>NZ_LT670844.1:0-5237500 GCF_900141755.1 Bradyrhizobium lablabi | reverse complement strand
ATGAATGCTATGCGCGGCCGGACACTGATTAGAAAGACCAGCTTGCTTCGTAAGATCGAACCGATAGCGAGGCGGTCAAGCTTCGCTAACAGGATCATTTACAACCCGCTTCATCTTGCGATGAAACGAGCGCCGAAATGATCTGGAGATAGTGATTGAAGCCTGCGAATTGCTTCGCAGATCCCAAACTCGGATCGATCTCCTCTTTACGATGTCAGAAATCCCGCACGCGCGTCCCGAAGGACAACGCATGCGAAGTGATGTTTTCGCGGACGACGATTCTTAAGGCCTCGATCTTTAATTCCATCTGGTGGAGCCAGACGGGATCGAACCGACGACCTCATGCTTGCAAAGCACGCGCTCTCCCAGCTGAGCTATGGCCCCGTACCAGAAGACGAATGCTTCACGTCGGCTGTTGAGACGCATCTCGTGGAAGAGAACGCGCTCGATCAAAGTGGTGGGCCTGGGAAGACTTGAACTTCCGACCTCACGCTTATCAAGCGCGCGCTCTAACCAACTGAGCTACAAGCCCCTAACGCTTATCCTTTGAAAGGATCGGGAGCCTGCCCGCGCGCAAGCCGGCTCACGCCGGATGCATCGCACAAGCGCTAAGCCCCTGGCGCGTGTTCGTCCGCGAAGAAAGAGAAACGAAGACGGCGAAATCCCGCCAATGGAGCTCAACAATCCTGAAATTGTTGGCCCCTGATGTTTCTAAAACGATCCGATAGATGAGCATAAAGCTCGTCTGAAGGATCATCCTTAGAAAGGAGGTGATCCAGCCGCAGGTTCCCCTACGGCTACCTTGTTACGACTTCACCCCAGTCGCTGACCCTACCGTGGCCGGCTGCCTCCTTGCGGTTAGCGCACCGTCTTCAGGTAAAACCAACTCCCATGGTGTGACGGGCGGTGTGTACAAGGCCCGGGAACGTATTCACCGTGGCGTGCTGATCCACGATTACTAGCGATTCCAACTTCATGGGCTCGAGTTGCAGAGCCCAATCCGAACTGAGACGGCTTTTTGAGATTTGCGAAGGGTTGCCCCTTAGCGTCCCATTGTCACCGCCATTGTAGCACGTGTGTAGCCCAGCCCGTAAGGGCCATGAGGACTTGACGTCATCCCCACCTTCCTCGCGGCTTATCACCGGCAGTCTCCTTAGAGTGCTCAACTAAATGGTAGCAACTAAGGACGGGGGTTGCGCTCGTTGCGGGACTTAACCCAACATCTCACGACACGAGCTGACGACAGCCATGCAGCACCTGTCTCCGGTCCAGCCGAACTGAAGGATTCCGTCTCTGGAATCCGCGACCGGGATGTCAAGGGCTGGTAAGGTTCTGCGCGTTGCGTCGAATTAAACCACATGCTCCACCGCTTGTGCGGGCCCCCGTCAATTCCTTTGAGTTTTAATCTTGCGACCGTACTCCCCAGGCGGAATGCTTAAAGCGTTAGCTGCGCCACTAGTGAGTAAACCCACTAACGGCTGGCATTCATCGTTTACGGCGTGGACTACCAGGGTATCTAATCCTGTTTGCTCCCCACGCTTTCGTGCCTCAGCGTCAGTATCGGGCCAGTGAGCCGCCTTCGCCACTGGTGTTCTTGCGAATATCTACGAATTTCACCTCTACACTCGCAGTTCCACTCACCTCTCCCGAACTCAAGATCCTCAGTATCAAAGGCAGTTCTGGAGTTGAGCTCCAGGATTTCACCCCTGACTTAAAGACCCGCCTACGCACCCTTTACGCCCAGTGATTCCGAGCAACGCTAGCCCCCTTCGTATTACCGCGGCTGCTGGCACGAAGTTAGCCGGGGCTTATTCTTGCGGTACCGTCATTATCTTCCCGCACAAAAGAGCTTTACAACCCTAGGGCCTTCATCACTCACGCGGCATGGCTGGATCAGGCTTGCGCCCATTGTCCAATATTCCCCACTGCTGCCTCCCGTAGGAGTTTGGGCCGTGTCTCAGTCCCAATGTGGCTGATCATCCTCTCAGACCAGCTACTGATCGTCGCCTTGGTGAGCCGTTACCTCACCAACTAGCTAATCAGACGCGGGCCGATCTTTCGGCGATAAATCTTTCCCCGTAAGGGCTTATCCGGTATTAGCACAAGTTTCCCTGTGTTGTTCCGAACCAAAAGGTACGTTCCCACGCGTTACTCACCCGTCTGCCGCTGACGTATTGCTACGCCCGCTCGACTTGCATGTGTTAAGCCTGCCGCCAGCGTTCGCTCTGAGCCAGGATCAAACTCTCAAGTTGGACTTGAAACTTTAAGCCGGCTGATCACAACGTTTGACGAGGTCCCACCATATTTATTGAACGCGATTCACATCGCGGACAACGATGGTGTAACCTATATAAACGTGTACCGCCGAAGTCTTTCGTCCAGTCTCGGCACCCGAAAACCTGGTAAAAATACCAGGTCCCCAAGTATTCGAGACTCGCAAGGACTCCGCCGTCCACGTTTCTCTTTCTTCATCTTCACTTGTCAAACAGCCCGGAACCCGAAGGTCCCATCCCATCACTGGGAAAATCCCGACCCTCCCCGTTGGAGAAGGCTCGCAAAGACCCCATTCGACGGCAAATGACAACCGATTGGGATCGGCTGTTGATTCACTCATCTTAGTGAGGAGCTTCACGGGCACGAAAACATGCTTTGGCCAAGGGCCAAAGCAGCGCCGCGCTCAGTGGGGCGGGTTATAAGCCCGCCCGATCGGAGTTGTCAACGGTTGTTGTCAACAAATCGTCGCACGATAGGGAAGAATTTCGCACCGCGAAGAAGTCTCGATTTTTAATGGACTTCACGCCGTACGGCAGCCACCGCAACGGGACGTTCTCCAAGCATTTAGGTATAAAATCGCCAAATACCAGCGGGGGCCGCCTGGATTATCTCGAGCAAATCGTGGCACTACCGGGAAGAAACTTGGCCGGCGGAGAAGCCGCGATTTTTAGGGACTTTGCGCCGTACTTGAGCCACAATCCTGCGACGTTCTGACATATCGTAAGCTTTGAATCGCGGAATGCCAGTGGGGGCTGCCGGGGTTCTTCTACTTGGGGATAGGCGATCATCCATGGACCTGTCGCCTGTTCGTTGCGGCCGAGAAACATCGAGAGATCGATCTGCAGACCATAGCTGTTCGTGATTCCGGCCACTTTCTTGGTTCCTGATTCCCGAACATCCATACGGCGCGCCGTGCTTCCGGATCACCCCTCAACGGGGCGAGTAAGGGTGCAACGGATGCGAAGATCTCGTCGAATGTCGATGGAACTTGGGGGGACGGTGGGTTGAATCAAAGGACGTCACGCGGGGGCGGCTACGGGCGCGAGACCGGGATCATCGATCTCGGTCACGAGCCGCCGCTTTCCGTCGATGGCTCCGAGGCTGCGGTGATCGATCGCCGCCGCGTCTCCGTGCAATGGTTTTCTGGAACCATCCTGACTGGCCTGTGCGGCGCAGCCCTGATCGGCGGCGCCGTTTTTGCGTCGCTCGACGGCGAAATGACCTTTGCCAAGGTGCCGGAACGGGTCGAGGGGGCGCTGCGCGGGGCGTTCGGCGCCAACGACAAGACGGCGAGCCTGCGCAAGAGCGATCGCCTGCCGCCGCCCGGGGAAGCGACCGCCGCACGCAACGTGGTGCGGGTCTCCACCGTCACCCGCGTCGGCAACCGCGACGTGATGCGGGTGCGGCCCTTCATCCGCATCGCCGGCAATCTGTCGATGACGACCAGCGATCTCTCGGCAAAAATCCCGCCCTTCAACGCCCAGCGCATGCTGAGCGATGTCGGCTCGCCTGCCCCGGCCGCCTCCGACGATCCGAATGCCGCCGATGCGGCGGAGCCCGACGCCGAGGTGTCGTTCGTCACCAAGGACCTGGCGCCGATCCTGCCGAAAGCAAAACTCGCCGCGGTGGTCGCGCTCGACGAAGTCTTGATGCGGGTGCGCGACGCCTCGAACTGGCACGGCAACTCAAGCGGCGTGCGTTACGCTGCGCTGGCCAACGCCACGGCCGACGCCGGCGGCGCGCAGTCCGATCTTAAGATGGCCTATGCCACCGAGGGCACCGTCAGCGATCCCTATGCCGGCTTCGAGACCCGGGTGGTCCCGGAAAACGTCACGCTGCTGGCGAAGACGAAAGACCAGGCCACCGGCGGCAATCCGTCGGGCGAACGCGTTCATATGGTCAAGAAGGGCGATACCGTCACCTCGATCCTGCGCGATCAGGGCGCTACTCCAGAGGAAGCAAAATCGATCGCGGCAACGCTCGGCGCCCGCGGCCGCGACGGCGGCTTGAAGGAAGGCGAGAAGCTGCGCATCCTGATGGCGCCCGCGGGCCCGGGCCAGCGGCTGCAGCCCTACCGGGTGGTCGTCGCCAACGATACCGCCGTCGAGGCGGTTGCCGCGCTCTCGGACCTCGGCAAATACGTCGCCGTCGACGTGCAGAGCATGAACACCGTCACCGAGACCGCCGACAACAGCGACGACGATGATGATGACGGCACCGGCGTGCGGCTCTATCAAAGCATCTACGAGACCGCGCTCCGCAACAAGGTGCCGCCGGGCATCATCGAGGACATGGTCCGCATCTACTCCTACGATGTCGACTTCCAGCGCAAAGTGCAGCCCGGCGACTCCTTCGACGTGTTCTATGCCGGTGAAGACGAAGGCGCCACGATCACCGAGAAACCGGAAGTGCTGTTCGCTTCCCTCACCGTCGGCGGCGAAACCAAGAAATATTACCGCTTCCAGACCCCCGACGATGCCGTGGTCGACTATTACGACGAGACCGGCAAGAGCGCGAAGAAGTTTTTGGTGCGCAAGCCGGTCAACAACGCGATCATGCGCTCCGGCTTCGGCATCCGCCGCCATCCGATCCTCGGCTACGTCAAGATGCACACCGGCGTCGACTGGGCCACGCCCTACGGCACGCCGATTTTCGCCTCCGGCAACGGCGTCATCGAGAAGGCCGAGTGGGAAGGCGGCTACGGCAAATACGTCCGCATCAGGCATAACAACGGTTACGAGACCGCCTACGGCCACATGTCGGCCTTCGCCAAAGGCATGGAGCCCGGCAAGCGGGTGCGGCAGGGCCAGGTGATCGGCTTCGTCGGTTCCACCGGACAATCGACCGGCGCCCATGTCCATTACGAAATCCTGGTCAACGGCCGCTTTGTCGATCCGATGCGCATCAAATTGCCGCGCGGCCGCTCGCTCGAGGGGCCGCTGCAGGCAAGCTTCGAGAAGGAACGCGACCGTCTCGATGCGATGATGAACAATCGCGGCGGCGCGGCGCGCATCTCCGACGCCACCGGCAGCGCAGGCGTACGGCAGATCACCAACCGCTGACGTCTGCGCACTAAAAGTCCCCGTAAATTTGAGCTGACCCGCCTGCAGCATGTCATTTCCGTGACGGCAGATGCTGCGGTGTCCTTTCAAGTTTGAGTTGCCAAACCAGCCGCCGGGACGAATACTCGCGGAATAAAAAAACAACGGGAGGTAGCGTCATGACGAGCAGGCTTGCACTGGGTGCGACTGTCGCGGCGACAGTCTTTTTCTCCACAATCGTCGGCGCATCGGCGCAGACCTACGAGGTGACGAGACTGGTTCCTGGCTCGGCGTTTCACGGCGTCCATGGGCTTGGCATCGACAAGTCCGGACGGATGTTCGCCGGCAGCGTCGCAGGGGCTGCGCTCTACGAGGTTGATCTCGAGCACGGCACCGCGAAGATTGCGATACCGACGCCGGAAGGCATGGCGGACGACATCGCGTTCGCGCCTGATGGCACCATGGCATGGACCGGGTTTCTCACCGGCGACCTTTATTCCCGCAAGGGCGACGGCCCGATCAAGAAGCTTGCCTCCGGCCTGCCCGGGATCAACTCGCTGGCGTACCGCAAGGACGGCCGGCTTTACGCCACCACCGTGTTCCTCGGCGACACGCTCTATGAAATCGACGTCGACGGCGCCAAGCCGCCGCGCATGATCATGGAGAAGATGGGCGGCCTCAACGGCTTTGAATTCGGACCGGACGACCTGTTGTACGGCCCGCTATGGTTCAAGGGCCGGGTCGTCAAGGTCGACGTCGACAAGGCCGAGCTGACGGTCGTCGCCGACGGCTTCAAGACGCCTGCCGCGGTCAATTTCGATTCCAAGGGCAATCTGTGGGTGGTGGACACCGCAACCGGCCAATTGGTGCGGGTCGATCCGAAGAGCGGCGCCAAGAAGGTGGTGGCGCAGCTCAAGCCGTCGCTCGACAATCTCGCCATCGACGACAAGGACCGCATCTTCGTCTCCAACATGGCCGATAACGGGATCCAACAGGTCGATCCCGAGACCGGCGCCGCCAAGCAGATCATCAGCGGCAAGCTGGCGCTGCCCGGCGGCATCGCCGTGGTCACCGACGGGGGCAAGGACACCATCTATGTCGCCGACGTGTTCGCCTATCGCACCGTCGATGGTACGACCGGCGAAGTCTCCGAACCAGCCCGCATGCATGCTGCCGGCGTGACGCTGGAATATCCGATGAGTGCCACCGCCAAGGGTGACGAGGTGATCCTGTCGAGCTGGTTCACCGGCACGGTGCAGGTGATCGACCGCAAGTCCGGCGCGACCAAAGAGATGATGCACGGTTTCAAGGCCCCGCACGATGCGATCCGGCTCGACGACGGCAGCATTCTGGTCAACGAGCTCGGCAGCAAATCGCTGGTGCGCGCCTCTGGCGAGCATGGCAAGGATCGCAGTGTTCTGATCGGCGATCTCGAAGGACCGGTTGGCCTGGTCGGCGGATCGAACGGCGAGGTCTATGTGACGGAGGCCTTTGCCGGGCAGGTCTCGAAGGTTGCGAGCAACGGCGAAAAGACCGTGGTCGCCAGGGACCTGAAAATGCCCGAAGGCATCGCGCGGGCAGGCGATGGCAAGCTGATCGTCGCCGAGGTCGGCGCCAAGCGGATTGTCCAGATCGATCCGTCGTCCGGAAACGTCACCGAGATCGCGGGCAATCTGCCGATCGGCCTGGTCGGCGCACCCGGGACGCTACCGACCAACATTCCGACCGGCGTTGGCTTAGGGGAATCCGGCACGATCTACTTTTCGTCAGACATCGAGAACGCGATCTACAAGGTGGCGAAGAAATAGACGCCAAACATTGGCGAGGCATCCGACACTCCGTCGGCTGCCTCGTTGCATCGCAACACGCCCGCGATCCCCTGAGGCGTTCGGGAGCGAGCCGCCTCGCGTCATGTTGTGAGGGGCGCTGCCGGCGTTTCACTCAATAATATCATCAACCTGCTGTGGAACCCCGGCGGCCATCTTCCGGTTGAATGGAACAGGAAAGCCTTCATAGGGAGGGTGTCATGGAGAATTGGACGAACGCAAAATTATGTGACGTCGCGAACCTGATCCTTGGCGCAATTCTGTTCTTTTCGCCCTGGGTGTTCGGCTTTGATGCTGGACGAGCCTCCGAGAACGCCCATGTCGCCGGTATCGTGATCGCCATACTGGCGGTCGCGGCGCTTGCGGCATTCGCTATCTGGGAGGAATGGCTGAACCTCGTCGTCGGACTATGGACGCTGGTTTCGCCCTGGCTGCTCGGCTTCGAGGGAGCCACCACGGCGATGAGGGTCCACGTCGCGATCGGCGCTGCCGTTGCCATCCTCGCGGCCATCGAAATCTGGATCATCTACCAGAACCCGCCGAGGCTCACCACTCACAGCTAAGCCGCAACATTCCCCGCTCGCCGCCCATAGCGGCGGGCGGCTTGCCATTGCCTGAAGGATGAACAGCATGACCCAGCTCACCCGTGACGATGTCGTCAAGGCGATCGGCGACATCGACGATGTCGCCATCGCCGAAATCATCGGCACCGGCGCCACGGCAGAAGAGCTGGCCGAAGCGCAAGCCTGGCTCGCCAACGACGAGCCGTTGATGAACGCCGGCAGGCCGCTGCCGAACGGACGCGTTGGCGAATTGGTCGAGATTCTCGAGGAGCTGGAGGCGGATGAGGATGGTGAGAAGGAAGCGGGGGCGGTGGTCGGCGAGGTTTGAGAGGTATCCGGACCCTGCTCGGCGAGCAACATCAGGTATCGAGAGCGCGATCTCCAAAGTAAAGTATTGAAGAAGTTACCGGGTCGACAACGCGAAGGACGGCTTAGCGCCTCTGGATCGGCGCCCGCCCCTTTATGGCTGGACAGTCACCGTCCACTTTCCATCCTTTTGCCTCTCGATCGTAACCTTGGTTGTTGCACCCTTATCGAGCGCGGCAAAAGCCTCCGTTTGAGCCTCGTCGGTCGAAAGGTCCTTCTTGGGCTGCGCCATGGTTGCTCTCCTCAGCTATAGTTGAGCGATTAGGACGTACCAGCGGGTGGCGCTGGAGGATCTATCACTGTGACGGAGCCGGCATAATTGCCACCGTTCTTTGTGATTTCAATTTTTACTATTTGTTCTTCCTGAACAATATAATCCTTGATGAACTGCTTCGCGTCTTCCTTGCTGGCAAAATTCTCGTTTGTTGTGGTCTGAGACATTTCTGAACTCCTTCTTGTCGGAGAATCTACATCGGGTCTCCGTTATCCTTCGCACACTTGATCATACTCAGCCTCGCACCGCGGTTACTTGCGCCTGATTGATAACTGAGAGCATTCGGGGCGCCGCCGGTAGAGGTGCGGAAACCGACTCTGAAGAGACAGGCGCTCATATCCGCTAATCGACGGGTGCGATTTGGGCCAGGCGCTAGGTAAGCCCGCACAAGCCTCGTCGTATCCTCATTGGGCTGGAACAGGCCGCCCTGAATTACCATGACGGCCTCTTTGTTATCGGAGGCCTGCTTCGCAGCCTCGCCGGCGTCGGCAGCGGCCTTGATCAGACCTGCCGTCAACGTACCCGCACGATAGTAATCTTCGAGGTCGTGCAACGCCGCGGATATCGGATAGGTTATAGCCGAGTATCCCACTTTCCCGATGATGCGCGCGGCGACCTCGTCACGCTTTGCCTCCATCTGCGACTGTATGATTTGAATAGTCTTCCCGACCAAGAGTTCGGAGTCGTAGAATCCCCTGCTTGCGTTGACGCCTCCGGCCAGCGCACTCAACGTACGTACCGTATTGGCCGGTGTGAAAACTGCTCCGGCAGTGGTCAATCCTTGGGTAACCAACGCCGTTGAAAATCCAAACTCCTCACGCTCCCTCGTCAGCGCGGTCTCAAATTCGGTGAATTCGGCGTCGATGATGTACATGCGACGGGAAATGTATTCATTTCTATAGAACATCCGATCGTTGTCAGTCGTTGCCGCTCTGTAGCTATCCAAAATCGCCGGCAGAACGTCGACGCGGGCATGCGTTACTTCCTCCGCAACCGTGTAAAGCCTTTCCGGTCTTCCTCGGAAGGTTTCGCAGCCGGACAGAAGCAATCCGGCTAACGCCACAGCGCTGCATGCCAGCCATCGATGACGCAACTCGCCTACGCGACGCATCGCACGCCCCCTTAACTCCTCGTTAAGGATTGTGACGGCGGCGCTTCAGGTTGTTCAAGGAAATTCTACATCCACAGCGTTAAAACGTGCAACGTGTCTCTTTTAGACAACACTCGCCCCACGTGCGACATGGCGTCGCGCGTCTAGGTTGTGGCGCGGTTTGGACCCGCGCCGCCTCTGAGGAACAACATTTCTCGGGAAACATGGGCTCGCCCTCTCCGCGTCGCGGAGAGGGCCTAAAAACTATCTCAGTTCAGCTTGCGCTTCGGCATCGGGGCCTCGAACTGCGCGATCTCGGCGGTCTGCGGCGCCTTGCCGTTGAAGGTCAGCACGTTGCCTTCGACCGAAATCACGACGCGATCGCCGTCCTTGACCTCGCCGGCGAGGATCATCTCGGCCAGCGGATCCTGCAGATTGCGCTGGATCACCCGTTTCAGGGGCCGCGCGCCATAGGCGGGGTCCCAGCCCTTGGTGGCCAGCCAGTCGCGCGCCGCGGCATCGAGCGTGAGCGTGATCTTGCGATCCTCCAGAAGCTTCTGCAGCCGGCTGAACTGGATCTCGACGATCCGGCCCATCTCGCTCCGCTGCAGGCGGTGGAACAGGATGATCTCGTCGACGCGGTTGAGGAATTCCGGGCGGAAGTGCGCGCGCACCAGACCCATCACCTGCTCGCGTACCTCCGAGGTATCCTCGCCCTCGGGCTGGTTAACGAGAAACTCCGAGCCGATATTCGACGTCATGATGATCAGCGTGTTGCGGAAATCGACGGTGCGGCCCTGACCGTCGGTCAGGCGCCCGTCGTCGAGCACCTGCAACAGCACGTTGAAGACGTCGGGATGCGCCTTTTCGATTTCGTCGAACAGCACCACCTGATAGGGCCGCCGCCGCACCGCCTCGGTGAGCGCGCCGCCCTCGTCGTAGCCGACATAGCCCGGAGGCGCGCCGATCAGCCGCGATACCGAGTGCTTCTCCATGTATTCGGACATGTCGAGGCGTACCATCGCGGTCTCGCTGTCGAACAAATATTCCGCCAACGCTTTGGTAAGCTCGGTCTTGCCGACGCCGGTGGGGCCCAGGAACATGAACGAGCCCATCGGGCGGTTCGGGTCCTGCAGGCCGGCGCGCGAACGGCGGACCGCGGTCGCGACCGCCCGCACTGCTTCGGCCTGGCCGACCACGCGCTTGGCGAGGGCTTCCTCCATCTTCAGGAGTTTTTCCTTCTCGCCCTCGAGCATCTTGTCGACGGGTATGCCGGTCCAGCGCGAAACCACCTGGGCGACGTGGTTGGCGGTAACCGCCTCCTCCATCATCGCGCCGGCGTTTTCCCTCGCCTCGATCTCGCCGAGCTGCTTCTCGAGCTCGGGAATCCGGCCGTAAGCCAGTTCGCCGGCGCGCTGATATTCGCCGCGGCGCTGCGCGTTGGCGAGCTCGATGCGCAGGGCTTCGAGCTCGGCCTTCAGCTTCTGGGCGTTCGAAAGCTTGGCCTTCTCCGAACTCCAGCGCGCGGTCAGGGCCGCCGCCCTTTCTTGGAGCTCGGCGAGTTCCTTCTCCAGCGCCTGCAGACGGGTCTTCGAGCCGGGGTCGCTTTCCTTCTTCAGCGCCTCCTGCTCGATCTTGAGCCGGATGATTTCGCGATCGAGCGAATCGAGCTCTTCCGGCTTGGAATCGATCTGCATCTTCAGACGCGCTGCGGCTTCATCCACCAGATCGATCGCCTTGTCGGGCAGGAAACGATCGGTGATGTAGCGATACGACAGCGTGGCCGCCGCAACCAGCGCGGAATCGGTGATGCGCACGCCATGGTGCTGCTCGTATTTGTCTTTCAGGCCGCGCAGGATCGAGATGGTATCCTCAACCGTCGGCTCGGAGACGAAGATCGGCTGGAAGCGGCGGGCTAGTGCTGCGTCCTTTTCGACATGCTTGCGATATTCGTCGAGCGTGGTAGCGCCGATGCAATGCAATTCGCCCCGCGCCAGCGCGGGTTTCAAGAGATTGGAGGCATCCATCGCACCGTCGGCCTTGCCGGCGCCGATCAGCGTGTGCATCTCGTCGATGAACAGGATAATGCCGCCTTCCGCCGCGGTGACTTCCTGCAGCACGGCTTTCAGCCGCTCCTCGAACTCGCCGCGATATTTCGCGCCCGCGATCAGCGAGCCGAGATCGAGCGCCAGCAGCTTCTTGTCCTGGAGGCTTTCCGGCACATCGCCATTAATGATCCGCAACGCCAGGCCTTCGACGATGGCGGTCTTGCCGACGCCGGGCTCGCCGATCAGGACGGGATTGTTCTTGGTGCGGCGGGACAGCACCTGAATGGTGCGGCGGATTTCCTCGTCGCGGCCGATAACGGGATCGAGCTTGCCGTCGCGCGCCGCCTGGGTCAGGTCGCGCGCATATTTCTTCAGTGCATCATAGGCGTTTTCGGCAGTGGCAGTGTCGGCGGTACGGCCCTTGCGCAGGGCTTCGATCGCTGCGTTGAGGTTCTGCGGCGTGACGCCGCCATTCCTCAATATCCTGCCGGCCTCGCTGTCCTTGTCGAGCGAAAGTCCGAGCAGCAACCGCTCGACCGTGACAAAGCTGTCGCCGGCCTTCGCGGCCGCCTGCTCCGCGGTATCGAACGCCCGCGCCAGTTCGGGCGCGAGATAGACCTGTCCGGCGCCACTTCCGGAAACCTTTGGCTGCTTGTTGAGCGCGTCTTCGGTCGCTTTCAGGATCGCGCGGGAGCTGCCGCCGGCGCGGTCGATCAGCCCGGCCGCTAGGCCCTCGCTGTCATCCAAGAGCACCTTCAGCAGGTGCAGCGACGTAAACTGCTGGTGGCCGTCGCGCATCGCGAGCGATTGCGCCGCCTGGATAAAACCGCGGGCCCGCTCGGTGTATTTTTCAATGTTCATCGTTAAATCCCTCGGCCTGCCGGTCCGCCCCTAAGGCACGGAAACAGCATCTTCATTGGGTTTCCGCGCAGCCACATTGACATTCCTCAACCAGCCGGCGGTCTCTTCGCCGACGCTTGCGCCGGCATGGGGCAAATGTGGGAACAGGGTCTTGGAAACGGAAGAGGCGATTTCACAAATTCGTGTGCGGTGGCGCAGGGCCGTAAAATCTCTTAAAGAACCGGATGTCCTCGATTCCCGGCGCCCAAGTCGCCAGCCTCTATCGCTATCCCGTCAAAGGGCTATCCCCGGAACCGCTGCCGCGCGTCGCGCTTCGCGCAGGCCAGACGCTGCCGGCCGACCGCCGCTACGCCATCGAAAACGGCCCCTCTGGCTTCGATCCGGCGGCGCCGACATGGAAGCCGAAATCCCATTACCTGATGCTGATGCGGAACGAACGGCTGGCGGGATTGCGGACCCAATTCGAAGACGACAGCCATCGCCTGACTATTTGCGACAATGGCAAAGTGGCCGCGAGCGGCGACCTGGAAACCGCGGAGGGCCGCGCCGCAATCGAAGCGTATTTCGCGGCGAATTTTACCCGTGAGCTGAAGGGGCCTCCAAAAATCCTTTCCGGCGGCGGCCACAGCTTTTCGGATGTCGCCAAAAAGGTCGTCTCGATCATCAATCTCGGCAGCGTCGCTGCGATCGAAGACATGCTCGGCCTGCCGGTTCATCCGCTGCGCTTTCGCGCCAACCTCTATGTCAGCGGCTGGCCGGCATGGCACGAATTCGAGCTGCTTGGCCGGACCCTCGAGATCGGTGAGGCGCGGCTGAAGGTCGTAAAACGGATCGTCCGCTGCGCGGCGGTCAATGTCGATCCGGAGAGCGCGGCGCGCGACCTCGACATCCCGCCGACCCTGATGCGCCGCCTCGGCCACGCCGATTGCGGGATCTACGCCGAGGTGATCGCCGGCGGCACGGTCAGCCTCGGCGATGCGATCGCGACGCGAGAGGCGGAACTGGTGTAAGCGCAACTACGTGCCCTCAGGCGGGCCTGCGCCCGACTCGCGCGCCACCTTGCCCCGCGGAGCCGCACCAGGATGAGTTACTTCCAAGAGTTGAGATATGCCTTCGCAGTTTTCAAGTCAGCTGTTTCAAAGCCCTCGCTGAAGCGATCGTACACCGGCTGCAGGAGGCTGCGCGACTCTGCGATCCGGCCTTGATTATACTGCAAAAGTGCAAGGCTTGTGGATGTTCGCAGCTCCCATGACAGGGCTCCCTGCCGGCGCGCCCAATCGAGCGAGCGCAAAAAGTGCTCCTCGGCCGCCGCCGCGGCCTGCGGCGCACCCTCCCGCAGGATGAGTTCGCCTTTGATGCGCAGGAGTTCGGCGACGCACCAGCGCTCCTCGTTAGAGTCCGATCGCGCCAGCGCCTCGTCGATGATCGAGAGTCCTTCGGCAGCCTTGCCGTCACGACCGAGGGCGTCCCCAATTTCGGCGAGAACTGGCGTGTAAAACAGGGTAAACGCGCCCTGAGGGACGCGGGCGAACGCGGCGCGCAGAAACTCCAACCCGGCGCCAATGTCGCCGCGCTTGATCAGCAGCATACCTCCGAAACATCGACCCCCGAGGGTCCACAGCTCAACCGCGTGCCTGGCGGAAAGGTCCATGAGCGCTTTTACGTAGCGCTCCGCCAAAGTCAGATCGCCGACGAGAAGCGCAACGGGGCAGGCGGTTTGAAGCAGGCCACTGAACAGCGAATACGGGTGATCGCTGGTGCGAGCGGCAACTAAATGGGATTCGATGCTACGCAAGGCCTGATCGGGAAATCCCTGCAGCCAGAGTATTCGGCAGTGATACGAATGCGCCAACAACTGCTGGTCGAATTGAAACCTGATGGTGTGCGACGTCCTGGCGACATAGCGACCCATCATGCGCTCGATGTGCCTCCGCGCACTTTCTAGTTCACCCAGTGCAAGCAGCGCCACGCCGGCCAGACGGTCGCCGATTAATCCATCGGCAGGATCGGTCGATTTCGTTGCATAGCTGCAAAATTTCACGGCCACCGCCAGCGCCGCCCGATAGCGGAGGCTCGTAATGTGCTCCATAAACGCGCCCCAAAGCGCTCGCAGGCGATAATCCGTATCGTCGAGGCTTTCCGCGATCTCAAAGGCACTTGCAAAGGCCGCTACCATCTCGGGGCACGAGCCCTTCGTCAGAAAGAGCGCCGCGCCAAGCGCCGCATACAATTGCATATTGCGACGCGCGTCTCGGCTCTCGGCAGGGCCGGAAAGTGCCCGCTCGACGCGACCGCGACATTCCTCGGTCAGCGACAGGTGCACCCACAGCGGTACCGCAGCCACGGTCAGCGCTACGCCGACTTCGGCGTCGCCAGCCGGCGAGAAGGCCCAATCCAAAGCAGCGCGCACCTGTCCGATCTGATGGCCGTAGCGCGCCAGCCAGGCGGGCGGGGGCAACGTCTCCAGCTCTATTTCGGCTCTGTCAAACAGGTCCCGGTAATAGTTGGCGTGGCGGCATGCCACTTGGTCGAACTCGCCGCTTTCGACGAGCTTCTCGAGCGCGTAGCCGCGTGTGGTCTCGTGCAGCCGGTGGTGCGCAATCACACCTCCGGCCTCCAAGGTGACGAGAGACTTCGTGACGAGGTTCGCCAGGGAGCAGACCGCTTCCGATACGGAGATCTCGCCTGCCGCCGCTACCGAACCCGCCGCCTCTGCCGTAAAGTCTCCCGCGAACACGGCGAGGCGTCGCATGACCAAGCGCTCGGGCTCGGGCAGCAATTCATAACTCCAGTCGAGCGTTGCGCGCAGTGTCTGGTGCCGCGGCAGAGCCGTTCGGCGGCCGCCGGTCAGCATTCCCAGGTGATCATTCAGGCTTGCGGCGACCTGCTGGAGCCCAAGCGTGGCGACGCGAGTTGCGGCAAAATCTATGGCCAACGGTATGCCATCGAGGCGCCGACAGATTGCAGCAATTGCGGCAAGGTTCTCTCCATTCGGCGGGAAATCCGAGTGCAACGCCCTCGTCGTGGCGATGAAAAGCTGCACCGCGCTGCGACCAAGTATATCGTCGGGTTCCTCATGCTGCGAGGGGACATCCAACGGGGGAACGCGGTAAACATACTCGCCCTCGATCTTCAGGATCTCCCGGCTCGTTGCGAGAATGGTGGTTCGCGAACACATGCGCACGATCGTTTCCACCAACCTGGCTGCTGCGTCGATCACGTGTTCGCAATTATCGAGAACAAGAAGAAGTCTCTGTGCTCCGATGGCCCTAGCGACGGACTCGGCGGAAATCTCATCGCCACCGAACTTTAGGCCGAGGCCCCCTGTCACGGCAGTCGGCACCAGAGCGGGATCCGACAGCGACACCAGCTCGACGAGCCGAACGTCACCCTGAAAGCTCGGAAACAACCCACGGGCCACTTCCAATGCCAGCCTGGTTTTCCCGATTCCCCCCGGCCCAGTCAGCGTGACCACCCGGTAAGCGGACAGAAGACCGCGCAGATGCTGCATGGCATTAGTTCGGCCGACCAGCTCGGATGCTGCCGCAGGCAAGTTGGTCTGAAATGGCTCGGCCGGGCTTCGCATCGGTTCGAGATCAATCGAGTCACCTGATAATGTGCACTCCTGCCGGGATGTCCACGCACCAATTAGGCGATAGCCACGACCGGACGCCGTCTTCAGCAATCCACGATCCGAACCGAGAGCCTTGCGAATCGCAGATATGTGAAACTGGAGCGTATTTTCCTCTACGATCGCGCCCGGCCATACGCGAGCCGAGAGGTCGTTCTTCGTGACAAGCTCACCTGCCGAGCGAACCAGAACTTCGATGATTTCGAACGCGCGCCCCCCGATCGGGACAGGAACTCCACGCGCTCGCAGTTCGCGCCGGGCGAGATCGACCTCCCACTCGTCCAACTCATACACCAGTCGTCCGCTGTGCGCGCGCACGCATTGCCCCTGTTCAGGATATCTCACGTTTCATCAGAATTTAACGGCGCGCAAGCCACCAGGACCGGTTCCGTCGCTGGCCCACGACCGTTGCTGCGCTGAGGCCCCTCACCGCTTTTCGGGCAAGGCTTCTCAATTTCTCAGGAATATTCAGGACTGCTTCAAGGAATAGCTGCGCGCCGCCAGGATAAAACATCGTCCAAAACAGCTGGAGCCGCGAATGAACAATCCTGCGCCGAAACCCTCGCATCTCAACCGCCGAGAGGCTCTTCAGGCCGTCGCACTCACGACCGCTGCCGCTGCCAGCAGCCTGACCGGCGCAGCCAGCGCAGCGACGCCAACCATCAATGAGTCTGACCGCAATGCAGGCGGCTTCTGGCCAAACGGCGCACGGCTGGCGGTGAGTTTCTCGCTCATGTTCGAAGGCGGTGGCCAGCCGATCTCGGGCGCAGGCGGTGTGATCCCGGACGCAATCGAAAAAGGTGTACCGGATCTGCCGACCAACGCCTTCTTCGCTTACGGCCATTATGAGGGCATCCCTCGTGTGCTCGACCTCATGGACAAGCACGGGATCAAACTCAGCTCGTTCATGATCGGCAAAGCTGTCGAAACCTCCCCGGATATCGCTCGGGACATCGTACGGCGAGGTCATGAGGCAGCCGCTCACGGCCGGGTATGGGACAATTCCTATCAGCTTACGCGCGCCGAGGAAAAGCGCTTCGTCGCCGATAGCGTCGAGACGATCCACAAGATCACCGGCCAGAAGCCGATCGGCTGGAACGCTTACTGGATGCGCAACTCCATCGCCATCCTGGAGACGCTGCAGGATCTCGGCTTTCTCTACCACATCGATGAACCAAGCCACGACGAGCCGTTTATCGTGCCGGTGCGCGGACGGGACTTTGTGACGGTACCTTATACCTTCCACATGAACGACATCGTCTCCTTCCCCTTCGTCGGCTGGAACGCGGCCGCCTACGAGCAAGCGCTGCGCGACGAGTTCGATCAGCTTTACGAGGAGGGTGCACATCGGCGGCGCATGATGGTGGTCAGTCTGCACGATCGCATCTCCGGCCACGCAGGCAGGGTAAGAGCCCTCGATCGCTTTCTCACCTACGCGAAGGGAAAGCAGGACGTCTGGTTCGCCCGGAAGGACGAAATCGCCCGCTACGTGCTGGCAAACCGTGCCGGCACGCCGGTTGTCGATCGGGGTCCGCCGAGCGTAACGGGCCTGCCCGGACCGACAGGCTGAAGGAGATTTCCCGATGTCAGATAAGCCGAAGCATGCCCGCACGAAGCACAACCGCATATCCTTGCAGCTTGCACACGGCATCTTGCTTGTCGCCGCGTTGACGTTTTCGCTGTCCGCGCCCGCCCTTGCCGCTGACGGCGTCAAGATCGATGACCTCGTCGTCGCCTTGTCGATCCCCGACGCGCAACGCGAGGCGACGCTGAAGGCCGTCCGCGCATTCTACGATTTCTGGAACACCGGCGACGAGGCCCTGCTGAAGGAAGCCATCGCGCCCAACTTCACCGACCACACACTCCCGCCGGGCCGGCCGCAAGGACCTGAAGGACCGGCGTTCGCTTCGCGCCGGTTCCGCGCCGCCGTGCCCGACCTCAAGGTCGCCGTGGCGAAGATGATCGTCGCCGGCAACTATATCACGGTGCATATGAACTTCACCGGCCATTTCACCGGCAGGTTCGGGCAGACACAGGGCAAAGGTCAGCCGGTCCCCTTCATCGCCACTGACCTCGTCAAGATCGAGAACGGCCGCATCACCGACAATTGGCACATCGAGGACAATCTGACGCTGCTGCAGGAAATGGGCGTCGCCAAGGTCGACTAGTGAGCGGAAAACAGGAGATCGCAGGATGTCGTTAGCGCGAAAGGACGAAATCGTGAGCTCTCTCCAATCGAAGTACAGCAGCGGAACAGGTGCAATGCGTATCGATAACTCTGCGCGTTGGCTGAGCCGTGTGACTTTGGTCGTCGCGATCATCATGATCGGATGGGGCCTGAGTGTCATCCTCACCCAACCTGTCACCGCGTGGTTTGCCACATCGAGCACAGTTTGGATGGCGTTATTGTTGATTTCCGCTATTTGGCAGCTGCGGGGTTCTTTCATCTCTATTGCGGCGTTGGCGCTGGCGACCGCAGTGGTTTCGCGCTTGTTCAGCATCCTGCGCTTGAACCCTCCGGCCAGTATCGCCGGTTTGAAACCCGATGATCTCGACCTGCTGGTCGCGACGGGTCCGGGCGTGCCGGGCTTTGAGATTCTGGGTTGGTTCCTAGGTGCTCTTGTGTTCGTCCAATTTATGCTGCGGGCCGCATCTGTCGCGACATCGTCGGATTCGCGGGAAGTATCGCTCAACGAGTCGGCTCTGACCTTCATCAGAGTCTATGTCGGCTTGATGTTCGTGCCGCATTTCGGGAGTCACATCCTCGGCGGCCCCTTTCAATTCAAGATCTACACGCTCTACTTCGAGACCCTGGGGATTCATATGCCCGCCGCACAGGTTGCTCTCGCCGGGGCGATCGAGCTCATTTCTGCCGTCGGACTCACATTGGGACTCTTCACGCGCCCGGTTGCCTTGCTCGGATCGGTGTATTTGCTGATGTCCATGTTGTTGGGCGGACATTTTCAGATCGGCTATGTGTGGGCGCTGCCGGAGGGAGGCTACGAATTCGGGGTGTTTTGGGCCGCAATGATCGCGGTGTTCGCGGTGCTGGGCGGCGGCCGGTATTCGGCGGACAGCGAACTATGGCGGAGCGAGCCGGCCAGACGCCTCTTGCCTAAGATCGTGCGGGAAGTGCTGGCGAGCTAGCCAATTGCGCAACCCGCTCACCAGCGGAATGATGAGCAAGCGCCGTCCTCCATAGCAATGGTTGGGCAGGAGGATTCTCAGATGGAAGGCACCGGCAACGAGGATCGCACATCAAGTACGGTGCCGGCTCGCATGGGCGTTGGTTCATGGATCATCTTGATCGTGCTCCTGTTGCTATTGGTCGCCACCGGCGTTGTCATCTATTTCGGCTGGACACTGGCAAGCGGCACTGACGTGCCAACCTCAGGTTACGCCGCGATGGCGTTCGGGGTGATTATTTCGCTGGCTGTCGGGTTCGGTCTCATGGCGCTGGTCTTTTACAGTAGCCGAAAAGGATATGACGAACCGCCTGCGTTGATCGTCACTGAAAATGACTCGACGGAATCAAAGGACGTTCCTGGGACCGAGTAACATCGGCAAAGCGATCCCATGAATGATCGGGACCAAGCGCTGTGCGTGGCCGAACCAACGTCCCGCGATAAATCCAATCTAACTGCAGAAGGAGCCGAACTGAAACGACAACCATTCGACAAGACAAACAGCCGCGTTCGGACGTGACGAGTGCAACAAAAAACCCCTCTCCCGCAAGGGGAGAGGGTAACAGCGGTCAGCTCGTCGGCATCACATAGGCATAGATCCGGCCGCGCGAGATCGGCGCTTCCCTGACCCGGTTGCCGTTATTGCCCGACACCACGATCGGATTGCCCTGGGCGTCGATGCCGCTGACCACGCCGACATGGCCGCCGCGGCGCCGGCCCATCACGGCGATGGCGCCGATCTGCGGTCCGGACACCCGCTGGCCGTAATTGGCGAACGACCGCGCCAGGTCGGAGCCGGTGCCGCGATATCCCGTATGCTGCAGCACCATGTTCATGAAGCGCGCGCACCACAGGCTGCCGCGCCCGGTCGGATTGCCGCCGATGTAACGCCGCGCCTCAGCGACGACGTTCGACGAACCGAAGCCGCTGGACATGGCCATGTCGCCGGACGCCGCGCCCGACGGCAGGCTCGCATTGGTATCACCAAAGCCGCGCGCCTGCATTTGCGCCACGCCGCGCTCCCAGCGCGACGCGCGCGCCACGTGCCGGTAATAGCGATGAGCGTAATGTCGTCTGGCGTGATGGGCGGCGTGACGGCCTGCGCCATGGTGGGACCTTGCCGAAGCCGGAGAGGCCGAGGCGGCGAACGCCGCCGAACACAACGCCAGCGCAACAAGCGACCGGCGGAACGCAACCAACTGAAGCATACTCATTCCTTCTGTAGCACACCCCCCGTTTTCCCATCGACCGCGAGCGACCTCATTCGAAATCACCGCGACAGCCGACATCCGGGCGTTCGTATGCGAGTTGTGATGTGGCGAGAGCAAGACGCGATGCGGCAGTGCAGAAACGGTTCCGGGGTCATTCCGCGATCATTTCATGACGAAAAACGATCGATTTTGCCTCATTGCAGCCGCGAGCATTAACTGCGATTTTCAGGGCCGCTTGAGAACCGCGTCAAAACAAGAAACGTCAGAAGGAACAGCAAATGCCCTATGCCGTCGCAGCCGATAAGGTCCGCCTCTATTTCGAGGAGGCGGGCCAGGGAACGCCGATCATCTTCCTGCACGAATTCGCCGCCGACCACACCAATTGGGAGCCGCAGATGCGTTACTTCTCGCGCGGCCACCGTTGCATCGCCTATTCCGCGCGCGGCTACACGCCCTCGGACGTACCGGCTTCCGCCGAGGTCTACACCTACAAGCACTTTTATACCGATGCGCTGGCCGTTCTCGATCATCTGAAGATCCAAAAAGCGCATTTCGTCGGCCTGTCGATGGGGTCTTATTCGTCGCTGCAGATCGGCCTGAACGCGCCGGAGCGCGCGCTGTCGCTGACGCTGGCCGCCGTCGGTTCAGGCTCGAGCCTCGAAAACCTCGACGCCTTCCGTAGGCAATGCCGGGCCAATGCCGAAGAGTTCGATCGCATCGGCGCCGCGGAAGTGGCAAAGGCGACGCGCGAGGCGCCAAGCCGGATTCCATTTTTATTGAAGGACCCGCGCGGGCACGCGGATTTCTACAATGCTCTGGCGCGGCACGATTCAAACGGCTCGGCCAACACCATGCGCAGTTTTCAGGGCGGCCGGCCCTCGATCTACACCCTGACCGAGGCGATCCGGAAAGTGCCGACGCCGACCTTGATCATCTGCGGCGATGAGGACGACAATTGCGTCGAGCCGAGCATGTTCCTGAAGAAGCACCTGCCGGCGTCAGGGCTAGCGTTCTTTCCGAAGTCGGGTCACGTGCTCAATCTGGAAGAGCCTGCATTGTTCAACGAAATGGTCGAGCATTTTGTCACGCTCGCCGAAGCGGGCCGCTGGCCGGTGCGTGATCCGAGATCGATGATGGTTCAGACCTGACCGTCACCACGAGGACGGTGCGCGCCCTCTCCCGCTCTTCGCGGGGGAGGGTTGGGGTGGGGGTGGTGCCGCATAACAGATGCTGGCGTTCGCGGAGGGATTTCCCCCACCCGCCGCGCTCTTCGAGCGCGTCGACCTCCCCCGCAAGCGGGAGAGGTGCACCGCGTCCGCGGCTCGCTCTGCGAAGACTCTACTTCGCCTTCCCCGCCCGGCTCAGCAAAAACACGCCCTGCTCGCCGAACATATTCCAGAACCACCAAGGCAGGTTCACCCGCAGCGGGCGGCCATAGAGATCGAGCGCGACCGCGCGCTCCATCTTGACGTTGATCTCGTCGCAGAGCTGGACGAAATCCTTGATCGTGCAGAAATGGATGTTCGGCGTGTCGTACCAGGTGGCGGGGAGATTTTCGGTGCGCGGCATGTGGCCGCCGACCAGTAATTGCAGCCGCATCCGCCAGAAGCCGAAATTTGGGAACGACACGATGGCGCGCCGTCCGATCCGCAACAGATTCTCCAGCACCACGCGCGGCTGCCGCGTCGCCTGCAGGGTCTGCGACAGGATCACATAATCGAAGGCATCGTCGGGATAGTTGATCAGGTCGGTATCGGCGTCGCCCTGCACCACCGCGAGACCCTTGGCGACGCAGCGGTTGACGCCCTCGCGCGACAATTCGATGCCGCGCCCGTCGATGCCGCGGCTTTCCAGGAGCTGCAGCAGATCGCCGTCGCCGCAGCCGACGTCGAGCACCTTCGAGCCGCGCTCGACCATCTCCGCGACCAAGAGATGATCGCCGCGATAATGGCCGTTGTCCCGCGCCACGATGCCGGTGAGCGGCAAGACCTGTTGCTGCGTGGTCATGTCAGCCGCCTGTCTTGGTCAGGCCGCGCGCGGTGCCCGCGGATTGCAGGAACGCACGCGAAATGTCGAAAAATTCGGGCACGTCGAGCAGGAAGGCATCATGG
Organism: Bradyrhizobium lablabi; assembly: GCF_900141755.1. NCBI lineage: Bacteria > Pseudomonadati > Pseudomonadota > Alphaproteobacteria > Hyphomicrobiales > Nitrobacteraceae > Bradyrhizobium > Bradyrhizobium lablabi. Next base: position 5,215,019 of record NZ_LT670844.1, on the reverse strand, counting down.
CCGCGGTCGGTCTCGATCTCGGCGAACGACACCCGTGCGCTTGAGGCATTGAGCGCGTGCACCAGCGCCCGCGATTCCGAAGTCGGAAACAGCCAGTCGCTGGTGAACGACACCACGCAGAACCGTGTCTTGATGCCGCGAAACGCCTGCGCCAGCACGCCATTATGATCGGCGGCGATGTCGAAATAATCCATTGCCCGGGTCAGATAGAGATAGCTGTTGGCATCGAAGCGCTCGACGAACGACGACCCCTGATGACGCAGATAGCTCTCGACCTGGAAATCCGCGTCGAAAGAGAATGTCGGCAGCTCGCGGTCTTGCATCCGCCGGCCGAACTTGCGGTGCAAGGCGGCATCCGAGAGATAGGTGATATGGGCGGCCATCCGGGCAACGCCGAGGCCGCGATGCGGATGGGTACCCTTTTCGGCGTAGCGGCCATTGTGCCAGTCCGGATCGGCCATCACCGCCTGCCGGCCGAGCTCATGAAACGCGATGTTCTGGGCCGAGTGCCGCGTGCTGCAGGCGATCGCCAATGTCGAGAACACGCGATTGGGATAGGCCGCGGTCCATTGCAGCGCCTGCATGCCGCCCATCGAGCCGCCGACCACACAGAACAGCGTGTCGATGCCCAACCGATCCAGCAGCATCGCCTGTGCGCGCACCATGTCGGGGATGGTGATGATCGGGAAATCCAGCCCCCACAATTTGCCGGTCGCGGGATTGGTCGAGGCCGGTCCGGTCGAACCCATGCAGGCGCCGATCACGTTGGCGCAAATGATAAAATAGCTGTCGGTGTCGAGCGGACGGCCGGGACCGACCATGGTTTCCCACCAGCCCGGCTTGCCGGTCACCGGATGGATGTTGGCGACATGCTGATCGCCGGTCAGCGCATGACACACCAGAATGGCGTTTGAACGCTCCGTGTTGAGTTCGCCATAGGTCTGGTAGGCGATCTGGAACGGCGCGAGATCGATGCCGCAATCGAGCGGCAATGGCTGGTCCTTGCCGAACAGCGCGAGCTGCGAACTCGGGTGATCCGCCTCCTGTGACCGCTCGTCGGCATGGATCGCCGGACTTGGTACCGACTGAACTTTTACCATCTTGACTACCGACCTCCTTGAGGCGGTTTTTCGAAAAGCCACCCCGGAAATCAGGCCATAAAAAACCCGGCCTGAACAAAAGTTCGACCGGGATCACAAGTGTCCCCGGCCTGTTTAGCGAGTTGTTTAACGTGGCTGCAAGCCGGCCGGCTCAAATGACCACGGAATGGGTTAAATACTAGTCACCTGACTGCCTCTCGTCAAGGCAAGCCTCTGGCTGACGCGGGGCTCCAATCGCCCCCATGGCCCAAAACTCGCAACGTTTTCTTTGCATTTAGCGATCGGCTTACCTAATCAATGCTCGTTGCCTGCCGGTTGGCGGCGCTTGCTTTAAGGTCTGAAGATGCCTCCATCGCCCCCCGCCCCGCCCTCGCTCGAGGTGCTGCGCAAAGAGATCGACACGATCGATGCGCAGGTCCACAGCCTGTTGATGCAGCGCGGCGACATCATCGACCGGCTGATCCAGGTGAAGCAGACCCAGGAGGTCGGCTCAGCCTTCCGTCCGGCGCGCGAGGCCGACATGATGCGGCGCCTGGTCGAGCGCCACCGCGGCATCCTGCCGCTCGACACCGTCGAGAGCATCTGGCGCGTCATCATCTCGACGTTCACCTATGTCCAGGCGCCGTTCTCGGTGCATGCCGATATTTCGGCGAGCGAGCCCGCGATGCGGGATTCGGCGCGGTTTCATTTCGGCTTCACCGTGCCCTATGTCGCGCATTTCAGCGCCTCGGCGGCCGTCGAGGCGGTGGCGAGATCGAAGGGCGATCTGGCGCTGGTCTCGGCCACCTCCAGCCACACCCCGTGGTGGATCGCGCTTGAAACGAGCGGCGCGCCGAAAGTCACCGCGCGGCTGCCGTTCGTCGAGCGCGCCGATCATCCGGCGGCGCTGCCGGTGTTCGTGGTGTCGCGGGTCGCCGACAGCGCCATGGTGACCGAGGTCGAGATGTGGAGCGTGCGGGTCTCGGGGTGGAATGCCGAGGTTGCCCGCGCGCTGTCGCCGCTGGCCGAAATCGTCGCGGTGCCGGATACCGCCTTCGATGGCGCGGCGCTCTTGGTGTCGGTTGCCCCAGGCAGCCTGGAAAAGATCAAGTCGGCGCTGATCGAGGCCGGCGCGTCGGTGCGTTCATCGGCCCTCGTCGGCAGCCATGCAACGCGCTATACGGTGCCCCCGAACGGGGCTGCCAGATCGTAAAAGCCGCCCTGAATACCCCGGAGCTGAAGATGTCCCGTCCCGTGCCGAACCCCGGCATTCTCGATATTGCGCCCTACACGCCCGGCAAGAGCCCGGTGCCGGAGCCGGGCCGCAAGGTGTTCAAGCTGTCGGCCAACGAGACCCCGTTCGGGCCTTCGCCGAAGGCGATTGCCGTCTACAAGGAAGCGGCTTCGCATCTGGAGGACTATCCGGAAGGCACCTCGCGGGTGCTGCGCGAGGCGATCGGCCGCGCCTTCGGCCTCGATCCCGATCGCATCATCTGCGGCGCCGGCTCGGACGAAATCCTCAACCTGCTGGCGCATGTCTATCTCGGCCATGGCGACGAGGCGATCTCCACCACCCACGGTTTTCTGGTGTATCCGATCGCCACCAAGGCGAACGGCGCCGCCAATGTGGTCGCGCCCGAGACCAACTTTACCGCCGATGTCGATGCCATCCTGGAACGGGTCACGCCGCGCACAAAACTCGTGTGGCTTGCCAATCCGAATAACCCGACCGGCACCTATCTGCCGTTCGACGAGGTCAAGCGGTTGCGCGCAGGACTGCCGCCGCATGTGCTGCTGGTGCTCGACGCCGCCTATTCCGATTACGTGTCGCGCAACGACTACGAGCTCGGCATTGAGCTCGTGGCCACCACCGACAACACGGTGATGACCCACACGTTCTCAAAAATCCACGGGCTGGCGGCTCTGCGGATCGGCTGGATGTTCGGCCCGGCCCATATCGTCGATGCGGTGAACCGAATCCGCGGCCCCTTCAACGTCTCGACGCCGGCGATGCTGGCGGCGGTGGCAGCGATCGAGGACACCGCGCATCAGCAGATGTCGAAGGCGCACACCGAGAAATGGCGCAACTGGCTGACCGAAGAAGTGACAAAACTGGGCCTCAAGGTGACGCCCAGCGTGGCGAATTTTGTCCTCATCCATTTCCCGCTCGACAACGGCAGGACTTCGGCTGAGGCCGACGCGTTCCTGACCAAGCGGGGCCTCGTGCTGCGCGCACTGAACAATTACGGATTGCCGCACGCGCTGCGCATGACCATCGGCACCGAGGAAGCCAATCGGCTGGTGCTCGAGGGCTTGCGTGACTTCATGGCGCACCGATGAACGCGGCGCCAGCGTTCAAGAAGATCGCGCTGATCGGCTTCGGCCTGATCGGCGGCTCGATCGCGCGCGCCGCGCGTCAACAGGGATTGGCGGACGCGATCGTCACCACCGCGCGCTCGGCAAAGAGCCGCGCGCGGGTCAAGGAGCTCGGCATCGTCGACGACGTGCTGGAGACCAATGCGGAGGCCGTCAAAGACGCCGATCTCGTGATCCTGTGCATCCCGGTCGGCGCCTGCGGCGCGGTCGCGCAGGAAATCGCCGATCACCTCAAGCCGGGCGCGATCGTCTCCGACGTCGGTTCGGTCAAGGGCGCGGTGGTGCGCGACATGGCGCCGCATCTGCCGGCCAGCGCGCATTTCGTGCCGGCGCATCCCGTCGCCGGCACCGAAAACTCCGGACCCGATTCAGGTTTCGCCGAACTCTTTATCGATCGCTGGTGCATTTTGACTCCACCTGACGGCACCGATCCGGATGCGGTCGAGAGACTGCGCGCGTTCTGGGCCGGGCTTGGCGCCAGGGTCGAGATCATGACGCCCGACCATCATGATCTCGTGCTCGCGATCACCAGCCATCTGCCGCATTTGATCGCCTATACAATCGTAGGCACGGCGGATGAGCTTGAAGGTGTCACGCAATCCGAGGTGCTGAAGTTTTCCGCCGGCGGCTTTCGCGATTTTACCCGCATCGCGGCTTCCGACCCGATCATGTGGCGCGACGTATTCCTCACCAACAAGGAGGCGGTGCTGGAAATGCTCGGCACCTTCAACGAGGACCTCTCGAAGCTGACGCGGGCGATCCGCCGCGGCGACGGCGAGGCGCTGTTCGAGCATTTCACCCGCACCCGCGCGATCCGCCGCGGCATCGTCGAAATCGGCCAGGATTCGGCCGCCCCCGATTTCGGCCGTCCGCACGCGCAATTGGGGAAGAAGGCGGAATAGCGTTCGCGCGTCATCTCCCTGCCGTCATTTGCGAGGAGCGTAAGCGACGAAGGATTCAATTTTCAAACAGCCCGCCATCGCGAACGGCTCCTCCCCTCCCTCCGCGAAGCGGTGGGGAGGGGTCGGGGGTGGGGGGTGCCTCAGCAAACTCGCTGCCAGAGGAGCAAGCTGATAGACCCCCCACCCCCGACCCCTCCCCACCACGCGCAAGGGCGCGTGGAGGGAGGGGAGATCACCGTGCATGACCTCGCGATCTCGCGGCGAGATTCGCCCGAGGTTTGCCGGAAAATCCTTACCCTCCAATCAGAGGGCGCAGGGAACACCGGGTGCACGCTGCACCCGCGGTCTCGTGTGCAACAGTGCACAAAACAAACGCACACGAGCATACAGGTTCAGCGGAGGCAATCCGGCATTCCCTGCGCAATGGTTTTAACGGCTTATTTCGCGCTCTCCCCGGCGACCGGGCTTTCTTGCCACCGTCGCCCACGCTCCTTAGCGCGAACTTGACACCAGCGTCGGGGTGTCAGGACCACACGACTTTGCCGTCCGCAAGCCAGCGCTCTCGTCTTTAGCACCGCCCGCGTCCACCGCATCCCGCCCCGCGTCCGTGACGTTGCGCAACGCCCCTCTGAGTGGGACAGGACGGAAAATCATATAGCCTGATTTGCATTTCGGAAAAACAGAAATATTTTTGCAAAGGGGGCTGGACAAGCCAGTCACCAACCAGATCAACTGATTTGCCCGTCAGGCAACCGATCGCAGGATGGGTGAGCTTTCCGCAAGACCCGTCGTGACCGTCTAGAACATGATGATATCGCTTCCGCCTTCCTCCTTCGCTCTGCGAGCTTCGGCGGACGCGGTCGCTCTGCGAGCTTCGGCGAACATGTCGCTACCAATGAAGTCCGTTCATGGAGGGTGGTCTCAACCGGTTGACGCAACACTTTATCTTAAAGGAGAGATGGAGTGTGGTTTGATGGCTCACAAATTTCATAGAGGGTTTACTGCGGCAGAGAAAACGGAGTTATGGGATCGCTGGAAGCGCGGGGAGTCGCTAAAGGCGATCGGACGCGCTTTTGGTAAGCAGTCATCGTCGATCTATTTTTTGGTGGCTCCGCATGGTGGGATTCGTCCTGCCGAGCGGCGTCGCTCCAGGCTGGCATTGACGCTCGCGGAACGCGAGGTGATTTCCAGAGGTGTTACGGCACATCGATCGGCCCGATCGATCGCCAAGTTGCTTGGCCGCTCACCCTCGACGGTGAGCCGGGAAATGAACCGTAATGGCGGCTATGACCGCTACCGAGCGGCACTTGCAGATGAGAATGCCTGGGCGCGAGCTCGTCGTCCAAAATGCTGTAAATTGGCGAGCAGTCCGCGGCTACGGCGAGCTGTCGCGGGGAAGCTCAGATTGGATTGGTCACCCGAGCAGATAGCCGGCTGGCTGAAGAGAACGCATCCTGAAGACGAGTGTAATCAGGTGTCACACGAGACGATCTACCGCAGCTTATTTGTACAAACCCGTGGCGTGCTCAAGAAAGAGCTGCTTAGTCATCTTCGATCGAAGCGCTCGATGCGTCGCTCCAAGCCGGTCGATCCGGATGGCGATAGACGGGGGCATATCAAGGATATCGTCTCAATCCGCCAGCGACCGGCGGCGGTTGAAGATCGAGCGGTGCCTGGCCATTGGGAAGGCGATCTGCTGTCCGGGCCGAACAACAGCTACATCGCGACCTTGGTCGAGCGTCATACGCGCTACGTGATGTTGGCCAAGGTGGCCGGTAAGGACACCCGAACGGTGGTCACCGCGCTCATCAAGCAGGCGAAGAAGCTACCAAAGGAGCTGTATAAGTCCCTGACCTGGGACCGGGGAAAGGAACTTACGGATCATCGCCGCTTTACGTTGGCGACCAAAATCGACGTCTATTTTTGCGATCCGCAAAGCCCGTGGCAGCGCGGGTCGAACGAGAACACCAATGGCCTGCTGAGACAGTACTTTCCGAAGGGCACCGACTTGTCGGTGCACTCACAAGCCTACCTGAACAAAGTGGCTCGTCAGCTAAACGAACGACCACGTGAGACCTTGCAATTTGAAACCCCAGCAGAGAGATTTAACGCCTGTGTTGCGTCGACCGGTTGAGCCGGCAGAGGAAAAGCGGACTCTGCAACCGCCAGAACCTACTTCCGAAAATGACCCATTAGCGGAGCGGCGCCAAGAATTTTAACGGCCGTGGTGAACAATTCACGATTTCTCCGCAACGATCCCAAGGCTTGGCACGGGCACGTTTCTCTCGTAGCGGATCGATTGCTGTTCAAGCTGTAACACCACAAGACCGGCTGCCTCGATCGACGCGCGCACATAAGAAGCACTATGAGCGTAGCGCCTGCCCTCGCCCATAATAAAACCGTCGCCGTCGTGCCTTTCCAAGGTGAAAGCCAAAAGGCCGCCGGAAGCCAGAACACGGCTCGCTTCCTTCAGAACCGGAAAGAGATCGGCGACATAGACCATCGCGTCGGCGGAGAGGACGAGCTCTACGCCGGAGTCAGGCGTCGTACGCAGACCCTCCAGCATATCGGTCACTTTAAGCTGGGCATAGAGACCCGTGGCGCGTGCCTTTTCGATCATACCCGGCGAAAGGTCGATGCCGATGAATTGATCGACCATTTTAGCAAAGGCGACCGCCGCCAGTCCTGTACCGCAACCGAGATCGATCGCGCGTTTGAAATTGGCCGGCTTCTGATGCGCTTGGCACGCGGACCGCACCGCCTCAAACAACACCGAGGGTCCGCGATATCCAAGACTCTCCACCAGAGCGGTGTCGAATGTAGCCGCATATTGATCGAACAGCAAACGCACATAGGCAGGTGGCATTTCGGACAATTCGTCAGCGCCCAGCCGCATCAGTTCGACGCTCGCACCGAACGGATCGGAAGGATCTATTTCACGCGCCCGGCGTAAGGCCTTGATCGCGCCGTCACGATCCCCGAGTTGCTCAAGCACTTTTCCAAGCAACCGCCAGACAGACACACGGTCCGGCTCTAACTCAGATGCCCGCCGATAGCTAGCCGCTGCCTCTGCAGTCCTACCGAGATTGCGCAGGCAATCACCTTTGACACAGAGAGCTTCAACCTGATCCGGGGAAATGGCCAGCGAAAGATCGCACTTGGCGAGCGCCTCCTCATACCGGCCTAATTCGAGCAAGACGCCGCCGCTCAGAGCTGATGCCTCCGCATTGTTGGGATCGAGCGTAAAAGCATGCTCATAGGTCAGCAACACTTCATCGTATCTACGCTGTATTCGCAGCAGGTTTCCTAATTTGATCCAACCCGCGGCCCGATTTGGAGCCAGCTTGATCGCGATGTCGAAGCTTTTCCTGGCGTCATCCAACTTGTTCTGGTCTCGAAGCAGCTCCCCGAGATTCAAGAAATATTCGTGATTGTTCGGATTGCATCTGATTGCCGAGGCGATCAGATCGACGGCCAAATCCAGCCTGTTGGTCTGCCAGTGGACCAAACCAAGAAGATGGAGCGAATCCGCGTGCTTCGGATCAAGCGTTAATGCCTGCCGACAGCGGTCTTCGGCCGGTCCATATCGTTTGGACAAAAAGTGGCGCACGGCGGCGTCGTACAGATCGGTCGCAGAGCGCTTTGTTCTGCTCTGCTCATGGCTTTTGAAACGAGGTCGAAGCCGGCCCATTGTATACGTCCTTTGGAATTGAGATCGACCAACGTATCGTTGTCGCAAAGACCCGAATCAATTCCATGATAAACCCAACTCCTAACGAAGAGATATCGTAGCAGACCAAGCGCAGAAAGTCGGTATTCCCCATGCAGTATTGGGTACTGGCCTGTTTCGACCCTCAGTCGCCTAGTTTGATTTCTCGAGTGGTGGAGTTTTTCTGATATTCCTGCCTTCGCAGGTCGAAGGCCCGGTAAGGGGCCGGTGTCCCTGGGGGCGATCCGGCCCGGCCTACCTGCGAATAGGCTCCTCAGTTGGCGGTCTCTTTTATTTCAAGCTAGTTGGAAAAATGAATATTCCGATTGGAGCTATTATCGCTTTAATCCTTTTGGCGGGCGGCATCGCCCTGTTTGGCAATCGTCTGTGGCTACTATTGGTCCGTGGCATGGTGCTCGATCGTAGCCATCCTGTGCCTACGCCAATCTCGAAAACTGCCCAACCCAAGCAGTACTGGACTAAGGCGAGTGTGCTGACCCTCATGATTTTTGGGCTCGTCTATTGTTTTATCCGAATCTTAGTCGCAGTCGTCTCACAATGATGCTGCCCAGTTTGGGGGGACTTCCGCTATTGGCACCAAACGGACCAACTGGGCCGGTCTGTTGATGTCCGTTGATCGGGGTATACCGGAAGTGGCTGGCAATGGGTCAAAACGGCGCTTTTAACCGATAGCGGACGTGGCGAGATCAGATGGTTTTAGCTGTCAGTGAGGCATCTTTCTTCGCCTCACGGCCGCGCTCGCAAGCGCTCGTTTGCCGGGACGACAGTATGAGAATTTAGCCGCAGGCGTCCGATGGCGCCGGCGCCGATCTGCATCATGACGCCGATCAGCCACCAGCAACCGATCGCGAATTCCCACATCCGTTGCGGGGCCGCGTCGAACACGATGGCATAGACCGAGATCAGCGCCGCCGCCGCCGCGAGGAATGTCCCGGTTGCGCCGAGCAGTTCGACCGAATCCCCCTGCGGAACGGGATGCCTTGCCCCGGGGGCTTTGTCGGATGCGCGCTGTCGCGGAATATCAATCCCCAGTGAGAAGCCGAAGACGCCAACCAGAATCATCGAGGCGATGAATCCGATCGAATCGAGGGCCTCGATGTTGGTTCTCGCCAGGTAGGCGGCGACAAAGGTCCCGCCAATCGCACCCGACATCGCGAGGCCCACGCGTTCCAGGATATGCGCGGCGCGGCTGAAAACAGTTTCGACTCTGGTATCTCTTTCATCTGACATGATCAGATCCTCCTTTCATTTGCTTGCCGCGCCGCTACCCGTACACCTAGAACGGATAGTAACGGACTTGCGTCATCACGATGTTATCGTTCGTCTTCGGCGCGCCGCCGACGCCCTCGAAGGCGAGGCGCTGATTGTAGGAATACTGCACACCGGCTTTGAGCGTGCCGTAGTTACCCTGGTAGATCGTATCGTAGAACCCGGCGGTGATTTGCCTGATCTCGCGCGTATTGCCGTTGCAGGTCGCCGCCGGTGAATTCTCGATGTTGCAGCCGGTGTTGTTGTAGAGCGGATTGCCGTAGCCGAACGGCACCGTGCCGACATCTGTGAATGCCGCCTTGGCTTTTTCCAATCCGGCGTAGGTGTAGATATCGAGCGTCGGCAGTGTGTGCCAAATCAAACCGACGGCCGCCGCGGTGATCGTCAACGGCAGAATGGTGCCGTCTTGCGTCAGCGTCGCATCCGGGAACGGGCTAGACGTAAAGCGGCCGAGCGCGCCGTGGGCGCCGTAGACCTGCAGGTCCAGCGTCTTCGGAATCAGCTCGGCATTGACGTGGCCGCCGAAGCTGCCGGTGTCGTAGGTATGGTTGGCGAAGTTGAAGCGATCGAACATCTGGCGATAGATCCCCCACGCTTCGACGTGCAGCCGGTACGGCCCAAGCCTCAGGTCCCACGCCGCCTTGACGGTGAAGTCGGGCACCTGGTTCAAGCTGACATTATTGGCGTTGTTGAAGAAGCTTCCGCCGGGACCGGTCAGGTTCACCAACAAGTTCGGGTTCAGCACCCCCTGCGGTCCGACGGCAGGCGTGCCGACAGCCGGGACATTGCCGCCGAAAAACGACGTCTGCGGATTTTCCGCCGACGCCGCGATCTTGAACTCCGGCCCGATGTCCTGCCAGATTCGGATTCCGGGTTGCCGGGCGGCGAGGAATCCCGGGACGGATTCGAAATCGATCACGCCGGGCGCATCCACGCCGCGCGCATCGATCCCTGCCTTGCTCGGGGCATTGAGCGACCATGACTGGCCGGCGAGGACATGAAACCCGAGATCGGTCCGATCGATCTCGATACTCATCTGGCGCATGCGCGGGTTGAACGAGTTGGTCGCGACCGAATTGGCGGTCTGCGCCGCGCCCTCGAAGTCGATTTCGCCGTAGCCCGCAAGATGCGTATCGGCGCCGGCATCGCCCTCGGCCAGAACCGAGAACCTGCTCTGGCGCGCCGAGAAGCGCGATTCCGGCGTGGCGAAATTCTTGCTCTGCGCGAAGGGAATAAAATTGTAAATCGATCCGGTATCGGATGCGAGGTTACGGGTCCGGTAGATATCGGTGAGGTCGATCCAGCCGCCGAACGTCAGCGTGACGCCTTTGTAGCAGACCTTGCCGACGGGACATGGGTTGAAAGCCGATGCCGCTGCCTTGTAGGGCGGCGGCGCTTGGATGGAAGCCTTGGCTTGCGCTTCATATACTTTCTCCTTGCGTCCCTGATCCTCCACGCGCTGTTCGAGCTGTTTCAGCTTGGCCTTCAGCAATCGTATCTCGGCTGAGGTGTCCTCCTCCGCGAAAGCGCGTTGCGGCAGGATCTGACTCGTCGAAATGAGAACGCCGCCCAGAACAATGCCCTTGAGTAATCTCACGTGAACCTCCCGCCCAGGGGAAGCGATTGTCGCACTTGCACATCGCACCTCGGTCAGGTGTGTGCATGCTTCCCCGGAGTGCGAGACTTGGGTTCAGGCGTGGATATTCGCGGGCTCGAGATTATTTCGCATCACGTTTCACTCACGTGCAGTTGTTGGAATTTTTTCGAGCGCCGATCAATCATGTAACTCCGCGTCTTCGATGCGCAAAAAAACTGGGCTCAGCGGGGGCATTGCTGAGCCCAGTCCTTGGAGGTGCAACACTCGAGAAGCACCTGGCGCAGGCGAGGTCGGGTCGATGGCGCTTCAGTAGTGTTTGACGGCTGCGGCGCGTTTGGCGTGAACCATGTGCGGCCTCACCGACATTTGCATCTGAGCCACGCTGCCGCCGTTAACCGACGCCATCGCGTCCGCCGGCCGTGCGGCGCCTGCGTTGAGAACGTCGGCGTTGGGGTGATAGAAAGCGTAGACGCCGGGCTCCTGGATCGCGGCTTGCGCAAACACCTGGGTAGCGGTTGCGGCTGACAAAATGGCGGCCGCGGCAAGAAGTGCGTATCTGGTCATGGATGGTCTCCCGTATTCGGACCCATGGTGATGTGCGTGTGGGTCGTCGGAGAGCAAGACTGAGGTTTGCGCGTTTGCATTCCCAAGAACACGATCACGGTTCAGCGATCAGGTCTTGCACGCACATTTAAAGGGCGGCGGTTTTAAAGACTTTGGTCGTCCCTGCGGAAAGCAGGGACCCATAACCACACCTGTCTATTGTTATGCCGGGCGGCGGCTCCAGCTCAGCTAAATACCAACATCGGTGGTTGTGGGTCCCGCCTCGCGCGGAGCCTGTCATCGGGCGGCGCTCCGCGCCGACCCGTTGGCTTGGCCGGGACGACGAGAGCTAAAACAGCGGCGGGATCTGCCCCACTTTCAGCGGCCCCAGAAACACCGTACCGTCAACAAAGCGCAGCGGGAATGATCGCGCCTTCTTGCCTTCCAGCACCGCTTCCTTGCCGAGCGCATTGATGCCGGCGGCAACCCCGACATTGGCGTTCTGCTTGACCACCTTGCCGAGACCGGGGATCGCGCGATCGAGCGCGCCGAGCAGGTTGTTGACGTCCTGGGTCCTGACGCCGGGCGCGACGCGATCGAGCGTTGCCTGCGGCACGCCCTCATCGAGCATCTTGTCGATGCCAAGCGCCGGGATCACCTTTTCGAGACCTGTGACCGTCATCTGTAATTCGCCGTCGAGACGACCCTGCGCGGAGAGCCCGAGCGTGCCTGCGGCGACCGCGATCAGGTCGCCCTGCTGGATGCGCGACTGCACGATCTCGGCATGGCCGCCGGCGGCCTGGATTTCGCGAAACCGCTCGGGCCAGGGTTTTGGCGAAAAATCCTTCAAACCGCTGAGCGTGATTCTCACCTCGGCATCAAACGGCTCGGTGAGCAGCGGATGCACCTCTTGCAGACTGCCGCGTTCGATCCGCAGCACGGTTTCGATCACGGGATGATCGGCGGTCGACGCTTCGGCAAAGCGGCCGTGCAGCTCTATATGCTTGGCGCGCGCCAGCGGCGCCTGCACCGACGAATTGAAGCGATCGACCTCCGGGTCGTCGAACACGACGGAGGCCCGCTGCGGGACGTCAGGGAGACCGACCACACTCGCGCGCGCCTTGCTCCAGTTCACCGCCATCAAAGGCTGCCCCCCGCGATCGGAGATCGTGGCGGGCGCGGTGAATTCCGCGATCAGCAATTTCGGATCGTAGACCTGCGCCACGACAAGGATTTCGCCGAGCTGAGCCGTAACCGACGTTTGCGCAGCGGCCTGGCCCGCGGTCTGCGACATCAGCGACACGGTGGCGCCGTCGCAGCGCACTTCAAGGCGGAACGGATAGCCGGCGACCGAGCGCTTGGCACAGTCATAGACCCGGCCGGATTGTGCCTCGTGCGCGCGCCAGGCATCGGCTTTTACGTCGACCTGGGAAGCGGCATAGAGCCAGAACGCGGTCCACGCCACGGCGGCGATCAGAAGCAGGGCGGGTGCGATGAAAAGACGCCAAAGCGGGCGCCGGCGCGGCGCGAAGGTGATATCGGTCATGTGGCGACCTTTGAGGGGCGATTTTGTCAATTAAGCGGTGCAAACCGACACAATAGCGTTAACGGAGGCAGGTTGACGGGCAAGTTAACGGATCTGGGGGCAGCGCGGAATTCCACTTCGCCTTCAAACCCTGTTCTGATAGGCGTGCAGACGATGCCCGCGAAAATCCCTTCCGAAACCGAATCCAAAGGCGACCTCTGGGTGTTCGGCTACGGCTCGCTGATGTGGCGGCCCGGCTTCGATTTCATCGAACAGTTCCCGGCGCGGCTGATCGGCGAGCACCGCGCGCTGTGCGTCTATTCGTTCGATCATCGCGGCACGCCGGAAAAGCCCGGCCTGGTGCTCGGGCTCGACCACGGCGGCGCCTGCCGCGGGATCGCATTCCGCGTCGCAGCCAGCCTGCGCCACGACACGATCGCCTATCTGCGCGGCCGCGAGCAAACCACCAACGTCTATCGCGAAGTCATGCGCTCCGTGTGGCTCGAGAACGAAGCCCGGCAGCGCGTCAGCGCGCTCGCTTACGTCGTCGATCGCGGCCATGTGCAATATGCCGGACGGCTGTCCCTGGCCGAACAGGTGCGCTACGTGCAGCAGGGTCACGGACGCTCGGGAAACAACCGCGACTACGTTCTGTCCACTGTGAAGTCGATCGAGGCGCAGGGTTTTCGCGACGGGCAATTGCATCAGCTTGCCTCGATGCTGCACGACGAAACGTCGCTGCATCGGTGACTCTTTTCTTTCCTTCTCCCCTTGTGGGAGAAGGTGGCGCGGACGTAGTCCGCGACGGTTGAGGGGTCTGCATCCGCGGATAGAACCCCTCACCCGCCTTCGCGGAGTTTATCATCGGGCGGCGCTTCGCGCCGACCCGTTGGCGAAGGCACCCTCTCCCACAAGGGGAGAGGGGAAAAGAACCTCTACGTCTTTGCCGGCACGCGGCCGAACAACTGCGCCTGCTCGGCTCGCGCCGCATCCACCAGCCGCTTGGTGGCGTCCTCGATCGAGGCCTTGATCCGCACAATAAAATCCTTGCGCGCTAGGCCCGGCGGCAGCGGATCGAGGAACTCGACGACCAGCGTGCCGGGGTAACGCATGAAGGTCCGGCGCGGCCAGAACAGTCCGGAATTCAGTGCGACCGGAATACAGGGCACGCCGGCGCTCGCGTAGATCTGGCCCACGCCGGTCATGTAGTTGGGTGTCGCGTCGACCGGGGTGCGGGTGCCCTCGGGGAAGATGATCAACTGGCGACCACCGCGAATTTCCTTGGGCGCGCGCCGCGCCATTTCCATCAGCGATCGCATGCCGCCATCGCGATCGACGCCGATCATCCGCGACTTCATCAGGTACCAGCCAAAGAAGGGAATCCAGCCGAGCTCGCGCTTGTAGATGAACAGCGGCGCATCGAAGAACTGCAGCAGCGCGAAGGTTTCCCACATCGACTGATGTTTCGACGCGACGATCAGCGGCCCGTTCGGAATTTTCTCGACGCCGCGGTATTCCACCTTGATGTTGCAGATCGCACTCATCAGCCAGATGCTGGAGCGCGCCCAGGCCTTGGCGACCCGCATGAAAACCCGCCGCGGCAGCAGGAAGGTCGGGATGGCCATCAGCATCCAGAGCACCAGCAGCACGTAGAACAGCACGTTGTAGACCAGCGAGCGCAGGAAAATCGAAACCATCGAAGACCTTGTTCAGTTGGCTTGAGCCGTTGCCGGCCGCGGCGGCGGCAGCGATCCGGTCGGCAGCTCTGCGACCTCGGGCGCGAGATCGAGGCCGACATCGGCCAGCCGTACCCGCACCTCCGCTGCGACGTATTTGACGTACTCCGATAGCAACAGCCGCATCGTCGCGCCACTCATCCACCACGGCTCGTCGCGCCATTTTTCGCCGACCACCGCGTACGGGATCAGCGCGATATCGGGCATCGCGTGCGACAATTCGACGATGGCCCGCGGCATGTGGTAATTCGATGTCACCACGATCAGCGACTTGAAGCCGCGCTCGTGCGCCCAGCGCCGGGTCTGCGCCGCATTGCTGCGGGTGTTGACGGCGGAGCGGTCGAGATCGACGCAGCAGCTCAAGAGCGACTGGTTGTCCGACAGCGACCGGGAAATATCGCTTGCCCCGCTGGTCGGATGGACGCCGGAGATCAAAAGCCGCTTGCCGTAGCCCGCGGCCAGCAATTCCATCGCATCGGAGACGCGCGAGGAGCCGCCGGTCAAGACCACGATGCCGTCGGCCTTGCGGTCGGGCTTGATTTCGGCACCGCGCAACTGCGACAGGAACGCGACAAAGCCGATCGCAGCAGCAACGAACACGGCCGCCAGCGCTGCGACGATAGCCGCGCGCAAAAAGCCGCGTGGCGCGGCGATCGGCGCTTTCGGCGTGCTATCGTCACCTTGCAGGCTCATCGATGCCAGTGGTCCTCCCCCAACACAAGTCTAGAACGTTTTGCGACGAAGTGGAGTCCGGTTTGGCGCGGTTTTGGTGACCGGCCGCGTCAATCGATGTCATCAAGCGTCGAGAACAGCGTGCGTCGCGACGCCCAGGCGGTGATCGCCGCGATCAGCACGGCCTGCACCGCGAGCGCCAGATAGCCGGACGGGCGCAGCGAAAACGTCCCCAACAGCGCCGCGAACTGGTCGCCGACCGGGGTGCCCGAGAACCAGCCGGCGATCGATTCGGAAAACCCGAAAGCGAGCATCGCGATGCCGCCGCCGATCACGCCGCCCTCGAGCCCGAGCCGCAGGAAATGCCGGAAGAACCGGTTGGCGATATAGCGGTCGCCGGCGCCGACGAAGTGCAGGACTTCGACGATCGGGCGGTTCGCCGCCATCGCACCGCGGGTCGCGAACGAGACCGAGATGATGGTCGCAATGATCACGAGCGCCAGAATGCCGATGCCGGCAAGCACCGTGGCGCCGGTCATCGAGCGCATCCGCTCGATCCAGGCGCGGTGATCGTCGACGCTGGCGGTCGGCGCCACCTGCATGATCCGGCCGCGCAGCGCCACGAGATCGAGCGTGGTTCCGGGTTGGACCCGCGCCACGATGACGCGCGGCACCGGCAGATCGTCGAGCGACAATCCGCTGCCGAGCCACGGCTCCAGCAGTTTGGCGGATTCCTCCTTGCTGAAAGGCCTGGTCTCGACGATGCCGGGTTGCGTCCGCATCGCCTCCATCACCGCCGCCGCGTCGCGGTCGAGATCGCGCCCGGCCGCGGGCCGCACCTGGATAGTGATTTCGCTTGCGACTTCCGACTGCCACTCCGCCGCCGACGCGCTCACCAACAGCACCGCGCCGGTGGTGATCGAGGCCAGGAAGGTCATGATGGCGACGACGGCGACGAGCGCGCGGCCGGCGATCGAGGCGCGCGGCACGATCGGCGACAAATTGCGCGCCCGCGCCGGCACCTGCGGGCGTTCATGCCCGAGATCCACCAGCGGACCATGCTCGTTGCCGTTTCTACTCATAGATATGCAGCCGTCCCTGATGCAGCACCAGCCGCCGCGCGTCATACTGATCCATCAGCGTGATGTCATGGGTCGCGATCACGACCGCGGTGCCCGACTTGTTCAGCTCGATGAAGAGCCGCAACAATCGCCGCCCCAGCGTCGGATCAACATTGCCGGTCGGCTCGTCCGCCAATAATAGCTGCGGCCGCGAAATCACCGCGCGCGCGATCGCCGCGCGCTGCTTCTCGCCGCCGGACAGGATCGGCGGCAACGCATCCATGCGCTCGCCGAGACCGACCCATTTCAGGAGGTCGATGACCTCCTTGCGGTAGCTGGATTCCGCGCGCCCCATCACGCGGAACGGCAGCGCCACATTCTCGTAAGTGGTCATGTGATCGAGCAGGCGAAAGTCCTGCAGCACGATGCCGATCCGCTTGCGTAAGGCTGCGATCTCATCCTTGCCGAGCAGCGAGACGTCATGGCCGAACAGATTGACCAGGCCGCGCGTCGGCCGCAGCGACAGGAACAACAGCCGGAGCAGCGAGGTCTTGCCGGCGCCGGATGGGCCGGTGAGGAACTGGAAGGAATGGGCGGGAATCAGGAAACTAAGGTCGCGCAGAATCTCCGGACCCAGTCCGTAACGCAATCCGACGTTTTCGAATCGAACCAAGCTCAGCTCCGTTCGATGTGGGGCGGGACCGGAGGCCATCCGCAAGCCCGGAACTCGCCGGGTTCGCGGCGGTTGCGAACCAGACAAATTGGTTGTGCTTCGGTTATGGTTTCCGATTCGTTAACGGTCGCCTTGTAGCATCCCGGCAAAGTCATTGTGGAGATTGGCTCCATGCACATCATTTGCCCCCATTGTACAACGTCCTACGCCATTGATCCGGCTACCTTGGGCGGGGCTGGCCGTACCGTGCGCTGCTCCCGTTGCAAGGAGGTCTGGATGGCGCGCCGGGAGGATGCGATCGAGATCGCAGCCCCGGCGGCTGCAATGGCGGCTTCCGGCCAGGGGGCCGGGGGGACGGATGATGCCGCCGCGGAATGGGAGGCTCTCGCCCGCGAAGAAAACGAGGGGTCGGATACCCCCGTCGTCGACAGCCCCTCGATCTCGGGCGACTGGCCGGTCGACGGCGAGAGCTCGGATCAGTCCCGCGAGACCGACTGGGCCTCGATGGCCCGCGGCGAGATGGACGACGCCGGGACCGCCCGGCGAGGCCGGTCGTGGCTCGGCAAGCTCTTGCCACGGCCACGGATTGGCGGGTCGGGCAAGCCCCTCGTCAGCCTGCCGACCGCCTGCGCTGCCATGGGTGCGCTGGTGCTGGCGCTGACCATCTGGCGCGTCGATATGGTGCGGCTCTTGCCGCAGACCGCCACTTTTTACAAGATGGCTGGCCTCGAGGTGAACCTGCGCGGGCTGATGTTCAAGGACGTCAAGGTCACATCCGAGACCGTGGAAGGCAAACCGGTGCTGGTGATCGAAGGCGTGATCGTCGGCGAAGGCCGCAAGACGGTCGAATTGCCGCGCCTGCGCTTCAGCGTTCGCGACGCGCAGGGCGCGGAGATCTACGCCTGGAACGCGGTGCTGGAGCAGCCCGTGTTAAAGCCGGGCGAGCGGGCCTCGTTCAAGTCGCGTCTGGCCTCTCCGCCCCCCGAAGGGCGTCAAATCGATGTACGCTTCTTCAACAAGCGGGATCTCGCCACCGGCAACGTCTGACGGCGGCCTCAAGGATCCCGGCGCGAAAGGGTAAAATGCTCGATGCCGCGCGTGCTGATCGCCGACGATGAAGTTTCCATGCGCACGCTCGTGGCGCGCGCCATTGCGATGGACGGCCATGAAACCGTCACCGCGGAAGACGGTGCCGAGGCGCTGGAAATCCTCAGCCGCGAACCGGGCGCGTTCGATCTCCTGCTCACCGATATCCAGATGCCGGTGATGGACGGCATCGCGCTGGCGCTGGCGGCGGCGCGCGATTTCCCGGAGCTGACGATCCTGTTGATGACCGGCTTTGCCGATCAGCGCGAGCGCGCGTCAGGCCTCAACGCGATCGTCTACGACGTGGTTACAAAACCGTTTTCGGTGGCCGATATCCGCACTGCGGTGGCCGCGGCGCTGGCGGCGCGGAAGGCGGGGTAGAGAACACGCGCAAAAAAGTGCGCGATCTCTCCACTCGTCATGGCCGGGCTTGACCCGGCCATCCACGTCTTTGTCTCCCGAGAAAGAAAGCAAGACGTGGATCACCGGGACAAGCCCGGTGATGACGGTTTTGGGTTTGGACGAAGCTCTAATAATCCTTCAGCAATCGCTCGATGTAATCGAGTTCGATCTGCGGGCGGTTCGGGTCGGCGAGGCGGCGGCGCAGTTCTTCCAGGATCCGGCGCACCCGCTGCACGTCGATCTCGCCGGGAATCTTGACTGAATAATCATCGGTGTATTCGTGCCCGTGCAGCGGCCGTCCGAGCGGATCGCTCGAATTGGCGCTGCCCTGCTGCCGGCCCATCCGATTGCCGGGGCCGTCGCCCTGGCCATCGCCCTCGCCTTGCTGCATCGATTCGGCAAGCGACTGGGCGCCCTTGCGCAGCGCGTCCAACGCCTTGCCCTGCGAGTCCACGGCACCGTCGGCGTTGCCCTCTCCGAGCTTGCCGCTGGCATCGCCCATCGCGGAGTCCGCCTGGCCGAGGCCGTCCTCATCGCCCTCCTGGTCGCCTTGTTCGCCCTGTTGGCCCTGCTGACCCTGTTCGCCCTTCTGGCCCTGCTCGCCTTTCTGCCCTTGCTGGCCCTTTTGGCCTTTCTGGCCTTTCTGGCCCTGCTGGCCCATGCCGCGCTTGGCAAGCTCCTGCTGCAGTTTCTTGAGCCGGTCGCGCAGGCTCTGCTGGTCCTGCTGCAGGTCGCCCATGCTCTGATCGCCCTGCTTGCCGCGCATGTGGTCGCGCCGCGAATCCTGGCCCTGCTTGAAGGTCTTGTCGCGCAACTGCTGCTGCTTGCGGATCATGTCGCCGAGTTCGTTCAGCGCCTGCTCCATGTCATTGTCGCCGGACTGGCCGGGCTGCGCCATCTGCAGATTTTCCAGCATTTCCTGCAGCTGCTCGAGCAATTGCTTGGCGGCTTCCTTGTCGCCGGAACGCGACAGCCGCTCCATGCGCTCGATCATGTTGTTGAGGTCCTG
Source organism: Bradyrhizobium lablabi (assembly GCF_900141755.1). Classification (NCBI taxonomy): domain Bacteria; kingdom Pseudomonadati; phylum Pseudomonadota; class Alphaproteobacteria; order Hyphomicrobiales; family Nitrobacteraceae; genus Bradyrhizobium; species Bradyrhizobium lablabi. Next base: position 5,195,359 of record NZ_LT670844.1, on the reverse strand, counting down.
CTGCCGCATCACCTTGGTATTGGGATCGAGCGGGCGGGCCAGTTGCTGCGGATTATTGCGCTGCTGTTCGGCGAGCTGGCGCATGAAATTATCCAGCGCCGCGCGCAAATTCTCGGTGAGCTTCTTGATCTCCTCGTCGCTGGCGCCGCGCTCCAGCGCCTGCTTCAGCGCGTCCTGGGCGGCGCGCAGGGCCTTGTCGACATCGGTGATGTCGCCATCCTCGATGGTGACGGCGAGCGACCACAGGCTGGCGACGACCTCGCGCAGCGCGTCGTCGGTGCGGGCGGCCTCGAGCTGGCGGCTGACGCTGTAGAGGCCGAGATATTGCCCGGCCTCCGGCATGAACACTTCCGGCGCGATCATCAGCGCATCGAGCGCGGCATAGACCTGTCCGTTCTGATTGGCGTCGAGCGCCAGAATTCGGCGCTGTTCGATCAGCGCGCGCGCCAAAGGTTTGGTAAAGAGACGCTCGGGGAGCCGCAGGTTGAACGGCTCGCTGTGGCCCTCATTGCCGGCCTCGTCCTTGGCGGTCAGCGTCAAGGTGACGTCGGCGCCGGCGTAAGGATCCTCGCTAAGGTCCTTGACCGTCTGGCCGACGCCGTTGCGGGTCCGCGCGTTCGGGAGCACCAGCGGAAATTGCGGCGGATCGAACAGCGGCCGCGCGGCCGGCGCATCTTTCGACGCCTCGCCGGGGCGAGCGGCAATATGTGCCCGCGCTTCGGTGACGCCGTAATCATCCTCGATCTTGTAGGACATCTGCAGCGAGCCGCGGGCCTGACGCTCCGGATCCTTTGCCAGTGCAATCGTCGGGGCGCGGTCGGGGATCGCCGTAAAGTTCCATTGCGGCTGGCCCGAAGGCGCGCGGACATGCAGCGTACCATCGCCGAGAATCGTGAAGTGGCGTTCATTGGTGCCCTTCGGCGCCTGCTCGGCCGGTGCAGCTTCGGTCACGCCGCCGCCCGCCAGCACATCGAGCGTGCCGCCGCTCGAGCGCACGATCAGCGTCGAGCCCGCCGGAACCGGCAACGGTCCGGCGGCCGGGATCGCGGCTTCCTTGTTGGCCGCCGAGAGAATGATCGGCGGCTTGCCGGTGTAGATCGGCGGCGTCACCCAGGCATCGACCCTGATATTGGCCGGCGCCAGCACGCCGTTCCAGTCGAACGCCGCCACCGTGCGCAGCATGCGCTCGTCGCCGGCGGCGACATAGGCCGCAACCAGCATCACCACGACCAGCGCGCGCAGCGCCCAGGGATCGTGGATCGCAAGCCGCGGCGACGGAAGACCTGCACGAATTCGCTTGATCGATGCCAGCGTGCGCTCGCGCTGCGCCTGCCACAGCGCCTGCGCCACCGGGTCCTGGGTCGCCAGCGTATCGGTGAGTGTGGTTGCCGGGCGGTGGCGGATGCCGGACCCGCGGTCGAGCCGGCTCAAGGCCTCCTCGCGGATTGGCCAGCGAAACCGGACAAAGGGAAGCAGCGCGCCGAGCGCCGCCAGCACGAACAGACCGAGCCCGATAGCGCGCGCCAGGAATGGCAGTGCCAGCCACAACCCGGCCCAGGACACCACCAGAAACAGTCCGATGACGGTCAAAAGCCGCGCCAAAGGCGGCCAGCTGCGCTCCCACGCGATCGCATATTTGGCCCGCTGCAGGGCCTGCGTCAGCTGGTGCTGCGAAACGGTGTCAGGGCTTCGCGCCGGTTCAGACGGGTCAGGAGTGGTACCGCTCAATAAGCTCTCCGGGTTGCCGACGCAGTTAGCCTAACACAAGGGCGGCAGTGAGGCACGTCCCGCAATGCACAACCCACACCTGAAATCGCGCATAACACGAAGGCGTGACGGCAGACCGCCAACCCCGTAACCTTACGGGTGAACAAGTAAGGCTGTCGTCGGCAACCATCAAGGAAACGTCAATGGACAAGAAAACGCACGATAAGGGGCTCGAAATCCGCAAAGCGGTGCTCGGCGAAGCCTATGTCAATAACGCCCTGAAAAACGCCGACGATTTCAACAAGCCGTTCCAGGAACTGGTCACGGAATATTGCTGGGGCGCGGTCTGGGGCCGCGAGGAACTGCCGCGCAAGACCCGCAGCATGCTCAACCTCGCGATGATCTCGATCCTGAACCGGCCGCATGAATTGCGGGCGCACATCAAGGGCGCGCTGACCAACGGCGTCACCAAGGACGAGATTCGCGAGATCTTCATGCAGGTCGCGATCTATGCCGGCGTGCCCGCCGGCGTCGACAGTTTTAGAATCGCGCGCGAAGTGTTCGCCGAACTGGACAAGGGCTGAGCCGCATGGACATCGGATTCATCGGCCTTGGCAAAATGGGTTTTCCGATGGCGCGCCGCCTGGTCGAGGCGGGGCATCATTTGTTCGTGTTCGACCAGCGCAAGGAAGCGGTCGACCAACTGGTTGCACTCGGTGCAGTGGCTGCGTCCTCGCCGAAAGAGGTCGCCGACCGCGCCGAGACCGTGCTGGCGAGCCTGCCGTCGCTGCAGGCTTCGCTCGAGGTCGCGACCGGCGAAAACGGCGTCATCGAGGGCAAGCGGGTAAAACGCTTTGTCGATCTCTCCACCGTCGGATCGCACATGGCGGTGCGGATTTTCGATCTGCTCGCAAAACGCAACATCGTGCAGCTCGATAGCCCGGTGAGCGGCGGCGTCGGCGGCGCCGAAAAAGGAACGCTCGCGGTCATGGTGTCGGGTCCGAGAGCGGAGTTCGAACTGATAAAGCCGGCGCTTTCTGTGATCGGCAAGGTGTTCTTCATTGGCGAAAAGCCCGGCTCGGCGCAGACCATGAAGCTTGCCAACAATCTGTTGTCGGCGACCGCCGTGGTCGCGACCTCCGAGGCAGTGGTGATGGGCGTCAAGTCCGGACTCGATCCCAATGTCATGATCGACGTGATCAATGCTGGATCGGGCATGAACACCGCGAGCCGCTACAAGTTTCCCCGCGCGATCCTGCCCCGCACTTTCGATTTCGGCTTTGCCACGGGGCTGATGGTGAAGGACGTGCGGCTCTGCCTCGAAGAGGCAAAATCGCTCGGGCTATCGATGGAGGTCGCCGAAGCGGTCGGGCGTCTCTGGGAAGTGGTCATTCGCGAGATGGGCCCGGAGTCTGATTTTACCTCCGCGATCAAGCCGATCGAGCAGGCGGCGGGCGTGGTGGTCGGCGGAAAGGGCGCGAAAACCTAAGTCTTGGATTCGCGCGCATCGATCGCATTCTTTTCTCGCAACTAGGACTGCTCGGCTTCAGCCTACGTCACTCGGCGAGAAGGTTGCTGTCCCGATACAGGATCATCGCAGACAGGGCATGCTGGATGTAATCGATCCTGACGAACAAATGCCGATGTTTCTGCGGGTCGACAATCACGGTTTCAGGGAAAGCGCCTTCGAGCGGTCCCTCCTGAATTTGGCTTTGGAGCAGAAAAGCCATTGCCGGCCTGATCGCCTGTTTCGTGCGCGCGATGACGCTTTGGCTTTTGATGAAGGTCAGAGCCGCCAGGAGGCCCTCAAGACGCGTGGACGTCTGTGTAGTGCTCCCGGTATCGGTCAAGGCGCCGGAAAGCACTGGGTCGGACCCCTGCTCGACCTTCAGAAGCAGGTCAGCTTCAACGACTCGTTCGGCGTGCAGGATCAGCTTTGCGCGCTCGTCCTCGCTGATCGGAACGCCAGCCTCGAAAAACGCGCGCGTCGCAGTCAAAGCCCAATTGTCGGGCGGATATTCCTGGTCCAGCGCGCGGGTTTCGGCAAGGTACAGCAACGCTCGCCGCGCGGCATCCCCCCATCTCGCTTGTTCGGACGAAGTGTCCCATGAGAAAAGATGAACCAGCGCAAGCGCGGCCTCGCCAGGATAATACAACGAGTTGAAGCTATCGTCGCGCAGCGCATGCTGAAAATTATAGCGGCTATAGAATGCGCCATCAGGTTGCTGCATCGAAAGCAGAAAGGCTCCCATATTTCTGATGAGTGCTTTCTCGTCCCCGCTCTGCTTGCGCGTTTCGGCGGTGAGAAAAGCAACCACCCCAAGCGCGGTTGCCCCCAACACCGTATCCCCGTCGCCGCGCCACGACGCAAGCACCGCGCTCATCGGAGGTCCGCTTTCGGATAAAGGCCGGACGTTCAGCTTGAGAAAATCCAGCGCGCTCTCAATGTCCCACTTTGCCGCGGGCGAGAGCCATCTGGCTTCGAACATGTTCAGCGCGTAAATCGCACCGGCATGGCGCACGAGATTGTATTGCGGCTTGACGGGCCTGCCGTCCAGCCGCGCCTCATATACGAAGGAGCCGTCGGCTTTGAGAAGCGCCGTCAATGCCTCGGCTGCGCGCGAGATCGAGGCGTCGAGAAGGTCACGGGGCGCTGTTTTTTCAGGCTGGCCTGCCAGACTTCCTGTGAACCAAAAAATCAGCCCCAGCAGCACGAGCCGCAGCCACTGGGCGGCCGACTGCTTCGGTGTTCCCGCAATACAACACGGCACCGATCAGCCTCGCTGGCGGGCAATGTCTAACTTCTTTAGCTCTGCCGGCGTCAGACGTGCGTGTATCTTTTCATAAAGTTCGGCAGCCTCGCGGAATCTGCCCTCGCGAAAAGCTGCCTCTGCCTTTGGCCTGACTTGCTGCGCAAGCACATCAAGTGCATAGGTTTCCGACCAGTCCTTCCGTTGCTGGCTTAGACCGGCAAAGAACGCTGGATCATCGCGAAGCGCTCGTTCACCATATTTAGTTACAAGACCTGCCAGTCGATCCACTGCGGTTGCCAACTCGGTTGCCGTCGTTGCGGCAGCATTACGATACTGGTCGGCGGTTCCCGGATCGGTGGCTCGGATGATCTCCGACATCGAATAGGTTTCGTTGGCGTGTCCGATCTCAAAGCCGACCTCGTACGACTGGCGTCCGAGGTAGATACTGAGTTCAAGATCTCCCTTCCGGTACCGCACCATCGTCGGCAACGCTTCGGTTTTCACAAACCCAAGCTCCAGTAGAAAACCAAATCTCTTTTCGACGATATCAGCGAAGTTTAGTCGCATTCGCTCTGGATCGATGTGTTCGTTAGTGCTCATTCTTTATGGCTTCGGTGGGAGCCAGTAATTCGTCTGCGGATCGAAAGTCCACCCCCGATCTCGGAGCAACCCTCGCTCAGCGTTCAGGAACGTCCCACCGGTGTCGCCTGGCGATACATCGCGGATGGGAAGACCACGGTTCATTTCGTTCCGAAGCACGCCGGAATTCTGTGCCCAGTTCGCTTGTGGGCTTCCTTGATTAGGGAGGCGCTCAAGCAGCGATTGTTCGCCCGGTTGCAGAGTTTCGAGGTTCTTGAGATCATTCGTCCTCCCGATTACGGTCCGGGACGCCGCTCCCCCCTCCGCGGCAGCCCCCTCGGCGGCGGCGGCACCACCTTCAGCGGCAGCAGCGCCGCCTTCGGCGGCGGCAGCTCCACCGGCTGTTGCTAACGTAAGGGTCGCCGCACCGTATATTTGGCCAGTCGTTTGTGCATACTGGTAGGTGCTGGAATTTGTGTCGACATATCCGGATGTGCCGTCGAGGGAACGAATATACTTCGTCAAACCAAAACTCACCCCATCCCCGAAGCCCGCTACGGCGTTAACGATGGGCTGAGGAATCGAGGGCAGATTCATCAGTACTTGATCAACCATACTCGGGGCGTAGCCTGATCCTGAAGTGGACGGCGCCGGCCTACCCGCAGTGCCCATGGGAACGGATGGTGCGTTTCCAAGCAGAGGCCCCAAGGCAGACATGTCGCCGTTGGCGATTGCCGCAAGCTGCTGCTGGCTGAGCGTGACGGTGCCGTTGTTAGTCTTCAGCGTGAAAGTGCCGTCGCCGTTGTTGGTTGCGTTCGCGTATGTCCCGTTGGGGCCGGTCGCGGTTGCGCTCTTGCCGTCCTGCGACACCGTGACGTTGCCGGGCAAATTGCCGTTCGACCCGGAGCCACCACCCTGTCCGGATGAGTCGTCACCTGAGTCATCGCCGCTGTCGTCACCGCTCGAATCGCCCATGGAAGCCTGTTGGGGTGGCGGCGGCGGATTGCTGCTTGAATCATCGCCGGAATCATCCCCACTATTGTCGTCACCGCTATTGTCGTCCGCCGAAACGGACGCCACGCGCATCATGGCTCTGGCCTTGATGACCGGCTTTTTCTCTGCACCAGCCGACTTGATCTTGCCGGCCGACGACTTGCCCGTGGACGTCAGCGAACCGCTACTGTCGTCGTCGTCATCGTCGTCGCCGCCGCCGCTTGCAAGTTTTGCGAGCGACATCGCCTTGATCTTTGGCGGGTTCTTGCTGCCCGAGCCCTTGCTGCCCGGCCCCTTGGCGTTCGGCATCCGTGAGGCGCCGCTGACGCTACCGCTATCGTCATCATCATCGTCGTCACCAGCACCGGTGAGCATGAGTTTTGCGGGCGACATCGCGCGGATCGGCGGCTTGTCCTGCTTGGGACCACCCTTCTCACCAAGTTTGGTCGGCACACCGGAAGACTTGCCCTCACCCGACCCGACTTTTGGCAAGCTGCCGTTTTTCGGCCTGTCGGATGCCGGCAAGGTGACCGTCGAGCCAGCATTGCCCTTTGGCAGGTTCACGGTTTTCAAATCGTCGGGTTTTCGGCCCGTCTGGCCGTGCTCGGGTATTCCGACTTTGTGGTCCGGAACCGAGCCCTTGTTAGGCAGCTTCGATTCGGGGCCGCTTGGCTTGATCACGATCTCCGATTTCGTCGACGCCAAACTTGGACTGGTCGAGATCACCGGCTTTGGCACCACGGGCTTGGCCACGGTGATCGGCGGCTTTGCCACTTCGATCGGCGGCTTTGCCACATTGATCGTCGGCTTCGGCACGTTGACGGTCGGCTTCGGCACATTGATCGTCGGCTTGGGCACGTTGATGGTCGGCCGGGGAATGGTCGGCTTTGGAATGACCGGTTTCGGCACCTCGACCGCATACGCGGCGGACATCAGCCCGGCACAGAGCAACAGGGCGGGAATGAAATGCTTTGATACTTCTGGCAATCGCACCTCCCCCAAAAAAAGGCACTACCCGCGAAGTGCTATTTTTTCTGAATAGCCTCGAAAGCGGGACCAAATCCCTTGAATGAAACCGGCAGCGAAACCTCGTGCTGCGAGGCCTCCTTGTATTCAATCGTCGCCGGATCAGCGCGGGCCTTGAGCTTCGCGATCTGGTCCTTGGATAATTCACTCTGGGCAAAGCAGCGCGACGGCGCGCACCACTTCACCGTCACGGGAAACCCCGGATCCTTTTCGTCGAACGCGAACTTGACGCCTGATTCGATCCAAAGCGTCGGAGGGATTTGCACGACGAGGAGGATGGGACCATCCTTTGCCGTGCGTGCAAAGGTCACCTGGCCGACCGGGTTCTTCTGGCCCTTGATCGTTTGGACCTGCGTCATATCGCAATTGGTTTCGTTGCTGGCCTGCGCCGTCCGGCAAGAAACCGTCCAATCATCATATGTTGCCGTTGTCAGCTGAGGCTTTTGATCCGTTGTTGCCTGGGTGCTTTGCGCGGCAGGCGGCGTCGTCTGCTTTCCGGGCGACTCCGACGTTTGGGCGACGCAAACCCTGGTCATCGCCACAACACCAAGCACCAAGGCCGCAGTGCAAAAAAAGCGAACCGGCGGCACCATGAAATAGCTTCCTGAAAAATCCCTCATTTCCCAAAACCCGCTTCGTCTTCAATGCTGATTTTCAGCCTAAACTTCAATTGGCTGTATTGATAAGCTTACACAGTTGATTTCCAGGCGGCAATCACGCTCGCCGGGAAAGGATGGAATTTGCCGATCTGCGCATGCCGCCGGACCGGCAAGTGCTGCGCGCGCCAAGGGACCGACTGAATGTTGGCTACCCCCCCATTCGCCTATCGACGGGCGGCTGATCTTTATTTCCGTACTCCGTTTGTACGCCCGGATTTCGACGACAATCCTGGGACAATATGCCGGCGAAGGCGTTAATTCGCTGCTTGCCGATCAATCGATCGGCTACAATGCAGATCAGGGGAAGCCGCGGCCTAGAGATTGGAGATGCCATGACCACTTCGGTTCGCCTTCGCCCTGCCGTTGCCGCGTTATTGATCGGCCTTGGACTGGCCCTCGCCGCGGCAGGAGACGGCAGATGTGATCCAGTCCGGGAAGAGATTGACGCAACCCGGCAGTCGATCATCCAGGGCGTCCGGGATGACATTCAACGCAGGGTGAAGCAACAGAGCAGGATCGATTCCGCAGGCAGGACGGAAGTTGTCTCGCAACCTGTCCCGCCCCACCGTGTGAAAAAGACGCTTCCGAAATAAACCGCGCTAACGCGAAGGAGCGGCAACATCTGAGGCAAGCCCGGTCGATGACGAACTGCCCTGCTTCAGGCGCAGGCGCGCTTCCCGCATAGGTCTCAGACGCAAGGTTTGTCGGGCGACGGCTTTCGAAGGGGTGTCGAGCTTTTTCGCCGCAGCGCGCACCAGTAAATCCGCCCTTGTCCATCGCCTTTTGCCCACAAGACTCAGTCCTTCCTTGGCGAGATCGCCACCCATCCTGGAAAAACTGACTGCGACTGTTTTGTCGCTAAGGCGGGTTGTGCATTACCAAGTGGTGCCGAGCAGCAACAAATGAGCAGCGGGCGGTATCAACAGACCTCTTCGGGTTCACCCGAATACCAGTATTTTCAAACAGTTCCGTGGTGTGTCTTCTTTGCACTAGTTTGCTGGATACAATTCAGCCATCTTTTGGCTACTTTTTATTAACGATCTTTTGGGGGGCTAAACGTGGTGATTTCGGGAAGATCGGCGAAGGCGAGCCTTGCCGCCACAGCCGGGTTTGTGGCGCTGTGCGGTTGTGTAGCACCGGCCAGTGCGGGTCCCATTGAGGACCAGATAATCCGCAACGTCATCCAGAACATTTTGCAGAACGTTCGCGATCAGATTCAGAGCCGCAAGGTTTTGCCCGCTCCGGGAATGCTGCGCTTCTCTGCCGAGGAATCCGAATTCGACAATCGCAATCCCTTCGCCGCCCAGGGTAGCGACAATCCGTTCGCGGCGCTGGCCTACGCCAAGTCGCCTGTCCTGAAGGCGCCGCCGATGGCGGTCGCCCCGGCCCCGCTATGGATTTACGGCGTCAACGCCGTCGGCAGCGAAGACCTGAGCCGCTCGTTTGGCACGGTATCGTCGACCTCCACCGGCACCGGCGCCTTCGACGTCACCAAGATCGGGATCTTCACCGCGTCGGACGCCTTGACCTTCGTCGCCACCGGCAGCGACTCCTGGTCGCACACCTCCGGCTTCACGTTCTCGGATTCGAACACGCCGTCCGGTTCAGGCACCCTCGCCTACACCAATGGCGGCTTCTCGACCGATTTCACGGTGACGGCAAGCTGGACCAGGACCACGCTGATCGGGCTTGGCATCGTCGGGACCGTGCCGGACACCAGCTCGCTCAGCTATACCGACAACGTCCAATATAAATACGACCTGCCGTACTCGGTCTTCATCGAACCGACGGTCGGGGTGACCTACACGGAGCTGTACACCGCCAATTTCGGGATGAAGACCGGTGACAGCACCGAGGTGCATGGCGGCGCGCGGATCGGGACCCAGATGAAGTGGATGGGCTTCGTCGTTGAACCCCAGATCTCGGGTGCGGTGTTCAAGGTCGTGGATCAGAGCGGGATCGTTGCGGCGCCCGGGCTTCCGCCGGGCTTTGGCGGCGTTCCCGTCGCAGTCGCAGGCGTCACCGAGACCGGGCTCGGCGGCCGGGGCTCGGCCAAGGTCAACGTGATCTGGACCGACCATTTCTCGTCCTACTTCGAGGGCCATGGCAGCGGCGTCGCCGGCACCAAGACGCAGGGCTTTGTCGCGACGCAAACCATCGGTGGCTCGGTCGGGCTGCGCTACACGTGGTGAGTTGATCCACGCCGAAAGCCACGGCCAGCAATCAAAAAAGCTGCAGCAATCAAAACCCGCCGGCTAACCCCCGGCGGGTTTTTGCTTGGGCACCCTTTCAATGTTCCGGCAGCCCCGCTGGGCGAGCGAAAGAGTTTAACTGCGAGGATTTGCGCTTTTGCGAAGTGTAGGGCGAGTCCGGACGAGCCGAGATACGATTCTTATCAGGGCAGGGGTTTCGACTCCGTAGGGGGGGCCGCAGGGCGCTGTGAGCTTGGTGGAGGTGAAGGCCGCATTAACGGCCACTGAATTTGTGTCCCGTTGATCCATGGCAAGATTATATTGTTTTCTATTGCTTGCCCTATTTCGAAGGCGGTCGAACCATCGGCAATTTTGCTGTTGCGCCCGTCGGCCTCTTTTTCTGATCGTCCGATAGCGTTGCCGAATCTTGCGAATTCCCTGAGCCCGAATTTTGCCGCCTGCGCGAAGAGACGCGACGATTCCTCATTGGAAAAATAGTCATCGGTGTATGTGGTTGGCGACGGTAGCGGTCGAACCGGCCCCTGTTGTTGACCTAATTGCGGCGCCCCATAGGTGACGCCCTCAACCGAGCCGTAGCAAAGGCTTGTTGCGCACAGATCGGGTGGAGCGCCGGGTGGGGACGCGCTGCCCGCGGCGGATGGTGCCTTATACAGCCCTAATACAAAGGGCTCGCCTTTCGTATTGTCGGCAGTATTGGTGGCGATCCCGACAATCTTTCCGTTGATCTGCTCATAATGAATGACGACGCTGCCGTTTTTCTGATCGGCTGGTACCGACGTAAACGGTGGTCCGTACTTTCCGCCGGAGTAGTCGAGTGCGCCCGTTGCCGGGTCGATCGAACAGCCGGGGCTGTTGTGACACGAGGTACCCGTGAGTGGGGGTTGCGATCCGCTTGTTGCTTTCGCATCCATTTGCTTTGGAGTTGGCTCATTTGCGGTGGCGCCGGCAGCCTTCGTGTCGATGGCTGACGATTTCAGCTGTCTGTCGGCTTCTTTCAAATCTTTTGTGCCTCCGGGCGCGGCAACCGCTTCATGGCTCGCTTTGATTTTCCCCGAACCTAGCCCTTCTTTTCCGCCCTTGCTGTTGCCGTCCGCGTTTACAGCTTCATCCTTCTTCCTCTCTCCACCGGCGGCTTTTGGAGACAGGTCGCCGGGCTTCTTTTCAGAACCGGAAATCTTGTGACCCTTCTCTGTTCCGTTGTCTTGTCCGGATTTTGTCCCCTCGGGAACCGTAACTGTTTTCCGCGCGCCATCGGCCGGATTACGACCGGCGATATCGGGATGATGAACCGGGATTGTAGGTTTCGAGACGCTGATTGTGGGTTTCGGAACGTTGATGGACGGCTTCGGCACGTTGATCGTCGGCTTCGGAACGTTGACGGTGACCACAGGTTTCGGAAGCTCGACCGCTTCGACAGCGACCGGGGATGCAACGCCAAAAGCAACACACGTCAGCAATCCGCCAAAGCGCAATTCGGTTCGCATGATCAAACCCTCATCCCTGGTGTGTCGTCCACTCCGTCAATCACATGTTGCTCGAAATCAGAATGCGGATTGCTGCCTGATAGACAGAAATCTTCAACTGCCCGGAGCGAGTGCTGGCAAGATCAAAGGCGGGGAGCAAAGAAGCCCAATGGTCCGGCGGGACGAACTGCGCACAGCAACCTCCCTCATCGGGCAAAATCAGAACAGGTCAAGTATCCATGCAAAATCGACGAAAGTGACTTCGGAACATGCCACGCCGCCAGGACGTGCGTCTTCACCCAATTGGGTGAGCGGCAATGGTTAGCCAAAATGAAGCGTGAGACCAGCCGGCCGCCGCTCTAGCGCGGGGATCGCCACCGACGTCCTTGCTCACAGGTTTCCCTGAACGATCGAATCTTCAGCTGCTCTTTGAAAAACTCACATGGCAGAAACGGCCCTCGATCTTTGTCGCCGTGCCATCCGAACCGGACAAATTTCCCGAAGCTTTCCAGTTGTAGGGGGTTTTTTCGGGAACATTATTGGTGTTGTACTTGCTGTCCCCGGAAAGCCCAGTGACGGACAGTTCAAGACTTCCGTTGGGCTTGACCACGCCTTCGAATTTTCCGGATCCCGGCTTGCCTTCGTCACCGAACTTGGCAGACAGCTGACCGTTTGAAATTTTTCCGGTTGTTTTCCATGCGCTCTTCAAAACACTGGGCGATATAGCCTGACACTCCGACTCCAATAGCCATTGTCCATCGAAGCGTCTGACGTCGTCCGCCGCCGGGCCGGGCGTTGAAGTTTCGTTCATTGCATTTAGTGCCGGCAAAAATCCGTTAAGGGATACGGGAATTGTGATGTCGCGTTGTGACGCGTCTTTCCACAAAAGGCGTACTGGCTCGGTTCGTCCCGCCAGCTTCTTGGTGATGGCGTCCGTCAAATCGGCGTCCGCGAGACAGCGCGTCGGCACGCACCATCTGAACATAGCCGCGAGGGGCGCTTCCTTTTCATCGATGATGAGTTTGAGACCCGCCTGAAGCCAGAGATCAGGGGCCACCTGGAACGCGATCTTAAGCGGCTCATTCTTAGCGACGCGTCCGATGGTGATCTGGCTAACGGGCGTTGCCTGTCCCTGGATCGACTGGGATTGCGACATTTCGCACGACTTCACGCCGGCGGCAATTGCGCAAGACACCATCCAGTCATCGTATCTGGCCGTCGTCTGCTGCGGCGTTTGGGCAAGGGCCGGCACAACCGCAATCATGGCCATGCCTGTCAAGGCAGACGCATTCTTGAAAAGCCGATGCATAAAATGCTCGCCTGCTTTCTACCTAACTAAGCGCCCTCCGCGGACGCGCGATTGGAATCAAACAACGATGCGTTATGGTCTTGACAACATGGGTGGGCCTGTAGGTGCCGGAGGCGTCGATGGAGGCGATATGAGCGCATTAACCGATGCGGCCGGAGCATTTGGATTGAGCATCGCATTCAATGCCGAGGGCGGTTGAGCAACTGGCGGCGGATTCGCCGAGACCATCGGCGACACGGGATTTGGATTGGTGGCGAGGTAATATGGAACGTTCACCGTCGGAGGCGATGCATTGTTGGTCTGGGGCGGCGCATTGTTGGTCGCGGGCGGGGGTGGGCCCGGATTACCCGTTGCAGGTGCAGCGTTCGCTGGCGGCGTACCTTCAGCCGGCGGGGACATGACAGCGTTCGTCAGCGTACCAGCAGCACTTCCAACGACCTGTTCAAATCCTTTTCCAGCCACGTAAGAGACGACCGGAGCCACGACCGGAGCCACGAGGGGTCCCACAACGGGTACTACTTCCGACGTGAAGATCGCAGCATTGATTCCAGCGTTCGTTTGGAAAGTCTTTTTAGCTCCTTCAGTTGCCAATTTGGCTGCCTCTTCCGCCGTCGTCGATGGAACTGAATTTTGTTCGTTGCTGAGAAACGCGTTTCCAATGGCCGCGCCGATGCCAGCCGCCTTGCCGGCAAGGGCGAACGGGCCCGCAAGAATTATGTCTCCAACCGGAGAACTGTCCAGGCGACCGGAATTGTCCATTGGTGGATAAATTTTATGGGAGCCTGGTCCGGTAAGGGGCGGAAGGCCGCCTGGCTCAACGCTCAAGGGCGAACCCGGGGGATTGAATTGGGAACCAAGGTTCGGTGGTCCGAAAACCGAAGCGGACGTGTTACCCACCCTTGCAACATAGATACCGCCGTCATAGTTGGACTTGCCATGTCCAATGGCAAAGTCTCCTGACGGTGTCCCGGATGCGCCCGTTATCGTCGATCCAGCCGGGGAAGAAACGCTGCACGTTGAATAGCCGCAGGTGACGATCGGAGTACCACCCACCGTCGTGGTGCTGATTCCGTTCACCCTAGTCTCGTTCACTTGCTGACCGTTGATATTGCCGCTCAGCGTCGTCGGCCCGCCGCCATTGACGGTGTAGGGCTGCCCGTTGACGGTGACGGTTGTCGTCTGCTGCGCTGAACCGGCGGCTGTGATCGTGCTGGTAATGCCGCCAGATGTGATCGTTGTTGCGATCGGCGTCGGTGCGCCAGAGCCGGAGATGACGAGATTGGCACCCGCATAGGCGCCGTTGGCTGCGCTGTACATCTGGCCCGAAACGCAGGGCGGCGGCGTGCACGTCGGCGCATTCGTTTGCGGGTTGAAGGTGACGGTCCCGGCCGGAGCAGCGTTTGCGTCCGCCGCGGACATCATGACGGGCTGCGGCCCCGCCGCTCGGGACGCCTTCGAGGAGCCCGCCGCCGGCGCGACTGTGGGGAATGGGGTCGAGGAGCCGGGCGCGAGCGGTCCGGTCGCGGTGTTCGGACCGCTCATCGACTGCGTCTTGATCGCATTGGAGTTGGCGACGAACACGGCCGATTTGCCCGGTCCGGCGCTGATGACGTCATACGCTGTCTTGCCGGTCACAAAGCCCGCTCTTCCGGGGCTCGGATCGGCCAATCGAACTGTCGTGCCCCCATTTTGAACCTGGTATGTGCTCTCGCCCGCTACAAAGGCCGTCCCAGCATCGTTCGGCCTGGCAAGCATGGTGGTGCCTGCTTTTGGATTTCCTGACAGAAACCCCGGTGCCGGAGCGGGATCCGTCACCGCGAAGAAAACCGGTCTGCCTTTTCCCGGGTTTGGGCCACCGGTCGCGGGCGGCGGAGTAAGGAAGCCTACCGATTTCGGCGTTCCGCCTAAGAGGCCATTCACGGGCACGCGCGGTGGATCAACGTTCGGGTTGAATGAAGGTGCAACAGGCCCGCCAACGAATTTTGGTATTTCATCCTTCGGTGCAGTCACTGTTCCGCGCGACCAATCCGCCGTCGGGTTCGACCCCGGTGCAACGGGCCCGCCAACGAATGTTGGTATTTCATCCTTCGGCGCAATTACCGTTCCGCGCGACGAATCCGCCGTCGGATTCAACGCCGGTGCAACAGGCACACCAACCAGTTTTGGCGTTCCCCCTTTTGGCCCAATCGCCGTCACGCGGGGCGGATCCGTGTTCAGCTGGAATGTGGGTCCGGCAGGCGCGCTTACGGATTTCGGCGCTCCACCCTTAGATCCATCTACCGGCACATGCGGCAAATCGGCGGTCGGGTGCTGCCCGACGCCGACCAATTTAGGCGCTTCACCCTTAGGTAAATCAACCGTGTGATGCGGTACCTCCGCCTTTGGCACACTCACAGCGATGTTGGGTTTGGACACTTCAATTTTCGGGGTAACAACCGTTGGACGCGATACGGTGACCGCCGGCCGGGTCACGTTGATCGTTGGCTTGGGGACGCTGACCGTCACGTTCGGCTTTGGAACGTTGACCGTGGGGATCGTGGGCCGAGGCACATTGATCGTCGGCTTCGGAACGTTGACCGTGATGGTAGGCTTGTGGATTTCAACCGCCCCGATGGGAGCCAGTCCCGGCAAAATCAACAGCGGCGAGCAAACAAAGCCGATGGCAAGGTGGGATAAACTGCGCAAGGCAACCTCCCTCAGCAAATGAAATCAGACAGATCAACAACCCACGTAAATCAACGAAATAACTTTGAAATTATGCCACGATGCCGGCGTTGCGTCTTCACCCAATTGGGTCAAGGGCGAGCGTTGCCCAACATTAGCGCAGATCGCCTCCGCCCGGTTATTGGACCACGAACCGCTGCTCGGCCTGTTGAGACGACTGCCGGGTCCATTGCTCCCAGGTCATGAATTGCAAGCCCAGCCGACCATAATCGACGCGGAGATATCCGTCGGCGTCCCTCGTCACGGCATCCGGATCGACCAGAGCGACTTCCTGGGCCATCACGCCAACATAGAGCGTGCCGCTCCCGCGATAGCGATAGCGGTAGAGCTGCAGACCCTCACGGATGCGCCCGAGCGCGACGATGTCGCGCTTGAGACGAACGTCGGAGGGAATTTTGACGCGACTGGCGGCATTGGAAGCCGCATTTGCCGCCGCCCGGCCGGCGGCATTGGATGCCGCGCGACTGGCGGCGCCTGCTGCCGCAGTCGAGGCCACCCGGCTGGCTGCACTCGAGGCGGCGCTCGACGCCGCCCGGCCCGCCGCACCCGAGGCGGCGCTCGACGCCGCCCGGCTCGCCGCACCCGAGGCAGCGCTTGACGCCGCCCGGCCCGCCGCACCCGAGGCAGCGCTTGACGCCGCCCGGCCCGCCGCACCCGAGGCAGCATTTGACGCCGCCCCGCTCGCCGCCGTCGACGCCGTTCGGCTCGCCGCGCCGGCGGCGGCTCTACCCGCCGCGCTCGACGCCGCATTGGATACCGCGCCGCCTACCAGGCTCGGGGTGTGGACGGTGATCGTCGGAGACTGCGAGGTCGAAGCGCCGGAGGTTTGCACAGTCGACGACACCGTGCTGGCGATTGGGGGAGAACGCGAGGTTGGCGTCTGAACGGTTGGAGTTGCGCGCAAGCTGGATGACGACATTGGCGGCATCTGACTCGCAGAAGTTCCGCTAATCGTACTTTGCTTTGGCGTAGCGGCTTTCTCCGTGCTGACGGAGCCGATGTCGATTTTATAGGTGCTGCCGCGCGCGGGTGCCCCGAGGCTGACGACCGCAGGACCGACGGGTGCTTGCGATTTGGTCCGAAGCAGAGCGGGATCAATCTTGATGTTAGTTCCGCCGGACGCCGATGCGAGCTTGCCGCTGCTCGGCCCCAGGCCGCTAACGTCGCTGGAGCCGCTGTTGCGCGGCGCCGAATATGCAGTCTGACCTGTAAGCTTACCGCCATTGCCGCCCGAGCCGCCCATCAACGCCGCAACCGGCGCCAGATTTCCCGCCGCAACCTGCTTGAACTGGTCTTGTGTCAACGTCACGCTGCCGAAATTGTTGAATACTGTGACGGTACGGTCGGCGTTGGCGGTCGCTTTGCCGAAGTATCCGCCCGGGAGACTCACGTGCGCCGTGGTGGGTCCGCTGTTCGAACCAGGGCCTTTTCCAGGCGGAGGTGAACTCGCGCCGGTCATGTTCGGCGGAAGACTGCTGGCGCCTCCCATAAAGTTAGGTCTGCTGATTTTCTGAGTTTCGGGGGTGCCGCTAAGCCCGGATGCAGTGTCCTTGCTCCCGCCGGTAATTGTCGAGTTATCCGGCGAGCTCCCGCCCCCGGGGCAGGTACCAATACAAATCTGTGCCGGCGCGGGTGCAGGGCCCAGCGATGAGACGTGAGGCTTCAAATACTGTCGCCAGTGAGATGAGTAGTATTCCTCGATCTGCATTTCTTCTAATCGAGCCGATGCAATGGTGTTCGGCTTAAAGGCAAACGCAGCCTTATTGGCAATATTAGTGACCTTTGAAACGGCGCCAAAGAGACGACCGGAGTTTTGCGCAATGTCGCGAAGAAGCAGGCTACGCTGCTGTTGCGTCAAGTTTGGGAACGCTCCGGCCAACAGATTGCGAACCAACCACGCGTAACCTTGTTCGGCCGCAGGCTGCGCCTTTCCCTTGAGGTAACCGAGCGCGACGTCTTTCCCTACACCCTCGGCCGCCTTGTCCAGGTCGCCGCTCAGAATGTTTACTGCAGCCTTACCCAAGCCCTTGACGCCATAATATGTATCCATCGCACCTTCAATTGGTTGCAGGGCGGGATCCAACGCCAACTGAGTGCTTTTATCCGCGCTTCCAGCGCTCTCTGCTCCATAGTCAGAAGGGGACCACGACAGCGCAGGTGCAGCAAACGCGTTGGTCCAAAATAAGTTCGCAGGCAACAGACCCAACGAGGTTAACGATATCACGACAATTGTCCCGCGGATCGCTGCGTTCATTTTTCACTATTGCTTTCGTCAAATGGCAGGCTGGCTTCAAAAAAAGCAACCATCGCATAACCTTAGAAAAAAGCAAGGTTGGCCGATCGCCGTACAGACCGTTGATGACCGTAGCCCATTGCGACAACATGCAGTGAGACGCGCGGCGTCTGGCATAGAGCACACACATCGCCTAAGATTTCTGACCCTAGATTTGGTTTGATCGCAAAAACCCGGGCGCCTTATTCGGAGGCCATTCATGCGCTATTTTTTATTAGTTTCAGCTAGTGTCCTTACAGTTATCATCTCGGCTCTGCCGCTCGCGCGGACCTTTGGCCAGGTTCAGAACCCAACAGAGGCCAAGGCGCCGAATGAGGACGCCAAGGCCTGCGGCGGTGGGGCGCTCGATCCCGACGTCGGTATTGAGGCCTGCTCGCGGTTGCTCGACCAGGAAGTACGGGATTCAGCTCAACGGCGAGCGATTGCTCTGACATTTCGGGGAATGGCTTGGAAGGCAAAGGGCGACCTCAAGAAAGCAGTCGCGGACCTGACAGAAGCGATCGGGCTCGACGAGGGATTTGTTCCGGCTTACGAAACGCGCGCCGATTTACTTCGCGACAACGATCAGTGTGATCTTGCGCTCCCCGAATATGATCGTGTGATCAAGCTCGCCCGGGACCGCCCGTCGGCCTACATCAGTCGCGCACTCTGTTTGAGCACCAAAGACCAGCTCCAGGGGGCAGGCGAAGACCTTGATCGAGCGATCAAGCTCGATGCTAACAATGCAGGCGGCTACGCGATGACAGCCTTGGGGATCAAGGCACGGCTCGATATCGCAAGGAATGAAGTTGACGACGCCCTAAAGAGCTACGATGCAGCGATCGCGTTGGATCCAAAGCTGCCCGCGCTTTACCTCGACCGAGGGGCGGTCTTGAGCGCAAAAGGGGACCAGGATATGGCGCTGATGGATTACGATCGGGCCACCAAACTCGACGAGAGCAACGTTGGCGGCTTCGCTGTCGCCGCGCGTATCCTGAAGGGTCGTCTGGAAGCAAGCCGCGGCAACTTCGACGCTGCCGTTGGCGAATATGAACAAGCGATCAAGTTAGATCCCAAGCGGATTTCGCTTTATCTCGATCGCGCCCGGCTCTGGAATCTCAAGGGAGATACCGATCGCGCGCTGACCGATTACAGCGAGGCGATCAAGGTCGATCCGACCAACGCCCTCGCCTTCAACAGCCGTGGCGACCTCTACCGCAACCAGGGCGACTATCAGCACGCGATTGCGGACTACGATCAGGCGGTGGAAAAGCAACCAAACGACCTGACCGCCTTTGGCAACCGGGCTCTGGTGCGGTTCTATCAAGGAGAATTCGTGAAAGCGGCCGACGACCTCAAGCGCGTCGTGGATGCGGCGCCGAACGCCTATCCCGCGCTGTTGCTCTACGTGACCAAGTCCCGCGATGGCGACGCCCGTGACGCAAAGAGCGACCTGACCAAGATCTCGGCCAAGCTCAAGGCCGGGGATTGGCCGTATCCGATTGTTGAATTCTATCTCGGCAAACAGTCGCTGCGGGTGACCGAGGGCGTTGCCAAAACTCCCGAGCAAAGGTGCGAGACCCAGTTCTACATCGGTGAATGGCACTTGTTGCGCAAAGATCGTTCGGAAGCCGCCAAGGCATTACAAGCAGCCGCGGACACCTGCCCGAAAAATTTTGTCGAATATCGCGGCGCGTTGGAGGAGCTCAAGCGGCTGAAATGAGCTGCAGGCCTCGTAGCCGGGCGGACGCGATCGCATCCGTTTGACGAATTGTCATGCAGAAGCACTTTTGCCGGCTAGTCTTCCGGCGGGTCTGGTTTTTAGTAGCCGCGTCATTGAGCAGATTCATTAAGCAGATTAAGTCGTGCCGAAACATTTCACCCAATTGGGTCATGAGCCAAATTGCGCCTCTTGCGCGTTCGGCTACGGCATTCGCTCCTCGCGGCCTCCGTTCAAAAGCCTCGCCAGCATCGCAACCAGTTCGGCTTGCCGGCGTACGCCCGTCTTGACGAAAATGCTCTTGAGCTGGCTCCGTGACGTTTCCTTCGCGATTCCTAATCCCTCAGAGGCCGTTTCAAGCGATTCACCCAGAGCCAGTTGTGCGCCGAGCCGGGCTTCCGCTTCGCTCAGCCGGAACACCGACCGCAGCGTCGCCTCCGGTGGTTTTGGGCCCGCGTCGGGATCAATCAGGACGATCATGGCCTGGCAATCGGCGAGGGCATTGGCCGTCGCGCCGGTCAGCTTCGCCGGATAGGCCAACAGCGGACGGCGGCCCCGACGCGACAGCGCCACGGGAGCGGAAAGTCCGCCGGTTCGCCGCCCAAGCAGGTCGACGATAGCGGCGTTCAATGCCACCTGGGCTTGCGCATCTTGAACGACCAGCCGGCCTCTTTTGATCTCGATCTCGCCGACCAGAAGTCGCTCTGCGGATTGATTGGCCTGGAAGACTTTGCCGAAACGGTTGATCAGGACCACGGCCGTGCCGCTGATCTCGAATGCATCGAGCGCACCGGCGGCGGCAGATGCGCCCAGCGCCCGGGCGATCGCCGCACTTGCCGAAAGTCGCTTCGATAATTGCGCCAACTGCTCCTTCTCGGCTGCCGAGAACGGGCCTTGATCGATCGTTCGCTGGATTGAAAGACACCACAGCTCATCGCCGCAGGACACTCTCACACCGCCGAACCAGCGCAGGCCGTGCGGCGCCAGAAATTCCTGGTAATAAGGGTGCTTCGCGATGGCGTCGAAATCGAACAGGTCGAGGTCGTCAACCACGCCGCGCTGCATCATCATGCCGATGCCCCGGAAACGCTCATCGCGAAGATGCCAGCCGTCCCGCATATAGGCTTCAAACGATCCCGCGATGCGCTCGGTGAACGGCAGCGTAGGAAGCGACCCACCCGCGGTCGGAATGAGAACAGCGCCCTGACTTCCGGTTATGGCGGTCGCGGTGTCGAGGGCCTTCACCCATAATGTGGGATCGAGCGCGGCCTCGGCGAACCCCTGTTCGACGGCCTCTAAATTCCAATTCGGCATAAAACTCCCATGTCCCGTGGGCGTCCAAACCTGCCGCGTATCGTTTCATGGAAGTTGGATGGGAATCTAGGGGGGCGGTGCGACATTTGTGCATCACCCTGCCTAAATTGGTAGCCACAGGTCGCAT
Organism: Bradyrhizobium lablabi; assembly: GCF_900141755.1. Lineage (NCBI taxonomy): Bacteria > Pseudomonadati > Pseudomonadota > Alphaproteobacteria > Hyphomicrobiales > Nitrobacteraceae > Bradyrhizobium > Bradyrhizobium lablabi. The sequence continues at coordinate 5,174,500 of NZ_LT670844.1, read as the reverse complement.
TAACCCAATCGGGTGAAGACCGCTCGAAATCGCCCCCTTAGGTTGCAGCGTGGTTGCGCGGGGGCACATGTGCGAATCGATCACATCCGACCATTCGCAAAAAATCGCGCGATTTTGCTTAATTCTTTTCGGGGGCTTCGAGGATGATTTTTGGAAGAACAATGAAGACGGGCGTTGCCGCCACAGCCGGGTTTGTGGCGCTGTGCGGTTGTGTAGCACCGGCAAGTGCGGGTCCCATTGAGGACCAGATAATCCGCAACGTCATCCAGAACATTTTGCAGAACGTTCGCGATCAGATTCAGAGCCGCAAGGTTTTGCCCGCTCCGGGAATGCTGCGCTTCTCTGCCGAGGAATCCGAATTCGACAATCGCAATCCCTTCGCCGCCCAGGGTAGCGACAATCCGTTCGCGGCGCTGGCCTACGCCAAGTCGCCTGTCCTGAAGGCGCCGCCGATGGCGGTCGCCCCGGCCCCGCTGTGGATTTACGGCGTCAACGCCGTCGGCAGCGAAGACCTGAGCCGCTCGTTTGGCACGGTATCGTCGACCTCCACCGGCACCGGCGCCTTCGACGTCACCAAGATCGGGATCTTCACCGCGTCGGACGCCTTGACCTTCGTCGCCACCGGCAGCGACTCCTGGTCGCACACCTCCGGCTTCACGTTCTCGGATTCGAACACGCCGTCCGGTTCAGGCACCCTCGCCTACACCAATGGCGGCTTCTCGACCGATTTCACGGTGACGGCAAGCTGGACCAGGACCACGCTGATCGGGCTTGGCATCGTCGGGACCGTGCCGGACACCAGCTCGCTCAGCTATACCGACAACGTCCAATATAAATACGACCTGCCGTATTCGGTCTTCATCGAACCGACGGTCGGGGTGACCTACACGGAGCTGTACACCGCCAATTTCGGGATGAAGACCGGCGACAGCACCGAGGTGCATGGCGGCGCGCGGATCGGGACCCAGATGAAGTGGATGGGCTTCGTCGTTGAACCCCAGATCTCGGGTGCGGTGTTCAAGGTCGTGGATCAGAGCGGGATCGTTGCGGCGCCCGGGCTTCCGCCGGGCTTTGGCGGCGTTCCCGTCGCAGTCGCAGGCGTCACCGAGACCGGGCTCGGCGGCCGGGGCTCGGCCAAGGTCAACGTGATCTGGACCGACCATTTCTCGTCCTACTTCGAGGGCCATGGCAGCGGCGTCGCCGGCACCAAGACGCAGGGCTTTGTCGCGACGCAAACCATCGGTGGCTCGGTCGGCCTGCGCTATACGTGGTGAGCTGATCCACGCCGCCTGACTTTGCAGCAAGCAAAAACCCGCCGGCCAATGCCGGCGGGCTTTTTGATTCGGATTCCCTAAAAGTTGTTCCGAAAACGCGCCAATCCCTAGCGCTTACCCCTTCAAGAAAGCAGGACTTTGAGCGCCCGCGCTCACAGCCACGGCGCCTGCCGGTCCATGGCGATCAAATCATCGACCTCGACCCGGGGCCGCACCACCGCATATTGATCGTCCTTGACCAGGACTTCCGGAATCAGCGCGCGGGTATTGTAAGTGCCGGACTGCACCGCGCCATAGGCGCCCGCCGTCATGACCGCGACGAGATCACCGGCCTTTGGCTCGGGCATGGTACGTCCGAGCGCGAGATAATCGCCGGTTTCGCAAACCGGCCCGACCACGTCGGCTGTGATGGTCGGCGCGCCGGCCGCAGCCGCGACGACCGGCAGGATGTCGTGATGCGCCTCATACAGCGTCGGACGGATCAGATCGTTCATCGCAGCATCAATGATGACAAAATTCCTGGCGTCGCCGTGCTTCACATAGATCACGCGCGTCACCAGAATCCCGGCATTGCCGACGATCATCCGGCCCGGCTCGAACATCAGCGTGCAGCCGAGGTTATGCGTCACCCGCTTGACCATCGCGGCATAGACCGACGGCTCCGGCGGTGCTTCGCGGTCCATGTAATAGGGGATGCCGAGCCCGCCGCCGAAATCGACATGCGAGATGGTATGGCCGTCGGCGCGCAGCGTTTGCACGAAATCGGCCAATAGCCGGAAGGCGGTCTCCATCGGCCCGAGATCGGTGATCTGGCTGCCGATATGCACGTCGACACCTGTGACCTTGATGCCCGGCAGTTTCGCGGCGCGGGCATAGACCGCGCGCGCACGGGCGAGCGGCACGCCGAACTTGTTCTCGGACTTGCCGGTCGAGATTTTCGCGTGCGAGCCGGAATCGACGTCCGGGTTGACCCGGACCGAGATCCGCGCAGCGCTGCCGGTCTCGACGGCGAGCCGGGAGAGTAATTCCAGCTCGGGCTCGGATTCGACGTTGATGCAGAGGATGTCGGCGCTAAGTGCCGCGCGCAGCTCGGCCTCGGTTTTGCCGACACCCGAGAACAGGATTTTTTCGGGCGGAATGCCGGCGGCCAGCGCGCGCTTCAACTCGCCGCCCGACACCACATCGGCACCGGCGCCGAGCTTGGCCAGCGTGCGCAGCACCGACTGGTTGGAATTGGCCTTCATGGCGTAGCACACGAGCGCCTTCTCACCGGCGAAGGCGTCGGTGAACACCCGGTAATGGCGCTCCAGCGTCGCGGTCGAGTAGCAATAAAACGGCGTGCCGACCGCCTCCGCCAGTTCGATCAGATTCACCGCCTCGGCGTGCAGCACGCCGTTGCGATAGTCGAAGTGATTCATGGCGGGCTCAGTTGCTATTCAGGAGCGGGTCGAGAACGAAGGATCTCTTTTGGCCTTTGGGCGCCGCCGGCGGCGCATCGGTGCCGTAATACGGATTGAACACGCTGGGCTTGCTCGCCTGCTCGGCCTCGGTATCGGTGGCGGCCGCGGTGTCCGCCTGCGACGATGCGTTCGGCGGCAGGTCGAGCGGGCCCTTGCGCCCGCAACCCCCAAGCGCGAGCACGGCCGCGCTCAACAGGACAATGGCCCATCCCGAAGGCCTCGGGCTCAAGTTACGTGTCACGAACAAATCCCCAATGCGCGGCGCACCATACAAAGATTGCCCTGTTCTGGCGAGAGCCGGATAATCATGAAATTGCAGCGAAATTCTTTTGATCAGCCTAATTTTCGCTGTTTTTCCAAGCGCCTTGCCCAGGCTTTCGCCTGCGCCAGCACGTTCTTCGGCGCGGTCCCGCCATAGCTGTCGCGGCTTTTCACCGATGCTTCGACCGAAAGCGTACCGAGCGCGTCAGTCGTGATTTTCGGCTCGATCGCCTGCATCTCCTTCAGAGGCAGTTGATGCAGCGGCACGCCCGCTTGCGACGCCTTGGCGACGATGCGCCCGGTGACGTGATGGGCGTCGCGGAACGGCATTTTCAGCGTCCGCACCAGCCAGTCGGCCAAATCCGTGGCGGTGGCGTAGCCCTCGCCGGCAGCCGCCTTCATCCGCGCCTCATCCGGCACGAGGTCTTTGACCATGCCGGTCATCGCCCGGACCGCCAGCGACAGCGCGGAAAACGCTTCCATCGCGCCCTCCTTGTCCTCCTGCATGTCCTTTTGATAGGCGAGCGGCAGGCCCTTCATCACGATCAGCAATGCGGTCAGCGCGCCGATCACCCTGCCGGTCTTGGCGCGCACCAGTTCGGCCGCATCCGGGTTGCGCTTCTGCGGCATGATCGAGGAGCCGGTGGTGTATTTGTCGCTTAGCCGCACCAGCCCGACCAGCGGCGAGGTCCAGATCACGATTTCCTCGGCGAAGCGCGACAGATGCACGGATGCGATCGCCGCCGCCGACAAGGTTTCCAGCACGAAGTCGCGGTCCGACACCGCGTCGAGCGAATTGGCCGTCGGCCGGTCGAAGCCAAGGGCCTTTGCGGTTGCGTCGCGGTCGATCGGGAACGAAGTGCCAGCCAGCGCCGCGGCGCCGAGCGGCGATTCGTTGAGACGCTTGCGTGCGTCGGCAAAGCGGCCGCGGTCGCGCGCCGCCATCTCGACATAGGCCAATAGATGGTGCCCGAACGTGACCGGCTGCGCGGTCTGCAGATGGGTAAAGCCCGGCATCACGGTCGCGGCATGTTGCAGCGCCCGTTCCACCAGCGCATGCTGGAACGCAGCGAGCGCGGCATCCAGTTCGTCGATCGTGTCGCGGACATAGAGCTTGAAATCGGTCGCCACCTGGTCGTTGCGCGAACGCGCGGTGTGCAGCCGCCCGGCGGCGGGCCCGATCAGCTCGCCCAGCCTGCTCTCGACATTCATGTGAATGTCCTCGAGCGCGCGCTTGAAATCGAACGATCCCTTGCCGATTTCTGACAAAATCGTGTCTAGACCCTTGTCGATATTTTTCGCATCGTTTGCGGTGATAATGCCTTGCGCGGCGAGCATCGCCGCGTGGGCCTTGGACGCGGCGATGTCCTGGGCATAAAGGTGACGGTCGACGTCGATCGAGACGTTGATTTCCTCCATGATCGCATCGGGGCGCTCCGTGAACCGGCCGCCCCACATCTTGTTGCTCATGACTTGTTACTCATGATTACTCACGATCTGCCATCCATCGTAACGCCGCGGACATCCGATGCCGTTACCGGCTAAAACCGGCCGCCCTGCATAGCCGTATCTGATACAGGATGACAAACGATATGCCTGAACTGCCCTCGCCTCGCCCCGTTGCCGCGCGCCGGATTGCCATCGTGATTGGCGCCGTGCTGATCGGAGGAGTGATTGGATATGCCGGGATATACGGGATCGGCGGGCTGAAGGGCAACGTATCAGGCGACCCGGCCTGCCGCGGGGCCGTTGACCTCGCCCGCAAGCTCGCGCCGCTGGCGCATGGTGAAGTCGCGGCGCTGACCATGGCGACGACTCCCTTGCGGCTGCCGGACCTCGCTTTCGAGGACGCCGACGGCAAGCCCAAAAAGCTCTCCGATTGGCGCGGACGCACGGTCCTGGTCAATTTGTGGGCCACCTGGTGCGTGCCCTGCCGCAAGGAGATGCCGGCGCTGGAGGGCCTGCAAACCAAGCTCGGCGGCCCTAATTTCGAGGTGGTCGCCGTCAATATTGATACCCGTGACCCCGAGAAGCCGAAAAATTTCCTGAAAGAGGCCAATCTGACCGGGCTCGGCTATTTCAGCGACCAGAAAGCCAAGGTTTTCCAGGATCTTAAAGCCATAGGCCGGGCACTGGGGATGCCGACTTCGGTGCTGGTCGACGGCCAGGGCTGCGAAATCGCCACCATCGCGGGGCCCGCGGAATGGGACAGCGACGACGCCGTCAAGCTGATCAAGGCCGCGGTGAACCCGGTCGCGGCGGGACTTTAGGCTGATACGGCTTGATACGGCTTTGGGCTGATACGGCTTTAGGCTGATAGGTCTTTAGGCCGTCACGTTGAGATTGCCGCCGATGCCGGCGCCGACATTGGCCAAAGACGAGATGTTTTGCTGCGCCGCGCCCAACAGGGTCAGGACCGCGGATTTCTCCGAATCGGCGTTGGATTTCAGGAGGCTAGTGGCAATCTGCGTCTGCGTGTTGCCCGCCTGAGCGGCCAGAAGGCTGGTGACCATGCTCATCATATCCATAACGCAATACCCTCCGTCGCCGGCCAAGCTACCCGGCGAGGGTTAAGGAATGCTGGAGATTGGAGGGCTAAAAGGCGGCGAGGGGCTTGATCGTCAAAGCCGGACTTGACCCCGCCTATCCATCAACCCTGAGAAAACTTCGCTGACGCGACGGGCCTCACCGCGTCGGGACCGGCTTGTCGCCGCGATAGTCATAAAAGCCACGCTGGGTTTTGCGGCCGAGCCAGCCGGCCTCGACGTATTTTACCAGCAGCGGGCACGGACGATATTTGGAGTCCGCCAGGCCCTCGTGCAGCACCTGCATGATCGACAGACAGGTATCGAGCCCGATGAAATCGGCCAATTCGAGCGGCCCCATCGGATGATGCGCACCGAGCTTCATCGCGGCGTCGATCGCCTCGACGTTTCCGACGCCCTCATAGAGCGTATAGATCGCCTCGTTGATCATCGGCAGCAGGATGCGGTTGACGATGAAGGCCGGGAAATCCTCCGACACCGCGACCTGCTTGCCAAGCCGGGTGACGAATTCCTTGGCCGCGTCGAACGTCGCGTCGTCGGTGGCGATGCCGCGGATCAGTTCGACCAGTTCCATCAGCGGCACCGGATTCATGAAGTGAATGCCGATGAAGCGCTCGGGCCGGTCGGTGGAGGCGGCAAGCCGGGTGATCGAGATCGACGAGGTGTTGGAGGCGACGATGGCCTCGGGCTTCAGCACCGCGCAGAGATCGTGAAAGATCTTGCGCTTGATCTCTTCCTTCTCGACCGCGCTCTCGATCACCAGATCGCAATCGGAAAGCCCCTCCATCGTCTCGGTGGAGACGATGCGGCCCAGCGCCTGCTTGCGGGCGTCCTCGGTGATGATCTTCTTGGCGACCTGGCGCGACAGATTGCCGTTGATGGTCGCCATCGCAGACTTCACGCGGTCGCTTGATACATCGTTGAGTACGACGTCGAGCCCGGCCAGCGCCGCCACATGCGCAATCCCGTTGCCCATCTGGCCCGAGCCGATCACGCCGATCTTCTTGATCATTGCCGCCATCTTGTCATCTCATCGGTGCGAGACGCGCTACCCGCGCCCGCCCATTTCTCTTTTGCATAAACACCGGCCGGAGTCCGCTTCATCCGGCGGCGCTTTTTTCTTCAGTTCACAATTGCGCGCATTCTAATCGCAAAACCGGCACCCCGTTTTGCCCAGTACGCGCGTCGTCGTTACTTTCCGAGCTTGCCGAGCGCCTCGGTCAATTCGGGAACCGCTTGATAGAGATCCGCGACCAGGCCGTAATCGGCGACCTGGAAGATCGGCGCGTCCTCATCCTTGTTGATCGCGACGATCACCTTGGAGTCCTTCATGCCGGCGAGATGCTGGATCGCGCCGGAGATGCCGATCGCGACATAAAGTTCCGGCGCCACCACCTTGCCGGTCTGCCCGACCTGCCAGTCGTTAGGCGCATAGCCGGCATCGACCGCGGCGCGCGAGGCGCCGACGCCGGCGCCCAGCTTGTCGGCCAGCGGCTCGATATATTTGGCAAAGTTCTCGCGGCTCTGCATGGCCCGGCCGCCGGAGACGATGATCTTGGCCGATGTCAGTTCGGGGCGATCGCTCTTTGCCACTTCCTCGCCGACAAAACTGGAGAGGCCGGGATCGGCCGCTGTCGCGGCATTTTCCACCGGCGCGCTGCCGCCCTCACCGGTAGCAGGGAAGGTCGAGGTCCGCACCGTGATCACCTTCTTGGCGTCCTTCGATTTCACGGTCTGGATCGCGTTGCCGGCATAGATCGGCCGCTCGAAGGTATCGGGCGAAACCACCTTGATGATTTCCGACACCTGCATGACGTCGAGCAGCGCCGCAACCCGCGGCATCACATTCTTGAAGCGCGAGGTCGCGGGCGCGACGAAGGCGTCATAGGAAGGCGCCAGCGCCACGATCAGCGCAGCCAGCGGCTCGGCGAGGTCATGGGCATAAGCGGCGTCATCCGCCAGCAAGACCTTCTTCACGCCGGCGAGCTTGGCGGCTGCGTCGGCGGCAGGCTTGGCGTTCTGGCCGGCGACCAGCACATGGACTTCGCCGCCGAGCGCTGTCGCCGCGGTCAGCGCCTTGTTGGTAGAGTCCTTGATCGAGGCGTTGTCGTGTTCGGCAATCAGTAACGTCGTCATCAGAGAACCCCGGCTTCGGTCTTGAGCTTCGACACCAGTTCAGCGACGTCCTTGACCTTGACGCCGCCCTTGCGGCCGGGCGGCTCGGATGTCTTGAGGATTTCGAGATGGGCGGTGAGATCGACGCCGTAGTCGGCCGCGCTCTTGTCCGCGATAGGTTTTTTCTTGGCCTTCATAATGTTGGGCAGCGAGGCGTAACGCGGCTCGTTCAGCCGCAGATCGGTAGTTACGATCGCCGGTCCCTTGAGTTTCACCGTCTGCAGGCCGCCATCAACCTCGCGGGTCACCTTGAAATCGGTTCCATCGACTTCGAGCTTGGAGGCAAAGGTAGCCTGCGACCACCCGAGCAGCGCCGCCAGCATCTGGCCGGTCTGGTTGGAGTCGTCGTCGATCGCCTGCTTGCCCAGAATGATCAGCCCCGGCTTTTCTTCGTCGGCGACGGCCTTGAGAATCTTGGCGACCGCCAGCGGTTCGACATTGCCGTCCGCCTTGACCAGGATGCCGCGGTCGGCGCCCATCGCAAGCCCGGTCCGGATGGTTTCGGCGGCCTGCGCAGGGCCGATCGACACCACCACCACTTCGGTTGCCTTGCCGGCCTCTTTCAGGCGCAGGGCTTCCTCGACGGCGATTTCGTCGAACGGATTCATCGACATCTTGACGTTGGACAGCTCGACGCCAGATCCGTCGTTCTTGACGCGGACCTTGACGTTGAAATCGACCACCCGCTTTACCGGTACCAGAACCTTCATCGATCCTCTTTCGCTTGGAAATTTGGCCTTTGATCGGCTTGGGCGCGGAACCTAAAGGTCCGGCCAACGCCGGTCAACGCGATAAGGCCAAAAATTGCCGCCAAACATACGTGGTTAGCGGTTTTGGCCGGGCACCCACAAGACGTCGCCCGCGCCATTATCGTTCATGGCGCGGCTGGCGACAAACAGGAAGTCCGACAGGCGGTTGATATACTGGATGGCGGCGTCGCCAACCGGCTCATTGGGCTGGGCGGCGAGTTCCACCATGATCCGTTCCGCCCGGCGGCATATCGTGCGCGCCAGATGCAGATACGCCGCCGCCGGCGTGCCGCCGGGCAGCACGAACGAGGTCAAAGGCGCAAGCTGCGCGTTCAGGCTATCGATGTCGCGCTCGAGCCGTTCCACCTGGCTCGACAGCATCCGCAACCGTTCCGCCTTGCCCTCGCGCTCAGGCACCGCGAGGTCGGCGCCGAGGTCGAACAGATCGTTCTGGATCAGGCCCAGCATGGCGTCGAGCCCGGGCGCATCCTTCAGATACAGCCGCACGATGCCGATCGCGGCATTGGTTTCGTCGACCGTTCCATAGGCGGCGATGCGCAGATCGTATTTCGGGCGGCGCTCGCCGCTGCCGAGCGCGGTGGTGCCGTCATCGCCGGTTCGCGTGTAAATGCGATTGAGGACGACCATTGTCTGCGTCTCCTTAGTGCCCCATAGCCCATACTGTCACCATGGTGATGACGATCGCAACGAATTGCAGCAACACTCGCAGCCGCATCAGTTTCTGGGAGCGGTTCGGCGAGCCGCCCCGCATCATGTTAAGAAGGCCAAGCAGCAGCACCAGCGCGACCGCGCCGACCGCCACGGGAAGGATGATCGTGCTCAGGAATGAAGTCATCGCCGTTCATAACACCGCGCAAGTCGGTCCGCCAATGCCCCCTATCCACCGCTGTCCTGCCCCAACGATCTGGCTTTTTATCCAATAATATCAGAAGGTAGCGCGGTCGTCCGCCGAACGCGTCCGCCGCTCCATCAAGGTGAAATGTGAGACAGCTTCGCTACGTCTATCTGGTCGTAATGGATGCGTTCTACACGTTTCTCGCCGATGACGGCTGGGCGATCGCGAGCCACATCGCGCTGTCGACGCTGATGGCGCTGTTTCCGTTCCTGATCGTGCTGACGTCGCTGGCCGGCTTTTTCGGCTCCAAGGAACTCGCCGATCAGGCGGTCGGCCTGCTGCTGCAGGTCTGGCCGAAGCAGGTCGCCGATTCGCTGTCCGGCGAGATCCACGATGTGCTGACGACGAGCCGGGGAGACATCCTGACCATCGGCGCCGTGCTCGCGGTGTATTTTGCCTCGAACGGCGTGGAGGCGCTGCGCGTCGCGCTCAACCGCGCCTATTCGGTGATCGAGCCGCGGCGCTGGTACTGGCTGCGGCTGGAATCGATCGGCTATACCCTGATCGCCGCCGTCACCGCGCTGGCGATGGCGTTCCTGATCGTGCTGGGGCCGCTCTTTATCGAGGCGGCGCGGCGCCATATTCCGCTGATCGTCGAAAGCAACGAACAATTGCTCAGCCTCTCGCGCTACAGCATCACCATCGCGGCGCTGATCGTCGCCCTGCTCATTCTGCACGCCTGGCTTCCGGCGGGCCGCCGCGGGTTTCTGCAGATCCTGCCGGGCATCATCTTCACGCTGGTGGCCTCGCTGGTGTCGGGCATCGTGTTCGGCCAGTATCTGGCGCGCTTCGCCAACAATTACGTCACGATGTATGCCGGCCTCGCATCGGTCATCATCGCGCTGGTGTTTTTGTATTTTATCGCCGCGATCTTCGTCTATGGCGGCGAACTGAACGCCGCGATCATCAAGTCGCGGCTGCCGCACGGCGTGTCGCTTCAAGCAGCGCAGTCGCTAAAGCCCGTGGACTCACAGGCTTGACCAGGAAGGCGTCGGCGCCGGCCGCACGCGAGGCCGCTTCGTCGTCGGCGCGGCCCGATACCCCGACGATCGCGATGCGGCCGAGCGGCGGGTCTAAGCTGCGAATGCGCTTGATCGCCTCGATGCCATCGATGCCCGGCAGCACCATGTCCATCAGGACAGCGTCAAAACTGCCTTGCGCGATCCGCTCGGGGGCGCCCTCGCCGCGCCCGATGAATTCCGCCTGATGACCGAGTTCGGTAAGGATGGTGTTGAGCACGACGCGGCCGAACGGATTGTCCTCGACGCTGAGCACGCGCAGCGCCTGCGCCGGGTTCGACGGCAGATAGGCGCCTGCGCCCGACCCCGGCGCTTTCGACGTCTTTGCGCGGGCCAAGGTCACGCTCAGCGTGAACGTCGTTCCGCCACTGCGGCGCGGCGCCACCACGATGTCGCCGCCCATCGCGCGCGCCAACGCCTTCACCGACGATAATCCGAGCCCGGCGCCGCCGAAGCGCGAGGCGATCGAGACATTGGCCTGCGAAAACGGACGAAACAACCGCTTGATCTCGTTGAGCGTGAGGCCTATGCCGCTGTCGGAAATCGAAAACGCGACGCTGAGCTGGCCGCTGGTGCTGCGGATTGGCTCGACGGCAAGCGCGACGCTGCCCGCTTCAGTGAATTTCACCGCATTGTCGATCAGGTTTTCCAGCGCGGCGCGCAGCCGGACCGGATCGCCGACCACCAGCGCCGGCAGTTTTTCCGAAATTTCGACCTCGGAGTGCAGACCTTTGGCCGCCGCCCGGCCGGCCAGCGAATCGCCGGCATTGCGCGCCAGCGCCCGCAGATCGAACAGGTCCTGCCGGATCCCGGCGACCGCGGCGCCGCCGCGGGCGGCATCGACAAACAGCGTCGCGAGGCTCGCGAGATGTTCCGCACCGGCCTTGATGGTATCGACCCAGCGCTTCTCGCGCTCGTCGAGATCGGACGTCGCCAGGAGATCACTGATCGCGAGGATGCCCGTTAGCGGCGTTCGGACCTCGTGCGCGAACGCGGCGAGCGCCGCCTCAACCATGCCGGGCGCAGCAGACTTGACGGCAGGCTTCTTGACGGCACGCTTCCTGACGGCACGCTTCGTGACGGCAGGCTTGCGCGCCTGGCCGGCGGCAACGCGTGAAGCACGCTTTCTCGGCGGCCGCTGCTTTGAGGGCCGCGTAGAGCGCTTTGAGCGCGATCTGGGCGCCATGATTCCCCTAAGCCCGGCCCTGCCCCACCATGCCATGGCAGGGCTGTCTGAGTCACCCCGGCGGGCCTTTTTCCACTTGCGATCGCCGCCCGTCATGGCGGCAGGCCGACCAGGCGGCGGATGTCCGCCGGCGCAACACCGGACGCGCGGAGTTCGCGCAGGCCCGTGGCCGCGGTCGACTTCGAGAGCTTTTGTCCGGCGCCATCGAGGATGAGGCGGTGGTGGCGGTAGACCGGTTCCGGCAAGCCGAGCAACGCCTGGAGCAGCCGGTGCACGCTGGTCGACCAGAACAGGTCCCGCCCCCGCACCACCTCGGTCACGCCCTGCAGGGCGTCGTCGACGACCACCGAGAGATGATAGCTGGTCGGCGTCTCCTTGCGCGCCAGGATGACGTCGCCCCATACCTCCGGCCGGACGGCCACGACGCCAGTCTCGCCATCGGGTCCCGCGCCGTGCTCGGTCCAAGTCAGATCGCCGGCGCGGGCGCAGGCCGCCGCCATGTCGAGCCGCAGCGCGTAAGGCGCACCTTGCTCGATGAGCCGCGCGCGCTCGCTCGCCGATAGCAGCTTCGCCGACCCGGGATAGAGCGGCGCGCCGTCGGGGTCGCGCGGCCAGGGGGCGCCCGCCTCCCGCTGCGCCACCAGTTTTGCGATCTCGGCGCGGCTCTCGAAGCTCGGATAGATCAGGCCCTCCGCCGAGAGCCTTTCCAGCGCATCGCGATATTCGGACAGATGTTCGGACTGCCGCCGCACCGGTTGTTCCCAGGCGATGCCGAGCCAGGCGAGGTCTTGATAGATCGCGGCCTCGAACTCCGGCCGGCAGCGGGCCACATCGATATCCTCGATGCGCAGCAAAAATCGTCCACCGCTCTCGCGCGCCGAATCAAAATTCAAGAGCGCCGAATAAGCGTGGCCGAGATGCAGATAGCCGTTCGGGCTCGGCGCAAAGCGGAAGACGGGCGGCGGCATCGGGTTCTCGAGACTCATCATTGCCGGGCTTGACCCGGCCATCCATCCCTCAAAGACTCTGTTACGATAGCAGATGGATGCGCGGGTCAAGCCCGCGCATGACGCTTTGTGCAGACCAGAAAATGCTCATCCACCTCGAAACCCAGGCCGACCTCGAAGACGCCATTCATGTACTGCTCAAGCAGGACCCGCGGCTGAAACCGATCTTCGAGATCGCGGGCATGCCGGCGCTGCGCCAACGCGAGCCCGGCTTTGCGGGCCTCGCGGCGATCGTCTGCGGCCAGCAACTGTCGACCGCCAGCGCGGCGGCGATCTGGGCGCGCCTCACGGCCGCGTTCGATCCGTTTCACCACGATAGCTTGCGGAAAGCCCGCGCCGACCGGCTGGGACGGCTCGGCCTGTCGGCGGCCAAGATCAAGACCCTGAAAAACCTCGCGCGCGAACTTGCCGCCGAGCGCCTGAATCTCGAGGTGCTCGCCAACGAGGACGCCGACGCCGCGCACAACACGCTCACCGCGCTGCACGGCATCGGCCCATGGACGGCCGACGTCTATCTCTTGTTCTGTCTTGGCCATGGCGACGCATGGCCCGCCGGCGATCTCGCGGTGCAGGAGGCGGTGAAGATCGGCCTCGGCCTGAAGACGCGGCCGACGGCAAAACAGATGGCACCGCTGGCGGAGCCATGGCGTCCATTGCGCGGCGCCGCCGCGCATCTGTGGTGGGCCTATTACCGGGCGCTGAAGAAGCGCGAGGGCGTAATCGGCGAGAGCTGAAAAACCGAACGATGTTTTAAACAAGATAGCTGTTGCAAAACGGTCATCGTCGAACGCAAAGATCGGGCGAGAAAAAATCCCGGGATCGAAACCATGACCTCCACCGACTTCGTCGTTGCGCGCAACGATCTGCAGCAGTGCAAGATCATCGAGACGCAACTGCCTGGCGCTGATGAGTTGCCCGCCGAGGCGCTGCTGATCAAAATCGATCGCTTCGCGCTCACCGCCAACAACATCACTTACGCCGTGCTCGGCGACGAATTGAAATACTGGCAGCTGTTTCCGGCGCCGAAAGATTTCGGCAACATTCCGGTATGGGGATTTGGCGAGGTGATCGCCTCGAAGCACCCGGGCGTCGCGATCGGAGAGCGTCTGTTCGGTTATTTTCCAATGGCGACGCATCTCGTGATCGAAGCGGCCGACGTTTCGAAGCGCGGCCTGCGCGACGCGGCGGCGCATCGCCAGGGCGTGGCGCCGGTTTACAACGCCTATGCTCGCGTCAGTGGCGATCCGGCGTTCGAGGGACGGAGGGGCGATCATCAGGCGCTGCTGCGTCCCTTGTTCATGCTGTCGTTTCTGGTCGACGATTTTCTGGTGGAGAACGAATTTTTCGGCGCGAAGAGCGTGATGCTCTCCAGCGCCTCCAGCAAGACCGCGTTCGGGCTCGCGCATCTCTTGCACACGCTGCGCAAGGATATCAGCGTGATCGGGCTGACTTCGGCGGGCAATACCGAGTTTGTCAGATCGCTCGGCTGCTACGACGACGTCGTGACCTATGACCGTGTCACCTCGCTGCCGACCGACCAGCCTGTCGCGTTTGTCGACATGGCGGGCAACAGCGAGTTGCGCGCAAAACTTCACCGGCATTTTGGCGATCAGATGAAATATTCCGGGCTCATCGGGCTTACCCATCGCAGCACGTCGCCGGATGAACCGGTATTGCCGGGCGCGAAACCGATCTGGTTTTTTGCGCCCGACCAGATTCGCAAGCGCGCCAAGGAATGGGGGCCCGGCGGCATTGACGTCAGGTTCAGCGCGGCGTGGTCGGGCTTTGCGCCGATGCTGGATGGGTGGCTCAGGGTGATCGAAGGCCGCGGGCCTGAGGCTGTGAAGCAGGTCTATCAGGATACGCTCGCCGGCCGCGTTCCCCCGGACCAGGGGCATATCCTGTCGCTGACGGCATAGGCCGCGCGTCGCTTCACGTCGGGCAGGATGCATCAGCTCTTTGATACCTCGTACCTATGCTCGACATGAAACGACTTCGCTGTGATCAGCCACGCGCCATTGATGCGATGGTAGGCAAGGTAGTCGAGATATAGAAGTGCATCGATCCTGACGCGAACCTTCACCACCGCCTGAGTTGGCGAGGCAAAATCCACGAGCAATATTTCCTGCTGGCGCGGGGCATTCTTGGATTTTGGCGACGGCCCGGAGGCCAGCGCATTCTTGTATTCAAGGGCGGACAACAGGCGCAGATTCCCATCTCGCAACCCGTGCAGTTGGGCGCTCGGCGCGAAGACTTGATCGAAGCGGGATACCTCGCTGTCAAACATCAGGTCGAAATAGCGCTCAACAGCGTCAAGCAGGGAATGGCAGGTGGCACGGTCATTCATCGCAGGCTCCCTTGGCTTTGGGGATTGGTGCAATGAACCGTGGCACGAGATATCGAAGCATGTCCTTGCAAAAGATGCCAATATTGGCGAAACAATAGCAATGATCCGCTAATTTCACTGTCGAAAGCGTTACCTTATGCCAAACCTTGACCTCGATCCGATTGACTGCCGCATTGTTGCGGAGCTGCAGGCCGATGGCCGTTTGAGCAACGTCGAACTGGCCGACAAGGTCGGCTTGTCGCCATCGCCGTGCCTGCGTCGCGTCAAGCGTCTGGAGCGGGACGGCTACATTGAAGGTTATCGGGCAGCCTTGCGGCGCGATCGCATCGGCCTCGGTTTCTCGGTCTTTTTGGGCGTCAAGCTCGACGGACACACCAACGAGCGCGCGCTGGCGTTCGAGAAAGCCGTCGTGGCGATGCCCGAGGTTATTGCCTGCCACCTCGTCTCCGGCGAGGCCGATTACTTCCTCGAAATCGTCGTGCCTGATCTCGCTGGCTACCAGCGCTTTCTGGTCGGCAAGCTCCTCGATTTGCCAATTGTGCGCGAAGTACGCAGCAACATCGCGATCCAGACGCTCAAGGCAGGCGCGCCATTGCCGCTCGAACACTTCGAAACACGACAATCCAAACGCCTTCCGAAAACAGCGAAGAAGACGTGAAATAACTTGCTCGCCGGCCACGTTCCCCCGGATCAGGTCCATATCCTGTCGCTGACGGCATAGCGGAGTTCTCCTCGGCGCCCTTTCTGCGCGATGGTGGACGGTATAGGTTTTGTCAGCAGGGAAACCGCCGCGCAGACGGCTGCAGTGGGAACGCGCATGCTGGATAGAACGGACGATATCTCGGTTGCCGCGGAGAATTGGCTCAGCCAGTTCGAGAGCGCGCTGGCGACATCGGACGAGGTCCTGCTCAAAACGCTGTTTCACCCGGACAGCTATTGGCGCGACGTGCTGGCGCTGAGCTGGAATCTGCAGACCATCAATGGCGCGGACGCGATCCTGAGCGAGATGAAGACCCGCGCTGCGAGCACCGCCCCGCGCGCGTTCCAGATCGATCCCGCCCGTGCCGCGCCGCGTCGGGTGACCCGCGCCGGAACCAGCAACATTGAAGCGATTTTCAGATTCGAAACCGCGCAAGGCCGCGGCAGCGGAATTCTGCGGCTGATCCCCGATGCCGCCGACGGCAACCGGCTGAAGGCATGGACGCTGCTCACCGCGCTCGACGAATTGAAAGGTTTTGAGGAAGCGCTCGGCAGATCGCGGCCGCGCGGGCAGGCCTATTCGCGCGATTTTCGCGGGCCCAACTGGCTCGACCTTCGCAGAGAGGCGGCCGCCTATGCCGACCGCGATCCCACCGTGCTGGTGGTCGGCGGCGGCCAGGCGGGCCTTTCCGTCGCGGCACGGCTGAAGCAATTGCAGATCGACACCCTGATCGTGGACCGCGAGGCACGCGTCGGCGACAATTGGCGCAACCGCTACCATGCGCTGACGCTGCACAACCAAGTGCAGGTCAACCACCTGCCCTACATGCCGTTCCCGCCGAACTGGCCGGTCTATATTCCGAAAGACAAGCTCGCCAGCTGGTTCGAGGCCTATGTCGATGCCATGGAGTTGAATTACTGGACCGGCACCGAGTTTGAAAGCGGCGCTTACGATGAGGCGGATGAACGCTGGTCGGTGACGTTGCGCCGGACCGACGGTACCAAGCGCATCATGCATCCGCGCCATGTCGTGATGGCGACCGGCGTCAGCGGCATTCCGAATCTGCCGGATATTCCAGGCCTGAAGAATTTTACCGGCACCATCCTGCATTCCAGCCAATATGGCGACGGCGAGGGCTGGCAAGGCAAACGGGCGCTGGTGATCGGCACCGGCAATAGCGGTCACGATATCGCGCAGGACCTTTATTCGAGCGGCGCGAAAGTCACGCTGGTTCAGCGCAGTTCGACGCTGATCACCAATATCGAACCATCGGCGCAGCTCGCTTATGCCGCGTATAACGAAGGCACGCTCGAGGACAACGACCTGATCGCGACCTCGATGCCGCTGCCGCTCGCCAAGAAAAGCCATGTCATGATCACCGAGCAATCGAAGAAGCTCGATCGCGAATTGCTCGATGGATTGGAGCGGGTCGGCTTCAAGCTCGATTACGGCGAAGGCGGCACCGGTTGGCAGTTCAAATATCTCACCCGCGGCGGCGGTTATTATTTCAATGTCGGTTGCTCCGATCTGGTGGCGCGCAGGGAAATCGGGCTGCAACAATTTTCGGATATCGAATCCTTCACGGCCGACGGCGCGCGGATGAAGAGCGGCGAGCGGCTTGCCGCCGACCTGATCGTGCTCGCGACCGGCTACAAGCCCCAGGAATATCTGGTGCGCAACCTGTTCGGCGATGAGGTGGCAGGCCGCGTCGGCCCGATCTGGGGTTTTGGTGATAGCCAAGAATTGCGCAACATGTATGCGCGCACCGGCCAGCCCGGCCTCTGGTTCATCGCCGGCAGCCTCGCGCAATGCCGGATCAATTCGAAATATCTGGCGCTGCAGATCAAGGCGATCGAGGAAGGGTTGTTGCCGCGGGGCGGGCGGGCGGCAACGCGGGATGCGGCCGTTGCGTGAATTACAAAGCTCGTCATTCCGGGGCGCATCGAAGATGCGAACCCGGAATCTCGAGATTCCGGGTCTGGTCCTTCGGACCATCCCGGAATGACAGCTTAACAATTCTAGGGGGACGCACAGATGCCTACCATTCTCGGCTCGGGCGAGCATCGCTACCGCGTGGTGGAGAACTGGGCGAAGCTGCCTCCAGAGTGGAATCTCACCGACGTCGCCTCCGTTGCCGTCGACAGCAAGGACCGCGTCTACGTTTTCAACCGCGGCGTCCATCCGATGGTGGTGCTCGACCGCGAAGGCAATTTTATCAGGAGCTGGGGCGAAGGGCTGTTTGGCCGCGCCCATGGGCTGCACATCGACGCCGACGACAATCTCTATTGCACCGATGACGGAGACCACACCGTGCGCAAGTGCACGCCCGACGGCAAGGTGCTGCTGACCATCGGCATCCCGAACAAGCCGTCGCCGTTCATGAGCGGCGAGCCGTTCCATCGCTGCACCCACACCGCGCTGTCGCCGAAGGGCGAGATCTATGTCTCGGACGGCTATGGCAATGCCTGCGTGCACAAATACACGCCGGATGGGAAGTTGCTGAAAAGCTGGGGCGAGCCCGGCAGCGATCCCGGCCAGTTCAACATCGTCCACAACATCGCAACCGACTCCGACGGTTTTGTCTATGTCGCGGACCGCGAGAACCACCGCGTCCAGGTGTTCGACGGCAACGGCAAATACGAGACGCAGTGGAATAATCTGCACCGTCCCTGCGCGCTCTATTGCTGCGGCGGCAAGCATCCGAATTTTGTCATCGGCGAACTCGGCCCCGGCATGCCGGTCAACCGCAAGGTGCCGAATTTGGGCCCGCGCCTGACCATCGTCGATTCGAAAGGCAAGCGGATCGCGCGGCTCGGCGGCGAGGACGGCCCGGGCCTCGAGACGGGCAAATTCCTCGCGCCGCACGGCCTCGCGCTGGACTCGAAGGGCGACATCTATGTCGGCGAAGTCGGCGTCACCAACTGGAGCACCAGCTTTCCGGACACGCCGATGCCCAAGGTGGTGCGCTGCCTGCAGAAGCTGGAGCGGGTTTAGCGTCGTCA
This sequence comes from Bradyrhizobium lablabi, assembly GCF_900141755.1. Taxonomy (NCBI): domain Bacteria; kingdom Pseudomonadati; phylum Pseudomonadota; class Alphaproteobacteria; order Hyphomicrobiales; family Nitrobacteraceae; genus Bradyrhizobium; species Bradyrhizobium lablabi. The sequence continues at coordinate 5,155,858 of NZ_LT670844.1, read as the reverse complement.
TTCCGCTTTCAGGTTGGCCGCTTTGATGATCGGCCACCAGTGTTCGGCTTCCGCTTTCTGCAGCGCGCCCAGCGCTTCCGGCGATTGCTGATCGAGCGGGGAAGTCTGGATGCCGAGGTCGGCAAAACGCTCTTTCACCGAGGGATCGGCGAGCACCCGCACCATGGTGGCGTTGAGGGTGGCGACGATATCCTTCGGCGTATTTTTGGGGACCCAAAGTCCGTACCACAGTGAGGCAAAGAAGCCGGGCAGGCCCGCCTCGTCCGCGGTTGGAATGTTGGGCGAGGATGGCAATCGCGCCTTTCCGGTGACGGCAAACGGCTTGACGCTTCCGGCCGCGACCAGCGATTTGAAATTCGACGACGGCTCGATCATGAAATCGATCTGACCGGCCAGCAGGTCCTGCATGGCCGGCGCGTTGCCGCGATACGGCACGAACTGGAATTTGGTGCCGGTCGCCTTCTGGAACGAGATTCCGGCGAGATGGCCGGCGGCGCCGACGCCGGCGATACCGACGGAGGCCTTGTCGGGATTGGCCTTGAGGTACGCGATCAATCCCTTCAAATCGTCCGCCGGCAGGTCCTTCTTGCCGACGATCAGAAGCGGCTCGCTGCCGATCAGGATGATCGGCGCCAGATCCTTCAACAGGTCGAAGGAAAGAGTGTAAAGACCGCCGGTCAGCATGTGCGTTGTCGAGGTGCCGATGCTCAGCGTGTAGCCGTCCGCGGGCGAGCGCACCGCGCGGCCGACGCCGATGCTCCCCGCCGCGCCCGCAACGTTCTCGATGATAATCGGCTGTCCCAGAATGCCCCGCATCTTCTCGGCGAGGAAACGCGCCAGCGTGTCGGTCGCCCCTCCCGCGGGGAACGGCACGATCATGGTGATCGGACGCGCCGGATAATTTTCCGCGGCCGCGTTGCCGGCATATCCGAGGCCGAACAGGACCGCGGCCATGATGGCCGGCCAATTGCGCATGGGGCTCCTCCCGGGATTATTTTTTGCCGACCTATGCTAGCGCATTTTTAAGCGGTCATTGCGAGCGAAGCGAAGACGCAACCACAAATACGCTGTCGTCCCGGCCTTGAGCCGGGACCCATCAACCACAGGCCCGTGTTGTTGCGCGAAAGCCGTCGAACTGCGTCTCTCAAAACAACCGCCGCGGCGTATGGGTCCCGGCGTTCGCCGGGACGACGGTGTTGGGGCATTTTCAACATACGTCCGCGGCCCCGCGGCGCGATGCGCCCGAGTTGTGCAAGAACTTTCCGCCCCTGAGGGCGTGGGGAATGCCGGGCGCCGATGCACCCGCAGCCGCGCGTGTAGTGTAGTAAACACGCGCGTTAGTCACCACGAGTCCACCGGAAACAACCCGGCATTCCCGCACGCAATGGTTTTACGGCTTATTTCGTGCTCTCCCCGGTGACCGGGCTCTTTTGCCACCGTCATCGGTGGAATTGCTTCCGCCAACTTGACACCAGCGTCGGGGTGTCAGGACCACACGACTTCGCCGTCCGCCTTCGTGCCGTTCGTCAATGGCACTATCAGCGTCCACCGCATCCCATTCCGCGTCCGTGACGATCGCGATACGCCCCTGTGGGTGAGACGGTGATGGATATACGAGTGATTTGGGTCAGACGCGAAGCGGAATATTTTTGCAAACGGGGCTAGACAGCAATTTAGTGATTTGCCCGTCGGGCAAAATCAGTGCCGCGACGTTCGCTCTCGCCCCGTCATTGCGAGGAGCACTTGCGACGAAGCAATCCAGCTTCCTGTGTCGCGGCGTCAAAGCTGGATTGCTTCGTCGCTTCGCTCCTCGCAATGACGTGGAAGGATTAGAGCGCATCAATTAAATATCGCCGACCGCCTCGCGTCTTCGCTGTTCGGATTCTTCCGCGTAGCGCCGCATGGCGTGGGCTTCGGTCAAAATTCCGATCGGCCGGCGTTCACCGTCGGTTTCGACCACCGCGAGCGTTTCGGCTTCGGCGGCGTCGAACACGGCGATGGCTTCCTGGATGTTCATGACCGGATGCAGCACGACGTCGCAATGATGCAGGATGCCGGCAAGACCCTTGGTCGCCTCGAGATCCATCGCATGCGCGTCGGCCACCAGCGCCAGCCCGGCATAGCGGCCGGCGCCGTCGACCGCGACCACCTGGGTCTTCGAGCCCAGCGGAAATTTTTCGCGGAATTGCGCGATTCCCATGTCGGCATTGACAGTGGTGACGTCCGGCCGCATCAGGCTCCGCACCGTCAGGTCGCGGATCCAGCCGATATCCGCGGCGCTGCGGATGGTTTCCCCGCGCAGGTGCAAGCGCCAGGTCGCGAACGAATAGCCGAACAGTTCGCGGGTGATCTGGGTCGAGATGATGACCGCGACCAGCACGGCGGTAGTGAGCCAGAGATTGCCGGTGGATTCCAGCGCAATGAACGACATCGTCAGCGGCCCGCCGATCACGGATGCCGACAACGCGCTCATGCCGATGATCGCATAGACATTCGGATTAAGGTTGAGACCCGGCCATATGATGTCAAAACCGGCGGCGAACAGATGCCCGCCGAGCGCGCCCAGAAACAGCGTCGCGAAAAACAACCCGCCGCGAAAGCCGCTGCCCAGCGATACGATCGAGGCGATCGCTTTCAGGACGAACATGGTCGCGATGACCGTCAGCGGGATCGAGACAAATCCGGCAAAATGCAGCGCGCCATGTCCCGACGACATCACCTGCGGCGTCACCAGCGCGAGCAGACCGACGACGAGACCGCCGAGCGCCGGGCGCAGCGGCGGCCAGAGTCGGGTCTTCGCCAACAGCTCGTCGCACAGCGTCACGCCGCGCATGATGGCGATGCCAACCAGCGCCGACAAAATCCCGAGCAGCGAGGCGATGGCGAGATCGCGCCCGAGCACGTCGCCGACCGGACCGACGTTGACGCCGAATGACAGCACCGTGAAGCCTGACGCGACGAAATAGCCGGCAACCGCGGCTACGCCAACCGGCGTCAGGCTCGCCGGCGTATAGCCGCCGATCACGAGCTCGAAGGCATAGAACGCCCCCGCCAGCGGCGCCCCGAAGGCGCCGGCGATCGCAGCGGCAGCGCCGCAGCCGACCATGATGCGCTGATCGGCGCGGCGCAGATGAAAGGCGCGGCCGAGCGAGGCGGCAAGGCCGGAGGCGAGCTGGGTGTAGCCGGCTTCAAGCCCGACGGAAGCGCCGACGCCGCTGGACCAGATGGTCTGCAACGCCACGATGACGCTGCCGCGAAACGACATCCGCCCGCCATGCAGCGCATTGGCCTCGATCGGGTCGATCTCGCGCGCCGGCCGCACCCGGGCCAGCAGCAGGAACGCGATCCCGAGCAATAATCCCCCGAGGCTCGGAACCAGCAGCGCCCGCAGCGGGTCGATCCGGTACTGGCTGGAAAGCCGGTCGCCCCATTCGAGGTTGAACAGCACCACGTGCAACGCCTCGACCGCGTTGCTCATCGCGGCCACCACCAGGCCTCCGCTGGCGCCGACCAGCGCGGCCAGCACCACCAGGCTTGATTCGTGCGCGCGGACGAAGGCCCGCAGCCGGCGCGGCGCTTCGAGATATCGGGACGTGGTAACCATAATTTGCTTGCAACCAATCGCGGCGGAAATGTGCCGATGGCCCGGTTTAGCGGGCTTGGGGCCGATGGTGCAATCCCAATGCCGGCGGGCGGGGCTGGCGGATAAGACCCGGAACGCTCTTCACAATCCCGTCACGCTGCCTGTAGTATGTCAACTCACGCTGCTTCGCAGCTTAGATGGGGGTTTGCGCGTACTCCGCAAAAGTGGGTACCGGTTTTGCGAAAAGAGTACGCGCAAGTTATAAATGGGAGCATTTTCTTGCGGCAAACCGGTTCCCACTTTGCCGGAAAATGCTCCGGAGGCGTTACTTGAACGCACATGTCTCGCAAGGCGGTTGGCCGGTATTGGTGTTGAACGCGGATTTCCGGCCGCTGAGTTACTATCCGCTGTCTCTCTGGTCGTGGCAGGACGCGATCAAGGCAGTGTTCCTCGACCGCGTCAACATCGTGGAACATTACGACCGCGCGGTCCGCAGCCCCTCCTTCGAGATCCAGTTGCCGAGCGTGGTCTCGCTAAAATCGTTTGTAAAGCCGACCACGCATCCCGCGTTCACCCGGTTCAACGTCTTCCTGCGCGACCGTTTCGTTTGCCAATATTGTTGGGCCCACGACGACCTCACCTTCGATCACATCATTCCGCGCAGCAAAGGCGGCCAGACCACCTGGGAAAACGTCGTCGCGGCCTGCTCGCCGTGCAATTTGCGCAAGGGCAATCTGACGCCGCAGCAGGCGCGGATGTTTCCAAGACAGCACCCGTTCGCGCCGACGGTGCATCAACTGCACCGCAACGGGCGACTATTTCCGCCGAACTATCTGCACGATAGCTGGCTGGATTATCTTTACTGGGATACGGAACTCGATCCGTAAGATGCGGCCCGCGGGAGCGTCGTGGGATCATTTTAGATATCAAAGGACACACAAGGGCGTTGCGGATTTTGGCGGCGTTATCGGCCCGTTTGAATACAATATTGGCAAAGATTGTTAGGAACTGTTGAATAATCTTTCGTAAGCATCGTCCGTCGCAGTCGGCGGGGAATTTGGGCAGCTCCGTGCGGAAATTCGTCAGGGTCGCGCTGATTGCCTGCCTAGTGGTCGCGCCTGTTCCGAGCGCACTGTTCGCAGCCCTATGGTTCTGGACTTGGTCCAAGAATTCCCAGGTTGAGAGTTTTTATCGGGAGCATCCCCTGCTGAGCGAGATGCGGGCGCGCCAACCGAGCGGCACGAACGATTCGCCGCCGGCGCGCCAAGCCCTATTGGAAATCGTGCCGCTGGGAACAAACAGAGAGGCGGCTGTCGCCGCCCTCGGGAAGGAGGGATTTGTCTGCCAGACTGTCGTCGAACCCGTCGCGGATACACGGCTGCGTCAACGCTTCCTGGAAGCTCGCGGTTTGACGAACATCCCGAACAACAATCGGACAAAAGACCTGCTCGAGTGTCTAGCAGGGGCCCCTGCATTCGTTGCATACACAACCTGGATCACGTACCTGGAATTCGATGCAGACGGCCGGCTGAGCGAAGCAAGAGTGGCGACATGGACCATCTTCATCTAGCAGCCATACACGATCAGCTCGCGTACGGCCGGCTCCGCTCGGGCGGCTGACGCAAATCCCCGTCGCGGCCTCCCGACTTTTGCGGTTAACGTGATGGTCTTACGGGTCCCAGGAAAACTGCGGCAGTATGGACGCCACGCTCGCCTTGAGTCACAACAGCATTGGTTGATGTGCGGGGGTCGAGGCGTGCCTCGTCATTCGCAGCAAAAAAAACGGCTCAAACAAAGCCGAGTGACGGGAGGCCTGTATGCTGATTCCAATCGCCGACGTGCCGCGCTGGTATGCCGAGCGCAAGCCCAAAGCGATCGCGGTCAGTCATGGCGCAGACCTGCTGACCTGGGAGCAGCTCGAGCGCGGCGCCAACCGGCGCGCGCGGGCCTTTGCGGCGAAGGGCGTAAAGCCAGGGGATTTCGTCGCGATCGGGCTGCCCAACAGCAATGCCTTCTTCGAGACGACCTTTGCGGTGTGGAAATGCGGGGCGACGCCGACCTCGCTGTCGTGGCGGCTGCCGCGCGGCGAAGCGGCTGCGGTGCTGGAGATTCTAAAGCCGGCTTTGGTGGTCGGCGGCGAGGCCGACTGGAATGCGCCGAATTCGCTGCCCGCCAATTTCGTGCCGGAAGGTTTTTCCGACGAACCGGTCAACAACCCGGTGGCGCGCTACTGGAAGGCGATGACTAGCGGCGGCTCGACCGGGCGGCCCAAGGTGATCCTCGATCATGGCCCGGCGGTCGTCGACACCGCGGCGGCATCGATGCTCGGCATTCCGCATGACGCGTCGCTGCTCAATCCCGGTCCGCTCTATCACAACGCGCCGTTCATCGTGACGCATACCGCGCTGTGCTCGGGCGGACGCGTCACCGGGATGACAAAATTCGACGCCGAGGAGGCGCTGCGCCTGATCGAAGCCGCGCGCGTGCAATGGGTCAATTTCGTGCCGACCATGATGCACCGGATCTGGGCGCTGCCGGAGGAGGTGCGCAACGGCTACGATCTGTCGAGCCTGCAAATCGTGTTTCACATGGCTGCTCCAATGCCGCCATGGCTGAAGGAGAAATGGATCGAATGGCTGGGGCCGGAGAAAATCTACGAACTGTATGGCGGCACCGAGCGCCAGGGCGCGACCATCATTTCCGGCGTCGAATGGCTCGCGCATCGGGGCTCGGTCGGCAAGATCGGCGAAACCTCGGCTTTAAGGATCATCGGCGAGGACGGCAACGATGTCGCGCCGGGTGAGAGCGGCGAAATCTATTTCCTGCCCAACGACGGCCCCGGCTCTACCTATCACTATCTCGGGGCCGAGCCAAAACGTCGTGCCGACGGCTGGGAATCGCTCGGCGATATCGGCCGGCTCGATGCTGACGGCTATCTCTATCTCGGCGACCGGCTCGCCGACATGATTCTTCGAGGTGGCGCGAATATCTATCCGGCCGAAGTCGAGGCCGCGGTAATGGCGCATCCAAAGGTGCGTTCCTGCGTCGTCGTTGGGCTACCCGATCCGGAATTCGGGCAACGCGTCCACGCCATCCTCGAACTTGACGAGGACGCCGATGCCCAAGCGGTCGCCGACGGCATGGGCGGTTTCCTCGCCGACAGGCTGAGCCGCTACAAGCATCCGGAAAGTTTTGAGATCGTCAAAACCGGCCTGCGCGACGATGCCGGAAAAGTCCGCCGCACGCTGGTGCGCGACGAGCGCGCGGCGTGGCTGAAAGAGGACCGCGCGTTCCGGATCATGCCACAGCGGGCGAAGGGAGTTGCGTAATCCGGCTGCGGGACACCGACTTCGGCCTAGCGCCCATGCAAGTCCAGCGTCGTTCGGTCGGGCGTACCGCCGTAATATTTGACAATGGCCTTTGGGAATTCCGGATCGGGAGACACCGCGCCGAACAAGGTCATCGACGAGCGGAATTTGAGGTCGTCGGGACTGCCGAGGATTTCCCTGATGGTACGACCCTCGATGGCGTTGATCAGTGCCGTGCACTCGCGAAGCCGCGGTCCCAAAACGCCATGCGCAAGATACGCGGCGGCTTCGTCGCGGGAGGCGATGGCGAATCGCCGGGCCATCGGGCTGTGGCCAAGACCGGCAAGCTGGGGAAAGATGAACCACATCCAGTGACTTTGTTTCTGGCCTTGACGCAATTCGGCGAGCACACGCGGATAGACCGGCGACTGCGCGTCGACAAAGCGCTGAAGATCGAACATTTCCGTCATGCAGGCTTCCTCTCGCTCTGGCCCACAAGTTCGGCCAGCCGGTCGAGCAGCAGCCGCTGGCCCTCAATGATCTTCGCGTGAGCGACAGGAAGACAAAACCATTCGGCGCGGTCGATCTCTGGAAATTTCTGCATCTTCCCACTTCTGGGCGGCCATTCGATCTCAAAACTATTGCTCGTGATGGCGGAAACGTCGAGGTCCCCTTCGACCGCGAAAGCAATCACGCGCTTGCCGCCGCGCTGACGAATCTCGCCGAGCGGTTCCAGCGGTGCGGCGACCGCAAGGCCGGTCTCCTCCGAAAACTCCCGGATGGCAGCGATCGCGGCTTCCTCGCCGGCATTCATTTCGCCTTTCGGGATCGACCACGAGCCGTCGTCCTTGCGGCGCCAGTAAGGTCCGCCGGGATGCACCAGCAAGACTTCGAGCTTTGCTGGGGCGCGCCGGTACATCAGGATTCCGGCGCTCGAAGACGATCGTTGAGCTGGTTTCAAGGGGCTCTCCCTGGCTCTTGGGAAGGAACAGAACCGGGTACCAATCGTTCCCTTCGCGTCCTCGGCACGAACCTCGGTCGTTTCGCCGGCACAACGCGCCTGATCACCAGGCAAATCACACCACGAAGCACTTTCAAGACGGTGATTTGCGACATAATATCAGCATTGGATTTGCGCTGCCCCTGTCCGCCAAGATTCGCGCAGGACACCCGCGCAGGGCCGATTGGCCAGGAGACCCTTCATGCCCTCTCTGACTGAATGGAAAGTGCCGCCGGCCTATCAGCCTCGCGCCACCGACTACAATTTCGATCTCGATCGCGTGCTTGGTTCCGTGGTCGGATTGCATTCGATTATCCCCTCCGACGCCTTCAGCGCGGACACGCTGGGCACCGAGCGCGCCGGCAATGGCGTGTTGATCGAGGACGGGCTGGTGTTGACCATCGGCTATCTGATCACGGAAGCGGAATCAGTCTGGCTGCATCTCGGTGACGGCCGCGTGGTGCAAGGCCATGCGCTCGGCTTCGATTCGGTCAGCGGTTTCGGCCTGGTGCAGGCGCTCGGCCATGTCGACCTCGAGCCGGTGCCGCTCGGCTCTTCGGCCGCCGCGCGGATCGACGACCGCGTCGTGGTGGGAGGCGCCGGCGGACGCACGCGATCGGTCGCCTGCCAAATCGCCGCCAAGCAGGAATTCGCCGGCTATTGGGAATATCTGCTGGACGAGGCGATCTTCACCTATCCGGCGCATCCCAATTGGGGCGGCACCGGGTTGATCTCGAACAGCGGCGAGTTGATCGGCATCGGTTCGCTGCAGCTCGAACGCGAGCGCGAGGGCAAGGCCGAACATGTCAACATGGTGGTGCCGATCGATCTTTTGAAACCGGTGCTCGACGATCTCAAAAAATTCGGTCGCGTCAACAAGCCGGGGCGGCCCTGGCTCGGGATGTACTCGACCGAGATCGACGGCAAGGTCGTGGTGATCGGCATCTCCAGCAAGGGCCCCGCGGCGCGCGCCGAACTCAAGGCGGGCGACGTCATCCTTGCCGTCAACGGCGAAAAGATCACGAGCCAGACCGGCTTCTACCGGAAACTCTGGGCGCTCGGTCCCGCCGGCGTCGACGTGCCGCTCACGGTCTACCATGACGGCGTCACCTTCGATGTGGTGCTGACCTCGATCGACCGCATGAGGCTGCTCAAGGGCCCGCGGCTGCACTAGAGAGAATCACCTCTCCCCGCTCGCGGGGAGAGGTCGAATTGCGGAGCAATTCGGGTGAGGGGGACTAACCGCGCTCATCTTTGTTCTGAATTTGCGGCGGCGGCCCCTCACCCCAACCCTCTCCCCGCAAAGAGCGGGGAGAGGGAGAAGTGGTCGATCGCCGCCGCCTCAGCCTAAATTCATCCCACACTAAAACCGAAGAAGGACTTGAGCGATGAGCGAGGCCGTGGTGGACGACATCGTGGCCGTGCTGCCGCCACTCTTGCAATCGCTCGAGGCGCTGTCCTTTATCGCCCGCCATCTCAATCCGCCGGATTTCGGCCAGGTGATGGAAGAGGCCGGCACGCCGGACCAGGCGTTGCGAGCGGTTCGCGCGCGGCTGACCGAATGGCCGGAGGAATTCGCCGATGTGCGCGCGGCGCTGGAGCGCGCGAGCGAGGCGGCGTTGGCGGCATTCGAAGGGTTGCGCGCGGTCCAGGGCGGCAGTGGCGATCTGGTTGCCGTGTTTCGCGCGCTGCGTCACGCGCCGCGCGCGCAGGAAGCGCTGTATCCGCTGGCCGCACGATTGCCGCCGGTCGGTCAATTCTTTGTCGATCCGCCGTTGCGCGAGGACGCGGCCCTATTGGCGCGGCTCGCAGAGCCGGCGCGCGAAAACACCGGTATCCTTCACGACCACAACGAACCCGGCAGCCGCGGCGGCTTCTCGCTCTATGTGCCGGAATATTACACGCCCGACCGCGCCTGGCCGCTGGTGATGGCGCTGCATGGCGGCAGCGGCAACGGCCGCGGTTTTCTGTGGAGCTGGCTGCGCGATGCCCGAAGCTATGGCGCCATCCTGGTCGCACCGACGGCGACCGGCGGCGCTTCCAAGAGTACTTGGGCATTAATGGGAGAAGACACCGACAGCCCCAACCTCACCCGCATTCTCGACCAGGTGCGAGGACGCTTCAACATCGACCCGGCAAAAATGCTTTTAACCGGCATGAGCGACGGCGGCACGTTCTGCTATGTCTCGGGGCTCGAGAGCACTTCGCCCTTCACGCATCTCGCGCCGGTATCCGCCACCTTCCATCCGCTGATGGCGGAGATGGCGGACGCGGAGCGGCTCAAGGGCTTGCCGGTCCATCTCGTGCATGGCCGGCTCGACTGGATGTTCCCGGTGCAGGTGGCGCGGCAGACCAGCCAATTGTTGTCGGCGGCAGGCGCCGATGTCACCTACCGCGAGGTCGACGATCTCAGCCATTGCTATCCACGCGAGATGAATGCCGAGATTCTGAACTGGTTAAGCGGCGAACGATGAGCGACACGGCCCGACCAGCGCCGTGTCGGTAATTTCCTCACCCATTCACTCTCGGCGAGAGCAGATCCTCGATCCCGATGCGGCGGAACATTTCCGCGCGGACGCGGTCGGCGACGCCGTTGACGATTTCCGCGCCGTCCTGCGACGGATCGATGTGGGTGCGAAACGGCCGCTTGCCGAAGGGCATACCGACCACTTTGACGATCGCTTCGGCAACCGTTCCTGCATCGGCGTCGGCGGGTTCAAGCGCGGCGAGGCCCTTGAGCGCCTGATCCGGCAGGCCGGCATAAGGCCCCTCGTCATACTCCGCGGCGCGCGCCCCGTCGGCGGGCGCACCGGAATGCGCAAAATGGTTGGTGCCCTTGGTGAAGGCGCCCGGCACGATGATCGAGGTCTCGATGCCCCAGCGCGCCAATTCGCCGGCGTAGGATACCGCGAGCGAGTCCATCGCTGCCTTGGCCGCGAAATAGGGCGACAGATAAGGCGGCGTGCCGCCACGCGCGCTGCTCGACGACACCCACACCACGAGGCCCCGGCCCTGCTTGCGCAACTGCGGCAGTGCCGCGCGATTGACGCGTTGGGTCGAGAGCACGTTGATGTCGTAGAGCTGTGCGAATTGCTCCGGCGTGAAGGCTTCCGCCGGGCCGAACGACATGTGGCCGGCATTGTGGATCACGACGTCGAGGCGTCCGTTGTCGGCGATGATTTTCGCGATGCCGGCGTTGGTGGAGACGTCGTTAGCGACGTCGAGTTCGACGGTCCTGAGATCGACACCGTGCTCTTTGGCATAGCGAGCGGCCTCGGCGACTTGCGGGGCGTTGCTGCCGGTGGTCCAGCGCATGCTGGCGTAGACGATGTGGCCGGCGTCGGCGAGCGCGCGCGCAGTGAGCGCGCCAAAGCCGCTGGAAGCGCCGGTAATGACGATAACCTGTTTCATGACGCATATCCTTTGATGGCAGGTTTGAGAGTTGATGCGGCCGCGTCCGGCTCAGACCATGCCGCCATTGGCGCGCAGCACCTGACCGTTGATCCATCCGCCATCGGGGCCGACGAGGAAGGCCACGGCTGAGGCGATATCCTCGGGCGTGCCAAGCCGCTCCAGCGGATTCATCTTGGCGAAACGATCGATCAATTCCGGCGACTTCCCGACCAGGAACAGATCGGTCGCGGTCGGTCCTGGTGCGACAGCGTTGACCGTGATCGAGCGGCCGCGCAGCTCCTTCGACAGGATCGCGGTGAGCATTTCGACTGCCGCCTTGGTGGCGGCATAGACGCCATAGGTCTCGAGCTTGGTCCCGACCACGCTGGTGGAGCAATTAATGATCCGGCCGCCGAAGCGCAGCCGTTTTGCGGCCTCGCGCAGCGTGTTAAACGTGCCCTTAAGATTGACCGCGACCTGCTGGTCGAACAGGGCATCGTCGCTGTCGGCGAGTTTGGCCAATCCCATGATGCCGGCATTGTTGACGAGCACATCGACCCCGCCGAACGCGGCTTCCGCCGCGTCGAACATGCCGCGTACCGCCCGGACGTCGCTGACATCGGCCTTGGCGGTGAGCGCGCGGCCGCCCTTGCCCTCGATTTTGCGGGCCAGCGCCTCGGCGGATTTGGCGTCGCCGGAATAATTGATGACGACGGTGAATCCGTCGGCGGCGAGACGTTCGGCTACCGCGGCGCCGATGCCGCGCGAGGCACCCGTCACAATTGCTACTTTGTTGGTTTCGTTGGCCATTTTCAGTCTCCTCATGGTTTCGCGGGCGATCCGCGTTTGATGGGAGGAAGCTATCGCCTTTCGTTTCCCGGATAATCAGCCATAATCCGGCATCACAGTCCGCCAAAGACGAATAATCCAATGGACCGATTCGACGCGATGCGGGTGTTCGCGAGGGTGGTGGAGCGGCGCAGCTTTACGCTGGCGGCTGAAGATCTCGGCTTGCCCCGGTCAACCGTCACCGATGCTGTAAAACAGCTTGAAGCGCGCCTTGGAGTGCGGCTGTTGGAGCGGACCACGCGGCAGGTGCGGCCGACGCTGGATGGCGAGGCCTACCACCGGCGCTGCCTGTCGCTGATATCAGACATCGAGGAGGCTGAGGCCGCCTTTGGCGGCGCCAAGCCTAGGGGATTGCTGCGCGTCGATGTTCACGGCACGCTCGCGCGTCATTTTGTGCTGCCGCGCCTGCCGGACTTCCTCGCCGAATATCCCGGCATCGAACTCTACATGAGCGAGGGCGATCGGCTGGTCGATCTGATCCGCGAGGGAATCGATTGCGTGCTGCGCGTCGGCGATCTCAGGGATAGCGACATGATCGCGCGCCGCGTTGCCATGCTCGAGGAGATCACCTGCGCCGCACCGGCCTACATCGATCGCTTCGGTCAGCCCGCGAGCATTGATGTCCTCGACGATCATATCATGGTCGGCTTCCATTCGTCGGGAACCGGCGCTCTGCTGCCACTCGAGTTCGTCCTCGATGGCACCGTGCGCGAGGTGACGTTGCGCGCCACGGTTTCAGTCAACGGCGCCGAGAGCCTGGTCGCCGCGGCGCGCCTTGGTCTCGGATTGATTCAGGTGCCGCGCTATCACGTCGAGGACGATCTGAAACGAGGCACGCTCGTCGCTGTCCTGCCGGATTGTCCGCCGACGCCGACGCCGGTCTCGTTACTCTACCCGCGCAACCGGCAGCTATCGCCGCGCGTGCGTGTCTTCATCGACTGGCTGTTGCGGGCGTTCGATGCCACGCGAGGCGGCGGAGATCACGATCGCGATCCCACTGGTGCGCGCACGCGTCATTGATGCTGGGCCGATCGCTGTTTCAAGGCTTCGTGATGCCGGATGCTTGATGGTTGTGCGTCCTTGCGGAGGCAGTACATAATCTCGTCGGAATTTTTCTGCAGAAACGCAGCAAGCAGCGATCCGCGGGGGCGCTGTTGTGCTGATCTAAAACCTTACGGAATCTTCATGATGCCCCCGAACAATACCTTCGCATCCCAAGCCCTGGCTTCCCAAGGCCTATCTTCTCAAGCCCTGCCTTCCCGCTCCTCCGCGTCGGTACTACTGACAAAAGGCGTCGCGCGCCTCGAGGGCACGCTGAAACTCACGACCGCGATCCTCGCGCTCGCGGCCGGCGTCTATACCTTTCTCGGCGTCCGCGAATTATTGAACGGCAGCCCCGGCATGGTGTTGTTTGCGGCGCTGATCTATTCGGTCGCCGTATCCGTCGGCATCTATGCGTTCTGGGTGTTCCTGATGCATTTCATGCCGCACGTGACCTTTCGCAGCGGCCGTGGCCTGATGTTCGGTTGCCTGCTGCTCGGCTCGCTGATGATCGTGGCGATGTCGTCATGGCTGAACGCCTCGGCGCTGGCCGGCGCCGCCGCGATCCAGCAGCATCTCGCCATCACCGTCCAGGATTATACCCGTGATCTCGACACCGCGAACACCAACGCCATCGCAGCGCAGGGGTTATTACCGGATATCCAGCTGGCGTCGTCGCGCTTCGCAAAACTCGCCGACGCCGAGCGCGCCGGTTCTCTGACGGGCACCGCCGGATCCGGCACCGTGGTGCAGCTTCTGACGCAAATGTCCGGGCAGCTCGATAGTCTCGGTCAGCAAGTCCAGGCTTCGGACAAGCGCGTCTCCGCCTTGTACGAGCAGGGCAGCAAGAGCCTTGCGAAAATGCGCGAATTGATCAGCGATCGCGGGCCGATTGCGGCGCGCAGCGATGCATTGGCAACGGAGTCGCTCACACTCATGGGAGTGATCGCCAATCTGCAGCAGACTTCCGTGGCGCCCGCGGTGAAGCGCGCGGCGGCGTCGCTGTCATCTAGCTTCATTGCGCCTTCCGCCGGAGGCCACACCTCCGATCTGGCGGATCGCCAGACTGCGGTCGTCGGCAAGGTGGAAAGCTCGATTGCCGCGCAGGCGCAGTCGCTGTCGGACGCCGCGGACAAGATCCTGGCGATGCCGAAGGTCGAGCCGATCAGGTTTCAGACGCTGTCGCCCGCCGAAGCGGTGTTGCGTTACGCCGGCGATTTCATCCCGAGCTGGGCGGGCGCGATCTCGATCGATCTGATGCCCGCCGTGCTGGTGCTGATCCTCTGTGTGGTGCACGCCTCGATCAGGCGCGAAGGGATTCCGGCGTTCAATGCCGCTGATATGACCGCGGGCGAACTGGTCGCGGCATTGCAAATGGCGCGCGAGGTCGGACAAGCACAGCCGAGCGCGCCGGCCGAAGTCAAGCCCCAACGCGAAAGCATTGCCGAGCCGACAGCGGCCCCCGACGAAAACGTCACCGCGCTGCCGGCGGCGCGCCATAACAAATAGCGCATCGCCGTGTCGCAATCTTTCACCATACGGCAGCGCCTTCATGCGTGGCTGTTGGAACATGCCGAAGAAATGGTTTTGCGCTGGATTTTCCGCAGCGCCGTTCTGGTCGCAATCGCCGCGCTCGCCTTTGACCTCGCCAGCCTCAACGGATGGATCATCTATCCCGATCCCGCCGCAGTGCCGGCGGAGATCAGGGAAGATTTGCCCGCACTGAATCTTCCCAGGCTGGTGCCGTCGATTCTCGCGCCCTTGTTGCCCGGCGACAAGCGCCTTGCGCCGCTACCGCAGCCGGAGGGCACGCTGGCGCAGCCGATGACGTTCGAGCTGGTCGGCGGCGGCCGATTGATGGCAACAGGCACCATCACGCCGGGAATTTCGAAAAATTTTGCAACGGAGGCCGAAAGGCACAGCGAATACATCAGGACCGTCGTGCTGAATTCGCCAGGCGGCTCGGTGACAGACGCACTCGCGATGGGGCGGCTCATTCGCGAAAAAAGATTCGCGACCGAAGTTGAAGCAGGAAAATATTGTATGTCATCGTGTCCCCTGGTGTTTGCCGGGGGCGTTGATCGACGTGTCGGCGACAAGGCCGCGATCGGCGTGCATCAGGTAGCGGCGATACGTTCGGCCGCGAACGACCCTCCCCGCGACGAGATGAGCATTGCGCAAAATATCTCCGCGCGCTGCCAGCACTATCTCGCTGACATGGGTGTC
The DNA here is from genome assembly GCF_900141755.1 of Bradyrhizobium lablabi. NCBI lineage: Bacteria > Pseudomonadati > Pseudomonadota > Alphaproteobacteria > Hyphomicrobiales > Nitrobacteraceae > Bradyrhizobium > Bradyrhizobium lablabi. Next base: position 5,140,458 of record NZ_LT670844.1, on the reverse strand, counting down.
AGCCTGCAGGTCTGGGTGCACGCCATGGAGACTCCGCACGACAAACTGGTCGTCTTCAACCCGGAAGAGCTGAAATCGCTCAATATCGTGACGGCAGCGGCGGCGGCACCGACGGCGGCTGGACATCCAACGGCGAAAACTCTCCCAGGCCGTCCCGGCGATGCGGGAACCATCACTCGTTAGCTGCGTTATCGGCCGTCACCGGAGGAGCGGAGGTTTGTCATGCGCGTTTTTCTCGGAATGATCTTGGGGGCGCTGCTGCTGGTTGCGGGCGTTTATGTCTATGATTCGATGCAGACCTCGACGGTCGCGAACGGCCAGGTCGCGGACGCCAATCGCACCATTGTGAACTGGGATGTCGCCGCGGCCGACTGGAATCTCCTCAAGCGGCGCGCGCATGAGGACTGGGTCAGGCTGTCGTCGAAATAATCGCGAAAATATCGCTCAAGCCAGCGCCTTCGCCCTTCGGCGAGGGCGCTCTCGTGTTCGCTGTCGCTATTTCTTCGAAGCCAGCGCCTTGCGCGCGTCGGCAATGACCTGATCGAACTGCGCCATGGTGAGCACACCCGGCACGCGGAATTTGCCGACGATGAAGGACGGCGTGCCGCGGAATTCGAACGCGGTCGCCTGATCGTTGTTGCGCGCGAGTATTGCGTCGATCGCCTTGGCATTGCTGGCGAGGTCGCGCGTGGCGCGATCGACGTCGATGCCTGCGCCGGCGAGCAATTCGTTGATGCGCGGCTCGGTCAATTTCGAATTGACGCCGATCAAGGCATCATGGGCCTGGAGATATTTGTCCTGGTATTTGCAGGCCAGCGCCATCCGCGCCGCGACGATGGAGACCGGCCCCAGGATCGGCCAGTCCTTCAGCACCAGGCGGACCTTGCCGTCGTCCTGCACCACCTGCCGCAGTTCGGGTTCGATCTTGCGGCAATACGGGCACTGGAAGTCGAAATATTCGACGATGGTGATGTCGCCGTTGGGGTTTCCGGCGACCGGAATATCCGGGTCGCGCAACACCAAGGCTTCCGTCAGGACGGTTTCGCTCTCACCTCCCGCCAGCGCCGATCCGGGCGTGATCGCCATGCCTAGCGCGCCTGCGCCGAGGAGGCCGAGCGTTTCGCGCCGTGTGCGTCCCCGATACGGCTGGGCTCGCTCGATCGATCGGCTCATGTCTGGTCTCCTCGCCGTGTCCTAAAGCCTATACGCTCAAGATCCATACAAGTTACGCGCCAACATATAGAGCGCCACCAAGATAATGACACCGGCAAACACGATATTGAGCGCACCGCGCCGCGCCGACAATAGCCGGGCGGAACGGGTGCCGATCAAGCCGCCGGCGACGCCGCCCGCGATGAACAATCCCGCCAATCCCCACGAGATCAGGCCCGACCAGGCGTAGCTCGCCGCCGTGGTCAGCCCGAACGCCGTCACCGCGACGAGTGAGGAGGAGACCGCGTTCATGATCGACATGCCCGTTGCCAGCATCAAGGCCGGCACGATCAAAAATCCGCCGCCGATGCCGAAGAAGCCCGACAGCGTCCCGGTCGCGAGCCCGAGCCCGGTGATGGCGGGCATGTTGGTCCAATTCATCTTGACGTCGGGCAGCCCAATCCGCGACCGCGTCTTGAGCATCAGCACCGCGATGACCAGCATCAGCAGCGCGAACAGCGCCAATAGCTTTTGGCCGTCGAGCATCTTGCCGAAGATCGAACCGGTGAACGCGCCGACGATGCCGGCGGCAGCGAACATCAGCGCGCACGACCACACCACCGTGCCGCCGCGGGCATGGTTCGACAGATTGACCGCGGCGTTGGCGGCGACCGCAATCGCGCTGGTGCCGATTGCGACATGGGCATCGGGCACGCCGACCACATAGACCATCAGCGGCACCGCGAGGATCGATCCGCCACCGCCGACCAGGCCAAGCGAAAACCCGACCAGCGCTCCCGATGCCAGTCCCAACGCGCCCTGCACCATGGAGATCATAAGAGGATTAACTTCGCTTGCACGACCACGTCCTGGAAGGAATTTCTCCGAACCTCTAGGACGGCAGCATAAAGATTGCAACTCACATCAGCGCGCCAGCAGCGTCGCCGCCAGCGGCACCAGGAACGACGTCACCAGCGCATTGAGGCCCATGGCGATGCCTGAAAATGTCCCGGCGACCGCATCGACCTGGAAGGCACGGGCGGTGCCGATGCCGTGCGCGGCGATGCCGACGGCAAATCCGCGCGCGGGAAAATCGGTGATGCCGATAAGGTTCATCAATGGCGTCACGATGATCGCCCCCATGATGCCGGTGATCACCACCGCGACCGCCGTCAATGACGGATCGGCGTGCAGCGATTCGCTGATGCCCATCGCAACGCCTGCCGTTACCGATTTCGGGGCGAGTGATAGCACCACCTCGCGCGGCAGGCCCGCGGCCTCCGCCAACAGCACCACCGAGACGATCGCGGTGATGGAGCCGATAATCAGCGCCACCAGCATCGGCAGCATCGCCGCGACCACCTGCTTGCGGTTTTCGTAAAGCGGCACCGCCAGCGCCACCGTCGCCGGCCCGAGCAGGAAGTGCACGAATTGCGCGCCGCCAAAATAGGTCGTGTAGGAGGTGCCGGTCAGCATCAGGAACGCGCCGATGATCCAGATCGAATGCAGCACCGGATTGGCGAGCGCATGCCGGCCCGTGGCCAGCGACACCGCATCGGTGATCGCATAGGTCAACAGTGTCACCGTCAGCCACAATAGCGGCGACTGCGAAAGATAGACCCAGAGCGAGAACGGATTTTCGCTCATGGCTCGCTCGGTCCACGCGTCAACAGGCGGCTCGCGAGGAGAAACGTCGCGACCGTCACCAATAGCGTCACCACCACGGAGACTGCGAGCACCGCGATGATGGCGATGCCGTGGGCGGCGATGAGATCGAGCTTCTGCACCACGCCGACGCCGGCCGGCACGAACAGCAGCGACAGATTGGCGAGCAGCCCGCGGCAGGCACTTTCGACGCCGCCATCCCCAAGCGGCCCACGCGCCAAAACGACAAAACGGTCGCGCGCCAGTAACAACAGCAAAAGAAACAACAGCCCGACCACCGGTCCCGGCATCGGCAGCGCGAGACCGCGGACGATGACTTCGCCGGCCAGTTGACACAGCAAGATAAGGCTGAGGCTTGCGATCATCGGCCATCCGCGCGCGGAAGATTTTTGTTATCAGGCGATCCCGGCGCGGGCTTGTCAATGACCGGCGCGCTGCGGCAGCGCCATCAGCGTGCCGGTCATGGTCGCGACCAGGATTTCGGCGCCGTCGGTTTCCGAAAACGCCCGCGCCTCGCACACCGTCAGGGTGCGGCCGGGTCTTATCACCTGGGCGCGGAAGGCGAATCGCGCGCCCTTGGCGGGCGCAAGCAGGTTGGTCTTGAATTCGACTGTGAGAATGTCGCAGCCGGCCGGCATCAGCGTAAAGGCGGCGATGCCGCAGGCATTGTCGAGCCCCGCGGTGATGATCCCGGCATGGACAAAGCCGTTCTGCTGGCTGAAATGATGCGAATACGGCATCGACAGATCGACCTCGCCGGGCTCCAACCTTGCAATCGAAATGCCCAGCGTCCGCATTGCCTGCTGCCGCGCGAAGGTAGCAGTGGCGACTGCACGAAAATCAGGATTTTTCGGCTCGAAGCGCGCCATGGCTTAACTCCCGGCGGCCCGGCTCAAGCCGGCTCGGCGATGGCGAGTTGCGCTTGCGCCAGTTTGCGGATCGTATCCGGAAAGGCGGCGGACTTGCGCGCCTCGCGGTCCACGTGGACGCCGGTGATCTCGCACACCGCCGCGACTTCACCGGTTTCGCCGTTGCGCATCTCGTGCCGATAGCGGATCGATTTGTCGCGGATCTCGAGGAGGGTGCTTTTGATTTCGACGATATCGCCGGCCAGCATTTCGCGCCGATAGGTGATGTTCTGCTGCACAGCGGCCATGCCGCGATTGGACTGCCGCAAGTAAGTCGGCGTCAAGCCGATCCGCGCGAACAGATTCCAGTTGGCCTCGTCGAACTTGCCGACATACCACATGATGTTCATGTGGCCGACATGGTCGCATTGCCAGGGATAGACCGTGCCGCGATAGGTGGCCTCCGTCTCCATCGACCGCTCCCGCCTCCGATTTTGATACGGTAGCGTATCAGGCCTGCGGCGGGCTAGCAATACGCTACCGTATCAAGCTGGAGCGAGGTGACAGGCCATGACCGGCGGCAAAGGCGACGCCTGGATCGAGGCGGGATTCCGGGAGCTCGCGCGATCCGGCGTCGAGGGCGTGCGGGTCGAGGTTCTGGCCAAAAACCTGGGCGTCACCAAGGGTGGCTTTTATCGGCGCTTCAAGGATCGCGCGGCCTTGCTCGAGGGCATGCTGCAAGACTGGAGCGCGGGACGAATAGCTGCGATCGAGCAGCAGACGAGCCTCGAGGGCGCAACCGCGCGCGACCGCCTGAGGGCCCTGATCAGGCTTTATTCGGAGCGCATGAATACCGAGGGCATGGCGGTCGAGCTGGCGATCCGGCAATGGGCCCGGTCCGACGAAAAAGCCGCTGTGGCGGTCGCAAGCGTCGATGCCGCGCGGCTGAAGAATGTCGGACAGCTTTATCGCGCGACCGGGCTCGCACCTGAAGAAGCCGAGGCGGAGGCATTCCTGTTTTATTGCTTTATCTTTGGCCAGAGCTTGCTGTTTCTCGAGCGCGGCCCGCGCAAGCGCGCGCAACTGATCGCAAGGTCGGCCGAAAAGCTGCTCGACGACGAGGTCTGACGCGGCCGGAGTAAATAAATCCGGCCGCGTCGGCCTTGATCAGGCGCCCTTCAGCTTGGTATTGCACTGGCTGTAATAGCCGCCGCCCTTCTCGATCCACTTCAGGCCGCCATTGCCGTTGGTGGCCTTGTTGGCGTTGTACTGATCGACGCAGGTGTGCATCCGCGCCTTGCCCGCGCTCTCCTTGGCGTATTTCGGATCGACCGCGCTCGGGAACACGGCGGGCCCGGAGGGCAGCGTCAGCGTCGGCGCCGCGGGTGCTGCTTCCTTCTTGGCCTCTTTTGGTGCCGCCGGCGCTGGCGCGGGAGCAGGCGCAGCCGCGGGCGCGGCGACCGGCGTCGCGTCGGCGCCGCACTGGGCTTTGCGGAAATCGTTCCACTTCTGGCCACCGAGCGTGCCGGCGGTCTTGGCAGCCTGATATTTCGCACTGCATTCCTGCGTGGTCAGGGCTTGCGCCGGCGCGATGGCCGAAAGCGCGGCAAAACCCGTCACCGCAACGGCACATAATAATTTTAATTTTGCTTGAATGGTCATGCTTGGTCTCCTTGGACGTGGCGATCTGAAGTTCCCCATCCTAGCGCAGCGTCGACGCGCGACAAAGCAGCTATCCTTTCGCTGTTCCAAAATATCGCGTCGCACATGCGCCGGCGATAGTGCTTCATTCATCCGCGGTTCAGCATCGCGGCGCGACGTTGCGCCCCTCTTCAACCCGAGGTGCTCCCATGAAGACAGTTTCCTCCCGCGTCGCCGCGACCGCCATCGCATCCCTGTTCCTGCTAGGCACGGCGTTCGCGCAAACCCCGGCACCCACCACGCCCGCGCCGAAAATGGCGCCCGCGGAAAAGAAGGCCGCCAAACCGCAGACGGCGGAATCGCTCGAATGCTCCAAGGAAGCCGACGCCAAGGGACTGCACGGCAAGGAGCGCAAGAAATTCCGTTCCGAATGCAAGAAGGCCGCCGCCGACAAGGGCGCTGCACCCGCTGCCGACAAGAAGTGAGCGGAAGGCGCAGCTTCGCACTCGGCTAGGAAGCGCGCGGCGGGAGGCCCACAGCTGTCATCACCCGGCTTGACCGGGTGATCCAGTACGCCGCGGCCTCTCGATTCATCACTGGCGCCTCTGGAATACTGGGTCGCCCGGTCAAGCCGGGCGATGACAGTGGTGTATGGTGCCGAACCCAATCGGCTGCACCGCACCCGCCACGCAATGCTGCATGTGCGTTGCGCATTTGTCCCGGCTCCGCGGATTTGCCATAAGGCGGCGTGAAGCAAATCACCGCAGCGATGGCGCTTTCCAGCGAAAGCCGCGCCAAGATCCTCAATATGCTCGAAACGCTCGTCATCGGCAGCGCCGGTGGCTTGCTGTTTCTTTGGGCAAACCTTCCAGGCGGGTTGATTTCCGGCGCCATGATCGCGGTCGGCGCCGCGGCGTTGGCCGGCCGGCCGCTCAGCGTCCCTGCGCACATCACCCAGACCGTGCTGGTCCTATTAGGAATTTCGATCGGCTCGGTGGTGTCGCGGCAATTGATCCAGCATATGGGCGCCTATCCGCTGACCATCGGTCTACTGGCGCTGGCGACGTTTTGCTCGACCTTCGGCTCCAGCCTTTATCTGCAGCGCAGGCATGGCTGGGACCGCACGTCGGCGTTTCTGGCCGGAAGCCCCGGCGCGCTGTCGCAGATCACCATCCTCGCGGTCGAGCGCGGCGCCGACCTGCCGGCGATCGCCGTGGTGCAGACCATGCGCGTCATCATCCTCACCGCCGCGCTGCCGCTGGTGCTGGCGCTGACCGGGGTCGCGCCGTCGGCGCCACCGACCATGGTCATGGCGGTCGCCTCCCCGCTCGAACTTCTCGAACTGATCGGCGCCTCGCTGGCGCTGGCGCTATGCTTGCGGCTTCTGAAATTTCCGGCGAGCTGGATGTTCGGCGCGATGATCGCCTCCAGCGTGCTGCATGGTGCCGGATGGGTCGAGGGCGGCCTGCCGCCATGGGTGCGCGGCGTGGCGCTGGTCGGGGTCGGCTCGCTGATCGGCAGCCGTTTTGCGAAAATGAACGCCAAGGTCCTGGTCGGCCATATCCACGCGGCGCTCGGCTCGTTCGCGATCGCAATTTTGATTTCCGGGATCTTCGTCGCGGTGATCGCGCTGACCACGCAGGTGCGGGTGTCCGACGTCATCGTCGCCTTCGCGCCGGGGGCGATGGACGCCATGCTGGCGCTGGCGCTAACCTTGCATATCGACCCGATCTTCGTCGGCGCGCATCATCTGTCGCGTTTTGTCTTTGTCACCATCGCAACCCCCGGCATCGTCCATCTGTTCGGACGGCCGCAGGACGACGTGGATGATTAATCGACGGTCCTCATCCTGAGGAGCGCGCTTTTGCGCGCGTCTCGAAGGATGGGCCACGGGCCTGCATGGTTCGAGACGGCGCTAATGCGCCTCCTCACCATGAGGTCTAGCGCCTGGCCGTCCTGACGATGCCCCAGGCTGCGATCGCGGCCATCAATAGCGAGATCAGCACGTTGTAGCCGGCGAGCGAGAGGCCGAGAAAGCGCCACTGCACCTCGTCGCAACGGATCACTTTGACGGTGTCGAGCCGCTGCAGCAGCGTGCCGGCGCTGCCGAGATTGCCGACCGGGCCGGTGCAATCGGTCGGCCCCTGCCAAAGCTGCCACTCGACGCCTGAGTGATAGGTGCCGAGCCCGGCATTGCCGAGCGCTGCGAGCGCGATGATGACGAGGCCGGCGCTGAGCACCGCGCGCGGCACACCGCGCGCCGCGGCGAGCGCGACCAGCGCCGCGAATGGGATGATCGCATAATAGGCGTAGCGCTGCTCCAGGCACAGCGGACAGGGCAGGATTTCCAGCACGAGCTGAAAGAACCAGGCCCCCGCAATCGTCGCCGCAGCGATCACAAGGATCGCCAGCGCCGCCGTCAGCGCGGGGTTGGCGTCGTTATTATGCCGAAGCGTGGGGATTGCGGTCGTATCGGACGTCACATTCGCCTCCAGGGGCCGGGATACGCCAAAAAACAGGGACAGGCGGCTTTAAGAGAACGCCGCGCCCAAGCGATAAGCCGCTCCGCCAGCGTCCTAGCCTCCGAAACCGCAGCTGTCGAGGAGGGCTGCAATCACATCGCCGCGGGTTGACCGGGCTTGGCCGCCCGCTATATTCCGCCGGCTTCGTGACCTCGGGCTTTCCGGCTTTAGGGTGCGAAATGCCCCTGTGGCGGAACTGGTAGACGCGCTCGACTCAAAATCGAGTTCCGCAAGGAGTGCTGGTTCGATTCCGGCCAGGGGCACCAACCTACGCTGCTTCGCAGCTTCGGTTGGCGGGCCAACCGGAGCGGCGAAGCAGCGTAGGTTGCCCGCCGTAGCCTTGGCGAAGGCGGGCTCGATCAGCATAGCAACGCATGGAAAGGCTTCTCGGCCAATGACCGATGAATGGGCACTCCTGCGCAAGCTTGCGTCCCGCGAGAACATCCGGTTTGAGCCGGCCAGGCTGCCAACCCGAAAATGGCAGACACTCGCCTCAGGCATTCGCCTCAGCTACCTCGATTGGCCGGACAATGGTCCCGTCGCGCTCTTCCTGCATGGCGGCGCATTGACCGCGCACACATTCGATCTTGTCTGCCTCGAGATCAGCGACTGCTATCATTGTGTCGCGCTTGAATTGCGCGGGCACGGCGATAGCGATCGGGCGAACGATAGTTCGATCGGCACGTTGGTCGACGATATTGCGGCTTTCGCGGATACGCAGGATTGGTCGAGCTTTCATCTCGTCGGCATGTCGCTTGGCGGCTGTGTGGCCGGACATTTTGCGGCAACCAATCCGGGTCGCCTGAGAACTCTCGCGTTCATTGATGTCGGTCCAAAGGTGAATTTTGAGTCGACGGCGCCGATGCGCCAGTTCTTCGACCACGTCCGGTCGGGGCAAAGTGTCGAACAGCTCGTTGACAGCGCGATAGCTTCGAGCCGAAGCGCTGATCGAGATAAGATCCAATATCGCTTCCAGCGCAATCTCAAGACGACGCCTGCAGGCGTCGCCTGGAAAATGGATCGTCGTCGGCCAGCCGATTTCGAGCACATCCTCGGCAAGCTATCGGAGCTTGCCGGACTTGCGCGGACGATATCCTGCCCGGTGTTGATCGTGAAAGGAGGTGGCAGCGCTGTGCTTACGGAAGAAAATGCTGATGCTTTTGCTCGCGCGTTCCCCAACGGCCGCTGGCAAATCATTGCGGATGCGAGCCACAACGTGCAGGAGGACAAGCCAAAGGACCTCGTAAATCTGTTGCGTGGCCACTTCGCATGTGATGGCCCGGGCTGATTTGCCGTTCTCGGCAACACGAGGCCCGCCTCGCGAAGCCTGCCGGCCGGCCGGCCGGCAATTCGCACGACAGCCGGAACCAAAAATCGTGTGAGTAAGGCTGTGAGTAAAGGTTCGAGGTGCTCGGCCAGGGCACCATAAGTTTTTATTCCTGAAGCCGCGAAGTAACCCACTATCACACCGGCAACTTCCGCTTCTGGTGAGCCCGGCCTTTGATTGCGGTTGCCTCGCTATGCCCCGCGATCACGCGCACGCCCTCGTCGATCCGCTCGGTCACGTTGTCCGCCGTGCAGCCCTGCAGGAAAGCGATGCCGTTGTTGCGGCACGCCGCCAGGATGCGGTCGCGCGCCGTCTGCATTTCCAGTGGGTAAGGCTCGCGTGGAATGGTGAGGTAGCCGAGCGAAAGACTTAAGTCCCCCGGGCCGATCTCGGCAAATCCCAGCCCCGGCACGCTGAGGATCTCTTCGCAATTGGCGACGCCTTCGGGGCTTTCCAGCTTCACCCCCAGTAACAGTTCACCCTTCGGATTGAGCGGCCAGGGATCGCAGCGCTCCAGATATTCCTCGGTCGACAGGCCCCAGATCGGCGCTGCAGTTGTTTCCGATCCGCGCCCCCGTGTGCCGATGCCCAACAGCTTGCGGCCGGCGGTATCGATCCCGCCGTCCCTCGCCCGTGCCGCTCCCTCCATCCGTGCCAGCGGCGACGGGATCGCGGGATCGACGCCAATCGTGTTGTGCGGATAACGGCAGGATTCCACGAATGCCCGCACCGCGTCGGCGGTCTCCGCCTGGCACAGCAGGATGCCGTGCACCCCGCGGCCCAGGATCTGGCGGAACTGCCAGGCGTTGTAACGTACATGCGCGGCGTCTATGCCATTCACCGGCGCCTCGACGATCACCGTCGGCGTGCGGTGTCCCGACCGTGTCGGCCCGGCATCGACCATGCCGCGCATGTACTCGGCAAGGCCGGCCATGTCGAACGAGCCGTGCTCCATGCCGACGTTCATGTAGTCGGCCCAGGTAGCAGCATCGATGCGACCCTGCGCATGGGTCAGCACATGGCCACTATGCGGACCGTCATAATAGATCGCCTGATCCTGCTCCAACAGTTCGATGCTGCGACTGATCCGCATACCCATGAAAGGCCTGCTCCGACAGTTTCCGGCGATGCCCGAGCAAGGCTAGCACGGTGCCACGCCCTCGCGCGATAGGCGCAGATGATCTGATGGCAAACTGGCGTTTGCCTCGTCGTCCTCCGCTTGACCGTCGCGCGCAAGGAAGACTCGTGCTGGATCCGCGGCAACATCGGTGAAGACGTCGTGTTTCTGATGGACAACGCCAACCCGCCTGAAGACGATCCTGGAGCTGCGGGCTATTTCTACAATAAGGCGCCGCGTTTTTCCGTGCTGGGCGATGGCTACGTGAATTGCGAGCCGTTCAAGTAGAGGCCTACCCCTTCACCGCCCCCGCAGTCAGTCCGTGAATCAAATGCCGCTGCAGGAAGCTGAACAGCACCGCCACGGGCACCGTGCTCAGGATGACGCCGGCCGATAGCGGGCCCCATTGCACTTCGTATTGGCCGACCATGTAGAGCAGCCCGGCGGACAGCGTGCGCATGCTGGTCTCGGTCGTGAACGAGATCGCGAACAGGAGTTCGCTCCAGGAGACGACGAAGGCAAAGATCGCGGTAGCGGCGATGCCGGGGGCGGCGAGCGGCAGCACGATGCGGCACAGTGCTGTGAAATGATTGCAGCCGTCGATCATCGCGCTTTCCTCGAGGTCGCGCGGGATCGAGGAGAAATAGCCGACCATCATCCACACCGTGAACGGCACCGTGAAAGAGAAGTTCGAATAGATCAGCGCCTGGTAGGTATCGATCAGGCCGAGCGCGCGCCATTGCGTCAGTAGCGGCGCGATCAACAGGACGCTCGGAAACATTTGCGTCGCAAGAAAGATCAACAATAGCGCGTCGCGGCCGGCGAAACGAAAGCGGGCGATGGCGTAGCCCGCAAGCACCGAGACGATCGTGGTTAAGACCATCGTCACCGAACACACCCACAGGCTATTGAGAAAGAACCGCGAGAACGGCGTGACCGGCGAGGTCCAGGCGTCGATGTAATTTGCGAAGGTCGGGTGCACCGGCAGATATTGCAGCGGCGTGGCGTAGAGTTCCTGGCGATCTTTTAGCGATGTGAGCAACATCCAGATGAACGGCCCGAGCGCGAAGGCGGTCATCAGCGTCAGGCCGATCCAGACTACGGGCCCGCCCAATAAGCGCTCGGCAAGATCTGTCGGGGTGCGGCGGCGTGCCATCAGGTTTCCTCGACGCCCTTTGTCACGCGAAGATAGAACGCCGTGAAGGCCAGCATCACCAGAAGCAGCACGACCGAGAGCGCGCCGGCGTAACCGAAGTCGAGGCTCGAATAGGCCTGCAGCAAGGTATAGGTCGAGGTGATCTGGGTGGCGTTGGCAGGTCCCCCGCCGGTCATCACAAAGATCAGGTCGGCATAGTTGAAGGTCCAGATGATCCGCGTCGCTGTCGCGACCACAATGATCGGCCGCAGCAACGGCAAAGTGATGTGCCAGAACCGCGCGAGCACGCCGGCACCGTCGACATGGGCCGCCTCGTACAGCTCGTCCGGCACCGCCTGCAATCCCGCCAGCAGCATGATGGCGAAGAACGGGATACCGCGCCAGACATTGGTGAAGACGACCGCCGCCATCGCGAGATCCGGCGAGGACAGCCACGCGACGCGCTCATGCATCCAGCCCAGGCGGATCAGGAGATCATTGATGACGCCGTAATTCGGCTGATAGAGCCACTCCCAGATCAGTCCCACGACGACGCCGGGGATGATCCAGGGCAATAGCGTGAGCGTGCGCACCAGAGCGCGCCCCCGAAAAGACTGCTGCAGCAACAGCGCCGCGGCAAACCCGAACACGAATTGCAGGATCACCGAGCCGAACACCCAGACAACGGAATTCCACAGCGTCAGCCAGAACACCGGGTCCTGCACCAGGCGGACGTAGTTGCCGAGCCCGATGAAGCGATAGTCCTGCGGCTTGTACAACACGTCCGCATAGAGGCTCATCTTGATCGCGAGGATGATCGGCACCACGACGGTCGCGAGCATGCACAATGCGGCCGGCACCAGATACGAATAGCCGATCAGGAGCTTGCGCACCCGCCAGGAGATCAGCCGGCGGGCGCGGGGCCTTGCGAGGGTGAGCGTGGTCATGACTGTCCTCGAGGCTTAGAGCATGATCCGGAAAAGTGGGAACCGGTTTTCCGAACAGATCATGCTCAAGACAAAGAGATAGATCATGATCCGATTCCTGATCGGATCATGATCTACGACATTTCCTTTTTCAGGACTTCGGCGAAGCGGTCGAGGCAGTCTTTGGCGGAGATCTTTCCAAGCATCGCCTGCTGGATCAGCGGCACGCCGTCGGAATCGATCCTGCCGCCCCAGCCGGGATAGGCGAGATACGGACTGACGATGCCAATCGGGAACGAGTTCACAAAACCGACAAGCGCCGGGTCCTTGGCGAATTCCGGCTTCTCGAGTACCGACTTGCGCGCCGGCAAGAGGCCGAGCGTCGCGCAATATTTGAGACTCGGCTCATCCTCGAGCAAGAAGCTCATGAATTGCCAGGCGCCTTCCTTGTTCTTGGCGCCCTTGAACATTGTGAGCGTCTCGGAGAACCAGAACGAGGCGCGCTTGTTCGCAGGCCCGACCGGCAGCGGCAGGGTGGCAAAATTGTCGGCGCCGACGTTTTTCTTCTGCTGGCCGCTGGAGCCGGAATTGTGCTGGTACATGCTGGTGACGCCGCGCCCGAAGGTTTCGACGATCTCGACGAAGCCGTCGGTCGCCGCACTCGGCGGCGTGACCTTGTGCTTGAGCGCGAGATCGAGATACCAGGAAAGCGCGTCGACCGCTTCCTTCGAATTGATAACGACCTTGCCGTCTTTCAGCACCTCGGCGCCGTTGGCGTAGGCGAATTCGCTCGGATAGAGCACCGCCCAGGTGCCGCTGCCGCGCATGCCATAGCCGTACTGGTTCTTGTCCGCCTTGGTGAAGGCTTTGGCGAGGCCAAGAAACTCGTCCCAGGTCCAGTCCGGCGTCGGCTCCTTGAGGCCGAGCTCTTTGAGGCGGTCGGTGCGGTAATAAATCCCGTCGAGCGTCACCGAGAGCGGCAGCGAGACGATCTGGTTGTTGATGGTCACGGTTTGCCAGGCCGTCGGCGCCACGTCGGCATAATACTTCCAGGATTTGGCGCGCGCGGTGATGTCCTCGACCGCGCCCATGCCGTTGAACTGTCCGACCCAATTGTCCCAGACCTGGCAGAGATCGGGCGGGCTTCCGCCGGTGATGGCTGAGATCAGCTTTTGACGCGCCTGCGCCTGCGGCACATATTCGATCGCGACCACAAAATCCTTTTGCGACTGATTGAAGCGCTCGGCGAGCGAGTTCATCAGCGCGATCCGCGTCGGCTCCGGAACGCTCCATTGAAAGCGCACCGGCTCGGCGCCCCACGCCTTGCGCGCGCCAATGAACGGAGCCTCCCACCAGGGCAGATCGACCGCGGCGATGACGCCGCTGCCGACGAGTGTGTGCAGCAATTTGCGACGAGATAGCGAAGCACGCTCATCCATGTTGGACCCTCCCGCGGGCTCAAGCCTTTTCCGGCTCTTGTTTGTGCCATCATGGCACAGCAATCCCTGCGGGAAAAGTAGTCTGGGCGTGCGAGTCACCGAAATGCAACAGCTTTTGGGTATCCACGAGTTGCACTACTCGTCCTGAACCATGCACTGAACGGGGGACCATCGATGATGAAGCATTCTTTCGTGGTAGCGATGGTCGCAACCGTCACGGCTGCGACCGCGGCCGGCCCGGCGTTGGCCGGCAAAGCGACCCTGAACGTGGTGCTTGTCCTCGACGGGTTGCGGCCTGACTCAATTACAGAGCAGGAAACGCCGCATCTTTGGCGGCTGCGCGAGGAGGGCGTGAATTTTCTAAATGGGCACTCGGTATTTCCGACCGTGACCCGTGTGAACGCGGCAGCGATCGGGAGTGGCGTCTATCCCGACCGAAACGGCATTTTCGGCAATACACTCTATGTTCGGGAGGTTGATGCAAACCATTCATTTGGCAATGATGATCACAAGAACCTGCTTCGCCTCGACGCTGCCACGGGCGAGCGCATGGTGCTGGCGAAGAGTCTTGGGGAAATTCTCGCCGAACGCGGCAAGACCCTTGCCGTGGTCAGCTCCGGCTCAACCGGGAGCGCGCTATTGGTCAACCCGCGCGCACCGAAGGGCACAGGCGTGCTCGTGAACGCATATTGGGAGCCTGGCGTGCGGGTTGCGTTCCCGGACACGGTGAACGACGCAATCCTGCGCCGCTTTCCTGCAGCGCCTCCAAAGGGCGGCGCCCAAGATCCCTATGTCGAGCAGGTGAGCTGGACGGAGCGGGTGCTTCGCGACTACGTCCTGCCCGACCTCAAGCCCGATGTGATCGTCAACTGGCTCACCGAGCCGGACCACATCCAGCACGCGGTCGGGGCAGGCTCCGCTGAAGCCCGCGCCGCCATCCGCAACGACGACCGCGAGATCGGCCTTGTGCTCGATCGGTTGGGTGAACTCGGGCTTGCGGACAAGACGAATATCATCGTCGTTTCCGACCATGGGTTTGGTCACGGCATCTTCGGCGTCAACGTAACGAATGAACTGATGAAAGCCGGCCTGAAGCTTAACGCCGACTCCGATGACGTCGTTATCGCAAGCAGCGGACAAACGATGTCGCTGCACATCCACGACCGGGACCCGGAGCGGATCGGCGCAATTGTTCGCTTCTTGCAGCAACAGAACTGGGTCGGCGTGTTGTTCACCGCCGGCAAGCCTGATAGCTCCGGCGTGCCGGTGGAGGGACGCGTGCCGGGCACCTTTGCGCTCGAACTCGTTCACCTCGAAAACAGCGAACGCGGTCCCGACATCGTGTTTACCTTTCCCTGGAGTTCAGCCAAGAGTTTCTCGGGCCTGAGCGGATTGGATTACACCGAAGCGTCCACTACGGGTCCGCTCGCCGGCACCGCCGGCAACCACGGCAGCATGAGTCCGTGGACCGTGCGCAACACTTTCATCGCCTGGGGCGCCGATTTCAAGCATGGCGTGACCGTGCGCACGCCGTCGAGCAACGTCGACCTGGTGCCGACCTTGCTGGCGCTGATGAATCTCGAGCGCGAGGCTGACCTCGGTCGCTTCGACGGGCGGCCGCTGCGAGAGGCCTTCGCCGACGGCCCCGACGAGGAGCAGGTGCCGATCCAGGTTCGAACCTATTTCGTCAAATCGGCTGACGATGATTATCGCGCCGCCTTGCAGCTTACAGAGCTCGATTCGCAACGCTACATAGATAAGAGTTGGCGCATTCGCTGACCGCGCCATCGGCGCTCGCGCCGCAAGGCCGGCAGGCGGCGGCCTGGATTTTCCCGCGTCGCTTCGCCGCCAAGATTTTCACAGCTTGGTCTCAACCTGCCGCACCCTGTCGGTGGCCCCCCTGAAGGCGGGGTTGAGCTTGGCGGCCTGCTCGAAGTCGGAAGCCGCACCGTCCTTGTCGCCGGTAACGAGCCGCGAATTGCCGCGGTTGTAATACGCCGTCGCGTAGTTCGGATCGACCTTGATCGACATGTCGTAGTCGGCGATGGCGCGCTCGTTGTTCTTCAGATCCTGCCAGTCGTTGCCGCGGTTATTGTAGTTAGCGGCGACGTCCGGCCTGAGGCGGATCGCTTCGGTATGATCAGCGATCGCCTGATCGAGCAACTTCAGCAGACGATAGGCATTGCCGCGGCCGTTATAGGCTATCGCCGAGTTCGGATCGTGCCGGAGCGCTTCGGAGTAATCCACCAGCGCCAGCTCGTATTTGCCGAGCCGCCGATACATGCTGCCGCGCTGCACGTGAACGATGGCGCGGTTCCCATCGTTACCGCCGTGCGAATTGATCAGCACGGTGCAGGCATCGATAATCCTGACCATATCTTCCTTGGCTGGGTCGATGTCGGTGACCGGGAACGAGCAGTCATGGTAATAGTTGTTGGCCGCCTCCGGCGAAGGCTCC
Organism: Bradyrhizobium lablabi; assembly: GCF_900141755.1. NCBI lineage: Bacteria > Pseudomonadati > Pseudomonadota > Alphaproteobacteria > Hyphomicrobiales > Nitrobacteraceae > Bradyrhizobium > Bradyrhizobium lablabi. The sequence continues at coordinate 5,124,228 of NZ_LT670844.1, read as the reverse complement.
GCCGCCTGCTTGCCGGCCTTTTTGCCGGTGTCGCCGATCTTCTTTTGCAGCTCGAGCGCGGGAGCAAAGCCGGGAGAAAGCTGCAGCGCCTTGTTGAGGGAGGCCATGGCGGCGACGTGGTCGCCCAGACGGTTCACAGTCTGGGCGCGCTCGACATAGGCAATCGGCTGAACGGGATCGAGACGGATCGCCATGTCCTGATCGGCCAGCGCCAGCGCATGTCGGTTGAGGAAGCCCAACGCGGCCGCGCGGTTGATATGGGCGTTGAAGTCATTGGGAGCGAGCCGGATCGCCTCGTTGAAATCGGCGAGCCCGCCTTCGGGATCCTGCGTCATAACCCGGATCAGGCCGCGTCCCTTAAAGCCGCCGGGATTGTCGGGCGCAAGGCGGATCGCCTCGCTGTAGTCGGCGCTGGCGCGGCTCAATTCGTGCATCTTGAACAGCGCGTCGCCGCGGTTGAGCAGCGTGCCGGCATTGTCCGGTTCGATTTTCAACAGTTCGCTGTAATCGGCAACCGCGCGCGCCTCGTCGCCTTTGCGGTGATAGGCGATCCCGCGCAGGCCGTAGATGTTGGCGCCGGCGCCCGGCCGCAATCTCAACGCTACGGTGTAGTCGGCAATGGCGCGATCGTACTGGCCGAGATTGAGCAACGCACCGGCCCTGACGAAACGGGCGACCGGCAGGTCGGGATCGAGACGCACCGCCCGTTCCCCGTCGGCGAGCGCGCGATCGTATTGGTGGCGCACGGTCCATAAATTGGCACGGTCGGCATAGCCCTCCGCGAATTTCGGATCGATCTTGATGGCCTGATCGAGATCGGCTTCCGCCTCGGTCAGGCTGCGCTTGAGGGTGCGGGCGAAGCCGCGCTGCGCGTAGGCCGCGGCAAGGGCGCGGCCGCTGACGGCGCCGGAATCGATCACCTGGGAGCAGCTCGTGATGGTTTCGTCCGGCATGTCCTGCTTGCACTCGCTCGCCGCCTCATCCGAAACGAGCGGTGCTTTTGCCAGCGAAGGGCCGACCAATACCCAGGAGATGCAGCAGGAAAGGCAGATCGATGCCAAGGTTAAATGCGGTCTACCCATGAATGATGCCTCGGGAGCGAACGGATCGGTTCTACCGAAGTCGCCCGGAGGCGGCTCGCGGTTCAATCGCGCGTGAACGATGGATCAGCGGCCTTCTTCCGCCCCCGGCCTTTGTGGGCTAACGAGCTTGAAATTACTTCGTTGATTCAGTCAGTTATCCGCGCAAGCGGCATCCGTCGGAGGCCCGCGGTCAGCTATCCGACCGCTGGGGACGTCAAGGACGAAAGCGGCACGTCGAGCGCATAGACAAAGCCGCTGGGCTCGTAGGTCAGTTGAACTTCGCCCTTCAGCTGCTTGCCCAGCGTCTCGATCAGGCGCGTGCCAAAACTCCTTTTGGTCGGGGCTTGAACCATTGGGCCGTCTTTTTCGCTCCAGGTGAGATGCAACCGCGGTACCGATCCCTCGACCGTCCAGGCAATGGCGACATGGCCAGCCGGTACCGACAGCGCGCCAAATTTCGTGGTGTTGGTGCAAAGCTCATTGAGCGTCATCGCGATGGCGATCACGGCGCCCGAGGTGATCAGGATGCCGGGTCCGTCGATTGAAAACCTCGGCAAATCCGGATTGTCGAAAGCCTCCGTCGCGCCCCGGACAATTTTTCCGAGGTCGGCGCTGGTCCATCGCGCCTGCAACAGCAGATCGTGCGCCCGGCCCAATGCCAGCAAGCGGCCTTCGATGGCGTGCTGGGCGTGCTCGGTGCTCGGGGCATTGCGCAGGCTTTGGGAGGCAATGGCGCTCACGGTCGCGAGCGTATTCTTGATGCGGTGGTGCAGCTCTTCCAGGATCAGCTTTTGCAGCTTGTCGGACGCCTCGCGCTCCCTGGCGTCGATGCCGGCCTGAGCAAGCAGCGCTTGAGCATCGAGTTCGGCCTGCGTCAGCAGCAGCCGCAGACTGACATTTTCTGCAGCCAAAAACTCTTGCGGAAGCGTCGGGTCGGCCGTCAAGTCAGGGGGGTCCCGGTCAATTCTGAGCATGCCCACAGATAACACCATCTGTCCGGTTCCGCTCATATCTTTTGAGGACATCGCGCCCGGTGTTGCGGTGACATCAGGCTTCGCCGATCATGTCCTGCATTTCGGCGATCATTTCCTTGGCTTGGAGCGGCTTTCCGAAGAAACGGCTATTGGGCGGAATATCGATGTTGGCCAGCCTTAACTGCCCGGATACCAGGATGATCTTGATCGGCGGCCAACGCTGATGCACCGCGTGAGCGAGCTTCAATCCGTCCATACTGCCCGGCATCTGGATGTCGGTGAATAGCAGTGCGATATCGGACCTGGATTCGAGGATGGCGAAGGCAGCATCGGCATCCACAGCCTCGAGCGAGGTGTAACCGGCGTCTTCCACCATGTCGACCGCCCGCATGCGCAGCAGCATCTCGTCTTCGACGACGAGAACGACTGCGGGGATAGACGAATGATCAAGGACCATCATGACGGGCGCTTTCGAACAGGAGCGAAAGAAATCAGCCCGTGCCATTGTTCAAAATCGGTTGGCTCAGAATGGCTACGAACAGCGAGACAAGCATCTCATAGCCCGTTTGATCCCGATTAGCTTAACAATAGTGCAACGACAGGCCCAATGCTGCCAGTCCGTCGGGGAGTCGACTCCACCGCCAAAAGAAGCGGCCCCAGCGCGGGGGCGAGCTCAGACCATCAGCTCGTAAAGGGGAACTTAGCACTTAGGTAATGCGTTAGAATATCTATGAAACACGCAGAAGCGTGTCAGCGAGGTTAACCTAATGAGTGCCAAATATCCGTTGAGCGTCCATCGCCGCGTTGAACGGCAGTGGGCTGAACGCTTCAAGTCGCCAACCGGCCGAATTGTTGTTGCGACCGAGCGAACGTTGCAACGCGCGTTCGACAAGGAGGGTTCGCCGCTCGCAGTCCCGGCAACAACGGTCGTGGGCCGGCGACGTCTTGATCAGTCTCAACCACGTGATTGATTTTCCAAATCACAGTCGTTCATATGACCAAACGCGGCGTGCCGTGCGATTTTGGGGACACGATAGCGCGATAGAGGCATCATTTTTTATAGCCGAAGATGCACTGAAGCGAATTCAACCGGATGCCCGCCCCGATGAGTCGGGTTTTCTGAACGCCTTCGATTCCAATCGTGATTTGATATGTGCCGCCGCAGCCAAGATCTATGTTCGCGGAAGCAGAGGTTCTTATGATCTGGTTGCCGCTAATTTTTGAAACAATTGCCTGCGCTAGAGCCAGCGACGTTCGCTTTTGCCAGTCGGGTCAGTCTGGTCAATTTTGATGGTCCGATAGCATCACTCAGTCGGCGACAATTCCAGCAATTTCTTTTCCGCAGCGTCGTACACCTTGACCTGGAGCATCGGAAACTCGGCCTTGAGATCCCTTGCCCTTTTCTGAGCCGCTTCAAACGTCGGAAATACCGTCTTCATCCGGCCATCGACTTGCAAGCCATAGCCCTCGGTCATCACAAGGTCAGCGCGTGTGACGTTACGGGGTTGCGGCTCGTCCGGTATCGTCAGTGGTTTTTTCATGGCAACTCCTTGGGTTGCCCCCTATCTAATCACTGCCCTCCTCAATATAAGAGCACTGCCTTTCGAGGCCCCAGCCGTAATGATGGCCACCGCCAAGCACAGCTAGGTAAAAGCGCTACCGCACGTATGCTGGCGTACTAAGGCGGCAACGTGCGGTCGCGGAGCAGAGGTTGCGGCGGTAATTTCGGGTTTTCTAGAAAGGTACTGTTGTCCCGCTACTAGCATTACAGAAGAAAACGCCAGAACAAGCATGGCGCTGAAAAGGTCATCCATTTTTTTCCTCAAACGGGCCCGACCGAACAAAGTCGGTCGGACCAATCTCAAGCGTACCATGCTAGTCGTGCCGGGGGTGCCCGCAGAGCTTCTGGGGTTCTCTTTGGAACTCAATAGCGGTCGGTGCCGATACCAACGCTCACGCCAGGAGCACGGAAACCAATACCTCCGCCCCGCTCTTCGTCGTAGCCGCGGCGCTCGATATAACGGTCACGAGGAGCGTATCCGTATGAATCACGGGGCTCACCGATGATGACACGGCGTTCACCGCGTTCGCGCCAGCAACGGCCGTTTTCATTGCAGACCATGCGAACGTTTTGAATGTTGCTCTCCGGTGCGAGTGATAGATCCGCGGAAAGCGGTGCAGCGGAAGCAGCAGTCATGAAAAGCGCACTTGCGCCGACTGCTAGAGAGATCGCGAGATTGTTCATAGCATTTCTCCAAAAGTGATTGTGTCAGGAAACCAAGAGGCTCGCTAGCCATTGGTTCCAGGAACCGACCCGCGAATGCGATTAATCGCGCGATGCGAGCGCTTTCGACTCAGAAGAAAGACTCCAATCTTCGGTTGGGTACAAAAACAAATCCAGTATCGCTGGAACCTTTATCGGCTGACTCTATTTGCTCCGTGTCCAATACTGGACACACGACAACTGGTAGACACCATGAAGAAGATTCTCTTAGCGACGGTCGCTATTCTCGCATTCGCAACAACTTCATTCGCCGCTGAGCCGGCCAAAACTGTCGGTCAAGCGCCGCCATCAGGCGCTTCCTCGTTCTACCTGGCTCAGGATACCGCGACGATGAAGTGTCAAGTGGTCAATATCCAGCCCGCGGCCGGTGGCAGCATGAAGGTTATCGGTGCGGCTCATCCGACACAGGCATCAGCAGAAACAGCTTTGACGGCTGACAAAACTTGCAAGTAATGAACTGACGGCGCGAGGGGCGGGTTCATTGGTCCGACAAAACTACTGACCCGCCCCGCCAACTATGCTGCCATACGGCAAGCCGCTCACTCGCTACATTGAACGCGTGTCACTTGCGTCGAAACTGACCCCCGACTTTCTCAACCCTGCATCGGAGCCCGACGCGCTCGTGCAGGGCATTTTTTGAGCTCGAGTGAGCAATATTGACCAGCACCCCACACCGGGAAGGGCGCAAGCTACGTTATCACCGACCCGCCCTTGGCAGTTTCCGGTGACTGAGAGTTCGGTAAATGCTCCCGCCATTCAACGGGAAGCATGCATGTCAGATCCGCAAACGTCCACCCTCTCCCCCCGCGCGGCAGCACGGCCTCGTTGTCCCAGATGCGAGTCGCGCATGAAGGTCCAGCGCGTTACCGCAGCTCGTTCCGGCTTTGAGCACTGGACACTGAGATGCACTGAATGCGGCCTTATTCATGAGGCCCAGGTAAGCGCTGACCCGATGAAGTCCGATGCTGTCGGCTGGGAGCACAGCGACCTGCGAGCGCCAGAGTAAGGACGATGACGTGACAAGATTGACGCGCAGCGATATTGATATTCACGACTGGGCAGCCCGGGCATCCGAGGCTCTCGCGAACGCAAAAAACTTACCGCAGGGATCGTTGCGATCCCAAGCCATCAGAAGAGCCGAACAACTTCGCGCTGCTGCAGACATGAAAAATTTGCTGATGCCGGAACAGCCCAACGGCGTGCTGAAAGTAACAGGCTGACGGCGATCCAAGACCATAGGACGCGTCTCAAACTCGGAGTCGCAAATTGTCCCCCTCTGCCGATCTCAAGCCGCCGTTCGAACTGCGTTACAAAATCTCGGACCTTGTCGAGAAACGACGCGACGTTCTGCGTCTTGCCCGATCCCTTCCAAGGGGTCCGAGGCGGAATCAACTTCTACAGACCGCCGCGTCGCTTCGTAGACTCTTTAAGAACAAGGGTTGGTTGGACGCCCACACGTGGGACGGTTGATGCCGAAAACTTGTTCCTCGTCCTGTGATGCCCCTCATTGCCAGTCAGCGGCGGCGCTGCCCAAAATGCGATGCAAGGATGCATCTGGCGCGTGTTGCGCGGGGGTCATCCAACTTCGACATCCGCACATTTGATTGCCCCAAGTGCGGTCACACTCATATCGTCACCATCGCAACTGATCTGGTGAGCGACAGCCGCAGCCTGCACGCGAGGGCGATTGACGCGCTTGAGGAAGCCCAGGCGATGTCGCCCGGCGCGCGGCGAAACGACGCGCTGAAAAAAGCGGGGGTTCTCCGTAGAACTGCTGACAATCAGGGGGTAATCTCTGCGAAACGGGACAAGCGCCGTAAATGATGACCTGATGGGAGCAGCAGCTCACCGCCAGTGCCAAAGTAGGCGCGCAAAAGTAGGGTTGGCGCTTGGCAGCCAACCAAAGTCGATCAAGTTCGTCGAGCCAAAGGAGGCTCCCATGGGTAAGCCAACCAGGGACATGTTTGACCCCAAGATCTTTCTCGCCAAGGTGGGCACGGGGAAAACGATCCTCGAATTTCACAAGAACCAGCACGTGTTCGAGCAAGGCGATGTCGCGGACACGGTTTTTTACATTCAAAGGGGCAAGGTCAAGCTTACTGTCGTGTCTGAGCAGGGCAAGGAAGCGGTCGTCGCAATTCTAGAGCCCGGGCAGTTCTTTGGCGAAGGATGCATGAATGGTCATCCGCTACGCATCGCGACGACAACAGCGATAGAGGATTGCGTCATCACGTCAATCACGAAAGACGCGATGATCGCGGCTATTCAGGATGAGCCGAAATTTTCGGAGCTATTCATGACCTATCTCCTGACCCGGAACAGCCGGATTGAGGAGGATTTGATCGACCAGCTATTCAATTCGAGTGAACGGCGGCTTGCGCGGCTGCTTTTGCTGCTCGCGAATTTCGGTAAGGAAGGCAGTCCGCAGCCGATCAGTCCGCATATCAGTCAAGAAACGCTGGCGGAGATGGTCGGCACCACTCGATCCCGAGTAAGCCATTTCATGAACAAGTTTCGCAAGCTGGGCCTCATCAGCTACAACGGGCATATCGAGGTCCACAATTCGCTGTTGAGTGCAGTTTTGCATGAGAAGCCCCTGCTAAGAGAGCGTGACTAGAAACAAGATCACAAGAAAACGGCCCCAGCACGGGGGTACATGCGGGGGCCGTCATTTCATCGGATGCCTGGGGGCGCATTGGCATCCGGTAGCCCACCACCAAGCTGGGCTGGCGACATTGGTTCCAGGCAGATTATTCTAGTTCGACAGAACGGGTGTCCTGACAGCACCTGCTGCCGCGTCACCATCGCCGACCCCAGCCACCGCTCCACCTGCTTCCCCAGCCGCCGCCACCTCGAAACAGTCGCACGACAAGCAGCAGCAATATCGCACCGATGGTAGCGTTGATGATTGCGCTGATCACTCCCATACCGAGATGGATGCCCAGCTGAGGCAACAACCAACTCCCGATAAAGGCGCCCAGAATACCGACAATGAGGTCACCAATGATCCCAAAGCCGGTCCCTCGCACGATTTGACCTGCCAACCAGCCTGCAACGAGACCCACAAACAATATGACCAACAGGCTTTCACTCGACATATTCATTTGTCACCTCCGTATTTTGGTTCAGACGCAGCATTACAAGCTGATCTGCTGCTGTCTGTATAAATTTGATCGGTTTAGTGCGGTTTCGCTTTTGTTGCTAACTACGGCGAAGACGCAATCGTTCTGCGCCATTTGCTCGACGAGCATCATCATATGTTGCGGCAATCGCTCGGGCTCGCCTTGCAGGCTGATACGCAGCCGATCACCTATTTCCTCGCAGATGGCGGCACTGCAAACTCGGTCGATTTGAATATCATTCCGAACAGCTGGGCTGGTCATGAAGGTCTTCCGGTTAGCCGCGATCAGCACTGACAAAGCGAGGCTCAAGCTTCGCGCCATTACCATGCAGGCATGGGGCACTGAAGTTGGGCCAGGTCTGCTTGGTACAGCCGCGATCGACGGTATGAATAACGAGCCGGCTGCTCTTCTGGAGGGCGACCGGCGCTCCAGCTTCGACTTGTGGGGCAAATCCAGGGAGTATGAACACGGCCGCCGCAATGAAGGCAGAAATTGCGATGGCCGAGAGCGCTTTGATCAATTGATTTCCAATTCAAAGGACGATTGCACCGAAGGCCAATCGTTCCGGTCCTGGTTCTGTTATTTCCACTTGCGCTCTTAACAAGGGGCTTTGCTCGGGCCGTCGCGCTGAGCGTCGCCTCCAAAAGAAGCCGCGGATTTCTCCGCGGACTTTTGCATGTGTCCTCAGTAGCGGCCGGTGCCGATGCCCACGCTCACGCCGGGAACGTCGATGCCGATACCGCCACGTTCTTCATAGCCACGGCGCTCGATGTAGCGCTCGCGAGGAGCGTCGTACCCGTAGGAGTCGCGGGGGTCGCGGATGATGACGCGCTGATCACGGCGTTCACGCCAGCAACGGCCGTTTTCGTCGCATACCATGCGGACGTTCTGGATGTTGCTGTCCTGAGTTACCGATAGATCGGCAGTGAGTGGTGCCGCGGTGGCGGCAGTTGCGAACAGCGCACCTGCGCCCACTGCGAAAGAGATTGCTATCTTGTTCATGATGTCCTCCAAGCGGGGTGGATGAAAATTTCAACGGCCTGCCGATTGTGGCTGCCAGCCGATCCCGCCGCGCTCGGGGATCAATTCACAACCGCCCCAGCGACAAAGAGTTCCGGCGAATACAACTTATATTTGAAATTGGCCTGATGACTTGACGCGAACACGGTTGAAAGCTTCGGCGGTGGCCGCCGATCGGCGCGATTTTACGGGCACTATTTCGCTTTCAATTCCAAGCCAAATATACAATCCAAGATAGAGAACAAACTTTAAGCTGTTGGGGCCGTTCAGCTCTCTGGCTGACGTTCGTCGGCATGAACGCTCGACCGTGTCAGCGCGATAACGAGCCATTCGACGACCGTGCGGCTCCATTATCCCGTCATTTCGCTCATTTCCGGCAAAATACGAACGCTACGGTCTTTAGGAACCCGCAAGAGGTTGCTATCGGGCATCTGAGTATCCATCTGATCAGTTAGCGTAATTGGATCGCCGCAACGGCGCGTCTCCCGAAAACGCTACGCCTTAGCCACGCCAAAACTTATGGACGGTATCGACCAACGGCATATCGCTTCGATATGCGCGTGACGGGTCAGGACAAGCTATGGCCATTGAACATGCCTCCGTGCGGGTCGTGCGCAAGCCCTGGGGGGTCGCCGATCTCCATCCCTGGAGCGGCATTGACGGCTCTAATGACGCAATCGGAGAATTGTGGTTTCAGCGCGTCGATCAAGATGCGCCGAGCCCGGCCTTGCTGCTGAAATTACTGTTCACCAGTGAGCCTTTGTCAGTCCAGGTTCATCCGGACGATGCCTTCGCGCGCTCGATCGGCCTGCCGAACGGCAAGACCGAGGCATGGTACATCCTCTTCGCCGCGCCCGGCGCGCGGGTAGCCGTTGGATTGAAACGGCACCTCACGCCGCGGGATTTGCGCGCGTCGATCAGGGATGGCTCGATTGCAAGTCTCACGCAATGGCGTGCCGTTAAGAAAGGCGACGTCATCTTCGTCCCCGCCGGCACGATCCACGCGATCGGCGCTGGTATCGTGCTCGCCGAGATTCAACAGTACAGCGATGCGACGTTCCGCCTGTTCGATTATGGGAGGCGGCGCGAACTGCACGAAGACAGCGCTGTCGCTGTTTCCGACGCGGGGCCACTTCAGGCTCAGCCCGGTCCACGACGTCTCACCGCCGCTCGCACGATGCTCATCGCAAGCCAGCATTTCGTTCTTGAGCGGATCGATCTCTCGCCGAACTCGAATTGGGCACTCAATACCGATCGGGAAACCTGGATCCTTGTGATTGAGGGGAGCGGGCGCATCGCCTTGACCGATACGACCGTGGGTGACGCCATGTTTATTGAGGCTGATCGAACCGGCATCGAGGTTGGACCCGACGGGATGAGCGGTCTGGTCGCGTATCCGGGACCCGATCCCATTGCTTCTCTGCTGCAAGATGGTGGAGCGCGAACGGCGGTGTACTCACCGAAATCGAACGAGATTGTCGAGGTGCAGACATGACGCCGCTCCGCCGTATCGCCGTCATCGGCAATTCGCTACCGCGCCGCTGCGGGATAGCAACCTTTACCACTGACCTGCAGCAGGCGATATCGACTTCACACCGGAACCTGGAAACCTCTATCGTGGCGATGACCGATCGCGGTCAAGCCTACGATTATCCTCCGGCGGTCGTTTTTGAAATCAAGGACGACAATATCGAAGAGTACATACGCGCGGCAGACTTCCTGAACGCTGGCCGGTTCGACACCGTGTGCCTGCAGCACGAATTCGGCATTTTCGGTGGCGAAGCTGGCGCCCACATCCTCGTGCTGTTGTCGCGCCTCACCATGCCGGTGGTGACGACGTTTCACACGGTGTTGGCCAAGCCGACGGCCATTCAACGCGCGGTCATGGAGCGCATCGTCGAGGCGTCGTCAAAGGTCGTGGTGATGGCCAACAAGGGCCGTGAGCTGCTGCGCAGCGTCTATCAGGTGCCGGACGACAAGATCGAGATCATCGCGCACGGCATTCCTGACGTTGCGTTTGTCGGGCCTGATGCGGCGAAGGCCAAGCTCGGATTTAGCGGGAGGTCGGTTGTTCTGACATTCGGCCTGCTGTCGCCCAACAAGGGTATCGAGGTCATGATCGACGCCATGCCGTCGATACTGAAACGCTGCACGGATGCGGTCTATGTCGTGCTCGGCGCAACGCATCCAAATCTGGTGCGGGACCAGGGCGAGGCCTATCGCGAAAGCCTGCTCGCACGCGTGCGTGAGCTCGACGTCGAAGACCACGTGGTGTTCCTTGACCAATTCGTCGATCAGGCCACGCTGCTCGAATTCATTTCGATGTGCGACGTCTATGTCACGCCCTATCTCGACGAGGCGCAGATGACCTCGGGTACACTGGCCTACAGCTTTGGACTGGGAAAGCCGGTCGTCTCGACGCCCTACTGGCACGCCAACGAGCTATTGGCTGATGGACGCGGCGTTCTGGTCCCCTTTGGCGACGCGGCGGCGACCGGCCACGAAATCGCGGAATTGCTTACAGACGATGCCCGCCGACACGTGACGTGCCGGCGCGCCTATGCGGTCAGCCGAACGATGACATGGGAACGCGCCGCCGAGCGTTACGTGTCCGCCTTCGAACATGCGCGGCAAGGTCACTGGATCAAGGTCGTTGCGCGCTCCGACACGGCGTCCCCCGAGTCACGCAGCCCGGCAGCGCCCGACATGCAAATCGGCCATTTCCTGTCGATGTGCGACGATACCGGACTGTTTCAGCATGCCGTGCATTCGGTACCGGATCGCTCGCACGGCTATTGCGTCGACGACAACGCCCGCGCGCTGTTGCTGGCCTGCGCGCTCAACAATCCGGGCGAGCAGCGCCTTTCCGAGGTTCTGACGGCCCGCTTTGCTGCTTTCGTGCAGCATGCGTGGAATCCCGACACAAGACGTTTCCGCAACTTCATGGGCTTCAATCGAGCCTGGCTCGAAGACAGTGGTTCCGAAGACAGCCACGGGCGGACCCTGTGGGCCTTGGGCGAGTGCGCCCGCAGCGACTCCAATCCGTCGCGCCGATCGTGGGCGGCATCCCTGTTTGCCGAGGCGCTTCCCACCGCGGAAGCGTTTCACTCGCCCCGCGCATGGGCCTTCACGCTGCTCGGTTTGGACGCTTACTGCGCGACCAATCCAAACGATTTTCATGCCGGCGAAGTCCGACACGTTCTTGCCGAGAGGCTGATGACCATTCTCGCCTCCGTCGAATTACCCGGCTGGGTTTGGTTCGAGGAAGGGCTCGCTTACGACAATGCGCGCTTGCCGCAGGCCTTGATGGTGACAGGCATGGCAACGCGAACCCCCGCCTATGTCGATGCCGGATTGAGATCGCTGCGTTGGCTGATGACGCAACAAACGGCATCGGGAGGTCATTTCCGCCCCATCGGCACCGCCGGCTTCGGCGAGCGGCGGCAACCTCCCCGCGCCTATGACCAGCAGCCGGTGGAAGCCACGGCCTCGATCGCTGCCTGCCTTGCGGCTTGGCGGGCCGAGGGCGATGCGGAATGGAAGGCCATCGCAACCCGCGTCTTCGGGTGGTTTCTCGGCAGCAACGACCTGTCCGTCGCATTGGTCGATCCGCGCACAGGCGGTTGCCGCGACGGACTGCATCCCGATCGCGCCAACGAAAATCGCGGCGGCGAGTCAGTCTTGTCCTATCTCCTTGGCCTTGCGGAGATTCGACAGCTTGCGCGCGTCAACTCCAACCTGACAAAACCTGCGGCGCTTCTTGCCGTGGGCGCCTGAATTTCACCTCCCACTCCAGCGAGCCGAGGGCAACTTGTTGCAAGCCACCACCTTCCTGAATCGAAAGGCGCTCTATCTGCGTCCCGACCCCGCGCGGGTGATCGTGCGTCCGTTCAAGCCGGCGACTGAACCGCGCGATCTCAACCCGACCGACAAGACCCGCGCCAACCATATCGTCGACCGGGTTCTCGCCCTCGATTCCGAAGCCGTTACCGGCCAGCTCGCCGATGTCCTGGAAAATTTCCAGGGCCGGCATCGCAACCTGCTGGCGACGTTCGAGGCCCGCGCCGACGTCATGGAACAGGCGTTGTCGGCTCACGGCACCTTTTCCACCGTCCAGCGCCAGCTGATCGGCGCTTATTTTCTTCACGAGTATTCGTTCGAAGCCTCGGCCTTGTTCAACCCCTCTATCGTGCCGCACCCCGACCAGTCGGACGCGCCGAAAGGCGGCTTGCGCTTCATTCTCAGTCTGCGTGCGACAGGCGAAGGGCATGTGTCGTCACTGACGTTTCGGGTCGGCGCCATCGCTGCCGACGGCAGCCTGACCGTGGATCCGACGGCTCGCCTTGCTTCGAGCCCCCGGATTAGCCGCCGTGTAACCGGACCCGAAGGCGACTGTATCGAGTTGACGTTCAATTCCGACGAGGAACTCAGCGAGCGCGTCATTTTTCCGGTTACCGAATCACAATCCAACGGCATTGAGGATGCCCGCTTTGTCGAATTCCGCGATGGCGATCGGAAGACCTATTACGCGACCTATACCGCCTACAGTGGACGGGCGATCCGTTCGGAATTGATCGAGACCAGCGATTTCACCTCGTTCCGGATGACGCCCCTGAAGGGTGCGGCGGCTGGCAACAAAGGCATGGCGCTGTTCCCGCGCAAGATCGGCGGCAAATACGCCATGATCGCGCGGCAGGATAACGAGAACCTGTATCTGATCTATTCCGACGACCTCTACACATGGGACGGCGGTGAGGCCATTCTGAAGCCGGAATTTCCCTGGGAGTTCGTTCAGATCGGGAATTGCGGGTCGCCGATCGAACTCGATGAAGGCTGGCTACTGCTGACGCACGGCGTCGGCCCGGTCCGCAAATACTCGATCGGCGCGGCGCTGCTCGACAAGAGCGACCCCTCCAAGGTGCTTGCGCGCTCGCGCGAGCCGTTGCTGCGACCTGAACCATCCGAGCGCGAAGGATACGTTCCCAACGTCGTCTATACCTGCGGGGCGATGCGGCACAACGACCAGATCATTCTGCCGTACGCGGTGTCGGACACCTTCTCCAATTTCGCGACGATAAAGATTTCAGCGCTGATGCAAGCGATGAAAAATTGATTGCCATCTCGGCCGGGGCTACGCGCGATGTGCGCATGACTTCGACGACTGACATTTGGGAGACGTTATGGCCCGCGAAACCAGTTATTTCGTGCAATCATTCAACGCCGGTAAAGGCGGAAACCTTAAGGCCGATGCTCCGATAGCTTGCAAATCGGCAACAGGCGCTGTCCGAACCGCTGAGCGATTGGCGTTGAGCAAACTCGGTGTCGTTGCCTTCTCGTCCACCGGCGATCCAGAGATGGGCGATTATGACGACGAGCCTACGGTCATCTTCCGTAACGGCCAACTTCCTTCTGCCTTCGACTGACATCCTGGTCGCGGTGGTTGCGATATGGGTCAGGCCGAGACCCAACTAATGCATAGCTATTCGGCAACAAAGGGCGCACAGTCTTGAATGCGAGTCCTCGCGTCCCGCGAATGAACGTCCTTGCCCAAACTCCAGACTTGCCGCGGAAGATCAATTGAAGCCTGGCGCGCTGCGCCACGTCAAATTCAGCATTCGATAACTGTGTCATCGTCAACCCCTGGGAGATCAGCATGGCCAAAGGCGAGCAGAAGGGTAATCGGGAGTCCAAGAAACCCAAAAAAGAGAAGATCAAGACAATTGCCGCAGCGCCGAGCCAAAAGACCGCGGGATGGCAGCCGTCCTTCGGTTCCGGCAAAAAGAAATAGTGACGCAACGGCTACGTCAGTATCTGACGAATTTATGGGGCAAGCGCATTTGATCGCCAGCGCGCTGGCGGCTCTGTTTGCGGAGTGCCGCCCGATTGGCCAACGCCTTCGTGGAACGGGCGTGTTTTGATTGTGGATATGCAGCGGGTGATGTCACCCGCAAAAGGAAACCAGATGAAAATGACTTTTGCGGTATTGGCGCTCTGCGCATTCGCGCAAGGCGCTCTCGCCGCCGGACCAGATTGCCGCGCGATCGAAAGCACGAGCGGGCGGCTTGCTTGTTACGATGCGGCCCATCCTCCGAAGATGGAAAAGCCCACAGCTGTTGAAAACGACGCATCGCGAACCGCATACAAAGACCCCTTCATCGTCGAAGACGCCCGAACTGCCGCCAAGCTGAAGACTATCTGTCGCGGGTGTTGAAATGAGCGGATAACACGATGTCTCCCGCTTCGCGCAGACAGCGTGGAAAAAGGCACGACCATGGCCAAAGCGTCTGACTACGACATCGTCACTTTTCAGCGGAAACCCGGACGCTGGCGCGCCAATGTGACGCCGATTGTTCAGATAGCCACAAGAAGGCAGGGCTTGACGATCCTGGGATTTGTCACGACAGAAGACAGCAGCTCCGAAGAAAGTGCGGCCATTGCGGCCGACAAAGCTATCAAGGCGCTGGACGACTCGTAGTCGACCCGGTCGCTGGCCGCCTGACACCAAGCCAGCGCACGAGCCTTTTTCGCGGAACTATTGCCGGAAATCGAGACTGCGCAAGATGATGCCGGGAGGCGTGCCTTCGAATTCCCTGGCAACGAATTTGCGAGCGGCGCGCTCCTCGATCCGATCGCGCAGCCGCATGAATTGGGCTTCGCGCTCGTCCGGTTTGCTCTTTGCCAGGCTTTCCAGATCATCCAGGGCGGAGGTGCTGATCGCACATGGTATCTCCTTTTGACCGTCGATCATCGAAAACAGGATCACCATCCGGTCATATTCATAGCCGCGAAAGCTGCCGCGTGTGAGTGCCATTTGATTTGCCTCCTGCGTAAGGGCTTTCTTCTCGAAGATGCCGTGACGTCGTATCAAGGCAGGATCGCCCTTTGTCCCTGCCTCGATCTATACGGTGGGCGCGCCTCGTACGACTTTCGCCGGTGGCGGATTGATCTCGGCGATTTTGCGAAGGCAATCGGCTTCGGTGTCATGCGGGCCTGAGACGAACGTTCCGCTGACTTTCGTGCTGTACCAGCCCGACACAACGCCGAGCCGGAGCGACTCTTCGGTTTTGACGTGGCGAGGCGAAAGATTTTGCATGTAGAGCATGAAGTGTGCTTTCAGGTCGGCGCCGAATTTTTTTCGAACGCAGGGTGAAGTTTTCCGGTTGTTCGGCGAACAACCATTCGCTCAACTCTCATCGGAGAGCCGGGCAAAATCCGCAAATACCGCCGCGACCAGATCGCGATGATGGGTATCGTCCGAGCCCAAGCCCGCGGCGTATAGATTCAAGACGTAGCGCGCCTTGGTGGCCGCCTCCGGCCAGGAAGCGGCGGGAACGAGCAGAAGCTGGTTTTCGATTAACCCCTGCCGATCGCGCAGGCCCTTTGCGTTGCTCTCGACGTCGGCCAGAATCCGCCGCATGTCGGTCGCTTTCTGTGCGGCCATGCCGCGGTGGCTGTCGAGATCGAGCGGCTTGTCACTCACGCGGCACTCGCGTCGTTGCGCTGCGCGTCGGACAGCGCGACGGAGGAGATGGAAATCATCTCCATCGTCGAACTGCGCGGCCCGGCCGCCGGCACCATGATCATGGTGGCAACACGGCGGAACGCGGGGAATGACAATCCTTCGATCATCTCCTCATCGGTGATGACCTCATAAGCACCCGCCGACAGCAGGCGATCGATACCCTTGATCCGGAAGGGGTGCTTGAAAGTGATGGTTTCCCGCCGCGAGCGTGTGGTCATGCCGGACTCGCTTTCGAACGCAGTTCTGCTTTCGCAAACAGCTCTGCCCCGGCGCCGTCGTTGTGCATGCATCACCGTGCGCTCTTTCGGCCCGATTAGCTATCGCTTTCTCGCGCCAGCGGCGGCGTCATGCCGAATAACCCTCGCCTGGCCTTGTATTGGGCCGCTTTCGTAGCCATCTCCGCCGTGCGCCGGAATTTTTTTGGAAATTTGCAGGCCAAATCGTCGCGCAATCCGGCTCAAGGCCTGCAGCGATACGTTCAAACGCCACTTCGACCGCCGTTCAGGAGCCGCCCCGGTGCTACTCAGCGAAGGCGGCGTGCTTTTGCTGCTTGGCGCAAACGACTGGAACTCGGGGCTTTCGGATGAAGATTCGCGTCGGCTTCGAGATGATCTACGACTTCCCGCAGCCGACGCCCATCATCGCGGTGCTCGGTACGCATTTCACGCGGGCCTCCGACATCGTGGTGCCCGATTATTTGACCACCAGCCCTGCCGTGCCCATCACGCCCTATCGTGATGGCTTCGGCAACTGGTGCAGCCGGTTCGTCGCGCCAAGGGGGCGCATGCGGCTTGCGGCCGATGGCACGGTGCGCGACAGCGGTCTGCCCGATGTCATCGTTCCCACCGCTTCGCAGCACGCGGTAGAAGATCTACCGGCGGAGGCCATCGTCTATCTGCTTGGCAGCCGCTATTGCGAGACCGACCGGCTTTCCGATGTTGCGTGGAAGCTGTTTGAGAAGACACCGCCGGGATGGGCGCGGGTCCAGGCGATTTGCGATTTCGTTCACAACCACATCGCCTTCGGATACGAGCATGCGCGGGCAACCATGACCGCGTGGGAGGTGTTCAACGAGCGCAAGGGCGTGTGCCGCGACTATGCGCACTTGGCCGTCGCGTTCTGCCGCTGCATGAATATTCCGGCGCGATATTGCACCGGCTATCTCGGCGACATCGGCATGCCGCCGCCCTACGCCGCGGGAGATTTTGCCGGCTGGTTCGAGGCCTATCTGGGCGGCCACTGGTACACCTTCGATGCCCGCAACAACATTCCGCGGATCGGGCGCGTGCTGATCGCCCAGGGACGCGACGCCGCCGACGTTCCGCTTACCCAGACTTTCGGGCCGAACACGCTGGTCAGCTTCAAAGTATGGACGGATGAGCTGGTCTAGCCGGCGGGACAGCACGTACCCTGGTCGACATCACTTGCTCAGCGTGTTCTTGTAGATTCGGCCATCCTTCATGATGACGACAAAGTTCTTGTCGGGATTGGCGACAAGGTTGAGGTCCTCGAGCGGATTGCCATCGACGAGCAGGAGATCCGCAAGTGCCCCCGCTTCGACGACACCGAGCTTGCCGGGATAGGGATTGATGAAGCCGGAGAGAGCCATCAACTCGCCATTGTCGGCGGTCGCCATCTTGAGCGCTTCGGCGGGCGTGTACCAGCGCACCATCATGGCGAGATATTGCCCCTGCCGGCTGGCAGCCCCGGCATCACCCAGAATATCCGCGCCCCAGGCCGTCTTGACCTTGTACTTCTTTGCAAGCTTGTAGGCGTTCTCGGTTCCCGCGAACACCACCAGCGCCTTCTTCTGCGACACCGGGCTCATCCGCGCGAAAACGTCGGCATCGTAGGTCAGTGGCTGCAAGCTCCACCAGATACCCTTGTCCGCCAGCAACTTGGCGGTGGGCTCGTCGATCAGCTGGCCGTGTTCGATGCACTTGACGCCGGCGGCGATCGCTTGCCGGATCGTGTCCGGCGTATAGGCATGCACGGCCACATAGGTGCCCCATCCTTCGGCCGCCTCGACCGCGGCATGAAGCTCCGCTTCGGTGAACTGGGTCGACTCGATCGGATTGTGAGGAGAACTGATGCCACCGCCCGCCATCAGCTTGATCTGACTGGCGCCATGTCGCAATTGCTCACGCGCGCGCAGCCGCACCTCATCGGGGCTGTCGGCAATGGCCGCGACGCCGGCGATTTCGGACTGGCTCAACGGCCCTCCCAGCGTCCGCGGAACTTCGTAGCGAGCCCGAAAGTCTCCATGGCCCGAGGTCTGCGAGATCATCGCGCCCGAGGGATAAATTCGCGGACCGACGGTGACGCCCTCGTCGATGGCGCGCTTCAATCCGAACACAGGACCACCCATGTCGCGGATGGTGGTGAAACCCCGCATCAGCGTCGCCTCGGCCTGTCGCGCCGCCAGCAGGTTGAGATAGCCGGGATCGGCCGTCGCCAGGACCGCGGGAGACACCGCCGCCATGAACATATGCCAATGCGCGTCGATCAGGCCCGGCATCAGCACGCGGCCGTTGCCGTTGATCACGGCGGCGCCGGCCTCCGTGGCGGCCGGGTTAGCCGATATCTGCTCGATGATGTTGCCTCTCACGAGCACGCTGGAAGGCGAAGACAGCGCGGCGTTCCTGCCATCGAAGATGCGGACATTCTGAAAAAGCGTCGCCCCGGCAGCAGGCAAAGCGGGGGCGGCCTCTTCGGGTCCGAGCTCCAGCGCTTCGTATTGCGCGAGACCCGGCTGGTAAAGCCCGAACAGCAGCGCCGCCGCCAATAGCGGCGGACATAACATACGCTTCACGTGAAAATTTCTTGAGTTCATCGTGCATGCTCCTCTTGGAAGGCAAGAGACCCGTTACACCATTACTCTCCGCAGCCGTTCACGAACGGTGGATGCGGGCACTCGTTCAGTTGCCTCGCCCAAGGCCGATGCGCCAAAGGCGGTTAGACTAGTTCGTTGACAAAGCCGTGAGAAAAACGACGGTGAATCTTTTCTTGTCGCGGTCATTTTGGCTGACATTTGGATCGTCAACCCTAGCACGACATGCATGCCCAAGCCACCGCGGGAGTAGCTGCTTGCAGCGTTTACGAATTTTAAACTTTTCGCGTGACGATGCGCCGGACCGTTTTGCCGGAAGAGATGCTGACGCGCTGCTCGTCGAGCAGAATCTTCGATCCCGTCAAAGCCTGCAACACCAGACCGGCATCGAAGGCGGCATAGAGCCGCCCGCGTTCGTCGCGCCGGTCGTGCCCCTCCGTCGCCCGCCAGCTCAGATAGAGCGTCCCCTCAGGCTTTAGGATCGCCATCAGCCGCGCCACCGAGGCGGCAATCGCCTCCCTTGGCAAATGCATGATGACGGTTTCGCAGAACACGTTGGTGAAGCTTTCCTCCGCGATGCCGGAGAGCTCCGGCAACGTCACGGGGCGAAATTGAATATCCGGATGCCGCCGCCGCGCCTCAGTGAGCAAGCCCTCGGACGCATCATAACCGGTCGCGGCAAAGCCATTTTGCGTGAGCCATGCGGTATCGCGGCCGCTGCCGCAGCCGATGTCGGCGGTTTTTCCCTGGCGGAAGAAGCGGCGGATGATGTCGTAGATGTCATCCGGCGCAGGCTGCGATTCCCAGTCGCAGGCAAACGAAGCGGCGTTCTGCTCATAAGCTTCAAGCGTTGCGCGGTCCATGCACGACGTCGCTCTTCGCGAGATTGATCGGCACCGACAACAAGTCAGCGCCGGTGGTGAGGGCCCGATCCTACTAACGCGACGTTGGAGCACAGTCTAGGATGAAAGCTGCCTCTCCTCGTGCACCCGGGGGGTGACTGTCGACGGTCGATCGGATGGACGCCATTTTCGCACCGCGGGCTTCTCCGTCGTACCCAACGTCGATAGCAGCGCGTTGTTGACCTCCTCGATCCGGCCAAGCTTCACCAGCACCCGGTTCAGGCCGATAAAGCCGTCGGCCTGGTCCGGCCACAAACTCATGGCCCCGAGATACGGTTGGTTTAGTCGGATCGCAGCAGCTCACGGCTTGACATAGGTCCAGCCCTGCTCCTGCAGCTCCATGACGCGCACCACGCCGGACTTCACGACTTTCGCCTCCGGAATAATAGGAATTTCCTTGTTCTCGGCCTTATGCATATTTTCCTGGGTATTGCCGCAAGCCTCGAAGGAAATCGCGGGCGTGCTCTCCGCGATCGCCTTGATCCGCGCCTTGACCGGCGAGGTGTCGTCACGCAGCATATGCAGGCCGGGACCGTAGGTGACTATCTCGATCGTCACGTTCTCGCCGAGGTCCTTGTAATATTGCTCGACGTTTGTCGCATTGTTGAGCGCGAGATTCATCATCGCAGGGTCGTTGGTATTCACCTGCAAGATCAGGCGATGCAGCTTGTTGTGGTCGGCGGGCTGCTTCAATATCTGCGCCGCCGTTTGCTTCTTCGCCAGCACCGCCGCCGATGCCGGCGCGATGATGAGGAGGGCTAAGCCGCCCACGACCAATCTGACAGCATTTCCAAACTTTATCATCGTGCCTCTCCCATGATTGTTCGATGACCATCAGTTGCGTGGCTTGGCAACGACGCGTGGCCACTTGCACGCCGAAGCTACTTTCTCTCGCACCATCTTCAGTCCGCTGAGCAGAAAATGCCCGTCCTGGGCGGCGCCGGCTCGGGTCGAGAGATGGACGGCGAAGTCGCCCTGTTCGGGAAGCGACTGCAACAAGCGGACGACATCGCCCGTGAACGCGGCACCTGTTCCAAACGAAGGCGGGCCTGCCGCAAGCTGCACCGGCTGATCGTCATTGATGCGGTACGATATGGCATGGTCCTCGCCGCTGCGGATTGCCGATCCTGCGAGCACCAGTTCGGTGCGGCCACCGCGGCAGTAAATGGAGAGCTGCATTGACGAGCCATCCGGGCCGCCGCGAGAAAGCGTGGTGGCGACAACCATCGGTGTATAGTCCACCGGCGAGGTGGTCTCGCTGACAATCCAGTTGTCGCCTGCCGACGCTGGGCGGGCCGGCGGCGCGATGTTACGTGACAGATTTTCCAGACATTCCAACCGCGCTGCACGTTCCATGAGGGAGCAGGCGCGAAGATGCGACATCGCATCGCTCGCGCCTTGTGCGAAAGCGATTGCTCCCGCGACGTTGAAGGCGACAGACAGTGGGATCGCCGCGGTCTTCATTGAGGCGCCTGCGCATTCCGCGCCTTACGATCCAGCCATTCCTGCGCCGCCGAGAAGCGAGTGAGTCCGGGCACGGTCGCAGCGAGGTTGATCGACTTCCATTTCGAGTCGAAACCCGGCGCCTGCAACCTGTCGAGCCGGGAAAACAGGTAATCGACGAAGCGGGCTACACGCTGATAGCGGTTCGATTTTGCCGGCCAGTTGTACGCGACCAGAACGGTCGGTACCGCGATCGTGGACACACGTTCGCCTTGCTTGATCAGATTAGGATAGTCGCTCGCCTCCAATACCGCGGGAAGATAGTAATCCTCGAACCTGCTTTCGTAGTTTACTGGTAGGAACTTGAAGCCGGGCTCCCAGCGTCCGCGCACGAAAGCGTCGACCGGCTTCGACGTGATGAAAAAGACCGCCGCCATCTCGCCCTTGCGCATTTGCTCCAGCGCGACCTGATGGGGAATGAAGGTCTTCTCCACGTCAATGCCGAGGCGGCTGAAGATCACGGGCCCCGTATAGGCGGCGGCCGTACCCTGGGTGTTGAAATTCACTTTCTTGCCGGCGAGATCCTGCAGGCTCTGGATCTCCGGCCGAACGAACACGTGCACCTCCGACGGGAAGAGATTGAGCAGGTAGGTGATGCGGCTCTGTATCTGCGGCACTTGAATCTTGTACTCTTCGAGCGAGTCGGAACTGATGATCGCCATATCTACGCCACGCAGATAAAGGAGCGAATTCAGATTTTCCGTGGGACCACGGGTGACGATCGGCAAGACATGCAGGTTTGGCCCGTCGTCGACGACGCGGCCCATCTCCGCGGCCAGGCGAATAGGCGCACCCTCAAGCAAGCCGCCGGCGAGGCCGACGGTCCAGGCGTTCATCTTCTCTTTTTCCGCCTCGTGCGCCGTGACGCGCCGTGACGGGCCTGCATCCAAATTGGCTCTCTGCGCCTCCACGACAGCCGGCAGAAGCGCCAAAATGACCGGCGCGAATGCGGCGAGCAGGAGTGACAAACGCCGTTTCAGAATCCTGTTCATTCTATGAACTCCTGTTGAGCACCAAAATTCGGCTTCTCCTCCTAACGCAACGCGCTGAATCGATCCTTCGCCTCCTGAATGCCACCCGCTTGGGCCTTCGCATAAAACTCGCGCGCCTTGCTCGCTTCGCCGCGCGTTCCGTACGTCCCCCAGGCCGATAGAATGATGGGATCGTACGTCTCCGCGAGCATGAAGCTGGCCTGAGCGCTGCCCATCTCGGCAGCGCGCTCGAGCACGATACGTGCTGCACCGATATTCTCCTGGCCGAGCAGCGCGCTGGCGCGCGCGATCAACCTGGCCGCTTCCGGACTGCCTTGCGGTTCTGTGGTCGCTGGCTGCACGGTCGCGGTCGCCTCCGCGGCTGGTGTCACTTCAGCGCTCTGGCTGTTCGCGGCGTGCTCAGGCGCAGCGCGGCCATCGAGCGTGCGCCGCGTGGCTTCAAGATCCCGCGCCATTGCTTCGGCCCTGTTGCGCTCTTGCTGCAGAGATTGCTGCAGTTCGGCCGTTGCGCTCGCGGCCGCCTGCCTGAGCTGCGCTGCTTCGCCGTCCGCCTTGCGCAACTGCGCTGCCTGCGTCTCGACCTCCCGCCGCGCCTTCGCGAGTTCGCTTGCCAGCGCCTCGACCCTGTCGTGCTCCTGCTGCAGTTCCGCCGTCACCCTCTCCGAGGTCTGCTTGAACTGCGCCGCATCGTCACGCGCCTCGTTCAGCAGCGCAGCATTTGTTTCGATTTCGCGGCGCGCAATCGCCAGTTCGCGCGACGACGCCTCGGCCCTGTCGCGCTCCTGCTGCAGCTCCGCCGCCGTGTTCTCCCCAGCCTGCTTGAATTGCGCCGCATAATCGCGCGCCTTGTTCAGCGCTACGTTGGTTTCGATTTCGCGGCGTGCAATCGCCAGTTCGCGCGACGACGCCTCGGCCCTATCGCGCTCCTTTTGCAGCTCCGCCGTCGTCTTCTCCCCACTCTGCTTGAATTGCGCCGCATCGTCGCGCGCCTTGTTCAGCAGCGCTGCGTTTGTTTCGATTTCGCGGCGCGCCATCGCGAGTTCGCTCGCCAGAGCGACACTGCGAGCGCGTTCCTCTTCGACCGCGTGACGATGTTGCCCCGCGCTCGCTGCCAGTTCTTGTCGCGCGGCGGTCGCCTCCTGCACGAGGGCGGCCGCTTTTCCGTGCTCCCGTTCGAGCAATTGTGCGCTCGTCGCGGCCTCCGTCCGCAGCTGCAGATTGAGCCCATCGATAGTGTGGCGGGCCTCGGCAAGCTCCTTCGCCAAAGCCTCGGCACGCTGCTCCTTCCCCAGGGATTGTTGCGCGTCCGGCACGGACGCCGCTACTGCCTGCTTGACCGCCGCAGCCTCCAGCACCGGCTGCGCACTGGCATGATCGCCTTCGGCCCGCCGCTGAAGCGCCGATAAGTTGGTTTTCCGCCAGTCCCGGCTCGCCTGGATCTCCTGCTTAAAGATATCCTGGAGACCGGGGTATCGCGCCGCATAAGCGGCGACCTCGGCGTGGAAATACATGCCGATGAACGCCGCCGCGAGGAGGGTTGCGGCGATCGGGGAGGTTGCAAATCCCCGCCGCGCATGCGGCCGACGCTTCGCTTCGGCCGCAGTGGCCTGCGCCTTGACGGTCGCAACGGTCGTCGGAGTAGCCGACGCAACCGAACGAGGTGCAATGACGTCTTTGGTTGTCGGCCGTTGTGGCGCAGTCCGCCTCGGCGAGAAAGGGAGGAAGCCATAACGGCGTGCGCGCGACGTCGGCGGCCCGGCCCGGGAGGGGCTGGTCGATACATCGAGCCCTTGCTCTTGCTTAAGAAAATTTTCCCTCGGCATCGGGTACCAATGCGACGGCGCGATCTTGGTCGGCTCGCCATTTTCACCGACCCACTCACCCGTCTCTGCCGACCAGTGAACGACATCATAGGTGCCCCTCGCATCATCCTCGACGATGATGACGTTCCCGTCCCGCGGTGCGGTCTCAATCGTGCGGCGCATGCAAAGGACCCCTCCGGATCAAATTGAAGACTCCCCATCTAGGACGAAAGCTGCCTCTCCTCGTGCAGCCGGGGGGTGACTGCCGACGCTCGATCGGATCCCCGCCATTTTCGCACCGCGGGCTTCTCCGTCGTACCCAACGTCGATAGCAGCGCGTTGTTGACCTCCTCGATCCGGCCAAGCTTCACCAGCGCCCGGCTCAGGCCAACAAATCCGTCTGCCTGGTCCGGGCTCAACTTCATGACCTCGAGATAAGGTTGGATTGCCTCGGCATGCTGCCCCAGGCTTTCGCAGGCCTGTGCCAGACAAAGCCACGCCTTGGGCGCGTCGGGACGGACCATGGTAAGCGTCTTGAACAGCCGCTTGGCTCCGGCATGGTTATCGTTCGCGACAAGCAACTGCCCAAGCCGGTGCAGCGCATCGGCGTGCTTTGGCTGAACATCCAGGATCCGCCGATAGCCACGCTCCGCCGCGGCAAGGTTACGCTTTTGGTGAAGGTCGGTCGCCTGTTCCAGGACGTCAGGAATGCTCCGAGGGTCGATCCCGTCACCGAGGTTCCTGCCGTTCCTGGTCTCCACCAGCGTGCAATGGATCTTGCGCTCCGCACAATGGTACGAATATTTGTAAGGCTCGTTACCACGCAGAAAATCGTATTCAGAAAAGCCGTTTTCGATCGCGTGACGGATGCTGAAGGCATGCAGGAGCAGTCCCGGAGGCGGACCGTCGAAAGCCTCGTCGCGCCCGGTGATATAGAACGAGAAGGTCCGCTTGCGCTGATCCACCAGTGTGGCCAGCGCCGCGACGGGCCGGTCGCCCTGCCAAAAAGTCGGCAGGAATACCAATCCGGACTTGAAACTGCGCGTCAGCGTGATGGTGTTGGAGCGAACCAGTTTGTCGGTCAGATCGCCTTTGCGGGGTCGCCACTTGATCGCCCAAAACCGCAGCAAGGTGTCGAGGTCCCGCGCGAAAGTCTCAGGGGTCGAAACGGTAATCCGATATTCGCCGTCGGCATCGACCTGCTTCAGAAGACGCCGGATCTTCTGCCGTGTATTGGCGCTCAGCGACAGCAGATAGGCTTCCCAATCCTTCGGCAGCGCCGCGTAGGGGCAGACACTGTTATCGATGCCGTCGTTGTTGCCGACCCTGTTCACCTCCGTCACCTGGAAATTGGCCTTCGGGAAGTAGGCCAGCAACAACCGGAAGCGCCGCTCCGACATCCTGACATTTTCAAGGTTCAAGCGCGCCCAATGCATTTGCTTGATGTAGCGGGCAAAGGCGGGGATGACCTTGCCTTCCGCATCAGGCGCGCAAACCATGCCGGTATAATCGGCAGAGAAGTTCCCCGCCATCTTCACTTCATGAAGAACGTCCTTCTCGATCGTGGTCTGCAACCGCAACGGAAAGAACGCGACATAGGGTGCGTCGGTGCTGTCGGCCGCCTTCGCCGCCAGGATGAACCATGGGCCCTCGATATGCGACAGCCACCCGTTCAGCCATTTCCACGACAGAAATATCTGGGCTTCGGGATCCGCATCGTAGACGGCGTTCCAGTTGTCCTCGAGCTTGGCCAATGAAGGCAACGTTTCGATGATGTCGATATGCACGGTGCACGCCTTTCCAACCTGATGCGTTTGGTTCCTTGTTCGATGCCTAGCGCTCCCGGAATGCCCGCGACATGCTGTCGTGGATGGGCTTGACGATGTATTGGAAGAACGTCCGTTCCGAGGTTTTGATATAGACCTCCGCCGGCATGCCGGGCGTCGGGCTGAAGTCCGGAATTTTCCGGCTCTCTTCGCTGTTAAGCTTGACGCGGACCATGTAGACGTCGGTCGGCCCGACCTGCTGCGACTTCTTCTCGTCGGCCAGCGTGTCCGCCGACAGATAGATTACGTCTCCGGAAACCATCGGCGTGATCCGCTGCTGGAGCGCGGTGAGCCTCACCGTCGCCTTCTGACCGTGCTTGACGCTGTCAATGTCCTGCGGCCGCAACCGCGCCTCGATGATCAATTCCTCGTGGACCGGCAACAGCTCCATGATGTTCTTGCCGGCTTCGACCACGCCACCCTGCGTGTGATAGCGCAGCTTCACCACGACGCCGCTGACCGGTGCGATAATCCGGGTGCGGTCGAGCACGCCCTTGGCGCCCAGCATGCGCTCGCGGACGTCGGCCAGTTCGCCGCGGACCTCGTGCATCTGCTCGACGGCGGTCTTGATCGCGGTCTTGCGCACGCCGTTGATCTGCTCGACCGCACGCGCAATGCGCTCCTTGGCATCGCCGACGTCACCCATGATGCGGCCGATCTCGCCTTCCAGGTTTGCCTTCGATCGCTGCAGCACCATCAATTCAGGCTTGCGCACAAGTCCGGCCTGCACCAGCCGATCCTTGGTCTCGATTTCCTCGTCGAGCAGCACGATCTGCTTCTTCACCCCTTCGAGCTGCACCCGCGATCCCTGTATTCTTTCTTCCAGCGCCTTGATGCTGTCGTCGATGCCCTTGATGTCGCTGTTCATGTTGTTGCGGCGCGCCGTGAACGTCATCTTCTGGCTGTCGACGATCTCTTTCGCCTCGGGCGAGACCATCAACGCATTGGTCACGTCTTCCGGCCAGCGGATTTCCGGCTCCTCGCGCATCTCGGCCTGCAGTCTGGCGTCGATCGCCGACAACCTGACGCGACGCAGATACAGACGCTGCAACTCCGCTCGCGCCGTGGTGTCGTCGAGGTCGAGCAGGAGCTGGCCCGGTTCGACGGTGTCGCCTTCGCGGACATAGATGTCGCGGATCACTCCGCCTTCGAGATGCTGGATGATCTTGTTCTGCCCGGTGGCCACGAACACGCCTGACGCGACCACGGCGCCGGCGATCGGGGCCATGTTGCCCCAGACGCCGAAACCCATCGTCGCCACGAAGAGGATCAGGATGCCGCCAACGGTCGGAAGTTTCGTCGATCGCGGCAGGGAATCATACCAGCTTCCCTCTGCCTCCGCGGTGCGGACTGCAATTTGCCTGCTGGCCATCGCTTAACCTCGTTTCTCGAAATCCGCGGTTGCTATGCGCTCGAAGGTGGCGGATCGCCCGGCCCGCCCGGGATATTGGGCGGCTTGCGCCCGGTGATCATCGGAATGATCTCGTCGCGGGTGCCGAAGGCCTGCACGGCCCCCTGGTGGAGAATCATGATCCTGTCGACACTCTGCAGCAGCGCGGCGCGCTGCGTGATCGTCACCACCGTGATTTGCTTCTCCTTGGTGCGCAGCAATGCCTTGGCGAGCGCCCGCTCGCCGTTCGCATCCAGGTTCGAGTTTGGTTCGTCGAGCACGATCAGCCGCGGGTTGCCGTAAAACGCGCGCGCGAGCCCGATCCGCTGCCGCTGGCCGCCCGACAGCGGACTTCCATCCATGCCAACGATCGTCTCATAGCCTTGTGCAAAGCCTGAGATCATCTCATGCACATCAGCCGTCTCGGCCGCGTCGAAGACATCCTCGTCGCGGGCATCCTCGCGCATCCGCCCGATGTTGGCCTTGATCGAAGCGGGGAACAGTTGCACATCCTGCGGCAGGTAGCCGACGCTCTCGCCGAATTGCCGCGGATCCCAGTTGCGCAGATCCATCATGTCGAGACGTACGCTGCCCGCGGTTGGAATGATGGATCCGACCAGCATCCGCGCCAGCATGGTTTTGCCGGTGCCGGAATCCCCGACAATGGCAAGCGATTCACCGGGTTTGAGTTGAAAGCTGATGCCGTTCAGGATCACCTTTTTGTTCGGCGGCGGCACGTAAAGAATTCGCTCGACGTTGAGATAACCGGCGGGACGCGGCAGTCGCAGCCGCTCCATGTTGAGCGGCGAGTTCAGCAGCAAGGTTTTGACCCGGGCATAGGCCGAACGCGCCTGGACGAAGCTGCGCCAGCCTTCGATGGTGCCTTCCAGTGGCGCCAGCGCCCGGCTCGCCACGATCGATGCCGCAATCACCATGCCGCTGGTCATCTGGCTTTCCAGCGCCAGCCACGCGCCCCATCCAAGGATGGCGATCTGGGTACTCAGCCGCAGGAACTTCGACAGCCCCGTCATCACGATATTGCGGTCCTGCCCGATCACCTGGGCCTTCAACGATTCCACGGTTTCGCGGCCCCAGACCTGGACGCCCTCGGGAATCATGCCCATCGCATTGATGACCTGGGCGTTGCGGGCCATCGATTCCGCCTGCAAATTTGCTCTCGCCCCGTAATTGTTCGCCTGCGTGAACGAAGCCGCGGTCACGCGCTGGTTCAAAAGCGCGACCGCAACAAGGGCAACGCCGGACGACAGCACAATGAAGCCGAGATGCGGATGAATCAGAAACACCACGCCAAAATAAACCGGGGTCACCGGCGTATCGAACATGGTCAGCAGCACCGGACCGGTGATGAATGACCGCAGATGCTGCAGGTCGGCCAAGGTCTGGAATTCCCGGCTGGATCCGCCCTGCGCAGCTTTGGCGGCGGCGCTCAAAACCGGTCCGCCCAATCGGGCCTCGGTCTCGACTGCGACGCGCATCAGGATGATGCGGCGCATCATGTCCATCAGAACATGCGCCGCGATCGCAATGACCACGATCATGGTCAACATCATCAGCGTGTCCGTGCTGCGGCTGGTCAGCACGCGGTCGGACATGTTGAACAGATAGATCGGAATGGCGAGCACCAGCAAGTTGACCGCAACCGAGAAGACGCCCACGGTCACGAGGTTGAGGCGCGCTCTCGCAAGACCCTTGCCAAGTACATCGCGAAACTCATGGTCGCTGGAACGCCTGTGCAACGGCGGCGCTCCGCCGCGACCACCTCCACCGCCTCCGCCGCCGGAGCTGCCACCACCGTCCCTGTCGCCGCCGCTCTTCAACGGCGGAGCAGGAACCGGCTGCTCGATCACGACGGTGGATCCCGGTGCCCGGCTCTTGCCCTCCTCCCGCAAGGATGGCGCGACCGGCGGCGGCTCGGCGATTTTGGCACGCGATGCAGACGCTCCCTCATCTGCAAACTTGACAAAGGGATCGTCAACGGGTGCGGATGCATCAAGCGTCGTCCGCAGCGGAATTATCCTGGCCGTCCTCGCCGTTCCATCGTCCGGTTGATTTGGATGTGCTCCCTGCGCACCGCTAAAACGATCGTCCCCGCCCAACGACATTTACCGCTCCTGCCATGCTCATGGTCTGTTGGAATGATCCTGAAAGCCTCGTGCTAGCTCAACATGCTTGCCATCGGATCGTTGTGTGCGACCGTCGGCACGATGGCGGGAGCGTGATGTGTGGGGTCCTGGCTGTCGTTGACGAAGGCGATCAGCTCCGGCACCAGCGCATGGGTGTCGGCATTGACGGCCTTGTCCTGGTGGGTCGGGAGCAGGTTGGCCTGCACCAGAATTGAATCGGTGTAGACGTGTCCGTTGACGTAGGCCTTGTCCGGATTGACGTCGATGATCGCGGCGTCGTTGGCCAGCCTGTCGTGTCCGGTGCTGACCGACTGCGTTACGGTTCCGTCCGGGTGGTATAACAACGCGCCTGCCGACGGCTGGTTCTGCAATTGATAAATGACGTTGACGTCGTCGGTGACGTTGTTCTGCCAGACCGCATTGACGTCGTAATAGTTGCCGGTGATGTAAAGCACGTGGAAGGTGCCGCCACTGCCGGCGATGGCGGCGCCGAGGTTCGGATCGAGCGAGGTCGCGCCGGAGGCAAGCAGGCCATCGATGGTCTTGGCATCGACGCTCAACGGGCTGAAGCTGTTGCCGCCATAATTCTCGATGGTCCCCTCGTTCAGGAGGTTGTTATGGCCTGAGGTCACCGACTGGGACGGATCGGTGCCGTCGGCCGCCATCTTGATCTGATCGTTGTTCAAGAGGATGTTGTTCTGAAAAATCACGTTCATGCCGTGATAGGCGCCCTGCACCACGATCAGGTCGTAATGGATGGTGCCATCGAAAATCCGCGCCAGGTTACCGAGCTGATTGTTGCCGCCGACGAGATCGTAGTGGGTATCGGCGCTGGTCTGCGTGATGATGCCGTTGTGAAGAAGATAGTTGTCCTGGATCACCGAATGGACGTTGTAGTAGTCGCCGTTGACCACATCGACGCTCCAGTTCGGGCCGGCATAGGTGACCGGAATCGTGCTGTAGACGCCGGGATGTTGGACGAAGTCGGCGATGTTGGTGGCAACGTTGTCACCGGTCGTTATCGATGGCGTGCCGATTCCGCCCGACACACTGATGTGGTCGTGGTTGATCGTCGTGTTGGTCTGGAACATGGCGTCGGTCTTGAAGTAATCTCCCATCACCACCATGGTTCGCGCCGAATGCGTCAGGTCGACGATCAGGGCCGCGTTGGTGCTGTCGTTGCTGCCAAGGACCGCCCATTGGCCGAGCCCGTGGCCGGTGTCCGGCAGCGGCGCTGGCGCGGCTAGCGGCGTCTGGTCTGGAGGCGGCGTCGCCGGGTCCTGCAGCACGCCGTTGAGGTAGTAGCCGGGCTGGACCGAATGCGCGTCCGGCATTCCGCCGTTCGCCGCCCAATTGGCGTCATGCGCGTTCAAGAAATCCGCAGCCCCGGTGCCGTTCTGGGGAATCCACCAGTCGCTTGGAATATGGGCGTTGGCGTCGTCGGCCATGTGCTTGATGGTGGCCAAGGTGTCGGCGTCAAGCTGCAGGGCCTGGCCGTCGGGAAGAACGGCACCCGCCGGCAGTATGGTGACGTCGTTGAACATAAGATTTTGCTGGTGGACTTCGATTTCGCTCTGCGCGTCGCCAGGCTGGTACACCACCTTGATATGATGCTCGATGTGGTGTCCGCCTCCGCCACCGCCCGCACCACTAGCCATCGGCAGCAGGATGTTCGGAAGCGGCGAAGGTGGAAAGGAATCCGGCTCAGGCGGCGGCAGATCGCGCAGATGCTTGATCGGAGCAAAGCGGGCCAAATGAAGCGGATCGGCCGGTATCAAGTCCGGCGCCGGACCCGCGACGATGTCCATGTCGTCAGGCGTGAACGGATGATCGTAATGCGGACGCGGCGTGGTGTAGTCATCCGACGGACGGGCCGCGAGGCTCTCATCGTATTCGATACGGTCGCGGGCGATGTCCTGAAAGATTTGCAGATATCCTGCGAAATGCGAGATGATTTCAACGAAGCTCGCTGACGCCATAGGAGCCTCCCTCCAGCCGTGAACTGTTATGGCCGCGCAGCGACCATCCAGCTTCTATTTGGCAAAATGCAGCTACAGCATGAAATTAAATCGTGAGAAGACCCGCGCGGCAGGCGCCGCGCGGGTCGAACAATTGACTAGAGCGTATGGTGGTCGTCAGTCAGATTTTGACCGGCAGTCTCCATGGTTGCACTGTTGAACTGGATGTTGGCACCCGTGGTGATGGTCTGGTTGAACGCGGACTGCGTCAGCGTGGCATCGGCGTGCGATGTAATGCCGGCACCCGCACCGACGGCGTCGCCCATGCTTGCGCCGGAGACCTTGGAGTCGCCGCCGTCGACCTTGGCATCGATGTGGAAGCCGCCCCCCGTATAATCGGGCGAGCTGGAGCCGTTGAAGGTCACGGTCGGGTCTTCGATCTTGGTGTCGCCGATGATGTTGTTGACCTGATCGAGGTGGAAAATATTGCCGCCGCCGTTCAGGGTCTGGTTCACCACTTCCGGCATCACCAAGGCATCGTTGACGTTAATTCCGTGCAGATCGATCACGGGACTGCTCAGGCCGGTGGCCTTCAGGTCGAGATTGACGTCAACACTGACATTGACCTTGTTGTCGACGGTGTTTTGGACGTTATTTTCAACATTATTGTTGACCTTGTTGTCGAGGCTGTTGTCGACCTTGTTGTCGGTGGAGTTATCGGTCTTGTTGCTGAGCTTGTTGTCGAGGCTGTTCTTGCTGTCGTTGCTATTCTTGTTGTCGTTGCTGTTCTTATTGTCGTTGCTGTTCTTGTTGTCGTTGTTGCTCTTCGAATCGAGCGACTGTACGGCAAGCTGGGCCTGGCCTTGGGCCTGACCTTGGCCCTGTCCTTGGCCCTGTCCTTGGCCTTGTCCTTGTCCTTGCAGCTGACCCTGAAGGTTGGCTTGCGCCTGTTCCTGTTCTTGCGAGGGGTCATACTTCTTGTTTGGCTTACCCATAGCGAGCTCCTGTTCGGTTAGGAGCATCGTCGCCATTTAGAAATCGCTGATCTTCTGCGCCGGCGATCGCCAAGAGCCACGATGCATCTGCCACGTTGGTCCTCCCAACGACGGCCACCTTTTTCGCAGGGGGCCGCGAGTTTAGGCTCGCTCATCGAGGAATGTTCGACCAGCTACACAAACGGTAGCTGTCAATTTCTTTGGAGGTATGGGCATAATCCTTCAAGGTACCGGCAGCATCGTTCGAAGTACCGACCTAACCCGTTTGGATTAGCCGCCCACCACCCGATACCGCCTGTATCACCACGCGCGAAGTGAATGCGGCGCAGCGCGCCGGCCCATCTCGGCATTGCCGGGCCCGATAAACGCGAGTTCAGGACGTGCGTGCAGCCGGCGGCCGAGGCCCCGACGCCGATCATGGCCGCGTGGACTGCAGATGAAGCTGGAGCTGCGGCAGCAGATCCCAAATACCGCGATTGATGTTCGACATTTCCTTGGCGGCTTCGACCATGCTTCTCAGCCTGACATCGTCGAGAGGCTTACTGATCCCGAACTGCAAATGCTCCCGGCTTTCGACAAGCCTCATCGATTGGGTATGCGTGATCTGACCGGATTCGTCGGTGATATACATGCAATGATTGAATTCGTTACGCAGAGCGGTCGACCGATTGAACCGATCGATCAATTTGGATAACGCCTTGTCGAGCTTCGGATCCTTGAGCCTGATTTTCGCTAGCCGCTGAATGAGGTCAAGCCGGGCGCGGGTGGTATTGAGGGTCGCGAAAACGATGGCGGCCGACGGCTGATCGGTATCCAGCAGGATCATCAGCACGTAGATGAACAAGCTCTCATTGTTCGACCAGCTGACAATCAGATTTCCGATCAGCGACAAGATCATCGTCCGGCGATCGGCAGACGCCGGAGCCGCGGCCGCCATCGCCTCGAAGTCCGGTCTGGGCGGAAGCTGACTGAGCACTGGTGTTACCTGCATCATGGCTGGTCGCCTGCATGAGTGCAGGCGACCACGCGCGGGTCCGGCTGCTGTCGCGCAATAAATTCAGCGCCACGCTTTGAATTAGCGCGGCAAACTGGCCTTAAAGCGAAGGTCGGTCCTGGAGTTTGCCGGCTCTGCCGCTGGGCTGGAGTTCGCCGGCCTCATCCAGAAGGCGCCGCGTCATGATCGCGATCTCCGTCCTGTTTCTCACCTTCAGCTTCCTCATGATGTGCCTGAGATGCACTTTCACCGTGTTCTCGCTCATCTTGAGTTTATAGGCGATTTGCTTGTTTGCGAAACCGCGGCCGACGGCCTCGACGACCTTCATCTGCCGCTCCGTCAGAGCACTCGCTCCCGCCGGCTTCCTGTGCCGGTCACGGCTAGCAAGCATATTGCCCGCCGGCACGAATGTGCCGCCGGCTTCGACAAAGCGGACGGCTTCGACGGCGAGGTGATACGGCATGCTTGTTGGGACGTAGCCGCGCGCGCCGTAGCCGATGATCCGCGCGATCTCATCGGAGCTCGCGGTGTCCGAAACAACGACAATCGGCGTATTGGGGACAAGACCTTCGAGGCGCTCAAATTCGCTTTTCATCATGAGGCCGATTCCCGTCGCCGCAAAATATATGACGACGGCGGGTTTCAGCGTTTTCTTTTCAACCGAATTACACCACTCAGCAATGCTGCCGAACGCAAATATCTCGTGCTCGGGGTATGATCTGTCGAAGCAATCATGAAGACAATTTCTAAGGAACAATCTCTTTTCAATCAGGAGAATGATCGACATGGATATTACCTCCTCTACGCAACTGATCTCCCTTTGGAACAACGGTGAGCTTAATTTTTTTTGCGCGAAATTTTTAAGCAATATAGCTGAAGTTAATTTGGCGGCAACTTGGTGGCAATTTTAAGAGCAAGACGAAGAGTCGCATGTGGAACAAGGCGCAAAATTCTCGCAGACGTTGTTGCTGCTGCGCACGTCTTCGCGAAAGTTGATGCAATCGTTGCGTCACGCCGAACTCTGTTTGATCGACGATGCGTCGGATGGTCGCAGCACGGCAGGACCGTTGACCCAGTTAAGGCATTATTCGTGAAGATTCGATGACGAATCCTCACAATACCGCCGCAGCACGATCGAACGGG
The DNA here is from genome assembly GCF_900141755.1 of Bradyrhizobium lablabi. Classification (NCBI taxonomy): domain Bacteria; kingdom Pseudomonadati; phylum Pseudomonadota; class Alphaproteobacteria; order Hyphomicrobiales; family Nitrobacteraceae; genus Bradyrhizobium; species Bradyrhizobium lablabi. Next base: position 5,089,745 of record NZ_LT670844.1, on the reverse strand, counting down.
CGGAACAGCTCTTACTTGGCTCGCTGCCACATTTTACCGGCGCGCCCCGCCACATTTTAGCGGCGCGCTGCCACATTTTCCCGGGATCGAATTTCTTCAATCGATCTGTCTTGGGCCCACGGTGACGACTTCGGTTTTCCCGCCGGCGGAGGTGATGGCAAATGACCGCGGCTGGGTCAGTACTTCCGGCTGCAGGATCTGGTCGAGCTGCTCGCGGGTCAGCAACTTCTTTTCCAGCACGAGATCGTAGACGCTTTTGTTCGAGACCAGCGCCTGCTGGGCAATCTCGGTGGCGTTGGCGTAGCCGATATAGGGATTGAGCGCGGTGACGATGCCGATCGAGCGCTCGACGCCGCGGCGCAGATGCTCGCGATTGGCGGTGATGCCGCTGACGCATTTTTCGGCCAAGGTCAGGCAGCCGGAGCGGAGATGGTTGACGCTCTTGAACAGGCTGTGGGCGATGATCGGCTCGAACGCGTTGAGCTGCAATTGGCCGGCCTCGGCCGCGAAGGAAACCGTGACGTCGTTGCCGATCACCTCGAAGGCGATCTGGTTGACGACCTCGGGGATCACGGGATTGACCTTACCCGGCATGATGCTGGAGCCCGCCTGCATCGGCGGCAGATTGATCTCGCCCAGGCCCACGCGAGGCCCGGACGACAACAGCCGCAGATCGTTGCAGGTCTTCGACAGTTTTACCGCGACCCGCTTCAGGACGCCGGAGAGCTGCACGAACGCGCCGCAGTCCTGCGTCGCTTCGACGAGGTTGGCCGCCGTCACCACCGGTATGCCCGTCGTGGTGCGCAAATGCCGGCAGACCAGACCGGCATAATCCGGATGCGAATTGATGCCGGTGCCGATCGCGGTCGCGCCCATGTTGATTTCGCAAACCAGCAGCACCGCTTCCTTCAAACGCTGTTCGTCTTCGCCGAGCATCACCGCATAGGTCGAGAATTCCTGGCCCAGTGTCATCGGCACGGCGTCCTGCAACTGGGTGCGGCCCATCTTGACGATGTCCTTGAATTCTTCCGACTTCGCCTCGAATGCCCCGCGCAAGACCGCCATGGCGTCGACCAGCCGCATGATGCCGGAATAGCCCGCGAGCTTGAGCGCCGTCGGATAGACGTCGTTGGTGCTCTGGCTCATGTTGACGTGTTCGTTCGGATGCAGGAAATGATAATCGCCTTTGGTGCGCCCGAGCAGTTCCAGCGCGCGGTTGGCGATCACCTCGTTGGCGTTCATGTTGGTCGAGGTGCCGGCGCCGCCCTGGATGACGTCGACCACGAATTGTTCGTGCAGCGCCCCGGCCCTGATTTCCTCCGCGGCGGCGACGATGGCGTTAGCGCGGACATCGTCGAGCAGCCCGAGTTCCTGGTTGCTCTTCGCCGCCGCCAGCTTGATCGAGGCCAGCGCCGCGATCAGGTCGGGATAGATCGAGATTTTCGTGCCGCTGATTGGAAAGTTTTCCACTGCGCGCAGGGTGTGGACGCCGTAGTAAGCCTCCGCCGGAACATCGCGGTCGCCCAAAAGATCGTGTTCGCGTCGCGTCGTCATTGGAGCCTCTCCGGGTGTTCGTGAGAGCCGATCAGAGCAGGGTGAGCCGGATTTTCCAAGCCCTGTTGCGATCGGTAGTGGAATTATCTCGCGCCCCGATCCGAAAATGCCTGCCGGCGAGGCAGAACAAAAGAACCCTGCCATCGATTAGCGGACCGAGGTAGGATTGCGACAGTGAGACTTTCAATTCTCCCCTCCCGTCGAATGATCGAGATCCATGCCAGACCAAAGAAACCAACGTGTGTGCCAATTGCTCGCAGATCTCGTCGCCTTCGACACCGTGAGCGACCGTTCGAACCTGCCGTTGATCACCTATATCGAGCGGTATCTCGCTTCCTTCGGAATAACTGGGCGCCGCATCCCGGATGAGACCGGGCAGAAGGCGGCCTTGTGGGTCACGATCGGCCCCGAGGACAGGCCCGGCATGGTGCTGTCGGGACATACCGACGTGGTGCCGGTCGCAGGCCAAGACTGGAGCAGCGATCCGTTCACGCTTATCGAACGCGACGGCAAACTCTACGGCCGCGGCACCACCGACATGAAGGGCTTTGTCGCGGTCTGTCTTGCGATGGTCCCGGAGATGGCCCGCGCAAAGCTTGCGACGCCGATCCATCTGGCGATTTCCTATGACGAAGAGGTCGGATGCATCGGCGTGCGTCCGCTGCTGCACGAATTGAACCGCGGCGCGGTCAAGCCGCTGGCCTGCTTCGTCGGCGAGCCGACGCAAATGGACGTGACCATCGGCCACAAGGGCAAGCAGGCGGTGCGCGCGACATTCCGCGGGCTCGCCGCGCACTCGTCGCTGGCGCCGAGCGGGGTCAACGCGGTTGAATATGCCGCGGAGCTGATCACCGAAATCCGCCGCCGCGCCATCGCGCTCGCGACGGAAGGACCTCATGACGCGATGTACGACGTCCCCCACACGACGCTATTGACGAGCATCGTGCAGGGCGGCACCGCGCTCAATATCGTGCCCGATCGCTGCGTGATGGAATTCGAAGCCCGCGGACTCGGGATCAAGGAATCAAAAGAGGTTACCGATGCCATCGTCGCCTGGGCAAAAGCCACCATCGAACCCGCGATGCGCAAGATCGACCCCGCTTGCGGGATCGATTTCGAGGAGTTCGTGGAATATCCGGCGCTCGACATGCCGCCCGATCATCCGGTCGTCACGCTCGCCAAGCAACTGGCCGGCCGCAATCGCCATGCCAAGGTCGGCTTCGGCACCGAAGCCGGACTATTCGTCGGCATCGCCGGAATACCTGCCGTGGTCATCGGCCCGGGCTCGATCGAACGGGCCCACAAGCCGGATGAATTCGTCGAGCTGTCGGAACTATTGGACTGCGCCGGCTTCATCGAGCGGCTGATCGCGCATTGTGCGAAAAATCCCGGCTAAGGCGCGCCTCTCCGCCATCGGCAGCTCACCCACCCCCATGAATATGGCTGTCGCAAAGGGTGTCCGCGGGGTTAGACTGCGTCGGCCGCGGCAATGGCGGCAGGGACAAGTTCGATGACGGAAGTGAGCGACGAGCGCGCTTCGCAGGCAATCACGGTTTTGCTGGTCGAAGATGACGCGCCGACATTGTGGCGGCTGCAGGACGCGCTCGCCAAGGCCGGATTCGAGGTTACGGCGGCGGCGACGCTGACTGAGGCCCGCGGCTACCTGGCCGAGCGCGGCGGCCCCAAGGTGTTGCTGACCGATCTGCAACTGCCCGACGGCCATGGCATCGAACTGATCCGCGAGACACGGCAGCGCTTTCCCGAAACCGAAATCATGGTGATTTCGATTCTCGGCGACGAAGAGAGCGTGATCTCCGCCATCACGGTCGGCGCTACCGGTTATTTGCTCAAGGATGCCTTCCCGACCGATATCGCAGCAACCGTTCGCGACCTCGTCGCCGGGCATTCGCCGATTTCGGCCTCGATCGCGCGCTTCATCGTGCGCAGGACGCAAAACCATCCCGAGCCCCCGCCCGGGCCGCCGCTCGACACCGTAAAACTGACGCCACGCGAAATCGACATCCTGTGGGGCATCGCCAAGGGTTTTAGCTATGCCGAGATCGCCGGCCATCTTGGGTTATCGCGCCAGACCGTGCCGGGCCACATCAAGAACATCTACCGCAAGCTCGAGGTGCACACCCGGGGCGAGGCGGTGTTCGAGGCGCTGCAGCAGGGCTTGATCCGGCTGTGATGGACGTCGTCGCGGCGAAGCCTGACTTTTCCACCCGCAAGAGCTGGTGGCTGCGGGCTTCCCGTCTCCTCCAATACGCTTTGGTCCAGCTGCTGATCGTTGTCGTCTGTGTCTTCGCGCTGCATCGGTCATTGCCGGAACCACCGTCCCGCTATCTCCTGACCGAGTTCAACGCAAAGGAAGGCGGCACCGAGCGTTCGGTGACGCTGCCGCACTATACCTCTTCCAGATTTTCGATGAACGATGCGCCTCTCTACTCAGGCCAGTTCTCGTGGCCGAGCGGCGAACAACAACGCGCCTGGTCGGTGTACCTGCCGCGCTTCAACAACGGCGTGGAGGTTTTAGTCAACGGCGTCGTGATCCTCGACAGCCGGCGCGATCCGGTCGCCAACCGGCCCGACCGCAATGCGCCCGAAATCGCGGTGATCCCGGCGTCGCTGCTGCGCGACGGGACGAACGATCTTACTATTCGGCTGTTGGTGTGGGGTCCGCTGACCGGTTTCCTGGACAGCGTCTATGTCGGTCCGGATCAGACATTGCGGCCCTATTACGAACAGCGGACGCTGTTGTTCGTCACCCTGCCGGTCGTGTTCGCGGCATGGCAGGCGATCCTCGCCGTGATCCTGACGATCATGGGGGTGGTACGCCGCCACGAGCCGGCTTACGGCATCCTGGCTGCCGCGATGACGCTCGGCGTCGCGCAGTCGTTTTTGCCTGTTGCGGTGGACCAGTCGCAATTTTCCAGGCTGAACGCGATCCTGATCACGTCTGGGCCGCTAGAAAGTAGTTTTGTGCTGACGTTTGCGATGCTGTTTCTCGGCTGGAGATGGCCGCGCTGGGGGGCGCTGATCTTCGCTCCCGGCCTGATCCTGGTCGCGGTCGCGCTGTTTGGAGACCAGGCGACGATTAGCCAATTCTTTGTGTGGCTCGGGGTGCCGACGATTGGCCTGTATCTCGTGCTGTTGGCACTGATCGTCGCGCATTCGGTGTTGAAGCGACAGGACGTCGCCAGTTTCGTGCTGGGCTGCGCCGTCACCATCGTGCTGACCTGCTGGATTCGCGACATGCTCTCGGTGCTGCAGATCGCGCCCGACGGACGCATCTTCGTCGCCCGCCTGTCCTATTCGGCACTGCTGGTCGCGATCGGCGCCGGGCTGACCTGGCGGTTTGCGCGCGCGCTCAATCAGGTCGACAGCTTTGCCGGCCGCCTCGTCACCCAGGTGCGCCAGGCCGAGGACAAGCTGAAGGCGAGTTTTGCGCGTGAAGAGGAGCGCGCGCGGGCCGCGGCGCTGGCGCTGGAGCGCACGCGGCTGATGCGCGACCTTCACGACGGGCTGGGCGGCCAGCTCGTCAGCATCGTGGCGCTGAGCGAACGCGGCGATGCCAGCGCGCCGATCGGCGATGCGGCGCGCGCGGCGCTGAAGGATCTTCGGCTGGTGATCGATTCGATGGACGATATCGGCGGCGACCTGATGCTGGCGCTGGGATCGTGGCGCGAGCGCGCCACGGCGCAGTTGCGGCCGCATGATATCGCGCTCGACTGGCGCGCGCTGTCGCCGCAAGGCCTGCCGGTTCATCCCGAATTGCGGCCATGGCACGTTATCCAGATCGTGCGGCTCTTGGATGAAGCCGTGACCAATGCCGTCAAGCACGCCGACGCCCGCCGCATCACGGTCACGATCGAGACGCTCGCCGACGCATCTGGCTTCGCCTATGGGCGCATCACGGTCGACGACGATGGCAACGGCTTTGCGCTCACGCCGGATGGCGCCGCGGCGGTGGACAAAAAAGCGGCGCGCGGCTTGCGCAACATGCGAAGCCGCGCCACGCGCTGTGGTATCGAGCTCGAGCTTTGTTCCGGCGCCGGCGGCACGCGGGTGAGGCTGACGTTACCTCGCCGCTTTCCTGACAGTGACACCGCCGGCGCTTGAGCACCTACGTTCAGCGCCACACGCGGACCGAACGATAGGAGGCATGCTTCACGCCGTAGGGGGTCAGGCGGGTGACACCGACGCGGGTGACGCGGACACCGGTCGCAGCGACCGGACGCACAGGGTAGATCGGCCGAACCACCGGCTGGGTGCGAACGACGCAGCCCTGCGGCACGCCCGCGGTCTTGCAATAAACCACCGCCGCCTCGGCGGGCGCGGCGGTCAGCGAAACCGTCGCCAGTGTCGAGAAAGCCGTCAGGGCAATTGCAGCGCTCATCAATTTCGATTTGGTCAACATGACATCTCTCCAGTTTGAAAGCGGCCTTGCGGTTGGACCGATCGGTCACCGCAGTCGATGCGGATGTACATGGACCCAGGCAGGGTGCCGCAACATCCCATGAAGATGGGGGCGTGGCGGAAGCGCGCAGATAAGATCGTCTCGCGCCTGAAAACCCGCGGATTTAAAGGATTTCCCGACTGCCATGAACATGGCATGGACCGCGATCTTCGTCTCGACGATGTTCGCCGCGCTTAACCGCACCCCCAACATTAACTCGTCGAAAGGTTTGATCATGAAAAAGTCAGTGTATGTTTCGCTCCTCCTGCTGATGGCTTTAAGCTCATCGGCGATGGCGCAATCCGGACCGACCCCGCAAGAGAAGATGGCCTGCCGTTCCGATGCCGGCACCTTCTGCGCCGAGTTTATCGGCAAGCCGCCGCAGATGAACGCGTGCCTGCGTGAGAACAAGCCGAAGCTCTCCGAGCCCTGCCGCAAGGTCGTGGAAGCCCACGGCGGGTGAGGATTTTCCGAGCGCTGCTTCGCCGGAGCCAAGCCCAACGCCTTGCAAATTCGGCATCCGCCGCGAGCGTGCTGAATCTTGCAACGCAAATACCAAGAACAACGAAGCAAGCGTTCGCCCTGCGAGCGCTCGCTTCGCTTTCACCCGCGCTGATCGTTGTGCACGGCTTTTTCCCAGGCACGCCGGCAGTGCGACATTTTCGCACGTCGCGGTTCGGACCGCACCGAACTATCGGGTAGATCACATTTGACAACAAATCTTCAGGTTGCGTTCGGACCAGACTTGACGGATGATTTTCATGCAGGAGGAACGCGCTCCTGATTTCAGAATCTTTGATTGCGCATCTATCAGACCTTCATCATTACAGCGAGGTCGGCCATGGCAAAAGCAGCGACGGCAAAGAAAGCGGTCAAGAAGGCGGCCAAGAAAACGGTTAAGAAAACGGTCAAGAGAGCTGCAGCTCCGAGAGCAGCAGCAGCTCCAAGCATTGTTGCGGCGGCGCCCACTCAGACCAGCCCGGAAACTCTCGTCGACATTCCTGCGGCAAACACATTCAACCAGAATCTAAGCTCGGCCTCGGAAGCGACCATGCTCGGGATTTTCGGGGTGCCGGGTGCGAAGACACAGGATTGCAGCCCCGCCACCGGCGCCTTCAAGCAACGCATCGTATCCCTGATCAATGTCGGCCCGTTCAAGGTGAGCGGCCTCGACATCGCCGTCCAGTTGCTCAAGGCGGTGTTCGATGAGGCCGAGCAGCAAATTCCCAACGTCGTCGCCGCGGTGAAGAGCGATGGGATGCTCTGCGTGCGCCACAAGCGGATGAATGCCAGTTCCTTTTCAAATCACAGCTGGGGCACGGCGATCGATCTGTTCTTCGGCCATGCCGCGGTACCTCAAGGTTCGCACAAAACTCACCGCGGATGCCTGCAACTCGCGCCGTTCTTCAACAGGCATGGCTGGTATTGGGGCGCGGGATTCTCCCGTGGCTCCGTCGACAGCATGCACTTCGAACTGGCGGAACAGACCATCAGGCATCCGCCGCCAACGAGCTGAATATTTTTGCAAGGGAGATCGCAGATGGCATTCCGGCCGCCAGCAGCGTCGAAGCGCCAACTCGATGGTGTGTCATTCGACCAAGCCGTGGATTTTGCACCGGACGCGCGAAAGAAGTTTGCCGATAAAGATCGCCAGCCGGGGAACAAGGATCCCAGCAAGTGCAAGGTGCTGCTCAAATTCCCCGATAACGGCGCCGGCCCGGGCGCCGTGTTCTGGAGTTCGAAGATGGCAATCGACACTGACGGTCCGTCCGCCGGTCCCGGCCGTCTCAATGGCAAGGCGCTCGACCCTTCCAGCGGACAGAACGACACCAGCCTGCACCTTGCCAACGGCAAGGGGCTGCCGTCGGAGATCATCCCCTATATCGTGTTGCCGGAGCTCCAATCCGGCAGCAGCCGGACCTTCAATCCTGCGGTCGCCCTCGGCGATGTCGCGATCGTCATTTTCAAGGACAAGACGGCGGCGGCCGTCTGCGGCGATCTCGGTCCGTTCAACAAGATCGGTGAGGCCTCGATCCGGGTTCATGAAGCGCTGCTGCAGCAGGACTGTCCCGACCCGTGCTCGAAGCGCAATGACAAGGGCTTTTGTCTGCGGGCCCGCAATTCCAGCATCGAGCAGGACGTGTTGTATTTTGTGTTCCCGAATTCGGCATTCGCCGCGGACGAATTGGCAGTCGAGACCATCAACACCAAGATTAAGGAGCGGGCCTTCGGGCTGTATAACAAGCTCCGCGGCGCAAGCTGAAACGGCGCAAGCTGAGACAATGACGTTGGGGCGGCTTGGCTCTCAGGCAGTTACTGCCGGTCGTCGTCATCCGTCCCAAACGTGCTTGCGATGAGCGAGCGCAGTGGAATGCCAGAGCTTCAGACTCAGATCAGATTGCCGCCGCGACCTTTTCAAGTCCGATCAGGCGGGCGAGCGTGCGCACTTCCTGCTTTTGATCTTCGCGCAGTTGAAACAGTAGCGGCATCGCCGCTGATTTCAATTGCTGCACTTCTTCGGCGTCGGGATCGATCGGCGGCACGCCGGCAGCCTTCGGATCGCCCTGCCGGGTCGCGTGGATCTTGCGCGCGACGGCGCGGAGCGCGGTCTCCACCGCCGGCCAGTAGGATTCCTGCGCGGCGGAAAGTTTTAAGCGCTCCTTGATGCCGGCGATCTGCACGTCGCTGAGCAGCGCGTAGGATTTCTGCGGCGCCGGTTTTGCCACCAGTTTCGGCTTCGGAGTCGGCGCGGGCGGCGCCAGCATCGCCACGGTGTCTGCGGCCTTCGGCGGCTCGACGTCGGAGGGGGCTACGGCGGCAAAGGCCATCCGCAGCGGCTCGCTCAGGGTTACCGTTTGCGGCGGCTCGAAGGATGCCAGCGCCAGTTTCACGACCGCGAGCCGGTCCTGCTTGCTCTCCCGGTTCGCAACCGGGCTCTTGACGACGGGCGAAGCCATTTCCGAACGGGCCGCCGGCACGCTGTCGCGGCCCAAAATGCTGGTGGCGGCCGCGCCGACGATGAGGAAACAGGTCATCGCGATGATGGTGATGGCTTTCGTCAAGCAGGTCTCCGCGTCCCCTGAACGGCTACTTTCCCGGAAACTGGGCAATAATTAAGGCTTAACCGTGCCGACGCTGCGGCGGCGGCGGGTTCGACAATGGAATCTGGCGCGGGATAGGCGAAAAATCAGGCCGCGACGCAGAGTTCGTAGGCTTCCTGGATGTCTGCGACGATATCGGACGCCTCCCACAGCGCGTCGGGGGCGACCTGGTGCAGGCTGATGGTCCAGTTGCCGCCCCTGCGGGTGCGCGGGGTGCTGATGATGTCGAACTGCACGTTGCGGCACTTTGGATGGCGCGCCAGCGCGTAGCCGACCCGGGTCCGGATCTCGTCGAGGGTTGCGGGCGTCTTTGCAAGGAATTTGTCCAGATCCATGTCGCATCCCCGTTGGCGGTAGTCCTTGGGGCGGCGCCCCGCTGAGGGTGGCGCGGCCTTCGGGGCCGATTGTCGGGGCGCGATGGTTAATAGCCGGTTAAGGACGGAAAGCCGGGCCGCGATTGCGTTATCGGAGCCGCCCGCCGGCGGCGCGATATTCGGCGACCTGCCGCAACGCGGCGCGATCGACATCGCAGAGGATATCGACATCGGCGCGCGCGAGAACCGCCCCAAACGCTGGCGCGATATCTGGAGCGCGGGGCATTCGACGTCGGGCGTATCGGAAGTGCTGGCGCGAGCGGTTGGCGGGGTAACGGCCTGACCGGATTATTTCTGCGGAAAGAACTCCGGCCACATCGCGCGCCAGGCGTTGGCCGCCGCTTGAAAATCGTTCGGCGCGATTTCGTGGCATTCGGCTTCGGCCGCAGGCTGAACCCACGGCTGCGCGCTTCGCATGTACATATGCGCGACCGGAACCAGCCACTTTGCATCGTCGAGCGTTCCGGCGCGAATGGTGATCGATTGCGGGCGCCCGACGCGTTCGCCGTAGATTCTTCCGCCGCAGTCGCCGCAGAACCATGACGTGACGTCCGCACCGGACGGGGACAGACGGCGCCATCCCTTCGGTTCGCCCTGCAGAAGGCGAAAATCCTTGGCCTTCACCGGCATGTTCAGCGCGAATGCGCTGCCGGTCGTCCGCTGGCAATTGGTGCAATTGCAGGTGTAGAGCAACAGCGGAAACGAGGCGATTTCGTAACGGATCGCGCCGCACGGGCAGCCGCCGGTCAGGGGAAGCGAGGGTGGCGTCAAATTCATGATTGACCCCGATCCAAGATTAGAGCGGAGATTATCCGAAAAACATGATCGCGCGGCGACGTCTTTTGCGCAAGCCGGCGTTCGCGGCCTACCGCTTCTCGATCACGAGGCTCTGGACCGCGCGACCGAAATAACCGTGCTGGTCGGCAAGTCTTGCCATCGCAAGGCCCGCGCCATCCGGACCGATCCAGGATTCCGCATCGAGCAAGATCCACTCGCCCAACGGCTGGCGCGCAAAGCTGACGGTGAGGTCGGCATTGAGGAACGTCCATTCCCGGAAATCCAGCGCGGCCGAAGTGCCGTTGCAGAAATCGGCGGCGACCACGGCGCGCATCGCCTGCGAGACCGCAAACCCCTCGACCAGCGGCCGGTCGACCCGATACCAGATCGCGCCCGGACCGGGCACGCCGAAACGGCCGCGGGCGGCGCGCAGCAAGATGCCCGTCACGAAGGGACTATTCGAAAAGTTCGCGGGGTCGGATTGCGACTGATCGGGGCCGGGAAGCTCGACCGGCAACTCGGCGACCTCAGGGGGCAATGTTAGCGCCTGCGTCTTGATCTTGAGCACGGTCGCGCTGACCACGGCGACATCCTCGGCGAACAATTTTATCGCGCAGAGCTGAATCTTGCGCCCCTCGCGCAGCACTTCGCTCCGAAACGTCAGCGGCGCCAGCGGCACCGGCCGCATCAGATCGATGGTGACGCGCGCGATCTGCATCGGCACCGGTGTTGCGATCGCCTCCGCCGCCCATACCACCAACGCCGCCGGCGCCGAGCCGTGCTGCATGCGCGGATCCCAGGGCCCGGCCGCATTGGGGCTGGTGACGACGCGATTGGCGTCGACGCGATAGATGGCGTCCATCAGATTGGAATCCTGTTGGTAAGATCACGCGCTACCCTCTTCCCTTCTCCCCTTGTGGGAGAAGGTGGCCGTAGGCGGCCTTCGGCCGCCGTTCTCTTTAAATAGGACGCCGATGCTTTGCATCGGCTATGCGAAGTCCGCGCCGGACAAGGGGTCTGTTTCCGCGGAGAGAGACCCCTCACCCGTCTGCAATGCTTCGCATCGCAGCCACCCTCTCCCACAAGGGGAGAGGGGAAGTAAGGGAAGAAGGAGAGCATCACAGCGGCGGATCGACGGCTTCGTCGTATTCGCGCTTGAACCGCGCGATCAGTTCGGCGGCGGGCACGATCTTGCCGACGCTGCCGACACCCTGGCCAGAGCCCCAGATTTCCTTCCAGGCCTTTGGTTTCGCGCGCTCGCCGGAAGCATCCGTACCAAAACTCATTTTCGACGGATCGGATTCGGGAAGATTGTCCGGGTCCATGCCCGCCGCCACGATCGAGGATTTTAAGTAATTGCCGTGCACGCCGGTGAACAAATTCGAATAGACAATATCTTCCGCGGTCGAGGTGGTGATCATCAGCTTGTAACCCTCGACCGCATTGGCTTCCGTCGTGGCGATGAAGGCCGAGCCGACATAGGCAAAATCGGCGCCGAGCACGCGCGCGGCGCGGATGGCGCGGCCGTTGGCGATGGCGCCCGACAGCGCGATCGGCCCATCGAACCATTGCCGCGTCTCCGCCACGAAGGCGAGCGGCGAGATCTCGCCGGCATGGCCGCCTGCCCCGGCCGACACCAGGATCAGACCGTCGGCGCCCTTCTCGATCGCCTTGTGCGCGAATTTCTGGTTGATCACGTCGTGAAACACGATGCCGCCCCATTGATGCGCGGCCTGATTGAGCTCTTCGCGCGCGCCGAGCGAGGTGATGATGACAGGCACCTTATGCTTCTCGCACAGCGCGAGATCGTGCTCGAGCCGATTGTTCGAACGATGCACGATCTGGTTGACCGCGAACGGCGCCGATGGCGCTTCCGGATGCGCCTTGTCGTAGGCCGCAAGCTCTTCCCTGATCCGCGCCAGCCACTCGTCTAGCAGCGCCGGCGGGCGCGCGTTGAGCGCCGGAAACGATCCGACGATGCCCGCCTTGCACTGCGCGATCACGAGATCGGGCACGGAGATGATGAACAGCGGCGCACCGATCACGGGTATCGACAGACGGCCCTTGAACAGAGCAGGCATGGACATTTGCTAAAAATCCCTTTGGTTATCGGAGGCGAGGCTCGAGGCATTTTTCGGCCTAAAGATGCCAGACATCATCCCAACAAGGCAATCGCGCTTAAGCATGGCACCAGGGCATTTGGGCCTTCATGGTTCGAGACGCGCGGCGTTGCCGCGCTCCTCACCATGAGGGTCTTAGACCTCATCCTGAGGAGCGCTCCGTTAGGAGCGCGTCTCGAAGGATGAAGCCGCGGAACTGCATCGTTACTGGCACAGCGCGCTGGTGACGAAATTGTCGGTCCGGCAATCGTCGGGTTTGCGGGTCCGGCCCGGAATCAGCACTTTTGCGGAACAGGTTTCGGCGGAATCGGTGTTGAGGCTCTTGCCTTCCTTGAAGCCCTTGGCCTGACAGAGCTTATCCGCGCCAAGCTTGCAGTCCGGCGCGCCATTGCCCGATACCGGACAGATCATCCGTCCGGCCACCATGGAGGATGGGTTTGCCAGCCGCGACAGCGTGTCGGTAGCGTCTTTGGCCGCATCCTTGGCGCGCGAGTTCAAATCGTCGATCGTCTGCTGCGAGCTTTTCAGGCTCGGGAGCTTGTCGAACATCTTGCCGATTTCGTTGAGGAGGCCTGGATTCTCTTCGCCCGCCGGCGGCGACGCCGGTGGCTGGGCCGGCTGCTCCTGGACCCCAAGTGTGGGCGGCGGCGCGGTTTGCGGCCAGGCGGCGCCGGCGGCGATCATCAGCATCAGCAGCGCCGCGGGAGGAGTCGCGGCCTGCCTTGTGGAACGTGCGATGAGATTGCCGGGTCGAGCGGGCATGATGTTCAGCGTAACCTGAAGGCGACCGCCGGCAAAGCGCTTCACGGCCGCTCTCAGATCATTCGAAAGGCGACCACAAATCCGAGCACGAGAACAAGGGCGAGAACCGCCACCCACAGCCCGAGGCGTTTCTCGATCTCGGCGCGGATAGTGTCGCCGTAGCGGTTGAGCAGCACCGCGACGGCGAAGAAACGGCCACCGCGGGCGATGATCGAGCACAGGACGAACAGCCAGATATTGTAGCCGGCAAAACCCGAGGTGATGGTGACAAGCTTGTAGGGGATCGGCGTCAGGCCCTTGAGCAGGATGATCAGGGCGCCCCATTCGGCATAGCCGGCGCGGAAGGCCTCGACCTTGTCGCCAAGGCCATAGAGACTGATCAACCAATGCCCGACCGAGTCATAGAGCACCGCGCCGATCGCGTAGCCGAGCATGCCGCCGGCGACCGAAGTTATCGTGCACAGGGTCGCAAACAGCCAGGCCCGCTTGGGCCGCGCCAGCGACATCGGAAGCAGCATGATATCCGGAGGCACCGGAAAGAATGAGCTTTCGGCGAAGGAGACCGCTCCCAGGACCCAAAGCGCGTAAGGCTTGTCGGCAGAAGCGACACACCAATCGTAAATCCGTCTCAGCATGCCGCGATGAACCATCCTGGAGCGGATTTGTCCATGCCGGGAATTAGATGGGGCTTAGGAAGGCTAGTGGCGCTTGCGCAGGCCGCGGCTCTCAAGCGCGACAATTGGTCGCCGCGCCACCCGGGGCGCTGAAACCTTGGGCAGTTTGACCGCGGATTTCGGCAGCTTCTCGGCGATTCCGAGCAGATGTTCCCGCCGTTCCATCTCCCGCCACACGTCCGCGGGGCGTACACCCGCCGACGCCCACAAAACCGTGAGATTGTACAACAGATCGGCGCTTTCGCGGATCACCGCGTCGGAATTGCCGTTGACGGCGTCGATCACGACCTCGATGGCTTCCTCGGCCAGTTTTTTGGCCATCTTGGCCGGGCCGCGCTGAAACAGCTTCGCGGTTCGCGAAACCGCCGGATCGAGATCCTTGGCCGCGAGCACCGCCTGATAGAGCCTTTCGAGCGAATCACTCATAGCCCGAAAATAGTCGAAAGCCGTGGTCAGCGTGTTAACGGCCGCCGCGCCAACAAGAAATCCGCCGGCAACAGTGACCGGCGGATTAATTCGATGCCGAAACTTGCCCCTACCAGCCGGCGTTGGGATGGCCGTGGAAATAAGGCACGGTCATTCCGTAGTCGTTGTAACCCCAGGCGGGGTTGCCGTAATAGGCAGGGCCACCGCCGTAATAATACGGGCCGCCGCCGTAGTAGACCGGACCGCCGCCATAATAATAATCATCGCGGTTCTGCGCCGCGGCGATCGCGAGCCCGGTGCCGACAATGCCGGCAAAGGCGGCTGCCGCGGCGGCCCCGCCGCCACCACGATAGTATCGGCGGCGGGCGCTGATATCGGTGGCGCCGCTGGTTCCGGACGCCATTGACAGTCCCTTGCCATGCGGCACCGACCCGGCGCGGGCCAACGAGGGCTCAACGGCCGTCAGCGCTACTGCCGCGACGGTCGCCATGACGGCGGCGCGGCCAAACGATGAAAACACAGATTTTCGCGCAAACATCTCCAACATCCTCCGTAGCAACGCCGGCCTGGCAGGCCCGCATTGGTTAACTACCAAGTCCCATGTTGGGTTCCCCAGTCCAAACGAAACCCGGACGCAGGGGTCGGCAAATTCGTCGCACTCATCGACCGTTCAGACTTGGCGTGACAAGATGCGTTGCCGCCGCCGCAGGCGTCATCAAACCAACATAAGCGGCGCGGCAACTGGCATCCTGTCCCGATGTAGTCCGAAATGCGTGCAAGTCAGACCATCGCTATCCGCTGCTTTCTGGCTTCGCTGATCGGCCTGTGGGGTGTCCTGTGCTTCGGCACTGGGGTGGGCCGCGCTGCGGACGAAGTGCGGCAACCGGTCGCTGTCCAGTTTTCGCTCGATCGTCCGCTCGATGCGGGCGCCGCCCCCTTTGTTCTGGCGTCGACGCGTGGCCTGTTTAGCGCCGAGGGGCTTGCGGTTGCGACCAATGTCGCCACCGGATCGGACGATGCGATCGCGCGCGTTGCCCGTGGCGCCAGCGATTTTGCCCTGGTCGATCTCAACGAACTGATCCGTTTTCGCGACAAAGCTGACGCAGCCCCGGTCAAGGCGGTATTCGTGCTGTTCAACAAATCGCCCTACGCTATCGTTGCCCGCAAGAGCCGGGGGCTCCACGCACTCTCCGACCTCGCGGGCAAGACCGTCGGCGTCGCCGAGGGCGATCTTTCGATCCGGCTGTGGCCGGCTCTGGCGCGCCAGAATGGCATCAAGATCAAGGGCGTGACGCTCAACAAGATCAGCGCCGCGGTGCGCGAACCGATCCTCTCCGCCGGCCAGGTCGATGCGGTCGCAGGCTTTTCCTATCTGTCGGCGGTCAATTTGAGGGACCGCGGCGTTCCGGCCGATGACCTTGCGGTGCTTCGATATGCCGATTACGGCTGCGAGGCCTACGGTTTTGCCGTGATCGTCAATCCGGCGTTCGCGGTGGCAAAACCGGAAGCCGTGAAGGGCTTCCTGCGCGCGGTGATCGCCGGTACGCAGCTCGCCATCCGAGAGCCCGAGCGCGCCGTGGATGACGTGGTCAGCCAGATGGACGGCGGATTGCGCGATCTGGAGCTCGAACGCCTGCGCACCGTGATTTCCGACAACATCCTGACCGGCGAGGTGCAGCGCAACGGCATCGGCGGCATCGATCCGGCCCGCCTCAACCGGTCGATCGATCAAATTGGAGAGGATTTCAAATTCCACAATCGGCCGACGCCTTCGGATATTTTCGACGACAGCTTCCTGCCGCCGCTCAACGGCCGGCTAATCAATTGAGCAAAATTGGCGCTACCGCGCTATCCGCTAGTTCTTCCGGCCGATCCCTGATTAGAATGCCGTTTCCGAGCGATCCGCCCGGCCGAATTTGAGTCCCGAACGGCATGTCCCTGCTTCGCCTTTATACCCGCGTGCTGGAGCTACTCGGCAAGGAGGCGCGGCTGGGCTGGATTCTCGCCGGCGCCAATCTGCTGTTGGCCGGCGCCCAATTCGCCGAACCGGTGCTGTTCGGCCGCATCGTCGATGTCCTCTCCTCCGGCAAGGCGCCAGCGGACCCGCAAGGCTGGTCGCCGGCCTGGCCGCTGCTGGCGGCCTGGGCGGGGTTCGGGCTGTTCACTATTCTGTGCAGCGCCGCGGTCGCACTGCAGGCCGACCGGCTGGCGCATCGCCAGCGCCAGGCGGTGCTGACCAGCTATTTCGAGCACATCATGCAATTGCCGCTGAGCTTCCACTCCGGCATCCATTCCGGCCAATTGATGAAGGTGATGCTGAACGGCACTGATGCGCTGTGGCGGCTGTGGCTCGGATTTTTCCGCGAGCATTTCGCCGCCATCATGTCGCTGGTGGTGCTACTGCCGCTGTCACTCTACATCAACTGGCGGCTGGCGATCCTGTTGTTCGCGCTGTGCGTGGTGTTCACGGTTTTGACCACGCTGGTGGTGCGCAAGACCTACGGCATGCAAAGCGAGGTCGAGACGCATTACAGCGATCTGTCGGCGCGCGCTTCCGACGCGCTCGGCAATGTGGCGCTGGTGCAAAGTTTTGTGCGGATCGATGCCGAGGTGCAGGGCCTGCGCTTCGTCGCCAACAAACTGCTCTCGGCGCAGATGCCGGTATTGTCGTGGTGGGCGCTGGTCACCGTCATCACCAAGGCGTCGACCACCATCACCGTGCTGGCGATCTTTACCGTCGGCATCACGCTGCACCAGCAGGGACTCACGTCGGTGGGCGAGATCGTGATGTTCGTCTCTTTTGCCACCATGTTGATCCAGAAGCTCGAGCAGGTGGTCGCCTTCATCAACAATGTGTTCATGGAGGCGCCGCGGCTCAAGGAATTCTTCAACGTGCTCGATGCCGTGCCCGCGGTGCGCGACCGGCCGGATGCAATCGATCCCGGCCGGCTGGCGGGTCTGGTCGAGTTCAACGACGTGTCGTTTTCCTATGACGGCAAACGGCCCGCGGTCGAAGAGCTTTCCTTCGTCGCGCTGCCCGGCCAGACCATCGCGCTGGTCGGCCCGACCGGCGCCGGCAAATCGACCGCGATCGCGCTGTTGCATCGCGCGTTCGATCCGCAGTCGGGCTTCATCAGGATCGACGGCATGGATGTCCGCGGCCTGACGCTTAAGGCGCTGCGGCGGAATATCGGTGTGGTGTTTCAGGAAGCGCTGCTGTTCGACCGTTCGATCGCCGACAATCTGCGCGTCGGCAAGCCGGACGCTACCATGGAGGAGATGCGGATCGCGGCGGGACGGGCGCAGGCGCTGGAATTCATCGAGCGCAGCGAGCGCGGATTTGACACCAGCGCCGGCGAGCGCGGCCGCATGCTGTCCGGCGGCGAACGGCAGCGGCTCTCGATCGCGCGCGCCTTGTTGAAGGATCCGCCGATCCTGATCCTCGATGAGGCGACCAGCGCGCTCGATGCGGTCACCGAGGCCAAGGTCAACGCCGCTCTCGACGAGGTGATGAAGGGCCGCACCTCATTCGTGATTGCGCACCGGCTCTCGACCATCCGCAACGCCACGCGCATCCTGGTGTTCGAGAACGGGCGCGTGATCGAAAGCGGAACTTTCGATGAACTGGTGGCGAAAGGCGGCCGTTTTGCGGAACTCGCAAGGGCCCAGTTCATGGTTCAGGAGCAGGCGCGGGCGAGCGTTGCCGCGCCATAGACGAGCGGCGCCGCGGTCAAGATTTAAGGAGCGCCGAAATTGCGCCTATTTCATCCACGATTTAATCGCACAGCCTCTATTCCGGGCCGACAAGCCGGTATAGGTTTGCGTCCGCCGGATACGCTTGAAACCCGAACGTGACATTTAAGGACCTCCTTGATTTATAAGGCGGGTCTCAGAGGACCGGAATCGGATCGTGCATTCATTTCGCCTGATGCTTCGCAAGATATCGCTGAGCCTGATCATCCTCATCGCAACGCTCGCGATTCTCACACCGCGCGTTGCGCATGCCGAAGCGTGGCTGGTGGTCGAAGCCGATTCAGGAAAGGTCCTGGAGGCCACGAACGCGACCTATCCCTGGTATCCGGCGTCCGTGACCAAATTGATGACGGCTTATGTCACGCTCAAGGCGATCAAGGAGGGGCGTCTCTCGCTCGATACGCTCTTGACGGTGTCGCCGGTCGCGGCT
Source organism: Bradyrhizobium lablabi (assembly GCF_900141755.1). Classification (NCBI taxonomy): domain Bacteria; kingdom Pseudomonadati; phylum Pseudomonadota; class Alphaproteobacteria; order Hyphomicrobiales; family Nitrobacteraceae; genus Bradyrhizobium; species Bradyrhizobium lablabi. The sequence continues at coordinate 5,071,315 of NZ_LT670844.1, read as the reverse complement.
TCGCAATCGCCCGCCAAGATGGGTTTTAAGCCGGGGACGCAGGTCACGGTCGATAATGCACTCAAGATGATGCTGGTGAGGTCGGCCAACGACATGGCGGTGGTGCTTGCCGAGGGCGTCGGCGGTTCGATCGACGGCTTTTCCGCCCAGATGAATCAAACCGCGCAAAAACTCGGCATGACGCAGACGAGCTACGTCAACCCGAACGGCCTGCCCGCGGACGGCCAGATCACTTCAGCGCGCGATCTCGCCATCCTGGCACGCGCGATCATCCGCGATCTGCCGGAATTCGAATATTTCGTCCACATTCCCTCGATCCGGTTCGGCCGCAGGGTGACGCAGAATTTCAACAAGCTGATCGGGCGCTATCCCGGCGCCGACGGTTTCAAGACCGGCTTTATCTGTGCGTCCGGCTACAATCTGGTGGCGTCCGCCACGCGCAACGGCAAGCGGCTGATCGCGGTGGTGCTGGGTGCGTCATCGGGCCAGATGCGCGCGGTCAGGGCCGCCCAGTTGCTCGAGCGCGGCTTTGCCAACAATTCGCTGTCGTGGTTGCGCCCCTCGCTCGGCACCGTCGACAATCTGGTGCCGATCGACGCCTCGCCGCCGAATTTGCGCGACGAGATGTGCGGCGGCAAGCGCCACAAGCCGGCCAGCGACGAGGATGAGGACACGGTGGCGAGCAACGGCGGCGGCACCGGCAGCGCCAGCGGCAGCGAAAGCGCGGTTACATTCTTCGCCGCGGGCCTGCAGCCGCCGATGGCAAAACCGTCGGAATTGCTGGCGGGGGCGCCCGCGCCCTCGGAGCCGATCGTGGTCTACACCGGTCCGACCCGGACCGGTTCGGCATTGATCGCCGCCGAGACCGCGGACGCCGACAAACAGGCGACGCCGCGCCATCGTGGCAAGAAGGCGCGCCTCGCGGACAAGAAGTCCGATAGCGCCAGCGAGCCGAAGGCTGACGGCAAGGACGCCGGTAAGGATGCCAAATCCACCGAACCGAAATCCGTCAAGCACGCCAACGCCAAGCCCGATAGCGCCGTCAAGCCCGCGGCGGCCGACAAGCCGGTCGCAAAGCCGGCAAAGCCCAAGGCGGTGGCAAAACCCAAGAGCACGACCAGCGAGGCCAAGCCGGCGGATCAAAAGACCGCCGCCGAGCCACACACCTAAGGCCGGTTTCGGCCGGCCGGAGCCGGCCCGCTCTTAACCAACGACGCCCGGATCGAGCGCCGCCGCTTGCCATCGGCCACCGCATTCTCAATACTGCCCAAAATCAATGCCGCCCAACGAGGCGTCCCGTGCAAGATGCGGGGAAGGAAACCGGAAGGGGAAATACCATGGAGCGGATCTGGCTCAAGCAATATCCGGCCGGCGTGCCCGCCGATATCGATGTGACCCAATACACCTCGCTGGTCGAGCTATTGGAAGAAAGCTTTGCCAAGTTCAGTGACCGCAAGGCCTTCATCTGCATGGACAAATCGATCAGCTACCGCGATCTCGACGAGATGTCGCTGGCGCTTGGCGCCTATCTGCAGAGCAAGGGCATGCAGAAGGGCGCCCGCGTCGCGCTGATGATGCCGAATGTGCTGCAATATCCGGTCGCGACCGCCGCGGTGTTGCGCGCGGGCTATGCGGTCGTCAACGTCAACCCGCTCTACACCCCGCGCGAGCTCGAGCACCAGCTCAAGGATTCCGGCGCCGAAGCGATCATCGTTCTCGAAAACTTCGCGACCACCGTGCAGCAGGTGCTGGCGAAGACCGCGGTGAAGCATGTCATCGTCGGCAGCATGGGCGACATGCTCGGGCTGAAGGGCGTGATCGTCAATCTGGTGGTACGGCGGGTGAAGAAAATGGTGCCGGCCTATTCGATACCGGGCGCCGTCTCCTTCAACGACGCGGTCGCGGCCGGCCGCGGCATGAAGCTCAACAAGCCGAAGATGGCGCCCGACGACGTCGCCTTCCTGCAATATACCGGCGGCACCACCGGCGTCTCCAAGGGCGCGACGCTGCTCCATCGCAACATTCTCGCCAACGTGCTGCAGAACGACGCCTGGCTGCAGCCCGCGCTGGAGGCGCCGCCGCACGTCGAGCAATTGTTCATCGTCTGCGCGCTGCCGCTCTATCACATCTTCGCGCTGACGGCCTGCTACCTGCTGGCGGTGCGCGCCGGCGGCGTCAATCTTTTGATCCCAAACCCGCGCGACATGCCGGGCTTCGTCAAGGAATTGGCAAAATACCAGATCAACAGCTTCCCGGCGGTCAATACGCTCTATAATGGGCTGTTGCACACGCAAGGTTTTGACAAGCTCGATTTCTCCAAGCTCAAAATGTCGAACGGCGGCGGCATGGCGGTGCAACGCCCGGTGGCCGACGCGTGGAAGAAGCTGACCGGCTGCAGCATTGCGGAAGGGTATGGCCTTTCGGAAACCTCGCCGACGCTGACCTGCAACACCGCGACCTCCTCCGAATTCAACGGCTCGATCGGCATTCCCGTGCCCTCGACCTATCTCTCGATCCGCGACGACGACGGCAACGAAGTGCCGTTCGGGCAGCCCGGCGAAATCTGCGCCAAGGGCCCGCAGATCATGACCGGCTACTGGAACAGGCCGGACGAGACCGCAAAGGTGATGACGTCGGACGGCTATTTCCGCACCGGCGACATCGGCGTGATGACGGCGGACGGTTACACCAAGATCGTCGACCGCAAGAAGGATATGATCCTGGTGTCGGGCTTCAACGTCTATCCGAACGAGATCGAGGAAGTGATCGCGAGCCATCCCGGCGTCCTGGAATGCGCCGTGATCGGGGTTGCGGACCCGCGCTCGGGCGAAGCGGTCAAGGCCTTTGTGGTGAAGAAAGATCCTAACGTCACCGCCGAAGACATCATCAAGTTCTGCGGCACCCAACTGACCAATTACAAGGTGCCGAAGCAGATCGAGTTTCGCACGTCGCTGCCGAAGACCAATGTCGGAAAGATCCTGCGCCGCGAACTGCGCGACGAGAAGAAGGCCGCGGCGGCTTGAGGGGACGCCCCCACCGTCATGCGAGGAGCACTTGCTGCGAAGCAATCCAGCTTGCCACCCTGACATTGGATTGCTTCGTCGCTTATGCTCCCCGCAATGACGTGGGGAATATTTGGGCATCATCACCCCATCAAACCATGGTGAAGACGTTTCACAGCGCGCCAAAAATGCTTTAAGAAACACCCGCCCCCTCAAGGAGAATTGACGATGACCATCCAAGTTGGCGACAAGCTGCCCGAGGCAAAATTTCGCGTGATGACGGCGGAAGGTCCGCAGGTCAAGACCACCGACGACATCTTCAAGGGCAAGAAGGTCGCGCTGTTCGCGGTGCCCGGCGCCTATACCGGCACCTGCCACAAGATGCACCTGCCGAGCATTTTCCTCAACGCCTACGCCATCAAGGACAAGGGCGTGAACACCATCGCGATCGTGTCCGTCAATGACGCCTTCGTCATGAACGCCTGGAAGCGCGACACCGACCAGCGCGACGAGGCCACCTTCCTCGCCGACGGCAATGCCGAATTCACCAAGGCGATCGGCATGGAGCTAGATGCCTCCGGCAACGGGCTGGGCATCCGCTCCCATCGCTACTCGATGCTGGTCGAGGACGGCGTGGTCAAGAAGCTCAATCGCGAGCCCGCGCCCGGCAAGGTCGAGGTTTCGGGCGGCGATACGCTGCTGGCGCAGCTGTGAGAATCTGAGGCGCGATCCCACAATCACAACTGTCATCGCCCGCTCACAACTGTCATCGCCCGGCTTGACCGGGCGATCCAGTACGCCGCGGCTTCTCGGTTGATTACGAACGCCTCTGGGATACTGGATCGCCCGGTGAAGCCGGGCGACGACGGCGGTGGGTGTGCGAGCGATTGCGTTCAGTTCCCCTACTCCTACTTCAACCTCGCCATCGCTACCCCATCGCGGGCCAGTTGGTCGGCGCGCTCGTTTTCGTCGTGGCCGGCGTGGCCCTTGACCCAGTGCCAGCGCACCTGATGCGGTTTTAGGGCGGCGTCGAGGCGCTGCCACAGTTCGGCATTCTTGACCGGCTTCTTGTCGGCGGTGCGCCAGCCGTTCTTCTTCCAGCCATGGATCCAGGCGGTGATGCCCTGCCGGACGTACTGGCTGTCGGTGTAGAGATCGACCGTGCAGGGTTTTTTCAAAGCTTCCAGCGCCGAGATCGCCGCCATCAATTCCATGCGGTTGTTGGTGGTATGGGCCTCGCCGCCCTTCAATTCCTTCTCGACATCGCCGAATTTCAGAATCGCGCCCCAGCCGCCGGGTCCGGGATTACCGGAGCAGGCGCCGTCGGTGTAAATGGTGACGGAAGGAGGCGAACTCACGCCACCAGCCCCGAAGCCGCGATGCCATAGTCGCGCATGCTCGAAACACCCTGCTGAAAGCGCAGCTTGCGGGCATATTCGAGCGGGTCTTTTGGACGAACCAAAGCACCCGCGGGCACGTTGAGAAAATCGACCAGCCGCGTCAAAAGAAAGCGCAGCGCCGCGCCGCGCGCGAGCACCGGCAGCGCCTTCTGCTCGGCTTCGGACAATTCGCGCTCGCGGCCATAGGCGGCCAGCAACGCCCGCGCCTTGGTGACATTGAACGAGCAGTCGCTCTCAAAGCACCAGGCGTTGAGGCAGATCGCGACGTCATAGGCCAGCAGATCATTGCAGGCGAAGGTGAAGTCGATGATGCCGGAGACCTGGTCGCCGAGGAAGAATACGTTGTCCGGAAACAAATCGGCATGGATCACGCCATGCGGCAGATTTTTGGGCCAGACGCCGCCTTCGAGATAATCAAGCTCGGTTTCGATGAAACCGCGCAGGCCGGGCTGCACTTCGTCGGCGCGGGACGCGGCCTGCTCGAACAGCGGCCGCCAGCCCGACACCGACAGCGCGTTGGCGCGCGACATCGCAAAACCCTTCCCGGCCAGATGCATTTTGGCGAGCGCCTCGCCGACGCCGGCGCAATGGGTGGCGTTGGGCTTGCGCGGCCAGACGCCCTCCAGGAAATTGATGATCGCGGCGGGCCGGCCGGCCAGCGTGCTCAGGGCCTCGCCGCTCTTGTTCTTGACCGGTTGCGGGCAAGAGATGCCGTTCGAGGCGAGATGGGTCATCAGGCCGAGAAAGAACGGCAAATCATTCTTGGCGACCCGCTTCTCATACAGCGTCAGGATGAAGGATCCGGCCGTGGTGTGGAGCAGGAAGTTGGAATTCTCCACGCCCTCGGCGATGCCCTTGTAGGACAGGAGTTCGCCGATGTCGTAATGCTTCAAAAATTCCGCAAGCTCGTCGGCGGCGACGTCGGTATAAACCGCCATCGCGTTTACTCGGCAGCGTCGGGCCGCAGCGAGCGCGGCAACGGAAAGAACTCGTTCTCTTCCGCGGCCGAGACCGTCTCCACATGCAATTCGTAACGCTCGGCGAAGGCGCCCATGATCTCTTCGACGATCACTTCCGGCGCCGAGGCGCCCGCGGTGATGCCGAGGCTCTTGATGCCTTCGAACCGCTTCCAGTCGAGATCGCTAGCGCGCTGCGCCAGTACCGCGATTCTGCAGCCCTCGCGTTCGGCGACCTCGCGCAGGCGCTGCGAGTTCGAGGAATTCGGCGCGCCGACCACGATCAGGGCGTCGACCACCGGCGCCACCTTTTTCACCGCAAGCTGGCGGTTGGTGGTGGCGTAGCAGATGTCTTCCTTGTGCGGCCCGGAGATGTTGGGAAACCGCTCCTTGAGCATCGCGACGATCTCGGCGGTATCGTCGATCGACAGTGTGGTCTGGGTCACAAAGGCGAGGTTGTTGGGGTCCTTCGGGGTGAAGGTCTTGGCGTCCTCGGCGGTCTCGATCAGCGTCACCGCGCCCGGCGGCAATTGGCCGAGGGTACCGACCACTTCCGGGTGATGGGAATGCCCGATCAGGAGGATTTCCCTGCCCCGCTTGAAATGGATCGCGGCCTCCCGGTGCACTTTTGTGACCAGCGGGCAGGTGGCGTCGAGGGAAAAGAAATTGCGGGCGCGGGCGTCCGCCGGCACCGATTTCGGCACCCCGTGGGCCGAAAATACCACCGGGGCGTTGGTATTATCGGGGATTTCGGCCAGTTCCTCGACGAAAATGGCGCCTTTTGTCTTCAGGCTGTCGACCACATAGCGGTTGTGGACGATCTCGTGGCGGACATAGACCGGGGCGCCATAGATGGTGAGCGCCCGTTCGACGGTGTCGATGGCCCGGACCACGCCGGCGCAAAAGCCGCGGGGTGAGCACAGCACGATTTTTAGGTCTGGTTTGGCCTGCATGGGAGCGATCTCGGGACCGAATCACCCCTTGCCGGCGGGCAGGGAACGGTCGATTTGGCTAACGACTTGGGACTGCTTTTAGGCGCTGTCAAGGCTGTTTAACAGGCCATTGCGCTGATAGCCCCGGACGGCCTATATAGGCCCTAATTCCACGTCATCGCTGATGACCACCGGCTTCGCCTCCAAAAGGGGTGGGCGAAGCGCAAAGGAGATTTGCCATGAGCAACGCACCGCTGATGCCAAAGGCGACTGCCGTGTGGCTGGTAGACAATACCGCGCTCACCTTCGATCAGGTGGCGGATTTCACCAAGATGCACCCGCTCGAGGTCCGCGCCATCGCCGATGGCGACGCCGCCCAGGGCATCAAGGGCATGGACCCGATTTCGACCGGCCAGCTCACCCGAGACGAGATCGAAAAGGGCGAAAAGGACCCGGGCTATCGTCTCAAGCTCGGCGAGAGCAAGGTGACGCTGCCGCCGGCCGCCAAGAAGAAGGGCCCGCGCTATACGCCGGTGTCGCGCCGCCACGAGCGGCCGAGCGCGATCCTGTGGCTGGTGCGTAACCACCCCGAGTTGAAGGACGCCCAGATCATGCGCCTGGTCGGCACCACCAAAACCACCATCGCCAGCGTCCGCGACCGCACCCACTGGAATGCCTCGACCCTGACCCCGATGGACCCGGTGACGCTCGGCCTGTGCTCGCAGATCGAACTCGATTTCGAGGTGCAGCGCGCGGCCAAGGAAAAGCCGACCGATACCGCCTACGGCGGCGCGACCTTGCTGCCGGCCTCCGAGACCACCCGCAAGGAGCCGGAATTCGAGCCCACCGAAAAGCAGCGCGACGACCTCAACGTCGATGCGGTATTTGCAAAACTGAAGACGATCGGTGGGAAGAAGGCGGACGAGGAGTAAGGCGGGAGCGCTCTGGCGCGGTAGGCGCGCCACGTCGCCCCAACAACGGTCGTCATCCCCGCGCATGCGGGGATCCAGTACGCCGCGGCTTATCGATTCCATCTCAACTGCTCTGGAATACTGGATCACCCGCTTTCCGCCTTCGCTAAAGCTTCGGCGGACTGGCACTGAAGGCTCGTCGAAGCCTTCGGCGTAGACGGGTCGCGGGTGATGACAGTTAGAGTGTTTGCAGCCGCAGCTTCGCGATCTCGCCGCGCAATCCGCGCGAGTTTTACCTTTAACTTCCCGCCCTCTGAAACAGAGGGCGCAGGGAATGCCGGGCGCCCGATGCGCCCGATAGCCGCGTGTGCAATGATAGTGGTAGAACGCACACGCGTTAGTCAGGTCACACCGGAATCACCCGGCATTCCCCGCGCAATGGTTTACGGCTTATTTCGTGCTCTCCCCGGCGACCGGCTCTTTTGCCACCGTCGCCCGCGCTCCTTAGCGCGAACTTGACGCCAGCGTCGGGGCGTCAGGACCACACGTCTTCGCCGTCCGCCTCAGCGCCGTTCGTCAAGAGCGCATCCGCGTCCACCGCATCCCGCCCCACGTCCGTGACGATCGCGAAACGCCCCTCGAAAGGAGGCGGGACCGGATTGGTATATTGCTGATTTGCCCCGGCCGTCAAGAGAAATTTCTGAAAATCAGAAATCGTGATCCGGCGGTGGTTTTTCGTTCGTCATGGCCGGGCAAAAACGCCAAAGGGTCCGCGCAAAGCGCCTATGCCGGTGGCGACGTTGATCGTCGCGATCGGCGCCAAGATCGGTAGTGTCGCGAATTAAGGCGCGTACTCATATGCGACACGTTTGGTGCGGCTTGCCCGATGTCCGCTACGGCTCCGATAGCTACCAAATTATGTAGCGCAGCAAAATGACGCGATGTGCCACCTTCGGACTCACGCACCGCAGCAAAGCGTATCGCTACTCGATCACCTCGTCGGCGCGGGCGAGCATGGTGGGGAATGGTGAAGCCGATTGGCGTTTCGGCATCGACATAGATCATCAACTCGAATTTGGTCGGATGCCGCACTGAGATGGTTTGCAAGCTTTTCACCCTTCAGACGCTGCGATCGGCCCGGCTGGTCTACTTCGTCGCCTGATCGCTGATCTCGTCCAGGAGTTTTGCGAATGGCGCGGTTGCCGGAGGGGCCGCCGCACCGTGCCGCGGGTAGATCGTGTTGTAGAGATAGTCGGAAGAATTATACGACAGCCAAACCTTGCCTTGATCGTCCTCCCAGACCAGCGCTTTAGGCGGCACGTCGATCGCCAACAGTGGAGTCTTGACCATGGCGGGCGTTCCGAGCTTTGGATTGCCGAATACGATGACCGTACGCGGGCGCAGGTCGAGGCCGAATTTCTTGGCGGCGGCAGCATGATCGATTTCGGTGAAGACCGTGAAGCCGGCCGCCTCCTTCTGTTTAACCGCGGCTTCAAATCGCGTGACGGTTTCTTTCACCGAATACTTGCTCGGCTTGGTTATCAGACCGTCGTCGGCCGCATGTGCGGTAGCCGGGCCCGTGCATATCGCGAACGAAAGCGCCAAGCTCGCCAGGGCGCACTTTTTGAAACTCATAGAGACTCCTAACATTCGGAAGACGATTTCGTGATCATGCCCTTGCCCATGGCGCATATGAGCGGCACCTCTTCGTGAAACACGAATGCCGCGCTTGTTGGCCGAGTTTGCGCATGGTGCATCAAAGCAGCTGTTGGACTCATTTTCATTGGCTGGTCTCCCGTACTGACATGCCGCATCCAGATTGGACCGGCTGCGCTACGGCGCTATTTCAGCCTCGGGAAAACGGTTACGATTGTAGGCAAGCGACCAACACTCGGCGAAAACGAGGCCGAAGCGCGGCTTTTCAGCAGTCTGCCGCTGACGTCCGAAATGGGTCAAACTGAGAAGAACTCAGTGCGAGCAAATGTTTCCGCTTTGCCGGGGCAAAACAGACCTCGCGGTCGTGCGCGTCGAGGTCCGAGTCTGACCCTCAACCGACATTCGGTCAGCATCTGCTGAGTTCAGGAAAGGTTCCGGAGTTGCCAATTTTTTCCTATGCACGGCCAAGCAGCGTCCGTATTTAAGCCCCGGTGTCCTAAGTTGAATTTGAGAGTGTCCTAATTGGGCTGTTCGCCCGTTTGTGCAGTGAGCCCCTACCCGACTGGAAGAATTACCAGTGGCCTTTCTTGGAGAGGGGCGTACGCTCTCGCTCCGGGACGGCAAGTGCTGTCCCGGAAATTTGCGAGATAGCCATGAAAGCCGCGTCACTATTCGTTGCGGGCCTAGCTATCGCGACCTTGTCGATTGCACCCGCTAATGCCGCACCCGTCAATGCCACTGGCAGTTGCGCCGGTGGTTGCGCATCAAGCTTTAGGTCAGGCAACGCCCCTTGGGTCGGATGCTCCGTTTCTGGTGGCACGTTTTCGCCGACATGCAGAAACGTAGGCAACTACAAGACCTACATCGAGTGCAAGGAGGCGGGATTTAACACCGGTTGGAGAGACAACGAAAACGCGTGGTATTGCACCAGTCTGGGGCTAAAGTAACAATTCGCAGTAGCAAGTGCCGAGGCCGCCTCAGTTGGCGGCCTCTTTCATTTCGAATGTCACCTGTTGGCACTTTTCGGAAATGGCGCGATGTCTGGCGGGAGTCCGGTTTGCGCGTAAAACCAGACATCAGCGGGGCAGGGCCTTGGGCTTCAGCCCCAGCGCTTCGCATTTCCCCGCGACATCGTCGACGCTATCGGCGCGGCAGAGGAACTGCGCGGCCTTGTCCTTAAATTCCTTTTTAGGCTTTGAGCCCGGAACGAAAGGCTGGTTCCTGCGTGATGTATTTGGGCGGGACGAAGCATGAGGGACTCCAATGCTCGGGAAGACCAAGTTCCAGCCCGAGGACGTGATGGGCGGCCTTTATCTCGGCGTCGCCGTTACCGGCCTAAATGCCCTTGTCGCGATGGGGCTAGTTATCGCGTTCATGTAAACGGGCCGCCTCAATTGGCGGCCTCTTTCATTTCGGGGACCAGCGCGACGATTGCTGATCCGCTAGCCGACGGCACCGCCGCGCCCCCCGGCATCGTGCCTCGCGCGGCGGTCGGGGCGCGGAAAAAATTTATCGCGGCCGCGTATGGGGCGGGGCGCCTTCGATCACGAAAACAGAAAGACGCCGATCAGCAAACCTGCTGCGAATGCCCACAGGCCTAATGTGCAAGCTGAGACAACGCGGACGAGGTTCCGGAGGTCGTCCTGCGGGATCTCGTGGGATCGATGCGTCATTGCAGCCCCCCCTGCGGTGGCCGCTAGCCCGTTACGGGGCCAACCTCCTCCCCATACGTGCCCAAAAGAAGGCAATAGATGATCACGGGGGATCACGATTTGCACCCGACCGGATGGGACATCCCCGACCCCCCTCGAATTGTCCCAAATGTCCAATTTCAAGTTATGGCCAAGGCTTTCTCGACACTGAATGCGAGAAGTCCTTTATTTGCAGGCGCAACTCGCAATTTAACGCTGGCGCCGTCGAAAATGCTACGTGCACTTGTGCCCATCTACCGAGCCGACGAGGTGATCGAATAAACTGCCAATTGCTGCAGTGCATGAGTCCGGTTATGGCACTTTTGCGACATGCCGACTACATCAAGCAATTTCCGAGTTCGGGCGCAAAGCGGAAAACATGTGCTCATGCTGAGTTCTTCTCTGTTTGACCGAAGCGGACATTTGCGCAGCGATGGAGTTCAAGCGAAAACTCGTGGAAGTGGATCGATCCGCACGCAAAGAGTTTGGGATCGGACGACCGTACCTCGACAAAGATCCGCCGCATGTCGGGCCGATCGACGGCAAGGAATATGCCGATAAACGCGGCCGGCCAAATGCGAAACTTGCGGAATTGGAAACGAAAAGGCGCCACGGGTCAGCTGTGAGCGACGATCACAGCAGGGCGAAACGCGGAAGAACGGTATCCTCGAAGGCGAGAAGCATATAGGCTTGCTTGCCTTTCGGCCGACGAGCGAATCAAACTCTTGAGTCCCGACAAACTGCGTGACACCCTGCGCCTCAACCTCCGGGGAATCACATGACGATCCCGTGCCGCGTCCTAATGGTATATCCGAAGTTCATTCCGAACTCGTTCTGGAACTATACGGAAGCCTGCGAACTGGTCGGCGCGAAGTATCCGGCGGCGCCACTCGGCCTGATCACGGTTGCCGCTATGCTGCCGAAGCATTGGGACATCCGTCTCGTTAACCGTAACACCGAGCCTTTGACGGACGCGGACCTCGACTGGGCCGATCTCGTGATGATCGGCGGTATGCTCAACCAGCAGCCTGATTTCATCTACCTGATCGATCTCGCCCACCTGCACGGCAAGCCGGTATGTGTCGGTGGGCCTGACGTCTCCTCCAGCCCGCATCTTTACGCGGACGCGGACTTCCAGGTGATCGGCGAGGCCGAGCAAATCATGGTGCACTTCATCGCCGCCTGGGAAAGCGGCGAACGCAAGGGTGTGTTCATCGCCGAGAAATTCAAGATCGACGTCACGCAAAGCCCGATGCCGCGTTACGATCTGATCAAGTTCGATCACTATCTCTTCATCGGCGTGCAATATTCGCGCGGCTGCCCGTTCACCTGCGAGTTCTGCGATATCATCGAGCTGTATGGTCGCGTGCCGCGCACCAAGACTAACGATCAGATTCTCGCCGAACTGCAAGCGCTCTACGATCACGGTTATCGCGGGCATGTCGATTTCGTCGACGACAATTTCATCGGCAACAAGAAAAACCTCCGCACGTTACTGCCGCGGCTCAAAGCTTGGCTGGAAGAGCGCGACTATCCGTTCGAGTTCTCGACCGAAGCCTCGATCAACATCGCGGACGACAGCGAGTTGTTGCAGGCAATGAAGGACGCGAATTTCTTCGGGATCTTCGTCGGCATCGAGAGCCCGGACCCTGAGACGCTCGTGCAGATGAAGAAAAAGCAGAACACCAGGCGCAACATCGCCGAGTGCATCCATAAGATTTACGGCTACGGCATGTTCATCACCGCCGGTTTCATCGTCGGATTCGATACCGAGAAAGGGTCGATAGGACAGGCGATGATCGACTTCATCGAGGAGGCGAACATTCCGGTCTGCATGGTTGGACTACTCTATGCGCTGCCTGGCACACAGCTGACGCGGCGGCTAGCCGAGGAAGCCCGCCTGCACAAAGGCCATGACCTCATGAAGGTCGAGCAGGCGGGCGACCAATGCACGCTCGGCTGCAATTTCGACACCAAGCGTCCGCTTCGTGACATCCTTGTGGATTACAAGACTGTGCTCGGGCACGTGTTCAGCCCGACGGCATATGCCGGACGGCTGTCAAGGCTCGCTGTCATGCTCGACCGCTCCGACCGCCGCCGCGACCTGCCGGATGGCGACATGCGCAAGAGGCTTGGCGGCATTGACAGCGTACACAGGATCATGCGGGCCCTGCCGGAGGTTCGCGAGCCGTTCTGGAAAACCTTCGTCGAGGTCGCCAAGACCAATCCAGGCGCGCTGCGTTACATCGTGATGTTGATGGCGCTGTACTTGCACCTCGGGCCTTTCTCGAAGCACGTGATCAGTGAGATTGACCGCCGCATTGCCGAGCTGGACGGTATGCATCCGGTGAGGGCCCCGGGGTCGTCTGCTCGTGCTCGTCCGGTAAAGGCTACGGGCAATAATAACCGGAAGAATGAGCAGGTTTCGGCCGTGAACTCATAAAAATGCAGTTGGATGGACGGTAACGTCCGCTATGCCTCCGATAGCTGCCTGGCAGAATCACCTGCGGGCGGGAAGGATCAACTTCTTGGGAATGTCGCACTGTCCCATGCGGACTGTTCCACTACTCTATCGGGTGATTCAGGCGGTCTCCCGACTGGCAAAAACGGCCAAAACACGATCGTTGGTCAGTAGCGCCGAGAGAGTGGCACCCGCTATCCCACTGTCTCATATCCCATTCCGGTGTTTCGCTATCTCCCAGGGTGACTTACTGCTTTCCCGGGGCTGGGGGTTTCCACGTTGGTCACACTGAAAGAGGCCGGTGATCGATCGCTTCGCGGAATACCGGATCGTCCGCTTTCGCGGACGATGACATTGTGTGAGTGTTAAGGCAGGCGTCGCGTTCGTTCCCGGATATCGCTTTGCTCATCGCCAGCGGCGGTGTAGCCACAGCCACTGATCGGGATATTCGCGGATCCAGCCCTCGATCACCGACGTGACCGCCTGCATCGTTCCCTGAATGTCGATTTGCCCGGCGGCGTCGCGGAGCGGCTTCACTTCTTCGGACAGTTCGCCACGAAAGCGGTGTCCGGGCAGGCGGACGATGCGGACGCCATGAACCGGGCACTCGATCTGCCGCAGCAGCCGGGCCAGCATCGGATTGGCCCTGGTCTTGCGGCCAAAGAAAGTAACCTCGACGCCGTTGGTCAGATACTGGTCGACCAGCATCCCGACGTGCTGACCGTTTTTCAGGGCCTCCGCAAGTTTTAGGGGTGCGTCACGGCCAGCCGGAATTAGCGTGCCCATTTTTACGGCGCGCATATCCTGGATGATGCGATCGGCCGCCGCGATGTTGGGCCGGCGATACAGAATCGCGGTGTCCAGCCCGTGCGCGACGGCAGCCAGAGCGGGAAGTTCCCAGTTGGCGAGATGGCTTGCAAAGATCAGCGCCGGTTTGCCGTCGAGTCGCAGCTGCGTAAACAATTCGTAGGAGCGCGTCCCGATTTCGATCCGGCTATCCTCGGAGCGCGCGGGATCGTGCTCCCAGATATGATCGAGGTGCGCGAATTCGGCGCCGACGCGACCGAGATTGTCCCAGACGCCTGCGAGAATGGCCTCGATCTCTGCAGGCGATTTCTCCGGAAATGCGGCGGTCAGATTGGCGCGACCGATCTTTTGCTCCCGCATCAAGGGCCCGATCGAGCGGGCGATCCGGCCGAACAGGTTGGCGGTCTTGATCGGATCGAAATAGCGGGCGGTACGCAGTATTCCGATCGTCAACGCACCCACCGCGGCTTGGCCCAGCGGCTTGGTCGTGTCGCGAAGTCGGGCCTTGGAGCGATGCAGCAGACGTTGCATCAGAAACCAACGACGATCTTGCCGAACACTATTCGGCTTTCCATGCGCTTCAGCGTGCATCATTATACCAGCGCTGGCGATACGATCCAAGACACTAACGAGTTGCGCCGCTTCGCCCGATGGGGTTGCACTGAGTAATGAGGTCATCGAGCGTTTTGAACGCGCGGCCGTCATTCAGCCCAGATAGCCGCCATCGATGGTGAACGCTGCGTCAGTGACGAAACTCGCCCCTGTGCTCGCCACGTAGGCGATCAGGCTGGCAATTTCGATCCGCCCCGGCGCGAGCAACGGTCGCAGCACGGCGCGGATAATTCTCGTCCGGGTTCATGTCGGTTTCAGTCGGCCCAGGCTGCACCGTATGGACAGTGATGCCGGTGATCCCAGCCGGGCAATCGTCAGCGCTACAATCTCAACTCCACGTTTCTTGACGCATCAAAAAACGCGGCGATCGCCGCGTGACCTCATGGCTCGCTGTGCAGTAAAAGAACATGATTGCCTCCAATCCTCGGATGCTATTCCGGTTCGGGCGTAAGTGCGGCGGCGAGAAGCTAACTCGATGTGAGAGGAACATAATCGTATTCACCGATACCTTGTAGAACCAAAAACGTGAGCGACTTGGTGCCACCGTTGGTCACTAGATGAGGTCGCGCTGCCCTAACTACATGGATTTCGCCGGGATTCAGATTCACTTCCTCTTTCGGTTCCTGCAGGAACAGCCTCATGCGGCCTTCCAAAACGTAAAAAGTATCGGTGATATTGGTGTGACTGTGCCACGGCACCTTCTGCGTCGGCGAGAGCTGCAACTCCATAATGCGAAAGCCGGGGCGCGCGGCATGCTGAACGCGACGCTCCACTTCGTAAAGATGACTGGCGTCCCGCCAAGCCTTTGCTGACGACAATGATCACCGACGCGGGCACGAAGGAGCCGCGCTCGGAAGCGGATCTCGCCACGCTGACCCGGTTCGAGACGTCACGCGTCGATCCCGCCATGTCTGTTCTTGAGGGGTGGTCTCAACCGGTCGACGCAACACTTTATCTTGAAGGAGAGATGGAGTGTGGTTTGATGGGTCACAATTTTCATAGAGGGTTTACCAGACTCCTGCACGGCAAAATAACCCGAGTCGTCGGCCGAAATTGCATAGACGCAGCATGAGCAGTCGGGAAGGGTTCTAAACTTCGAGTACGAACTGATCAGCCCGAGAAAGGATTAATCATGTCACGTCGAACCATCGTTTCGCTTGCTGCATCCGTTATCATCGGCATCGCCTGCATTGCGACTATTTCTACTGACGCCTTCGCATATCGAAGGGGCGTTGGAGTTGGTCGCGCTGGCGTTTATCACGGCGGCGTCTATCGTGGTGGCGTCTACCGTGGTGCAGCCGTACGCCGTGGAGTGGCGGTCGGCGTCGGAGCTGCTGCAGTCGGTGCTGGTGCCGCCGGAGCTTACGGAGCTTATCGCTGCGGATACTATCCCTACCGACCGTGCTAGTATGGCTTTAGTGGGGGTTATCGAGCGCTCGCTGACCGCCGCGCCTATCGTCGCCATGAAGAGACTCATGCACTGCACAAAATGACATTCCTATTCAAATCACCTCGTCGGCGAGCGCAAGTAGCCTTGCTGGCACCTCAACCCAAGCGCCTTTGCGGTCTTGAGGTTGATCACGAACTCGAACTTGGCGGACAGCATGACCGGAAGATCGCCCGGCTTCTCGCCCTTGAGAACCCGCCCCGCATAAACGCCCGCCTGGCGATGCGCAACGGCAAAGCTGGACCCGTAGCTCATCAAGCCGGCCGCCGTAAACTCGCGCGCATAGTAGATCGCGGGCACGCCATGGCGCGCCGCCAGTGCAATCAGTTGATCACGTTGACTGATGAAAAACGGATCGGCGCTAACGACCAGGGCTCCGGCTCGTTGTTGGACCAGCGTCGTGAAGGCCGAATCGAAATCGGATTTCGAGCTGGCTTTCAGGACAACCAGGTTCAGTCCAAGTCCCGCAACATCGACTGAGCGCTTCTATCGAGCGTTGTGAGTGAATTTGTTCCTCCCAAATCTTGGTCGGCGGACAGGACTTAAGGATGTCGCTGCCGAACCAAATCCGCTGCCCGCTCGGCTATGGCGATGACGGGAGCGTTGGTATTTCCGCGGGTGACGCTCGGCATGACGGATGCGTCGGCCACCCGGAGGCCCTCGATGCCGAAGACACGGAGCTGCGGGTCGACCACCCGACCGATCCCGCACGTGCTCGACGGGTGGTAGAAGGTCTGTGTATGGCGTTCGACGAAGGACCAAACATCCGCGTCACTGCTGGATGCCGGCACGAGATGAGGCCCCCGGCGCACCGCGGCAAGAGCGGGCCTTTGCGCAACGTCCATCGTGAGTTGGACGCCGCGGATCATGCTCCGCCGATCTTCTTCGGTCGCCAGGTAGTTGCTGAAAATCCGTGGCTTGACATCAGGCCGCGCACTACGGAGCTTGACGGTTCCGCGGCTGGTCGGTTTCAGGACGACGGGCCCGAAGACATAGGCGTCATCGAAGGGTTGGGACAGGCCCTCCTCATAGAACATGACGGGCCCGGCGTTGAACATGACGTCAGGCAACTCCATCGAAGAGTCCGTCCGGAAGAATCCCCCGCCCTCACTGATGCTGGAAGTCAAGGGCCCTCGTCCCCACTCCTTGAGCAGCCGCAGGTCTTCGTCCGTGCCCGCGCGTAAAAGCGTCGGAGTGTCAGTGAAGTAGGACAGCACGAGGCCGGGATGGTCCTGCAGGTTATCGCCGACAGGAAGATCAATAAGCGGATCGATGCCGACCGCCTTCAGATCGGTGGGTTTGCCAATGCCCGAAAGCATCAAGATCTGTGGCGAGTTGTAAGCGCCGGCCGAGAGTATGACTTCTCGTTCGGCCCGGATAATGCTCCTCTCGCCATGGCGTTGAATCTCGATTCCCACTGCACGCGAACCTTCCAGCACCACTCGAGTCACAGTGGCCTGCGTTAGGATGTCGAGGTTCGCCCGCCCCCGCGCAGGGCGTAAGAAGCCCGTAGCCGTACTGCAGCGCAGTCCACAGTTCTGGGTGAATTGAAAGCGGCCCGCACCGAGCTGGCTTGCTCCATTGAAGTCGTCGTTACGCGGATAGCCTGCCTCGACAAACGCTTCGATGATGCGATCAATCAACGGGTGCTGCGACCGCCCATTTTGGACGAAAAGAGGCCCATCAGCGCCATGAAACTTACTGGCACCTCGTTCATTGGCTTCAGACTTGATGAAGTAAGGCAGCAGTTCATCGTAGGACCACCCCGTCGCCCCCTCGGCCGCCCATTCGTCGTAATCCGCTCGATTGCCACGAATATATATCATAGCATTCATCGACGAAGTGCCACCAAGAACCTTGCCGCGCGGCAGGTAGATACGTCGACCGAAGAGCGCCGGCTCCGGCTCGGATGAATAGTCCCAGTCGTGCTCCGATTTGAACAATTGAGGGAAGGCAACCGGTGTGTGAACTTCGGGTGCATCATCCATCGGACCGGCTTCGATTAGCGCGACTTGGACGGCAGGGTCTTCACTTAGCCTTGCCGCTATAACACATCCGGCGGAACCGCCACCTACAACGACATAGTCATATCCGCTTTTCATTTAACACCCCAAGTTTGCTTGCTCTTGGCCAGGCGCTTATTGCTCCTGCACTTCACTGAGTCAGCTGCAAGACGGAGACTACCCAACCAGACCGTCAGCTACCGGGGCAACGGCTAGAACCATGGACTGGAGCCATGACGGGTCCCCCTTGAACTTGCCAATCATGCTGACGTCCTCGTTTGGGCACGTACTTCGATCGATCTTGCGAAATCGTAGTCCCAAGCAATCTCTGCAACACGGAGGCAACACCGCAGCTGCGCTAATCCGGCCAACGGCTTTGTTCGACGGGAATTGCAAAGACATAGCCGACGCCGCGTTCGGTCTTGATGACACGTGGCGCCTTCGGCTCTGCCTCCAGTTTGCGCCGCAGCCGCAGCACCTGAACATCGATGCTGCGATCGAAGATGTCTTCGTGGAGCCGGGTCGCCTGTAATAGATACTCGCGCGAAAGCGGCCGCTCCGGCGCATCGAGGAAGGCCAGCAGCAGGGCGTACTCGCCTTTGCTTAAGGCAACCGGCCGTTCCTGCGGATCGATCAGGCGCCGGCTGCGACGATCAAGCCGCCATCCGCCGAACTTGTATCCGCCCCGCTCCACGTCGCGGGTGCGCAATAACCCTCCGTTCACACGGCGCCGTCGCACGGCGCGAAACCGGGCATACAATTCGCGGATACCGAACGGCTTGGTGAGGTAGTCGTCGGCACCGAGTTCGAGTCCGACCACACAGTCAACTTCATCGCGGGAGCGACCTGTCAGAAGAATGACCGGGACGTCCGAACTGGAACGAATTTCCCGCAGCAGATCGAGCCCATTGTCCTCGCCGAGGTGCAGGTCGAGAATGATCGCGCTTGTGTCCCCGCCAGCCAATTGACGGGCCACCCCCGAGCGGCTCGTCGCCGAGACGGTCTGTATTCCGTACTGCCCGAAATAATCCGAGATCAGATGCCGGACCGCCGGATCGTCATCCACGACAAGGATATGGCTCGAGCTGCAGTCGGTGGCCACAATGCGGCTGGACTCGACCTCGGTCAGTACGTGATCAGGCGTCCGCATGGCTGCTGCGGACCGCACAGAAGCATGAATTGACACACGTGAAATCTCGGCGTTCGCCACGGCGGTACCTTCCAACAGATAAATTCGGTAGATCTTCGGCCAGTCGCGTAACGGAGCGGTGGATCAGCGGAGCTCCGCCAACACAGGGCCGGCTGGCGTCCCGCCGCGCTGCGGTCGACGCCAATAAGATTCTGTTAGCAATCTAGACGATAAATGGATTGTAAGAATCGGCCATGCCCGGCGCCGCTTCCGTGCCGCGTAATCCCCACCGCAGTGTCGTACCGAAGAACTCCGCCGGAGTTCCGCCCACGATCGTCGCGAAATCATGGATCAGGTGCGCCTGATCAACAAAGCCGCAGGCATATGCGACATCTGCCCAACCCAGACCGCTTTTCCGCGCGGCGACAACCTTTTCGATCCGCGCTAGTCGCGCATATTGTTTAGGGCTGGTCCCGTATGTCGCGCGGAAGCCGCGCGACAGCTGCCGCTCGCTGACATCCAATAGCGAGGCGAGTTTTCGTACGCGCAGGCCCGGATTGCGACGCAGCCACGAGGAAGCGCGGGAAAAAACCGGATCTTCGCGATCCTGACGCAGATTCTGAAAGAGAAAACGTTCGACGCAGGCGATCCGTTCGCTGCTGCTGCCGGACTCCATTACCCTTTCCTCCAGCAGGGCGATATCGTGATCCCTAAAGATGTTGCGCAGTCCGATCTTGACGTTCATGAGCTCGTGCATGGACGCCCGCGCCAACCGGGCGGCGCCCTCGGGCTTGAGCCGGACGGTGATGACACCGAGTGGGCCGCGCGGACTGATCGCAAAGGTCCCGCTCTGGGTCTGGGTCAGCACATGGCCGTAGTTTTTGTGATCACAGCTGTCGCCGCCGAGTTGCCATCTGCAATGCGTCAGCGTGCGGTATTGAACGACGAAATACGGCGCGGTGCTCGGCGGCACCTTGATCGTAAAGGCGGTCGCCGCATCGCGGTCGGGAATGTCCCAATCCCAGATCGCCTCGACGAGGTCGGCAACGGCGGCGGACGGCCGGATGCTCCTCGAAAAGCCGTCGGGAACGATGTGTTCGCCGCCCCATTTGGGTGGCTGCGGCTCCAGTTGGGAAAGCCCGATAGGTGGTCCGGTTACCATGAGGAAAGCTCCACCCTGCTGCAAGAGCCAGAAAGGGCCGCCTAAGCCAGCGCGACGCCTCATTCGGTGTTAAGCGCGCATTTAGAAGTTGTCCGTGGCTTTTTCTGGCCGCCATTATTACCGTTGCAACATTTCGCCACGAGGCAGCGCCGCATCATCCGAAATTCCTGCCAAGCGGACCGCATCGACCGGAGAACCGGCAGGGATCGCTCGGTAAAACGCCTTCCCTGGCCGGGGCGGCGCGACATCACGTGGATACGCTGGATCGTATCGGTATTGCATCGCTAATCGACGTCCGTCAGTTCTTTGAGCCAATGTCCGAGATGGGTCATTCGCGACCGGGTCGAGCCAGCAGGAAGTCCGGCCGTGTCCGCTATGCCTCGAAAGCGGAAGTAATTTCGGAACATGAGCGGCTCCGCGACCGGCCGCTGCGGTTGATGGTACGGCTGTGGACGTGATTCAAGCTCCGAACTGGAGCCTCGAATCATCCGCTACGAGCTCAGCGATTATGAATGGACCCGCCATCAAACCGATGCTGCCGAACAAACCCCGTCCGCGTGTAAATGGCTGTCGCACCCCTCACGCTTTCTTCAAGAACTCCGTGCGCAGCACCAGGCCCTTGACCTTGTCGGTGCGGCCTTCGATCTCGTCCTCGTTGTCGGTGAGATGAATGTTCCTGATCACGGTGCCGCGCTTGAGCACGGTGGACGAGCCCTTCAGCTTCAAATCCTTGATCAGCGTGACGCTGTCGCCCTCGGCGAGCAGCGCGCCGTTTGAATCCCTGACCTTGATGTCCATGGTGTGGTCCCTTTGTGTGAAATGTGGAGCGCCTCTTGCTAAAGCACGCTGCCGTTCCAACACTGGTCGTCATACCCCGCGCATGCGGGGTATCCAGTACGCCGCGACTTCGCGGCTCCATCGCAACTGCTCTGGAATACTGGATCGTCCGCCTTCGCGGACGATGACAGTTTCGTATGGGGCGGGCCTTCCTATCCCAATTCGATCTCGTCGGTGATCTCGTACGTCAGGCTGACGCCGCCGACGGTCAAAACCATTTTGGCCGGGAGTTTTTCGTTGCCCTTGAGACGGCCGGCTTTTATCGCGTCGCGCACCGCCATCTCGATCTCGCGCTGCGAGGTGATGCCGACTTTTTTCAAAAATCTGCGCAGACTGGTATTGAAAACGTCTTCGTTCATGGCGGCCCCCTGGTGTTACGGATGGTCCGGATGGTTCAGCATGTAGTCGCCGAGATCGCGCTGGCGGCGGTCGGCGCGGGCGTTGGCGTTGTTGCGTTGAACGTCGCGATCCTTGCGACAGGCGACATATTCCGGCGAGCCGACCGCATTGCTGGCGCGGCAGAACGCGTCATCGTCGTCGCCACCGGCATTGACCATGGTCGGCTGTCCGCGCTCAAGGCAGCCGGCGAGCAGAGGTGCGAGAAGCAGCAGAATGAGAAGTCGTGCAGATTTGCGTCGCATGCCTTACCTCGGTCCAATTTTCGTCATTGCCGGGCTTGACCCGGCAATCCATCGAAATAAAGGCAAATTGCTTGATCGGGGACGCAATAAACCCTCCGTCGTCATTGCGAGGAGCGCTTGCGACGAAGCAATCCATTCTTTACGCGGTAAGATGGATTGCTTCGCTTTGCTCGCAATGACGGGGCCTCGGGTCACACCCGTCCCCTCAACGCAACGCCGATTTCATCCAGCACCTTTGGATCCTCGATCGTCGCGGGCATCGTCCATTCCTCGCCGTCGGCGATCTTCTTGATGGTGCCGCGCAAGATCTTTCCCGAGCGCGTCTTCGGCAGCCGTGCCACCGTGATCGCGAGCTTGAAGGCGGCGACGGGGCCGAGTTTTTCGCGCACCAGCGCCACGATCTCCTTTTCGATCTCGGCATGGTTCTTGGTCACGCCGGCCTTGAGCACCAGGAAGCCGCAGGGCACCTCGCCCTTGATCGCATCCTTGATCCCGAGCACCGCGCATTCGGCGACGTCGGGGTGGGATGCCAAAATCTCCTCCATTCCGCCGGTGGAGAGTCTATGCCCGGCGACGTTGATGATGTCGTCGGTGCGGCCCATCACGAAGACATAGCCGTCCTCGTCCTTGTAGCCGGCGTCGGAGGTTTTGTAATAGCCGGGGAATTCGGTGAGGTAGGCTTCCCGAAAGCGATCGTCCTGCTGCCACAGCGTCGGCAGACAGGCCGGCGGCATCGGCAACTTGATCACGATCGAGCCCATGGTGCCCGCAGGCACGGGCTTTGAGGCTTCATCGACCACGTCGACCTGATAGCCCGGCATCGGCACCGTCGGCGAGCCGTGCTTCACCGGCAGCATGCCCAGGCCCACCGGATTGCCGGCGATGCACCAGCCGGTTTCGGTCTGCCACCAATGGTCGATCACCGGCACCTTCAATTGCTGCTCCGCCCATTCCACCGTCGGTGGATCGGCGCGCTCGCCGGCCAGAAACAGCGTGCGGAATTTTGACAAATCGTATTGCCGGATGAACTTTCCGTCCGGGTCTTCCTTCTTGATGGCGCGGAACGCGGTCGGCGCGGTGAAGAAGGCAACCGCGTTGTGTTCGGAGATGACGCGCCAGAAGGCGCCGGCATCCGGCGTGCCGACCGGTTTGCCCTCATACATGATCGAGGTCGCGCCGTGAAACAGCGGTGCGTAGACGATGTAGCAATGCCCGACCACCCAGCCGATGTCGGAGCCGCACCACCAGACCTCGCCGGGCTTGACGCCGTAGAGATTGAACATCGACCACTTCAGGGCGACCAGATGCCCACCATTGTCGCGGACGACACCTTTCGGGATGCCCGTGGTGCCGGAGGTGTAGAGGATATAGAGCGGATCGGTGGCGAGTACCGGCACGCAATCGGCGGATTTTTTCGCCGCCATGGCCTGAGCGCGCAACTCTTCCCAGTCGTGATCGCGTCCGGCGACGAGTTCGCATGATTGCTGCGGCCGCTGCAAGACGATGCAGGCTTGCGGCTTGAAGCTGGAAAGTTTTATGGCCTCATCCAACAGCGGCTTGTATTGCACGATACGGCCGGGCTCGAGCCCGCAACTCGCCGAGAATATCAGTTTTGGCTTTGCATCTTCGATCCGGGTCGCCAGCTCCTTCGCGGCAAAACCACCGAATACCACCGAGTGCACCGCGCCGATCCGCGCGCAGGCCAGCATCGCGATGACGGCTTCCGGCACCATCGGCATATAGAGGATGACGCGGTCGCCCTTTGTCACGCCGAAATCGGCCATCACGGCGGCGAGCGTTTTCACGTCATGCAACAGCTCGGCATAGGTAAATTTGGTCACGCGGCCCGTGAGCGGCGAATCGTGGATCAGCGCCACCTGATCAGCCCGCCCACCCGCGACATGGCGGTCAAGCGCGTTGTAGCAGGTGTTGACCACCCCGCCGGTGAACCAGCGGCCGTAAGGCCCCGTGGTGGGATCGAAGATCTTCTTTGCCGGCTCGATCCAGTCGATCTCGCGCGCCGCCTCGGCCCAAAAGCCCTCGGGATCCCGCAGCGAGCGTGCGTGGACCTCGTGATAGCGGCTATTGCTCCGGATGTTCATGGCGCCCTCCCGGCCGTCGAGTCGGCACCCTTTATCCGTCTTGGCCGGGCTTGTCCCGGCCATCCACGTCTTCACGCCTCGAGGCAAGAAAGACGTGGATGGCCGGGACGAGGCCGGGCATGACGGCGCTGGTCGGCCATCGACTTGCTAACCGCCATTGTCACGGGAAGCGGCGGGAGATCAAGCCGGAAACAGCTTCGCCGTTCGGCCAAACCCTACGGCCGGGCGATGGTATTGAGCTTTTCCAGCCGCTCCGCCATGGCCTGGCGCAGGTCATAGCTATGGCGGCCGAAAGACGCGTTGCGCTTCTCGATAAAATCGCGCTGCTGCTGGGTCAGCGCCAGCGCCGCGCGATGGCTGTCGGCTTCCGCGCTCGCGATCGCCCTCAAAAATACGTCGTTGATGTCGCGGTCGAGCCGGGCGAGGCCGGGATCGGCGCAAATCGCCTTTTCCACCGGACGCTTGGCGGTGGCGCAATTGAAACTCGGCAAATTTGTCTGGGTGGTCAGCGCGCCCAGCCGTTCGACTTCGAGCGCGATCTGCTGGTAGTTCTCGGCGGCGGTTTTGTCCGAGGGATTGAGGCGGACCGCCTCGGCGTAATCCTGCATCGCGCGGGCGCGGTCGCCCTTCCCGCGCCATGCCGCGCCGCGGTTGTTGTAAGCGCGCTGAAACGTCGAATCCAGTCTCACAGCCGCATCGTAATCCGCGATCGCGCGGTCATAGTCCTTGATTGCCTGATACGCGTCGCCGCGGTTGGTCAGGAATTTCGCCTCGGGACGGATTTTTATCGCTTCGTTGTAATCGACGATCGCCTGCTTGTAGTCGCCATTGCCGGCGAGGCTCAGCCCGCGATTGTCAAAGAATTCCGGCTGCGACGGATCGATCCGGATCGCCGCGGTTTCATCGTCGAGCGCGCGTTCGATGCGGCCAAGCTTTTTGTAGGCCGCGCCGCGGTTGGTGTAGCTCCGCGCCCGGTTCGGTTCGAGACGGATCGCTTCATCGTAATCGGCGATCGCCTTCTGATACTCGCCCTTGAAATACCAGGCGGCGCCGCGGTCCGAAAACGCCTGCGCGAAATCGGGCTTCAGCCGCAGCGCCTCATCATAGTCTTGGATGGCGCGATCGTACTTGCCGGCATTGTTGAAAACATTGCCGCGGCTTTCGTAGCCATTGGCATTGTCCGGCTCAAGCCTGATGGCCTGGTTGAGCGATTCGAATGCCGCCTCCTTCTTGCCGCTGGTGCGAAGGATTTCGCCGCGGGCGCGAAAGGCCCGCGCCCGGTTGGGATCCCTGGCAATGACCGCGTCGATCTCGGCCAATGCCTTGTCGGTCTGGCCGTTGCCATGGAGCGCGGCGGCACGGGTGACCATGGCATCGAGACGGTCGGCCTCCGGCGTCGCCGGATTGTCGATCAGCGCGCTGCAGCTTGCGATCAGTTTTGCAGGCGCCGCAACCGTTAGCGCGGCGCAAATGACCGGCGGCTCGGCGGCGGTTTCAGCGCTGGCGGCGCTGGAAGACAGGACAATGATGGCAAAGGCCGCGCTTGCGGCAAACGGCGAAACAAATGATCGCATGACGGCTCTCAAAATACTGGCGTGCTTCGCGGCAATCCCGCGCCTAGAGGCTTTGTCGCCGCGGCATTCCCCGAGGTTCGAAAGCGGGCCGTTTGCCGGGACGCTGCCGTTCCCGCAGCTGTCGCGGTCTAATACCCGTCGACGCCCACCAGACTTTCGAACCGCTGCTTCATGGCCTTGCGCAGGTCGTAGTCCGGCCGGCCGAATAAGGCATTGCGGCGGGCGAGAAAAGCGTCCTGTTCGCGCTGTATGGCACGACGGAGGCGCGGAGTTTTCGCTTCGCGGACCACCCAGATATTCACGGTATGGATACCGCGGTCGAGCTTGGCAAGCTCCGGATCGGCGCAGATCGCCTTCTCGACCGCGCGTCTGGCAGTTGCGCAATTGAAGCTCGGCGTGTTGTTGACCGCCATCTGCGCACCGAGCCGCTCCAGTTCCAGCGCCAGCGACTTGTAGTTGGCGCGCGCCGCCTCGTGCTGCGGATTGAGTTTCAGGGCGGCGCCGAAATCGGCCAGCGCCTTGGGCCGGTCGGCCTTGCGGTACCAGAGTTCGCCGCGCGTGTTGAAGATATCGGCAAGCGTGGGATCGAGCCGCAGCGCCGTGTCGTAGTCGCCGATGGCGCGGTCGATCTGATCCTTGCGGTCATAAGCGCCGCCACGCGCGATCAGCGCCCTGACGCGGTCGATCTTCAAGGTTTTTTCGTTGTCGATCAGCGCGCCGCAGATGGCGATGATCTTGTCATCATCCTTCGCCGTGGCGGCGGCTTGGCACGGCGCCGGATCGACCAGCGGGTCGGTGGTGGGCTCGGCGCCGGTCGCGCCGGCGGATTGCGGCAGCGTCGTCCACACCAGCGAGGCGAGCACGGCGTTCCGGATCAGGATGGTGAAGATATTTTGCATCGATTTTCTTCCAGCGCATCGCCTTTCATATCGGAGCGGATATTGCAAGACCAGGTGAGTTCCGATCGGCACTGCCGTGAGATTTGCGCCACCATCGACATACGCGCTTTAATGCTAGAATTGATCCGATATCGAGCCCCCACGGGATGCAGGATTTGACGACATTTGAATGGCTGATCGGCTTGTTGCTCGGCGCGGTGCTGCTGTCGGCGCTGGCCCGGCGGATCATCGGGCTCCAAGGTCCAGGACGGACCTGACGGCGCGAAGGCGAGCAGCATGCCGCCAAGCGCGAGGAACGTCGGGTAGGGTACCTTGCGTGGTGCGGCATGCGCGGCATCGTCACGCTGGCGGCGGCGTTCGCATTGCCCGAGGGTTTTCCCTATCGCGATCTCATTCTGTGGACGGCATTCGCCGTGGTGCTGGGATCGCTGGTGATTCAGGGCCTGACGCTGCGGCCCTTGATCACCGCGCTGCAGTTGAAGGACGACAATCCGGTCACCATCGAAGTCGGACGCGCCCGCGCCGCCGCCTATCGCGCGGCGCTGGAGGAAATCGACGGCGACCCGTCGGAAGAAGCCGAGATTCTCCGGCTCGAATACCGCGCGCTGCTGATGCGCGCGAAAACCGATCCCGATGGCGCGGTCCCGACCGGGGAATTGCCGGCGGACCCGCTGCGGCGGCGCGCGATCGCCGCCGCGCGGCGGGCAATCATCGCGCAGCGCGAGCCGGAAACGATCGGCGACGACGCCTTCCATCAGCTCGAGGAAGAGTTCGATCGCGCCGAACTGAGCGCGCAGGGATAGTCGTCGTCGTTGCGAAAGCATTTGAGTCGCCACAGACGCTTCCCTCATCCTGAGGAGCCGCGCGTTGGCGCGGCGTCTCGAAGGATGGGCCACGGGCCTCATGGTTCGAGACGGCGCGAGAGCACCTCCTCGCCATGAGGGGAGAGAGCTAACCCGCCTTCAGCGTGACGCCGCCATCGACGACGAGCTCGATGCCGGTGATGTATTTCGATTCATCGGAGGCGAGGAACAAAGCGGCGTTGGCGACGTCCCAGGCGTCGCCCATATGGCCCATCGGCACCTGCGCGTCGCGCGCGCGCCACATCGCCTCGACGTCGCCCTTGGCGTAGCTCGCGGCCAGCCCCGCGGAGTGCTCGACCATCGGGGTCTTCATCAGTCCGGGCAGGATCGCGTTGACGCGAATATGTTTTGCGGCGAATTCGACCGCCGTGGTGCGGGTCATCTGGTTCATCGCGGCTTTGGTCGTGCCATAGCTGACATAGGAAATGCCGAGATGGCGGATCGAGGCGATCGACGAGATATTGATGATCGAGCCGCCGCCCTGCCGCGCCATCACCGGAATGACGTGCTTCATGGAAAGGTACGCGCTTTTCAGATTGACCGAAAATACCCGGTCCCAATCGGCTTCCGACACCTCGACCACGCTGCCCATCTCGGCGATGCCGACATTGTTGTCGAGCACGTCGATGCGGCCATAGGTTTTCAGGCATGAGGCGACCATCGCCTCGATATCGGCGGCGCGGGACACGTCGGCCGTGAAGGCGGTCGCCTTGCCGCCTTCGGAAGCGATGATCGCAACCGTCTCCCTTGCGGCGGCCTCATTGCGATCGACGCAAAACACCTGCGCGCCCTCGCGCGCAAAGGTTACCGCGGTCGCCTTGCCATTGCCCCAGCCCGGCCCGATCGAGCCGGCGCCGACCACCATCGCTGTCTTGCCCTTGAGCCGTTCCATCGACTTCTCCCTGTTTTATGATTTGTTGTCGTAAGGGGGATTGCATGCGCTCATCTTTATGACATTTGCCGCGACCCGATGTCCAAAGATCTCCGACAGCGTCCGGCAATGCCCCTCGCTGCATAGCCGCCATTCGCCCGCCGCGCCGGAATTGGCCAGCACCAGTTCCGGCATTGCCGCGCGCGCAGGTCTCCACTGAAACCAGCCATCGACAAGCCGCGCCTCCGGCGGCGGCTCCATTCCGGCGCCAAAACCCTTCACCCTCGCCTGCACCAATTCCAATCCTTTTGGCGTGACGCGCCAGTCTTCCTGCCAATCGGTCTTTTCGATCGAATGGGTCCAGGCCAGCGTGAAAGCCGCGATCGATAGCGTCTTCACGACGCCCAGGTAAGTGAGGCACAGGCTCACGCGGTCACCACCGCGGCACGCGGGCGCTGCCGCCATTGCCACAGCACGATCACAACCGTCAGCGCGAAGCCGACCGTATCGCTGAAGCGAAAATCGCCAAGCAAACAAAGCGCCGCGATCAAGGCAACGCCGCGTTCGGCCAGCGACATCTTCGCAAACAGAAATCCGATCGCCATCATGCCGAACAACCCGATCGCAACCAGCGCCTTGAAGGTCGCGAGCGCCACGGCGCCGTAGAATCCGAGTTGCGCGGCCATGGGATCGCCGGCCTGCAGCATCAAGGCCGGCGAATAGACGAAGACGAACGGAATGACATAGCCGGCGAGCGCGATGCGCATCGCCTCCCAGCCGATCTTGTCGGGGCTTTCCCTCGCAATGGGTGCGGCCGCCAGCGCCGCCAGCGCTACCGGCGGCGAGAGATCGGCCATGATGCCGTAGTAGAACGCAAACATATGGCTGACGATCAGGGGCACGCCGAGTTTTGCAAGTGCCGGCGCGGCAAGAGCGGCGGTGATGATGTAGGTCGGAATGGTCGGGATGCCGGTGCCGAGCAGGATCGACAGCAGCATGGTCATGACCAGCGCCAGGAACAGGCTTTTGGCGCCGAGGCCGATGACCCAGCCGCCGAACAGGGTCCCGACGCCGGTCTGCGTCAGCATGCCGATGATGGAGCCGACAATGGCGCAGGCCATGCCGACGGTCAGCGCCGATTTGGCGCTGTCGGCAAGCGAATCGCGGCAGGCCACGAGGCTCGCCCGGCCGCGGCGCGAAAACGCCGCGATCGCGATGAGCACGCCGACCACGCCCGCTACCGGCACGATCTCGAGCCCGTTGCGCGACACCGCGGCGACCACGAGCGCGAGCCCAATCCAGAACCCATATCGCAGCCCAGTTTCGGAAAGACCGAGCGTGATGCTGGCGCCGAGGATCAGCGCCACGGTCAGCGCCAATCCGATGCTGCCGGCGTAAAGCGGCGTAAAGCCCTGGAACAGCATGTAGACCAGGGCCGCCAGCGGCAACACCAGGTACCAGCGCGCCACCAGCGCCTTCCAGGCGCTCGGGATTTCCGAGCGCTTCATGCCGGTAAGGCCATGCTTGCCGGCTTCGAGGTGCACCATCCAGAACGCGGAAGCAAAATACAACGTCGCCGGGATCAACGCGGCCTTGACGATGACGGAAAAGTCGACGCCGAGCGTCTCCGCCATGATGAAGGCGACCGCGCCCATCACCGGCGGCATGATCTGTCCGCCCATCGAGGCGGTGGCCTCGACGCCGGCGGCAAAGGCGCGGCGATAGCCGAACTTGATCATCAGGGGGATGGTGAACTGGCCGACGGTGACGACATTGGCGATGCCGGAGCCCGAGATCGTTCCCATCAGGCCCGATGCGAACACCGCGACCTTGGCAGGTCCGCCGCGGGTGCGGCCGAACAGGCCGAGCGAGACATCGGTGAACAATTGGATCATCCCGGCATGTTCGAGAAACGAGCCGAACAGGATGAACAGGAAGATGTAGGTTGCCGAGACATAGATCGGCACGCCATAAAAGCCTTCGGTGCCGTAGGACAAATGGGTGATGATTTGATCGAAATCATAGCCGCGATGGTTGAACGGCGCCGGCAGATGCTGGCCGAAGAACCAGTAGAGAATGCAGGCGCCGCACATCAAGGGCAGCGCAAGGCCCATCAGCCGCCGCGTGCCCTCGAAGATCAGGGCCGCGAGCAAGGTGCCGACCACGAGATCGAGCCGGGTCGGATCGCCGTCGTGCGCGATCAGGTCGGCGTAGAAGATCCACTGATAGAGTCCGCACAAAAATCCGGCGCCGCCGATCAGCCAGCCGGCGGCACGGCCGGTATTGCCTTTGGCGGTGAAGTTGCCGGAGAGCCCAAACGTCATCAGGATCAGGAAGCCGACGTGAACGCCGCGCACCACCTGGCTCGGCAGATAGTTGAAGGCCGCGACATAGAGTTGGAAGGAAGCAAAGGCGATGCCGACCGCATAGGCCAACTTTCCCCAGCCGCCGGGGCCAAAGCCTGCCGGGAAGCCGTGCTCGAAATGATCGAATTTGACGTTCGCGGCCGCCTCGGTGCCCTCAGCCTGCAGCATTCTTGTCCCCCGCGCCCGTATCGAGCGGCGCTTATTATCTCTCGCGCACCGGCCTCAATTCGTCATGCGCGGGCATAGTCGTCCGAAGGACGGCGTCGCTTCCGCTCGCCTATGCCCGCGCATCCATCAAAAAATCAAGTTTTACTCAAAAAGATGGATGGCCGGGGCATCGGCGTGAAGACGCGCTTTGCGCTTTTGCCCCGGCCATGACACTCCAAATTAATTAGCCCCTACTTAATCAGACCTTTTTCCCTGTAATAACGGATCGCGCCGGGGTGCAGCGGCACCGGACCGCCCGCAGCCGCGGTCGCAAGTTTGATCTCCTTGCCGGCGGCGTGGGCGTTGGCCAGCTCCGGCAGCGACTCGAAGATCAGCCGGGTCATCTTATAGGCGAGGTCGTCGGAGACGGCGGAACTGGTCACCAGATAATTGATGATGGCCGCGGTCGGAACGTCCTTGTCCTGGCCGGAATAGGTATTGGCCGGGATAGTCTCGGCCACGAAGGGCGGCCCGACCCTGTCGACCACCTCCTTCGGCACCGACACCAGGGTGATGTCGACCGAGGTGCTCAGATCCTTCAGCGAGGCCACCCCGAGGCCGGCGGATTGCAGCGTCGCGTCCAACTGGCGATTTTTCATCAGGTCGATGGATTCGGCGAACGGGAGATATTCGACCTTGCCGAGATCCTTGTAACTCAAGCCCGCGGCGGCAAGGATTGCGCGCGTATTGAGTTCGGTGCCCGATTTTGGCGCGCCAACCGAGAGGCTCTTGCCCCTGAGATCGGCGAGCGTCCGGATGCCGCTGTCGGATGTGG
Source organism: Bradyrhizobium lablabi (assembly GCF_900141755.1). Taxonomy (NCBI): domain Bacteria; kingdom Pseudomonadati; phylum Pseudomonadota; class Alphaproteobacteria; order Hyphomicrobiales; family Nitrobacteraceae; genus Bradyrhizobium; species Bradyrhizobium lablabi. The sequence continues at coordinate 5,040,011 of NZ_LT670844.1, read as the reverse complement.
CGACGATCTGGATATAGTTCGGATAGATCGCGCCGATGGTGCGCAACCGCTTGAGTTTTGACTTGAAGCCGGCGTCTTCGTCGCCTTCCCAGGCGGCTTTCAGCGCATCGCCCAGCGCAAACGCGATCTCGCCGCGGCCCTGCTGCAGCATATTGAGATTTTCCACCGACGCCTTGGTGGCCTGCACCTGCGTCCTCACGTTCGGAATCTGGTCAGAGTAGATTTTTCCGATCGCGACGCCGAGCGGATAATAGACGCCGGAGGTGCCGCCGGTCAGCACGTTGATGAAGGCTTGCGCCCGGGTCGCAGGCGCTGACAGCACGGCCACCACCGCAACGGCAACGGCCGTCAATCTTGAAAACATGAAAAATATCCCCTTGAAAAATATTCCCCTGAAATTGGACGGACCAAAGCCCGGGGTCAACCCTCTCCGGCCAAAGGCAGGGTTGCGGTTGCATAAGCGTCTCGGATCACCCCGACGCGGCCGCCGTTCGCTCTGGCAACAACGCGGCCGCCCGCGTAATCTGAAAATCGCGAACCCGGCCATCAGTGGCGGGTTCAATCCGGGAGAACGCCACAATGCCTGTTAATCGCGCAGCTAAATTGTCCCTGGCAGCAGCCATCCTGCTCTGCGGCTCGAGCCTCCAATCCGTGCAGGCAAAGCCGTTCATGATCGTCGGCCTTGATGAGAAAGTCTGGTGGGACGATGACGGAAAGACCATCCTGTCGGCGCCCGGCAAGGACCAGGTCCTGATCGTCGATCTTGCCAATCCCGAAGACCCCAAGACCGTCGTTAGCCTGCCCCTGAAGAATTCGATCGTCGGACCGCCGGTCAACCTCGACATCGACCCAACGGGCTCGGTCGCGCTGGTGGCGGATTCGGTCGATGTCGTTAAAGACGGCGATGCGCTGAAACAGGTGCCGGACAACAAGCTCTATGTCATCGACCTCAAGGCGAGCCCGCCCAAACTGGCGGCAACCGTCACCGTCGGCAAGCAGCCCTCGGGCCTGAGCATCTCTCCCTCCGGCAAGATGGCGCTGGTCGCCAATCGTGGCGACAACACGGTCAGCGTACTCTCGCTCGATGGCACCGACGTCAAGGTCACCGACACGCTGACATTCCCGGACAGCGTCGCGCACGTCCTGTTCACGCCCGACGGCAAGCGGGCGCTGGCGGTGCGATTCCCCGCGCACAAGGTATCGCTGCTCGATGTCGCGGGCGACAAGGTGACCTACAGCAAGATCGATTTGCCGACCGGGCAGTGGCCCTACAATGTCGTGGTGACGCCCGACAGCCGTCTTGGGCTGACCAACGACAATGGCGGTGCCGGCTCGTCGGACGGCAGCGTCGATACGGTGAGCGTGATCGATCTCGAGGCCAACCCGCCGCGCATCATCGACCGCGTGGTGGTCGGCGACGGCCCGGAAGGAATGGCGATGTCGCCGAACGGCGATCTCGCGGTCTCAGCCATCCTGCGCGGCTCCAACATGAAGAAAGCCTTCTTCTACCAGAAGAACGGCAGCCTCTCGATCTTGAAAATCGACGGCAAGAAAGTGACCAAGACGGAGGATATCGAACTCGGCGGATTGCCGGAGGCGGTGTTGTTCACGCCTGACGGCAAGTACATCCTCGCCGGCAATTTCATGACAGAGGATTTCTCGATCCTGAAAGTCGACGGCGGCAAGGTCACCGACACCGGCAAGCGATTCAAGGTGCCGGGCCATCCGGCCTCCGCGCGCATGGGGCATTGAACGAGACGAACGGAGCCTCAGACCAACTCAAGAAACAGCCAAGGGAATGAGGTTTTCGTAATCGGGTCGTCATGCCCGGCCTTGTGCCGGGTATCCACGTCTTTGCTGCAACTAGCAAGAAAGACGTGGATGGCCGGGACGAGCCCGGCCATGACGAAAACCCGAATCAGACTTCAATTCGGCCAGAGCAATCAATTAAACGTCATATCCAGGCATTTCGAGATGTCGGAGCCGAGGCCGGAGGAGATGGTGATGCAGCCGCGGACTTTTTGCGCGGTAGAGTCGGCTGCCCACACCGAATAGCCGCCGGGACCGAAAAACGAATTGGTGTTCGGCGGCTCGGTTTCGGTGGCGTCGAATTGGTAATTGGAATCGGTCTCGAAGATGCGCGGTCTTTTGCTGCAGCCGCCATCGGTCTGGACGTTGATCACTTCCTTGTTGTCCCGCGTCAGCGCCAGCGAGACCTGGCAGCGGAAATATTCCGAGGTCTTGACGTTGAACAAATAAGCGTATGACTTGCAGGTCGCGGTGTTGAGTTTTCCGGCGGCAAGGCCGCGGCTGCAGGAAATTCTCTGGTTGTTGGAGAGCTTGAATTCGTCCGCCTGGGCCGCAGGAACCAGCGCCGCGAACGACAACGCGACGCCCAAACAAATTTTCATAACCTGGTTCATCCGAATCATCCCCCTAACCTATTTTGTCGACACCGCTTCTAGACTGAAAGTGGAACATAGTCGCCAACCGGCATGCGGGAAATCACAAAGTCTCACATCGTGTGCGCTGCGGCGGAATGCGTGAATGGGGATCGTCATATTGACGCGGCAATGACGTTCGTGATTTGTTCAAAACGGGACGACCAATTTTTAGCGGGGATGGATGATGACGAGATTTTCGAGCAAGATTCTTTTGATGGCCAGCCTTTTGATGGCGACCGCCATCGGTGCGCCGGCGACTTCGGCCTTCGCGCAAGCCGCAGCACCGACGCCGTGGGAGCTGAAGCCGGACCTGGGCTATGGCTACGACAAGGAAGGCAAGACGTTTTCCTACAAGATGGGCACCAACAATGCCGGCCTGCTCTTGAAGGGCGCCAAGAAGGTGCCCAAGGGCACGCTGTTCTTCATCGGCCAGAACGGCCAGCTCTACATGCGCACCGGCCCGTTCCTCGAGGGCGACGGCAAGTTCATGTTCGGGCCGAATTAGAGGGGGCTATTTTCGGTGTCATCATCCGCCACCGGGTCTCGCCTCCGGCGAGCCCGATGACAGGCTCCAGCGGATGATCCAGTACGCAGCGCCGCCCGAGGTCTTATTCCGACGTAGCCGATTACTGGATGCCCCGCCTTCGCGGGGCATGACGGCTTTGGTTGCAGCGAAAGCTAAAACGCCGCCGCTAATTCCTTGGCGCCCGGCAGGTTGCTCATCGAGTCCATCCTTGAGTCGGTCACCGCCAACAGTTTTGCAACTGAGTTGTGGTGGATCGCCACCGGGTTGCGTTCGTAGCCGCCGCGCTGGAAGAAATTCGAGGTTGGGACCTGCTCGCGCATCGCTAGCGGCATCGTCACCATGTCGAGCCCGGTGCCGTCGCCGGTCAGGTTCATCATCTCCAGTTCAGCGGCGGAGAGCGGGCGCATATACCCCTTGGCGCGCGCGAAGATCACCGAGGTCAGGAGCTTGTGGGTCTGCAACATCGGCCCGACGTCGATATCGAGCACCATCGCATGCAGCGCCCAGCCCTGCGGCGTATCGCCGATCCTTTCGTGCTGCGCCCACTCGTCCGGCACCGAACGCGCCAGTGCCACCATTTTTTTCAGCACCGCGATCTTGTGCTCCATGTTTTGCCGCGCGGCACCTGACAGACCCGCCGCCCGCTCCGTCAGCAACTTTATGAATTCGTGCCCCTGCTCGGCGAGCAGTTCGACGGTGTTGGTGGTCAGAAGCTGGTTGTAGCCGATCGCCGTCGAGATCGCGTGCGTTCCGTGAAAACCCGACTGCGAGGCGTGGGTGCCATTGCCGCCGGTCTCGAACGCATAGACCCGCACCGCCTGCTCGCGCGTCAACCCCGCGGCGGAAGCAAAGCTTGCATAGGCCCGCTTGAATTCGAGTTCGCTGGTGGGCCGCTGCGGCGTCCACTGGAAATGATCGGCGGCAGCTTTCAGGAGATCGGCGACCACGGGAATATATTTGCGCTCGCGGCGGGGCTCGCGCGGTTCCTCGGCCTCGGGCTGCGGGTTCACCGGCCGCTTCGGCCCGGTATAGACCGGCGGCTGGGTCAGCACATAATCATCGAGGGCGATCGCCTGGTGCTCGCGCCGCTTGGCGTTGCGGCCGCGGCGTTTCTCGGCGATCGAATTCCAATAGGCGCCGGCCTCCTCCTCGAACGCCGCGCGCGCCGCGAGGTATTCCTTCAGCTTGCGGCGATATTCCGCGAGCGCCGGTGGCGAAGCCGCCTGCGCCATCGCTCCCGCGGTGGCCGCGGGCAGCACCGTGGTGTCCGTCGCCAGAGCCTGCGGCGCGATCACGAGCAGCGCGAGCGCGAAATAGGGGAAGTATCGAATCGCATGAGGGCGCATGGGATTCTCTTAGCAAGCGCTGATGGCTTAAGTCAGCCCCGAAACGTTACGGATTAGGGCTTACTTCCAGGCGAACACCGGCTGTTCCAGCTCGGCGACGCGGGTATCGCGGCCCGCGAGCACCTCGCGGAACTGATAGATCAACGCCGCGGTCGGCGCGTGGATAAGCCGGCCCGCATGGTGAAACCGGATCACCCGCCGCGTGCTTTCGGGGATGGCGACGAAATCGAACGCGTCAGGCCGTTCGATCTGATCGAGCGCGATGCGATGCACCGAGGCGACTTCGGCGGGGTTCGGAGAGATCGCGGCCCTCGTGCCCGCCCACACCACCACAGGCGTGATGAGATAGCCGGAGCGGGTCGGATAATCGTCGAGCAGGCCCAGGACGTCGTCGGGTGTAAGCGCAAGGCCGAGCTCTTCGGCAAGCTCGCGTAAGCCCGCCTCGATTTGGGTTTCGCCGGCGTCGCAGCGTCCGCCCGGCAGCGCCCATTGGCCACGATGGGCGCGCAAGCCCGCCGCGCGCAAGGTCAACAACAGCGCCGTGCCGCCCGCGCCATCCTCGGCCTCGACCAGCGCGATCGCGACCGCGGCCCGCTTCAGCGCCGGCGCCGGCGCCGGCGCGCTTGCCGGCAAGCGCGTAAACGCCGCGCAGCGCGCTAAAATATTCCGCCGTGTGGCATCATCGAAGGGCCAGCCCATCCGGCTTGACTACACCACGTGAGCGTTTGATGAAATGATTGATAGGTGGTCCCTGCGCAAGCAGGGACCCATACGCCGCGGACGCGCTTGGGGCACGATAATAACCGGCTTTGCACCTCACGAGCGCCGGTGGTTATGGGTCCCTGCTTTCGCAGGGACGACAATGGAGGGTGTAATTTCTGCGCAATCGAAAGACGACAAAATAACTGCCGCGGACAAGCTAAAAGCCTCCGGCTGGAGCATCGCGGATACGACCGGATTCTTGAGCCTTGTCGGGCCCTTGTGGCAGCGGCTCGTCGATGGCGAGCTCGAATTTGCTATTATCACCGAGGACAAGCACCATAACCGCCGGGGCCTTGTTCAGGGCGGGCTGTTGATGACCTTCGCGGACCGCAGCTGCGGCATGACGGCGCGACATGTCTCGGGCAAGCAGACCTTGGCGACGGTGCAGCTCGACACCCATTTTGTCGAGGCCGGCAAGATCGGGGAGATTTTGGTGTCAAAGCCGCGCGTGGTGCGCTCGACCCGCAGTCTCATTTTCGTGAGCACCGAGGTGAAGGTCGACAAGCGCTGTATCGCGATGGCCAATGGCGTGTTTAAGATATTAAAGAACGAGTGAGGGGGTTGCCTTCTTCACCTCTCCCCGCCTGCGGGGAGAGGTCGCCGCGCTCTTCGCGCGGCGGGTGAGGGGGAGTCACCGCAGTAATGGTCTTCGGAATTTGCGGAGACAGCCCCTCACCCCAACCCTCTCCCCGCAAGGGCGGGGCGAGGGAGCGCAGCTCGAGCTGTTTTTGAAAGGACCCATCCGATGCAATATCGCAACCTCGGCCGCAGCGGCTTAAAAATTTCGCCGATTTGCCTGGGCACCATGATGTTCGGCGGCCCGACCGATGAGGCGACGTCGGGGCGGATCATCGCCAAGGCGCGCGAGGCCGGCGTCAATTTCATCGACACCGCGGATGCCTATAATGGCGGCAATTCCGAGCACGTGGTCGGCCGCGCCATTTCCAACAACAGGCACAATTGGGTGCTGGCGACAAAACTCGCCAACCAGATGGGTGAGGACCCCAACCGCGGCGGGCTGTCGCGCCGCTGGGTGCTGCAGGCCGCGGATGAAAGCCTGAAGCGGCTCGGCACCGACTACATCGACATCTATTATCTGCACAAGGAAGACCATTCGACGCCGCTTCACGAGACCGTGCGCGCGATGGGCGAACTGATCCGAGAGGGCAAGGTGCGCTATTTCGGCGTCTCGAATTACCGCGCCTGGCGCGTCGCCGAAATCTGCAACATCTGCGATGACCTCGGCATCGACCGCCCGGTGGTCAGCCAGCCCTATTACAACGCCATGAACCGGATGCCCGAGGTCGAGCATTTTCCGGCCTGCAATTTTTACGGCCTCGGCATCGTGCCCTATAGCCCGCTGGCGCGCGGCGTGCTGACCGGCAAATACCGCCCCGATGCCGCGCCCGACAAGGAGACGCGCGCGGGCCGCAAGGATACCCGCATGATGCAGACCGAGTGGCGGCCGGAATCGTTAAAGCTGGCGCAGGAGATAAAGCAGCACGCCGAGGCAAAAGGCATCACCGCCGGACAGTTCGCGGTGTCATGGGTCCTGAACTCCGCGTTCGTGTCAGGCGTGATCGCCGGCCCCCGCACCGAGGAGCAGTGGGACGACTACATCCGCGCGCTCGACTATCGCTTCACGGCCGAGGACGAGGCGCTGGTGGACCGGCTGGTGGCAAGCGGGCATCCGTCGACGCCGGGGTTCAATGATCCGGCGTATCCGATCGAGGGGCGAAGGGCGCGGACGGCGGGGTGAGCGAGAGGATCGCTCGGGGGTCACTCGGGGGTCACCAGGCAACTACGGCGCCGGTGCACTGCTTCCGCACACGAACAGTGCGCTCTTGCCACACCCCACGGTATCAGATGATCACCTTGGTGGGGGTAGGGAATCACCCTGACGACAAACGCGTTAAAGCTGTATTCAACCGTGAGAGCGCTGGGGTTAGCCTTCGCAAACCACCTGATATTTCCAGCTTCCGCAGCGGTCTGCAAAAAAGAGATTCTCGAACCAGGGAGCAACCACATGGACATCAGTCGTCGTACCATGCTCACCGACATTCTGCCTGGTGCCGCCGTTGCTATTGCGGGCGTCGCTACGGTCGGCTGGGTCATCGCGCCAGGAGCCGCTGACGCGATCCCATTGGGCATCGCCAAGAACGGCGCTAGAGTCGACGAGCTAGTGCAGAGAGCGCAGGTCGTTGTTGTTAATCCGCGTCGCCGTCGTCGCCGGCGATGGGTTTGCTGGTGGCACAGGGGACGTCGCGTCTGCGGCTGGCGATAATGGTCAAGGTACTCCTCACCGCCGGCGCGCTCCTAAGACAGCCCGCGAGAGCTCCTCAGGGCGCGCGATAGGCTTGGAGAGCTTGGTCTGAAGGCAAAGCAGAATGAACGCAAGGCAATAGCGACGGGTCTCCTGCTGTTGAGAAGCTGCGATTGAGAACGCGTTATGAGGGCACCTTCGACCGAGCCTGCGGGAGTGGGACGAATCGAGATGAAATTGCGCAAGGTATCGCAGCTATTCAACACGCTGGATCCGTCTCCATTCCGGGAAAGTGACCTCGCGCTACAGGCCGAAGATTACATTGTCGATCGCGCTCTGGAATTGCCGTCGAACATCCCAATCGAAATTGTCATCCATCTCCCGTCGGACGAGCTTTTGCAGGCCTCTGAATTCGACATTGCAAGCACGATCAAGGATTATTTTGGCCTTCGCAGGCAGGCTGTATCAAGGGAGATGGGTGAGTTGTTCAAGACCGGGCGACTGTCACTCGTTGTCGGCCTTGCGATTCTTTCCGTTTGTCTGTTGCTCGGTTGGCTTTTCGGGCAAAGGATGAGAGAGGATCCTCTCTCCCAAATCCTGACCGAGAGCTTTCTTATTCTTGGCTGGGTTGCGATCTGGAAGCCATCGGAAATCTTTCTCTATGCCTGGCCTCCGATTGCCGCCCGCCGGAAACTTTTCCTCCGCCTGTCTGAAGCGACCGTTGTACTCGATGGCAAGCCCGCCACGTGATGATCGTCGGCCTTGATCGATTCTCCAGATCGACCGTGTGCAGCATGCCGGCAATCGTTCGAGTTCAAGCGCTGACGGACATCGCCACTTGATTGTCTTCGACATGCACGCAAGAGGGAACGAATGACATCAAAAGAAATATCGTTCTTCACGACCGCTGTTGGTACTTTTCTTCTCGCTACCTGGCATGACCGCACACAAGCTATGCCGCTCATCAAGCCGAATACGATCGTCGTTGAAAAGATGGCGATTGAAGCTCAGTGGCGGCACCGGCACCATCAATTGCGTCGGCAAAGCAGGCAGCAACTAAACGACGATCACCGGCGTCCGGGTGATCAGGCCGGCACCAATCCCACAAAGAGATGACGGGCGGCCCTGCAAATCGCATCGTGATGTAAGCTGTTCGGCAGGAGTGTACCGATACGAGACTCGAAGAATCGGAGCGTGCATGACCGCATCGTCAAATTCATCCGATCAAAAACTCTCGCGCGGCGCGCTCATCGCGCTTGTTGTTGGATCGATGGTCGGCTCGGGCATCTTTGCCCTGCCCTCATCATTCGGCCGCGCCACCGGAGGCCTGGGTGCTTTGATTGCCTGGGGCATCGCGGGCGTCGGAATGCTGATGCTCGCCTTCGTCTTTCAGACGTTATCCCGGCGCAAGCCAGATCTGGACACAGGCATCTACGCCTATGCCAAGGCGGGCTTTGGAGACTATCTCGGCTTTGCGTCGGCGGTGGGCTACTGGACCGGGTGCTGTCTCGCCGACGTCGCTTGCCTTGTGCTGATCAAGGCGACGCTGGGACAGTTCTTTCCAATCTTTGGCGATGGGACGACACCCACCGCGATCGCTGCGGCGTCCGCGCTGCTGTGGGGCGTGCATTTCCTGATCCTTCGCGGCGTCAAGGAAGCCGCCGCACTCAATACGGTTGCGACCTTCGCCAAAATCGTGCCGATACTTCTCTTCATCGTTATTGTCATATTTGCATTCAAGGCCGACATCTTTGCGCAGAATTTCTGGGGCGGCGAAGAACCGACCTTCGCGAATGTGTCAAATCAGGTCCGCAACACGATGCTGGTCACCGTCTTCGTTTTCGTGGGGATCGAAGGCGCAAGCGTCTACTCGCGCTATGCAAGAAACCGCGACGACGTGGGGATCGCAACGGTTTTGGGTTTTCTTGGAGTGCTCTGTCTGCTCGTCCTGGTCACGATGCTGTCGTATGGCATTTTATTGCGTCCGGAACTGACATCGCTCGCTACCCCTTCGATGGCAGGCGTACTGGAGGCCATCGTAGGACCATGGGGCAAGATATTCATCAGCGTCGGCCTCCTCATTTCCGTCCTCGGCAACTACCTGTCCTGGTCGCTGCTCGCCGCTGAGGTCCTCCACTCTGCGGCGGTAAATCGCACGATGCCGTCTTTCCTTGCGCGTGAGAACGCCAAAAAAGTTCCCGCCGGGGCGCTGTGGCTGACAAATATCGTCATACAGGTTTTCCTGCTTGTCACTTATTTCGCGGAGTATGCATTCACGCTCGCGCTGAAGATGACGAGCTCGATGACGCTCATTCCCTATCTGCTGGTCGCTGCCTACGGGCTCAAACTCGCATGGACCGGAGAAACCTACGCAGCCGACCCACGTAGCCGTGCCATCGACTGGATTCGCGGAGCGATTGCGACGATCTACGCGGCCGGCATGATCTACGCCGGCGGCGCAAAGTTTCTGCTGCTGTCGGCGCTTCTCTATGCGCCCGGAACGGTTTTATTTGTTATTGCGAGGCGCGAGCAGAAGAAGACTGCCTTTACACTTGTTGAGGGGCTCCTGTTCGGAGCTATCCTTGTCGCGGCTGCCGTCGGCCTTTACAGTCTCGTGACGGGCACTATTTCGATCTAGGGAGTTGTGAGATACAATCGGGTATTTCGGTTTGGGGAGGGGGACTTCAACCTAACGGAGGTTTCCATGTCCGACTTAGTCGTCATCGTGTATCCGTCCGAGGCGAAAGCCGAAGAAGTACGTCAACGTCTCCTCAAATTGCAGAAAGAATATCTGATAACGATCAACGACGCAGTCATTGCAATCAAGACCGAAGCCGGCACCGTCAAACTGAACCAGCTTGTCAACACGACCGCTATGGGAGCGGCCTCGGGAAGTTTCTGGGGCCTCCTGATAGGCGTCCTCTTTCTGAATCCGATCGTAGGCGTCGCCTTGGGTGCGGCGTCGGGGGCGCTCGGCGGCGCGCTGACCGATTTCGGCATCAATGATGCCTTCATGAAGGAACTCGCAGCGAGCATCCAGCCCGGTAATGCCGCTCTGTTTGTTCTCATCAAAAACATGACGGCAGACAAGGTGCTTAAGGAAATCAGGGATGCCGGAGGCGTCGTGCTCAAAACATCGCTTGATGAGACGAAGGAACAGATATTGCGCGACGCGCTCGCCAAGGCCGCCGTCACCGAAACACCGCCGCCATCAGCAAAGTCGGCCTAATTCAACATCGCGAGGCAGCGAGCGGCTCTGGGGCTGCAACCTCAAGATGCGGGCGTCTTGAGGTCTGCAGCTTGTTAGAGCATGATCCGGAAAAGTGGAAACCGGTTTTCCGAAAAGATCATGCTCAAACAAAAGGATAACGCTAGAGCCTGATTCAGCTCAGTTGAATCAGGCTCGAGCTGAAGGATTCCGATAGCGACAGCTGGCTCTGGTTGCCAGTCTAAGGTTGACCGTCCACAACGACTCGCTCGGGTGTCAGCAAGCCGAACTGCCCGTCCGTTCGTGTCGCTAATGTGTGGATGTAAAAGTAGGTGCTGCTGCCGTCGGTCGCTTCCATCACCGGAGACGGCGCCGACACGATCGCAAGCCCGGCACATTTTCCGATCCAGTCAATATGCCGGTGACCGTGCATCAGCACGACCCGGCCTCCCAACGCCTGGAGCCGCCGAACAAACCAATTTCCATTTACCAGCGCTGTACCGATTCGTTCAGATAGCACCTTTGCCACCTTGGGATATTCGATCACATGGTGGTGAAGCGCGATGATCCAGCGCGCCTGGGGATACAGCGCGGCGGCGATCTCAATCCCTCTCACCTGTTCCACTGAAATCATCCCCAGAGCGTTAGTGAAGGAAAAATGCGTATCGGCATTCGAGTCCAACAGGATTATGCCAAGACCATCGTCACGATCCGGTGGCAGCACCATTGGAAAGACCGCTGCCCATAATTCATTCAACCTCCTGGACAGCCGCGGCCTTCCGACTTCGGCAAACTTTGCCATTTCCGTCCGATGCGGTTTCAGCGCCTCGGAGAGGCTGCCAGCCAGAAGACATCGTCCGGCCTGATCGATCAAACGAACGCGTTCACCGTGGAGAGCGTCAACAGCCGATAAAAACCGAAGTCGGCGCAGCTTTCTATTCGGACTTGTCGGAAGATCGAGCCGGGCTGGATTGGCGCGGTCGACAATATTAAGGTCGTGATTGCCGGGTAAGATCAAAATCCGCTCGGCTAGCCGCGGATGCGCCTTCAGGGCGTCGAGCAATTCTGACCACTCCGCGGAACGGCCCGCATCCGTCATATCGCCGGTAATGAGAATTGTGTCGAGCGGGTTATTGGCGTGAATGAAATCCAGCAGGGTGAGCAGCCGGTTCAGGCGCTCATTTCCGCGCGGCCCCGCTCGACCGCTTTCGATCCGAAAACCGTAGCGTTCGCCTACGACGTGAATATCCGACAAGTGAGCGACGCGCCACGTGTGATCCGCGCCCGCACTTGCAGGGAACTCACCAAAATCACGGGGTTGAGGCATGGTCGCATCAGCGAACGCCCAGACGAGTGCGGCGACGGCGAGATAGGCTGAGACGAGCACGATGCTGTTGGCCAGGGCGACAGAAACCAGGTCATGGGGCGAAGCGAGATCGGTGAGATTGCCCAGCCAGCGCGAGCTTGGCCAGCAGAGCGTCACCACTGCCGACGCTACAGCAAAAATGATGATGCCCGCCGCCCCTGCAGTGCCGGCCCGCAGCGTGGCAAGCTGAGATTCACTAAGTCGCGATTGCAGAAGCTTTTCGACGAGGTGCCGCAAACCCTCCCGGCAAGCGACGTATATCGGTTCGACGGCAAGCGAATTCAAAGACCAGAAACTGCTCTCGGCCATCCGAAACAGCGATCGCACTCCGAACAGTCCGATGGCGAGCACCGTCACAAGAAGCAACGCAGGCCAGATCCCGAGCAGAGGGGATGTGATTTTGCGCGAGACCATACTTACCCAGGCGGAAGCAACAAGCGGTGCGAGTCCGAGCAGTAGACCTGGAACAACGAACAGCATTGTCCAGGACAAGATCAGCTTGGGAAGACTGATCTCCGCCAGCAAGCTGCCGGCAAGCGATAGCAGCGAGCGACGTTTGGTGCTTGACGCGTCATCCTCAACGTCGCCGTCACGAGGATCGATGACGGGATTCATGGCAGGCCCTGACCATCGCGAACATGGCAGCGTTCTTGCGGAGCTCCCGGTCTCGTTGCCGGAATGAGCGGAGGACCCGCGATGTCGCAGTGGCCGCGGTCACCACGATCGCGTTTCGCTGCGGCGAAAGTACAGATACGCTGCAACCGTGAGAAAATTCGTGATTACGGCGATCACATTCCACATGACGACGGACCTCGACCCAATCATAAGGCCGTACCATATCCAGAAGATCTGGAATGTGCCCAAGATCGCGGCCATCCTGGGATTCATGCCAACGATTGATCGCCGTCTGAGCATGGCGACCAAATCGGGCAGAGCGGCGAAGGTCGTACCGAATCCCGCCACGAAGCCGATGATTTGAGTAAGCTCCATCGTTCATCCTCTCAACGTCCCGACCGGCGCCAAATCTACTCAAATCTACCGCCCGAACATGCGCTCCGTTAGCTGCGCCTGTGCGGCGAGTACGAGATCGCCGGCGGCTTTTCCCAGCGCGATCCGGTATGTGCCTTTGGTGATGTGCCATTGGTCGGCTTTCACGCGCCCGCACATCGGCCCGCGAGTCTTGTGTAGTCGTGGAAGTCGTTTGCGCCATAGCAACCTCCTCGCAGATGTCAGCCCAGGTCAGCTCGCAGCCAATCTTCCACATAAAGCCGAAGGACGGCGACACGACCGACCGCAAACAAAGGCACCGCAAGGGCAATGCCCATCACGCCGAACAAGGAACCGAACAAGACGATGGCCACCAATGTCCATGCGGGAGGCAATTCCACTGCCTGACGCTGAATGAGAGGGCCGATCACATAACCCTCAATTGACTGGATGGCGGTATAGATCCCGACGGCCCAGATCAGCATTGCGGGACCCAGAGGCATAGCTACCAATGCTACCGGAATGGCAGCGAGAATTGGGCCGAGATAGGGAACGAAATTTGACAGGCCAGCCTGCGCGCCGAGAAGAAAAGGACCTGGAAGCCCCAATAGATAAAGAGCAAGCCAGACACACGCGGTCATAAGCACGATTCTGATAAGTTGCCCGACAAGCCACAAGCGCAAGACACTGCCCATCTCATCCAGAACGCCACGCACGCGTTGGCGCGACATGGGCCTGACCAGCAAGACGACGCCATCGCGATAGGCTCGCGGATCAAATGAGAAGAGAAGGCCGAGGAACACAATGACGAGGGTGTTGGCCAGGAAGCTGGACGCTGTCCCGACGGCCGTCTGAGCATGGCCGAACAGCTTATCATGGTCGGGAAACCAGCGGGAAAGATCGCGGTCACCATCGGGACCAAACAAATCAACGCCAATAGACTGGAGGCGTTGTTGCAGGACATCAAGCTGCGCCTCTATCACATGTATCAAAAGCCGTGCTTGTTCAGGAATTTTCCCAACCCCCCAAATGGCGCCCAGCACTATCAGGGCCGTCAGGGCCAGAATCACCAGGGTCAATCGCCATACACGGCCGAGAGGGATGACGGGACCGAGTGCTCGGGCACAGGCATCGAGAAAAGATGCAAACAGGATACCGGCGAATATGATGAGAAGGCTGGAAGACGTCCGCCATATGAGGAGAATACCGAGGACGACGCTCAACACGCAGAGCGCTGCGGCGAGGGTGAACCCCCGCCCGGCGCCCTCCACTTCAGATGAGAGCTCAAGGCGTTGAACGTTTTCGGCAATTCTGTCCGGATTCACCTTCGGTTCGGTCATTGAGCCCTCAATACTCGTTCCGCGCCGAAAGGTATCTTCCTTTCAAAGTCCGACCAATTTTGTACGAATTGCATACCGGACCAATTCGGCCGTGGATGAAATACCGAGCTTACGCATTGCCGAAGCGCGGTGAGTCTCGACCGTCTTTGCACTAAGATTCAAGACGGCGCTGACGGACTTGTTGGTGTGTCCTTCCGCAACCAGTTGAACGACGCTCTGTTCTCGCGAAGATAGCAGGACGTCCGACCTGTCCTTCTTGTTCGACAGGTATTCGCGAAGCAACTTCTCCAACAATACGCCGGTGAAGTAGGGTCGATGCTCAAGCAATGCTTCAACAGCCGCAATAAGATGACTCCTTGCGTCTGATTTTAGCAGAAATCCTCGTACTCCTGCCAGAAGTACTTCGGTCAGAATTTCTTCGCTTTCATGCATCGTAAGAATCAGCACTTCCGCGCGCAGACCATGAAATTTGATTCGACGGCTGACTTCCAACCCATTCATAATCGGCATCGAGTAATCGACGATCGCTACATCCGGCTTCTTTTTCAAAGCGAGCGCGATGGCGTCCCTACCGTTGTTCGCCTCCCCACTCACCACCCAGTCGGCGCGAGTTTCGATGATCGCGCGAAGTCCAGACCGCACGACTTCATGGTCGTCCGCAATCAATATCTGCTTCACAGCGACGTTCCTATCGATTGGAACCACCGCAGCTATGGGGCGCCGACGACAACAACGCGGCAGCGGAACAATCGAGGATACGGCTCGGAATGCCCACCGTTAATCCCACAAAACCCTGAGACTCGGGGGATGAATGTCCCGATTTCCTGATCGACTACTGCCGGCATCTAATGTCGCCGCGGGCTCACTATCTTCAAGGCTCTTCTTCAAACCGGAAGAAGGATGTAGCAGTCTCGGAAGATGGGCCGAAAACCTGTAACTCTACCTATCGTCCGGAGATCTAGCTTCCGAATTCAACGCAAGATGATCGAGCGAACTGGGCTTTGAATCATGAACAAACCGCCGATCTCATGCCTGCACGAGTTTGGTGCGAACCGCGTAGCGAACCAGGCCGGCGGTCGAGTTAATGTCAAGCTTGCGCATGGCGGCCGCTCGATGCGTCTCTGTCGTTTTTATGCTGAGATTCAAGATCGCGCTGACGGCCTTGTTACTGTAGCCTTCCGCAACCAATTGAACGACCGTCTTTTCCCGAGGCGAAAGCATTTGGCTCGGGCCGCGCTTTCCGGTCGACATGCCTTTTATTAGTTCGCTCGAAAAAGCGCTGGCGTAAAACGGCTTGTGAACTATCAACGACTCAACGGCCGCCAAGAGCATTTTATTCGCATCAGACTTCAGCAAAAACGCGCGGGCACCCGCCTGGAACGCCTGCAACGCAAGCACGTTTGAGTCATGCATCGTGAAAATGAGTATTTCCGTTACCAGCTGATGTTCCCTGATCCGCCGTGCAACTTCCACCCCCGTCATTAGCGGCATTGAGTAATCAACGATGGCTACGTCGGGCCGTTTTTCAATAGCCCCGGCGACCGCCTCGCTGCCGTCGTGCGCCTCGGCAACGACCTCCCAGCCAGCATGCCCTTCCAAAACGGCACGGAGTCCTGATCGCACCGTTTCATGATCGTCAGCTATAAGAAACCGCTTCATGACCGAACAAACTCCAATGTCGCTCCACATCGGGCGCGACATAATTGCATCACTGCCGTTCGTCTCTAAAACTTCCCCGGATTCTTCACATTCCTCCAATATTTCGAGCAGCCTGGCGGACTTTTAATGCTGTTGGCAACGCGTTCCCTTACGCGGGAGAGAATGCGGAATTACCGCACACAACGTCGTACCTCGGCGTTCCGTTGCCGAAGAAGAGCGGATTTCGAGAGCCCCTCCCATCTGCTGCAACCTGACTCTCATAGCGGGAATTCCGACACCAAACGACATCGCCTTGGGGCCCGATCTCGCCTGGCCGACCAGCATGCCGCGGCCGTTGTCACTAATCCGAAGCTTGAAATGCGTGTCGGTAGCTTCCAGCGCGATCTTCACCTCTGTTGCTTTCGCATGACGAAAAACATTCGTAAGGGCTTCTTGAATAACTCTCAGCACCGAGCGCTGCCCCTCGTATGACAGCTCATCGACCTCGGGAGCGATCTCAACGTCAACCTTCAATGAAGTGCGCGCTGAAAATCCGTCTACGAACTGTTCGATGGTAATCTTCAGTCCGTCGGCGAGCAGATTTTTCGGATGCAATAGGTAGGTAAAGGCCCGGATTTCCCTGAGCGCCTGATCGATCGACGCATCGACTTCGTCGCAGAGGCTTTCGGCGGTATCCGCATGGCCGGCATCGTGTATCGCGCGCCTCATCCGCATTACATTCAAGCTGGCAGCAATCAAATGTTGGCAAGTCGAATCATGAAGGTCAGATGCAATCCGCTGCTGTACCTCTTCCTGAAGCGATAACAGCCGGACGCTGCGATTCGCCGAGACTCGTCTTGTGGCAGTCTCGACAGCATCGCGCCCCTCTTTGATGGCTCGGTGGCTGCCAACCAGCCTGACTATGCTGCCGCTTACGGGATCACGGACGGGAGCGACCGTCGTCTCAAAGTTTCGTTGCGGTCCGCCGAGAGCAAGGCGATGCCGGCAACGAACCGGCTCTCCGTCAGCAAGACACGCGTCGCAGGATGCGCAAATGGATTTCGCGTCTCCGGCACTCATGCAGTCCGAAACGGCTTTATCGCGGATGTTCTCGGACGAGGTTCCAAGCAAGCGTTCGAAAGCCGGATTTATGCTCTCGTAGACAAATCGCCCTGTATGCGAGGCTCGCATTCGAAAAAGAAATTCCGGAGCATGCATCCAGTAGAGCTTATCGCACGCTTCTTCCGAAGCCATCCTTGGCCATTTCCGACCGGGAACTCGGTACGATCCGTCAACTCGGTGCGATCCGTTTATGCGAGCTTTGTGTGCCTTCATCATTGGCTCTTGCCCGATTTTTCTCAGATGGCACGGTGTATGAAACTGCTCACTCTCCCTTAGGTCGATTGCGGTAGTAAATACCCTTAGTGAAATCCCCGTCAAGTAACATGTCGAGAATTCGTTTTCATTGAATCAAGTTTCAACATTTCGCTAAATCAACCGGATGAGGATTGAAGCGCTTTCCGCCGCGCGTGATGATGTCTCGGCAGCAGCATTTCAGCCGCTGGGCACGACCGCTGCGGGCGGATTTCGGGTACACACTTCTATCCGGGAATACATCAGCGCGCTCAGTACATTTACTGATAGCGGAAGATGATCTTCCGATCGAAAATACTCGACGGTGATCGGTGTATTTCGCTGACGAACTGCGGCGCCCCTATAAACAAATGCGGGTTGGGGCGCAGGTCGCATTTGGCGAGGATATCTGCAGGCCGAGCGATCTGCAGCTCTCATCGAAGGTTCCGTCATGCCCATGCGCGCCGACCAGACGACATTATATCGAATGCTTATGATGGCGCTCATGACAATTGCGCCGGTATTGCTGCTCGCGGCCTGCCAGAGAGAGACAGACACCGCAGCTCCGGCAGCCCGTCCAGCTCGGACGACAACCGTTCAGAAACGTGAGGGCGGTCAGCAAGTTACATTTACAGGCCGTATCGAGGCTGAAGATGAAGTGAGCGTGGCGTTTCGAATTTCCGGGCGGCTATTGGAAAGCAGCGGCAAGCTCGGGGACCGGGTGGAACCCGGGCAAATAATGGCACGACTTGAACCACAGAACGAGTTGAACGCGCTGCGGCAGGCGCAGGCAGGTCTTGCGGCCGCTCAGGGGCAATTAACGCAGGCGCGCAATCATTTCGAACGCCAGGAGACGCTTCTGGCACAGGGATGGACGACGCGGGCCAATTTCGATGTCGCGACGCAGGCGCAACAAACCGCTCAATCGCAAGTAGATGCAGCCGAAGCCCAGCTACATACCGCACATGATTTGGTAAGCTTCACCGAGCTCAAGGCCGATGCGCCGGGGATAATAACCGCAATAGGTCCTGGCGCGGGGGAAGTTGTTCAGGCGGGGCAAATGATCGCCAGGCTTGCGCGGAAAGACGGTCGCGATGCCATTTTCGACATTCCGGCCCAGTTCCTTCGATCAGCACCTGCCGATCCCCGGATCACCGTCAGCCTGACGGACGATCCCTCGGTGACTGCCTCCGGACGTATCCGCGAGGTCGCCGCCCAAGCCAATCCTGTAACCCGAACCTTCGAGGTCAAAGTCGGCTTGACTGACCCTCCGCTGGCAATGCGACTCGGGGCGACCGTGGTCGGGCGCGTGGAAACCGACGCCGGACCGATCATCGAGATACCGGCAACGGCATTAACGAAGATCAATCAACAGCCGGCGGTATGGATTGTCGATCCATCGACCCATACGGTTTCAATCCGAAACGTCGACGTGTTGCGCTTTGACCAGGCGCGGGTCGTCGTTTCCCAGGGACTCGACACCGGCGAAATCGTAGTCACGGCGGGTGTTCAGGCGCTCCACCCGGGCCAGAAGATTCGCGTGCTCGGGTCAGAGCCATGACGGGGCTCAATCTTTCCGAATGGGCGCTCAAAAACCGCTCGCTCGTCGCCTATATCATGATTGTTGCTGTCATCGCGGGGGTTTTGTCCTATTTCCGACTTGGCCGCAGCGAGGATCCTGCCTTCATCATTAAAACCATGGTAGTTCAGGCGGCTTGGCCCGGAGCGACCGTTGAGGAGACGCTCAAGCAGGTCACTGAACGGCTCGAGCGCAAACTGCAAGAGACCCCTCACCTGGATTTTCTGCGCAGCTTCACGCGTGCCGGCGTCACGACAATCTTTGTCAACCTGAAGGGCAGCGCGAGCGCAAAAGACGTTTCCGACACCTGGTATCAGGTTCGCAAGAACGTCGGCGATATCCGGAGCACACTGCCGGCAGGAATTATTGGGCCCGGCTTCAATGATGATTTCGGCGATACGTTCGGGATCATCTATGGCTTTACAAGCGATGGCTTCACGCACCGCGAACTGCGTGACCGTGTGGAGGATATCCGCTCGCAGCTGCTGCTTGTGCCTGACGTATCAAAAATCGAACTGCTGGGAACCCAAGACGAGAAGATCTTTGTCGAATTCTCGATGAAGGAACTCGCCAGCCTGGGGATCGACCGATCTGCACTGATTGCCGCGCTGCAAGCGCAGAACATCGTACGGCCGGCCGGCACGATTCAAACCGGCGATGAAAGTCTTTCGGTGCGGGTTTCAGGCGCATTTCTGTCCGAACAGGATGTCGCGAACACCAATTTCGTCGCCGGCGGACGGATGCTCCGCCTTAGCGATATCGCGCAAGTACGGCGCGATTACTCCGACCCGCCACAGCCACTTTTTCGTGTGAATGGCGAACCGGCGATCGGACTTGCGATCGCCATGCGAGAAGGCGGTGACATTCTTGCTCTGGGCGCGAACATCAAGCAATTGATGGCGCGGATCACGGCGGACCTGCCTATCGGCATCGAGCCGAAATTAATCGCCGACCAGGCCGTCACCGTCGACGGCGCCATCTCCGAATTCATGACGTCGCTGCTGCAAGCGATCGCGATTATTCTCGCGGTGAGCTTCATCAGTCTCGGTGTCCGCCCCGGCTTGATCATCGCACTTTCCATTCCGTTGACGCTGGCCATCGTTTTTCCGACCATGAAAATGGCGGGCATCGATATGCAGCGAATATCGCTCGGCGCACTTATCATTGCCCTCGCGTTGCTCGTCGACGACGCGATGACGACTACGGACGCCACGCTCAATCGATTGGCGGAAGGCGACGACAAGGTCGAGGCCGCGACCTACGCGTTCCGGACCTACGCGTTCGCCATGCTGGCGGGAACGCTGGTAACGATCGCAGGTTTTGTCCCGGTCGGCTTTGCTGCCAGTTCAGCGGGAGAATACACATTCTCGCTCTTCGCGGTGGTCAGCATCGCACTGATCGTGTCCTGGTTCGTTGCGGTCATCTTTGCGCCGCTGCTGGGTGTCGTCATTCTCACTCCACCGAAGGCGGCAAAGGCCGCCAGTCCCGGCAGGATTTACCAATGGTATCGGGATTTCCTCACGCTTGCGATGCGAGGGAAATGGGTAACAATTTTCGCTTCGTTGGCCCTCTTCGTCGCGTCCTTTCTCGCGCTTCCGCTGATACCCCGGCAATTCTTTCCGTCCTCGGATCGTCCGGAGTTGCTCGTTGACCTCAGTCTGCCGCAGAATGCGTCGATCTATGCCAGCGAATCCGCGGCGCAACGCCTTGATGCTGCTCTGAAGGGCGATCCAGATGTCTCGCGCTGGAGCACTTATGTGGGCCGCGGCGCTATTCGCTTCTATCTGCCACTCAACGTCCAGTTACCCAACAATTTTTTCACCCAAGGCGTAATTGTTGCAAAGGACGTCGCGGCCCGCGAGCGTCTTCGTCTGAAGCTGGAAGAAATCCTGGCAGAACAGCTTCCAAGCGCAATTTCGCGGGTTTACCCACTTGAACTTGGGCCTCCGGTCGGATGGCCTCTGCAATATCGCGTCAGTGGTCCCGACGTAGATCAGGTTCGTGCCATTGCTCTCAAGCTCGCCCAGATCATCGCAACCAATCCCAAAGCCGAAAAGGTCAATTTTGACTGGATCGAGCCCGCCCGGCAGGTGCGCATTCGTGTCGACCAGGATGAGGCGCGCTTGCTGGGCCTCAGCTCGCAAGCACTAGCCAATGTTCTGAATACCGTCATATCCGGCACCGCCGTTACCCAAGTGCGCGACGATATCTTTTTGGTCGACGTCATCGCACGTGCGACGGATGAGCAGCGCGTCTCGCTTTCCACTCTGCGCACCCTGCAAGTGCCGTTGCCCGGTGGGCAAACGGTTCCGCTCAGTCAGTTTGCGACCTTCGAATATGAGCAGGAATATCCCTTGATCTGGCGGCGCGACCGCGTTCCGACCCTGACCGTGCAAGCCGACATCGTCGCGGGAGCCCTGCCGGAGACGGTAGTGACCTCGCTTTCACCCTTGGTGGAAACCCTGATAAAGACCCTTCCGCCATCGTATAATATCGTTGTTGGCGGGACTGTAGAAGAGAGCAAGAAATCGCAGGCTTCCGTCATCGCCGTTGTACCGGTCATGTTGCTCATCATGTTCACCGTCCTCATGGTCCAGTTACAAAGCTTCCAACGATTGTTCCTGGTCCTCAGCGTAGCGCCTCTCGGCCTGATCGGTGTCGTCGCGGCGCTCCTGGTTTCTGGCAGACCGCTGGGCTTCGTTGCAATCCTGGGCATCCTGGCGCTGCTGGGCATGATTACCAAGAATGCGGTGATCTTGATCGGTCAGATCGAGGCGGAGCGTTCCCAGGGAAAAAATGCTTGGGAAGCCGCCATCGATGCCAGCAGCTCCCGTTTCCGCCCCATCATGCTGACGGCTGTATCCACCGTTCTCGGTATGATACCGATTGCTCCGACGGTGTTCTGGGGACCGATGGCCTTTGCAATTATGGGAGGTTTGTTGGTCGCGACGATTTTGACGCTGATCTTTCTGCCCACATTGTATGTTGCCTGGTTCAAGGGAAACGAAGCATCGCCGGATGCTTCGTCCAGTTCGGCATAGTCATGCAAAGATGCAAGCTCGCGCAAAATGCAAGCTCGCCCAAAATGCAAGATCGCGCCCGCGTCTTGCATCGATCGAAATCTTCAAAGATCGAAACAAGAGAGCGGCTTTCTTCAAATGTCTTCAAATTCACGGCCGGGATAGCTTTTCGCATTCCGCGATAGGGGTAATTCCACGTCTTCAACTAGGTGATCACCCGATATCGCGGCACATTCTAAAGGTGCACTATGCCTTTCTAAAAAAGGAGGCGATGATGCAGAATCCGAACGCACGATTTGCATTAGCCCTGCTTGTTCCCGCGCTTCTTGGGTTGTCAATTTCCGAAGCGGCGGCTGCGAGCCGATCAAGCCAAGCACTCGAAGCCAAACGAGCGGAGTGTTTCAGGCAAGCCAATGAAGCGGCGTCGGCCGTCCTTGTAACGAACCCTGGTGCAACTACAGAGAGAAACGTGAGAGGTTCGTCGGCCTATCACGATTGTGCCGGGCGAATGGGAATCCGACCCTAAAGCAGCGTCGTGATGCGGCTGCAACTCCGCTCGAATTGTAGCCGATTTAGCGTCACTCAGGGCCACACCCGAACCACAAGGGTTTTCGCTGGCTGGCATTGCTGAGGTTCGATATGACGTCGCAGCCGGCACAGAAGCTTTCTTTGTTCGCCCTGACCGCGATGGTGGTCGGGTCAATGGTGGGCTCGGGCATTTTTTCGTTGCCGCGAACCTTCGCGCTCGCGACCGGGCCCTTTGGCGCCATCATTGCGTGGTGCATCGCGGGAGGCGGCATGTACATGCTGGCCCGCGTGTTTCAGGCGCTCGCCGAACGCAAACCCGATCTGGACGCCGGCGTCTACGCCTATGCCAAGGCCGGGTTCGGCGACTATCCCGGTTTTTTGTCGGCGCTCGGCTACTGGGTCGGTAGTTGCATCGGCAACGTTTCGTATTGGGTTCTGATCAAGTCAACGCTCGGCGCGTTCTTTCCGATCTTCGGGGATGGCAACACGGTTACGGCGATCGTCGTCGCCTCGATCGGAATTTGGCTCTTTCACTTCATGATCCTGCGGGGAGTCCAGCAGGCTGCCGCTATCAATACCGTCGTCACGATCGCAAAGATCGTCCCTATCCTGGTTTTCATCGTACTCCTGATTTTCGCGTTCAAGGCCAATCTGTTCCGCGCGAACTTCTGGGGCGGCGAAGGCATGCCGCCCGCCAGCCTGTTCGACCAGATCCGCGCGACGATGCTCGTTACGGTGTTCGTCTTCCTCGGGATCGAGGGTGCGAGCGTGTATTCGCGCTATGCCAAAGAACGTTCCGACGTCGGCACGGCGACCATTTTTGGCTTTCTCGGCGTAACGACCCTGATGGTGCTGGTCACCATGCTGCCATACGCCGCTCTCACCCGCGCCGACGTTGCCGGCATGCGTCAGCCGTCGATGGCAACGGTGCTGGAGGCCGTGGTCGGGCACTGGGGCGCAGTCTTCGTCAGTGCCGGTTTGATCGTCTCGGTGCTAGGCGCTTATCTCGCATGGTCCCTGATTTGCGCCGAGGTACTCTCGGTAGCTGCAAAGACCAAGGACATGCCGAAGGTTTTCGCAACCGAGAACCAGAACAAAGTGCCGGCGGCTGCGCTATGGATGACCAACATCATCGTTCAGCTTTTCGTCATCAGCACCTTTTGGTCCAATGACGCGTTCTCGCTGATGTTGAATCTGACCAGCGTGATGGCGCTGATTCCGTTCTTCCTCGTCGCGGCATACGGATTCCTGATGGCCAGGCGCGGCGAAACCTACGGAACGCGGCCAGAGGAGCGCACGCGGGATCTGATCATCGCCGGTCTCGCAGTGATCTATACCCTGTTCCTGCTCTATGCCGCCGGGATGAAGTTCCTGCTGCTCTCGGCGATCCTCTACGGGCCCGGCACCGTGCTCTACATCTGGGCGAAGCGGGAGCAGAAAAAGCAGCTCTTCACCGCGGTGGAATGGGTCATCTTCGCCGTCGCGCTGATCGGCGCGGCGGTTGGCATCCACGGGCTGGCGACCGGCTACATCACCATCTAGGCAAGGCGGATCTCATGGCAGAAGCAAATCTCAGATCGTCAGTCCCCTTCGGCGTTCACTCAGAGGTCGGTCAGCTGCGCAAGGTTATGGTGTGCGCGCCGGGACGTGCTCATCAACGCCTGACGCCCTCCAACTGCGACACTTTGTTATTTGACGACGTCTTGTGGGTGGACAACGCCAAGCGGGACCATTTCGATTTCGTCCAAAAGATGCGCGATCGCGGCGTCGAAGTGGTCGAGATGCATAACCTGCTCACGGAGACGGTCGCTATCCCCGAAGCCAAGAAGTGGATTCTCGACAATCAAGTTGTGCCCAATCAGGTGGGCCTTGGTCTGGTCGATGAGATCCGCGGCTATCTCGATGGCCTGCAGCCCCGCGAACTCGCCGAAACCCTGATTGGCGGCTTATCGACCCTGGACTTTCCCGACGCTCACGGCGGCGACATGCTCAAACTTGTCCGCGAGGCCGCGGGCATGACTGAATACCTGCTGCCTCCCCTTCCCAATACGCTGTATACGCGGGACACCACGTGCTGGATCTATGGCGGCGTCACCCTCAACTCGCTTTATTGGCCCGCGCGGCACGAAGAACCTATCCTGACCACAGCCATCTACAAGTTTCATCCCGACTTCGCCGGCAAAGTCAACGTTTGGTGGGGTGATCCGACACAGGACCATGGCCTCGCCACGCTCGAGGGCGGCGATGTCATGCCGATCGGCAAGGGCAATGTGCTGATCGGCTTGAGCGAGCGCACCTCGCGCCAGGCCATCAGCCAACTCGCAGCCGCGCTATTTGAAAAAGGCGCGGTAGAGCGGGTCATTGTGGCGGCGATGCCCAAGCTCCGCGCGGCGATGCATCTGGATACAGTCTTCACATTCGCCGACCGCGACTGTGTTCTGCTCTATCCCGACATCGTGAACAACATCACCGCGTTTTCATACCGGCCGAGCAACAAGTCGGGCGGAGTTGAGTTGCGCAAGGACGACAAGCCGTTCGTCGAGGTGATAGCCGATGCACTTGGCCTCAAGAAGCTGCGCGTGGTCGAGACCGGCGGCAATGCTTATATGCGCGAGCGGACGCAATGGGATAGCGGCGCAAATCTTGTTTGTGCGTCTCCGGGTGTTGTCTTCGCCTACGACCGGAACACATATACGAATACTCTGCTGCGCAAGGAAGGCATCGAGGTCGTCACGATCGTTGGTGCCGAACTCGGCCGCGGCCGCGGTGGCGGTCACTGCATGACCTGTCCGATTATCCGCGATGCGGTGGACTACTAGGCCGTTCGACAACGCTCGCTCGGCCAGCGACGGCTGCGTTCGGACCCGAATCAAATCGTGAGTCGGCGCGTCGACAAGGTTCCGCGCGCTCTACCGCCTGCCGCGAAGTGAGAGCGTGTGATTTGTTTGCAACGCCATCGAGCTATTTCAATGCTGGTTGAGCGGTTTCTTGACAAGTGACAATGCGGGCGTAGCCTGAACGAGCTCCGGCCAATGGACAAAGACTCCGTGGGAGATTCCAATGCGCGGATCTAGAGCTCTGTTGCCGATTTTCGGATTTTTCAGCGCGAGCGGAGCTTTTGCCGCCGACCTAGATCTGACCGAATTCAAGCCGGTTGCGTTCGCTCCGACCGCGCCTTCCTGGAGCGTCGTTGGATCCGTCTCTCCAACGTATACCGAGAACGCGCTGTTCAGCCGGGACGACCGGCGTCGCGACTTCTTTTATGAGCCTGACGTGAGTGTGAGGCTGGACGGCAATTTGTCGCCCGATTTGTCGTACCGCATCTATGCTCGAACACAGTTCGAATCTTTTGCAACCGAGCATGACGGCAATGCCGCGATCGCACGCTTGGGGGCGCGGCTGACCGAGAATCTATACGGCTGGAGGATAACCGCCACTTACGAAAACAGATATGATTTCGACGGCATCTACCGCGATCTTGCGTTCACTTCCAACGATGTGATGGGTTCGGTCACGCGCGACTTCCAGTTTGACAATGTGACACTCTCGCCGCTCGTGCTGCTCACCTACCGATTTTCTGACCTAGCGGAGGCTCGCCGCTGGCGTTTCGATGCGTTGGTCGGAATCGAAGTCAAGCTCAATCCGAAATGGTCGATTGTCAGCACGCCGCTGATCGAAGCATTTTGGTTCACCGACGGCCTCAACACCGGCCGTAAAGATCAAATCTACTCCGCGACTCTTGGACTTAAATACAATATTGCCAGCAATATATCGCTTACCAGCAACGTGCTTTACGAAGCGCGAACATCGAACGTTGCCTTGCGTCACTACACGGATTGGCAGATAGGCCCGAGACTCGACTTCGCTTTTTAGAGGAATGGCCATGAAAACGATCATGAAACGCCTGGTCATGTTGGTCGGTGCAACAATCGGATTATGCGCGGCGTCGGCCGTCACCGCCGAGCCGCGCGATTCCGTCGAACGCGGTACGAGGATGGACACCGATGCAATTCGGGACGACGTCCGCACCAATCGCCTTCAGATCCCCGAGCATCCCCTGGCTGCCGAACAATCCCCGCAACCTGCCCCCAGTTCAAAAGGAAAAAGCAAATCCAGGAGAAGCGGAGGGAGCAGCCACTAGCGGCGGACCGTTTGAACGCTATGCCTGTTGATAAGAAGGCAACGGCAACCTGAGGGCCGCCTCCTGATGCTCGCCAAGTGAGTTGGTGTTGATCCCGGCAGCGGGTGTGCGAAGGCGTGCCGCTGGATCGAACAATACGGAGGTTGGTAGGGTCAATGAACCCGTTGGAGGAACGAAGCAGGCGCGTGGGGCCGCTCGTGAAAAATCCGGGCGGTGCCCTCGCGGGTGCGATTTCCCGCGCTGCCGTATTTTTTGGCTTCTGGCTGGTGCTAACTGACGCCGACTCTGCCGATCTCGCGGCCGGGTCGGTAGCTGCTGTCGCGGCAACCTGGGCCAGTCTGCGCCTGATGCCGGCGAAGCAATGGAAACTGCGTCCCATCAAGCTTGCCGAACTCGTACTGCACTTTCTGCGTCAATCAATTGGTGCCGGGATAGACGTCGCCTGGCGGGCGCTTGATCCTCGGCTGCCGTTGCGGCCCGGCTTCGTGATCTATCAAACGCACCTGCCGCCGGGCACAAGGAGAAATACCTTCTGCGCAATAGTGAGTTTGCTGCCGGGCACGCTTCCGTGCGGATCCGCGGAAGGCGACGGGCTGTCCATCCATTGTCTCGATATAACGCAGCCGGTGGTCGAGCAGTTGGCCGCGGAGGAAACCCTATGCACGCAGACACTCGGAGGGGTACAGCGCAATGACTAGCTTCCTGTTCGGAGCCGCGGGTTTCGTGCTGACGATGGTCGCGCTCGGTTTGTTTGTCATTCTTCAGCGCCCGGCCGAGGTCGACCACATGATGGTGGCGCAGCTATTGGGCACGGGTGGCGTCGCTATACTTCTTTTGCTGGCCGCGGCGACCGAAACGTCGCCGATCGTGGATGTTGCATTGATGTTGGCGCTGTTTGCCGCATTCGCGGCAGTCGCGTTCGTCAGAAACGCGTCCGATTCCGAGAGCGAGATCCCAAAGGCAACGAGCGGCGGATGAACCTTGTGTTTAACATCTTCACCGTTTCCGCGGTCTCGGCGGGTGCGTTCTTCTTTCTGGCGGGTACGGTTGGTTTGCTCCGCTTCCCGGACTCGCTAACGCGTCTGCACGCGCTGACCAAGGTGGACAATCTTGGCCTTGGCCTTGTCGTTCTTGGGCTGTTGCCACATGCCAATGGACTACTCGGCGGGCTCAAGCTGGTCAGCATTTGGCTGCTCGTCCAATTGTCCGGCGCGATTGTTGCCCAGCTCATGGCAGGCGCCGTTCGACAACACGGACCACGGGGATGATCCTTTTGTCTTTTTTCGATATCGGTCTTGTCGTCCTGATCCTCGGAATCGGTGCTGCGACGATTGCCGTGCGCGAGGCCTTTGCGGCCGCTATCGCGTTCGTCGTTTATGGGCTTCTGATGGCCATCGCCTGGGTCAGGCTCGCTGCCGTAGATGTAGCGCTGACCGAAGCGGCGATCGGCGGTGGAATGACCGGCTTGTTGATGCTCGGTGCGGCCGCACGCCAGCGCTTTTCCAAGGGTAACGGCATCCCGACCAGCCTGCCAACTCGTCTTGCGGCGGGAGTATTGTGCGCCCTGATCGCGGCAGGCCTCGCAACCGCGATACTACTGCCGCCCGAAGTTACTCCCACCCTCGCCCCGACAGTGATGGAGAACCTGGCGCAGACTGGCCTCGGCAATCCCGTCGCCGGCGTTCTGTTCGTTTACCGCGCGCTCGACACGTTGCTCGAAAAAGTGGTCTTGCTGCTCGCCTTGCTCGGCGTCTGGTCGTTGGCGCCGGACAGCGTGTGGGGCGGAATACCGGGGCTGCGTGTCTATGCGCAACGAAACACTACGCTGACTTTTCTTGCTCAACTTCTACCACCGGTGGGAATAGTGGTGGCAATCTATATGTGCTGGGTCGGTGCGAACGAGCCGGGGGGCGCCTTTCAAGGCGGCACGGTCTTAGCCGCGATGTGGCTCCTTGTCATGATCGCTGGCCTGGAGAGTGTACCTTCGATCAGTCAGCCTTGGCTACGCCTGCTACTCGTCGTCGGGCCGGTGATCTTCCTTGCTATCGGGCTCGCCGGCCTGGTGTGGGCGAACGCCTTTCTTGCTTACCCGTCAGGTTACGCCAAGCCGATGATTGTCGCGGTGGAGGCCGCTTTGACACTTTCGATCGGTGTAGCACTGGGCCTGCTGGCCGCGGGCCCGCCAGAACGGGCGCGGCACCAATGAACGCTGCAACGTTGTTCGGGCTATGCGGTGCGGCGCTGGCGGGCCTTGGATTGTACGGGCTCATCACAAATCCCGAGCCGCTGCGCAAGATACTGGCATTCAACCTGCTGGGGAGCGGCGTGTTTCTGCTGTTCGGCGTCATAGCCAGGAGGGCCGCCGCGGCTGGTCTCGGGGGTGATCCGGTTCCTCAGGCGATGGTCATTACCGCGATTGTGGTTGCCTTCGCGGCTACCGCCATGGCTATCGCACTGATGCTGCGGCTTTTGCAAGAAACCGGCCGAGCCACGCTCAGCTCCGATAGTTCCGGAGGCACAAGTACGGACAGAGGCAATTCCTGATGCCGGACGCAACCCTCTTGCCCGACGTGACGACGAAAGATGGAGCTCTCCTTGTTCTGGCGATCGTATTGCCGGTCGCGGGCGTTCTGTTGTCGTTGGCCTTCGGCGGGCGGTACGTTGAAAGGATAGTCTTCGTTCTTCTGCCGTGCGGTCTCGCCATCGCATTTGTCATCTTCGCCGACGTATGGCGAAGCGGCCACCGGCTGATATACATCGTCGGGGATTGGACGCCCCCGCTCGGCATTGCGTTGCGGGCCGACGGACTTTCGGCGGCGATGATGGTAACGATGGCGATCGTGATCTGCGCCGTCGGCGTGTTTGCCCATGCGGACTTCGGTACTGCTGCGGGGTCGGTCGAAATCCGCGCACCGTTCGCGTTCTGGATACTGCTGATGGCGATCTGGGGCGCAATGAATATGGTGTTTCTGGGCGGAGATCTGTTCACCTTATACGTCGCGCTCGAGCTCCTCACCTTTGCCGCGGTACCGCTGGTCTCTCTCGATGGCCGCGCGGAGACACTGCAGGCCGCCCTGCGGTATCTGCTCTTCGCTCTGCTCGGCTCGATTCTCTATCTGGTTGGAACGGCACTGCTGTACGGCAGTTATGCGACGCTCGACATTGTTCTGTTGTCTCATCGAGTTCATATGGAGCCCGCGACACTCGTTGCTGCCGCGCTGATGACTGTCGGACTCTTCGCCAAGACCGCGCTCTTTCCACTGCATCTTTGGCTTCCGCCGGCCCACGCCGGTGCGCCGGCGGCCGCCAGCGCGGTTCTGTCGGGAGTGGTGGTGAAGGGATCGTTCTTCCTCGTCGTACGGCTCTGGTTCGACGTCATGCCGGGGATGCTCGGTCCAGCCGGCGCGCAAATCTTCGGTGCGCTTGGGGCGGCGGCAATTGTATTCGGCAGCGTCGTCGCACTGCGACAGGAGCGACTCAAGCTCCTGATCGCCTATTCGACGGTCGCGCAGATCGGTTACCTGTTCCTGATGTTTCCGCTCGCCTTCGACACGGCGCAGACACAGCTCCAGAGTAGCGGCGCTTTGACCGGCGGCATGCTTCAGGCGATCTCGCACGCGACGGCGAAGGCGGCCATGTTCATGGCCGCTGGACTCATCTACGCGGCGCTTGGGCATGATCGGATCGCCGAGCTTGGAGGGATCGCACGCGCGCTTCCGATGACGATCTTCGCGTTCGCGCTCGGCGGAGTGTCCCTGATCGGGTTGCCACCAAGTGGCGGCTTTCTGGCGAAATGGCTGTTGCTCGAGGCGGCCGTCGCAACCGGTCAATGGTGGTGGGCGATGGTGATGCTCGCGGGAGGCCTCTTCACGAGCGGCTATATGTTCATCGTGCTCGCGCGCGCGCTCGTACCAGCGCGGGAGCCGCTTAAGTTGCGCATAGTCGTGCCGCGGTATCAAGAGGCGGCTGCGCTGGCGCTGGCGCTGACGTCGCTGTTACTAGGTTTCGTCGCGCTCGGCCCCGTCGATGTTTTTCAGGTTGGCCGCCCGGAGGCATTGACGGGTATGCCGCGATGATCGAGACAAGGACATTACTGGCTAGCGTCATCGTCGTCCCACTCGGCATGCTGCTGGCATGCCTCTGGCCGCGCGCGCTGAACCGGATGCCTTCGTGCCTCACGTTCGCCCCGATCCCGGCGCTTGCCGCCGTGTTACTTGCTACTCACGATACCGCGCTGATCTTAGGTTCAACACGCCTGCACCTGACTTTCGCCCTCGACCTTCCCGGAGCCGTGCTGCTTGGCGTTGCGGCGCTGTTGTGGATCACATCGGGTGCTTACGCCTTGCAGTATATGCAGGGCCGGCCAAACCGCGGGCGATTCGTGGTGTGCTGGTTGATGACGCTGACCGGCTGCCTCGGCGTATTTCTGGCCGCCGACATGGTGAGTTTCTATTTTCTTCTTGCGCTGCTCACCCTCGGAGCCTGCGGACTCGTCATCCACCACGAAACGCCCCGTGCATGGCGCGCCGGCGCGGTTTATATCGGGCTCGCGCTGCTGGCGGAAGCATTCCTGCTGATGGCGTTCGTGCTGCTGGCCGCGCAAATCCCGGGGGATAGCCTGTTGATGCGTGATGCCGCGGCGGCGTTGCCGACCTCGCCTCAACGCGATCTGATCCTCGCCCTGTTGATAGCCGGCCTGGGCATGAAGGCGGGCCTCGTGCCATTCCACTTCTGGATGCCACTGGCATATGCAGCGGCGCCGACGCCTGCTTCCGCTGTGCTGAGCGGTGCGGTTGTCAAGGCAAGCATCCTTGGAATGATCCGCTTTCTACCCCTTGAAACCGCACTGCCCGATTGGGGTACGGCACTCGCAGCCGCAGGACTCTTCGCCGCGATCTACGGCGTTGTGATTGGAATCACGCAACACAACCCCAAGGTCGTGTTGGCGTATTCGAGCGTGAGCCAGATGGGATTCATCGTCGCGGTCATTGGCATGGGAATGCTCGCTGGAGATGACCGCGCCGCACTGGCAGCGGCTTTCTATGCCGCGCACCACGTCCTGGTCAAAGGTGCGCTGTTCCTGTCCGTGGGCGTCATCGCCGCGACCGGCAGCCGACGCCTATGGCCGATGCTTCTGCCCGTGGCAATCATTGCGGTGGGCCTCGGCGGGCTCCCATTTACTGGCGGCGCTTTGGCGAAACTCGTAGCCGACGGACTGCTGGGAGATAGTATCGCGAGCAAGATTGCAACGCTGTCCGCTGTCGGCACGACGCTGCTGATGCTGCAGTTCTTGCGCAGCCTTGCGAAAACGGCGTCACAAGACCCGGAGGCGACAGCGGCCGTCGGACTTGTCTGGCCCTGGCTGGCGACCGCTGCGGTTTCGCTCGTGGTGCCGTGGGCGCTATATCTGACGGTCCCGAGCGGAACGCTGCCCGACCCGCTTGCTCCTGCGGTCCTATGGAAGGCGCTTTGGCCCGTTTTGCTGGGCGCCGTACTTGCGATTGCGCTGTGGCGTTGGGCGCGTTGGTTGCCACGCGTTCCAGAGGGAGACGTTGCGGTGGCAATAGATGTTGGCATACGGGTGGCTGTTGTGTGGGGTAAGACGCTCGAGCGGATGGACAGTGCTCTTCGTCAGTGGCCGGCGGCCGCCATGTCGTTGCTGATACTGATCATCGCGTTAGGTACGGCGGTATTCGCGCGGTAAGACGATCCGCAGAATCGCGTCTCCGCTCCGCGTAAACGATCAGGGTATCCATCCGGGCATCTCAGGGTTTTTTCGGATCAACTTTCGCGTGCCAGACGTTAGCATCACCCGGCAGGCCGTGCGTTCCTTGTCGTCGGCTGCTGACGGCGGCGATCGAAAGTACGCTGCGATGCGTGCGCGATTCCGGGAAAATGGAGAACGATAATGTTATTTCAGGGTGGTTTCACGTTCACCAATTTCGTGGCCGACGCATTCGCCGTGTTCATGTTTGTGCTATGGTTCTGGTTGTTCATCATCGTCGCGAGCGATCTTTTTCGTCGCCATGACGTGTCTGGAGTAGGCAAGGTAGGTTGGGTGATCCTGCTCATCATCCTGCCCTATGTCGGCATTTTCGCATACCTCCTCACGCAGGGGCGGGGCATGGCCGAGCGCAATCAAGCCCAAGTCAAGCAGGCCCAAGATAATTTGCGCCAGTTCGTGGGCTTCAGCGCCGCCGACGAGATCGAAAAACTTGACCGATTAAAATCGGCCGGATCGATTTCGGAGAAAGAATACGCGGGCCTAAGAGCGCGTTTGGTGCATTAGGACCGACGTATGCGCTCGCATCGTTTTAGAAAGAGCCAAACGTCGAGCCCAGGACAATGACCGCCACGAGGGCGACGAGTGCGCTGACAATCCCAACCATGACGATATCGAGATAACTCTCGCGATGCGTCGAGCCACAGACGGCGAGCAATGTCACGACCGCACCATTGTGCGGCAAGCTGTCAAGGGTACCGGAGCCAATTGCGGCTACCCGGTGCATCAACGCGGGATCGATGCCTTGCTCCGCGGCTATGCGCATATAGGTGTCGCCGAGCGCATCGAGCGCGATCGTCATGCCACCCGAAGCCGAACCGGTCAGGGCGGCCAGTACGTTAGTCGCCATCGCGAGCGAGACCAACGGCCCGCCTCCAATTGAAAGCACCCATTGACGCACCATCGCAAACGCGGGCAGCATCGCGACGACGGCGCCGAAGCCCACGAGGCTGGCGACGCTGAACGCCGGCAAGACGGAGGCGTTGGCGCCGGCATCCATGCTCTCGCGCAACGTCGGTAACCTCTGACGATTGACAAGGATAAGCGTAAGGATCGCGGTCGCGAGTGCCACCACCACCGACCATACACCCGCAACGGCAGACAATGACGTAGCGCCCCAGCGCGGCTCCGCCAGAAAGGAAAAGTCCAGACGCGGCAGAATGACGAGCGACATCAGGAGATTGACACTCACGACAACAACCAGCGGCAGCACGGCAAAACCGATCGGCACCAGGGTGTTGCCGTGTCGGCCGTGGCTGATCTCGGCGGGATCGAATTCGCGTGCGGTCGTCGCTCGCTCTCGAATGATCGGATCATCGGCAGCTATGCGGGGCGCAATATCGGTGCTGCCATAGCCTTCGCCTTTTCGCCGAGCGGCGGCTTCGGAACGGGCGAGCCACCACAATCCAAATCCCAGCATGATTGCTGAAGCGATAATGCCGAGGCCAGGTGCAGCAAAGGGTGTGGTGCCGAAAAATGGCATCGGAATCGCGTTCTGAATGGCGGGCGTGCCGGGGAAAGCGGTCATCGTGAACGTCGAGGTGCCGAGCGCGATCGCCGCCGGCATCAGCCGCCGCGGAATATCGGCGGCCTGAAAAAGCGCCTGCGCCATCGGCGCCAAAACGAAGAAGGCAACAAACAGGCTGACGCCCCCATACGTCACCAGCGCACCCGCAAGCACCACCGCCAGTATCGCGCGGCGCGCACCCAGTCGCTCGGTCATGAAGCCTGCGATGGCTTCGACCGAACCGCTGTCGTCCATGAGCTTGCCGAACAGCGCGCCGAGCAGGAACAGCGGGAAGAATTGCGCGAGGAACTGCGCCGCGCTGCCCATGAAGGTTTGCGTCCAATGGGCGAGCAACGGCTCCCGAGAAATGGCAGCAGCGATAAGTGCGGCCGCAGGAGCCAACAGGAGCACGCTCCATCCGCGATAAGCCAGCCAGACAAGCAGCCCCAACGCAAGGAGAATGCCTAGAAGGCCCATGACATCAGACCTGTTCCAGGAGAACGTCCAGATTGATCGTGGAGTGCTTGCCAATACTCGCATGATGCGCCGTCAGAAAGGATTCCGCGCTACGACGGCCCTCGTCCCGCAACATGCTTAGAAAGTCCCATTCCGCATTGAACTTGGAAGACGCTCCGAGCTTGTCGATGGTTTCACTCGAGATCAGATGAATACGCATTCCCGCCCATAGAGCGCCCTCGCCTGTGCCGACATCAGCGACATGGCGCAACAAGGCAATCATACGCAATTCCTTCAACAGGGTGGCATTGAAGGAAACCTCGTTCAAACGGTCGAGGATCTCGCGCGCCGAACGCGGTGTGCCCTGGCGCTCGACGGGGTTGACCGCAACGAGCAACGTATCGTGCGATGCGCACTCGCGTATCAATGGGGTAATGGTCGGATTGCCGGAGTAGCCGCCATCCCAATAGGCCTCGCCGTCGATCTCGATGGCCTGAAACAGCGTCGGCAGGCAGGCGGACGCAAGCAGCACGTCCGGCGTGAGCTCACCGTTTCGGAATACGCGGCCCCGGCCGGTGCGAACGTTAGTCGCGGTCACGAACAAACGGATTGGAGATTTTGCCGCCCGCTCAAAGTCGACGCATTCGGCAAGGATATCACGTAACGGATTAGCGCCTCGCGGGTTCAAATCATAAGGCGAGAACAAACGCGCTGCCAGGTCGAAAGCAACGAAGAACGGCGAGTTGTCCAACGTCCATCTGCCCAAGAGAATATCCAAAGGGCTACGCCGGATCGGGCTGAACCGGGCGGAATGCGAGACGCGCCGCCAGAAATCTTCAAGCGCAGCCTTCGCGCCCTTGGATCCATCCTTTTCATAGCCGTCGACCAACACCACCGCATTCATCGCGCCCGCAGAGGTGCCCGAGATGCCGTCGATCCGTAGCCAGGGTTCCTCGAGAAGCCGATCGAGCACGCCCCACGTAAAGGCGCCGTGCGAGCCGCCGCCTTGCAGGGCGAGATCGACCAAAACGGTCTCGCGGTCAAATCTCGCCGAGGCATCCGAAGGGACGGTTTCCATCACACCCTCATGGACTGTTGCGAGTGTTAAACCTAGCGGGATAAAACCCCACTTGCCATCGGGTTTTACCCTAAGCCTCGCGGACTAATCATGGGTGCAGATCGCGTGGGTGGACGATTGGGCCTTCTTCCCTTTTTTCATACGGCCCAACATCTGAAGATGTTGTTGCCCTTCTCATCCAACACGAACACCAAATTTGACCGGCAGAACTCGCCAGCCTTGCTCAACTCGGCAGCAAGGACCTTGGCCTGACGTATCGCCAGTTCAGGACTCGAAAGTCTGTTTCCGTCCTCATCGGGAAAAGCTTTCGGACCATCAAAGATATGGAAAAAGTATCGCATCGCCTTCCAATAGTTCGAAAGGTGCGGGTGTCCAGTGACAAATGCTTAAGAATTGAACGTATGTGTACTCCTTGCGAATTCCCGCTTTTCCAAGGTCGATGCCACGAGACTCATCATCAAGGTTCACGTCGATCGGCTCAAAATCGACGCAGAAATGTATCGCCGGACGGGGCCTGAAGTGGATGGTTTCCATGGCTGAGGTGATTCCCTTTCGAACGCTAAGGTAATCACCTGATACCGCAGGTTCCTGCGAACGAGCATTGTGAGGGCACGAAGCACAAAGAAAGCCGCGTTTTACTCTGAAAGGCGAAGCCCGCCAGTTGATCCCTGGCGGCGGGTTTCGTTTGGACGATTTGATGCACAAGTTCAGCTGGCGAACCATGCTGATTTTCGTCTTGAGCTTATTGCTGGCGGTGATCCTGCTTGGGCTGGGGACCGCCTATATAAGCAAGCTCAAGCAACAACGTCGCCAGCTTTCCGACAACAGCCCGTTCAATTGCCCGAGCCTCGAGCCGCGACGCCGCTCACCTCCCATTGGCTCCAAATTGAGGAGGACGATATGACCACCTATGACAGCCGTCCGGGTTTGCACGCCGATAACTTGTCCCCGCCACCCCTTTGGGTCTGCGTTCTACTCGGAATTGTAATGATCCTGGCCGGATTCCTGGTGTTGGGTGACGTCGTGCTTGTTACCGTTATCAGCACGATATTCATCGGCACGATGGCGATCGCGGCGGGCGCCTTCGAAATCATCCACGCGTTCTGGACCAAGGGATGGGGAGGATTTGTGTGGCAGGTGCTGCTCGGCGTTCTGTACATCGCGTTAGGCGTTGTCGTCGTAAGCCAGCCTGTCGCGAGCGCTTTAATCCTCACTTATATCCTCGGACTGCTGCTCCTGATATCCGGCTTCGTTCGAATCTTGCTCGGTTTCAGCCACTGGCGATCTGCCGGCTGGATCATGCTGCTGTCGGGAGCGTTCGGAGTTCTGGCCGGCCTCGTCATTCTGTCGGGATTCCCGATGACAGGTCTCTGGGTGCTCGGATTTCTCCTCGGCGTCGACCTGATATCTCACGGTTTGGCGTGGTTGACATACGCATGGCAACCCGCCGCGAGACCAACGTAACATAACCTGGGCGGGTAAAGGAGAGCGCTCGAAGGTCAAGTTACTCCACAACCCGGCAGTTTTGGACAGGGATTGTAACACGGGGAGAAGGTTATGCCGACTCGCAAAAACTTTCTCGCTGTAACGCTGTGCGCGAGCTCTTTAGTTGCCTCGATGACTTTGCCGTTCATGTATGCAAACGCCGTCGGTTCAAACGGCAGTATCAGGTCCACCTTCGGACCCGAAGGCCAATCCATGCCGAGGGCTCGTAAATCTGTTCAGGAATGGTGCCCAGGGGCGGGATCGAACCACCGACACTGCGATTTTCAGTCGCATGCTCTACCAACTGAGCTACCTGGGCACTTCGCGGGCCCAAGGCCGGGGAAGCGGGCGGTTTATAGAGAGGTCGGGCGGCTGTGTCCACCTCGCTTCGCCTTCGGCTACGCGAGGCGCGGCCTTACTTCGCGCTACCGCTAAATTGCTGAAAAATCGTGCCTATTCGCCGTCGTCGTCCTCGTCCTCACGGCTCGGGATGGAGTACGACCCCGACAGCCAGCGGTTCAGATCGACATCGCGGCAGCGCTCGGAACAAAATGGCTTCGAAACCTCGTTGGCCGGCTTGCCGCAGATCGGGCACTTCTTGGCCGATCGCCTGGCCGCTCCTTTGGCGGCCCCCTTGGCCGCCGCCTTGCCCGGGCCGGCGCCCTTTGGTGGCTTAGCTGGCATTCAACCAGCCGAAGCGGATCGGAAAACCCTCGCCGCCGAGCAGCGTCACCGACTCATAGAGCGGCAGGCCGACGACATTGGAATAGGAGCCGACCATCTTGACCACGAAGGATCCGGCGATGCCCTGCACGGCGTAGCCGCCGGCCTTGCCGCGCCATTCGCCGGAACCGATATAGGCCTGGATGTCGTCCTCGCTCAAGCGCTTGAAGCGCACGCGGGTTTCAACCAGGCGCTGGCGGAACGCCTCCTTCGGCGTCACCAGGCAGATCGCGGTGTAGACTCTGTGGTTGCGCCCCGACAACATCCGCAGGCATTGCGAGGCCTCGTCGACCAGATTGGCCTTGGGCAGGATGCGGCGGCCGACCGCGACCACAGTGTCGGCGGCGAGGATGAAGGCGCCGCGCAACTCGTCATCGAGGTGCACGGATTTGAGTGCGGCGTCGGCCTTGGCGCGGGCGAGCCTATTGGCGCAGGCGCGCGGCAACTCGCCCCGCCGCGGGGTCTCATCGACATCGGCCGGGCGCAGTGCATCGGGCTCGATGCCGGCCTGGTTGAGCAGGGAAAGGCGCCGCGGCGAACCGGAAGCAAGTACGAATTTGGGACGGCCTAGCATGCGGATTTTTTGCTGGCTTGAGGGAATCGGGCGGGAATGCGCGCGGAACCTATCGGAAGGCATTCCCAGAGACAACCGGTCTTAGTCGTGTCCGCGTGTACGCGGTGCTTTCGTAAAGATGACATGAAACTACATGGATGCTCGGTACACCCCCTCTCCCGCTTGCGGGGGAGGGTTGGGGTGGGGGCTCTCTCCGCAATGGGATTCGCGGAGAGAGCCCCCACCCGCCTCGCTTTGCTCAGCACCCTCCCCCGCAAGCGGGAGAGGGAAGATCCGTGCCCGCCTTCGCGGAGACGACATAAAAGATTCATCAACCGCCTATCATCCGCTTGCCGCACTGGCCTTGGCAAAACGCTTGCGGATGCGCATCGACAGGGTGTCGCAGACCTCGCGGTACGCTTGAAGCTTCTGCTCGCGATTGCCGTCGGTGCCGGTCGGATCATGGGTCGGCCAGTATTCGACATCGGCCGCCAGCGTCCGCGTCAGTTCCAGCGCCTTGTGATGCGCCTCCGGCGACAGGGTGATGATGAGGTCGAAATTGAGCCCCTCCCAATCCTCCAGCTCCTCGAAGGTGGTCGGCTTATGGCTGGAAATATCCTGGCCCAATTCGGCCATCACCGCGACCGCGAACGGATCGAGCTCGCCCTTCCGGACGCCTGCGGATTTCACATAAAGCGCGTGCGGGAACATCTGCTGCAAAAGGCTTGCCGCCATCGGTGAGCGCACGCTGTTCAGGCCGCATGCAAACAGCACGGCCTGGGGGTTGCGCGCGCGCGAAGGCGCCTCCATGCGCTCACGCGTCCTTTGTTTTGCGCATGATCTGGTCCGAAAACCGGTTCCCACTTTGCGCTAACGCGGCCCTTCGGGTCGGGATCATGCGCGCTAGCCCTTCCAATGCAAGACAGTGATCAGCGTGAACAGCCGGCGGGACGTTTCAAAATCGACCCGCACCTTGCCTTTCAGCCGCTCCTGCAGCGTGCGCGAGCCTTCGTCGTGGATGCCGCGGCGGCCCATGTCGATGGCCTCGATCTTGTCCGGGGTAGCGGTGCGGATCGCCTGGTAATAGCTGTCGCAGATCATGAAATAGTCCTTCACGATCCGCCGGAACGGCGTCAGCGACAACAGATGCGCCACCACCGGCGTGCCGTCCTCGCGGCGGATATCGAACATCAGCCGGTTGCCGGTGATGCCGAGGTGCAGCGTGAACGGCCCGTTGCCGGCGCCCTCCGGCGCGAACAGATTCTGTTCGACCAAATCGTAGATCGCGATCGCACGCTCGTGCTCGATGTCGGGGCCGGAGCGCCCGATCGATTCCTCGTCGAGCGTCACCGCGACAATGCGGTTCTGCGCATCCTCGTCTGGCGGCGGCCTGTTCATGGCAGGTTGAGGCGCAGCCCGATCGAGCGCGCATGTGCATCCAGGCCTTCGGCCTGGCCCAGCGTCATCGCCGCTTCTCCCAGCGCGCGCAACTGGTCCGGCCCGCATTTCAGGATCGAGGTCCGCTTCATGAAATCGAGCACGCCGAGGCCGGAAGAAAACCGCGCCGAACGCGCGGTCGGCAGCACGTGGTTGGAGCCGCCGACATAATCGCCGATCGCTTCAGGCGTATGAGCGCCGAGGAAGATCGCGCCGGCATTGCGGATTTTTGCGGAAAGCGCTTCGGGCGCCGACGTCATGATCTCGAGATGCTCGGCGGCGATGGCGTTTGCCAGTTCCGCGGCCTCGTCGAGATGCTTTACAAGGATGATCGCGCCGAAATCGTTCCACGAGGCGCGGGCGATATCGGCGCGGGGCAAGGTTGCAAGTTGCGCCTCTACCGCGCGCTCGACATCGTCGGCCAGCGCGCGATTATCCGTGATCAGGATCGACTGCGCGTTGACGTCGTGCTCGGCCTGCGCCAGCAAATCCGCCGCGATCCAGCCGGCATTGCCGGTTTGATCGGCAATGACCAGCACCTCCGAGGGGCCGGCGATCATGTCGATGCCGACCTTGCCGAACACCAGCCGTTTTGCGGCGGCGACATAGGCGTTGCCCGGGCCGACGATCTTTGCCACCGGCGCAATGGTCGCGGTGCCGTAGGCCAGTGCCGCCACCGCCTGTGCGCCGCCGACACGATAGATTTCGGACACGCCGCCGAGATGGGCCGCGGCCAATACCAGCGGATTGAGCTTGCCGTCCGGCGACGGCACCACCATCACCACCCGCGTAACCCCCGCGACCTTGGCGGGCACGGCGTTCATCAGCACCGAGGATGGGTAGGCCGCGGTGCCGCCCGGCACGTAAAGCCCGACCGCCTCGATCGCGCTCCAGCGCCAGCCGAGCTCGACGCCGAGCGGATCGGTGAAGTGCTCGTCCTTTGGTAACTGCCTTTGATGAAACAGCTCGATGCGGTCGCGCGCGAATTTGAGCGCATCGATGGTCTTGGCGTCGCAGGCCTTCACCGCGGCGTCGATCTCACCGGCGGTGATGCGCAAGCCTCCGGGCGCAAGATCGAGCCGGTCGAATTTCTTCGTCGCCTCGATCAGCGCCGCATCGCCGCGCGCGGCGACGTCATCGACGATGGCGCGGGTCGCGCTCTCGATATCGGCCGATACCTCGCGCTTGGCCGCGAGCAAGGCCTGGAATCGCTTGATAAAATCGGGGCTGCTATGGTCGAGGCGAACGGGCATGATGGCTTTCCGGCGGGTCACTGCTCAATGGCGCGGCCACAAACCGCCGTCAACCCTAGAACCCCGTCATTCCGGGATGGTCCGCAGGACCAGACCCGGAATCTCGAGATTCCGGGTTCGCTGCGCGCCCCGGAATGACATGCCATTCAGGTGCCCTCACCCGGACTGGATATCCCGAGATCGTCCGCACCCAAATCGGTCAATTCGCATTCCAGGCACTCGACGTCGAGCCGCAATGCGCCGCCATCGCTGAACATCAGAAGCGCACAGCCGCTTGGCGATTCGCCGGGATAAAACTCGATTCCGACGAGTTCGAGTGCTGCATCCGGCGCCCCGCAATCGATGTTGCGCGACTTGCACGACAGCACCCGGTCGAAGCGCAGCGCGGCGATCAGGCGGCGCGGGGCGGTTTCGCCTGATAGCGTCTGCTCCCAGTCCAGCCGGCGCATGCCGACCACCAGGCGCTTTTCGGCCTCCCGCCAGATGATGTCGGAGGCGTGCACGCGGGCTTCCTGCACGTGCGCCGAAATGACGGCGAGATCATCGGAATCCAGCGCGATCAATTTGAGCTGGGGCGCCACCGATCACACCTTGGGTTTGCGCGTATTCTTATCGCAAAACCGGTACCACCCTCGGATCAAGTCCGAGGGCATGCTTTTGCGGAATACGCGAAGTTTGGATCATCGCAAGACCTATCCGCTGATGCGCTCGATGGTCGCGCCGCAGGCGGACAATTTGTCCTCGAGCCGCTCAAAGCCGCGGTCGAGGTGATAAACGCGGTTGACCATGGTCTCGCCCTCGGCGGCGAGCCCCGCGATCACCAGCGACACCGAGGCGCGCAAATCAGTCGCCATGACCGGTGCGCCGCGCAATTTCTTGATGCCCTCGATGGTGGCGGTTTCACCGTCGAGACTGATCCGCGCGCCGAACCGCGCCAGTTCCTGCACATGCATGAAACGGTTTTCGAAAATCGTCTCGGTGATGTGGGAAGAGCCGTCGGCGCAGGCCATCAGCGACATCAGCTGCGCCTGCAGGTCGGTCGGAAAGCCCGGAAACGGAGCGGTCGAAACCGTCACCGGCCTGATCCCAGCGCCGTTGCGCGCCACCCGAATGCCCTCATTGTTGACGGAGATGATCGCACCCGCCTGCGTCAGCACGTCGAGCGCCGATTGCAACAGCTCGGGCCGGGCGCCGGCGAGCTGCACGTCGCCGCCGGTCATCGCCACCGCCATCGCATAGGTGCCGGTTTCGATGCGATCCGGCAGCACGGTGTGGCGCGCGCCGCGAAGTTTTGTCACGCCCTCGACCACGATGCGGGTCGTGCCGGCGCCTGCGATGCGCGCGCCCATCTTGTTCAGGCAATCGGCGACATCGACGATCTCCGGCTCGCAGGCGGCATTGGTGATCACGGTGGTGCCTTTTGCCAAGGTCGCCGCCATCAGCGCGACATGGGTGCCGCTCACCGTCACCTTGGGGAAATCGATATTGGCGCCCTTGAGACCGCCGGGCGCTTTCGCGATCACATAGCCGCCGTCGATGGTCATCTCGGCGCCGAGTTTTTCCAGCGCCATGATCAGCAAATCCACCGGCCGGGTCCCGATGGCGCAGCCGCCGGGCAGCGAGACCTTGGCCTCATGCATCCGCGCCACGAGAGGGGCGATCACCCAGAAACTGGCGCGCATCCGCGAGACCAGCTCGTACGGCGCGGTGGTATCGATGATGTCAGCCGCCGAAATGTGCAGGGTCTGGCCCTGATATTCATGGTCGCCCGGGCGCTTTCCGGCCGACATGATGTCGACTCCATGATTGCCGAGAATGCGCTGCAACTGGGCGACGTCGGCAAGCCGCGGCACATTGTCGAGAATGAGCGTGTCCTCACTCAACAGCCCCGCGATCATCAGCGGCAGCGCGGCATTCTTCGCCCCCGAAATCGGAATGATGCCGTTGAGCTTGTTGCCGCCGACAATGCGAATGCGATCCATGCCGCTTCCCCCACTTTTCTGCTACGCCCCGAACTATAGGGCCAACGGGCCCGACATGGCAAAAGCGTGAAATTTGCGGCTATTTCATGGGGTTGGGGCCGGATTAGGCTGTTTCGCCCGTCATTTCACCGCCCCGGCGGTCAGGCCGGCGACATAGTGCTCGACGAAGAATGAATAGATGATCGCAACCGGGATCGAGCCGAGCAGCGCCGCCGCCATCAGTTGCCCCCAATAGAAGACGTCGCCCCGGATCAATTCGGCGATGGCGCCGACCGGCACGGTGCGGACCGAAGTGTCGGTC
The DNA here is from genome assembly GCF_900141755.1 of Bradyrhizobium lablabi. Classification (NCBI taxonomy): domain Bacteria; kingdom Pseudomonadati; phylum Pseudomonadota; class Alphaproteobacteria; order Hyphomicrobiales; family Nitrobacteraceae; genus Bradyrhizobium; species Bradyrhizobium lablabi. Next base: position 4,996,953 of record NZ_LT670844.1, on the reverse strand, counting down.
AGGAAGATCAGCGCATAGAGGAACTCGTTCTGCGCAAGCGTGAACGCGAAAATGCCGGCCGAGATGAATCCCGGCTTACACAGCGGCAGGAACACCAGGAACATCGTCTGCAGGCGGCTCGCGCCGTCGATGCGCGCGGCGTCTTCCAATTCACGCGGGACGCTCTTGAAGTAGCCCATCAGGAGCCAGGCGCAGAATGGGATCAGCAAGGTCGGATAGGTCAGGATGACCGAGGTGAGCGTATTACCGAGCCCCATCCGCTCGATGATCTCGGCCATCGGAATGAACAATAGCGGCTGCGGGACGAGATAGGTCGCCGACACCGCAAACGAGACCAGGGCGCTGCCGGGAAAATTCATGCGCGCCAGCGGATAGGCCAGCATGACGCCGAACACCAGCGAGATCGCGGTCGAGACCGTCGCCACCAGCATCGTGTTCCAGGTCCAGACCAAAAAATCCGTCTCGGCGAGCAGGTCGACATAGTGCTTGAGCGTGGGATGGCGCACGATCAGGGGCATGAGCTGGGGGTTGTACAGCTCCTGGTTCGGCTTGAGCGAGGTGATCGCCATCCAATAGAACGGAAACAGCGCGAAGATCAGAAAGAAGCCGAGCGGCAGCCACAGCCGCAGCGCGCGCACCCGCCAGCCGCCGTCCTCGACCATCACGCTCTCCTCAGGTACAGCGCCAGCGCAATGATCAGAAGCGCCAGCGGCGGCAGCATGGCGAGCGCGACCGAGGCGCCGAGACCGAACTGTCCGCCGCTCATGGCGATGTCGAAGGCGTAGGTCGCAAACAAATGCGTGGCGTTGGCAGGACCCCCGCGCGTCAGCACATAGACCAGCTGGAAGTCGGAAAACGTAAAGATCAGCGAAAACATGGTGACGATGAAGACGACCGGCTTGAGCAGCGGCAGAGTGACATAGCGGAAGCGATCGAACGCGCCGGCGCCGTCGATGGTCGCGGCCTCGTAGAGTTCGGGCGGGATCGTCTGCAGCCCGGCGAGCAGCGTGATGGCGTAGAAGGGTAGCCCCCGCCAGGTATTGACCACGATGAGCGACGTCATGGCGAGAGCCGGATTGCCGAGCCAGGAGGGGCCGCGCTCGGCGAGCCCGCCATGCACCAACAGCCAATTGATCACGCTGAAGGAGGGATCGAGGATCCACATCCAGGCGATAGTCGACAGCACGGTCGGCACGATGAACGGCAGCAGCAGCACCGCGCGCACCAGGTTCTTCATGCGGAATGCCTGGTTCATCACCAATGCAAGCCCAAGGCCACCCACCATTTTCAGCAACGTCGCCGCGGCGGTGTAGACGAAGGTGTTTTGGACCACCTGCCAGAAGGTCGGATCATGGAAATTGGTGACGAAGTTACCAAGCCCGATAAAGGTGCCGGGCTGGGCGACGGGGCGATTCTCAAGGCTGAGCACGATGCCGTAGATGAAGGGATAGCCGACCAGCGCGACCAGGAAGGCCATCGGCGGCAAGATCATCAATAGGCTGAAGACCTCCTCGCGCTCGGACCAGTCACGCAGTGCCGGCAGCAGGCGCCGGCGAGTTGCCCGAAGCGGTATCGGTTCGCTATGCGCCGACATGTGTCAGGCGGGCCGGTAGATCTGCTTCAGCTGCGCGTTGGCGTCGGCGATCACCTCCCTGGTGGACTTGCCGGCGCACGCCTTGGCGAACATGTCGACGACGACGTATTTGGCGACGCTCTCGGACGAGGCCCGGCTGACCGGCGCCGGCCAGCCCGGCAGATGCGAGGTGGCGAGCGAGTCGCGGTAGGGGATGTTGCGCGGCTCGACGTGCCACAACGGCGCGTCGTCGAAAGCGTGCAGGAACGGGGCGTAATAGCTGTCGGCCGAGGCATACCAGCCGCCGACCTGCGGAGGCTCCATCAACCAGCGCAGAAAATCCTTCGCGGCCTGCTGATCCGGGGTGTGGGTGAAGATCGAATGGCTCCACGGCGCCAGAATGTGGAAGCGCTGGCCGGTCGGCCCCTTCGGATTGAGCGACTGGTCGGTGGCTGCGGCAATCTCCGGAAAGTCACGCTTCGCCGCCCACAAAATGCTTTCGGCGTTGTTGGTGCAGGATATTTGTCCGCTCAAATACGCCTTGTTGTTGTTGGGATCGGTCCAGCCGAGCACGTCCTCGAGCATGGTCTTCTGGAAAAACGTGCGGCCAAAATCGACGGCGCGGGCCGTCTCGGCAGAATCAATGACCACCGTCTTGCCGTCGGGCTCGACCTCGCGCCCGCCATAGGACCACAGCAATGGATAGAGCCAGCCGTGGTTGTCGCCAAAGCCGTGGCCGAGCTCGAAGCCGAACGGGTGGCCATTGGCCTTCAGCTTGATGCCGGCCTCCAAAAGCCCGTCCCAGGTCTCGGGAAATTTGTCGTAACCCGCCTCCTTGAACCAGTCGGTGCGCCAGTTCATCAGCTGGCCGACATTGCCGAACGGGACCGCCTTCCACTTGCCATTGACGACGACGGCCTCTTTGGCCGCGTCATGCCAGCCGCCATTTTTCTTGCCGGCCTCCTCGGCAATATCGCCGACATCGACGTACTTCTCGTCGTAGAGGAACGGCCAGTTGAAGAAATTCAGCGTCATGTCCGGACCGGTTCCGGTCTCCGCCACGGTGGTGACGCGCGTCTGCAGGCCACCGACGCTGACCAATTCGTACTTGATCTTGACGCCGGTGAGCTTTTCGTAGGCCGGGAGAAGGGTCTTCTGGAAATATTCATCAAACGTCTTGATGAATGAATTTTCGTGCATGATCGACATGGTCTTCGGTGCACTCAGACCAGGGCGTACGCCCAGCGCTGCCCCTGCCACACCGATTGCCGTAGCTTTCAAGAACTGCCGGCGCGATTGCGCCGACAATGCACGCGCCTTCTTGGTCATCGCGACCTCCCTGTCGCGCCGCCCGGCCATCGGCAGGCGGCGCCGCCAAACCTTTATCGATCCGACATTTCGCCCAATGACGCGTTGGGGCTTTTTTCGATCTTAGGCCTGAGCTTTTCCCTTGCAACCGGATTCTCCCGGGAGCGCAGATGGTGCGGGCCATTGCAGCGCAACAATGCTCGTTTTGTTTGCACCAGGGAATGACGCCTAGAGGCGATGGATATCCTCGCTCTCCAGCACCGGCTTCGGAAAACCGTCCCGCGCCACCTTGATCATGGCGCGACCGACCTGCTCGGTCGTGGTCATGTATTTCGGCGCGATCCGATTGAGCAGCGTCAGTAGCGGTGCGGCGATCACATAGACCGCCTGATACCAGGCGGTCTTCGACCGGATGCCGTGCAGCGGCTGGATGCCGGCGGGGCGAAACATAAAGGCTGCCCTGAACGGCAATTTCAAAAGATCGTTTTCGGTCTTGCCTTTCACCCGGGCCCACATCAAGCGGCCTTGTTCGCTTGAGTCGGTGCCGCGGCCCGTGACATAGACGAACACCATTTGCGGATTGAGTTTTGCCAGCGTTCTCGCCGCGGCAAGAGTGATGTCATAGGTCAGATGCCGGTAGCGCTGCTCGTCCATGCCGGCCGAGGAGACGCCAAGGCAGAAGAAACAGGCGTCGTAACCCGTAAGCCGTGATTCAATCGCGGAATAATCCAGAAAATTATCGTGCGCGATTTCGTTCAGCTTGGCGTGCCGTTGTCCGGTCGGGCTGCGCCCGACCGCCAGCACGCTTTCGACATCAGCGTCGCGCAAGCATTCGCGCAAGACGCCCTGCCCGACCATGCCGGTCGCGCCAAACAGGATGACTTTCATAAGATTTCCAGCTCTCACGCTGCCTTGCACGTTCAGGCAGCGGCCACGATCTGCGCGAACGATAATCCGGTCAACAGGGCGGAGACATCCCAGAGCTGTGCCGCAACCGCGGCGTCCTTCGCTTGCGGCATGATCTTCGCCGGAACCGGCGGCCCCTTCAACTCGTAGAACCCGTTCGGGCCATAATAGCCGGCCGGCTTCGCGTCCGGCGATGTCGCGGCAAACAGGGTGGGCAGCGCGCCTTCGGCGGCCGATTGACTGAGCGCGGGCTGGAGAAACCTGTTGAGCAGCCCCACCAAGCCGCCGGCATCCGGACCGTTGGCGATCAGGTCGGTTCGCGCGTAACCGGGATGCGCGGCGTTGCTCATCAATCCCCATCCGCTCGCATCGCTGCGGCGTTGAAGCTCGAGCGCAAACATCAGCATCGCCAGCTTCGACTGGGAGTACGCCTTCCGAGGAGAATAGGACCGCGTGCCCTGCAGATCGCCAAAATCGATCGAGCCCGATCGATGCGTGAGGCTGGAGAGGTTGACCACGCGGGGCTGATTGCCGCGACGAAGCGAGGGAAGCAGATGGGCGGTGAGCGCATAATGGCCTAGATAGTTTGTGCCGAACTGCATCTCGAAACCGTCGGCGGTGGTCTGCCGCTGTGGCAACGCCATCACGCCGGCATTGTTGATCAACAGATCGAGCGACCGATGCGCGGCCGCGAAGCGCTTCGCGAAATCGACCACCGACACAAGGCTGCCCAGATCGAGGTTTTCGTAGACAATCCTGGCATTCGGAACTTGACTGCGAATTGTCTGCAGGGCGTCGCGACCCTTGGCGTCATTGCGGCCGGTCAGCACCACCTGTGCACCGGCGCCGGCGAGCGCCAGCGCGGTCTCGTAGCCGAGGCCGCCGGTGGCGCCGGTAATCACGGCGGTCCTGCCATTCAGGGACGGAATGTCTGCAGTGGTCCAGTCGGTCATGCTTATATCTCCGGGCTCGATTCGTTTGCGGATGGCTTCGGCACGGCCTAAATGTGCACTCAGTGCAAGTTTGCAAGGGGTGAAAAATTGAGAGAATCCGGTGAGCACGCGCGAATGGGTTAAGTCCAGGATAGCAAAGCAGAAAGCCGGCAAGGCCGCGTTGCCGGCAGCCCCCGGCCTGCGGCAGCGCAAGCGGCAGCAAACCCGCGAGCGTTTGACGCAGGCGGCGATGGCGCTGTTTCTCGAGCGCGGTTTTGAGGCAACCACGCTCGACGACATCGCGGCCGCCGCCGACGTTTCGCGCCGCAGTTTCTTTCACTATTTTGCCTCGAAGGAAGACGTCGTCTTCGCGTGGCAGGAGGGGAGCACAGCGGCGCTGATCGCCGCGGTCGCCGCGCGGCCGGCCAGCGAATCCATGCTCGCGGCCGCCGAGAACGCGATCCTCGCGACGGTCAGGCAGCTTAAGCCCGGCGAAGCAATTGCGATGGCGCGGCTCAAGCGCGACAATCCGGCCTTGCAGGCACGCGATCAGGTGAAATACGAGAAGCTTGAGCGCGCCCTGGCGGAGGCGCTTGGCAAGCGGGCGGATCATGAAACGGAAGAGCTTCAGGCCCGGCTGGTCGCCATGATCACGACAGGTGCGATGCGGATCGGCGCCGAGTTTTGGGCCGACGACGGCGGGTGCGAAAAACCGGAAGCTCTGGTGAAGCGAACCTTCGCCGCGATACGGGCGATCCTGGATTGATCGCCCGTCTGTCGCGCCGCCGGAATTATCCCTTGATGAACGCCAAGAGGTCCGCGTTGATCGTGGCCGCTTCCGTGGTGGGCATGCCGTGCGGAAAACCCTTGTAGGTCTTCAGCGTCCCGTTCTTCAGAAGCTTGGCCGACAACGGCCCCGCGTCGGCATAAGGAACAATTTGATCGTCGTCGCCATGCATCACCAGGACGGGCACGGTGATCTTCTTGAGGTCGTCGGTGAAATCGGTCTGCGAGAAGGCGACGATGCCGTCGTAATGCGCTTTCGCGCCGCCCATCATGCCCTGGCGCCACCAATTCTGGATGATGGCCTCTGATGCCTTGGCGCCCGGCCGGTTGTAGCCGTAGAACGGTCCCGCCGGAAGGTCGCGATAAAATTGCGAGCGGTTGGCGGCGAGCTGCGCCTGAAGTCCGTCGAAGACTTCCTTGGGGAGGCCGCCGGGATTGGCCGGTGTCTTCACCATCAATGGCGGCACCGCGCTGATGATGGCGGCCTTTGCCACGCGGCTTTCGCCGTGCCGTCCAAGATAATGCACCACCTCGCCGCCGCCGGTGGAATGGCCGACGTGAACGGCATTCTTCAGATCGAGATGCGCTGTCAAGGCCGCAAGGTCGTCGGCATAGTGATCCATGTCATGGCCATCGCCGGTTTGGCTGGAGCGGCCGTGGCCGCGGCGGTCATGGGCGATGACGCGATAGCCGTGATGAAGGAAGAACAGCATCTGCGTGTCCCAATCATCGGCCGAGAGCGGCCAGCCATGCGAGAACACCATCGGCTGACCCGAGCCCCAGTCCTTGTAATAGATTTCGATACCGTCTTTGGTCTTGATCCTCGCCATGGCGCGTACTCCTTTGTGAATGCTGTCATTCCGGGGCGACGCAATGCGTCGAACCCGGAATCTCGAGATTCCGGGTCCACGCTGGCGCGTGTCCCGGAATGACGAAAACTAAACCGGCCGGAACCGCCTGATCGCGCCGATGATCATGAGGATGAAAAACACCAGCACGATCCCCTGGACCACAGCGAACACCGGTCCGGACGGCGGGTTACCCGGCGCCAGCGCGGTCAGCGCCGGTATCTTGAGGAAGCTCTGGATCACCAGCACGAAGACGTTGAAGTAGAGCGAAAGCAGCGCCGTCACCGCATAGATCCAGCGCCACGCGCCTTCGAGCTTCATGGCGTAGAGCGCGATGCAGGCGATCGCCAGCAGCACCAATGACAAGATGCCGATCATGTGCGACGGCAGCAATTTCTCGAACGGAAACAGGAAGCCGGTGGCGCTGGTCAAAATCGTGAACAGCAGGAATATCGCCGTCAAGCCCGGCGTCCGGTTGGAGCCAAGCATACCGAACATGACGATAATGCCGGCAACGATGGCGATCAGACTGATGATGACGTGCAAGAGTGTGAATGCAGACAAACTCATACCAAGGACCATGACGCGCTCCCCCATTTAAGATGGCGAATGTGATGCTACGACTCCGTTCCGGAAATTGCCACATGCGCGCGAACATGAACGCCAATTCAGGCAAGCGGCACCAATCAAGAATGCGCGCGATGCTCAAGTTATTTGCAGCGCTGTCACAATCTATGACAACGGGCCACACAACCCTTCAATCGTAGCGCGGGATCGGACCGTTGTGTGGAGTCTTTCGGTTCGACAAATCGAACAACACTTTGTCAACGTAACACCAGCCCCATCCTTCCGGCGGATCGTAGCCCTCGATGATCGGATGCTGGGTGGCGCGGAAATGCTTGGTCGCGTGCTTGTGGGGGGAATCATCGCAGCAGCCGACGTGGCCGCAACTGCGGCAGATCCGCAGATGCAGCCACGCGCTGCCGATCTTCAGGCATTCCTCGCAGCCGAGCGCGCTCGGCGTGACAGTGCGAATGCCACTGATGTGGGTACAGCCTTTTGCCAACGGCGTCAGACGTCCTTGGTGTCGGAGAACATGATGTCCGCGCCGCCGGTGGCAAATTTTGGCACATCCGCCGCGGTGGCTTTGCCCTCGGCGCTGCCGAAGGCGTTCTGGACGGCGGCCATGCTGTCAAAGGTCAATGTTGCGATCAGATGGATGCCGGACGGCCCGGCAGGCGTCGCAACCGGTCCCCGACTGACCTGAAATTTTCGCAGGCCAGGCATCTTCTTCGCGAGCGGGATGTGAGTCTCGGCATAATATTTGTCGAAAGCAGCCGGATCTTTTGGCGTCTTGTACAGCACGACGACGTCAGCCATGGCGTTTCTCCCTTTGCAGTAACCAGTCTTGTTATGACGCGCTTACTATAACGCCGGCTTTGCGGCGTCACCAAGGAAGCCATGCAGCGCCGCCACCACCTGCGCGCCCTCGCCGATCGCGCCGCCGACGCGCTTGACCGATCCCGAGCGCACGTCGCCGACCGCGAACACGCCGGGCACCGAGGTTTCCAGCGGCGCCACCAGCCGCCCTTGATTCTGTTCGGACTGCGCGCCGGTGACGACAAAACCTCCGCGATCGAGCGTGACGCCGCAGCCGTCGAGCCAGCCGGTGGCGGGATCGGCGCCGGCAAACAGAAACAGATTGCGGATCTCGGCCGAGCTCTCCTCACCGGACAGGCGGCTGCGCCAGCGCACGCGCTCGAGCGACACGTCGTCCCTGCCCTCGAGCCCGACCACCTCGGTGTGGAACACCAGTTCGATATTCGGCGTCGCCTCGATGCGCTCGATCAGATAGCGCGACATGCTGGCGCCGAGGCCGCCGCCGCGGATCACCATGTGGACCTTCCTGGCGTGGCCCGACAGAAATACCGCGGCCTGGCCGGCGGAATTGCCGCCGCCGACGAGGGCGATCTCCTGTTCCGCGCATAGCCGCGCCTCGACCGGGGAGGCCCAATACCAGACGCCGCGGCCTTCGAATTTTTCGAGGTTTTGGATTTCGGGCCGCCGATAGCGCGCGCCGCTCGCGACCACTACCGAGCGGGCGCGTACCGTATCGCCGCCATCGAGCGCCAGCGCAAACGCGCCATCGCTGCGCGAGCAATCGAGCGACTTCGCCGTGATCGGAATCATGATATCGGCGCCGAATTTTTGGGCCTGGCTGAAGGCACGGCCGGCCAGCGCCTGCCCCGAGATTCCTGTCGGGAAGCCCAGATAATTTTCGATACGCGCGCTGGCGCCGGCTTGGCCGCCATAGGCGCGCGCGTCCAGCACCACCACCGAGAGCCCTTCGGAAGCCGCATACACCGCGGTCGCAAGCCCCGCCGGGCCGCAGCCGACGATCGCCGCGTCGTAGATCCTGTTGCCGGCCGGACCGCCGATCATGCCGAGCGCGCGGGCAAGCTCGGTCTCGCTCGGATTGCGCAGCACGGCGCCGTCGGCGATCACCGCCAGCGGCCAATCGGTGGGGGACGGCGAATAACGGGCAATCAGCTCGGCGGCGTCGCGATCGCTATCCTTGTCGAGCAGGTGATGCGGAAAGCCGTTGCGGGTGAGGAAGCTCTGCAGGCGGACGACGCCGCTGGAATTCGACGGTCCGATCAGCACCGGGCCGCCGACGCCGCCCTGAATCAAATTGACCCGGCGCAGGATCAGCGCGCGCATGATGCGCTCGCCGAGATCGGCCTCGGCGACGAGAAGCGCGCGCAACCGCTCCGGCGGGATCAACAGCGTCTCGACGTCGCCCTCGGCATGGCCGTCGACCAGCGCGACGCGCCCCGAGAGCTGGCCGATTTCGGCGAGAAACTGACCCGGCCCCTGATCGATGACAGGCGTCACATGCCCGAGGCCATCGCGCTGGGTGATCGCGACATGGCCGGACAGCAGGACGAACATGCCGGGTCCCGGTTTGCCGGTCTCGAACAGCCTTTCGCCATTCTTGTAATGGCGGACTTCGCCGAACCGGCGCATCCGCTCGATCTCTTGCGGCGTCAGCGTCGGGAATGTCTGCTCGCGACGCGGAAACGCGGCCGCGAGCGGCGCGCGGCCATCTGTGTTATTCCCAGTCACGCCGTCCACGCCCATCTTCGTCTCACACCATCAGAACGTAACAAAACCTGCCACCGGCCAAACCCGGCTATTTGCCCGGCTTTTTTCCGCCGGCGTCATGTGGTGGGAGGTCATCATCATTGGAAGGCGCCATCGTGACATCGCTTCGTGCCCGCGCCTGCGATTTTCGCCTCTTGAGATTTTCGCGCAATGCCAGTTTCAGCCGATCGGTTCGGGGATTTTTCGCATGCCCGCCGGTTTGCCTGTCGTCCTTATCGTTCTCATCCATCATCGTGAACCTGCTCATATGACCGGGGACCGGGTTAAACCGATCGACGGCATCGCTTTGTCGCCCCGGGCAATCGGAGCCAACTGGCTCCCTTATTTGCGGGACATATTGTGTTTCGCTCGCCATTCGTGCAATCGCCGATCCGCGGGCGACGCGCCCCCGGCTTGCTCGGCCGGGAAAAAAGGGAACCGGACCGGCCCGCTTAGCCGGCAGGAGCCGTTGACCGGCGTCTAGGGCTGATTTTGTCGCTTTTTGAGGCCCGCGTGCGCCGACCGCGCGCTTGCGCCGGCGGGGTCCTTGTGGCAAGGATCGGCCGCCTTGTAGGGGCCGTTTCGGCCGATTCTCGTATCCCGGGCATGCTGCCGTAGCTCAGTGGTAGAGCACTCCATTGGTAATGGAGAGGTCGACAGTTCAATCCTGTCTGGCAGCACCATTTATTCAATCGGGAAACCCTGTAAACCCAGTCAAGACTTGCTGCGTGCACGCCGCTCAGCGAACACGCGGCAGGATGCGCAATTCGGCGCGGGCGGTCGCGACCACGGTGCCAGAATCATCGCGAAGCTCGGCTTCAACCTTCGCGCTCCGCGCATCGCGTTCGCGGACCCGCGCCACCGCGGTGAGTGGTCCCGGCCGCGCGGGCTTCAAGTACGACGTATCCAGGCGGGTGTGAACCGCCGTCTGCTCCGGCGGCAGCATCGCCATGACGGCATTTCCGGTCGCGGCATCGAGCATGGCGGCCAGAAACCCGCCCTGCACGGTGCCGTGCCGGTTGGTGAATTCGTGCTTCGCCAGGAACCGCACCCGTACTTCGCCGGTGTCCTTGTCGGCCGCGACGACCTCCCGGCCGAGCAGCGCAGCGGCGGGCGGAATCTGGTTCAAATGATCGGACATCGGGTCCTTATTTCCGGCGTTGCCTGCGGCGGAAATCAAACCGTCGCAGGTGCCAGCGGACGGCGCAATGCCTCTGTCACCGAATAGAGCGCGACGATGATCACGTTCGGCACCCAGGAGGTATAGGCGAGCCATACCGACATCGCCGAATAATCCGAAAATCCCAGCGCCAGCCCGATCGGAATTTGCAGGCGCAAGGTCACCGCGCCGAAGGTCATCGCATAGCTGAAGCGCATCAAAAGGCGATGCAGCGCGAATTGGCGCTGCACCGCGGCGCGCCAGGCGCCCAGCGTCGTGGCGACCCACAAGACCGCCAGAATGCCGAAGCCAAGTCCCGCGACCGGGCCGCCGGACGCCGAGGGCGCCGTGGCCAGCCCGCCAATACCGGCGATCACGCAAGCCGCGACATAGACGCGGCCCGACCCGCGATGGACTTTCGGATATTTCGCGCGAAGTCGGGAAAAGAACTGGAACGGTCCGAGCAGAAGCGCCACCGGGGCGATCAGCATATGCGTCAGCGCCCGGACCGGCACCTGCGTGATGACGGCGTGGATTTTCGGATCGACGTCGAGCCAGCGGTCCGTGAGCGCGCCGTAATAACGAAGCGAATAAAGCGCCACGCCGGCGGCCAGCAGGGCCATGATGGCAAGGCCGGGCCGCGCCAGATACTTTCCAACCATCCGATTGCCCGCTATGATCTTAACAGTGTTCAGTTACGCTAGGGGACGATTTGAACAGTGTCAAGATAGAACCTCGCCGGCGCAAGGCGAAGCAGCCGACCAGCTATCATCACGGCGATTTGCGCCGTCAGCTGATCGCCGCGGCGGAGCGGATCATCGTCGAGCGCGGCGTGGAGGGTTTCACGCTGCGCGAGGCGGCGCGCCGCGTCGGCGTCTCGCCGGCCGCCCCATCGCACCATTTCAAGGACGCCAAGGGGCTCTTGACGGAAGTGGCGCTGCTCGGCTTTCGCGATTTCGCAGAAGCGCTGGCGGCCGCCGACCGGCGCGGCGGCGAGGATCCGATGCGGCGCCTCACCGAGCAGGGCACCGCCTATGTGCGGTTCGCGCTGAAATATCCGGCACGTTTCCAGCTCATGTTCCGCACCGACAAGCACGACCACGGCAATGCCGAATTCGTGCGCGTCTCGGAAGAATCGTTCCGCATCCTCAAGGACGCGATCCGCGCCGCCACCGGCACATCACCGGATCGGGAGCTGAGCCCCGATGGGCAGGGGTTGCTGATGGCGGTCTGGTCCATGGTGCATGGCTATTGCCATCTCGCCTTCGGCGGCGAGCTCAGCAAGCCCGAACGCGGCGGTGGCGGCAAGCAGGCGATCCTCGAGCAGCTTTTGCCGCTGACGCTCAAGCATCTGCCGTCGCCACTGAAGAAATGAAATCTTCGCGGTGTCGCAAGCACTTCCGCGCTCAAGCGGCCGGACGACGAGGCTTTCTAAAATTGATTTTAATGGTGTCGGCTGAGCGGCTAACCTACATCGGCTTCACGAAGTTCAAGTGACGTGAAAGGGACACGCGACTTCGCCCGGTCGCAGCAGCGGTCCGGCGCAAATACAATCTGACGACGACCATGGAACGACCGGGCAGCGGTATCGTTACCGGTTCAACGATCGCGGGCGGCGATGAATATCCTTGATCCACAAGGGCCGGTCGGAGCCGCCCAAACAACCATCCTGATCGATTCGATCGCGATCATGCTGGCGATCGTGCTGCCGACCATCATCGCGATCTTCGGCTTTGCCTTCTACTTTCGCGCCTCCAACACGAGGGCATTTTACTGGCCGGACTGGGAATATTCAGGGCGTATCGAACTGGTCGTCTGGTCGATCCCGGCCCTTACCGTGATCCTGCTCGGCGGCGTAGCCTGGATCGGCTCGCATCAGCTCGATCCCGCCACGCCGGTTGAAGGCACCGGAAGTCCGGTCAGGATCCAGGTCGTATCGCTCGACTGGAAATGGCTCTTCATCTATCCGGATCAGCGGATCGCCACCGTCAACACACTGACCGTGCCGGCCGGTGCGCCGCTGCACTTCGAACTGACCTCCGGCAGCGTGATGACCGCGTTCTTCGTTCCGCAGTTCGGCAGCATGATCTACACCATGAACGGCATGGTGACCCGGCTGCATCTCCGCGCGGATAATGAAGGCACCTTCCAGGGCCTCGCGGCGCATTTCAGCGGCGACGGCTTTCCGGAGATGTTGTTCGACGTTCACGTCGTATCGCAACTTGCGTTTCCCGATTGGGTGAGGAGCACATCGCGCAGCGATCGGGTTCTGAACGCAGACAGCTACTGGAAACTCGCCCAGCAGTCGCTCGTGCCTGACAAGCCGACCTTTCGACTCGACGATCCCCGCCTGTTCGACGCCATCGCGACCCAAAAGATTCCGCCCGCCCCGGGGCCACGACTGACCACCGAATCCGCGCAATCATATCTCGGAGCAAGCGATGCTCGGTAAGCTGAGTTGGTCGGCGATTCCGATCGATCAACCGATTCCATTGATTTCGGCGAGTGTGGTGCTCGTCGCGATCCTCGCGGTGCTCGCCTGGGTCATCATAAAGGGCCACCTGCCGTATCTCTGGAACGAATGGATCACCAGCGTCGACCACAAGCGCATTGGCGTCATGTACACGCTGCTCGCCATGGTGATGCTGCTGCGCGGCTTTGCCGATGCCATCATGATGCGCTCGCAGCAGGCGATCGCCTATCATTCGAATGGCTATCTGCCGCCCGAGCATTTCAACCAGATTTTTTCGGCCCACGGCACCATCATGATCTTCTTCGTCGCGATGCCGTTCGTGATCGGCTTGATGAATCTGGTGGTGCCGCTGCAGCTCGGCGTTCGCGACGTGGCGTTTCCGACCCTCAATTCGGTCGGTTTCTGGCTCACCGCCACCGGCGCGTTATTGATCAACATCTCGCTTATCGTCGGCGAGTTCGCGCGCACCGGCTGGCTGCCCTTCCCGCCGCTGTCGGAATTGACCTATTCGCCCGGCGTCGGCGTCGACTATTATCTATGGTCGCTGCAGATCTCCGGCCTCGGTACGCTGGTCGCCGGCATCAATCTCGTCACCACCGTGCTCAAGCTGCGCACCAGAGGCATGAGCTATCTGCGCATGCCGATGTTCTGCTGGACCACGCTTGCGACAAACCTGCTGATCGTCGCGGCATTTCCGATCCTGACCGCGACGCTGGCGATGCTGATCCTCGACCGCTATTTCGGCTTTCATTTCTTCACCAACGAAGCCGGCGGCAACATGATGATGTTCATGAACCTGATCTGGGCGTGGGGCCATCCGGAGGTCTATATCCTGGTGCTGCCGGCGTTCGGCATTTTCTCGGAAGTGGTCTCGACATTCTCCGGCAAGCCGCTGTTCGGCTACCGCTCGATGGTGCTGGCGACCATGGCGATCTGCGTCATCTCGTTCATGGTGTGGCTGCATCATTTCTTCACCATGGGCGCCGGCCCCGACGTCAACGCGATCTTCGGCATCGCCAGCATGATCATCGCGGTGCCGACCGGCGTGAAAATCTACAACTGGCTGTTCACCATGTATGGCGGGCGAGTTCGCTTTGAGACGCCGATGCTGTGGTCGATCGGCTTCATGGTGACGTTCATCATCGGCGGCCTCACCGGCGTGCTGCTCGCCGTGCCGCCCGCCGACTTCGTGCTGCATAACAGCCTGTTTTTGATCGCGCATTTTCACAACGTGATCATCGGCGGCGTGCTGTTCGGCGCGTTCGCCGGCTACACCTACTGGTTTCCCAAGGCATTCGGCTTCCGCCTGCATGACAGCCTTGGCAAAGCCGCGTTCTGGTTTTGGCTGATCGGCTTCTATGTCGCCTTCATGCCGCTCTACGTGCTTGGTTTTCTCGGCATGACGCGGCGGATGCAGCATTACGACGTCGCGGCCTGGCGTCCCTGGCTGGTCGTGGCGGCGTTCGGCGCCGTGCTGATCCTGATCGGTATCGTATTTCAGATCGCGCAGCTCGTCGTCAGCATCCGCCACCGCGAAGAGTTGCGCGACCGTACCGGCGATCCCTGGCACGGGCGCTCGCTGGAATGGGCGACATCTTCGCCGCCGCCGGCTTTCAACTTCGCCATCCTGCCCGACGTGCAGGGCGAAGACGCCTATTGGCACCAGAAATCGCTCGCCAAGCGGCAGGACCTCGAACACAGCGGGCCGCGCTACCAGGACATCGAGATGCCGCGCAATTCGCCGACCGGATTCGTTTGCGCGTTCTTTGCGACCGTAATGGGCTTTGCCTTGATCTGGCACATCTGGTGGATGGTCACCGTAGGCGCGATCGGCGCCTTCGCCACGTTCGTCGTGTTCGCCTGGCGCGACCATGACGAATACATCATCCCGGCGGCGGAAGTCGCGCGCATCGACCGCGCCAATCTCGCCGAGCGGCGGGCGCTTGCCGGCCTGGAGAGCGCGTGATGGCCGACACCACGATGGCGTATGCAGGCAGCGACCCGCATCAACTGGGGAGCATGGCGTTAGCGGCAGCGCATAGCGGTCCGGCGTCCAAGCGCATCGTCACCGGCTACGGCTTCTGGATCTTCATCCTCAGCGACATGGTGATGTTCTCGGCGTTCTTCGCGACCTATGCCGTCCTGCTTGGGCAGACGGCCGGCGGGCCGAGCGGGCGCGAGCTGTTCGACCTGCGCAATGTTGCGATCGAAACCGGCTTCCTGCTGGCATCGAGCTTTACCTGCGGCCTCGCCTCGATCGCCGCCGATACCCGAAGCGCAAAATGGTTCCAGGTTGCGATGGCCGTGACCTGCGTTCTCGGCCTCGGCTTTCTCGCCATCGAAGGCCGGGAATTCGCCAGCCTGGTTGCGCGCGGCGCCGGGCCGACCCGCAGCGCGTTCCTGTCGGCGTTCTTCACGCTGGTGGGCTGCCACGGGCTGCACGTCTCGGCCGGCATCCTGTGGCTATTGACGATGATGGCCCAGGTTTTCACCAAGGGGTTCCGGGCGGACATTTTGCGCCGCATCCTGTGCTTCGCACTGTTCTGGCATGCCCTCGACATCATCTGGATCGCCGTCTTCACCGTCGTCTATTTGTTGGGAAGCGCCGCATGAGCAACGGACACGAACAACTCGACCACGCAGCCGATCTCGCCCCCGGCGATGAATACGTCGAAGGTGGCGGCATCGCTTCGCGGGTACTCGGCTATCTCGTCGGGCTGGGGCTCGCCATTCTGCTGACGGCGACGTCTTTCTTTGTCGCGGGCACCGATCTGGTATGGCAGCCCAGCATTCCCGTGGCGCTGGTGGTGCTGGCGATCGCGCAGATGGGCGTGCATCTGGTGTTCTTCCTGCACATCACCACCGGGCCCGACAATACCAATAACGTTTTGGCGCTGGCCTTCGGCGTCCTGATCGTGCTTCTGGTGATCGGCGGTTCGCTCTGGATCATGGCGAACCTGAACCACAACATGATGCCGATGGATCAGATCATGCAGATGCAGCGGTAGCTCAAATGTTAGGGCTTGCCTGGTGAGACCGCCGAAAATTAAGGCTTCTTTTAGGTTTCATTAAGGCGTCATTAATCACAGAAAGTTGTTGTTCTCCAACAGGTTGGGTTATCAGCGAGTGTGGCCGATGAGTGACAGCATTTTATGCAAAAGCTGTCTATCTGCGCGCCATGGATGGCGCCGAGGCGCGGCGCCTCTCGAAAAACAATCTGTTGGAGACAAATACTAATGAAGAAGTTCCTGCTTGCTACTGTGGCCCTCGTCGCTCTCGGCGCGACCGTGCCAGCACTCGCAGCCGATCTCGCGGCGCGTCCCTATGCCAAGGCGGCTCCCTACGTCGCTCAGCCGATCTACAACTGGACCGGTTTCTATATCGGCGGTCATCTCGGCGGCGCGTTCTCGAGCAACAACAATTTCAACGGTCTGGCCGTTGGCAACAACAATAACGGCCGCTTCCTCGGCGGCGTGCAGGTTGGCGCCGACTACCAGTTCGCCCCCAATTGGGTGCTCGGTATCGAAGGCCAGTACTCCTGGCTTGCCAACAACAACAACGGCGTCATCTTCCCGGGTGGCTTCATTTACACCAACAACCAGCGCGGTCTCGGTTCGGTCACCGGCCGCGTCGGCTACACCTGGGGTCCGGCCCTGCTCTACGTGAAGGGCGGCTATGCCTTTTCGGACAACAACGAGACCGTGGCGCTTGGTGGCGTTCCGATCGCATTCGCGTTCGATAGCGACCACAAGAACGGCTACACCGTCGGCGCCGGCATCGAATACATGTTCGCCCAGAACTGGTCGGCCAAGGTCGAGTACCAGTACTACAACTTCGGCAGCAGCCGGTTCATCACCCCGGCCGCTCTGGTCCCGTTCGGCAGCTTCACCACCGACGACCATGTCGTGAAGGCCGGCCTGAACTATCGCTTCAACTGGGGTGGCCCGGTGGTCGCCAAGTACTGAGACGAGTACTGAGCCAAGTACTGATAAGTACTGATCCAGCAGAAACTGACGGAAAGGCCGGCCTCGTGCCGGCCTTTTTGCTTTTAGGCCCCTCAAAAATCGCCAACTGCATCGAATTTTCCCGACTTTTTATTAACCTGGTAACGCGATACTGCCGCCCGAAATTCAACTTTCGCGGGCGGGGACGGCATGTTGGGGCGATTTTCGATCGGTAAACTCGGCTGGCTGGTGGGATTGTTGCGACCGCGATGGGGTGTCAGAGGCAGCCTGTTTGCCGCCTTCGCCGTGATCGCCGGCATGGCCATCGTCATCTCCGCCGGCGCCGGGATGGTGCTGCGCCATCTCGGCGGCACCATGGTCGATCTCAGCGGACGGGACATCCCCCGCCTTGCGGCGAGCCTGCAGCTTTCGGCCCAGAGCGCGAGCCTTGCCAGTCAGGGACCGGCCCTGCTTTCCTCCGACAGCGAGGCTGCGCTCAACGAGCGCTCCAAGAAGATGAAGGAAACCCAGGCGGTCACGCTGGAAAAGCTCGGCCAGATCATCGAGCTCGGCGCCGACAAGTCGGTCGTCGCCGCACTTACCGAGACCGTGAAGAACATCGACGACACCATCACGAGCCTGGGTTCGGCGGCGCGCGAACGGCTCGCGGCCACGGCCCAGCGTGAGAAGCTTTACGAAGCGCTACGCGGCGCGCAGGCGGGCTTTGTCGCCGCCGCGAGCCCGGCGATGCTGGACTCCCAGACCCAGATCAACGCCATCCTCGGCTCCGCCAATCTTTCGCCTGAGGACGCGGCGGAGGCCGCACGCACCGTGGAGCAGCTCGGCAATGTCATCGCAAGCGGCCATCTGACGGCGTCCGAATTGATCGCAGGCCTCTCGGCCAATGGCAGCGAAACGCTGGATACGATCGAAAAGGAATTCAAGGCCTCGAAAGAACGCGTCAAAGTTAGCCTCGATCTCCTGCCGAAGAATGCCGGCACCAAGGCGCTGAGCGACGCGGCGCTGAAATTGCTGGCGTTTGGCGAGGGCAAGACCGGCGTCTTCAAGGTCCGCCAGAAGGAACTCGACGCCAATGATTACGGCCAGATCGTGCTCGACGAGACCCGCAAGCTCAATGTCGGCCTCGGCATCAGCGTGCAGCAGCTCGTCGACGGCGTGCAGCGCGAGACCGACGCCTCGACCTGGCAGGCGCGCAAGGATATCTCGCTGGCGACGACCGTGATGCTGGCGCTCGGCGGCCTCACTTTCGTAGCCTCCGTGCTGTTCGTCTGGCTCTACGTCGGCGGCAACATCCTGCGCCGGATCCGCAGCCTGCAACGCTCGATGCAGCTTCTGTCCGACGGCGACCTCGAATCGGAAATCTACCAGAGCCACCAGCACGACGAGATCGCCTCGATGGCGAATTCGCTGCAGGTTTTCCGCGAGAGCATGATCGAGGCCCGCGCGCTCTCCGCCGATCAGGACAAGGATCGCCTCGCCAAGGCCGAACGCGCCTCCCGGATGGAGGCGCGGATCGTCGAATTCGAGGCAACCGTCCGCGGCGCGCTGGACGGCCTGCAGAAATCCGCAACCTCGATGGAGACCACCGCGCAAACCATGTCCTCGACCGCCGATCAATCCAGCGCGCTGGTCAATACGGTGGCGGCCGCCGCCGAGGAAGCTTCCGTGAACGTGCAGACGGTGTCCTCGGGCACCGAGGAACTATCCTCATCGATCAACGAAATCAGCCGTCAGGTCGTCACTTCGGCGGAGATCGCCCGCAAGGCGGTCGACGAAGCCGGCGCCACCGACGCCACCATGCAGGGGCTCGCCGAAAACGCCGGCCGCATCAGCGTCGTGATCGATCTGATCCAGACCATCGCCTCGCAGACCAACCTGCTCGCGCTCAACGCCACCATCGAGGCGGCGCGCGCCGGCGAAGCGGGCCGCGGCTTTGCAGTGGTCGCCTCCGAAGTGAAAAGTCTCGCCAACCAGACCGCGAAGGCGACCGACGAAATCCGCTCGCAAATCGCCAATATGCAGCAGGTGACGAATTCGGCGGTCGGCGCCATCAGGAACATCGGCCAGACCATCGGCGAGATCAACGACGTGACCACCGCGATTGCCGCGGCCGTCGAGGAACAGGGGGCGGCGACGCGCGAGATCGCCCGCAATATCCAGCACGCCGCCGGCGGCACATCCGAGGTTTCCAGCAACATCGTCGGCGTCTCGACCGCCTCCGCTGAGGCCGGCTCGGCCGCGGGCGAAGTGCTGAGCGCCTCCGGCGCACTGCGCCGCGAAGCCGAGGTGCTGCGCTCGGAGATCGACGCGTTCCTGTCGAATATTCGGGCTGCGTAGTAGCGTAAGCGACAAGCCGTCGGACTCCGTCATTCCGGGATGGTCCGAAGGACCAGACCCGGAATCTCGAGATTCCGGGTTCGATGCTGCGCATCGCCCCGGAATGACGGGCATCCATGTGTTTTGCCCAGAGCCGCAGCTATTTTTTCGGCTGGCGCCGCGCCGATTGTACGGCTAAGCCGGTAGGAGAAAATTGCGACGCGAAACGATGCATTCGAAAACAGACACGGTTCAGTCCTCGGCCGAGGCACTGCGATACCCCTGGGAACAGCATCCCGGCCCCGATCAGGTGGTAGAGGTGAGGCCCGGCGTATTGTGGGTCCGCCTAAAACTGCCGTTCCGCCTCAACCACGTGAACATCTATCTGCTCGCCGACGGCGACGGCTGGGCGATGGTGGATTCCGGTTTTGGCAATGAGGAGTCGATCGCGGCCTGGACCACCCTGTTCGAGGGCCCGCTCAAGCACGTCAAGATCACGCGGCTGATCGTGACCCATTCGCATCCCGACCATGTCGGCCTGGCGGGGTGGATCGTCGAGCGCTTTGACTGCCCGCTTTATATGTCGCAGGTCGAATATCTGCAGTCGGTCTATCATCAGAACCGCGGCACCGAAGAGCGCCGCAACGCGCAGCGGCTGTTCTTCCGCCGTCACGGCATGGACGAGAACCTGACCGACAATCTGCTCAGCCGCGGCCAGGATTATCTGAAGCGGGTTTCGATCCTGCCGCCGTCCTATCGCCGCATCTCCCATGGCGACGAGATTTCGATCGGCACGCGGCGCTTCAAAGTGATCACCGGCGGCGGCCATGCGCTGGACCAGGTGATGCTGTATTGCGCCGCCGACAAATTATTCCTCTCTGCGGATCAGGTGCTGAGCAAGATCTCGCCCAATGTCAGCGTCTGGGCGGTCGAGCCCGACCAGAACTCGCTCGGCGAGTATCTGGCGTCGCTGGCGAGCCTCACCACCACGCTGCCCTATGACGTCATCGTGCTGCCCGGCCACGGCGTGCCGTTCTACGGCTTGAAGACACGCATCAAGCAATTGGCCGACCATCACGAGGAACGCTGCCGGCTGATCGCCGACGCCTGCCGCGAGGTACCGCAAACCTCGAAGGAACTGGTGCCGGTGGTGTTTCATAAGCATGTCCTCGACGTGCACCAGATGGGCTTTGCCGCCGGCGAATTGATCGCCCACGTCAACTACATGCTGGTCGAGGGCCGCCTGACCGCCGAGGAAGCCGACGGCGTGCTGCGTTTCCGGACGACGTGAGGACGTAGGCTTAGAGAAGCCGCTTGCGGATAGCCTCCTCAACGGCTGCGAGTTCCCGATTGGCTTTGTAAAGCTGGGCCTCGGCCGCTTGCGCGCGAAATTCGGCCGCGATCGCGTGTTCTTCCGCGGCCACAATACGCGATTGGGCCTGCTGCAGCGCTCTCGATACATCTTGAAGCTTGCAATTGAGTTCGTTGACGACCTTGCGGCGCGCCCGCTCCGCGGCGTCTCTTTGCTTTTCTGCAAGTCGCAGTTTCTCGGCGAAACCTTCGCACAGCGACTGGGCGCGAGCTTCCGTTTCGCGCGCATGATTTTCCATGCCACTGAAGATTTCGGCAGCCTGGTGCACCAGGTTGAGCGCCGTTGTGCCATAGTCCCTTGCGGCGTTCTTTGCGGCCGGTTGGTCAAAACGCAATATGTTTTCGTTCTCGGCGGCCGAAGACTTGTATCTATAATCCCATATGTCCTCACGGAGCTGCTGATTTGCGCCGAACGCCATAGGGTGAGCCCTTATCGGAATCTTCGATCAAAAAAAGTACCGCAAACATGGTAAAGCGCCGGTTAATCGCGCGCCAGCGGCGGTCAATGCTTGAGAATCTTTGCCAGAAAGCTCCTGGCGCGGTCTGATTGAGGATTGTCGAAGAACCTGGCCGCGTCGGCGGTTTCGACAATCTCGCCCTCATCCATGAACAGGATCCGGTTCGCCACGCCCCTCGCAAAGCCCATCTCGTGGGTGACGCAAACCATGGTCATGCCCTGGCGGGCAAGGCCGGTCATCACATCGAGAACCTCGTTGACCATTTCCGGGTCGAGCGCGGAGGTCGGCTCGTCAAACAGCATAACGTCGGGATCGAGCGCCAGCGCGCGGGCAATCGCCACGCGCTGTTGCTGTCCGCCCGATAATTGCGCCGGGTGTTTTGTCATGTGAGCGGATAGCCCGACGCGTTCGAGCAAGGAGCGCGCCTTCTCCTCGGCGGCAGCTTTCGACCGCTTGAGCACCTTGGTTTGCGCGATGGTGACGTTGCTCAAAACAGTCAGATGGGGAAACAGCTCAAAACTCTGAAACACCATCCCGACCGACCGGCGCAACGCCGCGACGTTGGTAACGCCCGGCGTCAGCCGAAAGCCGCCGACCTTAATCTCCCCGGAGTCGATCGCCTCGAGCCCGTTCACGGTCTTGATCAGCGTGCTTTTACCGGAGCCGGAAGGCCCGCAGATCACCACGACCTCGCCGCGTCCGATGCTGGCGGAGCAATTCTTCAGCACCTTGAACGCGCCATAGGACTTCGAAACATTGCTGATCTCGATCATCATCATCATCATCGCCCTCCGTAAGCAAGACGGCCCTGCAGCTCCTTGACGAACTGGGAAGCCGCGTAACAGAGCACGAAATAGATGATGCCGACGGTCAGATACATTTCGACCAGCCGGCCGTCGCGCTGCGCGATCTTGGTCGCGGCGCCCAGGAGATCAGTTGCCGAAATGACGTAGACCAGCGAGGTGTCCTGGAACAGCACGATGGTCTGGGTCAACAGGATCGGCAGCACGTTGCGGATCGCCTGCGGAAACAGGATGTAAACGTAAGCATGGAATTTGGAGAGCCCGAGCGCATCGCAGGCCGAATATTGTCCGGGCGAGATCGAGCGGAAACCGGCGCGCACGATCTCGGCGTAATAGGCCGCCTCGAACAGCACGAAGGTCACGAAAATCGTCAGCGACGCGCCGACCGCAACCGGTCGGCCAGAGCGGGTCACCCATCCGATCGCCCAGGGAACCAGAAAGAACACCCAGAAGATCACGAGGATCAGGGGGATCGACCGCATCAGGTTCACATAGGCCGTCGCCGGCGTCGAGATCAGCGGGTTCGGCGACAATCGCGCGACCGCAATCAGGCTTCCGAAAACAATGCCGCCGGTGACGCCGACCAGCGTGATCTGCACCGTGAACCAAAGTCCCTGCAGCAGAAAAGGCAGCGCCGCGGCGATCGCGGAGAGATCGACCATCATGGCCGCGAACTCCCGCTGGCAAAGCTCGGCGATCGCATGGCCCGTTCAATGCGATGCATGATCTGCCAGGCGATCAGCGCGATCGCGAGGTAGACCATCGTCACCACGCCGAACGCCTCGAAGGTGCGGAAGGTATTTTCGTTGATCTCCCGCGCCGTCGCCGTCAGTTCGACGAGGCCGATCGTCAGCGCCACCGAGGTGTTCTTGAAGATGGTCATGAACTCGTTGGTGAGCGTCGGCAGGATGATCCGGAACGCCTGGGGCAAAAGGATCAGGCGGTACATGCCGGCCCGGCCGAAGCCGAGCGCGGAGGCGGCCTGGATCTGTCCGCGAGGCAGAGCCTGCAGCCCGGCACGGACTTGCTCGGCGATCCGGGCGGCGGTGAAGAGACCGAGGCAGATCAGGGCCGGGACAAAACTTCCCCACGGCGGGTCTATCTGCTTGATCGCCATGCCGACACGAACCGGCAGCAACTCAGGCAGAATGAAGTACCAGAAGAACATCTGCACCAGCAGCGGAATGTTCCTGAAGACCTCGACGTATACCCGCCCCAACCTGGGAAGGATTCCTTTCGGCAAGGTGCGCGCGACGCCGACAAGCGTGCCCACGACAAGCGCGATGGTCCAGGCACCGAGCGCGAGCGAGAGCGTCCAGCCGAGGCC
This sequence comes from Bradyrhizobium lablabi, assembly GCF_900141755.1. Classification (NCBI taxonomy): domain Bacteria; kingdom Pseudomonadati; phylum Pseudomonadota; class Alphaproteobacteria; order Hyphomicrobiales; family Nitrobacteraceae; genus Bradyrhizobium; species Bradyrhizobium lablabi. Next base: position 4,973,584 of record NZ_LT670844.1, on the reverse strand, counting down.
GCTCAGGATCCAGTCGAGATATCGTCCTGCGCCGTCGGGTGTCGGTTCGAACAGCAGCGACATCCGCGACGCCTTCTAAGGTGCACCTAGTTGAACCGGCGCACGGCTCGGATCCACCTCGCCCCGCTTGCGGGGAGAGGTCGGATTCGCGCGACAGCGCGAATCCGGGTGAGGGGGAGTCTCCGCATACGTTCTGGTTCCGCGTTCGTGGAGACAGCCCCTCACCCCAACCCTCTCCCCGCGAAGAGCGGGGAGAGGGAGAAAGGATAGGTCGACGCTCCGCCTCTTACCGGTCATTGGCCGTTCGCCTTGTCGCTCGGGACCTTGACCAATTCCTTGAGCTTGTCGGATTGGGGGAAATTCAAATTGATGTTCTTCGGCGGGATCGGGCTTTCGAACCATTTGGCGTAGAGCTTGTCGTAGAGGCCCGACTTCATCGCTTCCGTCAGCGCATCATCGACCAGCTTTTTGAACTCGGGATCCCCCTTCGACATCATCACGCCGTAGGGATCGCTCGGGAACGCATCGGCAAGAAACGCGAAATTGTCGGGAGCTGCCGAAGTCGCCTTCAGCCCGGCGAGAAGGATATCGTCCTCCATGAAGGCCGAGGCACGGCCGGTGTCGACGAGGAGGAAGGATTCGGCGTGATCCTTGCCCTGCAGGATCTTCATGCCGAGGCCTTTATCGGTGTTGAGCTTGGCGACGAACTGCGCCGTGTTGGTGCCCTGGGTCACGGCGACCGTCTTGCCTTTCAGATCGTCGGTCGTCTTCAAGCCAGACGACTTCAGCGCGATCCATTTGAACTGCGGCGCATAGAAAATCACGGAGTAAGCGACCTCCTGCTGGCGCGCTATGGTATTGGCGGTCGAACCACATTCGATATCGACGGTCCCGTTCTTGACGAGGGGGATCCGGTTCGATGAATTGACGGCCTGGTAGGCTGTCTTCAGGTCGGGCAAGCCGAGCCTCGCCTTCACCTTGGCAACGACGAGACTGCAGAGATCGAGCGAGAAGCCGATCGGCTTTTGATTGTCATCCAGATAGGAAAACGGCACCGAGGAGTCGCGGTTGCCGATCGTGATCGTGCCGGCATCCTTGATTTTCTGTAAGGCCGGACCGAGGCTTTGCGCCGAAGCGAGTGGCGGGCTGAAAGCAAGCAGAAGACATGAGGCCACAAGGCCCCTGACGAGTTTCGTCATGGTGATCCTATCCCTCTTCCAAAGTTCCGCCTCTCGGCCGGCGCGCTTCCACGCCGGCTTCAGCTGACCGATGCGACCGCCGCATCGACTGCATCGCCGAGACGTTCGACGATCATATCCACCTGCTCCCTGTTCACGATGAACGGCGGAGCGAGCAGAACATGGTCTCCCCGGACGCCGTCGATCGTGCCACCCATCGGGTAGACCATCAGGCCGCGCGCCATCGCTTCGCGCTTGATCAGCGCGTTCAGCTTCAACTCGGGAGCAAAGGGCTGTTTGGTGTCGCCATCGGAAACCAGCTCGACGCCGCGGAACAGGCCGCGTCCGCGGATGTCGCCGACGTGATGGTGGTTGGCAAAGCGCTCTTCCAGGCGCCGCTGCAGATGGCCGCCCATGGCGACCACATTGGCAAGCAGGCCGTCGCGGCGAATCACCTCCTGCACTGCGAGGCCTGCGGCGGCGGCCATCGGATGACCCATATAAGTGTGGCCGTGCTGGAAGAAGCCTGAGCCCCCGGAGAAGGCGTCGTAGATCTGCTTGCTGAGCAAGACCGCCCCGACCGGCTGATAGCCGCCGCCGAGTCCCTTGGCGATCGCAATCAAGTCAGGGGCGATGCCATCCTGTTCGCAGGCGTGCAGCGTCCCGGTGCGGCCCATGCCGCACATCACCTCGTCGAGAATGAGCAGCACGCCGTAACGATCGCAAATCGCGCGGATCCGCTTGAAATAATCGGCGACCGGCGGCACCGCGCCCAAGGTCGCGCCGACGACGGTCTCCGCCACGAAGGCGATGACCTGATCGGATCCGAGTTCGAGGATCTTGTCCTCCAGCGCCTGGGCGGCACGCGCCGCATAGGTGGCATCGCTCTCGCCCGCCTCCTGCTGGCGATAGGCATAGCAGGGGTCGATATGGTGGGTTTCGATCAGCAGCGGGCGAAACTGCGCGCGGCGCCATTCATTGCCGCCGGCTGCGAGCGCTCCCAGCGTGTTGCCATGATAGCTTTGACGCCGTGCGATGATGTGCCGGCGCTGGCTCTCGCCTTTCTCGACAAAATACTGCCGGGCCATCTTCAGCGCCGCCTCGATTGCCTCCGATCCGCCGCTCACCAGATAGACATGGTCGAGGCCCGGCGGGGCATCCTCGACCAGACGATCCGCCAGTCTCTCGGCGATCTCGGTCGTGAAGAAGCCGGTATGCGCATAGGCAAGGGTATCGAGCTGGCGGTGGAGTGCCGCGAGCACGTCCGGGTGACCGTGACCGAGACAGGACACCGCCGCGCCGCCGGATGCATCGAGGTAGCTCTTGCCATTGCGGTCGAACAGTTCGATGCCTTTGCCGCCGACTGCGACCGGCATCACGGCATTCGCGGAGCGGTGAAGAATATGGGTCATGACGGTTTCTTGCCGCCTCTCGGCTTGAGATGGGTATTGAGCGCCGCCAGGTGCTCGTCGGTGTGCCGGAGCGTGGCGAGCGCCTCGTCGCCACCGCGCCCGGCGATGACGGCGCCAAGCACTTCGGCAACCGCAAAGGCCGGCGACATGGCGTGAAAGAATGAGGGGCTGTCGGTCGGAACGACGACGGCATGCTGCGCAATCTGCGCCAGCGGCGCGACCTCGCTGTCCGTGATGGCGACGACGGCCATCCCCTGCTCGACGGCGTATTCCGCCAATTCCACGGTCAGGCGCGTATACGGCAGCACGCTTGCGACAAGGAGAACATCGCGGCTGGTGGCCCTTGCGAGCACATCGGCCCCGGTTGCCGCAATCCCGTCGATGTGGACCGAGCGGTCACCGACCAGCGTCAGCACATAGTGAAGATGCCAGGCGATCGAATGGCTCGATCGCAATCCGAGGCAGTAGATCCGCCGCGCTGAAGCGAGCGTCTTGGCCGCGGCGACAAGACGCTCGAGGCTGACAGCGGTTGCGAGGCGCTCGATCTGGCCGGCGATCGACGTCAACATGTCGGCGGCCAGCGCCTTGTCGCCTTTCAGCTTCTGGCTGACGAGTTGGACGCCGGCCTTGCCGGCGAAACCGAGATCACCCTCGCGCACCGCCGCGGCATAGAGCTCGCGCACGTCGTCATAGCCGTCCATGCCGAGATGCTTGGCAAGGCGGGTCATGGTCGCGGGCTGTACGCCTGCCTGGCGCGCTTGCTCGCGCATCGACAGCAGGGCCACGTCGCGAGGCCGGTCGAGCACGTATCGGGCACCGGCCTGAAGCTGGACCGACATGGTGTCGAACGCCTTAATGATCTGCTCGGTCAACGGGCCCTGATCCATGCCCGATCTTAACCATCAGCGCCAAATATGCAACAGATGTTTCACAAACCCGTAAATTAATCCATTTGGATCGTTCCGGCGCGTCCGACCCTGTGCGTAGGCAGGATCGGATTGCTAGATGGGCGCACCAAAACTTGATCCCGATCAACACCTTGTTTCCTCCTCGACATTAATGATGGAAACGCTCTAAAAAGGGCTCGCGCCGCCCCCCGGCCTCACGCTTCGTTCCAGGTCTTGCGATGGATTACAGCCAATTCTTCAGTGCCGCCCTTAACCGCCTGCATGACGAGCGGCGTTATCGCGTGTTTGCCGATCTCGAGCGCATCGCCGGACGGTTCCCCCACGCGGTCTGGCATTCGGCGAAGGGGCCGCAGAACGTCGTGATCTGGTGCTCCAACGACTATCTCGGCATGGGCCAGCACCCCAAGGTGGTCGGCGCCATGGTAGAGACCGCGACCCGCGTCGGCACCGGCGCCGGCGGCACCCGCAACATCGCCGGCACCCATCATCCGCTGGTCCAGCTCGAGCAGGAACTGGCCGACCTGCACGGCAAGCAAGCTTCGCTGCTGTTCACCTCAGGCTATGTCTCGAACCAGACCGGCATTGCGACCATCGGCAAGTTGATTCCGAACTGCCTGATCCTGTCGGATGCGCTCAACCACAATTCGATGATCGAAGGCATCCGCCAGTCCGGCTGCGAGCGCCAGGTGTTCCGCCACAGCGACATGGCGCATCTGGAGGAGTTGCTGCGCGCCGCGGGGCCAGACCGGCCAAAACTGATCGCCTGCGAGAGCCTTTATTCGATGGACGGCGATATCGCGCCGCTCGCAAAGATCTGCGATCTCGCCGAGCGTTATGGCGCGATGACCTATGTCGATGAGGTTCACGCGGTCGGCATGTATGGCCCGCGCGGCGGCGGCATCGCCGAGCGCGACGGCGTCATGCATCGCATCGATATTCTCGAAGGCACGCTTGCGAAAGCGTTCGGGTGCCTCGGCGGCTATATCGCCGCCAGCTCCGATATCATCGACGCGGTGCGCTCCTATGCGCCCGGTTTCATCTTCACCACCGCGCTGCCGCCGGCGATCTGTTCGGCGGCGACGGCTGCGATCCGGCACCTCAAAATCTCGAACTGGGAGCGCGAGCGCCACCAGGATCGCGCCGCCCGGGTCAAGGCGATCCTGACCGCCGCCGGCCTGCCTGTCATGTCGAGCGACACCCATATCGTGCCGCTGTTCGTCGGCGACCCCGAAAAGTGCAAGCGGGCCTGCGATATCCTGCTCGAAGAGCATCATATCTATATCCAGCCGATCAACTATCCGACGGTCGCAAAAGGCACCGAGCGGCTGCGCATCACGCCCTCGCCCTATCACGACGACGGCCTGATCGATCAGCTTGCCGAAGCGCTGGTGCTGGTCTGGGAACGTCTCGGCCTGCCGTTGCACCAGAAATCGCTGGCGGCCGAGTAGCGTTAACCCCGAAATCCCGCTCTTGGACGGCGGCGCACAATGCGTTGCCGGTCCAATCCGGCTATACTCCTTAATGCAGCGACTTCTGTCGCGGCGCCGATCAAGGCGCGCCTAACGTTTAACGGAGTAAGCAGCGATGCTGCACGACTGGGCCGTGATTGCGGCCGCGTTCGGCTACATCGGGTTCCTGTTCCTGGTGGCGAGCTATGGCGACCGCCTCTCGCCGATGCAGCGCGGCCGCGCCAGTGCGTTCATCTATCCCTTGTCGCTGGCGATCTATTGCACCTCCTGGACCTTCTTCGGCTCGGTCGGATTTGCCACCCGCACCAGCGTCGACTTTCTCGCGATCTATGTCGGCCCGATCCTGATGATCGGGCTCTGCATGCCGCTGCTCCGCCGCGTGATTCAATTGGCGAAATCGCAGAACATCACCTCGATCGCCGACTTCATCGCGGCGCGCTACGGCAAGAGCCAGGCGGTTGCCGCAACCGTGGCGCTGATCGCGATCATCGGATCGGTTCCCTATATCGCGCTGCAGCTCAAGGCGGTGGCTTCCTCGCTTGAAACCATTCTGAGCGAAGACCAGCACTTCTCCCACATTCCCATCATCGGCGACATCGCACTGATGGTCACGCTGGCGATGGCGGTATTCGCGGTGCTGTTCGGGACCCGCCAGACCGACGCGACCGAACATCAGCACGGCCTGATGCTGGCGGTCGCCACCGAATCCATCGTCAAGCTGGTGGCGTTCATCACCGCCGGCGCCTTCGTCACGTTCTGGATGTTCACGCCGGTCGAATTGATCGAGCGCGCGATGAAGACCCCGGAAGCGGTGCGCGCCATCAACTACGTGCCGTCGATCGGCAATTTCCTCACCATGGTGCTGTTGTCGTTCTGCGCGGTCGTGCTGGTGCCGCGCCAGTTTCACGTCAGCGTGGTGGAGAATTCCTCGGATGCCGAAGTGAGCCGGGCGCGCTGGCTGTTTCCGCTCTATCTGATCGCCATCAATCTGTTCGTGATTCCGATCGCGCTCGCTGGGTTAATCACCTTCCCGTTCGGCGCGGTCGACAGCGACATGTACGTGCTGGCGCTGCCGATCGAGGCAAACGCGCCGCTGCTCAGCGTCGGCGTCTTTGTCGGCGGCCTGTCGGCGGCGACCGCCATGGTGATCGTCGAATGCGTCGCGCTTTCGATCATGGTTTCCAACGATATCGTGGTGCCGCTGGTGCTGCAGCGCGGCGCGCAATCGCGTGCCGGCCAGAAGGACTTTGGCGACTTCCTGCTAAGAGTTCGGCGCTTTGCGATTTTCGCCATCATGGTGATGGCGTATTTTTACTATCGTGCGCTCGGCAACACGCAATTGGCGGCGATCGGCCTGTTGTCGTTCGCGGCGATCGCCCAGCTCGCGCCGGCGTTTTTCGGCGGCCTCGTCTGGCGCAACGCCACCGCGCGCGGGGCTATCGGCGGCATGCTGGTCGGCGGCGCGGTGTGGGCCTACACGCTGTTTATGCCGAGCTTTCTCGACGGCAACACCGCCGGGTTGATGATGTTGCAGCACGGCCCGTTCGGCATCGAGGCGCTGCGTCCGCAGGCGCTGTTCGGCGCCGATCTGCCGCCGCTGCTGCATGGCGTATTGTGGTCGCTCTCGCTCAACCTGCTGACCTATGTCGTGCTGTCGCTGGCGCGCCAGCCATCCGCGATCGAACGGTTGCAGGCCGACCTGTTCGTGCCGAGCGCGCTGGCGCCGATGGCGCCGACCTTCCGGCGCTGGCGCACCACCGTGACGGTGCAGGACATCCAGAGCACGGTAGCGCAGTATCTCGGCCCCGAACGCGCCCGGCTTTCGTTCGAGGCATTTGCCACCCAGCACCGCACCAGCCTCGAGCCTGGAGCGCCGGCCGATTTCGAGCTGCTGCAGCATGCCGAGCACCTGATCGCGTCCTCGATCGGGGCGGCGTCCTCGCGGCTCGTGATGTCGCTATTGCTGCGCAAGCGGACCGTCTCCGCCAAGGCCGCGCTGAAGCTGCTGGATGATTCGCACGCCGCGCTGCATTTCAATCGCGAGATGCTGCAGACCGCCTTGAACCATGTGCGGCAGGGCATCGCGGTGTTCGATGCGGATCTGCAGCTGATCTGCTCCAACCGTCAATTCGGCGAAATTTTGGGACTTCCGCCGCACCTCGTGCAAATCGGAATTCCGCTCAGGGAGATCCTTGAATTCATGGGCGCCATCAGTCCGCCGGGCTTCGGCGACAGCGAAGCGCTGATGGAAATGCGGCTTAACGCCTACACCACCGAAGGCGAGCCCTATCTGGAACGGCTGCCGGACCGTCACATGGTGATCGAAGTACGCACCAACCGGATGCCCGGCGGCGGCCTCGTCATCACCTTCACCGACGTCACCCCCTCCTTTGAGGCGGCCGAGGCACTGGAACGCGCCAATGCCACGCTGGAGAAACGGGTGCGCGACCGCACCGAGGAGCTGACGCGGCTGAACTCTGAACTGGCGCTGGCCAAGAGCACCGCGGAAGATGCTAACATCTCGAAGACGCGTTTTCTCGCCGCCGCCAGCCACGACATCTTGCAGCCTTTGAACGCGGCGCGGCTCTATGTGACGAGCCTGGTCGAACGCCAATCCGGCGGCGAAGACTCCCGGCTGGTCGAGAACATCAACGATTCCTTGGAAGCGATCGAGGAAATCCTCGGCGCGCTCCTGGACATCTCGCGGCTCGATGCCGGCGCGATGTCGACCGCGATCACGAGCTTCAAGATGAGCGACCTGATGCGGTCGCTGGAGATCGAATTCGCGCCGATCGCGCGCGCCAAGGGATTGAAGCTGGCCTTCGTGCCCTGTTCGCTGCCGGTGGAATCCGATCGTCTGCTGCTGCGGCGGTTGTTGCAGAACCTGATCTCCAACGCCATCAAATATACCCCGCACGGCCGCGTGCTGGTCGGCTGCCGGCGCCGCGGCCAATCACTGCAGATCGGCGTCTACGACACCGGCGTCGGCATTCCCGTGCAGAAGCGCGGCGAGATCTTCAAGGAGTTTCATCGCCTCGAACAGGGCGCGCGGATCGCGCGCGGCCTAGGGCTCGGGCTATCGATCGTCGAGCGGCTGGCGCGCGTCCTCAACCACGGCATCGCGATCGCCTCCAATGCCAGCGGCGGCTCGGCTTTCTCGGTCACGGTACCGACCGCGAAAGCGATCAACTATACCGCGGCCGTCACTACCGCGACGCCGTTGTCGCGGACGCCGATGAGCGGCTCGATGATCGTTTGCATCGAGAATGATGCGGCGATCCTGGACGGCATGAGGACATTGCTGACCGCCTGGGACGCCGAGGTCATCGCGGTCGCCGACCCAGACGCCGCCATCGAGGCGATCGAGGCGTCTGGCACGGAAGTGACCGGCCTGCTGGTCGACTATCATCTCGACCGCGGCAACGGCGTCGCCGCCATCCGCGACATCCGCCGTCGTTTTGGGGAAAACATTCCGGCGATCCTGATCACCGCCGATCGCAGCCCGCATGTGCGCGCCGCCGCCCGCGAGGAGAACATCGCGGTCCTCAACAAGCCGGTCAAACCGGCGTCGCTGCGGGCGTTGCTCGGGCAGTGGCGGACGCAGCAGATGGTGGCGGCGGAGTAGGGACTGTGCTTCTCCCTCGCCCCGCTCTTCGCGGGGAGAGGGTTGGGGTGAGGGGCTGCTATTCGCGAATACGGAAGCACAACGCATACGGAGCGTCCCCCTCACCCGGATTCGCGCTATCGCGCGAATCCGACCTCTCCCCGCAAGCGGGGCGAGGTGAACCGACCATCAAGCGTTACTACGCCGGCGGCGTGCCTTGCCGCCATTGGCCGCCGGCGATTTTCGCGGCCGCGATCACGGCTTGCGTCCGGCTCTCGACCCCGAGCTTTTGCAGGATCGCCGAGACGTGGGCCTTGATGGTTGCTTCCGAGACGCCGAGCTCATAGGCGATCTGCTTGTTGAGCAGCCCCTGCGACAGCATCATCAAGACCCTCACCTGCTGCGGCGTGAGCGTCACCAGCCGGTCGCGCAGCCGTGTCATGTCCGGATCGGCAGCCGAAGAGAGATCGGTATCCGGCGGCACCCAGACATCGCCGTCCATCACCTTCGCGACCGCGTCGCGCAGCGTCTCGACCCCGAACCGCTTCGGGATGAAGCCGGAGGCGCCGAAATCCAGCGACCTGCGGATGGTGCCGACATCGTCGCTGGCGGATACGATGACGACCGGGATCGCCGGATATTGCGCGCGCAGATAGATCAGCCCCGAGAAGCCCGAGATCCCCGGCATGGCCAGATCGAGCAGGATCAGATCGACCTCGGAATCCTGTTCGAGCAGCGCGGTCAAATCCTCGAACGATCCCGCTTCGTCGATCGTCGCCGAGGTCACGACGCTTGCCACCGCCTGCCGCAACGCGTCGCGGAACAGCGGATGGTCATCGGCAATGACGAGGCGGGTGTTGGCAGCGGCAGTCATCAATCTCTTGCAAAACGGTTGCGGCAAACCCGTGACCGCTTTGTGGGGCCTGCCAAGCGAGTTTTTCAAGGTAATTGTCGTCTGCCGGGCGAGCGCTTGCAAGCACGCAATATCGCCTTCGCGCGAAGCGGTTAACCCGGTTTGTGCGTCGCAATAGGTCGGATCGCCAGGCATCGATCGCGCGGGAACGCGCGTCGTGTCCTCGCCACATAGCTTCATGATATAGCGGAGCGGGCCAAAAGTCTTATTGGGAGAGGTTTCACGGCGATGTTACCGTGAGGCGAAGCCCATGGGTCAACCCGGCAAAGTCCGGTGCATGGGACACGCTTTGCATCAACGATCCCGGGGAGCGATCCAAAATGTCCACAATGGTTGCAGCGCCAGCTAGAACAGGCGGCATGACGAACGACGAACGTTTCGTCATTCTCGCTTCATCGCTCGGTACCGTTTTCGAATGGTATGATTTCTATCTTTACGGATCGCTCGCCCCCATTATCGGCGCGCAATTCTTCTCGGCCTATCCGCCGGGAACCCGCGATATCTTCGCGCTGCTGGCGTTTGCCGCCGGCTTCCTGGTGCGCCCGTTCGGCGCCATCGTTTTCGGACGGATCGGCGACATCGTCGGACGCAAATACACCTTCCTCGTCACCATCATGATCATGGGTCTGTCGACCTTCATCGTCGGCCTGTTGCCCAACGCGGCGACGATCGGCTTTGCCGCGCCGGTGATTTTGATTGCCTTGCGCCTGGCGCAAGGTCTGGCACTCGGCGGCGAGTATGGCGGAGCCGCGACCTATGTGGCGGAGCACGCGCCGCAGGGCAAACGCGGCTATTACACCTCGTTCATCCAGACCACGGCGACGCTCGGCCTGTTCCTGTCGTTGCTGGTGATCCTGTTCACCCGCACCGCGATCGGCGAAGCTGATTTCGCCGCCTGGGGCTGGCGTGTTCCCTTCCTGGTGTCGGTCGTCCTGCTGGGCTTATCGGTCTGGATTCGGCTGCGGCTGAACGAATCGCCGGTGTTCCAGAAGATGAAGGACGAGGGCAAAAGCTCAAAGGCCCCGCTGACCGAAGCTTTTGCCAACTGGAGCAACGGCAAGATCGTCCTGCTCGCGCTGCTCGGCGGCACCATGGGCCAGGGCGTGGTGTGGTACACTGGCCAGTTTTACGCGCTGTTCTTCCTGCAATCGATCTTGAAGGTCGACGGCTATACGGCGAACCTCCTGATCGCATGGTCGCTCCTGTTCGGCACCGGCTTCTTCATCGTGTTCGGCGCGCTGTCGGACAAGATCGGCCGCAAGCCGATCATCCTTTCCGGTTGCCTGATCGCGGCGCTGACGTTCTTCCCGATCTTCCGGTTGATCACGACCAACGCCAACCCGGCGCTGGAAAAGGCGATCGAAGCGGGCAAGGTCGTGGTCGTCGCCGATCCCGCACTCTGCGGCGATCTGTTCAACCCGGTCGGCACCCGCGTGTTCACAGCACCCTGCGACACCGCCCGTGCCTTCCTGGCGTCGTCGTCGGTCAAGTATACGACCAGCTACGGCCCTGCAGGCTCCGGCGTGAAGGTGATGGTGAATGACAAGGAAGTGCCCTACGCCGATGCGAAAGCCGGTAACCCGGCCATCGCCGCAGCGGTTGCCGCGGCGGGCTATCCCAAAGCGGGCGACGCCGGCATCGTGAAGATGTCGAACCCGTTCGACATCTTCCGTCCGCAGGTCGCGGCAATCATCGGCCTGTTGTTCATCCTGGTGATCTTCGTCACCATGGTGTACGGCCCGATCGCGGCGATGCTGGTCGAACTGTTCCCGACCAAGATCCGCTACACCTCGATGTCGCTGCCCTACCACATCGGCAACGGCTGGTTCGGCGGATTGTTGCCCGCGACCGCGTTCGCGATCGTGGCCTCGACCGGCGATATCTACGCAGGCCTGTGGTATCCGATCATCTTCGCATCGATCACCGCGGTGGTCGGCTTCCTGTTCCTGCCGGAAACCAAGGACGTCGACATCAGGTCGAACTGACGGTTTTGCCGGCGGCGACAACCGCCGGCGTTGCTACATCAGATCGCCGGCCGCGGGACACGTTCCGCGGCCGGTTTTGTTTTAAGTGGTCCCCAAAAATTGCAGCACGATCTCGCGGCGATGCGGACGCGAGCGATGCTCGATCAGGTAGATCGCCTGCCAGGTACCCAGCGCGAGTTCACCTTTCAGCACGGGGACATGGAGCGAGCTCGCCGTCAGCATGGTCTTGACATGCGCGGGCATGTCGTCGGGACCCTCGGTGTCGTGGCGCCATCCGGCGTGCTCCGGCGCGAGGCGATCGAGCGCCGTCGTCAGATCCGCGAGCACGGTGGGATCGGCGTTCTCCTGGATCGTTAGCGACGCCGAGGTATGGCGGATGAACAGCGTCACCGCGCCCTCACGCGCGCCGGCGTCACGGACAAATTTCGCGACCTCGGCGGTAAGATCGACAAAACCACGCCCGGGCGTCTGGATCGTGAGCAGCGAGGTCACGATGCTGGCTGCGCTGACAGTGGATAGTGGAGAGCGCGAGGTCGGAGTCACGATTTATCTCTCTATACGTCGTCCCTGCGAAAGCAGGACCCATACGCCGTGCTGGCGCAATTTGGCGCTGGTGCTAGACGGCTTTCCAACAACTCACTGCGGTGGCTATCGGTCCCTGCTTTCCGCAGGGACGACGCGCGGAAGCGTCCAACAACGCCGTGTCAAATCTTCCCCGAGACATCCTTCTGCACGCGGTTGGCCATGTCCAACAGCCGCCGCCACGCCTGCTCGAGGAACGACATCATGCGGTCCATGTCGCGGTCGCTCGGCAGCGGGATTTCGATTTTGCGCTCGCCCTCGGCGATCTTCGGCTCGGGCTTTTTCAAGGAGTCGGTTTTCGGCAGCGGCTCGTCGATCTTTCCGGTCACCGTCGGTTCGCGCGCCGCGAGTTGGGCTTTCAGCTTTTCGTTGTCGGCCTGCAGCCGGCCGATTTCGGTATCGAGCGCGGCGCGCTCGTCGGGCACGGCATAGCAGGCCCAGCCGGTGCCGTTGTTGCTGCAGGTCGAGACCGCACCGGTGCGGGTATCGAGCCTGATCACGCCGTCATTGACCTCCGCCAGCGCGTAGCGGCCGTTCTCGGTGTCCGCAGTCGATTCCGCTAGCGCGGCGCCAAGTCCGCCGAGACAGAAAGCGATCGCGGCGGCCGCGACGGAAGTGGAGAATTTCGAGGGCGATATCATCATGGGATTGCTCCGCCTCAAAACCGGTAACGTAGCCCCCATCCGATCTTACACCTGCGAGCGATAGGGCGCACGGCCGGACTTCAACGCGTCCGCGAGCAATTCGATCCGGTCCTGTCCCCAGAATACCTCGCCGTCGAGCACATAGACCGGCGAGCCGAACACATCGGCCGCCAGCGCATCCTGCCGGTTTTGCTCATAGGCCGCGCTGATCTCGTCCGAGCCCGAACGCTCGACCAGCGCTTTGCCGGGCAGCCCGGCATCGTCAGCGATTTTCGCAAGCGTCGCCGGGTCGGCCAGATTGAGCTGGTCTTCCCACACCGCCGGGAAGGCGCGGCGCAGAAACGGATCGGGATCGTGACCCGCCTCGAGCGCCGCGATCACCACGCCGTCGGCGAGCCGCGCATTGAACGGCCAATTCGCCGGCTGAAGGTGAAACTTAAGGCCGCGCTTGTCGCGCCAGCGCTGCAGCTCGACCATCCGGTAACGCTGCCGCACCGGATGGCGCTTCAGTAACGGCAAACCACCGGTCTCCGAGAACAGATCGACCAGCACCACCGGCTTGTGGTTGATTTTGATATCGTAGGTGGCCGCGATGTCCCGGAACATTTTGTGCCCGATATAGGCCCACGGCGATTGCAGCGAAAAATAATAATCGACCTGACGTGACATGCGGCCTCCGGGGAGAAAGGATATCGGCATCCATCCCAACAGAGCCGCTCACGTGATGCAAGATCGATCCTGAACATAGGTCCGCAAAGCCAGCGGGATCATTTCAACGGCGCCCGAACCACATCCGGCGGAACAGCCCGTCCATTCTGACAAAGTGGTGATAGAGCGCGGCAACGACGTGCAGGATGACAAAACCGGCCAGCAGCAGCGCGAAATAGCCATGCGCCACGAAGCTTGGATAGGCGTCAAAGCTCGGCGGCAGCGGCTCGCCGGTTCCCTGAAACACGCTTCGATTGAGCCCGGCCAAGATCGCCGTGGCAAGCCCGCTCCCGGCCATCAGCAAGACCAGCATGTAAAATGCATAATGGGTGACCGGCGCGATCCGGTCCAGGGCGGGATAGCCCGTGGTCGCATCGGCGGGCTTGCGCGTGCAGGTGCGGACGATGAAACGGATGACCATGAGCGCCAGGATCGACATTCCGACCGCCATATGGATCCGCAAAATATCGATCTTGTCCGGATCGGTATTAGGCATCGCCTCGAGCTTGAAAAAGCCGATGCCCAACATGGCGACGATCAGGACGGCCACCAGCCAGTGCAAGATCACCAGCAGCGGATGAAAGCGCGACACGAGGGAAGTTTGCATTCACGTCTCCGCTGCCGCCCGCTCCAGGGCGGCGAAATATTTCTGCCGGCCGTAATTGGCGCCATGAGTCCTCAAAACCGTGTCGGGCGTGCTGTGCATATAATCCCATAACCATTTGGTTATGAATTAGTCAAGAGCGAGGAAAACACGGCACCGGAGATTCGCCGATCATGCGCGCGGCTGTTGCACTGCGTGATCGCGTCACCGCGGGATCACGTTAGCGCGAAGAAAATGAACTGAATCAACGCAGTAGATGGTTATGACGCAATCTTGACTCGGTTAAACGCGGTCAGTATGGTCCGCGCGGCTTTTGAGGGTGACGGGGCGTCATTTCCATCAACGCAAGCTTCGTTTCGGGTCTCTGCAGCATGGCTGAAGGCACGAAAGACAGCGGAAATGGAAGTCGCGATAAATCGCCTGACGAAGCTGCGCTTTCCGCAAGGCTCGGAAGTCTGGATCACCGGTTGTCCGCAATTCGGGACGGCCGAAAAATCGGGACTGACCCGTCCGGAAACGAGCAGGACGCGGCTCAGGCCAAGGCATCCGCCATGGCTGTCGGGCTTCGCCTCTCCTCCGAACTGGTCGCCGGCGTTCTTGTCGGAGCGGCTCTCGGTTGGGGTTTCGATCGCTTGCTGTCGACCTCGCCCTGGGGCCTCATCGTATTCTTGCTGCTTGGCTTTGTCGCCGGCGTGATCAATGTGATGCGGGCGGCGGGCGTGATGGCGAAGCAGTCCGAGCGGCTCTGACGCGTGCATTTCGATGCGCAACTGAACGTTCGATATGATCCGCGAGAAATCGCGAAACCGATAGACTGAGACAAGAATGGCCGCCGATCCGATTCATCAGTTCGAAATCCACAAGCTCTTCACCATCGGTCACATTGGCGGACAGGAAATCGCGTTCACCAATTCGTCGGCCTATATGTTCGCTTCGGTCGCGGTGATCTCGCTGCTGATGATCGGCGGCTCCGCCGGACGGCAGCTTGTTCCCGGCCGCATTCAGTCGATGGCCGAGCTGAGCTACGAATTCGTGGCGGGCGTCATCAGAAGCACCGCCGGCTCGGAAGGCATGAAGTTCTTCCCGCTGGTGTTCTCGCTGTTCATGTTCATCATGGTCTCGAACTTGGTCGGGATCATTCCATACCAATTCACCATTGCCAGCCATCTCATCGTCACAGCCGCGCTGGCGTTTTTGGTATTCTTCACCGTGCTGTTCTACGGCCTCTACAAAAACGGCCTGAAATTCTTCAAACTGTTCGTGCCGTCCGGCGTGCCGATCTACATCTTTCCGCTGGTCGTGTTCATCGAGGTGATATCATTCTTCCTGAGGCCGGTTTCTCATTCGGTACGCCTGTTCGCGAATATGCTGGCAGGCCACATCGCGCTGAAAGTGTTCGCGAGCTTCGTCACCATGCTCGCGGCTTTCGGCATCGTCGGCTGGTTCGGCGCGGTATTGCCGCTGGGCCTGACCATAGCGCTGACCGCGCTCGAACTGCTGGTCGCGTTCCTTCAGGCCTACGTCTTCGCCATCCTTACCTGCATCTACCTCAACGATGCTATCCATCCGGGCCACTGATCAGGCCGGTCTCACCAAACCTCAACAAGGAGTTCGTTTCATGGATCCGATTGCCGCGAAGTACATTGGCGCTGGTATTGCCTGCATTGGCATGGGTGGCGCCGGCGCCGGCGTGGGCATCATCTTCGGCAACTATCTCGCCGCCGCGGTGCGCAATCCGTCCGCAGCCCAGGGCCAGTTCGCCAACTTGATCTTTGGCTTCGCCGTGACCGAAGCGCTCGGCATCTTCTCGCTGCTGATCGCGCTGCTGCTATTGTTCGCGCTCTGACACAGATAAAGCCGATACAGGAGTAGCCCGTGGCTGAAAGTCATGGCGACGCCAAGGGCGCGACAGCCCACACCGAGGCAGAGGGCGGCCACAAGGCCCCGTTTCCGCCGTTTGAGAAGGACACGTTTGCTTCTCAGCTGGTGTCGCTCGCAATCGCGTTCGTCGCGCTCTATCTGATCGTCTCGCGAGTTGCGCTGCCGCGCGTCGGCGGCGTGCTCGACGCGCGTCAGAAGGCGGTCGAGAGCGATCTGGCCGCGGCGCAGAAGCTTCGGGAAGAGACCGACGCGGCGCTGAAAGCCTATGAAGGTGAGCTCGCGGCGGCGCGTGCCCGGGCGCAGGCGATCGGCGCCGAGACCCGCGAAAAGCTCAACGCGGCCTCCGACGCCGAGCGCAAGACGCTGGAAGAGCGGCTGACGCACAAGCTGGTCGAAGCCGAGAAAACCATCGCCGCGACGCGCGAAGCGGCGATGAGCAACGTCCGCAACATTGCCGCGGAGGCGGCCGCCGCGATCGTGCAGCGGCTCACCGGCATAGTCCCCGACGGCAAATCGGTGGAAGGCGCCGTTGACGCGTCCTTGAAGGGATAACAAAGAATGTTCGCCGAACCGGAATTCTGGGTCGCCGTCGCCTTCGTCATCCTGATGGGCGTGTTCGCCTATTTCGGCATCCACCGCACGGTGCTCACCGCGCTCGATCATCGCAGCGACCGTATCAAGGCCGAGTTCGACGACGCGCGCCGCCTGAAGGAAGAGGCGGCAAAATTGCTGGCCGAATATCAGGCCCGCCGCGAGAGCGCCGAGCGTGAGGCCCAAGACATCATTGCCTCGGCGAAGGCCGATGCCGAGCGCATCGCGGCGGAAGCCAAGACCAAGATGGAAGATTTTGTCGCCCGGCGCACCAAGACCGCCGAGAGCAAGATCGCGCTCGCCGAAGCCCAGGCGCTGGCCGACGTCCGCGCCGCCGCCGCCGAAGCCGCGGTGACCGCTGCCTCGAACATCCTGTCGCAATCGGTCAAGGGCCCGGTCGCTGACGAACTGCTCGCCAAGGGCATTGCCGAGGTTCGCGAAAAGCTGAACTGACGGTCCCCCGGGGGTAAAAACAACAGCCGGCGCGAAATGATCGCGCCGGCTTTTTGTTTCGACACCGGCGCTACTTCTTTTTCTTCGCGGGTTTAGCCGGCCGCTCCGGCGCCAGCGCCTGCGGATCGAAGCCGATATAGAAGATGTAGCTGTCGCCGGTCGCGCCCGGCGGCACCGGATAGACCACGTCCTCCGCCACCAGGCTGAACGGCACGCTGTCGGAATCCATCGACACCGTGGTGTGGTAGACTTTTGTGGTGATGGTCTGTTCGTGAATGCCGCCCTGCACCACGGCGACGCGAAGCGGGATTTCGACCGTCGGCGGATTTCCGGCCGGCCCCGCGATGACGCGGCCGAGAATGCCGATGCGGGCCGTGATCTGGTCGCCAGTCTGCCGGCAATCGCGCGAGGTGCGGGTGATCGTCGCCTGAAAGCGCACATCGTCGCCGACCGGCTGCTTGCCGGGCGCGGCCACCGCGTAGGTCGACGCACCGGCGCGAATGGCCACAGACGGGCAGTTCAGATCCGGCTGGCTTTCGGGGCCCGGGGCCGGAGCCGCAGTCCCCTCCTGGGCGGGTTGGTCCGAACCGCCGCCGAACAAACTCTTGAAGCGATCGGTAATCGACTGCGACGACGCCGGCGAGGAAAACATGCTGCAACATAGTCCAAGTGATACCACGGCCAATATCGCGCTTCTGGAAGACCTGCTCGACCGAGCAGCCCTCGTTATCACAGCTTCGTCACCCATCGATGTCCCTGGCACCCTTTCGGTTTCTCACCCCGGACGGCTTATAACAGCGCAATGGCGGCGAACCCAAGGCGCGCTGCACAATCTTAAGGCTTAAGAGTTAGCCGCGAAAATCCTCATGCAGCAGGCCGAACAGCAGATGATCCTGCCAGACGCCGTTGATGCAGAGATAGCGCCGCGCCAGCCCCTCGCGGGCAAAACCGCATTTCTCCAGCACCCGGATCGAAGGCCCATTGGAAGGGATACAGGCGGCCTCGATGCGGTGCAGATTGAGCTCGCCGAACAAAGACGGCAACAGCACCCGCAGCGCCGCCGTCATGTAACCGCGATGCGCATGCGGCTGGCCGACCCAATAGCCGATGGTGCCGGCCTGCACGATGCCGCGGCGCACATTTGCCAATGTGACGCCGCCGATCATCGCCCCATCGATCTCGCGAAACACGATGAACGGATAGGAGCGGTCGGCGGCGATGTCCTCGGCATAGCGGCGCAGGCGCCGCCGGAAGCCGGAGCGGGTCAAATCGTCGGACGGCCAGATCGGCTCCCACGGCGTCAGATATTCGCGGCTCGATTCGCGCAAATGCGTCCATTGCAGGAAATCCGACATCTGCGGGGCGCGCAGCAACAGGCCATGGCCGCGCGGGGCGAGCGCCGCCGGTCCGCTGGATGGAAGCCGAAACAGGGCCATCTTGTTTACTCTCCGCTGCCCGAACCCTTAAACGCCAAGGACGCCGCCGCCTCTAATGCAGGCGCGCCTTGGCCTTCGACCGGGTCAATCCTTCCGCAAAAGACACCGCCGTGTCCAGACCCCTTCCGCTGCCAAGCGCCACCACGGCCGGCCGGCTGCGCGACAAAAGGCCCCGCGCGGCGTTCCGGGTCGATTCGACGCTGACGGCATCGATCCGGGCAACCAGCTCTTCCACCGTCAGAGGGCGCCCATAGGCCAGCACGTGGCGGGCAAGCTGTTCGGCGCGCGAGCTGCAGCTCTCCAGCGCCATCAGAAGCCCGGCCTTCATCTGCGCCTTGGCGCGCGCGATCTCGGCTTCGGTCAGGGTTTCGACCGCGTCATTGATGACGTCGACGATCACCTCCATCATTTCGGGCGCGTCGCCGGGGTCGGTGCCGGTATAGAGCCCGAAAAACCCGGTGTCGGTATAGGGCGCGTGGAAGGTGTAGATCGAATAGCACAAACCGCGCTTCTCCCGCACTTCCTGGAACAGCCGCGACGACATCCCGCCACCGAGCGTGTTGGTGAAGACCTGCAAGGAAAATAACGACAAATCGGTC
Source organism: Bradyrhizobium lablabi (assembly GCF_900141755.1). Lineage (NCBI taxonomy): Bacteria > Pseudomonadati > Pseudomonadota > Alphaproteobacteria > Hyphomicrobiales > Nitrobacteraceae > Bradyrhizobium > Bradyrhizobium lablabi. The sequence continues at coordinate 4,954,617 of NZ_LT670844.1, read as the reverse complement.
TGCGGCACGCCCTCAAGCGCCAGCGTCAGATGCGCCTGTTCGAGCTCGCGATGCACCACGCGCGAGCCGCCCTTGCCGAACATCGCCGCTTGCGGCTTCGGCGCGGGCGTGCCCTCAAAACTCGCAAACCGCCGCGTCACCTCCTCGACCACCCGCTGGTGATCGACCGCGCCGGCGGCTGCCACCACCATGTCCGGGCCGCGATAATGCGTCGAGAGGTAGCCGCGCAGGGTGTCGCGGTTAAAACCCTTCAGAGTCTTTGCGGTCCCGAGCAACGAGCGGCCCATCGGCTGATCCGGGTAGCACAATTCGTTGAGATGCTCGAACACGACGTCGTCGGGCGTGTCCTGCGCCGCGCCGATTTCCTGGACGATGACGTTCTTCTCGCGCTCCAGTTCGTCCGGCACGAACGAGGGATTGGTGAGAATATCGGACAGCACATCGAGCGCCAAGGGCACGTCGGCCTTCATCACCCGGGCATAATAGGCGGTGGTCTCGGTCGAGGTGCCGGCATTGAGATCGCCGCCGACTGCCTCGATCTCCTCGACGATTTCGCGCGAAGAGCGCCGCGTGGTGCCCTTGAACGCCATGTGTTCCAGGAGATGCGAGATGCCGTGCTCGTTCGGCTTTTCGTCGCGGCCGCCGACGCCGGCCCACACCCCGAGCGCCGCGGTTTCCAGATGCGGCATGGTGTCGGTGATCACCGTGAGACCTGAGGGAAGCTTGGTGACATCGACGCTCATCCGGCAACTCCTTGCTTCGCGGCGCGGCTGACCGCGCGCACGAATTGTTCGACTTCGACTTGATCGTTCTTCATGATTTTGATGTGCTCTTGTTTTGTCATCAGGCCCTCGAGCCAGGCCGGCAATTGCGGGCGCACGCCGCAGGCCGCCTCCACCGCGTCGGGAAATTTCGCCGGATGCGCGGTGGACAGGACGATGTTGGGGATCTTCGAGTCCGAAGTGTCGCGATCGGCGACCGCGAGCGCTACCGCGGTATGGGGATCGACGAGATCGCCGGCCTCGCGCCAGGCGGCGCGGATCGCGGCAGCGGTCTCGGTCTCGTCAGCGCGCCCAGCGTCAAATTCCTCGCGGATAGCGGCCAGCGTCGCATCCGGCAATACGAAACGTCCGGATTGCTTGAGCGATGCCATCAGCCTTCGAACCGTGCCGGCGTCCCGCCGGCCGGCCTCGAACAACAGCCGCTCGAAATTCGAGGAGACCTGGATGTCCATCGAGGGCGAAGCGGACGCGTGCACCTCGCGCACTTCATAGATGCCGGTCTTCAGCGTGCGCGGCAGGATGTCGTTGACGTTGGCGGCGATCCGCAGCCAGCGGATCGGCAGCCCCATGCGCTTTGCCACGAAGCCTGCAAAAATGTCGCCGAAATTCCCGGTCGGCACGGTGAAGTCCACCGTCCGCGCCGGCGAGCCGAGCGCGACCGCAGACGTGAAATAATACACCACCTGCGCGACGATCCGCGCCCAGTTGATCGAGTTGACGCCTGAGAGCGAAACCGAATCGCGAAAACCGTGATGATTGAACATGCCCTTCACGATCGCCTGGCAATCATCGAACGTGCCTTCGATGGCGAGCGCGTGGACATTGGATGCGCCTGACGTCGTCATCATCCGCCGCTGCACGTCGGAAATGCGGCCGTGCGGAAACAGCACGATCAGGTCGACATTTTCGAGCCCGGAAAACGCTTCGACCGCGGCGCCGCCGGTATCGCCTGAGGTCGCGACCACGATGGTGGTGCGTTGCGCGCGCTGCGCCAGCACATGATCCATCAGCCGCGAGATCAACTGCATCGCGACGTCCTTGAACGCCAAGGTCGGCCCGTGAAACAGCTCCAGCAAGAACTCGTTGGGCCCGATCTGGTCCAGCGGAACCACCGCCGGATGGCGGAACGTCGCATAGGCCTCGTTCGCCATCCGCCCGAGATCGGCGTCGGAAATTTCGCCGCCGACAAACGGGCGGATCACATCGACCGCGACTTCCCAATAGGGCCGGCCGAAGAATCCGGCGATGGTCTCGGACGAAAGTTGCGGCCAGGCTTCGGGCACGTAGAGGCCGCCGTCGCGGGCAAGCCCGGTCAGCATGACGTCGCAGAAACCCAAGGCCGGGGCCTCACCCCTCGTTGAAATGTACCGAGTCAAACCGCCCTCCAAAGGCTTAGGTCGAGCTCTAAGCCTTTGATATTGGTTGATAATCCAAGTTTGCCGATGGCAAAGCCGCGCGGCACCATAAAGCGTTTTCAACCGAAGGGGAAATGCCGGAATAGTCAAAAGACCCGCTTCCGGCGCGGGTCCGCGATCCCGCGGCACGATATGCCCGGGTGATGCATGAACTGTCCGCCCAAGAGGGCGTGGGGAATGCCGGGCGCCGATGCACCCGCAGCCGCGCGTGTAGTGTAGTAACACGCGCGTTAGTCACCACAGGTCCACCGGAACAACCCGGCATTCCCGCACGCAATGGTTTTAACGGCTTCCTTCGTGCTCTCCCCGGCGATCGGGCTTTCTTGTCACCGTCGCCTGCGGATAAAGGTCTTGTCCGCCCGGTCGGGCTCGCAACACCACCGCAGACTTGACGCCGGCGTCGAGGCGTCAGGACCACACGATTTTGCCGTCCGCGAAAGCGCCGTTCGTCTGCGCACACCCTGATCGCTCACAGGCCTCATCGGCCCGCCCTGAAATCAAACCGTGCGCGGGCACTGCCGCGTCCACCGCATCCCGTTCCAACGTCCGTGACGATCGCGATACGCCCCTCAAAGCGGGACGGGATGGCGAGGGATATAGAGGTGATTTGGGGTGGCGGGAAACGGGAATCTTTTTTCGGAGAGGACTGGACAGGGCAAATCAGTTTGATCGCAAAGGAGAATTTTTTCTCAATCGGAATTCCGCCGGGGCGGCCCCGACCGACTGACCGCGCTGATCAAGGGCGTAGCTCTCCCTACGCGCGCGACATCAGCCCGATTTCAAGTGGCGGGCGGAGCGTGAATCCTATACCGTAATCCCGTCGAAGAATACGCGCCGAAGATTGTGACCAGCCGTCGCTGGCGGCTTGCGGGGCTGCTGCGGGCCAGGACCCGTGACGCTATAGGCACCGGCTCGGGGGCGATCGGGGATTGATGCCGGCGATACGGCGGCTGCCGGAGCGAGGGATCCTCGGATGGAGCGATCGGCCCACACCCTTCATGAGGACGCCGCGTTGGTCCTTTGCCGGAGCCGCCATGGAACGCGTGAGGATCCGCGGTGTCCTGACGGGGTGGGACCACAGTTACATTCTGACATCGCTTGGCCACTGCGTTGCGCCCGCTCCCGGCAGAGCCAGAGCCATCGGTAGCAAAGTGTCACGATGACCGAGCTTGCGGAAGGACCAACCCATGTCGGAGTGAGGCGCAACTTGGCGTACTGGAACCAAGAATTTCAGAGAATCCACTCACCGATCCTGCGCTACGGCTTTGCAGTCGTTTCCGTCGCGATCGCGCTTGGGGTGGCGTTCGCGTTGCAATATTACCAGTTCCGAGACGTGGAGCTGCCGGTTCTTACGGTGGCCATCGCCTTCACCACTTGGTATGCAGGAGCCGGGCCTTCCGTGCTGGCCGTTCTATTGTCCTCGGCCTGCTTTGCCTACTTCTTTGCGGAGCCCATCTATTCCTTCTACATTTCCCGTAGAGATCTACCTTATTTTTTCGTTTTCGTCGCATGGTCGGTCATCGTTGCCTCGTTCAGCGCCGTCCGACGCCGAATCGAGGACAGCCTTCGCCAAGCGCGCGACAACCTTCAGGTCGAAGTGGAACAGCGCAGGCACCGAGAGGACGAAATTCGCAAACTCAATCGGGAACTCGGCAAACGGGCTGCCGAGCTCGAAGCGAGCAACAAGGAATTGGAATCTTTTGCATATTCCGTCTCCCACGACCTGCGGGCACCACTTCGCCACATGGTCGGGTACTCGGAGCTGCTGCAAAGACAGGCATCGTCGTTGCTCGACGAGAAGAGTCAGCGATTCATACGAACGATTCTCGACTCAGCAAAAAGAATGGGCAACCTGATCGACGACCTGCTGGCGTTTTCCAGGATCGGGCGTGCCGAGACCAGAGAGACGGAGGTGGACCTGGAGCAGCTCGTCAAGGAGGTGGTCGCGGAAATCGGGCAGGACATGAAGAGTCGCGACATTGCTTGGAAGATCGGCGCGCTTCCGGTCTGTTACGGAGACCGTTCCATGCTGAAGCTGGTCGTTGTCAACCTTGTTTCCAACGCCGCTAAATTCACACGCATGCGAAGGCCGGCTGAAATCGAGATTGGCTGTGTGGACTGCAATAAAAATAAAGAAGAAGTCGAGGTGTTCGTGAGGGACAACGGCGCAGGCTTTGACATGCAGTACGTCAACAAGCTGTTCGGCGTCTTTCAACGTCTGCATCTGCCTGAACAGTTTGAAGGCACCGGAATAGGACTGGCCACCGTTCAGCGCATCATCCACCGCCATGGCGGCAAGGTCCGGGGCGAGGGAGCGGTAGATCAAGGCGCGACTTTCTACTTCTCGCTTCCGAAAGCCCAAGATGCAGCGGAGAGGAGGGCGAACGCTCCATGACCACACTGGGACGCATTTTGATCGTCGAGGACGACCCGAACGACGTGGAGCTGACGCTTACGGCGCTGACGGACTATAACCTGGCAAACGAGGTCGTGGTTACCCGCGACGGACAACAAGCCCTGGATTACCTCTACTGCCGGGGGGAATTCAACACGCGCTCCACCGGAAACCCCGCTGTCATGCTGCTCGATCTAAAGCTGCCGAAGGTCGGTGGATTGGAGGTCCTGCAGCAGATCAAGTCCGACGAGCGCCTGAAGATGGTACCCGTGGTGGTGCTGACGTCATCCCATGAGGAGAAGGACATGATGAGAAGCTACAGCCTCGGGGTGAACGCCTATGTCGTAAAGCCGGTCGATTTTCACGAGTTTGTCAACGCGGTGAAGGAACTCGGCGTTTTCTGGGCGGTCATCAACGAGCCGCCGCCGGGCAGCGTGAAGAAGTGACATCTCCTCTTCGGGTTCTGTTGCTGGAGGATAACGCCCATGACGCGGAGCTCATTCAAGCGCTCCTTGAAGCCAATCATTTTGTCTGTGAAGTAACCCGCGTTCAAACGCGCGCCGAGTTCGTCGCCGGTCTTGAGAACGCCGGAATCGACCTCATTCTCGCGGATTACAAACTTCCCTCCTTCGACGGCCTTTCCGCATTGAAGCTTGCGCTCGATGCCCGCGCCGATCTGCCCTTCATCTTCGTTTCCGGGTCGCTCGGCGAAGAAGTGGCGATCGAGGCGGTCAAAACTGGGGCCACGGATTATGTTGTGAAGTCGCGACTGTCGAGGCTGGTGCCCTCCGTGCAACGCGCGCTGCGCGACGCCCGAGAACGCGCCGAACGCAAGAAGGCCGAGGAGGCGTTTCGCCGGAGTGAGACGTATCTGGCGGAGGCGCAGCGATTGAGCAACACCGGGAGCTTCGGCTGGGACCCGGCGAGCGGGAAAATCTACTGGTCCGATGAGACTTATCGGATATTCGAATGCGAGCCAACAACAGAGCCGACCGTGCAGATCGTGCTTGACCGAACTCATCCGGACGACCGGATGCAACTGCGGCAAATCATCGACCGCGCCTCGATCGAGAGGAGCGAGTTTACCGCCGAGCATCGCCTGCTGATGGCCGATGGCTCCGTCAAATACGTTCGAGCCGTGGCTAATCCCTCAACCGGCGAAGATCCCGAGAGTTTCGTCTTCGTCGGGGCGGTAATGGATATTACCGACCGCAAGCGCGCCGAAGAAGAGCGCGAAAGATTGCGCCAGCTCGAGGCGGATCTCGCACATATGAATCGCGTCAGCATGATGGGAGAGCTGGCCGCCTCGCTGGCTCACGAAATCAAGCAGCCGATTGCCGCTGCGGCCCTCAACGGCGAGGCCTGCATGAACTGGCTCCGTCGTGACGCACCCGACGTGACACAAGCATCGAGGGCTGCCTCGGCAATGGTCGCGGCCATGGCGCGCGCCGGCGGCATCATCGACCGCGTTAGCTCGCTCTACAGGCGGGGCACGCCGGAGCGGGAATTGGTCGACCTCAACGAAATCGTTCGAGAGATGAGCGTGTTGCTGGGCCATACGGCGAATCGGAACGCCGTTTCAATCCGCACCGACCTCGATCCGGAGCTTCCGACGACGACAGCAGACCGCGTCCAGCTGCAGCAGGTCTTGATGAACCTCATGCTCAACGGCATCGAGGCGATGCAAGACACATGTGGTGAACTGAGCATCGCATCGAAGAGGACCGAGGATGGTCAATTATTGATTTCGGTGAGTGATACGGGCATCGGGCTTTCGATCGATGAAGCCGAGCGCATTTTCGAGGCATTCTTCACCACGAAACCGCGAGGCACCGGCATGGGACTGTCCATAAGTCGGCGGATCATCGCGTCTCACGGCGGCCATTTGTGGGCGAGCCCCAACACCGGACGGGGTGCGACCTTTCAATTCACGCTGCCCGTCGAGGCGACAGCGTCCTGACCTATGGCCGTCTAACGCGCCGGCAACAGACAGCTGTCGCACGCAAGGCGCCTCCCGGATGAGCATCCGATCAGCGCGAAGAAGAGCAGCGTGAACCACTGGTCGAGACCGGCCGGACTCACGTCGGTCAGATTGAGCTTGCCGAATCGTTCCAGTGTCAGCGCGGAGAGCAACCGCGCCGACATCGTGGTGTTCTCATGAAAGGCGGCCTGGCCGTCAGCGAACGCCATCGGATGGCCGAACGCGAAGCCGAGGTAGATGATGTAGAGCCACAGTCCGGAGGTGGCGATGATCGAAAGCGGAACGGCGCCAAACCTCATATTGCGCCGTCGACCATGTTTTCTAACCGGGGGCGAGCACGGGAAGTGTCATGCTAATGCTCGTTCCCTTTCCCGGCGCTGAGACGAGCGCGATCCTGCCACCGAGCTGTTGCGTCACGAGATTATAGACGATGTACAGGCCGAGGCCGGTACTGCCCTGCGCGCGTCCGGTGGTGAAAAACGGATCAAAAACGCGGCGCTGAACTTCTTCCGGAATGCCGCTGCCGTCATCGGAGAAAGTGATCTCGACCTGGTCCATGCCGAGGCGGCGCGCCTTGATCAGCATCTGTCCGCCAGCCCCATCGGTGAAGCCGTGAGCGACGGCGTTGAAGATGAGGTTGGTCAGCACCTGCCCGTAAGCGCCGGGGTAGCTGTCCAGCGTGATATCGGAGGGCATCTCGATGGCGAGTGACGATTGAGATTTCACTAGGCGCGATCGCACACTCGCGATGACCTGCTCGGTTGCGAGTTTGAGGTCGAAGGCGCGCCGATCATCACTGCTGCGATCGACGGCGACCTGCTTGAACGATTGAATTAACCCTCCAGCGCGCTGCAAGTTCGCGACGAGCTGTTCTGCGGCGCCGCGACAGCCGTCGGCGAAATCGACGAGCAAGGCGCGCCGCACCTGGCCTGAGGCTATCTGGTCTGTGAAGTCGGCGCTGCGGTGCGCCAGCGTCGATGCGACCGTGAGGCTGGTGCCGATCGGGCTTGAGATTTCGTGCGCAACGCCTGCGACCAGGCCGCCGAGCGCCGCCAGTCTTTCGGTTTCGATGAGATAGCGTTGTGTTTCGCTGGCGTGCAGAGCCGCTTCGGCCAACCTCCTCTTGTCCCGGATTTCGGCAAACAGCGCGGCGAGAACCGATGCGCCGATCGTCACAAGGAGAATGCTGACCTGGGCCGCCAGGACGCGCTCGTCTATGGAAAGACCGGGATTACCGAAATAGCCAATACCAAAGGTGGTGGTCCAAACGATTGAAAGGCTGACAATGAACGCGGCGGCGGCGGCGAAAACCGGCCGGCAACGAGCCGCAAGCCACAACAGCGGCGCGAACAACACGGCGACCGGCCCAACGGTCGCCAACAGCTCCGACCGCAGGAAAATGGCAAGTCCACTCACCAGGGCCAGCGCTGCGACCGCCAAAGCACCTTCGACGAGCTCGCTCAGCGGCGGCCGGTCACGCGAAGCTGAGGCAAGCTCTATCAGCAACGGTGCAACCGTGATTATCCCCAGTCCGTCCGATGCGAACCAGTGCTGCCAAATCGTCAATATCGGCGTCGTCGTGCTGTGAAACAATTTGAATGTCAGAGCCCCGCCGATCCCGGAGACAGCGACCCCGATAATCGCCGCCCCTGCCAATCCCAGCACGTTGCGTAACTTGCTCAGTCTGAAATCCGAACCGAAGTAATGCCAAATGAGCGATGCCGTGAGCACGGCTTCCCCTGCATTGCATAGGCCGAAGAGAACAGCGCTCCAGAGATTGCGGTCGCCAGAGAGATTAGCCACGATGGTCGCGGCCATGGTGCCGACAACGACCGGCCATAGCGCCGCCGACCCGAGAGCGATCAGGACACCGGCGGACACACCCGCGGCAGGCCAGAAAACGGCAACACCCTCGGGTTTGGTCAGCAGAGCAAGGCTGAGCCGCGCTGCCACGAAATATACGATGCCGACCGCGACAGCGAGCCCGATCGAGCCAACCCACCGCGTCAGGTCGATGCCGGTGGACAGCTCATGCTGAACCTGTATTCGCAGATTCTGCCGCACCCCGTGCTCCTTCCCCGCATGGTCCTATTTAGCACAAGACTGGCGTGAATGCCGTTACTTCCGCGATTGGCACCTTTTAAGACATGCTGACGAATCCTGAGCCGTTTCAACGACGTGCCTTGTTGCAGCCCCGGAGTTAGCACGCTTCCAATTTGTCGGTCCCGTCGAGCAATGTCCGCCGTTCGAGCCAAAGCTGACATCACTTTGAGGCAACAAAACTTCGGCTTTGGACAGATACTGTTGAAAAAGTCTCTTCGGGCTGACGAACGAAATTTTTTAGGGCCGCTGATGCGTTCCGATCGCAGCGATGCGAGGGGACCACATCGTTTTACACAAACACGACCACGGACCTTCGTATCCGCCCTAGCGAGCATTGCAGCGGCCGATAGGTCCAAACATCGGCTTTCGCGAGATTTTCAGAGTCGTTCGATTTTCGACTTTTGCAACAGTATCGGCACGTAGCGGACCCGACAGGCGGCGTTGACGATGTCAGCTCATTGTCCGGTACCCGACAGAGTCTAGGAATTTTGCGGTGTGCTTATGGAACCGCGCATGACAGCTAGCGTTTTTGGCGTGGAGGTTGAAATGCAACTCTTCACCCTCAGCATTACTGATCTGACCAGCTTCGAGTCCGTCCCTCACGAGGAGTGGGCTGAGAAGGAAGATCTGTTCGAAATTGGTAACCGCTTGGCGCGGCCAATGCTCGCCGCAAATCCTAATTTTCGTCACCGAGGTATGTGCGTGGCAATTTACAACGAAGCTGGAATAGCGGTGTCGGTGATGCCACTAGACACCCTGCAATAGAGTCCCCCTATACCTTGCCCCGTTCCGACGGGGCTCTCTTTGAGAGTTCGGAGCCGGAAACGCATCACGTTGGAGAATAGCAATGGCGATTTCCAAGTGGGTGCTCTTATTTCTCGTGGTGTCGATTGCAGCAGGCCTATCGGGCGTCGCTAACCGATCTAGCGTATCCGCTGACGTTGCGGGAGCACTGTTCGACGCACTCCTTATTATTTTCGTGGTCCTGCTTGTCTTAGGTTTTACTGTCTATCGACCCGGCTGACCCTTTAATTCCGGCAACGTTAGTGGCTGGTTTCAAGGCGAGCGCAGCCGCCAAGGGACGGTTGGCTCCGTTAGAACCTCATGCGGGCGCGCAGTTATCGCCTCTTGGCACGTTTGAGACATGCCAGCGGCCGACGAGAACGTCCGTTCATCGGGGTAGAGCGGAAGTGGCCGAGCGACGGTCAAAACGGCGTTTTTGACCCGAAGGAGGCATTCCGATCATGTCAGCGACGCGGTGGCCACGGTGCGATGTGCGGGATCGGCTTCGGCCTTCACGGCCGGTAGTCGCGATGGTACCGCGCGACCCCGTCGTCCGGATATTTCGCGAGAAACGCCGTCAGTTCCACTTCGGCCGCCGCCAATGGCCCATGGCGCAGCGCGGAATAGACGAGCTCCCATTCGCGGCACAATTCGCATTGCGCCGCGTGGTCGTTCCCGCGTTCGCATCTCAATTCGTAGATTTCGAAGGACTCGGCAAAACCCTTCGGACTGATACGATCGACGCTGCGGAACAGAAACCTGGACATCACGCGCTGCCGCAGCGCCGAGCTGACCAGTATCGAAGTGCCATAGCTCTTGTTGAGCCCTTCAAGGCGCGCCGCTAGGTTCACTGTGGCGCCCAGCGCGGTGTAGTTCATGCGGTCCTCCGAACCGATATTGCCGACGACGGCCTCGCCGATGTGCAGACCGCATCGCGTCCGGTAGGCGGGCCATCCCTCGCGCTCGAATTGGGCATTCAAACGGTCGTTGGCGCGCAGAGCGGCGAGCGCGGCCGCACAGGCGTTGGCGGCGTGATCCGGGTCGTCGGCCGGCGCGTTCCAGATCGCCATGATCGCATCGCCGATGAATTTATCGACGGTGCCGGAATGTCGCATGATCTCTTGCGACATGGCGGCAAAGTAGCGCGAGGTATACTGCATCACCCTCGCGGGGTCGGCCTTCTCGGTAATCTCCGTGAAATTCACGACGTCGGAAAACAACAACGTGACTTCCCTCCGCACGCCGCCAAGCTGCAGCGGCGTTCCGGTCTCGATCAGCTTCTCCACCAATCGCCGCGGCACGAAGCGCGAGAACGTCTGCGCCACCGTCCGCATCGTGGCGACCGAACGGCCGAGGTCATCGATCTCGCGAATCATCGAATGCACCGGTGGCGCGGCGGAAAATTCGAACCTTTGAATTCTGTCGGTTTCGTCGGCCAGCGTCCGCAGCGCCCGGGACAACAGCGAACCGATCAGAAAGACGATCGGCAGCATGAGCGCGACGAATCCGAGCGCAATGGCAAACAGCCGTCCACGCTCGGAAAGGATGCTGGCAAAGAACTCGTCGACCGGCGCCACCACGGCGACGCGCAGATTAGCCGGGCCGGAATGCGGGATCGCCTGGAACGCCGCGGCATAGAGCCGGCCCGCCGGGTCGTGGAAGAACTGCTGGGAAATTCCGCCTTCGCGCCAGGCGCGGATCGCCTTGAGCACTCCCGCCATATCGGTCTCGCGAAGGCGGGGGATATTGCCCGAAACCTCCCGTCCCAGCATTTCCGACATTTTTGGATGGGCCAGAATGCGATCGTCGTCGTCAAACAGGAACGCGACGGCGGAAGGTGTCAGTTGTTCGCGCTTCAAGAGCTCCTGCGTCACATTCAGCAACAGGTCGCCCGCGACCACGCCGCCCCTGCCCTGCTCGAGCGCCAACTGCACGGTGTAGCCTTGCTTTCCGGTCGCGAAAAATACATACGGCCCGGTCAGCCAACTGCCGTCGCGGCGATCGGCGTCCTTGTACCAGGGCCGTTCGCGCGGATCGTAGTCGAGCGGACCCGGCAATTCCCTGACCAGCTCCAGCCTGTCGGTCAGATACAGCCTTCTGGATTTTATCCCGGCGGGGTCGGACCTCGAGATCACGACCAGGCGGAATGCGGCCTGTTCGGGCGCCTCCAGCCTTGCACGGGTTTCCCGGCCCGAACCACCGATCGCATCCATCTCGATGAACGAGCCGTCGTCGTAGCCCACATAGAGATTAAACAGCTGGTCGTTGTTCTTCAGCATCGCCGCGAGCAACGCGTTCAGCCGCGGGTTGTCCTCGATCTCCGCGGACTGGATCGGCGGCAGTGCGTTCAATATCGCGAGGTTGTCGCGGACCAGCTTCAATTGCGATCCGATCCGGTCCGCCGACAATTCGGCCACCTCGCCGATGAACTTGCTGGCGGCGGCGTCGGTGATCACGGTAATCCGCGAAAAACTGAGATAGACGAGGGTCAGGCCGATGACGAGAACGATCGCGACGAACAGCGCGATGATGGAGGTCTTGAAGCCGAGCCGACGAGGCCCGCCTTTCGCCGAAGTCTTTGGATCGTTCAGCGTCATCTGCCCCCCATTCCCGGACGGCCTTCGGCGCCAGTCGCGGATCGGAACGGATTGACGTCGTTGGTGCCGGCCACCGGACGGATCAGTCTGACCGAGCCAACGCTAGAGCATGATCCGGAAAAGTGGGTACCGGTTTTCCGAAAAGATCATGCTCAAACAAAAAAGATAGAGCGGGATGACGATTCGAAGAAAAGTCATCGCGCTCTAGGGCGCGTGCCTCGGCACTCGGGAGAGGATTGTCGCGCCACCTCATGACTTCCTCCCTGCTCGAATGATGCACCGAAAACCCAAATGGCTCGCGGATGTGTCGACCGGCTCGGCATGTCGCGCCGCCGGCCGGTAGCGACGGCAATAACTGGGCGCGCACAAATGCGAGCCGCCTTTAAGGACCTTGCGCGGTACCCTGATGTCGGGCAGACGGGGATCGTAGCTCTCCTCCACCCGCCCGCCGCGCGGGTTTTCGGGAAGGAAGCCCGCCTCTCGCGCATCGGCCTGATGTCTGGGAGCGTACCAATCCGCGGTCCACTCCCAGACATTGCCGATCATGTCGCAAACGCCATAGCCGTTCGGGGGAAAGGCCGTCACCGGCGAGGTACGGTCGTATCCGTCCAGATGGAGGTTGTGCAGCGGAAATTCGCCCTGCCAGGTGTTGGCCATGTGCACGCCAGCGGGCGTGAATTCATCGCCCCATGCGAACTCGGCGCCGTCAAGTCCGCCGCGCGCGGCGAACTCCCACTCGGCCTCGGTTGGCAAATCCTTGCCTGCCCATCGCCCATAGGCCAGCGCATCCGAATAGGCGACGTGCACGACGGGATGATCGTCCAGTCCGCTGATGCTGCTCCTCGGGCCGTAGGGATGCCGCCAATCGGCACCCTTCATAAAGGACCACCACTGGTTCCAGTCGCGAAGATCGAAGGTCGACGGCGGATGCGCGAAGACAAAAGAGCCAGCATAGAACATGTGCGGCGACGCCCCGGGGTAATCCCCGCCATCGGGCGAAATTTCCGCTGATGTGACGTATCCGATGGCCTCGACGAATTGCCCGAACTGCCGGTTAGTCACCGGCGTGCGGTCGATCCAGAAGCCGTCCACCATCACCCGATGAGCCGGCGCTTCCTCGGGATAATGATCGTTGGAGCCCATGCGGAACGTGCCGCCGGGAATCCAGACCATGTCGCTATCCTGCGACTGCCAATCCTTCCGCTCGATGTCGGCCCGCAACAGCGTCATGACGTCCCCTCCAGACGCAGGCCGTTACGAGCAGACGTCCCAGAAACCCTGGGTCCGGCTTAAAGCGGAGTTGATTGTTGAGAGCATTGTCAGGCCCCTTGCCGTTGCAATTCCCCGCGGCGCCGCAAGCGCGCGCAGCCGATGCAACCCGTCAGCCTCTCTGCCCCATCTTTTGCACGCTTCGAGCGCGCAATCGTCCCCGTGGCGCCTAACACCACAAATTGTACGGCCACCGCGCGAGCATCAGCGAATCTCAAGGCTAGACTACCTTATTGCGAATGTGATGTGCAGTTTGTGCCAATCCGCAAAGCCAGCTATTCCGGGTCCGACATGCCACGCTGAGATCGATCATCTCTCCCGACGCGGATCGCCATTTTCGGAAAATTCAAGTCAAGTTGGGGAAAACCCTTGAAGCAACATCATGGCACCGCATTTTGTCGCAACGAGTAAGCTGACAAGCTTCCGATGCAATGAAGGATCGGAAAGGCAATGAGCCGGCTTCTTTCGGTCAACAGCTGCAACCTCGATGGTTTCGAAGGTCTTCATCGGGCGATCCAGGGCACCCATGTCGACGTGATGCAGCTCGGACGCGGAAAATTTCGCGGTTCGCTGACCCATCTCGGGATCGGGGACTTCTCCCTCAGCATAGGTTCGTTTTCGGTTGGCGTTCGGACCCAGCGGGCGCCGAGCGACGACAAGCTTGTGATCGGGATGCTTCTGAGCGCCAAGGACCGCGTCACCCACTGGTCCTTCGACATGCGGCCGGGAGATGTCCTGGTGATGCCGCCCAATACCGAGCACGACGGAAGCTTCCATGGCGCCTCGGCCTACGCCGCGATTCGCCTCGATCTGGCCGATGTCGCCTCTGTGTTCCGAGGCGAACCGCGGCTGAGTGACCTTGCAAGCTGGCGCGACAAGAATCATTTCCGGTCGGATTCAGTGATCGGTCTGGCTGCGACGCGCAGATTGCCTCTGATCGCGTCATGCCTTTGGGAACAGCAGGCAACATTATCCGACGCCGCGGCCGATTTCTGGAAACGATCGATCGTGGACGCCCTGACGGGCACGATCCTTCATTCGCTGCCTCCTGATACCGGCGGCCCTTTGCCGTCGGCGATGCGGTTGGTTCGAGAGGTCGAGAACTATCTCAACTCCGTTGGTGCTCGGCCGGTGCACATTTCGGAGATCTGCGCTGTGTTCAATGTCTCACGAAGGAGCCTGCATCGCGCTTTCTACGACGTCCTTGGTTTGGGGCCGGTGACCTTTCTGCGTCACAAGCGGCTGTGTGCGGTTCATTCGGCGTTGAGAGAGAGTGCGCCTGCGGAAGTCACGGTTGCCGAGGTGGCGATGCAACACGGCTTCATCGAATTGGGACGGTTCTCCCGCTATTATCGCCTGCTGTTTGGCGAGTATCCCTCGGAAACGCTGGGGATTCACAACACCGCAGCCGCGCCGGACGTCGTCGCCGCGTTGCAAGAACGGCGGCTCGGATAGCCTCGCCGGCTTTTGACTCAAACCGGACATTCCTCGCCAATTGAAAGCCCTCGCCCCTAGCTGCGGATCGGCCAACGTGCTTTGATATTGCGGGCCGATTCAGAGGATTTTTGGGGGGACTTCTTGGCCGGCGAGCGCGTGGAGCGACGACTTGCGGCAGTGCTGGCGGCGGATGTCGCCGGGCATGGGCGCCTCATGGGCGCCGACGTCGAAGGCACCCTGGCCCGGCTGAAGGAAATCAGAAAGACCCTCGTCAACACCACTATCGCCGCGCATCGCGGGCGCATCGTGAAGACCACCACCGACGGCATGCTGGTCGAGTTTGGCAGTTTGGTCGATGCCGTGAGTTGCGCTGTGGGCGTGCAGCGCGAAATGGCGGAGAACAATGCCGGTGTGCCGCAGACAAGGCGGATCGAATTCCGCATCGGCGTCCACGTCGGCGAAATCATCATCGACGAGAACGATATTTTCGGTGACTGCGTCAACACCGCCGTGCGTCTTCAGGGCATCGCCGAGCCGGGCGGGGTTTGCCTCTCCGATGACGCTTATCGGCAGGTCCGCGGCAAGGTCGACATCGCCTGCGACGACCTTGGGCCGCAGGCGCTGAAGAACATTGCCGAGCTGATGCGGGCGTGGCGGGTCAAGCTTGGCGGTGAAAGCTCCGCCGGCGCGCAAGCAGCTTCGCCCGCCGGCCAGGGTCCCGCGCTCGCGCTTCCCGATAAGCCATCGATCGCCGTGCTGCCGTTCCAGAACCTGAGCGCCGATCCCGAGCAGGACTATTTTGCCGACGGTCTGGTGGAAGACATCATTACTGCGCTATCGCGCTTCAAGTCGCTGTTCGTGATCGCGCGCAATTCGTCGTTCACCTACAAGGGAAGGGCGGTCGACATCAGGCAGGTCGGGCGCGAGCTTGGCGTGCGCTACGTGCTGGAAGGCAGCGTGCAAAAAGCGGGCTCGCGGCTGCGGATCACGGGGCAGCTGATCGACGCTTCGACCGGCTTCCATCTATGGGTTGAGAGATTCGAGGGCGCGCTGGAAGAGGTGTTCGAGCTCCAGGACAAGGTCGCCTCGAGCGTGGCGGGGATCATCGATCCGCTGCTGCTGGATGCGGAAATCAAGCTCGCCGCGGATCGCCCCACCGCCGATATGAGCGCGTATAATTTGTATCTGCGTGCGCTTCCGCACATTCGTGCGTGGGCGCGCGAGCCGATCGCGGAGGCCATCGTACTCCTCGAACAGGCGATCGAGCGCGATCCGCAATATGGGCCGGCGCTGGCATCGCTGGCGCTTTGTCATTCCCAGAATTTCCTGAGCGGATGGGGCGAAGGCGCCGCGGTCGAAAGTGAGCGTGGCAGGGTTTTGGCACGACGGGCTCGCGAAGCCGCACCCGACGACCCCATGACCGTTACCAGTGCGGCCGGCGCCTTGTTGAATCTCGGCGAAGACCCCAACCTCCTGAAGCGATGGGTCGATGGTGCGCTCGCCCGTAATCCGAGCCACGCATTCGGCTGGTTATGGAGCGGCTGGATCCGAACCGTTTCCGGTGAACCCGATCTTGCGATAGAACATTTCGAGATGTCGTTGCGACTTGACCCTCGCACCATGCGGCGGGCATTTCATTTGACAGGCATGGGCATTTGCCACTTCTTCCAACCGCGTTTCGACAAAGCGGCAGCCGTTCTGGAGGCTTCGTTCCTCGAGCTGCCGACCTATACCCTGACGCTGTGGTTTCTCGCCTCGTGCTACGCGCAGATGGGGCGGTTGAGCGAGGCGCGTGAATTCGCGGCTCGCCACGCCATTGGTCCCGGCGGACCATGGCTCGTCATTGGACAGATGTTTACTAATCCCGAGCACCGCGAATTGGTGTTATCGGGTCTCCGCCTCGCCACGGGGGAAAGGGCATAACCGAAGGCGAAAGCCTCGGCCACGAGCGATGGCAGCTAGCCTTATGACCCACGCTTCCGCTGTCAAAGGCTGTTGTCGGTTCTTGCACCGGTCGTCACGCAACGAGTGCAACTATGCCTCGTTCAAAGCCTGCGCAATGTCCGCGATCAGATCGGACGGGTGTTCGATGCCGATCGACAGCCGGATCGTGGAGTCGAGAACGCCTATTTTTTGGCGGACGTCAGCCGGAACCCCGGAGTGGGTCATGCTTGCGGGCAGGCTGGCAAGTGACTCGGTGCCGCCCAGGCTCACCGCCAGCTTGAAGATTTGCAGCGCATTCAAGAATTTGAATGCGGCGGCTTGGCCACCCACAATGTCGAACGAGAACGTAGAACCCGCGCCGGTGCATTGCCTCGCGAACACACGGCCGGCGGGGGAAGACTCGTCGTGGTAAGCAAGGTAATGGACTTTCGCCACTTTGGCGTGGCCGCGCAGGTAATCCGCTACGAATCGCGCGTTTCTGTCAGCTTTTTCCATGCGGATGCTCAGTGTTTCGAGCGACCGGCTGATCATCCAGCAGGAATGCGGGTCCAGTTGAGTGCCGATGGCGCCTCGCAATGCTTTGACGTCTTTCATGATGGCTTTTGACCCGAGCGCGGCGCCCGCGATCAGGTCGGAATGACCGCCGACATATTTGGTCAGCGAGTACAACGAAAGATCCGCGCCGTGTTCGATCGGCCGCTGAAACACCGGCCCGAGCAATGTATTGTCGCACGCGACGATCGGCGTGTGCCCCTGGGCCTTGCCGATTATCTCGGCGACGCGGCGGACCATCGCAATATCGACCAAGCCGGTGGTGGGATTGGCCGGGGTTTCGATGAAAATCATCGCAACCCGGCCTTTGCGCATGGCGTCGCCCGCCGCCAGCCTGACTGCGGTTTCGTCGATGCCGTCGGCAAAACCCACGGCGCCGATGGAGAGGCCCGCAAGCGTCTTCGCAAACAGAGTTTCCGTCCCGCCATAGAGCGGTTGAGAGTGCAGAATGACGTCGCCAGGGCAGGCGAACGCAAGGATCGTGGTCGCAATCGCCGCCATGCCGGATGAGAACAGCGCGCATTTCTCGGTGCGCTCGTAGACGGCGAGCCTGTCCTCGACGATCTCGCTGTTGGGGTGATTGAACCGCGAATAAACCAGGCCCGCGCCCATCCCTTCGGGCGGCTCGCGCCGACCCGAGACGAAATCGAAAAAGTCCTGTCCGTCTTCGGCGGTCCTAAAGACGAAGGTCGAGGTCAGGAAGACCGGTGGTTTGACGGCTCCTTCCGACAGTTGCGGATCGTAGCCGTAGTTCAGCATCAGCGTTTCGGGATGCAGCATGTGGTTGCCGATGTGGGTCTTCGACGGAAACGGTTTCACCATGGCCTGTCTCCCTGTCTGGATTCGGAACGTCGCCGTAGGTTGGGGCTTCCACATGATGGAGCGGTCGGGAGCGGTGGGTGCGACTCATCCAACGGCTCCAGTTAACGTTGCCAGGATCAGCGTAGCAACATCCGGGGCTGATTTCACCGCGCCCGAGGCAGCTTTCGCACCGCTTTTGCGGCGGAGCTTGCATACGAACAAAACTTGTCGATTGTCATAGCCAAAGGCTATGATTGCGCTGGCCACGGTTGAAGGCCACGGTTTTTGGACGGAACGGCTTCAACGACGCGCCTTGATCACTTGTTTTGATCACTTGGTTTGATCAGTTGGCCAGCGGCGCACGAAGCAACGATCGAGGTGCGGTCTTGAAAGCAGATAGCGAGACGGAAATCAGGACGCCGGGATTTTGCGCGCTCTGCAAGTCGCGCTGCGGCGCTATCCTGGTGACGCGCGAAGGCCGCTTCATTGGCCAGGAACCAAATCCGGACCATCCCACCGGTCAATCGCTCTGCATCAAGGGCCGCGCGGCCTCCGAGATCGTGTACAGCCCGCAGCGGCAACTTTATCCGCTCAGGCGCACACGGCCGAAGGGCGATGCCGACCCGGGCTGGCAACGGATCACATGGGAGGAGGCGCTCGACCGGACCGCGTCCGAACTCGATCGCATTCGCAGAGAGGCGGGTGCGGAGGCGATCGCCTTCGGCCTGACGACGCCGAGCGGCACCCCGATCTCGGATGACCTGCGCTGGATCGAGCGTTTCATGAACGCCTTCGGCAGCCCCAACGTGGCCTATGGCACCGAGATCTGCAATTGGCACAAGGACCACGCTCATGCCTTTACGTTCGGGCGTTCGATCGCGTCGCCCGACTTCGAAAAGTCGGGCTGCATCGTGCTGTGGGGGCACAACCCGAGCGCAACCTGGCTCGATCACGCGACAGCGGTTCGATCGGCGCGAACCCGCGGCGCGCGCCTCATCGTGATCGATCCCCGGCGCGCGGGCTTTGCCATGCGTGCGGATCAATGGTTGCGCGTGCGACCGGGCGCCGACGGCGCTTTGGCGCTTGGGATCGCCGGAGAGATGATCCGGAACGGCTGGTTCGACGTCCAATTTGTCCGCGACTGGACCAATGGTCCGTTGTTGGTCCGCAAGGATACCAACCGATTCTTGCGCGCTGAGGATCTCGCCGCGCCGCCCTCTGGCGCTAGCGGCGATGATTTCGTTGCATGGGATGCGAGCGCGGGATTGCCTGTTGGCTATTCCGCTTCGCAGCGCGCCTATCTCCAACCGGTTATCCCGGAGCTTGATGTATCGGTCGAGTTTTTGTCGCCGACCGGCGCGTCGCTCCCTTGCCGAACAGCCTTCGGCCTGTATCGAGACCTGTGTAACGAGTACCCGCCCGATCGAGTCGAGACCATCGCCTGGGTCAAGGCCGCACAGGTGACGGAAACCGCAAAACTGCTCTTCGAGGCAGGCCCGGTCAGCTACTATGCGTGGTCGGGTGTCGGACAGCACACCAACGCAACCCAGACCGATCGCGCGATATCGACGCTGATGGCCTTGACCGGCAGCTTCGATGCACCGGGCGGCAACGTCGAATATGCCCGCCCGCCCGCTCGTGACGTCAGCGGCGGCGAGTTCCTATCAGCGGCGCAGCGCGCCAAATGCATCGAGCTCAAGCGTTCGCCGCTCGGCCCGGGCCGCGACCGCTGGATCGGTTCGGATGTGCTGTATGAAGCTATCCTTCACGGCAAGCCGTATCCGATCCGGGGCCTGTTCGATTTCGGGAAAAACTTCATCCTCAGCCATGCCAACGGCGATCGGGGCGCCCAGGCGCTCGCCAAGCTCGATTTCCATGTCCATACCGACGTGGTTATGACGCCGACCGCAGGTTTCGCCGACATCTTCCTTCCTATCAATACGCCCTGGGAGCGCGAAGCGTTGCGGGTCGGATTTGAAGGCAGTCAGGCCGCGCAAAATCTCGTCCAGTTGCGGCAGGCGGTCATTCCCAGCGCAGGCGAATCCGCCTCCGACGGCTATGTCGTGTTCGAACTGGCCAAGCGTCTCGGTTTTGGCGATCTGTTTTGGGATGGCGACATCAACGCCGGGCTCAATGCGATCATCGCACCGCTCGGATTGACGCTGGATGATTTGCGCGCGCAGCCCGGCGGCATCAGCGTTGCTGGCGAGCCGCACTATTTTCGCTATCGCAAGGAGGGATTCAAAACCCCAACCGGTAGAATCGAGATCTTCTCGGAGAGTTTTCGCGAGGCAGGCGAAAACCCGCTGCCGCAGTTCGTCGAGCCCGCCATGTCGCCGCGCCGTCCGGGCAACGACGCGTTCCCGCTGGTCCTGACCTCGGCCAAAGTCGTTCATTACTGCCACAGTCAACACCGCCATGTCCCTTCGTTACGTCGCCGCTCGCCCGATCCGGAAGTCAGCATGCATCCGGATGCCGCGGCGGAACGAGGCATAGGCGAAGACGACTGGGTCGAGATCCGCACCCAAAACGGGCGCGCCCGCATGCGTGCGAAATTCGATCACAGCCTGGACCGGCGGGTAGTAAGCGCCCAATATGGCTGGTGGCAGGGCAATGATGAGCTGGGCCTGCCGGCGTTCGATTCGCTCGCGGATGCCGGCGCGAACTACAACCGCCTGGTTTCGGACCAACATGCAGATCCGATCAGCGGCTCGATCGGCCTGCGCTCGTCCGTTTGCGACATTGCGCCGATCGACCGGGCGTGATGCGCGAAGCGCCAAAGACATAAGCTGCGTTTTCGAGGAAGCACACATACCCGGCGTCAGATGGCTTTGCTCATCCATTTGCATTCGAGTTCAAGCGGTTGGCGTATGAGGCGATGAAGCGCAAGAGTTGAAGGGGTGGATGTCTGTCATGCGCGTGAAGCGACGCACGTTCATCGCGGCCGTCGGAGGCGCGGCAGCGTGGCCGCTGGCGGCGCGCGCGCAACAGGCTGGCGCCATGCGACGGGTCGGCGTGCTAATGGTTGAAAGTGACCCCGTGGGACAGTTGCACCTCAAATTATTTGTGCAGAAACTACAAGAGCTCGGCTGGACGGACGGCCGCAACATACACATCGAAGTTCGCCTGACTGGCACCGACGCTGAGCGCATCCAGAAATTTGCGAAAGAATTGGTCGCGTGGCAACCCGATGTGATCGCAACTAATTCCACGCCCGGGACGGCCGCGGTACAACGAGAAACTCGAATGATCCCGACAGTTTTCGTTGTTGTTTCCGATCCTGTCGGTGAAGGTTTTGTTGCGAGCTTGGCGCGGCCCGGCGGCAATATCACCGGGTTCATCAACTATGAAGCTTCCATAGCGGGCAAGTGGGTTGATCTGCTCAAAGAAATCGATCCTCGGCTCGTGAGGGCGGCAGGCTTGTTCAATCCCGACGCGGCTCCTGGAGGCGGATCATTTTTCCTTCGCCCGTTCGAAGCCGCCGCGCGGTCGCTCGCGATCACACCGCTTGCAACTCCGGTTCGCAGCGACGCCGACATCGAGGCGGCAATCGCGGCGCTGAGCAGCGAACCCGGTGGCGGTCTCGTCATGATGGCGGATAGCTTTATGGGGTCTCATCGGGCACGCCTCATCGAGCAGGCAGCCCGCCATAAAGTCCTGGCAGTCTATCCATTTCGTTCCGCTTCTGCTGACGGTGGCTTACTCTCGTATGGACCGGATTTCTCGGACCTTTATCTCCAACAAGGGCTTTACGTGGATCGCATTCTTAGGGGCGCGAAGCCAAATGAATTGCCGGTTCAAGTACCGACCAAATTCGAACTGGTGGTCAACTTGAGGACAGCGAAAGCGCTTGGCCTCGAACTGCCAGCGACGTTGCTTGGCCGTGCCGACGAGGTGATCGAATAGGATGGCGACTTCCGAGGATTGGATCTCAATCATGCGCGTGAAGCGACGCACATTCATTACGGCACTCGAATAGGGTTGGATGTGCGCGTGCAGGATGTTCCCCTCTCCCCTTCGGGAGAGGGAACCTTCGCGCTATTCTCGCCGATCGACGACCGCATCGTATCTTCCATTCCATCAAACTGTTCTTAAGCGCGATGGGAGCCGGAATCTACTTTGGAGGGCGAAGCTCGCCGGCGAACCATGCCGTCGTCCATGGCATCTGCAGCGGATCAATCCGATCGCATTCCCAGCAGCGAAGCGCTCCCGGCCCTTTGCCGTCCACCGGCATCACCAGCACCATCAAGCCACCGCAGTGCTCGCACCGCTCAGATGAATAGAACCGACCCATGCTGCAGTTTGACGTCGCACCCGTCGCGACGTCCAATCCATTTAGCGTGAGCGGTGAGCAGTTTCCTTCCCGCGATCGTGAAATGTTCGGCGATACGCGCGACAGAGGCGCATGCGCCGACGCACCCTGGAGCATCTGAACAAAACGTGAGGCTTGCCGCGCCTAGCGATCATACTTCCCAGCAACGAGATCGTTGAGAGGGGGCCCAATTAGGGAGACCCGTCATGCGCAAGTTGATCACGACGATAGCGTTGCTGGCCCTGGTCGGCACCTCGGCCATTGCGCAGACGCCTGGTCCGCCAAATCCAGCCCCAGCTCCAATGATGAGCTCGAACCAGCAATTGATACCGGAGGCGCCCGTCGGGCACCGCCAGCCGCGCGCTGATCAAGTACCTTCGGAGAAAAACCTGATGAATCCGAATGATCCAGTCAACCAGGAGAACGCCGCGCTCGATCGCATGATCAAAGGCATTTGTCGCGGTTGCTAAACGCTGGCCCCTCGCCTCAACCGGCCGTGAAACCATTCGACCAACAACTTCACGGCGGCGTTAACGAGGTCGCCCTTAGATGAGCCTTCTGTGCTGCGCAAACATGAACGACGCAGCGAGGCTTTGCACCCCGTCAGTGTTCCCCAACATCCACATCAATGTTGGCCGCCCGCAGGTCGGCGATGGTGGAGGCGAGATGGGCGCGGTCCCGGGTCTCGATCACGACCTCGAGCAGTACGGCCTTGGCGGGCAGCTCGGTGAAGATACGCTGATGGTAGACCTCGACGATATTGGCGCCGCATTTGCTCAGGACGGCGAGCACGGTCGCAAGCTGGCCGGGCCGGTCGACGATGTCGAATCGGAGCTGCGACAGCCGGCCCTCGCGCGCGAGCTGGCGGGTCAGCACGCCGGACAATAGTCGTGTGTCGATATTGCCGCCGCTCAGCACGAGGCCAAGCGCGCGGCCCTTGAAGCGGGCTTCGTTGGCGAGCACCGCCGCGAGGCCAGCGGCGCCGGCGCCTTCGGTCACGGTCTTCTCGATGGTGATCAGGAGGCTCAGCGCCTCCTCGATCTGCCTTTCGCTGACGAGGAGGATATCGTCGACCAGCGCGCGCACGATCTCGGACGTGATGCGGCCGGGCGCCTTGACCGCGATGCCTTCGGCCAGCGTGTCGCCGCGCATCGGCAACTGCTCGCCTTTGACGAGATTGTACATCGAAGGATAGAGCGCGGCCTGCACGCCGATGATCTCGATGTCGGGCTTGAGCGATTTGGCGGCGACCGCGATGCCCGAAATCAGCCCGCCGCCGCCGATCGGCACGATCAGGACGTCGAGGTCCGGCACCGCGGCGAGCATCTCGATGGCGATGGTGCCCTGGCCGGCGATGATCAAAGCGTCGTCGTAGGGATGGATGAAGGTCAGACCCTGTTTGCGGCCATGCTCGATGGCGAGGTGAGCGGCTTCCTCGACATTGGCGCCGCCTTCGATCACGGTCGCGCCATGCCGGCGGGTGTTCTCGATCTTCACGGTCGGCGTGCCCTGCGGCACGACAATGGTCGCCGGGATTGCGAGGCGGGCCGCATGGTAAGCCACGCCCTGCGCGTGGTTGCCGGCCGAGGCCGCGATCACGCCGCGCTGGCGTTCTTCAGGCGACAGCGCGGCCAGCCGGTTGAGCGCGCCGCGCTCCTTGAAGGTCGCGGTGAACTGCAGGTTTTCGAATTTCAGCCAGATGTCGGCGCCGGTGATATCGGACAGCGTGCGGCTATGCTCGAAGCTGGTCCGCCTGACAAAACTCGCCAGCACGCCCGCGGCGTCCTCGACGTCCTGGAGGGTCACCGGCAAATGCGCTAGCGAGGAAGCTGTTGGCGTTTCGGTCATCGTGATCCGGTCCCTGCTGGCCGCTTTCGCGCGGGGCGCGTGGCACTCAACACCTGTTACCACGCCTCGCAGGCGCGGTGAATCACCCTATGCGTCGCGCAGCGCCGTGATGGCCTCGGCTGCCGACACGATGCGGGCGAACTCGCCGTTGAGATTGGCGAGCGTCATGGCGTGGATCTCTTCGGCCGAATGGGCGTCGCCATCGGGTCCGATCCGGTCGAACGTCCAGGTCGCGTCGCGCACCAATCTCGCGTCAAATCCGAGATTGCCGGCCATCCGGGTGGTGGTTTCCACGCAGTGGTTCGTCGTCGCGCCGCAGATCACCAGCGTCTTGATGCCGGCCGCGCGCAGCCGGGCTTCCAGATCGGTGCCGATGAAAGCGCTGTTCACTTGTTTGACGATCACGGGCTCTCCCGCGAGCTCGCGCGCTTCGTCCTTGACGGGATAGCCGGTCCCATCCGGAAGGAAGGAGGAATTCGGATGTGTGCCTTGATGGCGAATGTGAAAGACCGGCGCGCCGCACGCCCTGAATGCGTTCAGGAGATCGACGATCCGGGCAACGGCCTGCGGATTGTTTCGCCGCCTGCTCGCCGCCTCCCATTGATCGAACGCGCGCTGGACGTCGACGACAATCAGGGCCGGGCGCGAGGTCGGACTATGGCTCATGGTTCGATCTCCCGGAGACTAATCCTTGGCACGCGGACATGCACCGACATGCCACGATGAGGGCGAGGCCGGAAATGGCGTTCTTCCCTCGTTTCCCGACACTTCATCTGCGCGCCTGCCCTCTCGCCCACACCCCGAACGCAATCACCACGGCCGCGGCAAGCGTAAACCAGGTGATGGCGTATTGCATGTGGTCGTCCTTGAGGTGGACTTCGAGCGGGCCGGGTTTTGGAATGCCGTTCGCAGGCACCGGCTGCTCCAGATCGATGTAGAACGGCGCGACGTCTTGCCAGTTGAGCGCGCGCGCCATGGCCAGATGATCGCGGGTGAACCACAGCCGTTTTGCCGGATTTTCCGATGGCGTGAGCATGCCCCCTGCTTCCGGGAAGCGGAGGTAGCCGGTCAGCATCACCGGCTGATGGGTGATCAACCGCGTTACCGCGCGATCCTCGACCGCGCGGTCCTGCATCGTGTTGGGCACGAAGCCGGTGTTGATCACAACGGTCGCGCCGTTTTCCAATCGCGCGGGCAGGAAGGCCCAGGTGCCGGGACCGGAAATGTCCTCGCGCACGCTCGAACCGGAGCTATAGACCATGGCGTCCGCAAGCGGTTCGTAGGTCGCGGCAAAGCTGACGCGGCGGAATTCGTCTTTGGCCGGCGTCAGCGCGGTCCATTCAGACGGCGTCGGCAGCGGCGCGGGCGCGGCGGCGAGCCGTTCGGTCAGGGCCGCGATCAGCGCGTGCTTCTCGACCCGGCGTTGCAACTGCCACACGCCGAGGCCGATGAACACCATCAGCATCACCGACGTAAAAATGGCAAAACCGGCGACGTTGCGCCGTCGCGCCTCGATCCCGGTCATTTCCGCTCGCGGTCGATCAGCCGGCCTTCGGCGGCCTTGTGATGGAACTGCAGCGCAATCAAAAGCGACTTCATCGAGCGCAGCGGCAACAGCGTGGTCACAAGGATCAGCGGCAGCCACAGCACCGCATGCAGCCAGAACGGCGGCTGGTACTTTACTTCCACGATCAGCGCGCAGGCGACGACGATGGCGCCGGCAATCATGATGATGAAGACCGCGGGCCCGTCGCCGGTATCGATGAAGGCATAGTCGAGCCCGCAGGCTTCGCATTTCGGCCGCAGGGTCAGAAAGCCTGCATAGAGCTTGCCCCGGCCGCAGCGCGGACATTTGCAGGCAAGTCCGCGTAGCGCGCTCTCGGTGACGGTGGGCAGGGTCTGGTCAGGCATGCTCGTTCCTTTCCCTCTCCCCTTGTGGGAGAGGGTGCCTTCGCCAACGGGTCGGCGCGAAGCGCCGCCCGATGATAAACTCCGCGAAGGCGGGTGAGGGGTCTCTCTCCGCGGATGCAGACCCCTCATCCCGCGCGGACTTTGCATAGCCGATGCGAAGCATCGGCGTCCTATTGAAGGACGGCGGCCAAAGGCCGCCTATGGCCACCTTCTCCCACAGGGGGAGAAGGGAAGAAAGAAGAGAAACAAAATGGGCGGCCCTTTCGGCCGCCCCTTGTAGCACAGTGGATCGATATCAATGCGCGCCGTGGGCCATGGTTTCGGCGCCGTGGCCCCAGACATAGATGGAGATGAACAGGAACAGCCACACCACGTCGACGAAATGCCAGTACCAGGCGGCGAATTCGAAGCCGAGATGCTGGGTCGGGGTGAAATGGCCGGCATAGGCGCGCGCCAGGCACACGATCAGGAAGATGGTGCCGACCAGCACGTGGAAACCGTGGAACCCGGTCGCCATGAAGAAGGTCGCGCCATAGATGTTGCCGGCGAAGGAGAACGCCGCGTGGCTGTATTCATAGGCCTGCACGCAAGTGAAGGTGGCGCCCAAAATGATCGTCAGGATCAAGCCGTATTTCAGGCCCCGCCGGTCGTTTTCCAGGAGCGCGTGGTGCGCCCAGGTCACCGTGGTGCCCGAGGTCAAAAGCAACAGCGTATTCAAGAGCGGCAGATGCCAGGGATCGAAGGTCTCGATGCCCTTGGGCGGCCAGACGCCGCCGAACAGCGCCTCGCGGGTGGCGTGAACCGGATCGGCCGGAAACAGCGCCGAGTTGAAGAAGGCCCAGAACCAGGCGACGAAGAACATCACCTCGGAGGCGATGAACAGGATCATGCCGTAGCGATGGCTGATCTGCACCACACGGGTGTGGTCGCCCTTGTACTGCGCCTCACGGATCACGTCCGTCCACCAGCTCGCCATGGTGTAGAGCACGCCGATGACGCCGATGCCGAAGACGATCGGCGCAGCCGCCGTCATGTGGTGCATCCACAGGATCGCACCCACCGCCATGATGAAGGCCGAGATCGATCCGACGATCGGCCACGGACTGGGATCGACGAGGTGGTAGTCGTGATGCTTGACTTGCGCCGTAGCCATTTTAAGTCTCTCCGTTAGCGGTGCCCTGCCATTCGGCACGCATTCGTCTCAAAAATCAATCCTGTCCCCAAATTCGCACTGACCATCGCGATGGACCAGCACACGACGGTCAAAGGGCCCCCTTGCGTTTGTCCGGCTCGCTCGCGGCCACAGGCTTTGGCGCGGGATCGCGCACGGGATAGAACGTATAGGACAGCGTGATGGTGTTCAGCCCGTCATTGTCGCTGTCCTTGACCAGCTCAGGATCGACATAGAACACCACCGCCATCTCGCGCTTCTCGCCCGCTGCCATGGTCTGTTCGGTGAAGCAGAAGCAGTTGAGCTTTTGGAAATACGCGCCGACCGTCAGCGGCGCCACATTATAGGCGGCCTGCCCGGTCGTGGTCCGCGCCGATTGGTTGGTCACGGTGTAATACACGGTGACGACCTGGCCGATATTGACCTCGATCTCGGTCTGCTCGGGCTCGAATTTCCACGGCAGCCCGGGAGCGACATTGGAATCGAAGCGCACCGCGATTTTTCGCGAGAGCGGCGCGGAAGAAGGCGCCGAAGTTGCGACTTGCGTCGTGCCGTTGAAGCCGGTGGTGCGGCAGAACCAATTGTAAAACGGCACCGCCGCATAGGACGCGCCGACCATCAGCGCCACCACCGCGCCGCAGATCGCAGCCACCAGCACGTCGCGGGTCAGGCGCGGCGTGGTTGGCGTTGGCTTATTGGTCGGCTCCATGTCCATCATACGATTTCGATCATACTGGCTTCAATCAGAGCGGCCGGTTCAACACGGCCGGCCCTTTGACGATGGTGACCGCGAAAAACAACAGGACGAGGACGCCGAGCGCGAGCGCAATCGCGATCGAACGCTGGCGACGGCTTTTCTTTTGCGCCTCGGTGAGGACGATTCCATCTGGCCTATCTTTGTCGTCCATTGCGTCGCCATGCGCCCCCTACCAGACCAAGGGTGCGATGGCGCGGACCACGACCTCGATCAGCAAGGTCGCGAACAGCGCAAACAGATAAAAGATCGAGAACGCGAACAGCCTTCGCGTCGCGCGCAGCGCCGGCGTGCCTTCGCGGCGGCGGTAGACATTGACCGCGAGCGCCAGCATGAAGGCGCCGAGCACGAGCGAGGCCACGCCATAGACCGCATCGAAATAGCCGAGCGGCCAGGGGGCTGCCGCGACCGCGACCAGCACGACCGTATAGAGCAGGATCTGCAACCGCGTCGCATCGGGGCCGGCGACCACGGGCAGCATCGGCACACCCGCGCGCGCGTAATCGTCGCTGCGAAACAGCGCCAAGGCCCAGAAATGCGGCGGGGTCCAGAAGAAGATGATCAGGAACAATAACAGCGGCTCGACCGAAAGCGAACCGGTCGCCGCCGCCCACGCCACGACCGGCGGCAGCGCGCCGGCGGCGCCGCCGATCACGATGTTCTGGGCGGTCCAGCGCTTCAGCGCCATGGTGTAGATCACGACGTAGAAGAAGATCGTGAACGCCAGTAGCGCGCCCGCGATCCAGTTGACCAGGATGCCGAGCGTCATCACCGCGAAGAAAGCCAGCGTCAGGCCGAACGTCATCGCTTCCGGCGGGGTGATGCGGCCGCGCGGGATCGGCCGGTTGGCGGTGCGCGTCATCTTGGCGTCAATGTCGCCCTCGAGCGCCATGTTCAGCGCGCCCGAAGCGCCGGCGCCGACCGCGATACACAGCAGCGAGGTGAAGGCGAGCACCGGGTGGAAATGGCCCGGCGCGATCACGAGGCCAACCAGCGCCGTGAAAATCACCAGCGACATCACCCGCGGCTTCAGCAGCGCGACATAGTCAGCGACATCGGCCTCGGAAATCCGCGGCGACAATTCGATGGCGTTGTGATCGACAACCGACAAGATGGTCTCACTTATCTAAAAAGAGCCGCGGCGCCGTCCGGCGCCGCGTTTCTCGATTACTGTACCCGCGGCAGCACTTCGAACTGATGGAACGGCGGCGGCGACGACAGCGTCCATTCCAGCGTGGTGGCGCCGGCGCCCCAGGGATTGTTGGCCGCCTGTTCCTTGCGCATGAACGCATCGATCAGGCCGTAGATGAAGATCAGGACGCCGAAGCCCGAAATGTAGGAGCCGATCGAGGACACCAGGTTCCAGCCAGCAAACGCGTCGGGATAGTCGACATAGCGCCGCGGCATGCCGGACAGGCCGAGGAAGTGCTGCGGGAAGAACACCAGGTTGACGCCGATGAAGGTGAACCAGAAGTGCAGCTTGCCGATGGTCTCGGAATACATGTAGCCGGACATTTTCGGGAACCAGTAGTACCAGCCGGCGAAGATCGCGAACACCGCGCCTAACGACAGCACGTAGTGGAAATGCGCGACCACGTAGTAGGTATCCTGCAGCACGCGGTCGACGCCGGCATTGGCCAGCACCACACCGGTAACGCCGCCGACGGTGAACAAAAAGATAAAACCGACCGCCCACAGCATCGGCGTCTTGAACTCGATCGAGCCGCCCCACATGGTGGCGATCCACGAGAAGATTTTTACGCCGGTCGGCACCGCAATGACCATGGTGGCGGCGACGAAATAGGCCTGCGTCGCCGACGACATCCCGACCGTGTACATGTGGTGCGCCCACACCACGAAGCCGATGCCTCCGATCGCGACCATCGCATAGGCCATGCCGAGATAGCCGAACACCGGCTTCTTCGAGAACGTCGAGACGATCTGGCTGACCATGCCGAAGCCGGGAAGGATCAGGATGTAGACTTCGGGGTGGCCGAAGAACCAGAACAGGTGCTGGAACAACACCGGGTCGCCGCCGCCTTCGGCGGAGAAGAAGGTGGTGCCGAAATTACGGTCCGTCAAAAGCATGGTGATGGCGCCGGCGAGCACCGGCAGCGACAACAGCAACAGGAATACCGTCACCAGGATCGACCACACGAACAGCGGCATCTTGTGCAGCGTCATGCCCGGCGCGCGCATGTTGAAGATCGTGGTGATGAAGTTGATGGCGCCGAGGATCGACGAGGCACCGGCCAGATGCAGCGCGAGGATGGCGAAATCGACCGCCGGTCCCGGATGGCCCGAGGTCGAGAGCGGCGCGTACATGGTCCAGCCCGCGCCGACGCCATTGGCGCCCGGTTCGCCCTCCATGAAGGAGGAGATCAGAAGCAGCGCGAAGGACGCCGGCAGCAGCCAGAACGAGATGTTGTTCATGCGCGGGAACGCCATGTCGGGGGCGCCGATCATCAGCGGCACGAACCAGTTGCCGAAGCCGCCGATCATCGCCGGCATCACCATGAAGAAGATCATGATCAGGCCGTGCGAGGTCACGAACACGTTGTAGGTATGGGTCTCGTGGAAGATCTGCACGCCCGGATACATCAATTCGGCGCGGATCGCGATCGACATCGCCGCCCCGATGACACCGGCGATGATCGCAAACACCAGGTACATCGTGCCGATGTCCTTGTGGTTGGTCGAATAGACGAAACGCCGCCATCCGGTCGGATGGTCGTGCGCGTGATCGTCATGTGCGTGATCGTCGTGCGTCGTTGCGGAAGTTGCCATTTTCAGATCCTGCCTTGCAGTCCTTGTCGGACCTCGCGGTCCCGTCGCCCTTGTCCCAAATTAGCGCGCCTTAAAGCTTTCGGCTTACTGCGCGGCTGCGCCCACCGAGGCGAACGAGTTCGCCGGGTTGGAGGCAAATTTCTTTTTCGCGGTCTCAACCCAGGCCGCGAATTCCTGATCGCTCACCACCCGCACGGCGATCGGCATGAAGGCGTGATCCTTGCCGCACAATTCAGAGCACTGGCCGTAGAACACCCCGGTCTTGGTGGCCTTGAACCAGGTTTCGTTGAGCCGGCCGGGGATGGCGTCGATCTTGATGCCGAACGCCGGCACCGCGAAGGAATGTATGACGTCCGCGCCGGTGGTCTGGACCACGACGATCTTGTTGACCGGCACCACCATCTCGTTGTCGACGCCGAGCAGCCGGGGCTGCTTGTCGCTGGCCATCAGCGAATCGAATTCGAACTTGCCGTTGTCGGGATAGGCATAACTCCAGTACCACTGCTTGCCGGTCGCCTTGATTGTCAGATCGGCCTTGGGAATGTCGAGCTCCAGGAACAGCAGCCGGAACGACGGCACGGCGATGCCAACCAGGATCAAAACCGGAATCAGCGTCCAGGCCACTTCGATCAGGGTGTTGTGGGTGGTCCGCGACGGGATCGGGTTGGCGCGGGCGTTGAACTTGACCACCACCGCGATCAGCAGTCCAAGAACGAACAGCGTGATGATGAAGATGAGCACGGTCAGGAAATTATGAAACCAGGTGATGTTGTCCATCACCGGCGAGGCCGATTGCTGCAGCCTGAATTCCCACGGCGCCGGCTGCCCCAATTCGGCTGACGCCGTCCCGCCGGCGACAAGCGCAACGCCCGCCACCGCCAATCCCAGCAACCGCCGGCCCATCTGGCCCTTCGACATCTTCATGCCGCCCGCGCTCCTTTGATAATACCCCAAGGCATTCCGCCGGATGGCTGGAAATGCCGCACGATCCGCCCCCTGACAAACGGCCTTGGGATGTACCTTGCGAGATACCTGGCCAGATCGCTAGAACGCCGAAATCCAGCCTCTCAAACCATAATTCTTGACCTATCGCAATGCAGTAGTAGGGCGCGGAGCAATGGGTCGCCGGCAATGATATGGCTGTCACATTTTCCCGTGAAATCAGGCAAAACCCTCCGTTTTGCCGATCGTGGCCGCTTGACAGGCGGATTGCCCGATGTAGGCACAGAAGAGGCGCTCCACAGGAACCTGATTCGCTTGTCTTGAGGAGCAGCCATCCCCGCGCAAGGGATTGCCCGGCGTAAGGTTTGCATTGAATTTGGCTGGAAGATCGCCTTCAAGGCGCCGTCATTGCTATATCAATGCAGTGTTCTAAAGCGACAGCTGCAGTGAATATCAAAGGATCGACCCCGATGGGGCCTTGGAAATACTGGCCGAGAAGCATTGCCCGCAATCCATTTGCCGTCGGTTTCAGCCGCTTGGTCGGCGGCGCGCTCGTCGTCGTATTGTTGTTCGGCCTGACGGAATCGGCCCACGCCCAGGGCGCGGTACGCTCGGTCCATGGCGACTGGCAAATCCGCTGCGACACCCCGCCCGGCGCGCAGGCCGAGCAATGCGCCCTGATTCAGAGCGTGGTAGCGGAAGACCGCTCCAATGCGGGACTTACCGTCATCGTGCTGAAAACCGCCGACCAGAAGAGCAAGCTGATGCGGGTGGTGGCGCCGCTCGGCGTGCTGCTGCCCTCGGGGCTCGGCCTGAAACTCGATAATGTCGATGTCGGCCGCGCGGGTTTTGTCAGATGCCTGCCCAACGGCTGCGTCGCCGAAGTGGTGATGGACGACAAGCTGCTCGGCCAGCTGCGCAGCGCCAAGACCGCGACTTTCATCATTTTCGAGACCCCCGAAGAGGGGATCGGCTTTCCGCTCAGCCTGAACGGGCTCGGCGAGGGGTATGACAAACTGCCGTGAGGCACGGCGCCAAGCTAATAAATCTCGAGGCATGTTGCGTCGTCGTCGTTTCCGAAAGCCACGATGAGTTCGGCGTGACGCCGTATCAGCGTCGAAATAGTCGTTGTCGATTGGTTTCCGGCGTAACCAGATCACTTTGGGCGGCGAGCGCAGCAAGGCCGCCATTTCCGCGAAATCGACGTCCTGAGACACGATCGTGAAGCCATTTGCCATCGCGTAATCCCATAGAACCCGATCGCCAACTTCCGATAACCCCAAAAGCCGAACGTGATTCGATTCCGGGAAAAGATCAGCGATAGCTTGGCATAGCTTGAAACTGAGATTTTGGTCGAACAACAGCTTCATGTCGAAGCGGTGATAAGTCGCCTCTCGCGGTCGGCAGCATACGCAAGGCAAGCCCGGATGTCGTCCTCGGTCAGTTCGGGGAAGTCCTGAAGTATTTGCGCATGGGTCTGGCCGGCGGCGAGCCAACCAAGCACGTCCGCGACCGCAATCCGCATATGACGGATGCAAGCACGACCGCCACGCTTGCCTGGCTCGATGGAAATGATGTCCTGATAGTTCATGGCTGGATGTTTAGCATCATTCCGGGCCCGGCGCAGCAGCGTTTCCCGCGCGCTTCTACGGCCACAGGGACTTCCCGCTCAGCTTGAACTGGTTCAGCAAGGGGTATGACAGGTTGCCCTGAGGCATTGTGCCCCGGGTGAACCCTTGGCAGGCCCTCCCCTTTTCCCGCGATCGTGCCTATCTTTCTCCCGTCGTCCCCGCGAAAGCAGGGACCCATAACCACAGGTTACCGTGTTGTAAGATGAGCTCTCGGCGAGTCTCTGCTTAACTCACTGAATCCTGTGGTTATGGGTCCCTGCGTTCGCAGGGACGACGGAACACCTGCATTGGAGCCCTCATGACCCCCACAACCTCGCTTCTCGACCGCGCCAATCTCGACCGCGATTCCGTGCGTCATCAGGTGGCCCGCGGGCTGACCGGCGCCGACGACGGCGAGTTGTTCCTCGAATACAGCCAGACCGAAGCGCTGATGTTCGACAATGGCCGGCTCAAACAGGCGACCTACGACACCTCGCAGGGTTTTGGGCTGCGCGCGGTGAAGGACGACGCGGTCGGCTATGCGCATTCCTCCGATGTCTCGCTGCCGGCCTTGATCCGGGCCGCGGATGCGGTGGCAGCGGTGCGCGGCGGCTATAGCGGGAATTTTGCGCCGGCGCCCGCGCACACCAATGTGCGGCTCTATAGCGACGAAAATCCGCTGGACGCGCCGGGCTTCGAGAGCAAGGTAAAACTGCTCGGCGAGATCGACGCCTACATCCGCGACAAGGACCCGCGGGTGCGGCAGGTCACCGTTAGCCTGGGCGCCACCTGGCAGGTGGTGGAAATCATGCGCCCCGACGGCGAGACCTATCGCGACATCCGCCCG
The DNA here is from genome assembly GCF_900141755.1 of Bradyrhizobium lablabi. Lineage (NCBI taxonomy): Bacteria > Pseudomonadati > Pseudomonadota > Alphaproteobacteria > Hyphomicrobiales > Nitrobacteraceae > Bradyrhizobium > Bradyrhizobium lablabi. The sequence continues at coordinate 4,920,376 of NZ_LT670844.1, read as the reverse complement.
CTGGTGCGCGTCAATATTTCGGTGGTCGCCGGCCAAGGCGACCGGCAGGAAAGCGGCAGCAAGGGCTATGGCGGCCGCGAGGGCTATGCGCGCTTCATCGACACCAAGGCCTGGCGCGAGGCCGCCGACGGCGCGATCCGCGAGGCGCTGGTCAATCTCGAATCGGTGCCGGCGCCCGCCGGCGAAATGGATGTCGTGCTGGGCGCCGGCTGGCCCGGCGTGATGCTGCATGAGGCGGTCGGCCATGGGCTCGAGGGCGATTTCAACCGCAAGCAGACGTCGGCCTTCGCAGGGTTGATGGGCCAGCAGGTCGCGGCCAAGGGCGTCACCGTGGTCGACGACGGCACCATGGCCTCGCGTCGCGGCTCGTTGTCGATCGACGACGAGGGCACGCCGACCAACCGCACCGTGCTGATCGAGGACGGCGTCCTGGTCGGCTACATGCAGGACCGCCAGAACGCCCGGTTGATGAACATGAAGCCGACCGGCAACGGCCGCCGGCAGGGTTATGCCCATGTGCCGATGCCGCGCATGACCAACACCTATATGCTCGCGGGCGGACGCGATCCGGCGGAAATCCTCGCTTCGGTAAAGAACGGCATCTATGCCGCGAATTTCGGCGGCGGCCAGGTCGACATCACCTCGGGCAAATATGTGTTCCAGTGCACCGAGGCCTACAAGATCGAGAACGGCAAGGTCGGCGCGCCCTTGAAGGGCGCGATGCTGATCGGCAACGGGCCGACCGACCTGCATCGCATCACCATGATCGGCAACGATCTCGCGCTCGATACCGGCATCGGCACCTGCGGCAAGAACGGCCAGGGCGTGCCGGTCGGCGTCGGCCAGCCGACGCTGCGGATGGAACGGATTACTGTTGGAGGCACCGGCTGATGAGCAGCATCGAAAAGCAACCTGTCGCCGCGAAGGCCTCGACCTGGCGCGGCCAGCTGGTCCAGCTGTGCGCGATCGTGCTGGCGGTTTTCGTCGCCAAGGGCGCGCTCGCCGAGCCGTTTTATGTGCCGTCCGGCTCGATGGAGCCGACGCTTCTGATCGGCGATGCGCTGTTGGCGTCGAAATATCCCTACGGCTACGGCACCGCCTCGCTGCCGATCCAGATCAACCTGCCGGAAACCGGACGCGTGTTCGGCGAACCGCCGAAACTTGGCGACGTCGTGGTGTTCCGCTGGCCGGGCGACCGGTCGCAAGCCTGGGTCAAGCGCGTCGTTGGGCTGCCCGGCGACCGCGTCCAGATGCGGCAAGGCCAGCTCTTCATCAATGACCATGCCGCGTCGCTGAAGGCGGACGGCATCGGGGAAGCCGAAGACGACAATGGCGGCGTTGAACCGGCGTATCGCTATATCGAGACCCTGCCGAACGGCGTCAGCCACGCGATTTTCAAATTGCGCGACAATGGAAGGCTCGACAACACGGCTGAGGTGACGGTGCCGCCGGACCATTTGTTCGTGATGGGCGACAACCGCGACAATTCCGCCGACAGCCGCGTTCCGCTGCGCCAGGGCGGCGTCGGGCTATTGCCGATGGACAATCTGGTCGGCCGCGCCGACGCCGTGGTCGGGTCCTGGGATCTCGGCATCCGCAGCCAGCCGGTCTGGACCTGGCTGTCCGGTTTCCGCGTCGCGCGGTTCTTTACCTCGGTGCATTAAACGCAACCCTCATGGTGAGGAGGCGCTCTTGCGCCGTCTCGAACCATGAGGCCCGTGGCCTATCCTTCGAGACGCATCGCTTCGCGATGCTCCTCAGGATGAGGGGGAAAAGCTCAGCCATGACCTTCGACGACGTGCGGAAGATCGCGCTTTCCTGGCCGGAGGTCGAGGACGGCACCTCCTACGGCACGCCGGCCCTAAAAGTCCGTAAGAAAATGCTGGCGCGGCTCAAGGAAGACGGCGACAGCCTGGTGATGCCGGGCGTGCCCCAGGATGAGCGCGACATGCTGGTGGAAAGCCAGCCGAAGGCGTTTTACTTCACCGACCACTACAAGGATTATCCGATCGTGCTGATCCGCCTGTCGAAGGCGAACCGCGCGACCGTCGAGCCGTTGCTGCGCCGGCAATGGCGGGCGCTGGCGTCGAAGAAGGCGGTTGGGGCGGCGGAATAATAGCATCCGTCATTGCGAGCCAACGGGTCGCGCGAACGCGCGCCCGATGACAGGCTCCGCGACTTGTCCGCCGTAGCTCGAAGAGCGAAGGCGGAAGCAATCCAGCTTTAGCGCCGGGAAAACGAAAGCTGGATTGCTTCGTCGCAAACGCTCCTCGCAATGACGGTGAGGAAGTCTTCGCGGTGGCCATGAACAGAGACCAATTCCTCGCCGCGGTCATTCGCAACCCCGTCAACGAAATCATCGCGGATGAATTGTTCCGCCTCGCGCTGCCGGATGCGTGGCTCGTGTCGGGATGCCTGGTGCAGACCGTGTGGAATGTGCAGACACAACGCGCGGTCGATTACGGCATCGCCGATTACGACATTTTCTATTTCGATCCCGATACCTCCTGGGAAGCCGAGGACGAAGTGATCCGGCAAGTGCAGGGCCGACTTGCAAAACTCGGCGTCCCGATCGAGGTGCGCAATCAGGCGCGGGTCCATCTCTGGTATCCGCAAAAGCATGACCTGCCCTATCCGGCGCTGCGATCCTCGACGCAGGGCATCGACCGCTTCCTGACCACGAACACGCAAGTTGGAATCCGCCGCACGCAGGACGGTTTTGATGTTTACGCGCCGCATGGATTCGACGACATCGCCGCCATGATCGTGCGGCCCAATCCCGGGCCGAACTTTTCGGCGGCGAATTATGCGGCGAAGGCGAAGCGCTGGAAGTCGCTGTGGCCGGAGATTACGGTCGTGGAGGCCAACACGGCATGACGTCAACCCCGTCATTGCGAGCGAAGCGAAGCAATCCAGCTTTCATCCGGGGAGTGAAAGCTGGATTGCTTCTTCGCGGAGCCTGTCATCGGGCGCGCGTTCGCGCGACCCGTTGGCTCCTCGCAATGACGGTGTATACAATCGTGCACTTACCTCACCACCCCCGAAATAAACCCCGCCTTGCGACGCGGCGGTTTTATCTCCTTCTTCAAAAAGCAATGCGCTTCCTTGCCGACATATCCCGGGCGCGCGTAGGTCCAGGCCCGGCACTTGTTGTCCTCGGTGCAGGCGGCCTTGCAGACTTCCTCGCCCTCGCTGCCCTTGAGCCAGAAATTCCGGTAGTCGCCGCCGAACCGGTCGATCGAAACTTCCTCAGACCCGGTACGCGGCTCGACGACGCCGGCGCCGCGCACGCCTGAGACGCAGCAATTGTCCTGGACGCGCGCGGGCACGCTGTTCTTCAGCCAGCACACCGCCCCGATGGTGCTGTCGGTCGGGTAGTTGAAACTCCAGGCCCGGCAATGGCGGTCGCGCTCGCACATCAAGGCGCAATCGGCCGGATCGCCGGAGGGGACCGGCGAACTCTGATAGTCGCTTCCCGGCCGATCGAAATTGGCCTGGGCATGCGCCGGGCGCACGGCGATAGCGGCCGCCAGGACAGCTGATAGCACCAAACACGCCCTGAGCCGGCGGCCTCCCCACATTCGCTATTGCTTTCAACTAATTAGACGCGCCCGGCGTTCGCGTCTGCCATTTGATCGCCGCGAACCTGTACGGTGGATGAACGGCGTCAGTGCCGGATCGAAGGCCGCCTTTGGCAAAAGCCGTTCAATGGACTGATCTAGAACGCGTATTCATCATAGGCCGGTTCCACCGAACCGTGCCAAGGGCCGTTGAACTTTTCCAGCATCTCCTCGGCGGGCGTGCGCCCGCTGTCGATAATGCGCTCCAGCGGCTCGAGATGCCGGGTCTCGTCACGGCCGGCATGATCGACCCGGCCGCGCCGGCGCAAGCCGGAATAGGACAGCGCCAGGCACTCCTTGGCGATCTCGAACAGATAGCGATCCCGCACCCTGGACTTGAAGCCGAGGCGCGGCACGTCATCGCGCAACGCCTGGCGCTCATGCGCGTTCCAGTGTTTGACGATCTGCCATGCGGCATCGAGGCTCAGATCGTCATAGAGCAGGCCGACCCAGAACGCCGGCAGCGCCGGCAGCCGGCCCCACGGCACGCCGTCGGCGCCGCGCATTTCCAGATAACGCTTCAGCCGCACCTCGGGGAAAATCGTCGAGAGATGATTGGCCCAGTCCGACAGCGTCGGCCGCTCGCCGGGAAACGCCGGATGTCGGCCGGCGAAGAAATCGCGGAACGACGACCCGGCGACGTCGATATAGGTTTCGCCGCGCTTGACGAAATACATCGGCACGTCGAGCGCATAGTCGACCCAGCGCTCGAACCCCATGCCGTCCTCGAACGCCCATGGAATCATCCCCGATCGCGCGCTGTCGGTCTCGCGCCAGATCTCGGAGCGGAACGACAGAAAGCCGTTGGGCCGGCCTTCCGTGAACGGCGAATTGGCAAACAAAGCGGTCGCGACCGGCTGCAGCGCCACCGAGACCCGCAGTTTCTTGACCATGTCGGCTTCGCAGGAGAAGTCGAGATTGGTCTGCACGGTGCAGGTCCGGTACATCATGTCGAGGCCGTATTGGCCGACCTTCGGCATGTAACTGGTCATGATCTTGTAGCGGCCCTTGGGCATCACCGGGATCTGCGACCGCGTCCAAGACGGCGTCATGCCGAGCCCGAGAAAGCCGATGCCGAGGGGTTCTGCGATCTCGCGCACCTGCGCTAAGTGCGCCATCAGTTCCGACTGGGTCTGGTGCACGGTCTCGACCGGCGCGCCGGATAATTCGAACTGTCCTCCCGGCTCCAGCGAAATCGCGCCGCCGCCGGTGACGTCGTAGAGCCCGATGATGTTGCCGCGCTCCATGATCGGCTCCCAGCCGAGCAGCAGCTGCATGCCTTCGAGCAGCGCGCCGATGCCGCGCGCGCCTTCGTAAGGCACCGGTTGATGGCCGGACAGCGTGAACGGCGTCTTTTCGTGTTCGGTGCCGATCCGGAACTCGGAAGGCGGCTTGACGCCCGCTTCCAGCCACGCCACCAACTCGTTGCGCGATTGCAGCGGCGTCATATCGATCTGGTCACGCGCCATGAAAATTCCGGATGAAGGGCGCTTCGACCGAACGCGCGCGGTGACGGGGGCATCCCTGGACCATCAGGTCCGGGGATGCAGTGGGCAAAAGCAATATCATCGTGCGGGCGCGCCGTCTCTTGCGGCTGCCATTTGCGCCTCGCCGCACGAGCAGCCCAGCCGGTCGAGCAGACCGCAGAGCTTTATAGCATCCGCATCGGACAGTTTCGAGCCGACATGCTTTTCGATCGCGGCCGAATAGGCGTTCCACATCTTCTTCTGCAATTCGCGCCCGGCTTCCGTGATCTCGACGAACTGGCCGCGCTTGTCGATCTTGCATTCGCGCCGCGCGGCGAGGCCCTCGTCGACCAGCCGGTCGATCAGCCGCGAGGTCGAATATTGCGGGATCAGCATCTGCTTTTCCAGCTCCACCGGGCGCATCTCTCCGGTCGGCGCGCGCGAAAGCTCCAGCAGCGCGTCGTACCAGGCCAGCGGCGGGAAACCGGCTTTCTTCAGCTCCTGCTCGACGGCGTCCAGCACCCGGCTCTGGACCCGCATCAGGCGAATCCAGGCGGCGGTCGCCTCGGTCGATGGTTTGCGTTTCATGGTCTGGCCTATAGATGTCACCGGTCAGTCTACCGCACTAAATGCAGCTGCATCAATCTTGACTCTTTCATGCAGATGCATTTAGTCATTTAATGGCGTTTTCAAGCGAGGTAGGTACCGGTTCGCGTGAAGAAAACGCGTCAAAATGCGAATTTAGAGCCCGGTCGGTTCTGACCCGATCAGCCCCGACGAGGCTCTAGCTCCCATACCCAATAATCCAAGGGAAGGAAAATTCCGATGAAACTGTATTATTCGCCGGGAGCCTGCTCGCTCTCCCCCCACATCGCGCTGCTGGAAGCAGGTCTGCCCTACGACCTGGTCAAGGTCGATCTCAAGGCCAAGAAGCTCGAGAACGGCGACGACTACCTGAAGGTCAATCCCAAGGGCCAGGTGCCAGCGCTCGCCCTCGACAGCGGCGAATTGGTGACCGAAGGCCCGGTCATCGTGCAGATGATCGCCGACAAGGCGGCCTCCAAGAACCTCGCACCCGCCCGCGACAGCGCCGAGCGCTACAAGCTGCTGGAGTGGCTGAACTTCATCACCTCGGAAGTGCACAAGAATTTCGGCCCGCTGTTCTCGCCGGTGCTGGCGGACGACGCCAAGGCCTTTTTCAAGGACCGGGTGATGGGCAAGTTCAAATATATCGACAGCCAGCTTGCCGGCCGGGATTATCTGATGGGCAAGCAGTTCACCGTCGCCGACGGCTATCTGTTCACGATGCTGGCCTGGGCCGACCGGATGAAATTTGACCTGTCGGCAATGCCGAACCTGCTGGCCTACAAGACCCGCGTCGGCGCGCGCCCGATGGTCCAGGAAGCGCTGACCAAGGAAGGCCTGATGAAGGCGGCGTGAGTTTTCTTGACGGTTGATGAGAAAAGGCCGGATCGACGATCCGGCTTTTTTTGTTGTCGTGTATTCTTCTCCCCCTCCCGCGCTTGCGGGGGAGGGCCGGGGTGGGGGCGTTGCCGCATAGCGGATGCTGGAATTCGCGGAGAGAGCCCCCACCCGCCGCGCTTCGCGCGTCGGCCTCCCCCGCACGCGGGAGAGGCGAAGAGATCGGCGCATGGGGGCTCGCGCGAATTTTTTACGCCGCCAGCTTCTTCGGCGGGAAGCGGCCGTAAAACGTCTCGCCCTTGGCCGCCATCTCTTCCAACAATTTCGGCGGAGTGAAGCGCGAGCCGTATTTGGCTTCCAGTCTGTGGCACAGCGCGACAAAATTCTTGGTGCCCATGAAGTCGATATAGGACAGCGTGCCGCCGGTGAACGGGGCAAAACCAAAACCGAGAATCGAGCCGACATCGGCTTCGCGCATATCGGTGATGACGTGATCCTCCACTGTGCGCGCGGCTTCCACCGCCTGCACGACGAGAAAGCGCTGCTTCAATTCTTCGACGTCGAGCGTATCGGGATCGAGATGTTTTGGCTGCAGCCCGCCCAATTCCGACCACAGGCTCTTCTGGCCTTTGCCCTTTTCCGGATAATCGTAAAAGCCCTTGCCGTTCTTGCGGCCGAAACGGCCCTGCTTCTCGACCATCTCGACCAGAAGTTTCTTCTGGGCCTGGTCGATGGCGTTGGCGCCGAGATCGGCCTCTGTGGCCTTCATGATCTTCAGTACGAGATCGAGCGCGACCTCATCGGACAGCGACAACGGCCCGACCGGCATGCCCGCCATCTTGGCGGTATTCTCGATCATCGCCGGCGGCACGCCTTCCATCAGCATTTCCAGGCCCTCGGCGGTAAAACGAAGCACGCAGCGGTTGGCGAAGAAGCCGCGGGAATCATTGACCACGATCGGGGTCTTGCCGATCACGCGCACGTAGTCGAGCGCGGTCGCGAGCGCGACATCGCCGGTGTTCTTGCCGACGATGATCTCCACCAGCATCATCTTCTCGACCGGCGAGAAAAAGTGAATGCCGATGAACTTGCCCTGGTCCTTGAATTCCTCGGCCAGCGAATTGATCGGCAAGGTCGAGGTGTTGGAGGCAAAGATCGCATCACTCTTCAAGAGCGGCTGCGCCTTGGCGTAGGTTTCCGCCTTTACTTTTCGATCCTCGAACACGGCTTCGATGATGAGATCGCAATCCTTCAGCGCGTTGTAGTCAGCGGTCGCGGTGATCTTCGACAGGATTGCATCGCTATCGCTTTCCTTCGCGCGGCCCTTCTTGATCAGATCGTCGATCACGGCCTTGGCGTGGCCCTTGCCCTTGTCGGCGCTCTCCTGATCGCGGTCGATCAGGACCACGTCGATGCCGGCGCGCGCCGAGACATAGCCGACGCTGGCGCCCATGAAGCCGGCGCCGATCACCGCGAGTTTTTTCACTTTGGTCGGCGGCACGTTTTGCGGACGCCGCGCGCCCTTGTTCAATTCCTGCATCGACAGGAACAGGCTGCGGATCATTGCCGCCGCTTCCTTGGAGCGCAGGATTTGCGTGAAATAGCGCGACTCCACCCGCAACGCGGCATCGATCGGTAACTGCAGGCCTTCGTAAACGCACTGCATGATCGCGCGCGCCGCCGGATAATTATCAAACGTTTCGCGGCGGAAGATCGCGTTGCCGGCCGGGAACATCATCATGCCGGCCTTCGAATAGACCGGGCCTCCCGGCAGCCTGAATTCCTTGGTGTCCCAGGGCGCGACAGCCGTGCCGCCGCCCTTGATCCAGTCTTTTGCCGATTTGATGAGATCGGAAGCGGGGACGATGGCGTCGATCAGTTTTAGGGCCTTGGCCTTGGCGAGATTGACCGCCTCGCCCTTTAGGAGCATCTGCATCGCATCCTGCGGCGGCACGATGCGCGGCACGCGCTGGGTGCCGCCGGCGCCGGGGAACAGGCCGACTTTTACCTCGGGCAGGCCGAGACGCGTCTTCGGATTGTCGGCGGCAACGCGGTAATGGCAGGACAGCGTGAGCTCAAAGGCGCCGCCGAGCGCGAGCCCGTTGATCGCGGCCGCCCAAGGTTTTCCGCTAGTTTCGATGGATCGAAACACCAGCGAGGACTTTCTGCTTTCATCGAACAGCATCTGGTTGGCTGCGACCTCGCCCTTGGCTTTCAAGAGGTCGGTATATCGGCGGTTCATGCCCTCCAGCATCGAGAGGTCAGCACCGGCGGAGAACGCCTCCTTGCCCGAGGTGACGACGACGCCCTTGACGGCAGCGTCGGCGGAAGTTTGCTTCACGATTTCCTCAAGCTCGGTGATCGTGGTCTCATCCAGCACATTCATCGAACGGCCGGGAATGTCCCAGGTGACGAGCGCAATGCCGTCGGCGTCGGTCTCGATCTTGAAATTCTTGAAGGCCATTTGGTGCTCCCAATTCGATCACTGCGTAGGGTGGGCAAAGGCGCACTTTGCGCCGTGCCCACCATCTATCGGCTTGTTATCTGGAATGGTGGGCACGCTTCCGCTTTGCCCACCCTACGGTCGCTTAGACTCTTTCGATGATCGTCGCGGTGCCCATGCCGCCGCCGATGCACAGCGTGACCAAAGCGGTCGATTTGTTGGTGCGCTCGAGCTCATCGAGCACGGTCCCCAAGATCATCGCCCCCGTTGCGCCGAGCGGATGGCCGAGCGCGATCGCGCCGCCATTGACGTTGATCTTGGCGGGGTCGATGTCGAAAGCCTGCATGTAGCGCAGCACCACCGAAGCGAAGGCCTCGTTCAATTCAAACAGGTCGATGTCGGATTTCTTCATGCCGGAGCGTTCGAACAGCTTTTCGGTCACGTCGACCGGGCCGGTCAGCATCATCGCGGGCTCGGAGCCGATATTGGTAAAGGCGCGGATTTTCGCCCGCGGCTTCAGGCCGTGCTTGCTACCCGCCTCCTTGCTGCCGAGCAGGACCGCGCCGGCGCCGTCGACGATGCCTGAGGAATTGCCGGCGTGATGCACATAGTTGATGCGCTCGATTTCCGGGTGCGACTGGATCGCCACCGCGTCAAAACCGCCCATCTGACCCATGGTCACGAATGAAGGCTGAAGCGACGCCAGCGACTGCATCGTCGTGGTCGGGCGCATATGCTCGTCCTTGGCGAGGATGGTGAGGCCGTTGACGTCCTTCACCGGCACCACCGAATTCTTGAAGCGCCCCTCGTCCCAGGCTTTTCCGGCGCGTTGCTGGCTCTGCACCGCATAGGCGTCGACATCGTCGCGCGAAAACCCGTATTTAGTCGCAATCAAATCAGCGGAGACGCCCTGCGGCATGAAGTAAGCAGGCACCGCAATGGAAGGGTCCATCGGCCAGGCGCCGCCGGAGGCGCCGATGCCGACGCGGCTCATCGATTCGGCGCCGCCGCCAATGGTAAGCTCATGCTGGCCGCTCATGATTTGGGCCGCGGCGAAATTCACGGCATCGAGGCCCGAAGCGCAGAAGCGACTGATCTGAACGCCGGGGACGGCTTCGCCGAGACCGGCCTTGATCGCCGCGAAGCGCGCGATGTCGGAGCCGGCCTCGCCGACCGGATCGACCACGCCGAGCACGACGTCGTCAACGACGTCTTCCTTCAAATTGTTGCGCTCTTTAAGCGCCTTCAGCGGCACGGTGGCGAGCGCCAGCGCGGTCACCTCGTGCAGCGCGCCATCTTGCTTGCCGCGGCCGCGCGGCGTGCGAACGTGATCGTAGATATAGGCTTCGGGCATCTTAGGTCTCCTGATGGCCATCGCGTAGGTGCGGGACGCTAAATGTCGAGAACGTCATAATGCGGGCTAAACGGATCCTTTCACCGCATCATCGTCCAACGTGAACTCGTAGAACAGAGGCAGTCCTTCGCCCAAGCGAAGAAAATGGCGGGCAGCATCATAGGCGCGCGGATTGACGCTGAGGTCGAGGATATGATCGGGCTGCGGCATTGTCATCTTGTCTGTCAGATAAAATCCCTCGATGCCGAGAACGCCAACTCCATCGCGCGCGCAGCGGTCGACGATGTCGAACGCTGATCGAGCACAAAACATGTCGCGTCGACGGCCGACGCCGAAGGCGCGAAACTCCGCAAGGATCGCCTCGGCTGCCGACATCGCGCCACCGGTCAGAACGCTTCCGCCGCCAATTCCATGGTGGTCGCACATCCCGTCTGGATGCGCGCAAGGTGCAGTGAGGTTTCCGGCAGCATCCGTTCCATGAAGAAGCGGCCGGTCACGAGCTTGGTGGTCAGATAGGGCGTGGTGCCGCTGCCCGCAATCTTGTCCAGCGCCACCTTTGCCATCTTTGCCCACATATAGGCGAAGGTGACGAGGCCGAACAATTGCATGTAGTCGGTGGCGGCAGCACCTGCATTGTCCGGCTTCGTCATCGCGTTCTGCATCAGCCAGGTGGTGGCCTGCTGCAGATGGCCAAGGGCTGCGCTCAAGGGAGCGACATAGGGCTTCATCCCCTCCTCAGTGACGTGATCCTTGGCGAAGGCCGCGACCTCGCCGAAAAAAGTCATCACGGCGCGGCCGCCGTCGCGCGGCAATTTGCGCCCGACGAGATCGAGCGCCTGAATGCCGTTGGCGCCCTCATAGATCATGGCGATGCGCGCATCGCGCACGAACTGCTCCATGCCCTGCTCGGCGATATAGCCGTGACCGCCATACATCTGCTGCGCCAGCACCGCGTTGGAGAATCCGACGTCGGTCAAGACGCCCTTCATGACCGGCGTCATCAGCCCCATGTGGTCGTCCGCCTCCTGGCGATCCTTGGGGTCGGGGGAGCGATGAGCGACGTCGCTTTTGAGCGCAGTCCACACCACCATCGCGCGCGCCGCCTCGTTGAAGGCGCGGATCGTGAGCAGCGTGCGGCGCACGTCGGGATGCACGATGATCGGATCGGCCGGTTTTTCGGGTGCCTTCGGCCCCGTCAGCGCGCGGCCCTGCAGGCGATCCCGCGCATAGGCGACCGCGTTCTGATAGGCGACTTCGGATTGCGCCAGGCCCTGCACGGCGACGCCGAGCCGCGCCTCGTTCATCATCACGAACATGCCCTGCATGCCCTTGTTTTCCTCGCCGATCAGCCAGCCAATGGCGCCGTCGTAATTCATCACGCAGGTGGAATTGCCGTGGATGCCCATCTTGTGCTCGATCGAGCCGCAGGACACGCCATTGCGCGCGCCGAGCGACCCGTCGGCATTCACAAGAATCTTCGGCACCACGAACAGCGACACGCCCTTGATGCCGGCGGGCGCCCCCTCGATCCGGGCGAGCACCAGATGGATGATGTTTTCTGCGAGGTCATGCTCGCCGGCGGAGATGAAGATTTTTGTCCCTGATATCTTGTAGCTGCCGTCGGCCTGCTTGACCGCCTTGGTGCGCAACAGGCCGAGATCGGTGCCGCATTGCGGCTCGGTGAGATTCATGGTGCCGGTCCATTGTCCGGCGACCATCTTCGGCACGAACATCTTCTTCTGTTCGGGCTTGCCGTGCACCACGAGCGCCGCGGTCGCGCCCATGGTCAGGCCGGCATACATCGAGAACGCCATGTTGGCCGAGATCTGGAATTCGTTGACGGCCTGGCTCAGCGTCACCGGCAAGCCCTGACCGCCATATTCAGTCGGCGCCGACAGCCCGAGCCAACCGCCTTCGGCGACCTGCTTGAAGGCTTCCTTGAAACCTTTCGGCGTGGTCACGCTGCCATCGTCATGGCGGGTGCAGCCCTCGATATCGCCCACACGATTGAGCGGCTGCAGCACTTCCTCGCTGAGTTTTGCGGCCTCCGACAAAATCGCCTCGCGCACATCGGCGGAGGCGTCGGAAAAGCCGGGAAGATTGTCGTAGCGGTCGATCTGAAACACGTCGTTGAGCAGGAAATTGACGTCTTCTACCGGGGCTTTGTAGATCGGCATGATGTCCTCTCGGGGCCTGCTCAGCAGGCTTCGTTTAGGGCAGATTTTGCAGAGCCGCAATTGCTTAAGGTCCAGAAATGGACCTTAGCCGATTCCGGTGGCCCAAAGCAGTTTTCGAAGCAGCCTTTGAGCAAATTCACGTCACTACTTCGCCAGTTGCTCTCCCATCAGCCGGTGCAGCAGGTTGATCGCCTTGAGCGGGCGCACCATCACCTTGAAATGGGTGATGCGGCCATCGTCGCCGAAACGGATGATATCGACGCCGTTGAGTTTTATTCCGTCGATCTCGGTTTCGAACTCGAGCACCGCACCGGCATCGCTCCGCCATTCGCCGGTATAGACAAAACCCGCGCCGCCCAGCACCTTGCCCGCGCTCGAAAGATATTTGAACGTGATGTCGCGCCCGCGCTGCGGCGTGTGCACGACGGGGCTTTCGAACACCGCGTCAGGGTCAAGCAGATCCCACAGCGCCGCGTCGTCGTGGGACTTCATGTAGCCGTACCACTTCTCAAGGCCGGTCATGCTCATCGGACGTCTCCCGTTGCGTGAAATTCCGGCCGCATTTGCGGCTGCCCGACATCGCGTTTTGTTCAAGCGCTCAAGCGCTGATCCGCTTTACAAAATCGCCGCTGGCGTCGGCAAATTCGAGCTTCAGCCGCTCCGCCAGTTCGGCGACCGGCGGCGCGTCCGTGATCTGCCCGATACCCTGTCCGGAGCCCCAGATGTCGCGCCACGCCTTGACCTTCATGTTGCCGCCGGAGCCGAAATTCATCTTCGACTTGTCGGCGACCGGCAGATTGTTGGGATCGAGGCCTGCGGCCGCGATCGACGGCCCGAGATAGTTGCCGTGCACGCCGGTGAACAGGTTCGAATAGACGATGTCGTGCGCGGCATGCGCGGTGAGCGCGTTCTTGTAAGCCCGATCGGCATTGGCTTCTTCGGTCGCGATGAAGCGGGTGCCCATATAGGCCAGATCGGCGCCGAGCGCGAGCGCGGACGCGATGCTCCAGCCGTCGGCGATCGCGCCCGACAACAGGATGGTGCCCTTGAACCATTGCTTCACTTCGCGCACCAGCGCGAATGGCGACAGCGTGCCGGCATGTCCGCCGGCGCCGGCGCAAACCAGAATCAGACCATCGACACCCTGCTCGGCGGCTTTCCGCGCGTGCTTGACGTTGATGACATCGTGGAACACCACGCCGCCATAGGAATGCGCGGCCTCGACGATTTCCGACGGCGGCCGCAACGAGGTGATGATGATGGGAACGCGATGCTTTACGCAGGTCTCCATGTCCTGCATTAGCCGGTCATTGGAGACGTGGCAGATCTGGTTGACCGCGTAGGGCGCGACTTTTTTCTCCGGGTGCAGCGCCTGGTATTCGCCGAGTTCGTTCTCGATCCGCGTTAGCCACTCGTCGAGTTTCTCGACCGGGCGCGCGTTCAGGGCCGGAAACGAGCCGACGATGCCGGCCTTGCATTGGGCGATGACGAGTTCAGGCCCCGACACGATGAACAGCGGCGCGCCGAGTACCGGCAGCTCAAGTCGACCCTGCAGCGAGGCTGGAAGCGGCATGGCTTTTCCATTTTTGAGCGAGACCAAAGCTTATGCACGTTGACGCATATGCGCCTTTATGCATAAAGTCAAGAATACGAGGGGTGCAAGGACGGAGGGTTGGCGTTTTGGCGCTCGGTGACGCGATCCTGGTCTGCCTGACGGAACGTCCGATGACGGGCTATGAGCTCGCCAAGACGTTCGATGCGTCGATCGGGTTCTTCTGGAAGGCCGACCACCAGCAGATTTATCGCGAGCTCACCAAACTGCGCGATCGCGGCCACGTTCAGGGCCGCGAGGTCGTGCAGTCGGGCAAGCCCAACAAACTGGTCTACACCTTGACCGCCGAAGGCAAAGCGAGCTTGCGGCACTGGGCGGCCCGGCCGAGCAGCCCGCCGTCGATCAAGGACGACCTGCTAGTGCGGCTGTACGCGCTCGACAGCGTCGACATCGACCCGTTGCGCGCCGACCTGATGGCGCGGCTGGAGTACCATCGCGACCGCCTCGCCCGCTATGAGCGCATCCTGCGAAAGCGCTTCGCTGACGGCGCCACATCGCCCGCAGATACCGGCAAGCTGCTCGGGCTTCGCCTGGGCCTTCGTCACGAGCGGGCCGTGGTGGAGTGGTGCGAAGAGGCGCTCCACACCCTCTCGGCCACCGCCATCGGGGCGAATGTCACGCCGATCAACGCAAACCAACGCGAACACAACGGCTGAGCCTTGCGTCCGGCGCCGACGGAACCTCGATCGATTTCGGGGATTTAGGGCAACTTTCCGGGCCGGCCGGCCAATTCCTTAACCGGTTCTTTACCGTAACGCGAAAAAGTCAGCAGCAGAGGCAGACGACCTGCGCGGAATTCGATTGTCTCTCCTCCAGGGACGCGCGGGGAGGCTGAAGGCGCTAGGTGGGGCGCCGGAGTCGAAACCGGACGGAATCATGAATTCGCGCGTATCGTGGAGTGTTGAAGGCATCGATCCATCTGTCCGCGAGCGGGCCGAGGCCGCCGCACGGCGCGCCGGCATGTCGCTGAACGACTGGCTCAATTCCTCCATCGGCGAATCCACCCCTCCGAACTTTCGCGCCATGTCAGATCAAAGGGTGGCTGATCAGCGGCCGCTGATGCCGAGCCAGGAAAGCCGCGACGTCGCCGATATCCATCAGCGGCTTGACGCCATCACCCGGCAGATCGAACAGATCTCGCAGCCCAAGCCGGGCAGCGATGCTCCGCGCAGCGATGCTCCGCGCAACGACGCCCCGCGCGGCGGCGAACAAGGCGTCGCCCGTCAGTTGAACGACGCGATCTCGCGCCTCGACGCCCGGCTGTCGCAGATTTCAAACCCCGCGCCCGCAAGACAATCCCAGCTCAAGGACAGGCAGCGCCAGTCCGAGATGGTCGAGGGCGCGGCCAGCCAGGTCTATCGCCCCTCCCCGCCGCTGAGCCCTGCGTCGTTCGACTCGGCGATCGCGGAAATCGCCGCGCGCCAGAACGAACTTGACGCGCCACCGCGGCAGATGCCGTCGCGCGCCGCGCCGCCGATCGCGCCGGCGATGCCGCTGGCACCGGCGATGCCAGTGTCCCCTCCGATGCCGATGCCGCCGGCAACGCCACCGGGTCCGGATTTCTCCTCGCTCGAGCGCCATCTGTTCAAGATCACGAGCCAGATCGAGGCGCTGCAGCGCCCCGACGGGACAGAACAATCGATCGCCGCGTTCCGCAGCGAACTCGCGGAAATCCGTCACGCCATCACCGAAGCGATGCCGCGCCGGGCGATCGAATCGATCGAGAACGAAGTCCGCTCGCTGGCACGCCGCATCGACGACAGCCGCCAGAGCGGCATCGACGCCAAGGCGCTGGCCGGCATCGAGCGCGCGCTTTCTGAAATCCGCGAAGTGCTGCGCTCGCTGACCCCGGCCGAGCAACTGGCCGGCTACGACGAGGCGATCCGCAATCTCGGCGCCAAGCTCGACCTGATCCTGCGCGCCAACGACGATCCCTCGACAGTGCGCCAGCTCGAAGGCGCCATCGTAGCGCTGCGCGCCATCGTCTCCAATGTCGCTTCCAACGACGCGCTGGTCCGGCTCAGCGACGATTTGCGCACGCTGTCGGCAAAGGTCGACCAGATTTCCCGCTCCGAGGGCAACAGCGATTCCTTCGCGATCCTGGAGCAGCGCATCGCGGCGCTGACCTCGACGCTGGAAAGCCGCGAGCGGCCGCGCGAACGCGAAAATTCCGAGCAGATCGAGGGTGCGCTGCGCGCTTTGTCCGACCGCCTCGACCGGATGCCGGTCGGCAATGACAGCGCCTCGGCCTTCGCCCATCTCGAACAGCGGGTGTCTTATCTGCTGGAACGGCTGGAAGCCTCCAGCGATCACCGCGCCGGCAATCTCGGCCGGGTCGAGGACGGGCTGCAGGACATTCTGCGCCATCTGGAACGCCAGCATGCGGCGGTTGCGGCGCTTGCCGAAACCAGCCAGCGCAGCGCTCCCGAGCCGGCGGACTCTGGCCTGATCGACATCGTCAAGCGCGAATTGTCCGACATCCGTTACAGCCAGACCGAGACCGACCGCCACACCCAGGATTCGCTCGAAGCCGTGCACAACACGCTCGGCCATGTGGTTGATCGGCTGGCGATGATCGAAGGCGATCTGCGCACGGTTCGCACCGCGCCGGTTGCGCCGCCGCCGGAAATGCCGCCGGCACCGCGCGCCGCCGCGCCGCAGGCCGTGGCCCAGCAGGCGCTAGCGCCGCAGGCTGAAGCGCCGCAGTTCGAAGCGCCGGAGATCGAGGCGCCGCCGGTCCCGATGGCCGCGGAACAGAGACCCGAATTGCCCAATCCCGCCTCGGCGCAGGCGCCTTTCGCCGCCGCCCCGCGCGAATTTCATGCCGCGCCGCCATCGGTGCCGGCCGCAGCTCCGGTGCCGCCGCGCGCCATCAGTGAAATCCTGGAGCCGCATAGCGCCGCGCCCTCGCGAGCGGCGATCGAGCCCGATCTGCCGCCCGATCACCCGCTTGAGCCCGGCACAAGGCCGGTCGGGCGCGCGGCTTCGCCATCGGAACGCATCGCGGCCTCCGAAAGCGCGATCAGCGGAATTCCGGCGAGCCCGCCGCCCGGACCGGTCTCTACCGCAAGCTTCATCGCCGCCGCACGCCGCGCCGCCCAGGCCGCCGCGGCCGCGCCGCCCACCGACAAGGCCGGCCGTCCGCTCAAGGTCGCCGGCGACAAGGCCAAGGAACCGTCGAACATCACCTCCAAGATCCGCTCGCTCCTGGTCGGCGCCAGCGTGGTCGTGATCGTACTGGGCGCCTTTAAGGTGACGATGTCGCTGCTCGACGGCGGCAGCGTGTCGCCGCAGCCGCCTGCCATGGAGAATTCGAGCGAGCCGCAAGCCCCGGACCAATCGCCCGCGCCTGACAGCGCCAAGCCGGCGACGCCGGGCCCGGCGTCGCCGTCGATGACCTCGCCGACGCCGATCGGACGGCAATCGCTCAATAACTCCGCCCCCAACTTTTTCGACGGCACCGCATCGGCCGCGATCCCGCAGGACGCCGCGCCGTCGTCCGCCACGGATGTCACCAGCGCGCTTCCGACCGGCGCTGCGGCGTCGGCGAAAGGCAAACTCCCGATGGCGCAGGTGCCGCCGACCGAAAGACTGCCGGATACGATCGGCGGACCGGTGCTGCGCGCGGCCGCGCTGAAGGGCGATCCGACCGCGGCCTACGAAATCGGCGTGCGTTTCGCCGAAGGCAAGGGCGTCGCTCCGAATTACGACGAGGCCGCGAAATGGTATGACCGCGCGGCGGAGGCAGGCGTCGTGCCGGCGATCTTCAGGCTCGGTACCTTCTATGAAAAAGGTATGAGCGTGAAAAAGGACGTCGATACCGCGCGGCGCTATTACATCCAGGCGGCCGAGCGCGGCAACGCCAAGGCGATGCATAATCTGGCCGTGCTCGACGCCGACGGCGGCGACAAGGGCGCCAACTACAAGGACGCTGCGCAATGGTTCCGCAAGGCGGCCGACCGCGGCGTCGCCGACAGCCAGTTCAACCTCGGCATCCTCTATGCCCGCGGCATCGGCGTCGAACAGAACCTCGCCGAATCCTTCAAATGGTTCAGCCTGGCGGCGGCGCAGGGCGACGTGGATGCCGGGCGCAAGCGCGACGATATTGCCAAGCGCCTCGACGCCCAGTCGCTGGCGGCGGCCAAGCTCGCGATCCAGACCTTTACCGCAGAACCCCAGCCCGACGACGCCGTCAACGTCGCAACGCCGGCCGGCGGATGGGACGCGGCGCCGCCGCAGCCGGCTGCAAAGCCCGCCGCGAAGCCGGCTTCAGCCAAGCGCACCGCCGCCGCGCGCTGATCCCATTGGCGATGCCGCCCGGCATTGCCGTCATATACCCCAGCGATAAAGCCGTGTAGACAAGCGCCTCACTGAGCGCGCACGCGATAACTGCCCGGAGGTTCGACGTCCGGGACAGCTTGACTGCCGAGAGGGTCATTTGTCTTTCGATGATCGTCAGGACGAGAGAGATGAATACCAGAGGTCGCCGACCGGACCTCGGGTAGCACCGCCGCGCAAGCCTACAGACCAGCCTGCAGCGCGGCGACCCCCTGCCATCGGCATCAAGCGGCATTGGTGGTCAGCTGTGATGTTTGTTCTCCTGGCGAGTGGCGTCGGCATCCGGGCCTACCGGGACCTGTCGCGGCCGGAGGCCTGGGCCTATTGGAAGGAATCATATCTCGCCCCACGCATGACTTCGGCGCTGATCCCCCTTGCCGATTTCGACGGCTCGGGCCATGGCCGGCGCGCGCTCGCCATCAGCGGGGAAATCGGCGCCGCCACCGCGAACTGGTTCCGGGACAGGCTCAATGAAGGCCATCTCGATGCCGGCGACGCGGTGTTGCTGTCTTCTCCGGGCGGCGACTTGAATCAGGCCGTGATCATGGGCGAAATCATTCGATCGCGCGGACTGGTGACTGCGGTCGGCGTCGCCGATGGGTCGGGCCAGGTCCGCCCCGCCTATTGTGCCAGCGCCTGCGTGCTGGTCTATGCCGGCGGCAAGATACGCTATGGCGTGGAGGGCTCTATGCTGGGGGTCCACCAGTTTGAGGCTACGGCTCCGATGCGCGACCCCGTTGCCGACACTCAGCGGGTTGCAGGGTTCCTGTTGAACTATATGACGAAGATGGGCGTGTCCTCCGCCGTCGTGCAGGCTATGTCTCAAAACAGGGACGTCCGCTGGCTTGGCACCAAGGAAGCCGCGGCGATGAACCTCGTGACCGACCCGATCCGGAAGCCCTAAGGCGACCCGTTAATCTGAATTATTCACCACACCTGTAGGTGAGCGGCGGCCCGCGTCAAAAAAGCCCGCTCCCTGCGGATTCTTTAGTCCCTCAAGCGGGCGATTTCGGTTATGCAGAGGCGCGGCAGGCGAGCGACGCCGCTCATCAAAAATAGTGCCGTGAGGGGTTTCGGCCCGCCTCAGGGCTAACCTTCGAAGCGAGCCGCGCGTGCAGCTTTACCTCCCGATCGCCGACCTTCCGGTCAATGTTTTCCTCATCCTTGCGATGGGCGCGGCGGTCGGCTTCGTGTCCGGCATGTTCGGCATCGGCGGCGGGTTTCTGATGACGCCGCTCTTGATCTTCATCGGCATCGCGCCGGCGGTTGCGGTCGCCTCCGTCGCCAGCCACATCGCGGCCTCGTCGTTTTCCGGCGCGCTGACCTACTGGCGCCGCCGCGCCATCGATCCGGCGCTGGCGCTGGTGCTGTTATGCGGCGGCACCGTCGGCACCGCGCTCGGCGTGTTCACCTTCACGTATCTGCGCTCGCTCGGCCAGCTCGACCTGATGATTGCGCTGTCTTACGTGGTGCTGCTGACCACCGTCGGCGCATTGATGTTCTGGGAAGGCACCCGCGCGCTATTGCGCGCGCGCCGTGGCAAGATCGTGCCGATGCGGCGCTCGGGCAGCCATGGCTGGATCCATGGCCTGCCATTGAAGGTGCGCTTCAAGCGCTCCAAGATCTATCTGTCGGTGATCCCGGTCATCACCGTCGGCGTGATCATCGGCTTCATCGGCGCGGTGATGGGCATCGGCGGCGGCTTCATCCTGGTCCCGATCATGATCTATCTGTTGCGGGTGCCGACCTCCACGGTAATCGGCACCTCGATGGTGCTGACTTTGGTCACCATGGTGTTCGCCACCATGCTGCACGCGATCACCAATCATCTGGTCGATGCGGTGCTGGCGCTGATCCTGATGATCGGCGGCGTCACCGGCGCGCAGTTCGGCGCCCGCGCCGGGCAGAAAATTCGCGGCGAGCATCTGCGGCTGTTGCTCGGGCTTCTGATCCTCGCGGTCGGAATCCGCTTCGCGATCGAGCTCGTGATCCGCCCCGACGATCTCTTCACCATCCGGGAAATCGGAGGCACCGGATGATTGCGCGCTGGCCTTTCGCATCGGCAGGTGTCGTGCTCGCGCTGGGCCTGGCGTCGGCCCCGCTTCCGGCGCACGCCGAGCGGCTGATCGTGTCGGTCTCCAACCACCGCGTCACCGTGACGCCGAACTATTCCGGCGAGGAGCTCGTGCTGTTCGGCTCGGTCGAAAAGGACGCCAACACCCCTGCGACGCGCACCAATTACGATCTTGTCGTCACCGTCGCCGGCCCCCGCGCCGACATGGTGACGCGCCGCAAGGAGCGTAAATTCGGCATCTGGGTCAACACCGATTACCGCCAGTTCCTGCAGGTGCCGACCTATCTGGCGCTGTTTTCCAACCGGCCATTCGACGCCATCGCCTCGCCCGAAGTGCAGCGGCGCCAGCAGCTTGGCCTCAACAATGTGCTGCTGACCCAGCGCGTCGGGCCTGACTATGCCGACGTCGTGCCGAACGATGCGTTCCGCAGCGCCTTCGTGCGGCTGCGCTCCGAGCATGGGCTCTATCGCGAGGCGACCTCGGCGGTGACGTTTCTGACGCCGACCTTGTTCCGCACCGGCATTCCGCTGCCGGCCGAGGTGCCGATCGGGACCTATGACGTCGAGATAAAACTGTTTTCCGACGGCGCGCTGGTGACGCATACCGAAACCGCGTTCGATATCGTCAAAGTCGGCTTCGAGCAGTTCGTCGCCACCACCGCCCGCCAGAACGGTTTCAGCTATGGGCTGGTGACGGCGTTCATGGCGCTGATGACGGGGTGGATGGCGTCCATCGTGTTCAGGAAGGACTAATACCGCTCCTCATCCTGAGGAGCGGCCACTTGGCCGCGTCTCGAAGGATGGACGCTTGCACCCCTGTTGCCATCCTTCGAGACGCGCGCAAGAGCGCGCTCCTCAGGATGAGGCCGGTGCGTGTGGCTCAGGATGAGGCCGGTGGGTGTGGCGGCTCGATCACCGTCGCGACGCCGGGCTCCAGCAGTTTCAACCGCGCCCCAAACCCGAGCGTGTCGAACGACGCGCGCAAATCACTCGCGCTCTGGCGGAAATGCGCCCAGCCGTCAGTATGCAGCGGCACGATCACCGCATCCGGAAATGCGCGCGCGGTCTCGATGGTGTCGTTGGTATCCATCGTGAGGTGAAAGGGACCGCGGGTCTGCGCCGCGCCGGCGAAGGGCAGCACCACGCCGGCCTTGAAGCGCCGCGCGACCTCGGCGACGCCGTCGAACCACACGGTGTCGCCACTGATATAGACCGGTGAGCGCTCTTTCGAACTCAGCACAAAGCCGATGACGTCGCCGGACAACGGCTCGATGCCGGCCGGCCCGTGACGCGCGGGCGTCGCGGTGATGGTCAGGGAACGGCCATCCTTGCCCATCAATTCGGTAGTCGCCCACGGCGCAAGTCCCTCAACATGGCCGCCGAGCCGTTTTGCGCCGGCTTCCGTGGTCAGGACGCGCTTGGCCTGACGGAGGAAGTCCTTGCCCGAATGATCGAGGTTGTCCGAATGCTGATCGTGACTGAGCAGCACCGCATCGACCGGACCGACCTGTCCCGCCGCTAACGCGGGACCGGTCAATTTCTCGAGTCTTACATGCGGCAATTGATACGCGCCCGGCGCATCGAAGGTCGGATCGGTGAGGAGACGAAAGCCGTCGATTTCAATCAGCGCGGTGGGACCGCCGATCAGGGTTATGCGAAGGGAACTCATGTTCGATCTCGCTTTTTCTTATGGCCGCGTTTTCTTATTGCGGCACTGCTGCGGGACGCGTCACCAGATAGATGCCGAGCGCCACCGGGACAATCCCAAGCAAATCGCGGAACTCGACATGCTCGCCGAGCACCATCCAGGCGAACAGCATGCCCAATGGCGGCATCAGGAAATGATAGGCGCTCGCGGCGGTCGCGCCGCACACTCGCAGCAGATGAAACCACAGCCGATAGGCCAGGATCGATCCGCCCAGCACCAGGAACGCAAAGGCGCCGAACAGAGGCGCGCTCGGCACGATGTCATCGACGCTCGAGAAATTCATCGCGAACGGCAGCAGCACGATGCCCGCGGAGAGATTCTGCACGCCGTTGCCGATCCAGAGGCTGCCCTGCGGCGCCAGCACCTTGAATAGGATAGTGCCAAGCACGATCGAGGCCAGCGAGGCCAACGTGAAGAGGACGCCGTGCAGACTGTCGGTGCCGACCGACATGCGGTGCCAGACGATAAAACTCACTCCCGTGATCCCGAGCAACAGCCCCGCGACCTTGCGCGCGGTCAGTTGCTCCCCGAGGAACAGCGCGGCGAGGCCGGCCGTGAAAACCGGATTGGCGCTGACGATCAACCCGCCGAGGCCGGCGGACACGGTCTTCAGCCCGGTATAACCGAGGCCGAGATAGAGCGCGTTGTTGGCGACGCCGATCAGCGCGAACACCAGGGTATCCCGCCATGACAACCCCCAGCCCTCGCCGCGAAACGCGGAAATCGCGAGGATCAGGATTCCGGCCAGCGAGAACCGCGCGGTGAGCAGGATCAGCGGCGGGCACGATGTGACGCCGATTTTTCCCGCGACAAAGGCAAAGCTCCAGAGCAGGCAGAACAGGGCGATATAGATCGGCAGTGGATTGAAAGTGGTGCGGGGAACTGCGATCGAGGGCGCGACGGACATTGGAATTTTCCTTGGGGAATCTCCTTGGCCCCTGATCTAGGGCCGCGCCTTGATATTTGGAAATTAAATGATAGACTGATTTCCAGTGGAAATATGAATAGGCCTAAAATAGGTCCCTCCAATGCTCGATCTCGAATTGCTGCGCAGCTTTGTCTCGGTGGTGGATTCCGGCGGCTTTACCCGCGCCGGCGAGCGCGTTCACCGCACCCAGTCGACCGTCAGCCAGCAGATCAAGCGGCTGGAGGAGGATGTCGGCCAGCCGCTGTTGAACCGGACGGCTAAGGACGTGACGCCGACCGAGGCCGGCGAGCGGCTGTTGTCCTATGCGCGGCGGCTATTGTCGCTTGCGGAAGAAGCCCGCGATGTCGTGACGCGGCCCGGCAATGAAGGCGCCGTCAGGTTGGGCATCCCCGAGGATTTCGCCGCCTATCGGCTGGCGAAATTGCTCGCTTCATTTTCGCGCTCGCATCCCGGCCTGCGGCTCGACGTGCGCGCCGACCAGAGCACCTATCTCAAGCGCGATCTCGAACGCGGCGAACTCGATCTGGCGCTGTTCAAACGCGCGGCCGGCGAAAAAGGCGGCATCGCGGTGTGGTCCGAGCGCGTGCATTGGGTCACCAGCAAGAGCCATCCGATCGACGCAAAAATCGGCTCGGTGCCGTTGATCGGCTTTCCCGTCGGTTGCCTTTATCGGGCGGGCGCGATCCATGCGCTGGAAACCGCCGGCCGCCCCTGGCACATGGCCTATACGTCGTCGAGCCTCGCCGGCATCCAGGCCGCAGTCGCCGCCGGAATGGGTCTCAGCATCCTCTCGGAGATCGCGGTTCAGGCCGATCATCGTGTCCTGACCGCGAAGGACGGTTTTGCGCCGATCGACCGGACGGAAGTGGCGCTGGTGGCGTCGCCTGATGCCAGCCCGGCGACACTGCGGCTCGCCGATCGGCTGGCGGAATTTTGCGACAATGTGCAGGCGAAGGCGGCGTAGCTAATCACGAAGACGGTATGCTCCCTCGCCCCGCTCTTCGCGGGGAGAGGGTTGGGGTGAGGGGCTCTATCGGCATCACCGGTCTCGCGGAGAGTCCCCCTCACCCGGATTTTTCGCTCCGCGTAAAATCCGACCTCTCCCCGCAGGCGGGGAGAGGTCTGAAACGTCGGATTCAAATTTCAAACAGCAAGAGGATATGCGTCCGCATTCTCGCGGCGCGATGCGCCCGAGGCTTGCATCAACTTCACCCTCCTTCGCAAACAGAGGGCGCAGGGAAAGCCGGATGCCGATTGCACCCGCGGTCGTGCGCACAAAAAGCGCACGAGTGGACCACAGGTTCAACCGGATCACTCCGGCTTTCCCCGCGCGAATGGTTTACGGCTTACTTCGTGCTCTCCCCGGTGACCGGGCTTTCTTGCCACCGTCGCCTTGCGGATCGATGATACATCTCAAACCCGGTTGGGCCGAATGCATCTCCGCAAGACTTGACGCCAGCATCGGGGCGCCAGGACCACACGACTTCGCCGTCCGCGACCATCTCACGCCAAAGGTCTTGCCGGGCCTCGTGCCGTCCGGCGAGTTCTGGCGAAGGCGGTTAGCAGCATCGTTCGTCCGCGCGCCGGCCGATCGCTCACGGGAAGACCCGCCCTGCGATCCCATTGCGCGCCCGACGCTGTCGCGTCCATCGCATCCCACCGCGCGTTCGTGACGACTCGCGATCCGCCCCTCATCCGGGTGGGACGGGGCGAGCTTGTAGAGGTGATTTGCCCGACGGGTTAAGCGAAATATTTTTGTCAGCGGGGCTGGACAGGTTCTTGCTGATTTGCCCGTCGGGCAATTTTTCGTCGTTTGGCAAAACGGGGCAACCGGCATTTCCGAGATCACCCCCCTAACCGGACATGCCGCGGACATGCCAAAATCGACGCGAATGAGCCAAAGCGGTCATCAGCCACAACGCCAGCATCGCGCGCTTGTATCTCGGCCTCCTATTCAGTTCCGCGGCAGAACAGGTGGTTCTTGCAGCAGCTTGATAGTCCCCGCAATCGCAACGTCGCGTCGAACGTTGCTAACGAGGAAATGCGGTACCGGCAAAACCGGGCAGCGTTTCCTCTTGAGCCCCATAGCGCACCATCGGCACTACGGGCGGGCCGTATGGATCGATCCGGTCGTCCTGAGGGCGATAACGATATCGTGGAACAATATAGGAATCCCAGTAAGGAGTTGGCCTTACTACGGGCACCCTGACGACGATAAGCCTCACCCGTGGTTCACGAACGACTTTGGCCTTCCGCGCATGGGCTGCGGCACTAAACGTCCCCAGGTTACACAGTACCAGGGCCGTTCCGAGAGCGAACGCGGTCATTATCCTCATACCTCGGCCTCCTTGCCACAGAGTCAAATCAACGAGCACCTGGTCATGATCGTTCCAGCTGCGCGGGGCTAAACCTTAGGGCGGGGGTGGGCGACGCGAGGATTGCGGTGCATTGCTGGCGCTCGGCAATCGGCATCGCTGGGTGCGTTGCGAGTGGGGCCGTCATCGATAGCCTCACTCGCTGATACAGGACTCAAAGCACGGCAAGCTAATCCGCTCCCTACTTCCTTGAATGACCGCTCCTGGCCCTTTTGAGACATGCCGAATGCATCGAGCAATGTCCGAGTTTGAGGGGTAAAGCGGAAAACATGTGCTCGAACTGAGTTCTTGTCAGTTTGACCCAAGTCGGACCTCACGAGTTGACGCACGCTTGTCGCGCACGACCCCGGCAAATGCCCTTTGCCCTCACACAGCTCCACGACAAAGTGCTAGTTTAGCAATCCCACTTGGTAGTCCTTGGAGTGGCACATGCGGCGGCGGGATTTTCTGGCCGGAATAGGCGCTGCAACTGCGTGGGCGCCGGTGGCGCGAGGCCAACCGTTGGAGCGCAAGCTTCCAAAGATCGGCATTATCGGAGCTGGCACCCAGGAAAATTTTCAAGCATTCTTCGAAGGGTTGCGCGAACTGGGTTATGTCCCTGGTCAGACGGTGATTCTGGAAACGCGGTACCATGGCGCGAGCGCAGAGCGCGTTGAAGAATTAGCTCGGGAGCTTGTCGGCCTCCAATGCAACGTCATTTTTGCTGCGAACCCGCACGCTGTCGACGCCGTCATGAGAGCTACGCGCGTCATCCCCACAATTGGTATTGATCTGGAAGACGATCCGGTAGCCAACGGATGGGCGCAAAGTATTCCTCGCCCGGGAGGTAATCTGACCGGGCTATTTCTCGGTCTTCCCGAACTGGGCGGCAAACAGATTGAGCTTCTCAAGGAAGCCATGCCACGACTCGCCGATGTGGCGGTCCTCTGGGACGCAACGTTGGGGACAGCACAGCTTCGCGCGACGGAGGCGGCGATTCAAGCGTCGGGCGTAAAGCCGGAATTGTTGCCAGTCCGAGAAGCAAAAGACATCAGGGATGCCATCGAGCACGCCGTGCACGCACACGTGCAAGGGCTGATCGTCCTCACTTCGCCGATGATTCTCACCCAGCGCGCACTGATCGTTGATCTGGCTTTGAAGGCTCGCTTGCCGATGATCAGTGGCTTCACCACATTTCCGAAGGCTGGCGGGCTGATGGCGTACGGCCCGGACCTTCCCTCGATGTTCAAGCGCGCGGCAAGTTACACTGATCGAATCCTGCGCGGGGCAAAAGCGGGCGATTTGCCCATCGAACGGCCGAGCAAGTTCGAGCTTATTATCAATCTCAAAACCGCGAAGGCCCTTGGCCTCGAAATCCCGTGGCAGCTCCAGCAACTCGCCGATGAGGTGATCGAATAGAAAGCAGTTGCTGCGATGCAAGAGTCCGGTGGTGGCACTTTTGAAACATGCAGACGAACACCGAGAATGTCTGTTTATCGGGGGTGGTCTCAACCGGTTGACGCAACACTTTATCTTAAAGGAGAGATGGAGTGTGGTTTGATGGCTCACAAATTTCATAGAGGGTTTACTGCGGCAGAGAAAACGGAGTTATGGGATCGCTGGAAGCGCGGGGAGTCGCTAAAGGCGATCGGACGCGCTTTTGGTAAGCAGTCATCGTCGATCTATTTTTTGGTGGCTCCGCATGGTGGGATTCGTCCTGCCGAGCGGCGTCGCTCCAGGCTGGCATTGACGCTCGCGGAACGCGAGGTGATTTCCAGAGGTGTTACGGCACATCGATCGGCCCGATCGATCGCCAAGTTGCTTGGCCGCTCACCCTCGACGGTGAGCCGGGAAATGAACCGTAATGGCGGCTATGACCGCTACCGAGCGGCACTTGCAGATGAGAATGCCTGGGCGCGAGCTCGTCGTCCAAAATGCTGTAAATTGGCGAGCAGTCCGCGGCTACGGCGAGCTGTCGCGGGGAAGCTCAGATTGGATTGGTCACCCGAGCAGATAGCCGGCTGGCTGAAGAGAACGCATCCTGAAGACGAGTGTAATCAGGTGTCACACGAGACGATCTACCGCAGCTTATTTGTACAAACCCGTGGCGTGCTCAAGAAAGAGCTGCTTAGTCATCTTCGATCGAAGCGCTCGATGCGTCGCTCCAAGCCGGTCGATCCGGATGGCGATAGACGGGGGCATATCAAGGATATCGTCTCAATCCGCCAGCGACCGGCGGCGGTTGAAGATCGAGCGGTGCCTGGCCATTGGGAAGGCGATCTGCTGTCCGGGCCGAACAACAGCTACATCGCGACCTTGGTCGAGCGTCATACGCGCTACGTGATGTTGGCCAAGGTGGCCGGTAAGGACACCCGAACGGTCGTCACCGCGCTCATCAAGCAGGCGAAGAAGCTACCAAAGGAGCTGTATAAGTCCCTGACCTGGGATCGGGGAAAGGAACTTACGGATCATCGTCGCTTTACGTTGGCGACCAAAATCGACGTATATTTTTGCGATCCGCAAAGCCCGTGGCAGCGCGGGTCGAACGAGAACACCAATGGCCTGCTGAGACAGTACTTTCCGAAGGGCACCGACTTGTCGGTGCACTCACAAGCCTACCTGAACAAAGTGGCTCGTCAGCTAAACGAACGACCACGTGAGACCTTGCAATTTGAAACCCCAGCAGAGAGATTTAGCGCCTGTGTTGCGTCGACCGGTTGAGCCGGCAGGGGTAGACCGGAAGTCATCGGCGCACTGTCAAAACGGCGCTTTTGACCCGTTTCGGACGTCACATACTTTACGAATGCACTTCCGCCGCTTGCGATTTCGCGCCCTACGATGCAATAGCCTGCTAGAATCGTAACCGTGTGATCATTACGGAGGCGCTCGTGAAACGGCGTGATTTCATCGCCCTGGTCGGCACCGTGGTAATAGCGCGCCGTGTGGCCATCGCGCAGACGCCGGGCAAGGTCTATCGTCTCGCGCTCGTCAGCCCCGGCGGACTCTTGCCTGAATCCGACCCTTTCGCGAAGATTTTGCTCGGCGGACTTGCGAAGCTTGGTTATACGCCCGGACAAAATCTTGCCTTCGAGGGACCGCGTGGGGCGGCTGGGCAGCCCGTCCAGCTTGCGCA
Organism: Bradyrhizobium lablabi; assembly: GCF_900141755.1. Taxonomy (NCBI): domain Bacteria; kingdom Pseudomonadati; phylum Pseudomonadota; class Alphaproteobacteria; order Hyphomicrobiales; family Nitrobacteraceae; genus Bradyrhizobium; species Bradyrhizobium lablabi. Next base: position 4,891,747 of record NZ_LT670844.1, on the reverse strand, counting down.
TCTGATGGAGGAATTGAAGGCAGCCGAGGTCGATCTCATCGTGGTCTTTGGCTATCCAACGGCCGTAGCGGCCAAGGCGGCAGGGATTACCACGGTCGTGGCGTTCGGCGTCGGCGATCCGGTTGCGACCGGCCTCGTCGTCAACCTTGCGCGGCCGGAAGGCAATATCACCGGTATCTCGGACGTGGCGACGACGCTCAGCACCAAGCGGCTGAGTTTGCTCAAGGAGCTGTTGCCGAAACTTCATCGCGTTGCGATGTTGTGGAACAAGGACGACCTCGGGATGTCGCTGCGCTACGACGCGTCGGCAAAGGCGGCCGCAGCGATGGTGGTCGACGTGCAGGCGGTGGGCGTGCGTGAACCGGACGATTTCAACGAGGCGTTCGCGGTGATGGATCGCGAGCCGCCGGACGCCATTCTGATGGTTTCCGACTCCCTAACCATGCTCAACCGCAAGCGCGTGTTCGACTATGCCGCCGTGCACCGGCTGCCGGCGATCTACGAGTACGACCCACTGGTTCGCGAGGGCGGCTTGATGTCCTATGGGCCGGATTTGCGAGAATCGTTCGAACGCGCCGCCTCCATGGTTGATCGTATCTTCAAGGGAGCGAAGCCTGCCGATCTCCCGTTCGAACAACCGACACGCTATTTATTCGTGCTCAACCTCAAGACTGCGAAATCGATCAGTCTCGAAATTCCACCGACGGTGCTGGCGCTGGCCGACGAGGTGGTCGAATGAGGCTTGCCACTTCCGAAATTGGCACTTTTCGGACCTCACTTGATGTCCGAATTGAGTCCGGAATGGGCACCTAAGCGGACGTCCGCCATTTATGGGTTCATGCTCTAGCTGAGAGATGAAAACACCTCGCCGCTAATCCAGGATCGCTCAATGGCACCGCGACGCCGCGATGGTGTGCAGCCTGACGTCGCCGAGCACATGGGCCATGAAGCCCAGCGTCTGGAATATCTTTGCAAATGCCGCGTCGCGGATGCTCAGGCCGCCGGTATAGGCGCCGAATGCCGGCATCACCGCGCGCTCGCCGTCTGACGCAAAACAGCGGCGCTCCATCGAACGGCCGCGCGTCGACACCCGCGCTTTCGGATGCAGATGACCGGCGATTTCGCCCGCGGCACCAGTCGGCTCGTGACGAAAGACAATGGGCCCGATCGCCACTTCGGTCGCGACCACGCCGCCGAGATCGGTCGGCAGCGCCGGATCGTGATTGCCCGAAATCCAGATCCAGTCGCGCCTCGCCTGCAAGCTTGCGATGGCGTCGCGGTCCGCCGCGGACAGCCGCCGATGGGCGTCGCGGTCGTGAAAACTGTCGCCGAGCGCGACCACCATGCGCGGGTCGTGCCGCGCGATCACGGCGGCGAGGCGGCCGAGCGTCGCGGCCGTATCGTAAGGCGGCAGCAGCACGCCGCGCGCGGCGAAGCTCGAGCCTTTTTCCAGATGCAGATCGGAGACGACGAGCAGGTTTTGCTGTTCCCAGAACAGGGCGCCGGAGAGATCGGCGACCAGATCCACACCAGCAACGTTCAATGAAGGACGACAGGCGATATCGACGGCAATGCTCGTCATGGCCGGGCTTGTCCCGGCCATCCACGTCTTTGCTTCGCGAGAAAGAAAGACGTGGATGCCCGGGAGCGCAGACAAGTGTACGCAGTCTGCGCAAGGCAGACTGCTATGCCCGGGCATGACGATGTTGATGGATCGGAGCGCAACATTTTATTCTACGACATCGCCTCTTTGACCAGTTCGTCGGCGGCTTCCGCCAACAGCTCGTCGGATGCTTCGCCATAAACTGACTCGCGGCCGATTTCCAGCATCACCGGCACCGCGAGCGGCGAAACCCGGTCGAGTTCCCGGTGGGTGATTCGCCCTTTGATTCGCGCCAGCATATCACCAAGCCGGCGAAGATCGAGCAGCCCGGTCGCGGCGTCGGCGCGCGCGGCGCGCAGCAGCACATGATCGGCCTGGTGCTTGCGCAGCACGTCGTAAATAAGGTCGGTCGAGAACAGCACCTGGCGCCGGGTTTTTTCCTCCCCGGTGAACCGGCGCGGGATCAATCCGGAGATCAGCGCGCCGGAGCGGAAGGTGCGCTTCATCAATGCGGATTCCGCAAGCCAGGCCTCGAGATCGTCACCCAGCATGTCGGAATCAAACAGCGCGTTGAGATCGAGTTTTCCTTGCCGGATCATGAACGACATATCGCCAAGCCCCCATACGGCAAGCGCATATTCATTGGCGATGAAGCCAAGCGGGCGGGCGCGGGCGCGCTCCAGCCGCCGCGTCAACAGCATGCCGAGCGTCTGATGCGCGAGCCGGCCCTCGAAGGGATAGCAGACCAGGTAATGTTTATTTCCGCGCGGAAAAGTTTCGACCACGAGCTCGCGCACGCCGGGGACGCGCGAGAAATGCGCCTGCAACGACAGCCAGTCGCGCACCTGATCGGGCAAGCCGCCCCAGGCGGGCCTGTCGGCCAGCAAGTTTCGTACCCGCTCGGCGAGATAAGTCGAGAGCGGAAACTTGCCGCCCATATAGGACGGCACTTTTGCGTCCTTGTCGTTGGCGCGCGAGACGTAGACCTGGTCTTCGGCCAGCGCCTCGTAGCGCACCACCTCGCCGCCAAAGACAAAGGTGTCGCCGACCACCAATCCCTCGATGAAATATTCCTCGATTTCGCCCAGCATCCGCCCGCCGCGCCCCAATGCACCGGTCGACCCCGAACCGCCGGCGCGCGAGCGCACCAGCCGCACTTTCAGCATCGCCTCCTCGACGATGGTGCCGACATTGAGACGATAGCTTTGCCGCACCCGGGGATTGGCGACGCGCCAGCGGCCCTGCTTGTCCTGCTTGATGCGCGCAAAACGCTCATAGGTCTTCAGCGCGTAGCCGCCGGTGGCGACGAAATCGACCACGTCGTCGAAATCGGTCCGCGAGAGATTTGAATAAGGTGCAGCCGTCAGCACTTCGGCAAAAAGCTCGTCGGAGAAAAACGGCTCGCCGCAGGCGCGGCCGAGCACATGCTGCGCCAGCACGTCGAGCGCGCCGACGCGCAGCGGCGGGGTGTCCTGCGCATTTTCCGCAATCGCGTCGATCGCGACCGCGCATTCCAGCACCTCGAAGCGATTTGCCGGAACAAGAACGGCGCGCGAAGCTTCGTCGATGCGGTGATTGGCGCGGCCGATCCGCTGCATCAGCCGCGAGGCGCCCTTCGGCGCGCCGATATTGATCACGAGATCGACGTCGCCCCAGTCGACGCCGAGATCGAGCGAGGACGTGCAGACCACGCCGCGCAATTTTCCGGCCGCCATCGCGTCCTCGACCTTGCGACGTTGGGCTACATCGAGCGAGCCGTGATGCAGCGCGATCGCAAGCCCGTCGTCGTTCATGCGCCAGAGATCCTGGAACAGCATCTCGGCCTGGCTGCGGGTGTTGACGAACACCAGCGTGGTCTTGTTGCGTTTGATCAGTTCGTAGACTTCATTAAGCGCGTGGCGCGCGCTGTGGCCGGCCCAGGGCAATTTTTCGCGGGTGTCTAGCATCTCGACAACAGGCGCGGCGGCGCCGCCGGCGACCACGATGTCGGCGGCTTTGTTCGTGCCCTCGTGCTGCGGGACCAAAAACCGCGCCAGCGATTCCGGCTCCGCAACCGTCGCCGACAGCCCGATCGCGCGCATCTGCGGCGCAAGTTGCCACAGCCGCGCCAGGCCGAGCGACAACAGATCGCCGCGTTTTGAAGTGACCAGCGCATGCAATTCGTCGAGCACGATGCGCTTGAGCGAGGAGAATAAAAACGGCGCGTCGTCGGACGACAATAACAGCGCCAGTTGCTCGGGCGTGGTGAGCAGGATATCCGGCGGATAGCGCCGTTGGCGCTGCCGCCGCGAAACCGGCGTGTCGCCGGTGCGGGTTTCGATCTTGATCGGCAGCCCCATCTCGGCAACCGGCGCTTCCAGATTGCGCGCGATATCGACCGCGAGTGCCTTCAACGGTGAGATGTAGAGCGTGTGCAGGCCGCGGCTCTTCTGCACGCTTCGGCCGGTGGAGATGAGAGTGCGGGGTAGTGATGGCGCAGCGAGCGCGGTGTTCTCCCCTCCCCCCACGCGCGCAGCGCGTGGCGGGGAGGGGTCGGGGGTGGGGGGCCTCTCCGCGCGCTCTGCCGCTCGCAGCGAGGTTGGGGCACCACCCCCCACCCCCGACCCCTCCCCACCACTGCGCGGGGGGTGGGGAGCAGACCGCGCTAGAGGAGAAGCCGCACTCAGCTCCACCAGCGTCGGCAAAAATCCGGCCAAGGTTTTGCCGGCGCCGGTAGGCGCAATCAACAGCGCCGAGCGATCGTCGCGGGCTTTTGCCAATAACTCGAGCTGGTGCTCGCGCGGCGACCATCCGCGGCCCGTGAACCATTGGCGAAAGCGGTCCGGCAGCAGCTCGGCTGGCTCAATCGGAAGAGCGGTCTGGATGTTGGGCGGCACGCGCCAAGAGGTATGCCGTCGCGGCGGTTTCGTCGAGGGGCACAACCAAATCGGCGCGCTGGCCTTACCTCGCCCCGCTTGCGGGGAGAGGCATAGGCCGCCTTCGGCGGCCGTCCTCAGATAAGTACGCCGAAGCGAAGCTTCGGCTATGTTGCGAAGCAATCCGGGTGAGGGGGACTCTCCGCGATCGTTTATCTTCGGAATTTGCGGAGGCGGCCCCTCACCCCGGCCCTCTCCCCGCGAAGAGCGGGGAGAGGGAGAAGAGCCTTATTCCGTCACCGGCTGGTCGGAAATATCCCAGTCCTTGCCGTTGAAGATCGAGATATAGAGCGTCTTCATCGGCGTGTAGTCGTCGGGCGTATAGCTGTAGGTGATGCCGTCCAGGAAAAACGGCGAGTGAAAGCCGTTGAGGTTCGACGCCTGCTTCAGGACGTTCTCGCGCGTGAGGTCGTCGCCGCAACGGCGCAGGATTTCCGCCATGGTCACCGCCTGGCCATAGCCTGCGAAGGCGATGGTGTTGTCGGGGTCGACGGTCGGCAGATATTTCTTGCGCAATTCCTCGAACGCCATCACGTCGGGGTCCTTTTCCCAACGCGACACTCCGGCATCCTTGGAGTAGCGGATGGCCACGATGCCGGCCGCATTTTCAAAACCCGCGGCAGAGAGGATCGAGCGGCCGGTCGAGCCGGCCGACAGCAGTTGCAACGGCTTCCAGCCGAGTTCCGCCACTTTACGGATCGACTGCGACGACGCCTTGCCGGTCGAGATATTGTAGAAGACGTCAGCGCCCGAATTGGCGAGGTTGATGAGCTGGGAATCGACGGTCGGATCGGTGAGATCGTAAGTCTGTTCCGCGATCACCTTGGCGTTGCCGCCGGCATCCGCCAGCACCTTCTTGAACGGCCCCAGAAAATCGCGGCCGAAATCATCGTTCTGGTAGAGGATCGCGACTTTGGCGTTCGGCTTCACGCTCAAAACATATTTGGCAAGGATGCGGGCCTCGGTCGGATAGAGCGGCAGGCCTGCCATGGTCCATTTGTTGTTTTTCGGATCGTTCCATTTCGACGCGCCGGTGTTGAGCAGAAGCTGCGGTACGCCCTTGGAATTGAGATATTTGTGCACGGCGGTCTGCGGCGCGGTGCCGAGCGAACCGTACAGCGCCAGCACCTCTTCCTGCTCCACCAGCCGCCGTGTGGCTTCCACCGCCTTCGGCGCGCTGTAGGAATCATCCATGGTGAGGAATTTGATCTTGCGCCCGTTAATGCCGCCCTTGTCGTTCAGCATCTGGAAATAGGCTTCCCCGATCCGCCCGAGCACGCCGTAGAGCGAGCCCGGGCCGCTGTGCGGCACGGTCTGTCCTATTTTGATTTCGGTGTCGCTCGCGCCCGGATCGTATTTCTTCTCGCCCGCGAAAGCAGCGCTGGCGGTGCAAACAAGCGCGACAACAGCAATTGCCCGCGCGACGGAATTTGCTTGAAGATGGTTCATTGTTTCTCCCTATGGCGCATTGTTCTTGTTTGAATGCATTGATCTACATTCCCGCCGCCTCGGCAATAGCGAAGTTGCCGCTCTCAGGTCTTGGCCGCGACCACGACAAGCCCGGGCACCGGCGCATTGTCCTCATTGCGGGCCGACAGCTCTTCGAGTTGCGACAGCGTCAGCCCGGCATCCGTGATCGATGTACGCACGTAATTGGCGCCGTGCGCATAGCGCAGCCCCTCGCCGATCATGACGCCCTCGCCATCATGGGTTTCCGCCGTGAACGCCAGCAGGCCGCCCGGCACCAGCACGCGCTTCGCCTCGCAGAGCACGGGCGCGAGATCGGCGACATAAACCATCGCGTCGGCGGCCAGAATCAGCTCAGTGCTGGCGTCCCGCCTGCCGCGCAAGCCCTCCAGCATGTCGGCGACCTCAAGCTCGGCATAAAGCCCGGTCGAGCGCGCCTTCTCGATCATGCGCGGCGACAGATCGACGCCGATGAAATGATCGACTTCCCTGGCGAGGGCGCTGGCCGCTAGCCCAGTGCCGCAGCCGAGATCGATGGCGCGCTTGAAGAAGGCCGGCTTGCGCACCGCGTGACGCGCGGCCAGCACTGCCTTGAACAATAGCGCGGGGCCGCGATAGCCGAGATCGTCGACGAGGGCGGTTTCGAATTTCGGCGCGTATTGGTCGAACAGCGTGCGCACATAGGCCTGCGGCATCGCCGACAATTTTTCGGCCCCGAGCCGCATCAGCCGCAGGCTGGCGCCGTGCCTGTCATCGGGATCGGCCTCGCCCGCTTTGCGATAGGCCGCGATCGCCGCCTCGGACTCGCCGAGCTGTTCGCGGATTTGGCCGAGCGTGAACCAGGCCGAGGCAAAGCCGGGCGCGAGCTCAATCGCCTGCAGCAACAGATCGGCGGCGGCGACGAGGTCGCCCTTGAGCTGCAGGTCGCGCGCAAAATCGAACCGCCGGTCGGCTACTAGATCGCCGGAAGACAGAAATATTCGCGCGGGCATCTTTAGGGACTGACTGCAGGCTGCAAAGTGACGGGGGGGGGAAGACTCGAACGAACCTCGAGCCAGCCTATATAAACGGCATGCGTCCGCAAGACATCCTGATGCCCGTTGCCGCCGGCCTTTGCTGCAAGCCCGGCGGCTTCCATATCGATCCGGTACGCCCCGTCGAGCGTGCCCTGATCACCCACGGCCATTCCGACCACGCCCGGCCGGGCCATGACGCGGTGCTGGCCACTCAAGAGACGCTAGACATGATGCGGCTGCGCTATGGCGACAATTTCGCCGGAAGCACGCAGGCGATTGTCTATGGCGAACAGATAAAACTCGGCGACGTCAGCGTAACATTTCACCCCGCGGGCCATGTGCTGGGCTCGGCGCAGATCGCGGTCACCTGCCAGGACAAGCGCATCGTCGCCTCCGGCGATTACAAGGACGCACCCGACCCGACCTGCGTACCGTTCGAAATGGTGCCCTGCGACGTCTTCATCACCGAGGCCACCTTTGGATTGCCGGTGTTCCGCCACGGCGATGCGGCGCTTCAGGTCAGGAAATTGCTGGACTCGGTGGCGCTGTTTCCGGAGCGGGCGCATCTGGTCGGCGCCTATTCGCTCGGCAAGGCGCAGCGCGTGATCGCGCTGTTGCGCGCGGCCGGCTACGACGCGCCGGTCTACCTGCACGGGGCGATGGAAAAGATCACGCGTTATTACGAGAGCCGCGGCGTTGCGCTCGGCGAGCTGCGCGCCGTCAAAGGCATGAAGAAGGCCGATCTCGCCGGCACCATCACGCTGGCGCCGCCGACGGCGACCGCCGATATCTGGACGCGACGATTCCCCGACCCGGTCACCGCGTTCGCGTCTGGCTGGATGCGGGTCCGCGCCCGCGCCCGCCAGGGCGGCGTCGAACTGCCGCTGGTGATCTCGGATCACGCCGATTGGGACGGATTGACCGCGACGATCGACGCCACCGGCGCCGGCGAGATCTGGGTCACCCACGGCCAGGAAGACGCGCTGGTGCGTTGGTGCACGACCAAGGGTCTTGCCGCGCGACCGCTCGATCTGGTCGGCTATGGCGATGAGGATGAAGGCGAGACATTGCCGCCGGGCGAGGATTCCGAGGCATGAACCGCTTTGCGCAGCTGCTCGACCGCCTCGCCTATGAGCCCGGCCGCAACAACAAGCTGCGGCTCTTGACCGCCTATTTTCGCGAAGTCGAGGATCCCGATCGCGGCTACGCGCTCGCGGCGCTGACCGGCGCGCTGTCGTTCAAGCACGCAAAGCCGGCCCTGATCCGCGACCTGATCGCGGCGCGCACCGATCCCGTGCTATTCGCGCTGTCGTATGATTATGTCGGCGATCTCTCGGAGACGGTGGCGCTGATGTGGCCGAAATCTTCTCCCCTCCCCCCGCGAAGCGGTGGGGAGGGGTCGGGGGTGGGGGGTGGCGCCGCAGCCTCGCTGCGAGCAGAAGAGCACGCGGAGAGACCCCCCACCCCCGACCCCGGATCAAGTCCGGGGCAGGCTCCCTCCCCACCACTCGCTTCGCTCGCGGGGGGAGGGGAGCGCACTGTGGCTGGCCACAACAACCCACCGCCGCCGACGCTCGCCGAAGTCGTCACCACCCTGCGCACGCTCGGCAAGACCGAACTGCCGGGACAACTCGCGCGCTGGCTCGACGAGCTCGATGAGACCGGCCGCTGGGCGCTGTTAAAACTCGTGACCGGCGCGATGCGGATCGGCATTTCGGCGCGGCTGGCAAAAACCGCGGCCGCCGAGCTTGGGGACAAGGACCCGCATGAAATCGAATTGATGTGGCCGGGGCTTACGCCGCCTTATCTCGACCTGTTCGCGTGGCTCGAGGGCCGCGCCGAAAAACCGGTCAATCTCGACCCCACGCCCTTCCGCCCCGTGATGCTGGCGCATGCGATCGAGGATGCGGATTTTACGGGTCTTAACGCCGCCGATTTCATCGCGGAGTGGAAATGGGACGGCATCCGTGTGCAGGCGGTGAGCGGCCGCGACGAGCGCGGAAACATGCAGGCCCGGCTTTATTCGCGCAGCGGCGAGGACATCACCAAGAGTTTTCCGGACCTGCTGCCGTCATTACATCTGCCCGGCGCCATCGACGGCGAATTGCTGGTGGTCCGCGACGGAAGGGTGCAGAGTTTCAACGTGCTGCAGCAGCGGCTGAACCGCAAACTGGTCTCGCCGAAACTGACAAAGGATTATCCGATCCATCTGCGCGCCTACGATCTGCTCGGCGAGGGCGACGCCGATCTGCGCACGCTACCGTTCGCCGAGCGCCGCAAGCGGCTCGAGGCTTTTGTGACAAAACTCGACGATGCGAGGATCGACCTGTCGCCGACGATTGCTTTTGCCAGCTGGGAAGCGCTGACATCGGCCCGGAAAAATCCGGCCGGCGCCAGCGCCGGCGACGATGCCGAAGCCGTCGAGGGCGTGATGCTCAAGCGCCGCGATGCGCCCTATCTGCCGGGGCGCCCGAAAGGCCAATGGTGGAAATGGAAGCGCGATCCGCACATCATCGACGCCGTCCTGATGTACGCGCAGCGCGGTCACGGCAAGCGCTCGTCGTATTATTCGGATTATACGTTCGGCGTCTGGACAGCGGGCGATGATGGCGAGCAGCTGGTGCCGGTCGGCAAGGCCTATTTTGGCTTTACCGACGAGGAGCTGCTGCAGATCGACCGTTTTGTCCGACGCAACACCACCGAAAAATTCGGTCCCGTCCGCCATGTGGTGCATGAGCCGGATCAGGGGCTGGTGCTGGAAGTGGCTTTCGAGGGTTTGCAGCGCTCCTCGCGACATAAATCCGGCGTCGCGATGCGGTTTCCGCGCATCAGCCGGTTGCGCTGGGACAAGCCGCCGCGCGAGGCCGACCGGCTGGAAACGCTGGAGCGGATGCTGAAAACCGAGCGAGTGGTTTGATTTGGCAGCTAGGGCCTTTTGCCTTTCAGTGGCTTCATCCTTCGAGACGCGGCCAAGAGGCCGCTCCTCAGGATGAGGTCTAACCCCTCATGGTGAGGAGCGCGGCAACGCCGCGCGTCTCGAACCATGCGGCCGGGGGATGCGGTCATGATTCGACCCAATCGGAATACGTTCTACCGGCCATTGACGCCAACGGACGGGTTCCCCATCTGCCCTCCGCCATACTATAGTGCGCGGGCCAGTCCGCGCGGGAGACGATCGATGCAAAACGAGACCAGGGAATTGCCGGCAGCCAATGACGGCCTCTATCGTTTTCTCGGCGGCTCGCCGCTGACGGTAGCGTTTCGGCTGATCCTGTTGTCCATCCTGGTCGGGGTGGTGCTCGCGGCGATCGGCTTCGATCCCTGGAATATCGTCAACAGCATCCGGTTGTTGTTCCAGCGGCTGTGGAATCTCGGCTTTGACGCCGTCAACTGGCTGTGGCGCTACTTCCTGCTTGGCGCGGTGATCGTGTTTCCGGTCTGGCTCTTGATGCGGATGTTCGGCGCGCCGCGCGGAAGATAGAGCATGATCCGGAAAAGTGGGTACCGGTTTTCCGGAAAGATCATGCTCAAACAAAGAAATGAGATCACGATCCGACCCAGTCGGATCGTGATCTAGTTCGCGCGTAGGCAAGGTGTGTTAGCTCCCCCACAACGGGTTACGACCGCGCAGGTCTTCGCCATCGCAGGGCCCGCGATGGTCACGAACCTGACAACGCCGCTGATCGGCATCATCTCGACGATCGCGATCGGGAGGCTCGGCGACGCCACGCTGCTTGGCGGCGTCGCCATCGCCTCGGTGATTTTCGACTGCCTGTTCTGGCTGTTCGCCTTCCTGCGCATGGGCACGCTTGCCTTCACCGCGCAGGCGCTTGGCGCGGGCGAAACGCAGGAATTGCGCGCGCTGCTGATCCGGGGTCTTGTCATTGCGGCGCTGATCGGGACGACCCTCATCGTCTTGCAAATACCCCTCGCCGCGGTTCTGCTGCAAGCGATGGGCGGCAGCGAAGGGGTTACGCGCGCGGCAAAGACCTATTTTGTCATCCGTATCTGGTCGGCGCCGCTGGCGCTCGCCAATTACGTCGTGCTCGGCTGGCTGATCGGACAGGCGCGCGCAAAGCTGGCACTGAGCGTGCAGATCGCGATCAACCTCATCAATGTGGCGGCGACCATGCTGCTGGTATCGGTGCTCAACGCCGGCATCGCGGGTGCCGCGATCGCGGCCGTGGTCGCGGAAGCGGCCGGGCTCGTGCTGGGCTTGCTGATCGCGCGGCGTCTCACCTACGGACAGCCTCCTGTGCCGCGCGCGGCGCTGCTCGACCGTGCAAAACTGTTGCGCATGCTCGCCGTCAACCGCGATATCATGATCCGCACCGCCGCGCTGATCGCGGCGTTTTTGTTTTTCACCGCGCAAGGCGCGCGCTCCGGCGACGTCACGCTCGCGGCCAACGCCGTGCTCAACAATTTCCTGCTGGTCACGGCCTTCTTCCTCGACGGACTTGCCAATGCCGCCGAGCAGCTCTGCGGCCGCACCTATGGCGCGCGGGACCAAAGCGGGTTCGCGTCGGCGGTGCGCCTGGTGCTGTTCTGGGGGTTCGGCTTTGCGCTCGCGGTGGCCGCGACATATGCGCTGTTCGGCACCAACCTGATCGATATCATGACCGCGAGCGAAGCGGTCCGGCGCGGCGCGCGTGAGGTCTTGTGGTTCGTGGTGCTGGCGCCGCTGCTTGCCGTGTTCGCCTTTGCCTATGACGGCATCTATATCGGCGCGACCTGGGCGCGCGACATGCGCAATCTGATGGTGCTGTCGCTGGTAATTTTCCTGGCCGCCTGGCTCGCGTTGCGCCCGTTCGGCAATACCGGCCTGTGGGGCGCGATGCTCGCCCTCTACGCCGCGCGCGGCGGGTTGCAGGCGCTGCGCTATCCCGCGCTGTTGAAGGCCTCGTTTAAGAAGTGACAAAGTCCGATTGAAGCGGAATGGACCACTTCTCCCTCTCCCTGCTCTTCGCGGGGAGAGGGTCGGGGTGAGGGGCTCTATCGGCATACTCGGACTCGCGGAGGGTCCCCCTCACCCGGATCGCGTCTTCGATGCGACATAGCCGAAGCTACGCTTCGGCGTTCTTCTAAGGACCGGCCGCCAAGGGCGGCCTATGCCTCTCCCCGCAAGCGGGGAGAGGTGATCCAAACGCCTGGGACGGATCAACTATCACACCGGCCAGTCCTCGGCCGTGATCGTCGCCGCGTCGGCGCCGACGATTTCGGACAGCGAGTCGCGTCCGGTGCGCAACAGCGTCGACGCCAGATCGTTCTTGATGTCGTCGACCAGCCCAATCCCCTTGTAGATCAGCGACGAATAAAGCTGGATCAGGCTGGCGCCGGCGCGGATTTTGGTCAGCGCCGCGCCGCCGGAATCGATGCCGCCGGCACCTACCAGTGGAAACGCGCCCTCGGCGCGGACATACGTTTCGGCCACCATTCGGGTCGACAGTCGAAATAATGGGCGCCCCGACAAACCGCCCTGCTCCTTGGCGCGGAACCCTTCGCGCAAGGTCGAGGGCCGCATCGTGGTGGTGTTGGCGACGATCATGCCGTCGACGCGGCGCGAGCGGGCGATATGAACGACGTCGTCGAGCTCGGTGAGGCTGAGATCGGGCGCGATTTTTAAGAGCACCGGCGAATCGCCGGCGTTTTGCCGGACGCGTTCGCGCGCATCGATCACTTTTGCAAGCAGATCGTCGAGGGCCGCGGCCTGCTGCAGATTGCGCAGGCCCGGCGTGTTCGGCGAGGAGACGTTGACGGTGAAATAGCTCGCCACCGGTGCGAAGGTCTCGATCAGTTTCACGTAATCGGCGACGCGGTCGGCGGAATCCTTGTTCGCCCCGACATTGACGCCGATGATGCCTTTCAGATGCGCGCGCCCGGCGAGGCGCCGCAGCACGGCGGCGGCGCCGTCATTGTTGAACCCCATGCGATTGATCACGGCCTCGTCGCGCTCGAGGCGAAACAGCCGCGGCCGCGGATTTCCCGTTTGCGGTTTTGGCGTCACAGTGCCGATTTCGACGAAACCGAAACCGAGCCGCAACAGCGCATCCGGGGCCTCCGCGCTCTTGTCAAAACCCGCGGCCATGCCGATCGGATTGGGGAAATTCAACCCGAACGCCCGCACCGCCAGCTTTGCGTCGTCCGGCCGCGCCCGCACCGGCGGCAGTAATTTCAGGCCCTGGATCGCCAGGCGATGCGCGTCTTCCGGATCGAACCAGCGCAGTAGCGGCAGAGAGAAGGCGTCGAAGGCGCGGATCACGGCTTAAGCTCCGGGATGTCATGGGTGCCGTCGGAGCGCGCGCGCATCTCGCGCACACTGATCACCGCGCCGGGATCGAGGTCGCCATAGAGATGCGGAAACAGTTCATCGTTGCGCGAGCGCTCGAAGCGCAGCCGCTCGCCCAAAGCATCGGCATCGACCTCGATCAGCAACAGCCCAGTCTGGCCGGCAAAATGCTTGCGCGCCGTCTCCGCCACCTGCGAGGCCGCGGAAAAATGAATAAAACCGTCGCGCGCATCGTCGGCGCTGCCGCGGTACACCCCCTGCCGCTCGGCCTCGCGCCAGGCCGGCTCGGGACAGATTTTGTAGATTTTCCGCAACTTATCCAGAGTCCTGCTGGGGCTTTGAGTCTCTTGGGCTTTTCCCGAAATCTCGGGATCGGCCAGCGACCGTATCGGCGCGACCAGCGCACTTCAAGGGCGGCCTTCGCCCCTTGCGGTGGATGCCGAAAGCCGGTTTATTGAGGTAATAATTCCTAGCTTTTTGACGGCATTACCGGATGGCCAAGCAGCCAAAAGCCCAGCGCGTGTTGACCCACGGCCAGGTCTGGACCGCGCTGGACCGGCTTGCCGAACGCTCAGGCCTATCGCCCTCCGGCCTTGCCAAGCGCGCAGGCCTCGATCCCACCACCTTCAACAAGTCCAAGCGCATCACCGTCGACGGCCGCGAACGCTGGCCGTCCACCGAATCACTCGCCAAGGCGCTGGCCGCCACCAACAGCTCGATCGACCATTTTGTGCAGTTGATCGGCGACGGCGCGCGGACCGCGCAGTCGGTGCCGCGATTGAGTTTCGCCCGGGCGGCAAGCGACGGCACTTTCGACGACAGCGGTTTTCCGAGCGGCAAGGGCTGGGACCAGGTGGCGTTGCCGTCGGCCCATGACGAGCACGCCTACGCGCTGGAAATTTCCGGCGACCAGATGCGCCCGGCCTTTCGCGACGGCGACATCATCGTGGTATCGCCGGGCACACCGATCCGCCGCGGCGACCGCGTGGTGGTGAAGACGCGAGCGGGCGAGGTGATGGTGAAGGAACTAAAACGCCGCACCGCGAAGGCGCTGGAGCTGCAGTCGCTCAATCCCAGCCATGTCGACCGCACCTTGGCGGCCGGTGAAGTCGCGTGGATCGCGAGGATTGTGTGGGTGAGCCAGTAGATCATCCTCGGTGTCGTCCCGGCCAAGCCAACGGGTCGGCGCAAAGCGCCGCCCGATGACAGGCTCCGCGCGAGCCGGGACCCATAACCACCGATAGCAATTGTTGCGTGAAGTGGCGGCCCCAGCTTTTCAAAGCTTCGCACGCCTGTGGTTATGGGTCCCTGCTTTCGCAGGGACGACGACAATAAGACCTACGTCGCGTAATCCGGCTCCTTGCGGTCGAGGATGCGCTTTAACGCGTCGAAGTGGCGCTGCGCAGGCGTTGGTCCGTTGTACAGGCTGTTGCCGCCGATATCGCGTTTGGTCTTTTCGACCACGGGCTCGGGGAGTTTCTTGAGCGGCTGCCCGGTCCACATCGCGTAGATCTGAACCTGCGCGGCGCGCTCGATGTAATAGAGCCGGTCATAGGCGTCGGCGACGGTCTCGCCGACCGTCGAGATGCCGTGATTGGCCATGAACAACACGGTCTTGTCGCCGATGACTTTTGCCAGCCGCGCGCCTTCAGACGGATCGAGCGCCGGGCCGGTATATTCATCGTCATAGGCAATCTCGCCGGACATCCCGACCTCGGTCTGGCCGATCTCCTTGATGCGCGGGTCTTCCAGCCGCGTCAGCGCGCTCGCATAGGGCATGTGGGTGTGGAACACCGCCTTGGCCTGCGGCAGCGCCTTGTGGATCGGCGCATGGATGCAATAGCAGGAGCGTTCGACGTCGCCATCGCCGCGCTTGACCTTGCCGTCGTCGATGCCGACTTCCATGAAGGAGGACGCCGTCACCTCCGACCAATGCATGCCGAACGGAATCTGGTAGTAACGGTCGCCGCGGCCCGGCACCACAAAGGTCAGATGATTGAAAATGCCCTCGCTGAAACCGTGCATGTAAGCGAGCCGATGCGCCGCCGCGAGATCAAGCCGCGCCTGCCATTCCTCAGCGCTGCAATCTTCCAGCGTCTTCGGCGAAACCCTGAACTGCATGGGTATGCTCCCCTGTTGTTGGCCCCTCAACGGAGGCTTAAGCGGTTTTGATGCTCGGTATTGTAGCGCAATCTCGAACAGCCGTGGCTGAAATTGCTGCGGGCCTCCCATCTCAATTTGCCGAGTGGGCCAGTCCCTCCAGCGTCGTCCCTGAAAGCAGGGACCCATACCGCGAGGTCTTGCCATATCGCGATGTGGGAGACGCCCTTTGCAACAACGAGCGCCGGTGGTTATGGGTCCCTGCGTTCGCAGGGACGACGGAGAGTGCTACCCCGACCGCGCCAGCGCGCCGTCGATCATGGCGACCGAATTTTGCAACCCATAGACCGCGACGAACGAACCGAACCGCGGGCCTTTTTCCTGACCGAGCAGCACCTGATAAAGCATGTTGAACCAGTCGAGCGAGACGCCGGGCCGGCCATCCTTGCCTTTCTTCACCGCGTCCAGAAACGGCTCGCGGCGGCCGATTTCGTAGACCACGTTCTGGATTTCTTCCGCGGTCGAACTCGCCGGCAATTGCGACAGCGCATCGCGAAGGTCCTGCAGCGCGGCGCGCTCGGGTTCGGTCGGCTCGCGGAATTTTTTGGTCGGCGCGACAAAGTCGCGATAATAGTTGATGGCGTAGCCGACCATCGCATCTAACTTGGGATGGGTTTGCGGCGTCACGCCGGGACGATAGCGCCCGATGAAACCCCAGAGCGTCGCGGCGTTCTCCGCGTTCGACGACGACACCAGCGTCAATAGCAACTGGAACGTCACGGGCATGTCGGCTACCGGCGGATGGCCGGCATGGATGTGCCAGACCGGATTGCCGAGCTGCTGGCGCGCGTCCTGGCGTGGAAAGCCTTCGAGGAATTGCTGGTAGTCATCGACATTGCGCGGGATCACGTCGAAGTACAGCCGCTTGGCCGACTTCGGCTCACGATACATGAACAGCGACAGCGATTCCGGCGACGCGTAGCGCAGCCATTCGTCGATGGTCAGCCCGTTGCCCTTCGATTTTGAAATTTTTTGACCTTTGTCGTCGAGGAACAGCTCGTAATTGAATCCTTCCGGAGGCAGGCCGCCGAGCGCGGAGCAGATCTTGCCCGACAGCTTTACCGAGTCGATCAAATCCTTGCCGGCCATTTCATAATCGATGCCGAGCGCGTACCAGCGCATCGCCCAATCCGGCTTCCACTGCAATTTGCAATGCCCGCCGGTGACCGGCAGCGTCATGCGCTCTTTGGTGTCGGGATCGTCATAGGAGATCGTGCCGGCCTTCACATCGTGCTCGACGATCGGCACATAGAGCACCTCGCCGGTGCGCGGAGAAATCGGCAGGAACGGCGAATAGCTCGCCGCGCGCTCTTCGCGCAAGGACGGCAGCATGATCGCCATCACCTGCTCGAGCCGCTCCAGCACGCGCAGCAGCGCCGCGTCGAATTTGCCGGACTTATAATATTCGGTGGAGCTCGCGAATTCGTAATCGAACCCAAAGGTGTCGAGGAACGCGCGCAGCCGTGCATTGTTGTGCGCGCCGAAGCTCGGATGGGTATGAAACGGATCGGGCACCGTGGTCAGCGGCTTGCCGAGATATTGTGACAGCATCTCCTTGTTCGGCACGTTGTCCGGCACCTTGCGCAGGCCGTCCATGTCGTCTGAGAACGCGATCAGCCGGGTCTTGATCTTGTCTTCGGTCAGCACGCGAAAGGCGTGGCGCACCATGGTGGTGCGCGCGACCTCGCCAAATGTGCCGATATGCGGCAGGCCCGAGGGACCGTAGCCGGTCGAGAACAGCACCTCGTCCTTTGGCTTCTTTTTCAGCCGCGCGACAATCGCCTTCGCCTGCTCGAATGGCCAGGCGTTGGACTGTTCGGCGAGCGCGCGCAGATCGCTCGGACTGGCGGGATCGTTGGTAGACATCGAAATGGCTTTCTCCGGGTCGCGGAAACTAAACGTCTCCGCGAACAAATGCAAAATTACAGCCGTCGTCCCAGCGAAAGCAGGGACCCATAACCACCGATGTCAACGCTACGCTCGGCTGGGGCCGCGGCCTGCTCTCCGCTGAGATTTGGGGTCATGGGTCCCGGCTCAAGGCCGGGACGACAGTATTTAAAACGGGCTGACCGAAAAATAGCGCAGCCATAAATCAGTGTAACGACCCTTTTCCCAGACCCGGAACAGCGCCCAGTTCAGCGCCTGGCGCAACAGATCGTTGCCCTTGCGCACGGCAATCCCGATGCCTTCGCCGAAATAGCGGCTCTCGACAAACGGCCCGCCCGAGAACGCGCAGCATTCGCCGGAATCAGTGCCGTTGATCCAGAACGCCAGCGAGATCGCATCGCCAAAGATGAAGTCGACCTCGCCGCGCCGAAGCGCCAGCCGCAGCGCGTCGTCATTGGGATAGGAATGCAGTTCGGCGTCGGTGAACATCGCCTTCAGATACGCCTCATGCGCGGAGCCGGCGACGGCGCCGACTTTCTTGCCCTCGAGATATTCGGGGCGGATTTCCGGCATCACGGCGTCGCGCCGCGACACGAACCGCGCCGGCGCCCGGTAATAGGGATCGGTGAAATCGACGCGGGCGCGCAGCTGCGGCGTCACCGCGAGCGAAGCGATGATGGCGTCACCCCGGTTGCTGGCGATCGCATCGAGCAAGGTCTCGAAGCGGCGCATCTGGATGGTGCAGGTGACTTTGATTTCCTCGCAAAGCTGCCGCGCCAGATCGACATTGAAGCCGGCGGGATTGCCGTCCGGGCCGGTGAAATTGAACGGCGGATAGTCGGTCTCGGTCAGAAACCTGATCACCGAGATGCGTGACAGATCGGGCCGGTCCGGGCGGCGCCTCGGGTCCCAGAAGCCGGGAACGGCTTGCGGCGCCGCCTCGGCGCCGGGTTTTGCGATGTTTTGCGCGTACGCCGCGCTGCCGGAAAGGGCCGCACAAGCGAGCGCGCCAAGCGACAATGCCGCCGCGGCGCGGACGGTCCGGAGCCATCTTAGGTTGAGCTGTGAGCGTGAATATAGGCGCATTACCGGCGGTTTTGTCTGGAAGTCGACGGCCTTATAGACCATCCACCCGATAAGGCGAGCATCGTTTGTCGGCCTCGAAACTGCGGCTCTTCTTCTCCCCTCCCCCGCGAAGCGGTGGGGAGGGGTCGGGGGTGGGGGGTCTCTCCGTTCGCTCTCCTGCGCGCAGCGAGGTTGCGGAGCCACCCCCACCCCCGACCCCTCCCCGCCACGCGCGATGCGCGTGGAGGGAGGGGAGAACGACGTAGCCGCGCCCGCTCAAAGATACCGCTTCAAATCGGCCGCGGCTTCCTCGGGCGTGCGCTTGAGGTTGAAGGGCGCGACGAACTTGCCGTCGCGATCCATCAGGTAGATCAGCGCGGTGTGGTCCATGGTGTAGTCGCCGTCCTTCAGCGGCACCTTTCGGGCATAGACGCGGAATTCGGAAATCACCTTCGCGACCTCATCCGGATTGCCGGTGAGGCCCTCCAGATGCGGGTCAAAACTCGACAGATAATCCTTCATCGCCGAAGTGGTGTCGCGCTCGGGATCGACCGAGATGAAATAGGCGTTGACGCGGTCGGCATCCTTGCCGAGCGCCTTGAGCACCTGGGAAATCTCGAACAGCGAGGTCGGGCAGACGTCGGGGCAATGGGTGAAGCCAAAGAAGATCAGGGTCGGGCGGCCCTGCAGGTTCTTGTCGGTCACGGTCTGGCCGGCCTGGTCGGTCAGTTGAAATGGGCCGCCGATCGCGGCGGGGGCTGCGACATGCCGCAATCCCCCGAGCGCCCACAGGATCAGCACCAGTCCAACCAAGAGGCTGCCGGAGAATGCCGCGACGATGACCAGCGGGCGGGTGGTCCGGTCCATCATCCGATCTGTCATAAGATTTCCTGTTGCAGGATCAGAAGCAGGCGGAGATGCCTGAGGCGATCGTCGCGAAGAACACCGCCGTACCATAATGGAACCAGAGCGCCAGCGCACCGAGCAGGACGGCGGCGCCGAGAGCTGCTCCGCCCGCCACGATCGCCGGCGCGACCCTCCGCGAGCTCAGCACGGCGGGCGCTTGCTGCGTGGAAATAGGCTGGGCCATGGGCAACCATCTGAACCGACAGTGTTAAGCGGCGTTGCCGCTCACCTGCTTGTGCTATTCAGATAGAGCTAGTCGGGCTGCCGGGCAAGCACGCCCGCGTCGGGGCTGATCACGTCCTGCTGAGGCGAATTGCGGTCGCGGCGCGACGACCGCGGCGCGGACGCCTGCGCATCGAGATAGCAGGGCTTGTACATGCTCATCAATTGCCTGCCCCGCAGGAAGATCATGTGCGGGGTCAACCCGCCGCGCGCGGCGATCCAGCGCCGGACCTGCGAGGGATACATCGAATACAGCATCTGCGTGGCTTCGGGGTTGGTGATGGCGCGGCCATTGGCGCCAAAGTCCCACGCCGCGTGGAATCCCAAAGTGGCGTTGGAGGTTACGCAGATCTTGTCATGGGGAACCGCGCCGAGCACGATGGTGCAGGCCGAGGCGCACAGGCCGTCGATGATGACGGTTTCGCCGGAACTGCGCAGGCCCTGATATTTGTCGACGTAGGTGCCGATCCGACCGCCGCGATCCTCGCCGATCCGGACCACCGCATGACTGGCCGAAACCCCTGCCAGAAAGAGAACCGCCGCGAGCAACCCCGTCGCAAATTTCATGTCCTGCCCCGGTTGAAACCTGTCGAACCCGATTCTGCGTGATGCAAGATGGTTGCCAGCCTGTTGCGAGAATGTGTTTTTGTCCAGATGCAAACGATGGCTCAAAACAAATTCAAATTGAGTGTTGCCGGCGCGCTGCACCTTGGCGCGAAAAGTCCCAAAGCGGAACAAGTTAATATTTCCTTAAGCGTTGGAGTGGCGCGCAAGGCAGCGTTTGCCGTTGACCGCGGCAAACGCCGCGGTCTTCAATCGGTTCGGGACCGGGGGAAATACGATGGCTGACGATGCAGACGTAATCGTGGTCGGCGGGGGCCTTTCGGGCCTCGTCGCCGCGACCGAAATCGCCGACGCCGGCAAACGCGTCATCGTGGTCGAGCAGGAAGGCGAACAAAGCCTTGGCGGCCAGGCCTTCTGGTCGTTCGGCGGCTTGTTTCTGGTCGACAGCCCGGAACAGCGCCGGCTCGGCATCAAGGACAGTTTTGAGCTGGCGCTGCAGGACTGGATGGGCTCGGCGGGGTTTGACCGCGACGAAGACCTTTGGCCGCGGCGCTGGGCGCAGGCCTATGTGGCATTCGCGGCCGGCGAAAAGCGCGGATGGCTGCGCGCGATGGGTCACCGTATTTTCCCGGTGGTCGGCTGGGCCGAACGCGGCGGTTATGACGCGATGAGCCACGGCAATTCGGTGCCGCGGTTCCATGTCACCTGGGGCACCGGCCCGGGCGTGGTCGCGCCGTTCGAGCGGCGGGCGCGCGAGGCGCAGGCGCGTGGGGTGCTGAGTTTCAAATTCCGCCACCGTGTCGATGCGCTCTCGATCACAGGCGGCACCGTCGACGGCATCACCGGCTCGATCCTCGAGCCCGATAACGTCGCGCGGGGCAAAAGCTCTTCGCGCAAAATCATCGGCGGTTTTTCGTTGCGCGCCCAGGCCGTGATCATTGCCTCCGGCGGCATCGGCGGCAATCATGAGCTGGTCCGGCAGAACTGGCCGAAGCGTCTTGGTGATGCGCCCAAGAACATGATCTCCGGCGTGCCCGAACATGTCGACGGCCGGATGATCGGCATCACGGAGGAAGCCGGCGCCCGGCTGATCAACCGCGACCGGATGTGGCACTATGTCGAGGGATTGAGGAACTGGTCACCGATCTGGCCGCGCCACGGCATCCGCATCCTGCCGGGACCGTCGTCGATGTGGTTCGACGCCCACGGCAAGCGGCTGCCCTCGCCGCTCTATCCCGGCTCCGACACGCTCGGCCAGCTGCATTACATCATGTCGACCGGCTATGATTATTCCTGGTTCGTGCTGACACAGAGCATCATCAAGAAGGAATTTGCCCTTTCAGGCTCGGAGCAGAATCCGGATTTGACCGGCAAGAGTTGGTTGATGACCGCGCGCCGCGCCACCAACAAGGGCGCGCCGGCGCCGGTCGAAGCCTTCAAACGCCATGGCGCGGATTTTGTGGTGCGCGACAACCTTGCCGATCTGGTCACCGGCATGAACGCGCTTGCCGGCGACAATCTGTTGAAGCTCGACGATCTCAAGGCCCAGATCGAGGCGCGCGACCGCGAGATCGCCAATCCTTACGTCAAGGACGCGCAGGTGATGAACATCCACAATGCGCGGAAATATATCGGCGACCGCCTGATCCGCACCGCAAAGCCGCACCGGATTCTCGATTCCACGCATGGCCCGCTGATCGCCGTAAAGCTCAACATCCTGACCCGCAAGACACTCGGCGGTTTCGAGACCGATCTCGACGCCCGCGTGTTCGGCAGCGACGGCAACATCATGCCGGGGCTTTATGCCGCCGGCGAAGCCGCAGGATTCGGCGGCGGCGGCATGCACGGCTACCGCTCGCTGGAAGGCACGTTTCTCGGCGGCTGCCTGTTTTCGGGCCGCAACGCGGGAAGGGCGGCGGCGAAGGCCGTAGGATAGGAAATCGAGGGCTGCACGATCATCGTGACGAGCGCTGCTATCGCCACAAAACAAAGCCGCGCCAACCCGAGGGTTGACGCGGCGATGGCCGTTCTGTTGCCAGGTGGACCAACCCCGAACAGGTTACGCCGCGAGGCGCACTTCGTTCAATGCAACGTTATCGTTTGCATTTAGGTTTTTGACCCGATAACGGCGGTATCATGCCGGGCACAATTCAGAGCTTCTTCGCGACCATCGATCCTGTTTCGCCCCCGCCGTAGCAGCCCAGGGATTTTGCCTTCCGACAAAATCGATCTCATCGAAAATGAGACCTTTAAGCTCAAGCTGCTAGGGTGGAGGCGCCGGGTACTGCCCCCGGGTCTGCCCGCAGTCCGCTCTAAGTTTCAGCGCCATCGTCTTGCGACAGAGCGACCGTACGCGCAACGGATGCGGAAAGATAGGCCGCGTTGGCATCCAAATGTGCGGATTCGGGCCGCGCGGGAATTTTTCCGCAAGTTTCCGTGACGGCGACAAACGAAATCCTTGACCTCAGAGGTAATCGATCACGCCGCGCGAACCTTCGATAGTCGGTCAGCCGGTCGATCCGGCTAACATCGAAGGAGAGAGACATGACCGATATGAATATCGTCGCCCGCCGCTATATCGACCTGTGGAACGAGCGGACGCCAAGCCGCCGGCGCGAGATCCTCAGCCAGCACTGGACCAAGGACGCAAAATATATCGACCCGCTGATGTCAGGCGATGGCCATGACGGCGTCGACGCGCTGATCGAGGACGTGCAGCAGCGCTTTCCGGATTTCCGTTTTACGCTGCTCGGCCAGCCCAACGGATATGGCGACCATGTCCGCTTCTCCTGGGGCCTCGGACCGGAGGGCGCGGACAGTCCGATCAAGGGCACCGATTTCGCGGTGGTGCAGGATGGCAAGATCCGAAGCATCACCGGATTTCTCGATCAGGTGCCGCAGGGCGCATGACGAACGGCGAACGGCGATGCGGCTGCCCCGGTCATGCCGGGGCGGCGGTGCCCGCTGCGCGCGGGTGGGCCGATTTCACTCGCGTGAACTCGGGTGGACCGGCTATCACGTTTCAAAGAGCGAGCCAAAAGCCAATTGGCGAAACGGAAGACGCGTTCCCATCTTCTGTGCTCACACCGATGCAGGAGACAGAGATGAGATTCGCATTGATCGGCGCCGCCGCGGTTGCCGCGGCTGCGTTTGCCACGCCGGTGCTGGCGCAACCCGTTGTCGAAGAACCCGGCTATTGCGCGCAGTACTACCCGAATGCGAATTGCCAAAACTACGGCCCCGGCAATCCCGTCACCTACCCCGGCTCCTATCGCAGCGGCTGGCAGAGCGGCAATGCGTCCGTGGAGCCGTATGTGCAACCGCGCTGGCACCGTCATCATCGCACCCACCACGGGTGAGATGGTACCCGATTTTCCGGTTCAGGCGCGCTGCGCCGGCCGCATGGTAACATCGTCGCTCTCGTCCAAAGCGACGTCGCCGTGAGTGTAGTGGCGGAAGCTGCCGATTGCGGCCGGACGGCCGAGCAAATATCCCTGCACCTCGGTACAGCTCTCGTCCTGCAGGAATTTCAGCTCAGCGGCGGTCTCGACGCCTTCGGCGATCACGGGAAGGCCGAGTCCACGGCCAAGCCCCAATACCGCCCGCACGATGGTCGCGGCCTGACCGTTGGAATTGACGGACTTGATGAAGGAGCCGTCGATCTTGATCCGGTCGAACGGAAACGCGCGCAAATTGGACAGCGACGAATAGCCGGTGCCGAAATCATCCATCGCGATGGCGATACCGATCGCCTTGATTTGCCGCAGCATGGCAAGCGCCCGGTTGAAATCGCGAACCAGCGCGGTCTCGGTGATCTCGATCTCCAGCCGGCGTGGCGGCAGGCCGGTGTCGAGCAATATCTGGTGCAATTCCCCGACGAAGCTTGCGTTGTAGAGCTGCACCGCCGAGACGTTGACGGCAATCTTCAACGGCTGCGTCCAGCTGGCGGCCTCGCGGCAGGCGGTTCGCAACACCCAGTCCCCGATCTGCAGGATCGCGCCGGTCTCCTCGGCGATCGGGATGAAAACGGCCGGCGAGATTTCGCCGCGCGTCGGGTGTCTCCAGCGCAGCAATGCCTCAAAGCCGCTGATGGTGTCGCTCAGGACCACCTTCTGCGGCTGATACACCAGCCGCAACTCGTCGCGCGCGATGGCATGACGGAGATCGTGCTCGAGCAATCGGCGCTCGCGAACCTCGACGCCCATTTTTGCCTCGAAGAAGCGATAGGTGTTGCGGCCCTCGTTTTTGGCGCGGTAGAGGGCGGTATCGGCGTGGGTAAGAAGCGAGTGACGGTCCGCCGCGTCGTCGGGACAAAGCGCGATGCCGATAGAGGTCGCGATGCGGGTGTCCGCGGCATCGCTCGAGGCGCGCAGCGCTTCCAGGATAGTCTCGGCAAGCCGGCTGGCGGCGGCGGGATTTGCAACATCAGGCATCAGGATGGCGAACTCGTCGCCCCCGAGACGCGCCATCATCTGCCGTTCACCGAGCACCGCGGTGACGCGTGAAGCGACCATCTGCAACACCTTGTCGCCGGTGGTGTGTCCGAACAGGTCGTTGACTTCCTTGAACTTGTCGAGGTCGAGACACAGCACCGCGAGGCTTTTGCCCGCCGTCAATGCCGCGATCTCCTGGTCGATCCGCGCATTGAAATGGCTGCGGTTCGGGAGCGAGGTCAGCGCATCGTGATGCGCCAGGAAATAGATATGCTGCTCGGCGTCCTTGCGCGCCTTCAGGTCGCGGACCGCGATGACCTGGTGCGGCCGTCCGGCGTAAACGATCGACCGCAGGATCAATTCGACCGGGGTCGTCGAGCCGTCGAGATGGCGCAACGCCGTTTCAACCGTTTTGTTCGATCCCGACAATAGCTCAGTGCGCGCGGCCTGGTCCGGAAAGCAGTACTCGAGCTTTTCGCCGACGAGCGTGGCGGCCGGCAATCCGGCGAGATGCGCAAAACTCGTGTTGACCGAGACGATCGCCTCTCCGTCGCAAACCAGAAGCCCCTCGACCGAAGCATCGGCGAGATCGCGCATCCGCTCGACCTCGAGTTCCGAACGCCTTTGATCGCGGATATCGAGCACGACGCCCGCCAGCGCCAGGGCGATAATGGCGACGCTCGCGATCGCCACCCCGATCGCAAGCAGTCCAGCGGGAAGTGCCGATGGCGAAACCTCGATGGTCGGATCGGGAATAATCGACACCGCGCCCATCGCGGTGAAGTGGTGGCTGCAGATCGCCAGCGTCAGCAGCAGGGCACCGCCGATCTTCCACTTCTCTTCCTTGCCATGAAGACCGACGGGAAGTGCGACCGCGCCGATTGCCGCGCCGAGCACGATCGATGTGACGACAAGCACGGGATCCCACAGGATGGTGCCCTCGATTTCAAATGCGGCCATCCCGGTGTAGTGCATCGCTGCGATGCCCCCGGCAACGATGGCGCCGCCCAGCCACGGCCCGTGGCGCCAGTTCGGCGTCAGCGACACCGCGAGCCCTGCGCCGGTCAGCAAGATCGCCGCCACCAGCGACAGCATGGTTAAAACAACGTTGTAGCCGCTCGGGATTCCCGGCGTGAATGCGAGCATCGCGATGAAGTGCGTTGCAAAAATGCCGAAGCCGGTAGATATGGCGGACACGGCCAGCCACATGCCCCGCGTCTGACCTGAGGATTTTTGGGCATGGCGAAGCAGGTTGATCGCCGCAAATGACGCCAGCACGCACACCAGGGCCGCAAGACCGACCAGCCTCAAATCGTGGGCGTAGGCAATGCACGTGTAAATCTTGAACATTGTTAACCACACCGCAACGGCGGAGATACCGCGATCGCGGGGGACCCTAACGGACAAGTCTGTAAGATCGGGTAAATGCACTTGTCCGGATCAGCGTGGCCGTGTCACCGGATTGCATGACAGCCTTCCGGCCCTGCCGTCGAAAGCGGGGGTCAGGTCTGCCTGCCCCTACCCGGTGGGGCCTGGAGCGGGCGAAGGGAATCGAACCCTCGTATGCAGCTTGGGAAGCTGCCGTTCTGCCATTGAACTACGACCGCTAACTTATTCAATAAAATCAGGTACTTCTCGTGTTTTTCGACCTGATTTTAGTTTCGCATCGTTGTGTCATCGTGATGTCGGCGGATTACCCCGAGACGCTTTTTATAGACCGCTCCAGCGCCGCGTTCAAACCGTTTACAGCCCGTCAGGTTGAGGCGGAGCATGTCTGCTTACGAGGGAAGACCGGAAGTAGTCGGCGGAGGGTCAAAACGACGCGATTGACCCTGAACAGACTTCGGACAGTTTTCACAATCGCCCGAGCTATCAGGGCGCCTTACCAACAGATTTAACGAACTCGACGATGTGAGATGCCGCGACTGCTGGCAGTTCGATCGGCAACAGATGCGCCGCGCCGGGTACGTTCACTACGGTCGCACGGGGCCCCAGTTCCTTTTGAAGCAAAACGCCGTTCTCCGGTGGAGCGATTTGGTCGTCCGCTCCTTGCAAGATCAAGTATTTGGTGTTTCCCGGGGGTGCCCACCACGCCGCAAGCGGCGTCGCCTTTGCAGCCGCCTCTTCTATGGCACCAGCCTTAGGGTCACGCGAAGCGTTCAAGATTTTCCACACTCGTGCGGCATCCGCCTCATTGGCCACGAGATACTTCATCTCGGAGAGGACCTCCGCTTCCGTGGACGCCGGGTTGAATATGACCTCCAACGCGTGAGAAGCCTCGGGCTTCGGCTGGATTTTTCCACCAGCCGCAATAAGGATGACGCTGTGCACCAGTTCCGGATGCGACGCGGCGAGCATGCGGGCTACGCGGTTTCCAAAATCGTTACCGGCTAGATGAACGGGACTAACATTGAGCGCCGTTATGACACCGGCAACATCATCGGCGTTGGTTTGGAGCGTGACCCCTTCGCTGGGCCCTGTACTTTTCCCGGACCCGCGAAAGTTGACGCCGATCACTCGATACCCCTGCGCAGCGAGTGCTGTGGCCATGGCGTCAAAGTAACCTACGGTCAAGGTCCCGCCAGGAAGCAGCACAATGGCTTCGCCTTTGCCTTGACTGAAATATTCCATGTTTGAGTTGGCAAGCTTTACGATGCCCTCAGTCGAGAGTGATTGGGCCATTGTACGCGGCGTCAACGCGAAACAAGCCATCGCGATTAAGCCGCTGGCGATAGTCTTACGAATGAGGGTCTGGCCGGTCGGTTTCACGGTGTTCTCCTTCCGCTTAGCGGGCGCGCCTCATATCCGAAGAAGTCCGGCGAATTATCGATCTGTGCTTCCGGATTTTCCGGCCTGAACCCACATAGTGATAAGCGCGGTTGCCGCGTAATAAAGTCAATGCATTCTATTACCACTTGATAGCAATGTGAATGTCGCCACCAAAGTACGCGAGCCCGCTTAACCCGACTAAGGTCGCCCAGGTGCTAATTGCTAAATACTTCAAAATTCGATGCTGATATCTCCTTTTCAGAAATTCTTGCATGGGCTCTTTGATTTTTACCCGATCTAACTCATCAGCTGAGAACTTAAACCGCTTTCTGGTATCCGGATTCCAAACGGGGATATTGCTTGACGACCATAGGTGCAGCACGATTTCCCTCCCGGGTTGTACATCACCCAGCACCATTGGTTGCCCCCTCTCAACAGAGATCGTCGGTCCCTGGTCGATTTGAAAAAGGTCGCTCCATTCATTGTCAAAGAGGGTTAGGTGAGACAACTTCTTGCGGCTATTGTTTAGAATAACAAACCGCATGTACGACTGCGCGGAAAAGAACGTTCGAAATATCCTAAGATCCCTCCACCTACTTTCGTCGACACTTGCAGCTTCCCGAAATTCTTTGCTGCCTAGGATCAGCTTGCTCGTTATGGCTTCAAGATAGTCGCACTTCCCTGCTTGATTCCAGGTCAAAACTACCAGTAATTGAGAGCGCTTTTCCCCCAACCACGCGAGGCATCTAACTACTAACGGAGCCAATATGGCCGTACCTACAAGTGCGATCAGTGCTGCTTTTAAGGTGTCCGACATTTCCCTTCATTCCCCGATTCAGGTGCCGCCCTTTAAACTCATCAGTAGTTCACAGCCTCCCGAGCTGTCCCTACTTCAACGTGATATCATTTAAGTACATCTTATTGGACTTTATTAATTGAGAGGGCGGCGTGTGTGCCAAGAAGTACGCGCGTCGCTTTCGAATTCTAATACGGCTAGACGCAGGAGAATTTTCGCAAACGGCGTTATCAACAGCGATGCTTTTTTCGACATGGATACACCAGCGACGTCGCCGAGACGAACAGTTGCTCCTCTGCCTGTTACAAAACTTGAGTGGCGGCTCGAATCGCCCTCTGTAACGCTTCGTGCATCCGACGTTGCACGAAATGTTACGGAGAGCATCCAATGCGAAACACCCGCTATATCGCATACTACCGGGTAAGCACCCAACGCCAAGGTAGGTCCGGCCTCGGCCTTGATGCCCAGCGGAAGGCCGTAAATGATCGGCTAAGCGATGGCGGCGATCTGATCTCCGAATACACCGAAGTCGAAAGCGGGCGTAAAAATGATCGTCCGAGGCTTGCGGAGGCACTTGCCGCGTGCCGCCTCCATCGGGCCACCCTGATCATTGCCAAGCTGGACCGCCTCGCCCGAAGCGTCGCCTTCGTATCCAATCTCATGGAGTCGGGTGTCGAATTTGAAGCCGTCGATTTTCCTCAAGCCAATCGGCTTACCATCCATATCCTAGCGGCCGTCGCAGAGCACGAAGCCCGAATGATCTCGGATCGTACCCGGGCGGCCCTAGCGGCGGCCAAAGCCCGGGGCGTCCGCCTTGGGGGATTCCGAAACCGTGCAGGAACCTGCAACGACCTTGCGCGGGCGCGGGCCGCAAGAACCAATAAAGCCGTTCGGCGGGCGTCCGATTTACGTACCACCATCCTTGAAATCCAGAATAGCGGTGCTCAATCGCTCTGCGCCGTGGCATCCGGCCTTAATCAAAGAGGGATAACCGCGCCTCGTGGCGGTGCTTGGCATGCTGCCCAGGTAAAGCGCGTACTGTCGCAGTTCGCGACAACGGGTCTGGTCTTACCCTCATAGCGGACATGGGCCGGAAGGCTCACCACTTCGCCTTTTGACCCGGAGGAGACATTGCTCCGGCCCTGAAGCACTGCATCCAGCCTGGCCTGACCTCGAATACAGTATGCTCGCGGCGTGGTATCATTGCCATTGGTAGGCAGCCCTCGGAGGAGAGGCAAATGCCAGCCACAATCGGACGGCGAGAGTTGATAGCCGCGGTTGGCGCCGCCGCCGTCGCTTGGCCATTGACTGCGCCCGCGCAGCAGCAGCCCATGCCCGTCATCGGTGTTGTGCGTCTCGCCAAGCGTGGGGAAAACACGCGTTTTGAGGACGCATTTCGTCAAGGCCTGACGCAAGCCGGCTACGTCGAAAATAAGAACGTCGTCATAGAATGGCGGTGGGCGGAAGGCCGTCACGAACGCTTGCCGGGCATATTGGCCGAACTGGCCGGTCGTCGGGTTGCTGCCATCGCAGTGCCGGGATCCACAGCGGCGGCGCTCGCTGCGAAGGCAGCTACACAAACCATTCCAATAGTGTTCATGATAGGGGGTGACCCCGTCGAGTTCGGGCTCGTCGCGAGCCTCGCGCACCCGGGAGGCAACATCACAGGGCTTGCTATGCTTGAGGTCCCTGTGGTCACAAAGCGGGTCGATTTATTGCATCAATTGATACCCACCGCGGCGACTATCGCGCTACTGACAAATCCAGCAAATCCATTTGAACAGGCTGAACGCCGGGAGGTTGAAGCCGCGGCGCGATCTCTGCGGCTGGAGCTGCATGTTGCTGAGGCGAAACATCAAGATGAAATTGATGCTTTATTTCCGAATCTGATCGCCCTAGGTGCCCGCGCGATTGTGATTGGGGCCGATGCGTACTATTTCAGCCAGCGCTGGCAAATCGCAGCTCTGGCCGCCCGGTATGCCATCCCTTCCATTGCGGCATGGCGCGAGTACCCCGAAGCCGGCGGCTTGATAAGTTACGGGACCAACCCCGTCGACCTTATTCGTCTGACAGGAATATATGTCGGTCGGATACTCAAGGGAGAAAAGCCGGCCGATATGCCGGTGCAGCAGGCGACCAAGTTCGAGTTGGTCATCAACCTCAAGACTGCGAAGGCGCTCGGCCTCACCATTCCAGACAAGCTGCTCGCACTCGCCGACGAGGTCATCGGATAAGCGGCCGGGACACGTCGGCTTGTGGCACCTTTGAGACATGCCGACGGACATGGAAAATGTCCGCTAAGTGGGAAAGACCGGAAGTGATCGGCGCACGGTCAAAGTGGAGCGATTGACCCGACTCGGACATCCGGCCGCTTGGACTTATGCTGAAAAGTGCTTACGCTCCGGTTGGAGCATCGGGGACGGAACAACAATGAAGCGACGCGAGTTCATCACGCTTCTCGGTGGCGCGGCAGTGATGTGGCCGCCGGACGTGCGTGCACAACAGCCCGACCAGAAGCGGCGCGTCGGCGTCTTGGTTATTCTCTCCGAGACTGATCCGCAAACCCTGGTTCGCACCACCGCATTTCAGCAGGGCCTCGAGAAGCTGGGATGGAAGGTCGGTCGCAACGTTCAGATCGACTATCGTTTCGGCGTCCGAGAAGACGAGCGGGCGCGCGCCGCCGCAACGGACTTACTGCGACTGACACCAGACGTAATGGTCGTCAGTTCCGGAGCGGCCTTGCGGGCCGTGCAGCAGGCGACCCGCACGACGCCGATCGTGTTCGTGGGGGTCAGCGAGCCGGCCGGCGTTGCGAACCTCGCACATCCGGGCGGCAATACCACCGGTTTCACGACTTTTGAGCCGAGTATGGGAGCGAAATGGTTGGAACTGCTTAAGGAGATTGCCCCGCACGTCACGCGCGTCGCAATTATGTTCAACCCGGGCGCGACCCCCGTTGCGCCACTATTCGTTCCTTCGGCGCAGGAGGCTGCTCCAAGGTTTGGCATGGAAACCGTGACGACGCCGGTTCATGCGTCCGGGGAGATCGAAGCGGTGATGGCGCGGCTCGGAGGAGAGCCGGGTTCGGGCTTGATCATCCCGCCGGACAGCTTCCTGCCTTTTCACTACAAACTAATCGTCGAACAGGCGGCTCGATATCGCCTGCCCGCGATTTATGCGTTTCGGTTTTACGCCGACGCGGGAGGCCTTGTTTCCTACGGCCCCGACATCGTGGATGAATTCCGACAGGCAGCGGCGTATGTAGATCGGATACTCCGGGGCGAGAAGGCCATTGATCTACCTGTGCAGCAGCCAACCAAGTTCGAGTTCGTGATCAACCTCAAAACCGCCAAGGCGCTAGGTCTAGAGGTGCCGCCCATTCTTCTCGCCCGTGCCGACGAGGTGATCGAATAGGAAAGAGGCGACTTCCGTTGTTGGCACTTTTCGGACATGGCGCCATGATCGAGCGACTTCCGATCTCCACCGGTGGTCTCAACCGGTTGACGCAACACTTTATCTTAAAGGAGAGATGGAGTGTGGTTTGATGGCTCACAAATTTCATAGAGGGTTTACTGCGGCAGAGAAAACGGAGTTATGGGATCGCTGGAAGCGCGGGGAGTCGCTAAAGGCGATCGGACGCGCTTTTGGTAAGCAGTCATCGTCGATCTATTTTTTGGTGGCTCCGCATGGTGGGATTCGTCCTGCCGAGCGGCGTCGCTCCAGGCTGGCATTGACGCTCGCGGAACGCGAGGTGATTTCCAGAGGTGTTACGGCACATCGATCGGCCCGATCGATCGCCAAGTTGCTTGGCCGCTCACCCTCGACGGTGAGCCGGGAAATGAGCCGCAATGGCGGCTATGATCGCTACCGAGCGACGCTTGCGGACGAGAATGCCTGGGCGCGAGCTCGTCGTCCAAAATGCTGTAAATTGGCGAGCAGTCCGCGGCTACGGCGAGCTGTCGCGGGGAAGCTCAGATTGGATTGGTCACCCGAGCAGATAGCCGGCTGGCTGAAGAGAACGCATCCTGAAGACGAGTGTAATCAGGTGTCACACGAGACGATCTACCGCAGCTTATTTGTACAAACCCGTGGCGTGCTCAAGAAAGAGCTGCTTAGTCATCTTCGATCGAAGCGCTCGATGCGTCGCTCCAAGCCGGTCGATCCGGATGGCGATAGACGGGGGCATATCAAGGATATCGTCTCAATCCGCCAGCGACCGGCGGCGGTTGAAGATCGAGCGGTGCCTGGCCATTGGGAAGGCGATCTGCTGTCCGGGCCGAACAACAGCTACATCGCGACCTTGGTCGAGCGTCATACGCGCTACGTGATGTTGGCCAAGGTGGCCGGTAAGGACACCCGAACGGTCGTCACCGCGCTCATCAAGCAGGCGAAGAAGCTACCAAAGGAGCTGTATAAGTCCCTGACCTGGGATCGGGGAAAGGAACTTACGGATCATCGTCGCTTTACGTTGGCGACCAAAATCGACGTATATTTTTGCGATCCGCAAAGCCCGTGGCAGCGCGGGTCGAACGAGAACACCAATGGCCTGCTGAGACAGTACTTTCCGAAGGGCACCGACTTGTCGGTGCACTCACAAGCCTACCTGAACAAAGTGGCTCGTCAGCTAAACGAACGACCACGTGAGACCTTGCAATTTGAAACCCCAGCAGAGAGATTTAGCGCCTGTGTTGCGTCGACCGGTTGAGCCGGCAACCCAATAGCGGACATTCAATCGGGAGCAAAACCGAGGAGATGCAGATCGCCCCTCCCTATATGTATTAGTGCGAAAATCCCTATAAAAAATTTCCAATTTCAATTGGTCCGAGATTAAGAGCACTGAGTATGAAGCACACCCGCCGTTAGAAACGCCGAATAGTGCAACACCGTCTTACACGTAAGACCGATTCTCTTCAGGGATTTGCACCGCACGAAAACCGGGAAAAAACTCGATTCTGCTAATCGCGGGTAACGCACACCGCTTTTCCTATCAAAATACAAGATGTGCCCCATCTACTGTAAGACCAAAGCATTACGCCGCCCTGTAAGACACCCGGGCTTGCAGGAAACCTGCAAATCTGAAGCCTCGTCGCCATCCCTGCAAGCTGGACAGGCTCGCCCGAGCCCCCGCATCAAGCCAGCTCGGAAGCATCGAATGTCCTCAAGCCAATCGGCTTACCATCCATATCCTTGCGGCTGCGGTGTCGAAGCATGAAGCTCGATATTTTTCACCACGGCCTGTGATATAGTACTGGCCCGAGGACTTTCACCGGCCCAACTCGCCATCGAAATAGTGCCAATTCCTCACATACGTCAGAGTTTTGATGCCATGGCCTTCGATATGGCAGTCAATTTTTGCTGGTTCTTGAACAGCTGAGCCAAATAGGCCTGCGGGTAAAGCTTGTTCGCCTCAGCCGAAAGACCGTTGTAGATGTCGTCGACAAGCTTAGCCACGTCCACGGCGATTTTAGCCTGCAGTGGCGTTGAACCGTTCACAATCGCGGCGGGCAGACGCTGAAACACATTGTGGGCGATGAACCGGTTTCCGTGAATAAAGAACCCTTCCTCTCGGCCGTTTACCGCAGCAAGCCTAGTGCTCAACGCATTCTCGACGAGGCGGAGTATCCTAACAGATTGCCAAAGCTTCAGGCCCGATACGCTCGGGTTGAATAGCGCCTTGTAGGGGGGCTTTGTGGTGTCCTCCCAAAGGCGGCCGATTTCGCGTTTGGCAAGGGTGGAATGCGAAAGCTCGGAACTGCCGCACGCGAGGGCAACGGTTGCTTCCTCGATGTCCGTGGTCTTTTGGTCACGTATGGAGCCGTCTCCTGATTTGTAGTTGTAGAAGACGCCTTCGATCATGAGCTCTGTGCGTAGACGGTTCTGCTCGGGATCGAGTGAGACAAAGTCTTTGGGATTGATCCGGTTCTGGGTGTTGGTAGCCTTGGTGATCTCATCGCCGAGCAATGCTTCCTGACCGTTCCCGACAGCAATGAACCGAACTTGGACCCGCGCCTGCTCTACTGCGTCCTTCTTCTTGTCGTATGCAGTAGCAATCGATCCGGCGGTCTGGGCTCCATTAACGATTCGGACATCATAGCAGTTGAAGTAGCCTGCTTCCTTGCTCTTGCCGCCAACCATCTTGGGACTGATCTCGCGGCAGATGACTGTGACACCGTTATTAAAGTGCCAGAAATGCTTGGGGTCGTTGAGTAGAGTGGTCTGGAGACCGACGTTTACTTCCGTATCCGCCCCAAGGAACATGCGAATGTTCTGTGACACGATTTGCGGATAGTGGTCCTTCCACCAGCTTGCAACGTCGCTTGCGGCAACTTGCCCGTACACTGAGTACGGATCGACTGCCTCGCCCCATTGAAAAAGCGCCACTTCTAGATCGATAGGGTCACCTTGCGTTCCTCGGGCGACCAGGGCGTGCACGTCGCCCTGCTTAAGCAGCCTAACTTCCAGAAGGTCGGATGCTTGGGTGTCCATTGTGTCATTATATTTCGCAAGGCAGTCGTCGAGATCCTGCTGGACTTCAGGGGCAAGATCGTTCGTCCCCGTGTGGATGGGGACCAGCACATACTTAGCTTTGTCGTCGTGCAGCGCTTCCTTGATCATGTCAGCCTTAGCGTTGACCTTGGCGTTGAACCTGGCAAGCTCCTGTTCCGCGAGGTCCTCAAATCCCTTCGTGAATTTAAGCATATCTGCACGGTCGAACGCGCCATTGCCGTCCGAGTGCCACTTCGCCTGAACCACAAACATCGTCTTCGTCAGGCGATCGTAGTGAAGCGCATCGATTCCGTTGTCGCCGGTGCCGTCCGTAACGGCAAGCGCAGCGTCATCGGCGGAGATACCAACGAGCTGCATGATGGCAAACGCTGCAAGTGCTCTGGTGAGGAAAGCCTTTGTCCCGGCGGGAGTAGCGGGCTGCACATCACTGAGATCGATCTTGCTATCGAATAAACGATGCAATGCGCCATCGATTTGGTTGACGTGGAGAATGCTCATGTGATGCCCATCTCAGACTTAAGAGTATCAAGGTCCGCTTTTAGTTGAGCCGCCATTTCGTGGGCTCGCGTAGAAAGGTCGGTGGAAGGCTTTTGTTTGGTCTATGCTTTGGCCAATGCAACAACACTACGTGAGTCGGCTAGGATGTAGCAAAACCGAAGGTTTGCAATGCCCCCTCCTCATCTTTTAACAGTGCGAAAATTCACAAAAAATTATCAAACTCGTATCGTGATGCCGAATCTTCAGCTCGGTAGGATCGAAGTCGGAGGCAGGACAAGTAACACCGGCCATTTGAGATACGAAGGCTCGTCCGGCTCGGTTCGGCCCTCTTCGCGGCCGCCAGATTCCACGATACATGACCGTACTGTTGGAAGCCTTGGAAGCTCGGATCGCAGCGAGCCAAGAGTTGCAGGCAAGCTTGCAGGTAATACAGCAAAAACTCGATCCACTTGCAGGTCGCCTGCAAACGCAGCCCGAGTTGAAAAGGCGAAACTATTGAAAACACGGGATAAATTCACGAAATTTATTTGCGGCAAGCGCTTGTTCGAAATGGTTGAAGCTCGTAAACCTAGATGCCGCGTACTGGAATTGCACGCGCGGCAATTTCAGAGGTCGCATTC
Organism: Bradyrhizobium lablabi; assembly: GCF_900141755.1. NCBI lineage: Bacteria > Pseudomonadati > Pseudomonadota > Alphaproteobacteria > Hyphomicrobiales > Nitrobacteraceae > Bradyrhizobium > Bradyrhizobium lablabi. The sequence continues at coordinate 4,856,033 of NZ_LT670844.1, read as the reverse complement.
ACCTCTGGAATACGATGCCGAAACTTCCTCCACCATCGATAAACTACTTTCGGCTGTTCTTCCGCTTGCGGGTCTTATGAATGGCCCGTCGCCCTTGCACATTCAAACAACAAGATGTCACACGCGCGTTGCGTGGGGCAATCGCTGCTGGCATTGAAATACAGCGGGTTGAAATCGACAAGGCTGGAAAGATCATCATTGTAACGATCGGCGACAGCCCGCAAACGTCCGAGCACGAACTGGACCTAGAACTGGTAACTTTCAAGGCGGCGCGGCATGGTCAGAGTTGATTTGAAGGGCATCGCAAAGGTCAATTCCAAAGGAAAGACTTACTATTATGCATGGCGCGGCGGCCCGCGTCTTCGCGGTGAGCCCGGTTCTCCTGAATTCATGGCCGCCTATAATGAGGCGGTCGAAAACCACCGAACGCCAGATACGGCCCGGTTCCGATCGCTCGTTACCCTTTATAAGGCCAGTGGGGACTACAAGGCCCTCGCCGATTCTACTAAACGCAACTGGTCGCGGTGGCTGGATCGTATAGGCCAGTACTTCGGCGATCTCCGTATCGCGCAATTCGATCGCCCGGACAAAATCAGGCCCGTCATCCGTCTCTGGCGGAGTCAGTGGTCCGACAAGCCACGGACTGCGGATTACGCCATGCAAGTTCTCTCGCGTGTGTTGTCATATGCCGTAGACCCTCTCGGCAAGATCGCCGGAAATCCCTGCGAAGGTATTAAGCAGCTCTACAGCGCCAACCGATCGGAGATCATCTGGACCGAAGCCGACATCGCACAGCTTAAGAAAACATGCTCTGCGGATATCAGTCATGCTGTCGATCTCGCCGCCCATACCGGACTGCGGCTCAGCGATTTATTGCGGCTATCATGGTCGCACGTCGGCGACGACGCAATCACGATCACCACCGGTAAGAGCAAGCATCGTCGCACGGCAATGATTCCTCTTTACGATGATTTGCGGCGGGTTCTGGAGGGGATTCCGAAGCGATCGACAACGATCCTAACGAACGTCCGGCGCCGGCCCTGGACGGCCAACGGTTTCGGCACCGCGTTTAACCGGGCCAAGATCGCAGCCAAGATGAATGAGCGCAACCTGCATTTCCACGACCTGAGGGGAACGGCGGTCACCAAGTTCTACACCGCGAACATACCCGAGCGCGTGATTGCCGAAATACTGGCGTGGGAGGAAGAACACGTCGCCAAGATCATCCGGCGCTACGTAGATCGCACGGCGGCGACGAAAGCCTTGATCCGGCAAATCAACGAAAGGCGAACGTAACGTGCAAAACCAACGACAAAACCCGAACCCTGAAAATGGGCTAAGTGCTTGGAGCGGGCGAAGGGAATCGAACCCTCGTATGCAGCTTGGGAAGCTGCCGTTCTGCCATTGAACTACGCCCGCGGTCGTCCCCTGATTTAGCCGAGACTGCGCGTTACGCCAAGCGGCAGTTTGCGCCTGCGCGGACTTGCCCGGATCAATTTTCGCGAAGGCTTACCCCTAATGCCGAAGCAACAACACCAGCAGCGCGAGCGCCAGCAGCGCGGAGATGCCTTGCCAAAATCGCAAGGGGTAGCGTTCATAGAGCGTTAGCGGCCGGCTCGGCGCGTGCGGCGCGCTCGCGGGTCCCGCTTCCATCTCGATGGCAAATTCGGTCATGTCGGGAAAGCGCTCGGCGGGATCTTTGGCGAGCGCACGTGCGAGCGCTGCCTGCAGCCAGGCCGGCAGGTCCGGGCGCAAGGCCGAAAGCGGTGTCGGCCGCTCGCGGCGCGGCGGGCTGATGGCGTCGACATTGCCATACGGATATTCGCTCGCGAAGGCGCGGAACATGGTGACGCCGAGCGCGTAAATGTCGGTCGCCTCGGTGCCCGCTTCGCCGTCGAGCATTTCCGGCGCCATGTAGGCTAGCGTACCGGGTATGTCCTGCGGCGGGGCATCCTCCAGTCCGGGGATGCGCACCACCCCGAAATCGATCAGTTTCAGCGATCCTTCGCGCTCGAGAATGACATTGTCCGGCTTGATGTCGCGATGGATGATGCCGGCGCGGTGCAGCGCCGCCGCCGCGCGCGCAAGTTTTATCGCGATGTTACGTCCTTCTTCCAGACCGAGCCCGGGGCGGCGCGTCAGCCGGGTCTCCAGCAACTCGCCCTCATAAAGCGGCATGACGGTGTAGAGACAGCTCTGCCGCCCCGGCGGCAGTTCGATGACATGGCCGAGCCACGGGCTGTTGACGCGCGAGCCCACCCATGCCTCGCGGGCAAAAGTCTCGCGGAATTTGGCCTCGTCGACCATCCGGGGTTTGGGAAATTTCAACGCCACCTCGCCGCCCTCGACCTCGTCCTCGGCACCGAACAGGCGGGTGTAGCGTCCGTCGGACAACAGCACCTTGAGCACGAAGCCATCGACGGTCTCGCCGCCCTGCGGCACTGGAATGAGCGGCAATTTCGCAATGTCGGCGCCGATGTCGGTGGTTTCAGCCGTTTCAAGACCGACCACGTCGAGCACCAATGCGGTGCAGTTGTCGGTACTGCCTGCATCAAGCGCAGCCCTGACCAGCTCGCGCGCGGTATCCTCCGACGAGACGCGCTGGCGCATGATGTCGGCGATCGCCTCCGTCGCGAGAGTGCCGTGCACGCCGTCGCTGCAGAGCAGGAAGCGGTCGTGCTGCGCCAGCGGCTGGCTGGTGTAGTCCAGCCGCACCTCGGTCTCGACGCCGAGCGCGCGGGTCAGGATGTTCGACCGGCCGTCGCCGCCCGGCCGCACATGGTCTGATGTCAATAGGGTCAGGCGGTCGCGGCTCAGCCGGTAGGCGCGAGTGTCGCCGACATGCAGCACATGGGCGATGCGGCCGCGCAGCACCAGCGCGGTGAAGGTGCATCCCATCCCCATCAACAGCTGATCGCGTTGACCCTCCGAGTGGATCCAGCCATTGAGCGCATCGATGACGGTGGCGGCCGCGCGCCGCACTTCCATGGTCTCCGGCAGATCGCAAAATCCATCGAGGAAACCGCGCACCGCGATCTCCGCCGCCTCGCGGCCGCCCTTGGCGCCGCCGATGCCATCCGAGATCGCCGCCACCACGTCGCGGCGCGGCTGCGGCAATTCCGGGCCGAAAACGGCGCCGGCGAAATCCTCGTTGCGCTTGCGCGGTCCGGTCTCGGAACAGAACCCGACGCTTACCTTGACGCCGGAAAGGCGCTGAGCCATCGACGCCGCTCCAATTTTTTAGAAGAGCATGACCCGGAAGAGTAACGCGGTGACCGCGCCGCAGGATTGCGGCATCACGGCCTCAATTCTCCAGCTTGCAACGATGGTAGACAAAATAGCCGCCTGTGCTCGACGCGACGATCGCCGTCAATTTCTCGGATTTGCGGTCAAGCGTGTAGTTGCCGCCGTCGCTGGCATCGTGCCAGGAAATCTGCGCGTCGCTGATGCGGGCCGGATTGGAATCCACCGTGCCCTTGTCGTAGTCGATCCTGATCTGCCAGTTCGCGCCGCTCGCGATATTGGTGCAGGTGACGGGAATCTCGCCGCGCGGCGCTTCTGCGCCGATCGCGGGCGACGCCATGCCGACCGCCAATGCGCTAATTCCCGCCGCTAGCCGGGTCAGAATCACCGGTCCCCTCGCCCGAGTCGTTTTTACCTTCTTCGTGCCTATTTCATGATCATTTGCATATTATTTGATCACATCAATCTAAGCCCGGCGTACGAACTTTATGGAAAACCGCTGTCCCGTCAATGCCGGATAGGGCCGAGATGAGTGGTATATTCCTTGCGTTTTACTCCAACGCTGGTCTGTGCCGCCGGCGCAGATTCGGTTTGGTTCATAACAAACTCGATTGGGGGAAGGCTCATGGCACTCGTTCCATCACCACAATGGCTGGATACTGGCAATAACGCCTGGCAGCTCGCGGCGGCAACCTTCGTCGGCCTGCAAAGTATTCCCGGGCTGACGGTTCTCTATGGCGGCATCGTCAAGAAGAAATGGGCGATCAACTCCGCCTTCATGGCGATGTACGCCTTCGCGTCGGTCCTCGTCGTCTGGGTCCTGTTCGATTACAACATGGCATTCGGGGAGCAATGGTTTCCATTCCTCGGCAAGCCGGGGTTAGCGACATCGGCATCATTTATCACCGGCCAGGCAATCGTTCCGGCCGCGGCATCGGGCATGCCGCCGCTGACCTTTCCGATGGCGACACTGATTTTCTTCCAGTTCGTGTTCGCCGCCATCACCGTCATCATCCTCGCCGGCGCCGTGCTCGGCCGGATGAATTTTACGGCCTGGATGATCTTCTGCCCGGTGTGGATGACGCTGGTCTATACGGTCGGGGCGTTCAGCCTGTGGGGCGGCGGCTGGCTCGCCGGCATGGGGGTTGCGGACTTTTCCGGCGGCTACGTCATCCATCTCGCCGCCGGCACCTCGGGCTTCGTTGCCGCATGGTTGGTCGGTCCGCGGCTGCAGGCCGATCGCGAGCATTTCCCGCCCAACAGCCTATTGATGACGCTGGTCGGCGCCGGAATTCTATGGCTGGGCTGGAACGGCTTTAACGGCGGCGACCCCTATTTCGCCAACGCCGATGCCGGCGCTGCCGTGCTCAACACCAACACTTGCACGGCGGTGGCGCTCTTGGTCTGGACGCTGATGGACAAGATGGCCTACGGCAAGCCGTCGGTGTTAGGTGCCGTCAACGGCATGATCGCAGGCCTCGTCGCCATTACGCCTGCCGCGGGCTATGTCGATGGCCTGGGCGCGATCGCGATCGGCGTCGTCGCCGGCATCATTCCCTGGCTCGCGATGAACAAGCTGCAGAAAGCCAGCTTCATGATGAAGGTGGACGATACGCTGAGCGTGTTATCGACCCACGGCATCGCCGGTCTCACCGGCGGATTGCTGACCGGGATCTTCGCCAATCCCGACATGCTGATGTATATCGGCACCGACAAGGAGGCGCCGGGCGTCAACGTCACCGGCCTGCTCTACGGCAACGCCAACCAACTGCTGCTGCAGGCGGAGGGCGCGGCCTTCATCATCGTCTACAACGTGATCGCGACCTTCATCATCCTCAAGGTGATCTCGTTCATCGTCCCGTTACGGATGGATGAGGCGACGTTGAAAGTGGGCGACGACGCGGTTCACGGCGAGACCGCCTACGCGATCGGCACCGAGGGCGAATAGCCCGCCAGCCCTTGGCGGCACCACGAACGGCTCCGGCGCGCCCGCACGGAGCCGTTTTTCTTGCCCCGCTTTGTCGATTTGCCCCCTCGCCCCCATTTTATCCGATCCTCAAGATTCCAGATGCGCCGGAACACGACAGTGTTATGATCGCTGCCGGGGCGTGGTGTCATGGCGGGGCGAGGCTACTCCATATTCGATACCGGTATCGGCCGATGCGGCATCGCATGGGGCTATTCCGGGATTCTGGGCGTGCAGCTTCCCGAGGCGCGCGAGATCGAAACCCGCAAGCGGCTGTTTCAGCTCTATCCCGACGCCCGCGAACTGCGCGCGCCGATGAACGTCGAAATTGCGATCGAGGCGATTACCGCGTTGCTGCGCGGCGAGACGGCCGATTTCTCCGACGTCACGCTCGATATCTCCGGCATCCACCCCTTCAATCAGCGCGTTTACGAGCTCACGCGCGCGATCCCGCGCGGCGAGACCCGGACCTATGGTGACGTCGCGGCACGTCTCGGGGCTCCGGGCGCGGTTCACTCGGTGGCGCAGGCGATTTCGAAAAACCCCTTCATGATCATCGTGCCCTGCCACCGCGTTCTTGAAGCGGGCGGCTACGCCGACCGGATTTCCCCCTATGGCGGCGTCATTTCCAAGCGCCGGCTGCTCTCGATCGAGGGCGCGGGCGCAGGCCCGGCCAAGAGCAAAACCCTGTTCGACGTGCTGCTCCCCGTTGCGCCGCCACGGCCGCAGAACTAAATTTACCCCATGACGAGAACGGCCCTCCACCAGCGCGGCTCCATTTCCGTATCCGACTTCCGGTGCTGCGCCGCGCCGGGCGACAAGCCGTTTGCGGAACAATACGCCTGCCATTCGATCTCCTATGTCCGCAAGGGCAGCTTTGGCTGCCATAGCCACGGCCGGTTCTTCGAGCTGGTGGCGGGATCGATCCTGGTCGGGCATCCCGGCGACGAATTCATGTGCACCCACGAACACGTCTGCGGCGACGAGTGCCTGTCGTTTTTCCTGGATCCCGAACTGGTCGAGACGATCGGCGACCGCAAGGACGTCTGGCAGGTCGGCGCCGTGCCGCCGCTGCCCGAATTGATGGTGCTCGGCGAATTGGCGCAAGCCTCCGCCTGCGGCCGCAGCGATGTCGGCCTCGACGAGATCGGGCAAATGTTTGCGAGCCGCTTTGTCGAGGTGGTCTCGGGGCGATCGCACAAGCCCGCCCCGGCTAGCTCGCGGGATCGCCGCCGCGCGGTGGAGACGGCGCTGTGGATCGATGCGCATTCGCACCAACAGATCAATCTGGAGGACGTCGCCGCTCACGCCGATATCAGCCCGTTCCACTTCCTGAGGCTGTTTTCGAGCGTGTTAGGGGTGACGCCGCACCAATATCTGGTGCGCTCGCGGCTGCGCCATGCGGCGCGGCTGTTGGCCGACGATGCAAGGTCCGTCACTGACGTCGCCTATGACGTCGGCTTCGGCGATCTTTCGAACTTCGTCCGTACCTTCCATCGTGCCGCAGGGGTTTCGCCACGAAGGTTCCGCGAGGCCTCACGCGGGATGCGCAAGATTCTCCAAGAACGCCTCGCCCTGCACTGACTAGGGTGATCTCCAGACGCGTTGTCGAACGCGTAAGTTTCACCGGAGATCATCATGTACGACCACATCGGACTGAAAGTAGGTAATCTCGACGCCAGCGTGCGCTTCTATTCGGCGGCGCTGGCGCCGCTCGGCTATGTCTTGTGCTCGCGCGACGATAGTGGCGCGGGTTTCGGACCCAAGGGCGAGCCGGCGCTCTGGCTCTATTTGCACAAAGGTCTTTCGGGCGCCGGCGCCCATATCGCGTTCCGTGCGCCCGATCACGCGGCAATCAGGAAATTCCACGCCGAGGGCGTCAAGGCCGGCGGCCGCGACAATGGCGGTGCCGGCCCGCGCGCCGATTACAGCCCGAGCTATTTTGCGGCGTTCCTGATCGATCCCGACGGCAACAATGTCGAGGCGGTTTGCACGTAGTCAATTTGGCATTCCGCCCTCACCATCGTCATTGCGAGGAGCGTAGCGACGAAGCAATCCACTCTTTCTTTGTGGCCGTGGATTGCTTCGCGGAGCCTGTCATCGGGCGCGCATTCGCGCGACCCGTTGGCTCGCGATGACGGGAATGGAGAAGCGACGACGGCTATCCCTCGCGCAAGGAGAACACCATGGCTTCCATCCACAAGGACATCCCTATCGACGCTTCACCCGCTGACGTCTGGGGCGCGGTTCACGACTTCGGCAATCTGCACCGGCGGCTGGTGCCGGGATTCGTACTCGACGCGCGGCTCGACGGCGATGCCCGCATCGTGAATTTCGCCAACGGCACGGTGGCGCGCGAACTATTGGTCGATTGCGACGAGACCAGACGGCGGTTGGTCTATGCCGTGATCAGCGAGCGAATGAAACAACACAGCGCGTCGGTGCAGGTTTTTGCCGATGGCGACACGCGTACGCGCCTGGTCTGGATTGTCGATGTATTGCCGAACGAAATCGCGCCCTACATCGACAGCCAGATGGATCAGGCAGCGCTGGCGATGCAGAAGGCATTAGCGCGATCAGCAAAAGTGGAATCCGGTTTTGCGTCCGATAGCGCTAAAAAATATTAAAATGGCGCATGATCTTATCGCCAAACCGCTTACACTTTGGCGGATCATGCGCCGGCGCGACGCCGCGTAGACCGGGATTGTGATCTTTCTCACAGAGGGTGCCGCACGCGGTCGCTAGCCTCGCTTGGTGCGTCCGGTTTGCGCCGCGTCCGCGGAGCTTGCGCACGCGAGGAGAAAGACCATGACGGGAGCTGACAGGCTGGTGTGCAAACTAGCCACGCTGCTCGTGCTGTTGACGCTGACGGCAGCGCCGGCGAAGGCCCAATTCGCAGGCTTCGGCGGCGGCGGCGGTGGCGGCGACATGATGACCCAGATGGCGCCGATGCTCGAAATGATGAAAGCCAAGATGGGCAAGCGCCGCTTCGGCCAGCTGATGCAGACCATGGGCCCGATGATGAGCCAGATGATGGAAGGCGGTGGCGGCGGCTTTGGCGGAATGCTTGGCGGCGGCGGAATCCCCGGCGGCTTCGGCGGCGGCTACGTGCCGGGAGGCTACGGCATAGGCATGGGCGGCGGCGACTACATGGGCATGCTCGGCGGCGGTGGCGGCAGCGGCATGATGAGCATGATTCCGCAATTGATGCAGATGGCCAATTTCGGCGGCGGCCATCATCGCCATCACCGGCGGCGCTGAACAAGTTTACGACATCGCCGGCCTGGCTTGCGGAACGGGGCCGGCCTTCGGGCCCCAGCGCGTCAGAACGACGCTGGAGGCCGACAGCACGCCGAGCACGCCCATCGAGGCCGCGGCGAGCGCGAAGAAGTTCGCGGCGGTCGCGTTGTGGGTCGACAGCCACCAGCCGCCGAGCGCGATGAACACCAGCCGCGCGCTTTGCGCCAGCACAGGACCGACCACCTTGGCCGCGCCCTGCGAGGAAAAATACATCGACATCGCAAGCCCGATGAACGCGTACATCGGGGCCGCCGTCGCCAGATATTGCCGGCTCGCCGCGCGCACGCCCGGATCATGGGTAAAGATGTTGACCCAGAGATCCGGGAAGATCGCGATAAAGCTGCCGATCACGCCGACCGAGACGAACGAGACCAGGCCCGCGGTCAAGGCGATCCGCCGCGCACGCGCGATCCGGCCCGCGCCGATCGCCATGCCGATCATCGGCACCGATGCAATCCCGGTCGCGAATGCCACCGAGGTCAGCATGAATTCAAGCCGCGCGCCGATGCCGTAGCCGGCCAGGATCGCGGTGCCGAAACCCGCCAACAAGTGAGTGAAGATGCTGATGGTGAGCACCCCCTGCAGCGGCGAGAAACAGGAAACCGCGCCGACCTTTAAAATATCGAAGAACATCGCGCGCTTGATGCGCAGGCCCCTGATCTTGGGAACGACGCGCGCCCGTCCGGAAAACAGATACCACGCCATCACCGAGATGCTGATCGAATAGGCGATCAGCGAACCCGCGGCGACACCGCGCATGCCGAATTGCGGGATCGGGCCAAGGCCGAGGCCGAGCGTGCCGCCGAGAATGATCTGGCAGATGGCGGAAGAGAGGATCATCAGCGACGGCAGCTTCATGTTGCCGGTGCCGCGCAAAACGCCTGCCATCGTGTTCATCAGCCAGGGCAAGACCGCGCCGCCGAAGAAAATCTGCGCGTAGCCGACGGCGTTAGCCAGCACGGTGCCGCGGCCGCCGAGCAATTTTAGCAGCGCCGGCCCGAAGATCAGCATGCCCAGCATGAAGGTCAGCCCGAACGAGATGCCGATCAGCAACGCGTGCGCGGCCAGCGTCGAGGCGCGCTCGACATCGCCGGCGCCCAGCGCGCGCGCAATCGCCGACGCGACGCCGCCGCCCATCGCGCCGCCCGACATGGTCATGGTCAGGATCACGAACGGAAACACCAGCGCCATCGCTGCCAGCGACTCCACACCTAACCGGCCGATATAGGAGGTCTCGGCGATCACCACGCAGGTGCCGGCCGAGAGCGCGATCACGTTCGGCCACGCGAGCCACAACAGCGTGCGCAGGATCGGGCCGTCGAGCAGCGCGTTGCGCGCCCGCGGCTCGGGCGGCGGAAGCGGACGCTCCTCTTCGTCGACGGGAATCTCGGGGACGGCAATATCGGGCAAATTTCGCTCCCTCGGCCCGATCTGCCTGCCGCGCCGCGGTACTTCCTAGCACGATCAAATCCGATTCCACGTGCGTCAGGCGCATGGGCCGCCTGCGCAATTAAGTCGTCGTCGATGTGCCGCAGAGCGGAAAGTCGGGGTTAGCTGATCGACCACACAAATGGCGGCTTTCCGGCGTCCTCCGATCTCATGGAAACGGCGATATGGCGACCGCAGCCGGCGGCGAGCCCCTCGAACAAGCCCTCGATCACCCCAGCGCAGGCGGGATGATAATCGCTGACATCCGCCATCAGCTTCCAGGTCAGTTGCCGGAACTCATAGACGCTATCGTCCTCGCCGACCTCCGCAACATCGTCCTGCGCTTCAAACAACGCGCGCAGAAATCTATCGAATTCTTTCGCGGTCCCCCGCGGCAACAAAAAGCCGCGCGCGATCTCGTCGAAATATTGCATGCCGATCAGTTTGCCGGTGAGGTGCAACAGATAGCCGGCATCTTCGGGGCCGAACAATTGCACCATCACGGGTGCGGCGGTCCGCACATATTCAATGGCGTAATTGCGATAGGCTTTTTCGAGCCGCGGTTTCGGCCAGCTCGCAACCGGCAGGGCCGGCGCCGTCGCGGGATCGAACATCGGCGCTTCGAGATGGTGGGCGAACACCAGGCGCTGCTCGGGCTCGAGCGCGTGATCGTATTCGCAGTAAAAACCTTCGAGGCCGTCCTGGCCGTCGACGCTTTGCTTGGTGCAGACGAAGCCGAGATTGGGATTGCCAAGCGCAACGCCGTTATTGGCGTGCCAGCCGCGCAGCATCGCGCGCGACACTTCGCCGGGCACGCCGCAGATCGCGGTCCCGCGCCAGATCCAGCGCGGCGGCGGATAGCGGATCCAGGCCTTGCGATCGGTCTCAAGCATGTACTCGACATGGACGCCGCCGATCCAATTGGAGAGATAGTGATACTGCGCCGCCGCCACCGCCGGCGGCAGATGGCTGAGCCCGAGTTTTTTTAAGCCCGGCAGGAAACGTTCCTGCTGCTGACGGCGAAACACCCGGAACACGAATTCAGCGGCGTCCGCCGTGCCGCGCCGCGTGACAACGGTCAGGATGAGGCCGGTGAAATAGGCGTGATAGAGATCGGCGACGCTGCGCCACCGCAGCCATGTTACCTCGTCCGTGGCGTCGGCCACTTCCGTCATCCGACGTTGCACCTTTGTTTCAGTCGTCATACTCCCTCGAAATGTCCTGGCCCGTGTAGTCAGGCATGAACGACGCCGCCACAATGCTTATGACCGCGCAAACGGCAATATAGACGGAAATCGCGTAGCCGGAGTGATAGGTGGCGAATAGGGCTGTCGCGATCAGGGGCGCCGGACCGCCAGCAATCACCGACGCAAGTTGATAGCCTAGCGAAGCACCGCTGTAGCGCAATCGCGGCGTAAAGGCCTCCGCGATCAAAGCTGCCTGCGGCCCGTATTGCATGTCGTGCGGGATCAGTGACAGCACGATTGCGATGAACACTAATGACGGAATCGCGGTGTCCACCATTCCGAAATACAGGAAGCCGAACAGGCCCACCGTCGCCGCGCCGATCAGATACATCTTCCTGCGCCCGATGCGGTCGGAGATGTGGCCCGACAGCGGGATGGTGACGAACGAGACACACGAGGCCGCCAGCACTGCGCTCAGGATCAGATCGCGCGACATGTGCAAGGTACCGACCGCGTAAGCGAAGATGAATGCGGTAAAGATATAGAACGGCGCTTGCTCGGAGATCCGCAGCAATGCCGAGAGGATGATCTCTTTCGGATGCTTCTTGAACACCTCGATGATAGGGGTCTTCTCGATCTTCCTGTTGTCCAGCAGCTGCTGGAACACCGGCGTCTCAAGGATGCCAAGGCGAATCCATAGTCCGACCCCGACGAGAACAATCGAGAGCGCGAATGGAAGCCGCCAGCCCCAGGTGTTGAACTGGTCGCCCGTCAACCGGCTGAATGCGAGGACGGCAAGGTTTGACAGGAACAGGCCGCACGGCACGCCGAATTGCGGCCAGGATGCCACCAAGCCGCGTTGACCATGGGTACGCGACCATTCCATCGCCAGCAGCACGGATCCGCCCCATTCGCCGCCGACGCCGATGCCCTGAAGCATCCGCAACACCGTGAGGATGACCGCGCCCCAGATGCCGATTGATGCGTAGGTAGGCACGAAGGCGATGAGGAAGGTTGCGATACCCATGAACAGAAGCGTGGCGATGAGTGTCGCCTTGCGGCCGATGCGATCACCGTAATGACCAAATATCGCCGCGCCGATCGGACGCCCGACGAAGCCGATGAAATAGGTACCAAAGGCCGCGAGCGTCGCCGTTAGAGCATCTTCGTTGGGAAAGTAGAGCTTGCCAAAGATGAGCCCTGCAGCCGTGCCGTAAAGGAAGAAGTCGTACCATTCGATGGCAGTGCCGATCGTTGATGCGACGACCGCCTTGCGCAACTGCGCACTATGCTCGGATGCGGACAACGTCCCATGTGTGATTGCCATGGCCATTGAATTATCCCCTCGCTGGTTGTTTTTCCTTGCCCCGTAGGAACCAGTTCTCCGAGGTTCCTTTTGCGTCGATGCTACAATCAGGCCGGGGTGACCGAAAGGCGCATTTCGTCGAAGGCCCTAGCAATGCTGCATCGCAGGAGAATTGCGCGGCTGGCTATACCCGAAAATGCTTGCTCAGCTTCAGGCCCTGGGCCTGATAGTTGGAGCCGATGCGCTGGCCGTACAAGGCGTCAGGCCGCGCCAGCATTTTTTCGTAGACCAGGCGGCCGACGATCTGGCCGTGCTCGAGGATGAACGGCACCTCGCGCGAGCGCACTTCCAGCACCGCACGGGAACCTTGTCCGCCGGCCCCTGCATAACCGAAACCGGGATCGAAGAAGCCCGCATAATGCACGCGAAACTCGCCAACCAGCGGATCGAACGGCACCATCTCCGCGGCGTAATCCGGCGGCACCTGGACGGCTTCTTTCGATGCGAGAATATAGAATTCGCCGGGATCGAGAATGAGGCTGCCGTCAGGCCGGGCCGAAATCGCTTCCCAGAATTCATCGACCGCGTAGCCGCCGCGGCGGTCGATATCGACCACGCCGGTATGGCGCTTGGCGCGATAGCCGACAAAGCCGTTGGCGTTTTCGCCGGAAAGGTCGACGCTGAGCGCCACGCCATTGGCGAGATCGGCGTCATCGATATCGACCAGCCGCTCCAGATCGTGCAGCGCATCGAGCTCGTCGGCGTTGAGGATGGCATCGCCAGTGCGGAAACGCACTTGCGACAGCCGCGATCCCTCGCGCAGCAACACCGGGAAAGTCTTTGGGCTGATCTCGGCATAGAGCGGGCCGTGATAGCCGGCACCGATCATGTCGAACCGCCGCGTGCCGTCAGCGATCACGCGGGTGAACACGTCCAATCGCCCGGTCGAGCTTTTCGGGTTGGCGGCGGCGACGATTTCCGGCGGCAGCGCGAGCGACTCCAGTAGCGGCACGATGTAGACGCAGTTGGTTTCCAGCACCGCGCCGTCGGTGAGATCGATTTCGTGCAGCTTCAATTCGTCGATGCGCTCGGCCACCGTCGCGCCCGGCCCCGGCAAGAAACTCGCCCGCACCCGATAGGCGATGTCGCCAAGGCGGAGGTCGAGGCTCGCGGGCTGGATCTGGCTTTCGACAAAGGGATAGGCCGGCAGGATCAGGCCGGCGTCGGCCATCGCCGCGATCATGCGGTCGGGCAGAATGCCGTTGGCGTCGGGTTGAAGCGTGAACGACACGATTAAGGTCCTTGAAGCGGCTTTCGCCATCCAGACGCTGAAAATAGGGCCTTTTACCGGTTATCCGATGGCCGCCTTGACGGAAAGGGCGCGAGCGAATAAGAGCATGACTTATCCCGTGGTGATTTGAGCCGGCCGGCTTGCAGCCACGTTAAATAAGTCGCTAAACAGGCCGGGGACACGTGTGATCCCGGCCCAATGGAATTTTCCAGGCCGGTTTTTTTGTGACCATTTTTGAAGGTGGTCACGATGGAGGTCACATGTCTGAGTCTGCCGCATCCAAATCGTCCACCGCCCGCTACCGCCCCGAAACAAGGCTGGTCCATTCCGGCACCCTTCGCTCGCAATTCGGCGAGACCTCCGAGGCGATGTTTCTCACGCAAGGGTATGTCTACGACAGCGCCGAGCAATGCGAGGCGCGCTTCAAGGGCGAGGACCCCGGCTACATCTATTCGCGCTATTCCAATCCGACGATTGCGATGTTCGAACGCCGCATGATCGAGCTCGAGGGCGCCGAAGCCGGCCGCTCGACCGCGACCGGCATGGCCGCGGTGACGACGGCGGTGCTGGCCCCCCTGAAAGCCGGCGATCATGTGGTGGCCTCCAAGGCGATGTTCGGATCGTGCCGCTATGTGGTGGAAGACCTGTTGCCGCGCTACGGCATTGCGTCCACGCTGGTCGACGGCCTCGATCTCGACCAGTGGAAGAAGGCGATGCGGCCGAACACCAGGAGCTGTTTTCTCGAAAGCCCGACCAATCCGACACTCGACGTGCTCGATATCTCCTCTATCGCGGAAATCGCCCATCAAGCCGGCGCGCGGCTGATCGTCGACAATGTGTTTGCGACGCCGATCTGGCAGAGCCCGCTTGCACTCGGCGCCGACGTCGTGGTGTATTCCGCGACCAAGCACATCGACGGCCAGGGCCGCTGCCTCGGCGGCATGATCTTGAGCTCCGAAGCGTTCATTGCCGAGCACCTGCATAACTTCATGCGTCAGACCGGGCCGTCGCTGTCGCCGTTCAACGCCTGGGTGCTGTTGAAGGGATTGGAGACGCTTGCGGTGCGCGTGCGCGCCCAGACCGACACAGCCGCGAAGGTCGCGGATGCGCTGGCGCGACACCCAAAAATCTCGCGGCTGATCTATCCCGGCCGCGCCGATCATCCGCAGGCCGATTTGGTCAAGAAGCAGATGCGCGCCGGCTCGACGCTGGTCGGCTTCGAGGTCAAGGGCGGCAAGGCGGCGGCGTTCCGCTGCCTCAACGCGCTGAAGGTTTCGCGCATCTCCAACAATCTCGGCGACGCCAAGAGCCTCGTCACCCATCCGGCCACCACCACGCATCAGCGGCTGACACCGGAAGCGCGCGCCGAACTCGGCATCAGCGAAGGTTTTGTCAGGTTCTCGGCCGGGCTCGAACATCCCGATGATCTGATCGAGGATTTGCAGGCGGCGCTGGAGCAGGCGTGAGGCGAATACGAAAAATCCGTCGTCGTCCCTGCGAAAGCAGGGACCCATAACCACCGATGCTCGTTGCGAGCGAAGCCGTCGCCCACTTTCTTCCCACGGCTCCGCCGCGGCGTATGGGTCCCTGCGTTCGCAGGGACGACGATTGTAAATGGTGCCGCCATAACCTCACATCGGCCGATACCTCTGCACGGCGGCGGGGACGTTGACGCCGAGCTTGATCTGGCCGACCGACTTGATGATGTCGTCGCCGAGCAGTTGCGCGAAGCAGGCGTAGCCCCAGTCATTCATGTGCAGCCCGTCGGCAATGACAAAGCTCTCGACCGGGAGCGCCTGCTTCTCGTGCCATTCGCGCATCACCTCGAAGCGCGGGAAAATGCCGACATGGCGCAACGCGGCGACCTTGCCGAGCAGCCCGACCATCTTGCTCGCGCTTTCGGCGCGCTCGGTCACCCGCGGAGAATATTGCGGATCGACCAGCACCACATCGGCACCCGTGGCCTGAATGCGCGCGACGCCCTCCTCCACCATCTTGGCGGTCTCGGCGGGATCGAGATTGCGCAGTACGGCGTTGGTGCCGACCTGCCAGATCACGAGATCCGGCTTCGCATCGATCACCTCCGCCTGCAGCCGCTTCATCATCTCGGGCGCATCATCGCCACCCCTGCCGCGATTGAGAACGGTGATGTCGGCGCCCGGATATTGCCGGCGCAGCTGCGCGGCCAGCCGGTTGGGATAGGCGTATTCGGGTGACGACGTGCCGTAGCCCTGCGTCGAAGACGATCCGAAGGCGACGATCACCACCGGCTGCCCCGCAGCGAGCTTGCCCGCCACATGCGGCAGCGAGCCCATCGACTTGGCGCCGCCCTTCGGCGGCAGGCACGGCACGCGGCCGAAAATATCGCCGGCCGATTTCGCGGCCTGTTTTGCCTTTTCTACCGCCTTGGTGGTGAGGCTCTTTTGCTGCGACGGATCTGGCTGGTCGACGGCTGCGCCATTGCCGGTGCCGTTCGTCTGCGCGGCAGGCGGCTGGGTGCTGTCAGGTTTGGCGCTATCGGATTTGGCAACGTCGGATTGCGTCGGCTGCCGGGCGGCCTGGGCCGCTTGCGCGCGCGCAGGCGGCGTCGAGGCCGGCGACAGCAGGGTAAGCGCCGCGGCGGCGCATACGGCCAGCGATGTCGTTCGGAAGAAAGGGCGGGCAAGACTCATCAACACTCAGTCCTCATTAACGCTAAATCCTCAATTCTGCTGGGCTGGGCCGAGATGGGCGGCGTCGATGATGAATTTCGACAGCGCCCGGCCAAGGCAATCGTGCACGCGCTTGGCGAGTTCGATGCCATGAAACGTGCTGAACAGATCGAAATCGCCCTGCTCGTTCCACTGGCGCATGATCGCGAAGCGGTCGAACAGCGGAACGTCGTGCTGCTGCGCCACCACGCGCATATTATCTAGGTATGGCGGCGCGGAAATCATGGTCTCGGTACGCGGGCTATATTGCAAATTCATCAGGATCACGTCGGCACCCGCATTTTGCATCGCAGCAACCCCTTCGTCGACGGCGCTGCGAAAATCCTCGGGATCGACCGATCGCACCGCATCGACGGTGCCGGTCTGCCAGATAACCAGGGTAGGCTTTTTGCCTTCCAAAAGCTTGGCGAGGCCGGGGGCTAATTCTTCGGCGGTCTTCTTTACCTGCAGTTCTACGGACAGGTTGACCGTAACCGAGGGCAGCTTCTCGCGCAGCATCGCCTGCAGCCGGTCCGGATAGGCCAATCCCTCGGCGGTGTTGAGGGTCGACGAGCGGCTCCCGATCACCAGAATATCCAGCAAATGGCGGCTCTTTACGGCCTCCGTGACCTTGGGAAGCGCGCTATCGGTCGCGAGCAGGTATTCCGGGACCTCGCAGCTTTGCGGCGCATCTCCGGGGCGCGCAGGCGTATCTTGGGCGCGCGCAGGCGCATCCTGGGCGGGCGCGGGGGCATCTTCGGCGCGCGCGGGCGCCGCGGTCAAAAGACCGGCCAACAGCATCAGGCCCAGGATGGCTCCTGAGTTCATCAACCCCCTCCTGCCAAATCAGCATTGCCGCCGGTGCTTTTTGTGCGTGAGGCACCCTTGTCGGCGGAGTGCTTGTACCACGAAATAACCCAGGCCACGGCGCACATGATCAGGATTCCGGAAATACTGATAACGAAATGCAGTGCTGCACCGCCGGAAACCTCGGCAAGGACAAAATGCCCGGCAAACGCCAGGAAGACACCGAGGCAGAAAATCTCAAGGGAATGCTGCCCGCACAGGATCAGCGGCTTGAGCCAGGGCGATTTCAATCCGGGCCAGTCCCTCGGCAGGAAACGCACAGTGATCGCCGCCAGCGCCAGAAAATGCGCGAACCGCAGCACGTCGAGATCGGTCTTGTCGATCGGATACATCCATTGTTCGAGTAGCCGCGGCATCAGATGGTTCAATTGCGGGATGTACCAGGTCAGCGTCACCAAGAACGCCGCGAACAGATAGGCAAAAGAAATCCACAGCGTGACCGGCGAGGAGAGAAGCCGCGTCATCCGCTTGGCGCCGCTGAGCGCGCACCAGGCGCCGAATACGAACAATAATTGCCAGGCGAGCGGGTTGAAGGCCCAGTAGCCGTTCGGATAGGCCGACAGATACCAGTCATAATGCCAGGTCAGGGCATACAGCAGAACCGAGAGCGCCAGCGCGATGTCGGCCTTCCATCTCATCAGCCACAGGATCACGGGGAGAAACAGCATCAGCACGATATAGAGCGGCAGCACGTCCATGTTGACGGGCCGGAATCGCAACAGCAGCGCCTGGACGATGGTGGCGTCGGGCTGTTTCAAGAAATCCATGATCCCCATTTCTTCGGAATAAAGCGGGTTCTCGAAACTGGTGGCGACATAGGAAATCTCCGCCAGAAAGATCGTGAACAGGAACACATGCGCGACATAGATCTGCCAGACCCGGCGCAGGATGCGCGCGGTCGCGACCACGAAGCCGACCTCCAGCATGGCGCGGCCGTAGACAAAGGCCGCGGTGTAGCCGGAGATGAAGATGAAGATTTCGGTGGCGTCGCTGAAGCCGTAATTGCGGAGCGTGAACCAGGTCAGGATATTGGGCGGCAGGTGGTCGATGAAGATCAGCCACAGCGCGAGCCCTCGAAACAGATCGAGCCGCAATTCGCGCTCGCCGCCCACAGGAAGCGAGAACGTCGGCAGCGCCGGCGCAGCTGCAGCGTCGGAGGCAAGCGCAGCCGCCTGCGTCGCGAGCGGTGGTCCGGCGATTCGATCGGCAATTGACGTCATCTGGCACCGGTTTTGGGCAGTCGCGTTGCGCACTTGCCCGGCACGAAAGCTTGCTTCGGCCGATAGTATCGGCCCTGCAGTTGCAAGCAAGCGACGCGGGCCGCGGCCGCGCGGGAGCGCTTTAGGTTGGAACTGTGTTGAAACGGCGATCTTAAGATTTCTGCCCGCGGGGATGCCGCCATGCCGGGCGGGCGATTGGTTCCGCGCGAACTTTTCGCTAAGATGCCGCCTTGAGGATTCTGGAACATCGTACGCATGTACCGCGCCGTTACCCGCCAGATCGAAGTCACCGTCGAGCCGCATTTCATGCCGGACCGCTCGTCGGTCGAAAAGCATGAATATTTCTGGTCCTACACCATCGTCATCACCAATAACGGCGAGGAGACGGTACAACTGCTGAGCCGGTTCTGGATCATCACCGACGCCTCAGGCCACAAAAAAGAAGTTCCCGGCAAGGGCGTGGTCGGCGAGCAGCCGGTGCTCGCCCCGGGCGAGCGCTTCGAATATACCAGCGGCGTGCCGCTTCCGACCACGTCCGGCTTCATGACCGGGCGCTATCAAATGGTGAGCGAGAGCGGCGAGCGGTTCGAGATCGACGTGCCGACGTTCTCGCTCGACAGCCCGGACATCAAGCGGGTGTTGAACTAGCTTCGGGCACTTCGCCGCTTCACAACAGCTGTCATACCCCGCGCATGCGGGGTATCCAGTACGCCGCGGCTTTTCGGTTCTATTGCTGATGTCTCTGGAATACTGGATCACCCGCCGGAGCCTGTCATCGGGCGGCGCGTTGCGCCGACCCGGTGGCGGGTGATGACAGTGGAGGGGTGGCTACGGATTCAATTTCAAACAGCCGCAGCTTCGCGATCTCGCCGCGTGTTTTGCGCGAGGTTTTGCAAGAACATTCCGCCCTCTGAATGAAGAGGGCGCAGGGAATGCCGGGCGCTCGATGCGCCCGCAGCCTCGCGTGTAGAAAAAAACACGCGAGTTAGTCACCACGGTCACATCGGAACAACCCGGCATTCCCCGCGCTACCCCGCCGTCAAGTAAAATTCGGAAATTCCGAAATTATTCGACGTGTCGTTTTGCCCCGGCCCTCCCCGGCGTCCTGGCAGCAAGCCTCCGCATTTAGGGCTCCATTGGAATAAGCCATATCCCTTTCCGCGCCTTCCGGCGACGCGGTGAATAGATAGCTCGGCTCAAACGAAATGCCCTCGGGTTTCCGGGCGCCCCACCGCTAACTGATCCTGTCCGGGAAGGAATCAAACCATATGAGCACGACTAACGCGAAACGGACGGACAATGGCGGGAGCCAGGATCTCGACGTCATCATCGTCGGCGCGGGATTCGCCGGCCTCTATCTGCTTGACCGTCTGCGCAGCATGGGCATGGCCGTTCAAGTGTTTGAGGCCGGGGGCGGTCTTGGCGGCGTCTGGTATTGGAATTGTTATCCCGGGGCCCGCGTCGATTCTTCCGGCCCGATCTATCAATATTCGCGCGACGACCTGTGGCGGAAATGGCAGTTCAGCGAACTCTATCCGTCGTGGCAGGAACTCCGCGAGTATTTCCGCTACGTAGACGAAAAACTCGGCCTCAGTCGGGACATTCGCTTCAACAGACGCGTGAATGAGGCGGAGTTCGACCCGGCGCGCAATCGTTGGATTGTCCGGTCAAACGATGGCTCCGTCGCAAGTGCTCGCTATTTCGTGCTCTGCACCGGTTTCGGTTCGAAGCCCTACGTACCGGACCTGCCAGGCCTGAGCGATTTCGCAGGCGAGCGCCATCACACCGCGCTTTGGCCGCAGCAGGGTCTTGATATGGCCGGCAAGCGGGTCGGGGTCGTCGGTACGGGGGCGAGCGGCGTGCAGGTGGCTCAGGAAGCCGCCGGCGTGGCGGCTCACCTCACGGTCTTCCAGCGCACGCCGAATTTGGCGTTACCGATGCGACAGACGAAGCTCGACGACGACACAATTCGCCGCATGAAGGAAAAGTATCCGGAGATATATGACAGGCGCACGAAGACCTTCGCCGGGTTCGACTACGATTTCCTTGCGAAGTCTGCGTTCGAGGTGTCCGATGACGAGCGGCAAGCGATCTTCGAGCGGCTGTGGGAGATGGGTGGCTTTGCGCCATGGCTTGGCACGTTCAACGACATTTTTGTGAATGAAGAAGCCAACCGTGCCGCCTATAAATTCTGGCGCGACAAAACGCGGGCGCGGATCAACGATCCTGCCGTTGCCGAGATGCTCGCGCCCACGGAGCCGATTCACCCCTTCGGCGTCAAGCGGCCGTCCCTTGAACAGCACTTTTATGAGGTCTTCAATCGAGACAATGTGAGTCTCGTTGATCTCCGCACCGCCCCCATCGAAAGAGTGACGCGCAGCGGGATCAGGACGACGGCCGGCGAGCATGACCTGGACATTCTTGTGCTGGCCACCGGCTTTGACGCGGTGACCGGCGGGCTGACCAGCATCGATATCCGCGGCACGCAGGGCGAGACGCTGCGGGAGAAGTGGGCGAAGGGCGTTCGCGCCCATCTCGGAATGGCCGTGGCGGGCTTTCCGAATCTCCTGTTCGTTTACGGCCCGCAAAGCCCGAACGCGTTCTGCAACGGGCCGACTTGCGCCGAGGTACAGGGAGACTGGGTCGCTCGACTGCTGGATCACCTTCGCCAACGCAATCACACGCGGATCGAGGCAACGGTCGCCGCGGAGGAAGCGTGGCGAGCGCAAGTGCTCGAACTGGCGGACGCTACCCTCTTCCCACGCGCCGACTCCTGGTATCTCGGCGCGAACATTCCCGGCAAGCCGCGCGAGATGCTGGCCTTCACCGGTGGTCTGCCGGCCTACCTGGCAAAATGCAGGGAAAGCGCCGAACGAGGCTACGAGGGATTCGCGATCAGTTAAGTTTCGACCCAACCCCAATGCCCGACGCGCCGCTCTTGCCGCCGTCGTCGGACCTGACCCCGAACCAAGAGGACCCATGTCAGTTCCAGTCAAAATCGTCGTCGTCTATCACAGCGGATATGGTCACACCGTGAAGATCGCCGAGGCAGTCGCGCGTGGTGCAGCGGCCATCAATGGCGCCAGCGTAGAACTTGTCACCGCCGAACAGGCGCCCGGCCGATGGGAGCTTCTCGATGGCGCAGACGCCATCATCATGGGCGCTCCCACCTACATGGGTAGCCTGTCAGCACCGTTCAAAGCGTTCATGGATGCAACCTCGCGTCTCCAATATGTCGAGAAGCGCTGGGAAGGCAAAGTCGCCGCAGGCTTCACCAATGGCGCCTCCCGCGGCGGCGACAAGCAGAACTCGCTGGTCCAGCTGATGACATTTGCGGCCCAGCACCAGATGCATTGGGTCAATCTCGGGATGAACTATGGGAATAATCGCTCCTACACCAACGAGGACATCCTCAACCGCGACAGCTACACGCTGGGGATGGCCGGCCAGGCCGACATGGACCAGAGCGGCGATGTTGCCCCGCCGTCCTCCGATCTTCGGACGGCGGAGTTCCTTGGCCGCCGAGTGGCCGAGGTCGCGCAGGAGCTGTCGGCTGGCCGGGCGACGCTCGGCCGGCCGGCTAACCGCGGCGTTTCGGGTGGTGCCGACAATCAGGATCCGGAGGGCCGGGGCGTGATGGCATTGCAACGCTATCAAGCCGGCACTCGACTGATCAGCGCCTGAGGATTGACGCGACCCGCCTCCAATTCAGAAGGAGACAGACCATGGCTGACAAGCCGGTGAAGATTCCGGGGCCCGACCACCCTATTTCGATCGAAGCGAACCCATCTCGCGTCGTGGTCAAAGTCGGCGGAAAAATTATCGCCGACACACGCGATGCGTTGACGCTTCGCGAGGCGTCCTATCCGCCCGTTCAGTACATCCCCCGTCGCGATGTCGATATGGCCGCGCTCGCGCGTAGCGAACACACGACGTATTGCCCCTACAAGGGCGAGGCTTCCTACTACAGCATTCCCTCCGGCGGGGATCGCTCCCTCAATGCGGTGTGGACGTACGAGACCCCATTTGAAGCGATGGCGCTCATCAAGGATTACGTCGCCTTCTACACCGACCGTGTCGACGAGATTCGCCAGCAAAAGGACTGACGATAATGAGCAAGTTGCAGGGCAAGGTGGCCGTGGTTAGCGGAGGCACCGCGGGCATAGGTTTCGCGACGGCGAAGCGGTTCGTCGATGAAGGCGCCTACGTCTTCATAACGGGGCGCCGCCAAAAGGAACTCGACGAGGCGGTGAAGGCGATCGGCAGCAACGTCGTAGGCGTCCGGGGGGACGTCTCCAAACTTCCGGACCTCGATCGACTGTACGAGACCGTGAAGGCGAAGGGAAAGATCGATGTCCTGGTCGCCAATGCCGGCATCGGCGAATTCGCTCCCTTGGCGAGCCTCACTGAGGAGCATTTCGACAAGCTCTTCGATCTCAACGTGAAGGGCACGCTATTCACGGTGCAAAAGGCCTTGCCCCTGATGAACGATGGAGGGTCGATCATTCTCATCGGCTCCGTCGCAAGCGTCAAAGGCACAGCTTCCTTCGGTACCTACGGCGCGACCAAGGCGGCGGTTCGCAATCTGGTGCGAACCTGGACCGTGGAGTTGAAGGACCGTCGCATTCGCTCGAACGTCCTGAGCCCCGGTCCGATCAAGACGCCCCTGATGGATCTCCAACCGCCGGACATCATTGCAAGGATCGTCGCCACCATTCCGATGGGACGCATAGGAGAGCCGGACGAAGTCGCCAAGGCAGCGGTATTCCTGGCCTCGGACGATTCCAGCTTCGTCACGGGCATCGAACTGTTCGTCGATGGCGGGCGAGGTCAAGTTTGAGAGGTCAGGTTTGATCGGCCGAAGCCCAGGCGGCGCGGCGGAAGTGAAGTTGCGGCCCTGATCTCGGGGTGAGGTAAAGGAGAGACGACAGATGTCGAAGGCGAAGCGTACCGCACTTGTCACAGGGGCCTCCGGCCTGGCCGGCGGTTATATGCTAACTCACCTGCTGGAGCAGGGCGGCTGGGATGTCGTTGCGGTGTCGCGCCGCAAACCGAAGATCCCCGGCAACTATAGGCACGTCGCCGTGGATCTTCTCGATCCGGCCGACTGTCGGGCAAAACTCGCCCCCCTCACTGATATCTCCCACCTGTTCTATCTGGCGATCACGGAGCGCGCCGATCCCGGTGAGACGGTGTCGGCGAACGCCAACATGTTCTTCAACCTCGTAAAGACCGTCGAGGCTGCCTCGGGAGCGCTCGAGCATGTCCATCTCTCTCAGGGCACCAGGTGGTACGGAAACCACCTCGGTCCCTACAAAACTCCGACCAAGGAGGACGATCCGCGGCACATGCCGCCGAATTTCTATTACGACCAGCAGGACTTTCTCGAACAACTCCAGAAAGGCAAGCGCTGGACGTGGTCGGTGGGGCGTCCGCACGCGGTCTGCGGTTTCTCCACGGGAGGCCCGATGAACCTGACCTTGGCGATCGCTGTCTATGCGAACATCTGCAAGGCCTTGGGGCTGCCGCTCAGCTTTCCAGGCAAGCCAGGCGCCTATACCGCACTCTACCAATGCACGGATGCGGCTCTGCTGGCAAAGGCCGTCGAGTGGATGGCGACCGATCCGAAATGCGCGAACCAGGCCTTTAACATCACCAATAGTGATCTTATCAGATGGCAGAATCTCTGGCCTAGATTCGCCAATTTCTTCGACATGGAGCTGGCTCCGCCACGACACATCAACCTTTCGCGATCGATGGCCGACAAGGGCCCGATCTGGGATCGGATCGTCGAAAAAAACGGATTGCAGAAATACCGCTTCGAAGAGATTGCGGCCTGGGGCTATCCGGACGGCGTATTCGCTTCCGACTACGATATCGTCTCCGATACCAGCAAGGCCCGCCGTTTCGGATTCCACGAGCTAGTTGACACCGAGGAGATGTTTCTTCGGATGTTTTCGGATTTTCGACGCGACCGGATCATTCCGTAACCTATCAAGCGGTCTCGGCACGCGTTCCGCGCTGACGGTCGTCGGCGGCGCAGATCTAAGCCATGCCGTTATATGATGGCTGTCATTCCATTGACAGTCGCGGTTCAGGTCGTATCTGTCCGAGATAAAGGCGAGCTTGCACGACAACCTCGCGAGGGTTGGCGAAGTTCACATTCTCGGCATGGGTTTACCCGAAGGGATTCGACGATGACTAAATTCAAACTTCTCAGCGTGGCCGCGATTCTGTCGGCGGTGATCGCGACCCCAGCAATTGCACAACAGGCCGTCCAAGAACCCGGCATGCAGGCGTTTTACCAGAGCTTGGGCGTTGGTTCCGGCAGAAGCACGTGGGCCGGCGCTATGACGTCTGTAGGCGGCTCATATGCGCGCGCGCCGTCGAGACATCATGCGCGCGCGTCAGCGAAGCATTAGGCCGGCGCTCACAAGCTATGACAGAGCCCGCAAATGGGCGCAGTGAGAGTCCGTGGCAGTAACTGCGCTCATCGCTTCGATTGTCGATCGATGTCGCAATAGGAGCTGACGGGGAAGGGTGCGAAGTCGATGCGGTTGTGATGCGCACCCAGATCGCGTTCTAGAGCGTGATGACTTTTCTTCGAATCGTCATCCCGCTCGATCTTTTTGTTTGAGCATGATCTTTTCGGAAAACCGGTAGCCACTTTTCCGGATCATGCTCTAGGCAAAAGCAGCGATCGATCGGTTCACCTCCATCAAGCTTGAGCGCCCTTCCTATTCCATTTCGTGGTAGAAGGCGCAGGAAGGAGCAGTGGCGTTTTTCCTGATGGAGCGCTAAATGGACAGACTAGCGGCATTGGAAATCTTCGTGCGCGTCGTCGATACCGGCTCGTTCTCGGCGGTGGCTCGGCATCAACGTATCGGACAGCCGGCCGTGTCGAAGGCTGTTGTCCAGCTTGAGGAATGGCTGGGAGTTAGCTTGCTGATGCGTTCGACGCGCAGTGTGCTCCCGACCGAGGCCGGCCGGATTTTTTATGAGCGTGCGAAGCGGATGATCGAGGAGGCCGACGAGGCGGTGGTGGCGGCGCGAGCGAGCGCGTCCGGCCTCTCAGGCAAGCTTCGGGTGTCGACATCGGTTTTCTTTGGACGGCTCCATGTGATTCCTCAATTGTCGGCGTTTCTAGCCGAACACCCTGATCTCGATGTTGAGCTTGTTCTCGACGACCGGGTCGTGGATCTCGTCAATGAGGGTATCGATGTTGCGCTCCGAATCGGGCCGATGCCGGATTCGAACATGACCGCGCGCCGGATAGCCGAGGGCCGCCGTGTCGTGGTGGCCACGCCTGCGTATCTTCAGCGCCATGGAACCCCCATGTCCCCCGGCGAACTGATCAGCCATCAGACGGTCATTTACACAGGCGGCGGTGGAGATGAAGCCTGGACGTTTCGGAAGGGCACTGAGGAGGTGTCGGTGGCTCTCCAAGGGCGGTTGAAAGTGACCGCGGCAGAAGGCCTGCGGCAGGCGGTGAATTGTGACATGGGAATAGGGGTATGTTCGGAGTGGGCGTTCTCGCCCGAGCTGCGATCCGGAAAGCTTGTGGCGATTCTGGAAGACTGGGCCTTGCCGCCGACCAATCTGGCCGCAGTCTATCCGACGGGCCGCCTCGCCAGCACCAAGGCGCGTGCATTCGTCTCGTTCGTCGAGCGGTTCATGGCAGATTGCAGCCTGAAAGCCCCTATTCCACTCCCGCTTCCTGCGGCGTAAACTCATATACCGACCAGCAGAACTCGCAGGTCACGACCACCTTGCCGTCTTTCACCATGTCGGCGCGGTCGGCGGGTGCGAAGCCGGCCCGTCCAGTCCTGCTCGCAAAAAATGTACCGCTTCGCGATTTGCACGGCATCATCGACGGTCGGACGCCGGAATCCCATATAGCTTGAGAAATGCTTCCGTCGCGCCTCGCGCTCTGCGGTCGATCTCGGCGGGTTTGGGCACACCGACGGCGCCCAAGAGCCGGCTTAACATCAGATCGCCCCATAGCATCGCGAAGAATTGCTCCATCATTTGCGGCGGATCGCCGGGTCCCAGAATTCCGTTCGCCTGCGCCTTGGCAATCAGGTCGGCCACCGCGCCACGATTGCCCGACCGGCTGGCATTGAGGGTTTCGGCCGCCTCGGGTGAATGTTCGGCCTCGGCGACCGCTAGCCGATAGATGGCGGTGACGGCCGGATCGTTGACTTCCCGAAGCACGGTCTGTCCCAGCATCGTCAGCGTGGCGCCAAGCATTTTGCGGTCGCGCGGCACGGGCAGGTCCGGCGGCAATCGCATCCGTGCGGCCCGGTTCGCGATGCATGCCAGCAGCACCGTCTGCTTGTTGGAAAAGCTCGCATAGAGATCGCGCTTCGACACTTTGGCTCGTGTCGCGATCTCTAGCATGGTGGTGTTGCCGTAACCGTGCTCCATGAATGCCGCGAACGCGGCACCGATGATGCGATCGCAAATCGGCGTCTCGGTGGGAGGGCCGGGCTCAGCGGGCGCATTTTTTTTCATCGGCACAAAAGGACCCTTGCATGGTACGAAGCCGTACCTTATATCCAGGCAGACTGGTACCACATCGTACCGAAAGTTTGCATCGGCGTCCGCGCCAATGTCCAGACCCATTTTGCGGCCTGGCGGTGGAAAAACCGCCGCGGGCGGTGCAATTTCGAGGAGCAATCGCGATGGCAACTTCCGGCAAGCCTGAAACAGATATCGCCCGCCGCGACGTTCTCACCCTTTTCGGAACGGCCGCCGCCGGATTGGCCGCGCCGGGCCCTGCGGTTGCCCAATCGGGGGCGCCGGCAAACGGCCCGGCGCCGGTACTACCGCAAGGCAAGAGCACCATCAGCCTCGATCGTCTGCCCACCGGCGTGCTGCTGATCGGTATCGATCGGGTGGAGGCGCAGAACCGTATCGATATTCCGACATTCAACGCCTTGGGCCAGGCGTATTACGAGTTCGAGCACGACAATGATCTTCGTGTCGCCGTGCTCCACGGCAAGGGACCGGATTTTTCGCAAGGCCTCGACCTTCAATCCTGGGGCGCCGGCTTGCGTGCGGGACCGTTTCAGGCTCCGCCGAATTTCATCGACCCGGTCGGTACCGCCGGGCCGGAGCGCTCCAAGCCGCTCATCGTCGCCGTGCAAGGGCGTGTCACGCGGGTCGCTCACGAAATCTTCCTGGCAGCCGACATAAGGATCGCGGCACAAGATTCCGTTTTCAACCAGGGAGAAGCGGTCGCCGCATCGTTTCCGGGTGGCGGCGCAACCATTCGCTTCGTTCGCGAAGCCGGATGGGGAAATGCGATGCGCTACATGCTGACCGGCCAGGACTGGCACGCCGACGACGCCTATCGCATGGGGCTCGTGCAGGAGGTGACCGCGCCGGATAAGCAGCTCGATCGGGCCGTCGAATTTGCAAGGCAGGTTGCCGCCGCCGCTCCGCTCGGGGTGCACGCCCTGCTTGTGTCGGCTCGCCGCGCGCTCAGCGAGGGCGAAAGGCTGGCGCTGGCGACATTGCAACCGGAATTCGCGCGCCTGCTGCGAAGCGAGGATCGTCAGGAATATCTCCGCTCGCTTCGCGAAAACCGTGCCCCCGTCTACGTCGGGCGATAGCGATGTCTGCGGACGCTCGGCTCGCCGCGGCCTGCTTTCGCTGGCATGGTTCGAGGAATTCTTCGGGCATTTCTCCGACTGCGGAGGTAACCATGCGAACGGTGTTTTGGGCCTTGAATCTGATCTTGGTCGTGCTCGCCACGAGCGCCAGGGCGGGCGAAGTCGACCGGCTTTATGTCATCGATTGCGGCTGGGCGCACGCAGCCGACCAGTCGCTTTGGTCGCCCGGCGTCAATGTCGGCGTGCCGATTGATTTCTCCGATAACTGCTATCTCATTCACCACAATACCGAGGGTTATTTGCTTTGGGATACCGGGATCACCGACCGCCTCGTGGCGGTTCCGGATGGCATAAACGTCCCGGCGCTCAGCCAGACCTGGCACCGCAGCCAAACCCTGGCGGCGGCGCTCGCAACGCTCGGCGTTAAGCCCGCCGATGTGCGCTATCTCGCGATCTCGCATGTCCATCCCGATCATGTCGGCAATGTCGAGGAATTTCCCGACGCTATCCTGATCATGCAGAAGGCGGAATGGGAATATGGACAAAAGCTGCCGCTGAAGCCCTTCAGCCCCAAGAACAAGCTGGAGCTGATCGAGGGCGACAAGGATCTGTTCGGCGACGGCAGCCTGACGATGCTATCGACGCCCGGCCACACGCCGGGACACCAATCCCTGCTGGTCCGCCTCAAAAAGACCGGCGATGTCGTGCTGTCGGGCGACGCTGTGCATTTCCAGTCCAACTGGGATGACCGCCGCGTTCCCGGCTTCAACGCTGACAAGGCGCAGTCGACAGCCTCAATGGAAAAGCTCGCGCATGTCCTCGCCAACAAGCACGCACAGCTCTGGATCAATCACGACAAGCCTTCCAGCGACGCGCGCCGCCATGCGCCGGAATTTTACGACTAGAGCGCGATGACTTTTCTTCGAATCGTCATCCCGCTCTATCTTTTTGATTGAGCATGATCTCCGCGCAAACGCCCTTGGCGTTTGTCGCGAGGGAAAACCGGTGTCCACTTTTCCGGATCATGCTCTAGCGGCGCATATTCGACTCGTCATCGCCGGGCTTGACCGGCGATATCTCTGCTTCGAAAAAAGCTTGCCATGAAGATTGATGGATTGCCGGGTCAAGCCCGGCAATGACCGCGTGCGGCGCCCTACTCCACGCCCGCCTCATCCGGGGTGAACTCATACACCGACGAGCAGAACTCGCAGGTCACGACCACCTTGCCGTCTTTCACCATGTCGGCGCGATCACCCGGCGCAAAACTTGCGAGCATTGCGGCGACGGCCTCGCGCGAGCACGAGCATTGCGCGCGCAACGGCAGCGGCGCGAAGACGCGGACGCCGCGTTCGTGGAACAGCCGATAGAGCAGCCGCTCGCCCGACAAATCCGGATCGATCAGTTCGATATCCTGGACGGTAGAGATCAGCGACTGGCCTTCGACCCAGGCGTCGTCTTCCTCGATTGTGTGGGTGACGCTGCCTTCCGGCGCGTCGCCGGGATGCAGATCGGCCTGCCGCGCGCGCTCCGGCGCTTTCGGCAAAAATTGCAGCAGCATGCCGCCGGCGCGCCAGCGATGCCTTGGACCGCTGCCTTCACCGCCGCGCCATTCCTCGCCGACCGCAAGCCGCACCCTTGTGGGAATCTGCTCCGAGCGCAGAAAATATTCATGCGCGGCGTCTTCGAGCGAGCCGCCCTCGAGCGCCACCAGTCCCTGATAGCGGCTCATGTCCGGCCCCTGATCGATGGTCATGGCGAGATGGCCCTTGCCCAATAGCGCACCGGAATCGAGGCCCTCCCTGAGCCGGGTCGCATCGAAGCGCGCATAGGCGCGCAAGCGGTCCGGCGCCTGAAAATCCACGATCAGGAACGATACCGGGCCGTCGGTCTGGGTCTGCAGAATAAAACGGCCGTCGAATTTCAGGGACGAGCCGAGCAGTGTCGTAAGCACGATGGCTTCGCCAAGCAATTTACCGACCGCAGGCGGATAATCGTGCTTGGTCAAGACATCGTCGAGTGCGGGGCCGAGCCGGGTCAGGCGGCCGCGCAGATCGAGCGCCGCGACCTCGAACGGCAGCACCGCATCGTCGACCGGAACCGCCGACGGCGCGCGGATCGGGGTTTGGAGCGAGATTTTCATGTCGGGGGATTGTGCAGTCATGGCGCTTTATCTGGGGTCGGCGGAGGTGAATCGAAAGGGGGTTACGAGGTGCGAGAATATCTCCACGAGCCGTCCCTGTGAAAGCAGGGACCCATAACCACAAATGGCTGTTGTTGCATCGAGCTGCGGCTCCAGCTTTTGCAAATACGCACGGCGGTGGTTATGGGTCCCCGCTTTCGCGGGGACGACGATAGAATTTTGACTAACCGCTACGCCACCGCGTCAAAGCACCAGGCCAAAATGCCCTTTTGCGCGTGCAGGCGATTTTCGGCCTCGTCGAACACCACCGATTGCGGGCCGTCGATCACCTCGTCGGTGACTTCGTCGCCGCGATGGGCAGGCAGGCAATGCATGAACAGCGCATCGGGTCTTGCCAGCGACATCAGCTTGGCGTTGACCTGATAGGGTTTCAGCAAATTATGGCGATGCTCGCCGTCCTTGTCGCCCATCGAAAACCAGGTGTCGGTGACGACGCAATCGGCGCCGCGGACGGCGGATTCCGGATCGTTGCCGAGCACGATCGGGGCTTGAGTGGCCTTGATCCAGTCCTTCATCGCCTTGTTCGGCGCAAGCTGCGGCGGGGTCGCGACGTTCAGGGTGAACTTGAAGCGCTCCGCGGCGTGCGCCCATGACGCCAGCACATTGTTGTCGTCGCCGCTCCACGCCACGGTGCGGCCCGTAATCGGCCCGCGATGCTCCTCGAACGTCATCAGGTCGGCCATCACCTGGCAGGGATGCGAACGCCGCGTCAGCCCGTTGATGACGGGCACGGTGGCGTGCGCGGCAAGCTCCAACAGCGCATCATGGTTGAGGATGCGGATCATGATGGCATCCACGTAACGCGACAAGACCCGCGCGGTGTCGGCGATGGTCTCGCCGCGGCCGAGCTGCATCTCCGCGCCCGTCAGCATGATCGATTCACCGCCGAGCTGGCGCATGCCGACGTCGAACGACACCCGCGTCCGGGTCGAGGGCTTTTCGAAGATCATCGCCAGCGTCTTGCCTTCGAGCGGCTTCTTGGTCTTCGCGCCACCGTTTTTTTGCGCCTTCAGCTTCGCCTTCATGGCGAGGCTTAACTCGAGCATGTTGCGCAATTCCTTGGTCGGAATCTCGTTGAGATCGAGAAAGTGCCGCAGCGCCTTGCTCATTGCCCCGCCGCCTGCTTCAACCGACTGTCGGCAAATTTGGCGCAGGCGTGCTCGAGACATGCCACCGATTCCTCGATCTCCGCCTCGGTGACGATCAAGGGCGGCAGGAACCGCACCACGTTCTCGCCGGCGCCGACCGTGAGCAGCTTTTGCTCGCGCAGCGCGGCCACCAGATCGGTGGACGGCACCACCGCCTTCAGCCCGATCAACAGGCCCTCGCCGCGCACTTCACTGAGCACGCCCGGATAGCGGTCGACCACGGAGGCCAGCTTCTGCTTGAGCAGGAGCGACATCTTCTGCACGTGATCGAAGAAGCCGGGCTTCAGCATCACGTCGAGCACCGCATTGGCGGCGGCGACCGCGAGCGGATTGCCGCCGAAGGTCGAGCCGTGCGAGCCCGGCGTCATGCCGGAGGCGGCTTCCGCGGTCGCAAGACACGCGCCGATCGGAAAGCCGCCGCCGAGCGCCTTTGCCAATGACATCACGTCCGGCGTTACGCCGATGCGCTTATAGGCAAACAGATCGCCGGTGCGGCCTACGCCGGTCTGTACCTCGTCAAACACCAGCAGCAGGCCATTGTCGTCGCAGAGCTGGCGCAACGCCTTGAAGAAGGCGTGCGGCGCGGCGCGCACGCCGCCTTCGCCCTGCAGCGGCTCGATCAAGATGCCCGCGGTGTGCGGACCGGTCGCCTTCTTCACCGCGTCGAGATCGCCGAGCGTCACCTGATCGAAGCCGTCCATCGGCGGCCCAAAGCCCTCGAGATATTTCGGCGAGCCGGTCGCGGCCAATGTCGCCAGCGTCCGTCCGTGAAACGCTGAGTCGAAGGTGATGATGCGATAGCGCTCGGGATGGCCTTTGGCGGCGTGAAATTTGCGCGTGACCTTGATCGCGCACTCCATCGCCTCCGCGCCGGAATTGGCGAAGAACACGAAATCCGCAAAGCTCTGTTCGCACAGCCGCGCGGCGAGCCGCTCGCCGTCCGGGCTCTTGAACAGGTTCGACATGTGCCAGAGTTTTGTCGCCTGCTCCTGGAGTGCTGCGACCAGATGCGGGTGGCAATGGCCGAGCGCGTTGACCGCGACGCCGCTCGTGAAATCGAGATAGCGCTCGCCATTGGTGGCGGTCAGCCAACACCCTTCGCCGCGCTCGAAACCGAGATCGGCCCTGGCGAAAACGGGAAGCAGATGCGACGTGGCGCTCTGGGTCATGGCAATCACTTGAAAGTTAGGCCCGGCCGCGGTGCGCGCATTGGCGCGATCGCATCGACCGCCAGACGGAAAACAAAACGTGCCGCCTTTTCGGGGCGGCACGTGGCAAGCATTCTATGCCCGCGGCGAACTGTGTCAACCGGTCGCCCCCGTATTCTTCCGGTGTCGCGGAAAGGGCGCATTGCAATGCTTAGCTGACGGAACATGTGGACGCACCCACGCGGACTCTTGCGCCGGAGTCACGCCATATTGTAGCTTCTGGGACGTCGGGTACGACATCTCGTGCGGCAGTTCTGATCCTAAGTCCTAAGTGTTCGGCGTACACGTTCGGGCGCGCTTTCCGCGCCCGGCGAGGGCTAAGGGATTCTGCCGGCTGGGATTTTTGACAGATTGGCACCGCAGCGCTGCCCCAAGATCGGCCGGCGCGACGCGAAGGAAAGAGTGCGATGACGGTATTGACCTGGTCTGACGATCGCGTCGAGCAACTGAAGAAACTCTGGGAGTCCGGGCTTTCGGCCAGCCAGATTGCCGCCGAGCTTGGAAATGTGACGCGCAATGCCGTGATCGGCAAAGTGCACCGGCTGGGGCTTTCCGGCCGCGCCAAGAGCCCCGCCTCGGCGGCGCCGCGTCCGCGCAAAGCCCGCCCCGCCCAGCACATGATGCGGGTAGCGCGTCCGGTCTCGCGCGGCAACACGGCGCTGGCGCATGCGTTCGAGGTCGAGCTCGAGGCCGATCCGATCGCCTTCGACAACGTGGTGCCGATCAGCCAGCGGCTGTCGCTGCTGGAATTGAACGAGGCCACCTGCCACTGGCCGATCGGCGACCCGGCCAGCGCGGAATTCTTCTTCTGCGGCGGCAAGGCGCTCTCGAGCCTGCCCTATTGCGCGCACCACTCGCGGATCGCCTATCAGCCGGCAGGCGACCGCCGCCGCCAGCCGCCGAAGCCGGCGCGGTAAAGGGCGCGTGCAGACAACGCGCTAAGTCTGCTCCCTCGCCCCGCCCTTGCGGGGAGAGGGTTGGGGTGAGGGGCTCTATCGTCGTCTTCGAACGTTCGTGATGAATGAAGCGCCGTGCCTCGCCCCTCACCCGAAATTCCCGCTCCGCGCGAATTTCGACCTCTCCCCGTAAAGAACGGGGAGAGGTAAGGAAGTCGCCGCTGGCGACAGCATGCGAGGCCGCTTACTCCGCCGCTTTCGCGAACCGGTCATCCAGCGCGTAGCCGGCGCCGCGGACGGTGCGGATCGGGTCCTGCTCGCGGCCGGGGTTGAGCAGTTTGCGCAAGCGCCCGATATGCACGTCGACGGTGCGCTCGTCGATATAGATGTCGCGGCCCCAGACTGAATCGAGCAATTGCTCGCGGCTGAACACCCTCCCCGGATGCTCGAGGAAGAATTCCAGGAGGCGATACTCGGTCGGGCCGAGATCGATCGGCCGGCCCGAGCGGGCGACGCGGCGTTTCTCGCGGTCGAGCTCGATGTCGCCGTAACTTAACACGGTGGCGAGCCGTTCGGGGCTGGCGCGGCGCAACAGGCCCTTCACCCGCGCCAATAATTCCGGCACCGAAAACGGCTTGACGATGTAATCGTCGGCGCCGGTGGCAAGCCCCCGGACCCGTTCGCTTTCCTCCCCGCGCGCGGTCAGCATGATGATCGGCAGCGACCGCGTCTCCGGCCGCGCCCGCAAGCGGCGGCACAATTCGATGCCGGACAGGCCCGGCAGCATCCAATCGAGCACGATCAGGTCGGGAACGCGTTCCTTCAGCCTGGTGTCGGCATCGTCGCCACGGCCGACTGTCTCTACATCATAGCCTTCGGCGTCGAGGTTGTAACGCAACAGCGTGGTCAGAGCTTCCTCGTCTTCCACCACCAGAATGCGCGCGCTCATTATGCCCAGCCTTCTCTTTTGTTTGACGCGTTTTGTTCACGTGCTCAAAAAACGCTTCGTTTGGTTTGACGCGTTTTCTTCACGCTAACCAGATGCACTTCGCTCGAAAACGCTACTCTTGGTTTGACGCGTTTTCTTCACGCGAACCGGATCTAGTTCGCTCGAAAACGCTGCGTTCTAATTTCCAGGTACTGTCGTGGCAAAGGTCGTCATGTCGCCCTTCGGGCGCTTGTCGAGGATCTGCTGACCCTCGATCATGTAGAACACGGTTTCCGCGATATTGGTGGCGTGATCGCCGATCCGCTCGATGTTCTTGGCGCAGAACATCAGATGGATGCAGAACGAGATGTTGCGCGGATCTTCCATCATGTAGGTCAGGAGCTCGCGGAACAGCGAGGTGCAGATGGCGTCGACTTCCTCGTCGCCCTTCCACACCGACATCGCCGCGGGCAGATCGTGCGCCGCATAGGCGTCGAGCACGGATTTGACCTGCGACTGCACCAGGTCGGTCATGTGCTCGAGCCCGCGGATCAGTTTGAGCGGCTGGAAATCGCTCTCCAGCGCGGCGACCCGCTTGCCCATGTTCTTGGCGAGGTCGCCGATCCGCTCGAGATCGGTCGCGACCCGCATCGCGCCGACGATCTCGCGCAAATCGACCGCCATCGGCTGGCGCCGCGCGATCGTCAGTACCGCGCGTTCCTCGATCACCCGCTGCAGGTTGTCGATTTCGGCGTCGGCGGCGACGACGCGTTGGCCGAGCGCGACGTCGCGGCGGATCAGCGCATCGACGGATTCGACGATCATGCGCTCGGCAAGTCCGCCCATCTCCGCGACCAGCCGGGTCAATTCCTGCAGGTCGCTGTCGAACGCCTTGGCGGTATGTTCAGAAGCCATATTGCTCTCCTCAGCCGAACCGGCCGGTGATGTAGTCCTGGGTGCGTCGATCGCTGGGCGAGGTGAAGATCTTGTTGGTCTCGTCGAACTCGATCAGCTCGCCGAGATACATGAACGCGGTCTTGTCGGAGACGCGCGCGGCCTGCTGCATGTTGTGGGTGACGATAGCGATCGTGTAATCTTCCGCCAGTTCCTGGATCAGTTCCTCGACCTTGGCGGTCGAGATCGGATCGAGCGCCGAGCAGGGCTCGTCGAACAGGATCACCTCGGGCCGCACCGCAACGGTGCGGGCGATGCAAAGCCGCTGCTGCTGGCCGCCGGACAGGCTTAAGCCCGAGGCGTTCAGCTTGTCCTTGACCTCGTTCCACAAAGCGCCGCCGCGCAGCGCCTTTTCGACCCGGCCATCCATCTCGGATTTTGATATTTTCTCGTAGAGGCGGATGCCGAAGGCGATGTTCTCATAGATCGTCATCGGAAACGGCGTCGGCTTCTGGAACACCATGCCGACGCGGGCGCGCAACAGATTGAGGTCGAGCTTGGAATCCAGGATATTGGTCTGGTCCAGCATCAACTGGCCGGTGGCGCGCTGGCCCGGATAGAGGTCGTACATCCGGTTGAAGATCCGCAGCAAGGTCGATTTGCCGCAGCCGGACGGTCCGATGAACGCGGTGACGCGATTGGCGCCGAGCGTCAGGTTGATGTTCTTCAGCGCGTGGTGCTCGCCGTAATAAAAGTTCAGGCCGCGCGCCGTCACCTTGGCCGGGGCCTCGGGCAACGCCACGGCCGGAACCGACCC
Source organism: Bradyrhizobium lablabi (assembly GCF_900141755.1). Taxonomy (NCBI): domain Bacteria; kingdom Pseudomonadati; phylum Pseudomonadota; class Alphaproteobacteria; order Hyphomicrobiales; family Nitrobacteraceae; genus Bradyrhizobium; species Bradyrhizobium lablabi. The sequence continues at coordinate 4,819,827 of NZ_LT670844.1, read as the reverse complement.
ACTCGCGGCACTCACTGATACAGACAGGTCATTCATTTTGGTGTCCTCTCGGCGCCAAGAATACGCGCGCCAATATTCAAGGCGAGTACGGTCAGGGTGATGAGCAGGGCCCCACTCCAGGCCAACTGCTTCCAGTACGCATAGGGGCTCTGCACGAAGTTGTTGATGGTCACCGGCAGGTTGGCCATCGTCTTGGTCAGGCTTAGGCTGAAGAACTGATTGGAGAGCGCGGTAAACAACAGCGGCGCGGTTTCGCCGGCGACGCGGGCGGTCGCCAGCAGCACGCCGGTGATCAGACCCGATCGGGCGGCACGATAAGCGATCCGCTTGATCACGAGCGAGCGCGGCAGCCCAAGCGCGGAGGCCGCTTCGCGCAGCGGATTGGGCACCAGCAGCAGCATGTCCTCGGTGGTCCGCAGCACCACGGGAATGACGATCACGGCGAGCGCCAGCGAGCCGGCCAAGGCCGAGAACCCGCCCATCGGCACCACCACCGCGCCATAGATGAACAGGCCGATGATGATCGACGGCGCGCTCAGGAGAATGTCGTTGATGAAGCGGATCACCGAAGTCAGGCGGTCGTTGCGGCCGTATTCGGCGAGATAAGTGCCGGCGAACAGGCCGAGCGGCGCGCCGATGCCGACCCCGATCACCGTCATGATGATGGAGCCTGTGATGGCGTTCAGGAGCCCGCCTTCGGTGGAGCCCGGCGGCGGGGTATTCTCGGTGAACAACTGAACGCTCAGCCCGGCGAAACCGTTGAACAACAGCGTGAACAGGATCAATGCCAGCCAGGTAACGCCGAACAGAGCGGCGCCGAAGCAAAGGGCTCGGATGACGATGTCGGTGCGGCGCCGGCGGACGTAAATCGGGTTCATGAGCTTAGTTCCCGGCTTTCGTTTCCAGATGCTGCAGCATCATCCGCGCCGCGGCCAGCACGAAGAACGTCAACACGAACAACAACAGGCCGAGCAGGATCAGGCCGGATTGATGCAGGCCGTCGCTTTCGGCAAACTCGGATGCGATCGCCGCCGAGATCGTGGTGCCCGGCGCGAAGATCGACGAGGAGATGCGGAAGGAATTGCCGATGATGAAGGTCACCGCCATGGTCTCGCCGAGCGCGCGGCCGAGCGCCAGCATGACGCCGCCGATGACGCCGACGCGGGTGTAGGGAATGACCACGTTGCGGACGACTTCCCAGGTGGTGCAGCCGACGCCGTAGGCGGCCTCTTTGAGAACCGGCGGCACGGTCTTGAACACGTCGACCGAGATCGCGGTGATGAACGGCAGCACCATGATCGCGAGAATCAGCGCTGCGTTGAACAGGCTGAGGTAGGACGGGGGGCCTGCGAAAATCGATCCCAGGATGGGGATGCCGTCGAACACCTTAATCATGAACGGCTGGAACGTGTAGGCCAGGAACGGGCCGAGCACGAAGAAGCCCCACATGCCGTAGATGATCGATGGGATTCCGGCGAGCAGTTCGATCGCGATGCCGATCGGGCGGCGCAGCCATTGCGGGCAGAGCTCGGTCAGGAAGATCGCGATGCCGAGCCCGACCGGAATGGCGATCAGCATCGCGATGAACGAGGTCACCAGCGTGCCGTACATCGGGCCGAGCGCGCCGAGCACCGGAGGATCGGCCGACGGCGCCCAGCGCTGCGTCCACAGGAACGCGAAGCCATATTCCTTCATCGCCGGCCAGGCGCCGACGATCAAGGAGAGAATGATGCCGCCGAGGATGAGCAGCACCGAAATCGCACAGAGACGGGTAATCCAGTAAAAGGTGACGTCGCCGGCTTTGAAGGCGCCGAGCGCCTTGGCGCGATCGTAAGGCCCGGTGGCTTCGATTACATCGCTCTGAACGGCCATGTCTGCCACGCCAATCCCCTGTGACTTTCTACTTGTTCACTTGACCCGCCTTATGTCCCGGATCGGCGGTGCGCGCCAGCAACGCGCTTGCCGATCCGGGGGAATTTTTTAAAAGCTACGCGCGGGTCCCGGCTTCTCGCGGAGCAGCGGTGCACCGCACCGCGAGGCTTACCGGTCAGCTCTTGATATCGGACGACCAGGTCTTTTCGATCAGCTTGACCACCGGCTCCGGCATCGGAATGTAATCGAGTTCCTCGGCCATTTTGCCGCCGTTCATGAAAGCCCATTTGAAGAACTTCACGGCTTCGGCGGATGCGGCCTTATCAGCCGGGTCCTTGTGCATCAGGATGAAGGTCGATGCCGTGATCGGCCACGACTTTTCGCCCGGCTGATCGGTGAGGATCACGTAATAGCCGGGAGCCTTGGTCCAGTCGGCGTTCGAAGCCGCCGCCTGGAACGCCTCGACCGTGGGCTGCACCGTCTTGCCGGCCTTGTTCACCATCGCCGTATAGGTCAGCTTGTTCTGCTTGGCGTAGGCGTACTCGACGTAACCGATCGAGTTCTTGGTCTGACCGATGTTGCCGGAGACGCCTTCGTTGCCCTTGGCGCCGACGCCGGCCGGCCATTCAACCGCGGTGCCGGAACCGACCTTGGACTTCCAGTCGGCGCTCACCTTGGAGAGATAGTCGGTGAAGTTGAAGGTCGTGCCCGACCCGTCGGAGCGGCGCACCACCGTGATCGCCTCGCTCGGCAGCTTCACATTCGGATTGAGCTTCTTGATCGCCGGATCGTCCCATTTGGTGATCTTGCCGAGATAGATGTTGGCGAGCGTATCGCCGTCGAACACCATTTCGCCGGGCTTCACGCCCTCGAGATTGACCACAGGAACGATCGCGCCCATCACCATCGGCCACTGTACCAGGCCATCCTTGTCGAGCTGCTCGACCTTGAGCGGCATGTCGGTCGCGCCGAACGTCACGGTCTTGGCTTCGATCTGCTTGATGCCGCCGCCGGAACCGATCGACTGATAGTTCAGACCGTTACCGGTTTCCTTCTTGTAGGCATCGGCCCATTTCGAATAGATCGGGAACGGGAACGTCGCGCCCGCTCCGGTGATGTCGGCGGCGAAGGCCGACGTCGATGCGGCGACCAGGCCGGCAGCGACGATAGCTTTCATGAGATTCATTGCTGGTCTCCATCTGATGAGCGAAGCGCTATGGCGCGCCCGAATGCGCTCACGCCGGTCCGTTTAAGAGCGGTCAATGCCGCTTTTACGAAGGTTTGATGACGACTGGATGACAGGCCTAAGCAATTGGAATAACTAGACTTTAGGCTACAACCGCGGTTTTTGGCTGGGGAAAACAGGCGGTAAAAGTAGCGCCGTTTTTGGGCACGCTTTCGATCAAAAGACGGCCGCGATGGCGGTTAAGAATATGTTTAACCAGCGATAATCCGAGCCCGGTTCCACCCTGCGCGCGGCTGTCGCCGACATCGACCCGATAGAACCGCTCGGTCAGCCGCGGCAGATGTTCCGGCGCAATCCCGGGACCGAAATCGCGTACCAGGACGCGGATTTCGGGGGCGCCTTCGCCGGAGGCCGCCGCGACCAGCGAGACGATCACCTTGCCGCCGGAGGCGCCGTATTTCAGCGCGTTCTCGATCAGGTTTTCGAACAGCCGCAGCAATTCCTCGCGGTCGCCGGCGATCGGCGCCGGCGTATCCGGCAGATCGATATCGACCGTGACCTGGCGTTCCCGCGCTAAGGGCTCCAGCCCGTCGGCGACCTGGCGGATGATCGGGACGATATCGACCAGCGTATCGGGGCGGACATGGGCCGACAATTCGACCCGCGACAGCGACAACAGATCGTCGATCAGCCGCGCCATCCGCGTCGCCTGGGTGTGCATGATGCCGAGAAAGCGCTCGCGCGCCCGCGCATCGTCCTTGGCCGGGCCCTGCAGCGTATCGATGAAACCCGACAGCGCCGCCAGGGGCGTGCGCAATTCATGGCTGGCATTGGCGACGAAGTCGGCGCGCATTTCCTCGACCCGGCGCAGCGGCGTCTGATCGTGGAACGTCATCAGCATGCATTTGTCGGTGCCGCCGAACACGGTCGGCACCGGCACCGGCGTGATGATCAATTCCATCCAGCGGTCGACCGGCACGTGATCGAGATAGGTGGCACGGCGGCTTTCCGTGGTCGCGATGGCTTCGCGCAGCGCCGTGATGATTTCGGGCGAGCGCAGCGCGAACTGGGCGAGTTCGTTCTTGCGCAGCGCCGGCGCAAGCTGGGCTGCGGCCGCATTGAGGTGGATGACGCGGCCGGCGCGGTCGAGCAGCACGGCCGGGTCCGGCATGCCGGCGACGACCGCGCTGACCGCTGCGGTTTCCACCGGGTTGACGCCGCGCACGTCTTCGCGGGAGGTGACCGCGTTGTGCAGCCGCCACGGCACCAGCGCCGCGGCGGCGATGCAGACGAAAACCGTGCCGGCGACGACCGGCGACAATTCGCCGAACGTGACCAGCACGGCGAGCGCGAGACCGGCCGCGAGCAGAATGATCGCCGAGTGCCGCAACCGGTCCGGCCACGGCGCAAAAAAGTAAGGCGAGGAAGAATCGTCAATTGCCATCGGGGCGACTCGCTTCCCGTTTCAAGGCCTCAATCGTCAGGCGCCGGTATCCCGACGCTCTCTCACATAGGCGGCTTCGTGTGCCGGCTGGGCATCGAGGCCTGGCGTCGCCTGACGCAGGCGCTTTATTCGCGCACCGAGTATAACCTCCCGAAACGTCAGCAAGATTACAGATATGACAAATGGCGCAAGATAATAGAGGACCCGAAACAGCAGCATCCCCGCCAGCAGGTCTTCCCGGTCCATCTGCCACAACCCGACCAGCATGGCGGCGTCGAACACCCCGAGCCCCCCGGGGGAGTGGCTGGCGAAGCCCAATAGCGTCGCCGAGACGAAGATGACGGCGACCACGACGAAGCCGAGATTGGGCTCATCCGGCACCAGCACATACATGGCGAGCGCGCAAAAGCCCAAATCGACGATGCCGATGACGATCTGCAACAGCGTCAGCGGACCGCCCGGCAGCACCACGGTCCACGGCCCGCGGCCGACCGCCCGCGGCTGCATCCAGACCCAGACCACATAGGCCACGAGGCCAACGATGATCGCAAAGGCCGCCATGCGGTTGAACCAGGGCGGCAGCTGGTCGATCGCGGCGGCGGCTTCCGGATGAAAGGCGATCCCCAGTCCGAGCACCGCGGCGTTGCCGAGCCAGAACGTCAGGCCGGCGAGGAAGCAGATCTTGGCGACATCGATCGCGTTCAGCCCCCACGCGGAATAGATGCGATAGCGCACCGCGCCGCCGGTAAAGACGCTGGCGCCGACATTGTGGCCGATCGAATAGCTGGTGAAGGCGGCGAGCGCGTTGACGCGGTAGGGAATATCGGCGCGGCCGATGGCGCGGACCGCGAACAGGTCGTAAAATGTGAGGGTAAAATAACCGGCGGCCACGAACAGCGCGGCGAGCACGATCTGATGGGGCTCGGTGCTCTTGATGGCCTCGATCACCTCATTGGCATTGATGTGGCGGAGCATGTGGTAAAGCACGTAGCACGCGATACCGATCACCGTGACGCTGATCACAACACCCAGCTTGTGCAGGATTTGCTTCTGGCGCAGCAACGAGATCGCCCTGCGTATTGCTTCCAGCATCTAGACCTCGAATTACGATCCCACGATTTCGGCGTCCCGGCGAACGTTACCGCCGCCGGCGCCACATCTGCTCCCCGGAGCGATGTGGTAGCGTGTTTTGCGCCGGAGTGGAATTCGCTTGGTGTGAATAAAACACGCTCCTTCAATATATTAGGCGGAATATTAGGCGGAGTTCGCGGTACCGGAATGCACAGTTTTGCTGCACTGCCCCGGAAGTGCGGAATCCCGCCGCTGCAACCCTGCGCACGCGGTGGTGAAGTTTTCGTGATATCGGACGCTCGAGGCTGGCGGGCACAATCCGAAAATCAGGGGTCGCGCCCCTCGCGCCTCGCCGAACAACTGTTCACGCCATCGAATTTTTGCCAGATCGTCGCCCTTTCCTGCGGCCTTTTGCTGCAGGCAGGCCTTCATGCCGCCGCCTTGGGGCGCGAAATCGCCCAGTCGCGCAGCCACGACCCCACCGCGCAGCCGAACAGATACGGCGCAAACATCAATAGCCCAAGATCGAGCCAATAGCCGGGGCGGCCGGGGACGATGCGCGCCAGCGCCGCCGCGACCAGGGCTGCGACCAACAGCGCGAGCCAGCGCGAGGTCCGCTTCGACAGGCCCTCTCCGCGTTGCACCACCGCGATCCAGCCCATGGCCAGCCCCAGCAACAGCGAGGCCAACAGCCAGCCCCAATGAAATGTCACGAGATAGGCCATGCTTTACCTCACCAGAAAATCGATGCGGCGGTTTTGCGCCTTGCCTTCGTCGGTATCGTTGGTGGCGACCGGCTGGGTCGAGCCGTAGCCGGTCGCGGTGAACCGGCTCGCGGGCAGGCCGGCCTTGATGAGATAATCCATCACCGCCTGCGCGCGCTTCTCCGACAGCGCCTGGTTGAAGGCGTCCTCGCCATCGGCGTCGGTGTGGCCGGCAATCTCGATATCGGCGGTCGGGCAGCGCAGCGCGATCTCGGTCAGGCGGTCGAGCAGGCCCGCCGAATCCGGATCGATGGTGCCGCGGCCGGACTCGAAGCGGATTTTCCCCTTCGCCAGGACTTCCGAAAACAACTGCTGGCAGACGGTGGGATCGACCGGCGCGGAAGCCGGCTTGACCGAAATGTCGGCCTTGAGCTGAAAGCCCTGCGGAAATTCCTTCGGCAAACCGCCGCGGATCTGGGCCGCCGCCGCGTCATAAAACGCATCGCCCGACAGCTTGACCTCCCGATCGGATACCACCAGCGTGCCGGTCGAGAGCCGCGACAAGGCGCCCAGCGCCGGCACCACGGCGGCGGCGAATCCGGATGGCGCGCCGACGCTGGCCTTGAGATTGTCGACCACTTTTTCGGAGAAGAATTTGCGCCCCGCGGCCGCTGCGATTGCGGCATGGACGTTGTTGTCGGGCACATAGCCGGTCAACGTCAGCGTCACCGCGACCGGATCCTTGTAAGCCTGAAAGATATAGGGCGGCGCCTTGATCTCGTTTAAGGCAACCGAAAAGCCTTCGGGGAGATTTTTAAGCGCCGCCGCGATCGCTTCGCGGCCGCCGAGATCGCGCGCCATGCCGGAAAGGCTGACCTTGTTGTCCGCGATCGTGACCTTGCCGTCCTTCAGTTTTCCGATCTGATCGAGCAGCAGCAGCGCGGCATTGTCGAAACGCGGCGGCGCGCCGCGCGACAGACTCATCTGGTCGACGACTTCGACGCCGCCGAGATCGGCGCGCGCCGTCTCCAGCAGCCTGCCCTTGCTGGAAGGCAGCGGCGCGTTGCCGCCGAGCGTGACCCTGACGACGTCCCGCTCCGCCGACCAGACGAACGGCTTGGCTTCGGGCACGAGCCTGGTCTCGTCATCGACCAGCCGCACGCCGGGCACGGCTTCCACCGAAGTGAGGGCGCTGCGGCGGCCATCTTCGGAAAACGCGTCCGCGGCAAAGGTGACGTCCCGGCCGGCGACCGTGATCCGTGTTTTGTCAAGGACCGTATCTTTAAGCGCCGCGCCGGAGCGGGCGGCCAGATCGGTCTCCAGGGGTTGGGTATTCGACCAGGCCGCGATGGCCCAAAAGACGACCAGTGGAACGAGACCCGGCCACCATTTGCTGCTCCACCTGAAAAGTTCGTGCATTCGACGTCCTGCGGCTCTGTAAACAGAGAGAAAACAAACCCTTGCGAGGCTGTCAAACCCGAAATAACAACGCAGGGTCCGAACCCGGACAGCCTGCCCGACTAACTGTTTCTTCAGCGGTTCCCCGCTAGTTTCGCAAGTGCATCCCAACCGGTCAGCCATGTCGTGATGAAGCAGTTTCGCAACAACGTCATCCGTGCCGGACTGGGAGCGCTATACGTGACCGGCGCGCATTATCTGCTGCGGCCGATCTTTGCCGGCGTCGGCGCCATTTTCATGCTGCACCATGTCCGCCCGCGCCGCGACGCCGAATTCCAGCCCAATCGTCACCTCGAGGTGACACCTGAGTTCCTGCGCGCGATGTTGTCGCATTTGCGCTCGCGCGGCATCGACATCATCACCATGGACGAGGTGCACCAGCGGCTGATCGAACGCAACTTTTCGCGGCGCTTCGCCTGCTTCACCCTCGACGACGGCTATCGCGACAACCGCGATTTCGCGCTGCCGCTGATGCGGGAGTTCGAGGCGCCGTTGACGGTCTATGTCGCGAGCGATTTTGCGCAAGGCACCGGCAGATTGTGGTGGATCGCGCTCGAGATGGCGATCGCAAGGGCCTCCTCGATCGAAGCGCCGATCGGCGGCGTCGCGACCCGGCTCGATACCTCGACGCCCCCCGCCAAGCAGGCCGCGTTCGACCGCCTGCACGACTGGCTGCGGGCGTTACCGGGCGAACAGGATACCGACCGCGAAATCGGCGCGCTGTGCGCCCGCCACGGCGTCGACGAAGCCGCGGTCTGCCGCGAGCTCTGTCTGTCCTTCGACGAGCTAAAGCCGTTGGCGCAAGACCCGCTGATCACGATCGGCGCCCATTCCATCACCCATCGCAATCTCGCCCGGCAATCGGCTGACATCGCGAGCCAGGAGATGGTGATCAGCCGCGCGCGAATAGAAGACGTCGTGCAGCGCCCCGTGGTGCATCTCGCCTATCCCTATGGCGACAAGATCGCGGCCGGCGCCCGCGAATTCGCGCTGGCGCTGGCGGCCGGATACAAGACCGCGGTGACGACGCGGCCGGGCATGATCTTCCCCGAAAGCGCCGGCCATCTGACCGCGCTGCCGCGGGTCTCGCTCAACGGCAACTATCAGGACACCCGGATTTTCCCGGTGCTGACGTCGGGTGCCGCCACCGCGATGTGGAACGGCTTTCGGCGCATCGACGCGGCGTAGACGCCTTCATTCGCATCTCTCAGCATGCTCGGACCTCATCCTGAGGAGCGCGCCGTGGCGCGCGGCCCCCCTCGTCCTTCGAGACGCCATGCTGCGCATGGCTCCTCAGGATGAGGGCGGGTCCAAGTTCTCTTCCTTGACTTGCTCCATTGCCGCGCTCAAAACCATGGGCAAAACCAATGGAGAAAACGCATGTTCAAGGATCTGTTCTCGCTGCAAGGGCGCGTTGCGGTGGTGACCGGGGGATCGCGCGGCATCGGCAAGATGATCGCGGCCGGGTTTCTCAATCAGGGCGCAGCAAAGGTTTACATCACCGCGCGGAAAGCGCCCGCCTGCGAGGCGACGGCGAAAGAGCTCACGGCCCAATATGGCGGCGAATGCATCGCGCTGCCGATCGATATTTCCGACCTTGCCGGCATCGAGATGCTGGCGAGTGAAATCAAGAAGCGCGAACCAAAACTCGACATCCTCGTCAACAATGCGGGTGCGGCGTGGGGCGCGGAGTTCGACGAGTTTCCGGAAAGCGGCTGGGACAAGGTGATGAACCTCAACGTCAAGACGCCGTTCTTTCTCACCAAGGCGCTGGCGGCACCGCTGCGCGCAGCCGCAAGCGCGCAAAAACCCGCCAAGGTGATCAATATCGCTTCGATCGACGGCATCTTCGTCAATCCGATGGAGACCTATTCCTATGCGGCCAGCAAATCGGGGTTGATTCACCTGACGCGGCGGATGGCGGCAAGACTAATCAAAGAGAATATCAATGTCACGGCGATCGCCCCGGGCGCGTTCAAATCCGACATGAACCGCGCGGCACGCGATCACGAAGACGAGGTGGCCCAGCGCGTGCCTGCCCGGCGCGTCGGAACCGATGAAGACATGGCCGGCGTCGCGATTTATCTCGCGTCGCGGGCTGGCGACTATGTCGTCGGCGCCACCATCGCCGTCGATGGCGGCGTCGTCTACGCCAATCCCGGACTTGAGATCGCGGGATAGAGGCGGGAAAGCATCGGAGGTGCGCTCCCTCGCCCCGCTCTTCGCGGGGAGAGGGTTGGGGTGAGGGGCCTTCTATCCGCGAGTGCAGAGGCTGAGGCACGCATCGTGCCATGCCCCTCACCCGAAATTCGAGTTGCACTCGAATTTCGACCTCTCCCCGCAAAAGGGCGGGGAGAGGTGAAGAAAATCACGTCTCGATCTTCACGTATTCAAAATCGCCGGGCTTGTTGTCGATGCCGACCTTGGGCGGGGAGATCCAGCCGGCGAACTGGCCGACCTCGGTCACCGGGCTCATCAGGGAAGCAATGAAATCGCCGTCTTCGGTCGACGGCAGCCAGTCGCTGCTTCGTGCTTTCCAGGTCGCATCGTCGATCAGGACGCCGTCGGGAGTAGCGTGGATATCCCTGAATTCGCCGATCTGGCGATGGAACGCGACGTTAGGCAGCGTCAGCTTGAAGTCATAGCCTGATGTCGAGATCACCTTGTTCCAGCGCAGCATTCCCTTGACGCAATCCTGCGTATAATCGTCGCGCAGCCGCATGTTGAGCGCGGTGAGCGCCGGCTCGTCGACGCGCTTGATCTCGCCACCCACGAGCTTGAGCACGGGATAGGTGTCCTTCTCGAGGCGGTGATCGTCCTTGATCTGGGTCTCGTGGTAGCGGCCCTTGATGCCCGAGTTGAAGGCGTTCGCGGCATTGGTGGAAACCTCGGAGCCGAACAGGTCGAGCGACAGCGAGTAGTGCAGATTGAGCTTCTTCTGGATAGTCGGAAGGTCGATCACCCCGAGCGCGCGGACTTTTGCAATGTCGGCGGGATCAGAGATGCCAGCCGCCTTCATCGCCTCACACGTCCGCTGCACCACGCGGGTGATGCCGGTCTCGCCGACGAACATGTGGTGTGCCTCTTCGGTCAGCATGAAGCGGCAGGTGCGCGACAGCGGATCGAAGCCGGATTGCGCGAGGCTATGCAGCTGCATCTTGCCGTCGCGATCGGTGAAGTAAGTGAACATGAAGAACGACAGCCAGTCGGGCGTCGCCTCGTTGAAGGCGCCGAGCATGCGCGGAGAGTCCGCATCGCCGGAGCGGCGGCGCAACAATTCATCCGCCTCCTCGCGCCCGTCACGGCCGAAATATTTCTGCAGCAGATAGACCATCGCCCAGAGATGGCGGCCTTCCTCGACATTGACCTGGAACAAATTGCGCAAGTCATAGAGCGAGGGCGCGGTCTTGCCGAGATGGCGCTGCTGCTCGACGGACGCGGGCTCAGTGTCGCCCTGGATCACGATCAGGCGGCGCAGGGCGGCGCGATATTCGCCGGGCACTTCCTGCCATGCGGGTTCGCCGAAATGCTGGCCGAACGGAATGACGCGATTTTCTTCCTGCGGCGCGAGAAGGATGCCCCAGCGATATTCCGGCATTCTCACGTAATCGAACTTGGCCCAGCCGCGCGGATCGACCGAATAGGCGGTGCGCAAATAGACCAGCGACTGCTGGAAACCCTCCGGCCCCATATCGCTCCACCAGTCCATATAACCGGGATGCCAGCCTTCGAGGGCTTTGAGCACCTGCCTATCCTCGCTGAGATTCACGTTGTTGGGAATCTTGGTGGAGTAATCGACGTTCATGATGTTCATGGCGGGGCCTCCGGTGTTGGGCGGACTTGATTGGCGAATGGCGAATGGCGAGTAGCGAATGGGGAAGGAAAAGCCATTCGCTATTCGCTACTCCCTATTCGCCCCTACACTCTCGTCATATCGAACTGCGCCTTCTGGCCGCTGCCGTAGCGGCGCAGCGCGCCTTCCTCGCCGACGGCGTTGGGGCGCTGGAAGATCCAGTTCTGCCAGGCGGTCAGGCGCGAGAATATTTTCGATTCCATGGTCTCGGGTCCGACGAAACGCAGATTGGCTTCCATACCGGTGAGACCGTCGGGCGAGAAAGAGGTGCGCTCCTCGAAAAACACCCGGATTTCGTCGTCCCAGTCGATATCGTCGAGCGCGAAGGTGACGAGGCCGAGCGCCTCGGCCTCTTCCGCATCGATCGCCTCGCCGATCTTTTGCTGCGCGCGTTCGATATCCGACGGATCGGCCTGGAAGCGCGATTGCAATCGCGTTAGCCCATGGCTCATCGGATAGGGCCCAAAGTTCATCGCCGACAGTTCGATGGTCGGCGGGGCGCGGTTGTCGCCCTGCTTTTGGCCGATCAGCATATAGGAGCGGTCGGCCGCGAACACGAGTTCGGCGAGCGTGCCGGCGAAGCACGAGCCGGGTTCAACCAGCGTCACGAGGGTGCGCGAGGTGACGTCGATGCGTTTGAGCACCCGCTTCCAGTACTGCCGGATTTCATTGACCAGCCAGTGCGCCTTGTTGGCTTCGAGAAAGGCGTCGCAGGCCAGCACATTGGCGCGATCGCCGTGCGACTTGAACACCAGCATCGCGGTCTCGAGCTCGTTGATGCGTAAGTGAAGGATGGCGTCGTCGAGTTCGCGCGCCACCTGCAGCGGCCAGAATGACGCGCCTTTCGCGATCATTCCGTCGATATCTGATGGCGGCGCTTCCTCGGGCGCATTGATCGAAATGGTCGCAATGCGCGCGGCGCGATTGATGTCGACGCTGACGAGGCCATAGCGGACGCTGTTCTCGTCGATGGTGCGCGTCAGGGGGCTAAGCGAAATGCCCTTGCCGTTGCCGTCGCGTTTCGAGGCGGCCGAAAATTCGCGTGCGCGCTCGGCGACCTTGGCCTCGAGCTTGCTGTTCGGCACAATCTCGTCGACGAGGCGCCACGCAACCGCGCGCTTGCCCTTGATGCCTTCCTCGATGGTGCAGAAATAGTCGGCGTGATCGCGGCGCACCTTGCGCTTGTCGACCACCCGCGTCAGCCCGCCGGTACCGGGCAGCACCGCGAGCAGCGGCACTTCCGGCAGCGCCACGGCAGCGGCGCCGTCATCGGCAAGGATGATGTGATCGGTCGCCAGCGCCAGTTCATAGCCGCCGCCGGCCGCGGTGCCGTTGACGACGGTGATAAAGCGCTGCCCGGAATTTTCGGATGAATCCTCCAGACCGTTGCGGGTCTCGTTGGTGAATTTGCAAAAATTGACCTTGTGGGCGTGGGTCGCGCCGGCCAGCATGCGGATATTGGCGCCGGCGCAGAACACGCGGTTTTTGCCCGAGCGCACCACCACGACCTTCACCCCGGGATGCTCGAAGCGCAACCGCTGCACGGCGTCGGCGAGCTCGATATCGACGCCGAGATCGTAGGAATTCAGCTTTAACTGATAGCCCTCGAACAGCCCGCCATTCTCGTCGACATCCATGGTCAATGTCGCGACGTCACCTGCGACATCGAGCTTCCAGTGCCTGTAGCGCGACGGCTCGGTCTGGAAATCGATGTATCTGGCGCCGCCAGCAAGGACGCGGTCTTCGCCGGCCATGGGCCACCTCACCTGTTTTGACTGTCTTTTGGCTTCTCTTAACATGCATAATAGTGCATGTTTTGGATGGGGTCTAGGGCCTAAAGCATAAAATCTGCATTTTGTTTCATGTGCGAGCGACCGCCCCGATCGCCACCCAATCCGTCTTGGAGAGCGACGGTAACGCCAATCGGGCGCGCAGCAGCGCTGCTAGCGCCGCTGCTGGAAAGCCATCAGCAAAGCCGTCGCCGCCGGCGACCGCCTTGCGCAGCGTATCGAGCTCGCCCAGCGCTTCGCCGAAAAACCGCGCCGCCGCGTGCGGCTTCTGCATGCGAAGCCTCAGATTGGCATAGGCGATGTGGATGCAGGCGCGCAGCAGGATGCGCTCGCGCCCGCCCTGCGGTGCAGCCGCCCACACCGTCTCCAGGATCTCCTGTGCTTCCCAGAAATAGCCATGGTCGTTGAGGGCGATGCCGTAACGCAGCGCCGGATGGCGCGCCGGCACATAGCCGCCAAAGCGCGACGGCACTAATAATTTGGCTTGCGCCAGCGTTTCGTAATCGGCGGCGGCCTCCGCGGTCTCGCCGGGCACATAGGCCCATTGCGGCAGCGGAAGGTTTGGCGGCGGGATGCTCATGGCGGCATCGCCACCACGATCATCGTCACGTCCAATGGCTTACGCCGCCCGTCCCCGCGAGCCTTCGTGCACGTCGAGAATGCGACTTGCAAATTCCGAGATCGCATTGAGCGTCGCCCCCGGCGCTTCACGATGCGGCGAATGTCCGGCCGCTGGAATGATGGTCACATCAACCGGACAATAGCACTCTTGCTCTGCGATTTCGACCTGGCGGATTGTCCCATACTGGTCGTCCGAGCCTTGCAGGATCGCAACCGGTACGCGGATGTAGGCGAGGTATTCCGAAATATCCCAGTTGCGAAATCCTGGGTCGAGCCAGGCGCCGTTCCACCCGTAGAAGGCGTTGTCGACATCCTTGTGCCAGCGCGCCAGTTTTGCCTTCAGATCGGTAGTTACATAGGCCGTCTTGATCTCGGCGATCGAGGTCACCGAGATGTCCTCGACGACAAAATGCGGCGCGATCATCGCGACACCCTGCACGCGGTGATCCTGGCGCGAGCCGGCATAGATCGCCGCGATCGACGCGCCGTCGGAGTGGCCGACGAGAAGGCCGCGGCGAAAGCCGATTTGGTCCAGCAGTTCTGGCAATACGTCCAGCGCCTCGATATGCATGTAGTCGAGCGGCCGCGGCAATTGTGCGGGCGTCGAAGCGCCATAGCCCGCGCGGGAATAGACGAATACGCCGGCGCCGGTCGCGGCTTGGAGCTTTTCGGGAAAATCGCCCCACATCCCGGCCGAGCCCAGGCCTTCGTGCAGCATGACAATAGTCGGCGCGTCAGCGGGCGCAGGCCCGATCATGCGGTATTCGAGATCGCAGGCGCCGATGGTGAGGAAGCCGGTGGGCTGCAAAGCGCTCATGTCTTATATCCGTGGCTCAAATTCTTCGTCATGCCCGCGCTTGTCGCGGGCATCCACGTCTTTCTTGGCGGCCAGAAAGGCGTGGATGGCCGGGTCAAGCCCGGCCATGACGGCTAGTTGTGTTCCCGCAATTTAAACCGTTGGATCTTCCCCGTCGCCGTCTTCGGCAGGCTATCCACCACGTCGATCCAGCGCGGATATTTCCACGGGCCGATCTTCTGCTTGACGTGCTCTTTTAGCAGCTCATGCAGGCCCGCGGTGTTGGCGCCTGCCCGCAGGACGACAAAAGCTTTCGGCTTCAAGAGTCCTTCCGGGTCGGCTTCGGGCACGACGGCGGCTTCCAGCACCGCTGGGTGGGTGATCAGCGCGCTCTCGACCTCGAACGGCGAGACCCAGATGCCGGACACCTTGAACATGTCGTCGCTGCGGCCGCAGAACGTGTAGCGGCCATCGGCGTCGCGAATGTATTTGTCGCCGGTGCGGGTCCAGTGGCCCTCAAAGGTGCGGCGGCTCTTGCTGCGCTGATTCCAGTAGCCCTCGCCCGCCGACGGCGCGTCGACCAAGAGTTCGCCGACTTCGCCATCGGGCACCTCAGCGCCGGCATCATTGACGAGCCGCACGTTGTAACCCGGCACCGGACGCCCCGAGGTGCCGTATTTGATATCGCCGGGAGCATTGGAGAGAAAGATGTGCAGCAACTCCGTGGAGCCGACGCCGTCGAGAATGTCGACGCCGAACCGCGACTTCCAGGCATTGCCGACCGATTCCGGCAGCGCCTCGCCGGCGGAGGTACAGATGCGCAGGCGCGAACCGCAGCGCTCGTGCTTCAGCGTCTCGTCGTTGAGCATCGCGGAGAACAGCGTCGGCACGCCGAAGAAGATGCTGGGATGATATTTGTTCATCAGCGCAAACATCACAGCCGGCGTCGGACGTTCGGAATTGAGAATCGTAGAAGCGCCGACCGACATCGGAAACGTCAGCGCGTTGCCGAGGCCGTAGGCGAAAAACAGTTTTGCCGCCGATAGCCCGACATCGTCCTCGCGAATGCCGAGCACTTGTTTGGCGTAGGTGTCCGCGGTCGCGGCGAGGCTGGAATGCAGATGCCGCACGCCCTTGGGCATGCCGGTCGAGCCCGACGAATAGAGCCAGAATGCCGGTTCGTCCGGATGGGTCGCTGCCGTTGCAAACACCTCGCTCTCGGGCGCGATCTCGTCTGAAAATTTCTTGTAGCCATGCGCCTCCTTGCCCGAGACAACGACGTGCTCGAGATCTGGCATCCGCCCCAGCATGTCCTTGACCACGGGCAACAGCGCTTCGGAAACAAACAGCACGCGCGCGCGGCAATCCGCCAGCACATAGGCGTATTGATCCGATGTCAAAAGCGTGTTGAGCGGCACCGGCACCACGCCGGCGCGGATCGCGCCGAGAAACACGACCGGAAAATCCACCGTGTCGAGCATGATCATGGCAACGCGCTCTTCGCGGCGGACGCCGAGCTGGCGCAGCAGATTGGCAAGCCGGCGGCTTTGCTTTTGCAATCCGCCATAGGTCAGCTCAGAAACGGTGTCTGTGAAGGCGAGTTTTTCGGCGCGGCCCTCCTCGACATTGCGATCGAGGAGCCACGTCACCGCATTGTAGGAATCGGCGCTCATGGCGCGTTTCCGTATGCCAAGCGTGTCACGAGGCTTCCTCCCCAGGATTTTAAGAATTATAATTCATAGGAAGCCACTATGTGCGCTTGCTGTCAATCCTTATCGGCACTATGTTTCCGAACGTGTATTCGCGGCCGAACCGAACCCCGGGGAAATGACCGAACATCCCGATCCTGAATCCGGCTTTCTCGCCTATCTCGGCCAGCGCGTGCGCACCATGCGCGCGCTGCGCGGCATGTCGCGCAAGGTGCTCGCAAAAGTTTCGGGGATTTCCGAACGCTACATCGCGCAGCTTGAAAGCGGCAAGGGCAACGTCTCGATCGTGCTGTTGCGGCGCGTATCGAACGCGATGGGCGCGCATCTGGAAGATCTCATTCCGGCAGCTGAGCCTTCGCCCGACTGGCCTGTCATCCGCGATCTCCTGCGAAAAGCCACGCCGAGCCAGGTCGCGCGGGCCAAGGATATTTTGGCCGGCCAAAGCGGCGGCGCGGCGTTGCGGCAAACGTCATTCGCCGGCATCGCGCTGATCGGGCTGCGCGGCGCCGGCAAATCCACGCTCGGCAAGATGCTGGCGAAGCAGATCGGCTGGAGCTTTGTCGAACTCAACAAGGAGATCGAGACGCAGAACGGTCTGTCCGTCGCCGAGATCATCGCGCTCTACGGCCAGGAAGGTTTTAGGCGCATGGAGCAGGCCGCGCTCGGGCAATTATTGGCGCGGAAAGAGCTGATGGTGCTCGCGACCGGCGGCGGCATCGTCTCCGAGCCGCTGACCTTCGACCTGATCCTGTCGTCGTTCTACACCATTTGGCTGAAGGCCGAGCCGGAAGAGCATATGGCGCGGGTGCGCAGCCAGGGCGATTTGCGCCCGATGGCGGATGATCGCTCGGCGATGAGCGAATTGCGCACGATTCTGTTGAGCCGCGAGCCGCTCTATGCGCGGGCCTCCGCGGTAGTCGATACCGCGGGGCTCTCGGTGGACGCGGCGGCGGCGCGACTGATCGATGCGGTAGCGCCGGTGCTGGAGAGCGAACCGCGAATGTTCGCGCGGGGGTGAGCTACGTGTCCTGGACGGCGGTACGGCGATTGCGCTTACGTGCGCGTTGAAGCTCTAACCGTCCGTCGACGCCCGTGCGCAACCGCAGATGAGGCCGCGCGTGGCACGATGCGCGCATCCTTTTTGCGCGCCCTAAAGGTCACGGACACTTCAACGTCCTCGTCGAGCTTGCCCAGAATCGCAATCATCCGGTCAAGCGTGAAACGGCCGAGCTGCGTATTGCGAATGCGGGAGAATTCCGAATGGGAGACGCCCGTCAGCTTTTCCGCGTCTCGCGTCGATAGCTTGCGCCCGTCCATAATGTGGATGATCTTCGCGGCGGTGATGGCGCGCGCCTGCTCAAGGCCTGCGTTGGGCCGCCCAAAATCGCGATACACGTTGCCGCTGCCACGCACCAATTCCAGATCGTGTCTTTTCATTTCAGAGCCTCCTTCAAGCGTTTGAGCCTGTCATGAATAAGGTCAAGCTCCATCCGCGGAGTCTTGATTCCTGATTTCGATTTCTTCTGGAATGCATGGATCACCCAGATGTCCGCATCGATCTTGACTGCATAGAGCGCACGAAAGGCGTCATTGCGATACCGCAAGGCAATCTCGAACACACCGCCATCAACGCCCTTGAACGGCTTCGCCTTCTCCGACTTTCCGCCCTCCGCGGCGACGGTGAGCGCGTCGAGCATGTCGCTCTGAACGTCCTTCGGGAAATCCTCAAAATCCCTGCGCGCGGCCTTGATCCAGGAAACATTTCTGGTGTTCCGCATTCATGCATGTTGACATATTTGTCAACACTCTGCAAGGTGCCCCCACAAGAATCCCAAATTTCTGCGCATCGCCTCTTGAGAATTCGCGATACTTATCCATCATGAAACTGCTTTTCCTCCACGGCTCGCCCGCGGCCGGCAAACTGACGGTCGCAAAAGCGCTGCTCGGAATGGTCTCCGGTCGGCTGTTCGACAATCACGCGGCGATCGATCTGGCGCGGACGATCTTCGACTTCGGCGCACCCGGATTCTGGGAGCTGGTCCACAGCGTAAGGTCAGCTGCCTTTGACGCCGCCGCGGAACACGGCGTTTCGCTTGTGGTCACGACCTTCTGCTACGCCGATCCGGAGGACCTTCCGCAGTACGAGAAATTCGAGGAGATCATACACCGGCGCGGCGGCGAATTGCTTCCGGTGTTCCTGCACTGCTCCAGGGAAGAAGCCGCGCGCAGGGTCGGCAATCCCGATCGCGTCGAGCGGCGGAAGATGGCGTCAGCGGAAAGCCTGATCAAATATCTCGATAACTACAAATTCTCGCCGGTGCCGCGGCCCAACTGTCTCATGCTCGACACCGAGGTGAGATCGGCGGAGGCGACCGCGCGGGAAATCATTAGCCATTTCGGCCTTGGCGCGGCGCACAGTTCTTGAGATTCGCCGGTCGAGCGCTGAAGAGATCTGCGCGGCCTTTAAACCGTTGCTCGCGCAGGAGCGGAAACGCTATACAAATCCATGGCCCAGCCCGATGCGTCCGTCCCGCAGAAGCTCAAGATACGCCGTCTCGAAGCGGATGATGTCGCGGCCTATCGCGAGCTGCGCCTCGAGGCATTGACGAGTCACCCGGAGGCATTCGGCGCGTCATGGGAGGACGAGTCGGTCAAACCTACCTCATGGTGGACGGAGCGGCTGGAAGCGAACACCGTCTTTGGAGGCTGGATCGATCACTCGCCCCTCCTCGGCATGGCCGGTTTCCATGTGAATGGCGCCGCCAAACATCGGCACAAGGGCATATTGTGGGGCATGTATGTTCGCCCCGACGCGCGCGGGACAGGATTGGCGGCGGCCCTTGTGCAGCGGGTGATCGAGCATGCACAGGCGCTGGTCGAAGAGATTTGCCTGACGGTCGTGTCGACGAACGCCGCTGCCCATCGTCTTTACCGCGCGGCTGGGTTCGAACAATACGGGCTCGAGCGCCGGGCGCTGAAGGTCGGCAACGATTATTATGACGAAGTGCTGATGGCTCGGTCGCTCCAGCCCCGAAAACCTGTGCCTGAGCCCCACCCGAGTTAGCCGCGTGTCCCGGACGCGGGTCTGCCGTCTAACCCTTCACCTTCCCGAAGACAGCCTGATACCAATACCTTTTGGGGTCGCGAAACCAATCCCGGTTTTTTGCGGTTTCAAATTTCGCCAATTGCCGCATGTCGACGCCGTAGCGACGGCACAGCGCGAGAATTTGCCGAAGGTCGTCGTTACCCGGCCTGCGCTTGAGTTGAACCACCAAACCCCTGCCACTACCGTCGCCGTCGCAGCTCTCCACGCAGGGGATGCGTGACCACCATTCGAGAAACAACAATTCGTCGTTCCGGTGAAAAAACCGTACGCCTTTTTCCATATGGGTGAGGGTCAGGAGAGGAACGGTCATAGCGCATGTTGCCTTGCAGGCGATCCAGGTTGCAAGGCGTCTCGAATACTGCATGGACAAGGCTACGCTACGTTCCTCGAATGCTTAACCCCGCCCAACAAATCCGCTTGCCTGGAACCGCAAGCCTAGTAACTTGATTTCGAACGAATATTCGATTTTAAGACCAATTCCGTTGTCACGGAGACCCGCTGCCATGATGAGCCAGGAACAGAATGACCTGATGACCCGCACCGGGCCCAAGGACCCCTGCGGGAAACTGATGCGGATGTACTGGCAGCCGGCGGCTCTGGTGGATGAATTGCAGGGACCGCGGCCGGTGCGGCCGGTAAAGTTGCTTGGCGAGAACCTGGTGCTGTTTCGCGACGAGCAAGGCGGCTACGGCCTGATCGAGCGGCATTGCGCGCATCGCGGCGCCGACCTTGCGTTTGGCCGGCTGGAAAACGGCGGGCTTCGTTGCGCCTTCCACGGCTGGCTGTTCGACGCGTCAGGCCAATGCCTGGAAACGCCGGCCGAGCCAAAGGACTCGCAGCTGTGCAAAGGAATAAAACAGCGCGCCTATCCGGTGGTCGAGAAGAGCGGCATCCTCTGGGCTTATCTCGGCGAAGGCGAGCCGCCGGCATTTCCGGAGATCGACTGTTTTGTGGCGCCCGATAGCCACACCTTCGCGTTCAAGGGCCACATCAACTGCAACTGGCTGCAGGCGCTGGAGGTCGGCATCGACCCGTCGCACGCCTCGTTCCTGCATCGATTCTTCGAGGACGAGGATACGTCTGCCGCTTACGGCAAGCAGTTCCGCGGGGCGTCGGCCGGCAGCGACATGCCGATGACAAAGATCCTGCGCGAATATGACCGGCCCATCATCAATGTCGAGCAGACCGAATATGGTTTGAGGCTCATTGCGCTCCGCGAGATCGATCACGAACGCACCCATGTCCGCGTCACCAACCAGCTCTTCCCGCATGGTTTTGTCATTCCGATGAGCACGGAGATGACGATCACGCAGTGGCACGTGCCGGTCGATGACGAGAATTGCTATTGGTACGCGATCTTCACCTCCTACTCGACGCCGGTCGACAAGAAGAAGATGCGCGACCAGCGTCTTGAACTCTATGAATTGCCGGATTATCGCTCGCGCAAGAACAAGTCGAACGATTACGGTTTCGATCCGCACGAGCAGGCGACGCAGACGTTCACCGGCATGGGCAGCGACATCAACGTGCATGACCAGTGGGCAGTGGAATCGATGGGCGCGATCCAGGATCGCACCCGCGAGCATCTCGGCAGCGCCGACAAGGCCATCGTGCAATATCGCCGCCTGCTGCGGCAGGAGATCGAGAAGGCCGCGTCCGGCACAAAGCCGTTCATGTTCCTCGATGCCGCGCACGCCCGCTCCATCCAGGGCCCTGCCACCATGGACGGCATCGGCCCGACGCGCGGCTGGGAGACTTATTGGATGGAAGTCGACGTCAAGCGGCGGCGCGGCGCGCCGTGGGCGGCGCCGGTTCCCCAGGAGATTGCCGACAAGATTCCTCATCTTAGGGCCGTGTGATGACGAAACCGGTCCGGCGTCCGGAGGCTGCGCGTTGAGTTTTGTCGAGCGTCACGGCCTCTGGTCGAGCGAGCAGAAGGAAGCGGCGGCGCGCCTCAAGCGCATCGTCGAAGAGCAAAAGCTCGAAGTCATCAGACTGTCTTTCCCCGATCAGCACGGCATCCTGCGCGGCAAGACGCTGGTCGCAAGCGAGGCGCTGGCCTCGCTCGAAAGCGGATGCACCATCACCACGACGATGTTCGCCAAGGACACCTCGCACAAGACGGTGTTTCCGGTGTTCACCTCCGGCGGCGGATTTGGAATGCGGGAGATGGAAGGCGCCGCCGACGTCCTGATGGTGGCGGATCCCACAAGCTTTCGCGTGCTGCCCTGGGCGCCCGCCACCGGCTGGCTGTTGTGCGATGTCTATTTTGCCGATGGGCGGCCGGTGCCGTTCGCAACGCGCAATCTCTATAGATCGGTTCTGACAAAACTCAGCAACCGCGGCTACGATTTTGTCGCCGGCCTCGAGGTCGAATTCCACATCTTCAAGCTCGAAGACGCCCGAATGGCACCGGAGGATGCTGGCCAGCCCGGGCAGCCGCCTGAAGTGAGCCTGCTGTCGCACGGCTATCAATATCTGACCGAGCAGCGCTACGACCAGATGGAGCCGGTGCTCGAAATTCTCAGGCGCGACATTGTCGCGCTCGGTCTGCCGCTGCGCTCGATCGAGGTCGAGTTCGGCCCGAGCCAGTGCGAATTCACCTTCGCACCGAGGAAAGGGCTCGAGCCCGCCGACATCATGATCCTGTTCCGCAGCGCCGTGAAGCAGATCGCCCATCGCCATGGCTATCACGCGACCTTCATGTGCCGCCCGAAACTGCCGAATTTGTTCGCGTCGGGCTGGCATCTGCATCAGTCGATCGTGTCGCGTGCCGGCGGCGAGAATGCCTTTATGAGCAAGGGCGGCGACGAGGTTTTGAGCGCCTTCGGCAAAAACTATCTCGGCGGGCTGCTAAAACATGCGCGCGCGTCCGCCGTGTTCGCGACGCCGACGATCAACGGCTACAAACGCTACCGCACCTATTCGCTGGCGCCGGATCGCGCGATCTGGGGCCGCGACAATCGCGGCGTGATGGTGCGCGTGCTCGGCCGCGCCGATGATCCCGCAACGCGCCTGGAAAACCGGATCGGCGAGCCCGCCGCCAATCCCTATCTCTATATGGCCTCGCAGATTTTGTCCGGCCTCGACGGCGTCGATCGCAAGCTCGATCCTGGCCCGTCCGCCGACACGCCCTATGAAACGCAAGCCGAGCCGCTGCCGAAAACGCTGCGCGAAGCGGTGATCGCGCTCAAGGACGATGCGTTCTTCCGCGGGGCGCTCGGCGCAGGCTTTGTCGACTACTACGTTCACATCAAGAACGCCGAGATCGAGCGCTTCCAGGCCGAAGTATCGGACTGGGAGCAGCGCGAATATTTCGAGATGTTTTGAGGTTTTGGGCCGTCATTCCGGGGCGATGTGAAACATCGAGCCCGGAATCTCGAGATTCCGGGTTCATGCTTTGCATGCCCCGGAATGACGGAAGAGCGCACACCGCCAAAATAGTGTATCCTTGCGGGATTGCGTGACCATCTCACCTGCGGTCAGGACAAGGCAGGAGTTTTCAGATGAAAAAACTTTCCCGTATTGCGATAGCCACCACCCTATTGATGTGCCCGCCGGCCGGCGTCGTGCTGGCCCAGAGCACGCCGAGCAACGACACGCCGGCCGCCACAACGCCTGCGCCGGCAGCGGCGCCCGCCACGCAACCGACAACGGCGCCCGCCGCACAACCGACAGCTACGCCGCCTACGGCTGCGACCCCGACCGAGCCCGACACGGCAACGAAGAAAAAGAAGCCGTCAAAAAAGATCAGCCGGCGGCAGGAGATCGATAGATCGATCGACAGCGGCACAGTCCCCTCGCGCTATCGCAGCTCGGTACCGAAGGAATACCAGCAATATATTCCGTTCTCGAAATAGGAGGGGTGTCCTCGTAACGCGCCGTCATGCCCGGGCTCGTCCCGGGCATCCACGTCTTTGCTACTCCTTCGGGAAGAAAGACGTGGATGGCCGGGACGAAGCCCGGCCATGACGGAAAGAGATGTGAACGCCCCCTTCACTCGATCGCGTCGTCGGCGCGGGCGAGCAGCGAAGGCGGGATCGTGATTCCGAGCAGTTTCGCGGTTTTCAGATTGATGACCAGTTCGAATTTGACCGGCTGCTCGACCGGAAGGTCCGCCGGCTTTTCGCCTCGCAAAATCTTGTGCACGAAGGTCGCGGCATACCTGAACAACGCCGGCCCATCCGCGCCATAGGACATCAGGCCGCCGTTCTCGGCAAAGGCGCGAACGCCGGTTGCTGCCGGCAGGCGATGCGCAAGGGTGAGTTCGACCATGCGTTTGGTCGGCAGACTGGCTTGATAGACCAGGGCATCGGCTTTTTCCTTCACCACCGTGGCAACGGCCGCTTCGAGTTCGTCCGGGCCGCGGACCATCACTATGGGACCGATCTCGGTTGCGGTGCCGGCGCCGGCGCGATGGATTTGTTCGAGCAGGAATTTCGCAAATGAGGGATCGTCGGCATTGGCAATCGCAGCTATCTTCGTTGCAGACGGCAGCATGTCGCGGAACAGCTCCACGCATTTGCCGTGAGCTTCCGCGCCCATCTGGGACAGGCCGGTGACATTTGCGCCGGGCCGGGCAAGACTATCGACCAAACCCGTCACGACCGGATCGCCCGCCATGATGACGATCGGAATTTCGCGCGTGGCCTGTTTCGCAGCCAGGGCGCAGGGCGTGTAAAGCGCCACGATGACGTCGACCTTGAGCCGAACCAGCTCGGCTGCGAGTTCGGGCAACCGGCTGAGCTGTCCGTCCGCCGAGCGGAGCTCGATGGTGTAATCTTGGCCGTCGATGTGACCGAGTTCGCGTAGGCCTTCGCGCAGCTCCTTCAGGAATGACGGCACGTCGGAATTGTCGATCACCAGCGCGCCGATCCGTTTCATGGCGGACGGCTGCGCGCGCGCCGCGAGCGGCCACGCCGTCGCGGCGCCGAGAAGCGCCATGAAATGCCGTCGCTTCATGTCTACTCCCGGCCTGAGGGGAACATATTGCCCGGCTCAACTTATCCTACAACCGAAATTTCAGCCGTCGTCCCCGCGAAAGCGGGGACCCATAGCCACCGATATTGTTTTTGAAATGGGCTGAAGCCCCAGCTCAGCATCACCACGAACATTCGTGGTTATGGGTCCCTGCTTTCGCAGGGACGACCAAAAGAAATCAAACCCCCAAATAGCGATGTTGCAAATCCGGCTCGGCAATCAGTTGCTCCGACGTGCCGCTCCAGACCGCCCGTCCCCGCTCGATGATGTAATGGCGGTCGGCGATGCGGGTCAGGTTCTCGATGTTCTTGTCGATGACCAGGACCGACTGGCCGCGCGCTTTCAGCATCGACAGGCAGTTCCAGATTTCGTCGCGGATCAGGGGCGCCAGGCCCTCGGTGGCTTCGTCGAGGATCAGGAGGCGCGGGTTGGTCATCAGCGCGCGCCCGACCGCCAGCATCTGCTGCTCGCCGCCCGACAGCGTGTTGCCCATGTTGTTGCCGCGCTCGGCAAGACGCGGAAACAGCGCGTGGATTTTTTCGAGGGTCCAGGGGTCGGGGCTGCGGAGGCGGTTGCCGGATGCGGCGACGAGGTTTTCGCGCACCGTCAGGTTCGGAAAGATCTGACGCCCCTCGGGCACCAGGCCAATTCCCAGTTGCGCGATCCGGAACGAGGGCAATTTGCGCACGTCCTGCCCGGCAAAGCGGACCGCGCCGGCGCGCGCCGGCGTCAATCCCATGATGGAGCGGATGGTGGTGGTTTTTCCCATGCCGTTGCGGCCCATCATGGCGACCATCTCGCCTGAGCGCACGATGAGCGACAGGCCGAACAGCACCTGACTCAGGCCGTAACAGGTCTCGATGCCGTCGACTTCGAGCAGGGGCGCCAAGTCAGCCATGGCGGGTCACCGCATGCTGCTCGCCGAGATAGGCGCGTTTTACTTCCTCGTTCTGACGAATTTCAGAAGGCGCGCCGGAGGCGATGACACGGCCATAGACCAAGACGCTGATACGGTCGGCGAGCGCGAACACCGCGTCCATGTCGTGCTCGACCAGCACGATGGTGACTTCGCGGCGCAGCTCCTGCAACAGCTTGACCATGCGCGAGGATTCGGTGATGCCGAGGCCAGCCATCGGCTCGTCGAGCAGCAGCACTTGCGGCGAGGTCGCGAGCGCGACCGCAAGCTCGAGCTCGCGCTGCTCGCCATGGCTCAATTTCGACACGAGCGTGTTGGCGCGTTCGACGAGTCCGACCCGTTGCAATGCGGCGAACGCGGTTGCGCGCAAGCCACTCTCCTTGCGGGCATTGCCCCAGAAGCGGAACGAGTGACCGTCATGCGCCTGGGCTGCGAGTGCGACATTGTCGATGGCCGTGAAATCGGGAAGCAGCGAGGTTATCTGAAATGAGCGCGCCAGCCCCAGCGCGCTGCGGCGCCAGGCCGGCACGCGGGTGATGTCTTGCCCGGCCAGATAAATTGTGCCGGCGTGCGGCAGCAATTGTCCGGTCAACTGGCTGATCAGCGTGGTCTTACCGGCGCCGTTGGGGCCGATGATGGCGTGCAGTTCGCCGCGCGCGACCTCGAGCGAGACATG
Source organism: Bradyrhizobium lablabi (assembly GCF_900141755.1). Taxonomy (NCBI): domain Bacteria; kingdom Pseudomonadati; phylum Pseudomonadota; class Alphaproteobacteria; order Hyphomicrobiales; family Nitrobacteraceae; genus Bradyrhizobium; species Bradyrhizobium lablabi. Next base: position 4,793,645 of record NZ_LT670844.1, on the reverse strand, counting down.
GTCGGTCGCGACGATGCCGCCGAAACGCCGCACCAGATTTTCGACACGGAGCAAGGGGTCAGCCACGGGAAAACCTCCCCAGAACGCCGACAATGCCGCCGCGCCCGAACAGCACGATCAACAGCAGCAATGGGCCCATGATCAGCGCCCAGTATTCCGTCCATTGCGACAGAAATTCTTCGAGCATCAGATAAACGATGGCGCCGACCACCGGGCCGAACAGCGTGCCCATGCCGCCGAGGATGACCATCACCATCAGATCGCCGGAGCGGGTCCAGTACATCACGGCCGGGCTGACGAAATCGGTGTTGTTGGCGAGCAGCGCACCCGCCAGGCCGCACATCGTGCCCGCGATGACAAAACACACGAGGCGATAGCGGGTTGCGGGAAACCCGATCGCCTGCATGCGCGCCTCGTTGGAGCGCAGGCCCTGGACCACCAGGCCGAAGCGCGAATTGACGATGCGCCAGACCAGATAGATCCCAACAAACAGGCAAGTCAGGCAGAGATAATAGAACTGCACGCGGTTCGACAGATTGATCAAGCCACTGAGGTCGCTGCGCTTGTAGATGGTGAGGCCGTCGTCGCCGCCATAACGGGAAAGCGAGGAGGCGACGTAATAGGCCATCTGCGCAAACGCCAGCGTGATCATGATGAAGTAGACGCCGCGGGTGCGCAGCGACAACGCGCCGATCACGAGCGCGAACAACGCCGAGGCGAGTAGCGCCACCGGCCACTGGATAAATCCCGAGCCGATGCCCTCGGCCGCCAGAATTCCGACCGCATAGCCGCCGATCCCGAGATAGGCGGCATGGCCAAAACTCATCATGCCGCCATAGCCCATGATGAGATTGAGGCTGACGGCTGCGAGCGCGAAGATCACGATCCGGGTGAACAGCGTCAGCGCGAACACGTTACCGCTGATCGAGGTGTAGAGCGGAAGCAGCAGCAGGCCGGCAAGCACCAGCACGACGACCGCGTTGCGGGCATTGAGCTTATCCTTCATCGCCGGTTGGCCGGGAACAGCCCCTCCGGCCGCACCACCAGCACAATCGCCATCAGCATGTAGATCAGCATCGAGGACAGCGCAGGGGCTGCGGTCGAAGCGGCGGCCGAGCTCAGAATCTTCCGCAGCAAATCCGGCAGGAAGGCGCGGCCGAGCGTATCGATCAATCCGACGAAGATCGCGGCCAAAAACGCGCCACGGATCGAGCCGATGCCGCCGATCACGATGATGACGAAGGCGAGGATCAGGATGTTCTCGCCCATCCCGATCTGCACGGTGAGGATCGGCGCCTGCATCAGCCCGGCGAGGCCGGCAAGCGCAGCACCAAGTCCGAACACCAGGGTGTAGAGCAGTTTTATATTTATGCCGAGCGCGCCAATCATTTCCCGGTTGGACGCACCGGCGCGGATCAGCATGCCGAGGCGCGTTCGCATCACCACCACATAGAGAAAGGCCGCGACCAATAGCGAGACCACGATGATCGCCAGCCGATAGCTCGGATAGAACACGCCGGGCATGATCTGGATCGGCACCGTCAGCCAGGCCGGCAGCGGCAGCGCCAATCCCGCCGGGCCCCAGATCAGCCGCACCGCGTCGTTGAAAAACAGGATCAGCCCAAAAGTCGCGAGCACATGATCGAGATGATCGCGGCCGTAAAAGTGCCGCAACGCCGTGAATTCCAGTACGATGCCGAGCAACAGCGTCGCGCCGAGCGCGAGCACCGCGCCGAGCACAAAACTCCCCGTCCACATCACAAAGGTCGCGGCGAAATAGGCGCCCATCATGTAGAGCGAGCCATGCGCCAGATTGACAAAGTCCATGATGCCGAAGACCAGCGTCAGGCCCGCCGCCAGCAGGAACAGCAGCAGCCCGAACTGCAATCCGTTCAAAAATTGTTCGACGACAAGCAGCATGGAGGCTCTAGGTCATGTTGCGGTTAAGGCGCGGGCCTCATGGTTCGAGACGCGCGGCGTTGCCGCACTCCTCACCACGAGGGTAGAGAGGGACCTCATCCTGAGGAGCATCGCGAAGCGATGCGTCTCGAAGGATGAAGCCACCAGCTTGTAGGATGGGTTGAGCGAAGCGAAACCCATCAGCGATCTCGACCTGAACAAAGATGATGGGTTTCGCTTCGCTCTACCCATCCTACGCAGATCATTTGATTGCAAAACACGTGCCGACAGGAAAACGGCGGCGCGAGCGCCGCCGCCGCGGGGCATGGAGCCCCGATCACTTCATCGGACATTTGTCGTGGAAGCGATCCTGATCGTCCTTGACGATGGTGGCTACCGTTTTCAGCGACAAGGCGCCGTCGGCATCCTTCACCACGTCCTGCAGATAGAAATTCTGGATCGGGATGTGGTTGTTGCCGTATTTGAACGCGCCGCGCAGCGAGGGGAAATTCGCCTTTTCCATCGCGGCCTTCATGGCGTCCTTCTTGGAGGTGTCGCCGCCAGCCGCGACCACGGCGCTGTTGATCAGTTGCGCCGCGTCATAGGCTTGCGCGCCGTAATAAGTCGGGCGCAGGTTCGGATATTTCTTGCGGTAGTCGGCGACGAATTTCTTGTTCTGCTCGTTCGGCAAGTCGTTGACCCATTCCTGGGCGCCGGGAACGCCGATGGCGTTGTCCTTCTGCAGGGGCAGCGACAATTCGTCGATGGTGAAGGCCGTGTACAGCGGCATCTGCGCCTTCAGCCCGGCCTGCGCATATTGATTGAGGAACTGCACGCCGGCGGCACCCGGATAGAACACGAAGATCGATTCCGCGCCCGAGGCTCGCGCCTTCGACAGCTCGGCCGAGAAATCGAGCTGGGTCGGCCACACCGTATATTCCTCGCCCTTGACCTCGCCCTTGAAGGTGCTCTTGACGCCGGCCAGCATGTCCTTGCCGGCGGCATAGTTCGGGCCGATCAGGAATACCGATTTGACGCCCTTCTGGTTCATATAGAGGCCCATGGCCTGCGGGGTCTGGTCGTTCTGCCAGGAGGTCGAAAACACATAAGGCGAGCACAATTCGCCGGCGAGTTGCGAAGGGCCGGCATTGGCCGAGACCAGGAAGGTCTGCGAATCCACGGCGGTCTTCAGCGAAGCCAGCAGCACGTTCGACCAGATATAACCGGCGATGAAATCGACCTTGTCGGACTGCACAAGCTTCTCGGTCTTCTGCTTGCCGATATCGGGCTTCTGCTGATCGTCCTCATAAATCACCTCGACCGGCTTGCCGCCCATCTTGCGGCCGAGATGATCGAGCGCGAGCTCGAACGAGTTGCGCATGTCGTTGCCGATCACCGCGGTCGGGCCGCTGAACGTTGAGACAAACCCGATCTTGATGGAATCCCCGGCAAAAGCCGGTGCCGTCAGCGCCAGCGCGGTTGCGCCCGCGAGCCAAAATGCCGTTCTCATGTTCAATCCCCCTCCTCGTTATTTCATACGTTCGGCCAGCCAAGGTGACGCTGTTTTGTGCGCGAGATCGCTCGGTGGCAGCAAGCCCGATCCGCCGGCTCCCTCCTAGAACCTTCGGCTCATGCCCGGCGACCTGCACCATAGTTCGCAGCGGGCGCGGATGGCAAGAATTATAGTGCTAGTTGGGGAGGGGCGTGTAGATGGGTTTCGCAAGGGCTCAACCCAGCCTACGGCCGTGGGGTCAGACCTGATACTCGGCCCCGTCGATGACATAGGGCGCATGACGAAAATCGCGGATGGTTGCGACCTTGTCGGCGGACCACTGCAACAGCACAAAATATTTCGGCCCCGCGCCGGGCGCGTTCGGATCGAACACCAGGATGGCGGGGCGCTGCTCCACCAGCCCCGGCACCAGGTGCCAGTCGCTGATCTTGGAATAGTTTCCAAAATACCGGGAAACTTCGGCCTTGCCGTTCAAGCGCGTCTTGTTGACGAGTTCGAGCCGCACATCGTCGGCGACCATGGCGCGAATCGCATCGAAATCCCGCGCGTTGAAATGCGCGACATATTTGCCGAGGCGATCGCGATCGGCCTCCGACAGTTTCGGCTGCGGCAGTTCGTCCGGCTCGCCCGCGAATTCGCGAAGCTGCGCGCGGCCACGATGCAGCGCCGCCTTCACCGCCGGCAGCGTGAAATCCAGGACGTCGCAGACTTCCCGGAGCGAGCAGCCGAGCACGTCCATCAGGATCACGCTGGAGCGCTGGGCGGGCGGCAGCCGCATGAAGGTGCGCAGGCTTGTGCTGGCAAATTCATGGGCCGCGACGGTGTCGGCGGGATCGGCAATCATGTCCACCTCCTCGCCCGATTGAAGAGCCTGCTGGCGGTTGCGGCGCCGCAAAAAGTCCAGTGCGGTGTTGTGCACGATCCGGAACAGCCAGGCTTGCGGATTTTGAAGCGGGACGGCGGACGCAAACGCCTCCACCGCCTTGATCAGCGCGTCCTGCAGCACGTCCTCGCCATCGATCACCGAGCCGACCATGCGCGCGCAATAGCGATGCAGCTTTGGCCGCATCGCGGCGAGCAGGCCGTCGATGCCGGCTGCGGCCGATGCATCAGGCGCCTTGCTCATTCTGCCGTCCGCATTTTCATATTCCCTGACTCAACCTTCATTCAGCATCCGATAATTGCCGACGATGGTAACGCCGCCGAATACCGGAGGCTCGGCACAACGTTCGCGAACCCCGCTCTGGAACGCCTGAAACGACGCCAGTTGCGGTAGCGCATTGGTGCCGTCATCGGCTTCGGTCTCGACGAAATGCACGAACGTGCCGTCATCTAGCCGCAGCGATAGATAGCGCAAGCCCTCCGGCTTCGCGGCCTTCAATTCCTCGAACACGCCCGCGATCAATTCCGCGTTCTTGCCGGTCATCTCGGGCTTTGTCTTATACCTGATCAAGGTCCGTTTCATCATTCTCTCCATGGCAGGGTCCACGATAGCGAAATCATCGCCTCTCACCCCCCTGACGTTTGGAACCATCAATAGGATTCGGCCGCAAAAAATATTTTTCGACCGCGTCTTTTCAGGGATCCCCGTTCGTCTGTTCACGAGGCGCCCCCTGAGGCGGCTTTGAGGCGAGCGGAGAAAGACCATGCAGGAATCGGATGTAGGAAGCGGACAGAATTGGGTGCTTGGCGTGACCGCGCTGGCCTCCTTCATGATGGCGCTGGATGCGCAGGTCATCACCACGGCCTTTGCCACCATCCGCGCCGATCTCGGCGCCTCGGTCGAGACGCTGCAATGGACGGTCAACGCCTATAATCTGACTTTTGCCGTGCTGCTGCTCACCGGTGCGGCGCTGGGCGACCGTTTCGGGCGCCGGCGCATGTTTGCCGCCGGCATTGCGGTGTTTACCCTCGCCTCAGTGGCCTGCGCGCTGTCGGGCAGCGTGGGCGAGTTGATCGCGGCGCGATCCGCGCAAGGCGCCGGCGCCGCCTTGGTGATGCCGCTCGCGATGGCGATCCTAAGCGGCGCATTCGCAAAAGAAGAGCGCGCGCGGGCGCTCGGGATTTTCAGCGGCATCACCGGATTTGCCCTCATCATCGGCCCCGCGATCGGCGGCTTCATCACGGCAAATTTTGGCTGGCGATGGATTTTTTGGATCAACCTACCGATCGGCGTCATCGCCATCGCGCTGGTGCAGGCACGGTTGCGCGAGAGCTTTGGGCCCAAAGCCGCGCTGGATATTGTTGGACTGATCATTGTCGCCGCCGCCGCATTGGCGCTGGTATGGGGCCTGTTGCGCGGCAACGTCGCGGGATGGGAGAGCCCCGAAGTGCTGACGGCCCTCATCGTCGGAATGCTGCTGACCGCGGCTTTTGTCTTTTGGGAGCAGCGCGCGCGGGAGCCGATGGTGCCGATGCGACTGTTTCGGGCGCGGGCGTTTTCCGCCGGCATGAGTTCGAGTTTCGCATTCTATGCGGCGATGTACGGGGTCCTGTTTCTCTTGCCGCAGTTTCTGCAAACCACGCTCGGCTTTGGACCACTTGGCGCCGGCTTGCGGTTATTGCCCTGGACCGCAACCCTGTTCGTGACCGCGCCGGTCGCGGGCGCCGTCGTCAACAAGGTCGGCGAACGGCCGCTGGTCGTGACGGGATTGTTGATGCAGGCGATCGGCCTCGGCTGGATCGCGATGATTGCGTCGCCCGGCATCGCCTATGCACACCTGATCGCGCCGCTGGCGCTCGCAGGCGTCGGCGTCTCGATGGCGATGCCGGCGGCGCAAAATGCGATTCTTGGTTCGGTCGCGGTGACCGAGATGGGCAAGGCGTCCGGCGTCTTCAACATGGGACGCTTTCTCGGCGGCGCGTTCGGCATCGCCGCCCTGGTCACGGTATTCTCCGCAAACGGATCGGTCCATTCGCCTGCCGCGTTCAGCGCAGGTTTTGGGGCGGCGATGACGCTGGCGTCGGCACTTTCGCTGCTCGGAGCTATTGCCGGCTTGTGGCTGCCGGCGCGCAATCGCGTCGCCCTTGCGGAACTGCCCCGGAGCGCATGACGGCTCTCTTCTCCCTCGCCCCGCCCTTGCGGGGAGAGCGTTGGGGTGAGGGGCTCGCGCGGCATATTCAGAACTCGCGGATAGTCCCCCTCACCTCTCCCCGCAAGCGGGGAGAGGTGAGGGAAGATCGGCCTTGGAGCGGGATCGCAAGATGCCTACATAGTTCGAAGCTGCGGTGGAACCTTGCAACCTAAGGCGGCTTTGACATGACGACCGAGCCCACGCGACCAGCAAAACCCCATCGTGTGGTGATCGTTGGCGCCGGTTTTGGTGGATTGGAAGCAACCTTTGGGCTCGCGGGCGCGCCGGTCGCAATCACACTGGTCGACCGGCGCAATCACCATCTGTTCCAGCCGCTGCTCTATCAGGTCGCGACCGCATCGCTAGCCACATCAGAGATCGCCTGGCCGATCCGCTATCTGTTGCGCGACCGCCCCGAGGTGACGACCTTGTTCGCCACCGTCTCTGGCGTCGATGCGCAAGCAAAGCGCGTGCTGCTCGATGACGGCGACGCGATACCATATGATACGCTCGTTCTCGCCACCGGCGCGCGCCACGCTTATTTCGGCCATGACGAATGGGAGCCGTTCGCGCCGGGCTTGAAAACGCTGGAAGACGCCACCACGCTGCGGCGGCGCATCCTGGTCGCGTTCGAGCGCGCCGAGCGCGAGACCGATCCAGAGCGGCGCGCCGCGCTTCTGACGTTTGTCATCGTCGGCGCGGGACCGACCGGCGTCGAACTCGCCGGCACCATCGCCGAACTGGCGCACGACACGCTGGCGCCCGACTTCCGCAACATCGATACCCACAAGGCGCGCGTCGTGCTGATCGAGGCGGGGCCGCGCGTACTGGCGGGTTTTGCCGACGATCTCTCGGCCTATGCGCAGCGCTCGCTGCAAAGTCTCGGCGTCGAGGTCGTGCTGGGAAAGGCAGTCACCGAATGCAGCGCCGACGGCGTCGTCTATGGCAGCGAGAGGCTGCAAGCAAAAACCCTGATCTGGGCCGCCGGCGTGCGCGCTTCGCCCGCCGCCGAATGGTTGTCAGTCGCGGCCGACCGCGCCGGCCGCCTGCAAGTCGAGCCCGATCTCAGCGTACCCGGCCATCCCGATATTTTCGCCGTTGGCGATACCGTCGTGATCGCGGGCCCGGATGGCAAGCCGGTGCCAGGCATTGCGCCGGCGGCCAAGCAGCAGGGCCGCTATGTCGCCGACTTGATAAAAGCGCGGCTGCGCGGTGGTACTTGCCCGCCGTTCCGCTACAAGCATGCCGGCAGCCTGGCGCAGATCGGCAAGCGCAAGGCGGTGATCGATTTCGGAACGCTAAAACTGCGCGGCGCGATTGCATGGTGGATCTGGGGCATCGCCCACATCTATTTCCTGATCGGCCTGCGCAACCGGCTCAGCGTCTCACTGAGCTGGCTGTGGGTCTATATGCGCGATCAGCGCGCGGCGCGGCTGATCACGCAGGGCAGCAGCAAGGTGGTCAGCTGACCGGGCCTGCATCTTCACGATGGCCCTGCTCATAAAATGAGCAAACGCGATTGACGCGGCCCAAGCACGCCCGCAAAATAGCGATCAAGCGTTTGATAATACGAGTTGATTTTCGCAAGCCCATGCTGCAATTCCGGTGTACATATGGCACACCGCTTGCTTCGATCAGGGAGAATTTCCGCCTCCCGGAGCGCAGTCGATAATGGCGACCCTCGGCCACCCCTTCCGTTTCGCACCGGAGACGCTTGTTTGCCGCACCTATCGATGCAGCTCATGTCTGATCGGGCGATTTTTGATCGGGGTTTTGCGTGACTGAAACCGTCGCCGCGATCGTCGCCGCCCATCGCGCCGGCACCGTTTCGCCTGCCGAAACCGTCGCGCGCAGTTTTGCGCGCATTCGCGCGCATGACGATCCCGCGATCTTCATCAGCCTGCGCGATGAAAAGGAGGCCGTCGCGGAAGCCGAAGCGCTGGGCGCGAGGAAAGACGCACGCCACCTTCCGCTCCTTGGCGTTCCCGTCGGCGTGAAGGACAATATCGACGCCTTGGGTCTTGCCACCACCGCCGCCTGCCCGGCGTTTTCCTACATGCCCTCGCACGATGCGACCGCGGTGGCGCGGCTGCGCGCGGCCGGCGCCATTGTCGTCGGCAAGACCAATCTCGACCAATTCGCCACCGGCCTCGTCGGCGTGCGCTCGCCCTATGGCATCCCCAAAAACCCTTTGCGCGGCGATTTGATTCCGGGCGGATCGAGTACCGGATCGGGCATCGCGGTATCGGCCGGACTGGTGCCGCTGGCCCTGGGCACCGATACCGCGGGCTCGGGCCGCGTGCCGGCGATGCTCAACAACATCGTCGGGCTAAAGCCGAGCCTCGGGCTGATCTCGACCGCAGGGCTGGTGCCGGCGTGCCGGACGCTCGATTGCGTGTCGGTGTTCTCGCTCACCGTCGACGACGCGATGACGGCGCTGACCGCGATCGCCGGTCCCGACGGCGCCGATCCCTATTCGCGCAACCGGCCGCTTTCCGAGATGACGCCGTTTCCCGCTAACCTCAGGCTCGGTGTGCCCCGCAGCGGGCAGTTGATCTTCTTCGGCGACAAGGCGTCGGAGAAGGCCTATGGCGACACGCTGAAGCGCTGGACCGCGCTCGGCGCCACCTTGGTCGAGTTCGATCTCGAACCGTTCTATGAGACCGCGCGGCTGCTCTATGAGGGCCCCTGGGTCGCCGAGCGCTATCTCGTGATCCGCAACCTTTTGGCGTCCTCGCCGGAGGCGATCCATCCGGTGACGCGCGAGATCATCATCGCTGGCGCGCGGCTTTCCGCCGCCGACACCTTCGCCGCGCTGTACCGGCTGCAGGCGCTGCGCAAGATCGCCGAGCGCGCTTTTGCTCATATCGACGCCGTGGTGCTGCCGACGGCGCCGACCGTGTATTCCACCGCGCAGGTGCTCGCCAATCCGCTCGAGCTCAATTCCAGGCTCGGCACCTACACCAATTTCGTCAATCTGCTCGACCTCTGCGGCCTGGCGCTGCCGGCGGCGATGCGCCCCGATGGCGCGCCGTTCGGCATCACGCTATTGGCGCCGGCCGGGCACGACGCGCAACTCGCCAGCATCGGCCGGGTCTTTCATGCCGATACCAAACTGCCGATGGGCGCGCGCGGCCTGCCGCAAGCACCGCTTGCGCCCTTGTCGGCAAACGTCGCGGCGGAGGAGATCGCGATTGCGGTGGTCGGCGCGCATCTTTCGGGGATGGCGCTGAACGGCGAACTGAAAGGATTCGGCGGACGCTTGCTGGAGGCGACCTCGACCGCGCCGGACTATAGGCTCTATGCGCTGGAAACCACGCCGCCGAAGCCGGGCATGCTGCGCGTGCAAGCGGGAAGCGGATCGTCGATCGAACTGGAAATCTGGGCGTTGCCGGCGGCGGCGTTCGGAAAATTCGTCGCCGCGATCCCGCCGCCGCTGTCGATCGGCACCATCCGTCTGGCCGACGGCCGCGGCGTCAAAGGCTTTCTGGTCGAAGCCGCCGACATCAACGGCGCCCGCGACATCTCCGCCTTCTCAGGCTGGCGCGCGTTCGTGGCGGAAGCGGCGGCGGGATAAGCTTTCTCCGCTCCCTCGCCCCGCCCTTGCGGGGAGAGGGCGTAGGCGGCCTATGGCCGCCGTTCTTGATAGAAGAACGCCGATGCGGAGCATCGGCTATGGTGAGGGGCTGTCGCCGCGAATTCTGAAGATAACGTATGCGGTGAGTCCCCCTCACCCGAAATTCTCGCAATGCGAGAATTTCGACCTCTCCCCGCAAGCGGGGCGAGGTAAGAAAGCGCCGCCGGCTTACGGCGCTTCGTGCCCCACCGCGTAGATCTCGTATTCGTCGCGCACCAGTTCGATATGGGCGCGCATCGCGATTGCCGCGCCGACCTTGTCGCCGCGCATGATCGCCACCACGACGCGGTCGTGCTCGGCGTGCGATTTGGCGAGCCGCCCGAGATTGCGGAATTGGGCGCGACGGAACGGCTGCACCCGCACCCGCGTCGCCAGCGTGATCTCGGCGATATAGGCATTCTGCGATCCGGCATAGATCGCATTGTGAAACCGCTCGTTGACTTCGTGAAAACGATCCGGATTGCCGGCATAGCTCAATACCCGCAATTCCTCGTGGATCGCTTCCAGCCGGTGCCGCTCCACCGCCTGCATTCGCTCGGCGGCAAGGCCCGCGCACAGCGCCTCCAGTTCGCCCATCGCCTCGAACATCCCGGTCAGCCGGTCGATCGAGGGCCGCGCCACCACCGCGCCGCGATGCGCCCGCGCATCGACCAGGCCCGAGGCCGCGAGCTGGCGCAGCGCCTCGCGGACCGGCGTGCGCGACACATTGAAGCGCCGCGCGATGTCGGTCTCATCCAGCGCCGCGCCCGGCGGCAATGCACCGCGCACGATTTCGTCGGCGAGCTGCAGCCGCAACTCCTCGGCGCGGGTGATCTTGTCCGGATAGGGCGAGGCGCGGTCGACGCGGCGCACGACCGGCTCCAGCTCGCCGGCTGGACGTTGTGGAGCGCCGGTCGGAAGATCGTCAAGACTCATGTCTTTTGGTCCGTCTTGTTGTCCCCGGGTTCGTCGATGATGCTGACATGGGCGGCAACAATTCTCCAGCCCTCGGGAAATCTTACCCATGTCTGCATCTGCCGTCCCACTCTACCGGGCAGCGTATCGCGATAAAACAGCGTCGAGGCGACCGCGGTGTCGCGGCCATAGGTCGTGATCACGGTCTTGGCGGTCCTGCGGTTCAACCCGATCGGCGAGCGCGCGGCGCGAAACGCCATAATCGCGTCGTAACCGTAGAGATTTTCGCCGGTGCCATAACGAAGCGTGCGCGCATCGGCGCGAAACAATTCGTCGAGCACGGCGACGTCGTTGCCGACCAGCGCCTGTTCGTAGCGCGCGAACTGCGCCGTCACCTCAGCGAGGACCTCGGGGAGATCGACCTGCATGTTCAAATTCCCCTCGGCGGCGGCGCGGAAGCAACGCCCGCGCGCTCCAGCGCGAAGGCGACCCGCAGCGCGATATCTTCGCGCCAGGGCGCGGCAATGATCTGGACGCCGATCGGCATCGGCTGCAGCGGAACGGGAACGGCAACCACCGGAAGACCGATGAAGGAAATCGGCTGGGTGTGGACGCCCATATTGGGGCGCACCAGCATTTCGACGCCGTCGAGCATGAAAGTCGTCTGCCCGAGTTTCGGTGCGACGCAAGGCGTCGCCGGAGCGAGGATCACATCGACCGACTTGAACAGCTCCAGCACCTTCGCGCGATACCAGCGGCGGAATTTTTGCGCGCGGTCGACCAGCGGCGCCGGGATCATCGCACCCGCCAGCAAGCGGTCGCGCACTGCAAAATCGAAATCGCTCGGCCGCCGGCGCAGGCGATCGAGATGCAGCGACGCGCCTTCGCTAGCCGTGATGACGTAGGCGGCGGCGCGGGCGCGCGCGGCTTCGGGAATTTCGACGGTGCGCGTGGTCCCGAGCGCTTTCGCAACGCGCGCCACGGCCTCGGTGGCTTCCGGGAAAACGTTGTTCTGGAAATAACCGCCGGCGACCGCGATCCGCAAACCGCCGATGTCCTCTGCGAGCAGCGACATCACCGGCTCGGCCGGCCGGGTCGTGCACGCCGCATCCTCCGGGTCGGGTCCCTGCATGGCGTCATAGGACAGCGCCAGATCGGTTACGCTGCGCGCGAACGGGCCGAGATGATCGAAGCTATAGACGAACGGAAACGATCTCGCGCGCGACAGCCGGCCATAGGTCGGCTTCAGTCCAAAGATTCCGCAAAAAGACGACGGCACCCGGATCGAACCGTTGGTGTCCGAGCCCAGCGCCAAGGGCACCAGGCCGCCGCCGACCGCGCCGCCGGAGCCGCCCGACGAACCGCCGGTCATCCGCATCAGATCATGCGGATTGCGCGAGGGGCCGTCATGCGCGTTCTCGCCGGTGAAGTCGTAGGCGTATTCGCCCATATTGAGCGCGCCGACCAGCACGGCGCCGGCGGCCTCCATGCGCTCGATCAACGTGGCGTCGCGTGGCGACGGTTTCAGGTCGCGGTTGATCTTCGATCCGGCGCGGGTCGAGAGCCCCTTGACGTCGAACAGGTTCTTAACCGCGAACGGCACGCCGGCGAGCGGGCCGGCATTTTGTCCGGCCGTAACGGCGGCATCGATCGCGCGGGCCTTGGCGCGTGCGCGCTCCGCGGTGACGTCGGTGAAGGAATTCAGAAGCGGATCATGCTTGGCGATCCGCGCCAGCGCCGCCTCGGTCACGTCAAGGGCCGACAGTTTCCGGCCCCTCACAGCCTCCGCGATTTCCGAGGCCGACAGCCCGTCCGAGTGAGCGGTCATGGCAAAATCAGGCTGCAAAGACACTGGCCGGCTCGATTTCGTCAGGCAACGCGAATTCATCGACCAGCCGCGCCACCCGCAACGACATTTCGAGATTGGCTTTGACCGCCGGCTTCCAGGCCTCCTCGATGGAAAGGCCCAGGACCTTCGAGGCGGCCTCGATATACTCGTCAAGCGGGTCAGCGGCCATCATTCTCTCATCGGTAGCAGCGTTCAGTGAACCGGCAACGGCGGGTGAGGAATAGCCGTCAGCAGTTCCCTTGTATAGGCATCCTGCGGATCACCCAAGACCCGTTCGGACGGCCCCTGCTCCACGATCCGACCCGCCCGCATCACAATGACGCGATCACACAGCAACCGCACCACATTCAGATCGTGCGACACGAACAGATAGCTCATGCCCATCGACGCCTTCAAATCCTGCAGCAGATTCAACACCACCGCCTGCACCGAGACGTCGAGCGCCGCGGTCGGCTCGTCGAGAATGACCAGTTTGGGATGCAGCGCGATGGCGCGTGCGATGCCGACACGGGCCTTCTGGCCGCCCGACAATTGATGCGGGAAACGATCCAGCAGATTGACCGGCAGGCCGACCATTTCAGCCAATTCCTCGCAGCGGTCGCGCAAGGCGTCGCGGCCCCGGATGCCGCCGAGTTGCATGATCGGATCGGCGATGGCGCGCGCTGCCGTAAAACGCGGATTGAGGCTGTCGGTCGGGTCCTGGAACACCATCTGGATGCTCTTGCGCAGCGGCAGCCGCGCAAAGGCGTTGGGCAGGATGTTGCCGATCTCGTCACCGTCGAAGGCGATGCGGCCCGAGGTCTGGTCGAGCAGCCGCATCACCATCATCGAGGTGGTGGATTTGCCGCAGCCGGACTCGCCGACCAGACCGACGCTTTCGCCACGGCCGACGCTGAAACTGATGCCGTCGACCGCGCGGAAATTTTCAAGCTCCACCGGCGGCTTGCGCCCGAACAATTTGCCGAGCGTGGCCGTCGCGCCCTGGCGCGGATATTCCTTGACCAGAGTTTCGACGAGGAGGAGCGGTTGCTTCTCCCTCTCCCCGCTCTTCGCGGGGAGAGGGTCGGGGTGAGGGGCTCGCTCCACGAGCGCAGTCCGCGGAGAGTCCCCCTCACCCGGATTGCTGCGCAATCCGACCTCTCCCCGCAAGCGGGGCGAGGTTGAAGAAGGTGAGATCGGAGGAAGCGCCGCCTCCTCCTCCGGCAACAGGTCGCGCAAGGAGACGCCGAGCCGCGGCGTCGCGCGCATCAGCTTCTTGGTGTAGGCGTGCTCGGGTTTTGCAAAGATGTCCGCCGACAGCGCGGTTTCGACCACGCGGCCCTTCTCCATCACCACCACGCGATTGCAATAGGCGGCGGCTAGGCCCAGATCATGCGTGATCAGGATGGTCGACATGCCCCGGCGTTTTGTCAGCTCGACGATCAGATCCATCACGGCTTTTTGCGTGGTGACATCGAGGCCGGTGGTCGGCTCGTCGGCAATCAGAAGCTGCGGATTGCAGGCCAGCGCCAGCGCGATCACCACGCGCTGGCACATGCCGCCCGACAATTCGAACGGATAGGCGTGATAGCGCTCGCGGGGGCGCGCGATCTTGACCTGTTCCAGCGCCTCGATCGCCTTCTCGCCGACCTGGGCCTTGTCGACCTGGACGTGCTGCAACAGCACATCCTCGATCTGGCGGCCGATCTTGCGGATCGGATTGAGCGCCAGCCGCGGGCTCTGGAAGATCATCGACATTTCGCGGCCGCGCAGGTCGCGCATCTGGTCCTCGGTCGCCGCCTTGACATCGACGCCGGAGAAGGTGACCGAACCTTCGGCGATCTTGCCGGCGCGGTCGAGAATCCGCATCACCGCGTAGGAGGTGACGGATTTGCCGGAGCCGGATTCGCCGACAATACCGAGCGTCTCGCCCTTGGCGACCGATATGTTGACGTGCTGCACGGCTTTGACGATGCCGCGCCGGGTGGCGAATTCGACGGTGAGATCGCTGACGTCGAGCAGCGGCTGCGCGGTCATTTCAGAATCTCCGCACAGGAGGTCGGCTCCCTCGCCCCGTTCTTACGGGGAGAGGGTTGGGGTGAGGGGCCTCTATCAGCGAATGCAGGAGGCGGTGGAGTACGCGGAGGGTCCCCCTCACCCGGATCGCAAGAGCGACATAGCCGAAGCTTCGCTTCGGCGTTCTTTCTAAGGACGGCCGCCAAGGGCGGCCTATGCCTCTCCCCGCGAGCGGGGAGAGGCGAAAGAGCTCGCGGTCAGACCTCTTCATGCCTCAGGTCCTTCGCTGCGGGTCGACCAGGTCGCGCAGGCCGTCACCCAGGAGGTTGAAGCAGAACACCGCGATCATCAGCGCGCCGCCGGGGAAGAAGGCCACCCACCATTCGCCGGAAATAATGTTGGTCGCGCCTTCGGCGACCATGATGCCCCACTCAGGGGTCGGCGGCTTGACGCCGAGGCCGATGAACGACAGGCCGGCCGCGTTCAGGATGGCGTAGCCCATGGTGAGCGAGATCTGCACCATCATGATCGGCATGATGTTCGGCAGGATATGCACCAGCAGAATGCGGAAATCGCCGTTGCCGGACAGCCGCGCGGCCTGCACGAAGCCGGCGTTGCGCCGGACATTGGCTTCGGCGCGCGCGACCCGGACATAGAGCGGAAAATTGATGATCGCGGTGGCGATCACGATGTTGGTCACCGTATTGCCCAGCGCGGCGACGATGCCCATCGCCAGCACGAACAGCGGAAACGCCATGATGGTGTCGGAGATGCGCCCGACGATGCGGTCGGTCCAGCCGCCGAAGAAGCCGGCGGCGATTCCGGCGAGGCCGCCCATGAACAGAACCAACGCCACCGAGGCGACCGCGATAACGAAATCAAGGCGGGTCGCGACCACCACGCGGCTGAAAATATCGCGGCCTAAAAGATCAGTGCCGAACCAGTGGTGCAGCGACGGCGACTGCAGGGTTGCGGAGGTGTCGCTGGCGAGCGGATCGTAGGGCACGATGTAGGGGCCGACCAAAGCGCAAAGCGCGATGACGACGAACAGCCCAAAGGACAATCCGGTCACCGGATTGTCCGCCACCACATAGACGGCGTGGCGGAAAATGGAGTTGGCCGGAGGCTTGGGTTGAACCTCGGCGATCGGGGTCGCGGTAAGGCTTGCTTCGGTCATGCTTCGAGCCTCACGCGCGGATCGATCACGCCATAGAGCATGTCGATCAAAAGGTTGAGCGCCACATAGAGCACCGCCATGGTCAGCACGAAGCCCTGCACCGGTGCGAAGTCCGACTGCAGCAAGGCCTCGACCGCATACGAGCCGATGCCGGGCCAGGCGAACACTTTCTCGACCAGCACATTGGCGCCGAGCAGGAACGAGAACACCATGCCGAGCGTCGTCACCACCGGCAGCATCGCGTTGCGGAAGGCGTAAGTGAGGATGACGGCGCGGTCATTGAGACCGCTGGCACGCGCGGTGCGGATGAACTCGGACGACAATACCGCCAGCATCGAGGCGCGGGTCATGCGCGTGATCGGCGCCAGCGAGAACACCGCCAAGGTCGCGGCTGGAAGGATTAACTGGCTGAGCGAGGCGCGGAAGGTCTCGAAATTTCCGGTAACCAGGCTGTCGATCAGATAGAAGCCGGTGATATCGGGCGGCGCGGTGGCGAAGGCGTCGAGCCGGCCGATCGGCGCCGGCGACCAGCCGAGCCTGAAATAGAAGACATAAACCAGCAGCAAGCCCGTGAAGAACACCGGCAGCGACACGCCAGCAGTGGCGATAATTCGACAGAGATGATCGATCCAGGAGCCCTGCTTCACCGCCGCGAAAATACCGAGCGGCACCGCGATGGCGATCGCCAGGAACAGGCCCAGCAGCGTCAGCTCGGCGGATGCGGGCAGCCGGCTGGTGATTTCGGTCGCGACCGGGCGGCCGGTCGACAGCGAATTGCCGAAATTGCCGTGGGCGAGATCGTTGACGTAGCGGGCGAACTGATCGGGCAGCGGCCGGTCGAGCCCGAGCGTCTTGCGGATTTCGGCAATCGATTGCGGGGTGGCGGCTGGCCCTGCGAAATAGACCGCCGGGTCGCCCGGCAATACCCGGGTGAGCAAGAAGGTGACGATCACGACACCGATCAAAGTCGGGATCACGGTCACCAGACGCTTCAAGATCGCCAACATGGTCTTCTAGCCCCAAAATTTCCGAGCCGCGTTGAGAAGCCGTTGCGGGCCCCCCTCAGGCCTTGACGATCGTGCGGTAGTCGAGCTGGCGGTGGAACCAATAAACGTAGCCGGAGATATTCTTCTGCGTGGCGACGTTGAGAAAAGGCTGGAACAGCGGAATACGCGGCACCTCGTTGTAGGCCTTCGAGATGAAACCCTCGACGTTTTTCGAGTATTTTTCCATGTCGCCGACCGCGGCGGCGCCGCGCGCGGCGTCGATCAGCGTGTCCATGTCCGGGTTGACGTAGCTTGGCGTGTTGAAGATCGCGTTCTGGCCGGAATAGCACCAGAAGAAGAAATATTCGGGATAGTCGAGCCAGCCGGAGAAGAAGTTGACCATCAACGGCATCGACTTCTTGGCCATCTCGCTGCGCCAATTGGCTCCCGGCACCTTGTTGATCGCAGTCTTGATGCCGATCTGGCCGAGGCTTTCCTGAACCAGCACGGCAATCGGTTCGCAGATATCGCCGGCGCCGAGATCGAACGAGACGGTGGTGTCGATGTCGGATACGCCGCTCTCGGCCATCAGCGCCTTGGCCTTGGCCATGTCGTTGATGTAGCCGCTCTTGGCGGGCCAGGCGATATCGGTAACATTGTTCGAGGGGCCGCCGAACAAGGGATTGGCGAGACCGAACATCGCCGCGTCCATGATCTTCTGGTAGGGCAGCGCATAGGCCACCGCCTGACGAACTTTTTCGTTGTTGAACGGCGGGTTCTTCACGTTCAACTCGACGGAATACATGCCGTTGCCGATCGGGTTGGAGATGATGACGAGCTTGCCCTCCTTCTTCATCTCCGAAGTGTCTTTGCTCGAAAGGTCGAAGGAGATGTCGGCATCGCCACGCTCCATCAAGGCGCGGCGATTGCCCTGCGAGGGGATCGTGCGCCAGATCACCTTCCTGAGCTGGGGCAGCTTGCCGCCCACCCAGTCGTCATGGCGTTCGTAGACCGTTTCGACACCGGGCTTCCAGCTCGTCACCTTGTAGGCGCCGCTGCCGGCGGTGTTGCTCTTGGTGTAGTCGAGCGCCCAGGGATCCTTGTCGGTAGCCTTGCTCTTCAGCAGCGTGGAATTGTAGATGCCCGGCACGATCACCGCGAGATCGGGAATGGTCAGGCGGTCTTTCTTGGCGAAGTCGATACGGACGGTGCTGTCGTCAACGACGACGAACTGCTCCTTGTTTTCCAGCGAGCCGGCTTTCATCTGCACCGTGGGGAAACCGCCTACCGATACCGAACGATCGAGCGACCATTTGACATCGTTGGCGGTGACTGGCGTGCCGTCGTGGAATTTGGCCTTCTTCAGTTTGAAGGTGACCGACATGTCGCCGATCTTCATGTCCTCGGCGAGTTCGGGTTTGAACTTGTCGCGATCGTAGGACAGCGTGCCGTCCGGCAGCGTCTTGGTTTCATGACTGATCAGACGGTCGTAGCAATTCCACGACGCCTCGTAGCCGGGACGGTTGGTGCCGACGCCGTGGATGTCGAGATTGTTGGGGCCGCTTTCGGTCACCACCAACAGCGTCTCGGAGCGGGCGTCGGCCTTGGCGGCAGACCAGATCGCCGGCGCCGGCACCATCGCGCCGGCCGCGACCCCCGTGACGGATTTCAGGAAATCGCGACGCTTCATGTGAGGCTCCAACGCACGGGGAAACGGCTTTGGGAGCGACGTCGCAAGGTTTGTGCCAAATCTTAACGCAATCCTAATGGCGCTTTAAGCGCATGATTAGGCTTGCGAATGTCGGGTCTCGCTGGGAACCGCCGCGCGGTTAGCTTGCATACAAAAGAAATGACTTTGCCTATTTTGGATGCAGGCATTGTGGCCGCCTTTCCGGTGGGCGGCGCCGACCATGCGTTGCGACCGCTATTGGCAAAAATCCTCGTTGTTGACGCGCAGGCAACGCGGCGCGGCGACGACCTTCTGCCGGCCGCAGCCTTCATTGCCATCGATCTTCTTCAGCGCCCGCAGCGCGGCCATGGTCGGGCGGTACCACAGGTAATGCTCGTCTGACAGCAGCGAGGCGCGCCGCAATCCCTGAATGGTCGCGGCCTCGAAGGTGCCGCTGTTGTTTCCCGCCATGCAGTCGAGGCGAACCAGCTGCTCCTGAATCCTGAGCACGAGTTCGCGGCCCTCATAGGTCGGTCCGACACTGTCCAGCACCACCGCCTCGCGCAACCGGATCGCGGCGGCGCGGGCTTCCTCCGCTTCAGTAGTATTGGGGACAAAGCGATGCCACGAGATCATAGGCATCGGGGGTTTGCGCCTGCTTCGCGCGCGCCAGAACCAGCGCCGCGGCCGAAGAGGAGGTGTCCTTCTCGTTCGGCTTCTCGTTGAGCTTTTCGTTCGCCTTGGCGTCTCCGAGCTTGGCGACCATCGGTTTCGCCGCCATCGCTTCCGGGCTGTCCGGAAAGCGCTCGATCAGCAATCCGAACAACGCGGCGTTGCCGGTTTCTTTCGCCGCCGCGAAGAGCTGCGCGGCGGGAGTTGGCACAGGCTCCGGCGGGACAAAATAAAAGTCGCGTTCGAGCGAGGTCGATTCCCAGGGAATCTGCGCTTCGCCTGTCCCGAGCCGAACCTGCCGGCGGACGCTCTTGAAGACGTCTTCCAGTTTCTCGCCGGGCATCACCATCGCATCCGCCAGCGCCCTGGTATAGGGACTGTGGCCATCCTCGCCGTCGAATGCCGACTTGCCCGATCCGGTCGAGGAGGCGATGAACTCGCCATAGACCGCCCCCATCGGGACCAGGCCAAGAACGCCCTGCGCGGGGCTTTCGGGAAACGGATTATCGCGGCACGCGTCGAGGATCAGGATGTTGAGCTGGTTGCCGGCCGCCGACAACCGATCGCCGATGCGCTTGACGCTCAGCGCCTTGCCCGCGACGTCGGATCGCCGTTTCAGGTCGGCGTTGACGGGCACCAGATAGTTGACGGAATCGCTTTCGAGCCCATGCCCGGCATAATACAAAACCGCCACCGTGTCCGGCCCGCGCTCCCTTATTTTTCGCGCGAAATCATCGACATCATCGGTCATGCCCTTGAGATCGCGGTCGGCCGCTTCTGTGACGTCAAATCCAGCAACAGCGGCAAGGCGCTCTACGGCTGCATCGCCAATGTGCTGGACCGGTTGAGCAACGAAATATCAGACGTCAAGGTGCCGGCGGCGCAGAGCGCGCTGCGCACCGCCGCCTCGAAATTGCGCGCCGCGGCCAACACGGCTCAGGCGCTCTCGGCGATCGCGCAATGCCGGGCGGCGATATCAAGCGCGATAAGCCTGGCGAGGACGATCGGCCGCGGCGGCAGCTCGGGCCTCGATGCCATCGCCGGGGTACTCAGTCACGCGGCCAGCCTGATCCAGTCGAAGGGATGAGCCGGGCGGCCCGCTCAAAGCGGCCAGAGCAATTCCTGCAGTTCGAACAAATCGCTGGCCTTCTGCTGCCAACCTTCGATGCAGATGTGCCGGATCGGATCGCTGGCGCGATGCAACAGCATAAGCGCCATCAACCGTCGCTTCATCGCCTGATCGATATCGGCCCGGGAATATCCGAATCCCTGCAGCAGGCTCAAAACGCGGCGCGGCATTCCTGCCGTCATGAAGGCGCTCGGGCCAAGCAGATCGTATTCGCCCCATCCTGTCATCACGTCGCCGAAATCGATCAGTCCCGACAACCGCCAGCCTGCGCCTTCGCGGGCCAGCAGGAAATTCTCAGGAATGTATTCGCCGGTCAGGATCACCGGCGGCGGGTCAAACGGAATCAGCGTCTTCGCGTCTGACAAAAGCTGGTCGAGCCCGTCGAGAAATTTTTTCGGCAAGCCGAGACGTTCATGCCGGGCGCGGCATCCCTCGATCTGCTTGAACAGGAATTGGTCCCAGCGCGGCTCGATGCCGGACAGCATGCCTACCGGCACGCGCTGTACGTCGGCGATGGTCTCGCCGATCTGGCCGAGCACGCGTTCTTTCTGATCCTCGGTGAGCATCGGCCACGCCTCGCTGGCGACAATGCCGTGCATCCGCGTGATGACGAGATACGGCCATTGGTCGCGCTCGCCCTCACACACGATTTCCGGAATAGCGACGCCGAGGCGGCCGCGAAGCTGCGACAGCGAGATCTGCTCGGATACGAATTGATGGCGCAGCAGCGGCGGGAAAATCTTCAGCACCAGGTCGTCATCGAGGGCGACGACGAGATTGGTGCCGGTCGGGAACAATTTAGCATCCGCACGCGGCAGGCCATGGCTGCGTGCGATGTCGAGTGCCGCCGGCAAACATTGCGCGGCGTCGCTGCGCCACGCGCGAAACGCCTCAATGGTCTTCAGATCGGGGAGTGAATGCATGATCGACAACTTTTGGGGTTCTGTCATACCCCGCGAAGGCGGGGTATCCAGTACGCTGCGGCCTTTGACGTTACACCGAGACTCCGCGGAATACTGGATCGTCCGCCGGAGCTTGTCATCGGGCGGCGCTGCGCGCCGACCCGTTGGCGGACGATGACGGTTACTGGTTCACCGATCCGGATTGGCGCGCTCGAACTGACGCAACAGCCGGTTGCCCCGTTCGACCGCGGAGTCCAGCGCTGCCTGCGCGGTTTTCTTGCCGGCAAAGGCCTGCTCCAACTCGTCGTCGATCACATCGCGAACCAAAACGAACGACCCGAGCCGGATCCCCTTCGAATTCTCGGTCGGCGGTTTCAAGGTGATCTGCTCGATCGAGATCGCGGCGCCGGGATTGCGATCGTAAAACCCTTGCGCACGGGTCAGATCGAAGGCCGCGCGGGTCACCGGCAGATAACCTGTGTTCTGGTGCCAGGCCGCCTGAACCTCCGGCTTCGACAAATAGCCGAAGAATTTTGCCACCCCCTGGTATTCGGCGGCCGGCCGGCCGCGCAGCACCCATAATGTTGCGCCACCGATGATGGTGTTTTGCGGCGCGCCCACGACATCGCCCCAGTACGGCAACATGCCGTAGCCGACCTCGAATTTCGAATTGGCCTTGATGTCGGCGCGCGTCGCCGACGAGCCGATAAAGATGCCGCATTCGCCGTTTTGAAACCGCGGCTCCGCGGTGGTGGCGCGGCCGCCATAGTCGAACATTTTCGTGGTTTGCCACTCCGCCAGTTGCGCAATGTGGCGCACCAACAGCGGGTTGTTGAAATTAAGCGCCGCATCGAGGCCCTCAAAACCATTGGCCCTGCTCGCGATCGGCAGATTGTGGAAGGCGGAAAAATTCTCGACATTGATCCAGGACGGCCAGGACGTGGTGAAGCCGCAAGCCGCGCCCGATGCGCGCAGCCGCTTGGCCACGGCGCCTACCTCGGCCCAGGTCTTCGGCGCGATTTCCGGATCGAGGCCGGCGGCGCGGAACAGATCCTTGTTGTAATAAAGGATCGGCGTCGAGGCGTTGAACGGGAATGACAGCATGTTGCCGGCGGCGTCGGAATAGTAGCCGGTGACGGCCGGAAGATAGGCGGAAGGCGAAAACAGCTCGTGTTCGTCCCGCATCAGTTCGAATACCGGGTAGATCGCGCCCCGCGCCGCCATCATGGTCGCGGTCGCGATTTCGTTGACCTGAACGATGGCGGGTTGGCTGCGCGAGCGAAACGCAAAGATCGCCGCGGTGACGGTTTCGGTATAATTGCCCTTGTAGCTCGGCACGATCTTGTAATCGGATTGCGATGCGTTGAAATCGGCGGCGAGTTTTTCCAGTTGCCGGCCGAGCTCGCCCGACATCGCATGCCACCACATGATGTCGGTGGCCGCCTTTGCCGGAGACGCCACGCCAACCATTGCGATGACTGCTGCGAGTTGCAAAAATCGCAAAACCGATTTCACCATAAAATCATTCTGCTCTTTGAATGCGCTGAAACACGATTTGGGGGCGCGTGCGCTCTGATAAGACCCTGCGGACGCGGTTGCAATCCACCGAGATGCGGCCGCGGCGCACCATTGACGATAATTGCGGTGCTGTCAGGATGGCCCGCCCACGCCGGCTCTCGCCAAAAGAACATTGAACCTTTTTCGCCCTCCACCGACATCATCATAAGGGGATAGTTGCCTGTGTACAGCCGCGCCGACCTTTCGCGGACCGTAGCCCTCGTTGTGGCGCTGTTTTCGACAGCGGTCCCGACGGGCGCGGTCGCGCGCGAATTTCGTGCCGCCGACACCCAGAGCGAGGATTATCCGACCGTCCAGGCGCCGTATTACATGGGCAGCCTGATCGCGGAGCAGAGCGGCGGCCGCCTCCAGATCCGGGTGTTTCATTCGCACCAGCTCGGTGAGGAAAAAGAAACTATCGAGCAGACCCGCGCCGGCGCCATCGATCTCAATCGCACCAATGTGGCGCTGATCGGGAGCTTCGTGCTGGCCATGAATGTGCTGGCGATGCCGTTCCTGTTCAGGGAGCGGGCGAACACCGCCGGCGTCACCGTCGTGAGCGACTTCGACCGCAAGCCGTTCGAGGACGCGATGGCCGGAATCTACGCCAAGGCCCAAGCAGATCCCGCGGCCTCCGCATTGATCGAACAAATTCGCAAGGTGGAGTAAACTGGTCTTGGCAACAGCCCGGCAGGACGAAGCTGCGGAACGGCGCCCGGGCCTGGCTGCGCGCGGTCGCGCAGCCATTGTCGGGCTGGTCCGCGCGGTACCGATTCGCTGGCGCATCCTCTCGATTGCGGCGCTGAACTCGGCGGTCGTTGTCGTGCTGGTCGCCATGATCTGGAACGGCGCCAAGGTGCTCGGCTCGGCCTGGGACGACGTCCGCCAGGTGCGGGAGTCCGACAAGATCCTGGCGCTGCTGGAGAGCGAGACCGGCCGGCTGCAGAACCTGATCCATCGCTACATCAATCAGCCGAGCCCCGATTTGTTCGCCGAGATCCTGCTGCTCCGCGAAGCCGTGCTCGGCACCCTCACCAACCGTGCCTCGACCGATCCGATGCTGTCGGGATCGGTGGCCGAACTCGAGCACGTCACCGAGCGCTTCCTCAACGGTTTTGGCGAATTGCGCGGCGTCCAGGCGACGATTTCGAAAACCTACGAGGATGAAGTGCTGGGTCCCGCCAAGGATATGGCCGGGCTTTATTCGATCATCGAGGGTGCGACCGGCCATCGCGATGCGCTGATCTGGCCGTCGCTTGGAAAATCCCGCGAGGCGTTCACCGCGATGCTGGTCGCGGCCAACGCCTATTATCTTTCGCTCGCGACCGCATCCGCCGAGGAAGCCCGCCGCAACACCGAAACCATCGAGAAAACCATCCCCGTGATGTCCGACCTCTCCGACAACGATTTGCAGCGGATGGCGCTGCAGCGGTTGCAGGCGCGTACCGTGGCGCTGCGCGAGGGGTTAGCCAAATTGTTCGAGCAGCTCGCGAACCGCACCGAATTGTTGCGCAACACCATCGACGCCAGCCAGGCCGAGGCGATCGGCGCAATCGACGATTTGTCGGTCAAGATGCGCCGGCGCGAACAGAAGGCGCAGGAGACCTTCGACCAGACGCTCGCCGATATTTCGCGCCAGGTATTGTCGATCGCGGTGATCTTTCTCGGCATCATCATCACCGCGGGCGTCCTGATCGCGCTCTCTATCCGTTTGCCTCTGCAGCAGATCATGGCGGCGATGCACGCCATCACGTCGGGCGATTATGACCGCCGCGTGCAGGGCACCGACGCCAGCGACGAGGTCGGCGCGATGGCGCGCGCGGTCGAGGTGTTCCGCGAAAACGCCGTCGCCAAGCGCAAGACCGAGGACGAGCTGCGCTCGTCCAAGGAGAAAGCCGAGGGCGCGCTGCTCGAGCTCAACACAGCCCAGCAAAACCTGATCGACGCCGAACGCCTGGCGGCGCTGGGCGGCCTGGTCGCCGGCGTCGCCCATGAAGTCAACAACCCGATCGGCATCAGCCTGACGGTCGCGACCAGCTTCTCGCGCCGTGCGGAAATGTTCGAGGCCGAGCTTCGGTCCGACACGCCGCTGCGCCGCTCGCAACTGGAAGAATTCGTCCGCACCTCGCGCGACGCCGCGGGCCAATTGGTGGGAAACCTGCATCGCGCCGGCGAACTGATCCAGTCGTTCAAGCAGGTCGCGGTCGACCGCTCGCATGCCGAGCGCCGGCAGTTCAGTCTAAGCGAGGCGACCGACCAGATCATCGCCAGCCTGCGGCCGGTGCTCAAGAGGGCGCCGATCACGCTGTCGGTCGACGTGCCGGAGGGCCTCGTGATCGACGGCTACCCGGGCTCCTATGGCCAGATCCTGACCAACCTATTCCTCAACGCCGCCAATCACGGCTTTGCCGACGGCCGCGCCGGCGCCATCTCGATCTCGGCGCGGCCCCGCGGCCATGACGATGTCGAGATCATTTTTGCCGACAACGGGGCCGGAATGACGCCCGACGTGCAGCGGCAGGCATTCGACCCGTTCTTTACCACGCGCCGCAACGAGGGCGGCACCGGTTTGGGGCTGCATATTGTCTATAATCTCGTCACTCAGCAGCTCGGCGGCCGGATGATGCTGGATTCAAGGCTGGGACAAGGCACCACATTTCGCATTATCATGCCGAGGACCGCCAAGGGCGGCCCGGCAACGACAGACCAGGCAAGCGACGGAACCCCTCAATGGCCGAACAGGACGATGTCCTCCACCTGATCGACGATTCCGGAACCGCTCCGGAGACTTCCACCGCGCGCAAATGGAAGATCGCGGTGATCGACGACGATCAGGCCGTGCACGAAGGCACGCGGTTTGCGCTCAGCGATTACAGCCTGCATGGCGCCACGCTGGAGATCCTGTCGGCCTATTCGGCGGCCGAGGGCCGCACGTTGATGCGCGCCCATCCCGACATCGCCGCGGTGCTGCTCGACGTCATCATGGAAACCGACGCCGCCGGCCTCGACCTCGTCGAATACATCCGTAACGAAATCCGGAATGAGACCGTCCGCATCATCCTGCGCACCGGGCAGCCCGGCCAGGCGCCGGAGCGGCGGGTGATCGTCCAATACGACATCAACGACTACAAGGCGAAAACCGAGCTTACCGCCGACAAGCTGTTCACCTCGCTGACCGCGGCGCTGCGCAGCTATCAGCAGCTCGAGCGCATGGTGCAGACGCGGCGCGGCCTGGAGATCATCATCGATGCCGCCTCGACGCTGTACGATTTCAAATCGATGCAGCGGCTCGCCGAAGGCGTGCTGACGCAACTGGCGTCGCTGCTCAATGTCGATTGCGCCGGCATCCTGGTGCTGCGCGATGACGGCGGCAAGTCGGACTCGGATTTCTCGGTGCTGGCCGGCTCCGGCTGCTACAGCCGCTTCATCGGCACCACCAGCTCCAAATCGCTCGATCCGGACCTGCGCCAGATGGTCGAAGCGGCATTCCAGCGCCGCAAGAATGAATTCTTCGATCACCGCAGCGTGCTCTATCTGCGCACCGGCAGCGGCCGCGAAGTCGTGGTGCTGCTGCAGGCCGAGCGCCAGCTGTCGGAGACGGACCGGGCGCTGGTCGAGATTTTCGGCAGCCGGCTCTCGATCGCCTTTGACAACGTCATTCTCTATCAGCAGCTGCATGAAGCCAATACCCAGCTCGAGGACCGCGTCGCCCAGCGCACCCGCGCGCTGATGCAGGCCAACCGCAGACTGTCGTCGCAATGGCTGCGGCTGCAGCGCGCCAACGGTTTTAAAAATGAAATTCTCGGCACCGTCGCCCATGACCTGAAGAATCCATTAGGGGTGATCCTCGGCCGCACCGAAATGCTGACGGAGTTGATCAGCGCCGGCTCCTCCAAGGAGAACGTCACCTCCCAGGTCGAACATATCCGCGACGCCACCAAGCGGCTGACCTCGATGGTCGATCATCTGATTTCGGACGCGATGGCGGACGCCTTCGACATCACTATCCGGCGCGAGCCGGTGGATATTGCAGGCCTGGTCGGCGAAGTCGTCGACGCCAATCAGCCGCTGGCCAAAAACAAGCAGCAGACCATCACGGTGTCGGCGCCGCCGAATTTCGTCACCATGTGCGATACCGACCGGATGCGGGAGGCGATCGACAATCTCGTCAGCAACGCCATCAAATACAGCGCGATCGGCGGCATGATCGCGGTGGCAGTCAGCCACGAGGGGACCAACACCGTGATCCGCATCGCTGACCAGGGCGCCGGC
The DNA here is from genome assembly GCF_900141755.1 of Bradyrhizobium lablabi. Classification (NCBI taxonomy): domain Bacteria; kingdom Pseudomonadati; phylum Pseudomonadota; class Alphaproteobacteria; order Hyphomicrobiales; family Nitrobacteraceae; genus Bradyrhizobium; species Bradyrhizobium lablabi. Next base: position 4,766,420 of record NZ_LT670844.1, on the reverse strand, counting down.
CTGTCGCCCGAGGATCTCGGGCGATTGTTCGGCCGCTTCCAAAGGCTTTCCGCAAAACCCACCGCCGGTGAAAGTTCGACCGGGCTCGGCCTATCCATCGTCAAGCGCATTATCGACATGCATGGCGGCGAGGTGACGGCCGCGAGCCCCGGCCCTGGACAGGGCTCGACCTTCACCGTCACATTGCCCGCGACAGAGTCATGACCCAAAGTCAGCACATCATCATTGTCGATGACGAGGCGCCGGCCCGCGAAATGGTCGGCGATTACCTCAAGATGCACGGCTTTACCGTGACGCTGTGCGACGGCGGCAAGAGCCTGCGCGGCGCCATCGAGTCCGGCGCGCCCGATCTCGTGGTGCTCGATCTGAACATGCCGGAGGAGGACGGGCTTTCGATCATCCGTGATCTCAAAAGCCGCATCAATGTTCCCGTCATCATGCTGACGGCGACCGCAAGCCCGATCGACCGCGTCGTCGGCCTCGAACTCGGCGCCGACGACTACATAGCAAAGCCCTGCGAGCTGCGGGAGTTGATGGCGCGGATCCGCTCGGTGCTGCGGCGAAGCGCCCCGGTCAAGGCGCTAGGCCCAGCGCCGGAGAGTGCCGAGGCAAAAGCGGCAAAAGATCAATTGGTGCGGTTCGGCACCAAATGGCTCGATCTCGAGGCGCAGGCACTGCGCGACGATGAGGGCAACGAACATCCGCTGACCGCTTCAGAATTCGGGCTGCTAAAAGTGTTCGCGGCCAATCCGAAGCGGGTGCTGTCGCGCGAGCGGCTGTTGGAATTGGCCAACGCGCGCGACGCCGAAGCGTTCGACCGCGCCGTCGATCTGCGCATCATGCGGATCCGGCGCAAGATCGAGCCCGACCCGACCAAGCCCGCGGTGATCCGCACCATCCGCGGCGGCGGATACCTGTTTTCGCCGACGGGGGACAAGGCCTAGCCTCTTTCCTCCAGCGTCGTCCCCGCGGAAAGCGGGGACCCATAACCACAAGTGCAGGTTGTTAAGACGCGCCGTGGCCCTAGCTTTTTTGCAATACAGGCATTTGTGGTTATGGGGCCCGGCTCGCGCTTCGCTTGGCCGGGACGACGACTTTTGGAATCCCTTCCAATTTTACGCTCATTGAAATTACTGACATTTCCATCCCGAATGTTTCGTCGCAGGCGCCGCGACGAAACAATTCTCCGGCGCATGAAACCATTTTACCCCTTTGGTGCAGACGTCCCGAAACGTTGGCTGATTAACAATTTGCCTAACGAAGCGCCGCCCAAGCGGCTCACCGGGAGCCTGTCATGCAGAACGTGATCGCGATCAACGCCGCAGCCCGCCAAGGCATTCTCGCAGCGCAAGCGACCTCTGACGAAATGCTGCTGGAAAGCATTGCCGATGGCGGCCGGACAGCGATGCATATCCTTTACTCCCGTCACAATACGCGGGTTTACCGTTTTGTCCTTCGCATCGTGCGCGATACCACGATGGCGGAAGACCTCGTCAGCCAGGTGTTTCTCGACGTGTGGCGCACCGCCGCGCAGTTCGAAGGCCGTTCGCAGGTATCCACCTGGCTGCTGTCGATCGCGCGCTTCAAGGCGCTGACCGCGCTGCGCCAGCGCCGCCACGAGGACATCGACCAGGAGGACGTGCTCGAGATTGCTGATGAGGCCGACACTCCCGAAGCCTCGCTCGACCGCAGCACCACCAGCGCGATCCTGCGCGCCTGCGTCGCGAAATTGTCCCCGGCGCACCGCGAGATCATCAACCTCGTCTACTACCATGAGAAGTCGGTCGAAGAGGCCGGCGCGATCATCGGCATTCCCCAGAGCACCGTGAAGACGCGGATGTTTTATGCCCGTAAGCAGCTTGCCGAGCTGCTCAAGGGCGCCGGCATCGACAGCCTGGCGGCGTAGGATGAAGCCACGTAAATTCAACATGTTACGTTGGCATCACGGGCAAAAGCCGGTTTCATCTTTTGCAGGAAAAGTTACCGGGGACGAAACAATTGAAACAATTCGCGACATCAGGCGGAAAAACTCCTTCGCTATAACATCAGCATCAAGTTTCTAGCCGACCAGTCTTCCAACCTCCAAAGAACCTCCAACGACCCGGACGGGATGCCCCCCTCCGGGTCGCTCTGTTTTTATCTCCGACCTCATCCTGAGGAGCGCGCCCTTGCGCGCGTCTCGAAGGATGGGCAACGCCGGGACTCGCGGCCATCCTTCGAGACACCGCGCGACGCGCGGCTCCTCAGGATGAGGTCGGAACCTCACGAACACGTGACGCTGGCGGAGTAACGTCCAGCCCTGATCTCCCGAAGGACGATGAGACCACGCCGCCGCCAGGCCGGGCGCGGCGATCGTTCGGTGGGTTCTTGACATGCTCAATCTCCTTCTTGCCCTGCTTGCCGGCGTCGTCACCATCGCGGCGCCCTGCACGCTGCCGGTGCTGCCGATCCTGCTGGGCGCGTCCGTCGGCCAGACCGGCAAGATCCGGCCGGCGATGATCGCGCTCGGGTTTGTCATTTCGTTTTCCGCCACGGCGCTACTGCTGAGCGCGATCACCCGCGTGTTCGATTTCGATCCCAACAGCCTGCGCACCGGCGCGACCATCCTGCTGCTGTTGTTTGGACTGTTGATGATCTGGCCGGCGCCGTTCGAATGGCTGTCGATCCGTCTCAACGGGTTGACGAGCCACGCGGCCGGCGGGGCCGCCTCGCGCCAAGGCAATATCGGCGGCTTCGTGCTCGGCACCACGCTCGGCCTGGTGTGGACGCCCTGCGCCGGTCCGGTGCTCGGCTCGATCCTCACCATCGTTGCGACGTCGAAAGATACCGCATGGGCGAGCACGCAGCTCGTGGTCTACGCCATCGGCGCCGCGATCCCGATGCTCGCGATCGCCTATGGCGGCCAGGCGGTCACCACCCGTATCAGCAGCATCGCGAAAATCTCGCCAAGGCTGCAGCAGGGTTTCGGCGCCGTCGTGATCGCCTTCGCGGTCGCGTCATACTTTCAATACGACACCCTGATCGTGGCGTGGCTGACATCGTTTTACCCGCAGGGGCAGATCGGCCTCTGATCAACTGACAAAACCCAAGGAGACGCTCATGACGCTACGATCGCTCGCCGCTTCCGCTTCGCTCGCCGCCCTTTGCCTGATCGGCACAGCCAGTCCCGGCATCAGCGGCGAGGCCGCGCCGTTCAAGGTCGCGGCGGTTCAGGGCAGCGCGCCCAACTTCGCCGGCATCAGCAATTGGTTCAATTCGGCAGCCCTCAACATCGCGGATTTGCGCGGCAAGGTGGTGCTGGTGGATTTCTGGACCTATGGCTGCGTCAATTGCGTCAACACGCTGCCGCATGTCACCGAGCTCTATGCGAAATATAAAGATCGCGGCCTGGTCGTGGTCGGCATTCATACGCCGGAGTTTCCGTTCGAACGATCCGCATCCAATGTGCAGGCGGCGCTGAAGCGGCACGGCATCACCTATCCGGTGGCGCAGGACAATGATTCGCAGACCTGGGACGCCTATCACAACCAATATTGGCCGGCGCAATATATCGTCGATCAGAGCGGAAAGATCGTCTATCAGCACGACGGCGAAGGCCGCTACGAAGAGATGGACAAAACCATCGCGCGCCTGCTCAACCCCGCGAGCTGAGCGGTTTCCTTCTGACAAAATCATGACGTTCGTCAACGCGGGCCCGCGTTGACTAGAACTTTGTTCCAGCCGATCGCGCGCCGCTCCCTTCCGGGGGGATGGGATGACGCGGTCGGCGGATTTTTTTATGCCGCATTGTTTTATGCCGCACCAATTCCATCGCTGCAATGAGCGTGATAAACCGCAGGCCTACAATGACGGATGGTGCCTATGTTTCAGGGCGTGGATGCGGTGGTATTGGCCCGGGCGCAGTTCGCATTCACGATGTCGTTCCACATCGTGTTTCCGGCGTTCACGATCGGGCTTGCCAGCTACCTCGCGGTGCTCGAGGCGCTCTGGCTGTGGAGCGGGCGCGAAGTTTTCATCAACCTGTTCAATTATTGGCTGAAAATCTTCGCGGTCGTGTTCGGCATGGGCGTGGTATCGGGCATCGTGATGTCCTACCAGTTCGGCACCAACTGGGCGGCGTTTTCCGACAAGGCGGGTCCGGTGATCGGACCCTTGATGGCCTATGAGGTGCTGACCGCATTCTTCCTCGAGGCGGGCTTCCTCGGCGTCATGCTGTTCGGCCTCAAGCGGGTCGGCCCCAGATTGCATTTCCTTGCAACCCTGATGGTCGCGATCGGCACGCTGATCTCGGCGTTCTGGATCCTCTCCGCCAATTCCTGGATGCAGACGCCGGCCGGCTACGCCGTCAATGCCGACGGGCAGTTCGTCGCCGCCGATTGGCTCAAGGTGATCTTCAATCCGTCGTTCCCGTACCGGCTGGTGCACATGGTGCTGGCGGCGTATCTCACCACCGCGCTCGTGGTCGGGGCCGTCGGCGCGTTTCATCTGCTGCGCGACCAGCATCTCGCCGGCCCGCGGGTGATGTTTTCGATGGCGATGTGGATGGCGACGTTAGTGGCGCCGATTCAGATTCTGGCCGGCGATCAGCACGGCCTCAACACGCTCGAGCACCAGCCGGTGAAAATCATGGCGATGGAGGGCCATTTCCAGAGCCACAAGGACGGCGCGCCGCTGTATCTGTTCGGCCTGCCCGATCAGGCCGAAGGCCAGGTCAAATACGCCATCGAGATTCCAAAACTGGGTTCGCTCATTCTAAAGCATTCCCTGGATGCGCCGATGGCCGGCCTCGACACCGTGCCGCGCGAAAACTGGCCGCCGGTGCCGATCACCTTCTGGTCATTCCGCGTTATGGTCGGATTGGGATTTTTGATAATGGGGCTCGGCCTGTTCAGCCTGTGGGCGCGCTGGCGCGGCGCGCTCTACCAATTCCGGCTGTTGCACATGTTCGCGATGGCAATGGGCCCGGCGGGTTTTGTCGCAGTGCTGGCGGGCTGGATCACGACCGAGACCGGACGGCAGCCGTTCACGGTGTATGGGCTGTTGCGAACGGCTGAATCCGCCTCACCGCTGGCGGCTCCCGCGGTCGGCTCGTCATTGATCGCCTTCGTCATCGTCTATTTCGCGGTGTTCGCCACCGGCGTCATCTACCTTCTCCGCCTGATGGCGTCGCCGCCGCACCCGGGCGAACAGGGACCAAGCCATGATGCGCCGGCCCGCGCCGCCGGCATCACGCCCGCCGCCGGCGTCGTTGCGGAAGGATCCGCGTGATGATCGGGATCATCGACCTCACCATCGTCTGGGCGTTTATCATCGCGTTCGCGGTCTTCGTCTATGTGGTGATGGATGGATTCGATCTCGGCCTCGGCCTCCTGTTTCCGCTGTTTCCCGCCAGAGCCGATCGCGACGTGATCATGAACAGCGTGGCGCCGGTCTGGGACGGCAACGAGACCTGGCTGGTGCTCGGCGGCGGCGGCCTGATGGCGGCGTTTCCGCTGGCCTATGCGGTGCTGATGCCGGCGCTCTACACGCCTGTCATCGCCATGCTGATCGGCCTGATCTTCCGCGGCGTCGCCTTCGAATTCCGCTGGCGCACCACGCAGCGCGAGCGCAACCGCTGGGACATCGCATTCGCCGGCGGATCGCTGCTCGCAACCCTGGCGCAGGGCATTGCGCTCGGCGCCATCCTGCAGGGCGTGAACGTCGAGGCACGGCATTATGCCGGCGGCTGGTGGGACTGGCTGACGCCGTTCAGCATCTTGACCGGCCTCTCATTGGCCGTCGGCTATTCGCTACTGGGGGCGACCTGGCTGGTGCTGAAGACCGAAGGCGCGCTTCGCGACCGGGCTTATCATCTGAGCTGGTTTCTGTTGTTCGCGATGCTGGGCGCGATCGGCGCGGTCAGCATCGCTACGCCGTTCCTGCACATTCAATATACCCAGCGCTGGTTCTCCTGGCCCAACATGATCCTGACAGCGCCGGTACCGATCGCGGTCGCGGCCGCAACCGTGCTGTTGCTGCGCGCGCTCGCCAACAAATGGGACCATCAGCCGTTCTTTCTGACGCTCGCGCTGTTCGCGCTATCCTATGCCGGGCTCGGCATCAGCATGTATCCCTATATCGTGCCGCAGAGCATCACGATCTGGCAGGCGGCGTCTCCCGAAAACAGCCAGCGCTTCATGCTGGTCGGCGTGGCGATCTTGATTCCGCTGATCCTCGGTTACACCGCGTGGGCCTATTGGGTGTTCCGCGGCAAGGTGAGGCCCGAGAGCGGGTATCATTGATGCGTAACGAGCAAAAACCGCCACCGCTTGCCCAGCGCCTGCTGTGGTTCGTGGCGCTCTGGCTCGGCGGGGTCGGCACGGTCGCTATCGTCTCCTACGGCTTGCGGCTCTGGCTCGCACCCAAGTGAGGCTTTCGGGCCACATTCCCCGGCCATCGCCGACTGCCGAAAACCGAAAACATTCCAGCTAGTTATCCGCCTTGCTTGCCTTCGCGCCAGCGCTGAGATTTGATGCTGTTCCTGATTTGGCAAACGGTGATACACCCCCCGGCAGCGTTATTCGACCGCGCCAACGAGGAGAGCCCTGGAATGACAAGATTTCGGCACCTGATCTGCACGGCGATTGCCGCTGTCGGCTTGATGCTCTCGGCCTCGCACGGCTTTGCGCAGCAGCCCGACGTCGACCAGCCCGGACTTCTGCCCGATGATTCGGTCGAGCTCGATCCGGAATTCCGCAAGCAGGTCGTGTACTACCGCAGCACCGAGGCGCCGGGCACCATCATCATCTCGACCGCCGAGCGCCACCTTTATCTGGTCCAGCCCGGCGGCCGCGCGATCCGCTACGGCATCGGCGTCGGCCGCGACGGCTTCCAGTGGCAGGGATTGTTGAACATCACCCGCAAGGCGGAGTGGCCGGATTGGACGCCGCCGCCGGAGATGATCGAGCGCCAGCCCTATCTGCCGCGCTTCATGGCCGGCGGGCCGGGTAATCCGCTCGGGGCGCGGGCGATGTATCTCGGGACCACCGTCTACCGCATCCACGGCACCAACCGGCCGGATACGATCGGCACCAAGGTCTCCTCCGGCTGCTTCCGGCTTGTCAATGCCGACGTCGCCGACCTCTACGATCGTGTTCCCGTCGGCACCAAGGTCATCGTGCGGCAGAAGCCCGAATTGTAACCGCGGCCGTTCCCTCGAAATCCGTTCCTTTTCCCATTTTTGGCGAGAGATAAATCATGCGCACATTTCGAGGCGGCCTCCTGATCGGGCTGGCGGTCGCAGTTCTGGTTGCGGCTCTCGCCATCACCTATGAACGATACGACACGCGCACCCTGAAACGGACGATCCGGCGCGGCGAAGTGCTGTGCGGCGTCAACAAGGGCCTGCCGGGTTTCTCGATCCCCGACGACAAGGGCGACTGGACCGGCTTCGACGTCGACTTCTGCCGCGCGGTCGCCGCCGCCATCTTCGACGATCCGAAGAAGGCAAAATTCGTACCGCTCGACGCCAGCGAACGCTTCAAGGAATTGCAGAACCGGAAAGTCGACATTCTGTCGCGCAACTCGACCTGGAGCATGTCGCGCGAGACCTCCTATGATCTGTATTTCCCGGCGGTCGCCTTTTACGACGGCGGGGGATTCATGGTGCCGCGGGCGCGCAACATCGAGTCGGCGCTGGAGCTCAACGGCAGCAAGGTCTGCGTGCAGTCGGAGACCACGACGCAACTCAACCTCGCCGATTATTTCCGCGCCAACAACATGAAATACCAGGAGATCAAGTTCGGCAAACTGGAGGATGTCATCAAGGCCTATGATTCCGGCCAGTGCGACGTGTTGACGGCGGACGTTTCCCAGCTCTACGCGCTGCGGCTCGATCTGACCAAGCCCGGCGATCATACGATCCTGCCGGACGTCATCTCGAAGGAACCGCTCGCACCCGTGGTGCGGGAGCGTGACGACGACTGGATGCTGATCGTGAAGTGGACGTTGTACGCCATGATCAACGCCGAAGAACTCGGCGTTAACTCGAAAAACATTGACGAGGCGCTGAAGTCGAAGAAGCCCGACGTGATGCGGCTGGTCGGCACCGAGGGCAATTACGGCGAGGAGCTTGGGCTGACCAAAGACTGGGCCGTGCGCATCATCCGCCATGTCGGCAATTACGGCGAAGTCTACGAGCGCAATGTCGGAAGCGAATCAAAACTCAAGATTCCGCGCGGGCTCAACCAGCTCTGGAGCGCCGGCGGAATTCAGTACGCCCCGCCGATCAGGTGACGGCCTCCACGCCGCAGCACGACCAACGCACCGCATAGAAGGCCGTCATCACCCGCGAAGGCGGGTGATCCAGTACGCCGCGGCTTATCGATCTATTATTGGCGTCTCTGGAATACTGGGTCGCCCGGTCAAGTCGGGCGATGACGACTGTTTATGATGCGCCGCCGATACGGTGATGGGCCCACGGCGGAGCGCGACCAACGCGCCACACAACAACTCGTCATCACCCGCGAAGGCGGGTGATCCAGTACGCTGCGGCCTTTCCGCTTAATCACGAACGCCGCGGGTTACTGGTTCGCCCGGTCAAGCCGGGCGATGACGACTGTTTATGATGCGCCGCCGCTGCACGTAACCTCAATAACTCTTCATCCGCGCCAGTTGATCCGCATGGAAATTGCTGTCGCCGAAAAATTCCTGGCAGACCCGCGCGCGTTTCATGAAGAAGCCGATATCGAACTGGTCGGTCATGCCCATGCCGCCATGCATCTGCACGCCTTCCTGGACCGCCAGTGTCGCGGTCGTGCCGGCGCGGGCTTTTGCGACGGCCACCGCTGCCGTGGCATTTTCGAAATCCGCGTCCAGCGTCTGCAGCGCCTTCAGCACCGCGGCGCGGGTGATCTCGATATCGATGTAGAGCTGCGCGGCGCGGTGCTGCAGCGCCTGGAATTCACCGATCGCCTTGCCGAACTGCCTGCGCTCCTTGAGGTAATTGACGGTGCGGCCGAACACTTCTTCGCTCAAGCCCACCATTTCGGAGGCGACCGCGCCGCGGCCGATATTGAGCACGCCCTCCAGGAGCGCCCCGCCCTGATCGACCTCGCCGAGCACGCCGTCGGCGTTGACCTCGACATTACTGAATTTGATGCGCGCCGCGTTGTGGGAATCGACCATCGCGGTACGTTCGGTCTCAATGCCCTTTGTCTTGGGATCGACCAGGAACAGCGTCAACCCGTTGCGCTCGCCGGCTTTTCCCGCGCTGCGCGCCGCGACGATCAAGAGATCGGCGACATGCCCATCGACCACAAAGGCCTTGTCGCCGGAAAGCCTAAAACCGTTGCCGGAACGTACCGCCAGCATCTTTGTCATGAGCGGGCGATGCTTTGCGCCCTCGTCGATGGCGAGCGCGGCGAGCAGAGAGCCATCCACGATCTTCGGCAGATGCTGCGATTTCTGCGCGGCGCTGCCGCCGCGCGACAAGACCGACGCCGCGAGCACGGCGGTTGAGAGAAACGGCGACGGCATCAGGGTGCGGCCGATCTCCTCCATCACCACGCCGGCTTCGACACAACCGAGCCCGCTGCCGCCGAAATCTTCCGGCACCAGCAGGCCGGAAAATCCCATCTCCGCGAAGGTTTTCCAGAGCTCGCGCGAGAAGCCAGTGGCGTCCTTGCTGTCGCGCAACTGGCGCAGATGCGACACCGGCGCCTTGTCGCTGATCAGCCCGCGTGCGCTGTCGCGCAGCATTGATTGTTCTTCGGTGAGGACGAGGGCCATGGGTGGGTTCCGGTGTTCGGTTAATGTAAAAGCGTTCAGCGTTAGTGGGTATCGGTGCTTTCCCTCGTGGTGAGGAGGCGCTCTTGCGCCGTCTCGAACCATGAGGCCCGCGGCCCATCCTTCGAGACGCGGCCAAGAGGCCGCTCCTCAGGATGAGGATCTTTTTAAGCCCCCGGCAAATCGAGAATCCGCTTCGCCACGATGCCGAGCATCACCTCGGACGTACCGCCCTCGATCGAGTTGGCCTTGGTGCGCAGCCAGGCGCGCGGGCGGGCGCCCTGTTTCGAGCGCGGGCTTTCCCATTCCAGCGCGTCGATGCCGCCCGCCGACATCAGGATCTCGTAGCGGCGCTTGTTCAGTTCGGTGCCGTAATATTTCATCGCCGAGGAGAATGCCGGATGCGATTGGCCCACCTTCGCCAGATCGACCGCGCGTTCGGCGGCACACGCCAGCGCCGCCTCGTCGATCTCAAAGCTCGCGATCTGGCCGCGCAGCATCGGATCTTCCAACCGGCCGGCTTCGTCGGTGCCGACCGAGTCGGCTGCGACCTGACCGAGCGGCCGGCCGACGCCGCGCTCGCCCATGCCCGAGATCATCGCGCGCTCGTGCTGCAGCAGATATTTTGCCACATCCCAGCCGCGGTTGATGGTGCCGACCACATTGGCCTTCGGCACCCGCACATTGTCGAAAAAGGTTTCGCAGAACGGCGAGCGGCCGGAGATCAACAGGATCGGCTTGGTCGAGACGCCTTTTGACGCCATGTCGAACAGGATGAAGCTGATGCCGTCATGCTTCTTCGCCGTGGGATCGGTGCGCACCAGGCAGAAAATCCAGTCCGCGTAATTCGCATAGGACGTCCAGATCTTCTGCCCGTTGATGACAAATTCGTCGCCGTCGCTCTCTGCGCGGGTCTGCAGCGAGGCGAGGTCGGAACCGGCGTTCGGTTCGGAATAACCCTGGCACCAGCGGATCAGGCCGGCGGCGATTTTGGGCAGATGTTCCTTCTTCTGCGCGTCCGTGCCGTATTTAAGGAGTGCCGGGCCAAGCATGGAAATGCCGAACGAGACCAGCGGCTGACGCGCGCCGAGTGCCGCCATCTCCTGGCGGACGATTTTTGTCTGTTCGGGATCGAGGCCGCCGCCACCATATTCCTTCGGCCAATGCGGCACGGTCCAGCCCTTGTCGCGCATCCGCTCGAACCAGACGCGCTGCGGCTCGGAGGAGAATTTGGTGTTGCGGCCGCCCCAGAACGTATCCTCGTCCGACGTCATCGGCCGGCGCATTTCCGGCGGACAATTGGCTTCCAGCCAGGCGCGGGTTTCGCCGCGAAACTTTTCCATATCCGACATGTGCGTTTCCTTCAGGTGTTGGATCGACCTTAGCCATCGCATGGCGGAATTCAATATGTCTCTGGCGCTGCCCTATGCGGAAGGGATGTGGCCACGCCCCCCGATCGGGTGTATTCGCCTAAGCACAACGATTGAAAAACAAGAGGAAATGGACATGCGGCTGAAGTTGCTTTCGCCTGGCGAAATGACCGACGACCAGAAACAAACCTACGACGAATCGATTGCCGGCAAGCGCGGCGCGCCGCCGCCGCCGATGATGGCCTGGCTTAACAGCCCGGAAATGGCGCGGCATGCCACCCGGCTGGGCGGCTTCCTGCGCTTCGATACGCTATTTCCGGCAAAATTGTCGGAGATCGCGATCCTCGTCACCGCACGGCACTTTACCTCGCATTACGAATGGTTCGCCCATAAGCGGCTGGCGCTCAAGGGCGGCATGGACCCAAAGATCATCGACGATATTCGCGATCGCCGCACGCCGCATTTCGATGACCCCAAGGGCCAGGTGATCTACGACGTCGCCAAATCGCTGCATGAGGGCCATGGGCTCTCCAAGGCGCTGTACGACGAGGCGGTAAAGATGCTGACCGTCCGCGGGCTGGTCGAGATCATCGGCCTGTGCGGCTATTACACCATGGTGTCGATGACGCTGAACACGTTCGAATTCGAGCTGCCGGCGGGGGAAATTTCCGAGCTGGCGTAGCGGATCACGGTGGCAGTTCTCCCTCGCCCCGCTCTTGCGGGGAGAGGGTCGGGGTGAGGGGCTCTCTCCCGGAAACGTAACGTTTCAGGTTAGACCGGTACCCCCTCACCCGGATTTTAGCTACGCTAAAATCCGACCTCTCCCCGCAAGCGGGGCGAGGTAAGATAGCGCAAGCGGAGAATGAACATGCCCGAGAACACGCCCATCATCGCCGGTACCCGCATCGGGCATGTCCATCTCAAGGTCGCCGATCTCGATCGCGCGCTTGGGTTTTATTGCGGCGTGCTGGGGTTTGAGCTGATGCAGCGCATGAACTCGGGCGCGGCGTTCATTTCGGCCGGTGGCTACCATCACCACATCGGCTTGAATACCTGGGAAAGCAAAGGCGGCCATCCGCCGCCGCCGGGAACGACGGGATTGTTTCACACCGCGATCCTTTATCCGACGCGACCGGCGCTAGCCGATGCCCTGCATCGCGTGATGAGTGCAAAGATTCCACTCGACGGCGCCAGCGACCATGGCGTCAGCGAAGCGCTTTACCTGCGCGATCCCGACGAAAACGGCGTCGAGCTGTACTGGGATAAACCGAAGGAGCAATGGCCCCGCACCGCGGACGGGACGCTTGCGATGTACACGAAGCGGCTGGATCTTGATGATCTGTTGCGGCAGCGGGCGGCGTAGCCCTTAACCCTCATGGTGAGGAGCGCGTCTTCGCGCGTCTCGAACCAAGAGGCCCGTGGCCCATCCTTCGAGACGCGGCCTGACGGCCGCTCCTCAGGATGAGGTCTTCCCTCTGCGTCCGCGCACCATAATCAGCACCGCCGCGGTCAATTCCAATCCGATGCAGCCGTAGAACGGCAACGCGTAACTTCCGGACATATCGCGCAGCAGGCCGACAACGCCCGGGCCGAACGCGTAGGTGACCTGATTGATCGCCGTGATCAGGCTGATCAATACCCCGAACGAGCGCGGGTCGAATTCGCGCTGCACGATCAAAGACGGCAACGTAATCAGATTTCCGACCGAGAATCCGAACAATGCGCAAGCCGCAATCAGCAAGGTTTCGTTGCGCGAATTGATGATGATCACGAGCGCCATTGCCTGACTGACAAACGAGATTGCGGAAGCTAGCCGCTGGTTGAGCCGGTCGATCACGGTGGAGAATACGATGCGCCCGGCCATCGCCATGGCCGTCAACAGCGCGACCGCGGTCGCGGCACTGCTACGGCCGATCACCGGATCGAGGAAGGCGATCAGATGGACGATGAAGCCGACTTGCGCAAACAGCACCAGCGCGAAGGCGATCGATACGCTGAGGAATGCGACGTCGCGTAACGCCTGCGCGCGGATCCGCGATGGGGACAGTGCTTCCGCGGCGGCTAACCCCGGGGCGCTGCCGCCGCGCCCGGGCGGGCGGCCGACGAAGATCAGGATGGCGGGGATCGTCAGCACGAGCATCGTCACGGCTGCGACCGACATGGCCGTGGAAAATCCGAAATACCCGATCCCGATCACCAATAACGGCACGCCGACGATGCCGCCAAAACTCGCGCCGTTCAGCGCCAGGCTGATCGCCATGCCGCGCTTGTGGTCGAACCACAGGCCGAGCGTATTGGTGATGATCGCAAGGCTGGTGCCGGCCCAGCCGAACGCCAACAGCGCGTCGGCGAGATAAAGCTGCCAGGGCGCGGTAACCTGCCCCATCATGGCGGCCGCGACAGCCATCGCGACCACGCCGCCGATCAGGCAATTGCGCGGACCGAATGCCCGCACCCCTTCATTGACAAAGGCGACGATCAGGGCGCCGAACAGATAGTAGAAGGTCGTGCCGGATGAAATCAGCGAGGCCGGCCAGCCGTGCAGCCGATGCAGCTCGGCGACATAGACGCTTTGGCCGTAAAAGCCGAATCCCCAGCCGAACGTTGCCACCAGGAAACAGACCGCGACGATGCGCCAGCCATCGTAGCGGGCAGATGTTTCGTTGATGAATGTGTGACTGGACGCGTCCAACCGTTGTCTCTTTTTATGTTGTTGGTACCGTCATGCCCGGGGCTTGTCCCGGGCATCCACGTCTTTCTTGGCTGCTTAAGACGTGGATGGCCGGGACAAGCCCGGCCATGACGACCAAAATACCAGGCCAGCAAAGATTAATGTTTCGATCGTCGCCGAAGTATCACATCACGTCTTCGGCCGCGACGGATCGTAGAAAAACCGCTCGCGAAAGATCCTGTCGCCGCGCCATTCCTGCACAGCGACTTCGTCAACCCGGCGCTTCCCGCCTGATTTGTCCGTCAATTCGAAAATCCAGTGAATGGCGACGCGGTCGCCTTCGACCACCGAGGACATCGCCTTGGAATAGACATGCGACATCTGCGCCAGAATACCGCGCTCGCGCGCGACCAATACATCGCGGCCGACGCGCGGCGGGGCCGCGTTCTCCTGCATGCTGGCATCCTCGGTGTAATAGCGCTCGATGGCGCCGGCATGATCGCCGGATTCGACCACGGCGATAAACTCATTCAGGCGTTCTCGCGACGGCATGGAACCTCCAGCGCTTTAGTGGGACACTGAGCGAACGATTAGATGCTCGGGTCGGGAAATTCGGACACCGCCTGCAAGCTCGCCCGCCGCCGTTTCGCGAACGACACGAGCGTCAATACCATGAGCCCCAGCAGCACCGGCGGATACACCACCATGTTGACGGCCGACCAGCCGTAATTCGCCAATAGCTGGCCGGACGAGAACGATCCGATCGCCATCATTCCGAACACCAGAAAATCGTTGAACGCCTGCACCTTGTTGCGCTCCTGCGGCCGGTGGGTTTCCAGCACCAGCGCGGAGGCGCCGACGAAACTGAAATTCCACCCCACACCCAGCACGATCAGCGTCGCCCAGAAATGCAGCGCAGTGATGCCGGACAATCCGATGGTCGCAGCCGTGGCTTCCAGCAACAGGCCCGCTGCGACGATTTTCGGCGCGCCGAAGCGCGCGATCAGCGAGCCGGTAAAGAAGCTCGGCCCGTACATCGCCACGATATGCCACTGGATGCCGAAATTCGAATCGCTGACGCTGAGCCCGCAAATCTTCATCGCCAGCGGCGCCGATGTCATCACCAGGTTCATCATCGGATAGGAGACGATGCCGCAGATCGCGGCGGCGATGAACCGCGGCTGCCGCACGATCTCGAACAGCGGACGGCCCAAATGCAGATCGGCCGCCGCGGGCTTCGGCGCGTCGACGCCCGCCAGCACAGCCATCGCGATCAACGCGACCACGGCCTGCATGACAAAACTGAAGGCGAACAGATAAGGCGGCCAGATATCCATCGTCCACTGCACGAGCTGCGGACCGAGCACGCCGGCGAACACACCGCCAGCCATCACCCAGGATACGGCCTTGGGACGAAACTGAGCACTCGCGCCGTCGGCGGCGGCAAACCGATAGGATTGCGACACCGCGCCATAGAGGCCACCGAGAAACGTCGCGCAGCAAAACAATACGAACGAGCCGTGCAGGATCGCAAAAGCCCCGAGTAGACCGGTCAACGTGCCGCAGCCGGTCCCGATGATGAAGGCCGTGCGGCGCCCATAGGCGCGCGAGATCGCGCCCGTCGGCAAGGTGCCTGCGGCAAGCCCGACCACATACATCGAGATCGGCACGGTCGCGAGCGAGATATCCGGCGCCAGCGTCGCGCCGATGATCGAGCCGGTGGCAAAGATCACCGCCGAGTTGGCGCCGGTCAGCGCCTGCGCCGCCGCAAGCCGCAGCACATTGGCGCGCGTGCGGCCGTCACTGGCGATCTCTTCAACGGCAGTCACGTCGATCATCGGCACTTTCCGCCCAGATCCGGCCAAATAATGGAGGCCTCATTGATTCCTTGTTATTACTATGTCGCGAGGCGGCCGCCCGATCAACCGATGCAAACGGGCGCGCGCCATGCGAACCATGCACGCAAGACAGGCCGCGCCCGGTCACGCAAATCGGAAGTTTTGCCGCTATGCTGGTTGTCGGCGCGGGCAAGCGCCTATGGAGTTAAAACCATGTCCGTCGATGACAGGCCAACTATCGCCGCGCCCGATGACGATCCGCATCTGTGGCTGGAAGAGATCGAGGGTGACCGGGCGCTTGATTTCATCGAGCGGCAAAACGCCTTGACGCTGGAAAAATTCGGTAACGCCGGATTTGCGCGGGATCGCGACACCCTGGCGGCGATTTACGACCGGCCAGACAACATCCCGTATGTGACGCGGCGTGGCGGCCTGCTCTATAACTTCTGGAAGGACGCGAATAATCCCCGCGGCATCTGGCGACGGACGACGCTGGAAGAATTTCGTAAAGCCAACCCGAATTGGGACACCCTGCTGGATGTGGACAAGCTCGCCACCGAGGAAGACCAAGACTGGATCTTGAACGGGATCGAGACCCAGCTAGGCACGCATCCGCGCGCGATGTTGAGCCTTTCGCGCGGCGGCAGCGATGCGGTGACGCTTCGCGAATTCGATATCGATGCTAGGAGCTTCGTCGCTGATGGCTTTGCTCTGCCGGAAGCCAAGGGCGGCGCCCAATGGTTCGATAGTGATACGCTGTTGCTTTCGAGTGCGTATGGCGAGGCGATGACGACCACGTCCGGATACGCGAGGACCGTGAGGTTGTTGCGGCGCGGCACGGACGTCAATCAGGCGCCCGTGGTCTTCGAGACCGCGCCGGACAATATGGGGGTATTCTCGGACGTCGACCGGACTGGCGCGAGTTTGAGAGTGTGGTTCGTCGAACGGCTTGATTTCTTCAACTATAATCTGTGGCTCGGCGACGAGACCGGCGCTGGATTGAAACTCGATCTTCCGACCGACATCTGGATGCAGGCGCATCGGGATTGGTTCGCCGTCAAACGGCGCACGGCGTGGACGGTGGGCGGAAAGACCTATGCGGCGGATACGGTGTTGGGCATATCGCTGTCGGCTTTCCTTGCCGGCGACCGCGATTTCACCGTGGTTTTCGAGCCGGGACCGCGGCGCGCGCTGCAGGGTTTTTTCTGGAGCGACGGAAGACTGGTCTTGCCCATCCTCGACGAACTGCGCCCGGTGTTCGAAATCTTTACGCCATCGGCGAAGGGCTGGTCCCGCGCCGGATTGCCGGGATTGCCGGAAATCGGCGTCGTCGACGTCTGGCGGCTCGACTCCCACGAATCCGAAGATAATGGCGACCTGCTCGCCAACATCCAGGGCCCGCTGACGCCGTCCTCGCTGATGCTGATCGAAGGCGTCGAAAGCCCGACGGTTTTGAAGCAGGCGCCGCGCACATTCTCCGCGGACGGACTCGTTGTCACCCAGCATGAGGCGATTTCGATCGACGGCGAACGCATTCCCTACATTCAGACCGGACCCGCCGGCGAGACCGGCGACGCGCCGGTGCATCTCAACGGCTATGGCGGTTTCGCGATATCGATGCGGCCCAGTTACAACTCGGCGATCGGCAAGCTGTGGCTGGAGCGCGGCGGCATCAGCGTCGTCGCCAATATTCGCGGCGGCGGCGAGTTCGGCACGCGCTGGCACGATGCCGGCCGCTATGCCGGCAAAAGGCTCGCCCATGATGATTTCGCCGCCGTCGCCGCCGACCTCGTGCGGCGTGGCGTGACGCGCCCGGGCCGCATCGCCGCCGAGGGCGGATCGAACGGCGGCATCCTGATCACCAACATGCTGACCCGCTATCCCGAACGGTTCGGGGCGCTGTTCTGCACCATTCCGCTGATCGACATGCGCCGCTACACCAAGCTGTTGGCGGGCGCGAGCTGGATCGCGGAATATGGCGATCCCGACAAGCCAGAGGAATGGGCGTGGCTGAAGACCTATTCGGCCTATCACACCGCAACAGCCGGCCAAAAATATCCGCCGATCCTGATCGCCACGACGCGGCGGGACGACCGCGTTCATCCCGGCCATGCCCGCAAGATGACGGCAAAACTGCAGGCAATGGAATATGAGGCCTATTTGTACGAGCCCGCGGCCGGCGGTCACGGCTATGGCAAGGACAACAAGGAACGCGCCGCGTTTACGGCGCTCGGATATGCGTTTTTGAAGAGCAAGATCGGGTGGGTGGATCAGGTGGGGTAGAGCGTCGCGATATCTATCGAGCCAACAAGCGCACTCCTTCCCCTCATCCTGACGTGCGCGCTCTTGCGCGCCTCGAAGGAGACGGCCCCCGGCCGGGCCGTTCATCCTTCGAGGCTCGCCCAGCGGTGCAAGCGCACCGCAAGGCTCGCGCCTCAGGATGACGGATTTGAGGTCTTCGCTCGCTCAAACACCAGCGTCAAATTATTGGCCGGCATCTCGATAATTCCGTTGAGCTTGAGACCAACCCCCGCCGCCAGTTCCTCCAGCGCCTCGACATCGCGCACGCCCCATTCGGGGTTGCCTTCGCGAAGGCTCGTGTCGAACACGGCATTGCTGATCGCGGTGTGCTTGCCATCGCGCTTGAACGGTCCATAGAGAAACAGCCGCCCATCCGCGCGCAGATAGCGCCCGGCGCCGGCGAACAGTCCCTCAGCTACGCGCCACGGCGCGATGTGGATGACATTGGCGCAGAATACCGCCAGCAAACTTGCAGGGCCACTGCCGTCGTGCATCTCGGGACACCAGGCGGGATCGCAGAGGTCGATCCGCAACGGCGGCCGAATATTTGTCAGTCCCGCACGCGCGCGCCACGCCGCGATGCTGTTCAGATGTTGGTCGTTGAGATCGCTCGGCCACCAGACGATTTCGGGAAAATGCCGGGCGAAATCGACCGCATGCTGGCCGGTGCCGCTGCCGGCTTCGACAACGTCGCCGGATTTGCCGATAAGAAACCCCTGCAACGCCGCCCGGATCGCCGCATGATTGCGGTGAAATGCCGGCGCGTCGAGGCGGCCGTCGGGCTCGACCGGCCGGCCGTCCTTGCCAAATTCCACGACATAATCAGCCATGTCACCAGTCTATCACAACAATTCGATCGTGCGCGGCGACGACGACGCCGGCCCGCGGCCCGGCAAAGCTACAGTGTAGCGGGCTCGGAGGTGTTTGCGAGCAATGCGCCGCCGGTCACGGAACTTTCGGAGAGGGCCAGTTTCCCAAGTTCGTGGGCGGCCCAGGACGCTGCGGGGCGACCGGCCGGAGCCGACCATCGGCAGTTATTGGCCGTTTGCGCCGACATTATGGGATTACATTAACCGCGCCATGCCGAGGCCGGCACCGCACACATTGTCAGGCGATGACGTTTATGCTTTGACCGCCTATATTCTGAACCTGAACGACGCCGTTCCCAATGAATTCGCCGCCGACCGGGATAGCCTGCCCAATGTTAAAATGCGAAACCGCGACGCCTTCATCTGGACCGGCCCCAGACAGGAACGACATTGACTGAGACCCGAACCGACACAAGCTCGGCGAAACAAGCAGCCTTTCAGGCACTCGCGTTGGCTTTGCTTATTGGCGTCCTCGCCTGGGCCAGCCCGGCGCGCGCGCAATCCGCCGCGGCCGAGGGCCAAAAAATCGCGTTCGACCGCGGCAAAGGCAATTGCCTGACCTGCCACGAGATCAAGGGCGGCGATTTTCCCGGCACGATCGGGCCCGCGCTGAAGGATATCAAAAGCAAATACCCCGACCGTAACGAGCTCATCGCCATCGTCACCGACGAAACCAAGCGCAATCCGCAGACCGTGATGCCGCCGTTTGGACGAAATCGCATCTTGTCCGAGCAGGAAATCAACGCGGTGGTGGATTTCCTGCAGACCCTGTAATCGGCGCATGCGCCTTGAAGAGAGACTTCAGATGAACAGCACTCACGGCTTTTCGGCGACGCGGCGCCTGGTCCTCAAGGGCGCGGGCCTGGTCGCGCTGATCGGCCTCGGCAACCTGCCACTCGGCTTCGTTCCCGCTTTAGCCGCCGCCAACGACAAATATCCGGAGGACGCGTTCAAGCAAAAGAGCGACGCCGACGCGATCAAATCGCTGTATGGCAAGACCGCGGAGCCGTCGGACAAGGTCAAGATGGACGCGCCGGAAATCGCCGAAAACGGCGCGGTGGTTCCGATCTCGGTCTCGACCTCGCTGCCCGACGTGACCTCGATCTCGATCCTGGTCGCGGAAAACCCGAACGCGCTGGCGGCCTCTTACGTCATTCCGGCCGGCACCGTGCCGAGCGTGGCCAATCGCCTGAAAATGGCGAAAACCACCAATGTGATCGCGATCGTGGAAGCCGGCGGCAAGCTCTACAGCACCACCAAGGAAGTCAAGGTCACCGTCGGCGGCTGCGGCGGCTGAACAAAATCCACGGGAGTATCCATATGGCATCGACCATTCGCGTGCGCGCGATCTCGGGCGGAGAGACCACCGAAGTCCAGGCGCTGATCCAGCACCCGATGGATTCAGGCTTCGTCAAGGACGCCAACGGCGCGATCATTCCGCCGCACTTCATCCAGCAACTGACCTTCGAATATGACGGCAAGCCTGTCTTCGTCGCGGATTGGGGACCGGCGGTCTCCAAGGATCCATACGTCAAGTTCAGTTTTAAAGGCGGCAAGAAGGGCGACGATTTGAAAATCAGCTGGGTCGACAACAAGGGCGAGAGCGATACCAGCACCGCCAAGATTCAATAAGGGACTTTTTTTGTTTTGACGCGTTTTCTTCACGCGAACCGGTGACCACTTCGCTTGAAAACGCTATGGAGAAATGAACGTGCGATCTGCGATCCATCTTGCCTCGGCGGCTTTCGCGCTCGCAGCGCTGATGTTTGGCGCGGCGCCGACCGCTGCCGACACGATCGATCCCGTGGCCGACGCCAAAGCGTTTCAGAAGTTCTTCACGGAGAAATTTCCAAAGCTGAAGCCGGAGGATTTCGTCAACGGTCCCTATTCGCTCAATGAGGACATGCACAGGCAGTGGGAGGAGAAAGAACAATTCCCGCCTTACGAATTCTCGCTCGATCTCGGCAAGGAGCTGTTCGCAAAACCGTTCAAGAATGGCAAAAGCTATGCGGATTGTTTTGCCAATGGCGGCATCGGCATCCGCCAAAACTATCCCTATTTCGACGAGAAGGAAGGCAAGGTCATAACCCTCGAACTGGCGTTGAACCGCTGCCGCGAGGCCAATGGCGAGGCGCCGCTGTCCTATGTGAAAGACGACATGGCGGCACTGACCGCCTATATGACGTTCACCTCGCGCGGAAAGCCATTCGACATCAAGATCCCGAACGATCCGCGCGCGCTCGAAGCCTACGAAAACGGCAAGCGCTATTTCTACACGCGGCGCGGCCAGCTCAATTTCTCCTGCGCGAGCTGCCATGTGCAGAATCCGGGCGAACGGATCCGGGCCGAAATCCTCGCACCGGCGCTCGGGATTTTGAATGCGATGCCGATCTATCGGTCCGAATGGAGCGGCATGGGCACGATCAGCCGGCGTTTTACAACCTGCAACAGCCAGATCCGCGGCGTGCCGCTCGAGCCGCAAGCCGACGAGTACCGCGATCTCGAATATTATTTGTCCTATGTCAGCAACGGACTGCCGATTTCCGGCCCGGGAGCACGGCCATGAGAAGCTCAATCTGGGTATCGATGCTCTCATTGACTTCAGCGCTGCTGATCGTGGATGCGACCACGGCACTCGCCGCCGGCACCGAGGCCGATTTCAAAGCCGCCTACGCGGCGGCGGAAGCTGCCAACAAGGAGGCCGGCGCCTTGCGCAATCAATGGATCCCGACGGCGCAGGCTTTGGCGGACGCCAAAAAGGCCGCCGACAAAGGCGACTTCGATCAGGCGATCGCAGCGTCGAAGGAAGCCGAGGCTCTGGCAAAAGCATCGATCTACCAGGCGACCAGCGAAAAAGAAGCCTGGAAGGCGCTCGAGATCCACTAACGCCCTTTGGAGGCGCGGAGACATCGATGGCTATCCGCCGCCGGGATTTTATCAAACTGACGGGCGCGGCTGCGCTTTCGCCGGCGCTGCCGCGGCTCGCGCGCACAGCCGACAACGCCAGCGTCTACGATTTCGAACGCTTCGGCAACGCGCGCATCCTGCACATGACCGACACCCATGCGCAGCTCAAGCCGGTCTATTTCCGCGAACCGAGCGTCAATCTCGGGATCGGCGCGATGGCAGGAAAGCCACCGCATCTGGTCGGCCGCGCCTTTCTCGATCGCTTCGGCATCAAGCCCGAGAGCGCCGACGCTCATGCCTTCACGTTTCTCGATTTCGAGAAATCGGCCGCGCGTTTCGGAAAGCTCGGCGGATTTGCGCATCTCAAACCATTGATCGACCGCCTGCGCAACGATGCCGGACCGGGCCGCGCGCTGCTGCTCGATGGCGGCGATTTGTGGCAGGGGACGGGGCTCGCCAACACCATGCAGGGCGCCGACATGGTCGAGGCCGCGAATCTTTTGGGCATCGAAGCGATGACCGGCCACTGGGAATTTACTTACGGCGAAAAGGCGCTGCGCGACAACCTCGCGCGCTTCAAGGGCGAATTCCTCGCCCAAAATGTCTTCCTCACCGAGGAAGCGGCGTTCAATGACGCCAAGGCCTTCGATCCCGCCTTGGGGCGCGTGTTCAAACCGGCGATGATCAAGGAACTCGGCGGCTATCGTGTCGCCGTGATCGGGCAGGCATTTCCCTATGTGCCGATCGCCCACCCCAAACGCTTCACGCCGGACTGGACGTTCGGGATTCGCGACGACGAATTGCAGAAGCTTGTCAGCGGCTTGCGGAGCAACGACAAGGTCGACGTCGTCTTGCTGCTGTCGCATAACGGCATGGATGTCGATCTTAAGCTCGCAAGCCGCGTCAGCGGCATCGACGTCATCCTCGGCGGCCATACCCATGACGCGGTGCCGCAGCCGATCCCCGTGACCAACGCCGGCGGCACCACACTCGTCACCAATGCCGGATCGAGCGGAAAATTCTTAGGGATACTCGATCTCGAAATCGCCAAAGGAAAGGTCGCCGACCTGCGCTACCGGCTGCTGCCGGTTTTCTCGGAATTGCTGAAGCCGGATCCGGCGATGGCGGCGCTGATCGACAAGATGCGCGAGCCGCATGCGGCGACCTATGCTGAGAAGATCGCGACGTCGGATCGCCTGCTCTATCGCCGCGGCAATTTTGGCGGCACCGTCGACCAATTGATCTGCGACGCGCTGCGGGCCGAATTCGATGCCGAGATCGCGCTGTCGCCGGGCTTCCGTTGGGGCTTGAGCGTGCTGCCGGGCCAGCCGGTGACGATGGAAGATGTGCTGTCGGAGACCGCGATCACCTATCCCGAGACCTATTCGCAGACCATGACCGGCGGCCAGATCAAGGATATTCTCGAAGACGTCTGCGACAACCTCTTCAATGCCGATCCCTATTATCAGCAGGGCGGCGACATGGTCCGCGTCGGCGGTCTTGTCTATACCTGCACGCCCACGGAGGGCGTCGGGCGCCGGATTTCCGACCTCAAGCTCAATAATGGCCACGCCCTCGAAGCCGGCAAGAGTTACAAGGTGGCCGGATGGGCTTCCGTCAACGCGCAGGAGGGCAAGCCGGCGTGGGACGTGTTTTCGAAATTTCTCGCGTCCGCCAAGATGCCGGAGCAGCGTGGCTCCGGCGTCACGCTCAGGGGCGTTGATGATAATCCGGGCATCGCAGGACCGGGATGATGGATTTTGCCGGATATCGATCGTTTGTCGTTCGCGCGCTTGGCAGCGCCATGCTGGCGGTGTTGATGACGGTAGCGCTCTCGTCGGCGACAACAGCCCAGCCCGCGCCGCTGCCCGACAAACCGTTCGCCGAGCATCGCATTGCGCTGCAGCTCTCGGACAATGACCCCAAGAAGCAAAACCTCGTGATCAGCGTCGCCTATAATCTCTTGAAGGCCTACGATCCGGACAAGGTCGCGATCGAGGTGGTGACGTTCGGTCCGGGCATCGATCTGCTGCGCCCGGAAAACAGTAACCGCAAGCTGGTCGAGAGCCTGGTCGCGCAGGGCGTGCGTTTCGACGTCTGCGTCAATACCGTCGACACCATCGAGCGCGAGACCGGCAAACGGCCGGACATCATTCCCCTCGCCACCCCGGTCCAGGTCGGGGTCGGGCAAATTCTGTCATTGACCGAAAACGGCTATACACTGGTTCGGCCTTAAGGAGTTTTCATCATGCGCGGCTTTCTTCGACTGGCGAGTATTGCCTTCATGTCGATGGCCTTGGCCTCGGCCGCCCTTGCCGAGGGCAAACCGCATCGCATCGCGATCCAGGTCGACCAGAACGACCCGCAGGTCATGAATATGGCGCTGAACAACGCCACTAGTGTAATCGAATATTATCGTGCCAAAAACGAAGAGGTCGACATCGATGTCGTCACCTATGGTCCCGGCCTGCACATGTTGCGCGCCGACACCTCACCGGTGCAGGATCGCATCAAGCGGCTCAAGGACATGGTGTTCCCCGGCAAGATCCGGTTTTCAGCCTGCAACAACAGCAAGCAGGGCATGGAAAAGACCGAGGGCCACGCGATCTCGATCGTGCCGGATGCCACCATCGTTCCCTCCGGCGTCGTCCATCTGATGGAATTGCAGGAGCAGGGCTGGAGCTATGTCCGGCCGTAAATTATATCTGACAGCAATCTCGCAGCGGTACCCAACATGATCTTTCGCCAACTCTTCGATAGCGTCTCCGGCACCTACAGCTATCTGCTGGCGAGCCGCGCCGGCGGCGAGGCGCTGATCCTCGATCCCGTGATCGAGAAGGTCGACCGCTACTGCCAATTGCTGCGCGAACTCGATCTGAAACTGGTGAAGGCGGTCGATACCCATCTGCACGCCGACCATATCACCGGGCTCGGCGAACTGCGCGACCGCACCCATTGCGTCACCATCATGGGCGAGCAGAGCAAGGCCGACGTGGTGGCGATGCGGGTAGCCGACGGCGACCGGGTGATGATCGAGGGCCTTGGCCTCGATGTGATGTACACGCCCGGCCACACCGATGATTCCTACAGCTATCTGATGGGCGACCGGGTGTTCACCGGCGACACGCTTTTGATCCGCGGCACCGGCCGCACCGATTTCCAGAACGGCAGCGCGCGGGCGCAATACGATTCGATTTTCAACCGGTTGCTGAAATTGCCTGAGGAAACCATGGTGTTTCCCGCCCATGATTATAAAGGCGACACCGTCTCGACCATCGGCGAGGAGAAGCGCTACAATCCGCGGCTGCAGGTGCGCTCGGTCGACGAATATATCGAGCTGATGGGCAACCTCAATCTGCCGAACCCGAAGCTGATGGATGTCGTGGTGCCGGCCAACATGCATGTCGGCCTGCATCAGGACGATCTCGCCAAACAAGGCCTTTCGCTCAGCGCGCGCGAGGGCATAGAGAGCCTCGGCCGGCCGGATATCCTGCTGGTCGATCTCAGGGAAAACAGCGAGCGTGCCAAGCATGGCGTGCTGCCGGGCGCGCTGCACGCGCCCTACCCGACCATCGGCGAGAGCCTCAAGTCCGGCGGCATGCTGCGCGAGGTAGCGGCGGCGACCGGGCGGCGCATCGTGTTCTTCTGCGCCTTCGGCGAGCGCTCCGCGATGGCGGTCGCCGCCGCCAAGGACGCCGGGCTTGCCAACACCGCGCACATCGCCGGCGGCATGGATGCGTGGAAGAAGGCCGGCGGGCCGGTGCTGACGGGATAGTCGTCGTCCCTGCGAAAGCAGGGACCCATACTCCGTGACGTCAGTTGTGGAGAAGAAGGAATAACCAGCAGCCTGCAAGACAATTTGCGCCGGTGGTTGGGTCCCTGCTTTCGCAGGGACGACGGAAGTTGAACCGGATGGCCTACCGCTCCACCCGCTCCAATTCCTTCACCAGCACATCCAGCGCATCGGCCAGCATGATGCCGCCGCATACGGTCAGCCGGTCCGGAATCACGATGCGCTTTTGCGGCGGATAAAAGCGCTCGAGCGCCGGATGCAGCAAGAAGGCGCGGCCGTCGTCCTCGGCGCGGTCGCCTCCTTCCGAGACCACGATGAAATCGGGCTTTGCATTGACGATGGCTTCGAGCGAGGCGTAGCCACCAAAACTGACGCCGAGATCGGCGGCGACGTTGAACAGTCCAGTCTCGGTGAGCAGCGACGAAAGCAGGCTGTCGCCGCCGGACACCCAGCCGCGCCGCGACAGTGGCAGCACGGAATAATGTTTTGCCGCCACGACATCGCGCGCGCGGGCGATGGCCGCGTCGAGCCGCGCGATTTCGGCCGTCGCGCGATCCTCGTGCTGCACGATTTCGCCCATTTGTCTTATCTGGGCCTTGGCTTCATCGAGGTTGCGCGGCACGGCAAATTCGGCGAGATGAAGTCCCTTCTCTTTCAAGAGCTCGCGGGTCGACCGCTTGTCGTACAGGCTTGCGACGACGACATCGGGCCTGAGCACCAATATGTCTTCCGCGCCTCCCGATAAAGTCCGGTATTTGCGAGCCTCGCCGGCCGCCCAGGATTCAGACCTGTCACGCGAGTAGCGACTGAGCCCGAGAATTTGATCCGGATCGGCCAGCGGTATCAACAACTGATCGGTGCAGACATTCATCGACCCGATGCGCGGACCGGCGGCGAGCGCGGGCGATGCGCCGGCGAACAAAGCCAACGCCACGGCCGCCATCGATCGCGACGAGAATAGAACGCGCCCGCGCATACGGCGCCTCATATTTCCGCCCATGGCACGATCACGGCCTCGCGCTGATATTCCGCGCGAAAGGCGCTGATCCGGAACACTTCGGCCATCACCTGCTCGCAGAGGGCTTGCGCAGGCGCGCCCTGCGACACCAGGCGGCCGTCCGAGAGCACCAGAATAGTATCCGCAAACCGCGCGGCAAGCCCGAGATCATGCGTCACCACGATCACCAGCGTGCCCCGATCGGCGGCGGCGCGCAGGGTTTTCATGACGTCGATCTGGTGACGCGGATCGAGCGAGGAGGTCGGCTCATCCGCGAGAATCACCGGCGCTTCCACGGCGAACACCCGCGCCAGCGCCACGCGGCTGCGCTCGCCGCCGGACAATTCCGTCACCCGGCGATCGCGCAATTCGACCACGTCGGTCGCCCGCATCGCCCGCATTACCGCCTCGGCATCATCAGGGGTCAAGCGCGCCGGATCGGTCGCGCCATGCGGATAGCGGCCGAGCGCCACGATATCCCGCGCCGGCAGCGGCCAATGCACGAGATGACCCTGCGGCAAATAGGCAAAGCGCAGCGCGCGTTGGCTTAAGCGAAGCGAGGCCAGCGCCTCGCCGCCGACATGAATCGCGCCTGCGGCAGGCACCAATCCCGCCAGAGCGCGCAGCAGCGTGGTCTTGCCGGCCCCGTTCGGCCCGACCAGCGCGACCAGATGGCCAGGCGACAGCGCGAGCGAGATATCCTTCAGCACAACCCGGCCGGCCAGTGTGACGCTTACGCCCTGCGCGGTGAGGAAGGATTTGTCGCTCATCCGACGCCTCCGGCGAGCGCGCGCCGCTCGCGCATGATCAGATAGAGGAAAAACGGCACGCCGATGATCGAGGTCAGGACGCCGACCTTGATGTCGCTGGTCGAGGGAATGATGCGCACCGCGATATCGGCGGCGAGTAACAGCGCGCTGCCCGTCAGCGCGCTCGGAACCAACAATCGCGTCGGATCATGGCCGATCAGCGGGCGCATCAAATGCGGCGCCACCAGGCCGATAAAGCCGATAGTACCGGACACCGCGACCGCGCCACCGACGCCGAGCGCGACGCCCGCGATCACGAGCAAGCGCAGCCGGTCGACATCGACGCCGAGGCTTTGCGCGGCCTCTTCCCCCAGGCTGAGCGCGCGGAAGGCATTGCGCTGGCTGAAGAGGATGATGGCGCCCGCCACGATGAATGGCAGCGCCAGCATGACATGGCGAAAGCTGCGATCCTCCAGCGAGCCGAGCAGCCAGAACGCGATCTCGAACACCACGAAGGGATTGGCGGAGAGATTCATCACCAGCGCGGTCGTAGCGCCCGCAAGGCTTGAGATCGCAAGCCCCGCCAGAATGAGAATCAGCAATCCGGCGTTGCGGCCGGCGACCGCGAGCAGCATGAACACCGACGCAAAGGCAAAGATGATGGCCGCGACCGGCAGCGCGTAGGACCTGACATCGGCAAGGCCGAGCGAGATTACCAGCACCGCGCCGAAGGCCGCCGATTGCGGCGCGCCGAACAGCTCGGGTGCGGCCAGCGGATTGCGCAATAATCCCTGCAACGCCGCGCCGGACACTCCGAGTATCGCGCCGATCGCAACAGCGAGAATCATGCGCGGCAGTCGGATTTCGCGCACGATCACCTGGGCCACGTCACTGCCGCCGCCGAATAGCGCATCGATCACGGCAACGGGCGACAGCCGCACCGGCCCGATCCCGAGCGAGAGCAGCGCCAGTAGCACCACGAGCGCGACAAGCACCGCCGTCACGCCCGAGCGCCGGCGCGCCGCGATTTCAGCCGTCGCCATGACGTCCTGAACGCTCATCAACGGTCCTAAAAAGCGGCCATTCCTCAAAGCGGATTTGTCGGCTCGCCGCCATGCTCATACAATGATTGAGGTCGGGCACAAGCGGGACCTGCGATCAAAATGCCTATCCGCCCCGGGCGGGGTCCACCGGAACGATGAGCATTGACTCCCCGCCCGGCAAACTTCTAGATCACCGGGACGGTTCCTCGTTTGGGGATCAAAAGGGAATGCGGTGCGGGGAAACTTCCCCAATGCCGCGGCTGCCCCCGCAACTGTAAGCGGCTAATCTTTCGTCAGATGCCACTGGGAATCTCGGTCCTGGGAAGGCGACGGAGGGTAACGACCCGCGAGCCAGGAGACCTGCCGTCAGCCGTGGTCACACGCGAAGATGTCGGTCGGGGAGTACAGACATTAGCTTCACCGGGGTGCGCAAACGCCCCGTGGTGAGACTTGGTTCGCTGTGACGTGCCACTGACGTCATACCGAGGTCGAACCATGTCTTCCGTCATCTTAGCCGCAACGCGGCGCCGCCGTTTGCTGCTTGCCTCGAGTTTCCTTGCGCCGATTCTCTCGCTGGCGATTTCCGCCGCGCGCGCGCAGCAGGCTGCTCCGGGTCAATTACCGCCGATCGAAGTCAGCCCGCCCGGCGACGAAAACCGGACCCGCGCCAAGCCGGTTGCCGATAGCGATTCCTATTCGCGTCGCGCCGTGCCCAGCCCCTCGCAAACCGGCACACCGGCAGGCGCGCCGGCCGACAATTCCAACGTCGCCTCTCCTGGCACTAGCACGACAGGCGTTGGTCCGACCAACCGGCAATTTGCCGGCATCGTCGGCACCTCCACTTCAGTGATCACCGCCGCGGATATCGCGCACTCACCGGCGCAGACCATCCAGGAGATCATCGCGCAGACGCCCGGCGTGCAACTCACTAATCTCTACGGCGGCGTGAACGGCGTGGGCACCACCGTGGGCCTCCGGGGCTTCGGCGCCTTTGCCACCGCCAATACCCTGGTGCTGATCAACGGCCGCCGATTGAACGACATCGACATGGCCGGCGTCGATCTCTCGACCATTCCGCGCGATTCGATCGAGCGCATCGAGATCACCCGCGGCAACAGCGGCGCCGTACTCTATGGCGACAACGCCGTCGGCGGCGTCATCAACATCGTCACCAAGACCGGCACCGGCGGCCCGCCGGTCGCGATGCGTTTCGGAGGCGGCGTCGGCTCCTTCAACCAGCAATTGGGCTCGGTTTCGACCGCGGTCAACTCAGGACCCTGGTCGGCATCATTCTACGGCAACAGCTTCAAATCGGACGGATACCGGGTCAACAACGCGCTTGAGCAGCGCAACGGGATCGGCAGCGTCAATTACAACACCGCTGATTTGTCGGCGTTCTTCACGCTATCCGGCGACGATCAGAAGATCGGTCTCCCCGGCGGCCGATTGGTCGACCCATCGATCGGGCTCGACCAGCTATCGACCGACCGGCGCGGCTCCAGCACGCCGTTCGACTATGCCGCCAAGCAGGGCGTCAACGCCACCACGGGCTTCACCAAGACCTTGTGGAACGGCGCTGAACTCATCGTCGACGGCGGCGTGCGCGACAAGAAGCAGCAGGGTGCCTTTTTTGGTGCAACCGCGTTTCCCAGTTTTGCTTCCACCTATGTCAGCGCAGATTTGACGACTTGGTCGATAACCCCTCGATTGAGTGTCAAAAATACAATCTTCGGAATCCCCTCTTCCGTTCTGACCGGAATAGATTATTACGATGCGACCTTTCACCAGGATAAGGGCGCATTTCAGGGGTTTACGCCCTGGCATAGGTTCGACCTGGCGCAACAGACACTCGCGGGCTACTGGCAGCAAACCGTCGGCCTGTTGCCGACAACGGACTTTTCGTACGGCGCTCGCGTTCAAAACACCAACCTGACCGCGCGTGACCGCTTCGATCCGACGGCGCCGTTTGCGTTCGATACCCAGGCGCTT
This sequence comes from Bradyrhizobium lablabi, assembly GCF_900141755.1. Lineage (NCBI taxonomy): Bacteria > Pseudomonadati > Pseudomonadota > Alphaproteobacteria > Hyphomicrobiales > Nitrobacteraceae > Bradyrhizobium > Bradyrhizobium lablabi. The sequence goes on along the minus strand of NZ_LT670844.1, from coordinate 4,736,128 downwards.
CCGCTCGACAGCAACGAGACACAATACGCCTTGCATGTCGGCTTCGAGCATCGCTTTAACGATATCTTCTCGGTCTTCGGCCGCGCCGCGCGCGCGTTCCGCACGCCCGACGTCGACGAACGCGTCGCCTCAGGTCCCGCCTTCGATGCCTTCTTCAATCCGATTCCCCAGACCTTCAGATTGAAGACCCAGACGTCGAACGACGTCGAAGGCGGTTTCCGCATCAAGGCCGGACGATTCGAGATGCAATCGAGCATCTACAACATGGACCTCGTCAACGAGATCCATTTCGATCCCGTCAACTTCTTCAACTACAATCTCGACCCGACCCGTCGCTATGGCAGCGAGACCAGCACATCGATGCGCGTGAGCGATACCGTGCTGTTGCGGGGCGGCATGGCCTATACCCGCGCCGTGTTCCGCGAGGGCCCGTTCGCGGGCAACGACGTTCCGCTGGTGTCGCGTTACACGACCAATGGCGGCGTCACCTGGAATGTCTGGCAGAATTATCTCGTGGTCGATGCCACGGTGCGCTATTGGAGCGGCCGCCGCATGGACAATGACCAACCCAATCGCCAGCCGTTGATTCCCGCCAACGCGACGGTGGATTTCAAGCTCAGTGGGCAATATGAGCACTTCTTCTGGTCGCTGGGCGTGTACAACCTGTTCAATGCCCTCTATTACGACTATGCGGTCGCAAGCGCCTTCACCGACGGCCGGTTCAGCGCCTATCCGCTGCCGGGCCGGACCTACATGGTGAAGGCTGGCGCAACGTTCTGACCGGAACATCCATGGCAAGCCTGCGCGGCCGGCCGGTTCCGGCCGCGCAGGAAGGCCCAGCCCTTTACCACGATCGCCGATTTAGCCCGAAAAGCTGTCCTTTTCGGCCGTAACATGGCCTAAACTTGCCTCCATCCCTGCCATGCATGGTAGAATGGCCGAGAGGCCGCCGCAGGTTGATGCGTGCCCGCCAATGACGAGGCATCCGATGGACGACGAACCGAAAAGCGCGGCCGAACTGAAGGAGATCAGGCAAAGCCGCAAGCTCGCCCAGGAGGCCGAAGGCATCAAGGCGATGGCCGATATCGCGGCAGCCGATATTGCGATACGAAAGCGGACCGCAGATTTGCGCGCGATGCGGCTTGCGAAAGAAGCCGCTGATCGCGACAAGCCGGTCCAACCGAAGGCCAAACCCGCGCCGAAGAAAAAGAAGTCGACTTAAATGACAGATCGCAACCGCAACGATGGCCGTTTCAACAAGGCCGACCCAGGCAAGATCGAGCGCGACGCCGCCACCAAGGCCGTGCTCGACAATATGGCCAAGCTGAAAGCCCTGCGGCTCGCCCGCGAGGCGGCCGAACCGCCGCGCCCGGCTGCTGCGGCGAAGAAGCCGCGCGCAAAGTCGAAGCCATCAGACGAAAAGGCTCCGGCCCTTTCGGATTGGCTCGCAAGCCAGCAAAACGGCGGCCGCCGGACTTGAGATTCGTTATGGCGCTTATACCGGCGCCGGCCACTCGATCATCGATCGGGTCTTGGTGGCGGCGTCGTAAACCTGTACCTGAAGCATCTGGAACTGATTTTTCAAAGCCATGCCCGCCTCTTCGGCGGCTTCGACCGTATCATGGTGCGACTTGAAGTGACCATCGACCACCAGCGAATAGCCGTTGGTCGGTGCTTTATCGGCGCGAATCACTTTGCGCGGCGGCGGCTCTTCGGTCTCGATCTTCGGCTTTTTCATGCTTAGCTCCTGGTTGCGCATCGCTTTACACTGAACGTCCGAAAAAGGGCAGCAAAGATTGTTTGAGCTACGACTATTCAAAGGAAACAACATGGGTGGAACCGGCAAGAAGGGCGACCGTCCCGACAAGGATCAGAGCCAGCCAAAGAAGCCGCCGCCGCCAAAACCGTCCGAGGACGAAGACTATGAGGATGGCGACATCGCCACGCCGAAACGCGATCGCTACGGCGAGGACGATCAGCCGTTATAGAAATCTTCGCTCGCGATGCGCCGGATGCTCTTGGGATCGAGCAAATGTGCGCCCCAGCCGCCTCGTGCCAAAGCCGCCGCCCGCCGCGGGGCGATCAGCAGAAATATCGCCACCATCGTCAGCGGTACGGCGCTGACCCAATCCCGTCTTACGGGCGTCAATTCCTCGGCGCTGTCGGCATAGGGTTCGGCGCCGGTCAACAAGCGCCAGCATTCGCGGAAAATATCGCGCCGCGTGCCGCCGCGTGCCGCGCATCCCAAGAGCGCCTGCATCGCAAGATGGGTCCGGACGCCGGCGCGGCTTTCGCCGGCTGACGCGGGCACCTCACCTTGCGAGACGCGAAGCAATAACGATACGAGATCGAGCCCGGCGAGATAGGCGCTCATCGGTTCGACCAATCGCGGATTGCAGTCGATCAGGCGCGGCGCGGTGTCATCATCGGCCATGATGTAATCGACCGACAACGCCCCATGCCAGGCCAGTTCCCGGCCGATCGTCGCGACAAAGCCGCGCATTTCGGGCCGGCTGACGCTTTGCTTGATCGCCTCGCCGCCGCCGGCGCCGCCGGCGATCTGCCGAAAGGCATGAAAGCCAATCAACTCGCCGCGGCAAAACACGGCTTGCGCCTTCTCCGTCGTGCCGGCGACGAATTCCTGCACCAGCACCTCGTCGGCGAACGCGCCGCGAATGCTTAGGTCTTGCCCATTCAACTCCCGCAGCGCGCCTTCCAGATCGCCGTCGTTGCGTACAAACCAGATGCCGCGGCTTGCGGTGCCCACGGACGTCTTGACGACAGCAGGGAACCGGACGGCGTCACGCAGCTCGCTTTCGGATTCCACGATGCGCGTCGGTGGCTGCGGCAGGCCCAATCGATCGAGCAGCCGGCTGAATCCGACCTTGCTGTGCGCGGTGCGATAATTGGCAAAACTTGGCAGCGCCAGTCCGACGCGGTCCGCCAGGCACGGCGCAACCCGCGCGAACAAAAATCCCTGTTCGTGGATCGGCAGCAGCACGTCGAAATGCCGCGCGGCAAGCAGTTTCTCGACAAAGGTAAGGAAGCCGGCGGGATCGTCGCGCATGGACGGACAGCGATGGAATTTGGCGACAAAGCGCGAGAATCGCGCGAAGCAATAGGGGCTGGGATCGCAGACCTCGACGATATGACCCGCCAACCCCAGGATCGTGATCGCCTCCCGCGCCGAGGTGCTGTTTCCTTCCGACAGGAGCACCCGGAGCGGCTTTACAACATGCGCTGAAACGGCCATGTCGGGCATCATTCCCGCCTCCAGCGGCTTTGTCTCTCGATTTAATGACGCATTGCTGCCGTTGCGGCGCGGCTCGCAGGGGCTGCCATGCAGCGGCATTCATGGACAAATAACCGCCAGCCGGTAATTTCGCGGGGCCTTGCCGGGCCGTCACTGCAACGGGGTTTTGAATCTGACATGGTCGACGTTCTCGCCGCACCGCAACAAGCAAAAACCGACGCATCGCTGCGGACGCTGGCTGCGATTTCGACGGCCCATTGGGTTAGTCATTTCCATTTTATGGCGCTGCCGATGCTGTTCCCGTTTCTGAAACAGCAGCTCGGCGTCGGCTACATCGAGCTAGGCTTTGCGCTCACCGTATTCGCCGCTGTTTCCGGACTGACCCAGGCGCCGATGGGATATCTTGCCGATCATATCGGCGCTCGCAAGATCCTGCTGATGGGCCTTACCCTCGGCGGCTTCGCGTTGATCATGCTCGGCCTGCATCTCAGTTACAGCTGGCTGATCGCCAGCGCAGTGCTGTTGGGGCTCGCCAACAGCGTTTATCATCCGGCCGACTATGCGATCCTGTCGGCCCATATGGATGAGGCGCGGATGGGCCGCGCATTTTCGATCCACACCTTTGCAGGGTACCTTGGCGGCGCGGTCGCGCCCGCCATCGTGGCCGCACTGGTTGCGATGACCGGAGGCTATGGCGCCCTGATCGTGGCCGGCGCCGTGGGTCCGCTGGTGGCGCTGTTGCTGGCCGCCGTCGGCATTCCAGATGCCAGCGCCGCCGATCGCAGAAACGACGGCGAGCGGGTACCGCCACAAAGCATCATCACGCCGACCCTGATCGTGCTGACGATCTTCTTCATGCTGCTGAGCCTGTCCAATGCCGGGATCGGCAATTTCGGCGTGGTGGCGCTGATGAGCGGTTACGGCGCGTCGTTCTCGAACGCCAATTTCGCGCTGACGGCGTTTCTCGGCTTTAGCGCTGTTGGGGTGCTGGCGGGCGGCTTTCTTGCCGACCGTACAAGGCGCCACGGCCAAGTCGCCGCCGGCTGTTTCGCTGTCAACGCCGCCATCGTGCTTGCCATTGCGACTGTCACGCTACCTTCGCTGCTGTTAACGACGGCAATGGGGATGGCGGGATTCCTCGGCGGCGTGATCGCCCCCTCGCGCGATATGCTGGTGCGCCACGCCGCACCCGCGGGCGCGGCCGGGCGGGCCTTCGGAATCGTCACCACCGGCTTCAACCTCGGCGGCATTGTCAGTCCGTTATTGTTCGGCTGGATCATGGACCAGAACGCCCCGCACTGGGTGTTTGGCGCCTCCGTGATATTCATGATCCTCACGGTCCTGCTGGCGCTTGTCACCGACCGCAAGCCGCAACGGAGTTCCGAAGCATCCGATGCAAGGCTGATGCAGCCCTGAACCGCACAAGCGGCAGTTGACAGCATCGAGGCAGGACCCATGATGCGCGAAACAGCGAATTTCGGGATGAAACGAACCTTGGGATGAAACGTCATGGCTGACAATCCAGACCTCGTGATCCGCGGCGGCACGATTGCCGACGGTCTAGGCGGCGAATTGTTCGAAGCGGATATCGCGCTCAAGGACGGCCGCATTGCCGAAGTCGGCCGCGTCGCCGGCAAGGGCAAGGATGAGATCGACGCGCGTGGCAAGCTTGTCGCGCCGGGTTTTGTCGATCTGCACACCCATTATGACGGCCAGGTCACCTGGAGCCACGACATCACGCCCTCCTCGCAGAACGGCGTCACGTCGGCAGTGATGGGCAATTGCGGCGTCGGTTTTGCACCCTGCCGGCCGGACGATCATTTCCGGCTGATCCAATTGATGGAAGGCGTCGAGGATATTCCCGAGCCGGTGCTCAGCGCCGGCATCCCGTGGGCGTGGGAGAGCTTTCCGGATTACATGGACTGGCTGTCGCAGCGAAATTTCGACATGGATATCGGCGCGCAATTGCCGCATGCGGCGCTCCGCGTCTATGTGATGGGCGAACGTGGCGCGCGCCGCGATCCCGCAACGGCGGAGGATAACACCGCGATGGCCGCGCTCGCCGGCGATGCCGTGCGCGCCGGCGCCTTGGGATTTTCGACCTCGCGCACCCTCAACCACCGCACCTCGACCGGCGACTATACGCCGACCTTGAAGGCCGGCGAGGATGAGCTGACCGCGATTGCGGGAGCGATGCACAAGGTCGGCCGCAGCGTGCTTCAGTTTGTGCTCGATCAAGCGAGCATCGAAGAAGACCTGCCGATGATGCTGCGGGTGGCGGAGAACACACGGTGCCCGATTTCGTTCTCGGTGGCGCAGGCCGACCGGGCGCCGCGGCGCTGGCGCCAGACGCTCGACAGCATCAACGAGGCTTCCGCGCGCGGGCTTTCGATAACCGCGCAGATCGCCGCGCGCCCGGTCGGGCTATTGCTCGGACTGGAATTGTCCCGCAATCCGTTCCAGACCCATCCGAGCTACAGAGAGATCGCCAAACTGCCGTTGGCCGAGCGCGTGGCGCGGCTGCGCCAGCCCGAGATGCGCGCGGCCATCTTAAGCGAGACGGCGACCGCGACCGACGATCCGCTGTTCTTCCGTCCGAATTACGACAAGATGTATCTGCTCGGCGATCCCCCGGATTACGAACAGCCGCCGGAGAATGCGTTGGGCGCGCAGGCCCGCCGCCAGGGAAAGCAGCCGGAAGAGCTTGCCTATGACGCGATGCTGTCGGACAACGGCCGCGGCATGCTCTACGTGCCGTTCCTCAATTACGCCGACGGCAATCTCGATGCGGTGCACGAGATGCTGCGCGATCCGCTATCCGTGCCGGGACTGAGCGATGGCGGCGCCCATTGCGGCATTATCTGCGACGCCAGTTTCCCGACCTATCTGCTGACGCACTGGACAAGGGACAGGAAGCGCGGCGAAAAGCTGTCGATCCCCTTCGTGGTGGCGGCGCAGTCGCGCAAGACCGCGCGCTCGGTCGGACTCTACGACCGCGGTGTGATCGCGCCCGGCTACAAGGCCGATATCAATGTCATCGACTACGATCGGCTGCATCTGCACCCGCCAAAGGTGCATTACGACCTTCCGGTCGGCGGCCGCCGCCTGCTGCAGCAGGTCGACGGCTATGATTTAACCATCGTCTCGGGCGTGGTGACGCAACGCGGCGGCAGCCCCACCGGGGCCCGTCCGGGCCGGCTGGTGCGCGGCGCACAGGGCAGTTTGCAGTAGGCAACATACATTCAGTGTCGTCCCGGCCTTGAGCCGGGACCCATACGCCGCGGCTTATCAGTGGGGCGATGGGGTTAGTTGCCTTTGTAACAATCGGCCGCTGTCGTTATGGGTCCTTGCCTTCGCAGGGACGACAGCGGAGTATTTGTCCGGCCACCGCGCCCCTCACGCAAAACACGCCGGAAAACTTATTCTTTGCCGCAGTCCCCTCGGCGAGCGGTTCTGCAGGGTTAATTTGCCGCCGTGACGTTCGACGATCTCCTTGGCGATCGCCAGGCCAAGGCCTGCACCAGCTCCAAACTTGCGCCGCGCCGGATCAACCCGGAAAAAGGGTTCGAATACCCGCGACATGCTTTGGTCCGGAATGCCGGGCCCCTCATCCTCGATAATGATCGAGGCGGTAGCGTTGTCTTCCAGACCTACCGTGACAAAGGCGCCACCGCCATGCGTTGCCGCATTGATCACGAGATTTCTGACGGCCCGCGTCAGCGCCAATGGCGCCGATGAAATTGTCACCGCCTCCATTTTCATAATCGTCACCGACGCCTTCATTGCTGCGAGATCCTGGCAAATTTCGCTGGTGATTTCGTCGACCCGGACCAACTGGCTTGTTTCCCGCTGGGTTTCTTCGCGCACCAGCTGGATTGCGCTATCGGCGATGCGGTCGAGCTCCTCGAGGTCGCTCAGCCACATCGACCGATCCTCCTCGTCGAGAAACTCGGCTCGCAGCCGCATCCGGGTCATCGGCGTACGCAGATCGTGGCCAGCGGCTGCGACCAATCGCATCCGGCTTTCGGCAGCGTTTTTCAACCTCGCCGTCATGGTATTGAGCGCGCGCGCGGTTGCCCTCAGTTCGGCTGGTCCAGTTTCCGGCAATCGCGGAATAACGCCGTCGGCGTCAATCGTTGCCGCGACGCGCTCCAGCACCGCGAGATGGCGGGTGATGCGGTGGGCAAACCACACCGCCACACAGACGGTTCCGAGGGCGACCAGCAAGAACCAGCTGGCGAGAGCGTACAGAACTTCTCCGCGATGACGCTCCGGTATCGGAAGTGCAAGCCAGCCCGATTTCAGCTTGATCGACACAAACGGGTGAGGGGTTTCAGTCGGTTGTGTTACGACAACCACTAGATCAGATCCTGCGTTGCGCAATTGAGATTGCAGCAGGTTCGTCAATTCCGGGCGCGGCTGACCTGGTACGGGGCCCGATCCCAAATGCGAGCGCCTGTCGTTTTCGTCGCCACCGAACAAGGGCGAGATCAGCAGGATCGCCTCGGAAACCAATTGGGCGTAATCCCTTTGTTCCTTTTGGGCATGCCCCTGCCGCGCCAAAAATAAGGTTGCGGTCGCCATGACGACGACGCAGATGATCGACAAGAACAGCGTCAGGACAATGCGAGCCCTCAGGGAATTCATTCGCCCGCTCCAATCTTCTCAACATTCGCGGTAAATACGTAGCCGCCGTTTCGCACCGTCTTGATCAGCTGAAATTCGACGTCGCCGAGCTTGCGGCGAACCCGGCTCAACAGCACGTCGACCGAGCGATCGAAGGCATCGCCATCGCCGCGCTTGGTCGCATCCAGCAAATATTCGCGCGACAGCATTCGCCCCGAGCGCGCCACCAACGCATGCAAGAGATCGAATTCGGCCGAGGTCAGCTCCAACAGCCCGCCGCTCGCGTTCAGAACCCGACGCAATCCCGGCTGTAACTTGAAACCCTCGAACCGGTATTCCTGCGGCGAATGCACAATCTTGGCCGCCTCACTTTGACGACGAAGCACCGCGCGAATGCGGGCCGCAAGCTCCCGCGGATTGAACGGCTTGCCGAGATAATCGTCGGCGCCGATCTCGAGGCCGATGATGCGGTCGACGTCCTCCTTCAATGCGGTGAGAAGAATGATCGGAATATGCGAGTTCTGGGCTCGCATGTCCCGGCAGATTTCCAGGCCTGATCCGTCCGGCAACATGACATCGAGCACGATCAGCTTGATGTCGTTGGATTCCAGCGCGGCCTCAAGCGTGCGCTTGTCGGACGCCAGCGTCACCCGAAACCCCTGCTCCGCCAGATACCGGCCAAGCAGCTTTCGAATTTGCAGATCATCATCGACAATCAAGATGTGCGGTTCGACGTGCACGCGTTACGTCCTCATCGAAACTGTGTTGGACCGAATAAAGCAATTACCCATGGCTTTCAATGCGGTAGCAGTCAAACCGCCCTTTCCAGCAACATTGAGACATATTGCAGCGGCCCCTAGGCAACGTTCGGACACGGATGGCCCTATTTTGGAGATTGCCGCCGGTTAGACGGCTGGCATCAGCGCTTCGGATATTCCGTTGGCAGCGCGAAGGTGAGCAGTCATGTCTGGTTTTACCGGAAGCCGAAAGCGCGTTCTCGTCTGGGCGCTGGTAAAATTCCTTCTGACTGTCTGCGACCACCAAAACGACGCATCCGCGGCGATTTCATTGGACCAACCGCTCACATTATCGGTGGCGCAGGTGGGCCGCGAAGCGGTGAACGACCATTTGCGCTGAGCTAAATGGCAGGAGATGTTGGGACCAGGCCGCGCGTTTGGTGCCCACCATGACGGCCGCCATTTACGTTGGCGAGCTTGTTTTCGCGATTGCGCTGGCAATCACCTTGCTGGCTGCCTCGACGCTTAAGTTTTCCCTTGCCGCGCTTCTGTTCTGCTGCGGTCTCGCGGCGTGGACGTTGGCGGAATACATCACGCATCGCTTTGTGTTGCATGCCATTGCCCCGGTGCAACACGGGAAACATCACGCCCGCCCGCAAGACGGCATCGACAAGGTGTTCTGGCAAATATGGCTCGCATTCGCATTCGCCTATCTGGCGGCGGGAGGCGCCGTTCTGGCCGGCGTTCTCGTCGCCTACGGCTGGTATCTATCGGTCCATTATTGCGCCCATCACAGTCCCACGATTCTGCCGGCTTCGCTGCTGAAACATCACCTCGACCACCACAGGTTCGCGAACCGAAACTACGGCGTCACGACGAAGTTCTGGGATCGCGCGTTCGGTACGATGCTCCGGTGATGCCGAGCAAGCTCTAGGGGATAGCGAAAGTTCAAGGTAACGCCGACAACACGAAGCCTTGATGCACAATGTGTCCGCATCGCGCCGACTAGATGGCTTTGGATACGTCGGGCAACATTCGGAAATAGAGCTGCAAATTTCGGAACAAGCTTCGGGCGCAAATGATCGGCAACAACGGGATCGATCCGATCCTGTGGCCGGTAAGCGAGATGAAGACAGCCCTTCTGGCAAATGATGATGCTCTCAGGCGTCCAGCCGAGGAATTCATCAAGGACACCTACGAGGCTCGATATGGCGCACGGCTTGAGACTTTCCCGTCGCGGATAATCGCCCTTTTGGATCATCGTGACGAGATTCTCTGTGCGGCCGGGCTTCGTTTCCTGGATGATGGATTCTTCTCCGAACGTTACCTCGATACGCCAGTCGAAGACGTCGTCAGCGCGATATCGGCGCGAACCGTCAATCGGAGCGCAATCTTTGAAGTGACGACGCTAGCCAGCCGGGCACCGCTGGCGACGGCAGAGTTCATCGCGGAAATCGGCAGCTTTGGTGAGAGGGCCGGATTTGAATGGTCTTTCTTTACACTGACGCGCCGTCTTCACCTCTTGGTCAGCCGCCTTGGCGTCGCACTGACCTTGCTTGGTGAGGCCGACCGTCATCGCATCGCGGATTCCGAGCGATGGGGCACCTACTACGCTTGCCAGCCGAAGGTATATGCCGTTGCCAGCCGACGTCCAAAGATGAGCGGTGATGGCCCTCAAAGAAGGGAGCAGTATGCGGCAACTATTTGAGTCGATGCGGCGCCATGTGTCAGAGGCGGGCGAGTTGATCGCGGTAAGCGACCAGCACGGTCAATTGTCCCGCCGCGAACTCCTTGCCAGAGTGACGAGCCTCGCGGCCGACCTTAAGGGTCAGCCTCGAACCGTCGGCATCTACGCTCCAAACGGGCTTGGCTGGGTCATCGCCCAGCTCGCCTGCGCATTTGCCGGCAAAATCGTAGTGCCGTTGCCGACTTTCTTTAGCCCGGCGCAACTCGGCCACGTCGTTCGCGATGCATCGGTCGAGCTTGTTCTGGCCTCCGAACAAACCGCACCACTGGCCGTTCAATCGGGCGTACCGACCAATGTTATCGACATCCATCGGGCGGGAGCGGGGCTGCCGGATGCGATCGATGGCTTCGGTCAGATCATCTATACCTCGGGCAGCACAGGTCAACCGAAAGGTGTCCGCCATCAAAGTGGGCAAATCGCGTGGTCGGCCGCCGCGTTGGCATCTGCGACCGCGGCAAGCGCGACCGACTCATATCTCTCGTTGCTTCCGTTGCCGCTGCTGTTGGAGACGATCTGTTCGATCTTTATTCCAGCATCGCTTGGGGCTTATGTCCATTTCGAAACCGGCCTAGCCGAACGAATAGGTCGCGGCAGCGCGACCGGGATTGCGAAGGCATTCGAAATTCATCGTCCCACTACGAGCGTGCTGGTGCCGCAATTGCTGAAGCACTGGGTCGGGGAGCTCCAGTCCGTCGGCCTGGCCGCGCCGTCTTCGCTTCGATTTGTAGCGGTGGGAGGCGCGCCGGTCCCAACGCAAATTGCGAATGCCGCCTGGCGCCTGGGAATCCCCGTGCACGAAGGCTACGGACTTTCGGAATGCTGCTCGGTTGTTACCCTCAACCAACCGAAGGAACGGCGCCCCGGCACGGTTGGCGAAGCGTTGAGCGGTCTGTCGGTGTCGATCGATGAGGGAGAGATCGTAGTCGACGGACCTTCGATCACAGACGGTTACCTGGGGCAGGGACCCGCCAAGAGACCCTGGCGCACCGGTGACCTCGGAGAGATCGATCGCGACGGATTCCTTACCGTGCACGGACGCAAGGACAGTCTCATCGTCACCTCATTCGGTAGAAACATCAGCCCTGAATGGATCGAGACAATGCTGCTTGCCGATCCACGCATTGCGCTCTGTACTGTCGCCGGTCACGGCGAGCCCTATTTGACCGTGTTGCTTATCCCTTCTGCTCAAGGTGCAGCTTGGTTCGCCTCGGCCAGTCGCGCCGATATCCTGGAGCTGCTGTCCGATTGCTGTTCTGACGCACCGGAATATGCAGTGCCACGCGCTTACGTCATCGTTTCCTTCGAACAAGCTTTGAACCATCAATTGCTCAGCAATGGACGACCCGTTCGAAAAAACATTGCCAAGTTCATCCTGGATAGAGCGGCCGCTCCGCGCACGCCTCTTGTCCCGACGTCGCTTCCAATCTGAAAGGGCCCAACGATGAGCTTCTATGAGCAACTGGTCGCTGAGACCGCCGACAGCCGTGAGGCTTTTCTCGCCATTCCGCTGGTGCGAAACACGCTGCGGAACGGCGCGCCTCGCAGCCTCTACCTCGATTTCCTGGCCGAGGCCTATCACCATGTCAAACATACGTTTCCGCTGCTGGCTTTGGCCGCGTCACGCACTTCGGACGAACGCTATCAGGACGCGCTGGTCGAATACATGGAGGAAGAGCGCGGTCATGAGAAATGGATTCTCAACGACATCCGGGCACTTGGCGGCGATCCCGATGCGGTACGCGATGGCCAGGCGGGGCAGGCCTGCCGGATCATGGTGGGATACGCCTATTACGCCATCGAACATATCAGCTCCTACGCATATCTCGGAAGCGTGCATGTTCTGGAAGGGATGTCGGTATTGCTGGCAGACCAACTTGCCGACGTCATGAAAGCGTCTCTCGGCTTGGAGAGCGAAAGCGGATTTAGCTATCTTCGGACTCACGGCTCGCTTGACAGCGAACACGTCGCGTTCTTCCGAAAGCTGGTCAATGGTTTCGATGACCGGAACACCCAACGCATCATCATCGACAACGCCGCGATCTTCTACCGATTGTACGGCTCGATCTTTCACGACCTCGGCGCTCGGGCGGAGCTGAGCCATGCTGCGTGACCAAAAATGCGTGCTGATAACCGGAGCAGGCTCCGGGATCGGGCGCGCTTTGGCGGTAGAGGCGGCACGACGCGGGATGATCGTTGCGCTATGTGGTCGGCGCGAGACCGCACTTGAGGCAACAGGCGTGCTGCTCGGCGAGGGGAGTGAGCATCTGATCATTCCGGCGGATATCACAAATCCGCAAGACCGCCGCCGGATCGTCGAGATTATCAGCGACCAATGGAAGGCCCTGGACGTGCTCGTCAACAACGCCGGCGTCGTCGAGGGCGGCGCCATCGAGAAATTCGACGATGACGCGATAGCCAGAACATTTCGCACCAATGTCATCGCGCCGATCGCGCTGACGCGCGATCTCATGCCGTCGCTGCTCGCGGCAAGACCATCGAGGGTGGTCAATATCGGTTCTGTTTTTGGCGACATCGCCTATCCGCTGTTCTCCGGCTATTCCGCCTCGAAATTCGCCTTGCGCGGATTTTCCAATGCGCTGCGCCGGGAATGGAGGCAAGCCGGTATCGGCGTCACCTATGCGGCGCCGCGGGCAACCCGGACCGATGCGTCCGTCGCCTTCGACGAACTCATCGCACATGCAAAGATGAGCGTCGACGCTCCCGCAGAGGTCGCCCGGCAAATATGGAAGTCGGTCGCACGCGGCCATGATTCCATCTACGCGCCGGCACCGGAACGTTTCTACGTCCTCATTCAACGCATCTTCCCGCAAATCATCGACTGGGCGCTCTCACGGCAAGCACCCTCCCATTAAAGCCAGCCCGCAAAGAGACACTTCGCGTAGATGAGAAGGCGACCCATAACCTTGAAATCCCGCATATCGCTTTTGTCATTGATCACCCTGCTCGTCGCAAGTCCCTACACGCTTTCCAGCCAGGCTGCGGACGCCTTGTCACCCGACGTCCGCCGCCTGCAGACTAAATGGGAGACGATCAAGTTCGGCGTTCCCGAAGGCGACGAGCAAACCAAACAAATGAATGCGCTTGGCGAAGAAGCCGACGCAGTAGCCGCGCACTCTCCCGGGATACCGGAAGCGCTGATTTGGGACGGTATCATCACGAGCGAGCGCGCCTCGTTGGCAAGCACGTTTTATGCGCTCGGCTTTGCCAAGCGCGCCCGCGACATCCTCGAACAGGCCTACAATATGGATCCCGCGAGGATGGATGCCGGCGCGACGACCAGCCTCGGCGTTCTGTACTACCGCGTTCCCGGCTTTCCGATCGGATTTGGCGACAAGGCGAAAGCTCGGCAATTGCTCGAACAAGCCGTCAAGCTTGCGCCCAATGGGCTGGATGCCTGGTATTTCTATGGCGACTTCCTTTACACGCAAAATGAATATCCGAAGGCCATCGAAGTCTTTCAACATGCGCTCAAGATACCACAACATCCGGATCGTCCGCTCTGGGACAAAAACCGGCGGCTCGTGATCGAAGAACTGATAGCCAAGATCGAGGAAAAGAGGTGAAACCTCCTCGCCGCGAGTCCGCGATCACAGCTGCAAAGCCGCATTTGCGTGTGATCGACCGGCTGTGGCACGCCCTTGGTTGTCAGCTGCGAAACCCGAGAGGCGTTGCTGGATCGGTGGTTGGATGGTTGATGGCCTGGATCAATGACGAGCCAAACCGGCTGGCTATCGATGCCCTCGACCCCAGGCCAGGGGAGACGGTCCTTGAATTCGGCTTTGGCCCCGGTTGGGGTCTCCGAACCATCGCGGCGCGTGCCCACGGCGCCCGGGTCTACGGCGTGGACCAATCGGCCCGGATGCTCGGGCAAGCCAAACGCATGAATGAGGTGGCAATATCCCGGGGTCGAATGGTGCTGGTGCGTGGAGACTTCAGGCCGCTGCCCTGGATCGACGAGATGTTCCACAAAATTTTGCTGGTAAACGTTGTTTACTTCTTCGACACCGACGGCCGCGACATTTCAGAAGTCTACCGCGTGCTGCGATCGGGCGGCCGTCTCGTCATCTACGTGACTTCGCGGGAGACGATGGAAAAATGGCCGTTTGCCGGACCCGAGACACACCGAACCTTCGACGCACACGATCTTGCCCGTCTTCTAGAGAACGCTGGATTTAGCCGTTCGCACATAACCATCATGCATGCCGAGCTCGCGCTCGGTGTCAAAGGCCTGATCGCCGTCGCCGAAAAGTCCACGCGCTCGATACGGTCCGATGCAATGCACGGCATCGCGGCGTTGGCACCGTGAAATATGACGTCCGCAGGATTGATCGAATGAACTGAATAGATTGGGCAACGTTGGGAAACAAAGCGCGAGGTCGGGAACAAGCTTCGGTCGCAAACGACCGGCAACAACGAGTTCCGTTCAGCTCTGTTGCCGGTAAGAGAGATGCGCAAGACAGTTCTTCCAGCCAATACCGCTCCTCGGCAACAGCAACACGATCTTCTCCGGGCCGCCGCGCTGGTGGCATTGATACTCGTGCCATCTGCGGCAACGGCGGACCCATTGGTCACGTTGCCGGCTCCGCCTTTCGAATTGCCGATGTTGCCGCCGGTGTCCGGCACCTGGACCGTCATGGTCGGCGCGGGGGGCGAATACAAACCCGATTTCGAGGGCGCCAAACGGAGCATGCTCAGCCCGGTCCCGATTTTTGCCATCCGCCGTGCCGGCTCGGTGGACCAGTTTCGCGGGCCGCGCGACAGCGCAAGCATCGCGCTGATCGACTTTGGCGACCTTCGGGCCGGCCCCGCCGGCAAGTTCGTGTCGTCACGAAAAGCCAACAGCTATTCCGAACTGAATGGCCTCGGCGACGTCAAAACCACGATCGAACTCGGCGGCTTCGTCGAATATTATCCGGTCGACTGGTTCCGCACGCGCGGCGAACTCCGCCAGGGTATTGGCGGCCACAAGGGCGTCGTTGCCGACCTCTCGGCGGACTTCATCGTGCCGGTGATTCAGCGCTTCACGGTCTCGGCCGGACCGCGCTTCACCTGGGAAACCACCAAAGCGACCTCGCCCTATTTTGGCATCGACGCCGCGCAGGCGATGGCGACCGGGCTGCCGATATTCAACGCCAAGGGCGGCGCGCACTCGGCCGGCGCCGGCGCCCAGGTGTCCTACCGGATCGATCCGCAATGGGAAGTCCATGCCTATGTCGAGTACCAGCGGTTGCTCGGCGACGCCGCCAAAAGCCCTCTGGTGACCGTTCGAGGCTCACCGAACCAGACGACGGTTGGCATCGGCGCCTCCTATTCATTCGACGTCAAAATACGATAGGCCGACAGGATCGCCACGCCATGCGCCGCAGCAGTCCATACGCGAACCTCGCGGCGGTTGTTGTTGTAGCCGTCAGCCTCGGCGGCTGCGCGATGTTTGCCACCCGCGACACGAAACTGCAGGCGGTCAAGACCGTCGGCATCATCTCGGCAGTCGGCGACGAGATGACGTTTGCAAGGATGGGACTGACCGGCCTGAATAACGCCAATCAGAGTTTTCCGATCGGATCCTGGGGCCTTGATGACCTCATCGTCCAGCAAGCAACCACGGCGTTGAGCGGTCGTTTTCAAGTGCAACCGGTCAGTTATCCGCGCGCCGCCTTTGCCGCGATCAAGGATTCGCCGGTTGCGCCGGTCAATCTCGTCCGTGGCGATCCGTTCAAGAAACTCGTTAAGACCGAAGTGACGCCCCAGGGGCTTGACGCCTACATCGTCATCACCAAGGCGAAATCCAATTTCGGCAGCGGTGCGCGAAAGGTCGAAGGCATCGGTTTTGTCAGTTACGGCACGTTGCTCGCGTCTTACAACCAGATCCATGTGCTCTACGAGATCAGGGTGTACGACGGCAAGTCGTTCGACGTCATCGAGAAAATGGTTGCCCCGCCGTTAGAAAATGCGGGGACGGTCGGGCTCACCGGCCCAAGCCGCTTGGTCGACGAGAGTTTCTCGCCGAGTTCAGGCGAGCCCGCCCGAAACGAGAACCTGCACGGGGCGATCACCGACCTGATCGCACGCAGCCTTTCGTCAACCCTGAGCGACATGCATCTCGCGGATGTTCGTTAATCGGAAGCAACAACGTAAGGAGATTGGGATGAAAATTCTGCGTCTCGGCTTGGGTCTCGGCTTGGCTTCGACGGTATTCCTGCTGACCACAAGTCTCGGACTCGCAGACGAAATTCTCGGCACCTGGTTACGCGACAGTGGTGATGAGCAAGTCAGGTTCGGACCGTGTGGTAACGCCATCTGCGGAGACGTTGTGTGGCTGAAACCCGGTTCGGATTTGAATGCCAAAGTCGGCAAGCGGCTGTTCTTCGACGTGCGGCCCAGTGGAGCTAATTCCTGGACCGGCAAAGCCGCCAGCTCCGACACCGGGTCAACCTATTCAGGCAAAATGTCTGTTGAAGGCTCTACCCTCACCACTTCGGGCTGCATCGCCGGCGGACTGATCTGCAAGTCGGCCAATTGGAAGAGAGTGCCTTGAGGCGCACCCGGCCGACACCGTTCGAGCAATTGGAAACAGAAACGCCAACAAAATGATCGGATTCTTTGATGCAATGCGCCGAGGGACGACGATCGTCGCGCTGGTGAGGACAAGATCAATGTGTCGCAATCGAACAATCCTTCATTCCGTATTGCAATGCTCCCTTTTGATAACAATGCTTGCCATGTCTCCGGCTCACGCCGATCAGAGCTTCGATAACGTGGCTGGTTCATGGTCGGGTAGCGGCATGATGAAGCCCTCGAATGGGCCGCGCGAACGCGTCCGGTGCAAAGTTGACTACATTGTCAAAAGCGCGGGCCAATCCGTGAAAATGAACGTGCGTTGCGCCAGCGATGCCTACAAAATGGATTTGAATGCCAACATCGATCAAAACGGGACCGTGCTTTCGGGCAATTGGTTTGAAAGCCAGTATCGTCAGGGCGGCAAGGTTTCGGGCCAAAACGTCAACGGTGTTATCGAAGCAAAAGTCGAGGGTGACACGATCACCGCCTTGCTGACCGTTAATACCAAAGGCAATCACCAAACCTTCGTCATGGATTCTCCGGGAGCTTGGGTCTCGCACGTTTCGATTGATCTTGTCCGAGACGCCCGATGAACAGACTGCGCTCGAGTCCAATTGTATGTATTCGTCGTCCCCGCGAAAGCGGATACCCATACGCCGCGGCTTATCAGTTGGGCGATGGGGTAGACCGCTTCCGCAACAACCAACATCGGTGGTTATGGTCCCCGCTTTCGCGGGGACGACCAGGGGAGTATTTGGCCGGGACTACCGGAGCGCGAATCACGCAAATTTCGGCTGCGTCACTTCCTCGCCCATCAGCCGCGCGCGCTCGGTGTTGGGCCACAGCAGCAACAGGCCGAGCAATCCCGACGTCACCAGGATGACGGCGTTGATGGTGAAGCCCGTCATGTAGCCGTCGAGCGGCACCGCCGCGCCCTGGATCACGCTGCCCATCACCTTTGGAGCCATGATGCCGGCGAGCGTGTAGATCGCGCCATAGATCGCGATCACGGCGCCGCGCTGCGACACCGGCGTAAATTCGCCGAGCATCGGCGGACAGACCACATAGATCGATCCGCACAGCCCGGAGCCGGTCACCAGCAGCGCGATCTGCAGCCCGACGCCCTGGACATGCGGCAGCAGCGCGATGATTGATCCGCCGACAATCAGCGGGACCGAGCCGAGCACCCCGCGCGCGTTGCGGGTGCAAACCCCGCGCGCCATCAAAACCTGCGAAATCCACCCGGTGAGCAGCACAATGACGGCGCCGAACACCCATGGCAGGATCGAAATCCAGCCCGCGTCGGTTTGAGAGAAACCGAGCCCCTTGACGATGAACGGCGTGAACCAAGTGAGGCCAAGCGACAATGCCCAATAGGCGCCGAATGTCGCCGCGCAGCAGCCGACGAAGGTCCGCGAGGTCAGAAGCCGGGAATAGGGAATCCGGGGTTCGGCGGTCCCCGTCGCGACGGTTTGCACCAGCGGACCCTCCTTGCCCAGCACCAGCCACGCCGCGACCCACAACAGGCCGACGACACCGAGCGCGCCGAACGCGTAGTGCCAGCTATAATTGACGATCAGCCAGTTCAGCGACGGCACCGCGAGGATCACGCCGAATGCAGATCCCTGCGACAGGATCGCGGTGGGTAGCCCTCGCTTCTCGTCGGGAAACCATTTGTAGACCGAGTGGATCGCGACCGACGCCGCCGGACCCTCGCCGGCGCCAAGGATCACCCGGCAGATCAATAGCGTCGTGAACCCGACCGTTCCAACCATCGGGAACTGCGCCAGCGCCCATATCGCCGCGAGAACCAGCAGAACCCAGCGCGTGGCGACGCGATTGACGATAAAGCCGACCGCGATCGCCGAGATCGAAAACAGGAGGAAGAACGACGAGCCTAATGTACCGAACTGATCCGGCTCGAGCTTCAACTCGGTCATGATCGGCACACCCGCGAGTCCGACCACGATCTTGTCGGCGAAATTGACCAGCATGAAGAGAAACAGCAGGAATGTGATTTTCCAGGCGCCTTTGGGCGTCGGTTGCGTGGTCATGGTCTCTCCCGGATTATCGTTAGCTGCTCTGTTGGCAGGCCCCCTCCCAATGGTACCTGTGGGGCGAGCGGCAATGCAACTGGCCATTTTGGCTCCCACGCGTGCGCTGCAACTTGATATCCGCCCTACGGAATGCCGTCTGACGCTGTGCCGGAAACCTCCTGCAACCGGATCACGATCGCGTCGCCGTCACGATTGGGACGGTGATCTCCGGCTATGGTCTTGCTATGCTCCACGACAACCTGCCAGGGGATTTTCATGACCGGATCGATCCATCGCCGCGCGAACCTGATCGGCGTGCTTGCCTCGCTTGCCATGCTCGGGGGATGGGGTTCGGTCGCAATTGCGGCCGAGGGCGTCAAGTCGCCGGACTACGAAGCCATTGTCGCCGCGCCGGACCGCAGCGATGCCGACCGGCAGACCGATCTGCGCCGGCAGCCCGCCAAGATGCTCGCCTTCACCGGCGCGAGGCCGGGCATGCAGGTGCTGGATATGGACGCCAACGCCGGCTACAGCACGGAGTTATTGGCGCGTGCGGTAGCGCCGGATGGCGTGGTGTATGCGCAGGATTCGGCTGAAGTCATCGAGCGCTTCGTCAAGGACAAGTTCGATATCCGCGCGCAAAAGCCCGCCATGAAGAATGTCGTCCATGTCGTCAGGAATTTCGACGATCCCATCCCGCCGGACGTGAATGGGCTCGATCTGATCACGTTTTTCTTTGCCTATCACGACGTGACCTACATGGCCGTCGATCGCGCCGTGATGAACAAGAAGATGTTCGCAGCGCTAAAGCCCGGTGGCTTCCTGGTCATCGCCGACCATTCGGCGCGCCCCGGCGATGGCACCAATGTCGGCAAAACCCTGCATCGCATCGAAGAAAGCACGCTGCGCCAGGAGATCGAGGCGGCCGGGTTCAAGCTCGTGAGCGAAGCCGATTTCCTGCGCCATCCCGAAGATCCGCGGGACGCAGCGGTATTCCATCCGCCGGTCCCGGTCGATGAATTCGTGCTGAAATATCAGAAGCCCCTGTGATGCATCGCGCCGGCTTCGGATGGCAAACGGCAACCCCATCGTGCTGAGCGTTCGCGATCTGACCAAGACCTATCGTTCCGCCGGAGAGCAGATCGAGGTGCTCCGCGGCGTCAATCTGAGCATCGCCGCCGGCGAGCGCGTCGCGCTGACCGGAGAATCCGGCAGCGGCAAGAGCACGCTGTTGCATCTGATCGCGGGGCTGGATCGACCCGATGGCGGCGAGATCAGGATCGCCGACGCGTCCCTGACCGATCTCTCCGATTCCGGCCGCGCGGCGCTGCGGCGTGACCGGCTAGGGCTGGTGTTTCAACAGTTCAACCTGATCCCGAGCCTGACGGTTGAGGATAACCTCGCATTTCAATCGCGCATCGCCGGCTGTCACGATGCCGCCTGGCATGGCGAACTGGTGGAGCGACTGGGCTTGGGCGCTTTGCTCCGGCGCTATCCCGAGCAATTGTCCGGCGGCCAGCAGCAGCGGGTCGCGATCGGCCGGGCGCTTGCGATAAAACCGCTGTTGCTGCTCGCCGACGAGCCCACCGGCAATCTCGACGAGGCAACCGCGGACGGCGTTCTCGCGCTGGCGCGCGATCTGGTGGCGCGGACCGGCTGCGGTTTCCTGATGGTGACGCACTCCGTGCGGCTTGCCGCGACCCTCGACCGGCAGATCAATCTTCATGCGGGGCTGATCGCATGAGCCGCGTGGTATGGATTCTGGCGGTACTCCTCAGCCATTGGCGGCGGCATCCGATGCAGCTTGCGACCTTGCTGATCGGATTGATTTGCGCGACCGCGCTGTGGAGCGGCGTGCAGGCGCTGAACCAGCAGGCGCGATTGAGTTACGACCGCGCGGCGGCCGCGTTCGGCGGCACGCGAACCGCCACGCTGGTCGGTCGTCAAGGAACGACGTTCCCGCAAAAGCTCTTTGTCGACCTGCGCCGCGCCGGCTGGCCGGTGTCGCCCGTGCTCGAGGGCCGGATTCAAATCGGCGGCCGGCCGCTTCGGCTATTGGGGATCGAACCGGTCACCATCCCCGCGGAAGTCGGCAATGCGCCGGCGATTGGAAAAGCCGGCCTGCAATCCTTCGTCACCCCGCCCGGCGAAATGCTGGTAGCGCCGGAGACGCTGACCGACCTCAACCTGCCGGAAGGCGCAACGGCGGCCGCAAGCGACGGTACCGTGCTGCCGCCGCTGCACGTGCAACCGCAATTGGTGCCGGGCGTGGTGGTGGTCGATATCGGCATCGCACAGCGGCTTCTCAAAATGCCGGATCAGGTTTCCCGGCTTTTGCTCGGCAAGGCCAAAGGCGCGCGCGCACCATTAGCAAGCGTTGTAGGCGACAAGCTCGGCCTGGTCGAACCGGATGCGGAGACCGATCTCGCGCGCCTCACCGACAGTTTTCACCTGAATCTGACCGCATTCGGCCTGCTGTCATTTGTGGTCGGACTGTTCATCGTCAATTCCGCGATTGGTCTGGCATTCGAACAGCGCCTGCCGATGCTGCGAACCCTGCGCGCCTGCGGCGTGTCGGCCCGCATGCTCAACGCCGTGCTGGTGGCCGAACTGGTATCGCTGGCGCTTGCGGCGGGCATCGTGGGATTGGTCTGCGGCTATTTGATTGCGGCCTCGTTGCTGCCCGACGTCGCCGCGTCCTTGCGCGGGCTCTATGGTGCGCAAATTCCCGGTCAGTTGACGCTGCGCGGCGAATGGTGGATCGCCGGAATGCTCATCAGCGTCGCCGGCGCGCTGGTGGCGGCGGCCACCAGCCTTTTGAAGGCGATCCGGCTTCCCATGCTGGCGGCAGCCCAGCCCTATGCCTGGCAACAAGCACAGAGGCGCTGGCTGATTTTCCAAAGCGCGCTGGCGCTCGCCGTGCTCGTCGCCGCTTGTCTTCTGTTGTGGTACGGCGATTCGCTGGTCTCAGGGTTTGCCGTGCTGGCGGCCTTGCTGCTGGGCGCGGCGCTCGGCCTGCCCGCGATCCTGGAATTGGTATTGTCATTCGGCCAGCGGCGCGCCGATCGCGCGCTCGCGATATGGTTCTGGGCCGACAGCCGGCAGCAGCTTTCGGGATTGTCGCTGGCGCTGATGGCACTGTTGCTGGCGCTCGCGGTCAATGTCGGGGTCGGCACCATGGTCGAAAGCTTCAGCCGAACGTTTGTCAGTTGGCTGGACGGACGGTTGGCGGCGGATGTCTATGTCAACGCCGCCGACAATGCGCAGGCCGCCGAGATCAGGGCGTGGCTCCGCGAGCGTCCCGAGGTCGAGGCGATCCTCCCCGGCGGCCGGGCCGAGGCGCAGATCAATGGCGCCCCGATTGAAGTTTTGGGTCTCGCTGACAGCGCCACCTTGCGGGATCATTGGCCGCTGCTGGAGGCAAGCGCCAACGCCTGGATCCGCCTTCGTCCCGGCGATAGCTGTTTCATCAGCGAGCAACTGGCCCGGCGCTCAAACCTCGCAATCGGCGATACCGTCGAGGTGCCCGCGCCGGGCGGAAATTGGGCGCTTAAGATCGTCGGCATCTACGCCGATTACGGCAATCCCAAGGGACAGATCGCCGTCAATTTCGCGGCGTTGACCCGCCGTTTTCCCGGGATTCCATTGACGCGACTGGGTTTGCGGGTGGCACCGCCCGCGGTGCCGGCGTTGATATCGTCGCTGCAGGAAAAGTTCGGTCTCGATGGCCGCAACCTCTTGGATCAGGCCACGCTGAAAGCCGAATCGACGCGGATTTTCAACCGGACGTTTGCGGTGACCGCGGCGTTGAACGCTTTTACCCTGGGGGTCGCCGGTGTGGCGCTGCTGACCAGTCTGCTGACCCTGAGCAATTCCCGCCTGCCCCAGCTTGCGCCGCTCTGGGCGATCGGAATCACCCGGCGCCGGCTGGCGGCGATCGAACTATTGAAGACCATGTCGGTGGCGCTGATCACCACCCTGCTGGCGCTGCCGCTCGGTCTATTGGTGGCCTGGTGCCTGATCGCGGTGGTGAATGTGAAGGCTTTTGGCTGGCGGCTGCCGTTTCATGTCTTTCCGCTGCAATTGATCGAATTGCTGAGCGTGGCGATGGCGGCGGCGCTGTTGGCTGCGCTGCTTCCCGTCATACGACTGGCGCGCATGCAGCCGGCGAACCTGGTCAAGATTTTTGCCAATGAGCGGTAACCCTCAAATAACCCGCCGCGCCTTTGCGGCCGGCCTTGCGCTTGCCGGGCTAGGCGGCAAGGGCGCGCTTGCGCAGGGCTTTGCCGGGCTCGGCATGAGCGGGGAAGGGTTTGCGCCGGTCACGCCGGGCAAGATCTTCAGCTTTCCGGAAGATCACGGCCCGCATCCGGAGTTTCGGATCGAATGGTGGTATGTGACGGCTAATCTGACGGATACGAGCGGCGCGGCCTATGGCGCGCAGTGGACCTTGTTTCGTCAGGCGATGCGGCCGGGCGCGCAACAGGAAGGCTGGGCCAATCAACAGGTATGGATGGCCCACGCGGCCGTCACGCGCGGCGACACCCACCGTGCAAGCGAGAAATTTGCCCGCGGCGGCATCGGCCAGGCCGGGGTCGAGGCAAAACCTTTTCTCGCCTGGATCGATGCCTGGGAAATGCGCGGGATTGAGCCGATGCGCGATGACATGATTGCGCCGCTTGAATTGAAAGCATCCGGCGCGGATTTTGTCTATGCGCTGCGGCTCGATGCCGATCACGCGCTGGTGCTGCAGGGCGCGGCCGGCTACAGCAAAAAATCCGATCGCGGACAGGCCTCGTATTATTTCAGCCAGCCTTTTTTCAAGGCAAGCGGCCGCATCGTCATCGACGACAAGCCCGTTGGGGTCTCAGGCCAAGCCTGGATGGACCGCGAATGGAGCAGCCAGCCGCTGGCGTCGGATCAAACCGGATGGGACTGGTTCTCGCTGCATTTCGCTTCGGGCGAGAAGCTGATGCTATTTCGATTGCGCCAGACCGACAGCAACCATTACGCATCCGGCAACTGGATTTTGCCGGACGGCAAGACCGAACAAATCGCGTCCGCCGATATCCACATGACACCCAAGACTTCGGTCGAGGTCGCAGGCCGCCAGATTCCGGTTGACTGGGACATCGCGATCCCCCGCCTTAAGCTGTCGATTGCATCCGTCCCGTTGAATGCGAAGAGCTGGATGGGAACGAGCTTTCCCTACTGGGAAGGCCCGATCAGTTTTGGCGGCAGCCACAGCGGCGTTGGATATCTGGAGATGACAGGCTATTGAGGCCCGGCGTCATTCCGGGGCGCGAAGCGAACCCGGAATGACGGCGCTGTTAGCTTTTTTCTAGGGGGG
Organism: Bradyrhizobium lablabi; assembly: GCF_900141755.1. Classification (NCBI taxonomy): domain Bacteria; kingdom Pseudomonadati; phylum Pseudomonadota; class Alphaproteobacteria; order Hyphomicrobiales; family Nitrobacteraceae; genus Bradyrhizobium; species Bradyrhizobium lablabi. Next base: position 4,711,800 of record NZ_LT670844.1, on the reverse strand, counting down.
ATTTTCGCGATGTATCACTTCACGGCGCTCGTCACTTGCCTCGCTATCCTGTTTTATTTCTTCACCACCATTCAGGTGTCGAAGGCACGTGCCAAATTCGGCATCAAAGTGCCGGCCATCTCGGGCAATCCCGATTTCGAGCGGGTGTTTCGCGTGCAGATGAACACACTGGAATGGATGCCGATTTTCCTCCCCTCGCTCTGGCTGTTCGCGATCTATCTCAGCGACCCGTTCGCCGCCGTGCTTGGCCTCGTCTGGATCGCCGGCCGCTTCCTCTACCTGACCGGCTATTCGGAAGCCGCCAACAAGCGCGGGCGCGGCTTTGCGATTCAGGCCAGCGCCGCCATGATCCTTTGGCTCGGCGCGCTGGGCGCGATCCTCTGGCGCCTCGTCCATGGCTGACCAAGGCACGCGCTCAAGAATCTACAATAGCCCGCGTCTGGACAAACCCGAACCCCGCTGGCACCTTCGCAAGATTGGTCCGCGCGAAAAGGCTTGAATACGAGAGGCTCTTGCCCAGAAACTTAATTTTCAATCGCGTGATCCGTCATCGGAGGTACTCATGTCCGGACGCCCATTGATCGTCGCCAGCCTGCTTCTCTTCTCAATTTGCGCTGCACCCGCGCAAACGCCCTCACCTGACACCATGACCGCGGCGCGCAGCCTGGTGACGACAATGAAGTTGGCCGAACAATACAAGGCGCTCCTGCCGGCGATCCTTTTGACCCTCAAGCCTGCACTGGTCCAGGACAGGCCGGAGATTGAACGCGATTACGATGCGATGATGCCGATGATCGAGGATGCGTTTAAGCCTTATTATGCGGCGATGGTCGACGACGTCGCCGCCGTCTATGCCAACAATTTTACGGTGGGCGAGCTACGAGAAATTGAGGCATTCTATCGTCAGCCGGTCGGACAAAAGCTTCTCGAAAAGACGCCGGCTCTCACGCAGCAGACGAACCAGGTCGGCCAGGATGCGAGCCGCAAGGCAGCCGAGGATTTACGCGCCCGTTTGACCGAAGCGCTGCGTCAGAAAGGCCACAAACTATAATGGCTCGTCGTGCCGCAACCTGACTGACCGGGATCACGCTTTCCCGGGCTCGATCGCCGCCTTGGTTGCTCCGAACTCGCTCGCATCGACGAACAAATTGGGGACCTTCGCCGCCCGATCCAGAAGCCATGCGAGCGCGATCATGATCAGGATGCCGGCGGCGCTGACGACAAGTTGCTCCCAGACGCCCCTGGTGTACTGCATCAGGATCCAATGCGCTCCAAAGGACAGGAATACGCCGAAGCAGAAGATCGGCAGCGAATGCTGACCGCACAGGATCACCGGACGCAGCCATTTGGAGGTGAGCGGCGCCCAATGGCGCGGGAGATATCGCGAGACCACGAGCGCCAGCGCGAGGAAGTGCGTGAAGCGCAGCATATCGAGATCGGTCTTATCAATTGGATAGATCGCCTTGATCATCCATTTCGGCACCAACGATTCCAGGAACGCGCTGTGCCAGGTCATCACGATCAGCAGCGCAAAGATAATCCACGCAATGGCCACTGCCAGCGCCACGCGAGACTGGATCACGAACTGGAGCTTGGCTACGCCTCCGACGCCGCACCATGCCGCGAATACAAACATCAATTGCCAGGCAAACGGATTGAAGTACCAGGTTGTACCGGGCGGATACGAGGCGAAATTCCAGTCGAACCAGCGCGCCAAAACGTACAGGATAGCCGAGCCAAGCAAGGTCAGGTTCGGGCGTCGCGTCAGACCCCACAGGATCAGCGGTGCAGCCAGCATCAGCGATATATACAGCGGCAGCACGTCGAGATTGACCGGCTTGTAGCGCAGCGAGAGCGCCTGCCCGATCAGCACGTCGGGGTGCTGGAGAAAATTATGAACATTGAATTCATCCTCATACATCGGGTTGTCGAATTTCCTGACCGTACGGGCGATCTGCGCGGTAAAGAGCAGGAACAGCATGATGTGGGCGACGTACATCTGCCAGGCTCGCATCAATAACCGCTTGGTGGCGGCGAGAAATTGGCCACCGCGCACAATCGGACCGTAGATGTAGCCGGCAAGATAGCCGGAAATGAACACGAAGAACTCGGCCGCATCGCTGAAGCCGTAATTGCGCAGCGTCAGCCAGGCGACCACGTCGTGCGGAATGTGATCGAGAAATATCATCCACAGCCCGATGCCGCGGAAGAGATCGAGCCGGAGGTCACGCTCGACGGCAAGTGAGAGAGGTTCTAGATCCTGATCGGCCATCGTGCCTTATCCACTTTGTGTCGTTGGGTTTCCCGGCAAGGGTCAAAGAGGCGACGTCGGAAGACTTGCGGAAGGGAAGACTTGCGAAAGCCCTGGCGCCGCCGAATAATCAATGCGTTCACGGTGCCCCCTTGATGATCTCAGGGAAACCGTCGGCTAAAAACATAACCTAAGGTCGATTGACGAGTGCTCATTGTTACCTACCAGAATACACTGGCGTCAATATACGGGATGGGTCGAAAGGCGGAAGTCTGCTACGGCCCCGGCCAAACGACCGGGAAGCCGCGGCGCGCCAGCAAGCCCGGAACGGGATTGCCGAGGCCGCCGACTACATCAAGGGAGAACGAACAAGATGGCCCGCCTGCCCTATCTCGAGGCCGACCAGGTCGCGCCCGAATATCGCGACATGCTCAAGCGCAACACCAATCTGCACAAGCTTTTGGTCAACTCGCCCGACATGGCGCGGGCCTTCAACGGCATCGGCGGCTACATCCGCTTCAAGAGCAAGCTCGACCCGCGGCTGCGCGAGCTCGCTATCCTGCAGGTCGGCTGGCTGGAAAAATCGGAATATGAATTCACCCATCATGTGAAGATCGGCAAGGAATTCGGCGTTACCGACGCGGATATTGCGGACATGATGGCCGAGACCGAAGGCAAGACCTCCCAACTCGAGCCGCTGGCCAAGGCGACCCTGAAAGGCGCGCGCGAGATGGTGCGCGAGCTGGCGATGTCGGAAGCTACCTTCGCCGAGATCAAAAAATCGCTCTCGGACGAACTCATGACCGATCTCGTGCTCACCATCGCCTTCTATTGCGCGGTCGTGCGCGTACTCGCCACCATGAAAATCGATAACGAACCCTATTATAAAGAGGTACTGCAACAGTACCCGATCCCGGGAGTGACCTGACATGCGTTTGAAAGATCGTATCGCCATCGTCGTCGGCGCCGGCCAGAGCCCCGGCGAAGGCATGGGTAACGGCCGCGCCACGGCGCTGACTTTTGCGCGCGAAGGCGCTCGCGTGCTTTGTGTCGATCATCGTCTCGAATCGGCGCAGGAGACGGTTGATATGATTGCCGCCAAGGGCGGCACGGCGGCGGCCTTCAGGGCCGACGTCACCAAAAATGCCGAGCTCAAGGCGATGGCCGAAGATACGCTTTCGCGCTGGGGCCGCATCGACATCCTGCACAACAATGTCGGTGTCAGTCTCGCCGGCGGCGACGCCGGGCTGCTCGACATCACCGAGGAGGCGCTGGAGCGCTGCGTCGCGATCAATCTCAAGAGCTGCATTTTTGCGGCCAAGCACGTGATCCCGATCATGCGGAAACAACAAAGCGGCACCATCATCAACATCTCCTCGATGGCGGCGATCACCACCTATCCTTACGTCGCCTACAAGGCGACCAAAGCGGCAATGATCGCCTTCACCGAGCAGCTCGCCTACCAGAACGCGGAATACGGCATCCGCGCCAATGTCATTCTGCCCGGGCTGATGAATACGCCGATGGCGGTCGATACCCGCGCCCGCGAATTCAACAAAAGCCGCGCCGAGGTCGAAGCCGAGCGCGACGCCAAAGTCCCGCTGCGCAGGAAGATGGGCACCGGCTGGGACGTCGCCAACGCCGCTTTGTTCCTGGCATCCGACGAGGCCAATTTTATCACTGGCGTGACGCTGCCGGTCGACGGCGGCGCCAGCGTGCGGCGGGGGTAGAGCATGATGGTTTTGAATTGGAGCGGCGCGCGAGTCTCACTCACCTCGCCCCGCTTGCGGGGAGAGGTCGGATTGCGAAGCAATCCGGGTGAGGGGGAGTCGCCGCACACAACTAAGTTCGCAATTTGCGGAAGCAGCCCCTCACCCCAGCCCTCTCCCCGCGAAGGGCGGGGAGAGGGAGAAGTAATCGATCGCCGCTGCCGCTTTAACCTAAACTTGGCAAATCCTCAGAACGTGAAAAGCACCGACGTGTACCAGGAATATTGATCGGTCTCGTTGGTGTTCTCGATTCCCCGCCTGATGTAGCCGAGCAAATGGTAGGTGTCGCTGATGTCGTAGCGGGCGCCGAGCCCGATGCTCGAGGTCGCCGGCGTTCCACTGCCGTCGGCGGTCTGGTGGAACAGTTCGACGCCGAGCTGCAGCTTGGGCAGCAACTGGTAGGTGACAACGCCGCCAGTCAGGCAAAAGTCCTGCGCTGGGCGGGGACTAATCACACAGCCGCCGCCGCCGAAGGCGGACCATCCCCCGTTCCAATCCTTCTGCACCCATACGGGCAGCAATAGCGAGGGGGCGTTATTGCCGATGTTTTTGGTGGGGCTCGGCAGAAACACCCGCGGGAATACGCTGACGTCGAGACCGAAGGAGTCCTGGTGCAGAAAGCGGTATTTTGCGGCGAGTTCGATATTGCCCGGGCCGAAACTGGCGTTACCCGCGGCGGGATTGTCGAAGGCGAAAGGTAACGTCGCCGTCAATTGGAGATCGGGCGCGGCACCGTAGTTGAAATCGATCCCCGACGCGCCGCCGATGTCGCCGCGCGTGGCGGTGCCGTTGGTGGACGTGTAGATTTCGAAGTGCTTGTAATCGGTCGGTTCGGGATCGTCGGACACGTAAGGAGGTCCGGCGAGCGCCGGGCGCACCAACAAAACCGTGGCAACAGCGATCATTGTCGATTTACGCAACATCAAAGGTCCGTGGCATCACACCTTGTTGCCGCTCTCCTGTGGCCTCTTAAGGGATGCTTCGCGATCCTATGCGGCAGGAAAACGATGCCGGCGTTCCAGAACAGCCGCATGAAACATCCGGTGTCGCCGCAATTTTAGTCAGTCAAAAACGCCATAGTGACTTGCGCGACCTTGCCGAGGCCATTTTGATGCTTCATGGATTAGTTTCCCGCGCGTTCATCCCGATGCCTACCTAAAACCAGCCATTCGAAATCAGACGGTCCCCATGCAACAAATTCATCTGCCGACACTCGGCGCGCGCTATTGGGCCGCGCTCTGCCTTGCCAGCATCTTCGGCGCCAACATGGGCGATCTCTTTGCGCATAATCTGGGATTGGGACACGTCGCCGGATTGCCGTATCTCGCGCTCGCGCTCGCCATCGTCCTCGTCACCGAGCGCTTCGACCGCTCCGTCCACCAAGTGTATTACTGGACCGCGATCATCATCGTCAGAACCGCGGCGACGAATTTTGCCGACTTCGCCCAGGGCGATATGAAAATTCCGCGGGAGTTGGTGATGGCCGGCTTGACCGCGGCCCTCGTCATCGCGCTGTTTGCAAGCTGGCAGTTCGCATGGCGCGAGCAATCCACCAAAGACTCCGCCTCGGATACGGTGCTTCGCGCGGACGCGGGCTATTGGGTCAGCATGTTCATCGCCGGCACGCTCGGGACCGTGATCGGCGATTACTGCTCGCACAATCTCGGACTTGGCGACGGCGGAGCCGCTCTGCTGCTGGTTCCCATCCTGGCACTGCTGTTTGTGATCGCCCGCAACGGATTGCTCCGGTCGTTGCCGTATTACTGGCTGACCATCGTGATGGTCAGGGCGGCCGGCACGGCCGTCGGAGATTACGAGGCCGGCCGCCATATGCTCGGGCTTCCGCTGGGTACGCTCGTCACCGGCACCCTGTTCGTTGCGCTGCTTGCGATGTGGCGAGAACCGAAGGCGCAGCTGGTGCCCGCGGAACGATGATATACGTCGTCCCGGCCTTGAGCCGGGACCCAACCACAAATGTTCGTGGTTATGCTGAGCTGGTGCTCCAGCTTTTAAAATAGCAAATTCGGTGGTTATGGGTCCCGGCGTTCGCCAGGACGACATCTATTTCGTCAGCGGACAGCCGCTATCCTTGGCCGAGAGGAACGCCTTGTCGCCCGGCACCACGGCGAGTTGCTTGTAATAGTCCCAAGGCTTCTTGGACTCCGACGGCTTCTTGACCTCGAACAGATAGAGGTCGTGCACCATACGGCCGTTGGGGAGGACCTTGCCGCCCTGGGCGAACATGTCGTCGACCGGCAGCTCCTTCAGTTTCGCCGCAACCGCCTCGGTGTCCTTGCTGCCAGCAGCTTTCACCGCCTTCAGATATTGCAGCGTCGCCGAATAGGTACCAGCCTGAATCATGTTCGGCATGCGGCCGGTCCGCTTGAAGAAGCGCTCCGAAAACTCGCGGGTCTTGTCGTCATGATCCCAATAAAAACCTTCCGTCAACACCAGGCCTTGGGCGGCTTCCAGACCGAGGCCGTGGACTTCGGCCAGTGTCAGTAATAGCCCGGCGAGTTTCTGGCCACCCTTGACGATGCCGAACTCCGCCGCCTGCTTGATCGAGTTGGTGGTGTCGAGGCCGGCATTGGCGAGCCCGATGATTTTTGCCTTCGAGCTTTGCGCCTGCAGCAGGAACGAGGAAAAATCCGACGAGTTCAGCGGGATGCGCACCGACCCCAGCACCTTGCCGCCTTTTTCCTTGATGAGATCGCTGGTGTCTTTTTCGAGCGCATAGCCGAAGGCGTAGTCGGCGGTCATGAAGAACCAGGTGTCGCCGCCGGCCTGGACCAGCGCGCCGCCGGTACCGACCGCGAGCGCATGGGTATCATAGGCCCAGTGAAAGCCGTAAGGCTGGCAGGCATCGCCGGTCAGGCGCGAGGTCGCCGCGCCGACGACGATGTCGATCTTCTTCATCTGCCTCGATAGTTCGTGAATGGCGAGCGCGACCGAGGACGTCGTCAGTTCGGTGATCATGTCGACGCCTTCGACCTCATACCAGCGCCGCGCGATCGAGGTTGCGAGATCGGGCTTGTTCTGGTGGTCGGCGGTGATCACCTCGATCTTCTGGCCGAGCACGCTGCCGCCAAAATCCTCGACCGCCATCTTGGCCGCCTCGAAGGAATATTTGCCGCCGTAATCCGCGTAGACCCCGGACTGATCGTTCAGGATGCCGATTTTTACACCCTGTGCCGATGCTGGCCCCGCAAGCAACAATGCGCACGCCGCGACGGCCGCGTACAACAATTGCGATTTCATGTCCGACTCCCCTGCTCTGTTCTGAGCACGATATTATTTTATAACCCTAAGGTCGCCCATCTATTTGAACTAAGCCAATAGTATCTACGGGCACCGCAGCAGCGAATTGATGATCGTCGGCCGCTAGCCGACCGCCACCGGCTTTTTGCCGTGCTTCCCGTCGGCCAGGTTGCGCACGATCATGTAGAAGATCGGCGTGAAGACCAACCCGAACAAGGTCACTCCCAACATGCCGAAGAACACGGCGACGCCGACCGCCTGACGCATTTCCGATCCCGAGCCGGTCGAGACCACGAGCGGCAACACCCCGAGGATGAACGCGAACGACGTCATCAGGATCGGACGCAGCCGCAAGCGGCAGGCCTCGATCACGGCTTCCAGCCGATCGCGGCCTTCGAGCTCGATGTCGCGGGCGAACTCCACGATCAGAATGGCATTCTTGGCGGCAAGCCCGACCAGCACCACAAAGCCGATCTGGGTCAGGATGTTGACGTCCTGTCCCATGATGCGCACGCCCAGTGTCGCAGCCAACAGGCACATCGGCACGATCAGGATGACGGCAAACGGCAGCGTCCAGCTGCCATATTGCGCCGCCAGCACCAGATACACGAACAGCACGCAGATCGGAAACACATAGAGGCCTTGATTGCCGCCGGTAACCTGCTGATAGGACAGGTCGGTCCACTCAAAGGAAAATCCGCTCGGCAGCGTCTCGGCCGCCAGCCGCTTCATGATGTCGATCGCCGTCGCCGAACTGGTGCCCGGCGTGGTATCGCCCTGCAACTCCGCTGCCGGATAAAGATTGTAGCGCGCGACCCGGTCCGGTCCCGATATATCCTGGAAATTCACGACGCTGCCGAGCTGCACCATGTCGCCGGCGGCATTGCGGGTACGCAGGCGGGCGAGGTCGGCGGTTTCTTTGCGGAACGGCAGATCGGCTTGCGCCGTGACGTGATAGGTGCGGCCGAGGATATTGAAGTCGTTGACATAGGCCGAGCCGAAGTAAATCTCGATCGCGTCGGTGACGTTCTGGATCGGCACGCCGAGCTTTTGCGCCTTGATGCGATCGATATCGACGAATGTCTGCGGCGTATTCGCGGTGTAAGGTGAAAACACCGACGTCAGCCCCGGCGTCCTGCGCGCCGCGGCGACGAGTTCGTCGGTGGCCTTGGCCAGCAAGTCGGGGCCGCGGCCCTGCCGGTCCTGGATGCGCATGGTAAAACCGCCGCCGGTGCCGATGCCGGGGATCGAGGGCGGCGGAATGACGATGATGAAAGCTCCCTCAAGCGCGGAGAGCCGCTTGCGCAGTTCGCTGGTGATCTTCGCGGCCGTCAAACCCTGCTTTAAACGCACGGCCGGCTCTTCGAACACCGGAAACAGCGCCGCGGAATTGCTGGCCTGGGTGCGGGTCGCGCCGGATAGGCCGGCGAATACCGCCACGCGAATGATGCCGGGCGTGTCGAGCGCGATCTTCTCGATCTGGCGCACGATCTCGGTGGTGCGCGCGAGCGAGGCCGCGCCCGGCAATTGCACGGAGACGATGATGTAGCCGCGGTCCTGCGCCGGAATAAAGCCCTGCGGCGTGGTGGCGAGCAGCCATCCGGCGCTGCCGATCAACGCCAGATAGAGCAGGAGCATCAATGCCGAATGCCGGATCACAAAATTGGCCGCACTGCCATAGAGATGAGACGCCCGGTCAAAGCCGCGGTTGAAAAGGGTTGTGAATTTTTCCCAAGCCCGCCCGATGAAATTCCAATTCGCCGGCGGCCGCTTCTCTTCATGCGGCTGCAGGATCTGCGAGGCCAGCGCCGGCGACAGCGTCAGCGAGCAGAAACAGGAGATCGCGGTCGCGACCGCGATGGTGACGGCGAACTGCTGAAAGAACTGCCCGGAAATGCCGCCCAGAAACGCGGTCGGCACGAACACCGCGCAAAGCACCAGCGCGATCGAGACCAGCGCGCCGCCGACCTCCTCCATGGTCTTGAGCGCCGCGTCGCGCCGGCTCATGCCGTCGCGCAGATGACGCTCGACATTTTCCACCACCACGATCGCGTCGTCGACCACGATGCCGACCGCGAGCACGAGGCCAAACAGGGTGAGGTTGTTGATGGCAAAGCCGAGCGCAGCCATCGCCGCAAAAGTGCCGACCAGCGACACCGGGATTGCCACGATCGGAATGATCGCCGGACGCCAGCCCTGCAGGAACACCAGCACGACAATGACGACGAGCAGCATCGCCTCGTAGATCGTCTTGATCAATTCAGAGACCGACTGCGCGATGAACTCGGTCGGGTTGTAGCCGATATTGTAATCGAGCCCCTTGGGAAAATCGGCCTTCAGCCGGACCATGGCGTCGGAAATGTTTTTCGCGGTGGCGAGCGCGTTCGAGCCGGGGCGCTGGGTCACCAGCATCGCGACCGCGGTTTTCCGAAGCAGGAAGCTGTTGGTTGTGTAATCCAGTGCGCCCAATTCGATCCGGGCAACATCGCGCAGCCGCACGGTGCGCCCCTCGGCGCCGGCTTTGACCAGGATGTCTTCGAACTGCTGGATATCCTTCAGCCGGCCGGTGAAGGTGAGGTTTGGCTGGAATGACCGATCCGCGATTGGCGGCGCGGCGAGCTGGCCGCCGGTGATCTGCAGGTTCTGGGCGCGGATTGCGGCCAGCACGTCGCCCGCCGTCAATCCGAGGTTGGCGATCTTGTCGGGATCGAGCCACAGCCGCATCGAGTAGTCGCGCGCGCCGAAGATCTGGATGTCGCCGATGCCGTCAAGCCGCAGCAATTGGTCGCGCACCTGCAGCAGCGCGTAGTTCGAGATATAGAGCTGGTCGAAGGTGTCGTCCGGCGACAGCATGAACACGACCATCAGGATATCAGGACTGTTCTTGCGCGTGACGACGCCGTTGCGCTGCACTTCCTCCGGCAATTGCGGCTGCGCGATCGCGACCCGGTTCTGGACCAGCACCTGCGCCTTGTCGAGATCGGTGCCGAGCTTGAAGGTGACGGTGATGGTGAGCTGGCCGTTCGAGGTCGCCTGGCTGTAGAGGTAGAGCATATCCTCGACGCCGTTGATCTGCTGCTCGATCGGCGCCGCCACCGTGTCGGAAACGGTTTGCGCGGAGGCTCCCGGATATTGCGTGGTGACCACGACGGTTGGCGGAACGACCTGCGGATATTCCGCCACGGGGAGCGTGGTGTAGGCGATGGCGCCGACGATTAACAGCACGATGGACAATACCATCGCCAGGATCGGCCGGTTGATGGAAAGCTGACCGAGGTTCATGTCTTGCTGCCGGCAGGAGCCGCTGGTGCGGCATGCGGGCTCACCTTTGCCCCGACACGCGCGCGCTGCAGCCCATCAACGATCACGCGGTCTTCCGGCTTGAGGCCTTCGCGGACCACCCGCAGGCCCTCGTCGAGCGGCCCGAGGGTGACCGGTTTTGCTTCAACCGTGTCGTCGTCCTTGACTACGAAAACGATTTTTCGCGATTGGTCGGTTGCGATCGCGGTGTCCGGCAGCAACAGCGCCTCATATGGGGCGCTGGCGATCAGCCTGACACGGCCGAACTGCCCGGGCAGGATGGAAAGATCCTTGTTCGGGATCACCGCCCGCCCGCGCAGCGTGCCGGTGGAAACGTCCAGCCGGTTGTCGAGGAAATCCACCTTGCCGTCATGTGACGGTTTTGTTTCGCCGGTCAGCGCCACCTGGACCGGATTTTGCGTCTCGCGCGAGCTCGGGCGCTTGCCCTCGAAATAAAGCCGGTTGTATTTGAGGTAGGTCGCCTCATCCAGATCGAAATAGACGTAGATCGGATCGAGCGAGACGATCGAGGTCAACAGCGTGCCGCCGCCAGTGTCGCTGCCCTGCACGAGATTGCCGATGCTGACGAGATGGCGGCTCACCCTGCCGCTGATCGGGGCGATGACGTGGGTAAATTCGATATTGAGCTTGGCCGCCTTCAGCAAGCCTTCGGCCTGCATCTCCGCGGCCCTGGCCGCCTGCAGCGCCTGGCGGCGCTGGTCGACGACGGAATCCGAGACCGCCTGGGTTTGATTCAAAGTCAGGCCGCGGTCGAGTTCGCGTTTTGCCAGTTCCGCCTTGGCGCGTGCGTCCGAGAGCTGGCCGTCGGCCTGCTCGGCAACCGCTTCGAACGGGCGGGGATCGATGATGTAGAGCAGATCGCCGGTATTGACGGTAGCGCCGTCACGAAATTCGACATTGGTGACGAAGCCGCCGACCCGGGCGCGGACCTGGACCTCTTCGACCGCGTCGAACCTTCCGGTGAATTCGTCCCAATCGGTGACGGTGCGCTTGACCGGCTGGGCGACGGTGACCGGCGGCGCGGCGGCGGCCGCCGCAGCCGGCTGGGCCGGCTTGTCGCCGCAGCCCGACAAGGTGACCGCGAACAACGCAACCAGCGGCGTAACGCGGCGCAGTGAACGGGAACCGAAGATATGTGGTTGAGCTCGGGGCTCCGATGGCTCAGTCGCGCTCAATTTTATCTTCCCCCACTTTTTGCCAACGCGCGGTCGCGGCGGCAGGACCAAGATGAGATCGGGCGTCAGTCTGTTCAAGTATCGGCCGGGATCAAGCAAAATCATTGTGCGTCGACAGCGCCGCCTATCCAAAAATTTGGTCGAACCGACCGATAGGGTTGGAAAAAGCTGCCGGAAGGGGATATTGAGCGGCAGGTCGCGGCCATGCTGCGTGTCGTCGCGGATGGCGTCTAGCTGGCCAATCGGCTGGGGAACGAGGTCCAATATGCACGCGCCTCCGTCACGCAAATCGCCCGGCAACCTGCAAGAGAACCTACAAGAGAATTCGCAGGAGCGACGCCGCGGCTCCGATTCCATCGCACCGGATTGCGCCGGGCAAAATTTCTACGCCATCGATCGCGGCCTGCGCGATCTTCTCGCTCTCTATCTGGAGCCCGATGACCTTCGGCGGCTGGAACCGCATTTCGATCGGCTGGGCGGCCTCGCGGGCGGCCGGCTGGATGAACTGGCCCGGATCGCCGACAAGCACCCGCCGGTGCTGAACGCGCGTGATCGCTTCGGCCGCGACGAGGACTGGATCGATTATCATTCCTCCTACCGCGACATGGAACAGATCGCGTTCGGCGACTTCCAGTTTCACGCCATGAGCCATCGCGCCGGCACGCTCGGCATGGATCATCCGCTGCCGGCGGTCGCCAAATACGCCCTGCAATATCTGTTCGTGCAGGCCGAGTTCGGATTGATGTGCCCGATCAGCGTGACCGACACCTCGATCCATCTGATTCGCAAATTCGCCAGCGCCGAACTCAAAGAATACCTCTTACCAAAAATGCTTTCCGGCGATCTCGCGACGCTATGGAAGGGCACGCAGTTCATGACCGAACGCACCGGCGGCTCCGACGTCGGCGCGATCGAAACCACGGCGCGCTGCGAGGATGGCGTGTGGCGGCTCTATGGCGACAAATGGTTTTGTTCGCACGCCGACGCCGATGTCGCGCTTCTGCTGGCGCGGTCCGAGGGCGCGCCAGATGGTACCAAAGGGCTTGCGCTGTTTGCGCTGCCGCGCCGGCTCAAGGACGGCCGCCGCAACGCCTATCGCATTGTCCGCCTCAAGGACAAATTGGGCACGCGCTCGATGGCGAGCGGCGAGATTTTGCTGGAGGGCGCCGAAGCCTATCTGGTCGGCGAAGCCGAGCACGGGCTGAAGCAGATGATGGAGCAGGTCAGCCTGTCGCGGCTCTCGCATGGCGTGCGGGCAGCTGCGATTATGCGGCGCTGCGTCAACGAGGCGATGGTGTGCGCACGCAGCCGGATCGCGTTCGGCAAGACCATCATCGAATATCCGTTGCTGCGCCGCCAGCTTCTGAAGATCGCGATACCATCAGAACAATCGCTCTCGATGTTCCTGTTTGCGGCAAGCGCGATGGACCGCGCCAATGCCGGCTCGAAGGAGGCTGAAAGCCTGCTTCGCATTCTCACGCCGCTGCTAAAATTCCGCGCCTGCCGCGACAACATCCCGGTCGCGACCGGCGCCATGGAGGTCCGCGGCGGCAACGGCTACGTCGAGGAATGGGTGAATGCACGGCTGGTTCGTGATGCCCATATCGGCGTGCTCTGGGAAGGCACCAGCAACATCAACGCGCTCGACATTGTGACGCGCGCCGTCGGCAAGAGCCGCGCCCACCTCGCGCTGCAAACCGCGCTCGCAAAACGGCTCGACGAGGCCACGCAAGTGCCGGCGGTGTTCCGTAACCAGTTGCGCCTTACCCTCGACCGGACGATTGGTTTTGCCGAACGCGTCCCCGCCGAGCCCGCGCTGGAAGCGAATGCGCGGCAAGCCGCCAGCGCGCTCTATCACGTCGCAAGCGCGATCCTGATGACATCGGAAGCAGCCCAGCCGGGCGTTGACGCGCGCCGGGCGCTGTATGCGCGCCTTGTCCTGGAACACCGCCTGAGCGCGCAAGATCCGCTCGAGCCGCGTACCCGCGACTGGGAACGCGAGGCGGCGGCCATTATTTTTTCGGAACGCAAGGTTGCGCTAGCCGAGATCGCCGGGCTTTTAACTTAGCGCCGTCATTCCGGGGCGCGCGATCGCGCGAACCTCGGATGCGCAATTGCACATCGGGGAATCTCGAGATTCCGGGTTCGACGCTACGCATCGCCCCGGAATGACGGGATCACCCGCTATCCCGCAGCACCAATTCAAAACCGAGATCGACATGGCGCGGGCCCTCGCGCGTCAGTATCAGTTTGGCAGCGGTGCGGCCAATGGCGTCGCCGTGGACGCGGATGGTGGAGAGGCTTGGCGAGATCAGCCGGCCCATTTCCAGATCGCCGAGGCCGATGACGGCGACCGGTTGCTCCGCGGCCGGCCCATGGCGCAAGAGTCCGGCCGCGCGCAGGCCGGACATGAAGCCGATCGCATGCGCGTCGTTGGCGGCAAACACCGCGTCCACGCCGGGCAAATTCGCCAGCGCCGCAACGCTGCCCGAAGCGTTGCGCGCGAGAATCAGCCGGCGCGGCGCTTTTGCACCAGCTGCCCGCACCGTGTCGTTGAATCCATTCCAGCGCCGCGTCGCCCTGGGATCGTCGCCGCCGATGAAGGCGAGACTCTCGCGCCCCTGTGCAACGAAATGGCGCGCGACGGCGACGCCGGCTTCATAATTGTCAAATCCCGCGACCGCGTCGATCGGCTCGGCCGGAAGCTCCCACGTCTCCGCAATCGGAATACCGGCGCGCCGCAATAGCCGCGCGCCATCTTCGGTCGCCGGCGAGCCCACCATGATGATCGCCTCGGGACGCCGCGACAGCAATGCCGCGAGCATGCGATCCTCCCGCGCCGCGTCGTAGCGCGACTGGGCTAGAATTACGGCATAGCCGAGCGGCTCCAGTTCGTCGGACAGGCCTTGCACCGTGTCGGCGAAGATCGAATTCGCAATCGTCGGCACCAGCACGCCGACTGAACTGGTGCGGGCGCTGGCAAGCGAGCCCGCCACCTGGTTCGGCACATAGCCCAGTTCGCGCATCGCGGCCTCGACCCGGCCGCGCGTCTCTGGAGCAACCAGGTTGGGCAAACGCACCACGCGGCTGACCGTAATCGACGATACGCCGGCGAGCTTCGCGACGGCGGACAGCGTCGGCGCGGAATGCGGTGCGGTGGGATCGGGGGTGCTCATCGCCAGCATGATATGCATCATTTGGCTTGCATGGGGCAAATGATAGCGCTAACATTCGGCCATGGTAGCGCTATCAGGAGAAAAAAGTCCAATGATTTCAGAACAAGACGTGCAGGCCTACAAGCGCGATGGCGTGATCGTGGTGCCCGAGGTGCTGGATGCGACGACGCTTACGCAGGTGCGCTCGGTGATCGCGGAGCTGGTGGCCGGCGCGTCAAACACGACAGAACACACCGAAATCTACGATCTGGAACCGGGCCACAACGCGGAAAGCCCCCGCGTCCGCCGCATCAAGACGCCGCACAAGGTGCACGCGCTGTTCAACGACATCGTGCGCAGTCCGGCGGTCCTCGACATCCTGAAGAAACTGATCGGCCCGGGCTTACGGCTGCACGGCTCCAAGCTCAACATGAAGTCGGCGCGTTATGGATCGCCGGTCGAATGGCATCAGGACTGGGCGTTCTATCCGCACACCAATGACGACGTGCTCGCGATCGGCGTGCTGCTCGATGATTGCGACCTCGCCAACGGGCCGATGCTGGTGACGCCGGGCACCCATAAAGGCGAGGTCTGGAATCATCATGGCGAAGACGGCTGCTTTGCCGGCCTGATCGATCCTGACACCATCAAAAGCGAGATCGAGCGCGCGGTGCCCTGCATGGGGCGGGCCGGCAGCATGTCGTTCCACCATGTCCGGGCGCTCCACGGCTCGGCGATGAACACATCCGACCGCCCGCGCAACCTGCTGCTCTATGAAGTGGCCGCAAGCGACGCCTGGCCGCTGATGGGGGTGAAGGATTTTGATGAGTTCAACAGCCGCCTGTTGTCCGGCGATCCCGTCATTGCGCCGCGAATGACAGAAGTCCCCGTGCGCTTGCCGCTGCCACCGGCAAAACGGCAGGGATCCATCTACGAAACCCAGTCGGCGGCGAAGAAATCCTACTTCACCCGCGCCGCGTGATTTTGAACGAGTCCGTGCGATGCACGGGCTCGAACTTCGAACAGCTAAAAATCTCGAACAGCCAAAAACAAATGACAAGAGACAAAACAGGGGGAAACGATGACGGAGATGTCAGCCGATAGTGCAATGCGCTCGCGCCTGCGCGTAATACTCGCGGCCAGTGTCGGGTCGGCGCTGGAATGGTACGACTTCTTCCTGTACGGCACCGCCGCGGCGCTGGTGTTCGGCGATCTGTTCTTTCCGAAGAGCGATCCTTTGGTCGGCACGTTGCTTTCGTTCCTGACCTTCGGCGTCGGTTTTGTCGTACGGCCGCTTGGTGGGATCCTGTTCGGCATCATGGGCGACCGGTTTGGACGCAAGCCCGTGCTGGTGGCGACGCTTTTGATGATCGGTATCGGCACCACCGCGATCGGCTTGCTGCCGACCTACGCCCAAATCGGCTATTGGGCGCCGGCAATGCTGGTCGCCTTGCGCGTCGTGCAGGGGCTGGGCGCCGGCGCCGAATATGGCGGCGCGGTGATCTATCTGGTTGAGAACGCGCCAACGCATCAGCGCGGTTTCTGGGGCAGTTTCGCCCCGCTCGGCGTGTCCGTCGGCAATCTGCTCGCGGCCGGCGCGTTTGCGCTGGTGACGGTATTGCCGCGCGAGGACTTGATGTCGTGGGGCTGGCGGCTGCCATTCCTGGCGAGCTTCCTGCTCATCCTGCTCGGCATTTTCGTGCGCCTGCGGCTTGCGGAGACGCCGGTGTTCACGGAAGCCGTGGTCGCGCGCGGCAAGATCGAGCGCAATCCGGCGATGGAAGCGCTGCGCCGGCATCCGCGCAACTTCATGGTGGTGCTGGGGGCGCGGCTCGCCGAAAACGGACTGGGCTATCTGTTTCCGGTGTTCGGCCTGAACTACGTCATCAGCACGCTGGGCGTGCCGAAATCCGAAGCACTGAGCGCGCTGATGCTCGCCTTTGTCATCGAGCTGTTCGCCATTATGGGCTTTGCCGCGCTCTCCGACCGGATCGGACGGCGCCCGGTCTATATGTTCGGCGCGCTCGCCGGCATCGCCTTCGCCTTCCCGTTCTTCTGGCTGGTCGGAACCAAACAGTGGATCTGGATCGCGGTGGCCTTCATCGGCGCGCGGGCGGTGGTGACGGCGGCGATGTTCGGCCCGCAAGCGGCGTATTTCGCCGAGCTGTTCCCGCCGCAACGACGCTTTGCCGGGTTTGCGTTCGCGCGCGAATTGGGATCGCTGCTCGCAGGCGGTCCGGCGCCGTTCGTCGCTACCGCTCTGGTGGCGGCGTCCGGAAGTTGGTGGCCGGTGGCGTGCTACGCCATACTTCTCTCGGCCTGCACCGCGCTCGCGATCTGGGCCGGGCCAGAGACCTATGAGGAGAGCATCACGGTCGACAACACGTCCGATGGCTTGATGCACGCGACGGCCGTGCCGGCGCAAGCCTAACGCCGTGGCGCAGCAACTGCGCATCCTGCAGTCGCTTTGGGCGATGGAGCGGCGGCGGGCTGATCAACCGGAGTGGCCGCTGCAAACCCAGCTCGCGATGATCCGCGACGCCGGCTTCGATGGCGCCGGCGTGCGTTTCATCGATCCGGCTTTCGCGACGGAAGTGACCGATTTCCTGCGCGGGCACGGCATGATCTGGCAGGCGCAGTGCTATCCGGCCACCATCGACGATTTGAAACCGGTGCTGGAGTTGGTGACGCGGCTCGGCGCCGACCATGTCAACCTGCAGCCGAACGTGCGCCCGCACCGGATCGAGGATTGCATTCCGCTATTGGACGGCTGGCGGCGGCTGGCGGAGGAGTCCGGCGTCGCCGTGCATGTCGAGACCCATCGCGACCGCATGACCACGGATCTGTTCTTCACGCTAAGACTGTTGGAGTGCTTTCCCGACCTGCGGCTGACGGCTGACGTCTCGCATTATCTCGTCGGCCGTGAATTCGCCTGGCCGGTGGACGAGGTAAACCACGCGCTGATCCGCCGCATTCTCGATCATTCCTGGGGCATTCACGGCCGGATTGCCAGCCGCGAGCAGGTACAAATCTCGCTCGGCTTCCCACAGCACCAGGGCTGGGTCGAATTGTTCATGGGCTGGTGGGAATACGCCATCCGCTCGTGGCGGGAGCGTGCCGGCCCCGATGCGGTGTTAACCTTTCTGTGCGAACTCGGTCCGCCGCCTTACGCCATCACCGGTCCCGACGGCGCCGAATTGTCGGACCGCTGGCAAGACGCGCTGGTCATGAAGGACATGGTGCGGGCGTTGTGGCAGCGCATCATTGATGAAGAAGCGCGCGGCACAGCACGGCGCGCGCCTTAATCTCCGGTTATTCCGAGTTCTGGTGCTTCGCAGCACCGGCAATGACTGTGCTTTTTTTCGCTCCCCTCCCCGCTCCTCCTCCGCTAGATTGTCGGCAATTAACAAAACCAGATCCTCCCGGGAGGACAATCGCCGTGCATAGTGGGCGGGTCGTATTCGGCGCCATGGACGAGGTGGTCTTCGGCCGCCCGGCCGCGGAGGCTGTGGTCGCGCAGATGGACCGGCTGGGCAAGACCCGCGCGTTCCTGATGGTCAGCGGCACGCTCAACCGCGCAACCGACGCGATCGAAAAAATCCGCCACGCGCTTGGGTCGCGTTGCGTCGCGACCTTTGACGCGATGCCGGCACACACGCCCCGCGAAGCGGTGATTGCCGCGACCGAGCAGGCCCGCGCGGCCGGCGCCGATCTCATTGTCACCGTCGGCGGCGGCTCGATCACCGATGGCGCGAAAGCCGTGCAGCTTTGCCTCGCGAACAATGTTCGCAGCGTGGACGGCATCGACCCGCTGCGGACGGTCAAGGGCACGGTTCCCGCGATGACCGCGCCGAGCGTGCGCCAGATCAGCGTGCCGACCACGATTGCCGGCGGCGAGTTCAGCGCGGCCGCCGGCGTCACCAACGCGCGGACCAAGGTCAAGGAAATGCTGCGCCATCAGCTCACCATCCCGCGCGCGGTGATCCTCGATCCCGCCATCACCATGCACACCCCCGAATGGCTGTTTCTCTCGACCGGCATCCGCGCTGTCGACCATTGCGTCGAAGGCCTGTGCTCGCGCGAGACCCATCCTTACGCCGACGCGCAGGCAATGAAGGGACTTTCGATGCTCGCGCAGGCGCTGCCGCGGGTGAAGGCAAACCCCGGCGATCTCGACGCCAGAATGAATTGCCAGATCGGCACCTGGCTCTCGATGGGGGCGCTGTCCGCGGGGGTGCCGATGGGCGCGAGCCATGGCATCGGCTATGTGCTCGGCGCCGTCTACGACGTGCCGCATGGATATACCTCCTGCGTGATGCTGCCGGCAGTAATGCGCTGGAACAAGCAGGCCAATGCCGATCGGCAGGCGCTGGTCACGGAGGCGATGGGAGAACCGGGCAGGGACGCAGCCGACGTGCTGGACGCGTTCATCCGCGGCCTCGGCCTGCCACGCAGCCTGCAGGATGTCCGGATCGGCCCCGAACATTTCGGCCGCATCGCGGAAGCTGCGATGAAAACTCCGTGGGTCCCGCGCAACCCGCGCAAGATCGATTCTCCCGCGCAGGTCCGCGAAATCCTGCTTCTGGCCGCATAACAACCCTGGAGCCACGATGTACACCGGCAAGCATGCCCATCTCCGTCCGCTGCAGCCCGCCTTCATCATGGCTGAAACCGGCGAGACCGTGACCTATGCCGAATTGGAGGCGCGCAGCAATCGCCTGGCTCATTTGTTGCGCCATCGCGGCCTGAAGCGGCTGGATCACTACGCGATCTTCATGGAGAACAACAACCGCTACCTCGAAGCCTGCGGCGCGGGCGAGCGGTCCGGACTTTATTATACGTGTGTGAATTCGTATCTGACGGCAAGCGAGCTGGCTTACATCGTCAACAACAGCGAATCCCGCATCCTCATCACCTCCCTCGCAAAGCTTGATATTGCGCGTGAGGCGCTGAAAGAATGCCCGAAAGTCGAGCTCTGCATCGTGGCCAACGGCGCGAGCGAAAGCGACCGCATCGTTGGCCTTGACGAAGCCACGCGCGCCCTGCCCAAGACGCCGATCGCAGACGAGTGCATCGGCACTGCGATGCTTTATTCGTCGGGCACCACCGGCCGGCCGAAGGGGATTCTACGGCCGCTGGCCGAGCAGCCGCCGGTGCAGCAGATGGCACTGTTCGACTTCCTGGAAAAACTTTGGCTCTACCGCGAGGGAATGATCTATCTGTCGCCGGCGCCGCTCTATCATTCGGCGCCGCAGGCCGCCGTCAATCTGACCATCCGCGTCGGCGGCACCGCCATTATCATGGAGCATTTCGATCCCGAACGTTATCTCGCGCTGGTCGAGAAATGGGGTGTCACCCACAGCCAATTGGTGCCGACGATGTTTTCGCGGATGTTGAAACTGCCGGAGCCAACGCGAAAGCGCTACGACCTCTCATCCCTCGAGGTCGTGATCCACGCCGCGGCGCCCTGTCCGTCGATGGTGAAAGACGACATGATCAAATGGTGGGGCCCGATCATCCACGAATATTACGGCGCCACCGAAGGCCTCGGCTTTACCGCATGCAATAGCACCGAATGGCTCGCGCACCGGGGCACCGTGGGCAAGGTTTTGCTCGGCGACCTCCACATTCTCGATGAGAACCTAAAACCCTGCCCGGTCGGCACGCCCGGCACGGTCTGGTTCAAGACCGCAACGGCGTTCGAATATTTCAACGATCCGAACAAGACCCAGGAGGCGCGCTCACCCGACGGCAGCATGAGCACGGTCGGCGACGTCGGATATGTCGACGAGGACGGCTATCTCTATCTGACCGACCGCGCGACCTTCATGATCATCTCCGGCGGCGTCAACATCTATCCGCAGGAATGCGAGAATCTGCTGATCACCCATCCCAAGATCGCGGACGCCGCCGTGTTCGGCGTTCCCAATCCCGATCTCGGCGAGGAAGTGAAAGCGGTGGTGCAGCCGATGCCCGGAGTTTTGCCGGGGCCCGATCTCGCGCAGGAGCTGATCTCATTCTGCGGCGAAAAACTGTCGCGCCAAAAGGTGCCGCGGTCGATCGATTTTGAACATGAGCTGCCGCGGCTGCCCACCGGCAAGCTCTACAAGAGGCTGCTGCGCGACCGCTATTGGGGCAACAAGACGTCCAGGATCGTATGAGGGATTAGCAATTGTTTGGACGTGCAATGGATAAACCAGTCGATCAACCGGCTTTGGGGGAAATGCGATGAGTGTTCCAGTCTCCGTGAGCGCTGGCTCACCCTCTGATTTGCCGCGCGGCATGGCGCTGTTGCGCGATCCCTTGTTGAACAAGGGCACCGCTTTCACCGAGGAGGAACGCGACGCGCTCGGATTGCGCGGCTTCTTGCCCGCGCATGTGTTTTCGATGCAGGCCCAGGCCGATCGGGTGATGGCCAACCTGCGCGGTCTGACCAGTGACCTTGCAAAATACGTGGCGCTCAACGAGCTGCACGACCGCAATGAGGCGCTGTTCTTCCGGGTCGTCAGCGACAACATCGATGAGATCCAGCCGCTGATCTACACGCCGACGGTCGGGCTCGCCTGCCAACGGTTCGGCTACATCTTCCAGAGACCGCGTGGTCTGTTCATCGGACCCAACGATCGCGGGCACATCGCCGAACTCCTTAACAACTGGCCCTATCCGGCAAAGCTCATCGTCGTCACCGACGGCGAACGTATCCTTGGCCTCGGCGACCTCGGCGCCAACGGCATGGGCATTCCGGTCGGAAAGCTCTCGCTTTATTCCGCATGCGCCGGCGTTCACCCGGAACTCTGCCTGCCGGTGATGCTGGACGTCGGCACCAACAACGAAGCCCTGCTGAACGATCCCTATTACATTGGCCTGCGCCAGCGACGGCTGGGCGGCGCGGCCTATGACGAACTGGTTGACGAATTCATGACCGCCGCACGCGAGGTTTTTCCCGGCGTGCTGATTCAGTTCGAGGATTTTGCCAATCATTCGGCGTTCCGGCTGCTGCAGAAATATCGCGACAAGGCCTGCGTCTTCAACGACGACATCCAGGGAACGGCTGCGGTCGCGCTCGCGGGCCTGCTGTCGGCCCTGCGCGCGACCGGCGGCAATCTGAATGATCAGAGATTGCTGTTCCTGGGTGCAGGCGAAGCCGCGACTGGCATCGCCGATCTCGTGGTGTCGGCGATGATGGCGCAAGGCGCTTCCGAAGCCGAGGCGTTGCGGCGCAACTGGCTTGTGGATTCGCGCGGCCTGGTGGTGAAGAATCGTCCAGGCCTTAGCGAGCACAAACTTCGCTACGCCCATGAGCAGGCGCCGATCGGCGACTTCCTGACCGCGATCCGCACGCTCAAGCCGACGGCGATCATCGGCGTCGCGGCGGTCGGTGGCGCCTTCACGCCGGAGGTGCTGCAGGCCATGACCGAAATCAACGATCGGCCGATCGTGTTCGCGCTGTCCAATCCAACCTCGAAGTCAGAATGCTCCGCCGAGGAGGCTTACCGCCATACGGAGGGTCGCGCGCTGTTCGCCTGCGGCAGCCCGTACGATCCGGTGCAGCTCAACGGCAAGACGCTGGTGCCGCGCCAGGGCAACAATTCCTACATCTTCCCCGGCGTCGGCCTTGGCGCGATCGCGAGCGGCGCACGATTGGTGACCGACGAGATGTTCATGGCCGCCGCCTATACGCTGGCGCACCTTGTCGACGAAGCCGACATTCTTCAGGGCAGTCTTTATCCGGCGCTGCCGCGGATTCGCGAGGTCTCGGCGCATATCGGAGCTGCGGTTGCCGAGGTGGCTTACCGGCGCGGCCTTGCCACCGGCCACGTGCCCAATGATCTGATCGGCCACGTTCAGTCGCAGATGTACGACCCGCATTACTAGAGGACACGGGCAGGCCCGGCTCAGAAAGAGCGGAGGCAACCTGTAATTCCACCAGCCGGAAAGCTTAAGGCCCGGGCGGTATTTTCATTACCCCGGTGAAAACTATATACGACCACAGTTTCGGCAGGGCATAATCGCCACTTCAAAGGGAGAACAAAAACATGCGTGAAGCCGTCATTGTTTCTTATGCCCGTACCGGGCTCGCGAAATCCGGCCGCGGCGGATTCAACATCACCCCGCCGATGTCGATAGCGGCGCACGCCATCAAGCACGCCGTCGAGCGCGCCGGCGTCGAGAAGGATTATGTCGAGGATTGCTATCTCGGCAATTGCGCCCACGGCGCGCCCAATATCGGCCGTCAGGCCGCGCTGCTCGCAGGCATGCCGAAATCGACCGCCGGCGTGTCAGTGAACCGTTTCTGCTCGTCCGGGCTGCAGACCATCGCGATGGCGGCCAACTCGATCCGCTCGGATGGCGCCGATTGCATCGTTGCCGGCGGCGTCGAAAGCATCTCGATCCCCGGCGGCGGCTCGCCGAAGGAATCGATTGATCCGGAACTGCTCAAGACCGCGCCCGACATCTTCATGGCCATGATCGACACCGCCGATATCGTCGCCGAGCGTTACAAGCTCAGCCGCGAATACCAGGACGAGTACTCGCTGGAATCGCAGCGCCGCATGGCCGCGGCCCAGCAGGCCAACAAGTTCAAGGACGAAATCGTCCCGATGAAGACCAAGATGAAATTGGTCGACAAGGTCACAAAAGCCGAGAGCATCGTCGACTATGTCGTCGACCGCGACGAGTGCAACCGGCCCGACACCACGATGGAGGGCCTTGCCAAGCTCGAACCGGTAAAAGGTCCCGGCAAATACATCACGGCCGGCAATGCCAGCCAATTGTCTGACGGTGCGGCAGCCGTGGTGCTGATGGAAGCGAAAGATGCCGAAAAGCGCGGCCTCGAGCCGCTCGGCCGCTTCGTGGCTTGGGCTGCGGCAGGCTGCGAGCCTGACGAGATGGGCATCGGTCCGGTGTTCGCGGTGCCAAAACTGTTGAAGCGGCAGGGCCTGAAGATCGACGATATCGATCTGTGGGAACTCAACGAGGCATTTGCCAGCCAGTGCCTGTATTCCCGCGACCAGCTCGGCATCGATCCGGAAAAATACAACGTCAATGGCGGCTCGATCGCCATCGGTCATCCCTTCGGGATGACCGGCGCCCGATTGACCGGCCACCTCCTGCAGGAGGGACGGCGGCGCAAGGCCAAATGGGGCGTGGTGACGATGTGCATCGGCGGCGGCCAGGGCGGCGCCGGTCTGTTCGAGATCTATCACTGAGCCAAGGCACTTCAGCCGGCACAGACATGTGCTGAGTCATCCGGATACCGGCAGCGCGGCGAGCCATCGCCGCGCTGTTTTGGTACGCGCTGCCTCAAAAGCGTCCGCGGCAGGTAGCGCGTCTGATTTATGCCTAAAATTAGCGCGAAAATGGAACGGGGAACGCTGAGGGCGCCGATTCCGCCGCATCTCGGCTGGCTGGGAAAAATCTCCACCAAATCCTGATCGACGCAAGGAACTTTCTTTTTTCTCCCGCGCTATTGCCGTGGTCAGAAGGTTGATCCTACCTGACAGTATCTGGACGGTATGGACGGGCGCGTGGCGCTCGGGCCGAACAACGAAGGAACTCTTGGCGATGGCCAATCTGCTGCTCAGGCCCGGTCGGTATCCGTGATTGATCCCCTCTATGTTGCTTCGGGTTTCGGCGTCGGTCTTCTGGTCGGCATGACCGGTGTGGGCGGCGGCTCGCTGATGACGCCGCTATTGATCCTTTTGTTCGGCATCCATCCATCGACCGCAGTCGGCACCGATCTGCTCTACGCCTCCGCCACCAAGGTCGGCGGCAGTGTCGTGCACGGCTTTGCACGCAGCATCCACTGGCCGGCGGTGCTTCGCTTGGCCAGCGGCAGCATTCCGGCCAGCATCCTGACCATGTTGGTGCTGTGGCAGCTCGAGCTCAACGGCGAGGCCGGACGCAGCCTCGTCAACATCGTGCTGTGCTTTGCGCTGATCCTCACCGCCTCATCGCTGATATTCCGCAAGACCGTGCTGGAGCAGCTGCGCTGGCGCATGGAGCGGCTCGACGCCCGCACCATCGGGCGATTGACGGTGCTGGTCGGCGTACTGCTCGGCGTGCTGGTCTCGATTTCATCGGTCGGCGCCGGCGCGGTCGGCGTGACCGCGCTGCTGTTGCTTTACCCGCAACTGCCGATGGCGCGCATCGTCGGCTCCGACATCGCGCATGCGGTGCCGTTGACGCTGGTCGCCGGCATCGGCCACTGGGCGATGGGCGCGATCGATTGGCATCTGATGAGCGTGCTGCTGATGGGCTCGCTCCCCGGCATCGTAATCGGCAGCTATTTCGCGACCCGCGTGCCGGAAACCGCGCTGCGGCTGATCCTGGCGGTGACGCTGATCCTGGTCGCTACCAAGATCGGGGCCAGCGAATGGAACAATGCGGTTTCGATCGTCGGAGCGGTCGCTCAGACCACGGCGCGCTGACGGGCGGCTGGAGAGCAGCGCAGCGCGTCCACCAAGCGCCGGATTACTCCCCTATCCGAGCATCTGCGTATCGCCGCAGATCGAGATGGCTTGCCCGGAAATCGTTTTGCCGCGCGGGCTGCACATGAACAGAATCTGATCGGCGATCTGCTCCGGCGTCACATAGTCCTTGATCGAGGTATAGGAAAACGCCGTGCGCTCCATCTCGGCATAGGAAATCCCGCGCTGCTGCGCTTTTGCCTCGAGCACGCGGCGCTGGCGGTCGCCGGCGACAAGGCCCGGCAATATCGCATTGACGCGGATATTGTCCGGCCCGAGCTCGATCGACAGCGATTTTGTCAGTCCGATCACGCCCCATTTCGCCGCCGCATAGGGCGTGCGCATCGCAAAGCCAACCCGCCCCGCAGCCGAGGAGATGTTGACGATCGAGGCGTTCTTGCTTTGGCGTAGCAACGGCACCGCGAGCCGGGTGCAGTTGAACTGCCCGGTGAGGCAAATTTCCAGGCAGCGGTCCCAATCTTCCGGGTTCATCTCCTCGACTTTCGCCGTCGGCCCGGCGATGCCGGCATTGTTGACGAGCACGTCGAGGCCACCGAGCTTTGCGGTCGCCTCCGCGAACAGCTTTTTCACGGCTGATCGGTCCGAGACGTCGCACGGCGTCGAGGTGATCGTGGGATCGCTTGCCGCCAGCGCGGAAAGCGCCATCTCATCAACGTCGCAGGTGTGAACTTTTGCGCCTTCGCTTGCAAAGCGGCGCGCGATCGCAAGTCCGATGCCGTTGGCGCCGGCGGTGACCAGCACGCGCAAACCCTTGATGTCGAGATCCATGTTCGCTCCGGGATGTCCTTTGAAAAATCAGCCGGCGAGACCGCCGCGGGAAAGGATGAAGTCGGCGGCGCCCGTGATATCATTGGCTATTCCGCCCTGCGCCGCCGCAGCGTTACCGGCGGCGATGGCGCTCCGCACATCGCCGTGAAACCGGATCGCATCGCCCTTCGCCAATCGTTCGGGATTGGCGCGCAGATCGAGATTGATTACCGGGCCTGCCTTCAGCCAGAGCGCGCGGATGATCTCCACCAGGATCGGCGAATGCGCCGCTTCATAGACCGCGAAGTGAAAAGTCTTGTTGAGCTCGACCGCGCGCGGCAAATCGGGCGCAGCCTGCTCGCTTTCCGCCCGCATCGCCGCTTCCGCGCGCGCGATCGAGGCGAGGTCGCGCTTGTCACGATGCTGGGCCGCCTGCGCCGCCGCATGGCCCTCGATCGCGATACGCACCTTGGTGAGATCGCGAAATTGCGCGGCCGACATCAGGGGCACCCGCACTGCGCGGTTCGGCGTCACTTCGAGCGCCTTGTCGGCGACCAGCCGCGACACCGCCTCGCGCACGGGCATGATGGAGACGCCGAGCACGTCGGCGGCCGCGCGCAACGATAATTTCTCGCCCGGCGCCAGCCGGCCGGATATCAGCAGATCGGCGAGTTTTGCGTAGGCGCGCTCGCCCAGCGTCTGACGATCGAGCGGCGCGACCAGATTGAGCGCGGCGGGCAAATTCAACGCCAGATCTCCATGCACATCGCGAAATGTCGAGAGAGGACTCGACAACACCTCCGCCTTTTGCAACTCTAACTGTGATCACAGATCACGGCAAGCGGGAGCAAAGCGCCGCTCCAAGAGGCGTAGCGTCTGCCGGAAAATAAAACAGCCGCGATCCGCGCGGCCGACCCAGGGAGACGAAGGCTGATGTCAGACCACCATCAATTCACGCGCCGCGGCCTGCTCAAGACCGCCGGCGGCATCGCGCTCGTGTCGGGCATTTCCGCGCCGGCGATTTTGCGCGCGCAGACCACCGACGTGATCAAAATAGGCCATTTGACGCCGCGCACCGGGTTTCTCGGGCCGCTCGGCGAATATGCCGTGATGGCGGTCGATCTCGCGGTCGAAGAGATCAATGCGTCAGGCGGCATGATGGGACGCAAGGTCGAGGTGCTGAAAGAGGATTCGGTCAACCCGCAGACCGCTTCGACCAAGGCCGAGCGCATGATCGAGCGCGACAAGGTCGCCTGCATTATCGGCGAGATTTCTTCCGCCTCGTGCCTGACCATCGCGCAGGTCGCGCAGCGCAACAAGGTGCTTTACATCAACACCGGCGGCAATTCGGACGCGCTGCGCGGTTCCGATTGCAAGCGCTACATGTTCCACGTCGAATCGCAGAATTCGATGTATGTCAAAACCGTCGGCCGCTCGTTCCTGCGCGACGGTCTGGTCAAGGGCAAGAAGTGGTATTCGCTAACGGCCGACTATGCGTTCGGTCACGACCTCCTAAAAGTTTCAAAACGCTTCATGGAAGCCAATGGCGGCAATTTCGCCGGCGACGATCTGGTCCCGACCGATGCCACCGACTTTTCGGCTTATCTCCTGAAAATTCGCGAAGCAAAACCCGATCTGGTCGTGATCAACCTCGCCGGCAACCAGATCACCAACTTCCTCAAGCAATATGCCGAGTTCGGCCTGACTTTTCCGGTGGGCGGTTTTGGTTTCGACACGGCGCTCGCCTGGGCGGCAGGCAAGGGCAATTTCGTCGGCACCTGGCCGGTGGTCTGGCATCATCTGCTCGACACGCCCGGCACCAAGGCATTCGTGGCGACCTTCACCAAGAAATATTCCAAGCCGCCGGAGAACCAGGCCTGGGGCGACTACATCGCCACCAAGATCGTGGCGCAGACCGTCAATGAACTGAAATCAACCGATTCGACAGCGATCATCGAGCATTTCGAAAAAGGTGCAAAATTCGATCTGCTCAAGACACGACCGGGCTATTTCCGCGCCTCGGATCACCAATTGATGCATGAGATGTACGCGGTCACCGCGCTGCCCGCCGACAAGATCAAGAACCAGTGGGACATTTTTACTTCGAGCCCGGCGGTGCCGGGTCCGAACGAAGATCTCGAAGTGATTGCCGCCACCAAGG
Source organism: Bradyrhizobium lablabi (assembly GCF_900141755.1). NCBI lineage: Bacteria > Pseudomonadati > Pseudomonadota > Alphaproteobacteria > Hyphomicrobiales > Nitrobacteraceae > Bradyrhizobium > Bradyrhizobium lablabi. Next base: position 4,683,473 of record NZ_LT670844.1, on the reverse strand, counting down.
AAGAGAACAGTTGCACGTTCCCGACTTGATCGGTTGATAACGAACCGTCCGTTTTCCCGTCATTGCGAGGAGCGAAGCGACGAAGCAATCCATCTACCCCGGTATTCCACCTCTGGATTGCTTCGCGGAGCCCGTCATCGGGCGGCGCTTCGCGCCGACCCGTTGGCTCACAATGACCGCTTCTGATCCGTCGTCTTGCCGGGGGCCAAATCCATGTCCGCCATGTTGTTAGCGCAGCAAATCCTCAACGGGCTGCTTGACGGCGTCTATTATCTGCTGATCGCGCTCGGCCTGTCGCTGATCTTCTCGCTCGGCGGCATCGTCAATCTCGCCCATGGCGCGTTCTATGCGATTGGCGCCTATCTCACGCTGGTACTTTCGCCCTATCTCGGCTTCGGCGGCGCTTTCGTGGCGGCGCCGGTCGCGGTTGCCCTGCTCGGCATGGTGGTCGAACGCACGCTGTTCCGCCGCTTCTATCGTTCCGATCCGATCCTCTCGCTGTTGATGACCTTCGGCCTCGCCATGGTGGCCGAGCAAGTGTTGCGCATGATTTTTGGCGCGCCGCCATTGTCCTATTCGATCCCGCCCCCGCTGCGTGGTCAGGTCGCGATCGGCAGTTTTATCTATTCGTTCTACCGCGTCGTGCTGCTCGGCATCGCCGCTACTTGCATTGCCGGGCTGTGGCTGCTGCTGCAAAAAACTTCCTTCGGTCGCGTGGTGCGCGCCGGCGTGCAGAACCCGGACATGGTCGGCGCGCTCGGCATTTCGCTGCAGCCTTATATGTCGGCGGTGGCAGCGCTCGGCATCGGGCTTGCGGGGCTCGCCGGCGTATTGTTGGCGCCGATCTATTCGATCCATCCGGCGATGGGTCAGGAAATCATCACGCCGGCCTTCGTCGTCGTGGTGATCGGCGGCCTCGGCTCGTTCTGGGGCGTGGTGGCTGCGGCGCTGCTGGTCGGTCTCGTCAAGGGCGTCATGGTCGGCATCGGCTATTCCGCGGCTTCGACCGCGGCGATCTATCTCCTGATGCTGTTGGTGCTGCTGTTCCGGCCGCGCGGCCTGTTCGGCGAGCGCATCTTGCGGTTCGAGTGAGGCGCGGCGAGATGTGGAAGCGCCTGCCGATTCCTTTGCTGATTGCCGCGCTCGGGCTGTTGGTGCTGCCGCCGGTGCTGCTGGCGCTCGGCCTCACCATGACCTCGGCCACCGAAGTCGTCACGTACGCGATCGCCTGCATGGCGCTGAACATCCTGGTCGGGCATACCGGCCTGGTGTCATTCGGCCATGGCGCCTGGTTTGGGCTGGCCGCCTATGCGGCGGCGCTGCTGCAGCGCAACTGGATGCATGATTCGTTCTTCGGTCCGGTCATCGCGGGCGTGCTGATCGTGGCCATCGTCGCGGGGGCGTTCGGGTTTCTGATCCTGCGACGGCGCGGCGTGTATTTTTCGCTGCTGACGCTGGCGCTGTCGGCGATGCTGTACGCGGTGTCGTTTCGCTGGACCGAGGTCACCGGTGGCGAGAACGGGCTTGGCGGCATCACCCGGCCGACGCTACTCGGTTTTAACCTGGAATCGTCGACCGACTATTATTGGCTGGTCGCCCTGATTGCGATGCTGGTGCTGATCCTGTTATGGCGCTTCCATAATTCGACCGTCGGCAGCGTGCTGGTGGCGATCCGCGAGAACGAGCAGCGTGCACGTTTCCTCGGCTATCCGACCAACCGCTACAAGCTGCTCGCCTTCGTGCTGTCGGCGTCGATCACCGGGCTTGCCGGCATCCTGCTGCTCTACCAGAACCGCATGACCTCGGCCGATCCGATCTCGGTATCGTTCTCCGGCGATCTCCTGGCGATGGTCGTGATCGGCGGCATGCGCAGTTTTCTGGGCCCCGCGCTCGGCGCGCTGTTCTTTATTCTTTTCCGCGAATTCTTGGGCATCTACACCGAGAACTGGCTGTTCTGGTTCGGCCTCGTCTTCGTCGCCTTCATCGTATTCTCGCCGACCGGCCTCGTCGGCGTCGGCGAACGGCTGATCGCGCCCTTCCGCAAGCGGACCACCGAGGATGCCGCGATGTCGGCGCGCCGCATCGAGGTGCTGCCGCTGCCGGAATTTTTGCGGCCCGAATCCCACGTCGACGGCGCGGTGCTTTCCGCCCGCCACATCGTCAAGAGTTTTGGCGGCATCCGCGCGGTGCAGGGCATCGACATCTCGATCGCCGACCGCACCCTGCATGCGTTGATCGGCCCCAATGGCGCCGGCAAGACCACGGCGTTCAATCTGTTGTCCGGCATGTATGCCCCGGATGAGGGCGCGGTGTCGCTGATGGGCCTGCCGATCGCAGGCCACGCCCCGGAGGAGATCGCAAGCGCCGGCATCGGCCGCTCATTCCAGATCACCAATCTGTTTCCCTCGCTCAGCGTCGGCGAAAACATCCGCCTTGCCGTGCAGGCGCGGCATCCGCGCCGCTTCGATCCCCTCACCAGCGCGTTGTCGATCGATGCGATCAATGCCGAAACCGATGCGACGATCCGCTATCTCGGCCTTGCCGGCATCGAAAAGGCCGAAGCGGGTATGTTGTCCTATGGCGGCCAGCGGTTGCTCGACATGGGCGTCGCGCTCGCGACCGCTCCCCGCGTGCTGTTATTGGACGAGCCGCTCGCAGGCTTAGCCGCGGCGGAACGCGAGCGGATCGGCGCGATCATAAAACGCATCTCGTCCGATCTGCCGGTGCTTCTGGTCGAACACGACATCGACCGGGTGTTTCAGCTCGCCGATCAGGTCACGGTGATGAACGAAGGCCGGGTGCTGCTCGACGGTTCCGTCGAGGACGCGCGCGCGAGCCCGGAGGTGCAGGCGGTCTATATCGGCTCCGGCGCGACTGAAGTCGCCGCGCGCCCGCGCGAGACCGCCGCTCGTATCAACGCGCTGCTGACCGCAGCGCATGTCGATACGTTTTACGGCAAGAGCCATATTCTCACCGATGTGAATTTTGTTCTCCATGAAAACGAGATCATCGCGCTGCTGGGACGCAACGGCGCCGGCAAGTCGACGCTGCTCAAGACGTTGATCGGCATCGCGCCGGCCTCGAACGGGTCGATCAAACTCGCCGACCACGAATTGATCGGGCTCTCTTCCGCCGAGCACGCCCGCCTCGGCATCGGCTACGTGCCGCAGGGCCGCGGCCTGTTCGCCGGAATGAGCGTCGAACAAAATCTCGAGCTCGGCGCATTGAAGCGCCAGACCGGCAATGGCGTGCACTGGACGCGCGAGCGCATCTACGAATATTTCCCACGGATTCGTGAGCGGCTCGATAGCCCCGCCGATTATCTCTCCGGCGGCGAGCAGCAGATGGTCGCGGTGGCCCGCGCGCTGTCCGGCGACGTGCGGGTGTTGCTGCTCGACGAACCGTTCGAAGGCCTGGCGCCGACGGTCGTCGAGCAATTGTTCGAGACTTTCGATCGCCTGCGCAAGGAAATCGCCATCATTATCGTCGATCACAATCTCGACCTGGCGCTGGCATTATCGGATACCACGGTGGCGCTGGAGCGCGGCCGGGTGATTCATGAGGGCCCGTCCAGGGATTTGCGGGATAATCTCGAACTGCGCCGCAAGGTGCTTTGGCTGTGAGGAAGACATGAGAAGGAAATGACAAGCATTGAACGCAACGTTGCCATCGTCGGCGCCGGCCTGATCGGACGCGCCTGGGCCGCGATCTTCGCCCGTGCGGGATGGAACGTGCGGCTGAGCGATCCGCACATTCCGACGCTTAGGGCGGCGCCCCGCCTGATCCGCGATGAGTTGCACGCCCTGGCCCGCCATGGCCTCGCCGACGATCCCGATGGCGCCGTGGCCCGGGTTTCCATTGCTGGAAGCCTCCGCGAGGCCGTGATGGACGTCGCCTTCGTTCAGGAGAACGGGCCCGAGAAAGTCGAGGAGAAGCAGACCATCTTTGCCCAGCTCGACAGGCTCGCACCGCCGGACGCGCTGTTGGTCTCCTCGACCTCGGCCATCACCGCATCGCGCTTCACCGAGACGCTGCCGGGCCGGGCGCGCTGCCTGGTCGGTCATCCCGTCAATCCGCCGCATCTCATACCGCTGGTGGAACTGTGCGGCGCGCCCTGGACATCGCCCGAGGCGATCGACCGCGCGAAAAATATCTATCGCGAGATCGGGCAGGTGCCGGTCACCATCAATCGCGAGATCAACGGTTTTGTCCTCAACCGGCTGCAGGGCGCACTGCTAGCCGAAGCATTCCGCCTCGTCGGCGAGGGGTATATTTCGGCCGAGGATCTCGATCACACCATCAAGGATGGCCTGGGATTGCGCTGGTCGTTCCTGGGTCCGTTCGAGACCATCGAACTCAACGCGCCCGGCGGCATTCCCGATTATTGCGCACGCTATACCGGCTTCTACAAGGAGCTGGCGGCGGCCGCCGCAGGGCCTGACGTCTACCAAAGCCCGAATGTAGAGCGCGTGATCGCAGCGTGGCCGCAGCAGCCTTCGCCCGAGCGCATCGCAGCGCTGACGCAACGCCGCAACGAGCGGCTTGCCGCGCTGGCCGCGCACAAGGCCGCCCAGACCGAAAATATCGATCCCTGCAAGAAAGAGAGCAAAACATGAGCCGCAAAGTCATCATCACCTGCGCCGTGACCGGCGCGATCCACACTCCCTCGATGTCGAAGGCCTTGCCTGTGACGCCGCAGGAAATCGCCGACGCCGCGGTCGATGCCGCCGAAGCCGGCGCCGCGATCGTGCATCTGCATGCCCGCAACCCGAAAACCGGTCAGCCCGACCAGAGCCCGGAAGCTTTTGCGCCGTTTCTGAAAATTATAAAACAGCGATCGAACTGCGTGATCAATCTCACCACCGGCGGCGCGCCGACCATGACGGTGGACGAGCGTGTCCGCCCCGCCGCGGTCTACAAGCCCGAGGTCGCCTCGCTGAACATGGGCTCGATGAATTTTGGGTTTTTCGGCATGCTCAACCGCTTCAAGAAATTCGAGCACGACTGGGAGCTCAAACATGTTCAGAACAAGGATATCGTGTTCCGCAATACCTTTCAGGACATCGAATTTGTGCTGAAGACATTGTCGGAGACCGGCACGCGGTTTGAGTTCGAATGCTATGACACCGCCCATCTTTACAACCTGAACTATTTCCTCGAGCAGGGCATGGTGAAGCCGCCGCTGTTCGTGCAGACGGTGTTCGGCTTGCAGGGCGGCACTGGCGCCCACCCCGAAGACGTGCTGCACATGAAGCGTACCGCCGACCGGCTGTTCGGCGATAAGATGATCTGGTCGGTGCTGGGCGCCGGGCGCAATCAACTGCCGATCGCAGCAATGGCGGCCGCGATGGGCGGCAACGTCCGCGTCGGGCTGGAAGACTCGCTGTGGGCCGCGCCCGGCCGGATGGCGGCATCGAATGCCGAGCAGGTGACGCTCGCCCGCAAGATCATCGAAGGTCTCGGCCTTCAAGTGGCGACCTCGGACGAGGCCCGCGAAATCCTCGACCTCAAAGGCGGCGACAAGCTGGAAGTCTGACGATTAAGGCGAGCGTCGCTGCGGTGATCGGCCGCACCGCTCTGCATTAGTCCGAATTGCCAATGCGCCCAGCGGCCTTGCTGGTTGCGCGGTCCCTCCGCCATGCTATCGTTCGATAAATTGGCCCATCACGAGGCCGAAACTTGGAGGGAGAGAAGCATGCGGAGCGTGCCGGCGCTTGCCGCCGCAATATTGTCGTTGCTGGCGTTTTCCAGTGCTGCGCCCGCGGCCGAGCCGAAGCAGGGCGGCATTTTGCGAATGTACCATCGCGACAGCCCGGGCAGCGCCTCGATCCATGAGGAGGCGACCTATTCGACCAACATTCCCTTCATGCCCGTCTTCAACAATCTCGTCATCTACAAGCAGGACGTGGCCCAAAACAGCATGGATACGATCGTCCCGGATCTTGCCGAGAGCTGGGCCTGGAGCGGCGACGGCAAGACCCTCGATTTTAAGCTGAGGCAAGGCGTCAAGTGGCACGACGGCAAGCCGTTCACGTCGAACGACGTCAAATGCACCTTCGACATGGTGATGGGGAAGTCGCCACAGAAATTCCGCAAGAACCCGCGCAAATCCTGGTACGACCAGGTCGCCGACGTCACAACCAATGGCGACTTCGAGGTCGCGTTCAATCTGAAGCGGCCGCAGCCGGCGCTGCTGGCACTGCTCGCGTCGGGCTATACGCCGATCTATCCCTGCCACGTGACGCCGGCGGAAATGCGCACCCATCCGATCGGCACCGGGCCGTTCAAGTTCGTCGAGTTCAAGGCCAATGAATCGATCAAATTGGTGCGAAATCCGGATTATTGGAAGAAGGGCCTGCCGCATCTCGACGGCATCGAATTCACGATCATCCCGAATCGATCGACCGCCATCCTGGCGTTCGTCGCCGGCAAGTTCGACATGACGTTTCCGACCGAGGTGACGGTCCCGCTGCTCAAGGACATGAAGACGCAGGCGCCGAACGCGGTGTGCGTGAACGAGCCGACCAACGTCTCGACCAACATCATCGTCAACTCGACGTCGCCGCCATTCGACAATCCGGACATTCGCCGCGCGATGGCGTTGGCGCTCGATCGCAACGCCTTCATCTCGATCCTGTTCGAGGGTCAGGCCGATATCGGCGGCACCATGCTTCCCCGGCCGGGCGGCATCTGGGGCATGCCGAAGGAAATGCTGGAGACGATCCCGGGCTACGGCCCCGACATCAATGCCAACCGGGAGGAAGCGCGCAAACTGATGCAGAAGGCCGGTTACGGCCCGGACAAGCACCTCACGGTCAAGGTCTCGACGCGCAATATCGCGCAGTACCGCGACCCTGCCGTGATCCTGATCGATCAGCTCAAGAGTGTCTATATCGACGCCGACCTCGACGTCGTCGAGACCGCCAACTGGTTTTCGAAAGTCGCGCGCAAGGATTACGCGCTCGGCCTCAACCTCACCGGCAATGCGGTCGACGATCCGGACCAGTCGTTCTACGAGAATTACTCTTGCAAATCGGAGCGGAACTACACGAACTACTGCAATCCGGAGATTGAAAAACTGTTCGACCAGCAATCCCAGGAGACCGATGTCGCCAAGCGCAAGAAGCTGGTCTGGGAAATCGACAAAAAGCTTCAGGAAGACGTCGCCCGTCCCATCATCTTCCACGGCCGCGGGGGCACGTGCTGGCAGCCTTATGTCAAGGGCGTCACCATCATGGTGAACAGCTCGTATAATGGCTATCGCTACGAGGATGTGTGGCTGGACAAGTAGCCGCAGGCCCGCGTTCCGAGCCCGACGGACAGCCAGGAGAGCAGCCAGGTGTTTGCTTATATCGTGCGACGCCTCGTTCTGATGCTCGTGACCCTGTTCGGGATCTCGGTCATCATCTTCGTGCTGCTGCGCGTCGTGCCCGGCAACATCGTCGACATCTTGTTCGCGGCGGCCGGCTATGTCGATCCGGCGGAGAAGGCCAATCTGGAGCGCGACCTCGGGCTCGATCAGCCGATCGTCGTGCAATATCTGCATTGGATCGGCGGGTTGTTGCACGGCGACCTCGGCTATTCCTACGTTTCCGAAAAGCCCGCGCTCGACGAAATCCTGCCGCGGATTCCGATCACCGCAAGGCTCGCTGGGCTGGCGCTGATGTTCTCCGCCTCGATCGGCATTCCCTTGGGCGTCATCAGCGCGGTCAAGCAGGGCACGCGGCTCGATTACGCCTTGCGTGTCGTCAGCCTGAGCGGATTGTCGCTGCCCTCGTTCTGGCTCGGGCTTTTGATCCTGATGGCGTCCGTTTCCCTGTTCGGATCGATGCCGATCTTCAATCCCAATCCGAAAACCTGGACCGAGGCGTTCGCGATCTATGCCGTTCCGGCGATGGCCGTCGGTTTCCGCAGCGCCGCGCTGACGATGCGGATCACGCGCTCCTCGATGCTCGAGATCCTGCGGCAGGATTATATCCGTACCGCGCGGGCCAAGGGCGCATCCGAGGCGACCGTCAACTTTCGCCATGCGCTGAAGAACGCGATCCTCCCCGTCATCACCGTGATCGGCATCGAGGCGGCGTTTTTGATCGGCGGCTTGATCGTCACCGAAACCGTCTTCAACATTCCCGGCGTCGCCCGCTTTCTGGTCGAGGCCTTGCGCTGGCGCGACTATCCGATCGTGCAGAATATCGTGATGTTCATCGCGGTGGTCGTCGTGTTCGCGAATTTCACGGTCGACATGCTCTACGCTGCGCTCGACCCGCGCATCCGCTACACGGATTAGGGGGCCCGCTTGGACGCGATCAACTACGACAGCGAATTGAAGCGCGCCGGCGCCAACGCGACGCGTGGGTGGCGCCGGCTGGTGTTTTTGGCGCAACGCCATGTGCTCGGTGCGATCGGCTTCTGCATCATGGTGCTGTTCGTGTGGGCGGCGGCATCGGCCGACCTGATCTGCCGCTACGATCCGCTGTCTGTTGATTCCGCGCATGCGCTACTGCGTCCCGACGCGCGGCACTGGATGGGGACGGACTCCTTTGGCCGCGACGTCTGGAGCCGGATCATTCATGGCGCGCGCATTTCGCTCGCGGTCGGCATCGGCTCGACCGCGCTCGGCTCTTCGATCGGCGTGATGATCGGCCTTGCCTCGGGCTATCTCTCCGGCTGGGTCGACCTGGTGTTCCAGCGGGTGACCGATATCTTGCAGGCACTGCCGCTGTTGGTGCTCGCACTTGTGATGACCGCGGCGCTTGGGCCATCGCTGCCGAATGTCATCCTCGCGATCGCGATTCCCCTGATCCCGACGGTTGCCCGCGTCATTCGCGCCAACACATTGGCGCTGCGCGAGCTGCCGTTCGTCGAAGCGGCGAAATCGATCGGTATGAGCGAAATGCGGATTGCGCTGCGTCATGTGCTGCCCAATACGCTGGCGCCGTTGATCGTGCTGGCAACCGCCCAACTCGGCTCGACCATCCTCACCGAGGCCTCGCTGTCGTTCCTTGGCCTCGGCATTCCCGAGCCGTATCCGTCATGGGGCCGCATGCTGTCGGAATCGGCGGCCGAATATGTCCGCACTGCGCCATGGCTTGTGATTTTCCCGGGGATTGCGATCAGCCTTGCGGTGTTCGGCACCAATCTGTTCGGCGACGCGCTGCGCGACATCCTCGATCCAAGGCAGCGCGGCTGATGAGCGAGGCTGAGAGAGAAGCAACCGTGCTCGACGTGAAGGGCCTGCAGACGGTGTTCTTCACGAACTCCGGGCTGTTTCGGGCGGTCGACGACGTCTCGTTCACTGTTCGTCGCGGCGAGACGCTTGCCATCGTCGGCGAGTCCGGCTGCGGCAAGAGTGTGACGGCGCTTTCGATCATGCGGCTCGTGCCCAACCCTCCGGGCAAGATCGTCGGTGGCGCGATCGTGCTCGAAGGGACTGACCTTCTCGGACTCGACGAAGACAAGATGCGCGAGGTCAGGGGCAATCGCATCTCCATGATTTTTCAGGAGCCGATGACCTCGCTCAATCCGGTGATGCGGATCGGCGACCAGATCACGGAGGCCGTCCACCTGCATCGGACGATGACGCATAAGGCAGCCTGGGACCAGGCCGTCGAGATGCTGCGCCTCGTCAGAATCCCGGAGCCCGAGCGGCGGGCGCGGGAATATCCGCACCAGCTCTCCGGCGGAATGCGCCAGCGCGCGATGATCGCGATGGCGCTGGCCTGCCGGCCGGCGCTGTTGATCGCAGACGAGCCGACCACCGCGCTCGATGTCACCATCCAGGCGCAAATTCTGGCGCTGGTGCTCGAGCTGCAGCAAGAGCTCGGCATGGGGCTGATCCTGATCACCCACGACCTCGGCGTGGTCGCCCAGACCGCGCAGCGTGTCATCGTGATGTATGCCGGCAAGAAGGTCGAGGAGGCCAATGTCGAAGACTTGTTCAGCAATCCCAGGCATCCCTACACGCGCGGCCTGATGGCCTCGATCCCCGCGGTGCCTTCGCTCGGCGGAAACGCCGACGTGCGGCTGGTCGAGATCCCCGGCATGGTGCCGTCTCTGACGCGGCTGCCGAAGGGCTGCGCGTTCGCGCCACGATGCGGGCTCGCCATCGCGCGCTGCCGCGAGGAATATCCGCCGCTCGAAAGCGTTGCCGCCGATCATCTCGCGGCCTGCTGGCGTGCCGCCGAAATCGCGAGCGCGTCATGACGGACAAACCCGCCTTGCTCGAAATATCGGACCTGAAAAAGCATTATCCGGTGCGAAGCGGCATCCTGCGCCGCAAGGTCGGCACCGTGCACGCCGTGGATGGCGTCAGTTTTGCTGTTGGCGTCGGGGAAACGCTCGGGCTGGTCGGCGAGTCCGGCTGCGGCAAATCGACAGTGGCGCGCAGCATCCTTCGTCTCGTCGAGCCGACTGGCGGCAGCATTCGGCTCAATGGTCTCGACATCACCCATCTCGGCAAGGCGGATTTGCGCCCACATCGACGTGCGATGCAGATCGTCTTTCAGGACCCGTTTGCTTCTCTCAATCCGCGCATGACCGCCGGCGATATCGTCGGCGAGCCGTTGATCGTTCATGGCCTGGCCACGGGTAACGCAAAGCGCGTGCGGGTTGCCGAACTGTTCGAGCAGGTAGGCTTGCGGCCGGACCAGATGCAAAACTACCCGCATCAATTCTCCGGCGGCCAGCGCCAGCGTATCTGCATTGCGCGGGCGCTGTCGCTGGGGCCGAGTCTCATTGTTTGTGATGAGCCGGTATCGGCGCTGGATGTTTCGATCCAGGCCCAGGTAATCAATCTCTTGATAGACCTGCAGCGCAAGCATCAGTTTTCCTATCTGTTCATCGCGCACGATCTCGCCGTCGTCGCCCACATCAGCCACCGCGTCGCGGTGATGTATCTCGGCCGCATTGTCGAGATCGCGGAGAAGCGGGAGCTGTTCGCCAATCCCCGCCATCCCTATACGCAGGCGCTGCTGGCCTCGGTTCCCGTAGCGAACCCCAAGACAAGGCGCCTCGCGCCGCTGATCGATGGCGACGTACCGAGCCCGATCAATCCGCCGCCTGGGTGTGCGTTTCACACGCGCTGCCGCTATGCGATGGAGCGCTGCAGGGTCGAGACGCCGGGGTTGGCTGACGTCGGAGCGCAGCATCAGGTAGCGTGTTGGCTGAATGAGGGGACGGGGCGCGCACTGGCCTAACCCCGTCATTGCGAGCGAAGCGAAGCAATCCATAGCGCCACTTGCGGATAGGTGGATTGCTTCGTCGCTTTGCTCCTCGCAATGACGGAAGGGACGTCGGCTCACGCCGCCCCCTCGCTCGCCTCGATCTCGACAACGATCTTCCCCGTCGTCACCTGTTCGCCTTCCGCAACATCGATAGCGGAAATCGTCCCGGCGATCGTCGCCGCATGAACATGCTCCATCTTCATGGCTTCCAGCGTCATGACAGGCTGCCCCGCCGCGACGCGCTCGCCCGGCTTGACCAGAACCGCGACGACCCGGCCATTCATTGCGGCGCGGACTTTGCCGTCGCTGCCGGCGGCCGCCGCGGCGACCGGCGCCGCTAGCGTGAGATCGCGGACCGCAAACGTGACGCCGCGGTGCAGGATGTAAAGCCTGTCGGCATCGCGAAAGAATCTCGCCGATTCCATCAAGCCGTTGCTGCGGAAACGAATGCTGTCGCGGCCGAGTTCGTCGATCTCGAACCGATGCTCGCCGCCATCGAGGCTTGCAACATAGCCGCCGTCGCGCTCGCGCACGATTTCGAGATCATGAATGCTGCCGTTTAGCTCAATGCGAAGCGGAAGCGGAAACGTCGCCGCCAGCGTTCGCCCGCTCCGCCACGGCGGCGCATGGGGATCGCTGACATAAAGCAATAGTGCTGCGAGTGCGATATCAGAAGGCGTCTCCTTGCTCAGCGCCAGCAGCCCGTCGCGATGTTTCCCAATGAACGCGGTCGTCGCTTCCCCCGCCGCGAACGCAGGATGCCGCAGGCAGGCGGCGAGAAACGCCTGATTGGTGGTCACGCCGAAGGCGACGGTTTGTTCGAGGCCGTGGATCAGCCTGCGTCGCGCCTCGTGGCGGGTGGCAGCGTGGCTGATCAGCTTCGCGATCATCGAATCGTAAAACGGCGGAATTTCAAAGCCGGATTGCAACGCATGCTCGGCGCGGATTTCTTCCGGCATCTGCCACAGCGCCATTTTTCCGGATTGCGGCATGAAATCGTGCGCCACATCCTCCGAGCATAATCGCACTTCAATGGCATGACCGGAAAGTTTGATGTCCTGCTGCCGCAGTCCGAGCGGCTCGCCGCTCGCCATGCGCAATTGCAATTCGACGAGATCGAGCCCGGTGATCGCCTCGGTCACGGGATGCTCGACCTGCAGCCGCGTATTCATTTCCATAAAATAGAATTCGCCGCTTTGATCGAGCAGGAATTCCAGGGTGCCGGCGCCCTCATAGGCTAGCGATTTAATCGCGTTGACCGCGACGGCGCCCATCCGCTCCCTCAGCGTTGGCGAAACCGCTGGCGACGGAGCTTCTTCGATCAATTTCTGATGCCGCCGCTGCACCGAGCAATCGCGCTCGCCGAGATGGATGGCGTTGCCGTAGCGGTCGCCGAACACCTGGATTTCGATGTGGCGGGGATCGACAATCGCGCGCTCCAGGATCACGGTCGGATCGCCGAATGCGCTCTGCGCCTCCGATCGCGCGCTGCGCAGGGCATCGGGAAATGCGGCCGCATCCGCGACCAGCCGCATGCCGCGCCCGCCGCCGCCGGCGACGGCTTTTATCATGACCGGAAAGCCGATTTTCCTGGCCTCGGCGAGCATCACGGCGTCGCCTTGGTCCGCGCCCTGATAGCCGGGCACGCAGGGCACGCCGGCGGCCTGCATGATCGCTTTCGCAGCGGCCTTGTTACCCATCGCCTTGATCGCTTCCGGCGACGGCCCGATGAACACCAAACCCGCGTCGCGGCAAGCTTGCGCGAACGCTTCGTTCTCGGCGAGAAAGCCATAGCCGGGATGAAGCGCGTCGGCTCCACCGGCTTTTGCCGCCGCGATGATCGCATCAATCCGCAAATAGGATTGCGCCGGCAACGCCTCGCCGATACGCACCGCTTCATCCGCCTCACGCACATGCAACGCATCGCGGTCGGCGTCGGAGTAGACCGCGACCACCCCATAGCCGAGACGCCGCGCGGTGCGCATGATCCGCCGCGCGATCTCGCCGCGATTGGCGATCAGTATCTTGTGAAAGACGGTAGCCTTCGTCGACCCATTTCTCATGGCCGCGCCACCGAAAACTGCATGCGCTGCGGGGAGCGCGCCTCGGCCTCGCGGCAGATTGCGAGCACTTCCGACAAGATGCTGCGGGTGTCGCGCGGATCGATCACGCCGTCGTCGAGCACCCGCGCGCTGGTGGAAAACACGTCCATCTGGCCGTCGAACACGCCGATGATCTGCGCCTTCATCGCATCCAATTTTTCCTTTTCGATGGGCTTGCCGCGCCGCGCCGCGGCAGCTTCCGTCACGATCGCCATGGTTTCGGCGGCCTGCTCGCCGCCCATCACGGCGGTCTTGGCGTTAGGCCATGAGAAGCAAAAGCGCGGATGAAAGCCGCGCCCGCACATGCCGTAATTGCCGGCGCCGAACGACGCGCCGCAATAGATCGTGATCTGCGGCACGGTGGCCGAGGTCACGGCCTGGATCATCTTCGAGCCGTGCTTGATCATGCCGGCTTCTTCGTAAGCTCGGCCTACCATGTAGCCGGTGGTGTTGTTCAGATAAAGCAGCGGCGTGCGCGACTGGCAGCAGGCCTGGATGAAATGCGTCGCCTTGTTGGCGCCATCGGGATCGAGCGGGCCGTTATTGGTGATGATGCCGATCGCCTGGCCCTCGATGCGGGCGTGGCCGCATACGGTGGCGGGACCGTAATTGGTGCCGAACTCGGTGAAATCGGAATCGTCGATGAAGCGCGCGATCGCTTGCCGCATATCGACCGGCCGCTTGTGGTCCATCGGCATGATGCCCAAAAGTTCTTCCGGATCGTAACGCGGCGGACGATGCGAAGACAAAACCCTCGCCGGCCGATCCCACTCCAGATTTGCCATGATGTCGCGCGCGATCCGCAGCGCGTCGCGGTCGTCCTCGGCGAGATAATCGCCAAGCCCGGAAATGCTGGTGTGCATCTCGGCGCCGCCAAGTTCCTCTTCGGTAGCGATCTCTCCGGTCGCGGCTTTTAACAGTGGCGGCCCCGCGAGAAACGCGCGGGTGCGGCCCCGCACCATCACGATGTAATCGGATAATCCCGTCTGATAGGCGCCACCTGCGGTCGACGAACCATGCGTGACGGTGACCACCGGCAGGCCCGCCGCCGACAGAAGCGCCAGATTGCGAAAGATGTTGCCGCCTCTGACAAAATCCTCGACGCGGTAACGCAATAGGTTAGCGCCGGCGCTTTCGACCAGCTGCACGTAGGGCAGCTTGTTCTCCAACGCCAATTCCTGCACCCGCAGCGTCTTGTCGAGACCGAACGGTTGCAGCGCGCCGGCATCGATGCCGGAATCACTGGCGCTGACCATGCAGCGGACGCCCGCGACAAAGCCGATGCCGGCGATCGCGCCGCCGCCCGGGATGCTCTTGTCGGCATCGGATACGTCGAACATGTAGCCCGCAAGCGTCATCAATTCGATGAAGGGCGAACCGGGATCGAGCACCAGCGCCACCCGCTCGCGCGGCAGCAATTGCCCGCGCTTGTGAAAGCGGTCTTTTGCCGCGGCGGAAGCCGCGCGCGTCCGCTCTTCCAGAGCGCGCATCCGCGCAATCAGCGCCAGCATGCCGTCGCGATTGGCCTTGTAAGCGTCGCTCCCGGGCGCGATGGTGTTTTCGATGACAGCCACTACGCGCTCTTCTTCGCAAAGTGATCGCTGTAGGCCTGACGCAGTTCTACCTTGCGCAGTTTTCCTGTCGCGGTCATCGGCATTTCATCTAAAATCCTGACCAGTTTTGGCACCTGGAAGCCCCCGAGATGTTTTCTGCAATGCTCCATGATCCCGGCCTCATCCGCTGACGCGCCAGGCTTCAGCTTGACGAACGCCGATACCGCCTCGCCCCATTGCGGATGCGGCAGGCCGACCACGGCGGCGTTTTGCACGGCGGGATGGGCGAGCAGCGTCTCCTCGATCTTGACGGAGGCGACATTCTCGCCGCCGGATTTGATCATGTCCTTCTTGCGGTCGAGGAACAGGACTTCGCCATTCTCGTCGATCAGTGCGAGGTCGCCGGTGTGGTGCCAGCCGAATTTGCGCGCCTCTCCCGTCGCTTTCGGATCCTTGTAGTAACCCAGCATCACATTCGGCCCGCGATGCACGAGCTCACCGGCCTGGCCCCGCGGCAGCAGATTGCCGTTATCGTCCATGATCGCGGTTTCGTTCACGATCAGCGATTCGCCCCAGTAATTGCCGAAGCGATCGAGCTGCACCTCGGGGCGCGACATCGTGGTGGCCGGATACATTTCGGTCTGGCCGCTGGTCAGCACGAAATTCGGACACATGTCGGCGATGGCGCGCTCCAATAGCGGGCGGCCCATCGGCGCCATGGTGTAGATGCAGGTTTTCAGGCCAGACAGATCAAACTCCTTGCGGCGCGGATGATCGAGAATTGCCTGGTACATCAGCGATAACCCAACGAACACCGTGAGCTTGTCGCGCACGATCGCTTCCATGCAGACCAGCGGATCGAAGCCGCGCATCAGCGCCATGCGTCCGCCGACCGAGAGGTAACTCAGCAGCAACACGTGCCCCGCACAATGGAACAGCGGGAACTGCCCGGTGACGCCGTCATTGCGGTCGAGCTTCATCTCGATGGCGTTGCTCATCACCGCCATGACGACGGCGAGGTGGCAATGCATCGCGCCTTTCGGCCGCGAGGTGGTGCCCGAGGTATAGATGATCATCGCGAGATCGCGGTCGTCGAAATCGATCTCCGGCTCGATGTCGGATTGGCCCTTTATCAGGTCATTGAAATTTTCCAGACCCTGTGCGGCGGCCGTGCCGGTCAGGTCAACCGCGATCAGATCGATGCCGCGTTTTTGCAGCGCCGCGCGGCGATCGGGTTGCGCATGCAGATTGTCGTCGATCAGCGCAAAATTCACTTCGGCGTGGTCGAGGATAAAATCCATGTCGGCGGGGCCTAGCATGGTGTTGATGGGCACCCAGACCAGGCCCGCGCGATGAATGCCGAACAGCGCTTTGACGAATTCGACCGAGTTGTTGCAGATGGTCGAAATCTTCTCGCCGGGTTTCAGGCCCCGCGACACCAGGTAGTTGGCAAAGCGATTGGCGTCGTGCTCGATTTCGGTGAAGGTGACGCGCCGCTCGCCATCGGTGACGGCGACCCGATCCGGAAAGCGCGCCGCCGCGCGCTTCAGGAGATCGCCGATCGCCACCCGTCCGATGCGGCCGGGACCCGGCACGCCGCCGGTTGCCGCGAGATTGGTCATGGAAGTGTCCTCCCTCTTCTCGTCATTGCGAGGAGCGAAGCGACGAAGCAATCCAGCTTTCGCGCCTCACCCTGGATTGCTTCGCTGCGCTCGCAATGACGGCGCGGCCATTCTCGAACGCTAGTGCCTGATCCCAAAAATCTTCCGCGCCTCTGCCGGGCTCGCGATCTCGCGCCCGGCCCGCCGCGCACACGCGGCGATCGCCTCGATCAACTGCCCGTTAGACGTCACCTTGGCACCGTTGGCGAGATAGAACGTGTCTTCCAGACCGGTGCGCAGATGGCCGCCCAGATCAGCGCAGCGCTGGTGCAGCGGCCAGATTTCGGCGCGGCCGATCGCGGTGACCTGCCAATGCGCTTCCGGCGCTTTCAGCTTCAGCAAAATCGGCAGCAATTCCGGATCGGCCGGCATGCCCGAGGCAACGCCCATCACAAAATTATATTCCAGCGGACCGGAATACATGCCGGTCTGCCGGTACATCCCGACGCAACGCACGATGCCGACATCGAAACATTCGAATTCGGGGATCGTATCCGCCTGCTTCATGACGTCGAGATAGTCCTGCACCTTCTCGACCGAATTATCGAACATCATCGGCGGCCAGGCCCAAGAGTTGTCGGCCTTCACCTTGAGATAATTCAGCGAGCCCGCGTTGCAGGCGGCCATCTCGGGCTTTGTTTCGCGCACGCAATCGAGCGCGCCCTGATAGTTCGGCCCTGATGTGCCGGTGGTGTGGTTGATGATCACGCCAGGACAAGCCTCGCGGATCGCCTGCTGGATGTCGCGGGAGACACTGACTTCCCACGACGGCAAATGGCCCTTGCCCGGCGCCTGCTGGCGCAGATGGATATGCATCACGCTGGCGCCGGCGTTGAATGCTGCTTTCGCCTCGCGCGCCATTTCTTCCGGCGTTACCGGAACGTGATGCTGTTTCGGGTCGGTCAGCACGCCATTCAGCGCGCAGGTGATGACGGCCTTGTTGCTCATGATCTTGTTCAACCCAGATGCGGCCCGCGTCGTGCAACGCGTTGAGCGCGCGAGTTTGGCATGATGGGAGATTTGCCGCCATGGCTGCTTGCGTTGACTGGCTACGGCCACGTTGCGCCGCAGCATCGAAGCCAGGAGGTCATGTCGGGTGGGCTAAGGGCTCCTCTCCACGTCGTTGCGAGGAGCGAGGCGACGAAGCAATCCAGCTTGCTTCCTTGCGGTGCGATGGATTGCTTCGCTTCGCTCGCAATGACGTGGAGGGGCCGCGCCCACGGCTTCGCGATCTCGCCGCGCAAGTCGCCCGAGGTTTGCCAGAAATTTCCCGCCCTCTCCCATCAGAGGGCGCAGGGAATGCCGGGCGCCCGATGCGCCCGATAGCCGCGTGTGCAATGGTAGTGGTAGAACGCACACGCGTTGGTCAGGTCACACCGGAATCACCCGGCATTCCCCGCGCAATGGTTTTACGGCTTATATCGTGCTCTCCCCGGTGAGCCGGGCTTTCTTGCCACCGTCATCCCTGAGAAGCTTGCTTCTCAAGAACTTGACACCAGCGTCGGGGTGTCAGGACCACACGACTTCGCCGTCCGCTTCAGCGCTGTTCGTCAAGAGCGCCACCGCGTCCACCGCATCCCGTTCCAACGTCCGTGACGATCGCGAAACGCCCCTCTGAGTGGGACGGGATGGCGGGAGTCTTATGGGTGATTTGGGCAAATCACGAAGCGGAATATTTTTGCGAACCGGACTGGACGACCCAAATCAGCATGAAACTAAAGGAGAATTTTCCTTCCCCGCGCGTCGCCCGCGACCTGGTTCCGACGCATCATCGGAAGCTGTCCAGCACATTAACGCAAGACCTCACCAAAAATCCTGTCGTAGCGTCAGCGCAAACAAGCGCCTGGCGAACAGGCTGGCATCGCGGGAGGAAATCATGGCCGTGCTCGATCGACGCGCGTTGCTGGCCGGTGGCGCAACCGCAGGCATCGCCGCCCTTGCCGGCCTTCGCGTCGCGCACGCCGACGAGACCCCAGGCGTTACCGCAACCGAGATCAAAATAGGCAGCACCACCTCGCTGAGCGGGCCGGTGTCGGCGTTGGGTGTGCAGGCGCGATGCCAGGAAGCCTATTTCCGGATGCTCAATGAGCAGGGCGGCATCGCGGGCCATCAGATAAAATACATCTATTATGACGACGCCTTTAATCCGGCAAAGACCGTCGAGCAGACGCGGCGGCTGATCGAAAGCGATAATGTCGCCTTCCTGTTCAACATGCTCGGAACCGCACCCAACTCCGCAGTCGTGAAGTACATCAATGCCGCAAAAGTCCCGCATCTGTTTTTGTCGGTGAACGGCGACAAATGGGGCGACTACGAGAGCTATCCCTGGACCATGGGCTTTGCGCCGAGTGCCCGGATCGAAGCGCAGGTGTTTGCCAAATACGCGCTCAGCCAGAATCCGAACGCGAAATTCGCGGTGTTGTTCCAGAACGACGATTTGGGCAAGGATTTTGTCCACGGCTTGCGCGATGTGCTGGGCGCGCGATTTGACACCCAGGCGGCGGCAGTATCGCACGAAGTTACCGACCCCACCATCGATTCGCAGATGGTGTCGTTACGCGCCGGCAACGCGGATGTGCTGATCTCGGGGACCACGGCGAAATTTGCCGCGCAATCGATCCGGAAAATCTATGAGCTCGGCTGGAAGCCGATGCATTTTGTCACCAGCGGCGCGGCATCGATCTCTTCCACCATCAATCCGGTCGGGCCGGAGAAGGCGCAAGGCGTGATCACGTCGGCCTATCTGAAAGACGCATCCGATCCCGCCTGGGCCGACGATGCCGGCATCAAGGATTTCCTGAAATTCATGGCGACATATTTCAGCGATGGCAATCCGAAGGAAGCCTATAACCTTTATGCCTACACGGTCGCCATGGTGCTGCGGAAAGTGCTCGAGCAATGCAACGGCAATTTTGCGCGTGAAAATATCATGCGTCAGGCCAACAGTCTGAAGGACGTCGAGATTCCCACGCTGCTGCCGGGCATTCGCGTCAACACCAGTCCCACCAATCACCACCCGCTGCAGCAAATCCAGTTGCAGCGGCTGGAGGGCGCGGGCTGGGTCAGGTTCGGCGAGGTGATCGAGGGGGCGAATTTGTGACGACTCTTGTCGTCATTGCGAGCGAAGCGAAGCAATCCATGGCGCAGCGACGAACGAAGCTGGATTGCTTCGTCGCAAGTGCTCCTCGCAATGACGATGAGAGGCTTTCGCTAGGAAACCGCCGCCTCCTCGCCAACGCGCCCGCTGCGATAGATCGCAAGATCCCGCGAGCCGGAGAAAATCGCGCGCGGTTTCAAACCATAAAACCTGCGGATCGAGTGGCTGAAATGGGTGGAGTCGGGATAACCGATATCCTGCGCCAGATGCGCAAGGTTGATGTTCTGATTAGCAAAATGCAGCAAATGCCGCGCGCGCTTCCAGGCGCGGAAGGCGCGAAACGAGATCCCGGTCTCCTGCTTGAACAGATGCAGGAAGCGCGAACAGGACAATCCGGCCGCTGCGGCGCAACTTGCCGCCGTCACCGGCTCGCCGGAAAAACTGTCGATCTGCGCGATCGACCTTGCGACACGCGGATCGAGCGCGCGCGCCGGCAAGGTTTCACCAAAACACATCACATCGAGTTCGACGCTGGAGATGCCGTCGCGATGCGGCTTTTCGCGCAATTGCTCATAGGCGGCGCGAATGCGGCACGCGACAAGCCCCGCTTCAGGTCCCGACAGCCGCTCGGCCAGCGCATCGAACGCGCAGGCCTCAACGCTCTCCGGCTCGATCACGACGCAAATCGCCGCGCGAAAATCGCTTGAGATGGTATGCTGGACGTTCGGTCGCACGGCGAACAGTTCGCCGCAGGTCTCGTGGCCGTCGCCGGTCGTAAGCCGCAGGCCGCCCTTGATCGACACATAAACATGAAGCGCACCCGGACAGCGCTCGCGCGGCCGGCCGAGCAGGCCTGCATAAAACACGCGCTCGGGCGTGATCAGCATCAAATGGCCGGAACTGGTTCTGGCGTCCATAGCTGGTCCTCCCGGCGGTTCTTCGGCCGCTGCGGAGTTCGACCATAGCGCAAATCCGGCACCTGTCATCGACGAGATGGCCGGGTTCCGGCAGGGATTCAGCGGGCGCGCGGGGCGACCTTTTGCTGCTCGCCGGCCTGATTTTCAGCGGCAACGGCCCTTTTGAAGCCATCGCGCGCCTGCAGGCGTTGCCAGTAGGCGGCAACGTTAGGGCCAAAATCCTTGGCCAATCCGATGTTTTCGGCCAGCCGCAGCGCATAGCCGATCACGATGTCGGCCGCGGTGAAACGGCCGGCGACGAGTGTTTCTGCGTTGCCCGTGGCGGCCTCGACCGCCCTTAAGCGCCCCAAGAACCATTTGGCGTAGTCGGTGGCGACCTGCGGATTGCGCCGCTCCTCCGGCTCGAGCTGGCTGTAGCGCAGCACCAGCGTCTGCGGAAAGGTCAGCGTGGCATCGCTAAAGTACATCCAGTTCAGGAACGCGCCATAGGCCGGTTCGTCCTCGCCAACGATCAGCGGCGTCGGCCCATATTTGGTTCCGAGATAATGGCAGATGCCGGACGATTCCGTCATCCGCGTTTCGCCGTCGATCATCAGCGGAATGGTGCCGAGCGGGTTGAGCGCGAGATATTCCTTTGCGAATACCCGCGGCGGGAATGGCAGCATTTTCAGCTCATAAGGCAGCGCCATCTCTTCCAGCATCCATAGCGGCCGGAACGAGCGCGCGGCGTGGCAGTGATAAAGCGTGATCATGTCGGTTCGTCCCTTCTGTTGTCCTCATGGTGAGGAACGCGCTCTTCGCGCGCGTCTCGAACCATGAGGCCCGTGGCCCATCCTTCGAGACGCGGCCTAACGGCCGCTCCTCAGGATGAGGACATCCCTTTCACAATCCCATCTGCCTACTCGCCAGGTCCTTCATGATCTCCTCGCTGCCGCCGCCGATCGCGTTGACCTTGACCTCACGGTAGATGCGCTCGACCTTGATGCCGCGCATGAAGCCCGCGCCGCCGAAAATCTGCACGGCTTCGGAGGCGCAGAACGCCATGGTTTGGGTCGCCTGGTTCTTCAGCATGCATATCTCGGCGACCGGGCTTTCGCCGTGGTCGAGCCGCCACGCCAGCATTTCAAGCATCGCCTGCGAGGCCGCTACCCGTTGTGCCATGTCGACCAGCTTGTGGCGGATGACCTGATGCTGCGCCAGCGGTTTTCCAAAGGTGTGCCGTTGTTTTGCGTATTCGGTCGCATCCTCGAGGCAAACCCGCGCCGCGGCGATGCAGCCGGCTGCCATCGTCAGCCGCTCACTGTTGAAATTATGCATGATGATCTTGAAACCTTTGCCCTCTTCGCCGAGCAGGTTGCCGGCGGGAACGCGGCAGTTATCAAAATGCAGGGTCGCGGTATCGGAAGCCCACCAGCCCATTTTCTTCAAGGGCGTGCGGGAGAGCCCCGGCGTATCGCCCTCGATCACCAGCAGGCTGACGCCCTCCGGCCCCGCACCCCCGGTGCGAACGGCGGTCGTAATGTAATCGGCGCGCATGCCGGAGGTGATAAAGGTCTTCTCGCCGTTCACAATATAGACATCGCCGTCGCGGCGGGCTGACGTGCGCAAATTGGCGACGTCAGAGCCGCCGCTCGGCTCGGTGATCGCGAGCGCCGAGATCTTCTTGCCGGACAGAATTTCCGGCAGCACCCGGGCCTTGAACTCGGGACTTCCCGCACGCGCGATCGGCGGCGCGCCGATCGAATTGCTCTTCAGGCTGGCGCTGACGCCGCCGGCGCCGGCCCGCGCCAATTCCTGGACCGCGACGATCCACATGAAATTGTCGACTTCGGTGCCGCCATATTGTTCCGGAAAGCCGAGGCCCAATAGCCCGATCGCGGCGGCCTTCTCGTAAAGCTCCCGCGGAAAACCGCCCGCCTCGTCCCATTCATGGGCGTAGGGTTCGATCTCCTTTTCGACAAAGCGCCGCACCACCTCCCGATAGGCCTCATGCTCGGCGGTGTAGAATGGGCTTGCCATTCGCTTGCCTCCCGGTTGCTTTTGTCGTTGTACGATGGCCGGAAAGCGCCTCCCCCAACTTGCGTCGAGTGGCTGGCTCCGGCAACAATGTCGATCAGGCCACAGCCCAGCCACTCAACGCAAGACAGGTTTTTGATACCAGCCCTCAACTGACAGGTCGGGCCAAAAATTAAGCAATTCAGGCAGCGAGCCATCGCCTCGTAACTGTTAGCCTACCAGCAATCTCCAATCTTCATTTTCAATCTCCCATCAAGAAAAGGTCCTGGTTATGAAAAACAAGAAACTCTGCTTGCTTGCCTCGCTCGCCGCTGCAACGGCGCTGGTTGCGCTCTCCACGCAAGGAGCCCTGGCGCAAAAGAAATACGACACCGGCGCCTCCGACACCGAGATCAAGATCGGCAATGTCGAGGCCTATAGCGGGCCGGCGTCGGCCTACGGCATCATCGGCAAGACCGAGGATGCCTATTTCAAGATGATCAACGACGCCGGCGGCATCAGCGGCCGCAAGATCAATTTTATCAGTTACGATGACGGCTATAGCCCGCCGAAGACGGTGGAGCAGGTGCGCAAACTGATCGAGAGCGACGAAGTTTTCCTGGTGTTCAACGCCCTGGGCACGCCGACCCAGACCGCGGTGCAGAAATATCAGAACACCAAGAAGGTGCCCCAGCTGTTCGTCGCCACCGGCGCCAGCAAGTGGAACGACGCGAAGGATTTTCCATGGACCATGGGCTTTCAGCCGAGCTACCGCGTCGAAGCGAGAATATTTGCAAAGTACATCCTGAAGGCAAAACCCGACGCCAAGGTCGCGGTGTTTTATCAGAATGACGATTTCGGCAAGGATTACGTAGCTGGCTTGAAGGAAGTGTTCGGCGACAAGACCTCCTCGATCCTGATTGCCGAGGAAAGCTACGAGACCACCGAACCTTCGATCGATTCCCATATCGTCAAGCTCAAAGGCACCGGCGCCGATGTGCTGGTAAACATTTCGACGCCGAAGTTTGCAGCGCAGACGATCAAGAAGATGGCCGAACTGGAATGGAAGCCGATGCATCTGATGACCGACGTTTCGATCTCGATTGGCGCGGTGATGAAGCCTGCCGGCCTGGAGGCCTCCGAAGGCGTATTGTCGGCGGGCTATCTCAAGGACGCGTCCGACCCGCAGTGGAAGGACGATGAGGGCATGAAGAAGTTCATGGCGTTCATCGACAAATACATGCCGGGCTCGAACATCTCCGATACCAATCTCGTCTACGGCTATGCCGCGGCGCAGACCATGGTGCAGGTGCTGAAGCAGGCCGGCGACGATTTGACCCGGGAAAACGTCATGAAGCAGGCCGCCGGGCTGAAGGATTTTTCGCCGGATACGCTGATCCCGGGCATCAAGATCAACACCTCGGCGACCGACTTTGCCCCGATCGAACAGCTCAAGATGATGCAGTTCAAGGGCGGCAAGTGGGACTTTTTCGGCGACATCATCAGCGCAGAGACGGGCGGCTGATCGGCTT
Source organism: Bradyrhizobium lablabi (assembly GCF_900141755.1). Lineage (NCBI taxonomy): Bacteria > Pseudomonadati > Pseudomonadota > Alphaproteobacteria > Hyphomicrobiales > Nitrobacteraceae > Bradyrhizobium > Bradyrhizobium lablabi. The sequence goes on along the minus strand of NZ_LT670844.1, from coordinate 4,659,394 downwards.
ACCTCGCCCCGCTTGCGGGGAGAGGTCGGATCGCTCTTGCGATCCGGGTGAGGGGGAATCTCCGCGCACTCCTCGCCCTTCGAATTCGCGGAAGCAGCCCCTCACCCCAACCCTCTCCCCGCGAAGAGCGGGGCGAGGGAGAAGGGGCACCGCGGCGCGTAAGCTACACACTACCCCGGCAGAAACACAGCGAACGGCTCGTCGGTGGTGCGGCGAAGGTGCTCGCGATAGAGGGGGTAGTTGGCGTCGTCGGGCGAAATCCGGCCCAGCGTCGGGCTTGCGACCGATTTGACCGGCAAGAACGCGATCGGCGCGGCAATCGGGGTCAGCATCGAGCCGCGTCCGGCCAACAGCGTCGTGATGATGCCGTACATTTCGCCCGAGATCCGCGGGCGCGAGACCGTGATCAAGCGGTGCTGGCCGTGACGGTTGGTGACCAGATAGATGTGGCCGGACTGGTTCGGCACCGCGACTTCGCCGAACTGGGCGTAGGCGGCGTCCAGCCTTTCGCCTTCGCGAAACACCAGCGATGAAACGGTCGGATCCCAGGCGATCTCGGTGCGATAGGCATAGATCGCCTCCTTGTCGCCGAACGAGGGCCGCAGCGTAACATAGACGTCTTCGAGCCAGGCCACCGAGCGGCGCGAATAGGCGCCGAGGCCGTCCGGCGAGACGTCGCCGTTGACCGCGGCCGCGGGGGCTGCGTCCTGCCCCTTGCGCAAGGACACGCCAAGCGCCTGTTCGAGCCGCACCGTGGTTGCCAGCGTAAACGGGCGGCGGCCGCCAAGCACCTTTTCCAGGGTCGAGAGGCTGAGCTTTGCCTGTTCGGCCAGCGCCTGCCGCGAGATGCGGCGGCGGGCGATTTCCTCGCGAATGGTCTCCGCCACCTGCCGGCTTTGTTCGGCGGAAAGTTGTTTGTCCGGCGTCAGCATCGCCCTGCCCTCATCATGCCGGGCATCCTAGCAGACACACAATTCAGCACAAAGCCGCACAAAACAGCCTTCGCCGCGGCGCGCCAAAACGGGGCGCGGCTGAACAAGGCCGATCATTCTGCTCGCGCCAAGACAGCCCTCCTCGCACAACTCTGGGCGATGAAATCACCCCTCAGGAGTGCTCGAAATGTCCACCTGCGATGAAATGAGGACCGCCGGCCGCGCGGGCCTGTCGCGTCTGATCTGGCTCGCGCTGTTCTTCATGGTGCAAGCCGCCGCCGTAATCCTGGTCGGATTTGCGGCATTATTTGTGAGTTTTGAGCCGGCGTGGTCGGCGCAAGGTCAAAAGCTCGCTTTTGCCGGGCCCGCCGACGTGCGCTCCGGTACACTGCTTCTGAAGAACGATAGTGGCGGCCCCACCGAGGCGATACGGCTCGGGATCGATGTCGATCTCACCGTATCGGGCCCGACCGTGCGCGCCCGCGTCACGCAGATTTTCAAGAACCCGACGCAAAATTTTGTGGAGGCGACCTACGTCTATCCGCTGCCATCCGGCGGCGCGGTCGACACGCTCAAGATGGTGGTCGGCGACCGCGTCGTGGTCGGCGAGATCAAGGAGCGGCAACAGGCGCGCGCCATCTACGAGCAGGCCCGCGCGAGCGGACAAAAGGCCGCGCTGACCGAACAGGAGCGGCCGAACATTTTTACCAATTCGGTTGCCAATATCGGCCCCGGCGAAACGGTGCTGGTGCAGATCGAATATCAGGAGCCGGTGGCGCAGTCGGGCAACGAGTTCTCGCTGCGCGTGCCGATGGTGGTCGGCCCGCGTTATAATCCCGCACCCGTCGTGCAGAGCGTCGAGTTTCGGCCCGACGGCGGCGGCTGGGGCGCGACCTCGTCCGATCCGGTGCCGGACCGCGACCGCATCTCGCCCAGGGTTTTGGACCCCGCGCAAAACGAGCCGATCAATCCGACCAGCATCACGGTGCGCCTGCAGTCCGGCTTTCCGCTGGGCGAAGTGAAATCGCATTTTCATCAGGTCAAAATCGAAAGCCCCGACGACGCGACGCGCGTCATCAAGCTCGCCGACGGCGCGGTGCCGGCGGATCGCGATTTTGAACTGACCTGGAAACCGGCGATCGAAAAGGCGCCGTCGGTCGGGCTGTTCCGCGAGCATGTCGGTAATGCCGACTATCTGCTCGCCTTCGTCACGCCGCCTTCGGTCGAGCAGGCCGAGCAGAAGCCGTTGCCGCGCGAAGTGGTTTTCGTGATCGACAATTCCGGCTCGATGGGCGGCACCTCGATCATCCAGGCCAAGGCGAGCCTGATTTATGCGCTCGGCCGCCTGCAGCCCAACGACCGCTTCAATGTGATCCGCTTCGATGACACCATGGACGTGCTGTTCGGTAGCTCCGTGCCGGCCGACGTCGAGCATCTTCGCCGCGCCACCTCGTTCGTCGACGCGTTGCAGGCCAATGGCGGCACCGAGATGGTGCCGGCGATGCGCGCCGCGCTGACCGATAAGGCGACCAGCGACGCAAACTACGTCCGCCAGGTGGTGTTCCTGACCGACGGCGCGATCGGCAACGAGCAGCAATTGTTCGACACCATCACTGCGATGCGCGGCCGCTCGCGCGTGTTCATGGTCGGCATCGGCTCGGCGCCGAACACGTTCCTGATGACGCGCGCCGCCGAACTCGGCCGCGGAACCTTTACCCATATCGGCTCGGTCGAGCAGGTCGAGGAGCGGATGCGTGGCCTGTTCGCAAAACTCGAAAATCCGGCGGTCACCGGCCTCACCGCAAAATTCTCCGATGCCACCGCCGATTTGACGCCGGCGGCGATCCCCGACCTTTATCGCGACGAGCCCTTGGTGCTCGCAGCAAAACTCGACAAGCTCTCAGGCTCGATCGAGATCAAGGGCCGCATCGGCGACCGGCCCTGGGTGGTGACGCTGCCGGTCAAGAACGCCGCCGAAGGCAAGGGGCTGTCAAAACTGTGGGCGCGGCGCAAGATCGACGATGCCGAGATTGCCCGCACCATGCGGCAAGCCGCGCCCGAAGATGCCGACAAGACCATCCTGGCCTTGGCGCTCGAGCATCAGCTCGTCACCCGCCTGACCAGCCTGATCGCTGTCGACAAGACGCCGAGCCGGCCTAACGGCGAGCCGCTCAAGCTTAGCGAATTGCCGCTCAACCTGCCGGCGGGCTGGGACTTTGAAAAAGTGTTCGGCGAGCGGCTGCATCCGCTGGCACCAAAAAGCGAGCGGCGCGCCGGCGACCCGCGCGTGCACCTCGCCTCCGCAAAACGCGCGCTTCCCGTTGTCGCCGAAAATCCCGCCACGATCACGCTGCCGAAGACGGCGACCGATGCCGAATTGAAGATGATCACCGGCTCGATCCTGCTCCTGCTCAGCCTGATGTTGTTCCTGTTCAACCGGCGTCAGATCTTTGTGCGTTGACGCCGGATGAAAGGAGGAGCCGTCCCCACTCCTCCTTAGAAGCGCGCGCGGCCTCCGCCCAGGGCCGCGCGCGCGGCTCTCTTACCCGTCATTCCGGGGCGCGTCGAAGACGCGAACCCGGAATCTCGAGATTCCGGGTTCGATGCTTCGCATCGTCCCGGAATGACGGCGGTGGATTGCTTCGCTTCGCTCGCAATGACGGAAAGGATAACAATGACTCGTCTTGCAGCCGCCCTCGCCCTCACCGGCCTCGCGCTGCTCGGCCAGGGCACCTACATCCACGCCAAGGCCTTGCTCGCACAAGTTCTGCTGCAGCGGGCCTTTGCCGAGACCATCGCAAGCCGCCATCTCGTAAAACCCTGGTCATGGGCGGATACCTGGCCGGTGGCGCGCATCGAAGTGAAAAGGCTTGATGCCAGCGCGATCGTGCTGGCGGGAAGCAGCGGCCAGGCGCTGGCCTTCGGGCCCGGCCACGTCGAGCTCACGCCCGATGCCGGGGAGCGTGGCGTGGCGGTCTACTCCGCACATCGCGATACGCATTTCCGTTTCCTGAAGGACGTCGCCATCGGCGATGAGATCGTCGTCACACGAAGCGACGGCCACGCGTTTCGCTATCGCGCCGACCGCACGTCGGTGGTGCGGTTCGATGACTCGGGCATCGACCCCTTCACCGCCGGGTACGAATTGGTGCTGTCGACCTGCTGGCCGTTCGATGCGGTGACGCCGGGGCCGGAACGCTATGTTCTGCATGCCACCATGATAGGGCCTCGCGGCGCAGGCGAGGAACATCTGCCGAATGGCTCCTCGCAGGCAGTTCCTTGAACCGGATGCTCTCGCGGAATGATCGGCCGGACGTTAACGCAGGTGCGTGCACACGGATTCGTGCCCAAATTGATGCTCAGATTCACCCTTGCCGCGCCGTGGGAAATAAATACCTCACCCGGTAGTCGGAAGTACAGCGAGCCAACCGAGACTGAGCCACCAAAACCATGGATTCCCAGGTTCACTATTTGCCGCTGACGCCGGGATTTTTCTCGATCCTGGTGATCCTGTTCCTGGGGCTGATCATCCTGATCCAGCTTCGCATTCTCCGATATGCCTATATGCGGCTCGGGATCGGTCCGGGCGCCGCGCTGTTTTTGTTGTTCGGCTCGCTGATCGGCAGCTACTTCAATATTCCGATCACGGTGCTGCCGGGGAAGCAGGCGATGTCGGGACAGATCGTTGATTTCTACGGCATGCGCTATGTCGTGCCTTACGTCACCTCATGGCCCGGTACGGTTCTCGCCGTGAATGTCGGCGGAGCGGTCATTCCGACCATCATGTCGACCTATCTTGTCCTTCGATATCAGTTATGGCTCAAGGCGGCGATCGCGACCGCCGTGATTGCCTTTGTGATCCATTCGATGGCCACGCCAGTGCCGGGGGTTGGCATTGCGGTACCGGTATTTGTGCCTGTCGTGACCACGGCAATCACTGCACTTATCCTGTCCCGCGAATATGCAGCCCCGCTCGCCTATATCGGCGGGTCGATGGGGACGCTGATCGGCGCCGATCTTCTCAATCTCGACAAGATCAACGACCTCGGCGCGCCGGTCGCCTCGATCGGCGGCGCGGGGACTTTCGACGGTATTTTCCTCACCGGCATCCTCGCCGTCCTGCTCGCCGGCATCGCCTCGCCATCGCGGCCGCGGCCGGCCTGGTAAGCGCAGATATCCCGCGGGGCGGACATTCGGCCGCGCGAGTTGCCACGTCTCTCAACTCCCCATAATAAGAATTGAAAAGTCGCAGGGATTGGCGATCTCGGTTGGATCGTTCAGTTCCGGGAAAAAAAGAAGATGAGGGTTACGCCTATGGAAGCTCGGACAAACACTGCGATCGGCCAATGGTCCCCCTCGCCTGACGCAAGCCGCATCGTCAAAAGCATTCATGCGATGCTGCATCCGCGCAACATCGTGCTGGTGGGTGCGACCGACAAGCCGGGCAACTATGCCGAGCGCATCTGGAACAATCTAATCAAATACCAATACGAAGGCGGGCTTTATCCCGTCAACGCCAAGCGCGAAACCATCTGGGGCGTGCCCTGCTACAAGGATTTTGCAAGCCTGCCGGACAAGCCCGATCACGTGCTGGTGCTGGTGCCGGCGCGTTTTGCCGTGCAGGTCATTCGCGACGCAGCCGCCGCCGGCGCCCGCTCGGCTACCATCGTCACCTCGGGCTTCAGCGAATTGCAGGATGACGAGAGCCAGAAGCTCGCCGGCCAATTGCAGCAAGTGATCCGCGAGACCGGGCTTGCGGTCACCGGCCCGAATTGTCTCGGCAATTTGAGCGCCGGCGAGAAGCTGTTCACCAATATCGACGACCGCATCGTTACGATGGAGGCAGGTCCGGTCGCAATCGCCGGCCAGTCCGGCGCGATCGTGATGGCGATTCGGCAAGCGCTGGAAGATCGCGGCGTCGGCGTCGGCTACATGGTCACGACCGGTAACGAGGCCGGCCTCGAGACGCCGGATTTGATGAGCTATTTCGCGGCCGATCCTCAGGTCCGCGTGATCGTGGTTTATCTCGAGGGCGTGCGCAACACTAAGGGATTCCGCGACGCCTGCAAGGCCGCGCGCGCGGCGGGGAAGCCCGTGATTGCCTTAAAGCTCGGCGCCTCCGAGGGCGGCCGCGCCGCGGCGATGGCCCATACCGGTGCGCTGGCCGGCTCGATCGAGACCTTTGACGCCATCTCGACCCGCGAAGGCGTGATCCGCGTCGGTGGTCTCGACGAGCTGATCGAGACCACCGAGTGCTTTGTCCATGCCGATCCGCCCAAGGGCAATCGCCTCGCCGCGGTCACCCTGTCGGGCGGCAAGCGTGGTCTTTTGATCGACGCGTTCTTTAAGGCCGGCCTGAACTTTGCGCCGCTGAGCCAGAATGCGAGTGAAAAGCTTGCAAAGATGCTGGGCCCCGGCTCCATCGTCGGCAATCCGCTCGATGCGGGATTCGCCGCCGTGGTCGATCCCTCCGTCTACATGCAGTCGATCAAGATCATGATCGACGATCCCGACACCGACATCGTCATCATCGACGCCGAATTGCCGAAGGCGCCGCACGAACTGCGCGAAAAGAATTTGCGCATCGTCAACGAGATGGCGGCGGCGGCCAGTAAGCCCGTGGTCTATATCAGCGCGATGTCGATCGGGTTCACCGAATTCACCAAAGCCTTACGCAAATCGCTGCCGCACATCGCCGTCATGCAGGGCATGGACCGGGCGGTGGGCGCGATCAAGGCGCTGATCGAATATGCCTCGCTGCGCAAGGTGGTGCCGGAGATCGTATCGAGCTCAAGCGCTTCCGCGCGCGCGACGCTGGAGAAGGTGTTGAAGAACGCCAATGGCGCGGCGCTCGATGAAGTCGCCTCGAAAAAATTATTGAAGGCCTACGGCATTCCAGTCTCGAAGGAAGAGATCGCGCAGACCGCCGCCGACGCCGTGAAGATCGCCAAGAAAATCGGCTTTCCGGTTGTCGCCAAGGTGGTCAGCGCGGAGATCCTGCACAAATCCGACATCGGCGGCGTGGTGCTGAACCTCAACAGTTTAGCCGAGGTGAAAAAGGCCTTCAACGACATCACCGCACGGGTGAAGAAACTGAAGGGCAAACCAAAACTCGAGGGCATCCTGATCGCACAGCAGGTCAAGGCCGAGCTCGAGCTCGTGGTCGGCAGCGCGCTCGATGCCGAGATGGGGCCGGTGGTGCTGTTCGGCACCGGCGGCGTCGATATCGAACTGATGAAGGATGTCGCGCTCGCCGGCGCACCGCTCGACGAAGCCGAAGCCAAACAACTGATCGGCCGGACCAAGGCCGGCGTGAAATTGAAAGGCTATCGCGGCAAGCCGGCGCTGCACGAGGCGTCCGCCGTGAAGGCGCTGGTCGGGCTGTCCAATTTGATGGCGGACGCAGGCCAGCGCATCGCCTCGATCGACGTCAACCCGTTCCTGATCAATGCCAAAACCGGCGTCGCCGTCGATGCCCTGATCGTGCTCAACAACGCCGCCGCCAAGAGCGCGGCCGGCCATTGATGCCGGCTCGAGGCGATTGGCCGGACGCGGAGTTGTGGTCGCTCAGCGAACCGATACCGCCGGCCACCGAAATCGCAAGGCGCGGGATACCTTGCGCCGACAATGACCCGGCGGTAGGTTTTCGTGCCCGGCTTTGTCATGGAGCGTTTTAGCGGTTAATTGCGACCGTCTTTTTTCTGCATCGGCGCGTGATTTTGCATGACGCCCACGGGCAATGTTTGAACAAAATTTTTTTCAGGGAGGGATTGGCGATGGGGCGGACAAAATTAACCTGCACATCCTGCATCGTCCTTGTTGTCGGGCTGATGGTTTCGCCCATTTCTTGTTTTGCGCAGAATGCGATCATGCACGCCAAGTTTGGCTATGACGGAATTGCCGATTGCGAAAAGCCACTGGTTCGGGACTTCGCCGTCCGCGTCGAGGGCGTCGGCACTCTAAATGCCGATCGCCGTGCTTCCTTGGACGTCACCGGTATCGCCCTGGGAATCGCCGTCAAGCAAGAGCACTATGCTACGACCCTCGGAAGCAAACCTGTCGAGGCGGAGTATGGTTCAGCCTCATTGCGCGTGGCCGGCAGGCGTCACCTTCAGGCCATCCGGTATTATCCGAACAACAGCGTGATCGCCGATCTGTATGTGACCGGGAAGACTTGCGTCTTGAAAATAAGCCACCGGCTCAACCCCGGCAAACGCCAATATACATTTTCTAATCCGCTGGGCGGACTAGCATATTGCGCGCGTCCACGCACCGTCCGGACATCCTGCGAACCAATCTAGCGCGGCCAGCAAGAGCGCGGCCAGCCATTGACGCGTTACGAACGGCGGCCGGGCATTGATGCCGCCACGATCATTCGTCCCAGGCCTGTACCATGGTCTGGCGTACGATCTTGCCTCCGGCGAGTTCGACCAGCGCCACGCAGAACACCTTGGCGCCGCCGGGATAGGCGCAGCTCTGGCTGAACGTCAGCCGATCGCCCTCGGTGGCGTTGACGTCGATCTGATGGGTCATCGCGCGGCTGCAGATGTCGTCCCAGAAGGTGGTGATGGCGTTGCGGCCCCGCACTTCGCGCGGCTTGCTCGGCGGATTGTTGTGGTCGATCACCCGCAGCGTGGCGTCGTCGGCATAGAGTTTTGACAGCATCCGGGAGTCGCGGGCTTCGATGGCGTATTTGATCGCCGCGCCCACCGACCCATTCACCTTTGCAACCATGACGTCCTCCTGGAGCGATCCTGTTTGGACGGTCCCGCCACGAAAGTCGTGACGGGACCAGATGATATATCAACGCTATTGCGCGGCCTTGCCGGAAGTGCCGGTTTTTTCGCTGGCCAGTTTCATCACCGTATCGGTCTCCTTCCGGAACGTATCGTAATCGACCTGCATGCCGTTCAGCACCGTGCTCCAGTGCCGCGAGATCGCCGCCATCGCGACGGCCTCGCGGATTTCCTCGTCAGTCGCGCCATTGGCCTTGGCGGCCGAGGTGTGAAAGTAGACGCAATAATGACATGGAATTTGCGCGGCCACGGCAAGCCCGATCAATTCCTTGGTCTTGCTGTCGAGTTTTGTTTTTGGATTGAGCTGAACAGATTTGAACTCGGCCCAGGCGCCGGCGATGCCGCTTTCCGGGAATAATTTGAAGAAGGTCGGAACCAGGCCCAGGGTCTGCTGGATGTCGCGATAGGCTGCCTGGCTACCGGCATCTTCCCCCAACGCCGGCCGCGCGAGGACTATCAAGGCGTAGAGGCTCGTGGCCATTACCGCTGCAGCAATCATCTTAGTGATCTTGCGCATGTCATCCTCCAGTTTGCGCCGCCGACCGTGACCGGGCGGCGGTTGATGCCATGGATGACAGTGTGACCGGAACGGCCGCGCGCCGCTTCGCCCGAAAGGACCATCGGTGCGATGGCCCGATCGGGCGATGCGATGCGGGGTCAGGCTTGGCGGCTGACAAAGGCCGCGGCCGCGGCGCGGGTCGGAAGGTCGAGCTTGAGCAGGATATTGGCGACGTGGCGCTTGACAGTGTGATTGCTGACCCGCAACCGCGCCGCGATCGCGGGATTGCTCATTCCCTCGGCCACCAGCGTTAGAACTTCGCGTTCGCGCAGGCTCAGATGGTCGAGCCGCGGCGCATGCGGGGTGCGGACCACGGGCTCGAGGTGCTGTTCGGCCACCGCCACGAAGATCCGGACCGCTTCATCGAGACCTGAAATTTCCATCGGCTCGCGGTCCGCGAAGCGCAACCCCGAACCGGCAACGAGGTCATGGACCACGCCGGACACCAGCATGTCGCCTGACGGCGCATTCATCGCGATGCGTTCGGTGACATGCAGGGCGAGGCCCGAGACCAGCCCGTCGCGCATTTCGACTTCGCCGGTGTGGACGGCGCTAGCGAGCTCGAATTCGAGCGTGCGGGCGAGCGCGGATAGCTCCAGCGCGCAACGCACGGCGCGCGCCGGACCGTCGAAGCGGGCAGAGATTTCCGAAGGGCCGATCCCGATCGGCGTGCCGCCGTAGCGCGCGACCGCCTCACTGGCCTGCTGCCGCAAATGCTCGGTTCGTTCGCCCCAGCGGCGGTCACTGACGCGGCCGGCGGTCGCGGCCGGCGCGATCAACCGCGTCACCAGGAGGCTCGCGAGGAAGCGGTTGTCGCGCGGCGGCGCCCGCACGCCGGTCAGAAATTCCTCGATCTCGTCAGCCACCCGATCGGTGTCGCCGGTCCAGATCGGGTGATCGCGTCCGGCGATCTCGACGAACCGCGCCGCCGGAATTTTTTCGGCGACATCGCGGCCGCCGGAGAATTTCACCCGTGCATCGTTGGCCCGGTGCAGCACCAGCGTAGGCACCCGGATGCTCGGCAGGATTTTGCGCACGTCGATCTGCGCGTTCATCCGCGCCAGGGCTTGCGCGGTGGTCGGCGTCGCCGACAACCGTTCGAAACGCGCCCACCATGCCCCAAAGTGCGGGTCATCGAGGCGGCCGGGCGCGAAATTCGCAAGACTCGCCCCGGTGCCCCAGGAGCTTTCGATGGAACTCAGGAACTGCTCCAGCACATTCTTGTTCATCACCGACGTGAGGAAATGCGCGTAGGCGCCATAGAGGATCAGCGTGCGGGTGCGCGACGGATAGGTCGCGGCAAACAGCGCCGCCATCGCCGCGCCTTCGGAGGCGCCGAGCAAGGCCGCGCGGCCGCTGCCGGCGGCATCCATGACGGCGCGAACGTCATCCATTCTTGTTTCAAGCCCGGGCAGCGCCGACGCGTCGACGCGGTCGCTTAACCCCGTACCGCGCTTGTCGAACATGATCAGGCGCGTGAAGGCAGAGAGCCGCCGGATCAGATGGACGTATCCGGGATCCTCCCAGTGCACTTCCAGGTTGGAAATGAACCCCGGCACAAAGACGAGGTCGATCGGCCCGTGACCCACGACCTGATAGGCGATGCGAATATCGCCGCTGTGCGCGTATCGGATCGTAGGCATATCCACGGGATGATCTTCCCATGTCATGTCGATGCGCCCAGCATGCCACGTCCGGACCGGCCGGGATACATCATCCCGGTGCAGCCTTGCGGGACTACTGCCCGCCTTTTCGGCAATCGCGGGCGACGAACGGATGACGTCCTAGGCCGAAGGTTGCAGGATTTTCAGGGCTTCACGATTGGCAAAGCCCGGCCGGACAGGCTACGCTCCCACCCGCTAAAGGCATCGAAGAATGCCGGCCATCAAAAGTGAGCGCTTTGTCTGGGAGGACAGCATGGTTACCTCGCAACGATCCTGGCCGGTCGATCGGCGGACCGTCTTAAAAACAAGCGCCGCGATTGCTGCGGTGCAATTTTCTTCCCCCTTCATCATCAAGGCTCGAGGCGACACACCGGTGCGGATCGGATTGGTCGATCCCTTGACCGGCGTCTATGCCGCGATCGCGCAGGGCGAGGTGGTGGGCGCGAAATTGGCCACGGAAGAGATCAACAAGAAGGGCGGCATTCTGGGCCGGCCGGTCGAACTCCTGATCGAGGACTCCGCCAATGACGTCGGCACCGGCGTACAGAAAACGCGAAAGCTGATCGAGCGCGACCAGGTGAGCTTTATCGTCGGCGACGTCAATTCCGGCATCGCGATCGCGATGGCGCAGGTCACCAGCGAAAAGAAGGTGCTGCATATCGTCTCGGGCGGCCATACCGACCCGATCACCGGCGCCAACTGCTCCTGGAACGTGTTTCGGGTTTGCAACTCCACCACCATGGACGCCAACGCCATCGCCACCACGTTGATGGAGAAGTTCGGCAAGAAGTGGTACTTCCTGACCCCCGATTACGCCTATGGCCACTCGGTCCAGGCCGGCTTCGAAAAGCTCCTGAAGGCAGCCGGCGGCACCTCTTCCGGCGCGCTGGTGCCGTTGGGCACGGCGGATTATTCGGCCTATTTGATCCAGGCCAAGGCCTTTGGGCCGCAGGTGCTGATCAACGTCATGGGCGGCGGCGACCAGGTTTCCAGCCTGAAGCAGTTCGTCCAGTTCGGCCTCGACAAGCAGATGGCCGTCGGCGGCACCCTGTTCGAACTGGAAAGCATCCGCGCGGTGCCCGATGGCGCCCGCGTCGGCTGGTGGACCATGGAATGGTGGTGGGACCAGCCGGGCGTGCCGCATGTCGCGGAGTTCAACGCCTCGATCAAGAAGATTACCGGCGCCGCGGCCACTGCGCGCAACTGGTTCGGTTATGCGTCGGTGCAGACGCTGGCGCTGATCGCCAATCAAGAGAAGACGCTCGACGCGCCGAAGCTCGCGCACGCGCTGTCCGGATTCAAGCTGCCGCCGGAGGTCGCGCTGCAGCCGGGGGCGCCTTCCTACCGTGCCGGCGACCACGAACTGATGAGCACCGTGTTCGTCGGCGAGGCGCATCCCCCGCAGGGCGATCCGGACAACATGTTCACCGTGAAAAATCCGGTGCCCGGCGAGAAAGCCGCAGGCCCCGCCGAGGACACCGGCTGCAAGATTCAATGGCCGGCGTGAGACGGGATAAGGATTGAAACCGTCATTGCGAGCGAAGCGAAGCAATCCATGGCACGGCATAAAGAAAGCTGGATTGCTTCGTCGCTTCGCTCCTCGCAATGACGAAGAGAAGAAACGCAACGATCCCTTGGAGGCGAACGCATGCCGTTACAGATTTTCCATCCAAAATTCGATCGACGAACGCTGATAAAGGGCGCCGCGGCGCTTGGCGCCTTTCAAATGGCTTCGCCCTTCATCATCCAGGCGCGCGGCGAGACGCCGATTCGGATCGGAATGGTCGATCCCCTCACTGGCGTCTACGCGGCGCCGGCCGGCAATGAGGTAATGGGCGCCAAGCTCGCGGTTGAGCAGATGAATGCCAAGGGCGGCATTTTGGGGCGCCAGGTCGAATTGCTGGTCGAGGATTCCGCCAACGACGTCGGCACCGGCGTGCAAAAGGCGCGCAAGCTGATCGAGCGCGACCAGGTCAATTTCATGATCGGCGACGTCAATTCGGGCATTGCGGCGGCGATCGCGCAAGTCACCGCGGAAAAGAAGATCCTGCACATCGTGTCCGGCGGCCACACCGATTCGATCACCGGCAAGGATTGCAAGTGGAATGTATTCCGAGTCTGCAATACCACTCGGATGGAAGCCAATTCGGTGTCCAGCGTGCTGTTCTCGAAATACGGCAAGAAATGGCACTTCATCACGCCCGACTACGCGTTCGGTCATACGCTTTATGACGCCTGCACTGACGATCTGAAAAAACTCGGCGGCACCGTCACCGGCAACGAGCTGACGCCGCTCGGCACCACCGATTTCTCCGCCTATCTGATCAAGGCGCGGTCCGCCAATCCGGACGTGCTGATCCTGTTGGTGCAGGGTTCTGATATGATCAACTGTCTCAAGCAAGTGGTGCAGTTCGGCCTCGACAAGCAGATCCATGTCGCGGGGACGCAGCAAGAGCTGGAGTCGCTGGCCGCACTTCCGCCCGAAGCCCGCATCGGCATCTGGATGTTCGAATGGTATTGGAAGCAGCCGGGCGTTCCCGGCGTCGATAAATTCGTCGCCGACATCCGCAAGGTCAACAACGGCAACGTGCCGACCGCGCGGCACTGGTTCGGCTATACGTCCGCGATGACGTTCGCGCTGGTGGCCAACCAGGCGAAGACCACCGACGCGATAAAACTCGCCGGCGCGCTGGAGAATTTCGAATTGCCTGACGACGTCAAGCTGCAACCGAACAAAGTCTACTATCGCAAGGGCGACCATCAACTGATGACATCGGCCTTTGTCGGCGAGGCGCAATCAAAGGGCAAGGACGATCCGGAAGATCTGTTCCGGGTCGACGAAGTTGTTCCTGGCGACAAGACTGCGCCCGCTGTCAGCGAAACCGGCTGCACCATCCAGTGGCCGGCGTAACACGAAGTCCGTTATTTTCCTTAAGGCCGGAGGCCCCTCCCCGGGCGAGATGCATGAGTTTCTCTTGGTGAATTATGTGGCAACTGCTTCTGTTTAATGTCACCAACGGGCTCATCATCGGCGCCTTCTATGTGCTGATGGCGCTCGGGCTGTCGCTCATTCTCAACTTGAGCAACGTCATCAATTTCGCCCATGGCGGGTTTCTCGTCATCGGCGGCTACATCGCCTATACGATCACGCCCTATATCGGCTTCTGGGGCGCGCTGCTGTTGGCGCCGCCACTGACGGCTGTCATCGGACTTCTCGTCGAGCGCGTGCTGATTCGGCCGCTGTACGGACGCGATCCGCTGTACAGTCTTCTGCTCACCTTCGGCCTCGCCTTCATGATCGAGGACGGCACGCGATTTATCTTCGGCCCGCAAGGCAAGCCGGTCACCATTCCAGCGTTTCTGGCGCAACCCCTGAGCAACGAGCTGTTCTTCATCACCGGCTACCGGCTGTTCATGGTCGCGGTGGTGATGATCGCGGTAGCGCTGTTGTTTTGTCTGTTGCGCTACACCCGGCTCGGCATTCGCATCCGGGCCGGCACGCTCGACCTCGACACGGTCGCGGCGCTGGGGATCAATGTGCAGATGTTGCGCTCGCTTAATTTCGCGGTCGGCATCTTTCTCGCCGGTCTCTCTGGTGTGCTCGCCGCCGGCCAACTCGGCCTCGAGCCGACCATGGGCACCGGCCTGTTGATGCCGAGCTTCATCGCCATCATCGTCGGCGGCATCGGCAGCCTGCCGGGAACGCTGGCAGGCGGCTTGCTGATCGGGGTCGCCTCGGGATTGACAGCGGTGTTTTTCCCCGCCGCCAGCGAGGCGGTGATTTACGTCATGATGGCGGTGGTGCTGTTGTTGCGGCCCCGCGGATTGTTCGGCGAAGAAGGAATGATGAGTTGAGTGCCGAGCAAACCCGTAAGCTGATCGCGCTGGCCGCGATCTGGGCAGCCTTGCTGTTCGCCCCCTATTGGATGATCCCGCTCGGCGGCTACACCGCGCTCGCCACCCGCGTGCTGGTGCTCGGGCTGGCGGCGATGTCGCTGAATTTCCTGCTTGGATTCACCGGCGTGCTGTCATTCGGTCACGCCGCCTATTTTGGCCTCGGCGCCTATGGCGCCGGTTTGGCGCTGAAATTCGTGGCGCTCAGCACGCCGCTCGCACTGATCGCCGGAATGCTGCTGGGCGGCCTCTGCGGCGCCATCCTCGGCACCCTGATCGTGCGCCGGCGCGGCGTCTATTTCGCGATGGTGACGATCGCGTTCGGGCAGGTGTTTTATTACATCGCGTTCCAGTGGAGCTCACTGACCGGCGGCGACGACGGCTTGCGCGGCTTTTCGCGCCAGCCGCTCGATTTTGGCATCTTCAAGGTCGACATCCTTTCCAGCGCCGACAATTTCTACTACTTCGTGTTGTTCTGTTTTGCGCTTGCGGTCGCCGCCATGGCGTTCGTTTTGCGCTCGCCGTTTGGACGCACCATGATCGCGATCCGCGAGAACGAGCGCCGCGCCCGCTTCCTCGGCATCCCCGTCGAACGTCACATCTGGATCGCATTCACGCTGTCCTGCTTCTTCATGGGATTTGCCGGCGCGCTTTATGCGCTGGTCAATAATTTCGCCGATCCGAGGGGCCTGCATTACAGCCAGTCCGGCGATTTCGTGATGATGGCAGTGATGGGCGGAATGCGAAGTTTTTGGGGCCCGCTGCTGGGCGCCACCGTGTTCGTGGTGCTGCAGGATTATCTCTCCAGCATCACAGTCAACTGGATGTCGTTCGTGGGGCTATTGTTCGTCCTGGTGGTTTTGTTCTTCCCGCGCGGACTGCTCGGCTTCCTGCAGCGGAGCAAGGCATGAACGTTCTCGAAATCAACTGCGTCACCAAGCGGTTCGGCAACCTCGTCGCGGTGCGCGACGTGTCGCTGAACGTCGCCAAGGGCGAATTGTGTGCGATCATCGGGCCGAACGGCGCCGGCAAGACCACCTTCTTCAACCTGATCTCAGGATTTTTCCCGCCGACCTCGGGCGCCATCACCTTCGACGGCCGCGACATCACCAAACTTTCCACCCATCAGCGGGTCACGCTCGGCATGGCGCGGACCTTCCAGATCACCGAGATTTTCCCCGAGCTCACCGTGTTCGAGAACGTCCGCATCGCCGCCGAAGTCGCCGGCGGATATCGCCTGCGGCCCTGGATCAATCGCGCGGAGGCCGCCCAAGTCCACGCACGCGTCGAGGAGACGCTCAAGCAGGTTGCGCTGGAAACCAAAACCGATCGATTGGTCGGTGAACTCGCGCATGGCGACCAGCGCGCCGCCGAGATCGCGATGGCGCTGGCGCTAAAACCGCATCTGCTCTTGCTGGATGAGCCGACCGCCGGCATGGGCGATCAGGAAACCTATCAGATCACCCAATTGGTCCGCCGGCTGCATCGCGACTCCAACTACACCATCGTGCTGATCGAACATGACATGCGCGTGGTATTTCATCTCGCCGACCGCATCTGCGTGCTCGACCAGGGCAGGATGCTGGCGCAGGGCACCCCAAAGGAGATCGCCGACAACGAGACCGTTCAGGCCGCTTATCTGGGCAATGCCGCATGACCGCAGCGCTATCAGCCGAAGGCCTCCACACTTATTACGGCAAGAGCCACATCCTGCATGGCGTCAGCCTTAGCGTCGCCGAGGGCAAGATCACCGCATTGCTCGGGCGCAACGGGGCCGGCAAAACCACGACCTTGCGCAGCCTGATGGGCCTGACACCGGCGCGCGAGGGCAAGATCACGATCTTCGGCGAGGATACCACGCGCTGGCCGACCTTTCGCGTCGCGGCCAGCGGGGTCGGCTATGTGCCCGAAGGACGGCGCATCTTCGCCAATCTCAGCGTCGAGGAAAATCTCAAGGTGCCGCTCGAGCGCGGCGGCCCCTGGACCATCGAGCGGATCTACAAACTGTTTCCGCGCCTCGAAGAGCGCAAGCTCAACCGCGGCCGTCAGCTTTCCGGCGGCGAGCAGGAGATGCTGTCGATCGGCCGCGCGCTGCTGCTGAACCCGCGGCTCTTGATCCTCGATGAACCGTCGCAAGGGTTGGCGCCGCTGATCGTGCGCGAAGTGTTTCGCATCGTCCAGCAGATGAAGGCCGAGGGCATTTCGGTGCTTCTGGTCGAACAGAACGCGCGGATGAGCTTAGAGATCGCCGACGACGCCTATGTGCTGGATGACGGCATCGTTGTCTATTCCGGCCCCGCCCACGAACTCGCCGCCGACGAAGCCCGCGTCCGCGCGCTCGCCGGCGCCAGCGCCGAGGAATGGACGCTGACGTGAGCGCCACGTCCTTCTCCCTCGCCCCGCCCTTCGCGGGGAGAGGGCGTAGGCGGCCTACGGCCGCCGTTCTTGATAGAAGAACGCCGATGCGAAGCATCGGCTATGGTGAGGGGCCTAACCACAAAGCTGGTGTCAATCGATAGACCTGTACCCCCTCACCCGGATTGCATTGCATGCAATCCGACCTCTCCCCGCAAGCGAGGAGAGGTTAAAGGAGTCGTCGCTTCGCTCCTCGCAATGACGATGGCTGCCCTCACGCCCGATAGGCGCTCTTGCCAGTGCCGCGATAGAGCACCTTCACCTGCTCTTCCGAGACTTCCTTGTGAAACGCCAGCGCCGCGGGTTCGAGGTCGCGCTTCGGCACATGAGCGGGCAGGAAGTGGCCGTGAGTGTCCTTGCCGCGCACCAGCGTTGCCCAATCCCGCTGCCCCACCGCCTGCTTCAGATGCGTCGGGATATAGCGGATGGCGAGCCCGATGCGGCGGTCGTCGGAGCGGTTCGGCTCCGATCCGTGAAACAGCAGCACGTGATGCAGCGATGCCTGGCCGGGTTTCAATTCCACATAGACCGCCCTGGCCTCGTCGACCTCCACCGCGATCTCCTGACCGCGGGTGAGGAGATTGTTTTTATCAAACGTGTCCTCGTGCTGGACCTGCTCTTTGTGTGTCCCAGCAACGAACTTCATGCAGCCCGAGATCTTGTTGGCCGGGGACATCGCGATCCAGGCGGTCGCGACGTCGGATGAGCTCAATCCCCAATAGGTCGCGTCCTGATGCCAGGACACAAAACCGGGATCGCGCGCCTCCTTGATGAAGAAGCTGGTGTTCCAGCACAGGATGTTCGGACCCAACAAATCCTCGATGGCATCGAGGATTTTCGGATGGCGGATCATCTCGTCGATCCAGGTGAACAGCACGTGGCTGCGATGGCGCATCTCGGCCTTGATCGGGCCGCCGCTTGCGGCTTCATAGTCTTCGAGCCTGCGGCGAAAGGTGGCCACTTCGCCGGCGCCGAGCGCGTCGATCGGAAAGTGGTAGCCATTGTCGCGATAGGTAGCGACTTCGCTTTCGCTCAGCAATTTCGGCATGGGTTTCCTCCGATGCATTTTTTTGCCTGCGGGCGGCCCGCAGGCGTTTGCGGCAAGGGTGAGGCCGCGATTTGGCGCTGTCAAGCAGCGCCGGGCGTGCACGACGCGCCCCGTATCGGCCTTCCGCCCGTTTGGCTTTGCCGGTACAATCGGGGCGGCGCACGTGTGCTTCGATTTCACAACCCAGCGCCGCGTGGCCGGATTTTGAGATGAGACCCAAGGCGAGCAATTTGATGATCGGATCGACGATGCTCGCGGTGATCGCCGCGGCGTTTGTCGGCCTGCTCGGGTTCCAGAAAATCCGTGCCTTCCGGCAACAGACCCCGCTTCGCATCGTGTTCGAGGGCTCGGCAAGCGGACTGCACAAAGGCGGCAGCGTGAATTTCGACGGGGTTCAGATCGGACAAATCATGTCGCTCCGGCTCGACAGCCCGCGCAAGATCGTCGCCATGGTGATGGTGGATAACAGCGCCCCGATCCGCAAGGACACGGTGGTCGGCCTCGAGGCCCAGGGACTTACCGGCATCTCGGCGATATCGCTGGTCGGCGGTGCGCCCGCCGCACCTCCGGTGCCGCTCGATGAGGACGGCATCCCGGTCCTGACCGCCGATTTGAGCGAGACCGAATCGATCCGCGACTCCCTGCACAATGTCGACCGCCTCTTGGTCGGCAATCAGGCGGCGCTGAAAACGACGATGCAGAATTTCGAGACCTATACGGCCTCGCTCGCGAGCAAGGGCGAGGCAATCGACAGCATCATCGGCAAGGCTGACGGCGCCTTCGCAAGCTTCGAGGGCGCCATGACCAAGATCGACAATGCCGTGCCCGGCCTCGCCGGCGGAAACGCCGACGACCTGCTCGAGACGGTAAAGTCGATCCGGCAACTGGCCGAGAGCTTCAACAAGCGCTCCGGCGCCCTGATGGAAGAAGGCCGCCGCTCGCTTATGGATATCAGCGAATCCGCCAACAAGGTAACCCGCAAATTCGACGGGCAAGCCGGAGGCGGAGACAACCCGCGTCCGCCGAGAAAGCCGAACCCAACGCGGCAGTGACGCGCGGCTAAAATTTTCCAGTTCGCTGGCTTCATCCTTCGAGACGCGGCCAAGTGGCCGCTCCTCAGGATGAGGTCTTAGACCCTCATGGTGAGGAGCGTGGCAAGGCCGCGCGTCTCGAACCATGTGGCCCGTTTGGTGCGGAGAACGCCCTAAGCCTTGGCCTGAGGCTTGCGGTCGCCGGGGGGTTGCATCGCCGGCCGCCAGCCGAGGAACGCATCATCCAGCAACCGGACAATATCCTCGCGGGTGGCAGGCCGCGGGTTGTAATAGGGCTGCTCCATGACCAGCGAGGCGGCGCGATCGAGATCGTCGTGGTTCATCCCGATTTCCCGTAAAGACAGCGGCGCGTTCAACTGCGTCATCAGATCGAAGATTCCACTCGCCGCGTTGGTAGTACCCATGGCGCGCTCGATCCGCTTCATCGCCCGCGGCGCCGCGGCGTAGTTGAAGGCGACCACGTGCGGCAAGACGACGGTGTGGGTTTCGGCGTGCGGCAAATTCCAGCTTCCGCCCAACACGTGGCACAGCTTGTGGTGAAGCGCCATCCCGCTGGTTCCGAGCACCGATCCGCACAGCCAGGCGCCGTAGAGGCACTCGCTGCGGCCTTCCAGACCCCTGGGGTTTCTGGCCACACGCGGCATTCCCGACGCCAGCGCCCGGATGCCGTCCTCGGCCATCATCGCCGTGATCGGATTGGGCTGGTTGGAATAAAGCGCTTCGACCGCATGGGCGATGGCGTTGAATCCGCTAGTGACCGAAATCCCCGGCGGAAGGTCGAGCGTGAGATTCGGATCATAGATCACCGTCTTCGGCAGCACCCGCTGGTCGCGTCCGGTCTTCTTCAGGCCGTTTTCGGTGAGCCCGTAGATCGGCGTCATCTCGGAGCCGGCATAGGTGGTGGGGATGGCGAGGATCGGCAAACTCGAATGCAGCGCGATCGCCTTGCCGAGCCCGATAGTCGAACCGCCGCCCGCGGCCACCACGCAATCGGCGCCGAGGCGCTCGGCCTCCTCGCGCGCGGCATGCGCGACTTCGACCGGCACATGCATCACCGCACCTGCGAAAATTCCGGCGCAGCGATCGCCGAGGCGGTTCGCAATGTCCTGCGCAAGCCCCTGCCGCTGCGGCGTGGACAACACCAGCGCGCGTTTGGCCCCGAGTTTTTCGATCTCTTGCGGCAATTGGTCGAGCGTATTTGGCCCGAACACCACCCGGCCCGGCAGCGTTTCGAAAACGAAGGCATCCATCTCGGCTATCCCCCTTCCTTAAGCGTAGCGAAAACGATCTGGTTGAGCTATCGCCCGAACAGTTGCTGCTGGCGCGAGGGAAGGCAGACCAGACGATCTGGAGCGCGGCCTTGAAAGCGTCGCGATGATCAGATTTGCTGCTTTTTGATCTCCATCAACAATATTGAAATATTCTTTTCGCCTGCGGGAACAAAAGTTCCGCTCCGGAATTGTTCCGCTTCGTCCCAATTTATGGAACCTAAACATCTGAAAGACTTGCGGTTTCTCGCTTGATTTAAGCGCGGCTGCGCGATTTGATGCCGGGAAAAATTTTCTACGTGCTCGATTCGAATACGCATTGCTGAAGGGGAATGCCATGGCTGATCTCGGCTCCGCCGCTCCATCCACCCGGCGTCGCACAAAAGACAAGCCTTACAGCAACGGCAAGCCGGACCCTTCGCAGGAATTGCTTCACGCGCTGCAGGCGATGCGCAGCGGAGACTTCTCGGTACGCATGACCGGCGATCATCTCGGCATCGAAGGCAAGATCGCCGATACGTTCAACGAAATCGTCGCCGCCAATCAGCGGATGTCGCAGCAACTCGAGCGGGTCGGTCAGGTTGTCGGCCGCGAAGGCAAGACCCGGCAGCGCGTCAAGTTCGGCCTAGCCTCTGGCTCCTGGGCCGACATGGAGGGCTCGGTCAACACGCTGATCGACGATCTGCTGTGGCCGACACGCGAGGTGACGCGCGCGGTTGCCGCGGTCGCGCAAGGCGACCTTCTGCAAACCGTTCAACTCGATGTCGATGGCCGCCCGCTGGGCGGCGAATTTTTACAGTCGGCGAATATCGTCAACACCATGATCAAGCAGCTCAGCGTGTTCACCTCCGAGGTGACGCGGGTGGCGCGCGAAGTCGGCACCGAGGGCAAGCTCGGCGGTCAGGCGCAGGTCCCCGAAGTGACGGGCGTCTGGAAGGATTTGACCGAGAGCGTCAATTCCATGGCCAACAATCTCACCGGCCAGGTTCGCAACATCGCCGAGGTCACGATCGCGGTGGCCAATGGCGATTTGTCGAAGAAGATCACAGTCGACGTCCGCGGCGAGATCCTGCAGCTGAAAGAAGCCATCAACACGATGGTCGATCAGCTTCGCTCGTTCGCATCCGAAGTCACGCGCGTTGCCCGCGAGGTCGGCACCGACGGCAAGCTCGGCGGTCAGGCCATCGTCCCCGGCGTCGCCGGCACGTGGAAGGATTTGACGGACTCAGTGAATGCGATGTGCGGCAACCTTACGGCGCAGGTCCGCAATATCGCCAACGTCACGACCGCTGTTGCCCGCGGCGACTTGTCGCGAAAAATCACTGTCGATGTCCGCGGCGAAATCCTCGAGCTGAAGGACACCATCAACACGATGGTCGATCAGCTCAATTCATTCGCGTCGGAAGTGACGCGTGTTGCCCGCGAAGTCGGCACCGAAGGCAAGCTCGGCGGCCAGGCCCAGGTGCCCGGTGTTGCCGGTACCTGGAAGGACCTCACCGACAACGTCAACTTCATGGCGTCGAACCTGACGGCTCAGGTCCGCAACATCGCCGATGTCGCGACCGCGATCGCCGGCGGCGACCTTTCCAAGAAAATCACAGTGAACGTGTCGGGCGAAATCCTGCAATTGAAGGAAACGCTCAACACCATGGTCGACCAGCTCAACGCGTTCGCCGGCGAAGTGACGCGCGTCGCGCGCGAAGTCGGGACCGACGGAAGGCTGGGCGGACAGGCCAACGTGCTCGGCGTCGCCGGCACCTGGAAGGACCTGACCGAGAGCGTCAACTCGATGGCGAGCAATCTGACGGCACAGGTCCGCAACATCGCGGAAGTGACGACCGCGGTCGCCAATGGCGACCTCTCGAAAAAGATCACGGTCGACGTCCGCGGTGAAATCCTTGAGCTGAAAGACACCATCAACACCATGGTCGATCAGCTCAATGCGTTCGCCGGTGAAGTGACGCGCGTCGCGCGCGAGGTCGGCACCGAAGGCAAGCTGGGCGGTCAGGCGCTGGTGCGCGGCGTCGCCGGCACCTGGAAAGACCTAACCGACAGCGTCAACTCGATGGCCAGTAACCTCACCGGCCAGGTCCGCAACATCGCGGAAGTCGCGACCGCCGTGGCGAAGGGCGACCTGTCGAAGAAGATCACCGTCAACGTGTCGGGCGAAATCCTTCAACTGAAGGAAACGCTGAACACCATGGTCGACCAGCTAAATGCGTTCGCGTCCGAAGTCACGCGTGTGGCGCGCGAAGTCGGCACGGACGGCAAGCTCGGCGGCCAGGCTCAGGTGACCGGCGTCGCCGGCACCTGGAAAGATCTGACGGACAGCGTCAACTCGATGGCGGGCAACCTGACCGCCCAGGTCCGCAACATCGCGGAAGTGGCGACCGCGATCGCCGGCGGCGACCTGTCGCGCAAGATCACGGTCGACGTGCGCGGCGAGATCCTGCAGCTCAAGGAAACGCTGAACACCATGGTCGATCAGCTCAACCGCTTCGCCGGTGAGGTGACGCGCGTGGCGCGCGAGGTCGGCACCGAAGGCCGCCTCGGCGGTCAGGCCAACGTGCCCGGCGTTGCCGGCACCTGGAAGGACCTCACCGACAGCGTGAACTCGATGGCGGGCAATCTGACAGCCCAAGTCCGCAACATCGCCGAAGTGACGACCGCCGTGGCGCGCGGCGACCTGTCACGCAAGATCACGGTGGACGTGAAGGGCGAAATCCTCGAACTGAAGAATACCATCAACACCATGGTCGACCAGCTCAACGCCTTCGCGTCCGAAGTGACGCGCGTGGCGCGCGAGGTCGGCACCGAAGGCAAGCTCGGCGGTCAGGCCGAAGTGCCCGAAGTTGCCGGCACCTGGAAGGACCTCACCGACAACGTCAACTTCATGGCCTCGAACCTGACCGCGCAGGTCCGCAACATCGCGGAAGTCGCGACCGCGATCGCCGGCGGCGACCTCTCGAAAAAGATCACGGTCGACGTGCGCGGCGAAATCCTGCTGCTCAAGGACACCTTGAATACCATGGTCGAGCAGCTGCGCTCGTTCGCGGCCGAAGTGACGCGCGTCGCGCGCGAAGTCGGCACCGAGGGACGCTTGGGCGGTCAGGCCGTGGTGCCCGGCGTCGGCGGCACCTGGAAGGACCTCACCGATAACGTCAACCTGCTCGCCGCTAACCTCACCACCCAAGTCCGCAACATCGCCGAAGTGACGACCGCCGTGGCACGCGGCGACCTGTCGCGCAAAATCACCGTCGACGTCAAGGGCGAGATTTTGGAACTCAAAAACACCATCAACACGATGGTCGACCAGCTGAATGCTTTCGCCGGCGAGGTGACGCGCGTCGCGCGCGAGGTCGGCACCGAGGGCAAGCTCGGCGGACAGGCGCAGGTCCCCGGCGTGGCCGGCACCTGGAAGGATCTGACCGATACCGTGAACTTCATGGCAGCCAATTTGACCGAGCAGGTGCGCGGCATCGTCAAGGTCGTGACCGCCGTCGCCAACGGCGACCTGAAGCAGAATCTGACCGTGAAGTCGAAGGGCGAAGTCGCGGCTCTCGCCGACACCATCAACAATATGACCGAGACGCTCGCGACATTCGCCGATCAGGTCACCAGCGTGGCGCGCGAAGTCGGCGTCGAAGGCCGTCTTGGCGGCCAGGCCAACGTGCCCGGCGCCGCTGGCACCTGGAAGGATCTGACCGGCAACGTCAACCTGCTGGCGGCCAACCTGACCTCGCAGGTTCGCGCCATCGCGGAAGTGGCGACCGCGGTGACAAAGGGCGACCTGACCCGTTCGATCCAGGTCGACGCCAGGGGCGAAGTCGCCGAGCTCAAAGACAACATCAATACGATGATCGGCAATCTCAGGCTCACCACCGACGTCAATACCGAGCAGGATTGGCTGAAGACCAACCTCGCCAAATTCACCAACATGCTGCAGGGTCAGCGCGATCTGACGACCGTCGGCCGGCTGCTGCTGACCGAATTGACGCCGCTGGTGAATGCCCACATGGGCGTGATCTACCAGGTCGAAAATGAGGACAATCCGCAGCTGCGCCTGCTTTCGGCTTACGCCGGCGACGGCCTGATTCCCCACCAGCATATCGTGCAGTTCGGCGAAGGGCTGATCGGGCAATGCGCGATGGACAAGCGCCAGCGGCTGGTGTCCGATATCCCGACCGACGCAGTGCCGGTCAATTCGGCGCTATTACGGGTGGTGCCGAAGAATCTCGTGGTGCTTCCGGTGCTGTTCGAGAACCAGGTCAAGGCCGTCATCGAGCTTGCTTCGGTCACCTCGTTCACGACGTCGCAGATGACCTTCCTGGAGCAACTCACCGACAGTATCGGCATCGTGCTCAACTCGATCGAAGCCACCATGCAGACCGAAGGCCTGCTCAAGCAATCCCAGCAGCTCGCCGGCGAGCTGCAGACGCAGCAGAAGGAGTTGCAGCAGACCAACGAGCAGCTCGAGCAGAAGGCGCAGCAGCTCGCCGAACGCAACGTCGAAGTCGAACGCAAGAACCAGGAAATCGAACAGGCGCGGCGCGCTCTCGAGGAAAAGGCGACCGAGCTCTCACTGACATCGAAGTACAAATCCGAATTCCTGGCCAACATGTCGCACGAGCTGCGAACCCCGCTCAACAGCATCCTGATCCTCGGCCAGCAGCTCACCGAAAATCCGGACGGCAATTTGTCTCCCAAGCAGGTCGAGTTTGCCCGCACCATCCACGGCGCCGGCACTGACCTGTTGAACCTGATCAGCGACATTCTCGACCTGTCCAAGATCGAGTCGGGAACGGTGACGGTGGATGCGGAGGAAATTCTCACCTCCAACCTCTTGGAGACGGTGGGACGCCCGTTCCGGCACGAAGCGGAAAACCGGCAATTGTCGTTTACCGTCGAGGTCGATCCCAATCTGGGACGCAGCATCGTCACCGACTCCAAGCGCTTGCAGCAGGTCTTGAAGAACCTGCTATCGAACGCGTTCAAGTTCACCGCAGAGGGCGGCGTGCGCCTGAGGGTTTCGGCGGTGGTCGCGGGTTGGAGCGGCGAGCATCCGGTTCTCAACCACGCCCCCGCCGTGATTGCCTTTGAGGTATCCGATACCGGCATCGGCATTCCCGCGGAAAAGCAGAAGCTGATCTTCGAGGCATTTCAACAGGCCGATGCCGGCACCAGCCGCAAATATGGCGGCACCGGCCTGGGCCTTGCCATCAGCCGCGAGCTCGCAAGCCTGCTCGGCGGCGAAATCCATCTGCAGAGCACCCCCGGCAAGGGATCTACTTTCGTGCTCTATCTGCCGTTGAAATATTCCGGACCGACGGTAGCTCCGCGAGCCAGTAACCTGTCCCAATATGCCGCGGCACCAGCGCTGCAGGTGGCGCCGCAAGAGCGGGTCATCGAACAACTTCCGGACGACCGGCTGAACCTCGATCCCGGAGATGCCATTCTTTTGATCGTCGAGGACGACCCGCATTATGCACGCGTTCTGATCGATCTGGCGCGCGACAAGGGCTTCAAGGTTCTGGTCGCGGCGCGCGGCACGGAAGCCCTGGAACTCGCCAAGCAATTCCAGCCCACCGCGGTTTCGCTCGATGTGTTCCTGCCCGACATGCTCGGCTGGACCGTGCTCAGCCAGCTCAAGCATAACCCGCTGACGCGGCACATCCCGGTTCAAATCGTCACGCTGGACGAAGACAAGCAGCACGCTTTGGCGCGCGGCGCGTTCTCCTATGTCAGCAAGCCGACCACGACCGAAGGCGTCAGCGCGGCGCTGTCCCAGATCAAGGAATACGCCAAGCCCCGCCGCAAGCGGCTCTTGATTGTGGAGGATAATGCGGCGGAACAGATGAGCATCAGGGAACTTCTGGACCATCACGACATTGAGATCGTCACGACCGACACCGGTGCCGGGGCACTCTCCACCCTGCGCGAAAACCCCTGCGATTGCGTGGTGCTCGATTTGCGGCTTCCAGACATGAGCGGTTTCGAGGTGCTCGACAACATCCGCAACGACGAAGCCTTGTCCAACGTGCCCGTCATCGTCTTCACCGGTCGCGAGCTTTCGGTCGAAGAGGACGCGGAACTGCATACGATGGCGCGCAGCATCGTGGTCAAGGGCGTGGAGTCGCCGGAGCGGCTATTGGACGAGACGTCGCTGTTCCTGCATCGCGTGATCACGGATCTGCCGACCGAAAAGCAGCGCATGCTGGAGAGACTCAACAGTTCCGACGAGGATCTCGTCGGCCGGACCGCGCTGCTGGTCGACGACGATGCCCGCAACATCTTCGCGCTGTCCAGCGTGCTGGAACGCCGCGGCATGAAGGTCCTCACCGCAACGACGGGCAGCGAGGCGGTCGCGCTGGTCGGGTCGCACCCCGAAATCGCCATCGTCCTGATGGATATCATGATGCCGCAGATGGACGGCTATCAGACGATCGGGGTGATCCGCGAGAACCCGGCGTTCCGCCGGCTCCCGATCATCGCACTGACGGCCAAAGCGATGAAAGGCGATCGCGAGAAGTGCCTCGAGGCCGGGGCCTCCGATTATCTGGCGAAGCCGGTCAATACCGAGCAGTTGCTCCTCGCCATCCGCATGTGGCTACACCGCTGAGTGGTCAACCAGATGATGGATCATGAAAAAGTAAACATCCTTCTGGTCGATGATCAGCCGGCCAAGCTGTTGGCCTACGAGGTTATTCTGAAGGAACTCGGGGAAAACCTCGCCGCAGCGACGTCCGGACGCGAGGCGCTCGAATATTTGCTCAAGAACGAGGTCGCCGTCATTCTGGTCGACGTCTGCATGCCGGAGCTCGACGGCTTCGAGCTCGCGGCGATGATCCGCGAGCATCCCCGCTTCCAGAAGACGGCGATGATTTTCATTTCCGCCATTCAGGTCTCCGATCTGGACCGGCTTCGCGGCTACGAGATGGGCGCGGTCGACTACGTTCCGGTCCCGGTTATTCCGGAGGTGTTGCGCGCCAAGATCCGGGTGTTCGCCGAACTCTACCGCAAGACCCGGCAACTGGAGCGGTTCAACGCCGAGCTGGAAGATCGCGTTCGCGCCCGCACCGCGGAACTGGAGCAATCGAACGCAAGGCTGCTCGAAAGCGAACAGCGCCGCAGCCTGGCGCTTGCGGCCGGCAGAATGGGCTCATGGGATTGGGACTGGGTCAACGGCGACTGGATGTGGGACGAGGGGCAATACCGCATCTTTGGCGTCGATCCGGAGACGTTTGCCGTGACGCCGGCAAGCGTTCAGGCGCTGCTTCATTCTGACGATATCGACGAGCTCCGCAAGGCGATGGCCCAGTTCAACAAGGGCGCCAAATCATATGAAGCGGAATTTCGGATCACCCGGCCCGACGGCGAGGTTCGCTGGTGCGTCGGCACCGCAGCCGCGACCATAGACAGAGGCGGCCGTGTGATGCGCGTCAGCGGCGTCACCGTCGACATCACCGAACGGAAGCGCGCGGAAGAGCGGCAAAATCTGCTGGCCCGGGAGGTCGACCACCGCGCCAAGAACGCGCTGGCGCTGGCGCAATCCATCGTCCGGCTGACGCGAAGCGAGAACGTCAAGGATTACATCCAGGCCGTGGAAGGGCGGATCAACGCGCTGGCCCGGGTGCATACCGTTCTCTCCTTGTCGAACTGGCAGGGGGCGGAAATGGGACGGCTGGTCGATGAAGAGCTCGCGCCCTATTCCACCGGCGATCAGATCGCCTTCGGCGGTTCGAATGTTCGGCTGCAGCCGGCCACCGCGCAAACGCTGGCATTGGCCCTGCACGAGCTGGTCACCAATTCGGCCAAGTATGGCGCCCTCTCCGCGGTATCGGGCCGCATCTCCATCAATTGGTGGATCGAGGCGGATTTTCTCCGGATGCTGTGGGAAGAAAGGGATGGCCCTGTTGTCCAGAAACCTCTATCGCGCGGATTCGGCACAAGAAGCGTGATCGCCAGCATCGAATCCCAACTTGGTGGACAAGCCGAATTCGACTGGCGTCCGGAAGGCCTGGTTTGCCGGCTGTCGGTTCCGCTGACGCGGGATGCGGCAACCGGGCCGCTCAACAGCCATCCAAACTTCGTCATCAATGGCAACGGGGCCGAACTGACCTCGCGATCCGCGGACGCCTGAGATAGCTCCCTCGCCCCGCTCTTCGCGGGCCGAGGTCAAGAAAAGCAACCGTCAGTGGCTGATCATCCACGGCCGCGCGGTCGGAAAACTCTTTGCGCCGCCTCGAGTTTGCCTGACAAGACGCGAGGGCTTGGTCGAGCAACAGCCGCAGCCGGCCCCATGCGAGGCCTTGAATTCGCCGAGGGTTTTTGGGGCGTTGGCTGCGCGCTCATTGGTGGCGTGGGCCTTGCGCGAAGCTGCCGGCATGCAGGAGAAATTCGGCGCGGTCAGGATCACGCGCGGCGATACGCCGGCGCATTGCGGACAGTCGTGCGGCGCGTCGCATTCGGCCATCGGCCGCATGTCCGTGAACGGGCCGCAATCATTGCAGAGATACTCGTAGACCGGCATGTGACGTCCTCGCCATTCACTTAAGATCTCGCGGACGGCGGATGCGGGGCGGCCAGTAACGCGACCGTCCCGCACCCCGTCGCGCAGGGAGCTAAAGCATGATCCGGAAAAGTGGGTACCGGTTTTCCCTCGCGACAAACGCGGAACGCGTTTGCGCGGAGATCATGCGCAAACAAAGAGACTCTATTTGTCCGGTGACAGCGGCATCTGGATGTCGCCCTTGATGTGTTTGATCGGGCCGGCCGACGACGGCATGATGTCGAAGTCGAAGATTTCGGTCGGCAGCCACAGCGTGGCGCAGGCGTTCGGCACGTCGACCACGCCGGAGATATGGCCCTGGCACGGCGCCGTCCCGAGGATCGAGTAGGCCTGCGCGCCGGAATAGCCGAACTTCTTGAGGTACTCGATGGCGTTCAGGCAGGCCTGCCGGTAGGCGATATGGACGTCGAGATAATGCTGCTTGCCCTGCTCGTCGACCGAGATGCCCTCGAAGATCAGATAGTCCTTGTAGTTCGGCGTGATCGGCGACGGTTTGAACACGGGATTCTTGATGCCGTATTTCGAAACGCCGTCCTTGATGATGTCGACCTTGAGATGCAGCCAGCCCGCCATCTCGATCGCGCCGCAGAAGGTGATCTCGCCGTCGCCCTGGCTGAAATGCAAATCGCCCATCGAGAGCCCGCCGCCGGGCACATAGACCGGGAAATAGATCTTCGAGCCGCGCGACAGGTCCTTGATGTCGCAATTGCCGCCATGTTCGCGTGGCGGCACCGTGCGCGCGCCTTCGGCGCCGATCTTGGCCTTGGCATCGCCCTTCGCCTGACCGGCATGCGCGGTCGGGGCGAACGGCGGATTGGCGAGCCCGGGCACCCGCGTCGGATTGGTCGCAATCAGCGCGGTCTCGCGCTCGTTCCAGGTCGCGAGCAATTTCGGATCCGGCAGACAGCCGATCAGGCCGGGATGGATCAGGCCTGCGAAATTCACGCCGGGAACATGACGCGACGAGGTGTAGAGGCCTTTGATGTCCCAGATCGATTTCTGCGCCAGCGGGAAATGATCGGTCAGGAAGCCGCCGCCGTTCTTCTTCGAGAAGAAGCCGTTAAACCCCCACATGCTTTCCTTCAACGGCCCGACATCGAGCAGATCGACCACCAGGAGATCGCCGGGCTCGGCGCCCTTGACGCCGATCGGGCCGGACAGGAAATGCACGATCGACAAATCGATGTCGCGTACGTCGTCGGCCGAATCGTTGTTCTTGATGAAGCCCCCGGTCCAGTCATAGGTCTCGATGATGAAGTCGTCGCCCGGGCTGACCCACGCCACCATCGGGACATCGGGGTGCCAGCGATTATGGATCATGTCGTTTTCGTAAGCCGATTTCGTGAGATCGACCTTGATCAGTGTGTCTGGCATCGAAAGCTCCCCTGTTTACAAGCTACGGTGGATTTACACGGACAAATATTTCGATATCTGCGCGGCATCGACGCCCTCGCGCGGGTCGTCACGCACGATCTCGCCGTTCTCGATGACCAGCACACGGTCGGCGATGTCGAGCGCGAAGCTCAGGACCTGCTCGGAAACCACGATCGACAATCCGCGCTCGTCGCGGATGCGCTTTAAGGTGCGCGCCATGTCCTTGATGATCGATGGCTGGATCCCTTCGGTCGGCTCGTCCAGCAGCAGCACTTTGGGTTTTGTCGCG
Source organism: Bradyrhizobium lablabi (assembly GCF_900141755.1). Lineage (NCBI taxonomy): Bacteria > Pseudomonadati > Pseudomonadota > Alphaproteobacteria > Hyphomicrobiales > Nitrobacteraceae > Bradyrhizobium > Bradyrhizobium lablabi. Next base: position 4,628,534 of record NZ_LT670844.1, on the reverse strand, counting down.
AGCGCGCGGGCGATCGCAAGCTGTTGTTGTTGCCCGCCGGAAAGATTGCCGCCGCGGCGGTTTTTCATTTCCAGGAGCACCGGAAACAATTCGTAGATACTGCCGGGCACCTCAGACTCACCGGATACGACGAGCCCGGTCTCGATGTTCTCCTTCACCGTCATGGTGGAGAAGATCATCCGCCCCTGCGGCACATAAGCGAGGCCCTTGGCGACGCGTTCATAGCTCTGCAGTTTGCTGAGCTCGGTGCCTTCCATGGTCACCGAGCCGCTTTTGGTCGGCAGGATGCCCATCAGCGACTTCATCAGCGTGGTCTTGCCCATGCCGTTGCGGCCCATGATCGCGACGATCTCGTTGGGCGCCACCGACACGTTGAGGCCGTGCAGCACTTCGCTCTGGCCGTAAGCGACATGCAGATCCGAGATCGCCAGCATCAAAATGCTCCCTGTCCTTGGCTGCGCATGATCATGCCCTAGTGCCCGAGATAGACTTCGATGACCTTGGGGTCGTTCTTGACGTGCTCCATCGAGCCCTCCGACAGGATCTGGCCCTGGTGCAGCACCGTGACCTTGTGGGCGATGTCCTCGACGAATTTCATGTCGTGCTCGATCACCAGCACCGAGCGGTCCTTGATGATGCGGTTGAGCAATTCCGCGGTCTTGACGCGCTCGCTGACGCTCATGCCGGCGACCGGCTCATCGAGCATCAGGAGGTCCGGATTCTGGATCAGCAGCATGCCGATCTCGAGCCATTGCTTCTGGCCGTGACTCAATTGCGCGGCGTAGACGTTGAGACGATCTTTCAAGAAAATCATCTCGGAGACCTCCTCGACCCGTTCGCGAACCGCGGCGTCGCGCTTGAAGGTCAGCGAGCCGAACACGGTGCGCCCACGCGGATAGGAGATTTCCAGATTCTCGAACACGGTGAGATCGTCGAAGATCGACGGCGTCTGGAATTTTCGGCCGACGCCGGCCTGCACGATCTGGTTTTCCTTCAGCTTTGTCAGTTCCTGGCCGCGAAACTGGATCGAGCCCGAGGTGGCCTTGGTCTTGCCGCAGATCAAGTCGAGCACGGTTGTCTTGCCGGCGCCGTTGGGGCCGATGATGACGCGGATTTCGTTCTCCTCGACATAGAACGACAGATCGTTGACCGCCTTGAAACCGTCGAAGGAAACCGTGAGCGCTTCGACCGCGAGCAGGAATTCCTTGGGCTGGTGACCTATCAGCATGGTTGCCTCCTCACTCGGCCGGTGCGCCGTCGGCGACCGAACTGTCGCTCCAGCCGTTTTTCGGCTTGCGCGACGACATCAAGCGGTCGATGCGGGGCTGCACGTAGTCGCGCCAGATGCCGGCGAGACCATCCGGGAAGGCCAGCACCACGGCGATGAACAGCGCGCCGAGCCCGAACAGCCATAGCTGAGGAAAGGATTCCGACAGGCTGGTCTTGGCGAAATTCACCAATAGCGTGCCGTAGACGGCGCCGAAGATCGAAATCCGACCGCCGACCGCGGTGTAGATCACCATCTCGATTGAGGGCACGATGCCGACAAAGGACGGCGACATAAAGCCGACTTCGAGGGTGAACATCGCCCCGCCGATCGCGGCAAACACCGCAGCCATGCAGAATGCAAAGATCTTGAAATTGGCGACACTGTAGCCGGAGAATCGCACGCGATCCTCCTGCTCACGCATCGCCACCAGGATGCGGCCGAGCTTTGTCAGGCGGATGAACTGCGCCAGCACGATGCAGCCGAACAGCAGGATCACCTCGACGAAGTAAAGGATGAACTTGGCGTGGTCGGTGCGGATGTCCCAGCCGTGCAGGGTGCGCAAATCGGTGATGCCGTTGATGCCGCCGGTGTAGCCCTGCTGGCCGACGATCAGGATGGTCAGAATGGCCGCGATCGCTTGCGTGATGATCGCGAAATACACGCCACCGACCCGGCGCTTGAACATCGCGGCACCGATGATCAGGGAAAAGAAGGCCGGCACCAGCAGGATCGCGAGCACCGTGAAAGGGAAACTGTGGAACGGCTTCCAGAACAACGGCAGTTGCGTGATCTGATTCCAGTCCATGAAGTCGGGGATGCCCGGCGTCGACTGGATCTTGGTGTTCTCGACGCTCGATGCCTCGAGCTTGAGGTACATCGCCATGCAGTAGCCGCCGAGGCCGAAGAACACGCCCTGGCCGAGGCTCAAGATGCCGCCATAGCCCCAGCACAGCACGAGGCCGACCGCGACAAAGGCGTAGGTCAGGTATTTGGCGACCAGATTGAGGCGAAAGATGTCGAGCGCCAGCGGCAGAATGAGGAACAAGAGGACGGCCAGCGTCACGAAGCCGATGAGCTCGGAGCGATTGAAGAAACGCGAGTTGATCATGACCGAGCCTTCTTGTTCTTATCTTCGAACTTTTAGCGCGAACAGCCCCTGCGGCCGCAGCATCAGGATCGCGACGATCGCGAGTAGCGTGATGACCTTGGCCATCGACCCCGAGAGGAAAAACTCGAGCGTCGATTGCGTCTGCGAGATGGTGAAGGCGGACGCGATGGTGCCGAGCAGGCTCGCGGCACCGCCGAATACGACGACCAGGAACGTATCGACGATATAGAGCTGGCCGGCGGTCGGCCCCGTCGAGCCGATCATGGTGAAGGCAGAGCCTGCGATGCCGGCGATGCCACAGCCGAGGCCGAAGGTGTAACGGTCGACCTTCTCGGTGTTGATGCCGACGGCGCCGGCCATCACGCGGTTCTGCACGACGGCGCGGACCTGCCTGCCCCAGCGCGATTTGTACATGATGTAGGCGACGCAAATCGTGATCAGCACGGTCAGGCACATCACGAAAATGCCGTTGATCGGCACTTCGATCGAATCGGTTACCTGTTTGGAGCCCAGCATCCACTGCGGCAGCTCAACGCCGACTTCGCGTGCGCCGAAGATCGAACGATAAGCCTGCTGCAGGATAAGGCTCAGTCCCCAGGTCGCCAGAAGCGTATCCAGCGGGCGCCTGTAGAGATGCCGGATCAGCCCCCATTCGACCAGCATGCCGAGCGCCCCGGATGCCAGGAATGCGAGGATCATCGCAACGAAGAAGTAGCCGCCAAACAGGCCCGGAAGGAAGGATTGGAAAAAGTTCGACGTCATCCAGGTGACGTAGGCGCCGAGGATCATGAACTCGCCATGCGCCATGTTGATTACGCCCATCTGGCCGAAGATGATGGCAAGCCCGAGCGCCATCAGCACGTAGACGGAAAACAGGATCAGCCCCGCGAAACCCTGCATCGCGAAAATCGCGCCGAGATCGCCAATCGAATAGTCGCCGAACATCGAACCAGTCTCCGTCGTCGGGAAGGTCCGCGCCGCAATAGAGATCGCGGACGCGGCGGTTGCGGGCGTGGACTTTCAAGTCCACGCGAAGCGTTTGCTGAACGGCGAGAGCGTTAGGCGGCGCGCAATCTCACTGATAGCGCCTGCTCATTGATAGCGCCTGCTCACTGATAGCCTTTGGGGAACGGATCCGGCTCGACCAGATCGGCGGTCTCGTAAACCAGCTCGTACTGGCCATCGAGCTTGGCCTTGCCGACGCGGGTCTTCGACCAAAGGTGATGATTTTCGTGAATGCGCACATAGCCCTCCGGCGCACCCTTGAATTCGACCCCCGGCGAAGCGGCTGCGATCTTGTCGATATCGAAGCTGCCTGCCTTCTCCGCGGTTAATTTCCACAGCCACGGGCCGAGATAGGCGGCCTGCGTCACGTCGCCGATCACGGTCTTCTCGCCCCACATCTTCTTGAACGCGGGCACGAAGGCCTTGTTGTTGGGGTTGTCGAGCGACTGGAAGTACTTCATGCAGGCAAAGGCGCCCGCGATGTTCTCGCCGCCGATGCCGTCGATCTCGTCTTCGGTCACCGAGATCGTCAAAAGCGTCTGCTTCGACAGGTCGATGCCGGCCGCCTTGAGCTGCTTGTAGAAGGCGACGTTCGAGCCGCCGACGATGATGGCGTAGATCACGTCGGGTTTTGTCAATTTGATCTTGTTGATCACCGAATTGAACTGCGTGCTGCCGAGCGGGAAGTATTCCTCGCCGACCACCTTGCCGCCCGCGAGATGCCCCTCGATATGCTTGCGGGCGATCTTGTTGGAGGTGCGCGGCCAGATGTAGTCGGAGCCGAGCAGATAGAAGGTCTTTGCGCCCTTGGTCTTGTTGACCCAATCGAGGCCCGCGATGATCTGTTGCGTCGCTTCCTGGCCGGTATAGATGACGTTCTTGGATTGCTCGAGGCCTTCATAAAAGGTCGGATAATAGAGCATGCCGTTATACTGCTCGAACACCGGCAGCACTGCCTTGCGCGAGGCCGAGGTCCAGCAGCCCATCACCGCGGCGCACTTGTCGTTGACGAGCAACTTCTTCGCCTTCTCGGCGAAGGTCGGCCAGTCGCTGGCGCCGTCTTCCTGGATGAACTTGATCTTGCGGCCGAGCACGCCGCCGGCGGCGTTGATCTGCTCGATCGCGAGCTTCTCCGCTTCCACCGAGCCGGTTTCCGAGATCGCCATCGTGCCGGTGACGGAGTGAAGGATGCCGACCGTCACCTCGGTGTCGGTTACCGCAAGACCCGTGGTGTTCACCGCCGAAGTCGCGGGAACGTCCGCGAAGGATGGGCGTGGAAGCATCGCGATGGCCGGCAAGGCGGCCATTCCCATCAACAGTTTGCGCCGAAGCGGAGACTGCAGGCCCCGTTTGATTTCGTCTGACATGAGTACCCCATTTTGGTTCGAGGACGCCTATTGCGGAGGCAAGGATTGCTCGAATTGTGCAGTGCACAGATACGCAAGATCGCGTATATTGCACCGCAAAATAGCGACGTAGGTTTTGGTTTGGGGTTTTGCGGGCTGTCAGCTCGCGAGCGAGGAGTATTAAGTGGCAGGGCGGCAGCGGATAGACCGCGTCAGGCGCCAGTATAATCAGTGGGTTGCCAACCAGACGCTGGAAGACTACGCGCTGCGCTTCACAGCCAAGAGCGCGCGGCGCTGGTCCGCCGCCCGCGTCGCCAACACTGCCCTGGGCGCGATTTCATTCCTGGCCCTGGAGGCGATCGGCGGCACCATCACACTCAATTACGGGGTCACCAACGCCGCCGCGGCGATCCTGGTGGTCAGTGTCATCATCTTCTGCTGCGGCCTGCCGATCGCCTATCACGCCGCCAAATGCGGCATCGACATCGATCTTCTGACCCGCGGCGCCGGCTTCGGCTATATCGGCTCGACCATCACCTCGCTGATCTACGCCTCCTTCACCTTCATCTTCTTTGCGATCGAAGCGGTCATTCTCGCAACCGCACTCGAGATGTGCTTCGGGATTCCGCGCCCGATCGGCTATCTCATCAGCGCCGTCGTCATCATTCCCCTGGTCACGCACGGCATCACCTTGATCAGCCGCTTCCAATTGTGGACGCAGCCGGCCTGGATCATCCTTCACATCCTGCCCTTTGCGGCGATCGCCTACGCCAATCCGCACTCCTTCGCGGAGTGGCGAACATTCGCCGGAGAGCACGGCAGCCTTGACGGCCATCTCGACCTGCTGCTGTTCGGCACCGCAGCTTCGGTGGTGTTCTCGCTGGTGGCGCAGATCGGCGAGCAGGTCGACTTCCTGCGATTTCTGCCACGCGACCGGCGCACCTCAAGAACCTCGTGGTGGATCGCGCTGTTGAGCGCCGGACCCGGCTGGATCATCCTCGGCGCGCTCAAGCTGCTCGCCGGATCGTTCCTGGCGTACTTTGCCTTGAGCCATGGCGTTTCCGCCGAGCATGCCGCGGAACCCGCGCACATGTATCGCGAAGCGTTTCGCTACGTGCTGTCGCAGCCGGATCTCGCGTTGGCGCTGACCGGGACGTTTGTCATCCTCTCGCAGTTGAAGATCAACGTCACCAACGCCTATGCCGGTTCGATCGCCTGGTCGAATTTCTTTTCCCGCCTCACCCACAGCCATCCCGGCCGCGTGGTCTGGCTGGTCTTCAACGTGCTGGTCGCGCTCCTGTTGATGGAGATCGGGGTCTACAAGGCGCTGGAGCAGACGCTGGCGCTTTACTCCAACGTCGCCATCGCCTGGGTCGGCGCGCTGGTCGCCGATCTCGTGGTGAACCGGCCGCTCGGCCTGCGCCCACAACACATGGAGTTCAAGCGCGCCCATCTCTATGACATCAATCCGGTCGGCGTCGGCGCGATGACGACGGCCACCATCGTTTCCATCACGGCGTTCTATGGCGTGTTCGGACCGACAGCGAAGGCGCTGGCGCCGTTCGTCGCGCTGGTCGTGGCTTTTGTCACCGCGCCGCTGATCGCCTATGCCACCGACGGCAAATATTACATCGCGCGCAAGCCGAAGCGGAGCTGGCAAAACATCGAGGCGATCCAGTGCTGCATCTGCGAGCATTCATTTGAGCCCGAGGACACCGCGTCCTGTCCGGCTTACGCCGGCCCGATCTGTTCTCTGTGCTGTTCGCTCGACGCGCGCTGCCATGATCTCTGCAAGCCGCATGCGCGGATCCAGGCGCAGGTCGCAGACACGCTCGGCAAACTGCTGCCGCGACCGATCTACGCCCGCATCAATTCGCAGCTCGGACATTATCTCGGCGTGTTCGTGATTTCTGCCGGCCTGGTCGGGCTGACGCTCGGCCTGATCTATCTGCAGACCTCAGTGACGGCACACGCCGATAATCTGCTGGTGTCGGATGTGTTGTGGAAAGCATTTTTTGCGCTCACCATCATCATCGGCGTGGTGGCGTGGCTGTTCGTGCTGGCGCAGCAGAGCCGGCGCGCGGCGGAAGAGGAAACGCGGCGGCAAACCACGCTCTTGATCCAGGAAATCGACGCGCACAAGCGCACCGACGCCGAACTGCAGCGCGCCAAGGAAGTCGCCGAGTCCGCCAATCTGGCGAAGAGCCGGTATGTCGTCGGATTGAGCCATGAACTGCGCTCGCCACTGAACGCCATCTCCGGCTATGCGCAATTGCTGGAGCAGGATTCCAGCCTGCAGGCAAAACCGCGCGATCAGGTGCGCGTGGTCCGCCGCAGCGCCGACCATCTGTCGGGATTGATCGACGGCATTCTGGACATTTCGAAAATCGAGGCGGGCCGGCTTTATCTGTCGCGGGACGAAGTCCGCTTGAGCGAATTTCTCGATCAGCTGGTCGGCATGTTCCGTCTGCAGGCCGCCGCAAAAGGCATCGATTTTATCTTCAAGCGGCCACCGGTGCTGCCGGTCGTCGTCTACGCCGACGAAAAGCGCCTGCGCCAGATCCTGATCAACCTGTTGTCGAACGCCATAAAATTTACCCAAAGCGGCAGCCTGCAGTTCGTCGTGCATTACCGCAGCCCGGTTGCCGAGTTCGAAGTGATCGACACTGGCCCGGGAATTCAGGCGTCCGACCTCGAGCGCATCTTCGCGCCCTTCGAGCGCGGCGCCCTGGGCGTCTCGCAGCCGCAGACCGGAACCGGTCTTGGCCTGACGATCAGCCGGCTGCTTGCGGGCGTGATGGGCGGCGACATCAGGGTCACCTCTACGGTCGGAACCGGCAGCACCTTCCGGGTGAAGATCCTGCTCTCCGAAGTCACCAATCCGACGCGAATTGCGCCGGTCGATGCGCCGGTGTTCGGCTATCACGGCCCGCGCAAGACGATCCTGATCACCGACGACGATCCCGTCCACCGCGATCTCCTGCGCGAAGTGCTGACGCCGCTCGGTTTTATTCTACTGAGCGCGCCGGACGGCCCCGGCTGTCTGGCGCTATCGGCGCATTGCCGGCCGGATCTATTTCTTTTGGATATCTCGATGTCCGGCATGGACGGCTGGAAGGTTGCGGAGACGCTGCGCTCGACCGGCCATCATCAGGCCCGCATCCTGATGGTGTCGGCGAGCGCGCTGGAGGCGCATGGCGCGCCACTGGCGCAGCCGTTTCACGACGGCTATCTGATGAAGCCGATCGATATTCCCCGACTGTTGGAATTGATCCGCCAGCTTTTGAAGATCGAGTGGCAATATGAAAACGCCCAGATTGTCGTCCCGCACTGGGAGCCGGCCAATGGCTCACGGCCGCCGGTGAAGCATGTCGAGGAACTGATCGGCCTCGGGCAATTGGGTTACATTCGCGCGATCCAGCTCAAGCTCGACGAGATCGGTACCGATTACCCCGAACATACCGGCTTCGTTTCGCAAATGCGCTCGCTCATCGAGCGCTTCGATCTCGATCAGTACATGGCAACCCTGAAGACCCTGCACAGCTATGATCACTGAGCCAAAAAAACGCGACGTCGCGCTGATCGTCGATGATTCCCCGGAAACGCTGCGGCTTCTGACCGACGCGCTGGACGGCGCCGGCATGACGGTGATGGTGGCGATGGACGGCGCGGCAGCGATGCGGATCGTCGACCAGATCACGCCGGATATCATCCTGCTCGACGCCGTGATGCCCGGCATGGACGGCTTTGAAACCTGCCGGCGGCTCAAGCGCGACGCCGGCTTAAGCAATGTGCCGGTCATCTTCATGACCGGTCTCGCAGAGACCGAGCACATCGTGCACGGCCTGGAAGCGGGTGGCGTCGACTATGTGACAAAGCCCATCGTCATCGAGGAGATGCTGGCGCGGATCAGGGTTCATCTCGCCAATGCGCGGCTGACCCAGAGCGCGCGCGCGGCGCTCGATGTGTCGGGGCGGTTCCTGCTCGCCGTCAACCGGCACGGCAACATCATGTGGGCGACGCCGCAGGCGCAGAAATTATTGTCGGATAATCTCGCAAGCGGCGCGGGCGATGAGTTCGTGCTGCCCGAACCGATGTTGCAATGGCTCGAAGCGGCTCAAAAAGGCAAGACGGGATCGAAGGCGTCGGCGATGGCGTCATTCCCGGACAATGAGCAGCTTCGGCTGCAATATATGGGCAAGCTTGGGCCGAACGAATTCCTGCTGCGGCTGGCAAAGGATTCCAGCGCCAGCATCCCCGCGCAGTTTTCAAGCGAGCTCGGATTGACCACCCGCGAGGGCGAAGTGCTGTCCTGGCTGTCGAAGGGAAAAACCAACCGTGACATTGCCCAGATCCTGGGCCTAAGCCCGCGGACGGTGGACAAGCATCTCGAGCAAATCTACGCCAAGCTCGGCGTCGAGAACCGCACCGCGGCGGCTGCCATTGCCGCGAATGCGAGCCGGCGGAATTCGTAAAACACGTTACCGCCAAGCCGGTGTCCTCGCCGCGAAACTGTGCGTAGCCAGGTTGATCGGGCTTGGGAGCGGGCCGGACAACGCCGCGAAAGCTTATCTCATTGGGCATGGAGTTGAGGCAGGCGACGTTCACCGCAATCAAGCGCCGCTGCATGCTTGCGCGACAGGTATAGTCTCAGAATACTTTGCGATGTCTCGACGTTGAGGCCGGCATATTCCCGTTTCAAATCATCCAGGGCATGCGAAGTAATACGATGATCCGGCGCGCCCAGAAATAGCAGCGACATCGTGGTCTCCCACGAGAACTTGAGAGCCTTGGCGAGAATCAGCAGCACGTCTCTGTTTTTGTCGATCAGCGCCCGTTCAGCGACGTCGACAGGCAGCGAACACAACAAGGACAGTCCGACGGTTGCTTCCTCAAATCTGTGAGCTTGAGCGAATTCAAAAATCTTGTCCTCGTTCAGATTTCCGTCTTGATGCAGTCTTGCCACCAGCCTCTTGGCATCGAAATAGCTCTTTGACGCGGGTCCGAACTTCGAATGCAACGCGCCAGTGACGTCGGTCACCAGGCTTGCCACCTCGGGGCGCTCCCGTTCGATCTTTTTCCTGGTGTTCTCCGAAGCCTTTGCGATCAGCTGCTGGAACAGGTGCCTGGGAATGTCCTTGCGACGGCCGAGATGCTCGATGAGAATCGAATCACCCTCGGAGCGCTTGATCATGTGCAAAATGCCGAAATCCGAAAAGCGTGCACCGTTGTTGGTCGCTACCGAGTTCACGACCTCCCGGTTGCCTCGCGTCACGAGTACGTCGGTTACCTCTTCGACAAGAGATTTTCGCTTGGATATTGCGAGAAGATGCTGCTGGCTTTTCGATCTGGCATTGGCAACCAGTGCCCGGGCATCGAGACGTTCGGATTGCCGAAGGACAGGACCTGCGACGTCGATCGAATCGTCAAAGGCAAGTTTCTTGATAATGTTGACGGGCGCGTTGTCGGCCCGAGCAAGTCGCTTGGCGAGCTGGGCGCGGGCCGCGACTTCAATATCCTGCTCCAGACGCCCTATGATCTCACCGAACATCCAGATTTCGTCGTCAGTGTAGCTGCCGGTGATCAGTACATCGGTCGCGTACCACAACGCTCGCTCGCGGCTTTCGGCCGTTCCCCGTGAAACTGCGATATCCAGTTCCTGCAGAAAAGACATTTGCCTCGGTCGGTTGAAAGAAACTAGGTGCGGCTCCGAATAATTGTTCCCGCCTTCGGTAACTCAAGTACGTCGCGCAAATACGCGCTTGCTAAAATGCGACCCCAAGACGCCGTCCGGCGCTCCAGACGACGCGGCAACGCTTCTTGGTGCCGCCAAATACCAATTCAAATCGATTGGGCAGCTTGATCTGCGCCCAGACCTCAAGGCACGCCCCGCCAGGCGAATAATCGACAACCCTGCAATCAATAATCGGGTCCTTGGGACCAACGATTACCTTGGCCGCATCGGAAATCCGGCCTGTCGGCCGCACACGTGAGAACCGCCGCGGATACATCACTGCCTCCTAGACCTAAAGTCCGGCAGTGAGATTCGCAGATTGTTTTGAACAATTCGTTCAGCATTATAGTTATCGAAAGTACATCGGGCACGTCGGCAATCGGCGAAAATTCGCTGTCCTCATCCTGGGATAAAAACTGCTACGGAAATACCGGCGACCGCGGCGCGTGATCGCAGCTAACGGCACGGGTGCAGAACGACCAGCTTGAGCGTCGGGTCGGTCGCGGGGATCAAGGTCGTTTGATAAAACTTTAGCAAGCCGAGCTCGGGATGGTGGTAGGTCTTTTCGATCGCATCCCAGAACAGAACGCGCTGTTCCTTCCAAAATCGCTGAAAGTGCTCCGATTCCTCGCTCAGCTCGCGCACCAGATCGAGCATCTTCGGATCATCGATGTGCCTGCCGTAATCGGCCCGGAACAGCGCCAGAAGGCGGCGCGCCCGAAGCTCCCAATCGGGGACGAGCGTTCGCACATCCAAATCGAGGAACATATAACGCAGCAGGTTATTTTCCGGACCCTTCAGCCACCGCGGGAACAGGTTCGCCATTTCGTCATTCCAGGACAGCGGCGTCCAATATCCGTCGAGCACGCAGGCGGGGCAAGAAATGACATGCACGCAGCTCTCGAGTGTTTTGCGGGCGCGCTCATCGGCATGGTTCGAGCCATCGTTCTGGTCAACCCGCCGGGCCAATTCGAAGAGGTAAGCCCGCTCGGCGGGCGTCAACCGCAATACGTCGGCTATCCGACCAAGCGCCGCGCCGGAAGGGGTTACCTCTTTGCCCTGCTCCAGCCGCGTATACCAGGTCGAACTGATCGCGGCCATCTGGGCGACTTCTTCGCGCCGAAGACCCGATGTCCTTCGCCGTCGTTCGCCAAGCTGTTTTTCGCCCGCGGGTTCAGCGACCAACTCTCGATGCTTGCGTAAAAACTCGCCGAGCGCCTGTTGCCGCAGAGCAGAGTGTATCGTGGGATATTTTGTACCTCGGTAATTATCCTGAGAGTGTCCCAACTCCTCCCCCTGAGAGCCAACAATTACTGATCAGAAATTAGGCAATCAAAAAAATGGGCGACGTAGCCACCTAAAAGCAATTTACCGAACGTTGTAACTTAGAGAGCATTCTATGGGGATTGTCGAGGTTTACTTGTGAATTCGGCTGCCAGCCGGTGCTGTATACAACGCGAGGGCAATGACGCTCCCGCCACAGCTTTTTGGATTGCGATCGTGCAGAACGCCGATGGCTACTCTTTGTTCGATCGGCTCGACGCCGTACCGCATCGCGGTTCGGCGGAGCAGCAAATATTCTCGCTCAGGCAAGTGAATGATCCGTTCCCGAGCGAAGCGGATGGCGTGATTGAACGACAGATCGGCGTCTTCGATCGCGTCCTCGTTCAACTGATCGATAGAACAAAAGCCAGAGGTCGCGAGGCGCGCGCGGGGGGCGTCTAATACCGTTTTTGGGAAGTACGGATTGCAGACATGACCTATGGAGACAGAAAGAGCGAGCGTGTCGGTTTCGAACGCGGCATTCCCGTTCACATCATGGGGATCGACGGCACCTGGCGCCGGGAGTGCATGATGGTCGACGTCTCGCAAACCGGCGCGCGGCTGTGCTTCGACGGATCGCTTGAAGGATTGGATCTCAGGGAATTCTTCCTGCTGCTGTCGTCGACGGGTCTGGCGTTTCGCCGCTGTAAATTGGTGCGCGTCGCCGGCGATCAGATCGGCATCCAGTTTTTGGAGCGAGAGAAAAGCAAGAAAAAATCCCCGACACCGCCGCCAGCCGCCAAGGCCGTTTGAAATGAGCCGCCGCCGAGATCATTGAGACCAGCTATTCATGCCCGTCCATGTTATCGCTGATACCGCCCAAAAACTCGCGACCCTGCGCGCCATGCTGGATGGGCATCACGCGGTCACATCCGAATTGCTGAGCGGCACGAACAAACGATGCAGCGGGTCGGACGCCGTCGTCGTCACGGCAGATTTGCGGGTCGTCGAAAATATTGCGGCCCTGAAGGAAACGTTCGGAAAATTAGGCCACGTAGGTAAGCGGATTTTCCTGATCGATCAGAAAGAGCGCTTGTACACCGTCCAGGCCTATGCGCTGGGCGCGACGCGCGTGTTGATTAGTCCTGTCAAGCAGGCGAATTTGCTGGCCCAGCTTGTCGACCGCAAGCCTTGCGAGACCAGCCCGAAGGACGCCTTCGACGGAGCCCGTGAGGCCGCGCAAGCCGGTGCGATCGCGATCGGGGCGATGTTCTCCGCCGTGCTGAGCGGCAAACCCATCGACGTCAGGGGCGCGAAGGGCGCAGCCGGCGGCATCGCCGACAACATTGCCGAGGATGGCTTGTCGAGCTGGCTCGAGACCGTTCGTCGCCACCACGAAGGAACCTATCAACACTGCCTTTTGGTGACGGGAATAGCGGTCGACTTTGGCTTGAGTCTCGGTATGGCGAAGCGAGACATCGAGCGCCTGTATTCGGCTGCGATGTTTCACGACATAGGCAAGGCCAAAATCCCGCTCGCGATCCTCGATAAGCCAGGGCGCCTCGATGCCGAGGAGCGCGCGCAGATCGAAACCCATCCCGCGGCCGGGTATGATGTGCTGAGGGGGAACACCAGCATTTCCCCGGAGATCCTCGATGCGGTCCGCCATCATCATGAATTTCTCGATGGCAGCGGATATCCCGACGCGCTTTGTGACGCCAGCATTTCCGACATCGTTCGGGTATTGACCATTTCCGATATCTTCTCGGCCTTGATCGAGCAGCGGCCCTACAAGCCAACCATGCCGCGCGAACAGGCCTATGAAATCGTGCGTGGCATGCGCGGCAAACTCGAGATGCCGCTTGTCGCCGCATTCAGGGATGTGGCGCTCAATCGCTGAAGATCAGTGCGGGTCAGGCGGTCGGAGACTCAGTCATAGGCGAAGGCGGCATCGTCGAGATCGATCGCCGGGAATTCGTCCTTTTCCGCCCAATAGTCCTGGCTGTGCTGCCATTCCGGCTTGTCGCCGCGCTTGGGCAACAGATGCATGTCGCGCATCAGATAGCCGGGATTGAAATTTTCCGGATCGATCCAGGACGACAGCGGCATGTTTGAGTCCTGCAGCCGCAGCGCCGGCACGACCTTTCGCGCGCCCTTGCTCTTCATGTGCGCGAGCAGGCGGCAGACGAAATCCGCCACCAGATCGGTGCGCAGCGTCCAGCTGGCGCGGAAATATCCGAACACCCAGGCCATGTTCGGCACGCCCGTGAACATCATGCCGCGGTAGGTGACGGTCTCGGCGAAATCGAGCGGCGCGCCGTCGATTTCAAAGGCGATATCGCCGAGCACATTGAGATTAAACCCGGTCGCGGTGACGATGATGTCGGCATCCAGCGTCTTGCCGGATTTCAGCAGAATGCCTTCTTTCGTGAAGCGCTCGATCTCGTCGGTAACGACGGAAGCCTTGCCGCCCTTGATGGCCTGGAACAGATCGGCGTCGGGGACAAAGGCGATGCGCTGCCGCCACGGCCGGTAACTCGGCGTGAAATGCTTCCCAATCACTGCATCGGAATCGGGGCCGAGCGCCGCGCGAATGCCGCCGAGCAGTTCCTGCCTGACGATTTCGGGCTCGGTAAACGAGCGGCGGGTAAACGTATCCTGTTCGAACAGAATTTTCCGACGCACGATCTCGTGGATCCATTCCTCGCTGACCTGCAATTGCCGCAGCGTCTCGGCGAGTTCGATGGCGTTGCGGCCGGTGCGGAAGTAGGTCGGCGAACGCTGCAGCATGGTGACGTGGCCGCATTGGTCGGCGATCGCTGGAATGAGCGTCGCAGCCGTCGCGCCCGAGCCGATCACGACGACCTTCTTGCCCGCGAGATCCAGATGGTCCGGCCAGCGCTGTGGGTGCACGATGCGGCCTTTGAAGGTTTCCATCCCCCTCCATTCCGGCGTGTAGCCCTCCGAATGCCGGTAATAGCCCTGGCACATCCAGAGGAAATTCGCGGTCAATGTGAGTGCTTCGCCGGTGTCGGTGCGCTCCGCTTCGATGGTCCACAGATTGGTCGTGCTCGACCAGCTCGCCGAGGAAATCTGGTGGTGGTAGCGGATGTGTTTTTCGAGCCCGTTCTCGGTGATGACCTCGCCCATATAGGCGCGAATTTCCGCAGCCGTTGCGATCGGCGCACTGGTCCACGGCTTGAAGCGATAACCGAACGTATGGAGATCGCTGTCGGAGCGGATGCCGGGATAACGGTGGGTCAGCCAGGTACCGCCAAAGCTCTCCTGCGCCTCGAGCACGACGAAGCTCGTACCCGGGGACTGCGTGGTCAGGTGATAGGCGCTGCCGACGCCGGAAATACCGGCGCCCACGATCAAAACGTCAAAATGCTCGACCGGCGGCGAAGCGGAAGAGTTGCGGGCTGTTGCGAGGGCGTCCATATCTCCGGCTCTTTTCTTGATTGGCAATTTGTTGGGTTAAGTCTGTAGAGGTCAATCATGAGGTGCGCAATCCGCCAGATCAACCGCCAAACTCACAGCGCAGAACCCCATGTCCTCGCGGTCTGCAAAATCCAGTCGCGGTAAAGCGTGAGCGGCGTAACGCCGGTCAGGCCGCCGCAGCCCGCGCTGCCGTTCGGCCCTGTCGACCAGCTGATGACGCCGATGATGGCGGGGCCGCCCTGGCGGTCCTCGAACACCGGTCCACCGGAATCCCCGGTGCAGGCGCCGAGCCCGTCGCGGACGCCTTGCGTAAGCTGATCGACCAGCCTGATCTGCAACGTTCCGGGCTGGCCGGTCGCGACCAGGCTGGCGACGCGAATCGTCCCGCCGCTGGAGCCCTCGCCGCGGATGGTGACGCCGATACCGGCGATGGTGAAGCGGCTGCCGACGACAGTCGGGATTTGCGGCATGCCGACCGCCGCGGCGCTTTTCCCGTTTGGCGAAATTTCGAGTTGCAGCAATGCCACGTCGGCGGTGGCGCGATGCGCTGGGATCGCCTGCATGTTGAAGGCGGGGTGAATGGCGACGTTCTTGACGTCCTGCAAATGCGGCTGCTTGTCGGCGCCCGTTTCGACGAGTTTGTAGACCGCGCCGGGCTGAACGCAATGCGCCGCCGTCAACACGAGTTTTGGGGCGATCAAGGCGCCGCTACAGAAATTGCCGCGCGAGCCGACAATGGTGACGACGGAGCGGCCGATGCCCTCGGCAGAGGGCACCCCGCCGCCGACGATGGCGTGAGCGGGGGCAGCGCCGAGCAGCGCCAGGCTCGCAATCAATTGGATCAGGATTTTCATCGCGGCAGCAATAGCCCGCAACTGACGTATCGCCAAGGCGGGACTGGCTCCCGCCGGGACGCCGTGTTAGCCGTTTGCCAAAAGCGGGTCAGCACGGCAGGGAATGATGATCGAGGCAGTGATCTGGGATTTTGGCGGTGTGTTCACCACCTCACCCTTCGAGGCATTTGCGCGGTTCGAGCGCCAACGCGGACTGCCCGCCGATATCATCCGGCGCACCAACGCCGCCAATCATCTCGAAAATGCCTGGGCGAAATTCGAGCGCGCCGAGGTGGACATTGAAACTTTCGATCACCTGTTCGCCGCCGAATCGCTGGCGCTGGGTGCCGAGGTCCGCGGCAAGGACGTGCTGCCGCTGCTGTCGGGAGATTTGCGGCCCGAGATGGTCGAGGCGCTGCGGCGCGTCAAGGCAAAATTCAAGACCGGCTGCATCACCAATAATCTTCCCGCCAACGCGATCGGAAGCGCCAGCGGCCGGTCGCTCTATATCGCCGAGGTGATGGCGCTGTTCGATCACATCATCGAATCGGCAAAGATCGGCCTGAGAAAGCCCGACCCGCGCATCTACCGGATCATGGTCGAGGCGCTCGGCGTCGATCCCAAAGCTTGCGTCTATCTCGACGATCTCGGCGTCAACCTGAAGCCCGCGCGCGAGATGGGCATGACCACCATCAAGGTAGTCGACGCAACGCAAGCCATCGGCGAACTCGAAGCGGCCACGGGGCTGTCGCTGCGATAACTGCGCGCACCTCTCAATTACAGATTGAATTGCGATCGCCTTCTACCGTACGATAGAGGAGAAATTTCCTTCGCATGCGAACCGGGAGGGGACGATGCCGAAGAACATAGTCATTTGCTGCGACGGCACCGGCAACGAGATAAACTCGACGATATCGAACGTCCTAAAACTCTACCGGGCCCTCGAAAAAGACGAGGGTCAGCGGGTCTACTATCATCCAGGCGTCGGAACCATCGGCCTGCAAAGCACTTGGGGGCGCATCAAACAGAAGGTCCGCGGTGTCCTCGGTCTCGCCACCGGCAGCGGGTTGGATGAAGATACGCTCGATGCTTACCGCTTCCTGTGCGAGACCTATGAGGCCGGCGACCGGGTCTGGCTGTTCGGCTTCAGCCGCGGCGCCTACACCGTGCGCGTGCTCGCGGCCTTCGTTCACGTGATCGGATTGTTGCCGCCGGACCAGATCAATCTCGCCGGATATGCGTTCGCGACCTACAAAAACGCCAGCGCGAACAATCAGAGCGCCGACGCCAAGGCCCCTTCGTTTCTGGATGAAGCCTGGCACTTCAGCCGCGTCGCCGGCGGCTATGCCATCCCGATCGAGTTCGTCGGGGTATGGGATACGGTTGCCTCGGTGATCGTTCCTAGGCGCGACAAGCTGCTGCCTGATCTGCAAACATTGGTTTACACGCGGACCAATCCAAGCGTCAGGAAATTCCGGCAGGCGATCTCGATCGATGAGCGCCGTCGGATGTTTCGGCTCAATCGCTGGATCGACCCGCAAAAATATCGTTCCGATCCGTTCGATCCCGCAAGCGCAGTGGATCAGGATATCCGCCAGGTCTGGTTCGCCGGCGTGCATGCGGATGTCGGCGGCGGCTATCTGGAAGACCAAAGCGGCCTTTCGAAATTTCCGCTGTTGTGGATGATCGCGCAAGCCGAGGCGGCCGGACTTCGCATCGATAATTCCATGGTCAACCATCTGGGTTGGGGTCAGCCGAGACCACACAGCCACAAATATGTCGCTCCGGACGCGACCGCGCAGCTGCATGTTTCGCTGGAGGGCCCGTGGTGGATTCTGGAGGTTCTGCCGAAACAGGAGAAGTGGAAGGAATGGCCGGATCGCAAATGTGTTCTCGGCTTTTATTTGCCGCTCGCCGAACCCCGGCCGATCCCGGAGGGAGCCATCCTTCATCGCTCTGTCATCGAACGGATGGGCAAGGTCCCAGCTTATAAGCCGATCAATCTGCCGACGTCTTACGCCATCGAGGAGATGCCGCCCGCACCTGTCGCGGATGCCGCAGCGGGGCCCTGAAAGCCCGCATGCCAATCCGTAATAGGCTGCGCCAGGCGCATTTGCGCGGCTTGGCGGTTGCCCATACAATCCCGCGAAACAAGCCAACATGACGGAGGATGGCGCGTGGGGTATCGGGGCATTAAGGTTGCGGTTGTTCTCATCGCCGTTAGTTGCGGCTTGTTGGCTTTGCCGGCACGCGCGGCGGATTGGAAGCCGGTCCGGCCGATCAATTTGATCGTGCCTTGGGCCGCGGGCGGCTCGACCGACCAGATCACGAGGCTCGTCGCCGGCGAGATGGAGAAATCGCTCGGCCAGACCATCGTGATCATCAACCAGCCCGGCGCGTCCGGATCGATCGGCACGCGTAGCGCGCTGGAAGCCGCCAAGGACGGCTACACCTGGACCGCCGGCGCCGCGCAGGATCTCGGCGCCTATCAGACCTTGGGCTCGCTCGATACCTCGATCAAGGATTGGCACCTGTTCCTGAGCGTCGCCAATGTGCAGGTGATCGGCGTCAATGCGAAAGCGCCCTATCAAAGCGCCAAGGAATTGCTGGACGCGATGAAGGCGCAACCGGGCAAGATTTCGGTCGCGACCGCGGGCGTGACGTCGGCGGGCCACAACGCCATGGAATTGATCGCCAAGGTCACCGGCGTCAAATATCGCCACGTCACCTATGACGGCGGCAACCCCGCGGTGGTCGCAACCGTTTCCGGAGAGGCCGAGGTCACGACGCAACTCGCCGTCGAGCAGGCCGACATGATCCGCGGAAAAAGGCTGCGGCCGCTGGCAACCGTCAGCGACAAGCCGCTCGAACTCGAGGGTTTTGGCACCATCCCGCCTTTGTCGGAGACACTCCCCGGCTTCACCGCGCCGACCAATTATTTCGGCATCTTCATTCCCAAGGGAGTGCCCGACGAGGTGATTGCCACGGTCGAAAAGATCTGGATGGAGAACATCTCGAGCAGCGAGGCAGTGAAGAAGTACGCGACCTCCCGCGGCGCGCTGTTTGCGCCATCCTCGGGGGAAGCCGCGCAGAAGGCGGTATTCCCGGCCGTGCAAGCCAACGCCTGGCTGTTGTTCGATACCGGCAAGGCCAAGGTCTCGCCGGATACGGTGGGCATTCCCAAACCTTGAAGCGCGTGCGTGAGTCCGCCGATCCGAACTGAAAGTCAGATCAATGTCCTCGCATGAACAGGCTGCGCCGGCATCGTCATCCGACGAGCAGCAGGCGCTCGCCAGTCTGCGCGGCGATTTCCTGTCCGCGATCGGCTGGCTGGCATTAGGCGTAGCGATCCTAATCGGATCGGTAATGATGGACCGGCTCGAGAACCAGGACATCAACCCGTACACCATCCCCGGGCTGCTTCCGGGATTATTGGGGATCGCCATGACGATCCTCGGTGCGCTGCTGGCTGCGCGCAGTTGGCGCCCCCATCTGTTCGCATCCACCGCCAACAGGACACCGGTCGATCGCGCCGAACAAAAGCGTCTTGTGCTGGTGCTCGGATTATGCCTCGCCTTTGGCGTGGGGTTGGTCGGGCACGGCCTGCCGTTCTGGCTCGCCGCCGCCATTTTTGTCACGGCTGCGATTCTCTTGCTGCAGCGTCGGCAGGAGCAATCAGACGGCCGGACATCGAGCCTGCGCAAATTCATCACTGCCGCGGCGATCGGTCTCGGCGCCGGCATCGTCATCACCATCGTGTTCCAGGAGATTTTCCTGGTTCGCCTGCCCTGACCGGTCCGGATCCCGTCATGCTCTCCGGTCTTTCCGAACTCGGTCAAGCCTATCTGAGCATTCTCAATGTCTATTCGCTGGCCTATGGGCTGGGTGGCGCGTTGCTCGGCATCATCGTCGGCTGCCTGCCGGGCCTTTCCGCCACGCTTTGCATCGCATTGCTGACGACGCTGACCATCAAGATGGCGCCGAACGACGCCATCCTGATCCTGATCTGCTCCTATGTCGGAACGCTCTATGGCGGATCGCGCACCGCGATCCTGCTCAACATCCCCGGCACCGCGGCCAACGCCGCCTCCTGCGCCGACGGCCATGCGCTGGCCCTGCGTGGCGAAGCCGGCCGCGCCATCGGCATTGCGACATCGGGCGCTTTCAGCGGCACGCTGTTCGGCGTGTTGTGCCTCGCGGCGTTCACGCCGTTGCTCGCCGAGGTCTCGCTGTCGTTCGGCGCTTACGAATTCTTCTGGCTCGCGCTGCTCGGGGTTGCGATGTCCGGCAGCATTGTCGGCAACGATCCGCTCAAGGGATGGCTGATGGGTACGCTCGGCCTGTTCGTCGCGCAGATCGGCCAGGAAGGCCTCTACGCCTATGATCGATTTACCTTTGGCTGGAACCAGCTCTCCGGCGGCATTTCGCTGATCCCGGCGCTGGTCGGCGCCTTCGGCTTTGCCGAAGTCCTGACCACCCTCGCCGATCCCGCTGAACGGCAAATGGTCGAGATGCGCGACTCCGTGCTGCCGCGGTTTCGCGAAGTCGCGCAATACTGGCGCACCGTGCTGCGTTCGGGCTTGATCGGCGTCCTGACCGGCCTGATGCCGGGCGTTGGCGAGGATGCCGGCGCCTGGATGTCCTATGCCGCGGCGAAGGCCGTCAGCAAGGAACGGGAGCAGTTCGGCAAGGGATCGATCGATGGCCTGATGGCGGCCGAGACCGGCGACATGTCCTCGATCCCCGGCCACATTATTCCGGCGCTCGCCTTGGGAATTCCGGGATCGGCGCCATCGGCGGTATTGATGGCGGCGATGATCATCCACGGCATTCAGCCCGGGCCGATGCTGATGATCGAACATCCGCAATTCATCTACGACGTGGTGGCGATGACGTCGCTCGCAACCGTCAGCATCCTGGTGTTCGGGCTGTTTTTGATAAAACCGCTGCTGCTGGTGCTCAAGATCAGGCGCACCGTGCTGATGCCCATCATCTTCCTTCTGTGCACCGTCGGCGCGTTCGCCAGCGCCTCGCGGCTGTTCGACATCTATTGCATGATCGCGATCGGCATCGGCGCGTTCTTCCTGCGCCGGCGCGGCTATCAGATGGCGCCATTCGTGCTTGGCCTCGTGCTCGGCGGCCTCCTGGACAAGAGCCTGCGCCGGGGCCTGGTGCTGTCCGACGGCAGCCTGGTGCCGTTCTTCACCCGGCCGATCAGCATCGGTTTTGCAACGGTGACGATCCTGATCCTGTTGCTCTATATTCCCGCGTTCAAGTCGCTGGTTGCGTCCGTCACGGGCGCGATCGGACGACAGTTCCGGCGGGTTACTTCCCGGCATGCGTGAGGCAAATCGGAGTTTTTGAGAATGCGGATCGCCTTGTGCAACGAGGTTCTGGCCGGCATGGCGCTGGAACGGCAATGCGAATATGCCGCCCGTCTCGGCTATGATGGCCTCGAGATCGCGCCTTTCACGCTGAGCGAAGCGCCGGAGAAGATCTCGAGCGCGGAGGCCACAAAAATCCGTGCCACCGTCGAGGCTTCCGGCCTCGTCGTCACCGGGTTGCATTGGCTGCTGGTCAAGCCGGAAGGGCTGTCGCTGACCGACCCGGATGAAACGGTGCGCGCCCGCACGCTGGAAGTGATGATCCATCTCACCGGCCTTTGCGCGGAACTCGGCGGCGCAGTCCTCGTGCATGGCTCGCCCAAACAGCGCCAGATTGCGCCGGGAGAAACCCATGCCGCCGCACTGGCCCGGCTGCGCGATGCGCTGGCGCAAGTTGCGCTGGCTGCGGCGCGGGCCGGTGTCATCTATTGCATCGAGCCGCTCTCGCGACAGGAGACCGCCCTGGTCAATACCGTTGCGGAGGCCGCTGAGCTCGTGCGTTCGATCGATCACCCCAATTTGCGAACCATGATCGATTGCAGCGCCGCCGGCCTCACCGAAACCGATCCCGTGCCAGCGCTGATCGACCGCTGGCTTCCGACCGGCCTGATCGCGCATTTGCAGGTCAACGACCCGAACCGGCGCGGCCCAGGCCAGGGCGAGATGAAATTCGCGCCGATCCTCGCCGCGCTGAAGCGGCACAATTATGCCGGCACCATCGCGGTGGAACCGTTCGACTATTCGCCCGACGGCCCCGGCGTCGCCGCCTTTTCCGCCGGATTTTTGCGCGGCCTTCTCGAGGCTTCCGGCTGAATGGCGGGCTGACTTGAAACGGGGGAACAGATGAGTATCGACCAACCCAGGGATGAGCGTGTATCCTCCACTTTCGCCGCGCTGTTCGATAACCCCACGCTCGACACGGCCTATGCGCCCTACGGCATCTTTCTTTTGCGCGCGGCAATCGGAGTAGACTGGATCGTGCACGCGTTCCTGAAAACCTGGCGCGGCATGAATACCCATGAGGCGCTGCTGGCGAAGAACGGCATCACGCCCCTCCTCGCCTGGCCGACCTTCAGCCTGGAACTGATCGGCGGCTGCGCCATCCTGCTCGGCTGGTACACCCGCCAATGGACGGCGCTCCTTTTGGTGTTCCTAGCGGTCGTGGTGTGGGTCAAATGGCCGGTGGGCTGGCTCTATTCCAACACCGGCGGCGGCTGGGAATACCCATTGTTCTGGCTGATCGCCCAGGCCGCACTGATGCTGGCCGGCAGCGGCGCGTTCGCGCTGCAAGCAACTCCGGGACTGAAACAAACCAAACACTGACTTTACATGATCACCGCAGCGCGGCGGCGATGTTGCCGCCGTCGACGGTGGTGACATCAGCGGTGGTCTTCAGCGCCAGCGCCTGCGCCAAAAATGCCTGCGCGACGTCTTCGGCTTCGACTTCCCGGCCAAGCAGATTGCCGCGCATGTAAGTCTCTTCGGTGACGCCGCGCATTTTTGAGCGCGACGCGATCATCTCTTCCGTCAAGAGCCCGGAGCGGACGCGGTCCGCATTGACGGCATTGGCGCGAATGCCGTCGCCACCATATTCGAGCGCGTATTGCCGCACCAGAAACAGGGTCGCCGCCTTCGGCAGGCCATAGGGGCCGAAATCGGGACCGGGATTGACCGCCTGTTTGGAAACGTTGAACAACAGGCAGCCCCCGGTGCCCTGCGCCCGCATGATCTTGACCGCGGCCTGCGCCACGCGCTGGTGGCCATAAAAGTTCAATTCAAAACTCTCGCGCAGCACCGCTTCGTCGACCTCGCCGATCCGGCCCTGCCAGGCGGCGCCGGCATTGGACACCGCGATATCGACTCCGCCGAAAGCAGCGGCGACAACCGCGAACGCAGCCTTGACCGATGCCGCGTCGGTGACGTCGCATCGGACACCAAGCGCCGCACCGCCAATCACCTTGGCTTTGGCCTGCGCGGCCGCCTCGTCGACATCGAGCAGCGCCACTTCGGCGCCGGCCGCCGCGAAGGCTTTTGCGGTGGCAAAACCGATCGCACCGGCGGCGCCGGTGACGACGGCGACCTGTCCGGCGAGCG
The DNA here is from genome assembly GCF_900141755.1 of Bradyrhizobium lablabi. Classification (NCBI taxonomy): domain Bacteria; kingdom Pseudomonadati; phylum Pseudomonadota; class Alphaproteobacteria; order Hyphomicrobiales; family Nitrobacteraceae; genus Bradyrhizobium; species Bradyrhizobium lablabi. Next base: position 4,605,056 of record NZ_LT670844.1, on the reverse strand, counting down.
GCGGCTCCTTGGCGTTGCCGAGCTTTGCCTGCTCGAGCGACCAATATTCGACGTCGAACAGATCGGCCTCCGGCAGCGGCTCGAAGCGGCCGACGGCTTCCGCATGGGTAATGGTTTCGATCGCGGCTTCCATCAGATCGGCAGCAACTTTTGCATCCTTCTTGCTGCGGCCGAGGCCGAACAGCCCTACCCCGGGCACCAGCACCACGCGCGGCGAGGGATCGAGCATGGTCTTGATGCCGCCGACGCGCGCGTTATTGCCTGCAAAATAGCTTTTGTAGGTTTCGCCGTAAGCGGCAACCGCATCGCGGACCGACTTATCGAAAGCGGCGAGGCCGCCATCCTCGGGCGCCGCAACCGCGAGCGGGCGATTCTTGATGCGGATATTGTGGTCCGGCGTCACCACGCCGGCCTGACCGTAGCGCGCAACCTCGGCGCCGTTGACAAAATTCATCACCGCTTCGTTGCCGCGAAAATCGAGCACGAAGCGCTTCCAGGCGCCGTCGATCTTGCCGTCCGGCAGGCTGCAGGCGCCGCGAATGATCGGCGCGACGTCGGCGAGGCGCGCCGGCCGCGCCGGGAGTTTTGCGCCCACAAAGGCCGGCTTGCGCTGCCTCGCCAGCCGCTCTTCCGCCAAACTCACCAGAGCGATCATGCGCTCATAGGCCTGCCGCGCATCGGCGCCGAAACTGAAGATACCGTGCTTGACCAGGACCAATCCTTCCACCGAAGGATTGGCGTCGAACATTTGCGCAGCCAGCTTGGCCAGGCCAAAGCCGGGCATCAGATAGGGCACATAGCCGACGCGCGCGCCAAAAACCTCGCGGCAGAGCGCCTCGCCGTCGGGCTGATCGGTGAGCGCGAGCACCGCGGTGGAATGGGTGTGGTCGATGAATTTGTGCGGGATGAAGGCGTGCAACAGCGCCTCGACGGACGGATTCGGCGCCGCCGGATCGATCAGATTGGCGCGCTGCAGCCGCACCATCTCCTCGTCGGAAAGCTTTTCGCGCTCACGAAGTTTTAACAGCGGCTTGAGCCGCACCGCCGGCAGGCCGGCGGGCTCGATCGTGCCCATGTCCCAACCCGAACCCTTGACACAGAGCACGTCGACCTCTTCCCCGTTGAGATCGGAAAGCCGCGTCTTCACCGACGTGTTGCCGCCGCCATGCAGCACCAGCCGCGGATCCTGCCCCAACAGACGCGTGGTATAGACCCGGAGCGCCAGGTCGCGGCCGAGATTGTCGTAGCGGGCAACGGCGGCTTCCGCGTCGCGATCGATCCAGGCGCTCTGCATGAAGATTGTCTTCCCTCTGCTATTCGGCCGCGGCCGCGATCCGCTCCGGGAAGGCGGCCGACAGCGCGGCGCGATCGGCCTTTAGCACGCCGCGCTCGGTGATCAAGCCCGTCACCAATCGAGCCGGCGTGACATCGAAGCCGTAATTCGCAACCGGCGAATTGTCAGGCACGATCCGCACCGTCTCGATCCGTCCGTCCGCAGTCCGCCCGGTCATGGTCGCGACTTCCTCGGCGGCGCGCTGTTCGATCGGAATTTCCGCAATTCCGTCATCGACGCTGAAATCGATGGTCGGCGACGGCAGCGCCACATAGAACGGCACGCCATTGTCATGCGCGGCGAGCGCCTTCAGATAGGTGCCGATCTTGTTGCAGACATCGCCGCTCGCGGTCACCCGGTCGGTGCCGACGATCACGAGGTCGACCATTCTGTGCTGCATCAGATGGCCGCCGGTGTTGTCGGGGATCACCGTATGCGCCACGCCGTGATGGCCGAGCTCCCAGGCGGTGAGCGAAGCGCCCTGATTGCGCGGGCGGGTCTCGTCGACCCAGACATGGATCGCCTGACCGCGGTCATGCGCGAGATAAATCGGCGCCGTCGCCGTGCCCCAATCCACCGTTGCGAGCCAGCCGGCGTTGCAATGGGTCAGCACATTGACGCGCTCGCCCGGCTTTTTCGTCGCCGCGATCTTTTCGATCAGCGCGAGACCGTGCTGGCCGATACCTCGGTTGATCGCGACGTCGTCCTCGGCAATCTCGGCGGCGCGGGAATAGGCCGCGGCCGCCCGATCGGGCGATGACAATGGCCGCAGCATCGAGCGCATCTCCTCCAGCGCCCATTTCAAATTGATCGCGGTCGGCCGTGTCGCAATCAGCATGGAGTAGGCCCGGTCGAGCGCGGCGTCGGAGCTATCTGCCCGCATCGCCAGCGCCACCCCATAGGCTGCGGTGGCGCCGATCAATGGCGCGCCGCGCACCAGCATGGAGCGGATCGCATCGGCTGCGTCTGCGCACCCTGTCAATTGCGCAACGACAAACTGATGCGGCAGCCGCCGCTGGTCGATCGCGCTGACCGTATGGCCGTCCGGCTCGAGCCAGATGCTGCGGATGTGCCTGCCGTCTACCTTCATGACCCACCCTTCAAGAATTCAAGTTTACGCCCGCAGCACCCGTCCCGCCACCGCATCGAGCGTTTTCAGAAGTTCCGGGTCGCGCGCTTCGGGGGCGGTGATGACAGCGGTGTCGAGCGCGCGGTCGGAGCCGATCGGGCACGGCTCGTGTTCTCTCGGAAAATCCCTGGCGAGACGCCCGACCAGTCCCTTCGCCCTGTCGGCATTTTGCGTCAACACCTTGATGATGTCCTGCACCGTGACGGCATCATGGCCGGGATGCCAGCAATCGAAATCGGTCACCATGGCAACGGTGGCGTAACAGATCTCCGCTTCGCGGGCGAGTTTTGCCTCGGGCATGTTGGTCATGCCGATCACGGAATAGCCGAGATTTTTATAAGTCATGCTTTCGGCGTAGCTGGAGAATTGCGGACCTTCCATGCAGACATACGTGCCACCCTGCGCGAACGCGATGCCTTCGGCTTCGGCGGCGGCGGCAAGATGGACGGGCAGACGCGGCGACACCGGATGCGCCATGGAAACATGGGCGACGCAGCCTCTGCCGAAGAACGAAGATTCGCGCTTGTGGGTGCGGTCGACGAACTGGTCGACCAGCACAAACGTGCCGGGCGGCAATTCCTCTTTGAACGAGCCGCAGGCCGACAACGAGATCAAATCGGTGACGCCTGCCCGCTTCAGCGCGTCGATATTGGCGCGGTAATTGATGTCGGACGGCGACAGAGCATGGCCCTTGCCGTGGCGCGGCAGAAACACGATCGGCAGGCCCGCGATGGTGCCGTGGCGGACGGGTGCCGAGGGCTCGCCCCACGGGCTCCTGATCGCCTCCTCGCGCACATTTTCCAATCCCGGCAGGTCGTAAATGCCGGAGCCACCGATGATGCCAAGCACTGCCTTCGTCATGAATTTTCCTTCGCGATCCCTACCGCTGCTCAGCATGCCGGCGAAGCGCGACACCGGTGTTACGCGCTATCCTAATGGGGGAGTGGATGGCGAACAAGAACGCTTCGCCTCACGAGATTAACGCGGCGCTACTCCGCCAACGGTCGTCATACCCCGCCACCGGGTCTCGCCTTCGGCGAGCCCGATGACAGGCTTCGTCGGGGTATCCAGTACGCGGCGGCCTCTCCGTTCATCACTGCCGCCTCTGGAATACTGGATCGTCCCGCCGGAGCCTGTCATCGGGCGCGCGTTCGCGCGACCCGTTGGCTCTTCGCAATGACGGCTGGATAGGTCTTCGACGGTTGGATGCGACTTCGCGCTCCCGCGGCGCAATGCGTCCGAGTTGTGCTGAATTCTCCGCCCCCGAGGGCGTGGGGAATGCCGGGCGCCGATGCACCCGCAGCCGCGCGTGTAGTGTAGTAAACACGCGCGTTAGTCACCACAGGTCCACCGGAACAACCCGGCATTCCCGCACGCAATGGTTTTAACGGCTTACTTCGTGCTCTCCCCGGTGACCGGGCTCTTTTGCCACCGTCGCTCGCAACGTTACCGCCGCGAACTTGACACCAGCGTCGGGGTGTCAGGACCACACGACTTCGCCGTCCGCCTTCGTGCCGTTCGTCAATGGCACTATCAGCGTCCACCGCATCCCATCCCGCGTTCGTGACGACCGCGAAGCGCCCCTCTGTGGGACGAGACGGTGATGGATATACGAGTGATTTGGGTGAGCTGCGAAGCGGAATATTTTTGCAAAGGGGGCTGGACAGCAATTTAGTGATTTGCCCGTCGGGCAAATCACTACCGCGACGTTCGCTCTCTCCCCGTCATTGCCTGCGACAAACGCGAAGCGTTTGCGCAAGGGAGCAACGCGACGAAGCAATCCAGCTTTCATTCCGCAGAGAAAAAGCTGGATTGTTTCGCGGAGCCTGTCATCGGGCGCGCGTTCGCGCGACCCGTTGGCTCGCAATGACGATTCAGCGTGCCATGGGTCCCTGCTTTCGCAGGGACGACGACGGATTCTACAATTCCACCATATCAAAATCGCTCTTGGCGGTGCCGCATACCGGACATACCCAGTCGTCGGGAATCTCGGCCCATCTTGTGCCCGGCGCGAGGCCTTCGTCGGGGTCGCCCTTTTCCTCATCATAGATGTAGCCGCAGGTCCGGCACTGCCAGGATTTATAGGGCGCGTCGTTCATCGGGATCGTCCGTGTTGCGGCGTGGGGTGACGTTATCGCAACTGTTGGACGTATGGCAATGAAGGGTTGGCCGCGAATGTCGCTCTTTCGCCGTCGCTCTTCGAGCTACCGCGGACAAGTCGCGGAGCCTGTCATCGGGCGGCGCTTCGCGCCGACCCGTTGGCTCGCAATGACGGGAAAAAGTCGGCGGACGCGCTTAAGCCGCCGCCTCGGGCTGCAACTGCGCGACGATCATCCGTTCCAGCGTCTGGATCGACTGGAAATTTTCCGGCGTGATCTCGGCTTGGGGAATCGTGAAATCGAATTCGGCTTCGACGCCGAGCATCAAATTGACCATGTCCATCGAGGTCAGCCCGACATCGACCAGCCGCGTCTCGGAGTGAATTTCTGCTGCGATCGAGTTCTGTTCGAGGATGGCCTTGACGAGCGCAAGGATGCGGTGCTGAACATTGGCGTAGGCGGCTTGCATCATCAACCTTCCCATCTCGCGTCGTGGCAAAACTCAATTCACATTTATAACGCCGGCATGGTTTGAAAGACAGTTAGTCTCGTTTGACGCAAGTCTGCATTTTGTTCTTAACGCTAACGACCGTTAGCAAAGTTTCCGCAATCGGAACAAGCGTAGATTAACCGTTAGCGTCGAAACGGGCGCCGTTTACCCTGAATGTCATCGACGCATTTGAATTAAATCCTTAAGCATGGAACCGATCGGAAGCTGCTCAATCGATCCGTTGTGGCATTGGGCGCGATGCGCGCCAAGGTCCACAAACCCTGGAGGCGAATCGGCCATGAACGTGCAAGAAGCCAGGTTCCGCAGCGCTGTCGCGGAAAAAACAAAAGACGAAATCTTTCTCGACCGCAGCTCGTTTGCAACCCGAACCGCTTCTGTCGCAGCGGCGGCGGCGGCGGAGGCCGAGGCGGTCGATCGCGACGCGCGTTTCCCGAAGGCAGCCATCGACGCGGCGCGCCAACACAAGCTTTTAGGCATTCAAATTCCACAAGCGTTCGGCGGCGACGGCGCATCGATCACCGACATCGCCGACATGTGCTACACGCTCGGCCGCACCTGCGCGTCAACGGCGATGATCTTCGCCATGCATCAGACCAAAATCGCCTGCCTGGTCCGCCACGGCACCGGCAGCGCCTGGCATGAGAAGTTGATGCGCCGCGTGGCGTCGGAACAGATGCTGCTGGCGTCATCGACGACGGAAGGACAAAACGGCGGCAACATTCGCTCCAGCGCCGCCGCCGTCGAGCACGCCGGCGCCGACATCTCGCTGGTGCGCAACGCCACCGTGATCTCCTACGGCGCCCAGGCCGACGGCATCGTTACCATCGCCCGCCGCACCAGTGACGCGGCCTCGTCCGACCAAGTGCTGCTGGCGCTGACCAAAGACAATTACACCCTCGAGCGCAGCCTCGAATGGGAAACGCTCGGCATGCGTGGCACCTGCAGCGCCGGATTTGAACTGAAGGCAAATGCTGCGGCCGAACAGATTTTCCCCGAGGCCTATGACAAGATTCACGCCCAGACCATGACGCCGGTCGCGCATCTTTGCTGGTCATCGGTCTGGGCCGGGATTGCCGCCGCCGCCGTCGAACGCGCGCAGATTTTTATCCGAAAGGCCGCGCGCGGATCAGGCGGCCAGATGCCTCCGGCCGCCGCGCATTTTACGACGGCGAAAATGTCGTTGACGAAATTGCGCGCGGTGATCACGGCAAGCCTCGATAGCTATGCGGCGCATGAGCATGACGAACGCGCGCTTTCCTCGCTCGACTTCCAGTCCCAGATCAATTTGCTCAAGGTGGAAGCCTCCGAACTCGCAGTGGCAGCCGTGATGGCGGCGATGCGCGCCTGCGGCCTGTCAGGCTATCGCAACGACGGCGATTTCAGCGTCGGCCGGCATCTGCGCGACGTGCTCTCGGCACCGATCATGATCAACAACGACCGCATTCTTTCCAACATCGCAACCGCGAGCCTGATGAGCGGCGTGCCTGCGGGACTTCGGGATTGAGCTCGAACACTCCTTAAACAAAAGCAATGAAAGTCCGAACATGAATGTCATTATTCGAACGGCTTCACCAGAGACCGCACCAGAGCCGGCCGACGCGCTGGATCACCTCACTGAGGTGCTGTTTCACAAGATGGGCACCGACGGCGTCTATGCCCGCACCGCGCTCTACGAGGACATGGTCGAGCGGCTCGCCGCGCTGATCACGCGGCATCGCGAGCCCAATACCGAGGTGATGCGCTTTCCGCCGGTCATGAACCGCGGACAATTGGAAAAATCCGGCTATCTGAAGAGTTTTCCGAACCTGCTCGGCTGCGTCTGCGGCCTGCATGGCACCGAACGTGAAATCCACACCGCCGTCAGCCGCTTCGATGCCGGCGGCGACTGGACGACTTCGCTTTCGCCGGCCGATCTCGTGCTGTCACCGGCCGCCTGCTATCCGGTTTATCCGATCGCGGCGGCACGTGGCCCGCTTCCCGCGGGCGGTCTTCGTTTCGACGTCGCGGCCGATTGCTTCCGCCGCGAGCCGTCGCGCCACCTCGACCGCCTGCAGTCGTTCCGGATGCGCGAATATGTCTGTATCGGAAGCCCCGACGACGTGTCGGATTTCCGCGAACGCTGGATGGTGCGGGCGCAGGCGATTGCGCGCGATCTCGGTCTCACCTTCAAGGTCGATTATGCCTCCGACCCCTTCTTCGGTCGCGTCGGCCAGATGAAGGCGGTCAGCCAGAAGCAGCAGTCGCTGAAGTTCGAGCTGTTGATCCCGCTGCGCTCGGAAGAGCAGCCTACCGCCTGCATGAGCTTCAATTATCACCGCGAGCATTTCGGCACGACCTGGGACATCAAGGACGTTAACGGCGAGCCGGCGCATACCGGCTGCGTCGCGTTCGGCATGGATCGGCTGGCGGTCGCCATGTTCCATACCCATGGCACTGATTTGGCCAAATGGCCGGCCGAGGTTCGAAACATCGTCGGCCTCAGCTAGGCGCATTCCGCTCGGGTGGAATCATGACCTCATACCATGGCCTCGTGGTTCGAGACGCGCGGCGTTGCCGCGCTCCTCACCATGAGGGTCTAAGACCTCATCCTGAGGAGCGCGCTCTTGCGCGCGTCTCGAAGGATGAAGCCCTTGAGCTCGCAATATGCGCTAACGGACCAGGACAACGGCCGTGATCGCGCAGAGAATCCGATGCCGTGAAATCTCCGAGGCCGATCTCGACGCGGTCGCGGAGCTTTTGACGCGCGGATTTACCGGGCGATCGCGCGACTACTGGATGCGGGGCTTGCGCCGCCAGGCCGTCCGCGAGGTCCCGGACGGCTATCCGCGCTTCGGCTATATGCTCGACAATGACGGGCACGCGATCGGCGTGTTGCTGCTGCTCTACACATCGCGGACGAGCGGCGGCGAGACCGCGATCCAGTGCAATCTGTCGAGCTGGTATGTCGAGCCGGCGTTTCGCAATTACGCACCGCTTTTGACAAAGATCGCGCAGCGGCACAAGGAAGTCACCTACCTCAACATCAGCCCGGCGACCTGGACCTGGCCGATCATCGAAGCGCAGGGTTTTGCCAGTTATTGCAGCGGATTGTTCTTCTCGATCCCGGTGTTGTCGCGCGTCACGAAAGGCATGACGGTGGAAACCGTCGCGCCCGATGCGCGAAGCATCGCAGGTCTGTCTGAGGTTGAGGTCGAGCTTTTGACGCGGCACGCGCGCTATGGCTGCCTGAGCCTCGTTTGTCGCACGCGCGACGGCAACGCTTTTCCCTTCATCCTGCTGCCGATGCGGATCCGCCGCGGCTGGATCGCGCCGCCGGCGATGCAATTGATCTATTGCCGCGATGTCACCGAATATGTGCAATGCGCCGGCGCCATCGGCCGGGTGCTGCTCCGGCACGGCAAGCTTTCGGTCATTCTCGATTCCAACGGCAAGGTGCCGGGCCTTGTCGGCCTCTATTCCAGCGCGCGCGGCCGCAAATATTTCAAGGGCCCGCATGCGCCCCGGCTTGCCGATCTCACCGATACGGAACTCGTGCTGTACGGGCCGTAATATTCTGTTCGAACATCGCCATCGCCAATTGACGAGGTCAGAGATGCACAAGCCCACCCCTCACCGCACCGCCGCCGCTGCCCTGGTCGAACAGCTCGTGATCAACGGCGTCAAACATGTGTTTTGTGTGCCCGGCGAGAGCTTTCTCCCGGTACTCGATGCGCTGCGCGACAGCGGCATCATTGTGACCGTGTGCCGTCATGAAGGCGGCGCCGCGATGATGGCGGAAGCGATCGGCAAGGTCACCGGACGGCCGGGCGTCTGCTTCGTCACGCGCGGCCCAGGCGCAACGAATGCTTCCGCCGGCATCCATATCGCGCAACAGGATTCAACGCCGATGATCATGTTCGTCGGTCAGGTGGAAACCTCGGTGCGCGAGCGCGAGGCGTTCCAGGAGCTCGATTATCGCGCGGTGTTCGGCAGCATGACCAAATGGGTCGTGGAAGTCGATCATGCCAACCGCATCACCGAATTCGTCTCACGCGCGTTCTATACCGCAAGCAGCGGCCGGCCCGGGCCGGTGGTGGTGGCGCTGCCGAAGGACGTGTTGAGCGAGCGCACCAGCGTTGCGAATGCGCCGGCGTTCGAGCCGGTCGAGACCTCGCCGGGCGACGAAGAGATGACGAGACTTTCCGAGCTGTTGGCGGAATCGAAGAATCCGCTGTTCGTGCTCGGCGGCAGCCGCTGGAGCGAGACCGCGCGCCGTCAGATCCACGAATTCGCGGAAGCGACCGGATTGCCGATCGCGACCAGCTATCGCCGCTCGACGCTGTTCGATCCGCTGCATCCGCTCTATGCCGGCGATCTCGGCCTCGGCCCCAACCCAAAGCTCGTGGCGCGCGCCAAGGCGGCCGATCTGCTGGTATTGGTCGGCGGGCGCCTCGGCGAAATTCCCTCGCAAGGTTATTCGCTGCTTTCCTCACCGTCGCCGCAGACAAAGCTCGTCCACATCCATCCCGGCGCGGAGGAGATCGGCCAGGTCTACCGGCCGCATCTGGCAATCCACGCTTCCCCGAACCGCTTTGTCGCAGCACTCAAGCATCTCGCGATTGCGCCGAAGCCCGCGTGGCGCGAGAGCGCGGACATTGCGCACGCCGATTATCGTGCCTGGACCGGGACCGCGACGCCGCAGCCCGGCGACGTCAATCTCGGCGAGATCATGATCTGGCTGCGCAATCACGTGCCGACCGATACCATCCTGTGCAACGGCGCCGGCAATTACGCCTCCTGGATCCATCGCTTCTACCGGTTCCGAGAGTTCATGACCCATGTCGCGCCGACCTCGGCGTCGATGGGCTATGGCATGCCGGCCGCGATCGCGATGCAGCGGCTTCATCCCAACCGGCTGGTTCTCTCCGTCAATGGCGACGGCGATTTCCTGATGAGCGGCCAGGAATTTGCCATCGCCGTGCAGTATCGGCTGCCGATCATCGTCATCATCTGCGATAACGGCATGTACGGCACCATCCGCATGCATCAGGAGCGCGAATTCCCGGGCAGGGTCTGCGCCACCGAACTGCACAATCCGGATTTTGACGCCTATGCGCGCGCCTTCGGCGGCTTTGGCGCGGTGGTGAACAAGACCGCGGATTTTCCGGCGGCGTTCGAGGCGGCGAGGCAATCGGGGCTACCGTCGATCATCCATCTCAAGATCGATTCGGATGCGATCCTGCCGGCGGCGACCCTGTCAGGTATCCGCGAGCGCGCGCTGCAGGGCGCGTAGTCCTAGAGCATGATGGTGTTGACCTGAATCAGCGTACGAGTCCGGCTCACCTCGCCCCGCTTGCGGGGAGAGGTCAGATCGCATCGCAGATGCGATCCGGGTGAGGGGGACTCACCGCGCACTCTTCATCTTCCGAATTTGCGGATGCAGCCCCTCACCCCAACCCTCTCCCCGCGAAGAGCGGGGAGAGGGAGAAGTGATCGATCGCCCACTACCGTCTCAACCTAAACTCATCCAGCTCTAGGCGGCGTGGGCGAATTCCCAATACAGTTTGCGCGCCCGGCGATAGAACGGGCCGGGCTGCAAATCGCGATAATCGATCCGGATGACCGGCGCGACCTTGGCAAAATTGCCGCTGGAGAAAATCTCGTCGGCGCGCTCGAAGTCGGAATATTTTAGCGTCGCCTCGACCACCGTCGCGCCGTCGCCGCGCAACAGGTCGATCACCCGCTGGCGGGTGATGCCGTTGAGAAAGGTGCCGTTCGGCGCCGGCGTATAAACCACGCCATCCCGCGCCATGAACACGTTGGAATTGCCGAACTCCGCGACATTGCCTAGCATGTCGAGCATCAGGCAATTATTGAAGCCGCGCGACTGCGCCTCGATCAGCGCGCGCGAATTGTTAGGGTAAAGACACGCCGCCTTGCAATCGACCGGCGCGTTTTCCATGGTCGGCCGCCGGAACGGCGACAGCGTGATGGCGCTGCCGACAGGCTGCGGCATCGGCGCGATATAGAGGCTCAAGCACCAGTTGGTGGTTTCCGGATCGAACAGCACGCCGCCGCCGCTGCCGTTCTGCGCCCAGTACATCGGCCGGATATAGAGCTCGGCATTTTTTTCGAAACGCGCGATGCCTTCGCGCGCCAGCCCAAGCCAGGTGTCGGTATCGACGACGGGCTTAAGTTTGAAATTGACCGCGGATTGGTTGACGCGGGCGCAATGCGCCGCAAGATCCGGCGCCACGCCCTCGAACGCGCGCGCGCCGTCGAACACGGTCGAACCGAGCCACGCCGCATGCGTGCGCGGCCCCATGATCGGAACATTGCCTTCGTGCCAGGCGCCCTCGAAGAAGGTCCAGGTCTGCGAAAACGTAACCGGCTTTGTCATCTCAACCATGCTGCCACTCAACGGCTTGCGGCGCGGCGGCACCGCTCTCGGGGAACCACTATTGTCCGAATTTCCTAAGGATTCCCTTGCGGGACGGCACTGCGATAGCCATGGATTCATGATTGATCGACACTTGTTGCCTTAAGGAAGAGCCGACATGCCCCTCGACCCCCTGGCAAAACGCTTTCTCACCATGATGGCGGCGGCTTCGCCCGCGGAACGGTCGCGGCCCAGCGCAAACGACCGCCGTCAGGCGCTGGCAAAACTGATGCAGTTCGCGCGCGCCGACGTGGCTGAGGTCACCGGGATCGACGGCGTGTTGCCGGGCCCGGCAGGCGATCTGCCTTACCGGCTTTATGCGCCCGCCGATAATGCCAGCGAATACGCGCCGGGTTTTGTGTTCTTCCACGGCGGCGGCATGGTGGCCGGCAGTATCGCGACCCATGACCGCGTTTGCGCGGCGCTGGCGCAAACCACCGGCTGCCACCTGATATCGGTCGATTACCGGCTCGCGCCGGAACACAAATTTCCAGCCGCGATCGAGGATGCGATCGCCGCTACGCGATGGGTTTCCGCGCATGCCGCCTCTCTCGGCATCGACGCGACAAGACTCGTGGTGGGCGGCGATTCCGCCGGCGCCACGTTGGCCGCGGTGGTTTGCCAGGAGAGCGTGCGCAACGGGGGGCCTGCGATCTCGGCGCAATGCCTGATCTGTCCGGTGCTCGATTTCGAGGACATTTCGCCCTCCCGCGAAGCCTTCGCCGAAAATCATCTGCTCGACCGCGCCACGCTGGAAGCGGATCTCGCCGACTATCTGCCGGAAGGGGCGGAGCTCGCCGACCCCCGGATTTCACCGCTCCGCGCGACAAAATTAACCGGGCTTCCGGCGGCCATTATCCATACCGCCGAATTCGACCCGATGCGGGACGAAGGCAACGCCTATGCGACAAAACTCGTGGCTGCGGGCGTTGCCGTCGAGCACGTCTGTCACGACGGCATGATTCATAATTTCCACGCCATGGGCACTGTGCTTCCGCAAGCAAGGCTCGTGCTGCAGCAGATCGGCGAACAGGTGCGGCGCACGCTTCGCAATTGAATAAAGCTTTAATCGATTCATTGACGTTCATTAGGGTTATTTCCTCAATCTTTGCGCTAATTATTGCTCGCTTGACGCCTCCCCTCTAACAAAGACACGGGCAAAAAAACGCACGGTGAAGTGCGACCGGAGAGGCGATCCATGCGCAACGAGACGATTGCAATTCACGCCGGCTACGATCCCGATCCCGCGACCAAATCGGTCGCCGTTCCGATCTACCAGACGGTGGCGTATGCCTTCGACAGCGCCGATCACGGCGCTGCGTTGTTCAATCTCGAGACAGAAGGTTTTCGCTACTCCAGGATCGCCAACCCGACCACCTCCGTGCTCGAAAAGCGCATCACCGAGCTCGAAGGCGGCGTCGGCGCGCTCGCGGTCGCGACCGGCCAGGCGGCGCTGCATTTTGCGCTCGTCAACCTCGCCGACTATGGCGGCAACATCGTCTCCGTCCCGCAGCTCTACGGCACGACGCATACGCTGCTCGCGCATGTGCTGCCGCGCCAGGGCATCACGGCCCGTTTCGCCGACAGCGACAAAGCCGACGCGATCGAGCGGCTGATCGACGAAAACACCAAGGCCGTGTTTTCCGAGACCATCGGCAATCCCGCCGGCAATGTTTGCGACATCGAGGCGCTGGCAAAGGTCGCGCATCGACATGGCGTGCCGCTGGTGGTCGACAACACCGTCGCCACCCCGATCCTCTTGAAACCGTTCGATTACGGCGCCGATATCGCGGTGCATTCGCTGACAAAATTTTTGGGCGGCCATGGCACCACGCTCGGTGGCGCCATTGTCGACAGCGGGCGCTTTCCATGGCCCGATCACGCAAAGCGCTTTCCCGCCTTCAACGAGCCGGACGCGTCCTATCACGGTCTCGTCTACACGAAGCAATTCGGCAGCAGCGCCTATATCCAGCGCGCGCGCAGCGTCTATCAGCGCACCATGGGCTCGGTGCTGTCGCCGTTCAACGCGTTCCTGCTGCTGCAGGGCATCGAGACCGTCGCGCTGCGGGTCGAGCGGCATGTCGAGAACGCCCGCAAGGTCGCGGAATTCTTGCGTAACGATCCGCGCGTCGCCTGGGTCAATTACGCCGGTTTCCCGGACAGTCCCCATTACGCGCTGGTGCAGAAATATCTCGACGGTAACGCGTCGTCGCTGTTTACGTTTGGCATCAAGGGCGGTCTGGAGGCCGGCAAATCCTTTTACGACGCACTGAAATTGATCACCCGGCTGGTCAATATCGGTGACGCCAAATCGCTGGCCTGTCATCCGGCGTCGACTACCCATCGCCAGATGTCGCCGGACGAGCAGCGCATGGCCGGCGTGCTGCCGGAAACCATCCGGCTTTCGATCGGCATCGAGCACGCCTCCGACATCATCGAGGATATCGACCAGGCGCTGGCGCAGGCCTGCGCCCGGCAGCAGCGGCTCGAGGCCGCGGAATAGATCGGCCGGGGCCGGCATGACCCTCCTGTTCGACAAGCATCGGCTGATCGTCAGCCCCGGCCTGGCTCCCACCGAGTTGCGCGAGACCGAAGAGTTCGGCGGCGGGCAGAGCGCCGACGCGGTGCTCACCATCGGACTCGTCAACAACATGCCGGACGCAGCGCTGCAGGCGACCGAGCGCCAGTTCATGCGCCTGCTGGAGCAGGCCGCCGGCAAAACGCAGATCCGCCTCCACTGCTTCTCGCTGCCATCGGTACATCGCTCGCAGACCGCGAAGTGGCGGGTCGACGAGCAATATGGCGACATCGCCGACCTTCCCCGCCTCGATATCGACGGGCTGATCGTGACCGGCGCCGAGCCGATCGCAGCAGCGCTGCGTGATGAGCCGTTCTGGCAGGACCTCGTCGACATCATCGACTGGGCCAAGGACAACACGCGCTCGACCATCTGGTCGTGCCTGGCCGCGCACGCCGCAGTGTTGCATCTCGACGGCATCGAGCGGCATCGGCTCGCGACCAAATGTTCCGGGGTCTACGATTGCGCCACGACGGCCGGCCATTGGCTGACCAAAGAGCTTCCGTCACCGTTGAAGACCCCGCATTCGCGCCTCAACGAGGTGCGCGCGGATGATCTCACAGCGAGCGGCTATCAACTATTGACCCAATCGGCGGAAGCCGGCGTCGATATCTTCGCCAAGCAGTTGCGTAGCCAATTCATCTTCTTTCAGGGCCATCCGGAATATGAGGCGCTGTCGCTGCAGCGGGAATATCTGCGCGACATCACCCGCTATCTCGGGGGCGAGCGCGACACTTATCCGGCGATACCCGCCGGTTACTTCGACATCTGGACCGAAAAAAAATTGGCAGGCTTCCAGCAGCGGGCGCGCGCCGAACGCAAGCTGCCGCTCAGCATCGAATTGCCGGGGCTCACGCTCCGTCCGGATATCGCGACAGGGACGGCGGCGGCCGCGATCTTCAAGAACTGGCTCCAATATCTCACAGGCGGCGCCGCGACCGGGCAAGACGAAGAGCCAACGGCGTGACCCAACCAACAACTCATGTTCCCCGTTTCGAAAGCAGTTTGACATGCACCCGCGTTGGTCAGCATTAAAAGCGCGCGTCAGCAACCGTTTGGCTAGGCATCTGTTCGCCGCGCCGCATCGGTTGCCGGGCACGGGCCCGATGGTCAGCTTCACCTTCGACGACGCTCCCAAAAGTGCCGCCACCATCGGCGCGCCGATCCTCGAGGCATATGGTGCGCACGGCACTTATTACATCTCGGGTGGATTGGTGGACCAGTGGTGCGGCAACTGGACCGGCGTCAGCGCCGATGACATCATAGGCCTTCACCGCAGGGGACATGAACTCGCCTGCCACACCTTCTCGCACACCCGCGCGATCGATCTCGATACAGAGGCGATGACGGCGGAAACGGAGAAGAACCGCCATTACCTCTCCTCGCTCGATCCCTCGATCAAAATCGAGAATTTTGCATATCCCTATGGCTTCGGGGCGGTCTCGCACAAGCGGCGGCTCGGCAAGATCTTCCGTTCGGTCCGCGGCATTCTTCCCGGCGTCAACAGCGGTACCGTGGACCTGCAATATCTGCGCGCCACGCCCTTGATCGAAGTCGAGATCGACCGCGAAGGAATCGATCGCGCGTTCGAGGAAGCGGCCGCAAAAAATGGCTGGCTGATTTTCTACACCCACGACGTGAAGGCGGCGCCGAGCTCCTATGGCTGCTCGCCGTCGCTGTTGCGCCACGCGCTCGATGCCGCATCGCGCCGGAACATTCCGGTGCTGAGCGTGGCGGAGGCCTTGGGACGGGCGGGAGCGTAGCGGGACGATCAGGCCAACTCTTCATCGTCGTCCCGGCTCGCGCGGAGGCTGTCATCGGGCGCGCATTCGCGCGACTCGTTGGCTTGGCCGGGACGACGAGGTAGGGTAGCTTCACAGCAGTTGCGGGGAGCATTCGGTTCGGATGAGTACTTTCGGCCATGGCATTGCATTTCGATGGCGGCCGTCCGCTGTCGTGCAGGCCGTTGGGTCCAGCTTTACCCCTTTGCTCGTCTTGTTTGCACTGCTCGCAGGAGCTGACGTAGCGCCGGCGCAATCGGCAAGTGCGGCCCAACGTGTTGTGCTCTATGACGAAGACCCCTCCGATCCGAGCGGCCACCAATATCTCGGGTCGGTTAAATGGCGCAGCGAAACCACCAAACTCGCAGGGCAACCCGATGACGTCGCCGTGGTTGCCGACGTCGATATTCCCTTGCGCAAATTCAAGATGACGCTGTCGCTGAGACGCAATCTCGATCCGTCGCTGCCGGCGAGCCACGTCATCGAACTGACGTTCCGCCTGCCTCCCGACTTTGCCGGTGGCCGCATCGACAACGCGCCGGGGCTGCTGATGAAAACCAGCGAAACCGCGCGCGGCACGCCGCTGGCCGCACTTTCCGTCAAGGTGAGGGACGGATCCTTCCTGGTCGGGCTGTCAAATACCACCGCCGACCGTGAGCGCAATCTGCACCAGCTTTTGGAGCGCGCATGGTTCGACGTCCCCATTGTCTACGCCGACAGGCGACGCGGCATCGTCGCGATTGAAAAGGGCGCGTCCGGCGATCAGGCCTTGAAGACGGCCTTCACCGCGTGGGGCCAGTACCCCGCCGCGACGCAAGCAGCACCCGGCGCCCCCGACGGCAACGACAGCACGGGAAGTTACGTCGTCCAGGTCTCTTCCCAGCGCAGCGAAGCGGACGCCCAGGCGTCATACAAGGTCCTGCAGGACAAGTTCCCCGGTGTGCTCGGGGCATGGGCACCGATCATCACCCGCGCCGATGCCGGGACTAATGGCGTATTTTATCGGGCCGCGGTCGGACCTTTCAAAACCGCCGACGAAGCCTCGCAGTTCTGCGGCACCTTGAAGGCGGCCGGCGGACAATGCGTCGTGCAGAGGAATTAGTTTTCTCGCAGAAACATTAAGGTCCGTCATGCCCGGGCTTCTCCCGGGCATCCACGTCTTGCCTGCATCCCCAAACAAAGACGTGGATGGCCGGGACAAGCCCGGCCATGACGAGGAAGGGTGTCGAGAGAACGGGAAAACGGGTCCTAATGATCGACCACCACCAGCGCGGCCTTCCTGAAATCCGCGAGCCGTTCTTCCTTGGCGACGGTCTTTGCCGCTTCGGTCTTCATGTTGGAGACGACGGAGAACAGGACAAAGCCGCCTTTTTTCCGCGATACAATAAAATACTGCGAAATCCGCGCGCCCTCCGAATCATCGCACGAGGAAAATCCCCGGAACACGACATCGCTGTCGACCAGTTCGCTGGTTCGGCCGGAGGCAAATTTGCCTTTGCAATCGCGCGCGTCACCCGCGACCACCGCGGAGGCGACATCAAGACCTTTGACGCCGTCTTTCGGCGGGATGATTCGGACAAAACCCACCGCCTCGTCGGAGCTCCATGCTGCGCCGGTCGATGCCACGGCAATCGGCGTCTCGGTCCGGCTCAAGACCCGCGGATTGTGCAGCGTGGTTTTTAGGATGAAATTCGAAGCCAGCTCGATGGCTTCGATCTGCATATCGGGTGAAAGATTTTGCGGCGCGTCGGGCCGCATGCTGCCTCCCGCCGGTGCCGCCTGCGTTGCCGCCGCGACCGCTTTCGGCGCTTGCTTGACGGAGAAGTCGCCGGCATTGGCGATGCCATGCTGCTTGACCACCGCGACGCAATTGGCCAACGCGGGCAGCAGCAAAGAGGTCTGATCGAGCTTGAACTGAAACAGCTGGCCTTGCGTGAAGGCGGTCATCGCCTTCGCCTTGCGAAACTGGGCGATCAGCGTCGAGTCGACCGGCATCGGCACGCGGAGCAGGTTGGCGTTGAGCGCCACGCCTTGAACATTGAACGGCGACTGGCCATCGAAGGTCAGCGCGATCTGGAACGTCTGATTGTTCGCAAGCGTCCATTTTGGCTGGAAAAAAGCCAGCGACCACCCGGCGGCCTGATCGACCATGACCATGAAGTAAATGCCGCTGTCGTAGCCAGCTCCCGCGGCGCAGTGGGTAAATTCTCCGGTCTGGTCGTTGGTGTAGGCACCGCCCTTCCAGTTACCGACATTGATCGACCCGTAAGGTCCCCGCGCCTGCGCGGCCGAAATGGCGATCAGACCCGATAACAGCGTCGCCACGATAACCCTTAGCTTCATTGCTGGCCTCTCCCCTTGCTGGGCGAGCTTATTGCCCCTTACAACCGGAGTCTAATGCATTGTTCTTGATTTGTTCATTTTATTCGGCCAAGAGTCAATTCGGGCGCGATTCTTTTCCGGTGCGGGGCGGTCTTTTCGGAAGTGGGGCTGGCCGAAGCCATTGTCGGCGCAGCGGGAATCACGGAGTCTGATTTTCACTCTGAGGACCATCACTCCGTGCCAGCGGCAACCGCCTATCTCGAAAGCCTCAATCCGGAACAGCGACGCGCCGTCGAGCATGGCACGGCGGGCGCGGGTCCGTTTGCGCCGCTGCTGGTGATCGCCGGCGCCGGATCCGGCAAGACCAACACGCTCGCCCATCGCGTGGCCCATCTGATCGTCTGCGGCGCCGATCCAAGGCGGATTCTCCTGATGACGTTCTCCCGCCGCGCGGCTTCCGAGATGAGCGCGCGGGTCGAGCGGATCGCGCGGAAAATTTTGGGCGACAAGGCCGGCGCGATGACCGACGCGCTGGCCTGGGCCGGCACGTTTCACGGCATCGGCGCACGGCTGTTGCGCGAGTACGCCGAGCAGATCGGGCTCGATCCGGCGTTCACCATTCATGACCGCGAGGATTCCGCCGACCTCATGAATCTGATCCGGCACGAGAAGGGATTTTCCAAGACCAGAGAGCGGTTTCCAACCAAGGGCACCTGCCTTTCGATCTATTCGCGCTGCGTCAACGCGGAAACCTCGATCGAAGAGATGCTCGGGTCGGCGTTTCCATGGTGCTCGGGCTGGGCCGCCGAGCTGAAGGAATTATTCGCTGCCTATGTCGAGTCAAAACAGCGGCAGAACGTGCTCGATTACGACGATCTGCTGCTGTACTGGGCGCAGACCATGAGCGATGCGACGCTGGCCGGCGACATTGGCGGCCGTTTCGATCATGTCCTGGTCGACGAATATCAGGACACCAATCGGCTGCAATCGTCGATCCTGCTGGCATTAAAACCGACTGGCTGTGGCCTCACCGTCGTCGGCGACGATGCGCAATCGATCTATTCGTTCCGTGCCGCCACCGTGCGCAACATCCTCGATTTCCCCGGTCAATTCACGCCGCCGGCCAACATCATCACACTCGATCGCAACTACCGCTCGACGCAGGCCATTCTTTCCGCCGCCAATGGCGTGATCGAGCTGGCGCGCGAGCGTTTTACCAAGAACCTGTGGACCGACCGCGCCTCCGGGGCAAAGCCGCAGCTTGTCTCGGTGCGCGACGAAGCCGACCAGGCCCGCTACATTGTCGAGCGCGTGCTGGAGAACCGGGAATCCGGCGCGCTGCTGAAACAGCAGGCGGTGCTGTTTCGCACCTCCAGCCATAGCGGCCCGCTGGAAGTCGAGTTGACCCGCCGCAACATCCCCTTCGTAAAGTTCGGCGGCCTGAAATTTCTCGATGCCGCGCACGTCAAGGACATGCTGGCGCTGTTGCGTTTTGTCGAGAATCCGCGCGACCGCGTCGCGGGCTTCCGGCTGATGCATTTGATCCCCGGCGTCGGCCCCACCTCGGCGCAGCGGGCGCTCGATCATATCGGGGGTAGCGCCGACCCGATCGCCGCGCTTGACGAGGCGCCGTCCCCGCCCCGCGCCGGCGACGACTGGAAAATCTTTGTCGCGGCCGTTGCGGATATCCGCCATTCAAACTGGCCGGCCGATCTCGAACGCGCCCGGCTCTGGTACGAGCCGCATCTGGAACGAATCCACGAAGATTCGGAAGCAAGGCGCGCCGACCTGATCCAGCTCGAACAGATCGCCAGCGGCTATCCGTCGCGCCAGCGTTTTCTCACCGAACTGACGCTCGATCCTCCCGATGCCACCAGCGACCAGGCCGGCATTCCCTTGCTCGACGAGGACTATCTGATCCTGTCGACGATCCATTCGGCCAAGGGGCAAGAATGGAAATCGGTGTTCGTGCTCAACGTGGTCGACGGCTGCATGCCCTCCGATCTCGGCGCCGGCACCTCGCCTGAGCTCGAGGAGGAGCGCCGGCTGCTCTATGTCGCCATGACGCGCGCCAAGGACGATCTGCATCTGATGGTGCCGCAGCGTTTCTTCACCCACGGCCAGCCCGCGCGCGGCGACCGTCATGTCTATGCCGCACGGACGCGCTTTATTCCGGATCGCTTGCTCGGCCTGTTCGAAAAGACAATGTGGCCGCTTGCGGCTGCCGGTGCGCCACGCGCCGCGAGCCAGGGGCCGCGGATCGACGTTGGCGCCCGGATGCGCGGGATGTGGCGTTGAGGGTTTGCGATGGGTAATTTGTCCGCCATGAGTTCAGCCCGCAACGGGGAAACCGGCATCGCCGCCGACGCGCTTTCCGTCCTGAATTCGGTGTTCGGCCTGCCCGGCTTTCGCGGCGCGCAGGAGGAAATCGTCAGGCATGTCAGCTGTGGCGGCAATTGCCTGGTGCTGATGCCGACCGGCGGCGGCAAGTCGCTGTGCTATCAATTGCCGTCGTTATTGCGCGAAGGCTGCGGCATCGTGGTCTCGCCCCTGATCGCGCTGATGCGCGACCAGGTCGCGGGCCTACTGGAGGCCGGCGTCAAGGCGGCAGTGCTCAATTCCACGCTCACTTACGAGGAAGCCGCCGCGGTCGAGGCGCGGCTCATTTCCGGCGACCTCGATCTGCTCTACGTCGCGCCAGAGCGGTTGTTGACGCCGCGCTGCCTCAGTCTACTCGATCGCGCGAAGATCGCGCTGTTTGCGATCGACGAGGCGCATTGCGTGTCGCAATGGGGCCACGATTTCCGACCCGAATATATCGGCCTGTCGGTGATCTCCGAGCGCTTTCCGGACGTGCCGCGGATCGCGCTGACCGCTACCGCCGACGAGCTCACCCGCAAGGAGATCGCCGAGCGGCTCGCCCTTGTCGGCGCGCCGCATTTTGTCGCGAGCTTTGATCGGCCGAATATCCGGTATGAAATCGTCGAAAAGCAGAACGCTCCCGCGCAGCTCAAAACCTTCATCAGCGAGCGCCATGCCGGCGATGCCGGCATCGTCTATTGCCTGTCGCGCGCCAAGGTCGAAGACACCGCTGACGCGCTGACCGCCGCCGGCATGGTGGCACTGCCCTATCACGCGGGGTTGGATGCCGCCACGCGCGCGCGTCATCAGGATCGTTTCATCAACGAGGATGGCATCGTGATCGTGGCGACGATCGCGTTCGGCATGGGCATCGACAAGCCCGATGTGCGTTTTGTGGCGCATCTCGATCTGCCCAAGAGCATCGAGGCGTATTACCAGGAGACCGGACGCGCCGGGCGCGACGGCAAGCCGTCGAGCGCCTGGATGGCCTATGGCCTCTCCGATATCGTGCAGCAGCGCCGAATGATCGATGAGTCCAATGGCTCGGACGCGTTCAAGCGCGTTTCCATCGGCAAGCTGGACGCGCTGGTCGCGCTGGCAGAGACCGCGAACTGCCGCCGCACCCGCCTGCTCGGCTATTTCGGCGAGACGCAGGGAAGCGAAAAATGCGGCAATTGCGACAACTGCGTGTCGCCGCCGACCTTGCGCGACGGCAAGGTCATCGCGCAAAAATTGCTTTCATGCGCCTATCGCACCGGGCAGCGTTTTGGCGCGATGCACCTGATCGACGTCTTGGTCGGCCGCGAGACCGAGCGGGTCAAGCAATTCGGGCACGACAAACTATCCGTGTTCGGCGTTGGCCGCGAACTCAATGAAAAGCAATGGCGCGCGGCGTTGCGCCAGCTCGTCGCGATGGGCCACCTTCGGCCCGACACCGAGGCCTTTGGCGCCCTAAAACTCACGGAGAGCGCGCGCGGCGTGTTGAAGGGCGAGACCGCGGTGATGCTGCGTGAGGAAACCCCGACCTCCCGCAATCGCGCCTCTAGAACGAAATCACGCCGCGGCGATCTTGCGCCTCGCCCCGCCGGCGCCGTCAAACCCGCCGATGCGGCCCTGGTCGGCGCGCTCCGGGCGTGGCGTTCGGAGGTCGCGCGCCAGCACGGCGTCCCGGCCTATGTGGTGCTGCACGATTCCACCATCGACGGCATCGCCGCGGTGCGCCCGGGAACGCTTTCAGCGTTGCGCGGCATCGCCGGCATCGGCGACAAGAAGCTCGAGCATTACGGGGCGAAGCTGCTGGCGCTGGTAAAGGCGGCGGGGGCGTGAGGTTGGGTTGAAGGGAGCGGCGTCAAGGCTCTTCTCCCTCGCCCCGCTCTTTGCGGGGAGAGGGTCGGGGGTGAGGGGCTCTATCCGCGAACACGGAAGCATAACGTGTGGGGAAGCTCCCCCTCACCCGGATTGCTGCGCAATCCGACCTCTCCCCGCAAGCGGGGAGAGGTGAAACGCCTCACATCCTCCCCGCCGAACCCGCCGGCGCGAGAATACTCCGCGCGACATCGCCGACCGGCAGATGGGCCGACTTCTGGCCGGCGACCAGAGCGAGGTCCATGTTGTAGGCCCCGAGCTCGCACATCACCTGCGAGGCGATATCGCCGAGCGGGACGAATTGCCTGGCGAGGTATTCGAACTGGGCGCGGGCCTGACGCAGCGTCGATTTCGGCACCACGGCGTCGGTTTCTCCGACGGCAGGATCCCGGCCGCCCGGCTGCGGGGCAACCGGGTCCGCATGCGCGTCGATCTCCTTCGGTCCGGAAACAGCAGCGTCGCCTTGGGGCTCGATTGCTTGATGCCTGAGATCGCTGATCCGGTCGAACGCGGCGCGAAGCTCCGCGCGCTTGGCCTCCAGCGAGGTGACCTTCTCCTTTAGCGCGTCGCGCTCGCGCTCGAACACAATTCTGAGCGCGGAAAGTTCATCGCCCTGCACCTTGAGCTGGACCTGAAGCTCGCTGCGTTCGCGCTCGGAGGAAGTGCGAAGTTCAGCCATCTCCGCGTCCCGTGTCTTCAGTTTCGCCGCGCTATCTTCCTGTTCGCGGGCCAGCGCCGCGCGCAGCCGGTCCAGTTCTTCGTCGCGCGCGTCCAGCGTTGCCTTGAGCGTCTCGCGCTCGCGGTCGGAGGCGGCGCGAAGTTCGGCAAGCTCGGTTTCCCGCGCCTCAAGCGCTTCCCTCGCCGCATCGCGCTCGGTCAGGACGGTGGATGTGACATTCAGATGACCTTCGATGTCATGCTTGAGCGCTTCGCATTCGGCTTCGAGCAATTCGACCTGATGGGTCGCCGTTTCATATTTGTAGCGCGAGACCTCCTCTTCATCCGCGGCCGCGATCACCCGCGCGGTCAAGGTTTCGAGCAGCTCGGCGGCGCGGTGCAGATAGGTCGCATTGTTCCCGGTCGACATCATGCCGGCAAAGCGGCGCAGAAAGCCGATCGTGTCCGCAACATCCGGAGACTCGGGCGTCATCGAAGGGTCGGTCATGAAGCTTGCTTTCTAAAATGAGTGTCCCGAAATGCTCAGCACTAAGACAAAACCCGCTGCGGTCCGGAGGCGCCGACGCGGCCGCTGCGGACTGAACGCAGACCGGGGAACCAGATCGATCGGCCAGACTTAAAAGTTGCTTTTCCAGAGGCGCGACGGCGAAAATAGGGCGGGCGCCGAGATAAGACCGTGATTCGCCGGTTTGGCGCAGTGACGCAAATTATTCATCGACGCGGCACTCAACGCGCGCTGTCGCTTACCCCTTCCAGCGCGGCGGCGCCTTGGCGTAATCGGTACCGCTTCGCCGGAAAATTCTGTATAATGCTGGCGGGCCTGCGATCCGGGCGACGGACGAACATCATGACTGCCACGACGAACATCACGACTGGTACTTGGATGAGCCGAATGGTCGTGCCGTTCATCGCACTTGCCGCGGCCGGCGGCGTCGCGCTTGTCTTCGCCATCCCGTACGTCCGCCGCGAGCCGGCGGTCGAGACCAGAGCCGCAACTGCCCCGGCGGCGGCCTCAAAGCCGGCATCGGGCGCGCGAGATCAAGATCCGGCCGCACTGGCAGCGGCGCAAACGGAAACAAACGCAGTGGCGGACGCGCTGGCCGGATCGCCCCCACGGCCGGACAGCGAAGATGGCGTGCCGACGTTCGACGTTGCCCGCATCGAGCCGACCGGCGAAGCGGTCATCGCGGGCCGGGCGGCGCCCGGCGCAACGGTGGAACTGCTACGCAACGGGGAGCTGCAGGATCACGCGGTTGCGGATCAATCCGGACAATTCGTCATGGTGCCGCCACGGCTCCCCCCAGGCACTTATGACCTGACGTTGCGCGCCAAGCAGCCGGACGGCAAGCAGGTCACGTCCAAACAGAGCGTGGCGGTGGCGCTCGAGCCTGGTCCGAATCCGAGCGACCGGCCGGTCGTGGCGCTGATGACGCCGGGCAAACCCACCGCCGTGCTGTCGCAACCGGCCGCGCCAAAGCCGCTGGCCGGCGCAGTGGTCGTGGAGACGGTCGAGACCGAACCGGGCGGCAAGTTCCATGTGACGGGGCGCGCGCGCCCCGGCGCCACGGTCAGGCTTTACCTCAACGACAGTTTTGTTGCTTCGGTAACGGCCGGCGCAGATGAACATTTTGCGCTCACGATCAATGAGGGCGTCGCGCCCGGCAACTACCATGTCAGGCTGGACGAGCTGGAGCCGAATTCCGGCGCGGTCCGCGCACGCGCGGAAGTGCCGTTCAACGTTCCCGACACGATGGTCACCGCGTCCGTGCCGGCGCAGGCCGCAGCGTCCAAGCGGCCGGGCACTGCCGCGGCACAGCAGCCCCAACTGGCGGCCGCGGCGTCCACCGTTCCGCAAGACACCGTTTCGCCAAACAGAGCCTCGCCATCCGCCGTGGTCGTGCCGAAGATCGCGACCACCACCGTCTCCCGCGGCGACAGCCTCTGGCGCATCAGCCGCCTCACCTACGGCGCGGGACCGCGCTACGCCGTCATTTACAAGGCGAACCGGGAGCAGATCCGCAATCCCAACCGGATTTATCCCGGCCAGATCCTTGTCCTTCCGACGCGGTGAGGCGCCGCGTGGCGGACTGGCAGATGCGCGCCGTGAAAACCCCCTCCGAGCATTCATTGCGTTGCCCCTCGCGAGAAGGGCCATCAACCCAGCCCGTGTTGGCGGTCGGCAAGAAGTTCATTTTATTTTTGTCTCGGCCGCGATCAGCTCTTTGCCTTCCGCGGTCCTGATCGTCAGCTGTATTTGTTCGCCGCTGTGGCCTTCAGGAATCGTCGCGGAAATGCGATTTCCGTTTTTCGGGTCGGCTTTCACGGCCTCGTCGAACAATACCGCGTCGCCGCGTTTCAAAATTACGCGCAACGGCGTGGCCGGTTCGATGCTGAAGAACTGAAGGGTAACCGCGGACGCCTCGGCCGAGAGACTGATCAGGATGGTCTCGTTCGCATGCGTCACGTTGTTCATGCCGACGGTCGGGCTGTAGGTTTCCGGTATAGACATTTGGCCGAGAGCGGGAAACTCAGCGCTGTGGAAAAACTGGTCCGACACGCCCGCCCACAATTCGACGTAAGGCTGCTGCTCGTTCGGGTCTTTGCGTGGGTCAGTTTCATTCGTAAACGACGGAAATCCCCACGTCCACATTTTCAAGCCCGGCGTGACCGTATTGTCGGCGATGCGAATGATCCCCTCTTCGTTGTCGTGGTTGATCACGCCCCAGAAATTCCCGCTCCCCATATCGGGCGCAGCGTAGGCGATGCCCATCGTCGGCCAGTTCTTGAAGTAGCGCAGTTTTTCGAAACGGCTCTTGCCTGGCCCTAAGCTCTCGTCGCCGTTGGATAGATTGCTCGACCAGTCGGGCGTGCTGTAGGCCTTAATCGGCGCGATGATTTCGGCGCCGCCGGTCGTTTTAGGATTTTTCGGGTCCGATCCCGGCGCGAGCGTCGTGCACGTCCAGTACTCGTATTGAAGCGCCTTGGGTTGCGGATTTTTCAGCACCACGCGCGCGTCGAGCGCTGCGCGATCGGCTTTCAGCGTGACATAGTAAGTCGCTTCGATGCCGGTCGAGCCTCCCCTGAACTTCCGCGGTGCCGCGGAATACTCGAAATTGTCCTTAAGCGACATCGATACCGTCACTTCGCCGGCACTCTCTTTCACCACCTTGAAATCCCACGGCTTCAGCCACGTCCTGCCGTGCTCGGGATCCGGGAAGGTGGGGAAGATGCCGCCATACACCATCAGCCAGTTGTAATAAAAAGTGTCGCGCTTGATCCCGTAAGGCACGCCCACTTCGGTGCGATAAAGTTGTTCGTGGCCGGTCGGCTTGTAGATGATGGAAAGAATGCGCCCGCCAAATTCGGGCACGAGCGTTACCTTGAGATAACGATTCTCGAGCACGTGGGTCCGAAACGTGCGATCGACGATGGTCTTTCTGTCGAGCGACCCGCTGACGAATCCGTTGTCCGCTGAGGTCGCGTACTTGACGGTGCTCCACGTAATCGTCGACTCGCTGAGAGTTACTCTGTCGAGCTCCGGCGACGCCGCATGCGCGACGGCATGAAACGCAGAGAGCGCCGAAAGTAGTGCAACCGCGAAACGGACACGGCTACGCGAGGGAGCGGGAACTGCCATTTACGCCGCCTTCGAATGAGCGGGAGCAACAATTCTGGTACATCGACCTGCCCGCACCGTCGCCGCGTCGTCCACGCATGTTTTCCCGCTATCTGGAGGTAAAAAGGGCAGGACGAACGTCTTGTTATTCCTGGTCGCAGCCCCTCGGATCGTCTGAAACCCGCTCAACTATTGGTCTTGCGGTTCAGTGTCTGGGCTGTGCGAGCGCGGCCCAGCGTTCCCACTGTAGCTTGTAATTCTGCCTGGCTGGTCTTTGGCGGTTATCCTCACCGACTGAAGTGAACTGCCCTAACGCGGCGACCACTCGCTTGAGCATATCGGCCTTGGAAATCTTCCCGGCTTTGAAGTCCCTCCCGAGATCGGATATCCATCCCTCGTGACTGCCGAGTTCAGCGCCGACGATCGCACGATCGACCACACTCTCCGCCTCCCATTGAAGAATGGCATCCGCGTAGGCGTCGCCGGATCTGTACTGGTCGGGCTTGGGAGATCCGCCTCGTCCTTGTGCATCTCTCGTCAAGAGGTCTCGGCGGAGGTTGGACAACTCGTGAGAGTACTTCAAGGCGAAGTCTTCCCGCCCACCGGGCGCGGACACGATGATCGTGCCCGAAGGCGAATTCGTCTGCGTCTGGCCCGGATTTGTATCGGCGACCAAGTTCAAGTCGCGGCCTTGCGCACTCATCAGTGTTCTCTTTGCTTGCGCCTCTTGTTCAACGAGATGCGGCGACTGTCGCGCGTAGGCCAGCATTTCATCCTTTGTCAACACGTACGCATTCGCCACCGCCGCTTGCTTCCGCGCATCGGTCGCGAAAACCGATAACAGCATCGCTCGCAAGCCGGGAACATCCTTTGGATCCCTCAGCCGGACGTTGGCTCGCAATACCGTGACGACGCGATCCGCATCGCCGTCCTCTGCGGCGCTCACGAGCGCGCGGACGTCTGCCGGCAGATCCTGGCCGAACTGCAGTTTCATGCGCACGAGCAAACGGGTAACCGCCGGCAATTTCCGATCGAGGGTAGCTAGCGCTTGCGGGTTGGCCGAAATCGCCCCGCGCTCCTGTTCCGTCAAACGCGCCAGCGCGCTCTCGATCCCGACGGCGTCGCCCCGATCAACTGCGCGGAGAAAGTCATCGCGCGCACTCGAGGCCGTCGACCCGCCTGGTGCGAGAGACTGTCGTGCCACGTGGGCGGGAACCGCGATTTGCGAAGGTCCGTGTGGCGCCCGTCCCGGCAGCGGCATGCCGCCACCTTGCTGCACGACATGCGCCAGTTCATGGGCGAGCAGGCGCCTGCTAGAGAATGCCCCGGGCGTGTCGAGCGGACTGCCGAGCACCACGTGTTCACCGACGGTATAGGCGCGCGCATCGAGCAAGCGCGCCGATTCGGCGGCGGCCTCACCGCTGTGTAGGCGCACACGGCTAAAATCATAACCGAAGCGCGGCTGAAAGAACGATCGGGTGCTCGCATCCAGCGGCTGCGCGTTTTCAAGCAGCGCAGCCTTCACCACGTTGGGAACTGCTGGCGCGCCGCTCTGGCCGAACGCCGGCTGCACTGATCCCAACCTATTGGCCGGCATGGAGAGGCGGTCGGCAACCGCATCCGCCTCAACTTCCAATGATGCGATCTCCGAGCTTGTTTGCCGCCGCTGCGCCGGCAGCGAAAACCCGGCGCTGAGCGTACTTCGCACGGTGAGTTCCGAGGAAGGCTTTAGGCTAAGCGATTGCTTGGTAGCAAATGTTCGCAAACCGGAACACCTACGCTTTTCCTCAGCGTATTCTATTTTTGACTCTGGCGCAATTGCACGGCGATTTTCGACTTTTGCAGCGGTATCCGCGAGCAACGGACAGGAACGGACTTCGGCGGCCGCGGCGCCGATGACAACTACTGTTCTTCGGGCTGCAACCGCATTGGGGCCTGCGCCCGCTCTCTGGCTTGCTGCAACGGAAGCGTCGGCACGGGCTTACGGGTCGGGGTGGCAATCGGCCGTGGCGGAGGCGCTGATGTCTTGGGCCGCAGGTTCTGCTCGGAAGCCTTGGCGATCTCGGAAGCCTTGGCGATAAGGCGTGTCATTTGTTCCTGGCTCGCTTTGAGCTGCTCAACGGCCTTTGCATTGTCGCTGGCCATTTGTTCCTGGCTCGCCTTGAGCTGCTTAACCTCTTGCTCCACGTTTGCGAGATCGCGCGCCATCGTCTGGAGCAGCTGCGCCATTTCGGGAGATACCGGGGCGGCTGTCGGCGCGACGTCTTGCGATGCGGTCTGAGCCGGAGGTGCTGGTTGTGGAGATGCTGTCTGCTCCGTGACCATCGGAGCGGTAGGTGAGCTCGGCTGCGCGGGGAACCCCGGGTTTTCGAGGGGCAGCGATGAAATCGCGACGAGCTGCGGCGCCCACCTCGCGATAATCTGCTTAGCCGCATCGCCATAGGACGACTGCCAAACGATGGCGGCGACACAGATGCACGCTGTCAACATTAAGGCGGTGAAGCCGCGTACCGCCCGCCCGCCACGCGACGGCCGGTTGCCCCGGACAGCAGGGCGAAGCGTGTTCATGCGGGTCTGCGGATCATCCGAGGGATCGCGCGCGGCATCGTGCTCTAGCTTGGAAAGCTGTTCCTCCGCGCGCGCGATCTGTGCATCCACGCGCGCGATCTTTTCATAAGTGTGCGCGAGCTCTTCGTCCACGCGCGAGACCAGGACGCGGCCCGGATCGTCTTGTTTCGGGTTCAGCGTGGAATGCATTAGCGCTCCGTGCCTAGTCCAATGTCACCCGCTTAAGGGCGGCCCGCGGGAGACCGACGACATTCTGTCCACACTCCATGCCGGTTTGACCAAAGCAAGGCCGTACGATGGAAAGTATAGGGCCGCTCATGCCGCGACAGCCCCTCGGGAACTCGGCCGAAAAGTGCACGGCGGCATTCGGCTACGCGAGACTCGAAACGGACGATAACGAAAAGCGCTTTAACGAGAGGCTGGGGAAGATCGCCAAGCAGAAACCCAAGAGTCCGGAAACCAAGAAACCAAACCAGCGCAAATAAGGGCGCCGTTCACGTTTTAGACTCTTGCCGGACGTGGCACGCTTGCTAAGGTTAGTAACCGTACTAAGCTTAGCGAGCGCACTAAGTTTGGCGGACTTGTTAAGGCGCGGTGGGTGGGACTCGAACCCACATTCTCCCGATTACAAATCGGGTGCTGTTTGCCCTTCCGAGGCGTTCCAGTTCAGCTACCACCGCAAATTTTGCCCCGTTCTGGTTATCCCGGAGCGGGGCAATTTATTTCAACCTGAACCCAATTCCTTAACGGGATCTTAACTTTCCTCATTATGGGAATCAGTTGTCCACATGCTGGTAGCCTGAGTGAGTAAAACGGGATTCACAAGGGGCAGGGTTTTGCGAAGTGCACAATCCCGCGAATTGACGTAAGAACAAAAAGAGAACACTCTCCTGCGCTGACCGACCTACGAGGGGGTTTCCAGAATGTCGTCAGCGCCGAACCCACAATCAGACGTGGACCAGCTAGAGGCGGCGGCCGATCAAGCTATCGAGGCATGTGGCGGTAATGCTCGCGAGGCCGTCAAAGCGCTGATCGTCGCCAACACCTTTCTCGAAACCGATCTGGAGAAACTGAAGGCTGCGGTTTCAATGGGCTATGCGCGAGGCAAATTGTTTGAGACGGCCAAGACGCTGCCGCGTGATCGGACGGATTGGTATGACTGAAGCGTAATGCCTCTAACCATGTTTTACGGCAATCCAAATGAGCGCCGCAACGCCGATGACGCCCCAGAAAATCCAGAATTGTCGTGCGTCTTTGGCTGCGTCTTTTCGAGACTGTTTCCAGTCATCGAGAATTTCTTGGCGGTCTTCTTCGGTCCGCGCAACGTCGGCTCTGATCTCGGCGCACACTGCCTCGATTTGCTTCCCCAAGCGGTCAAGGCGCATCAGCACGATGGCCGTAATGCCAAACATATAGACGTAGACGAACCAATCGTTGCCCATGCTGCTGCCCATGCTATGCGGTCTGTTTTTTCAAAAACGTCCTGTGCGGGCGATGATGTCGTCCAGTACTGCAAACAGCGGGGCGGGCCAGACGACGCCATCTTCCGCCGCGCTGCTCACGCGCTCGCGAATATGCTGGGCGCTGATTGGTCCGTTCGACCTCAATTCGTTATAGATCGTTGTCATTGCCAACAGGAGTTTCCTGACATTCCGGCGCGCTTTGGCTTGTGCATACCAAGCGAAAGGCAGTGCGAAAGCACTGATCGTGCCTAAAAGAACGAACAGAGCAACGCACGCTCCCGAAGTCCATCCCGCGCTGGTTTCGCCGATCCATCCCTTTGATGCGGCGAATAATGCCAAGGCGGCGATGCCACCGAAGATAATGCCGTTGATTAGCAGCCCGCGAAAATACGCCAGCACGACGTGACGCTGCTTCAACGGAGAGACAGGTGGAAATCCAAACGTCTTTTCATTCAACATCTCATCACCGAATGCATAAAGCTCTATAGCGATGAGGACTTTGACGAGGAACCGATCCATGGCTTGCGACCGATATGGCAGCGCCAAGTAGTCACCAGCGACGCTTTCGAACGAAGAGCGGTCGATATAGGGAACCTTGTCCGCATTGATCTTATCGACCGGGCTACCGTGATTATCCCAAAAATCTAGCGTCTTATCATTCCAATCCTTGACCAGTGCCGACCGTAAGTTTTGAACGACTGCAAGTGCGCCGGACAACACGTCAGTTTCAAATTCATCCGGATCAATGTTTTCCGCGACGGCATACTTCATCGACGCTTCCGCCATCTCATGAAGTAGATAGCTATAAAGGCTTCGATTGATGGGCTTTTGGCGATCGTCCTCGCCGAGTGTAGCGTTCACGTCGTAGCGCACAGCTTCAGTGCAAATATTTTGCATGCGCTGTCTTGGACGCAAATTCCGTTGGTTGTCGTGGAATCCTTCCTGCATATCCGCTTCCCCCGCCAAACCCATGATGAGTGTTTCGCAACCTAAGCGCTAGGGCAATAGCGGGCGACCCTGTCCCCAATAGAGGGAAAGCGGCTTCACGCCGTTTTTTGTCGTTACAGGTAGTCCTCTTGACATGTTCCACCTGAACGATCAGCTTCTAGGCGCTGGCGATATCCTGCGACCTCCGGTCTGCTGCGTGGCGTTACGCTACGTGACATGACTTGTGACCTTATGACCCTACGTATCGTAATGGGTACATGGGGGAATGATTGTCTCGGTTGACGGCTCCGTGTTCACGGGGTCGTAGGTTGCCAGCAGAGACAGGAGACGTGAAATGAGGAAAACATCCAAATTCACGCGCCTTGCTTCCGAGATTCTCGGACTCGCCTTGCTGGTTGTAAAACTGGTAGCGGCAGTCTGGGACCTCGTTAGCAAGGCCGTTGACTGGACCGGGGCATGTTTCAAAACTACAAATGGACGTGGAAGCGCAACGGCAAGATCATCTTTGCGCCTACCAAAGATACTGACCGGCGCGGTGACCAGATCATCGAATTTTGCGATCGTGAGGTAGAGTTTCCGGTCTGCTTCTACCATTACCGCAAAGGCGGGCATGTCGTCGCACTGCACGGTCACCTGCAGAACCGGCTTTTCTTCAAAATCGACATTCAGAACTTCTTTTACTCGATCTCCCGCAACCGGATCGCTGCCGCCCTGCATCATGCAGGTTTTCCCTGGGCGCGGACGTTTGCAAAATGGTCGTCGGTTAAAAACCCGTACCTGGTCGGGTCGCACTACGTCTTGCCTATCGGTTTCAAACAATCCCCAGCGCTAGCCAGTCTCGTAATGATGCGCTCGCCGTTGATGGCAATGGTGGACCGGGCTGAGAGGGCGGGAGCGTTCGTCTCTATTTACCTGGATGACCTGATCTGCTCGGCAAACGACGAGGCGCTTCTCCAAGAGCTTTTCGATGGTTTTCTGCAGGCGTGTGAGGATGCGAACCTGACGCCTAACCCCACCAAACTGGTCGCTCCGACGAGTGAGATCGTGGTGTTCAATTGCGAGCTGCGGCATGGCTTCGCACAGGTGACGCCTGAGCGGATCGCCAAGTATTTCGAGGAACCCCGGACGGCAGCTTCGCAGCGGTCGTTCGATGTGTATTGTGCCAAAGTCTCAGAGGCGAATACGATCTAAACACAAAGAGCCACGCATGACGCCGTTCGAATTGAGCCTCGGACATGACCTCGATATCGAGCGCCAACGCTTCGATAACGAGTGGTTGTTCAAGTGGTACAATACCAACATCGAGGGACGCATCGTCGATGTACCCAGCTTCGATGGGGGACGGATTACGAGGAACGGCGTGTTTCAGGGTCAAGCGCAGTCGATCTACTGGCAGTCGATCGGACGGTACTTGAATGGGAAGGTCCACGAGACGTTCCAGAAATGGGACCAGGACACCCGGTCCTATCCGGCGGCTCTGCGGTCGTCCTCATTGGACGGAACTGAGAGGTTGCTAGGCCAGTTTGTGGCCAGCGTCGCTGGCCGTGCCCTTGAAACGGATCGAGCATTGCGGGGACGTGGTTCGCCCGTCACCGATACGCCCATCGAGGGAAGTGGAATGCATAGTGGCGCGAACGTCGAAATTCACCGGCTCGCGCTAGCGCATAGGGCGCTCCTGCCGGCTGTGAGCAATGACCCTGAAGCGCCATTATGGCGGCGCTTTGTGGATTCGCTGAATATAAGGCCCGGCGCTTTCGGGATGAACATCGACCTGAAGAAGCTGTTTACGCGGCAGAAGAAGTAGAAGGTATTCGCGGCGGGGTTAGGAAGGCCGCGCCGTTTCTTCATCCTACCCACATCTGGGCGGGCAGTGTTGCGACAGCCCGCAACAGGCCTCCCGCACGTTCTCGCTCGCCCCGGCGATGCCGAGGTTCCGCCGGGGTTTCGCCCGAAAAACCGTAAAAATATTAATAAAATCGATGCCATATGGTGGAGGGAGAGGAACTGCGATCGAACCTTCTCCAGGTGCTCCATCGTAGGCCACGGAGTTGGGCGGGCTGGGGGAAGTCCCAGGGGCGCACCCAGCCCTCCCCTAGGCTGCGAAACGGCCATTCTGCCCCGGGGTGGCTCTTGGCAGCCAAGATCCGGGCTGGTTGTAGGGCGACCACCAGCAAGCTATGGCCACTGCCACCTTCCACTGACTGCGCGACCACTACCCCAGCTCGAAGGTGGTGATGCCGAATACCCGCTCCAACCGCAACGGTGGGATCGCACCCGTATACATGCGCGCAGTCTCGAACACTGGCACAAGCCCCAGGTCTTGGGCCAATGCGACCGCGTCGCGGTTAAGGCTTGGAACGTCGAGGAAGATCTCGCCGCCGCCCACGCTGGCCAGCAAAGCCGACAGAACCACCTCGGCGGTGGCGCGGTCGTCGGCCACCAGTGGGCCGATCTTGCGGCCCTTCCGGCATGGACGGATCACGCCCCAGCCGGCAAGCCCTCCATCGCGCACGAGTGCGCGACCGACATGCCCGGGCGAGCCGATCCAGGCGCGCAGGAACGCGGTGCGCGGAGCCGGGAACACGGTCGCGTCGTACGCCTCCACAGTCGCCAATGGGACTTCGGTCAACGCGATGACACCAGCCTGCGGCGCATCCGGGCCCGCGACGGCGCCGCCGTAACGGACGTTGGCATAAGCGAGCTTGAATCCGGACATCCCGTAGTTTTGCTGCTGCGCCACCACGCCATCCAGCCCGATCACGCGTGGGCCAGCGTGCGCGATGGCCGCGTTCCATATGCGCAGTCCGTAGCCCCGGCCGCGCAAGTCCTCTCGCACGATATAGAAACCGAGGAAGGCGAAGCTCGCACCGTAATTGACGCAGGAGACAGTCGCGGCCGGAGCGCCTTCGAGCTCGCCGATTAAAAAGCCTTCCGGATCGGCCGCGGCGAAGCAGGCGTCGTCGGCGAAGCCCGGGTTCCAGCCTTCGGCGGCCGCCCAGTTCACGGCTATTGAGATTTCGTCCGGCCTCATCGGCCGGATGCGCAAACCGTTCATGGCGGGCGATCGCACAGATGGACTCATGAACCAATATCACACCGGGTGACGTTACGTCAGTGCCGCCAAGTTAGGCCGGCCGAAGCGCAAGCAATGTTCTGTCCTCAACAGTAAACAGAGTCCGCCGCCCTCGACGTCTTGCGGTTCAGTGTGTGTGTACGACTTGCCGAGGGACAAGGCCCGGGCGCTGCACGATCGCATCGAACGCGGAGACGTCGAATCGATGGATGATTGGCCATTTGATGATCTGTAACGAAGGACCAATTCAGATGAGCGGTCGCCACGATCAGGTAATGGCCGCCTTCAAAAAGGCCATTGCAGAATGCCCCGCCGACGAAGTGGACGTGGCATTCGCCGGTCGGGACAAATTGCGTTATGGGGACTCATCCCAACGTGGAGATGAAACGACAAGGCTCACGCCCATCCCCGAACTCACGTGTGGGCTTCCGATCGGTCTTGAACAACCGTTGTGCGGCCTCGACGTTCGTGGCGCAGCGTTCGAGCCAGCGAGCGACGAGAAAATCAACCCGCGCAGCAAATCGCAGTCGAGCCGCTGCCAGCACAAGCCTCGCGTCCAAGCTCTGGTCGGATGGTCTCTTGACGTCGTTGCGGGCGTTCATCTTGCCCTCCTGCCGGTTCGGCGGAGGGAGCGGCCCTGCGCCGAGAGTTACACTCTTGCTTTTCGGATCAGCTCCGCTTCGAGCTGAAAATTCGGACCCCGTGTCGTCGCGGACATGCACGACCAATCGGCCAGCCGAATAAGCGGTCGGACGCGAGCGGCAGTCTCTGCGATGTGTGTGCGTGCGTTGCGCATCACGGTCCTCAAGAGTGCGGGCAATAACACCCGCGGCGAATGTGATGATCTAAGCACAGAGAAAATTCACCGCGTCAAATGTTTTATGTTCACGAGATACGGAATTGTTGCGCGCTAGCAATTTTCGAACGCCGGCGCTGCCGGCTGCGTTCGAAAATTTCAGGCTGTGGTCAACGCGTCCTTCATCAATCGACATTCCCGCGCCGTTGACCTGATCGAGAAGCCGAACCAGCAGAACCGTCCGCTGAAGGTCGTGCAGGTCCGTTGTCGCGTTGGCGAGGACAGGAATGCAGCGCGAGATCGCCACTACGCGGCCCATCCCTGAGGATCTCCACGTAGCCCATAGTAGTCTAACGGACCCGGGCTAGGTTCCTTTGGAAAAGGCGGCCCAGGCCGCCGAATGCCCCCGTCAGACCGGCGATGGCTGTACTGGCTTCACGGCCGCGCCTGGCAGCCATCCAATCGGTAGAGCCGAAGTGCGGACCCCAAACGCCAACATCGGCGCCACGCCCCTGTCGAACGGCCTGATTTACCGGATCCGCGAGTCCGGCGCGGGGTTATTCATCCAGCTCAGGCTCCCCGATGATGGCCGCCAACTCCAACACCTTTCGCCTCAGGTCCGCTACCTTTTCACCCAAAAGCCGATCCTGCCGATCCGCCATTAACAAAATGGCATTTAACACGTGGTCTGAATGTTGAGCCAATACCACGAGGTGTCGGCCGCAGGGTGCATATCGTCCTGAAAACCAATTTTTGACCGTGCGCTCGTTCGCACCCGTCCAGCCCGCCACCAGTTTTGCGCGGGAGTTTCGATCCTTGAGTTCCGACGTCAATGCCGATGCGATTTTCATCGCGAACGTATGATCGTCGAGGCTGAAATCCGAACTGCCGTCTCCGCCCCTTTTTGGAAAGGACTTACCCTTTACTGATGCAGATATGAGGCCCGTCCGGTCAACCTGGCGATCGATGCTCCGATCGTAACGCCGACACTCAGGCCATACACCCGGAAGGGATGGTCGCGGCCATCAAAGGTCAATACGGCGCGTCCGATGCCTCCACCCGCGACCAGCGCCGCCTTTGTGAAGACGACGCGAACAGAACCCATCTTCACGTCCGCCGGTCGGATGAACAGTGTCGCTGCCACCAGCGCGACCAGAGCGAGTTTGAGCGTGATTTGCATGGTTGCGCATGAGATCCTTCCTGCCAGAGACATTGTTCAACGACCAACCTCGCCTACGGGACCGCTGAACGCTTCAACCCCAGCGCGCGCGCTTCAGTTCACGGGCTGCTCGAATAGAATGCTGATGCCGCTCAGATTGGCCGCAACTTCCAAGCCCACCCTCCTGCCTTGCAGCGTGATAGTCACACCCTTGTCATTCTTCAGCTGCACGCCGCCGGTTCCCGCGACCCAAGCCCCACCAAGGCCAACCGCAGCATAGGTCCCGGCAAAGTCGCTCAATTGATGCAGATGAGAGGCCCGCCCATCGAGTCGCGTGGTGGATGTTCCAGCTGTTAGACCCAAACTCAGACCCGAGATCTTAAAACGATAGTCGCGACCGCGATAAGTTAGCACCCCGCGGCCGAAGCCGGCTCCGACAATCAACCCAGCCTTCAGGAACTCGACGTGAACATAACCCGTAACAGCGTGAGATGGCCTCGTCAGGACAACCGAGGCCAGTAGCATCACCAGAGCAAGTTTTAGGAAGTATTTACCCATCGGAACGACCCTCCTGTTGCTATTACGGGCTCGTGACCTCGATCTTCTTCCAGGTTTGATCGGGGTCGAACCATTTCACGCGCTTCGCAATCACTTCTGTCAGCTCGCCGAGATCCTTTTGGTAAACTGTGCCGGCATGATTGACCTCGAAGGTCATGACGCCGGAATTGCCGTATTCGGCGGGGTAAGCGATGAGTGCGAAGCCGCCAATCATCTTGCCATTGACGACATAGTCCAGCTCGCCGCCGGGAGCGTTTGGCCCCTGTCGAGTCAGGATGCGAAAGTAATAGCCGTGGTAAGGCTGTGGCTCGCCGCTACCGACCTTGTAGCCTTCTGCTGACGCCTGTGCAGCAAGTTCACCCAGCGGGCTCTGATCACCATCCGACGGCCAATAGAGGCCATCCTTCTTGCCGGAGCTGGAGACAATGCGCTGAGCATAGACTCCCGGCCCCGCGTCGCGGTCCTTATCGGCATATTCATTCTGTGCGTCGACATAGGCGAGACACGTCTGGATCGCGTCGAGCTCGTTGCGCCCAATCCGACGATAAAGGATCTCAATGCGGCCGGCGGCCGTGTCGAATTCCCAACCCGTTTTCGTGTGGTAGAGCGGGATCGGAAACGGGAAGTCGTCCTTGCCGAGCATGAGGATCGCCTTCTTGCTGCCTTCCATGCTGATGGAATGCTTGGCGTCGAAGGCAGCGACGAAACGCTGTCGTGTGTCATTATCCGCGACCATGTCTCCGGACTCGACGATATCAGCGGCGTCGCGACCGAGCACCTTGACGAAGTCTTTCGTCTCGCCCGATTTCGCTGCTGCAACGAGGGCTGCTACGGCGTCCTCGGGTGACTGGAAGGATTGCTGGGCTGATGCCGCCGGCATCGACAGCAGCAGCATGGCGGCGGCGATCAGTCCTGTGGACCAGCAACGATTGGATCGTGTCGGCTGAAGCAATGTCATGATCACATCCTCGCTCGCGTTGGAATTTGCGCGCCGCCGGCGAGCCAGTCTTGATAGGTGCGGAATTTCAATCCGAGCTTGTCGTAGTAGACTTTGAGATAGCCATCGCGGCCGCGCGTGACTGCATCAGGCCTCACCGCCTCGACCTCCTGCGCGATGACGCCGACGTAAGCCTTGTCGCTGCCTAGATAGCTGAACCGATAGTAGCCGAGTCCATTCTCGAGGCGTCCGAGCAGCTCCACGCCGTGCTTCAGCCACAGATCGGACCGTCGGCCACCACCGCCGCCGCGGCCTCCGCCACCACCGCCGCCGCCACGGAAGCCACCACCGCCTGCAGAAATAGCCCCGCGCCCACCACCACCGGCACTTGCGAAGCTGGCCCGGCCGCGTGCGGACTGAAGGTTGGCTGCCCTTCCCGATTGCACCCTCATCGCGTTGTCACGCCCGCCGCCCCTCGCACCACCAGAAGGACGCGCACGATCAGCCGGCCGCGCCTGTTTCGCGCCACCGCCCTTGCCCGGCCCGCGATCGCCGCCCTTGGCTTGCCCGCCTCCGGGCCGATCGCGCGTGTCGACACGATTGCCACCACCACGATCGCCGCCACCGACGCGATCGCCTCCGCGATCACCAGGTCCACGGTTACCTCCACGATCGGGGTTGAGCACCTGCTGGCCACCGCGACCGCGGTAGTCCATTCTGTCAGCGGCGCCGGCACGCACCTTGTCGCCGCCAAATCGCTGCGCCACGTTAGCGTTGTTGTACCGGACACCCTGGCGGTGGTTCGCGTTGTGCGACCAATTGATGTTATTGGAGCGGTTGATGAAGAAGTTGTTGTTGCCCCAGTTGCAGCCGCCGCCCCAATAATTGCCCCAGCGCCCAATGGCCCAGGCCGTGCCGAACGCAAGTCCGGCAGCGATGACGCCGGCGCCGATGTAGGACGGATATCCGAAGTAATAGGGTGGATAGTCGGCATACGGCCAGGTGCCGTAGACGACCGAAGGCTCATAGTAGGGAACGTACATCGCGTTCGGATCGGTCGGCTCGATCACGATCACCTGCTTGTTCTCGACCTTCTGAACCGTGACTTTCTGTTCCTTGGTGGACACCAGCTTGTTGTTGGCCTGAGCCTTCGCCCGCAGGCGCTGGATCGCATCCATCACGTCCGGCTGTTGGGCGAGCACAGCGTCGCCGAGCTGTTGGGTCCAGTCGAGCTTGTCGTTCATCATCTCAAGCACGCTCGGCGTGCTGGTCAGCGCCTTGACGCTGTCGTCCCAGGACTGCTTGTCGACTTCGCTCTTGAGCTGATCGCCCTTGAGATTCTTGTGTTCCTTCACCCAGCGAGCAGCTGTCACCACCTCCAGCGGATAGGTCGCAGCCGCCAGCATGTTGGCGAGCAGTGCGTCGGGATAGAGTGCGATCGGCGCAACCAGCGCTTCGAGTTGCTCTGGCTTCAGCAGGGCCTCCCCGGCTTGCGGGGGCGGTGTGGTGGCGGATGGCGGAGGCGGCGCGCCCGTTCCTTGCGCAACCGCGGTGAACGGGGTTGCAAGAATGATCGCTAAAGCCAGCATTGCTTTTCTGCAGCACAACATGGCCTGTCTCCATCGGAACCCGAAGCTTGAGGGAACCCCGACTGGAGAGCGGACGCTTGATCAAGATCAAAGGTCCGCCCGAGAACCGCGCGCTTTTTAGTGCCCGCTCAGGACCAGCGTCTGGATCGGCAGCAGCAGTGCCTGGATGCGAAGAAGCATGGCGTGCACCAGACCGACCGCGTCGATGGCGTGCAACACGAAGCCCTGAAGGGCGCCAGTGTCCTTTGATGCGATCTTGTCGTGATTGCTGGTGTAGGCATTGACAATGCAGGAGCTGCCCGCCGTTACATCCGCAAGACCGTTCTTGTCGATTGGTTCAAGAAACACGAGGATTGTGCCGGGCCGCGCCGCGCTCGCGTCAATCAGCTGCTCGCCGCCGCGGAACTGACCGGTTGCGATATAATCCTGCACGTTGGTGATGACCATCGGAATGATAGTCCAGGGCACGGACACGCACGCCGCCTCAGCAATCATCCCGGGCTTCAGCACCTGCGCTTCGATCTGTCCGAACCCGGCCTGCAGAGAGCGCTGTCCCGCGCCTTCCGGGATCAGCACGCCGGCGGGTCGCGCAAGCGGATTGACGATATCGCCGGGTCGAAGGGAAAACTGCTCGACGCGACCGTCGACGCCCGCGCGGACGACGGTCTTGTCGAGCTCGACCTGGGCCTGCGCAAGGGCTGCTTCCGCGCTTGCCTTCTCTGCCGGCAGAAGGGTCGCAACATTGATTTCCGCAGATTCTTTCGCTGCAGCGGCAGCATCGATCGCGGCCTGCCGTCCGGCGACGAGCACCTGTAGTTTCTCGATATCGCGCTGCGGCACGATGCCTGGATTGCGCCGCTGCAACTCGCTCTTCACATCCAGCTCGTCCTTGGCCTGCTTGTAGTCGCTGTTGGCCTGCTGAATCTGCGCCTCGGCCTTGACCACGTCGACCTTTGCGGAGACCAACGACGCATCGACCTCGGCGATCTTCCGTTTGGCTGCTTCCACAGCCGCCTGCTGCTTCGAACTATCCAGCGTGAACAGCACGGTGCCCTTGGTGACGGACTGGCTGAAGCCGACATTGACTTCTGCGACGCGTCCTATCGTCTCAGGAGCGATCGGAACCGTCCGGAAGAACAGCATCGCCGAAGTGGTCGACGGATGGAAATAGAAGATCGTCGTGATGAGCCCGACCGTGAGCATCAGACAGCCCGTGATGCCCCATCGCAGCTCGTACCATACCGAAAAGAGCGTGATTTCCTTGCCAATGCGCTTGCCCTGGACATAGCGCCGGTAGAGATAGTCTGGCACCAACGTGAATAGCGAGCAGAGCATCAATTCAAGCATGACCGCGCACCTCCTTCTTCGGAACGCCGTGATCTGTCTTGTCGGAGGCCGTCGCGGCCGGAGCGGTGCTTTCTTCATCCGCGGCTTCCTGCTTTGCCGCTCCCTCTGTTGAATCGGCTATCTTTTCGACCGATCCGGCGATGCTGCGCAGCGGCGTGCCAAAATCTGGGATATCGATCACCGCCAGCAACAGAGCTGCAATCCAGAACAGGTGGATGTGCGTAAACAACGCGAGCAAGCCCAGGATAGCGACGATTTCAAACTGCAGCTTCTGCGATTTGTGCGCCATCCGCTCCGGCAACGAGTGCAATCGCAAATAGATGTTGCCGACGCCGAGCACGGCAGTAATCAGGAAGATTCCCATCACGATCATCAAAACGTCGGTCTCGCCGGGCTTGACGACATAGAACGGCAAATGAAGAGGTGTCATCGGGTGAAGCTGTTCGTGCAATCGACCCTCCTCTCAGAGCCTCGGGCGATTTTCGTTAGATCTGGCAGCGGTAGTAGAAGATTTCCATGTCCTCCATCCCCGGAAAGAGCCGCCGGACCTTGTCCTGATTGACCACGTTCAATTGAAACTGGACGGTGGAGAGCATGATGTCGGTTGCGCAGCTTGCGACGATGTTCACGGTCTGACCGTCGTCCTTTTTCGCCTTGATCGCGCATTTTGCGGTGCGTCCGATCAGCCGGTTCGGCTCGGCGATAAATCCCCCGCCATGCACCTCGGACATCGGGGCGAACGTGATCTGGTTCGCCTTTCCCTTCCGAACGAATACGTTTTTACATTCCTCCGCGCTGGTAGACCACGCCCCGGTAAAATCGATCGCTCTTGCCGGCCCTGCCGAGACCGCAATCGACATTGTCACCGCCGCCAAGACGGCTTTTTGGCTCCCGCTCATTCCATTCTCCTCGCTGCACGCTTGGTCGGGCTCGAACGGCTCGACCGTGCAAAGACTGCAGGGGGACCCCAAACGGAGGCTTGATTTGGATCAAGGCCGCCAGCCTCCGCGCCCTCAGCATCCTCGCCAGGAAAATGCCGAGCCTTGCGAGGAGAGACCCATGCCCGAAAAAATCGACGATCTGCTGCCCACGGCAAAGGAGATCCAGAAACAGGCTGCGATCAAGGAGGCGGAAAAAGCCGACGAGGAGGCGAGAGCGGCCGCCGCCGCCGAAGCCGAGAAAAGAGCGCTGATCGAGAAGCTCAGCAAGCCGTCCGGACTTTCGGAGGACGAGAAGGTCAGGCTTGCCTCCAGCGTCATTCAGCGGGCCGTGCGAAACGGCCTGAAGGAAGTTCAGGTCTATCGATTTCCCAACATGCTTTGCACCGACAAGGGCCGCGCCATCAACCAGATGGAGCCGGGGTGGGAGAAAACGCTGACGGGGATACCGAAGGAGATCTTTCAGCTCTGGACCGATTACCTGAAGCCCCGGGGCTATCGCATCCAATATCAGGTCATCGATTTCTCCGGCGGCGTTCCTGGCGACATCGGCATCACCATCAGCTGGTCAAGCTGATCCCGACCCAGTCCGGAGACGACAACATGGCGCGGGGCGAAGAGGCGGCTTCAAATTCAAGGATGAAGCGGAAGGACTACGAGAAGGAACTCCGCAAGCTTCAGGTCAAGCTATGCCATCTCCAGGAATTTGTGAAAGCCAAGAAGCTCCGGGTCATCATCCTGTTCGAGGGACGAGACGCTGCCGGCAAGGGCGGCACCATCAAGGCGATCACTGAAAAAATCAGTCCACGCGTGTTTCGCGTGGTTGCCCTTCCTGCGCCTTCCGATCGCGAAAAGAGCCAGATGTTCGTGCAGCGTTACATGCAGCACTTCCCGTCGGGAGGGGAAATCGTGATCTTCGACCGCAGCTGGT
The DNA here is from genome assembly GCF_900141755.1 of Bradyrhizobium lablabi. Lineage (NCBI taxonomy): Bacteria > Pseudomonadati > Pseudomonadota > Alphaproteobacteria > Hyphomicrobiales > Nitrobacteraceae > Bradyrhizobium > Bradyrhizobium lablabi. The sequence continues at coordinate 4,562,057 of NZ_LT670844.1, read as the reverse complement.
ACAACCGCGCCGGCGTCGAATATGTCATGGACTTTTGCAGCGAAGACGAACACGAGCGCTTTCTGGAGCTTTGCCCGGAAGTCGAAAAGTACATCGTCGACGGCGGCATCATCCTGATCAAGCTCTGGCTCGAGGTCGGGATGGAGGAGCAAGAGCGGCGGTTCAAGGCGCGGATCGATGACCCGCTGCGGCAGTGGAAGCTGAGCCCGATGGATACCGAATCCTACCGGCTCTGGTACGACTATTCGCGCGCACGCGACATGATGCTCAAGGCGACGAGTTCGAAGCACGCGCCCTGGACCCTTGTCAGATCTGACGACAAGCGGCGCGCGCGGCTGAACTGTATCGCACACATCCTGGAAGCCATCCCATACAAACGGGTGCAACATGAGCGCGTGCGCTTGCCGAAGCGATCAAGCAAGGGACGCTACGACGATCAGGAGGCACTGCGCGGCATGGAATTTGTCGCGGAGCGATATTGAGCCGGAGCGCGCTGGGGCGCTGCACGCTCACTTGAGTGCTATCGTAACGCCGCCCACCGCCGCCGACAGTTCTACGCCGACCTTTGGACCGCTGAGCTGCAGGATTACACCTTTTTCGTTTTGCAATTGCACGCCACCGGCACCACCCGCAAGCGCACCACCGGCGCCGATCACGGCATAGTTGCCCTGGATGTCGCCCGGGCTGCGCAGGTTCAAGGCGCGCCCGGACAACTGGGTGGTCGATGCGCCGATCGTGAAGCCCACGCTCATGCCGGACACATTGAAGCGGTAATGGCGGCCGTGAAATGTCAGGACGCCTTCGCCGCCGCCGACGCCCACAATGAATCCACCCTTTGTAAAAACCACGCGCACGCCGCCTGTGTCGGCTTGAGCCGCGATCGGCAACATTCCCGAGACCAGCAATCCAGCCAAGGCAAGTCGGACAAAGAGACGTTGATGCAGCTTCATGTCATCCCCCTTCAAAGCGCGCGCTGTAGCGGTGATGGCAGCGCAGCTGTGCGGCGGCACGTTGATATAGATCAAGTGAGGGAGATTGATGAATGAGGGGGACCGGCCTGCGAAACGTCCGGCTAGGCCAGCCCAGCAGCCACTTTTTCGATCGGCTCAATGAGCGACTTTGCCGGAAATGGTTTTGTCAGATAAGCGATACATCCGGACTGCATCGCCGCCGTACGAATGGCGTCGCTATCGTTGGCAGTGATGTAGATCACCGGCAGCGGGATCCCGGCTTCAGTCAGTCGATACCTGACCTCTATTCCCGACTCGCCGTCCAACTGAACGTCGAGAATAACGCAAATCGCCTGCCCGAAATCATTGTGAGCTTGAAATGCCTTCGCAGATTGAAAGAGCAGGCTGTCGTAGCCGTGTTCCCGGAGCAGCCGTTTGAGGCCTCTGAGAATGCCCGGATCATCGTCGACCACAAAAACAACCCTTCGATTCGACAAGATCAATCCCTTGATTTGCTCCTCATCAATCGAGCAACAGAGCAAGTTCCTCAAGCGACACGTGTGTAAGCTTTGCCTTTGCGTAAGCTTGGCGTAAGCCTGATGAACATCTTTGACTGACGCTTATAGTTCCACGGGCCTTCCGAGAAAATCACATGCGCATATTTTTTGGATATACCGCGCAGCTCTTCGTTCCTATTGTCCCTTGGGACAATCATCCAAAAACGTCTGATGATATCCGGAGAGTGCGATCAGCTCTGAGGGCCTTCGCCGGAGAAGCGACGGAGAACGCCTATCCGTTCGGCGATTGATACCAGCTCGGCAAGAGATTGAACGCCCATCTTCTCCATCACCTTGTGTCGGTGAGCCTTGATGGTGCGCTCGGTCGCTCCCAGTTGCAGCGCAATCTGCTTGTTGATCTTGCCTTGTACGACAAGTTCGAAGACCTGGTGTTCGCGCGGCGTCAGGGTGTCAAGCTGGGCGCGAAGCGCATTCAGCTTCTGCCCTGCACGTCGCGCGCTCTCGTGACGTGCGACAGCATGCTCGATGGCGGACAACAATTGCTCCGATGAGACTGGCTTGGTCAGGAAATCCTCCGCGCCTGCCTTGATCGTCTTCACCGTGGTCGGGACGTCCGCGTAGCCCGTCAGGAAAATGATCGGCAGCGTCGAACCAAGCTCGCTCAGCCGTATCTGCAGCTCCGGACCGCTCAACCCGGGTATCCTGACATCAAGGAGAATGCATCCCCGTCCGTTCTCGTCTGGTAGTTTATCGAGCAGTTGCTGGGCGGAGGGATAGGTTGCCACGTCATACCCGGCCTTCTTGAGACGACGTTCCAGCGCCGTTCGGAAGGATGCGTCGTCGTCGACGATATGTATTGTACCGGGCATCCCAACCCCGACTTGCAGTTTGGCGATAGCGTAACATCCGCTTGTGATGGGGTGAACACGCCTTTGTGCACTGCGACGGCACACCGCAGCCCCGACGAGCGGCCGCCCGCGAACCGGCGTCCGCCTCGGGACATTGTCCTTCAGGGCAATAGCCACCGCGCCGACCCTGTCGTACATGATCCTGACAGGGGCGGCGGCTCCCTGACGGACGCGAACAGGGAGATTGATCCATGTTTGTCAACGTCAACGCCAATTCGGCCGTCCGGCCAAAATTCCTCGGCGAACATGACGGCCTGTCCCGCGCACAGGTCATACTGAGCGAGTTCAAATATAGCCGGGGTACGGAAGTTTTTGGCGAGGCCGAGCCAGCGGAATATGTCTACCAGGTGGTCGAAGGCGCGGTGCGGAGCTACAAGCTGCTCTCCGATGGCCGCCGCCAGATCGGTGCATTCCACCTCGTCGGCGATATCTTTGGCTTGGAGAACGGTGCAGTCCATCGCTTTACAGCGGAAGCGATCGTCGATACCACCGTTCGGCTTGCGAAGCGCGTCAATCTTGAGCACGTCGCGAGAGCCGACGCACTGGTCGCTCGCGATCTCCTGAGCATGACGACAAGCAACCTTCAGCACGCCGAAAATCACATGCTGCTTCTGGGACGCAAGACCTCACTTGAGCGGGTCGCCGCGTTCCTGCTCGAAATGGACAGCCGGCTGACTGCCGCTGGCGTCATGGCGCTACCGATGAGCCGGCGCGATATCGCGGACTATCTCGGGCTCACGCTCGAAACAGTGTCCCGCACCCTCTCATGCCTCCACGGGAAGGGATTGCTCGACTTCCTCGGCCAGACCCAGCGGCAGATTGTGCTGCGCAATCGATCCGAGCTGGCCAAATTGGACCTATAGCTCGCCGGAGTGGCCGGCCTCCGATGTGAGAGCGGCGTGTTGGCCGATCGTCTTGATCAGCACCTCGAATAGGAGGGCGGTGGACCAGCCGAACATCAGAACGCCATTCATGGAGGTCATCGGCCCGAGCAGGCGCCATTTCGCCAGCGGTGTCACATCGCCATAGCCCAGCGTGGTATAGTTGACGAACGCGAAATAGACCAGGTTCGCATCGTCGGGCGCCGCATTCACGACGGCATAGGCGACAGACCAGACAAAGACCTCGAGAATATGCGCGGCCATCAGCACGAGCGAGGTCGCGATCATTACGCCCGCCGGATATAGGAGCGGACGTGATGGACCTCGCCGCGCGGCGGCGCGCGCGATCGGTACGGCGATCATCGTGACCGATGCGTGGAGGATGATGTTAAACGCGCTGACGGATGACCCCACCAGTAGCTGAATGAGCATGCCGGCTCCTCATGGGCATGGCTGCCGCACTGCGGCAGCCATGCCCTGAGGCCCGCCGGAACCATTGATACAGATCAAGGGGTCGCGCGCTGCTGGTCCCAAGTTTCCAACAAGCATCGCGCCACCGTCCGGCGGCGTGATGATCGGAGCTGAGCGATGAGAACCGTTTCTGCGGAAGAAGCCGTCGCAATGATCCCCAACGGAGCGAGGCTGATGGTCGGAGGCTTCATGGGGGTGGGGACACCGGAGCGTTTGCTCGACGAGCTCGTGCGCCAGCAGAAATCCGAGCTCACGATCATCTGCAACGACGCCGCGGTACCGGGCAAGGGCGTCGGAAAGCTGTTCGACGCCGCGCTGGTGTCGACACTGACCGCCAGCCACATCGGGCTAAACCCGAGGGCCCAGCAGCAGATGATGGCGAATAAAATCGCTGTCGACCTGGTACCCCAGGGCACCTTGGTCGAACGAATCCGCGCCGGCGGTTGCGGCCTCGGGGGCGTGCTTACGCCGACCGGCGCCGGGACAATCGTCGAGGAGGGCAAGCGGCCGATCGAGATCAACGGCAAGACCTTTCTGCTCGAGACGGCGCTTCGCTCGGATTTCGCCCTGATCCACGCATTTTTGGCCGACTATCTCGGCAACCTCGCTTACGCGCTCACTGCCCGCAACTTCAATCCCGTGATGGCGATGGCGGCCGATACCGTCATTGTCACTGCCGAGCACATCGTTCCGGTCGGCGTGATCGCACCCGATCACGTCGTCACCCCTGCTCCACTTGTGGATTATCTCGTCGCGAACGGGTGAAACCATGGACGCACAAACGCTGATCGCCCGACGGGTTGCACTCGAACTACGACCGGGAAATCTCGTCAATCTCGGCATCGGGATTCCTACTCTCGTCGCAAACTACATTCCGCCGGAGCTCAAGGTCTTCTTCCAGTCCGAAAACGGATTGATCGGCACGGGGCCGATCCCCGAGCAAGGCATGGTGCATCCGCACTTGACCGACGCGGGCGGACGGCCCATCAGCGCGCTCCCCGGCGCATCCACGTTTGACAGCGCAATGTCCTTCGGGTTGATCCGCGGCGGGCACGTCGATGTCACCGTCCTAGGCGGGCTGCAGGTCGACTGCGAAGGCCATCTGGCGAACTGGATGATCCCCGGCAAGATGGTGCCGGGAATGGGAGGCGCGATGGACCTGGTCACGGGCGCGAAGCGCGTGATCGTCGCCATGCAGCACGCCGCGAAGGGAAAATCGAAAATCGTCCAGAAATGCTCGCTCCCCCTCACCTCCTCTCGACCCGTCGATCTCGTCGTCACTGACCTCGCCGTCATCAGCTTCCCGGGCGGACAGATGACGCTGCTGGAGACCGCGCCGGGCGTCAGCGTGGCGGAGGTGATGGCTGTCACGGAGGCCGATCTTCTGATCCCGGAAACGGTTCCCCAAATGAGAATCTAGGATTCGCTGCAGAGCGAACGCGGTACATGGCATGAGAATATTCGATGGGTTCGACGAGATCAGGTCCGCCGTCGGCCAGGAAATCGGCGCGAGCGACTGGGTCGAGATCACCCAGGATCGCATCAACATGTTCGCGAAGGCAACCTGCGACGAGCAGTGGATCCATGTCGACCAGGAAAGAGCGGAAAAAGAGCTTCCGGGCGGCAGGACCATCGCCCACGGGCTTCTTTCCCTCAGCCTCGCGCCGATGTTCATTCGTTCGGTAATGGGCCTCAAGGGCCTCAGAAACACGCTCAACTACGGCGCGGACCGGATCCGCTACCTCGCGCCGGTCCCGGCTGGTTCAAAACTACGAGGCCGCACGACCATTGCGGAGGCCGAAGACGTTCCGCCCAATGGGTTGCGGGTCAATTACCACATGGTGATCGAGATCGAAGGCGGTCAGCGCCCGGCCTGCGTCGCCGATCTGATTGCCCTGCACTATCGCTGACCCAAAGCTGCCCGATCGACGACAGTGTAAGTCTCAGTCGATGATGTGATAGCCGCCGTCGATGTATATGACGTCGCCCGTGATGAGCTTTGCACCGTCGAGCGCAAGAAACGCCGTCGCGGCACCGACGTCGTCGATGCTGACGAGACTTCGAGCCGGAGCCTTGCTCTGCGCCTTGTCGAGGAGCTCATCGAACTCGGGAATGCCTGACGCGGCGCGCGTTGCGAGTGGTCCCGGAGAGATCGCGTGAACCCGGATGCCCTTGGGACCGACTTCGGCCGCGATATAGCGAACCGCGGCTTCGAGCGCAGCTTTCGCGACACCCATTACATTGTAGTTCTCTACAACCATCTGGCTGCCGTAATAGGTCATCGTGAACATGGTGCCGCCGTTCTTCATCAGCGGCTCTGCGAGGTGCGCCATGCGCATGAATGACCAGCAGGACACGTCCATGGTCTTGAGAAATCCGTCCCGCCCGACATCGATCACCCGCCCGTGCAGCGCTTCCTTGGGCGAAAAGGCGATCGAATGCAGCAGGAAGTCAAGCCGCCCCCACTCCTTTTCGATCCGCTCGAACACTTGTTCGGTCTGGCCCTGCACCGTCACGTCGAGCGGCATGAAGATCGGCGCTTCAAGCGCCTGGGCAAGCGGCTCGACGAACTTTTTCGCGCGATCGTTCAGATACGTCACCGCAAGCTCCGCGCCCAATGCCCGAAACGCCTTGGCGCATCCCCACGCGATCGACTGATCGTTGGCAATGCCCACGATTAATCCCTTTTTTTCCTTCAAAGCCACCTTCGTCTCGGGGAATACCGGAATGTTCATGACGCTCTCATGTGTTTGATGTTTGAGTTGGCGCCCCACAGCACCGACAAAGTGTGCTCAGCAATCATCCGTTCCTCGTCCGTTGGAACGACGTAGACGGGAACGCGGCTGCCGCTCTGCGATATCTTCAGCGCGTGTTTGGCGTTCTCGCCAGCATCGAGGGAGACACCGAGCCATGCGAGCTTCTCAGCCACGCGGGCGCGAATTGCACTTGAGTTCTCGCCGATCCCGGCGGTGAATACGAACGCATCGACGCCCTGTAGCGCGGCAGCCAGCATGCCGGCACAGAGCCCGACCCTATAAGCGAAATAGTCGATGGCAAAGGCGGCACGCGGATCATGGCTCTCCAGCAGCTCGCGCATGTCGTTGCTCACGCCGGACAAGCCCTTCAATCCGCAATCGCGATAGAGAAAGTCCTGCACCCTTCCAGGCGTCATCCCCTTTTCCGCCATCAGATAGAGCACGACACCGGGATCGATCTGGCCCGGTCGCGTTCCCATCGGCAAGCCATCGAGCGCGGTAAAGCCCATCGTGCTTTCGACACTGCGACCGCCTCTCATGGCGCACATCGAGGCGCCACTGCCGAGATGCGCGACAATCACGCGCCCCGTGGCGATCTCAGGCGCGACCTTCGGCAATGTCCTCGCGATATATTCGTAAGAGAGGCCATGGAAACCGTAGCGCCTGACCCCCTCTTCGTAGAGCTGATAGGGGATCGCGTACTGGTCCGCGACCGCGTCATGGCCACGATGGAAGGCGGTGTCGAAGCACGCGACCTGCGGTAAGGATGGAAAATTGGCGAGAAGAGACTTAATCGGCGCGAGATTGTGGGGCTGATGTAGCGGCGCCAGCGCGATGTAGCGCTCCAGGCGCGCGACCAGCCCATGGTCGACCGGAATCGGACGGTCATGATCGGGACCGCCATGAACGACGCGATGCCCGACCGCCATCGGCGTGATGCGGAGCTCGTCCCGCAACCAGGAACCCGCAACCATCAGCGCGGCCGAAACATCCGCAACCGCCTCGATCGGATAGGCGCGGTCGGCCAGGGTGTCGCCCTTCACCCCTGTCGCGCGAAGCCGCGGGCGGCTTCCAATGCCGTCCATCTGTCCCTTGAGCTGCCGCTGCAACCTGCCGTCTCCATCGACCGCGAAGACTTGAAACTTCACGCTCGACGAACCTGCGTTGACGACGAGGATCGTATCCATGGCGATCACACGGCAGCACTGACGGCCAGCCGACGGCGCCCGTCTGCGTGGAGGGTTGCCACCGCACAGGAGGCCATGCGGGCACGCGGCGTATCCGCGCGAGAGGTCAGCACGATGGGGACGCGGGCACCGAGAACGACCCCTGCTCCATCGGCCTTTGCGAAATAGGCAAGGTTCTTTGCCAGCATGTTGCCGGATTCAAGATCGGGCACCACGAGGATCTGAGCACGTCCGGCGACCTCCGACCTGATGCCCTTGATCCTCGCAGCTTCGGTATCAATTGCGTTGTCGAACGCGAGGGGACCATCGAGCAGGCCGCCGGTGATCTGCCCACGGTCGGCCATCTTGCAGAGCGCCGCGGCCTCGATGGTCGACGGGATCTTCGAGGTGACCGTCTCGACAGCGGACAGAATGGCCACTCTAGGTAGCGTGCCGAAGCCGGCCTGCGTGAACAGATCGATGGCGTTCTGGATGATGTCGCGCTTGCCATCGAGATCCGGAAAAATGTTGATGGCTGCATCAGTAATGAAGACGGTGTCGGTATAGGTCGGCACATCCATTACGAAGACATGGCTGATGCGCCGATCGGTCCGTAGTCCCGTCCCCTTGGCCGTCACGCTGCGCATGAGCTCGTCGGTGTGCAGGCTGCCCTTCATCAGCATTTCGCCCTTGGCCGCGTGGATGAGCTCGACCCCCTTCGCGGCGGCCTCCTCGCTATGCTCGGCGTCGACGATCTCGTAGCCCGAGATGTTGATGTTGTGCTTTGCGGCAACGCTCGCGATCTTCGACGCGGGGCCGACAAGGATCGGCTTGATGATGCCTGCTTCGGCGGCGTCAACTGCGCCTCGCAGCGAGGCCTCGTCGCAGGGATGCACCACGATCGTCGTGACCGTCGGGACGGCCTTTGCCGCCGCGATCAGGCGGTCGTATTTTGAAGGCCGTGCTTCACCTGCCACTTGTGCGCTCATTGCTTGGCTCCCGGTTACGAGGCCTTCGCCTGCGGGTCGAAAGGGCCTGCGTTCGCTTGCGTCGCGTCGTCTTCGGTGACGCCGAACAATTCGGTTACCCGGTGCAGCCGGTTAGCCGCCTCGCCGGAAATTTCAGCACTTGCCGAAAGTACCTCACGGATCACCGCGAGGCCGGCGCGGCGCGCCTCCGCTTTTTCTGGCAACAATTCCGGGATTGCCGCAAGACTCGCCTCAGGCTCGAGCAGCAGCATGAAGAACTGCTCGCGCACCAGAGCCTTGAACTCGGACAGCGTCAGCCGCGATCCACTGTCATTCGTCCGCGCCCGACGCAATGCCTCGAGGCTTCGCTCGTCGACCATGCCGCGCGAGGCGCCGACATAAAGCAGGCCACGAATGACGCACTCTCTCAATCCGCCGCTTGCGATACGTGACTTCAGCTCCGCGATGCGGGCGTCCAGGCGCTTGCGATAATCCTGCGACATTTCCGGCTTGGGTGACGGATCCGCTTCGGGATCGATCCCGACCGCGGCCTGCAGCGCGGGCGAGCCATAGACCGAGAGAAACATCCTTTCGCTGAGTGCCTCCTGGACGTCGCGCCATTGATCGAGCGCGCTCACGATGCCTTTGGATACGGTCTCCTGAAATACAAGGAACGGATTGTCCGATGCAGCCGGCTTGCGATGCTCACGGACCTTTTCTGCGGTCGTTTCAATCGCATTGGTCAGCGGGTTTTGCCCGGCGAGCGCCTCATATTGGACGCGCAGCGGATGCCATTTGCGCATCCATTCCGCCATCTGCGGCGTCGCCATGGCCCTCACCCACGGCTGCACAAACTTGCGATAGTTGGCGAGATTGATCTCCGACACGCGGGCCGCCGTCGCGAAGCGTCGTTCGTCTTCTTGGCTGTTGTCTCCCATCGCCCTGATGTCGTCGAGCGTGCGTCGCTCGCATCGCATGATCCACTTTCCTGACGCGAGGTCAGGATTGGCAGTATCGGCGGACTTCGCTTCGAACGTCGCTTCGTAAAGCCCGGGCGGCAGAATATCGATCAGATCGATGTTGCTCGAAAACTCGGCATGCTCCTTTTTCGCGACTCCGCCCGAAACGAAAATGCCGAGATGGCCGACGGTCTCATGCACCGTGTACACGATCGTCTGGCCATAAGCCCTGATTTCGTCGACGTCACTGTAGAGGTCGAGGATCCAGCCCAGCGCCTGCTGCGGCGGCGTGATGTTGTCGCCCTTGGAGCAGAACACGACGATCGGCGAGCGAATGTTGCGCAGATCGACGACCTCGCCGTCGGACGTCTTGATCAGACCTCTCGCCAGACGGTTGCCGACAAAGAGCTCATCGACGATGAACTGGATTTCTTCGGCGTTCAGGTTGACGTGTCCGCCCCACCACTTCTCGAATTCCAGATAGCGCGGCGCTTCCGTGTCGACCTTGGAATAGACATTGTATTGCTTGGTCCAGAGCGTGTTCGCGGGATTCGTGTTCTCAAAATTCTGCACCAGCCAGGCGCCGTCGAACTTGCCGGCGCCGAGGTCGCTGGTGAGCGCGGTCAGCCAGCTGCCACCGAGGAGGCCACCCGAATACCGCATGGGATTCTTGCCGCGCACGCCGGCCCAGTAGGACAACGGCGCGCCGGCGATAATGATCGGCCCGAACATCTCGGGCCGCAGCGAAGCCAGGATCGTCACCGCCCAACCGGCCTGGCAATTGCCGATCACGCACGGCTTGCCATCGGCGTCGGGATGCAAAGCGATCACTTTCTCAAGGAACACCCCTTCGGCGCGCGCAATGTCCTCGATTGTCTGCCCGGGCATCGGCTCGGGAAGGAACCCGACGAAGTAGCAGGGATGACCCGCCTTCATCGCCACGCCGATCTCGCTGTCGGCCTTGAATCCGCCGATCCCCGGACCGTGGCCCGCGCGCGGATCGACAACGACGAACGGACGGCGTTTCAGGTCGATCTCGACTCCCTTTGGAGGTGTTATCCGCACCAGCCCGTAATTGACGGGCCGTTCGAGAGTTCTGCCGTCGACAATCAGCTCGACACTGTAGTCGAGGACATGCGGCACGGTTTCCGCCAAATGTTCGCGGTATTGAAGTCCGCGCTGGCGCATGACGTCGAGGAACAGCACGCTGCGCTGTCCCGCATCGACGAGGTATTCCATGGCCACGGCGAAGAATGAGGGCGGAGCGCTGTCCGGGATTTTCGGAAGTTCGGTGGACATGCTTGAAATCTCTCACTGTCTGAACTTGTGACTGAGGATGGCGCCCGCTTCGACTGACCCTTTGACATAGGTCAAGGGGTGGCTCGTGGTCGCACCCAGGCGCGCACATTGCACACGGACGGTATCTCGCTAGTCGAGGCCGTCGCAGAACCTTCAGATTTCGGCAGGAACGCGCTCTGCGGGCGCTGGAACGTCCTGGGTTTGCTCGTCACGGATCCACGCCATCATCAGTTCCCAGGCGACCGCCAGGATGATTGGCCCAATGAACAGGCCGACAATTCCGTGGGCAAATGTTCCGCCCAACAATCCGATGAAGATGACGATCATCGGCGTCGTCAAGCCGCGGCCCATGAGCAGGGGCTTGAGCACATTGTCCAACAAGCCGACGAGCACGAGATAGACGGTCACGAGGAGCGCAGGCGCAAAGTCCTTGGTCATCCAGATCCAGATGATGCAAGGAATCAAAACGAGCGCCGCGCCGAGTTGCAGGATCGACAGGATCATCACCACGAAGGCCAGCAACCCGGCATTGGCAATTCCGCCAAATTTCAGCCCGATTCCAAAGAGGAACGATTGCACCAGGGCGATGCCAATCACGCCTTGGGACACGGAGCGAATGGTTGCCCCGGCCAGCGCAACAAAATCCTCGCTGCGTTCCGGTAATAGCCTTGCCATAATAGACCTGCTTGCCGCCACTAGCCGCGGGCCCGACGGGAGCAGGAAGCCTGCCAAAATCACAGCAGCGATGAATTTGAGCGCGCCGAGGCCCATGCCGCCCACCGCAGCAAGCGTAGAGATGAGCAGCGGCTTCACGTGGGGCGCCAGCTGGGTGAGAACAGATTCAAGGTTCGCGGACGCTTGAGTCCATAGATCGTAGAGCCGATCGCCGACGAGCGGCCAATCCTTGATCGTGGCTGGAGGTGAAGGCACAGACAGGCGTTCCGAGCCGAGTTGCTCGGAAATGTTGCCTAGCCCCTCGACCAGACCGAATCCGAGCCACGTCGCGGGAGCGATCACAATCGCAGCCGCCAACACCGTAATGATAGTTGCCGCGAGCTTTGGCCGCCGCCCAAGATGGTCGAACAGCCAAGCGTAGAGCGGGTACAACGCGACGGCCAGGACAACGCTCCAGGCCAGGATGCCGATGAAGGGACGAACAAGAACGAAGCACCAGACGATGAGCGCGGCGAGCAAGCCAAGGCGAAGGGCGATCTGGATCACCTCCTCGCCCGACCGGTTCTGCCGAATTGCGCGCAAGGCCATTGTCGCTACCCATTAGGGCGTTGTCCGGCGAGCCTATCGATGCTTGTCGAACGTCGAGCTTGATCCAGATCAAGCGTTGGCGGATGGCTTGGGGTCCCCTAGCTCGGAGCACCGCAACCGATCAGGGCAATGATGGCAAGGGCAGCTGACTATTCCTCCGTCGAACGTCTCCGCGACGGCCGCTCGATCGAAATTCGTGCGTTACGGCCGGACGACCAGGAAGACATGCTCGCTGCGGTCGACCGCACCAGCGTCCAATCGCTGCAGCGCCGCTTTTTTGTTCCCAAGCGAGGCTTCTCCGACAAGGAGGTCTCCTTTTTCATGAACATCGATTTCACCAACCACGTTGCTCTGGTTGCGCAGATCGACGAAGACGGCCAGTCCGTGATCGCGGGCGGAGGCCGCTACATCGTTACGCAGCCCGGCCAGGCCGAACTGGCGTTTGTCGTGGTCGATGCCCATCAAGGCAAAGGGATCGGGACGGCGCTCATGCGTCACCTGCTCGCAATCGCCCGCGACGCGGGATTGAAAGAGCTGACTGCCGAGGTTTTGCCTGAGAACGCGGCAATGCTTAAAGTCTTCAACGGATTTGGCTTCCGTGCCCGAGCAGGCGGCGATCCACAGGTCAGACACCTGTCGTTGCAGCTCGTTTGAATCGCCGGAATCGCTGTTAGCGAAGCCCGAGAGATCGGCGATAGCGGCTGCCGCGCGCCTCATTCCTGCACACGAAGCTGCCATGGAAGCCACGGGCGTAATATCTTTGCCCTTTGGCATAGTAGACGCCTTTGCGGAAATCGAGCCATACTACGGTGTCGTCAGGACAGTGCCGTTGCGCCTGCGCTTCATAGCGAAAAGGAGTGAGCGGAATGGCGGCCACCACGTCCGGGCTTGACGCGACGACCAAAAGCGTCACCGCGAAGGCGGCGCGCACAGGGAAGGTCGTACCCGCAGCCTTGTGCACGATAGCTGCCACTGCGTAGAGCCGCCGTTTTCCCATTTGACCCAGGTTTGTCGGTCGGGCGCCGAGCCTCCCTTGCCGCGATCAGCTTGAGATAGATCAAAGCTCGTCACCAAGACGAGCAAATCCTGATGGCATTCGCCCTTTCAGTCAATTGGCGACTGGATTGTGGAGTAGCGCGGTGAACCTTTGGATCCGCTGGTTGCCCGGGATCGGCACGCTCCGGCGATACGAAGCGGCGTGGCTGCCGCACGACATTTTCGCCGGCCTCGTGCTCGCGACGATGCTGGTCCCGGTTGGCATCGCCTACGCCGCGGCATCTGGCCTGCCGGGCATCCACGGTCTCTACGCGACGATCGTGCCGCTCCTGGCCTACGCCGTGTTCGGCCCGAGCCGTATCATCGTCCTAGGACCGGACTCAGCGCTGGCTGCTGTTATCCTGGGTGTTGTCACCCCGATGTCTGGTGGCGACCCCGCTCGCGCGGTGACGCTCGGTGCCATGATGGCCCTGGTTTCAGGCACGGTGCTCGTTCTGGCAGGCCTCGCGCGGCTCGGCTTTGTGACCGAGCTTCTCTCCAAGCCGATCCGCTACGGCTATATGAACGGCATTGCTCTGACCGTGTTGATCAGTCAGTTGCCAAAGCTGCTTGGCTTTTCCATCGAGAGCGAAGGACCTTTGCGGGACCTGTGGGCGATTGGCGGCGCCATCCTTGACGGAAAGACCAACTGGGTTGCATTCGCCGTCGGGCTCGGCACCTTGATCGTCATTCTGCTGCTCAAGGACAACAAGCGGCTGCCGGGCATTCTGATTGCAGTTGTCGGCGCGACCATCGTCGTCGGTGCGCTCGGGCTCGCCGCTCGATATGGCGTGAAGGTTCTCGGACCTCTTCCTCAGGGTTTGCCGGCCTTTTCCGTTCCCTGGATCGGTTACAACGATCTTGTTCCAGTGCTGCTCGGCGGAGGCGCCATCGCACTGGTCTCATTCGCCGATACCAGCGTGCTGTCGCGAACCTATGCCGCGCGGTTGGGCGACAAGGTTGATCCAAACCAGGAGATGGTGGGGCTCGGCGCCGCCAACCTGGCAACCGGCTTCTTTCAGGGGTTCCCGATCAGCAGCAGCGCCTCGCGGACGCCCGTCGCCGAGGCCGCAGGCGCACGCACGCAACTGACCAGCGTCGTCGGCGCACTCGCCATCGCCTTCCTTCTCGTGATGGCGCCGAACCTCCTGCAGCATTTGCCCAATGCCGCATTGGCGGCCGTCGTCATCGCGGCTGCAATCGGTTTGATCGAGATCGGCGATCTCAGGCGGATCTATCGCATTCAGCGATGGGAGTTCTGGCTGACCGTGCTGTGCTTCGTCGGCGTGGCCGTACTTGGCGCGATTCCGGGGATTGGTCTTGCGATTGCCGTCGCTATTGCCGAGTTTCTTTGGGACGGCTGGCGCCCCCACTCCGCCGTGCTCGGCCGCGCGCACGGCGTCAAGGGCTATCACGACATCACGAGATATCCTGATGCGCGCCGCGTCCCCGGGCTGGTCCTGTTCCGGTGGGACGCGCCGCTGTTCTTCGCCAACGCCGAGTTCTTCAAGGAGCGCGTTCTGGACGCGGTGGCGACATCGCCGACGCCCGTTCGCTGGCTAGTTGTCGCGGCCGAGCCCGTCACCAGCGTCGACGTCACCGCCTGCGATAGCGTCGCCGAACTGGACGAAGCGTTGCACGCTCAGGGCATCGAGCTTTGCTTTGCCGAGCTCAAGGACCCCGTGAAGGACAAGCTGAAGCGATTTGGGCTGTTCGCGCAGCTCGGCGAAAGCTACTTCTTCCCGACCATCGGCTCAGCCGTCTCAAGCTACTTGAAAATCAACCACGTGGAGTGGGAGGACTGGGAAGACCAGGCCGCGGTTCGCGCATGAAGGGCCTGGGGTTGTATGAGGCAGCAAGATGAATCCTCTCCTTGAAGAGATTCGCCGCACTCCGTTGTTCTGGCTGCTCGTGCTGGTGCCTGTCGTGCTCGTGGCGCAACTGCTGCGGCCAGAAGCGCACACGCTCCTGTTCCTGCTCTCCGTTGCCGCCATTGTGCCGCTGGCAGCTTTGCTCAGCCGCGCCACTGAGTCAGTCGCTGCCAAGACCGGCGATTTGCTCGGCGGCCTGCTGAATGCCACCCTTGGCAACCTGACCGAACTGCTTATCGCGCTGGCGGCGCTGCGCGCCGGACAATATGTCCTGGTGAAGGCGTCCATCGCCGGAGCGATCGTCACAAACTCGTTGTTCATGCTGGGTGCGTCGCTTCTGCTCGGCGGGTTGAAGTACCATATCCAGGAATACAACCGGGATTCTGCCCGGCTTCAGGCCGGGATGCTTTTCCTTGCGACGATCGCAATGCTCGTTCCATCGCTGCTCGCGGCAGCCGACAACGCTGCCAGTGCCGCGTTCACGCACTCGTTGAGTGTCAGTTTGTCCGTCTTGCTCATTGTCACCTACGGCTTGGGCCTGGCGTTCTCACTCAAAACCCATCGCGAGCTTTTCGTCAGCAAGGACCATCACGGCTCAGAAGAAGAGGAATGGCCCCTGTCACTTGCCCTGGGAACACTAGCCGCAGTGACGGTTCTGGTTGCGCTCGTCAGCGAAGTCTTTGTCGAGTCCGTCCAACAAGCCGCCGTCGCGCTCGGTATCACCCCGGCCTTCGTTGGAATAATCGTCGTTGCCTTGGTAGGCGGGGCCGCAGAAATGGTCTCCGCATTCGCCGCCGCGCGCAAGAACAACCTGGATTTGAGCGTGGGCATTGCGCTTGGAAGCGCGGTTCAGATCGCGCTTTTCGTTGCTCCGGTGCTCGTCCTTGCCAGCTATCTGCTCGGACCGACGCCGATGGACCTGCAGTTCTGGCGCGGCGCCGTCGCGATGATGCTGATCGCAAGCGTAACGGCAACTTTTGTTACAAGTACCGGCCGCTCGGCATGGTTTGTCGGTGCTCTGACCCTGACCGTCTACATCATTTTCGCAATCACGCTTTACCTGTTGCCGCCGCAAACCTGATTGCAGGTTAGTCACGGACTGCTGTGTCAAGGTGTCATTTGGCGAGACCTCCTCTCCGGTGGTAGCCTAGGGGGCAATTGGCCAGCGACTTGGCGCCCCGGTTCGAGGTGGCGGTGACGAAATACGCGTCTTGGACAATAACGCTGATGGCAATCGCTGCAGCCCTCGCGCTTGCAACGGCGGAGAGCGTGGCTGCGACGGCACCCATGCGCATTGTTTTTCTTCATTCCTATGGCCAGAATTTCAAACCCTGGAGCGAATATGCAAGGGCGCTTCGACAGGAACTTGATCGCCGATCGCATTGGCCCTTGGTCATCGAAGACTTTCCAGTGATCACAGCGCGGGCCGAGGACGAGAATGCGGAGGTTCAATTCGTTGAGTACCTCAGTGCGGTGTTTTCCAACCAGGCGCCGGACATGGTCGTGGCGTTTGGAGCTCCCGCTGCCGTCTTTGTTCAACGGCACCGGAGTGATCTCTTTCCCGCCACTCCTATGGTGCTGACCGCTGTCGACGAGCGCCGCGTGCAGCAACTCACACTGACAGGAAACGATACGGTGGTGGCCGTCCGACAGAACATCGGCATTCTGTTCGGTCATATCTTGCAGGTTTTACCCGACACAAAGACGATTGCCGTGGTGGTCGGCAACTCTCCGAACGAACGTTTCTGGATCGGAGCAATAACGAGAGAGCTGGAGGCCTCCAAGGACCGCGTGAAGCTTATCTTTTTCAATGACCTATCTTTCGAGGAGATCCTGAATCGAGCGGCGACGCTTCCCATACGCAGCGCGATTTTCTGGATTCAGCCTCAGGTAGACGCCATCGGTGCGGTTCACGAAGGCGACAGCGCGCTGAGGAGACTCTATGCAGTCGCCAATGCACCCATCTTTTCCTATGACGATTCGTTCTTTGGCCGCGAGATCGTCGGCGGCCCAATGACTTCGGTATCAGATGGCACCCGGGCGGCCTCGGACGTCGCCATTCGTATCCTGTCGGGTGAGAAGCCAGCCGACATAAAGACGCCGGTCCTGGAGTATGGTCCTGCCAAGTATGACTGGCGGCAGCTGCAGCGCTGGGGCATCAGCGAGGGGCGCCTGCTTCCCGGCAGCGAAATCTACTTCCGCGAACCGGCCGCCTGGGAACGCTATCGTTGGCAGATCGCGCTAGTGGGTTTCGTGATCCTGCTGCAGGCCACTCTCATTACCGGTCTGCTTTATGAGCGGCGGCGGCGAATCTACGCCGAAGTTCAGTCGCGCCAACGCATGGCCGAGCTTGCGCACGTCAATCGCTATTCGATGGCCGGCGAACTCACCGCGTCACTTGCGCACGAACTTAACCAGCCGCTTGGCAACATTCTAACCAACGCCGAGACGCTCGAGGTCATACTCAAGTCTCCGGTACCGGACATGAATGAGCTCAAGGAAATAGCCGCTGATATTCGTCGAGACGACGAGCGCGCCAGCGAGGTCATTCGTCGCCTGCGAAGCATTTTGCGAAAAACTCCGTTTGAGCTCAGGGATCTCGACCTCAACGAAGTCGTCGGTGAGACGCTGGCGTTCGTCTCACTGTCTGCAGTCGCACGAGAAGCTGAATTGGCCAGCTTCCTGACGTCAACCGCGCTTTCGATCAAGGGTGATCGAATTCAACTCGAGCAGGTTTTGCTGAACCTGATTGTGAACGCGATCGATTCGACGTCAGCTTCACTGAATGCCGAACGCAAGGTTACGGTTTCGACCGCGTCAATCGATGACTTCGCCGAAGTCTCCGTCTCCGATCGTGGTCCGGGCATTCAGCAGGACAAGCTGAAGGAGGTGTTTGAACCGTTTTTCACGACGAAGCCGCAGGGCATGGGGATGGGTTTGTCCATCGCGCGAACAATTGTCGAGGCCCACGGCGGCCGGATATGGGCCGAGAACCGAACCGGAGGCGGCGCCACATTTCGTTTCAGGCTGCCGCTTGTTTCGGTACCAAAGGCATAAGTGATGCAAAGGAACGCCGACGATGTGAGCGTCACATCCGATGCGATCCATGCGACCTCAAACTGAGAACGTTGGTAGTCTTGCTGGCAGGGAAGTTGCGCGCCGCTGAAAAAGCAAACCAGCTCAATAGCTTGCAGCACCGCCTCTGGTTGCTGAGCAGGACCTGTTGGAGCCGTCCTTCAGCCAACCTGTCCCCAAATTTGTCCCTCGCGGATACGCATCAAAAGACAATCCTTCAATCTCAGCAGGTTACGTGACGACTTCGAGGTTCTCCATCACCCGACCGACTCCACGTGCATCCGACAATCCGGCCTCACGGGAATGCTGAGCGGCAGCGCGCAGCACCTGTTCGCCGAGATCGCATTTCCACCGTTCGGCTCAATCATGAGCATCGACGCGCCGCCGGTACACCGTGACCTGTGCGAAATCACGCATCTCAATCAGTACCATGGGATATCGTGTACCTGAAGCTCGCAGTGTTTCCGGTGACGACATGGTACGGTGGCGGGTGTGCTGAAAGACGTTGAGGAAATCGAAAAGTCGGGAGCATGTTGCTTGGTCCGGAAATCCCCGAGATCCGATAGCAAAAAGGCACCCCATTGTTGGAGTGCCTCTGTGTTTGGATCAGCCTTAGGATAAACAGGATCGTCGAAGCCCATTGTGGGTGGATGAACCACCCAAGCTGCAAGCGATACTGCGTACCGTCCGGCTGCCTTGCTTTTATAGCGCAACGTTCCGCGACAGATATTTCTGCCGTAGCCCCCGCACGGTGGCTTTTTGTATTTAATTCCAACTTTTTGCGCATGAAGGAGGACCACCGGTCCACGCCCCCATCGCGCTAGGGTTTTAACCACCCCCCACCCTAATCCGTCCGGTCGCTCCTCTCATCATGGTGGTCGCTTATGGCGGATCGCAAGGACCGCGCTCCCCAATGTCTCATCGTCCAATCGGTGTTGCCGCTCCAGCGTAGAAAGATGTGCACGCTGTGCATCGCTCATCTCGCCCAAGACAAGCCACCCATCATCGCCAATACGTCGAGCTATGCGATTCTGAACAACCTCGGATCCTTCCTGCCTACCTTGGAAAGCCTGCAGTCTTTCTGCGGCATCGGTCGTGATGCTCGTGCGTGATGGTTCATATGAAGGTTCTATTGAAGGTTTATGCCGCAAGCCTTGCGGCATGGTGAGTGCCGATTTTGCGGCTTGGCCAGACCGCAGATCAGAGGACCGAGCCGCGGTCTGCGTTTTCGGCGCGACGTAAGTTTGCAGGGGCAATCTGTAGAGGTAGCCCTGCCACTGGCCACGGCGCTTGGGCATACGTTAGGCAGGAACATGTCCTCCAGCCAGGCCGCCCGGACGGCCGGGTCAACGTTGTGGCCCAACATCGCGCCTGGCAGCGATAGCACCCCATCGCTGACCACCATTACGTCAATTTCGCCGACCTTCAGCGCGTAGCGCGACGGAACCAACTCGGGCCCCGGTCTACCGTGGATGTACTTCGAGTTCACCTTGTCGGCGCAGTACTTGACCGAGGGCTGTGAGGTGTTGTCCAAGCTCATGTTTGTCTCCTGCTGACCGCCTTACCTTTCGTGTACTTGGGTTGCCGTAACAGTCACTGTGCGGGCACGAGCGCCGGGGCGCCCTTGTCCTTGATCAAGAGCACCAGGAATTTCGCCGGCTGGGTGCCGCTTGCGTTCCGGTCGACGACATGAACATCGGGCCTTCATAGAAGGACTGTCCTGGTGTCAGTGTCACCTGTCGTCCACCCTTCAGCTGCATCACGACGGAGCCCTCCAGCACGTAAACAAACGCATGTGCATTCTCTTACAGTTGTATTGCGGAGAGACAGGATGAGAGAGATTTCGTCACGACTATTCCCGCAGGCCAGCAGCGTCAAAACCTCGGCTTCACGCGGAGCAAGCTTCTTCGTAGGCATCTTGATGATCCGTTTGGCGGGAGTCATCATGAAGCTCTCGCCTTGATGCGCATGACGACGCGATCTGCCGCCTGTTCAGATGTGAAAGTCAGGCGGTCTTCTTCGAGGCACAGCTCCAGGGCCGTCATTGCCTCCTGCAGCAGGTCTGCCTTGCTCTGATGTTCGTTAATGATGGCGGCGATATATGCGGCCACGACCTCGGCGCTGGCGCCGGACGTTGGGTGGACGGTGAGGATCATTTCCCATTCACCGCTCGCTTCGACGTAGGCGGCAATGTCGGAGTGAGCTTCGTGGTGACGGCATTCCCAGGGATGCGCCGCATAGAATTGGCGCGACTGTTTCGGCGGGCATTTCGCTTTCTTGTTTTTCGGCATTATTCCTCCTGAAATTACGTTTTTGGTTTTTTCGGCTTGTCTCTCATCAATTGTATTTCGACGGCGGCCAGTGATCGCGCCATATGCCCGTGCTGCGACACCTCGGCGGGTGTGAAGCCGCCGCGTGACCTCCCCATCGATTGGCGCTGGTTTCGTGTGATGCAGGCTCCATGCTGATGCACACGGACAATGGAGGTGTCGATCATCTGGACAGCGGCATCGTGGGCAGCGGCAAGTGCGTCTATGATGCGGCCCCAGACACCAGCCCGCCGCCAGCGGATGAAACGGTTATAGCAGGTCGTGTAAGGGCCAAAATGATCCGGCAAATCGCGCCAAGGTGCCCCGGATCGCAGGACCCAGAAGATGCCGTTGAGGACACGCCGGTCGTTTACCCGAGGAACGCCACGCGGCTTGTTCGGCAGCATGGGCTTGATGGCAACCCATTCATAGTCGGCGAGTTCGTAGCGCATGATTCGACCCCCAGTTTGGGAGTTTGAATCACGGGGGTCCGTCCAAGCGCAACGCTTCTGGCCCGGCCCCGGTTCGGCGCTCACGGGGTAGAAGCGGACATCAACCTGCCGACAACCCCGCTGAATCCGTCGAAAATGACCCTTAGCTGATGCAGTGCGTCATCATCGCTGCTTCCGCTCTTGGGCGTAGACGAGACAAGCGGCTGGTGGCTTCTGAAGCCGCTTATGGGGTGTTCGCAAAGGCCGATTCGCTAGTCCGATGATGACATCTCAGTCGTGTTCATTTCCAATTTAGGACCCGCTGATTCTTTGTCCTCTTAATCAGCGGGTCCCCAGGTTCGAGCCCTGGTGCGCCCACCACTCGTAAGTAATTGCCGTATAGCGGCTTTTTTAATTTCCGCTGCACATTTTTCTCAGCATCCAAAAATCGCGTGGCACCGATTTGGCACCGCCAAGTCTGGGTGATGAATCAAGCATTTTTGATGACGTCGAGAGCATTCGAGCAGCAAGTGGGCCGGCCAAAGCCAACTGAAGGCGGTGGGGTGAGGGAGGCTCCTCCACACGTCAGCTATGATATGTTGTGCCTTTCTTCATCGCAGGAGATAGACTGACGTGTCCGACACCCAGAAACTGACGCCCGCACTCTCGACGCCTGGGCGCGACCTGCTGAGGCGAGAAATATATAAAGGACTGGCGGACAGAGCGGCTGGCCGCGTCAAAGACCTCAATGTTGACGCCATCCTTGCCAAAGGAAAGGAGCTATTCCAGAAGCGCTCAATCTCCAATGTAAGGCAATTCGGAGTTGATGGTCGAAAGACGCTCTTCTTGCTGCTTCTCCTTTTCGCGATCCCCGCGGACGACTGCTCCGCGCAGACACCGCCGCCGCCAGTCGACGAACATGCGTTCGAGCGCGTGCCGCCGACGGTCGTGAAGAGATTGGCGACCCGCTTTTCGCTAGGCGCATTCGCCGGCCGCTTCGAGGAGACGCCGCTCGGCGCGGTCCGCGAAGCCGTGGGCGAAGGGACCATCCAACACCAGGGCGACGCTGGAGATAGCATCTATTGGCTGTGTTATAGGCGCGCGCAGCATCGATTATGGGTCGTGTCCAGCGGAGAGATGGGCGGCCCGGACCATCTCGTCACAGAGATCGTTGAAGAGCTCACCGAGAAAGACACCGACACCTCGACCGATTGCGCCATCATCCCGGAAAAGTTCGCGCCCCTCGTCTTCGACGGCAAGCTGCATTTAGGTATGTCGCGTTTGGAGGTAGTCACGGCGCTGGGACCGCCGTCGAAGTCGGAAGCTGCTCAGATGGTGTATTCTCACGACGGAAAGCTCGCAGACGGTTTCGATGAGACCGCATGGCTCATTCTCCGATTTCGTGAGGAAAAGCTCGTGTCCATGCGCGGCGGCAAGACCACGACGAATTGAAGTGGCTGCTAGCAGCGTTCATGCTTCACAGCGTGATGCGAGCGAGTCACGCTCGCTCCCGCACGATCCCCATCACATACCCCAGCTTCTCCACCACCTTCGGCGAAAGCAACGCCTGCAAACTTGGCCGTCCATTTCGCCTGAATTTCTGGATCGACCCGCAAATAGGGAACAGCGGCAGGGACGGTTTCCAACACCGTGTCGAAACGATGTGGCAGACTCATCATCGCTACATGTTCGTCGGCATGAAAGTTTCCCCCGCGCGTCCTATCGAAGGCGTCATCAACAAAAGGCAGCGCCCTAAAGAGCCGAACCAGAGGACTCTCGGTAAGCACCGACACTTTCGCGAACAGTTTTTTGCACAATTCGGCGTAGCGTATGAATTGCAGCGAGTCGCCAAGACCTTGTTCGCTCCAAATCAACAAATGCTTGCCCGGCGCAGGTTCGCCGTCCCAGGGTTTTGCGGCAGCAAACGGATTGTGTCGGTGGATAGCGCTCGACCCGCCGGGCGCATGCTCGACTGTGATCATCAGAGCTTCCCTGCCGGGATTCTCCGGAAGATCCTTAGACATGAGTGACGTGACCTTAGGCTCCTGAGCCACCGCCGTGCCGGTCATGAGGCACAGAAGAACCAACGCAACGAGTTTGATCGTCATAGTCGCCTCTTTCGTTCGTTGCCCGGGACCCGCTCGTGGCAGACTGTGCGTACCTCCGATGCGGGATCAGGCTGCTGCCTGTGAGCGGCGGAGCCATTCGTCCAGACCGATGCGGCCGAGGCCCGCCTCGCCGAGCGGCACGAGCGAGTGCTCGTCAACCCGGCCGCCCCAGTATCGGGCCTCGGGATCGCTCACGACCTCGCGCGGGTCGCCGACCGCCTTCAGATAGCGGGCGACGATTTCGTTGAACGGCGCTCGTTCCGGGCCGGCGATCTCAACGATGCCATCGTGCGGCGGCGCGAGCGCCACATCGGCAACGCTGGCAGCAACGTCGTCCGCCGCGATGGGCTGGAACAGGACGGGCGGGAGCCTGACTATGTTTCCATCCGCACTTGAATCGGCGATGCCGCCGAGGAATTCCAGGAACTGGGTCGAGCGGACGATGGTGTATGGGATGCCGGAGGTCTTGATCAGTTTCTCCTGGGCGACCTTGGCGCGGAAATAGCCATTGTCTGTCCGGTCGATTGCGACGATGGAGAGCGCGACATGGTGTCGGACAGCGGCTGCGGCCTCCGCCGCGAGCAGGTTGCGGCCGGAGGTCTCGAAGAATTCCAGCACCGCCTTGTCTTCAAATGAGGGCGAATTGGCGAGGTCGATCACGACCTGCGCGCCGGCCAGGGCCTCTTTGAGCCCCTCGCCGGTGATGGTGTTGACGCCGCTGTTGGGCGAGGCGGCGAGGACCTCGTGGCCACCCTGGCGCAGAATGGCGACCGTCTTCGAGCCGATCAGGCCGGTACCGCCGATCACAACGATCTTCATGGTTGACCTCCCTTACCGATGACTGGAGATCGTAGATGATTGGAGGTCCTTAAATGAGTTCGAGAAGACGGTTCGAATGCCAATGAGACAAAATGTCGCCAGCATAACATGCCGCGCGGCTTCTCAGACGTCGTCGACTGGTCAGCACTACTGATCGATTTGTGGAGGCACCTGGATGGCTCATGGTCGCGGTAGGGACGAGGATTTCTCCTCGCCCCCCGCACAGATCCCGGCGTGCGCTGCTAACGCACCGGGCTCCTCCCTCGGGTCAGACGTCGTGCGATGAACGATTTAATCACGCTCGTCGCCCGGCGCGCAGCCATTATTCGGATCGACGCGGCATTTCGGCTCAGTGTCCGAACCGCGGCCGCCTAACGGCTGTTCCCCTTGGGTGAGGCCCTTCCCTCCACAACTTCCGCCGGGAGTTGCCTCCCTTTGTTCAGTCGCTTCGCAAGTACTATGGCCTCATCCGACTTCTCATCCACGTACATGCTCGACGTGCGGCTTATCGCCTTCCCGAGCCGGCCCGGCACACGAGGCCGGGCATGGATGAGACCTCCCAGGTTCCGCGCAAAGAACTTCTCCACGTGCACAAGGTCTCCGACTGCGCGAGGTTCTTCCCATGCAAGCCAGTACGTCATGGGACGATGTTGCCTTCTCTTCAACGGAAGGAGATCGGCACCTCGGAATTAGACCCGTTTCGCAGCTCAATACTTGGCCCGTGGTCTCCCCTGTGAACGCTTCACGGCTGCCCTCGCGAGCAGAACCTCGTGCATCACTCGGGGTCGGGGCGGTTGGCTAGACCTTACCCCATGGGGGACTTTCACCTCCTATTCTTTGCCAGCTTCCTGGCGCACTCCGAGATGGGTCACAAGCGGCGGTAGAGGCCCGCGCGAGAGAAGTCCGGTCTACCCCCGATGGCGGACGCGCGGGAGATTTCGAACTTCTTCGGCTTGGGGGCCACTTTCGGACACGGCCATAAAAACTAACTTCCTAACCGGATGGCGGGAGATATGTGGCTAATCGAGCGGTCATGTGCCGCCCCCCGTGTCGGTCGTCCACGATTTCACGGCAAGCCATAGCATGAACACCTGTACCAGAGCTGGCACATTGTCCGGCAGATCGATCGTGATGTCGGACAGCGGGAAGAAATATCTGGCAGGCACGATGGCACCGAGATTCGTGCCGCCATCGGACAGAACATTGAACGTTTTTCCGAAATAGCGCGCCGGTTTCATCAACCACGTTACGCCGTCGTGCTCGATTTGCTGAGCGTTAGCCAGAAGCGACGTTGTCTTCTGGACGACGATAACCTCATCGCCTCGATACAGTGAAAATGACACGCCAAGTACGCTCGTCGCCTTAGCCATGTATTCTTGCCCGTCGAGGGAAAATGGTGACCGTCTCACAAAATCGAACGACGTGACGACTTGATTGCCGCGGCACACGTCGATGAACTGCTTGCGTCCTTGCGCCTTGAGCATCCCCCCTCCGAAACCACACACGAATGTGTCAGTTGGTTACGCGATCAACCCAGACCGTGCCGTAGCCATTGGCCACAGGATGGCTCAACCTTGAGACAACATAGGCTATGCAGCTCAACACTTATCCCAATAAATAGCTTAAAATTCTACCCGCTGGCGGACAAAGATCAAAACAGCACCATGTCTGCCTTGGGTCAAACTGAGAAGATCTCAATATGAAGCGGCATCCCTAGACGGTGATGCTGAGAGCTCCTGGAGACTCAGTTACTCTCGCTCATCCAACAGAGACTCGAACCGAGGCCGATTTTGATTTCGAGTTGTGCCTCTGGCGCTTCACTTTTCTAAACCGTACTAAACCGACGAAGTACGAAGCTTTGGAGAAAAATGCCGTCTCCAGACCAATTGTGCCAAAAATCGGCAATCTCCGGTACAGCCGTGATCCTCGAAAACCCCACTTTTGCTCAGGGATTTTCGGCCTATTCGTTGACGCAGAAGCCTGAACGCTCGGGCGGGTGGCGGAGAGAGTGGGATTCGAACCCACGGTACAGTTTCCCGCACACACGCTTTCCAAGCGTGCGCCTTAAGCCACTCGGCCATCTCTCCGGATGCCCTCTCTTGACGGGGCGCGGCGACTTTTGCAAGGGACTGCGGGAAGGGCCCCGGGGAATTCCGCAACCAATTGAATAGACTTGATAATTTCGCGTCGTGGCCGGCGACCGGTTCTCGCCCAATGGTGCCGTGAGCCGAAAACCGGTACAAGCCGACGGCGTAAACATCGCTAAACGATTCAAGGGGCGCGGAGGGCGGCATGACCATCGATCGGGCGCTGGCGGTTGCGATTGTGATGTCCGCGATATCGGCCGCGGGCAGCGGAGGCGCGCTGGCGCAGGCCTGTACGCGTCAGGGCACCGACGTCAGTTGCGATGACGGCCGGCGCGGCATCTTCACAGGAGACGCCATCGTCTGGGCCGACGGCACCCGTTCGAGCCTGGCTTCGCCGCATCCGAGCGTCGTCATCGGCAACAAATCATCCGTCATCGTCGGACAGGGCGTGTTTGTCGGCCATGGCAAGGGGGTGGTGCCGCTGGAAAATCCGAGCGCGCCGGAACGGGCGCGCTGTCCCATTCTCGATGGCGTGTCGTATTGCTACTAGGGCGTGGGGTGAAAACCGCCCGCGCGAGGCGCCAGCAATTCATTCAAGTCCGTAATGACGGTGGCAGGCCGCGCAAATTCCGTCGAGCCGGTCGCTGACCTCCGAGATCGATTTCAAGTCATGCGCCTCGGCGGCGTGGTAAGCCCTGTCCGCCGCGTCGGCCAGCTTCTTGACATAGAAATTCCATTCCGGATCACGCGCGCGCTGCGGGATCATCAGGGCGTTGGTGGCCTCCGCCAAGGTCGCCGCGCCGCTCACGACCTGCTCCCAGTCGTCATCGGATTTGGGCGACAGATCGTGCTCGCCTTTTGCGTCGATAACGACCCCGTTGACCCGCCAGATGACCGAAGCGGCCGGAGTAAGGACATGCTCCATGAAGGTTTTCATGTCGACATGAGTTTGAAAGGGCGGCATCGGGACCGCGTCGTCGGAGATCGAGGGCGATGCGGCCACGCAAGCAAACACGAGCGCGATCATGGCGCGGGGGAAACGACGGATCATCTCAACGGACCTGCATGGTAAATCCGATCCAGCGCCCGCATGTCACCACCGAAATCCACAGCAGGATGGACAATCCCCCGGCAAGCCGGGCCCGAAGCGGCAAATTCTTCTCGTTCTCCCATTTCGGCTGATCCCTGGCGCTGATGGCGTGAAAAATCGCCATGTTCAGGCCGGCGGCCAGAATCAGGAAAATCTTGGCGACGAAATAGCCGTTCGCCAGATATTTGGTGGCGTTGGAGATGAACAGTAATCCGCCCGAGGCGACCGCAATGGCAAACGCGCTCCAGGTCAGCGGCAAAATTCCGCTGGTGACACGGCTCACGGGGCGGTTGGTCGAGGCAAGCCCAAGCAGTCGCAGATCGACCATCAGGATGGAGCCGACCACCAGGCAAATCGCAAGCACGTGCACCGATTCGATCAAGGGAAACAGCAAATCGTTCTCGCGAATATTGTCCGCGAGCGCGCTGTCCTCGAAATAGGCAATGAGAGCCTGAAGCAGATGCATCATCCGGCCTGGGTGTAAGCGATCCAGCGTCCGGCGAACAGGATGCCGCACCAGACCAGGATCGAGAGGGTGGCGGCGAGCCGCGCTATCACCCGCCGCGTCAGATCCTTGTCCCAGGAATCCGGTGAGGATGTGATCGCGCGTTGCAGGGCGACCGTCAGCACGATCGCGAGCACGAGCAGCGCCATCTTGAGATAGAAGGTGGAATTGAGCAGCGAACGCCTGGGCTCGCCGATGATCAAGAGGCTTCCGGTGAGCAGGAGGGCGATCAGGACCGGCCAGATCGTCGGCAGGAAGCGCCGCGCCATTTCAGGCAGCGGCACGTCGCGTTCGAGCAGCCGCCAGATCCTAAGATCGACCAGGATCGCGGAGGAAAACACCGCCGCGACGCAAAGAATGTGGATGGTCTGAATGGTCGGTATGATCCACGTGGTCGTCTGGATGGTGTGGCTGACCTCCGTCGCCGCCAGCCACTTGGAAAACCCGGCTAAGCCTAAATCAATCATCGCATCATTGTTCGGCGGGCATCAGGGTATAGGTCAATTCCTGACCGCTCGGCAGCGTGACTTTCTGCAGGAAACCGCCGGGACTGCCGTCGCGCAGCGGCGCATAGCGAAACACCGCGTGATCGCCGGGCTGCAGCGAGCGCTTGGTCCAGCCCGAGCGCGTCAAAACCCCCGGACTCGAGACTTCGAATACCCAGGTCGCCGCGGCCTCGCCACTCTTCGCGTCCTTTTCGATCACGAAGGTAATGTGCGGGTTGGTCCAGTTGACGGCCTTGACCGTGCCTTCCATGGTTTGGGGATGATCGCTATCGTAGGCGGCATTGGAATGGTGCGCCGCTGCGATATCGCCAAAACCCAACACCAGGCTCAAAACGCTTGCGGCCAGAACAAAGACTTTCGGCGACATTCCTGATTATCCCTATTTCACGGTGTGGACTGAGCCGAACTGGCCTTGCGGGGTTGAGACGAAGATGTCGTTACCGAACTGATCCTTGCCCGGCGTCAGATCTTCCTGTTCGCACTCCCCCTCGGTGACCTCATAATGACGCTCGGGATAGCGGCGGAAGATTCGCGTGGTTTTCCAGGTGGTCCCGAAAACCTTCGGCGCCGTTATTTCAAGATCGTCATAAAGCACGTTCGGCTGCGGCAGATGCAGCCGTTCGACGATGTGCATGTCGCCGTTGTTCGGGATGCCGGCGGCCTCGCTGATCGCGATATAGGCCTGCGGCACGATGGCGGTGGTGTCGACGACCAGCGTATCGCCTTCCCAGTGCCCGATCGAGTGGCCGTGCAGGCTGAGATCGGGGTCTTCGGGATGCGGACGGCCGTCCATATAAATCCGTCGCATCCGGTTGCCGTCGACTTCGCCCAGCATGGTGATGCGGCCGGGTGTCATCAAAAGTTCAAACGCGTTATGGGTGATCAGCATCCAGCTCGGCATGCCATGCGGCAGGCAATGGCTGAGCACCAGGAACGGCCGGCCGGCCTTTTCCTCAGCGATCATGTGCTGGACCTGCGGCAGGATTTCCGCCTTCCAGGGCGGCATATTCGCCGTTTCCTGGCGCTTCTGGTCCTTGATGTCGGGAATCCAAACGCCGCTCAGATCAGGCGGCTCAGCGAAGGCCCGCGAAACAACCAACACGGTGACCAGCGCTCCGACACAACAGGTGATCGCGAGCTTCTTCGCAACTTTATTCAACACTGACTAACCGCTCTTCTTCGAATCAGGGTGCAGCCAGTCCTACACCACATTCGAAATCTTACCGACCGTAATCGCAAAAGAAAGTCTGTCCGGCGACTCTCGACTTCACCATTCCGGGATCGGGCGCCTCCATCGCTGAGCGAATAATCAGGGCATGCTCATTACCGCAGCAGAATGAGCATAATCGCGGCGCTAGTGATAGCGCGCGCCACCCCTGTTGGCCGAGCGAAGCGGCCACAAGGTCGGCCGCTCGGGCATCTCGGTCGCCGTCTTGTCGGCGTGGGTCTCCTGAAGGGCGTCGACGAAATCGGCAAACCAGCGCTGGATCGAGCCGGCGGAAAGCTTTGCCATCATCGCTTCCCAGCGCATGCGCCGCTCGGTCAACGGCATATAGAGCGCGGTCGCAATGGTCCGCGCCATGCCGTCGATGTCGTGGGGGTTTACGAGCAGCGCGGTGTCGAGTTCGTTCGCAGCACCTGCGAATTTCGACAACACCAGCACGCCGGGATCGGCGGGGTTCTGGGCCGCGACATATTCCTTGGCGACCAGGTTCATGCCGTCATGCAGCGGGGTGACGACGCCGACCTGCGCGGTGCGATAAAGCCCCGACAGCACGGTCTGGCTAAAACCCTTGTTGAGATAGCGGATCGGCGTCCAATCGACTTCGCCATGGCGGCCGTTGACGTCGCTGACGAGTTTTGCCAGCTCGCTCTGCAGATTGCCATAGGCCTCGATCGCGCCGCGCGATGGCGTTGCTATCTGCAGCAGCGACACCGTGCGCGCCAGCGCCGGATGCAGGCTCCACATCTGATCGAATGCCTTGATGCGGTTGACCAGCCCCTTGGAATAATCCAGCCGATCGACACCGATCGCGAGTTTTTCGCCGTTCAGGCTTCGCCGCAGCCGCGACACGTCGGGATGCGACATCGCCTTGGCGGCTTGCAGCGCGAATTTTTCGGCATCGATGCCGATCGGAAACACCGCGGCCCGCGTCGTGCCGTGACGCGAGGTGATGACGCCGTCGTCGATCTCGAGCGCAAGATCGGAGGAGATATAGTCCAGGAAATTCTCGCAATCGTCCCGGGTCTGGAATCCGATCAGATCGTAGGCCAGCATCGCCTCGACCAGTTCGCGATGATGCGGAACGCCTTCGATGGTGGAGTGCGCCGGCCAGGGCGTATGCAGGAAAAATCCGATCGGCTGCGTCACGCCGCGATCGCGCAATTCCGAACCCAGCGCGAGAAAATGGTAATCCTGAATCCAGAACGCGGTGTCCGGCTTCTGAAACCGCAACAGCGCGCGCGCCATGAAGGCGTTGACTTCGCGATAAGACAGATAATCTTCCTGCGAGGCGCGGATCAGGTCGGTCCGCGAATGCAGCGCCGGCCACAATGCGGAATTCGCAAAGCCTTCGTAATAGCCGCCATAATGCGCGGCCGGCAGATCCAGCATGGCGAGCGCGCCGGCGCCGAGCGCCTCGATTTCGGCGAACGGTTCCTTCTGCGCGCCGTCGCGGACACGGCCGGAGGAACCTACCCAGATCGCGCCGGATTTTTCCACCACCGGCAATAACGCGGCCGCCAGTCCGCCCGTCATGGGCTCATTGGCCGCGCCGCGCGCCACGCGATTTGAAACGACGACGAGGTTCACAGGCGTCCCTTCCTGATCTTTAACTCCGTCAATTAACGGTTATTCATCAATATGGTTCCTCGCCACCCTTTCAACGAAATGAAACCAAATTCAGGCGGCGCGGCATGGAACCCAATCGGGGAACGATGATCACGGTTTCGCCGCAGCTTCGTCACCGACGAGGCGTGCAAGCCATTCGCGCACTTCGCGCGGGTCGTCGAAATAACCCGCCATGCCTTTGGCGTGACGGCCCACCGAAAACGCCAGGCCGCCATATTCGGGAACGATCGCAAACACTGATTCGTCGGTGACATCGTCGCCGATGAAAATCGGACGGCGGCCTTTGAAAGGCTCATGCGTCATCAATTCCCGGACGCCGGTCGCCTTGGTGAAACCGGAAGGTTTTATCTCGCAGACACATTTGCCGGGCAGCACTTCGATCGGCGCATTCGGCAGATCGGCCCTGATCAACGACACCGCCTCGTAGATCGCCTTTTCCGCATGCGGCGCCAGCCGATAGTGCAGCGCCAGCGAATAACCCTTGTCTTCGAGCAATATCCCGGGGCTGAGCTTTGCGATGGCCGCGAGGCGGCGCTTCAATTCCTTGTCCATTGGCGGCGCATGGCTGGCGACGGCTTCGCTATCGATCGCGAGCCGCATCTCCGCGCCATGGCCGCCGACAACAGGATATTGCTCGGGTGCAAAGATCAGGTCGATATCGTTCAGCGAACGGCCGCTGACCAGCGCCAGCGCGCCCGAGGTTTTTTGGAGCAGCCGATTGAGTGTTCTTGAAAGCCCCGGCGGCACCCAGACTTCGCGCGGCGTCGGCGCGAGATCAAGCAGCGTGCCGTCGATATCGAGCAGGATCGCGATTTCATCGAGCCGGCGCGCAAGTTCGCCCGCCGCAGGATTCAGATCCGGCGACCGCTCGCGCGCTGATGGAATGTCTTCCCGCAATTTTGCCTCGACCGAATTCCCGTTCATTCATTCTACTCCACAAAGGCAAGCGGCCGTGCAACGGATTCGAGTGGCCGGCGCTCGGCTGCGACCGCGTAACGCCAGGCGATAAGGGCCGCCGCGATCATCAATCCTGATCCGAGCAGGTAGCCTGCGAACACGCTGCCGCGCGATCCCGTATCGATCAACGCGCCGAACAATGCGGGACCGACGACGCCGCCAATCCCGGTTCCGATCGCATAGAACAGCGCGATCGCCAGCGCGCGCACCTCGAGCGGAAAGGTTTCGCTGACGGTGAGATAGGCGCTGCTTGCCGCGGGCGAGGCAAAAAAGAAAATCACCATCCAGGCGATGGTCTGGGTCTCGGCGCTCAAGGCGCCGACCGAAAACAGATAGCCGGACAGCGCGAGCAGGACGCCGGACACGCCATAGGTGAGCGTGATCATCGTGCGCCGCCCCAGCGTGTCGAACAGCCGGCCGAGCATCAAGGGCCCGAGGAAATTGCCGGCCGCGAAGGGCAGGATGTACCAGCCGATGTGGTCCGCCGGGATTCCATAGAAGTCGGTCAGGACCAGCGCGAAGGTGAAGAAGATCGCATTGTAGAAAAACGCCTGCGCGATCATCAACGAAAGTCCGACCAGCGAGCGCTGCCGGTAAGTCACGAACAACGTGCGCACCACCTCGCGCAGCGGCGTGTGATCGCGCATTCGAAGTTTGATCTTCGGGAAGGCCTGCTGATTCGGGTCGTGCGCATGTCCGATCACGGATTTTTCGATCTCCTCGACGATGGCATGGGCCTCTTCGGGGCGACCGTGAATCATCAGCCAGCGCGGGCTTTCGGGTATCCACATCCGCATCACGAACACGACGAGGCCGAGGCAGGCGCCGGTGAGATAAGCGAGCCGCCAGCCGAGATCGGGACCGAGCAGATGCGGATCGAGCAGCACGATCGCGCTGGCGGCGCCGATCGCGGCGCCGACCCAGAAGCTGCCATTGATGACGAGATCGGTCCAGCCGCGATAGCGCGCCGGCACCAGTTCCTGGATCGTCGAATTGATCGCGGTGTATTCGCCGCCGATGCCGGCGCCGGTCAAGAATCGAAACAGCGCGTAGCTTGCGAGATTCCAGGACAGCGCGGTCGCGGCGGTTGCGGAAAGATAAAGCGCGAGCGTGATGAAGAATAGTTTCCTGCGCCCGATCCGGTCGGTGAGCCAGCCGAATCCGAGCGCGCCGAGGACGGCGCCCGCGAGATAAAGGCTGTTGGCAAATCCGACATCGAAATTGGAAAAATGCAAGCTCGGGCTTTCCTTCAGCGCGCCCGAGAGCGAGCCCGCCAGCGTGACCTCCAGCCCATCGAGCACCCAGGTGATCCCGAGCGCCATCACGACCCGGGTATGGAAGCCGCTCCAGGGGAGAGCGTCGAGACGCGATGGAATGCTGGTTTCGATGATCCGATCATCGTCACGGCGCGCCGGCGCCATCGTAGCAGCCGTCGAATGGCGCTTGGTCAGCTGCAAATCCATTCCGTCGAACCAATGAGGAATATCCCGGGAAAACGGCATTCCGGGACCGCTTCTTTCAACGCCTCCGGCGCGCGCAAGTTCCCGCATTGGGGCAAAGGAACAGATCGGGATCGCGACCGTTTTTCGGCTGCAATGGCATGGAGGCCAAGATGGCAGTGCACCGGAAAGCCCAGCGCGCCCGCAAAACGACGGCGCGCAGAACAACGGCGCGCAAGACCACCGCAAAACGCTGGTCGCAGCGCGTGACACGGGAAAGCGACGCGCTCGATCTGAAGCGCGGCGTGTTCACGCTCAAGGATCCGAGGAAGATCGCAGCATCCCTCAAGCGCTCGGCGGAACGCTCATCGCGCCGCAAGGCCGGCGCCTATCGTTCCGCGCTCTCGATGCTGACGTTTTACATCAACCGCGCCGGCCGCACGCTCCCGCAAACCCAGCGCGAGCGCCTGCAGCGCGCGAAGGTCGAGTTGAAGCGGGCGTTTGGAAAAGACGAGTGATTGCGGCAACTATTTTGGCGCCGCCGTCATACCCGCGAAAGCGGGTATCCAGTAATCGCCGGCCTGAGCAAGAAAGGAGACGTCACGGCGTACTGGATCATCCGCCTTCGCGCATGATGACACCGGTTGAATGGCGCCCTTAAGATGCGCGTATACTCGCGATAAGGTTTCATCGTCGTCCCTGCGAAAGCAGGGACCCATACGCCGTGCTGTCGCGATTTAGCGCTGGGGGTAGACGGCTTTCCAGCAATGAGCATCGGTGGTTATGGGTCCCTGCTCTCGCAGGGACGACAACTAGGCCGCTCTTATATTCGCCATGAAGCGGTCGAGCTCTTCGCGCAGGCGGGCGCTTTCGGCCGACAGCGTTTTGGCGGAATTCAAAACCTCCTCCGACGCCGAGCCGGTTTCGGTGGCGCCGCGATTGACCTGCATGATGTTGGCGGCGGCCTCCTGCGTACCCTGCGCGACGTTCTGCACGCTGCGCGCGATCTCTTGCGTCGCCGCGCTCTGCTGCTCGACGGCGCTGGCAATCGAGGAAGCGATATTGGAGATCTGACCGATGGTGCCGCCGATCTCCTTGATCGCGGCGACCGATTCCTGGGTCGCGCCCTGCATGCCCAAAATATGCGACGAGATCTCGTCGGTCGCTTTCGCGGTCTGGCTCGCCAGCGATTTGACCTCGGAGGCGACCACCGCAAAGCCCCGCCCGGCATCGCCGGCACGGGCGGCCTCAATGGTTGCGTTGAGCGCCAAGAGATTGGTTTGCTCGGCAATCGCCGTGATCAATTTGACGACGTCGCCGATCTCTTGTGCCGCGCGCGACAATTTTCCGATCCGCCCGTCGGTTTGTTGCGCCTGCAGCACCGCGTCTTCCGCGATCTTGTTGGAATCGCGCACCCGCCGGCCGATCTCGTCGACCGACGCCGACAATTCCTCCGTTGCGCTGGCGACCGACTGCATGCTGCTGGAGGCTTCTTCCGACGCACCTGCGACCTGGCTGGACAGGCCTTGCGTGGTTTCCGCGGTCCGCGTCAGCGTTCCGGCAGCCGATTCGAGCTGAACCGCGGAGGCCGACACGTTGGAGACGATCGCGCCCACCGCGGTCTCAAAATCATCCGCGAAACGAATGAGCTCGGCGCGGCGCGCGGCGCCCGCCGCCTTGTTCTGGGCATCTTGCTCCGCAGCATCGCGTTCGGCCTTGGCGACCGCCTGCATCTTGAATTCTTCCACCGCGCCCGCCATCTCGCCCAGCTCGTCCTTGCGCCCCAACCCCGGCAGCACGACGTCGAAATTGCCGCCCGCGAGTTCGCGCATCGCCTTGCACATCGCCGTCATCGGCTTCGAAATTCCCCGGCCCAACAGCAGCGCCAGAATGGCGCCGAGCAGGAAGCCGCCGGCCGCGAGCATCAGGATCAACCGCTCGGTCTCGCCGATGGTGGCATCCGATTCGGCTTCGAGCCGCTGCTGATCGGAAAGCAAATCCGCCTTCATCACGCTCGCGCCCTTCACGATCGCACCGGCGGAGTCGGCCATCTCGGCCACCAGCTCCTCGATTTCCTTCGAATTGTCGATCAGTTTGCTCAGCGCCTGCCGGTATTCTTCGAGCAGCGCGCCGGCTTCTTTCAGCCCCTGCACGATCTTTTCGTCCTTCGAGGAAATCGCGTGCAGCGAGTTTTCAACGAATTTGAGCCGCGCCAGCGCGCTGGCGGCGACTGTCTGGTCGGCATTGATGACGAAGGTGTTGGCGAGCGCGGTCACCGCCTGGAATTGCTCGGTCACTTTCTTGGCGCCGAGCTGGATTACCTGCAGCTCCGAATCGTCGGCGTTGCTGGGGAGATCGTCGAGCTTGTAGCGCAGCATGTTGGCGCCGCGGGCGAGCTGGTTCTGCGTCACCAGCGCGCTGTCGCGCTTGAATTTCAGGATTTCGACGAAAATCTTGGTGAAGGTTTTGAATTCGCGGGCCAGCCGCGTGATCTGATCGAGCCGCGCCGGATTGGTGGTGCCCCGCATCGATTTGTCGATGGCGTCCTTGAGGCTCGTCTCGGCGTCCAGCGTCGCTTTGGCGTCCTCCTCCTTTCCGGTCACCACATAATATCGCGCCATCGCCTGGTAGGAGATCAGCTCGCGGTCGATATTGCGCGCCAGATCGGATTCCGCGACGCTGTTGCGGTAGCCGGCGACGCCACCCAGGACGCGCTCGAAGCCGAGATAGGCAATCCCCATGCTGGCGGCCGAGATCGCCAGCACGACGGCAAAGCCGAGCATGACCTTGCCGCGGAATCGGAGCGTCGGGAGCTTTAGTTTTGGAAACTTCGGGGACAATGATTGCGGCCAGACACGCTTGAACACCTCGGACCCCCGTCTTTTTTCCGCAAAACAGCCGGACCGGGGGCGCGAGCCCCCGGAGCCGAAGCCGAAAATTAGAGCAGAATAGATAAAAGGCCGTAAATTTCGGGCGGATCGGCAGGCCAGTAACCCGGATGAAGTGCAGCGCAATCCGGGACGCCTACCTCTCCGTCGTGGCCGGGCTTGTCCCGGCCATCCACGTCCTTCTTGCTGCCAAGGAGGGAAGACGTGGATGCCCGGGACAAGCCTGGACAAGCCCGGGCATGACGGAGTCATTATTTGGAGTGCGCAAATTTGCGTAGGGCGATGCGCGGCCCGGCGGCCGCCCCCGCCGCTCGCCGGGACGCCGGGTGCGACGATCGCGACATCACAATGACCCCCGCAACCAAATTCCCAGTTGCAAAGTCCGGCCCCCGTGCTTCTAATCGGATCAATCAATAATTCATCGGGAGGGTTTACGCGTGTCGACAGTCAAACTGACGGTAAACGGCAAGGCGGTCTCGGCTGAGGTCGAGGACCGGACGCTCCTCGTCCATCTGCTGCGCGATCATCTCAACCTGACCGGCACCCATATCGGCTGCGACACCAGCCAGTGCGGCGCCTGCGTCGTGCATATCGATGGCCGCGCGGTCAAATCCTGCACGGTGCTGGTCGGACAGGCGGGTGGCGCCAACGTCACCACGATCGAGGGGATCGCCAAGGGCGACGAGCTGCACCCAATGCAGGCCGCATTCCGCGATAATCACGGCCTGCAGTGCGGCTATTGCACGCCGGGCATGATCATGGCGGCGATCGATATTGTGCACCGCCACAGCGGCATGCTCGACGAGGCCACCGTCCGGCAGGAGCTCGAGGGCAATATCTGCCGCTGCACCGGCTACCACAACATCGTCAAATCGGTGCTCGACGCCGCCGGCCGCATGAAGGTCGCGCAGGCCGCGGAATAACGCGCGACAGACCACCGATTTACCCGATCAAGACCGCCGAATTTCGATGGAAATGGCGGACAACAAACTCCGGTAGGGAGAACGGACATGGGCGTTGAAGGCATTGGCGCAAGCGTGGTGCGCAAGGAAGACCGGCGTTTTATCACAGGCAAGGGCCGCTACGTCGATGACATCAAATTGCAGGGCATGACCTATGCCCATTTCATCCGAAGCCCCCACGCCCATGCGAAAGTAAAGAGCATCGATTCGTCGGCGGCGATGAAAATGCCCGGCGTGGTCGGCGTGCTCACGGGCAAAGAGATCGTCGATGACAAGGTCGGCAATTTGATTTGCGGCTGGGCGATCACCTCAAAGGACGGCACGCCGATGAAGATGGGCGCGTGGCCGGCGATGGCGCCGGAGACGGTGCGCTTCGTTGGCCAAGCGGTCGCGGTCGTGATCGCGGAGACCAAAAACCAGGCCAAGGATGCGGCGGAAGCCGTGGTCGTCACTTACGAAGAGCTCCCGGCCGCGGCGGACATTCGCGCCGCGATCAAGCCGGGCGCGCCGCAGCTGCACCCGGAAGCACCTGGCAACGTGGTCTATGACTGGGCGCTCGGCGATGAAGCTACCGTCAAGGACGCCTTTGCGAAGGCGGCCAACATCGTCACCCTCGAACTCACCAATAACCGCCTGGTGCCGAATGCGATGGAGCCGCGCTCGGCGATCGCGGAGTATAACGAAGCCGAAGAGCATTTTACGCTCTACACGACGTCGCAGAATCCGCATGTCGCGCGCCTCGTATTGTCGGCGTTCTACAATATCGCGCAGGAGCACAAGCTGCGGGTGATCGCGCCCGATGTCGGCGGCGGTTTTGGCTCCAAGATCTACATTTACCCCGAGGAAATGGTCGCCCTGTGGGCGTCGAAGAAAGTGCGTCGTCCCGTCAAATGGACCGGCGACCGCACCGAGGCCTTCCTCACCGACGCGCATGGCCGCGACCACGTCTCGAAGGCGGAGATGGCGTTCGACAAGGACAACAAGATTTTGGGCTTGCGGGTGAAAACCCACGCCAATTTCGGCGCCTATATGTCGCTGTTTTCGTCCGCGGTGCCGACCTATCTCTATGTCACGCTGCTGTCGGGCCAGTATGTCATCCCGGCGATCTATGCAGAGGTGATGGGCGTCTATACCAACACCACGCCGGTCGATGCCTATCGCGGCGCGGGCCGGCCCGAAGCGAGCTATCTGGTCGAGCGGATGATGGAGACCGCGGCGCGGCAATTGAAGGTCGACCCGGGCGAACTGCGCCGCAAGAATTTTATCACCCAATTCCCCTATCAGACGCCGGTCATCATGGCCTATGACATCGGCGATTTCGGCGCCTCGCTCGATGCGGCGTTGAAGGCGATCGATTACGCCGGCTTCCCCGCGCGCAAGGCAAAGGCGAAGTCGGAAGGCAAGCTGCGCGGCATCGGCTTCTCCTGCTATATCGAGGCCTGCGGCATCGCGCCCTCGAAAGCGGTCGGCAGCCTAGGCGCCGGCGTAGGCCTTTGGGAATCCGCGGAGGTCCGCGTCAATCCGGTGGGCACCATCGAGGTCCTCACGGGGTCGCACAGCCACGGCCAGGGCCATGAGACGACATTCGCGCAACTGATCTCCGAACGTCTCGGCGTTCCCATCAGCCAGGTACAGATCGTCCATGGCGACACCGACAAGGTGCAGTTCGGCATGGGTACCTACGGCTCGCGCTCGATCGCGGTCGGCGGCACCGCCATCGTCAAGGCGATGGAGAAGGTCGAGGCCAAGGCCAAGAAGATCGCCTCGCATCTATTGGAAGCGTCCGAGGGCGACATCGTCATCGAGAACGGCGAGTTCAAGGTCACCGGCACCGACAAGTCGATCGCGCTGCCGATGGTCGCGCTCGCCGCCTATACCGCGCACAATCTGCCCGACGGCATGGAGCCGGGGTTGAAGGAAACCGCGTTCTACGACCCCACCAACTTCACCTTCCCGGCCGGTGCCTATATCTGCGAACTGGAAGTCGATTCCGCGACCGGCAAGACTTCGTTCGTCAACTTCGTGGCGGCGGACGATTTTGGGCGGCTGATCAACCCGATGATCGTCGAAGGCCAGGTCCATGGCGGCCTCGCCCAAGGCATCGGCCAGGCGCTGCTGGAAGGCGCGGTTTATGACTCTAACGGTCAGCTCGTGACCGCGTCGTTCATGGATTACACCATGCCGCGCGCCGACGATCTGCCGTCGTTCAAATTAAACCACACCCCGACGCTGTGTCCGGGCAATCCGCTCGGCGTCAAGGGCTGCGGCGAAGCCGGCGCGATCGGCGCATCTGCTGCCGTCATCAACGCCATCACGGACGCCATCGGCAACAACAAGCTTGAGATGCCGGCGACACCCGACCGGGTGTGGCGCGCCATTCACGCCGCTTAAGAGGGAGCATAGCCATGTACGCAACGACCTATCATCGCCCCTCCTCCGTCGACGAAGCCGCGGCGTTATTTTCCAAGGGCAAAGAGGCAAAATATCTCGCCGGCGGCCACACGCTGATCCCTGTGATGAAGCAGCGGCTGGCGTCGCCCTCCGACGTGATCGATCTCTGCAAGATCAAGGAGCTGATCGGCATCGAGGTTTCCGTTGACGCGGTGACCATCAAGGCGGCGACGCCGCATTACGACGTCGCCACCAACGCGGCGGCGCAAAAGGCGATCCCCGCGCTCACTTACCTTGTCTCGCTGATCGGCGATCCCGCCGTGCGCTATCGGGGCACCATCGGCGGCTCGCTCGCCAACAACGATCCCGCCGCGGATTATCCGGCGGCGGTGCTGGCGCTCGGCGCCACCGTCAAGACCAACAAGCGCAGCATCGCGGCCGATGATTTCTTCAAGGGCCTGTTCTCAACGGCGCTGGCCGACGGCGAGATCATCACCGCCGTGTCGTTCCCTGTTCCGGCCAAAGCGGGCTATTCCAAATTCCCGCATCCGGCGTCGCGTTTTGCGCTCACCGGCGTGTTCGTCGCCAAGACAAAATCGGGCGATGTCCGTGCGGCGGCCACCGGCGCGTCTTCATCCGGTGTGATGCGCCTGCCGGCGATCGAGGCGGCGCTGAAGGCCAACTGGTCGGCGGCCGCGCTCAGCAGCATCGCAATTTCCTCAAGCGGGCTCTTGAGCGATCTGCAGGGAACGGCGGACTATCGCGCCAACCTGATCAAGGTGATGGCACAGCGCGCCGTGACTGCGGCCGGCTGATAGCGCCTAAACGCAAGTTGCTGGACGCGGCGTGCTAGCCATGCGCGCCGCTCTGCATTTAGCCCGTATTCTCCCCAAAAGGTGCTTGCCACCCTCTCCCGAAGGCGAGACAATTTAGCTAATCAGCTAATTAACAAGTTCCCCGGGAGCGCCCATGAAATTTGGCATTTTCTACGAGCATCAACTGCCGCGGCCGTGGCACGAGGGCGACGAGCATAGGCTGTTCCAGGAGGCGCTCGACCAGGTCGAACTCGCAGATAGACTCGGCATCGATTACGCCTGGGAAGTCGAGCATCATTTTCTCGAGGAATATTCGCACTCCTCCGCGCCCGAGATTTTTCTCGCGGCGTGCTCGCAGCGCACCAAAAATATCCGTCTCGGCCACGGCATCTGCCTGATGCCGCCGAAATATAATCACCCCGCCCGCGTCGCCGAGCGCATCGCGACCCTCGACCTCGTCTCCAACGGCCGCGTCGAATTCGGCACCGGCGAAAGCGCCTCGGTGATGGAGCTCGGCGGCTTCAATGTCGGCTTCGATCCGGTCGAGAAGCGGCGGATGTGGAAAGAGGGCGTCGAGCAATGCGCCGACATGATGGTGATGGACCCCTATCCCGGCTTCAAGGGCGAGTTCTTCGAGATGCCGTGCCGCAACGTGGTGCCGAAGCCGGTGCAGAAGCCGCACCCGCCGCTGTGGGTCGCCTGCTCCAACCGCGAGACCATCAAGATGGCGGCGCGTCACGGCATCGGCGCGCTGACGTTTTCC
The DNA here is from genome assembly GCF_900141755.1 of Bradyrhizobium lablabi. Taxonomy (NCBI): domain Bacteria; kingdom Pseudomonadati; phylum Pseudomonadota; class Alphaproteobacteria; order Hyphomicrobiales; family Nitrobacteraceae; genus Bradyrhizobium; species Bradyrhizobium lablabi. Next base: position 4,521,016 of record NZ_LT670844.1, on the reverse strand, counting down.
TTCGTCGATCCGCGCGAGGCGCGGCAATGGGTCGATGACTACTACCGCATCTTCAAGGAGGAATGCGTGCCGATCGGGCATGCGGTCAATCCCAACGTCGCCATGGTGACCGGCTTCTCACTCCATCCAGACGAGATGGAGGCGCGCCGCCGCGGCGAGGACGGATTGCGGTTCTTCCGCTACGGCCTGGCGCATCATTACGTGTTCGGCGAGCACCGGCCGGGGCGCACCGACATCTGGGCCAATTTCGAAAAGGCGCGCCATGCGCTGCCGGAAGCTGGCGCCGAGCACGGCATCGGCACGCCGGATCAATTGCGGACCCATCTGCGGCATTTCGAGGAGTCAGGCGTCGACCAGACCGTGTTCATCCAGCAGGGCGGCCGCAACCGGCATCAGCATATCTGCGAAGCGCTAGAACTGTTCGCCAAGGATGTGATGCCGGAATTCCGGCAACGCGAAATCGAGCGGGAAAAGCGCAAGCAGGAAGAACTCGCGCCTTACATCGAAAAAGCGATGCGGCGCAAGCAATCGACAGGATCGATGCGTGACGAGGAGATTCCGGTCTTCATCGCTCTCGGCCGCAAGATCGCCGAGGAAGGCACCGGCACCGAACGCCAGAAGCAAAACGCGAAGCTTTGGGCAGACGCCGCCAAGGTCACCTTGAGCGACCCCGGACGCCACGGGGCCGAGACTTCCATGAGCAAGACTTCCGCGAGCAAGACTCCCGCGAACAAGACTTCCGCAACGTCATAGTTTTTACGCCTCTCATTTCAACGGGAATAACAACGTGCTCGACAAATCAGCCCCGCATTCCGCGACCCAAACTTCCGGCCCGCTCGCCGGTTTTCGTATCATCGAATTCGCCGGCATCGGACCGGGCCCGTTCGCCTGCATGATGCTGGCGGACATGGGCGCGGAGGTGGTCACGCTCGACCGCGTCGGCGCCAGGAAAAATCTCAAATCGGTGGCGGGGCGGGGGCGAAAGGTCGTCGAGCTCGATCTGAAGGACACGGCTTCAATCGCGCAGGTGCTGGATTTGCTTGGCCATGCCGACGCGCTGATCGAGGGCTTTCGGCCCGGCGTGATGGAGCGGCTGGGGCTCGGGCCCGATGTGGTGCTGGCGCGCAACCCGCGACTTGTTTACGGCCGCATGACCGGGTGGGGCCAGGAAGGCCCGCTGGCGCAGGCCGCCGGCCACGACATCAACTATATCTCGGTGACCGGCGCGCTGGCGGCGATCGGGCCAAAGGAGCGGCCGGTGCCGCCGCTCAATCTGGTCGGCGATTTCGGCGGCGGCGCGCTCTATCTGGTGGTCGGCGTCCTCGCCGCGCTGCTGGAAGCATCGAGATCGGGCAAGGGACAGGTCGTCGATGCCGCGATGTGCGACGGGGCGGCATCGCTGCTCTCGATGTTTTTCGACATGGCGGCGGCAGGGCGATGGACCGACCAGCGCGAGAGCAATTTTCTCGACGGCGGCGCGCATTTTTACGGCGTCTACGAATGCGCCTGCGGCCGGTTCGTCTCGATCGGCTCGATCGAGCCGCAATTTTACGCGTTGCTGCGCCAGCACGCGGGGCTGACGGAAGCCGATTTCGACGCGCAGATGGACCGCAAGGCGTGGCCCGCGCTCAAGCAAAAATTGGTGGACGTCTTCAAGACAAAAACGCGCGACGAGTGGTGCAACATCATGGAAGGCACCGACATCTGCTTCGCGCCGGTCCTGACCATGAAGGAAGCGCCGCAGCATCCGCACATGGCGGCGCGGAATATCTTTGTCGAGCGCCACGGCGTGACGCAACCGGCACCGGCGCCACGCTTCTCGCGAACGCCGTCAGCGATCCGTGAGGCGGAGACGGCGGATATTGCGGCGCTGACGCGGGAGTGGAAGGGGACGAGATAAGCCTCTTCGTCATGGCCGGGCTTGACCCGGCCATCCACGTCTTCCTTTGCATCAACGCGCAAGAACGTGGATGCCCGGGACAAGCCCGGGCATGACGGTGGAATATAGCGCCGGCAATTCAATCAATCTGTTACGCCGCGTCCACCTTCAGCACACCGCGCCGGATCTGATCTTCCTCGATCGATTCGAACAGCGCTTTAAAGTTGCCTTCGCCAAAACCGTCGTCGCCCTTGCGCTGGATGAATTCGAAGAAGATCGGTCCGATCGCATTCGCGGAGAAAATCTGCAACAGCACTTTGGTCTGGCCGCCATCGACCACGCCTTCGCCGTCGATCAGGATGCCGTCGCGCTTGAGGCGCGCGACGTCTTCGCCATGCTTCGGCAGACGCGCGTCGATCTTCTCGAAATAGGTATCCGGCGGCGACGGCATGAACGGCAGGCCGACCTCCCGCAAACCCTCGACTGTGCGACAGATGTCCTTGACGCCGCAGGCGATGTGCTGGATGCCCTCGCCGCGATAGACGCTGAGATATTCTTCGATCTGGCCGGAATCCCCTGCGTCCTCGTTGATCGGAATCCGGATTTTGCCGTCGGGGCTGGTCAGCGCTCGCGAGAACAGGCCGGAGGCGCGGCCTTCGACATCGAAGAAACGAATCTGGCGGAAGTTGAACAGCTTTTTGTAAAAGGAAGTCCAGACATCCATGCGGCCGCGATGGACGTTGTGGGTGAGGTGATCGAGATAAAAAAGCCCGGCGCCCTCGGGCCGCGGGTTCTTGGCACCCAGCCACTCGAATTCGGCATCATACGCCGAGCCCTTGGCGCCGTAGCGATCGACGAAATACAGGAGACTGCCGCCGATGCCCTTGATGGCGGGAACATCGAGCGTCTTTTGCGCGGCGGGGATATCAGCGGCTTCCGCGCCGAGAGACAGCGCGCGCGCATAGGCCGCCTTGGCATCGACCACCCGAAACGCCATCGACGGCGCGCACGGTCCGTGTGCGGCGACAAAGGCAAAACCGTGGCTGCCGGGTTCTTCGTTGACGAGATAATTGATGTCGCCCTGGCGGTAGAGCGTGATGTTCTTGGTCTTGTGGCGCGCGACGGGCGCAAAACCCATCAGCGTGAACAGCGCGTGCAGCGCTTCGGGATTGCGATGGGCGTATTCGACAAACTCGAAACCATCGGTGCCCATCGGATTGTCGGCGCTGATGGTTGCCGGCGGCGCGTCGTGCGGAAATGGACCCATGGCTGTCTCCTTGAATCTGCCGGCGTGGATTCTCCGCCAATTAATCCACAAAGTGCATGCAAAACGGCTCATGCTTTGCCATAATCATGCACACTTTGTGCACAAAACGGCATTTTACGCATGATCCCGGTAGACGCCTTCGACCTCAAAATCCTCAGCGCGCTGCAGGATGACGGCCGCCTGACCAATCAGCAACTGGCTGAGGCCGTCGGCCTGTCGGCATCGCAATGCTCGCGCCGGCGGATGCGGCTGGAGGACGAGAAGGTGATTTCGGGCTATCACGCTGATCTGGCCAGCGAAGCGCTCGGCTTCAATGTCATCGCCTTTATCCACATCACGCTCGCGACCCACTCACCCGACAACGCCAAACGGTTCCGCGCGCTGGTTGGCCGCGTCGACGATATCCAGGAGGCCTATTCGCTGACCGGTGATGCCGACTATCTCCTGAAGGCCGTGCTGCGCGACCTCAAAAGCCTGTCCGACATCGTCAACAACGTGTTGATGCCGCACCAGAGCGTCGCCCATGTGCGCTCCTCGATCGTGCTGGACCGGCTGAAGGAGAGTTCAAAACTGCCGCTGAAGGGGATGCGGACTTGACACCTCGCCCCGCTTGCGGGGAGAGCACAGGCCGCCTTCGGCGGCCGTTCTCAAAAAAGAACGCCGAAGCGAAGCTTCGGCTACCGCGTAGCGCCGGGTGAGGGGGACTATCCGCGAGTCCGAGTGCGCGGAGAGTCCCCCTCACCCCGACCCTCCCCCGCAAGCGGGGCGAGGGAGAAGTGGCCGAAATCGAGGGATATCTGTCATTCGAATCGGTCGGTTGATTTGCAATGATCTGCCCTCCACCGCGACGAGACCACCATGGCGCTGCAACTTCGGCCGAACTGCGAATATTGCGACAAGGACCTGCCGCCGAACGCGACGGACGCGCGCATCTGCACGTATGAGTGCACCTTCTGCGCGGATTGCGTCGAGACCAAATTGCACAATGTCTGTCCAAACTGCGGCGGCGGCTTTGCGCCACGGCCGATCCGCCCCGCAAGAGAATGGCGGCCGGGATTATCGGTCGAGAAACGGCCGCCGTCGCACAAGCGCGTGCATTTGTCTTACAGTCTGGACGATATCGCGGCGCATTCGGCGCGGATCAAGGAAATTCCGCCGGAGGAGCGCTGACTTTCTCCACATCGTCATTCCGGGATGGTCCGAAGGACCAGACCCGGAATGACGAGATTCCGGGTTCGATGCTTCGCATCGCCCCGGAATGACGGCATTCATTCCGCCGGCAAAATCGTCCCTTCAAGCTCGCCAAAACCGACGCGAAAACCGTCGCCCTGGCACCAGCCGCGCATCACAAGCGAATCGCCGTCCTCGAGGAAGGTGCGTTTCAGCCCGCCGGGCAAATCGAGCGGCTCGGTGCCGTTCCAGCTGATCTCAAGCAGACTGCCGCGCTGGCTTTTCTCGGGGCCGGAGATGGTGCCGCTCCCTAAGAGATCGCCGACATTCATGGCGCAGCCGGAGGAAGCGTGATGCACGAGCTGCTGCACTGACGACCAGTACATGTATTTGAAATTGGTACGGCAGATGCGCTGCCCCTCGTTCACGGGCGCGGCGCGTAGGCTGACATCGAGGGTGAGATCGTAATTGTTCGGATGCGTCTGCTGTAAATACGGCAGCGGCACCGGATCCTGCTCGGGTCCATGAACGCGGAACGGCTCCAGCGCCTCAGAGGTGACGATCCAGGGGCTGATCGAGGTCGCAAACGCCTTGGCCTGGAACGGGCCGAGCGGCACATATTCCCATTGCTGGATGTCGCGCGCGCTCCAGTCATTCAGCAGCACAAAGCCGAAGATCATCTTCTCCGCCCGGCTCTCGTCGAGCATCTCGCCCATCGCCGACGGCTGCCCGATCACGACGCCCATCTCCAGCTCGAAATCAAGCCGTTTACATGGGCCGAAACTCGGCACCTCCGCGTTCGGCGGTTTTAGCTGCCCGCGCGGCCGGCGCACTTTTGTCCCCGACACCACGACGGTCGACGCGCGGCCATTATAGCCGATCGGCATATAGAGCCAGTTCGGCTGCAGCGCATTGTCCTTGCCGCGAAACATCACGCCGACATTGGTGGCGTGCTCTTTCGAGGAGTAGAAATCGGTATAGCCGGAGACCGCGATCGGCAGATGCAGTTTTGCGTCCCTGATCGGCACCAGGGCGCGGGCCCGCAGCTCGTCATTGTCGCGCAGCTCCGGATGATCGTGCCGCAGCAACTCGCTGATCCGCGCGCGGGTCTGCGACCACACTTTTGGGCCCAGCGCCATGAAGGGATTGAGCGACGGGCCTGCGAAAATGCCGAGCGGGCCGACACCGAGCCTGGAGTCCTGCTCGAGTTCCCAGAGATCGAGCACGAAATCGCCGATCGCGACGCCAACGCGCGGGGCAAGGCCATCCTTCGACGAGAACACGCCGTAGGGGAGATTCTGGATCGGGAAGTCGGAGGTGGGATCGACCGGGATGAAGGAACGGAGCGAGGGATCGTTGGGGTGGGGCACAGACTTTCTCCGGTTAAATGATCGTCATGGCCGGGCATAGCCGTCCGAAGGACGGCGTCGCTTCCGCTCGCCTATGTCCCGGCCATCCACGACTTCGCTTCAAGCCGCAAGACGTGGATGCCCGGGACAAGCCCGGGCATGACGGATGGAGGGCGGCGCGAAATCTCACGGCCTATTCGGATCGAACCGTTTTTCGAGTCCCTTCCAGCAATCCGAATAATCATCCTGCAGCGTCGGCGAGTTCGCCGCATGCGCGGTGACGCGCTGCGGGTACCGCGTCTCGAACATGAAGGCCATGGTGCCGGTCAGCCTGACCGGTTTCAGTTCGCTATTGCTGGCGTGATCGAAGGCCTCGCGGTCGGGGCCATGCGGCAGCATGCAATTGTGCAGGGAGATGCCGCCCGGGGTGAACCCTTGCGGCTTGGCGTCGTAGACGCCGTAGATCAGACCCATGAACTCCGACATGATGTTCATGTGATACCAGGGCGGTCGAAACGTGTTTTCCGCCACAAGCCAGCGCTCCGGGAAAATCACAAAGTCGATGTTCGCGGTGCCGGCGGTTTCCGAAGGCGAAGTCAGCACGGTGAAAATCGACGGATCGGGATGATCGAAGCTGATGGCGCCGACCGGCGAGAAGGTTCGAAGATCGTATTTATACGGCGCGTAATTGCCGTGCCAGGCCACCACATCGATCGGCGAATGCGGCAGCGTGGTCTTGAACAACGAGCCGCCCCATTTCACGAACAGCTCGGTCGGCGTGTCCTTATCCTCGTAGGCTGCAACCGGCGTCAAGAAATCGCGCGCATTGGCGAGGCAATTAGCGCCGATCGGACCGCGCTCCGGCAGCGTGAAGGCGCCGCCGTAATTCTCGCAAAGATAAGCGCGCGCCGGGCCTGACGTAATCTCGACGCGGAATTTTACCCCGCGCGGGATCACGACAATCTCGCCGGGCTGGGCGTCGATCCGGCCGAACTCGGTGACAAAACGCAGATTGCCCTGCTGCGGCACGAACAGCATCTCGCCATCGGCATTGTAAAAATGCTGATCGACCATCGATTTCGTGATCAGCACGACATGCGCGGCCATGCCGGCCTGGGTATTGACGTCGCCCGCCGTGGTCATGGTCTGCACGCCCTGTAGGAACGTCTTATCATCCTTTGGGATCGGCGCGGGATTCCAGCGCAGTTGCGCGATCGGCAGATCGACTTCGTGGCACGGCGCGGAACGCCACAGCCCGGCGTCGACTTTCGCAAAGCGGCCGGAGTGTTTGACCGAGGGCCGGATGCGATAGAGCCAGGAGCGCTCATTGCTGCCGCGCGGCGCCGTGAACGGCGAGCCGGAGAGTTGCTCGGCATAAAGTCCGTAAGCCGCGCGCTGCGGCGAGTTGCGCCCGATCGGCAGCGCGCCGGGTAGCGCCTCGGTCTCAAAGCTGTTGCCGAAGCCGGACATGTAGCCCGGCGTGATATTGACGGAGCTCCTGGAGATCACATCAGGCTGAGTGTTGATATTCATGGTCATCCTCCTCCTTGCAGGGCGGCCCACATTTCCCGGTCACGCTTGTCGGTCCAGATCACGGGGTCGTCGATCCCGGAAGCCTCGTCGAACGCGCGCGAGACATTGAACGGCAGGCAGTGCTCGTAAATCGCAAACTTTTGGAACTTTGGATCCATCACTTCACGCGTCGCCGCCATCGTTTCCTTGAGGTTACGGCCCTTTGCTACCGCCGTCTCCGCGGCGCCATAGAGCGAGGTGACAAAATCCCGGGTCATCGCGATCGCTTCGCGCCCCGTGGCAATGCCCTTGAGCGCATCGCCGCGGCCGGGCGCGATCGCCTTGGGATTGAAGGCGCGAATTTCGTTCAAGGTCGCCGGCCATTCGCGCAAATGCGCATCGCCGCAATAGCAGGCGGAATGATATTCGATCAGATCGCCGGAAAACATCACCTCCGCGTCCGGCACCCAGGCGACGATATCGCCCGACGTATGCCCGGCGCCGAGCTGCATCAACCGCACCTCGCGCTTTCCGAGATAGATCGACATCTCGCCCTCAAAAGTCAGCGTCGGCCAGGTCAGGCCCGGGATGCTCTCCGCGTCCTGGAACAATCGCGGAAAGCGGCCATATTCGGAATCCCAATCCTGCTGTCCGCGCTCTTCGACCAGTCGGTAGGTCTCCTGCGACGCGATCACGGCTTGCGCCTTGTAGGCGGACGCGCCGAGCACGCGTACCGCGTGATAATGCGACAGTACGACATATTTGATCGGCTTGTCGGTAACGGTACGCACCCGCTCGATCACTTTATTCGCCATCGCAGGCGTCGCCTGCGCGTCAAACACCAGGCAGCCATCGTCGCCGACGATGACAGCCGAATTGGGATCGCCCTCGGCGGTGAAGGCATAGAGATCGGTGCCGATTTCGGAGAAGGTGATTTTCTTCTCCGCCATATCGGTGGTCGATGCGAAACCTTTTGTCATTCGTTCATTCCCTTGCGATCACTCTCATCCTCGTCATTGCGAGGAGCCCTTGCGACGACTTGTCCGCCGTAGCTCCATGAGCGAAGGCGGAAGCAATCCAGCTTTGCTCTGGCTCGATGGATTGCTTCGCGGAGCCTGTCATCGGGCGCGCGTTCGCGCGACGCGTTGGCTCGCAATGACGGCATAGGCATGTTCACCCTATTGTTGCTGTTGTTGTTGCTGCTGCTGGTCCGCCTCCACCACCCGTCGCTTGGCGAGCACAATCGCTTCGCGCAGCACGTCGAGATCGCCGATATGATTGGCGAGGATCAACACCAGGGCGGCGTCGAGTTCGGCGCTTTGTTCCTCGGAGAGTCCGCGATGCGCCTCGACGACCGCGCGGAACGCATCGTCCGGCTTTGCAAAATTCGATGAGGTAGACAGCGCCATCTTGTAAAACCTCAGTTGATTCCTGCGGCCCGCGCCAATGCGGCGTCGAGCGCGGCTCTTGTCGGCTGCCGGAAACGTGCGGCGACATAGCCGTCGGGCCGCAACAGATAGGCCGTGCCGGGTTCGGCATCGTAGCGCGTGCCGGCTAGCCCTGCGGAATCGACAAAACCATCGTTGCCGCCGATACGGATCACGCCGACGTCGTCGGGCACATCCACCGCAACGCCGTTGCAAAACTCGACCAGCGTGAACCGCGTTCCCGCCTTGACGAAGGCATCCGTCAAATAGGTCGTATCCCCGGTGCGCCCGGCAATCGGCGCATCCAGCATCGAAGCGCCGGGCCGCGGGCCGCCGCGCCAGGCGTCGCAATCATCCGTCGAGAGCGGCGAGTCATAGACCGAGGGAACCGAGAGCCGTCCGCCATTGATCATGCGCTTGCCGAATTCGGTTTCCTTGGCAAGCGACAGCACCGCCTTGCGCAACCGCGCCTCCTGGCGCGAGCTTGGGGCCATGAAATCGGTCGAGCGGGTCGATTCCCGGATATTTTCGTCCGCCGCCGCGCTGCGCTCTACGTGATAGCTCTCGAGCAGCGCCTCCGGCGAGGTTTTCCGCAGCACGCGGTCGAGCTTCCACACCAGGTTCTCGGCGTCTTCCAGGCCGGAATTAGCGCCCCGGGCGCCGAACGGCGAAACCTGATGGGCGGCATCGCCGGCAAAGATCACGCGGCCATGAATGAATTTATCCATCCGGCGGCACTGGAATTTGTACAGCGAGATCCATTCGAACTCGAATTTTTCATGGCCCAGCATGCGCGCGATCCGTGGCCGCACGTTCTCCGGCCGCTTCTCGACCACAGGGTCCGCATCCCGATTGAGCTGCAGATCGATGCGCCAGATATCGTCCGGTTGTCTATGCAGGAGCGCCGAGCGTCCGGTGTGGAACGGCGGATCGAACCAGAACCAGCGCTCGGTCGGAAATTCCGCGCTCATCCGGACATCGGCGATCAGGAACTGATCCTCGAACACTTTTCCTGAAAATTCCGCGCCGACCATTTGCCGCAGCGACGACCGCGCGCCGTCGCAGGCGATAACGTAGGTCGCGCGCAGGAGGTAAGGCCCGTCCGGCGTCTCGATCGTCAGCACCACGTGGTCGTTGCGCTGCTCGAGCCCCGTCACCTTGTTGCGCCAGCGCAGGTCGATTTCGGAAAATTCCTGGACGCGTTCCACCAGATAGGCTTCGGCATAGAATTGCTGCAGGTTGATGAAGGCCGGCCGCTTGTGGCCGTCCTCCGGCAGCAAGTTGAACTGATACAGCAGCGAGGCGCCGTGGAAGATCTTGCCGACGCTCCACACCACGCCCTTGTCGACCATGCGCTGTCCTGCGCCGAGCCGGTCCCAATATTCCAGCGAGCGTTTTGAGAAGCAGATGGCGCGCGAACCCTCGCCGATCCGGTCGGCGTCATCGAGCAACACCACGCTTTGGCCGCGCTGCGCCAGATCAATCGCAAGCGATAGCCCGACCGGGCCCGCGCCGACCACGGCGACGGCATGCCACGCCGCATCGCCTTCCGCCCTCGCCTGATCGGCGTGGCGGCGGTAGCCAAACTGGACTTTGGACGGCTGCGCCATTTCGGACTGCTGCGCCATGGACTTAACCTTGCGACTAGCCAAGGGACCGCGACCGGCCTAAGATAGTCGCATCTGCAACTATCTAAACGCCAGCCGCGTTGCGGCGTCAACTCAATTTGGAGCGATTTTTGCCAAAAGCGGTTTTAAGCGAAATAGGGAGCGGTTCGCGTGAAGAAGCCGCGGTGAAAAAGCGCTCCAGGCTGGACCTGTTCAGATTCGTGCCGTTCCGCCTGAACCGGTTGGCGGCCGAGGTCTCCTCCGCCCTTTCCAGCGAATATCAGGCGCGGTACGGGCTCGATATTCCGGAATGGCGGGTGCTGGCGACGCTCGGTTTCCGCAACGATGCGTGCAGCGCGCAATACATCGCCTATTGCACCCGGACCCACAAATCCACCATCAGCCGCGCCGTCACCGCGCTGATGGACCGGCAATTGGTGGAGCGCGTCGAGAACGAAGACGACCGCCGCGAATACCGCCTGCGCCTGACGCGCAAGGGCAAGGCGCTCTACGAGGAACTGATCCCGCGCCTGTTGCGGCGGGAGCAGGAAATTCTTTCGTGCCTTTCGGCGCAGGAGCGGCGGGATTTTGCGATGCTGCTCGGCAAGATCGAGAAGAGTCTTGATCTCGTGCAGACGAGCAGGGAAGCGGATGCGAAAGAGGCGTATTGATTGTTCGTCATGGCCGGGCGTTGTCCCGGCCATCCACGTCTTTGCTGCCGTTACGAAGGAAGAAAGACGTGGATGCCCGGGACAAGCCCGGGCATGACGAGCTTACGATTAAGCCCCCGTCATTCCGGGGCGCGCGCAGCGCGAACCTCAGATGTGCAATTGCACATCGGGGAATCTCGAGATTCCGGGTTCGACGCTTCGCGTCGCCCCGGAATGACCGCAAGGCGGTCACTTCGCCGCCGTCACCACGATCTCCACAATATGCGGCGGTTCGAGTTCAACGCCGATGCAGGCGCGCATGGGTGGATTTTTGGTGTCGACCCACTCGTCCCAGGCGCGGTTCATCTCGGCCTTCCGCTTCATATCGGCGATATAGACGATGGCCGTGAGGATCTTGCTCTTGTCCGAGCCGCACAGCTTAAGGCTCTCGTCGATGCGCGCGAGCGCCTTGACGCTCTGCTCGTACATCGAGGCGGTGACGGGATCGGGCGCTACCGCCACGGTGAACACGAGATCGTCGTGAACGACAGCGCGGCTGCGGGTCGGCGTGAGGCCGGGAAAGCGGCTGATCATGGCTTGCCCCCAAATGAGCGCGACGGCGGCAGATGCAGCGCATAGGCGTCGACCTTGTCGCTGGCGCGCGGGTAAATCTCGGTCACGATCGGATCGTGCCCGGGAATGATGCGGTCGGGATCGCCGGCGAGACGTTCGACGATTTCCCAGCCCACGCACATATCGCCGACATTATAGACGATCGGAAACGGACTGCGGCGATGCATGTTGGCGTAATAATGCGAGGCATCCGAGGCCAGCACCACCGGTCCCCGCGCGGTCTCGACCCGCACCACCTGCAGCCCGTCGGAATGACCGCCGACCCGATGCAGCGTCACGCCCGGCGCGACCTCGCCGTCGCCATTGTGAAACGTCACCCGCTCGCTATAGACATGGCGCACCATCAGCGTGACATGCTCGACCGAGAACGGATGCCGCAGCGTCCCAAAACACATGCAGCGCCCGGTGGCGTAGCTCATCTCACGGTCCTGCAGATGAAAGCGCGCGTTCGGAAACAGGTCGAGATTGCCGGCGTGGTCGTAATGCAGATGGGTGACGACGACGTCCTTGATCGTCTCAGCCGGTACACCGAAGCGCGCCAGCGCCTCGACCGGGTTGAGCGTCAGTTTGCGGCTTCGCAATTGCGCTTCGGCCGCGTTGAAACCGGTATCGACCAGAATATCGCGGCCGTGGCCACGGATCAGCCAGACGAAATAATCGAGGTCCTGCGCCGTGGTCTCATGCGGATCCGGCACCAGGAAATTCAGCTGCGGCGTGCGCGGCGACATTGTCGCGTAGCGGATGGCGTAGATTGCGTAGACGTTTCCCATAGGTCACACTTCTTCTTGGTTGCAACATTTTTCGTGTCGTCCGCAGCAAGCCATCCCGGTCCGCAAAGGTCAAACCCTCGCGCCGGTTCCGGATAGACCGAGACCATTCCCGAACGCATTGGCCCGAAAATGCAATGACGATTCTCAATGTGAGCTACATCACATTTCGAAAACGACCTTAAGAAAAAATATCCGCAGCCTCTCGCGCGCCGCCGATCAACGCCACGTTGTGCTGGTTCGCTGCGCCGATGCGCGTGCATGGGCTCGTTCGCAGATACCTGGGCGGGAGATTCCGGATGCACTTCGCCGCGCAGGATTTGGCAGGATTTGAAAGTTTTGTTGCGGTTAATTGACGCGCTTAACCGCGGGCCTTGTTGATGGTTGACAGGGCTTGCGGGCCCGGTTTGATAATGGGGTTTGCGTAGAGTAAGGTCGCCGAGGCGCAAGCTGGGATCGGCGCCCTGTTGGCTGGACCGCCGTGAAATGAGACTTCGCCTCTTATTGCTTGTGACCTCGATTTTGTCGGTCGCGATTTTTTCGGTCGCGCCTGTCGTTCCCTGCTTTGCGGCGGCGGACCGGTTTGCGCTGGTGATCGGTAACGCGAAATATCCCGACGCCGATGCGCCGCTCAAAGAACCCATCAATGACGCCCGCGACGTCGCCGACGAACTCAAGCGCGACGGATTCAACGTCGAGGTCGGCGAAAACATGACCGGCGATGCGATGCATCGCGCCTTCGACAAGCTCTACGGACGGATCAAACCGGGCTCGGTGGTGCTGATTTTCTTTAGCGGCTTTGGCGTCCAGTCCGGCCGCCAAAGCTACATGATCCCGGTCGACGCGCAGATCTGGACCGAACCGGATGTTCGGCGCGATGGCTTCGGCCTGGAGTCGGTGCTGGGCGAAATCAACAATCGCGGCGCGGGCGTCAAGATCGCCCTGATCGATGCCTCGAGGCGCAACCCGTTCGAGCGGCGGTTCCGCAGCTTTTCCGCGGGTTTGGCGCCCGTGATCGCACCGAATGGTACGCTGGTGATGTATTCGGCGGCGCTGTCTTCGGTCATCTCCGACAATGGCGGCGATCACAGCCTGTTCGTGCAGGAGCTCTTGAAGGAAATTCGCGTCCCCGACCTGATGGCCGAAGAGACGCTCAACCGCACCCGCCTCGGCGTCACCCGCGCCTCGCGCAGCGAGCAGGTGCCGTGGATTTCGTCGTCTCTCGCCGAAGACTTTTCGTTCATCCCGGGCACCGGCAATCGGCCGCCTTCGCCTCAACCGCTGCCTGCGCCTGCTCCGGGCCCGGTGGCGAATTTGCCTCAATCGCCTTCGCCGGCCCCGGCTCCTCTGCCGCCCCCACGCGTCGACCCGCTGCCGTTGCCGCCGCCCCCACCGCCGCCAAAGGTCGAAATCCTGCCGCCGCCTGCCGCCGACCAGTCGACGGACAAGAAAGACGAGACGGTGCTTGCGCTGGCCGACGACCCGACGATCAAGAGCCTGACCGCAAAACTCGCCGAAAACCCCGACGATCAGAACGCGCTTTATCGGCGCGGGCAGGTCTATGCCAGTAAAGGTGCTTATAGCCTCGCGATCCGGGACTTCGACGACACCATCCGGCTCAACCCGAAGGATGTCGAGGCCTACAACAACCGCTGCTGGGCGCGCACGGTGATCGGCGACCTGCAGGCTGCCTTGAAGGATTGCAACGAGGCGCTTCGGCTGCGCCCGAACTTCGTCGATGCCCTGGACAGCCGTGGCCTGGTCAACCTCAAAAGCGGGCTGGCCAAGAATGCGATTGCCGATTTTGACGCCGCGCTGAAGATCAACCCGCGATTGACGTCGTCGCTGTACGGGCGGGGCCTTGCCAAGCAGCGCAATGGCTCGATTTCTGAGGGCGAACTGGATATAAACAACGCCAAGGCCATGGATCCGAATATTGTCAAGGAATTCGCCAGTTACGGGGTGCGTTGACGATTATTTGAGTTGACGGGTGAGGTGTCCTCGAACCCCCGGGGCGCCGCCAGAGACAAACAAGGTAGCTTAAGCAAGGCCGCGACCGATTTTTTTAAGCGGTCGTTTTGCAAATTGATTTGGAACCGCGCGGGCAGCGCAGGAGGGACTGGCAATGTCGAAAAAGTCTGGAAGGGGAAGTTTTGCCGCTATCCTTTCGCTACTGACGATCGGCGCAGCACTTTCCTTTGGCGTGGCAACGGCCGTCGCCGGGGATGTCACCGAGGATCAGATCGTCAAGGCGCTGGCGCCGCCCAAGAAGCCGCTGACCCGCGGCCTGTCGGTTGGGCCGCAGCAGGTCGATCCGGCCGTGAGCGCCGAGGAAGGGCGTTTTGTCCAGCAAATCCGCGGCCGGTCGACGCGCTCGCTTTCATCGACCGAGCGCGAGGAAATCGCCACCATCGTCAAGGACAAGCCGAAAATCGATCTGGAAATCAACTTCGACTACAACTCGGCCGATATCAGCACAAAGTCCATGCCTTCCGTCCAGGCGCTGGGACGGGCGCTTACCAATCCCGACCTGAAGGGCTCGACCTTCGTGGTCGCCGGTCACACCGACGCCGCCGGCGGCGAAGCCTACAACCAGGATCTCTCCGAGCGGCGTGCCGACTCGATCAAGAAATATCTGGTCGACAAATACGGTATTGCCGGAAGCGACCTCGTGACGGTCGGTTACGGCAAGAGCAAGCTCAAGGACGCGGATAACCCGCTCTCGGAAGTCAACCGCCGGGTGCAGGTCGTCAATATGGAAAACAAGGCGACGGCGTCCAAGTAAAGCCCTCTCGTGGCACCGTCCAAGCTTCTGCAGCTCCCACGCGTCCCGCAGCCCTGCGGGACGCTTATTCATTTCCCGGGCGATCTGCTTTTTTCCCGTCATTGCGACGAATTAACCCGGCTCTTGCTTTCGCCTGTCCGGATTGCTTCGCTTGCGCCCGCAATGACGGTATAAAGGCACTTATCGTATTTCCCGCGTAGGTCTGGACTGATCCGGCGATGATATTCTCCGAATACCTCAAGCCTGCAATGGCAGTGGTTTTCCTCGCTGCCCTGGGTGGCGGATGGTACTGGTTTGAGCACCGTCCTCACCCCGAGGAAAAGGAAACGCCGAGCAACGCGCTGGTCGTTGTGACAAAGTCCACCAATGCGTGTTTCTCCGATCTGGTGCGGGTCACCGGGTTCATCGTGCCGCGCCGGGAAGCGGTGGTCGGGGTCGATCAGGAGGGATCGAAGGTTTCGGAGGTCTTGGTCCGCGAAGGCGATTTGGTCACCGACAATCAGGAACTGGCGCGGCTGACCCCGCCCCCGGCGCAGCCCGGCGCCCAATCCCAACAAGGCGGCGGAAGGCCGCCCCCCACATCGCTGCGCGCGCCGGCGCCCGGCCTCGTCACCGAGGTCAGGACCATCGCCGGTGCGCCGGCCTCGCCGCAGGCCGGGCCGATGTTCCGGATTTCGGTCAACAATGAAATCGAGCTGGACGCACAGGTTCCGAGCGTCCACATGCTCAAGCTCAATCCGGGAGCGACCGCACGGATCAGCCGGGACAACGGGCCGGACCTTCCCGGACGCGTCAGGCTGATTTCGCCGCAGATCGATCGCCCAACCCAGCTCGGCCATGTCAGGATCACGCTGACCAACAACCCGACGCTCAAGGTCGGAATGTTTGCCCGCGCCAATATCGACGCCAAGCGCAGTTGCGGGGTCGCGATCCCCCATACCGCCATTGACCATCTGACAGTTCAGGTGGTCAAAGGAGATACGGTTGAGACGCGAAAGGTTCGGGTCGGACTGGTGTCCGACACGAGCACGGAAATCCTGGAAGGCCTCGACGTCGGCGAAGTCGTCGTGGCCGACGCCGGCTCTTCGCTGCACGACGGCGACAAGATCAAGACGACGTTCGCCGAGGACCTTGATCGCACGCGGGTACGCTGATGGCACTCAATATCTCGGCATGGTCGATCCGAAATCCGCTGCCCTCCGTCGTGTTT
Source organism: Bradyrhizobium lablabi (assembly GCF_900141755.1). NCBI lineage: Bacteria > Pseudomonadati > Pseudomonadota > Alphaproteobacteria > Hyphomicrobiales > Nitrobacteraceae > Bradyrhizobium > Bradyrhizobium lablabi. The sequence goes on along the minus strand of NZ_LT670844.1, from coordinate 4,504,760 downwards.
TCGATCATCCTGTTGGTGCTCGGCTGGGTCAGTTTTACCAAGCTCGCGGTGACGCGGCTGCCGTCGGCCGACATTCCGGTCATCTCGGTTGCGGTATCGCAATTCGGCGCCGCGCCGGCCGAACTTGAATCGCAAGTCACCAAGACGATCGAAGACGGCGTCTCCGGCGTCGAAGGCGTGCGGCATATTTCTTCCTCGATCACCGACGGGTTGTCGGTGACGACGATCCAGTTCGCGCTCGAGACCAACACCGACCGGGCGCTCAACGACGTCAAGGACGCCGTCACGCGCGTCCGCGCCAATTTGCCGCAAAACGTCACCGAGCCCTTGATCCAGCGGGTCGACGTGATCGGCCTGCCGATCGTCACTTATGCGGCGATCTCGCCCGGCAAGACGCCGGAGCAATTGTCCTACTTCGTCGACGACGTGGTCAAACGCGCGCTGCAGGGCGTGCGCGGCGTCGCCCAGGTCGAGCGTATCGGCGGTGTCGAGCGCGAGATTCTGGTCTCGCTCGATCCCGATCGGCTGCAGGCTGCGGGGCTCACCGCCGTCAATGTCAGCCAGAGCCTGCGCGGCACCAATGTCGATCTCGCCGGCGGCCGCGCCGAGATCGGCAAGAACGACCAGGCGATCCGCACGCTCGCCGGCGCCAAGACGCTGAACGATCTCGCCGGCACCATGATTCCGCTATTCGGCGGCGGCGAGGTGCGCCTCGACGATCTCGGCACCGTCACCGATACCATCGCCGATCGCCGGACCTTTGCGCGTTTCAACGGCGAGCCGGTGGTTGCGCTCGGCATCAAACGTTCCAAAGGCGCCAGCGACGTGGTGGTCGCGGGCCTTGTGCAGAAGCGGATCGACGCGCTCAAAGTCGCCTATCCCGATGTCGATCTGAAACTGATCGACACCTCGGTGGAGTTCACAAAAGGCAATTACGAAGCCGCGATCTCGACCCTGTTCGAAGGCGCCATTCTCGCCGTCATTATCGTGCTGCTGTTCCTGCGCGATATCCGCGCCACCATCATCGCCGCGATCTCGCTGCCATTGTCGATCTTCCCGGCGTTCTGGGCGATGGACATTCTGGGATTCTCGCTGAACCTGGTCAGCTTCCTCGCGATTACGCTGTCCACCGGTATTCTGGTCGACGACGCTATCGTCGAGATCGAGAATATCGTGCGCCACATGCGTATGGGCAAATCGCCTTATCGCGCGGCGCTCGAGGCCGCCGACGAAATCGGTCTCGCGGTGATCGCGATCTCACTGACCATCATCGCGATCTTCGCGCCCGCAAGTTTCATGTCCGGCATCGCCGGGCAGTTCTTCAAGCAATTCGGCATCACGGTGTCGGTGCAGGTGTTCTTCTCGCTGCTCGCCGCCCGCTTCGTCACGCCGGTGCTGGCCGCCTATTTCCTGAAAGATCATGCGCATGACGACCCGCCGCCGGGGCGCGTGCTGAAGGGCTATACAAGGCTCGTGACCTGGTCGGTGCATCATTACTTCATCACCGTGCTGATCGGCTTCGGCATCTTCGCCGCCTCGATCTGGAGCATCACGCTGTTGCCCCAGGGCTTCTTGCCGGCGCAGGACACCGCGCGCTCGCTGCTCGCGATGGAGCTGCCGCCGGGCTCGCAGCTCGCCTTTACCGAGAAGACCACCGAAGAGATCGTCGCGCGCCTGCGCAAGCGTCCCGAGGTCAGAAGCGTGTTCGTCGACGGCGGAAGGGTGCCGCCGGGAACCTTTGAGGTGCGCCGCGCGGCGTTGATCATCAATTACACGCCGAAGACCGAGCGCAAGATCACCCAGCGCGAACTCGAACTCGCGATCAGCCAGGAACTGGAGAACGTCCCCGATATCCGGTTCTGGTTCCTCGACGAAAACGGCCTGCGCGCCATCTCGCTGGTCGTCACCGGCGTCGACAGCAACATCGTCAGCAACGTTGCGAGCGAACTCGCGACCCAGATGAAGCGAATTCCGTTGATTGCCAATGTGATTTCCGAGACCTCGCTCGACCGGCCCGAATTGCGGATCCAGCCGCGGGCGGATCTGGCGGCGCGGCTCGGCGTTTCCACCGAAAGCCTGTCGCAGACCATCCGCGTCGCCACCATCGGCGACGTCGGTCCGGCGCTGGCGAAATTCGACGCCGGCGACCGCCTTGTGCCGATCCGCGTCCAGCTCGAAGACGCCGCGCGCGGCGATCTCTCGTTGCTCGAGCAGTTGCGCGTTCCCTTGGGCGAGCACGGCGAAAAGGGCGGCGTGCCGCTGTCGGTCATCGCCGACATCAAACTCGACCAGGGCCCGACCAGCATCAACCGCTATGACCGCGAACGGCAGGCAACGGTCGCGGCCGATCTCGTCGGCACCGCGGCGCTCGGCGACGCCACCAAGAAAATCTACGACCTGCCGGTCATGAAGAGCCTGCCGAAAGGCGTCAAGGTGAGCCCGTCGGGCGACGCCGAAAGCCTGAACGAATTGTCGGCGGGCTTTGCCACCGCCATCACCTCCGGCCTGATGATGGTCTATGCGGTGCTGGTGCTATTGTTCGGAACCTTCCTGCAGCCGATCACCATCCTGTTCTCGCTGCCGCTGTCGATCGGCGGCGCGATCGCCGCGTTGCTGGTGACCGGCAAGCAGCTGACGACGCCGGTCTGGATCGGCATCCTGATGCTGATGGGCATCGTCACCAAGAACGCCATCATGCTGGTGGAATTCGCGGTCGAATCGATTCGCGAAGGCAAGCCGCGGGATGAAGCCATCATCGACGCCGGCATGAAGCGCGCCCGCCCGATCGTGATGACCACGATCGCGATGGCCGCCGGCATGATGCCCTCGGCGCTGGCATTCGGCGCCGGCGGCGAATTCCGCTCGCCGATGGCGCTCGCGGTGATCGGCGGCCTGGTGTTCTCGACCGTCTTGTCTCTCGTGTTCGTGCCGGCGATGTTCATGATGATGGACGACGTCGGCGCGCTGTTCTGGCGTTTCGGGAAGAAGCTCGTGGTCTCGCACGGGGAGAGCGAGGATGCGCCGGCTGGACATGGTGCGCATCCGCCGGCCGAACATAAGCCGCAGCCGCCCTCGATCGTGCACTCGCCTGCGGCTGAGTAGGTAGTGCAGAGCTCGGTTAATCTGGATAGCGGCGAGGACCGCCGCCGCTACGACTGATTCAAGCGAAGCCGGTTCGCATGGACGGGAAGCGCGGATCTGACCGCCCTCACTCGTTCCGTGCCACCGCCGTCAGCTTGGTCATGTTCTGCAGCAATATGCGGCCGCGCTGTAAATCCAAAATGCCGTCTTTCCGCCAGAGCTGCAGTTGGCGGTTGACGCTTTCGCGCGCGGCGCCGACGAAGATGCCGAGTTGCTCCTGGGAGATGTGCACCTCGGAGCCGTAATCGGAAGCCAGTGCACACAGCCTTCGCGCCAGGCGTATGGGTAATGGCTGCAGCATGGATTCCTCCATCCGCTCGCTCTGCCAGCGGATGCGCTGGCACAACAGCTGGATGATCTTGATCGCGACCTTCGGCTCGCGCTCGAGATGCGAAAGGAAATCCTCCCGCCGCAGCACGAACAATTCGGTAGGCTCGCCCGCGGTCGCATCCGCGGTGCGGCTCTGGCCGTCGAGGACGGCGACCTCGCCGAAGAGATCGCCGGGACCCATGAAATTCAGGGTCAGGCGGCTGCCGTCGGAAGCCCCGGTCTCGATCCGGATCTGCCCGCGGCGGACCCCGAACAGGGCGTCGCCGGGATCGCCCTTTTGGAACAGCATCTCGCCGACGCCGAGATTCTGGGTGTGGCAAAGGCCGGAAATCCGCTGCAATTCGTCGGAGCCTAGGTCCGCGAACATCGGATTCATTTTCAAAATGACCGCAAATTCGGCCTGTTTGCTCATTGCAATGCCTTCCTTGGGAACTAGGCTCGAACCGGAGCCAGATCAAAATCGTCAAATGGGTGGTCTTGCAAAATGCCGTCCGGAGAAGTGTGCCATAAGTCACATAAGTTTGCAGCACCCCGGACTATTTTTAGCTCCTTTGAGCGGCCTCCCCTTCCGGGATAAGCTTAAGGGAAAAGGCCACGCCCTGATATGGCCCGAGATGGCGCGGCTGAGATCGAAGCCGCTTGCCCGGTTTGGAAATTCGTCATGAGAGCACTGAAATTCGCAGGCGCCGCCGTCGCTGCCGTCATCGTTATCGCCGCGTTGCTTCTGATCATCGGGGTGCCGTCCGGCTTCCTGACCTCGCAAATACAGGACCGGGTCGAGCGCGAAACCGGCTACCGGCTGACGATTAAGGGCGGGACCAAAATCGGCCTGTGGCCGACGCTGAACGTGACCTTGAACGACCTGACGCTGCAGGACCCCAAGGACCGCGACACCAGCAACCGCCTGACGATCGGCAGCGTGCAGGCCGATATCACGCTGAACAGCATTTGGTCGGGCAAGCCGAAAATCACCGAACTCAAGATCGTCCATCCGGTCCTGTATCGCCCGTTGCTGCGCGAGCGTGATCAATTGCCCAATGCTTCTTCGAGATCGACAAAGTCCGGCACCTCTGACGGCGATAATGTCACGATCGATCGCATGACCGTCACCGATGGTGGCGTGGTGCTCTCCAATCTGCACGACCGCGTGGAAAATCACATCGACGGCATCAATGCCGATGTCCGGATCGGCGCCGACCGTCACGTCAAGATCACCGGCAGCGCGCGTGCCGGCGAGCATCCGCTGAAATTCGACATCAAGGCGACCGCGCCGGCCGCGCCGCTGGAGCGGCAGAATATTCCCCTCGAGCTCACGCTGGATGCGCCCGGCTCGCTCGATGCCCCGCTGACGGCGAAGGCCGAGGTCCGCCTCAACGGCGCCATCGTGATGATCAACGGCGTCACCGGAACGCTCGGCGATGCGACGTTCAATGGCTGGGCCTCGGTCGACATGGCGAGCAAGCCACTGGTCAAGCTCGATCTCGATTTCCAGCGCCTCGACATTGCAATGTCCAAGGCGCCCGCCGATCAGTCCGGCTCGCAGGGTTCGCAACCCTGGAGCAACGCCACGATCGATCTCAACGGCATGAACTATGTCGACGCCCAGGTCAGGATTTCCGCCGCCGAGCTCAATATCGGGCAAGCGCGCTTCGCACCGGCCGCGATCGACGCGACCCTTGCCGGCGGCGTGCTGAAATGCGGTTTTCCGAACCTTGCGGCCTATGGCGGCCAGGTCAACGGCCAGTTCCTGATCGATGCCACCACCGGCAACCCGGGCTTTGCGATGGCGAGCGACATTGTCGGCGTGCGCGCGCTGCCGCTTTTGCAGAGTGCGGCGGATTTCGACAAGCTCGACGGCAAGATGCAGGCGAAGATCAGCGTGCGTTCTTACGGCATGAGCCAGCGCGCCATCATGTCGAACCTCAACGGCACCGTGTTCGCCAATTTCCAGGACGGCACCATCCGCGGCCTCAACGTGGCGCAGATGGTCCGTAACCTGACCGCCAGCACGCTGTCCGGATGGCAGGAGGGCAAGGAGCAGGTGACTGATCTCTCCCAGCTCTCGGCCTCGTTTCGGATCGACAAGGGCCAGGCCGTCACGACTGACCTCAACCTGGTCGGGCCGCTGGTGCGGATGACGGGGACAGGAACCATCGATCTCGGCACCAAGCAACTGGCGTTTCGGGTCGAGCCAAAACTCGTGATGACAACCGAGGGCCAGGGCCGCGCGTCCGATCCGCTCGGGCTCGGCATTCCCGTGATGATCGAGGGCCCGTGGGCACAGCCGCGGATCTATCCGGATATGGCGGGCATTTTGGATAATCCGGATGCGGCGTACGCAAAACTGAAGGAGATGGGCAAGGGGCTGTTCGGCGCCAATGGCGGCGGTCTTGGCGGCCTCGGCGGATTGGTGAACGGATTGGGCGGCGGCGGAGCGGGCGGGAACAGCGCCGGCACTGGCGGCGGACAGGGCGATCAGCTCGGCAAGCTCGGCGAGACACTGGGCAACCTGTTCCAGCAGGGAATGAGCCGCGGCCGCGGCATTCCAACGCAAACGCCTCCGACTGAGGCTCCCGCCGCATCGGCCCCGCCACCGGCGCAGGCGCCGAACGATCCGGCCCCGCCGCCGGCGCAGCAGGACAGCCAGCCCATGAACGACGTGCTGCGACAGTTGTTTAACCGCTGAGCGGTCTGAGCTTATCACGCGCACTACCACTGCCGCTGCGGAGACACCCCCACCCCGACCCTCCCCCGCAAAGGGCGGGAGAGGGAGGGATAGGGCCCAGCAAGCTGCTTTTCTTCCCCCTCTCCCGCTTGCGGGGGAGGGTTGGGGTGGGGGATTTCGCCGCGCCTTATTACCCCTCCCTGCCCATAATCCGGGCTAACCATGCGGGTGGAGGGCCGGTAACACCGCGCAAACTGTGCTAAATAGGCCGCAGATGAACGCGGCCCGCCCCCATTAGGGGCGCCGCCGGTGCGGTTGCGCCTACCCGTTGGGGTTGAGCGCACGAGGGTCCGGATGATCGGCGTCAAGGACAAGATCTGGTTTCTCCGCGAAGGCCTGTTCGCCAAATACGTCATCTCGCTGGTGGGCCTGGTGGTATTCGTGCTGGCCGTGAACGGCGCGGTGGAAACCTGGATCAATTACCGGGCGACCCGGACCACACTGATCGACGGCTTGGGCGAGAAGGCGGAGGCGACCGCGAAGCGGATCGAGCAATCGATCGCCGACCTCGAACGCCAGATCAGCTGGGTCACCCACGCCTCCTCGCAGACGCTGGAACAGCACCGCGCCGACTACGCGCAGCTGCTCAACCAGGTCCCCGCCGTCTCCCAGCTGTCCCTGCTCGGCGGCAACGGCCGCGAATTGCTGCGGCTGTCGCGCACCCAGATGTTGGTCGGCAGCCAGGCCGATTTTTCCCGCGACGTGCGCTTCACCGAAACCGTCACGCGCGGCGTCAGTTTTGCCCCCGCCTATTTCAGGGGCAGCAACCCCTATATGTCGATCGCGGTGGCGCATTCCGGCTTCAATGCGGGCGTGACGGTGGCCGATATCGATTTGCGGTTCCTGTCGGACTTTTTGGGCGACGCCCAGGTCGGCAAGACCGCTTACGCCTATGTGACGGACTCGCGCGGCGAGGTGCTGGCCACCTCGGCCAAGGGTCCCGACATCGGCAAGGACCTCTCCAGCCTGCCGCAGGTCGCTCCCCTGATGACGCCGGAGGGCGCGCCGCTGGCGTCCGGCACCGATTCCGACGGGCACGCGGTGTTCACCGCGGCCTCCGCCGTGCCGAAACTCGGCTGGTTCGTGTTCTTCGAACAGCCGACGGCGCAGGCGCTGACCCCGATCCGCGACCAGCTGGTGCGCATCGCGCTGTTGATCGGCCTCGGCCTCGTGGTCGCGATCCTCGCCGGCACGCTTCTCGCGCGGCGCATGCTGATCCCGATCACGGCGCTCCGTACAGGCGCCCGGCGGCTCGGCGCCGGCGATTTCAGCCATCGCATCGACGTGCACACCAAGGACGAGCTGGAAGAGCTCGCCAACCAATTCAACAGCATGGCCGGGCAATTGCACGAGACCTATACCGACCTCGAATCCAAGGTCGAGGCGCGCACGCGTGATCTGGCGCAGTCGATCAACGAGCTCAAGGTGCTGGAAGAAGTCGGCCGCGCGGTCGCCTCCTCGCTCGATCTCAACGCCGTGCTGCCCACGGTCGCCGCCCGCGCGCTCGAAATCACCCATGCCGACGCGGTCTTGATCTATGGCTATGACGCGGCAAAACATCAGTTCAACCTCGCAGAAGCGATCGGCATCGATCGCTCTGCCGATGGCGCGCATCTGGCGATCGACGAAGCGGGAAGCGTGCTCGGCCAGGCCGCCGCCAAAAGCGAGCCGGTCGCGATCGCAAATCTTGCCGATGCCAAGGATCATATTTTGCGCGACGTCGCGGTCGCGGCCGGTTTCCATTCGGTGCTGGTGGTGCCGCTGGTCGACCAGACCGGCACGCTGGGTTCGCTGGTGGTGCTGCGCAAAAACGCCGGCGAATTCTCGCCGAATCTGATCGGGCTGATGCGGACCTTTGCGCACCAATCGGTGCTCGCGATGCGCAACGCGCGGCTGTTCACGGAAGTCGACCAGAAAGGCCGCGAGCTTTCGTCGGCGCATTCGACCGTGCAGCAGCAGGCGACAAAACTCGAGGCGCAGACCGAGCAGTTGAAAAACTGGAACAAGTCGCTCGAGGAGCGGGTGGAAAAACAGCTCGGCGAGATCGAGCGCATCCGCCGGCTGGAGCGTTTCCTGCCGCCGCAGGTGGCGCAATTGATTGCGTCCTCCGACGGCCATGATTCGCTGCTCGACAGCCACCGCCGTGAAGTCACCGTGGTGTTCTGCGATCTGCGCGGCTTTACGGCTTTTACCGAGGCGACCGAGCCGGAAGAGGCGATGAACGTGCTGCGCGAATATCATGCGGCACTGGGAGAGCTGATCTTCCGCTACGAGGGCACGCTCGATCGCTATGCCGGCGATGGCGTGATGATCCTGTTCAACGCGCCGATAAAGTTTGCCGATCACACCAAGCGCGCGGTGAAGATGGCGGTCGAGATGCGCGATACGATCGGCGTCTTGACGCAGAAATGGCGCAACCGCGGCCACTCGCTCGGCTTCGGCGTCGGCATCGCGCTGGGGTATGCGACGCTTGGCCAGATCGGTTTCGAGCAGCGGCTCGAATACGCCGCGATCGGCAGCGTCACCAACCTGGCGTCGCGCCTGTGCGATGAGGCAAAGGCCGACCAGATTGTTGTCTCCAGGCGCGTCTACGGCATGGTCGAGCAATGGGTCGACGGCAAGCCGCTGGATGACCTGCAGCTGAAGGGATTCAATCATCCGGTGCTGGCGGTCGAGATTTTGCGCTGGCGCGAGGAGGCCGACGCGGTGGATCTGGCCGCGGCGCGGAGAAGGAAGCAGTAGGGCTCCGGTCACCTCGCCCCGCTTGCGGGGAGAGGTCGCCGCGCGCTTCGCGCGGCGGGTGAGGGGGACTCACCGCGCATGCTTCAGCTTCGGTATTCGCGGATAGAGGCCCCTCACCCCGACCCTCTCCCCGCGAAGGGCGGGGCGAGGGAGAAGGCGCCGCTGCGCCTCAACGCAAATTCGTTCCGGATTCAATTTTCAAACAGCCCGACGGTCTCTCCACCGTCATTGCGAGCGAAGCGAAGCAATCCAGCTTTGGCGCCGCGGTAAGGAAGATGGATTGCTTCGCTTCGCTCGCAATGACGAGGAGACACATGGCGATGACGGCTAGACACACGGCTAGACACACGGCCAGACACACGTCCGCGCCCCGCGGCGCGAGCGCGCCCGGGCGTGTGACAGAAATCTCGCCCCGAAAAATCAGAGGGCGCAGGGAATGCCGGGTGCCGGCTGCACCCGCAGCCTCGTGTGCAGTGTAGTAAGCACACGAGTATTCACCACAGGTTCAGCCAGACGACCCGGCATTCCCTACGCAATGGTTTTAACGGCTTATGTCGTGCTCTCCCCGGTGATCGGGCTTTCTTGTCACCGTCGCCCCGCGGAAAAATGGTTTTGCAAGACCCGGTCGGGCCCGCAACACCTCCGCAAGGACTTGACGCCGGCGTCGAGGCGTCAGGACCACACGATTTGGCCGTACGTGATAGCATCGTTCGTCCGTGCGCTGCCGATCGCTCACGGGTGATAAAACCCGCCCTGCGAAAAGCATTTGCGCAACCGACGCTGCCGCGTCCACCGCATCCCGTTCCCAACGTCCGTGACGATCATGAGCCGCCCCTCCAGGGGAACGAGACGGCGGGGGATATAGAGGTGATTTGGGTGGGGCGAGAAGGGATTTGTTTTTGCAACGACGACTGGACGACCCAAATCAGCTTGATTTGGTTCACGAAATTAAATTTTTCGCGCATCGGATTTTGCCGCCTCGTCACGCGCCCGCGCGCCAACGCGCCGCCCTCCTCGCTTGATCTTGATGCAAGCGGCATCAAAACGCCTTCGTCTGTTCAGAACGTAACCGAGGGCCGGCGTGGCGCGCGAAAGCGCCGACGTCCCATGTCGAAGCGCGCCGGAACTGCATCGGGGATTTTTCGTGTTTGACCCGCATCCACCAACCAGCAAGAGATGATCTCATGATGAAGACCAGACTGCTCCTCGGCGCGCTCGCCATCGCCGGCCTCCTCGGCTCAACCTTCGCTGCCGACGCGAAGCCGAACCACCACAGCAAACACCCCTCCTCCACGACGACCGGCGCCACCATGAAGCAGGACGGCGGCACGAAGCCGGACAGCGCGGCGCCCGCCAATCCCTCCGGCGGAACGCCGACGGGGGCCGGGTCGGGCAAGACGCCCGGCGCGGGGAATTGATGCGGGGGATGAGATTGCGTGAGACGAACTGGAGCCCCGCCTTGGCGGGGCTCTATTCTTTTGCGCGACACTTGATTGCAACAGTGCCGTAAAGCCTTGGTGCGAGGGCAGGCGCGGCCTTCCATTCCGGTCCGAACACCGCATATAATTGGCCATGACAAAACTCCTGGAAAAAGCCCTCGAAGCGGTGCGCCGGTTGCCTCCCGGCAGCCAGGATGAAATCGCGCGCGCGATGCTTACCTTGGCCGGCGACGAGGAGGAGCCGGAGGCCATCGATCCGGCACATCTGCCCAGCGTGCTGGAGGGCCTCGCTCAAGCCAAGCGCCGCCAGTTCGCCACCGATGAAGACGTCGAAGCCGCGTTTCGCCGCTTCGATCAATGAAGCTTTTCAAGTTGAGCTGAATGCTTCGCGATGTCTCGCGACATAGCTGCGATGTGGCCACAGCCTTGGATCGTCCGGGAGATGGATACGGTCCAAATGCTTGGAAAAAAGACTGCGCAATTCGGCCGGCACCTTATTGTGCGAAACCAATAGCCCATAATCATCGGTTAGTGAAATGAGATGACGATCGAAAAGCCAATGCGCTGTTCCCGACAGCGCCAAGCCGTTCTGAACAACGTCCGGACCGCCGGAGGCTACTGACCAAATATGCGCGGCTTGGACTTCGGCCTTTCCGCCGCCGTTCACAATCCGAAGTCCTGTCACGGCGCACCGGTTATCGTAAGCTTCGCAAACATGACGGCGGAAGCTAGCTTCGCGGATTTTTCGGTTGACAAGAATTTGCTCTATTCGCCTCTCCTGCTCCGCGGGCGGCGCTCCGAGCAAGTCTAAAGTCTCCTCGTCAAATTGATAAGGATCAAGCTCAGGACGGACTGCGTTGGCGGGCCCAATCGTCTCGCCGAGACCAGCGCGTACGATCTCCTCAAAATCCGCATCAGAAACAATTCGGATCGACTTGCCCTGCAGATAGGCTCCTACGCGGCTCGGATTGCTGATTTCGCGCAAGGCGGCCTCGGCGTAGGCGCCGTTGTTAGCAAATGGCACCGGCCGATCGAACGGTAGATACTCGTCGACAAGGGCATAGGAATAGCCGGCACGGAGCGGATCGGCCTCTATCCGTTGCACCCTGGCAACGGCGATGTAGGCACGGCGGCCGCCGTTTCGCTGCGGCTCTCGATAAACAATCCAATCGCCGATCAGTTGCTGGGCCACAGTCCGGTACTGAGGAGGGAAGTGGTAGCGGCGCACGATTTCGTCGTCGTAACCAGAGTTCGCTTTTGTATCGAAGATTCCCTTCACGTCCCTGCCCGTCTAACGTCGAATTGAGTTAGGTTCGAAGTGCCTTGGATTTCATTGCTCCGCTGAGCACTCAGCACTTCCTTCCGCTTGCAACGTTTTGACACGGTTTAGTGTTTCTCTTCTAACTTTGCCCTACGGTAGAGCGGCTGGCTCGCCAGCAAAAGAAAAGAGCGGCACGTCTGCCGCCCTGATTTTAGAATTGTCATTCGATTATTCGAACGTAACAGCGAACTTGCCAATTGCGCCAGGCGTTGCGGCCTTGGGATTATCCTGCCAGGCGAAGATGACTTCCAAGGGCATTTTGAGGGCCTGTAGAACGTTATAAGTCGTTTTCCAAGCGTTGTTGGCGTCTTGGCCTTGAATGGAAACGCCCACCTCATCGACGTACTTGTATCCATTGTCTTCCTTTTTCCCTGTCACCTTGTTGCAGAGGATCAGGTTGCGGGCCTGTTCCTTCGTCATGTGCTTCACAGTTTCGCGGATGACAATGAACATCAGCGGATTCCAGTAAGCTTCAGCGGGGGAAAGGCGCTTACCCTTCCACACGACCGATTTGACGGTGGTGTAGGCAAGGTTGGGGGGTGAGGCGGGGTTAAAGATGCGCTCGGCGGAGGTGGGTTCGTTGGTCTTCGCCTTCAGCATGTCGATTGCATCGAGCCCTTTCAAAATCACTGAGTCCATCGTATCGACCAGGGGTTCTGCGTAAGCTTTCATGCGTTCAATGGTTGAGGTTTCAAGTGTGACTTGCGGCATCATAGTAGGCTCCTGTGCGGCGCCCGGAAGCGGGCGTCAACATAGGTGCCACGCTATAGCGCCTAGTACATCATCTATTAGGCCTAATAGTATCACGTTTCCGTGATAATTCCTATAGCGTATAATCTTAGCGAGCTCAACAATGTCCTCCCTAAATATCGAAGTCAGCGCGAATTGAGCTCGCTACGCTAATCGACATTCGCGGCCGGGAGAAAAGCATCATCTCTTGCAACGACGTAGTTTGAGTCCAGTTCGTCCGCCATCAAAATGATCGAAGCTAGTCGCCGGACAATTGCCGTAACTTCTCGAGCCTCATCCTTTGTGAGTGGGCGTCCAAGCACCGATTCCTCACGATACGAGAGCCACTTTTTCACCACTTGATATCCGCCGATTCGATATTCCCAGACGCTGGATGGGACCGCTAGCCAAGTTGCCACGTCATTCAACATAATATCGATGGGTGCGCCGAGTGCCTCGACGTCGGTCTTACTGAGCGTCGAAGACTGCTGGGGATCATAGGAGCCTTTTCTGGTTCGTCCCGCTCCCGGCATGATGATCCCCTTAGTTGTGCGATGTCCCCAACCGGCGGAGAGGCTGAGGTCCACCGGTTTCAAGGCTTTTCCGTCGACTCGCGAAAGTGCGCCGAGGCCGACCAGCCGCGAATCAATTGTGCCGCTCGTAACTCCCGCAACCTGGAGATCTGGGTCGAGAAGCGCGCCGATCCGCTGTCCTAATGCTGCAGAACTCTGCAAGGTCGAAAGGTCGCTTGGCAAAGGAACACGCGGCCAATCTGTGAGAACGCCATCCCGATGCTCCTTGAGATACTGTGGAGAAAAGAAGATAGCTAAGGCATGATACCAAACGAGCTTCGCGCTTGCCGGATCGCTATCAGGCTCGCAGCAACCGATTGCCCGCAAGTATTTCCTAGCCGAGGAGGAAAGATTGGCTTTCTGTTCGGCGGCGAAGAGTCCGCTATCAACATGATGTTCAACCATGAGAGGAATAGCTACAACGTTCGGGCGTAGCAGATGGTAGTCGGGCAAGGACGCCGTAAGCATGGCAGGAACTCCCTCATCCGGACGCTCTGCTGACATCCGGACCACTAGGAATTGGTTGCCTGAGAACGCGTTCGAGACTAGTTGAGGCCGCGCCCTGTTCCACAACGTAGGGACCGCGCTCCAATATGCCCAGCGATTGTCCATCGGATAAAGACTGTAACGCCGAATATTGGAGGCACTGAACGGCTCTTTGGAGAGAAGGCGAGTGCGCGACGTTTCGGCGTCAAAGGCTCCTGCATCGCGTATCGGCCCGCTGGCAGTTGCGACGACCTCAGCCCACGATTTTTTAGGGTTGAGGTAATTCGAAATACTGGCTTCAAGCTCTGCTCGACCATGTGCAAGGAGAGCTCCGAATCTCATTTCCTGTAGTCCGGCAATCGGAGACAACTCAGCTAGTTCTGTGACCTTTGGCCAGGACCTGTAGGTGTCCGAAACATCCTGAGGTCTAAGAGAGAATCGATTTTCCTCGTTAGGCTGCGCCTGAAGATAGGAAGATTCGAGGTCCGTCGCGGTGAGGCTATTAAGCAAATCCTCGCGTTTGGATTTGCCCCAAAAATCTCGGTAGCTAACTGCTTTGGCTGGGCTGTGCGCAAGCTTGCGGGTGAAGAGACCAATGGACGTCCCGAGACGGATGCCAGCGGGGTTGTAGCTCGTCGAAAAGACAGAAGGATCGGGTTCGCCGGTCGGCGTCTTCTTACCTGTCTCGCGACTATCGCCATTCAGGCAATCAATCCAGACCTTATCGAAGTCATTCAGCAAACGCTGACGCATAACAACAAAAGATGGGTCAGACAGGTACGAAAAGCTTGAGATGTAGCAGACAACGCCCTGTTTCGTGCCCTCCGCAATGCGGCGCTGAGAGACGCGCATGAAGCGCACGTAAAGCTCGTCGAGATTGAATTTTTTTATGCCCCACTTCTTAATCAAGCCGTCTTTGTAAGGCTCGACGAGGCCCTGTTCTTCCTCGGGACTTGTGCCGGAGAATGCGTTGTATGGTGGATTTCCCAAGACTACGAGCAACGGCACATCGCGTTTTACATGCTCCGCAGCATCGCGTTCCTGCTCCAGTTCAGGAAACAGCGGTAGATTCGCTTTCGGTCCCTTTGGCGGCTCCCATCCGGTCAGCGAATTAGTGAGGTAGATGGATGCCCGCTCTCCGTGCGCGGCGTCAAGCGGAGCGCCGATCTGTGCTAGGTAGTTGCCGACCTGCCAGTGAGCAACAACAAACGGAGCAGACAATAACTCGAAGCCAAATACACGGTCTCGTGCCGCCTGCTTAATATCATCTGCGAGAAGCGCGTCCTCACCCTGAGCACGAAGGGTCTTCTCGATCCGCTTTAGGACCGCAACTACATAGGTGCCCGTCCCGCAGCAGGGATCGAGCACGTAGACGTCTTTGTCGGCGAGGCCATTGGGCCGCCCCAATTCAGTGCGGAGGACATGATCCACGCGCTCCACCATGTAGGTAACGATTTCGTTGGGCGTATACCAAACGCCTAGACTCTTTCTGAGTTCTGGATCGAACGCTTGCAGGAAAGGCTCATAGAAATGTTGTACTGCTTCGCCTGTATCGAAGGTTTTAAAAAAGGCTTTCTGGTCGACCCGATTGAGTGCTTCAGCAGTCCGATCAAGTATTGGAATGAGGCCAAGTGCGCCAAGCTTGCTTGGCGTGGCGATTTGCTCAAATAGCGCTTTCACCATCGGCACGGTCAAAGTATAGGCGGCGGCCCTCCAATCAAAGCGGTTGATACTTTGCTTGACGTACACAACCCAGGCCGAGAACACTCCATAGAAAAGCGTCTGGATGAGGGTGGATTTAAAGAAGTGATCTCCTTCCTCACCTTCAAATTTGATTCCGAGCGCGGTTTCCAAAGCCTTGCGCAAGGGATCAAGCGTTCCGGAACCCTTAGCATTGAGAGTTTGTAAAGCGTCTCTCGCATAGGAGGCGAGAAACCAGGCGACATCCTGAGCTTTCACCAAAGGCGCCGCGGTCATCATGACGCGCCGCAGGAATTCTTCGAAATGAACGGCGTGCTCAGCCACAGCAAGCGCGGGATTCGCCGTCATACTCCAAAAAGAGGGCTCATCAATCGCTAGGACATAGTGCTCAAGCTCCGTTGCTTTTCCATTTTCATCCTCGCCAATAAGCCGAAACTCCCGGTAGTTGGTCACGAGCACCAAGTGGTAATGTCCAAAATATTTTGTCGCCTGCGCACTCTTGGCCGTTTGCCAATTCTTGTCGGCGAGGCCCTTCACCTCAATGACTCCACGCTCAGGAATTTGAGCGGGGCGCGGCTCGCCACCCTGCAGTTGGGTTTTCGTATAGAGGCCAAAGTCTGGGTTTCCGGCACCTTGATTACGGAGCTGGCCGTTGCAGATAACTCGAGGGCGGAGGTCCTTGCCGAAATGGTTCAAAAGGTTTTCGAGGGCGCTGTAATAGGATGTTTCTTTGGTGGCCCCGCCGGTCCCGCGTATCTCGGCCATGCGCACGAGGTACTCGCGGATGTAATCTGCAGCTTTAGGTTTATTCATGCCCCAGTATGCCGTGATTTGCAGATGTAGGACTAGGCCTTGATTTCAAATGACGACCTGAAAGCCTAACCTAGCCGAACTATCCTTTGCCTGCTCCAGCTTGGTCAGACCTTTAAATTCTCTGGTCAAAATTCACCCTGAAATCTGCTATCACGTCCCCAATTTCCATTGTCGCTTGGCTCCAGAGCCAGCCTTCTGATATCGATAACCTCGAAAACGAGAATGGGATGCCGATGAATCCTTTCGCCTCGCTGAGGCTTTCGCGCACCTTACTCGCGCCCGCCGCCGCAGCCCTCCTCACCCTCCTCCCCCACCCCACCTTCGCCGCCGACGACCCCGACGCCCCCAAGGGCGCGGCGGTCACCGTGCTCAAAGCCGCAAAATCCTGCTTCAACGACATCGTCGAGGTGTCGGGCATCGTGCTGGCGCGGGAGGAGACGGCGGTGCGCCCCGAACGGCCGGGGTTGAAGGTGGCTGAAATCCTGGCGGATGCCGGGGATACGGTGACCGCCGGCCAGACGCTCGCCCGGCTGACGCTGCCCGAAGGCGGCATGCAGGTGGTGCAGGCGCCGGTGGCAGGCCTGATCTCGAATTCGTCCGCGGTGATCGGGGCGCAGGCCTCGGGGCGCGGGGAAGCGCTGTTTTCCATCATCGCGCGCAGCGAATTCGATCTCATCGGCCTGGTGCCGACCGCGGATCTTGCAAAACTCCAAGTCAACCAGCCGGCGCGGGTCAAGGTGGTCGGCGGGCCCGAGGTGGCGGGGCGGGTGCGGCGGGTGGCGCCGACGGTGCAGCCCGACAGCCAGCTCGGCCAGGTCTTCATCGCGCTGACGGCGAACCAGCGGCTATTGGTCAATTCCTCCGGCCGCGCGGGGATCACGACCGGGCAGAGCTGCGGCGTGTCGGTGCCGCTCACCGCCGTGCTCTATGGCTCGGCCGGCACCGTGGTCCAGGTGGTGCGGCGCGGGCGGATCGAGACGCGGCGGGTCGCGGTCGGGCTGATGCTCAACGGCCAGGTCGAAATCAAGGAAGGCCTGCAGGAAGGCGACATCGTGGTGGCGCGCGCCGGCGCGCTGCTGCGCGAGGGGGATCCGGTAAGGGCGTTGACGGCAGCTGCGGATGCGAAGTGAGGTCTCCCTCGCCCCGCTCTTCGCGGGGTCGAGACGAGCGAAGCTCGCTCTGAGAGGGTTGGGGTGAGGGGCTGTCTCCGCAAATTCCGAAGATGAAGAGTGCGCGGAGAGTCCCCCTCACCCGGATCGCATCTGCGATGCGATCCGACCTCTCCCCGCAAGCGGGGAGAGGTGACTAACCACAAGGCGTGTGCGAAGCGCGCTGATCTTTTTCTTCTCCCTCGCCCCGCTCTTGCGGGGAGAGGGTTGGGGTGAGGGGCTGCTTCCGCAAATTCTGGAGATGAAGTCCTCGCGGTGAGTCCCCCTCACCCGCCCGACTTCGCTACGCTTCGCCGGGCGACCTCTCCCCGCAGGCGGGGCGAGGTGCAGCGCGCAAGCGGCTCGAGGATTAGCCCTTACCCGCCGGCGCTTTCGCCGCCGAGGCGGACGTCTTCCAAGAGCGAGGACGAGACGGAGGGGACCTGCTCGCCGTCGGAGGCGCGCGAGATCGCGACGCGGGTTTTGTTGAAGACGGTCTCGGCGCCCGTGGCCTGCGCGTTCAGATTGGCCAAAAGCTCGGTCATCAGCACGCTGTGGCGGCCCTTGCCGTCGTCGGCGACCTTGCCGGGGGTGGCCGAGGTCAGGATCAACGCGTTGTCGGGGGCCGCGATCGGGGCCAGCCCATGGGAGAAGGCGCGGAAGCGGCGCTCATAGGGGTTGCGCCTAGAGGCATCGATCACGACGAGTTTTGCCCTCGCGCCCTGCTCCTTCATCATGTCGAGCACGGATTCGATGCTGACGCCCTGGCGGCGCACATCGGTCTCCTTCCAGATCGTGGCATCGACCGGGATCATAAAGCTTTCGCGGCCGACCTGGACGCCATAGCCGCCGAAGAACAGCATGACCACGGAATCGGGACGGATCTTGGCCTTCATCCGCTCGACCGCGCGGGCCATGTCGTCCCTGGAAGCATCCTCGACGACGTCGACGTCAAAGCCGTTATGACGAAGTGCGGCCGTCAGCGCGCGGGCGTCGTTGATCGGCTGGGCCAGGGGATCGGACGCGTCGGGATAATTGCCGTTGCCGATCACGAGTGCGATCTTCGAGGCATGCTTGCCGGCGGCAAACGTGCTCTGCTCGGTCTCGATCGCCTTGGCGGCATCCAGCGCGCGCATGTTGAGCGCAGCATGGGCGCCAATCGCCAGCGACACCATGCCGACCAAGGCGGCGGCCATAGCGATCGAGCGGCGGGAAATGCGTAACTGGCCTACATTCATGGCGTTTCGTTCCTGGTCAATCGACGTCGTCATTTTTTTGGGGCACGCCTTTTTAGTCGCGCCTGCGCCGTTTAGGTTTTAGGGAGTAAGGGACGGTTTGCCGTCCAATTGCGCTCAATTTGCGGCACCGCAGCAGCGAAGTCTTTAGCCCGCTGGGGCGTATGGGGCAACCTCATTGACATATTCTAAAGACGCATTTTGAGCGATTGGGCCTTGCCGGCCACACCTCGAGTTCCCTTTTAAAATCGGGCCTTATGTCCCGTTTTAACCCCTGCGTGCCGCTTGCGTTCCGAATGCCCAGACTGGCGCGAAATGCCGCGTCGCCGCTGTGACTTTCGTCACATTTGTGTTTCCCGGGGTTTCGTGTAGTTTTTCAAGCACTTGCATGGTTCGGGGAGGAAGGCGGCGCTAGGGCATTTTCCGGTTCAGTTGGGCCTTCATGGTTCGAGACGCGCGGCGATGCCGCGCTCCTCACCATGAGGGTCTAAGACCTCATCCTGAGGAGCCCGGCGTAGCCCAGAGGGCGAAGACGGGCGTCTCGAAGGATGAAGCCGCGGGACCGGAAGATGCTTCAGCACTGGTCTTTGAAGGGAACGCGCGGGTCTGCCCGCTGCGGATGAGAAATTTCATGAGTTTTCAGCATGTTGCCGGTGCCGCCTACCGCGCATTGACGGCCCGGAAGGACGGGGTGTCGCTGTATGACCTCTGCGATCCCCTGCTCAGGCACGCACCCGGCGGCGACCCGCATTTGGCCAAATTCTACAGGACCGCGCTCGGCAATCCGCCGTTGCGGGCGCTCTTGTGCCGGACCGGCCTGAAAGAGCTATCCGAGGCGCCGCGCCTGCAACGCCTGCGCGGCGCGCTGATCGCCGCGCGCGACGACGAGACCCCGGACTGGGCCGCGATCGGCCAGCCGGTCGCCGAACTGCTCGACACCATTGACCTCAAGCATCCAAAGCCCGCCCCCGCGCCGGCGCCGGCGCGCGGGCCCGAGCTTGCCGAGATCGAGGCCGTGATCCGGACCTGCGGCGCGCATCTCTTACGCTCGTTCGGCAACAACGGGTTCATCCCGACCTACGCCGCCTTCAACCTGATTGGCGACGCCGATCTGCGTGGCCGCGAATTCCTGATGGCGCTGACCGGGCTGAACTCGCGCGGCTACAAGAACTCGACATTATTGTTCAACCTCGCCCGCATCTTCATCGCGCGCTCGCCGGCCCGCGCCCTGATCAACCCGCCCTGGCGAGGCATCGCCGAGCCGATGTGGGAGCCGATGCAGATCCGCCACCGCTCGGCCTATTACGACGCCTTCTTCACCGAGGCATTGCTGAGTTTTATGGAAACCGGACTGGCCTCGCCGGATCAGGCCGCGGCGTCGCGCCGGGCGGTCAGCGAGATGGTCGAGTTTTGCCTGAGCACCAGCCGCGAGGAGGTGCGCGCGCAGGATGGCTCGCCGTTTTCCGTCATCACCGCGCTGGCGCCCCTGCCGCATCCGCGCTTCTCGCGCTTCTTCGCCCAGATCAAGCAGGATCTGGGTTTTGGGATCTATGTGCCGGATTGCGATACGACCGCGTGCGCGTTTTCGGCCGCGACCCAGGCGGGCTCGGACGATCCGATCCTGGAGCAGCCGCTACTGGATTTTTATGCCGGCTACCAGGTCCGCGGCGGCGCCAACGAGCCGCTCGTGACCGTGCCGCTCAACGACAACATCGATTACGAAGGCGGCGTCGTCACCTGGATCGATAATTTCGCCGGCGAGCGGCCGTTCGGCAACGATCTCGATCCGACGCTCAATCTCGATATTCTGGAAGTGAGCTTCCGCAATCTGGTGCGCTGGAAGATCATCGAGACGCCGCAGCGGCTCGACACGGTTCAGCGCATCATCGGCTTCCAGAAGAAGCTCGCGGCAAGCGGCGCGTTCTGCGATCCCCGCGCCCACATCTATTATCTGCCCGAGCTCTATTGCGCCTATTTTGGCCGATGCTATGCGGCGTACCTCGCGCTGCCGCTCGCCGCCCGACGCGCGATCGACCCCGACGGCGCGTTCGATTTCATCCGCGAACGCGTGCTGGCCTATGTGCAGGGTGTGCTGATCACGGGCGAGATGAACGCGTTCGACGCGGCGCTGGCGCTGATCGCGCTCGGCCATCTCGGGGCGGATGTCGCGACCTTCACGCCGGCGCTGCATTGTATCGTCGCGCACGCCGGCGAAGGCGGCCGCCGTGGCCCGTTCAAGGCCTATGAATGGAACAAGATGAAGACCCCGACCCGCATCCTCGTCGGCGGCCCCGAGGTGACGTCGGCCTTCGTGCTGATGGGGCTCGCGCTGGCGCGCAAGGCGATGCTGCGGGAGGCGTGAGGTTTTGCCCTTCCTTCTCCCTCGCCCCGCTCTTCGCGGGGAGAGGGTTGGGGTGAGGGGCCGCCTCCGCAAATTCTGAAGCTGAAGTCCGCGCGGTGAGTCCCCCTCACCCGGAGACTTCGTCTCCGACCTCTCCCCGCAAGCGGGGCGAGGTAAGAAAGTCGTTTCTCGCGTTAAGTTGAGCACCTAAAGCTGGCACGGCGGCGCGATCCGCCGCACAATGGCGCCATTGCACCTGGAAAATCGGTTCTCATGTTGAAGAATTTCCTGATCGCGCTGTTTGTCGTCCTGCTGCCGGCGATAGCGGACGCCGCCGACATCACCGGCGTCGCAAAAGTCCGCGGCGGCGATCAGGTCCAGATCGGCTCGAGCCGGATTCGTCTGGGCGGCATCGATGCGCCGGAGGTGGATCAGCTTTGCCTCAACAATTCCGGCGAGCGCTGGACCTGTGGGGTTGCCGCGCGCGATGAGCTGATAAAACATACCGAGAACAAGGTCTGGACCTGTCACGTGCGCCAGACCGACCGCCGCGGCCGGCAGGTTTCGCGCTGCGAGGTCGACGGCGAGGACATCCAGAAATGGTTGGTGCGAAGCGGCTGGGCGCTGTCCTACACGCGGTTCTCACACGACTATGACGAGGACGAAAAGGCCGCGCGCGAGGCCAAGGCCGGGATGTGGCAGGGCGCCTTCATCGCGCCGTGGGACTGGCGTGTCCGCAACAAGAAGACCGCGATTTTGGGCGCGGTCAAACCGCCGCCGAATGCGCACGCGATCCTGCTCGCATCCGCCTCCGGATCGGTGGCGCCCTCGCCCGATTGCACCATCAAGGGCAATGTCAACGGCTCCGGTGAATGCATCTATCACACGCCGACCAGCCGCTGGTATGCGCGGATCAAGATGGAGATCGCAAAAGGCACGCGCTGGTTCTGCTCGACCGAAGAGGCCGAAGCAGCCGGCTGCCGCGAGACGAAGCGGTAGTTCTGCTCCTCAGACCTCATCCTGAGGAGCTTGCGAAGCAAGCGTCTCGAAGGATGGCCGCAACGCATGGACTCGTGGCCATCCTTCGAGACGCGCGCAAGTGCGCGCTCCTCAGGATGAGGTCGGTGTGTGCGGCAGGCTCTAGGCGGAGCGCACGCGACGTGGCTGAACTCTACGACGATATCGAATCGCAGCCGCCGCCGGATCGTTCGCGGCTGGAGCGCTTTCTGCTCGCCGCGCTCGCGGTCGTGCTGGCCTATACGGCGCTGGCCTATCTCGTGCTGCCGGTGATCTGGAGCCATTACGAGCATCAGAGAGACCTCGCCCGGATTCCGATGGTGACGCGCACCGCGCAGGGCATTCCCGGCGATCCCATCAATATCGGTCTGGTCGGCGACAACAAGGATTTGCTCTGCGCCATTGCGGCCGCCGGCTGGTATCCCGCCGATCCGGTGACGCTGAAATCCTCGATCGAAATCGCCGGCAGCGTGCTGATGGACCGCCCCTACCGCGACGCGCCGGTGAGCCCGTTGTTCTATCTCGGCCGCCGCGAAGATCTCGCCTTCGAAAAGCCCGACGGCAACAGCGCCGACCGCCGCCACCATGTCCGGTTCTGGAAGGTCTTGGACCAGGGCGAGGAGAAGCGCCCGGTGTGGCTGGGAGCGGCGACCCACGACCGCGGCGTCGGCATCAGCCACTACACCGGCGCCATCACCCATCATATCGACGCCGACCTCGACGCCGAGCGCGCGTTGCTCACCGCCGATCTGGAAGGCGCTGGCATGGTCAGTGCAAAATACCAGGTCACGGGCGTCGGGCTGACCTTGACCGGGCGGAACGGCGGCGGCGATCTCTATTACACCGACGGCGAGGTGTGGATCTTGCGCCTGGTCGAGGCGTGCCAAAAGCGCACCGGCCCGATCGCGGTGATCCCGAGCCCGCCGGCGACGGAGATGAAGGATGAAATCTGGAAAGGGATTGCCGAGGCGCTGGGGAAATGAACATCGTCATTCCGGGATGGTGCGTTAGCACCAGACCTCAGATGCGCAATTGCGCATCGGGGAATCTCGAGATTCCGGGTTCGATGCTACGCATCGCCCCGGAATGACGAATTGTGGATTGCTTCGCGGAGCCTGTCATCGGGCGCGCATTCGCGCGACCCGGTGGCTCGCAATGACGGCTTCTATCGCATATCTTGGCTTGAATTTCCTACGATTCCCCTGCATCCCTTCCCTCAAGAGAGCCCACCAATAAGGAACAACAAAAATGGTCGTTCGCGCCGGCCGGGAATTCCTGGCGATCCCCGGGCCCACCACCATGCCCGACGAAGTGTTGCAGGCGATGCATCGCCCGGCGCTGGACATCTATTCCGACCAGATGGTCAATTTGACCGACAGCCTGCTGCGCGATCTCTCCGATTTGTTCGCCACCAAAGGTCGTTCCTACATCTACATCGCCAACGGCCACGGCGCCTGGGAGGCGGTGCTCTCCAACGTGCTGTCGCGCGGCGACAAGGTGTTAGTCCTTGAAAGCGGCCGCTTTGCCATTGGCTGGGGCAACGCTGCGGCGGCGATGGGCGCCGAGGTCGAAGTGCTGAAAGGCGACTGGCGCCGCGCGATCCGCCCAAGCGAGGTCGAAGAACGCCTGCGGCAGGACAAGGACCACAAGATAAAAGCGATCCTCGCGGTCCAGGTCGATACCGCGTCCGGCGCCTATAACGACATTGAAGCCATCGGCAAGGCGATCAAGGCGGCCGGTCATCCGGCGCTGTTCATGGTCGATGCGGTGGCATCTCTCGGCTGCATGCCGTTCGAGATGGACGCCTGGGGCATCGATGTCGCGATGTCCGGCTCGCAGAAAGGCCTGATGACGCCGCCAGGCCTGGGTTTCGTCGCCGTCAACGACCGCGCCCGCGAGGTGCACAAGAAAGCCGATCTGCGCACGCCCTATTGGGACTGGACCGAGCGCGACGGCGCCGAGCACTACCGGAAATATTCCGGCACCGCGCCCGTGCATCTATTGTTCGCGCTGCGCCAGGCGATCGACATGATCTTCGAGGAAAAGCTCGAAAACGTCTTCATCCGCCATCGCCTCTTGGCCGAAGCCGTGCGCCGCGCGGTCGCCGTGTGGGCTGAGGGCCAGGTGCTCGGCTTCAACATCGCGGAAGCGGCCGAGCGGTCCGACACGGTCACCACGGTCATGATGGGAAATGGCCACGACCCGGCGGCGCTGCATCGCTATTGCAAGGAGAAATGCGGCGTGGTGCTCGGCGTCGGCATCGGCGAATTGCAGGGCCAGGCGTTCCGCATCGCCCATATGGGCCACGTCAATGCGCCGATGATTTTGGGCACGCTCGGCGTCATCGAAGTCGGCCTCAACGCGCTCGCGATCCCGCACGGCAAGGGCGGCGTCGAGGCCGCGATCGAGTGGCTGGGGGAGAGTGTGAGTGCTTAACCGTCATTGCGAGCGTAGCGAAGCAATCCATATCGCCACCAAGAAAGTGTGGATTGCTTCGTCGCTTCGCTCCTCGCAATGACGAAAATGCCTGTGGTTCTGGTCCCTGCTTCGGCAGGGACGACGATTGTTGAGCGCCCGGGGCTTTTCCGCGCGTCATCTTTCGTGCTTATATTGATCTAGCGATAAATTAAAAAGGCCGACAACGGCGCGCGCGTATTCCGCATACGCGAGAAGAAAAAGTGGGGAGTGATCTAATTGGCGTCCGTTGAATTGCGCGGCCTGACCAAGCGATTTGGCTCGCTTGCGGTGGTCGATCAGGTCTCGCTGCGGATCGACCACGGGCAGTTGGTATGCCTGCTCGGTCCCTCCGGCTGCGGCAAGACTACGACGTTGCGGCTGATCGCCGGATTCCTGGAGCCCACCGACGGCGAGATCCATGTCGGCGATCGCGTGGTGTCGTCGAAGGCGCGGACCTTGCCGCCCGAGAGCCGCAAGATGTCGATGATCTTTCAGAGCTACGCGCTGTGGCCGCACATGACGGTCACTGAGAACATCGTCTATGGCTTGCGGTTGCGCAAGCTCGACCGCGACACCATCGCGAAGAAGCTTAAGGCGATTCTGGAGACCACAAAGCTCGAAATTCTGGCGCAGCGCTATCCCGGCGAATTGTCGGGCGGCCAGCAGCAGCGCGTGGCGCTGGCGCGCGCCTTGATCGTCGAACCGGAGACGCTGTTGCTCGACGAGCCATTATCAAACCTCGACGCCAATTTGCGCGAGGAGATGCGGTTCGAGATCCGCCGGCTGCACGACCAATACCGCTACACCACGGTCTACGTCACCCACGACCAGTCCGAGGCGATGACCACCGCCGACCTGATCGCGGTGATGAACTCCGGCAAGATCGATCAGCTCGGCACGCCGGAAGATATCTATGACCGGCCGCAATCGGAATTCGTGGCGCGCTTTATCGGCGCCAGCAATGTGATCAAGGGTATCGCCCACGACGAAAATCATGTCGTGTTTTCAGGGACGACGCTGCAGGTGGTGGGCGCGAAGCTCAAGCGGGCTCAGACCAGCGCGGTGGCGATACGCCAGCACGACATCCAGCTTTCGACGCAAGCGCCGCAAACTGCGGGCAACGTTGTCCAGGCCACCGTGATGCGGCAGGTGTTCCTCGGCGCCAGCCGCGATTACATGGTCGAGACATTGGACGGCACCACGTTGCGCGTGATCACCTCGACGGAAAACGCCGTTCCCAGGGGAACTGAAGTGTGGCTCACGTTGCCCGCCGAACGTTGCCGCGCGCTGAGCCGATGAACGACGTGGAGGACGCGATGAACGGAACAGGACTTTCCAGGCGCGACGTTCTTAAAGGCTCAACCGCGCTCGCGTTAGGGGCCGTGTTCGCCTCGCCCGCGCGCGCGGCAGCGCCACCGCCGGAAACCATCACCCCGCAATTGATCGACGCGGCGACCAAGGAAGCCAAGGTGGTGCTGTATTCCTCGATGGATCTGCCGGTCGGCGAGAAGCTCGGCAAGGCGTTCGAGGCAAAATATCCGGGGATTGCCGTGCAGGTCGAGCGCGCCGGCTCGGAGCGGCTGTTTCAGCGGGTCGCGCAGGAATTTGCCTCCGGCATCCGCGCGGTCGACGTCATCAACAGCTCCGATGCCTCGCATTTTATCTCCTGGAAGAGCAATGGCTGGCTGGCGCCGTTCGTCACCGAGGATATCGCGCAGCATTTTCTTCCCGATTATCGCGACCCCGACGGGATGTTCGCGACCACGCGGATCTGGCTGTCGTCGATCGCCTACAACACCAATCTGGTGAAGCCTGAGGACGCGCCGAAGAGTTTTGCCGATCTACTCGACCCGAAATGGGCCGGCAAGATGGTCAAGGGACATCCGGCCTATAGCGGCACCATCATGACCGCGACTTTCCAGATGGTGCGCGAGCTCGGCTGGGATTATTTTGAGAAGCTCGCAAAACAGCGGGTGATGCAGGTGCAGTCCTCGACCGACCCGCCAAAAAAATTGTCGCTCGGCGAGCGCGCGGTGATGGCCGACGGCAATGAATACGGCATCGTGCTCTTGAAGGAAGCCGGCCAGCCGGTCGAGCCGGTATATCCGACCGAAGGCACGCCGACGATTTCGGGCCCGACCGGAATTTTTGCAACCGCCCCGCATCCCAACGCCGCGCGATTGTTCCAGGCCTGGCTGCACACCCGCGAGACGCAACAATTCTTCATCGACTTCACCGCGCAATATTCGGTTCACGCGCAGGTGCAGTCGAAGCCGGGGCGCCGAAAAATCTCCGACATCAAATTGATGAAGGAGGACGCAGCAGGGGTGGAGAAGATGACGGATGAGATCAAGAGCCGTTATGCGAAGCTGTTTAAGGTTTGACCTCTACCCTCATGGTGAGGAGGCGCGTTAGCGCCGTCTCGAACCATGAGGCCACAATGCGGCTTTCATCCTTCGAGACGCGGCGAAGACGCCGCTCCTCAGGATGAGGGAAACACCTGACTCGTGGACCATATGACCACCACCGCAGACATCGACGGCACGCGCGGCAAAGTCGACTGGACAAAACCGGTGTTGTTTCTGTTCGCGGCCTGCCTGGTCGCTCTGATCGTGCTGCCGATGTCGTGGCTCGCGGTCTATGCCTTTACCGACAAAGCCCGCCACATAACGCTGCAGAATTTCGTCACGCTGTTCACCGATCCGGATTTCCTCGATCCGCTGCTGACCACCGCCATCATCGCGACCACTTCCGCCACCCTCTGCTGCCTGGTCGCGGCGCCGTTTGCGTGGCTGGTGTCGCGCACCGACATGCCGGGGCGGCAGTTCATCCGGGCACTGGTGACGGCGTCCTTCGTGACGCCGCCGTTTCTCGGCGCGGTCGCGTGGGAATTGCTGGCGGCGCCCAACAGCGGGTTGCTCAACCAGCTCTATCGTTTTGTGACGGCTGCGGAATCCGATGATCATTTGTTCAACATCTATTCGCTGACCGGAATCATTTTTGTCATCTCCTGTTACACGTTTCCGTTCGTGTTCGTTCTGGTCGCCAACGCGCTCGACAACATGCCGGGCGAACTCGAGGATGCCTCCGCCATTCTCGGCGGCAGGGCCTGGACCACGGCGCGCCGGGTCACGATTCCCCTGGCGCTGCCAGCGCTGGTTGCCGGCGCGCTGATCGCGTTTCTGCAGGCGATGACGCTGTTCGGCTCACCGGCGATCCTGGCGCTGCCGGCCGGCTTTCACACCATGACCACGAAAATCTGGAGCCTGTTCCAGTACCCGCCAAAACTCGAGCTTGCCGCCGCCGCCGCGGTGCCACTGCTGCTGCTGACCATCCTGTTGCTGCAGGCGCAAAAATTCATCCTCGGCCGCCGCGGCTTTTCGGTCGTGGGCGGCAAATATGGCGCGCCGCGCCGCGTCGAGATGAAAGGGTGGCGCTGGGCGGCGCTGGCGTTTTGTCTCGTGGTGCTGCTCAACCCGGTTTTCCTGCCGTATTTTGCTCTGCTCAATGCCGCGTTCTCGCCGAACGCGACAACGCTCGTGACGCCCGCGACCTTGACGCTGCACAACATCGTGTTCGTGTTTACCGAACTGTCCTCGACGCAGCTTGCGCTGAAAAACACCGTGATTCTCGGCACCGCGACCGCGACCATCGGCACGGTACTCGCGCTCGTGATCGCCTATGTCACCACGCGCCGCGTGATCGCAGGCCATCGCGTGCTCGGCTTTCTCGCGACCGCGCCTGTCGCCGTGCCCGGGATCGTGCTCGGCGTCGGGCTGTTCTTGAGTTATACGCGGCCGCCCTTCGTGCTGTACGGCACGCTGTGGATCCTCCTGATCGCGTTCCTCACCATCAACCTGCCGTCGGCCTATCAGCAATTGCAGGCGGCGTTTTCAACCATCCACCCCGAGCTCGAGGACGCCAGCCGCATCCTCGGCGCGACGCGGCTGCAGTCGCTGCGCCAGATCACCGCGCCGTTGCTGCGCACCGGTGTGATTGCGACCTGGTGCTTTATCTTTATCGGCGTGATGCGCGAACTTTCAGCGGCGATCATCCTGTTCACCTCGCAGACCAAGGTGATTTCGGTGTTGATTTACGATTTGAACGAAAGCGGCGATCTCGCCGCGATTTCGGTTTTGGGCATCGCGATGCTGGTCATTACTTTCGCAGTGGTGCTGGCCGTCAACCGGATTCCGGTGTTCGGGGCCAGCGCCGAGGCAAGGTTGCGGAATTAGGAACCGGTCGGGGGCCGCACTGGATCGATGTTAGTGTCCAACATGGACTGCCCCTCCCAGCTTCACTTTGCGCAAGAGCAGCGCGAGGGGTATCGCCGCCGCCGAGACAAGCATCAGCGTCCAAAACACATCTATGTAGGCTAGCAACGACGCTTGTGCCTGGACCTGCTGGCCAATCCAGGCGATGGCTTGTTGCTGGGCTTGCGCTATTGAGCTGCCCTGGGCGGCAAAATAATGCGTCAGCTGCTGCATCGTCTGCTGGTACGAAATGCCCGAAGGGATGGCGTATGCGGCGAGGGAGCTCTGATGAAACTGCGCGCGGTGCGCGAGCACGTTCGAGGCGAGCGACACGCCAATCGAGCCACCGGTATTGCGTGCCGCATTGAGCAACGCGGAGGCCAGGTCGGTCTTGTGCTGGGGAATGCCATCATAGGAAGCGGCCATGATCGGGACGAATATCAGTGGCAGTCCGACACTCGTCAGCATGCGTGCCTTCACGAAGAACCAGAAACCCATATCGGGGTTGATATTGGTCATAACGTACATGGAGGCTGCGATGACGGTAGCTCCGATGGCTATCAGGTATTTGGGCTGGACCCGGCTCGACAGCTGACCCGTGACGAACATCATCACCAACGTCACGACACCGCCTGGCGATAGGACAAGGCCGGCCCATGTCGCTGTATAGCCGAAATCCCCCTGCACCAGCTGCGGCAGAAACTGCGTGGTAGCCAACAGGATCGCACCGGTCGCCAGCATCACCAGAAAGCATGATGCGAACTGACGGGTGGCCATCATCCTGAGGTCGACGACAGCATTCCGGCGGCCGGCTTCCCACGGGATCAAAAGCAAGACCGCGAGCGCGGAAATGCATGTGAAGGTGATGATGACATTCGATCCGAACCAGTCGTCCTGCTGCCCCCGGTCCAATACGAATTCGAGAGCGCCCAGGAACGTGGCAACGAGAATAAAGCCACCCCAATCGAGGCGAACACTGCGATCCGGCCGTACCTCCTTCACGAGCATAAAGACGAGTAGCATCGATATTACGCCGACCGGCCCGTTGATCAGGAAGCACGACTGCCAGGAGACATTGTCGGAGAGCCAGCCGCCAAGGGTCGGCCCGACGGCGGGAGCCACGACCACCGCAACACCGAACAGCGCAAAAGCCTGACCGCGCTTCGCCGGCGGAAAGGAATCCGCAAGAATTGACTGCGCCACCGGCACCATACCGCCGCCGCCGAAACCCTGCAGGACGCGAAAGAGAAGGAGCGACTGAAGATTCCACGCCATTCCACAGAGCACCGAGCTCACAGTGAACAAACCGAGGCAGATGAGGAAGAAAGTCTTGCGGCCAAAGCGGTTGGCCAAAAAGCTGGTCGCCGTGACAATAATGGCATTGGCAACGAGATAGGTGGTTACCACCCAGGACGCTTCGTCCTCGCTGACGCCCAGGCCGCCTGCAATGTAGTTCAATGCGACATTGGCGATCGTGGTGTCGAGAACCTCCATGAACGCCGCCAAAGCCACCACGATGGCAATCAACCACGGACTTGCGCCCTTGATAGCGGTGGCTGCTGAACCTGTGCCGATTCCCTCATTGATGCTCATGACTGCCTCCACAGGTAATCGATGGATGAGGCCAGCCGCTCGTACAGCGATGGCTTGAAGTTGATACGCACACTCGGCACCACCGACATGCCCGGGCCCAGCGCAACATCGGTCGGCGGATTGTCGATGATGATTTTGACCGGCACGCGCTGGATGACCTTGACGTAATTTCCCGTCGCGTTTTCCGCCGGAAGCAGCGAGAACGCCGTCCCGGACCCGGGCTGAACGCTCGCAACGTGCCCGCGAATGGCGCGTTTCGGATAAGCATCGATGCGCATCGATGCGGGCTGGCCGGGCCGCATGGAATTGAGTTGAGTCTCCTTGAAGTTCGCCGTAACCCAGATTTCATCCGGAACGAACATGGTAAGGTTGGTGCCCGCCTGGGCGAATTCGCCTGCCGATGCCGTGAGGTTGACCACGCGCCCGGCCTGAGCGGCGGTGACGGTCGTGTAGGACAGATTGAGCTGCGCCTGGTCGCGTTGCGCGACCGCTTGCGCGAGGCTCGCCTCCGCGCTGCTGCGTTGCGCCTTCAAGGACTCGATTTGCCGCTGTGCGACGGTCAGCGCCGCTTGCGCGCTCTTGAGGGCCGCCTGCTGCTGAAGCAGCTGCGAGCTATATTGCTGGGCGTTTTGTACGGTGCCCGCGCCGTTTCGAGCGAGCGTCTCGTAGCGAGCTGATTGTTGTTGCGCAAACACCAGCGTCGCCTGCGCCTGCTCGACCTGCGCCTCGCTCGATTTGATTTGCGCCTGCTGCACGGCAACCTGCGCGTCGATATTCTGGATGGTGGCTTGCGCGGCGGCGACCTGTGCGCTCGCTTGCTCGAGCGCGATGCGATAGTCGCGGTCATCAATACGGGCAATCACGGCCCCCGCCGCGACGTGCTGGTTGTCGGTGACCGGCACTTGCGTGACATAGCCCGTCACTTTCGGGGCGATGGCGATCTGGCGCGCCGCGATGAAGGCATCGTCGGTCGATTCGAAATCGGAAGCGTAGTTCCAGTAGGCATAGCCGGCCCCTACCGCCAGCACCAAGAGGGCCGAGCCAACCAGAGCCGCGATCGGGTGCCGGCGCCGGAAACCCTTGCGGGACTCTCCGCTGCTCACACCGCCTGGCGCGGGCTGATCGTCGGTCTCAGCAGGCAGTTCCGGACTTGGCGGCTCGCCGGCCGGGCGCTCCCGGCTCGACGGAGCCTCCGTTTCAGGCTTCTCCTTCTGGGGCGAACGGTGTGCGAGGGCCTCGTCCGCTGGTCCATCCGGCGAACCCGGAGGGAATCGCGGGCTTTCGACTTCCCGGAGCGTTTGCTCGTCATAGCGTTTCAACATGATGCGTAACTCCTGCGTGAAAGAGCGAAACGGAACTGTTTCGTTTTGCTATATAACGCGCGTCGAATACCCGAAGCAAGATATGAACGAAACGGTATCGTTCTTTTCACGGGATTGTGTTAGAAGCTAAGTGAGACGCCGCGCCGGGCGGCTTCGCCGGACGCAGCCTGCACAATTTGCACACTGAGGATGATGGAAATGGCCAGGATTTCAGCACGGACTTCAGCAAAAAAAGCGCGTTCCGTGGCGCGGGCGCCCGGGCGGTCTGGCCGCCCACCCAACGAACTCGCGGGCGAGGTCGAGGAGCGCATCCTCGATGCTGCCCGCAAAGTGTTTCTCGATCGCGGATTTGAAGGCGCGAGTATCGAAGAGATCGCCGAGGTTGCGCGCTCAGGCAAGCCGACGATCTATGCGCGGTTCCACGACAAGAAGGGGCTCTTTACTGCCGCGGTCACCAAGTACGTCATCGCCAAGCAGGCTCAGCTTGAGAATCATTCGCCCTCCGGCACAACGATTGATGAGCGCCTGGCAAGCATTGGCGTGATCGTCCTGCAAGAAGCTTTGACGCCGGAGTGGATCAGCTTGCTACGCTTGTCCATCGCCGAGGCACGCCGCTTTCCGGATCTCGGGGGCAGCGTGATCCGCATAATGCGCGAGCGGGGCACTGAGATCATGATGCGGCTATTGGCCGAGGTGGCAGAATCCAGTGAGGTTGAGACTTTCCCGGCATTAGGTCCCGGCCGGCTCGCGATGACGGCGCGATATTTCATCGATTTGATCCTGCTACCGCAGGTCCTGCGTGCCTTGTCGGGCGAGGATATAGAGACCCTGCATGCCGAGATCGGTCCCCATGTCTTGCAAAGGGTAGCTTTCTTTCTTAGCGCATGCCGGAATGGCGGCATCGCGTGATCGGCTGGGCCGATGTTGCGTCGGCCTTTGATATTCGTTGACACCAGGGTGGAACGGCCCTGTAATCCAGATTTCAAACTTCGTCGAGATGACGCTCAATTTAACCGATGAGAGCATCCCATGACCGATTTCAATCGACGAGATACATTGAAGATGTCCGCCGGTTTCGCGCTGGCGGCGGCGGCCGGTGGATTTTCCTGCATCGAGATGGCCAAGGCGGGTCCCATCGACGTGCCGACGATCGACAAGCTCAGCGTTCGCGTTCTGGTCGACGGCGCGAGCGATATCTTCTTCAAGCCTCAGGAGGTGAACGGCGTGAAGATCGAGCCCGGCCGCTCCGCGGATTCGCTGCGGCCGCTGCATAGCGAATGGGGACTCTCGTTGCTGCTGGAGCCGCAGCGCGGCGATGAAAAGCGTACCTTCCTGCTGGACTATGGCTGGACGCCCGAGGTCATCAACGACAACATGGAGTTGCTGAAGGTCGACCCCTCGAAGATCGAGACGCTTATCCTGAGTCATGGCCATTTCGATCACTGGGGCGGTCTGCTCGGGTTTCTCGCCAAGCACCGCAAGGATCTGCCTGCGGACCTTACGATGTATGCCGGTGGCGAGGATAATTTCTGCCAGCGTTACGCCCGCGCCGGCCAGAGCGAACTGAGTAACTTCGGGATGCTCGACCGCCGCGATCTGGCCAAGCAGAACGTCAAGCTTGTGCTGTGCGAGTCGCCCGTCGTCATCGGCGGGCAGGCCTTCACCACGGGCAAGATTACGCGCAGCAGCATCGAGAAGGTGCTTCCGAATACGATGGTGGAGTTCAAGCTCAAGGACGGCGCCGGATGCAACGCGAGCCACTATCTGCCGGCCGAAATGGAAGGCAAGATCGTGCCCGACGAGCACATCCATGAGCACGCGACCTGCTTCAATCTGAAAGACAAGGGCCTGATCGTCATCAGTTCGTGCGGCCACGTCGGTATCGTGAACTCGGTGCGGCAGGCGATGGAGGTATCGGGCGTCTCAAAGATACATGCCATCATGGGCGGCTTTCATCTCGGACCGGCGCCGGCAGATTACCTGACGCAGGTCGTCAGCGAGATCGGCAAGTTGAACCCGGATGCTCTGATTCCGATGCATTGCAGCGGACTGAATTTCACCCAGGAAGCGCAGCGTCAGATGCCGGGCAAGGTTTTGACGACGACGACCGGCAGCCGCATCAGTTTTGGCATTTGATCCGGGACGAGGTCGTGGCGGGGTCGAGGGCGTGCGCGCTGCTTGTCGTCGCGTCCGTGTTTATTTGCGGCCTGACGGCCGCGGCAGAGCAGCCGTCGACTGCGCAGCCTTCGATCGCGCAGCCTTTGATCGCGCAGCCCTCGGCCGCGCAGATGATGGACGATTTGATGTATGGCCGCGGGTCGGTTGGCGGGCCGTTCACGCTGACCGACCAGACCGGCAGCAAGCGGAGCGACACCGAATTCCGCGGCAAGCTGATGATCGTCTATTTCGGCTATACGTATTGCCCCGACGTGTGCCCAGCCGACCTGATGGCGATCACCCAGGCGCTCGACGCTCTAGGTGCGGCCGCCGAAGGTATCCAGCCGATTTTCATCACGATCGACCCGGAGCGCGACACCAAAGGACTGGCGGACTATGTTGCGGCGTTCCATCACAGCCTGATCGGCTTGACCGGCTCACCGGACGAGATTCGAAAGGTGGCCAACGCATACAAGGCGTTTTACGCGAAAGTGCCGGACGAGCGGACGGGCGAATACTCGATCGACCACGCCGGCGTTATTTACCTGATGGGCCGCGACGGCGAATATTTGGGGTTCATGCCTCCGCAGACCAATCCCGATCGCTTGACGGAGGTATTGCGCAAGTATCTCGGGAGGTAGCCGATGTTTTGGTTTCAGCGCCGGCGCGCGGTTGCGTGATTAATCTGCCGAAACCCATCAACACGTCGTCCCGGCCTTGAGCCGGGACCCAGACGCCGCGGCCTCTCGTTCGGGCAGGATGGCTGCCGGCTTCGTAACAATAAGCGCCGGTGGTTGTGGGTCCCCGCTTTCGCAGGGACGATCGATGGTTACCGCTCGATATTCTCCACCCGATACGCCTCGATCTGCGCCTTCAGCCGCTCGAGCGACGCCGTCGGCGCTGCGGGGTCGACGAGATATTTTTTCTCCGCCAGCATGGCAAGCACCTTCAGATCGACCGTCGGCGAATGGTGAATGACGTCGGCGTAATTGCGCAAATCGTGGGTGATCTCCTTGGCCTCGCGAAAATCATACAGACTGGCGTTGGGAAATTGTGCCAGCCGGTTGGCGGCATAGGTGGTGAAATCATAGACGATCTTCAATGTCGCCGGCGAGCCATCGCGCATCGCTACCCATTGCAGCATCGAATAGGGCGGGAAATAAATGTCGAACTTCACGTCCGGATGGCTCGCGATCAGGCTGACCGCATCGCGCTCGAAATTCCGGACCATCGCGGCATAGTCGTAACCGGCGGCGAGATATGCCCGGCGCGCGGGGGCGGTGATAGTCGTGAACGAGGTGACCGCCTTTTTGGCGTTGTAGGCAGCGGAGACGTCGACATCGGGCCGCAGGATGTTGATGTCATCGGCGTTCGCGATCGGAAACTTGAACAGCACGCCGTTCGTCAGCCGCGCAACAATTTTTTCAAGCGGTTTTAGCGATCCCGCCAGCATCCACAGCGACTCGCGCGCCATCGCGCCGCTGAACAGATATCCCGCGACACCCCTGAGATCGCGCCGGTAGAGTTCGGCGGGAAGATAGATGTCGTGGTCGATGTCCGGCGCATCGCCGAAAATCCAGTCGTCCATTTGCCAGATCACGCGCTTCGGATGGCGCTCGAGCGCGGTCGCAATCACGAAACTCTGCTCGTGGGAATTCGAGCCGGTCATGGCGAGCTTCAGGGAATGCGTGCCGAGCAGCCGGTCGATGTCGCTTTGCTTGAAGTGAATGGCAAGCGAGGTGCCCATGAACACCGTATCGAAATCCTGGCTCCGGATCAGGCCGGCGTTCTGCATCCGGCTGTCGGTCGAATACATCGGATGATAAAAGCGTGCGGGGCGGAACAGCTGCAAGGGATCGACGACGAAATTGAGCGCGACCGCCGCGAGCATGATGAGCACGCTGGCACAGAGAAACTGCAGCAGATTTTTAGACGCCGTACTCATCAAAACCTGAAATAAATGAATTCGCTGTGCTGCTGAATTCCGAGAATCCCGAAGGCCAGCACCGCCGCGGCTGCATACAGGAAGAGGGGACGCAGCCGCCAACGATAAAACCCCTCGCCTACCGTTCGCGCCTCGTGATCGTAGCCCATGATCTCCTGCGTATTCGGGGCAAACCAGGCAAGCGCGGCGTAGACGACGACGAAGGCGGCGTAGGCGATTTCGCCGCGGCCGAAAGCGATATGCGTCGGATCGACCATGTGAGACAGGATGGACAGCGCCGATGACACGCTGTCGGCGCGGAAGAACACCCAGGCGACCACGACCGACAGAAACGTCAGAACGAACCCGGCGAAATTAGCGACACGCCCAAAACGCGGCGCCATCGCCGGACCAAAATTGTTCCAGGCGTGGTTGATGCAGAGATAGAGGCCGTGCAGGACGCCCCAGATTACAAAGGTCCATGCCGCGCCGTGCCAGAGGCCGCCGAGCGCCATCGTCACCATCAAATTGACATAGCGCAGCACGGAGCCATGCCGGTTGCCGCCGAGCGGGATATAGAGATAGTCGCGCAGGAAGCGCGACAGCGTCATATGCCAGCGCCGCCAGAAATCGATGATGCTGGTCGCCTTGTAGGGCGAGTTGAAATTGAGCGGCAGGAAGATGCCGAACATCAGGGAAATTCCGATCGCCATATCGGAATAGCCGGAGAAATCGAAATAGAGCTGGAACGTATAGGCCAGCGCGCCGATCCAGGCCTGGTCGAACGACGGCGGCGCCGGGCCGAACGCCTGCGCGACCAGCGGCTGGATGCCGTCGGCGAGACAGCTCTTCTTGAACAGGCCGATGGCGAAAATAATCAGGCCGCACAGGATCAGATGCGGATTCGGCCGCTTTGATTCCACGCGCTCGAATTGCGGGATCATATCCCGGTGGTGCAGGATCGGCCCGGCTATCAAATGCGGGAAATAAGTGACGAACAGCGCATAATGCGGCAGTGCGTAATGCGCGACCTTGCCGCGATAGGCGTCGACCAGGAACGCGATCTGCGTAAACGTATAGAAGGAAATTCCAACCGGAAGCAGGATGTTGACCGTGAACCCGGTGGCCAAGACCGCATTGAAATTGGCGGCCAAGAAGCCTGCATATTTGAAAATGCCGAGCACCAGAAGATCGCCGGCGACCCCAACCGTCAGCACCGCAAATCGCGCCCCGGCGTGCAGCGATCGGGAGATCAACAGCCACCCGATCAGGTAATTGAATGCGACCGACGCCAGCAATAGTGGCACGAACTGCCAGTTGCTCACGGCGTAGAAAGACAGCGACGCCAGCGCCAGCCAGATTACGGGCGCGAGATTGCCGAGCCGGCCGAGCGCGAAATAGCCGATCAGGACGACCGGCAGGAACAAAAAAATGAACGGGTAGGAGTTGAAAAGCATAGGTTTACTCGGGCGGGCCGAAAAGCCTAACCATACAACCGGCCGATCAACAAGCCGGGTGGGAGCCGGTCCAAAACCACTGATTTAACCCCTCATGGTGAGGAGGCGCCTTTGCGCCGTCTCGAACCATGCGGCCCGCGGCCCATCCTTCGAGACGCGGCGAAGACGCCGCTCCTCAGGATAAGGTCCCGCAAGCGGCGGGCATGGTGGCGGCAGATCTCGCAATCCGCTAAATCGCACCGATATGGGGATTGGGACGAGCGGCCATGCCGGCTGATGTCGAACAAGGATTTCAGGTGACCGAACCGATCAAGAGAAAACACCCCCTGCCCGCGCCTGTGGCGCCGCGCCGACCGCATTCGTTCACGAGGCACGGCATCACGGTGGTCGACGACTATGCCTGGCTGAAGGATCCCAATTGGCAGGACGTGCTGCGCGACCCCTCGGTCCTCGACGGCGATATCCGTAACTACCTCGAAGCCGAAAACGCTTACACCGAGGGCCTGCTCGGCCACACCGCGCCGTTGCAGAAGACGCTGGTCGGCGAGATGCGCGGACGGATCAAGGAGGACGATTCCAGCGTGCCCGCGCCCGACGGGCCCTATGCTTATTTTCGCAAATTCCGCGAGGGCGGCCAGCATGAGATGTTCGGCCGCATGCCGCGCCATGGCAGCGAGACCGAGATCGTGCTCGACGGCGATGCGCTGGCGGCCAACCACGAGTATTTCAAGTTCGGCGGCGCGCGGCATTCGCCGGATCACCGGCTGCAAGCCTGGAGCGCCGATCTCAAGGGTTCGGAATATTTTGCCATTCGCGTGCGCGACTGGGCGAGCAAAGAAGATCTCGACGACGTCGTCGAGGAAACCGACGGCGCGGTGGTGTGGAGCGCGGACAGCAAAAGCTTTTTTTATGTCAAGCTCGACGACAACCACCGCCCGATGCAGGTCTGGCTTCATCGCCTGGGGACACAGCAGAAGCACGACGTCCTGGTTTACGAGGAGAAAGATCCGGGCTGGTTCACCCATCTGCATGAAAGCACCAGCGGCCGTTTCTGCGTGATCGCCGGCGGCGACCACGAAACATCCGAGCAGCGGCTGATCGATCTCGCCAATCCCGATGCGCCGCCGCGCCTGGTGGCGGCCCGCGAAAACGGCGTGCAATATTCGGTCGCCGACCGCGGCGATGAACTTTTTATTCTTACCAACGCCGACGACGCCATCGACTTCAAGATCGTCACCACCCCGATCGCTGCGCCCGATTGCGTCAACTGGCGCGATTACATTCCGCATCGCGAGGGTGTCTATATCATCGACATCGAGCTCTATGCCGGCCATCTGGTGCGGCTGGAGCGCGCCAACGCGTTGCCCGCCATCATCATCCGCGATCTCGCATCAAGCGAGGAGCACGCCATCGCCTTCGACGAGACGGCGTATTCGCTGGACACCATGGGCGGCTATGAGTTCGACACCACCAATTTGCGGTTTTCCTATTCGTCGATGACGACGCCGTCGGAAGTCTATGATTACGACATGGCGAGCCGGACGCGGATTTTGCGCAAGCGCCAGGACATTCCGTCCGGCCATAACCCCGCCGACTACGTCACCACCCGCATCATGGCGAAATCGCACGACGGCGCGCAAGTGCCGGTGTCGATCCTTCACCGTAAAGACTTGCTGCGCGACGGACGCGCGCCGCTTCTGCTGTACGGCTACGGCTCCTACGGCATGGCGATGCCGGCGTCGTTCTCGGCCAACCGGCTGTCGCTGGTCGACCGCGGTTTTGTCTACGCGATCGCCCACATCAGGGGCGGCACCGACAAGGGCTGGGGCTGGTATCTCGACGGCAAGCGCGAGAAGAAGACCAACAGTTTTGATGATTTTGCGGCGTCCGCTCGCGCCCTGATCGAGACAAAATATACCGGCGCAAAACGCATCGTCGGCCATGGCGGCAGCGCCGGCGGCATGCTGATGGGGGCAGTCGCCAACCGTGCCGGAGAATTGTTCGCCGGCATTGTCGCGGAAGTGCCGTTCGTCGACGTGCTCAACACCATGCTCGACGATACTTTGCCGCTGACGCCGCCGGAATGGCCGGAATGGGGCAACCCGATCGAAAACGAAAAGGATTTTAGGACCATCCTGTCCTATTCGCCTTACGACAACGTCGCCGCAAAGGATTATCCGGCGATCCTCGCAATGGGCGGATTGACCGATCCGCGCGTCACCTATTGGGAACCCGCCAAATGGATCGCGCGATTGCGCGCCGCCATCCGCGGCGGCGGCCCGGTATTGCTCCGCACCAACATGGGCGCCGGCCACGGCGGCGCGTCGGGGCGCTTCAACCGACTAGACGAAGTCGCGATCGCCTATGCATTTGCGTTGTGGGCGGTGGGGATAGCGGACAAGGGCGAGGTGTGAGTTACTGATCGCCCCGCATGCGCCGCCCTTCTCCCTCGCCCCGCTCTTTCGCGGGGAGAGGGTTGGGGTGAGGGGCCTGTCCGCGAATTCTGAAAGTGAAGTATGCGCGGTGAGTCCCCCTCACCCGAAATTCGCTGCCGCGAATTTCGACCTCTCCCCGCAAGCGGGGAGAGGTTAGGAAACACTACCTTCCCGCCTTCTTCCGCCACGCCGCGAAATCGGTCAGCGTCTGCTCGTCGGTCGCCGGATAGAGCCCAAAAATCGAACGGCCTCGTTTCACCTCTTCGGTGACAAAATCCTCGAACGCCGTCATCTCGAAGGCTTCATTGGCGATCTCATCCGCAAGATGCGCGGGGATCACGATCACGCCGTCGGCGTCTCCCAGGATGACGTCGCCGGGAAACACCGGCGCGTCGCCGCAGCCGATCGGGACGTTGATCTCGATCGCCTGATGCAAAGTGAGATTGGTCGGCGCGCTCGGCCGGTGGTGATAGGCGGGGAAACCAAGTTTGGCGATTTCGGCCGAATCGCGAAATCCGCCGTCGGTGATCACGCCGGCAACGCCGCGCTGCATCAGCCGCGTCACCAGGATCGCGCCGGCGGACGCGGCGCGGGCGTCCTTGCGGCTGTCCATCACCAGCACCGCACCGGGCGGACAATCTTCGATCGCCTTGCGCTGCGGATGGGCGCGGTCGCGAAACACCTCGAGCTTGTTGAGATCTTCGCGCGCGGGCATGTAGCGCAAGGTGAAGGCCTCGCCCACCAGAACAGGCTGATCGGCATGAAGCGGATGGACGTCCTGAATCATCTGGATGCGAAAGCCGCGCTTGAACAGCGCGGTGGCGACCGTTGCGGTGGAGACGGTCTTTAGTTTGTTGCGGGTTAAGTCGCTGAGTTTTGTCATGGTCTTCATCCCAGGTGTTCGTCATTCCGCGATGGTCCGAAGGACCAGACCTCAGATGCGCAATTGCGCATCGGGGAATCTCGAGATTCCGGGTTCGCGCTTCGCGCGCCCCGGAATGACGAGGGGTCAATAAATCGACGGCTCGCCGACCGGCGCGCCGAATCCGGTTTCGAGAAAATCGAAATCGCAACCTTCATTGGCCTGCTTGATGTGCCTGGTGAACATCCAGCCATAGCCGCGCTCGAAACGGCGCTCGGGTTGCTTCCATTCGGCCCGGCGTCTTGCCAGTTCCGCCTCAGGAACATCGAGATTGATGCTGCGCGCGGCGACGTCGAGCGTGATGCGGTCGCCGTTCCTAACCAGCGCGAGCGGCCCGCCGACAAAGGATTCCGGTGAGACATGCAGGATACAGGCGCCGTAGCTCGTGCCGCTCATGCGCGCATCCGACAGCCGTACCATGTCGCGCACGCCCTGCTTTACTAGTTTGGTGGGGATCGGCAGCATGCCCCATTCCGGCATGCCCGGCCCGCCTTGCGGCCCGGCATTGCGCAGGATCAGCACATGGTCGGCCGTCACGTCGAGATCGGGATCGTCGATCGCCTTCTTCATTGATGGGTAGTCGTCGAACACCAGCGCCGGCCCGGTATGTCTGAGGAAGCGCGGCTCGCAGGCCGAAGGTTTTATCACGCAGCCGTCCGGAGCAAGGTTGCCCTTGAGCACCGCGAGTGCGCCTTCGGCATAGATCGGATTTTTCACCGTGCGGATGACGTCGTCATTGTAGACTTCGGCCGTCGCGATATTTTCGCCGAGCGCTTTGCCGGTCACGGTCATGCAATCGAGATGCAGATGTTCCCTGATCCGGCTCATCAAGCCCGGCAATCCCCCGGCATAGAAAAAATCCTCCATCAGATATTTGTCGCCGCTCGGCCGGACATTGGCGATGACAGGCACCTTGCGGCTCGCAATTTCGAAATCGGCGAGGCTGATGTCCTGGCCGGCGCGGCGCGCCTGCGCGATCAGATGGATGATCGCATTGGTCGAGCAGCCCATCGCCATCGCCACGACAATCGCGTTCTCGAACGCCTTTCGGGTCTGGATCTTTTGCGGCGTCAGGTCTTCCCAGACCATCTCGACAATGCGGCGGCCCGTCTCCGAGCTCATGCGGATATGGCCGGCGTCGGCGGCGGGAATCGAGGACGCGCCGGGCAGCGTCATGCCGATCGCCTCGGCGATCGCGGTCATGGTGGACGCCGTTCCCATGGTCATGCAGGTGCCGTAGCTGCGGGCGATGCCGGCCTCGACATCGACCCAGTCCTTGTCGGAGATTTTCCCGGCCCGCCGCTCGTCCCAATATTTCCAGGCGTCGGAACCGGAACCCAGCGTCTTGCCCTTCCAATTGCCGCGCAGCATGGGGCCTGCCGGCAGATAGATCGCCGGCAAATTCATGCTGGTGGCGCCCAACAGCAGCGCCGGCGTGGTCTTGTCGCAGCCGCCCATCAGCACCACGCCGTCGACAGGATGGCCGCGCAACAGTTCCTCGGCGTCCATCGCCAGCATGTTGCGATACAGCATGGTGGTCGGCTTGAGCAGCGATTCCGACAAAGACAGCGCCGGCAATTCCAGCGGGAAGCCGCCGGCCATCAGCACACCGCGCTTGACGTCGTCGACGCGGCTCTTGAAATGCATGTGGCAGGGCTGCGCGTCCGACCAGGTATTGAGGATCGCGATCAGGGGGCGGTCCTTCCACTCCTCCGGCGCATAGCCCATCTGCATGGCGCGGGAGCGATGGCCGAAGGCGCGCAGATCGTCGGGCGCAAACCAGCGCGCGCTGCGCAGCGTTTCCTTGGTCTTTTTCTGGCCGGTCATTTTGCTACCTGTCGGGAACCCGTCAAGGTCATCTCACAGGCAGTTCTCAAGACGCAAGCCCCGCTTAATCATCTCATCATTTTGAGCAGCCGCAACGCGCAATTTTCTTGCATCCCGCGAACGCACGGCGAATCATTCGCCCCAGGGGCAGGTCTTGTAACGTCTGCCCGATACCGTGCATAGAGGCGTTCGAAAACATCCGCTTTTTCAACAACCTCGCGGTCGGAGGCTTGAGGAAATGCTTGCGCTACACAGACAACGGTTTCACAACCCAGCATTGACCTAAATTCATATTCGCGGGGCGCTGGCGGTGGCAAGAATTCTGATCGTCGATGATGACAGCGCGGTGCGGGCGACCATCCAGATTTTGCTGGAACGGGCCGGACACGACGTGGTCGTCGCCAGTGACGGCCGCAAGGGGCTTGTGATCTTCGAGGCTGGAAATTTCGATCTGTTGCTGCTCGATATCTTCATGCCG
Source organism: Bradyrhizobium lablabi (assembly GCF_900141755.1). Taxonomy (NCBI): domain Bacteria; kingdom Pseudomonadati; phylum Pseudomonadota; class Alphaproteobacteria; order Hyphomicrobiales; family Nitrobacteraceae; genus Bradyrhizobium; species Bradyrhizobium lablabi. The sequence continues at coordinate 4,462,195 of NZ_LT670844.1, read as the reverse complement.
GGAATGGACGGGCTGGAAACCATGCGGCTGATCCATGCGCAGCAGCCGCTAATCCCGATCATCGTGATCTCGGGGCGGCCGATTACGCCCGATCCGGCGGCCGGTCCGGATTTCCTGGCGATGGCGACCAAGCTTGGCGCGATCTCGAGCCTGCAAAAGCCCTTCAAGCCGGCCGCGCTGTTGGCGGCGGTTGCGGGTTGTCTTGAGGCCGCGAAGCGTTCATCGTCGGCGCCCATCCAGGCCGGGGATATTGCCTCCGGTCCATGATGGCGAGCCTGCGTCACCCGTTTGCCGGGCTTGCGTGCTGGGGCTGCACGGAAGTGGCGCGAAAGCAAAGATGACGCTGACAACCAGGCTAGCCGTCGCGATGATCTTGCTGGTTGCGATCGCAGTCACCGCGGTCGGATGGCTGAGCTATCGCAACATCCAACAGGCGCTGCTGCCACGTATCCTCGAGCGCATCGAGGCGCATTCGAGCCTGGTTGCCACCGACCTGCAATCCTATGTGCGCGGCGCGCGCGGCGACATTGCAGGCTTTCGCGCCGCCGCCGCACTGAACGGGTTGATCCGGGCGCGTCTCGCCGGCGGCATCGATCCGGTCGACGGTCTTTCCGAAAAAGCCTGGCACGACCGATTCGCGCAGCGCCTGCTGGCCGAACTCGCAGCCAAGCCGGCCTACGCGCAGTTTCGGATCATCGGCATCGAGGACGGCGGGCGCGAGATCATTCGTGTCGATCGTTCCGGCCCGAACCAGACCATCCGGCTGGTTCCCGACGCGGAGCTGCAGCGCAAGGGCGACCGCGGCTACTTCAAAGACACAATCCGCCTGCCTGCCAATGAAACCTACGTTTCCGCACTCGACCTCAATCAAGAGCACGGCGCTATCGAAGTACCCCACGTGCCGACCTTGCGCGTCAGCACCCCGCTGATGGGACCCGACGGCAAGCCATTCGGCATCGCCGTCATCAACATCGACATGCGGCCGGCGTTCGACCGGGTCCGCTCGGCGATGCGGCAAGGCGGCGAGATCTACGTCGTCAACAAGCGCGGCGATTATCTCGTTCACCCCAATCGGGCGCGTGAATTCGGCTCGGAGCTGGGCACGCCGACCAATTGGCAGAAAGACTTCCCCGACCTGGCGTCGGCGCTTGGGGCGTCGGAGGGCCTCGCGCGTATCGTCCCGGATCAAACCGGAAAGCTGGGCGGCGAAGCGCTCGAGCCCGCGCGGCTGGCCGGCAGCGAATGGGTCGGCGTCCTCGAGACCTTTCCGAGCGCCGTCTTCGCGGCGCCGGCCGCGGCCATCCTCAACAGTTCGGTACAGGTGGGACTGATCGCGATGTTGTTTGCCGCCGCGCTGGCGGTGTTGTTCGCCAAGTCGCTGGTGCGGCCGATCAGTCGATTGACGGCGGCAGTCGAAGGCGTCGGCCGCAACGACAAGGTCGCGATCCCGGTCGAGGCGACCGGCGAGACCGGCGTGCTGGCGCGGGCGTTTGCGCGGGTGATAGGTGAAGCGACGTCGAAGACCGCAGCGCTGGAACGCGAGGTCCAGGAACATCGCCGCACCGAAGCCGCGCGCGACCACTTTGCCGCGCGCGAGCGCCTGTTCAGTGCCGCCGTGGAATCCTCCAGCGACGCCATCATCACCAAATCGCTCGACGGAACGATCACTGGGTGGAACCCGGCCGCTGAACGCGTGTTCGGATACAGCGCGGACGAAGCTGTCGGCAAAAACATCCAACTGATCGTGCCGCCCGATCGCAAGGAAGAGGTCAACGACATCCTGCGCCGGATCGGCTGGGGCGAAAGGATCGAGCACAACGAGACCGTGCGGTTGCGCAAGGATGGCCGTACGGTAGAGGTTTCGCTCAGCATCTCTCCGATCAGGAATTCGTCAGGGGCGATCATCGGCGCATCGAAGATCGCCCGCGATATTACCGAAAACAAAAGTGCGCAGCGGGCGCTGCGCCAGCAGATCGAGGAACGCCACCGGATCTTCGAGACTTCGCAGGATCTGATCCTGGTCACCGATCCCAAGGGCATTCTGGTCCAGGTGAGCCCCAGCTCCGAACCCATCCTGGGATATTTGCCGGAGGAAATGATCGGGCGCAGCGCGCTCGAATTCACCTACAGCGAGGACCTCGACAACGCCCGCGACGAAGTGCGCGCGGAACGGCGCGGGCAACATACGCGTAACTTCAATTCGCGCTGCGTCCATAAGGACGGCCGTATCGTGATGCTGTCGTGGATGGGGGTATGGTCCGAGCCGGTGAAGCGGTTCTTCTATATCGGCCGCGACATGACCGAGAGCCAGTTGGCGCAGGAAACGTTGCGCGAAAGCGAACGACAGGCACGCGGCATCATCGATACCGCGCTCGACGCCTTTGTCCAGATCGACCAGAGCGGCCGCATCCTGGACTGGAACACGCAGGCGGAAGTTATTTTCGGGTGGCCGCGCCGAGACGCCCTTGGCAAGGACTTCATTGAATTGCTTATCGGAGAAGCCGATCGTGAGGTGCTTAGAGCGGGCTTGGCGCGCTTCCTGGGATCGGGACGAGACCAAATCCTGCAACGCCGCCGCGAAATCATGGTCCGAAGCCGCGATGGCAGAGAGTTCAGGGCCGAGTTGAGCGCGACTGCGGTGAAAACGCGCGAGGGCTTTGTTTTAAACGGCTTCGTGCGTGATCTCACCGACAAGATCGCGGCGGAGGACAGGATACGGCAGGCCGAGAAGATGGAAGCCCTCGGCCAGCTCACCGGCGGCATCGCGCATGATTTCAACAATATCCTGACCGTCATCACCGGCACGATCGAAATTCTGGCCGACGCGGTCGCCAAAGAGCCGCAACTCGCCGCCATCACCAAGATGATCGACGAAGCAGCAGCCCGCGGCGCCGATCTCACCCAGCATCTGCTCGCCTTCGCCCGCAAGCAGCCGCTGCAGCCGCGCGAGACCGATATCAACACGCTGATCATCGATACCGCCAACTTGCTGCGGCCGACGCTCGGCGAGCATATCGAGATCGAGTCCGCCTTCGAAGACGAAACATGCGTCGCGACCGTCGATCCCAATCAGCTTGCCACCGCGCTTCTCAATCTCGCGCTCAACGCCCGCGACGCCATGCCGAACGGCGGCAAGCTCATCCTCGAGACCGGCTCGACCTACCTCGATGAGAATTATGCCAATCTGCACGGCGACGTGCGGCCCGGCCGCTATGCGCTGATTGCCGTGAGCGACACCGGAATCGGCATCCCGGCGGCGATCCTCGACAAGGTGTTCAACCCGTTCTTTACATCGAAGGGCCCCGGCAAGGGCACCGGCCTCGGGCTGAGCATGGTCTACGGCTTCGTCAAGCAATCAGCCGGCCACATCAAGATTTACAGCGAGGAGGGCCACGGCACGACGATCAAGATGTACCTGCCGCCGGGCACCGGCGCGGCGATCGCGTCCGAGACCGCCTTTGTCTCGGCCGTTCAAGGCGGGCACGAGCGAATTCTGGTCGTCGAGGACGACAAGCTGGTGCGCGACTATGTGCTGACGCAACTGCACTCGCTGGGCTATGCGACGCTGGACGCGGCCAATGCGACGGAGGCGCTTGGCCTTGTCGAGGCGGGCCATGATTTCGACCTGCTCTTCACCGACGTGATCATGCCGGGCGCCATGAACGGCCGCCAGCTCGCCACCGAACTGCAAAACTGCAAGCCTGGGCTAAAGGTGCTGTTCACCTCGGGCTACACTGAAAACGCGATTATCCATCACGGCCGGCTCGACACCGGCGTCCTGTTATTGGCAAAGCCTTACCGCAAATCGGATCTGGCCCGCATGATCCGAAAGGCGCTTGCGAGTTAGTGCCGCGCGATCCAGCGCTGATCGCGCATAGACGTTGGCGGACGTCCGCTTTGGTGCGCATTGCAGGCCTAAGTCGGACATAGCGCGAGGTCTGAAAAGTGGCCATTAACGGACTCATTCACCGCAGCAATTACCAGGCCTATTCGATCACCTCATCGCCGCGACGTTAGAGTATGTCGCGTAAGATCGCAGCAGATGGCGAGCCGACTTACGCGGTCGTCCCCACCGCGACTCCGACCTCGGGCGAGAGTGACAAACTTGCGGACAGTTCCCCAAGGGCTATCCCGCCGATGAGCGAGGCTGATCGGCGCTCGGGAACTTTTCGATCTTGGGTCCATTGGGCCCGATTGACCCGTCAATCCGCGCCGCGGCAGCGGAAGCCGGTCGCGCCGTTCTTGAGCAATCGCGGGCCGAACAACCGAAAGGGTCCCCCCGGATCCTGATTCAGATCTTCCACCGAAAAGACCGGCGATGTAGCATCTTGTTGAGTTTGCCTCAGAGCACGGCGCGTTCGCGGCGTTATCCGCCTCCCACGATCGTGAGAGTTAGTTCAGGGCGGCTTGGTATCCGAGATGAAGGTTCACTGGTCGCCTCAATGGACCTGGGTCGCTCAATGCGGCTTAGGCGGCCTTGGGCTGATGTCGACGACCTTCGTCTGCTTCCGGCTTGGATTCGACGTTGCCGCGGCGGGCTTTGCATATGTGATCCTCATCGCGCTGATTTCGGTCCTTGGCAGCTTAAGCGCATCGATCGTTCTCTCGATCGCTTCCGCGGCATGCCTGAACTATTTCTTCACGCAGCCATTGTTCGAATTTCGCATAGACTCTCCGCAGGACGTTGTGGCCATAGCAGCCTTTACGACGACGTCGCTCATTGTGACGGCTCTCACCACGGCGGTGCGCAGGTCGGCGAAGGCCGCTGAGGCGTCGCAACAAGCGTTGATCGATACGATTCCTGCGTCGGTCTGGATCGCCCTTCCGGATGGCTCGCGTGAGTTCTATAAGCGAAGCTGGCAGGAATTTTCGGCAGCGGACTCGCCTGGCCACGAGGTCGCCATGCTTCATCCCGACGACCGCGAATACGTCGTCGAGAAATGGCGCTCGGCGGTCGCAACGGGCGAGGAGTTCGAAGTCGAGGCGCGCGTGCGGACCGCCACGGGCGAATATCGCGCCATGCTGGTCCGCGCCGCCCCGTTGCGCGACGAGAAGGGCCACGTCGTCAAGTGGTATGGAGTGAGTACCGATATCGAGGACCTCCGGCGCGCTGTGGAAGCGCTCCGCGAGAGCGAGGAGACCTTGCGCTCGGCGCAGGCGGACCTCGCGCACGTCAATCGGGTCGCAACGATGGGACAGCTGACGGCCTCGATCGCCCATGAAGTGAACCAGCCGATCGCCGCGACGGTCATGAACGCTGAGGCTGCCTTGCGCTGGCTGGGCGCTCAACCGCCCAATCTCGAGAAGGTTCGCGGCGCCCTCGGCCTTATCGTTGAGGACGGCAAGCGAGCCAGCAATGTCGTCGGCGGGATCCGGGCCCTCATCAAGAAGGTGCCGCCGCGGCAGGTTTGTCTGGACATCAACGAGGCGATCCGCGAGGTGATTGCCCTGACTCGTGGCGAAGCGGTAAAGACGGGCGTCTCGGTGCAGATGGAACTCGCGGACGGCTTGCCGCTCATTTACGGCGATCGGGTCCAACTACAACAAGTGATCCTGAACTTGATCATCAACGCTATTGAAGCCATGAGCGGCGTCGCCGAGACACCCCGCGCATTGCTGATCAGCACCGGGCAAGCCGAGCCGGGCGGCGTGCTCGTCGCCGTGCGAGATTCGGGTCCGGGACTGGATCCGGCGAGCCTTGAGTACCTCTTCAGTGCATTCTTCACCACCAAATCCAGTGGCATGGGTATGGGACTCTCGATCTGCCGTTCGATCATCGAGGCGCACGACGGGCAGCTGTGCGCCTCCGCGAATGAACCGCGCGGCGCCGTGTTTCAGTTCACCCTGCCTCTACAACGAGACGAGACCCTTCCCGCCGACCACGCCGGCCCCATGCCGACGGTATGAGGCTGCAGGTCCGGGAGAGAAACGAGAGCCCCGTTCTCGGCGGCGCCGGATGTCCCTGTTGTTATCGCCTTCCGCGCGGAACGTCGGACAGTCAGCGAAAACACCAGAATTGGTTCGAACTTTCGACCGGGTTAATGTCTGGTCCGGGAACCTGAGCCGCCCTCCATTCTTTATCGGATGGAGGCAAGCGGAGAAAACCATGGGCACCGAAGTCGAACTCAAGCTCGCTACGTCGCGGAGCGCGCTGCGCAAGGCCATGGCGCTGCCTTGGCTGAGGAAAATGTCCGGCGACACGGTGAAGCATCAACACCTGATTTCGGTTTATTTCGATACTCCAAAATTGACGCTGCGAGATCATGGCGTGAGTTTGCGGGTGCGAAGGGTCGGCGACCGGCAGCTCCAAACGATCAAGGCCGTTTCCGGGGCCCTCGTCACCCGGGACGAATGGGAGCAGAACATCGAAGGAGATCAGCCGAAACTGGAGCTGGCAGGCAAAACCGCGCTGGCCCCGCTTCTAAGCGGCAAGATCAAGGATCAACTTCAACCCGTCTTCGAAACCGACGTCGACCGCATCACGATGCTTGTGCGCACCGGTGACAGTGAGATCGAACTTGCGTTCGATACTGGTCGTATCAATACGGCCGATGATCATGCCGAGATCAGCGAGATCGAGATTGAACTTAAGCACGGCGAACGCCACGGCGTGGCCATGCTTGCGAAGCGCTTGGCACGAAGCGTTCCGGTCACCTATGAGCCAAGCTCCAAGTCGGAGCGGGGCTACGCCCTTGTCGAAGGCTCTCTGGATGCGCCGGTATTCGCCAGACCGATCTCCATTCAGCCTTCCGCGACGGCAGAGGAGGCGTTCGTCGCTATCGGATTCGAATGCCTGCGGCATTTCGCTGCCAACCAGACCGCCGTCCGCCACGGCGATCCGGAGGGTATCCACCAAATGCGTGTCGGATTGAGGAGGCTCCGCGCGGCGCTGTCGCTGTTCAAGCAAATGCTGCAGGGATCGGACTTCCGCAAGCTGAAGGGCGAGCTTGTGTGGCTGACCGAGCAGCTTGGCCCGGCGCGCGATTACGATGTCCTGGTGTCGAATACCCTTGTTCCGCTGCGATCGAGCCATCGTGACGCGCAGGAGTTCGCAGCCCTGGAAAGCGAGCTTGACCACCAGCGCGAAGCGGCCCTGGCGGCTGCCAAGGCAGCAGTGGAAAGCCAAAGGTTTCGCGGGCTTCTGCTTGATACCGCGCTGCGGCTGTTCGACGGCGATTGGCACAACAACCCCGATGCCCTTGAAACTTCCCTTCGGAAGCAGCCGATCGAAGGGGTCGCAAAACAAGAGCTCACGCGGCGGATGCGCAAGATTGCCAAAAGAGCTCGCGACCTGAGAACGATGGATCCGCGGCGGAGGCATAAGGTCAGGATCGCCGTCAAGAAGCTGCGATATGCCCGGGAATTCTTCCAAAGCTTGATGCCGGACGACCATGGCAGGCGGGCGTCGCGCAAAATCGACCACGCACTCAAAGACTTGCAGAGCGCGCTTGGTTGCCTGAACGACATGACGGTGCATTCGAGATTGGCGCATAGAATGGCGCGCATCAACTCCGCAACTCGCAAGGCTTACGCCATCGGCTATCTGACCGGCCAAGAGGACGCCCGGTCACGGAGAATTTATTCCAAGGCCATCCAGACCGGGAAGCGGTTGAGGCATGCGATCTGAACCGACAAACAAAGTCCGTTCGAGAGGCTAGTCCCCTGCCTTCGCAGGACGGCCGCGGACGCCGCGCTCACGAATGGCGCTGCGCCGTCATCACGATCCGGATCAGGTCGGCGGCATTGCGGGCGCCGAGCTTTTTCATGATATTGGCGCGGTGATCTTCGATGGTGCGGGGGCTGATTCCAAGGTGGCGTCCGGCCTCCTTGTTGGAGGCGCCGGCGGTGAATTGCTCCAGCACTTCGCGTTCGCGCCGCGTCAACGGTTCCTTGCCGGGGAAATGCAGCGTTGCGATGTTCGAGGCGGTGTCCTCCGCCTGCCGGCGGACAAAGGCCCCGATTGCTTCGTCCAGCCGGGCCACGATTTCGCTGCCCCGAAACGGCTTTTCGATGAAGTCCAGCGCACCGCTCTTGATGGCTTCGACCGCCATGGCGATATCGCCCTGGCCTGAGATCATGAAGATCGGCGCCGGATAATCCTCGCCGTGAAGCTCTTTGAGAATATCGAGACCGGATTTGCCGGGAATATGCACGTCGAGCAGGATGCAGGAGGGGGTCCGGCTTCGCGCCACCGCCAGCAGCGCTGCGCCGTCGGCGAAGCAGATGACCTTATAGCCTCCCGCCGACAAAACCATCGAGAGGGTTTCGCGGACGGCGGGATCGTCGTCGACTACGAAAATCTCGCCCCGGGAGGGTAAATTCTCGTCCATATGCCACCGTCCGTCGAAGGTGAAAAATGACACGCACTCGCCGAACGGAACCGCCAACGGAACCGCCTTGGCACAGATTCGACGTGCTCATATTTGTACGGGACCCCGACTTAACGCACAAGTAGCGGTAGGGCGTTACGCCCTGCTATGTCGAGGCGAATGCAGCGTTGAATGGCGCCGGCTCGGGTCTCGGCGCAACCCTGCGCTTCTCTTTCAAAGTGTCGACAGCCGACCGGCGCGATGCAATCAGCCGCCGATCAGGGCTTCGTGATTGATTGCGCCGCCCGGCCGCTTTTTCTTGTGCTTTCCCTTGAGAAACTGGACGTCGATTTCGGTGCCGTTGACGCGAACGAGTTCGCAGCGGCGATAGGCCAGGCCGGTCGACGACAGCAGCAGAAAAAACTCCTTGAGATTGAGACCCTGGATGGAGCCCTCGACGGTAAGCACGGCATCGTTGTCCGAAATGGCGTTGAGCAGGCAGTCGCGGCGCCACGTTCCGTCAATACCCATGATGCAGACGCCATATCCGCGGCTGAAGGTGACACGTTCCGGTGCCTTGGCGTCGTCCGACATCGCTCAAAGCGCCCCGATCGCGACGGCCCTCGGCATCGCCGCGGCAACGGCCGGGATCCTTGCCGGGGCCGCGCGCACGACATTGGGCCGATAGAGACCGCGCCGCTCCGGATAGGGTTTGAAGGCCTCGGTCAGCCCGACCACGGTTTCCGCGGCACCGAGCGCGAGGAAGCCGTCCGGCTCGGTCGCTTTGGCGAGGCGATTGAAGATGTTGATCTTGGTATCCTGATCGAAATAGATCAGGACGTTGCGGCAGAAGATCACGTCAAAAACCCCGAGTGGGGAAAAATCGTGCAGAAGATTGAGCTGCCGGTGCGCAACCATCGCGCGAATGTCGGGGTTGATCTGCCAGAGCTCTCCGGTCTGCTTGAAATATTTGACCAGCAGCTGGATCGGCAAGCCGCGCTGCACCTCGAATTGGCTGTAGATGCCCGCTCGCGATTTCTCCAGCACTTCCTGCGAAAGGTCGGTCGCGAGGATTTCGACCCGAAAGCCTGCGATCGCGGCGCCCATTTCCTTCAGGCACATCGCCAGCGAATATGGTTCCTGGCCGGTCGAGCCGGCGGCGCACCAGATCCGCATGCTCTTGCGGCCGGCGCGCGCCTGCAGAATTTCGGGCATGACCGTATTGCGAAAGTGCTCGAACGGAACCTTGTCGCGAAAGAAGAAGGTCTCGTTGGTGGTCATGGCCTCGACCACCTGGGTGGTGAGGCCGGCTGATCCACCCTTCATCTTCTGCACAAGCTCGCCGATGTCGGACAGGCCGGCTTTCCGCGAAAGCGGAAGCAGCCGGCTTTCGATCAGATATTGCTTGTCCGAAGACAGATCGAGGCCGGAATGATCCTTCAGGAGTTTGCGCAAATATTCGTAGTCGGGCGGGGTCATCGGCGGCCTCCCTCAACGAATTGCGACGATCCCAGGTTGGTATCGCCAGGCGATACGTGTCGAGAATTTCCCGCGGCAGCTCTCTCAGCACTCATATCTCGACCTTACTCATACACAACAAAACGGAAAAAAGCGGATTAGACCGGCGCGCCGAATTGGACCAAGCCGACTTCCTGGAACTTCGCGGTGACGATGTCCTTGTCGAACGGCTTCATGATGTATTCGTTGGCGCCGGCCTGGATCGCGCGCGCGATATGGTCGATGCCGTTTTCGGTGGTGCAGAACACCACTTTGGGCTGGTCGCCGCCGGGCATGCGGCGCAGAGCGCCGAGGAATTCATAGCCGTCCATGACCGGCATGTTCCAGTCGAGCAGGATGGCATCGGGCAGCCCGCGCTTGCAGACTTCCAAGGCCTTCTCGCCGTCCTCGGCTTCGATGATTTCGAAATCCATCTCTTCCAGGATGCGCCGTGCGATTTTCCGGATGACGCTGGAGTCATCGACGACAAGACATGTTCTCATTTCAGTCTTCTCCCAACTGGCGCCTTGCGATGCCATTCGGATCATGCGATCGACCGTCGACCGCGGATCGCGTCGGACCTCCGGAAGGCGCCGACCGCTCAGGGGCTTGCCGGCTGCGCGTGCCGGAAAGCGGCTGTGCCACCGACATAACCAGCGCAGAAAGCGATGCCGGCCACGTCACCCAAAACGATTGGACGGAGTTCCTTCCCTGCAACCGATAGCCTTTATGCTTTCACATTCCCGTTAATTTTGTCGTCCGTGGTAATACGGGGTGATGCACGTATGGCGAGAGTACCTGACCGTCATTGCCGGGCTGACCCGGAAATCCATCCAGTTTGCCGAGAATCTGATGAGGTTTGGGTCGAAAGCGGCGGGATTTTCCCCGCCGCCTTGATATTGATCAGAGAAGCCGGGCTCAGCGCAGCAGCTGGAGCACGCTCTGCTGCGACTGGTTGGCCAGCGACAGCGCGGACACCGCGATCGACTGGCGGGTTGCAAGCGCCTGGCTGATGGCCGCTTCCTCGTTGGTGTCGGCCAGCGTCAGGTTGGACGAGCCGGTCTGCAGCACGTTGATCAGGTTCTTTGAGAAGTCCTGACGGATCTGCACGATCGACAGGTTCGAACCCAAGCCCGACGCTTCCGAGCGCAGGGAGCTGGAGGCAGAGGAAAGGCTCGAAGCTGAGCTTGCCGCCTTCCGGCATGGCGTCGCGCGCCGTGATCGCAATATCGAGAAGCGCCGTCATGAGCTGACCGGCATCGACGAAGGCAGACGGCGCGTCGGTCGCCGACACCGTCTCGATCTCGATCTGCTCTCCCAGCGTCGGCCGCAGCAAGCGTGCCGCCTCGACAAGCAGCGCGTTGAGGTCGACCTCGCGAGGCGGCGACGGCTGGCCGCGCGCGAACGCCAGCAGATGCGACGTCAGGTCGGCGCCACGCGCCGCCGCCTCGGCGATCAATCCAGCGACGGCTGCGAGTTGCGGCCGGTCGGCGACCGCGTCGGCCAGGATTTCGATGGTTCCGGTAATGACGGTTAGGATGTTATTGACGTCGTGGACGACGCCGCCGGTGAGCTGTCCGACGATCTCCATCCTCCGACAGTTAAGCGCTTCCGCGACTTCTGGCGTCGGGGATTGCTGACGCATGTCTTCGGCTCCCCTGCAGCGCCTGTCCTCGCGTTCCGCCTCGCGGGCGGCAGTCGGAGGATAGCTATCTCAGCTGAACGACGCCCGGCGCGCGGGACTGGGCTTCCGCCAGACATTCGTTGATCACCGTCAGCAGCGCGACCGGTGTGAACGGCTTGCGCAGGCAGCGCGAGGCGCCGAGTTCAAGCGCCATCCTGAGGAAATCGGGCGCCGGCGTATTGAGATTGGCAAAGGCGTAGCCGGACATCGCGATCAGCGGGATCGTCGGTGCACGCTCGTGAAAGATCCTGATCGATTCGAAGCCGCGCATATGCGGCATGAAAATATCGACGATCATCAGGTCGTAGGTGGTGCCTTCGAGGGCGCGAAGCCCGGCCTCACCACCATCGGCGATGGTCACCTGAAAGTCATGTCGTTCAAGATAAATCTCAATGGCCATGCAGACCATTGGATCATCATCGACGACGAGAATACGTTGCATGTTGGCCCCCCGAGGCAGAGCAGTTTGTTTCGGCAGTTCGGCAACCCCTGAATCGTAGTGCACGCGACCTCCCTTTGCCTTCAATTAAAGTTGATACGAATCAAGACCTCATCACGCGTTGCACCATAAAGATCAACGGGCGGAGCTTCGGGCCAGCGGCTCCTTTTCAGTGGCTCCGCCAGGCACGATGGATCTTGAGTTGATTGGAACCTGATTGATCAGCCCGTACGAACGTCCCCCGGCAGGTTTCGAGATTGCATCCGGCGCTGCGGGTCCGACCGCGCGCCGGTAACGGCGGTCAGCGCAGCGATAGACCATCGATGAGGTTCCGCCTCCGACAGGCATTCGTCGAATACGCCAAGCAGCATCGTCGGGCGAAAGGGATTACGCAGGCAGTTCGTCGCGCCGAGCTTCATGGCCATTCGCAGGAAGTCGGGACCGGATAACTCCGGACCGGAAATCGCAATCAGCGGCACCGTCAGAATGCGGCGCATGGCATTCCCCTCGCATTTCCTTGTGCGCTCGACTGACCCGTACTGATCGGACTACAATTTTTCCCGTCGCGAATCAGTGCGTCACTATCATTTCCGCCGTATGTGTGGCGATTCGTCTGCCCTGCACCGTGTATAGGCCCTTCCATGCAACTGGCCCGCTTGTGCAATCGACCGACCGGATTATGTCTTCGCTTCTAACAGCGGACCGGAACACAGGTGACGAGAGACGTATTGAGCTCCCGCCTCTTTGGCAGGAGTGCCCATGCATTCAGACCAGCATTCAAATAATCTTCTGTTGCAAGCCCTGCCCGCGGAAGATTTCGAGATGTTGCGTCCGCGGCTGGAACAGGTCGATCTGGTCAAGGATACTGTCCTGGTTGAAGCCGGCGCACCGTTGACGCATGTCTATTTGCCTCATAGCGGCGTGATTTCGATGCTGGTCCGCCTCTCGGAAGGACAAGCCGTCGAGGTGGCGATGGTCGGACACGACAGCGGGTTCGGCGCTTCGGCCGCGCTCGATGGCGGAATATCGCTGACCGATGCGGTCGTTGTTCTGCCCGGCACGGCGGCAAAACTCGATGTCGCCGGTTTTGGGGCGGCGGCCCATCGCAGCGTCACGCTGCGTTCGCTGGTTGCGCGGCACGAACAGGCGCTGTTCGCGCAGGCCCAGCAATCGGTAGCGTGCAATGCATCGCATACGGTCGAAGCACGGCTGTCGCGCTGGCTGCTACGCGTGCGAGACTTGACCGACAGCGAGGCCTTGCCGCTGACCCAGGAATTCCTGGCGCAAATGATCGGCGTGCAACGTAACGCAGTTTCGATCGTCGCCCACGCCATGCAGCAGGCTGGCGTCATCCGCTACAGCCGGGGTCACATCGAGATCAAAGACGTCGGCGCGTTGCGCGCGATGTCTTGCGAATGCTATTGCGCCGTGAAGACGCAACGTGACCGGTTGCTCAGGGTGGCGGATTGACGATTTCGAAACAAAGCGATTTTGAAACGAAGCAATTTTGAAACGAAACGCTTGCGAAAACGAAAGCAAGACGAAAGCGCGCGGTCGCTATCAGCGCGGTATCACGCATTGAGACGGAACCGGCGCAGGAAGGTGCGCCTGTTCGCCAATTTAGCTTGCCAACAACGCCTATAAGGATCATCCTTTATGTCGGATATCGTGCATAGAGATTACGCGACCCAAGAGGCAGATTTTACTCCCAATAGGAGGCTGCCATGGACTCGGCTCCCCGTTCGCCCAATGGTTTCTTGGCGTCGCTGGCGGATGACGATTTTGAATTGATCCGGCCGCATCTGCGAACTGTCGATCTGGTGCAGGAATTCGTCCTGGTCGAAGTCGACGAAACGCTCAAGCGCGCCTACCTGCCGCATCGAGGCGTGATCTCTCTCATCGTAAAACTTGCGCGGGGCGAGCACATTCAGGTCGCCATGGTCGGCCGCGACAGCATCTTCGGCGCATTGTCCGTCCTTGGCGACCCGACCTCCCTCAATAGCGCGGTCGTGCTTGTGCCCGGCGTCGCCTCGACGCTCGAGATCGATCGTTTTCGGGCTGCCGCCGACCAGAGCGCCACCTTGCGGACCGCGCTGGTCCGGCATGGGCTCGCGGTTCACGCGCAGATCCAGCAGACCGCGGGCTGCAACGCCTCGCACACGGTCGAATCCCGCCTGGCGCGATGTCTGTTGCACACGCACGATCTATCCGGCGACGACGAGCTTCGCCTGACGCAGGAATCGATGGCGCAGATGATCGGCGCGCGCCGCAACTCTGTATCGCTGGTGGCGAGCACCCTGCAGCAGGCCAAATACATCCACTACAGCCGCGGGCATATCGAGATCACCGATCTGGATGGCCTGCTCAAGACCTCGTGCGAGTGCTACGCAACGGTCAAGGCCCAGTACAACAGATTGCTTCGGCCTCGTTGCCTGTCGTGAGCCTTCGCCGCGGGCGAGCGGCCTCGCCGGTTGTATTGCCAGGTCCATCGCTATCCAGGCATGTGATGGACCCGGCTCCCCCCGGGCTTTTCCCGTATTAGTAGGGCCTGCCGCCGGCCGCCGGCAATTTATTCAGCGGGAATTAACTGGCTGTTCAATGAACGCTGATAAATGTCAGGGGTGCTGACGAGCGCCGGATTCGAAGAGCGTCGAAGGATTTTCGCACGCCAAGAATGTCTCGCCGGTTTTCGGCAACTTGCACCGTGCGGAGTTAAAAGGACATGGCTTTTGATTTATCGATGCCGATCCTGGTGGTCGATGACTACAACACCATGATCCGGATCATCCGCAATCTTCTGAAGCAGATCGGCTTCGAAAACGTCGACGATGCCAGCGACGGATCGGCAGCGCTCGCCAAGATGCAGGGCAAGAAGTACGGCCTCGTGATCTCCGACTGGAACATGGAGCCGATGACCGGCTACGACCTGCTCAGGGAAGTCCGCGCCAGCCCGGAACTTTCGCAGACGCCCTTCATCATGATCACCGCGGAATCGAAGACGGAAAACGTCATCGCCGCGAAGAAGGCCGGCGTCAGCAACTACATCGTCAAGCCGTTCAACGCCGCGACCCTGAAGACCAAGATGGAAGCGGTGTTCCCGGACACCGCCGAGTAGCATATGGCAGGCACCGCGCGCGCGGCTTTCTAAAGGGTCGTCGATAACGGAGCAGCCGTCCGCCAGGCAAAATGCCGCTTTGAGAAGGTGGTATCGACGTCCGAGCAAAAGCCCACGCCGCACGGCCGCACATTGCTGGCCGGCAAAGTCATCTCCAATTTCGGCCAATCGAGCATCGACTGCGTCGTGCGCCGGATCACCGATCGCGGCGCGAGCATCGAGGTGGAAAGTCCGCCCCGCCGACGAGCTCGAAATCCTGCGCTGCGCGCTGGATAATATTTCCGACGGCGTTTTGCTGCTCGACGCAGATCTCAATGCGCAATACCTCAATCAAACCTCATCCTGAGAGGAGCGCGCCCTCGCGCGCGCCTCGAAGGACCGCCGCGGCTTTACGTGTTGCGTTCATCCTGGTTGTGCGGCCGTACTTCTACGGCTTGGGATTTTCATATACAGCTAATCTTGTGCGGTGATAGTTGCGCGAGCCAGAGGGGGAGCTTCATGGTTACGTTTGAGACGGCCGACCAGAAGGAAGTCCGTCGTTTCCGCATCGCGCAGTTCAACGGCAGAACCGTAACCGTCAAGTCGGACGGCGCGCCGGTCACCGGCCACGTTCGCTCGGTGCTGGAAAGCGGCGAGAGCATTCCGCAGCGCTGGACCATCACCATCGTACCGAGTCCGCCCAAGCCCACCGTCGTTCCCTCGCGGGCCGCGCCGCGCTTTCAGTCTTTTGTGGAAGATCTTTACTGAGCGGCGCTGTCGCACGACGGCGGATGCTGACGCGCCTCTAAACTTCACATCTTTGATTCGGCTGTCATCACCCGGCTTGACCGGGTGATCCAGTACGCCGCGGCTTCTCGATTGATCATCGGCGTCTCTGGAATACTGGGTCGCCCGGTCAAGCCGGGCGATGACAGTTGTAACTAACTCGGGCGAAGACAGTGACGCGCTCGGCTACACCGAACCCGAATGCAAGAGCACGGTGCGGACGAGATCGGCGGTGTTTCGCGCGCCGAGCTTCCGCATCGCTTCGGCGCGATGGCTCTCGAAGGTCCGCGGGCTGATGCGCATCCGCAAGGCGCCTTGCTTGTTGGAGCATCCCTCGCTGATCAGACTGAGAACTTCGCGCTCGCGCCTGGTCAGAGGTTTTTGACCGGGGCCTGATGAGAACATCACGCCGGGGATGCGCGGCTTCTCTGACCGAGGCGGACCGGGTCTCCCATTGAGCCTTGCGTCCACTCGCGGCGACCGATCCCTCGTGCGCACCCGCGATCTGCTTCATCATCGCGCAGACGCGCTCGGTTTGCTGAAGCGCGTTCTCCACAACCTGTTGCAGGTAAGCGCGGTCGCCTGAACCTTGCGAAAACTGATGGCTGTGCTGCTTGATCTCGCCCATGTACAGCAGAAGCGCGGTCAACGGGCCGTTGTGCTGACGCGCGATCGCAGCTCCCGCTTCATCCATCGCCCGGGTGCGCGCAGCAGACAGCCGGACAATCTCGAGATCGTCGTCGCGAGGCGCGCTGCTCTCCAGCCACTTCGAAAGGTGCGAATCACTGGCTTCTTGCTGTGACATGCAATTTATTTAACGACCCTGCGCTGTGTGAGGGTTAATATTTTACTCAGTAAGACTACGGAGATTTTTGTAAATCGTGCGGAGCGGTAAATTGATCGTTGCGGTCGAATCGGTAAGTGATCACCGCGTATCGCGGTCAACATGGCAAACGATACGTTAAATCTCAGTAGTTCTACTGAGAGCGCAGGCGCCTTAACCGTAAATCCGTACCTCCGCAGTTTCACGGGCATCCGGCTTACTTCTTAATCGGGCACGAACTGTTTTCGTGATTTGATCCGCTATTCGCGCCTGCGCGCGGCGGGCCCTTGATGCCGATCAACTTGCGGGAACTCTTGGTGCAATGGAACGGCCGGATCCGATCCAGGATTATCTGCAGCGGTTGAAGCCGCTGGCGCGCGCCAATCTTCTCACCGAGCTCGAACGGCTGGAGATGTGCGGCACCGAGATACCGGGCTCCGCGGATGTCCTCGCCAGGCTGCGCGCTGAATTCCGCAAGGATGGTTCGACGCAAACACGCATGAGCAATCCCTTGCGGTATTTTTTCGCGCCGCTGGAGTCGTTGCTGGTTGACGGCGCTCCCGAGCATGCCAACGCCGGCCGTATCCAGCGCGGTTCGCTCGCACCGATCTGGGAATGGGTCAGCCGCGATCTGCTGCCGACCATGGCGCGCGACTACGCCAACGGGATCGACCTGATCGGCGCCGACAATAAGCGCGAGGCCCAGCAGGCCGCGTCGACGTTCCAGACCAAGGTTCTCAAGAGCCTCGAGAACACGCTGAGCACGCCGGACGGCGCCAACCAGACCCGCACCAAACTCGCGACCTACACGGCCTCGCGTTCGGTGTTTGACGACCTGACCAAGATGCTGGGCGTGTTGCGCGCGCGCGAAGCGCTCTCGAAATTCAACGAAGCGCTGCCGCCCTCGCTCGGCAAGTTCGAGGACGCGCAAGTCGCCAAGGCGACCCAATGGCTGGACGCGTTCGCAAAGAAAAATACCGAGGCGCTGCCCTTTGCGCTGGCGCTGGTCGCAAGAAAGCTAAAAACATCCTGGCATTTGATCCGCCTCGCGACCAAGCCCGCGCCCAGCAAGAACGCCGCCGATATCGCCGCCATGCCCTATGCGATCACGGTCACGATGGTGCTGGACCGGCTGGACGACAAGCGGGCGGCGCTGCGCGTGGCGCTGAAAAACAACCGGGTGCTGGTCGCCAAGGAGATCCTGACCGATATTTACGACACCGAATACGCGCTGCAGGTCCGCATCGACGCGCTCGAAGAATCCGATTGGGGAAAGCGGCTGCACTATCTGATGAACGCGATCGCCGAATTGGTGGAAACGGAGGTGAGACGGTTTCCCGACAATGTCGGCCATGTGCTGGGATCGCGCAGCCTGCGCAGCCATCATTCGCTGGCCGGACGCCTCACCTATCTGGCATGGAAGGGACGCGATGTCGTGAGCGGCGGCGCCGCTTATTGCAAGAAGCTGATCGGCCAGACCTGAAGGAAATCCCGCAGGTCCGAAAACCGCGGTTACGATTGTCGTCTGCCCCAACGCGCCGGTTCACTGTCCAGCACTTTCGTCACGATGGCGTCGTACCGCAAATTCAGAAACGTCTCGAACCATCGGCCCGAGACGACGAACCTGAACCACCAGAATATCATCCGCCGGGTTCTCATGGGTGCCGTCCTCGATGGGTCCCTGCCGCATCATGGGTAGCGCGGGAACCTGCGGCTGGATGTGACGTGCTTCACACTTGACCGTACAAATACGGGTCCGGCTGGGCCAGGCTGGAGCCGGACGACAGGGGACAAAGTCACGACGAGATCATGTTTACGCGGGCCGCTAGCCTGCGATGATTGCACCCAATAATCTCGCGGCCGGACTGGGCGCTAAGAGAAAAAAGGAGATGGCGATGGGTCGAGGGTTGGCTTCAGGCTTGGCGATGGCGGCGCTGACGGGAGTTTTGATGTTCAATTCGGCTGCGCGCGCGCAGACGCCAGCGGCGCCGGCCGAGAACGCCGCGCCGACAGCCGACAACGCGGTAATGCTCACCATCTTCTTAAAACACGACCAGTCGCGCCCCTTAAGCGAACTCAACGCGCAATTGGAGAAGCAGGGTTATTACAAAGCCTTTCCCCCGCCCGGCACCGAAGTGGTCAGCTGGTACATCATGATGGGGATCGGACAGGTCGTCACGCTGCGGTTTCCGGCCTCGCGGCTGCGCGAGGTCAACCGGGTGCTGGAGAACACCGCCTGGGGCGCTTATCACACGGAATTCTATCCGACCTACGACCACAAGGCGGACGGCATCGCCGCACACGACAAGGCGCAGTAGGCGACGGCGCGTTTGCCGAACACGCGCCCCGTCGCCGCCACCGGTTTTGTCACAATGGTTTCGCCGAAATAGGCCGCGCTGCGTTTCGGCGTTTACTTTTGTGTCTTGTAGCCGACATAGATAGCGCTCTCGTCGACGAGACGTGCGCGCGGGCCGCACGGATTTCACACGAGCAAAAAGTCGATTTCAGCAATATCTTTCGAACGAACCACAGAAGTTGACGCCGCAAGCGAACGGCGATCCGTAGAATTTTAATGAAAAATTTTGCAAAGATTTAGTCTTGCTGCGCGGTTTAACGTTACTCGGACAATTCAATTCTGCGCACAAGATCTCCATATTTGAAACCATGCGCGCCGTTATGAAACCTTCTGAAGCAGGAGGAGGCTAGCGATGACGAACCAGACGTTCGGTGGCATTTTAGCGGAGAGACCAGCAACCTTTGGGCGTCGCAAAATAGCGCCTCGCGTATGCGTTGTGGATGCCAAGAGGCACCTTCGAGCCTTCCTTACCGATGTACTTGAAGATCTCGGCTTCGTAACCAGCGAGTGCGCAAAGGACGGGGACCTCGGGGCGATCCTCGAGACCCAGCTTCCCGATCTCATCGTTATCGGACTCTCGGTCGATGGAATCGAGGCCGGCAAAATTCTTGAAGTTCTTGTGCGTCGGGAGTTCTGCGGCAAGGTTCTCGCGATCGGCGCCCGCGAGTCGATCATCGTCAAGGCCGTGCAGCAAGTTGGCGAAGAGTATGGCCTCGTCATGCTGCCGCCGGTCACTACGCCGTTTGCCGCCGGAACCTTGCGCGAGCGAGTTGCCATGCTTGTGCCCGAGGAGCCGGCGCCGAGCCCGGCCGTCCACGTTGAAGAGGCATTGCACGCCGGTTGGCTCGAATTATGGTACCAGCCGAAGATCGACGCCCGCACCCTCGTTCGCTGCGGCGCCGAGGCATTGGTGCGGATGCGTCACCCGACGTGGGGCGTGGTGCCGCCGGCCTATTTTATCCCGGAAAACGACGATCCGGACTTCCTGCGCTTGTCGGAATTCGTGATTAACCGCGCCATCGAGGATTGGCATCACCTGCTCGAACAGCAAGGCGCGACGGACATCTCGATCAACCTGCCGGTGTCGTTTCTCAAGAACCCCGACGCGGTGCGCGATCTCTGTCATCGAGTGCCGGCGCATCCCGCATTCGGGGGGCTACTGATCGAGATCAGCAGCGCGGAGGCCATTCACAATCTGGATCTGCTGATCGATGTCGCAAGAGAACTGCGGCTTCACAATATTGCCGTCTCGATCGACGACCTTGGCACCGACTGGCCGGCGTTGATGGAGTTGCGCACCTTTCCCTTTGTCGAGCTCAAGGTCGATCGACAATTCGTCACCGGCTGCGCCAGCGACCGGCTGAAACGGACGGTGTGCCGTCGCATCATCGAGCTGGCCAAAGGCTACGGCGTGCGGGTGGTCGCCGAAGGGGTAGAAACTCGCGCGGATTTTGTCGCGGCGAACGAATTAGGTTTTGATCTCGTCCAGGGCTATCTGTTCGGTAAGCCGATGGGGCTGAAAAAATTCGCGCGCTCGGCGATGGCCCCTTCGGTGCTGGCGTCGAAGTGAGCCGGCGGCGGAAGCAGATCAACCCGGCAGGCTGATCGGCTTCCCTCCTAAACATCGACGTGGCGGCTTCCCTTTTCAGGAGAAGGTTGCCTTCAACAAAAAGCCCGCCGGCGATAACCGGCGGGCTTAAATCCTGGTGTCGTTATCCCCTGAGAGGAAACGGCACGCCGTCGAATGAGGGATCCCGGTACATCCGCGGTGATCTCCTAATTCGTTGGCATCACATGGCGCGGAGGTTTTCCGCGCTGGTCTTGCCGCGCTGGCTGTCGACCTTCGATTCGAACGAAAGCTTCTGGCCTTCATTGAGCGAGCCCATGCCTGCCCGTTCGACGGCGCTGATGTGCACGAACACGTCGTTGCCGCCATCGTCAGGCTGAATAAAGCCAAAACCCTTGGTCGCGTTGAACCACTTAACCGTTCCGGTAGCCATCTTAACTTCTCCAAGATTGCGCAAATGCGCTAACGCCCGCACGACTATTCGCGCGAGCTTAGATCCGATTTCAACGATGTCTTGGGGAGGGGAGCCGGTTCGGCGCGATCAACAAGCAAATCGATTATTCGAATGGCAGGCATGTACGCTGCCTGCTGCGAAATAGCAAGCGAAACCTGCCGACATGACAAAACGCTAATAAAGCGGGCGCCGCGCCGGATCAATCGAGCCGGCTGATCTGTTCCTCAGTCACCACGCGCTCGACATTCTCGGTCTTGCTCTTGATGCGGTAGCGCGGCCGGCCGTCCGACTCGATCGGCAGGCAGGTGACAATCGTGTAAATGCTGCGTTCCTTAACGACGGCGCGGCCTTGCGGCCCCTGCAGCTGGTGAAGCACGTTCTCGTTGATCGCAAAATTGTGGGCCATGGCCGATCTCATCCGTTGCAGCGCGGCTTTTAGGCGCAATTGCGCCGCAAAGCAACTGATCTGGTCGGCCGGCGGCAGGGCTGAAGGGGCGAAAACCTAGGCCGCAAGCTTCAAAATCTCCACCACGTCGCCCGGCTCGCGGATCGGCTGCGGGTTGGATCGGGTGAAGATCGAGAGCATCGCGTTCTCGCCGATCAATTTGAAGCGGTCTTCGCCGACGCCGACATCAGATAGCTTGCGCGGCAGCCCAAGCTTGCCGATGAAATTGGCAAAAGCGTCGCTGGCGTCGAGTTCCGGCGCGCGCAGCGCGGCGGCGATCGACTTTTGTGCTTCGCCCGTGGCCGGCCGGTTATAGCGCAGCACGCTCGGCATCATCACCGCGGTGCAGAAATAATGCGGCACGTCGCAGGTGCCGCCGAGCACATGGCCGATGGCATGGCTCGCGCCCATCGGCACCCGCGCCTGCAGCCCGAACGCCGACAGCCAGGAGCCGAACTGGCAATTGACGCGGGCTTCCGCATCGTCGGGATTTTCCTTGGTGCGCAACAGGCCGTCATGAAGATAACGCAGGCCGGCAAGGCAGGCGCTATCGACCAGCGGGTTGCCGCGGATCGAGCAGACCGCCTCGATGCCGTGATCCATGGCGCGGGTGCCGGACCCGAGCCACAGTTTTTCCGGCGTGTATTTCGTCATCGCGGGATCCAGGATGATGGTGCGCGGCATCATCATCGGATGATTGAAGATCTGCTTCAGCTTGCGGCGGGTATCGGTGACCAGCGTGCCGGAATTATATTCGCCGCCGGACAGCGTGCTCGGAACAGCGATCATGCGGACTTTGGGATTGCGAAACGCGCCAAAGCGGCGTTCGGGCGTGGTCTCAAAGCCGTCGAGCCCGTCCTGGTCGACGATCTCGTGCTCGATGCACATCAGGATGATCTTTGCAGCGTCCACCACCGAGCCGCCGCCGATCGCGACGATCAGGTCCGCAGCCGCCTCGCGCGCGTGGCTAGCGGCCTTGACCACCACCTCGCGCGTGGTGTGCTGCGGAATGCCGTCGTAGGTGCCGGCGTAACGGTCCTTCAGGCTGTTGCGGATCTTTTCGATCTCGTCGGTCTTGGTGTTCAGCGTGCGGCTGACAATGAGAAATACGCGCTGCGCATTGAGACGCTCGGCCTCCTCGCGCAGCGCCTCGGCGGCGGGCTTGCCGTAGACGACAAAATCCATTGGAGGGTATTGGTAGCTGCCGGGGGCTCGCATGTTTCGCTCCTCACGTTTGTCGCTATTTTCCAATTGACCGCATGAATTCGCGATCTGCTTCTGGTAGTGCAGCCGTCCAGGCCGGCTCATCGCCCGGTTCAGGCAGCAAATGTCCGAATTCGATCATTTGCCGCGCGGGCATGTCGGCGACATAGACCCAGACGGAACGGCTGTTTTCGACTTTTGCAACCTCTCCGACCGCCTTCGCCATCAGCGCGATCATCCGCGATTTGTCGACCGCGGCGCGTCCGCCTCGCATGATTCCGTAGACAAAGATCTGGTCATGCTTCAGGGGCGCTCCGCCCATAAAATAGTTGCCGGGCTTAAGCTCATTGAAGATGACCTGGGCAAAGAAGCTCGGCGCGCCGGTGACCTCGGAATGGATGCGCGTGATCTCACCGGCAATTTTGCTTTTTTGGTCGGCAGCGAGGCGGCCTTCCAGGGTCGTGCAGAAATAGGTCGGCATCTTCATCTACCTCGAGCGTGGCCGTTGTCGCTAACACCACGAAAGACTCAAGCGACTTTCAGAGATGCTATGCATTCGGCATCCAAAAAACCCATCAGCCGGCCGCGGATGATGCGATCGGCTTCCGCCATGATCCGGTCGATCAATTCCTTCACGGTCGGAATGTCGTGGATGAGGCCGACCACCATGCCGCAGCTCCAGGCGCCGGCATCCATCTCGCCGTCGATCATCACCTTGGGATAGACACCCGCCACCTGATCGTGGATGTCGTCGATCTTCAGCGCGCGGCCTTTTTCGCGCTCGATCTCGAGCAGCCGCTCGACGCCGGCATTTTTCAGGACGCGCTCGGTGTTGCGCAGCGCGCGCATCACGAGCCTGGTGTCGAGCTCGGTCGCCGCGACCAGGGCTTGCTTGACGTTGTCGTGCACCGGCGCTTCCTTGGTGGCGATGAAGCGCGTGCCCATGTTCATGCCGGCCGCGCCCATCGACAGCGCCGCGACCAGGCTGCGCGCATCGGCCATGCCGCCCGACGCGACGAACGGAATTTTCAATTCCTCGTCGGCGCGCGGCAACAGGATCATGTTGGGCATATCGTCCTCGCCGGGGTGACCGCCGCATTCAAAGCCGTCGACGCTGACCGCGTCGCAGCCGATCTGCTCGGCTTTGAGGGAATGCCGCACCGAGGTGCATTTATGGATCACCTTGATGCCTGTGGCCTTGAGCGCCGGCATGTATTGTTCGGGACTGCGCCCCGCGGTTTCGACGATCTTGATGCCGCCTTCACGGATGGCGGCGATGTATTCCGGATAAGGCGGTGCGGAGAAGGTCGGCAGGAAAGTGAGATTGACGCCGAACGGCTTGTCCGTCATGTCGTGACAGCGCGCGATTTCCCTGGCGAGCAATTCCGGGGTCTTTTGCGTAAGACCCGTGATGATGCCAAGCCCGCCGGCATTGGAAACGGCCGCTGCCAGTTCCGCAAAGCCGACATAATGCATGCCGCCCTGGATGATCGGATGCTCGATGCCGAACATCTCCGTAATCGCTGTCTTCATCTGTTTCTCCAAATCCGTGTTGTCGCAGCTTACGCCTCAGTGGACGATCTCGAACAATCCCGCAGCACCCATGCCGCCGCCGATACACATGGTCACCACGCCGTATCTGGCCTTGCGGCGGCGCCCTTCGATCAGGAGATGTCCGGTGAGGCGCGACCCGGTCATGCCATAGGGGTGCCCGATCGAGATCGAACCGCCGTTGACGTTGAGCTTTTCGGGATCGATGCCCAATTTATCGCGACAATAAATTACCTGCACGGCATAGGCTTCATTCAATTCCCAGAGATCGATGTCGTCGATGGTAAGCCCATGACGTGTTAGCAAACGTGGTATCGCAGCCACCGGGCCGACGCCCATTTCGTCCGGCTCGACGCCGGCGGCCACAAAACCGCGAAAGATACCGAGCGGATTCAGGCCCTTCTTCGCCGCAATCTTGTCGCTCATGATTACGCAGGCCGACGCGCCGTCGGAGAGCTGGCTCGCATTGCCGGCGCTGATCGTCTTGCCTTCGAACACGGGCTTGATGCTCGCTAGCCCCTCAGCCGTGGTTTCGGGGCGCGGCCCCTCGTCTTTGGTCAACGTGATTTCCTTGAGCGACACCTGCTTGGTGTCCTTGTCCATGACCGCCATCCTGGTCTTGAACGGCACGATCTCGTCGCTGAAACGACCGCCTTGAAGCGCCGCGGCGGTGCGGCGCTGGCATTCAAGGCTGTATTCGTCCTGCCGCTCGCGTGAAATCTTGTAACGCTCCGCCACGACTTCGGCGGTCTCGAGCATCGACATGTAGATTTCGGGCTTCATCGCCATCAGCTCATCGTCAACGGCGTGAAACTTGTTCATGTGCTCGTTCTGCACCAGGCTGATCGATTCGACGCCACCGGCGACCGCGATCTCGACGCCGTCGAGCATCACCGAGCGGGCGGCTACCGCAATCGACTGCAACCCGGACGCGCATTGCCGATCAATCGTAGTGCCGGCGACTGTCACCGGCAGGCCGGCACGGATCGCGCCCTTGCGCGCGACGTTCATCACCATGGTGCCCTGCTGCATCGCGCAGCCCATCACCACATCCTCGACTTCGCCGGGCTCGATTCTGGCGCGCTTGACGGCCTCGGCAATGACGTGCCCGGCCATCGTCGGGCCTTCGGTGTTGTTGAGCGCGCCGCGATAGGCCTTGCCAACGCCGGTACGGGCGGTCGATACGATCACTGCTTCATTCATGACACTTCCTCGGGTTGGCGGGCTCGTATGGCAGGCGCCGCGGATGTGGAATGCGACAGACCCATTTCGCGCGCGTATCGCATCAGGTGGTAGGTGGGATCGCCGAACTGGACGTTGATGGCCGCGATCCGCTTGAAGTAATGGCCGACGTTCAGTTCGTCGCTCATGCCCATACCGCCGTGAATCTGGATGGCCTGTTCGCCGACAAGACGTGCGGCATCTCCGATCTTCGATTTCGCGGCCGAGGCGAGTTTCGAAGAGCCCGGCTCGTTTTCGGCCAGCGCCAGATTCAAATGCTGAGTGAGCGAGATGGATTCCTGCAGCGCGATGAACATATCGACCATGCGGTGCTGCAGGACCTGGAACGTTCCGAGCGCCACGCCGAATTGCTTGCGCGTCTTGGTGTATTCGAGCGTGGCGGAATTCAATTCCGTCATCGCGCCGACCGCTTCCGCGCAGAGTGCAGCGATGGCGCGGTCGCGCGCCGCCTCCAGAATGGTAACACCCTCTCCCTCCTCGCCCAGCATCCGGCTGGCCGGAACCCGTACGCCCTTCAGCGAGATTTCCGCGGCACGACGGCCGTCGATCGTCTTGAAACTTTGCAGGTGAAGATTGGCCGACTGCCGGTCGACGATGAACAGGCTAACCCCGCCGCGGTCGCGCGGATCGCCGGAAATGCGCGCCGAGACGATCAGCCTATCGGCCCATGGCGCGCCGATCACGACCGCTTTGTCGCCGCTGATGGCATAATCCTGCCCATGACGCTCTGCTGTCGTGGCGACATGATTGAGATCGTAGCGCGAGCGTGTCTCCGCCCAGGCCAGCGCCCAGGTCGCCTTTCCGGCCGCGATCTCCGGCAGAAACTCTTCGCGCTGGGCTTTGGTGCCGGCCTGGTCGATGATTCCGCCAGCGAGCACAACGGTCTCGAAAAACGGTTCGACCACGAGATGGCGGCCGAACTCCTGCATGATGATCATGTTCGCCAAAACGGAATCGCCGAGACCTCCAACCTCCTCCGAAAACGGCGCCGCCAACAGGCCGAGCTCGGCGAATGCTTCCCAATGCTTTTGGCTGAAACCATGCTCCGTCGCGATGATCTTGCGGCGCGCTTCGAAATCGTACTGGTCACGCAGTAACCGCTGAAGGCTACCGCGCAAAAGGTCCTGTTCGGCTGTAAATTGAATGTCCACTTGTGAATATCCGCTTGGTGCCTCGTGCGAGCCGGTTACAGACCAAGCACCGCTTTTGCGATGATGTTGCGCTGGATCTCGTTCGATCCGCCGTAGATGGAGAGCTTGCGCGCGTTGAGATATTTTTCAGACGCGGTGTGTC
Organism: Bradyrhizobium lablabi; assembly: GCF_900141755.1. Lineage (NCBI taxonomy): Bacteria > Pseudomonadati > Pseudomonadota > Alphaproteobacteria > Hyphomicrobiales > Nitrobacteraceae > Bradyrhizobium > Bradyrhizobium lablabi. Next base: position 4,435,452 of record NZ_LT670844.1, on the reverse strand, counting down.
CGTAATCCGGCCCCGGCATGAACATGTTGGCGCTGGCCGGATGCTCGCGAAGCGCAAGGCCATAATTGCCGATCGCGCGGTGCGTCAGATCAGTGATGCGCTGGAAGATCTCGGTGCCCCTGATCTTGAACAGGGAGGCAGCAGGACCTGGATTTATCCCCCGCGACATCTGCGCCACTACCCGCAGTTCTGTCGCTTCGAGCCCGAGAATATCAAGCTCTACCCGCGCGATGTCCTTGACGAATTCGCCCAGCGTCGGATCGTCCTCGGCCATTTCGGCTTTCACGATTTTCTTCAGACGGTTCAGATAGCGCGTCGAGCGCCCGATCCCAGCCATGCTGGTGCGCTCGTTGCCGAGCAGAAATTTGGCGTAGGTCCAGCCCTTGTTTTCCTCCCCGATCAGGTTCTCGACGGGGACGCGCACGTCCTCCAGAAACACGTCATTGATCTCATGCGAGCCATCGATGGTGATGATCGGGCGCACCGTGACGCCGGGCGATTTCATATCGATCAGCAAAAAGGAAATGCCGGCCTGCGCTTTTGCCATCGGATCGGTGCGGACCAGGCAAAAGATCCAGTCGGCGTGCTGGGCCAATGTGGTCCAGGTCTTGTGGCCGTTGACGATATAATGATCGCCGTCGCGCACAGCTTTGGTGTGGACCGACGCCAGATCGGAGCCCGAGCCTGGCTCCGAATAACCCTGACACCACCAGTCGTCGCCGGACAAAATGCCCGGCAAGAATTTTTTCTTCTGCGCCTCATTGCCATAGGTGTAGATGACGGGACCGACCATGGTCACGCTAAAAGCCAGCGGCGGCAGCGCTCCGGCGCGCGACGTCTCCTGCTCCCAGATGAAACGCTGCGTGATCGACCAGCCGGTGCCGCCATATTCCTTCGGCCAAAGCGGCGCGATCCAGCCCTTCTTGTAGAGAATCCGGTGCCAGAGCACGGACTGCTCCTTGGTCAGGTCGGTCTCCGGATTGGGAACGCGCATCTCGGAGGGATAATTTTCCGCGATGAAGGCCCGCACCTCGTCGCGAAAGGCCGCATCTTCCCTGGAGAGTTTTAGTTCCACCGGCGCGCCCCCTTACCATTTCTCGCCGAACGGGCGGATTTCATGCTCAAAAGTCCAGGCGTCGCGCGGCTGCTGATAGAGCTGCCAATAGGCCTCCGCGACTGCCGCCGGGCGCATCAGGCGGTTGGGATCGAGGTTTTCGATCGCCTGCGCGCCTTCCCGTTTGGCGATCAACTGCCGCACCCATTCGGTATCGACGCTGGAGTCGATGATGAGATGGGCGACATGGATGTTCTTCGGACCGAGCTCGCGCGCGATCGACTGCGCTACCGCGCGCAGCCCGAATTTTGCGCTTGCAAAGGCCGCAAAGCCCGAGCCGCCGCGTAGGCTCGCGGTCGCGCCGGTGAAGAAGATGTTGCCCTTGCCGCGCGCCAGCATCACGCGCGCCGCCTCGCGGCCGGCGAGGAAGCCGGAATAGCACGCCATCTCCCAGACTTTTCGGAACACCCGTTCCGTCGTCTCCACGATCGGAAAATTCACGTTGGCGCCGATGTTGAAGACGCAGACTTCGAGCGGTGCGTGCTTATCGGCATCGGAAATGAATTTTATCATTTCCTCTTCCTTGCGCGCATCCAGCGCGCGTCCGAACACGGTGCCGCCGGCGTCCTCGATCTCCTTCACCAAGGGCGCGAGCTTTTCGCCCTGCCGGCGGCCGACGAAGACGTCAAAACCTTCGGCCGCGAATTTCTTGGCGATTTCGCCGCCGATGAAGTCGCCTGCGCCGATTACGGCGACTGTCGCGTTGCGTTTTTCCAAGATGTTCTCCCGAGGTTTAAGGGAATGAGACGCCCTGAGCTCAGCCGGCGCGGAGCGTCTCGGCCAATTTGTGTTTGAGGATCTTTCCGGTCGAGGTTGCCGGCAGCGCATCCAGCACGATGATTTCCGACGGCCGCTTGTAAGAAGTGAGTTGCGGGGCGATATGGGCCATCAGGTCTTCCGGGCGAGTGTTGGAGCCCTGCAACAGCTGCACGAACGCCACCACCTCTTCATTGCCCTCGACCGCGCGGCCGACCACGGCGCATTGCACGACGGCGTCATGGGTCGAGAGCACGGCTTCGATTTCCGCCGGATAGACATTAAAACCCGAGCGGATGATCATTTCCTTGGTGCGTCCGACGATAAAGAGACAATCGCCTTCGAACCGCGCGAGATCGCCAGTATTGAACCAGCCTTCCGCATCGATCGCCTTGGCGGTCAATTCAGGCGCGCGATAATAGCCACACATCACGTTCGGCCCGCGCACATGGAGTTCGCCGACCTGACCCTTGGATACCGGAGCGCCCTTTAGGCCGACGATCCGGGCCTCGATGCCCGGCAGCAGGGTGCCGACGGCGTGATCGTCCCGCGGCACATCGAAGCGGACGCCGGAAATTCCCGGCGAGCATTCGGTGATGCCGTAACCGTTGAGCAGCGGGAGACCAAGCTCCTGCTCGACGCGCGATTTCAGGTCGAGGTCGAGCGGGGCGCCTGCAACCGCGATCAGGCGCAACGCGCCGCGGTCGAGTTTTGGCAGTCCGGCTACACGCTTATACTCCAGCAGCCGTTGGTACGTAGCCGGCACCCCGTTCAAAATGGTGACGCCCTCCTCGGTGATTGCTCTGGCCAGCGCGGCCGGATCGTATTTGCTGACCAGCTGCACCGTGCCGCCGGTCATCAGCGTCATGATCAGGAGCGAAATGCCGACAATGTGCGAGATCGGCAGCACGACATAGACCTTGTCGTGCGCGTCCATCCTGCGGAACCATGCCGTCGTCGCCGCGCTGAACAGAAGGTTGCGGTGGGTCAGCATGACGCCCTTGGGCGTTCCGGTCGTGCCGGAAGTATAGATCAGCACCGCGACCTGTTTTGCTGGATCAGCCTCGACCGGTTCGGGCGCGGTGCCCTGATTCAGCGCGGAGACAGCGATGTTGTGAAGCGGCCCGACGTTTTGCACGTTCGCGCCGTAGCGCGACGCGTGGATGGCGGCCTCCTTGGAAACGCCTGCGGTGAAATAGGCACGGCGCGCGCCGGAATGATCCCTGATCTGATCGAGCTCGCGCGGCGACAGCCGCGGATTGGCGACGATCGCCCAGGCGTCCAACCGGAATGCCGCGAACAACAGGCACGCCAATGCGATGCAATTCTCGCTGACGATCATGAGGCGGTCGCCGGCGCGGATGCCGAGCGCGGCAAGCGCGTCCGCCGTTGCCTTCACCGCGCGGTCGAGCTCGCGGTAATTCAGGCTTGCGCCGTCTTCGATCAGCGCCGGCCGATCCGGCGTCGCCGTCACGTGGTGGTCGATCACCTGGTGGATCCGCGCGGGCAAGCTTGCAAGCACATCCGCCGCAGCGATCTCTGACACCGGTCTCTCCAACGATCCCTCCCGCGGGCTGCGAACGCTTTTGTCTTTAACTCTTGTGGCTCGACATTAGCAGTTCTTTTTTAGAACTCGTCAATGCCCGATCGACCCGGCTCAAGCGATTTTGAGCGCGGCCCGGGTTTGCTCGACAATCTCCTCCTCGACATCGCGGAGCTGGTCCTTGCCGAAGAACATCTCCTTGCCGACAAAGAATGTAGGCGAGCCGAACGAGCCGCGTTCGACCGCGTCGGCGGTGTTCGCGATCAGCTTCTTCTTGACGTCGTCCTGCTGCGCGCGGGCGATCAAACGGTCGATGTCGATACCGGACAGAATGAAGGCGTCGCGGAACACCTGCGGATCGTCCATCTTCTTCGGCGCTTCCCACATGTGATGGTAGGCCGCGCGAAAATACGGCTCAAACATGTTTTCGAATTGGGCCGCGACCGCGCCGCGCATCAACATCAGCGTGTTGACCGGGAAAAACGGATTGGTGTGGAAATTCGTGATGTTGTGGCGTCGAATGAAGCGCCTGGTTTCAAGCGCGTGGTATTCCGGCTTGTTCCTGATCCCGCGCAGCGACTCTCCCGGCGACAGGTTGTTGGTCGCCTTGTAGACGCCGCCGAGCAGCACCGGAACATAGTCGAATTTGACCCCGGTGCGCTGCTCGATCTGCGGCAGCACGCGTTCGGCCAGATAGGCATTCGGGCTGCCGAAATCGAAATGAAACTCGACCTTCAAGGCACTGACCACGGCACCCTACCCTTTCAGCCACACCACGACGGCCCCCGTGCACGCCGAGCGGCGGGCCCGCATGGCGGGAATATTGAAAATATCTATAGTTCTATTTTAGAACTGTCAATGCGGAACCGCAATTTGTCGCCTGGTGGGCGAATTGGCCCGTTGTGTGCCGCTCAGTGCCTATTTAGAATGGGGCATTGGGTGATTTGCGCGCGGCCGGCGAGGCCGCCCAAATCGGCTGGAGAATGCTCGGCTGGAGAATGCGATGAAGTGGGATGCGCTTGAAGAAGAACCCTGTTCGCTGGCCCGCACGGTCGCGGTGATCGGCGACCGCTGGAGCCTCTTGATCTTGCGGGAATGTTTTCTGCGCAAGCGCCGGTTCGAGGCGTTTCAGTCCTCGCTCGGGATCACCCGGCATCTGCTCGCCGAGCGCCTGAAAAAGCTGGTGCGGTTCGGCGTGCTGCGCCGGATTCCCTACCAGGAGGCGCCAAAACGCTACGAATATATCCTGACGCAGAAGGGGCTCGATCTCTATCCGGTGATCATGTCGATCGTGAATTGGGGCAATATCCACATGGTCGACGCCCGCGGGCGGCCGATGCTGCATGAGCACAAGAATTGCGGCAAGATGTTCGATCCGGTGATGGTCTGCTCGGAATGCGGCGAGCCGGTGATCGCAAAGGCCGTCCACGTGCACCCCGGTCCCGGCGCGCGCAAGGCGCCGGCGGGCGGCAAGACTGAGGACGGTGCGAAGGCGAAGAAGACGGTGCGCGCGGCGTAGATTAGGGCGGCCGCACTCCGACCTCATCCTGAGGAGCGCGCCTTGCGCGCGTCTCGAAGGATGGCCGCGAGTTCGTTCGTTGCGGCCATCCTTCGAGACGCTTGCTTCGCAAGCTCCTCAGGATGAGGTCGGTATTCCTCGGCGGACCCGGGCTTCACTCCGAGCCCGCGTCCAGCACGTCGCCGAACTGTTCCCAGCTCTTGCCGTTCCAGCGCTGCAACTGCATCTGGGTCCAGACCATGTTGCTGGTTGGGCCGGTGTTGATCCTGATGCCGGGCAGCGCGGTCGGCAGCACGAAATCGCGCAGCGATTTTGCTTGGGCCGCGATGTTGGCGCGCGACAGGTCGTCGCCGCATTGCCTTAAAATCTGTTCGAGCACCATGCCTTGCTGGTAACCCGTGAGGTAACTGGTGTTGGTGATATCGGCGCCCGCGAGGTACTTTTCGAAGAAGGCGCGGTACGCCTTGATGCCGGGATCGTCGTTCCATTTCGGATCGATCGTGTCCTTGTTCGGCGTGCCGACAATGACGCCGACGGCGTTTTCGAGGCCGGCCGGTTTTATGGTCCCCGCCACCGAACTGGAAGGGAAGTTGATGATCAGCGTCGGCTTCCAGCCGATCTCGGCCGCCTTTCGGATCGCCTGGGCGGCGAATTTCGGCGTACCCGCGACAAACAGCGCCTCGGCACCCGAGCTCTTCAGGCTGACGACCTGCGAGTCGATCGTGGGCTCGGTCACCTCGTAGGCCGCGGTCACGACCCGCTTGTCGAAGTCGGCTCCAAGAAATGATTTGAAGGCGTTGACGTAGTCTTTGCCGAGATCGTCGTTCTGGTAGAGGATCGCGTATTTTGCCGATGGCAGCGTGCGGGTCAGATATTTCGCGTAGATCTTGCCTTCGGTGTCGTAGCTGACAAGGCCGGTGGTCGTCAGCGGATAGTCCTTCACGTCCGTGAATTTGCTCGAGCCGGTGACGATCGCGATGGTGGGAACCCCCTTGGCTTTCAGATATTTCGAGACCGCCGTATTGCCGGCGGTGCCGAGCTGGCTGAAGATGAAGGCGACCTCGTCGCTCTCGATCAGCCTTCTTATATGTTCGACCGCTTTGGGCGGGCTATAGGCGTCGTCCAGCGCGATGTAATTGATCCTGCGGCCCTGGATGCCGCCGCGGTCGTTGATGGATTGCACGTACGCCATCACGCCCTTGCCGACCAGCCCGATCGACGATGCCGGCCCGCTGAACGGAAACACGCCGCCGATCTTGATTTCAGTCGCCGTGACGCCCGGCGCATCGGCGGCGCGCGCACTTGCCGGGACTATCAACGCCGACGCGATCGAAAAGAGCAACGCGCATGCCGGACTGAGGCGCTGAAACATTGTTTGGTCCTCCCACGGAACGCCTTTTTGGGCGTTGGCGGCTTTCGCGCCGGCGTTGCGAGCTTGTCGGACCATTAAGTTCTTTTTTAGAACTCGTCAAGCCGCGATCGTGGCGGCGCGCTTCCATAGGTGGTGGAAGGTTCAAATATTCTTCAATTGGCGGAAACCCGCGCAGGACGACCCGCAAGCTACGGAAGCAACTTACAAAACAGCACGGCACGAGCGGATGACCGCTCGTGCCGGTTTTTGTGCGATGCTGATATCGGCGCGCCCGATTACTGCGCGACGGACTGCTTTGCCGGATGCAGCGTCGTGCGCGCGCGGGTCTGCTTCGGCTGATAGGCGAGCGCGCTGTTGGTATCCTTGTAGAAGGGATCGCGGTCGCAGGTGCCATTGATGCCGGCCATCGAGGCCTTGCATTGCTCCAGGCTCGAAAAACCGCAGCCCCGCATGCCCGAGCTGTTGGTGCTGCAAAATTCGGCCGCCTGCGCCGCCGGCGTTGCCATCGCGACAAAGGCAAGCGTCGACAGTGCTGCCACCGACAAGGTCATCATCTTTGAGATCGATTGCATTTTCTCTCTTCCTTTATTCATTGAACAATTGTTGGACGCACCTGGCATCGATGCCCCTCAGCGCAGTTGAGCATCGGCCCGCATTTTGATAAGGACGAAGAAATGAAATAGGTTATTTGTGATAGGCAAAGAATGGCCCAGATCCAGCTCACCGAACTGACCGCTTTTGTCGCGGTTGCCGAGCAGCTCAGTTTCACCAAGGCAGCGCTCAAGGTCGGGATCGCGCTGCCGACGATGAGCCAGGCCATCCGCTCGCTCGAGGAACGGCTCGGGGTCCGGCTGTTCAATCGCACCACGCGCAGCGTGGCGCTGACGGAGGCCGGCGACCGGCTGCTCGCAGAAATCCAGCCGATCGTCGAAGGCATCGATCACGCGCTCGAAAGCGTCAATCTGTTCCGCGACAAGCCGGTCGGAACGCTAAGGTTGGCGGCCTCGCGGCCATCCGCCATCAGAGTTCTGGCGCCGATGATCCAGCCGTTCCTCAGCGAATACCCCGCCATTCGCCTCGAGATAAGTGTCGATGACACCCACAGCGACATTGTCTCGGGCCGATTCGATGCCGGCATTCGTGTCGGTCACCGGGTTGAGCGCGACATGACGATTCTGCGCCTGCTGGATGATTTCAGGATGTTTGCCGTCGCCGCACCCAGCTATATCGCGCGCCACCCCAAACCATCCCTTCCCAGGGATCTGCACGTCCATAACTGCATCCGGTTCCGCACGCCCTGGGACGGCTCGATCCAGCCCTGGATTTTCAACAACGGCCGCCAGCATACCGAGCTCGCCGTCGAAGGCTCATTGACCGTCAATGATCTCGAGCTGTTGCTAAGCGCCGCGCTCGATGGTGTCGGCGTCGCCTATCTCGCGGAGCCGATGATCGAGCAACACCTCGCGGAGGGCCGGCTGGTGACGCTGCTGGAAGGCTGGAGCTGCACGCTGCCGGGCATTTTCCTCTATCACCCGAGCCGCCGCCAAACGCCGATGCCGCTGCTGGTGTTTCTAAAGTTCATCGAGAAGTGGCGAAAGCACACATTGCATCGGCGATAGGAGGGATGGCGGCGTGGTCGCCCGTCACGCCGCATAAATTCTGAGCCGCCGGATCACTTGTGCAAGATCGCGATTAGCGGTCTAATGATATCGAGGCGTTTTGAGAAACGCCTGATTGCGCGCTCCAGGGCCGTGGCGCGCCCATAAGGCGATGCTTGCCCAACCCACTCGCGGTGGGGGAGGAGAGGTCTTCACATTGGCGGGCGGCTTTCCCCCACGCACAATCCGTGGAGACGCGCATGAACCTCGATGCCTACAAAATCCTCGCCGAGCCGTTTTATCAGCCGGTCGGCGACGAAATCGCGGTGTTTGAGGCGGCCTTCGCCGAGCGCCTGCCGGTGATGCTGAAAGGGCCGACCGGATGCGGCAAAACCCGCTTCATCGAGCACATGGCGTGGCGTCTGAAGAAGCCGCTGGTGACGGTGGCGGCCCACGAAGACATGACCGCCTCAGACCTCGCCGGCCGCTATCTGCTCGAGCCGGACGGCACTGTCTGGCACGACGGCCCGCTGACGATCGCGGTCAGACATGGCGCGATCTGCTATCTCGACGAAATCGTCGAAGCGCGGCAGGACACGACTGTCGTGATCCATCCGCTAACCGATACGCGGCGAATCCTGCCGCTCGAAAAGCACAACGAGATCGTGCCGGCGCATGCCGATTTCCAGCTGACGATTTCCTACAACCCCGGCTATCAGAGCGCCGTGAAGGATTTGAAGGAATCGACGAAACAGCGTTTCCTTGCGATCGATTTCGGCTATCCGCCGCCGGCGGTCGAGGCCGCGATCGTGGCACGCGAGGCCGGAACCGATGTCGATCTCGCCGGCACCCTGGTTGCGATCGCCGAGCGGTCGCGCAACCTGCAAGGCCACGGCCTCGACGAAGGCGCCTCGACCCGCATGCTGATCCATGCCGGAAGATTGGTGCGTGCCGGACTGCCGCTTGAAGCCGCGGTGCGCTCGAGTATCGTGCTGCCGATCACCGACAATCACGATATCCGCGAAGCACTCAGTGCGGCGATCGAGGCCTGCATCCCGTGAGTGCGGCGCTGCGACCGGTATCGCTGCGGGTCATTCCTTCGCCCTCGGACGGCGCCGTCCGGCGCGTGCATCTGTTGATGCGCCAACGCGACGCGCTGCGGCCGCTGTTTCGCCTGGCCTGGGACAATCTCGCCGGCCGCTTTGAGGCCGACGAACTCGAGGGCTGGGCGGCGGGCGTGCTCGCGCTCGCCGATGTCAATGCCGGCCCGTCGTGCCTGGTCGCGTTCTGGGAGATCAGCCGAAATCATCCGACTGAAGAGGGCATCGCGTCACTGATCGCGGGTGCGCATACGGCTACGAATATCTGCCGCCACGCCGGCGCGCAGGCAACCGCCGCGACCATCGTATCAGCGGCCGTCGCGCGGCGTATTCTGCGCGCCGGCCCAAATCTCGCGCGCTGGTGGCGCACCATGGACGAGCTTGCGCAGCGCGCGCCGGAATCGGTCGAGCCGGTGGCATCGCGCATGGGCGAAATCCTTGCCGCTGCCAACATCTATGCCTTCGAGAGTTTTGTCGCCGCCGGGTTGAAACTGGCAGGCAGCGACAAGCGCAAGCGGCTAAAATTCTTCACCCTGCAGGATGAGCTGGCGCGGCGGCTGATCGAGCGCGCCTCGGCCGGCGTCGGTTTCGCCGAGACCGAGCGCCAGACCAAGGCGTTCGTGACGTCCTTATGGGGACGGCCGCCGCTGCTGCGCAGTTTTCCCGCCGACACCGGTCAGGCACCGCAACGCCGGGCGGGAATCGCAGGGCCCTTGATCCGCATGCCCGAGATCTATCGCGGCGTGCAGGGCGAGGCGGCGTATTCTTTATATAAGGCAGCCGCGGCGCACGCGCAGGCGCACCTGGTGTTCGGCGGCGCGCGTTTTCCGGTGGGAACGCTAAAGCCGCTTCAGGTCGCGCTGGTCACTTTGATCGAGGACGCCCGCATCGAGTTGCTGGCGATGCGCCAGTTGCCCGGATTGCGCAAATTGTGGTCGCCCTACCATGTCGCCGTGGCGGCCGGCGTCGCCACGGCGCCCACGCTGCTCGCGCGACTCGCCCGCGCGCTGTTTGATCCCTCTTATGATGACGACGACAGCTTTGTCGCCAAGGGGCGAATGATGTTCGAGGCTCGGCTGCCGCGTCTCGAAGACGCCGCCATCAGCCGCGAGATCGGGATGTTGCTGGGCAACGATCTCGGCCAGATGCGCGTGCAGTTCAACGCAAAGACCTATGTCGTCGAACCGGTCTATCGCGACGACGGTCTTGGCTTGTGGGATTTTGGCGACGAGGCGCCCTCTTCCGGCGAGACGCTCGATCTTGCCGTCGACGCCGCGCGCGTCGAGCCGCGGGAGGATCCGGATCAAACTTCGATACGTCCTGATCTGCAGGAGGACGCTGGTAAAGTAGGCCGCGCGCGGCCGGTCGCGCGGGACCAGCGCGGCATCGTGATCGCAAAATATCCGGAATGGGATCGCGCGCACGACGTCGAACGCCCGGAATGGACGACGGTGCGCGAGGTTCTTGCAAAGCCTGGTGATCCGCGGCTGGTGGAAGAGGCACTCGAACGCGCGGACGTGTTGCGCAACCGGATCCGGCGATTGGTGCGGGGTGTGCGCGTCGGGCGGACCATCCGGTTAAAACGGCAGCTCGAGGGCCACGATCTCGATCTCGATGCGGTGATCGACACCGGCATCGCGCTGCGCTTGCGCGAGGAGCCGGACCCGCGCGTCTTTCGCGCCACCACCTCCAGGCACCGCGATCTCGCGGTTTTGCTTTTGCTCGACATCTCCGAATCGACGCGTGATCGCCTCGCCTCCGGCGCTTCCGTCCTCGAGGTCGAGCGGCTCGCGGTTGCGGTTCTCGCCGAAGCGATGAGCGCGCTGGGTGATCCCTTCAGCATGCTCGCCTTTGCCTCGAACGGCCGTGACGACGTCGAGATGACAACGGTGAAGGGTTTTGGCGAGCCTTATGATCGCGCCTGCGTCGGGCGGCTGGCCGCGTTGTCCTCGGGCTTGTCGACGCGGCTCGGCGCAGCATTGCGCCATGCCGGCGAAGTGATCAGCCACGCCCGCAGTTTCCGGAAGCTGGTGATCGTGCTGACCGATGGCGAGCCGTCCGATATCGACGTCGCCGACCCGCTCGATCTCGTCGAAGACGCCCGCCGCGCCGCGGTTGGACTGCGCGCGCGCGGCATCGACGGCTTCGGCGTGGTGCTGGGCTCGGGCGCGATGAATTCGGCGTCACGCATCTTCGGGCGCGGCAACACCATGCTGGTGCCGCGGGTGGAGGATTTGCCGGCGCGGCTGTCCGAACTCTATTTCCGCCTGGCGCGGCGGTGACGGATACTTCTCCCTCGCCCCGCTCTTGCGGGGAGAGGGTTGGGGTGAGGGGCTCTCTCCACGATTCGGACTCGCGGATAGTCCCCCTCACCCGGATCGCAAGTGCGATCCGACCTCTCCCCGCAAGCGGGGAGAGGCAAGCACCTCGCTCTTCGATTCAACCCATCCCACGGATCAAAGCGCGTCGGCGCCCGTGTCCTCTTCCAGAACGCTCATGCCGACCCGGCGCGACCAGATCAATTCGCCCAGCCGAACCGCATAATTCTCCGGTCGGCCTTCGATCGCCACCAGGAGCGCCTCGCCCTCGAAGCGGACCCGCCAGTGCAAATTGCCGACCTGATAGCCGAGTTCGATCGCGTCGTTGAGCGAGCGCGGCTCGAGTCGGAGCCACCGCCGGTTGGCGGCGCGAACGACGATGGCGTGGACGTCGTCCAGCAGCAGCACCGCGCCATCGAACAATTTTTGATGCCGCGGCAACGCGATCTTGAGCTCCTCGCCACCGCGGGTGATCGTTGAAAGCTGTTGCCGCTCCAGGTCGGCAGCGGAAAGCTCGACGATGTCGACGGCGTTATGGTGCTCCAGACGATGGATCCGCTCAGAGAATGCTGGTTCAAGGCGGCTGCCTAGAACATGGCTGATGTTCAGCATGCCCAGATATCCTTCCCGGAAAACGATAAGGCGCCGGAACTTTGATTCCGACGCCTGCGCCTACGATGCAAGTAGCTCTTTCAGCTTCGCATCGATGAATTCGACATCCTTCGGGTTTGTTCCGGGTCCTCCCGCGAAATGACCCCAAACAGACGGAACGGGGACAAATTTGCCGTTCGGCATATTCGCCACCTCGAACTCGCTATCTTCAGGCGGAAAATAAAGATCGGTCTGGCCAGGCATGACATAGGCCTTGGCCTTGATCGCGCCGAGCGCCTTCTTGAAGTCGCCGTTGTAGAGCTCGTTGTCGCTGATGTCGCCATTCTGCCAGGTCCACAGCATGGTCAGGAGATTGTTCGGGTCCTTCGGCAGAAAAAATCCTTCCCAGAATGCCACCAGAAAATCTTCCAGCGAGGAGTAGCCCAACGTCTCGAGATCAAGCTTCTGACGATAGAAGGCTTGCGAAAAGCCCCAGCCGGCATAGACGCGCGCCGCGGCGCGCAAACCCCGTTGCGGCTTCTCGGTGTACCAACCCTCGTTCCATGCAGCGTCCGCGGTAAGCGCCGCCTTGACGCCCTCCAGAAAGACAAAATTGTGACGCGAGCATTTGGCCGAGCCGCAGAACGGCGCGATCAGGTCCATCATGCCGGGATAGAGCGCGCCCCAATGGAACGTCTGCAGCGCGCCCATTGACCAGCCGGTCACCAGCCGGATGTGCTCGATGCCGAATTTCTCGGTGACGAGACGGTGCTGCGCACGCACATTGTCGTAGGCCGTCACCTGCGGAAAGCGCGGGCCGTTATAAGGCTCCGGCGTGTTGCTCGGCGACGATGACAGCCCGTTGCCGAACATGTTTGGGATGATGATGAAGTATTTATTCGGATCGAGCGCGCGGCCCTCGCCGATCAGCCATTCATTGTCGTAGTGCTGGCCCGAATACCAGGTGGGATAGACGATGACGTTGTCCTTGCTCGGGCTGAGCGTGCCGAATGTTTTGTACGCCAGCTTGCAGTCGCGCAACATCGCGCCGCGCTGCAGTTTGACGTCGCCCAGATTGTAGATCTCGTAGTCGAGACTCATGGCAATTGCCTTGCTTCTTGTTCATGGACATCAGGCATCGCGCGCCGGCGCGAGAGCCGCCGGCGCGGACGTCTTCGCATCGCTCAGCGATGCGCGGCCACCTTGTGCGGAATGCCCTCGATCGGCGCTTCCTCCGTTCCGACGGTGGTGCGGGTGAAGGACTCCACCATCTCCCGCGTCCCTTCCGGATCGGCGATCCATTTGTTGTAGAATTCGTAAGGGCACGCCGCGACACCGCGGTCGCCTTCGCCGGAATTGATCATTCCGGTGTAACCACGATGCACCAGCTTGAAGAGATGATTTTCGGATTGGCCGTTCTTGCGGGCGTCGCGGATCAGCATCTTGGACAATTGCGCGTACTGGATGCCGTATTCCTCTTCGCCGCATTCGCCGAGCGTGCGGCCGTCGAAGCCGATGATCGCCGAATGGCCGAAGTAGGAATAGACGCCGTCGAAGCCGGCGGCGTTGGAGACCGCCACGTAGCAATTGTTGGCCCACGCCATCGCCTTCGCCATCACCACCTGCTGGTCCTTGGCCGGATACATGTAGCCCTGACAGCGCACGATCAGCTCGGCACCCTTCATCGCGCAGTCGCGCCAGATCTCGGGATAATTGCCGTCATCGCAAATGATCAGCGAAACCTTCAGGCCCTTGGGTCCTTCGGAAACGTAGGTGCAGTTGCCCGGATACCAGCCTTCGATCGGCACCCAGGGCATGATCTTGCGATATTTCTGGACCACCTCGCCCTTGTCGTTCATCAGGATCAGCGTGTTGTAGGGCGCCTTTTTCGGATGCTCCTCATGGCGCTCGCCGGTCAGCGAAAACACGCCCCAGACTTTTGCCTTGCGGCAGGCTTCCGCAAAGATCTCGGTCTCCTCACCGGGCACCACCGAGGCCGTCTCGTACATCTCCTTGGAATCGTACATGATGCCGTGGGTCGAATATTCCGGAAAAATCACCAGATCCATGCCGGGCAGGCCGGTCTTCATGCCGACGATCATGTCGGCGATCTTTTTCGCATTGGCCAGCACTTCCGCCTTGGTGTGAAGCCGGGGCATTTTGTAGTTCACGACGGCGACGCCGACCGTGTCGTTGCTCGAAGAAATATCGCCGTGCAGCATGTTGCTCTCCTTGCGGTTGGTAGACAGTTTTGAACTATTTTCTCGTCAGTCGTGCTGAACCCCTCAAGATGATCCCGCGTCACACCGCCATGTGCCGATGGACCATGTCGTCGCTTAACTCATCGATCGCGCCGGACACCACAATCCGCCCTTTCTCCATCATGGCAAAATAGTGCGCCGCCTGGCGCGCAAAGGCGACATTCTGCTCCACCAGCACGACGGTCAGGCCGACTTCGCGGTTGAGACGAATGATGACGGCTTCGATTTCTTCGACGATCGAGGGTTGGATGCCTTCGTTCGGCTCGTCGAGCAGGATGATCTTGGGTTGGGCTGCAAGCGCGCGCGCTATCGCGAGCTGCTGCTGCTGTCCGCCGGAGAGAACGCCGCCGGCGCGTTCGAGATTGTCCATCAGATAGGGGAACAGCTCCGGCACCAGTTCGGGAATCTCCCGCTTTCCGTCGGGCCGCGCGAACGCGCCCATCAAAATATTCTCGCGGATCGAGAAGTCGGGAATGATCTCGCGGCCCTGCGGCACATAGGCGATGCCGGCGCGGGCGCGGCGGAACGTCGGCTCCTTGCCGATTTCGGTTCCCTCGAGATTGATCTGGCCTTCCATGCGGTCAGTGAGACCCATCAGCGTCTTCAACAGCGTGGTCTTGCCGGTGCCGTTGCGGCCGAGCACCGCCGTCACCTTGCCGATCGGGATGTCGAGACACACCGCATGCAGGATGTGGCTGCGGTCATAGAAGCTGTTGACGTTGGTCAGTTTCAGCATCAGCCGATCCCCTTCGAACCGAGATAGGCTTCACGCACTTTTGGATTGGTCTCGATCTCCTCAACATTGCCCTCCGCAAGCACCGCGCCGAGATGCAGCACGGTGATGCGCTCGGCGATCTCGCGCACGAACGCCATGTCGTGCTCGACCACGATCAGCGTGTGCTTGCCCTTGAGGCTGTTGACGATCTCCGAGGTCTTATGGGTCTCCGCCTGCGTCATGCCGGCCGTCGGCTCGTCGAGCAAAATCACCTTTGGATTTTGCGTGATCAGGAGGCCCAGCTCGAGCCATTGGGTCTGGCCGTGGCTGAGATAGGCCGCGAGCCGGTTGGCTTCCTCAGTCAGGCCGATCAGCTCGAGCACGCGGTCGACATCGCGCGCCTCCTTGGCAAAACCAAAGCGCAGATTGGCGAGCACCGCGGGATTGCGGCAACTGGCGACTTCAAGATTGCGGCGCACCGTCAGATCCTTGAAGACGCTTGGAATCTGAAATTTTCGCCCCACGCCAGCGCGCGCGATCTTGTGCTCTTCCCAATTGGTGATTTCAGTGTCCCGCAGGAACACACGGCCTTCCGTGCTTTTTGTCTTGCCGGACACGAGGTCCATCAAGGTGGTCTTGCCGGCGCCATTAGCGCCGAGCAGCACGCGAAGCTCGCCCTCCTCGATCGTCAACGACACATTGTTGACCGCCTTGAAGCCGCCGAAGTCGACACCAAGTCCATCGATCGTGAGCGCGACCTGAGCCATGACGCTCACTCCGCCAGTTGCGAGGCGTCGGCGGCGCCGACGATACGTTGCGACGGCGCCTTGCGGCGGGTGAGGAGGCGATCGACCAGATCGTGCGCGAGGCCGGCAAAGCCGCGCGGCAGATACAGGACAACCAGAACAAAAATCAACCCGATGATGACCTTCCACGCCTCGGCAAAACCTTCGGTCTCGCTGACGGTCGCCGAAATCATGTTGATGACGATGGCGCCGATGCAGGCCCCCAGGATCGACGAGCGCCCGCCGACCGCGGCCCACACCACCATCGTGATCGAGAAGGTGAGGTCCATGAAGGTGGGCGAAGCGAATTCCGACACCACGACGTAGAACATGCCGGCAAGGCCCGCGATCCCCGCCGATACCGCGAAGAAGAACGTCTGGTACAGTGGCACGTCGAAACCGAGATAGCGCGCACGATTCTGGTCGTCGCGGATCGCCTGCAGGATCAGGCCGGCCCTGGTTTCGATCAATAATCGCGCGGCGGCGAGCACCAGGCACAGCGCAATGGCGACGAAATAATAGGTCGGGACGATGTAGGGATCGAACTCGAACTCGCCGATCTTGAACCAGCCTAAATCAGTGAGCCCATTAAAACCGTTGGTGACTGGCTGCGCGTCGATCACGACAAGTCGCACCAATAGCACCAGCGCCAGCGTGATGATCGAAACGAACACGCCGGCGATGCGCTTGCGGAACACGATGGTGCCGATCAGCGTGGCAATCGCGACCGGCAGCACCAATCCCATGAAGACGCCGAACCATTGATGCTGGAACGGCAGCCACAGGAAGGAAGCCTTGTTGATGCAGCACAGTTCGGTGGGCGCGCCGGGCTCGGCATTCCACAGCATGAAATCCGGCACCGGCTTGTCGGAGCCCTGCTGCAGGCTGGTGGGACTGGCGAGTTTTAACGACATCGCCAGCATGTAGGCGCCGGCGCCGAAAAACAGTCCCTGGCCGAGATTGAGGATGCCGGCATAGCCCCAGGACAGCGCCACGGCGACGCCGAGCATGCCGAACACCAGATATTTGGCGATGCGGTTGAGCCAGAACGGATCGAGCAGCAATGGCGCGCACATGATGAGCGCGAAGAACGCCAGGTAGATCGCGATTTCGACGCGCTGTTTTTCGGACATCGCTCAGCGCCCCCTAAGCGAAAACAGGCCCTTGGGCTTGAGGATGATGATCATGATCACGACGCCGAACACCACCGCCCGCGCCAGGATGTCGTTGGTGCCGGCCGCGACCAGACCATTGATCTCGCCGAGGATGCCGGCGGAGAACACCGACCCGAGCAGGCTGCCGACGCCTCCCATCACCACAACCATGAACCCGTCGACCACCATCGGCGTGCCCATGTCCGGAAAAACCGTCTTGAAGCCGGACATCATCACGCCGGCGACGCCGGCCAAACCAGAACCGAGCGCGAAGGTCAGCGCGTTGACGCGGGCGACGTCGATACCGCAGGCCGCGGCCATCTTCGGATTGCGAATGATCGCCCGCACCTGGGTTCCGAACGGTGTGCGATACATGATCAGCCAGGACAGGGCGGTCAGCACCGCGGTCACCACGATGATGAAGGCGCGATAGCGGTTGATCTCGGCGCTTCCGAGCATAAACGTCCCCTGTAGCGACAAGGGAACGCTGACGTTTTGCAGGCCCGGGCCGAGGCCTGCGATATGGATGCCGAAGAACGACAGGCCGAACTCAAGCCGCACCGCCTGTTGAATCAGGATCGCGATGCCCCAGGTCGCGAGCAGCGTGTCGAGCAGGCGGCCGTACAGCCGGCGCACGATGAGGCGCTCGATGGCGAGCCCGATCAGCGCCGTCACCGCGAACGCGATCGGGATCGCGGCGAAGATATTCAACCCCAGCCAGATGCCCGTGAGCACCGTGACATAGGCGCCGATCATCACCATCTCGCCATGGGCCATGTTGATGACGCCCATCGCGCCATAGGTGATGGCAAGACCGAGCGCCACCAGCAAAAGGATGGAGCCGAGGCTCAGGCCGATGAACAGGACTTCGAGCATTCAACGCCACCTCGCAACAATCGTCTACCGTGCAAAAGCGCACGGTAGACGGTCTTGATGCCAACCTCAGATCTTCAGCTTCGACGTATCGAGCCCCTTGGCGGTGCAGAACAAATTGCTCTCGGTCTCGCCATAGGCGACGTAAGGCAGCGGGATGGTCGGCTCCTTGTAGGCGTCGATGATCTTGCCCTGGCCGTCGGGGAGCCACTGCGCGATCCGCGGCGTCAAATAGGTGTGCAGATTGTCGGGATCGATTTTCACATGGCCGTTGGGCGCGTCGAATTCCTGGCCCTTCACAGCATCCCTGATCGCGGTCGGCGTTATTTCCGCGGCTTTTTCGACCGCCTGCTTCCACAGGAAGACCTGGAAGTAGGATGATTCCAGCGCGTGATGCGTCACCGCCTTGGGGTCCTTGACGAAGGCGCGGTAGCGCTCGACGAACGCCTTGTTGCGATCGGTGTCGATAGCCTGGAAGTAGGGAAACGACGTAAAACTTCCGACCGCATATTCCGGCCCCATCGCCGCGATCTCGATCTCGGAGGTGACCGTTGCGCAGATCGGCAATTTATCGTGGGTCAACCCCTGGTTCTTGTATTCGCGATAGAAGGCGACGACGGAATCGCCGACCACGTTCGAGAGCACGACGTCGCAGCCCGAACCCTTGATCTTGTTGACCATCGAGCCCCATTCGGAATGGCCGAGCTCGAGATATTCGTCGGCGATCCACTCGCCGCCGTTCTTCTCGATCAGGATTTTTGAGACCTTCGCCATCTCGCGCGGGTAGATGTAGTTCGAGCCGACGATAAAGAATTTCTTCTTGCCGAGCGTCTTGATGATCCAGGGGATGAAGTTCGAGAGCTGCTGATTGGGAACGGCGCCGGTATAGACCACGTTCTTCGAACACTCGAAGCCTTCGTAGTAGGTCGGATAGAAATACAGATTGTTGCGCTTCTCGAATACCGGAAGCACGGCCTTGCGGCTCGCCGAGGTGTAGGATCCGAACACCGTCGGCACCTTGTCCTGGATCACGAGCTTTGAGGCTTTCTCGTTGTAGGTTTTCGGATCCGACGCGCCGTCCTCGACGACGGCGCTGATCTGCATGCCTTTGACGCCGCCGGCGGCATTGATCTCGCTGATCGCCATCAACGTCGCATCATGCAGCGATTTTTCGATGATCGAAAGACCGCCCGTGAGCGAAAACAAGACGCCTACATTCACCGTTCCCGCGGCGCGTACCGGACTAGAGATGATGATGTAGGGCGATGCAAGTGCGCCGGTGGTCGCAAGCACGCTACCTTTCAAAAACTTACGCCGATCAATCGACATCGTGACACTCCCCTTATGGCCACCCCGCAGCTGGAGGCAAGCCGGCTCCGTTCGCGCAGAAGGCGCGTTGTTTCGAACCGAAAAAATTCCAGATTCCCCCGAGGCCAGCGGACTCAGATCCGAGCCGTGCCGATTCCCGGTCGCCAAAAACAAAAAAGCCCGACAGATCCTTGCGAATCTTTCGGGCTTACCTAGCCAAGCCAAACCAACGTCACTGGTGGTCCGGCGATGGCTGCGATCAGAGCTTCATCGCCCCATCGCAGCGCAGCACAAAACTAAACATCTTTTGCGCGATACTGCAAGAGTTCATTTGCGTGAATGATCGCGGCCGCCATGTCGTCCATCGACAATCGCTTCGCCATCGCCTGGCGGCGAATGCTTTCGTACGCTTCGGCTTCGCTCAAGCCCTGGCCGTCCATCAGGATCGCCTTGGCTTTCTGAATTCGCTGCAGACCTGAAAGTTTGCGCTCCAGTTTGCGGATGCGCTTGTCGGTCTCGCGTTTCTCCAGCCAGATGCTGCGGGCGATGGTCAGATTGGTGAGCAGGCCGAAGGGGCGGATCGGCCGCTCGATGACGGCAACCGCTCCGGCCTCCAAAACCAATTGAAGTGTCGAGGGATCCTCATAGCCGACGACCGCGATCAGCGTCGGCCGCGGCCCGTCATTCGATTTCAGCAGGCGTTGAATATCGCCGCGGACGTCATGTTCGATGGCCAGCAGCATCACGTCCGAACTGCCGGTCCAGCAATCCGGCACCGGCCATTGCGTCTCGACCATGCAGCCGATGCGGCGAAGATGCTCGACCAGCCTGACGCGTTCATTGTCGGGCGGATGCACGACCTGCACGCGCAGGCCACGAAGATCGCGAAGGATTTGGATCGCCACCGCCGCCTGCTCCCCGCGCTCAGAACCTCAGTGGCTGACCGTTTGAAGATCGTCCATCGACCAGTCGTCAAGGCTCTGTACGACACAGTAGGGGTCCGGCTTGATCCGAACACCAGGATTCCAGACCGTCTGGAATCGACCGAATCTGTCCAGCCGCGCGATCCGCGGCCAGAGATAGGTGTGGTTGTTTTCCGGATCGATCCGGACCCGGCCCTGCGGTGCGTCGAACTCGGAATCGCGCAACTCCTGCAGCACCCGCTCCGGATCGTCCGAGCCGCAACGCGCCAGCGCCCGCATGGCGAGATGCAGCTGGAAATAAGCGGCTTCCGCGCCAGCCGTGACCGGCGCATCGGGTCCATATTTTTTCTTGAAGCTTTCGACGAAACGCCGCGCCGAGGGCGAGGACGACGTCTCGAAGAACGGCGCCGCGGTGATGTGGCCTTCGGCGGCCTCGGGATGCATCTCGGCGACTTCGGCTTCGCTGGTGGTCAGGCTTGCGATCGGCATCTTCGCCGGATCGAAGCCGGCATGGCGATAGGCCTCGTAGAGTACCGAAGTACCCCGTCCCACCACGGTCGAGAAGATCACATCCGGCGAAGTCTTCTTGATCCGGTGGATGACCTTCTCGAAATCGCGTGTGGCCGCTTCCAGCGGAACGTAAATCTCGTCCAATACCTTGCCGCGGCCCTGCACCACGAAATCGGCCATCAGGCGGTTGGATTCGTAGGGGTAGATGTAGTTCGATCCGACCAGCAGGAAGCGATTACCGTAAGTGGACAGCAGGAATTTTGCGAGCTGCAGGGAGTTCTGGTTCGGCGCGGCTCCCGTGTAGATGCAGTGCCGCGAATACTCAAAGCCCTCGTAGAGCGTCGGATAAAACAACAGGCCGCGATGGCTTTCCACCACGGGCAGCACCGCCTTGCGGGTGCTGGACATGTAGCAGGCGAATAACAAGCGGATGCGATCGACCTGGAACAGCCGTTCCGCCAAGCTGCGAAACTGCTTCGGGTCGGAGGCCGGATCGTAAATCACGGGCTCGATCATGCGGTCGAGCACGCCGCCAGAGGAATTGATCTCCTCGATCGCGAGCAGCGTCGCATTTAGCTGGGATTGTTCGACCGCGGCAGTCACCCCTGTCTGGGAGAACAACACCCCCACGCGCCACGGAGCATCGGTATTTTCGCTAAAACTCATGAGCCTGACGTAGACCATCTGATGGAAAGATCGGGACGACCTTACGTCAGATTGCAGGAAACTCAAATCGCCAGCCCAAAGCCAGCCCGCATCGCGTCGCCGGGCTCGGCATCCCGCGATCAATGCGATGACGCCTGCCAGACCGTCGACGCTGCGTGCGCTGCACCGATCAGCCGCGGCGCGCGGGTTCAAATCGAAAGAGGCATCTTCCAGCCACCAAAGGTTTGTTCGAGATGTTGAACGAGCGCGAGCGCGACGTCCTCTCGCCACGGCCGCGCGGCTACCTGGACACCGATCGGCAGGCCTTCCGGCGAGGTGCCGATCCGCACCGTCGCCGTCGGCCAGCCGGTCAGGTTATGCATCTGCGCGTAGCCGAACCCGATCCGCTTGTCGTCGTCGAAACCAGTCCCGTGCAAGAGCGCCGGATAGGGCATCACGGGCGACAGCAACGCGTCGTAATTCTCGATGAAGCGCAGCATCGAATTGCGAAACAGATCCCATCTGGCGAACGCACTCAGGGCCTCCGTGGTGTTGGGCATCGCGGGTGCGACGGCAACCGCCAGCGCCCGCTCGAACATCGGCGAGATCTCGTTGGTGCCGACGCTTTTGAGGAACGCGCGTGTGCCGGCGCCGCCGTCGCCGCGACTGATATCGAGATAGACGGTGCCGGGTTTTGCCGCATCGGGCGGCCGGCTTTCCTCGACCTTGATGCCGGCATCCGCGAACGCTTTTGCGGAATCGCGGACGGCGGCGATGATTTCCTTGGTCGGGGTGGCGACGCCATCGTCGTCGAACCAGGCAATCTTCAAATCGCGCAAAGCCACTTTCGAGGGATCGCCGAGCGGCATTCCGACGATCGAATGATCGCGAAAATCGGGGCCGGCGATGATCGGCAGCGCCAAAGCCAGGTCCTTTACCTTGCGGGCAATCAGGCTGACGTGAAACACCGGATTGCGCGCGCCGAGCGGAAGGGGAAATTGCCCGGTCCGCGGCACGCGGCCTGAGGTCGGCTTGATCGCGGCAAGCCCGCAATAATGCGCGGGGATCCGGATGCTGCCGCCGGCATCGGTGCCGAGGCCGAGCGGCGAACCGCCGGCCGAAATGATCGCGGCCTCGCCGCCGCTGCTGCCGCCCGGCGTGCGCGTCAGATCGTAGGGATTGTTGGTCCGCCCGTAGACCAGATTGTCGGTCTCGGCCGCGCCGGCGAGTTCGGGCACGTTGGTCTTGCCGAGGATGATGCCGCCCGCCGCGCGCAGCCGCGCCACCGCTGACGCATCGGCCTTGGGCACGTAATTGGCCCTGCCCTTGGTGCCGCCGGTGCAGATCACCCCACTGGTTTCCAGCGTGTCCTTGATGGTGATGGGAACGCCGTGCAGCGGGCCCTTGATTTCGCCGCGGGCGAGCGCGGCGTCGGCTTCATCAGCCTCCTTGCGCGCCGCCTCCGCGGTGAGTTGAACCACCGCGTTGAGTTTTGGATTGACCTTGGCGATCCGCTCCAGATGCGCTTCGACGACAGCTTTCGAGCTCAGCGCTTTCGATCGAATGGCTTCGGCGAGTTCGCTGGCCGAGGCCGAGGTGATGCCGTCGCTCGACAGCGCCGCAGCCTCAGCGGAATCGATCAACGACGTTCGGTGCGCCACCGCCGCCGCACCGACAAGCGCGACCGTTCCCATAAATTCTCGCCGCCCAATCTTGTTGCTCATTGCCGTCCAATCTCTGGTCTGGTTCGAGGAGAGAGCGGCCATTTCAGGTCGCTCACGATTTTATCGTCTGTCCCGGGATCCGGCGAAATCGCTACACGGCCTTGGTAAGGGCACCGTCGATGATCAGATTGGTGCCCGAAATGCGGCTTGCGATAGGGCTCGCCAGGAAGACGACGCCGGCAGCGACTTCCTGGGCCGTGCCCATCCGCCCGGTCGGGTTCAGCGACATCGCGGTCTTGTAGAGATCGGGCATGCCGCGCTCGATGTTCTGCCAGATGCCGCCTTCAAAATAGGTATTTCCGGGCGACACCGCGTTGACGCGGATGCCCTTGGCGATCAACTGGTTGCTGAGCCCCTTGGCGTAGTGAATGAGCGCTGCCTTGAAGGCGCCGTAGGAGCCGGCGGCGAAATCAACCTCGAAACCCGACACGCTGGAGACGATGACGATCGAAGCGGATTTGGATTTCTCCAGATAGGGTGTCGCCGCCGCGACCGAATTGACGGTATGCATCATGTCGGTGCGAAAGGATTTTTCCCAGGTCTCCGGCGTATCGCCGACCGCGAGCGCTGAGACATTGCAGACGATGCAGTCGATGCCGCCAAGCGCGCCGGCCGCGCCCTCGATCCATTGCTTCAAGGCCGCGGGGTCGGCGACATCGACCGCCTTGCCCCATGATTTGACGCCCTTCGCGGCGAGCGACTTGATGACGTTGCCGACCTCGTCGGCATTACGCGCGCAGATCGCGACATTGGCGCCTTCGTCGGCAAACAGTTCGGCGATCGCAAGTCCAATGCCTTTGCTGCCGCCGGTGACCAGCACGCTCTTGCCCTTTAATCCCAAATCCATCGTCGCCTCCGTTGCTGCCTGATGGAGCGGCCCGCCACCGTATGCGGCGGGCCGCGTCGCTTGCGCTACATTTTGGTCCAGTCGCCGGCGCTCTCGAATGCCGAGGCGGCGCGGTAGATGGTCGGCTCGTCCCAATATTTGCCGATCAGCATCAGCCCGATCGGCAGGCCGTCGCTCATGCCGCAGGGAAGGGACATCGCCGGATGCCCCGTGGCGTTGAACGGCGCGGTGTTGGGGACCATTTCGAAGGCGCGCTGGATATAAAGTTCGCGCGGCGCATCCGGCGGCGGCAACGGCGTTGCCTTCATCGGCAAGGTCGGCATCAGCAGCAGATCGTAATTGCTGAGCGCCGCATCGTATGCCGCGCGCAGCTTGCGGTTCAGGTTCTGCGCCTTGGCATAGAAATGACCGCGATAATGCTTGGTGAAATATTGACCGAGCAACATGGTGACCTTGAGGCTGTCGGACAATTCGTCGGCGCGGTGATGCCAGCCGGAATGGGCATCCAACAACGTCGTGTTATAGAGACCGCGCCAATTGGTCCCCATGCCGTTGCCCTTCATCATGAACTCGGTGGCGCCTTCGGCCGCGATCGGCAGCCAGATTGCGGGGGCCACGAGATGCATCGGCACCGATACTTCTTCGACGGTGGCGCCGAGATCTCTGAAGAGTTTCGCGCCCGCCTTGACCTTGGCGTCGACGTCCGCCTCCGAGCTCGGATGGCCAAAGCCTTCCTTGACGACGCCGATGCGCAATCCCTTGACACTGCCGCCGAGCGCTTCGGTGTAGCTCGAAACTTTTGGCGCATACTGCCGAGGATCGAGGCCATCCGCGCCCGCCAGCACTTCCAGGAGAAGCGCATTGTCGCGCACGGTTTTGGTCATCGGTCCGGTGTGATCGAGGGTGAGCTCGATCGGCATCACACCGGTATAGGGCACGAGACCGTAGGTTCCCTTCATCCCGTAGATGCCGCTGAAGGAAGCCGGAATCCGGATCGATCCGCCCTGGTCGCCGCCAATCGCCATGTCGGCTTCGCCGGTTGAAACCACCACCGCGCTGCCGGATGACGAGCCGCCGGCCGAATAACCCATCTTGTGCGGATTATGGACGGGACCGGCTGCACCGGTGTGGCTGCCGCCGGAGAAGCAGAAATATTCGCAATGCACCTTGCCAAGGATGGTGCCGCCGGCATCGAGGATGCGGGTGACGATGGTGGCGTCGGTGTCGGGGATATAGCCTTCCAGCGTCGAGGCGCCGTTCATCATGGGCACGCCGGCGAGGCAGACATTGTCCTTCAGCGCGACGGTCTTGCCGGCGAGCTTGCCGCTGGCGGCGCCCTTGACCGTGGTCTTGACGTACCAGGCGTTGTGTTTGTTTTCCTCGCCCTCGGGGCGGTAGCCCGGCGTCCGCGGATATTTCACCGGCGGAACATAATCCGGCATCGCATCGACGGCATCGTAGGCGGCGTAATTTGCCTGCAACAGGCCGTCATAGGATTTAAGCTCCGCTTCTCCCATATGCATGCCGAGGTCTTCGGCGACGCTGCGCAATTGATCGAGAGTGGGTCTTCTGACTGCCATGGTCCGTCTCCCTGTGATTGCCGCTCGCTGGTTCGAGCGTTAGGTGGTGATTCCGATGAATTCTCCGACCAGACTTGGATCGCCGAGATCGCCCGGCTGCACTTCCCGTGTGATGGCGCCTTTTTGAATGATGAGGATCCGCTTCGAGAGCGCGGCGATGAAATCGAGGTTTTGCTCGACCAGGATCATGGTCAGGCCGCTATAGTCGCGCAGCCGCAGCAACACCTCGACAATCTCGTCGATGATCGAGGGCTGGATGCCTTCGGTCGGCTCATCGAGCAAAATAAGGCGCGGCTTGCCGCAGAGGCAGCGGGCGATCGCGAGCAATTGCTGCTCACCGCCGGACAGCGCGCCGCCGGAGCGGTCGAGCAGTCGCTTGAGGCGGGGAAACTCCTCCAGCACCTCGGCGATGATGTCTTGCTCGGCGCCCGCCTGCTTGCTGCAGCCCATCCGCAGATTGTCGTGGACCGAAAGCCCGGGAAAAATCTCGCGGCCCTGCGGCACATAGCCGAGGCCGAGCCGCGCGCGGCGAAATGGCTCGGCCGCAGTCAGGTCGGCGCCGTCGAGCCGGACGTGGCCGCCGGTCGCCGGCAAAAATCCCATCAGCGCTTTCAATAGCGTGGTCTTGCCCATGCCGTTATGGCCGAGGATGCCGATGAACTCGCCTTCCCTCACCGCAAAGCTGATCCCGTTGAGGATCGGAATGCGGCCATAGCCGGTGCGCAGTCCCTGGACATTGAGCATCATGCGGCCGCCGCCTGTTTGCCGAGATAGATGTCGCGCACCAAAGGATTGCGCAGGATGTTCTCCACGTCATCCTCCACCAGCACGCTGCCCTGATTGAACACGGTGACCTTCTTGGCGATCATGCGGATGAACTGCATGTCGTGCTCGACCACGATCAGCGCCTTGCTGCGATTGATCTCGCGCACGAGCTCGGCGGTCTTGTTCACCTCTTCATGCGTCATACCGGCGGCGGGCTCATCGAGCAGGATCAGTTCCGGATCGGTCGACAATACGATGCCGAGCTCGACCCATTGCCGCTGACCGTGGGCGAGCTGCCCGACCAGGCGATTCGCCGCGGCGGTGAGGCCGATGCGCTCCAGCATCTCGTCGACCACTTGATTGACGCGCTCTCTGGAATGGATGCGGCTTGCCGAAAGCCAGATGTTCTCGCGCACGCTCAGACCATCGAACACGTTCGGCACCTGGGTCTTGATGCCGATGCCCATGCGCGCGATCTGGTGGGCGTGGGCGTTGGAAATGTCATAGCCGCGGAACAGCACGTGGCCCTGGCTCGGCTGCAACTGTCCGGTGAGCATTTTGAAGAAGGTGCTTTTGCCGGCGCCGTTCGGGCCGATCAGGCAGCGCAATTCGCCTTCGTCGAGGGTAAAATTGACGTTGCGCACCGCATGGACGCCACCGAAGCGCATGTTGAGATCGCGGGTTTCGAGCAGCGGCGCGGCCATCAGCCCTCCTCCGCCTGTTTCGGCTTGAGGTGTGTGGCCACGCGCCTGCCGCGCGACCGCAGCAGCCATTGCCCGAAATCGCCGAGCGTCGGCACCAGGCCTTTCGGCACCAAGAGCACGAAGGCGATCAGGATGATGCCGAGGATCAGCGGCGCGTTGGCCAATATTTTGGACCACCAGTCCGACCCGGCGGGCTGGTTCGCCCCAAGCGCGGTAGTGAGCCACTGGATGCCGATGCAGCCGACGATCGGGCCGATCAAGGTACCGCGTCCGCCGACGATGACCCAGATGATGATCTGCGCCGATTGCGCGAGACCGAAAATGGTCGGGCTGACAAAATTGCCCCAATTCGCAAACAGACAACCGGCAAAACCGGCGAGCGCGCCGCCGATGGTGAAGGTTGCAAGTTTCCAGGCGCGGGGATCGTAACCCAGAAGCTCGGCGCGCCGTTCGTTTTCGCGGATGCCGACAATGATGCGGCCAAACTTGCTCGCCAGCAACAATCGCAGTCCGAAATAGGTCGCGAGCAGGGAAGCGGTCGCGAGATAAAACATTCCTTCCAGATCGATCGCGGCATTCCTGTTGCCGGGATAATTCAGCGGCGGTATTCCGGGAATGCCGTTAAACCCGCCGAGCCGCGCGGTGCCGATGTGGAATTCCGGGCCGGCGGTGGAGTTCACCGAATTGAACAGGATCAGCGTCACCGTCAGGGTGATGACGCCGAGATAGACGTCGCTGATGCGGCCATAAAACATGAAATAGCCGAGCAGTGCTGCGAACGCCGCCGGCAGCGCGATCGCCAGCAGCAGGGGAACGGTGCTTTCGCCGATATTGAACATGGCGATCGCATAGGTATAGGCGCCCAGTCCAAAGAAAGCCGATTGGCCAAAGCATAAAATCCCGCCGTAACCCCAGATCAGCGCCAGGCTGAGCGCGAGGATTGCCATGATCATGTAGACGGTGAGTTCGAGCACCGTATCGAGCTCGGCAACGCGCGGCGTCAGGACCAGGAAGGCGAGGCCGACGATGCCGACCAGCGCCAGACCAAGAAGATTGAGGGTGCGACCGTTCACAGGCCTCTCCGGAAGAAGCGGCCCGTAATGCCCTGCGGCAAAAGGCGGATCAATACGATGGCGGCAGCAAGCAGCGCCACTTCGCCGAACACCGGCGTGGTGGCAAAGGTCGCGATCTGGTTGATGGTACCGAACAGCGCGGAAGCGGACACCGTTCCGCTCAGGATCGCAGCACCACCGCCGATCACCGTGATGAAGGATTTTGCGACATAGGCGACGCCGATGGTCGGGAAGACGCCGGAGACCGGCGCCAGCACCGCGCCGGCAAGGCCGGACAACGCGGCGCCGATGCCGAAGGTGACGGCATAGACCAGCGGCGGATTGACGCCGAGTGCGGCGGCCATATTGGCGTTCTGCATGGTGCCGCGGGCGATCAGGCCAAGCCGCGTCCAGCGCATCACCGCGAAGATCGCGCCCAGCACGACGATGGCGACCGCGATCACGAACAGCGTGTAGCCCGAGGTGCGATAGGCGCCGATCTGGAAGCTGCCGAGCGGCGCCGAGATGCCGACCGTGGTGTTGCCGAAGATCGCCGTGGTCAATCCGACCAGAAACAGGCTTAAACCCCAAGTCGCCAGCATGGTGTCGATCATGCGGCCGTAGAGAAAGCGAATGATGGTCCGCTCGACGATGACCCCGATGATGCCGACGACAACAGGCGCCACCACCAGGATCGCGATCCAGATGCTGATGCCGTGGCTGGTGGCGACGATCGCCGCATAGCCGCCGAGCATCAAAAATTCGCCATGGGCGAGATTGATCACCCGCATCATGCCGAAGATGATCGCCAGCCCGACGCTGATCAGCGCCAGGCTGGCAACGGCGTAAACCACCTGGATCGCCAGGAGAGCAACGAGGTCCACGTTCACCTTTCCAAAAAATCCGACGGCTTGAGCTGCCCTCAGATCTTGATCACATATTGCTGGTTGTCGTTCGGATTCTTGATGAGATCGCACACCGCGGCGGTATCCGCGGGCTTCTGCTGCGCAAAATCTTCCAGTACCTTGAGCTTCTTGTCGCTGACCTCGGCGATGTGCACGTCGAGCACGCAATGATGGGTCGGCGGGTCGATCGTGACCTTGCCCGAGGGCGCATCGATGCTGATGCCGGTTTCCAGCGCTTCGGTGACTTTGATGCGGTCAATGCTGCCGGCTTTCTTGACCCCCTCCGCCCACAAACGAAAACCCTGATAGGTCCCCATCGCGAGTTCGGTGATGTTGGGATAATCGGCGCCGAAGCGCTTCAGGAAAGACGCAACGAAGGCCTCGTTGGTCTTGTTCTTCAGGTCCTGGAAATAATTGTAGCAGACCAGCATGCCGTTGCATTCGTCCGGCGACAGCACGATGTGCTCGTTGCCGACGGCGAACGTGGTCGAGGCCATCGGAATGCTCTTGCGCATGCCGGCCGCGGCCCACTGCCGATAGAAGGAGATATGCGCGCCGCCGACCAGCGCCGACCAGACGAAGTCCGGCTTCGCGGCCTGTATTTTGGAGATGGTCGGGCCGAAATTGGTGACATCGAGCGGGAAGAAATCGATCGAGGCGACTTCGCCGCCGTTTTCGGTGACGTATTTCTTCACCCATTGCGAGGTGATCTGGCCGTAATTGTAGTCGGCCGCGACGACATAGACCTTCTTGCCCCACTTCTTCATGGCATGAGGCACGAGCTTTTCCACCGTCTGCGCCGGCGTCACGCCGGTGTCGAACTGATTGCGGTCGCAAACGCCGCCTTCATATTGGGTGTTGTAGAAATACAAAGTCTTGAAGCGGTCGAGCACCGGGCGGATCACCTCGCGCGAGGCGGAGGTAATGCCGCCATGCACGACGGCAACCTTGTCCTTCAGCGCCGCCTGCTGCGCGAACTGCGTATAAAGTTGCATATTCGACTGGGTATCGTAATTGATCAATTTGATCTGCTTGCCGAGCAGGCCGCCGGCCGCATTGGCTTCCTCTACTGCGAGCGTTAGCGCATCGACCATCGGCTTGCCGTAAATGTCGAGCCCGCCGGAGAGATCGTGGATGCTCGCGACGTTGATCGGATCGTCCGCGAAGGCACTGGAGCCAAACATGCCGGCAGCGGCGGTCGCGGCCGTGCTTTGTAGAAATCTTCTGCGATTGAGCTTCATTGCCCTACTCCTCGTTGTTGCCGATACGTCATGAGACCAGATATTTTTTCAAAATCGACGCGCCCATGGTGTATTTCGGATCGACCATGTTGCCGAGCCTGATACGGCCGGCCTGGCTGAGCAGCATGTAGGCGTCGATCTCATCGAAGCCGTAATCGGCGCTCATCCAGCGCACCAATTCGCGATAGGCGATGCGCGCGGCATCTTCCAGCGGCCGGGCGCTGCCGATCGTCATCAGGAAGTTTTGCGTCTCGAGCCGCGGCCACGCAAAACTCCAGCCCTTGATGACGTCGACCTGCAGAGTGACAGTGGCGCGCTGTTCGATCGCGACCCCCGACAATTCGCCGTCGCCCTGGGTAGCGTGGCAATCTCCGACGTACATAAGTCCGCCTTTGGCGTGCACCGGAAAGTAAAGGATAGCGCCGGGCGCGACATCGGGTAAATCCATGTTGCCGCCGTGATAGTCCGGCTGCAGCGAGGAGATCGCTTCGATTTCCGGCGATACCCCGATGGTGCCGATGAAGGGTTCGTAAGGCAGCGTGATCTTGTCGCTCCAGCGCACGCCGTTTTTGTCGACGTGCATTTTCCGCACCCGCTCCGGCAACGGCTTGTTGAGCATCGCGGTCGCCGCCGTTCCGACCAGGCCGCCGAATTCCGGGATGATGCAGGTGGTGCCGGCGGGCTGCGCGCCGCGGGTCTCCACGGCATGGATATGGATGGCGAGGCAATCGCCTTTCTCGACGCCGTTGACGGCAACCGGGCCGCATTGCGGGTTGAGAAACGGAAACACCAGTTTCGCGGTCGGGCTGTCGGTTTCGCTGGTGATGACGCCGCCGAAAGCGTCTTCGGTCTCCACCACGACGATGTCGCCGGGATTGATCGTGAGCACCGGTTTTGCGTAGGGCCCGTAGACATAATGAAAGTCGCCTTGGGCCTCGATCGAGAGTTCGTGACGTTTGCCGGCCTCGCCTTTGGCAAGGCCGCGCTTCGCCATGATCGAACTTTTGAGCCAGGGGTCGTTGCTCATCGCGCTATCCTTAGATCGTCCGGGCCTTTTAGAGTGACAAAACCTCGCGCTAGTTCAACTTCCAGTCGCCAGCCGCCTCAATCGCGGAAGCAAGCTGGATCAGGGTGGTTTCCTCGAAGTGACGCCCGACCATCATCAGGCCGACCGGCAGACCGTTGACACGGCCGCATGGCACGGTGAAGGCAGGATGCCCGGAGACGTCGAACGAGCAGGTGTTGGCCTGCATATTCAGTGCCACATCGATCGCGGTGCCGAGCGGCGCGTCGGCCGGCGGTATGGGCGTTGCCGTGAACGGGATCGTCGGCATCGCCAGGGCATCGTATTTTTCCAGCGCAGCATCGTAGGCGCGGCGCACCAGCACCCGCAGGTTCTGCGCCTTGGAATGGTATCGGCCGTGATAATTCCGATGCATATATTCGCCAAGCATCAGCACCAGTTTCACGGTCGGCGAGACGTCGTTGAGCCTTGTGCCCATGCCGCGGGCAAAGGCTTCCTGCATCGAAAGCGGATAATAGCCCTGGATGTTGTTGCCGACGCCGTAACCTTTCAGCATCATTTCGGCTGCGCCTTCCAGGATGACGCCGCTCCAGACATGCGGCCCGTCGAGATGCCAGGGCACCGAGACCTCCTCGGCCTCGACCCCGGCCTTGCCCAGTGCCGCGATGGTGGCGCGCACCTTTTCATTGACCGCGGGATCGCTTTCGGGATGGCCGAACCCTTCCCGCAAAATGCCGACGCGCAAGCCTCGCGCCGGTTTGCCCAGCGCCGCCATGTAGTCGCCGGTTCGGGCCGAGATCGTTCGGGTGTCCCAGCCGTCATGGCCTGATATCACCGTGAGCAGCCGCGCCACGTCTTCGACGGACGCGCCCATCGGGCCGCAATGATCGACAGAATAGCTGATCGGCATCGAGCCTGTGGTCGGCACCAGTCCCCAGGTCGGCTTCAAGCCATAGATGCCGCACCAGCTCGAGGGCGTGCGGATCGAGCCGCCCTGGTCGCCACCAAGCGCCATCGGCACCTCGCCGGCCGCAACCAGCGCCGCACTTCCGCCCGATGAACCGCCGGCGCTATGAGCCGGGTTATGCGGATTGCGGATCACGCCGCTCGCGCAAGTGTGGCTGGCGCCGGAAAAACACAGATCCTCGCAGGCCGCCTTGCCCGCGATGGTGCCGCCGGCTTCCAGAATGCGCGTTACCACGGTGGCATCGAGTTCCGGGACATAGCCTTCGAGCAGCACCGAGCCGTTCATCATCGGGACGCCGGCGACGCAGATGTTGTCCTTGATCGCGACCTTCTTGCCGCTCAAGAGGCCTTCGGCGGAGGTCTTGATATTCGTCTTCCAGTACCAGGCGCCGTAGGGATTTTCCGCTTGCGCAGGCCGGTAGCCCGGCGAGCGCGGCGCGACCGGTGCCAGCGCCGGCGGGACCAGTTCGTCGAGCCGTCCATAGGAGGCGAGCGGTCCCTTAAAGGCCTGCTGAAAGGCCACGACCTCATCGGCGGTGAGGACGAGACCGAAATCGGATCCGAGGTTATCGATTTGCTCCAACGTCGGAAGGCGTACACCCATGCTTCACCTACTTCTTGTCGTCTGGAACACAAACGAAAAAAGCCACCCGTGGCCCGAAAAGGCCCCGAATGGCATCCATGCCGCTGCTATCAATGGTCGCGTAGGTTTACGTTGCAGAACGAAGCTTTTTAGATCGTCGCTCAGGCGTCATCGGCTGTGCGAGAACCCTTTCGTCATGCACGCATTCACGTACGGGCAGGATTGTGTCTTAGCGTCGCCAGCCTTGTCAATGCGACGCCGGCCGCTTTTTTATGCGGCTAGCCCAAATGACGCGCAGCGCATTTCGATGATGGCTTGATGAAACAGAGTGGACAGAGCGGCCGTCTTGCGATGAGATGATGGCCTGCGCAACTCCTGGGCTTATGATGAAAAAGCCGTCCATCCCGCTTGGCCTGGTGTTTTCCGAATCGGGACCCTACGCCATGATGGCCGGCGAGATGCGCAAGAGCGCCTTGATGGCGGTCGACGAGATCAACGATAGCAGCGAGTTCGATTTTGTCTTTGCGCCCCATCTGCGCGATCCCCGCGGCGTTGTCGCCGGCTATCACACAGCTTGCGCGGATTTGATCCGCGAGGAATCGGTCGATCATATCGTCGGCTGCTATACGTCGGCCTCGCGCAAGCAGGTGATCCCGATCGTCGAGCGCACCGAGCGGCTGCTCTGGCATCCGGCGCGCTATGAGGGGTTCGAGAGTAGCGACAACGTCATCTATGTCGGCGCAGCGCCCAATCAGCACGTGGTGCCGCTGGTCAAGCATATGCTGGATCACATCTCCGGCGACGTGTTCTGCATCGGCTCCAATTACATCTGGACCTGGGAGATGAACCGCGTCATTCGCGAAATCGTCACCAGCGCCGGCGGCCGCATCCTCGCCGAGCGCCTTTTGGAACTCGGCGAGACGGCGGTCGACCACATCGTCAAGGAGGTCATCGACCGCAAGCCGCCGGTGGTGTTCAACACCCTCGTCGGTCAATCCAGCTACGCCTTCATGCGCGCGCTGCATGCGGCGGCAACACGCGCGGGGCTTTCGATCCCGATGCTGAGTTGCAGCCTGTGCGAGCCCGAGCTCAAGCTGATCGGATCGGCGGCCTCGGTCGGCTGCATCACGTCATCTGCTTATTTCGAGAGCATCGAGGGGACTGAGAACCGTGCATTTGTCGCGCGCTGGAAGGCGCGCCACGGCGCCGACAGCGACCCTTGCGTCGATGGACTGTCGACTTATACCTGCGTCATGCTGCTGGCGCGCGCCATCCGCCGTGCCGGCTCGGCGGAAGTGGGCGCGGTGCGGCGCGCCGCCGCTAATCATCGCTATGATTCCCCGCAAGGTCCGGTGTGGGTCGATCCCGACAACAATCACTGCTTCCTGACGCCGCGCCTGGCACGGTCTGTGCCTGGTTGCCAGTTCAAGATTTTCTGGGAGGCGGAGGCGCCCGAGCGGCCCGATCCCTATCTCTCGAATCTCGATCTGACGGTGATTGGCACAGGCACAGAAAAGAGCAATGATGTCATGGCAAAACGGTCAAACCATCTGCGTGTCGTGAAATGACCAGGCCATCGCCTTTTTCCGTCCGCGGCCGCAGCGCCCTCATGGTGATGCGGGATGAGCGCGAGATCGCGATCATGCGCCGCCAGCTCAACCGGCTTGGCATGACGATTTCGGAGCATGATCCGGGCGAGCCTCCTCCCGCGGAGGCTGTGGACGTCGTGGTCATCGACGCTGATACGATTCCGATCAAATCGGACCTCGCCGCGGCGTGGAAATCCGGCGCACCGATCATCGCATTGATCGGAACCGAGACGCCTAGCCGCTTAAGATGGCTGCTCGACCTGCAGCCGGCGTCGTTTCTGATAAAGCCGCTGCGCTCGGCCGGACTTTACACGGCGCTGGTAGTGGCATTCGACGCCGCGCAGCGCAGAGTGGATGACGCCGCCCATATCGAGCGACTTGAAGACCGCATTCGTTCCCGCCGCGTGGTCTTTGCGGCCGTGCTGCAGATCATGCGCGTCCACGGCCTCACCGAGGCGGACGCCTTCACGCTGATCCGGCAGACCGCGATGCGCCACCGCACCACCATCGAGCAGTTGAGCGCTGACATCATCGCGGCCGGCGGAATGCCGAACCGGACGACGCGGACGGCGTAAGGTCACTTCTCCCTCGCCCCGCTCTTCGCGGGGAGAGGGTTGGGGTGAGGGGCTGTCGCCGCGAATGCTGAAGCACAAATTATGCGGAGAGCCCCCCTCACCCGGATTCGCGCTATCGCGCGAACCCGACCTCTCCCCGCAAGCGGGGAGAGGTGAACGTGCGGATGCGCCGCTTCAAAGACGTCGTGCTCTAGCCAAGATCACCGACACGCTGCACGCCGGCTTCCGCCATCGTCGCCCAGGCGGCGTCGAGCGAGCCCGAAAGATCGATGGCCCTGCAGCCGGCTTCGACCAGCACGGTATCAAACCCGAGCCGGCGCGCATCGACGGCGGAGTAATGGACGCAGTAATCGGTGGCGAGACCCGCGAGGAAGACCCGCCGCAACCCGCGCTCGCGCAAATAGCCGGCGAGACCCGTCGGGGTCTTCCGGTCGTTTTCATAGAACGCCGAGTACGAATCGATCTCGCGCCGAAAGCCCTTGCGGATCACGAGCTCCGCCCGTGTCGTCGCCAATCGCGGATGAAACGCAGCCCCCACGCTGCCCTGGATGCAATGATCCGGCCAGAGGGTTTGCTGGCCGTAGGGCATGGTGATGGATGCAAAGGGCGCCGAGCCCGGATGCGACGTTGCAAAGGAGCTATGGCCCGAGGGATGCCAGTCCTGGGTCAGCACAACATGATCGAATTTCTCGGCGAGGCGATTGACCACCGGCACCACGGCATCGCCGTCGTCCACCGCCAGCGCGCCGCCGGGGCAGAAATCGTTTTGCACGTCGATGATCAGCAGCACATCGTCATCACTGGGCCGGATCTGCATTTTTGACCTGCGTCTAGAGTTGATTTCCAGGCTTTCAAACTCGAGGGCTGGTCACCGTTTGTTTCGGTCGCTCGCCGCACGATAGCTCCAGACCATCTTACAAGCGGCATCAATCATTT
The DNA here is from genome assembly GCF_900141755.1 of Bradyrhizobium lablabi. NCBI lineage: Bacteria > Pseudomonadati > Pseudomonadota > Alphaproteobacteria > Hyphomicrobiales > Nitrobacteraceae > Bradyrhizobium > Bradyrhizobium lablabi. Next base: position 4,399,876 of record NZ_LT670844.1, on the reverse strand, counting down.
CGCAACCAGCCGCGGACATGCCACTTGTGTATCCCGCTGATAAAGGAATACTGCGCCCCTGATACGAATCCGTGCGAATCATGGGGTGGGGACGTGAAGTGCTACCGTTGCTTGGCAGTCGCCATATTGCTGTCGGGTAGCAGCGCGGCCTCCAACGCTCAAACCCTTCCGTCCTACATGGCACCGATCGCAGGCAAGACCGCCGCGACACCAGCCGATACCGCGACCAAGGACATGCTGGCGCTCAACACCGGCATGTTTGATCTGTACGGCGACGCCGCAAAAATCTTCCAGAAGAATGTTCTGAGCAAGCACCCGGTCATTCTTGCGCTGTTTTCCGGCGCCGGCGGAAAGATGATCCTTTATCGCCCGGGAATGGCGCCGACGGAAGCACCGCAGGTGCCGATCGTCTATCAATTGCTGAAGTCGGTCGGTCACAGCACGATGGCGCTAGCCGAGGTCGTCGGCCCCTACGTCGACAACGCGGACGATAAATCCTGGCGCGGCGCGATGCTGGCTTACCGCAGCCGGATGCAGTCGGCACTCGATGGACTGGATCTCACGCCGATGGAGCCCGCCTGGCGCGACAACAACCGCACCATCCTGCAGAACAACATCGTCTTCATGGATGAGTGCGTGGCCAAGGGCGTCATTCCCTTTGCGACGCTTGAGGCATTCGGCAAGAAGCAGGCGCCGTTCCTGGCGAAGAACGTCGCATGGGCGGCGCAGACCCAGGTCGGACACTGGATGACGGTGCTGGCCGACTGGAAAGCCCAGCTTGGTGCCGACTGGGACAAGACTTACGGGGCCAGCAATACGATCTACGTGGCGCGCCAGAACAACGTCCTGTTCAGCGTGCTTGCCCAGTTCTTCGGTCCGGACGCCATCAATGACCGCCTGCTGCTGATCGAAACGGTGTCCTTTACAACGACGCCCGCGGACATGCTGGAATCGCTGACGCGGATCATCGCGGATCGCTCGGTCGGTTCGCTGTTCTTCGGCAACTACCATCTGATGGACTATGAGTTGATGGGCGGCGATGCACGCGTCGCGATCGCCGCGGAAACCGGAAAGCGCGGCATGACGACGTTCCTGCCGCCGGTCGTGCCGTTCGGCTCAAAACAGTGGCCGACATTGATCACGCCGGGGCCCGGCCCCGCATCGATCGCCGACTCGCGATAGTCTGAACGCATGCGCGATTGATTCGCGCAGTTCGGCGGCTTTCATGTCCAGCGCCCGTCACGGCGTGGACCGAGAGGTAGCAGTATGCGGCCTTCGCGACGTGAGTTCGTGAAGTGGGTCACGGCGAGCGGCATCGTGCTCAGCCTGTCGCGGTTGGGATCGACGGAGCCGGCCGGCTTTCCGGCACGCGCGACGCTGCCGGGACGCGAGGGCTTCAATCCCGCGGCCAACGGCGCCGGGCGTATCGACGGCGTCGCCAAGGTCACCGGCGCCAAGCTTTACGCCTCCGATTTTCGCGCCGCCGATCTGCCGGGATGGCCATCCACGACGTCGCATGCGATCCTCGTCCGCGCCCCCGATGCCACGCATGTCTACCTCGGCATGGATCTCGGGCGCCTAGACGGCGCATCGAAACCGTCGGTGGTGGTGACGGCGGAAGACCTAGCCAAAATCGGCGCCCGCGTTCCCGAATTCTATGCCGGCGATCTGTTTTGTCCGGTCGGCAAGACGCCGCTGTATATGGGCCAACCGGTCGCACTGTTGATCTTCGAACAGTTCGACGCGTTCGATATGGCGCGGCTCGCGCTGCGCGATGGGACCTTCGTGAAATCAGGCGAAGAAACCGGTCCCGTCGCCCTTGCCAATTATTGCGCCTACCGCTTCACGCGCGTGGCGGGGCCGACGCTGGAGTCTCCCGATGTCTACTCGCCGATCCAGGCCGGCTGGGTCACGCCGGGACGCATTCAAAACACCGCGCTTCCGGTCTGGTCATCATTCGCGAAGGAAACGCAGGCGCCCTATGGCAAGGCTGCGATCCACGGCGAGCAGATCCGCGCCGAACTCGATGCGAAAAATCCGTCCTTGCTGGTGCTCGACCGTACCTTCGAGACCCAGTCCGTCGACCCGATGTTTCTGGAACCGGAATGCGGCCTCGGATGGTACAACAAGAAAGACGAAAAACTCGAACTCGTGCTCGGCGTTCAGTCGCCTTACGAGGCCACCGAGTCGATCGCGTTCCTGCTCGGCAAGGCCCGCCCTCCATTCAAGCCCGCGCGCATCAATACGCAGTTCACCTATCTCGGCGGCGGTTTCGGCGGGCGCGATCACACGCCTTTCGTGCTCTACGTCGCACTCGCGGCGATGTTTTTTCCCGGCCGGCCGGTCCGGCTTGCGCATGATCGCTATCAGCAATTTCAGGGCGGCATCAAACGCCACCCGTTCAAGATGCGAACGCGCATCGGGATCGACCGCGCGACCGGCAAGATTCAGGCCTTCGCCGCCGATCATGTCCTGGATGGCGGCGGCCTTGCGAATTTTTCATCGAGCGTGGCGGTCGTCGGCGCTACTGCTGCGATCGGCATCTATGACATTCCGAAGGTCGACGTCACCACCGTCGCGGTCCATACGCGCGGGGTGACCGCGGGATCGATGCGCGGCTACGGCACGCTGCAGACCATGACGGCGCTCGAAGTATTGATCGATGAAGCGGCTTCCGCTTTGCCGCTCAATCCGATCGAATTCCGGCGGCGCAATGCGCTCAAGCCGAATGGCCGGACCATGACGGGAAATCCCTACAGCGTCTCGGTTCGCACGCCCGAGATTTTGGACAAGCTCGAAATGCATCCGATCTGGCGGCAGCGCGCGGAGGAAAAAGTCCGCCTGCAGTCGAGCGGAATGCTGGTCGGTACCGGCGTCGCCTGCGTTACCAAGGATTACGGCACCGGCGCGGACTGTTCGCTCGGGCGCGTGGAAATCAGCGCCGACGGCAAAATCTCGATCCATTGCGATCACGTCGAAATGGGCAACGGCATCGGCACCGCGCTGGCCAACCGTGTAGCCATGCATCTGGGCGGCGTGGCCGACGAAGTGTCGGTCGCACGAATAGATACTTACGATGTACTGGCGCTCGTCACGTCAGGCGACTCCTACACCATGGACCAGAAAACCCAGGACAAGGCGGAGAAAAATCCACGCTGGGTGCCGGCGATCAGCTCGGCCACCAGCGCCTCGATCGGCGCGCATGTCGGCACGCATTCGGCCGCCGAGGCCGCACGCGTGATTTTCCGTTTCGGTCTGTGGCCGGCGGCGCTCGATCTCTGGCACATCCCGTCCACCGATCCGCGGGCCAGGGATTGGGCGAAAGCGCGCTGGAAGAACGGGCAGCTCATCATGCCGGGCTTGATGCCGCTCGATTTGCCGGCGCTCGCGGCAACGGCGCACGCGCGCAACTTCGTTACCGGCGCGATTGCCCATGGCTTTTCGCGCTGGGTTTGGTCGCGCGCGCGCTTCCAGTTTGGCGCAGAACAATACCGTGCCGAGATCGATGCGCTCGCCGTGCGCAAAGGCGGCGGAAAATTCGCTCCTCTCAATCGCGTCAGCGTCAAATTTCCGCCGACCGATAACAACCGGATCGGCACCGTGTACACATCGATGTGCGGCACCCTTGTTCGCGTCGAGATCGAGCGCGCGACCGGCGCGCTGCGCATCGCCAAGGCCTACAGCGTGTTCGAATGCGGTCAGCCGCTGGTGCCGGAGGTCGTGCTTGGCCAAGCGCAGGGCGGTTTCGCGATGGGGGTTGGCTTTGCGCTGCTCGAAACGCTGCCGCCCTACGAAGGCGGTCCCGGCAACGGGCAATGGAACCTCGGGCAATATCTGGTGGCGCGGGGATCGGACTTGCCGCTGCGCGATCTTGAGATCGAAATGCTACCGCCGCTGACGCCGGACGAGCCGCCGAAGGGCATGGCGGAGGTCGTGATGATCCCGGTCGTGCCGGCGATCCTCAACGCCATCTTCGATGCCACCGGCCACAGATTTCAGTCGCTGCCGGTCACTCAAGCCCTGCTCAAGGGAGCGATCGCGTGACCACGCTTGCCATCACGATCAACGGCCGCGCGCTTGCTCCGACAGACGTGCGCGACGATCTGACGATGAACGATTTTCTGCGCGAGCATCTTGGCATGACCGGCACCAAGTTCGGCTGCGGCGCCGCGCAGTGCCTGAGCTGCGCGGTGATCGTCGATAATCCTGACGGGACGAGCCATACCAGTCTGACCTGCATCGTGCCGGCCAAGAGTTTCGACGGCAAGGCGATCCGGACCGTCGAAGGCCATGCCAGCAACGGCAAATTAACCGCGCTTCAGAAAGCCTTCATCGATCACTTCGCGTTCCAATGCGGCTATTGCACCGCCGGATTCCTGAATGTGGCCCAAGTCTTGCTGGAGCGTCTGGCGAGAAAGCCGGTCGCGCGTGCCGAGCTTGAGCAGACCATCGCCGAGGCGCTTGACGGGCATATTTGCCGCTGCACCGGTTACATCAAATACCACGAGGCCGTGCGTGACGTGATTCTCACCGATCCAAAACGTTATCTGGCCTGACCATGAAATCAGAAACGCGGTTTTGGATTTTCGTTTCGGTCGCGGCGCTGACCTTGAGCGGGCTGACTGGTTACGCGGCTTCGCAAACCGCTTCGGACACGCTGGCGTCGCCTGACAGTTTTGCCTCGATCGCCGACACCGAGGCGCGGTCGGCGGCGATATTCACCGAGCTCGGCAGGGTGCTGACGAGTCCCCGCTGCGTGAATTGTCATCCCGCCGGAGATCGCCCGCGCCAGACCGATGAGGGCCAGCTGCACCAGCCGCCCGTCACGCGCGGTCCTGACGGGCATGGCACCGAGACGATGCGTTGTTCGATTTGTCACGGCAATGCCAACTTCGATCCCGGCCGCATGCCGGGCCACCCGGAATGGCATCTGGCGCCGCGCGAAATGGCGTGGGAAGGCAAGACGCTCGCAGAGATCTGCGCCCAGCTCAAGGACCCCGCGCGCAACGGCGGCCGCAACGTCGAGGACCTTGTCCATCACATCGGCGCCGACACTTTGGTCGGCTGGGCATGGAAACCCGGCTTCGGCCGCTCCCCCGCTCCCGGTACGCAACAGCAAGCCGGCGCGCTTGTCGAGGCCTGGGTAAAAACCGGGGCGGCTTGCCCCGCGAGATAATCGCATCACGCCGCGCGCGCCTCAGCGCTCCGCAAAAGCCTTCTCGACCACGAACTGGCCCGGCTCGCCATGATTGCCCTCGACAAACCCTTTGCCTGAAAGCAACGCCCGGGTGTCGTGAACCAGCGCCGGGCTGCCGCAGATCATGATTCGGTCGTGCGCGGCCTCGAGCGGTGCGAGGCCGATGTCGCTGAACAGCTTGCCGGACGTGATCAAATCGGTGATCCGGCCGCGATTGCGGAAGGGATCGCGGGTCACGGTCGGGTAATAGATCAATTGGTTGCGCACGAGTTCGCCGATCATTTCGTCGTTCGGCAATTTCTCAGTGACCATCTCGCCATAGGCGAGCTCAGTGACGCGGCGGCAGCCGTGCAGCAGCACCACCTTTTCGAAGCGCTCGTAGGTGTCGGGGTCCTTGATCACGCTCAAAAACGGCGCGAGCCCGGTGCCGGTGCCGATCAGATAGAGATTGCGGCCGTCTTCCAGATTGTCGATGACCAGCGTTCCCGTCGCCTTGCGGCTGACGATGATCTCATCGCCTTTCTGCAGATGCTGGAGGCGCGAGGTCAAGGGACCGTCCGGCACCTTGATCGAAAAGAATTCCAGCCGGTCCTCGTAATTGGCGCTGGCGACGCTGTAGGCGCGGAGCAGCGGCTTCTCGTTCACCTTCAACCCGATCATGGTGAACTCGCCATTGCGAAAGCGGAACGAGGGATTGCGCGTGGTGGTGAAGGAGAACAGCGTGTCGGTCCAGTGATGGACGCTGAGAACGCTTTCCTGGTTGAAGTTGCTCATCTTTCGACCGTCCGGATGCTGGTGCGGCTCAATTCATTCGTATACATTCATTTGTGTACAAATGAATAATCCAGCTTGATCCCACAGTCAAGCCGCGCGCAAGATGCGCGGCATGCACCCGCGAAGGCATTGAACCACAAGGAAAATCCCATGGCCCACGACGAACCCCAGGCCGCCGGCCCGACCAAACTCGTGATCCGCAATGTCGGGCTGATGCTGTCGGGCGCGATGGAGAAGCCGATCCTGGATGCCGACACGATCGTCGCCGAAAACGGCAAGATCACCGCCATCGGGCGGGCCAAGGACGTCAACGCCGAGGGCGCCACCACCATTGTCGATGCCAACGGCACGACGGTTGCGCCGGGCCTGATCGACAGCCACGTGCACCCCGTCGCCGGCGACTGGACGCCGCGGCAAAACCAGATCGGCTGGATCGACAGTTTTCTGCATGGCGGCGTCACCACCATGATTTCCGCCGGCGAGGTGCACATGCCCGGTCGGCCGCGCGACGTCGTCGGGTTGAAGGCGATGGCGATCTTTGCGCAGCGCGCGTTCTGGACGCTGCGTCCGGGCGGCGTAAAGGTTCATGCCGGCGCGCCCGTCATCGAAACAGAAATGGTCGAGGAGGATTTCAAGGAGCTCGCCGCGGCCGGCGTAAAGCTGCTCGGCGAAGTCGGCCTCGGCGGAGTCAAGGATGGCCCGACCGCGCGCAAGATGGTCGGATGGGCGCGCAAATACGGCATCCAGAGCACCATCCACACCGGCGGGCCCTCTATCCCGGGCTCCGGCCTGATCGACAAGGATGTGGTGCTGGAAGCCGACACCGACGTGATCGGCCATATCAATGGCGGCCACACCGCGCTACCCGACAGTCAGATCCGCTGTATCTGCGAGGGCTGCAAGCGCGGCCTCGAGCTGGTTCACAACGGCAATGAGCGCTCGGCGCTTTACACGCTTCGCATCGCGCGCGAGATGGGTGACCTCAGCCGCGTCATCCTCGGCACCGATGCACCGGCCGGCTCCGGCGTGCAGCCGCTCGGAATCCTGCGCATGGTGTCGCTGTTGTCGTCGCTCGGCGAGGTGCCCGCCGAAATCGCGTTCTGCTTTGCGACCGGCAACACCGCGCGTATGCGCGCGCTGGATTGCGGCCTCATCGAAGTCGGGCGCGCGGCCGATTTTGTCATCATGGACAGGGCGCAGCATTCAGCCGGGAAAAACATCCTCGACAGCGTGCAGCTCGGCGATCTCCCCGGCGTCGGCATGACCATCATCGACGGCATCGTACGCACCCAGCGCAGCCGCAATACGCCGCCGGCCACCAAAGTGCCTGTCATTGTCGGGCATTGACCGTCGTATTGGCACTCCTCATAGAAGGAAACCCGGCGGGCGGTTTCTCTCGCATTCTTACCTGAACATTACATCTCGAAGCGCAAAAACGCCGTTATAAGGCGTGTACACTGGGCGCACACTGACGCGCGACTTATCTTCAGACAGGCACGAATGGTCGATACTTGCACTGGTGGAGTTGACACAGGATTTGCGGCACTCGGCTACGCGAAGGTTGCCGCCCTCGGGGTGCTGCAAGGGATCACGGAGCTGCTGCCGATTTCCTCGACCGCGCACATGCGCCTGGTTCCAGCGTTTTTGGGCTGGCAGGACCCCGGTTCGGCATTCTCCGCCGCGATGCAGCTCGCGGCACTGGCCGCTGTCATAAGTTATTTTTGGAGCGATGTGCGAGCGTTGGCGTTGAATTCAGTCGCGGCGATCGGCCACGGACGATTTGCAGACCGAGATTTGCGTTTCTGCATGTGGATCATGTTGGCGACGATCCCAATCGGGATCGCCGGATTGTTGGCGTCGAAGTTGCTGAACACCTGCAACTCGCCGCTTCGCAGCGTCACGGTCATCGGTTGGGCTTGTGTCGCAATGGCACTTCTTCTCGGTGCCGCGGAAATCTGGGCCCGTCATTATCGAACCATCGACAAGGCGTCTTTCGCGGATGCTATGTTGGTGGGGCTTGCGCAAGTTGGCGCATTGATACCGGGCGTATCTCGTTCGGGCTCGACCTTGACGGCCGCACTTGCTCTCGGCTTCAAGAGAGACGAAGCCGCACGTTTTTCCTTTCTTCTTGGATTGCCTGCTATTGCCTTGGCCGGCCTTAAGGAAGTATGGGAGCTTTACAAGATTCATCTCGACACCCACGCATGGTCTGTTCTTATCGTCGGCTTGGCCGTTGCTTCCGTTTCAGCGTTCCTTGCGATATGGACGCTGATGCGGACGCTGGAACGATTTTCCAGTTGGCCATTCGTGATCTACCGCTTGGCCCTTGGCGTGATAATCCTTGCGGGAACTATGGCCGGGTGGCTCTCGTGATGCCTGCGATTGCCGTTTGTCGAAGCGGTACGGTGAGTTTGCCTCTTTGTCCGATGCTTTGATTAGCCTGATCCCGATCTACGGCCCGTGGATCATCTTTGGTATTGTTGCGCTCGAAAGTGCGGGCGTGCCTCTCCCTGGAGAGACTATCCTTGTTGCCGCCTCGCTCTTTGCCGCCAGCACGGGTCAGATCAACATCGTCGTCGTCGTACTCGCCGCCGCGGCGGGTGCGATCGTCGGGGACGGTACCGGATACGTGGTCGGGCGGCGGATGGGTTTGCCCTTTCTTCGCAGATACGGTCGCTACATCCGCCTCGATGAGGATCGATTGCTGATCGGCCGATATCTTTTTCTTCGGTTTGGGAGCGCCGTCGTATTCTTTGGGCGCTTCATTGCGGTGCTACGAATGTTTGCGGCTTTGCTTGCGGGCGCCAGTAACATGCCGGCAGCTCGTTTTTTCTTCTTCAATATAACTGGCGGAATCTGCTGGGCGTGTCTGTTCGGCTTCGGTGCTTACGCAGTGGGCGCCGAAATTCACAAGATCTCCGGAGCGCTGAGCGTGATCTCATTGGGCCTATTTATTGCGGCGGGATCTGCACTGTCCATTTTCATCCGACGAAATGAGGTAACGCTGCGCCGTCGAGCCGAGGTCGCCTTGTCTGATCATTCGAGCGGATGACCAACTTCCGTAGGTGGCGCCGAAGCAAATCGAGGCCTGGCCGCTAAGCGGCCAAGCCTCGGATATCCCTTTTGCAACTACTTCTTGACGGCGAACACCCAAACGACGCCGCCTTGCGGCACGTTGTTCTCGACGCCGATATTATTGCCGGTCGCCAGCGCATCCTGGATGCGCTGGGCGTCTACGCCCCAGCCCGACTGGACGGCGATATACTCCGTCCCATCGACTGCATAGGCAATCGGCATGCCCATGATGCCGGAGTTGGTCTTTTGCTCCCAAAGCACTTCGCCGGTCTTGGCGTTGAAGGCGCGGAACATCCGGTCATTGGTGCCTCCACCGAGCACGAGATCGCCGGCGGTCGCCGTAACCGAGCCAAACAGCTGCGATTTGGGGAAGTTATGCGACCAGACCTTCTTTCCGGTCGCCGGATCCCACGCCTGCAGTTCGCCATAATGATCGGCGCCGGGAACAACCTTCAGGCCGATATCTTCGGGCTTGGTTCCGAGCCAAAGCTTGCCCTCAACCAACGGTACCTTCTCGCCGGTAAAGCCGCCGCAGAAGTTCTCGTTGGCCGGAACATAAACCAGGCCGGTCTTCTGGCTATACGCCGCCGACGGCCAATCCTTGCCGCCCCACAGGGACGGGCAGAATTCCACCCGCTTGCCAATGATCGGCTTATGAGCCGGGTCGACGATGGGTTTGCCAGTCTCCGGCTCGATGCCCTTCCAGACGTCGGTATGAACAAAAGGCCAGCCGGCTACATAGTTGATCCGGTCCGGCTTGCGTTCGAGGATCCAGAAGATTGCGTCGCGTCCCGGATGGACGAGGCTCTTGAAGGAGCGGCCGTCCCGTTGGAAGTCGATCAGCATCGGTGCGTCGACCTCGTCCCAGTCCCAGGAATCGTTTTGATGGTACTGGTGGAATGCTTTGATCTTGCCGTTATCAGGATCGAGCCCCAGCACCGAAGAGGTGTAGAGATTGTCGCCGGGATGGGTATCGCCCGGCCAAGGTGCAGCGTTGCCGACGCCCCAATAAATTGTCTTGGTGTCTGGATCATAGTTGCCTGTCATCCAGGCAGATCCGCCGCCCGATTTCCAGTCGTCACCTTTCCATGTGTCGTGGCCCGGCTCGCCCTCGCCGGGGATGGTGAAGGTCCGCCACAGCTCCTTGCCGCTATCGGCGTCGAACGCGACGACGTAACCACGCACGCCGAGTTCACCGCCGGAACCGCCGACGATCACCTTGCCGTCGATGACCAGCGGCATCAGGGTCAGGTACTGACCCTTCTTGTAGTCCTGAACTTTGGTATCCCAGAGGACTTTGCCGGTTTTGGCCTCAAGCGCGACAACATGATCGTCTGTCGTGGCGAGATACAGCTTGTCCTGCCACAGTCCGACCCCGCGGTTGGTCGGATGCAATTGGAAGAGGTCGTCGGGAAGCTGGCGTTTGTAGCGCCAGTACTCATCGCCGGTCTTGGCGTTGAGCGCGATCACCTGCCCCGCCGGGGTTGCGACGAACATCACGCCATTGTTGATGATCGGCGGCGCCTCATGCCCCTCAACCACACCGGTCGAGAAGGTCCACACCGGCGTCAGGTCTTTCACATTCGAGGTGTTGATCTGGTCGAGCGGGCTGTATCCCTGGCCGTCATAGGTCCGGCGATAGAGCATCCAGTTGCCAGGTTCGGGATTCTTGAGCCGATCGGCGGTCACCGGGCTGTAATTCTCGATCGGGCCGGCACCGGCGGCGATCGGAACAAGGCAAGTGGACGCGACCAAACTCGACAATAGCCATTGCTTGATGGTCATAGACACTTCCTCCATTTTGTTTTTGTTCGACTATTTTATGTCTAAGCAATCGATGCAGGCTGCCTCTATCCTGCTTGCGGGGCACCTACCTTTCCGACAAATGTTGCAACGACTGTCAGCGAGCCTTCGGCTGCCGACAACGGAAGTGCCGCCAGACGCCGGGGCGCCGGCCCAAATACGACTTGCGCGCTTTGCCGCGGATCAAATTCGGAATTGTGGCAAAAGCATTTAAACACGTCCTTGTCGCCACTGTCCCCTTTGACCCAGGCCGTAACGGGACACCCCGCATGCGTACAGATTGCCGAATAGGCAAGGATGCCGTCGGGAGCGCGTGAGCGCGTATCGTCGTCAAGCTCGGCCGGATCCAGTTTTATCACCAAGATCTCGTTCAACCGCGAGCCATCGCGGACAACCGAGGTTTTTGAGTCCTTCGGCCAGGCGTGCACCGGCGGCCCGCCGAGCTCCAGATCCTGCGGCTTGATGACTTCGCCCGCATGTTCCCCTTCCGAGAAGACCAGAACATCCGCCTGTTGGGGTCGCTCATCGCTGCCCGGTTTATCCTCGCCAAAAGCAGATTTGCGCGACGCTAAACAAGCTCCGGTGGCGAGAGCCGTCAAGATCAGCTTGCGCCGCGTCGGATCCGAACACGGGCACATGCCGAGTTCCACGCCTGTATCTTCGACGGATGGTGTGGCGCTGTGATCGGTTTCGGACATGGCGCAAACTGAACGGCAGACTCGGCCAAAAACAAGGCGACAGACAGCTTCGTTGCTCCGAGCAATATGCCTTTCTACCCGGATCGGCAATCGCGATTCCAGTGAAAGCTTGCAGCCCGTGCGCCTTCATCTGATCACAAGCAAAAAAATATCGCACCATGCGCATTTCGCAGAACAGCTCAGCCGTATTCAAATTTGTGCGCCGCGTTATCGCCAATGCGACTCAAATTGCGAATGAGCTCGACAGAAATTTGTGCAAGATGTCTCCGGCGGCGCAAGCCACTGCGTAAGGGCTGCTGACCAAATGCAACGTGTTCGTAGGCCCAGCTTTGGCCAAACATTCGGACACAAATGCAAGACAACAATGCAAAGACAACGCCTTGTGATGGCGATCCGCCTGTCTTCTTCTGGTAGCCTCTTTCCGACAATCTCCATCTCGCCAAAGCGGGATCCAACGAACAAAGCAAAAGCAAACAGGAGATGCCACCGACACAGCGAGGTCGGTTTCCCTTAGGACCATGCAAGAAACCATGGAGCGACGGCGTTGAGCGGTTGGGAAATATGTTCTCGTTCACGCCGAAACAAACATTGGCAGCTTATGAAGAGCGAGGACTAAATCATGATCAAGCTGATGATTAACGGCCAGGAAAAAAACTGGGATGGCGACCCGGATCTCTCGTTACTCTGGTTTCTCCGTGACGAAGCCGGATTGACGGGCACGAAATTCGGCTGCGGCCAGGCGCTGTGCGGCGCGTGCACCGTGATCGTGGATAAGCAGGCCGTGCGCGCCTGCATCACGTCGGTTTCCGATGTGGTCGGCCGACAGGTCACAACCATCGAAGGCCTGCATCCCACCGGGGATCACGCCGTTCAGAAGGCCTGGCGCCAGATGAATGTTCCGCAATGCGGCTATTGCCAGGCCGGCCAGATCATGCAGGCCGCGGCACTGCTGATGGAAAATCCAAAACCCACGCACGATCAGATACGCGAAACGATGGCGGGCAATATCTGCCGCTGCGGCGCTTACCAACGCATCGAAAACGCGGTCAATCTCGCTTCGACGGGGGTCTGATCATGAATATCATCACAAATTCCGAAAAGCTTCGCGGCTTTGAGCGCAACATCAAAGTCGAAAAAATCTCGCGGCGCAGCGTTCTCAGGGGTCTCGGCATCGCCGGAGGGCTGGTGCTGGCAGCGCCTTTGATGTCACGCCAGGCTTTTGCAGCGTACCAGACCGGCGCGGCAAAGATGCCGCACGGCACCGTGGTCGACCCACGCGTCTTCGTCGCCATCGCGAACGACGGCACGGTGACGATCGTGGCGCATCGTGCCGAGATGGGAACCGGCGTTCGGACCAGCCTGCCGCTGATCGTCGCCGAGGAAATGGAAGCCGATTGGTCGCGCGTAAAAGTGGAGCAGGCGCCTGGCAACGAGGTCAAATACGGCAACCAGGATACCGACGGATCGCGCAGCACGCGGCACTATTTGATCCCGATGCGCCAGATCGGCGCGTCGGCGCGTGCCATGCTCGAAGCCGCCGCCGCCAAACGCTGGGGCGTGCCGGTCGCCGAGGTCAAGGCGGTCAATCACGAGGTGGTTCATTCCGCAAGCAGCCGCCGGATTGGGTTCGGCGACCTGGCGGCCGATGCGGCGAAGGAACCGGTGCCGAGTGCTGATGGCCTGAAGCTGAAAGATCCGAAGGACTTCCGTTATCTCGGCAAGGGCCAGGTGAGCATTGTCGACCTTCGCGATATTACCGTCGGTGCCGCGCAATATGGCGGCGATGTCCGGCTTCCCGGGATGAAATATGCCGTGATCGCGCGGCCGCCGGTGACCGGCGGCAAGTTGAAATCATTCGATTCAGCCGATGCGATGAAGGTCTCGGGCGTCGAGAAGGTGATGGAAGTGCAGGGTTGGCCGTGGCCATCGAAATTCCAGCCACTTGGCGGCGTGGCGGTGATCGCGCGCAACACCGGCGCGGCCATCAAGGGGCGTGACGCACTGAAGATCGTCTGGGACGACGGCGCCAACGCCAAATATGAATCGGCCGCTTATCGGACCCAACTCGAGGAGGCCGCGCGCAAGCCGGGCCTGGTCGTGCGCAAGGAGGGCGACGTGGACGCCGCCCTGAAAGCCGCCGACAAGGTGATTGTCGGCGAATATTATTTGCCGCATCTCGCCCATGTCAGCATGGAACCGCCGGTTGCGGTTGCCGACGTCAAGGACGGCAAGGCCGAGATCTGGGCGCCGGTGCAAAGTGCCGGCGGAACGCGGGAAGACGTCGCCAAGACCCTCGGTATCCCCGAGGACAACGTGACCGTCAACGTCACGCTGCTCGGCGGCGGGTTCGGGCGCAAATCGAAATGCGACTATGCGCTCGAGGCGGCATTGCTTTCAAAGGCGCTGGGCGCGCCGGTGAAAGTGCAATGGACGCGGGAGGATGACGTTCGCCACGGTTTCCTGCACACCGTCTCGGCGGAGCGCATCGAAGCCGGCCTCGACAAGAGCGGCAAGGTGGTGGCCTGGCGACACCGCAGCGTCGCCCCCAGCATCGCCTCGACATTCGCCGCCGGTGCGGCGCATGAGGCGCCTTTCGAAATGGGCATGGGGCTTGTCGACATGCCGTTCGAGATTGCCAACATCCAATGCGAGAATCCGGAAGCCGCCGCGCATACCCGCATCGGCTGGTTCCGCTCGGTGTCGAATATCCCGCATGCCTTTGCGGTGCAGTCGATGGTGGGCGAGATCGCCCAAGCCACCAAGCGCGATCAGAAGGATATGCTGTTGGAGCTGATCGGCTCGCCGCGGATCGTCAAGCTCGATTCGGTCAAAGACCTGTGGAACTATGGCGAGCCCTACGACAGCTATCCGATCGATACCGCGCGTCTCCGCCATGTGGTGGAGTACGTCGCGGACAAGGGTAATTGGAAACGGACTGTGCCCAAAGGACACGGGCTCGGCATTGCCGTGCATCGCAGCTTTGTCAGTTATATCGCGACCATCGTCGAGGTAGCGGTCGACGATAAGGGCAAGCTCACCGTTCCCCAAGTGGACACCGCGATCGATTGCGGAACGTTCGTCAATCCGGAGCGGATCCAGTCGCAGATCGAGGGCGCCGCGATCATGGGGCTCTCTCTCGCCAAATATGGCGAGATCACCTTCAAGGACGGCAAGGTACAGCAGGGGAATTTCGACGACTTCCCCGTGATCCGGATGGACGAGGCTCCGCTGGTCACCAACGTCCACATCGTGCCGGCCAATCCGGACGTGCCGCCGAGCGGCGTCGGTGAGCCGGGCGTGCCTCCATTCGCGCCCGCATTGATCAACGCGATCTTCGCAGCGACCGGGAAACGCATTCGGACGCTGCCGATCGGCAAGCAGCTCGAGACGTAGACGGGGAACGTTAGACGAGGGGGGACGCGCGCGGGCCTGGAATCCATGACGGCGATCGCGGTCATGGATTTCGGGCTCGCGCGCTTTTATGGTTGCGCGCCTTGAGGTCAGACCACCGGCACACGCCGGGCGGCGACAGCCGCCGGTGAGATGACATCGATATCGAGAGGGACACGCCACCGTTCGGTATAGCGCACCTCGGGTGCTGCGTTGCCGACCGGCGCACCCTCCAGGACAAAGCCACTGAAGCCGCCGGTCATGACCTCGTTGCATTTCTGCACATAGATCGGGAAGCCACCGATATACGGCATGAAGACGCGCGGCCGGCCGGGTATGTTGGCGCCGACATACCAGGAGCTGCAAGTCGATCGCAGCGAGACCTTCGATACCTCGTTGACGTGCTCGACCCAGGCATCCTCATCTTCCGCGAGCGGTTCGATCGACGTCGCACCGATATCCCGCATGTGGCCCATGCAGTCCGCCAGCCAATCGACGTGCTGCTCGATCGCCTGGATCATGCTTGCCAGCACCGATGGGCTGCCAGGACCGGTGATCATGAACAAATTGGGAAAGCCCGCCGATGCGATCCCGAGATAGGCACGAGGCCCGGCGCGCCATTTCTCGGAAAGCGTCAGGCCGTCGCGGCCCGTGATCCTGATCTTGTCGAACGACCCGGTCATTGCGGCAAAGCCGGTCGCGCTGACCACGGCATCCAGTCTGTATTCGACACCATCGACCTCGATGCCGTCGGCGGTGAAGCGTTCGATCGGCATCCTGGATACGTCGACCAGCTTTACGTGCGGCAAATTGTAGGTCTCGAAATAGCCGGTATCGACGCAGAGGCGCTTGCAGCCGAAGACGTTGTCCGGACAGAGCAGATCGGCCGTGGCCGGATCCTTCACGATGCCGCGGATTTTGCGGCGGGCGAAGTCGGCGATGGTGTCATTGGCGGCTTTCTCGAACAGAAGATCCCCGTAGGAGCCGAGAAACGGCAAGCCGCCGCGGGCCCAGGCTTCCTCATACTGCTGCTCGCGGTCGTCCGGGGCCGCTTCCAGCGCCGGCTGCGTGTTGAACGGAAAATAGAAGCCGGTCGGGCGTGCACGCGCCTTGGCCCGGAGCGCCGGATAATCGGCCTTGGCCGACTGCAGATATTCCGGCGTCAGCTTCTCGTTCCAGGCCGGCACGGACCAGGTCGCCGTACGCTGAAAAACCGTAAGCGTCGCGGCTTGCCGCGCGATAATCGGGATCGACTGGATCGCCGAGGAGCCGGTGCCGATGACGCCAACACGCAGCCCGCGGAAGTCGACGCCCTGATGCGGCCATTCACCGGTGTGATAGATTTTCCCGCGAAAATCTTCGAGGCCCCTGAAGTTCGGACGGTTCGGCGCCGACAAGCAGCCGACGGCCAAGATACAGAATTTTGCAAAAACCCTGTCGCCGCGATCAGTCTCGATCAGCCAACCTTTGGCGGCTTCGTCGAAGGTGGACGCAATAACTCGCGTATCAAACACGATATCCCGGCGCAGATCGAAGCGATCGGCAACATGGTTGGCATAGGAGAGGATTTCAGGCTGCGGCGCGTACTTCTCGGACCAGTTCCACTCCTGGTCTAACTCCTCCGAGAACGAGAACGAATACTGCATGCTCTCGACGTCGCAACGCGCCCCCGGATAACGGTTCCAATACCAGGTGCCGCCGACGCCACCGCCGGCCTCAAAAACCCGCGCCGAAAGGCCAAGCCCACGCAGGCGATGCAGCATGTACATGCCGGCAAAGCCGGCGCCGACGACAACGGCGTCCAAGACCGTTGCCGTTTCAGTAGGGCGCTCCCGTCGTGCAGTGGTGTCGGCAATCATGATTGCTGCCGTTTTTCCTCGATCACCCTGCGAGGGTAGCCGGATTGGCCGAGAAGTCCATTGTGATATCCGCGGCAACGGTACCCGGCCAGTGCATGCCCGATCTTCGCAGATGCCGCGTACCCCATCCCCATGCGACTGGCTGCGCGCCGATCAATACCCCCGTCCCCACCAATAGCAGAAGCGCTCGACATTGGCGGACAGGCCGGTTTCATAGTTCGCCCATTTCTCGTATTTCGGCAGCTTGACCTCCTTCATCGCGGTGTCGAAGCATTTTCCCGCGTCTGCGGCCTTTTTCACTTCCGCCGACAGATCCTCCATGTAGGCGATGTCGTCCTCGACATCCTTTTTGGTGCCGTAGCGTCCGCCGGCATAGGGATGGCCGGGGATCAGCCGGTCCCAATCGAGCGCGGCAAGCTTTTTCAGCGAGGCGATATATTCCAGCGGCGAGGCATTGTCCGGGATATTGCGGAACTGGATCGTCTCGATCGGCGCGAAGTCGACGACGAACACCAGTTTTTCCTTCGGCAGCCGCATCACCAGGGAATTGTCCGAATGGTTGCGGCCGACATAGATCAGTTCGAGCGTGGTGTCGCCGAGTTTTATTGTCTTCTTGTCGTCGACCACCTGATCGGGCATCACGATGTCGGCGATAAGCGCGTTCTGCTTCTTCAATTCGAGCAGGCGTTCTTTTGCGCGCCGATGCGCGATGAAGGTCGCGCCGAGATCCTTGAACGGCTGGCCACCGGCGATGTGATCATAGTGATGATGGCTGTAGATGACGTATTTGATCGGCTTGTCGGTGACGGCCTTGATGGCGTCGATATAGGGCTTTGCCGGGCGCAAATACGAAATCGGATCCGTGGCGATGACGCCCTGCGATGTCACGATGAACATCGACTGATGGCCGCCATAGCGGAAGACATAGACGTTGTCGGTGCCGTCGACCTTTTTCGTCGAAACCGGCGGTGCGTTTTGCGCCGCCGCGGTGCCCGCCCCGATCAGAAAAATCGCAAGGGTGATGATGGCATTCAAAGCTTTCATATTGGCCTCCACTGACAATCCGGTGCTCGCGCGACGAAAGAGTCGGTGAAAAGCCGGTGGCGCTCAATCAGAATTTTTCGTTGGCCGGAGCGGAATAAACACGAATTTGCGGACAGATGCCTATTTCTTGCTGCCGCGAAGGATCCGCGCGGCGGCGCCGTCGTTTGACCCAGGCTCACGGCGCGTTATGATTTGAAAAAAGGGAGAAGACCCATGGAGGAAATCGCGGCCCGGCGCGCAGCCGAAAAGCTGCTCGCCGAACACAGGGACAATGTGCGGTTCAAGACGCTGGTGCCGCCAGACGGACCCGGTACGATCTCCGATGCCTACGATATCCAGGAGAAATACGTCGCGCTTCTCCGTGGCCGACACGGCGATACTATCGGCTATAAGGTCGGGCTCACGTCGGCGACCATGCAGGTGTTTTGCGGGATCGACCATCCTATCGCCGGTGTCGTGCTGGCAAATCGGGTGCATCGATCGGGCGCGGCCGTGCGGATTGCGGATTTCGGGCGGCTCGGTCTGGAATTTGAAATTGCCGTCCGTGTCAAATCGGATGTCCCGGTGACGGGCACGCCGTATACCGGCGAGGCGATCCAGCCTCACATCGATGGGGTTTGCGCGGCGATCGAAATCGTGGATGACCGAAACGCGGACTATTCAAACCTCGATGTTCGTTCGCTTGTTGCCGACAATTCCTGGAACGGCGGCATCGTGCTGTCCGAATTCGCGACCAAGTGGCCTGACCTGAAGGACGTCCTCGGCCGTGCAGCGAAAGACCGAATTGCGATCGGCGAAGGGCACGGACGCGACATCCTCGGGCATCCCTTCAATTCGGTTGCCTGGCTTGCAACGCAGCTGGCCTCGCGGGGCGAGACGCTGAAAGCGGGCCAGGTCGTGATGACCGGAAGCGTCATGAAGACCGTATTTCCGGAGGAAGACGCGGCGTATCGTTTCGAGCTGGCGGAAATCGGCGCTGTCGAGGTGAGTGTAAGAAGATGAAAATGCCAACCGGGGGACGGGATAATTGCCGCCTCCGCACGCCGACTCTATGCTGGCGCGAATTCCAGGGCTGGGAGACCGCATGACCATTCCGCTCGATCCCGTCGTCGCCCAGATCATTCCGCTTTTGCCGCTGCGCGATCCCTTGACGATGACGCCGCAGAGCGCGCGCGATGCGCTGCGCGCGCTCGCCGCGGCCCGCGCCGCCATTCCGCCGCCGCCTGTCGCGAGCGTGGAGGATATCAAGGTGAAGGGCGCAGCCGGACCGCTTGCCGCGCGCCTCTACCGCGTCGCCCGCGAACCATCGCCGACGGTGGTGTTTTTCCATGGCGGCGGCTGGGTCGCCGGCGATCTCGAAACCCATGACCGGCAGGCGCGCCTGCTGGCGATCGAGACCGGTTCCGTCGTCATCTCGGTCGACTACCGGCGTCCGCCGGAGACGCGCTTTCCAGGCGCCTTCGAGGACGCTTTCGCCGCGATGCGCGACGTGATCTCCCGCATCGCCGAATTCGGCGGCGACACATCGCGCGTTGGCGTCGCCGGCGACAGCGCCGGCGGCAATCTGGCGGCTACAGTCGCGATCGCCTGTCGCGACGCCGGCATACCCCTCGCCGCGCAGCTCCTGGTCTATCCCGTCACCGATGTCGCCGGAAATTATGCGGACAAGAGCGAGAACGCGCGCTTTCCCTCGCGCCACGAGAACGCCGAGGGCTACTTCCTCTCGCGCGCGGTGATGGAATGGTTCGCCGGCCATTATCTTGAGGACGCCGCGCACGGCACCGACTGGCGCGTCTCGCCATTGCGCGCGAAAAATCTCGCCGGGCTGGCGCCCGCGGTCGTCTGCACGGCGTGGTTCGATCCCCTGCGCGACGAGGGCAAGGCCTATGCCGACGCGATGGCCGCCGCCGGCGTCGCGACCAAGTACCATCCGGGCGCCGGCCTGATCCACGGCTATTTCGGGCTCGGCGAAGCCTCGCAAACCGCGAAGGCCGAGGCGCAACGCGCCCGCGCCGATTTTAGGGCGATGCTGGAGCGGGGTACTTGAACGCCATACTCGCCGAGTGCGAGCCCATGAAGCGGGCATTTTATCGGCTAAGTCCGGTTTGGGAGCTTGATCGCGCCGGGATTCCAAGGTCCAATCCGGGCGCTGTCCAAAGCTTAGGGAGAGACCCACAATGAAACGGATTTTCTTGGTTGCAATCCTCACCGCGTTTGCGATCGGCTCCGCCGCCGCGCAGGAAACCTGTGAAAGCAAAGCCGTCGGCAAGGACGGCAAGCCTCTCGCCGGCGCGGCGAAGACCTCCTTCATGAAGAAGTGCATGACCGATACCTGCGCGACCAAGGCCGTCGGTTCGGATGGCAAGCCACTGGCCGGCGCCGCCAAGACCAGCTTCATGACGAAGTGCGAAAAGGGCGCGTAAGCGGCCCCTCACCCCAACCCTCTCGCCGCGAACAGCGGGGAGAGGGAGAAGAGCGCTCAATCGCGCCTGAAGCGGTAGTTGAAACGATCGCCGTCCGCGATGACCAGACCCGCGGTCGGCGTCGGAAAATGAATCGGCAGAATCAGCGTATCGGTGTCGGCGACGGAGGATAAGAACTTCCGGCGTGACACTGCCGCCTGCTTGCCATCCCAGTCGACCCGCGGCGACCAATCCGGCTCGCGGCACTGGATGATGTGGTGCATCATGTCGCCGGTGACCACCGCGCGCCGGCCACGGGAGAAGATATTGACGCAGCAATGGCAGGGCGAGTGCCCCGGCGTCGGCGTCAGCGTGATGGTGTCGTCGAGCGCGTAATCGTCATCGACCAGCAGCGCCTGGCCGGCTTCTACGATCGGCAGGCAATTGTCGCGGAATACCGTGCCGGGCGGATCGTTGCCCTTGGCGTGCTCGGCTTCCCAGACCGCATATTCCTTCTTGTGAAAGATATACTTTGCATTCGGGAAGGTCGGCACCCAGCGGCCATCGCGCAGCGACGTGTTCCAGCCGGTATGGTCGATATGGAGATGGGTGCAGAACACGTAGTCGATCTTGTCGTAGCCGATGCCGAGCGCGAACAGCTCGTTGCGCCAGCGTTCCTTGCCGGGAAAATCGAACGGCGGCGGATGACCCTTGTCCTCGCCGGTGCAGGTGTCGACCAGAATGGTGTAGCGTGGCGTCCGTACCACAAACGTCTGGTAGGTGATCACCATCATGCCGAGCGCCGTGTCGAACACCTCCGGCTCCATCGAGGGCAGATGGCGCTTGAAGGTCGCCTCGTCGTAATAGGCCGGGAAGAAATCCTGCGGCCGACGCCATGGGCCCTCGCGTTCGATCACCGCGTCGATGGTGATGTCGCCGATCCTGAGCTGCTTCATTTGGTTTCCCCCGGGGATTTTGTTGGGGGCGAGCGTAACCGGAGGCCACGGGCGGTTCAAGTTGAGGGCAGGCCTTCCGCATTTGCGCAGAAGGTGAAATGCCCGGCAGGCGGCCTTAGCCGATACGGATTCGATAATTGAGAGATCGTTTTGCGGCAGGGGAGATATGCATCACGCCGGGCTTGTCGGCAAACTCGCCATCGAACGTCAAAGGACTCGCAAGCCCATGCCATGGCTCGATGCACAGAAAAGCTGCTCCCGCGGGCTTCGACCAGATTCCGAGCTCACGAAATCCTTCCCAATGAATCTCGATCGAGGGGCCGCGCGCAGCCGCGTAGCGAACCGAATGGCTCGCGGGTCGATCCAGGATGACCGCGTCCTCGGCGAACAGCTTTTCTGAAAGGGAGAGGATTTTGCCTCGAACGGGAGTTGGCTCCGGTTCCGCCTTCAGGAGACCGTCTTTCAACCGCCGAATGGGTGACCGCTCGTTGCTGGAAAACGTGAGCTCGTAAGCCTCTTTCGCCAATCCCGGCAGCAGCGGCCAGTTGAACGCCGGATGGGCGCCCATCGAGGCCGGCAGCATTTCGTCGCCGGTATTGGTGATCTCGAGCACCACCTGCAGCTCGGCCTTGTTCACCGAGTAAGTGACCGCCAGCCGAAACGGAAAAGGATAGCGCGAGCGGGTCGCCGCATCATCGGTCAGCGTGAGCGTGCAGGATGTTGGCCCGCGCTCCGCCCAGTCGAAGCGAAGATCGCGCGCGAAACCATGCTGGGTCATCGGATAGACCTTACCCCGATGTTGCAGCTGGTCGTTCTTGAGCCGGCCGACGATAGGGAACAGCAGCGGTGCATGACGCGGCCATGCCGCGCCGGCCTGCCACAACAGTTCAAGCCCTTGCGCGTTCTGCAGGGAACATAATTCCGCGCCATGCGCCGCGATGGTTGCGGTGATCGCCTCGCTTCGAAGCGTATGGCGTTGTTCGGTCATGCGTTCAGGCCGTCTTGCGCGGGGCGGCGGTTGCGGGATCGCCCGTGTTGGGCGTCCCGGTCGGCTCAATCAGCAACAAATGCACCTCGTCCTTGGCGACGGGACGATGCTCGACGCCTTTTGGCACGATGTACATTTGCCCCGGCGAAAGCGTGACCGTTCGATCTCGAAGCTGAATATCCAGCACGCCGTTGAGAACCAGAAAAAAGTCATCGGTGTCATCGTGCTTGTGCCAGACGAATTCGCCTTGGACTTTCACGACCATGACATCGCAATCGTTGAACTGCGCGACGGTTCGCGGCGACCAGTGGTCGGAAAATTTCGACAACTTCTCTGACAAATCAATCGCATCGCTCATGGCCGGCTCCGATTTCGTCGCGCAACAATTTACGCGACGATCTCGCGTCCTTCAATCGGGCCCCGCGCCGAAACAGGCTCCTTCCTCGATTTGCGCGATCTTGATAGCTCGCAAACGCGCGCGGAACCGGCTTGTTCGGCTTCATGACAAACGGGCGAATATTCCCCGGCTCCCAGAAAAATCTTTCCACATGTTTGTCACGCGGGAACGCCGCTGTCTTGCGAATGCGTTCGATCTGTCATGCAACCGGAAAATGCGCGTCATGGTCGCGGAATAACAACGCGCCTGTTGCTTCGATTTCCAAAAATCCAACAGGAGAAAGCTATGAAAAAAATAGCGCTGACGCGCAGGTTTGGCCTGCTCGGCGTTTCGCTTGCGGCCCTTGCGCTTTCGCAAGGCGTTCGTGCGGAGGACGGACCCGATCGTGATCACATGGACACCGCGTCGCCGATCAAGCATGTCATCATCATCGTCGGTGAAAACCGCAGCTTCGATCACCTGTTCGCCACTTATGTGCCGAAGTCGGACGATGAGCGGGTCCGGAACCTGCTGTCGGAACACATCATCAAGGCGGACGGTTCGCCCAACGAAAATTTCGACCGGGCGCACCAGTTCCAGATCACATCTGCGCCGAATGGCGGAAAGTTTTTCATCAGCGCCGGATCGGCCAATAAGTCACTATATACGGTGCTGCCCGCGCCCGACCTCGGCGGCGTGAAAAATGCGACGGGCGCTCCAATTCTCCAGATACCTGGCGGCGATCCCGGACTGCCAGCTTCCGAACAATTCCTGTTTGGAACCGGCGGCACGGGTCTGCCAAACGCTTTTGGCCCGGATACCCGCATCACCAATGTCAACACGCTGCCGCCCGGGCCATTCCAGATGACCGGCCCGACCATGCCCTATGACGCCTATACCGGCGACACCATCCACCAGTTCTTCCAGATGTACCAGCAGGTGGATTGCGCGATCGACAGCGAACACGTCACGCGACGCAATCCGACGGGTTGCCTCCATGATCTGCAATCGGCCATCACCACGACGTTTGCGACGCCGCCCGGCGGCACGCCGCACGACACCGGGCAGACCATGGCGTTTTTCAATATGCAGAAAGGCGATGTGCCCTTTTTGAAATTCCTCGCCGACAATTACACCATGAGCGACAATTATCATCAGCCTGTGATGGGCGGGACCTGGGCTGACAGCATGCCGCTCGGCTACGCCGATCAGGTATTCTTCGGCGACGGCCACGGCAATGCGGCGACGCCGCCGACTAACACCATCTACAATCCCGATCCGCTGCCCAATACGCTCAACCAATACACCGCGCGCAAAACGTGGTTCAATTGCTCCGATCCGACGCAGCCGGGCGTCAAGCCGATCCTGGATTATCTCGGCAAGTTGCCTTACACCGTGCAGCCCAAATGCGACGCGGGTCACTTTTACCCCGCGGTGAACGTCGGCCCGGCCTGGACGCCGCAAGGCACGCCAAGCGGAGCCGGTTCCGTTCCGACCGTCACCATGACCAGCATCGGCGATCTCTTGAGTGCGAAGAACATCCCGTGGAAGTATTATGGCGGCAGCTACAACGTTTCCGGCACCGGCGCGCCGCTCGACGGGATCTATTGCGACATCTGCAATCCGTTTGAATATAAACTGAACTATCCGGCGATGCGCGCCGACCATATGCGTGACGTGACCGATTTATTCACCGATCTCAAGAACGGCACGTTGCCGGCGGTGTCCTACGTCAAACCGGACGGCGCGATGGACGGCCATCCGGCATCGTCAAAATTCGATCTGTTCGAGGCGTTCGCCAAGAACATCATCGAGCTCGCCCAGAGCAACAAGGAGCTATGGGAAAGCACGGCGATCTTCGTCACGGTGGACGAGGGTGGCGGATATTACGACTCCGGCTTCATCCAGCCGGTCGACTTCTTCGGCACCGGGCCGCGGATTCCGATGATCGCCGTTTCGCCGTTCTCGCGCGGCGGCCACATCAGCCACGTCTACAATGAACATTCGTCCTTTGTGAAATTCGTCGAACGGAACTGGCATCTCGGCAAGCTCACCGAGCGCAGCCGCGATAATCTGCCTAATCCGCACGCCGACGATGAGAATCCCTATGTTCCCGTCAACATGCCGGCGATCGGAGACCTGTTCGATCTGTTCGATTTCGGCGATCACGATCACGGGCATGATCACGATCGGGGCGGCGACCGGAATTGATAGTCGCTCGAAGTGAATAAGCCAAGCGAGATTGGGGCCGGCGGGTTTGCTGCCGGCCCCTTTTTTGAGCCGGAATCATTTAGATGCGGCGTTGCCAGTGCCTTCAGTCGCGCTATTGCTCCGCCCGGCTCGCCGCGAGAATCGGCGCCCAGCGCGCGATTTCGGAGCGGACGAAACGGTCGAACGCGGCCGGGTTGCGCTCCGCCTTGGCCGGTACCGAGCCACCGAGCTGGGTCAGTCTTTCGCGCACCGTCGGCTCATCGAGTGCCTTGTCGAGGGCGTCGGCAAGCCTCGCGATTACCTCGGGCGGAACGCCCTTGGGCGCGAACAGCCCGGACCAGACGCTCATTTGATAGTTGACGCCTGCTTCTTTTGCGGTCGGCACATCCGGCAGGTTGGCGAGGCGCTCGGTGGCGGAGACGGCGTAGGCCTTGACCGAGCCCGCCAGAACCTGCTCCGCCACGCTGACCGACTGCTCGCACAGGAAGTCGACATGGCCGCCCATCAGATCGTTCAACGCCGGACCGGAGCCGCGATAGGCAACGAGCGTCGGCTTGGCGCCGATCTCGGCAGTGAACAGAAGACACGCCATGTGCGAGGACGCGCCGATGCCGCCATGGGCCTCTTTCACCGCGCTACCCTGTTGCCGGAGCACGGCCACGAACTCCTTCAGGTCCTTGGCCGGAAAATCCTTGCGCGCGATCACGACGGCCGGCGAATGCGCGGTGAGGCCGATCGGCGCGAAATCCGAGACCGGATCGTATTTGAGATTCGGCGTCAGCACTGGCGCCGCCACATGCGAGCCCATCGCCGCCGCCAGCAGGGTGTAGCCGTCAGGCGCGGCGGCCGCGACCCGCGCGCTGCCGATGGTGCCGCCGGCGCCACCGATATTCTCGATAATGATGGATTGCCCGAGGTTCTTCGACATCTGGTTGGTGACGATGCGCGCCACCACATCGCTCGCGCCTCCCGCCGGGAACGGCACGATCACGGTGATCGGCCGCGACGGATAGTCCTGCGCACGGGCCGGCACGGCGCCGGCGACCAACACAAACGCGAGGACGATAGAACCCCAGACATTCGGTTTCATGACGCGCCCCTGTCCGTGCACTTGCGGGTTCACAAGTTCCGGTCGCTGTCCAATGTCTCGGCGACCTCGACCCGGCGTCCCTCGCGTGCCGACAAAATGCCGGCGCGCACCACCGCGAGCGATCGCGTCGCGTAGTCGCCGCCGACTTCGTGCTCGCCCTGCCCGCGCGCTGCGGCAGCGAACTCCTCCAGTTCCTCGACCAGCGTGTCGTTCTTTGCGCACGGTATCGCCACCGGCGTGGTTTCGCCGCGCTTGAGGAGGCGGAGCCCATTATGCAAATCGTAATAGGCGGTGGCGTCCCGGCCGTAGATGTTCATCAGGTAATATTCGGATGCCGAGGCGTAGCTCGCGTTCAAGGTGGAGAGCGCGCCGTTGTCGTGCTCCAGCATAAGGCTCGCGACATCCGGATTGTCGCCGGGCAGCACCAGTTGCGCCAATTGCCCGCGCACCGCGCGGACCGGCCCGATCAGATATTCCAGGACGTCGATATAGTGGATGCCGATCTGCAGCATCACGCCGCCGGGCATTCCGGCGGCCTGGTAGCGCCACGAAGTGAGATCGATCTTGCCGAAGCGGTCGCGGCTGATATTGGCCTCGGCGTTGACGAGCTTGCCGAACAGACCGTTGTCGATCTGCTGCCTGATCCAGCGAAAATGGTTTTCGCGGCGCCGCTGATAGCCCAGCGCCAGGACCACGCCGGCCTTGCGACAGGCCTCGGTGATGGCGCGGCCGTCCGAGACGGTGTTGGCGATCGGCTTGTCGAGAAAGACGTGTTTACCCGCCGCCGCCGCGGCGCTGGTGGTCGCCAGGTGCACATCGTTCGGGGTGGTGTTGATGATCGCCTCGATCTCGGGATCGGCGAGCATCGCCTCATAGCTCACAGCCGTGCGGCAGCGGTATTTTGCGGCGAAGGTTTTGCGCTTTTCCTCGGAGCGGGTGTAGCAGCTCAGAATCTCAAGCTTGCCCGAGCGCTGGATGGCGTCGGCCAGAACATCGGACCACCATCCCATCCCGATGCAGCCTACGTGCAGAGGACTACTACTCACGACATTCGCTCGCCTGTTATTTTGCTGCTCACCCCGATTGACCCGACGGCAATCTTGGCGATCCGCAAGGATTGGGTGGATTGTGCGCTAGCCTGCCGCCGCCATCAAGCCGTTTTCATTTCACTTGGTGCCGAACATTCTGTCTCCGGCATCGCCGAGGCCGGGCAAGATATAACCGTGATCATTCAGCCTTTCGTCGACGGCGGCCGTCCAGATCGGAACGTCGGAATGTTCCTTCTGGAAGTGCGCAATGCCTTCAGGCGCGGCAAGCAGGCAGACGAACCTGATATCGCGGGCGCCGCGCGCCTTGAGAAGGGAGGCCGCGGCGCATGCCGAATTTCCCGTCGCAAGCATGGGATCCATCATGACCACCGTGCGATCCGACAGATCATGCGGGGCCTTGAAGTAATACTCGACCGCTTGCAACGTCTCGGGGTCGCGATAAAGGCCGATATGCGCGACACGCGCCGACGGAACGAGCGCGAGCATGCCGTCGAGAAAGCCGACGCCGGCGCGCAATATCGGCGCGAACGTAAGCTTCTTACCTGCGATCTGGGGCGCCTTCATCGGCTGAAGCGGCGTCTCGATGTCGACCATCTCCAGCGGCAGGTCGCGGGTGACCTCATAGCAGAGCAGCATCCCGATTTCGTTGAGAAGCTCCCGAAAACCCTTGATCGAGCGATCCTTCTCCCGCATCAGCGAGAGTTTGTGCTGAACCAGGGGATGGCTGACAAGATTTACGTTTTTTGTGGTCATATCAATGGCTCTACACGCTTCCCGGCCGTTTCGCCAGATCGAGACCGCGGTCGAAAACGCCAAAACGGGGATAGAATGATCCACCCCGGGCGCGCGTGGCGGGCGACGCCCACAGCCCAAAATACCCTCGCGACCGGCGTCTCTGTGCTCTAAAAGCGGTGTCACATGGAGCGTGAAACAGCGATGGACAACACCCTTCCCACGGCCTCGATCGAGACCGTCACAGCGGGCCTCGCGTCCGCCGGCTATATCGCGAGCCAGCAGATCGCGACCGCGGTATATCTCGCCGAGCGGATCGAGAAACCGATCCTGGTGGAAGGTCCGGCCGGCGTCGGCAAGACCGAACTGGCAAAGGCGCTGGCGGCCTGGCGCGGGCTCAAGATGATCCGCATGCAATGCTATGAGGGACTCGACGAGGCCAAGGCGCTGTATGAGTGGAAGTATGCCAAACAATTGCTCTACACCCAGATCCTGAAGGACAAGCTCGGCGAAGTGCTCGGCGGCGCCGAAACATTATCCGCGGCGCTCGACAGGCTGCACGATTTCGGCGACGTATTTTTCTCCAAGGAATTCGTCGAGCCGCGCCCACTGCTGCAGGCGCTGGAACAGCCGCAGGGCTGCGTGCTGCTGGTCGACGAGATCGACAAGTCTGACGCCGAATTCGAATCGCTGCTATTGGAAATCCTGTCGGATTACCAGGTCAGCATCCCCGAGCTCGGAACCGTCGTGGCGGTGGTGAAGCCCACCGTGATATTGACCTCCAACGGCGAGCGCGATCTTTCCGACGCGCTCAAGCGACGGTGCCTGCATCTGCATATCGGATTCCCCGAGCAGAAGCTCGAGGAGCGCATCGTTGAAAGCCGCGTTCCCGGCATTTCGCAAAGCTTACGCAAGCAGATCGTCGGCTTCATCAACCAGGTCCGCGCGCTCGATTTGAAGAAGTTGCCCTCGGTCAGCGAGACCATCGACTGGGCACGCGTGCTCGTTCTCCTGCAGTCGTCGGAACTCGATCATGAGACCGTCAAGGACACGCTCAACGTGCTCCTGAAATATGAGGCCGATATCGAGACCACGATGCCGCAGGTCACGAGTTTTGTCGCCAAAGCCGGGCGGCAGGGTGTGTTCGGCTGATGCGCCAGGAACTGCATCGCTTCTTCCGGGCGGCGCGCGGCGCCGGGGTGCGGGTTTCGCCCGCGGAAAGCATCGATGCCATGAAAGCGGTGGCCGACGTCGGATTTGCCGACCGAGGCATTTTACGCGACACGCTGCTGCTGACGCTCGCCAAGAGTGAGGACGAGAAGCAGGCGCTCGGGCAATGTTTCGATCTGTTCTTCAGCCAGCCGGAGCTGAAGCCGGATACCGCGCCGGAAGATGCCGCCGAACACGGCCAAGAAAGCTCGCAAGCGAATTCGAGCCCCGGTGCAACCGATCCGGGCGGCCCTGGCGCGCCGTCGCCTGAACTCGGCGAGCTTGCGCAGATGCTGATGTCGCGGGACCGCAACGCGATCGCCGCGGCCTTGGCCAATGCAGCGAATGCCGCCTCGCTTTCCGATATCCGTTATTTCACCCAGCGTGGAATCTTCTCGAGCAGGATCCTCGAGGCGCTCGGCATTGCCCGGCTGCGCGACGACCTCGACGCGCTGACGGCGACAAATCCCGCGGATGCCGAACGGCTCGCGGCGGCAACGGACGCGTTGCGCGAGAACGTGCGCGACATGGTCAATCAGGCGCTCTTGCTCTACGGGCGCGAGGAAAGCGAAAATTTGCGCCATGAAATCCTGCGCAATGCGCCGCTCGCCCGCCTCGAACGCCGGCAGGTCGAGCAGATGAAAGCCTTGATCCGCGCCATCGCGCGGCGGCTGCGCGGACGCTACAGCAAGCCGCGCAAGCGCCAGCGACGCGGGCATCTCGACATCCGGCGGACGTTGCGGCGTAACGCCGCCTGGGGCGGGGTTCCCTTCCTCACCTCCTGGAAACGCCGTCACCGTGACCGGCCGCAGATCGTGGCGCTGTGCGATGTCTCTGGATCGGTGGCACAGGTGTCCGACTTCTTCCTGTTGTTGATCCATAGCCTGCATGAGGTGGTGGATGAGGTACGCTCGTTTGCTTTCTCCGGCCATCTGATCGAGGTCAGCGATATCCTCGATGCCAAATCGCCGGAAGAAGCCATGCGCGAGATCATGTCGAAGGTCGGATTCGGCTCGTCCGATTACGGCGGCTCGCTCGCGGATTTCGAGAAGGGTTTTATTCGCGCCGTGACGCCGAAGACGACGGTGATCGTGCTCGGCGACGCCCGCACCAACAACCTCGATCCGCGCGCCGACATCCTGCGCCGCATTTCGGAGCGATCGAAGCGGCTGGTCTGGCTCAATCCCGAAGGGCGGATGGCCTGGGGCTGGGGTGATTCGGAGATGCCGCGCTACTCGGCCTTCTGCAGCGTGGTGCGCCAGTGTGCAACCGCAAAACAGCTCGAGCGCGCGGTCTCGGACATCGTAGCGGCTTACCAATAATGCCGATTGATGGTACACGGCGCAATCCGATGTCTGATCAACCGAGCCTTATCATGCACCTTTGCCGGCAAACTTTCGCCGTTGCCATAATCTTGCTTGCAACGCCCTCCGTTGCCGCGCCGCACCATGGTGGCCGCATTTTGCGGCAATTGGAGACGTCCGCGCCGCCCGTCATTCTCGTCTCGA
This sequence comes from Bradyrhizobium lablabi, assembly GCF_900141755.1. NCBI lineage: Bacteria > Pseudomonadati > Pseudomonadota > Alphaproteobacteria > Hyphomicrobiales > Nitrobacteraceae > Bradyrhizobium > Bradyrhizobium lablabi. Next base: position 4,369,515 of record NZ_LT670844.1, on the reverse strand, counting down.
ACGAGACCAAATCCCAGGAACCGGACATCGACATGTTCGCGTACATGACCGGAAAGTGCAGCACCCTCAAAGTCGCGGGACGCGATTTCGCGTGCCGAGCGGTTGCCTACTTCCATAGCCAGCAAGGCCGCGCAAACTTCACGATCGCGCTCGACGACCCCACTGACAACAGCCACATCATCTCGTTCTCGGGTGAAAATGCCCGGAGGGAACAAGACGATCTGTACGAACTGTCCGTCGACCACATGCTGTTGAACTCCAAGGACCGGCCGAAAGTCGATGGCCTGCCGGTGCCATCGGCCGAATTATCGGCGGGAACGTGCAAGCAGATCGGAAGCTTCGCCGCCGCGCGGGTTTCCAGCATTTCCTGCAGTGCAACCGACAAGGACGGCAAGAAATACGAATTGCAGTTCGAATCGGACGGGTCGCCGATGACCGTACGGACGATCAAACAAGGCCCGCCGACCGAGCGAAAACGCCGGGCCAGGCTCAACGAGCGGCTCGAATGCCGCAACAAGGCCGATGTCGCGAAGATCCTGCCCAGAGATTTGACGGCCTACATCATCCGGTGCCTGGCCGAGGACAGCAGCCAAAAGCCCGCGACCGACGAACCGCAGTAGAGCAAGACCGCAAGTTTCGAGATTCCTGGGTCGGCCTTGGGCCGGCCACACGAAATGGAGGCTCTTTCACTTCGAGATCGCAGAACGTTCCCTGGCCGCCTCGATCATTGTCTCAGCCATTTTGCCATATATCGTTTCCCAAGCGCGGAAAACTTCAGGCGTGAAGTCATCGCCCAGGAATTCCGCGAGCGTCAGCAACAGCGCATGCCGAACCTTTTCATGATCGGCTCGATCGATGTTGTAATCGCGGTGACGCCGGCCGCTCGCGGGAGGTGCGTCCGGAGACCTCCGAAATCCCGTCCAGGATTTGGACGCGGCAAGTCGTGCAGCGCGCTTGTCCGCCGCATTGATGGTGGTGCGGCATCCTGTTGCGGATGGACACATCAAGCAATGTCTGGCCAGCGGAGGCTTCGACCGCCATGTCCTGAAAATAGGTCACTCTGGGCACGGTGCGACTTCCTCGATGGCAAGACACTTAAGGTGCCCCGTAACTTGTGCCGCGCTATCGCGGCAATCCTTGACAGCTATCAAGGCGTGCCGAGGTCCCAAACCTATGCTTCGCCGTTGCGTTGATCTCCACTGAGACTTCAACGCTTAATCAACGCGATCCGGCCGAACGTCTAGTTATTCGGAACCGGAGCCTTGGTTCGGGGGTAGCGGCGCCGAGTTCGCCTCCTGCCTGGACTCCTCATGCTGATCGATCTTCGACATCACCGGCGCGCCAGGCTCAAAGCGAACACGATAGACCCCGAGATTTTCCATCACGCGCTGGACGTAGTTTCGCGTTTCGGAGAACGGAATGCGTTCGACCCAGTCGACCGCATCCACGTTGGGATCGCGGGGATCGCCGAACTGCTTCACCCATTCCCGAACGCGGCCCCGGCCGGCATTGTAGCCGGCGAAGGTCATGATCTGGGAGCCGGCATATTCCTTGAACAGCGCGCTGAGCTCGGCGGCGCCCATCTGCGTGTTGTAGACGGGATCGGAGACCATCCGATCCCAATCGTACTCGACGCCGAACCTCTTGGCGGTATCGCGGCCTGCTTCCGGCGTTACCTGCATCAGACCGACCGCGTTTGCCGACGACTTGTCGCGCTGGTCGAACGCACTTTCGGTGCGAACGACTGAATAGATGACGCTGCGATCAATTGCGGGGGCGATCTGAGTATGCTGCGGGATCCCGATCGTCGGGAAAGCATAGGGGTCCAGCGCCAGACCGCGGGCCAGTGCCGCCTTGCCGAGCTCCAGCATGGCCCGTGCATCGCCCCTTTGCGCAGTGAGTTCTCCGATCGCGGCCAGCAAAGCGATGTCATCACTCTGATCGGCGAGGTCGGCGGCAAAACTCCTGATGACGTCGCGTTCGCCGAGCGTATAGAGCATGTCAGCGGCGCGCGCGCGTTCGTCCGAAACTGGCGAACCGCTCTCCGGATCGGGTTGCGGCGGGATTCTCAGCTCGGTCTTCTCGAAGCCGAGCTTGGCGCGCGCAAGCTGTCCGTAATAGGCCGTGCCATGGCGGGCAGCGGCTTCATATTCGGCGCGCATCTCCTCGTTCTTGCCTTCCGCCTCGGCGACACGGCCTCGCCAATAATGCGCTCTTGCGATCACGATCGGATTGGTCGCGCCATCGTCAATATGGGCGAAATGCCCGCGCGCGGTTGCGGGATCATTGAGATAGCGCAACGCGATCCAGCCGGGCATGAAATGGAAATCCGCCCGGTAATACGGATCCACCGGCAGCGCGGCATTGCGCACCACCTGATAAGCGTCGGGGAAATTTCCCATGTCGAGCAGCTTGCGCGCGAGCGTCCGCCGCTCGCGCCACCATTCGTCCGTGTCCTGCTGCGGCATGGTATCGGCGGGGACCGCCAGCATTAGACCCGTTGCGTCGGCAATCTGTCCCTGGCGAACCATCCAATGAATCCGGCAGAGCATGTAGCCCAGGTCCTGCCGCGCCGCGGGTTCGACGGCGTTGAGCAGGTCTTTCGCCTTGTCAGCGTTGGTCATGACCGCAGCACAAGCCTTCACGATCGACACACCGTCATCGCCGACCCGGCGCGCGGCGCGCATGGCGGTCGAAAAATCCTTGGCGCCGATGCGCTTGTCCATGCGGGCACGATGGTCGTCGCGGCTCAAAAGGTCGCGGAAAGTGTCGAACGCCTCCCCCTCGATACGTTCGGCTAATTCCTCCGAACGCCAGGTGTCGCGAACCAGGCGTACGGCGCCGTCGCGGTCGCCTTCTGCGAGAAGCACCCGCGCCAGCGCGAAGCGGCCCTTGGCGCTCGCCGGCTGATCGCCGGTAAAGCCATGAACCGTCGCGGCATCGCTGCGCTCCTGCCACAGGCACGCTTCCGCGCGCCGGCGCATCTGGCCCATGCTCGGCCACCCCGGATTATCGGCAAGGAAGGTCGCATAACGGTTGAAATTCGCGGCACCGTCCGGATGTCGCAGGATGAACCATTCGACGAGTTTTTGGGCGGCCGGATCGCCGATGGCTTTCTCCGCGGCCGTCGCGTCGGCAGTCTTGGCCTTGCGCACCAGATCGATCGCGTTCTTTACCGCGGCAAGGTCACCGGTGAGCGGGGGCGCCTCCGCCTTCTCGGGAGATGATTTGGCAGACGATTCCGATTTGCGCCGCGCCCCATGCTCGGCATGCTTGTCTTTCTTGGGCCCGGCACCGCGGTGATGTTCCGCCTTGCTCGTCGCATCTGCCTTCTTGGCATGCTCAACCTGCTTGGGGCGGGCAAGCGCTAACGCATCACTCGAAAACGAGGCGAGCGCGGCCAAGGCGACGAAGCAACTCAGCGGCCCCAAGCGTTGGTTCATTCCGTGATCCCCCGCGAACCCAACGGCAAGAGTCATGAGATCGCACGATCCGTGCGGCTAGAACTGGATGCAGCCTATCACCAGGGGCTCGCGGCAACTGTCTCACTTCGGCAACATCCGAAGGAAAAGCAGCGGCGCGATGGAACTCAACGTAAAACTGTCGCGAAGGCGTTAACCTTATTACCTTACCGCAGCTTGCTGAGCAGTGCGATCAATGTCTCGCGCTCCCTGGCGTCGAGCGGCGCCAGCGTTTCTCGCGTGATCGCGAGCGCGTTCGGCGCCGCCTTTTCGGCGACCTGCTGGCCCGCGCGCGTCAGGCTGACCAAGAGGCGCCGGCCGTCTTCGGGATCGGCGCTGGTCTCGGTCAGGCCACGCGCGGTGAGCCGATCGATCACGCCCTTGATGGTCGCGACATCCATCGATGTCAGCCGTCCGAGCTGATTCTGCGAGCACGGCCCGGTCTCGGCGAGTTTTGAAACCGCCGCCCATTGCGTCGGCGTTAGATTGATTCCGATTTCCTTCGCAAAGATCGCGGCGTGGCGCTGCCACACCTGGCGCAGGATGAAGCCGATCTGCTCGTCGAGAATGTAGCCGGGCCGCGCAGGTTTTAAGCTCCGTTTGGCCGAAACACTCCTGGTCATTTACGTTCCCGCCCCTGTTTTGCCCCGTCGCCTGCGATCACAGCGCCAGATGCGCGTCTCGCACGTCCGGACGCGCGTCGAGCTCGGCCATGGTGCCGGAAAAGCAGATGCGGCCGCGCTCGATGATGTAGGCGCGGTCGGAAATCAGCCGCGCGAAATGCAGGTTTTGTTCTGACACGACGATGCTGACGCCTTCCTTCTTCATGGTCAGGATGGCGTCGACCATCTGCTCCACGATCTTCGGCGACAATCCTTCCGAGGGCTCGTCGAGCAGCACCAGCGACGGGTTGCCCATCAAGGTCCGCGCGATGGTCAGCATTTGCTGTTCGCCGCCGCTCATACGCCCGCCCGGACGACCGCGCATCTCGCCGAGATTCGGGAACAGCGCGAATAATTTTTCCCGAGTCCAGTGCGGTGCGTTCGGCCTCATTGGTTGGCGGCCGACTTCGAGGTTTTCCTCAACCGTCAGGTCCGTAAAAATGCGCCGCTCTTCCGGCACATAACCGAGCCCGCGGCTGACGATCGCATGCGTCGGCTGGCTCGAGACATCCTTGCCCTCGAACACGATGCGGCCGGTGCGCTGCGCGACCAGACCGACGATCGAGCGGAAGGTCGTGGACTTGCCGGCGCCATTGCGCCCGAGCAGCGCCACCACCTCGCCGTCGCCGACCTCGAGCGCGATGTCGAACAGGATGTGCGCCGGGCCATAATGACTATTGAGTCCCTCGACCGCTAGCTTCATGCGCTCGCTCCCTCGCGATGGCGGGCGTCGTAGACCAGGCCCTCGCCGAGATAGATGGCGCGGACTTGCGGGTTGCGGCGGACTTCCTCGGGCGAGCCTTCCGCGATCAAGGTGCCGCGATTGAGCACGAGAATGCGGTCGGCGTGTTCGAACACGACATCCATGTCGTGCTCGGTGAAGAGCACACCGATCGATTTTTCCCGCGCAATGCCGGCCGTCAGCCGCATCAGCTCGATGCGCTCGCGCGGCGCCATGCCGGCGGTCGGCTCATCCATCAGCAACAGTTTGGGCTGGTTGGCGAGCGCGATCGCAAGCTCCAGCCGCTTCAGATCGCCATAGGCGAGTTCGCCGCAGGGACGTTCGGCATAGCCGCCCATGCCAACCAGTTCCAACAGGCGCATGGCCTCCTCCGGCGCAAACCGCGGCGTCGAAGACCAAAGATTGAATAACTGCCGGTGATACGACACCAACGCGACCTGGACGTTCTCGCGCACTGTCATGGTCGGAAATGTCGCGGTGATCTGGAAGGTGCGGCCGACGCCGAGCCGCCAGACCGCGCGTGGCTTCTTGGCCGTGGTGTCCTGGCCGAGCAGATGGATCCGGCCGCTGTCGGGGACATTCTGGCCGTTGAGCATGTCGAAGCAGGTGCTTTTCCCCGCGCCATTGGGCCCGATCAGCGCCAGGATTTCGCCGGCTCGAAGCGCAAACGACACGCCGCGCACCGCATGGACGCCGCCATAGGATTTGCTCAGGCTTTCGACGGACAATAGCGTCGGCGCGGTGCTCATTCGGCGGTCTCGATCCGGGAATTGAGAAGGGCGGACTTTGGCGACAACGAGCGGCGGCGATTGCGGATCGTCTCCAGCATCCCGACGATGCCTTTGGGGAAGGCGACCACGATCAGGACAATGACAGCGCCGAGCACGAGCTTTGACAGATCGGTCTGGCTCACCAGCCAGATGTTGAGGGCCTTGTAGACGATGGCGCCGACGACTGCGCCGGAGACGGTCTCGACGCCGCCGAGCAGCACCATCACCAGCGCATCGACCGAGAGCGAGATGCCGAGGCTGTCCGGAAACACGCTGCCCTTGAGATACGCAAACAGCGCGCCGGCGATACTGGCGACAGTGCCCGCGATGACAAAAGCCGTCCACTGGATGCGCTTGCCGTCGATGCCGACGGCTTCACCGCGCAAGGGCGAATCCCGCGTCGCGCGCAGCGCGAAGCCGAACGGCGAAAATACCAGGATGCGGAGCGCTGCGACCGCAAGCGCGGCGACGAGGATCGACAGCCAGTAAAAATGCGACGGGCTCGACGCCCATTTCTCGGGCCAAACTCCCAATATGCCGTTATCGCCGCCGGTCACTTCGACCCACTGGAACGCGATCGACCATACGATCTGGGCGAAGGCCAATGTCAGCATGGCGAAGTAAACGCCAGACAGTTGCACGGCGAAGAATCCGAATACCGCGGCGCCGAGACATCCGAGCAACGGGCCGAGCAGCAGGCAAGCGATCATCGGCAGCCCGGCGAGTTTTGCCAGTAACGCGACGCCATAGGCGCCGAGCCCGAAATAGGCGGCATGGCCGAACGAAGCGAGCCCGCCAACCGACATCAGGAAATGCAGGCTGGCGGCAAAAATGACAAAGATCGCGATTTCCGAGCCGACCGTGAGCGCGTAATTGCCGCCGACCAGCGGCAGCGCCGCCGCCAGCGCCAGCGCGACGATCGACGCCAGCCGTTCGTTCGACGTCAGCGGACGCCAGGGATTTACAGTGAGCCCCGGCGTGCGGCGCGCTGCAGCCTCCTGCTTGCCGAACAATCCCCAGGGCCGCACGATCAAAACCGCGGCCATCACAAGGAATACGAGAATGATGGAAATCTTCGGAAAGATCAGAATGCCGAAGGCGTTGAGTTCCGACACCAGCACGGCTGCGACAAAGGCGCCGATGATGCTGCCGAGACCGCCGATCACCACCACCACGAAGACGTCGACGATGATCCGCAAATCCATCGCGTGATTGACCGCATCGCGCGGTATCTGCAGCGCGCCACCGAGAGCAGCGAGAAAGACCCCGAGCGCGAACACGCTGGTGAACAGCCATTTTTGATTGACGCCGAGCGCCGCCACCATGTCGCGGTCCTGCGTCGCGGCGCGCACCAGCACGCCCCAGCGCGTCCGCTGGAACATCAGCCAGAGCACGCCGAGAACGACCGGGCCGAGCACGATCAGGAACAGATCATAGCTCGGGATGTTCTGGCCGAAGAAATCAACCGCCCCCTTGAACCCGGGGGCGCGGCGGCCGAGCAGGTCGCTCGGCCCCCAGATCAGCACCACCAGGTCCTCGACCATCAAGGTGAGGCCGAAAGTCGCCAATAGCTGGAACAATTCGGGCGCGTGATAAATCCGCCGCAGCAGCACCATCTCGACCAGCACGCCGACGGCCGCGACCACCAGCGCGGCGGCGACGATGCCGCCCCAAAATCCGATCGCGCCGGAAAAACGTTCGGTCAGCGTGAACGCCACGTAGGCGCCGAGCATGTAGAACGCGCCATGGGCGAAATTGACGATGCGCGTGACGCCGAAGATGATCGACAGCCCAGAGGCCACCAGAAACAGCGACGCTGCGCTGGCAAGACCGGTCAGGAACTGAACGATGTAAAAGGCCATTTGTATCCGTGCTAGCGCGCGTTTCAGTGCAGTTGCTTCATCCTTCGAGACGCGGCCAAGTGGCCGCTCCTCAGGATGAGGTCTTCCCCTTCACCTCTCCCCGCTTGCGGGGAGAGGTCGGAGACGAAGCGATAGCGAAGTCTCCGGGTGAGGGGGACTATCCGCGTGTCCGAATCTGCGGATAGGGCCCCTCACCCCGACCCTCTCCCCGCAAGAGCGGGGCGAGGGAGAAGATCGACTCACTCCTTCGGACGCAGCTTCTCCACTTCCGCATCACCAGGCAGATAGTCCGAACCCTTGCGATAGGCGGTATCCACCATGATGCCCTTGCCGTCCTTCACCGCAGTCTTGCCGACGAAGGCGCCCAAGGTCGACTGATGATCGATCTTGCGGAAGGTGATCTCGCCGAACGGCGACGGCACCGACAAGCCTTCGGTCGCCGCGATCAGCTTTTCGGGGTCGGTGGAGTTGGCCTTGGCGAGGATCGCGGCGGCCGACTTGATGGTCTGGTAACCGACGATCGAACCGAGCCGCGGATAGTCATTGTACTTGGCCTGATACGCCTTGAGGAAGGCATCGTGCTCCGGCGTCTTGATCGAGTACCAGGGATAACCGGTGACGATCCAGCCCTCCGGCGTCTCATCCTTCAGGGGATCGAGATATTCCGGTTCGCCGGTCAGGAACGAGACCACGGTGCGATCCTTGAACAGGCCGCGGGTGTTGCCTTCACGCACGAACTTGACGAGGTCGGCGCCGAAGGTGACGTTAAGGATCGCTTCGGGATTGGCGGCGGCGAGCGCCTGCACCACCGGGCCGGCGTCGATCTTGCCGAATGGCGGCCACTGCTCATCGACCCACTGGATGTCGGGCCGCTTCTCCGACATCAGCTTCTTGAACACCGCGACCGCCGACTGGCCGTATTCATAATTCGGCGCGATCGTCGCCCAGCGTTTTGCCGGCAATTTTGCCGCCGCCTCCGCCAGCATCGCCGCCTGCATGTAGTTCGAGGGGCGCAGGCGGAAAGTGTAGCGATTGCCCTTGGCCCAGGTGATGGCGTCGGTCAAAGGTTCGGCCGCCAGGAAGAAAACCTTTTTCTGGTTCGCAAAATCGCTCACCGCCAAGCCGATATTGGACAGAAACGTGCCGGTCAGCATCGCTACATTCTCGCTCGACACCAGCTCGTTGGCGGCGGTCTGCGCGTCGGCGGGCTTGCCGCCGTCATCCTTGGAGATGACGACAAGCTTCTTGCCGTTGATGCCGCCGGCCGCATTGATTTCCTCGACCGCGAGCTGCCAGCCCTTGCGATAGGGTTCAGTAAAAGCCGGCAACAGCGAGTAGCTGTTGATTTCGCCGATCTTGATTTCGCTCTGCGCCATGGCGGTATTCGCCATGCCGGCAACGATGATCGCCAATGCCGCGCCGAAGAAGTATCTGCTAATTTGCATCCCTTACCTCCGTGTCCAAAAGAAAATTACCGTAGACCGTCCTCGCCTTTGACTTCCGCAACCGTCAAGCCGCCGACCCGCGGCAACGGCCGGCCGCTGTCGGTGACCGCGACCGCCACCATGATCTCGTTGGCGCGGGGCGCGTCGTTGATCTGCACTTCCATGCCGTCGAAATGGCTGCGCACGAACGCCGCATCCTTGTGACCGAGCGGAATGTCCAATGTCGTGCCCGGCCCGCTGCGCTTTTTCGACGACGGAATCAGCGCCGCGCCCTTGCCCAATACCTTCCGCACCGGAGCGCCCATTTTGGGATGCAAGATCGCGGCCGCATGTTCGAGCTCGCCGTTTTCGCCGACCGCGGCGGCCTTGCCGTAGCTTTGCGCCTTGGCGCCGTCGATCCCGAGCGCCGCGACCGCCTTTTTCGAGAGCAACTCGCCGAGTTCCTCGCCGATCGCGATCAAAGGCGAGAGGTCTTCGACATATTTGCCGGCAAACGGGTTTTCGATCACGGCAATGGCCGCGGCGCGGCGCGTTGGCGGGTTAACCGTCTTCCCCATCTCCAGCCGCGTTTCCTCGACGACGGTGACGATCTTGCGAATGACCGCGCTCATGGTTGTCCGCCTCGTTCTCTGATGTAAATGATCTCACGCATGCATCGCGCTTTCGATTGGACGCTTGCGAAGCTGCGCGCGCAATCCCGGCATCTCCATCGCTTTCGTCCCCACGATGACCATCTCGCCCTGTAGCCGCAAGGCAGCACCGTCGATCAATCCCGCCGCGAGCAGCTTTCGCGCGCAGGCGGCACCGGATTCAAGCGCATCCTCGATTTCGCCTGCTGACAATTCGCCGACGCTATGTGTGACCAGCCGCGCGCCAAGGTCGCTGTCGGGCTGCAGGTCGTTTGCCGGACAGCGGATGATGGCGGCATGTCCGGGCAGATCGACGGTATTGGCAATGATGGTCGCAGCCGCGTCAGCTTGCGAGGCAGTTCGGGCCAACACGGTGACGGCGTCGGCAACGCCGAGCGAAAAACTGCGGCCGTGACGGCCGCTGGTGGCAACGCCGCGCGAGGGATCACCGGCATCAATGATCATGGTCCGCATCAAGCCGGATGCGTCCGGCCGCTCCGCAAGGCCCACCACAAAATGCTCGCCCTCCGCGAGATGCAGCGCGATGTCGCCGCCATTGTTGACATAAGCGCGCGTCAGCTGTGCCTCTTCCAGCATCGCGCCGAGAATCTCTTCGGCCACGGCGCCCGCGACAGCGGCCATCGGCGTGATAAAACAATCGGCGGCATAAGGCGCCACCGCATCATGCATGCGGCGCGCGACGCCGCCTTGCAGCAGGTTTCGCCTGGGATCGGCTGCCTGGCGCAACATTGGCAACTCACTGCAGAGTTCATCGAGCAAGCCGGTAAAACGCCGCGCGGCCGCCTCATACGCCTTGCGCAAATCCCTCTCGCTGCCGCGTGCCTCCACGATCAGGTCGATCGGACCGTCCTGCAGATGAAGCCGCCTGCCGTCCGGCAAAAGCCCGATCTGCGGCGTTCGCGTCATGCGCGCGCTCCCGCCGCTGATGGCGGGGAAAGCGTCTGACGGAATTCGGCGCTGTCCTTCAGCGACGCCAGCGGACGCACGTGATCCATATGGCCGCCGAGTGCCGCATAGTCCGACAGTTTCAGCGTGAACTCGATCGGCGCCACCAGCGCCGGCGTCGGAACATAGCCGAAGGCGCCGGCCGGCAATCGCGTGACATCGACCATGAAGGTGATGCCGCCGCCCGGCCAGACATAGACCGGCGCGCCGCCGCTGGTCACCCGCGTCAGCGCCTCCTTCACCGATCGCGTCAGACGCACCGGATTGTCGGTGACGCCGGCGCGCAGCGATCCACCGGCGCCACCCATGAACAACACGGTGCACAGCGCCGGTTCGCAATTCTCCTGGATCCGCTCGACCGAGAATTTCAGGTCGGCCGGCATCTCTTTCTCGACAGGCCTCAGCGCCTCGTCGAGTTCGTAATAAGCCGCATGCTCACCGGTCGTGGAGACCATCAGCATGGTCATGCCGGGCCGCGCCTTCTTCGCATCGAACGGACCCAGCACCGAGAGCGGATCGGAAATTTTGGTGCCGCCCCACCCCGTGCCGGGTTCGGCGACCTGGAAATACCGGCCCGGCGTCGAACGCCGCCCCTTCATCTTGATCCCGGTGTCGGGAATATCCAGGAGCTTGCCGGCCTGATGTTCACTGAGAACGCCGGTGATGTGGTCGTCCACCACCACGACCTCATCGACCTTGCCGTGCCATTGTTTTGCAAACATGCCGATGGTCGCCGAGCCGCAGCCGACGCGCATGCGCTCTTCCGCGACGCCGTTGACGATCGGCGGATAGCCGGCCTGCACCACCACCGTGGCGCCGCCGTCGATCGTGAGCTCGACGGGCTTGCAATTGCTGAGATCCATTAACGCGTCGCAGGTAACGCGGCCTTCTTTCTTCGAGCCGCCGGTCAGATGATGCACGCCGCCGAGCGAGAGCATCTGCGAGCCGTATTCGCTGGTCGTGACGTGGCCGATCGCCTCGCCTTGCGCGCGGACCGTCGCGGTCTCGGGGCCGAGATAACGGTCGGTGTCGATCTTCACCTTGACGCCGCAATAGCTGAAGATGCCTTCGGTCACCACGGTGACCATGTCGACGCCGTCGATCTCGGAGGAGACGATGAAAGGCGCCGGCTTGTAATCGGGATAGGTGGTGCCGGCGCCGATCGCCGTGACAAAGACGCTGGGCTCGTGGACGATCTTGCCGTCCCAATCACCGGTGGCCTGGAACGGCACCAGCCGTCCGCCATGGGACACCGTTCGCTCCAGCACGATATGGGGATCGACGCGCACCAATTCGCCATTGTGATTGGCGTAGCGATCGCAGGCGCCCGCTGCCCCCGGCTTGATGTAGCACATGACAGGGCAGGCATCGCAGCGGATCTTGTCGTCGGCGGCAGCGCTCGTCGGTTCGGTCAGCATGAACAAGCTCTCAAAGCCAGCGTCAAACTGTCGGATTAGTAACGACGCATGATCAACGAATTTCGGGTGGCGGCGCGTTCAATATCCCGTCTGCCGCCGTCCGGGCTTTTTGTTCGTATACAAACGATGTTGCGCGCGTTGTGAAAACCTGTCAAGCGTCGTTGGGAGCGAAAAACGCCGCTGCCGAATAAAAGCGCAAATTGCCCACGATGTCTGTTCACAAACCGGGCAAGGCGTTGCAGCGCGGAAGCGGCGGCTTGCACGTTTGTATACAAACGGTATCTTTGCAGCGGGTTTGAACCGCGATGTTTGCGACTTAAACGTCCGTCCGGGACCATGAGCATGACGCAGACCACGATCCGCCTGACGGTTAACGGCCGGATTCATGATGTCAGCGCCGACCCTGATACCGCGCTGCTTTACGTGCTACGCAACGATCTCGAATTGAACGGGCCGAAATACGGTTGCGGGCTAGGGGAATGCGGCGCTTGCGCCGTGCTGATCGACGGCGTCGCGGCGCGCGCCTGCGTGATCCCGATCGATGGCTGCGTCGGGCGCGAGATCGTAACGCTGGAGGGCCTGGGCTCGCGCGAACATCCCGACCCGGTGCAGGACGCCTTTATCAAGGAACAGGCCGCGCAATGCGGTTATTGCCTCAACGGCATGATCATCAGCACCAAGGCGCTGCTGCTGCGCAACCCGAAGCCATCCAAGGCGGAGATTGAAGAAGCGCTGCACTACCATTTGTGCCGATGTGGCGCGCATATCGAAATCATGCGCGCCGCGATGCGGGCGGCAGGCCACCTCGCCGAGGCGCAAGATTGATGGCCGCGCCAGGCTCTCCGGACAATCGCACGATTCTCGCCGGCGCACTGTCGGTGGTGCGCCCGGCCGGGTCGGACGGCACGTTCGAAACTTTTGTCAAGATCACGGCTGATGGGTCGGTCACCGCCTTCAACGGGCATGTCGACCTCGGCACCGGAATCCGCACTGCGCTCGGACAGATCGTCGCCGAAGAACTCGACGTCTCCTTTGCGCGCGTCGTCGTCGTGCTCGGCGATACTTCGCGCGTACCCAATCAGGGCGCGACGATTGCGAGCGAAACGATCCAGATCACGGCGGTTCCCCTGCGCAACGCCGCGGCCCAGGCGCGGCGTTTTTTGATCGCGCGCGCCGCGGAGCGGCTTGAGCTTCCCGTTGAAGACCTCACAATCGAGGACGGCCTGATCCGCGGGCGCGACAACCGCAGCGTCAGCTACGGCGAATTGATTGCCGGCGAGACCATCCGGCTCGAGCTTGCCGAAGATGTGCCGGTGAAGCCGGTGAATGCCTACACCATCGTTGGGCAATCGCAGCCGCGCGTCGATCTGCCGGCAAAAGCGACCGGTGAACTGGTCTATGTCCACGACGTCCGCGTGCCCGGCATGCTGCATGGCCGCGTCGTGCGTCCGCCCTATGCCGGCGTCGATGCCGGCGCTTTTGTCGGCACCAGCCTGATCGCGGTCGACGAAACCTCGGTGCGCGATATTCCGGGACTGGTCGCCGTCGTCACGATCGGCGATTTCGTCGGCGTCATCGCCGAGCGCGAGGAAAACGCGATCAAGGCGGCGGCACAGCTTCGGGTCACATGGAAGCCGACGCCGAATTTGCCCGATCTCAAGGACGTCGCCACCGCGCTGCGCGCCAATCCCTCAACGCCGCGGACCCTGATCGACAAGGGCGACGTCGATGCTGCCATTGCCGCCGCCGCAAAGCCGATGCAACGGACCTACATCTGGCCTTACCAGATGCACGGTTCGATCGGTCCGTCCTGCGCTGTCGCCGACTATCAGGACGGGCACATCAAGGTGTGGTCCGGCACGCAAAATCCCCACCTCCTGCGCGCCGATCTCGCGCTGCTGCTGGCGCGCCCGGAGACCGACATCGATTTGATCCGGATGGAGGCCGCCGGCTGCTACGGCCGGAACTGCGCCGACGACGTTTCAGCCGACGCGGTGCTTCTATCGCGCGCGGCCGGCCGGCCCGTCCGCGTGCAATTGACGCGCGAACAGGAGCACGCCTGGGAGCCAAAGGGCGCCGCGCAACTGATGGACGTCAAGGGCGGGTTGAATGAGGACGGCAGCGTCGCGGGCTACGATTTTGCCACACGCTATCCATCCAACGGCGCGCCGACTTTGGCATTGCTGCTGACCGGCACGATCGCGCCGATCGCGGACGTATTCGAGATGGGCGACCGCACCGCGATCCCGCCTTACGATTACGACACCATGCGTGTAGTCGTGCACGACATGCCGCCTATCGTCCGCGCGGCCTGGCTGCGCGGCGTCTCGGCATTGCCGAACACGTTTGCGCATGAATCCTATATCGACGAACTCGCCGCTGAGGCCAGCGTCGATCCGATCGAATATCGCCTGCGTTACTTGAAGGACCCTCGCGCGGTCGATCTCGTCAACGCGGTGGCCGAGCGCGCCGGCTGGACTCCACGTCCGCACCGGCAAGAACCCAAAGCCGAAGGCGACATCGTGCGTGGGCGCGGCTTTGCCTACGCGCTCTATGTGCACAGCAAGTTTCCGGGTTATGGCGCGGCGTGGTCGGCCTGGATCGCCGACGTCGCCGTCAACAAGGCGACCGGCGATGTCAGCGTGACGCGCGTGGTCGCGGGTCAGGATTCCGGGCTGATGATCAATCCGGACGGCGTCCGCCACCAGATCCATGGCAACGTCATCCAGTCGACGAGCCGCGCGCTGATGGAGGAAGTCTCATTCGACCGCAGCTTCGTGACGAGCCGCGAATGGGGCGCCTACCCCATCATCAAATTTCCTGAATTGCCAAAAATCGACGTCTTGATGCTGCCGCGCCAGGATCAGCCGCCGCTCGGCGTCGGCGAATCCGCCTCCGTCCCGAGTGCAGCGGCCATTGCCAACGCCATCTATGATGCCACCGGCGTGCGGTTTCGCGAATTGCCGTTCACGCCGGAACGCATTCTCCGGGGATTGCACGGCGAACAGCAGGCGGCGCCCAGCGTAACATCGTTGGCGGCCCCGACGCTGGCGGCTTCGAGCGACAAATGGCAAAATCCATTTGCAAAGCGTCGTGGCGTACTCGCAACCGTTGCGGCTTTATGTGCTGCGGTGGTTGGCATCGGAACCGCCGTGCTGCCTTGGCGAGCGATCGCGCCGATCGCGCGGCCTGAAGCGTCGACCTATTCGCAAGCGACCATCGCGCGCGGCCGGCAATTGGCCGCGCTCGGCGACTGCGCGGTCTGTCACACCGACGCGAACGGCGCGATCAATGCCGGCGGCCGCGCCATCGAAACGCCGTTCGGCACGATCTACTCAACCAACATCACCCCCGACGTCGAAACCGGCATCGGCGCATGGTCCTATCCCGCCTTTGAGCGCGCGATGCGCGAAGGCATTCACCGCGACGGGAGGCATCTCTATCCGGCATTTCCATATCCGCATTTCGCCAAGGCCATCGATGCCGACCTGCAGGCGCTCTATGCTTTTGTGATGGCGCAGTCGCCAGTGCGCGCCGTAACTCCAAAGAACACATTGGCGTTTCCGTTCAATCTGCGTCCGCTAATGGCGGGATGGAATGCGCTGTTCCACCAAGCAACCGTGTTCGAACCCGACGCGACGAAGTCGGAGACATGGAATCGCGGCGCCTATCTGGTCGAAGGCCTTGGCCATTGCGGCGCCTGCCATTCGCCGCGCAATGCGCTCGGGGCTGAGACGGCAAAGGCCTATCTCGCAGGCGGTTTCGCGGAAGGCTGGGAAGCGCCGCCGCTGACCTCGCTGTCGCACGCGCCGATCCCCTGGAGCGAGGACGAACTGTTTGCCTATCTGCGCAAGGGAGAATCCCGCTTTCACGGCGTCGCCGCGGGCCCGATGGCACCGGTGGTGAAGGAGCTTGCGGCGTTACCCGATCAGGACATCCGCGCCATGGCGGTCTATCTCGCCTCGTTCAACGAGAACGCGATCTACAGGGCGGCACAGGACGCCCTCGCCGCGAAACTTGAAACCTCAACCGGCACCCGGGCAGTCTCGGCCTCGCCGATCGGCGTGCGCCTTTATGAAGGCGCCTGCGCGGTTTGCCATGCGGTGGGCGGCGCGCCGCTGTTCGGCAGCCGGCCGTCGTTGGCACTGAACAGCAATCTGCACAGCGCTGTTCCCGACAATCTGATCCAGGTGATCCTGCACGGCATCGCCGTTCCAGCCTCGAGCGATCTCGGCTACATGCCGGCCTTCAAGGACAGCATGACCGACGCCCAGATCGCCGAACTGGTGGCGTATCTGCGGCAGCAATTCGCCCCCGACAAGCCGGCCTGGACCGGGGTAGCGGGCGCCATTCGCCAAGCCCGACAAGGGGTTACGCGCTGACCTGCCATGCCCGGCCAAAACCCACTGGTTGCATGGCTTCCGGCGCGATACAGTTTCAGTATGGCAGTCACAGATATCGCATCGCGTACCTACAATCACGGCTGGCGGCTCGACCCGATCGTGCGCAGCCTGCTCGATACCGATTTTTACAAGCTGTTGATGCAGCAAATGATTCGGGAATTTTATCCGAATCAGCAGGTGACCTTTTCGGTGATCAACCGCTCGCGGCATGTGCGGCTTGCCGAAATCATCGACGAGGGCGAACTGCGCGCCCAGCTCGATCACGCCCGCACCATTCGCTTTTCCAAGAAGGAGCTGATCTGGCTCGCCGGCAATACCTTCTACGGCAAGACCCAGATGTTCTCGCCTGACTTCATCAACTGGCTTAGCAACTTCCGCCTGCCCGAATATGAGCTGCACAAGGTCGACGGCCAGTACGAACTGCATTTTCATGGGCCATGGACCCACACCACGATGTGGGAGATTCCGGCACTCGCCATTCTCAACGAATTGCGCTCGCGCCAGGTGATGAAAGGCCAAGGGCGCTTTGTCCTCGACGTGCTCTATGCCCGCGCCAAGGCAAAGCTGTGGAGCAAGGTCGAGCGGCTGCGCAAATTGGAAGGCTTGAGGCTTTCGGATTTCGGAACCCGCCGCCGCCACGGATTTTTGTGGCAACGCTGGTGCGTTGAGGCCGTCAAGGAAGGCCTCGGCCCCTCCTTCACCGGCACCTCTAATGTGTTGCTGGCGATGGACAATGATCTGGAAGCGATCGGGACCAACGCGCATGAATTGCCGATGGTGGCGGCCGCGCTCGCCAACGACGACACCGAATTGCGCTGGGCGCCGTATCGTATCCTCGATCAATGGCGTCATACCTATGGCGGCAATCTTCTGATCGCGCTGCCCGACGCCTTCGGCACCAAATCGTTCCTGCGCGACGCGCCGGAATGGGTAGCGGACTGGACCGGCTTTCGCCCCGACAGCGCGCCGCCGATCTCGGCCGGCGAAGAAATCATAAAATGGTGGAAGCAGAAGGGCCGCGATCCCAAGGAAAAACTCCTGGTGTTCTCCGACGGCATGGACGTCGGATCGATCGAGGAGACGTTTCGGCATTTCGCCGGGCGGGTGCGGATCAGCTTTGGCTGGGGCACCAACCTGACCAACGATTTCGTCGGCTGCGCGCCGGACGGTTCGGTCGATCTCGATCCGATCTCGATCGTGTGCAAAGTGACATCGGTCGACGGCCGGCCGGCGGTGAAACTCTCGGACAATCCGGAAAAGGCCACCGGCAGCGCGTCCGAAGTGGAGCGCTATTTGCGCGTCTTCGGCGACGCCGGCCGCGTCCGCACCGCGGTGCATGTGTGAGGCGGGTCGTCGCTAGCGGGCTCGCCGCCCTTCTCCCTCGCCCCGCTCTTCGCGGGGAGAGGGCGGGGTGAGCGGCTTTCGCCGCGAACGCTGAAGCACGATAGATGCGGAGGCTCCCCCTCACCCGGATTGCTTCGCAATCCGACCTCTCCCCGCAAGCGGGGCGAGGTGATTAGAGTTCGCGCGAACGCCTCTAGGGGCTAGCCCCATTCTCTCTCGAAAGTTCGTCCAGCAATTTATCCAGCGCTTCGCTGCCGGCTTGCTGGGCGGCCCGGTACGAACGGTAGCCGGAGCCGGAAATCTTGACGCCCATCGCCTGGCGCCGGCGCCTTATCTCCCAGCAGAAGGGATCGGCCCCATCACTGCTGCGGCTGACGACGACGTAATAAGTTCGGTTCCTGTTGTCGGGATGCATACTCAATCAAAGGGCGGCCGAATACGACCGGCCGCCCGCTCCTTAATCTGCACGCCGGCGCGATTACTTCATCGCCTCGTAGACCGCGAAGGTGTAAGCGCCTTCCGGCTTCTTGGTGATCACGGGATCGGAGCCGCCCGACATCAAGGTCGCAACCGTGCGGTCGTAATCCTTGACGTCGAGCTTGCCGTCGGCTGGCCCGAGCAGTTTTGCGATTTCGCCCATCATCCGCTTCTGGTCTTTTTCGGTCTTCGCGCCGGTGGAGTCGCCGGCGAGGATGATCTTCACGGCTTCATCCGGATGGCTCTTGGCGTAGTCCCAGCCCTTCATCGAGGCCTTGACGAATTTCGCCATCTTGGCGACGAACGCCGGGTCCTTCAGGTTCTTCTCCAATACCCAGAGACCGTCCTCCAGCGTGGCGACGCCCTCGTCCTCATATTTGAAGACGACGAGCTGGCTCGGCTTGTAGCCGCCGTCGATGACCTGCCAGTATTCGTTGTAGGTCATGGTTGAAACGCAATCGGCCTGCTTCTGCAGGATCGGGTCGACGTTAAAGCCCTGCTTGATGATCTTGATGCCGCCCGCAGAACCGTCGGTCTTGTAGCCGAGCTTCGACATCCAGGACAGGAACGGATACTCGTTGCCGCCATACCAGATGCCGATGGTCTTGCCCTTGAAGTCGGTCGGCTTCTTGATGCCGGTATCGGCGCGGCAGGTCAGCTCCAGCCCCGACTTCTTGAAGGTCTGGGAGATATTGACCAGCGGCACGCCCTTCTCGCGCGACGCCAATGCCGACGGCATCCAGTCGACGACGACATCGGCGCCGCCGCCGGCGATCACCTGCGGAGGAGCGACGTCCGGGCCGCCCGGCTTGATGGTGACGTCGAGGCCCGCGTCTTTATAAAAACCCTTTTCCTTGGCCACGAAGTAACCGGCGAACTGGGCCTGCGCGACCCATTTCAGCTGGATGGTGACCGTGTCTGCCGCTTGCGCCGTCGCCAGCGACAAACCCATTGTCATGCCCGCTGCCAGTGCCACTATGTTCTTCATTCGATACTCCGAAGCTTTGAGAACCCGCCGAACTAGGTTCGATAGGATGGATGCCAGAAAGTGGTCGCGCGCTCGGCGAGCGCGACAAGTCCGTAAAAAGCCATTCCCGCGAGCGCGGCGAGCGCGATTTCCGCCCACACCATGTCGATCGCCATGCGTCCGGCTTCCGTCGAGATGCGAAAGCCGATGCCTTGCGTCGGCGTCCCGAAGAATTCGGCGACGATCGCGCCGATCAGCGCCAGCGTGGCGTTGATCTTCAATGCGTTGAAGATAAACGGCAACGCCGCCGGCAGATAGAGCTTTGTCAGGGTCTGCCGATGGTCGGCGCCATAGGAGCGCATCAGGTCGCGCTCCATATGCCCGGACGCCGACAGGCCGGCGAGCGTATTCACCAGCATCGGGAAGAACGTCACCAGCGCCACCACGGCGGCCTTCGACGGCCAGTCGAAGCCGAACCACATCACCATGATCGGCGCCACGCCTACCAGCGGCAATGCCGAAAAGAAATTGCCGAGCGGCAGCAGGCCGCGGCCGAGAAACGTAAAACGCTGCGCGACGATCGCGACCAGCAGCCCCGCGCCGCAGCCGATGACATATCCGATCAACACGCCGCGCACGAAGGTTTGGACGAAATCCGCACCGAGCGTCGGCAGGGATGCCGCGAATCTCGCCGCCGCCTTGCTCGGCGCCGGCATGATCACCGGCGATACGCCAAAACCGCGGACGCCGACCTCCCAGAGATAAAACACCACCGCGCCGAACAAGAGTGGTACCGCGAGGTTGAGCGCCCGGCGCGGCCCCTGATCGCGCGGACGGCTCGCTGCAAGCTGCATCACGCAAAGCGCCGAGGCGAGCCAGACCGCCAGCACCATCGACCAGAAGCCCGCCGCGGCAGAGCCCGCGACGGCGGGGTCGCCGAGCAAGGCGAGCGTAGTGGCTGATCCGCTCAACACGCCGGCAAGACCGAGCACGACCGCCAGCGATCCGCCGCCCAAGGCGCAGGCTGCGAACAACAGCACGGCCGCGATCGTCAATGCCAGCGGCACCGGCCGCGCCGTCAACACCGCGGCCGTCTCGCTCGAGAGCGGCAGCGCCAGCGCCGCGAGCATGCCTGCCGCGGCGAGGATGAATCCCAATTTGAGCTTGCGCGGGTTCATGGCCGCGCTCCCATGCGCAAACCGACTAGGCGCTCGGTAAGGTCGACGAAGCCAATCAGACCCGAGGCGAGAATGGCGGAAGCGAGCAGCGCCGACCAGATCTGGATGGTCTGTCCGTAATAGGAGCCGGCCAGCAGCCGGGCGCCTATGCCGGCCTCGCCGCCGGTCGGCAGTTCGGCGACGATGGCGCCGATCAGCGAGATCGAAATCGCAACCTTCAGGCTCGCAAAGAGATAAGGCACCGCCGACGGCCAGCGCAGTTTTGAAAGCACCTGCCGCGGGGTCGCCGACCAGGTCCGCATCAGATCGAGCTGCATCGGATCGGGGGCGGTGAATCCCTTCACCATCCCGATCGTGATCGGGAAGAAGCACAGATACGCCGAGATGATCGACTTCGGCAGCAGGCCCTGCAATCCCATCGCGCCGAGCACCACGACGAAGATCGGCGCCAGCGCCAGGATCGGCACCATCTGCGAGCAGATGATCCAGGGCAACAGGCTCTTCTCCAATACCCGGCTGTGGACGATCATCAGCGCCAGCGCGATACCGAGCAGCGCGCCCAGCACGAAGCCAAGAAGCGTTGCCGACAGCGTCACCGCGGAATGATAGACGAGGCTGCGCGGCGCGGTCGGCGCATAGCCAAAGACAGAATCGACAAACGCCGAAATCACCTGATGCGGCGCCGGCAGCAGCGGCCGCTCCGCGCTCATGGTGCCCTCCAGCAGATCCGACACCGTGTACGGCGTCTCCTCCCGCTCAAAACCGTCGCGCACCAGCGAAAGGTTCATCAGCACCGCGGCGACGTACCAGATCGCGATCAGCGCCAGCACGATGGTTGCGATCGGCGCATAGCGCTCGACCAGCGGATGGCGCCGCAGCGCGCCTGCGCCCGACGCGGGGAGAGCGAGCGCGTTACTCGTCATGCGAGCTACTCGTCATAGGCGCTACTCGTCATAAGAGTGCCCTGCGCGAAGGCCGGTGCGCACGCGCTGCGCGATCTTCAAGAATTCCGGCGTCTCGCGGATTTCTAGCGTACGGTCGCGCGGAAAATCGCAATCGATGACATCGATGATGCGGCCGGGCCGCGGCGACATCACCACGATCTTGGTCGACAGGAATACCGCTTCCGGAATCGAGTGGGTAACGAACAAGACCGTCTTGCCGGTCTTGTCCCACAATTGCAGCAATTGCTCATTGAGATGATCGCGGACGATCTCATCGAGCGCGCCGAACGGCTCGTCCATCAAGAGCAGCGCCGGATCGAACGACAGCGCGCGCGCAATCGAGACCCGTTGCTGCATGCCGCCGGACAATTGCCAGGGAAATTTTCGTTCGAAGCCGGTGAGGTTGACCAGCGCGAGGTAGCGCGCCGCGCGGCTCTTCTGCTCGCTATCGGAAAAACCCATGACCTCCAGCGGCAGCTTTAGATTCTTCTCGATCGTGCGCCACGGAAACAACGCCGGCGCCTGGAACACATAGCCATATCGCCGCCCGAGCCGCGCCTGCTCCGCGCTCATGCCGTTGACGAGAAGCGTGCCTGATGTCGGCTGCTGCAGATCGGCGATCAGGCGCAGCATCGTGGTCTTGCCGCAACCGGAAGGACCGATGAAGGAAACGAATTCGCCGTCGGCGACCTGCAAGGACACGTTCGACAGCGCATCGACCTTGCCGTCTGATGTCTCGAACGTCAGCGAGACATTGCGAACATCGACCGCGAGGCGTTGCGGTGTCGAGACTGATTTAACCGTGGCAGCCGCGTCGTTGCTCATGCGTACCGGTTCGCTTCGAACGGCGAATGATTCTCGCCCGTCCGCTCGCAGCGTAACGCGCGGATCATCGGGCTTCAATGACTTCGACACTTGCGGCGCCATGGGCAAATAGTGGCAAACGCCGATGCGCTTGGCGCGCTCAATGTTTGCGCAATGCGGAGATATTAATGGGCAAGACAACCATCGGTGCCAAACATGGTCCCATCGGATTTTCAGATAGCCAAAAAGCGCCGGGATTTTTTGACTTGCGCCGGGTGCCGTCTCATACTTTGCGCGCGGCGTCTCGCTGGCTTTTGCGGGAGGCGCGTTTTGTTTTCTTGCACGCGAGCGCCATGAAGCCTGCTCCCTTCAAATACATCGCCGCAACTTCGCTTGCGCACGCGCTTGCGCTCAAAGCCGAGCACGGCGACGAGGCGAAATTTCTGGCGGGCGGACAGAGCCTGATGCCGGCGATGAATTTTCGCCTCGCGCGGCCCGCGATCCTGATCGACATCAACGAGATCGAAGATCTCGCCGGCATTGGTTCGTCCGGCGCGGCGACGCGGATCGGACCGCTGACGCGCTACCGGGCGCTGCAGCGCGATGCGGCGTTTGCACGCGCGTTTCCTCTGATCGCCGAAGCGCTGCCGCATATCGCGCATCCGCAAATCCGCAACCGCGGCACCATCGGCGGAAATCTGTCGCATGCCGATCCGGCCTCCGAACTTCCCGCGGTCGCGCTCGCGCTGCGCGCCCGGTTTCGCGTGCAGACGGCAAAGCAAGAGCGATGGATCGAGGCGCCGGACTTTTTCGTCGGCGCGCTGACGACCGACCTTGGGCCCGATGAGATGCTGGTCGAGATCGAGTTGCCGCCGGCAAAACCGCGGACCGGTTCGTGCTTCATGGAGATCGCGCGCCGGCGCGGCGATTTTGCCATAGCCGGCGTGGCTGCGATGGTGAAACTTGGCGACAAGGGTGAATGCAGCGATGTGCGACTGGCCTTTTGCGGGGTGGGTGAAACGCCGGTCGATGCCGGCGCGGCGGCGGGCGGCCTGATCGGCCACACGCCGACCGAAGCCGCGATCCGCGATGTCGCGGCATCGGTGCAGGCCATGATCGATCCCGGCGGCAACGTTCACGCGACAGCAGACTATCAGCGCCATATCGCCGGCGTTTTGACCGAGCGCGCGCTGCAGACGGCCTATCAGCGGGGGCGCGATGGACACTGACGATCACGACATCACGCTCACGGTGAACGGCACAAAATATCAGCGCCGCGTCGAGTCGCGCCTGCTGCTCAGCGACTTCCTGCGCCACGATCTGGTGCTGGCCGGCACCCATGTCGGCTGCGAACACGGCGTCTGCGGCGCCTGTACCATCCTGCTCGACGGCCAAGCCGTGCGCTCCTGCCTGATGCTCGCCGTGCAGGCCAACAACCATGACATCTCGACCATCGAAGGGCTTGCGAACAAGGATGGCGGATACCATCCGCTGCAGCAGGCGATGCACGATCATCACGGCCTGCAATGCGGTTACTGCACGCCGGGTATTTTGATGACCATGAGCGCATTCCTCGACGAAAACGCTTCACCCAGCGAAGACGAAGTGCGCGAAGCGTTGTCGGGTAATCTGTGCCGCTGCACCGGATACCAGAACATCGTCGATGCCGTGATGGCGGCGGCGGAACGGATGCGGGGCTGACGCCAGATGTCCACGCGTACCTTCGGCGAACCGATCAAACGCAATGAGGACCGCCGGCTTCTCACCGGCCAGGCCTTGTTCATCGATGACCTCGAGCTGCCGGGCATGCTGCACGCCGCCTTGCTGCGCAGCCAGGTCGCGCATGCGCGAATCCTAAAGGTCGATGTTTCCAAGGCGTTGCAGCGGCCCGGCGTCGTCGCGGCCTACGCCGCCGGCGACCTCGGCGATTATTGGCAGCCCGGGCCGATCCTGGTGCCGCCTCCCCCGATCGAGGGCACCATCTTCAACGCGCGCACCCAGGTTCCCCTGGCAAAAGACAAGGTGCGGCATGTCGGCGAGCCCTTGGCGATCGTGATCGCGGAGAGCCGCTACATCGCCGAGGATGCGCTCGAAGACATCGAGCTCGAACTCGAGCAGCTTCCGGCGGTGGTCGATCTGGAAAAAGGCCTGCGCGAAGGATCGGCGCTGGTCCACGAGGACCTCGGCTCCAATCTTTCGGCGCACGTCCGTCAGACCAAGGGCAATTATGCCGCGGCCGCGGCCAAGGCCGATCATCTGATAAAACGGCGTTTCCGGTATGAACACGGCATTTCATCGCCGATCGAAACCCGGGGCGTGGTTGCGCAATGGGATGCGCGCGCCAACCAGATGACGATCTGGGATACGACCCAGGCGCCGGTGTTCGTCCGCAACGGCCTTGCCGGCATCCTTGGACTGAACGAGCGGCAGGTTCGCGTCATCGCGCCCTTCGTCGGCGGCGGTTTTGGGCCGAAGATTATGATGTTTTACCCCGAGGAGGTGCTGCTTCCCTGGGTGTCGATGAAGCTGAACCGGCCGATCAAATGGATCGAGGACCGGCTGGAGCATTTTTTCGCCACCACCCATGAGCGCGGACAGATCCACGACGCGGAGATCGCGCTTTCCAAAGATGGCCGGATCCTCGGCATCAGGGACGTGTTCCTGCACGACGGCGGCGCCTACGATCCCTACGGGCTGACGGTGCCTATCAACAGCCAATGCACCCTGCTCGGACCCTATGTGGTGCCGAACTACGACAGCACGTTCACGCAAGTGTTCACCAATCTGCCGATCGTCACGCCCTATCGCGGCGCCGGACGTCAGCACGGCGTGTTCGTGATGGAGCGCCTGCTTGATTTTGCGGCGCATGAACTGAACATCGACCCCGCAGAGATCCGGCGGCGGAATCTGATTCCGCCAGACGCGTTCCCGTACAACAACGGAATCATCTATCAGGATTTTGGAGTACTCGAATACGACAGCGGCAATTACGAGCCGGTGCTCGACCTCGCGCTGGATGCAATCGGGTACAAAACGTTCAGGGACGAACAAGCGGCGGCGCGCCTGCAAGGCCGCCATCTCGGCATCGGCGTCGCCGCTTATGTCGAGGGCACCGGGATCGGCCCCTATGAAGGGGCAAAAGTTCAGGTGCAATCGAACGGCAAGGTCTCTGTCGCCACCGGGATCGGCACCCAGGGTCAGGGACATTTCACGGTGTTTGCCCAGATTGCCGCCGATCAGCTCGGTGTCGCCGTCGGCGATGTCGACGTCGTCACCGGCGATACCGACCAGTTCTACTGGGGCGCCGGCACTTTTGCGAGCCGCGGCGCGGTGGTCGCGGGCAACGCCGTCAATGAAGCCTCCAAGGTGGTGCGCAAGAAGGCCCTAAAGCTCGCGAGCGATCTCTTTGAATGCTCCGAAGATGACCTCGTGGTCGAGAACGGCAGGGTTTCGATCGTGGGAATTCCCGAAAAATTCGTAAAGCTCGGCGATCTCGCCAATCGGGCCAATCCGATGCGCGGCGCGGTCCAACCGGGCACCGAACCGGGGCTCGAATCGACACAATATTTCGGGCCCAAGATGGGGGCGACGGCGAACGGCGTCCACGCCATGATCGTCGAAATGGACCCGCAAACCTTTGACCTGAAGATTTTGAAGTACGTCGTGGTGCACGACTGCGGCACCGTGATCAATCCGATGATTCTCGCGGGGCAAATCCATGGCGGCGTCGCGCAGGGCATCGGCAATGCGTTTTACGAGAAACTGGCATTCGACGATCAGGGACAACTGCTGAACGCGTCGCTCGCCGACTATCTCTTGCCGACCGCGCTGGAGGTTCCCCGGATGGAGCTCGCCCACACCGTGACAAAATCTCCGCTCAATCCGATGGGCATCAAGGGCGCCGGTGAAGCGGGCGCGATCCCCGGTGGCCCGCTGTTCGCGCAGGCGATCGAGGACGCGCTCGACCTGAAAGCGCGCGGCGTCGAACTCCTGGAAATTCCGCTTAGTCCGAGCCGGCTGTTTGAGCTGACAAGAAGTGCGAAGGGCTAACTGCGACCATCGGGGCATAACGCATGATCCTGATCACGGGTGCAGGCGGCAAAACGGGCAAGGCGATCATAAAGGCGCTCGTCGCGCGAGGCGCGCCGGTGCGGGCGTTCGTGCGAAGCATCGCGCATGGCGCCTCGCTGGCGGCAATGGGCGCTAGAGAGGTCATCGCGGGCGCGATGGATGATCCACATGTGTGGTCCCGCGCGGTGCGAGGGACGGAGGCGATCTATCACATCTGCCCGAACGTCAGTCCGCACGAAATCGACTTCGCAAAGGAACTCATTGCCGCCGCAACCGACCTGCGCGTCCCGCGGCTCGTCTATCATTCCGTGCTGCATCCGCAGATCGAAGCAATGCCACATCACTGGAACAAGCTGCGAGTCGAGGAGATGCTGTTTGCCTCGGTGCTCGACTTCACCATGCTGCAGCCGACCGCCTACATGCAAAACAGCCTCGCGCAATGGGACGTTATGAAGCGCGAGGGTGTCTATCGCGTGCCCTATCCGGTCGAAACCCGCCTAAGCCTCGTCGATCTCGATGATGTCGCCGAGGCGGCTGCGATCGTGCTGACGACCAGCGGCCATTCGGCGGCCACTTACGAACTGGTCGGAACGTTGCCGCTCAACCAGATCGAGACCGCCGAGACATTCGGCTGGGCGCTGAACAAAACCATCCGGGCCGAAGCCGAGACTATCGAGGCCTGGGACCAGCGCGCCCGCAGCGCCGGCATGGACGACCATGAGCGCGAAACGTTGACAAAAATGTTTCGCGCCTATGCGCGCGACGGTCTCAAGGGCAATCCCAATGTGCTGGGTTGGCTGCTCGGGCGTCCGCCGACCTCGCTCGCAGCCTTTGCCGCGCGGGTGGCCGCTAATCAGGCGTGAGGCGGCCACCCGACAGGGTGGCTCTGCTGCACGATCTTCATGACCGACAAAATCAACGGCTCCTCGAAACGCGGGCCGATGATCTGGATTCCCACCGGCAATCCGTCGCTGGTCTTGCCCGCGGGCACGCTGCCGCCGGGCAGGCTCATCAGCGTGATCAGGAACGAGCCGGCGATCCAGTCGGTGTAATTTTCCAGTTTCTTGCCGTTGATCAGGGTCGGGAAATTCATCTCGACCGGGAACTGTTTTACGGGCGATTGCGGCGTGACCAAGAGATCGTATTGTTCGAAGAATTTTGCAAAGCGTTGAAATAGCTGCGCGCGCTTTTGTTCAGAGGCACCGAAATCCGTTGGCGTCACCTTCAGCCCCGCCTTGACGTTACCTTTGAGATTGACGCCGAACTCTTCGAGCCGGTCGAGATTTAAGAATTGCTGCCCGACCATCCAGAGCCCGCGCCACGCCTGATAGGGCCCCTTGCCATCGGAAATGTCGAACGCGATCTCTTCTACGGTAGCACCAGCATCGCGCAGCGACATCGCAGTCGCGCGGCAGATCTCATCAATTTCCGGCTCGACGCCGATACCGGCTATATCGGAGACGTAAGCGACCCGCAGGCCCTTTGCGTCCTTGGCGTCTGCGACGATGGCGCGCGCGCTGGCCCATGGCGGCGCCACCGAGATCGGCGAGATGCGGCTAAAACCCGTAATCGAATCCAGCATCAGCGCGGCATCTTCGGCGGTGCGCGCCAAGGGTCCGTGGACTTGACCGGGGTCCCAGGCCAGCGGCATCGGCCAGTTCGGCGTCAATCCCGGCGTAGGCCTGATGCCGACGATGCCGCAGAACGAGGCCGGCATCCGGATCGAGCAGCCGAAATCCGTGCCCTGCGCCAACGGCGCCATCCCGGTCGCCACCGCGACCGCCGATCCCCCGGAGGAGCCCGCCGGGCTCAACGCCGGATTCCAGGGGTTGCGCGTGACACCGAACACATCGTTGAACGTATTGGCACCGGCGGCGAATTCCGGCGTGTTGGTCTTGCCGAGCACGATCGCGCCGGCGGCTTTGAGGCGCCGCACCACCTCCGCATCCTCGGTCGGTACATTGTCCTTGAACAGCGGCGAACCATAGGTGGTGCGGATGCCTTTTGTCGGCGTGATGTCCTTGATGACAACAGGCAGGCCGTGCAGTGCGCCGAGCTTGTCCCCGCGCATGACCGCGGCTTCCGCGCCTTTGGCCCGTTCACGCGCGGCATCTTCCACCAGCGTGACGATGGCGTTGAGTTTTGGATTGACGCGGGCGATGGTGGCGAGATGGGCGTCGAGCACCTCGACCGGGCTCACCGCCTTGGTCGCGATCAGCGACGCCAGTTCGACAGCCGTCTTGCGGCTCAGATTGTCAGTCATGTCGGATTTCCGTTATCTGCCCGCCCAGTGCACGAAGCGGCGTTCGATCGTGAGGAACAGGAGGTTGAGGCCGTAGCCCAGCGCGCCGGCGGCGAAAATCGCAGCATACATGTCGGGCATGTCAAACAATTGCTGCGCCTCGAATACGCGCTGGCCAAGCCCATCGGTCGAACCGATGAACATCTCGGCGACCACGACAATCACCAGCGCCAGCGACACGCCGTTGCGCAATCCCACAAAGGTCTGCGGCAGCGATTCCAGCAGCATCACGTCCCAGAGCACCCGCAGGCGCGAAGCGCCCATCACCTTTGCAGCCAGAATGCGCGTCTTGCGCGCATTCATCACGCCATAGGCGACGTTGAACAGGATCACGAGCGCTGCACCAAAGGCCGCGACCGAGATCTTGGTGCGGTCGCCGACGCCGAACAGCACCAGGAACAGAGGAAACATCGCTGACGCCGGGGTCGAGCGGAAAAAGTCGATCAGGAATTCGACCGAGCGATAGAGCTTTTCCGACGAGCCCAGGAGGATGCCGAGCGGAATTGCAATCACCGCCGCGATCGCGGTGGAATAGATCGTGCGCTCTACGGTTTTGAAAAAATCCGCGCCGAGCTTGCCGCTGGTCATCCCGATCCACATCGCGCGGAAGGTTGACGCCGGCGACGGCAGCAGCACCGGATCGACCACCCGCGCCCACACCGTCACCGACCAGACCACCAGCAGCACCGCGACGCCGACGAAAGGAAGCAAGATCTGAAAGCGTTTCATCGTTGCCTCAGCCTTTCCGAACTTCGCGCTGAAACACCTCGAGGCAATGCGCCTTGATAGTGATAAAATCGGCCTCCGACATCGTTTTCGGGGTGCGCGGACGCGGCGCATCGTAATGCACGAATTCGACCGCGCGCGCCGGATGGCGCGACAACAGCAGGATGCGATCCGACAGATAAACCGCCTCTTCCAGATCGTGCGACACCAGCACCGTGGTCGTTGCGGTCTCGACGAAAATCCGCTGCAGCTGCTCGCGCATGAACAGCGTCATTTCATAATCCAGCGCCGAAAACGGTTCGTCGAGGAACAGGATTTCCGGCTCCACGATCAGCGCCCGCATGATCGAGACCAGTTGCTGCTGGCCGCCGGACATCTGATAAGGATAAAGGCTGAGATCGATCTTGACGTTGAGGTTGGAGACGATCTTTTCGACGCGGACGGTGCGCTCGGCCTTCGGCACGCCCATCACCTTCAAGGGATAAGCGATATTGTCGAAGGCGCGCAGCCAGGGAAACATCGCTTCGCGATAGTTCTGGAACACATAGCCGAATTTGATGCTGGAGAGCGGCTGGCCGTCGAACAGGATCTCGCCGGCATCGAGCGGAAACAGCCCCGCGATCATGTTGATCAGCGTGCTCTTGCCGCAGCCATTGGGGCCGAACACCGACATCAACTTGCCGCGCGGAATGTCGAAGTCGAAATTGTCGTAGATGGTGGCGTCGGAAAACCGCTTTGTCAGGCCGCGAATGGTGACGTGGGGTGCGGTGCGCGCCGACGGATCGTGAACCTTGCCCACCTGGTCGACCTTTGCAGCTAGCTGTGCTCCGGCCACGGCGTTACCCTTTAGAATTTCTGCAGGACCTTGGTGACGTCGAGCTTTTCAGGGACGACGCCGATCGAATTTCCAAAATCGGCAAGTTTTTGCAGGTCGCCGATTTGCTTGGGGCTCATATCGCCGGCCATCACGTATCCCAGCATCGAAACCATATCGACGACGTTGTCGGGGGTGAACGTGTTCTTGGCGAGATATTTGCGCGCCTCATCCGGGTTCTTGTTGATGAAATCGATTGCCTTGGCCCACGCCGCGGCAAAGCGTTTTGCCACCTCGGGCCGCTTCTGGATGAAGTCGGTGGTCATGGCGCAACCGGCGGCATAGGCGTCGGCCTTCTCGTCGCCCAGGATATATTTGGAGATGACGCCGGTCTCGAGCGAGCGCGCGACGCCGGCCTTGATCATCATCGAGGCGTTGGGCTCGAGCGTGTAGCCGCCGTCGAAGGTTCCGGCCGTCATGGCGTTGACGTGCTGGCCCATGTCGAGCTGGTCGATGGTGTAGTCGCCATCCTTCAATCCGTTCTTGGCGAGAATGGCCTTGGCGGTGTTGAGATTGGCCGGCCCCGGCGCCGACATCAGCTTTGCGCCCTTGAGGTCGGCGATCGTCTCCGCCTTAAGACCGTTGCGGACCACGAATTGCTCCATCTTCCAGACCTTGGTCTGGCTGTTCATGCTGATGTACATCGCGACGCCTGGCTTCTTCACATCGGCGTTCAGCCCTTCGAGCGTCACCAGCACGGCCGACACCTCGATCTGGTTGGTCATCATTGCCGCGACGTTGGGCGGACCGCCCATCAATTTTGTCATCTCGGGTTCGATGTTCTGTTCCTTGAAGAACCCTCGTTCCAGCGCGACGAAATAGGGCAGTGAGGAACTGACGGGGAATACGCCGACCGACACCTTGTCCTGCGCGGCAGCCGGATCGGACGCGGCTGCGCCCAAGGCCAAGAAGACGGCGATCGCCAATAACCTGAAATTCGGCAATTTCATCATATGCTCCAGCCATTTACCCAAAGAGCGCTTTGCAGTCCGGCGGCCGGCAAAGCGCTCATTTCTAGAGCAAGGAACGTGCCGGTTCTATTCGTCCAATTCGACAATCGCGACCACCGGACCGCCGCCATGCGGGCCCTGATGCATGGCATCGACCGACACGAATACCGCGGGATCACCGATGGCCATTGCCGCCACGCCGCCCACGGCCGCCTTGGCATGGCGGTGATGATGGACGTCGGAATCATCGAGCATGATCTGCCGCCGGCCGCGCAACACGCCGCGGCGGTCGGCCTCGCATTTCATGAAGCAATTAACGACACGGCCTTTCAAGTCTTCCGCCCGCGGCCGTTCCGGCAATTCGATACCGGCGTCGCGAATCGAATCGTAGATGCCGTCGATATCGAGCGCGTCGCGCATCACGGCATGGCCGATCCGGTAGCGGCCGCCGGCGCCGGCCTTGTTGCCGAGCAGCACGATCTGCGCCTGGGTCAGTTCGACGCCCGACGAGCAGGAGGCGACGGACGAATAGAGATCGAGGTCTTTGCAAATCTGCTCGGCCTTCGGCATCGGCACTTCGCCGAGCGCGACCGCAATGCCGAGCGCGGTGGTGCCGTTGGAGACGCCCATGGAATCGTGGACCTCGCAGGCCAGCGTCTGGTGGCGGGATTCCGCATCGCGGACCGAGTCGATGGTGAGAAGCGGCGTCTTGGTCTGGACGTAATGCACGTCCTTCGGATCGGTGATTCCAGCATCCTTCATCGCCGCTTTGACGGCATCCGCAACCTTTTGGACCATCGCCGGACGGCCGATGTCTTCGGGGAGCAATTCCGCGCTCAGCGCGGTGCCGATCACGAGTCGCGATTTGTCGGCCGGACCGGTCTTGCCGTTACGCGCAAAAACCGTGGCGTGCGGCGTGATGACACCGTCGCAGCCGCCGGACCACACCATCGGCACGTCGTGGATCTGGGCCTCGGAGCGCTTGCCGTGCTTGAGCAGCACGCGGCGAAAGGCCTGGTCGGCCAGGATACGGGTGAAATCATTGACGCCGCCATTGCCTTCAGTCTTGCCGATCACGGCGATGACCTCGTCGGCACCGAACTTGCCGGCCGCGATCAATGCTTCCAGCCCGCTCGCGTCCTGAACGGTTTTCAGTTCGACCTTTGCAACTTCAATCGCCATTCGCGGAAAACTCCGTTATCGCCTGGTTTATCGCATCCGCGGCCGGTGCTCGCCGCGCAGCATCTTTTCATAGCCCTCGCCGCGGTCAATCATCGGCAGCGCGCTTTTTCGCGCGCTAGCCAGTTCGGCACGGCGCTGTTTTGTGGCGGCTTCGTCGATCAGGGGCTGGTCGGCGCTGCCCTTCAATACCACGCCATAATCGGCTTCCGCGGCTGCAAGCGAGACCCTGCCCTCGACGACGTCGCGCAACACCAATTCCAATTCGCGCTGCAGCGGATCGCCCCAGCCGCCACCGCCGGTCGTCACCACGCGAACGACCTGCCCTTTCAGCACGGGCTCGCCATCGACGAGACCGCCAAGGTCAAAACCCTCGCCGTCGGCATCGACCGTCACGCAAAACGGCTGGCCGGCCTTGCCGCCATTGAGACCGTAACAACCGAGCCGCACCCGATCGGCGGTGACGATGGTGCGGCAATCGACCAACGCGCGATAATGTTTTTCGTAGCCCTGCCCGCCACGGCGGAGACCGGCGCCGCCGGAATCAGTGCGCAGCGCGAGTTTTTCGACCAGCAGCGGAAACCGCGTCTCGGTGAATTCCGCCGGCTGGTTGCGCGAGTCGGGCACGATGTGGATCGCGTCGTTACCGTCGGCATAATAGCGCCCGCCCGAGCCGCCGCCGAGCACCTCGCGCGACAGGAACGGTTTTCCCTCGAGATCAGTGCCGAAGAAACCCGTGTAGCGGATGGTCTCCTGATCCGCCGGCATGCGGCCGTCGACGGCTTGCGCGACCACGCCGGCGAGCAGGCCAAGGCAGCGCAACAGCACAAACGAGCGCGCATTGGTCGCGGCCGGCCATTCCGGCGTGATCAGCGTGCCCTTTGGCGGGAAGATCACCTCGAACACGTCGCAGACGCCTTCGTTAACATGGATTTCCGCGGCGCGTTCGGGTGTATCAGCGAGATTGCGCAGGATCGGCGCGATCCATTTGATCAGGAATGCGCCGTCGGCATAGTCCGCCGGCCAGTTGATCGGGCCGGTCGATTGCGGATCGGTGCCGTTGAAGTCGAGCGTGATCTTGCCGCCCTTCTTGGTCATCTTCAGCGCGATTTTGTGCAGCTTGGGGTCGGTGATCCCGTCGTGCTCGACATAATCTTCCCAGGCATATTCGCCGTCGGCGATTTTTGCCAATAGCTCGTTGCGATAGATGTCGCGGCATTTTTCGAGGATGGCCTGGAAGCAGGCCTCGACCTGTTCCTTGCCAAAACGCTCGAACAACCCAGCCATCCGCCGCGCGCCCATCAGGCAGGCCTGGATTTCGCTGTCGAGATCGGCCGACAGCATTTCGGGCACGCGGGTGTTGCGGCGAACAATGGTGAATACCGCTTCGTTGCGGATGCCCTCGCTGTAGATCTTCACCGGCGGGATGGCGATGCCTTCCTCGAACACGGTCGCCGCCGTGCCCGGCATCGAGCCCGGCACCCGGCCGCCGACGTCGTCGTGATGTCCGAAGGCCTGGATGTAGGCGACGACCTGGCCGTCATGAAACACCGGCACCGTGCTGCAGAGATCGGGCAGATGGCCGATCGAGCCTTCGGTCAAATAGGTATCGTTCATCAGGAACACGTCGCCGGGCTTCATCGTCTCCGGCGGGAAATCGCGCACCACGCCGTTCGGCATCGCCGAATAGGAGCGCCCGGTCAGCTTGCGGCAATAGCGGTCGAACAGCCCGACGCGAAAATCGTGGGCTTCGCGGATCATCGGCGAGCGCGCGGTGCGCTCGATGGCGTATTCGATTTCGGCCTCGATCGAATTCAGCGTGCCTTCGACGATCTGCAGCACGATCGGATCGACCGCGACCGTTTTGCGCTGCGGCGCGGTCGGCCACGGGTGCTGGGTGTGATGCACGTTCATCGTGAAGCCTCCTGCGATGAGCGGATGACAAGAATGCCGTGCGGATCGACCTCGAGCGTTTGCCCGGGAAATACCACCGTCGTCGAACCAAACTCTTCCACGACCGCCGGGCCATTGATCCGGCCACCGGATGGCAGCGAGGCGCGGTCATAGACCGGCGTGTCCTGGAACGCGCCGCCGAAATAGACCGCGCGGCGGCCTTTCGCGGTTGGCTTGCCCTCCCGTGAATCGAGCTTTGGCATCTGCGGCCGCTCGATCACGCCAAAGCCGGAGACGCAGAGATTGACCAATTCAATTTTCTGCTGGCCGGCATAATTATAGCCAAACGTCTTGAGATGCGCCGCATTGAAGGCGCCGATCAGTCCGGCCAAAAATGACGCATCCACCGCGCCGCCGGGCGCGGTGACGCGGACTTCCATCGACTGGCCGGCATAGCGAATGTCGGCTTCGCGGACGAGACGAATGCGCGAGGCCTCGATGCCGTCGCGCATCAGCGTCGCGATGGCCTCGCGCTCCAGCGCGGCATAGCGCGAAGCGACGTCGGCAAGATCGATGGCGCCTTCATGCATCACCTTGGTGACGATATGGTCGGTGCGCCAGTCGACCGCGAGCAGGCCGAAGGCGGAGAGATTGCCGGGATTCGGCGGCACGATGCAGGCCTTCATGGCCAAGAGGTCCATCACCGCCGCCGATTGCGCCGGACCCGCGCCGCCAAACGACAGCAATGCAAAAGCGCGCGGATCGATGCCGCGCTGGATCGTCATCTGCCGGATGGCGTTGGCCTGGCTCCAGTTCGCGATCTCGATGATGCCGCTGGCAAGCTGCTCGACGCTCATCGAGCCCGGCAATTTCGCGGCGAGCGCCGCGATGCCGCCGCGCGCCCGGGCCACATCGAGCGCGATGCCGCCGCCGATCAGCGACGGCGGAATCCGCCCCAGCACGAGATTGGCGTCGGTAATGGTCGGCTCATTGCCGCCGTTCGGATAGCACATCGGCCCGGGCTCGGCGCCGGCGCTGCGCGGGCCGACCTTGAGATGGCCCTCGCGGCTGATCCAGGCGATCGAGCCGCCGCCGGTGCCGATGGTCTCGATGTCGATCATGGGGATCCGCACCGGGAACGGGCCGACCGATCCGCCATTGGTGACTTGCGGCTTGCCGCCTTCGATCAGGCAGAGGTCGGTCGAGGTGCCGCCGGCGTCCAGCGTGACCAGGTCGGGAAACCCCGCGATGTCGGCGATAACAGCGCAGCCAAGCGCGCCGGCCGCAGGCCCCGAAAGCGCGGTCGTGATTGGCTTCCGCACCACCTGATCGGCGCTGGCGACGCCACCGCTCGACTGCATCACCAAAAACGGCTTGTCCTGCAGGCCGGCGCCGAGCTCCTGATGCACGCGCTTGAGATAGCGTTCCATATGCGGCTTGACGAAGGCGTCGACCAATGTCGTCACAGCGCGCTCATATTCGCGATATTCGGGGAGCACCACACAAGACAACGATAACGTCGCGTCGGGATATTCCTCGGCGACGATCTCGGCGGCGCGGCGCTCATGCGCATCGTTGGCGTAGGAATGCAGCAGACAAATGCCGATGGCGCGCACGCCTTGCGCGCGGAAAAATTTTGCGGCTTCGCGAACGCTCGCCTCATCGAGCGGGCGCAATTCATTGCCATGGAAATCCAATCGGCCAACCACTTCGCGGACAAACTGCAACGGCACGATGCGGTCGGGCTTGACCCAGAAGTAGGAATTTCCGTAGCCCTCCGGCACCGACTGGCGCGCGATTTCAAGAATGTGGCGAAAGCCTGCATTGACGATCAGGCCGAGCGAATTGATCTCGCCCTGCAACAGCGCGTTGGTCGCAACCGTAGTGCCGTGGGCGAGGCCCGCGACAGCGTCGGTGGTGGCGCCGCTCGCGGCCAGAATCTTGTTGACGCCACGCACCAGGCCGATCGCGGGGTTAGAAGGCGTGCTCGCCACTTTTGTCACTTGGGTCGCGCCGGACACGACATCGACCGAGACGATATCGGTAAAAGTTCCGCCGGTATCGATGCCGATGCGAAGGCGCGCGGAAGCGGAATTGTTCGACATGCTTCGCAACCGTTCTCCGAAAAAATGTGGCGATGCCGAAGTGGGCCGGCATCATCCGCGTGGCCGGCACAATGGGTCAGATTTTTCGGTTAAGCAAAGGCCGAATTTCGATACGGCTATCGGAAATTCCGATCCATAAAAGCCGCTCGAAAATGCCTAGGCTTTCAGCATCTCTCGCAATCTGAGCAATGCCGTTTCCTTGCGCCGCGACATCGGCTCGCGCCGCCGAAACAGGCTGAACGCGACATTGCGCGCCGGCTGAATCGAAAGTGCCTTCAGTAGTCCCAACGTGACTTCATTTTCCGCACAGGCGCGCGGCACGATGGCGATACCGCCTTCGGATTGCACAATCATCTTGATGGTCTCGATATTGTCGACCACCGCCAAAATATTGGGCTTGATCCCCAAATCCGTAAACAGCGAGAGCACCACCTGGCCGTATCCGACAGTCAATTCGCTCATGATGATGGGTTCGGCGAGCAGGCGCCCGATATCGACCGGCTGCTTCGAGCGCGCCAGCGCGTGTTTTGGATGCGTGATCAGCGCCATCTCGGCATCGATCAGGCGATCGAACACGAGGCCGGCCGGCAATCGCTCCGGATCGGATTCGATCGCGATCCCGGCGTCGAGCTTCTCTTCGTGCAGCTCGTTGAAGATATTCTTGGTCGGCGCGGTCAGGATTTCCAGCCGCACGCCCGGAAGATCGTTCCTGAGATCGGCAAACATGCGCGGAATGAAGATCTGCGCCATGCCGGAACCCATGCCGATGGTCAGCGTGTCCTGCAGCGCGCCGCGCAGCCGCCGCGCGGTATCGGACAGGCTGAGCAGGTCGCCCATCACCCGCTCGGACTCGTAGAGAAAGGTGCGGCCACGGTCGGTCGATTCGATGCCGCGCGAGGTGCGGCGAAACAATTCGAAGCCGATTTCCTCTTCGAGCAATTTGACCTGTTCGCTGACCGCCGACTGCGAAATATTCAGCCGCTTCGCCGCCTTGGTGAAGCTG
The DNA here is from genome assembly GCF_900141755.1 of Bradyrhizobium lablabi. Taxonomy (NCBI): domain Bacteria; kingdom Pseudomonadati; phylum Pseudomonadota; class Alphaproteobacteria; order Hyphomicrobiales; family Nitrobacteraceae; genus Bradyrhizobium; species Bradyrhizobium lablabi. The sequence goes on along the minus strand of NZ_LT670844.1, from coordinate 4,332,340 downwards.
CGCTCCTTGTAGACCGAAAGCGCGTAACGCAGTTGGCGAAAATCCAAATTCGAAATCCCTTATGAGGCCGGCATGGCCAGCCTGTCAAAATAGCGCAGCGTCTCCAATTTGGTCTCGGCGATCAATTTTCCCTTGCGGATCACCCAGCGCCGCGGCGACCGCGTCGCAAAGGCCTCGCGCACGTCACGCGCTTCGAGCACCACGAGATCGGCCACGCTGCCTACCGCCACGCCAAAATCCGGCACGCGCAAGGCCTTGGCACCGTTGTTGGTGACCATATCCATTACCGTCAGAATCTCGGGCGGCTGGCTCATATGGGAGGCATGACAGAGCAGAAATGCGATCTCAAGCGGATCATTCTGGCCGAAGGGATAAAACGTGTCGTGCACACAGTCCTGTCCACAGGCGACGTTGACGCCGGCCGCCAACAATTCCTTGACCTGCGTCACCCCGCGGCGCTTGGGATAATCGTCAAGCCGGCCCTGCAGCATCAGATTGGTGGCCGGATTGGCGATCATGTTGACATTGGCTTCGCGCAGGCGCGTGATCACGTGATCGGCGTAGTTCCGCGGGTAACCCGCCAGCGCGCAGGTGTGGCCGGCGGTCACCCGCCCCTGCCAGCCATTCTTGATGGTCAGCTCGGCGAGCACTTCCAGCGTTCGCGCCATCGGATCGTCGGTCTCATCGACATGCATGTCGATGTCGGCATCGAACTCCTTCGCGATCTCGAAGGCGATCTCGATATGCCGCCGGCTGTCTGCCGGCGACGCCTCGTTGAAGGGCATGCCGCCGACGACATCGACGCCAAGCTTCATTACCTGCCGCATCAGCGCCTCGGTGCCGGGCGATTTGATGATTCCCTCCTGCGGAAAGGCGACGATCTGGATATCCATCAGATCGCGAAACCGCTCACGGGCGCGGATCAAACCTTCGGCCGGCCGCGTGCCCCCGATCGGATCGACGTCAACATGCGTGCGCAATCTCGAGATGCCGTTTTCCAGCGCACGGCCGAGCACACGCGACGCTCGATCGGCGATTTCTTCCACGGTGTAATTGCGCTTGATCTCCCAGAGAATTTCGATCGCCTCAGAGAGCGTGCCCGAAATATTGACCGGCGCTCGCTCCGAGATCAGCGCCTTGTCGAGATGAATATGCGGCTCGACAAAGCCCGGCACCGCCATCCGGCCCTCAGCATCGAGCGTGAGCGCTGCGGGTGAGGACGTGGTACCCCGGCCGATGCTGGCAAACTTGCCGCCGGCGATGCCGAGATCGCAAAGGCCCTTGGTGCCCCACAGCGCAACGTTCTTGACCAGAATATCCAAACTCATCAACAGGGCTCCGTGCCGGGTGCGGCGCCCAATGTAGTCGATCGCGGAATTTTAGGCGACATGCGACCGTTTTTTTTCAAGCAGGAAGCTACGGGACCTCATCCTTCAGGATCGCCCGAACCTGCAGTGCGGGAGAAGGCCCTCCGCCAAAGTTCTTGCGCCGTGTTCGTGACGGGCCAAAGAACCAGCTTTCCTCGCGCGCGATTGCCGCGACTTCCGGAAGGATCGAGGCGTTCGTTGCGGGCAAATAGGCTGCCGAATATTCCACCTTCGGAACGTCGGGCTGTTCAATCAATACCTTCAGCACGCCTTGCTCGAGGTCGCCGGCAAACAGGTCCGGCGGCAGCAGACTGACGCCTACTCCGCGCCGCACCAACAGCGCCACCACGCTAAAACTGTTGCAACAATGCATAAGGCTGGGCGTGACCTGCGCCTCCTCGAACCAGTTGATGATGGAATGATAAGCATTGGCATCCTGCGGCATGCCGATGATCGGCAGTTCGGCGAGATCCGCAGCCTTCATCTCCCGATCCTTCGGGCACAGTTGCGGATGACCCAACCACTGCATGGCGCAATCGCCGAGCGACACACGGACGACGCCGGGCAATTGCACCGGACCAGGCAGCAAGGCGATGTCGATCTGACGTCGCGCAAGACTGGTGATCAATCGGTTCGATAGATCGACGTCGATCTCCATCTGCACCTTGGGATAGCGTCCCTCGATCCGGGCCAGGAAATTTTGAAACCACGTCAGCGCGATGCTCTCAACCACGCCGACGCGAATGGTGCCGACGGCGGATTTGCCGCTCGCCGCAACGCGCATGGTCGCAACTTCCGACAGGATGCGCTCGGCGCTGCCGAGGCAGGTCTGGCCCACCGGCGTCGGCACCACATTTCGTCCCTGGCGGCGCAGCACCTTGGCGCCAAGCTCTCGCTCAAGCTCCTGAATCCGGCGGGTGACCGCCGGCTGAGTCAAATTGAGATGCTGCGCTGCAGCGCCGATGCCGCCAAGCCTTGCAACCCACAACAACGTTTCCAAGTGCCGAGAATCCATTCCCGTATAATGCATATGCATGATTCAGATGTCTATAATTCATTTGTAATGCCCCAATACTGACGAAATAATTTGTGCCAGCCGGGTTTGCTCTCAAGAACGGAAACGAAATTCATGCATACTTTTTATAAGTTTGCGCGTCCGATCGTACTGCGCGGCGCCGCCTGCCTGGCTTTGCTCGCCGCTTCTGCATTGTGCGGCGCAAGAGCTGACGATGCAGCCTGCGAACCGGCAAAGCTCGCAGCCAAATATCCCGGCCTCGCCGGCAAGACGATCAAGATCGGTCAGGATGGCGAGAGCGTGCCGTTCAGCATGCGCGACCCCAAGGATTTTTCGAAGCTGGTCGGCTTAGATGCCGATCTCGCCCAAGCGACGTTTGCCTGCATTGGCGTCCCGATGCAGTTCGTGATCGGAACTTGGTCCGGGCTCATTCCGGCGGCGATGTCAGGCCAGATCGACGTCATGTGGGACACCCTGCTGTACACACCCGAGCGGGCCAAGAAATTGGATTTCGTGGTCTATATGAATGCGGCCACCGGGATGCTCGTCGCCAAGGGCAATCCCAAGAACATCCATTCGCTTGGTGATCTCTGCGGCCTGACCAGTACCACGACGCTCGGGACCACGCAGGAAGCCATGCTGCGCGACGCCAGCAGCAAGTGCGTCGCCGCCGGCAAGCCTGAAGTCAATATCATCACGTCCACCGACATGCCCAGCGGCATGCGCCTTGTCCAGAACGCGCGAGCGGATCTGGTCGCGGTCAACAAGTTCGTCGGCGAGAGCATGGTTGCGAGTAATCCCACCACGATCGAGAGCGCATTCGACGTGATCACCGGCGCCAGGATCGCGGTAGGCACGGCAAAGGGTAATCCCGATCTGGTCAAGGCGCTGCATGACGGGCTCACGGCGATACGCGCCAACGGCGCCGAGAAGGCGATCTATGAGCGCTACCATGTCGACTATGGCCTCACCACGGAGCCTACGACCCTGACCGAATGAGCGCGAAGACTATCGCGCGACCCATCATGACCGTGGCTCTGACGGCGCGGGGCGCGGTGAGCTTTCGGCAGTGTGTGAGCGGAGAGAAAAGCCATGAACACCGAACTATCCGGCGTGCAGGAACACGTCGATGCCGCGCGCGTGCTCGAAGTGGAGCAGGCGTTGCTGCGCATCCCCAGTTCCGCCTTCCAGGAGCACGCGATCGCCGATCATCTCGCCGAACGGATGGAGGACATCGGGCTCGACGTCACCATGATGGACGTCGTGCATCCCTTCGATCCCACGGTGACCAGCCGGCAGCCGACCGGCATCTTGCGTGGCAGCGGCGAGGGACCAAGCCTGATGCTTAACGGACATATGGATCCCGGCGTCGAAATGCCGGGATGGTCCGTGGACCCCTATGGCGCCAAGTTCGAGGACGGCTGGGTTTGGGGGATGGGCGCCCACGACGACAAGGGCGGCATCGCCGCCGCGTTCTGCGGCCTGGAGGCCATCATTCGCTCAGGCACGCGGCTCAAAGGCGACGTCTTGCTGTGTCCGGTGATCGCGCACAAGCTCGGCGGCGCCGGGACAAGGGCGCTGCTGCGCAGCGGTGTCCAGGCGGACCTCTGCATCAACATGGAACACTCCAACAACACCATCGCCAATGTCTGCGTCGGCATTGTGATGGCGCGCATCCGGGTCGAGGCGCCGGAGCTGTTCTTCCGTTATAGTGCCGAAGCCAAGGCCCAGTACTGGAATCCGATCGAACAGCTTTGCGAGGTCATTCGCCGCATCGGCCCAAGCCTCGATCCAATTCCACAAGCAAGCTGGATGAATTTTATCCCCCACCCGGAGTTGCCGGGATTTCCGACCCACACTTTCGATACCTTCCACAAGGAGCATTACTATCAGAAGAACCACACCGGGCTGCACAGCAAGCAGGCCGAGCTGTTGCTGCAGTTCCGCACCGTGCCGGGACAAACGCTGCAAAGCGTGAGAGCGGATGTTGCTGCGCTGCTGGAAGGCATCCGGCGCGACCATCCTGCGTTCAATTACAGCTTTGAGGTACCGGCCAAGGGCACCGAGGAAGGATGGTGCCAGGAGCCAATGGCTTGCGCCGCCGATCATGATCTGGTGGCCGCGTTGGCGAGGGGTCAGGAACTGGCATCAGGCGTTCAAGCCGTCGTTGGCGGTTGGGGGCGGCTTGGCAATGTCGGCGACGGTAACATCATCGCCGCGCATGGCATCCCCACTGTGCAGTATGGCCCAGGCGACATTCGCATCTATGAGGAATGGCCCACCGCCGACGAGCGCGTGCGGCTCTCCGATCTCGTCACCGCCGCACGGGCAGTGGCATATGCAACCGCCAGATTGTGTGGCTGACCATGGGCGAAACCGGCACGGAAATCGCGACAGCGGCGCGCACGGGCGCCTTGGATCGACGGAGTTTATGGGGCGGCGGCGTTGTTATCATCGCCGTGATCGCCGCCGCCTTCGGCTGGCGGTCTAACCTCGTACCTGCGCCGCTGATGGAGGTGCTTAGCTACGCGTCGTCACCTTTCCTGCTGGACGGTGCTCTGACGGCGGTGGAAATCGCGGCGCTTGCGATGGCGGGCGGTGTCGTGATCGGTCTGGTGCTGGCTTTGATGCGTCTCTCCCCACTGCCGCCGCTGCAGGGAACGGCCTGGCTCTATATCTGGTTCATCCGCGGCACGCCGCTGATCCTGCAACTGGTCTTTCTCTACGACGCGCTGCCCGTCGTCGGCATCAAGCTCGATAGTTTTACGACCGCCGTCGTCGGCTTCATGCTGAACGAGGCCGCCTTCAGTGCCGAGATCATCCGCGGCGGCATCCTTTCGGTGGACCGCAAGCAAAGCCTCGCCGCGGCCTCCTTCGGCATGGGACCCTTTCTGACGCTTCGGCGCATCATTCTGCCTCAGGCCATGCGCGCCATTCTGCCCGGCATGGCCAACCAGACCATCTCCATGATCAAGGGGACATCGATCGCATCCGTGATCTTCGTCAACGAGCTTACGTTCCGCTCGCAACAGATCGTAGGGCAGAACTTCAAATTTTTCACGGTGTTCGCGGCTGCCGGCATCATCTATCTCGTCCTGACGAGCGCGGTGGCGATAGCCCAATTCTACCTGGAAAGATATTATAGCCTCGAGGCTTCGAAAAAGCTGAGCGCCAAAGCCGTTCCGCCTGGCGAAGCCGCTTTGGCAACCGCTTCAGCCGCACCTGTGCCGTCGGCGACCGCCTGGATGGACGGTCTGCAGGCAAGCCGCACCGAAAGTATGACGCCCGACCAACCCTTCGTGATCTGCCGGAATGTCCAAAAATCCTACGGCGACAGAGAAATCCTTCGCGGCATCGACCTGTCCGTGCACCGCGGCGAAGTCGTGGTGCTGATGGGCCCGAGCGGTTCCGGCAAAAGCACCTTGCTGCGGCTGGTCAACCATCTGGAGCCGCTCGATTGGGGCGAAATCACCGTCGACGGCAAGTATGTCGGATACCAGCAGCAGATCGGGGGCGGATTGAAGCCCATTCGTAACGTGGCCAAGGCGCGCGCCGACGCCCGTATCGGCATGGTGTTCCAGCATTTCAATTTGTTCGATCATCTCACCTCTCTCGAAAACATCATGGAAGCGCCGATCCATGTCTATGGCGAAGCGACCGACAAGATGCGCGCGCTCGCCATGAATTTGCTGCGCATGGTGGGTCTTTCCAATCACGCCGACCATCTGCCGCACCGCCTGTCCGGCGGCCAGCAGCAACGCGTGGCAATCGCCCGCGCGCTCGCCATCTCGCCTCGGCTGATGCTGTTCGACGAGCCGACCTCGGCGCTCGACCCCGAACTGGTCGGAGAAGTCCTTGCCGTGATCCGCCGCCTCGCCGAAGCCGGGATGACCATGATCGTGGTCACCCATGAAGTGCGATTTGCGCGCGAGGTCGCCGATCGGGTGATCTTCATGGACGATGGCCTGATCGTTGAACAAGGGCCACCCGAAGAGGTGCTGGATCATCCAAAGCACGAGCGAACCCAGCGTTTCCTCAGAATGGTCGAACAACAAGCAAGCTAAACCCCGTCGCGCTCGCGCCGTCGGTGAGCGCTACCAAGATCCTCATTGGAGAGTTGAAGGACATGAAAGCAGCGGTTTCCGATTTAGTACAGACCGAGCGCCTCGCCCGGCAAATGGATGAACAAGGCCTTGATGCCATCGTCGCGCGCGCCGGCATCAACTTCACTTATCTCTCCGGCCTGGTCTATCCCGGGACGCTGGCGCGCCACCTCGACCTCGCCGATTCGCCGCGCGGGGTCTATCTGGTTTGGCCGCGCCGCGGTGAACCGCGCATGGTGGTCAATGCGATCGCCGAGGGACTTGCGCGGCGGGATTCGTTTATCGAGCATTTTGATGTGTATGAGGGCTATTCCGAGCCGCCGGTCGAGCGGCTCACCAAGGTCATCACTGAGATGGGATTGGCTGAATCGAAAATCGGCTTCGAGACCAATTTCATCAGCGCCGCCGATTGGGACATTCTGCGCAGCCGTCTGCCGCGGATGCGGCCTTTGGATTGCGTCAACCTGATGGATATCGTGCGCGCGGTGAAAACCTCAGCTGAACTGGCGCGGTTGAAACGCGGCGCCGATCTTCTTGACGAAGCTTACCTCACGCATTTTCCGACCGTCCGCCCCGGCATGCGCGAGCGCGATTTGCATGCCGCGCTGGTCGCGCATTGCCTGGCCGGAGGGTCGGAATTCACCCACGGCATTCTCAATTCGGAGCGCAACACGGTTCCCTATGCCGGAGAAAGTGATTTTCCGTTTGCGCCGGGAGATGCGATCCGCACCGATTACGTCGCCTATGTGCAGGGTTATCCCGGCCATCAATCGCGATGTGCGGTGCTCGGCACGCCGAGCGCGGAGCAGCACCGCCAATACGCTGTCATCCGCGACATCTACCGGGCCGCCAATGACCAATTGATACCGGGACGTACGGCCGGCGAGGTCTATCAATTCGTGGTGGGCCGCTTCGCAGCTGCCGGCATGGTCTACAAATCGATGCTGGCCGGTCATAGCGTCGGCGCCTGGTGGCACCAGCAGGAGCCAGTGATCTCACGCGACAACCCGCGACGCCTGGAGGAGGGAATGGTGATCGCCATGGAGCCCCACGTCGATCATTGGCATATCCAGGATATGTTCGTGATTCGCGCCGATGGACCGGAATTGATTTCGGATAAATTCCCCACGCAGACGATCTTTGCCTGTGGCTAAAGATGGCGTTGGCCTCCTGCGCGCTCTCGACTAAGCCTTGCTCGACTAAGCCCTGGTTTTGCCGCTCCCGCCTTTCTCACTGGCGCGGCGCAAGGCCTCGGCGAGCGCTCCGCCGCCCGACGGTTCCTGCGGCTTGCGCGTCGCCGACGATGTCTTCGACGCGCGGGAATTGTTACTTGGCTTGCCTTGCGCCGGACGCTCGCTCCTGCCGCCGGCTTCGTCATCGAGACGCAGCGTCAGCGCGATGCGCTTGCGGGCGACTTCGACCTCCAGCACCTTCACCTTGACGATGTCGCCCGACTTCACCACCTCGCGCGGATCCTTGATGAAGGTCTTCGACATCGCCGAAATGTGCACCAGCCCATCCTGATGCACGCCGATGTCGACGAAGGCGCCGAACGCCGCGACGTTGGTTACCGTGCCCTCGAGGATCATGCCGCGCTTGAGATCCTTCAGCGTCTCGACACCCTCTTTGAACACCGCGGCCTTGAAGGCCGGGCGCGGATCGCGGCCGGGCTTTTCCAATTCGCGCAGAATGTCGGTCACCGTCGGCAAGCCAAAAGTATCATCGACAAAACTTTGCGGCTTGACCTCGCGCAGGATCTCGGCGTTGCCGATCAGCGCCTTGATGTCGCTCTTGGTCGCGGCAAGAATCTTGCGCACGACAGGATAGGCCTCCGGATGGACGCCGGAGGCGTCGAGCGGGTCGTCGCCGCCGGTGATGCGCAGGAAGCCGGCGCATTGCTCGAACGCTTTCGGCCCTAGCCGCGGCACCTGCTTTAGCGCCTTGCGTGACTTGAACGGGCCGTTGGCGTCGCGGTGCTGGACGATGCTTTGCGCCAGCCCTGTGCCGATCCCCGATACCCGCGCCAGCAGCGGCGCCGAGGCGGTGTTGGCATCGACACCGACCGCATTCACGCAGTCCTCGACCACGGCATCGAGCGAGCGCGCCAGTTTGCTCTCGCCGAGGTCATGCTGATATTGTCCGACGCCGATTGCCTTCGGATCGATCTTGACCAATTCGGCCAGTGGATCCTGCAGCCGCCGGGCAATCGACACCGCGCCGCGCAAGGTGACGTCGAGTTCCGGCAATTCCTCGGATGCAAAGGCCGAGGCCGAATAGACCGAGGCGCCGGCTTCCGACACCACGATCTTCGACATCTTCAAGTCCGGAAGCAGCTTTACCAACTCCATGGCGAGTTTATCGGTTTCGCGCGACGCGGTGCCGTTGCCGATCGCAATCAAATCGACGCGATGTTGCACGGCGAGCTTGCCGAGCGTCGCCAGCGCTTCGTCCCAGCGCTTCTGCGGCTCGTGCGGATAGATCGCCGTGGTGGCCACCACCTTGCCGGTGGCATCGACGACGGCGACCTTGACGCCGGAGCGGAAGCCGGGATCGAGGCCCATGGTGACGCGCGCGCCCGCCGGCGCCGCCAGCAACAGGTCGCGCAGATTAGACGCGAACACCCGCACCGCTTCCTGCTCGGCCGCGGTCCACAGCCGCATCCGCAAGTCGATGTTGAGATGGACCTCGATCTTGGTGCGCCACGCCCACCGCGCCGTCTCCACCAGCCATTTGTCGCCGGGGCGGCCAGAGCCGGAAATGGCGAAGCGCTGCATGATCTTCGCCTCATACGCGCTGATCGCGGCCGGCGTCGCGGCGACCGGCTCGGGCAGCATCTGCAGGTCGAGGATCTCTTCCTTCTCGCCGCGGAACATCGCCAGGATGCGGTGCGAGGGCAGTTTGGTGAGCGGCTCGCTGAAATCGAAGTAGTCCTTGAATTTCTCGCCCTCGGTTTTCTTGCCCTTGCGCACGGTGGACGCCATCAGCCCGTTCGACCACATCTGCTCGCGCAGCGCGCCGATCAGGTCGGCGTCTTCGGCGAAGCGCTCCACCAGAATTGCCCGCGCGCCATCGAGCGCGGCAGCCGCATCGGCCACCTGCTTGTCGGGATCGATGAAGGTTAAGGCCACGGTTTGCGGATCGTTCTCCGGCTGCGCCAGCAACAAATCGGCCAGCGGCTCCAGCCCCGCCTCTTTGGCGATCTCGGCCTTGGTGCGGCGCTTCGGCTTGAACGGCAGATAGATGTCTTCCAGTCGCCCCTTGCTGTCGGCCGCCAGAATGGCCGCCTCCAATGCGGCATCCAGCTTGCCCTGCTCGCGGACCGAATTGAGGATCGCGATGCGACGTTCTTCCAGCTCGCGCAGGTAATTCAGGCGCTCCTCCAGCGTGCGCAATTGCGCATCGTCGAGCGCGCCGGTGATTTCCTTCCGATAACGCGCCACGAACGGAACGGTGGCGCCGCCGTCGAGCAGCGCCACCGTCGCCTCGACCTGTTGCTCGCGAACGCCGAGTTCCTCGGCAATCTGTCGATAGATGTTTGTCACGTGCGATCTTTCTGACGCCGCTGCTGTGGGTGATAACCAGCCGCGGGAGGACGCTTATGGACCATCGCGGATCGCTTCATCAACCCGCACGACGAAACAAATTGATCTGTGGATGGACGCCGTTGCCGTTCGAGGCGATGCGGTTCCGTAGGAGATGGTGCCCATGCATGCGGCGCGATGAAGGCCACTCAGATCTATCGAAAGCCTGGCAATCTTCGAGCTGGATCGCGCGCTGCAAGACATAGCAGAAAAATCGCCCGTCATTTGCACTTTCTGCAGGAAACGCCTCTTGGCAAAGGCCTTGCCGGAACCTGATTGGAAATATCGCCCCACGAGGGTGGCCAGGCCATTGTCCGCAACGTGGAGGGGAGTGAGATGCGGACCAAATCGGAGAATCAACGCCATGCAATTACACATGCACCGGGCCAGGAGATGCGGGCACGAACACGAAGCGGGAAGCCGTGCCAGTCGCCCGCGATGGCAAACGGTGGATGCCAAATGCACGGTGGCCCCTCGCCGGGAGCACCAAAAGGTAATCGGAATGCATTCAAGCACGGTAGATATGCGGCGGAAGCAATTGCGCGACGCCGAAATATTTCAGCCTTGATCCGCGTCGGTCGCGCTCTAACGTTGGCGAATTAGGCTCTCTGGGGTTAACCGAGAGATTTCGATTCGGTTAAGACGTGATGCAAGTAACCCAACCCAATCTCGCGCCGAAAAGCCGTTGGCGTAACTCCAATCAATTTTCGAAACACGCGGTTCAGTTGGGCTGCATCGCTAAACCCCACCGTAAGCGCCACGTCGGCAATCGATAGATCGCGTTTCAACAACATCTCTTTCGCAACGCTGATCCGCTCAGATAGGACGTACTGATAGGGCGAAAGCCCAACTGAGTGTTTAAACGCCCGAATAAAGTGGAACTGGCTCAATCCTACCGAGTTCGCTAGCTCGGATATCCCGATTCCTTTCGAAATGTGAGCATCAACAAACTCTTTGATGCGCCTTAATTGATGTCCAGTTAAACCTCCGCGAACCGGCTTCAGTTGCGAGTGCTTTGGGTCAGCGGCGAGCCGTAGTTCCCACAACAGCAACAGCCCGAGGGTCTCCGCATATGCATGGTCGTCTATGCCAGAGCCATCTAGGACGCTTCGGAGTTTTTGGAGCGTAGCTTTAAGATTGTTGTTTTCAAAATATAGAGATGGAGGAATCTTTGAGATATCGTTTGCGTCGTGACATGATGTGGGAGGGGCGAGATGAACGGCAAAGGCCGACGACACCCGGCCTTTGAAACAATTCCAACCTTCCACGGAAGATCCGATCGGCGCGAACGTCAATTTATCTCGGGCGTCAGTAAGCGTCGAACGGCTCCCTCCGTTTACAGTCGTCTCCCCATCAGAGCGAACATAATCATGCAGCGCTAAATAAGCTGCATCTCCCTTCACTCGGAATTCCAATTCCGCTGGTTCAATACGAACAAGCTCGGCAGAGAACCACGACCAAGACATCCGTTTAACTGAGAATGGATGATGTGCATCGGGGTCGCGCTGATGCAACTCGATTTTGGCGTCCGGCCCCAAACTAAATTCCCTTCAAAGATTCGGTCTTTTCACAATGTACATACCGATAATTCCTTCGAAATATCAATAATTGCTCGGAATAAAATTGCCGTGGTAACGCGTTTAAAATGCAACATTTACAGTCTTACAACTTGCGTCAAATAGCTTTTTTTGCGCCAAAATAATTTCGACGATTGATCTGGCGTTGCCAATCAAGAAACCAACTGATCCTGTCCCGGCGTCTCCAAATCCCAAAGTTGCGGGACATTATGAAAGCCCTCGCATGTCATGGTGGTGGTCATTGTTGCTTCCGGACTTCTTTTCCTGTTTTGGCCCGTCACCCCGCGCGTGTTGCTCAGATGAATTGATGAGAGGTCATGATCGAGAGGGCCGGCGATAATGAAAAGCAGAAATTGCAAGTGAGGAGCATTTCAGACGGGGCGCCACTAGCTGGCTGCATCATAGCTATAGGTTTTTTCTCATTTGTTGGCGGCGCGGTGTCGTTCCTCATTCATTTTTTATTTTGACGCCGAGCGCCGAGGCCTAGGCACTCGTCCATTGAACCGAGTTAGCAATGCTCAACAGCGCACAAAAATCCCCGCGCGGGCATTGCGGGTAGCTCTGATGCAACTCCATTTTAGTGTTCGGTCCCAAACTAATTCCCCTCAAAGATTCGGTCCTTTCACAGAGTGCATACCGATAGCTCCTTCGAAATATCAATAATTGCTGGGAATATCTAAAATTGCCGTGATCACGCGTCTAAAATGCAACATTACAGTCTTGCAACTTGCGTCAAATAGCTTTTTTTCGGCGAAAATAATTTCGCCGATTGATCTGGCGTTGCCAATCAAGAAACCAACTGATCCTGTCCCGGCGTATCCAAATCCCAAAGTTGCGGGACATTGTGAAAGCTCTCGCATGTCATGGTGGTGGTTATTGTTGCTTCCGTTGGTCGCCATTGCCGGTGTTTGGCTTTGGGCTAGATATGAAATCTGGAAAGCCGAGCGAATGACCCTTCAGGAATTTTCCAAGAAGGATGCCAAGGGGCAACGAAGCCGCCAACGAATGAATTCAGATCTTAAATGACAAAGTGTCCGGCCCCGCCCTCAAAGATTCGGATCTCTTTCACAATGTACATACCAATAATTCCTTCGAAATATCAATAATTGCGCGGATAGCAAAAGTTGCTGTGGGGCGCGCTAAAAAATGCACATTGAAGTCTTACAACCTGCGCCAAATAACTTTTCTTGCGCCGAAATAACTTCAGGCGCCGCTGCTCCCATTGCAGATCACAATTCCGCATGGTGTCGTTCCGGCTCTCTTTAAGATGTTCGAGCGCACGTTCGATTTGGAGTTGCGCTGACGGATTGAATCGGTTGGCGGCGGCGCTGGATTGATGACACTACGTGGTGCGGTTAAAGCCTTACGCATCCAATCGTGCGCGATTTGCGACACGGTGGACGCTGTTATACTTCCTTTGACTTCTAGCAACGGGACCATTGAAGGCGGCGCTTTTTCTTGGAGCGGAGCGGGGCTCCTCAGGGCTTCAATGTTGCTTTGCTTTTTTGGGCTGTTCTTTCTGTCGCTGGCGATGGTTTCGACTCATTCCGTCGCTTTCCACGTCCGGTATCATGACGCTTTTAGCGCAAGCGCTGCGACCGCGCTTCTGCTCACTGCGTGCATTGCGCCAGCATTCCAATTCGCCAAGTTTAGTTTCGGCTATTTCGTCAGCTTCTATCTCTTTACGATGACGGCTGGTTATTTTTGGCTCAATCGGTTCAGTGAGCTAGAGTACGACCATCGCACTGCGCTGATATCTGCGATCGTTTCGATCATTCTATTTTTGGTTCCAGCTCTTCTAATTCGACCGCAAACAAATCGCGCAACCACCATCCCACTCAAGACATTTAACCATCTCCCGGCGTGCATTCTTGTGTTTGCAATCTTTACGCTGGCCATTTCCTCGTTGAGTGGGTTTCACTTCGTCGGTCTGTCGGAGATGTATAAATACCGGACTGAGCTCGCTCATCCACGCGCGGTGCAATACCTCCTAGGTAATATTAGCGGAGCGTTGATCCCCTTCGCGTTCGCATGTCTGCTGGCAAAACGTCGATGGCTTATGTTATTCGCGCTGTTTTCAGTGTCCGCGATGTACTACGCCGTTACGTTGACGAAGGTCTCCCTATTTCTTCCATTCTATTTGGTCTTCATCGCTCTTCTGTCCATGATGTTTGAGGCGAAAATATCCGCTGTACTGTCGCTCTTGATACCCTTGTTGGTCGGTTTGTTTGCGATGATTTTTCTTCCCGATGTATCGGGCCAGACTTTCGGATTATTCAGCCTTCGGCTTCTCGCGATCCCCTCAATCTCTCTGGAGCACTATAACGCGTTCTTTGCAAATCACCCGTTGACCCATTTTTGTCAAATATCGATCGTCAAGCGTTTTGTGGCGTGTCCGTATTCCGACCAGCTAGGTGTCGTTTTTGCCAACGAATATAAACTCGGAAACATGAACGCATCGCTCTTTGCTACCGAAGGCGTTGCGTCTGTTGGACCGGTCTTTGCGCCACTATCAGCTCTCGTTTGTGGATTGGTGATAGCAGTCGGAAACAAGGCATCCGCGGGGCTTCCGGATCGCTTCGTACTCATTTCTGCGTCTGTTATTCCGCAGATCTTGCTCAACGTGCCGCTATCAACAACGCTGCTTTCAAACGGCCTCGGACTTCTTTTCCTGTTATGGCATGTCACCCCACGCAGCTATTTCGATAAAACGGCGCGTTGCTCACATGAATTGACGAGAGGTCCTGATCGAGAGGGCCGGCGATAATGAAAAAGCAGAAATTGCAAGCGAGAAGCATTTCAGACGGGGCGCCACTAGCTGGCTGCATCATAGTTATAGGTTTTGCCTTTATCGTAGTGGAAAGCCTCGCGCACGGACGCATCAGTCGGGATGCGGTTCTTTTTGCGTTCTTGGGTTGCGCTGTTGGGTTGAAAGAGACGTCCCAAACGCTCACGCCCGCGACATCAACCTTTGTCGCATAAACATGCTGGAAGCCGTGCACAAAACCACACGGAACGCCGGGATATTCTCTGTTGTCCGTTCGGCGGCACATTCTTCATTTTGGCTCCTGTGCGTCGACATGTACCCGGTTCTAGTGGGGGCCTCCATTCCATGGTCGACTTCCGGCGTCGCGATTTTCATGGTTATTTGGTTTCTTGTATTGATCCCGACGCTCGATCCAAGCTCATTCCTGAACTCTCTGAAACGTCCTGCCTGTTCGCTACCACTGGCTTTCTTTGCGCTTGCCGTCATCGGGACGCTGTGGGCGGATAGTTCATGGTCTGCGAGGCTACATGGCATTAGTTCCGTGACGAAACTTCTCGCGATACCATTCCTACTCTATCATTTTGAACGCTCACAGCGTGGGAACTGGGTGTTCGTCGCGTTTCTGGTTTCTTGCGCACTTTTGATGGGGCTGTCGTGGATCGTGCTGTTCGCGCCGGATTGGAAGATTACAGCCAATGAGCCCGCGGGTGTGCCCATAAAGAACTATATCGATCAGAGCCAAGAATTTGCTTTGTGCATTTTTGCATTAGCTTCTTTCGCTCTGACGTTATTCAATCAGCGGCGCTTAGCGCTAGCTACGGTCTGCGCGACGCTGATGTTCTGCTTCTTCGCCAATATGATGTTCGTAGTATCAGCGCGCACGGCCTTGCTCTACATGCCGGTGCTACTGATCCTTTTCGCCGTCAGGCATCTCGACCGTGGTGCAACGCTATTACTGTTTGCCGGAGCGATGGCGACCGCGATACTAGTCTGGTTGGCCTCACCTTATTTGCGACAACATGTCGAACACGTGGCAGTCGAGTACCAAGAATATCATGAAGCCAATCGTCCAACCTCTACGGGTCTACGACTGGAGTATTGGAGCAAGTCGATCGAGTCTATCGGCGAGGCTCCTCTATTCGGCAAGGGCACAGGTTCAACCCAACAATTGTTCGATAGGGAAGCCCTGGGCAAGAGCGGCGCCTGGCCTGATTCGATCAACAATCCGCACAATCAAACGCTCTATGTGGCCGTGCAGTGGGGCGCGTTGGGTTGTTTTGTCCTCTATGCAATGTGGTACTTTCATCTTTTGCTATTTCGCGCGACGAACTTCGCGGCGTGGATCGGGCTCATCGTTGTAGTTCAGAATGTCGTGAGTTCGCTTTTAAATTCGCATCTGTTCGATTTTCAGGAGGGATGGATTTACGTGTTGGGCGTAGGGGTTGCTGGCGGCTTAGCGGCACGAGCGAAGAAAGCGATGCACGCGCATTCGGGTGGACCCTCCGCTCCTATCGCAGCGCGCTAGCTGACGCGCGCAATTCCGAATCCTCGCACGCGCATCCGATGCCTTAATGGCGCGCCTGCCTTCTCTGTCGGGTTGGGCGGGGCTCGAAGCGAACCCGGTTCTCATAGAGAGGCGTCGGGCGGTTTCCGAAAAAATAAGGAACTGAGGGCACCGAAAAGCTCCCAAGAGGCAATAGACGCCCGGGTTAACGGCGCGCTAACAAAGGCACTCAGTGAATCGCTTGGCGATGGTGTTACAAAAGACCGAATATGTCGGCCAAGACCATACGACGACATCGCAGAACGTAACCGATATCGCGAGGTGGGTTGGTACAATCTAAAATCAGTCGACTGCCAACCACATCGAGGGCCCTGTTCAGCTTTTTCAGCGGTCAGGGTGCCTAGGTCGACGTTCGCTAGGACTGACGTTTGGGAGCTGAGTTGGGGACTAGTCCTTCGATCCGAAAAATTATCTGTGATATTTCAATGATTCAATAGACATGACTGGCGGAGAGGGAGGGATTCGAACCCCCGATAGGCTTGCACCTATGCCGCATTTCGAGTGCGGTGCATTCGACCACTCTGCCACCTCTCCAGGCGCCATATTGGAGCGACTCTAGCCGCTTTGGTCGGGCCGTGTTCTAGGCGAGGACGGCTATCCAGACAAGGCACGGGAGGGAGAAATTGCGGCGTCGCACGGTCCAAGCGAGCGGCCCGAAGGCGGGACAAAGGTGGGACCGCCGTACGCGATAAAAACCGGCGGTCCCGTGTCGCATCATTGAAATTTTGGCCGGGAAGTGCGGCTTCGCTGGCCAAGGTGAGCGACGGATTGACGGTAGCGATCCCCCGGCGTTCGGCAATGCGAACTCGGTTTTAACCTAACCGGTCAAGGTTACCGGCCGCGCCGGTTCCGGCCTTCGCAAGTATTCGGCCGCGTTAATCCTTGCTCTTCTTCTCTTTCTTCTCGTCCTTGTCTTGATCCTTGTCCTTCTTGCGGTTGGTGAAGCGCGCATTGCCGAGACCAGTGCCGATGGTCAGCACGCCCCAGCGCTCCACATCCTGCATGAACGGCGCCTCGGAGAGGCCCTGCGCCACGCCGTCATTGTGCATCAGGACCGCGGTGTCGTGACCGCCGATCTCCGGGATCGCCTCGATCAGGCTCGCCGGCAGATTGAATTTGCTGCTCTCCCAATTGCCCGGCAGGTTTTGCGCGCCCTTTGCGATCGAGCCGTCCTCGTTGATCACGCCGGGACAGGCGATGCCGATGAAGGGCGCAAGCTTCAGGCCCTCGCTGTCGGCAGCCGATATCAGCTCTTTGAGCATTTTCACCAGCCGCTTCACCGCACCCTCCCGGGTCGGCTCATCATCGGCGTGGCGCCAGAGCTCGGATTTCCAGACTGAGGCTTTCGACAGGTCGGCCGCTTTCTTCCAGCGGGTCTCGACCACGCCGCAGCGGATATTGGTGCCGCCGATATCGACCGCCAGGATGCTGTCATGGGCCTCGAAAATCCAGGATGGCGCCAGGTGCAGACAGCCGATCAGGCCCGCTTCATCGGGATGGAACCGGATAGGCACCAGATCGACCTTGAAGCCTTCGGCCTTGAGGATGATATCGGTGCGCGCGATGGCAAGCTCGCCGACCCGGCTCTGCCGAAAGCCGCCGCCGACCACGATCCGTTCGGTGTCGGCCCAGGCCTTGGTCTTGAGAAACCGCTGCGTCACATAGGCTAATTCCTGCGCGAATTCCTCGATCGCGCCATGCACCAGCGCGGCGGCGCCGACGTCGTCACCCACCAACGCCTCGTCGAGCGTCGTCTTGGGGATGGTGACTGCATCTTTGCTACCGAACGGATCTTCGCCGTTCTTCTTCAGCGGCTTGCGGAGCGTATCCAAAATCTTGCGAAACGCGCCTTTGCTGGCGCGGTCGCCGAGAAAGCCGTCGTCGTCCTTCAATTCGATATTGAAGCTGTCGACATCGACTGACGGCAGGCGGGTGGCGCCGTGCCTGCCGATGCCGGAGGTCGTCAAGGTGTCTTCGGACATTTGCCCTGCCCATAGCGGAAATTCGGGGGACAACGGCGCTGGAACCCGTTGGTTTCATCCAACGGGCGAGCAGCGAATGGCGAATGGCGGGCGACCTTCCCTATTCGCCATTCGCCACTCCCCATTCGCCATTTTGGGCTAAATCCCTCATATTTCGCTCGATTTCAGGCCACTTTCCCTTGACTTGGGGCTATCGGTGGCTATAAGTCCGGCAACCCGGCGCGGGATTTTCTCGCGCTGTTTGTTTTTGCGCGGATTTTGGGGATCGTTTTCCGATCGCGCGGAAATTGAACCCATAACGACTGAACAAGAAGCCGGCCCGGACCCGTTCCGAGGCCGGGATCGAACACGAAGGAATAAAACGATGTTCGCAGTCATCAAAACCGGCGGCCGGCAATACCGCGTCGTTCCGGATGATGTGCTCGAGATAGGCAAGATCGCCGGCGATGTCGGGACGATCGTGCAGCTTGGCGAAGTGTTGCTGGTCGGCGGCGAATCACCGGTGCTCGGTACGCCAACGGTTGCCGGCGCATCGGTTGCGGCCGAAGTGCTGCAGCACAAGCGCGGTCCGAAGGTGATCGCGTTCAAGAAGCGCCGCCGCAAGAATTCGCGCCGCAAGCGCGGCTATCGCGACGAGATCACGGTGCTGCGCATCACCGAGATCCTGACCAACGACAACAAGCCGACCATCGGCCCGCGTCCGAAGCGCGAGAAGCCGATCGTGACTGAGCCGGCGGATGGCGACGACGAGGCGCCGAAGGCCGCGAAGAAAAAGGCAACGCCTAAGAAGGCGGTCGCCAAGGCTGCGGCAAAACCGCGCGCCAAGCCCGATGCCAAGAAGGCCGCGGCGAAGAAGAGCGACAAGAAGTGATCCGCGCCGCGTAAAACGAAACGTGACAAAAAGTGAAATGATTCCGTCAAGGAATTGATCTAGAGATACGATCAAGTTTGGAGACGAGCTATGGCTCACAAAAAAGCAGGTGGTTCATCGCGGAACGGGCGGGATTCCGCGGGCAAGCGCCTCGGGATCAAGGCCTTTGGCGGCGAGCACGTCATCCCCGGCAACATCATCGCGCGTCAGCGCGGCACCACCTGGCATCCCGGCCTTAATGTCGGCATGGGCACCGACCATACTCTCTTTGCCAAGGTCGAGGGCCATGTCGTGTTTCGTGCAAAAGCCAATGGCCGCACTTTCGTGTCGGTTGTTCCGATGACGGAAGCCGCGGCCGAGTAACGGTGGACAACATGAGTCCGCCGGGTCCTGTTGAACCGGCGGAGCTCCAAGGGCTCCAAAGGGGAGGCGGGAAACCGGCCTCCTCTTTTTATTTCGCTTACGGAGCCCGAGATGCTGCAGGATATCCCGACCCCGGCACTACGTGAGGCAAGTCCTTGCGTCCTCGAGACCGAACGGCTGACGTTGCGCAGGCCGACACTCGCGGACGTAAAAGCGATTGCGCGTCTCGCCAATGACCGCCGCATTGCGGAAAACACCCGCCGCCTGCCGCATCCCTATTCTCAGGACCACGCCATCGAATTCGTCCGCGGCACCGCAAGCGATCCGCGCGGCACCGTGTTCCTGATCGAAAACAATTTTGTCCCGATCGGCATGGTCGGCATCGACTGGCGCGATCAAGAGGCGCCGGAACTCGGCTACTGGCTCGGCTTCGAGCATTGGGGCCACGGTTTTGGCACCGAAGCGGCCCGCGCGGTGATCGATTTCACCTTCGAGGAATTCGACGTCGAGCACCTCACCTCGGGCGCGCGCGTCACCAACCCGTCCTCGCGCAACATCCTGGAAAAGTGCGGCTTCCAGTGGAGCGGCGTCGAACTGCACCGCTTCGAGGCGCTCGGCTCATCGACCCCTGTCGATTGCTTCCGTCTTTCGCGCGGCGTGTGGTCGTCGCTGAAGAGCTGGGGAAGCTCGACACGGCGCGCGCGGTAATCTGTCCGTCAAGCACCCGGTGGACTGGCCATCGCGTCAGCCCGCCCCAAATCCCGCTCACGCAGAAAAATATAAAGCCCCGCGCCGATGATGATGGCGGCGCCCAGAATCGTCGCGGGCGACGGCACGTCGCCAAACACGAGATAGCCGAACATCACCGCCCAGATGATCATCGAATATTGATAGGGCACCACGACGGAAGCAGGCGCGAGCTTGAGGGAACGGTTGCCGCACAACAGCGCGCACACCGAGATAAAGCCGGCCGCAACGAACAGGCCGAGGCCCGCCGGCGTCAGCGTAATCCATCCGAACGGCGCCAGTACTGCACCGAAAGCAAAGGTGCCGATGAATTGCGCCGACGCCAGCACGATATCCGGCGTGGCGCGCAGCGAGCGGGTGATCAACATCAGGACCGCAAACGCCATGCTGCCGGCAAGCGCAATCATCGCCGGCCAGCTGACGGTTTGCGCTGAGGGTCGAAGCGCGATGAGCACACCGCAGAACCCGACCAGGATGGCGCTCCAGCGCCGCCAGCCGACCTTTTCGCGCAGCACGATCGCCGACAGCGCGGTGACGAAAATCGGCGTTGCCAGGTAATAAGTGACGACATCGGCGAGCGGCAGATAGACGGTCGCGAGGAAGAACGCCGCGACCTCGAGCGTGGACAGCACCACGCGAAACAATTGCAGCCGCGGCCGCTCCAGCTGCAAGAATTCGCGGCGGCGCCGCCAGATCAAGGGCGACAGCAGGATCAGCGCGGCGGCGCCGCGCAGCAGCAGCAATTGCCCGACCGAATAGGTCGCGACGATGAATTTGCCGAGCGTATCGCCGAACGCGAATATGCCGACCGACACCAGCATCAAGCCAATGCCGGCGAGGCGCGCCGAGCGCTCGTCGGAGGCGGTGGAGATTTTGGCGAGCAGGCTCATTTGGGACCGCGGCGTTTCCTCGCTTCGTCATGGCCGGACATAGCCGTCCGAAGGACGGCGTCGCTTCCGCTCGCCTATGTTCCGGCCATCGACATCTTTCACGCCGCGCTGTTTTAAAGACGTGGATGCCCGGGACAAGCCCGGGCATGACGAATGGATGATATAGATTGCTCCCCGAAAACATCAGCCCGTTAGCAAGAGAAACCCCCATGATCGAGTTCGATCCCGCAGCGCATCGCATGGTGCCGCAACAGCGCTGGCTCGAGGATTTTGTGCTCGGCGAGCGTTTTGTCATCCCAAGCCGCACCATGACGCCGGCGGTGTTCGCGGCGTTCCAGACCGCGAGCGGCGATACCCACCCCGTTCATTACGATGTCGAATATTGCCGCGCCCGCGGCATGCCGAACCTGCTCGCCCATGGCTTTCAGACGCTGATCCACACCGCGCCGGGAAGCGGGCTGTTTCCGTTTATGGTCGAGGAATCCCTGGTCGGTTTTTTGGAACAGTCGAGCCGGTTCCTAAAACCTGTATACGCCGACGATACGATCTATCCGGCGCTCGAAGTGAGCGAATTGACACCCGGCCGCTCTACCGGCGTGGTGACCCTGCGCTCTACCGTGTTCAATCAGCGCCGCGAGCTGGTGCTGGAAGGACTGCAGAAATTTCTCATCCGCCGCCGGCCGGCGGCTTCGCCATAAATAGCGCCGCGCCCAATGCGGCGCTTCATTCGATCACCTCATCAGCTGTCACCAGCAGCGACGGCGGAATCGTCAGTCCAAGGGACTTGGCCGCCTTGAGATTGACGATCTGCTTGAAGTGCGTCGGCTGCTCGACCGGCAGATCGGCGGGCTTCGCGCCTTTTAGAATCTTGTCAACATACCCGGCGGCTTTACGGAAATAATCGGGAAAGTCCTGCCCATACGACATAAGCAGACCGTACTGGACCATTTCGCCGACCGTCGTCAGCGTTGGCATCCTATGCGCCAGGGCCGATGCGCCTACCCGCGCCCGTTCATTGAACATCATCGATCCAATAACAACCGCACCGTCAAAGCCGTCTTGAGCGATCGTTGAAAACGCCGGCTCGACAGCATCCGGTGTCGGCACTTCGACCGAGCGGACAAAAAGGCCGAGAGCCTTCCCAGCATTCAGCGAAGCCGAGAAAAAACCTGGCGCAATCGGGTCCTTCGGATCGGCGAGAAGCGCCACTCGGGACAGGCTCGGGACCGCCTCCCTCAAAAGACCCAGACGCTTGCCGGACAGATCAACCGACATCAGTGACAGTCCAGTGGCGTTGCCGCCCGGATGCGCCAGACTCTCGACAAGCCCATAACGGACCGGATCCGGCACGATAACAAAAACGATCGGGATGGTGCTTGTGGCTTGTTTCAACTCGATGGCACATTTCGCCGTCACGCCGACGGCAATGTCGACCTTGCTTTCGACAAGCTCTTTCGCGAGGGCGCGAAATCGATCAGCCTGTTCGGCGGGAAACCTGTGCAAAAACTCGACATTTTTGCCTTCGACATAGCCGAGATCGCTGAATGCCTTGGTCAGGATTTCCAGATATTCCTTCTCCTCCTCCGCGCTGGCCGCGTGCCAAAGCACCCCGATTTTAGGTATCTTTTTGGTCGGCTGCTGTGCGTGAGCGGCAAGCGGCAAGGCCGCCGCGCCGCCGAGGAGAGTCATGAACTGGCGGCGCCTCATGATAATTTCCGGATCTCGCAAATTGTTGGTTCGCGGCAACTCTAGCACATTGGCGGGATGGTCATTTGAGCCTCATTAAGGCCCTAAAATATTGAACTTTCGCGATATTTACCTAGTTAAAAGGTTGCCGCGCCCACCCCCCTCCGATACGGATACGCGATGAAATTCCTCGACGAAGCAAAAGTCTATATCCGCTCCGGCGACGGCGGCAACGGCTGCGTGGCGTTTCGCCGCGAGAAATATATCGAGTTCGGCGGACCCTCGGGCGGCAATGGCGGTCGCGGCGGCGACGTCATCATCGAAGCAGTCGACGGATTGAACACGCTGATCGACTATCGCTATCAGCAGCATTTCAAGGCGCAAAAGGGCACCAACGGCATGGGCAAGGACCGCCATGGCGCCAACGGCAAGCCGATCATGCTCAAGGTGCCGGTGGGCACGCAAGTGTTCGACGAGGACCGCGTAACGCTGATCCACGATTTTACGACATTGGGCGAAAAATTCACCCTCGCCGAGGGCGGCAATGGCGGTTTTGGCAACGCGCATTTCAAGTCGTCGACCAACCGCGCGCCGCGCAACGCCAATCCAGGGCAAGAGGGCGAGGAGCGCTGGATCTGGTTGCGGCTGAAACTGATCGCGGATGCAGGTCTCGTCGGCCTGCCCAATGCGGGCAAGTCGACCTTCCTTGCCAAGGTCAGCGCCGCAAAACCGAAGATCGCCGACTATCCCTTCACCACGCTGCATCCGCAGCTCGGCGTGGTGAATGCCGATGGCCGCGAATTCGTGCTGGCGGATATTCCAGGCCTGATCGAAGGCGCGCATGAAGGCGCTGGTCTTGGGGATCGCTTTCTCGGCCATGTCGAGCGTTGCCGTGTCCTGTTGCATCTGGTGGACGCGACCAGCGAACATGCCGGCAAGGCCTACAAGACGGTGCGCACCGAACTCGATGCCTATGAAGGGCACCTCGCCGATAAGATCGAGATCGTCGCGCTGAACAAGATCGACGCCGTGACGCCGGACGAATTGAAGAAGCAGAAGGACCGCCTGAAGCGCGCCGCCAAGAAGACGCCGCTGCTGATTTCGGGCGTCACCGGCGAAGGCGTCAAGGACGCGCTGCGCGCGCTGGTCGAGGTGATCGGCGAAGCCCCGGTCTCCGGTAAGGCCAAGGGCGCAGCGCTGGCTGAGCCGTGGGCGCCGCCGACGCCGCAAGGCTGAATTTCGCGGCTTGCACGCTTCCCTCGCTGTGATCTTGTAGTATTCCCTTACAGGCCTGACACTCTGCTTGAAAAGCCTTGCCGCAAAGCCTCATCCATGGCCCGCCCCAGCTTAAAAAAATTCCGCCGCATCGTTGTTAAAGTCGGCTCATCGCTATTGGTCGATTCCGACGCCGGCGAGGTGCGGGCCTCGTGGCTCGCAGCGCTCGCCGCCGATCTGGCAAAACTGCACAAGGAGGGGCGCGACATCCTGATCGTGTCCTCCGGCTCGATCGCGCTCGGGCGAAGCCGCCTGAAATTGCCCCGCGGCACCTTAAAGCTCGAGGAAAGCCAGGCCGCGGCCGCCGTCGGGCAGATCGCGCTGGCGCGAACCTGGTCTGAGGTGCTCGGCCATCACGGCATCGGCGCCGGTCAAATCCTGGTGACGCTGCAGGACACCGAGGAGCGCCGCCGCTACCTCAACGCGCGCTCGACCATTGCAAAGCTGCTGGAATGGCGCGCGGTGCCGGTCATCAACGAAAACGACACCGTTGCCACCAATGAAATCCGCTACGGCGACAACGACCGCCTCGCCGCCCGCGTCGCCACCATGGCAAGCGCCGATCTCTTGATCCTGCTCTCGGACATCGACGGTCTCTATGATGCGCCGCCGGCCGCCAATCCCAACGCAAAGCTGATCCCGATCGTGGAGAGCGTTACCTCCGAAATCGAGGCAATGGCAGGCGCTGCCGAATCCGAATTGTCGCGCGGCGGCATGTACACCAAGATCGAGGCGGCCAAGATCGCAACCACGGCAGGCACGCATATGCTGATTGCGTCCGGCAAGATCGAGCATCCGCTGCAGGCGATCGCAGACGGCGGGCGCTGCACCTGGTTTCTGACGCCCGCCAATCCCGTCACCGCGCGGAAACGCTGGATCGCGGGATCCCTGGAGCCCAAGGGCACGCTCACCATCGACGCCGGCGCGGTCAGCGCGCTCCGCGCCGGCAAAAGCTTGCTTCCGGCGGGCGTGATCCGGGTCGATGGCCAATTCGCCCGCGGCGATGCGGTGGTGGTGCGCGGCCCCGACACCCACGAAATCGGCCGCGGCCTCGTCGCCTATGACGCCGACGATGCCGAGAAGATCAAGGGCCGCTCGTCGCCGGACGTGATGGCGATCCTCGGCATCAGCGGCCGCGCCGAGATGATCCACCGCGACGATCTCGTGGTGGGCGGCCCGAGAGGCCCGGTTTCCCAAGGCTAGCTTCCAAGGCTAGGCCATTGACCGACCCGACCGTTTGGCCCACCCGCCGCCGCCATACCCGGCACCCGCCCGCCTGCCATGCCCCTTCCGCGCTTCGCAACGGTCAGATTTCCGTGCTAGGACATGGCGTTAACCGAGGCTGGAAACGACATGAGCGCATCCCTGAAGGCGATCGACGGCAACGCCGATCTGCCGGCCCTGATGACCGAGTTGGCTACCCGCGCGCGCACCGCCGCTCGGGCGCTCGCGCTTGCCTCCCCGGAACAGAAAAATCGTGCGCTGCAGGCGATGGAGCGCGCCATCCGCGCCAGCGCACCTGCGATCCTCGCAGCCAATGCCGAGGATGTCGCGGAGGTTCGCGCAGGCGGCGCCAGCGCGGCCTTCATCGACCGGTTGACGCTGACGGACGCGCGCATCGACGCGATGGCCGACGGCATCGCAACCGTACACGATATCCCCGATCCCGTCGGCGTCGTGACCGAGAGCTGGCAACGGCCGAACGGCATGACCATCGAGCGGGTGCGGGTGCCGCTCGGCGTCGTCGCCGTGATCTTCGAAAGCCGCCCCAACGTCGCGGCAGATGCCGGCGTGCTGTGCCTGAAATCCGGCAACGCGGTGATCCTGCGCGGCGGCTCGGACAGTTTCAGGTCCTGCCGCGCGATCCATGATTGCCTGGTACAGGGATTGCACGAGGCGGGTCTGCCGGAGGCTGCGATCACGCTGGTGCCGACGCGTGACCGCGCCGCGGTCGGCCTTCTGCTCAGCGGATTGAACGGCGGTGTCGATGTGATCGTGCCGCGCGGAGGCAAGAGCCTGGTCGCGCGCGTCGAAGCCGAAGCGCGCGTGCCGGTGTTTGCGCATCTGGAAGGCGTCAACCACGTCTATGTCGATCACGCCGCCAATCTCGAAATGGCGAAGTCGATCGTGCTCAACGCGAAAATGCGTCGGCCCGGCGTCTGCGGCGCCGCCGAAACCTTGCTGGTCGATCGCAAGGGCGCATCGACAAATCTCAAGCCGCTGGTCGAGATGCTGATCGACGCCGGTTGCGAAGTGCGCGGCGACGAGGCGGTGCAGCGAACCGACCCGCGGGTAAAGCCCGCCTCCGAGGAAGACTGGGACACCGAATACGAAGACGCGATCATCACCGCGAAAGTGGTGGACGGCGTCACCGAGGCGATCGCGCACATCCACGATCACGGTTCGCATCACACCGATGCGATCGTGACCGAGGACGCAGCCGCCGCCGGCAGATTTCTCAACGAGGTCGATTCGGCGATCGTGCTGCATAACGCCTCGACGCAATTCGCCGACGGCGGCGAATTCGGTTTTGGCGCGGAAATCGGCATCGCCACCGGAAAATTTCACGCCCGCGGCCCGGTCGGCGCCGAGCAGTTGACCAGCTTCAAATATCGCGTCCACGGCACCGGGCAGACGCGGCCGTGAATGCGAAAGCGTTTTCAAGCGAAGTGGAAGTCGGTTCGCGTGAAGAAAACGCGTCAAACAAAAAATAGACCTTCGGTTCTGATTCAATCGGAGCCGAGCGGCACGCGGTGGCTCCGTTGAACAGGGCTGCAACCTCGCCGCAATCGGTCTCACAGGCAATTCCGCTCTACAGCAACGGTATGCGTATCGGCTTGCTCGGCGGCTCGTTCAATCCGCCGCATGTCGCCCATCGC
This sequence comes from Bradyrhizobium lablabi, assembly GCF_900141755.1. Lineage (NCBI taxonomy): Bacteria > Pseudomonadati > Pseudomonadota > Alphaproteobacteria > Hyphomicrobiales > Nitrobacteraceae > Bradyrhizobium > Bradyrhizobium lablabi. Next base: position 4,305,673 of record NZ_LT670844.1, on the reverse strand, counting down.
GCCATCAGCCTGTTCGCGATCAAGCGCTTGAAGCTCGATCGCGTCTGGTGGCTGGTGACGCCGGGCAATCCGCTGAAGGATCGCGGGGCCTTGCACGATCTCGACCAGCGCATCGAGGCCGCGCGCGAGATGGCCGACGATCCGCGCATCGACATCAGCTGTCTCGAATCCGTCATCGGAACCCGATACACTGTCGACACCATCACCTATCTGCGCCGCCGTGCTTCCGGGCTGCGCTTCGTCTGGATCATGGGCGCTGACAATCTCGCGCAATTTCATCGCTGGCAGAACTGGCGGCGCATCGCCGCCGAGGTGCCGATTGCGGTGATCGACCGTCCGCCACAAAGTTTTCGAGCGCTTGCCGCGCCCGCGGCGCAGGCGCTCGCACGCTATCGGCTGCCCGAAAACCAGGCCGGCAGGCTGGCCGATCATCGTACCCCGGCCTGGGTGTTCCTGACCGGCATGAAATCCAGCCTGTCATCGACCGGGCTTCGGAACCCGGACGGCAGCTGGAGAACAAAGTGAGGAGGCGGCTTCACTGGAATATTGAAACCGTTAACCCCACATGCGTAGTATAGCGAGCGGGCGCCTTACGGATTCGGCGGTCGCGATACAGTGAAAGGAATGGTCCCTGGCCACATCTGTATTGTCCAAGTCAGTTTTACCCAAGGGTTCTAAAACCGCGCGTAAAACATCGACCCAAGCTGCGGCCTTGAAGGCGCAACCCGACGCCGACAAGACGCTGAAACTGATCCTCTCCCGCCTCGACGATATGAAGGCGGAAGAAACGGTCACCATCGACCTTCGCGGCAAATCAGCCTTCTCCGACTACATGATCGTCACCACCGGCCGGGTCAACCGGCACGTCGGCGCGATCGCGGAGAATGTCGCCAAGGGTCTCAAGGAAACCGGAATCAAAAACATCCACATCGAGGGCTTGCCCAATTGCGATTGGGTGCTGATCGATTCCGGCGACGTGATCGTGCACGTGTTCAGACCCGAGGTCCGTGAGTTCTACAATCTGGAAAGATTGTGGACGCAGGGCCCGGTGGCGGCAAAGGCGATCTAGTTTATCGAGCTGATGTGAAATCGGCTCGGGCGCACGCTAGCGTGCTGGCGCGCATCGCAACGCGTGCGAGCTGTTGATCTTGGGCATTTTCTACGGCAAACCGGATTCCACTTTGCCGCAAAAAGGCTCTCATGCGCCTCATCGTCATCGCCATCGGCCGGCTGAAGCAAGGTCCGGAGCGGGAACTGGCAGAGCGCTATCGCGAGCGAATAGACGACATCGGCCGCAAGCTCGGTTTTCGCGGTCTGGAGATTCATGAAATTCCCGAAAGCCGCGCCCGCGACGCGACCGGCAGGATGGCCGAGGAAGCGGCCGCGATTTCAGCCGCGATGCCCGAGAATTTTGTCCTGGTGGCGCTGGATGAGCGCGGCGAGAATCTCGACAGCATCGCTTTTTCCCGGCATCTCGGCCGCTGGCGGGACGAGGGAATCGGCAACACTATTTTCGTAATCGGCGGCGCGGACGGACTTTCGCCCGATTTGCGGCGCAAGGCAAAGTTGAGGATGGCGTTCGGCTCTGCGACCTGGCCGCACCAAATGGTCCGCATCATGCTTCTGGAACAGGTTTATCGGGCCGCGACCATTTTGGCCGGCCACCCCTATCACCGCGCGTGAGCCGGAACGCTGGAAAGCGCCGATCGGAATAGATGCAGAGAACGCGGAACATTCAGTCCTACCCTGACACCGGCCGCGGTCCGCGATCTTCGGTCCGGGTTCCCCTTTCCGTCGCTTTGTTGTCCGCGGGCTTTGCCGGGATCAGCCCGTTGCCGGCAGCGGCTCAGGCCCAAGCCCAGGTCGCAGCCACAGCGCCGCCCGCGACCGCGGCTTCACCTGACGCGATCAAGCAGCGCGAGCAGGAACTCGAAGCGACCCGCGCGCAGCAGAAGAGCGCGGCGGAAGCGCAGGAGAAGCTGAAGGCCGACATCGCGGCGATCGGTCAGGACCGCAGCAAGCTCAATACGCAGCTGATCGATATCGCGGCCCAAGTGCGCAGCGTCGAGACCCGGATTGGCGATGCCGAAGCGCGGCTGCGTCCGCTCGATGGCCGCGAGCAGCAGATTCGCGGTTCGCTCGATTCGCGCCGTTCCGAGATCGTCGAGGTGCTGGCAGCGCTGCAGCGCGCGGGCCGGCGCACGCCGCCGGCCCTGCTGGTGCGCCCCGAGGACGCGCTGCAATCGCTCCGCACCGCCATGCTGCTTGGCTCGGTGGTGCCCGAATTGCGGACCCGGGCGGAAATGCTCACCAGCGACCTCACCGAGTTGGTGACGCTGCGCAAGACCATCGCCAGCGAACGCGACCGGCTGGCGGCGGACCGCGACAACCTCAGGGACGACCAGACCCGGCTTGCCGCTCTGATCGACGAGCGGCAGCGGCAGCAGAGTTCGATCGAAAAGGACATGGCAACGGAAGGGGCGCGGGCGATCGCGTTATCCAAGCAGGTCGACAGCCTGCAGGGCCTGATCGCCAAAATGGAGCAGGATTTGAAGAGCGCCGCCAAGGCGGCTGCGACCGCAAGCCTGCAGGGCGCCCCCGCGACCATCAACGGCAAGCCCGATCTGAGAGCGCTCAAGGACCCTGCCCGGCTCAGCCCGGCCATTGCTTTTGCGACCGCCAAGGGTTTATTCGCGTTGCCGGTTAATGGCGTCAAGATTCGCGATTTTGGCGGTTCCGATGGCGCGGGTGGCGTAGAAAAGGGCATTTCTTTGGCAACCCGGCCGGGAGCCCAGGTCACAACCCCGTGTGACGGTTGGGTTGTTTACGCGGGTCCCTTCCGCAGCTACGGACAACTCTTGATCCTTAACGCCGGGGGCGGGTATCATGTGTTGATCGCCGGGATGGAGCGCATTTCGGTTAACATCGGCCAGTTTGTACTTACGGGGGAGCCGGTCGCGACCATGGGGACGACGTCCCAGGTCGCATCTATCCTCGCGACCAACGCGAGTCAGCCCGTGCTCTATATCGAGTTCCGTAAGGACGGCACTCCAATCGATCCAGGCCCATGGTGGGCCGCAAATGAAGGCGAAAAGGTTCGCGGATGATGCGCAAGACTTCAGTAATTCTCCTAAGCGCCGCGGCCGGCGCGGCATTGACACTCTTCGTGACCCAGCCACGCGCGGTGCTCATGGGATCGAGTGCGCGGGCCGCGACCTCGGACACCTATCGCCAGCTCAATTTGTTCGGCGACGTGTTCGAACGGGTCCGCAGCGACTATGTCGAGAAGCCTGACGACTCAAAGCTCGTCGAGTCCGCCATCTCCGGCATGCTGTCCGGCCTCGATCCGCATTCGAGCTACATGGACGCCAAGAGTTTTCGCGACATGCAGGTGCAGACCCGCGGCGAGTTCGGCGGGCTCGGCATCGAAGTCACGATGGAAGACGGCCTGATCAAGGTGGTGTCGCCGATCGACGACACGCCGGCATCGAAGGCCGGCATCATGGCCAACGACATCATCACCAATCTCGACGACGAAGCGGTGCAGGGCCTCACCCTCAACCAGGCCGTCGAAAAGATGCGCGGGCCGGTCAATACCAAGATCCGGCTGAAGATCATCCGCAAGGGCCAGGACAACCCGATCGACGTCACGCTGGTGCGCGACAACATCCGCGTCCGCTCGGTACGCGCGCATGTCGAGGGCGACGATATCGGCTATATCCGCATCACCACCTTCAACGAGCAGACCACCGAAGGATTGAAGCGGGAAATCACCAACCTGCAAAACCAGATCGGCGACAAGCTGAAGGGCTTCGTCATCGACCTGCGCAACAATCCCGGCGGCCTGCTGGAAGAGGCGGTCACGGTCTCCGACGCCTTCCTCGAGCGCGGCGAGATCGTCTCGACGCGCGGCCGCAACGCCGAGGAGACTCAGCGCCGCGCCGCCCATCCGGGCGATTTGACCAAGGGCAAGCCGGTGATCGTCCTGATCAACGGCGGCTCGGCATCGGCCTCCGAAATCGTCGCCGGCGCGCTGCAGGACCACAAGCGGGCGACGCTGGTCGGCACCCGCTCGTTCGGCAAGGGCTCGGTGCAGACCATCATCCCGTTGGGAAGCGGCAACGGCGCGCTGCGTCTCACCACCGCGCGCTATTACACGCCGTCGGGCAAGTCGATCCAGGCCAAGGGCATCGTGCCCGATATCGAGGTGCTGCAGGACGTGCCCGACGAGCTGAAATCGCGCACCGATACCAAGGGTGAGGCCTCGTTGCGCGGCCATCTGAAGAACGACGGCGACGAGAAGACCGGCTCGCAATCCTACGTGCCGCCGGACGCCAAGGACGATAAGGCCCTCAAGATGGCCGACGACCTCCTGCACGGCATCAAGGTCAATCCGACCGCACCGACGACCGCCGACAAGGGTTCGGCGGACAAGCCCGCCACCAAAGAGGCGAACTGATTCGGTTCCGCTAGTGAATTTACGAAAAGGGCGGCCTTCGGGCCGCCTTTTTTGCGTCGGGTCCCGACGGCTCGGGGCGGCGCCTGGAACGGACTTTTGCAGGGCCGACCGGAGCTTTGCGGAGCTGCCGCGGGCTTGTCCCTCCGTGGTATCGTCGGCGCGGTTGATTCGGGGGGGCCATGGCTGAGGCGGCCGACGATCTGAGCACGCCGCTCGGACAGACGAAGGGGCAGCGGAAGCGCCGATTTCGGCTGCCGTTTACGGCGACGCAGGCGCTTGCCGTGCTGCTCGGCCTGTTTCTGGTTACCTTCGCTTGCTTTGCCCTCTTCAACGACAATCCGTTGGGCGGCGAGCCGGTCACCCATGTCGCCATCCGTCAGCCGACGCAAGCGGGCGAAAAATCCACGGCGGTTTCGGACGCGCCCGCGCATGGGGCCAAATCCGAACCCAAGCAAGCCATGCCCGGCGAGCAAAAAACCGTCACCATCATCGACGGCTCGAGCGGCGCGCACCATGACGTGGTGATCGGCAGCGAAGGCGCCGACAAGGCCGAGCCTAACGCCGCTCCCGCGATGGTGGCCGGGATCGATCAGCGCCTGCTCGAAAAATCGCGCTACGGCATGATCCCGGTGGTCGCCGATGGTCTAAAGCCCTTCACGGTCTATGCCGCTGAGGCCGACCGCGCCAAAGCGGCAAAAATGCCGGTCGTTTCCATCGTCGTCGGCGGCCTCGGCGTCGGCGCGGCCAAGACCACCGACGCCATCATGAAACTGCCGCCTGCGGTGACGCTGGCGTTTACCCCCTACGGCTCGGATCCCGCCAAACTCGCCGAGCGGGCGCGGGCGCAACGCCACGAAATCCTGCTGCAGATTCCGATGGAGCCGTTCGATTATCCCGACAACGACCCCGGGCCGCAGACCTTGCTGACGACGGTCGCGCCCGAGCAGAACCTCGATCGCCTCTATTGGCACCTCAGCCGTTTCCAGGGCTATGCCGGGATCGCGAATTTCATGGGCGGGCGCTTCGTCGTCAGCGACGCGGTGATGCAGCCGATCGTGCGCGAGGCGGCCAAGCGCGGGCTCGGCTATCTCGACGACGGCTCCGCGCCGCGCAGCGTCGCGCCCGCTTTGGCGGCCGCCCAGGCGATGCCCTTCGCCAAAGCCGATCTTTCGATCGATGCGGTGCCGACGGCGCTCGAAATCGACCGCGCCTTGGCAAAACTCGAGAGTCTCGCCAAGGAGCGCGGAACCGCGATCGGAATCGCCTCGGCGTTGCCGGTTTCGATCGAGCGGATCGGCGTCTGGATCAAGGCGCTCGAGGGCCACGGCATCATGCTTGTGCCATTGACAACCGCAATGCTGAAATCAAAATCCAGCTGACACTTTACCGACTGGCGCGAGGCCGGACCCGCCGGGTCTCGCCAGCCCGCTATGACCGCGAAGAGGCTTTGACCGAATGGCGCGCTACGAAGACCTGCCCTATCGCACCTGCGTCGGCATGATGCTGATCAACGCAGCCGGGCTGGTCTTCATCGGACGCCGCGCCGGCGGCATCGAACACGTCGACGAAGCCCATGTCTGGCAGATGCCGCAAGGCGGCGTCGATCCCGGCGAAGATACCTGGGCGGCGGCGAAGCGCGAGCTTTACGAGGAGACCAGCGTCCGCTCGGTCGAGAAGCTGGCCGAGGTCGCGGACTGGCTGATCTACGACATTCCCCGCACGGTCGCCGGACGCGCCTGGAAGGGCCGCTACCGCGGCCAGCGGCAGAAATGGTACGCGCTTCGTTTCACCGGCAAGGACGACGAGATCAATGTTGCGAGCCCCGGCGGCGGCCACAAGGCGGAGTTCGTCAGCTGGCGCTGGGAGCCGATGAAGAATCTGCCCGACCTGATCGTGCCGTTCAAACGCCCGGTCTACGAGCGCGTGGTGAAGGAATTTGCCAAGCTCGCGGGTAGCTAGGGCTGTCGCGTCATTCCGAGGCATGCGAAGCATGAGCCCGGAATCTCGAGATTCCGGGTTCGCGCCTCGCGCGCCCCGGAATGACAGGCATTGAGTCAATGGCAGAGACAAAACCCTATCGCCCGAATGTAGGTATCGCTTTGCTCAACCCTTCCGGTCAGGTCCTGATCGGGCGGCGTTTTCGCGACGACGGGCCGGAAATCATTCTCCCCGGCCTCGAATGGCAGATGCCGCAGGGCGGCATCGACGAGGGCGAAAATCCGCGCGACGCCGTGATGCGCGAGCTCTGGGAAGAGACTGGCGTTGCAAATGCGGACTATCTCGGCGAGACGGATTGGCTGACCTACGAATTTCCGCCATTCGCGGTGCCGCCGTCCCATCGCCTGGCAAAATTCCGCGGCCAGCGGCAAAAATGGTTCGCGCTGCGTTTTAGAGGCCGTGACGATGAAATCGATCCGCTGACGCCGCGCAACGGCCAGCCCGCGGAATTTGACGCCTGGCGGTGGGAACGGCTCGATCGCGTCGCCGATCTCGTGGTGCCGTTTCGGCGTGACGTGTATCGGAACGTGGCGCAGAGCTTTGCGAAATTCGCGGGATGACGAACCTCAGTTCGGTCCGACCGCGAACGGGCCGATCGCGATGACGTGGCAATCGCTGTCGTGCTTGACGCAATTGCCGAGGGCCTCGTTGACCGCATTTTGCTCGGTGTTCGCCTTGAGTGCGAGCCCCGGGCGCCCGGAGGTGCCAACCGCAACCGCATTCCACCCCGAAGGCGCGTCCGCGAGTTTGCGCGCGACATCATCTCTCGCATCCGTCGCAATCGACGGATGCCGGTCGGCATGAAAGAAGCCGATGGCCTTCAACGTCGTCGGCACGGGAACGACGAATGCATCGTCCGCGGCCACGATCATGCAGGGAACACCGACCACGGCGCCGCAGGTTTCCTGGATTCGGCGCGCCGCTTCCTCCATGCTGTCCAGGCCGAGCATGTAAAAGAAGGCGCCGCCGGGTCCGATCGCCAGCGTCTTGCTCTTTCGGGCCGGCGGATACGTGTTCTCGATCCTGGCCTTTCCGGGCTCGCGCACGATCGGTACATCCTTGGCGGCGAATGGCCGCTCGGTTACCGGGTCGTGCCTGATCCAGGGCGCGGGCGGCACCGGCGGGCGGCCATGGGCGTAGACCACCGCATTGCCGACCGCGTAGACTTCGCATTTTCGCGGCAACTGGGTGGCGTCCGCGCGTTTCTGGCATTGCTCGACCGCGGCATTTTTTGCGGCCTCTTCATTCGGCTGGCCGACGGCGAAGCCGCTGACACCGTTGGTATTGAGGGCCAGGGCCTTGTAGTCAGGTGCGGAAGCATACTCGGTCGCCAAAACGGTACGAGCCCGATCGGGAACGAACGGCACGGTCTCGGCCACAAACTTTTCGCCTGATGTGGGCGGCGGCGGGGAAGGCGGCGATGGCGGTGGCGGTGGCGGCGCGCTCGCGAATGTCGGCGACGGGGCCGGCGTTGGCGCAGGAGCCGGCGTGGCCGGCGGCGAAGGCGAGGCGATATTGTTGGCCAACGAGGAGTCCTTGGGCGCGCCGGGCAACTCCAGCTTGGTAAAATACAGGAAGCCGCCGACGCCGATGGCCGCAAGACACACCACCGCAACCACCAACGGCCACATCCAGCTCGGCGTGGCGTGAGTGGGAGGCGGCGGGGCCTTCTTCTTGACTTGCGGCGGCGCGTAGGTTCCGTCCTCGCGCCGCATCGCCACCATATAGGCATGCACAGGCGTCGGGATGTTCTTTACTTCCTGCTCGCCGATGTCGGCGAACTGCACCGACAGCTTGTTGGCCACCTGTTCGTGCACCGCGCGCGAGACGCAGATGCCGCCGACTTCGGCCAGACCCTCGAGCCGCGCCGCGATGTTGACGCCATCTCCCAGGAGGTCGCCGTCGCGTTCCACCACGTCGCCGATCGTGATGCCGATGCGAAAGCACATCTGGCGGCTCGGCGGATAGGCCATATTCCGGGTGCGCAGGCTTTCCTGGATGTCGATCGCGCATCGCACGGCTTCGACCGCGCTCGGAAACTCGGCGAGAACCGCATCGCCCGCGGTATTGAAAATCCGCCCGCCCGATTTGGCAATGAAGTCGTCCGTCACCAGCCGGTAGGATGCGAGCCGCCGCAGCGTCTCCTCTTCGTCTTCGGCGACAAGCCTTGAGTAGCCGGCAATATCGGCCGCGAATATCGCCGCGATCTTGCGTTTCATGAAGCCAGCCCCGGACAACGATTTGCCGCCGCAGAATGCCGCCAGAAGCCGTCAGGCGCAACCGGCTTTCGGCATCCGTTACAGCGCTGGCGGCGTCGTGTTTATGTAATTCTTCGGCGCGCCTGGCGCGGCGCCTCAGTGCATCGCCGTCGAGCTGAGCTGGTTCTGGATGCTCTTGAAATGATCGAGCCGCTCGATCGCGCGGTCGAGCCCCGAGCCCTCCTTCTCCGCGAGCTTGGCTTCCATCTCGGCAATCTTGTCGGCGAACCTGGCCCGATCCAGTTCCTCGATCGAGGTGGCGACATCGGCGAGCACGGTGAGGCCCTTGTCGGACACTTCGGCAAGACCGCCGAGCACGATGATCTTCTTGTGCGTCCCGCCTGCCGTCACGGTGAGGATTCCCGGCCGGATCGCGGCCACCACCGGGGCGTGTCCGGCAAGCACGCCGAAATCGCCCTCGAGGCCGGGGACGTCGACCTGATCGACATCGCCGGAGAAGGCGAGCTTTTCGGGCGAGACGAGATCGAAGTGGAAGGTGGCCATGGAGAACCCGCGAATGGTGAGTGGCGAATGGCGAGTAGAGAATAAGGGAGCAGCGCTATTCGCCACTCCCTATTCGCTATTCGCCTGTTACGCTGCTTCCGCAGCCAGCTTCTTGCCCTTTTCGACCGCCTCTTCGATGGTGCCGACCATGTAGAAGGCCTGCTCCGGCAGATGATCGTATTTGCCTTCGCAGAGCCCGCGGAAGCCTTTGATGGTGTCGGCGAGTTCGACGAATTTGCCGGGCGAGCCGGTGAAGACTTCGGCCACGAAGAACGGCTGCGACAGGAAGCGCTCGATTTTGCGCGCGCGTGCCACCGTGACCTTGTCCTCTTCGTTCAATTCATCCATGCCGAGAATCGCGATGATGTCCTGCAGCGACTTGTATTTCTGCAGTATCTGCTGAACCAAGCGCGCGGTGGTGTAGTGCTCCTCACCGACGATGTGCGCTTGGAGCATGCGCGAGGTCGAATCCAGCGGGTTGACCGCCGGATAGATTCCCTTCTCCGAGATCGCGCGGTCGAGGTTGGTCGTTGCATCGAGATGGGCAAACGTGGTCGCTGGCGCCGGATCGGTGTAGTCATCCGCGGGAACGTAAATCGCCTGGATCGACGTAATCGAGCCCTTGGTGGTGGTGGTGATGCGCTCCTGCAACGCACCCATATCTGTGCCAAGCGTCGGCTGATAGCCCACCGCCGAGGGAATGCGGCCCAGCAGCGCCGACACTTCCGAGCCGGCTTGCGTGAAGCGGAAGATATTGTCGACGAAGAACAGCACGTCCTGTCCCTGATCGCGGAAATGCTCGGCGACCGTGAGGCCGGTGAGGCCGACGCGGGCGCGGGCGCCCGGCGGCTCGTTCATCTGCCCATAGACGAGCGCGCATTTAGAGCCTTCGCCGCCGCCCTTCTTGTTGACGCCGGACTCGATGAACTCGTGATAGAGGTCGTTGCCTTCGCGGGTCCGTTCGCCGACGCCGGCGAATACCGAATAACCGCCATGCGCCTTGGCAACATTGTTGATCAGTTCCTGGATCAGCACGGTCTTGCCGACGCCGGCGCCGCCGAACAGGCCGATCTTGCCGCCCTTGGCGTAAGGCGCGAGCAGGTCAACGACCTTGATGCCGGTGACGAGAATTTCCGCCTCGGTGGATTGTTCGGTGTAGGTCGGCGCTTCCTGGTGAATCGCGCGCATGTCCTCGGCCTTGATCGGTCCGGCTTCATCGACCGGCTCGCCGATCACGTTCATGATGCGGCCGAGCGTGCCCGCGCCCACCGGCACCGTGATCGGAACGCCTGTGTCGCTGACTTCCTGGCCGCGGACAAGGCCTTCGGCCGTATCCATCGCGATGGTGCGAACCGTCGATTCGCCGAGATGCTGCGCTACCTCGAGCACCAGGCGATTGCCGCTGTTCTGCGTCACCAGAGCGTTCAGAATAGCCGGCAGGTGGCCTTCGAACTGCACGTCGACGACGGCGCCGATGACTTGCGTGATGCGTCCAGTCTGATTGGCGGGTGTAGCCATGAAAGCTTTCTCCTTCGAATACTTGATCTCAAACGACCGTTGCGGCCATCAGAGCGCCTCGGCTCCGGAGATGATTTCAATCAGCTCCTTGGTGATCATCGCCTGACGGGTCCGGTTGTAGACCAGGGTCTGCTTGCGGATCATGTCGCCGGCGTTGCGGGTGGCGCTGTCCATCGCGCTCATCTGCGCGCCGTAGAACGAGGCGTTGTTTTCCAATAGCGCGCGGAAGACCTGCACCGCGAGATTGCGCGGCAACAGCCCGCTCAGAATTTCGTCCTCTTCCGGCTCGTATTCGTAAGCCGTCGCCGGGCCGGCGCTGGCCGCGGGGGCTTCGACCACCAGCGGGATGATCTGCTGGGCGGTCGGGACCTGCGCGATCACCGACTTGAAGCGCGAATAGAACAGCGTGCAGACGTCGAACTCGCCGGCCTCGAAACGCGCAATCACCTTTTTGGCGATGTCTTCGGCATTAACGAAACCGAGCTGGCGCACCGAGCGCAGCTCAACGGTCTCGACGATCTGCTTCTCGAAGGTGCGGCGCAGCTGCTCGAATCCCTTGCGCCCGACGCAAAAGATCTTGACCTCTTTGCCCTGGCTGATCAGCGCGTTGGCGCGCTCGCGCGCCAGCCGCACGATCGCCGAATTGAACGCACCGCACAGGCCCCGTTCGCCGGTGCAGACCAACAGCAGATGCACCTGATCCTTGCCGGTGCCGGAGAGCAGCACCGGCGCCCCGGGCGAGCCTGCGGCCGCGGTCGCAATGTTGGAGATTACCGCGTCCATTTTTTCCGCATAGGGCCGCGCCGCTTCGGCGGCGGTCTGCGCGCGGCGCAGCTTTGAGGCCGCGACCATCTGCATCGCCTTGGTGATCTTCTGCGTCGCCTTGGTAGAGGCAATGCGGACCCGCATGTCTTTAAGTGAAGCCATTCTTAGTTAACCCCGGCGATCCGATCTTTAGATCCGACCGCAAGCCTCTCTTTCATCGGGCCCAGCCTTTAGACCGGGCCACGACGGCAAATTATGCAAAATTCTTGGCGAAAGCCTCGACCACCGCCTTCAGCTTGCCCGCGGCGTCATCACTGAGATCGCGGGTGTCGCGGATGGTGTTGAGGATATCGGCGTGTTTGCTGCGCAACACCGACAGCAGGCCGTCCTCGAAGGCGCGCACCTTGTTGAGCGGAAGCGGATCGAGATAGCCGTTGGTACCGGCCCAGATCACGCAGACCTGCTCTTCCATCTTTAGCGGCGAGAACTGCGGCTGCTTCAAAAGTTCGGTCAGGCGCGAGCCGCGGTTGAGCAGGCGCTGCGTCGCGGCGTCGAGATCGGAGCCGAATTGCGCGAACGCCGCCATTTCGCGGTACTGCGCGAGCTCGCCCTTGATCTTGCCGGCGACCTTTTTCATCGCTTTGGTCTGCGCCGACGATCCGACGCGCGACACCGAAAGGCCGACGTTCACTGCGGGGCGGATGCCCTGGAAGAACAGGTCGGTTTCGAGGAAGATCTGGCCGTCGGTGATTGAAATGACGTTGGTCGGGATATAGGCCGACACGTCGTTGGCCTGGGTTTCGATCACCGGCAGCGCGGTGAGCGAGCCCGAACCATGCTCATCGTTCAATTTGGCGGCGCGCTCGAGCAGACGCGAATGCAGATAGAACACGTCGCCCGGATAGGCTTCGCGGCCCGGCGGGCGGCGCAGCAGCAGCGACATCTGGCGATAGGCGACTGCCTGCTTCGACAGATCGTCATAGATGATGACCGCGTGCATACCGTTGTCGCGGAAATATTCGCCCATGGTGCAGCCGGTGAACGGCGCGAGGTACTGCATCGGCGCCGGATCGGAGGCGGTGGCCGCGACGATGATCGAATATTCCAGCGCGCCCTGTTCTTCGAGCACCTTGACGAATTGCGCAACCGTCGAGCGCTTCTGGCCGATCGCGACATAGACGCAATACAGCTTGATCTTCTCGTCGCCGGTGGCGTTAAGCGGCTTCTGGTTGAGAATGGCATCGAGCGCGATCGCGGTCTTGCCGGTCTGGCGGTCGCCGATGATCAATTCGCGCTGGCCGCGGCCGATCGGGATCAGCGCATCGATCGCCTTCAGCCCGGTCGCCATCGGCTCGTTGACCGATTTGCGCGGAATGATGCCGGGCGCCTTGACGTCGACGCGCATCCGCTTGTCGGCCTGAATCGGGCCCTTGCCGTCGATCGGATTGCCGAGCGCATCGACCACGCGGCCGAGCAGACCCTTGCCGACCGGCGTATCGACGATGGCGCGGGTCCGCTTGACGGTCTGGCCTTCCTTGATCTCGCGGTCGGCGCCGAAGATCACGATGCCGACGTTGTCGGTTTCAAGATTGAGCGCCATGCCGCGGGTGCCGTTCTCGAACTCGACCATCTCGCCGGCCTGGACGTTATCGAGCCCGTAGACGCGGGCGATACCGTCGCCGACGGACAACACCTGTCCGACTTCGGAAACTTCAGCCTCCTGGCCGAAATTCTTGATCTGGTCCTTCAGGATCGCGGAAATTTCCGCGGCGCGGATGTCCATCAGCCTGCCTCTTTCATCGCGTGCTTGATCGAATTGAGTTTGGTGCGAAGCGAACTATCGACCATCCGGCTGCCGAGCTTGACCACAAGGCCGCCGATGATCGAGGGATCAACTTTCACGTTGAGCGCGACGTCCTTGCCGGTCACTGATTTCAGCGCGGTTTTGAGGGCGTCGAGATTCTTGTCGCTGAGCGTTTCGGCGACGGTGACGTCGGCGGTCGCCTCGCCCTTGAATTTGGCCACCAGCGCGCGGAAGGCGCGGATCACGTCGCTAACCACAAACAGCCGGCGGTTGGCGGTCAAGACTTTCAGGAAGTTCGCGGCAATGCCGGAAATACCTGATTTGTCGAGCACCGCCGTCAGCGCCTTCAACTGCGCCTCCGCGGTAAACACCGGGCTGCGGACCAGGCGCTTCAGATCGGCGCTTTCGCTCAGCATGGCGTCGAATCTGTCGAGATCGGCCTTGACCGCGTCGATGGATTTTTCATCGCGCGCCAGTTCGAACAAGGCCGTTGCATAACGACCGGATACTCCCGAAACGGACGGATTTTCAGCAGCCACAGACACGCTCTTTTTAGCTGTCAAACTCGCAAGGGAAAAACCGTCGCCACGATGCGGCGCCTAGCGATCCAAGCCCTTGGAATTCAAGCGGGACTTCGATTTTCGACCGGCACTGAGTGCACCGGGATCGTTAAAATCGCGGCTTTGCTAACATAGCGAGCGCGCAGGTGCAACATGACGAGAAGCGCTGGCGCTGCCTTGTCGCCTGTCGATTGAGCTCTGATTTCCAGGCCAGTGGGCTCGGACAATTCGTCGGCGAGCGCGAACCATAATTGACGCCCGTCAACACGTCGGAGATTTGTTCCACCCTCCCCTGCATGGGCCCGATGCGCCAGCCGCAGGAACGGCCGGGCGCCGGAGCTATTCCATCGCCGCATTACTTGACGAAACCTCGTCGATTCCGGCGACGACTTCGTTTGTCAGTATTTCTAAGTAATGGTTAAGTTAATTTTTCATTAAACCGTAAGATTACGGAACATCTCTCGATTACCTGCATTCAGTAACAAGATATTTCAGCCTGCGACAAAACGATTCTACTGCCTAATTCACGCCTCATTAGCCCACCAAAGCGCGATCTCTCCAAACGGGACGGGGGTTCCACTTGCCACATATGTGGCAATACTATTTCGAGGGACAAATATGCTGAAGTTCAACAAGCCCAAGCTGGGACATGTAACCCAGTCGCGCACGGCGGTAGCTCTTTTCGCCGCAACTCTGATGGTCGGGGGCAGCGTCACCGAAGCCTCGGCCAAATCCCACCGGCACCACGGCCAGCGTCATCATCACTATGCCAGCAGCTCTCCCAGGGGCGGCAACGCTTCCTGGCGCGAGGCCAATGCCGCGATTGCTCCGTCGCCGGGCTCCGCACATAGCTTCTCTGGAATGGCCTCCTTCTACGGCAACGAATCCGGCCGCAAGACGGCTTCCGGCCAGCGTTTCGATCAGAGCGCGCTGACCTGTGCCCATCGCTCGCTGCCGTTCGGCACCAAGCTCAGGGTCACCCATGGCGGCCGCAGCGTGGTCGTCACCGTCAATGACCGCGGCCCGTTCGTTCGCGGCCGGGTTCTCGACCTTTCGACGGCCGCCGCGCGTGCGGTCGGCCTGACCAGTGCCGGCGTCGGCCGCGTCACCGCCGAAGTCGTCTCCTAAGTGGCGTCCTAGACGCCTCCTTTATCCCGCAAAATTCAGTAAGCGTTGCGTGGCGTATCGGCCGCAGAGGTTTGCTGCGCGCCGAAGAAAAGCCTGCCGTCGCAAATGACGGCAGGCTTTTTCTTTGCGGGGTGGATGAGTGCTCTCGATTCAATTTTCAAACAGCCAATTCCCGTTTTCGTCATGGCCGGGCTTCGTCCCGGCCATCCACGTCTTGGCAGGGGGCGAATGGCGAGTAGCGAATGGCGAATTTCTATTCGCTACTCTCCATTCGCTATTCGCCTATTCGCGTGCGGCCAAGACGTGGATGCCCGGGACAAGCCCGGGCATGACGAACTCCGATATAAAGCGCGAACTTCAAACGCAGTTTCACGATCTCGCGGCGCGAAGCGCCCGAGTTGTGCAAGAAACTTCCGCCCCCAAGAGGGCGTGGGGAATGCCGGGCGCCGATGCACCCGCAGCCGCGCGTGTAGTGTAGTAAACACGCGCGTTAGTCACCACAGGTCCACCGGAACAACCCGGCATTCCCGCACGCGATGGTCTTAACGGCTTACTTCGTGCTCTCCCCGGTGACCGGGCTCTTTTGCCACCGTCATCGGCGGAATTGCTTCCGCCAACTTGACACCAGCGTCGGGGTGTCAGGACCACACGACTTCGCCGTCCGCTTCAGCGCTGTTCGTCAATAGCGCCGCTCGCGTCCACCGCATCTCATTCCGCGTCCGTGACGATCGCGATACGCCCCTCCAGAGGAACGAGACGGGATGAGTTTTAAAAGTGATTTGGGTCAAACGAGAACGGATTTATTTTTGCGAATGGGACTGGACGACCCAAATCACGTTGATCCGGTTCAACAAATTAGCGTTTTGGCGCAGGCCGCCGTAGCTCGCTGATTTGCCCGTCGGGCAAATCAGTTGCGGCTGGGCGCACTCTCTCCCCGTCATTGCGAGGAGCGACGCGACGAAGCAATCCAGCTTTCTGTGTCGCGGCACCAAAGCTGGATTGCTTCCGCCTTCGCTCTTCGAGCTACGGCGGACAAGTCGCGGAGCCTGTCATCGGGCGGCGCTTCGCGCCGACCCGTTGGCTCGCAATGACGGATGGGGCGTCAATCACAAAAAGCTCTGCGGATCGACGTCGACTTCGAGCTTGAGATTGCCTTTTGTCTTCGGCCCCGCGGCGAGCCATTCGCGGAGATATTCCGACAGGTCGACGCCGCGCGCTGATTTTACCAGGAGCCGAAAACGGTAGCGGCCCTTGATCACTGCGAGCGGGGCTTCGGCCGGCCCCAACACCTGGATGCGCGGATCGATCGGCGCAACGGCCACAAGGCGGCGCGCAAAGCCTTCAGCGGTGGGGCGGTCGCCCCCGGAGATGATCAGGCTCGCGAGCCGGCCGAACGGCGGATAGAGCGCGCGCTCGCGCCCCTCGATTTCGCTTAAATAAAATGCCTCGCGGTCGCACGCCACCAACGCCTTCATCACCGGATGTTCGGGCTGGTGGGTCTGCAAATAGCCTACGCCACGGCCCTGATCGCGCCCGGCGCGCCCGATCACCTGATTGAGCAATTGAAAGGTGCGCTCGGCGGCGCGCGGATCGCCATTGCTCAGGCCCAAATCGGCGTCGACCACGCCGACCAGATTGAGCCGCGGAAAATGATGGCCTTTTGCCACCAGTTGCGTGCCGATGATGATATCGACGCGGCCCTCCGCGATCTCGTTCAATTCGCTGCGCATGGTCTCGATCGAGGTGATCAAATCGCTCGACAGCACCATGGTGCGGGCTTGCGGAAACAGTGCGGCGGCCTCCTCCTGCAGGCGTTCGACGCCGGGGCCGACCGCGACCAGCGATTGCTCCGCCTGGCAATGCGGGCAGATGAGCGGGCGCGGCATGGAGAAGCCGCAATGATGACAGACGAGGCGCTGGCGGAAACGATGATCGACCAGCCAGGCGTCGCAGATCGTGCAGGCAAACCGATGCCCGCAGGCACGGCACAAGGTCAGCGGCGCATAGCCACGGCGATTGAGAAACAATAGCGCCTGCTCGCGGCGCTCGATCGCGATTTTGATCTCCTCAGCCAACCGCGGCGAAATAAAACGGCCGCGCGCGGGGGCTTCGCGGCGCAGATCGATCGCCTCGATATGCGGCATGTGCTGGCCGCCGAACCGTGACGGCAACACCACGCGCTGGTAGCGGCCCTTGCGCGCGTTCACTTCCGTCTCGACCGACGGCGTCGCGGAAGCCAGCACGATTGGAATTTTCGCGATATGCGCCCGCACCACCGCCATGTCGCGGGCGTGATAATGCGCGCCCTCGTCCTGCTTGTAGGCCTGGTCGTGCTCTTCATCGACCACGATCAGGCCCAAATTTGCGTAGGGCAAAAACAGCGCCGAGCGCGCGCCGACCACGACCGGCGCTTCGCCCTCCGCGATCGCGGCCCAATTGCGTTGCCGCGTGCGTGGCGTCAGTTCGGAATGCCATTCCAGCGGACGCACCCCAAAGCGCCGCGAAAAACGATCCAGGAACTGTCCGGTCAGCGCGATCTCCGGCATCAGGATCAGCGTCTGCTTGCCGCGCCGGATGACCTCCGCGATCGCCTCGAAGTAAACTTCGGTCTTTCCCGAACCCGTGACGCCATCGAGGAGGGCGACATGGAAACTGCCATTGGCTGCGAGCGCCCGCATCGCGTCCACGGCGGTGCGCTGCTGCCGGGAAAATTCGGGCTGCGCGTAGGAAGGATCGGGCGCCGGCGGCGCCACCGCGCGCGGCATCGGCTCGGTTGCAAGCGTGCCTTCATCGACGAGACCATCTACCACCCCGGTAGAGACGCCGGCTTCCTTTGCCGCCTCGGATTTGCCGTGCAGCAGGCCATCCGACAGCACATCGATCAATCGCCGCCGCGCCGGCGTCATGCGCTGGGGCGGCTTGCCGGCCAGGCGCACGCCCATCCGCACCCGCTCCGGGCCGAGATGTTCGCCCATCCGCAAGGTCATCCGCAGCACCATGCCGCGCGCCGACAGGGTGTAGTTGGCGACCCAGTCGACGAGGGAGCGCAGTTCCTCTTTCAGGGGCGGCACGTCGAGCTTTTCGCCGACGTCTTTTAGGCGATTATGCAGCCGCGGATCGGGATTGGCGTTTTCCGCCCAGACCACCGCGACCACCTCGCGCGGCCCCAGCGGCACGGCGACCACGTCGCCCGGCTTCAGCTCCATGCCGCGGGGCACGCGATAGGAATAGGTCTGATTGAGCGCGACCGGCACCAGCACATCGACGACACGCGTCGACGAGGCGGATGAGGTGGTGGCGCGCGCAAGATGGTCCATCGGAGAATCAGGTTTTGGAGGCGGAGGAACGGCCTAACTTAGGACCGCGAGGCGGCCGGGGCCAGTGTTCCCCCGCTGCCACGATGACAAGTTAGCGAAGGTTAAACGAAAGAGGTGCGATATAATCGCTCGGAATCATCGCGTGCGCCGCAAGAGGCGCCAGCCCCAGAACTCAGGGTATGACAAAACCAGCTTCCGCGGTTCAATCCATCGAACTCGACTGCGCCGACGATAGTCTTGCGCTCGAGATGACGCGCTGGCTGTCGCATCTGCGCGCCGAGCGGCGGCTGTCGCCGAAGACGCTGGAAGCCTATGCCCGCGACGTTCGCCAATGTCTTCAATTCCTCTGCGAACACTGGGGCGCATCGGTGACGCTTCGACGTTTTGCGGCGCTTGAGGCCTCCGACATCAGGGCGTTCATGGCGATGCGCCGCGCCGACGACATCGGCGGGCGCTCGCTGATGCGCGCGCTGGCGGGCCTGCGCTCGTTCGGCCGCTTCCTCGAGCGCGAAGGCAAGGGCAAGATCGGCGCGCTGTCGGCGATCCGCGCCCCCAAGATCGGCAAGAGCCTGCCGAAGCCGGTGCCGATTGTCGCCGCAAAACGTTTTGCCGACGCCAACGAGCGCGCCGGCGAGACCCGCGATCCCTGGATTTTGGCGCGCGACGCCGCCGTGATGGCACTGTTGTACGGCTCGGGCCTGCGCATCTCCGAGGCGCTCGGGCTAAAACGCCGCGACGTGCCGTTGCCGGGCGCGGGCGACGTGCTGGTGGTGACAGGCAAGGGCAACAAGACCCGCATGGTGCCGGTGCTGCAGAACGTGCTGGCGCTGATCCAGGAATATGCGGCGATATGCCCCTATGCGCTGAAACCCGAGGGGCCGGTCTTTGTCGGCGCCCGCGGCGGCCCGCTCGGCCCGCGCATCATTCAGCTCACCATGGAACGGCTGCGCAGCGCGCTGGGGCTACCCGATAGCGCGACGCCGCACGCGCTGCGGCATTCCTTCGCCACCCATTTGTTGAGCCGCGGCGGCGATTTGCGCGCGATCCAGGAACTGCTCGGGCACGCCTCGCTCTCGACCACGCAGATCTATACCGGCATCGACAGCGAGCGGCTCCTGGAAGTCTACAAGACCGCGCATCCTCGCGCCTGAGATCGCCCGAGCTTTCATCCGCGACACACTGCCATCGCAGCGGCTTGCCTCTTGCGCAGACCGTCCCGTTCGGTCAATCGTGGGTCATCAAAGCGGGAGGGAATCATGAGCGCGCACGAGAGCATGGAGCAGGCGGACAGCGCCAAGGAAGCCGCCGGCGAGAACCGGAGGATCGCGTTATTGATCGCCGTGATCGCGTTATGCCTGGCGCTGTCGGAGACGCTCGGCAAGGGCGCCCAGACCGAATCGATCAGCAAGAATGTCGAGGCCTCGAACCTGTGGGCGTTCTTCCAGGCCAAGAGCGTTCGCCACACCACCGTTCAGACCGCCGCCGAGCAGACCAAATTAGGCCTCGGCGCCGCAGGCGACGATGCCGCCAGGGCGGCGACGCAAAAGCAGATCGACGACTGGCAGAAGACCGCCGAGCGCTACCGCTCCGATCCCAAGAGCGGTGAAGGGCAGGAGCAATTGTCCGAGCGCGCCAAACATGCCGAGGAAGAGCGCGACCTTGCGACTGCGAAATACCATCATTTCGAACTCGCCTCCGCCGCCTTTCAGATCGGCATCGTGCTGGCTTCCGCGAGCATCATCACCGGCATGATCGCATTGGCCTGGATCTCCGGCCTATTGACGCTGGTGGGCATCGCCTTCACCGCACTCGGCGTGTTCGTGCCGCATCTGTTGCATCTGCCGTGAGACACTGGGGCTTCATCCTTCGAGACGCGGCCAAGCGGCCGCTCCTCAGGATGAGGTCTTAGACCCTCATGGTGAGGAGCGCGGCAACGCCGCGCGTCTCGAACCACGAGGCCATGAATGCGCAAAAATGTCCTAGCGCGCTTCGTGCACGCCTTTGCGGAAGCGCTGGATCAGGCGCAGCATACGCGACGACCAGCGGTCGCCGTCGCCGCGCAGCAAGTCCAGGATGCGGGCTTTGACGGGATCGACTATCGCGGTCGCCTTGGTCCGCAACCCCATGACAAACTCATAGAGCCTCTCGAACCAATCCATCTCCAGCAATTTATCCTTCGTTACATCAAACACGAAAGCCATGACGCCGACGCCCAGGAACTTTGCAAAGAGGATGGTGAGGATGGCGCTGAACCAATATTCATGGGTCAGTAGATAGAGCCCGACCAGTTTTAGCGGAAACAGCGGAATCACCGGGACGACGAAAACGATCAGCGTCATCGCCGGCGACAGCGCGTCGATACGCTCAGTCAGCCATTGCTTGAAGGCGCGCAGCGGGATCAGCGCCACGAACCAGGCCACAATCGGCTCGAGGTGATCCCAAAGCCAGGCCTCGATCAGGAAGATGACCGCAAGCAGAATCCAAAACGGCTGAAGGAGGCGGCGCATCATCCATATCCTCGCCCGGCCTGCGCCGGGCGTCGATCACATATGGATCGCTCGCTTGCCGACTGCAAGCGCCGCTTCCTTGATGGCCTCCGAACGGGTCGGATGCGCGTGACAGGTGCGCGCCAGATCTTCGGCCGAGCCGCCAAACTCCATCAAAACGGCCGCTTCGTGGATCATTTCACCGGCCTCGCGGCCGACAATGTGCACGCCGAGCACCCGATCGGTCTTCGCGTCCGCGAGAACCTTCACGAAACCGTCAGTGGTCTGGTTGACCTTGGAGCGGCCGTTGGCGGTGAAGGGGAATTTGCCTGACGTATAGGCGACGCCGGCCTGCTTCAGCTCTTCCTCGGTCTTGCCGACCGCCGACACTTCCGGCGTGGTATACACAACACCTGGAATAACGTCGTAGTTCACATGGCCGGCCTGGCCGGCGAGAATTTCCGCTACCGCAACACCTTCGTCCTCGGCCTTGTGCGCGAGCATGGGACCTGCGACCACATCGCCGATCGCGTAGACGCCCTTCAGGCTGGTGGCAAAATGCGGGTCGATCTGGACACGGCCACGATTATCCAGCGCGACGCCGGCTTCCTTCAGCCCGAGGCCCTCGGTGTAGGGCACCCGCCCGATGCAGACCAGCACCACGTCGGCTTCCACCGCCTCCGATGCGCTACCCGCGGCCGGCTCGACCTTGGCGACGAGCGTGTTGCCCGAGGTGTCGATCGCGGTGACCTTGGTCGAGAGCTTGAACGCAAAACCCTGCTTTTCCAGCATACGCTGAAACTGCTTTGCGACCTCGCCGTCCATGCCCGGCAAAATACGGTCGAGAAATTCGACCACCGTGACCTTCGCGCCGAGCCGGTGCCAGACTGAGCCAAGCTCAAGCCCAATCACGCCGGCGCCGACGACCAACAATCTCTCCGGCACACGGTCGAGCGACAGCGCGCCGGTCGAGGACACGATGCGCTTTTCGTCGATCTCGACGCCTTTCAGTTGCGCGACGTCGGAGCCGGTGGCGATGACGATATTTTTTGTCTCCACCGGCTGCGTCTTGCCGTCACTGTTTGACACCTCGAGCTTGCCGGTGCCGAGGATTTTTCCGGTGCCGTGGATGACGTCGATCTTGTTCTTCTTCATCAGGAACTCGACGCCCTTGACGTTGCCGTCGATGCCCTGCTGCTTGAAATTCATCATCGAGGGCAGATCGAGCTTCGGTGGCGGCACGCTGACGCCCATCTTGGCGAACGAGTGCTCCGCTTCCTCGAACATTTCGGATGCGTGCAACAAAGCCTTCGACGGCATGCAGCCGATATTGAGGCAGGTGCCGCCGAGCGTTTCGTTCTTCTCGATCACGGCAACCTTCATGCCGAGTTGCGCGGCACGGATGGCGCAGACATATCCGCCCGGACCGGTGCCGATGATGACGAGATCGTAAGTGGCCATGATTGAAGTCCTGTAGCTGAAGATGGTGACAGGTATTAGCGCCCGCCCGAAACATCAAGAATGGCGCTGGTCACGTAGGAGGCATCGTCCGACATCAGCCAGACGATGGCGTTGGCGATTTCTTCCGCCGTGCCGACGCGCTTCATCGGCACCATGTGGCTGAGCCGATGCGCGCGGTCGGGCTCGCCGCCGGAGGCATGAATTTCGGTATCGATCAGGCCGGGCCGGATCGCGGCGACGCGGATGCCTTCGCCGGCGACTTCGTATCCAAGTCCGATGGTGAAGGAATCGATCGCGCCCTTGGAGGCCGCGTAATCGACATAGGTATTGGGCGCGCCGAGTTTTGCTGCGACCGAAGAAAGATTGACGATGACGCCGCCCTGGCCGCCGTGCCGCGTCGACATCCGCTTCACCGCCTCGCGCGCGCACAAGATGCTGCCGGCGACATTGACCGCCATCATGCGTTCGATGCGCCCGGCCGACATCTCGTCGACGCGCAGGCTCGGCCCGACGATGCCGGCGTTGTTGACCAACGCACCCAAGGTGCCGAACGCATCGGCGGCCTTGAACAGCGCCAGAATGTCGCTCTCGCTGCCGACATCGCATTTCACCGCGATCGCCTTGCCGTTCCTGGCTTCGATGCTGGTGACGACCTGGCGGGCCGCGGCTTCATTGGAAGCATAGCCGACGCAAACCCGAAAGCCGCGGGAAGCAGCAGCAATCGCGGTGGCGCGGCCGATGCCGCGGCTGCCGCCGGTGATGACAACGACTTTGTCCATCAGTCCCCCATCAACGTAATCAATAACGGCAACCCAAATTCTTTCATCAAGACGTTACGCGCCCTTTTACTGACCACGTAGCGAGGAGATCCGGGTTTTCTACAATCTCCTCCGTTGAACGGAGCCTATATTGTCCCGGTCTGGCAGCGGTAAAGACATTGATATCCGGAGGTAGTCCCATGAGCTGGCCTTTCCACTTGCCTTCGCACTCCACCTTAAATCCGGCCTTGGGGTCGGCGCTGACGATGCGCCCGTGATATTGAGTTTGCGATATTACGGTCTCACCGCCGACATTGAGATGAGTGATCCCAACCAAGACATATAACCCGACCAGACCATCGGCTTCATCTTGATCCCATGCTGGCGGATCGTCCGAGCCTTCGGACGGTTTCCATGATGAAGAGTCTGGTGGAGTTTCGGACACAAAGCGAGACGATCACAAATCGAGCACCAATCGCACCGGATCTTCCAGGCTCTCCTTGACCCGCACCAGATACGTCACCGCTTCCTTGCCGTCGATGACGCGGTGGTCGTAGGACAGCGCCAGATACATCATCGGACGGACCTCGATCTTGCCGCCGATCGCCATCGGGCGCTCCTGGATCTTGTGCATGCCCAGAATGCCTGATTGCGGCGCGTTCAGGATCGGCGTCGACATCAGCGAACCATAGATGCCGCCATTGGTGATGGTGAAGGTGCCGCCCTGCATCTCGTCGATCTTGAGCTGGCCGTCGCGGGCGCGGCGGCCGTAATCGGCGATCGATTTTTCGATCTCGGCGATCGACTTCTGGTCGGCGTCGCGCACCACAGGCACCACCAGGCCCTTGTCGGTGCCGACGGCAACGCCGATGTGATAATAATTCTTGTAGATCAGATCAGTACCGTCGATCTCGGCGTTGACGGCCGGGATGTCCTTCAGCGCCTGCACGACGGCCTTGGTGAAGAAGCCCATGAATCCGAGCTTGATGCC
Source organism: Bradyrhizobium lablabi (assembly GCF_900141755.1). Lineage (NCBI taxonomy): Bacteria > Pseudomonadati > Pseudomonadota > Alphaproteobacteria > Hyphomicrobiales > Nitrobacteraceae > Bradyrhizobium > Bradyrhizobium lablabi. The sequence continues at coordinate 4,281,666 of NZ_LT670844.1, read as the reverse complement.
GTGCTTCTTCTCGAACACGTCCTTGTACTGCGAGCGCATCGCCATGATGTGGGTCATGTCGACCTCGTTGAAGGTCGTCAGCATCGCGGCGGTGTTTTGCACTTCCTTCAGGCGGCGCGCGATGGTCTGGCGCAGCCGGGTCATTTTCACGCGCTCCTCGCGCGCGGCATCGTCCGTCGGCGAGGGCGCGCGCACCTGCACGGAGGCGGCGGGCTGATTGACCGGCACAGGGGCCGAGGCCGCCTTCTCGATCGCCGCCAGCATGTCGCCTTTGGTCACCCGCCCGTCCTTGCCGGAGCCCGGAACGGTCGAGGCATTGATGCCGGTTTCGGCCGACAGCTTGCGCACCGACGGCGCCAGCGGCGCATCAGCCGGCGGCGCCTTTGGCGCGGCTGCGGCTGGAGCGGGCGGCGGCGGAGGCGGTGGCGCGGCCTTCGCGGGGGCTGCGGCCGGCTTGGCGGCGGCGGCCGCGCCGTCATTGATCTGCCCGAGCAGCGCGCCGACGGCGACGGTCTCGCCATCCTTGGCGACGATGTCGCCAAGCGTGCCGGCCGAAGGCGCCGGGACTTCGATGGTGACCTTGTCGGTCTCGAGTTCAACCAGCGGCTCATCGACCGCGACGGCATCGCCGGCCTTCTTGAACCAGCGGCCGATAGTGGCCTCGGTCACGGACTCGCCGAGCGTCGGAACGCGAATTTCAGTCATGGTCTGCTTCCCCAATATTTCGGTGCGGTCATCGCCCGCGAAATGCGGGCGATCCAGTACGCCGTGACCGTCGTGATTTAAAATAAGCGGCGCGGGTTACTGGATGCCCCGCTTGCGCGGGGCATGACGGAGTTAAGAATTCCTAGTTCAGCGCCTCATCCAACAGCGCCTTGAGCTGCGCCAAATGCTTCGACATCAAACCGGTGGCGGTTGCTGCTGCCGCGGCGCGTCCGGCGTAACGCGGACGCTTGTTCGGCGCGTGGATCTGGTTCAGCACCCATTCGAGATAGGGCTCGATGAAATGCCACGAGCCCATGTTGCGCGGCTCTTCCTGGCACCACACCAGCTCGGCGCTCTTGAAGCGTCCGAGTTCCTGCACCAGCGCCTTCAGCGGCACCGGATAGAGCTGCTCGACGCGCATGATGTAGACGTCATCGATGCCGCGCTTTTCGCGCTCCTCATAGAGATCGTAATAGACCTTGCCCGAGCACAGCACGACGCGGCGGATCTTGTCGTCCGGCACGAGTTTTATCTTTTCGTCGGGCAGCATCTGGGCGTCATCGTAGAGGATACGGTGGAACGTGGTGTCCTTGCCCAACTCGTCGAGCCGCGACACCGCGCGCTTGTGGCGCAACAGCGACTTCGGCGTCATCATGATCAGGGGCTTGCGGATCTCGCGGTGCAATTGGCGCCGCAGCGCGTGGAAGTAGTTGGCGGGCGTCGTAATATTGACGACCTGCATGTTGTCTTCGGCGCACATCTGCAGGAAGCGCTCGAGCCGTGCCGAGGAATGCTCCGGCCCCTGCCCTTCGTAGCCATGCGGCAGGAAGCAGACGAGGCCGGACATGCGCAGCCATTTACGTTCGCCGGAGGAGATGAACTGGTCGAACACGACCTGCGCGCCGTTGGCGAAGTCGCCGAACTGCGCTTCCCAGACCGCCAGCGCATTCGGCTCGGCGAGGGAGTAGCCGTATTCGAAGCCGAGCACGGCTTCTTCCGAGAGCAGCGAATTGATGACCTCGTAATGGCCCTGGTCGCCGCCGAGATGGTTGAACGGCGTGTAGCGGCTCTCGTCTTCCTGGTCGATCAGGACCGAGTGGCGCTGCGAGAAGGTGCCGCGCTCGGAGTCCTGTCCCGAAAGGCGAACATGATGGCCTTCCTGCAGCAGTGTACAGAACGCCAAGGCCTCGCCGGTCGCCCAATCGATGCCGGCGCCGCCGTCGATCGCCTTGGCGCGATTTTCCAGAAACCGCTGCACGGTGCGGTGAATCCGGAAACCATCGGGCACTTTTGTAATCTTGCGGCCGATATCCCTGAGTACCGCGACATCGACGCCGGTGACGCCGCGCCGAGGGTCCTCTTCCTGGTCCGCCGACTTGAAGCCGGCCCATTTGCCGTCGAGCCAGTCCGCCTTGTTAGGCTTATAGCCCGAGCCGGCCTCGAGTTCGGCATCGAGCCGCACGCGCCAGTCGGCTTTGGCCTTTTCGACTTCGCCTTCGGTCATCACGCCCTCAGCGATCAGGCGCCTGGAATAGAGCTCCAGCGTCGAGGGATGCGAGGCGATCTTCTTGTACATCACCGGCTGGGTGAACGCCGGCTCGTCGCCCTCGTTATGGCCATGCCTGCGGTAGCAGAACATGTCGATGACGACGGGCTTGTGGAATTTCTGCCGGAATTCGATCGCGACCTTGGCCGCGAACACCACCGCTTCCGGATCGTCGCCGTTCACATGGAAGATCGGCGCGTCGATCATCTTCGCCACGTCCGACGGATAGGGCGACGAGCGCGAATAGCGCGGATACGTCGTAAAACCGATCTGGTTGTTGACGATGAAATGCAGCGAACCGCCGGTGCGATAGCCCTTCAAGTCAGACAGGCTGAAGCATTCCGCCACTACGCCCTGGCCTGCGAACGCGGCATCGCCGTGCATCAACAGCGGCAATACCGAGATGCGCTGGTCCGGCGGATCGCCGTGCTGATCCTGCTTGGCGCGGACTTTGCCGAGCACCACGGGATCGACGATCTCCAGATGCGACGGATTGGCGGTCAGCGACAGGTGGATCCGGTTGTTGTCGAACTCGCGGTCCGACGAGGCGCCGAGATGATATTTGACGTCGCCCGAGCCCTCGACCGCGTCGGGATTGGCCGAGCCGCCCTTGAATTCGTGAAACAGCGCGCGGTGCGGCTTGCCCATCACCTGCGTCAGCACGTTGAGGCGGCCGCGATGCGGCATGCCCAACACGATTTCCTTGACCCCGAGATTGCCGCCACGCTTGATGATCTGCTCCAGCGCCGGAATCAGCGATTCAGCGCCGTCGAGACCGAACCGCTTGGTGCCGGTGAATTTCAGATCGCAAAATTTCTCAAAGCCTTCCGCTTCGATCAGCTTCGTCAGGATCGCGCGCCGGCCCTCACGCGTAAAACTGATTTCCTTGTCCGGGCCCTCGATGCGCTCCTGAATCCAGGCTTTTTGCGCGGCATTGGAGATGTGCATGAACTCGACGCCGAGCGTCTGGCAGTAGGTGCGCTCGCAGATCGCGACGATCTCGCGCAGGCTCGCATATTCCATGCCGAGCACGTGATCGAGGAAGATCTTGCGATCGAAATCGGCCTCAGTGAAGCCATAGGAGCGCGGATCGAGCTCCTCGCGGTCGCGCGGCGGCTCGATCCCGAGCGGGTCGAGCTTGGCGTGGAAATGCCCGCGCATGCGGTAGGCGCGGATCAGCATCAGGGCGCGCACCGAATCGCGGGTCGCCTGGTGGACGTCGGCCGCGGTCAACTCGACGCCCTTGGCCTGCGCCTTGGCCGCGATCTTGGTGCTGACAGCCTTTTCGACCCCGGGCCAGTTGCCGTCGAGGGCGGAGGTCAGCTCATCGCGCGGGGCCAGCGGCCAGTTGTCCCGGCCCCAGGACGGTCCCTCGGCGTTCTTGCGGACGTCGGCCGGGGGGTCTTTCAGGCTTTTGAAGAACTCCTGCCATTCGGGGTCGACGGAAGCAGGGTCCTGCTCGTAGCGGGCGTAGATTTCGTCGATGTAGGTGGCGTTGGCGCCCTGGAGAAACGAGGAGAGAGCAAAAGCGGCGTTCGCGTCCTGGCGAGACATGATTGACGTCCTGGTGATGTCAGTTTGCGCGTGGAAGACGGCGCAACAGCCGATCCGAGCACCGGAACGGCGTCATTAGAGGCTTTTACCCTATTTAGGGTGAATGTTCGCCCGTAAAAGAACCAAAGAATGAATTATGACTTCAATTTTTCGGCAAGGGTATGTCCGAGCCGCGCGGGCGACGGGGAGACCGTGATTCCGGCCGATTCCATAGCCGCGGTCTTGGAGCCGGCATCGCCCTTGCCGCCGGAGATGATCGCGCCGGCATGGCCCATGCGGCGGCCGGGAGGAGCGGTGACACCGGCGATGAAGCCGACCATCGGCTTCTTGCGGCCGCGTTTGGCCTCGTCTTTGAGGAACTGGGCGGCATCCTCCTCCGCCGAGCCGCCGATCTCGCCGATCATGACGATCGAGGTGGTTTTTGGGTCGGCCAAAAACATCTCCAGCACGTCGATGAATTCGGTGCCCTTGACCGGGTCGCCGCCGATGCCGACCGCGGTGGTCTGGCCGAGGCCCTCCTGGGTGGTCTGGAACACCGCCTCATAGGTCAGCGTGCCCGACCGCGAGACGATGCCGACATTGCCGGGCTTGAAGATATTCGCTGGCATGATGCCTATCTTGCATTCGCCGGCCGTCATTACGCCCGGGCAGTTGGGCCCGATCAGCCGCGATTTCGACCCCGACAGCGAACGTTTTACGCGCACCATGTCGAGCACCGGAATGCCTTCGGTGATGCAGACGATCAAAGGAATTTCGGCATCGATGGCTTCGCAGATCGCGTCCGCCGCGCCGGGCGGCGGCACATAGATCACGGATGCATCGGCGCCTGTCTTTTCCTTTGCCTCCTGAACGGTGTCGAACACGGGCAGGCCAAGATGCGTCGAGCCGCCTTTGCCCGGCGACGTCCCGCCGACCATTTTTGTGCCGTAAGCGATCGCCGCTTCCGAATGAAAGGTGCCGTTCTTGCCGGTAAAACCCTGGCAGATGACTTTTGTGTTCTTGCCGATCAGGATGGACATGGTTGGGATTGCTTTCGCGAGACGGTCGATAAGGGTCAGTTGATCCGCCGGTAAACGCCGGTGAGCACGTCGGACCATCCTTCGGCGTCGGGCGAGAACTGGATTTTCATGGCGTAGCTGTTGTCGTCGATGACTTCATAGACGTGGCGCGCGTTGCCGCGCAGCGAGCCGCGGACGAGCGTCAGCGTCTTGCCGCTCCAGCCGCCGGAGGCCGGCGACGGCGGGAAGTAGCCGAGCGAATCGTGCCAGTACAATTTGTAGAGCCGATCCTCGCGGTCATAGGTGAACACGCCATGGGTGGCGAAGGTCTCCTTGCCGTCGCGCATCTGGCGGGTGTCCTGGATCAGATAAAAGCCGTTGAGGTCGATGCGCGCCACAACATGCGAGGTGGCGGGCCCGCCGGCGTTCCAGCGCGACGGAAATACCACCTCTTCGCCATTCCATTCGCCCGCGAAGGCCGCGAGCTTGCGATGCGCCTCCAGCGCCGACGGTGCGACGAGATGGTCTTCGGGCATTGGCTTACCCTCCGTTCACGGCCTTGACGATCTTCTGCGCGGCGTCGTCGAGATTATCGGCCGGCACCACGTTGAGGCCGCTCTCCCGAAGAATCTTCTTGCCGGCATCGACATTGGTGCCCTCGAGCCGCACCACCAGCGGCACTTTGAGGCCGACTTCCTTGACCGCGGCGACCACGCCCTCGGCGATGATATCGCATTTCATGATGCCGCCGAAGATGTTGACCAGGATACCCTTCACATTGGGATCGGCGGTGATGATCTTGAAGGCGGCGGTAACCTTGGTCCTGTCGGCGCCGCCGCCGACATCGAGGAAGTTCGCCGGCGCCAGGCCGTAGAGTTTGATGATGTCCATCGTCGCCATGGCCAAACCAGCTCCGTTGACCATGCAGCCGATATTGCCTTCGAGGGTGACGTAATTGAGATCGTATTTCGAGGCCTCGATTTCCTTGGCGTCTTCCTCGGTTTCGTCGCGCAGCGCCGCCACTTCGGGATGGCGAAACAGCGCGTTGTCGTCGAACGACACCTTGGCGTCGAGCACGCGCAGATCGCCCTGTTTGGTCACCACCAGCGGGTTGATCTCCAGCATCGCCATGTCCTTGGCGACGAACGCCGTATAGAGCTGCGTCGCCAGTTTTTCCGCCTGTTTTGCCAGATCGCCTGACAGGCCCAACGCCTTGGCAACGGTGCGGCCGTGGTGCGCCATGATGCCGGTCGCCGGATCGACCGAGAAGGTCACGATCTTCTCAGGCGTGTTGTGGGCGACGTCCTCGATATTGACGCCGCCTTCGGTCGAGACCACGAAGGAGACTTCGCTGGTTTCCCGGTTGACCAGGATCGAGAGGTAAAACTCCTTGTCGATGTCGGAGCCTTCCTCGATATAGAGCCGGTTGACCTGCTTGCCGTGCGGCCCGGTCTGTACCGTCTCGAGCGTTGCGCCCAGCATCTCCTTGGCGAATTGGTTGACCTCGGCGACCGACTTGGCGATGCGCACGCCGCCTTTGCCGCCGGCGCTCGCCTCCTTGAACTTGCCCTTGCCGCGGCCGCCGGCGTGGATCTGGCTCTTCACCACCCAGATCGGGCCGGGAAGCGTTTTGGCGGCGGCGTCGGAATCGGCCGCCCGCAGCACCGGCACGCCCTTCGAGATCGGCACGCCGAATTCATGCAGCAGCGCCTTGGCCTGGTATTCGTGGATATTCATCAAACTGCCCCTGAAAGCCGAAAAAATCAGCGCGGCTGGATTTGGAACGCGATCAACGGCCGAGCAGATCCGGCGCGATCTTCTTGCAGGCATCGACCAGACCCTGCACCGCGCCGACCGACTTGTCGAAGGCCTCGCGCTCCTTGCCGGCGAGCTCAATCTCGACAATGCGCTCGACGCCCTTCGATCCGATCACGACGGGTACGCCGACATACATGTCCTTCACGCCATATTCGCCGTTGAGATAGGCCGCACACGGCATCACGCGCTTCTTGTCCTTGAGGTAGCTCTCGGCCATCGCCACAGCGGATGCCGCCGGCGCATAGAACGCCGATCCGGTCTTCAAGAGGTTGACGATTTCGGCGCCGCCGTTGCGGGTGCGGTCGACGATCTCGTCGATCCGCGCCTGCGAGGTCCAGCCCATCTTGACCAGATCAGGCAAGGGAATGCCGGCCACCGTGGAATACCGCACCAGCGGCACCATGGTATCGCCATGGCCGCCCAGCACGAAGGCGGTGACGTCCTCGACCGAGACGTTGAACTCATCGGCCAGGAAATAGCGGAAGCGCGAAGAATCCAGCACGCCCGCCATGCCCACCACCTTCTTGTGCGGCATGCCGGAGGCCTTCTGCAGCGCCCATACCATGGCGTCGAGCGGATTGGTGATGCAGATGACGAAGGCGTCGGGGGCGTATTTCTTGATGCCGGCGCCGACCTGCTCCATCACCTTCAGATTGATGCTCAAGAGGTCGTCGCGGCTCATGCCGGGTTTGCGCGGCACGCCGGCGGTGACGATGCAGACATTGGCGTTGTCGAGCGCCTCATAGGAATTGGCGCCGGTAAAATGCGCGTCGAACCCGTCCACGGGTGAGGATTGCGCGATATCGAGCGCCTTGCCCTGCGGCACGCCCTCGGCGATGTCGAACAGCACGACGTCGCCGAGTTCCTTCAGACCGATGAGATGAGCCAGCGTTCCGCCGATCTGGCCGGAGCCAATCAATCCAATCTTGTTGCGCGCCATGGGAAATCTGTCCTTTGAAGGTCAAGGAGTGAGGGTGGAGAAGAAGCTTAAAAGCTGGTTATCCCTTTCGCCTGATACGTTCAAGTCGCGGCGTGCCCAATTGTCGGCCTTGCCTTGATTTCGACCAGGGCGCGCCCGTTCCCCCGTCATTGCGAGCCAACGGCTCGGTGCGAAGCGCCGCCCGATGACAGGCTGCGCGAAGCAATCCATACCGCTTGCTCGGCTCGATGGATTGCTTCGCTCCGCTCGCAATGACGGCGGGAAATCTCGCAATGACGGCCGCTGGCGCCGTCACGTCTCCACCAGCCCCGTGCTGGACCCGCTCGCTGCGGAATCCTTGTGGCCGTGGGGCAGTGCCAAATAGGATTCCGAACTCATCTCGATCAGCCGCGACGAGGTCCGCTTGAATTCGTTGGCCTCGCTGCCGTCGGTCGCGACATACAACGACATCGGATCGGCCGCGGCGGAGGCCATCAGCTTCACGGCGTTGTCATAGAGGGTGTCGATCAGCGCGATGAACCGTTTGGCGGCGTTGCGCTCGTCGTAGTCCATCACCGGAATGTGGTCGATCAGAATGGTGTGATAGTCGTGCGCAAGCCGCAAATAGTCCGAGGCGGCGAGCGGTACTTCGCAGATTTCGGCAAAAGAATAGCGCGCCACGCCGTTGGCCGAACACGGCACGCGCAGAATGCGGCCCTTGACCGAAATATCGCGCGGCTTGCAGGGCGCATTGCCGGTCATTTTCGCCCAGGCTTTGTCGAGCGCGGCATCGGCTGCGCGATCGGCCGGCACCAGCCACATCTTTACGCCGGCGAGTTTTTCCAGCCGGAAATCGGTGCGGGCATTGAGCTGCAGCACGTCCATATGCTCGGCGATCTCCGCGATGAACGGCAGAAACAACGCCCGGTTCAACCCGCCTTTGTAGAGATCCTCGGGCGCGACGTTGGAGGTCGCCACCACCACGGTGCCGAGTTCGAACAATTTTGCGAACAGCCGTCCGAGGATCATCGCGTCCGCGATGTCGGTGACGTGAAATTCGTCAAAGCACAAAAGCCAGGCCTCATCGAAGATCGCGCCGGCCGTGAGCGCGATCACATCGCCGTCGGCGATCTCGCCGCGCGCGATATTCTGGCGAAAGGCATAAATCCGCTCATGCACCTCGGCCATGAATTCGTGGAAATGGGCGCGGCGCTTGTGCTCGACCGGACTGTGCTGGAAAAACAGATCCATCAGCATGGTCTTGCCGCGGCCAACCTCGCCGTAGACATAGAGACCGCGCGGCGGTCCGCCATTCTTGTCGGTAAACAGCCGGCCCAACAGGCCCTGCTTGCGCGCCGGCTTGTAGTTCGCAAGCCGCTGCTCGAGATTGGACAACGCCTCGGCGGCCTCCGCCTGCGCCGCATCGGCCTCGATCGCGCCGGAGGAGACGAGGGCCTGATACTGGGCGCGGAACGTGGCAGATGGTGGAGACAGCATGGCCCCCTTTACGGCCCCAACACGGCCGAAATTGCAAGCCGAGAATTGGTGCAGGGGGTATGCGGATAAACTTGAGGAGCACGATGCCGCTTTACGGCAGGCTGTCGTCGCCCGGCTTGACCGGGCGATCCAGTATTCCAGAGGCGCCGGTGATTGAATCGAGAAGCCGCGGCGTACTGGGTCGCCCGATCAAGTATACGGCCCGGGGACAGGGGTAACACCGTTCGGAGACATGGGTAACACATCGGCGGCATGGACAGGCTCAGGAGGCCGACATGCCGTGGCGCGAGGTGTCATTCATGGATCAGAGGAAAGAGTTCGTTCGGCTGTTCCGGCAGCCGGACGTAAACCGGCGGGAGCTGTGCCGTCGGTTCGGGATCAGTCCGAAGACTGGCTACAAATGGTTGGCTAGGGCGATTGCCGACGAGAAGGAATGGGCGCGGGATCGCTCCCGGCGTCCGTACGTGTCTCCAAAGCGAAGCCCCCAGGGGATCGAAGCGGCAGTTTTGGAGATCCGGGATGCGCATCCGGCGTGGGGCGCGCGCAAGATCCGCCGCCGTCTGGAGGACGAACTCGAGAGCGTACCGGTGGCATCGACGGTCCACGCCATTTTGAGCCGGCATGACCGCATCCCGCCACCTGCGCAGCCACCGCAATACACCCGCTTCGAGCATCCGGCTCCCAACGACGTCTGGCAGATGGACTTCAAGGGACGCTTCGCTCTGGGCGATCGACAGATGTGTCACCCGCTCACCATGGTCGACGACCACTCTCGCTATGCCCTGTGCCTACAGGCCTGCACCAATGAGCAGAGTGAGACGGTCCAGCAGCACCTCGAACAGACGTTCCGCCGCTATGGCCTGCCGAACGCGTTCCTGGTCGACAACGGCGTGCCTTGGGGCACTTGCTCTGAGGTCCGATGGACCAAACTCCGTGTCTGGTTGCTCAAGCTCGGCGTCGACGTTATCTACGCGCGCCCGCATCATCCACAGACCAAAGGTAAGAACGAGCGCTTCCATCGCACACTGAAGGCCGAAGTACTGTCCATGACGACATTCAGAACCGCGCGCGAGCTGCAGAAGGCATTCGACCGTTGGCGGCACGTCTATAATACCGAGCGTCCGCACCAATCCTTGAACTATGACGTGCCATCAAACCGGTATCGGCCAAGTTCCCGTTCATTGCCAGGCAAGCTGCGCGAGCCAGAATATGAGGAAGGGGCGATCGTGCGCAGGGCCAGCGCGCAAAAGGCCAACTTCCGCTTCGGTAAACGGCGCTGGCGCGCTCCGGAAGCCTTCCGTGGCGAGCTTCTGGCCATCAGGCCCCTCGCCACGGAAGGCAAGTTCGGTGTCTTCTTCGGAGCTCACCAAATCGCATGCATCGATCTGCGAAATGATGTTCAATGAACCTGTGTTACCCATGTCTCCGAACGGTGTTACCCATGTCCCCGGGCCGTACATCAAGCCGGGCGATGACAGTTGCGGGCTTGGCTCTACGCGCTCAGCGCGTAGGAATCCTCGACCACATAGGGCCCGCCGCCGGTCGAGGCTCGGGAGGAAAACAGCACGAAGCGCGAGGCCTTAAACACCGTGGTCGGGAAATATCCGCGTACCGACAGATAATCCGCGACATCCTGGTTGGAGGCGTCGCGCAATCGCGCCAGGGTCACGTGCGGAGTGAACTTTCGCCCTTCCGGGTCAAGCCCGATGCGCTGCATCAGGCGTTCCAGCTCGGCCTGCAGCTCGATCAGCGGCCGGCTCGGCACCACCGAGGCCACCACCGCGCGCGGCTTGCGCCCGCCAAAGCTCGCCAGGCCCTGCAGGGTGACGTCGAACGGCTTGCGGTTGACCCGAAACAGCATCGAGGCGATTTCGTTGGCCGCAATGCCGTCGATATCGCCGATGAAGCGCAAGGTGACGTGATAATTTTCGGGGTCGATCCAGCGGGCGCCTGGGAGGCCACCCCGCAAATTGGAAAGGGTCTGGCCGATCTCGGCCGGAATTTCCAGTCCAGTAAACAAACGCGGCATCGCATGACTCCCGATGCTGAAACCCGGTAACGAATCACCGATCGATATTTTGTATCGTAGTTATGTGACTCTGCGAAGCATCCGGCGTTAGCAGATTGGAAAGCTTTCGGCAAAACATCGCGTTAGGGTTAGCACTGCCTGTTTTTCAACTGGGTTGCCCGGATATCGCTCCAACAAATGCCTGCACCGTGGGCAAAATATTTTGGACGACGACATCGACGCCGTCGGCGGTCGGATGCATCCCATCCGCCTGATTGAGCTTCGGGTTGGCGGCGACGCCGTCCAGGAAGAACGGGTAAAGCGTCACGGCGAACGACTTCGCCAGATCCGGATAGATCGCGTTGAAGCGCGCCGAATAGTCGCTGCCGTAATTCGGCGGCGCCACCATCCCACACAGCAGAACCTTGATCTTGCGCGCCTTCAACCGGGTCAGGATGTCCGACAGCGCGGCGCGGGTCACGGCCGGATCGATGCCGCGAAGAGCGTCGTTGGCGCCGAGTTCGAGGATCACGGCGTCGGTCCCCTCCGGCACCGACCAGTCGAGCCGGTCGCGGCCGCCGGAGGAAGTATCGCCGGACACCCCGGCATTGATCATATCGACCTCTATCCCCTTGGCCTTTAGGGCTTTTTGCAGGCGCTCCGGGAACGCCGATTGGGCCGGAAGGCCGAGCCCGGCGCTCAGCGAATCCCCCAATACGACCATCTTGATCGGTTTTGCCATATTGGAGGCCGGCGTTTGAGCAAATGCCGTGCCCGCGGCTATCAGAAACACGGCCAACACGAGCATTTGCATGAACAGACCGAGCTGCCTCTCGACCGCGCTAGCCAAATTGCCATATGACCGAGCCATGGACAGTCTCATCGAACCCTCATCGCTATCTGGCCTCGAGCCGGACACCATTGCCATCTCAAACGTCAATCTCTCGCTCGGCACCGGCGCCGCGCGGGTTCACATCCTGAAAGATATCAGCCTGCGCGTGGCCTCGGGTGAGGCGCTCGGCTTGATCGGGCCTTCAGGTTCTGGGAAATCCACTCTGCTGATGGTGATGGCGGGATTGGAACGGCCTGACAGCGGAGAGGTGGTGGTCAACGGCACCCCTTTCAATGCCCTCGACGAGGACGCGCTCGCGCGCTTCCGCGGCCGCCAGGTCGGCATCGTGTTCCAGTCGTTTCATCTGATCCCGACCATGACGGCGCTGGAAAACGTCGCGGTGCCGCTGGAGCTCGCCGGCAATCCCGATGCGGCGGAGCGCGCGGCGCAGGAACTCAGCTCGGTCGGTCTCGGCGACCGGCTGCATCACTATCCCACGCAATTGTCCGGCGGTGAGCAGCAGCGCGTCGCGCTCGCCCGGGCGCTGGCGCCCGATCCCGCGATCCTGGTGGCGGATGAACCCACCGGTAATCTCGACGAAGCGACGGGAAAACAGATCGTCGACCTCCTGTTCACCAAACACGCCGAGCGCGGCATGACGCTGGTGCTCGTCACCCACGACACCGCGCTGGCGCAGCGCTGCGATCGCGTGGTGCGGCTGCGCTCGGGCCGGATCGATGGGCAGACGGCCGAGCGCAAAGCCGCTTCATGACCACCCTCACCGAACGGATTGCATCTGATTCCGAACCGAACTCGGGCGATCGCGCGTCATCGCTTGCGCTGCGCTATGCGCTGCGCGAATTGCGCGGCGGCTTGCGCGGCTTTTATGTTTTCATCGCCTGCATCGCGCTCGGCGTGATGGCGATCTCAGGTGTCGGATCGGTCGCGGCGAGCCTTGGCGAGGGACTGGCGCGCGAGGGGCGCACGCTGCTCGGCGGCGACGTCGCGTTTTCCCTGATCCAGCGCGAAGCCAAGCCGGACGAAGTCGCCTTTCTCCGGTCGCGCGGCGAAGTCTCGGTCGCGGCGACCTTGCGGGCGATGGCGCGCACGGGCGACGGCCGGCTCGCTTTGGTCGAGCTCAAGGCGGTCGACGGTAATTATCCGATGCTGGGCGAGGTGGCGCTGAAACCCAAAATGCCGCTGGCCGATCTTTTGAGTGAGCGCGACGGCGCGTTCGGCGCGGCGGTCGATTCGACCTTGCTGGCGCGGCTCGATCTCAAACTCGGCGACCGCGTCTCGATCGGCAGCGCGAATTTCCAGATCCGCAGCGTGGTCGAGACCGAACCGGACAAGCTCGCCGGCGGCGTCGGTCTCGGTCCGCGCTTCCTGGTCGGCGAAGCGGGCTTGCGCGCCACCGAATTGCTGCAACCGGGCAGCCTGGTGCGCTGGATCTATCGGGTAAAACTGCCTGATGACGCGGCCTCCGATCGCGCCGCGACTGCGCTGATCGACGATACGCGAAAGGCGCAGCCGGAGGCCGGCTGGGAGATCAGAAGCCGCAGCAACGCCTCGCCGCAGCTCGAGCGCACCATCAGCCGTTTTACGCAATTCCTGACGCTGGTCGGCCTCGCGGCGCTTTTGGTCGGCGGCGTCGGCGTCGCCAACGCCGTGAAGAGCCATATCGATCGCCGACGCGACGTCATCGCGGCGTTCAAGGCGCTCGGCGCCACCGGCCGCGACGTCTTTACGATTTACCTGACGCAAGTGATCGTGCTCGCGGGCATCGGCTCGGTGATTGGGCTGGCGCTCGGTGCGGCGCTGCCCTTCATCATCGTCGGCGTGTTCGGCAAATTGCTACCGCTGCCGGTGGTGCCGGCGCTGCATCCGGACGAGCTGGCGCTGTCGTTCGTCTATGGCCTTCTGACTGCGCTGGCCTTTGGACTGTGGCCGCTCGGCCGGGTACATGACGTACCGGTGGCGGCTTTGTTTCGCGAAGCGGTATCGAGCGAATGGCATCGCCCGCGCTGGCGCTACCTCGCGCTGATGGCGCTCGTGATCGCGCTGTTGGTCGCGGTCGTGATCGGGCTAGCCTACGACAAGCGGGTCGCGGCGGTGTTCGTTGTCTCCTCGGTCGTGGTGTTCGCGCTGTTGCGCGGTATTGCGGCCGGATTGATGGCGCTGGCGCGCCGGCTGCCGCGGACCCGCTCCCCGATGCTGCGGCTGGCGATCTCCAATATCTACCGGCCGGGCGCGCTCACCCCGTCGGTCGTGATGTCGCTCGGCCTGGGGCTTGCCGTGCTGGTCACCATCACGCAGATCGACGGCAATCTGCGGCGGCAATTCTTGGCGGCGCTGCCGGATCGCGCGCCGTCGTTCTACTTCATCGATATTCCGACCACGGAAGCCGGCCGCTTCGGCGAATTCCTCAAAACCACCGCGCCGGGATCGACGGTGGAGGACGTGCCGATGCTGCGCGGGCGCATCGTCTCCGCCCGCGGCGTCAAGGCGGAGGACCTGAAAGCTTCGACCGATTCCGAATGGGTGCTGCAAAGCGACCGCGGCCTGACCTATACCGGCGAAATCCCGAAGGGCTCCAAGATCGTCGAAGGCGAATGGTGGGGCCCTGACTATAACGGGCCGCCACTGATCTCGATCGAGAAGAAAATCGCCGACGGACTTTCCTTGAAAATCGGCGACGAGATCGTCGTCAACGTGCTCGGCCGCGACATCCACGCCACGATCGGCAATATGCGCAACGTCGACTGGCAGAGCCTCGGCATCAATTTTGTCCTGGTGTTCTCTCCCAATGCGTTCAAGGGCGCGCCGCATACCCATATCGCGACGCTGACCGAAACCCATCCGGATTCGGCCGGCGACGCCAAGATCATCAAATCGGTCGCCGATGCGTTCCCGATGGTGACGAGCGTGCGGGTCCGCGAGGCGCTGGAGACCATCGGAAGCGTCGTCGCCAATCTGGTGCTGGCGATCCGCGGCGCCAGCGCGGTGACCTTGATCTCGGCCATCCTGGTGCTGGGCGGGGCGCTCGCCGCCGGGCATCGCCACCGGGTCTATGACGCGGTGATCCTGAAGACGCTCGGCGCCACAAGGGCACGGCTGCTCGGCGCCTATGCGCTGGAATATCTGATGATCGGCTTTGCGACCGCGGTTTTCGGCGTGATCGCGGGGTCGGTCGCGGCCTGGCTGATCGTGACCCGGCTGATGACGCTGAGCTTCGTCTGGCAGGCCGGCAGCGCCGCCGGCGTGGTCGCGGCGGCGCTGGTCGTCACGGTCGGGCTCGGGCTCGCAGGCACGCTATTGGCCCTCAACCAGAAACCCGCCACGGTGTTGCGGAATTTATGACAAATTGAAGCACCGGGCTTATGTCGGGGAAATGGCATACCGCTGGGCGTCAGGAATGCCCGTTTTTGTGACACCGACCGGCGCC
Source organism: Bradyrhizobium lablabi (assembly GCF_900141755.1). NCBI lineage: Bacteria > Pseudomonadati > Pseudomonadota > Alphaproteobacteria > Hyphomicrobiales > Nitrobacteraceae > Bradyrhizobium > Bradyrhizobium lablabi. The sequence goes on along the minus strand of NZ_LT670844.1, from coordinate 4,266,344 downwards.
CTTATCGCCCTATAACGGCACGGAGCGACATTCAGCCGCGCATGGAAGCTTGCCGTGACTGTGCTAGTTTCCCACATACCATTCCAGGCTCAGATGCCGCTTGCCCGACACAAATTGCATAACGCAAAATTAATGTCAGCAAACGGCGCTATCTGGGGTAGATTTCTTGACTAACCGGCGTCGCAAACCCCCTTGCGCTCCGCCGGACCAACAAATGGGAATTCGACCATGTCGGACCTAGACCGCAACTACGCTTCTCCTTTCGGCCGGGCCGCCGGGCGCATTGACGCCGCGACCGTCGACGCCGGTCTGCGCGCCTACATGCTGCGCATCTACAATTACATGAGCATCGGCCTTGCCATCACCGGCCTTGCCGCGCTCGGCGTTTACATGGCGGCGGTGACCAGCGATCCGTCGGGCGCCGCCGCCAAGATTGGCAACGCCTTCCTGACGCCGTTCGGCTACGCGATGTTCGTGAGCCCGCTGAAATGGCTGTTCATCCTGGCGCCGCTCGCCATGGTGTTCGCGATTTCGGCCGGCATCAACCGGCTCAAGCCGGCGACCGCCCAGATGCTGTTCTGGGTGTTCTCGGCGCTGATGGGCATTTCGCTGTCGTCGATCTTCCTGGTGTATACCCATACCTCGATCGTGCGGGTGTTCTTCATCACCGCGGCGACCTTCGGTGCGCTCAGCCTCTACGGCTACACCACCAAGCGTGACATGACCGCGATGGGGTCGTTCCTCTTCATGGGCCTGATCGGCATCATCATCGCGAGCCTGGTCAATCTGTTCCTGGCGAGCTCGATGCTGCAGTTCATCGTCTCGGTGGTTGGCGTGCTGGTGTTCGCGGGCCTCACCGCCTACGACACCCAGCGGCTGAAGAACGACTACATCTACGGCTATGCCTCGCAGGGCGGTGACATTGCGGAGCGGGCGGCGATCACCGGCGCGCTGTCGCTCTACTTGAACTTCATCAACCTGTTCACGCTGCTCTTGCAGCTGCTCGGCCAGCGCGACTGATCGCTTAAGCCAAAAACGGACGAATTGAAGCCCCGGCCTTAGCGCCGGGGCTTTTCTTTTGCCGCGGGCAAAAATAATCTCTGGCCATGTCCCCGCTTGAAATCAGGCCGACGCTCGCGGCCGACCTTCCCGCCATTACCGCGATCTACGAGCACGCGGTGCTTTACGGCACGGCGACATTCGAACTGATCCCGCCGGATCTTGCCGAGATGACAAGGCGTTTCGCCACACTGATGGACGGAGGCTTTCCCTATTTCGTCGCAGCCCTCGAAGGCCGCGTGGTCGGATATGCCTACGCGGGCGCTTACCGGCCGCGACCGGCCTATCGCTTCACGGTGGAGAATTCGGTCTATCTCGAGCCCGCGATCCACAGGCGAGGCATCGGGCTGCAACTGATGCGACGGCTGATCACGGAGTCAGAGGCGCGCGGCTATCGGCAGATGATCGCCGTCATCGGCGATTCCGCCAATGCCGGATCGATCGGCGTGCATACGAAATGCGGATTTCAGATGATCGGGACCCATCCCGATGTCGGCTTCAAATTCGGCCGCTGGCTCGACACCGTGATGATGCAGCGCGCGCTGGGAGAAGGTGCGGCGACATTGCCGGCGGACGATTCAGCACAGGCGCAGCGCTAGTTGTTTGCCGTCATTCCGGGGCGCGCCTTGGCGCGAACCCGGAATCTCGCGCCGCAAATTGCTCACCAATCCCGGGATTCCGGATCCAGCGCTGCGCGCTGGTCCGGAATGACGGAGCTAGTTCGCGCTACACCACCGCCAATTTGCGGTCGATCACCAAGAGCACACGATCGAGTTCGTGGCCGCGGCGCAGGATCAGGCCGGTTGCTGAGATCACGCTGTAGATGCCCTGCTTGCGCGCCAGCCGCGGGTCTTTCTCGATCCGGTAGATCGGAACTTCGGAGGCGCGGCGGAACACCGAGAACACCGCGCGATCCCGGAGGAAATCGATAGCATAGTCGCGCCATTCGCCATCGGCCACCATGCGGCCGTACAGATTCAAAATGCGATTGAGTTCGAAACGATTAAACGTCACCCGATTTGGCAAGGTACCCGCAGCGGCCGTGCGCGCCGCTGCGCGGTTCTCGCTTGGATCGGCTTCCTCCGAGATCAAACTCATGGCGCAACTCCTGGTCATCGAACCTACATGATTGCGCCAACTGCACGCGGCTGCAAGAGGGCGGCTGCGACCGAATCAACCCGCGACGTACTTGACGTACTTGTTGCGCCCGATCGAGCCAAAAGCCCTGATGTGCATTTGCACGATTTGGAACCATGATCCGAAGCACGGGACCGGTTTTTCCAAAACATCACGCTCAAACAAGGAGATGAGATCGCGATCCAATTTCGGATCATGATTTGGGCCGTCACGGGAACGTTAGCGGAATCATAATACCGCCCCACTTCCGCCAAGCGCCTGCCCTCCTGCGCTGCGAAAAGATAATCCTGCGTTGGCCCGGTCCTTTCGGTTCCGGATTCCTCAGCCCCCAGCCCCCCGGGGCCGTGGGGATCGGGCCTGTTCCGCAGGATAGTCTATCCCCGCACTGGGCCAACGAGAGTTGGTCCTTTTTCTTTTTGGGGGGTGCTTTTTCTTTTGAAATCGTCATTCCGGGGCGCGCGAAGCGCGAACCCGGAATCTAGAAATTGTCGGTGCGAGATTCCGGGCTCGCGCTAACGCGCGCCCCGGAATGACGAGTGAGAGGGAACAGAATTATTTCAGTGCAGTGTCGTGTAGGCCGCGCCGAGCATCGGGCCCGGTCTGTCGTGACTGCCGTCCTGGACATAGACCACCGCGCCGTCGACGCCGTCACGCGAGATGTTTTCCAGCGGCACGGTCCAACTGCCGGGACTGCCGGTCCAGTCGCCCAGCTTGAGCAGGTTGCGCACCACATTGTGGTAGGTGACTTCGTGACCGCTATTCTCGCCACGGCCGATTGAAATCGGTATCGACTTCGAGATCGAGCAGATCCAGACCTCGCCGTGCATCGCGGCGGGACCCTTGGCGGAAGCTGCGACCGATACGGTGATCTGCTTGCCCAATTGCGTCATCGACACCGGCACCGACATCACGCCGTCGGCCTTTCGGGTAGCGCCGATCGCGCTTTCGATCCCGGCGCGGTCGCTGCCGACCACATGCGCGGATCCATTGATGACGACTTGCGGGGTGTAGACCTCGCGATCGCCACGCATCTGGGAATAGGCTTTCTGCCGCGCACTGAAGCGCGAATCCGCCAGCGTATCCTTCCAGCCGAGATAGTCCCAGTAATCGATCGGCATACTCAGCGCGATGATCGACGGATCCTTGGCGAGCTCGCCCAGGATCTTGTCGGCGGGCGGACAGGAAGAGCATCCCTGCGACGTGAACAGCTCCACCACCGCGCGCGGATCGGCATGGGCCGGACGGATGATCGCGACAATCGCGCAGACGCCAAGCGCACCCGACCACCGCGAAATCGAATGATAGGCCATCATCGCTGTCATACTGAGAACCGGGAAACGCCCATCGAAAAACACCTCACAAGACCACCCGCATCGTCGTTAACTTTGCGGCGCTTGAATCGCGCCGGCCTCCGAACGCCAAGAAGGCGGCCCTTCTTAGGCCGCCTCCCCCTTGCTCGCTACTCACTTCGCAGTGAGCCACCGTTCACAATTCGCATCACGCCGCGAGCTTGCGCAGCACGTAGTGCAGGATGCCGCCGTTCCGATAATAATCGAGTTCGTCCAGCGTATCGATCCGGCACAACAGCGAGATGCGCTGCACCATGCCATCGCCGGACACGATCTCCGCCGTCAGCTTTTGCCGCGGTTTCAAGTCGCCCTGCAATCCCCGTATGGTTACGGTCTCGTCGCCCTTCAGCCCGATCGACTGCCAGGATTGGCCATCCTCGAAAGTCAGCGGCAGTACGCCCATGCCGACGAGATTGGAGCGATGGATGCGCTCAAAGCTCTGGCAGATCACGGCGCGGACGCCGAGCAGCCGGGTTCCCTTCGCGGCCCAGTCGCGCGACGAGCCGTTGCCGTATTCGGCGCCGGCGAACACCACCAGCGGCACGTGCTCGGCCTGATACTTCATCGCGGCATCGTAGATCGACATCTGCTCGCCGTCGGGCCAGTGTTTGGTCAGGCCACCCTCCGGAATATTGCCGTCGGCGCCCTTCAGCATGAAATTCTTGATGCGGATGTTGGCAAACGTGCCGCGCATCATGACTTCGTGGTTGCCGCGCCGCGTGCCGTATTGATTGAAGTCCGCGGGGCGCACCTGGTGCTCGGACAGATATTTTCCGGCAGGCGAGGTCAGTTTGATCGCGCCGGCCGGCGAGATGTGATCGGTGGTGATCTTGTCGCCGAACATCGCGAGGATACGCGCGTCGACGACATCGACGATCGGTTCCGGCTCTTTCTTCATGCCTTCGAAATAAGGCGGGTTCTGCACGTAGGTCGAGCTCATGTTCCAGCGATAGGTTTCGCTCTCCACGGTCTTGATCTTGCGCCAGTTGGTGTCGCCCTTGAACACGTCGGCGTAACGCTTCTTGAAGATCGAGGACGTCACGTACTTCTTCATGAAGGAATTGATCTCCTTCGTCGTCGGCCAGATGTCCTTCAAATAGACCGGCTTGCCGTCCTTGCCGGTGCCGAGCGGCTCGACCGCGAGATTCTTCGTCACCGTTCCCGCCAGCGCATAGGACACGACCAGCGGCGGCGAGGCCAGATAATTGGCCTGCACGTCCGGGCTGACGCGGCCTTCGAAATTGCGGTTACCCGACAGCACCGCGGCGGCGATGATGCCGTTGTCGTTGATCGACTTCGAAATCTCCTCCGGCAAGGGGCCGGAATTGCCGATGCAGGTGGTGCAGCCGAAGCCGACCAGGTTGAAGCCGACTTTATCCAGATCGAGCTGCAGCCCGGAATTGGAGAGATATTCCGCGACCACCTGGCTGCCCGGCGCCAGCGAGGTTTTTACCCAGGGCTTTGCGGTCAGGCCCTTGGCGGCGGCGTTGCGCGCCAACAGTCCCGCGCCGATCAGGACGCTGGGATTGGAGGTGTTGGTGCAGGAGGTGATCGCCGCGATCACGACGTCGCCATGGCCCAGATCGAAATTGCGGTTCTCGACCGAATAGCGCTTCGACGCGTCGACGGCCTTCTTGTATTCGGTCGCCATCGCCGCGGCAAAACCATCGGCGACCGCGGGCAGTGCGACGCGGCCCTCGGGGCGCTTCGGTCCGGCCATCGACGGCACGACGTCGCCGAGATCGAGCGTTAGCGTCTCCGTGAACACCGGATCGGGCGACTTGGCGGTACGGAACAGGCCTTGCGCCTTGGCATAGGCGGTCACCAGCGCGACGCGGTCGGACTTGCGGCCCGAGGTTTTCAGATAATCGATGGTCTCGGAATCAACCGGGAAGAAGCCGCAGGTGGCGCCATATTCCGGCGCCATGTTGCCGATGGTCGCCTTGTCGGCGACCGAGAGATAATCGAGCCCGGGGCCGAAGAATTCGACGAATTTTCCGACCACGCCCAGCTTGCGCAGCATCTGGGTCACCGTCAGCACCAGGTCGGTCGCGGTAACGCCTTCCTTGAGCGCTCCCTTGAGCTTGAAGCCGATCACTTCGGGCAGCAGCATCGACAATGGCTGGCCGAGCATGCAGGCTTCCGCCTCGATGCCGCCGACGCCCCAGCCGAGCACGGAGAGGCCGTTGACCATGGTGGTGTGAGAGTCGGTGCCTACAAGCGTATCCGGATAGGCGACCTCAAACGTGCCGGTCTTCTTGCCGACGGTCATCTTCTCCTTGCGGGTCCACACCGTCTGCGCGAGATATTCGAGATTGACCTGGTGGCAGATGCCGGTGCCGGGCGGCACCACCGAGAAATTCGAGAACGCCTTCTGGCCCCATTTCAGGAACTCGTAGCGCTCCTGATTTTGCTTGTATTCCTCGACCACGTTCTTGGCGAAGGCCTTGTTGTCGCCGAAGAAGTTCACGATCACCGAATGATCGATCACGAGATCGACCGGCACCAGCGGGTTGATCTTCTCCGCGTCGCCGCCGAGCTTCTGCATCGCATTGCGCATCGCGGCGAGATCGACCACCGCCGGCACGCCGGTGAAATCCTGCATCAGCACGCGCGCCGGGCGAAACGCGATCTCATGTTCGAGCATGCGTTTCTTCAACCATTTGGAGACGGCTACGATGTCATCCTTCTTCACGGTGCGGCCGTCTTCATTGCGCAACAGGTTTTCCAGCAGCACCTTCATCGAATAAGGCAGCTTGGAGATTCCCTTCAGACCGTTTTTCTCCGCGGCGGGCAGGCTGTAATAGACATAGGTCTTGCCGCCGACCTTGAGGGTCTTCTGGCTTTTGAAGCTGTCGAGCGAGGTCATGTGAGGAAATCCCAATTTTTATCGTTATACCCGGCAAGGGTATCAGAACACCGTCCAAATCCATCAGAGAGGCTTGGCCAGATGACTTGCAGCGGCGGATTGTGTGCTGCATCAAGTTTCGGCTTATAGAATCTTTCCAATGGCACCGCCACACCGACAATCGTGCCGCAGCATTGCGGCAGCCAAAAATTCTGCTGCGGTAGCCATACATTTCTAGAGGGCTGTGAAGGGGCAAAATGCGGCTCTCGGGACGCGGTGTCGGATGTGTGCGGGGCGGCCGGGAGGTGTTTTCCGGGCTCGATTTCGAGATCGCCTCGGGCGAGGCGCTGGCCGTCACCGGCCCGAATGGATCGGGCAAGACCTCGCTGCTGCGGCTGATCGCGGGACTTTTGATGCCGGCCGCCGGATCGATCAAGCTCGAGGGCGGCGAGGCCGAACTGACGCTTCCGGAACAGGCCCATTATCTCGGCCACCGCGACGCGCTGAAACCCGCGCTGAGCGTCTTGGAAAATCTCTCTTTCTGGCGGAATTATCTCGGCGGCGAAGCGTCCGACGCGATGCAAGACCTCGCCAAAGTGGGGCTCGATCATGCCGCGCAGCTGCCGGCGGCGTATCTGTCGGCCGGCCAGCGGCGGCGCCTCTCGATCGCCCGGCTGCTCGCCGTGCGGCGGCCGATCTGGCTGCTGGACGAACCGGCCAACGCGCTCGATGCCGCCGGGCAAAGCCTGTTTGCGGGATTTATGAGCGATCATCTCGCGCGGGGCGGCCTGATCGTTGCCGCCACTCATGCGCCACTTGGCGTGCAAGCCAGGGAATTGCGGATCGGAGACGGTCATGACTTTGCGCGATGACAAGCCGTTTGCGACTGCGCCATCCGTTCCCTCCCCCCTTGCGGGGGAGGGTCAGGGAGAGGGGTGCCACACGGCGTGCTGGTTATTGTTTGGCAACAAGATGGACTCTTTTCTATCGAGAGAGCGATCCCGTCGAACACCTTTTGCTGGGCCACCCCTCTCCCCCACCCTCCCCCGCAAGGGGGGAGGGAGCGATGCGGACTTGCGGTCGGGTCATCGCACCACACGCTTTAGGATGTGGAGACGCGCCGCATGAGCGCCCTCGCCGCATTGATTCAGAGAGACATCAAAATCGCACTCCGCGTCGGCGGCGGGGCGCTGATCGGCGTCTTGTTCTTCCTCACTGTGGTGGTGTTGATGCCGTTCGCGGTTGGGCCCGATCTAAAACTATTGACCCGGCTTGGGCCTGCCATCCTCTGGCTCGGCGCGCTCTTGGCGAGCCTGTTGACGCTCGACCGGCTGTTCATGGCCGACCATGAGGACGGCTCGCTCGACCTGATCGTGATGGGCCGCACGCCGCTGGAACTCGCCTGCGCCGCCAAGGCGCTGGCGCATTGGCTCGCCGCCGGGCTGCCGCTGATCATTGCCACGCCGGTATTGGGACTGTTGTTGAATCTCGATGCGACCTCGACCTCGGCGGTCGCGTTGACGCTGCTGGCGGGCACGCCGGCACTGACATTTACCGGCATGATCGGCGCAGCGCTTGCCGTGACCCTGCATCGCGGCGGCCTCTTGCTGGCGGTGCTGGTACTGCCGCTGTCGATCCCGGTCCTGATATTCGGCGTCGCCGCCTCGGAGGCCGCAATATCAGGGCCGCTGCCGTTCGGAACCCCGTTTTCGATCCTGTGCGCGCTGTCGCTGGTCAGTTTTGTCATTGGTCCGTTTGCCGCAGCCGCAAGCCTGCGGCACGGGCTGGATTGACCCCGATCAACTCTCGCGGAGAGCATTTTATGAAGATTGCCTGCTACGGTCGCGACCATTAACAGGGACGCCATGACGCTGATCGATCTCGCCAACCCCACAAGATTCCTCACGCTGACCGCGCGCATCCTGCCCTGGCTTGCGGGTGCAACCGCGATCCTGCTCGCGATCGGGCTCTATCAATCGGCCGTCGCGCCTGACGACTACCAGCAGGGCGCGACTGTAAAAATCATGTTCATTCACGTGCCGAATGCGTGGCTATCGATGCTGGTCTGGGGCGTGATGAGCGTGGCCGCGCTGGGCACGCTGGTGTGGCGGCATCCGCTGGCCGACGTCGCCGCCAAGGCCGCCGCCCCGATCGGGGCTGCCTTTACGTTTCTGGCGCTGGTGACGGGCTCGCTGTGGGGACGGCCGATGTGGGGCACCTATTGGGAATGGGATGCGCGGCTGACCTCGGTGTTGATTTTGTTCCTGATGTATCTCGGCCTGATGGCGCTGTGGCGGGCGGTCGAGGATCCCTCGCGCGCGGCGCGCGCCGCCGCGGTCCTCACCCTGGTCGGCGCCATCAATTTGCCGATCATCAAATTCTCGGTGGACTGGTGGAATACGCTGCATCAGCCGGCCTCGGTATTCCGGATGGGCGGGCCGACGCTCGACCGCGCCTTCCTGATTCCGCTGCTGGTGATGGCGGTGGCGTTTACGCTATTGTTCGTCACGCTGCTGTTGGCTGCGATGCGCAACGAGATCCTGCGCCGCCGGGTGCGCGCCTTGCAGATGATGCAGGTGGCGCAAGCCGGCCGGCGTTCGGCGTGAACGCGATGTCGCTTGGCCCCTACGCGTCGTTTATTGTGACATCCTATCTACTGGTAACGGTGGTGGTGCTGATTTTGATTGCCTGGATCGAGATCGACTATTGGCGCCAGAAGCAACGATTGCATGAGCTCGACGCGTCCGGTGTCAGCCGGCGTTCCGGTCGAAGCGCGGTGGACATCGGATGAGCGAACCCTCGACATCGTCAGGCGCGCCGTCGCAGCGCCGCAATTGGCTGATGGCACTGCCGCTGGTCGCCTTCGCGTGCCTAGCCGCGATCTTCTGGTTTCGGCTGGGCGGTGGCGATCCGTCGCGCATCCCCTCCGCGCTGATTGGCCATCCGGCGCCGCAAACCGCGCTGCCGCCGCTCCAAGACCTTGTCAAAGGCGGCGCCCAGGTGCCCGGGCTCGATCCCGCGACCTTCAAGGGCAAGGTCAGCGTCGTCAATGTCTGGGCCTCGTGGTGCGTGCCCTGCCACGACGAGGCGCCGCTGTTCACTGAGCTCGGCAAGGACAAGCGCCTGCAGATGATCGGCATCAACTACAAGGACACGCCCGACAACGCGCGGCGCTTCCTCGGCCGCTACGGCAATCCGTTCGGCATTGTCGGCGTCGACGGCAACGGCCGCGCCGCGATCGAATGGGGCGTCTATGGCGTGCCGGAGACGTTCGTGGTCGGCCGCGAAGGCACCATCGTCTACAAGATGGTCGGCCCGGTGACGGCGGACAATATCGATAGCGTGCTCAAACCCGAGATCGACAAGGCGCTGAAGGCGGGAAGTTGAGCTTCACCTCTCCCGCGCTTGCGGGGGAGGTCGACGCGCGCAAGCGCGGCGGGCGGGGGAAGGTCTCTCCACTCGACGAGCGCGTTATGCGGAGACACCCCCACCCCGACCCTCCCCCGCAAGCGGGAGAGGGAGAAGAGGCACTGCTCACCTCTTGCTCACATCGCCCTCGGCCGCATCGCTGGCTTCCAGCGAGACCGGCTCCAGATGATAGCGTTTTGTCAGCGGCATCTGCGCGATCGCAAAGACCATGGTCAGCGGGATCACGCCGAAGGCCTTGAAGGCGACCCAGAAGTCGGTCGATTGCGTACGCCAGACAATCTCGTTCAAGATCGCCATCGCGAAGAAAAACAGCGCCCAGCGAAAGGTGAGGATGCGCCAGCCCTGCGGCGTCAGATTGAACATCTGGTCGAACATGATGGCGATGAAGGAGCGGCCGAACAACAATCCGCCGCCAAGGGTGGCGGCGAAAAGGCCGTAGATGATGGTCGGCTTGACCTTGATAAAGGTCTCATCGTGCAGCACCAACGTCAACGTGCCGAACACGATGACGATCGCGCCGGTGACGATGGTCATGATCGGCACGTGCCGCGTCACCATATAAGACGCGATCATTGCCGCCACGATCGCCACCATGAAGGCGCCGGTCGCCACGAACAGATGGAATTTGGCGTTGGCGACAAAGAAGACCACCAGCGGCCCGAGCTCGGTCGCAAGCTTGAACAACGGATGCGGCGTGGTCTTGTCCATTACTCAATCCCTGCGATCGCTTTTGCAAAATCCAGCGCCGTAAACGGCGCGAGATCGTCGATACCTTCGCCGACGCCGATAAAATGCACCGGTAATTTGTGCTTCTCGGCCAGCGCCACCAGGATGCCGCCGCGCGCGGTGCCGTCGAGTTTTGTCATGACCAAGCCCGTGACGCCCGCGGTGCGATGAAAGGCCTCGACCTGCGACAGTGCATTTTGCCCGACGGTCGCATCCAGCACCAACAGCACCGCATGCGGCGCCGAGGCGTCGACCTTCTTGATGACGCGGACGACCTTTTCAAGCTCGTTCATCAGTTCGGCCTTGTTCTGCAGACGGCCGGCGGTGTCGATCAGCAGCACATCGAGCTTTTGCTCGCGCGCGGCCGTGATCGCGTTGAAGGCAAGGCTTGCCGAATCCGAGCCTTGCGCGCCCGCGATGACAGGCGATTTGGTGCGCTCGCCCCAGATCTTCAATTGCTCGATCGCGGCGGCGCGGAACGTATCGCCGGCGGCCAGCATCACCTTGCGGCCTTCGCCGGAAAATTTGGCGGCGAGCTTGCCGATGGTGGTGGTCTTGCCGCTTCCATTGACGCCGACCACGAGAATGACGAACGGCTTTTGCGCTCCATCGATCTCGAGCGGCTTTGCCACCGGGGCAAGCACCGTTTCGACTTCGGTCGCAACCACCGACTTCACGTCATCCGCTGATATCGCCTTGTCGTAACGGCCGTGGCCTACCGCGGCCGAAATCCGCGCCGCGACCTCGGTCCCCAAATCGGCGCGCAGCAGCACGTCCTCGATATCCTCGAGCATCGCACGGTCGAGCTTGCGCTTGGTGACAAGATCGGCCACCGCCGTCCCGAGCGAACTCGAGGTGCGCTTCAGCCCAGAGGACAGCCGCCGCCACCAGCTCAGTTTTGTCTTTTCCGGAGTGTCGTTCATGCCGGGGGTGTGTTAGCGGTTTCGCGCCATGAGTGAAAGCCTTGACCGAGGGATCGAAGTTCCCGAATTGACCGCGGAGCAAATCCAGGCCCGCGTGCTCCATCGTGACGGGCTGATGCTGGTGATCGACAAGCCGGCGGGCCTGCCGGTGCATCGCGGCCCCAAGGGCGGCGCCAATCTGGAATCTTCCTTCGACGCGCTAAGGTACGGTCTGCCGCGGCCGCCGGTGCTGGCCCACCGGCTCGACCGCGACTCCTCCGGCTGCCTGGTGCTCGGACGCCATCGCAAGGCAACGGCGTCGCTCGGACTTTTGTTCAAGCATGGCAGGATTTCAAAAACCTATTGGGCGGTGGTCGAAGGCGGACCTACTGAGGACGAAGGCACCATCGACATGCCGATCGGCCGCCTCAACGCCGAGCGCGGCTGGTGGCAGAAGCCCGATCCCGAAGGGCAATCGGCGGTCACCAACTGGAAAGTGCTGGGCCGCGGTGACGGTTTTTCCTGGCTCGCGCTCGAACCGGTCACCGGGCGGACCCATCAGTTGCGCGTGCACGCTGCCGCGATGGGCTGGCCCATTGTCGGCGATAATATTTATGGCAACGGTCCCCGTTTCGGCGAGCCGCGGCTGCATCTGCATTCCCGCGAGATCGTGATCCCGATTTCGAGGAACAAGGACCCGGTGCGCGTGGTGGCGCCGGCGCCGGCACATTTGCAGGAGCGGCTCCGGGCGTGCGGGTGGAATAGGGAGTAGGGTCGCGAGAGCGCGGGGCTTTCGCAACAATCACCACTGTCGTCGCCCGGCTTGACCGGGCGATCCAGTATTCCAGAGCAGTTCGTGACAAATCACTAGCGCCGCGGCGTACTGGGTCGCCCGGTCAAGCCGGGCGATGACAGTCTGAGATTAGCCGCGCGCCATCATTCCCGGTGATCACAAGCGCCCGCACCGCGCCCGGCGTCTCGCCACTGATCGCCACCGGCAAAAAATGCTCCGTGCGGCCCTGCGTCGCGCTCTCGATCAGCACATGTCGGGTGTGACCCAACTCCGACGCCAGCCGCTTCTGCAATGCCGCCTCGCCTGTCGCGCGCAATCGCTTCGCGCGTTCCCTGATCGCACCGCCCTTCACCTGCGGCATCCGCGCCGCCGGCGTGCCTGGGCGGGGCGAATAGGGAAATACATGGAGAAATGTTAGTCCGCATTCCTCCACCAAATCCATTGAGCGCTCGAACATCTCGTCAGTTTCGGTTGGAAAGCCCGCGATGATGTCGGCGCCGAGCGCGATGTCAGGCCGAAGCGAGCGCACCTGCGCGCAGAAATCGATCGCGTCTTGACGCGCATGCCGCCGCTTCATCCGCTTCAGAATCAGATCGTCGCCGGACTGCAGCGACAGATGCAGATGCGGCATCAACCGTTCATCATCGGCGATCACGTCGAGCAGATCGCGATCGACCTCGATTTGATCGACGGACGAGATCCGCAAGCGTTTTAGCTCCGGCACATGGCGCAGAATCTGTTTCGTCAACATCCCCAGCTTTGGCGTGCCCGGCAGGTCGGCACCGTAGCTCGTCAGATCGACGCCGGTCAGCACGATTTCGGCGTGGCCGCGCTCGATCAGGGCGCGGACCTGCTCGACGACCCCTCCCATCGGCACCGAGCGCGAATTGCCGCGGCCATAAGGGATGATGCAGAAGGTGCAGCGGTGATCGCAGCCGTTTTGCACCTGCACGAACGCCCGCGGCAGGCCGCGCTGAAATCCTTCGAGCAGATGTGGCGCCATCTCCTTGACCGCCATGATGTCGGCGACCGCGATCTTTTCGCTTTCAGCAATGCTGAATCCCGGCGCCGCATCGAACGCCGCGCGCGCGTCGCGCCAGGTGTCAGCGCGCATCTTGTCGTCATTGCCGACGACACGGTCGACTTCGGCCATGCCGGCGAACATCTCGGGCTGGGTTTGCGCCGCGCAGCCGGTGACGACGATGCGCAGCCCCGGCCGCTCGCGCTTCAGCCGCCGGATCGACTGCCGCGCCTGCGCCACCGCTTCATTGGTGACCGCGCAGCTATTGATGACAATGGTGTCCGAAAGGCCCGCATCCTCCGCCTCTCGCGCGATCACCTCGGATTCGAAGGCGTTGAGGCGGCAGCCGAACGTGATGATTTCGACGCTCATCGGTCAGGCGACGGAGGAAAACAGCGCGGGATCGAAGCGGCCTTCATATTCGAATGTCGCCGTCCCCGTCATCAGCACATGGTCGTCACCCTCGCGCCATTCGATCGCGAGCTCGCCGCCGGGCAGTGTGATGTTGACGATGCGATTGGCGCGCTTCAGCCGCGCCGCGGCGACCGCCGTGGCGCAGGCCGCCGAGCCGCAGGCTTTTGTCAGTCCGGCGCCGCGCTCCCAGGTGCGGATGGTGATGTGGTCGCGATCGACGATATGGGCGAGCGTGATATTGGCGCGCTCGGGAAAAATCGGGTGATTTTCCAGGAGCGGCCCGAAGCGGCCGAGATCGTAGGCGTTGACGTCGTCGACCCAGAAGATCGCGTGCGGATTGCCCATCGAGACAGCGGAGGGCGTATGCAGCACCGGCGCGTCGATCGGGCCGATCTGCAATTCGATGGAGCGGGTGTCGCGAAATTCCTCGGCGAGCGGAATATCCTGCCAGCCGAACTTTGGCGCTCCCATGTCGACGGTGTAGAGATCGCTGGCGGGACCCTGCCAGCAATTCAATAGTCCGGCCTTGGTCTCGAAGGTGACCGCCGTCTGTCCGGTCGCCTCGAACAACTGCCGCACCACGCAGCGCATGCCATTGCCGCAGGCGGCCGCCTCCGAGCCGTCATTGTTGTAGATGCGGATAAAGGCCTCGGTGCCCTTCAAGCGCGGCTTCTGCAGCACCATCAGCTGGTCGAAATGCACGCCCGCCGGCGAGGCCACCGCGCGCGCTTCCTCGGGGGTAACCGGGATGGAGGACGCGCGCAGGTCGACCACGACAATCTCGTTGCCGATGCCGTTCATCTTGGCAAAGCTTTGGTTGGCCAGCGCGCCCATGGATATCCCGCCTCTCGGCACGCTTTATATGGCCAATGATGGCGGATTGGCCAGTGCGGCAAATCTGTGTCGGCCGGGCCTGGCCGAAGCGGGGAGGCCCATGAAATATCTGTCATGGGACGAAAGCCGGCCTTGCGTGTTAGCATCCGTAAGGTTCGCCGCGCGCCGCCGATGCAAGCCGGGACATGCAGGCAGGGCGCCCGGACCGGGGTCCCAAGGAGAATACCGGATGAAATCTGTCAGCCCTTTCCGCCTTGCCGTGGTCGCGCTGGTTCCGATAGCCGCGATTTCGCTGAGCTTTGGCAACGCGCTGGCACAATCTCCACCGGCCTCAACGCCTCCGGCGGCGAGCACGCCGGCGAGCCCGGCGCCTGCGCCATCCGCGACCCCTGCCCCGCCGCCGGCCGAGACCAAATCGCCGGCCGATGTTCCCTCAGCCGCGCAGGCTCCGGCGACACCGCCCCCGGCACCGGTGCAGACCGCCGACCCGTTCGGCGAGCAGATCACCCTGGAACCGAAGACGGTCGTCATCGCCAAAGGCAATGCCAACTGGGATTCGGCGTTCGATACCCTGATCGATTCCTTCAAGTCACTGTCGGCGCTGCTGGAGAAGCAGGGCATCAAGCCGTCAGGCAATGGGATGATCGTCTATACCTCCACCGACGACACCGGCTTCACCTACCTCGCCGAAATCCCGGTCGAGCAGGACCCGAAGAACCTGACCAAGGCCATGAGCATGGGCAAATCGCCCGACGGCAAGGCGTTGAAATTCGTCCATCGCGGTTCCTACGACAATATGGACAACACCTATGAGGCGATCACCAATCACCTCGACGACAAGAAGCTGGAAGCCAAAGACACTTTTATCGAGGAATACATCACCGATCCCCTGAAGACGGCGGAGGACAAGCTGGTGATCAACGTCTACGTGCCGCTGAAGTAACGTCCATGAAACATCGGATCGCACTTGCCGCCGCGATCGCGGCGGGGACACTGCTTGCCGCGCCGGCATGGGCACAGACCGCGCTGCCGGCGATGATTACCGTCTCCGGCGAGGCCACCGTCTCAGTGCCGCCCGATCTGGCGCAGATCGACGGCGGCGTCACCTCGGAGGCCAAGACCGCGCGCGAGGCATCCGACGCCAACAACACGGCGATGGGCAAGTTGCTGTTGGCACTGAAGGGCGCCGGCATCGATGAGAAGGATCTGCAAACGTCGCGACTGTCGCTGCAGCCGGAGAGCGCGCCGAACCGCACCGGGCCCGGGGCCCCGACAATCGTCGGCTACCGCGCCAGCAACCATGTCACGGTTCGGCTGCACGACGTCGGCAAGGTTGCCAATGTGATCGATACGATGGTCGCCGCCGGCGCTAACGACATCGGCGGCATCAATTTTGCCGTGTCCAACGCCTCAAAACTGCTCGATGACGCCCGCGAACAGGCGATCGCCGATGGCCGCCGCAAGGCCGAGATCTATGCAAAAGCCGCAGGCGTCACGCTCGGCGCACCGATCAGCATTTCCGAGGCAAGTTCACCCGGCCCGTTGTTTCGCGCGAAGATGCCGATGGGCATGGCCACGACAGCGCCGGTCGCGCAAGGCGAAGAGACGCTGCAGGTGACGGTGAGCGTATCCTGGGCAATCAAGCAGGCCGGGCAGTAATCCTTCTCCCTCGCCCCGCTCTTCGCGGGGAGAGGGTTGGGGTGAGGGGCTGCCTCCACGAATACCGAATGCGCGGATAGTCCCCCTCACCCGGCGCTGCGCGCCGACCTCTCCCCGCAAGCGGGGCGAGGTTAAATCTCGAACACCTGCCCCGGCTTGAGCGCGACAAATTTCTCGCGCGGAATCTTGGCGTCATCGAGTGCTGCCTGCAACGCCGTCACAGGCGCGTCGATCGCCTCATCGGTCAATTGAAACGTGCCGTGGTGATGCGCCAGCGCCTGCGCCGCGCCGCAATCGGCCAGCGCCTTTACCGCATCGGACGGATTCATATGCTGGTCCTTCATGAACCAGCGCGGCTCGTAGGCACCGATCGGCAGGATCGCGAGCCGCAACGGACCGTGGGCCTTTGCCACGCTGCGGAAATGCGTGCCCTCGCCATAGCCGGAATCGCAGACGATGTAGATCTTGCCCACGGCAGTCTCCAGCACAAAGCTCGCCCATAGTGCCTTGTTGCGATCGAACAATCCGCGCGCCGACCAATGCCTTGTCGGCACCAGCGTCACCGCGACATTGTTGCCGAGCTCGACACGGTCGCGCCAGTCGAACGCCTCCGCGCGGATCGCCGCGTCGGCGCCGCGCATGGTGGTGTCGTTGCCGAGCGGGGTGATCACGCGCGGAGAGAATTTTGCGGCGAGTTTTGACAGCGTCGGGATGTCGAGGTGATCGTAATGGCCGTGCGAGACCAGCACGGTATCGACCGGCGGCAGCGCATCGAAGGCAATACCAGGATCGTTATGACGTTTCGGGCCGGCCCAGGCGATCGGTGAGACGCGCTCCGACCAGACCGGATCGATCAGGATGTTCAAGCCCGCTGTTTGGATCAGCCAGCTGGCGTGACCGACGAACGACAGCCGCACCTTCTCGCCCGTCACCCGCGCCGGCGGCGTGTCGGCATGCGGGCTGGGCGCCCAGTCCGGCCATGCCGCGCGCTCCCGCCCCGAGCCGAACTGCCAGCGCAGGACTTCGCCGAGCGATTTCGGCGGCGAGCCGTCGGGATCGAAGAAATGCAATCCGTCGAAATGATCGGAGACAGGACCGTTATAGGTGCGCATGCGGGAAGCCCAGATGGCCGACAGTCCCGACACCGCTACGAGGCTAGCGAGAGCGGTAAAAAGCCGGCGGCGGGTGAGGGACAATTGGGGAGATCGCAAATCGGGTGGGAGAGCGGACGCCTCCGTCGTATATGGATGTGTTCAGCCATAACACGAGACCGGTCATGGATATTTACAACGCGTGGTTCGATCTGAAAGCGGGCGTATCCGACGTCGAATTCGCTGACCGGCTCAAAACTTACATGGACCATCTGAAAAACGACGGGTTGATGCAGGGCTGGCGGCTGATGCGGCGCAAGCTGGGCTTAAGCGCAGCACCGGTCGGCGAATTTCACCTGATGATGGAATTTTCGGACCTCGCCCAGCTCGATTCCGCGTTCAACCGGGTCGGCAGCCGCCGCGAGCCGATCGAGGGCGTGCATTTCGGGGTCAATTCACTGGTCGCGAACGTGCAATTCGCGCTGTACCGGGACTTTCCCGATTCCATCAGGCACCGGGGCGATGAGAAATTCTGATGGTTTTTTAGTGAGTTAGCTGGAAATCAGGCGGCCGCGCTGACGAGAACTTTGCTTGACTTACATCCCCTATCCCCTGTAAATCCGCGCCATTCTCGGAAAGAGCTTCTTTTCGACCCGCCGCCCGGCCCTTGAGGCCGGAGGTCAACGCCCGACAGCGCGATGCGCCCTCGGGCGCGAAAGTGTTTGGACGATCGTCTTGGCGTTTTGCGTCGAGGCACATAGGTCGTCATCACCCGCGAAGGCGGGTGATGACGGCAGTCACGAAAAGACCTCATCCTGAGGAGCCGCGAAGCGGCGTCTCGAAGGATGGGCTACGGCAGAGCAACCACCCTTCGAGACGCAGGCTAGCGCCTGCTCCTCAGGGTGAGGAAGCAGGAAGACAAAAGTGTTCGACAATCTGTCGGAAAAGCTTGGCGGCATTCTCGATCGGCTGACGCGGCGCGGGTCGCTGACGGAGGCCGACGTCGATGCGGCGATGCGCGAGGTGCGCCGCGCGCTATTGGAAGCCGACGTCTCGCTCGACGTGGTCCGGAGTTTTACCGAAAAGGTCCGCGAGCAGGCGGTCGGCGCCACCGTGGTCAAGTCGGTCACCCCCGGCCAGATGGTGGTGAAGATCGTCCATGACGAGCTGATCGCGACCCTTGGTTCCGAGGGCCAGGCCATCGACCTCAACGCCGTGCCGCCGGTCGCGATCATGATGGTCGGCTTGCAAGGCTCAGGCAAAACCACGACCACGGCAAAACTCGCCCGCCGCCTGACCCAGCGCGACAAGCGCAAGGTCTTGATGGCGTCGCTCGATATCTATCGCCCGGCGGCGATGGAGCAGCTCGCCGTGCTCGGGCGCGACCTCGATATCCCGACCTTGCCGATCGTCGCCGGCCAGAAGCCGGCGCAGATCGCAAAACGCGCGCTGGAGGCGGGAAAGCTCGGCGGCTACGACGTGGTGCTGCTCGACACCGCCGGCCGTACCACGCTCGACGAAGAGATGATGACGGAAGCGGCCGAGATCAAAGCTACCGCTAATCCGCATGAAGTGTTGCTGGTCGCGGATTCGCTGACCGGCCAGGACGCGGTCAATCTGGCGCGCGCCTTCGATGAGCGCGTCGGCCTCACCGGCATCGTGCTGACGCGCGTGGACGGCGATGGCCGCGGCGGCGCGGCGCTGTCGATGCGCGCGGTCACGGGGAAACCGATAAAACTGATCGGCACCGGGGAGAAGACCGACGCGCTGGAGGATTTCCATCCGAGCCGGATTGCGGGGCGCATTCTCGGCATGGGCGACGTGGTGTCGCTGGTGGAAAAGGCCGCCGCCAATATCGATGCGGAAAAGGCCGCGCGCGTCGCCGAGAAGATGCGCAAGGGCCAGTTCGACCTTGCCGACATGCGCGAGCAATTGTTGCAGATGGCGAATATGGGCGGCCTCTCGGGATTGATGGGCATGATGCCCGGCATTGCGAAGATGAAAAACCAGATCGCCAATGCCGGGCTCGACGACAAAATCCTGAAGCGTCAGGTAGCCCTGATCGATTCGATGACGCGGCAGGAGCGCAAAAACCCCGATATCCTCAAAGCCAGCCGCAAAAAGCGCATCGCCGCGGGCGCCGGCAGCAAGGTCGAGGAGCTCAACAAGCTCCTCAAAATGCACCGGAACATGGCCGACATGATGAAGGCCATGGGTTCCGGCAAGCGCGGCCCGATGGCCGGCATCGCGCAGGCGATGGGTTTTGGCGGCGGCATGCCCTCGCCCGACCAGATGAAGGCCCTGGCGGAAAAGATGCCGGGCGGCGCCGCGCCGGACGGCATGCCCGCGCTGCCGAAGGATATTCCCGCGGGCTTGCGGCAGGGCTTGCCGAATCTGCCGGGGCTTACGGGCTTGAGCGGCAAGCCGACCTTGCCGGGCCTCGGCGGCTTTCCTGGCCTCGGCAAAAAGAAATAATCGCGATCAATCCCACCAACATTCGAACAGACACTTATCAGGAGAACCAAATGTCAGTCGTTATCCGCCTCGCGCGCGCAGGCACCAAGAAGCGTCCGGTCTATCACGTCGTCGTCGCCGACTCGCGGTTTCCCCGCGACGGCCGCTTCATCGAGCGGCTCGGCCATTTCAATCCGCTGCTGCCGAAGGACAATGAGGCGCGCCTAAAACTCGACATGGACAAGGTGAAGGCCTGGCTCGCCAAGGGCGCGCAGCCCTCGGACCGCGTGACGCGCTTCCTCGATGCCGCCGGCGTCGTCAAGCGCGCCGCGCGCAGCAATCCGGAAAAAGCCGTGCCGCGCAAGGAGCGCAAGGCACAGGCCGAAGCCGCCGCCAAGACGGCGTGAGTTTTCGATGACCGTGGCCTCGTGCTTCGAGACGCACGGCTTTCGCCGTGCTCCTCAGCATGAGGAACTATCCCCTCATCCTGAGGAGCCGCGAAGCGGCGTCTCGAAGGACGAGGCCCGCTGATGTCGGCCCAGATCTGCGTCGCCCGGATCGGCGCCGCGCATGGTGTGCGCGGCGCGGTAAAGCTTTGGACGTTTACCGAAGACCCGCTGGCGGTGAAGCGCTATGGGCCGCTGCTGACAAAAGACGGCGCGCGGCAGTTCGAAGTTGCGACCGCGCGCGAAGCCAAGGGACATCTGGTGGCGACGCTGAAAGGCATCGCCACGCGCGAGGAGGCCGAACGGCTGAACGGCCTCGAGCTCTACATCGCGCGCGAAAAGCTCCCCGAGACCGACGAGGACGAGTATTACCACGCCGATCTGATCGGGCTTGCAGCAGTGACTACGGCGAACGAGCCGCTCGGCCGCGTCGTTGCGATCCATAATTTCGGCGCCGGCGACATCATCGAGATAGCCCCGCCGCAGGGTGCAACCATGCTGCTGCCGTTTACAAACGCCGTGGTACCATCCGTCGATCTTGCGGGCGGACGCGTGGTGATCGAACTGCCCGCGGAGATCGAGGGCGACGATCCAACTGCCGCCTAAGCAAACGGTTGCGAATTAGGGAATGACGGCAATGGCAAACACCCACAAAGCCTGGCGGCTGCATGCGCATAACGATCTGCGGTTTGACGAGGTCGAGACGCCGAAGCCCGCGCCCGACGGTGTCGTCGTCAGGATCGAGGCCGGCATGGTGTTGTCCTACACGGGCAAGGTGCTGTCGGGCTCGGTGCCCTACAGCCTGCCGCCGATGCCGTTCGTGCCCGGCACCAATGCGATCGCGCGGGTGATCGCGGCCGGCGACAATGTCAGCCATGTCCGTGGCGGCGACCGGGTGTTCCTGAGCCCGCATTTGCGCGGCGATGTGCCGGACTCCGAGCCGCCGCAAATCCTGATCGGGCTCACCGCGATGGCGACGACGCCGGCTGCGCTGGCGCTGCAAGCGCGCTGGCGCGACGGCGTGTTCGCCGAAATCGCCCATTGGCCGGCCGCCTGTGTGACGCCGCTCGTTGGCCTCGACGACAGACCAGCGACGGAGCTGATCGGACTTACAAAACTGATCGTGCCGTTCGGCGGGCTGCAGCGCTCGGGCCTCCGCGGCGGCGACACCATCCTCATCAACGGCGCGACCGGCTATTTCGGTTCCGGCGCCGTCATGCTGGCGGTGGCAATGGGCGCGGCGCGCGTGGTTGCGGTCGGACGAAAGCAGGCGGCGCTTGAAGCGCTGCGCGACGCGTTTGGTCCGCGCGTCATTCCGGCTGTAGTGAGCGGCGATGCGGCCAAAGATGTCGCCATCATCCGCCACGCCGCCGGCGGGGGCGCCGATGTCGGGCTGGATCTGCTCGGCAACGCCAAAACCACCTCGACCACGCTTTCGAGTTTGCGTAGCCTGAAGCGCGGCGGGCGGCTGGTGCTGATGGGCAGCGCCGAGGTGCCGCTGGAGCTTTCATTCCGCGAAATGCTGGCGAATGACTGGGAGGTGGTTGGCCAGTTCATGTATGACCGTACCGCGCCCGGCCAGCTCGCGGCGCTCGCCGCCGAAGGCCTGCTCGACCTCCGCAAGATCATCGTGACGACATTCAAGCTCGCCGACTTCAAGCAGGCGGTCGACGCGGCGGCCTTGATGCAGGGCCTCGATCTCACCGCGGTGGTGCCGTAGCGCCATGACCGTGACAGCGACCATATGGCGCGCGACCGTGCTCACCCTGTTTCCCGAGATGTTCCCGGGTCCGCTCGGCGCCAGCCTCGCGGGCAAGGCGCTGGCGACCGGCCTATGGGAGTTGGAGGCGCAGGATATCCGCGACTCCGCCACCGACCGCCACCGCAGCGTCGATGATACCCCGGCCGGCGGCGGCCCGGGCATGGTGCTGCGGGCCGATGTGCTGGCGGCAGCGATCGATGGGGCGGAAATCGCTCCCGGGCGCCCGCGCCTGTTGATGAGCCCGCGGGGTCGGCCATTGACCCAGTCCCGGGTTGTGGAACTGGCCGGGGGATCCGGCCCCCTGATCGTCTGTGGCCGGTTTGAGGGCATCGACCAGCGGGTGATCGAGGCGCGCGGGCTCGAGGAAGTGTCTTTGGGGGATTATGTGCTCTCAGGGGGCGAAATAGCCGCCATGGCGCTAATTGACGCCTGCGTGCGGCTGTTGCCCGGCGTGATGGGAAAGCCCGATTCCGGGCTCGATGAGAGCTTTTCCGACGGGCTACTGGAATACCCGCAATATACCCGCCCGCAGGCGTTCGAGGGCCGGCCGATCCCGGAAATCCTGTTGTCCGGTGACCACGCCAAGATCGCAGCCTGGCGGCAGGCCGAGGCGGAGGCCCTGACCCGGGCGCGGCGGCCTGATCTTTGGGCGGCGAGGAAGGCCAGCCAAAAACGCCCAAAAAACACGACGGATGGGTGACAAGCGCCGGGCTTTGCCGTATATGAGCGCCAAATCCGCGCACCGAGCATTTTCCGGCAAAGTGGCATTCCGGTTTGCCGCGAGAAAATGCTCGATTTAATTGAAGGGCGCGTATTCTTTCCGCAAAACCGGTGCCCACTTTTGCGGAATACGCGCTGCAGGATAACGAAACACTCGCGCCGCCCGCGCTGGGCGCGCCGCCGATGGAGATTTTCCAATGAACCTCATTCAACAGCTCGAAAAAGAGCAATTCGACAAATTATCGGCCGGCAAGGCGATTCCGGATTTCGGACCCGGCGATACCGTGATCGTCAACGTCAAGGTGGTCGAGGGCGACCGCTCGCGCGTGCAGGCCTATGAAGGTGTCTGCATCGGCCGCTCCGGTTCGGGCCTCAACGAGAGCTTCACGGTTCGCAAGATCTCCTACGGCGAAGGCGTGGAGCGCGTCTTCCCGGTGATGTCGCCGATGATCGACTCGATCAAGGTGGTGCGCCGCGGCAAGGTGCGCCGGGCCAAGCTTTATTACCTGCGCAACCTGCGCGGCAAGTCGGCCCGCATCGTTGAGAAGACCGAGCGCACGCAGGCCACCGCCGTCGGCGAGTAAATCGCGGCCCGCATCGGATTTGAGGAAAAAGCGCGGGCGTCCCCGCGCTTTTTTGTTGTCTTTGTCGTCATCGCGAGGAGCACTTGCGACGAAGCAATCCATGCCTTAGCTGCTGCAACAAGCTGGATTGCTTCGTCGCAAGTGCGCCTCGCAATGACGGTGGTTGCAATCGCATATCGCGCTTCATACCTCGTGTGCTATAAGGCCAGCATGTTCAGAGATCGCCAAACCATCGCGTCTCGCGTCGTTCTCGACGATCGTAGCCGTTTGCCCTGGCGCTTCTTCGGTCGGTTGACGACGGCGGCGCTTGCGGCTTGACGCGCCCCGCGCCGCATTCGCCGCGCGCAGTTGCTTCTTCCAATTTCAATTCCGATTCAAGGCCTGACACCATGTCCAAACCGACCACGCTGTACGACAAAATCTGGAACGACCATCTGGTTCACGAAGCCGAGGATGGCACCTGCCTGCTCTATATCGATCGCCATCTGGTCCACGAGGTGACCTCGCCGCAGGCTTTTGAGGGCCTGCGCACGACGGGGCGCAAAGTTCGCGCGCCGGAGAAGACGCTGGCCGTGGTGGACCACAATGTTCCGACCACCGACCGCTCAAAACCCAATCCGGACCCGGAATCCGCCGAGCAGATTCGCGTAATGGCGGAGAACGCCAAGGAATTCGGCATCGAATATTTCAACGAATTCGACAAGCGCCAGGGCATCGTCCACGTCATCGGCCCCGAGCAGGGTTTTACCTTGCCCGGCACCACCATCGTCTGCGGTGACAGCCACACCTCGACGCACGGCGCGTTCGGGGCGCTCGCGCATGGCATCGGGACCTCTGAAGTCGAGCATGTGCTGGCGACCCAAACCCTGATCCAGAAAAAAGCAAAGAACATGCGGGCGGTCGTCGACGGCAAATTGCCCGACGGCGTCACCGGCAAGGACATCATCCTGGCGATCATCGGCGAGATCGGCACCGCCGGCGGCACCGGCTACGTGCTGGAATATGCCGGCGAGGCGATCCGTGCGCTATCGATGGAAGGCCGCATGACCGTCTGCAACATGTCGATCGAGGGCGGCGCCCGCGCCGGTCTGGTCGCTCCGGACGAAAAAGCGTTTGCGTTCCTGAAAGGACGTCCGAAATCGCCGAAGGGCGAGGCCTGGGACGCTGCGATGCGCTACTGGGAAACGCTGCGCAGCGACGAGGGTGCGCATTTCGATCATGAGATCAGGCTGGACGCGGCAAAGCTGCCGCCGATCGTGACCTGGGGCACCTCGCCTGAGGACGTCGTCTCGATCACCGGCATGGTGCCTGATCCGGACAAGATCGCGGACGAGGCCAAGCGGCTCTCAAAACATCGCGCGCTGAATTATATGGGCTTGAAGCCGGGCATCAAAATCACCGACATCAAGCTTGACCGCGTCTTCATCGGCTCCTGCACCAATGGCCGGATCGAGGATCTGCGCGCGGCGGCGAAGGTCGCCGAGGGCAAGACCGTCAACGCCAATGTCAACGCGATGATCGTGCCGGGCTCGGGCATGGTGAAAGAGCAGGCCGAAGCTGAAGGGCTCGACAAGATCTTCATCAAGGCCGGCTTCGAATGGCGCGAGCCGGGCTGCTCGATGTGCCTCGCCATGAACCCCGACAAGCTCAAGCCCGAGGAGCGTTGCGCCTCGACCTCGAACCGCAACTTTGAGGGTCGCCAGGGCTTTAAAGGCCGCACCCATCTGGTGTCGCCGGCGATGGCGGCGGCGGCGGCGATTGCCGGGCATTTTGTCGATATCAGGGAGTGGCGCTAACCTCGCTCAACCTCGAGCCATCCTCGAAGTAACTCGTTAAGCAGTTGGGAGCAGACTGGCTCTCAAGCTTGGGAGCGCGAGCCGTGGCCGATAAGTCTGAATTCGTCGATATGATCAGCGAGGCCACGCGCCAGGCAAGGCGCCGGGTCATGCCGCGCGTCGTCGAGGCTGAGGAGAAGGAGCGGTCCAGGCTCAGCAACTGGCCGCCGGATCGCTGGCAGCAGTGGCGGATGGAAACGCTGACGCCGTGGAAGATCAGATCCTGGAAATTCAAGAACTGGGATTGAGGACGGCAGAAATTTTCCTGCAGATCAAGATCAGGCGCCCAAGCGGCGCCTGATCCATTTCAATCACCCATCTCAACCGTTCGTCAGTTCATCAATACCAGTGATGCCGGTGGTGATGGCGCCAGTGGTGATGCCACCGGTGGAGGTGACAGACGCGGCGCGGGCCGTAATGGGTCCAGACCACCGGGCAGCGGCGGTGCGGATGATAGTAATGCGGATAGTCGTAATACGGGTAATCATCATAATAATAGGACGGCCCGTAGCCGTAAAAGAAGTGCCGATGGAAGTGGTGATGGTGCGCGAACCGAACGCCGCCGTAACGCATGCCACCGTAATGATATCCGCCGTAGCGATAGCCGCCGCCGTGGAAGACCGGGCCTGCGGCGCGATAGCCACCGCCATGGAATACGGCGGCGCCGCCGCCTCCGTGAAACACGGCGGCGCCACCATGGAAGCCGCCACCGCCGTGGAAGCCCCCGCCATGGAAGCCACCACCGCCGCCGCCGTGGAAACCGCCGCCGCCATGGCCGCCACCATGTCCACCGTGTACCTCGGTCACGAGCCCGTCGTCGGCATGTTTCGCTGATGGCACCGCGGTCGGATTGATCAGCGACAGCGCCTCCGCGCGCTGGCTCACCGCCGGGAGCGCCAGCATCACGGCAGTCATCAGGCCAAAGCAACTGACGACGCGACGGACAACGGCGCGCCCGGAATCCCGTATCTTCGTCATGCGCAACACCCTCCCCTTTTTATGGACGACGAAGAGCGGGGCAGGAAATGGCCTGACTTCGGACCTTCATTTGCGATTCGCTCCCTACATTAAATTGGAGATAGCGAGGTGAACGCGCCGTGAATGCGCCCGTGGCAATGATGGACGGAGGCAGCTGGCTAGAGACTGCGAAGCCTGCGACGCAGGGCGTCGTGCTGCTGACGAGGAGATTTTGAGTTCGTCATGCCCGGCCTTGTGCCGGGCATCCACGTCTTTGCCTACAATGTAAAAGAAAGACGTGGATGGCCGGGACAAGCCCGGCCATGACGGAAATATGAGCGCCTTTGTAAAGCCAGCCCTACCACCACGGTGGCGGCAATAGCGGATAGCCGAAGTTGAACGGCACGAACGGCGCCGGTGCGTAGTAATGGGGCCGGTCGTAATAAGAAGGAAAATAGGGCCCGGGATATGCGCGATCGACAAAAAGCAGGTGATGCCGATAACGGCGCCGCGCGCTGACGTCGGTTGCTTTCAGCGCTTGCGGCTTTTGCAGCGCGGCCGGCGATGGCTCCGCGGCGGCCGGATGGATCGCCGCCGAGCCCGCGAATATCAGGGGGAGCACCAGGATGACCGCGCCGATCCATTTTGTCATGCAACACTCCTCCGTGCATTAGCAACCCTGACTTGATCAAGCGCGCGCGATATTTTTAAAACCGGCATAGGCTGTCGTCCGTATCTGTCGCTGTCGTCCCGGCCTTGAGCCGAGACCTATAACCACAGGCGTTTGTTTTTACGAAGGCTGGAGCTGCGATCTGGGAGTAATCGCGAACGCCGGCGGTTATGGGTCCCCGCGTTCGCGCGCGTTCGCGGGGACGACGACTGGAAGGAGATTGTCATGCCATCGTCTCGAATACGGGATCGAATATCGCAACTCGCGTTCGCCGCTGCATCAACACTCGCCTTGCTCGAAACCTCAGCGGCTTTCGCCTCGCAGGGCCCCGGCGGCGGCCCGGGCTCGGCCAGCAATTTCACCCAACTGGCCATGGCGATTCTGGTCTATGGAACCTCCGCGCTGGTGGTTGGCGCCGGACTGATCGGCGCGGCGCGCCGGCGCTGGCACTAGGTTCCTAGCCCGGCCGCCAATAACAGCTCATGCGCGGCACGATCACGGTGCCGCTGGGCCGGTATTCCTGCACATAGGTGGCGTTGCATTCGCGCACGGCGTTCGGGCCGGGATTGTACCGGGGAATGACGCCGTCGTAACTCGGATAGACCCGCAACCGTGGCTGGGGGCGTCTACGGACCGGGGCGGGCGGCTCCGTAAATTCGGGCTGCGAGGCCTGCGCCACAAGCTGGCCCTGCGGCGCGGATTGCGCGCCGGCTCCTGTCGCCGGCAACGAAATGGCGCCTGCCAGGCCAACCAAGATTGCCGCTGTCCTGATCGGTATCATTACGTCCACCCAAAACCTGTTTCAGCGCCCGCAACGTCCCCGATTGCGGCGCCAAGGTCAACTGCGCGGCAGGAACCGATCGCAAATCCGGCATGCAGTTCGGCCGAAGCCGCGCTAAACAGGCGAGATGTGGACCTCAGCCAAAGCCCCCTCATTGGCCGAAATGGAGACCATGGCGCACGCCATTTTCGAGCGCCTGCCGAAGGGTTTTCGCGATCTGTGCGAGGGCCTGATCATCCGCGTCGACGATTTTCCGACCGAAGAAGTCCTGGACGAGATGGATGCCGAGAGCGAATTCGACCTGCTCGGCCTGTTCCATGGCGTCGGCCTGCCGTTTCGCAGCAATGACGATATTGCGCGATTGCCCAACATGATCTGGCTGTATCGGCGCCCGATCCTGGATTATTGGGCCGAGCATGACGAGACCCTCGGCCGTATCGTCCGCCATGTGCTGATCCACGAGATAGGCCATCATTTTGGGCTCTCGGATGCCGACATGGAGGCGATCGAGGCGCAAGGCTAGAGTCTCTTTTTGGCGCGTATTCTATTCGCAAAACCGAAGTCACTTTTGCGGAATACGCGCTAGGCAAATTTGCCCTTTGATACGGGCCGTATTCGCGATAAACACGCACGCTTTTCCCAGTCTCGAACCGAGAAGTGCGACCCATGGAAAAATTCACCACGCTGGAAGGCGTCGCGGCGCCGTTGAAGATCATCAATGTCGACACCGACATGATCATCCCGAAGCAGTACCTGAAGACCATCAAGCGCACCGGGCTCGGCAAGGGGCTTTTCTCGGAACAACGCTACAACGATGACGGCAGCGAGAATGCGGACTTCATCCTCAACAAGCCGGCCTACCGCAACGCCAGGGTGCTGGTCGCCGGCGACAATTTCGGCTGCGGTTCCAGCCGCGAGCACGCGCCATGGGCGCTTCTCGATTTCGGCATCCGCTGCGTGATCTCGACCTCGTTCGGCGATATTTTCTACAACAACTGCTTCAAGAACGGCATCCTGCCGATCCGCGTCAGCCAGGACGACCTCGACAAATTGTTCGACGACGCCGAGCGCGGCGCCAATGCGACGCTGACCATCGATCTCGCCAATCAGGAGATCCGCGGCCCCGACGGCGGCAAGGTGAAATTCGAGATCGACCCGTTCCGCAAGCATTGCCTGATCAACGGGCTGGACGACATCGGGCTGACCATGGAGAAGAAGACCTCGATCGACGCCTATGAAGCGAAGGCGAAAACCGAGCGCGCCTGGGCCTGATCTGACGCTGCACACTCATGGCAAATCCGTCATCCCCGCGCAACGGCTTCGTTGTCGCTGGACGTGCGAGCCTTGCGGTGCACTTGCACCGCTGGGCGAGCCTCGAAGGATGAGCCACCCGGGCCGTCGTCCTTCGAGACGGCCGCGCTGCGGCTTCCTCAGAGTCCGACTGAAAATGCGGCCGGCTCATTCGGACACTTTCTAACCACGTCATGGCCGGGCTTGTCCCGGCCATCCACGTCTTTCTTGCTTCTCTGCCGGAAAGACGTGGATGCCCGGGACAAGCCCGGGCATGACGAGTTTCACTAAACCACCGATTCCATTTGGCCGCATTTTCAGTCAGACTCTCAGGATGACGGGGATAGTATGAGTGCGCCGCTACCCGACGTCGTCACCTTCTGGCGCGGACCGCTCGATCCGCTGCGGCTGACCTGCCTGCGATCGCAGGTGGCGGCCGGCCATAAGGTCACCGTCTACAGCTTCGAGCCGCTTCCACAATTGCCCGATGGCGTCGGCAACGCCGAGGCCGAAGCGATCTTGCCGCATTCGTTCTCGGAAAAATTGCGTCCGGCGCAGCCGGACGGCTCCTGGCGCGACTGGACCATTTTGCAATTCTCCGATTTTTTCCGGATGCGGCTGATGGCGCTTCGTGCCGGCCTGTGGCTCGACGCCGATGTGTTGTTGTTAAAACCGATCGAGATCGACCCGGCAAAGCCGTTTTTCGCCTGGGAGCGGCCGCGTCAGCTCGGCAATTCGGTGCTGTATCTGCCCGCCGGCCACCCGATCGTGCTGGCGTTCGAAGAGCTGATGGAACAGGAGGAACTGACGCCGGACTGGCTGGCGCTGCGGCATCGCCTGACCTTCGCGCTGCGTCAGTTGCGCGGCGGATCGAACCGCCTGTCCGACATTCGCATCGCGATCTACGGCCCGGCCTCGCTGACCGCGCTCGCCCGCCGCACCGGCGAGTTGCACCGCGCGCTGCCGCAAAAATCGTTTTATGCGGTGCATGCCGACCCCAAGCGCTTTTTCGAGCGGTCGGATTTTTCGAAACTAATCAGCGATCCCGACATCATCGGGCTGCACATTTCGCCGAAGGGGCGTGGCCATCAGCCGCCCGTTGCCGGCAGTTTGTACGCGTGGGCGGCAGAGAAGTTCCGCTGACCCTCGTTCCCGTTGTCGTCCCGGCCTTGAGCCGGGACCCATACGCCGCGGCTTCTCATTTTAAAAAAGGCTGTACGACGGCTTTGGCGCAATTACTGACGGTTGTGGTTATGGGTCCCGGCTCAAGGCCGGGACGACGTGAACTAACTCCCCATCGCGGCGATCGCGGTGGCGATGGCGATGGTGCGGGCGGCCATTTCGGCGTGCAGGCGCTCCACCATCTGGCCATCGAGCTGGATCGCGCCGCGCGCGGCGTTTTCGGGCCGCTCGAACGCCGCGATGATCTTGCGGGCTCGCGCAACCTCTTCCTCGCGCGGGGTGAAGATCGCGTTGCAAGCCACGATCTGGCCGGGATGGATCAGCGTCTTGCCGTCAAAACCGAGATCGCGCGCCTGCGCGCATTCCAGCGCAAAGCCATCGACATTGCTAAAATCGCTATAGGGCCCGTCGAGGATTTCGAGCCCGTGCGCGCGGGTCGCGAGAATGCAATGCGTGATCATCGGGATCATCGCCGCACGGCCCGGCAGCATGCGGATCCGGGTCTCCCGCGAAATGTCGTTGGGCCCGAACACGAATCCGGCGAGCCGCATGTCGAGATCGGGCGAGGCGGCCGCGAGTTCGTCGGCATGCAGCACCGAGCGCGCGGTCTCGATCATCGCCCAGACCTTGATCGACGGATCAGCGCCGACATCCCGCAAGGAACGGCCGACCGTGACAAAATCCTCCACGCCGAAGATCTTTGGCACCAGAATGCCGTCCGGCCGCGCCTTGCCGGCCATCGCGATGTCATCCTTCCACCACGGCGAGTCCAGGCTGTTGACGCGTACCAACACCTCGCGCTTGCCGAAACCGCCGGCAGCCAGCGCCTGCGCGATCTGGTCGCGCGCGGTGGCTTTGGCATCGGGGGCGACCGAATCCTCGAGGTCGAGGATGATGCCGTCGGCGGGGAGAATACGGGCCTTTTCCAGCGCCCGCGCATTCGACCCGGGCATGAACAACAGGCTGCGGCGCGGACGGATCATGGTTTTGTTCCCTGGAATTTGCGCACCCACGCGATAAATCCGGTCCGGCGTGGTCGAATTGGATTTATCGCCAGCTCATTGTTTGAGCATGATCTTTCTCGGAAAAGCGGGCCCATTTTTCCCCATCATGCTCTATCATTTCTGCCCAAGGCCCGAAAGTCTTGTTCCCGCAATCGGCCTATGGTTAGCAAGACGCATGTCAGTATTCCCGCAACATCTGCTCGACGGCTATCGGACGTTCACCTCGCAGCGGCTGCCGACCGAGCAGACCCGCTATCGCGAACTCGCCGAGCGCGGACAGGCGCCCGCGGTGATGGTGATCGGCTGCTGCGATTCCCGGGTGTCGCCGGAGGTGATCTTCGATGCCGGCCCCGGAGAATTGTTCGTGGTCCGCAATGTCGCGAATCTGGTGCCGGTCTATCAGCCGGACGGCGGCGCGCACGGTGTCTCGGCGGCGCTGGAATATGCGGTGCGGGCGCTGCGGGTCAAACACATCGTGGTGCTCGGCCATGCGCAATGCGGCGGCATCCGCGCCTTCATCGACAATATCGAGCCGCTGTCGCCCGGCGACTTCATCGGCCGGTGGATGTCGATGTTCATCAAGCCGGGCGAGACCGTCTCCCAGCGCGGGCATGAGACGATGGCCGATTTCACGGTCCGGATCGAGAAGGCCGCGGTGTTCCGCTCGCTGGAAAACCTGATGACGTTTCCCTTCGTCCGCACCCTGGTCGAGCGCGGCGAGCTCGAGCTGCACGGCGCCTATTTCGGCGTCGCCGAAGGCTCGCTGTTCGTGCTCGATCCGGCGGCGAAGGAATTCAAGAGCGTTACGGAGGCACAGACCTCATCCTGAGGAGCGGCCACTTGGCCGCGTCTCGAAGGATGGCCACCGGCACGAGTCCGGGCCTCATGGTTCGAGACGCGCGAAGCCGCGCTCCTCACCATGAGGGTTACCCTACGGCACCGCGCTGTCACCGCCGCTTTTCTCGGCACCCCAACGATCCGACAGCGCCAGCAATAGCGCCGAGATCACGAACACCAGATGCACGCCGACCAGCCAGATCATCTTGGTGGCGTCGAAGGCGGCGTCGATGTTCATGAACGCCTTCAAGACCTGGATCGCCGATATCGCCACGATGGACGCCAGCAGCTTTTGCTTCAGCCCGGCGAAATCGACCTTGGTCATCCAGTCCGGCCAGTCCGGATGGCCGCCGGCATCGATCCGCGAGACGAAATTCTCGTAACCCGAAAACACCACGATCACGATCAGATTGCCGACCAGCGAGACGTCGATCAACGACAACACGCCGAGGATGATGTCGGTCTCCTTGGCGCCGGGCGCATGCAGGATGAACTCCCACAGGATCATCAGGAATTTCAGCAGCAGCACAAAAAGGCTGACGACGAGGCCGATATAAAACGGCGCCATCAGCCAGCGGCTGTTGAACAATATTGCCTCGATGACGCGCTCGACCGGTTTCAACACAGGGTTGGGCCGATAGGGGGCCGGCGGCTCGCTCATCGCAATTCCCCGGCTCCGCTATTCCTGATCAGGCCGCCTTCTTCTTAGCGCTGATCAATTTGCGGTTGATCAGGCATTCGGCGATCTGGATCGCGTTCAGCGCCGCGCCTTTGCGTAGATTATCCGAGACGCACCACAGCACCAAGCCGTTCTCAACCGTCGCATCCTCGCGGATGCGGCTGATATAGGTGGCGTCCTCGCCCGCCGCTTCGTAGGGCGTGACATAGCCGCCGGGCTCGTGCTTGTCGATCACGAGGCAGCCTGGCGCGTTGCGCAGGATGTCGCGCGCTTCATCGGCTGAAATCGGATTTTCGAACTCGATGTTGACGGCTTCGGAATGGCCGACGAACACCGGCACGCGTACGCACGTAGCAGTAAGCCTGATTTTGGGATCAAGAATCTTCTTGGTCTCCATCATCATCTTCCACTCTTCCTTGGTGTAGCCGTCCTCCATGAACACGTCGATCTCGGGAATGACGTTGAAGGCGATCCGCTTGGGGAATTTCTTGTTGACGAGTTCGCTGTTGGTGTAGACCGCCTTGGTCTGGGTAAACAATTCGTCCATGGCGTCCTTGCCGGCGCCGGAGACCGATTGATAGGTCGCAACCACGACGCGCTTGATCACCGCCTTGTCGTGCAGCGGCTTCAAAGCCACCACGAGTTGCGCGGTCGAGCAGTTCGGGTTGGCGATGATGTTCTTCTTGCTGAAGCCCGAAACGGCATCGGCGTTGACCTCGGGCACGATCAGCGGCACGTCGGGATCCATCCGCCAGGCGGAGGAGTTGTCGATCACGATCGCGCCGGCGGCGCCGATTTTCGGCGACCATTCCTTCGACACCGCGCCGCCCGCCGACATCAGGCAGATATCGACGTCGGAGAAATCGTAATGCTCGAGCGCTTTGACCTTCAGGGTGCGATCGCCATAGGACACTTCGACGCCCATGCTGCGGCGTGACGCCAGCGCCACCACCTCGTCCGCCGGGAATTTGCGCTCGTCCAGGATGTTGAGCATTTCCCGCCCGACATTGCCGGTCGCTCCGACCACCGCGATCTTGTAACCCATCGTTCACTCTCCGAAGAAAAATGCCGTTCCCCCGCCGTAGGCGGATAAGGAAAGGAGCAGCGCTTCTATGCGAGAAACGCCCTTAATACAATGTTGAGAGCTGTACTTTGGGCGTTGGATGCGGTCGTTTTGGGGCCCCGCTGCCCTCCCCTGTGATCCGGCCAAAATTCATCCGGCGCTGACCAGTTTTGCCGACGAATGTCGCGGCACATTCGCGCGCCTCGTGGCCTATATGGGGGCGCTCGCCCTGCTTGCCATCCTTGGGCCATGGCTCTATGGGACCAAATACCGGTTGAGCTGGCGGACGAGCCTGCCGCCAAACCAGGCTGGAGCGCGGCCAGCCTTTCGTATCCTTCATTCGCCGTCAGCCAGTTCGATTTGACCGAAAAAAACCGCTAGTTACGA
The DNA here is from genome assembly GCF_900141755.1 of Bradyrhizobium lablabi. Lineage (NCBI taxonomy): Bacteria > Pseudomonadati > Pseudomonadota > Alphaproteobacteria > Hyphomicrobiales > Nitrobacteraceae > Bradyrhizobium > Bradyrhizobium lablabi. The sequence goes on along the minus strand of NZ_LT670844.1, from coordinate 4,232,431 downwards.
GGTTCTCCGGCATCCCGAAGGCGGCCGCAAGGACATCCTTCGCTGGGCCGCTCAAGACAAAAAGCAGGTGGCCGAGCTCGAAATCTATCGCCCCGGCGACGAATTCGACCCATCGCGACCGACCGCCACCGAATCTGCCGCGCAAATCGACCTCAAAGGCGTTGGCGAATTGGAAACCGCAGGGGTCATCGACAGCAAATTCGGCGCCGTGATGCTGCTTCGGCATGCCGACGAGGCCGGCGGCCCGCGATCTTGCCTCAGCTTCATCAAGCGGTTTGACCAGCCGACCTTGCGGATTTCCGGCTGGTCGTGCCAGGGCGATGCCTTGCCGGCCCGGCGCGCGGCGATCTCCTGCATGCTGGATCACCTGGTGCTGCTCACGGCTGGAAAGGACCCGAAACTGGCCGAATTATTTGCCCATGCCGAGCTCAAACGCGGCGGCTGCGCCTCCGCCACGCCATCGGCCGCGCCGGCGGACTGGGTGACGGGCGTCGAAAACCCCCGTTGGCGCCGCGGAATTTGATCCGGCGCACCCGCCAAGATGCTGGTTTTCATGCAACTTTTCGTCCCACCCCGCATTATTGTGACGCAGTGTGGCCGGATTGACCTTGTGACCGCAGGCCTGCGCCGGCTAAAACCGTACCCAACCGAATTGGCGATCCGCCAGCCCCATGAGGACCTGATGACCTGGAAATTCCCCGCCGCGAACAAGCTTGCGGTGTCGCTCGCCGCGGTCGCCGTCGTTACGACCGGCTTCGCCATGACGCCGGCCGGCGCGCAGGATAAGCTGAAATATGACAATCGCGGCCGTCCCTATTACGGGTCCAACGGTCCGAACGTGTCCTATCAGCAGGGACCGCACACCAGGATTTATGTGACGAGACGCTCCTGGCTCGACGCCGGCACCGAAGTATTGCCCGGCGACCGCAAGTTCACTGACTACGCGCTCCCGCCGGAGCTCGGCTACCCTTCGTTCGGGCGCGAGAACAACAATCGCCCGATCGACCGCCAGCCGCTCAACCCGCCGTCGGATATGGGCGGCTATCCGCGGGGCTTCCCGCTGTATTGATTTAGCGTCGCAACGCTAACTCCGGGTCGTCCCTGCGAAAGCGGAGATGTAGCGGAGATGTAGGGTGGGCAAAGGCGCGCTTGGCGCCGTGCCCACCATCTAACCCAATCGGACGCCGCTTGATTTTGAATGGTGGGCACGCGGAGTTTATCATCGGGCGCGCGTTCGCGCGACCCGTTGGCTTTGCCCACCCTACGGTTCCTTCGCGGGGACGACGGCGCTGTGCTTACGCGTGCAGCGCCTGCAACTCCTTCAAGATCGCTTCGCCCATCTGCGTGGTGCTCGCCGCCTTGGTGCCCTCGGATTTGATATCCGCTGTGCGCAGGCCGCTTGCGAGCACGGCTGCGATCGCAGCATCGACCTTGTCGGCGAGCGCACCCATGTCGAAGGAATAGCGCAGCGCCATGCCGAACGAAGCGATCATCGCGATCGGATTGGCTAATCCTTTCCCGGCAATGTCGGGTGCGGAGCCGTGCACCGGCTCGAACAGCGATTTGCGTTTTTTGCTTTTGACGTCGACCTCGCCAAGCGACGCCGACGGTAGCATGCCGAGCGATCCCGTCAGCATCGCCGCGATATCCGACAGCATGTCGCCGAACAGATTGTCGGTGACAATCACGTCAAATGCCTTCGGCGATTTCACCAGATTCATGCCGCCGGAATCGGCGAGTTGATGTTCGAGCGTGACGTCCTTGTATTCGCGCGCATGCACTTGCGTAACCACTTCGTTCCAGAGCACGCCGGACTTCATGACGTTGCGCTTTTCCATCGAGGTCAGTTTGTTGCGCCGCTTGCGCGCCAGGTCGAAGGCAACGCGGGCGATGCGCTCGATCTCATAGGTGTCGTAGACTTGGGTATCGATGGCGCGCTTCTGGCCGTTGCCGAGATCGGCGATGGTTTTCGGTTCCCCGAAATACACCCCGCCGGTGAGCTCGCGCACGATCATGATGTCGAGGCCCTCGACCACTTCGCGCTTCAGGCTCGATGCGTCTGCAAGCGCGGGATAACACACCGCCGGACGCAAGTTCGCGAACAGGCCGAGGTCCTTGCGCAAGCGAAGCAGGCCGGCTTCGGGGCGCGCCTCGTAGGGAACACTGTCCCATTTCGGGCCGCCCACTGCGCCGAAGATGATCGCATCGGCGGCCTGAGCGGTAGCCATCGTGGCATCCGTAATGCTCTGCTTGCTCGCATCATAGGCGGCGCCGCCGACCAGCCCCTGCTCGGTCTCGAAATGTGCGATGCCTTGCGCGTTGAGCCAGTCGATCAGGCGCTTTACCTCCGCCATCACTTCGGGCCCGATGCCGTCGCCGGGGAGAAGCAGCAGTTTTTGGGTCGCCATTTGATTGTTTTCCTCATCCACCCGTCATGGCCGGGCTTGTCCCGGCCATCCACGTCTTCGTTGCAAACGAAAACGAAGAAGAAAGACGTGGATGCCCGGCACAAGGCCGGGCATGACGGCTAATATCGCGTGCGCGCGCCGAGTGCTAAAGCGGCGTTGCGCGATTGGCAAGACACCATTGCTGGCGGCGCACCTGTGCAAAGGCCCCGAACCCTGCCAAACTAGGCTTGCCGGAGTAACCCCTTGCACGCCCCCGATCGCCCCCAGCCTTACGCGCATCCCGCGCGGCTGATCCTGTTCCTGTCGCTTGCGCCCACCGTCGGCCTCGGCATCGGCCGCTTTGCCTATGCGCTGGTGCTGCCGGACATGCGCGACGCGCTTGGCTGGTCGTATTCGGCGGCGGGTTTCATGAACACGATCAATGCCGCGGGCTATCTGGTGGGCGCGCTCTTGGCCTCCAGGTTCGTCAAGCGATTTGGGCTGTCGGCCGCGGTGCGCTGGGGAACGCTGGCCAGCGTGGTGTCGCTGGCGCTATGCGCAATATCAGGCAATTTTGTCATTTTGAGTTTTGCGCGGCTGCTCGTGGGGGTGGCCGCCGCGGTCGGCTTCGTCGCCGGCGGTGCGCTGGCGGCGACGATCGCGCAGTCGTGGCCGGCGCGGGCGAATTTTCTGCTCAGTCTGTTCTATGCCGGCCCCGGGCTCGGCATCGTCTCCTCCGGCCTGGTCGCGCCGTTCGTGCTGCAGGCGTTCGGTCCGGGATCGTGGTGGATCGTCTGGTGGGCGCTGACGCTGTTGTCGGTCATCTTGATGATTCCGCTGCTAGTGACCCCGATCGATACAAAGGCGCGGATTGCCGAAGCCGCGCCGGCGAGCTTCGCGATCCGGCCGGTGCTGATCTATCTCACCAGCTATTTTCTGTTCGGCGCCGGCTATATCGCCTACATGACCTTCATGATCGCCTATGTCCGCGACGCCGGCGGCGGCGCGGCGGCGCAGAGCGCGTTCTGGAGCCTGATCGGACTGAGTGCGTTCGTGACGCCATGGGTGTGGCGCGGCGTGCTGGCGCTCAACCGCGGCGGCGTCTCGACCGCGATTATTCTTGCCGCGCTTGCCATCGGCGCGGCGCTGCCGTTGTTCGGACATTCGACGCTCTTGCTGGCGATATCGGCGCTGGTGTTCGGCGTCGCCTTCTTCGCGGTGGTCGCATCGACCACCGCCTTCGTGCGCTTCAACTACCCGCTCGCCGAATGGCCGAAAGGAATTGCGGCGATGACGATCGCGTTCGGCCTCGGCCAGACCCTAGGGCCGATCGCGGTCGGCGCCGTCACCGACGCGCTGGGCAGCCTGTCCTATGCGCTCAATGTCTCGGCGGCGACGCTGGCGCTGGCCGCGGTCGCCGCATTGTTTCAAAGAAGGCTGGCCCAAGAGGCGAAGGCGGCCTGATCTTCCCCTCGCTCCCTCAAGCTTTGCGCTAATATCCAAAATGCCGCCGGCTTTGGATGCCGGCGCGGCACGGAGGAAGCTCACACATGATGACGCTGCGCCAGGTCGAAGTCATCCGCGCCGTCATGGTGACCGGCACCATCGGCGGCGCCGCAAAGCTTCTCAATGTGTCGGCACCCGGCATCAGCCGTCTGGTGAAATACACCGAGAAATCGCTCGGCATCCGCTTCTTCCAGCGCCAAAACGGGCGCTATTTTCCGACGCCTGAGGCGCAGAATATTTTCGAGCAGATCAACGGCGTCTACAAGAAGGTCGACGATCTCACCGAGATCATCTCCAAGATCGGCCGCGGCGCCCTCTCAGAGCTGCGCATCGGCTCGGTGCCGAGCATCTCGCAGGTGATGGTGCCGCGCGCCATCGAGCGGGTGCGGCGGCGCTATCCGGAGCTGCGCATCGACATCAACATCCTCAAGATCGAGGAGGCGGTCGATTATCTCCTGCTCGGCCGCGGCGATTGTGTCGCCATGAGCTACCGGCTCGATCATTCCGGCCTCGACTTCCTGCCGCTGGCCTCGGGCGAATTGTTCTGCATCGTCCCCGACGGCCACGAGCTTGCCGGCCGCAAGCAAATCTCGGCGGCGGAAATCATCCGCTATCCACTGATCGGTATCGATCCCAACGACCCCTATGGCCGCATCATGGCCGAGATCTTCGCCCGCAATAAACTCAGTTACGACATCACCATCCGGGCGCGGTTCGGCACCACGGTCTGCGCGCTGGTCAAGGCCGGGCTCGGGATCGCGGTGATCGATCAATTCACCGTCGCCCATGGCGGCTATCCCGGTATCGAACTGCTGCGCATCACCGAGCCGACCCAATTCGACACCTACATCGCGGTGAAGCGCGGCGCGCCGCTGTCGCATTACATCGAGCATTTTATTGATTGCCTGCGCTCGGAAATGCGCGCCGTCGGGCTTGCTCGAACCGGGCCAAAGAAGACCGTTTCGCGGGTCCGCAAGAATTAACATGATGTTATGTTTGTCGCACAACAGGGTAATTGTGTTAGGGGAGCGCTGCGTTATCTTGGCGCCGAGAGCAGCGAGATGATGAAGACCACCAGCCATAACTCCTCACGCGACCGCATTCTGACCGGATTGCTCGGCGCGCCGATCGCGCATTCGGCCTCGCCCGCGATGCACGAACGAGCCGCCGAGGCGCTGGGCCTTCGTTGCCATTATCAGCTCGCCGAGATAGCCGGCGCCGGACGGGAAGACTTGAAGCTGCTGCTCGAAGGCGTGCGGCGGCTCGGCTTTGCCGGCATCAACGTCACCTTTCCCTACAAGGAGGCCGTGGTCGATCTGCTCGACGAATTATCGCCGGGCGCGGCCCGCATCGGTGCGGTCAATACCGTCGTCGTCCGCGACGGCAGATTGATCGGCCACAACACCGACACCACAGGTTTTGCGCGCGCCGTTTCCCACCTCGTCACGGCCTCCGCCCATGGCCCGGTCGCTCTGATCGGCGCCGGCGGCGTCGGCAAGGCGATTGCATTTGCGCTTGCAGGTCTCGGCGTCGCCGAACTGCGGATCTTTGATTCAGAGATGGCCAAGGCCGCGCGTCTGGCAAAGCAGCTCGAAAGTCAGGTCAAAACCAGCGCAACCCAAAGCGTCGAGGATGCGCTGCGCGGCGTTGCGGGAATAGTCAACGGCTCGCCGGTCGGGATGCTGCCGAACCTCGGCACGCCGGTTCCGGAAAACCTGCTGCATGCGGACATGTGGGTTGCGGACGCGGTCTATTCACCGCTGTGGACGCCGCTGTTGACGGCCGCCAAAGCCAAGGGCGCCGCGGTCATGACCGGGCGCGAGCTTGCGATCTACCAGGCGGCCGACGCGTTCGAATTGTTCACCGGGCTGACGCCGTCCACCGCCGAGATGGGAATTGCATTCGATGCGGTGATGGCCAAAGGATATTCCGCATCCTACGCGGCATGACAACGCGGTTTAGCAAAAGGCCGCGGCTAAAAAATCGTGAGATCACCAGGGAGGAACCGAATGAAGCCGAAAATCTTGGCGGGCGCCTTGCTCGCTTCCGTCTTGCTCGCCTCAGTCTGGAGCGGAACGGCGTTCGCACAGGGCGCGCCGATCAAACTGGCCGACGTCGCCGAATTGTCGGGCGGCGGCGCCACCGTCGGCAACAACTGGAAAAACGGCATCGATCTCGCGGTCGAAGAGATAAACGCCAACGGCGGCATTTTGGGGCACAAGATCGAGGTCAGCCACGCGGATTCGCAGAGTAATCCGGGCGTGGCGCGCGCGCAGGTGCAGAAGGCGCTCGACAGCGAGCCCTATGTGTTGCTCGGCCCCGGCTATTCCGGATCCGTCAAAGTCACCGCACCGCTCGCCGCCGACGCCGGCATCGCGCAGATCATGGGCGGTGAGGCCGCCGAACTGACGCAAGGCGGCAACAAGTTTTTGTTCCGCACTTCGTTCGGCCAGCAGTCCTCGATGCCGAAGGTGGCAAAATACATCAACGACGATCTCAAGGCCAAGTCGGTCGCGATCGTCTGGGTCAACAATGATTTCGGCAAGGGCGGACGCGACGTCATCACCAAGGAATTTACCCGCCACGGCATCAAGGTCGCAGCCGATCTGTCGACCGAAGCAGGACAAGCCGATTTCGCCGCCGATGTCAGCAAGATCAAGGCCGCCGCGCCGGATGCCGTCTTTATCTACCTCAACGAGGAAGAGAGCGCGCGTATCCTCAAAGAACTCAAGCGCCAAAGCGTGACCGTCCCGCTGATCGGCGAGACTACGCTGGTGGGGCAGAAGGTGGTCGAACTCGCCGGCGACGCCGCCAACGGCGCGCGCGGCCATGTCGGCCTCACCACCGACGCGCCGATCGATCTGGTAAAGGCGTTCCGCGAAAAGTTCGTCAAGAAATACAATTACGTTCCCGACCACAACGGCATCAAAGGCTATCTCGCGATCTACATGATCAAGGCGACCACCGAGAAAATGGGCAAGGTCGACGGCAAGGCCTTCGCCGATACGCTGCATGGCCTCACCATCAAGGCGGCCGATGAGCCGGGCATCCTGATGGACGTGACTTTTGATGCGAACGGCGACATCGACCGTCAGGGTTTTCTGGTCGAGATCGTCGAAGGCAAGCAGGTGATCAAGAAAATCTTGCCGAAGCTGAACTGAGCTGGGCTTTTTGCGGGCACGCGCGCAGCTCATCGTCCGCAGAAAACAGGGGAAGCATGTCCAATCTGCTCGATCTTCTGGTGGCCGGCCTCGCAACCGGAGCGATCTACGCCCTGGTCGCCACAGGCTTCACACTCTTGTGGCAGACCTCGCAGACCATCAATTTCGCGCAGGGCGAATTCGTTATGCTGCCGGCATTCCTGATGCTGGCTGTGATGCACGTGGGCGCCCCGTTCTGGCTCGCGATCCTGGTCGGCATCCTGCTATCGCTGTTGTTGCTCGGCCTCGGCTTCAAGATGCTACTGGTCGATCCGATGCTGCGCCACGGCGTGTTGCCGCTCGCGATTGCGACCATGGCGCTCGCCATCGGCATCAAGGAAGCCGTAAAACAATTTTTCAGCGCCGAGGCCTCGCCGTTTCCCTCGATCGTGCCGGCCGGTGACATCTCGATCCTCGGCCGCATGATCTCGTTGCAGAGCCTCGGCGTGCTGGCGCTCGCCATCCTTGCCGTGATCGGCCTCACCGCGCTGCTCAATCGCACCTCGATCGGCCATCAGATGCAGGCGGCGGCGCAGAATCCGGTCGTTGCGCGCATCATCGGCGTCCCCGTCGAGCGGATGATCCTGCTGACGTTCCTGATCAATGCGTTCCTGGTGGCGCTGGCCTCGCTTCTGATCACGCCGATCTATCTCGCAAAATTCTCCAGCGGCGAGGTGCTGGGGCAGGCGGCATTCATCGCGGCGATCGTCGGCGGTTTTAATCAGGTGCGTGGCGCCATCGCCGGTGGATTGTTGATCGGCGTGGTGGACAATCTCTCGGCGGCTTACGTCTCCACCCAATATCGCGCGGCGGTGCCGCTGATCCTTCTGATCGTCATCATCCTGTTCCGTCCGCAAGGGCTCTTGGGCCGTGCCGAGGAGCGCACGGTATGACCGGCATTCCCAGATATCTGCCCATCGGCTTCGGCGTCGTCGTAATCGCCGCGCTGATCGTCGTACCCATGAATTTCAACCGCTACGGCCTGTTCATCCTCAGCCAGTGGGCGGTGATGACGATTGCCGCGATGGGCCTGAATTTGACGCTGGGCTATGCCGGGCAGGTCTCGCTGGCGCAGGGCGCGTTTGTCGGTATCGGCGCCTATGCCGCCGCCATCATGACCACGCAGGGCCTGCCGCTGGTCGCGGCACTTGGCGTTGCGATCGTGCTGTGTTTTGCGATCGGTTGGCTGCTCGGCTATCCGGCGCTGCGCGTGCAGCATCATTATCTCGCCTTCGTGACGCTGGCTTTTTCAACGCTGGCGTTCCTCGTGTTCCGCAACGAGGATTGGCTAACCAAAGGCATTTACGGCATCAGCAACATTCCAAGGCCGCACATCTTCGGCATCGCCACCAACCGCCCGCTGCCGTTCTATTATGTCTGCTTCGGCTCGCTCGCGATCGTCTCGATTGGGGTCTGGTGGCTGATCCGCTCGCCCTGGGGCCGCGCCTTCGTAGCGCTGCGCGAAAATCCGATCCGGGCGCTGTCGCTCGGCATCGATACGCGGCGCTACACCTTGATGGCGTTCGCGATCGGTTCGGCGCTCGGCGGCGTCGCCGGCGCGCTGTACGCGCCGCTCACACAATATATCGACCCGGTGCCGTTCAATCTGTCGCTCTCGCTCGATCTGTTGATGATGGTGATTGTCGGCGGCGCCGGCTTCTTCTTCGGGCCGTTCCTCGGCGCGATGATCGCGGTGCTGCTGCCGGAATGGCTGCGGTTCACGGAGGGCTATTACCTCATGCTCTATGCCGTCGCGGTGATCCTGCTGTTGATCTACTCGCCGACCGGCATTTTGGGCATCCTCGATCGCTATTTGACGGAGCGCCGCACCAAGGTCGCATCGGCACTGCGCGCCGTCGCGCGCTCCAGACTGGAAACGGCGCCATGACCGCGGTTCTCGAAGTCAACGATATCCGCAAGCGTTTCGGCGGCATCACCGCGGTCGATGGCGTCAGCTTTGATGTGCAGGAGGGCGAGATCCTCGGCCTGATCGGGCCGAACGGCTGCGGCAAATCCACCCTCTTCAACTGCATCCTCGGCCAACTGACGCCGAGCGCGGGCCAAGTGAAGGTCGATGGCAGGGTGGTCACCGGTTTGCGGCCGTCCGAATTGAACAGGTTGGGCGTAAGCCGCACCTTTCAATTGCTGCAGGTGTTTCCAAAATTGTCGGTGCGGGAAAACCTGATCCTCGCCGGACAAGAGCATCAGGGCAGCATGATGTCGCGGCTGTTCGGTCCTTCCGATGCCGGACTGACCGGGGCCGCCGACCAGATGATCGGCTTCTTCAAGCTCGATCATCTCGCGAGCGAAGCCGCGGGCGGCTTGTCCTACGGCCAGCAAAAACTGCTCGACGCCGCGATGGCGTTCATGGGCGGACCGCGCCTGGTGCTCCTCGACGAGCCCGCCGGCGGCGTCAACCTCACCATGCTCGCCGACCTGAAGGAGCGGCTCGCCGCGATCAACCGCGAGAAGCGAGCGACGTTTGTCGTCATCGAGCACAACATGGAATTCGTGATGTCGCTGTGCTCGCGCGTCATGGTGATGGCGGAAGGCAAGGTGCTGGCGATGGGCCGGCCTGACGAAGTGCGCGCCAATCCCGCCGTGATCGAAGCCTATCTCGGCCATTGAGGACCTGCCATGAGCGACACCATCCTGGATGTCCAAAATCTCGTCGGCGGCTACGGCAAGATGACGATCCTCAACGGCACCAGTTTCTCGGTGCCGGCGGGCTCGATCACCACGGTGATCGGACCGAACGGCGCCGGCAAATCCACCGTGTTCAAGGCGATTTTTGGCCTCTTAAAGCTGCGCGAGGGCAAGGTTATCTTCAGGGGGCGCGACGTCACCGGCTTGAGCCAGCGCGAATTGCTCAACGCCGGCATCTGCTACGTGCCGCAGGGGCGCAACATTTTCCCCGAGCTTTCCGTTCGCCACAACATCCAGCTCGGCGCGGCGGCGGCCGGCCGCGACATCGCCGATCTGCCGGCGCGGATCGAAGCCGGGCTGGATAGGTTTCCGGCGCTCCGCAAAAAGGCCATGCAGCAGGCGTCGACGCTGTCGGGCGGCGAGCAGAAGCAGCTCGAGATCGTCCGCGGATTGCTGCTCAATCCGCAGCTGGTGCTGATCGACGAGCCGTCGATCGGTCTCTCGCCATTGATGGTGGCGCAGACCTTCAACATCCTGAAAGAATTGCGCGACCGCGGCGTGTCGATCCTGATGATCGAGCAGAACGCGCGCTCCGCGCTTGAAATCTCCGACTTCGGCATCGTGCTCGAACTCGGCCAGACCCGCCTCGTCGACAAGGCGGAGCGGGTGCGCAGCGATCCCCGCATCGGACAATTGTTCCTGGGCGGCGCCATGACGGAGAGTGCCGCATGAGCGCGCGTTCGATCGCCACCGTCTCGCTCAGCGGCTCGCTCGATGAGAAGCTGCGCGCCGCCGCCAGCGCCGGTTTTGATGCGGTCGAGATTTTCGAGAACGATTTGTTGTCGTTCAGCGGCAGCCCGCGCGATGTCGGAAAACTCTGCCGCGATCTCGGGCTGAAAATCTGCGCGTTCCAGCCGTTCCGCGATTTCGAAGGCATGCCCGAACCGCAACGCGCCCGCAATTTTGCCCGCGCCGAACGCAAGTTCGATTTGATGCAGGAACTGGGCACCGATCTGCTGCTGATCTGCAGCAATATCTCCCCTAGCTCGCTCGGCGGCATCGATCGCGCCGCGGCGGATTTTCGCGAGCTCGGCGAACGCGCCGCTGTGCGCGGCTTGCGCGTCGGCTTCGAGGCGTTGGCCTGGGGACACCACGTCAACGACTATCGCGACGCCTGGGAAATCGTGCGGCGTGCCGATCACAAATCGATCGGGATCATTCTGGACAGCTTTCACGCGCTGGCGCCGGCATTTCCGACGGGTCCGATCCAGTCCATCCCGGCGGACAAGATTTTTCTGGTGCAACTGGCGGACGCGCCAAAGCTCGGCCTCGACGTATTGTCCTGGAGCCGGCATTTCCGTTGTTTCCCCGGACAAGGCGATCTGCCGGTGGCCGATTTTGTCAAGGCGGTGCGGACGACCGGCTACACCGGCCCGATGTCACTGGAAATCTTCAACGATCAGTTTCGCGCCGGCTCCGCGGTTCGCACCGCAACCGACGGATTGCGCTCGCTGATTCTGCTCGAGGACCAGCTTGCAGAGGGTTTTGTCAGCACGCCCGCGGCGAAGCTGCAACCGAAGGCGCACAGCCGCGGCGTCGGATTCATCGAATTCGCCATCAGCGACGCCAAGGCCGGCGATCTCGCCGCTTTGTTCCAACAGCTCGGCTTTCGCAGGACCGGTTCCCATCGCAGCAAGGATGTCGAGCGCTGGTCGCAGGGCAAAATCGAACTCGTCATCAATTGCGAGCCTGACGGCTTTGCCCACGCGCATTACGTCACGCACGGCCCGGGCGTCTGCGCCATCGCCATCGATGTCGACGACGCCGGTAAAACCATGACGCGTGCGGAAGCGCTGAAGGCACGCACCTTCTATTCTCCGGTCGGGCCGGGGGAATTGGAGATTCCCGCGATCCGCGGCGTTGGCGGCAGCCTGCTGTATTTTCTCGAACAAGCCGGCAAGAACTGGGACACCGATTTCGAGGCGCTGCGCAGCGATCCGGCCAAGGATCGCCTCGATGCGGTCGACCACATCTCGCAGTCGATGCCTTACGACGAGATGCTGTCCTGGCTATTGTTCTACACGGGAATTCTCGATCTCATGCGCCTGCCGCAGATGGAGATCGCCGATCCGGCGGGCCTGGTGCAGAGCCAGGCACTGACCAACGACAACCAGAGCCTGCGCGTGATCCTCAACGGTTCGTCGGCGACGCGGACGCTGTCGTCGCGCTTCATCCACGAATTCTTCGGCTCGGGTGTTCAGCATATTGCGTTTTCCTGCGCCGATATTTTCGCAACGGTTACGGATATGCGGGCGCGCGGCGCGGATTTCCTGAAAATTCCGGACAATTACTACGACGATATCGAAGCCAAATACGATCTCGATGCGGCGACCATGGCAGCGCTTCGCGCCAACCAGATCCTGTACGATCGCGAAGGCGACGGCGAATTCTTCCAGATCTACACCCACATTTTCGACGAGCGGTTCTTCTTCGAGATCGTGCAGCGCCGCGACTATCAGGGTTTTGGTGCCGCCAATGCGGCGATCCGGCTCGCCGCGCAGACGCGGGAAGCGCGGCCGTTGACCATCCCGCGGGCCTGAGACGCTGCGCAGCTCAGCTGCCGCTGAATGAATTATAGCCCTGGTCTTCCCAGTAGCCGCCTTTGTAGTCGTTGGTGACCTCCATCGAGATCACGTATTTCGGATTCTTGAATCCGAGTTTTGTCGGCACGCGGATCTTCATCGGAAAGCCATAGGCCCGCGGCAGGATTTCGTCAGCGAATTTGAACGTCATCTGGGTTTGCGGATGCAGCGCGGTTTCCATGTCGAGCGGTGAGTTGTAGCCCTCCTTGTCGGCGCACTGGAACCAGCAATACTTTGCGCGCGTATCGGCGCCGATGAGTTTGAGGAAATCGCGGAGCGGCGTGCCGGTCCAGCTTCCGATCGCGCTCCAGCCCTCAACGCAGATATGGCGCGTGACCTGCTTGACCTGCGGCAGCTTGTAGAGCTCCTCCAGCGTCCATGATTTCTTGTTGTCGACGAGGCCGCGCACCTCCAGCTTCCACGTCTTGCCGTCGACCTCGGGCGCGTCGTCGAGTTCGTAATAGGCGTTGAACGGGAACGGTTTTGTAATTGCGCTTTCCGGAAAGGTCGGCGCCAGCGCATTGGGATTGAAGATCGCCGCCTGCACGGCGTCGTTGAATTTAGAAACCTTCTTCAGCATTTCCTCGGCGGAAAAACTGTCGGAGACGTCGCAGCCGGTCAACAGCGTCAGCGCGCCAAAACTGGCGCCGCCGGCGATGAAGCGCCGCCGCGCGAGATCCGGCATCAACTGGGTGGCGTCCCGCACCAGCAGTTTCTTGTCGACGCCGGGGATCAGAAGCGAGCGAAGTCGGCCCATGATGTTGCTCCTCGAATTCTCTATTTTTTGAGCATGATCTTATCGGAAAACCGGTTCCCACTTTTCCGGATCATGCTCTAACGGCCGATGATCATGGCGCGCAGGCTTTTCGGCACCAGCACCGCCAACACGACATGCACGACCAGGAAGGCGACGATCGCCGACATGCAGAAAAAATGCACATAGCGCGCGACATCGTAGCCGCCGAACAAGGCCGTCAGCCATTGCAGCTGCACCGGCTTCCAGATCGAAAGTCCCGACAGCACGATCAGGATTCCGACCACGATGATGCCGGCATAAAGCAGCTTCTGAACGTAATTATACTTGCTCAGATCATCATGCGCGAGCTTGAAGGTCAGCGCCGCCTTGGCATCCGAGATCACGCCGCTCGGGGTGATCGGCAGCAGCTTTTTGCGGAAGCGGCCGGTGGCAATGCCCAGCGCGAGATAGACGAGGCCGTTGACCATCAGAAGCCACATCGCCGCAAAATGCCAGAGCAGCGCGCCGCCGAGCCAGCCGCCCAGCGTAAAGGTGTGCGAGAAAGTGAAATTGAACAGCGGCGAGGCGTTGTAGATCTGCCATCCCGACATGATCATCAGGATCATCGCGAAGGCGTTGATCCAGTGCACGGTCCGCACCCAGGCCGGCTGAATGATCTTCGCCGAGACGGGGACGGTATGTTCGTCGCTGGCTGCGAGGCTGGACATGGCTGATCCTCAGGCCTTCCTTGGCTCAAAAAGTCTATACGCCGATTATACGCCGGGAACCCCGGCTTCGTTACTTTAATCCCGGTTGATACACCCGGGGTATCGCGGTCACGAAATAGCGAGCCGGGCTGCCCCGGCTCGCCGTTCGCGTGTCCTGGTGGGGACCAGATCGGGACGCGCGCGGGTGTTACGACGCCGGCATCAGCACGGTGTCGACCACATGGATCACGCCGTTGGACTGATGGACGTTCGAGATCGTCACCGTCGAGGAGCCGCCCTTGGCGTCGACGATCATCACCTTGCCGTCGGCCTTCTTCACGGTCAGCTCTTCGCCCTCAGCGGTCTTGAGCTTCTTGCCATCGGTCAGATCGGAGGCCTCGAGCCTGCCCGGGACCACGTGATAGGTCAGGATTTTGGTGAGCGTCGCCTTGTTCTCGGGCTTCACCAGAGTGTCGACCGTGCCGGCCGGCAGCTTGCCGAAGGCGGCATTGGTCGGCGCGAACACCGTGAACGGGCCCTTGCCTTCCAGGGTCTCGACCAGGCCGGCGGCCTTCACCGCCGCAACCAGGGTGGTGTGGTCCTTGGAATTAACCGCGTTCTGGATGATGTTCTTGGAGGGGAACATCGCGGCGCCGCCGACCATCACGGTCTTTTCCTGCGCGCTGACGGGCGCAACGATGGTGGCGGTGAGGGCGAGCGCACTGAGCGCGGCGGCAGTCAAGAATGCAATACGCTTGGACATGGATCGTCTCCCGATGAATTGAGGTTACCGGCGGACATCCACCGGCGATGAGGGGCAACAACGACGCGGGCTGTCGTGATGATCAGTCTGCGTCGCCATTGGCCTGAGCTACGGGAGGTTTTCCGGGTGGTTTCGGCGGATAATTTATCGTGATGTTTGAAACTATTTTTGGGGAGGGCCGTGGGGGCTCCTCCCCGTCATTGCGAGGAGCGCTTGCGACGAAGCAATCCATACCTCTCGCGCGGGACTATGGATTGCTTGGCGGAGCCTGTCATCGGGCGGCGCTTCGCGCCGACCCGTTGGCTCGCAATGACGAGTTAATCCCGGCTATGCGGCGTCTGGATAAATCCCCTGTTCCAGGTCGGGCTGATCAGTATCTCGTTGATGCAGACCCGCGACGGCATGCTGGCGACGAAGGCGATGGTACGGCCGCAATCTTCGGGTTGCAGCATCCGCGCCTGCTCCTCTTCGCTCGGCACCACCGGCCGCAGTTTTAGGATCGGCGTCGCCACCTCGCCCGGTGACAAACAACACGCGCGCAAGCCATTGACGCATTCGTCCATGTTGAAGGAATGGGTCAGCGCCAGCACCGCATGTTTGGTCGTGGTATAGGCCGGGCCCGGCATCTTAGAGACGTGGCGGCCGGCCCAGGACGCGACGTTGATGATGCAGCCGTCCTTTTGCCGGCGCATCGCCGGCAGCACCGCGCGCATGCAATACAAGACGCCATTGAGATTGATATCGACGAGCTGGTTCCAGCCCTCCAGTTCCATGTCGGCCCAGCTGCGCTTCGGCACATTGACGCCGGCGCTGTTAACCAAGACATCGATGCGACCGTGACGCTTGAGAATGTCCTCCACGGCCTTGCTGACGTCGGCGGCCACGCTGACATCCAGCGCCATCGCCTCGGCCTTGCCACCGTTTTTGGTGATTTTCGCCACCACCGCGTCCAGCGCGTCCTTTCGGCGCCCCGAAACAACCACTGTCCAGCCGTCGGCGGCGAGCGCTTCCGCCCCGGCCTCGCCGATCCCGCTGCCGCCGCCGGTCACCCAGGCCACGCGTTTCCCATTATTTGACATGCAAACTGTCTCCGTTGCTTTCTGAAGGGCGTTCTTGCTATCTAAAAGCTATGCGGCCTATTGGACTTCTATTGGACTCGGCCGCCCCGGAATGATGCATGAACGCGCCCCAGAAGACCATCATGAACGCCAATCTGTTCTCCCGCCTGTTCGACGATCTCGACGATCCAGCCCGGCTCGCGATCGAGACGCTGGACGGGCAACGCATCAGCTATGGCGATCTCCTCGCCCGCACCGGTCAGATGGCGAATGTGCTGGTCGACCGCGGCGTCAAGCCCGGCGACCGCGTTGCGGCGCAAACCGAGAAGTCTGTACCGGGGCTCGTGCTCTATCTCGCCGCGGTCCGCGCCGGTGCGGTGTATCTGCCGCTCAACACCGCCTATACGCTCCACGAACTTGAATATTTTATCACTGACGCAGAACCGTCGGTGGTGGTGTGCGATCCGTCCAAGGCCAGTGGCATCGGTGCGATCGCCGCAAAAGTCGGTGCCAAGGTCGAGACACTCGGCGCCGACGGCAAGGGTACGCTGACGGAAGCCGCAGCCAAGTCGAGCCCGGCATTCGCGACCGTCGCGCGCGGCAACGACGACCTCGCCGCGATCCTCTACACGTCCGGCACCACCGGGCGCTCCAAGGGTGCGATGCTGACCCACGATAATCTGGCGTCGAATTCGCTGACGCTCGTCGACTATTGGGGTTTTACGAAAAACGACGTGCTGATCCACGCGCTGCCGATCTATCACACCCACGGATTGTTCGTGGCCAGCAACGTCACGCTGTTCGCCCGCGCCGCGATGATCTTCCTGCCGAAATTCGATCCAGAGGCGATTATCAAATTGATGGCGCGCGCCACCGTGCTGATGGGCGTGCCGACGTTTTATACGCGGCTCTTGCAAAGCCCGGCGCTGAGCAAGGAGACGACAAAACACATGCGGCTGTTCGTTTCCGGCTCGGCGCCGCTGCTCGCCGATACCCATCGCGAATGGGCGGCGCGCACCGGCCACGCCGTGCTCGAGCGCTACGGCATGACCGAGACCAATATGAACACCTCCAATCCCTATAATGGCGACCGCGTGCCCGGCGCGGTCGGCCACGCGCTGCCTGGCGTGGCCGTGCGCGTCACCGATCCGGAAACCGGCAAGGAATTGCCGCGCGAGACCATCGGGATGATCGAGGTCAAGGGACCCAATGTCTTCAAAGGCTATTGGCGGATGCCGGAAAAGACAAAAGCCGAATTCCGCGACGACGGTTTTTTCATTACCGGCGATCTCGGCAAGATCGACGGCAAGGGCTATGTGCACATTCTCGGCCGCGGCAAGGACCTCGTGATATCCGGCGGCTTCAACGTCTACCCCAAGGAAATCGAGAGCGAGATCGACGCCATGCCGGGCGTGATCGAATCGGCTGTGATCGGCGTGCCGCATGCTGATTTCGGCGAGGGCGTCACCGCCGTGGTGGTCTGCGACAAGGGCGCGCAAGTCGATGAACCCATGGTGCTGAAGGCGCTCGACGGGCGGCTGGCAAAATTCAAGATGCCGAAGCGGGTGATCGTGGTCGACGAACTCCCGCGCAACGCCATGGGCAAGGTGCAGAAGAATATTTTGCGCGATACCTACGCGAAGATTTATTCGAAGTAGCGCCGTCGTCTGCGCGAAAGTCTCCATCCGGCTACGCTCGCTCATGCCCGTCATTGCGAGGGGGCGAAGCGAAGAAGCAATAACGGACAGGACGCGCTCGCCGGACGACGTAGACCTGTTTTTATTCGATCACCTCATCCGCACGCAGCAGGAAGGATTCTGAGATCGCAAGCCCGATGGCCTTTGCGGTCTTTAGATTGATGACCATTTCGAATTTGGTCGGCTGCGTCACCGGAAGATCGTTGGTCTTTGCACCCTTCAATATCCGGCCGGCATAAATGCCCGCCTGGCGGTAACCTTCCTCGAAGCGCGCCCCATAACTGAGCAGGCCGCCGACTTCCGGGAATTCGCGGCGGAACGACATCGCGGGCAACCGGTGGCGCAGCGCGAGTACAGCAATGTGCTCGCGGTCGGAGCCGAAGAACGGATCATTGCACGCGAGCACGGCGCCGACCTTTTGCTGCGCGAACCTCGCAAAGGCGGCATCGATTTCCGCTTCAGTGCTGGCGTTCAAGACTGTCGTCTTCACGCCGAGCCTTGCCGTAGCCTGGTCGACTTCCTGCGCCTGCGTCTTGGCGTCCGGATATTTTGGATTGATGAGGACGCCGACGGCGGATGCCTGCGGCAGCATCTCGTGCAACAGCTCAAGCCGCTTGGCTTCCAGCGCCGCCCCGACCATGCTAATGCCGGTAACGTTGGCCTCGGGCCGGTTGAGGCTGCCGACGAGGCCGGTCCGGACCGGGTCGGCGGCGCTGACAAAGACGATGGGAATTGTGGATGTAGCGTTTTTGGCCGCCCGCGCCGGATCGCTGCCGCCGGCCGCGATAATCAGGGCAACGCGGCGGTCAACTAGCTCCGCCGCCATGGCCGGCAGCTTGTCATATTGCCCCTCGGCCCAGCGATATTCGATCTTGAGATTCTGGCCTTCCACATATCCCTGCTCCCTGAGACCCGCGCGCGTGGCGTTTGCCAGGCTGACTTGATCGTCGCGCAAACCGCTGTGCAGGAATCCGATAGTGGCGGAGTCTGCCTGCTGCGCGCGCGCGGCGAGCGACACACTTGCCGCCGCACCGCCAAGAGCGAGAATGAACGCGCGACGCTTCATTCGATCACCTCGTCGGCGGTGGCGAGCAGCATCGGCGGCACAGTTAGACCAAGCGCCTTGGCAGCCTTCAGGTTGACGACGAATTCAAACTTGTCCGGCTGCTGCACGGGAAGGTCGGCTGGATTAGCTCCTTTTAGAATGCGATCGACATATCCGGCGGAACGCCGAAAAATATCCGCGGTATCCGGTCCGTACGACATCAGTCCACCCTCGTCAGCGAACGGCCGGTACACCGAAATCGCGGGCAACCGGTTTTGCGCGGCGAGCTGCGCAATCTGTTTGATCCGAACGACGTTGAACGGGTCAGGCCCGATCATCAGGCAGCTATCCGGCCTCTGCGCCAGCGCGGCGATGGCCACTGCCATTTCGTCATTGCTGTGCACCGGCATAGCAACGAGTTCCGTCGTTCCCGATTGATGGGCGGCTTCGATCTCACGAATCCAGCGGGGATAGAAAGGCGTCGTGCTCGGATCGAACAGCAGCCCGGCGCGGGCGACATTGGGCGTGATCTCCCGGAGCAATCCGATCCATTTTCCGATCAATGCCGGATCGATGAAGGTAAAGCCGGTAAAATTGCCACCCGGACGCGACAGGCTCTCGACATGGCCAAGGCCGACCGGATCGGTCGCGAGTGCAATGACGACCGGGATCGAATTGGTCATGCTTTTTAGCATCGCGATGACAGGCGTGCTGTTGGCCACGATCACGTCAGGCTTAAGCGCCACCACTTCTTCCGCATATTTTCGGATGAGGTCGCTGTTGCCGGCCGACCAGCGGTATTCGATGTGGACATTCTCGCCTTCCTTCCAGCCGAGCTCCGCAAAACCCCGGCGGAACGCCGTGATGCGTACCTGACTGTCGGGATCGCTTTCTACGCCCGACAACAATACGCCGACCTTCCGCACGCCGTTGGTCGCTTGCGCGTGCGCGACGAACGGCAGCGACGCCGCGGCACCGCCAAGCGCCAATATGAACGCCCGCCGCCTCATTCGATCACCTCGTCGGCGGTCGCGAGCAGCGCCGGCGGAATCTCGATGCCGAGCGCTTTTGCGGTCTTGAGATTGACGAACAGGTTGAACTTGGTCGGCTGCTCGAAGGGAAGCTCGGCGGGATTGGCGCCGTCGAGGATTTTCTTCAAAAGACGCGCTACGCCCTGAAACGCCTCCCTGGGATCGCGGGAATAAGTCAATAGCGCGCCGGCCTGCGCAAACGGCCGCGCGAAGGTTCCGAATGTCGGCACCCGCAACGCCAGCGCCTGCGCGGTGATGCGGTCGGCCAGCGCAAACACGCTGTTGTCACTCAGCACGATCACCGCGCCGGGAGGCTGTCGCGACATCTCGGCAAAGGCCGCCTCGAGATCGGCAGGCGCGCTGACGCGTGCCACATCGATTGCAATCCGCTGTTTTTCAGCGGGATCCTTCAGCAAGTCGAGCATGGCCTGAGTAGACGGATTGGACGGGTTGGTGAACACCATGACACGACGAATGCCGGGGATCGTCTCGCGCATCATTTCAAACAGTTTGAGCTCGAGGTCTTCCGACATGGTGGCGACGCCCGTGATATTTCCGCCGGGACGGGCGAGGCTCTCGACAAGGCCTATGGCCACCGGCGTATTCAGGCCGGTGCCAATGATGGGGACCGTCCGCGACAGCTTCTGCACGGCCAGTGCCGCGAGATTGGTGGACACGACCACGGCGCTTGGATGGAACGCCAGCAATTCGGCCGCAAGGGGCGCAAATCGGCTTGCGTCGCTGCCAGCCCAACGGGTCTCGAACAAATAATCCTGTCCCTGGACCAGACCGAGTTCGCGCATCCCGGCGTCGAGCAAAGACATCTGCAGCCTGCTGGAGCTGGCATCCTCGGCGCCGCTGCCGAGGATGGCGATCACAGGTTTTGCCTTTTGCGCGCGGGCCGCGCTCGGCCATGCGACCGCTGCGCCGCCCAGAGCCAGGATGAACCCGCGCCGTTGCATCAATATCCCCGTCCATCCCAATGCCCGGCGACATTCATCCAAATCACCCCGGATTTCAACGAACCGCCCGGCGAGAAATCCAGGCCTCGCGCCCCCGGCCATCCGAAGCGAAGCCAGTCCGAGCAGCCCAGACATCCGTTCATGAATCGTGCTTCAGGTATACCAGCCATCAGCGGCATCAGACCTTGTCAATGGCCGCAATTGCAAGCCTCATCCATAGATGTGAACCTTGGTTCGCAATTGTCGATTTTCGCCGTTGCGCTGGCTGTTTCGACTTCGTAAATAGGATTTATCTTTTGCGATCCCCGAGGGGTCCCAGCGCGGGCCCGCCAACCGTCAAAGCCGCCGATGACCGCCAGGATCGAACGACCGCTTTCGCCTCACTTGCAGACCTACCGCTGGACCCTGACGATGGCGCTTTCCATCGTCCATCGCGCCACCGGCGTCGCGCTGTATTTCGGTACTCTGTTGCTGGCGTGGTGGCTGATCGCAGCCGCCTCCGGGCCGGCCGCCTACGCCAATGTGCAGGCCTTTACCACCGGCTTCTTCGGCCGATTGATCGTGTTCGGCTACACTTGGGCGCTGATGCATCATCTACTCTCTGGCATCAGGCATTTCGTCTGGGATCTGGGTTACGGCTTCAAGCCGAACGAGCGTGAAGCGCTGACCTGGGCCGCCCTGATCGGCGGCATTTCGCTGACGGTGCTGTTGTGGATCGCGGCCTACGCGATCGGAGGCGGACGATGAGCGCACACGAAACCGCTGCCCCGAAGACCATGCGCACTCCGCTCTCGCGCGTGCGCTATCTCGGCGCCTCGCATTCCGGCACCTCGGATTTCTGGCGCCAGCGCCTCACCGCGGTGGCGATGGTGCTGTTGATCCTGCCGGTGATCGTGGTGGTGATGATGCTGCTCGGCCGCAACCAGGCCTTCGCCAAGCAGGTCCTGGGCTCGCCGCTGGTCGCCATCATCCTGCTTTTGTTCATCATCGCCAGCGCCTGGCACATGAAGATCGGCATGCAGGTGGTGATCGAGGACTATGTGCATAACGAGAAGCTCAAGCTCGCCGCCGTGATGGCCAATAATTTCTTCGCGGTCGCAGTCGCGCTGGCCTCGATCTACGCGATTTTAAAACTGTCATCGGGAGTTTAGCGCATGGCCGCTGATGGCAACGGCAAGGCCGCGAACGGCTCTGGTGGTCCCGCCACCAATGGCAAGGCCTATCCGATCGAGGACCACACTTACGACGTCGTCGTGGTCGGCGCCGGCGGCGCGGGGCTGCGCGCCGTGGTCGGCTGCAGCGAAGCGGGGCTGCGCACCGCCTGCATCACAAAAGTGTTTCCGACCCGCTCGCACACCGTTGCAGCCCAAGGCGGCATCTCGGCTTCGCTCGGCAACATGCATCCGGACGACTGGCGCTGGCACATGTACGACACCGTCAAGGGGTCGGACTGGCTCGGCGATCAGGACGCCATCGAATACATGGTGCGCAATGCGCCGGAAGCCGTCTATGAGCTCGAACATTGGGGTGTGCCGTTCTCGCGCACCGAGGACGGCAAGATCTATCAGCGGCCGTTCGGCGGCATGACGCTGGACTACGGCAAGGGCCAGGCCCAGCGCACCTGCGCCGCCGCCGACCGTACCGGCCATGCCATGCTGCACACCATGTACGGCCAGGCGCTGCGCCACTCCGCGGAATTCTACATCGAATTTTTCGCCATCGACCTGATCATGGACGACCAAGGCACCTGCCGCGGCGTGGTCGCGTTAAAACTCGACGACGGCACGCTGCATCGTTTTCGCGCGCAAACCACCATCCTCGCCACCGGCGGCTATGGCCGCGCCTACGCCTCCTGCACCTCCGCCCATACCTGCACCGGCGATGGCGGCGCCATGGCGTTGCGCGCCGGGCTGCCGCTGCAGGACATGGAATTCGTTCAGTTCCACCCGACCGGCATCTATGGCTCTGGCTGCCTCGTCACCGAGGGCGCGCGCGGCGAGGGCGGCTATCTCGTCAATTCCGAAGGTGAGCGCTTTATGGAGCGCTATGCGCCGTCCGCCAAGGACCTCGCGTCACGCGACGTGGTGTCGCGCGCGATGACGATCGAAATCCGCGAAGGCCGCGGCGTCGGCAAGAAGAAAGACCACATCTTCCTGCATCTCGACCATCTCGATCCAAAAGTGCTGCACGAGCGGCTGCCGGGCATTTCCGAATCGGCGAGGATATTCGCCAATGTCGACGTGACGCGCGAGCCGATCCCGATCGTGCCGACGGTGCATTACAACATGGGCGGCATTCCCACCAATTATCACGGCGAAGTTCTGACCAAACGAAACGGCGACGACAATGCCATTGTGCCCGGCCTGATGGCGCTCGGCGAAGCGGCTTGCGTCTCCGTGCATGGCGCCAACCGTCTCGGCTCCAATTCGCTGATCGACCTCGTCGTGTTCGGCCGCGCCGCGGCCTTGCGCTGCGCCGAGAAGCTGACCGCGAACGGCAAGCAGGCCGAATTGCCGGCCGGCTCCGCCGACAAGGCGCTGGGGCGGCTCGATCATTACCGCCATGCTTCCGGCGGCACGCCGACGGCAAAACTGCGCGACAACATGCAGCACGTGATGCAGAACAATTGCGCGGTATTCCGCACCGGCGAGATCCTGCACGAGGGCCAGAACCTGATTCACAAGGTGCATGGCGGCATCGGCGACATCTCGGTCAGTGACCGCTCGCTGACCTGGAATTCCGATCTGGTGGAGACGCTGGAATTCGACAATCTGATCGTGCAGGCGGTGGTGACGATGGATTCGGCCGCCAACCGCTCGGAAAGCCGCGGCGCGCATGCGCGCGAGGATTTTCCCGACCGCGACGACAAGAACTGGATGAAGCACACGCTGGCCTGGCTCGACGATGGCGGCAAGACCTCGATCGACTATCGCCCGGTACACGACTACACCATGACCAATGACGTTCAATACATCCCGCCGAAGGCGAGGGTGTATTGATGATACTCGAGCGTGGCGGAAGAGGTACGCCGCAGCGCTCGTCGCGACCGGTTTCTTTGGGAGTGACGCTTGCAGCTATCGCCTCCGTCGTGGCGTCCGAATCCGCAGCAGCCGGAAGGGTCTCTCCGCCGGGGCGGCTCGCTGGCTGCTGGACCCAAACGACTCCCTTTCCCAGGGATCAGATCCCCGTCGACAGGAACGAGTGGGGCTCGCGGACATGGTGCTTTCGGCCGCGTGGCCTACTTGAGACCTGGAATGTGGCGTGCGGGAAAAGTAGCGGTTGCGACGGATGGGATGGACAATGGCAGTATCGCTTGCGCGGAGCGACGATGGAAATGGAAGACTATGCCTATGACGACAAGGGCAGAGGCACCCGGTTCTGGCGCAAATGTCTGCCTGTGTTCACAAAAGACGACCGCTTCGTTCTAGCAAACTGTGGAATGTCTCAGGACGAGTTCGTCAGAGACACGGACCCCAATAGCACTCGATAGGCACAGCTTCCCATGGTTGAATTCGCACTCCCGAAAAACTCAAGGATCAGCGGCGGCAAGAGCTGGCCGAAGCCGGCCGGCGCGACCGAGACGCGCGAGTTCAAAATCTATCGCTGGAACCCGGACGACGGCAAGAATCCGAGTGTTGATACCTATTACGTCGATATCCATGATTGCGGCCCGATGGTGCTCGATGGCCTGATCTGGATCAAGAACCACATCGATCCGACGCTGACTTTCCGCCGCTCCTGTCGCGAGGGCGTGTGCGGCTCCTGCGCCATGAATATCGACGGCCAGAACACGCTCGCCTGCACCAAATCGATGCACGACGTGAAGGACGGCGCGGTCAAGATCAATCCGCTGCCGCATCAGCCGGTGATCAAGGATTTGGTGCCGGACCTCACCAATTTCTACGCGCAATATGCCTCGATCGAGCCGTGGCTGAAGACCACTTCCCCGACGCCGCAGAAGGAATGGCGGCAGAGCCATGAGGACCGCGAAAAGCTCGACGGGCTTTACGAGTGTATTCTCTGCGCCTGCTGCTCGACCTCATGCCCGAGCTATTGGTGGAACAGCGAACGCTTTTTGGGCCCGGCCGCCCTGCTGCAGGCGACGCGCTGGGTCAAGGATTCGCGCGATGAAGCGACCGGCGAGCGGCTCGACAATCTCGAAGACCCGTTCCGGCTCTACCGCTGCCACACCATCATGAACTGCGCCAAGGCTTGCCCGAAGAGCCTCAATCCCTCCGAGGCGATTGCCGAACTCAAGCTGAAGCTGGTCGAGCGGCAGATTTGATACTTGTCGTCCCGGCGAACACCGGATCCACAGCCACCGAAATTAGTTGTAGAGAGCCGTTTAGTCCCAGCGCTAAATAGCAAGGCCGCGGCGTATGGGTCCTGGCGTTCGCCGGGACCAGATGGAGTGTGACGTTGGAACGGATGGCAAAGTCAGCTATGTAAGCGCGGCATTCGCGAAGCGCCAGCGAGACACGTTTGACCATACCCATCCCTCCTCCCGGCATTGCCGCGGCCAACGATCCGGCGTCGCCGCCATTTGGCGCATTCGCGCCAACTAGCGCGCAGTCTGCGATCATCCGGCTTGCGCAGCGCACGCGGCTGAAACGCGGCGCATTCCGGCCGATGCTGTCGCGGCTGGTCAATTTGCTGCGCGCGGGTCCGGTCGATGTCGCCTATCAGGGCGCCTCGTTCCGCTTCTATCATCAGGCCTCTGCGACCGAGCGCGGCGCGTTGTTCAATCCGGATTACAATCTCGAGGAGCTCGCATTTTTGCGCGAGCAAACACCCACAGGCGGCGTCTTCGTCGATATCGGCGCCAATGTCGGGACCTACGCCATGGTGCTGGCGCGTCACGTCGGCGCGCAAGGCAAGGTGATCGCGGTCGAGCCGCATCCGGTCACGCAGGCGCGGCTTGCGTTCAACCTTGCCGCGTCCGGCGCCACGCAAGTCGCCCTGGTCGCCGCGGCCGCCGGCCCTTCGGACGGCGAGCTGATGATCGAGACCGACGGCGACAATCTCGGCGCCAGCCACATCGTGTCAGGAACAAGCTCGGGCAGCGCCATCAAGGTGCCGTCGTTGCGGTTGCAACGCATTCTCGGCGATGCCGGCGTCAGCCATGTCGATGCGCTGAAGATCGATGTCGAGGGTTTTGAGGACCGCGTGCTGACCACCTTCTTCAGGCAGGCGCCGCCATCGCTGTGGCCGCGCGCGGTGGTGATCGAGCATCTGTCGCGGAACGAATGGCAGGACGACTGCATTGCCGACATGCGCGCGCGCGGTTACGCGGAGATCGGCAAGACCCGCAGCAACACGTTTCTCGTCAAATTATAACTCGAGCCCAAACCGCAGGAGATTTCGATGATCGACCACATCGGTTTTCCAGTTTCCGATTATGCGCGCGCGAAAACCTTCTACGCGAAGGCGCTGGCGCCGCTTGGCTACAGCCTGATCATGGAAGTGACGCAAGAGGAGAGCGGTCACGATCCCGCGGCCGGTTTCGGCGCCAATGGTAAGCCGGATTTCTGGATCGGCGGCGAAGGCGGGTTGGACAAGCCGCTGCATGTCGCGATCCTGGCGAAGGACCGCTTGACCGTCGATGCGTTCTACAACGCGGCGATCGCGGCGGGCGGACGCGACAATGGCGCGCCCGGCATCCGCGCGCATTATCATGCCAATTATTACGGCGCGTTCGTGCGCGATCCCGACGGCCACAATATCGAGGCGGTCTGTCACGCGCCGGCGTAAGGCCACCTCACTCTCGCTGCAGCGCGATGCTGTCAGAGGCGGAACATTGCCGCGCCAAGGCCGTTGACGCGCACCAGATATGGGGACGACATGAAACTATGTTTTGAAACGATGGCCTGAATGCGCAATGAACAAACGCGCTTCCGGACTTTCCTTGTCATGAAATAAAAACAAGTCCGCCTTTAGAGGCCGCCACAATCCGGCCTAATGCTTATTGCCAACACCGTATTGTCGAAAACCTTCCCTAGGGATCCAGACCATCATGACAAACCTTCGTCTCGTGCTGCTTGCCACGACCGCGCTTACCGTGACGCAACTCGCAGCCGCTCCATCGCATGCGCAAACCGCGCCGCTGGTCGTGGCGCAGGCCGCGCCGAAGGAAGAACTGGGTCCGGACGGAAAGCCCAAGCCGAAGGAAGCGCCGAAGGGCGCCCCACCGAAGGCAGCACCCCCCGCGCCCCCCGCAGCCCCGCCGGCGAAGCCCGCAGCTCCTCCGCCACCACCGCCGCCTCCGCCACCACCCGCGCCGAAGCCCGCACCGCCTGCGGCACCACCCCCGCATGTCCCGCCGCCCGCGGCACCACCACCGCCGCCGCCGCCGCCCCCGCACGTTCCGCCACCCGCGGCAGCCCCGCCCGCGCCGCCGCCTCCGCACATTCCGCCGCCTGCGGCAGCGCCACCGCCTGCAGCGCCGAAGCCCACCCCGACGCCAAGCCCGACGCCGACACCGACGCCGAGCCCAACGGCTACGCCGCAGATTCAGCAAAGGCTCGAGCAGAAGCTGCCGCAGAAGAACGCGCCGACCTTGGTACCGCCAACAGGGGCGAAACAACTGCCGCAGTCACCTGCGCCCACCGCGGCCCCGACGCCGACGCCGACGCCCACGGCGCCTCCCGCAGGCGGTGGCGCGGGTACGCCACCCCCAGGGCGCGCCGGCCAAACGCCCGCCGCGACCCCGTCACCAACGTCGACGCCCACTCCTACACCTACTGCGCCTCCCACTGGCGGTGGCGCGGGCACGCCGCCGCCAGGTCGCGCCGGCCAGGCACCGGTCGCGCCGAGCGCTACGCCGGCACCGGGTGGCGCGCAGACCGCGCTGCCGGCTGGCGCCGCGCCGCTGGTGCGGCATGCCCCGCCGACGGTGACCGCGCCGCTGCCGCCCCCGCCGCCGCCCGCCGCAGCGCTCGCACCCATTCCTCAGGGTGCGCCGCCGCAGGGGCCGCGCCGCATGGAAGATTTCCGCGCCGCGCGGCAGGAAAGCGACCAGGGGGGCCGCAGGGTCTTCACCGAACCCGGCCGCGTCATCATTGTCGATCCCTCCGGGCAGTCGTTCATTCGCCACGACGAAGATGAGCGATTCCGTTACGGCGCGCGCGACATCCGGACCGAGCAGGTCGGCGGCGACACCCGCACCGTCGTGATTCGTCCCGACGGCTCGGAGATCATCACCGTGGTCGGCCGCGACGGCCAGTTGCTGCGCCGGATCAGGCGCGATCGCGAAGGCCGCGAGATCATTATCATCGACAACAGCTATCGCGATCCGGCCGCGGTCGGCGGCTTCTATGTCGACCTGCCGCCGCCGGTGATCCGCATTCCCTACGACCGCTATATCGTTGAAGCCGACGACGCGCCGCCGGACCTGATCTACGAGACCATGGAGGCGCCGCCGGTGGAACGAATCCAACGGCGTTATTCGCTCGACGAGATCCGCTACAGCCCGTCGGTGCGGCAGTTGATGCCGAGCATCGATCTCAACTCCATCAACTTCGAGACCGGATCGTGGGACGTTCCACCCGATCAGGCGGCGAAGCTGCAGGTGATCGCGGACGGCCTCAATCGGGCGATCCAGCGCAACCCGCGCGAGGTGTTTTTGATCGAGGGCCACACCGATGCGGTCGGCAACGATGTCGACAATCTGTCGCTGTCGGATCGTCGCGCCCAATCCGCGGCCGAGTTGCTGACGCAGCAGTTTGGCGTGCCGGCGGAAAACCTGACTTCGCAGGGCTATGGTGCGCAATATCTGAAGGAACAGACGAGCGGACCGAGCCGTATCAACCGGCGCGTCACCGTCCGCCGCATCACGCCCTTGCTCAACGGCGGGGTGGCATCGCTGCCGCCGCCGCCCCCGGGCATCGCGCCGCCGCGCTGAGGCAAAACATTCGCGATTTGAAATGGCCAGGGGCAATCCCGGCCATTTTTTTTGCTGGCTCGCCGCCGATCGGCGCGTCCCTACCGCGACTTCTGAGCCTCGCCGACGGAAGGCAGTGCCATCACGGCGACGCCGGGCGGCGGCACATCGTCGTCGGGCACGAAGAAATCCGACATTAGGGGTACAGAGGCATCGACGCGATAATGTTCAAAATCGCGCACGCCGCTGTCGTAGAGCACCTTGTCGTCGATGCAGAACTGGCCGGTGAATTCGCGGGACGGCTTGGTGAAGATGACATGGGCCGCATCGCCCATGATTTCGGGCGTGCGGCTGGCGCGCATCATGGCCTCGCCGCCCAGGAGATTGCCGACCGCGGCGGTGGCAATGGTGGTGCGCGGCCACAGTGCGTTGACCGCAATGCCCGCAGACTTCTGCTCGGCGGCAAGACCCAGCACGCACAGGCTCATGCCGAATTTCGCCAGCGTATAGGCGGTGGAATGCTCGAACCATTTTGCCTTGATGTCGAGCGGCGGCGACAGCGTCAGGATGTGCGGATTCTGCGATTTCTTCAGATGCGGGATACAATATTTCGACACCATGAAGGTGCCGCGGGTGTTGATGCCCATCATCAGGTCGAAGCGCTTCATGTCCGTCGCTTGCGAGTTGGTCAGGCTGATGGCGCTGGCATTGTTGACGCAGATGTCGATGCCGCCGAATTCGGCGACGGTCTTGTCGATTGCCGCGATCACCTGGGCTTCATCGCGGATGTCGCAGAGGATCGGCAGCGCCTTGCCGCCGGCGGCGCGGATGTCATCGGCGGCGGTAAAGATGGTGCCCTTGAGTTTCGGATGCGGCTCGGCGGTCTTTGCCGCGATCGCGACATTGGCGCCGTCGCGCGCCGCGCGCAACGCGATCGCAAGCCCGATGCCGCGGCTGCCGCCGGAGACGAACAGCGTCTTGCCTTTGAGGGTGGTCATCTGAAGCCTCCTGTTATGGACGCACGGAATGACTGGCTCCCTCCCCCCTTGCGGGGGAGGGTGGGGTGGGGGGTAGCCGCGAGTCCGGTGTTTGTGGCTTACCCCTCTCCCTAGCCCTCCCCCACAAGGGGGGAGGGAATGACGGCGCGATACGTCACGTATCCGCATGCAGAACCCGTCCGCGCGTTTCCGGCAAGGCAAAGGCGGCGAGGAAAAACACGCCGTATGCGGCAACGGCAAAAATCGCAATCGCGTTGGCGAGCGAGGTTGAATTCGAGAGCGCGCCGACCAGGAACGGGAACAGCGCACCGATGCCGCGGCCAAAATTGTAGCAAAAGCCCTGCCCGGAGCCGCGCAGTCTGGTCGGATAAAGCTCGGTGAGGAACGCGCCGACGCCGGAGAAATAGCCCGACGCAAAGAAGCCGAGCGGGAAACCAAGCAGCCACAGCACCTCGTTGGTCAGCGGCAATTGGGTATAGAGCAGCACCACGGCGATGGCGCCGATCGAAAAGGTCAGGAACAAATTGCGCCGCCCGATACGGTCGGCGAGCCAGGCGCCGACGAGGTAGCCGATGAACGATCCGAGAATCAGCGCCGCGAGGTAGCCGGTGGAAGACACCACCGAGAGCTTGCGTTCGGTGGTGAGAAAGCGCGGCACCCAAAACGTAATGGCGTAATAGCCGCCCTGGCATCCCGTCGCCATCAGCGAGGCGAGGATCGTGGTTTTCAGGATGGGGCCATGGAAGATTTCCCACAGCGCCGGCTGGTCGCCCGATGCGGCCTGCTTTTCGCGCGTCGCCGCGGCGATCGCAGGCTCTTCGACATAGCGGCGCAGGAAGAACACCAGGAGCGCCGGCAGCGCGCCGACCGCGAACATCCAGCGCCAGGCGATCTCGGCCGGCAGATAGGAGAACAAAATCGCTTGCGACAATACCGCAAGGCCCCAGCCGACCGCCCAGCCCGATTGCACCGAACCGACCGCGCGGCCGCGGAATTCCGGACGGATCGCTTCGCCCATCAACACGGCGCCGGCCGCCCATTCGCCGCCAAAACCTAAGCCCAGCAGCGCGCGGGCGATCAGGAGCTGATCGAAATTCTGCACGACCGCGCAGACCAGCGAGAAGAATGAAAACCACAGGATCGTGAACTGCAGTGTTTTGACCCGGCCGATGCGGTCGGCGAGATAGCCGCCGAGCCAGCCGCCGACGGCGGAAGCGAGCAGCGTCACGGTGCCGGCGAGGCCGGCAGTGCCGGGATCGACCTTCCACATTGCGATGATGGTGCCGATGACCAGCGGATAGATCATGAAATCCATGCCGTCGAGCGCCCATCCCGCCGCGCAGGCCCAGAACGTCCGCCGCTCCGGCAGGTTCATGTCGCGATAGAAGGCGAGAAGGCTGGTATCCTCGATCGGCGCTGTTTCGATCGCGCCCGAAGGTTCGACGGTGCTGCTCATGATGGATGTTTCCGCATGGATGTTTCCCCGGAGATTTTCTGACCGGCCTGTTCCCCACCCCACGGCGGCCGGTTGGCGCGGGGTTGATTGAATCTACGCTGATAACAGATGCGCATCATCAGGCAAATCCGTTGCCCTGAGGTCCGCGGCCGCCTATTGGCCCGCCGCTTCCGCACCCCGGGTCCGCGGATCGGGGGCGCCGAGCAATCCATTCGCGGTCACGGCGATCGAATTGGCCGAGGAATAGCCGAGCGGCTCGATCAGGCGATGACCTTTTGCTCGCAGCGCGGCCAGCGTGTCATCGCTAAAACCGTGCTCGATCCGCACTTCGTCCGGCAGCCATTGATGGTGCAGGCGGGGCGCCGCCACCGCGGCGGCGACATCCATGTCGTAATCGAGCATGTTGACGATGACCTGCATCACGATCGATATGATCCGGCTGCCACCCGGCGTACCCGTCACCAGCACCGGCTTGCCGTCCTTCAGCACGATGGTCGGCGCCATCGAGGACAATGGCCGTTTTCCCGGGCCGGGCAGATTGGCCTCGAAACCGACCAGGCCAAAGGCGTTAGATGCGCCGGGGGCCGCAGTGAAATCGTCGAGTTCGTTGTTGAGCAGCACGCCGGTGCCTTCGGCGACAAGGCCGAGGCCGTAGCTGAAATTCAGCGTATAGGTGTTGCTGACCGCATTGCCTAACCCATCGACCACCGAGAAATGCGTGGTGTTCGAGCCCTCGCGCGGAGGCATCGCCGACAGCGCATCGGTCCACGGCGTCGCGTGGTCGAGGTCGATGCTGGCGCGCTGTTTTGCGGCATAGTCCTTCGAGATCAGGGTCGCGATCGGGGCGCTGACAAAGGCGGGATCGCCGAGATAGCGCGCACGGTCGGCATAGGCGCGCTTCAGCGCTTCGATCATGACGTGCAGGGACGCCGGGGTGCCCTGCTTCATCTCGCGCATCGGAAAGCCTTCGAGGATATTTAGCGTCTCGACGAGCCCGACGCCGCCGGAAGACGGCTGCGGCATCGAGATGATGTCATAGCCGCGATAATTGCCGCGGATCGGGGGGCGGATCACGGCCTGATATGATTTGAGGTCGTCGAGGGAGAAAATGCCGCCGGCATCGTTGACCGCTTTCACGAGTTTTTCCGCGACCGGCCCCTCGTAAAACCCGCGCGGCCCCTGCGTCGCGATCGCCGAGAGGGTCGCCGCCAGATCGGTCTGGACCAATTTGTCGCCTTCGCGCAGCGAAGTACCATCGAGGCGGGAAAAGATTTTTGCCGATGCTGGAAAGCGCGCCATCCGCCGCTGAAACCAATCCGGCAGCGTGTCGGCGCTGTCGTCGGTGACGACGAGGCCGCCGCGCGCGATATCGATCGCCGGCTGCAGCAATTCGGCAAGGGTAAATTTCCCCGAGCCATATTTCTCCAATGCCAGCGCTAACCCCGCGACCGTGCCGGGGACGCCGATGCCGAGCGCGGAATCGCGCGACTTCGCGGTATCGGGCTTGCCGTCGGGTCCCAGAAATATCTGCGGCGTGGTCGCCTGAGGCGCGGTTTCGCGATAGTCGATCGCGACGTCTTCGTGATGCTCCGCGGAGTGGATCATCATAAAACCGCCGCCGCCGAGATTGCCCGCCCGCGGATAGGTCACGGCCATCGCGAATCCAGTGGCCACCGCGGCATCGACGGCGTTGCCGCCGCGCCGCAGCACCTCAGCGCCGATCCGCGCCGCGATCTTTTCCTGCGCGACCACCATGCCATGTTCGGCCGCAACCGCATGAAGGGTTTCAAGCGCGGGAGGGGTGTAGACACCGCGGCGCTGCTCCTGGGCTGCGGCCGGTAGCCAAAACGCGGCAAAGAGGATGAGACTTGCAACGATCCTGCGTTTTCCGGCCGTAAATGAGATCATCAAAATTCCGCCGCGGGGTTAGCGAAGATTCGGGAAGCATCGTCAGAGACGTCGATGCTATATGGTTTCCGAACCCTTGGGCAAAAAGCCTCCTCGTGATCAATAAGGATATTTTTCGGCCATGGCGGTGATCGCTCCGGACGCGCGC
The DNA here is from genome assembly GCF_900141755.1 of Bradyrhizobium lablabi. Classification (NCBI taxonomy): domain Bacteria; kingdom Pseudomonadati; phylum Pseudomonadota; class Alphaproteobacteria; order Hyphomicrobiales; family Nitrobacteraceae; genus Bradyrhizobium; species Bradyrhizobium lablabi. The sequence continues at coordinate 4,199,662 of NZ_LT670844.1, read as the reverse complement.
ATGGCTGGCATGGGAGAGACCTATCCTCCGCGCGCCGCCGTCATCAGCTGGATTTTCTTCGCGTGGGCGGCGGAGCCCTTTTTCACGCTGATCACGACCTTTGTGTTTGCGCCCTATTTTGCGACGCATGTCGCCGCCAATCCCGCGAGCGGACAGTCGCTGTGGGGCTTTGCGACTGCCGCGGCGGGATTGACGATCGCGCTGCTGTCGCCGGTCCTGGGCGCGATCGCGGACGCCAGCGGCCGCCGCAAGCCGTGGATCGCCGCGTTCGGTGCGATGCTGGTGATCGGCGCCTCGCTGATGTGGTTCGGCAGGCCCGGCGACGCCAGTGTGATTCCGCCGCTGCTGCTGGTCTTCGCGATCGCCACCATCGGCGTCGAATTCGCCATCGTCTTCAACAATGCGATGATGCCGACACTGGTGCCGCCAAACAAGATCGGCCGGTTGTCCGGCACCGGATGGGCCACCGGCTATGTCGGCGGCATCCTCAGCCTGATCCTGGTGCTCGGCTTTCTCGCGGCCAGTCCGGACACCGGCCGCACGCTGTTCGGATTCAAGCCGCTGTTCGGCCTCGATCCCGGCACCCATCAGGGCGACCGCATCACCGGTCCCCTGACCGGCATCTGGTTCATCATCTTCGCGCTGCCGATGTTTTTGCTGACGCCGGATTATCCCGCCAAGCGTCCGGTGACCGAAGCCCTGCGCGAGGGAATGGTCGAACTGCGGCAAACGCTCGGCGAATTGCCGAAGCAGAAATCGATGGCCGCGTTTCTGCTCGCCAACATGATCTACACCGATGGCCTGGTGTCGCTGTTCGCGTTCGGCGGCATCTACGCCGCCGGCACGTTTGGCTGGGACACGATTCAGATCGGCACCTTCGGCATCATCCTAGCCATCGCCGGCACCTTTGGCGCATGGCTTGGCGGCAAGCTCGACGACAGGCTCGGACCAAAGCGGGTGATCGCAGGAAGCCAGCTGATCCTGCTGTTTGCGATCGTCGCGATCCTGCTGGTGGACAAGGAGTCTGTCCTCTTCGTCAGGGTTGCCCCTCCCGCGCCGGGCGGCGCGCTGTTCGCAAGCGCCGCCGAGCGCGCCTATCTCGTGCTCGGGTGCCTGATCGGTGCCGCCGGCGGGCCGCTGCAGGCGGCGTCGCGCACGCTGCTGATCCGGTTGGCGCCGAGAGAACGCATCGCGCAATATTTTGGACTTTTTGCGCTGACCGGAAAGGTGACGTCGTTTGTCGGGCCGCTATTGATCGGGGTGATCACGGCCATCACCGACAGCCAGAAGGCCGGCATGGCGGTGCTGGTGCTGTTTTTCGTGGCGGGACTGGCGCTGTTGGCGCGGGTGCGGGACTAGCGGAGAAAGTGGCGCTGCGCTGGCCTCGTGGTTCGAGACGCGCGGCGTTGCCGCGCTCCTCTCCATGAGGGTCTTAGACCTCATCCTGAGGAGGCCGCAAAGCGGCCGTCTCGAAGGATGAAGCCACCGAACTGGATTTTCGCTAACCCGCGTCGCGCTGATAGAGCGTATTCACCGTAATCGCGCCGACGGCACGCGAGACGCAGGGACAGATCTTGCCGTTGCCTTGTTTCTGGTGCTCGCTGAAGAACACGTCGCGATGATCGACTTGACCCTCCACGGCAACGACGTCGATCGCGCAGACCCCGCATTCGCCGCGCTGGCAGTCCGACATCACCTCAAAGCCGGCCTCGTTGAGGGCATCCAGCATCGATTTGTTTTCGGGAACGATGATCTCCCGGGCGCAATGATCGATCCGGACGCGAAACGATTCGGTTGGTAGAAGGCCGCTCGAGCCGAACGTCTCGTAGCGCAAATCGGCCGGCACGCGTCCTGCGGCCGTCCAGTTGCGCCGGGCGGCTTCGAGCAGGCGCATCGGGCCGCAAATGATCGCTAACGCATCCGCCGGCAGACGGGCGAAGGTTTTGTCAAGTTCTATCCGCTTGGCCTCGTCGCTCGCATGGACGATCAAGCGATCTCCGAGCAATTTCGACAGCTCATCGAGAAACGCGGCATCTTCTCGCGACTTGACGGCGTAATGCAGCGTCACGTCGGCGTTCCGGCGCATCAACGCCCCGGCAATGCCGATGATCGGCGTAATGCCGATCCCGCCCGCAATCAGACAATAGGATTTTCGCGTCCAGTCGATTTCGAGCAGTGAAGCCGGGCTCGATACCTCGATGCGCGCGCCTCCTTGCAGCGACCACATATAGCGCGAGCCGCCGCGGCTGTCGGGCGCGCGCCGGACCGCGATCCGGTAGCCGTCGGCGCTGACATCGCCGACCAGCGAATAAGAACGCGTCTCCGGACGGCCATCAATCAAGACGCCGACATTGACGTGGCCGCCGATCGCGTAGTTTTCGACGCTCGTTGCCTCGGGCCGCAGCACGAATTCGCGAATCGCCGGCGCGACGTCGCGGATCGCGTGAACCCTGCATGTCGTCCATTTCGTTGCAAATCGCATGGAAGTCCTCGCGTCCTATTCGGCAACCGGAGCGCGGATCAGCGCCAGCGCCGGCAACAGATCGAGATGGGTCCGGTTGCGCAGCGCCAGCCGCAGGTTTCGTGCGGCAAGACGGGCGTGCTCGCGCATCACCGCTTCGGCTCGCGCCCCTTCCCGGTTTTCGATTGCGTCGACGACGATGCGATGATGGTCCTGTCCGATGATCAGGATCTGATGCGCTTCCGGCAGCACCGATTGCGCCATGACAAAACCGCTGGGAGAGGCGAACGGCAGTGCGGAGGCACGGTCGATCTGCCGGATCAGCGGGGCGCTCCGCGATAGTTCCGTCAGCAAGGCATGAAAGCGGGCGTTCATCGTGACGTAGGACGAAAACACTTCCTCCGAAACCGGGTCCTGCGTGACCAACTGGTCCAGTTCCGCAAGGCTTTCTTTCAGCGGCTCCAGATCGCGTGCGGATACGCCGCGTTCGGCAGCGAATCTCGCGGCGAGACCTTCAAGCGCCCCGCGCAGCTCGATGGAATCGAGGATGTCGCGCTCGGAAAATGCCTTCACCATGAAGCCGCCGGACGGAATGGCTTCCAAGAGGCCTTCTTCCTCGAGCCGCACCAACGCCATGCGCACCGGCGTTCGCGACACGCCTGTGGTTTCGACGGCGCCGAGCTCCGAAATCCGCTCGCCGGGCCGCAGTCTGCCGGAAAGGATCAGGTCGCGCAGCGCGAGCTGGGCGCGCACGGTTTGCGACACTGCGCGATCGGGGTCGCGTTCGCTCATCCCTTCACTCCGCCGCCTGCAGCGTTGGGGGCGAGTCTTCCCGGCCGATCATGCGATCGATCATGCGCCGCGCCCACATCGCGCCGGCATCGATGTTGAGATTGTAGAAGACGCGATCGGGATTCTCGTCGATCGCGCGCTGCTGGGCTTCGAGAATGACTTCGTCTTCGCCGAAAATGCCCGCGACCCCTTCGCGGATTTCGGTGGTCAGCCGTTGTTCGGTCAGATGATGATTGCGCACGAAGGCCCAGAAATAATGGCACGTCGTCGCGGTTTCCGGCGTCATGGTATTGAGCACAAAGCCATTGACGCCTTGCGAGCGATCGCCCTCCGGCGCACCCGTGCCGGCCGGCGCCACGCCGACATCGATATTGACGGTTGAGGGCGCCTGGAAATGAATGATCTGCCAGCGGTCGACCGCTCCGGAGTTTTGCAGCTGCTTGGCCCAGAACGGCGGCGCCTCGATGCCGCGCATCCAGCGCGTCACCGTCACGGTCTTGTCGCCATGAACCACATCGAACGGCGCCTCCGCGACGGCGTCGTTGCCGATGCTGCCGCCATGGACAAAGGTCTCATGCGTCAGGTCCATCAGATTATCGACCACTAGCCGATAATCGCATTTGACGTGAATGGTCTTGCCGTCGCCTGCCCAGGCAGGATCGTCGTTCCAGTGCATGTCGGGAACGAGCGCAGGATCAGCCAGCGCGGGATCGCCCATCCAAAGCCAGACAAAACGATGGCGCTCGACCACCGGATAGGCGCGCACGCAGGCCGACGGATTGATGGTCTCCTGCGACGGCATGAAGGTGCAGCGGCCGGACGAATTATATTTTAGACCGTGATAGCCGCAGACCACGCTATCGTCTTCGAGCCGGCCTTTTGAAAGCGGCACCAGGCGATGCCAGCAGGCGTCTTCCAGGGCGCTCACTTGTCCGTCGGCCCGCCGGTACATCACGACGTGCTTGCCGCAGATCGTGCGCGGAAACAGCGCGTGCTTGATATCGGCATCCCAGGCGGCGGCGTACCAGGCATTCATCGGGAAGGGTCGGGCCATGGGCGATTACCTCCGGTCGGCTTTTCGTATGCCGGATGTATACAATTTATTTTGGAGAAAGGCAAAAACTTGTAGAATGGGGGTATTATATAACCTATATGTATACAATAGAAAGAGCCATCATCCGCGAAAGCGGATGATCCAGTAAACGCCGGCGATTACTGGATACCCGCCTTCGCGGGTATGACGACCTGTGTTGAGGAGAGGCCTGCGGCTTACATCAATGCCGGAAATGCCGGACGCCGGTGAATACCATGGCGATGCCGGCGTCGTCGGCAGCCTTTATCACTTCATCGTCGCGAATCGAGCCGCCGGGCTGGATCACCGCGGTGGCGCCGGCTTCGATCGCGACCAGGAGGCCATCGGCGAACGGAAAGAACGCGTCCGACGCCACCGCCGAGCCTCTTGTCATCGGCTGCGCGAGCTTGGCCTCATCGGCGGCATCCTGCGCCTTGCGCGCGGCGATCCGCGCGGAATCGACCCGGCTCATTTGGCCCGCGCCGATCCCGACGGTGGCGAGATCCTTGGCGTAGACGATGGTGTTGGATTTGACATGCTTGGCGACGCGGAACGCGAATCGGAGATCGCGGAGTTCCGCGTCGGTCGGCGCGCGTTTTGTCACCGTCTTGAGTTGCAAATCATCGGCCACGGCGTTGTCGCGGCTCTGCACGAGTAAGCCACCGGCGACGGTCTTTGCGGTGAGCCCCGCCGCACGCGGATCGGGCAGGCTGCCGGCGAGCAGCAGGCGGAGATTCCTTCGCTTGGCGACGATCGCGATTGCCTCTTCCGTCGCATCGGGCGCGATGATCACTTCCGTCAGGATTTCGGTGATGACGCGCGCGGCGTCGGCATCGAGCGTGCGATTGACCGCGATGATTCCGCCATAAGGGGATTGTGTGTCACAGGCAAATGCCTTGCGATAGGCGGTGACGAGATCGGGACCTTCGGCGACACCGCAGGGATTGGCGTGCTTGACGATGACGCAGGCGGCGGTACGCGCGGGATCGAACTCGGCGATGCATTCGTAAGCCGCGTCCGTATCGTTGATGTTGTTGTAGGACAGTTCCTTGCCCTGCAATTGCCGCGCGGTGGCGACGCCCGGGCGTTTGTCGGGCGTGCGATAGAACGCGGCCGTCTGGTGCGGGTTTTCCCCATAGCGCAGCGCCTGGATCAGCCGGCCGCCAAAGGCGCGGAAATCCGGCGCCTCCATTTTGAGTTCGCTGGCAAACCAATTCGAGATCGCGGCATCGTAGGCGGCGGTGCGCGCATAGGCTTTTGCCGCAAGACGGCGGCGCAGCGACAACGTGGTCGCGCCCTGGTTGGCGGCGAGCTCGTCGAGCACGGATTGATAATCCTGCGGCTCGACCACGACGGCAACGTCATCATGGTTCTTCGCCGCGGCGCGGATCATCGCCGGGCCGCCGATGTCAATATTCTCGATACACGCTTCGAAATCAGCGCCCTTATCGACGGTTGCCTCGAACGGATAGAGATTGACCACCAGAAGATCGATCGGCGCAATGCCGTGGCTTTTCATCGCCTGCGCATGTTCGGCGTTGTCGCGGATCGCGAGCAATCCGCCATGCACCTTTGGATGCAGCGTCTTCACCCGCCCATCCATCATTTCCGGAAAACCCGTGAGTTCCGAAACATCCCTGACCTTGAGGCCTGCCGCAGCAATCGCTTTCGCGGTGCCGCCGGTAGAGACGAGTTCGACGCCGTGGCCGGAAAGCCCCCGGGCGAACTCGATCAGCCCGGCTTTGTCGGAAACGGACAATAAAGCGCGGGTTACGCGGCGCGGATGGTCGGTCATATCTCGGTCCTAAATGGCAAGCCCGCCGGGTAGCACGGTTTTATCAGCCGTAAAACCGCTGGTGGCACCTACCTAAGGTGTTGGCCACAATTTTACAGCGGCAGTTCCGGCTCGCGGCGGGCGTTGCGCCTGGCGGTGGTGGCCGAGGGCGAGGCGGTCGAGCGCACAAAACTCCAGCGGATTGAGGAGGCGTGCCGCGAATCCTGACGGATCACGATCTGGGCGGTGCGGCGGGGGCCGTCGTTTCCAGCCAGAAACACGCTGTCTTCCAATTCGACCTTGTCGTCGAGCGCCTCGAAGGTCCAGACGTCGCGGTTCGGCAGCACCAGCATCACGCCGCGCGCGTCGCTGAGCCGGCTCGCCTTCACCGCGGGATGCAGATGAAACCGCACGGCATAGTCGGTCTCACTGCCCTTGATGCGGGCGCCCGGAGCCGGCGACACGGTATCCTCGCCGTCGAGCCGGGAGCCGTCATGCGCGGCCATCAGCACCCGGCGATGCACCACGCCGAAGCGGCCGAGATAGCCGTCGTGCGAGGTGGTGAGCAATACGCCGTTGGCGACTACCTCGCGGTAGCTTTCCACATTCGACGGGCCGCTGACTACGGGCGCGCCCTGCAGCAGCCGCTTCACCGCCGAAAGCTCGACGAACTGGCAGGACGAGATGTCGTGATAGGTCAGGGTCGAATGCGCCGCCGTGCTGCGGGCAAAGACGCGCCAATTGTCGCGACCGGTCGAGGGCATGCCGCAATTGATCACGATCCGGCTCGCCCCGGACGACAATTCGAACGACAGGCAGCCGGCATGCGCGTCGTGACTGACGCTCGGCGGCGGCGGCGGGCCGGTGTCCATGATGACCGTCATCGCGCCGGCGTCGAGGCGCTGAAAGCCGGTATGCGGCATGTTGGCCATCGGCACGCCGTGGGTGTCGTCATAGGCGAGCAGCGTCGCCAACAGATCGGATGGCGCGCTGCTCATGCCGTTGAACAGCGCAAAACTGCCGTCGCCATGGCGGAAGAAGCGTAGCATCGGCATCATGCGGTCGATCGCGTTGAGCAGCGCCGGCGGCGGCGCGATGTTGCGGGCGGCAAAAGTCTGCCGCAGCGGCAACAGGTCGATCAATAATTCGATCAGCGCGCCTGGATTGCGCGAGATGTGGCCGCCGTCGGGCAGGATCTGCCGCTGCAATTCGTCGGAGAGTTTTCGCGTCGCGGCGCGGATGTGACCCGACTGGTTGGCGAGGCAGAGCGAGGCGTAACACAAAGCGATCAGGACCTGCAGCCGCGGCACGCCGTCGGGAATATCGATCATTGTATAGCGCAGATACCGGATTTCCCGCGTCAACCCGCGTAAGTAACGCCGATAGAATTTGCCGTCGGTATCGCCGAGCACGAGCGGCGCCTGCGACAACAGCGAGATGACGCGGCGCGCCAGCACGTCGGCGCGGCGGCCGATCGGGCGGCGTTTCTGACCTGAGTTGGAAATCCAGTCGTCGACCAGCGAGCGCGCATTAGCGCGGGTCAACGCGGTGTCGGCGGCGCGCAGATGCCGCAGCCATCCGAAGCCGAGCAGCGCCACCTCCCAATCTTCCGACGGCGGCTCGAGATCGAAGATCGAGCGGCCGTGGCAGGTTACGATCTTGCCGGCGAACACGAAGCGGCCGGCATAGATCTCGGCGGCGCGGGTGGCGTCGGCGGTGCGCAGATCATGCGGGGCGATGATCAGCCGGTCGGTGCGGCCCGGCCACAGCCGCGACAACGCCACCGAGCCACCGCTCGCGCGGGCCATCAGGTTCCGCGCGAAGCGGCCCATGATCAGCGTTGAGATGCGTCTGCGTTGAGCGACCGACACGCCTTGCCTTGATCGGGAGGATGCAGAGAATTCTATGCGAATGCTTTTAATCCGGAAACGCGCTCAACACACCATCTTGAAACCGCGCGAATCAGCGCCTCGAAGCGAAAATACAGTGCAAAATCAGGATTTAACCAGTCTCGCGACGTAAAAGCCGTCAAGCCCGGAAAGCTTGGGGTCTGGCTGCCGCAAATGGCTGGGGAGCGTGCGCAAATCGCCCTCGGGGTTAAGGATTTCGGCAAGCCCCGCGACCTCGCCGGCTTCGATCGGCGAGCGGCGCATAGCCGCCTCGCTGGCGAGAAGGGCCGAAATGGCCTGCTCGCCCTCTTCCTCCTCCAGCGAGCAGGTACAATAGACCAGCGTGCCGCCCGGCCGCAGCAGGGCTACCGCCTTTTGCAGCAGCCGCTTCTGTAACGCCACCAGCGCGCCGATATCGGCTTCCTGGCGCAACCAGGCGACGTCGGGGTGGCGGCGGATGGTGCCGGTCGACGTGCAGGGTGCATCGAGCAGGATGCCGTCGAAGCCGCCGCTATCTCCGCCCTGCCATTCGACGGCGTCGGCCACCACGGCCTCGGCTTGAAGCGAGAGCCGAGCGAAATTCTCACGCAGCCGCGCCATGCGAGCCGGCGAACGGTCGACCGCGGTGACGCGCGCGCCGGCGTGGGCGAGTTGCGCCGTCTTGCCGCCAGGTGCGGCGCAGAGATCGAGGATGGATTTGCCGGCGACATCGCCGAATAGCCGCGCCGGCAACGCAGCGGCGGCGTCCTGCACCCACCACTGTCCCTCGGCGAAGCCCGGCAGAATGGTGACCGAACCCTGCAGCAGCGTGCGGACGGTCCCGGTCGGCAACATCTCGCCGTGCAGCCGGCTCGCCCATTGTTCGGCGTCGGATTTTACGGTGATGTCGAGCGACGGCTCGTGGCTGATCGCTTCGGCGATCTCGCGTGCAACGCTCTCGCCGTAATGGGCGATCCAGCGCGCCAGCAACCACGGCGGAACATCGAGCGTCTGCGACCTGACTTCCTCGATCAACCCCTCGCCCTCGCGCGCGCAGCGGCGCAGGACCGCATTGACGAGACCGGCATATTTCGCGGCCCGCCGGTCCGACTGCACCAGCCGCACCGACAGGTCGACCGCGGCATGATCGGGCACATCCATCCAGAGAATTTGCGCCGCGCCAATCAGCAGCGCGCTCTGCGCGCGCGGCGCATCGGTCGGGATGCCGCGATCGAGCAGCCGTGACAACACATGGCCGAGCGTGCCGAGCCGCCGCAAAATCGTCGCCACCAGCCGCCGCATCAGCGCGCGGTCGCGATCGGCGAGCGACTTCAGCCCGGGATGCGCGGCGGCGCCGTCGAGCTGGTCGTCGAGCGTGCGGTGCTTATGCAGTACACCGTCGAGAATATCCGCCGCGATCCGCCGCGCCGCGAGACCGGGCACCTCGGATGGCAGGGCGAATCTTTGAGGGGGCATGGAGCGTGAACATCTCGGGAGGTCGGGTAACGCCTGGCGTTGTCGCCTATTTCACCCGAGGCAGAAACAGCTGTGCCACGGGAATATGCCAAATATAAGAATCAGCCCTACCGATTCCATGGGTACGGCATCACATCTATATGTCGAAGGCTGGAACGACGCATTCCTCATGCCACGGCTGGAAGCTTCGAGATGAAAGACGATCCCTCACCGCCAGCGGCCACATCATCGCCGGAACGCAAGCCGCTCACGCCGGCGGCCCAGCGCGCGCTCGCCGAGGCGGAGGCGCGGAGAAAAGCCGCGGAAGCAAATGTCCCGCCGAGACCTAAGGAATATCAGGGCCCAAAGGGCCCGGAACCGACACGATACGGCGATTGGGAGAACAAGGGCATCGCGTCGGATTTTTGAGGCCGGGATATGCGAAAGCCGCGCTGAGGCGCGGCTTTTTATTCCTACTCCGTCATTCCAGGGCCGGAGCGAAGCGAGCGAGCCCGGAATCTATAACCACGATCGGGAGTATGGATTCCGGGCCTGCGCCAAGCGGCGCATCCCGGAATGACAAGTGTTATTGTCAGCGCGTCACCACCACCTGCGTGCCGACGGAGACGCGCCCGTAGAGGTCGGTGATATCGTCGTTCAGCATGCGGATGCAGCCGTAGGAGACAAAACCGCCGACCGAACCCGGCATGTTGGTGCCGTGGATCGCATATTCGCCACCGGCCAGCGTCATCGCGGCGACACCCATCGGGTTGCGCGGCGAGCCGCCGGGGATCACATCCGGCATGTTCGGCTTGTCATGCTTGACTTCGCTCGGCGGCGACCAGGCCGGATTGCGGTACTTGCCGTCGATCCGCGTGGTGCCGGCCCATTGCTTGCCGGATTTGCCGACGCCGACCGGATACCGCACGGCATGGTCCTGGTCGAGAATAAGATAGAGCCGGCGCTCATTGGTCTTCACCACGATCGTCCCCGGCGAATAGTCGCCGTGCACACCGACCACTTCCGCCCGCGCCTGGGCTTCCGTCGTCACCAACAAACCCGCCCCGAAGGTGGCCGCCAGCGCGACCGCAATCCTCAACGACATCATTATCTCCGTTTCAGCTTCCATCGCCCCTGCTCGGGCAGCCAAATCTCCCGCAAACCCCGGTAATTCCGGCTTTTGCCCACGCATTTTTAACCGCGTGTCTTAACCGGCCGGTTTCGGTGACCCTGCGCGGCTTGCCCGACTGTGGCCAAACAAAGGAAATGTTGTGAACAAAGTAAATGACCTGAAAACAACACTCGTCAGGAAATTGCCGCAAAGCGGGATCTGCCCCTGACGATTGCGTGAGGGGGCAGGGATCAGTTGGAGCGGATCAATTGTACGGGGATGTCGGGCGACGGTAGTGCACTCCCTCGCCCCGCTCTTGCGGGGAGAGGGTTGGGGTGAGGGGCGCTTCCGCAAATTCTGAAGCTGAGACGCGCGCGGTGAGTCCCCCTCACCCGAAATTCTCGCTGTGCGAGAATTTCGACCTCTCCCCGCACGCGGGGAGAGGCTAAGCAGGCAGCAGTCAGGCCCCCGCGCTCTTCTTGTTTTGCCGGTGCGCGACGAGATCGTCGACCACGGCGGGGTCGGCCAGCGTCGAGGTATCGCCGAGGCTGCCCGGCTCGTCTTCGGCGATCTTGCGCAAAATGCGCCGCATGATCTTGCCGGAGCGCGTCTTGGGCAGACCCGGCGCGAACTGGATCTGGTCGGGGGACGCGATCGGGCCGATATCCTTGCGCACCCACGCCACCAATTCCTTGCGCAATTCCTCGCTCGGCTCGACGCCACTCATCAGCGTCACATAAGCATAGATGCCCTGGCCCTTGATGTCGTGGGGATAGCCGACCACGGCGGCTTCCGAGACCTTGGCGTGCGCCACCAGCGAACTCTCGACTTCGGCGGTGCCCATGCGGTGGCCGGAGACGTTGATGACGTCATCGACGCGTCCGGTGATCCAGTAATAGCCGTCGGGGTCGCGCCGGCAGCCGTCGCCCGTAAAATATTTGCCCTTGTAGGTCGAGAAGTACGTCTGCTCGAAGCGGGCGTGATCGCCATAAACTGTGCGCATCATCCCCGGCCAGGATTTGGCGATGCAGAGATTGCCTTGCGCTTCGCCTTCCAGCACCTTGCCGTCGGCATCGACGATTTCGGGCACCACGCCAAAAAATGGCTGCGTCGCCGATCCCGGCTTGAGTTTGGTCGCGCCCGGCAGCGGCGTAATCAAAATGCCGCCGGTCTCGGTCTGCCACCAGGTATCGACAATCGGGCAGCGCTCGTCGCCGACCACGCGGTGATACCATTCCCACGCTTCCGGATTGATCGGCTCGCCGACCGAGCCGAGCAACCGAAGCGACTTGCGCGAGGTCTTCTTGACCGGCTCGTCGCCGCTCTGCATCAGCGCGCGGATCGCGGTCGGCGCGGTGTAGAAGATGTTGACCTTGTGCTTGTCGATGACGTTCCAGAACCGCGAATTATCGGGATAATTCGGCACGCCCTCGAACATCAGCGTGGTCGCGCCGTTGGCCAGCGGCCCATAGAGAATGTAGCTGTGGCCGGTGACCCAGCCGACGTCGGCGGTGCACCAAAAGATATCGCCGTCGTGATAGTCGAACACATATTGATGCGTCATCGCCGCGAACACCAGATAACCGCCCGAAGTGTGCAGCACGCCCTTGGGCTGGCCGGTCGAGCCCGACGTATAGAGGATGAACAGCGGATCCTCGGCGTGCATGTGCTCGACCGGGCATTCCGTCGTCACCATTCTGGCGGCGTCGTGGTACCAGAGGTCGCGCGAGGGATTCATGTCGACTTTGGCGCCGGTGCGCTTGACCACGACCACCCAATCGACGCCGCCGGCTTTTTCGATCGCGGCATCGACATTGGCCTTTAGCGGCACCTTCTTGCCGCCGCGCAGGCCCTCATCGGCGGTGATGATGATCTTGGACTGGCAGTCGGTGACGCGCTGGGCCAGGCTGTCGGGCGAGAAGCCTGCAAAAACCACCGAATGGATGGCGCCGATCCGCGCGCAGGCCAGCATGGCGTAGGCGGCTTCCGGAATCATCGGCAGATAGATGGTGACGCGGTCGCCCCTCTTGACGTTACGCGTGCGCAGGATGTTGGCCATCCGGCAGACTTCGTCGTGCAGTTGCCGGTAGGTGATGTGCTTTGATTCGGAAGGATTATCGCCCTCCCAGATGATGGCGGTCTGGTCGCCGCGGCTATGGAGATGGCGGTCGATGCAGTTCCAGGCGACATTGAGGATGCCATCCTCGAACCATTTGATCGAGATGTTGCCAGGAGCAAACGACGAGTTCTCGACCTTGCTGAAAGGCTTCATCCAGCCGATGCGCTTTCCCTGTTCGGCCCAGAAGCGGTTGGGGTCGCTGATCGAGCGCGCGTACATCTCTTGGTACTTGGCCTGATCGGCCCAGGCGCGCTTGGCCCATTCCGCGGGCACGTCGTAGATCTTCTCGGACATCTTTACCTCCACCCATGCGGCCAGCAAACGCGGGCTGCCGGCCGCTTCTTGTTGCAACGAGTATGCGTCGGGCCTGATGGCGCCGACAAGCGGAACGGATACGACTTTTGGTCGGGGTCCCTTCACGATGCGTCGGATCAATTCGCGGGCGCGAGGAGGAGGCGTCGCCGAGGTTCGGCCGACCATCACGTTCACGTTTCCCGCAGGTCAAAACGCCGCATGGGACGTCTGCGTGCCTGCTCAATGGTAACCAGAAACCGTCGCCTCCCCCGAGGTGGGCTAGCGTTCCCAGCGATAACCCCCTAAATGGCTTCCCCGGGGCGATAGCCCCTCGGCCGGAACCAAACAACAAGAGCCGGCAGTAGCAGGGCGTAACAGGAGCAAGGCGTCTAAAGTCATGATGGATCAGCAGAATTTCGAGGCTGAGCGGCCCGCTTCCGCCGATCCTGCCGTTGCTCTGGCGAAGGCGCTCGGCCAACTGCCGAAACCGGCTGCGCCAAAACCCAGCCTCCATGGCAAGACCTCCGTCGAATCCCTGGCCCGGGAACTCGGTCTAAAACTTGGCGACCAGAACCAGCTGACCATCCGCCGCATCAAGCGGGGCAAGAGCTATTCCTTCGTCCGCGCCAACGGCACGCCGATCCGCCACACCGGCACCATCAAGCGCCTGCACAGGATGGCGGTGCCGCCGGCCTATGCCGAGGTGCGCTATTCCCCCGATCCGAGTTCGCATCTGCAGGCGGTCGGCCGCGATGCCGCGGGCCGGCTGCAATACCGCTATCACTCCGATTGGGAAAAGGTCCGCGAGCAGCGCAAGGCGCATCGTTTGGCCCGGCTGGTCGCGGCCCTGCCAAAGATCCGTCGCAACGTCTCGATGCACCTGTCCGGCGACGTCCCGAGCCGCGAATTCGCGCTCTCGGCGGTAATCGAGCTGATCGCGCGCACCGCGATCCGGCCGGGCAATGAATCTTATGCCCGCCTCAACGGCACCCGCGGCGCGACCACGCTGCTGAAATCCAACGTCGCGCTGGAAGACGATAATCTGGTGCTGACCTTCAAGGCCAAGGGCGGCAAGGCCGTGCGCAAGGAATGCGACGCCGCAAAACTCGTGCGCGCCATCGGCATCCTGCGCGGCGTGCCGGGCAAGCGCATGTTCCAATATCGCGACAATTTTGGCAATGTCCGCGCGGTCTCGACCACCCAGGTCAATTCGTTCCTGCGCGAGATCGCGGGCATCAAGATTTCGCTGAAGGATTTTCGCACGCTGATGGCGTCCGCCGTGGTGCTGGAATCGCTGTCGCGGATTTCTCCGGCGGCAAGCGCCCGCGGCCGCCGCAAGCAGGTGCTGGAAGCGGTCCGCGCCGCCGCGGATGAATTGTCCAACACGCCGGCGATCTGCCGCAAGAGCTACGTCCACGACACCATCGTCACCGCCTTCGAAGACGGCATCCTCGAGCGTTTCGCCGCCACCATGAAGGGCTATCGCTCGCAGTCGAAGCGCGAGCAGCTGTTGGCGCAGGTCGTGATGGCGGCGGCGGCGTAAGATCTGCGCACTTCCCAATTCACATTTCGAACAGCCGCCGTTTGAAGACACGGCGTTTGAAGATATGGCGTTTGAAGATATGGCGTTTGAAGACATGGCTTCGCGATCTCGCCGCATGTTTCGCGCGAGGTTTGCATGAACTTCCCGCCCTCGGAAGAACAGAGGGCGCGGGGATGCCGGGCGCCCGATGCGCCCGATAGCCGCGTGTGCGCTGGTAGAAAGCAAAAAAGCACACGCGTTAGTCAGGTCACACCGGAATCACCCGGCATTCCCCACGCAATGGTTTACGGCTTATTTCGTGCTCTCCCCGGCGACCGGGCTTTCTTGCCACCGTCGCCCCTGAGAAGCTTGCTTCTCAAGAACTTGACACCAGCGTCGGGGTGTCAGGACCACACGTCTTCGCCGTCCGCTTCAGCGCTGTTCGTCAATAGCGCCGCAACGTCCACCGCATCCCGCACCAACGTCCGTGACGATCGCGATACGCCCCTCTTGAAAGGGCGGGACAGCGCGAAATGTGGCGCTGATTTGGGGGTAAAATCAATAACGCCCGACCGCGGCAGATTGGCACGACGGGCAAACTGCGGTCCTTGTCCCCCCTCACACTGCTGACGCAAGTGGTAATGGCGGCGGAGTAAGGCAGGCTTCAACCGTCATTGCGAGGAGCGTTTGCGACGAAGCAATCCAGTTCTTGTTTCGCGGCAAGATGGATTGCTTCGCTTCGCTCGCAATGACGAGTTCACAACACTCCCCCCATCTTGCACACCATCTTCCATTCTTCCGCCGTGACCGGCTGCACCGACAGCCGCGAATACTTTACGAGTGCCATGTCGGCCAATCGCTTGTCCGCCTTGATCGCGGCCATGGTCACCGGCGTTTTCAGCGGCTTGTCGGCCTTGATATCGACGCAGACGAATTTGCCGGTCTTGTCGGTCGGATCGGGATAGGCTTCCTTGATCACTTCCGCGATCCCGACGATGTCCTTGCCCTCGTTCGAATGATAGAAAAAGGCGAGGTCGCCCTTTTTCATCTTCACAAGATTCTGCCGGGCGGTGAAATTGCGCACGCCGGTCCACGCTTCGCCCTTGGCGCCCTTTGCCACCTGCTGGTCCCATGACCAGCTCGAAGGCTCCGATTTCACCAGCCAGTAATTCATGACGTCCACCATCCCACCGTCATGGCCGGGCCTGTCCCGGCCATCCACGTCTTTGCGGCGCCAATTAAACAAGACGTGGATGCCCGCGACAAGCGCGGGCATGACGAGGGAGAGATCATCCCTCCGCCTTGAATGGGCGCGTCAACAGGCTTTCGATCGCTTCATCGATCGTGAGCGCGCCGCTCAAAATCGCCGCGACCGCGTTTGACACCGGCATGTCGACGTCCTGCGACGCCGCCAGTTCGACCAGCACGGGCGCGGTGAATTCACCTTCGGCAAGTTTTTCGCGCGGCCGCTGCTCGCCGCGCCCGAGCGCGATGCCGAGCGCGAGATTGCGCGATTGCGGGCTCGAGCAGGTCAGGATCAAATCGCCAAGACCCGACAGCCCCGCCATGGTTTCGCTGCGCGCGCCGCAGGCGCGGCCGAGCCGCGCCAGTTCGGCGAAGCCGCGCGTGGTCAGCGCCGCCTGCGCGGACGCGCCCAATTTCCGGCCGATCGCGATGCCGGCCGCGATCGCCAGCACATTCTTCGCGGCTCCGCCGATCTCAACGCCGCGAACATCCGTCGTGTGATAGGGCCGGAAGGTCGCCGAGCCCAACGCCTGCACCAGCGTGCTCGCAAGCGTCTCGTCTTGCGCCGCCAGCGTCACCGCCGTGGGCAGGCCGCGCGCCACGTCCGCGGCAAAACTCGGGCCTGACAGGATCGCCGGTATGGCGTTGGGCGCAGCCTCCGCGATCACCTCGGTCATGAATTTGTGGGTGCCGCGCTCGATGCCCTTGGCGCAGGCGATCACGGGCTTTGTCGCGGCAAGATGAGGCGCAAGCGCGGTGACAGCGGCGCGAAGATCTTGCGCCGGAGTTGCGATCAGGATGATGTCCGCGTCCGCGGCAAGCGCGATATCGCCTGTGACCTTGATGCTCGCATCCAACCGGACGCCTGACAATTTTGGATTTGCCCGCGTGGCCGCGATCTGCTTCGCACTCTCCGAATTGCGCGCGTGGAGAACGACGTCGCGTCTCGCCCGCGCGGCCAGTGCGGCCAGTGCGGTCCCCCACGCGCCAGCCCCGATCACCGCGACTGATTGGAACGAGGTCATCATCCAAACTCGGTGCGCTCCCTCGCCCCGCCCTTGCGGGGAGAGGGTTGGGGTGAGGGGCTGCAGCCGCGAATTCGGAGGGGGAGGAATGCGCGGTGAGTCCCCCTCACCCGGATCGCTGCGCGATCCGACCTCTCCCCGCAGGCGGGGAGAGGTTAGACTGCCCTTGCGGATTGATCCTCGCTTCATAAGGCCTCAAAATCCCGCACGCGTATTGGCAAATCCGGCCGGCGCCGTGGCGTTGGCATCGAGCAGCCAGCGCGCGCGCGGCGCGGCGTCCATCGTGTCGACCAATCCCATCGCCAGCCGCTCTATACCCGCCCAGGCGATCATCGCGCCATTGTCGGTGCAGAGCGCGGGCGGCGGGATGATCAGCGTGGTCTGCGCTTTGGCCGCGACATCCTGCAGCGCGCCGCGGATCGCCTGATTGGCGGCGACGCCGCCGGCGGCGACCAGCGCGCGCGGCGGGCCGAACTGTTCGTGAAACAATTTCAAGCCGACGCTTAGTCGGTCGGCCGTCGATTCCAGCACCGCCGCCTGAAAGCTGGCGCAGAGATCGCTGATATCCTGCGGCTCCAGGGGATCGATCCTGGCGGCTTCGTTGCGCACCGCTGTCTTCAATCCGGACAGCGAGAAATTGGCATCCGCGCGGCCTAGCATCGGCCGTGGAAAGGCAAAGCGCCTGGGGTCGCCGCCCTGGGCCGCCCGCTCGACCTCCGGCCCGCCCGGATAGGGCAGCGCCAGCATTTTTGCCACCTTGTCGAAGGCCTCTCCCATGGCGTCGTCGACGGTGGTACCGAGCCGCACATATTTGCCGACGCCTGTCACCGCGACGATCTGGGTGTGGCCGCCGGAGGCCAGAAACAGGCAATAGGGAAACGCCAGCGCGCAGGTCAGCCGCGGCGTCAGCGCGTGGGCCTCGAGATGGTTGACCGCGATCAGCGGCGTGTCGTGCACCATCGCGATCGCCTTCGCGGTCGTCAGCCCCACGATCACCCCGCCGATCAGGCCGGGACCGGCGGCAGCGGCGACCGCCGAAAGCTGCGCGAAGCTAACGCCTGATTCCTTCATGGCACTGTCGACGATGCCATCGAGCAGGTCGACATGGGCGCGCGCCGCGATCTCCGGCACCACGCCGCCGAACCGTGCATGCTCCTCGGTCTGCGAGCGCACGATATTGGACAGGATTTTTCCGCTGCCGTCGCTCAAGCGCTCGACCACGGCAGCCGCGGTTTCATCGCAGGTGGTCTCGATGCCCAGCACCAATGTTCTGACGTCGTTAGCCAATTTGAGCCCTTGCCTTATCGGCGAAACCGGGGTTTTTCCTCCTCATGCGGTAGCATTGCGGGGTCTCGCAGTGCAATCGTCCGTTGCGGCAGAACGCCCGCTCGCAAGAGGATAATACATGGCCGTTCTTGTCACCCGCCCGCAGCCAGACGACGAAGCCACCGCGGCGGCGCTTCGCGCGCGAGGCTTCGAAGTCTTGAAGGCGCCGATGCTGCGGTTCGAGCCGGTCGCCTTCCAGGACGATATTGATGCGGCTTACGGCGCCGTCATCGTCACCAGCGCCAATGCGCTGCGCGGCATTGAGCCGCATCTTGAAAACAGCCGGTTGCTCAAGCTGCCCTTGTTTGCGGTCGGAGAACGCACCGCCGCCGCCGCCCGCGGCGCCGGGTTTGCTCAGGTGATCTCGGCCGATAGCGACGCCGCAGGCTTGCGCGATTCCGTGCTCGCCAGCGTAAGGACAAAGGAGCTGAAAAAAACGAGCCCATTGCTTTATCTCGCCGGCGCCGACCTCGCGCGCGATCTGGCCGGCGAACTCGGCGAGCGCGGTTTTACGGTCGTCACGCACACGACGTATCGGATGTCACCGGTATCAAACCTCCCGCGTGAAATATGTGACGCGTTCGCCGCCCACCGGATCGAGGCGGTGCTGCATTATTCGCGCCGCAGCGCGCGCGCCTTTCTGGAGGCGGCGCGCGCGGGCGGCGTCGAAATATCGGCGCTGGCAATTCCGCAATGTTGCATCTCGGCGGCCGTTGCCTCGGTCCTCCGCGATGCCGGGGCTACGCAGGTCATGGTGGCGGCGAGGCCGGATGAAAATGCCTTGCTCGAGGCGCTGGACCGTGCTTTGCGCCCCTGATCGCGCTACAAAGCGGTTTCGAACCCAAGCAGACGCCGGTCCGCCCCGGGAAAACGTGTCAAAACAAGCAACTAGAACCTCGGCTCTGATGCAATCGGAACCGAAACTCCAAGTAGATTTGCCGAATCTGCTAATGTCCGGCCGCAATATCTAGGGAACCGCAGGGATGGTCGACGACACGCCCGAAGCTACGACATCGCCGCCGGAACCGGCGCGGGCCAAACGGGCGCCGCCGACCATCGACCTCGAAGCCTCCGAGGTGTCCGGCGAAACCCGGGATGCTGGCGGGGACACACCAAATACGGGCGATGACGCAAAAAATATGGGCGATGACGTAAAGCCCGAGCCCGTTTCCCGCGATGCTCGCGCGGTGATTTCGCCTTCGGTGATTTCGCCTTGGGTGATTGCGCCCGTCTCCGGCGCCGTCGCCGCGGCGCTGGTAATCGGCGTCGCCTGGATGTTGGGATGGCCTGCGCCGGCGCCGCCCGGCGCGCCGCAGGCAGCCGCCATCGATGATCTCGCCGCGCGTGTGGCGAGCGTGGAGTCCAAGATCGGCAAACCTGCCACGCCCGATCCGGCGGTGACCGGGCGCGTCGAGGCGCTGGAGAAATCCGTTGCCGCGCTGCGCGGCGAGTTCGCGGGTTTGCGAGCGCAGTCGGAGAAGCTCGCGACCGCCCTCAATGACGCCAAGGCGACGCCGCGCGAAGCCGCCGCCGCCGTGGATCTCTCCGCGATCAACGAGCGCATCGCCCAGATCGAGCGCGCTACCCGCGCGCAAAGCGCCGAGATCGCGCAGGAAGGCGCCAAACCCGCCGACGATATGCCGCTGCGCCGTGTCGTGGCGGCCGCCCTGCTCGACGTTCTGGTTCGGATCGGCGACCCCTATCCGGCCGCGCTGGCGGCGGCGAAATCGCTTACGGACAATCCGGATGCATTAAAACCGCTCGACGGCTTTGCCGCCTCGGGCGTGCCGAGCGCCAACGCGCTGAGCCGTGAGCTCTTGACCCTGGTGCCAAAGCTAACGCCGCCGGCGCCGGAGAGCACGACCGGCGCCGGCCTGGTCGATCGGCTGCAGGCGGGCGCGGCCAAACTGGTCCGCATCGAGCGCACCGATACGGTCGGCACCGATCGCGGCGCGGTGGTGGCGCGGGTCACCGCGGCGGCGCTGCGCAACGATTTCAACGAGGCGCGGCGCGAGCTGAACACGCTCGCAGCCCCCGATCGCGCCGCGGCGCAAGCCTGGCTCGACAAGGCCGATGCGCGCGATGCCGCGCTCGCCACATCGCGAAAATTTGCGGCCGACGCGATGGCGGCGCTCGCCAAACCCGCGCCATAGGACCCCGATGTACCGGATCATTCTGTTTCTGCTGTTGATCGCGCTTGCGGCGGCGGGCGCGGCGTGGGTAGCCGATCAGACCGGCGATGTCGTGCTGTCGTCGGGCGGCACCAAGATCGTGATCACGCAGGCTGCGCTGGCGCTAGGCATCGCCATCGTCGCGGCGACGGTCGCGTGGGCGATCCTGCGCGCGCTGTGGCGGGTGCCGGAAAAGATCCGGCGCAGCCGGCACGAGCGCCGTCATGCGCGCGGCCGGCATGCCATCACCCGCGGTCTGCTCGCGATCGGCCACGGCGATGCAACGGCTGCGCGCGCGCACGCCGAGGTCGCGCGAAAACATGCCGCGAATGATCCGCTGGCGCTGTTACTGCACGCCCAATCGGCCCAGCTCGACGGCAACCGCGACGGCGCCAAGGCCGCGTTCCGCGCGATGGCCGAACGCGAGGACACGCGGCTGTTGGGCTTGCGCGGATTGTTCATCGAAGCGCAGCGCGCCGACGACCCGGTCGCGGCGGTCATGATCGCGGAAGAGGCGTTGAAAGTTGCGCCGTCATCGACCTGGGCGTCGCATGCGGTGCTAGGATTTCGCTGCGCCGGCAGCGACTGGAGCGGCGCGCTGGCGATCCTCGACAACAATCTCACCTCCGGCCTGATCGAAAAGGCCGCCTATCGGCGTCAGCGCGGCGTGCTGCTGACGGCGCGGGCGCTGGAACTGGAAACCGTCGACCGCGATCTGTCGCGCGAGAGCGTGATGGAGGCCGTAAAACTCGCGCCGACGCTGGTGCCGGCGGCAGCCCTTGCCGGCAAGTATGAAAGCGAGGCGCATCAGGTGCGGCGGTCGATGCGGATCGTGGAAACCGCCTGGCTGGCGCAGCCGCATCCCGATCTCGCCGACGCCTATGCGCATGTGAAGCTCGGCGATTCCGCCCGCCAGCGGCTGGTGCGTGTCGAGACCCTGTCCGCCAAAACGCCTGGTCATATCGAGGGTGCGCTGGCGGTGGCGCGCGCTGCCATTGATGCAGTCGAATTTGCCCGCGCCCGCGAGGTGCTGGCGCCGTTCACGGCGGCGCCGACGCAACGGGTGGCGCTGTTGATGGCGGAAATCGAGCGCACCGAGCACGGCGACAGCGGCCGGGCGCGGGCCTGGACCTTGCGCGCGGTCCGCGCGCTGCACGATCCGGTGTGGACCGCCGATGGCTATGTTTCGGAGCGCTGGCGGCCGGTATCGCCGGTCACCGGCCGGCTCGACGCGTTTCAATGGCAGACGCCGCTCGCGGCGTTACCGTCCGACAAAAATGGCGCGATCGAGTCCTCGCCCTTCGAGGAAGCAATGCTCGCTCCGCGCCGCGTCGAGCCGCCGCGCGCGGCCCCTGTCGAGGAAGCAGCGCCATCCCCGACATCTCAACCCGCCGCACAGGACAATTCTCCGGCCAATTCACCACCGCCGCTCACGGCAACCGTCGTCGAACCGGTCCCGGCCGCCAAGCCCGCACCGTCCCCGCCGCAAGGCGAATCATCAGCCACCGCCGTGCCGCCGCTGTTCCGCGCACGCCAGGATTTGCCCAAAACCGCCCCGCAAAACATTCCGCCGGTCATCCCGATCGTCCGCCCGCCCGACGATCCCGGGATCGATGACGGGCCGGTGAGCGATGAATTCGCGGAACAAGTCGGTCCTGCGCAGGGCCAGGCCGGCGGCTGGCGCGGCTTTCTGTCCCGCTGGGGCGGGTGAGCAAAGCGTTTTCGAGCGAAGTGGGTACCGGTTCGCGTAAAGAAAACGCGTCAAAAAAAGCTATTTACCCGCCCGAGCCAAGCGTTTTTCTTGCCAAAACAGGCGCTGCCCGATATCAGGTGCGGGCGTTTTCGGCCCCGTAGCTGAACACCAAGCCGCTTGGTCCGCCGCAATAGCTCAGTTGGTAGAGCACGTCATTCGTAATGACGGGGTCACAGGTTCGAGTCCTGTTTGCGGCACCAATTCTCTCGTGAACCCAGCCGCAATCCGGATCGTAGGCTAAGCCCGTTTGGGCGGAACAAGCTGCGTGATCCCAATCACATAACGTCGGGTCCGCCTCGCCTAGTCTCCTTGGCCAGCAGCCAACACCAACGAAGGGGACTTCACATGCGCAAATTCATTCTGATCGCAGCTTTAGTTCTGGTATCGGCAACGGCTCAGGCGGGCGTGTCGCGCGGCCTCACGATCGCGTCGAACGATGATCAGCCGGCGGCGACCGACCAGGCCAAGCCGGCCGAGACACCGACCTATGTCGCGCGGCCTGCGGCCGTGACCCCTGCGGCGCAGACGCCGGCGGCCGATCCGTCAAAACCCGTTGCCGACAAGGATGTGCATGCGAAGGCCGCGATGCGGAAGCATCGGCGTGGCTTGACCGAAGCGCGCGTGATCTATGAGCTGCACCGCCACGGGATTTACTGGTAGGCGCGGCGCCTCAGAGCGAACGCGTCATGCCCGGGCTCGTCCCGGGCATCCACGTCTTCTTGCTTTTGTGCTGCCAAGACGTGGATGGCCGGGACGAGCCCGGCCATGACGAGGAAGTCGAATTGCTTTGTCTCGCTAAAGAGTCCGCCCGCTACTGCGCAACCGTCTGCACCACGCTGCCGACCGGACGGGTGCTGGCGACCGGAACCTTCTGCTCCTTGATCAGCGCCTCGTCATATTCGGGCAATGTCTGCATCGGCGCCTTGGCCTTCATCTGCACGACCTTGTAGCCGCCGGCTTTGAGCCGGCCGAGCAGCGTAGGCAGGGCTTCGGCGGTGTGCTTCTGGAAATCATGCATCAGGATGATGCCCTTGCCATGCTTGTCGAGCTTGGTCATCACGGTATTGACGATCTGGCCGGCGTCCTTGGCGCGGAAATCGAACGAATCGAGATCGCAGGAAAAGATCGCGATATTGCGCGTGCCGAGATAGGCCACCGCCGCGGGATTATGCTGCAGTTCCGGGAAACGGAAGAACGGGGTCGGCGCAGCGCCCAGCGCCATCTTGACGGCGCTGTAGCCCTTTTCGATTTCGTCCTTGGCCTGCTGCTCCGTCATTTTCTTGCTGTTCAGATTGGCGTGCGACCAGGTGTGGGCGCCGACGGTATGACCCGCCGCGGCCACCTGCTTGAGGATTTCCGGATGATAGAGGGCGTGCTTGCCGATCGGGAAAAACACCGCCTTGGTGCATTCGTCCGCAAGCGCTTTCAGCACGGCGGGCGTGTTGGCCGGCCACGGGCCGTCGTCGAAGGTCAGCACCACTTCCTTATCGGCGAGGAAGTCGAGCTGCTTGAAGTTCTCGAAACCAAAACCCGGTCCGCCCGTGGTGTCGATTTCAACGACGCGGGCAACGCCGAGCGGGTTCGGATTGGCGCAAATGCTCTTGGGCTGCGGCGCGACCGGTGCCTTGTCCGGGATGGCGGCCGTGACCTCGACATCGCCTGGCGCCGCGGCCGGCTTGGCGGCTTCCGTCAGCCGCTCGGCCCGTGGGGCGACGACGGTGGCGGGAGCCGCCACATCGAGACGCGGGGAAGATGTGCAGAACCACCAAACGGCCGATATCACGATGGCCGTCACAACACTCGCCAGCATCAAACCTAACGCGTTACGCATCGCTACACTTTCCAGGAATACAATTTTAGCCAAGCCATTAATGGGAAATAGTCGTTAACGCCCCACCAACGCGGCCCTGGCCGGCGCATTAATTTTTCTAACGGCTTGGAAATGATCCGCTTTTATCGTCATGGCCAGGCCGCGTCCGGGCCATTCACGGTCTTTCCCGCCCAAGGGCGGGAAAGACATGGATGCCCGGAACGGGCCCGGGCCATGACAGTCGGTGAAGCTCGAATCCGGCCGGGTGATGGAAATCACAATCGGCCTGACGAAGTGATGATCATCACAGTCCAAATCCGATGGTTGCGGCACTCATAGGCATCAACAACGCGCCGCGACCCCGCGGCCAACCGAGGAGCCGAACATGACCGCATCTTTCACCAGAACACTTCGTCAGGCCGGTTTGGTGCTGGCTTTCGCCGTCTCGTTCTCCGCATTGGCGTCGACCTCGAGCTTCGCCTTTAGCCCCGAGGCGCAGCAGATGTGCACGGGCGACGCCTTCCGCCTGTGCTCTTCCGATATCCCCAACATTCCCGCGATCACCGCCTGCATGATGAAGCACCGGGCGCAGCTCTCCACCGGTTGCAGAACGGTGATGGATCGCGACCTGGCGGCCCAGGGATCCAAGGTCGCCTCCAAGTAACTCGAAAGCAATTCGCGCTCCGCACGGCTCCCTCGGAGATAGCGAACCTGGCCGAGCAGTCTGCCCCGCGGCAGACTGCTCGTGCATTTTTTCAGCGCATTGACATCAACGCGGCAGCAGAATCTGATCGCGCATCGTTGACGGGTATGAGGCGCAACATGATGGCCAGATTTCTTTTCATTATCCCGCTTGTTGCGATGGCTTCCGCGGCGTCGGCGCAGCAGCAGGGGCATGACGCCTGCGCGCGGGACGTCTCGCGTTTCTGCCGCGCGCATATGAATGATGGCGACCAAATCGTGCTGGCATGCCTGAAGCAAAACCGCGCCCGGCTCAGCAAGGCCTGCGCGCAGGTCCTGATCGATCACGGGCAGTAATTCACGACCGTCAGTCGTCAGAAAATCAAGTGCTGCTGCCGGCCGCCGTCGCTACCACGGGCAACACTTCGCTGACGGCGCGATCGGGGGTGTCTTCCTTCCAGCGCACCGATCCAAACGGGCGCTCCAGCATGCGGCGCACCCGAATCGGATCCGGGCCGAGATGAAAATCGATCGCCTGCTGATGCAGCGCGCGCTCGGATTGCGTCGAGCGGTTGCGCTGGCGCAGATAATCGAGCCAGGTCGGGCAATGATAGCGTTCGGTCCACAATTCGGGATCGGCGATGTCGCGCGCGATCGACCAGCCATAGGCGCCGTTGCGCTGGCGGCTGAGCTGCACTTCCTGCATCACGTTGTGGAAGGCGCGGGCGTTGTCCTGGGCGACGCGGTATTCGATCTCGACCACGAGGGGCCCGCTGCGTCCGGTCAGCGACAGCCGCACCTCGGGATCGGCCAATACCTCCGCATCCTCGTTGCGGGCGCCGACCCGCGGCATTCCGAGCCATAGTCCAAGCAGCGGAGAGGCAAACATCAGGCCCGCGGAAACCAACAACGCGGTTTCGACGCCGGCCGCATCCGTCAGGCGGCCCCAGCCCCAGCTGCCGATCGCGATGCCGCCGGCGATGGAGGCCTGGAACGCCGCCAGCGAGCGGCCCGCGACCCAGCGCGGCGCCGAGAGCTGCACGCCGATGTTGAACAGCGCCACCGACAGCATCCACACCGCGCCGGCAATCACCAGCGCGGTGGCGGTCAGTACCGGCTCCCGGCTCAGCGCGACCGCCGCGATCGCGCCCCCCATCGACAGCGCGCAGGCGCGCACCGCGGCCTCGCCGCTCATTCGCTTGCGAACCTCGGTGATGTTCAAGGCGCCGATTACCGCACCCATGCCGAAGGCGCCGAGCATGATGCCGTAGGTCTGCGCGCCGCCATGCAAGAGGTCGCGCGCGACCAGCGGCATCAGCGCCGACACCGAACCGCCGAGCACGCCGGTCACCAGCGTGCGCACCAGCACGACGCGGATCGAGG
The DNA here is from genome assembly GCF_900141755.1 of Bradyrhizobium lablabi. NCBI lineage: Bacteria > Pseudomonadati > Pseudomonadota > Alphaproteobacteria > Hyphomicrobiales > Nitrobacteraceae > Bradyrhizobium > Bradyrhizobium lablabi. The sequence continues at coordinate 4,173,800 of NZ_LT670844.1, read as the reverse complement.
GCGAATTGGCGATGTAGCGCACGCCCGACACGATGGCGCGGTTGAGACGCTCGCGCGGCAGCCGCGACGGCTCGCTGGTGCGGCGCCACAGAAACAGCACGATCAGAAGCGGGACATAGAGCACCGCGTTCGCTGCAAACGCCGCGACCGCACCGGCGGTAGCGACGACGATGCCGCCGATGGCCGGCCCAAAACTGCGCGCGATGTTATAGCTGATGCCGTTGAGCGCGACCGCCGACGGCAAGGTCTCCGCCGGCACTTGTTCCGTGACCGAGGATTGCCAGGCCGGCCCGAACAGCGCCATGCCGCTGCCGACGATAAAACAAAACGCCAGCAGGATCGTCGGCGTGACGAGTTCTAGCCATGCCAGCACCGACAACGCCGTTGCGCCTGACAGCGCGATCGACAGCGACACCAGCGCCACGATGCGGCGGTCATACATGTCGGCGATGGCGCCGGCCGGCATCGAGATCAGCATGATCGGCAGCATCAAAGCGGTCTGCACCAGCGCGACCTTGTCGGCCGATGACGTCATCTGCGTCATCGCCCAGGCGGCGCCGACCCCCTGGATCAACAAGCCCAGATTGGACAGCAGGCTGGCGAGCCAGATGCGCCGGAATACCGGCAGCCGCAGCGGAGCTGCGACGCCGTCGGCGGCAAATAACGAGCGTTTCGGCTGGTCGGTCATGAATGTTTCCGTGTGCGCTGGCCTCGCCGGCCGTGATTCCGTGCAGGCCAGAGTGATGCCCGCGAAAGTCCTTCTCTGTCCAGTGCTTAGGCCGCTATCAGTGGTCACATCGGGCTGCTAAAAGGCGTAAAAATAGCCAGAGGTCTCTCTATGAACATGTCGCGGCGGACGATTTTGAAAGGCGCAAGCGCCTTGCCCCTGGCCTTGCCATTGGCCGCCGGTAATTTTGGTGTGGCCGCGCAGGCACAGACGGCGCCCACAGCTTCCGGCGCCACGGAGATACCGCCGATCCTGTTCGTGCACGGCAATGGCGACCACGCGGCGCTTTGGATCACGACCTTGTGGCGGATGGAATCAAACGGGGTTCCGCGCGAGCGCATGCTTGCGATCAATTTCACCGATCCCTTGGCGCGCACTGAGGACACCAAGCCGGAGCCGAACAAATCCTCCACCGAAGATCAGCGCCGCGAGCTTGGCGATGCCATCAAGGAATTGAAACAACGAACCGGGGCGCCGCGGGTGGCGCTGGTCGGCAATTCACGCGGCGGCTATCCGATCCGCTTCACCATCAAGAGCGGCGGAGCGCAGGATGTCAGCCACGCCGTGCTGTGCGGCGTTCCCAATCATGGCGTGTTTGATTGGGACAGCAATCTTGGCAACGAGTTCAACGGCCGCGGTCCCTTCCTGCGCTCGCTCAACGCAGGCGACAGCGAAGTGACGCCGGGCACAGCGTTCCTCACATTGCGCAGCGACAACATGGATAAATACGCCCAACCCGATGGCGCCATTCTCGGCAAGCCGGGAACGCCGACCGGCATCAGCTTTGACGGACCGGCGCTGAACGGCGCCAACAATCTGGTGCTCGGCGCCGTCGACCACCGCGAGACCGCGTATTCTCCGCGGGCGTTCCGCGAGATCTTCAAGTTCATCGCCGGCCGCGAACCGGACCGGATCGCGATCACACCGGAAGCGGAAGTCAGACTGAGCGGTCTCGTGACCGCGACACCCGGCGGCATTCAAACCAACCGTCCGGTGGCGGAGGCATCGGTCGAGGTTTTTCGCGTTTCCCCCGATAGCGGCGAACGCATCGGCGGCGCCATCCACACCTCGCAGACCGGCGCGAACGGGCGCTGGGGCCCGGCGAAAGTCGATCCCTCCTGGTATCTCGAGATCGTGCTGGCTTCGGCCGGATCAGTCACCACGCATTTCTACCGTTCGCCGTTTCCGCGCTCCTCCGACATCGTCCATCTTCGCGCCGCGCGGCCGCTGGGACCTGCGGATGCCGGGGCCGGCAGCGTCGTCCTGATGTCGCGGCCGCGGGGTTATTTCGGCCTTCCGCGCGACGTCGTGCTGTTCGACGGCAAGGAGCCCACGGATGTGAAGCCGGGCGTGCCGACTGACTCGATCTCGACCTTGCGGCTTTCGGCCGCGGAGGCCGGGCGTGGCGTTGTGGCATTGTTCAACTCTGAGCGGATCGTGGCGCGCGCCTGGCCCGCCTCGGAAAACAGGATTGCGGTCGCCGAACTGACTTATTAGCTGTTTTGTTGATCCACACGCCTTCCTGGCGCCCGGATTTGGGCCGAGTACGGGAATGTAACTGACCGATTCAAGTCGCGGGGGTCGTCAATGAGCATCGCCGAAGCCTACGACATTCCGGTCACACGACCGCTGGTGCCGCCAAGCCCGCCGCGCGCACCCGACAACATGACGGCTTTCGGGCGGCTGCGGGCGATGCGGACGAGCCCGATCAGCAGTTGGGGGCAACGCGCCTACGAGGACGACATCGTCCGCGGCCGCTTTTTCAGGCGCTCCAGCTTCATCCTCAATACGCCGGACGCGATCCGCCATGTGCTGGTCGATAATTACGAGAATTATACGCGAACCCCGGCCGGCATCCGGGTGTTGCGCCCGATGCTCGGCCAAGGCGTGCTGATCGCCGAGGGCCGCGCCTGGAAACACCAGCGCAGGACGCTGGCGCCGGCCTTCACGCCGCGCGCGGTGACCTCGCTGGTCCCGCACATGGTCGCGGTTACGGATGAGACCATCGCAAAACTTCGAACTGTCGGCGGCGAGCCGATCGATCTGCGCGAGGCGATGCAGCGGATGACGCTCGAGATCGCCGGACGCACCATGTTCTCGTTCGGGATGGACAGGCACGGTCCGGTCTTGCGCGGCTTCGTGATGGAATATGGCGAGCGGCTGGCGCACCCGCATTTTCTCGACATGCTGCTGCCGCTTGGCTGGCCGAGCCCGCAGGATTTTTCCCGCGCCCGCTTCCGCAAGCGATGGACCGCATTCGTCGGCATGCTGATGGCGGAACGCCGCGCCGCCGGCAAGAACGAAGGCGCGCCGCCGCGCGACCTGTTCGACCTGATGGGCGCCGCGCGCGATCCCGAGACCGGCGAAGCCTTCAGCGACGAACAACTCGGCGACGAGGTCGCCACCATGATCCTCGCCGGTCACGAGACCACCGGGACCGCGCTGTTCTGGGCGCTCTATCTTTTGGCACTCGATCCCGCGACCCAAGACGAAGTCGCCGCCGAGGTTGCGAACGCCGGCGAGATCGAGATCGACCGGCTGAAATTCACCCGCGCGGTGATCGATGAGACCATGCGGCTCTATCCGCCGGCTTTCCTGATCGCGCGCGCCGCCATGGCGGCGGATACCATCGCCGGCATGCCGGTCAGAAAGGACGACGTCATCCTGATCGCGCCGTGGCTGTTACACCGGCATGAAAAGCTCTGGCGCGACCCGAGCGCGTTCGTGCCTGCCCGCTTCATGCCGCCGGCGCCGCCGCCCGATCGTTTTGCCTATTTGCCGTTCGGCGTCGGCGCACGGGTCTGCATGGGGGCTCATTTTGCGCTGGTGGAAGCGACGCTGGCGCTGGCCAAATTGATCGGCGCGTTCCGCGTTGAGCTCATCGACAAAGCGCCGATCATGCCGATCGGCATCGTGACGACGCAGCCCGACCGCTCGCCGATGTTTAGGATCTCGCCCCGCTAGGGAAGCGGCGTTCGGGCGTAAAAACAAAAGACTAGAGCCTTGGCACGGGTTCCAAAGCTCGTCATGCCCGGGCTTGTCCCGGGCATCCACGTCTTAGGTCCAAGCAGTAAGAAAGTCGTGGATGGCCGGGCATAGGCGAGCGGAAGCGACGCCGTCCTTCGGACGGCTATGCCCGGCCATGACGATGAACGGGAGTCAAAACCGAGTGCTTCAGGCATTGCATGGACCCCCGTGCAAACCCATTTAGTGCTTCGGTATGAGCGACATCCAGGCCCAGATTTCGGTACTGAAGCAGACGGCCGATCCCGCGGTCGCCGACGCCATCCTGCATCTGATCGACAAGGGCGAGGACCACGAGCTCAACCGCATCAACGTGCTGGATTTCGCAGGCCGCACCGGGCTCGACGAAGAGCGGGTGATCTCCGGCTTCCTGCATGCCTCGCGGCTCGGGCTGTTCGATCTCACCTGGAACGTGCTGTGCCCCGGCTGCGGCGGCGTGCTGGATGCCCATTCGACACTGAAATCGCTGCGCCATGACGACTATCATTGTGGTCTGTGCGCCTGCGGTTATGAGGCGTCGGTCGACGAGCAGGTCGAAGTCGCCTTCACCGTCAGCCCCCGGATCAGGCGCATCGCGGCGCATGACCCCAACACGCTGCCGCTCTGGGAATATTTCAAGCAGGTGTTCTGGAGTTCGGGCGTCGATCTCAACAAGGAATCGTTCGAGTCGCTGACCGGCGAGGTGACGCTGGACGCGCTCGAACTGCCGGCCGGCGACAAGGCGGTGATGTCGCTGCAACTGCCGCCGCAATTCATCATCGTGTTCGAGCCGGTGACGCATTCCGCCCAGTTCATCGATGTTCAGGGTGAGCCGACCAAAGAGCGACAGCAATTGTCGCTGATCTACAACAAGGCCCACGCGCCGACCGGGACCATGACGTTGCGTCCGGGACCGCTGCGATTGTCGCTCGACAATCAGGCAGGCGTCCGGACGCTGCCCACGGTTTTCATCGCCAGCGAAGCGCTTCACCGTTTGATCGGCAAGCGCAAGCCGTTCCTCACGGCCAAGCGGATGCTGAGCAACCAGACGTTCCGGGATGTCTTCAAGGCCGACAATCTCAATATCGATCAGCGGCTGAAAATCACCTCGCTGACGTTCCTGTTCACCGACCTCAAGGGCTCGACCGCGCTCTACGAGCGGGTCGGCGATCTCGCCGCGTTCGATCTGGTGCGCGCGCATTTCCACGCGTTACTGGAAATCATCTCCTCGGAGAAGGGCGCGGTCGTGAAGACGATCGGCGATGCCGTGATGGCGACCTTCATCAGGCCCGAACACGCGATTGTCGCGGGCTTGCGGATGCGCGCCGCCATGGACGCGCTCAATGCCGAACGCGGGCGCGACGATCTCGTGGTCAAGATCGGCATCCATGAAGGGCCGTGCCTCGCCGTGATGCTCAACGAGCGCCAGGATTATTTCGGCCAGACCGTCAATATCGCCGCGCGCGTCCAGGGCCTGTCGACCTCGCAGGCGATCCACATCACCGGACCGGTGATCGACGCGCCCGCGGTGGCCGCGATCCTGGACAAGGAATCAATCGTGCCGATCCAGAAGCAGGCGGCGCTGCGCGGTATCGCCGACAAGATCGTGGTTTACGAAATCCCCTGACCTCTTAATCCGTCATGGCCGGGCATAGGCGAGCGGAAGCGACGCCGTCCTGCGGACGGCTATGCCCGGCCATGACGCAGAGGGAGATTGCCTAAACGTAATGCTTCTCGCGTAACCCGCGCGGATTGCGCTGGTTGATGTTCCACGCCATATGTTCATTATCAAACAATCGATAGAGACAGCGATGCTCGACGGACTACGCCAATTCATTGCCGATGTTGTTTCTCCGAACCCGCACGGGGATCGGGCATTCGACGATACCGGGTATCGCCTGGCGGCCACCGCGCTTCTGATTCACGTCATTTCGATCGACGGCGAACCATCGGCGATCGAAAAGCGCAAGCTTCACAGCCTGCTCGAAAATTATTTCGCGCTCGATCCCGGCGCGGCGGATCGGTTGATCGCGTCCGCGACGCTGGTCGAGGGTGAGGCGGTCGATCTCTATCATTTCACCAGCGTCATCATGCGCTCAGTGGACGAAGAAGGCAGACTCCGCATCGTCGAGATGATGTGGGAATTGGTCTATGCCGACGGCCAGGTCAACGAGTTCGAGGATAATGTGGTCTGGCGCGCGGCCGATCTGTTGGGCGTGTCCTCGCGCGACCGGATCGATCTCAAGCATCGCGTCGCCGCCAAACAAGGCGCGGCGGCCTCAGGAAACTGAGATAGCCGCAGCTCAGTAGTTGCAACCGGCACACACCGGCTGCAATTTTCGCACCGCGGCATTCTGACACGCCTGCGGCGGCCGGTGCGATCTGTGGATCGCACGGTGCCCGACATGACGAATTTTTAATGTGTGTGGCAATCCGACGCTGCCGGGTTCGTTTGGCCTCGAAATGTTGCTATGCACTTGGCCGGCGCAGCGTTTGAACAGCCAATATGCCCTCGGGTGGCTTGCATCCCACCTCAGGCGTATGCTCTCGTCGCGGGCGCTGGCCGCATAACCTGCAAATTGATTTAAGAGCATTCAATCGTGACTGAGCGTGTGACGCTGATTACCGGTGCCTCGGCGGGAATTGGCACCGAACTGGCCCGCGTTTTCGCATCGAACGGTCATCGCGTCGCTCTGGTGGCACGGCGGGCGGATCGTCTGGCGACGCTGGCAGGCGAAATCACCGCGCGGGGCGGCGCGGCGCCTATTGTGATTGCGTGCGATCTCGAACAGCCCGATGCCGGAACCAAGATCACGGCGGCCCTGGCCGCCGCAGGGGTGGAGGTCGATTACCTCGTCAACAATGCCGGCTTCGGTCTGTTCGGCCGCGCGCTCGAGCTCGACCGTGAACAACAACTCGGCATTATCGCCCTCAACATCCGCTCCATGACCGATTTGACGTTGCGGCTCGCCGACCAGGTGATCCGGAACGGCGGCGGCATCCTCAATGTCGGTTCGATCGCCGGCTTTCTGCCGGGGCCCGGGATGGCGGTTTATTATGCGTCCAAAGCCTATGTGCTGTCATTCACCGAAGCGCTGCGCGGCGAGCTTGCCGGGCGTGGCGTGCGCGTGACCGCGCTATGTCCCGGCCCGGTACCCACGGAATTTCAGGAGCGGGCAGGGTTCCAGCCCGGATTTGACTCGACGATCCTCAATGTCAGCGCCTCCGAGGTCGCAAAGGCGGGCTATCGCGGCTTGATGGCCGACAGGCGGATCGTGCTGCCCGGCCTCGGCATCAAGATCGTACCGTTTCTCTTGCGGCTGTTCCCGCGCGGATTCATCCTGGCGGCAGTCGGACGTTTTCAGCTGCGCAAGCGCTGATCGGGCTCAACCCCGAGCCGGCTTTGGCCCGCCATTTGCTTCCAATTTCAGACGAACGTGCGCGAACTCACACGAAATTAACAATCATTTAGGTATGCTTTCGACCTGAAAACCGCCGCCAAAGAGCCAATGCTGTCCCGGTCGAGCAAAATAAGCGTGGTGCCGTTCCCCAACAGGGGATCGGAACCTGCCGCCGCGAAGCCCTTGCTGCCCGTCCTGATCGTCCTGCACCAGGAAACCTCCTGCCCCGGTCGGGTCGGCAATGCGCTGCAGGCGCTCGGCCACAGGCTCGACGTCCGTCGCCCGCGTTTTGGCGATCCCCTGCCGGAGACATTGGACCGCCATGCCGGTGCGGTCATCTTCGGCGGGCCGATGAGCGCCAACGATCCGGACGATTATGTGCGGCGGGAGATCGACTGGATCGCTGTTCCTCTCCGGGAACAGCGGCCGTTTCTCGGAATTTGCCTGGGCGCGCAGATGCTCGCCATGCATCTCGGCGCGCGCGTTGCGCCGCATCCGCAAGGCCGCGTCGAGATCGGATATTACCCGATCCACCCCACACCGGCCGGGCTTGAAATCTGCCCGAACTGGCCGGACCATGTCTACCACTGGCATCGGGAGGGTTTTGAACTTCCGTCGGGCGCCGAATTGCTGGCGGAGGGCGGCGACTTCCCGATCCAGGCGTTTCGATCGGGCCATGCGTTCGGTTTTCAGTTTCATCCCGATGTGACCTACGCGATGATGCATCGCTGGACCATGCGCGGCCATGATCGCCTCGAACTGCCCGGCGCGCGTCCCCGCCATCATCATTTCGAAGGTCGCGCCGTCCATGACGTGACCGAGCGCGCTTGGCTGAAACAATTTCTCGACAGCTGGCTGGCCCGGATGCCGCCACAGCCGTTGCTGCAAGCCGCGGAATAGCGGCGGCCGCGGACGCCTTCCCAAATCCATCCGTGTTGATAGTGTCGGCCCAATAAGCTTGCAGCCAAGCAGCGAGCGGCGTGGGAGCGACATGACGGCCGAGGAATTCGCAAAATTGCTGGATGACTTCACGCAGTCGGCGGAATCCGGCGACGGCGCGCGCTTTGCCGGCCATTTCACGCCGGACGCAATCTATTACGACTACATCTATGGCGCCCATAAAGGCCGCGCCGACATCGCGCATATGATGCAGAATTTGTTTCACCGCGATGCCGCGGATTATCGCTGGGAGATGTTCGATTCCGTGTTCGACGGCGAACAGGGGTACGCCTGGTCGCTGTCGAGCTTTATTTCGAAGATCCCGCAATTCGAGGGCAAGCGCGTCGTGATCGACGGCATCAGCCGCTTCATCGTGCGTGACGGGTTGATCGCGGAATATCGCGAGTCGGTCAATGGCGGGGTGGCGATGGCGCAGCTTGGCGTCGAGCCCGACCGCATGGCAAAGGTGTTCACGCGCTGGAGCGGGTGGCTCAAGGCGCGTCCGGAAACCGTCGACTTTCTGGCGCGACCGAAAGGCTCGCGCGCTTCAAGGCGGCGTGAAGACAAAAATCAAAAGCGCCAAAAATAAAAACGCATTGTCGCGATGGCGACAGCGAGCACAGGGAGATCGCGTGTGACCTATCAGCATATTCTCTATGACGTCAGCGAGAAGGTCGCGACCATCACGCTTCATCGGCCCGACCGCATGAACGCCTGGACGCCCATCATGGAGCGCGATGTGCGCCATGCCATGGAGGCCGCCAGCGCCGATGAAAATGTGCGCGTCATCGTGCTCACCGGGTCGGGCCGCGCCTTCTGCGCCGGCGCCGACATGGACGCGCTGAAAGGGCTCGATCCCGACGACATCAGGCGCGCCCAAAGCCTGCCGCCGTTCGACATGAACCGCCGGCCCGACTGGCAGGCGCGCTATGCGTATTATCCCTCGATCGCAAAGCCCGTGATCGCCATGCTCAACGGCGCCACCGCCGGCATTGGCCTCGTGCACGCGCTCTATTGCGACCTGCGCTTTGCCGCCGACAATACCGTCTTCACGACCTCGTTCGCGCGCCGCGGGCTGATCGCCGAGCATGGCATCAGCTGGATGCTGCCGCGCATCGTCGGCCATGCCAACGCGCTCGACCTCCTGATGTCCGCGCGCCGCGTCTCAAGCGACGAGGCGCTGCGGATCGGTCTGGTCAATCGGCTGTATCCGCCAGAGCAATTGCGCGAGCAGACCTATGCCTACGCGCGCGATCTAGCCGACAACGTCTCGCCGAGCGCGATCGCGGTGATCAAGCGGCAGCTTTACGATGTGCCGTTCCAGACGCTGGCCGAAGCGACGATCGATGCCAACCGAGAAATGCTGGTCGCGCTGCGCGGCAGCGATTTCCGCGAAGGTGTCGCGAGTTTCATGGAGAAGCGGCCGCCGAGATTTACGGGGCAGTGAGCTTGTAGACGGTTAAAGCCCGTCTTCGCCCAAGGGAGCTTCGCCGGGCACGCTTCGCTCTTCGGGCATTGCGCGGCTGCGCCACGCGTAGCTTGGGGCGAGGAAAACGGACAGACCGATGAGAGATAGTGTCTAACGTCACCAGCCCGTCTTCGCCCAAGGGGGCTTCGCCGGGCACGCTTCGCTCTTCGGGCATCACGTGGCTGCGCCACGCGTAGCCCGAAGGGCGAAGCGTGGTGGAGCCAGGCGGGATCGAACCGCCGACCTCGTCATTGCGAACGACGCGCTCTCCCAGCTGAGCTATGGCCCCATCGCGGCCCGCCTCGGTGAGTGAGGACGGCCAGCAATCGGCGCCATTTACAATCCGCGCCAATGCCAAGTCAAGAACGGCGAAATCGCGCCTTTCCGCCTCACTTTGCCCGGAACTTCCCTTGTTTGCGCGGGGTGGAACCGATATTTAGCATGAAGCCCCATCCTCGACCGAACCCCCGAGTAAGCCAGCCATGCGTGCCGTCCTCGACATCGTTCTCATTGTTCTCGACCTCTATGTCTGGCTGCTGATTGCGTCCGCAATCCTGTCCTGGCTGATCGCCTTCAACGTCGTCAACACACGCAACCAGTTCGTGTCGGCAGTGGCGGAATTCCTGTACCGGATCACCGAGCCGCTGCTGGCGCCGATCCGCGGTTTCATGCCCAATCTCGGCGGGCTCGATATCTCGCCGATCATCCTGATCCTGATCATCATGTTCATCCAGCGGGTGATCACCTATTACATCTATCCCAGCGTGTTCTGATGCCCGCTATCGATGTTCGATGGATGCCTGATGGATCCTTGGCGCTACTCTAGCGAAGGCATCAGCGTAGCGCTGCGGGTCACGCCGCGGGGCGGCCGCGACGATATCGACGGAGTTGAGACGCTCGCCAACGGGCGCACGGTCGTGAAGGTACGGGTCCGCGCCATCGCCGATGGCGGCGAGGCCAATCGCGCGGTCGCGGAGCTGATGGCAAGAGCGCTCGGGGTGCCGAAAGCAAAAGTGCGGATCCTCTCCGGCGCGACCTCGCGGCTCAAGCAAATCGCCGTCGACGGCGATCCCGCAAAACTTGGCGAGGCGCTTCGGAAACTGACCGCCATAAAGAAGGATTGAGATGACCGCCCGCATCATCGATGGAAAACTCATTGCATCGGAGCTTCGCGCCCGCGTCGCCGCTGAAGTTGTGCGGGTCAAGCGCGAGAACGGCTTAACGCCCGGTCTCGCGGTGGTGCTGGTTGGCAGCGATCCCGCCAGCCAGGTCTATGTCCGCAGCAAGCACAAGCAGACCCAAGAAGCCGGCATGGCCTCGTTCGAGCACGTGCTGCCGGCCGATGTCGCGCAGGACGATCTGCTGGCGCTGATCGCAAAGCTCAATCGCGACCCGGCCGTGCACGGCATCCTGGTGCAACTGCCGCTGCCGAAATCGCTGCATACCGAAACCATCATCAACGCCATCGATCCGGCCAAAGATGTCGACGGGCTGCATCCGAGCAATGCCGGGCGGCTCGCCGGCGGGTTTGCCGCGCTGTCGCCCTGCACGCCGCTCGGCTGCATCATCCTGACCAAAAGCGTACACGCCTCGCTGGCGGGCCTGAACGCCATCGTTATCGGCCGCTCCAATCTGGTCGGCCGTCCGCTGGTGCAATTGCTGCTCAACGAAAACGCCACCGTGACGATCGCCCATTCGCGCTCGCGCGATCTGCCAAAACTCTGCGCCCGCGCCGATCTGGTCTATGCCGCCGTCGGCAAGCCGGAAATGGTGCGCGGCGACTGGATCAAGCCGGGCGCGACCGTGATCGATGTCGGCATCAACCGCCTGCCAGCGCTCGAGGGCAAGACCCGCCTGGTCGGCGATGTCGCCTTTGCCGAGGCTTTGGCTGTCGCCGGAGCCATCACGCCGGTGCCGGGCGGCGTCGGCCAGATGACGGTGGCGTGCCTGTTGGTGAATACGCTGCGCGCGGCGTGTGCGATTCATGGACTGCCGGCGCCTGCGGTGTGAATTTGCTCCCTCGCCCCGCTCTTCGCGGGGAGAGGATTGGGGTGAGGGGCCGCCTCCGCAAATTCCGACGATAAACGCTCGCGGTGAGTCCCCCTCACCCGGATTGCTTCGCAATCCGACCTCTCCCCGCGAAGAGCGGGGCGAGGTTAAGAAAAGCGCGCGACGCCCTGCGTCGTCACTTCCCCTTCGCCCGGGCGATGCCTTCCTCGATCAGCTTGAGCGCTTCCTCCGCGCCGCCCCAGCGCAAGACCTTGACCCATTTTCCCGGCTCGAGGTCCTTGTAGTGCTCGAAGAAGTGCTGGATCTGGGCCAGCGTGATGTCGGGCAGGTCGCTATAGGTCTTCACCTTGTCGTAGCGCTGGGTGAGTTTGGAGGACGGCACGGCGATGATCTTCTCGTCGCCGCCGGCCTCGTCTTCCATCAAGAGCACGCCGACCGGGCGCACGCTCATCACTGCGCCGGGCACGATGGCGCGGGTGTTGGCGACCAGGACGTCGCAAGGGTCGCCGTCGCCGGAGAGCGTATGCGGGATGAAGCCGTAATTGCCGGGATAGCGCATGGCGGTATAGAGAAACCGGTCGACCACCAGCGTGCCGGCCTCCTTGTCCATCTCGTATTTGATCGGCTCGCCGCCAACCGGCACCTCGATGATGACGTTGACGTCATGCGGCGGATTGATCCCGATCGAGATGGCATCAATACGCATTGGACAGCTCCGCCTCGATTTGAAAGGAAACCCGTTAAATTGAAATTCTGGATCAGGTCTCGGGTCACGGACCAAGGCTGGCTTCGAGAATCCTCGAAAACCTGGCGCCGTTCAATTCGTCCAGGCGAAGGCGACCTTGTCGAGCGACTTGGGCCCGAATTTTTCCGAACTGCGGGCGACCATGCGCCCGCCCAGCGCCCGATAAAACTCCGTCGCCGGATCGTTGTCGGAGAGCGCCCAGACCACCATGCTCTTCAGCCCGCTCTGCAACAGGTCGCGGCGGGCTGCGGTGAAAAGCCGGCGGCCGAAGCCGAGGCCCTGGAACTCCGGGCGCAGATAAAGCTCGTAGATCTCGCCTTCGAAGTGCAGGCTGCGGGCGCGGTTGCGGCCGTAATTGGCATAGCCCGCGACCTTGTCGCCGAACACCAGCACGCTGACGCGGCTGCCCTTGCGGATCGCGCTGTCCCACCATTGCGGGCCCCGGCGATTGATCAGTTTCTCCAGCTCGGCGCCGGGAATGATGCCCTGATAGGCCGAACGCCAGGCTTCGTCATGGGTGGACGCCACCGCGGCTGCATCCGCAGCTTTGGCCGGCCGAACCTCGATCAGGGTTGTGCTCATGGTGCTAATCAAAGCAAGTCAGCGCGTCCGCTTCAAGGTCTATCGTTAATTATCGGTTAAGCTGTGGATTTTCTGCATCAGTTTTGCCGCCTCCCTGTACCGAAAGAGGACAGGCAGGTGCTTTAAGCGGCATTTCGCTGGCGACCGGCTGGGCATAACGATCCGAATCGGGCTCCGGGCGCGGCCGGGCTCACGGAAAAATGCACTGGATTTGATTCGCCGTGCGTATTCTGCTTCCCGAATCCGGGGCGGCTTTTCCGCCCGCGCGTCAGGTAAATTCATGCATCGTTGCAAGGCGCTTTTCGCTCTGGTTGTGCTGGGAGCGGCCTTTACCCAGACCGTGCTGGCGCAAAGCCGGCTCGGCGCGCAAGGCGCCGAAGGCGAGCCGGATCGCGAGCAGCAATGGCTGCTCCCGTCCCCCGACCCGGACACCGCAGCCCACGCCGTGCTGTTTCGCCCGCCGGGCAATGGGCCGTTTCGGCTGGCCGTGATTGCGCATGCCTCGACGCAAAACGTGCTGCGTCGCGCGCAAATGCCGCAGCCGGAATACCTCGCGCTGGCGGCATGGCTGGTCAAGCGGGGTTTTGCCGTGCTTGTGCCGGAACGCCCAGGCCACGGCGCCACCGGCGGCCGCTATCTCGAAGACCAGGGCAACTGCGACGAGGCCGACTATGTTCATGCCGGCCGCGCCACCGCTGACGAAATCACCGCTGCGCTGGACTATCTGCGCGGGCAATCCTTCATCCGGGGCGACCGCGCGGTCATTATCGGCCATTCGGCCGGGGCCTGGGGCGCGCTGGCGCTGGCCGGGAAAAATCCGCTGGAGATCTCGGGCATCATTGCATTCGCTCCGGGCCGCGGCGGCCACGCCAATGATTTTCCCGGCGAGGTGTGCGCGCCGCACACGCTGGCCGCCGCCGCGGCCGAATTCGGCAAGGCCGCGCGGGTGCCGGTCGTATGGTTGGTGGCGGCCAACGACAGCTATTTTTCGCCGGCGCTGTCGAAGCAGCTCGCGGACGCGTTCCGCGGCGGCGGCGGTAAGATCGAGTTTCGCGTGCTGGCGGCCTCCGGCAGCGAGGGCCATTGGCTGGCGGAGACCGATAGCGGTATCAAGATCGCCGCACCGGAACTGGATCGCGCGCTGAAGTTTTTCGAACCAACCGCGGCGAAGAAACCATGACCTCCTATTTCCTCGTCAAATATCTGCATGTGCTCGGCGCCATCGTCATTCTCGGCACCGGCGGTGGCATCGCGTTCTTCATGCTGATGGCCCACCGCAGCCGCGATCCGGGCTTCATCGCGCGCACCGCGGCGACGGTCGTGATCGCCGACCTACTGTTCACGCTGACGGCGGTGATCCTGCAGCCCGTCACCGGCGCCATCCTGATGGCGCTATCGGCGACCTCGCTCAGCGAGCGCTGGCTTCTCACCTCGCTTGCGCTCTACGCCGTCGCCGGCATGTTCTGGATTCCCGTGATCTTCATGCAGATCGAAATGCGCGACCTTGCGCGGAAAGCGGAAGCGCAAAGCGAACCGCTGCCGCCGCGTTACTTTGCGCTGTTTCGCCGCTGGTTCCTGTTCGGTATTCCGGGCTTCGGTTCGGTTATGATCATTTTGTGGCTGATGATCGCCAAGCCGTTTTAGGAATCTTATGGGCGTACCACCGCGCAAAATTCTTGTGCTCGGCGCCTCCGGCCTGATCGGCCGGTACGTTACCGACGATTTGCGCGCGCGAGGTTTTGCGGTCGTCGGGATCGCCCGGCGATTTTCAACTTCGCAGAAATCAGGCTCGCTCGATCTGGAAATGCCTGTGATGTCGATGGACGTTGCGGCGCTGGCGCAGCTGATCGGCGAGCAGACGATTGATCTCGTGGTCAATTGCCTCGGCGTGCTGCAGGACGGGCCGGGCAGCGACACCAGCGACGTGCACCGCGATTTCGTCGATCGGCTGTTGCGGGCGATCCGCGCCAGCGGCCGGCTGATTCTACTCGTACATATCTCGATCCCCGGCGCCGCCAACGAGGACCGCACGCCGTTCAGCCGGAGCAAGCGCGAGGCCGAACGGATGATCGCCGCCTTCGACATCCCCTACGCCATCCTGCGGCCGGGATTAGTCATTGCGCCGTCGGCCTATGGCGGCAGCGCCATGGTGCGTGCGCTGGCGGCGCTGCCGCTTGATCTTCCCGAAGCCGAATCCAAAACGCCGCTCCAGCCGGTCGCGGTCGAAGACATCGCCGCGACGATCGCCTGGCTCGCCGGCCGCGACATGAGCCACAAAACCGCCGACGCCGTGACCTGGGACCTGATGCAGCCGCAGCCGGTCGCGCTTGGCCGCGTCATCGAGCAATTCCGCGCGTCATTCGGCACCGTCGATATGCCGCGATTGAGATTGCCGGCCTTCATGCTCGATCTCGGCACAAAGCTCGGCGATCTCGCAAGCTGGCTCGGCTGGATGCCGCCGATGCGAACGACCGCAATCGCCGAGCTGCGGCGCGGCGTCGCCGGCGACCCAAAGCCCTGGATGCTTGCGACCGGCATCGTGCCGAAAACGCTGGCGCAGATGGTTGGAGAGCGTTCCGCCACCATCCAGGACAAATGGTTCGCCCGGCTGTTCCTGATCAAGGCGCTGGTGATTTCGAGCCTTGTCGTGTTCTGGGTCGTCTCGGGCTTTATTGCGTTGTTGATTTCCTATGATGCCGCCGCCGGAATCCTCGCCTCGCACCGCTTTCCGCGGTCGCTGGTCGGGCCCATCACGGTCGGCACCAGCCTGATGGACATGACCATCGGCATCCTGATCGCGTTCCGCCGCACTTGTGCTGCCGGATTGATGTTGGGCATCGCGGCGTCGCTCGGCTACATGCTGGGGGCGGCGATCCTGACGCCGGATCTGTGGATCGAGCCGCTCGGCGCGCTGGTGAAGACCGGGCCGGCCATCGTGCTGATGCTGGTGGCGCTGCTGACGCTGGATAACCGATGACGGAATCCCCTGCGCCCAACCGTTGGCCCGACGATGACGTGATCCTCTATGACGGCGTCTGCGTGTTCTGTTCGCGCTGGGTCCGGTTTGTCGCCGCGCGCGACGCGAAGCGGCGGTTTCGTTTCACCGCGATCCAGTCCGGCTACGGCACCCGGCTGGCGCAAGCGTTCAGCATCAATCCGGAGGACCCGGACACCAACGCGGTGATCCATGGCGGCGTTGCGTATTTCAAATCCGACGGTGCGCTGACGGTGCTTTCGAATTTGCCTGAATGGGAATGGGTGCGCGCGCTGCGCCTGGTGCCAAAACCGCTCCGCGACGCCGTCTACAATCTCGTCGCGCGTAACCGGTACAGGATCTTCGGCAAGTATGGGGAATGTTTTGTGCCGGATGAGGCGATGAGGGCGAGGGTTTTGGAGTAGCGATTTCCACATCCGAAATCGTCATTGCGAGCGAAGCGAAGCAATCCATAGCGCCGCAACGCAGAAAGCTGGATTGCTTCGTCGCTTCGCGCCTCGCAATGACGGGGTTAGGCCTTCGCGATTGAAGCCAGCACTTCTCCCGCCGCTCTCTCACCGCTGTCCCTGGCTCCATGGGCGGTCGAGAAAAAGTTCGGCGAGGTCGCTTCACCGGCGAAGAACAAGCGTCCATCAACCGGCGCCGCAAGCACAGCGCGTTTCCCCGCGTGGCCGGGGAGGGCGTGCGAATAGGAGCCGCGCGCGAAGGGGTCATGGGACCAGCGCGATTCCGCGAGCGGTTTTAATTTCCTGCGATAGTCTGTGCCGAGTAGCGCCGCGATCTCGTCGATCGCTTCCGCTGCCAAGGCACCGTCGCCGGCGTTTTCCAGGGCTTGTGCAAAGCTTCCACCAAAATAACCCTCGATGCAGGCTTGGCCGAACGGGCGCAGGTGATAGCTGCCCATTGCGGTGCGCATGGTGGCGCCGCGCAGATTGCCGTCCTTTGGCAGTGCTTGCGGCTCGTCCAGCGCCAGCATCACCTTGTCGGCAAGGCCGAGCGGCAGGCCGCGCGCGGCGTCGACTTTTGCCGGCAGCGCGGGGTGAAAACGAATGACCTCATCGGCGAGCAGGTTGGTCGGCACGGTGACGATCACCTGGCCGGCCGAAAGGAAGCCTCGCGAGGTCTCGATCCGCAGGCGTTTTCCGGAATGATCGATCAGCGTGACCTCGCAATTGAACGCCAGCGGACAGGACGCGCCATAAGCGGCCATCAGCGCGCCGTAGCCGCGCCGTACCCGCCAGTTGATGCCGGTGTCTTCATAGGCGCCCAAATCCAGCACCGAGACCGCATCGAGCTCGGCGCCGTTGGCGTAAGTCGAGATCGCATCGATCATCGGATTCCAGCGATTGCCGGGTTCGAGATAGGTGCTGGCGGCACTGTCGCGGCCGCTCTTGGCGGCTTCGTGGACGCGCTCGTAGAAAGCGTCCAGCGCCGCCATGAAGTCCGCGCGTTCTTTTAGCGGGAAGGCGGCATCAAAACTCTGCTCGCGCCAGGGCGGCCGGGTCTTGTCGATTTCGAAATTCAGTTGTTCGGCGATTTTGACGAATGAATTTTTGTCCGCCGAATGCAGCCAGCCGCAGCCGAGATCGAAGACGATGTCCGGCGCCGCCATGATGGTATGGCCGCGGCCGCCGACGCGGTCGCGCGCTTCCAGCACGACCACCGAGAGGCCGGAATTTTTCAGCGCTTGGGCCGCACCGAGGCCTGCGGCGCCGGCGCCGATGATGGCGATATCGACAGAGGAGGGGAGGGACATATGGTCGTCTATCTCATAGTCATGCCCGGGCTTGTCCCGGGCATCCACGTCTTTCCTTCCAATATCGAAGACGTGGATGGCCGGGACAAGCCCGGCCATGACGGTTTCTTGGGTTGGAGTCGGCCGCTTACGCCACCGCTTCCTTGGCCTTTTCGGCACGCTTGCGGTCGTTCGCGTCGAGGAATTTCTTGCGCAGCCGGATCGATTTCGGGGTCACTTCGACCAGTTCATCGTCCTCGATATAGGCCAGCGCTTTTTCCAGCGTCATCCGGATCGGCGGCGTCAGGCGCACCGCTTCGTCCTTCGAGGTGGTGCGGATGTTGGTGAGTTGCTTGCCCTTGAGCACGTTGATCTCGAGATCGTTTTCCCTGGTGTGCTCACCGACGATCATGCCTTTGTAGACCTTCCAGCCCGGTTCGATCATCATCGGGCCGCGGTCTTCCAATTTGAACATCGCGTAAGCCACTGCTTCGCCCTGATCGTTGGAGATCAACACGCCGTTGCGACGGCCCTGGATGTCGCCCTTGTAGGGCGCATAGCCATGGAACAGCCGGTTCATGATCGCGGTTCCGCGGGTATCGGTGAGCAATTCGCCCTGATAGCCGATCAGGCCGCGCGTGGGCGCGTAAAACACCAGCCGCAGCCGGTGGCCGCCGGAGGGGCGCATCTCGATCATCTCGGCCTTGCGCTCGCTCATCTTCTGCACGACCACACCGGAATGTTCCTCGTCGACGTCGATCACGACCTCTTCGATCGGCTCCTGCCATTCGCCATTGGTCTCGTCCTTCTTCAACACGACGCGCGGACGCGACACCGAGAGCTCAAAACCTTCGCGGCGCATGGTCTCGATCAGGATCGCGAGCTGCAACTCGCCGCGGCCCGACACTTCCATGGAATCCCTGTCGGCGGCTTCGGTGACGCGCAGCGCGACATTGCCTTCGGCCTCGCGCAGCAGGCGGTCGCGGATCATGCGGCTCGTCACCTTGTCGCCTTCGGTGCCGGCGAGCGGAGAATTGTTGACGATGAAGGACATCGACACCGTCGGCGGATCGATCGGCTGCGCCTTCAACGGCGTCTCGACGGAGGGATCGCAGAAGGTGTCGGCCACCGTGCCCTTGGTGAGGCCGGCAATGGCGACGATGTCGCCGGCTTCAGCTTCATCGAGCGGGGTGCGCTCGATGCCGCGGAACGCGATGATTTTCGTAATGCGCCCGGTTTCGATCAGCTTGCCGTCGCCGCCCAGCACCTTGACGGACTGGTTGGGCTTGATGCTGCCGGAGGTGATGCGGCCGGTGATGATGCGGCCCAAATAAGGATTGGCCTCCAAAATGGTGCCGATCATGCGGAACGGGCCTTCTTCGACAGTCGGCGGCGCAACGTGGCGCAGGATCAGGTCGAACAGCGGCTGCATACCGGCATCCTTCGGACCCTCCGGGCTATCGGCCATCCAGCCTTGCTTGGCCGAACCGTAGAGAATCGGGAAATCGAGCTGCTCCTCGCTGGCGTCGAGCGCCGCGAACAGGTCGAACACCTCGTTGATCACTTCAGTGGGCCGCGCGTCGGGACGGTCGACCTTGTTGATGACGACGATCGGCTTGAGGCCGACTTTCAGCGCCTTCGACACCACGAATTTGGTCTGCGGCAGCGGACCCTCGGCAGCATCGACCAGCACCAGCGCGCCGTCCACCATGTTGAGGATACGTTCGACCTCGCCGCCGAAATCGGCGTGGCCGGGGGTGTCGACGATGTTGATGCGGGTATCCTTCCACTGCACCGAGGCGGCCTTGGCCAGAATGGTGATGCCGCGCTCGCGCTCGAGGTCATTGGAATCCATTGCCCGTTCGACCACGCGCTGGTTCTCGCGGTAGGTACCGGATTGCTGCAGCAGGCGATCGACCAGGGTGGTCTTGCCGTGGTCGACGTGGGCGATGATGGCGACGTTGCGAAGTTTCATGGTGGTTCTTCTGCATCAGACAATGGGAAGCGCGATCTCACCGGAAAACCGGGACCCACTTTTCCGGATCACGCTCAAAAACCTGGAGTTCGAACGGGCGCTCTGGTGCCCAAAAAGGAAGCCCGGCCAAAAGGACCGGGCACACCCTACTCGCTGCGGCGCAATATAGTCAGAAATCGCCGGAAAACAATGGGTTGTTTGCGATTTGGTTAGCTGATTTTCGGGGCAAGCCGGGCTGCTTTGGCGGCCATGGCCCCTCCGGATCGATCAGGACGCTGCTATCGGCGCGGAACAATGCACAACTCGGCAAGATCGAGCTCAATCCCGCGATAAAACGTGCCCGGCACGATCCGAATGGCCTGCTCCTTGCTGACGGCGCCTACCATGGCTGCGGCGGCTTGTTCGGAGAGCGCGAGATACCGCTTGAGCTGGGCCGATTGGTGGGTCGCGATGAAGTCTTCCGGGGCCTCCTCAGCCGACTCAGTCGGATTCGTGCGCAGCAAATCGTCCTTTCCGGATGCTGCCGGCGACACTGGTGCGATCTTGATTCGGTTCAGCAAATTATAGCGGTCGAACTGTTCGAAGATAAAATCCAGGATCTTCGCCAGCCGCAGCGGCCGCTCGATATCGAGATAGCGCTTGATCTCCGGCCGTTCCCGCAAGCCGTTCAATTCGGCGCCGGCGGGAAAGTTCTTTTCGTAAGTCTTGAGATCGACCAGGGACATCACGGTTTCCGTCGCTCGCGTACCCCATTTGATCAGCAGCGCCTCGCCGCGCGGCTGCAACTGGTCGAAAGCAATGCCTTTTGAATTCAGGCACACCGGGTCGGCATCGGTGCGAAGCACCGTTCCAAGCTCTGCAATCAGCGCCCGGCCGTAGGGCGATGCGAACGCCTCACGGACCAATGGCGCGGGCTGTTCGGTCGATCCAGGCAACGGAAACTGCGCCATGGCTGTCGTTGCCGCGCTCCCGAAAATCAGGGCAATAGCGATAACGACGTTGCGACGGATCATGTTGGCTGCATCAGGCATGGCGGTCTCCGACGTGAGGGCGCAGACGCCTGTGCCCGGGTGGTGCGGCTCGGGTTTGTCGCGCCGAGTCTTGCCGGGGTTCTGCGAGTAGGCGTTATTTGGCTGGCCTATAATTGGGCGAGCGTCGGGCCTAATTGCCGGTTCCTTCGACCGGATACACCCCGCGCAGCACTTCCTCGAAGTGGTTTTTCACCGATTCGTTGCAAAGACAGGCCCGCGCCCGCAGCGCCTCAGGGTTGCGCACCAGGATTGAGCCGCGGCGGGTCTCCAAAACCCTTTCCGCCTTGAACGTCTGAATCACCCGGCTGGCATAGCTGCGGCCGACCCCGAGCAGGGTCGCAAGCTGCTCATGCGTGAGCGGCACGACATTGTCGCCATCGGTACGCTCCATCGCCGAGACGATCCATTTCGCCGTGCGCTGTTCGATCGAATGGATCGCATTGCACGCGGTCGATTGGAACATCTGGGCCAGCATGCAGTCGGCATAGCGCGCGAACACGTTGCGCAGTGTCGCCGATTTTGCTTTCGCCGCATCCAATTTGCCGACATGCAGCCGCATGAAGGGTCCGCGGAACTTGACCATGATGCGGGTATAGGCCGGCAGATACCCCTGGCTGACGATGCCGCCGACCGCACCCTCGCGGCCGACCAGAATGGTCTCGACATCGCGGCCGTCCTCGTTGGCAACGAGGTAGGAAGCGAGCGCGGGGCCACAGGGAAAGTGGACGATCTCGACATCGTCGCCGGGATTATAAAGAAGCTCGTTAGGCCCGGCCTCTTGCGGCGAAAGATGCGGTGCAATCAGCACGTAATCGCTGGCGCTGAGCCGCCGCAACAGGTTGTTGTAGGGGCGCTCGACGGCTTCAGGAACGTTGTCGCGTCGCACGTCCATTTCGAAGGGCTCCCATGCGCTCCCGTAATATCAGGCCATTTCCGATTCTTATGTCCACAAGTGCACAGACAACGCCATCGCAGCGTGATGGTTTCGTCATCGGAACCGGGCCGGTGCGCCTGCAAGGCGCGTGGGATTGTTGGGCTAGGACCCCGATGCAAAGCGAGATCATGGAAACCGCCTCTCCCGATGGACTCTCCGGCCTCCCCGAGGACGTTTTGATCGTCGAGGATGACCCGATCATCGCGCTCGATTTCGAGGAGACGATTCTCGGCTTCGGCGTGAAAACCGTGCGCTCCGCGGGAACCGTGGCCACGGCGCTTGATACGATCGCCGATCGCGCCCCGGATTTTGCGCTGCTGGATGTCGGGCTGATCCGCGAAAAGAGCTTTGCGATCGCCGAGCGCCTCGACGCGCTGAAAATCCCGTTCGTCTTCGTCACCGGATATTCCGCCGAGGTCATGCTTCCCCCGGCGTTCGCGGACCGGCCGAGGCTGCCCAAACCCTATTCGAGCGACGCGTTGCGGGCATTGTTGAAACGCCAATCCAGCGGCGGCAAAACCACGCGATGACCTTTTGGACCTATTGCGGGCGCGATTGTTTGATATCCTTTGAGATAACGAAGTCCCGCCGCGGTCGACGCCATGCCGAGGAAAAGCAAAGCCGGTCTCGAAGAGATCAGGGGTTTCTTCGCGACCATGATGGCGGTCGCAAGCGGCTCGACCGATCCGCGATTTGAGCGGGCGTTTGAACTGGTCCGCCGCGAGGCGTTTGTCGGGCCCGGGCCGTGGCATATCAACATCTACCAGCGCAGCGTCGAGACCCCGAGCGCCGACCCGGTGTTTCTTTATCAAAACGTACTGGTCCGGCTCGATGCGGCGAAGGGCATCAACAATGGCGAGCCCTTCCTGCATGCGGCGTGGATGGGTGCGGTGGAGCCGAAGCCGGGCGAAGCGGTCTGCCATATCGGCGCAGGCACCGGATATTACACGGCGATCCTGTCGGTGCTGACGCTGCCCGGCGGCGTGGTGCGTGCCTTCGAGATCGATGAGGGATTGGCGCACAAGGCGCGGGAAAATCTGCAGCCGTTCGAGGGTGTGTCCATCATCCAGGGTGATGCGACGCGCCTGCCGCTGCCGCCGTCGGACCTGATCTACGTCAACGCCGGCGTGGTGACGCCGCCGCCGTCGTGGCTCAAGGCGTTGCGTCCGCAAGGCCGCCTGATTTTCCCGTGGCGGCCGTCGCCGGCCGTTGGCCTCGCGATCATCGTCTCGCGGTGTGATGCCGGTTTCAGCGTAAAACCGCTGATGGCGTCGTATTTCATTCCCTGTGTCGGAGCCGCGGATGCCGGGGAATGCGAAAAGATCCCCGACAATGGCGAGGCATGGTCGGCGCGGTCATTGTGGTTGACCGCCGACCGCGAGCCCGATGACACCGCGGTCGCCATTTGCGGGGAGTTGTGGTTTTCCTCGGATGAGATTTCGGCCGAGGCGGGCGGATCGTAATTGGACCATCCATGGCCTCGTGGTTCGAGACGCGCGGCGTTGCCGCGCTCCTCACCAAGAGGGTCTAGACCCTCATCCTGAGGAGCGGCCTCTTGGCCGCGTCTCGAAGGATGAGGCTACGGCACTGGAAAGCCGCGACGCTAACCGAGCTTCGGATCGAGCGTCGTCGACCACAGCGCGACGTCGGCGCGGTCGCGCAAGGTCACCGTCATCTGTCCGGATGCGCCCTCGATCTTGACGTGACCGAAGAACTGCATGCCGGCGGATGGCGGCAGGTTCTGCTTGTCGAGGCCCGGGGCCTTGATGAACTTCACTTCGGGCCCAAAGGTGTTGTCGAGTTCGTTCGGTCCGAAGGTTCCGGCATGCAGCGGGCCGGAGACGAATTCCCAGAACGGGTCGAATTCCTGGAATTGCGCCTTGTCGGGATTGTAGTAATGCGCGGCCGCATAGTGCACGTCCGCCGTCAGCCATACCGTATTGGTGACGCCCGAGGTCTTGATGAAGCGCAGGATGTCGGCGATTTCGAGTTCGCGGCCGCGCGGCGGGCCATCGCCCTGGGCAAACGCTTCCGAACCTTTTTTGTTGGCCGCATCGTCATAGACGATCAGGCTGAGCGGCATGTCGGAGGCGATCACCTTCCAGGTGGCGCGCGAGTTCAACAAAGCGCGCTTGAGCCACAACAACTGATCGGGCCCGATGAAATAGCTCTCGGGACCATAGGTGGTTTGCAGGTTCGGTCCATTGGGGCCGCGATAGCTGCGCTCGTCCAGCATGAAGACGTCGAGATGCGGGCCGTAGCTCAGGGTGCGATAGACCCGGCCCGGCTCGACGATGCTTTCGCGCATCGGATACATCTCGTGGAACGCGCGGCCCGCGCGCGCGGCCAGCAATGAGATGTCACGAACCTTGTAGGCCGCCGGAATCTCCTTCGACGCCGACCAGTTGTTCATGACTTCGTGATCGTCCCACTGCACGAAGATCGGCACCTCGGCGTTGAAGGCGCGCACATTGTCGTCGAGCAGATTGTATTTGTGCGCGGCGCGGAACTCGTCGAGCGTCTCGGCGACTTTTGCCTTTTCAGGGATGGTGAGGTTCTTCCAGATTTTGCCGTCAGGCAGTTTCACCTCGGCTGGAATGACGCCGTCGGCATAGATGGTGTCGCCGGAATGCAGCAGGAAATCAGGCTTGTGCTTGCGCATGGTGGCGTAGGTGACCATGCCGCCATCGTCGGGATTGATGCCCCAGCCCTGGCCGGCGACGTCGCCGCCCCAGACGAAGCTGACATCGCGCTTGTCGCTCGGGGCGGTTCGGAAGCGGCCGACCACCTGATCGCTGGAAATATCGGGATGCGACAGGTCACGGAATTTGACGCGATAAAAAATGTCCTGTCCGCCCGGCAGGTTTTCCAACAACATTTTTGCGGTGAAGTCGGTCTCGGGGAGGGCTGCGATCGGCGGCAAGGCCCGCGCATTTGCAAACGATTCGGTGGTTGAAACCTCAACCATCATTTGCGACGGCCGGTCCACGCGCGCCCACACCACCCCGCCATCGGCGCCGACATCGCCGGATTGCACGCCATGGGTGATCACCGGCCGGTCGGCGGCGCGGCTGAGATAGGGCATCGCGATGACGCCCAATGCGCCGGCGCCGGCCGTGGCAAGAAAACGCCGGCGGGAAAGGATGTTGCCGGTTTTGCGAGGGATTCTGCGGGGAAATTTGGTCGTCATGCAAGCCTCCTTGGATCGGCCGACAGGGTGCGCTGAAGGCGCTGACAGACCTAGGAAGATTGTGTGACGGCGCGATTACAGGGGATGACGGGGATAGCTGCTCACAAAGTGCCGGTCGCGCGGAATTGTGCGCCGGCCCGTTGCAGGTTTTGCGGCACACTCGTCAGGAGTGCCCTGCGGTCGGCCACCGCATGGTGGAATTGATCGAGCGCGATGTTGAAGGCGGTCAGCGCCCCCTCCCGGATGGCGCCGTCCTCGAAGCAGTGCAGGGTATCGCGCAGGATGTCATCCGCCTCGCTCTGCATCTGGTCGAGCTCGTCGATGGAATCGCTGCGGCGGGCCCTCGCCAGCATTTCCAGCAGGCGCTCGCGCAGCGAGGAGTTGTTGTTGCGCTCGTCCTTCTTCAGATAGCCCGCGAACCAGGCGCCGGCGGAGCCCATCGCCGACAGCCCCATCAGCCCCCACCAGATGAAATCGCTGTAGCGGTCGAGGAAGGTCTTTTCCTCGCCGTCGACAAAGGCAGCTGCGCCCGGATGCACCGGGATCACGGCGTCCTTGTCGGTGTCCGGGGTCTCGATTTTCGCGGCCAGCGGGTATTCCGCCATCAGCTGCTGCCGGACCGCGAACAACTGCCGGGTGAAAGCGGCAATGGTCGCTTCCGAAAGCCCTTTGCGCGCGACGATATGGTGGGAAAAGCTGATCGTCTTCACGTCGTCGTCGGGTTTGTCGGGCGATCCGCCAAAGGCGCGGGCGGGAATTTCGGCGGCCTCGTAAACCGGATGGTTTGTCGCAATCGCCTCGTTCGAATCGATCGCGAGGAAGGTCGGCGTGCCGCCGTCGCGCGTCGATGCGTTGATCGCATCCGCGGTGATCTTGCTGTTGACTGGCCCCGCGGCCAGATAGGCATCCGCCTTCTGGTTGCGAATCGCATCGGCGGCGTCGGCGGCGGGGAACTGGAAGATCTCGACCTTATTCGGATCGACGCCATATTGCTGCAGGATCACCTTGAGCAAATTGACATTGGCCTGGGTGCGCCCGAGGACACCGATGCGGCGTCCGGAGAGCTGCGCGATCTTGGTGATCTTCGGACCGGCTTTCTTACCCTTGCCTTTGGCGGGTGGAGGCACCCACAACACCGCGACGTTCTTGCGCAAGGTCGCCACGGCCTGGGCATTTTTCGGCACCTCGAGATCGCCTCGGATGATGGCGAGATCGGCCTTGCCGTCGGCAAGCACTTGCGAGCTTGTGGCCGAGCCATCGGTCTGGATCGGATGCAGCCGGACATAGCCATGGGTCTGGTTAAAGGCCTGCGTCAGCGCCTGCACCACCTTGATGTCATCAGAGTTCGCAGGTCCGACCGCGATCCGCAGCGTCACCGGCCGCATGGCAAAATAGTAACCGCCGGCCAGCGAGCCGATGATAGCGAGGACGCCTGCCAGCGTAACGAACATCGCCCGCCGCTGCGTCCGGCGCGGCGACGGCGCGACCGGCGCCTCGACAAGGTCGAAGCCTCCGGTCATCGATCTGGCGAACAATCGTTTGAGGCTCAATTTCATCTTGCCGGTGCGTTTAGCGCCAAATTGTAGCAAATTCCCTGCAGGCAGGGGGTTACATCTGCGTCATGGTTACCGGCGCGCTTTGCCGGAGCCCCGGCACGGCTTTGCCGACCCTATTTTTGGCATGGACCCCGGGGATGCCGGTCGGTGTTAGGATAAGGTAAGGGATAAACGGAGGCGACCATGGTGGAACGGCTGTCGGCGGAGGCGCGCAAATCGGCCCTGAAGGGCCTGTCCGGATGGGCCGAGACGCCCGGCCGCGAGGCGATCGCGCGAATCTTCGTTTTCAAGGATTTCAACGAAGCGTTCGGCTTCATGTCGCGTGCCGCTTTGGTGGCCGAAAAGAACGATCACCATCCGGAATGGCGCAATGTTTACAAGACCGTGGAGGTGGTTCTGGCGACCCACGACGCGTCCGGCGTCACCGCGCGCGATATCGAGCTTGCCAAGGCCATGAACGCGATCGCAAGCCAGTTCGGCGTGACCTGATCCCGCCCCCCCCCCGGCGCTACCTTGCGGCAGATGGGCAAAATCCCCAGCTTGAGGGGCGCCCGCGGGCCACGATCCCCCCACAGGCGTTTTAGGAGCCAAGGCGATGATCTCAGAACATACCGTGGGTTTTGAGCCGGCCGATGAGCTGGCAAAGGACCGCGAAAGCGTGCGCCGGCGCTTCTGGATCAAGCTGAAGCGGGTGCTGGCCAGGATTCCGTTCGCCGAGGATTTGCTCGCGGCGTATTATTGCGCGTTCGACAAACAGACGCCGCGCCACGTGCAGGCGGCGCTGATGGGCGCCATCGCCTACTTCATCCTGCCGTTCGATTTCATCCCGGATATGCTGCCGGTGCTCGGCTTCACCGACGATGCCGCCGTGCTCGCGACCGCGATCCGCCTGGTTGCGAACCACATCACGCCGGAGCATCGCGAGGCGGCCCGCGCCGCGCTGAAGCGCGGGATCGAGCGGGAGAGTTGAGCAGGCCATCGTGTTGAAGGCTTTCGCCCGAGACGAAACCCATCCGGTGATCCGCTGGCTGATGACGGATGCCCGCAGGCTCACCGATCCAAGCGAATTTCTCGGATCGTTTGCGCTTGAGCTGCGCGCGGCCGGCGTGGACGTCTCGCGGATCACCACCGGCGTCCCGATCCTGCATCCGCAGATTTTTTCCTTCAGCGGCCTGTGGCAGCTCGGCAAGGGCACTTCCGAGCGTCTGTACCGTACCGACCCGGGCGTCGCAGCGGTCCTGTCAAACAGCCCGATCGGCATCGCCTACCAGGGCGGCGGCCCGGTGCGCTGCGATCTCACCGCGCCGCCGCAAGAGGGAGAATTCGCTGTTCTCGCCGACCTGCGCCGCGAAGGTCTTGCCGATTATGTCGTGTATTCGGTTCCGTTCGCCGATGGCAGCCACAAGGCGCTTTCGCTCGCCACCGCGCGCCGTAGCGGATTCGATGCCGACGAACTCGCGCTGTTTGCCGCCATGATCCCTGCGGTCGCCTTCAATCTCGAAGTGCAGGCGCTGCGCCGTACCGCGCGCACGCTATTGGATACTTATGTCGGCGCGCAATCCGGCGGGCGAGTGCTCGAGGGCCAGATCCGGCGCGGCGGCGGCGAGACCATTTGGGCGGTGATCTGGCTCTGTGACTTGCGCGGCTTCACCAATCTCTCCGAAACACTGCCGCGCGATGCGCTGATCGACCTGCTCAACTGCTATTTCGGCCCAATGTGCGATGCGGTCGCGGCGGAGGGCGGGGAGATCCTGAAATTCATCGGCGATGCCATGCTGGCGATCTTTCCGATTGAAGCCGAGGCCGCTGCGACCTGCCGCGCCGCGCTGACCGCCGCGGAACGCGCGCAGGTGGCCGTGGCCGAGGAAAACCGGCGGCGAGAGGGTTTGGGCCAGCCGCGCATCGAATACGGGCTGGCGCTGCATATCGGCGACGTCCTGTATGGCAATATCGGCAGCGACACCCGGCTCGATTTCACGGTGATCGGGCCCGCCGTCAACCTCACCGCGCGCATCGAATCGATGTGCCGGCAACTCGGCCGGCAGCTCCTGCTGTCGTCCGATTTTGTCAAAGCCGGCGCGATCGCCGCGGAATCCCTTGGTGCGTTTTCGCTCAAGGGCGTCGGTGCGGAGCAGCAAATCTTCGCGCCGATCCGGGCTGGTTGATCTCCCCCTCCGGAATTCTTTTTCAGGACTGGCGCAGACCGGCATGTCTTTTCGGCGCGCGCGGCGTGGTTTACGCTGCCAGCGGCGGTTCAACGCCGGGGCAGGGAGGAATATCATGTGGATCGACGGGAGATTTGTGCGCAATTTGATGATGCTGGTTCTGGGTTTGACTTTTTCGAGCCAAACGGTGGCTCAGACCACGGTAGCCAAATTCCATATCCGCTTTTCGGGGACCGTGGATTGCCAGCAGCCGGTCGCGGCCAACAATATTCCGATCAGCGGTGACGGCAGCGGGGCGATTTATGCCGACGGCAGCGCCTACGCCGACGTCACGGAAACCGCGTTCATCTTCTCAAGCACGATTCACTTTGACGGCCGCCTCGGCGCGAGGCCGACCTCCGCACCCGGCGGCAGCGCGCAAGTCCGCGTCGCCGGCAGAAACGGTCTCAAGCTGATCTGGAATTTGCCGAACAACGCGCTGGTGGTGAATATTTCAACGCGCGGACAATCCTGCTCCGCCAGTTTCGCCGCCAATCTGTTTCCGGGAAAGCGCCAGTACACGTTGTTCGACGGCTCGACCATTCACTATTGCAGCCGGCCGCGGGTGGCGGAGACCTCGTGTCAGGTGCAGTAGCGCCTATGCGGGGATGTCATCCCCGCGGAAAGCGGGGATCCAGTACGCCGCGGCCTCTCGGTTTAATCGCCGACTTCTCTGGAATACTGGGTCGCCCGGTCAAGTATACGGCCCGGGGACAGGGGTAACACCGTTCGGAGACATGGGTAACACATCGGCGGCATGGACAGGCTCAGGAGGCCGACATGCCGTGGCGCGAGGTGTCATTCATGGATCAGAGGAAAGAGTTCGTTCGGCTGTTCCGGCAGCCGGACGTAAACCGGCGGGAGCTGTGCCGTCGGTTCGGGATCAGTCCGAAGACTGGCTACAAATGGTTGGCTAGGGCGATTGCCGACGAGAAGGAATGGGCGCGGGATCGCTCCCGGCGTCCGTACGTGTCTCCAAAGCGAAGCCCCCAGGGGATCGAAGCGGCAGTTTTGGAGATCCGGGATGCGCATCCGGCGTGGGGCGCGCGCAAGATCCGCCGCCGTCTGGAGGACGAACTCGAGAGCGTACCGGTGGCATCGACGGTCCACGCCATTTTGAGCCGGCATGACCGCATCCCGCCACCTGCGCAGCCACCGCAATACACCCGCTTCGAGCATCCGGCTCCCAACGACGTCTGGCAGATGGACTTCAAGGGACGCTTCGCTCTGGGCGATCGACAGATGTGTCACCCGCTCACCATGGTCGACGACCACTCTCGCTATGCCCTGTGCCTACAGGCCTGCACCAATGAGCAGAGTGAGACGGTCCAGCAGCACCTCGAACAGACGTTCCGCCGCTATGGCCTGCCGAACGCGTTCCTGGTCGACAACGGCGTGCCTTGGGGCACTTGCTCTGAGGTCCGATGGACCAAACTCCGTGTCTGGTTGCTCAAGCTCGGCGTCGACGTTATCTACGCGCGCCCGCATCATCCACAGACCAAAGGTAAGAACGAGCGCTTCCATCGCACACTGAAGGCCGAAGTACTGTCCATGACGACATTCAGAACCGCGCGCGAGCTGCAGAAGGCATTCGACCGTTGGCGGCACGTCTATAATACCGAGCGTCCGCACCAATCCTTGAACTATGACGTGCCATCAAACCGGTATCGGCCAAGTTCCCGTTCATTGCCAGGCAAGCTGCGCGAGCCAGAATATGAGGAAGGGGCGATCGTGCGCAGGGCCAGCGCGCAAAAGGCCAACTTCCGCTTCGGTAAACGGCGCTGGCGCGCTCCGGAAGCCTTCCGTGGCGAGCTTCTGGCCATCAGGCCCCTCGCCACGGAAGGCAAGTTCGGTGTCTTCTTCGGAGCTCACCAAATCGCATGCATCGATCTGCGAAATGATGTTCAATGAACCTGTGTTACCCATGTCTCCGAACGGTGTTACCCATGTCCCCGGGCCGTACATCAAGCCGGGCGATGACAATGAGAGTGAGGCGGTACTTGCGTCTGCTTTAACGCCGCCCCTACGGATGCAGGATCACCTTGCCCATTGCCTTGCGGCCGGCGAGCACTTTTAGGGCGTCGGCGGTTTGCGCCAGCGGGAACGTGCGGTCGACATGGGAGGAGATCTTGCCCTCCGCCGTCCACTTCACGAGTTTTTCCAGATTGGCGCGGTTCTTTTCCGGATTGAGCCGCGCCCACGCGCCCCAGAACACGCCTCTGATGTCGCAGCCCTTCAGCAGCGCCAGATTGAGCGGCATTTTCGGAATGTCGCCGGCGGCGAATCCGATCACCAGAAAGCGGCCTTCCCACGCGATCGAACGGAGCGCGGCCTCGGCATAGCTGCCGCCGACCGGATCGAAAATAATGTCGGCGCCCTTGCCGCCGGTAAGCTTGCGCAGACCTTCCTTCAGATCCTCCTTGGCGTAATTCAGCCCCAGTTCAGCGCCGTGTTGCTTGGCGAACTCAAGCTTTTCGTCCGATGAAGCGCAGGCGATCACCTTCAGACCCATCAGCTTGCCGAGTTCGCAGGCCGCTAGTCCCGTGCCACCGGCGGCGCCGAGCACCGCCATCGTCTCGCCGCGTTTCGGGCTGGCGCGATCTTCCAACGCGTGCAGCGCGGTGCCGTAAATGATGATGATCCCGGCGGCGCGGTCGAAATCCAGATCGTCGGGAATTTTCACGATCGAATTCGCCGGCAGCGCGATCTTTTCGCGCGCGCCGTTATGGCCGCAGGATGCGACCACGCGGTCGCCGACTTTCAGATCGGTGACGCCGGCTCCGACGCTTTCGATCACGCCCGCGACCTCGGCGGCCGGCGAGAACGGGAACGGCGGCTTGATCTGGTATTTGCCCTGGATCATCAGAAGGTCGAAGAAATTCAGCGCCGCGGATTTGATCGCGATCACC
Organism: Bradyrhizobium lablabi; assembly: GCF_900141755.1. Taxonomy (NCBI): domain Bacteria; kingdom Pseudomonadati; phylum Pseudomonadota; class Alphaproteobacteria; order Hyphomicrobiales; family Nitrobacteraceae; genus Bradyrhizobium; species Bradyrhizobium lablabi. The sequence goes on along the minus strand of NZ_LT670844.1, from coordinate 4,142,396 downwards.
GCCTCATTGGAGCCGGCCACGGGATCGGGCACTTCGGTGAGCACGAGGTCGTCGGGGCCGCAATATTGCGAGCAGAGAATGGCTTTCATGGACACACCCAAAGTTTAGGACGACAGTTGAGGCTTCGACACTTCATGCCGGATTTGAAGCCGGGCGACAATCCGATTCATAGTTCCCGTCATTGCGAGGAGCGCAGCGACGAAGCAATCCATCTCTCAGTTTGCCGCGCTAGGGATTGCTTCGCGGAACCTGTCATCGGGCGCGCATTCGCACGACCCGGTGGCTCGCAATGACGGCAGAAACGAGAGGAATGGAACAATGTTTGAAAAAGACCTGCTGGCGGGAAAGCGGATATTGGTCACCGGCGGCGGCTCCGGGCTTGGGGCGGCGATGGGGCGCCGCTTTATCGAGCTTGGCGCCGGGTTGATCATCTGCGGGCGGCGGCTGGAATTGCTGGAGGCGACCGCCGCGCAGATGCGCAGCGATCTCGGCGGCAAGGTCACCGCGATCAAATGCGACATTCGTGATGGTGCTGAGGTCGATGGCATGATGGAGGCGATCTGGCACGAAGCGCCGCTCGACGTTCTCGTCAACAACGCCGCTGCAACCTTCATCGCCCAGACCGAGCACTTATCATTTCGCGCCGCGGATGCGATCCTGGCGCCGACGCTGCATGGCACGATGTATTGCACGCTTGCGGCCGGCAGACGCTGGATCGAAGCACGACACACAGGCGTCGTGCTCTCGATCCTCTCGACCTCGACCATCACCGGCCGCGCCTTCACGGTGCCTTCCGCGATGGCGAAGTCGGCCGTGCTTGCGATGATCAGAAGCCTGGCGGTGGAGTGGGGACCCAAGGGCGTCCGCACCGTGGCGATCGCGCCCGGCCCGTTTCCGACCGCCGGCGCAGCGGGCCAGCTTCGCCCGGAGGGCCGCGACGAAGGCTGGGCAAGGAGGAATCCGCTCGGCCGCGCCGGCGAACATCGCGAACTCGCCGATCTCGCGAGCTTCCTGATTTCGGATGGCGCCGGCTACATCAACGGCGAGATGGTGGTGCAGGATGGCGGCGCGCATTTGCGCTCTTCCGGCGCCGAGGATCTGCTGCAATGGAGCGACGCGCAGTGGGAAAAGCAGCGAGCCGCGCGGTCGAAAAGTTAGGCGCAAAGGCCGCCCCGCACGCGGGCACGACGGCGTCCCTAACTGCCTTCCCAAAAAGGCATTTCCCGGCTATCCATCGCACGGGTGACGACGAGATTCGGGCCATCTTCCAGTCACAATAATGAGGGAACCAAATCCGGTCATGTCCGTGCGGCGAATACTGACAGCCCTGGTAGCTGGTCTGCTGGTGTGCGGGGCAATCGGCCTTGCGCAGGCGCAGAGTGCGTCGTCGAAAGCAGCGAAGGGCGCGGCCAAGCCCGTGCCCGCGAAACCGGAAACCAAGCCCACCGCCACGGCGGCTGTCGCCGGCAGCCCCGAGCCGACGCTAATCGGGCAGTTCGGCACCTGGGGCGCCTATTCCGCAGCGCCGAACGGCAAGAAGGTGTGTTTTGCGCTGGCAAAACCTTCGTCGTCGAAAACCAATCCGCCAAACCGTCCGCGTGATCCGGCTTACGCCTTCGTCTCCACGCGCCCGGCGGAAAAGGTCACCAACGAAGTTTCGGTCATGATCGGATACACGCTGAAGCCGGGCTCCGAATCGACGCTCGAGGTCGGTGGCGCGTCCTACGCGATGTATACCCAGGGCGACGGCCTCTGGATCAAGAACGCCGCCGAGGAAGAGCGGATGGTCGACGCCATGCGCAAATCGGCGGATGTGACCGTCAAGGGCGTGTCGGCGAAGGGCACCGAGACCACCGACACCTTCTCGCTGAAGGGACTTGCCCAGGCGCTCGACCGGCTGGCACAGGATTGCAAGCGCTGACGCGGTCGCAATTGCACTGCCAATTGCTATATAAGGGCACTTATTATTGGCCGTCCTGGCCGGGCTCGTCCCGGCCATCCACGTCTTAACGAACGGCAACAAAGGACGTGGATGCCCGGGACAAGCCCGGGCATGACGAAATTCAGAGATACCAAGTCATGCAGACGATGATCGAAACGCCCGGCGCGCCGGCGCCTTTGGAAAAGGTCGCGCTCGAGACCTATGTGCCGCCGGCAAAGCCGTCGCTGGTCGGACTGTCGCGCGCGGAAATCGCCGAGCGTCTCGGCGAGATCGGCGTGGCGCCGGCGCAGCGCAAGATGCGGGTGCAGCAGCTCTGGCATTGGATCTATGTCCGTGGCGCCGAAGATTTCGGCGAGATGACCAGCATTTCGAAGGAAATGCGCAGCCAGCTCGAAGCCCATTTTACCGTTGCCCGCCCCGAGGTGGTCGCCGAACAAATCTCCAACGACGGCACCCGCAAATGGCTGTTGCGCTTACCGAGCGGGGACAGCGTCGAGAAGGCGCATGAAGTCGAGTGTGTCTATATCCCGGAGACCGACCGCGGCACGCTGTGCGTTTCCTCGCAGGTCGGCTGCACGCTGAATTGTTCGTTCTGCCACACCGGCACGCAGCGGCTGGTGCGCAACTTAACCGCGGGCGAAATCGTCGGCCAGATCATGGTGGCGCGCGATCGTCTCAACGATTGGGCCGACCGCGAGACGCCGACCGGCAGCCGCCTCGTCACCAATGTGGTGATGATGGGCATGGGCGAACCACTGTATAATTTCGACGCGGTGCGCGATGCGCTGCTGATTGTCTCGGATAACGAAGGCATCGGCATTTCCCGCCGCCGCATCACGCTGTCGACCTCGGGCGTGGTGCCGAACATCATCCGTACCGGCGAAGAAATCGGCGTCATGCTGGCGATCTCGCTGCATGCGGTACGCGACGAACTGCGCAACGAATTGGTGCCGCTGAACCGCAAATACCCGATTGCCGAACTGCTGCAGGCCTGCCGCGATTATCCGGGTTCCTCCAACGCGCGCCGCATTACCTTCGAATATGTGATGCTGAAAGGCGTCAACGATTCGATGGAAGACGCAAAGCTTCTCGTGAAGTTGCTGAAGGGCATTCCGGCCAAGATCAATCTCATTCCGTTCAATCCGTGGCCGGGCACGCGCTACCAATGTTCGGACTGGGACCAGATCGAAAAATTTTCCGAATACATCTTCAACGCCGGCTACTCTTCGCCAGTACGCACGCCGCGCGGCCGCGACATCCTCGCCGCCTGCGGCCAGCTCAAATCCGAGACCGAGAAATTGTCCGCCCGCGAGCGCCAGGCGCTGCGCGCCATGGCGATGACGGATTGATGCTTTACGCTCCTCATGGTGAGGAGGCGCTTGCGCCGTCTCGAACCATGAGGCCCCAGACGGTGCCATTCATCCTTCGAGACGCGGCCAAGGGGCCGCTCCTCAGGATGAGGGTGAGAGCTCAGCTCTTGGGACCCTACAAGTGAGAAAGGTTTAATGGCACTGATCGGCCGCCTCTTCGTCATCCTGTTCGCGTTTCTCGCCGCCTGCCTGGTGGCGGGATTGATTGTGGTCGTCGCGGTGCTGTTTCCGGAATTCAGCGATCTCGGCACTGGGCCGGTCGATCCCGGCGCGTTCAACATCGTGCTCGGCTTCGGTTTTATCTTCATCAGCGGCTTCGCGCTGCTGCCGGCGATGATCGTGGCTGCGATCACGGAGGCGTTTTACGTCAGGAGCGCGCTGGCCTACGCGGTCGGCGGCGGCCTGGTGGGGCTTGCCTGCTATCTCGGCCTCGTTCCATTCGACACCGAAACGCTGCGCTTCGACGGCATCGTGCGGCGTCATCTCGAAATCATGACCGGCGCAGGCATCGCGGCCGGCGTCGTCTACTGGATGATCGCGGGCCGTACCGCCGGCGCCTGGCGCGAACCACCGCGCCGGCTGCGGCCGCCGCCACCATTGCCGTCGCATTCGACTGCGTCGTCAGCGCCGCCACAATCACCGCCGTCATGACTGCATTTGCCGTCATTGCGAGGTGATTACAGGGGTTTTCATCCCCGACCGCCTCGGCTAAACCCCGCGCCATGAACCGGACCGGACTTTTCATCGCGCTTGGAATTGCGTTTGTCGTCGGACTAGTGTTCGGGATTTATCCCGAGCTCGATCTGAAATTGGCCGCGTTGTTTTATGATCCCGCGACCAAATCCTTTCCGCTCAAACAAAACACGCTGGCCGCGTTCGCGCGCGACGGCGCGATGTGGATCGCGTGGGGTTTTGTGGTGCCGGCGATCGTTGCGCTGGTGGCAAAGTTCGTTCGGCCGGACCGGCCGCTGATGATATCCGGGCGCGCCATCATCTTCTTGGTGGTGACGCTTTTTCTTTCGGCCGGCGTCCTTACTAATTTCACCTTCAAGAGCTATTGGGGCCGGCCGCGCCCTGTGGTGGTGACGGAATTCAACGGACCGGAACAGTTCGTGGCGTGGTGGGATCCGCGCGGCAGCTGCGATCGCAACTGTTCGTTCTTCTCCGGCGAAGGCGCCACCGCGTTCTGGACCTTTGCCCCCGCGGCCCTGACGCCACCGGCCTGGCGGCCCTTGGCCTATGCCGCGGCGACCATGTTCGGCGTGGTGACGAGCGGCCTGCGGATGGCATTCGGCGGGCATTTTTTCACCGACGTCGCCGCTGCCGGACTGGTGACATTCGTGGTGATCTGGCTGGCCTATGCGTACATCTACCGCTGGCCCTGGACCCGCCTGTCCGACGAGCGCATCGACGCTGCGCTGACGCGGCGGGCCTGGCCTCTATTTCGCTTCCTTCGGCGACGGCGCAAACGCGCTGTAGAGGCCAATCCGGCCGAGTGAGCGCTTGCGCAACGGACCTTTCCGCCTATAGTCCCGCGAAATTTTGAATTTCATCCCAATTCAGCAGGGTTTTCATGAGCAAGGACGTGAAGAAGGTGGTGCTCGCCTATTCGGGCGGGCTCGACACCTCGGTCATCCTAAAATGGCTGCAGACCACCTATGCTTGCGAGGTCGTGACCTTCACCGCCGATCTCGGCCAGGGCGAGGAACTCGAACCCGCGCGCCAGAAGGCGCTGCTGCTCGGCATCAAGCCCGAGAACATTTTCATTGAGGATTTGCGCGAGGAATTCGTACGCGACTACGTGTTTCCGATGTTCCGCGCCAACGCGGTCTATGAGGGCCAGTACCTGCTCGGCACCTCGATCGCGCGGCCGTTGATCGCCAAGAAGCAGATCGAGATCGCCGAAAAAGTCGGCGCCGATGCGGTGTCGCATGGTGCCACCGGCAAGGGCAACGATCAGGTCCGCTTCGAGCTCGGCTATTATGCGTTAAAGCCCGACATCACCATCATCGCGCCGTGGCGCGAATGGGATTTGCGCTCGCGCGAGAAACTGATTGCCTTCGCCGAAGCCCACCAGATTCCAATTGCAAAAGACAAGCGCGGCGAGGCGCCGTTCTCGGTCGATGCCAATCTGTTGCACGCCTCCAGCGAGGGCAAGGTGCTGGAAGACCCCGCGCAGGAAGTGCCCGATTACGTCTATTCGCGCACCATCGATCCGGAGAAGGCGCCGGACAAGCCGACCTATATCACCATCGATTTCGAAAAGGGCGACGCGACCGCGATCGACGGCAAGAAGCTGTCGCCGGCAACCTTGTTGGCAAAACTCAACGAACTCGGCCGCGCCAACGGCATCGGGCGGCTTGATCTGGTCGAAAACCGATTTGTCGGCATGAAGTCGCGTGGCATGTACGAGACGCCGGGCGGCACTATTTTGTTGGCCGCCCATCGTGGCATCGAATCGATCACGCTGGATCGCGGCGCGGCGCATCTCAAGGACGAGCTGATGCCGAAATATGCCGAGCTCGTCTATAACGGCTTCTGGTTCGCGCCGGAGCGCGAGATGCTGCAGGCGGCGATCGATCACAGCCAGCAATATGTCACTGGCCGGGTGCGGCTAAAACTCTACAAGGGCAACGTCATCGTTGTCGGCCGCGAGAGCAAATATTCGCTGTATGATCAGGACCTCGTCACCTTCGAGGAAGGCGCTGTCGCCTACGACCACCGCGATGCCGCGGGATTCATAAAGCTCAACGCACTGCGGCTGCGCACGCTCGGCCAGCGCAAGAAGAAGCTGGGGCTGTAGGGTTTTGTCGTCCCTGCGAAAGCTGGGACCCATAACCACCGATGGTCGTGGTTACGCCGGGCTGGTGCTCCAGCTCATTTCAAGATCAATATTTGTGGTTATGGGTCCCCGCGTTCGCGGGGACGACAACTAACTTCACCGTCCGACCTCATACGGGCCGCCCCGCTCCAGCGCGCGCTGGTAGGCCGGGCGGGCGTGGATGCGGTCGAGAAACGCCATCGCCTTCGGGTGACCCTGCTCGAGCCCGCCGCGCGCGGCGGCGGCTTCCAGCGGAAAGCTCATCTGGATGTCGGCGGCAGTGAATTCGCTGCCGGCGAACCATTGGTTTTTTTCGAGCTCGCTCTCCCAGAACGCCATGTGCTGTTTGAGTTGCGGATTGACCAGGGTGGTCAGCGCCTGATTGGAGACCTTGCGTACCAATGGACGCAGCAGCGCCGGCGCCCGCCTCGGCATCAGCGTGAACAGCAGTTTTAGCAGAAGCGGCGGCATCGCCGACCCTTCCGCATAGTGCAGCCAATAGGTGTAGCGCAGCCGCTCCGGCGTTTTGGGCGGCGGAATCAGGCGGCCGTTGCCATAGGTTTCGATGAGGTATTCGGCGATCGCGCCGGATTCCGCTGTCGTGTTGCCGTCGTCGGTGATGACGGGGGATTTTCCGAGCGGATGGACGGCGCGCAATTCGGCTGGTGCACGCATGTCGGGCTGACGCTGGTAGCGCACGATCTCGTAAGGCACGCCCAACTCTTCCAACAGCCACAATACGCGCTGGGAGCGGGAATTGTTGAGGTGATGGACGGTGAGCATGGCGATTCCCCCTGGACGCAGTGGCGCATCTGTTTGGCGGTCGTGCCAGCCGGGCGCTGGAAAGTCGAGACGGCCTTGGGGGTCAAATATCACCCGGATGTTATTGACTGAATTAATTTATCCGGGTATAAATAGGCACTTCGGGGAGCAGAGAGTTTTTCGATGATCCAGGCGCTTCCAAAATACTTCACCGCCTTTAGGGGCGATCAGCGGCTGGCCTCGGGCCCATTGGCCGAGGTCGCGCTCGCCGTCATGAAAGCATCCAGGGGTTCCGCGGCCGAGCCCATCCTGATCTTTGACGACGCGAACGGCCGGCCGATCGATCTCGACCTCCGCGGCACCGAACGCGACATCGTCGCGCGCCTGCCGCAGCCCGCTTCCTATTCGGAAACTCCCGCCGATGAGCCGGCACCGCGCGGGCGCGGCCGGCCCAAACTCGGCGTCGTCGCGCGCGAAGTGACGCTGTTGCCGCGGCATTGGGAATGGCTGGGGGCGCAGCCCGGCGGCGCGTCGGTGGCACTGCGAAAACTCGTTGAAGAGGCGCGGCGCGCAAGCGGCGATCGCGACCGCAGCCGCGCGGCGCGCGAGGCGGCCTATCATTTCATGTCGGCGATGGCCGGCGATCTCCCCCATTTCGAGGAAGCCTCGCGGGCCTTGTTCGCGGACGACCGCCGGCGTTTCGTCGAACTCATTGCGTCCTGGCCCCGCGATATAAGGGACCACGTCGTCAAACTCGCCTTCAGCGATCGCGCGGAACCGCCGGCGGCGTGATCGACGCCAACGGTTCACTAAAAACCCTCAATTCCGACACCGCAACATTGCGCGGCATCGATCCGCCGCGCCAAAAAGCAAGGAAGATCCGTGTCCGCAGCCCCGCCCCTCTGGAGGACATTTCTTGTCTTCCTTGCCCCGATGATGCTGAGCAACATTTTGCAGTCATTGTTCGGCACCATCAACAATATCTACCTCGGCCAGATGATCGGGGTCGATGCGCTCGCCGCCGTCTCGGTGTTTTTCCCGGCGATGTTCTTTTTTATCGCCTTCGTCATGGGCTTGAGTTCAGGCGCCACCGTGCTGATCGGTCAGGCCTGGGGCGCGGGCGAACCCGACAAGGTGAAGGCCGTCGCCGGCACCACCCTGACAATCGCGCTTCTGCTCGCAGCAATGATCGCCGTCTTCGGCGGGTTGTTTAGCCGCCAGCTCTTGATTGGGCTGGCCACACCGCCCGAAATTCTCGGAGAGGCGAGCGCCTATGCGCGCATCATGATGATCACCATGCCGTTGACGTTTGTTTTTATCCTGCTGACGGCGATGATGCGTGGCGTCGGCGACACCGTGACACCGCTGCTCGCACTGACGATGTCGACCGTCATCGGCCTCGTGTTGACGCCGATGCTGATCCGCGGCTGGTTCGGCTTACCCCGGCTCGGCGTCGCCAGCGCCGCCTGGGCGTCGGCGGCATCGGGCTTGTTCACCCTGCTGTGGCTGGCCGGACATCTTCGCCGCCGCCGTCATCCGCTCGCGTTCGACACGGCATTCCTGCGCGCCATGCGGCCGAACGGGGCGCTGCTGCGCAAAATCCTGAACCTCGGGATTCCGGCCGCGCTCGGAATGGTCGTGATGTCGCTGGCCGAGCTGGTCCTGCTCGGCCTCGTCAACGGCTTCGGCTCCGACGCGACAGCGGCCTATGGCGCGGTCAACCAGGTCATGAGCTACGCACAGTTTCCAGCGTTGTCGATTGCGATCTCAGTCTCGATCTTCGGCGCGCAAGCCATCGGTCGCGGCAATGCCGACCGGCTGGGCGCGATTGTCCGCACCGGGCTATTGATGAACCTCGTTCTGACCGGTGGATTGGTGGCTCTCGCCTATCTGTTCTCCCGCGCCATCATGAGTTGGTTCATTACCGATGTCGCGGTGCTCGAGCTCGCGCAAGGATTGCTCCACATCGTGTTGTGGAGTTCGGTGCTGTTCGGAATGGCAACCGTGTTCTCCGGCGCGATGCGCGCCAGCGGAACGGTATGGGCGCCTTTGTCGATCTCGATCTTTGTGATTGCCGCGATCGAGGTGCCCTCCGCGGTGATCCTCAGCCGCGCCATCGGCATCGAGGGCGTCTGGGCTGCTTATCCGATTACGTTTTTCGCCATGTTCCTTTTGCAGATGAGCTATTACCTGCTGGTCTGGCGCAAGCGCGCGGTCAAGCGGCTGATTTGACCGCCATCCCGCAGCGCCACAGTATTATGCTCATCATAATGCAGTGGACGCGCCGCGCGGGCTACGCCACAATGATTCAGCAACAAGAAGCTGGGAGGCCGCCTTGACCAAGACATCGCCGCAGTTCCTGTTCGATTTCGGCAGCCCCAACGCGTTCCTCAGCCATGAGGCGATCCCGGCGATCGAACAACGCATCGGCGTGAAATTCGAATATGTGCCGATCCTGCTCGGCGGCATCTTCAAGGCCACCAACAACAGATCGCCGGCCGAAACGCTGGCCGGCGTCAAGAACAAGCCCGAATTCAATGCGTTGGAGACCGAGCGTTTTGTCAGGCGCTTCGGTGTCAAGCCGTACACAATGAATCCCTTCTTTCCAGTCAACACCCTCAATCTGATGCGCGCCGCGGTCGCCGCCCAGTTCGAGGGCGTGTTCGAGACGTATGTCGACGCCGCGTTTCATCACATGTGGGTCGAGCCGAAGAAGATGGATGACCCCGAAGTGGCGGCGAAAGCGCTAACCGCATCCGGCCTCGACGGCGCAAGACTTTTGGCGCGCGCGCAGGAGGCCGACGTCAAGGCCAAACTGATTGCGAACACCCAGGCAGCCGTCGAGCGCGGCGCGTTCGGCTCGCCGACCTTTTTTGTCGGAAACGAGATATTTTTCGGCAAGGAGCAATTGCGCGAGGTCGAGGAGATGGTCTTGGGAAAATGCTAGTTCCGTCATTGCGAGCCAACGGGGAGAGAACCACGCAGGCCCGCGAGATTTGTGGAGTCCCAACATGCAAAAACGCGACGCGACCTGCGCGGTGATCGGCGCCGGCGACTATATCGGCGCCGAGATCGCGAAGAAATTCGCTGCTGAAGGATTCACAGTGTTTGCAGGCCGACGCAACGGCGAAAAGCTCGAACCGCTGGTGAAAGAGGTCGAGGCATCAGGTGGAACGATTTTCGCGCGCTCGCTCGACGCCCGCAAGGAGGACGAGGTCACCGCCTTCCTCCATGACGCCGACAGGCACGCCCCGCTCGACATCTGCATCTTCAACGTCGGCGCCAATGTCAATTTCCCGATCCTGGAAACCACCGACCGCGTGTTCCGAAAGGTCTGGGAAATGGCCTGCTGGGCCGGGTTCGTCTCGGGCCGCGAAGCGGCGCGACTGATGCTGCCGCGCGGCCAGGGCAACATCTTCTTCACCGGCGCCACCGCGAGCTTGCGCGGCGGCTCAGGTTATGCCGCCTTCGCCAGCGCCAAATTCGGCCTGCGCGCGGTGGCGCAGGCGATGGCGCGCGAGTTGGGGCCGAAGAACATCCATGTCGCGCATCTGATCATCGACGCCGGTGTCGATACCGCCTGGGTGCGCGAGCGCCGCGAAAAGCTCTGGGGCAAGGAGGCGCTCGACAACCCCGATTTGCTGATGCCGCCGGCCTCGGTCGCGGCCTCGTACTGGCAGCTTTACCAGCAACCGAAGAGCGCCTGGACATTTGAATTGGAAATCCGCCCGTTCGGGGAGAAGTGGTGACACTCATTCTCTCGTCATGGCCGGGCTTGACCCGGCCATCCACGCCTTCCTTCGGTGTGCGCGTTGAAAGGAGAAAGACGTGGATGCCCGGACATAGGCGAGCGGAAGCGACGCCGTCCTTCGAACGGCTATGCCCGGGCATGACGGTGAAATAAAAACGACTAATAAAAAGGAGACTCAAACAATGCGCATTCTCGTGGTCGGCGCCGGCGCCATCGGTGGATATTTTGGCGGCCGGATGCTGCAGGCCGGCCAGGACGTGACCTTTCTGGTCCGGCCGCGGCGCGCGGCTGAACTGACTGAGGCCGGCCTTGTGATCAAGAGCCCGAACGGCGACGTGACGCTGAAAAATCCGCCGACGGTGCAGGCGGACAAATTGAACGAAAAATTCGACGTCTTGCTGCTGAGCTGCAAGGCGTTCGATCTCGACGACGCCATAAAATCGTTTGCGCCGGCGGTCGGGCCGCAGACGGCGATCATCCCGCTGCTCAACGGCATGCTGCATCTCGACGTGCTGGACCGGAAATTCGGCCGCGAGCGCGTGCTCGGCGGGCTCTGCGCGATCGCGGTCACTCTCAACGACCAGCGCGAAGTGGTCCAGCTGGCGCCGATGCAGTCGCTCAATTTCGGCGAACGCGACGGCAAGATGTCCGATCGCGTCCGCGCCATCGCAAACGTTTTCGCAAGCGGCAAGTTCGGTTCGGTCGCCAGCGAAAACATCCTTCAGGAGATGTGGGAGAAATGGGTGTTTTTGTCGACGCTGGCCGCCTCGACCAGCCTGATGCGAACCTCGGTCGGCAATATCCTGGCAGCGCCCGGCGGCAAGGACTTTATCCTGGGCATGCTCGATGAAACCAAGGCCATTGCGACCGCCGAGGGCTACGCGCCCCGCGCGCCGTTCCTGGAACGAACCACTGGAATGCTCACCGCGGAGGGATCGCCGATGACCGCATCGATGTTCCGCGATATCAAGGCGGGCGCCCCGGTCGAAGCCGACCACGTAATCGGCGACCTGATCGCGCGCGGCGATGCGGCAAAAGTACCGGTGCCAAGGCTGCGCACCGCTTACACGCATCTCAAAGCGTATGAGAAGCAGCGAGGATAGGATTCGCTTCGCGCGCCTCACGTTCTATGTCGTCCCTGCTTTCGAAAGCAGGGACCCATAACCACCGGCGCTGATCGTTACAAAAGCCGTCTCCCACACCGCCTACACGAGAGGCCGCGGCGTATGGGTCCCTGCTTTCGCAGGGACGGCGGAAATTTATAAGTGCGCGAGATAATGCGCGAGCGCGGTGATTTCCTCGTCGCTCAGGGGATAGGCGACTTCCGCCATCGCCGCGCCGGCACCGCCGGATCGCACGCTCGATTTATAGTCGTGCAGCGCCTTGATGAGATATTCCTCGCGCTGGCCGGCGAGGCGCGCGACCGCTTTGGTGCCGGCAAAGGTGTCGCCATGGCACGACGCGCAGCGCCGCCCCATAGCCGCCTGCGCGCCCTTTTGCGACAGATCGGGATTGTCGTCGGGCGTTGCGGGCTTGGGCGGCGTCAGCGAGGCAAAATAGGCGCCGAGACTACGGATATCCTCATTGCTGATTTGCTCGACGATCGGCTGCATCTGCTCGCTCTTGCGCGCGCCGCTGCGGAAGAACACCAATTGCCACTGAATGAACTGATCGGGCTGGCCTGCGAGCGAAGGAATGTTCTCGGTTTGCGAAATGCCGATATCGCCATGACAGCCGGCGCAGACTTCGGCCTTTTCTTTTACCGATGGTGTATCGGCGGCCTTGGCGATTGATCCGCAGAGCATTGCTCCTGACAACATCAAGACGAAACCAATTCTCATCGCCACTCCTCTCCACTCGTCGCGGCCGGGCTCGACCCGGCAATCCATCTCTTACGAGACATTTTTTTCATTTTGATGGATGCCCGGATCAAGTCCGCATAACGAGTGCGTTCCATCACTCGATTGTCAAACAAAGAGGCTGCGGCCGCTCGTTCCCGAGCAACCGCAGCCTCCAAAGTCTCTTTAGCGTTACTTCTTGTAGCTGATGCGATAGATCGCGCCGGCCCAATCGTCGGCGACGAGGATCGAACCATCCTTGGCGAGGATGATATCGTCAGGCCGGCCGAGATAGCCCTGATCGCCTTCGATCCAACCGGATGCGAACACTTCCTGCTTGGGATTCTTGCCGTCGGGACCGACGATCACGCGAACGATCCGCCCGCCCTGATATTTATGCCGGTTCCACGAGCCGTGTTCGGTGATCAGGATGTTGTTCTTGTACTCGGCCGGGAATTGATCGCCGGTATAGAACTTCATGCCGAGCGGAGCCACATGGGCGCCGAGATTGAGCACCGGCGGGGTGAATTCCGAACATTTGTGACCCATCGCAAATTTCGCATCCGGCAAATCACCCTGATGGCAATAGGGATAACCAAAATGCTCGCCCATCTTCGAGATCATGTTGAGCTTGTCGCTCGGCAGGTCGTCGCTGATCCAGTCGCGCGCATTCTCGGTGAACCAGTATTTTCCACTGCGCGGATCGACATCGCCGCCGACGCTGTTGCGGACGCCGAGCGCCACCAGTTCGGCATTGCCGGTCTGGGGATCGACACGGCGGATCTGCGAGACGCTGGTCGGTGGAATGCCGACGTTGAAGGGAGGTCCGAAGGGTATGTAGAACGAACCATCCTTATCGGCGGCGAGGTATTTCCAGCCATGCGCCGCGTAGGACGGCATGTCGTCATAGACCACCTTGCCCTCGCCGAGCTTGTCGAGATTGGCCTCGGCATTGTCGTATTTGATCAACTTGTCGACGGCGATGACGTAAAGCGCGCCGTTGCGGAAAGCGAGGCCGGTGGGCATGTTCAGGCCCTTGAGGATGGTCTTGACCTCCTTCTTGCCGCCATTGTCGGTGATGGCATAGACGTTGCCGAGGCCGAACGAGCCGACAAAGAGCGTGCCCTTGTCACCCCAGGCCATCTGCCGTGCAGCCAGCACACCCTGCGCGTAGACTTCGATTTGGAAGCCAGGCGGCAGTTTTATCTTTTTTATTAGCGCGGCGAGTTCCGCTTCTGACGCACCGGTCGGCGGACCCGACGGCGGCGCGAGGCCCTTTTGGGCTTCGGTCTCGTCACCGAGGAACCAGTCATCCGGTGGATGCGTCCAGAACTCCTTGGTTCCGGATTGGTACGAGTGCAGCTTCTGCTGCGCGTAGACCGTACTGGCCCCCGCGACAGCAAAGATTGCTGCAAGCGCAAAAACAGATCGATTGAAAGCCGATTTCATCGCGACACTCCCCTTTACAGCCATGCGGCTGCGTTTGTTATTGATTCGAAGGTTTCGAGAGAGGGATTTTGGTCTGTTGAGGTAGCTAAGAGAGGTGAGATTGGAGTAGACGCGAAAATGTTAGCACATCCGCTCGCCGTGAGAAGCGCACTGCGCGCGGCTCGGTCTGACCAAAGCGGCTGGACCGGAAAGAAATTTAGACTGAGAAGCAATTTCCCTGGAACTTTTTCCAAAGAGGCGATTTTGGCGGCTCGCTGCAATGCGGCATTGACGGAGCGGCGCTATCGGAGCTTTTATGATGTGCCTAATTTGACAGCAAAAAAATCAAAGACGTTCTGCAACGTATAAACGTATAGAGGCGTGGCCCGAGGCGGGTCGTCGATGAGATCGACGCTGGTCTATGGTTGTGCAGAGGGCTTGCCAAAGTGCCATCGGCGCACGTCAGTTTCAGCGTTAGGGATCGAGGCATTTTCGACCAGAAGCTCGCCTGACTGAATTTGAAGTTTCCAAACGCCGACCGGGGCCTGTCGGCCGCGAACGAACAGGGGCCCGGTGTTGACAAACTGTGCCAGCTCGCAAGCGTTTGATGCAGCTTCGCGCAGTGCTTTTTGGATCAGATCATCACCCACTACGATCTTTGTGCCAAGCGTCCCTGCCCGCTGCTCAAGTCGAGACGCGACATTGACGGCATCACCGATGAGCGTTGGACCAAAGCGTTTTGAACTGTTGATGGTGCTGGTCCAGACCTCGCCGTACTGCAAACCGATGGAGACTGAAATCGGAGAACTGGTGCTGTTAGTATCATCGAGACTCAGCGCACGAATTCGTTCGAGAATCCTCCTCGCGCATCTCAGCGCTCTTATCGCGCAGTCGGGCCGGTCGGCCATGTCCCCAAACGTGGCCAGTACGCCGTCTCCCTGATACGCATTGAGTTCACCTCTGAAACTGGACACGGCGTCGGTCACCATATGCTGAAAGTCGCTGAGCAGACCGAACACGGCTTCCGGGGGATCGTCGATGCAGATCTGCATGAAATTGTCGAGGTCGACGAACATTACCGCCATGTGCCGGTGGCGCGGCGCCTCAGGGTACGGAATGACGTTGGCAAAAGGCTCGGTGGAGGTCATGTTTCACTCCTTTTCGAGGCAATAATCATCGGAAATGCGAACGTTGAAACTGGTCCGAACCATATGAAGCCCGCCGTGAGGGCGCCGTGAATCGACGCTAACCCCCGCGTTCACGGCACTTGACGCCAAGCCGGCCAATTGCGTGCTGCGGACGCCGAAACCCCTGCTGCAGGGGTCAAACTCGATGAAATGACGATGCCAAGGTCATCGCACTACTGAAACACGGGGAGTGGCCTAGTGCGCGACCGGCCCGGGAGTTCGGCTTTTCACGTACGTTTCACGGTGGTCCTTCAATTCCCGACCGGTCGCACGGGGAAAGACCTCGATTGGCCGGAAAGAAAGAACCGCGTCACGGGGCATCTTGTGCGGAAGTGGCCGCCGTAGGTGACCCCACGGTATGCCTGGGAGGTACCTGATGGCCGAGCGATGGAGACGGACGCCAAACATCTGTGAGACCCGATGGTTTGATAGCATCGATCTTGTTTAGGCCGCCGTCATCGCGGTTTGTAAAGCTGCCGCCCACCGTTGGTTGGCGTCGGATGAGTTTGGTCCCCATCATGGACTGAACCAACGGACCAAAAAGCAGACACATATCGGCAGTAATATGGGACTGGTGATTTGGCTGCTGGTGGCTTTAGCCTCGTACGATTGATAGTTGCGAATTTCCCAAATTTGAGAAGCGCATGTGATGAACCTCACTCCGCTTGATTTATATTCGCCATCTGGCGGGAAGCTGTTGGACAGCATAGCAAGTCTCGCATCGGCCGAGCTTGTCGCGCTCGCCGGGCGTCTGACACGCGTTTTCTCGATTGCATCTCCATTTGCGCCAGGCCTTCACTGCATTGGCGGTGAGGTAACGATCGACGCCGATCCGACCGCGGCCTCTGGCGCGGTGCGCCTGAGCGTCGCGGGAAATGGTGAGACGTTGGCATCAGCGCTTGTCTCGTGTCTGGGTGAGGCGGCCGAGTTTCTTTCCCAGTTTGAGAGGCCGGGCGACATCGAGGCAGCCGCTAGCGACCGAACGAATTTTGTCGCAGACGGCTGGATTGCCGAGGCCGTGTCACACGCCGACCGGACAATTGACTGGACTGCCGGGTCTGACGCGTCGACTGGAGATATCGCGTTGCTGCCAGCCGATCTCTGCCTCAGGCGGTCGCCGACACGACGGGCGATCGAACCGGTCGGCGCCTTGTCTTCAGGTGCAGCCGCAGGACCGAGCTTCGAGACAGCCGCTCTTCGTGCAGTTTTGGAGCTCTGCGAGCGCGATGCAGCCGCCCTGTGGTGGCTGGGCGGTTTCCGCCCGAAGCGTTTCGCACTGGAGCATCCGGCGACCAAAGCCGGGGCTGAACTGATCGAGCGACTTCGCCAAGGAGAGACAGCACGGCGAACCGTGCTGCTCGACATCACGACCGACAATGGCGTCCCGGTCGTTGCGGCGGTGTCGATGGACCATGACGGTCGAGGAATGGCATGCGGGTTGTCGTCCAGACTGACCGCGAGCGATGCGGCGAGGGCCGCGGTCCTCGAAATGTGCCAAATGGAAATGGCAGCGCCGATCGCGCAGACCAAGCGCGCCGAGGGTGGCGATGCGGTGCTCAACGAGGCGGATCGCCGCCATCTCCGTCGTGCGGAGTTCGCGGCGGCGGACTGCGAGCTTCTACATCCGCGGGATATGTCGCGGCACGCCGCGAACGGGCCGGCCGCGGCCCTGGGGCTCAAGGGACTGGTAGGCCATCTGCGCAACTGCGGCGTTCGGCTCTTTCTGGTCGACCACACGCGGCACGACATCGGAGTTGCCGCCGCAAGGGCAGTTTCGCCGGACCTGCAACCTTTTTCAGCAGCTGTCTCGACGAAGCGGTTTGCCAAGGCGCGCGATAAGGGGTCGGATATCGCCGAGCACGAGACACCATTGCTCTAATGTGAAGATATCACTGGACGCCAATTGGTCGCATTTCGTAGGTTTAGGCAGGCATGTTTGACCATGAGGCGCGCAATTAGGTGGAGCGTCAGAGGTGGCAAAGGGCGGCATTACTGAAACGCCGGCGAGTGGGCGACTGACCCTCCGTCTCCTCGGAGATTTCGCAGCCGAAATCGATGGGCGTGAGATTTCGCTTGCGACGCGCAAGGCCAAAGCCCTGACGGCCTATCTCGCTCTTTCCGATAATGCGCAGGACACACGCGAGCGTCTTGTCGGTATCTTGTGGAGCGAGAGCGACGAAGAGCACGCGCGAGCTTCGTTGCGGCAGGCCGTGCATGACATCAAGCTGGCCTTCGATAGTGCGGGTTTTGCGGGGTTCCGGGTCGACAAGCAAACCCTGTCGCTGGTCCGTGAACGGCGCACCTGCGACGTTGACGAGGTGCTCGCCGCCGCGGCGCAAGGCACGGTGCATTCGCGGCTACTCGATGGCCAGCGCATCACGGAAACTCTGCTTTCCGGCCTCGACAACGTCGATCCGGCCTTCCAGGTCTGGTTGCTGACCAAGCGCCAACTGCTTCTTGACCGGCTGACACTCGCGCTCGAACGCTTGCTGCCGGCCGAAGGGGATTCCCCTGAGGCGAGTGCCGCCGCTTTGGCCCTGCTAAATCTCGATCCCACGCACGAGATCGCGTGCCGGCACCTCATTCGCGCGCGCGCGGCGCGGGGCGACATTGGCGGAGCCTTGAAGATCTACAAGTCTCTCTGGGATCTTCTGGAGGCGGACTACGACATCGAGCCATCCAACGAAACCCAAGCCTTGATCGTCGGCATCAAGCAGATGCCCAACCTAAGCGAACCCCCGCAAGCCTCCACGATTGCCCCAACCTTGCAGGGTGCATCACGCGAAACGTCCGCTCCAAAGCGGCTGTTGATATCTGTCTGCACGTTCGACGCGAGCGGGGTACCCGAGGACATGCGCCACGTCGTCAATGGATTTCGTCACGAATTCGTTGCCTGTCTGACGCGTTTCCGCGAATGGTCGGTACGAACCTTGTCTCCACTCTGGGAACCGGAGCCGAGAAGCTGGTCATCCCCGCCCGAGTATATTGTCGAGGGCAGCACCTATGAATCGAGCGGCACGGTTCGGCTCGTTGTCACTCTGCGAGATGCATCGACTTCCGTATGCATTTGGAGCGAACGCTATTCCATCACTCTGGCCGCGTGGTTCGAGACCCAGGAGCGTATCGTCCGCCAGATCGCCATGGCCTTGAATATCCACGTCTCCGCCGAGCGACTGCGCCGTCTTGCAACCGGAAGTGAAGTGACCCTGGAAATCCATGACCGATGGCTGCGCGGGCAAGCCCTGCTGCTGCAAATGGCCTCAAAGGATTGGCCGGCGGCCGCCGCGTTGGTCGAGAGCCTGATCGCCGATGCGCCTGATTTCTCCCCCGCGTTGAGTGGCCTGGTTCAGTATCGCAACATCGCGCACATCGCGCTTCCCGGCCAATTTCGGGATACTGCCAAGCATCTGGAGACACTGCAAATAGCTCAACGTGCGGTTCAGCTCGATCCGCTCGATTCGCGTGCGCAGCTCAGTCTCGCGTGGACCTACCAACTGCTCGGTCGCGTGGACAAGTCGACGCTGCACGCCGCGCTTGCCGTTGATTTGAACGAAAACGATCCCTGGACCCTGATGGCATCAGGTCAGATTTTTGCTTATTGCGGTGAATACGAGCGCGCTGCGACCCTGTCAGCCGCGTCACTCGGGATCACGCCGATGCCCGCGGCGCCACAGGTGGCGTATTCCGGTGCGATCAAGTTTCTATGCTCTGATTACGCGGGGTGCATTGACGCGTCTCGCGAGGAGCTCGGGATGTCTCCAGCCTTCATGATCTGGGGCTGCGCGGCCAAGGCCCAACTCGGCCGCCTCAACGAGGCAAAAGCGGAATTTGAGAGGGCGTTGGACAGGGTTGCCGCCGACTGGCACGGCCAGCAGGTGCCGACGCGCGAAAGCATGGCGCGCTGGCTGCTGCATGTCTTTCCAATCGCGACCCGCGGAGACTGGGAGCGTCTGGCCGCGGGTCTTGCCGCGGCCGGCGCTCCCATCGAAGGTATCGAGTTCGGCGTCTGGTGAACGCCGATACGGCCTCAGCCGCAGGTATTGAGCGTATATTCGCCGATGCGCTCAGCGTGGATCGTCATTCTTTTGACCTTGGTAGCGTATTCCGCCGGGAGTGGCTGTCCCCCGAATATGCGCGCGTAGAACGGCGGGAGTTGATAGGTTGCGCCGTTGATGAATCTGTTTTCGTGGTCGACGAGTATCTCCTTAGGCGGCACCCGGAGAACAAAGACGTCCGAATCGCCTTGTAGCACGATCAGGCCTATGCCTCCGTCACGGGGCACGGGCGTGTTGTTTCCGTCGTCGAAAACGAGGCCCACGTGCGCCGAGCCGCACTGATCCCAGAATTCTCCGAACGATCTTGGCTTGGGGTATTTGGGAGGCATTTCTTCCGTGGGGGGCACGGGGTTTTCTTCCGTCATCACATAATCAACGTAGTTCTTGCCGGTCGCCCACGACTTCACGAGCTTACCCCAGGCGGGATAATCGTTCGGGCCAATCGTGATCTTTTGACGTCCCATGTTCCACCTCGCTCCTGTTGCTTGCATCATGTTTGATATCGGCTACCCGCCGATCGGGAATTTGATTCGAGCACCGAGGAAATCGATGAGGCTATTCACCGTCGTGATGCTCTCCAAGCCGGGAAATGCGCCGGGCTCTCCGTCGAAAACGAGTTCCGATACGTGCTGCAGTTGGCCTGCAAGGTCCTGGTTGCCGTCGGCGCCCAGAAGGCGATCATACTGGAAAATACCGTAGAACACATCCGCCACTACGATCGACGTCAGCACGCCAAGATGCCTCCCCTCGATGTTGGGATCCACTCCGGCTTCGAAGCGGGCGAAAAACGGAATCGGCGGATCGGCTGCCAGGATTCTGATTTCATCATCGTTCAAGGTTTGCCCAGGCCTGCATCGGCGATCCGACAGCCAGAGCGAGACGGCGGCGTACCAGGGTGGATTCTTCGGGTCGTCCAGAGCGCCCGCCAGATACGGCGACGACCGGAACAGTTTCCCGTGCGTCTTGCTCAGCGTTTCGGCCAAGGCACGAACTGACCAGGGTTGCGTCGCAATTGAACTCGTCAGATCGCGAACCGTCAGCCCCGGCTCGTTTGGCTCACTTCCCCGGACGGCGTTCTCGATGTCCATGCGGGACCATGGCCCAATTCTCACGCTGAAATTCGTCGCCTCGCCGTTGCCGAAAAACCGCTGCCAATCGATCGTCCAACTATTCTCAAACGGCATTAGAGCGGGGTTCTTTTCCGAGGTGTGCTCGATAATTTCAGTCAGACCGAGGCGGCCATACGGCGGCGGTGTCTCTGGATTGAACGAATATTTTGCCCGGATCATTGCGTGACCGAAACGAAAAAAGCCAAAAGAGAATTCCAGCGGTACCAACCACGGGCCGTTGTCGAGACCCTGTGGGCGGTCAATGACTTGAATGACCCCCGACTCGTATGCGGCACGAACATCGGGGTGCAAAATCTTAGGCAAAACGTCGTCTCGAATAATCCTACGGTAAATCAATGCACATGCCGACTGTGTCGCGACAAACTTCCTTTGCGCGTCAATAAACGGACTTCCCGTCGAACGGATCTTTGCATTGGCAGAAAGATTTTCGAGTATCTGATTTTGAAGGTGATGAAGCATGACCACGATTTGCGACAAAATAGCATGTGAGTCATTACGTGCGTCTGGGATTAGCGCTTCGGGATATCCTTCTTTAGCAAGCACTCCGGTTGCGCGCGCGCGCGCAACGTCTCTCAAATCACCCGTATCAATATTGCACTCACCATCGCTACGTACCCCTCCAAGCCGAAGACGATCGCGAAAGCCACTGTCGCTCACTTCATAAGCGTACGGACATTGGACAGGGCCGCCGCCAAAGATCGTCTCAAGCCGCAAGGGCCTGCTGCGGACGTTGCTGAGGCCGAGCACGCTGCTTTGATTGCGTGACAAAAATAGCGAGCTTTGAACGAGGTCATGCGCAATCAATTGCAGAAAATACGTGTAGCCACTGGGAATATCCGGATTGAAGTCTTTCGCGGGTTCGAACTGGATGATACCCGCGAGCTTCTCCATTAAGCCTCCAGCCCGTATCCGCTGACCCGAATCCTTCGGGTTGAAAGGCTCCCCGTCGATCGCGAATTGCTGCGAAGGACCGGGGTCCCCGAGGAAGTGTCTAAACCCGGGCGGGACGACGTCCGGCGCCGCGTCAGCCTCCCGGCCAGTTGCGCGGGGCTGAATCGCACGTGCAGTCCAAAGAGAGATCGTTCCGTGTGCGCTCATCTGAGTGCCCCTTCGATGGCTATTTCGCCACACCCGCCGTTAGCCCAGCGTGAAATGACCTTTGCTCACCGCCAAGAGGGCTTTTCACGCTGCCCTCACGCTCCCTGCCCATACTTGCGCTTGGACGATGCCGCCGCAACCGCAACAGGGAAAGCAAATAGTGCGCTATTTCTATTTCAAGGACGAAGTTTTTCGGCGCCAGGGCATTGCCCGCGTCGAGTTCACCGGGGACCTCGGCATCGCGGCCTGCCTGGCACGCGCGGAGGTTTTCTCTCCTGGCGCGACCGCATTGTCCCGATTGCCCGCGCGACACGGGCCGTGTCCGAACATGGGTTTGGATCGAAGCGCAAAGCCCGCCAATCGGCCGTCGCTAAAGGCGCCCAACCCCGATCAATCTCTCAATCCTAGCCGATCAGCCTGGGACGACGGAATGGCCGACTTCTCGATCCGCATGAAGAACAGGCTCCAATTCTCGAGCTGCGAAGCCCCGCACATTCCGACAAGCAAGCCGCATCGGGAGACCCTCATTGTCGAGTTGCGCGGCGATCTTCTGACGATTACCGAGCGCCGCGCGGATGGCGGTCTCGGAAGCCGCATCTACGCACAACGCGCGATCGACCTGTTGGAGGCTTCCATCTTCACGATCCTCCCTGAACTGCCGTCCCACGTTCGGGACGGCTCTTTTTTCCCCGCTCTCGGCACAGTTGCGATTCTCGCGACGCCTCCCGATGAGCTGCGCCGGTTGCGCGCGGTCGGAACCGACAAGAACAGCGGCCAATGTCACGGATGGATCTTTGACGCGATCGAGCAGGCCGGGCCCGGTTCAAATCGCTCGTGAGTATTCGGGAGAACGTCCACACTGCTATCCGCGGCGCGGCGACGGGGAAACTGGCCTCTTTAGAGGCGCCGCGAGCATCGCGCCGCAGCTTTGGGCGCGCGGCTTAGCCGAACCGGACACGCAGACGGTCCGGTTCGTCAGAAGTTATCCAATTGCCAAGAAAATCTGGAGCGGGCGAAGGGGCTCGAACCCTCGACCCCGACCTTGGCAAGGTCGTGCTCTACCACTGAGCTACACCCGCATCCGATGATTGGCGGCGGCGATCGCGCGCCGGCAACGGCAGAGCTATGCCAAATGCGGCTTACGAATGCAACAGCCGGGGCGAGGGTTGGAACCGGCTAAAAGTCCGGATATCGCAGGATATATGGCGAAATCGGCTCAAAACGGCCGCCTCGCGGCGGTTAACCTGCCGCCGCGTCCTCCGACCGCAGGCTGTGGGCTTGGCTTTGCAGCGTGGCACGCAGCGATTCGAGCCATCTGCCGAACGAGCCTTGGAGGGTTCCGGTCAGTTCCTCGCGGCGGAGCGGCTCGCAATCAAAGGTCGCCCACCATTCGACGAAGGCGCGATCGCCATCCACCACCGGCGTGATCCGTAAGGTGGCCTGAAAGCCGGTGACCGGCAGGGTCGGCTCACCGCAGAATTCGTAGGTTTGCGACCGCTCGACGTCGGATTGGGCCAGCAGGCGCTGGCGGATGTGCCGATCCTGGTAGCGCACGCTCCTGACCGCGCTGACGGTGTCGCCTGTCTTGCCGTCCTCGATCCGGCTTTCGCCGGCGCCGCCGACCCAGACCGGATAGTTGTTGAAATCGCGAACGATTTTCCACATCTCCGGGGCGGGCTGCGCGAACATTGTGGAGTAATCAGCCTTTGCCATCGCTCAATTCCTTCGTTGGGAATAGGTGGCACGATGATGGGCTTGCGGAGGCCTGCCGCCCACCCGATCTCCGATCCGACCAACCCTCAGGCGCCGTCGCCGGAACCGATTGAAATTTCCGCCCCAGCCGCCACTTAGGTGAACAGAACTCCTGAACCATCCCACCGGGCCGTGCTAGAACGGGCCCAACCTTTCAAGACATCAGGCGAGGAATCCCGTGACGATCGTAGAACAGGGTAGTGGACCGGCGCCGCAGGCGGCGGCCGATCTGATCAAGGAGACGACGACCCAGACGTTCGTGAAGGACGTCATCGAGGAGTCGAAGCGCCAGCCGGTATTGATCGACTTCTGGGCGCCATGGTGCGGCCCGTGCCGCCAGCTCACGCCACTGCTTGAAAAGGCGGTGCGCGCCGCCAAGGGCAAGGTCAAGCTGGTCAAGATGAATATCGACGAGCATCCGGCGATCCCGGGCCAGATGGGAATCCAGTCGATCCCCGCTGTGATCGCCTTCGTCAACGGCCAGCCCGCCGACGGATTCATGGGTGCGATCCCGGAAAGCCAGGTGACGGCGTTCATCAACAAATTGACCGCGGGCGTGCCCGGCGCCGGCGAGCCCAATATCGCGGAAATCCTCAAAGAGGCGGAAGCCGTGCTGGCGGAAGGCGATCCCGCCACCGCCGCGCAAATCTACGCCGAAGTGCTGGCCGCTGACGCCACCAACATCGCAGCGCTTGCCGGGCTCGCCAAAGCCTACATGGCGACCGGCGCCATCGAGCAGGCCAAGCAGACGCTGGCCATGGTGCCGGAATCGAAACGCAATGATCCGGCAGTCAAGGCCGTGCAGGCCGCGATCGATCTCGCCGAGCAGGCCAAGTCGCTCGGCCCGGTCACCGAACTGGAACAGAAAGTCGCCGCAAACCCACTCGATCATCAGGCTCGATTCGATCTGGCGACCGCGCTCAACGCTTCGGGCAAGCGCGCTGACGCGACCCATCAGCTGCTCGAAATCGTCAAGCGCGATCGCAAATGGAATGACGACGGCGCGCGCAAGCAGTTGGTGCAGTTCTTCGAGGCGTGGGGACCGACTGATGAGGCCACCACCGAGGGACGAAAGCGATTGTCGACGATCCTTTTCTCGTGAGCCGTGTATTCCGGGAAAAGCATGCCCTCGGAACTGACCGGAGAGTGGGGCGCCGGTTTTGCGATCATGATACGCGCGCAGCGTTAGAGCCTCATGCACTAGCACCGGGACCGCAGCATGCCGATCAATGCCGAATATCGCGGGCCCGGCGACCTTCCCGAGGTGATCCCGGTATTCCCGCTGCCCGGCGCGCTGCTGCTGCCGCGCGGCCAGATGCCGCTCAACATCTTCGAGCCGCGTTATCTCGCGATGGTGGACGACGCGCTGCGCGACGGCCATCGGCTGATCGGGATGATCCAGCCGGATGTCACGCATTCGCCGAACGAATCAAGACCCGCGCTGTTTCGCGTCGGCTGCGTCGGGCGCATGACCCAGCTCGCCGAATCCGGCGACGGCCGCTACATCCTCGAACTCACCGGCATCGCGCGTTTCAAGGTGGTCGAGGAGATGACCGTGTTGACCGCCTATCGTCAATGCAAGGTGGATTACTTCCCCTATATCGACGACTTTACCGCACGCAAGGGCGAAGAGGCGGTGGATCGCGAGGCGCTGCTGACGGTGCTGACGGATTTTCTCCAAGCCAACAATCTCAAGGTCGATTGGGAAGGCGTCGAGAGCGCGCCGAACGAGGCGCTGGTCAATGCGCTGGCGATGATGTCGCCTTATGGACCTGCGGAAAAGCAAGCAATGCTGGAAGCGCCCGATTTGAAAACCCGCGCCGAAATCCTGATCGCGGTCACCGAAATGGACCTCGCCAAAAAGCGCACCAGCGGCGATCCGCCGCTGCAGTGATCGAAAACGCTTGCGGCTTAAGGCAACTTCCGCCTACCCAAAAGAATATGAACGGGAAATGACAGCGCCACGGAAATCCCCGCGGCGATATGGATCCAGCTCATCCAGGGCCGCACGGCTTCCGACCCAAGATAATAAAGTCCGAAGGCGGTGACGATCAGCACCGCATTGAATGCGACCATGACCGATCCCGAAATGCGATTTTTCGCGGCCCGCCACGAGCGCAGCAAGTGGATCGGGATCAGAGCACCCAACAGCAACAGCGTGATCATCGCGGCACCGCCGTGCACCATCAGCATGGTGGCAGCTAGCTGCTGCCAGACCTCGTCGGGTGAAATATCCTTTTGCCAATCCGCGACCAGCCACACGGCGCCGGTCAGGAACAGCACCGCGAAGGCCGCATAGATTGATCGGCGAAATGAGGATTTAAGCCGCAAGGTTTACTTGCCAGTCGGGGGTGATGCGAATGTCGCTGTCGCCGGAGACCATTAGCGCACTCGCGTTGTAATGCTCAAGCCATCGAAGCGCGTCGGTCCCGGAAACCATGACGATCTTGGTCAATGCGTCGGCGAGCATGCACGACCGCGCGCGCACGGTAACGCCATCGACCACGTCAGCGGGTTTGCCGGTTAAGGGATCGATGATCGCAGACGCCGTCGTTTCCGCCGACCGAAACGGATCGAAGCGGCGCGCCGTCGAGGCCAGCGCTTCGTCGGTGATCTCGACGGCGCAGAGCAGGCGGCGGGGATCGCAGGGATGGCGAATATGGATCGTCTGCGGGTCCGGTCCGAATGCGGCGAGATCGCCGCCGGCGTTCACCATCCCGCCGGAGACGCCGAAGCCGCGCAGCGTCTCCAGTGCGCGATCGACGGCAAAACCCTTTGCAATTCCGCCGAGATCGATCCTGACATGGGGATGCCGAAAACGGACGATGTTGTCAGGAAGCAGTTCGATCGCATCGAACGACCGCGCTTCCGTGGCAATTGCAGCATCACCCTCCAGCCGGGGCAGCAATTCCATGGCCTGCAACGCCGGTGCAATCGCGACGTCGAAAATGCCTTTTGTCTGGCGATGCATGTCGACGGCGACTTGCAGGACCTGGAATGTCCAGGCGTGAACGTTGACGGGCCGAACAAAGGCCTCGCGGTTGAGGCGGCTGACGTCCGAGTCCCGCTCGTGAAAGCTCATCAGCCGATGGACGCGCGCAACGGCCTCGAACGCGGCATCGATCGCGGCATCAAGTTCGGATCTGGCCGCCCCTGCGACCTCGATCTCGACAAACGTGCCGAGCAGCGGCCGCGCGCGGCGGACTTTATCGGAGACGATTGCCATAGGCTGCCAATACTCGCTTCACGCCCTCGGTGACATGGGTCGACGACAAGGTCGCGCCGGCGATGTTGCGGATATCGCCATTGATCTTCAGCGCGCTGCCGCTGGTCTTGCCGACGAATTGCGCAAGCCAGCTCGGGCTCCTGATCTCGCCGCCATAGGATTCCCGGTATTGCAGGATCTCGACGCTGTGGACGGCGCCGCTCGGCGTCAAAGCCACCGCGTAGTCGATAAAGAGGTGCTTCCCGACCACCCGGTCGAAAATGAAAAATCCGGCAACTTTTCCGCCGGCCTCGGCCTTCCAGACCCGGCCGGCCTGCACCTCGGAGAAGTGCGTTGCTGAGGGAAATGCCTGCTTCTGCGCTTCTTCGATCGAGAGATATTGCATCGCATAAGCGGGCGAGGCGACCGACACGATCGCCGCGGCGGGCAAGGTGTATCGAACCCAAGTCATAATTCAGCTGGCTCCTGTCACTTTCCTTCAAGCGCGCGTTTGTGTCAGCGCGCTCGCATCGGGATCAAAAGAAAAATCCAACGCCGCCAAGAAACGAATCCGAAAGCGCGCCGGTGATGCTCTTGTCGATCACCCGTTGATAGGTTGCCTTAAGCACCAATTTGGGTGACGGGAAGATCGCAAGACCCGCGGTGTGGAATTGGCGCTGGCCGGCGCCAGTCGGCAGATTGGCATCGGTGCCGGCAAAGCCGCCGGTCTGTAAATTCTCGTAGGTGTAGCGATAGAACGGCACCGCCTCCCAATCGCTGTTCAGGATGGTGCCCATCGGCACGTGATAGGCGATCTCGCCGGAATAGCCGAACATCGATTTTCCAACATTGTTGGTCGGGTCGGTGTCGTTGTTGGCGCGGAGGTTTTCCGGATGGCTGAAATCGACGCGGACATATTCGCCGCGCAGCTCGAGCCCGGTGTCGGGCACACGGTAGCGGGCCTCAACGTCGAATATTCCGACGCTGTTGCGTCCGAGCAAAGCACCCGTATCCGCATAGGCGCCGCGCGGGGTGATGTCGGGACTGAAGTAACCGCTCACGCTGCTGGCAAAGCCGGGCAGGAATGCCGGACTGAAATCGAGCCGCCCGGCGTAGGCGAGGGTATCGTTGAGCTGCGCAAAACCTCCGCGTACCGGACGCGAGAAACCGAGCGCGTTAAGACCGTCAATGCCGGCCATATAGCCTGCGGGGAAGGGAGGAACGGTATTCGCGGCGGTGCGGAGACCGAAGTCGCCACCAAAATCCTCAATGCTGGAGGAGACCTGGACCTGATAGGTCAGACCGTCCGCAATCGTCCCGTAGACGCTGCTCGCGCCCGCGAACCACGTGGACGGAATCAGGCCATTATAGAGTTCGGGGCGATTGACGCTGTAAAACTGCGTCGGTTCATGATGCTGATTGATATAGCCGATCGGCACCAGGTCGACGCCGGGTGAGCGCCAGTTGAATTGATCCATGATCTTGAAGTCGATCCAGATCTGCTCGATCTCGGCGGTGCCGTGCAGCTTGTCGTCGGCATCGAAACCCGAACCGGCGTGTTCGAACTCGATCTCGGCGTTGAAGATGATGTTGTCGGTGATCGCGTAGGTCGGCAGCAGCACGAAGCGCGCCGCATCGAAACCATTCTGCCACGCGCCGTTGGCGGCCGGATTTTGCTGCACGCCGAATTTGATTTCGCCATAGGCGCCGATGCTGAGACCGGCGACGGGCGACGGCGCCAGGCCGAGGATCGGTTTGTCCGGGGCAGGCGTCGCAGCATCAAGCGGGGGCAACTTCGAGGAATCAAGCGGCTTCGACTTTGATGTCGGCTTGGCCTTCGGGTCTTGCTTGCTCTGCGAGTCCTGCTTGCTCTGCGAATCTTGCTTGCTCTGGGAGTCCTGCGGCTGGTCCGCTGGCACCGCCGCATTGGCGCTTTTCGGCGACGCTGAAGGCGCCGCCGATTTTGTGCCCTTGTCAGTGGCCGAGGTCTGCTTCTCGGCGGCCGGCGCCTGTTTCTGCTTGAGCTCGGCCTCGAGCGTCTCGATGCGCTGCTCCATCTTTTCCAGCTTCTTCAACAGGACTTCGTTGGTGTCATCGCTGGCCGCGCAGGCGCTGCCGTATCCCATGATCGATATCGCCGTTGCCGCGAGCAGCGCCCTTCGCCTTGTGCGACGATCCCTTTGCAATTTCGACGCAGGCAAGCATGGAAACCGGTACAACGACATGACGACGACCCCCCGAAATACGCGGAAATCAAAGGCTCCGCGACGCCGGGGCAACTAACACCGTTGCAAAATGTTTTTGGAATCAGAAATCAAATCCGCGACTGGAATCTCTCCACTTTAGAATTAGAACAAAACTAAAGTGAGAAGATCGAGAGCTAGAACGGTTCTAGTTTTCTCAACGCTAATCGTATTTGGGAATGCCGGTGTGGTGCGCGCGCGGATCAAGTTCGAATTTGAGAGCGTCTAAATCATAGCTGTTGACGCTCTCTTCGGCGCGCCGCTATTTGAAATAAGGATATGGGGTTTGCTTTGATATCGCGGGGACGCAATGGGGGATAAGCCGAACGAGCGAGATCGGCAAGCCGCCGTGCCGCCGACCACAAAGACACAGCGAACGATCTCGAGCCGTGAGCTGCTCGGCGGCGACAGGATGGTCATCATTCGTCACGAGCAAGAGGATTATCGCCTGCAAGTCACTGCGGCAGGCAAACTCATCCTGACGAAGTAGACGGATCGCCCGACGCATTTTCGGACAAAGCGCGAAGCGCAGCATTTCATCAGCCAGTCACCTTTGCCATCAGGGCATCGGCAGCCAGCCAACACAAAGGTCCCGTCGCGGACCAATAGGCGGCTGGCCATGCACGACAGATACACACCACAGATAGCTCGGATCGCTAACGCAACCGCCGCGCCGGAACGACGTAAACGCTGGCGCACCAGCGTGGCTTTTGCGGCCATTCTCTCGCTCGTCAGTTTCGCGGCATCTGCCGAAGAGTCGATGTTTGCTTACGTCTACACTACCGATCTGCTGCCGCAGGGGGCTAAGGAGGTCGAGCAATGGATGACGTGGCGGCACCAGAAGATCGCCGGCACTTACGACCAGATCGAGGGACGAACCGAGTTCGAATACGGTCTCACCGACCGCCTGCAAGTCGCGCTCTATCTCAATTACAACTGGACGCAGGCCTATCACAACGGGCCGTTCGGAGCGACCACGCCGCCGGAGCAATTCGCCGACTTCTATCCGGGCCCGGACGATCATTTTAACAAGGCGCGCCTGGTCGGCGTTTCCGGCGAGGCGATCTACCGGATTCTCAGCCCGTATACCGACGTCTTTGGCCTCGCATTGTATACCGAGCCCACCGTCGGCAAGAACTTCTTCGAGGTGGAAAACAAGATCATCGTGCAGAAGAATTTCCTCGACGATCTGTTGACGGTCGCGTTCAATTTCACCTACGCGCCGGAATTCCGCAACCTCCTGGACCCGGCGGACCCGACCGGAACCGCGACCAGCTGGCAAGAGGAAACCGACATCAACTACGCGCTCGCGGTGTCTTACCGGTTTGTCGAGAACTGGTCGGCGGGCTTCGAATTCGTCAACGAGCACGAATACAACGGCTTTGTATTCAATCACGAATCGAACAGCGGCTACTATCTCGGTCCCACCCTGCATTATGGCGGCGAGCGTTTCTTCGTCACCATGACGGCACTCTGGCAGATGCCGTGGGCCACGGCGCACAGCGACACCGTGCCGGGCGCGCTGGTGAACGGCTACATCCTCGATAACGACTTCGAAAAATTTCGCTTCCGGCTCAAGGCCGGCTACACGTTCTGAGGTGCATGACATGAAGACAAGTCCATGGGCGCTGATCCCGCTCGCCGTCATTTCCACATCCGCTCACGCGACCGCCTATCTCACCGTCGAACAGGCCCAGCGCACGATTTTTCCTGGCGCGACGTTTGCCGCCACCGGGCAACCCAACGTCTGGCGAACGTCCAATGGCGGAGTTTTCGTCGTCGACCGGGTGGTCGGCAAGCATGAGTTCATCACGATGGCCGTCGGCATCAACGCCAACGGCTCCGTCAAGCAGATCGAGATTATGGACTACCGGGAGTCCTACGGATACGAGGTGCGCGACGCCGCGTGGCGTGCGCAGTTCGTGGGCAAGACCGCGAACTCACAGCTCGAGTTGAACGCCGACATCAAGAATATCAGCGGCGCCACGCTGTCGTCGAAGCACGTCACCGACGGCGTCAAGCGCATCCTTCGGAAATATGAGTCAAGCCTGAAGGGCGGATGACGTATCGGCATAGCTTCGATCGCGAGCTATCCTGCGCCCAGCGCCAAGGCGATATTGTAGGTCGCCAAACTCGCGGCATAGGCGAGCGCCAACATGTAGCCGAACGTTACCGCCATCCACTTCCAGCTTCCGGTCTCGCGACGGATCACGGCCAGCGTCGAGGCGCATTGCGGCGCGAAGATATACCAGGCCAGTAGCGACAGCGCGGTCGCGAGGCTCCATTTGGTGGCGAGCACCTGTCCGATCTGTTCGGCGGCCTCCTTGCCTCCCTCGATCGCATAAACCGTACCGAGGGCTGCGACCGCGACTTCCCGCGCGGCCATGCCCGGAATCAGCGCGACCGCGATCTGCCAGTTGAAGCCGAGCGGCGCCAGCAATGGCTCCAGCGCTTTGCCGATCATGGCGGCGAGGCTGTAATTGATGGCGGGGCCTTCGGCGCCGGCCGGCGGCAATGGGAACGATGCCAGGAACCAGATCAGCACCATCATCGAGAAGATCGTGGTGCCGGCCCGCTGCAAGAACATCTTTGCCCGCGTGTAGATGCCGATCGCGACGCTGCGGACGCGCGGCAGCTTGTAGTCCGGCAGTTCCAGCATGAAGGGCGCCGGCGCGTAGTCCCGCAACATGAAGAACTTTATCAGGAACGACACCGCCAATGCGCTCGTAATGCCCGCGGCATAGAGCCCGAACATCACGAGCCCCCGCAGATCGATCCAGCCCCATATCTGTTTCGCGGGAATGAAGGCGGAGATGATCAGCGTATAGACCGGGATGCGCGCCGAACAGGTCATCAGCGGCGCGATCAGGATGGTGGTCAGGCGGTCGCGGCGATTGTCGATCACGCGCGTCGCCATGATGCCGGGGATGGCACATGCAAAACTCGAGAGCAGCGGAATAAAGGCGCGGCCGTGCAGGCCGGCGCCGCCCATGATGCGATCCATCAGGAACGCCGCGCGCGCCATGTAGCCGAAATCTTCGAGCAGCAGGATGAACAGGAAGATGACGATGATCTGCGGCAGGAACACGATGACGCTGCCGACGCCGGAAATGACGCCGTTCTGCAGGAAGTTTTGCAACGGGCCCGCGGGCAGGGTGTCGTGGACCAATTGACCTAGCGCGACAAAGGCGGACGACAACAGCTCCATCAAGGGCTGCGCCCAGGCGAACACCGCCTGGAACATCACGAAAAGAATCAGCGCCAGGATGGCGAGACCCGCGACCGGGTGCAGCACGACGGCATCGATCCGCGCGGTCCAGGTATCGGGTTTGGCGGGCAGGCTGACGGTCGCCGCAATGATGCGATCGGCCTCGCGCTGGGTGGCGCGCAATTCCGCGACCGACAATGGCTGCCAGCGATTTTCCTGCACCGGGATCGCGGCCTGCGCGGCGATCTCGTCGGTCCGCCGCAACAGCTCGGCGGTGCCGCCCTTGCGCACCGCGATCGAGGTCACCACCGGTATGCCCAAGGCTTCCGAGAGCCGCACAACGTCGACGGTGACGCCGCGGCGGGTGGCGATGTCGAACATGTTGAGCACCAGCATCAGCGGCCGGCCGGTGCGCTTGAGTTCGAGCACCAGACGAATGGTGAGCCGCAGATTGGTGGAATCGGCGACACACAGCACAAGATCGGGCAGCGCTTCGCCGGCGGTGCGGCCGAGCACGACATCGCGGGTGATTTCTTCATCGGGACTGCGGCCGCGCAGCGAATAGGTGCCGGGCAGATCGACCACCGACACCTGACGGCCGAGCGGCGTGACGAAAGAGCCTTCTTTGCGCTCCACCGTGACGCCGGGATAGTTCGCGACTTTCTGACGGCTTCCGGTCAAAGCATTGAACAGCGCGGTCTTGCCGCTGTTCGGCGTGCCGACCAGAGCGAGATGCATCAGTGGTGCTTCCATGGCGGCAGTCCAGTTCCGTCAGGCGACGATAACGGCCATCGCCTCGCGCCGGCGCACCGCGATCGTGACATTCTCGATGCGGACCGCGATCGGGTCGCGCCCGACAATGCCTTCGTGCAGCACCTCGACCTTGGCGCCTTCCACGAAGCCGAGCTCGATCAGACGGCTTTCGAGCTCGATGGCGGAAAGCGCCGAGCCCGAATCATCCGCCGCGAGATGCTGGATCACGCCGGAGTAGCCGCGTTGGGCCAATCCCAGCGGCATCTGCGGGCGGGCGTCAGTTGGTTTGGTGCTTGCCATGGCTTGTATTTTCAATCGCGGGCAGAGAGGTCAAGCGTGACGATCGGAAACCGGCCCACCTTAGATAGATTATAAGTTCGCGGCCGCCGGGTAACGAAGACATGTACGAATGTTGAACGCCGCGGTTGGAATATATGGAAGGATTGAAGGATCATGCGCTTGCACAATCGGCCTTTATGCCTATTGGCGGCAGCGGTTTTCGCCGGCGCCGGCGTTAGCCACGCGCTGGCCCAATCGGGGCCGCTTTTGGGCAGCGCCGCGTTTGGTGACTGGCGCACCGACCGGCCCGGCGTGATGCGCCTGATAAAGCCTGAAGACCTGCCGCGGCCCGGGGCAACGCCCTCATCTGCCAACGTCTCCCGCGTCGTCAAGCGCCCGTCGGGGGCGCTTCCGCAAGTTCCAGCCGGATTCAAGATCGAATTATTCGCCGAGGGACTGAGCGGACCGCGCCAGATGCGGTTGGCGCCGAACGGCGACATCTTCATCGCCGAAACCGGGTCGGGACGAATTCGCGTGTTACGCGCCGCCGACGGCGCCGCAAAACCTTCCGCGAACGAGATCTACGCGAGCGGGCTGAAGCAGCCGTTCGGGATTGCCTTTTATCCGAGTGGAGACAATCCCCAATGGGTTTACGTCGCCAACACCGATAGCGTCCTTCGCTTTCCCTACAAAGCGGGGGATCTCAAGGCCACCGGAAAACCCGTAACCGTCGTTGCGGAGTTGCCGCATGGCTACGGACACTCGACCAGGGACATCGTGTTCACCCAGGACGGCAAGCGGATGCTGGTATCGGTCGGCTCGGCCGGCAATGACGCGGAAGGGATGGGAAGCCCGCCAGGCGGATTGCCGGCTTGGAATGCGAACCACCCGCTCGGCGCTAGCTGGGGAAGCGAAACCGATCGCGCCGATGTGCTGATGTTCGAGCCCGATGGAAAACCCGCGGGCATCTTTGCCAGTGGTATCCGCAATTGTGTCGGGCTCGCGGTTCATCCCTCAAGCGGGGATGTGTATTGCTCGACCAACGAGCGCGATGGTTTTGGCGACAATCTGGTGCCGGATTATGTGACGCGGGTACGCGAGGGCGGGTTCTACGGCTGGCCGTGGTACTATATCGGCAACAACGAAGATCCGCGGCACGTGGGCGAACGTCCCGATTTGAAGGGCAAGGTCACCACGCCAGACGTTCTGATCCAGGCGCATTCCGCCTCGCTGGGGCTCACCTTCTACAACGGCAGCGCGTTTCCCGGCGAATATCGTGGCGATGGATTCGCGGCGGAGCACGGCTCATGGAACCGCTCAAAGCGCACCGGCTACAAGATCATCCGCATTCGTCTCAGAGACGGCGTGCCCACCGGCGAATATCAGGATTTTGTCACCGGATTTGTCATCGATGATTCCCGGGTGTGGGGACGGCCCGTTGGTGTCGCGGTCGCGCATGACGGCGCGCTGCTGTTCTCGGAAGACGGAAACGGCACGATCTGGCGGGTGACACGCCAATGACAACGGCAAGTCGCCTCAGTATCCCGCGACCGCCAGCGCGACCACCGCGCTGAGCGCCATCCAGCCAAAATGCCGGCCACGCGAGGCGAGGGCGTTGCCCATCGCGCTCAATGCAAATACGCACGCCATGGTCACAATGATCCAGTGCCGCGCGGGCTCAGAGGCCATCCAGGGAGCGGCGATCAAGAGCACGCCGCACCCGATCCACGCCACGGAACTGGCCTGCCAGACCACCCGGATCAGGGTGCGCAATCGCGCCGGCTCGATGGTGAGGCGCGGCAGTATTTTGATTTCGCCGATCGCGCCGTGGATCAGCGCCGCCGCGATCGCGAGCAGGCCGGAACATTGCAGCAAGAGGTCGCGCATCGGTTCCTCCATACAGTGCTGTATGGTGAGTAGGATAGACGCTGGCCCACGTCAATACAGTCATGTATGGTGGATTGTCGCAGGCAGGGACATGAGCGATCAACTTTCCGCAAAAGACTGGCTCGATCAGGGCCTCAAGACGCTGGCAAGAAGCGGTTTTACGGCGTTGAAAGCCGAGCGGCTCGCGAAAGCGATGGGAGTGTCGCGCGGCAGTTTTTACTGGCATTTCGCCGATATCGGCGCGTTTCACTCAGCGATCCTGAAACATTGGCGCGAGGTTGCGGCCGAACAGATCATTGCCAATCTCGAGGCCGTCTCAGATCAAGACAACGCCCTTGTGGTGCTGCTGCGGCAGGCATTCGGCGGCAGGCTGACGCTGGAGAAGGCGGTGCGGAGCTGGGCGACGCATGATCCAAAGGCTCGAGTCGCGGTGCAGGCCATCGACCGGCGCCGGCTGAGCTACGTGGAACGCCTGCTCCGGGCATCGGGGCTTGCGCCCGACGTAGCACGTGCCCGCGCGCAAATCTTCTATTGGGCGTTTTTGGGCTTTGCGCTGTCGGACAAGCCCTTGCCGCGCGCGCGACAGGCAGCCGTGCTCGACGAGCTCACCAAAATGGCCTTGCGATAACGCTGCGCCGCTTCACGTTTCAATCGAATATGCTACCAGAAGTGAACGATCCAGCCGGAGACCAACGCATGAGTTCCCCGCCCGAACGCCTCGAAGGCACCGTCGACCCAAAACTGTTGGAAATTCTGGTCTGTCCGCTGACCAAGGGCCCGCTGGAATTTGACGCGGCGCGGCAGGAATTGATCTCGCGTTCCGCAAAGCTCGCTTATCCGATCCGCGACGGCATTCCGATCATGCTGCCGGAAGAGGCGCGGAAGATCGAGTGAAGAGGCAGGCGAATAGGGAGTTGCGAATAGCGAATGGAGAAATTATCATTCGCTACTCCCTATTCGCCATTCGCTCGCTAAAGCGCCTCGCCCTTCAACAGCCGCGGCACTTCGCCCGCTAATCCCGCGGCTTGGCGGATGAACAGGCTTTTCAGGGGCGGCGCGCGATCGACGAGCCCGAGGCCGATATCGCGCACGGTGCGCAACAACGTCGATTTGTTCGAGAACAACAGATTGAGCGAATTGGTCGCAAGCCCCATCGCCATGGTGTCGAACCGCCGCCAGCGCTGATAGCGCTCAAGCACATCGGCTTGTCCAAGATCCATGCCGAGCCTTGCGGCATCGACGACGACCTCGGCAAGGGCCGCGACATCCTTCAGGCCCATATTGAGCCCCTGCCCAGCGATCGGGTGAATCACATGCGCGGCGTCGCCGATCAGCGCCAGCCGTTCGCCGATGAACGAGCGCGCCACGAAATATCCAAGCGGAAACGCGCGCGGCTTGTCGAGCGCCTTGATCTCGCCGAGATGCAGGCCAAAACGCTGCTCGAGCTCGCCGTGAAACTCTTCTTCGCTCAGGGCGACGATGCGCGCCGCCTCGTTGCGTTTCTCGGTCCATACCAGTGAGGAGCGTTTTCCCGCCAGCGGAAGAATGGCAAAAGGCCCTGCGGGCAAAAAATGTTCCTCGGCACGACCGCCATGATCACGCTCATGGCCGACGGTGACGACGATGCCGGATTGATCGTATTCCCAACCATGGGTGGCGATCCCGGCGCGTTCGCGGAGCTTTGAGCGCGCGCCGTCGGCCGCCACCAACAGGCTTGCCGCGATCACGCGGCCGTCCGCCAGCGTCACATCGACACCGTCGGCGCGGGAGACAAAATCCTTCACCGCGGTGGCGCTGAGTTCGACGCCCTCAGTCTCGGCGCACGCAACCAGTGCGTCGATCAGATGGCGGTTCTCGACCATATGCGCGAACGGTTCACCGGGCTCGACATGCCCGGCGAAGGTCAGGAATACCGGACGGGTCGCGTCTTCCAGCCTGGAATCGGTGACCACCATGTCGAGGATCGGCTGCGCCGCGCTTGCGACCTGATCCCACACCCCGAGCGCCTCGAACAGCCGGCGGCAAGCCGCGAC
Organism: Bradyrhizobium lablabi; assembly: GCF_900141755.1. NCBI lineage: Bacteria > Pseudomonadati > Pseudomonadota > Alphaproteobacteria > Hyphomicrobiales > Nitrobacteraceae > Bradyrhizobium > Bradyrhizobium lablabi. The sequence goes on along the minus strand of NZ_LT670844.1, from coordinate 4,105,654 downwards.
GATCGCGGTCGCGCGCGGATCGCGGCTCGGCTTTGACCCCAGGGCGGGATCGGCGACAATAATCGGAATGTCAGTTCCAAGGGCCTGACGCAGCGCGAGCGCGAGCGCGAGCCCTGCGAACGCGCCGCCGCCAATGACAATGCTTCGCTGTGCCGACATCTTACTCACTCACGCCGTCAGACTATACTTGCTACATGACTATAGCTGGGCGAAACAGTGACGCGAAGCAAGGCTCTTAGCCCCCCAGATCGTCATTCCGGGGCGCGCGGCTTCGCGTGAACCCGGAATCTCGAGATTCCGGGTTCGAGGCTTTGCCTCACCCCGGAATGACTTTAAGGCAATGAAGGCGCCGTCATGTCCAATGGCCTGATCGACCTGATTTCGATTCTCGATCTCGAGCCGCTCGAGGTTAATCTGTTTCGCGGCAACAGCCCGAAGACGAGCTGGCAGCGGGTGTTCGGCGGACAGGTGATCGGGCAGGCGATGGTGGCGGCGTGCCGCACCGTCGAAGGCCGGCTGCCGCATTCGCTGCATTGCTATTTTATTCTTCCCGGCGATCCGCAGATTCCGATCATTTACGAGGTCGAGCGGCTACGCGACGGCAAGAGCTATTCGACCCGCCGCGTCACCGCGATCCAGCACGGTAATGCCATCTTCTCGATCATGGTGTCGTTTCATGTCGAGGAAGAAAGCGCGTTCGATCATCAGGACAAGATGCCCGACGTGCCGCCGCCGGAAAGACTCACCGCCGAGGAAGTGGCAAAACAGCCGATGTTCCGCGAGATGCCGGAATTCATCCGGCGTTACTATGAGTCGGACCGGCCGATCGAACTGCGCCCGGTCGAGCTCGGGCGCTATTTCGGCCAGAAGATCGATGACGGCCGCATCCATGTCTGGATCCGCACCGCCGCGAAACTGCCTGACGATCCGGCCACGCATATGTGTGCGCTCGCCTATGCGTCGGATTTCTCGCTGCTCGATGCCGTGATGGCGCGCTACGGCCGCACGCTGTTCGACAAACGCATGATGCCGGCAAGCCTCGATCACGCGATGTGGTTTCACCGCCCGTTCCGCGCCGACGAATGGCTGCTTTACGCGCAGGATTCGCCGAGCGCACAAGGTGGCCGCGGGCTGACGCGCGGCCTGATCTTCAAGCCCGACGGCACGCTGGTGGCGTCCGTCGCCCAGGAAGGCTCGATCCGCCAGCGCAAGTAGAGCGCGTCATCAAGTAAAGCGCGTCATTATGCGTTGGCGTAAGCGGTTCGCTCGACCAGCGCGAATTGCGACACGTACCAGCGCGTGTACCAGCGCAACACCCATGGAATGGGGATCAAGAACCCGCAGGCCAGGCCGAACAGCAAGGTTCGCCACAGCACCCCCCACCCCGTCGCGTTGAACACGACCTCGCGGTGCGTGCCGCCGATGTTGCGGCAGATCCATCGCATCCAGGCGGTTGTGACCCAGGCCCAGCCGATGATGGTGATGACCGAAATAGTCATCAGCAGGTACCAGCCGACATAGCCCAGCACACTGCCCTTGAACTCGATCGGAAGCCGCTCGCCGTTCGATGAGAGATTGGCCGCGATCCATCGAACCACCATCCAGGACAAAAACCCCTCAACCAAAAGCAGAATTAACTGGACAGAGGTGTAGCCGCTAAACCCGGCATAGGTGCAAAGGCCTAACACGACGAACACGTACCAGATATCTCCGACCTCGCCGGTGAAGCCGAGGTTGGGCCGCCCGGGGACGTGGAGGCGGGATACCATCCAGCGATAGAAGCCGGTTGCCGTCCAGGGAGCGGGGATCACCAGCACCAAGCCGATGACGAACAGCAGGCTTTGTCCGAGGAGCGACCAGACGCCGACATCGATCGACAAGGGCCCGCCACCATGGTCGCCGGCGCTTACCAATGGGCCGCCCGCTTGCGAAATCGGCGGTGGGCCCGAACCTCCCGAAAACAGGCCCGGAATCTCGCCTGCCTTCTGCCAGCCCGCCATGCCCTCGGACCAGACCAACGTCTCCGCCGTCACCGTTCCCGTGGCGATGAATTGGCGTAGTTGAGCCTCCGGATAGGGGCCTTGTTGCTGGCCTTGGGACGCAAAAAACCAGGATCGGTTCGACATTTCACTCCCCCTCAGCCTGGCGAGCCTAGCCACGCCGGCACTATGGCGCATCTTGGCGGACGGCCGCGGCGCCTGTACACGGAGGCTACCGAGCGAAGGCCGGCAGCCGCAATTGTTTTTCGCCTCCTCAGGCCAAGTTTTTGTGCCAAGGGCACGGAAAGATGCCAGAGTCGGGCGGGGCGCAAAGCAAGCGCGACCGGCGTTCGCGAATTCTGGGAAAATCGAATTTTGGGAAATGAAGGCCTGACCATGAAGCTCGTTGTTGCGATTATCAAACCCTTCAAGCTCGACGAGGTCCGCCAGGCGCTCACGGCGATCGGCGTCCACGGCATGACGGTGACCGAGGTCAAGGGTTACGGCCGCCAGAAGGGCCACACCGAAATCTATCGCGGCGCCGAGTATGTCGTGAATTTCCTGCCGAAGCTCAGAATCGAAATCGCGGTGGCGTCCGATCTCGCCGAAAAGGCGGTCGACGTCATCACCTCGAGCGCGCGCACCGGCCAGATCGGCGACGGCAAGATTTTTGTCACCCCGATCGACCATGCGCTGCGGATCCGGACCGGCGAGACCGACAGCGACGCGCTCTGAATTCGCGCAAATCCCCGGCGCCCGGCAGCCACGCACGAAATCACCGGCTGGACGGACCGGGCTTTTCGCAATGCGTGGACACTTTTTTGCTGAAATCTCTATCCAGATACCTTTTTTCTGCTCTCGTCGTGGGCATGATTATGTCGGGAGTCAGGCGTGCTAGAGAATTAGGCAGGGATGGCTAGGCTTTAGGCGCGACCGAATAACGCAGGTTGGACCTAATCCCGGAAAGCCTGAAAAGGTCCGCGTTCATAGTCCGTTAGGGAGTCTGATCGATCTGGCACGGCATTTGATTCTATCGGCCCGGCTGTACCCGCGTAGTGAACTTTCTCCGCGTGGTGAACCTCAGTCAAGAACGCCCGGTCAACGCTCGACCGGGCCCAAGCGGGGATAGGACCCATGAAAATTGTTATGGCGATCATCAAGCCATTCAAGCTCGAAGAAGTCCGCGACGCCCTGACCGCCATTGGCGTTCACGGACTAACGGTGACGGAAGTCAAGGGATATGGCCGGCAGAAGGGCCATACGGAAATTTATCGCGGTGCTGAATACGCGGTGAGCTTCCTGCCCAAGATCAAGATCGAGGTTGCTGTCGCCTCGGACCAGGTCGACAAGACCATCGATGCCATCACCTCGGCCGCGAAAACCGGACAGATCGGCGATGGCAAGATCTTCGTCATCAACCTCGACCATGCGGTTCGTATCCGCACCGGCGAGGCCGATGCCGCGGCCCTTTGATTTCGCGCCCAACCCAATTCAATCAGGAGTAAAACAAATGACGTTCAAACGTCCCTATAGCGCGGGATTGGCGGCCCTCGCAGTCGGCCTGTTCGCCGCGACCGCCGCCTATGCAGAGCCAACCGTCAACAAGGGCGACAATGCCTGGATGCTGACCTCGACGGTGCTGGTGCTGTTGATGACGATCCCGGGCCTTGCGCTATTCTACGGCGGTCTGGTCCGATCCAAGAACATGCTCTCGGTATTGATGCAGGTGTTCTACACCGTGTGCATCGTCACCGTGATCTGGGCGCTTTACGGCTACAGCCTCGCCTTCACCGGCGGATCCGATTTCATCGGCGGCTTCTCGAAGGCCTTCCTGATGGGCGTGACGCCGGACTCCAAGGCGGCCACCTTCAGCGTCGACGCCAACATATCGGAACTGGTCTACGTCTGTTTCCAGATGACGTTTGCGGCGATCACGCCGGCCCTCATTGTCGGCGCCTTCGCCGAACGCATGAAGTTCTCGGCGGTCGCGCTGTTCATCCCGCTGTGGGTGACGCTGATCTATTTCCCGATCGCGCACATGGTTTGGTACTGGGCCGGACCGGACGCGATCTCGGATGCGGTCAAGGCACTCGCTGCGGCGACTGACGCGGCAGCGAAGACCGCGGCGCAAGCCAAGCTCGATGAAGTCAACGCCGACGCCGGCTGGGTCTTCAAGAAGGGCGCGATCGACTTCGCCGGCGGCACGGTGGTGCACATCAACGCGGGCATCGCGGGTCTCGTTGGCGCGCTCCTGATCGGCAAGCGTACCGGTTTCGGCAAGGATCTGATGGCACCGCACTCGCTGACCATGTCCATGATCGGCGCTTCGCTGCTCTGGGTCGGCTGGTTCGGCTTCAACGCCGGATCGAACTTAGAGGCCAATGGCGGCGCGGCGCTCGCCATGACCAACTCCTTCGTCGCGACCGCAGCCGCAGCGCTGTCGTGGATGTTCGCGGAGTGGATCATCAAGGGCCATCCTTCCGTGCTCGGCGCGATTTCGGGCGCGGTGGCGGGACTTGTGGCGGTCACGCCCGCGGCCGGTTACTCCGGTCCGATGGGCGCGATCGTGCTCGGTCTCGTGGTCGGCGTGGTCTGCCTGTTCTTCGTCACCGTGGTGAAGAACGCGCTCGGCTATGACGACTCGCTCGACGTGTTCGGCGTCCACTGCATCGGCGGCATCGTCGGCGCACTCGGCACTGGCATCCTGGTCAACCCGGCGCTCGGCGGCACCGGCATCATGGACTACACCGCCGGCAAGATCGCCGACTACGACTTCTCGGCGCAGATGATCTCGCAAATTTGGGGCGTCTGCACCACGCTGGTGTGGTCCGGCATCGGCTCGGCGATCCTCTACAAGGTCGTCGACGTCATCGTCGGCCTGCGCGCCAATGTCGAGACCGAACGCGAAGGCCTCGACATCACCGAGCACACCGAGCGGGCCTACAATATGTGAGTTCTCCCGGGGCGCGATCTTTTTCAGGATCGCGCCCAGAACTACGGTTCGGGCACATACCCGGCAATGCCCTGACCGTTGAGGGGCTCCAGCGCAAGTTGGAGCCCCTTTCTTTTTGGCGGGTGAGAGTTTGCTGATTCAATTTTCAAACAGCCGACCCCCGTCATTGCGAGGAGCGCAGCGACGAAGCAATCCAGCTTTTCTGTTTCTCGGCGTCAAAGCTGGATTGCTTCGCTTCGCTCGCAATGACGACTGGATAGAGGTTCGCGATCCCGCGGCGCGATGCGCCCGAGTTGTGCTGAATTCTCCGCCCGTGAGGGCGTGGGGAATGCCGGGTGCCGATGCACCCGCAGCCGCGCGTGTAGTGTAGAAAGCACGCGCGTTAGTCACCACGAGTCCACCGGAACATCCCGGCATTCCCGCACGCAATGGTTTTACGGCTTATTTCGTGCTCTCCCCGGTGACCGGGCTCTTTTGCCACCGTCATCGGCGGATTTGCGTCCACCAACTTGACACCAGCGTCGGGGTGTCAGGACCACACGACTTCGCCGTCCGCCTTCGTGCCGTTCGTCAATGGCACTATCAGCGTCCACCGCATCCCATCCCGCGTCCGTGACGATCGCGATACGCCCCTTGTGTGGGACGAGACGGGGTGAGTTTTAGAAGTGATTTGGGTCAGATGGAAACGGATTTATTTTTGCGAATGGGACTGGACGACCCAAATCACGTTGAACCCATTCAACAAAATCGCGTTTTGGCGCACGCGCCGTAGCCCGGATGGAGCACAGCGAAATCCGGGAACAGCCCGTCCGCGGTCAGAATCCCGGAGTTCGCTTCCCTCCGTCCGGGCTACGGGTTCAAAAAACATTGCCAAAGCCGCCTCGCTGGCGTCGAATGTGCGCGCGACAACAACAGGGGAAACACCATGAAACTCGAAGGCGGGTGCTACTGCGGCAGCGTGCGGTATGTCGCCGAGGGCGAGCCGATGATGAAGGCGCAATGCCATTGCCGCGAATGCCAGTATATCTCGGGCGGTTCGCCCAATATGTTTGTGGTGATGCCGATCGATGGCTTCAAATTTACGAAAGGTAGCCCGAAGAAATTCGCGCGCAGCGATCTGGAAGGCGCCGTGACGCGCGAATTCTGCGCCGAGTGCGGCACGCACATGACGACGCTGCGGCCGGGCCTGCCTGCGGCGATCTTGAAGGTCGGCACCCTCGACGATCCCGGCCTGTTCGGTAGCCCGCAGATGGCGATCTACACCGTCGACAAGCAGCCGTTCCACGTGATCCCCGAGGGATTGCCGGCGTTCGAGCGATTGCCGCAGCGCGGGTAGGGCGATCTCGTCAGGCCAAAAACCCGGATGGATCGGATCGAGCAATAGTGCCTCCTATTCTTCATGTCGTTTTCACGGACACCGGCGCTGCCAGCCTTCGAGAGGCGCTCAAGGCGAGCGGCAGGGGCGATACTGTCGTCAGCCTCGCCGACAATTTGAGTTTTGGTCCGATCGACCCGGTTGACCCGGAAGCCCGCAGGAATTGGGTTGAGAAAGAACTGGGGTTCACAGGCTGGCCATCCACGCCGGAGCAAGATGGGGATAATGGTTGGGAGGATATCTCGACACGAGCCCATGCATTTTGGAACGAGTCGCTCTCCCAGCGGCATCGAAAGATCGCCTGGGTGTCCCGCCGGTCTGCAATGGAATATGCGGGATTCCTGGAATGGCTTTGGCGGCTCGGAGACGCGCCGTGCGAGGTGGTCGATCTGACCGACGTCAAGGTCTCCTACCGCCCCGAGCACGGCCCACCCCGGCGGCCGCGTTTGGCGATGAGTCTGGGGATGCTCGACCACAATACGATATGCAACAACGATCTCTGGGATTTGGCGGAGCCGTTGCAGATGAGCGCGCGGGGCCGATATCTCGATCTCTGGCGCCAACTCCGTTCGGAAAACGCGCCGCTACGCGTTATCGACGGCGACAAGCTTGTGTCGGCGCCAATCACTTTCTTTGATTCACTCTTGCTATCCCACGTGAAGGCCAATTGGCTGAAGGTCGCGAGGGTTGTGGGTGAGGTTTTGACCGATCAGACGATGGACGGCGTTTTTCAAACCGGCGACATCGTGTTGGCTGCGCGGATCAACGCGCTCGTCGAGAACCGCGTTCTGGAATTTCAGGGAAAGAGTCCCTTTGCGCTTCGATTCAGCGAGGTACGATTGCCACGTGGATAGCGTCTTCTGCGCTTGACGGGCCGCTGGTAGCGCGTAGCCCTTCACTTCACGCGATTTCGAGCGAGCGCTTGTCGGCCTGCACCACGCGGTCGCGGCCGCGACGTTTTGCGGCGTAAAGCGCCTGGTCGGCAATCCGCATCATGGTTGCCAGTTCGACCTCACCGCGGCCAACGGTAAAGCCGATGCTGATCGTCACGCGCTCCGAGGTTTCGCCGGTCAGGATTTGTTTTGCCGCACAGGCCTTGCGGATTTCCTCGGCATATTGCTCGGCCTGATCGCTGGCAATTCCAATCATCAGCGCCGCGAATTCCTCGCCGCCATATCGCGCGACCAAGACCCCGTCTTTCCTCGCGAAGCGGCGCAGCACATCGGCCATCCCGACCAGCACCTTGTCGCCGGCTTCATGACCGAATCGGTCATTGATGGATTTGAAATGATCAATGTCGCACATGAAGGCAACGACGGGGACGCCGGCATCGCGGGCCGCGCCGAGCGCCGGAACGGCGGCATCGTCGAAACCGCGCCGGTTGAGCAATCCGGTCAACTGATCGGTTTGCGAGATGCGCGACATCTCGATGCGCGTCAGCGTCAACTCCCGCATCAACCGCGCCGATCGATAGCTGAGCGCGCCCGCGAGCATGGCCGAGATACCGGTCGCCACGCACAGGCTGAAGCCGATGACATAACCAACCCGGACGGTGGCGTCGAAATCCGTGCCCAGAATCAACAGCAGCGTGGTGACGGTCATGACAATCGTCAGGCCCGTGGCCACCGCAACCCGTCTGGCTGTATGGCGCAGCACATCGTTGTGAGTGTTGATTTGAATGGTCACGACCCCGCCCCGTTCCGGCCTCAGCCATAGCATTCGCACGGCGGGCGAATTGCTAAATTGCTGTCCATCCTTGGCTCGGGGTTAACAACGACTGACGCGGGTGGATAAAATGCGCGATATCCTGCATTTGACTGACTGACGGGCAGCGGCGATTTACACCAACGACAAGCAGCGCTTCCATCTGATCCCCGAGGGATTGCCGTAGGGCGCAAGTCCGCAGGGTGGATTAGTTAGTGAGGCCTAATCCGCCGAACGTTGAGCATGCATTCGATGCGGCAAACCGGCGTAATACGTGGAGTTTATCATCGGCGCGATCGCACGCCTCGTCGGTTGTTGTGTCCTACGCCTGCTTGATTTGGCAGTTGTCCCGATTAGGATGCAAGCATGACGGAGCAGACGCAACTTCCCAAATTTGATGACGGCAATTGGGTCAAGGTTGCCCGGCTTGCTGTCGCGGCGAGCGTAGTCCTATCCGGAGTAACCGTTGCGATATTGCTGATGGCTGAACCTCCCGATCAGTGTCCAAGTTGGCACCTCAAGAACGCGCACTCTACCTCGTTGTGGGAAGACGTCGTTATGTTGACGGCGCCCTTGAACATTTTTTGTTGTTTCATTGCCGTTCGGTGGAACTGGTTCGCTCGAAGGGCAATCGAAAGTATGGACCGGCAGGGGGGAATGCTGTTCGGTCATATGACCCCGCCCGCAATTCCCGTGACTCACATCATGGTCCATATGTGCGTCGTGATGTCCTTACTTTCCCAGTGGCCGCTGTTCTTGCTCGTCACCCAATGCACGGTTCGCTGAGGCCAAACAACACGTGGTCGAAACTTGGTTCGCCGCGCTCCGTCGGCGCTTCCCGCTGTTTCAATCCCCTCGTGGAGCGATCAACGCCACTGTCGGAAAATAATTTCGATAACGTCGTGCATCGCGCGTCAGCAGCGGGCAACGTTCGACGGCCGCATGGGCACCGATAAAAAAATCAGCGAGCACGCCGGTGCGAATCCCGCCAGCGCTGCGGTACTGCGTGAAGGCCTTGCCCGCGAGAAACAGCGCCATCCGCGGCGTCGGCGCAACCCTAACGCCGGCGCCGGCCAGCACAGTTTCAAAATCTTCGATGGTGGAATAGCGGGTCGATGTCTCCGCGTAGATCACATCATTGATCAACAAAGGTCCCCTAAAAGCGGCTTCCTCTAACTGCGCTAGCGACCAACCCAGCCACTTTGGATCTTTGGTGAAAACATCCAACAGGACATTTGTATCCACAAGCGTCACGGGTCATTCCCGCGAAGCAGCGCCATGATTTCGTCGGTGGAAAGACCGGGTCCTGCGCTGCCGATCACTTTGGCGAACCGGCTCGGCTGTTGCGTCCTATCCGCCTTCTCGATCACAATGCTGCCGTCGTCGGCGCGACGGAAGGCGATTTGGCTGCCCGGGCCTATCCCCAAATGATCGCGAACCGGCTTTGGAATCGTCACTTGGCCCTTGCGCGTAACCGTGGTTGCCATCGCCGCTCTCCAAGGTAATACTCCGATATAATATGGTAATACCACGCAAATTGTCGAGGGGCGCCGATGGTTAATCGCGTCTTAACCTCGCCGTATCTATGGTGGTTTGATCCGTTTGAGGCCGGTCCGCGGGCGACCGGCCGTCCAACAAGGCTGGCGTTCAGAAGTATGGCCATGACCGCTCCATCCCGTGCTCCGCAGGGCGCCGGCAGCGAGGCAAGCGAGCGTTCGCCGTTCGCGCGGCTGACCGAGCTACTGGCCCCCTATCAGCCCGGCAAGCCATTGATTGCGTTATCATTAGGCGAACCGCAGCACCTGGTGCCGGACTTTGTCGGCCCGGTACTGGCAAAGCACGTCGCCGATTTCGGCCGCTATCCCATTGCGAAAGGCATCGAGCCGTTCCGGCGGGCGGCCGCGGGCTGGCTGTCCACCCGGTTCGACCTGCCGCGCCCGGTCGATCCCGAAAGCGAGATCCTGGTTTTGAACGGCAGCCGCGAGGGCCTGTTTTTCGCCGGCCTCACCGCCGCGCGCTATGTCGGCGAGCGGCGCGGCCGGCCCGCGATCCTGATGCCCAATCCGTTCTATCCGGCCTATGGCGCCGGCGCCCGCGCCGCGAATTGCGAGCAGATCTATTTGCCGACCACGCTTGCTAACGGATTTTTGCCGGACCTCGATGCGCTCGACGACGCCACACTGGCGCGAACGGTTGCGATCTACATCGCCTCGCCGGCGAATCCGCAAGGCGCGGTAGCCTCGCGGGAATATTTCGGCCGATTGAAAAAACTCGCCGATCGCTTCGGCTTCATGATTCTCAGCGACGAATGCTATTCGGAAATCTACACCAAGGAAGCGCCGGGCAGCATGCTGGAATGCGCCGGGCCTGATTTCAAAAATGTCGTCGCGTTTCAGTCGCTGTCGAAACGTTCGAACCTGCCGGGCATGCGCGTCGGCTTCGCGGCCGGCGACAAGAAGTTTCTCGCCATGTTTCACGAATTGCGCAATGTCGCAGCACCCCAGGTGCCGGTGCCGCTGCAGCATGTCGCGGTCGCAGCCTATAGCGACGAGGCGCATGTCGAGGAGAACCGCAGGCTTTACCGGATCAAATTCGATCTCGCCGATCAGATCCTCGGCAATCGCTATGGCTATGTCAGGCCCGCCGGCGGCTTCTGCGTCTGGCTCGACGTTTCCGAGCGCGGCGGCGACGAAGCCGCGACACTAAAACTCTACCGAGAGGGCGGCGTGCGCGTGGTGCCCGGCAGTTACCTGGCGCGGCAGCAGCCCGATGGCTCCAATCCCGGCGCGGGCTATATCCGCCTGGCGTTGGTCGCCGACAGTGAAACAACCGCCGAGGCGCTGCATCGCCTCGTTGAAATTCTGGACTAAAGCATGATCCGGAAAAGTGGAAACCGGTTTTCCGGAAAGATCATGCGCAAAGATGAAAACCTAGTGGCGAAAGCATGAGCACGCCGGCGATCGAACGTGTCATTCCCCTGGTCAGCCAATTGCCGGCCTCGATCCGCGAAGCGTTGACGCGGCGCGTTCGCGAGCTCGCGGGATTAAGCCTGATCGCGCTGTCGGGCGTCGCGGCAGCCGCGCTGATGACATGGTCGGTCCAGGATCCGAGCCTGAGCCACGCGACGTCGCGCGCAATCCGCAACATCGTCGGTTATCCCGGCGCGATCGGCGCCGATCTGTTGATGCAGATCCTGGGCCTAGGGGCCATCATGCTGATCCTGCCCATCGCGGTGTGGGGCTGGCGCATGCTGACCCACCGCGCATTCGACCGCGAGGCGCTGCGGCTCGGCTGCTGGATTCTCTGCGCGGTGATATCGGCGGGCTTTGCCAGTTGCTGGCCGCATGGCGGGGCCTGGCCGCTGCCGACCGGGCTTGGCGGCGTGGTCGGCGACGCGCTGGTGCGCGCGCCCGCCGTCGTGTTCGGTCCGCCCGGTTTTTTCTATCGGCTCGTGCTCGGCACTATCCTGTTCGCCGCGATGATCGCGACATTCCTGATCGCTGGCGGCATAGGTTCGCGCGCGCAGGATGAGGAGGCGGCCGGGATCGACGAAGACGACGCGCCGTTCGAGGACGAAGAAGCGGACGATGACGGCGGTTCGGTTTCGATTGGATGGGCGTTTCATGCTCTGATGAGCGCGAAGGCGCGGCTCGGATGGCTATTGACCACCGCCTATCGCTCGCTGGTCGCGAGCGCGCCGGCGCCGCGGACAGCGGCGTTCGAGCGTCAGGAGCCCAGTCTCGGCCGCGCGGCGCCCGCGTTGACGCCGCAGACCGACACAGATTTTGACGAAGAGGACGACGAGGAAGAAGAAGCGGCGGCCGCCCGCGCCCCGCGCAAGAAGGCTGCACCACGGGCGCCTGCGCGCAAATCCTCCGACAGGTTCGACCTGCCTGCGGTGTCGATGCTGACCGCCCCGAAAGCCTCGGATCGCCAGCCGCTCAGCAAGTCGGAGCTCGATAGCAATTCGCGCGCGCTGGAAGGCGTGCTCGGGGATTTCGGTGTCCGCGGCGAGATCGTCAAGGCCCATCCCGGCCCGGTGGTGACGTTGTACGAACTCGAGCCCGCGCCCGGCATCAAATCCTCCCGCGTCATCGGGCTTGCTGACGATATCGCGCGTTCGATGAGCGCGCTGTCGGCGCGCGTCGCGGTGGTCCCCGGCCGCAACGCGATCGGCATCGAATTGCCGAACGCGCATCGCGAAAAAGTTTATTTGCGCGAGCTGCTTTCGGTAAAGGACGGCAACGAGAGCGTTGCAAAACTGCCGCTCTGCCTCGGCAAGAACATCGGCGGCGATTCCATCATCGTCGATCTCGCGCGGATGCCGCATCTGTTGATCGCCGGCACTACGGGCTCGGGTAAGTCGGTCGCCATCAACACCATGATCCTGAGCCTGGTCTACCGGCTGCGGCCCGATCAGTGCCGCCTGATCATGGTCGACCCCAAGATGCTCGAACTCTCGGTCTATGACGGCATTCCGCATTTGCTGACGCCGGTCGTCACCGATCCGAAGAAGGCCGTGGTCGCGCTGAAATGGGCGGTGCGCGAGATGGAAGAGCGCTACAAGAAAATGTCCAAGGTCGGCGTGCGCAACATCGACGGCTACAATGCCCGCCTGGTGGAAGCGCGATCGAAGGGCGAGGCGCTGACGCGCACCGTGCATACCGGCTTCGACAAGGAAACCGGCAAGGCGATCTACGAGGAAGAAAAACTCGATCTCGATCCGCTGCCCTACATCGTCATCATCGTCGACGAAATGGCCGACTTGATGATGGTCGCGGGCAAGGATATCGAAGGCGCGGTGCAGCGGCTGGCGCAAATGGCGCGCGCCGCCGGCCTGCATGTGATCCTGGCGACGCAACGGCCCTCGGTCGACGTCATCACCGGCACCATCAAGGCGAATTTTCCGACCCGCATCTCGTTCCAGGTCACCTCGAAGATCGACAGCCGCACGATCCTGGGCGAAATGGGCGCCGAGCAGCTGCTCGGACAGGGCGACATGCTCTATATGGCCGGTGGCGGACGCATCAGCCGCGTCCACGGTCCCTTCGTCTCGGACGAAGAGGTCGAGAAGGTGGTGCGCCATCTCAAGACCCAAGGCCAGCCGGAATATCTCGAAGCCGTCACGGCGGAGGAGCCGACCGATGAGGACGGCGCGGTGTTCGATGCAACCGGCATGGGCGGCGATGGCGGCGGCGATTTGTTCGCGCAGGCGGTTGCGATCGTCAAGCGCGACCGCAAGGCCTCCACCAGCTACATCCAGCGCCGGCTGCAGATCGGATATAACCGCGCGGCGTCGCTGATGGAGCGGATGGAGCTGGAAGGCATTGTCGGCCAGGCTAACCACGCCGGAAAGCGCGAGATTCTGGTCGAAGAAGAAGAGAGCCGGTTTTGAGAAATCTGACCCGGGCCAGGGACACAAGGAATTGCATTATATTTTCACGGAAATACGGTATCTGCTTTTGGCCGGAACCACGATAACATGGGCGAAAGCCTGACAGGACCTCGCGTTGACTGGAAATCTGAAACGTAACATGACCGGACGATTCGCGATTGCCGCGATAGGCACTGGATTACGCACCGCGTTGGCGTCGCTGATCGCGGCATCGCTGGTCGGCGTCGCGGCGCTATCGGTCGTGACGTCGTCTTCCGCTCAGACGGTGCCTATACCAAAACCCGCACCAAAGGCGCGCGGCAGCGTCCAGATGAGCGCGTCGGACTCTCAGAAAGCGCCGATGACGACCGGCGCGACGTCGGCGCAGCCGCCGGAGCCAGTGATTCCCGACCCGCGCCGCAATGTTCCCAGCAATATTTTTGCGAGCTTCGACGCCAACCAGAAGGCGCAGGCCGCGAGAGTGAGCTCGTATTTATCGTCGCTGCAGACGCTGGCCGGAAATTTCGTTCAGGTCGGACCTGACGGCAACAAGACCAAGGGCGACTTCTATATCCAGAAGCCGGGCAAGGTGCGTTTCGAATATGACGACCCGAGCCCGATCGCGATCATCGCCGACGGATCGTCGGTCGCGGTGCGCGACCGCAAGCTTGCGACCCAGGACATCTACCCGCTGTCGCAGACGCCGCTGCGTTACCTATTGTCGGACCGCATCGATCTCTTGAAGGACACCAATGTCGTCAGCGTGACCGCCGATGACCTGTTCATTAGCGTCACCATCGAGGAGAAGCAGGCGCTGATCGGCACCAGCCGGTTGATGCTGATGATCGGCGCCAAGGACGGCCAGCTCAAGCAATGGACGGTGACCGATCCGCAGGGCTATGACACCACCGTCGCGGTGTACAATCTCGATACCTCGAAGAGGCTCGATCCCGGCCTGTTCAAGATCGACTTCACCAAATATCCGGTGTCGCCGGGCTGAGGCTTATCTTCCGCCGCGAGCACAGACCTCATCCTGAGGAGCTTGCGAAGCAAGCGTCTCGAAGGATGGCCGCAACACTCGGACTCGCGGCCATCCTTCGAGACGCGCGCAAGGGCGCGCTCCTCAGGATGAGGTCGGAGACATATTCACAGCCGCTGTCGATCGGTCGTGTCTTTTGGCCTTCGCCCTGATACATCCTCCCCATGCGGTTTTCCCTGACAACCTGGAACATCAATTCGGTGCGGCTGCGCATCAATCTCGTCGCAAAATTTCTGAAATCCGCGCGGCCAGACGTGCTGTGCCTGCAAGAGACAAAATGCATCGACGATGCTTTCCCGCTGAAACGCTTCAAGCGCCTTGGCTATGAGCATGTCGCGTTGAACGGGCAGAAGGGCTATCACGGCGTCGCGGTGATCTCTAAACTGCCGTTCGAGACCACCGATATCAGAACCTTCTGCGACAAGATCGATTCGCGTCACATCTCGGTGGCGTTCGGTGAAAAGGCGCAGCTGACAAAACCGCTGGTGCTGCATAATTTCTATGTGCCCGCGGGTGGCGACATTCCCGACCCGGCGCTCAATCCGAAATTCGAGCACAAGCTGAAATTCCTCGATGAGATGAAGGCGTGCGAGCCGCTGCATCCGCGCGGTGAGGACCGCCATATCCTGGTCGGCGATCTGAACGTCGCGCCGCACGAGAACGACGTGTGGTCGCACAAACAACTCTTGAAAGTCGTCTCGCACACGCCGATCGAATGCGAGAAGCTGTTGGCGGCGCAGACTTATGGAGAGTGGATCGACGTCGCGCGGGAACGCATCCCGATGTCGCAGAAAGTCTACACCTGGTGGAGTTACCGCGCCGCCGACTGGACCATCGGGGATCGCGGCCGCAGGCTCGATCACATCTGGGTATCGCGCGCGCTTAAAGAGAGCGTCACCGATTTCAAGATCACCCGCGACGCCCGCAGCTGGGAGCGGCCGTCCGATCACGTGCCGGTCACGGTGACGCTGGAGGTGTGAGAGCTACGATAGTGCCACTTTGACGGTCCTCATCCTGAGGAGCGGCGTCGGAGTTTATCATCGGGCCGCGCTTCGCGCGGACCCGTTGGCCGCGTCTCGAAGGATGGCCGCGAGTTCGATGGCCTCGTGGTTCGAGACGCGCGGCGTTGCCGCGCTCCTCACCATGAGGGTCTAACACCTCACCGCGAGGATTACTCAAATACTCAATTTCGCGCCGGCCATCAGGATGTCGCTGGCGAGCTGGCTGGTGCGGTTGGCGAATTCGTCGCGCAGCCGGCGCGCCGCGGCGGGATCGCTTTCGAGCACGCGTTGAAACAGGCTGCGGGCGATGCGGATCACTGTGGATTGCTCCAGCGCGATCGCGCTGGATGGCCGCCGCATCGTGGCAATCAAAGCGAGCTCGCCGATCAAGGCGCCGGGGCCTACGACGATCTCGGCGCCGGCGCCGTCATCGATCCGGAACGCGCCGCGCTGGACGATAAATCCTGCATCCGCGTCGTCGCCGGCGTTGAACAGCACGTCGCCGCGGGCGAAATTGCGCTGCTCGGAGCCGATCGCCAGCATGCGCAACGCGGTCGTGCCCAACAGGCGCAGTGTCGGGACGCGCTCGAGCAGTGCAACATCATCTTCGATCGACATGCATAACCGGTGATCGGGACGCGCTATTCCGGCCAAATGGCACGAATCGCAAGCCTGATCGTATCACGGCACCAGCTTGTAGCCACCGGCTTCCGTCACCAGGATCTCGGGATTGGCGGCGTCTTTTTCGATCTTCTGACGCAGCCGGTAGATGTGGGTTTCCAGGGTGTGGGTGGTGACGCCCGAATTATAGCCCCAGACCTCCTGCAGCAGCGTCTCGCGCGACACCGGCAATTGGCCGGCGCGGTAGAGAAACCGCAAGATTGCGGTCTCCTTCTCGGTCAGCCGCACTTTGCGAGCATTGGCGCCGGTCAGCATCTTGGAGCCGGGCCGGAAACTATAGGGGCCGACCGAAAACACCGCGTCTTCGCTGGCTTCATGCTGGCGCAACTGTGCCCTGATCCGCGCCAGCAGCACCGCAAACCGAAACGGCTTTGCCACATAGTCGTTGGCGCCTGATTCGAGGCCCAAAATGGTGTCCGAATCGGTGTCGTGCCCGGTCAGCATGATGATCGGCGCCTTGAAGCCGCCCTTGCGTAAGGAGCGCACGACTTCGCGGCCGTCGGTATCCGGCAAGCCCACATCCATCAGCACGAGATCGGGGGCATTGGCCTTGGCGGCGCTGGCGCCCTTGGCGCCGGTATCGACGGCGGAGGCCTCGAACTCGTCGTGCAGCGATAATTGCTCGACCAGGGTGTCGCGAAGATCGGTATCGTCATCCACGATCAGGATCTTGCGGGCATTGGCCATGGGTCATCCTCTTAGGGCGGCGGCAGGTGCGAGCAGAAAGCGCCTTCTGCCGCGTCTCGAGTAGGTAGATCAGGGTCGTTCGTCAGGTCTTATTCGTACAGAGGTAGGGGACTGTTACGGATTAACAAGCCGCAGCCTATTCTACCCCGGAATTCCCGGGCGTTTGGATGAATGTCCTGTAATGCAGTGAAATAGCAACATTCGGACACAACCGGGACAAAGAGGGGTTATGCGAATTGCATAGAAAGTCGCATGATTTCAAATGCTTATAAAAAGAATCGGCCGCTTTCCGCGATCCGAATCTCACCCGCCGCAGGCGATCCGCGCCGGGGCTGGCTGACCGTGGATGGGCAGGCCGTGCCGGTGGCGCTCGGGCGCGGCGGAATCAAGGCCAACAAACGCGAAGGCGACGGCGGCACCCCCAAGGGCATTTTCCGGCCGCGGCGACTATGGTGGCGTGCCGACCGCCATCCGCGGCCGCGGACCCACCTCGCCGTTCGCGCCATCCGGCCCGAGGACGCCTGGTCCGAGGATCCCGCGAGCCGGCACTACAACCAGCCGGTGCGGCTCGGTCACGATCAAGCCGGCGACCGGCTCAAGCGCGACGACCACCTCTATGATTTCATCGTCGAGATCGATCATAATTCTTCCCCGCGCATCAAGGGCCGCGGCAGCGCGGTATTTTTGCATTTGGCGCGCGATAATTTCGGACCGACCGCCGGATGCGTCTCGATGACAAAATCCGCGATGCTGCGGTTATTGGAGCGGATGGGGCCCGACACGAAGATCGTGATTGAGTGAGGGAGGTTTTAGCAAACTTTCTCCACGTCATTGCGAGCGAAGAGAAGCAATCCAGCTTTGGCGCCGCGAAACAAGAAGCTGGATTGCTTCGTCGCTGCGCTCCTCGCAATGACGAGTCAGCGGTGCCCGAAAATCGCCGACCCTACCCGCACATGGGTGGCGCCGAACTGGATCGCGGTGACAAAATCGGCGCTCATGCCCATCGAGAGATTTTTCAAACCATTGCGCGCGGCGATCTTGGCGGTCAACGCGAAATGCGGCGCCGGCGCCTCGTTGACCGGCGGAATGCACATCAAGCCGGAAATTTCCAAGCCATATTTCTCGCGGCAGCTCGCGATGAAGGCATCGGCGTCTGCCGGCGCGACGCCCGCCTTCTGGGGCTCCTCGCCGGTATTGAGCTGAACGAACAATTGCGGCCGCCGCGCTTGCGATTTGAATTCCTTGGCTAACGCTTCGCAAAGGCTCACGCGGTCGACCGAATGAATGGCATCGAACAGCGCCACCGCCTCTTTCGCCTTGTTGGATTGCAACGGCCCGATCAGATGCAAGGCGATGCCGGGGTAAGCCGACATTAACCCTGGCCATTTTGCCTTGGCTTCCTGCACGCGATTTTCGCCGAAAACGCGCTGCCCGGCCTCGATCGCCGGCGCGATGGTTTCGGCGCCGAAGGTTTTGGACACCGCGATCAGCGTCACCGACGCAGCGTCGCGGCGCGCCTCTTTGCACGCGCGCGCGATCTCCTGCTCCACCGTGGCGAGGCCGGTTGGTAAATGCGCTGCTAGCGGCGAAGGATTTTGCGGCGCCATGGCATCCGTGGTTCGTAAGCTTACGGGGTTAGCTCGAATTTTACCGAGTTCGGGAAAGGCTTTTTGAACCCTTCCCTCTACCCTCATGTGGGGTCGGGGAATGAAGATGTCACGCATCAGTTTCAACCGCAAAAGAGCCAAACTCAAGCATCTTCTGGGCATCCGCGCGCGCTTGGCATTGCTGGCCTTGATCCTGGTTGCGCCGCTGATGCTGGAGCGCGCGCGCTCGCTCGAGGGCACCCGCGCCAAGGAGATCGCGCTCGCCTCATCCGAATTTTCCAATCTCGCCAAGCACAGCGCCGACGCCCAGAGCGAAATGATCTCCTCGGTCGAGACGATGTTGAAAGCCGCGGCCTATATCCGCGCTTCGGCGGGCGGGATCGGCCGCAGTTGCGACATCATGCGCGCGAGCGTGCCGGTCAATCTGCCGTGGATTCGCAGCCTGTCGATCGTCAGCGGCGATGGACGGGTGCAATGCTCGACGCTCAACGTCCTGGTCGGCCTTGATTTCAGCGACCGGGCTTGGTTCAAAAAGGCGCAGGAGACCCGCGAGTTTGTCTTCTCCGACTTCCTGTTCGCCAAGTCCAACAACGAGCCGATCGTGGTGGCGGCCTATCCGGTGTCCGCGATCGACCACGGCGCCGACGCGACGATTGTCGCGACGCTGCATCTGGACTGGATGTCGAAGATCATGGGCAATCTCGGCGGCCGGTCCGGTGTCTCCGCCGTGCTGGTCGACAGCACCGGAACCGTGCTGGCGGCACCGCCGGACCAGGCCAGCATGATCGGCCGTTCGCTCGACAACATGCCGCTGCTATCGGCGATCGCGGAGAAGGCGGTCGGCTCGGAGCAGGCGGAAGGATCGCTGTCGTTTGTCGGCGCGGATGGTTCGAAGCGCGCCGTCAACTTCGTGCGCATCGCCGGCACCGAATCGCGCCTGATCGTCTCGATCGACGAAGCCAAGGTATCGGCGGCGATCAACCGCGAGATCCGCACCGCCTATCTGCAGCTCTGCTTCGTCTGCCTGTTCGTGCTGCTCGGCGCGCTGGTCGCCGCCGAGACCCTGATCATCCAGCCGATCCGGATGATGGCGGCGATGGCGAAGCGGTTCGGCCAGGGCGACTGGTCGGCGCGGGTGGCGAGCCGAAGGCTCGCTTCCGAATTCGTGCCGCTGGCCCGCGCCTTCAACGCCATGGCGGCGCAGCTCGGCCAGCGCGAGCGCGAACTGATCGCCACCAATGACCGCCTCACCGTGATCGCCTCGATCGACATGCTGTCCGGCCTCGCCAACCGGCGCGGGTTCCAGAGCCGGCTCGATTTCGAGTGGATGAAGGCCCAGCAATACCCTTGCGAATTGTCGCTTTTGATGATCGACGTCGATCATTTCAAGATGTTCAACGACACCTATGGCCATCCCGAAGGCGACGTCTGCCTCTCCCGGCTCGGCGAAACGCTGAGCGGCATCGCCGCCGAGACTATGGGCTTTGCCGGACGCTATGGCGGCGAGGAATTTTGCCTATTGCTGCCGAACACCGATTCCGCCCGCGCGGTCGAGATCGGCGAGATGGTCCGCGAGGCCGTCTCGGGCCTCGCGATGCCCCATTGCACGTCCAGCTACGAGATCGTCACCGTCAGCGTCGGTGTCGCCTGCACCAGGCCGAACGATACGCTTCGGCCGGGCGACCTGATCGAGGCCGCGGACGCCGCTCTCTACGCCGCCAAGCACCGCGGCCGCAACGCCGTGGTCGAACACGGCATGGTGCGGGTCACGGACGGCGTGGTGGCGCTGGCGAGCTAACCCGCCGCCCGCTCAGAGGCGAGTTCGTTCTCGGTCACGACGCGGTTACGGCCGGTTTCTTTGGCAAGATAGAGCGCGCGATCGCATCGCTCGATCAGATCCATCATCGACTCGCCGGGCTGAAACAGTCCGACACCGATGGAAACCGTAATGCCGGGAAGATTCTCTCCGGTCGAACGGCGGGTGATGTGACACTTGGAGATCGCGCGGCGAATCCGCTCGGCGATCGCCCGGCAGGTCGCGAGCCCCGCACCGGGGAGCACGGCGATGAGTTCTTCGCCGCCATAGCGAGCCGGCAGATCGCCTTCGCGAACACGCTCCTGCAAGGCCTTTGCCATCAGTCGAAGCACCTGATCGCCGACACCATGGCCAAAATTGTCGTTGACCTTCTTGAAGTGATCGATGTCGATCAAGAACGCGCTGAGCGGCTCACCGCTTTCCATCGCCGCAATCTGCGCGTCGCGAAAGAACTCATCGAGGGCCCGGCGGTTAGGCAGGCCGGTGAGAGTATCGGTGCGGGCGCGCTCCTCCGACTTGCTGAGAGAATCGCGGATCGCGTCGAGCTCGCGGGTTTTCTCGACGAAGCTCATCTCCAGTTTCGTTGCCCGCGTGGCGGCTTTCGTCAGCTCGTTCATCAGGCTCTCGACAAGCAATTTAGGATCGACACCTGCTTCGCTGCGATCGGCGACATCGTTGATGGCCCGGATCTGCGAGTGGTTGTCGGCAATCGCGGTGGTGAGAAACTGCTTTGCGGTAGTCATCACCGAATGCAACTGTTGTGAAGCACCGTAGGCAGCAGCGTCGTCAGCCCCACGCGATCCGACATAGGTCGCAAACAGACCGCGATTGGTGGTGGCGTCGAACTTGCGCTTGTTGCCGATCAGGATATCGATGGCCCGTCGGAGATCGGGCGAAGTACCGAGGGAATATTTGAACCAGACGTGGAAATTGTTCGGTGTCGGTGGCACGCGCTGTTGCGCCATGGACTGCATGGCCTTTTCCGCGACAGCCGTCGCGTACTCGAAATCGACCTCGTCAAGCGTGTCATCGGTCACGATCTTAAATGATCTCCTGCCCGGTCAGCTGATTGCCGCTTTCGAAGGCAAATTGTCTCACGGAACCGTTAATCGCGCCTCAATCCGGCGGAACGAAGCGCTCGGCCGCTCCCTAAGGCCCCGAGCAAACAATTGAATTTGGCTTTCGGAAACACCCTTCCAGGCGGTGCCAAGACGCGTACCGCAATGCCCCAACCCATTGACCCATCGCAGTCTTTTATGGCCTAGTCCGCCGTCCCTTAACCGGCCGAGAATCCACGAAAAAGCCCTGCGATTCCATGACCTCCGAACGCTACAACGCCCGTGAATCCGAACCGCGCTGGCAACGCCGGTGGGACGAGAAGGCGATTTTCGCCTCCAGGAACGACGATCCGCGGCCGAAATATTACGTGCTCGAGATGTTCCCCTATCCGTCCGGGCGCATCCATATCGGGCATGTCCGCAACTATACGCTCGGCGACGTGCTGGCGCGCTTCATGCGGGCCAGGGGATATAACGTGCTGCACCCGATGGGCTGGGATGCGTTCGGGCTGCCGGCGGAGAACGCCGCGATCGAGCGCAAGGTGGCGCCGAAGGCGTGGACCTACGACAACATCGCCGCGATGAAGAAGCAATTGCAGTCGATCGGGCTGTCGCTCGACTGGTCACGCGAATTCGCGACCTGCGATCCCTCTTACTACAAGCATCAGCAGAAACTGTTTCTGGATTTCCTGCGCGCAGGATTGGCCGAGCGCGAGAAGCGCAAGATCAACTGGGATCCGGTCGACATGACCGTGCTCGCCAACGAACAGGTGATCGACGGCCGCGGCTGGCGCTCCGGCGCAGTGGTCGAGTTGCGCGAGATGAACCAGTGGGTGTTCAAGATCACCAAATACGCGCAGGAGCTGTTGGACGCGCTCGATACGCTCGATCGCTGGCCCGACAAGGTGCGCCTGATGCAGCGCAACTGGATCGGCCGCAGCGAGGGCATGCTGATCCGCTTCGCGCTCGATCCCGCAACGGCGCCCAATGGCGAGAGCGAGCTGAAGATTTTCACCACGCGGCACGACACGCTGTTCGGCGCGAAGTTCATGGCGATCGCGCCCGATCATCCGCTGGCGCTAGCCGCGGCGGCAAAGAACCCAAAACTTGCGGAGTTCATCGCCGAAGCAAAACGTCACGGCACCGCGCAGGAAATCATCGACACCCAGGAGAAGCAGGGTTTTGACACCGGCATCAGGGCAGTCCACCCGTTCGATCCGAACTGGAAATTGCCGGTCTATGTCGCAAACTTCGTGCTGATGGAATACGGCACCGGCGCGATTTTCGGCTGCCCCGCGCACGACCAGCGCGACCTCGATTTTGTCAATAAATACCGGCTCGGAAATACGCCTGTGGTCTGTCCCGAAGGCCAGGACCCGAAGACGTTCGTCATTACGGATACCGCCTATGACGGCGACGGCCGCATGATCAATTCGCGTTTCCTCGACGGCATGACGATCGAGCAGGCCAAAGAAGAGGTGGCAAAACGGCTCGAGGCTGAGCTGCGCCCCCTCCCTAACCCTCCCCCGCAAGCGGGGGAGGGAAGGGTGGGGGCCGTTGGCGAGCGCCAAGTGAACTTCCGCCTGCGCGACTGGGGTATTTCGCGGCAGCGCTATTGGGGCTGCCCGATCCCGGTGATCCACTGTCCGACCTGCGGCGTGGTACCGGTGCCCGACAAGGACCTGCCGGTGGTGCTGCCGGAGGACGTCAGCTTCGACAGGCCCGGCAACGCGCTCGATCATCATCCGACCTGGAAGCACGTCACTTGCCCGCAATGCGGCGGAAAAGCTACGCGCGAAACCGACACCATGGATACCTTTGTGGATTCGGCGTGGTACTTCGCGCGCTTCACCGATCCGTGGAATGAAAAGGCGCCGACCACCCGTGCCGTGGTAGATAGATTGATGCCGGTCGACTGGTATATCGGCGGCGTCGAGCATGCGATCCTGCATCTTTTGTACGCCCGTTTCTTCACCCGTGCGATGAAGGCCACCGGCCATATTGCCTTTGATGAGCCATTTGCCGGCCAATACACGCAAGGCATGGTCGTCTATGAGACCTACAGGAAACCCGACGGAACCTGGGCCGCACCAGACGAGGTAAGAATAGAGGCCGGCGGTAACGGGCGCCGCGCATTCCTCATTGATACCGGCGAAGAGGTCGTGGTCGGCCCGATCGAAAAAATGTCGAAGTCGAAACGCAACACCGTCGATCCCGACGACATCATTGCGACCTATGGCGCCGACGTGGCGCGCTGGTTCATGCTGTCGGACTCGCCGCCCGACCGCGACGTGATCTGGAGCGACGAGCGGGTGCAGGGCGCGTCGCGCTTCGTGCAGCGGCTGTGGCGGCTGGTGAATGAGTCGGCCGATATCGCCAAGGGGGCGCCTTCGGCGCGCCCGGCTGCGTTCGGGGCCGACGCGCTGGCGTTGCGCAAGGCGGCGCACGGGGCGCTGGACAAGGTCTCCACCGGCATCGAAAAACTGCATTTCAACGTCTGCCTCGCCCATATCAGGGAATTTTCCAATGCGCTGGCGGACGTGCTGGCGCGCGATGCGCAGCCGTCCCCAGACCTGCCTCCTGACTTGGCCTGGTCGGTCCGCGAGGCCGCGGTCATCCTTGTTCAACTGTTCGCGCCCATGATGCCGCATTTGGCCGAGGAATGTTGGCAGGTGCTGGGGCAGCCCGGCCTGGTCTCGGAGGCCGCTTGGCCCCAAATCGAACGCGATTTGCTGGTTGAAGACACGGTGACGCTGGTGGTTCAGGTCAACGGCAAGAAACGGGGTGAGGTTACGGTGGCTCGTACCGCCCAAAACCCGGAAATTGAGGCTGCCGTTCTGGGCCTTGATACGGTAAAACAGGCGCTCGGCGGCAACGCCGTCCGTAAAGTGATCATTGTTCCCATGAGGATCGTGAATGTCGTTGGCTAGGTTCCGCATCGCCGCTCGGCTGTTCGCCGTGGCCGCCCTGGCGGCGCTGACGGCCGGCTGTTTCCAGCCGATGTATGCCGAACATGCCGACGGCACCCCCGGCCTGCGCGAAAAGCTGATGGGCGTCGAGCTGCCGCCGGTCGACAAGCCCAACGCCTCGCACGAGGCCCGGTTGGGGGTGGAAATCCGCAACGCGCTGGCGTTCAAGCTCTATGGCACCGCCACCGGCTTGCCGCCCACCCATCGGCTGGTGCTCCGGTTCTATACCAGCCGTTCGTCGCTGATGATCGATCCGAACACCGCGCTGCCCACCAGCGAGAACGTCGGCATCGACGCACAATACAATCTGATCGAGATATCGTCGAACAAGTCGGTCATGACCGGAACCACCTTCGCCCGCACCTCCTACGACATGCCGGGCTCGCTCCAGCGTTTCGCCCGTGCACGTGCCTTCCGCGACGCCGAAGATCGCGCCGCCCAGGAGATCGCGGACAATATCCAGACCCGGCTGGCGGCGTTTTTCACCGCCGGAACGTGACGGCCGTCGCCACACATTCAACCTCATCCTGAGGAGCTTGCGAAGCAAGCGTCTCGAAGGATGGACGCAACGCACGGACTCGCGGCCATCCTTCGAGACGCGGCGAAGACGCCGCTCCTCAGGATGAGGTCGGAGATATATTACAGCCTCTCAGGATGACGTAAATTTCAGGGATAGACTAAGTGGTCGCGCTTCGCGGAAAAGAAATCGACGCATTTCTCGCCCGGCCCGATCCGGGGCGTCCCATCATCCTGCTCTATGGTCCCGATGCCGGCCTGGTGCGGGAGCGCGCCGAGGCGCTGCTGGCCTCCGCGGTCGATGATCCCAACGATCCATTTTCGCTGGTGAGGCTCGATGGCGACGAGCTTTCGGCCGAGCCGTCGCGATTGGTCGACGAGGCAATGACGGTGCCGCTGTTCGGCGGGCGCCGCGCCATCCGTATCCGCGCCGGCTCGCGCAGCTTTGCCAGCGGCGTCGATACGCTCGCCGAGACGCCCTTGAAAGATTGCCGCATCGTGATCGAGGCCGGCGAATTGCGGCCGGAATCGCCGCTGCGCAAGGCCTGCGAGCGCGCCAAGACCGCGGTCGCGATCGGCTGCTATCCCGACGGCGAGCGCGACCTTGCCAAATTGATCGACGATGAATTACGCCTCTCTAATTTGCGTATCGCCCCGGACGCGCGCGCCACGCTGATCGCGCTGCTCGGCGGCGACCGCCAGGCCTCCCGCAACGAACTGAGAAAACTCGCGCTCTATGCGCATGGCGGCGGCGAGGTCACGCTCGACGACGTGATGGCGGTGGTGGCGGATGCTTCCGAATTGAAGATCGATCCGATCGTCGACGGCGCCTTTGCGGGAAAGCCGGATCTGGTTGAATCCGAATTCGCCAAGGCGATGGTCGCAGGCACCTATCCCGGCATGATCATTTCCTCAGCCCAGCGCCAGGCGGCGTGGCTGCACAAATCCGCGCTTGCCGTCGCCGAGGGCACGCCGGCCTCGACCTTGCTCGACAGCGGATTCCCGCGGCTGCACTTTTCGCGAAAGCCGATGGTCGAAACCGCCCTACGCAATTTCAGCGTGGCGCGGCTCGCAGGGATCATCGAGCAGCTCGCGACCGCCGCGCTCGAGATGCGCAAGCAGGCGCCGCTCGCCGCCGTGATCGCGCAGCGCACGCTGATGTCGATCGCGGTGAATGCGAAGCGAAGGGGGTGAGCCTTCTCCCTCTCCCGCCCTTGCGGGGGAGGCATAGGCGGCCTACGGCCGCCGTCCTTGATCGAAGAACGCCGATGCGCAGCATCGGCTATGGTGGGGGTGTCGCCGCATAACGAATGCTGGAGTTCGCGGAAAGATTTCCCCCACCCGCCGCGCTCCGCGCGTCGACCTCCCCCGCAAGCGGGAGAGGTGAAGGTAAGGCGAGCGCCGCGACCTAACCCTTCGCGTCCAACCTTCTTATCACCTCATCGAGTTGATCGAGGTCGCGGTAGCGGATGTGGACGGTGCCGCCGGGGTCGCGGTGATCGATGCTGACCGCAAGCCCCAGCGCGTCGCTGACGCGCTTTTCCAGCGCGACCGTATCGGCGTCCTTGGTCTTGCCGCCTCGCGGCTTCTGCGGCTTGCGCTCGGGCACGCCTTCGACATGCGCCAGCGCCTCGGCCTGGCGCACGTTGAGGCCTTCTTCCACGATGCGCTTTGCCGCCGCCAGCGGATCGGGCACGCCGATCAGCGCGCGGGCGTGACCGGCCGACAACTGCCCCGCGGCAATATAGGCTTGCACCTCCGCCGGCAGTTTTGTCAGCCGCATCATGTTGGCGACATGGCTGCGGCTCTTGCCGACGATTTTTGCGATGTCTTCCTGGCTGCGTTTGAATTCATTCGCCAGCGCGTGATAGCCCTGCGCCTCTTCCATCGCATTCAGATCTTCGCGCTGCACGTTCTCGATGATCATGATCTCGAGCGTGTCGCTATCAGTGACATCGACGGGGACGATCGGCACTTCGTGCAGGCCCGCGATCTGCGAGGCGCGCCAGCGCCGCTCGCCGGCGATGATCTCAAACCGGTCCTGCGCGCCCTTCACCGGGCGCACCACGATCGGCTGGATCACGCCATGCTGTTTGATCGAGTCGGCGAGTTCGCCGAGCTCGGCATCGGCAAAGGCGCGGCGCGGGTTGCGCGGATTGGGTTTTAGAAATTCGATCGGCACCTTGCGCTGCGCACGCGGCCGATCGATATGCGCGGCCTCGCCGCCGACATCACCGATCAGACTTGCAAGACCGCGGCCCAACCGCGAACGCGCTTCGTCGGCCATCGCCAGCTCCCTTGGATTCACTCACAGCACTCCTGTTTCGCTTCGTCTCGTCATCCATTGTCATTCCGGGGCGCGCGAAGCACGAACCCGGAATCTCGAAGTTGCTTCATTTCACCATCTCGAGATTCCGGATCAATCCGCGACGCGGAATGTCCGGAATGACATGGCGTGGGCTAATTCGTGCGCAGCTCGCGCTCGCGCTGGATCACTTCGGTCGCGAGCTTGAGATAGGCCTCGCTGCCGACGCATTTGAGATCATAGACCAGCACCGGCTTGCCGTAGGATGGCGCCTCGGAGATGCGGACGTTGCGCGGGATCATGGTGTTGTAGACTTTGCTGCCCATGAACTGCCGGACATCGGCGACGACCTGGTTGGACAGATTGTTGCGCGAGTCGAACATGGTCAGCACGATGCCGTGGATCGACAGATTGGGATTGAGCGTCGAGCGCACCTGCTCGACCGTCTGCAGCAATTGCGACAGGCCTTCCAGCGCGAAGAACTCGCACTGGAGCGGCACCAGGATCGCATCGGAGGCCGCCATCGCGTTGACGGTCAGAAGATTGAGCGACGGCGGGCAATCGATCAGCACATACGTGTAGTCGGTGTCTTCCGTGGCGTTGGTGTTCAGCGCCGCGATGGCATCGCGCAGCCGGAACGCGCGGCCGGGCGTCGATCCCAGTTCGAGTTCGAGGCCCGAAAGATCCATCGTGGACGCCGCGATATGCAGCCGCGGCACCGCGGTCGCGACCACCGCCTCGCGCAGCGGCGCCTCTCCGATCAGGACGTCATAGGTCGAGCAATTGCGGCTGCGGCGATCGATGCCGAGGCCAGTCGACGCATTGCCCTGCGGATCGAGATCGACGATCAGCACGCGCTCGCCGATCGCGGCGAGTGCCGTGCCGAGATTGATCGCGGTGGTGGTCTTGCCGACGCCGCCCTTCTGGTTGGCGAGCGCCAGGATGCGCGGATGTCCCGGCGGGGTGGGAGACCTATCCTCTTGATAAATTTGATCAATTACGGTCATACCTGAGTACCAACTGCTTTCCCGGCCCCGTTGCGTCGCTCGACCTGGTCGAGCTCGACGATCCAGCCCTGTCCGCCGGTGCGGCTGGAATGCAGATGCGACTCTATCTTCCAATATTTAGTGGCTTCGGTCAATTCGGCCTCTACATCTTGGCCTTTGAGAAATAGCGCTTTTGCACCTCTTCTCATCAACGGTTCCGCGAAGCCGATGAGCTGGTGTAGCGGAGCCAACGCGCGGGCAGTGACGCAATCGACCGGGCCCGTGATTCTATCCACAATATCCCCGATGTCACCCAGGTGCACGATGCCGGGCGCGCCCGTCACGCGCAGTGCCTCGCGGAGGAAGGCAGCCTTCTTGGCATTGCGCTCGATCAGATGGACCACCGCGCCAGGCGTTTCCGCCAGCGCGCAGGCCAACACCACGCCCGGAAAGCCGCCGCCGCTGCCGAGGTCGACCCAAATCCTGGCCGACAGAGCGAGTGCCGGGAGCTGGAGCGAATCGGAGATATGCCGGGTCCAAAGATGAGGAAGCGTTGACGGTGCGACCAAGTTGGTCTTGGCCTGCCATTCCCCGAGCAGACCGACATAGCGATCGAGCCGTTGCTCTGTTTCACGTGAAACGGGGGTCAGGGCTAGAGCCGTGGCTTTGTCGGCGGGGAGGAAAGCTGGGGCAGTTTGTTCGAACGTCTTGGCCACAAATGATCTCGCAGAGGTTCTGGCTCAATCCACTCCCGCCGTCATTGCGAGGAGCGAATCGACCGAAGCAATCCAGTTTTGGCGGGAGACAGTAACCTGGATTGCTTCGCTGCGCTCGCAATGACGGGACGATTGGCCGTGTTCACGTGAAACGGGATCAGGACGAGCGTCGCAGCTGTGCAGGCGGCGGGGATCAGGATGACAGGTTGTTAGAACGTCTTGACCACAGATGATCTCGCAGGGGTTCGCTATCCAGAGGTTTTGGTTCAATCCGCTCCCACAGTCATTGCGAGGAGCGAAGCGACGAAGCAATCCAGGTTTGGCCGGGAAACAGGAAGGTAGATTGCTTCGCTGCGCTCGCAATGACGGAAGAGCCGTCCTGTTTCACGTGAAACAGCCTTAGCCGGCGATGGCCGCCGATTTCCTTCGCGCTTCGCGCCGCAGATACGCCGCCAAAATCCCGAGCGCCGCGGGCGTGATGCCGTCCAGCCGGCCCGCCTGTCCTACCGTTCGCGGACGCGCAGCTTCCAGCTTTGAGCGGGCCTCATTGGAGAGCCCGGGGATCGCGGTGTAGTCGAGACCGCTGAGAACCAGTCCCTCGTCGCGGCGAAAAGCTTCGACGTCGGCGGTCTGGCGCTTGAGATAGACGTCGTATTTGGCATCGATCTCGAGATGGACCGCGATGGCAGGCTCAATGGCCGACAATTCCGGCCAGATGCCGCGGATCTCGGTCCAGCCGATGTCGGAGTAGGCTAGTAGTTCAAAGGCCGAGCGGCGATGGCCATCCTTGTTGAGCGAAAGCCCATGCTTGGCGGCTTCGTTCGGCGTCAGCGTAAGCGACTTTGCCAGCGCCTTTGCGGCATCGAGCGCGGCCATCTTGGCGCCGTGGCGCAGGGACCGCGCCTCGCCGACACAGCCCAGCGCTATCCCCTTGTTGGTGAGACGCTGATCTGCATTGTCGGCGCGAAGCGTCAGCCGGTACTCGGCGCGCGAGGTGAACATCCGATAGGGTTCGGTGATGCCGCGGGTGACGAGATCGTCGATCATCACCCCGACATAACCGTCGGCGCGGTCGAACACGATCGGATCGGCCCCGCTCGCAGCCAATGCCGCGTTGAGACCCGCCACAAGACCCTGCGCCGCCGCCTCCTCATAGCCGGTGGTGCCGTTGATCTGTCCGGCCAAAAACAGCCCCGGCAGCCGCTTGGTCTGCAAAGTCGGATCGAGTTCGCGGGGATCGACGTGATCGTATTCGATGGCATAGCCCGGCCGGACCATCCGAACCCGCTCGAGGCCGGGGATCGTCGCCAGAATGGCAAGCTGGACCTCTTCCGGCAGCGAGGTCGAAATTCCGTTGGGATAAACCGTGGTGTCGTCGAGCCCTTCCGGCTCCAGAAAGATCTGGTGACCGTCGCGATCCCCAAAACGAACGATCTTGTCCTCGATCGAGGGGCAATAGCGCGGGCCGGTGCTCTTGATCTGCCCGGAATACATCGGCGAGCGATGCACATTGGCCCGGATCACCGCGTGGGTGGCCGGCGTGGTGCGGGTGATTCCGCACTGGATCTGCGGCGTCGTGATTTTGTCAGTTAGCACCGAGAACGGCTCCGGCGGATCGTCGCCAGGCTGCATTTCTACTACGGACCAGTCGATAGTCGTGCCGTCGAGCCGCGCCGGCGTGCCGGTCTTCAATCGGCCGAGGACAAAACCCGCACGCTCGAAGGATGCTGAGAGCCCCAGCGCCGGCGCCTCGCCGACGCGACCGGCCGGCCAGTTCTTCTCGCCGAGATGGATCAGGCCGCGCAAAAAAGTCCCGGTGGTAATGACGACGGCGCCTGCCGAAAATTCCCGGCCGTCGGCCAGCCGGATGCCGATGACGCGGCCATTGGCGACGATCAGCTCATCCGCCTCGCCTTCGATGACGCCAAGATTGGCTGTCGCGTTGATCGCGGCCTGCATCGCCGCGGCGTAGAGCTTTCTATCGGCCTGGGCGCGCGGACCGCGGACCGCCGGCCCCTTGCGCCGATTGAGCATGCGAAACTGGATGCCGGCCGCGTCCGCCGCGCGCCCCATCAATCCATCCAGCGCGTCGACCTCACGGACCAAATGGCCCTTACCGAGCCCGCCGATCGCAGGGTTGCAGGACATCGCGCCAATGGTCGCAAACCGGTGCGTCACCAGCGCCGTCCTGGCGCCCATGCGCGCAGCCGCAGCCGCGGCCTCACAGCCGGCGTGGCCGCCGCCGATGACGATCACGTCGAATGATTCTTGAGATGATTCTTGCCCGGCCATCATGCCGGGACTTTTATCGCGGGATGCTAAAAGCCGGAAGTGGTAAGTTCGCCGAAGAGGTGCGTTTCACGTGAAACACTATGCTTCATGAAATGAGCATTTGTTCACTACTTACCGATACAAAAATCCTTGAATATCGCGCCCAGGATGTCCTCCACATCGACCCGCCCAAGCAGCCGACCGAGCGAATCAGCCGCCGCCCGCAGCTCTTCAGCGGCAAGCTCTTCCCCTTCGCCCATGACATCAATGCTGCGTTGCAGCATAATCGCCGCATCCTGCAGCAATCCCCGTTGCCGCTCGCGGCCGATCAGCCCGCCCTCGCCTGAACCAAAATAATCCTGCGCGAAGCCAATCAGGGCTCGGATCAATTCCGGAATGCCGTCGCCCCGGCTCGCGGAAATCTCGAAATCGGTATCACCTGGCGGCGGCTCCTCACCGTCGGACGGCTCGAGATCGATCTTGTTACGCACCGTCCACACCGGTACCGCGCCTACGTGCCGATGGTTTTCGTGCTCCGCATCGACCAGCCACAGCACGAGATCCGCTTCCGCCGCGCGGGCCCGCGCCCGACGCACACCTTCCTGCTCGACGGGATCGTCGGTTTCGCGAACGCCGGCGGTATCGATCACGGTCACCGGATAGCCGTCGAGATCGAGCTGAACTTCGATGACGTCGCGCGTGGTGCCGGCATGCGGCGAGACGATCGCCACCTCGCGCCGCGCCAGTGCATTGATCAGCGTCGACTTGCCGACGTTTGGCGGACCCGCGATCGCAACCACGAGGCCTTCGCGCAGCCGTTCGCTCTTGCCTTGCGCCGCCAGGACGTCCTGAATTTCCCCGAGCAATGTTTCGATCTTTGCCAGCGCCGGCGCGATCAACTCCGCGGGCACATCGCCTTCGTCGGAAAAATCGATTCCGGCCTCGATCAACGCGCAGGCCTCGATGATCTGCGCGCGCCAGTCGCGCACCTTGTCGCCGAGCAGCCCTTTCAACTGGCGCAGCGCCTGGCGGCGCTGCCGGTCGGTGTCGGCATGGATCAGATCGTCGAGCGCCTCGGCTTCGGTGAGATCGAGCTTGCCGTTCTCGAAGCCGCGGCGAGTAAATTCGCCGGGCTCCGCGGCGCGGACATCTTCGAACGCCGAGAGCGCGGCGAACAAGGCCGAGAGTACGGCGCGGCCGCCATGCACGTGAAATTCACCGACATCCTCGCCGGTCGCGCTCGCGGGTCCCGGGAACCACAGCACCACCGCATCGTCGATCGGCTGCTGCTCGGCACTGCGCAACAGCGCTCGCGTTGCCATCCGCGGCGCCGGCATCTTGCCCGCGAGCGAACTGAGCACCGCTCCGGCCTGAGGCCCGGATACCCGGACAATGGAAATGGCGCTCGGCGGCCGGCCCGAGGACAGCGCGAAAATCGTCTGTTCGCGTGGATGCATCGCCTATTTGTCTCCGAGCCCCTTGAAAAGGCAACGCAAGTCCTGTCCGGCTGCAATGTCACGGGATTGGTGGTCCAACCCCGAATTGGTCCAACAAATCCCGCAGCCTTCGTGGAGCTTTTATGCTGCAGAAATCGGTCTGGGTTCCCCGATGGAACCCTTCGCCAAAGACAATCCAAAGCCATTTCAAACACTTGCAATACTAGGCGAGAAATCCTGACCCATCGCTCTATGCTGCATGTGCACTGCAACATACGCCGCAGCATGGACCACTACATCGCAGATGAAAAAGGGGCGCCCCTTGCGAGGACGCCCCACTTCCAAAACCGTCAAACCGGCTCAGGTATTCATCGATTCGAAAAACTCCGCGTTGTTCTTGGTGTTGCGCAACTTGTCGAGCAGGAAGTCGATCGCGTCCATGGTGCCCATCGGGTTGAGGATCCGGCGCAGCACGTACATTTTCTTCAGGAGCTGCGGATCGGTGATCAGCTCTTCCTTGCGGGTGCCGGAGCGCGAGATGTCGATCGCCGGGAAGGTGCGCTTGTCGGAAACCTTGCGGTCGAGGATGAGCTCCGAATTGCCGGTGCCTTTGAATTCTTCAAAGATCACTTCGTCCATGCGGCTGCCGGTATCGACCAGAGCGGTCGCGATGATGGTGAGCGAGCCGCCCTCCTCGATATTACGGGCGGCACCGAAGAAGCGTTTTGGCCGCTGCAGCGCGTTGGCGTCGACGCCGCCGGTCAGCACCTTGCCGGATGACGGCACGACCGTGTTGTAGGCGCGGCCAAGCCGCGTGATCGAGTCCAGGAGGATCACGACGTCGCGACCGTGCTCGACCAGGCGTTTTGCCTTTTCGATCACCATTTCGGCGACCTGGACGTGGCGCACGGCCGGCTCGTCGAAGGTCGAGGAGACGACTTCGCCCTTCACCGAGCGCTGCATGTCCGTGACTTCTTCCGGACGCTCATCGATCAGGAGCACGATCAGATAGCATTCGGGGTGATTGGCTGTGATCGAATGCGCGATGTTCTGCATCAGCACCGTTTTTCCGGTGCGGGGTGGGGCCACGATCAAAGCGCGCTGGCCTTTGCCAATCGGGGCAACAATGTCGATAACCCTTGCAGAAAGGTCCTTTCTGGTGGGGTCTTCGAGCTCGAGCCGGAACCGCTGATCGGGAAACAGCGGCGTCAGATTGTCGAAATTGACCTTGTGCTTTGACTTTTCCGGGTCTTCGAAATTGAGCGTATTGACCTTGAGAAGGGCAAAATAGCGTTCGCCTTCCTTCGGACTGCGAATAT
Source organism: Bradyrhizobium lablabi (assembly GCF_900141755.1). Taxonomy (NCBI): domain Bacteria; kingdom Pseudomonadati; phylum Pseudomonadota; class Alphaproteobacteria; order Hyphomicrobiales; family Nitrobacteraceae; genus Bradyrhizobium; species Bradyrhizobium lablabi. The sequence goes on along the minus strand of NZ_LT670844.1, from coordinate 4,071,862 downwards.
GGCCTTCGATGGTGTCGCCGGTACGAAGCCCGAAACGGCGGATCTGCGACGGCGAGACGTAAATGTCATCTGGTCCCGGCAGATAATTGGCGTCCGGCGAACGCAAGAAGCCAAAGCCGTCGGAAAGGACTTCGACGACGCCCTCCCCGATAATGTCGATTTCCTGGATCGCAAGCTGCTTGAGAATGGCGAACATTAGCTCTTGCTTGCGCATGGTGCTGGCGTTTTCGACCCCTTTCTCCTCCGCGAACGCAACGAGTTCGGCCGGCGTTTGAGATTTGAGGTCTTGAAGTTTCATTTCCCGCATTGGGATGGTCCTGTGGAGTAGCTTTGGGATTGGGATTGCAAGGTGGCTTTTCGAAAATGCGGACGCAAAAAAGGAAGGTCCGCAGGTCTGAGCAAGGAAAGTGCCGGAGAGGCTTCAAACCTGATGCGGCGGCCGGCTCTAACTCTTCAAGCCGGAACGCAACCACATCCGCCTGCGTGGGGTGGGATTTCGACAATATAGAAAATCAGCTGGCTTTCTGCAAGGAGCCGAACGATGAGAGATGTTGACGAAGCTGCCTATCAAAACGGCTTCACGACCACGAGGATCACGATTACGATCATCAGAACCGTCGGTACCTCATTGATAATACGATAAAATTTCTGACTTCTGGTATTCCGGTCAGCCGCGAAATCCTTCACGCAGCGGGCAAAAAACCCGTGGACGCCCGATAGCAGCACCACCAGCAGGAGCTTACCGTGCAGCCAGTGCGCGGAAAACCAATGGCCCGCCCAGGCGAGATAGAGCCCCGCCAGCCAGGTCACGATCATCGCCGGGTTGATGATCGCCTTCAGCAAGCGACGTTCCATCACCTTGAACGTCCCGGACTGCTTCGATCCGGCCTCCGCCTCGCAATGGTAGACGAACAATCGCGGCAGATAGAGCATGCCCGCCATCCAGGAGATGACCGCGATGACATGCAACGCCTTGATCCATTCGTACATCCGGCAAGCCTCACTCGTCTGCCGACGGCGCCGTTCGATCTTTCTGGCGACGTCGATCTCAAGAGGGAGTGAGACATATCCGCAAGCAAGCCTTTTCTAAAACAATAATTTTAGATTCTTAGGTTTGAGTCTAAGTAGCGGTGATTAGCGCCCGCGCAGAATTGTCCGGAAATTTTCTCACCTTGTTCACATCCATCAACAATTCCGGCCGGCTATTCGCCAATCCGAATAACGTTACTTGCTTCAAGCGCTTGCGCGGCGTCATCAGCCATCTATGAAGAGACAAGTCCACATAGGCCCACTATCATTGCGGCTGGTGCGGAGACTTATCCTGAAGGCGAGGCCTGTGAAGAAAAAGCCGGGTTATCCCTGATCGGCCGACCCAGGCCCCAATCTCTCAGGTAAGCTCCACACGGATTCACAGGTTACACAGGGGTCACGGTGCCCACGACTGGCAGCTATTTCCATCTTCATCTGGTCTCCGATTCGACCGGTGAGACGTTGATCACGGTGGCGCGCGCGGTGGCTGCGCAATACGCCAATGTGTCGCCGGTCGAACATGTCTATCCCCTGGTGCGCAGCCAGAAGCAGCTCGACCGGGTGCTGGATGAAATAGAGGAAGCGCCCGGCATCGTGCTTTTCACGCTGTTGGAAAAGGATCTGGTCGGCCGGCTCGAGGCAAAGTGCCAGCAGATCAACATACCGAGCCTCTCGATCATCGGCCCGGTGATGCAGTTGTTCCAGGCCTATCTCGGGGCACCGACGACGGGGCGCGTCGGCGCGCAGCACACGCTCAATGCGGAATATTTCAAGCGTATCGATGCCTTGAACTACACGATGATGCATGATGACGGCCAGCATGTCGAAGGCCTGGAAGAGGCCGACGTGATCCTGGTCGGGGTGTCGCGCACCTCGAAGACGCCGACCTCGATCTATCTCGCCAACCGCGGCATCCGCACCGCAAACGTGCCGCTGGTGCCGGGCATTCCCATCCCGCATCAACTGGAGACGCTGACAAGACCGCTGGTGGTCAGCCTTCACGCGACCCCGGAGCGCCTCATTCAGGTCCGGCAGAACCGGTTGTTGAGCATGGGCGACCGCGACAATGACACCTATATCGATCGGCAAGCCGTGGCGGACGAGGTCGCGTTTGCGCGCCGGTTAAGCGCGAAATTCAACTGGGCGCAGCTCGATGTCACCCGGCGATCGATCGAGGAGACCGCAGCCGCGGTGCTAAAATTGTTCGCCGACCGGCAGCGGCAACGGCTTGCCGAATGAAACTATGGCGCGGTAAACATCCGCTGATCCTGGCCTCGGAAAGCCGCGCGCGGCAAACGTTGCTCTTGAGTGCCGGCGTCGCGTTCGAGGTCATTGCCGCCGAAATCGATGAGCGGGCGGTGCAGCAGGCCTCCCGCCTCTCCGCGCCCGGCGAGATCGCAGCACTTCTGGCGCGCGAGAAGGCGCTTGCGGTATCAGCCGGACATCCCGGCAGGCTGGTCGTCGGCGCGGACCAGACCTTGGCGCTCGGGTTCAGGCTGTTCTCCAAGCCAGCCGGCCGCGCCGAAGCCAAAGAGCAACTGCGCGCGCTCGCCGGCCATTGCCACGAACTGCACTCCGCCGTTGCCGTCGCCCGGCATGACCAAATAGTCTTTGAAACAGTCACCATCGCGCGGATGAGCATGCGGCCGCTGGGCGAAACCGAAATCGACGCCTATCTGGATGTAGCAGGCGAGGCGGTGACGACAAGCGTCGGCGCTTACCAGCTCGAGGGGCTAGGGGTGCATCTGTTCGAGCGCATCGAAGGCGACCATTTTACAATTCTCGGTCTGCCGCTCTTGCCGCTGCTCGCGTTCTTGCGAAGCGAACGGCTGCTTGGTGTATGAAACACCGTGGTGCACAAGCACCGTATCTCGTCATGCCCGCGAAGGCGGGCATCCAGTACGCCGGGAGGCCTCAGTTGACCACCAGCGTCTCGGAGTACTGGATCATCCGCCTTCGCGGATGATGACGGATAGACATGAATGGCGATACAAAGATGATCATCCTTGGACTGACCGGCTCGATCGGGATGGGGAAATCAACCACCGCGAAATTGTTCGCGGAGGCCGGCGTCCCCGTCTACGATGCCGACGCGGCCGTCCACGAAATTTATGAAGGCGAGGCGGCGCCTGCCGTCGAGGCAGCGTTTCCCGGCACCACCGCCGGCGGCAAGGTCGACCGTAACAAGCTTTCCGCCCGCGTGGTGCATGATCCCGCGGCGATCAGGCAGCTCGAAGCGATCGTGCATCCGATGCTCAGCGCCTCGCGCAAAAATTTTTTCGAGGACGCCGAGCGATCCGGTGCAGCTGTGGCGGTGGTCGATGTGCCGTTATTGTTTGAAACCGGCGGCGAGAAACGCGTCGATGCGGTGGTGGTGGTCACCACGACGCCGGAAATTCAGCGCGAACGAATTCTCGCCCGCGACAATATGACCGCTGAAAAGCTCGACGCCATCCTGGCGCGGCAACTGCCCGACGCCGAAAAGCGCAAGCGCGCGGATTTCGTGGTGGATACCTCGCATGGCCTCGACCCCGTTCGGGCCCGAATCCGGGACATTCTGGCTCAGGTTGTTAAAATGCCGCCGCGACGAACCTGATTCGTCGTTATTTGTCGTTTTTCCGGGGGTCTCAAATCCATGCGCGAAATCGTTCTCGATACCGAAACCACCGGCCTCGATCCCCTGCGGGGCGATCGGCTGGTCGAAATCGGCTGCGTCGAGATCTTCAATCGGATGCCGACGGGGCAGACCTTTCACGTTTATCTCAATCCCGAGCGCGCGATGGCGGCGGAAGCCTTTGCCGTGCACGGGCTTTCCAGCGAGTTCCTGGCCGACAAGCCGCTATTTCCCGAGGTGGTCGAGGATTTCCTGGAATTCATCGGCGACGCGCCGCTGGTGATCCACAACGCCTCGTTCGACGTCTCCTTCATCAATGCCGAGCTTGACCGCGTCAAGCTCCCCCCGATTGCGCGCGAACGGCTGGTCGACACGCTGCTCTTGGCGCGACGCAAGCATCCCGGCGTATCGAACCGCCTCGACGACCTCTGCTCGCGCTATGCGATCGACAATTCCCACCGCACCAAGCACGGCGCCTTGCTCGATGCGGAACTCTTGGCCGAGGTCTATATCGATCTGATCGGCGCCCGGCAGTCGCAATTGATTCTGGCCGCCGAATCCCGTGAGATCCGCATCAATGGGCAGAGCGAAATGCCACGGCGGCAGCGCGAGGTGCCTCTGGCGCCGCGGGTCACCGAGGCTGACCTCGTGGCCCATCGCGCCTTTATCGCTACCCTCGGCGACAAGCCGATCTGGAACGAATTTTTGGCCGCGGAATAAGCGCCGAACGAAAAGGCGGCTAGCTCGGCTTCACCTGCGCCGCCTGCTGTGCCGCAGCCTGCCGTTCGATGTTCTGGCGATACAGGCCGACAAAATCGACGGGGTCGAGCATCAGCGGCGGAAAACCGCCATCGCGCACCGAAGTCGCAATGATCTCGCGGGCGAACGGGAACAACAGCCGCGGACATTCGATCATGACCAGCGGGTGCAGATTTTCCTTCGGCACATTGACGATCCGGAACACGCCGGCATAGGCCAGATCGAAGCTGAACATCACCTTGCCGGCATTCTCGGCCTTGCCCTCGACCGAAAGCGTCACTTCGTACTCGCTTTCGGAGAGATTGTTGGCGCTGACATTGATCTGGATATTGATCGCCGGCTGCTGGGCTTGCGGCTGCAGCGAGGACGGGGCGTTCGGATTTTCGAACGACAGGTCCTTGGTGTACTGCGCCAGCACGTTCAACTGGGGAGGAGGGGCCGCCTCGGGAGGCGCGCCGTTGCCGTTGGTCATGTGATCTCTCCTGGAACGTTCTTAAGCGAGCGGGGATTGGAATTGTGTCTGAATTCGCTCGTGAGCTACTGAAAATGCCGTTGTCGGGGCGAGTGGCTATCATAGCCCCGCCTCATTCCACAAGGACGACAATTAAGTGGCAAAGGATGAGCGCGCGGCCGAAGTGGTCCGGGGGATGGCAAAACCCAGGCATTGGCCGGCAACGCTTGCTCTAAATTGTTGAATATGCGCGATTTCCGGGCAGCATCGGGGTTTCCCCCGGAACCGAAAACGCGCTACAATTCGAATATGGCAAACGGGCGAAAGCCTAGGCTTTGCCTATTTCCGCCGGCATGGTGGTGCATGCCAGGACACGCCATTGGCCAGGCCAAGTTTCGTGCCTACATGCTGCTGACCCATCCATGATGTAGTATCTCTGCCGTTCTCTGAAAGCGGGACGCTCTACCGCCGGACGCATTGTCGGCGCAGACCAGAAAGCAAATACGACGTGTTCGATATTTACACCATCATCTTCCTGGCGCTCGCGGTCTTCATCTTCCTGCGCCTGCGCAACGTCCTCGGACAGCGCACCGGCAACGAGCGGCCGCCGTTCGATCGCGCCGCGCGCAACGCGGTGCAGGGCGCGCAAGACAATCACGTGCCTCCGCCGATGCCGGGGGCAGTGATCGATCAGGCGCCGCTGGCGCCGACCGCAGATGTCACCCCGCCGACCGATCGCTGGAAAGGTCTCGCCGAGACCGGCACGCCGCTGGCGCAGGGGTTAGACGCCATCGCGGCACACGATTCCTCGTTCGATCCGAGGCATTTCCTCTCGGGCGCGCGCAGCGCCTATGAGATGATCGTGCTGGCATTCGCCAACGGCGATCGCCGCGCGCTCAAGGATCTGTTGTCGTCCGAGGTCTATGAGAGTTTTGAGGCCGCGATCAGGGATCGTGAGAAGAACGAGCAGAAGACCGAGACGCGGTTCGTGTCGATCGACAAGGCCGAGCTCGTCGGCGCCGAGGCGCGCGATCGCGCGGCGCAGCTCACCGTGCGTTTCGTGTCGCAGATGGTGTCGGTCACCCGCGACAAGGCCGGCACGATTGTGGACGGCAATCCGGATAAGGTCACCGATATCACCGATGTTTGGACATTCGCCCGCGACACGACTTCACGCGATCCGAACTGGAAGCTGGTTGGCACGGGAAGCGCTCACTAACGCGCGCAGCATACGACGATATGCCGCCGCGTTTTCTGTGATCGCCATCGCGTTGTCGCTCGCTTCGTTCGCAGCGGACGCCGCGCGAACCCGCCGCACGGCACGTTCCGTTGCTCCGCCGTCTCCGCCGCCCCGACAGATCCCCTATCCCACGCTTGCCTGGCCGCTCGAGATCAGCGGCAGCCAATATAGCCCGGCCGCCTGGGCCGACATCGCCGGCTGGAAGGACGACGATCATCTGCAGGCCTACAAGGCGTTCCGCACCAGCTGCAAGCCGATCGCCGCGCAACGAGACCCGCCGGCCGATCCCAAGGCGCTCGGTACCTCGCTACGCGACCCCTGCCGCGCGGCACGGGCGCAGGACATCTCCGACGGCGCCAAGGCCAAGGCCTTTTTCGAAGAAAATTTTCTTCCCTTGCGAATCTCCCGGCTCGGAGAGGGCGACGGGTTCGTCACCGGCTACTATGAGCCCGTCATCGACGGCTCGCGCACCCAGACCGAGGTCTACAATGTGCCGGTCTATCGCCGTCCCTCGAACCTGTTCGTCCGCGGGTTCAATCAGGACTCGCCAAGTCTACCCAACAAGGGCCAGGTGTTCCGCAAAATCGGCCGCCGCAAGCTCGTGCCCTATTACGACCGCGGCGAGATCGAAGACGGCGCGATCGCGGGTCGTGGCCTCGAAATCTGTTGGCTGAAAAATCAGACCGATCTGCTGTTCTCGCAAATCCAGGGCTCGGCGCGGGTTCGTCTCGAGGATGGCTCGACCGTCCGGATCAATTACGACGCCCATAATGGTTATCCCTATACGGCGGTCGGGCGCATCCTGATCGACCGCGGCATCATCCCGAAAGAACAGATGTCGATGCAGAAGATCAGGGAATGGATGGATCAAAACCCCGACGGCGCCAAGGAATTGCGGCGGCAGAATCGTGCCTACGTCTTCTTTCGCGAAGTGCAGCTTTCCGACAAGGATGAAGCCGTCGGCGCGCAGGGCGTGCCGCTGACGCCGGGCCGTTCGATCGCGGTCGACCGGGCGCTGCATGTCTATGGCACGCCGTTTTTCATCGAGGGCGAGCTGCCGATCGAGTCGGAACAATCGAAGACGCCGTTTCACCGATTGATGATCGCCCAGGACACGGGATCAGCGATTGTCGGGCCGGCGCGCGCAGATCTTTATTTCGGCGCCGGGGCCGAGGCCGGAAAAGTTTCCGGCCGGCTCCGGCACAATATGCATTTTGTCATGCTGGTGCCGAAGAGCCTCGATCCGGCCGCGCGCGGCCGCAAGATGCCGCTGCCCGATCCCAGGCCATCGGAGAAGATCGCAAAACTGTTTCCGCAGGTCGAACCCTTGAAGGATCAGCCCAAAGATCAACCCAAAGACCATAAGGGCGGCGACAGGCCGGCTGAGGTATCCGCCGCCCCGGGCAAGAACCTTGGCGCGGCTGCTGCGAAGAACGCCGCGCCGCCGCCCGCCTCCGTTGCGCAGGCTTCGCCAACGCAAGTCCCTGCCGCGACCACCGTGCCGCTGCCGGAAGCACGGCCAAGCCTCGCCCCCAGCCGCGAGCTTAACCGCCGCGGCCGCCATCATTATTACCACGGCCGATGAAACGTTCGTCGTCGACCCCGATCCCGGAATTGCCGGCTTCGCCACGCCGCAAGCGCAGCCTCAGCGAGGAAGAGCGCGCGCTGTGGGAGAGCGTCGCCAAGCAGACAAAGCCACTGCGGAAGAAACCGCGCGCCGCCAAGGCCGAGGTGGTTCCAGCGCCCGCGGAAGCGACGGTTGTGGCGAAGTCCGTCATTCCGCCGAAGCCACTTCCGCGCGTGCCGCGCGTGGCAAAATCTGAGGCCCCGCCGCTGGCGCCGCTTGGACGCCGCGAGCGCTCGCAATTGTCGCGCGGGCGGAAGGAGATCGACGCCCGGCTCGACCTGCACGGCATGACGCAGACCCGCGCCCACCGCGCGCTGTCGGGTTTTCTGCAGCGCGCCCATCACGACGGCCTGACGTTTGTCCTCATCATCACCGGCAAAGGCAAGATCGGCACTGACCCCGAACGCGGCGTGCTGCGCCGCCAGGTCCCACAATGGCTGAACCTTCCCGAATTCCGCACGTTGGTGGTCGGGTTCGAGGAAGCGCATATCGGCCATGGCGGCGAGGGCGCGCTCTACGTGAGGATTAGACGGGCAAAGTTTTAGTATATCTGTCGTCCCTGCGAAAGCAGGGACCCATTCGCCGTGTTCCCTCGTTTCAAAAGATGCGGCTCGCCGGCTTTCGCGCCACGCTACAGCGGTGGTTATGGGGCCCTGCTTTCGCAGGGACGACAGAAGAGTCAGAACGGCCGCACGATCCCGACGCGCGGAATCAGGGTGATGATCCAGCCGAGAATAGTGGTCTTGCGATCATCCACGGATATCAGCCGCACTGGTTTTGAGGACGGCAAGGTCTTGACCGCATGCAAGATCAAAAACATGCAGACCGCCCAGTTCGAAATCCATCGCGAATAATCGAACACCATGGCAAACATCACGAGATAGCCGCAGCTTACCATCACGATGGCCGCGACGACGATACGGCGGTGTAATTCCTCCGACAATGCGCGGATCAGATCGGCGAAATATCGCCACAGCGGCGTATGCAGCCAGATCAGCAAGGCAAACACCGGAACGCCCAAAATGTTGGAAGGCATGCGCTGCCAGGTGTCGTGGATCTCGCGGGAAAGCGGCTGATACCAGATATAACTGAAGCTCAGGAGATTGGTGCGGGTGGGGTCGGCCATCCGGCTCTGCAGATGGCGGACGAACTCCGCCTCGGGCACCGGCATCGTCCCCCAGAATTGCGCGGACAAGAACACCAGGCCGACGCAAAGCGACGCCGCGACGCCGACGATGACATTTTGCCGCGTAAAACCCTGCACCAAATAATAGCGCAGCACCACGATGATCGCGATGGTCGGCACATACATCAAGAGATGTATGTGGTGGATCAGAACGAGGACCATCGAAGCCAGCGCTGCAAGCAGCACGAAAGAAATCGAACGCGCCGGCATCAGCATCAGGCCAATCGCGAACGCGCAGCCATAGATGTCAAAATGACCCAGCGTGAACATGAAATTCTTTAGAAAGAACGGCGAGCCGACCATGAACACGAACAGCGGCATCTGCACATCGTCGAAACCAAACGTCCTCCGGAACAGCTTTACGAAGAGACCGAGCGTGATCAGCCAGACGGCGCCGGCAACCGCGAACACCAGCCAGACCGGCACTTTCGCGAACAGCAGCGATACCGCAGCACCGATCAACGCGCGCTTCGCAAACCCGAAATGATAATCGACCAGCAGATGGATGTAGGGGACATAAGGCGGCAGCGTGATCTTGTAGAGAAAAACCCCAAAGAAAACGGCGGCATTGATGACAAGCATCATCAGTCGCCAGGGATCTTGCCACGCACGCAGATTCATTCAGCACCCGAAATGGCGACTGGATAGGGTGCGAACTTATCACACGTTAGATGAGGGGTACGCAACGCGCTCCCGCTGTCGTCCCTGCGAAAGCACGGACCCATAACCACAGGCGCGCGTATTTGCAAAGGCTGGGGCTGCAGTCCGATCTAGCGGCGACCGACAGTGGCTATGGGTCCCTGCTTTTCGCTGGGACGACGATCGTTACGAGGGCGACTACAAGATAAACCGGCTCAGATCGGCGTTCTTGGCGAGGTCGCCGACGTGCTTCTGCACATAGTCGGCATCGATCTGGATCGTCTCGCCGTGGCGGTCGGGGGCGGCAAACGAAATCTCATCCAGCACACGCTCCATCACGGTCTGCAATCGCCGCGCGCCGATATTTTCGACCGTGGAGTTGACGGCTACCGCGATATCCGCGAGCGCATCGATGGCGCCGTCGGTGATATCGAGCGTCACGCCTTCGGTCTGCATCAGCGCGACATATTGCTTGATCAGCGATGCCTCGGGTTCGGTCAGGATGCGGCGCATGTCGTCGCGGGTCAGCGCTTCCAGTTCGACGCGGATCGGCAGCCGGCCCTGCAGTTCCGGCAACAGATCCGATGGCTTTGCGATATGGAAGGCGCCGGAGGCGATGAACAGGATGTGGTCGGTTTTGACCGCGCCGTGCTTGGTCGAAACGGTGGTGCCCTCGATCAGCGGTAACAAATCGCGCTGCACACCCTCGCGCGAGACATCGCCGCCGACCCGGCCGTCGCGCACGCAGATCTTGTCGATTTCATCCAGGAACACGATGCCGTTGTTCTCGACGGCGCCGATCGCTTCCTGCACCAATTGATCGTTGTCGAGCAGCTTGTCGGATTCCTCGTTGACGAGGATCTCGTGCGAACCTTCGACCGTCAGGCGTCGGGTCTTGGTGCGGCCGCTCATTTTGCCAAAAATATCGCCGATCGAAATCGCGCCCATCTGGGCGCCCGGCATGCCCGGAATCTCGAACATCGGCATACCGCCGGAGGATTGCGTCTCGATCTCGATTTCCTTGTCGTTGAGCTCGCCGGCGCGCAATTTCTTGCGAAACGAATCGCGCGTCGCGGCGCTGGAGTTGGCGCCGACCAACGCATCGAGCACGCGGTCCTCGGCTGCGAGCTGCGCGCGGGCCTGCACATCCTTGCGCTTGCGTTCCCGGATCAGCGCGATCGCGACTTCGACGAGGTCGCGGATGATCTGTTCGACGTCGCGGCCGACATAGCCGACCTCGGTGAACTTCGTGGCTTCGACCTTGATGAACGGCGCGCCGGCAAGCTTTGCCAGTCGCCGCGCGATCTCGGTCTTGCCGACGCCGGTCGGCCCGATCATCAGGATATTTTTCGGCAGCACTTCCTCGCGCAGGTTACCGGTGAGCTGCAGCCGCCGCCAGCGGTTGCGCAGCGCGATGGAAACCGCGCGCTTGGCGTCGGTCTGGCCGACGATGAAGCGGTCGAGTTCGGAGACGATTTCACGGGGGGAAAAGTCGGTCATAGGTCCTAGGTAGGTTCAAAATGTTGCGAGAACAAGCGGTATCAGATGATCGGAGGCCCCATCTGCCAGTGCCGGATCGCCTCGAAGGGGTGAATCAGCATGATGATGTTCAAAGTGAGATTATCGCGAATGTGAAGCCCGACCAAAATCTCGAACGCGAGCGCCAGTGCAATGGTCAGCGCCACCGGAAGTTTTCTCGCCAGCAAAAAGCCTGCGACCATCGATAGCGTATCGGAGAGCGAATTGACGATGCTGTCGCCATAATAGTCGAGCGACATCGTGCCGGCGCGGTATCGATCGATGATCCAGTTGGAATTTTCAACGAGTTCCCAGCTGCCCTCAACCAGCATGGCAACGATCAAGCGGGCCGGCCAGGCGAGATGCGGCAGCAACAGCCAGGTCGCGGCATAGAACAGGAAGCCGTGGATAATGTGCGAGAAGGTGTACCAGTCGGTCAAGTGCTGCGAATTTTCCGAGCTTTGCACGACGCCGTGCCAAAGCTTGACATAACCGCAGGCGCAGATCGGCAACCGGCCCATTGCAAACAGGATCGAGGCCTGAACCGCGAGCAGGCCGGCTGCGATCAGAAGCCAATGCCACGCTGAAAGAGCGGTGGCCGCGGGGGCGTTGCGGTCAAGCGTCATGGGTTGCGCACCATCAGCAAAGCGGGGCCGTCCGGTGTGTCGACCAGGCGGTCGCGTTGAAAGCCGGCCTTGGCGTAGGCGCGCACCGCGCGGCCATTTTCGGGATCGGGATCCGTCACCACGCGCGGAATTCCCGATGTCAGCACGGTGTCCACGAATTGCCGGATGAAGCCGGAGCCATGGCCGCGCCCGATCATATTGGGCGCGCCGATGAACTGGTCGATGCCGCGCGTTTTGGCGGGATGCGAGCCGAGACCCTCGTTCCAGGCACTCAGCGCATAACACTGGATGTAGCCGAATGGCTGGCCGCCGAGGGCGACAATGAACTGGTCCATATCGGGATGATCGAGATCGCCGCTCACCAGCGCGTATTGCTCGTCGGGTTGTCCCCACCAGCGCACCACTTCCGGGGTTTCGAGCCAGCGTCGCACCATCGCAAGATCGGCAGAAATCATCGGGCGGAACGAATAATCTGGCGCCATCGATCAGCCGCTCTGCAGCGTCTCGATGGTCACATTGCGGTTGGTGTAGACGCAAATGTCGGCGGCGATATCGAGCGAGCGGCGCACGATGGTCTCGGCATCCTTGTCGGTCTCGATCAGCGCGCGGGCGGCCGCTAGCGCATAGTTGCCGCCGGACCCAATCGCCATCACGCCGGCTTCCGGCTCCAGCACGTCGCCGGTCCCGGTCAGCACTAGCGACACCTCCTTGTCGGCGACGATCATCATCGCCTCCAGCCGGCGCAGATAGCGGTCGGTGCGCCAGTCCTTGGCAAGCTCGACGGCGGCGCGGGTCAATTGCCCCGGATATTGCTCGAGCTTGCTTTCCAGCCGCTCGAACAGGGTGAAGGCGTCCGCGGTGGCGCCGGCAAAGCCGCCGATGACGTCACCTTTGCCGAGCCTGCGGACCTTCTTGGCGTTGGATTTGATCACGGTCTGGCCGATCGAGACCTGCCCGTCGCCGCCGATCACGACCTTGCCGCCCTTGCGGACCGTCAAAATGGTGGTGCCGTGCCAGACCGGCGATGGGGTTTCTGATGCTTGCATGGAATACCTCGTATTCGGCCAAACTTAGGGATTGGCAGGCGGGGTTACAATCTACCCCCCGATTCCGGTCACCATAGGCCGAAGTTCAGCCTTGATCGGGCCATCCCGCAGTGGCGAAGGCGACATCGGCCTGTTAAAAGGGCCGCGTTTTCGGCCCAAAAGCGGGCCTTGAGGGAAAGCACTTTTCATGCGCAACGCCGCCATCAAGCGCAAGACCAAGGAGACCGACATCGAGGTTTCGGTGAACCTCGACGGAACGGGGGTGTCCAACGTCGCGACCGGGATCGGATTCTTCGACCATATGCTCGACCTCTTGGCCCGGCATTCCCGCATCGACATCACGGTGAAGGCGGTCGGCGACCTTCACATCGACCACCACCACACCACGGAAGATGTCGGGATCGCGCTGGGGCAAGCGGTGAAACAGGCGCTCGGCACTATGGCCGGCATCACCCGCTATGCCTCGATCCACATGCCGATGGACGAGACGCTGTCGCGCGTGGTGATCGACATTTCCGGCCGCCCGGTCCTGGTCTTCAAGGTGGAGTTTCCGCGCGACAAGGTCGGCCAGTTCGATACTGAATTGGTGCGCGAATGGTTCAACGCCTTTGCGATCAATGCCGGCGTGACTTTGCACGTCGAGACCTTATATGGCGAGAACAGCCATCATATCGCCGAATCCTGCTTCAAGGGTCTGGCGAGGGCGCTGCGGGCGGCGGTCGCGATCGATCCGCGCGCCGCGGGCGAAGTGCCATCCACCAAGGGCCAGCTCGGCGGCTGATCCCTTGTTCTCGGCGGAGAGTAGCGATGCCGGTTTACACAGTGCATGCTCCCACGGCCTATGGCGCGGACCTTCGCGCCACCGATCGCTTTAGCTTCGTGCGCGACGGCTTTCACGTCTGGGCGGCGTTGCTGGGCCCGGTGTGGCTGATCTGGCGTCGGCTGTGGCTGGCATTGATCGGCTGGATCATCGTGATACTTGCGATCGACGTCGCAATGACGCGGCTCGGCACCGGCGGGGCGGCGATCTTCCTGGCTAATCTGCTGATCGCGCTATTGATGGGATTTGAAGCGGCGAGCCTGCAGCGCTGGACCCTGTCGCGGGGCAATTGGCGTCAGCTCGATATCGTGGTCGGTGACGACGAGGAGCAGGCCGAGCGCCGCTTTTTCGATCGCTGGACCGCCAAGCAGCGCGGGCTCAGTAACGACCAGTCGGCGGTCGATCGCGGCGGGCCGCCGCCGACCCGGGACATTCCGGGCCAGCCGTTCTCAAAACCGCCGCCGCCGTTGCCGCAGGGCGGCATTATCGGATTGTTTCCGGAACCGGGAGGCTCGCGGTGAGCGTTGCCATCATTGATTACGGCTCCGGCAATCTGCACTCGGCGGCGAAAGCGTTCGAGCGCGCGGCGCGGAGCATGGAAGAGCCTCAGAAGATTGTCGTCACTCGGGATCCCGAAACTGTCTATCGCGCCGATCGCATCGTGCTGCCCGGGGTCGGCGCCTTCGCCGATTGCCGCCGGGGGCTGGACACGCTCGACGGCATGGTCGAGGCGATGACGGAAGCGGTGCGCAACAAGGCGCGGCCGTTCTTCGGCATCTGCGTCGGCATGCAGCTGATGGCGACACGCGGCAAGGAGCACGTCACCACCGACGGTTTTAATTGGATCGCAGGCGACGTGGAAAAGATTACGCCGCGCGAAGAAAATCTGAAAATCCCGCATATGGGCTGGAATACGCTCGACGTGGTCCGGGAGCATGCGGTGCTGGAGCGCCTTCCGCTCGGTCCAAAGGGTCGCCACGCTTATTTCGTGCACTCATACCACCTCAACGCGGCCAATGAGGCTGATGTGCTGGCGCGCGCGGAATACGGCGGGCCGGTGACGGCGATCGTCGCCAGGGACACCGCGGTCGGCACGCAGTTTCACCCGGAAAAGAGCCAGCGCTTTGGACTCGCTCTGATCTCGAATTTTTTGAAGTGGAAGCCGTGATGTCTGCTTCAGGGCCCTCTCTTGTCACCTCGCCCCTTGCGGGGGAGCACAAGGCGGCTTTCAGCCGCCGTCTTGAAGAACGCCAAGGCGAAGCCTTGGCTGTGCGCGAAGCGTTCGGGAGAGGGGTAAGCCACAAACACCGAACTCGCGGCTACCCCCCACCCCAACCCTCCCCCGCAAGGGGGGAGGGAGCAGGCGGCGCACCGTGATTCTCTTCCCCGCCATCGACCTGAAGAACGGCCAATGCGTGCGGCTCGAACAGGGCGACATGGCGCGCGCGACCGTGTTCAACCTCGATCCGGCGGCGCAGGCGAAGAGCTTCGCCGCGCAGGGGTTCGAATATCTGCATGTGGTCGATCTCGATGGTGCCTTTGCCGGCAAGCCGATGAATGCGCATGCCGTCGAGGCGATGCTGAACGCGGTCACCATGCCACTGCAGCTCGGCGGCGGCATCCGGGATTTGAAAACGGTTGAAGCCTGGCTCGCAAAAGGCGTGGCGCGCGTGATTATCGGCACCGCGGCGGTGCGCGATCCCGGGCTCGTAAAAAGCGCTGCGAAAAAATTCCCCGGCCGCGTCGCGGTCGGGCTCGATGCGCGCGACGGCAAGGTCGCGGTCGAAGGCTGGGCCGAGACCTCGGAAGTCACCGCGCTCGAGATCGCACAGCGTTTCGAGGATGCGGGCGTTGCAGCGATCATCTTCACCGACATCGCCCGCGACGGCCTTTTGAAGGGCCTCAATCTCGATGCGACCATTGCGCTGGCCGAACAGATTTCGATCCCGGTGATCGCGTCCGGCGGTTTTGCCTCGATCGATGACGTCAAGGCGCTGCTTGCGCCGCGCGCCAAGAAACTCGCTGGCGCAATCGTTGGCCGCGCGCTCTATGACGGCCGGCTCGATCCGCTTGCCGCGTTGGCGCTGATCAAAAACGCCCGCGCCGCGGCCTAGGAGTATTAAAAATGTTCAAGGTCCGCGTGATCCCCTGTCTCGACGTCAAGGACGGCCGGGTGGTCAAGGGCGTCAATTTTGTCAACCTGCGCGACGCCGGCGATCCGGTCGAGGCGGCCATCGCCTATGACGCCGCCGGCGCCGATGAATTGTGTTTTCTCGACATCACGGCGACCCACGAAAACCGCGGCATCATGCTGGACGTGGTCCGGCGCACGGCGGAAGCCTGCTTCATGCCGCTGACGGTCGGCGGCGGTGTGCGCACCATCGACGATATCAAAACATTGTTACGATCCGGCGCCGACAAGGTCTCGATCAACTCGGCCGCCGTCAGCCGCCGCGAATTCGTCAAGGAGGCGGCCGAGAAATTCGGCGAGCAATGCATCGTGGTCGCGATCGACGCCAAGCGGGTCAGCCGCGGCGGCGGCTCGGATCGCTGGGAAATCTTTACCCATGGCGGGCGCAATTCCACCGGCATCGACGCCATCGAATACGCCCAGGAAGTGGTCTCGCTCGGCGCCGGCGAAATCCTTTTGACCTCGATGGACCGGGACGGCACAAGGCAGGGTTTTGACATTCCCATTACCCGGATGATCGCCGACAGCGTGCCGGTGCCGGTGATCGCCTCCGGCGGGGTCGGCAACCTCGATCACCTGGTCGAGGGCATCCGCGAGGGGCACGCGACCGCGGTGCTGGCGGCCTCGATCTTCCATTTCGGGGAATTTACCATCCGTGAAGCCAAGGACCATATGGTCCGAGCTGGCTTACCGATGCGGCTCGATCCCTGACGACTCCCGGTCATAAAAGTGCTAAATGCCTGACATGACTGGCGCCCGGCCTGGGCGCGCCTGAGTTTTAAGTGGATGTCGCGTTTCACGATCCATGATCTGGCTGCCACCATCGACGCCCGCGCGGCGTCGGGAGGAGAGGCCTCCTATACGCGCAAGCTCCTGGACAAGGGGCCGGAGCATTGCGCCAAGAAATTCGGCGAGGAAGCGGTGGAGACCGTGATCGCCGCGGTTGAGAACGATCGCGATCATCTGATCGCGGAAAGTGCCGATCTCGTGTTTCATTTGCTGGTGCTGTTGAAATCGCGCGGCGTGAAGCTTGAGGATGTCGAAGCTGCATTGGCGCAGCGGACGTCGATGTCCGGGCTGGAAGAAAAGACGGCGCGCAAGCGCGATTAGAGCATGATCCGGACCCGGAGGGCCACGTTAGTGCAAAGTGGGAACCGGTTTTCCGAAAAAATCATGCTCGAAACATAAGAGTCGAAAAGGCGGCCTCATGGATATTCGGGCTCCGGAGCAAGTCTACAATCCCTACCGGGTGTTCACGCGGGAGCAGTGGGCGCGGCTGCGCGATGACACACCGATGACGCTGGAGCCGGGCGAGTTCGATCGGCTGCGTTCGATGCATGACCGTCTCGATATGCAGGAGGTCGAGGACATTTATCTGCCGCTGTCGCGGCTGTTGTCGATCTATGTCGATGCCACGCAGCGGCTGTTTTATGCGCAGCGCCAATTCCTCGGCATCCAGGACCGCAAGATGCCCTACATTATCGGCGTCGCCGGCTCGGTCGCGGTCGGAAAATCGACCTCCGCGCGCGTGCTGCAGGCGCTGTTGGGGCGCTGGTCGCCGCGGCCGAAGGTCGATCTTGTGACGACCGACGGCTTCCTGTTTCCCAACGCGGTTCTCGAGCGGCAAGGCCTGATGCAGAAGAAGGGCTTTCCGGAGAGCTACGACCTGCCGACGCTGTTGGCGTTCCTGAGCGACATCAAGGCGGGACGACGGCCGGTGCGCGCGCCGGTCTATTCGCATCTGACCTACGACATCGTTCCGAACCAGTGGGTCGAGATCGACCGGCCGGACATTCTGATCGTGGAAGGCGTCAATGTTCTGCAGACCGGCCGGCTGCCGCGCGACGGCCAGGCCGTGCCGGTGGTGTCGGATTTCTTCGATTTCTCGGTCTATATCGATGCCGATGAGCCGGTACTGCGCGAGTGGTACGTCCGCCGCTTCCTGGCGCTGCGGGACACCGCGTTCACCAATCCGCGATCGTATTTTCATCGCTACGCGCCATTGTCCGACGAGGAGGCGACCGCGACCGCGCTCGCGATCTGGGAACGCACCAACCTTGCCAATCTCGAGGAGAATATCCTGCCGACCCGGCCGCGCGCCACGCTGATCCTGAAGAAGGGCGCCGATCACGTCGTCGAGCAGGTCGCGCTGCGGCGGCTGTGAACCCCCCGCTGTCGTCCCCGCGAAAGCGGGGACCCATAACCACCGATGGTTGTCTTGCAGACGGTAGCGGCTCCAGCCTTCGCGATAACTGACGGCTGTGGTTGGGTCCCTGCTTTCGCAGGGACGACTCTGTGAGGTATTTACGCCGCGAGATGCCTCGACGCGGCGAGGCCCGCCAGCGCGTCCGCCAGCTTCTCGCGATCCAGCGGTTTTATGAGAAACCCGTCCATGCCGGCTTCAAAGCAGGCGTAGCGGTCTTCCACCAGCGTGTTCGCAGTGAGCGCCAGGATCGGCGTCTGGCGGCCGGGCTGGCCGGCCTCGCGCGCGCGGATGCGTTTTGTGGTTTCGATGCCGTCGAGCTCGGGCATCTGGATATCCATCAGGACGAGATCATAGGGCGCGCCGGCGGATTTCGCCGAGAGCCATGATTCCAGCGCCGCTTCGCCATTGGTGGTGATGACGGCTTGATGCCCCAATCGCGTCAATAGCGAACGCATCAGCAGCGCGTTGATCTCATTGTCTTCCGCGACCAGCACGGAAAGGCCGCGCGCCGGAGGAGCTGCCGGCGTTCCGGCGTCATCGGGCGCGTCGATTAGCGCGCCGGCGGCGAGGCTTGGGGCTTGCACATCCGGCGCCGCCGAAAGGCGGGCCGCGAGCGAGGCCGCGCGCAACGGTTTTATCAGATAGCCGGTGAAGGCGGAGGAGGCGGCGGATGCAAGCTGCAGCTCATGCCGCGCGGCCGGCGTGAACATCACGATCCGCTGCGCCGCGTGAATGCGCGCGGCTTCCGCCAGCGCCTGAATTTCGGCCGCGCCGAACGCGCGATCGAGCAGCACGGCATGCCAGGCGCGCTCCGGCAGCAGAGCCAGCGCCACCGCGATATCGGAAACCATGCAGGTCTGGCCGCCCCAGCGCTGCAGCCGCCTTGCGATCAGCGAAGCCTCGATGCTCTGCGGCGCCACCAGCATGATCGATTGGCCGGATAGATCCGGCGCCGCGAACGTCGTTTGGCCGCGCTCGCTTGTGTCGGACGCGGCGAGCGGCACCGATACTTCGAAGGTCGAGCCGACGCCCGGCTGGCTCTGCAGCGTGATGCGGCCACCCATCCGCTTGACGATGCGCTCGGAGATGCTCAGGCCTAGACCGGTGCCGCCGTAGCTGCGGGCGATCTTTTCGTCGGCCTGCTCGAACTCGCGGAAAATGCGCGACTGCGCCTCGGGCGCGATGCCGATGCCGGTGTCGCGCACCAGGAAACTGATTTCATTGGGCGCCACGCCCGGCTCGGCGATCAGCGCCACGCCGCCGGTCGCGGTGAATTTTATCGCATTGCCGGCGAGATTAAGCAGCACCTGGCGCAGCCGTCCGGCGTCGCCGACCACTTCGATCGGCAGCCGCTCGTCGACATAGGCCGCGATCTCGAGCTTTCTCGCCTGCGCGCGGGGCGCCAGCAGCTCGGTGATATCCTCGATCAGGCCGGCGAGCGCGAACGGCCGATGTTCGAGATCGATCTTGCCGGCCTCGATCTTGGAATAGTCCAACAGTTCCTCGATCAGCGCGAGCAGCGCATCGCCCGAGGTTTTGACGGCTTTCGCATAGGTCATCTGCTCCGGCGTCAATGGCGTATCCAGAAGCAGGCCGCTCATGCCGATGATGCCGTTCAGGGGGGTGCGGATTTCGTGGCTCGCCATCGCGAGGAAACGTGACTTGGCGCGGCTGGCGGCGTCTGCCTGATCGCGCGCCTCGGCCAGCGCGCGCTCGGTCTCGGCACGGTTGGTGACGTCGCGGCCGACACTCTGCATCTCGGCCGGCCGGTCCGCGTCGGAGCGCACCAGACCTTCGCGCCAGGCAATCCAACGCGGCCCGGACGGGCTGGCGATCTTCTGGTCGTGGATCCTGGTGCCGTCCCCCTGCAGCGCAGCCTCGCCCTGCTCCAGCACGGAAAACGTGAATTGGCTGCCGATCAGCGCGCCGCGCGGCAGCGACGACAATTCGCAATAGGCGTCGTTGACGAAGGTGATAACGCCGTCGGCGTCGCGCAACACGATCAGATCGCCCTGCGATTCGGACAGGCTGCGGGCGCGTTGCTCGGCCTCCTGCAATTCCCAATTGCGGTCGGCGAGCGCTTCATTGTGAAGTGCGAGCTTGCGAAGCTTCTGGCGCATGAAGCGCAGTCGGAAGCTCAAAGAGGCGAGCGCCACGCAGGCGATCGCGAACAGGAAACTGATGCCGATCGCAAACGCGTTGGGATCGTAGCCGGAAACCTCCGGCCGGCTTCCGGCGATGAAGCCATAGGCGCCGCCGAATGCGGCGGAGAAGATCATGAACGAGCGGACCGCAAAGATGAGCCACGGATGGCGCCGGCTGAAACGGCGAATGTGCAACTTGATCCGGAAAACCCGCCCCATCGCGTAACTACCCTGAGATTGCCTTGAGGATTGCGTTTCGCTTCGCGCGTGTGTGCTTTGCGGGGTGACGATGCGACGGCGACCTTGCAAAGTGTTTGAGGCCGGGCGGCTTTGCGCGGTGCGATGCGAACAGGGTTAACCGAAGGTTAAACCTCTAAAGCGAGGCAGCTTGGAGCCTGCGATGTGCGCCGCCGGCGCCGACGACCAGGGCTGCCGCGTCGCGCGCCGAAAATGTCTTCGATTGCACGAAAATGCGGTAATCGGCGGGGCCGTCATGCGAAAGATAGATCACGGGCACATCGGCCGAGGGACGTGCGGAGATCTCGACGGACCTTGTTGCCGGATTGGCCTCGCAAGCGCCACCCTCCGCGGTATCGACGTCATCGACCACGGCGAAATCGGCGGCCTCGGCGCTGTCAGATATCTGGACCCGCACCGTGGCGAATGCCGGATTGTTGGTGAAGCTGACGCGGAGGTCGGCATGCCAAGGCAGCTCGGCGATCTGGACCGAGGTGTCGGCGATCGCGATACAGGGGTGGCTGGGCGGCAATAACCCGCCGCGCGCGAAAACGGCGGCAATCAACAGTGGAACGGCCGAAGCCAGGATCTTGAAACGCAACATGATACGCTCGCTCGCCGAAAAACCAGTGCGGACGCACGGTCTATGGTTTGCGAAGCGTAAACGAGACTGGTTACCGCCTGGTTGACGCGCGTTGTCGCGGCTATTCAGGCCGCGCGCCTGACATCGTCGGCGAGCGCGCGATACGACAAAGCTTCGGCGAGATGCAGCCGGCCGATTTTTTCGGCACCGTCGAGGTCGGCGAGCGTGCGGGCGACGCGCAGCACGCGGTGATAACCGCGCGCCGACAGCCGCATGGTTTCGGCGGCGTCGCGCAGGAGCTTTTGGCCCTGCGCGTCCGGTTGCGCGATCGTCTCCAGCACCGAGGCGGGGGCTTCCGCGTTGGTGCGGATATGCGGCAGGCCGGCCGCAGCATAACGCGCCAGCTGCACGTCGCGCGCGGCGGCAACGCGCGCGGCCACCTCTGCCGAGCCTTCCGTCGGCGGCGGCAGGATCAGGTCAGAAGCGGTCACCGCCGGCACCTCGATCCGCAGATCGATGCGGTCCATCAGCGGGCCCGAAATGCGCGCCTGATAATCGCCCGTGCAGCGTTCGATGCGGCCGCGCCTGCAGGAATAGCCGGGCTCATAGGCATGGCCGCAGCGGCACGGATTCATCGCGGCGACCAGCATGAAACGCGCCGGATACGTGACGCGATGATTGGCACGTGACACCGCGACCTCGCCGTTTTCGAGCGGCTGGCGCAGCGAATCCAGCACGCGGGGATCGAACTCCGGCAATTCGTCGAGGAACAGGACGCCCTGATGGGCCAGCGAAATCTCGCCCGGCTTGGCGCGCATGCCGCCGCCGGTGAGCGCCGCCATGCTGGCGGAATGATGGGGGGCGCGGAACGGCCGCCGCGCGGTCAGCGCGCCGCCCTCGATCTCGCCGGCGACGGAGGCGATCATTGATACTTCGAGCAATTCCGACGGCGACAGCGGCGGCAGGATCGAGGGCAGCCGGGCGGCGAGCATCGACTTGCCGGCGCCGGGCGACCCGATCATCAGCAAATGATGCCCGCCGGCGGCTGCGATCTCGAGCGCGCGTTTTGCACTCTCCTGGCCCTTGATGTCGCGCAGGTCTAAGAGGTTGGCCTCGGCCTCATGCACTTTCGGCTGTGGCCGCGACAGCACCTGCGTGCCCCTAAAATGATTAGCGATCTGGATCAGCGAATTCGCCGCCACGATCTGGATATCCGGGCTCGCCCAGGCCGCTTCCGCGCCGCAAGCCGCCGGGCAAATCAGGCCCTCGTCGCGCGAATTGGCGCCGATCGCCGCCGGCAATACGCCCGCAACCGGCGCGATCGATCCATCGAGGCCGAGTTCACCGAGTACCGTAAAACCGGAAAGCGCGTCGGGCGGTATCGCGCCGATCGCCGCCATCAGGCCGAGCGCGATCGGGAGATCGTAATGGCTGCCTTCCTTCGGCAAATCGGCCGGCGCCAGATTGACGGTGATGCGGCGCGCGGGCAGCGCCAGTCCAGAGGCGATCAGCGCCGAACGGACCCGCTCGCGGGCTTCCGACACCGCCTTGTCCGGCAGGCCGACGATCGCAAACGCCGGTAGCCCAGGCGCGACCTGCACCTGCACGTCGACGGCGCGGGCTTCGATCCCCTCAAAAGCTACCGTGGAAACCCGCGCGACCATTCCGCCCCTCTGCTGCAATCGAGGGTAGCGGAAAGCGCAGGCGACCGCAAGAACATTAAGGGAACAGGCGTCGAGCGCTCCGACGGGCCTCCGGCGTGAAGGCCTAACGCAGGAAGACCAACTGCGTGCCGTAGACCTTTCCTGCGTATGGCAGGGCGTCCGTGTCGGCCTCTGCAATCCGCGTGACGCAGCGGAAGCCATACTGGCGCGCGATCTCGACGATCGAACCTTCCTTCATCGTTCGATGAGGATACCGCACCGTGCGGTCCTTGTAGCCTTCCGGAATTGGGCCGCTTCCGTTAGCGAAGAGCCTCGAGCGTTGGACGCGATAGATGTCTTCGTCCGCAAACGAGTTGCGCATGAGGACGACGGAGCGCCGTGCCGAGGTAAAGGCAACGGTGAGAATCTCGGTTGGGTTCTCGATGTACTGGAGTGCACCGCTGGAGAAAAAGATGTCGCATTCGGCCGGTGGAGTGCACGCAAAGCCGACCGGACCCTGACCTTTCATCATCGCAACCATCGCGGGGTTCTCGACGACGGTGTAGGTGGCGTCAGGAAAGGCAATGAGGAAGTCTGCGCCCAACTCTCCCGTCGAGCCGCCAAAATCGACGATGGACAGATCGGGTTTCCCGCACGCCAGCGCAATCAGGTACAGAAGATTGGTGCGCAATAGCGCCCCCTCCACGGAACCTGGCATCCGGCGAGCGACCTTGAAGGCGTTGAGCGCCTGGTCCGAATAGGAGGAAGCACTTTCGCTGGCCGCTGACCAGGAGACATAGGGGCACCCACCATGAAGCAAATCGCCGATGATGGGAGGCGTCAGACTTTTCAGCACGCGGCGTAGCGTCATCTTCGGCCTGCCTCTAGGCCGGCCACGCGGGCTGCAATCTCCCCAAAGGTGACGCTTGGAACTCGCGGTTGCATCCGGCCCAACTCCTGCAACTCAGAGTAGGCCAAGGCAGCGACAAATGCAAGAACATTTAGTGAACAAAACTGAAGGCCGTGCAGGGGCAGCCTCACCGGCTGCCCCTGGGCACCATCCGTTCAGAGAATCATGTTCATCGGCTCGGCGATATAGTGAAAACCCTCGCCGGTCTTGACGACGTGGCCATAGCCCGGCCACGGATAGTGGTAGGACATCACGGGGATCTTGTTCGCCGCCAGCATGTCCAACATCTTCACGCGCGATTCGGCTGCCTGCTTCGGATCGGTGTCGTAGGAGAATTGCATCCGCGGCTTTTCCAATAGCAAAATCTGGTGGTGGGTGAGGTCGCCGAGGAAGGCCATGGACTTGCCGTCCGAGGTGATCATGAAGATGTGGTGACCCACGGTGTGTCCGGGCGCGGCCATCGCCGTGACGCCGGGCAGGACTTCCTGGCCGTCCTTGTAAAACACCAGGCGGTCGCGCACCGGCAGCAGGTTCTTGCGGGCGTGAACGACGAAATCCTTTAGAGGGCTGCCCATCTTGCCCTCATCGGTCCAGTAGTCAAAATCGCTCTGCGCGATGTAGAACTGCGCGTTCGGGAACAGCACCTTGCCGCTGTCGTCGACCACGCCGCCGATATGATCGATATGGGCGTGCGTGAACACCACCGCGTCGATCTCTTCCGGCTTGATGCCGGCTTCCGCCATGCTCTTCTGCTGCCGGCCGGTGGTCGGCCCGAACGCTTTCGACGTCCCCATGCCGGTGTCGAACAGCACGAGCTTGTCGCCCATGTTCACGATCGGCGAGTTTTGTTCGAGCACGATATTGTCGGGTGACAGGAAGTTGTCGGTGAGCATCTTCTTGATGTCTTCATCCGGTATGCCGACGAAGGTGCCCTTGGGAGGGCCAAGCGGCAGAGGGCCGTCGGAAACCACCGTGACCTGGGCGCCACCCAGATTGAACCGGTAGAAATAAGATGGCTGCGTGTTGAGCTTGGGGGCCCGCGCCAGCGCGCTGCCGCCCATCAAAGCGGTCGCGCCGAGGCCTACACCGAGCCCAAGCAGGGACCTTCGCGAAACATCGTATGTCATGCGTTGTTCCTCCATTTTTTTATGGAATTTTAGTTTGTTACCCGGGCGGATTCCGCCGCCGGGCCACGCCCAACTTGCGACCACTTTTAGGCCTTTGGAAGGCGGGCAACGGAAAGCGTGCGACACAGACGTGTCACCTGCATAACGAAACGAAGAGAATTATTTTCCGCTCCGCTTCTTCTCGATCGCGTCCCAGATCTTCGCCGCGACATCCGGGCCGCCGAGCCGGGCGATGGCGCGGATGCCGGTCGGCGAGGTGACGTTGATCTCGGTGAGGTTGCCGTCGATGACGTCGATGCCGACGAACAACAGCCCGCGCTCGCGCAAGCTTGGTCCGATGGTCGTGCAGATTTCGCGCTCGCGATCGGTCAGTTCGGTTGATTGCGCGGCGCCGCCGCGCACCATGTTGGAGCGCAGATCATCGGCCGCCGGCACGCGGTTGACGGCGCCGGCGAATTCGCCGTCGACCAGGATGATGCGCTTGTCGCCGTGCTTGACCTCGGGAAGAAAGCGCTGGATCACCCAGGGCTCGCGAAACGTCACCGAAAACATGTCGAACAGCGAACCGAAATTCATGTCCTGCGGCATGATCCGAAACACCGCGGCGCCGCCATGGCCGTGCAGCGGCTTCATCACCACCGCGCCGTGCTCGTCGCGGAACGAATTGATCTCGTCGAGGTCGCGCGAGATCAAGGTCGGCGGCATCAGCTGCGGGAAATTCATCACGAACAGTTTTTCCGGCGCGTTGCGGACGCTTGCGGGGTCGTTCACGACCAGCGTCTTCGGGTGAAGCCGTTCCAAAAGATGCGTCGAGGTGATGTAGGCGAGATCGAATGGCGGGTCCTGCCGCAGCAGGATGACGTCGAAGGCGGAAAGCGGCTGGCGGCGCGGTTCGCCGAGGGTGAAATAATCGCCGGGCTCGTCGCGCACGGTGAGCAACTGGATCGGAGCTACCAGCTCGTCGCCGCGCAGCGAGAGATTGTCGGGGGTGTAATAAGACAGCCCATGGCCGCGCTTCTGCGCCTCCAATAGCAGCGCGAAGGTCGAATCGCCGCGGATGTTGATGCGCGCGATGGGGTCCATCTGGACGGCGACGTTCAATTTCATGTGTGGGCCCGCAAGTTCGTTCTGTTGAAGGGAGCTTTCAAGTGCTGGCGTCGAATGCCGCCAACAGATGGCGCGGCAAACGCCGCGGCGCAATCAGCATGGCGTCGAAACGGAGCTCAAATTCGGCATGTTCGGGATGCGCCACCAGCCAGCCTTGCGCGGCATCGATGATGCGCTGCTGCTGGCGCGGCGTCACCGCATAGGCGGCCTCGTCGAGAGAGGCGCGGGCCTTGACCTCGATAAAGGCCAGCAGATTGCGCCGCCGCGCCACGATGTCGATCTCGCCATGGGGGGTGCGAAACCGCTTTGCCAATATGCGATAGCCTTTTGCCATGAGATAGGCGGCCGCACGGGCTTCGGCGGAAAGACCGGTGCGGAACGCGGCGACGCGCGCGGGCGAGGCGAGTTTTGCGGCCTTGTCGGGCGGAGCGGCACCGTCCGTCTTCGTGTCAGTCTTGGCCATCGTCGCCCTTCGCGGTGATTTCCTTTTCAGTTTCCTTGGCGAGCTCGAGCGCCCGGGCATAGATTTCGCGGCGCGGCCGGCCTGATAATTCGACCGCGTGCGCCACCGCATCCTTGACGCTGTCGCGTTGCAGCGACGACCGCAAGAGATCGTCGAGCGCATCCGCAGCCATGATCTGGGCGCCTGCGGGCGGGCCGATCACCAGCACGAATTCGCCGCGCGTCTCAAGCGTGTCCGCCGCCTTGGCGAGTTCTGAGACCGGCGCGCGGCGGACGTCTTCGTGCATTTTTGTCAGCTCGCGGCAAATCGCAGCATCGCGCGTGCCCATGATATCGGCGAGATCGGCAAGCGTTGCCTGGACGCGGTTTCCGGATTCGAACATCACGAGCGTCGCGTCGATCCGCGAAAGTTCTGCCAGTCGCGCGCGGCGCGCGGTCTCCTTCGGCGGCAAGAATCCCTCGAAGAAAAACCGGTCGGTCGGCAGCGCCGCAACCGACAAAGCGGTCAGCACCGACGACGGGCCCGGCAGTGCGATCACCGGAAAACCGGCGGCGCAGACCTCGCGCACCAATTTGAAGCCGGGATCGGAAATCAAGGGCGTGCCGGCATCCGAGACCAGCGCGATGGAAGCGCCCTGCGCCAGCCGCTCCAGGATCTTTGGCCGCGCCAGCGCTGCGTTGTGCTCGTGATAGGGCTTTAGCTGCGCCGAGATCGCATAGCGCTCGGTCAGCCTTCGGGTGATGCGGGTATCTTCGCAGGCGATGATGTCGACGCCGGCCAGCGTCTCCAGCGCGCGCAGCGTAATGTCGCCGAGATTGCCGATCGGGGTTGCCACCAGATGCAAGCCCGGAACCGCCCTCGGCGCCGTCAGGATATTACCGCCCACGGAAAATGTCCGCGCCGAGGCTTCCCCCTCGCTGTCAGTTCTATTTATCGAAGCCGCTTTTGCGCGCATAATCCCAATCTAGAGCGTTTTCGAGCGAAGTGGATACCGGTTCGCGTGAAGAAAACGCGACAAACGAATAGGCTCAAGGGGACGCCACGCTTACGCCATAACGGTGCACGCTACGGATGCCGGCCGCGCGACGGGATAGGGGAACAGGACCCTGCAACCCTTGCCCGCTTTGCAAGGCCATAATCCTTTTGTTTTGGTTAACTATTCGCCGACAATATGCCTGAATCCACCCTCCTGATCATCGGGAGGTGGACGTTCTGGCCGATTTCGGTCGGTCGAGAGAAGAGATGCGATGGTGGGGCCGCTCAAACCCAAACCTGGGCCTTCAGGGCCTCAGTCGTCGAGGGTAACCCGGCGGACGGCCGTTGGCTTGATTCTCGGCGCGCCCCTGCTTGGGGCTTGCTCCGGCAACATTGCTCAGAGTATGGGCCAGTTCTCCAATCCGTTCAGTCCTTCGCAACCGGGTCCGTCAGGGCCGCCGCAGCAGCCGCTCGTTGCCGGTAACGGGCAAGTCAAGGTGGGATTGATCCTGCCGCTGTCGGCCGCGGGCAATGCCGGCGTCGCCGCGCAATCGATGAAGAATGCCGCCGAGATGGCGCTGGCGGAATTTCAGAATCCGAACATCCAGCTTCTGATCAAGGATGACGGCGGCAATCCGCAAGGCGCGCAACAGGGAACGCAGCAGGCGCTCGACGAGGGCGCGGAAATCATCCTGGGTCCGCTGTTTGCGCAATCGGTCCCGGCGACCGCGCAATTGACCCGCGCGCGCGGCGTTTCCGTGATCGCGTTCTCAACCGATTCCAGCGTCGCGGGCCGCGGCGTTTATCTCCTCAGCTTCCTCCCCGAATCCGATGTCAACCGGATCGTCGAATACTCGGCCAGCATCGGAAAACGCTCGTTTGCGGCGCTGCTGCCCGAGAATGCCTATGGCAATGTGGTGGAGGCGAGCTTCAAGCAGGCGGTCGGACGCCGGGGCGGACGCGTGGCCGCATTCGAAAAATACGGCGATCGTGCCACCGCCGCGCGGACGGTGGCGCAGGCGCTCGGCCAGGCCGATGCGCTCTTCATCGCCGACGACGGCGATTCCGTGGTGGCGGTGGCCGATGCGCTGACGGCGGCGGGCGCGAATTTGAGGAACATCCAGCTGCTCGGCACGGGTCTTTGGGACAATCCGCGCGTGTTCGCGAGTCCTAATCTGCAGGGCGGGCTTTATGCGGCGCCGGATCCGTCGGGTTTTCGCGGTTTTTCCAACCGCTACCGCGCCAAATACGGCGCCGACCCGGTGCGAACCGCAACGCTCGCCTACGACGCGGTCGCGCTGGTAGCAGCACTTGCGCGCACGCAAGGGCCGCAGCGGTTTTCGCCGGAGGTACTCACAAATCCGTCCGGCTTTGCCGGCATCGACGGCCTGTTTCGTTTTCGCGCCGACGGCACCAACGAGCGCGGCCTTGCGGTGATGCGGGTCGGATCGGGCGGCGGCGTGCCGGTTGCGGGATCGCCGAAGAGTTTTGGGGCGTGATGTCGCCTGGAGTTACGCCGCTAAATCCGCCACCACCGCATCGAGCACTGGAAATCCGGCTTGGGTGACGCGCAGCCGTCCGCTGTCGTCGACGACAATCGCGCCTTCCTCACGCAGCACCGCAATGCGGCCCGGATCGAGCGCGCGGCCCGATAGCGCCGCATAGCGCTTGGGATCGATGCCCTCGGCGAGCCGGAGGCCCATCAGCAAGAATTCGTCGGCGCGCTCCTCGCTGTTGAGGTGATCGTCCGACACGACGCCGTGGCCGGCCGCCTCGACCTGCATCAGCCACGCCTCGGGCCGCTTTTCGGTGGCGATCGCATGCCTTGTGCCGTCGATATCGAGCCGGCCATGCGCGCCGGGCCCGATGCCGGCATATTCTTCGCCGCGCCAATAGACCAGATTATGCCGGCATTCCGCGCCGGATCGTGCGTGATTGGAAATCTCGTAAGCCGGCAGGCCATGCGCCGCGCAGACCTCCTGGGTGATATCATAAAGCGCCCGCGCGGTCGCCTCGTCCGGCGTCTGCAATTTTCCGGCGGCGTGCAAGCCGAAGAACGGCGTGCCCTCTTCGATCGTCAGTTGATAGAGCGACAGATGCTCGGCGGCTTCCGAGATCGCGAGTTTCAGTTCATCGGCCCACCTCTCGGGCGTCTGATCGGGACGGGCGTAGATCAGATCGAACGAATAGCGATCGAACGCGGTGCGCGCGATTTTCACCGCGTCGAGCGCTTCGCGCGCGCTGTGCAGACGTCCCAGCGCTTTCAGCGAGGCGTCGTCCAACGCCTGCACGCCGAGCGAAACCCGGTTCACACCGGCTGCGCGATAACCGGCAAACCGCGTGGCCTCGACGCTGGTCGGATTGGCTTCGAGCGTGACTTCGACTTCCCGAGCGACCCGCCAGTGTCGGCCGATCGCATCCAGGATCGCCCCGACGGTCTGCGGCCGCATCAGGGATGGCGTGCCGCCACCGAGAAAAATCGACGATACTTCGCGGCCCGGTGCGCGCGCCGCGGTGGTTTCGATCTCGCGGGCGAAGGCACGGGCAAACCGTTCTTCGTCGATCGGCGCATGCCGGACATGGCTGTTGAAGTCGCAATACGGGCATTTCGACAGGCAGAAAGGCCAGTGCACGTAAACGCCGAAGGCTTCTTTCCCGTCAGCGCTGGTCAAGGCAGATCTCCGCCAGTTTTACAAATGCGCGGGCGCGGTGCGACAGGCCGAGCCCGAGCGGCGGCAGGCCGTGTTTCTCGAGGCTCGTCATCTCGCCGAACGTGCGGGTATGTCCATCGGGCATGAACATCGGATCGTAGCCGAAACCTGCAGTGCCGCGCGGTGGCCACACCAACGTGCCGTCGGCACGCGCCTCGACCTCTTCGAGATGATCGTCGGGCCAGGCGACGCATAAGGCCGAAACGAAATGCGCTCTTCGTTGCGCGGGAGTGGTCGCGCCGCGCTCCTGCAGCAACCGTTCGATCCGCGTCATCGCGGCGTTAAAATCCTTGTTTGGGCCGGCCCAGCGCGCCGAAAAAATTCCGGGCGCGTCGTCGAGCGCGTCGACCACTAGTCCGGAATCGTCGGCGAAGGCTGGAAGCTGCGCGGCCTTGGCGGCGGCCGCCGCCTTGATCCGGGCATTGGCTGCAAATGTGTCGCCGGTCTCCTCGGGCTCGCCGAGGCCAAGCTCGCCCGCCGATATCGCCTCGACGCCGTGCGGCGCCAGCAGTTCCCGCATCTCGGCAAGCTTGCCGGGATTGTGGGTCGCGATCACGAGCCTGCCTGTGATTCGACGGTGCATGCGATTGTTAGTCTACGCCAGTGAGGGCACGATCTGAAATCACGCTACGGCCATTTTCTGCAAATCCACCAGCCGCGCCACGCCTTTGCGCGCCAAGGCCATCAGCGCCAGAAATTCCTCCTGGGTGAATGGCGTCTTTTCCGCGGTGCCCTGCACCTCGATGATGCGGCCGTCGCCGGTCATGACAAAGTTGGCGTCGGTTTCGGCTTCCGAATCCTCGGCATAGTCGAGGTCCAGCACCGGCGTGCCGTTATAGATGCCGCAGGAGATCGCGGCGACATTGTCGCGCAGCACATTGCCCTTGATCATGTTGCGGGTCTTCATCCAGGACAGGCAGTCGGCGAGCGCGACCCAGGCGCCGGTGATCGAGGCGGTGCGGGTGCCGCCATCGGCCTGCAGCACGTCGCAGTCGACCGTGATCTGGCGCTCGCCGAGCGCTTCGAGGTCGATCGTGGCGCGCAGCGAGCGGCCGATCAGGCGCTGGATTTCGACGGTACGGCCGTTTTGCTTGCCGGCCGAAGCCTCGCGCCGGGTCCGTTCCAGCGTCGCCCGCGGCAGCATGCCGTATTCGGCCGTGACCCAGCCGCGGCCCTGGCCCTTCAGCCATGGCGGCAGCCGCTCTTCCAACGTGGCGGTGACCAGCACATGGGTGTCGCCGAATTTGACCATGCAGGAACCCTCGGCATATTTGACGACGCCGCGTTCCAGCGATACGGCGCGCAGTTCATCCGGCGCACGGCGG
Organism: Bradyrhizobium lablabi; assembly: GCF_900141755.1. Taxonomy (NCBI): domain Bacteria; kingdom Pseudomonadati; phylum Pseudomonadota; class Alphaproteobacteria; order Hyphomicrobiales; family Nitrobacteraceae; genus Bradyrhizobium; species Bradyrhizobium lablabi. The sequence continues at coordinate 4,040,685 of NZ_LT670844.1, read as the reverse complement.
CTTGGCCGCATGGGAAATCCTCCGAAAATTCAGCGAAAAATTGTGGGCTCGCGGTGCTTGTAGGAGGGGGAAGGCGCAGCGGCAAGGCCCTTTGCCACACCTTCGCCCACTAATGCCCGCTTGTCACCGGCCCCTGAGAGGGACAAATTAGGTCAGTGCAAGCGCGACCAGCAAAAGTGGAATCCGGTTTTGCGTCCGGGCGCGCTTAGATATCAAGATGGCGCATGATCTTGTCGGATCACGCGCCGGGAGTAAACCGTGGCCCACCACGATCCGATTGGCCTGATCGCGCCGCATGCCGGGCTCGCAGCGCTCAACGAGCGCTCGCGGGATATCTTTCGTCAAATCGTCGAAAGTTACCTTGCGACCGGCGAGCCCGTCGGCTCGCGCAACATTTCGCGCCTGATCGCGGTGCCGCTGTCGCCGGCCTCGGTGCGCAACGTGATGTCGGATCTGGAACAGCTTGGCCTGATCTACGCGCCGCACACCTCGGCCGGAAGGCTGCCGACCGAATTGGGCCTGCGCTTTTTCGTCGATGCCTTGATGCAGGTCGGCGATCTCACCGAATCCGAGCGGCAGTCGATCCAGTCCCAGCTCGCCTCCGTCGGCAGGGCGCAATCGGTCGAAGCAGCCCTTGGCGAAGCCTTGACGCGGCTGTCGGGCTTGACCCGTGCCGCGGCGGTGGTGCTGACCGCAAAATCCAATTCGCGCCTGAAGCATATCGAATTCGTCCGCCTGGAGCCGGAGCGGGCGCTGGTGGTGCTGGTCGGCGAGGACGGCCAGGTCGAGAACCGCGTGCTGACGCTGCCGCCCGGCGTTCCCTCTTCCGCGCTCACCGAAGCCACCAATTTTCTCAATTCGCGGATCAGAGGCCGGACGCTGGCCGAGGCGCGCCTCGAGCTTGAAACCGCATTGACGCAGAACCGCGCCGAACTCGACCAGCTGACGCAGAAGGTGATCGCCGCCGGAATCGCAAGCTGGTCCGGCGGCGAAAACGATGACCGGCAATTGATCGTGCGCGGTCACGCCAATCTGCTCGAGGATCTGCACGCGCTCGAGGATCTGGAGCGCGTGCGCTTGTTGTTCGACGATCTCGAAACCAAGCGCGGCGTGATCGATCTCTTGGGGCGCGCCGAACGCGCCGAGGGCGTGCGGATTTTCATCGGATCGGAGAACAAGCTGTTTTCGCTGTCTGGCTCGTCCACCATCATCGCGCCCTATAGCGATGGCGCCGGCCACATTGTCGGCGTTCTCGGCGTGATCGGGCCGACCCGGCTCAATTATGCCCGGGTGATCCCGACGGTGGATTATGCCGCGCGCATCGTCAGCCGCATGCTGGGCGGCTGATGCCTTCTGGTTGCGCTTGATTTTCTTCGCCTAAAGCACGATATCCCGCCCCAGCAACTCCCCCTTCATTACCGACGATTTTTGAAAAGGCAGTCTATGACCGATCCCACCCGGCAGAAGGACGATCCGGCGAACCCGGCGCAAGGCCCCGAGCCCGTGGTTTCCAAGCCATACATCATGCCCGACGATCCCGAAGAGGGCTCGGCCGAAGCGCTCGCCAAGGAGGCCGCGGAGGCGCGCGACAAGATGCTGCGCACGCTGGCGGAGATGGAGAATCTCCGCAAGCGCACCGCGCGCGAGGTGGCGGATGCGCGAACCTACGGCATTTCGGGTTTCGCGCGCGACGTTCTCGATATCGCCGATAATCTGCAGCGCGCGCTCGATGCGGTTCCGGCCGATACCAGGGCCTCCGCCGATCCCGGGTTGAAGGCGCTGATCGAAGGCGTTGAGCTCACCGAACGCTCGCTGCTCAACGCGCTGGAGAAAAACGGCGTCAAGAAATTCGATCCGTCGGGCGAGAAATTCGATCCGAATTTTCAGCAGGCGATGTACGAGGTCCCGGACCCCTCGGTGCCGGCGGGAACGGTGGTCCAGGTGGTGCAGGCCGGCTATATGATCGGCGACCGCGTGCTGCGGCCGGCGCTTGTCGCGGTCTCCAAGGGTGGCGCGAAGGCCGGCACGCCGGCCAACGGCAACGAACCGAGCAGCGCGGCCTAAAGAGGCGTCAGTCAGGCTCTATCTATCCGCATATCTATCCGCGCGGCTGAATTCCGTCACGCACGGCGCGGAAGCGCGGAAACGCTGACGTCCACTGGTCACGCGGCGAGCTGCCGATAATGCGCAGCGAGCTCGAGCCGCCGAACTTCAACCATTGCACCACGGTGACGGAGGTGTTGTCCTTGCCGCTGGTTGCATCGATACGCGTCTCATAGCCGGGCTGGCCGTCGATGCGGATCGGTTCGGACATCGTGATGCGCGCGTCGCGGACGCCAGGAATGGTGGTGGCGGCCTGTTGGGCAAACCGTCCGCGATCCTCGGGCTGCGCCGGCGTCGCGCCGATCAGGCCGATCACCATGAAGGGCGCCGGTTCAAAGCCGGTTACCTCGTCGCCGTCGGCCAGAATGACGGCCGCGCCAGGTGCCAGCGTGCGGATATTTTTGAAATTGCTGAGCTCGCTGAACTTGAACGGCATCAGTCCGAGTTGCTCGTCGACCGGAACTTGCTTGCGGACCACCGCCGACGCGAACATCTGCCGTACGGCGTCGTCGGTATAGATTTTGCCGGCGTTCTCGGGAACCTGTACGGCGACATAGCCGGAGAAGGTGCCGCCAGACAGAATCATCGAATAGCGTCGCACACTGGTTGCGCCGTCCTTGGCGTTCTCGATCGTGTAATAGGCAAGCCCCGCTGACGTCTCGATGCTCTCGGGCTTGATGCCGCCGGTGCCCGCCGGATTGGCCTTGAAGGCATTGACGACCTCCCCATAGGCCTCGGCCGGCAGCTCCGCCATCAAGACCTTGACGCCGCCGTCCTCGGTTTCGAAACCGACGAATGATTTGGCGGGGGAGAGGCCGACCAGGGGCGTCAAGCCGATCCGGATTCCCGGCGGGAAAATCGGCTCCGCGGCAAGCGCAGGACCGAGGGCAAGGAGGATGACGCCGACGAGCAGCGCAACCGCGGATGTCAGTCGAATGGGCTTCATGAAAAATCTACTGAGGTTGCATTGAGGCCGTTCAATGGTCGGCCGGTGGCGGCCCGCTTCCCGCGGCGACGTTAACGGTCCGCCGCTTTTAGCGGGTTTGCCGCTCCGGCAACAGGCCAAGCCGTATTCCGTTCATCTTGCGCCGACCGCCGGCCGGGGCGGCGCCGGCGGGGCCGGCCGTGGCGGCCCGAAGGGGGACACTATCTTTCAAGGCCGGGGGTTTTCGAGGGTTAAGGTTGCGCGCAAGTCCTTGCGGGGCCTAGCCCCCCTCCTATATGAGGCTCACCGTCGCAATATCGCGAGCATTTGATCGTTTGGGGGTTTGGATTGGTGCGCCGTCAGGGCCCAGCCAACCTGCCGCAAAAAGAAGGATATGAGGACCATGGGAAAGGTCATTGGGATCGATCTCGGCACCACGAATTCGTGCGTCGCCGTAATGGATGGCAAGACAGCGAAAGTCATCGAAAACGCCGAGGGCATGCGGACGACCCCGTCGATCGTCGCCTTCAGCGATGACGGTGAGCGCCTCGTCGGCCAGCCCGCCAAGCGCCAGGCGGTGACCAATCCCGAGCGGACCTTCTTCGCGGTGAAGCGTCTGGTCGGCCGCCGCTATGACGACCCGATGGTGGAAAAGGACAAGAAGCTTGTCCCCTACAAGATCGTCAAGGCGTCCAACGGCGATGCCTGGGTCGAAGCCGACGGCAAGACCTACTCGCCCTCGCAGATTTCCGCTTTCATCCTGCAGAAGATGAAAGAGACCGCCGAAGCCCATCTCGGCCAGAAGGTCGATCAGGCCGTCATCACCGTTCCCGCCTATTTCAACGACGCGCAACGTCAGGCCACCAAGGACGCCGGCAAGATCGCCGGCCTCGAAGTGCTGCGTATCATCAACGAGCCGACCGCGGCCGCGCTCGCTTACGGTCTCGACAAGACGAAATCCGGCACCATCGCGGTGTACGACCTCGGCGGCGGCACCTTCGACATCTCGATCCTCGAGATCGGCGACGGCGTGTTCGAGGTGAAGTCGACCAATGGCGACACCTTCCTGGGCGGTGAAGATTTCGACATGCGGCTCGTCAGTTATCTGGCCGATGAATTCCAGAAGGAGCAGGGCATCAACCTGCGCAACGACAAGCTCGCCTTGCAGCGCCTGAAAGAGGCCGCCGAAAAGGCCAAGATCGAGTTGTCCTCGACCACGCAAACCGAAATCAACCTGCCCTTCATCACCGCCGATCAGACCGGGCCGAAGCATCTGACGATGAAGTTGACGCGCGCCAAGTTCGAGGCGCTGGTCGATGATCTCGTGCAGAAGACCATCGAGCCCTGCCGCAAGGCGCTGAAGGACGCAGGCCTCACCGCCGGCGAGATCGGCGAAGTGGTGCTGGTCGGCGGCATGACCCGCATGCCGAAGGTCCAGGAAGTGGTGAAGCAGTTGTTCGGCAAGGAGCCGCACAAGGGCGTCAACCCCGACGAAGTCGTCGCCATCGGTGCTGCGATCCAGGCCGGCGTGCTGCAGGGCGACGTCAAGGACGTGCTGCTGCTCGACGTGACCCCGCTGTCGCTCGGCATCGAGACGCTGGGTGGCGTGTTCACCCGCATCATCGATCGCAACACCACGATCCCGACCAAGAAGAGCCAGGTGTTCTCCACCGCCGAGGATAACCAGAACGCCGTCACCATCCGCGTCTTCCAGGGCGAGCGCGAAATGGCGGCCGACAACAAGGTTTTGGGCCAGTTCGATCTGATGGGCATTCCGCCGGCGCCGCGCGGCATGCCGCAGATCGAAGTCACCTTCGACATCGACGCCAACGGCATCGTCAACGTCTCCGCCAAGGACAAGGCGACCGGCAAGGAGCAGCAGATCCGGATCCAGGCTTCCGGCGGTCTTTCCGAAGCCGACATCCAGAAGATGGTCAAGGACGCCGAGGCCAACGCCGCCGAGGACAAGAAGCGCCGCGAGGCGGTCGACGCCAAGAACCATGCCGACTCGCTGGTGCATTCCACCGAGAAGGCGCTGGCCGAACATGGCTCGAAGATCCCGGAGACGGATCGCCGCGCCATCGAGGACGCCGTCAGCGATTTGAAGGAAGCGCTGAAGGGCGACGACGCGGAGGCCATCAAGGCCAAGACCAATACGCTGGCGCAGGCTTCGATGAAGCTCGGCGAGGCGATGTACAAGCAGCAGGCCGAGGCCGATGCGGCCAAGGATGCCGCCAAGGACGACGTGGTCGACGCGGAGTTTACCGAGGTCGACGACGACAAGAACACCAAGAAGTCTGCTTAAGCGGGCTGACCACCATGGCCCTCATTCGAAAGAGCACGCTGGCAGCGTCTCGACGAATGGGGGTCATTTTTCTTTAAGCCGGAGGCTGCATCCTCTGGGGCGCATTCCTTCGGAATGAGGACGAACTTCGGGCGGATTTGACGAATGTCCACCAAGCGCTGCTACTACGAAACCCTTGAAGTCGACCGCAACGCGGACGAATCCAAACTGAAAGCGGCATTCCGCAAGCTCGCGATGAAATGGCATCCGGACAAGAATCCGGGCGATGCCTCGAGCGAAATGCGCTTCAAGGAAATCAACGAAGCCTATGAGGTTTTGAAAGACGGCGACAAGCGCGCCGCTTACGACCGCTTCGGCCATGCGGCGTTCGAGCAGGGTAATGGCGCCGGCGGTCCCGGCTTCGGCGCCGGCTTTGCTTCCTCGTTCTCGGATATTTTCGAAGACCTGTTCGGCATGGCCGGCCAGCGCGGACGCGGCGGCGGCCGCGAGCGCGGCGCGGATCTCCGCTACAACATGGAAATCACGCTGGAGGAAGCCTTCATCGGCAAAACCGCCCAGATCGAGATCCCGGTCTCGGTGACCTGCGAATCCTGTTCGGGCACCGGCGCCAAGGCCGGCACCAAGCCCAAGACCTGCTCGATGTGCGGCGGCGCGGGGCGGGTGCGCCAGGCGCAGGGCTTCTTCACGCTGGAGCGGACCTGTCCCGGCTGCCAGGGCCGCGGCCAGATGATCGAAGACCCCTGTCCCTCCTGCGCGGGCTCCGGGCGCGTGACGCGCGAGCGGACCCTGTCGATCAATATCCCCCAAGGCGTCGAAGACGGCACAAGGATCCGGCTTGCCGGCGAGGGCGAAGCCGGCGTCCGTGGTGGGCCGCCCGGCGATCTCTACATTTTCCTCTCGCTCGCCAGCCATCAGTTCTTCCAGCGCGATGGCGCCGATCTGCATTGCAGGGTCCCGATTTCCATGGTGACGGCGGCGTTGGGCGGCGAATTCGAGGTGCCGACCATCGACAAGGGCAAGACCAAGGTGAAAATCCCCTCCGGCACCCAGTCCGGCCGGCGCTTTCGCATTGCATCAAAGGGCATGCCGGTGCTCCGCTCGCGCCAGACCGGTGACATGTATGTCCAGGTCGTGGTCGAAACGCCGCAGAATCTGACCAAGAAGCAGCAGGAATTGCTGGCCGAGTTTGAAAAATTGTCGTCGGGCGCAACCCAGCCGGAAGCAGCGGGTTTCTTCACTAAGGTCAAGGACTTCTTCGGTACCCGCGCCAACTGATCATGCGCGTTCAGCTTGACCGTTTCAGTTGCTACCTATACGTCTTTATGACTGATTTCTGACAGTCCCCGCTATTTGCGGTCCCGCCTGGTAGCGACAATGCCTTTGCAATCGTCCGTGCGTGCGTTGAAAAAGCCCCCTCGTCTGGACGATGAGGTGCGTTTCCTTCGCTCATGGATCGAGAAGCCGCTGCACATGGGCGCGGTGATGCCATCGGGGCGGTTTCTGGCGCGCACCATGGCGCAATATGTCGATATCGACTCCGAAGGACCGGTGGTCGAGCTTGGGCCGGGGACCGGCGCGATCACCAGCGCCTTGATCGAGCATGGCGTGGACCAAAAGCGTCTCGTGCTGGTCGAATATAATCCGGGTTTCTGCGCCCTGCTGCGCGACCGTTATCCCGAAGCCAAAGTCGTTCAGGGCGACGCCTATGCGTTGCGCGACTCGCTCTGGAATGTGCTGAGCGCGCCTGCGTCAGCGGTGGTTTCCGGCCTGCCGCTGGTGACAAAACCGATGCTGACGCGCTTGCGGCTGATCCGCGACGCCTTCCTGGCGCTGGCGCCGGGCGCGCCATTCGTGCAGTTCACCTATTCGGTGGTGCCGCCGATCCCGAAATCGCTGCCGGGGGTTTCCACAGAAGCCTCCGAGCGCATCTGGATGAACCTTCCGCCAGCCCGTGTCTGGGTGTATCGCAAGGGCTGAACCGGCGCGCGTATTCCGCAAAAGTGGGTACCGGTTTTGCGAAAAGAATACGCGCAAACCGGTTGAAGAGCGCCGCTATGCGGCGGGTTCTACACTTATTGCGATCTGGATCATGTCCGCGCTGAAAATCCTGGTGATCCCCGGCTCGCTGCGCACCGGCTCGCTCAATGTGCGGCTTGCGGCGGCCGCCGCCTATCAATTCGTGCAGGCAGGCGCCGAAATCACCCGCATTTCGCTCGCCGATTTTCCACTGCCGATCTATGACGGCGATTTGCAGAGCAAATCGGGCGTGCCGAAGAACGCGGTTAATCTCAAGCGCATGATCGGCGCCCATCATGGCGTCTTGATCGTGACGCCGGAATATAATTCCTCGGTGCCACCCTTGGTGAAGAACACCATCGACTGGGTGACGCGGGTGCAGGATGGCGAGGAAAGTCGCGGTCAGGTGTTCCGCGAGCGGGCCTTTGCGATCGCCGCCGCTTCCGAAAGCCGGCTCGGCGGCACGCGGTCGCTGGCGGCGCTGCGGCTGATCCTGACCTCCTGCCACGCTACCGTCATTCCGAACCAGCTCGCGCTGTCGCACGCCAGCGAAGCCTATGATGATATGGACCGCCTAAAGCATCCCGCCGATATCGAGGCGCTCAACGCGCTGGTGCGGCAATTGATCGACGTCTCCCAACGCATGATGTGAGGTGACATGCAGCCAGCCAAGATCGCTCCCAACGACCGCTTGATCGTGGCGCTCGATCTGCCCGGAGTGGCGCCCGCGGAAGCGATGATCGCGCGGCTCGGCGATAGCGTGACGTTTTACAAGATCGGCTACCAGCTGGCCTACGCCGGAGGATTGCCGCTGGTGCGTCGGCTTGCGGACGCCGGCAAGAAGGTTTTCATCGATCTCAAGCTGCACGATATCAGCCATACGGTAGCGCGCGGGGTAGAGAGCGTCGCAAAATTGGGCGCGACCTTCCTGACCGTGCACGCCTATCCGCAGACCATGAAGGCGGCGGTCGAGGGCCGCGCCGGCTCGGGCCTGAAAATCCTCGGCGTCACCGTGCTGACCTCCTACGACGACGGCGATCTGCATGCGGCCGGCTACAGGTTCGGCGTAGCGGACCTCGCCGAAGCCCGGGCCCGGCAGGCCCAGGTGCTCGGCGTCGATGGGCTGGTGTGCTCGCCGGAGGAGGCGGCCTCCCTGCACAAGATCGTCGGCCATCAGATGGTGCTGGTGACGCCGGGTATCCGGCCGGCGGGAGCCACCACCGGCGATCAGAAGCGCATCATGACGCCGGCACGCGCCATCTCGGCCGGGGCGGACTATCTGGTGGTGGGACGGCCGGTGATCGAGGCCGCCGATCCCAAGGCGATGGCGGAGGCCATCCAGGCCGAAATCGTGCAGGCGCTGGGTTAAAACAAAAAGGGAAAACGCAATGGCAAAAGCCTATTGGATCGCGCGCGTCGACGTTCACAACATGGACGGCTACAAGGAATACATCGCGCAGAACGGCGCGGTATTCAAAAAGTTCGACGCAAAATTTCTGGTGCGCGGCGGCAAGTACGAGGCCAGGGAAGGCTCGTCGCGGTCGCGCAATGTGGTGCTGGAATTCAAGGACTACGAGACCGCAATCGCCTGCTACAACTCACCCGAATATGCCCGTCTGGTCGCGCTGCGCTCGCCCCATTCCGAATGCGACCTCCTGATCATCGAAGGCTATGACGGGCAGCAGCCGTAGACTGTCGTAAGCGCACACCAGTCTTGCCGTCATGGCCGGGCGTCGTCCCGGCCATCCACGTCTTTTGCCTCCAAAAAGAAGCAAGACGTGGATGCCCGGGCATAGGCGAGCGGAAGCGACGCCGTCCTTCGGACGGCTATGCCCGGGCATGACGAGACGTTGCCCGAACAGCCCGCCCCGGCTATACCGCAGGAGCGAGGTTTTAAACGATGTCCGACATGCGCTTGATCGTTGCGGGGGCCGGCGGCCGGATGGGCCGCGCGCTGACGCGTGTCATCTCGGAGACCCCGGGTGCCGTCCTCACCGGCGCGCTGGAGGCTCCCGGTTCCGAGCTGTTGGGGAAGGATGCCGGGGTGCTCGCCGGCCTGCCCGCCAACGGCATCCTGCTTTCGGCCGATCTGTGGAAGCTGTCGGCCGACGCCGACGGCATTTTGGACTTTACCGTGCCCGGCGCGACCATCGCCAATGTCGCGATCGCCGCCGAGCGCGGCCTGGTGCACGTTATCGGCACCACCGGACTGTCGTCGTCGGATGACGCCGTGATCAAGAGCGTCACCTCGCGCGCCATCGTGGTCAAATCAGGCAATATGAGCCTCGGCGTCAACTTGCTCGCGGCGCTGGTGAAGCGGGTCGCGCAATCGCTCGACGAAAGCTTTGATATCGAAATCCTGGAAATGCATCACCGCGCCAAGGTCGACGCGCCCTCGGGCACCGCCTTGCTGCTGGGAGAGGCTGCGGCGGCTGGCCGCAGAATCGCGCTCGACCAGCATTCGGCGCGCGGCCGCGATGGCCAGACCGGCGCCCGCCGGTCGGGCGATATCGGCTTTGCGTCGCTGCGTGGCGGCACCGCCGTCGGCGACCATAGCGTGATCTTCGCAGGTCCCATGGAGCGCATCGAGCTGACGCACCGGGCCGAGGACCGCACCATGTTCGCGCAAGGCGCCATCAAGGCAGCGCTGTGGGCCCGCGGTCAGAAGCCTGGATTCTATTCGATGGCCGACGTGCTCGGGCTGAACGACTTCTAGAAATCCAAACGGAACAAGAAAATGAGCGACCGCCTACTCGTGCTCGTGCGTCATGGCCAGAGCGAATGGAACCTAAAAAATCTCTTCACCGGCTGGAAGGATCCCGATCTCACCGAGCAGGGCATTGCCGAGGCCAGGGAAGCCGGCCGCAAGCTGAAGGCGCAGGGGCTGTCATTCGATATCGCCTTTACCTCGGTCCTGAAGCGCGCGCAGCACACGCTCGATTTGACGCTCGCCGAACTCGGCCAAACCAACCTTCCGACCAAGCGAGATCTCGCGCTCAACGAGCGCGACTATGGCGACCTCTCGGGATTGAACAAGGACGATGCCCGCAAGAAATGGGGCGAGGAGCAGGTGCATATCTGGCGGCGGTCCTACGACGTGTCGCCGCCCGGCGGCGAGAGCCTGAAGGATACGCTGGCGCGCACGCTGCCGTATTACGTGCAGGAAATTCAGCCCTGCGTATTGCGCGGCGAGCGCACGCTGGTCGCCGCCCACGGCAATTCGTTGCGTGCGTTGATCATGGTCCTGGAAAAATTGTCGCCGAAGGAAATTCTGGCGCGCGAACTGGCCACCGGCGTGCCGATCATCTACCGGCTCAATGCCGATTCGACGGTCGCATCAAAACTCGACCTGGCGTGAAGCGGCGCAGATGATGCCTACGAATTGCCGGCCGCGCGGTCTCAAGAGTGTCATGGCTAAGCCATAGATAGCGAAATGGTCTTTGGCTAAACTAACCCCATGAATCATGCCGGGTAGGGGGTCACGTGAAGATCACGCTCGATCTCTCTAAGCTTGTGGAGGAAGGAAAACTCTCGCCGGTCGAGGCAGAGCGGCTGCGCCGCTTGGCCGCCAAAGATACCAGCTCGCTCGCAATTAACTTACTCGTTGGCTTCGGAGTTGTTGCCGTGAGTGTGGGAGCGTTGGCGCTGGCGCCGAGGCCCGAGACAGCGCTCATCCTTGGTCTCGTCGCATTTGCGGTCGGACTTGCACTCACTTTCCCCGGCAAAGAGCAATGGAGCCTGTTTGCGCAAATCTGCCTTGTGGCTGGCGCTCTGATGTTTTCGGGCGGTGTGCTCGCCTTCGGCAAGGGCGCGTTGACGGCGATGTTGATCGTCACCGTTGCGCTCGCGCTAGCCTCCATCGTCGCACGGTCGAGCTTGCTGATGGCCGCGGCAGTGCTCACGCTCGGTGCCTGTCTGGGTGCCCGGACGGGCTACTGGCACGCCACCTACATGCTCGCCATCTACGAGCCGCTTCTCACGATCGTACTTTTTAGTCTCATCGCACTCGGGACGTATTATGCTTCGAAGCTGCTCTCAGCGGACTACGAGCGCCTGGCGCTGGTTGCAGCGCGGACGTCGGTGTTCATGGTCAATTTTGGTTTCTGGATCGGCTCGCTCTGGGGCGATCGTTTGCTGCTGATCCGCTCGTTGTTGCAAGGCAATCCCAATCTTGTGACAAACTACTCCGAGGTCATTCCACCTCTGCCGTTTGTGATCGGCTGGACGGTTGCGCTGCTTGGGGCCGGCATCTGGGCTGTTTGGGAGAACAGGCGCTGGATGGTCAATATCACCGCGGTGTTTTTTGGCATCCATTTCTACACGCAATGGTTTGAGAGGCTTGGATTGGCGCCGATGTCGGTCCTTGTTGGCGGTCTCCTGATGCTCGCCTTCGCGCTGGGACTGTGGGCGTTCAACAGGCGCCTCGCAACGCCGACTGGCGCTTCTCGGACTTGGGAAGAGGTCGGCCAGTAGAATCGTAGGATGGGTTGAGCCGTTGCGAAACCCATCAGCCACGTAAACGGAGGTGATGGGTATCGCTTTGCTCAATCAGCCTACGAACTAACATCGAGCCCTAATGCATCCCGACCTGTCCGGCTTCCCAGCCGAGCATCGCCTGCTTGCGGGTGATGCCCCAGTGATAGCCCGTGAGTTGGCCGCCCTTGCCGAGCGCGCGGTGGCAGGGCACCACGAACGACAGCGGATTTTTCCCGACCGCAGCTCCAACGGCGCGCGAAGCCTTTGGGCTCTGGATCTTGGTCGCGATGTCGGAATAGCAGACCGCGCGGCCCATCGGGATTTTCAACAGCGTCTCCCACACCCGCACTTCAAAATCAGTGCCGATCAGGACCACGCGCAGCGGCTGGTCCGGCCGCCACAAGTTTGTGTCGAAGATGCGTTGCGCCAGCGCCGAGGTGCCGTCGCGATCCTCGACATAGGTCGCGCGCGGCCAGCGCCGCTGCATGTCGGCCAGCGCTGACTGCTCCTCGCCGGGATCGGCGAACGCAAGACCGGCGAGCCCGCGCCCGCTGGCAATCACGATCGCCGTACCGAACGGGGAGGGATGGAAACCATAGCGCAGCGTCATGCCGGCGCCGCCGTTCTTCCATTCGCCCGGCGACATCGCCTCATGGGTGACGAACAGATCGTGCAGCCGCCCCGGGCCCGAAAGCCCGGAGTCCAGCGCCGCGTCGAGCACGCTGGCGGAATCGCGTAGCAAGCCCTTGGCGTGATCGAGCGTCAGCGCCTGCATGAAGGCCTTTGGCGTCAGCCCGGCCCAGCGGCGGAACAGATGGTGCAACTCATCCGGCGTTACGCTGGCGGCATCCGCCATCGCTTCGATGGTCGGCTGCGTGCGCCAGTGTTCCGAGATGAAGGCGATGGCACGCCGCACCGAATCATAGTCGCGCAGCGCGGCGTTCTGGGAGCCCGACTTGGCCAGGCGATGGTCATTTATGGCGAGGTTCATCATGGTCCTGATGTAGGACGGGCGCGGTGTCCGAACCACCCGATTCCCGACGAGTCTTCACGAAACCGGGTTATAGGTCGGGCCGCGCCGCGCGGCCTGCAGCGCTGCGCTTAAGGCCTTGGCAAAACTAGCTTTTTCGTCGGGTCCCAAAAAGTTCGCGATCGAGACATGGCGGCCTTTGGAGACCAGATAGAGCTTTTCGATGCCAAATTCAGCATGGGTCTTCTGATCGAGCCGCACCCACAGCGGATTGAGCACCCATTCGACCACATGGCCGCGATGGCTGACCCGGCGCACGCGCAGCTCCGTTGTGGTTACCCGGATCTCCTCGGTCGCATTGCCGCGGCGGAAATTGACCCGGAACGCCCAATAGACGACCAGCACATCGATGCCGAAAAAGCCGAACACCGGCCACGCGCCCATCATCAGGAACGCCAGCCCGGCCACAAAACTGACCACGCTGAGAAACGTCATCAGCACCAGAAATCCGGTGCGGTTCAGCGACCGATGCGGGGTGAGCAGCGCCGAAAACAATTCCGGCTGCGCCGTCTCAGGATCAAAGTCGTTGCCTGCGGTCATGACGTGTCAGTATACCCGGATCATGGCGAAAATCACTCGCAGAGCTCTGCCCAAATCGAAAGCTCTATCCCCAAAGCGCGTCAAAAATTCCCGCAAGCCTGCCGCGGCCAAGCCGGTGGCGGCGCGCGGGCGAACAAAAAAGCCAAAACCATGGACGCCGGCCGGGATCTACGAGGCCTTCAGCCGCTTTCGTAAAGCCAATCCGGAGCCAAAGGGCGAGCTCGAGCATCTCAACCCCTTTACGCTCCTGGTCGCGGTCGTGCTGTCGGCGCAGGCGACCGATTCCGGTGTCAACAAGGCGACGCGCGAATTGTTCAAGGTCGCCGACACGCCGCAAAAGATGCTCGCGCTCGGCGAGGAGAAACTGCGCGACTATATCAAGACCATCGGGCTCTACCGCACCAAGGCGAAGAACGTCATCGCGCTGTCGGAAAAATTGATCGCCGAATTCGGCGGCGAGGTGCCGCGCACCCGCGCCGAGATCGAATCGCTGCCCGGCGCCGGCCGCAAGACGGCAAATGTCGTGCTCAACATGGCGTTCGGCGAGGGCACGCTGGCGGTCGACACCCATGTGTTTCGCGTCGCCAACCGCACCGGCCTTGCGCCCGGCAAGACGCCGCTCGAGGTGGAACTCGGTCTTTTGAGCGTGGTCCCACCCGAGTTCATGTTGCACGCGCATCACTGGCTGATCCTGCACGGCCGCTACACGTGCCTGGCGCGCAAGCCGCGCTGTGAGGTATGCCTGATCAACGATCTCTGCCGCTGGCCGGAAAAGACGGTTTGAGGCATGATCGCCGTCATATCTCTTGAATAAAAAGGCGGCGTTTCTTGAGTTCGCAGGACCAGATCAGCCCGGCACCGTCAACGGTTCAGGCAAGCGCAACAGCATCCTCCTCATCCGCTGCCGCGGCAGCCGGCGCGACAGTGGCGCAGGGATCGCGCAATTCGCTAGGCCGCCTCGCGCTGCCATTGTTCGCAGTGCTGGTTGCGCTCGGATTCATCGCGCTGGCGACGCTGCGCTGGGACGAATGGGTCGGCAGCGCCGTGATCCAGACCACCAATGATGCTTATGTCCGGGCCGAGTTGACCCGGTTGAGCAGCCGGGTCGCCGGTGAAGTCATCGCCGTCGCGGTGAAAGATTTTCAGCGCGTCAAGGCCGGCGATCTGCTGGTCCAGATCGATCCCGCCGATTACGAAGCCCAGGTCGCGCAAGCCGAGGCTGGCGTCGCGGGCGCCCAGGCCGCGCTCGACAATCTCGCCAACCAGGTCGAGCTGCAATATGCGACCATCGCGCAAGGCGAGGCACAGCAGGTGTCGGCGCAGGCGCAGGAGCTCGAAGCCCGTCAGGAACAGGAGCGGCAGCAGTCTCTGTCGCAGACGGAAGCCGGAACAAGGCAAAAGCTCGAACAGGCGACCGCCGCCTATGCCCGCGCCCAGGCCGACGTCCGGGCAAGCCGCGCCCTGATCGCGGCCGAGCGTCACCAGCTCGAGGTCCTGTCCGGAACCAAGAAGCAGCGCGCGGCGGATATCGAGGCCGCCAAGGCGACGCTCGCTGCGGCCCGCCTCAAGCTCGGCTACACCAAGATCACCGCGCCCTTCGATGGCGTGGTCGGCGAGCGTCAGGTGCAGCCCGGCGATTACGTCAATATCGGATCAAGCCTCATCAATGTGGTGCCGCTGCCGGATGTTTACGTCATCGCCAATTACAAGGAGACCCAACTGACGAGGGTAAGACCGGGGCAGTTGGCCGAGGTGACCGTCGATAGTTTCCCGAACGAACGGCTGCACGGTCGGGTCGAGCGGATCGCGCCCGCCAGCGGGTCGCAATTCGCGCTGCTGCCGCCGGACAACGCGACCGGCAATTTCACCAAGGTGGTGCAGCGTGTCCCGGTTCGGATCGCGCTCGACAAGGGCCAGCCGCTGTTGGAGCGGCTGTTGCCGGGAATGTCGGTAGTGACCCGGATCCATACCGACGAAGCGGGCGCGGATGGCGCAAAGTAGCGAACCCGACCACGCCGACCGGGGGCCGCTCTCGCGCGGAGGCATTGCAGCGCAGCCTTTGTTTGCGGTCGGTGCGGTGCTGCTCGGCTCGTTTCTCGCGAATTTCGACAGCCGCCTGACCTCGGTCGGGCTGCCGGATTTGCGCGGCGCTTTTTCGCTAGGTTTCGATGAGGGCGCCTGGCTCTCCACCGCGGCGATCGGCTCCCAGATCTTCATTGCGCCATCGGTAGCCTGGCTTGCGACCGCGTTCGGCCTGCGCCGCGTCCTCGGTATCCCAAGCCTCGTCTACGCGCTGATCTCGCTGCTGATCCCGCTCGTGCGTGATTATCCCGCGCTGATCGCGCTCTCTATCGTGCACGGCATGCTGCTAGGCACCTTCGTTCCCGCCACCCTGATGATCGTGTTCCGCAATCTGCCGATCAAATGGTGGCTGCCGGCGATTGCAATCTATTCGATCCGGGTAGGCTTCGCGCTCGATACCGGCACCTCGCTGGTCGGCTTCTACGTCGATCATTGGGGATGGCAGTGGCTGTACTGGCAGGGCGTCGTCATCGCGCCGCTGATGGGGTTGATGGTCTATCTCGGAACGCCGCGAGAACCGATCAACCGTGAGGTGGTGCGGGATGCCGACTGGGGCGGCATGCTGCTGCTCGGCACCGGCGTTTCCATGGTCTATGCCGGCCTCGATCAGGGCAATCGCCTCGACTGGCTGGAATCCGGCACGGTGATGGCGCTGTTGATCGGAGGCGGCGTATTATGCGTCGGTTTTGTCATCAACGAGATGCTGGTTCGCCGGCCATGGGCCCACGTCACCGTGCTGTTCTCGCGCAATATCGGGCTGTCGCTGGTCGTGATCCTGCTCTACACGCTGACGAGCCTCTCCAATTCATCGCTTGTGCCGAATTTTCTCAACGTGGTGGCCCAGTTGAGGCCCGAACAGAGCGGCGTGCTGCTGGTGATCTACGGCGCGCTGCCGATGTTCGTGATGGTGCCGGTATCGATCTTCCTGCTGCGGCATTTCGATCCGCGCTTCGTGGTGACCCTCGGATTTTCGGCGTTCGCCGCGGCAAACCTGCTGGGCACGCAACTGACGCATGACTGGGCGCGCGGTGATTTCATCGCGATCGTGATGCTGCAGTCGATCGGCCAGGCTTTCACGCTGCTGCCTCTCATCATCGTGGCACTGTCCAATGCCGATCCGACCCGGGCGACCGCGTTCGCCGCCTATATCCAGATCATGCGGCTCGGCGGCGCCGAGATCGGCGTGGCGCTGATGGGCACCTGGCTGCGGGTCCGCGAGCAGGTCCATTCCAATTATCTCGGGCAGCATCTGGAGACCGGCAGCGACAATGTGGTGCGGATTCTCAAGCAATTCGCCGATCTATTTGCGAGCCACGGCGCGGCCACCGCGCCGGCACGCGCTGTTGGGTCGCTCTCGGCGATCGTGCAGCGCGAGGCGAATGTGCTTGCTTATATCGACGGCTTTTGGCTGACGTTCTGGCTCGCAATAGCAGCCCTCGGTTTCGTGGCGCTAATCGCCCGTGCGCCGCCGGGGCCATTCACTCCGGCGCCGTTCGGCGTCGCACGCGGCCTGATGCGGCGATTTGGGTTGTCGCGGACATAGAGGCGGGCGAGCCGGTGCACGAACCGACTTGCTCCGCCCTCATCCTGAGGAGCCGCGCGCTTGCGCGGCGTCTCGAAGGATGGCCGCATCGGGGCCTCATGGTTCGAGACGCGCGAAGACGCGCTCCTCACCATGAGGAATCACACCACCGGCACGCTGGTCTTCCGCGACCGCTCGATCAGCTCCGGCCGGGGGCCGCTCAGGCGCTTGTGCATGTGGACCATGAACGCCATGCCGAACAACGGCGTCGCCAGATTGACGATCGGGATTGACACGAAGGCTGCGATGATCAGTCCTGCAGTGAAAATGATGCCGGCGTTTTCCTTGCGCATCGCCTTGGCTTCCGCCGGCGGGCGAAACCGCATCGCGGCGAGTTCGAAATATTGCCGCCCCTGCAGCCATGCGGTCGCGATGAAGAACGCGAGAAAACCGGCGCCGGCAAAGAACACAAAGGGCAGCGCGATCAAATAGACCAGTATCGTCAACAGCGCGATCTTGATGCCTTCGGTCACGGCAAGCCCAAGCGGCAGCGCGACGCCGGGGCGTTCGGCCGGATAATATTCGCGCTCGACATGGTCGGCGACCTCGTCGACGAACACGCTCGCGACCAGCGAGGTGATCGCGGGCATCAGAAACACCGCGCCGAACACGATGCCGAGACCGGCGGCGATCGAGACGATCCAGGCAAGTACATTGAGCGGCGTCTGAAAGCCCGGGCCAAGCAGTGTCTCGGCCCAGCCCTGGCCTGAAGTGGCAAACCAGCTCAACAGCCGCTGCAGGCCGATCGCCAGCACCGTGATCAGCACCAGCGCGAGCCCGATCGAACGCCACAGGATCGAGCGCATCGGCGGCGACAATATCTGCGAAAGCGCCTTGACGGCGGCATCTATCATAACGGTCTTATCCTTACGAGCGGCGGGGCATTTGTCCGGACATGTCGTGGACGTGGATCATGGTTGCAAGGCCGCCCGAAGACTTAAGACTTTCGCCGTCACGTTTTCAACCGCCGCTTCCTTGACCGGGCCGTATCCCCGTATCTCCATCGGCAAGGCCGCGATCTCCGCCAGTGGCGCGACAGTCCCCGCATGTAGAAGAGGAAGTAGCTCAGTCAAGAGGGATTCATACCAGGCGATCAACTTTCGTTCCATCCGCCGCTCGCGCGCGTAGCCGAAGATATCCAGCGGCGTTCCGCGCAAAATCCTGAGGCGCGCGAGCAGTCGAAACGCGGGTTCGATCCATGGTCCGAACTGCCGCTTGCGCGGCCGTCCCCGCGCATCCTTGGGCCCCCCCAGCATTGGCGGCGCGAGATGATATTTTATCTTGAAATCGCCTTCGAACTCCCGCCGCAATTTTTCCTGAAATCCGGTTTGGGTGTGCAGGCGCGCCACCTCGTACTCGTCTTTGTAGGCCATGAGTTTGAACAGCGCGCGCGCGGCGGCGATGGTGAGCAATTCGGAGCCGGGCGTTCGGTCGCGTTCAGCAGCGCGAACGCCATTCACGAATTGGCGATAGCGCTCGGCGTATCGGCTGTCCTGATAGGAGGTGAGGAAATCGACGCGGCGCGCAATGATCTGATCCAGGGTTTCCTCGGTTTGCGTTTGGCCCAATAGCGACGCGGCAAAATCATTGTCCGCGACAAGAAGTCGCCCACACGCAAACGCCCGCTTGTTCTGTTCGATGGCGACGCCGTTCAGCTCGATCGCCCGCATCAACGCCTCGGCTGAAACCGGAACCAGGCCTTGCTGCCAGGAAGCGCCAAGCATGATCACGTTGGCAAACACGGTATCGCCAAACAGTGCATCGGAAATCCGGTTGGCGTCAAAACTCCGGATATTTTCGGGGCCAATGATGCGTGCGATGCTCTGCAACCTCTTCGCCCCCTCAAGACTTGCGTCCCGGTTGCGTACGATGTCGCCGGTCGGCATCTCCGCGGTATTGATCACCGCGCGCATCCCGGTGCGATAAGTCGCGGTCGCCTTGGAGGATGAGCTGACGACAATGTCGCAGCCGATCAATGCGTCGGCCGAGCCCTGATCGATGCGAACCTGATGGATGTCGCAGGGGTCAGCCGATAACCGGATAAAACTCATGACCGGGCCGAATTTTTGCGCGAAGCCGGTGAAATCGAGCACGGATGCGCCTTTGCCCTCGAGATGCGCCGCCATCGTCACCAGTGCGCCGACGGTGATGACCCCGGTGCCGCCGACGCCGGTGACAAGCAGGTTGAAGGGCTTTGTCATCTCGACGCGATTGGGTTCGGCAAGCGAGTCAGCGCGGGCCAGCACGTCAATGTCCGCACCCCGCCGCTTGCGTCGCGTCGCGCCTTCGACCGTGACAAAACTCGGGCAAAAGCCGTTCAGGCAGGAAAAATCCTTGTTACAGGACGACAGGTTGATCTGGCGCTTGCGGCCGAACGGCGTTTCCTTCGGCTCGACGCTCAGGCAATTGGATTCGACCGAACAGTCGCCGCATCCCTCGCACACGAGATCGTTGATGTAGGCAAATTTTGGCGGATCGGCGAGCTGGCCGCGTTTCCGCCGGCGGCGCTTTTCGGTGGCGCATTCCTGCTCATAAATCAGCACAGTGACGCCGGGGATCTCGCGCAGCTCGCGTTGAACCGCGTCGAGGTTTTCACGCGGATGGAATGTGACGCCGTCAGGGAAATCGCGCCGGTTGAATTTCTCGGGCTCGTCGGAAATAAACGCGATGCGCGCGACGCCGTTGGCGCGGACTTCGTGCGCGATGCCATGAACGGTGATGGGCCCATCGACCGGCTGGCCGCCGGTCATCGCAACCGCGTCGTTGAACAGGATTTTGTAGGTGATGTTGGTTTTGGCCGCGACCGCCTGGCGGATCGCCATCGATCCAGAGTGATAGTAAGTGCCTTCTCCGAGATTCTGGAAAACGTGACGGCGGCCGGTGAACAGCGAGGAGGCTGCCCAGTTGACGCCTTCGCCGCCCATCTGAATCAGTGAGGTGGTCTCGCGATCCATCCAGCTCGCCATGAAATGGCAGCCAATGCCGGCCAGCGCGTGCGAACCTTCCGGGACTTTTGTCGACGTATTGTGCGGACAGCCCGAGCAGAAATAGGGCGTGCGGGTCGCGCCGGAGATCTCGGGGATCGCGGTGCTTTTTGCGGTAAGCTTTTCCGCCCTCGCCTGAAGGTTCAGGCCCGGAAAGATCGCATCCAGTCGCCGCGCCACGATCGGCGCCAGCAGGCGGGGCGACAATTCGCCGACCCAGGGCACGAGCGGCGTGTTGTTCTCGTCGTACTTGCCGACCATCCGCTCCGGCTTGTGGCCGGGATAATCATAAAAATACTCCTTGAACTGGCTTTCGATGATGCCGCGCTTCTCCTCGATCACCAGGATCTCGCGTTTTTCGCGCACGAATTCCAGCGCGTCGTGGTGCGCCAGCGGCCACACCATGCCGACCTTGTAGATGTCGACGCCGAGCCGCCGGCATTCCGTCTCATCAAAGCCAAGCAACTGCAAGGCCTCCATCAAATCGAGATGGCCCTTGCCGGTGGTGACGATCCCGTAGGTCGCATCCGCAATGTCGTAGATCCTGCGGTCGATCGGGTTCGCCGCGGCGAAAGCGAGCACCGCATTCTTCTTGAATTCGAGGCGGTGCTCGATCTGAGGCCCGGGAAGATCGGGCCAGCGGTAGTGCAGCCCGCCCGGCGGCATTGCGTAATCGGGCCGGATAAAAACCCGCCGGTTGGGAACGTCGACCGACGCGCAGGATTCCACGGTTTCCGAAATCGCCTTGAAACCTACCCACATTCCGGAGAAGCGGCTGAGTGCGTAGCCGTATTCGCCGAACGCAAGATATTCGGCGACGCTCGCCGGATTGAGCGTCGGCATGAACCACGCCATGAAGGCGACATCCGACTGGTGCGGCATCGAGGAGGAAACACAGCCATGATCGTCGCCGGCGACGACCAGCACGCCGCCATGCGGCGAGGAGCCATAGGCATTGCCGTGCTTCAGCGCATCGCCGGATCGATCGACACCGGGGCCCTTGCCGTACCAGAGGCCGAATACGCCATCGACCTCGCGCTTTGGGTGGCTCTCGACCTGCTGCGAGCCGAGCACCGCGGTCGCCGCGAGGTCCTCGTTGACCGCGGGCAGAAATTCGATCCGCCGCTGTTTCAGGAATTCTTGCGCGCGCCAAAGTTCGAGATCGACGCCACCGAGCGGCGAACCGCGATAGCCCGAGACAAAGCCGGCGCTGTTAATTCCATCGGCGATATCGCGGTCGCGCTGATTGAGCAGGATGCGCACCAGCGCCTGGGTGCCGGTGAGGAACACCCTTCCGGCCTGTCGCGTGTAGCGGTCATCGAGCGAATAATCGTCGAGGCGTGTTTGCAGCTTCTCGCTTGATTCTGACATTGTCCATCCTCCCAGTGGGGATGCCCACGCGAGTATCTGTCAGATCGGCCGGTAGAATATTCCCATTTTCCCGTCCGCTGGCGACTTTTAGGTAGGATTATCCGAATTATGCCGGTAATCTGAACAAATCATTCAGAGCAGGAAACCGACAAAATGATCGACCCGCTTGATGGCCGGCTGTTGCTGCATCTGCAGAGGGACAGCCGTCAGAGCAACCAGCAACTGGCCGATAGCCTCAACATGTCCTCCTCCGCCTGCTGGCGCCGGGTCGCGGCGCTGGAAGCCGAGGGAGTGATCGCGCGTTACACGGCGCTGGTCGACCGCGAGAAGGCCGGGTTTTCGATGTCGGCCATCCTGCATGTCTCGCTCGATCGCCATGACGAGAAATTCGTCTCGCAATTCATCATGCGTGTTCGAAAACGCCCGGAAGTTCTCGAATGCTTTGCCACCACGGGCGATGCTGACTTCCACCTCCGGGTCGTCGTCAGCGACATGGCCGCCTACAACCGGTTCCTTGACGACTTCATGTTCAAGATCCCCGGCATCCGCCACGTGCGGACCAATGTCATCCTGAAAGAGATCAAGTACGACGTCGCGCTGCCGTTCTGACGCGGCGAAGCGGATATCTCCGTCCAAACCTTGCCGTCGAAACCGTCGACCATCCAAGCGACGCGCATCTCCGTCGCTCATGCAAAGAAGTATCCTATGGCGGCAGACCGGATGCGGCGGTACAAATAGCCTTTGGTGTCCTGATGTCAGCGTTTCGATTGGACAATCCGCAATGGCAACGGCATCTCGTTCTCGGGGATGGCTGGCGGATATTTGTCCGGCCGATTAGACCCGATGACGAGCTCCTAATTCGCGACCTTCTCGTACACGTGAGCAAGGAAGATTTGCGGCTTCGCTTCTTCGATTCCATCCGGGAATTCTCGCCTCAATTCATCGCCAAACTGACGCAGCTCGATTATGGGCGCGCGATGGCCTTTGTCGCCATCGATGAAGCCAGCAGCGAGATGCTCGGCGTCGTCTGGCTCTACTCCGACTCGATCCACGAGACCGGCGAGTATGCGATCCTGCTGAGATCGGATCTGAAGGGCAGGGGCTTGGGCTGGGCCCTGATGCAACTGATCATCGAGTACGCAAAATCGGAGGGCCTGAGCCGCATCTACGGCGAGATTCTCCAGGAAAATGCCGTCATGCTGAAAATGTGCCGGGAGTTGGGATTTGAGGTCAAGACTGACGTCGAGGATCGCGGCGTGTGCGACGTCACTCTCGTGCTCGCCCCAAACCGACAGCCTTAACTGAGGTTCACCGCAACGCCCTGCGATATGTTCGATTAATTGCACGCGGCACTGAACGGCAGCCATACGACTTGTTGAGCGCGGCCCGAATGTGAAGACACGATCGGGAGAAAGCAGAGATTCGCCTATGCATTTCGTTTTTCGGCTAATTGCATTCACGATGTTGTTCGCGAGCATGTCACTGGCATCAGCTGCGCCAGCCTTCGAGGTCGAGGCGATTTGCCGAACGGCGATTGCATCAATTATGGGTCGGGATCCGAAGATGATGCAGGTAACTCGAACCGTCGGCGACGTCCTGTTCCTGACTTACGTCCGGCCAATGGACAATTTCGTTTGGACCTATCGATGTCGGATCGAAGGCAATCGCGTCGTTTGGGCTTCCGAGCCTGGACGATGGCGCGACGATCCGAAAGACGACGAAGTCTTCTTCGAGGTTGTCGGCGCCGGGAAGCAACTTCGCATTATTGAAAACCACGGCGACGGTTCGAGCACAAAACAGTTGTTTGATCGCGATACGATTCTATGAATTGGACAACGGAGGCATAAAGCTCTCGTAGTTCGGCAACCCTCGCGAGAGGGCGACATGCTCGTGGGGTTCGGCAACAGCCCGCGAGAGCTCACAAAGGATTCCGTCAGGTATCAAGCGGTTTGCCGCGGACGTTCGGACCGAAGGTCGCGATCGTGATAATCACGAGGATCATAGCTGAAATGATCAGGCCGAACACGCCGTTGACGCCGCCGACCCGCAGCATGTAGGCGACGATGAAGCCGGAAAACATCGCGCTGATCCGGCTCATCGAATAGACCAGCCCCGACGCCCGCGCCCGGATTGAGGTCGGAAACACTTCGGTCTGATAAGCGTGATAGGCGTAGGACATGGTCATGTTCGCCGCCGTCAGCAGCACGCCGCTCAGGATCAAAAGCGCAGGTGCTGCGAACTGCGAAAACGCCATCCCGAACGCGATGATCGCCACGCAGGCGCCGCAGATGATCCATTTTCGTTCGAAAAGGTCGGCAAAGCTCGCGGCGAGCAGCGGGGCGATCGGATAGGCGAACGCGATGATGAAGGAATATTGCAGGCTTCTTGTAATGGTAATGCCCTTTTCGACCAACAAGGTCGGCACCCAATTGGCAAAACCGTAGAAGCCAAAGGCCTGGCAGAAATTGAACACCATGAACAGCACGACCAGCGAGAGGTAAGGCGGCCTGAACAGATCGGCAAAAGTCGCCTTTGCCACAGTGCGCGCCGGCGAGGCATCCGGCGTCCGCTCCGGGCGCGCGGCGGCGCCGGCCGAGGCCTCCAATGTCCGCAGGATTTTGACCGCCTCTTCCATTCGGCCTTGGCGTGCCAGCCAAAGCGGGCTTTCCGGCACCAGCAGCCGCAATACCCAGATCACCATGCTGGCGGCGGCGCCGATCAACACCACCCAGCGCCAACCATCGACGCCGTAGGGCGACAGCGGCACCAGCCACCAGGCGAGAAACGCGACGATGGGGACCGAGATGAACATCATGGATTGATTGACCGCAAAGGCGCGGCCGCGCATCCAGCTCGGCACGAGCTCGGTGATATAGGCGTCGATGGTGATGATCTCGATGCCGATACCGATCCCGGCGATGAAGCGCCACAGCAACAGGCCGCCGGAAGTGGTTTGACACGCCATCACGACCGACGCCGCGGAATAGCCCAGCAGCGCATAGGTAAAAATCGCCCGACGCCCGAACCGGTCGGCGAGAAAGCCCAGGAAGAACGTACCGACAAACAATCCGGCAAAGGTTGCGGCGACGAAGGCGCCGATGCCGGAAAAGCCGAAAAACGCCTGCGTCGTGGTGGTCAATAGCCCGCTACGGGTGAGGCCCGGCGCGATATATCCAGTGAAAAACAGGTCGTAGATTTCAAAACAGCCGCCAAGCGACAACAGGATCACCAGCCGCCACACATAGGAGGACGCGGGCAGGCTTTCGAGCCGCCGCGATATCTCGTCTGCCCCGCCGCCGGCTGCAAGATCAATTCCAGCCTCGATGCCGATGGCGGTCATGAATTCCTCCCTCTGTTTCGTTCTTTTGCGCGGGACGCATTGCAGCGTTGCCTCGCGCGCTTTTGGTCGTCGCTTGCTATGTGTATATTTAGCAGATAGCGCTCGGAAGCCTAATTTGCCTTAACCGAAGTTTTGCGGAACCCCCGGGAGACGCCAATGAGCACGCAGGGCCTGCCGCTAGAGGGCGTACGGGTCGTCGAGATGACCCACATGGTGATGGGGCCGACCTGCGGCATGATCCTGGCCCAGCTCGGCGCCGAGGTCATCAAGGTCGAGCCGCCGGCCGGCGACAAGACCCGCAGCCTCGGCGGTATGGGCACCTCGTTCTTCCCCTTATTCAATCGCGGCAAGCGCAGTGTCGTGCTCGATCTTGCAAAGCCCGAGGATCGCCAGACAATGGATCGGCTATTGGCCAGTGCCGACGTGTTCCTGGAAAATTTCCGCGACGGCCAGCTGGAAAAGCAGGGGCTCGGCCCTGAAGAGTTGCGCCGCAGGCATCCGCATCTGATCGTCGCCGGCCACAAAGGCTTTCTGTCCGGCCCCTACGAGCATCGCCCGGCGCTCGACGAGGTCGTGCAGATGATGTCGGGGCTCGCCGCGATGACCGGGACGGTCGCGAAACCGCAGCGGGTCGGGTCATCAGCCAACGACATCATGGGCGGCATGTTCGGGGTGATCGCGATCCTCGCCGCGCTCTATCAGAGGCGCGGAGGCGCTGAGGGAGCCGACATCCGCATCGGCCTGTTCGAGAACTGCCTGTTTCTGGTGGCGCAGCACATGGTCGAATACGAGATGACCGGCAACAAGCCGCGCTCGATGCCCGAGCGCGAGCACGCCTGGCCGATCTACGACATCTTCGAGACCAAAGGCGGCGAGCGCATTTTCATCGGCGTCGTCACCGAAGGCCACTGGCAAAGTTTTTGCCGCGAATTCGGCATGACGGAATTCTTGGAAGATGAGGCGCTGCGCACCACCACCGATCGTATCCTGGCGCGCGGGCGGATCATTCCGCGCGCCGCCGAGGTGATAAAAAAATGGAACGCGGCCGATCTCTCGGCGACGCTCGACCGGTTGAACATCTGCTTCTCGCCGATCAACCGCCCCGAAGATCTGTTTGACGATCCGCATGTGCTGCGCGAAGGCGGCCTCGTCAACAACTTCAACGTCGATGGCGCGCCGTTCCGTGTGCCTGCGCTTCCAATCGAATGGAACGGCGCCAGCATCGGCGAAGGGCTGAAGACGCCTGCGCTCGGCGCTGACACCGAAGCCGTTCGATCCGAGCTTGAGGCTGAAGAATTTTCACCAACCGGCAAAACCGCTGCGAGGCTGGCATGACCCGAGTTCAGGACGTTTATCCCAGTGAGCGCGTCAGCTTGCGTGAGGTCGGCCTACGCGACGGCCTGCAACTGGTGAAGACCTTTCCATCGACGGCCGCAAAACAGCACTGGCTGCGCGACGAATACGGCGCCGGCGTGCGGCATTTTGAAGTTGGCTCGTTCCTGCCGGCAAAAACATTTCCGCAATTCGCCGATGTGCGCGACATCGTCAAGACCGTGGCAACGCTTCCGGGCGCGCACGGCGTTGCGCTGGCGCTGAACGAGCGCGGCGTCAATGAGGCGCTGGCCTCAGGCGTTGCCGAAATTGCTTCCGTGGTCTCCGCCACCGAAGAGCACAGCCAGGCCAATGCGAACCGGTCGCGCGAGCAGGCCATCGCCAATGTCAAACGGCTTTGCGAGTTGCGCGACGCGAGTCCCCACAAGCCGATCGTCAATGCCGCGATCTCGATGGCGCTCGGCTGTTCGATCACAGGTCCCGTCGACCCGCGTGAGGTGATCAAGATTGCCGAAAAATGTCTCGAGGCCGGTGTCGATTTCGTCGCCGTCGCCGATACCGTCGGTTTCGCCGGCCCGAAGCAGGTGGGCGAACTCACCAAGGCGATCGTGAAAATGTCCGGCACGAAGCCGGTATGCGTTCACCTGCACGATACCAGGGGCATGGGGATCGCCAATGCGTCGGCGGCGCTCGATGCCGGCGCGCGCATCCTCGATGGCTCGCTCGGCGGCCTCGGCGGCTGCCCGTTCGCGCCGGGCGCCACCGGCAATGTCGTGTTCGAGGATCTTGTCTTTCTCTGCGAGAGCAAGGGATTCAATACCGCCATCGATATTGAAAAACTGGTCGCGGTGCGCTCGATCCTGCGATCGGAAATGCCGAACGAGACGCTCTATGGCGGCCTCGCCCGCGCCGGGCTGCCGGTCAGGAAAGCAAGCGTGGCCGCCTGATCTGCGGAACATATTCGACGAACATGAAACGCTCCGCGACGGTGACGCGCTCGACCAGCGTCGTCACCCCGGCAACCAGTGCTACTTCTTCAGCCGGAATCGGCGCTTCTTCGTCAATCGCTTCAGGAACAAGTGGCGGCGCGTTGATCGCTTCGGGAAACGGGCCGAATTCGCCCGCTACCTCCCGGAGCGGCTTCTGCTTGTCGGCCCAGTGCAGGGCGGTGTAGTCGAAGCCGTGCACGATGGTGGGTTTGACGATTTCGAAATAGGGCGAGATGTCGAAATCGCGCGGCATGTAGAGCGATGAATCGCGGATGTGCAGGATTTCGCGGCGGGCCTGCCTGGAGCCCGCGCGCGTGATCCTGGGCAGGATCGGATAGCGCACGGCGTCGAAGGCCTGCGCGATCAAGGCCGAGCAGATGATCTTGGTGGGATCGCCGGAGCCGAATGCGATCATTCGCCGCCGCCAGCGTTGCGGGATCGGCAGCGGAATCAAAAAGCGCATCAGGTCGAGGATGTTCTTGGTGTCGTAGCCGAAGCCGATCCGGTTGATGGCGTAGCGGCACACGGTGTAGCGGTCTTCGAACGACAGCCCGACCGGGCGGCACAGCCGTGTGTGATAGGGAAAATATTTCGACAGCGGCGCCGAGGTCACGCCCTCGCCGATATTGGCCTCGATCAGGACATGGGGTTCGCCGTTGGGCTCTTCGGCGCCGTCGATCGGGCCGACATAAAGGGCGGCATGCGACCAGGTCGACTGCGTAAGATATTTGATGATGCCGGAAACCCGGTTGTTGCCTTCGACCAGCAGCACGTCGCCCTGCTCGATGATGCCGCGCAGATGCTCGGGGTCGCTCGGTGTGAACGGCTCATAGCCCGGCACCTCCTTCTCGAGGTACCTCGCGATCAGCTTGCCGACGGTATCGAGCACGGAGCCCATGACAATCCTTCCCCCAAGCGGCCTTTTACGGCAGCTTTTTATGTTTCCTTATCATGGTCGAAAGCCGTTGCAATTTAGTTCATGGCTTGGATGGATCAATCATGTTTGATTCACCATGATGGTTGCCGCAGGCTGTGGGATGCGGCAAGTTCGCTAGATGTTCTGTGCTTTTTCAAACTTCCGGAAACCATGACATGACAATGACCCGCCGCGATTTCCTGTCGGCTTCCGCGGCCGTTGCGGCGGCGCCGGCGCTTGGATCGCGCGCGTTCGCCGCGCCGTTGCCGCGCGAGGCTGACATTGTCGTGATCGGCGCGGGTGCTGCCGGAATTGCTGCGGCGCGGCGGATCATCGCGGCGAATCGCAAGGTAATCGTCGTGGAGGCGACGGACCGGATCGGAGGCCGCTGCCTCACCGACAGCGCGACATTCGAGGTGCCGTTCGATCGCGGCGCGCGCTGGCTGCATAATCCCGACAATCCCATGATCAAGCTCGGGCGCAGTGCGGGGCTCGACATCGCGGCAGCGCCACTGGGTCAGAAAATTCGCATCGGCCGCCGCAATGCGCGCGCCGGCGAAACCGAGGAATTTTTGGCGGCTCTGGTGCGTGCCAACCGCGCCCTCGACGAGGCCTCGCGCGGCAAGGCCGATGTTGCCTGCGCTGCTGTGCTGCCGAAGGATCTCGGCGACTGGGCGGGTACTGCGGAATTCGTGCTCGGCGCCAGCGCCACAGGCAAGGATCTGAAGGATATCTCCGTGATCGACAAGGCCCGCGCCGGGGATCGCAGCGCCGCGATCGCCTGCCGCCAGGGCCTCGGCACGCTGATCACAAAACTCGCCGACCAGATTCCACTTTCGCTGTCGACGCCGGCAAGCCGCGTCAGTTGGAGCGGCCGCGATGTGATGGTGGAGACGCAAGCCGGCAAGATCGCCGCGCGCGCCGCCGTCATCACGGTATCGAGCAACGTACTGACATCAGGCAATATCAAATTCACGCCCGATATCCCCAAGCGCCAGCTCGACGCCGCGGCCAAACTGAGCCTCGGCAGCTACGATCACATTGTGCTGCAACTGCCGGGCAATCCGCTGGGACTTGGGCGCGACGAGATCATGATCGAGCAGAGCAATTCGACGCGCACGGCGCTCCTGCTTGCCAATATCGGCGGCTCATCCTTGTGTTCGATCGATGTCGCGGGTTCGTTCGGCCGCGATCTTTCAGGCCAGGGCGAAAAGGCGATGGTGGCATTTGCCACGGAATGGCTGACAAAACTGTTTGGCAGCGAAACGGCTGCCGCGGTCAAGAAAACGAGCGCGACGCGCTGGAACGCCGCGCCGTTCGCGCTTGGCGCGATGTCGTCGGCCGCGCCGGGCGCGCAGCCGTCACGAAAGATCCTCGCCGAGCCGATCGGCTGCATGTTCCTCGCCGGCGAAGCCACCCACGAAACCCTGTGGGGAACGGTCGACGGCGCCTGGGAAAGCGGCGAACGCGCCGCGGAAGCGGCGCTGCGAAGGATCGGCGCGCTGAAGGATACCGAACCCGTCGCGGCGCCGCCCCCGGTGGCAAAACACCGCCGCCGCGCCCGTTCGGGAGCGCCGATAAATTGAGCTCTCCCTCGCCGAGCATCCGCGCTCCCGGGAGCGCCGATCAATTGAGAGAGGCGCGGCCGGAGGCGCAGACTAGAGCGTGATGATTTTTCTTCGAATCGTCATCCCGCTCTATCTTTTTGTTCGAGCATGATCTTTTCGGAAAACCGGTACCCACTTTTCCGGATCATGCGCTAGCGCAGCACGCCATCGAGCACCGGCAGGCCGATGATGACAGCCGCTGCGATCAGGGCGTAGCAGATCGCACGGAACAGCGTCTCGCTGGCGCGGCCGAATAGTTGCGCGCCGAACCAGACGCCGATGCCATAGACCGGGCCGACCAGACATGAAAATCGGATGGCGTCCGCAGTGATCAATCCGGTGAGCGCGTAGCTCACGGCGGAGAAGAAGTCGGAAGCGCCGAAAAACAACAGGATGTTGGCGCGCGCGATCACTGACGAAATCGGCCGGCCGAGCCAATAGGCCACGATCGGCGGTCCGCCGGTTTGCGCCAGCCCACTGCAGAAGCCGGACAAGCTGCCGATGCCGATCGAAAGCGCAGCATGGTCTTTTCCCCGATAACGCCAGCCCGACAACAGCAGCAGCAAGAGCGCAAACACGAAGCCGGAGATGATCCAGCGCGTCGTCACCGGCTCGAGGCGGCTGAGGAAGTACGTACCGATCGGCACGCCGATCAGGGCGCCGAGCACCATCACCGCGGTTGCCCTGCGATCCGCCTGTTTCCACGCATTGGGAACCAGCGGCGCGGCGGCGACGAAATCGATGATGAGCAATAAGGCCGCGACCAGGCGCGGCGCCGCCAGGCTGCTTGCCAAGGGCATGAAGATCAGCGCCGAGCCGAAACCGGAAAATCCGCGCGCCGTCCCCGAGACAAAAGCAATCGCGCAGATCGCGATGGCGGCGTTGAGGCTGACATCGGCCGGGATGATGCCAGAAGGGTTCATCCGCGAAGCACGCCGCCGGTCTTCTTTGTCACCTCGGCTACGATCTTGGCGGCGACCGCCTCGATCTCCTGATCGGTCAGGGTCTTTTCACGCGGCTGGATCGTCACCGCAATCGCGATGGATTTCTTGCCGTCCTCGATGCCCTTGCCTTCATAGACGTCGAACACGCTGACATCGGTGATCAGCTTCTTGTCCGCGCCTTGCGCCGCGCGGACAATGTCGCCGGCCTTGACGCTGCGATCGACGATGAAGGCGAAATCGCGCGACACCGGCTGGAACGGCGACAGCTCGAGCACAGGCTTGGCGCGGGTCGGCCGCCGTTTGGCTTCCGGAATCCGGTCGAGGATCACCTCGAACGCCATCAGCGGGCCATCAGCGCGCAGCGCTTCCAGCGCGCGGGGATGCAATTCGCCGAAATAGCCCAGCACGTTCTGCGGACCGATCTGGATGGTGCCGGATCGTCCGGGGTGCAGCCAGTCCGGGCCGCCGGGTATGGCCTGCAGCGCCTGCATCGGCGCGCCGGCGGCTGACAGCACCGCGAACGCATCGGCCTTGGCGTCGAGCGCGTCGGCCATGGCCGAGCCGGACCAGTGCCGCCCTACCCCCTTTGAGGACGCAAAGCCGTGGCGAACGCCGGATGCCGCGATTAGCTCATCGTCCGGTCGGTCGCCTCTAAAGATCTGTCCGACCTCGAACAGCGCCACATCCGCAAAACCGCGATCGGAATTCGCCTGGGCCGCCGTGACCAGACCGGGCAACAGGCTCGGCCGCATGTCGGACATGTCAGACGCAATGGGATTGGCGAGCGCGAGCTCACTCTGGCCGCCGCCGAACAATTCGGCGGCCGGCTTTGAGATGAACGACCACGTCACCGCCTCGACCATGCCGCGCGCGCCAAGCGCGCGCTTGGCGCGGCGGGTGCGCAGCTGGATCGGGCTCAGCACCGGCTTGCGCGGCGCGTCGCCGCGCTCGAACGGCGTCATCGGCACCTTGTCGACGCCGACAATACGCACGATCTCCTCAACGATATCGGCCTTGCCGTGCACATCGGTGCGCCAGGACGGCACCGCGATCTTCAACGCCGGGCCGTTGCCGGCAACCATGAAGCCGAGACGGGTGAGGATCATTTTCACCTCGGGCAGCGGCACGTCGATGCCGGCGAGGCGCTTCACTTCTTGAAGCGGAAAATCGATCACGCGGTCGTCGCCGAAGGTTTTGCCGACCACGACATTTTCCGATGGCGTGCCGCCGCACATCTCCATCACCAGTCTTGTCGCCATCTCGAGGCCGGGCACCATGAAGGCCGGATCGACGCCGCGCTCGAAACGATAGCGCGCGTCCGAATTGATGCCGAGCTTGCGGCCGGTCTGGGCGATGTTGATCTCGTTCCACAGCGCCGATTCGATCAGCACGTCGGTGGTCTCTTCCGAGCAGCCGGAAGCTTCGCCGCCCATGACGCCGGCGAGCGATTCGACGCCGTGATCGTCGGCGATGACGCACATCGTGCTGTCGAGCGTGTAGGTGCGGCCGTCGAGCGCCAGCAGCGTCTCGCCGTCGCGGGCGTGGCGCACGGTGAGATTGCCCTTCACTTTCGCCGCGTCGAACACATGCAGCGGCCGGGCGCGGTCGTAGGTCATGAAATTGGTGATATCGACCAGCACATTGATCGGCCGCAAGCCGATCGAGGTGAGGCGCTTCTGCAGCCATTCCGGCGACGGCCCGTTCTTGACGCCGCGCACCAGACGAAGCGCAAAACCCGGACATAATTTCGGGTCCTCGATCGTGACCTGCACCGGGCAGGGGAATTCGCCTTTGATCGGGCGGATCGCCGGGTCCTTGAACTTGCCCATATCGGCGGCCGCAAGATCGCGGGCGATGCCGTGCACGCCGGTGCAATCCTGCCGGTTCGGCGTCAGGTTGATCTCCAGCACGGGATCGCCGAGCCCGGCCCATTCGGCGTAAGGCGCACCGATCGGAGCGCCGGCCGGCAGCTCCATGATGCCGTCGTGATCCTCGGAGATCTGCAGTTCGGCCGCCGAGCACAGCATGCCGCGGCTCTCGACGCCGCGAATGGTGCCGACGCCGAGCGTGATGTTCTTGCCGGGAATGAAAGTTCCGGGCGGCGAGAACACGCTGACAAGCCCGGCGCGCGCATTCGGCGCGCCGCAGACCACCTGCACCGGTGCGGCACCGTTGCCGGGATCGACCATGCAGACCCGCAAACGATCCGCATTCGGATGCTGCTCGGCCGAAATGACGCGCGCAACGATGAATGGTGCCAGCGCCGTCGCCTTGTCCTCGATGCTCTCGACCTCGAGCCCGATCATCGTGAGCTTGTCGGCGAGTTTTTCCAGCGGCTCGTCGGTGTCGAGATGCTCCTTGAGCCAGGAGAGGGTGAATTTCATGAGGATCGTTTCCCGGCAGGCTTCTCTTGTCCCCTCTCCCGCTTGCGGGGGAGGGTCAGGGTGGGGGCTCTCTCCGCGACGGCGGCGGCGATTGTTTCGAGAACGCCAGCCCGATTGCTCATGACGTCGTGATTGCCGTAGCGCAGAACCATGAAGCCTCGGGTCTCGATGGTAGCTGAGCGTGCAGCGTCAGCCTGCTCGGCCTGATCAGAAAAATGTTGTCCGCCATCGAGCTCAATCACGAGCTTTGCAGCATGGCACACGAAGTCGGCGATATAGTTTGCGATCGGGACTTGTCGCCGGAAGCTGGCGCCGATCAAGCGGTGATCGCCAAGCTCGGACCAAAGTATTCGTTCGGCGTCGGTGGAATTTTTTCTGAGAGCCCGCGCGTTGGACCGCAATTTGGAAGAGACCTTCCAGTTCGGCTTCTTTTCGTCCTTCGAGACCTCCGATGCGGCGACACCCCCACCCCAACCCTCCCCCGCAAGCGGGAGAGGGGGCTCACTTCGCCGAATGGATGCACTGTTGTTCGCCCCAAGATTAGTGCGTTCCCTCTCCCGCTTGCGGGGGAGGGCTAGGGTGGGGGCTCTCTCAGCGACGGCAGTCTTCATGAGAGCCACGAACTCAACCGCGACCAAATTCACGAGCTCAATCCTCCCGCGAGGGTTGGGACCTCGAGCGGCTTGAAGCCGTAGTGATTGAGCCAGCGCACGTCGCTTTCGAACAATTGCCGCAGATCGGACATGCCGTATTTCAGCATCGCGATGCGGTCGATGCCCATGCCCCAGGCAAAACCCTGGTAGACGTCGGGATCGATGCCGCAGGCGCGCAGCACGTTCGCATGTACCATGCCGCAGCCCAGAATCTCCAGCCAGTCTTCGCCTTCGCCGAAACGAATCTCGCCTTTGTCGCGCCGGCACTGGATATCGACTTCCAGCGACGGCTCGGTGAAGGGAAAGAACGACGGGCGGAAGCGCATGTTGATGTGATCGACCTCGAAGAAGGCCTTGCAGAACTCGTGCAGGATCCATTTGAGGTGGCCGAGATGCGAGCCCTTGTCGATCACGAGGCCCTCGACCTGGTGAAACTGCGGCGTGTGGGTGGCGTCCGAATCGATGCGATAGGTGCGGCCCGGGCAGATGATGCGGATCGGCGGCTTTTGGGTCAGCATGGTGCGCACCTGCACCGGCGAGGTATGGGTGCGCAACAGCATCCGCGAGCCGTCGGGCTTCGGATTGAAGAAAAACGTGTCGTGCATCTCCCGCGCCGGATGGCCCTCCGGGAAATTCAGTTTTGTAAAATTGTAATCGTCGGTTTCGATGTCGGGGCCTTCGGCGACGGCAAATCCCATGTCGGCAAAGATGGTGTTGACCTCCTCGAAGACCTGGCTGAGCGGATGAGTCCGGCCCGCTTCGGCGGGCGCCTCGCGCACCGGCAGCGTGACATCGATGGTCTCGGTCGAAAGCCGCGCATCCAATGCGGCGGATTTCAATATTTCGCGCCGCGCGGCCAGCGCCTCGGTCACGGCATCCTTGGCCAGGTTGATTTTGGCGCCTTCGGTCTTGCGTTCGTCCGGCGACATCTTGCCGAGCGTTGCCAATAGTGCCGAGATCGAGCCCTTCTTGCCGAGCGACGCGACCCGCACGGCCTCCAGCGCCGCCTCATCATTGGCGGCGGCGATCTGGCCGAGAATGGTTTCTTCAAGCGTTGCGAGGTCGGTCATGGATCAATCTCTACTTCCAAAAGGCCGCTGGTTGTGGCCGCGCCGGGGCCGAAAGGTCAAGCAAAAAGCCGCGAATTCGGGATCGATGGTTCCGCGCTTTTTGAACCCCTCTCGACCGTCTCCGCACCAAGCTTTGTTCGAGTAGGGAACATGCGATGCGCTCTAAGCTTTGCCTGGCCGGCCTGGCTGTCGCCTTGTCACTGGCCGCCCATCGGTGCAAGCGGGAGACTGCCCGGCCAAATCGACCCGTTTCGAGGACATCGCTGCCGCGCTGAACAAGGCCCCGAGCTGCCTAAAAGCAAACCAGATATTCGAGGCCTGCCGGTACGAAGACAGCAGCGGCCTGAACAGCGACCTGGCGCTGTGTCAGGGCGCCAGCGGCCCCGTATTGGATGCCTGCGAATATGCCTCCCGCCGCGCCGATGAGTTAAGCGCCATCATCAAGAAGAAGTGCGACGCCGAGGCCGCCAAATCGCCACTACCGGAAGCGTGCCCGGCCAAGTCGACGCAGTTCGACGACATCGTCGTGGCGCTGAAGGAGGCTCCGAGCTGCGACCGCGC
Source organism: Bradyrhizobium lablabi (assembly GCF_900141755.1). Lineage (NCBI taxonomy): Bacteria > Pseudomonadati > Pseudomonadota > Alphaproteobacteria > Hyphomicrobiales > Nitrobacteraceae > Bradyrhizobium > Bradyrhizobium lablabi. The sequence continues at coordinate 4,005,475 of NZ_LT670844.1, read as the reverse complement.
GATGAAGATATTCGAGGCCTGCGAATTCGGCGCCAGCGGCGACATTGGCCTGGGCGCCGTCGTCGAGAAGAAATGCGAAGGCGACTTTTTTGCTCGACTGAAGGATCTCCAGAGACGCCTCTATCAACGCGAAATGCGGGTCTGCGACCGAAAATACCGGAACGAGTCCGGCACCATGTATCTGTCGTTCACCGCCTTTTGCCGGGCCGATGTCGCCCAGCGTTACTCGCGCAGGGCGCTGAAAGCGGCTCAACCTTCGCGGCCCCGCTAACGCCCTGGTTTCAGGCCGCCAGCGCGGCCTTGGCCTTTTCGGCGATCGCCTGGAACGCCGCCGGCTCGTTGATGGCGAGGTCCGAGAGCACCTTGCGGTCGACCGTGATGCCCGATTTGGACAGGCCGTTGATAAACACGCTGTAGGTCATGCCGAACGGACGCACCGCGGCGTTGAGGCGCTGAATCCACAGCGCGCGGAACGTGCGCTTCTTGCGCTTGCGGTCGCGAAAGGCGTATTGCCCGGCCTTCTCGACGGCGGCCTTGGCGGCGCGGATGGTGTTCTTGCGGCGGCCGTAAAAGCCTTTGGCGGCCTTGTAGACTTTCTTGTGCTTGGCGTGAGAGGTCACACCGCGTTTGACGCGAGACATGACTTGTATCCTTGATTTCTAAAATGGGTGACGGATCGCCGCGCGGACGCGGCTCGGCAAATCAAAACAGTGATCGCTGTTGCGATCAGGCGTTCGGCAAGAAATACTTCTTGATGTTGTCGCCGTCGGTCTTGAACAGCACGCGGGTGCCGCGAAGCTGACGAATCTGCTTCTTGGTCCGCTTGATCATGCCGTGGCGCTTGCCCGCATGCGCGGCCATCACTTTGCCGGTGGCAGTCACCTTGAAGCGCTTTTTAGCGCCTGACTTGGTCTTCAGCTTGGGCATTTGGCTCTCCTGTTGCCGCAGGAAAAACGCGCCCAAAGGGGCGCTTTCGCGGCTAAAATGCTCGTTAGAGCGTTGAAAATGCTCGGCTATTTCCTAAGCGAAACAGCCCGCAAAAACATCGCCACGGCAGCCCTTGATCAGCCGGGCGATGAAGTCCGCGCTTATGGCAGAGAGAGCGGCGATTGGCAACGGTGAACCGCGGAGCAATGTCCCTCGACCTATGCCTGGCGCCGGCTTGCGGCGCAGCCAAAGAGGCCAAGGAAAATGACGATATCAATCCAATCGATTGCCGTTTTTGCCAATTTCAAGCCGATTCACGCCGTGCGGTGGATCTTTGTCGCGGCCGCGCTGGCCGCCATTGCCGCTCCCAAAACCGTCGACGCCGCGCCGGCGGCCCGGATGGTTCGCGGAGGGGCCTATGACGGCACCTGGAACGTGGTGTTTGCCACCCAGGCGGGCAATTGCAGCTCAACCAACAGCGTTCCGTTCACCGTGACGGGCACGCGCGTTTCGTCGGCCGGCGGCGGCAAGGTGACCGGCGGCATCGGCCGGAGCGGCGCCGTTTCCGTCCAAATATCGGTCGGCGCATCCAAGGCGAGCGGCAGCGGCCGGCTGGCCGGCAATGCGGGCGTCGGCCGCTGGAGCGGGATCATTTCCGGCGACCGTTGCAGCGGCACCTGGCAGGCGACGCGCAGCTAAACAAAATCTCGTGTCCCGGACGCGGTGCAGCTGCGCTTCGTCCGGGGAACAGCATTGAGGGCGAAAGAAATCGGCCCGCTGGTCGTCCGGCGGGCCGTGTTCCAAATCAACAAATGCAATCGCCGTTTGCGAATCAGCGTGGCGCCAGAACCATCACGACTTGACGACCCTCGAAACGCGCGTCCTGCTCGACCTTGGCGATCTCGGCGACGTCGCTCTTGACCTTGTCTAGGAGCTTGGTGCCGATTTCCTGATGCGCCATTTCGCGGCCGCGATAGCGCAAGGTGACCTTGACCTTGTCGCCTTCCTCGAAAAACCGCTGCATCGCTCTCATTTTCACGTCGTAATCGTGGTCGTCGATCATCGGCCGCAGCTTGATTTCCTTGATCTCGACGACCTTCTGCTTCTTGCGGGCCTCGGCGGCCTTCTTCTGGGCCGAATATTTGAACTTCCCGTAGTCCATGATCTTGCAGACGGGAGGATTGGTATTCGGCGAAATCTCGACAAGGTCCATCCCGGCTTCGAGCGCCATCTTTACGGCAGCCACCGTCTCCACGGTGCCGTGGTTGGTGCCGTTCTGATCGATCAGCTGGACCTGTGCGTTGCGGATTTCATCATTGGTGCGCGGCCCGTCTTTGGTGGCAGCGGGCGGGGCTCTGTTGGGACGGCGAATGGGTAACTCTCCAAGGTTGTGAACGAAGCCGATAGTTTGAAGGAATAAGGCGATAGGGGCAAGCAAACTCGCAAGTCCGCGTGCCAAAACCATTAAATGCGAGGCATTTTGGTCACGCCAAACAACGCTGACAGGGACCGAATGTTCAGACCAGCCCACATAGAGGGCAAGGCTGCGTTCCGCAAGCGTCGCGGCAGCCTTAAAGACGGTATTGGCGTCCGTTGACGGATCGTGTGTGCTCACTCAAACAGCAGCGAAACCAAAGTGACACTCTCATGACCGAAACCGCCACCCCCTCGCAGCCGCCGGCCTTCATCGAGGTCGGCAAGGATGCCGCGGCACGCCGCATTGCCGTGCGCGCCCGCGAAGGCGCCACGCCCGGGCTGTTCTGGTTGAGCGGATTCAATTCGGACATGCAGGGCACCAAGGCCCTGGCGCTGGACGCCTGGGCTGCCGAGCAGGGCCGCGCCTGCGTGCGGTTCGATTATTCCGGCCATGGCGAATCCGGCGGCGCCTTCGTCGACGGCACTATCGGGCGCTGGCTGGAAGAGAGTATCGCTGTATTCGATCAGTTTTGCGCCGGCCCGCAGGTGGTGATCGGCTCGTCGATGGGCGGCTGGATGGCGCTATTGCTCGCGCGCGAGATGGCAAAACGCGCGGCGAGCCGTACGACGGTAGCCGGCCTGGTGCTGATCGCGCCGGCGCCGGATTTCACCGAAGTGCTGATGTGGAACGGCTTTTCACCCGAAGTCAAAAACGAGATCGAGACCGAGGGTGTGTGGCTGCGGCCCTCGCAATATGGCGAGCCCTATCCGATCACGCGCGCGCTGATCGAAGAGGGCCGCAATCATCTGTTGCTCGGCAGCGCCATCGACGTCGGTTGCCCGGTTCGCATCCTCCAGGGCGCGCAGGATCCGGACGTGCCCTGGCAACATGCGTTTGCGCTGGCGCATCGGCTGCCCAAGGACGACGTCGTGCTGACCATGATCCAGGACGGCGATCACCGGCTGTCGCGGCCGCAGGACATCGCGCGAATGTTGGCGGCGGTTAAGGAGATCGGGTGAGATTCTGACCGTCGTCATTGTTCGAGACGCTTTCCACAACGAGACCGTCATCGTCCGCGAAAGCGGACGATCCAGTACGCCGTGACATCTCAATTCATCACGGAGTTCTCTGGAATACTGGATGCCCCGCCTTCGCGGGGCATGACGCTCTACGGACGCGGCGCCACCGATGTCATCGGCTTGCGCTGCGCCAGGGCTGCGACCGTGGCCGACCCGATCGGGCCCTGCTGGTCGTACAGAAAGCACTCGCCGATCGCGACGCCGTCGGCGGACTGGTGGTTCACCACTTCGAATCCGATCCATTCCTTTACCGGCAGGCGATGCAGATAGAGCGTGACGTCGCTATTGATATAGCCGAGGCCCTGATCGCCGGCGTTGGCAAAGGGGCTCGCGAAATCCGCCGCCAACGCGGCCCGCACGAACGGCGTCAGCGGCGCGCCCTCGACCAGGTCGCGGACTTCGCTCATCCACAGTTGCCGCGGGCCGAGCGTGCCCATCGCGCCCACGATCGGCCGGGTGGTCCATTTGCCGTGCATGTCGAGCCGCGGATTGTCCGGCACCGCGATGTCGGCCGGCGCAGGCACCGCCCAGTTCGGCAGCGACCAGATCCGGCCCGGCGCGTTCTCGGCTTTCCGCAGCAGTTGGCAGGAGGCGCGCGCCATGGCGACGCCGCCGCTGAGGAAATCGGCTTCGACCAATTTGAGCCGCAGGCCGTCGCGGACGAGTTTTGTCTTGACCTCGACCGGCGACAAATTAGGCAGCCGGAACATGTCCACCGTGAGGCGTGCCGGCACGAAATCGTCGCCGCCGTGACGCTGTTCGATCACGAAAGCCAATAGCCCGATGATGACCCGGCCATGCAGCGAATTCGGGTCCCACGGTCCGTTCGCGACCTTGGTCGGAATGAAGGCGTCGCCGTCTGTTGTGAAGAAAGGCAGGTTTGTCATGGGTAAGGGACCATGACGGAATTTGTGCCTATAAATCAAGGGCCGAGCGAAGCGGTAACCCTCATGGTGAGGAGGCGCTCTTGCGCCGTCTCGAACCATGAGGCCCCCGCCGGTGGCCTCAATCCTTCGAGACGCGCGCGAGAGCGCGCTACTCAGGATGAGGGGCAGGCGGCGGTGCTTGCCAGCCGCCACTCTTCAATCACGCCGCCATTAACTTCCGTGACCACCGCCTTCGCCGCGAGTTCGCAAAACGCTTCTCGCCCCATCAATTGCGACAGCGCCCACACCGCAGCGCCCCGCACCAGCGGGCTCTCGTCATCCAGCAACCTCTCGGCTACGGCGGCCAACGCGCCATCGTTCGAATTGCCAATCGCGATCAGCACGTTGCGCACGAAGCGGTCGCGGCCGATGCGTTTGACCGGCGATTTCGTGAATCGCGCGCGAAATGCCGCGTCGTCGAGCGCGGCGAGGTCGGCTAGTCCAGGCCCGCGCAATTCGTCGCGTGCGGCGAGTTTTGTCTCGCGGCCGGCCTGCGCGAATTTATTCCATGGACACACCGCGAGACAATCGTCGCAGCCATAGATGCGGTTGCCGATTGCTTTGCGAAATTCGTGCGGGATCGGGCCCTTGTTCTCGATGGTGAGATAGGAGATGCAGCGCCGGGCATCGAGCCTGTAGGGCGCGGGAAACGCCGCCGTCGGGCAGACATCGAGGCAGGCCCGGCATGAGCCGCAATGGTCGCTGTCGGCCTGGTCGCGCGGCAGGTCGAGTGTGGTGAAAATCGCTCCCAGAAACAGCCAGGAGCCGAATTCGCGCGAAACAAGATTAGTGTGCTTGCCCTGCCAGCCCAATCCTGCCGCCTGCGCCAACGGCTTTTCCATCACCGCAGCGGTATCGACGAACACCTTGACCTCGCCGCCTGCGGTCGCGACCAGCCACCGCGCCAGCGCTTTCAGGCGCTTCTTGATCAGATCGTGATAATCGTCGCCTTGCGCATAGACCGAGATCGCGCCGCGCGTGCGCTGCGCGAGGATCGCCAGCGGATTTTCGTCGGGCCCGTAATTGACGCCGAGCATGATCACCGAGCGTACATCAGGCCACAGCACGCGCGGATCGGCGCGGCGCTCCGGATGCGCGGCGAGCCAGTCCATGTCGGCATGCGCGCCGGCGTCAAGAAAGTCGCGGAAATGTTTTGCGGCATTGGCAATCGCGTCGGAAGCGGTGACGCCTGTGCAATCGAATCCCAGCGCGCGCGCTTCGCGTGCGAGCGCGGCTTTCAGGTCGGCGCGGTCATTTGCGTTCAGAAGTCGAGATCCACGTAAGTGCGCGACGCCGGCACGCCCGCCAGCCATTCGCTCAACAGCGGGCGGAACGACGGGCGGGATTTGATCCGCGCGTACCACGCCTTTGCCGCGTCGTCCTCGATCCATGGCACGTCGCCCAGATAATCGATCGCCGAAAGATGCGCCGCGGCGGCGAGGTCCGCATAGGTCAGCCGGTCGCCGGCCAGGAAATTCCGCGTCTTCGCGAGCCAGCCGATATAGGCCAGATGATAGCGCACATTTGCCTTCGCCGCGCGGATCACATCTGCCGCCGGCGCTCCCCCGCCATTCTGCTCGCTCATGAAGCGCTTGTAGATGCGCTCGGTGACCAGGGGATTGGAGGCTTCCTCGAAAAATTTCTCGTTGAACCACGCCATCAACCGGCGCACCTCGATGCGCTCGGCCATCACTGAGGGCAACAGCCGCCGTTCGCCCAAATCGGCGCCATGGGTTTCGTCGAGATATTCGGCGATCAGCCCGGCGCCCGGAATCGGCGGTTGACCTTCGGCGGTCAACACCGGCGTGGTGCCGGCGGGGTTGAGCGCCAAAAACGCCTCGCGCCGTTCCCAGGCCCGCTCTTCCACCAGCCGCATCTCGAGCCCGTGCTCGCCGAGCGCAAGGCGGATGAAGCGCGAATGCGGACAGAACGAATGATGAAACAGCGTGAACATGAAGCCCTTGGTATCTCGCGGTGCTTAAGAAATTCCCACCGCCCGAGGCAGCAAAGAAAGGCAGCACAGATATGCCGCAACAATGCGGCAAACTACCTAAGCACACGAATGAGGCAACCTATGTTTTAATGTTTTTTGCGATTGCGGTAGAGAGGCGAATGAGCGAGAAGAACCCGGCTTTTTTCGGTCGATATCGAACAAATGGACCAGGTCATGATGTCTGATGCACTACGAGCTGTGATTCTCGGTATCATCGAAGGTGTCACGGAATTCCTGCCTGTCTCCTCGACGGGCCATCTGTTGCTGGCGGAACGCTTCTTCAATCTCGGCGAGGGCAGTTTCTGGAACAGTTTTACGGTGCTGATCCAGCTCGGCGCGATCCTGGCCATCCTCGTGATCTATTTTGGCAAATTGTGGCGGATCGCGCTCGGCATGTTCTCCAATCCCGACGACCGGCGTTTCGTCATCGGCGTGCTGGTGGCGTTCCTGCCCGCGGTTGTGATCGGTCTGGCTGCCGGGAAATACATCAAGGAAGTCCTGTTCAATCCGTGGGTGGTGTGCTTTTCGCTGATCGTCGGTGGCGCGATATTGTTATGGGTCGATCAGCTCGATCATAAGCCTCACGAACACGATGCGACGAAATTTCCGCTGCTGATGTATCTTTATATCGGCATCGCGCAGTGCTTTGCGATGATCCCCGGCGTGTCACGTTCCGGCGCCAGCATTGTGGCAGCGATGCTGCTCGGGGCCGACAAGCGCGCGGCGGCGGAGTTTTCGTTCTTCCTGGCGATCCCGACCATGGTCGGCGCATTCGCCTACGATTTCTACAAGAACCGCGCCGAGATGACGAGCGATCATCTGGGCATCATCGCGATCGGTTTCGTGGTGTCGTTCATCACCGCGATCATCGTGGTGAAAACGTTCCTGAGCTACGTCACCCGCCACGGCTTTGCGGTGTTCGCGTGGTGGCGCGTCATCGTCGGCACGCTCGGCCTGATCGCGCTGGCGATGGGAAGGTAAGATTTTCTCTCCGTCGCCCCCGCGAAAAGCGGGGACGACGTTACGCGCCGTTGTGCTGAAACTGTCCGGTCTTGCGGAAGCGCCAGAGATATTGCGGCGCGATCGCCTCCAGCGAATCGGGCGCAATCCCCAATGCTTCCAGGGTCAGGTCGGCGTGCTTTGCCGCGCTTGAGACCACATTGTCAGAGCGCAACAGCTCGACCTGATCCGGCGTCAGTTTGAGCGGCCCCGGCGCGAACTGCAGGAACAACGCCTGAAGTTTGGCGAGCCCGAACGGCAGCGAGACCAGCATGCGCCGGCGTTCGATGGTCGAAAGGATGATCTCCATGATCTCGCGCATGGTCAGCACTTCCGGACCGCCGAGCTCATACGCCGCGCCTTGCTTCGTCTTGCCGTCGACGGCATCCGCAACCGCGGTCGCGACGTCGCCGACATAGACCGGCTGGAGTTTTGTCAGGCCGCCGCCGATCAGCGGCAGCATCGGGGATATCCTTGCCAGCGCCGCAAAACGGTTGGTGAATTGATCCTCGGGCCCGAACACCACCGAAGGCCGCAGGATCGTCGCCGACGGGACCGCCGACAATACCGCCTTCTCGCCGGCGGCCTTGGAGCGCGCGTAACTCGAGGGCGAATTCTCATCGGCGCCGATTGCGGAGACGTGCACCATCCGCGCGCCGGCGGCAGCTGCGGTCTTTGCCACCGCGCCGGCGCCTAATGCCTGCACTGCGTCGAAGCTCTGTGCGCCGCTCTCGGCCAGGATGCCGACCAGATTGATGGCGGCGTGCGAGTCGCGCATCGCGGCCTCGACCGACGCCGGATAGCGCAGATTGGCCTGCACGGCGTGGATCTGGCCTACCCTGCCGAGCGGCTGCAAATGTCCGGCCAGTTCCGGTCGCCGCACCGCGACCCGGATGCGATAGTCGCGCTTGGCCAGCGCGCGGACCACGTGTCGTCCCAGAAAACCCGACCCGCCGAAAACCGTGATCAGGGTGTCCAGATTCGATGCCATGGGGGTCAATTTCCTGGGGTCAAATGCGCGAGATCGCGGGCCTTTTCAGGGTTTCGCGATACGCCATCGGGCCCGTGCTGTACAGCTTATTTGGACGGCGATTCAACAATTTGACAAGCGCGCGACGCATCCGTACTAACCGGCCCGGGCCCAGGTGGCGGAATTGGTAGACGCGCTGGCTTCAGGTGCCAGTGGCTTAACGGCCGTGAAGGTTCGAGTCCTTTCCTGGGCACCATTTGCGCCCAAGCCCACAACCCAACTTCATTCCGATCCCCCGATCCGCGCCAACAACTTCACCGCTCGCTCGGCGCGCCGGATCGGCTCGAGGCTGCGATAGGTGCGCGCGAGCAACAGCGCGCCTTCGAGTTGGCTGAGAACCATGGTCGCGACCAGATCGGCATCGCCTGAAGCCATGCCGAAGCGCTCCAGTCCGCGTTTGATCTCGAGCTCCCATTTCTGGAACGCGACGCGGGTCGCGGTTCCCAAGACGTCGGATTGCGCCGAGGTCTCCAGCGCCGTGGTCGCGATCGGGCAGCCTTCCTTGTAGTCGGAGCCTTCGAGGTCCGCCGCCATGCCGCGCACGAGCCGCACCAGAAAGATTTCGGCGCTCTCCGATGCGTCGGCGGCCCGCGCGATGGCCTGGCGCAGGGCTTCACCGGCAAGCGTCAGGGCGGCCTCGCCAATCTGCTCTTTCCCCTTCGGGAAATGAAAATAAAGCGACCCGCGCGGCGAGCCTCCGGCGGCCAGAATGTCGTGCAGCGCGGTGCCGTGATAACCCTGCTGGCGAAACAATTTCGCCGCCGCGGCCAGTGTTTTCCCTTTGGAATCAGAAGCTTTTGCCATGCTCGCAAATATCAGTTGCAAATCGGTATGTCGACCTTCATAATATGTAGAATGACATACATAGTCTAGGAATGGCGGCTTCCCCTCAGGACCATGCTTGAGCCCTCGAAGCGCGCTCCAACATCAGGAATAGCCCATGATCAGCCTCACCGAAGAGCAAGCCCGCGGCGTGATCGCGCCCTGGTACAGTCTGTTCAACATTTCCGGCCGGGGCGACGTGAGGGCCATTCAGGAGCAAATCCTGACCGAAGACTATCAGTCCTGCTCGGGCTATCTGGCGGGCGAGTGCTGGGGCCGCGAGACCTCGATCAAGGTGGTCTCGAACTTTGCCAACACCATTCCGGACATGAAATTCGAGATCAAGGAAGTGCTGGTCGCCGGCGATCGCGTGGTCGTCCGCGGCGAGGTCACGGGCACACCCGCGGGCGAACTGTTCGGCGTGCCGCATTCCGGCAAGAGTTTTCGGATCATGGCGGTCGATATCCAGACCATCAGGGACGGCAAAATCGCAAAAACCTTCCACATGGAAAACTGGCTCAGCGCCATCGGGCAGCTCCGCGCCAAGTAGCGCCGGCAGCCTCAGAGCGGTCGACGTCCCCCCAAAACTCTCACGCAGGCGAGGGAGAAACCAGCATGAAAAGGGCGCTCGATATCGCGGCTATCGTCTTGACCTCGCTGTTGCTGCTTGGCTTCGTGGCCCTGTCGCTGCGCGGATTTTTCGATCCGCAGGCGGCGTCTGCCCGATTCGGCGCGCCGGTGTCGGATGCTCCCGGCGTCTTGTTTTACCGGGTTTATCTGTCCCGCAATCTCGTCATCGCCGTTTCAGGCGCGATTTTTCTGCTCTCGCGGCAATGGACGGCGCTGGCCGTCCTTTTGACCGCAGCCGCGGTGCTGCCGTTGTTCGACATGTCGGTGCTATTGCTGAACGGCGTGACCCCGCCCGCCGTTCATCCGGTCGCGCTCGCGCTTCTCGGGATCACCGCCGCGCTGCTCTGGTGGCGCGCTCGCTCGGTCCGGGTTTGAGCCCGCAAGGCCGCATCATCTTTCGGTTCCCCGGAACGCACCGAGCGCTCGCCTCATTAAGGTTTGGGCGCTAGATTGCGTCGATTCGACGAGGCCCGAGAGACCAAGACCACATGACCGTACGCCTGCATCGCGGCGATCTGCCCGATCTCACCCGCTACACCGATTCTGTCGCGATCGATACCGAGACCATGGGGCTGCATCCGCATCGCGACCGGCTCTGCGTGGTGCAGCTGTCGAACGGCGACGGCAGCGCCGACGTGGTGCAGATTCCGAAGGACCACACCGATGCGCCCAACCTGAAGGCGCTGCTCGCCAATCCGAAGGTGACAAAAATCTTCCATTTCGCGCGGTTCGATATCGCGGTGCTCTACAACGCCTTCGGCGTAATGCCCCAGCCGCTCTATTGCACCAAGATCGCCTCGCGGCTCTCCCGCACCTACACCGATCGCCATGGCCTGAAGGATCTGGTGCGCGAGGTGCTCAACATCGACATGTCGAAGCAGCAGCAATCGAGCGACTGGGGTTCGCAAAGCCTGAGCGAGGCGCAACTGGCGTATGCGGCCTCCGACGTGCTGCATTTGCATGCGCTTCGCGAGCGCCTCGATGCGATGCTGGCGCGGGAGGGCCGTTTGGGGCTGGCGCAAGCCTGTTTCGAGTTTCTGCCGACGCGGGCCAAGCTCGATCTGCAGGGCTGGGACACCGAGGACATTTTCGCCCATTCGTAAGGAACTGGAACGGCGCTTTGCCGCGTCCGCTGCCCCGTTTCGGTCACACTGGTAACGCGAGGTCCCCGCTGCATTATCCGGCAAGTCCGGGTAGAATGGCGGCTCATCTCGCGCCCTGGAGCAGCGGTGAATTCGGTTCAGAATCCTGCCTATCAAGCCGGAATGGAGGCGCGCTTTAGAATCGCTGCGCGCCACAGCCGGATGGTGCGGGTTCTGCGCGTCGCGGTCCCGGCGGCGGTGATCCTGTCAATGGCCGCGATCATCGCGGTGTCGATCTTCAATCCATTCCGGATGCTGTTGCCCAAGTTGCCGCTCGACGTCGGAAACCTCGTCGTCTCCGGCACCAAGATCACCATGGAATCGCCGCACCTCTCGGGCTACACCACCGATCGGCGGCCCTACGAACTCTGGGCCAAAACCGCGACCCAGGACTTGACCGATCCGGATCATGTCGATCTGAAGAAACTGCGGGCCAAGCTTTTGATGGAAGACCAGTCCACCGTCACGCTGGACGCCCTCAACGGCTTGTTCGACAGCAAGGACCAGTTGCTGGACCTGCACAAGGATATCTATTTGCAGACCACCACGGGCTACCAAGCGTGGCTGACCCAGGCCTTTGTCGACATGGGGAAGGGCACGGTGACGTCGGAAGAGCATGTCGATGTGAAATGGGCGGATGGAACGATATCCGCCGACAAGCTGAGGATTACCGGGGGCGGCGAGGTGGTGCGGTTCGAAGGCAATGTCGTGATGCACGTGGATAAGCTCGGCGACTCGGCCGCAACCAGTCAGCCCGCTGCCAGCGCGCCCGCCGCGCCCGAGCCCGCGGCGCATCCCGCCAAGACCCGGTCAGTGGCCAGCAAATCCTCAAACCCGAAATGACATTGATGAGGATTTTTCCGCGCAGCACCCTTATATCGCGGACCCTGAATGGCGCCTGGGCGCTCGCATTCGCGCTCGCGACCATCGCCGGCGGTGAAGTGCTTGCGCAAAGCACGGTGACGGGCGTGCCCAATGCGATGCAGGGGTTTTCGCAGAATCGCGACCAGCCGATCCAGATCGAAGCCGCGACGCTGGAGATGCGCGACAAGAAAAAGGAAGCAACCTTCTCCGGCAATGTGAAGGTGGTGCAGGGCGACACCACCATGACGTCAAAGATCCTGGTGGTGTTCTACGAATCGAATTCGAATTCGCAGGCGACGCCCGCGGCCAACACCAAGGCCGCGCCGAAAGCGGCGCCGATGCAGGCCGCGACCCCCGGTCCCGAGGGCGCCTCGTCGATAAAAAGGCTCGAGGCCAAGGGCAACGTGGTCGTCACCCAGAAGGATCAGGTCGTGACCGGGGAGACCGCCGTGTTTGACACCAAGACCAACCTGATCACCATGCTGGGCGGGGTGGTTCTGACCCAGGGCAAAAACGTGCTGCGTGGGGACCGGCTGCTGGTCGACATGACGACAGGCGTGTCGCGGGTCGAATCCGACACAGGCCGCGTGCAGGGCCTGTTTCAATCCTCCGGCCAACAGGGCGGCCCGCTCCTCCCGGGCGCAGCGCCTGCGACCCCGGCTCCGGGTCCTAGCAACCAAAATAAACCGAAATAATATCGATGGTCCGCGATGGCCCAGTGTTCGCCCCCGCGATAAAACGTATCGCGCATGGTGCCTGCGCGATCGCGATGATCGCCGCCGGCCAAGCCTTTGCACAGAGCGCTGGAACGGGCGTGCCCAATGCGATGCAAGGCTTTTCGCAAAATCGCGACCAGCCGGTCCAGATCGAGGCGGCCTCTCTTGAAATGCGCGACAAGAAAAAACAAGCAACCTTCTCCGGCAATGTGAAGGTGGTGCAGGGCGACACCACCATGACCTCGAAAACGCTGGTCGTGTTTTATGAATCGGCCGGAGCCCCCGCGGCTGCGCCGGCGGCCAATTCGAAGGCCGCCGCGCCAATCCAGTCCGCGACCCCCGGTCCCGGCGGCAGTTCGTCGATACGCCGGTTGGAGGCGAGAGGCGGCGTGGTCGTGACCCAGAAGGATCAGGTCGTGACCGGGAAGACCGCGGTATTCGACACCCGGCGCCCGGCTCGGTAACGCCCTTGCCGTCATTTGGCGCCCCAAATAAACCAAAATAATATCAATCGCTTATATGCTATCGACAGGCGGCGAGGTTGAAGGGTACGGCGTGAGCCTGTATCTACCCCAGCGGGACGGCGGCGATCTGCTTCTCGATGCAGGGTGTTTCGCTGGGCAAGGGACATCCATTCCTTCATGTTGCAAGCTTGTCTATTCACCGCGGGCACGTCGCGGGCTAACCGTGAAAGGCTGAGCTAAGCGGGGATGGTGGATATACTCGGCATGTTCCGTCGACGCCCGGTCAAACGCAGTGCACCCGGGTTTGCGCGTTCGCGCGCCGATATCACAGCCCTTGGCGACAGCATCGGCGAGATGCTGACGAGCCCGGTGCGCGACGCGCCGCCGATTGCGCGCGAGATGCCTCCGATTGCCCGCGATGCGCCATTGCTGAGACCGGAGCCGCCCCGGGCCGAAAAGCCGCGGCCACAGCCCGCGGTGGCGGCGCCGTCGCGTCCCAAGACCAACGGCGCGGGCGCAGCGCCCCGCCTGACGCATCGGGCAGGCTATCTGGCTGTGCATAGCGTGGAAAAGAGTTTTGGCACCCGCCAGGTCGTGCGCGGCGTCAGCATCTATGTCCGGCGCGGTGAGGCGGTCGGATTGCTCGGCCCGAACGGCGCCGGCAAGACCACGGTGTTTTACATGATCACCGGCCTGATCAAGGCCGATCGCGGCGCCATCGAGCTCGATGGCCACGACGTCACGCAATTGCCGATGTATCAGCGCGCCCGTCTCGGCATCGGCTACTTGCCGCAGGAAGCCTCGATCTTTCGCGGCCTGACGGTGGAGCAGAATATTCGCGCCGTGCTCGAGGTCGTGGAACCCTCGAGGAAAAAACGCGAGGCGGAACTCAATTCGCTGCTCGACGAATTCAACATCACAAGGCTGCGCAAGACGCCGTCGATTGCGCTCTCGGGCGGTGAGCGGCGTCGCGTCGAGATCGCCCGGGCGCTGGCGACCCGCCCGAATTACATGCTGCTCGACGAACCGTTCGCCGGTATCGATCCGATCGCGGTGGGGGATATTCAGGATCTGGTCCGCCATCTCACCAATCGCGGCATCGGCGTCCTGATCACCGACCACAATGTGCGGGAAACGCTCGGACTGACCGACCGCGCCTATATCGTCTACGCCGGAGAGATCTTGACCGAGGGCAATCCGGATGAGATCGTCAATGACCCGGATGTACGCCGTCTCTACCTTGGCGAGGAGTTCCGGCTCTAGCCTGGCCGCGAACCTTTAACCTTCGCCGCGAAATCGCCCTGTAGTCCATTTTTACAATTCGTCAAGCCGTGTACATCGGCCCAGGACTAGTTTAAGCAAGAATCGGACCAACTTTGTTAGGGATCGGTTCTTGGCTCCATGGCGCTGACGCAGAGATTAGAGTTCCGCCAATCGCAGTCGCTGGTGATGACGCCGCAGCTGATGCAGGCGATCAAGCTGTTGCAATTGTCGAATCTCGACCTTTCGGCCTTCGTGGAAGAGGAACTCGAACGAAATCCGCTGCTGGAGCGCGCCAACGACGGAACCGAGCCCCCTGTTGCAGGGGAACCCGCGCCGGAACAGGCCGAATTTTCCGAACACGATGAGTCCGGTTTCGCCTATGGCGACGAAGCTTCAGCCGACCGTTCCGAGATGGCCAATGGGTCGGCCGCCGACAATTTCGAGCCGGTTCCCGAAGAATGGATGAACCGCGACCTCGGCAGCCGTACCGAGATCGAGCAGACGCTCGACACCGGGCTCGACAACGTGTTCTCCGAAGAGCCGGCGGAAGCCGCTGCGCGCAATGCGCAGGATGCGGCGCCGACCGCCTACACCGAGTGGGGGGGCGGCGCTTCCAACGATGAGGCTTACAATCTCGAAGCCTTCGTCGCCGCCGAGGTCACGCTCGGAAGCCATCTCGCCGAACAATTGGCGGTGGCTTTCTCGCAGCCCGCGCAGCGCATGATCGGGCAATATCTCATCGACCTCGTCGATGAGGCGGGCTATGTGCCGCAGGACCTGGGGCAGGCCGCCGAACGGTTGGGCGCATCGCAGGACGATGTCGAAGCGGTTCTGTCAGTGTTGCAGAAATTCGATCCGCCCGGTGTCTGTGCGCGAAACCTGAGCGAGTGCCTTGCGATCCAGCTGCGCGAACTCAACCGCTACGACCCCGCGATGCAGGCGCTGGTCGAGCATCTCGATCTCTTGGCGAAACGCGACATCGCCTCTCTGCGAAAATTCTGCGGTGTTGATGATGAAGATATCACCGACATGATCGGCGAAATCCGCCGTCTCGATCCGAAGCCGGGCCTGAAATTCGGCTCGGCGCGGATGCAGACCATGGTGCCGGATGTCTATGTGCGGCCGGGCCCCGACGGCGGCTGGCATGTCGAACTCAACAGCGACACCCTGCCGCGCGTGCTGGTCAACCAGACCTATTATACCGAACTGTCGAAGACGATCCGCAAGGACGGCGACAAATCCTATTTCACCGACTGCCTGCAGAACGCCACCTGGCTGGTGCGCGCGCTCGATCAGCGCGCCCGCACCATCCTCAAAGTGGCGACCGAAATCGTGCGCCAGCAGGACGGCTTCTTCACCCACGGCGTCGCGCATTTGCGGCCGCTCAATCTGAAAGCGGTGGCGGACGCCATCCAGATGCATGAATCGACGGTGTCGCGTGTTACCGCCAACAAATACATGGCGACCAATCGCGGCAGTTTCGAATTAAAATATTTCTTCACCGCCTCGATCGCGTCGGCGGACGGCGGCGAGGCCCACTCGGCGGAAGCGGTCCGTCACCACATCAAGCAATTGATCGACGCGGAAGACCCCGCGGTAATCCTGTCCGACGACACCATCGTGGAACGATTGCGCGAATCGGGTATTGATATCGCCCGTCGCACCGTCGCGAAGTACCGCGAAGCGATGCGCATCCCGTCCTCGGTGCAGCGCCGCCGCGACAAGCAGAGCATGCTCGGTAATGCGCTATCGGCGCCTGCCACGTCCTCCGATCGCTCGCGGGATACGCAGCCGGCCTGATTGCGTCCCGGCCAAATCGGGATAGTGTCGACGCATTCCAGACCAATCGAGGCATCAAAAATGACCCTCCGGATCTCGGGAAAAAGCATCAGCGTCGGCGAAGCGCTGCGCGGGCGCGTCAGCGAGCGCACCGACGAAGTCTTGCGCAAATATTTCGACGGCAATTACTCCGGCCACATCACGCTGAGCAAGGATGGTTTCGGCTTTCGCACCGACTGCGCGCTGCATCTGGATTCCGGAATCACGCTGGAGGCCGATTCCAACGCCGCCGACGCCTATGCCAGCGCCGATCAGGCGCTCTTGATGATCGAGAAGCGGCTGCGCCGCTACAAGAGCCGGCTCAAGGATCGCTCGGCGCGGAAGGCGCACGCGGCGTCCGCGGCGCTTGCCGAGATGAACACCCCGACGCTGGATGCGCCGAGCTATGTCATCGAGGCGCCCGGCGAAGGCGACGACGAGGTCACGGCCTACAATCCGGTCATCATCGCGGAGGCGACCACGTCGCTGAAACGGCTTTCGGTCAGTGAGGCCGTGATGGAGCTGGACCTGACCGGCGCCGCCTGCATCGTGTTCCAGCACGGCGGCAGCGGCCGGGTGAACATCATTTACCGGCGGACCGACGGTAATGTCGGCTGGGTCGACCCCCCTTCTGTGAACTCCGGAGCCACCCGGGATTGACGCAAGCTGGCCCCCTCCCTATGGTCCGCGGCCCTCGATGAGAGGGGGTCAAGGAATACCTTCCCAGCAGTTGGCACCGGTCTTGCGTTGGAGTAGAAGCGCCCCAATTAGGGACCCGGGTGTAAACCTTCCGCCTCACCTTTCTTGATGCCGATCCTCTCGAGCCCAGTTCGCAACCTGACGGTCAATTCACCTCGGAACGCCCCATGACGATTACCGACCTGGTCGCACCCGAGGCGATTCTTCCGGCCTTGAAGGTCAACAGCAAGAAGCAGGCGATCCAGGAATTGTCGGCGCGGGCGGCTGTCCTGACCGGCCAGAACGAGCGGGCGATCTTCGAGGTCCTGTTGCAGCGCGAGAAGCTCGGGACCACCGCGGTCGGCTATGGCGTCGCCATCCCGCACGGCAAGCTCCCCAAACTGGAGCGGCTGTTCGGTCTGTTTGCCCGGCTCGAGCGCCCGATCGATTTCGAGGCCATGGACGGCCAGCCGGTCGATCTGGTGTTTTTACTGTTAGCGCCGGAGGGCGCGGGCGCCGATCACCTGAAAGCGCTGGCGCGGATTGCGCGGCTGTTGCGTGACCAGGATGTCGCCAAAAAACTGCGCGCCTCGCGCGACGCGCAAGCGATCTATTCGGTGCTGGCGCTGCCGCCGGCGAGCGCGGCTTGAGGGACTAATGCCAATACCCTCATCGCGACGCGCGCAGGGTGGATCACTGATCCCGCGGCGGTGATCGCTGCAGTTCATTCGGCGCTTCAGGAAGCGTTGAAAATTCCCGAATCGGATCGCGTGGTGCGCGTGATCGAACATCCGCCATCGCACTTTGCCGTCCCGCCCGGCCGTGGCGAGAGATTTACGCTGGTCGAAATCTCGATGTTCTCCGGACGATCGATGTCCGCAAAACGCGCGCTTTACCAGGCCATCGTCCGCAATCTCGGCGCGCTCGATGTTCCGCCGCTCGATATCAAGATATCGTTGCACGAGGTTCCGCCGGAGAATTGGGGCATTCGCGGCGGCATGCCGGCTTCGGAAATCGATCTCGGCTTCAAGGTCGACGTGTAGGTTGGCCGTGAAGAGCGTCTTCGGATCGGTTGGACGTTGACGCGCCCGACGGGCCTGACAGCGTCCGCGACAGGTATCGGACCGTTCTGCTGCCGTCATAGACGCTTGCTTCACCTACCCCGACAAATCCAAGCGCGGCGTGGAACGCGTCGAAACCAACCAAAATTCGGGCTGTCGTAGGGAGCATCCTGATCGAGCGCCAGCATGAAGGCGTCGACGTTGCCGATCCTTCGCGCCAGGAAGGCGTTATCGACGAGATACTCCAGCCGTTCCGGCTTCAGCTAGGAGAGTTGCGCGGCGTGGGCGTTGTTGAGCGCAAGCAGCGCCTTGCCTAGCGGCTCAACTCGCGAGGCTTCTTCGGGTGCGATGGATCGCAACTCGCCTTAAGTCATGTGGCCTATCCCCCGTCCGAATTTACTCCGTGCGCAAAAAAAGCGCGGGACCTGTCCCCGGCCAAACCGAGGACAAACTCCCGCGCGTCGTCAATTCCAATTGGTTACATTGGCAGCCCCAAGGGCTGCGTCAGTTCACACCAGCGGGGCCTACGTCATTGACACCGGCAAGGCCGGGTCAGTGGACGCTGACCGCCTGCAATTCGTTGCTCCACGCATTCGCAATCGCAGCTTCCCGGCTATCGGTCAGCATGATCGGGGTGCCGTCGGCGGCATGGAGCGCGAATAGCTTCAGTCCCGGCGCGATTTTCGGCGCCTGGGGAAACAGCCCCGGCACGTCCTCGGAACGGATCTGCTTCACATAGGCGATATGGCCCTCGCCCAGGGTCGCCAGTGCCTCTGGTGAGACGCTGTTCGGTTCAAACTCAACGTTACCTTCAGTCATGGTCTCGACTCCTCTGTCAGACTAAGCGGTCGAGTCCGCTACTCGTTCCATTATTCGTGCTCATTGATAGCAATTGTCTTAACGATCTTTTCCGGCTCAGGCCGGGCCAGATCGATCGACAACAGCCCGTTTTTCAAGTCCGCGCCCAGCACCTGCATCCCCTCCGCCAGCACGAAAGTGCGCTGGAAGTGGCGCGCGGCGATGCCGCGATGGATGTATTGCCGGGCTTTGTCGTCCTGCTGGCGGCCCCGGATCACGAGCTGGTTTTCCTCAATGGTGACATCGAGTTGGTCGCGGGTAAAACCCGCCACCGCCAGCGTGATGCGCAGCCGTTCGGGCTGGCCGTTGTTACGGTCGCACCGCTCGATATTGTAGGGCGGATAACCGTCGGCGCCTTTGACGACCCGATCGAGCGCACGCTCGATTTCGTCAAATCCCAGCAGGAACGGACTGGATAACGAAGGAACACGAGACATATTTTACAAAGTCCTCTCGAAGCGACTTTGGCATTTTGGGGCCCTTGCGGCGCCCCATGGCGACCGGCTGGCGGCTTTGCCGTCCGGTCGACAGTGAATATGGGCATGATTCTACAGGCGTTCAAGCACCTCGGGGAACCCCGCCGCGCGCCGTTGTTAACCAGTCATTCCGGGGCGCGACCGAAGGGAGCGAACCCGGAATCTCGGGATTCCCCGATGTGCAATTGTACATCTGAGGCCTGGTCCTTTGGACCATCCCGGAATGACGGTTAAAGCTCGATCCGTTTGCGGCCGTCGGACGTGAAAAGATGCAGTTTTTCGCGCGGCGCGGTGGCCTGGATGCGCTCGCCGATGGCAGGCGCGATCACGCCGGGAATGCGCACGATCACCTCGCCCGGTGGCAATTCCCCGGGATTGGCGGCAACGCCCTGCCCCTGCTGTTGCCGGGCGCCGTAAATGAAGGTCTCGGCGCCGACGCGCTCGATCGCTTCGACGGACAGCTTAAGCGCTATACCGCCAGGGATCGCGTCATTCGAAATCTCAAAATCCTCGGGGCGGATTCCCAACAGGCCGGCTTCGCCGGACACGCCGGCGAGTTGCGATCTGATTTCGTCCGATCCGACCGGCAGGAGATTCATCGGCGGCGCGCCGATGAACGACGCGACAAAGGTGGTCGCGGGCTTCTGATAGATTTCCAGCGGGTTGCCGATCTGCTCGACCTGCCCGCCATTCATGACCACCAGAATATCGGCAAGCGTCATCGCTTCGAGCTGGTCGTGGGTCACATAGATCGAGGTGGTGTTCAGCCGCCGCTGCAATTTGCGGATCTCGACGCGCATCGCGATGCGCAGCTTGGCGTCGAGGTTCGACAACGGCTCGTCGAACAGAAACACCTTTGGCTGCCGCACGATGGCGCGGCCCATCGCGACGCGCTGGCGCTGTCCGCCGGACAATTGCCCGGGCTTGCGATCGAGCATCGGGCCGATTTCGAGAATGCGCGCGGCTTCCTGGACGCGGGTGTCGATCTCGGGCTTGGCCATGCCGCGGTTGCGCAGGCCATAGGCCATGTTGTTGTAGACGCTCATATGCGGATAGAGCGCGTAATTCTGGAACACCATGGCGATGTCGCGCTCGGCCGGCTCGATTTGGTTGACGATGCGCCCGCCGATGTCGATCTCGCCGCCGCTGATGGTCTCGAGCCCCGCGACCATCCGCAGCAGCGTCGACTTGCCGCAGCCGGAAGGGCCGACCAGCACGCAGAACTGGCCGTCGCCGACTTCGAGGCCAATGCCCTTGATCGCCTCAAAGCCGCTCGGATAGATCTTGCGGACGTCGCGGAGGATGACACCGGCCATTGGGCTATCTCTGATGAAGGCGAATAGCGAATAGGGAATAGCGAATAGCGAAGGACGAAATTGGCCAGGAATGACCAGACTTTCTATTCGCCATTCGCCATTCGCCACTCACTGCGGCCATTCGCCATTCGCTACTCGCCACTCGCATCTTCACTTCTCCGTCTCGATCAGGCCTTTGACGAACAGGCGTTGCATTAGCACGACGACTGCAACCGGCGGCAGCATCGCGAGCACGGCGGTCGCCATCGCCACCTGCCATTCGGTCAAGGCGTCGCGCACGTCGATGATCTTCTTGATGCCGATCACGATGGTCTGCATATCGTCGCGGGTCGTGATCAGGAGCGGCCAGAGATACTGATTCCAGCCGTAGATGAAGAGGATCACGAACAATGCGGCGATGTTGGTCATCGACAGCGGCAGCAGCGTATCCCAGAAAAACCGGATCGGGCCGGCGCCGTCGATTTTCGAGGCTTCCACCAGTTCCTTCGGCACGGTCATGAAGAACTGGCGAAACAACAGCGTCGCGGTCGCCGATGCGATCAGCGGCAGGATCAGCCCCGAATAGGAATCGAGCACGTGCAGGTCGCTGGTGATCTTGTAGGTCGGAAAGATACGCACCTCGACCGGCAGCATCAGCGTGATGAAGATGGTCCAGAACGCCGTCATGCGGAACGGGAACGCGAAGAATACGATCGCATAGGCCGAGATGATCGAGATCGCGATTTTGCCGATTGCGATGCCGATCGCCATGATCAGGCTGTTGAACATCATGACGCCGACCGCCTGGCGCGTGGTCCTGCCGGTGCCGGAAACGATGGTGTTCCAGTACGTCTCGAGCCCACGCGAGCCGGGGTAGAGCGGCATCTGCCCGTTGGCGATCACGGTGTTGTCGTGGGTCGAGGCGATGATTGCGAGATAGACCGGAAAGGCGACGATCGCGACGCCGGCCAAAAGGACCAGATGCGGCAGCAGGTTTCCAAAGCGGCGGTGCTCGACCATGGCGTTCAGTAATGAACCTTCTTTTCGACGTAGCGAAACTGAAATGCGGTGAGCGCGACCACGATGATCATCAGGATCACCGACTGCGCCGCCGAGCCGCCGAGATCGGTGCCGCCCTTGCCGTCCTGAAACACCTTGTAGACCAGCGTCTGGGTGGCGCCGTTGGGGCCGCCGCCGGTTGCGGTATCGATGATGCCGAGCGTGTTGAAGAACACGTAGGTAATATTGACGATGATCAGGAAGAATGTGGTCGGCGACAGCAGCGGAAACACGATGGTCCAGAACCGCCGCATCGGCTTGGCGCCATCGATCGCGGCGGCCTCGATCACGCTTTTCGGGATCGCCTGCAGGCCGGCGAGGAAAAAAAGGAAATTATAGCTGATCTGGTTCCAGACCGCGACGATGACGACCAGGATCATCGCATGGGTGCCGTTGAGCACCGGATTCCAGTCGATGCCGTTGCGCTGCAGGGCGCGCGCGATCATGCCGAGGCCGGGCTGGAACATGAAGATGAAGAGCACGCTGGCAACCGCCGGCGCCACCGCATAGGGAATAATGAGGAAGGTGCGATAGATCTGGACGCCGCGGATGTTGTTGTTCGCCATCGTCGCGAGCAAAAGGCCGAGCGTGAGCGAGAAGAACGCCACCAGCGCCGAAAACACGAAGGTGACGCCGATCGCGTGGTAGTATTCGGGCGTTTTCAGTAGAGCTACATAATTCTCGAACCAGACGAATTCGGTCGAGAGCCCGAAGGCGTCCTGCACCAGGAACGATTGCTGCAAGGCCTGCAGCGCCGGCCAATAGAAAAAGATCAGCGAGACCGCAAGCTGCGGCAGGATCAGAAGATAGGGCAGCAGCTTGCCTGAGAAGATCGCCCGGGGTTCCATGATGCCTCGCTTGATGGACCGCGACAGGTCGAGCCCTGCCGCGGTCCTCGCCGCTGCTATTTGGCGGCGGTGCGCTCAAACTGCCGAAGCATCTGGTTGCCGCGCGACACCGCGGCGTCGAGGGCTTCCTTCGCCGACTTCTTGCCGGCGAGCGCCGCCTCGATTTCCTCCGACCAGACGTCGCGCATCTGCACCATGCCGCCAAAGCGAAGGCCGCGCGAATTCTCGGTCGGCGGCTTGTTGGTCAATTCCTTGAGCGGGACTTCGAGGATCGGATTCTTTTCATAGAAGCCCGAGGCCTTGGTTTTTTCGTAAGCCGCCTTGGTGATCGGCAGATAGCCGGAAACCTCGTGCAGATAGACTTGGCGGTCGGTGTCCGACAGGAAGGTGAAGAATTTTGCGATTCCCTTGTATTCTTCGGGCGTCTTGCCGCCCATCACCCACAACGAGGCGCCGCCGATGATGGAATTCTGCGGCGCGCCGTTGACATCAGGGAAATACGGCATCGGCACAGCGGTGTAGGCGAACTTGGCGTTGGCCTTGACGTTTGGATAAAACGCCGAGGAAGTCATGTAGATCGGACATTCACCGGACGTGAAACGGCCTTCGCCGGTGTTGGTGCGTCCCGAATAGTCGTAGCTCTTGTCCTTCTGCAGATCGACGAGGCTTTCGAGCAGCTTGGTCTCCAGCGGGTTGTTGAATTCGAGCACGGTCTCAAAGCCATCGAGCCCGTTGGCCTTGCTGCCGATCGGCACGTTATGCCAGGCGGAGAATTGCTCGATCAGTCCCCAGGTGATCCAGGATCCGGAAAAGCCGCAGGTCGGGCTCGTCGCATGCAATTTCTTGGCGTCGGCGAACAGCTCCGGCCAGGTCTTCGGCGGCTCGGCGATCTCGGCCTTCTTCAGCGCGTCGAGGTTGACCCAGAGCACCATGCTCGACGAGTTGAAAGGAAACGACAGCATGTCGCCCTTCGAGGTCGAGTAGTAACCGGTGATCGCCGGCAGATAGGATTTGGGGTCAAAACTCTCGCCCTGCTCCTTCATCAGTTCGGAAACCGGTTTGATGGCGCCCTTGGCCGCCATCATGGTCGCAGTCCCGACTTCGAACACCTGCATGATGCCGGGCGCATTGCCGGCCCGGAATGCCGCGATCCCGGCGTTGAGCACATCGGCGTAGCCGCCCTTGAAGGTCGGCACGATCTTGTAGTCGCTTTGCGACGCGTTGAAATCATTGGCGAGCTTGACCACGACGTCGTTGTTCGGGCCGGTCATCGCATGCCACCACTGAATCTCGGTCACGGCATGGGCTGGAGTAGCGAGCGCAAGCGTGGCCGCGAGCGTAGTGCCAAGGCCGAAATGTCGAAGCAGCATAAAACCCCCTCCTGAATGGACCGTCATTCCCCAGTATGCGCGTTAACAGCGACGGATGACGGGCAAATGACTGTGTAGACAAGGGGATGGTACGGGGGAAGCGCCGGCCAAGGGAAGCGCTAAAATGGACTGATGCGGGGTCGGGTGTCCCGGATGCGGTGCAGCGCACTGCACGGCATCCGGGTTAAGGCAACTAGCGCTTGCGCTCGGGGCCGCAGACCACGCCTTGGGCTACCAGCGCATCGATCTCGCTTGTCAAAAATCCGAATTCCGTCAGCACCTCGCGCGTGTGCTCGCTGAATTTCGGTGGGACGTTGCGCAGGCTTGGCTTGGTGCGTTCGAGACGGATCGGGGAGGCAACCCCCTTGTACCAGTCCTTCTCGACGACATCACCGCGATGGACGGTGTGGGCGCTGGTCAGCGCCTGGTCGATCCTCTGCACCGGTCCGGCCGGAAGGCCCGCGGCGAGCAGGCGATCGCAGAGCGGCTCGGCGTCGTAGAGGCTGAACACCGCGGCAAGCTCGGCGCGCAGCGCGTCGCGGTTGGCGATGCGGTCCTTGTTGCGGGCAAAGCGCCGATCGCCGGCGAGTTCGGGCTTGCCGATCTCCTTGCAGAGTTTTCTGAAGGTGCCGTCATTGCCGACGCCAATAAAAATGTTGTCGGTCTTGGTCGGGAAGATCGCGTAAGGAACGAGATTCGGATGCTCGTTGCCGGTGAGGCTTGGCGGCTTGCCGTGCATAAAGTAATTCGCCGCGTGCGGATGCATGATGGCTAGGCCGGTTTCGTACAGCGTGGTTTCGAGAAACTGCCCGAGGCCGGATCGTTGGCGCTCCGACAGCGCCATCAAAATGCCGATCGCCGCGTAAAGCCCGGTGGAGATATCGACCAGCGGCACGCCGATCCGCATCGGACCCGATTGCGGCGAGCCGGTCGCGGCGATCATGCCGGTCATGGCCTGAATGATGGCATCATAGCCCGGATTGCCTCCGCGCGGGCCGTCGCCGCCGAAGCCGGAAATCCGGCAGTGCACGAGTTTTGGGAATTTTTCGCGCAGCACATCGTTGCCGATGCCCCATTTGTCGAGCGTGCCCGGCTTGAAATTCTCGATCAGGACGTCGGCGCGCTCCAACAGCTTCATCAGCACGGCGCGCCCGCCAACGGAAGCGAGGTCGAGCCCGATCGAGCGCTTGTTGCGGTTGATGCCGACGAAATAGGCCGCGTCTTCGCCGTGGAACGGCGGTCCCCAGTCGCGCACCTCGTCGCCGGCGGGCGGCTCGACCTTGATCACGTCGGCGCCGTGGTCGGCGAGGATCTGCGTGCAATAGGGTCCGCCGAGGACCCGCGTCAGATCGATCACACGCAATCCGGCCATCGCGCCGGGGACGGTTCTGGAAGTCATGGAAACAACCTTCGCTCAAAGGGAAATTGGAATAAGAGGAGCGTTCGGTTTCCAGAGCTAGCGAGGTTCGGGGGCGGCAGCAATGCCTTCGCACGCGTGGGCGTATGCCGGCACCGACGTCGAGCTGCGTCGCGCCGGTCGTTGACCGAACCTTTGGGCGAATGGCCCGCCAATTGTCGCGGCGGGCCAGCCGTCCTTACACAATCTTCAGGCGCACATCGACGTTGCCACGGGTGGCGTTGGAATAGGGGCATACCTGGTGCGCTTTCTCCACCAGAGTCTCAGCCTCCGCGCGCGGAACCCCGGGGAGGGAGACGGCGAGATCGATATCCAGGCCAAAACCGCCGGCCGCGCGCGGACCGATGCCGACTGTGGTGGTCACCGCCGCGTCGGCCGGCACCTTCGGGCCGCCTTGCGAGGCGACAAACTTCATCGCGCCGATGAAGCAGGCCGCATATCCGGCGGCGAAAAGCTGTTCGGGATTGTTGCCGGCGCCGCCGCCGCCACCCAGTTCCTTCGGGGTTGCGAGTTTGACGTCGAACGTTCCATCGAGCGTAGCGGCGTGGCCGTCACGGCCGCCGGTCGCCTTGGCGCTGGTCTTATAGAGCACGTTGACTGACATGGGGGGTTCTCCCTGTTGCGGTTTCGGTGCTATTTATATTGCACACAATTTAATTTTGCGCAATATAGAAAAGAGAACGGCACGCAATTTAATTGGTAACAATTGATTGTGGGTGGTTCCGACCCCACAATGAACCGGTAAGCTTGTGATTTGACGAGGTTGCGAATGGCCAGGAAACACGCGACGGATTTGCCGCTCTTGCTCGGCAATCAGCTCTGTTTCGCGATCTACTCCACCGCGCATGCGTTCAACCGGGTCTATAAGCCGTTACTTGACCGGCTCGGGCTGACCTATCCGCAATATCTTGTGATGCTGGTGCTGTGGGAGCGCGACGGCCTCTCTGTGAAGGACATCGGTGAACGGCTGTTTCTGGATTCCGGCACGCTTACGCCCCTGCTGAAGCGGCTGGAGGCAGCCGAACTGATCAAGCGTACGCGCAGCACCGAAGACGAGCGGCAAGTGCTGATCGCGCTCACCTCCCGCGGCCAGGCGCTTCGGGAAAAAGCTAGGGCGGTGCCTCAGGCGATCCTCGCGGCGTCGGACTGCTCGGTCGGCGAATTGTCGGCGATGAAGAACGAGCTGGTCGCGCTGAGGGACCGGCTGAATGCGGTGATTGGGGAGTAGGGGGGCGGGGTGGTTGAACGTCAGAGCCGCTTCTTCGCGAATGCCCGGCCGGAGTGGGATTTGAGATATTTCTCGAATGCCAGTGCTTTGTATTTATCCGGGAAAGCGCAGTACCAAACCAGTTTCCAAGGCTTGAATTTTGCCGTGTGCGCGGATTTGCCGGCGTTGTGTTCCGGGATTCGCCGCTTCAGATCGGCGGTTGCTCCGGTATACTCTTGGTCCGGAAAATCTACGCTGCGGATGATGTAGACGTACCACATCTGCGTCTCACGCGAAGCCGAAGACCCGGGCGGAACAAGCATAGGTGGAACTAGGTGACGTCGCCAGCCCGTCTTCGCCCAAGAGGGCTACGCCGGGCACCACGCTTCGCCTTTCGGCCATCACGTGGCTGCGCCACGCGAAGCCCGAAGGGCGAAGCGTGGTGGAGCCAGGCGGGATCGAACCGCCGACCTCTTGCATGCCATGCAAGCGCTCTCCCAGCTGAGCTATGGCCCCTTAGAACTGCCGCGTGCCTTGGGCGACGCGCGGCTAAATCCTGAACACGGCGGAATCCTGAACACAGTTCAGGGCCGATCTCAAGTCTCCTCGTCGCCGCCGACGTCGCCGATGATGTCGGTGACGTCCTCGTCGCCCTCTTCCTCGTCGGCGATGAAGGTCGAATCATCATCGTCGTCGTCTTCGATGGTCTCGTCGATCTCGATATCGTCTTCCGATTCGGGAACGACGGCCTTGACCTTGCCGGTGTTCTCCTCGGCATCGGCTTCCTCGAGCGGCACCAACTCTTCAGCCTCCACCGGCTCCGGCACGGCTTCGGCGGCAGAGGCAGCCGCTGCGGCACTGGCGCGGGCGGCCGCGTCCGCGCGGGTTCGCGGCGGCGGCACCGGCGCGATCGGCACGACCTCGCCGGTGTAGGGCGAGATCACCGGGCTCTTGTTGAGATCGTAGAATTTCTTGCCTGTCGTCGGGCAAATACGTTTGGTTCCGAGATCGGATTTGGCCACGGGTGGAATCCTGGGAATTTCTGAAAAACGGTGCTTCACTTGGCTAGTTGCCGCGCCCCTGTCAATAGCGCTTTGCGGGATGCGGATGCCTGCGTGACGCCGCGCGGCCCATATGTTACCTGCGGCCCGCGCAGAGGACACAATCTTGACCCAATCAGCCCACCTCGCCGATCAACCGACCCCGCTCGAAGCCCGTGCGAGCGGCCCCCTCGGCGGGAAGGTTCGTGTTCCCGGCGACAAGTCGATCTCGCACCGGGCCCTGATTCTGGGCGCGCTTTCAGTCGGCGAAACCCGCATTTCGGGTCTGCTCGAGGGCGACGACGTCCTGAATACCGCCAAGGCGATGCGGGCGCTGGGCGCGAACGTCGAGCGAACCGGCGATTTCGCCTGGAAGGTCTGCGGTGTCGGTGTCGCCGGGTTCGCGGCGCCGCAAGTTCCCCTGGATTTCGGCAACTCCGGTACCGGATGCCGGCTGGTGATGGGGGCGGTGGCGGGCTGCCCCATTGCCGCGACCTTCGACGGCGACGCCTCGCTGCGCTCTCGCCCGATGCGGCGGGTGCTCGATCCCCTGGAATTGATGGGCGCCCGGGTTGCCACAGCTGGAGAAGGCGGCCGCCTGCCGCTGACCCTCGAGGGCGCCCGCGATCCATTGCCGATCCTCTACCGGACGCCTGTGGCCTCGGCCCAGATAAAATCCGCGGTGCTGCTGGCGGGGCTGGCCGCGCCCGGCGTCACCACCGTGATCGAGACCGAGGCGAGCCGCGACCACACTGAACTGATGCTGAAGCATTTTGGCGCCCAGATCGTCTCGACACCGGAGGGCAGCCACGGCCGCAGGATCGCGCTCACCGGGCAGCCCGAACTGCATGGCGCCGCGGTCGTGGTGCCGGCCGATCCGTCATCGGCGGCGTTTCCGATCGTAGCGGCCTTGATCGTGGAGGGGTCCGACCTCGTTCTGTCAGATGTCATGACCAATCCGCTGCGCACCGGGCTGTTCACGACCTTGCGCGAGATGGGTGCCTCGATCGAGGAAAGCGAGATTCGCGGCGATGCCGGCGAGCCGATGGCGCAACTCCGCGTGCGCGCCTCGAAGCTGCGCGGCGTTGAGGTGCCGCCCGAACGCGCGCCCTCGATGATCGACGAATATCTGGTGCTGGCAGTGGCGGCGAGTTTTGCCGAAGGCACCACCATCATGCGCGGCCTGCAGGAGCTGCGTGTCAAGGAATCCGACCGGCTGGAGGCCACCGCCGCGATGTTGCGCGTCAACGGCGTCAAGGTCGAGATTGTGGGCGACGATTTGATCGTCGAAGGCAAGGGCCATGTGGTGGGCGGAGGCCTCGTCGCCACCCATATGGATCATCGCATCGCGATGTCGGCTTTGGTGATGGGGCTTGCCACCGACAAGCCGGTGAAGGTCGACGATACTGCGTTCATCGCCACGAGCTTTCCGGATTTCATCTCGATGATGCGCTCATTGGGGGCGGAGTTTTCATGATCATCGCCATCGATGGACCGGCCGCCTCAGGCAAGGGCACGCTCGGCAAGCGGCTTGCCAAGCATTACGGCTATCGTCACCTCGATACCGGCGTGATTTATCGTGCGGTTGCCAAGGCGATGCTGGACGCGGGCGCCGACCTTTCCAACGAGATGCTCGCCGTCTCCGCGGCGCTCGAACTCGATCCCGAGAAATTCGGCAATCCGGCGCTGAAAACCCAGCAAGTGGGCGACGCCGCCTCGGTGGTCTCGGCTATCCCCAAAGTGCGCGAAGTGCTGTTGAATTTTCAGCGGCAATTCGCCGCCGATCCGCCGGGCGCGGTGCTCGACGGCCGCGATATCGGCACCGTGATCTGCCCGCATGCCGACGTGAAGATTTTTGTCGTGGCCGATCCGAGGGTGCGCGCCCGGCGCCGGACGCTGGAGGCCCGGGCCCGGGGCG
The DNA here is from genome assembly GCF_900141755.1 of Bradyrhizobium lablabi. Lineage (NCBI taxonomy): Bacteria > Pseudomonadati > Pseudomonadota > Alphaproteobacteria > Hyphomicrobiales > Nitrobacteraceae > Bradyrhizobium > Bradyrhizobium lablabi. The sequence continues at coordinate 3,976,158 of NZ_LT670844.1, read as the reverse complement.
AGGACGCCGATGAGGCCGCGGTGCTGGCCGATATCCTCAAGCGCGACGAACGCGACCAAAATCGCCCTGTTGCGCCCCTAAAACCGGCCCCGGATGCTCACTTGCTCGATAACTCCAATTTGGATATAGAAGCCGGCGTCCGGGCCGCCATCGACATTGTCGAGGCCGTCCGAGCGGGCCGGCAGCGGGTTTGAGCACTTTCAAACGAAACCGATGCCGTCATTGGAGGAAAGCCCGCTCCAGGCCTTGAATGTCGGTATCGCGAGCTCGATTTATTGAGATCGACGAACCTTAGGTTCCGGATAAAAACCAACGTATCGAACGTGCAGGCAAGCTGCCGGCCCGCTTTTGCGCTTTCTCGCAAAGAGCGGTCGTTAGGGTTTGCGGACCCCTGACACTTCACGCCCGATACGCCCTTTAACCCGAATGGCCGGCAATACCCGCATCTGGAGAACAAATGGCTTCGACTGCTGCTTCTTATAATCCTTCCCGTGACGATTTTGCCGCCATGCTCGACGAGTCCTTTGCCGGCGGCAACCTGCAGGAAAGCTCCGTCATCAAGGGCAAGGTAGTTGCGATTGAAAAGGACATGGCCGTCATCGACGTCGGCCTCAAGACCGAAGGCCGCGTGGCGCTGCGCGAGTTCGCAGGGCCCGGCCGCGAAAGCGACCTCAAGGTCGGCGACGAGGTCGAGGTGTTTCTCGACCGCATCGAAAATGCGCTCGGAGAGGCCGTGCTGTCGCGCGACAAGGCGCGCCGCGAGGAAAGCTGGGGCAAGCTCGAGAAGGCCTTCAACAACAACGAAAAAGTTCACGGCGTCATCTTCAACCAGGTCAAGGGCGGCTTCACCGTCGATCTGGATGGGGCGGTCGCGTTCCTGCCGCGCTCCCAGGTCGATATCCGCCCGATCCGCGACGTCGCACCGCTGATGAACAATTCGCAGCCGTTCCAGATCCTCAAGATGGATCGCCGCCGCGGCAACATCGTGGTGTCGCGCCGCACGGTTCTGGAAGAGACCCGCGCCGAGCAGCGCCAGGAACTGGTGCAGAATCTCGAAGAGGGTCAGGTCATCGACGGCGTCGTCAAGAACATCACCGATTACGGTGCTTTCGTCGACCTCGGCGGCATCGACGGCCTGCTGCACGTCACCGATATCGCCTGGCGCCGGGTCAATCACCCGACCGAAGTGCTCACCATCGGCCAGACCGTGAAGGTCAAGATCATCAAGATCAACCACGAGACCCACCGCATCTCGCTCGGCATGAAGCAACTGCTCGATGATCCCTGGCAGGGCATCGAGGCGAAATACCCGCTGAACGCACGCTTCACCGGCCGCGTCACCAACATCACCGACTACGGCGCGTTCGTTGAGCTCGAGCCGGGCATCGAAGGCCTGATCCACGTCTCGGAAATGTCGTGGACCAAGAAGAACATGCATCCCGGCAAGATCGTCTCGACTTCGCAGGAAGTCGAAGTGCAGGTCCTGGAAGTCGATTCGGTCAAGCGAAGGATTTCGCTCGGCCTCAAGCAGACCATGCGCAATCCCTGGGAAGTGTTCGTCGAGAAATTCCCGGTGGGATCGACGGTCGAGGGCGAGGTCAAGAACAAGACCGAGTTCGGCCTGTTCCTCGGGCTCGAGGGCGACGTCGACGGCATGGTGCATCTGTCCGACCTCGACTGGAAGCTTCCGGGCGAGCAGGTGATCGACAACTTCAAGAAGGGCGACATGGTGAAAGCCGTGGTGCTCGATGTCGATGTCGAAAAGGAGCGCATCTCGCTCGGCGTCAAGCAGCTCGAAGGCGATCCGTTCGCAGAACCGGGCGACGTCAAGAAGGGCGCGGTCGTGACCTGCGAAGTGCTCGAGGTCAAGGAAAGCGGCATCGAGGTCAAGATCTCCGGTACCGACTTCACTACCTTCATCAAGCGCTCCGAATTGGCGCGCGATCGCAACGACCAGCGCGCCGAGCGTTTTGCGGTGGGCGAAAAGGTCGATGCGCGGGTGATCCAGTTCGACAAGAAGGCCCGCAAGGTGCAGGTCTCGATCAAGGCGCTCGAAGTCGCCGAAGAGAAGGAGGCCATCGCGCAATATGGCTCCTCCGATTCGGGCGCGACGCTGGGCGACATTCTGGGCACCGCGCTCAAGCAGCGCAACGACAAGTAAGCGATTACTTTCCCAGCGATCAGGCCCCGGTTTCGACCGGGGCCTTTTTTGTTATTCTCGGTGTCGTCCCTGCGAAAGCAGGGACCCATACTCCGTGCCCTATCGATTGGGCGGTTGGGTAGTTGCCTTTTCCTTGCAATTGGCATCGGTGGTTATGGGTCCCTGCTTTCCGCAGGGACGACGAAAGGGCCTTGTTTTCTACATATTGCATCGCAATTGATGTAATTGGGACACGGCATATTAGTGCTGTGCAGAGAAGACCGTGCAATCCCCTTACGAACCGCTTCCTTTGGAGAATTTCGATGTCGCTTGATTCGGATGTGATCGTCGATCGCCGCAGGATTCGCCGCAAGCTGACGTTCTGGCGCGTGGTCGCGGTACTGGCCGCGATCGTCGCGATCGCCACTGTCGGCTTGGTGGCGACGCCGGGCGGACGCAGCGCGTTCACGAGCTCGAACGCGATTGCACGGATCAACATCGAAGGCCTGATCCGCAGCGACAATGATCGCGTCGAGGCGCTGGAACGGCTGGAAAAATCGCAGGCCGCAGCCGTCATCGTGCATATCAATTCTCCCGGCGGTACCACCGCCGGCTCCGAACAGCTTTACGACGCGCTGACGCGGCTGAAGGCGAAGAAGCCGCTGGTCGTGGTGGTCGAGGGATTGGCGGCGTCGGGCGGTTACATCACAGCGATCGCGGCCGATCATATCGTCGCGCAGCAAACCTCGCTGGTCGGTTCGATCGGCGTGCTGTTCCAGTTTCCTAATTTCACCGATTTGATGAAAACTGTCGGCGTCAAGGTCGAGGAAGTGAAGTCTTCGCCGCTCAAAGCGGCGCCCAACGGCTTTGAGCCGACCAGTCCGGAAGCGCGCGCCGCTTTGGATTCGCTGGTGAAGGATTCCTACACGTGGTTTCGCGGCCTCGTCAAAGAGCGGCGCGGCATGGACGACGATTTGCTCGAAAAAGTCGCCGATGGCCGGGTCTTCACCGGACACCAGGCCGTCGATCTGAAGCTGATCGATCAACTCGGCGACGAGAAAACCGCAGTGGCGTGGCTGGTGGCGCAGAAGGGCGTCAAGGCCGATCTGCCGGTGCGCAACTACAAGATGACACCACGCTTCGGCGACCTGACGTTCCTGCGAACGGCGGCTTCGATTACGCTCGATGCGCTGGGCTTCAGCACGATCGCCAGGCAAATCGAGCAGGCCGGCCTCGCGCAGGCGGTCGATCGCCTGGGCCTGGACGGCATGCTGGCGCTATGGCAACCCGCCGGCAGCAATTGAACCGCCTAAGTCCGGTTTCCGTCCCTCGCTCCCGCAGGGCGGGTATTGCCACAATCCCCAATCCGGCCGATTGTCACGCGTTTTCGCGCGGCGCAATATTCATTTAGCGTCTTGACAGTTCAACGCATTTTCACGGAAATGGATATCCGCACCGTCCCGGGTCCCAGTCTCGATGATCAAATCCGAACTTGTTCAGCGCATCGCCGAGCACAACCCGCACCTTTACCAGCGGGATGTCGAGAACATCGTGAATGCCATCCTCGATGAGATCGTCGCCGCGCTGGCGCGTGGGGATCGCGTCGAACTGCGCGGTTTTGGCGCATTTTCGGTGAAGCACCGTCCGGCCCGCGCCGGCCGTAACCCGCGCACCGGCGCGCATGTCCCGGTCGATCAGAAGAGCGTGCCGTTCTTCAAGACCGGCAAGGAAATGCGCGAACGTCTGAACCGCGACAACGGGTCGTCACCCGACGCCGGCGCGTAGGCGTTAAGCCTCGGATCAGTCCGTGGGTCTGCTGTTCGCGGAATACGCGCCCGCCGGTCTCCATCAACGCGAGAGATGGTCATGCGAAAGTTCTTAACCGGCCTCGTCCTGATTCCGCTGGGGCTGATCTTCATCGTCTTCGCGGTCGCCAACCGTCATCTTGTCACGGTGTCGTTCGATCCGTTCAACTCCGCCGATCCGTCGGTCTCGGTCAGGCTGCCGCTGTTCGTGCTGATCATCGCGGTCGCGATCCTGGGGGTGGTGGCGGGCAGCTCCGCGACCTGGTTCCGGCAGCGCCGCTGGCGGCGCGCGGCCCGCCAGCACGAGGCCGATGCGCGGCAGGCGCGCTCCCAACTGGCCGATCTGCGCGCCGCAGCCCCGGCCTCGCGCTACGACCCGCAGCGCCTTCCCGCCCCGCAGCCGGGGGGCTTTTATGGGCCCAGTGGGCGAGACAAGCAGGGCGCGACGTTGTAGAACGCGGGCGCAAACGAACCACTTTTTTCGGCTTTTACCGCCGTCCTGACCTGTGCCCTGAACCATGTCCCTGATCGTCAAAATTTGCGGCCTGTCCACGCGCGAGACGCTCGACGTCGCGCTGGATTCCGGCGCGGATATGGTGGGATTTGTATTTTTCCCGCCGTCGCCGCGGCATCTCAGCCTCGAGACCGCGCGCGAACTCGGCAAGCACGCAAAACGGCGCGCCACAAAAGTTGCACTCACGGTCGATGCCGATGATGCGACGCTTGCCAATATCGTCGAGGTGCTGCAGCCGGATATTTTGCAGCTGCATGGCCGCGAAACCGTGGCACGGCTGCGCGACATCAAGCAGAAATTCGCATTGCCCGTGATGAAGGCGATCGCGGTCGAGACGCCGGCCGATCTTGCAGCGTTGCCCGGCTATGCCGCGGTCGCCGACCGCATCCTGTTCGATGCCCGCGCGCCAAAGGAAGCCACCCGCCCCGGCGGTCTCGGCACCGTGTTCGACTGGCATGTGCTGGAAAATCTCGATCTCAAATTGCCGTTCATGGTCTCGGGCGGGCTTAATGCCGAAAATGTCGCGGAAGCCATCCGCGTCACCCGCGCCGGCGGCGTCGATGTTTCCTCCGGCGTCGAGCGCGCTCCCGGCGTCAAGGATGCCGAGATGATCCGCGAGTTTATCCGCGCCGCGCGCGCCACCAGCTCTCCTTCACCTCTCCCCGTTTACGGGGAGAGGTCGGATCGCTCTTGCGATCCGGGTGAGGGGGAGTCACCGCATTCAAGCCTGTCACCGAGTTCGCGGAAACAGCCCCTCACCCCAACCCTCTCCCCGCAAGAGCGGGGCGAGGGAGCAGAGGCAGCGCTGCGCGGCAACAAGAGTTGATAAATTGATGAATCAAAACTTGCGAAATTCCTTCCGCAGCGGTCCGGACGAGCGCGGGCATTTCGGCATTTTCGGCGGCCGCTTCGTCGCGGAAACGCTGATGCCGCTGATCCTCGATCTGGAAAAAGCCTATGCGGACGCCAAGGCCGATCCGGCGTTCCAGGCCGAGATGAATGGCTATTTGAGGGACTATGTTGGCCGGCCGTCGCCGCTCTATCTCGCCGAGCGCCTGACAGAACATCTCGGCGGCGCCAAGATCTATTTCAAGCGCGAGGAACTCAATCACACCGGCTCGCACAAGGTCAACAATGTGCTCGGCCAGATCATGGTGGCGCGGCGGATGGGCAAGCAGCGCATCATCGCCGAGACCGGCGCCGGCCAGCATGGCGTCGCCACTGCGACGTTGTGCGCGCGGTTCGGGCTCGATTGCGTAGTCTATATGGGCGCGGTCGATGTCGAGCGGCAGCAGCCCAATGTGATCCGGATGGAAATGCTGGGCGCCAAGGTGATCCCGGTGCAATCGGGATCGCGCACGCTCAAAGATGCCATGAACGATGCGCTGCGCGACTGGGTGACCAACGTGCACAACACGTTCTACTGCATCGGCACGGTGGCCGGCCCGCATCCCTACCCGATGATGGTGCGCGATTTCCAGTCGGTGATCGGCGTAGAGACCCGCGCCCAGATGCAGGAAGCCGAAGGCCGCCTGCCGGATTCGCTTGTCGCCTGCATCGGCGGCGGCTCCAATGCGATGGGCCTGTTCCACCCGTTCCTCGATGACCCATCGGTCGAGATTTTCGGCGTCGAGGCGGCGGGCCATGGACTGACGCAACTGCATGCCGCTTCCATCGCCGGCGGCCGGCCCGGCGTGCTCCACGGTAACCGGACTTATTTGCTGATGGACGATGACGGCCAGATCCAGGACGCTCATTCGATTTCGGCGGGGCTCGATTATCCCGGCATCGGGCCGGAACATTCCTGGTTGCACGAAACCGGCCGCGTCAAATACCTATCCGCCACCGATGACGAGGCGCTGGCGGCATTTCAATTGCTGTCGCGGCTGGAGGGCATCATCCCGGCGCTGGAGCCGGCGCATGCCATCGCCAAGGTGATGGAACTCGCGCCGAAGCGGCCAAAGGATCATCTGATGGTGGTCAATCTCTCCGGCCGCGGTGACAAGGACATCCCGCAAGTGGCGGATATTTTGCGGGGGAAGAAGTGACTGGCTACATCGAATTCGCGGAGAAAGCCCCCACCCTAACGCTCCCCCGCAAGCGGGAGAGGGAACGGACCGTGTTCGGGTTAAGCACTGTTGTATCCATTAGGCGAGCTGCGCCCCCTCTCCCGCTTGCGGGGGAGGGCTGGGGTGGGGGTGTCTCCGCAAACACCGCTCTTGGGAAACGGCACAGCACAGCGAGCGCCGCGTTATGACCACCCGCATCGACGCACGTTTTGCCGAACTGAAAGAGCAAGGCCGTTCCGCTTTCATCACCTTCCTGATGGCCGGCGATCCCGACTCTGCGACCTCGCTCGAGATCATAAAAGCGCTGCCGAAAGCGGGCGCCGACATCATCGAGATCGGCATGCCCTTTACCGATCCGATGGCGGATGGCCCGGCGATTCAGGCGGCGGGTCTGCGCGCGCTCAAGGGCGGCATGACCTTGAAGAAAACGCTCGCGATGGTGCGCGAGTTTCGTAACGGCGATAACACGACGCCACTGGTGCTGATGGGCTATTACAATCCGATCTACATCTACGGCGTCGACAAGTTTCTGGCCGACGCAAAATCCGCGGGCGTCGATGGATTGATCATTGTCGACCTGCCGCCGGAGGAAGACACCGAATTGTGCCTGCCGGCAATGCGGGCCGGGCTGAATTTCATCCGGCTGGCAACGCCGACCACCGACGACAAGCGTCTGCCCGCCGTGCTCGCCAACACGTCCGGCTTTGTCTACTACGTCTCCATCACCGGCATTACCGGCAGCGCCAGCGCCGACACCAAGGTGGTCGGCGAAGCCGTCGCCCGCATCAAGCGGCATACGAAATTGCCGGTTTGTGTCGGCTTCGGCATCCGCACGCCGGAGGGTGCGCGTGCCATCGCGCAAAATGCCGACGGCGCGGTGGTAGGCACCGCACTGGTCGACGCGCTCCGCGGCAGCCTCGATGCCGAAGGCCGCGCCACGGCCAAAACCGTCGACGCGGTCGCCGATCTCGTGGCATCGCTGGCGGAGGGCGTCCGGGGCGCAAAGCAGGCCGCCGAATAAGCCACAATTGCGGTCGAGATAGACCGCAAACGGCGGCTTGCCGGGCTTGGTCCGGGCCGCCATATAGTTGAGGGGCGATTTGATCGCCATTCGGAGCGAACCATGAATTGGCTCACCAACGTCGTCCGGCCGAAAATCCGCAACATCCTGCGGCGCGAGACGCCGGAGAATTTGTGGATCAAATGCCCTGATTCAGGACAGCTCGTGTTCTACAAGGACGTCGAGGCCAACCAGTTCGTGATTCCCGATTCGAACTACCACATGCGGATGGGCGCGGTGGCGCGGCTGAAATCAATCTTCGACAACGAGACCTGGTTCGACGTGGCGCTGCCGGAGGTATCAGCCGATCCCCTGAAATTTCGCGACGAGCGCAAATATGCCGATCGCATCAAGGATGCGCGCGCGCGAACCGGGCTGAACGACGCCATCAAGGTCGGCTACGGCAAGCTCGAAGGCGCCGCGGTCGTGATCGCGGTGCAGGATTTCGACTTCATGGGCGGCTCGCTCGGCATGGCCGCCGGCGAAGCGATCGTGCGCGGACTTGAACTCGCGGTCGAAAAGAAATCGCCGTTCATCGTGTTCGCGGCCTCCGGCGGCGCCCGCATGCAGGAAGGCATTTTGTCACTCATGCAGATGCCGCGGACGACCGTGGGCGTGCAGATGCTGCGCGAAGCCAAGCAGCCTTATATCGTGGTGCTGACCAATCCGACCACCGGCGGCGTCACCGCTTCCTACGCCATGCTGGGCGACGTGCAGATCGCCGAGCCCGGCGCGCTCATTGGTTTTGCCGGCGCCCGCGTGATCGAACAGACGATCCGGGAAAAACTGCCGGAAGGTTTTCAGCGCGCCGAATATCTCAAAGACCACGGCATGGTCGATATGGTGGTGCATCGCCACGATCTGCGTCCGACCTTGGCGCGATTGTGCCGGCTGCTGACAAAATCGCCTGCGATCGAAACCGTCTCAAAACCCGCGCCACAGGTCACCATGCCGACCCAGATCGTGCCAGGTGCGGACGTCGCGCCGGCAGCGCCCCACGCGTGAACGCGTCCGCGGCCAGGCGAGCGCCATCGCTCGATGAATTGATCGTGCGGCTGTCGGCCCTGCATCCAAAGCATATCGATCTCGATCTGACGCGGATGCACCGGCTGCTGGCGCAGCTCGACCATCCCGAGCGCAAATTGCCGCCGGTGATCCATGTCGCCGGCACCAACGGCAAGGGTTCGACGATCGCGTATTTGCGGGGGATTCTGGAAGCCGCGGGCCTATGCGTCCACGTCTATACCTCACCCTCCCTGGTACGGATCAACGAATGTTTTCGGCTCGGCCGGACAGGCGGCGGCGCGCTCGTCGATGACGACGAGCTCCGCAGCGCGCTCGAACATATCGAGAGGACCAATGCAGGCGCGCCGATCACCATTTTTGAAATCGAAACCGCGGCGGCCTTTTGGCTGTTCGTGCAGCATCCGGCCGACGTTGTACTGCTGGAAGTCGGCCTCGGCGGGCGGCTCGATGCCACCAACGTGATCGACGCGCCGCTCGCGACCGTGATCACGCCGGTCAGCATGGATCACACCGAATTTCTCGGGGACACGCTGACGGCGATCGCAGGCGAGAAGGCCGGCATCATCAAGCGCAACGCACCTGTCATCTGCGCGGAACAATTTCCCGACGTATTGGTGGTGATCGAGCAGCAGGCAAGGCGCATGCACGCCCCCATCCATGCCGCCGGCGAGGGCTGGCACGTCAATGTCGAGCGCGGACGGCTGGTCTATCAGGACGATCGCGGCTTGATGGATCTGGCGGCGCCAAAACTGTTCGGCCGCCATCAGTTCGACAATGCCGGCCTCGCGATCGCGACGCTGCGGGCGCAAAGCACCTTCAGAATCGAACCGGCCGCGTTCGAAGCCGGCATCGTCAATGCCGAATGGCCGGCGCGGATGCAGCGGCTGGCGTCGGGCACGCTGGTGGCGCAGGCGCCACAGGCCAGCGAGATCTGGCTCGACGGCGGCCATAATGCCGAGGGCGGCCGCGTCGCGGCGGCGGCGCTCGGCGACCTCGAAGAGCGCGTGTCGCGCCCGCTTGTGGTCATCGTCGGCATGATGGCAAACAAGGATGCGCGCGCATTTCTCGCCAATTTTGCCGGCCTGACGCGCCATATCATCGCGGTGCCGATACCGGACCGCGACAACGCGATGCCGCCGGACCGGTTGGCGGATGCGGCGCGCGCGCTCGGCATGCGCGTGGAAACCGCCGGCAGCTTTGAGGCGGCGCTGCGTTCGTTGACGCGGCTCGCCTATGAGGTACCGCCGCGCATCCTGATCACGGGCTCGCTCTATCTTGCCGGCCAGGTGCTGTCCGCCAACGGCACGCCGCCGGGATAAGATCATGCGCTTTGCCGCGATTGCCGATGTGCACGGAAATTATCTCGCGCTGGAAGCTGTTGTGGCCGATATCCGCGCGCAGGGCATTACTGACATCGTCAACCTCGGCGATATGGCAAGCGGTCCGCTCGACGCGCGGCGGACAATGGATGCGCTGATGGCGCTTAAAGCCGTCCATGTGCTCGGCAACCACGACCGCTATCTGATCGATCGCTCGCCCGAGAAGATGGGATCGTGGGACCGCCCCGCGCATGCGCAACTTGACACAACGCACCTCGATTGGTTGCGCGCGGTGCCGGCGGCACGCGTGTTCCGCGAAAAAGTCTTTCTCTGCCACGCGACGCCTGAGAACGATGAGGTCTATTGGCTGGAAACCGTGTTGCCCGATGGCACCGTGCGGATGGCTTCTCTTGAGGCAATCGAGAAGGTGGCGGAAGGGATCACCCAGCCGCTCATTCTCTGCGGCCACAGCCATCTCGCCCGCGCGGTCCGGCTTGGCGACGGGCGCCTGGTGATAAATCCCGGCAGCGTCGGCTCGCCCGGCTATCGCGATATCCATCCGTTTCCGCATGTCGTCGAAGCCGGCACGCCGGACGCGCGGTATGCGATCCTTGAACTCGATGGCGGCGTTTGGCGCGCGACCTTCCGCCACGTGCCGTACGATCACGATACGATGGCGGCTTTAGCCCGTCGCAACGGCCAGGCCGAACTCGCCTCCGCGCTGGCGACGGGCTGGATCAGGTAGCGGAGCTATGTCCACATCATTACTCGTCATACGCGGGCTTGACCCGCGTATCCATCAATCTTCGTGAGAGGCTTTCTCAAGAGGATGGATGGCCGGGTCATAGGCGAGCGGAAGCGACGCCGTCCTTCGGACGGCTATGCCCGGCCATGACGAGGGATTTTCTTGGCTCGAGGCCGGCATGCCTCGCAAAACAAAACGGCCGGCGTTTCGCCGGCCGTTCGAATAAAATCATCGCGCGAGAGCGATCAGACCGCAGCCGTAATCCACTGCTGCAGCTTCTGCTTCGGCGCGGCGCCGACCTGGCGCGAGGCCATCTCGCCGCCCTTGAAGATCATCAGCGTCGGGATCGACATCACGCCGTATTTCGAAGCCGTCTTCGGGCTCTCGTCGACGTTGAGTTTGACGATCTTGACCTTGTCGCCCATCGCGCCCGAAATCTCGTCGAGCGCGGGAGCGATCATGCGGCAGGGGCCGCACCATTCGGCCCAGAAATCGACTACGACCGGGCCGGTCGCCTTGAGCACTTCGGCGTCGAAATCGGCATCAGAAACCTTGCCAACGGCCATTGGAATACCTCGTTCAGTTTGGGAAGAATGCAGCGCTTGGGAATCGCCGCCTGGATCATGCGACCAACCTATGAACGCCGGGTTGCCGGGTCAAGCTTGGACATCCCCCCGGATAATGGCTGCCAGTTGCGCGTCCAGCGCAGGAGCAGAAATCTCCATCAATTCAGGCGTTTCGGTCCAAAGTAATGCTGCGCGGACCGGCAGTTGGGGATAAAGCTTCCCCAGCACCGCCCGGTAGAGCGCAAGCTGGCGGACATAGCTCGCGGGTGCCTCAGTGGCGAGTTTTGGGGGGGCATGGTTGGTCTTGTAATCGACGATCAGGACCTCGCTCTGGCTCACCACCAGCCGGTCGATTTGTCCCGAAACCAGCGCCGGCGGCCGTCCCGGCCGCTCCAGCCTCCCGGCGATACCGACCTCGGCGCGGCTGCCGGCGCCGAATACCGCCGCAAAGCGCGGATCCCCGAGCAGGGCCAACACCCCGTCCGCCAGCGCCTCGCGGTCGCCTTCGCTCCAGCCACCGGCGTTGCGGGCGAGATAATTTAGCGCGGCGTCGCGGCGTCGGTCGATGGTGATTTCGGGTAGCGATTGCAGCAACCGGTGCACCAGCGTGCCGCGCTGCACCGCACGTGCGCGCAACACGATCGTCTCGCCGGTCCTGATGCCGCGACCATCGTTCTCGGCCGGCCCGGAGGGGCGCAAGAGGCTGTCCGCAGAGGCTTCCGGCGGCGCGGATGTCCGCAACCACGAGGGCAGCTCGATCGGCGCGCCCGTCGCCGGCGCTGCGGCTGCGCCTGTGGGAGCCACGACATCCTCGGGTCGCGCGTAGCGCTTTATCGGACCGTCGGATGTCTCGATGGTCTCTTCGCGCAAGCCGGAATTGGCGAGGCCTTTGACGATCAGGTCGTACCAGGAGAACTTGCGCACGCTGTTCATGTTGCCGGGCATGCAGCCGCCGACCACCAGCCGGTCGGCGGCCCGCGTCATCGCGACATAGAGCAGGCGGCGGTATTCATCCTCGGTCTCGCCCAGCATCGCCGTGCGGGCCGCGGCGACCGCCGCCGGATCGTCGGCCTTCCTGCCGGCCCAGACCACGACGCCGGGGGCATGCGGCGCCGCATCGCTTTTTGGAAGATGGATGAGTTTGAGGCGTTGCGTGTCCGAGGGCGAGGAGGTGGTGTCCACCAGGAACACGACCGACGCTTCCAGTCCCTTGGCGCCATGCACGGTCATGACGCGGACTTCGTCGCGCGAGATTTCCATGTCGCGCTTCACCTCGAGGTCGGCCGTGCGCAGCCACGCCATAAAACCCTGCAGCGAGGCCGGTGCCTTGCGCTCATAACCGAGCGCAAGTTCGAGAAATTCGTCCAGCGCGTCATTGGCCTCGTGACCGAGCCGCTTCAAGATGCGCGCACGGCCACCATCGCCCCCGAGCAGCCAGGCATAGAACGCAAACGGCGTCTCGGTGGCAAACCGGTGTTCGCACGTCTCAAGACGGTCCAGTGCCTGCTTGAATTTGCCATCGCTCGCGGCGTGATCGTTCAGCGCGCGACGCAGCGACCCCTTGCGCTGCCATGCCAGGGTGAACAGATCGTCGTCGGAAAGCCCGAACAGCGGGCTTTTCAGCGCGACCGCGAGCGCAAGATCGTCCCGCGGTAACAACAGCGCGTCGGCGAGATTCATCAGATCGATGATCGCGATATGCTCGGTCAGTTTCAGCCGGTCGGCGCCGGCAACGGGAATATTGGCGTGTTTTAGGGCCTGGATCACCGCGTCGAAGGCGTTGCCGCGCCGCCGCACCAAGACCAGCATGTCGCCGTAACGCAGCGGACGGCGATCGCCGGCGTGTCCCGTCATGGTGCCGCTTTCGACCAGCCGCCTGATCTCGGCCTGGATGCGCTTTGCGAGTTTCACCTCCGGGCTCGTTGCCGATACCCCGTCGAACGGCGCGCGCCAGCCTTCGAGGTCGTCTTTCTTGTCCGGCAGTTGCAATTCCCAGAGCTCGATCAGGCTCGGCCCGGCGTCGGCCAGGGTTTCGTGCACCGGATGCGCGTTGTCGGCATGGATGCTGCGATAGATCGTCTCGTCGCGAAACACGTGGTCGACCGATTGCAGGATCGCCGCGCCCGAGCGGAACGAATAGGTGAACGACACCGGATCGAATTTCAGCCCGGCATCCCTGAATTTCTTATCCAGCGCCCGCCGGCGGCTGTCGAACTCGCGTGGCGCGGCGCCCTGAAACGAAAAGATCGACTGCTTCTCGTCGCCGACGGCGAAGATCGTGCGCACGACGCCGTCGCGCGCGCCTTGGCCGGCGGTGAATTCGGAAATGATATGGTCGACAATGTCCCATTGCCGGGGGCTGGTATCCTGGGCCTCGTCGATCACCACGTGATCGACGCCGCGATCGAGCTTGTAGTGCACCCAGCCTGAAGACACGCGATTGAGCATCGCCAGCGTCTTGTCGATGAGATCGTCGTAGTCGAGCAGCCCGCGCTCCTGCTTCTCGCGCCGGTAATTTGCGGCTGCTGCGGTCGCGATGTGCAACAGCGCCTGCGTGCGGTCACGAATCGTCACCGCCCGGCGCCGCTCGATCAGGGGCGTGATGCGGAGCTTTTCCATTTCGAACAACCGGCCAACCGCGGGATTGTCACGAATGAAGTTGTTCGTCACCACGGTTGCGCGCGGCGTGCGGTCGGTTTCCGTCAGGAAAACGGTGAGATAGTTGTCGACCTGCTCAATACCGTTGAGCGTCAGCGCCCCGCGTAATCGATCCGCCTGTTTTCGATCAGCGTTGCTGCTGGTATCGAGAACGGAGGCAATGTTGTCCCACCGCGACCGCGGCAGATTCGGTCCGTCGACGATCTCACGCTCGACGTCCTCGATGGCGTCAGTGGGATCGACGCCAAGCTCCGCCGACACCTGCAAGGCAGCCGCTTCCCCGCTGCCGGCGGCATCGGTCCAGGCCATGAAATGGTCGCGGCTGAGACAAGCCTCGCGTACCACATCCTTGAAGGTGACGTCGGCGGCACTCGCCATGGCGGTCATGAGCGCGCGGCCGGTCGCGCTGTCGGGATCACGGGACGCCTCGAGCAATACCCTGAGATTGGCGCGCTCCATCATCTCGTTCTGGTCGCGATCGTCGAGCACGGTAAAGCGCGCCGGAACATTGGCCTCGAACGGAAATTGCTGCAGCAGCCGCGTGCACAGTGCGTGGATGGTCTGCACCTTCAGTCCGCCCGGCGTTTCCAGCGCGCAGGCAAACAGTTCGCGCGCGCGCAGGCGCAGTTTGCGGTCGGGATGAGGAATTCCGACGTCGCGGATCGCGGCGTCAAGGGCCGGATCATCGAGCGTGACCCAATGGCCGAGCGTCGAAAACACCCGCTCCGCCATATTGGCGGCGGCAGCTTTTGTAAAAGTGATGCAGAGGATTTTTTCCGGAGGCACGCCGTCGAGCAAAAGCCGGATCACCCGCTGCACCAGCACATGGGTCTTGCCCGAACCGGCATTCGCCGACACGAACGCCGACGAAGCAGGATCCGACGCGCGCGCTTGGGTCGCGCGGACGGCGGAAGGAATTGGGCGCGGCGCGGCTACCATTCTTCGATCCCCAATCCGCCGGCCGCGGACCATTCCTTGATGCGGGCGAGATCGTCGTAGGCGCCGTAGCGGTTCGACCACATCGACAGATTGAGCGAGGTATAGGCCTGGTCTTCGTCCTCGAATTGCCGGATCAGCTTTTCCAGCTGTTGTCGCGCATAGTCCGCGGCGGCATCGGGCGGTTGCGGCTGATCGCTCGGCTTGATCTTCAGCTCCAGCGATCGTTGCTCGCCCGGCGGATTGTTGCCGGAAAGCCTGACATAGACGAGTTCGCCGACCGAAGCGTCCGCCGGAATATTGGCAAACCCGCCTTCGCGCAAAATCGCCGCCTCCAGCGTGAGCTGCGGTGACAATCCCATCCGCACCTGCTTGCCGGTCGGCGGTTGTCCGGTCTTGTAATCGAGGATCGCATACGTGCCGTCATGGCGGCGCTCGATCCGGTCGGCGCGCGCGGACAGCACGAAGGTACGCTCGTTGTCGAGGCGAATCGGAATCTCGCCGCCGATCTCGGCGTCGATGATGCCGATATTGCCGCGGCGGGCGATTTCCCATTCCGCAAACCATTTGGCGATGCGCTGGAAGCGCGGCCACCACAACGCCCGCGCCTCGGGCCGCTCCATCAGCGGCGCGAAATATTTTTCGCCGATGCCGCGCAACGCCAACGCCGGACTGTCGGGAAGGGCCGTTGCGAAGTTTTGCGTAAATTCGCCGAGCGCATCGTGGATCGCCGAGCCGCGGTCGGCGGCCGACAATGGCATGTCGACGGGATCGAGCGGCGCCAGGCGCAAAATGTATTTCGCGTAGATCGTATAGGGATCGCGCAGCCAGTCCTCGATCGCGGTCACCGACAGTTTTAGCGGCCTCGTCGCACGCGGCGGCTTTGGCGCCGGCTGCGGGATCGGCGCGATCTTGTCGGGCCGGTCCAGTTCTTCGGCGAAGCGAACATATTTTTCGCCCGCTTGCCTGGCGGCGTCCCAGCGCGCTTCGCCGGCGACCGCCTCCAGCCGGTGCAGGAAGCGCGAGGCCACCGCGGGCGCGCCGCCGACTTTGGCAGCATGGCTGAGGATGACGTCCTCGGCGCCGAGCAATTGCGCAAAATCGTGCGCCGAGAGACCAATGCGCCGTTCCGGCAGATCGAGGCCGAGCTCGTGCCGCATCGGCCGGCTCAGCCACGGGTCGGTTCGCGGCTGCGGCGGCCACACGCCTTCGACCAGTCCGCCGACAATGACCCGGTCGGATTGGGTCAACCGCGCCTCCAGCGGGCCGTAAATCTTCAAATGGACGTTGGCCGCCTCCGGCCGCCGCACCGTGCGGTCGGCGAACGCGGTCTGGAATACTTCCGGATAATCGCCGAGCTGCACCATCAGGCCGCTCTGCGCCCCACCGCCGAGCAGATCGTCGAAGGCGGAGGCGAGCGCCGATCCTTGCGGGCCATCGAATATGATGGCGACGCCGTGCTCATCGCGCGAGAGCGCCGTCAGCACGTCGCGATGGCATTTTGCCAATTCGGCAAAATCATACGGCTTGGAGGAGGAGAGACTTTCAAGCGGCGAAAGCGCTGCGTGCAAGGTTTTGATCAATTGGCGGGCCGCTTCGATTTCCCGGTCTCGAAGCCTGGTCCTTGGCTCGGCGCGGTGCAGCGAGGATGTCTCGCCACGATTGAGCTTGGCGAGTTCCTCAAAAAACCGCGCAAAATCCCGCGCCAGCCCGCCGCTTCCCGCCTGTGGCCGGGTGCCGCGCAATAGCGCCAGTTCGAGCGTTTCAATGGCGGCCCTGAAGGCGCCCTGCGCGCCGCCCAACCGGCACAGCGGATGTTTTATCAGTGCCAGCAGCGTCGGTGGCTCGAGTTGCTTTGCCGCCGCCTCAGCCGTGAGGCGCGCAAAGATTCCGGCCGGCGTCTCCATCAGCGCATCGCCGCCGGAATCGTCGAAGGCGAGATTCCAGCGGCCGAGCGCGGCCATCACCCGTCGCGCCAGCGCGCGATCCGGTGTCACCAGCGCCGCCGACTTGTCCAGATGCCGCGCCTCACGCATCGCAACCGCGATCGAAAGCGCCTCCATCTCGGGATTGGCAGCCTCGATCACGGCGAGATTTGTCATGCCGGCCGAAATCTTGCCGACGATGTCGGGCTCGCCCAGCCGCCGATGCCATTGCGCGGAGGCGTTGGAAGGCCGCATTGCTTCGGACACCAGCACGTCGCGTCCATGCGGCGAGGGCGCATTCAAAATCTCGACGTCGCCGCGCCTGATGCCAAATCGATGCAGCAGCGCATGCATCGCGAACTGCGGATGGTTCGACGCCGGCTGCGTGATGAATTTTCCCTGCGCGTCCCTGACGCCGCCTATCAATTGCCAGGCTTCCTCGTCGAGGTCGGTGTCGAGCCCCGGCAGCACCACCGCGCCGTGCGGCATTGCGCTCACGGCATGGAGAAATCTTGCGGTTGCCGGCATCGAACCGGTCGAGCCTGCCGCGATCACCGGTCCGTCGCGATGCCCGGTCAGGCGTTTTGCTTCCGCCTCGATCAAAAGATCGCGCCGCGCCGCCGGCTCGATCTTGCCGATTTCCGCAAGATGCGCCGGCCAGGCCTGCCGCGCGATCGCTAAGAATTCCAGCGAGTGCTGCCAGTATTTGTCGAGCTGATCCGGCACCAGCCCGTCAAGCGCTTCCCAGCCGACGCCGCGGGTCACCATGTCGTCCATCAGCCGCGCCAGATCGGTCGCCAGCGCGAGCGTCGAGGCCGGACCGCCGACGACCAGCGGCGCGGACACCGGGCTTTTCGCCCAGGCAGCGACCAGTTTTGCCAACGTCAGCCGGCGCTCGAGTTCGCCGAGTTTTGACGGAATCTCCAATGGCGCCGCGCCGCCGTATTGTTCGGCCTCTTCCGCGAACGCGAGCTCGTCCTCGTCAATGTCGCCGAGCGCGACAATGCGCGGCAGCACCACGGCGTCGGCGTTCAATTCGTCGAGAAAGATTTCCCGCGCCATCCGTCCGGCGCGCCGGGTCGGCAGATAAAGCGTCGCCTGCGCCAGTTTTTCCGGGTGCGCGCGCGCGTCAAATCCATCGACCAGCCGGCCATCGACGAGCGCGGCAATGACCGCGCGCAGGAACGGTACCGAGACGGGAACACTGAAAACGCGCATGAGCTTCCTGATTCGAGGACCAGGAAGCATCATGGCATGGGCGTATTTTGGGCGCGATTTTTAATTGGTTAGGCGCCCGTTATGCTCGGGCGCATCCCAACAACCGGTCGTCGTCCCCGCTTTTCGCAGGGACGACGATGGTGGGTGGTCAGGCCACGCTTTCGAGAAACGCCTCTTCCGCCGCCTCGACCGCATCGGGGGTTCCGACATGCATCCAGACGCCGTCGAGCCGCAGGCCGAACAGCCGCTCCTGCTCGTTGGCAGAATCGAACAATTTGGTCAGCGAAAATTCGCTCTTCGGCGCGCCCGCGAACAGCGACGGTGACATGATCGCGGCGCCGGCATAGACGAACGGCACCACCTGGTGTTCCCGGCGCTTGCGCAAGGGCCCGTCGGGCAGCATCGCGTAATCGCCATGCCCATTATAGCCGATGCTGCTCGTCGTCGGCGCCATCAACAACAGGATATCCATGCGCGCGGGATCGAAGGTCTCGGCGAGCCGCGCCAAATTGGGCCGCACGCCGTCGATCCACATCGTGTCGGCATTGACGAGGAAGAACGGAGCCTGTCCAAGCTGAGGCAGCGCCTTGACGACGCCGCCGCCGGTGCCGAGCACCTGATCGCGCTCGTCGGAGATGATCACACGGGGCCGCGTCCGATCGGCGACATGGTCGATGATCTGGTCGGGCAGATAATGCACATTGACCACGGCTTCGCTGACGCCGGCGTCGCCGAGCTTGTCGAGCACATGATCGAGCAGCGGGCGGCCGGCGACGCGCACCAGCGGCTTCGGCATATGGTCCGTCAGCGGGCGCATGCGCAGGCCCAGTCCGGCGGCGAGCACCATGGCCTTTGTAGGATTCACCGACATTTCAGGAGTTTCTCGAAGCTCGATTGTTGATAACGCCAATCATATCACGGTGATTCGCGAGGGCTACCGGTCGTTGATGCCATAGCCGCCCGGCATGACGATTGTGCGACCGGAGCGTCGGGCGCGTTCATACATCCGCCGTACTGCGCCGCATCGCCTTTTTCTTCTTGTCGCCGGTTTTGAGGAAATTGACGCCGATCTGATCGCCATTGACCCAGGCCAATTCGCAACGGCGGTAGGCAAGGCCAGTGGACGACAGCAGCAGGAAGAATTCCTTCAGGTGCAAGCCCTCGACGGAGCCTTCGACCGTGAGCTTGGCGCCGGTCTCCGAGACGTCTTCCATCGTGCATTCGCGCCGCCAGGTGCCGTCGATGCCCATCATATGCGCGCCGATGCCGCGCTCGAATGTGACGCGTTCGCCCTTGCGACGTTCCGACACCATCATTTCGCTCCAGCACATGAGCCGCGCCCTACGCTCCCGGGCAGGGTCGCCGCAGATTAGAGGGAGGTTGGCTAATATCCGGTAAACTACCGAAGCGGCGGCGGGACGTTGGCTTTGTACCAGTCCCGCGCACGCGCGAGCACGGGGTGCGCCAGCGAACGGCTCAGATAAGTCCAGATCCGGGGCTGGTGACGCAGATATTGCGGCTTGCCGTCGCGCCGGTTGAGCCGCGCAAAGGTGCCGAGCAGCCTGGTGTTTCGCTGCGCCGACATGATGGCATAAAGCTCGGCGAATTCGGCCGGATCGAAGGCATCGTCGGACGCCCGCCGCGCCTTGATGTAGCGCGTCAGGAGCGCAAGCTCGAGCGTTTCCGGCACGTCGATCCGCGCATCCTGCAACAGCGACACCAGATCATAGGCGGCAGGCCCGAGCACGGCGTCCTGGAAGTCGATGATGCCAACCCTTGCCGTGTCCGATCGCTCGCCGAGCCAGATCAGATTGGGGGAATGAAAGTCCCTCAACACCCAGGTTTTCGCGGCGGCGGCGGGCTTGGCCAGGAGATCGCGCCACATCATGACGAATTCGGCGCGCAGATTGTTGGTCGGCTCGATGCCGCGGTCGGGCAGATACCATTCCAGCATCAGGCCGATTTCGACCAGCAACGCTTCGGTGTCGAAGGCGGGGATGGCGTATTCGATCTGCGGCGCCAGCGGCAGGATTTCGGGCAAGGCTTCGCGATGCAGCGCCGCCAGCAAATCGGTTGCGGCCTCATAACGCTCCGCGATCGGCGCCGGTGGATCGCCCTCGACAAAACCGGCGCTGCCGAAATCCTCGGTGATCAGGAATCCTTGGTCGAGGTCGCCATGATGGATCGCCGGCGCCGAGAGACCGCGGCCGCGCAGGCCGGTATCGATGGCGACAAACGGCTTGACGTCTTCGGCCAGATGCACGGCCGCGCTGTAGGATTTTCCGTCATAGATCGCCGGCCCATCGGGGCGCCGCGGAAAGTTCATCAGGATCACGACGCCATCGTCGCGGACCAGCCGTGCATAGGAACGTATCGACGCGTCGCCGGGCATGCGCAGGCGTTTTGCCTCCGCAAGGCCCGCGCCGTCGAGAAATTGCCGCAACGCTTTGAGCCGCGCGACCTGTGGGGCCGCCTTGCCGTAGCCGGTGATTTCGGCGGCCCGCGCGGTCGAGCCCAGCGCCGGACGGTGGCTCAGCGCGATATCGATGCGGTCGGAGGGCAAGGCCGATGGCGCGCGCTCCGGCCATTCGATCAGCGCTACCGTCCCCTCAGGCAATGGCGACAGGCCGATCTCTTCCAGTTCGATCGGATCGTTGATGCGGTAGAGGTCCGCATGCAGCAATGGAAACGGCGGCAGGTCGTAGGCCTGCGCCAGCGTAAAGGTCGGGCTTGGAACCTCGACCGAATCGTCGTCGGCCAGATAGCGGATCATGGCGCGGGCGGCTGCGGTCTTGCCGGCGCCGAGGTCGCCCGAAAGGGTGATGACATCGCCCGGGCCGATCAGCAGCGCGAGATCGGCCATCAAATGCGCGGTTGCGCTCTCGTTCGACAGCGCCAGCGAGAATGTCGTGGGAGGGTTCATTCCGCGGCGTTGCGATGCGCAGCCTGATCGATCGGAAAATTGCAGGTCACGGTCGTGCCTTTGCCGACGATTGAATTGACGTCCACCTTGCCTCCATGCAGTTCGACGAATGACTTCACCAGCGACAGGCCGAGACCGGCGCCGCGGTGCCGCGATCCGTGGGAATGGGACTCGAACCAGTCGAACACCTTGTCCTTGACGTCGGGCGGAATGCCCGGCCCGGAATCGGTCACGGCGAAAATGACGCTGTGTTCGGTGCGTTTGGCGCTCAAGCCGATGGTCCCATCCTGAGGCGAAAATCCGACCGCATTGGCCAATAGATTATACAATACCTGCACCACGCGGCGCTCGTCACCGACAAAACTGCCGATATTGGGGTCGACATCGACCTTGAGCTGGATGCGGTCGGTGGCGAGCCGGTCCTGGATGCCTTCGGCGGCGGCCTCGATGGTCTTGCGGATATCGATCGAGCCGATGTTGAGCGACATCGCCCCGGCGTCGATGGTGGCGAGATCGAGGATGTTGTTGATGATGGCGAGCAGCGCGTTGGTGGACGCGGTGATGTAGCCGAGATATTCGGCCTGCTTCGGCATCAGGGGGCCGGTAACGGGGTCGGACAGGAAGTGCGCGAAACCGATGATGGTGGTGAGCGGCGAGCGCAATTCGTAGGACACGTGGTGGACGAAATCGACCTTCATCTGGTCGGCGGCCTCGAGCGCCTCGTTGCGCTCGCGCAACGCCCGCTCGACGTTTTCGGTATCGGTGATGTCCTGGAAGGTCAGCATGGTGGCGCCGTCGGGCAGCGGCATGGTCATGCAGTCGAGCACGCTGCCGTCCCGGCGCTCCAGTTTTAGTGGCACCTCGACGCGGTTCTCGATCCGCGTGATGGCTTCGCGGATCGTCTGCCAAATGTCGGCGTCATCGAACAGCGGCCTGCACCAGGCTTCCACGGTCTCGATATGCGGCTGTTCGCGCAGTGCGTCGGCCGACAATTTCCACATTTTTGCAAACGCCGGATTGAACAATTGCGCGCGGCCGTTGCTGCCGAACACCGCGACCGCCTCGGTGAGATTGTCGAGGGTTTCGCGCTGTACCCGGATCAGGCCGTCGAATCGGCGGGCGAGGTCGAGGCTCTCGGTGACGTCGTCGAACAGATAGGTGACGCCGCCTTCCGGGTTCGGCGTGGTGACGACGCTCAAGGCGCGGCCGTCGGGCAGATACCAGCTGTCTTTCTCCGGCTCGACGGCGCGATAGGCCTCGTGCAGCTTGACTTTCCAGGCCCGGAAATCCGGTTGTTCGGGCAGTTTGCGGGCGGCGCGCAGGCGGTCGAGCACGCTGGAATCGTCGGGATTGCTGTCGAGAAAGGCCCGGTCGAGGTCCCACAGCCGCCGATAGGAATCGTTGTAGAAGGCGAGCCGCCGCTGGCCGTCGAACACGGCGACGCCGGATGACAATTGATCAAGCGTGCGGCGATGCGCCTCCGCCATCCGCACCAGCTGCTCGCGCAGCGTCGTCGCCTCGCCGGCGTCGATCGCAATCCCGGCGCTGCCGCTGCCGAGGTTGAGCGCATGCACGTCGTAGACCCGCCGCGCGCCGCCGACCACGATCGGCAGCCGCGCGGTGAAGGCCGAATTGTCATTGAGCGCCCGGCTCACTTCCTCGCGCTGGTCGCTTTCGAGCAGCTCGAGGTTGCGATGGATGGCGTCCGCGACACCGGCCGCCTCGGTGGCCTTGGCATAGGCCGCATTGGCGTAGCGAAGGTCGCCTTGCGCGCTCTTGGCCCAGATCGGCCACGGCGCTGCGGCTGCGAAGTTGCGCAGCAACTCGGTCTCCTCGAGAAGCGTCCTGTAGCGAAGGTTGGATTCGGCGAGTTCCCGGCGCAGGCCGCCGAGGTCGCGAATCCGCACAATGGCCTGGCCGCCGATGGCGCGGCCCAATGCCTCGATGATGCGCCCGTTCGACGTCGTGAGATTGAGCAAAAAGCCCTCGCCATGCTCGCGCAGCGCGTCGACGGCATGATCCATTTGCAACGCCGGCTCCGGCGGCAGCCAGGTTCCGAAGGCGAGGATGCGTTGCGGGGCCTCCTGTGGCATCAAAAGCGCAATATCGCCGCTGATTTGGGGACGGTTGTCGCCCGCGGGCCACGCGATCAGGATCTGGGGTTCGGCAAACAACAGCGCGCGGAACCGATCGGCCTGGGCTTGCAGGTCCGCGATGCCAGCGCGCAACCGCGCCTCGCCTCTTGCCGCGCGCAGCCGAGTGCGCATCAGAAGGATTGCCGCCACCACCGAAAAGCCGAGCAGTGCCAAGGCGGTGGTCAGCACCGCGAATTCCTGGCGATTCAAGTGCAGATGGGCCGAGATCGCATCCAGCAGCGATGAATCGCCGGCCGACGCCGGCGCGATTGAAGCCAGCGTCCCGCCAAGACTGATCAGGCCGTTACGTGCCAGTGATGTGCACGACAGCAAGGTCCGACGCATCGCCACGATTACGCCCGACATGGTTTGCCCCAAACCGCACGACTTTACGCCCGGCGACGACCCCCGCCGTTCGCGAATCGAATGACAATATCCCCAACGGGAGTCGGCCGGTAAGAGTCCAGATCGTGAACGCGAATCCCGGCGCCAAAAAATGCGCGATTAAACCTTATCGGCGCGAATTTTCGCGAAAGTGAATCCGTCTCTTTACGGAGATTAGAGCATGGTCCGGAAAAGTGGAAACCGGTTTTCCGAAAAGACCATGCTCAAACAAAAAGATAACGCTGGCCTCTGATGCAGCGAAGCTGAATCGGAGGCTAGCGCCCGGTCGAGCCGAAGCCGCCCGAGCCGCGGTCGGTTGCGGAAAGCGAGGTTGCCGGCACAAGTTCCGCGCGGACCACGGCCGCGATCACCATCTGCGCGATGCGCTCGCCGCGGCGAATCGAAAATGCCGCCGCGCCGTGATTGATCAGGAGCACGCCGATCTCGCCGCGGTAGTCGGCGTCGATGGTGCCGGGCGAATTGAGCACAGTAACGCCGTGCTTTGCGGCAAGCCCCGAGCGCGGACGGACCTGCGCTTCATAGCCCGGAGGCAGCGCAATCGTCAGCCCGGTCGGCACCAATGCGTGCGCTCCAGGCGCAAGGACCAACGGCGAGCCTTCGGGGACCGCGGCCAAAAGGTCGAGGCCGGCGGCGTGCGCGCTCTGATAGGCCGGCAGCGCCAGGCCTTCGCCATGCGGCAATTGCTGGATATCGACTTTGACGGGTGCGCTCACGCGGTTTTCTCGGCGGTTTTGGCGATCCGCGCCACCAGCGCGGCTGCGACCTGTTCCTTGGTCATCACCGGCCAGGAATCGACATTGATTTCGGCACCCTCACGGGTCAGCAGATGAATCGTGTTGCGGTCGCCACCCATCACGCCGGTTGCCGGCGAGACGTCATTGGCGAGGATCCAGTCGCAGCCCTTGCGCGCCAGTTTCGCCTTGGCGTTGTCGATCAGATGTTCGGTCTCGGCGGCAAAGCCGATCACCAGCGGCGGCCGCTTATCGGCGAGTTTTGCGATTGTCGCGAGGATATCGGGGTTTTCAACGAGCTGCAGCGGTGGCATGCCGGCGGAAGTCTTTTTCAGTTTCTGTTCGCCTTCATTGGCCACGCGCCAGTCGGCAACCGCCGCGGCGAAGATCGCGATATCGACGGGGAGGGCGGCTTCCACCCTATGCAACATTTCGCGGGCGGATTCCACACGCCTCACCGTCACGCCCTTGGGATCGTCGAGATCGACCGGGCCCGAGATCAGGGTGACGTCGGCGCCGGCGGTTTGTGCTGCTGCGGCAATGGCAAACCCCTGTTTGCCGGAGGAGCGGTTGGCGATGTAGCGCACCGGATCGATCGGCTCGTGCGTCGGTCCCGCGGTCACGAGGACGCGTTTTCCGGCGAGCGGACGCGGCTGGGCTGGGCGCACGAAGCGCTCCGCGGCGGCGGCGACTTCGGTGGGCTCCGCCATCCGGCCGATTCCGGCCTCGCCCGCTTCGGCCATTTCGCCCGCATTGGGGCCGACCATGGCGACGCCGTCGCGTTCGAGCTGCGCGACATTGCGGCGGGTCGCGGGATTGTTCCACATCAAGGGGTTCATCGCCGGCGCCAGCAGGATCGGCCGGTTGGTGGCAAGCAGAATGGCGCTGGCGAGATCGTCGGCATGGCCCTGCGCGATCTTCGCCATCAGGTCGGCGGTCGCCGGCGCTACCACAATCAGTTCGCATTCCCGCGCCAGGCGAATATGGCCGGCGTCGAACTCGCTCTCGGGATCGAACAGATCGGTGTAGACGCGCTCATGCGACAGCGCTGAGGCCGCCAGCGGCGTGACGAATTGCTGCGCGGCTTTTGTCAGCACGCAGCGGACGTGAAGATGCCGGTCCTTGAGCCGCCGGATCAGATCCAGCGCCTTGTAGGCCGCGATACCGCCGCCGATGATGAGGGTGATGCGGGGTTGGTCGGTCGCATCGGCGCGCCGCGGAAAGGGCGGCGTGGTGGCCTGCGGCGGGTGCGCTTCAACAGAATAGGGGCGGCCCTCGATCATTTCCCGAAGGATCACCCTGACTTCCTCTTCGACCGAGCGGCCGTTCTTGGCGGAGCGCAGCCGCAGATAGGCTTTGACGCCCTCATCGAGTTTTCGGATGGTGAGGCTGGCCATGAGCGTCTCCGAGCTCTTTTGCCAGCAATGATATCATCATGTGATTGCATCGCAATCACATTTGTTTGATCGCCACCAGAATTCCGATAAAAGTCGCGGCGATGATCCAGAGCGCGATGGTGCGCCAGCGGCTCTTGCGGCCCTCCGTACGCCCCATGGCTGCAATGGTTTCCGGCGACAGCGTCAGCCCCTCCCGGGTCATGGTCTCCAATTGCTCCAGCACCGTCACCGCCCGCGCCGCAATCGCCGGCAGCCCCGTCAGCACCCGGCCGAGGTCGCCGGCGCCGGCCATCGCGCCCTGAATGCGTCCGATGGGCCCGAGATTGCGCTCGATCCATTCCCGTACCACGGGATCGGCGACCTTCCAGATGTCGAGTTTTGGATCGAAGCCGCGCGCGACGCCTTCGACAACCACCATGGTCTTTTGCAAGAGGATCAGTTCGGGCCGGGTGCGCATGTCGAACAGGCCGGTGACCTCAAGCAACAGCGTCAACAGTTTCGCCATCGAGATTTCTTCGGCGGTGCGGTTGTGGATCGGCTCGCCGATGGCGCGGATGGCTTGCGCGAAATTCTCCACCGAATGATGCGCCGGCACATAGCCGGCCTCGAAATGGACCTCCGCCACGCGGCGATAATCGCGCGTGATGAAGCCTAAGAGAATTTCGGCCAGAAAACGCCGCTCCTTCAGGCCGAGCCGGCCCATGATGCCGAAATCGACCGCAACCAGCCGGCCGGCATCGTCGAGGAACAGATTGCCGGGGTGCATGTCGGCATGAAAGAAGCCGTCGCGCAGCGCATGCCGCAGGAAACTCTGGATCACCTTGCGGCCGAGCTCGGGCAAATCGACCTGCGATTGCTCCAGTCGTGCATGGTCGCTGAGCGCGATACCGTCGACCCATTCCATCGTCAGCACGTTGTGCGTGGTTCGGTCCCAGTCGACCGCGGGCACGCGGAAATCCGGATCGTTGCGGGTGTTCTCCGCCATTTCGGAAAGTGCCGCGGCCTCGAGCCGTAAATCCATCTCTATCGCGACCGACCGCGACATCGTATTGATGACCTCGATCAGCCGCAGCCGGCGGGCTTCCGCCGAATGGATTTCGGCCTGGTGCGCGACAAAGAAGAAATCGGCGAGGTCGCGGCGGAAGCGCGAGGCGACATTGGGCCGCAGCACCTTCACCGCGACCGGCGTGCGCACGCCATCACGCTCGGTCTCGCCGCGATGCACCTGCGCGATCGAGGCGGCGGCGACCGCCGGCCCAAAACTCGCAAAGGCCTGCGCCACTGGACGTTCCAGCGATTGCGCGATGACGGCCTCGGCCTCGCTCTGCGAAAACGGCGGCAGCCGGTCCTGCAGGCTTTCCAGATCGCGCGCCATCATGACGCCGACCACATCGGGTCTGGTCGCGAGGAACTGCCCGAGCTTTAGGTAGGCCGGTCCCAGCCGGGTCAGCGCGCGCGACAGCCGCGGGCCGGACTTGGCGCCGGGGCGCTCGACGATGCGCGCGAGCTTCAGCGCCAATTGCCCCGGCGGCGGCACCAGCGACGGATCGACGACGCCGAATACGCCCTCGCGCGCAAACACAAAGCCGGCGCGGGCGAGCCGCGCGATGTGGGTAATGGCAGAAATCACAAACGCCAGCCCGAATGCAGCGCCACGATGCCGCCGGAGAGACTTTGCCAATTGACGCGCGAAAATCCGGCGGCGCGGATCATCTCGGCAAACGCGTTGGGCCTCGGAAATTTGCGGATCGATTCGACGAGATATTGATAGGAATCGGCATCGCCCGTGACCGCGCGGCCGAGCGGCGGGATCACCTTGAACGAAAACAGGTCGTAGATCCGGTCGAGTCCGGGCACGTCAACGGTGGAGAACTCCAGGCACAGAAATCTGCTGCCGGGTCGCAGCACCCGAAACGCCTCGCGAAGCGCCTGGTCGATCAGCGGCACATTGCGAATGCCGAACGCGATGGTATAGGCGTCGAAATGGCGGTCGGGAAACGCCAGCGCCTCGGCATTGCCTTCGACAAACTCGACGCGGTCCTCGAGATGCCGTGCGATCGCGCGTTCGCGGCCGACGGCGAGCATATCGGAATTGATGTCGCAGACGGTGGCGTGAAAACCTGACCCTGCGCCCTTGGCGGCGCGGAACGCGATGTCGCCGGTGCCGCCGGCGACGTCGAGCAGTGCGAAGGGGGTATCGCTGCGCGGCGGATTGAGCGCGTTGATCATGATGTCCTTCCAGAGCCGATGCAGCCCCGCCGACATCAGATCGTTCATCAGATCGTAACGCCGCGCCACGCTGTGGAACACGTCGTTGACCAGCCCCTGCTTGTCGCCGACGGGGACGTCCCTGAAGCCAAAATGCGTGGTTTCACCCGGCCGATCCATGACTTAACGCCCTCACACACTCGATTGCGGCGGACCATAGCGCGCCCGGCGCAATGTCGCTATCACGTCAGCCTCTCAAGGTGAACGCCGATCCATGCCCGAATTACCCGAAGTCGAAACCGTCCGCCGCGGCCTGCAGCCGGCCATGGAGGGTGCCCGGATTGTGAAAGCCGAAGTGCGGCGCAAAGACCTGCGTTTTGCCTTCCAGAAGGATTTTGTGGCGCGGCTGACCGGCCAGACCGTGACCGGATTGGGCCGCCGCGCCAAATATTTGATGGCCGATCTCGACTCGGGTGACGTGCTCGTGATGCATCTAGGCATGTCGGGCTCGTTCCGCGTCATCAAGCAAGATGAACAACAGGTGCCGGGCAAATTCCATCATCCGCGAAATGAGGATCGCGCGCATGACCATGTGGTGTTTCACATGTCATCGGGCGCGGCGGTGATTTTCAATGATCCGCGGCGTTTCGGTTACATGAAGATCATCGCGCGCAAGGCATTGGAAGACGAGCCGCTGCTAAAAGGTCTCGGCCCCGAACCGCTCGGCAACGAATTCGATGCGAAAATGTTGGCGCGGTCCTGCGCCAACAAGAAGACCAGTTTAAAGGCGGCACTGCTCGACCAGCGCGTGGTCGCAGGGCTTGGCAACATCTATGTGTGCGAGGCGCTTTTTCGCGCCCATCTGTCGCCGCGAAGATTGGCGGCGACCTTGGCGACAAAAAAGGGCGAGCCCGCCGATCACGCCAAACGGCTGGTGACGGCCATTCACGCGGTGTTGAACCAGGCCATCAAGGCCGGCGGCTCGTCGCTGCGCGACCATCGCCAGACCGACGGCGAGCTCGGCTATTTCCAGCATTCATTTCAGGTCTACGACCGCGAAGGCGAAAAATGCCAGACTGCCGGCTGCGGCGGCATCGTGCGGCGGTTCACGCAAAACGGGCGCTCGACGTTCTGGTGCCCGAAATGCCAGAAATGATCGTGGGTGCTGCTAAATATTAATCCGTCGTTCCGGCCTTGAGCCGGGACGCAAGACACAGGGCTCTGTGTAAAGCCGCTTCCTACGACGGGAATGTTCCCACGTCATTGCGAGCCACCGGGTCGCGCGAATGCGCGCCCGATGACAGGCTCCGCGAAGCAATCCATAGTCGCAAAGTTTGGATTGCTTCGTCCCAAGTGCTCCTCGCAATGACGAGGGTAGAGAGCGGCCCTCGTTTGTTACAAACCGCTCCAGGAAACCAGCGCCGTCGTTTCCGCGGATGTCTCCAACAACTCCGTCGGAACGATATCCGGATCATTACGGGACGGTGGCCCTTAAACCGCCGGTCGCAACGGAGGTAACGGCATGCGCAAGGTCTGGATCGAAGCGGCGCTGAACGGCGCCTGGAGCCGCGCGCTGCATACGGAGCAGCAATCTTGCGCTTGTCGAGGAGGCGGTGCGGATGGTGCGCGATCATGGCGCGGAGCCCGCCTCCGCCACCGATATGCGGCAGGCGCTCGGCTCGTAGGCGTGCCCGCAGTAGTCGGCGCACAGCCAAATCGTGATACATGGTCTGCAAGCATCAGGGGGAGTCATGGGCAATTGGCGGGATCGCGCGGCGACGGGTTTCGTTTGTCAGAAACAGCCGGCATCGGGCAGTCGCGGCATGGTGGTCAGCAACCATCCGCTGGCGTCGGCCGCGGGCGCCGAGATGCTCGCCGCCGGCGGCAACGCCATCGATGCCGCGATTGCGACCTTGTTCACGCTGACCGTGGTCGAGCCGATGATGGTCGGCATCATCGGCGGCGGCATGGCCCATATCCGGCTCGCCGATGGCAGCCACCGTTTTGTCGACGGCCAGAGCACGGTTCCGCTCGCGGTCAAGCCCGATAGCTATCGCTCGAAGCCGGGTTCGGCGCATGATGTGTTCGATACCGTCGATAATGAAAATCTCAATGGACCGAAAGCGGTCGCGGTGCCCGGGTCCCTAAAAGCCTGGTGCGAGACGCTGCAAAGGTTCGGTACGATGCCGCTTGCCGATGTCATGCAGCCGGCGATCAGGCACGCTGCGCGCGGCTTCGCCGCGACGCCTTACTTGCACGAATGCATCGTCGACAGCGCGAGGGAGATGTTGAAGGACGAGGCGATCTCGGCGATCTATCTGCCGGAGGGAAAACCGCTCGGTGTCGGCGACCGCGTCGTGCAATCGGAATATGCCGAGACGCTCACCCATATCTCGCGCCACGGCGAAGCGGCGCTGTATCACGGTCCGCTCGGCGACATTCTCGTCGACTACATGAAGGCGCATGGCGGTTTTATCGCCCGCGAAGACCTCACCTCTTACAAAACCGTCGAGCGCTCGCCGATCCGCGCCGACTATCGCGGCTGGGTGATCCTCGGTCCGCCGCCGCCGGCGGCCTCCGGCGTGCACATCGCGCAGATGCTGAATATCCTGGAGGGGTACGATATCGCGGAAAAAGGGTTCGGCACCGTCGAGACCATTCATCTTCTCGCCGAAGTGCTGAAGATCGCCTTTGCCGATCGCGCCGCCGCCAGCGGCGATCCGGATTTTGTCGGCGTGCCGGTGGAGCGGCTGACCTCGAAGGATTATGCGAACGAACGCCGCCGCGCGATCGATCCCGCCCGCGCGCAAAAGTGGGGCGCGGGCGTGGCGCAGCTCGAAGGCGCGCATACCACGCATATGACGGCCGCTGATGCGATGGGCAATGTGGTCGCGACCACGCAGACCATCAACAATCTGTTCGGCGCGAAAATTCTGATTCCCGGGCTCGGCACCGTGCCGAACAATTACATGAACCTCTACGATCCCCGGCCCGGCCATGCGCTGTCGCTCAAGCCGGGCAAGCGCGTCACCACGTCGATGTCGCCTGTCATGGCGCTGCGCGACGGCCAGCTCGTCTATGCGCTTGGGCTGCCCGGTGGCAAGAAGATCTTTCCGAGCGCGCTGCAGGCGCTGATCAATCTGATCGATCACGGCATGAGCTTGCAGGAGGCGGTCGAGGCGCCGCGGGTCTGGACCGAAGGCAACGCGCTCGAGGTGGAAAAAACCGTTCCCGAGAGCGTTCGCGCGGCGCTCACGGCGATGGGTCACAAGGTGGTTGCCATGCCGACGGTCGCCGGCGGCATGAACGCGATCCAGTTCCACGATGACGGCCGGCTGACGGGCGCGGCGTGCTGGCGCGCCGACGGCACGCCGATCGGTCTTGCCGGCGGGTTGGCGCGTGCCGGGGTGAGGTTTGGGCTCGCGTAACCGGCGCGCTTTCCGCGCCGCAATGCCGGTAGAACGATAAAGCCCCGTCGCCGATCTCGATTGACACGGGATGGCTTCGGGCAGCATCCTGCGCGCCGCGTTCTCTTCTTCCGGATGGGAATGACGCATGCCCGAATATTTCGCCGGCAAGGTGACTGACTACGCCGATGGCGACCGCAAGGTCGTCGACTGCGCGGAGTCGGAAGTCGGTGTCTTCAAGATCGATGGCGAATTTTTTGCGTGGCACAATCGCTGCGCCCATCGCGCCGGTCCGGTCTGCCAGGGACGCATCATGAAGCGGGTGATCGAGCCGGTTGCGGAAGATCGAACCGTTCGCTCGCAGCAATACGATCCCTCCGAGACCCACATCATATGCCCGTGGCATGGCTACGAATACAGCATCAAGACCGGATTCCATCAGGGCAACAGCCGCATTCGACTGCGCAAAGCGGAGCTCGCGATCAGGGATGACGAAATCTATGTCCGGATCTGAGATCGACCGCAAGAACGATCGCTACGGCTGGATCGACACTGCGGCCCCTGAACTGCTGCGCGCGTCGCGGGAGCTCGTTGACAACAATGAAGCCAACCGCGTTTCCGATGAGGCCGTTGCCCAGATCCTGACGGCCGCGATCAGGCTCTATGTCGCAAAATCCGATGGCGAGGAAAGAACGTTTCCGCCGATCGCCGGCGAACGCGACAGCGAAATGACGCCCACCGAGCTGTTGTCGGCGGTTTCCGAAATGCTGCGTGCGCTGCATCTTGGTCCGATGGAGCTTGCGCTTTGGTATCGGCGCCGTCCGGACGAAGACATCAACCCTGCGAGGGAACGCCCATGAATATTCAAGGCAGGATCGGGCCGCCATATTCGGCGATACAGCAGATCGACGTTCATACCGACACCCGCGACATCCTCGCCCATGCCAGGCGCAACGCGCTGAGGCGAGGCCTGCAGGATTGGTTCATTTGCGATATCGATGCCCACCACGTCGAGACCGTGTCGTGGAAAGAGGTGGTGACCTATATCGAGGACCCCGTCGTGCGCGACAACGCGATGCGATTCCAGGCCGAGCGGCTCGGCGCGCCGCCTTACGGATTGAACGGCGACCTCGGGCTTCGCTATCAGTCGGTCGGCGGACGCATCCCACATCAGGACGGCCAGCGCGAAATCGTCGAGGAGACCGACGTGCATCGCGATGTCATCCTGACACGCCGAGCCATGGATTCGCTTGGGATCGACAACATGGTGGTGTTTCCGACGCCGATGCTGTTTCTCGGCATGCATCCGCAGCCGGAAATGGAAGTGTGGCTTGGCGGCGCCTATAACCGCTGGCTGATCGAGCGGGTTCTGTCCGGTGACGACAGGATAAAATCGCTGATCTATTTGCCGTTCAACACGCCCAAAGAGGCCGAGCGGACGGTCGAGGAGTTAGGCGACAAAAAGGGCGTCATCGGTTTCTGCGTGACCAGCACGCGCCATAAGCCGGTGCATCACAACGACTATATGCGGCTCTATTCGATGATCGAGGAGCGCGGCAAGCCGCTGGCGTTCCATGCCGGTTATCATTGGCAGGATCCGTCACTTGCGACCGTCAACCGGTTTCTCGGCATGCATGCGCTGGGCTTCGTCTGGAGCAACATGATCCACATGACGAACTGGGTGCTCAACGGAATCCCCGAGCGGTTTCCGAAGCTGAAGACGGTGTGGGTCGAAAGCGGATTGGCCTGGGTGCCGTTTCTGATGCAGCGCCTTGACGATCAATATCTGATGCGGCCTTCCGAAGCGCCGCAGCTCAAGCGCATGCCCAGCGAATATATGAACAGCAACTGCTTCTATACGACGCAGCCGATGGAAACCACGCACCCGAAGGCTCTGGAAAACACCTTCGAAATGATCAAGGCCGAGACGCAGTTGATGTTCTCATCCGACTGGCCGCATTTCGACTTCGATCTGCCCCAGGAAATCTGCGATCTGCCGTTCTTGGGCGAGCAGGCCAAGCGCAATATCCTGGGCCTGAACGCGGCGAGGATATTCAATCTCGATCCGACGCCGGTGAAGAAGTTGACCGCGTCGTAAGCTCATGGGCCTCGGGGGCGCGGGCGAGGCGTCGCCGCATCCACTGTCGTCATACCCGCGAAGGCGGGTATCCAGTACGCCGCGGCTTCTCGGTCCTATCACTAGCGGCTCTGGAATACTGGATCATCCGCTTTCGCGGATGATGACGGCTGTAAGTGTGACGCGGATCGTCGATCCCTACTTCCGCACGCAAATCACGCGCACGACCGCAGCCTTCGCGTCCGGCGACGCACCCGCCGCATTGACGCCATTGGCTTTCAGAAACTCGCGCACCGTATCGGCCGGCACCACCACCGCCTGCGCCGCCGGCGTTGAATTCGGGGGTCCTGCGACCAGCGCCGGTTTCAACAGCGCGATGCCGGCAAACTTGCCGTCGCCATCGAGTGCGGCTGCGCCGGAAAAGCCGAGCGCCGGTGGCGGCGCCAGCGCGGCATCGCCTCCGCCGCCGATCTGGGTCACCGATGCCTTGACGCTGCTCGCCACGGCAGCCCCGCCCTGGTTCTGCGGATCGGCAATGCCGGTGATTTCGACCGCGGATTTCGCAGTACCTTCGCTCAGCGCCAGCGGCTTCAATCCGCGCGCGCCGTAAATCCGCAAGAGCGCGAGATCGTGGTCCTTGTCCTCGGCGACGCGATCGACATTGCCGTAACCGGCAATCGCGATCGCGAGACAGCCGTCGGTGACCACGCGATCGGCAACGATGGCGCCGTCGTCGCTGACGATTACACCGGTGCCGTATTCGACGGTCTTGCGCGGCGGCGGTCCGGCGATCTGTGCGCCCGAGGGGAACGGATTGAACGCGCTCGACATCGCGATCACGACCGGTTCCACGGTACCTTCGGTGGCCTGGTCGTAGAGGATGGTGAGGATACGGACCTCATCGCCCTTGAACGTTCCGCGCAGGTAAAATTTCTTCAACCCCTGCATGCCCGACAGTACGAAGAAATCCGGCTTGACCACGGTGTAGTCGATATTGCGCCCGGCCGGCTCCTTCTTTTCGCGTTCGGCGAGTTTTGCCGTGGTGGGGTCGGCTTCCTTGCGGCGCGAAAGCTGGATCTGGATGGTCCCAGTGGAGGAGCTCCATTTGGCGCCGTTGGCGTCGGACGATTGCTGCGGCGCCAGTTTTAGGGGCACGCCGAGCCGCGCGCCGGTGGTGGGATCGGTGACGATCTTCCAGCCGACAGTCTCCTGCTTCCGCCTCGCAGTCTCGGCGAGCACGGCGCGCTCCTGCGGATTGAGCACGCCGGTCGCCTTGCCGCCCCGTGCCTTCTGAAACTCCTTGATCGCGGCGACCATGCGTTCGCTGACGTCGCCGGTGATCGCGCCGTTATACTGGCCGACCCAGGCCAGATCCGACTGGATCGCCAACCGCTCGGCCTGCGCCATCGCATTCGCGGTATCGGCCGGGGTCTGCAAAGCGGGGCGGATCGGCACGGTCGTGACCGGTTTCGGCTTGGAGCCCAAAGTGGACGGTGCCGTCATCTGCGCACCGGCGGGAGCCCCCGTCGCCACCAACATCAATGTTGCCGCCAGCATCGATCTCATGAGAAGTCTCGGGGTCCATTGAAGAGCGCGCAATTAAGCACATCTCCTTGGTAGGCAACAACAGGCGGAGGGTTCAGCAAATGGTGGCAAGAGAGCTGTCATTGCGAGGAGCGAAGCGACGAAGCAATCCATGGCTCCGTCTTGCTGCGCTGCGTCTGGATGGCTTCGCGGGCCTTGCAAAATGCTAAGTGCCGACGAACTCGAACGCTACGCCCGTCATATTGTGCTGCGCGAGGTCGGCGGCCCCGGCCAGGCCGCCTTGAAGGAGGCTTCCGTGCTGGTGATCGGCGCCGGCGGCTTGGGGGCGCCCGCACTGATGTATCTTGCCGCCGCGGGCGTCGGCGCGCTCGGCGTGGTCGATGACGACATCGTGTCGCTGTCCAACCTGCAGCGCCAGATCATCCATGCGACCCCTGACGTCGGCCGTCGCAAGGTCGATACAGCAGCAGAGCGGATTGCGGCGCTCAATCCCCATGTCCGCTTTGCCGCGCACGCCACCCGCCTCGACTCGAAAAATGCAATGGAACTGATCGGCGGCTATGATCTCGTGCTCGACGGATCGGACAATTTCGAGACCCGCTATCTGGTCTCCGACGCCTGCTTTCTCGCCGGCAAGCCTCTGATCACAGCCGCGCTCGGCGTGTTCGATGGATCGCTGACCACGATCCGCGCGCATGAGAAAAACGAGCAAGGCGAGTTCAATCCGACCTATCGCTGCCTGTTTCCCGAGCCGCCGCCGCCGGGCACGGTGCCGGCCTGCGCCGAAGCCGGCGTGATGGGCGCGCTCGCCGGCATCCTGGGTTCGATGATGGCGCTTGAGGCGATCCGCGAGATCGTCGGCTTTGGCGAAGGCCTGGTCGGACGATTGTTGATGGTGGACACGCGCATGATGCGGTTCGAGACGCTGCGTTACGCGCGCGATCCACTCAATCCGTTAAACGGCGATGCGCTTGTCATCACCGATTTGAGCTCACATCGGTAGAGCCCCTCACCGGAGCGAGCCCCCACCCCGACCCTCCCCCGCGAGCACGGGAGAGGGGGCGCACTGCGTCGCGTGGCGAGCGGTGTGCGCAAAGAAATAGAAAGTTGGGCTCGCTGTTCACCGCATGCACCGAACCACTCTCTCTCCCGCGTTTGCGAGGGAGGGCATAGGCGGCCATCGGCCGCCGTTCTTGATAAACGAACGCCGATGCGCAGCATCGGCTATGGTGGGGGCTCTTTCCACTCGAACAGCTCTTACAGCATGCTCGAGTCGAACAGCCCTCACAGCATGCTCGGCAGCACGCGGTCCGGCGGCTTGTGGTTGTCGAGGAAGGTGCGGATGTTGATGATCACCTTCTCGCCCATCTCGACGCGGCCTTCGATGGTGGCCGAGCCCATGTGCGGCAGCAGCGTCACCTTGCCGGCTTTTGCCAGTCGCACCAGTTTCGGATTAACAGCCGGCTCGTGCTCGTAGACGTCGAGGCCGGCGCCGCCGATCTCGCCCGCCTCGAGCAATTTGACCAGCGTATCTTCGTCGATCACCTCGCCGCGCGCGGTGTTGACGATATAAGCGTCTTTCCGGATCAGTTTCAGGCGCCGCGCCGAGACCAGATGAAAGGTGGCCGGCGTGTGCGGACAATTCACCGAGATGATGTCCATCCGCGCCAGCATCTGGTCGAGGCTCTCCCAATAGGTCGCGCCCAGTTCTTCGGCGATGCGCGGCGCCACGGGGCGGCGGTTGTGGTAATGGATCTGCAGGCCGAAGGCCCGCGCGCGACGCGCCACGGCCTGTCCGATGCGGCCCATGCCGATGATGCCGAGCCGTTTGCCCCCGATGCGGTGGCCGAGCATCCAGGTCGGCGACCAGCCCGGCCAGTTCTTGCCGTCGGTGAGGATCGAGGCGCCTTCGATCAGCCGCCGTGGCACGGCGAGGATCAGCGCCATCGTCATGTCGGCGGTGTCCTCGGTCAGAACTTTTGGTGTGTTGGTGACGGTGATGCCGCGCGCGTGCGCCGCAACCACGTCGATATTGTCGACGCCGTTGCCGAAATTGGCGATCAGCTTCAGCTTGCAATCGGGCTGCTTGAGCAGCTCTTCGTTGATGATGTCGGTGACGGTCGGCACCAGGATGTCGGCGGAGCGTACCGCCTCGGCGATCTGCTCGTGGGTCCGCGGCGTATCGTCGAGATTGAGCTGCGCGTCGAACAATTCGCGCATGCGGGTCTCGATCGAGTCCGGCAGTTTGCGCGTGACGACAACGAGAGGCTTTTTCTTAACCGACATGTCCTGCTCTCGCGAGGCTGTTCAGGCCTCGTTAACCCGGTTGTTCGAAACTGCCATTGCCGCGCAGTCCGGACTTCTGCTTCAGGTCCGCTTCCTTGGGTTCCACGATGCTTCCCTCGGAGGTCCCGGGGACGTTCGGGCTCGTCTTGTTTCCTTGAGCTTCCGTCCTCTCTAGCAGAAGGCCGGGCCAAGACAAGAACCCGAAAGTGAGAAGCCGAGGGGCAATCGGGGCGGGGCACAGGGGGTTTAAGGCGTTGGTTGGTTTTCAGCTCGAAGAATTTGAGTTGGTCTGATCTCGGCAGGAGACGAGTGGATGGCGTTGGGGCGTTTTTGTTCGGTTGTGGTGCTCGCTTGTGGCGTGCTGGGCGCCTCGATCAGCTCGGGATATTCGGCCAAGGATGCAGCCCCAACCACCAGCGGTTTGCCGGTGCCGCGTTATGTCAGCCTCAAATCCGATCATGTGAACGTCCGCGCCGGTCCGACCAAGGACAATGATGTTGCCTGGGTCTACACCCGCTCGGGCCTGCCGGTTGAAATCACCGCCGAATTCGAGAACTGGCGCCGGGTGCGCGATTCCGAAGGCGCCGAGGGGTGGGTCTATCACTCGCTGCTGTCGGGCCGCCGCACCGCCGTCATCACCATGAAGAGCAGGGACGAGCTCGCGCCGCTCTATGAGAGCGCCGATCAGACCAGCCCCGTCGCCGCCCGCCTGCAGGCCGGTGTCGTCGCCCAGGTCAAGCACTGCGCGTCAGGCTGGTGCCACGTCTCCGGCAACGGTTTTGACGGCTGGATCCAGCAGGAGCGGCTGTGGGGCGTCTACGCGGACGAGAGGGTGGATTGAGGTTTCGCGTCATCGAGTAACGCGAAAATTTTATCCACGGGTCGTCCCCGCGAAAGCGGGGACCCATACGCCGCAGCCCATCGATTGGGCGATGGGGTAGACGGCTTCCTTGAACAACAAACATTGGTGGTTATGGGTCCCCGCATTCGCGGGGACGACCCGTTGAGAGACTCAGCGCTTCTTGCGCAGCCGGACGACCATGTCGACGCGGGCGATCTCGTAGCCTTCGGGCACTTCGGGCATCTTCTGCAGCACCAGATGCGGATCGGGAATGTCGACCAGCTCGTGATTATTCTCGAGATAGAAGTGGTGATGCGCCGACACGTTGGTATCGAAATAGGTCTTGGTGCCGTCGACGCTGACCTGGCGCAGCAGACCGGCATCGGTCAACTGGTTGAGCGTGTTGTAGACGGTCGCAAGCGACACCGGCACCTTGGCCAGCGTTGCTTCCTCATAGAGCATTTCCGCGGTGAGGTGACGGGCGCCCTTGCCGAACAACAGCCAGCCCAGAGCCATGCGCTGGCGGGTGGGCCGCAGGCCTGCCGCCTGGAGCATTTCATTGACGTCGTGCCAGGGACAGCCGGTCAGGGCCGGTTGCCGACCCGCATGGCGGGCCACTGCACCAGCACTATCCTCTTTCAGAACCGAGCCGTTGTCGTTCGTATCCACGTTGCGCACCGCACTCGCCATCTAAGCACTATCGTCTGGGTATATAAGAAGGAATCCTGTTAGATGCAAGTTTTTCGCAACTAGAAGGGGCCGAGGGTAAAGTCGGCGCTAAGGTGGAAACTGACCCGCGACGCGGCAATTTACCCTCCCCGTGGCGCTTTGCCACCCGCGGGGCCTATGATAGAGAGCGCGCGGACTTAAGCTTTGCGATTTTCGCAGAGGCGAGCGCCGATAACCGCAGGGGTATCCTGACCTGCGGTTATTCGTGCCAAGCCAAGAAAATGGCGCGCTTCCCATGCGAAACCGGTCCATTTCGCATCAAAAAAGCTCCATCGGGATTTTGAAAGAGGCTTTCCACCATGCTGGATCGGCGCAGCGGTTACGAATACGAGGATTTGCTGGCATGCGGCCGTGGCGAAATGTTTGGCCCCGGCAATGCACAATTGCCGCTGCCTCCGATGCTGATGTTCGACCGCATCAGCGAAATCTCCGAAACCGGCGGGGAATACGGCAAGGGTCTTGTTCGCGCCGAACTCGATGTCAAACCCGACCTCTGGTTTTTCGGCTGCCATTTCAAGGGCGATCCTGTGATGCCGGGTTGCCTCGGGCTCGATGCGCTCTGGCAGATGGTCGGCTTTTATCTCGGCTGGACCGGCGGCCAGGGACGCGGCCGGGCGCTCGGCCTCGGCGAACTGAAGCTTGCCGGGCAGGTGATGCCGAACGTTCGCAAGATTGTGTACAACATCGACATCAAGCGCGTGATCCGCATGAAGCTCTGGTTAGGCATCGCTGACGGCTGGCTTTCGGCCGACGGCGAGATTATCTATCGCGCGAAGGATTTGAGGGTCGGGCTGTTAAAGCAGGATGCCGCATTGGCGCCGGGAACGTAAGATATCGGCTCCGGCCGATGGGCCGCGGTTCTCGGTTTGACGACGTTCGGTTGGCAGCTTTTCACACACACACAAACGGAAACGACAGGGCGAGGCGGTCATGAGGCGGGTTGTCATCACGGGGATGGGTATCGTCTCGTCCATCGGAAACAACACCCAGGAAGTGCTGGCGAGCCTTCACGAGGCGAAGTCCGGCATCACGCGCGCGGAAAAATATGCCGAGCTTGGTTTCCGCTCCCAGGTGCAGGGCGCGCCCACGCTCGATCCGGCCGGCGTCATCGACCGCCGCGCGATGCGCTTCCTCGGCGAGGGCGCGGCCTGGAATCACGTCGCGATGGAGCAGGCGATCCAGGATTCCGGTCTGGAGCCTTCGGAAGTCTCCAATATCCGCACCGGCATCATCATGGGCTCCGGCGGTCCATCGGCGCGTACCATCGTGGAAGCCGCCGACACCACCCGCGCCAAGGGACCGAAGCGGGTCGGACCGTTCGCGGTGCCGAAGGCGATGTCCTCGACGGCGTCGGCGACTCTCGCGACCTGGTTCAAGATCAAGGGCGTGAACTATTCGATCTCCTCGGCCTGCGCCACCTCGAACCATTGCATCGGCAACGCCTACGAGACCATCCAGATCGGCAAGCAGGACATTATCTTCGCCGGCGGTTGCGAAGAGCTCGACTGGTCGCTGTCGGTCCTGTTCGACGCGATGGGCGCGATGTCCTCGAAATATAACGATACGCCCGCGACAGCGTCGCGTCCCTACGACGTCAGCCGCGACGGCTTTGTCATTGCCGGCGGCGCCGGCGTGGTGGTGCTGGAAGAGCTCGAACATGCCAAGGCGCGCGGCGCACGCATTTACGGCGAGATCGTCGGCTACGGCGCCACTTCCGACGGCTACGACATGGTTGCCCCCTCAGGCGAGGGCGCCGAGCGCTGCATGAAAATGGCGATGGCAACCGTCGATACCAAGATCGACTACATCAATCCGCACGCGACCTCGACGCCGGCGGGCGATCCGCCGGAAATCGAGGCAATCCGCAAGGTGTTCGGGACCGGCGACAAGTGCCCGCCGATTTCCGCCACCAAAGCACTCACCGGGCACTCGCTCGGCGCCACCGGCGTGCAGGAAGCGATCTATTCGCTGCTGATGATGAACAACGGTTTTATCTGTGAAAGCGCGCATATCACCGAGCTCGACCCGGTGTTTGCCGACATGCCGATCGTGCGCAAGCGCATCGACAACGCCAAATTGGGCGCCGTGCTTTCGAATTCCTTCGGCTTCGGCGGCACCAACGCCACGCTGGTGTTCAAGCGGCTGGATGCGTGAGATTTTTTTAAACCTCGCCCCGCTCTTTGCGGGGAGAGGTCGAAATTCGCTACCGGCGAATTTCGGGTGAGGGGCCTGGCACTGCATTCGAGGCAAATTCGGTATATGCGGGCCGAAGCGCCCCTCACCCCAACCCTCTCCCCGCGAAGAGCGGGGCGAGGGAGCAGAGTGAGCGTGTGATGGGATACGGGGCAAAATGCAGGACCTGATGAAGGGCAAACGCGGATTGATCATGGGCGTCGCCAATGATCATTCGATTGCCTGGGGCATCGCGAAAACGCTCGCCGCGCAGGGCGCCGAGCTTGCCTTCACCTATCAGGGCGAGGCGCTCGGCAAGCGGGTCAAGCCGCTGGCGCAGTCGCTCGGCGTCGAACTCGTGATACCCTGCGATGTCGAGGACATCGCCAGCGTCGATTCCGTGTTCGAGACGCTGCGGAAAAAATGGGGGCAGCTCGATTTTCTCGTGCACGCCATCGCGTTCTCCGACAAGAACGAGTTGAAAGGCCGCTATGCCGATACCACGCGCGAGAATTTCTCGCGTACCATGGTGATCTCGTGCTTTTCCTTCACCGAACTTGCCAAGCGCGCGGCCGAGCTGATGCCCGCATCCGGCGGCGCGATGATCACGCTGACCTATGGCGGTTCGACGCGGGTGATGCCGAATTATAACGTGATGGGCGTCGCCAAGGCCGCGCTGGAAGCCTCGGTGCGCTATCTCGCCGCCGATTTTGGTTCGCGCGGCATCCGCGTCAACGCGATTTCGGCAGGCCCGGTGCG
Organism: Bradyrhizobium lablabi; assembly: GCF_900141755.1. Taxonomy (NCBI): domain Bacteria; kingdom Pseudomonadati; phylum Pseudomonadota; class Alphaproteobacteria; order Hyphomicrobiales; family Nitrobacteraceae; genus Bradyrhizobium; species Bradyrhizobium lablabi. The sequence goes on along the minus strand of NZ_LT670844.1, from coordinate 3,934,562 downwards.
GACGCTTGCGGGCTCGGGCATCGGCGATGCCCGCGCGATGTTCGCCTTCCAGCAGAAGCACTCGCCGCTCGGCCGCGGTCTGACCTTGGACGAACTCGGCGGCTCGGCCTTGTATTTATTGTCCGAGCTTTCCGGCGGCGTCACCGGTGAAATCCATTACGTGGATTCCGGCTACAACATCATTTCGATGCCCCGGCCCGAAGATCTGAAGAACGGGAACGAGTAGCCGGCGCAGCCGTAACTTGCGTAATGTCCGGCCCCACAACAAATCGTCATCCCCGCGAAAGCGGGGATCCAGTACGCCGCGGCCCATCGATCAATCACGGCCGTCTCTGGAATACTGGGTCGCCCGGTCATAGGCGAGCGGAAGCGACGCCGTCCCTCGGACGGCTATGCCGGGCGATGACAGTTGTGAGCGCGGGTATACTTGCCGCACTTACCCCGCCGCCAAAACGCTCGCCCGCTGGAACGCCGGCCGCGCCGTGCAGCGGTCGATATAAGCGTCGAATGACGGGCGCGCCGGCATCATCTTGAACAGCCGCACCGCGAAATTCAGCCCTGAGCCGATGATGATGTCCGCGGCCGAAAAATTCTCGCCGAGGATCCACGGCCCTTTTTCCAACGCGGCATCGAGCACGTCGATCACCCGCTGCGCATCGCCCCAGCCGGCGGCGACCGGATTCATCTCGATCTTGGTCGCGAGCTGCACCATCGCGGGCTCGACGCAGCCGGGCGCGAAAAACAGCCAGTAGAGGTATTTCGCGCGCAAGGGATCGCCGAGCGGCGGCGCCAGTTTGGCTTGCGGGTAACGCTCGGCGACATAGGCGCAGATCGCGGCGGCTTCCGCGAGCGTCGCCTCGCCGTCCCGTAGTGCCGGCACCTTGCCCATCGGATTGATCGCAAGATATTCCGGCTTCTTCTGCTCGCCCTTGGAAATGTCGGTCAGCACGCGCTCGTAGGGCTGTCCGGTCTCTTCCATCAGCCACAGCGCGGAAAACGACCGCGAACGCGGCGACCAGTAAAGTTTCATCATCGGGCTGTTCCCTCCTTCTTCCATCGATAGTGTTTCATAACACGTCCGGTCATCGGCTCGACCGCTTCCTTCTCAAACACAAATCCCTCGCGCTCATACCAGCGCCACGCCTTTTCGTTCTCGCGCACGCAGCGCAAATGGATTTCATCCGGCAGATGCTGCCTCGTGAAGGCGAGCAGCGTCCGACCCAGGCTTCGGCCCTGATATTCCGGCGCGACGAACAATTGGTCGAGGTAGACATTGGGCAGATGCAGCGCCAGCATCGCCGCGAGCTCGCCGCCATCGTCGGCGACAAACAGGCTCCAGCCGCTCTCCATCTCGAGCGGGACGCGCTTGCACAATTTCTCCAGCAGCGAATCGCTGGCCTGTTCCAGTCCGGTCGAGACCCAGCTGTCCATCCAAAGCTTGGCGATCTCGTCATATTCCTCCCGCCGGGCGGGGCGGATCGTTGGCGGCGTCATCGCGACAATCCTTGCGGGAGCGATATGGCTGTTGACCGAAAACAGTCGGCGACCATACGGCAAATCGGCAGCAGATCAATTTGCTTAGGGCCAATATGGAAGCTTGGGGACTTCATCGCGCCTTCTATGAAAATGCGGTGCAATATTCGAAGCTAGCCGCTCCGTGTGGAATTCGTTTGACCGGCGTTGTCATGGATGACGGCTTGATGTCATGATGCGGCGCCCAAAACGGGCCGCGTAAAGGGGAGGATAGATATGACAAAAGAACTGGGCGCAGAATTTGTCGGGACATTCATGCTGGTGGCGTCGGTTTGCGGAGCGGCGCTGTTTTCCGCGCCGAATGTCGGGTTCATCGCGGTGGCGCTCTCGATTGGCGCTGCGGTGCTGGCGATGGCCTATGCGGTAGGCCCGATCTCCGGCGGCCATTTCAATCCGGCGGTGACATGCGGATTGGTCGCGGCGGGCCGCTTCGAGGCGGGCAAAGCGCTCCCCTATATCATTGCGCAAGTGGTCGGCGGCGTCGCCGCGGCGGTGATATTCTACATCATCTTGCAGGGCGCGCCCGCATCGGGCAAATGGAATACGTTCCTCGCGATTTCCAACACCTATGGCGGCAGCGGCTTCCCGTTGCTGAGCGTCGCCCTCATTGAAGTTGTCATGACCGCGCTGTTTCTGGTGGTGATCACGGGCGTGACCTCGTCCAAGGGTGCCCCCGGCTTTGCGCCGCTTGCGATTGGACTGACGCTGGTGACGATCCATCTGGTCGCGATCCCGGTTTCGAACGCCTCCGTTAATCCGGCGCGCTCGACCGCGACCGCGCTTTTCGGCGGCGCCGAGGCGATGGGATCGCTGTGGCTGTTCTGGGTGGCGCCGATCGTCGGCGGCATCATCGGCGGCCTGATCGGCAAGGCGTTCTACGAGCGGTGAATTCGAGGCGCGCAAACAAAAAGGGCGGCCCAAACGGCCGCCCTGCTTTTCGAACATGTCTTGCCAGGGCTAGATACCCAGCGTGCCCGCCTTCGCGGCAGCATAGCGCTCCGCGACCTTCGCCCAGTTCACGGTGTTCCACCACGCCTTGAGGTAATCCGGGCGGCGGTTCTGGTAGTTGAGATAATAGGCGTGCTCCCAGACATCGTTGCCAAATAGCACCCGTTTGCCATCCATGATCGGAGTATCCTGGTTAGGGCGGGTCTCGATCGCGAGCTTGCCGTCGTTTGTGACGGTCACGAAGACCCAGCCCGAACCGAACACGCGCCCGCCTGCGGCATTGAAGTCGGTCACGAATTTCTCTATGCCGCCGAGATCGCGTTCGATCGCAGCCAGCACCTCGCCTTCGGGTTTGCCCCCGTTCGGTCCCATGATTTGCCAGAACATGGTGTGGTTGGCGTGGCCGCCGAGATTATTGCGGACCGCGACTTTAATGTCGTCATTGAGCGCGTTGAGATTGAAGAGTATCTGCAGCATCGGGGTTGTGCCGAGCTGCGGATTGGTCTTGGCGAGATTGTTGAGATTGGCGACATAGGCGCCGTGATGCTTGTCATGGTGGATTTCCATCGTCTTCGCGTCGATGTGCGGCTCAAACGCGTTGGTTGGATAGCTGAGAGGCGGCACCACGAACGGACCTGCCGCCGGTGCTGGGGTTGACGCTTGAGCGAAAACAGCGCGCGGCGCGGTTGCGAGGGCAGCAATCCCAACAGCCGTACTGAAAAGACGACGACGCGATAATGAAGACATGGAATCCTCCGTGGAGTTTCGCGAGCCCGGTTGTTGCATCCGGAGGATCGTAGCGGGCGTGTGCAACGATTTAACTTAAATTCGGATTCAGAATCGCGGGTCCTGGCATCTCTGGTTCCCTACGCTGCGGCGTAAGCGCGCGCAACCAACCACAAACAAAAAGGGCGGCTGAAAAGCCGCCCTTCGTTGTTTACGAGACTTTGAGAAAAACTACTCGCCGGCGGCTTCGCGCGGCGGGGCTTCGGTCTTCTGCTTGGCCTCGAGATCCTCGCCGGTCACCTGGTCGACCGCCTTCATCGACAGCCGCGTCTTGCCGCGATCGTCGAAGCCGAGCAGCTTGACCTTGACCTTATCGCCTTCCTTGACGACGTCGGAGGTCTTCTGCACGCGGTTGGCCGCGAGCTGGCTGATATGGACGAGGCCGTCCTTGGCGCCGAAGAAGTTCACGAACGCGCCGAACTCCATCACCTTGACCACGGTGCCGTCATAGATCTGGCCGAGCTCCGGATCGGAGGCGATCGACTTGATCCACTTGATCGCGGCCTTGATCGATTCGCCGTCGGCGGAAGCAACCTTCACGGTGCCGTCGTCGTCGATATTGACCTTGGCGCCGGTCTTCTCGACGATCTCGCGGATCACCTTGCCGCCGGTGCCGATCACTTCGCGAATCTTGTCGGTCGCGATCTTGAAGGTCTCGATGCGCGGCGCGTATTCGCCGAGCTCGGCGCGGGCTGCGGTGAGTGCCTTCGACATTTCGCCGAGGATGTGGATGCGACCTTCCTTGGCCTGGCCGAGCGCGACCTTCATGATCTCCTCGGTGATCCCGGCGATCTTGATGTCCATCTGCAGCGAGGTAATGCCGTGATCGGTGCCGGCGACCTTGAAGTCCATGTCGCCGAGATGATCCTCGTCACCGAGAATGTCAGACAATACCGCGTAGCGCGAACCTTCCAGAATGAGGCCCATCGCGATGCCCGCGGTCGGCCGCTTCAAGGGAACGCCCGCATCCATCAGCGCCAGCGAGGCGCCGCAGACCGAGGCCATCGAGGACGACCCGTTCGATTCGGTGATCTCGGAGACCACCCGCACCGTGTAGGGGAATTCGTGGTGCGGCGGCAGCACGGGGTGGATCGCGCGCCAGGCGAGCTTGCCATGGCCGATCTCGCGCCGCTTGGTGCCGCCGAGGCGTCCGGTTTCGCCGACCGAATAGGGAGGGAAGTTGTAGTGCAGCAGGAACGTCTCTTTGTAGGTTCCCGACAGCGCGTCGATATACTGCTCGTCCTCGCCGGTGCCGAGCGTGGTCACGACCATCGCCTGGGTCTCGCCGCGGGTGAACAGCGCCGAGCCGTGGGCGCGCGGCAACACGCCGACTTCGGCGACGATGTTGCGCACAGTCTTGACGTCGCGGCCGTCGATGCGCTTGCCGGTGTCGAGAATGTTCCAGCGAACAATCTTTGCCTCGAGCTCCTTGAACACGGCGGCGATGCGGAGCTTGTCGTATTTCGGCTCCTGGCCTTCCGGGAAGTAATGCGCCATCACCTTTTCCTTGGCCTTGGCAACGGCTGCGTAGCGCTCCTGCTTGACCGGGATCGCATAGGCGGCCCGCAGGTCCTGCTCGATCAGACCGAGCATTTCCTTTTCCAGCGCGCTTTCGTCGACGGTGGCAACCTCGCGCGGCTCCTTGGCAGCTTTCTCGGCAAGCTCGATAATCGCCTTGATCACCGGCTGGAAGTGGCGATGTCCGAACATCACGGCGCCGAGCATGATGTCTTCGCCCAATTCCTTTGCTTCGGACTCCACCATCAGGACCGCGTCGCTGGTGCCGGCGACGACCAGTTCAAGCTGGGTATCGACCATCTCGTCGAGCGTTGGATTGAGCACATACTCGTCGTTCATGAAGCCGACGCGGGCGGCGCCGATCGGACCCTTGAAGGGTACGCCAGACAGGGTCAGCGCCGCGGACGCAGCTACCATCGCCACCACGTCGGGATCGTTCTCCATGTCGTGCGAAAGCACCGTGACGATCACTTGCGTTTCATTGCGCCAGCCATCCGCGAACAGCGGGCGGATCGGGCGGTCGATCAGGCGGGAGACCAGCGTCTCCTTTTCGGTGGGCCGGCCTTCGCGCTTGAAATAGCCGCCGGGAATGCGGCCCGCGGCGTAGGTCTTTTCCTGGTAATCGACGGTCAGCGGCAGGAAGTCGACGCCTTCGCGGGGCGATTTGGCGGCAACGACGGTGGCAAGAACCACGGTTTCGCCGTAGGTCGCCAGCACGGCGCCGTCGGCCTGGCGGGCGATTTTTCCGGTTTCAAGCCTGAGGGGACGTCCACCCCAGTCGATTTCGACTGAATGAATATTGAACATAGGTATCTTCTTTCATGGGTTCGCGAAAGCAAGGACCCCTCGAAACGCAAAAACCATGCGCAAGATTGCGGGACGCTGATTGCGATGATTTCGCAGTAACAGCGTCCGGCGATCCTGCCATGGTTTTTAGGTTTCTAATGGCGTCCATCCTTCCGATGGTACGGGCATCTTGCCCGTTACGCCCAGCTGCCGGATTGCGGCTGGACGTTCTTGTGCATGATCGCTTCCGAAAACCGTGAACAAACGGCTTTGCGGATCATGCAAAAACGCGCGCCAACGAGCGCGCGCGAACTAACAACTCAACGACGAATGTTATGCTTTTCGAGCAACGCCTTGTAACGCGCCTCGTCCTTCTTCTTGATGTAATCCAGAAGCGAACGGCGCGTCGACACGAGCTTCAAAAGGCCGCGCCGCGAATGATTGTCCTTCACGTGGGTCTTGAAATGCCCGGTGAGGTTGTTGATGCGTTCCGACAGGATCGCGACCTGAACCTCGGGCGAGCCGGTGTCGCCGGCCTTGTTGGCATTCGTCTTGATGACTTCCGCTTTGCGTTCGGCGGTAATCGACATCGTCAAATACTTCCATCGTTGCGAGCCGGACTGGCAGTCAGTCCGGTCAGGTTGAACACACGCTTGGGGATGAGTTCGCCATTGCCAATTTCGGCAAGCGCCAAAAGCCGGCCTGCCACCGTGACATAGACTGTGCCGCTACTATTGGGCGCATCCCGTCCGCGCAACAAAACGGCCTGGCCCCTGTGGAGCCTTGCCGCATCAGCCCGTGTGACGGCCAGTGCCGGGATGTCGTCCAGCGCGGTCTCAACGGGCAAAAGCGCGTCGGCGAGGCTGCCCTCGCCAGACGCGGCTCTATCGCACAAAGCCTCCAACTGTTCCAGCGGAATCATGTCCTTTTCGCCGAAGGGGCCGACCAGGGTCCGCCGCAGCGCGCAGATATGACCGTAGCAGCCCAAAATCCGGCCGATATCGCGGGCCAGCGCCCGGACATAGGTTCCCTTGCCGCATTCGGCTTCGAACACGGAGTGGGTGCTATCTGGTTGTTCTACAAGCGATAAATGGTGAATCTCGACCGGGCGGGGGGCCAATTCGACGGTCTCCCCGTCGCGCGCCAGATCATAGGCACGCTCGCCCTGGACCTTGATCGCGGAATATTGCGGCGGGATCTGCTCGATCACGCCGGTGAACCGCGGCAGTAGCCCGGAAATCGCCTCGGCGGAGGGTCTTGAATCGCTGGTTTTGACGACCCGGCCCTCGGTATCGTCGGTATCGCGTTCCTCGCCCCAGGCGACCGTAAAGCGGTAACGCTTGCGGCCGTCCATCACGAACGGAACCGTCTTGGTGGCCTCGCCCAGCGCAATCGGCAAGCCGCCGGAGGCAAGCGGATCGAGCGTGCCGGCGTGTCCGGCGCGCTTGGCCTGGAACAGCCGCTTCACCACCGCGACCGCATGCGTCGAGGTCATGCCGATCGGCTTGTCGAGCACGACCCAGCCGTGGACGTCGCGTTTGTCGCGGCGCGGCTGGTTGTTCGGGCGCGGCTGTTTGCCCGCGCGCGCAGGTTGTTCCTCGCGATGCGACGCGTCGTGATTCGTCACATCGTGATTGGCATCCGAAGAATTATTTTTTTGCGCGCCGTCCGAATCACCGGTTGGCGGCTCGATCAGGCTGTTTGCGCCGGTCACGATCATCAGCTTTCGTCCTCGTCTGGTGCGAGGTCTCGTTGCACCGCAGGTGTTCGCAGTAATTTCTCTATTCGTTCCGCTTCATCGAATCGTTCGTCGACACGAAAGCGAACATCGGGCGCAAATTTTAGGTTAACGCGCCGCGCCAGTTCGCCGCGCAGGAATTTCTTGTTCCGCTCCAGCGCCGCGATCACGATCTCGGTATCGCGTCCGCCGAGCGGCATCACATAGATGGTCGCAAGTTTTAAGTCCGGCGACATCCGCACCTCGGGAACCGTGATGATGTGGCCTTCGAGGTCCGGGTCGTGCACGCTGCCATTGACAAGGATGTCCGCCACCGCATGACGCACGGTTTCGCCGACACGCAGCTGACGCTGCGAGCCGCCGGCGGCGGAACTTTTCTTCTGGCGAGGCATATCGAAATCCCAATTGTCGTCATCACCCGCCACCGGGTCTCGCCTTTGGCGAGCCCGATGACAGGCTCCATCGGGTGATCCAGTATTCCGTGTCCAAAATTAGCTTCGGTGACTACTGGATGCCCCGCCTTCGCGGGGCATGACGGTTTAGTCTGAAATTGCAGCGCTGTGTAAGACTTGGACTTACAGCGAGCGCTGGATGGTCTCCACGCGATAACACTCGATGACGTCGCCGACCCGCATGTCGCCGTAATTCTCGAACGCCATGCCGCATTCCTGGCCGGACTGCACTTCCTTCACTTCGTCCTTGAACCGCTTCAGCGTCGACAGCTTGCCTTCATGCACGACGACGTTGTCGCGAATCAGCCGGACATTGGCGCCGCGTTCCACGGTGCCGTCGGTGACGCGGCAGCCCGCGACCTTGCCGACCTTGGAAATGTTGAACACTTCCAGGATCTGGGCATTGCCCAGCATGGTCTCACGCAGCGTCGGCGCCAACAGGCCCGACATCGCTTTCTTCACGTCATCGACGAGATCGTAGATGATGTTGTAGTAGCGGATCTCGATGCCGTTGCGTTTTGCGGCGGCGGCCGCTTCCTTGTTGGCGCGAACCGAAAAGCCGATGATGGCGGCATTGAAACCTTCCGCCAGGGTCACGTCGGATTCCGAGATGCCGCCGACGCCGGCGTGCAGGATGCGGGCAGCGACTTCGTCAGTGCCGAGCTTTTCCAGCGAGCCCAGGATCGCTTCCAGCGAGCCCTGCACGTCGGCCTTGACGATCAGCGGGAATTCCTTGCGGCCCGAGGTTTTCAGCTGCGACATCATCTGCTCGAGCGAGCCGCGCATGCCGGAAATCGAAGCAGCCGCGTTCTCGCGCTTCTGATGGGCGCGATAGCTCGTGATCTGGCGGGCGCGGGCTTCGTTCTCGACCACGGCGAGGCGGTCGCCGGCTTCCGGCGGGCCATTGAAGCCGAGCACTTCGACCGGCACCGAGGGGCCTGCCTCCTCGACGGTATCGCCCTGGTCGGAAATCAGCGCGCGGACGCGGCCCATTTCGGCGCCGGCCACTACGATGTCACCGACCCGCAGTGTGCCGCGCTGCACCAAGACGGTCGCGACCGGGCCGCGGCCGCGATCGAGCTTGGCTTCGATCACGGTGCCTTCTGCGGGGCGTTCCGCATTGGTCTTGAGCTCGAGCAGATCGGCCTGCAGCGCGATCATTTCCAGGAGCTTGTCGAGATTGGTATTGTTCTTGGCGGAGACCTCGACATCGACGACGTCGCCGCCGAGCGATTCGACCTGAACCTCGTGCTGCAGCAATTCGGTGCGCACGCGCTCCGGCCGCGCGTCGGGCTTATCGATCTTGTTGATCGCCACGATCATCGGAACCTTCGCGGCCTTGGCGTGATGGATCGCCTCCACGGTCTGCGGCATGACGCCGTCGTCGGCGGCGACCACGAGCACCACGATATCGGTGACCTTGGCGCCGCGCGCCCGCATCGCGGTGAAGGCGGCGTGGCCGGGGGTGTCGATGAAGGTGATCTTCTTGCCGCTTTCCGGCGACGTCACCTGATAGGCGCCGATATGCTGGGTGATGCCGCCGGCTTCGCCCGACACCACATTGGCGTGGCGGAGCGCGTCCAAGAGCGAGGTCTTGCCGTGATCGACATGGCCCATCACGGTGACGACCGGCGACCGCGGCCCGGTATCGGTTGAATCGTCGACGGTGTCGAACAGGCCTTCCTCGACGTCGGCCGCGGCGACGCGCTTGACGGTATGACCGAGTTCCTCGGCGATCAGCTGCGCGGTGTCGGCATCGATCACGTCGGTGATCTTGTGCATCGCGCCCTGCTTCATCAACAGGCGGATGACGTCGACCGCGCGCTCGGACATGCGGTTGGCGAGTTCCTGGATGTTGATGGCTTCGGGGATGACCACTTCGCGGACGAGCTTTTCCTTGGGCTCGTTCGAGGCATGGCCCTTCAGGCGCTGGGTGCGGCGGCGGAACGAGGCGATCGAGCGCTCGCGCACGTCATCGGCATTCAGCGCCGTGACCAGCGTCAGGCGTCCGCGCTGCTTCTGCGGCGCAGGCTTTGCGGTCGTCTTCGGGGCGGCGGCCGGGCGAACGGCGCCGCCGGGGCCGCGGCGGACCTGGCGCGGGCCTTCATCTTCATCGGAAATGTCGGCGGCGATGCCGGGAGCGCGGGTCACGGGCACCGCGGCGGTGGCGGCACGGGCCGCCGGCGCTGTAGTTGTCGCCGTGCGGGCTTCGGCTTCGCCAAAACGCTTCTTGGCCTCAAGCTCGGCCTTGCGCTTGGCTTCTTCGTCCTGGCGGTGACGTTCTTCCTCGGCCTTGCGGCGGGCTTCGGCGGCTTCGCGTTCGGCCTGCTCGATGCCTTCCTTGCTGTTGCGGCGCTTGGCCTCCTCTTCTGCCAGCCGCCGCTCCTCGTCGTCGCGGAGCTTGGCGTCGGCGAGCGCGCTGGCGCGGGCGGAGCGCTCATCCTCGGTCAGCGTGCGCAGCACGACGCCCGAATTGTTGCGCGGCGGAGGGGGCGGGACGGCGGGACGGGCCAGCGGCGCCTTGGCGGGCGCGGCCTTGGCGACCACCGGCTCGGGCGCATGCGTCTCGCTTGCGGGCGCGTCGCCGCCAACGCGGCGCTTGCCGCGTTTCTCGACCACCACCTGTTTGGTTCGGCCGTGGCTGAAGCTCTGCTTCACGGTGCCCGTCTCGACGCGCGGCTTGAGCGTCAAGGTTTTAGCCGGGACACTGAGTTTCTTCTCGCCAGGAGTTTTGTCGACCATTCAGCAGTCCTAATCTTGTTCAAGTCTTGCGAGCAATCTTGTTTAAGCCTGCGCGCAGTTCAAATCGGAGAATTCTCGGCCGCTTTGCCGGCAGTCCCGTCGTCATCCGCCATCCGGTATCGGACCAGGGTCTGGCTGCGCGACAGGAAAGTCTTGCTCGCCGGGCCCGCGAGCAGCGCTGCATGTACCACATTTGACCGGCCCAATGCCAAATCCAATTGTTCGGAGGTCAGCGCCGTGACCACCGGAATTCGGTTCGATTCATCGTTAATCCCGGCATTTTGCCGTGCGGTAGCGTCCAATTTCCGGATTCCGTCGGCCGCGCCGTCCGAGGCGTGGATCAGGGCCTGGGCCTGCCCCTGCGAAAGCGCGTCCTCGACCTTGCCAAAACCTGCGACGACCTGCCCTGCCTTGGCGGCCATGGCAAGCGCGTCGATCACGCTGCGGATCAGCAGCTTTTCGGTATCAGTGGCAAGGGTTGGTGCGGCGCGGACGTCGCGCTTGAACCCCCTGCTAAATTGGTGACGCCTGACCGCTTCCGCAACCGCCTTGCGCGAGGCTGAAACCCACAGCCCCCGGCCGGGAAGTTTCCGCTTCAGATCGGGAACCACTTCGCCTGTGGGTGAGACCACAAACCGGATCAGCTCGTCGATCGGCCGCACTTGCCGCGAGACCGCGCACATCCGCACCGTCGCGGACTTCTCGGTCCGCGGTCCGTTGTCGAGATCGGGGTCAGCGAAAGCAAGCATGCGTGGGACATGGCTCCTATCATCGGCGCATGACGGCTGCGCAAAACCGGTGTGTCGCCTTGCGCAACACCCGCGTCAGACCGGCTGTTCCTCGGAGGCCGGAGCCTCTTCGGTTTTCTTGGCCAAATCGGCCTCGGTGATCCAGCCGGCGATGACACGCGCCTGCATGATCATGGCCTCCGCGTCATCGCGCGAGGTTTCATTGGGATCGAGAATGCCGGGATGCTTGGTCGGCTCGCCGCCTTCCTTACGCTCGGTCCAGCCGACCAGATCGTCGGTGGCGCAACCGGCCAAATCTTCGACCGTCTTGATGTCGTTCTCGCCGAATTTCACCAGCATTTTCGAGGTCACGCCGGGCACCGTCTTCAATGCGTCATCCACACCGAGCTCCTTCCGTTTGTTTTCGAGCTCGCTTTCGAGCTGTTCCAGATATTCGCGGGCCCGGCTTTGCAGCTCGTTGGCGGTTTCCTCGTCAAAACCTTCGATGCCGGCCAGTTCCTTGACGTCGACCAGCGCCAGTTCCTCCACCGAGGTGAAACCTTCCGACGCCAGCAATTGGCCGACCACCTCGTCGACATTGAGCGCTTCCATGAAAACCCGGGTGGAGTTCTCGAAATCGGCCTGGCGGCGCTCGGATTCTTCCTGCTCGGTGAGGATGTCGATGTCCCAGCCGGTCAATTGCGAGGCGAGGCGCACGTTCTGTCCGCGCCGGCCGATCGCCAGCGACAATTGGTTATTGGTGTCGGGCACCACGACCTCGATCCGCTCGCGGTCCTCGTCGATCACGACCTTGGCGACTTCGGCCGGCGCCAGCGCGTTGACGACGAAGGTCGCGATATCGGGCGACCACGGGATGATGTCGATCTTCTCGCCCTGCAATTCATTGACCACCGCCTGCACCCGCGAGCCGCGCATGCCGACGCAGGCGCCGACCGGATCGACCGAAGAATCCCGCGAAATCACGCCGATTTTCGCGCGCGAGCCGGGATCGCGGGCGACCGCCTTGATCTCGACGATGCCGTCATAGATTTCCGGCACTTCCTGCGCGAACAGCTTCGCCATGAATTGCGGATGGGTGCGGGACAGGAAAATCTGGGGCCCGCGGGTTTCGCGCCGGACGTCGAAAATATAGGCGCGGACGCGGTCACCGTTGCGGAACACTTCGCGCGGCAGCATCTCGTCGCGGCGCACGATGGCTTCGCCGCGGCCCAAATCGACAATGACACTGCCATATTCGACGCGCTTGACGATGCCGTTGACGATGTCGCCGATGCGGTCCTTGAATTCCTGATACTGCCGGTCGCGCTCGGCCTCGCGCACCTTCTGCACGATCACCTGTTTGGCGGATTGGGCGGCGATGCGGCCATATTCCAGCGGCGGCAGGGTGTCGGCGATGGTGTCGCCGATCTGCGCCCCCGGATTGGCGCGGCGGGCGTCTTCCAGCGAAATCTGGTTGGCGGAATTTTCCACTTGGTCGACCACCAGCATGTGGCGGGACAGCCGCAACTCGCCTTTCTTGGCGTCGATCTCGGCGTGAACGTCGGTCTCGCTGCCGTAGCGGGCGCGCGCCGCCTTGGCGATGGCGTCTTCCATCGCCGCGATCACGATACCGCGGTCGATCGATTTTTCGCGCGCGACCGCGTCGGCGATCTGCAGCAGTTCGAGTTTATTGGCGCTGACAGCTGCCATGGCTTTAGTCTCCTCTGGTGGGATCGAATTCGCCGCGCCGCAATCGTTCCGCGGCCAGACGATGTTCCTTGGTGTTTTTCGGTACCTTCTTCTTATCCGGCTTTAATTTCGGCTTCGGCTTGTTGCTTTTAGCCGGGTCGCTTTTCCTGGCATGCGGCGGCGGCGGTGGCTCAAGCCCGAGATTCTGGCGCAGTTCCCGCTCGGCTTTCTTGCCGCGCCGCATCGATTCCGCGATCAGCTCGTCGGTCAGAACCAGCCTTGCATCGGCGATATCTTCCATCACCAGCATGACATCGGCATCTTCGCCCGCGGGCGTGTCATCGCGATGCAGCCGTACTTTATCGCCCTCGACGCCGCCAAGCGTGCCGCGGAACCGCTTGCGGCCGGAATGCGCGACCGCCATCTCGATCTTGACGAGATGGCCGGCATAACGCTCGAAATCGGAGCGCCGTACCAGCGGCCGGTCGATCCCGGGCGACGAAATCTCCAACCGGTAGGCGCGGTCGATCGGATCGGCGATATCGAGCACCGGAGATAGCGCCCGCGAGATCGCCTCGCAATCCTCGATCTGCATCGTTCCGTCCGGCCGCTCGGCCATGATCTGGACCGTGCAGCCGGCCTCTCCCGATATCTTGATCCGCACCAGCCGGTAGCCCATGCCCTGCAGCACAGGCGCAGCGACCGCCGACACCCGTGCCGCCGCACCCGGCTCGACGACGAGGCGCGGTTCGGCAAGCAGATCGGCATCCACGGTACCTTCGGTTGGATCGGTCATGTCCAGTGTCAAAGTCGGTCGATCTTGCAAGGGTTGAGGCCGCCGGAAATCCGGTCCGGCTGCGTTCCCGGGGCGGGCCCGCGCCATCCCGGCCGTGGGCCCGTTCAGGTAATAAAAAAGAGCGGGTCCCGGGGGGCCCACTCTCAATACGCGATCGTATGAGAACCATAAGTTGCGGCTGATATAGCGGTTTTCACGCGATCCGGCAAGGCCCGCGAGGCCTGACGACCGTGATTTTACCGGCCTCCCGCGAGCGGTTTCAACCTAACCCTTCCTTCACCAAGCCCACCTAAATTGTGGCAGGAACGCCGAGGGGCCGGTTTTGGGTGTGCTTGAGACAGTTGCGACCGCGCTGATCCCCGGGCTCGATGAGATTGTCAGGCATGGCGATCCCAAGCGCCGCGCCGAGGCGCTACGCCGCATCACCGAATTGTTCGTCGAGGAGGCCGCGAAGCTGCGGTCCGATCACGTCGATCTGTTCGACGGCGTTCTGGGCGGCCTCATTCCGAACACCGAAGTCGCCGCGCGCGTCGATCTCGCCGAACGGCTGTCCCACGTTGCCAATGCGCCGCGCGTGCTGGTCGGCCAACTCGCGCGCGAGAACGACCTCATGATCGCAGGCCCGCTGCTGCGCCGTTCGCCCGCGATCGATGAAGCGGAGCTGATCGAAATCGCGCGCGCCAAGGGGCAAGGCCATCTGCTGGCGATGGCGGAACGGCCAAAGCTCTCGCCCGATCTCACCGACGTCATCGTCCGCCGCGGCGACCGCGAGGTGGTGAGGCGCGCCGCCGGCAATGCCGGGGCGGCTTTCTCGCAAATCGGCTATTCGACGCTGATCAAGCGTGCGAGCAAGGACGGCGTGCTGACGCTCAAGGTCGGCCAGCGCGACGATCTTTCCGAGGCGCAGCTGAGGAATTTGCTGGAAGGAACCATCGACGTCATACGCCGCCGCCTGTTCGAGGTGGTCAAGCCGGAAAGGCAGGCCGATATCAAGCGGGCGATGAGCAAAATCAACGGTGTGCCCGAGGTCGTCGAGAGCCGCCGCGACTTTGTGCCGGCGCAGCGCACGATACTGGCGCTGCACAGGTCAGGCGGGCTGAACGAGGCCGCGCTGCTCGGCTTTGCCAAGGCCCATCAATACGAGGAGGCGGTCGCCGCACTTTCCGCCATGTCCGGCGTAAAGCTTGCAACGCTGGACCGGTTGATTTCGGGCGACCGCCACGATCCGGTGCTGATCCTCGGCAAGACCATCGGCCTCGAATGGGCCACCGTCCGCGCGCTGATCCTGCTTCGGCTCGGGCCGAACCGCGTGCCGGCTCCAGCCGACATTGAAATCCAGCGCGTGAATTTCGCGCGCCTGATGCCCTCGACCGCGGAGCGGGTGGTGAATTTCTGGCAGGCGAGGCAGTCGGCGTGATGCTTAGCCTCCGTCATCTCACCTCGTCATGGCCGGGCTTGTCCCGGCCATCCACGTCTTTCCTGCCAGCGATGCTAAAGACGTGGATGCCCGGCACAAGGCCGGGCATGACGGAAAGATTGCGCGCGGCGAATAGATTTTTCAAACCCGCCGAAACCTCAGATATGCCGCCCGCCGCCCCTCGCGCTCGGCCTTGGCGCCGTAGCGCGTCATCGTGTAATCGGGCCACGGCAGACGCCAATCATCCGCGCGTTCGGCCGTCCAGGTGAAATCGCGCGCGCGCAACAGATGCGCCAAGGTCCAGGCGCAGTAGTCGTCGATATCGCTGACGAAGCGGAATTCGCCACCCCCGTCCAGCGCGCGCGCCATCGCGGCCACCGTTGCGTCCTGCACGAAGCGCCGCTTCCAGTGCCGCCGCTTCGGCCAGGGATCGGGATGGATCAGATCGATCCGTGTGAGCGAATGCGGCGGCAACCAGGCCAGCAACTCGGCGGCATCGCCGGCGAACAGGCGGATATTTCCGATGTTTTGGGCTTCGATCTGCGTCAGGATTTTCGCCATGCCGTTGACGTAAGGCTCGCAGCCGATGAAGCCGGTATCCGGAAACGCGCGCGCTTCCGCGACCAGATGTTCACCGCCACCGAAGCCGATTTCGAGCCTGACGGCATCGACCGGCCGGTCGAACACTTCTGCAAGATCGGGCGGGCTCGGTGTGACGATGTCGAGCGCAAGGCGCGGCAGCAGATGCTCGATCAGGTCAGCCTGATGCGCACGGAGCTTATGGCCCTTGCGGCGGCCGAAGAACGAACCATGCGTACGTGCACTGGCGTCATCGCCTGACGATGGGTCGCGCTCCGCTGGATCGCGGGCAGCCATGCTCATCGCAACGTCTGATACAGCCGATGCAGCAGCCGCGCCCGCGGCTCGACCGAAGAAACATACATCTGTTCGTAATGGGTGTGCGCGCCCTTGCCGTCGACGCCGAGGCCGTCCAGCGTTGCGGTATGAGGTGCGGTAAAATTGCCGTCGGAGCCGCCGCCAGTCGTGGTATCGACCAATTCAAAACCGATTTCGGCGGCAAGCGTTTTGGCATGTTCGTAAAGTGCGGCGCCGGCATTGCCCTTCTCGTAAGGCGGCCGGTTCAATTCGCCTGTCACCGAGACGCTGACGCCTTCGGTCTTCGATTTCAGATTGAGGATTTTCGGAACCAGCGCCTCGGCATCCGCGATCGAGGGGACGCGCATGTCGACTTCGGCATAGGCCTCCTCCGCAATGACGTTGGGCCGCGTGCCGCCCCTGACGACGCCGACATTGACGGTCACGCCGCGCTTCACATCGTTCATGGCTTCCAGCGTCTGAATGATATTGGCGAGTTCGCGGATCGCGCTGCGGCCATCTTCGGGCCGCGAGCCGGCATGCGCCGGGACGCCTTTGACAAAAACCTCGAAGCGCGCGACGCCCTTGCGCCCGGTGACGATCTTTCCGCCGTCGCGCGCGGGCTCGGTGACCAGCACATATCTTGCTTTGCGTCCCTCGGCCTCGATCAGCGCGCGCGACGTCGGGCTGCCGATTTCTTCGTCCGAGACGTAGAGCTGGGTGATACCGAGCGGCGAACGCTCCGCGCTCGCGCAAATCTGCGCAAACGCGTGATAAGCAAGATAGGCGCCGCCCTTCATGTCATAGATGCCGGGACCGAAGGCGCTGTCGCCCTCTATTCGAAACGGCAGGCGCTGGATGAATCCGATCGGGTGCACGGTATCGAGATGGCTGAGCACCAGGATTCCCGGAGCCTCCTGGCCCCATGTCGAGCGCGCCACGAGATGGTCGCCGCAGCCGTTTTTTCCGGCGACGCGCTCGATCGTGGCCGGCAAATCGCGATAGCCTTCCGCGACCATGCTTGCGAGCTTGTTGACCTGTTCTGGCGCCTCCGTCGGCGTTTCGATTTCGACCCAGCGGCGGATGCCGTCGAGGATGGTTTTGGCATCGAAGGGATTGGCTGGGGTCAACATTGTGCTTTGCCTTTATGGACGTTGTCATTCCGGGATGCGCCATCTTCGGCGCTCGCGCTGGCGCGCCTCCGAATGACGATCTTAGCGCTTGTCGGGGGCTTCGCGCGCGGCGATTTGTTCGACCAGTTCGACAATGCTGCGGCGGAGTTTTGCGTCGGTGATGCGCGTGAACGCGCGCGTGAGCGCCAAGCCTTCGGAAGTGGCGAGAAAATCGGAAACGTAAGCCGGCGAGGTCCCTTCGGCAAACCCTTCGGCGCCCGCGGTGCCGCTCGGTCCTCCCTCGAACAGGAACGATACCGGCACCTGGAGTATTTCGGAGATCTGCTGAATGCGGCTGGCGCCGACCCGGTTGGTGCCCTTTTCATATTTCTGAACCTGCTGGAAGGTCAGCCCCAGGGCTTCGCCGAGCTTCTCCTGGCTCATGCCCAGCATGATGCGGCGCATGCGCACCCGACTGCCGACATATTTGTCAACAGGGTTCGGCGCTTTGGTCGACATCTGCAACACTCCTTGGGAATACGCCGTGAGGGACGAGGCAACGGGAAATGAGGCAACGCGGAATTATGCCTCAGGCGTCAATACCGTCAAATCATGCTCAGAGGATTGGTGAAGAATGCAGAAGGTCCGAGCAATGAACTGACTGGTTAATAGAATGCGAATGGCAGCGCAGGTCTGTCAACTGTGGATTTTCAACAGTCGAAATTTCAGCCGACAGCCGAGAAAAACAAACCTGAAGATTAAGGCGTCAGGAAGTTCGCTTCGCCGAGCGCCGACGAATTACGAAAACCAACGCGGCGGCGACGACGATAGCGGTGGGTATGTCGCCGCTCTTCGCGTAAATCGTCGGCGCGATCGCCGAGGGCAGGCTGGAATTGAGCACGCCTTCGATGCCGAGCCCGAGCCGTGCGACGATGCGCCCCAGCGGATCGATCACCGCGGAAATGCCCGTGTTTGCTGCACGGACCACGGGCAGTCCTTCTTCGATGCCGCGCAGCCGCGCCTGCTGCAGATGCTGATACGGGCCGGTCGAGATTCCAAACCAGCCGTCATTGGTCAGATTGACGATCCAGCCGGGACGATCGTCGCGCGCCGCAACGTCGCCGGGAAATACCGCTTCATAACAGATCAAAGGTAGCGCGCGCGGCGCATTCGGTATCGTAAGCGTCCGGCGTCGCGTGCCTGCGATGAATCCGCCTTGCACCTTGGTGAGCTGCACGAAGCCGAGCTTTTCCATCAAGTCCTGAAACGGCAGATATTCGCCGAACGGCACCAGATGCAACTTGTCGTACACCGAGAGCACGCTGCCATCATGGTCGATCACGTAGATCGAATTATAGGCGCGGGTGATCCTGGTACCGGGCGGCACGTC
The DNA here is from genome assembly GCF_900141755.1 of Bradyrhizobium lablabi. Lineage (NCBI taxonomy): Bacteria > Pseudomonadati > Pseudomonadota > Alphaproteobacteria > Hyphomicrobiales > Nitrobacteraceae > Bradyrhizobium > Bradyrhizobium lablabi. The sequence continues at coordinate 3,916,051 of NZ_LT670844.1, read as the reverse complement.
GGGCGCACGCACTGAGCCGGTGATCAGGACGGTGCCCTTGGGCAGCAATTCCGCGATCTGCGCCATCGCATCGGCTTCGCGGGTCAGGAAAAACGGAAACGCCGATTCCGGCCATATCAAGATGCTGGCGTCGCGCACGCCGGTGGATTGCGGGCCGGAGGCGCGGTCCGACAGCGTCAGATATTTCTGCATCACCGCCGCCTTGGCGGAATAATTGAAGCGGTCGTCCTGCTGCAGATTGGGCTGCATGATCCGCAGCTTTACATTGGCGACCGTCGTGGTCGGGTTCAGGCTCAGGCGAACGGCGCCAAAAATTCCCATGATGACGAGCAGCGCCAGTGCCATGACGGGTGAGATCCACGGCCGTCGCCCGCGCGAACTGCCATCGATCAACACCGCCGGGCTTGCGAAGATCGCGACGCTCAAAAATGTCAGGCCCCACAGGCCGATCAGCGACGCCGTCTGCGCCAGCGCCAAGGGTTCGGTCAGCGCGTAGCCGAACGCGTTCCACGGAAAGCCCGTGAGCACATGGCCGCGCAGCCACTCGCCGATCGTCAGGCTCGCGGCGAGCGCGATGACCCGCGAAGCGTCCCGGGTCCAGATCAGGCGTGCCAGCCCAAAACCGAAAGCGGTGAACAGCGCGAGATAAGCGGGCAGGCCGAGCACCGCGAATGGCATCAGCCAGGCAAAGGTGGAGGCATCGACCAGGAACGCGTAGCCGATCCAGTATAATCCGGGCACAAAATAGCCGAGCCCGAACCACCAGCCGGCCATCGCCGCCGCCAGCACGCCGCGCCAGCGCCCGGCCCCGGCGCCGTCGATCAGCCAGACCAGCACGGGAAAGGTCAGAAACAATATTGGCCAGGCATTGAAGGGCGCCATCGCCAGCGACGACAACGCCCCCGCGAGAAGCGCGATACCGGCGCGTTTCCATCCCCACGCCAGGATGATCGAAAGGCCGATGGCGCGAAGTTTGTTGGTGTTTTTCACTGCGAGCCGGCTCCGTCGCCGGGCGGCGGGCTGGTATTGTCGTTGGCCTGGGGCGGCGTGCCGGTATCTGATGAGGCTTCGCGGCGGCGGCTTTCGCGCTGTGTCCGCGGCGCCGGGCGTTCCTTGCGGGTGGCGATGCGCAGGCGCTTGACGCGTCTTGGATCGGCATCGAGCACTTCGATTTCGAAATTGCCGGGGCCCGATATGACTTCGCCGCGCACCGGCAGGCGGCCGACATGGGTGACGAGATAGCCGCCCAGCGTTTCGACCTCTTCGCCGGCTTCGCCGGTGACGAATTCCTCGCCGATCACCGAGCGCACATCGTCGAGACTGGCGCGGGCGTCGGCGATGAAGGAATTGTCCGGCTGCCGTACGATCGCCGGCGGCTCGTCGCTGTCATGTTCGTCGTCGATCTCGCCGACGATCTGCTCGACGATGTCCTCGATCGACACCAGGCCGTCGGTGCCGCCATATTCGTCCACCACCAGCGCCAAGTGAATCCGCGAGGCCTGCATCTGCGCCAACAGGTCGATCGCCCGCATCGACGGCGGCACGAACAACAGTTTTCGGATGATGTTGGCCTCCGACAGCGGCAGCGCGAGATCGACCGCGCGCAGATCGAGCCCGGCAGGCAACGCCTTCTTGCGCTTGGCCTTAGCCGTATCCAGTACGCGCGCCCGCGCGGTCATGAACGCCAGGAGGTCGCGGATGTGGACGATGCCCTCGGGATCGTCGAGGGTTTCGTTGTAGACCACGAGCCGCGAATGCGCCGCGCTCTCGAATAGTCCCATCAATTCGCCCAAGGGAATGTCGCGCTTGACCGCGACGATATCGGCGCGATGCACCATGACGTCGGCGATGCGCCGTTCGTGCAAGGAGAGGATGTTGCGCAGCATGGTGCGCTCGATCGCCGAAAATCCCACCTCGTCCGGCGTGGAGGCATCGAGCACGACCTGCAGATCGTCGCGGACCGATCCCGGCTTCCATCCGAACAGGGTGCGAATCGCCCGCGTCAGCCAGTTCTCGGCGACCGGGCGCATCACCTCGCCCTGCGGCACAACGGCCGGCAGGTTGCGCGTGTTGCGCGGATTATCGTGGGTCGGTTCGGAGTCCGCCATTTCAGTCTGTCCGCTCCCGATCCGCGTAGGGATCGGGAATGCCGAGCTGCGCCAGGATCTCCGCTTCGAGCGTTTCCATGGTCTCGGCGTCGTCGTCGTTTTCGTGGTCGTAACCGATCAGATGCAGGAAGCCATGAACCGCCAGATGGCTGAGATGATGATCGAACGGCTTCTGCTCGTCATCGGCCTCCTGGCGCGTGATCTGATAGGCGATCGCGATGTCGCCGAGCATCCGCGGCGCGTCATCGGGACCGCCGGCGCCGGTCGGCTGCAGCGCCGGGAACGACAATACGTTGGTCGGCTTGTCGATGCCGCGCCAGTTGCTGTTGAGCGTGCGGATGCCGGCATCGTCGGTCAGCATGACAGCGAGTTCCGCCTCGCCGATTTCGGCATCGGCGATCTCGGCCGCTGTGGCGACCGCACGCTGGATGATCGCTTCGGCGTCGGGCTCGGCCTGCCAGCAGTCGGCGACCACGAGAACCTCGGTTATGGGAAGGGCAAAGGGCGCCATCGGTCCGGAATTTCTGTTGCGGCCGGAGCTCGCCTCCGGCGCGCTCGCGGCGGCAGATTGATGCATCAGGTCTTGCTGGTTGCCGGCCGCTGCGGCAATCCTTCGTAAGCGGCGACGATCCGCGCCACCAGCTCATGGCGGATCACGTCCTCGGCCGTGAATTTCACTTGCGCGATGCCTTCGACGCCGTCGAGCAGTTTTGCCGCTTCCGCAAGCCCCGAGGTCTGGCCGTTCGGCAGGTCGACCTGGGAGGGATCGCCGGTGATGATCATGCGGCTGTTCTCGCCGAGCCTTGTCAGGAACATCTTCATCTGCATCGACGTGGTATTCTGTGCTTCGTCCAGAATGATGGCGGCATTGGTCAGCGTACGGCCGCGCATGAAGGCGAGCGGCGCGATCTCGATTTCGCCGGTTTGCAGCGCACGCTCGACGATTCGCGAATCCATCAGATCGTACAACGCGTCATAGATCGGCCGCAGGTAGGGATCGACTTTTTCGCGGAGATCACCGGGCAAGAAGCCGAGCCGCTCGCCGGCCTCGACTGCGGGGCGCGACAGGATGATGCGATCGACTTCCTTGCGCTCGAACAATTGCGCGGCGTGCGCGACCGCGAGCCAGGTCTTGCCGGTGCCGGCGGGACCGATGCCGAACACCATCTCGTGGCGTTTTAGTGCGCGGATGTAGGAGTCCTGGGCCGCGGTTCGCGCCCGCACCGGACGCTTGCGCAGATTGATGCTCTCGAACGACGATTTTGCGCTTTTGGCGTCGAATTCGAACAGCGAGCCTTGCGCGATCACGGCGCGGATCGCGCCTTCGACCTCGCCCTGCGACAGATCATGGCCCTGGATGGCTTGGGCATACAGCGTCTCCAGCACCCGCCGCGCGGCATCGCAGCCGTCGCGCGATCCCGCGATCGAGATGTGGTTGCCGCGGGAATCGACCACGACGCCGAGCCGGCGTTCGATCAGCGCCAGGTTCTGCCCGTAAGGCCCGACCAGCGCCGAGGCCGCGCGGTTGTCATCGAAGTCGATGACGACTTGCGTCTCTGGCGGGATTTGCATGTCGCGGTCAAGTTTGCGGCTGGGAGCGAGCGAAGGCGAATCCGATGCGCTTTTTGGCAAGGGTTCAGGCTCCCGTGATCATGGAAGGAGTTGTCACGTGTGAAACGGCAGCTTGCGGGCGCGGCGCGTGGGCAGGGACCGCGATTTCGCCGAGCAGGCTATAGCGCTCGAGGCTTTCGATCTTGACCGGCAATACCTGGCCGATGATATCGGCGGAAGCCATCACATGCGCGGGCTGCAGATAAGCGGTGCGGCCGACGATCTGGCCGGGATTGCGGGCCGGACGCTCGAACAGTACATCGACGGTAGAGCCAATCGCAGCCGCATTGAAGGCCGATTGCTGGCTGTCGATCAATTCCTGAAGCCGCACCAATCGCTCGTCCATCTCTTCAGCTGACACCATCTCCCGCATGTCCGCCGCCGGTGTCCCGGGCCGCGGCGAATATTTGAACGAATAGGCACCAGCGTATCCGATTTGTGTGACCAGCGCGAGGGTGGCCGAAAAATCTTCCTCGCTCTCGCCGGGGAAGCCGACGATAAAATCCGATGAAAATGCAATATCTTGCCGTGCCGCACGAAACCGGTCGATGACGCGGCGGTAATCGCTGGCGGTATGCCTGCGGTTCATGGCAGCAAGGACCCGGTCGGAGCCCGATTGCACCGGCAGGTGCACGAACGGCATCAGCGCCGGCAAATCGCGATGGGCCTCGATCAGCGTATCCTCGACGTCACGCGGATGGCTGGTGGAATAGCGCAAGCGGACAACGCCGGGAATTTCGGCGAGGTGATAAAGCAGCGCGCCGAGCGACCAGGCCCGTCCATCCGGTCCCTCGCCGTGATAGGCGTTGACGTTCTGCCCGATCAGCGTGATTTCGCGCACGCCATTGTCAGCGAGCCTTGTCACATCGTCGACGATTTTTGTCACGGGACGCGACACTTCGGCGCCGCGCGTATACGGCACCACGCAGAACGTACAAAATTTGTCGCAGCCTTCCTGCACCGTGACAAAGGACGAGATGCCGCGCGCGCGGATGGTCTCGGGCTTCGGCGGCGGCAGAAAGCCAAACTTGTCTTCGGCCGGAAATTCGGTCTCCAGCGCGCGGCCATGATGCTGCGCCTGCGCCAGCAATTGCGGCAGATGGTGATAGCTCTGCGGACCGACCACGACATCGACCACCGGCGCGCGGCGGATGATCTCGCTGCCTTCGGCCTGTGCGACGCAGCCGGCGACCGCGATATTCATCGTTCGGCCGTGGCGCGCGGCTTCGTCCTTCACCGCGCGCAGGCGACCGAGCTCGGAGTAGACTTTCTCCGAGGCCTTTTCGCGGATGTGACAGGTGTTGAGGATTACGAGATCCGCATCGTCGACGCTTGCGGTCTCCACGAATCCTTCGCCCGCCAGCGCGTCCACCATGCGTTGCGCATCGTAGACGTTCATCTGACAACCATATGATTTGATATGCAGCTTGCGCGGCAACTTCATGGAACCCGGGTGCTGTGCGTGAGACGGCCTGTGCGGCACGGGGCTGAAATATAGCCTAAACGGGCGAAAATCCAGTCTTTACCGTCATTCCGGGGCGCGCGCAGCGCGAACCCGGAATCTCGAGATTCCGGGTCTGGTCCTTCGGACCATCCCGGAATGACGATGATTATCACGATTTATCGTCGTCCAGCGGGATACAATACAATTCCAGCCGGTGATCGACCAGTTTGTAGCCGAGCTTGCGGGCGATCTCGGCCTGCAGCTTCTCGATCTCTTCCGAGGTGAATTCAATCACCTTGCCGTCGCGCAGATTGATCAGGTGATCGTGGTGGCTGTCGCGCATCTGTTCATAGCGGGCGCGGCCCTCGCGAAAGTCGTGACGCTCGATGATGCCGGCGTCCTCGAACAGCTTTACGGTACGATACACCGTCGAGATCGAGATCTTGTCGTCGACCGCGACGCAGCGGCGATACAATTCCTCGACGTCGGGATGGTCGGCGGCCTCCGCCAGCACGCGCGCGATGACACGGCGCTGTTCGGTCATGCGCATGCCGGTCGCGGCACAGCGGGCTTCGATGCCGGTGGCTTTCAGCGCGGGCGTGGATTTCAAAGCGGTCATGGGTTTGGCCTGCAATAACGAGCCCTGTTGTGCCACCGTGCGGGCGTTACGACAAGTCGCGGCGCATCAGAAGCGCGTTCAATTGTTCCCCGTTCGCCTCCCGGTAATAGCGTTCCCGGCGTCCGACGACACCAAATCCGGCCCACTGATAAAGCCGCCGCGCCGGCTGATTATTTTCCTCGACCTCGAGGAACACGGTTCGCACGCCGCGGCCGGCGAGATGACCGAGATGCGTCAATAGCAGGTCGCGGGACAGCCCGCGTCCGCGATGGCTTAAGGCAACCGCGATCGACAGGATTTCGGCCTCGTCGACCGCCATGCGCGACACCGCAAAGCCGATGGTCTTGCTGCCCATCCTCAAGCGGTGCACCAGCGTGTTGCGCTCGCTCAGCATGCTCTCGAATTCACCCTCGCCCCAGCCGCGGTGAAATGATGCGCCATGAAGCTTCGCGAGTGCCGGCGCGTCGCGCAAGGTCGCGGGTTCGATTACCGCCGTGCCGCCGCCCCATAGCTCGGACAGCCACGCCATCATGACGGTGGCGGCTGCGACGTTTTCAGCAGCGCCTCCTTTGGCGGTTTGGCATCGGGGGCGCGCAGATAAAACGGCCGGGCCGGCGCGGTGTTAGGACTGACCGCGGCGCCGAGCCACGCCACCCAGGCGATATCCGGCGCGGCTTGCGCATCGATCTTGAACGGCGGGGCCGCCTGCGCCGGCCAGCGGTCGGCCAGAATTTTGGCCGCATTGCCGACCAGATGCGGCGCGCCAAAGCGCGACGCGCCGAGCGCCTCTTCGACCGGCGCGACCTTGGGGCGGATCAGCGAACTGCCATTGCCGCTCACCACCTGAAAGTAGACCTGGTCATGCCGCGCATCGATGGCGGCGATCACCGGCTGCTCGCCGCTCTCGCTGACGACGGGCGCCGCATAGGCCGTCAGCGTGGTCACCCCGACCACCGGCTTGTTGGCGGCCAGCGCCAGGCCGCGCGCGGCGGAAAGTCCGACCCGAAGGCCTGTAAAACTACCGGGGCCGGTGGTCACCGCGATGCGGTCGAGCGCAGCGAACGTGATGCCGCCCTCTTTGATGACGCGTGCGATCAGCGGCATCAGGGCTTCGGCGTGGCCGCGCTTCATGATCTGCGATTCCTGCGCGATCAGCTTGCCGGCGTCGGTGTCGAGGATGCCCGCGGCGCAGGCGTCCAAAGCGGTATCGATGGCGAGGATCAGCATGGCATGATGGTATCACTGTTTAAGCCGTCATGGCCGGGCATAGCCGTCCGAAGGACGGCGTCGCTTCCGCTCGCCTATGTCCCGGCCATCCACGCCTTTACCATAGGCTGAAAACGTGGATGCCCGGGACAAGCCCGGGCATGACGCGGATAAACGGTGCTCTCAGTGTAAAATTACACCGGCCGGACTTCGACCACGTCCGGCACAAAATGCCTGAGCAGGTTCTGGATGCCGTGCTGCAGGGTCGCGGTGGATGACGGGCAGCCGGCGCAGGAGCCCTTCATATTGAGATAGACGATGCCGTCCTTGAAGCCGCGGAAGGTGATGTCGCCGCCGTCATTGGCGACTGCCGGGCGCACCCTGGTTTCGATCAGGTCCTTGATCGTCGCGACCGTCTCGGCGTCATCGTCGCTGAAGAACTCGTCCTCTTCGTCGGCGGCCTCGTCGCTCGAAACACTGCCGTCGGCCAACAGCGGCGCGCCGGACATGTAGTGCTCCATGATGGCGCCGAGGATGGCGGGCTTCAGGTGCTGCCAGTCGCTGTCGTCTTTTGTCACGGTGACAAAATCGGAGCCGTAAAACACGCTGGTGACGCCGGGCACGCCGAACAGTCTTTCGGCGAGCGGCGAGCGCGCGGCGGCCTCGCGGTTGGCAAATTCCATGGTGCCGCTGTCGAGCACCGCGCGGCCAGGGATGAACTTCAGGGTGGCGGGGTTAGGGGTAGCTTCGGTCTGAATAAACATGGCTTTCTCCGGCGTCGCCGGTTCAAGGCCGGCGCGTGGGTTGTCCCTTAGCAGATGGCGATGGCGGATGCACGATCAAGGGGCAGGATGGCCCCCATGCTGGTCGTCCCCGCGGACGCGGGGACCCATAACCACAGGCCTTTATTGTTGCAGAAGCCGTCTCCCAGCGTGCCAAAAGACACGCCGCGGCGTATGGGTCCCGGCTCAAGGCCGGGACGACAGCTAGGACAATGCGTCGATCTCCTCGTCGCTCAAATCGCCTGAAATGATGGTGACGGGGATCGGGAACGAGCCGACCGTGTTGGCCATCATGGCGATGATCGGGCCGGGGCCTTCCGGTCCCGGATTGGCGGCGAGCACCAGGAGCGCGATGTCGACGTCCTGGTCGATGACGTCGAGGATCTGCTCGGTCGGGTCGCCCTCGCGGATCACCCGCTCGGGCGTGATCGCGGCGATGCCATTAGCGCGGCCGGCGGCGCGGTCGAGCGCGGCGTTGGCGTCCTCATGGGCCTCGGCGCGCATGATGTCGGCGACCCCCAGCCATTGCTGGTTCTGGTCCTCGATCTCGATGATGCGCAGCATCACCACGCCGCCGCCGACGCGAATCGCCCAGCGGCTGGCATAATAGACGGCGCGGTCCCATTCCGCGGTGTCGTCAACGATGACCAGACATTTTGGCTTGTGACCCGTCTCGTAGCTTCGTCGCCTGGTGGTCATGCACGTCCCGATGCTGCGCCAAACCGACGCATGCTGCCACGGCGCAGCCATCCTCGACAAGCCGACGTGAGCGCCTGTCCCTCAAAAGAGAATGCGCGCAAGGCGCAGAGTGCGCTGCGTCAAATTATGGCGAAGCCAAGAAAACCTGGTTCAAACCCGGCTCAAGCCTAGCTCTTGCGGACGAAACCGACGATGTCCTTGGTCGCCTTCATGGTCTCGGCGGCGATGGCGCGCGCCCGGTCGGCGCCGTCGACCAGGATGGCGTCGATATGCCCGGGGTCTGCGACCAATCGCTTCATCTCGGAGGCAATCGGCGACAGTTTTGCGATGCAAAGCTCGACCAGCGAGTTCTTGAAGTTGGAAAACTGCCCGCCGCCGAATTCGCGCAGCACGTCAGCCTTGCTGCGCCCCGACAGCGCCGCGAAAATGCCGACCAGATTGTCGGCTTCGGGACGCGTCTCGAGCCCCTTTTCCTCCGACGGCAACGGCTCCGGATCGGTCTTCGCCTTGCGGATCTTCTGCGCGATGGTGTCGGCGTCGTCGGTGAGGTTGATGCGGGAATTGTCCGACGCATCCGATTTCGACATTTTCTTGGTGCCGTCGCGCAATGACATCACCCGCGTCGCAGGTCCCGTGATCAAAGGCTCCGGCAGCGGAAAGAACATGCCGTCGTCATGGCCGTGGCTGCGGATCGAGTCGCCGAAATCATTGTTGAATTTCTGCGCGATGTCGCGCGACAGTTCGAGGTGCTGCTTCTGGTCCTCTCCGACCGGCACATGGGTGGCACGATAGAGCAGGATGTCGGCCGCCATCAGCACGGGATAATCGTAGAGGCCCACGGACGCATTCTCGCGATCCTTGCCGGCCTTCTCCTTGAACTGCGTCATCCGGTTGAGCCAGCCGACCCGCGCCACGCAATTGAAGATCCAGGTGAGTTCCGCGTGTTCGTGCACCTGGCTCTGGTTGAACACGATGTGCTTCTTGGGATCGATGCCGCTCGCGATGAAGGCCGCGGTCACCTCGCGGGTGTTGTGCGCGAGTCCGGCGGGTCCCCCCCATACTTCCACGGGCTGCGTCAGCGCATGCATGTCGACCACGCAATAGAGACAATTGTGGGTCTCCTGCAGCTTCACGAAGTTGATGATCGCGCCGAGGTAATTGCCGAGATGCAAATTGCCCGTCGGCTGGATGCCCGAAAAAACCCGTTCAACGAATGCCATGGTCAGCTTTCCTTCTTCGCGCCGTCAAATGCCACGCGGGCATCAGTCGCGCAAGCCGGTCACCTTGGTTTGTCTGACCGCGGCAACCGCTGCGTCCCATTTGACCACGCCAAAGGCGCCCAGAAGCAGGCCGTAAATCGCCATTCCGCCCGATATCAGCGTCGCCAGCAGTGCCGCCTGCACTAAGCCATGCGCGTCAGCGGTTGGCGGCAGCACAAGGGCCGGCACCAGCCACAACAGCCCGCCCATGGCGAGCGCCGCCACCACGATGCGCGGCAGCCGCCGCCGCGCCGCGGCGTCGATCGAAAATCCGAATGTCGCCGCGCCGCGCCGGATCAGCGCAAGCGCGCTGCTCCACGCACCGAACGCGATGCTGGCGGCGATGCCGTTCGGGCCAAAGATGTGACCGAGCACGATCGCCAGAACGATCGCGACCGCGAGCCCCTTCAGCGTCGCAAGGAGCGGCGTGATCGTATCCTCGCGCGCGAAAAATGCCGGCGACAGCGCTTTCACCAGCACGTGCGCGGGCAGTCCGAGCGCGAGCCACATCAGCGCATGCGCGGTGGCCGCACTGTCCGATGCGGTGAAGGCGCCGTGCTCGAACAACAGCCGCACGATCGGCGCGCCGAGCACGATCAGTCCGAGCGTCGCCGGCAGCGCCAGGCCGAGCGCGAGCTCGAGCCCGCGCGATCCGGCATGAGCGATTGCGGTGTGATCACTACCGCGCAGCGCGCGCGACAATTCGGGCACCAGCACGGTGCCCATGGCGACGCCGACAATGCCGAGCGGCAGTTCGATCAGGCGGTTGGCGAAATAAAGCCACGACACCGCCGACGGCGAGCTTGAGGCGATCACGGCGCCTGCGACGACCAGCAATTGCGGGCCGGCGCTCGCCACCATGCCGGGGATCGCCTTGCCGAGAAAGGTCCGCATCGGCGCATCGAATGCGACGCGCAGCGGCATTGCGACGTTTTCGCCTCGGCGCAAAACCAGAATCAGCAATTGCAAAAACCCGGCGATGCCGACGGTCGCAGCCAGTATCGGCGCGGCGGAACTCGCATCCTGCCGCCACAAAAGCAGCGCGAGCATCACCGCGATCAGCGCGATGTTGAACAACAGCGGCGAGAACGCGGTGAGCGCAAATCGGGATTGTGCGTTCAACAGCGCCATCATCACCGTGACAGGGCCCGCGAAGGCGAGATAGGGCAGCATCAAGCGGGCATCGTCGACGGCGAGTTGCAAGGTCGCCCCGCCGGCAAATCCCGGCGCCAGCGCGGTCATGACCAGGGGCATCAGCAGGCCGATCAGAGCCGCGGCCACGATCAGCGCGGCACTGACGGTGCCGAGCACGCGTCCTGCGAATACCGCGGCTGCCGCGGCGCCATCGGCCTCGCGCACGCGCAGCCAGGCCGGCACCAGCGCCGCGTTCAGCGCGCCTTCGGTCAGCAGGCGTCTGACGACATTGACCAGCTGAAACGCCACCAGAAATGCGTCGGCGACCGGGCCTGCGCCCAGCAGCGCGGCAATCATGGCGTCGCGCGCGAATCCGAGCAGCCGCGAGGCCAGCGTGCCGGCGGAAACGGTAAGGAAGGAACGGATCATGGGCGGCTGTATAACACTGTCGCTTGCTGGCGCACGGCCGATCGTGATAGGCCGCTGCACCCCCCATTGAAGCGGATTTTTCCGCAAAGGCGCAATTGCCCAGAGCATGATCCGGAAAAGTGGGTACCGGTTTTCCGAAAAGATCATGCTCAAACAAAAAGATAGAGCGGGATGACGATTCGAAGAAAAGTCATCACGCTCCAGCACAGGACTGACGGATGACTGACGCGAAATACGACGTTCTCGGGATCGGCAATGCGATTTTCGATGTATTGGTGCGGACCGATGAGGGCTTTCTCGCAGCCCACGGCATGACCAAGGGCGGCATGGCGCTGATCGACGAGGCCCGCGCCGCGGCGATCTACCGCGACATGGGGCCGGCGACCGAAATGTCCGGCGGCTCGGCGGCCAACACCATTGTCGGGGTCGCCAGTCTCGGGGCGCGGGCGGCCTATGTCGGCAAGGTCAGGGACGATCAGATCGGGCGGATGTACATCCATGACATCCGCGCCGCGGGCGTCGCGTTCGAGACCAGGGCAGCGCTCGACGGCCCCGCCACCGGCTGCTCCTATATTCTGGTGACGCCCGACGGCGAGCGCACCATGAACACCTATCTTGGCGCCGCGCAGGAACTGACGCCCGACGATATCGATCCCGCAGAGATCGCGGCATCGAGCATCATTTATCTCGAAGGCTATCTCTGGGATCCGAAGAGCGCCAAGGATGCCTTTGTCAAGGCCTCGACCATTGCGCACAAGGCGGGCCGCCAGGTCGCGCTGACGATGTCGGATTCGTTTTGCGTCGACCGCTATCGCGGCGAGTTCATCGATTTGATGCGAAATGGTACCGTCGATCTGGTGTTCGCCAATGAGGCCGAACTGCACTCGCTGTACCAGACCTCTGATTTTGCAACGGCGCTGAAGCAATTGCGCACCGACGCAAAACTCGGCGTTGTCACCCGCAGCGAGAAGGGGTGCGTGGTGGCATCGAAAGACAGCGTTGTCGAAGTGCCGGCCTTCCCGATCGAGAAAATGGTCGACACGACAGGCGCCGGCGATCTGTTCGCCGCCGGCTTCCTGTTCGGCCTGGTGCGTGGCGCGGGCCATGACGCGGCCGGCCGGCTGGGCGCGCTCGCCGCCGCCGAAGTGATCCAGCACATCGGCGCACGGCCGCAAGTGTCGCTGAAGGAATTGGCGAAGTCGAACGGATTGCCGGTGTAGGGACGTTCTTCACCTCGCCCCGCTCTTGTCCGCCGAAGCCCGCCTTCGGGCGAAGGCGGATGCGGGGAGAGGTCGAAATTCGAGCGAAGCGCGAATTTCGGGTGAGGGGGAGTCGCAGCGGGGTCGGTCGCTGAAAAGGCGATCCCTCAACCGTCATGCCCGGGCTTGACCCGGGCATCCACGTCTTTCTTGAAATAACGAAGCGCGAATTTCGGATGAGGGGAGTCTCCGCCGGCTCAGTCCGTGAAACAGCCGAACCCCAAACGGCCCAAGAGCTTCGCTTTCCTCGCGACATTTGCTATGCAACTTGCGAGACCTATCAATCGGGGGCTGCATGCTGACGGGTGAACTTCGCTCCAAGATCGATGGCGTGTGGAATGCGTTCTGGGCGGGCGGCATCGCCAATCCGCTCGAGGTGATCGAGCAGATCACCTATCTCCTGTTCATGCGCGGGCTGGATGACTTGCACACGCTCGAAGAGAACAAGGCCAATCGTCTCGGCAAGCCGATCGAGCGGCGCATATTTCCAAAGGGCAAGGATGGCATCGGCAAGGGCGGCGGCGTCGCCTATGAGGATATGCGCTGGTCGCGACTGAAGAACCGCGACCCCGGAACGATGTTCGAAATCGTCTCCGAGCATGTGTTTCCGTTCCTGCGCAACATGGCCGATGCCGACACCGCGCACGCCACCCATATGAAGGGCGCGCGCTTCACGATTCCGACACCGGCGCTGCTGGCCAAGGTAGTCGACCTCTTGGCCGATATCCCGATGGAGGATCGCGATACCAAGGGCGACCTCTACGAGTACATGCTGTCGAAGATCGCGACCGCCGGGCAGAACGGCCAGTTCCGCACCCCGCGCCACATCATCGCGCTGATGGTCGATATGATGGCGCCCGGTCCGAAAGACATCATCTGCGATCCCGCCTGCGGCACCTGCGGCTTCCTGGTCGCGGCCGGCGAATATCTGCGCGAAAACCATCCAAAACTGTTTCAGGAAAAAGCGTCGCGCGATCATTTCCACGAGGAGATGTTTCACGGCTTCGACTTCGACGGCACCATGCTGCGGATCGGTTCGATGAACATGACGCTGCACGGCGTCGACAATCCCGACATCCGCTACAAGGATTCGCTGGCGCAGGAGCATGCCGGCGATTCCGACCGCTACTCCCTCGTGCTCGCCAATCCGCCGTTCGCCGGTTCGCTCGATTATGAGACCACCGCGAAAGACCTGCTGGCTGTTGTCAAAACCAAGAAGACCGAGCTTCTGTTCATGGCTCTGTTCCTGAAGCTATTGAAGCCCGGCGGGCGCGCGGCGGTGATCGTGCCGGACGGCGTTCTGTTCGGCTCCTCCACGGCGCACAAGGAAATCCGCCGCATGCTGGTGGAGGATCACAAGCTCGACTGCATCGTCAAGCTGCCGGCCGGCGTGTTCCGGCCCTATGCCGGCGTTTCCACGGCGATCGTGCTGTTCACAAAGACCAATTCGGGTGGAACGGATCATGTTTGGTTCTACGATTGCCAGGCGGACGGGCTTTCGCTGGACGACAAGCGCACCCCGCTGCTCCCGGCGGAGAAGATCGGGCCCAGGGCAAAACTCGGCGAGGACGAACACGCCAAGAACAATCTGCCCGATATCGCCGCGCGCTGGAAGCAGCGCGCGAGCGCTGAGCGTGAGCGCCCACGCACCGCGCAGAGCTTCTGCGTTCCCAAGGCAGAGATCGCGGCGGCGGGCTATGAACTATCAATCAACCGTTACAAGGAAGTCGTGTACGAGGCTGCAATCCACCGACCGCCGAAGGAGATTATCGCCGAACTGAAGACGTTGGAGCAAGAAATTGCTGAGGGGCTGGAAGAGTTGGAGGGGATGTTGTGACCTTCCGAACTGCACGTCTTAGCGAGATTTGCGACATCAATCCTAAGATACCGAAATCCCTGGACGATAGCGCACTCGCGTCTTTTCTTCCGATGGCGGCGGTTTCCGAGGAAGGACGCATTGCATTCGAAGAGGAGCGCACTGTTGCAGAGGTCAAGAAGGGCTACACGTATTTTGAACGAGGCGACGTTCTAGTAGCAAAAATCACGCCCTGCTTCGAAAACGGTAAGGCGTCGCGGACTTTCTCACTAAGCAAGCCTTTCGGCTTTGGCTCGACTGAATTCCACGTGCTTCGCGTCGCCAATGATGTGTTGCCTGATTTTCTTTTCTACAAAATTTGGAACTCTTCTTTCAGAGAGCTGGGTGCCCAGAATATGACTGGCAGCGCTGGTCAAAAGCGCGTTCCTGCGGATTTCTTGAAGCGCCTCGAAATCCGCCTTCCCCCGCTTGAAGAGCAGCGGCGGATCGCAGCTATCCTGGACAAGGCGGATGCGCTTCGCCGCAAGCGCAAAAGTGCCCTCGACCTGCTCGAAAATACAAAGAATTCTTTTGTAGAATTCGCTTTGCGCAAGGCATCTAGCGGCAAGACGGAGGCATTGGGAGAGTACCTAGATTTTATCACGAGCGGCGGTCGAAATTGGTCGAAATATTATTCCCCCGAAGGATCACGTTTCATTCGCTCGTTGGATGTTCAAATGAACAGCATTTCCCACGAAGACCCAGTGTATGTTGCTGCTCCTGAGAACGCCGAAGCACGGAGAACTCGCACGCATAAAGGTGACGTTCTTTTGACGGTTACTGGATCGCGGATCGGCAGGGTGGCCGAACTTCCTGCAGACTTGATCGGATCATACGTTAGTCAGCATGTTGCGATCCTCAGGCCGACTCTCGCAAAATTACGGCCAAAGTTTCTTTCTTTCTTTCTAAGTTCTCGTGAAGGGCAGCGCCAAATTCAAAAATGGCAGTATGGGCAAACAAAGCCTGGACTTAACTTTAAGCAGATCGAAGGTTTTCTGATCCCAAAAATTAGTGTCAACCAACAAGTTCGCTTCGAAGAGATCGCAGAGCGATTTGAAGGCTCGCTAAGCGTACAAAGAGATCACTGCAGGCGACTTACTAGCTTATTTTCCTCCCTCCAATCCCGCGCCTTTTCTGGCCAACTTTAAGCGGACCTTCCATGTCCAGCTTCGCCTTCCTCGCTGCCGAATTCCCCGCCGTGCACGAGGCGGAGCGTCAGGCGGTAATCCGCTTGCCATATGGTAACATATTTGGTACCATATGATCCAGGTCGAGGAATTCGTCACCGATGAGGACGTTAGCCCCTTCAGGCGCTGGTTCGATGCTCTCGACGATCACGCCGCGGCTCTGGTCACGATTGCCATCGATCGGCTTGGCGAAGGCAACATTTCGAACGCGAAGCCGCTTGGCGAAGGCGTCTCGGAACTGCGGATCAATCGCGGCCCCGGTTATCGAGTTTACTTCGGCTGGGACGGCAAGGTGCTTGTCATTCTGCTGGGCGGCGGCACCAAGCGGCGGCAGCAGAACGACATTCAGAGCGCGTTACGCCACTGGCGCAGCTACAAGGCGCGCAAGGCGGCCGGACGAACAAGGAGGAGCTGATCATGCCCCTGACCAGAAGTTTTCGCGAGACGGTGCAGGCGCGGGCGCGCCGCGACGTCAAATTTCGGCAGGCCTTGCTCGGCGAAGCAATGCAGGCGCTGCTCGACGGTAACCTGGAGGAGGGGCGCGCCGCGTTGCGCTCGTGCATCAACGCCACGATCGGGTTCGAAAAGCTCGGCACAGCCCTCGGTAGATCACCCAAGAGCCTGATGCGCATGTTCGGACCGTCGGGCAATCCCACCGCCGAAAACCTGCTGGCAGTGATTAGTCTGTTGCAGGCTGAGACCGGCGTCCGTCTGCAGGTGCGCGCGGTGGCCGACGCGGCCTGACGGAAACCCCAATCGATGTCCAATTTCGCCTTCCTCGCTGCCGAATTCCCCGCCGTGCACGAGGCGGCGGCGGAGGCGGAGCGTCAGGCTGGTGTCTCGCCGACGGCGGCGGCGTTCTTCGCCGGCAAGGCGGTCGAGGTCGCGGTGAAGTGGGCGTTCCGCACCGATCCCGGGTTGAAGCTGCCCTATCAGGACAATATCGCTGCACTTTTGCATGAGCCGAGCTTTCGCCGTGCGGCGGGTGAAGCGGTATTTGCAAAAGCGAGATACATCAACACGCTGCGCAATCGCGCCGTGCACGAAGAAAAGACCATCAGCCCCGGCGACGCCAATGGTGCCGTGAAAGAATTGTTTCACGTCTGCTTCTGGCTTGCCCGCACCTATGCGCGAAAGAGCAAGCCGGCCGATGGTCTTGCCTTCGACGCGGGGGCGCTGTCGCGCCGCGACGAGGTGCTCAAAAAGGCCTTCGTTCAACTCAAAGCGCAACAAGCCGAACTCGACGCCAAGAACGGCGAACTGACCAAGCTTCTTACCGACAAGCAAAACCTCGATGACGAACTGAAGCAGCTTCGCGCCGCGGTCGCCGCCGCGCGCAAGGCAGCCGAAACGCGACCGGATACGCACAATTACAACGAGGCCGAGACCCGCGACCGTTATATCGACCTGCTTCTACGCGAGGCCGGCTGGGCGCTCGACAAGCCCGACGATATCGAGTTTCGCGTCGAGGGCATGCCGAACAATGAAGGCACAGGCTTCGTCGATTACGTCCTATGGGGTGCAGACGGTAAGCCGCTCGGGCTGGTCGAGGCCAAGCGCACCCGTGTAGACGCGCGCGTCGGCCAGCAGCAGGCCAAGCTCTATGCCGATTGCCTGGAGGCGCGCTTCGGCCAGCGCCCGGTGATCTTCTATTCCAACGGCTACGAGCACTGGATCTGGGACGATACCCGCTGTCCGCCACGCCAGATCGGCGGCTTCTACAAGCGCGACGAACTGGAGCTTGTGATCCAGCGCCGCACCAGCCGGAAGAAACTCGGTTCGGAAGCGATCAATCGCAAGATCGTCGAGCGCCCCTATCAGCACCGGGCGATCCGAAACGTCGCGCGGAGTTTCGAGCAGGACGGCGAGCGCAAGGCGCTGCTGGTGATGGCGACGGGCTCAGGCAAGACGCGCACGGTAATTGCGCTGGTCGATCTTCTGATGCGCGCGGGTTGGGTGAAGCGCGTACTGTTTCTCGCCGACCGGGTGGCGCTGGTGAATCAGGCGGCCGGCGCCTTCAAGGCACATCTGCCGGACGCAGCACCGGTGAATCTCGTCACCGAACGCACCAGCGAGGGTCGCGTTTTTCTGTCCACCTACCCGACGATGATGAACCTGATCGACGGCAAGCAGGAGGGCAAGGCGAAGTTTGGCCCCGGCCACTTTGATCTCATCGTTATCGACGAGGCGCACCGTTCGGTTTACCAGCGCTTCCGCGCGATCTTTGAATATTTCGATTCGTTTCTCGTCGGACTGACGGCGACGCCAAAGGACGAGATCGACAAGAACACCTATTCATTGTTCGACCTTGAGGACGGCGTGCCGACCGATGCCTATTCGCTTGACGAGGCCGTGGCCGACGGCTGGCTGGTGCCGCCGAAGGCGATCTCGGTGCCGCTGAAAATTGTGCGCTCCGGTCTGCGCTACGCCGACCTCACCGAGGAAGAAAAAGACCAGTGGGATATGCTGGAATGGGGCGAGGATGAAATCCCCGACAGCGTCGATGCGGCCGAGGTCAACAAACGGCTGTTCAATGAAGATACCGTTGATCGAGTCATCGCGCATCTGATGCAGAATGGTCTCAAGGTTGAAGGCGGCGACCGGCTCGGCAAGACTATCATCTTCGCCAAGAATCAGGACCACGCGGAATTTATCGAGAAGCGCTTTAATGCGGCCTATCCGGCGCTTGCGGGACATTTCGCGCGGATTATTACCCACAAGACCGGACCATATGCACAGTCCCTTATCGACGATTTCTCGATTAAGACCAAAGCGCCGCATATCGCGATATCTGTCGATATGCTCGACACCGGCATCGACGTGCCGGAAATCCTGAATCTCGTCTTCTTCAAACAGGTTCGTTCGAAGACAAAGTTCTGGCAGATGATGGGCCGCGGTACGCGACTCTGTGAAGACCTGTTCGGTCCGCGTCAGCATAAGGAATTCTTCCGCGTCTTTGACTATTGCCAGAACCTCGAATTCTTCGGCGCCAACCCGGAACTGAAAGAGGCAGGCTCGGCCAAATCGCTGTCGGAACGATTGTTCGCGGCAAGGATCGATCTGGTGCGCGCGCTGGATGAGAAGAGCCGCAAACCGGATGGTTTCTCGGAAGGCCAACAAGCGCCCTTTGTGCCTGGCGATGAACTGCCGCCGAGCGAGGCCGTCATCCAGGCTGGCGCGCTGAAAACATTGCAGGATACCGTCACCAGCCTCAACCTCGACAATTTCCTTGTCCGCCAGCGACGCCGCGCCGTCGAAAAGTACCGGGAGCCGAAGGCATGGGTTCCCATCGACGACGAAAAACGCAAGGAGCTGGTTGAAGAGATCGCGCCGTTGCCTTCGGAACGCGGCTTGGGAACTGAAGAGGCAAAGCGGTTCGATATGCTGATGTTTTCGTTACAGCTTGCGCTGCTGAAGGGTTCAAAGCGCTTCGATTTGCTGCGAAAGCAGCTTCTTGAGATCGCGTCGGCGCTGGAAGACCAGACCGGCATTCCGGCGATCGCGCAGCAGGCAGTGCTGATCGAAGAGATTCAGACGGAACAATGGTGGGAAGGCGTAACCGTACCCCTGCTCGAACTTGTACGGCTGCGTCTGCGCGATCTGGTCCAGCACATCGAAAAATCGAGAAAGGCTGTGGTCTATTCGAACTTTGCCGACGAGATCGGTGATGGCGTCGAACATGAGTTGCCGCAGGTCGGCGAGGCCGACTTCGCGCGCTTCAAGCAGAAGGCCCGGCATTTCCTCAAAGCGCACGAAGATCACATTGTGCTTCACAAGCTGCGGCAGGGTAAGCCGCTCACGCCGACGGACCTGAGCGAACTCGAGAAGATGCTGCTGGACGCTGGGATCGGCGAGGCCGGCGATATCGAACGGGCGCGGGAGACGAGCAAGGGGTTTGGCCGTTTCGTGCGGTCTCTCGTCGGGCTGGACCGCTCGGCGGTCAGCGAGGCCTTTGGAGAATTCCTCGCAGCCGGGGCCGCAACCGCGGCGCAGATCGAGTTCATCAATATGGTGATCGAGCATTTGACCGATCAGGGTATGATGGACCCCGGTTTGCTTTATGAGGCGCCCTTCACCGACCTGGCGCCGACAGGGCCAGAAAAGTTGTTTAATGAGGAAAAAGTCGCCCGGCTGTTTACGAAAATCCAGACAATCAATGACAGCGCTGTAGCCTGAATCTATTATTTCGGAAAATCCGAACTTTCTCTTGACGCCACCCCCAAATCACCAATAAATCCCTCCCCATCCTGTCCCACAGAGGGGCGTATCCGGATCGTCAGAGACGCGGGGCGGGATGTGGTGGACGCGGCAGCGTCAGGCGTGAAACGTGATGGCAGGGCGGGTTCGCAAGGATCTGTGAGCGATCAAACGGCGCGCTGACGAACGGTGTTGCTGCGTACGGTGAAGTCGTGTGGTCCTGACGCCTCAGTGGTTGGCGTCAAGTTTGCGGAGGCCTGTCATCCCAACCGGGCTCTGACAGCCATATTCGCAGGCGACGGTGTCAAACAAGCCCGATCGCCGGGGAGAGCGCGATATAGGCCGTAAAACCATTGCGCAGGGAATGCCGGATTGCCTCCGCTGAACCTGTATGCTCGTGTGCGTTTTTTGCACAATTTTGCACACGAGACCGCGGGTGCAGCGCGCATCCGGCATTCCCCGCGCCCTCTGATTTCAAGGCGCGAAAATTTTGGGCAAACCTCGGGCGGATCGCGCCGCGAGAACGAAATCTCATGTCTGCATTAGCTTTCATTGCAAGCAGTATGGGTGAGGGGGGCTCACCGCGAGTCCGAATGCGCGGAAGCACCCCCACCCTGACCCTCCCCCGCAAGCGGGAGAGGGAGAAGAGATCACGCCGCCTTCTGGCCCGTGGCATCGAGCCCGGCATAGACGCCGCGCTCGAAGCCCGCGAGCGCTTCCAGGCCCTTGTTGTCCGCGAACGGCAACAGCTGCATCAGGATCACGCCGCTGACGTCGCGCGACGGGTCGATCCAGAAATAGGTGTTGGCAAGGCCCGCCCAGGCGAGACTGCCGGGGCTGCGGCCTTCCGGCGTCTTGGCGGTATTGATGAGGAACGAGAGCCCCCATTTCTTCGCCATGTCAGGATAGAGGTCGACGTCGTTGGTGAAATCCGGCAGCGCCGAATTCATCTTGGTCATATTGAGGTCGCCGATGTGGTTCTGCCCCATCATCGCGACCGTCTCGGGCTTGAGCACCTGGTTGCCGTTGCCGCGGCCTTTGTTGAGGATCATCTGGGTGAATTTGATGTAATCGCCCGCGGTGCCGTAGAGACCGCCGCCACCCATGTGGAATTCCGGATCCTGTTCGAGCTCGAACGGAATCGGCGTCAACGACCCGTCGGGCGTGCGGGCGTGCATGCCGACCAGGCGCTTGCGTTGGGATTCGGTTAGCTTGAAACCGGTGTCGCTCATGCCAAGTGGGGTGAATAAATGGTCGCGCAAGTAAGCATCGAGCCGCTTGCCGCTCACCGCTTCCACCGCCTTGCCGACGAAATCGATATTGGTGCCGTATTCCCAGCGTGTGCCGGGGTCCGTCATCAGCGGCGTCTTCAGCGCATCGTTCTTGCAGGTGATGACGCCCGGCGTTCCGCTCCGCTCCAGATATTTCACCATGTCGCCGTTCCACATGTCGTAGGCGAAGCCGGCGGTGTGGGTCATGAGATGGCGCAGCGTGATCGGATTTTTCGCCGGCCGCAGTTTCGGTTCGCCGTCGGCCGCAAAACCTTCGAGCACTTGCGGCGAAGCGAGGTCGGGCAGCACCTTGCCGATCGGCGCGTTGAGCGAAAGCTTGCCCTGCTCGACCAGTTGCATGGCCCCGGCCGTCGTGATCGCCTTGGTCATCGAGGCGATCCAGAACACGCTGTCCAGCGTCATGGCGTCGTCTTTGGACAGGTCGCGTTTGCCGAACGCGCCCTGGTAGATCGGCTCCTTGCTGTTCGCGGCGATTGCGACCACGCCCGGAATTTCCTTGGCGTCGCTCTTCTGACGCAGCAGTTGATCGATCTGAGCTTTGCTTTGCATGGGGTCACCTTCCGTTATTTTTTGGAACGAGCGATCTTCCTCCCGTCCGCTGCTTCCCGCAAGCATCGGCGGCCGCTCGGCGCACAGCGGTCGCGATCTCGTGATGGCTCTCCGGCAATGCGAAGGTTTAGTGTCCGTTGCGCGACCGAACTGCAACACCTGCCATAATTTCCGGTGAATTGGGCCGCATTGCCGGTGACCACAACCGACATTGCCGGTATGTTGCCTTTGATCAGTTTCGGGAACTAATTTTTTTCAGTAAGGCGTTCAGACTACGGCACAAATGGACAGGGCCGTCGCAAAAATTTGATGCAAATGATTGCGGCTTGAGGCTGCGAGGGGAGCCAAAAAATGATTTCGACCTGGAGCGAATGGAAACGGTATCCCCGCCTTGGGCGTGGCGAAAATATCGAAGCGCCGATCACGCCCGGCATTTATGAGGTTCGCTTTGCCGGCACCGGTGCGCTGCACTCGTTCGGCGCCGTCGATAATGTCGCGCAAGCCCTGTCACTGTTGCCGGTCGGCACCAAGTCGTGGTTCGGCCGCCGCGAACCCGCCGCCATGCCCGACCTCGAATACCGCACCTGCGCGACCTCCACCAAGGCGGATGCCAAGGCCGCGGCGGAGCGCATGATCGGCCGCCGCGAAACCTATATGAGCGGCGCGGCCTGATCCGAGACTGTCATTCCGGGGCGATGCGAAGCATCGAGCCCGGAATCTCGAGATTCCGGGTCTGGTCCGGAGCTTGTCATCGGGCGGCGCGCAGCGCCGACCCGTTGGGACCATCCCGGAATGACGGTCATACTAGCCCTCAAAATTGGTTGAATCAGCTACGCTTTTGCGGCCGGTGCATCGCGCGCGGTTTCAGCCTATACTCGGATTCAATTCCAAAAAGATCCGAGGAGTAACGCCATGTCGCCCACCGCTGCCGCACGCACGTCGCAAGCCTCCACGCCATCGCTGCGTGACCGCCTGAAGGATTCCTCGCTACTGCGCGAGCAGTGCTACATCGACGGCGCCTGGACCGGCACCGCGGCGGTGCCCGTGAACAATCCCGTCAACGGCGTCGAACTTGCAAAAGTGCCGAAGATGAGCACGACGGAAGCAACGCAAGCAGTGGAAGCCGCCCAGCGCGCGTTTCCGGCCTGGGCGAAGCTCACCGCCAAGCAGCGCTCCAACATCTTGCGCAAATGGTTCGACCTGATCATCGCCAACCGCGAGGATTTGGCACTGATTCTGACCTCTGAGCAGGGCAAGCCGCTCACCGAGGCGCTCGGTGAGGTCGACATTGGCGGCGCCTATGTCGAGTTCTTCGCCGAAGAGGCGCGGCGCGTCTATGGCGAAACCATCCCCTCGCAGCGGGCGGACGCTCGGCTGATCGCGATCAAACAGCCGATCGGCGTCTGCGGCGCGATTACGCCATGGAATTTTCCCTGCTCGATGATCACCCGCAAAGTGTCGCCGGCACTCGCCGCCGGCTGCACGGTGGTCCTAAAACCTGCCAACCAAACGCCGCTCACCGCGCTGGCGCTGGTCGCACTGGCGGAAAAAGCCGGCGTGCCCAAGGGTGTTTTCAATATCGTCACCGGCAATTCGTCAGCGATCGGCAAGGTGCTGTGTGAACACCCTGCCGTGCGCTTCGTCGGTTTTACCGGATCGACCGAAGTCGGCAAGATCTTGTATCAGCAGGCAGCGGTCGGGGTGAAGAAGCTCGGGCTCGAGCTCGGCGGCAACGCGCCGTTTATCGTGTTCGACGATGCCGATATTGATGCCGCAGTTGAAGGCGCGATGGTCTCGAAATATCGCAATATGGGCCAGACCTGCGTCTGCGCCAACCGTATCTACGCCCAGGACAAGATCTACGACGCGTTCGTCGACAAGCTTTCCAAGAAAGCCGCCGCGATGAAGATCGGCGACGGCACCGAGCAGGGCGTGGCGCAGGGGCCGCTGATCAACATGGACGCGGTGCTCAAGGTCGAAAAGCACATTGCGGACGCGGTCAAGCGCGGCGCCAAGATCGTCACCGGGGGAAAACGCCATCCGCTCGGCGGCACCTTCTTCGAGCCGACGGTCTTGGCCGACGTCCCGCCGGACGCGCTGGTGGCGGAGGAAGAGACGTTTGGGCCGCTCGCGCCGGTGTTCCGCTTCAAGGATGAGGCCGAGGTGATCGCGATGTGCAACAACTCGCCGTTCGGGCTCGCCTCCTATTTCTATTCCCGCGATCTCGGCCGGGTCTGGCGGGTGGCGGAAGCGCTTGAGTCCGGCATGGTCGGCGTCAACTCCGGTTTGATCACGACCGAAGTCGCGCCCTTCGGCGGCGTCAAGGAAAGTGGCCTCGGCCGCGAAGGCTCGCATCACGGCATGGAGGAATATGTCGAGATCAAATACGTAATGATGGCGGGGATTTGAGGGGAAACTACTTGCGTCGTCCCGGCGAACGCCGGGACCCATACGCCGCGGCCTCTCAATGAGCCACGCGGGGTGACGGCTTCCCTAACAACGAGCGCCTGTGGTTATGGGTCCCCGCCTTCGCGGGGACGACAGGGGAGTTTGCATCCCTACTCCAGGCTCTCCATGAACGTGCGCAACCGCGGCGCCCATTTATGCGCGTCGCGGCCGGATGCCGAGTGGCCGTAGTCGCTGTCGAGCAGAAAATAGTCGGCGTCGACGCCGGCGGCCTTCAATCCCTGCATCACGCCGGGGGCAAGGTCCGGAGGAAATAATTTGTCGGTCCGGGACAAGACATAGAGAACCTTCGATTTGATGTTGGAAAATTGCGGCCTCACGTCGAAGCCGCGCAACGCTTTGGCCAGGATGATCAGCGAGTTTGCATCGAACCCTCTCGCCCATCGCGCGGCCTCCTCCCGGATCGCCGCCTCGATCTCTTCAGGGTCGGACATCGTATCCCGGAGACGGGTCTCGATCCCGTAGGTTTTCAGCGTGGCGGAGCGGATCTGGATCATGGTCTCCTTAACGCCGTCGCCATCGTAATAGTCGCCGCCGTTCCAGTTGGGGTCCTTCGACAGCGTTGCGAGCAGGCGCTCCACATTGCCCTCGGAGCGCTCGCGCGGCACCAGCGGAGATGTGACGATGGCGGCGATCCCTTTCATCATCCCGGGATAGTTGACCGCCCATTGAAAGGCCTGGAACCCGCCATAGGACGGGCCGACGATCGCAACCAGCCGTTCGATGCCGAGATGATCGAGCAGCGCGCGCTGGGTGGCGACGATATCGCTTACATTGATTTCGGGAAACCGCGGTCCGTAGCGCTTGCCCGTCGCCGGATCGAGGCTCGCCGCATTGGTCGATCCATAGGACGACCCCAGCATGTTCGGACAAATCGCAAAGTAGCGGTTGGTGTCGACCGCCTTGCCGGGGCCGACAATCTCGTTCCAGCTGCCTTCGCCGGTCGATCCGCCGGGATCGATCATCTGCGGGCCGCTGGTGTTGCCATGGGTGACCAGCACCGCATTGCTGCGATCGGGCGCAAGCGTGCCCAGCGTCCGATAGGCGATGGTGACGGCCGGCATGACGGTCCCGCTTTGCAGGCGAAAATCGCCGATGACGAAGGTCTCCAGGTCGGGAAGTGCTGTCATGCTGGTGAGCCCGGTGAACGAATATCTCAGCACGCCAGCGCTCAAAACGCAAAACTCTCCAGTGTCGTCCCCGCGAAAGCGGGGACCCCCGCGTGAGCGCAATTGCGCTCATCGCGACGCCGCGGCCTCGCAATTGGGCACCCCGGGGCGACGGCTTCCTTAACAACAAACGCCTGTGGTTATGGGTCCCAAACACTTTGCAGGGACGACGATTTACCGTCGCAGCACCGCGATCATGCGATTGGCAAAGGTCAGCCGTTCGGCCATCACGGAGACGAAATAGGTCAGGAGTTTCTGGCTTAGCACGGGATCGTCGCGCTTGATGAGTTCGAATTGCTCCGCGCCAAGCACGTAGAGAATGCTGGCGATCTCGGCCTGGATCGTCGCGTTGCGCGGCGCATGCGACACCAGGCCCATCTCGCCGATCGTCGTGTAACGGCCGAGACTTCGCACCCGTGTGGTGCGGCCTTCATCCGCCGGAATCATGATCCCCACCCGGCCATCGAGGATGAAATGCATGGAATCAGCAGCGTCACCGGCGCTGACGATGGTCTCGCCGGCATCGACTTCGATGCGCTGGCAGCGATGCATCAACGCGACCGCGTCGCGCTCGCCCCCGAGAATCTGGGTAAACCAGTCGCGCAGCGAGGCTTCCTCCTGTTCGCGGCCCTGATGTTGCGTGATGATCTCGTTCTCGCACCACTCCAGCGCGTGATCCAGTTCGGCGATGATGTTCACCTCCTTGGAGATGAATTCGCTCGACCGCAGCGCCTTCTCTGCCGCCGCCGGTAGATGGACCAGCACCAGCCGGATGCCGCGGTCATGCGCCGCCCGCTTGATCTGGGCAAAACTGTAGGCGGCCGACGAATCGATGCCGGTGACGAGCTTGAAGTCGAACACCAGGAAGCGGCATTCCGGGTGGCGCGCCAGCAGCGCCTTGACGTGCTGGTAAAGCCGGTTGGCCGAGCCGAAGAACAGATAGCTTTGCAGATTGAGGCCCTGGATTTCGCCGCCGTGCGCGGCCAGCAGCGCCTGATCGTCGCGCGAGCGGTCGAGCGAACTGCGATATTCCGAACCGTCAAAGCTGTATTTGATGGAATCGATGCGCGACGCGCTCAATGCAAAGGTCGCGCAGCCGATCACGGTGCCGATCAGGACGCCGGCGACAAAGCCCCATTGCACGATGATGACGATGATCGCCAGCAGCGACACATATTCGGTTTTCGAGAGCCGCCGCCGCGACTCGACGATCCATTTATGGAGCTGATCCGCGCCCAGATAGATCAACAGCCCGCCGAGCACGAATTTCGGCATGTAGCCGAGCAGCATCGGGGCAACCGCCAGCATCAGCGCGGAGACCGCGGCGACCGTCAGGCCGGACAGGCGGCCGGTGCCGCCGCTGTTGAGGTTGAGCATCGAGCGGCTGATCGAAATACAGCCCGGATAACCGCCCAACGCGCCCGAGAGCATGTTGGCGATTCCGGTGACGTTGAGTTCCCGTTCGAGGTCGGCTTCGCGCTGCGAGGCGACTTCGACGCCGGTGGTGTTGAACAAGGTGCTGGTCGCCGTCACGAAGATGACGGCGATCAGATTACCCAACAGGTCAGGCACCGTGTACCAGGGATAGTGGCTGATCTCTTTGGCGCTCCACGGCAACATGAAGGAAGCCCCGGGCGGCGGCTGAAAGGTCCATCCCGAGGCCTGCGCTTCCGCCAGCGGGATGCCGGCAAGCCAGAACGCGACATGTGCGGCGATGACACCGCCGATCAGAATGACGGGCAATCCGAACGAGCTTCGCGAACGGTGCCAGGTCAAGTACAGCACCAGCGCCATCGCGCAGGCTGCCGCCAGTTCGGACACCGTCAACAGATTGGCGAAGCGATCGAGGGTTGCGAATTGAACGCGCTGGCCGGTGATGACGCGAATAGCGCCGAGCACGATCAGCAAGCCGGTCGCGCCGAGAAATCCGCCGACCACGGGGTAGGGCACATAACGGATTGCGCGGCCCATCCGCGTCACCCCGAAACCGCACAGCACGATGCCGGTAAGGATGGTTGAAAGGCCAAGCGTGATCAGGACCGGTCCGAGCAGCGCTGCCGAAGGATCGTTCGCCTGGATGTGTTCGACCAGCGAGGACGCCAATATTCCCGTCACCGCCGCGGTTGAACTCTCCGGGCCCCCGACCGCGAACGGCAACGAGCTTCCGAGCGCAATGATTGCGGCGAGCACGGCGGATGAAATGAAGGTCGCGGCGACGCCGTAAGAGAGATAGGGCGAGAGCGGGCCCGCGAAGATTAACAGCGAATAGGATAGCCCGAAGGTGACGGTCAGGACGCTGGCGGCGCCGCCGCCGAGGACGTCGTTCAGCGCTGCCCGGAACCTTGGACCGAGATTGACGGATTGACTAACGGATTGGATGACCACGCGCGCGCTTGCCCCTAGCACCTGGCGTCAGTGGTAGACGACTGCGGCGCACGAGCAAAACAATATTTTTACGTCGATCCGGATTCGCGATGGAACCCGCGCAGTAACCTTAAACCCTCGTCCTGGCGGTTTGCGAGAGCGAGGGCTTATTCGTTCCCGCCGAACGCGCCGTGGCGGCCGACGCCCGAGGCAAAACGTCTCGCGCCGGAAAGCGTTTCGCCTGAGGCGATGACCTCGAGCCCGCCGCGCATTTCATTGGCGATGGCGTCTTCCTCGGCGAGGCCCCATTGCTGCAACGCCGAGAGCCGATCGGCGCGCAGGCAAGTTTGCGGAAAGCGTGCGATCTCCTTGGCCAACGCGATCGCCTGCGCCCGCGTCTCGCCTTTCGGCACCAGGCGGTTGGCAAGCCCCATGCGCAAGGCTTCCGCGCCGCCGACTGGGCGTCCGGTGAGAATAAGGTCGATCGCCTGGGAATGGCCGATCAATCGCGGCAGCCGGATGGTGCCAAGATCGATCAGCGGCACGCCGAAACGGCGGCAGAAAACGCCGAAAATGGCATCTTCGGCGACCACGCGCATATCCGCCCACAGCGCCAGTTCCATGCCGCCGGCGACCGCAAATCCCTCGACTGCCGCGATCACGGGTTTTGTCAGCCGCAGGCGGCTTGGCCCCATCGGCGCGATCGTATCGTGACCGCCGATCTCGCGCTTCTTGTTGGGATCACCTGTTGCCACCGCCTTGAGGTCGGCGCCGGCGCAGAAATAGCCGCCGGTTCCGGTGAACACCGCGACCGATGCTTCGGTGTCGGCGTCGAATGCCAAAAACGCGTCGTAAAGCTTGCGCGCGGTCGCGCCGTCGACGGCGTTGCGGCAATGCGGGCGATTGATGGAGACGATGGTCACCGGTCCATCGCGTTCGACAAGCACGGTATCGGTGTCGGTCATGTCAGGCGCTCCCTGTTGTTCTCTTGATGCAAACGGTCTCAACCTTACCTCGCCCCGCCTGCGGGGAGAGGTCGGATTGCGAAGCAATCCGGGTGAGGGGGAGTCGCCGCACTCGTTATCTTCGGAATTTGCGGATAGAGCCCCTCACCCCAACCCTCTCCCCGCGAAGGGCGGGGCGAGGGAGATGTTTAGATCAGCGCCCGTAATGCGACGATAGGCCTCGAGATAACGCTTGCTGGTTGCTTCCACCACGGTTGCCGGCAAGGGCGGCGGCGGTGCGTCGCCGTTCCAGCGGCCGGCGCGGCGCTCGGCGTCGAGATAGTCGCGCAGCGGCTGCTTGTCGAAACTTGGCTGCGGCTGGCCGGGCTTGTAGACATCCGCCGCCCAGAACCGCGAACTGTCGGGCGTCATCACCTCGTCGATCAGGATGATATTTCCGTCTTTGTCCCGGCCAAATTCGAATTTGGTGTCGGCGATGATGATGCCCCGATCGCGGCTGATTTTCTCGCCGAGCGTATAGACCGCCCTCGTCATGCTCTCGAGCGTATAGGTGACCTCGTCGCCGAGAATTTCGCGCATCCGCGCAATCGTGATGTTCTCGTCATGGCCGGTCTCGGCCTTGGTCGCCGGGCTGAAGATCGCAGGCTGAAGTTTTGCGCTTTCGACGAGACCGGGCGGGAGTTTTTCGCCGGCCAGCGTCCCCTCGGCGGCGTATTCCTTCCATGCCGAGCCCGAGAGATAGCCGCGGATCACGCATTCGATCGGAAACACGCTTGTGCGCCGGCACAGCATCGCGCGCCCGGCAAGCGAAGCTTGATGTCCCTGCAGCGCAGGCACTTCCTCGATGATCGCATCCGCGTCGGCGCTGATCATGTGATGAGGGACCACGCCTTTGAGCTGCTTGAACCACCACGCGCTGATCTGGGTCAGCACCGCGCCCTTCATCGGGATGGTTTCGGCCATCACGACATCGAAGGCTGAGATGCGGTCGGTGGTCACGAGCAGCACGCGGTCGCGGCCTGCCGCATAGATATCGCGGACCTTGCCGCGCCCGAGCCGGGGCAAAGGCAGGTCGCTGGCGAGCATGGTGGTCATCAATCAAACTTTCAAAGGCAATGCCACGCCCGCAAAGGCGGATGGCAAAAGTGATGGTGGTTGGTTCACTCCGGCAGCGGAATGAACTCGTGTTCGTTGGGGACATGCGCGAAGCGGCCGCTTTTCCAGTCCGCCTTGGCCTGCTCGATCCGCTCTTTACTGGACGAGACAAAATTCCACCAGATATGACGCGGGCCTTCCAGCGCATCGCCGCCGAGGAACATCATTCGCGCAGGCTTTGTGGTCTTGACCGTGATGCGGTCGCCGGGCCGGAAGATCAGAAGGCGCGGCCCCTCGTAGCGTTCGCCGGCGATTTCGACCTCGCCGTCGACCAGATAGATGGCGCGCTCCTCATGGTCGGGATCGAGCGGCACGCTGACGCCTTGTTCCGCGGTGACCTCGGTGTAGAACCATGGCGACACCATCGCGACCGGCGAGGTGATGCCGAACGAGGAGCCCGCGATCACCCGCGCGGAAAAGCCACGCTCCGCGATCATGGGCAGATCGCCGGCGGCATAATGCTGGAACGATGGTGCGATCTCTTCGGAGCCGGCCGGCAGCGCGATCCAGCTTTGCAGGCCGAGCATCTTCTGGCCGCTCTGGCGCTGCACGTCCGGCGTCCGCTCGGAATGCGCGATGCCGCGCCCGGCCGTCATCAGGTTCATCGCGCCGGGCTGGATCTCCTGGATGTTGCCCTCGCTGTCGCGGTGCATGATCGAGCCGTCGAACAAATAGGTGACGGTGGCAAGCCCGATATGCGGATGCGGCCGCACATCCATGCCTTTGCCGGACATGAACTGCACCGGCCCGAAATGGTCGAAGAAGATGAAGGGCCCGACCATCTGGCGCTTGCCATGCGGCAGCGCGCGGCGGACCTGGAATCCATCGCCGAGGTCGCGGGTGCGCGGCACGATAATCAGTTCCAGCGCATCGCAGGTTGTGGGATCGCCGAGCACGGGATCGTTGGTGGGCATCCAGCTCATGGGGGCTCCTTTTTGCGGCGATCATAGCAGCAAATGCCGGAGCGCGCGAACGCCACTTCAAGAGCTGCCGATCGAGCAAAGCTCTATGGAATGCGCTCCTGAGAGCGCAATTATAAATTGTGTTGCAAGCGGGTGTGGAATTCTGCTCTTGCTTTCGGAGGATCATTGGCAACTGGACGTAGGCGGCGGAGCTTCAGGATGCACCCGAACGAAATCGACAAGCAGCGCGAACCGGCGATCTGGTTCCGGCGGCAACCAGGGAAGGCTTCTCTGAGCAAGTTGGGCGGGCTGCCGTCTCTTCCTTCCAAAATCGAGTGGCCGCGACAAAGACAAACTGGCACGCCTCTTCATTTTTTGGTGCAGGTAGATCTATCGCAAATGCCACCCACTCCCCTCGATGGCGGTGCCAATGCGCCAAAGCTGCCAGGAACCGGTCTCCTTTTCTTCTTTGCCGATATGGTCGAGGAGATGCTGTGGAACGAAAATGGCGGGCCGTTCGCGACGACCCGTGTTATCTTTACCAATCGCGCTGGCCCCCAACGCCCAGTACCGGACGATATCCCTGAAATTTTGCATGGCTTTGGGCAGCGAGCTGGGGGTTATCAGACCGGCATGAGCGCCTATCCCGAGGCCGCCCTGGAACCCCACGTGATCGATACATTCGGTGGTGTCAACCCGCATGCGGACACCAGAGATACCTACTCGGCGGCGGCCCAAGCAGCGATGGTCGCATCGATTGAACGCGCGATTGGTCCGCTACCCCTGTTTAAGGGCCCGGGCTCTTGGGATGCCATCAAGGCTGCAAATCCGCGCGAGTACATTGAGGAGACCCGCTTTCAAAACGGGGTCGTTCGCCGGAAACTTCATTGTCCCCTGCATCAGATGTTGGGAATAGGCAAAGACATCCAGGGTACGGCTGAAAGTGCCCATGCTGATGGCACCGTTCTGCTCCTGCAGATGGACAGCGACACGTTGGTGCACAAGCATTTCATGTTTTGCGACATGGGCGTGGCGCAGTTCTGGATCGAGCCGGCCGATCTGGCGGAAGAAGGATTCGACAGAGCCTGGGGCACCACCGAAGGTG
Source organism: Bradyrhizobium lablabi (assembly GCF_900141755.1). Lineage (NCBI taxonomy): Bacteria > Pseudomonadati > Pseudomonadota > Alphaproteobacteria > Hyphomicrobiales > Nitrobacteraceae > Bradyrhizobium > Bradyrhizobium lablabi. The sequence continues at coordinate 3,884,295 of NZ_LT670844.1, read as the reverse complement.
GTTGAAGTACGGCTTCAAACAGCAGCTATCGCAGGCGGGCTGAGCGCGTCTCGCGGTGGGGTGGTGGCGCGCTCGGACCCCGCAGCATCGACGCAGAATGTCGGAAAAGCCTCCGCGGGGCCTGCCGGATAGCTGCGAGGAAGGCAGGAAACCCATGATCCCACCCGTCAAGTCCAGTGCGGTGCTTGCGCAGGTCAACGGCCCGGTCATAGAGACCGAGCGGTTGACCCTGCGCAGCTGGTGCGGCGCCGACATCGTGCCGAACACAGCGATGCTGGCCGACCCCGGAACCGCGCGATTCATCACGGTCGATGGCAAGCCCATTACCGAGGAGCTGAACGGGTGGCGCAATGCGGCCATCATGGCCGGGCATTGGGTGCTGCATGGTATCGGCATGTTCGTGGTCGAGGAGAAATCGAGCCGAAAATTCGTCGGCCGCGTCGGCCCGTGGTTTCCGCCGGGCTGGCCGGGATTTGAGGTCGGCTGGGGAATTGCGAAAGAATTTCGCGGCAAGGGTTATGCGGTCGAAGCGGCGCGGGCGGCGATCGACTGGTCGTTTACCACCTTCGAGCTCGAACGGATCATCCATTGCATCGACCGCGAAAACGTTGCCTCCGAGGCGGTGGCACGGCGGCTCGGGGCCGAAAAGCAGGGCGAGACCGATTTGTTTGGTCATGTCGCGAATGTCTGGGTGACGCAGCGGGATAGATGGCAGAACGCCACACGTGCGGCAAATTGAAACCGGCGATGGCTTGCACTAGATTCAACGGCATCATGACGACCAACGGGAAATCGTGACTTGACGCTATCGCAAATCGACCTGACGCTGGGCGCGGGCACGACAACGCTGCTGTTGCTGCTTGCCGCGGTGTTGTTTCGCGATTTCAGGACCGTTGCAGCCGGCCGTCTCGCGACCGCATTTGCGCTGGGCTCGGCGGCCCATGCGATGACTGCAACGGCCGGATTCGCCGCGCCGCTGACGCCATGGCAGGCCGTCCTGATTGCGGTTTCCACCGGCAATGTCGTGGTGTTCTGGCTGTTCGCGCGGGCGCTGTTCGACGATGCTTTTAAGATGCGCCTCTGGCACGCCGCGCCATGGGCTGCGGTGGTGGCGTTAAGCCTCGTCAATTGTCTGGTGCTGGTGCCTGCGCAAACCTTGGACCCGCGCATTTTCGCGATCGTGATCGGCGTGATCTCGCTTGGTTTTGCCGCGCTGGCGGTAGTGCAGACCATTGCATCCTGGTCCGCCGACCTGGTCGAGGAGCGCCGGCGGCTTCGCGTCTTCGTCGTGGTCGCGACATCAGTCTATGCCGCCTTCAACGCCATCCTGCAGCTTTTTGTCACCGGGAATGGCTCGCCGAACATCCTCGCCACGGCGAATGCGGCGATTCTCGCCGGTGTAGTTGCCGCGATTGCCTATTTGCTGATGCGGGTCAACGGCGAGTCGCTGTTTCCGGCCGCCGAGAAACCAGCACGCGCCGCCATCGCTTCGCCCGAGACGAAAAATGCCGACCAAAAATTGCTCGACGCCTTGATGCGCCTGATGGCCGATGAGCGCATCTATCGCCACGAGGGTATCACCATCGGCTCGCTGGCGACAAAACTCAGCGTGCCCGAATACAAATTGCGGCGCCTGATCAACCGCGAGCTCGGCTACCGCAATTTCAATGTCTTCCTCAACAATCACCGGATCGAGGAAGCAAAGGCAGCACTCGCCGATCCCTCGCAGGCCGAAGTGCCCGTGATCACCATCGCGATGGATGCCGGCTTCCAGTCGCTCGGGCCGTTTAATCGCGCCTTCAAGGCGATGACCGGGGTTACACCGACCGAATACCGCAAACTAAACGACGTGCGGGCGTAGGCAGGAGCCCGCGAACTCCGACCTCATCCTGAGGAGCGGCGCCGGAGTTTATCATCGGGCCGCGCTTCGCGCGGACCCGTTGGCCGCGTCTCGAAGGATGGCCGCGAGTCCGTGCGTTGCGTCGATCCTTCGAGACGCTTGCTTCGCAAGCTCCTCAGGATGAGGGCGGAGGTCGGGTTGTGATCTAGCACATTGAAATCGGTATATGATTTTGGAATCGGCGAGACGGTTTGAGTTTTCGACCAGCCCATTTTCCAAATCCGGCGAGCGCTTGCACCCGCGTTGAGGTTACTTCCGGCACGCCAGGTTAGCGCGAAATTGCCGGAGAACACCGTGACCCCTATGAAAAAGCTCATCCTCCTCGTGACCACAATAGTATGCGCCGGGCTGGCGCTGACGGCGGTGCGCGCGCACGATGTGCCGCGGGTCGCGACCGGGTTCATCAGCCACACGCTCTGTTCGGCGGCCTTCGTATCGAAAGTCGATCCGGACGAGGTTTATGCCGAGACGCTTGAAGCGATGCCCGGCGTCGGCCTGATCGCCTGGGCGCTGGCCTATCATGTCGATCGCGACGCGAAGCAAGTCACCGCCACGCTGCTCGGCGGCGGGCAAAGCCGCGCGGTCTATCGCGACGGTTTTGGGTGTTACGTCGCCAATGGCGAGGCGGCTGCCGATGCCGCGCCGCCGCCTGCGGCAGGCGAGCCGCAACGCGCGTCGCTGCCGGAGATCGCCGGCGCCGCGCCGGTCGAGCCTGCGAATGCGGACCTGAAGCGCGCACTCGATTGCGCGTTTGGTGAGCCCGGGCAACCGACATTCCGTCACACCAAGGCGGTCGTCGTCGTCAAGGACGGTCGCGTCATCGCCGAGCGTTATGCGCGGGGTTATGGCGTCGACACGCCGATCCTCGGCCATTCCGCGACCAAATCGGTGATCTCGGCGTTGACCGGCATTCTGGTCCGCCAGGGCAAACTCGCGCTCAACGAGCCGGCGCCGGTCGCGGCATGGCAAAACCCCAGCGATCCCCACCACGCGATCACGGTCGATCATCTCCTGCGCCACACCAGCGGACTGGCGATGGGCAGTTCGCTCAACGCCTCGCTGTTGAGCGCGTTGGCTCCGGTCAACCGGATGAAATATATCGAGCGCGACATGGCGGGGTTTGCCGAAAGCAGCGCACTCGAGACCGTGCCGGGCAGCGCCTGGAATTATCACGATGGCAATTACCTGATCCTGTCGCGGCTGATCCGCGACGCGGCCGGGGGCCATGCCGCCGACGTGCTTCGTTTTGCCCGGCGCGAATTGTTCGAGCCGCTGGGCATTCGCAATGTGACACTTGAGTTCGACGCCACCGGCACGCCGGAGGGCTCGGCCCAGATGCTGGCGCCGGCGCGCGACTGGGCACGCTTTGGCCTGCTCTATCTCAATGACGGCGTCGTCGGCGGCAGGCGTATTCTCCCCGAAGGGTGGGTTGAGTATTCCGCCGCGCTGACGCCGAACGGCTGGGTCGGCATCGGCGCCGGATTCTGGACCAACCGCGGCGACAGCAGGGGTTCGCGGTTTCGCACGGCGCTCGGCATGCCCGCCGATGCCTTCTATGCCAGCGGCACTTTTGGGCAATATGTCATCGTCGTTCCCTCCGGGCGGCTCGTTGTCGTGCGCCTCGGCACATCAGGGAATCAATATGAAATCGAGAGCGTTTCACACCTTGTTGCCGACGTGATCGCCGCGACGGACAAAGGTCATCTGGCGGGAGGCGATTGAGCCACGAACGCGCCTTTTGCTAGTGTGGCCCGGATTGCGCTTCGCTCCATCCGGGCTACAATTGCGGGAAATGGCGCGTCCAGATCCCAAGAACACCGCAAAATATTGGTGGGACAGGCACATCTCAGGTCTAAGCCTGATGCACGCCGATTTCACGACCCACGATTTTGCCACCCATACCCATGATGCCTTCGTCATCGCGGTCACCGAGCTTGGCGGGGCCCGCTTCAGGAGCCGGGGCGTGACGGACTTCCTGCGCTCGTCGGCATTGTTTGTCTCCAATCCGGAGGAACCGCAATCCTCCTCGATGGGAGACAGCCCCCGCTTGCGTTACCGGTCGATGTATCTCACCCAAGCGGCGATCGAAATTGTCGCCGAGGGGCTCGGGATTAGATCGGTGCCGTATTTCACCAGCAACATGTTTCCCGATGCCGATCTGGTGCGCGGCTTTGCATCGCTCCATCAGGCGCTCGAAGCTGGCGTCGATCGTTTCCGCGAGCACGAACTCCTGATATCCGCCTTCGGCGATCTGTTCGATCGGCGCGGCAGTGGCGGCGATCGCATCGAGCCCGCTCCCCGTGATCGCGTCCTCGTGCGGAGGATTGTTGACCTGGTGCGGGAGCGATTTGCCGAAAATCTTGTTCTCGGCGATCTCGCTGCCGCTGCCGGGTTATCGATTTTCCAACTGATCGGGCTGTTCAAGCGCACGATCCGAACCACCCCGCATGTTTATCTCACCCACGTCCGGCTGAATGCAGCCTGCAGCCGTCTCGTGCTCGGAGACTCCATCGCCGACGCAGCCATCACGGCCGGGTTTTGTGATCAGAGCGCGCTGACAAAGCATTTCAAGCGCGCTTACGGCATTACTCCGCTGCAATTTGCCAAAGCTGCCGCGCCTGCGCGGCGGCTGTGGCGCGCTCCGCTGGCGGTCGAGGCGTAGCCCGCAATTTCAGCCAATACGCACGGGGCCGGATTGCCTAGAAAGTCATGTCTTTCACAGCTTGAAGTGAGGTTATGGCAGCATCTTCCCGGCAACGTTCCACCATCGCCATCATCGGTCTCGGCAATATCGGAGGGGTCGCCGCGGGATGCCTGCGTGCGGCCGACCGGCAAGACATCATCGTCTGTGTCCGCCAGCCTATCGAGCGTCTTTATCTTGAGCGGCCGGAGGGGGACGTCGAGGTGCCTCTGCGCGCCCTCACCAACCCTGCGGATGCGAAGCCGGTCGATTGGGTTCTGTTGTGCACCAAAGCCCAGCAGACGCCGTCGGCCGCGCCCTGGCTGGCGCGGCTTTGCAATTCCTCGACGCGGGTCGCCGTATTGCAAAATGGCATCAGCCATGTCGAGCGCGTCGCGCCGCTGGCCGGCGATGCGGTCGTTGTCCCGACGCTGGTTTATTATAATGGCGAACGGCTCGGCGCTGACCGCGTCCGCCTGCGCCACGTTGCCGAACATGATCTCGTCGCGGCCGACGACGCGGACGGCCGCGCATTTGCGCAACTGCTCGAGGGCACGCCGCTGCGCGTTCTCTTGAGCCGCGAATTTTCGACGCTGGCCTGGCGGAAGCTATTGATCAATACAGTTGCGAATCCGATCACGGCGCTCACTTTGCAGCGGCAGGCGGTGTTTCGGCGCGAGGACGTCAAGGCGCTCTGCATTGCCATCCTCGAAGAGGCGGTCGCGGTAGCGCGCGCCGACGGGGCGCAATTGGCCGAGGACGAGGCGGTCAAAACCATGTCGACGCTGCTGACTTATCCACCCGAGGCGGGTACCTCGATGTATTTCGATCGTCTCGCCGGGCGCGCCTTGGAAGTCGAAGCCCTGACCGGCGCCGTTGTCGCAGCGGGTCGGCGTCTCAATGTCGCGACGCCGCTCAATGCCGCGCTGCTGACCTTGCTGCGCGCCGTCAGCGATGCCGCGAGTGCCGGATAGAGATGGCGCCTTATTGCCGTCCGAGCTGCGTCGCCTTCTCGACGCGATCGAATCGCTCGAGCGACAGGATCGCATCGGCCAATTGCTCGGCGCGGCCGTTGAGCACCGGGCGCGCGAGGGTCAAGAACTTCTGCGCCATCGCCTGCGCGTCCGGAAACGAATTCGGCTCGCCGGAGGGGTCGGCATAGAGCCGCTCGTGCACGCCGTCCTCGGTGGTGATGGCAACTCGCGCGCCAAAAGGATGGCTGCGGCCGATCTCGAGGCGGTCGTCCTGCACCACGTCGAACTTGTCGGCGAGCGCGTCGACCGCGGGATCGCCGAGCCGCTCGTAATCGTCCCAGCCGAACCGGCCCTGGTCGAGCGCCACCGCACCCGTGAAGAACATGGAAAACTGCCCGCCGACGATCGAGGTCGGATGCCGTTTTGTCGCTGCATCGCCGGTCAGGGTGATGCCGTTGCGATGCAGGCCCACCTCGACGCGCTTGATCTGGTCCGGCGTCAGATTGTGCTCCCGGCGCATCGCGATCAACGCATCCAGCGCCGCATGGGTATAGCGGCAGCTCGGATAAGGTTTCACCCCTATTTTCATGGTCTCGTAGGTCTTGCCGAGGCCCGCGACCGCCTTGTCGGGATGGGCGTCGTCGCTGTAGCCGACCAACAGGCCGTGCTTGCCCTCGATCGATTCGCTCGCACCGACAAAATCATTGCGCGCCAAGGTCGCGGCGATCACGCCGTTCATCGCCGCCGCGCCGACTTGATAACGCTTGTTCCAGGCGCCGTTGAGCAGGAACTGCAGCGAGCCCGCGGCCTGGCTGCCGGAGACGCCGAACGCGGCAATGATTTGCGCCTTCGACAATCCGAACAGCTTTGCCGCAGCGGCTGCCGCACCATAAGTGCCGGCGGTCGCGGTCGGATGAAAGCCGCGCGCATAATGCGAGGTGGGATCGAGCGCGTTGCCGAGCCGGCAGCACACCTCATATCCGGCAACGATCGCGGTCAGCACCTCACGGCCCGACGCGCCGACGAGCTCGCCGACCGCGAACGCGGCCGGCACCACCGGCGCGCTCGGATGCAGCGAGGAATCCGCATGCGTGTCGTCGAAATCAAGCGAATGGCCGAGCGCGCCGTTGAGCAGCGCCGCCACCGCCGGTGTCCAGGTCTTGGCATCGCCGAACACGGTCGAGTTGCCGCCGCCGTCGAGCGCCAGCGCTTCCAGCATTTTCAACAGTGAAGGCGTCGATTCCGCATCGCGCCGGGCGCGGATCGCGCTGCCGAGGAAATCCAGCGTCAAGACCTTGGCGCGCGCCAGCACTTCCTGCGGAATATCCTCGAATTTGAGGTTTGCGACATAGGCGGCAAGCGTTGCGGTCTCATCGGCCATCGTGTTTCCTCAATTAGTTGTCCGACAGGGTAGGCGGGCTGATTTCCCGTTTCAAGCTGCCAGTGCGAGACGGGAGGCAGCCATGCTCAATGTCGTTTATAAGAGATTCTGTCTGCCATATTCCGGAACCGGTGCATGACGGTCTTTACAAGACGCCTATCCCGCCTGCTGCGGTCGCGGAGGGCGCAACTGGCGCTGGCCTTCAGGGTTACCATCGCGGCCGCGGGTGCCTACGCGATCGCAACCGCGATACATCTGAGGCTGCCGTTATGGGCGGTGCTGACATCCCTTATCGTCACCCAGATGAGTGTCGGCCGATCGCTCAAGGCGACCCGCGACTATATGTTCGGCACAATAGGTGGCGCGATCTATGGCGGCGCCATCGCGGTATTGATCCCGCATTCCGGGGAGATCGAACTGCTCGGCTTGCTGGTGCTCGCCGTTGCGCCATTAGCCTTCATCGCCGCCATCAATCCCAGCCTGAACGCGGCCACCGTCACCGCCGTGATCGTGCTGCTGGTTCCGACCATGAGCCACGTCGATCCGTTCGCTTCCGCGATCGATCGTGTGATGGAAGTGACGGTCGGGGCGCTGACCGGCCTCCTGGTAACGTTTTTCGTGCTGCCGTCGCGGGCGCGCAGCCAGATCCGTATTACCTCCACACGGACCCTCGAATTGATCGCCGCGGCGTTCGCAAAGCTACTGGCCGGCCTGACCCATGGCCTCGACAACGAGGCCTTGCATCGGATTCAGGACGGTATCGGCAAGGCGCAGGTCGAGTTGAATGCGCTTGGCGCCGAAGCCGAGCGCGAGCGCGCGGCGCATCTTTCCAGGGGGCCGGACACCGGTCCGCTGCTGCGGACCACATTGCGATTGCGCCACGACCTCGTGATGATCGGGCGCGCCTGTCTGGTGGCGCTGCCGTCGGATTTGCAGGCGCGGCTCGCGACGCCGCTGGACAACGTCAGCGGTGCGGTCGTGACCTTTTTGCGTTCCGCTGCGGCGTCGTTGCGAAACGGTGGCCCCTCTCCGTCGCCAGCCCCGATCGACGAGGCGCTGCAGTCCTACGCTGCGGAAGTCGCGGAGCTGCGCCGCGAAGGTTTGATACGCGTGCTGCCCGGCGATGCGGCGGAGCGCTTCTTCGCGCTGGGATTTGCGCTGGAGCAAATGCGACAGAATTTGAATGACCTCAGCCGCTGCGTCGCCGAGTGGTCCGAGCCGCCAAGCTAATCGATGTAGACCCCCAGAAAGCTCAGCACAGCCTTGTCACGCTTTTTGATGCCATCGGTGAGCGCCTTGAGCGCGGCGTCAAAGCTCGGCGTGGGGTGATCCAATTCCCATGAGCCGTCATGGTCCCAATGAAAGCACCAACCAAAACGTTCGCCTTGTTCGAGGTTCATCACGAGGCAGCGGCTTTCATGCGCGGGTTCGGCCAGCGGCACGAGATCGCGCAGCGAGACGCCGTATTCCTCGCGGAAATAGGCGATAGCCCTTTCCGGGTCTTTCTCCGCCATGGTGATGAAATTAAACACATTGTCCCGCTGCGTGGTCAATTCGGTCGGCTTGTAGAAGCACAATTCACCCGACTTGTCCGGCAACCGGACCAATAATTCGGTCGGCCCAAAGGTGGTGAGGAATTTGCGATAGTCGTCAGGCAGGGTTGCGCCAAGCTCTTCTTCGGCCGTACGCAGCTCTACTTTGCTTGCCGGCATCTTCGCCTTCCAGCGCCAGCCCTTGTCGGATTTTTTCTTTTTCTGGCGCCGCTCCAGATATTCGGCATAGGCCGGCAGCGCCGTGATCTCCTCATAGCCGCCGAAGCGGTTGTACTGATAGGCGGCGTCGAACGCCTCCTCCTGCCGCTCCGGAAAATATTCGCACAGGATGAGCGCGCGCTGCACGCCGCGGTCCTGACTGGGGGCGGCCTTCCAGCCCTGCTCGATCGCCTCCAGCGCGGCCTCGGGCTTGTCCGCGCGGAGATAGGCGCTGCTCAGCACTTCGAGAATACGCCCTTCCAGGTCCTTCTCCCAGATCGACCAGGCGTAATGCGGCGCGTCGGCGGCGCGGCGGGCGGCCAGCGTATCGCGCGCGCTTTCCGCAAAGCGGATGGTGCGGTCATTGTCCTCGTCGGCGGCGTAGCTGTGATGCGCCGCTAGCCAGAGGTACAGCGGCTCGCCGGCCGCCGGCGTGTCCTTGAGGGCTACAAGATGCCTTTCCTGCTCCTTGAGCGGAGCGCTGACCGCCGCCAGCATCAATTCGTCGAGGCCCTTTTGCCAATCGGGCTTTGGCTTGGGATCGGGCAAAAGATTGCGCAGCGTATATTTGGTATGCGCGGTCTCCATATAGCCGGCCGCCGCAAGGTCGGCCGCGTGGCGCCGGAAAAACGAAACGGCTTCGGCAATCCCGGAAAAATCCTCGCGCAGGAATTCGTTGTGCTCGGGTTCGCGGTTCTCACCCATGTAGATGCCGATCACCATCGGATCGCCGCCCGGAATCAGAAGCAGCTCACGGTCATCGTCGCCGGGCGGACGATGGAAGAATTTTGCAAGATACATGTACGCTCCAGGCAGGCTTTTACCGTCAGTCGCCTGTGAGGAGATTCCGGTTCAAGCCGCGCGGCGGGTCAGCCCCTTGCTCTGCATCCGCCAGATCAACAATTCGATCCGGTCCTGTCCGAAGAACGGCTCGTTCTCGAAAACGAAGGTCGGCACGCCCCAATGGCCGGAAGCCGCATGGTCTTTTTCGTTGCCGGCGATGATCGCTTCGTAACGATCCGGATCGGCCGCAATAGATTCATCCATCGCGGCTAGGTCAAAGCCGGCGGCCGCGGCGGCACGCGTGAGATGATCGCCCTCGTTCCAGCCCTTGACCGTGCCGTCCCACAATACCCGGCTGATCGCATCGACGAATCTAAGTGAATGGCCCTCGGCTTGCGCGGCGGCGCCGAGCCGCGTCAGGCGGTGGATGTAGGGCTGGCGCTCGGCGACATCGAGCGTCGCCATGTCCTGCACGATCGGATCGGGGCGGGGAAAGCGGAACGGGGTGTTTTCGAATTTTGCGACGCGGCTGGAGTCGAGCACGACGTAGCGCGCGAATTTCGGATCGGCGCGCTTGAAAAATCCGGGCACCCGCACTGCCAGCGGATAGACCGGGCGAAGGTTGACGCTGGCGTCGTATTCGGCGACCAGTTTTAAGGTTTTGGGCAGCGCCAGATAGCTGTAGGGGCTGCGGAACGAAAAAAACAGATCGACGGACAGTGTCATGCGTACCCCCCGGTCAGCCATTTTTTCCTTGGTTGACCGAAACAAAGCACGCGCCGCACAACGCGTCCACAAGCGCGGGCCGGCTCAGGCCGCAACCTGCCGCAGCAGGGCGCGGACGACGAGCCGGTGAAACGGCAGGATGGTGGTGAGATAGACCCGCCCGAGCAGATTGTGCGTCAGCACCAGGGTCGTCGCGGTGACGCGCCGGCCCGGGCCTGCGGCCGCGACGTCCACCACGACGCGGAAATCCAAATGCTTGTCGTCAAAGCCCGCGACCAGGCGATCGGGCGTCTGGCTGACGACCGGGAGTAGCCCGATGATATCGGCGCGGCCGGGCCCTTTCGGCGCGGCGGTTTTGAGGCCAAACGGCGCCACCAGGAAATTGCGCAACGCCAGCAGCTGTTCGATCCATCGCGGCGAGCGCCCCAGCATTTTCTCGGCCGCGTGCCGCGCATCGAGCGCGGCGTCGTCGACCATCACGCTAAAAGCATCGCGGAATTGCGCACCCGCCAGCAGCGGACCGGTGTTGGCGTCAGGATCGACGGCGCGAACTTTCATGAAAGCTGCTCCCAGGCAAAGACAGCATACAGGCTCGCCTCCCGAAATTGAATTGTGCCACAAAAGTTGTCGCAATTTTGTGATACAACCATGGCCTTAGCGGCGGCACGCGCGGGAGGCGGACATGGTGAGGTCGGCGTGGAAGATGGCGGTCACAGTGGTTGTGGCGGTTTGCGCGCTGCCGGCGCTGATGTCCGCCGAGGAGGCCCAGGTCACGAAATGCACGGCCCTCGATATCTGCTACTGCGTCAACACCAAATATCTCGAAGCGATCAGCGCCAACGTCCCACGGGTGCGCCAGTTGCTCGCCGACAACAGAGCCAAGGGCAAGGCCGTCGGCTATCTCAGCATTCCCTTATCGCCTGCCGGCGGCGGCTCCTATCAGATCAATTCGGAAGCCGCCAAGCGGATCGCTGATGATGTCGAGAAGCGGTTCGGGCCATCCTCGGTCTTTATTCTCAACCCGGGCGCCGAGGGAAGCGATGCGATGAGCGGCGGCAGCGGCGCCGATTACATGTATATGTGGACCCAGATCCTCGAGGGCCGCAGCGGTCACGGCGAGGATTTTGATTTTTTCTATTTTGCCGGCCCGACGGATTTTTCCAGATATCTCCTGCAGCCGAACAATGACGGCAAACAGCCGGTGCTCGATCGCAACCAGGTCGACGACTATCTCGGCAAGCTCGACGCTTTCTTCGACGACCACAGCGTGAGCGATCCTAAATTCAAGGCTGAGTTCGAGCAGGGAAAAGTCAACAAAGCCGCCTTTCGCAATTATTACGGGCTGCGCGCCTCCGTTGCCTTCAGCTACGGCTCGCATGACGAATGGAATATCGCGCGGCTGTTGAACGAGAAGCGCCGCGGCGCGGCGGAGTTCGGCATCGCCAACCAATTGTCGATCTTTTTCGACGGTCAGCCGGTCAATCCCGGGGCCTTCGAAAGCGGCGACGCGTCAGGCGCTACCGGCCGCTGCGTCAAATAGAACCGTCAGGTAACGCATTTCCCTGACTCCCGGCGCGCCAACGAGGGCGGGCGACGAGGCAATGGCGGAGAAGGTTAACGGAGGAAGGAAAAGCGGTCCCGGGACGACCTCGCGGGAGCTTTCAAATGTTAATGCCGGGGAACCTGGTGGAATTTGCTGCGGTATTGTTTATATTTGCCACTCTCTTGGCTGGGACCTAGTCAGGAAAGTGTCCGAATAGGTCTTGAGGTTGAGTATCGGTTATGAAGCCGTCGATTGCACTCCAGGCGCACCGGGAGGAGGTCCGTGAGGTCCTTGAGCGCTTCCGCATGCGCAACCCGCGGATTTTCGGATCTAGCTCCAGAAACGAAGACACGGAGAAGAGCGATCTCGATATCCTTGTCGATGCCCCGCCAGGCACATCGCTCTACGATCTTGCCCAGGTCGAGTTGGAGCTTGAGGCCATCCTCGGATGCAAGGTCGAGATTCTGACCAAGGGCTTCATGGCGCCCGACGTCCTCGCTCGTGCCGAGACCGATTTCATCCTCGTGCCATGAGCAAGCGTTCGGCCTCCGATTGGCTGTCCGATATCGTCTCATGGGGCGAGCGCCTGGAAGGTCATCTGAAAGGCGTGGATCGCGATGGCTTCTTCCTCAGCACGGTTTTGCAGGACGCCGCGTCCAAATGTGCTGAGGCCATCGGAGAAGCGGCCGGAAAGCTCGATGATATCGCCCCCGCGCTGAACGACGTCTTCCCTGACTTGAATCTGAAACTCGCGCGGAGGAGCCGCGACCGGCTCTCTCACGGGTATTATCAACGGTAGCTGCGGCCAAGGCGGCGAAGGTCAGCTACGACGATGGCGGTGGAAGTGGCGCTTCTGGTGGGCCTCCCGTATGAAGCTCGCCAAGGTCTTCCTGCACGGGGCGAGGAGGCAAAACGCCGCAACTCGTTTTACTTCAAGAACCGGATCAATCACACATCCACATTCGCGCTGAGCGAATTGTCCTGGATGAATTCGCGGCGCGGCTCGACGATGTCGCCCATCAGCTTGGTGAAAATGTCGTCGGCCTCGTCGACTTCCTTGACCTTGACCTGCAATAGCGAGCGCTCGTTGGTGTCGAGGGTGGTTTCCCAGAGCTGGTCCGGGTTCATCTCGCCGAGGCCTTTGTAACGCTGCAATTTTACCCCCTCGCGCCCGGCATCGGTCACCGCTTCGAACAGGCTGACCGGGCCGTGAATGGCGGTTTCGGTGTCTTTCCGGCGCAACAGGCCGGGGCGCGGATAGGCTTCCTGCAATCGGGCAGCGTATTCGTCGAGCTTGCGCGCGTCGGCCGAGCCGAGCAGCGCATCGTCGATGATGGCGACGTCCTTTACGCCCCGCACCGTGCGCTCGAAGGCAAAACCTTCGCCCTCCGTAAAACGTCCGGTCCAGCCGCGCTCAACTTCATCGGCCAGCGCATCCAGCCGCCGCGCGATATAGCCGGCGGCCGCGTTGGCGGTCTCGACATTGCTGATGATGTTCGGACTGAGCACGCCGGCGATCGCAGCCTGCTCGATCACCTTGCGGTTATAGCGGCTGTGCAGATTGTGCAGCACGTTGCGGATGATGCGGGCGTCCTCGACCAGCGACTGCAGGTCGCGGCCGCTGCGGTCTTCGCCGGAGGCGGGCTTGAAGACGCAGTCCTCAAGCCCGGTCGTGATCAGATAATCCTCCAGCGCGCGCTCGTCCTTCAGATATTGCTCGGACTTGCCGCGGTTCACCTTGTAGAGCGGCGGCTGCGCGATATAGAGGTAGCCACCCTCGATCAGCGCCGGCATCTGACGGAAGAAGAATGTCAGCAGCAGCGTACGGATATGGGCGCCGTCGACGTCGGCGTCGGTCATCAGAATGATCTTGTGATAGCGCAGCTTTGACAGGTCAAAATCGTCGCGGCCGATGCCGGTACCGAGCGCCGTGATCAGCGTGCCGATCTGCTCGGAGCCCAGCATCTTGTCGAAGCGCGCGCGCTCGACATTGAGTATCTTGCCGCGCAGCGGCAGCACCGCCTGGAATTCGCGGTTGCGGCCCATCTTGGCGCTGCCGCCGGCCGAGTCACCCTCGACGATGAACAATTCGGATTTGGCGGGATCGCGTTCCTGGCAGTCGGCGAGCTTGCCGGGCAATGATGCGATATCGAGGGCGCCCTTGCGCCGTGTAAGCTCGCGCGCCTTTCGCGCGGCTTCGCGGGCAGCCGCGGCCTCGACCACCTTGCTGACGATCACCTTGGCTTCCGCGGGATGTTCCTCGAACCAGGCGGCCAGCGCCTCGTTGATGACGTTTTCGACCACCGGGCGCACTTCCGAGGACACCAACTTGTCCTTGGTCTGCGAGGAGAATTTCGGATCGGGCACTTTCACCGACAAAACCGCGGTGAGACCCTCGCGGCAGTCGTCGCCGGTCAGCGCGATCTTTTCGCGCTTGGCGATGGCGTCGGCGTAGCCGTTGACCTGGCGCGTCAACGCGCCGCGGAAGCCGGCCAGATGAGTGCCGCCGTCGCGCTGCGGGATGTTGTTGGTGAAGCACAAGACGTTTTCATGGTAGCTGTCGTTCCACCACAACGCGGCCTCGACGCCGATGCCGTTCATCTCGGCATTGATCATGATGGGCGCGGGCACCATCGGCTTCTTGTTGCGATCGAGGTATTTGACGAATTCCTCGACGCCGCCGTCGTAATGCATCTCCTCGCGCTTCTCGACCGCGTGGCGCATGTCGGACAGGACGATGTTGACGCCGGAATTCAGGAACGCCAGCTCGCGCAGGCGATGCTCCAGCGTGGCAAAATCATATTCGACATTGGTGAAGGTTTCTTTCGAGGCTGTGAACGTTACCTCGGTGCCGCGCTTGCCATGGGCATCGCCAACTTCCTTGAGCGGTGCCACCGCGTCGCCATGGACGAATTCGATGAAATGCTCTTTGCCGTCGCGCCAGACCCGCAATTGCAGCTTGCTCGACAGCGCGTTGACCACGGAGACGCCGACGCCGTGCAGGCCGCCGGAAACCTTGTAGGAATTCTGGTCGAATTTTCCGCCGGCATGCAGCTGGGTCATGATGACCTCGGCCGCCGAGATGCCCTCGCCCTTGTGGATGTCGACGGGAATGCCGCGGCCGTCGTCGCGCACGGTGACGGAGCCGTCGGCGTTGAGCACGACCTCCACCCTTGTGGCATGGCCGGCCAGCGCCTCGTCGATCGCGTTGTCGACGACCTCGTAGACCATGTGATGCAGGCCGGACCCGTCATCGGTGTCGCCGATATACATGCCCGGCCGCTTGCGCACGGCATCGAGACCCTTCAAAACCCGGATCGATTCCGCGCCGTATTCGATTGGAATGGACTGCTCAGTTTCGGCGATCGGTTGCCGGGCAGGTTCTGTCATGTAAGGCCTTCGAGGATGTCTTCGAATCAGCGGCGCATCAAGGGCGCTGATCAGGTTATTTGTGCCATGAAAGCGGTATCGCGCCTAGCGCAAAGTATCTCACCACAAGTTATTGAATAAATAGGAGTTTTTGCTCGATTTTCAAGGCCTCTGGAAGCCGATTCGGGGGCCCGGTAAAAGCGCGATTCGAGGGCCTAATTCGTCATCCGGAAATCTGGATTTTTAACCGGGCGCGGCAAGCCGATGCAGCCGGATTGCGCCGAAATGGCACGGCGCGGCAGACCTGCTAGAGAGAGATCTTGCGTTCTTTTGGATTGGCCGATGTTGTCCACGCCCTCTGACCGACATCGGCCCGACATCGACGGCCTGCGGGCCGTCGCCGTGATGCTGGTGATGAATTTTCACGCCTTCCCGGAAGCGCTGCCGGGCGGCTTCATCGGCGTCGATATTTTCTTCGTGATTTCCGGCTTTCTGATCACCGGCATTGTCGCGCGCGAGCTCGATCAACAGCGCTTCAGCTTGCTTACCTTCTATGCCCGCAGGATCAGGCGGATTTTCCCGGCCCTGATCGTGGTGCTCACAGCGACCCTGGTGCTGGGCTGGCTGTGGATGCTGCCTTCGGCCTATGCGCAGTTGAGCGCCGACGTCTTTGCCAGCGCGGCGTTTTTTGCAAATTTCGCCCTGCTGCTGCAGTCCGGTTATTTCGACGTCGAATCCGCCAAAAAGCCGCTGCTGCATCTGTGGTCGCTCGGCATCGAGGAGCAATTCTACCTGGTCTGGCCGCTGATCCTGATGCTGGCCGCGCGGCTGCGCCTGAACATCCTGATGACCGCGGCGGTCCTCGGCGTCGCGTCGTTCCTGCTCAATGTGGCGCTGATCGGCTCTTCTCCGGTCGCGACCTTCTATCTGCCCTTCACCCGCGCCTTCGAATTGCTGGCCGGCGCGGTCTTGGCCTGCGGCTGGAGCTATTTCAGCCAAACCGATGCGGCGAGCAATTTGCGCGCCTTTGCCGGGACGGCGCTGATTGCGACGGCGGCCGTCGTGCTCAATACCAAAAGCGCATTTCCGGGCTGGTGGGCGGCCCTGCCGGTCGCTGGCTCCGTGCTCGTGTTGTCTTCGCCAGCGGCGTGGGGCTGCCGGTATCTGTTGGCTAACCCGCTGCTGGTTTGGATCGGAGAGATCAGCTATCCGCTCTATCTCTGGCATTGGCCGCTACTGGTGTTTTACGGGATCATCAAATTCGAGCCGCTGACGCCGCTCGATGGCGAACTGATCCTGGGCCTGAGCACGGTGCTGGCCTGGCTCACCTATCGATGGGTCGAAAAGCCAATCCGGTTTGGCCGCCCAAGTCCGCTCAAGATCGCCTCGCTCAGCACCGCGATGGCGCTGATAGCGGTCTCGGGTGCCATGGTCGTTCAGGGCCGGGGTTTTGGCTTCCGGCTGCCGCCTGAGATCCGCGAGATGGCGGATGTGCAGAGCGATTCCTCAAAATGGCGCTTTCATCAATGTCTGCTCGATCTCGGCCATGAAACCTCGTTCGCCGACGACTGTGTCGATCGAAACCGGCGCCCGCTGATTCTGGTCTGGGGCGATTCCACCGCCGGCGCACTGTTGCCCGGCTTGCGCAGCGCCCAGCAAAAGCGCGGCTTCGGCATCGCCCAGTTCACCTCCAGTTCCTGCGTGCCGGCGCTCAACACCGATATGCCGGACGCGCCGAACTGCCGCGCGATCAACGAACAGGTGTTGTCGCTCGCCCGTGAGCTCAGGCCAGAGATCGTGCTGTTGCACTCCACCTGGTCGCAATATCTCGATGGCATGGCCGCGACCGTGGCGGCGCTGAAGAAAGAGACCAATGCCCGTGTCGTCGTTCTGGGTTCGGTGCCGTGGTGGAAACGCGGACTGCCGAATGAGGTATTGCGCTATTTCATGTTGCATCACCGGCTGATTCCGGAGCGTCTTGGTGACGCGGACCACGATGGGTCGGATGCGAAGTTGCGCGCAAAACTGGAGCCGCTCGGCGCCGAATTCATTTCGGTGTGGGATGTCATGTGCAGCGCGGAGGGCTGTCTGACGCGGGTCGGCGATGAAGCCCGCGATATCACCGCGAGCGATCAGGTCCACCTGACCGAAAAGGGATCGGTGTTTCTGATCCAATCCGTCATCGATCAGGTGCTTGGCGGGCAGGCGCCGCGATCGTCGAACGCGACGCAGTGACATCCTCCGGCCTCACACCCGCACAGCCCTCAGGGACGGCGGGCGATCTGGCCTGCATCCTGTCGCCTCAATATGCCTGCTGCAGCGTGACCTGTCCGCTCGCGCCGATCGTCAGACCCGTGTTGTCATCGGCGGTCAGCTCGATCTCATTGTTTTGCACCGGGCCGTTCGCGACCTCCAGCGAATAGCGGTATTTGCCGGGCGGCAGACCGAGCGTCGGTGCCGCGGCCGGCAGTACACCGCTGCCGGCGGCGATCCGGAAGGTCTGTTCGTTGATCGTGAGCGTGGCATCGCTTTGGCTGGCATTCATGAACGACAGGTTTGCCTGACCGGGCTTCGGCAGCACGCCCGCTTTCGCGGCCGCGGCCGGAATCTTCTGCACGAGGTTGATCGTCGTCTGGCCATTGCTGCGGCCGAGTTTCAGCACCGCCAGCCCGTCGGGCGAGGAAAACGCAAGCAGCACCTGGTCCGGCTTGATCACGGCGTGCTCGGAGGCTTCCTGCCATCCGCGCTTGCCGAGTTCGGCGCGATAGAAGGCCAGTACCGAATTGAGGCCGGCGGGTACGCGCGCGTCGAGTTCGAGGCGGTACGGTGCCTTGTCGGCCCCTACATGGTCCTCAAGCGAGCTAAAGATATAACTCTTCGGCACCGGCAAGACGGAGTCCGGCTCGGCTTCGAGCGGGCCCATCTGCATGGCGGTGAACGCCGCGATCGACGCGGCCACGGCCAGCGCGAAGGCGAGGGCCAGCAGCGCTTTTCTTGCCGGGGCCCGTGCCCCGCGCGACGTTCCAAACATTGGTGATCTCCGGTAGTTGCCGACGCCTGAGATCGTCGCGCGGCAGCGATGGCGGCGGCGAGTGGGCGCGGCTTTGGAAATCTAGTCGCGCCAAATGCGGGTTTGGTTCAAACCGGCTTGCGCCATGGGCTCAGGCGCGGCGGCCGATGCGGCCGGAATCGACGTCAAATATCTCGCCTGCCGCGCCGATGCCGGCAAACGCCGCGGGATCGGCGCCGGTCATCCAGACCTGCGCGCCGAGTTTTGTCAGCTCGGCGAACAGGGCGTGGCGCCTGGAGGGATCAAGATGCGCCACCACTTCGTCGAGCAGCAATAGCGGCGTGATCCCCGTCATCTCGGCGACCAGGGTGGCATGGGCCAGCACGAGCCCGATCAGCAGCGCCTTCTGTTCGCCGGTCGAGGCATCGCGCGCCGGCATGTTCTTCGGCGCGTAGATTACCTGCAGATCGGTCAGATGCGGGCCGTCGAGCGTGCGGCCGGCGGCGGCGTCGCGCGCGCGGCCCTCGCGCAAAATCTGCCGGTAGCGATCTTCAACCGCGGTGGCGGGTTCGGTGAGCAGGGCGTTCTCCATCCAGCCGTCGAGCATGATGTGGGCGGATGGAAAGGCCGATGCACCGCGCGCGCGCAGCATCGCCGCGAGTTTTGTGGCGGTCTGGCCGCGGGTCGCCGCCACCGCGACCGCGAGTTCGGCGGTTTCGCGTTCGATCGCGTCGCACCAATGGTCATCGTAATTGCGCACTTCCAGCAGGCGGTTGCGCGAGCGCAGGCTTCGATCGAGCGCCGAGACGCGGCTCGTATGCTCGCTGTCGATCGCCAGCACCAGGCGGTCGAAGAACCGCCGCCGCTCCGATGCCGCGCCTAGAAACAGCCCGTCCATCGCAGGCGTCAGCCACACCATGCGCAAATGATCGCCGAACGCGGTCACTGAGCTGACCGGTTCGCGGTCGATCCGGCAGCGCCGGCTGGTGGCTTGGGTATCAGCGCCCGGCGCATCGATGCCGGTGCCGAGCGTAGCAAGCCCCAGGGCGCCCTCGACCTCGGCGGACACCGCCCAGGAGCCGTCACCCTGATTGTCGGCGACATCCTCGAGCGTCGCCCGCCGCAAGCCGCGCCCCGGCGACAGGAACGAGACCGCCTCGATGCAGTTGGTCTTTCCCGCCCCGTTCGGCCCGACCAGCACCACCACATCGCCCCGCGCCTCAAGCTGCGCGGCGCGATAATTGCGGAAGTGCGTGAGGGTCAGGCGATGAATGCGCGAGGCGGTCATGGGGTCTAATCTGTCATTGCCGGGCGTGCAAACGTCCCGAATGCCGCCTCGACTTCTATCGTCATCATCCGCGAAAGCGGATGATCCAGTACGCCGCGCCGCTTATGACTTCATGCGCGCCGGTGATTACTGGATACCCGCTTTCGCGGGCATGACGGCCGCGCTACACCCGCATCGGCATCAGCACGTAGAGCGCGCCTTTGGATTCCTTGTCCTGCACGAGCGTCGGCGAACCGGGATCGGCCAGTTTGAGCACCGCGACCTCGCCCTCGATCTGGGCGGCGATGTCCAGGAGATAGCGGGAGTTGAAGCCGATATCGAGCGCGTCGGAGGCGTATTCGACTTCGAGCTCTTCGGTGGCGCTGCCGGAATCCGGGTTGGTCACCGACAGCACCAGCTTTCCCGCCGATAGCGCCAGTTTCACCGCGCGGCCGCGCTCGCTCGAAATCGTCGAGACGCGGTCGACCGCGGCCTCGAAATCCTTCTTGTCGACGATCAGTTCCTTGTCGTTGTTCTGCGGGATCACGCGGCCGTAATCCGGAAAGGTGCCGTCGATCAGCTTCGAGGTCAGCACCACATCGCCAATGGTGAAGCGGATTTTTCCCTGCGACAGCTCGATTTTGACTTCGGCTTCGTTGTCCTCGATCAGCCGCTGCACTTCGCCGACGGTCTTGCGCGGCACGATCACGCCGGGCATGCCGGCGGCGCCTTTCGGCAAAACCAGGTCGATCTGCGCCAGACGATGCCCGTCGGTTGCGACCGCGCGCAAGGTCGCGGCCTTGGCGGTCCCCGCGGTGTGGAGATAGATGCCGTTGAGATAGTAACGGGTCTCCTCGGTCGAGATCGCAAACTGCGTGCGGTCGATCAGCCGCTTCATGTCGGAGGCGGCAAGCGTGAACGAATGCGTCATGTCGCCGGCGGCAAGGTCGGGAAAGTCGTTCTCGGGCAGCGTCTGCAGGGTGAAGCGCGACCGTCCGGCGCGGATCGCCAGCACCGAGCGGTCGCCGTCGCCTTCCAGCACGATCTGCGCGCCGTCCGGCAGCTTGCGCACGATGTCGTAGAACATATGCGCCGGCACCGTGGTCGAGCCGCCGCTTGCGGCTTCCGCCGGCAGCGTCTCGGTCACTTCGAGGTCGAGGTCGGTGGCTTTGAGCGACAGCCGCGCATTTTCGGCGCGGACCAGCACGTTGCCGAGGATCGGAATGGTGTTGCGGCGCTCGACCACGCGATGGACGTGGCCCAGCGATTTCAAGAGTTGCGCGCGTTCGACGGTAACCTTCATAGCAATACCCGCCTGATCCCTAAGATGGAAAAGCCGGGCGGCCCGAAAGGCGCGCCGCGGCATGAGGCCCGAAAGGCCCGATCAAGGCTGGACTTGATCAAACCCTTAGGGGGACCGCAAGGTGGCGCGGATGGGGCGCTAGCGCAAGGGAAACGGCGGGCCGTTCCCCACGTTTTCAGGTTAAAATTCAACGGTCCCAAGTCGTCCCTGCGAAAGCAGGACCCACAACCACAGGCGTTTGTTGGAACAGACGCCGTCTACCATCGTGCCTAACGCTGGGCCGCGGCGCCGCGATGAGCGCAAATGCGCTCACGCTAGGGGTCCCGGCGCAAGGCCGGGACGACCAAGAGCGGAACCGCCTATTCCTGCAGCTGGCGCTTGAGCGATTCGACCTCTTCGGAGAGCGCGGTATCCTTGGCCACCAGCGCCTCGATCTTGCGCACCGCGTGCAAGACCGTGGTGTGATCGCGTCCGCCGAAGCGGCGGCCGATCTCCGGCAGCGAACGCAGGGTCAGCGTCTTGGCCAGATACATCGCGACCTGGCGCGGGCGCACCACGTTGGCGGTGCGGCGCGAGGACAGCAAGTCGGAGCGGCTGACATTATACTGCCGCGCCACCACCCGCTGAATGTCCTCGATCTTGATCCGCTTCGGTTCCTGCGGGCGGATCAGGTCGCGCACTTCGCGCTCGGCCATCTCCAGGGTCACCGGCTGGGCGTTGAGCTTTGAGTGCGCGAGCAGGCGATTGATGGCGCCTTCGAGGTCGCGGCCATTATGGGTGATGGTTCGCGCCAGATAATCCAGCACCGGCTCCGGCACGTCGAAGCTTGCATGATGGGCGCGCGCGGCGGCAACGCGAGATTTGAGGATGCCAAGCCGCAATTCCTCGCCAAGCGATCCCATCTCGACCACGAGGCCACCGGCCAGCCGCGAGCGCACGCGGTCGTCGAGGCTCTCGAGGTCCGACGGCGGACGATCGGCGGCGATCACCACTTGGCGGCCGGCGTCGATCAGCGCATTGAGCGTGTGGCAAAATTCCGCCTGGGTCGACTTTCCCTGCAGGAATTGCAGATCGTCGATGACAAGCACGTCGATGCCGCGCAATGCTTCCTTGAAGGCCAGCGCGGTCTGGGTCTTCAGCGCCGCGACAAAGCCGTACATGAACTTTTCGGCGGTCAGATAGAGCACCTTGCGTTCGCTGCCCGAATTGCCGGCCCAGGTCACGGCCTGCAGCAAATGGGTCTTGCCGAGGCCGACGCCGGCGTGGATGTAAAGCGGATTGAACATCACGGCATCGCCGCGCCGGCCTTCCGCAACCTGGCGCGCCGCCGCATGCGCGAGCGTATTGGAGCGGCCGATGACAAAGCTGCCAAAGGTCAGGCGCGGATCGAGCGGCGAGCCGCCGAGCGCGTCGTGGCTTGCCGATACCGGCGCGATCGCGGTCGCGCGCAGTTCGGGCGCGGGACGGCCGTCCGCGCGCTCAGTGCGGCGCGCGTCGACCGGCGCTATCGCCTCCTTGGCCGGCGCGGCGCATCGCATCGCGGTGCGCACGGTCAAGTCGATGCGATGCACTTCCGGCATCTCGGCCTGCCAGCAGGTCAGAACCCGCTCGGCGTAATGCGCCTGGATCCAGCTCTTGAGAAACCGCGTCGGAACCGAAAGGCGGACGCTTTCCTGCTCGACGCTCTCCAAATCCATTCGCGCGAACCAGCTGGTGTAGACGTCTTCTCCGACGCTCGAGCGCAGCCGACCCTTCACGCGTGACCAGCGATCCTGTTCGATATTTGTCATTGTCCTGAAGACTTTTCTAAAACGAGTGACGTTGCCTGACGAATCGCCGGGCGGCGTGTGCTCCGCTCGGCGCGACCTCAAGGGAAGCTTCAACTCCAGCCAAAGACCGGCCGTTCGGCGAGATGCCGCGCCACAGATCAATCAGGTTGGAAAAGAAGCGACCGCGAGGTCAGCGCGTACTCGGCCTATCCGGAGCCCGCGCGCGAGGCCGCGCGCAGGCGGCGTCCAGGGCGACAAAATCCAAGGGGTCATAATCCCAAGCGTGATAATCCCAAGCGTCCAATGAGGCATCGTTTGAAATGGCGATTCGATGCGCCGCCGTGATGATTCCGTAAAGCATACAACCTCCCCCTCTCACCGTGGTCGCCCGCGGCAAGTTGTCAGTCCACGCATGTTTCAAATTCGATCGGCCCCGTCCGAACATCAAATTCGTTCAGCCGCTCGCCGCACTCCTCAGCCCGTCCGTCCTCATTTGTCCGCTGGCTTCGCCTCCAATGGCGCTTCTCGGCTGGCCGGTCTCGTATCTCTCTTATTCGAAGCGGACGAGGCAACGCTGCCCCGCCTGAGAAATTTCGACACAGAACCTCGATCCTCACATTGCTATGAGATTCGATCCGACAATCGCTTGGAAAGCGTCGCCAACGCGCACACCGCCGCCGATTTGCACGTCCGCCCCGTTTCTCAAACCGCGCTGGTCTCAAGAGCCGTGGGCGCCGCGAACGTCTTTAGAAATACACGATGCACAGCATCTCGCAATCAATTTGATTCAAGGTTTGGCGCTACTCCGCGTGCCAACCGCGGTGCAGTTATTGTGATACTTGAAAGCAAGTTTTTGAATCAGCGCGCAGAATCGCGCGCATCGGGCGCTGTCACAAATCTCGGCATGGCAGCGAAAATTTTTAATAAAATCTTTACAATCGATCACCGCGAGAGCGGATTTTCGAAACGCTTGCCGTCACTATGGCGTTAAGTGATTAGCGAAGCGAAGTTTTTCGCGACTGTTTTTTCGGGTAACTCCCGCTTGCCAGGCTCGGATGAAACGCCTGGCGCTATTCCATCTTCATGGCGCAAAGCGCGGGTTTCTCGCGTCTGCGCACAACGTTCTATCGTCCGCAAAACTGCGGCAGTAAAACTACGGGTGCAAAGAAATATGACACGCCGTTCGCCGCACAGCAACGAAACAATCGACGAAAAGCAAAAGGCCCGACGCTAGCCGGGCCTTTTGACGAATTTCCTTTTCGTTCAGTTCATTTCGCAAGCTTGGCGATCTGATGCGCGAGGCGCGAAACCTTCCGGCTCGCATTGTTCTTGTGAATGATGTTGCGCTGCGCTGCCTGCATCAGTTCTGGCTCCGCGCGCGCCATCGCCTTCAACGCTGCATCGCGGTCGCCGCTCTTGATCGCTTCTTCGACCGTTCGTACCGCGCCGCGCATCTGGGTGCGGCGCGACTTGTTGATGATGGTGCGGCGGGCAATCTTGCGCGTCGCCTTCTTGGCGGAAGTGGTATTGGCCATGGTCTCGAATATCCTTCGGCGGTGACCGCTCGCTAAATGGTAGGGCTTTGGGCGCGCCGGCCGTTCAAACCTGAGATCGACGCTTTGGTAGTTGTTTCGGGTGCTCTTTGGAGGCGGCCATTGTCCGCAAGCAAACATTGTCGGCAAGCAAACATTGTCCGCAAGCAAACATGTCCGAAGCAAACCGGCTCACGCAAAACTTGCTTCCGGAAAATGGCTGATCTCAAAGAACAGCGGCGGCGGGATTGCGCCCGCCGCCATTGCCGCCCTTATAGAGGGCGGGCCTTGCAGCGTCAACGCTTTCTACCCCTCTTGGGGGGAGGCGGTTGCGGTCGTAAAACGCTGATAAGGTGCTGATGAGGTTGAATTTCCGCTGCTGCCCCGCTAAGGGCTGGCAGCGTTTTCGGGGCGCGCGAGAGGGTAGGTGACGCATGATCCGCGGTTTTTTCCGACTTATCGGCCTGTTGCTGCTGGCCGGCGGATTTGTCTTCATGGTCTATGACGGCGCCCGCTGGGTCGCCGATCAAAACCTGCGGTTCACCCGGTTCGGCCAATTCTGGAACGACATCCACCAATCCAGCCAGCAGGCCTTCCGCACCTGGGTGGAGGGAACCGCGCCCTGGCTCTGGACCAGTGTGGTCAGGGTTATCCTGGACCAGCCGGTTTTTGCCGTGCTGGGCGTGGTCGGCATTGTGCTGATGCTGCTGTTCCGGCCGAGCAAGCCCCTGATCGGCTATTCGCGGGACTGAAGCGCGCACACGCGCGCGCGCGCGCGCGCCCCGCGAGAACCGGCCGGCCGGGGCGGCGTGCCGCCTCTGGTGCTCACCCCGGGCGGCGTAACGGGGCTTTGGCTGCAGACGTAAAGACATATATTAGAGACACAGATTTCCCTGACATCCTGACGCCGGGAGGTGACCATGTTGTTCATGCGCAAGACCACCGCATTGCCGAGCGCCGCCGAGGCGCTGCCGGGCCGTGCCACCCCGATCCCCACCGCATCAAGGCATTTTGTGAATGGCCGCCCGCTGCAACCGCCTTATCCGCAAGGGCTGGAGCAGGCCGTATTCGGGCTCGGTTGCTTCTGGGGCGCGGAGCGAAAATTCTGGGAGCTTGGCGATGGCATCTACACCACTGCCGTCGGCTACGCCGGCGGTCATACCAGGAACCCGACCTATGAAGAGGTCTGTTCGGGCCGCACCGGTCATACCGAGGCGGTACTGGTGGTGTTCGATCCGAAGAAGATCTCCTACGACCAGCTCCTGAAGACGTTCTGGGAAAATCACAACCCGACGCAGGGCATGCGTCAGGGCAATGATGTCGGCACCCAATATCGTTCCGCGATCTACACCCTCAACGACGCGCAGCGCCAAGCCGCGGATGCCTCGCGCGCGGCCTATCAAAAGGCGCTCGCCGCAAAAGGCCTTCCCGCCATCACCACCGAGATCGCACCCGCCGGCGAGTTCTATTTCGCCGAGGATTATCATCAGCAATATCTCGCCAAGAATCCGGCCGGCTATTGCGGACTTGGCGGCACCGGCGTGTCCTGCCCGATCGGCGCCGGCGTCAGCGCGGCGTGATATTTTTCGCCGCTGCTCTGCGCCTCTCCCCGCTTGCGGGCTTTCTTAACCTCGCCCCGCTCTTACGCGGGGAGAGGTCGGATTGCGAAGCAATCCGGGTGAGGGGCTCTCACCGCGCACTCTTCATTCTCGAAATTTGCGGAAGCAGCCCCTCACCCCACCCTCTCCCCGCAAGGGCGGGGCGAGGGAGCCTTCCGCCGCGCCGTTTCAGCTCCGCGCAACAACGATTTGTTAACCATAACCGGTGCAAAACTTAGGCTCTCGCTATCGGGGATGGCCAAGGTGCGGTTTGCGCGCGCGTTTCGATTGCCGATCATTGCCGCCATGACCGCGCTCGCGTTGTCGGGCTGCATGCACGCGACCGGCCCGGTCGCGATGGCGCAGCCGCAAGGCGATCTCGATTCGCTTGCCTATGGCGAACCCTATCCTCCGGTCCCGGCGGGTGCGGCTTACGCCTCATCGGGCGCATCAGATTCCGGCGGCGCCATCAGCGCGCTGCGCAATGCCTTTGCCGCGGCACCGCAACGTTCCTACACACCGCCGCAAGAGGCCTATGCGGCGGCGCCGATGCCTGCCCCGATGCCGGTCGCCTATGAAACGGCCTACCGGCTCGATGCCGGCGACAAGCTGCGGGTCGTGGTCTATGGCCAGGAAGGGCTCACCAATACTTACTCGATCTCCGCTGGTGGTGCGATCACCATGCCACTGATCGGGTCAGTCCCGGCGCGCGGACGGACGCCGGCGGGCCTCGCCGCGGAAATCACCGCCAAATTGCGCAACGGCTATATCCGCGATCCCTCGGTCGCGGTCGAGATCGAAGCCTACCGGCCGTTCTTTATCCTCGGCGAAGTCGCAGCTCCCGGCCAATATCCCTACGTGCCCAACATGAGCGTCGAAAGCGCCGTCGCGATCGCCGGTGGCTTCTCGCCACGCGCCCGGCGCGACAGCGTGACGCTGACCCACACCGACAATTCAGGCTCGATGCGCGTGGTGGTGCCGCTCGGCACCGCGCTCAGCCCCGGCGATACCGTGCTGGTCGGCGAGCGCTGGTTTTAGAATTTCGCCGTCATTCCGGGGCGGCGCGAAGCGACGAACCCGGAATCTCGAGATTCCCCGATGCGCAATTGCGCATCTGAGGTCTGGTCCTTCGGACCATCCCGGAATGACGACCAAAATTATTTCTTCAAATGCTTCGCAAAGAACGCCATGCTTCTCGGCCAGGCCATGTCGGCGCTGGTCTTGTCGTAACTCGCCCGCTCGTCGCAATGAAAACCGTGCTGGGCGCCGGGATAAACAAAAATCTCGACATCGGGCCTTTTGGCCTTGATGGTCTCGACATCGGCGAGCGGAATGCCGGCGTCCTTTTCGCCGAAATGCAATTGCGTCGGCACCTTCGGCTTGTCGTCGGCAAAGCGTACCACGGCGCCGCCGTAATAGCCGATCGCCGCCGATAGACCGGAAAGTTTTGTCGCGGCGGCGTAGGCAATACTGCCGCCGAGGCAAAAGCCGATGATGCCGACCGGGCCTTTATCCTTCACCGCATCGATCGCGGCTTGCGTGTCGCGCAGCATCGCCGCCCAGTCGGGATTGGCGACGAATTTGCGGGCGACCGCGATTTCATCGGGCGAATAGCCGGACGTGAAATTGGGCTCGACGCGGTCGAAGATCGCCGGCGCGATCGCGACATAACCTTCGCCGGCGAGACGATCGCAGACGCTGCGGATGTGGTGATTGACGCCAAAGATTTCCTGGATCACGACCACCGCCCCTTTCGGCGCGCTGGCGGGGTCGGCACGATAGGCGCCGAGTTGAAAATTGTCGGAAGCGGTCAGCTTGATGTCTTTTCCCATGGGTCATCCATTGGTTGAGAGTTAGGGGAATGTTGGAGCGGGGGGGGACGTGAAGCGGCGCCGTTATTGCCACATCCAGTTGTGGCCCCAGTCGCCCTTCCAGCCGGCCAACCGGCCGTTGCGGAATAGCAGATAGAGCCGGTCGTTGTGGTTGATCAACCCGCTGCCGCCGAGGTTGCGGATCGCCAGGTAGATTTCGTCGCCCGGGCGGCCGCTGACATAGCTGAGCGGTTCGCCCAGCGCCCGCGAGACATCGGTCACGCCCATCCCGAACGCCAGCGGCACATTGTTCGACAAGGTCGCGGTGAAGGGGGCGCGCTGAAGCGGGAGTGATTGCTGGGCGCTGGCAGGCTCGCAAAGGCTGAGCGAAGCGGCGATCAGCCCAAAGGCGGCATACGCAAAACGGTTCATGACTGGACCACCTCAGTTGCGCTGTGCGACAGGCCGTCGAGGAACGGCAGCACCGCCTCGATAAACGCCTGCGGCTGGTCGAAGTTGACGGCGTGGCCGGCGGCCGGGATCACGACCTTCTTCGCCCCCGGAATTTTCGCCGCCATGTAGTCGGAGGCGGCGAGGAACGGGGTGTCGTCGGCGCCGACCACCACCAGCGACGGCACCTTGATGTCGGGTAACGATTCGATCACGCGGGCGTCGCGCTGGGCCAGCATGCCGCGCGCGGCGCGGGCCAGCCCTGAGGCGTCGCGATGGCTGACCTCGGAGCGTTCGCGGCTTGCGCCCTTGAGCACGGCAAGACCTTCGCGCTCAAAACGGTCGCCGGTCTCACGCGCGCGCTTGTTCCAGGCCTCGCGGGCCTCGTCCTTCTTGAAGCCCGGCCCGGTATCGATGATCAACAGCGCGCGGACGCGCTCCGGATGGGCGCGGTAAAACGCCAGCGACATATATCCGCCAAGCGACAAGCCGCCGATGATGGCGTTCCGCGCGCCGACCTCATCGAGCAGCGAGGCCATGTCCGAAACCGTCAGCGCTTCGCTATAGCTTGAGGGGGCATCGGGATAATCGGACCGGCCATGGCCGCGCATGTCCCACAACACGAGCTTGTGATGCCGCGACAACGCCTCGATTTGGCCCTGCCACATCGCCGAGGTCGAGGAATAGCCGTGGGTCAGGAGCAGCGTCGGGCCGCTGCCATGGACTTCGTAATAGATCTCGACCCCGTCCCGGCTGATTTTTGGCATTTCGGCTTCCCAAACGTATCTCGCGGCTCGCCTCATTGTAGCGCGATCCCTTTGCCCGTGGGAACTGCCCAACGATCCCAGCGGCGATCACGACGTGCCGTTGGCGTGGGCATCAAATCCATCGGTTATTTTATGGCAAAGTTATTGCGGCAACGCACAACACGCGCTTTCGGAATCATTTTCTCTTTGATCGATTCCAGTTTGCATTTGCCTCCGCGATGGAACGCAATATTCTGCCGCGCAAGGTCCGGCATCGGCCCGGTGGGTGCCAGACCATGATTCAACGTGAGTTGCCGCCGTAAGCGGCATCATGCACCGGCAAGGGAAGAGACCATGCCTGTTCTCAATATCAATGGACGGAATATGTCCGTCGACGCGGCGGGAGATACCCCGCTGCTATGGGCCATCCGCGAGCAATTGCAGATGACCGGCACCAAATTCGGCTGCGGCGCCGGCCTTTGCGGCGCCTGCACAGTCCATCTCAATGGCGAAGCGGTGCGATCCTGCCAGACCTCGATCAGCGACGCGGCCGGCAAGAAGATCACGACCATCGAAGGCCTCAGCGCCAAGGGCGACCATCCCCTGCAGAAGGCGTGGATCGCCGAGCAGGTTCCGCAATGCGGCTACTGCCAGTCCGGCCAGATCCTGCAGGCGGCATCCCTGCTTGCGAAAAACTCCAACCCGACCAAGGAGGAAGTGATCGCGCATATGGACGGCAATCTCTGCCGTTGCATGACCTATTCGCGGATTCAGAAAGCGATCATGCGCGCCGCGTCCGAAATGCGCACCGCGTCGGCCGGAACCGAGCGGAGGGCAACATGAATAGCCACGTGAAGATTCCCCAAATTGAAACCACCGATCTCAGCCGCCGCTCGTTCCTGGTCGGAACCGCCGCCGCCGGCCTCGCGCTCGGTTACTCGGCCGTTCCCGGCATCAACCAGGCCTTCGCCGCGGCGAGTAATTTCGATCCCTCGGTCTGGTATTCGATCGCACCCGACGGCCTCGTCACCGTGACCTGCGGCAAGGCCGACATGGGCCAGCACATCGCCTCCACCATGGCGCAGATCATCTCCGAGGAACTCGGCGCGAACTGGAAGGACATGCGGGTTCAGCTCGCTTCCAACGATCCGAAGTTCAACGACCCCGTGCTCGGCGCGCAGATTACCGGCGGCAGCTGGAGCACGATGATGAACTTCGATGCCATGAGCCGCGCGGGAGCCGCGGGGCGTATGGCGTTGACCGAGGCCGCCGCCGCGTCAATGGGCGTGCCCGCCAGTGAACTCGTGGTTCGGGATTCCGTGATCTCGCATCCAAAATCGAAAAAATCGATGACCTTTGCCGAAGTGGTCAAGAGCGGCAAAGCGACAAAGACCTTCACGCCGGACGAGTTGAAGGCGATCAAGCTGAAGACGCCGGACCAGTACACCATGATCGGTGTCTCGGTGCCGCAACTCGACATCCCCTCAAAGACCAACGGCACGGCAAAGTACGGCATCGACGTCATGCTGCCGGGCATGGTGTACGGCAAGATCGTCACGCCGCCGGTGCGCTTCGGCGCGACGGTGAAATCGGTCGACGATAGCGATGCAAAGAAAGTGCCGGGCTTCATCAAGGCCGTCACGCTCGACGACAAGACCGGGACCACGTCCGGCTGGGTGGTGGCGGTGGCCAACACCTACGCCAACGCCCGCAAGGCAGCAGATGCGCTGAAGATCAGCTATGACGGCGGTCCGAACGCAAAACTGTCGAGCGAGTCGCTGTTTGCGGAAGCCAAGCGGCTGCAGGCACTCGACGATTCCGGGCAGTTCTTCGTCAAGGACGGCGACACCGCGGCGGCCTTCGGCACGGCGGCGAAGACGATGGAGGCGGAATACACCACCAACATCAACATCCACGCGCCGATGGAGCCGATGAATGCCACGGCGCAGCTTCAGGGCGATATCTGGCACATCTATTCCGGCAACCAGTTCGCGACGCGCTCCGGCGCGATCGCCGCCGGTGCTGCCGGGGTCGATCCCAAATTCGTCGTGATGCATCAGATGTGGCTGGGCGGAGGCTTTGGCCGCCGTCTCGACGCCGACATGATGGTGCCCGCGGTGCAGGCAGCGAAAGCCGTCGGCAAGCCGGTCAAGGTGATCTACTCGCGCGAGAACGACATGACCATGGATTTCTCGCGGCCGCTCACCTACCAGAAGGTCAAGGCGGGGCTCGACGGCGATGGCAGGCTGATCGCGCTCAATCACGACGTGGTCTCTGCGTGGCCGACCCAGCGCTGGGGCATCCCGGATTTTCTGTCGCCTTCGGTCGACAAGAAAGGGCCGCTCGATGCGTTCACCGTGAATGGCGCGGACTTCTTCTACACCGTGCCCAATCACAACGTCCGCGCCATCCGTAACGAGATGGCGCACAACGCCACCCCGTCGGGTCAGCTGCGCTCGGTCGCGCCGGGCTGGACCTTCTGGGCGGTCGAAAGCATGGTCGACGAGATTGCGCATGCGGTCGGCAAGGACCCCGCGCAGTATCGGATCGACATGCTCGACGGCAAGGGCGCCAACGCCGGTGGTGCGCAACGGCTGCGCAACACTTTGCTCGCGGCGATGGGCCTGTCCGGTTATGGCACCAAGCAGCTGCCGAAGGGCGAGGGCATGGGCGTCGCCTGCGTCTCGTCCCAGGAACGGGCGACCGCGAGCTGGACCGCCTGCGTGGCCCATGTCGCGGTCTCGCCAAGTGGCGAAGTCAAGGTCAAGAAGCTGACAGTTGCCACCGATGTCGGCACGCAAGTGCATCCCGACAACATCCGCGCCCAGGTCGAGGGCGCGGCACTGTGGGGATTGTCGCTGGCGATGTATGAGAAGGCGACGTTGAAGGATGGCGGCATCGAGCAGACCAACTTCGACACCTACACGCCGCTTCGGATGAGCCAGGTGCCGGAAGTCGCGATCAGCGTCATCGCCAATGGTGAAAAGGCCACCGGCGTCGGCGAACCGGCGGTGACCGTGATCGCGCCCGCGCTCGGCAACGCGATCTTCAACGCGGTCGGCGCCCGAATCCGCTCGCTGCCGATCACGGCGGAAGCCGTGAAGGGAGCGATGAAGGCGTAACGTCTCGCGTCACGCGATAAGGACAATCCGCCGGAGGTTTTTGCTTCCGGCGGATTTTTTTTCGGGCGGCGGCGCGCACGTCTCTCTCCCCGTCATTGCGAGCGAAGCGAAGCAATCCAGCTTTGGCGCCGCGACACAGAAAGCTGGATTGCTTCGTCGCAAGTGCTCCTCGCAATGACGGGGTGAGAGCTCAAACCGTCATCCTGAGGTGCGAGCTCTTCGCGAGCCTCGAAGGATGACAGCCCGCGGCCCATCCTTCGAGGCTCGCCCAGCGGTGCAAGTGCACCGCAAAGCTCGCACCTCAGGATGACGGGAATGTGCGGCACTGATTTGCCCGACGGGCAAATCAGTAAAAACCTGTCCAGCCCTCTTTGCAAAAATATTCCTGTTTCGTTCTCACGCAAATCACTTCGCTAATTATGCCGTCTCGTCCCACTCGAGGGGCGCTTCGCGGTCGTCACGAACGCGGGATGGGATGCGGTGGACGCGGTGGCGGTATTGACGAACAGCGCTTAAGCGGACGGTGAAGTCGTGTGGTCCTGACACCCCGACGCTGGTGTCAAGTTGGTGAAGGTAACTCCATCAATGACGGTGGCAAAAGAGCCCGGTCACCGGGGAGAGCACGAAGGAACCCGTTAAAACCATTGCGTGCGGGAATGCCGGGATGTTCCGGTGGACCTGTGGTGACTAACGCGCGTGTTTACTACACTACACGCGCGGCTGCGGGTGCATCGGCGCCCGGCATTCCCCACGCCCTCTTGGGGGCGGAAGTTTCTTGCACAACTCGGGCGCTTCGCGCCGCGAGATCGTGAAACTGCGTTTGAAGTTCGCGCTTTATATCGGAGCTCGTCATGCCCGGGCTTGTCCCGGGCATCCACGTCTTGGCCGCACGCGAATAGGCGAATAGCGAATGGAGAGTAGCGAATAGAAATTCGCCATTCGCTACTCGCCATTCGCCCCCTGCCAAGACGTGGATGGCCGGGACGAAGCCCGGCCATGACGAAAACGGGAATTGGCTGTTTGAAAGTTGAATAGGAGGGAAGTCGCGCTATTCTCCCGCCATCTTCCGAACATCCAAAATCGCCTCCGCAAAACCCTTCGGATCCTCCTGCGGCGGATTATGTCCGACACCTTCGAACACGCGGCGCTGGTATTGCGCACCGAAATACTTTGCGTGCCCCTCGGAGCTCCGCACCGGATTTACCCCGTCCACGGCGCCATGAATGTTGATGGTCGGGACGGAGATTTTCGGCTGTGCGGCCAATCTCGCCTCGATGCCGGCGTAGCGCGGATCGCCCGGCGCATTCTGCAGGCGGTGGCGATAGGAGTGAATGACCACATCGACGAAATCGTCGTTGGCAAAAGAGGCCGCTGTCCGGTCGAATGTCGCCTCGTCGAACGCCCACGCCGGCGACCACAATTTCCAGAGCAATTTGCAAAACTCGCCGCGGTTCCCGGTCAGGCCGTTGCGTCCCCGCTCGGTGTGAAAATAATATTGGTACCAGAACCGCAACTCCTGCGCCGGATCGGCCGGCTTCTGCGATCGCGCGATGTCCTGGATGTTGTAGCCGGTGCAACTGACGAGGGCGAGCACGCGTTCCGGCCACAAGGCCGAAACGATACAGGCCGCGCGGCCGCCCCAGTCGAATCCGGCAAGGATCGCGCGCTCAATGTTGAGCGCGTCGAGCAGCTCAAGCAGGTCCTGGCCAAGGGCGGCCTGCTCGCCGGATCGCGGCGTGTCCTTGGAAAGAAATCGCGTCGCCCCATAGCCGCGCAGATACGGCACGATGGTGCGCAAACCGGCCTGGTTGAGAAGCGCTGTGACGTCGTCGAAGGCGCGCGGGTCGTAGGGAAATCCATGCAGCAGCACCACCGGGACGGCGTCTTGCGGACCGCTCGCCTCGCAAGCCGCATCCAGCACGGCGGTTCGAACGCGGACGAGATTGGTCAAGATTTTTTTTCTCCGTCCTTTGGCGAGGCGTGCCTGCGGTTAACACTCTCGTATCCATTCGGGATCGGCGCAAGCGTGCCGAACCCTTGAAATCTCAGATCGAATCGGAAGGGCGCGGGCGGGGCCCGGGCATTCGTTCAATTTTTAGGTTCGACAATATAGCAGCGTTCACAATCTCTCTTAAGCTCAAGGGAATGCCTCATGAGGTATTCCTTGATGCCGGCCACTACCGTCATTAGTCGAGGATCCATGACAGCTCTCGCCAACAAGACTTCGACCAAGCGCCGGTTGCTGCTGGCGTCGGATCGGAGCGATCAGAGCCGTGAACTAGCCGACATTCTGAAGACCGCGGGCGAAGTCGATACCATCTCGACATCGGAACTCCCCGATGAACCCGCCGATCATTTCTCCGGCATCGTGGTCGATATCAATTTGCGGTCGTCCGAGAGCGTGCAGCAGGTCCGCAACAAGCTGCGCGGCGAAGCCTACCGCTCGATGCCGCGGCTGTTCGTGCTCGCCGACGCCCTTCATCATGGCTCGATGCAGGCCTGGGCGCTGGGCGCCACCGACACGATCTCGCGCCCGTTCGATGCCGCGGGCATCCTGCATCGCATCAGCGCGGCGTTTCCGGACACAGTCAGGTTCGACGCCACCGCCAGCGGCAAAGCCCTGAACCGCGGCATCGAGGCGGCGCATGCGGTGATGGTCAAGATCTTCCAGAAGCTTCCGGCGGGCGTGCCGCTGACCTACGCCGACATCATCGAGGCGGAAAACAAGATTCTCAAGGCCATCAAGCGGACCTCGCTGCGGGAGTGGCTCACGACCGTCGGCCGCCATCACACCGACAGCTACCGCCATTGCCTGTTCGTCACCGGCTTCGCGGTTGCGTTCGCGCAGCATCTCGGGATGCGCGAGGACGACCAGCGCCGGCTCGCCCGCGCAGCCCTGCTGCACGATGTCGGCAAGGCCTTTGTCCCGGTCGCGATCCTCGACAAGCGGGCCAAGCTCTCCGACGAGGAACTGGAAGTCATCCGCCAGCACCCGCAACTCGGCTATGACGCGCTCGCAGCCCAAGGCGGCTTTCCGCCTGAGATGCTGGATGTGGTGCTGCACCATCACGAGTACCTCGACGGCACCGGATATCCGAGCGGCCTGCGCGGCAATCAGATCAGCGACATCGTGCGCCTGACCACGATCGTGGATATCCACGCCGCGCTGGTGGAGCGACGCGCCTACCGGTTGCCCTTCACCCACGCCAAGGCGTTCGGGATCATGGAGCAGATGGGTGACAAGCTCGACCAGCATCTGCTGCAATCCTTCCGCCCGGTGGCGTTCGGGTCGTTTTGATTGCGCCGGTGTCGTCGTCCGGGCCTGCGCCGGGACGACGAAAAATCCAATCCTCAATTACGCCTTGGCCGCGTGGTTATGTTAGCCGCTAAACGCAAGCCGCTCTCGGCTGGTTCGAACATTCTCGCGCCGGCAGAACCAAAAGGTGTGATTTGAGCCCGAGTACCTACCTCCCGGCCGACATCGCCGCGACGCTGGTCAATCCGGCGGCCTATGCCGATGATCGCCTTCACGATACCTATCGCTGGCTGCGGGCCAACAATCCGCTCGGCATCGCGCGGCCGGAGGGGTTCGATCCGTTCTGGGTCGTCACCAAGCATGCCCATATCCAGGCCGTCAGCCGGCAGAACGAGCTGTTTCACAATGCCGATCGGCCGACGACGCTGACGACGAAGACCGTCGAGCAACGGACACGCAAGATCACCGGCACGCCGAACCTCGTTCGTTCGCTGGTGCAGATGGATGCGCCCGACCATCCGAAATACCGGGCGCTGACACAGTCCTGGTTCATGCCGGTCAATCTCGGGAAATTCGAGGCGAGGGTCCGCACCAAGGCCCGCGGCGCCGTCGAGCGCATGATGGCGCATGGCGGGGCCTGCGACTTCGTCGCCGACGTGGCGCTCGGATATCCCTTGCACGTCATCATGGAAATTCTCGGGGTTCCGGAAGCGGACGAGCCGAGAATGCTGAAGCTCACCCAGGAGCTGTTCGGCGCGCAGGACCCGGATACGGCGCGGTTCAGGGATACGATCGGGCCGGAAATGTTTTCCGCCATGATCGAGGCCGTCGTGAAGGACTTCGGCGACTATTTCGCAAAGATAACCGCCGACCGGCGCGCCGAGCCGCGCGACGATCTCGCCACCGTGATCGCCAACGGCAAGATCAACGGCGACTATCTGCCCGAGCGGGACATGACGAGCTATTACATGATCGTCGCCACCGCCGGCCACGATACGACGTCATCGTCGACCGCCGGTGCGATCTGGGCGCTGGCGGAAAATCCGGAACAATTCGCCAAGGTCAAAGCCAATCCGGAACTCATCCCCGGGCTGGTCGATGAGGCCATTCGCTGGATGACCCCGGTCAAGCATTTCATGCGATCGGCGACCGCCGACACCGATCTCGGTTCGCGCAGGATCGCCAAGGGCGATTGGCTGATGCTGTGTTACGCCTCCGGCAACCGCGACGAGGAGGTTTTTGAGGAGCCCTTCGCGTTCCGATGCGACCGCAAGCCGAACCGCCATGTCGCCTTCGGCTATGGCGCGCATCTCTGTCTCGGGCAATACCTAGCCAAGATGGAAATGCGAATCCTGTTCGAGGAGCTGCTGCCGCGACTGAGATCGCTTGCCCTCGACGGCGAGGTGAAGATGACGCAGGCCTTTTTCGTCAACGGCCCCAAGAAGCTGCCGATCCGGTTCGAGCTGAACTGAGGAGTTTTCGCAGCTTCTAGCTCAACATCTTCCGCAATTCCGCCTTCGCCACCTTCTCCAGGGTCGAGCGCGGCATGTCGTCGACGAAGTGAATTTCACGGGGCACCTTGAAATCGGCCAACGCGCTGCGGCAGGCCGCCATGACGCTATCGTGCAAATCGGGCGGCGCGCGCTCGACACCGGCCTGCGGGACGATGAAGACGACCGGCACTTCGTCGAGCATCGGATGTTTTTTCGCGACCACTGCGGCTTCGCGGACGCCGGGCACCAGCGCGATCACCTGCTCGATCTCGGAGGCCGCGACATTCTCGCCGCCGACCTTCAGCATGTCCTTGGCGCGGTCGCCGAATTTTATGAAGCCATTGTCCAACAGCGTGACACGGTCGCCGGTGATGAAATAGCCGTGTTCGTCAAAACTCTCGCGGGTGGCTTTTTCGTTATGCAGATATTCCTTGAACAGCGACAGCCCGGGAATACCCTTGATCAGGAGATTGCCGGTGCCGCCGACCGGCGTCGGCGCGCCGTCATCGTCGGTGATGCGGATCGAATATTCCGCCGCCGCACGGCCGATCGACATCGGCGTGTTGGGCTGGTCGACCTCGCCTATGATGCCATGGGTGATGGTTTCGGTCATGCCCCACCAGCCGATGATCTTGATGCCGAAACTGGAAAAGGCCGGCGGCTCGCACACCGCCGTGCCCCAAAGGCGGAATTTGTGCTGTTTGGGGATCTCGTGCTCCAGCAGCGCCTTCATGCAGAACGGAATCGTCGAGGTCCAGCTGCAGCCGTGTTCCAGTGCTACGCTCCAGAACCGGCTTGCCGAGAACCGCGGCTGGATCACACAGGTCCCGCCGACCCACAGGCTCGCCAGCATCGAATAAGCCAGCGCGTTGGTGTGAAACAGCGGCAGATAAGTCTGGTGCACGTCGCCTTGGTGCAAATCCTGGTGCGAAGCGTTTACCTTGGCGCCCCACAGCGCGTTGGCGTGCGTCCATAGCACCGCCTTCGGCCGCGACGTGGTGCCGGAGGTGTATTGCACGCTGCAGGCGGCGTGCGGATCGGCCACACGGCGCGGCCGGTCGGCGCTGTCGGCGAACAGGCTTTCAAAACTGTCGCTACGCGGCGCGGCATGGCCTTGCGCGGGCGGGGTGCCCGCGTCATGCGAAATCACCGCCAACCAGCGCAGGTTCCGGCAATGCGCCGAGATCGTCTCGGCATAGGCCGGTTGCGTGATCGCGGCCACCGCACCGCAATGATCGGCGAAATATTCCACCTCCGCCGGCGCGGAGCGGGTGTTGGTGGTCACCGCGATGGCGCCGAGATCGACGCAGGCGAACCAGGCGAGCATCGCCTCGATGCAATTGTCGAGATGTATCAGGACGTATTCGCCAGGTCTGATGCCACGTTGGGCGAGACCCGCCGCGAGCGCGCCGACGCGCTCGTAAAATTCGCCGTAAGTCCATTTCCGCGCCGGCGCATCGAATGGCGCCCAGATCAGAAACGGATGGTCGCGGCGCGTTTCGGCGCGCATCTTGAGCAGCCACGGTACGTCGAGCCCCGCGAACGGGCCGACCACGCCGGGCGCGGTTTGTGAAGCCGACATTTATCCTCCCGCGCAGCCTTGATGGCTGCTTTTTTCATTGGCTTGGAAGCCTTTCTGCCACCGGAGCGCGCCGCGGGCAAATCGGTAAGGGAGCATAGCCCTATCCCCGTCATTGCGAGCGAAGCGAAGCAATCCATCGGGCGGCAAAGCAAGCTGGATTGCTTCGTCGCTTCGCTCCTCGCAATGACGGGGAGGGACCTAAGCCTCC
This sequence comes from Bradyrhizobium lablabi, assembly GCF_900141755.1. NCBI lineage: Bacteria > Pseudomonadati > Pseudomonadota > Alphaproteobacteria > Hyphomicrobiales > Nitrobacteraceae > Bradyrhizobium > Bradyrhizobium lablabi. Next base: position 3,846,041 of record NZ_LT670844.1, on the reverse strand, counting down.
CCCGCATACGACGAGATCTCGATCAAACTGCCGTCCGGATCCCGGCAATAGACCGAGCGCAGCGTGCCGCGAGCGCCCTGCCGCTCGGTCGGGCCTTCCTCGATCGCGACGCCGTGCGCTTTGAGATGCGCGACCACCTCCTCCGGTGTGCTTGAAGTGAGAAAGCACAGATCGTCACTGCCGGCGGTTTCATGATCGGCGGTGAACCAGTCGACCTTGTCGGCGTCGCGCGGCCGCACATTGATCTTCTGGTTGCCGAACATCAGCGAGGTCCGCGGCGCCCTGCCTGGGCCGGGATCGAACACCCTGATCTCCATGCCGAGGATCTTTTGGTACCACGCAGCCGAGCGCGCCACGTCGGCGACATTGATCACGAGATGGTCGAGCGCATTCACTTTGACAGACATCAGCTTATCCTTTGGTCGCGGTTCGGTGCTTTAGCTGCCCTATTGGCCGTATCGCGCTTTGTTTGTTACAACGCGTGCCGATCGTCAATTCAACAACAACATACCGGATGCGTAATTCCGGATAACAGGGAGACTTTTTATGCTTTTGCGTTGGATGGTTTCGCGTCGCGCCGCGATTTTTGTGCTTGCCATGGGTGTTGCGGCAATCGCTCCGACCGGCGGCGCCTCGGCGCTGGATTATCCGACGCGGCCGGTGCGCTTTGTGGTCGGATTTCCGCCGGGCGGCGCGACCGACATCCTGGCGCGTCTGATCGGCCAGCGGCTGTCGGAAAAGCTCGGCCAGCAATTCGTGATCGAGAACAAGCCCGGCGCCGGCAACAACATCGGCACCGAGACGGTGGTCAACGCCGCGCCCGATGGCTACACGGTGCTGCTGGTCAACCCGGCGAATTATATCAACGCCTCGCTCTACACCAATTTGAAATTCAACTTCATTCGCGACATCGCGCCGGTCGCAGCCTTCAACCGCGTGCCGAACGTGATGACGGTCGCCCCGGACGTGCCGGCGAAGACGGCCGCCGAGTTCATCGCCTATGTGAAGGCCAATCCGGGCAAGGTGAACATGGCGTCGTCGGGCAACGGCACGTCGGTGCATCTGTCCGGTGAATTGTTCATGGCGATGGCGGGCATCAAGATGGAGCACATTCCTTATAAGGGCGCAGCACCCGCGATCACCGACATGCTCGGCAATCGCGTCCAGGTGATTTTCGACAACATGCCCTCGATCATCGGGCACATCGCCAAAGGCGGGCTGCGTGCGCTTGCGGTGACGACGGCCGCGCGGTCGCCGCAACTGCCCGACGTGCCGACCGTCGCCGAAACCGTGCCGGGCTATGAAGCGAGCGCGCTGTTCGGCATGGGCGCGCCAAAGAAGACGCCGCCGGAAATCATCGAGAAGCTCAACCACGAGATCAACGCGGTGCTCGCCGAGCCCGCGATGAGGGCGCGCCTGATCGAATTGGGCGGCGAGCCGCTGATCGACACGCCGGAGGCGTTCGGCGCGATGATCGCCGCCGAGACCGCTAAATGGGAGAAGGTGGTGCAATTTTCCGGCGCCAAGGTGGAATAAAGACGGCCTCCGGAACCTTACCCAAGCGGTCTCGTTCTCAATGCGAGGCGACGCGAGCTTTGGCAGAGGAGATAAAACTCATGCGCAATGCGAAGTTGGCGATGTTGGTTTTCCTGGCAGCCGGCGCCGCCACCATGGCCGGCGCTGGTCCTGCGGCCGCCCATGATTACCCCTGGTGCGTCACCGGCGGCGGATTTGGTTATCCGGGCGATTGCTCCTACCGGAGCTATGCCCAATGCATCGCGTCCGCCTCCGGCCGTCGCGTCTGGTGCAACGTCAATCCGCGCGTCGCCTATGGACGCGCGCCGCGCAGCCGGGCGTATCGGGATTATTGATGAGGATTGAGGGCGGACGAACCAAATCCGATCGTCATACCCCGCCGCCGGGTCTCGCCTTCGGCGAGCCCGATGACAGGCTCCAGCGGGGTATACAGTACGCCGCGGCTTCTCGGCTCTATCGCACCTGCTCCGGGATACTGGATCACCCGCCTTCGCGGGTGATGACGAGAAAAGATTAGCGGCGGTCTTAGCTATCATGCCGCGATCGCTTTCCCGCGAACGTGAAGAGAACTCTTGACGCCTTTTGGTTTGCCGCTATACTAAACCACATGGTTAAGTATAGCGATGAGGCCCTGGACCGCACCTTTGCCGCGCTGGCGGACCCGACCCGGCGGGCGCTGCTGGCCCGGCTCGGCAAACGAGATTCGATCTCGGTGAGCGAACTCGCGCAGCCCTTTGCGATGTCGCTGCCGGCGATCATGAAGCATCTCGACGTGCTGTCGGACGCCGGGCTGGTCGCGCGCGCCAAGACCGGGCGCATTGTGGCGTGCCGCTTGACCACCGCGCCAATGGAGCAGGCGATGGACTGGCTCAATCGCTACCAGCGCTTCTGGTCCGAAGGTCTCGACCGGCTTGCCGCGTTTGTGGAGGAAGAAGAATGGCAACCAAATCAGACGCTGCCGCCGACGTCACCAGGCCGAGCCTCAGCTTCAAACGCCGTCTCAACGCCCCGCCGGCGAAAGTCTTCGCGGCGTGGACCGACCCGCAAAAAATAATCCGGTGGTTCGGACGCGCGGACGCCAAGCCCGGCTCGTTCCACGCCGACATCGACGCCCGGATCGGTGGCCGTTTTTGCGTCAGTTTCTCCACCGATGACGAGTATTACGAGGTCGGCGGCGTCTATCACGAGGTGGTGCCGAATGAGCGGCTGGTATTCAGCTGGGCCTGGCATTCGACGCCGGAACGCGAATCGCTGGTGACAGTGTCGCTGAAATCCGATGGCGAGGGCACGCTGCTCACGCTTTTGCACGAGCAGCTGTTCGATCAGGCCGCCCGCGATGGGCACGAGCGCGGCTGGACCGGCGCGCTCGAAAAGCTCGAAAAATTCGTCGCCTGAAATGTCTCAACATAGAGGAGCGTATCATGCAACCGCACAAAATCGTCTCGCGTGAGGAATGGATCGAAGCCCGCAAGCTCCATATGGCGCATGAGAAGGAATATACCCGCGCCCGCGACCGGCTGAGCGAGGAACGGCGCGCGCTGCCTTGGGTCAAGGTCGACAAGGCCTATCTGTTCGACGGGCCGAACGGCAAACTGACGCTGGCCGATCTGTTCAAGGGGCGCAGCCAGTTGGTGGTGCAGCATTTCATGTTCGCGCCCGACTGGAACGAGGGCTGCAAGAGCTGCTCGTTCTGGGCCGACGGTTTTGAGCGCATCACCCCGCATCTGGCCGCGCGCGACACCACGCTGGTCGCGATCTCGCGCGCGCCGCTATCAAAGCTCGACGCGTTCAAGGCGCGGATGGGCTGGACCTTCGACTGGCTCTCTTCGGCCGGCAACGATTTCAACTACGACTACGCCGTGTCGTTCACGCCGGAGCAGATCAAGTCGCAAGCCAAGGTGTATAATTTCGGCACCTCGGGCTTCGGCGTCGAGGAAGCGCCCGGGATCAGCGTGTTTTACCGCGATGAAGCCGGCAACATCTTCCACACCTATTCATGCTTTGCCCGCGGCCTCGACATGATGAACGCCACCTATCACTATCTCGATCTGACCCCGCTCGGCCGCCACGAAGAAGGCCTGCCCTATCCGATGGACTGGCTGCGGCTGCGCGACCAGTATAAACCGGAAGCGTGAACGGCCGCGTGCTGCCAGAGCTGAGTTCCGTGGGATCGTCATTGCGAACCAACGGGTCGCGCGAACGCGCGCGGGATGACGGGCTCCGCGAAGCAATCCAGCCTTGATGAACCGGCGCAGAAGCTGGATTGCTTCGTTCGCTTTGCTCCTCGCAAAGACTAAGACTACGGCCCAATCCTATTGGGACACTCGGTAGGGATGTAAGGAAGCTTTTGCTTTGGCGACTTCCGATGTAGCCTCAAGAGGCATTTGGTCGCTCAAGAACGGCTCTCAAAACCGTGCCCAGCAAGCCCACCCGCCGACAAGTCGCGGAACAGGATCGCCTCATGGTCGCGCGGCAGGTCGGATTCCGGCGCGCCGCAGACGCAATAGCGGCAGATTTGGCAAAGGTCCCGGAGGTACGCGCGGTCGCGTTGTTCGGCTCGTTGGCCCAGCCGCTGGTTCGTGAAGTTCCACGCTTTCAACCCTTCAGACGTCACGGGATCGAAATCCTCCACGAGTGTGGAGACATCGACCTCGCCATAGCGATCGATCGCCTCGACAATCTGTCTGCTCTTAATCGGGCCCGCGGCCGGGCCGTGATCGATCTCCATGAGCAAAGCGGCATCGGCGTCGCTCACCACCAGGTCGACATTTTCTTGTTCGGCGAGGGCTGGGCCGATTACCTCGGCCGGCTCTGCACCTTTGCGCAATGTCCGAAGGGAAAGGTCGAATGCCTTACGCCTGGATGCGGACGCGAGTTGTTTCTGAAACAGCACGAAGGATTTGTGCTCGAACCTGGCGCGCTCGCTGCCGACCGATCGGTATTGCTGTATGAACGCGGCAGCGGGTTTCTGCGCCGGGCCTCCGACCTCGAGGCGACAGTCATCTCCAATTCGAGTTTGCCCCGCGGCTGCGCGACCAATACAAGCCGGCGTCGGGGGCCGTCGCCTGCTGCCAGACATATTGCAGATCGAGGTTGATATCTCGGAGGGACCCGATGGCTTTTGAAGATCGATATGGCTTAGGCCTTTCAACCCAAAGCGAAACGGCGGCGCAGCGCTACCGCGAGGGCATCGACCTCTTGCAGTCGGCCTGGCCCGGTGCCGCGCAGGCGCTGGATAGCGCGATCGAGGCGGACGGTGATTTCGCACTGGCCCTTGCTGCCCGCGCGCGGGCTCATTTGATCTACGCCGAAATGCAGCAGGCCCGGAAAAAGGCCGCCATTGCGCGCGCGCTTGTCGCGCGCAATGGCAGCGCGCGGGAGAAGAGCCATGTCGAAATCCTGGCGCTGACGACGGAAGGCCAACCGGCGAGGGCGCTCGAACTGACGCTCGATCATCTCGACCGTTGGCCGCGTGATGCCCTGATCATGTCGCTGCCGCTCGGCGCCTTCGGCCTGTTCGCTTTCTCCGGGATGGCGGACCACGATCAGGCCCGCGTCGATCTGTGCGAGCGGCACAAGCATCATTATGGCGAGGACTGGTGGTTCCTGACCTTCCTCGGCTGGTCGCACACCGAAAACGGCGATGTCGAGGCCGGACGGCGGATCACCCAGCGTGCCTTTGATCAAAGACGCAAGAACGCCCACGCCCTTCATGCATTGACGCATGCGATGTTCGAAGACGGCTCAGTGCTGGATGCCGAGAACCTGATCGCGGGTTGGCTGCCGGTCTATGACCGCTCCGGATTGCTCTATGGCCATGTCGCATGGCATCAGGCGTTATTGGCGTTGGAAAACGGTGACACTGAGCGAGCGAGCAGCATCTATGCCGAACGCATCCAGCCGAAGATCAATCCGGCTCCGCCGCTCAATGTCATGACCGACGGCGTTTCGCTGTTGTGGCGGCTGCAGGCCTCCGGCCATCCGGTGCAACGCGATGTCTGGCGCGATCTTGCCGATCACGCCGGGGGGTGGTTTCCGAAAACCGGCAATTCGTTTGTCGATGTCCACATGGCGCTATTGACGGCCATGACCGGAAACTGGAGCGCGCTGGAGGCGCGCATTGCCGATCTCGAGGCGCGGCGCCATCAGGGCAAGCTTCCGGCAGGCCCCGTGGTGCCGGATATCTGCCGCGCGGCGCGCGCCTTTGCCGAGGAAAACTATCGGACATGCGCGGAGATATTGGAGCCGGTGGCCGCGGACGTGGTGCGCATCGGCGGCAGCCATGCCCAGCGCGAAATGATCGAGGACACACTGCTGATCGCTCTGATGAACAGCGGCGAGCCCGCCAAGGCGCGCGACCTGCTCGACCGCCGCCTGCATCGCCGGCCCTCGTTGCGCGACACGCGCTTGCGAATGGGGGTCGCAGCGTGAGCGGGGCAATGCGCTGCTGCCGTCGGCCAATCATACGAAGCTGACCCGTAAAACACGACTGGTAGAATTCCAGCGAGGGAGGAAACGACCGTGATGAATCGACGCCAAATGGTCTGCGCCACCGGCGCTGCGCTGTTTGCCCCCATTTCAAGGGCGCACGCTGCGAGCTATGATCTCGTCATCAAAGGTGGGCGCGTCATCGACCCTTCGGCCGGGCTCGACGCCATCCGCGACGTGGCGATCTCGGGCGGCAGGATCGCGGCGGTCGAAGCCGGCATCGCCGCCGACGCTACCGAGACCATCGATGCGCGCGGCAAGATCGTCGCTCCGGGCTTGATCGACATCCACACCCATGCCGGCCGCAGCAAGGAGGGTCCGCCGATGTGCCTGCAGGACGGCGTGACCGGCTGGGTCGATGCCGGCACCGGCGGCGCGGATAACATGGATGCCGTTGCCGCGGTCGCGCGCGGCGCGCCGCAGATCGGCCGTTGCCTCGTCAATATCGCGCGCACCGGCGTCATCGCTCCCGGCGGCGAGCTACACGATATCAACGCCGCCAACGTGGCCCTGGCGCGAGGGGCCATCGAGCGTAATCGTGACGTCGTCGTGGGCGTCAAGGCGCGCCTGTCGGACAACGTCGCGGGCGCCAACGACCTCGAAGCGCTGCGGCGCGCGCAGGAGGCCGCCGCGCCGTTCAATCTTCCGGTCATGATCCATATCGGCCAGAACTACTCGCCGTTGCGTGCCATTCTTGCCCTGCTCAAGCGCGGCGACATCGTCACGCACATGTATGCACCGGGGACGAACGGCATCCTCGACGACAAGGGTATTTTGCTGCCGGAGGTGATGGCGGCGCGCCGGCGCGGCATCATCTTCGATTTCGGCAACGGGGTCGCCGATCACTTCGATTGGGATACGGTCGAGAAGGCGACCCGGCAGGGCCTGTGGCCCGACACCTTCTCCACCGACTGGAACACGGCGTCGAAGACCTCGGGCGTCGTCGATCTTCCGAACGTCATGTCGAAATTCATCATGTTTGGTATGCCGCTGAGCCAGATCATCGCCTGCGCTACCGTCAACGCGGCGCGTTGCTTCCCCTCGTTCGATGACCGCGGCACCATCAATGTGGGCGCGCCGGCCGATGTGGCGATGCTCGAGTTGCGGGACGGGTCGTTCGAATTCCTCGATAACTACAAGGGCACGCGCACCGGTCGCCAGCGGCTGTTTCCCGCCGAAACCGTGCTCGCGGGCAAGCACGTACCTCGCGCTGCCTGAGGGCTGATGCGCGACCCGTATGAGCCAGCGCCAGGCACTGCCTGCTGCCAGACATAATCCACAATTGCGCGCGACGCTCGGGCGATAATGGGAGGAATGCGGATGTCTTACGTCGATGGATTTATCGTCGCGGTTCCGAAGAAGAATCTGGAAGCTTACCGCACCATGGCGAAGAAGGCCGGCAAGGTTTGGCGCGAGCATGGCGCGCTGGATTACCGCGAATGGGTGGCCGAGGACGTCAAGGTCGGAAAGCGCACCTCGTTTCCGCGCAGCGTCAAGCTCAAGCCCGGCGAAACCGTGATCTTCTCCTGGATCACCTACAAGTCGCGCGCGCAACGCGACCGCGTCAATGCCAAGGTGATGGCCGACAAGCGGCTGGCCGGCATGATGGACACCAAGTCGTTGCCGTTCGACGCCAAGCGGATGATTTATGGCGGCTTCGAAAGCCTCGTGAAGGCGTAAAGGGGCTTACGCCGCGCCCGGCACGGTCCGCTCGCCGGCGATGGCGCGGTCGATGGCGTCGATCAAGGCCTGGGTCTCGATGAATTTGAGCCGCGCCCGCTCGGCCTTGTCGCGGTCGAACGGCGCGGCCAGGGTTTTTGCGAAGGCGTCGCGGTCCTCGACCATGCGCTCCCGCGCCTTTTGCAGCGTCTCAAGTCGCTCACTCATACGGGCTTCGCTTTCTGTTGGTGCGTCGTCATTTTCGACCCTCGGCGGAGCGATGTCTGCCGTTCGGCCCCGGTTGCGGGCATCGTCCCGCGAGCGTTAACATGAGCGACCGTTGAGTTGCGGCGATATGCCGAATCGTTCGTCGGTCAAGGCGTCCGATCGCCGACGGAAGTCTATCATGGGAAAGGGCTGATATGCTGACGATTACTGCCGTTATCCGCGCCAAGAAGGGTCACGAAGACACTATGCGCCAGGCCCTGCTGCAAGTCGCCGAAAACGTCCGCATCAACGAACCGAACACGATTGGCTTTTTCGTCTCACATTTTGCCAAAACCACATCTCTGGGATTTGAGAGACGAGCGTTGGCGGCCAATCCTCGTCCGCAATCCCTGGACGGAAAGACCACTTCCGGATGGCCTCCTGGGGTTACCGGGCTTTGAATACAAGCCGGACAAGGTCGCGCCAACCGACGGTGAGAGCCTAGCAGATATATTGGGTTTGCCGGCCGTGTGGCCACCAGAGGCAGCTTCGGACTAGGAAGAGATGCTTTTTGCTAGCAGCCCCCTAACACCATCGTAGCATCGAACGGCGTTCCTGCGCCGGGGATTGGGTGTCTGATGGTTTAATGGTGTCGTGGGAGATGGTTCACAACATGAGCGATGTTGCACCAAATTTACATGGCAATTTCATAGGCTGCATATCGAACGGGTCCCCGGTAATAGGGCCGGATTTGGTGGCCGGTCCACTACGCGGATCGTCCCGCGGACTTGGCAGTTAGGCGCCAACATCGCACCATGAAATCATAACATCCTCGAGCGCCTGCATTCCTCAGATTAGAAGCTATTATGGTTTGATGGTGGTGTGGTTCGTTGGTGGATGGGCAGCCCGTAGCCTAGCACATTCGCTCGTCGCTGTGGGTCTACAACGATTACTTCCTGATTCTCGCAGTTGGTTTCGCGAAAGTTACAGGCCGATTTATCTGGGCTGCGTTTCGAACGGGTCCCTGGTACCGGCATCGGGGTGGGTGGTCGGTCCGATACCTGGCCGGGGTGGCGTATGGGCGAACTCGTTTGAAGGGGAACATATCACTTGTTACCGATCGTTCGCGACGCTACTCTTGTAGAGCATTCGGCTCGCGTTTTGCTCAAGGGCCCGCAATGAAATGTCCAAACTGCGAGCACGAGAACACTGCTGAGGCGAAGTTCTGCGACCAGTGTGGAGCAGAGCTGGCGCGAGCTTGCACTAGTTGTGGACGCGCGGTGCCAACAACCGCCAAGTTCTGCGCCGAATGCGGCCATCCCGTAGAGCCTGCGGGCGATCCGCGCTTCGCCTCGCCGAAGAGTTACACGCCTCAGCACCTGGCCGATCAGATCCTGAGCGCACCGGTCGGCATCGATGGCGAGCGCAAACAGGTGACCGTTCTGTTCGCCGATATCAAGGGCTCGATGGAGCTTTTTGCTGATCACGACCCCGAGGCTGCAAAGAAATTCTTCGATCCCGTGCTCGAATGCATGATTGAGGCGGTCCACCGCTACGAGGGCACCGTGAATAGGGTCATGGGCGATGGGATCATGGCCGTCTTCGGCGCGCCGATCGCCCGTGAGGATCATGCCGTGCGTGCTTGTTATGCGGCGCTCAGGATGCAAGAGACGGTCACGCGATATTCAGATCTGGTTCACCGGTCTCATGGGCTGGCAGTAGAGATTCGAGTCGGAATCAACTCAGGCGAGATCGTCGTCTACTCCATCGGCGACGATCTGCACATGGATTATACCGTAGTTGGCCAGACAGCGAATTTGGCGGCTCGCATGGAACAGATGGCAAAGGCCGGTTCGGTACTTACAACGGCTGCCACGTTCCAATTGGCGGAGGGCTACATCGCGATGAAACAACTCGGCCCTATGCAAGTGAAGGGGTTAACCGAGCCGGTGCAACTCTATGAGGTGACTGGCGCCGGCGTTGCGCGGACTCGCCTGCAGGTCGCCGCTGGACGTGGTCTCACGCGCTTTGTTGGGCGCGAGCTCGAGCTGGAGCAACTCCGCCGCGTGCAGCACCTTGCCGGCCGTGGTCAAGGCCAAATGGTGGCGATCGTCGGCGAAGCGGGGGTGGGCAAGTCGCGCTTGGTGCGCGAGTTCGTCCATTCGCAGTACACAGCCGAATGGCTGGTTTTGGAATCAAAATCCGCTCCCTATGGTCGCGCAACGCCTTACCTGCCGGTCATCGAACTGCTTATAGATTATTTCAAGATCAGCGCCGACGACAGCACGCGATCCATCCGCGAGAAAGTGACAGAAAAAGTATTAACGCTCGACCAATCGCTGCGGGACGCCATTCCGCCATTACTGGATCTTCTCGATTCGCTGGACGAGAACCATCCGTTCCGATCTCTCGATCCGGTCCAGCATCGGCAGTACACGTATCAAGCAGTCGTCCGCCTGTTGTTGAGCGAGAGCCGCGTGCGGCCGGTCGTTGCCGTCTTCGAAGAACTTCACTGGAACGACTCGCTCTCCCTCGGTTTGCTGAACGAGGTAGTCGTAGCCGCGCAGAATACTCGGTTGCTCCTGATGATTTGTTACCGGCCCGAATACAGGGACCAATGGAGGAACCGGCCCAATTATCACCAGCTACATTTGGATCCCCTTGCCAGCGAGAGCCTCGCGGAATTCCTTCAAGCCCTGCTGGGCTCCGACCCCAGTCTGGACAACCTGAAGCGCTTTCTGGTGGAGCGCTCCAATGGGAACCCGTTCTTCGTCGAAGAAATCGTGCGATCGCTGATCGACACTGGTGTGCTCGAGGGCAGCCATCGACTTGCGAGGCCGTTCTCGAGCAGCGAGATTCCGCCCACCGTGCAGGCGGTCCTTGCTGCGCGTATCGACGCGTTGCCCGCAGCCGAGAAGCACCTGCTGGAAGAGGCGGCCGTGATCGGACCCAACGTCCCATTCGCCCTCCTGCATGCGATCAGCCGACTGAAGGACAACGAGCTTCGCAGGCTGCTCGACAATCTCCAGGCAGCCGAATTTCTCTATTTGACACAGCTCTTTCCTGACCCCGAATATGCGTTCAAGCACGCCCTCACCCATGAGGTCGCCTACAGTGGAGTGCTCCACGAACGTCGCCGTGACATCCACGCATGCGTCGTGACTGCCATAGAAAAGCTTTACGCTGATCGACTGGGTGAGCAGGTCGAGCGGCTCGCGCACCACGCTGTCCGAGGCGAGCGGCAAGAGAAGGCAGTGCACTATCTCCGGCAGGCTGGAGCGAAGGCGGTCGGACGGTCGGCGCTCTCGGAAGCTCGCGCTTGCTTCGAGCATGCGCTGGGTATTCTCAAGTTACTGCCAGAGAGCGAAGCGGCGCTGGAGAACGCCTTCGAGATCCGCCTCGAGTTGCGGCCAGTGCTGCGCCAGCTTGGTGAAGTCCGGCAGATGCTCGAGCACCTCCGCGAGGCCGAGGCTCTCGCCGAACGGTTGAAAGACGATCACCGGCGTGGCCAGGTCTGCGGTTTCATGACGACCGTCCTGTCAACGCTTGATGAGCTCGAGGAAGCCGTCATGACCGGCACACGCGCCGTAGACATCGCCCAGCAATGCGGGGACTTGGGGCTTGGCGTCGTCGCGACAAGCTGTCTAGAGGAGGCGTACTACTACCGCGGCGAGTACGAGCACGTGGTCGAGATCGCTACCGGGAGCCTTGCCGCGCTGCCCGTGGAATTGGTCCACGAACATTTCGGCTTGGCATTGCCGGCATCAGTCTTTGGTCGCGCCTGGCTAATTATGAGCCTCGCCGAACTCGGCAGATTTGCCGAGGCGGCCAAGTACGAGGCGGAGGCGATTCAACTCGCTGAGCAAACGAAGCACGCGCACACGATCGGTTGGGCCCACCTGGCCGCCAGCATGCTTCACCTTTTCAAAGGCGACTGGGTGAAGGCTCGCTTACTAGTCGACCAATGGTTGAACATACCTGGGACTTTAGAAGTCGCCGTGCTTCTTCCCTGGGCGGTCGCTTCCTCAGCCTGGACGCTGGCGCAGATTGGCGAGGCTGACGAGGCATTGAGCCGGGTGCGAGAGGGTGAGCGGCTCCTCGAGCTTCAGGAGACGAGGGGAATTGTTGGTCATAGCAGCTGGGCCTACCACGCGTTGAGTCGCGCCTTGCTGCTCATCGGCCGGCTCGACCAGGCGCGGCGCCTAGGCTGTCGCTCGATTGAACTCGCCCGGCGCCAGCCTGGCTTCAAAGCCCATGCGCTGCTACTTCTTGGTGAGTTAGCAACGCATCCAGACGAGTTCGATGCCGAAAGCGGCTTAGCTCGCTACCGGCAGGCTCTGGCACTCGCCGAGCTCCACGCCATGCGTCCGCTTGTCGCCCACTGTCGCCTCGGCCTTGGGAAGCTCTTCGACCGCATTGGTCAGCCGGATCACGCCAGGGAGAATATGACCGCCGCGGCGATGTTGTACCGAGAAATGGACATGCATTTCTGGCTCGAGGCAGGGTGGAGATGAAGAACTCTGGCGATGCAGGCCGGCTGGTTCAGCCCGCTGTCACAATCCTCGGTCCCAGATTAGGGGGATAATTCCAACGCGGATTGAGAAACATGCCAGCCTCTACAGATCCTTGGCCCTCAGTTCCAATCTCGTGCCTAGCCCATCTGCTTGAACATCAGGCCAACCGTATTCCCGACGCGCCGGCGATTCTCGCTCCGGGCCGCGCTCCGCTGACCTACGGCCGCCTTTATCAGCATATCGACAAGACGGGGCGCACGCTGCGGGCTATGGGGATAGGCCATCGTGACCGAGTCGGCGTGGTGTTGCCGAATGGTCCGGAGTTGGCGGTGGCGATTCTTGCCGTGGCGGCGATCGGGGCATGCGTCCCCATGAACCCAGCTTATGGGAGCGAGGAGCTGGACAGGTATCTCGCGGATCTGCGGCCCGGCGCTTTGATCACGCTAGCTGGAATCGACTCGCCGGCTCGCCGTGCAGCGGTCTCGCGCGGCATCCGTGTCATCGAGCTGTCGACGGCATTCGATGCAGAGGCTGGTCTCTTCGCGCTCACGGGAGACCAAGGAGGTGTACCGTCGGACGAGCCGGTCAGCAGCGCCGGCGACGTGGCGCTCCTGCTTCCCACGTCAGGCACAACGTCACGGCCCAAGATTGTCCCGCTGACGCACGCGAACATTTGTGCGTCGGCTTACGCGTCCGGTGCAGCGTTGACACTGAGAGAAACTGATCGATGCTTGAATGTCTTGCCCCTGTTTCATGGTCATGGTTTCAATGCCACGGTTCTGACCTCGCTGGCGGCCGGTGCGAGTGTCGTGTGTACCCCCGGGTGTGACGTCAACAGTTTCTTTGCGTGGTTAGCCTTCTTTCAGCCGACGTGGTACTCCGCGGTGCCTACCATGCACCAAGCAATTCTCGCCCATGCTCGGCGCAATCGCCTGCGAGTGACCGACGGCGAGCTACGATTCGTCCGCTCGTCGTCAGCTCCTTTACCACCCCGCGTCTTCACGGAACTGGAGTGGACTTTCGGGACCCCCGTGATCGAGTTCTACGGGATGACGGAAACTGCTTCCTCGCCCATCGCATGCAATCCGCTACCGCCGTGGCAGCGCAAGGCGGGTTCGGTTGGGATAAAAGTGGGTTTGGACGTCGCAATCATGGACGAAGGAGGGGCTCTGGTGTCTCGCGGTCAGAGGGGACAAGTCGTCGTCCGTGGCGCGAGCGTCATGTCAGGTTACGACGGCAACGAAATGGCGACCCACGCAGCATTTTCAGGGGATTGGTTCAAGACAGGAGATCTTGGTTTCTTCGATGACGACGGGTACCTGTTTCTCGTTGGCCGCATTGGAGAGTTGATCAATCGCGGTGGGGAGAAAGTCGCCCCAAAGGAAGTTGACGAAGTGCTCCTGGAACATCCAGCCGTGGAAGAGGCCGTGACCTTTTCCGTCCCACATTCCACGTTGGGTGAGGATGTCGCGTCGGCCATCGTTCTGCGGCCCGACGCTGTGGCAACGGCGAAAGACATTCGTCAGTTTGCCATCGGGCGCATGGCCGACTTCAAGGTCCCGCGCCAGATACTCATCGTCAGGGAAATCCCAAAAGGGCCGACAGGCAAAGTGCAGCGAATCGGCTTGGCGGCTAAACTGGGTGTCGCGACAAGCGGTGCCCTGCCGCGGGCCTTTGTCGCGCCACGGACGGTGCTCGAGAAAGTGCTAGCCAAGCATTGGGCAGAGATCCTGCAGGTCGAGCAGATCGGTATTCACGATGACTTCTTCGGGTCGGGCGGAGACTCTCTCTTGGCTACCGACGTTCTCGCTCACGTCTATAATATTACCCGGGTTGAGCTCGACGTTGCGCGGTTTGTAGAGGGGCCGACTATTGCGGAGGTAGCGCACCATCTCGAACGATTGGTTCACGCCGGCCAAGCGTCCCAACCTTCCTCAGCCATTGTCCGCGTGCCCCGAGAAAATGGAACAGCGGCAGCTTCCATTGCTCAAGAACGGTTATGGAAGCTACAGCACGCGCTGCCTGACATACCTTTTTTCAACATCCTCTATCCGCTCCGACTGATCTCGCCGTGCGACGTAGCGGTCCTGGAGCGGAGCATCAACGAAATCGTACGACGCCACGAAATTCTGCGCACAACCCTCGCACATATCAACGGTCGATACGTGCAGGTCATTGCGCCCCAGCTGGCCGTGCCGCTGGCATTCGACGATCTGCGCGCGCTGCCGCGTAAGAAGAAGGAAACTATCGGACACCAACTCATTCAAGAAGAGGTGCGTCATTCCTTCGACCTCGCGAAAGGCCCCCTCATCCGGGCTCGCCTAGTGCACCTGGCGGAGCAGGAACACCTCTTCCTCATCTCCATGCATCAAATCGTCTGCGATGGCTGGTCGCTCGGCGTGTTCGTCGAGGAGCTCGTCGCTTTATACGACGCGTTCTCGGGCCAAGAGGAGTCGCCGTTGGCGCCGCTCTCGATCCAGTACGCGGACTTTGCGCATTGGCAGCGGCACTTACATTCGGAGCTCATTGCGCAGCTTGAATACTGGCGAGAGCAGCTGCGAGAGCCGCTGCCCGTGGTGCACCTTGCAACGTCCAGTCCGAGGCGGGCAATCGATGATCTCCGCACGGCGCGGCGCGAGTGGATGTTGCCGGCGGGCCTGGCGGAAGCCGCCAAACGCTTCAGCCGTCAAGAAGGTGGCACGTTATACATGGCTCTCGTTGCGGCCTTGAAGACGCTGTTGCATCGCTACCTAGGTCAGGACGACGTTTGGGTGGCCACGAACGTTGCCAATCGCAATCGTCCGGGGACCGAGGCCCTTATTGGCCCTCTGGTCAACACGGTAATTCTCCGCACGGATCTGGGTGGCGACCCCACTGCTCGAGAGGTGATGCGCCGGGTTCGTTTGAGCGCCCTTGCAGCCTTTGCCCACCAGGATCTTCCTTTCGAAGAGCTTGTTCAGACCCTCGAGCGCGAGCGTCGATTCGCGATGCCGGTTAACGCCATGATGATATTGCAGAACTCCGCGTTGCGCCCGACCGCAAACTCCGGACACAAGCTCTGCTTTGAGGAGGCCAACCCCAACATGCTGGTACCCTTAGTGACGATAACATCATTTGATGTTATCTTCATGCTGAGGGAAACCCCTCGCGGTTTGGCAGGGATTTGTGTTTACAAGCCGCACCGCCTCAAATCCGAGACGATCGATCGCCTGCTTCGCGATTTCCAAGAGGTGCTTGAATGCATGACAACGCAGCCGGAGCAGCCAATCTCGGCCATCCGCGTTTCGCTGAATGAGCAAACATCGAGTAGTTAAGTACGTCCTTCGCGTTTTCTTCACGATTCAATTGCGATTTGGAATCCAAGGAGATAGCTGTCATGGGAAAGACTGTGGGAGTATTCCGTGAAAATGAAGTAAAACGTCTCAGCCGCGGAGATCGCGAGAAGCTCAAGCGGCAGGCTATAAAGCAGCTACAAACTTCTAGAGAGATTCGCGCATTAATGAAAAGTAATCCGAAACCATTCGCTACGATTCCGGAAGCGAACAAAATACTGAGAAAGAAGTTGACGCCTGTGCTGAAGCGAATGCCGAAGAGCTAGCTTTCCGGCAGCCGCTGGATCTTTGGCAATGACCAGCCATTTCCGGTCTGCCTGAAAGCCGATTCATAAACGAGCGCTGAATTTGGTCGATACGGGCCAAAACTAGGCGCGTCTATGCGAGGATTTCGCGGCTGCACCTTGGTTCAGTCGGATTTTTCCACGTTCCAGAATATCGGCGTCGCCGGACCGTCGAGTATGCCGCTGATCTCCTTGCGCCAGACGGCGGGTATCGTCCACTGCCCGAGCGGAATGTAGATCACCTGGTCGTAAACGCGGGCCTGGATTTCGGTTGCGATCTCCTTTTGCTCTTCCAGGGATTTCGCCCGCGCGAAGGCATCACGCAACTCCTCTATATTGGAGTCCTCGGGCCAGCCGAACCAGCCGCCATTCCGGCCTTTGGCATTGATCTGATAATGGGAGATCGGGTTCGCGACGTCCCGTCCTGTCAGGTTCGTGAAGAACATGTTCCAGCCGCCTTCCTTCGGCGGCTTTTGGCTGTTGCGACGCGTGACCAGCGTCTGCCAGTCGGTTGCCTGCACGTCCACCTTGAAGCCTGCCTCGCGCAGAAGCTGGGCCGCGACGATTGGCTGTGCCTTCACCGTTAGCACGTCTCCCGGAGCCATGATGACCACCGGTGTGCCGTCATAGCCGGATTCCGCAAGCAGCTTCTTCGCCTGCGCCATGCCGTTGCCCCTCACCAGCGTCTCCGATCCGACGTCGGTTGCCAATGGCGTGTCGCAGCCGAACACGGCTCCACACAGCTTGTAGTATTTTGGATTGCCGACGAGCCCGTCGAGCACATCCTTCTGCCGCAGGGCCAGCATCGCCGCACGCCGCAGTTTGACATTGTTGAAGGGTGGATAAAGAAAGTTCATACGACCGATGGTCTGAAATCCAGCCGCGTCAAGCGTGTGCACGACAAGTCTCGGATCGTTCTCCAGAATCGGCAGCATGTCCCAGGGCGGCCGCTCGACAAGATCTATATCGCCGGCGGCAAGCGCGTTCAGCGCGGTCTGCGGATCGGGCATGGTGATCCATTCGATCCGGTCGACCTTCACCACCTTCCCGCCGGAGGTCCAATCGGGCGGTTCACTGCGTGGCACATAGTCCGGGTTCTTCACATAGACTGCCTTCACGCCCGGCTGGAACTCGGCGCTCACAAATTTGAACGGACCCGAACCGATCTGTTCCGGGATCGGCTTGTCCGGCGAGGTTTCGGCCAGCCGCTTCGGCATCATGAACGGCACCAGAGACGAGGGCTTGCCGATCGAGTCCAGCACGAATGCATAGGGCTCCTTCAGCTTCAGCGTAATGGTCCTTGCGTCGGTGGCTTCCAGGCTTGCCGTAAAGTCCATCAGCTTCTGGCCCATGCCGTCGCGCGCGCCCCAACGCTTCAGCGACGCCACGCAATCGTCTGCCGTGACAGGCAGGCCGTCATGCCATTTCAGTCCATCGCGCAATTTGAACGTATAGGTCAGTCCGTCGTCGGAGACCGTCCAGTCCGCCATCTGCGGTCTGATCTTGAGGTGTGAATCCGTCGCCAGCAGCGTGTCGTAGACCATGTAGCCATGGTCGCGAGTAATATAGGCGGTAGTGTAGATGGGATCGATCACGCGCAGGTCCGAATGCATGACCACGCTGAGGACCTTCGGTTTTGCTCTCGCCTCGACGGGGACGCAAAGCATTGCGATAGCGACGATGACGGAAAGCGTACGGCGGAAATGCGCGCTTGCCTTGTTTAATAAGTATTGGTTCGAAGCGAGAACTCTCTGAGGCACCGACGACATCTCGCGCTCCTCAATCGGACCATCGGGTCAAGCCAGCCCAACCGAACTTAGCACTTATCTGGTTCATCCGGGAGCCCGGAAAAGTCCAAGGTCGCAGGTCTGCTTCGGTTCTACGATGGCGGGCGGGCCGCTCCACTACAAATGTAACAATCGGACATGTTCGGAAATACTGACCATCGTTTCGTCGTACTGGATGACAAAAGGTTTAGTTCACGTTCGCCATGACCGGGATAGAGTCCGCCGCACCTTGTGGACGGAGCATCCAATGAATTCGGAAAGCCGGTTTTACGCTCTCGAAGTGATGTGCCGCGAGCGGGCCGCCGTTGCCAGGAAGGAGCTTGAATATTGGGTGGCCGAGGCCGAAGAATGGGCGCAGCTTAAACTATCTTGCAGCCGACACGGTGCGCCATCGCCGAGCGCAAGGGAGCTGTCTCACCCCACTGAGCTCAAAACCTGATTTCTCACCCGCGGAAAAGAAAGGGGAGCCCGGAGCTGTTTGCCCGGCTCTACAATGCTTGGCGCAACAATCCTTGGCGCACCCGACACGATTCGAACGTGTGACCTTTGCCTTCGGAGGGCAACGCTCTATCCAGCTGAGCTACGGGTGCATCGGGGATCATTTAGCCGATTGCCTTGCTGTGGGCAATGTCCCGGACGATAACGCTTTCAGCCGGAAACAGGGTAGTGGACGACGATGCCAGGACCTTGCCCAGGACCTTGCCCATGACCTCCAATATCGAACCCTTGGCCCGCGAGATGGCGGTGCGGATCTGCCGCCGCAGCGGCATGGCGGAAGCCGATATTCCACGCTGGGTTGAACTGCACTGGCCGTGCGCCGCGGCCATGCTGGAGGCGGGGGTCATGGATGAGGACGGCGAATGGGTCGCGGACAAGGACGTCCGCCGCGGAATGGAGGCCTATCGGGAGCGGATTTTGAAACAAAAAGCCGCTCCTTAGCGCGCCGCCGTCATCAACCCGATTGTCCGGCCGGACTCGCGCGATACACTCGACCCACCGAGGCCACGCGCAGTCAGGCCGCGCCTCTTAAGGAGACAAAACCCATGCGCCCGCTCGAATTTGGCTGGTACCTGCCGACCCACGGCGACACCACGGCCTATGGCGTGGCCGCGGCCGAAGTGGCGGGCTCGCCGGAATTATGCGAGCGCGTAGTTGAGGCTGCGGAAAAAGCCGGTTTTGAATATCTGCTGATCCCGGTGGGCTCGACCTGCTGGGAGGCGTGGATCTCAGGCGCGTTCATGGCGGCGCGTTCGCAAAAGATAAAGCCGCTGATCGCAGCCCGGCCCGGCTACATCAATCCGGTGCTGTTGGCGAAGATGATCTCGACCTTCGACCAGATGTCGGGCGGGCGTATTTGCGTCAATCTGATTGCCGGCCAGAACGAGAGCGAAGTGGTGGCCGAGGGCGTGCGCTACGCCAAGGAGGAGCGCTATG
This sequence comes from Bradyrhizobium lablabi, assembly GCF_900141755.1. Classification (NCBI taxonomy): domain Bacteria; kingdom Pseudomonadati; phylum Pseudomonadota; class Alphaproteobacteria; order Hyphomicrobiales; family Nitrobacteraceae; genus Bradyrhizobium; species Bradyrhizobium lablabi. The sequence goes on along the minus strand of NZ_LT670844.1, from coordinate 3,826,800 downwards.
CGCTGATGGAGGAGGAGGTCTGGATCCTCAAGGCGCTGTGGACCACGCGCGGTCCTTTGAATTTCAAGGGCGCATTTCACACCATTTCCGGCGCGCATATCAGGCCGCGGCCGCGCCAGCAGCCCTATCCGAAATTCTATCTCGGCGGCGGCTCGCGACAGGCTTGGGAATTGTCAGCGAAACATTCCGACGTGCATCTGTTCTGGGGCGACCTGCCGGAACGGATCGCCGCAAACATCAGTGAGATCAGGGAGCTCGCGCGCGTGCACGGCCGCCAAGACGAGATCGGATTCGGCATGCGCCTGCAGGTGATCTGCCGCGAAAACGAAGGCGACGCCTGGGAGGCCGCCGACACCTTGGTGCGTAACGCCAGCGAGCGGCAGAAGGAGGAGCGGCGGACGCTCTACAGCAATTCGGTGGCCAATCAGCGCGTGCAACAGCTCGCCCAGGAGCACGGCGATCTCCTGCTGCCGCATCTGTGGGCCGGCATCACCCGGGTCCGCCCGGGCGCCGGCATCGCGGTGGTCGGCAATCCCGCCCAATGCGCCTCTACGCTGCAGCAATTCATCGACGCCGGCTGCCATTCATTTTGTCTGTCCGGCTATCTGCATGACGAGGAGGCCGAGCGTTTTGGGCGGCTGATCCGCCCCATTCTCGTCGCGAACAATCGCGGCCGGCTGGCGGCGTGAGACACGGATAATTTTTCGTCGTCCCCGCGAAAGCGGGGACCCAACCACCGATGTTTATTGTTAAGCCGGGCAGCGGCCCCAGCTTTAGTAAATACACACACCTGTCATTATGGGTCCCTGCTTTCGTTCGCAGGGACGACAGTTAAGAGATTCCCGGACGACGAGGATCAAAGTCCGCCGGTGGCATCTGCCAGCGTCACTTCGCCGACCTTGGTCCAGGTCTCGCCGCCGCACAGGATTCCCATCACGCAGCCGCGCACTTCGAGCTTTCGCGGGCCGGCAACGATGACGTCGCTGGAATAGGTCTTGCCGTCGTCGGCGTTATAGATGACGCCCGACCATTTGTTGTTCGTAACCGATTTCATCGCCTTGAAGATGTTGATGCCGATGACCGGGCGTTTCGCCAGCGCGGGATTGGCATTCTTGTCGTCGATCTGAGGTTTTCCCGTTGCCGGATCGATCGGAACTTTCAGCCAGACAATCGTGCCGCAAAGCCCGGCGCCGCAATGATTGACGCGAATCTTCGCACCCCCGGCCTGTGTCAGCCAGATCCCGGTCGGGTCGTTCGCGCCTTCCGCCCAAACCTGGCCAAAACTCAAGAAAAGGCTCAAGAAAAAGGCCGTCATTGCGAGCAGCAGCTTCGATCTCGACATCGATCCCTCCAACCTCAGTCGATGGCCAAAAATACGGGGTTGTGGTTAAGGAAACATCACCCGGGAGACCGACAGCGAGACGGTGGAACTACCGTGATTTGGATTTTTGCGATTTCGGTCGGTCGCCGGCAGGTCCGGCTCCGGATCCGGCTACGCCTGTTGTCGCTAAGCCACGGCCGCGGTGCTGCTGCGGCCCGCGCCGAACAATAGCCTCACCTCGGCGGCGGGTTTCGCGGCGCTGAACAGATAGCCCTGCATTTCGGTGCAACCGAGCGCGCGAAGTATTTCCCTTTGCTCGAGCGTTTCGACGCCTTCCGCCGTTGTCGTCATATTGCGTGAGGCGGCGATGTTCACTACCGCCTGCACGATCGCGGAAGAGCCGTCGGCCTCGGCGATGTCAGAGATAAAGCAGCGGTCGATCTTGATCTTGTCGAACGGAAAACGCTTCAGATAGCTGAGCGAGGAATAGCCGGTGCCGAAATCATCGAGCGCGATGCGCACGCCGATGGCGCGGAGCTGGTGCAGGATGGCGAGCGCCGCCTCGTCGTCGCGAATCAAGACCGCCTCGGTGATCTCGAGTTCCAGCCGGCTCGCCGGGAGACCGGAGGCGGCAAGCGCGCTTGCGATCTTCAGCGCCAGCGTCTGGCATTTCAGCTGAACCGGGGAGACGTTGACGGCGAGCCAGACGTGATCCGGCCAGCCGGCCGCCTCGGCGCAGGCGGTTTTCAGCACCCATTCACCGAGCTCGACGATCAGGCCGGTGTCTTCAGCGACGGGCACGAATTCCGCCGGCGAAACAATGCCGCGTTCGGGATGGCGCCAGCGCAGCAGCGCTTCGCAGCCGGTCACCCCGTTATGGGCAAGATTAACCAGCGGCTGGTAGTGGATTTCGAAGCCGCCATCCACCAGCGCCTGACGCAGATCCTGCTCCATCGCAAGCCGTGCCTTGGCGCTGGCGCCCATGGCGGGCTCGAAGAAGCGATGGGTTCGCCGCCCGTCGGCCTTGGCGCCATACATCGCCAGGTCGGCATTCTTGATCAGCTGATCGAGATCCGTCCCGTCCTGTGGCGCCAGCGCAATGCCGATCGAGGCATCGGTCGAGAGCTGGTGACCGAGGCACTCATAGGGCTGCCGGATCGCCTCATGAATGCGGGTCACGAATTCCACGACATCGGCGGCCGACCCGACCCCGGTCTGAATCACCGCGAACTCGTCGCCGCCGAGCCGGGCGATCAGATCGGTCTCCCTGATGCGGCTCTTGATGCGGTTGGCGACGGCCTTGAGCAGCTCATCGCCGACGTGATGGCCGAGCGAGTCGTTGATGCCCTTGAATTCGTCGACGTCGATATAAAGCAGCGCGAACTGCTCGCCCCGGCCGGTCCGCGCCAGCTCGCGCTCGATCTGTTCGCGGAACAGCACGCGGTTCGGCAGGTCGGTCAGCGCGTCGTAATGCGCCAGATGCGCGATCTTCTCGTCGGCGCGTCGGCGCTCGGTGACATCGTCGACGACGTTGATGATATATCGGGTTTCGCCGGTCTGATCCGGAATTCCGATACGCCTCGAGGTGATGAAGCGCCGGCCGAGCCCTGGCGTTTGCCACGCGGCGACGTCCAGGAACAGGCCGTCGGGGGATTGTAGCGCTCTCGCATCGTCGGTGGCGATGATATCGGCGGACGCCTTGGGAAACAGTTCGAACGCGGTCTTGCCGACGATGGCGTCGCGCGTCAGGCCGAATTGGGCCTCAGCTACCCGATTGGCCAGGACGTAACGGTGATCGCGCACGTCCTTGACGGTGATCTGGGTCGGGATGTGATCGATGATCTGCAGCAGGAATGCATAATTGCGGTCGCGTTCCTGTTCGAGATTGCGCCGCTCGGTGATGTCTTCGATGGTCGCGACCCAGCCGCCCTTCAGCAGCGGCTTGTTGACGATTACATACGAACGGCCCGCGGATTCCATCGGGGTCTGTGTGATCTTGCCGGCTGCGACGTTGCGCATGATGGTCGAGCAGAATTCCTCGATATCGCCGTCGAAAGACCCGGTCTCCTGGCGATGCCGGATCAGGTCGTAAAAGTGACAGCCCGGTTTTGCGACGTCGGTGGAAAGCCCATACATATCGAGATAGCGCTGGTTGCAGAGCACAACGCGTGCCGACGCGTCGTAAAGCACGAGGCCCTGCGTCATATTATTCAGCGCAGTGTCGAGCCGATGCTTCTCCGATTCCAGCCGCTGCTGCGCCTCCCGGTTCTGCCGGGTCAGCTGGCGGACGATCAGGAACAGGATAAAGGCAATCGCCAGCGCGGACAGCACGGCGGCAACGATCATGAATTTGGTCTGCGCGCGCCAGTCGGCCAGCACGGTCGAGATCGTCGCGGTAGCGACCACCACGATCGGGAAACGGCTCAAGGGAGCCGCAGCACCAAGCCGGTCCTCACCGTCAACCGGGCTCTGTACGCGGAGCGTCTGCAGACCTCCCTTGGTCAGGACATTGTGCAGCAGGGGGGCCTTGTTGAATTTCTTGCCCACCATCTGATCGGCGCGAGGGTAACGCGCCAGCATCGTCCCATCGCGATGGAACATCGCAATCGCGGCGCCCTCGCCGAGTGCGACGGAGGCGAAGAATTTTTCGAAATTGACCGAATCGATCCGCCTTGCCATCACGCCGAGGAATGCCCCGTCGGGGCCATTGAGCCTGTGGGCGATGACCGTGGTCCATTTGCCGGTGAAATAGCTGCGAACCGGTTCGGCCAGCGCGATTTTCGATTCGGGCTCCGATTTGAAGGTCTTGAAGTAGGCCCGATCGGCAATGTTGATGTCCGGCACCGGCCAGCCGCTGGACGAGTTGATCAGCTGTCCATCGGCGTCAAAGATATTGACGTCGCCGATATAGGACAAAACGCTGACCTTGGATTTCAGCATCAGATGCGCGTCGAAGGTCGCCATCCGGCTCTTGAAATTCTCCGGCGAAGCGTCGCCCAAAAATTCCATCTTGGAGACCATGTCGGTTGCGATGACCTCGGAATCCTCGAATTGCTGGTCGAAGTGGCGGGTCAGCAGCAGCACGGTGTTTTCCAGTTCCCGCGTGCCGTTGTTGAGCGCGCGCTGGCGGAACTCGCCGACCATGGCGACCGTGCCGATGATGATGGCCGCGACCAGAATGACGCCGCAGAGGATCAGCCAGAGGATCGGTCCCCGGCGTATCGACGCGGCAATATGCTGCGACCAGATCGCCGTGGCTTGGCGCATTCCAAACCGATCCCGCATGCTGGAAAAAAATGTTCGCATTCCCAGACCCCTGGAGGGATAGGAATACGACGGACAAATGGCGTACCGGTTAGGAAATCCGGTTACTTAAGGCTTAATCCGGGGTATGGCGCTACCGGGGGTGGTCGCCTCCGGGCTTCGTTTCGAGCCCCAGGCGGGGCGTGATAGCGTGGCCCGAAAACCGCGCGGCATCCGCTTTCAAGCGGGGTATCCAGGGGGGAGCGACGAGGGATGGCGAAAAGTTCCGGCTCGGCGGATTCCGCGGGCGCGAGCAAGGCCTGGCCGGTGTTCCGCTCATTGCAGGGGTATCGGGCGACATTCTTCACCCACGATCTGTTTGCCGGCCTCACCCTTGCCGCGATCGCTATCCCTGAGCAGATCGCCACCGCGCGGCTCGGCGGCTTCACCCCGCAAATCGGCTTCTTCGCCTTTTGGGCCGGCTCGCTGGCGTTCGCGGCGTTCGGCAGCAATCGCTTCCTGTCCTGCGGCGCGGATTCGACGATCACGCCGATCTTTGCCGGCGGGCTTGCGATGCTGGCCGCGTCCGGATCGGGCGACTATCTGGCACTGGCGGCAGCGCTTGCGGTGATGGTCGGGCTTCTGCTGGTCGCCGCCGGCGTGTTCCGGCTGGGCTGGATTGCGGATCTGCTCTCGGTACCGGTGACGATCGGCTTCCTCGCCGGCATCTCCGTGCACATCATCATCTCGCAATTGCCGGGCCTGTTGGGAATGCCCGCGCCCAGCGGCCCGATGCTGCAGAAGCTCGCGATCCTCGCTGGCCATCTCACCGAAACCAACCTGTTCACGCTTGCGATCGGCCTCGGCGTTCTCGCGATCGTCGTGATCTCCGAACGGATCGATGCGCGGATTCCCGGCGCATTGATTGGGCTAGTGCTGGCGAGCGCCGGTGTAGGCTTGTTCGGACTCGACACCCGCGGCGTCACCGTGCTCGGCGCGGTGCCGGCCGCGATGCCGCAGCTCGCGATCCCCGAAATCTCGCTTGCGCGCGTGCCGAGTCTCATCTCGCTGAGCCTGATCATCGCGGTCATCATCATGGTGCAGACGGCGGCAACGACGCGGTCTTTTCTGTCCAGTCCCGACGAGCCGGCGGATGTCGATCGCGACTTCATCGGCGTCGGCGCCGGCAGCCTGTTGTCGGGACTGATCGGCGCGTTTCCGGTCAATGCCAGCCCGCCGCGCACCGCCGTGGTCACCGAGACCGGCGGACGGTCGCAGCTCGCAAGCCTCGTCGCGGTCGCCATCGTGATCGCGCTGCTCGCCTTCGGCGCCTCGCTGCTCGGCCGGATTCCGAACGCGGCGCTTGGTGGCGTCCTGTTGTTCGTAGCACTTCGGATCATCCGCCTCAGTCAGATCGTTGCGATCTACCGCCAAGCGTTCGGCGAATTCCTGCTGATCATCTCAACCGCCGCGGCGATTATCGTGCTGCCGATCGAGCAGGGCGTCGGTATCGGCATCGCGCTCTCGCTGTTGCACGGCATCTGGAGCACGACCCGCGCCCGAATCGTGATCTTCGAACGGGTGCCCGGAACGTCGATCTGGTGGCCGTCGAGCCCGAACCTTCCGGGCGAACAAGAGCCTGGTGTCATCGTCGCCGGATTTCAGGCGCCGCTCTCGTTTCTCAACGCCTATGATTTCCGGCGCGACATTCTCGATGCCCTGCAGTCCGCACCCGAGAAGGTGCGGCTGCTGGTGCTGGAAGCGACCGGGATTGTCGAGATCGACTTCACCGCCGCGCAGATCCTGCGCGACCTGATCCGCAAATGTCACGCCGACGGCGTCGATTTTGCGATTGCCCGCCTCGAGTCGATCCGTGCCCAGGAGGCGATGACGCGGCTTGGCATCAACGAATTGCTGGGCCCGGATCGCCAGTTCCGCAGCGTCGAGGAAGCGATACGGGCGCTGGGCAAGCCAAAGAACTAGATCGGAACGATCTCCCTGCCGATCGGCCACAGCGCGATGCCGGCGAGTTTTAAATGCGCCCAGGCGAAGGGGATGCCGATGATGGTCACGGCCAGCACTACCGCGGTGACGAGGTGCCCGAGCGCCAGCCACCAGCCTGCGAGCACCAGCCAGATCAGATTGCCGATCAGGCCGAGCGGCCCGGTGCCGATGTCCTGCTGCCCGGTGAGGCTGTCGCGGCGCACCGCCTTCTGGCCGAACGGCAATAGCGTATAGCCGGCGATGGTGAAGGCGGCTTTCGCCCAGGGCAGGCCGATAATGGTGATCGCCATGATGATCCCGGCGATCACCCAGCCGGCCGCCATCCATAGGCCGCCGAGCACGATCCAGAGGAGGTTCAGCAATATGGAGACCGGCGCCATGCGTTCTCTTTGCGATCAAAATGGCGCGCGTCGGCGCCGCGTGATTTTCCCAAAACCTACATAGGCCTTCCCCGGCGGAGGCGATAGCGTGTTTGGGGCAGAAAAACGGACGCAAAGCGCACGTCCGCGCCGATCACCGCCGATAGACGTCGCCGCGGGCATAGGCCGGGCGGCTCAGCTGCGGCGGGCGGCTTGCCAAATTGGCGCGCGTGTCGCGCGCGAGCGGAATTGAGGGCTTGAGCTCCTCGAGGAAAATCGGCCGGGAGAAATAAAAGCCCTGCGCATAGCGGATCTTGGTGGCGGCCTGCAGATAGGCGAGCTCTTCGAAGGATTCCAGGCCCTCGGCGATCACGGTCATGCCGAGCGCTTCGCTTAAGGATTCGATCGCCCTTAAAATGCCCTGGCTGCGCGGGCGCTTATGGATGTCGGTGATGAAGGAACGGTCGATCTTGATTTCGTCGGCGGTGATGTCGGCGAGCGCCGACAACGACGAATAGCCGATGCCGAAATCGTCGATCGAGATGCCGACGCCAAGCCTTCGGAAGATCGGCAGGATCTGGTCCTGAAAATGCGTCTTGGCGACGAAGGCGTCTTCGGTCACCTCGATCATGAAGCGGCTGGGAAAGCCGGTGGCCTCGAGCGCTTCCGCGAACGAGCGCATGAACTCCGGATTGCCTGCCTGTTTTGCGGCGACGTTGATGCTGATGGTGGTGCCGTGGCCGAAGGTTTCGTTGATCAGGTCGATCGATTTGACGATCTCGGCCAGCACCAGATGGGTCAGCTCGTCGATCAGGCCGAGCTCCACGGCAAGATTGATGAAGGTGCCGGGGGCCTGGATCACGCCCTCGTCGTCGCGCAGCCGAACCAGCGCCTCGATGCCCTTGATATCCTGGGTGCGGATATCGACTTTGGCCTGGAACGCGCAGCAAAACCGTTTTTCCAGGATTGCAAGCCGCAGCGACTGCTCGATCTTCATGCGCGCCAGCGCCTCGCGCTCCATGCCGGCGTCGAAGAAGGCCGCCGAGCCCTTGCCGTTGTTCTTGACGCGATACATCGCGATGTCGGCGTTCTGGCGCAGCGCCTGGTAGCTGCGGCCGTGATCGGGATAGACGCTGACGCCGATCGAGGTCGAGGCAAATATTTCCGAACCGTCGATGAAGAACGGCGCCTTCAGCCGCTCCAGCGTAAAGTGGATGTATTCCGCGACCTCGTGCTCGCTCTGGATCGGATTGAGCAGCAACAAAAATTCGTCGCCGGAGATGCGCGACAGCATGTCGGATTCGCGCAAATTCATCCCCAGCCGCTTGGCGACTTCCACCAGCAGCGCATCGCCGATGGCGTGGCCGTAATAGTCGTTGATGTGCTTGAAATTATCGATGTCGAGAAACGCCAGCGCGAACCTGCCCAGCGGCTCATCGCGCTGCAGCAGGTTGGTGACGCGATGCTCGATCACCCGCCGCATCGGCAGGCCGGTCAATTCGTCATAATAGGCGGTGCGGAATAGATGGTCCTCGAGCGCCTTCTGCTCGCTGATCTCGGTCGAACTTGAAAGCAGGAGGTTGCGGTCGGCGATGCGGACCGGGCGATGGGCGGTGAGAAAGATCTGCTTGACTTCGCCCCGGGTCACGAATTCCTCCGCGACCGCCGCGCGCCCGGCGCCCAGCAATTCGAGGCCGGTTTCGCGGCGGTGGTCCAATTCCTTCGAAGGCATCGCCGCGGGCCCGTCGGCCGCTATCCCAAGCTGCAGGGCAGCGGCGTCGTTCATCAGCAGGAAACGGCCGTGCTCGTCCTGAACCGTGACACCGGCCGGCAGCATCCTGAAAATATCGCGCAGGATCGCTAGCTCGGAGTCAACCGGGAGGCCGCTAGCGCCCTCGGCGGCATAGAGATCGTATTGGCTGCGGCTTTGCATGATCGCCGAGCCTGTCAAACTCTCTCTTAGTTTTGGTTAAGCAGATTCATGAAACTCGATGATGCGACAGCCAGGCCGTCAATTGGTTCGACGTGGCGCGACTTGTCATTAACAGAATGTCAACGGCGTTTCGGAATATCCGGTAATGCGAAACACGCGCGCGAAAAAGCGCGCTCAGCTGCGGGGAACGCGGCACTGCATCGTGCAGTGCACCCCGGTCTTCAAAAACGCGATCTCGGTTTTACCATCGAAAGGCCGCAGCGCCGATTTCAACAGCTTGGTGCCGAAGCCGGCCTCGCCGATCGCGCCGATCGGCGGACCTTCGGTCTCGTCCCAGGTGATGCTGAGCCGATCGTCCGACGCCGACCATGACACCTGCAGCAGCCCGTGGGTCGCGGAGAACGCGCCGTATTTTCCGGCGTTGGTGGCAAGCTCATGAAATACCAAAGCAAGGCTGACCGCCAATTTCTCGGGGAGAAACAGCGAATTGCCGTTCAGCGTGAACCGGACATGCCCGTAGGGTCCGAGTTCGTTCAACAACAGATCCTTGATGTCGCAGCCGCCTCGGTCGAGCCGGGCGATAAGGTCGTCGGTCGCCGACAGCGCCCGCATCCGGTGGTCGATGCTGGCCCAGACTTGCGGCTGATCATGCAGCACCTGATGCAGGACCGCGTGGATCGTCGACAATTTGTTCTTCAGCCGGTGTTGCAGTTCGTCGACGATGAGCTTCCGGTATTCCTCCTCCTGGATCAGGCGTCTCGAAATGTCCCGCTGATTTGAGGCGATCGAACGATAGTGCTCGATTCCCCAGATCGCGAAGCCGCAGACGATCAGATAGATGGCCATCAGCGCGAACCTAGCGGAATCGACCGACGCGTCGCTGAAATTGACGGCGGCGCCGAGCACGCCGCCGGCAAGCGCGGTCGCCGTCCCGACCCGGAGGCCGCCAAAGGCCGTGGCGAAGAATACCGCCGGGATATAGGGGGTGAAGAATACGTCGGGACGGATCAGCGAAAGACCCCACCGCGCCGCGGTCGCCAGCGCGAGGCAGGATGCCGCAAATCCAATGCTAAAAAGCGGTGACGGTTGGGATATTCCGTACCAGCCCCGCCGAAATTCGTCGATCAATTTCACCATGGGTCACAACAGCCCCATCAGCAAATCCAAAATAAGGCCAAGCATAGAGGAAAAAGCGCAGGTAGAGGGTACGACCGGAAACGCCATCGGCTGTTTCGATCGGTTCAAGCGATCCGTCGCTTCGTCATGGCATGCCAATTACGGGTCGCAACAAAGCGTGGCTTGCGTTGTTCCGTCCGGCTGGGGATATACTGAAGCGAACTTCAGCATAGGGGAGAACCACATGGGACGGCTCGACGGCAAGGTCGCGGTCATTACCGGGGCGACCAGCGGTATAGGCCTGCGCAGCGCGGAAGTTTTTGTCGCGGAGGGCGCCAAGATCGTGATCGCCGGGCGTCGCGCGCCGGAGGGCGAGGCGCTGGCCAGCAAGCTCGGCGCCAACTGCATTTTCCTCAAAACCGACGTTACGGTGGAGGAGCAAATGCGGGCGCTGATCGGGGAGGCGGTCGAAAAATTCGGCCGCATCGATTGTCTGTTCAACAACGCCGGCGGCCCGGCGCAGACCGGCGGCATCGAGGGCCTGGACGTCGCCCGTTTCGATGCCGCGATGGCGACGCTGGTGCGCAGCGTGATGCTCGGCATGAAGCACGCCGCGCCCTATATGAAAAAGCAGGGCTCGGGCAGCATCATCAACAATGGCAGCATCGCGGGAAGGCTCGCCGGTTTCTCCTCCTCGGTGGTATATGGCGCGGCCAAGGCCGCGGTCATCCATCTCACCAAATGCGTGGCGATGGAGCTCGGCGAATCCGGCATCCGCGTCAATTCGATCTCGCCGGGCGCGATCGCCACCGGCATTTTCGGCAAGGCGCTCGGCCTGTCGGTGGAGGCGGCGGAGAAGACGCCGGCTATGATGCGCGAGATCTTCAAGACCGCGCAGCCTATACCGCGCGCCGGGTTGCCGGAAGACATCGCCCACGCCGCGGTGTTTCTCGCCAGCGACGAATCGAGTTTTATCAATGGGCATGATCTGGTGGTCGATGGCGCCGTCACCGGCGGCCGCAACTGGACGCAGCAGCAGCAAGGCTATGTCGCCATTGGTAAGGCGTTCAATCAGGGTGCGGGGTAACCGCCGTCATTCCGGGGCGATGCGAAGCATCGAACTACGATGTGCAATTGCACATCGGAGAATCTCGAGATTCCCCGATGTGCAATTGCACATCTGAGGTCTGGTCCTTCGGACCATCCCGGAATGACAAGCCTAGAGGGTTGCACTTCGAGCCCGACAAGGGGAAATCACCATGCACGCAACATCAGACATTTCTCTGACGCGGCCCGAAGCTCGACCCCTTCACCTGGCCGTCATCGCCGGGCTGGCCTGCGCATTCCTGATCGGCAAGACGCTGCCGGTCATGTTGGACACGCTTTCAAGCATGGCCGAGCCGCTCTGCGCGGTCAGCGATCCCTCAGGTTCGGCGCTCGATACCGTGGAGCCGATCGGATCCTACGCGCTGCCGAATGTGCCGGGCAAGCGGGTGACGATCGTGCGCGTGTTCTATGGTCCGGGTGGATTTACCCGCGCGCATCGGCACGCGGGCTCGGTCACCGCCTATATCACCAAGGGCGAGATCCGCTCGCAGCTTGCCGGCGGCCCGGTCGAGATTTTCAAGGTCGGCCAGTCGTTCTTCGAACCGCCCGGCGCCACCCATCTGGTATCGGCGAATGCGAGCAACACCGAGCCCGCGGAACTGATCGCCGTGTTCGTGGCAGACGAAGGCGCCCAGCTGACGACGTTCGTCGAATAACAAAGCGTTTTCAAGCGAAAGCCCGCCCCGGACGCGATCCGGGGTGGGCACCGGACGCGTGAAGAAAACGCGTCAAGTAGAAAGCGATCGTTCGTTGCGTGGTTAGGTCGCTGGCGATCGAAAATCGCCATGCTCGCGAAGGTCCGTATATAGTCGAATCGACGGCTACGCGGAGGGCAGGCGGCATGAACGCAAGGCTTGAGAGAAAACTGCGGTTACTCGCTATCGTCGTTGCTGCCAGTGTGATCGGGGCCGTCGTTTATAGCCTCGCACAGGGGTTCACGACTGCTACCGGGATAGCGGTGGGAATCTCATACGGGCTGCTTATCAGTGTCGCGATGACGGGCATTTCGCAGTTCGTGCTGGATGGCCCGTTGCGCGAGTGGCTCGGCGGTCTTTCGTTCACAGCCAACCTGATGGTGCGAAGCACGATCTACGCCGCGATTATCGTTCCCATCCTCTTTTTCCAGGTAGGTAACATCATCGCGGGGGTTCCTCCCGATCCGTCTCATCAAACTTTCTGGATCGACATCACCTATGCGGTGGTATTCCTGATCTTGGCGAATCTGGTTATCGGAATCACCAACATCATCGGACCGCGCGCCTTCCTGAACTTCGTCACCGGGCGTTATCATTCCCCGGTCGAGGAAAACCGTTTTGTACTCTTCGTCGACATCGCGGGATCGACCGGGCTGGCTGAGCGGCTGGGGGGTGTTGGGATTCATCGCTTTCTCGACCGCACCTTTCGCATTCTTACGCTGTCGGTCGTCGACTACCGCGGCGAGGTTCTCGATTATGTCGGCGACGAGATAATCGTGACCTGGCCGGAACGCGGCGGCGCGGTCGATTGTCGTCCGTTGCGCTGCTTTGTGGCGATGCGGGATGAGTTGTCACGCGCCGCGGGCCAATTCGAGCGCGAATTCGGCAGCATGCCGCGGATTCGCGGCAGCCTGCATTTCGGGCCTGTGATCGTCGGGGAGATCGGCGACGTCAAGCGCGCGATCGTCTTCAACGGTGATGTCATGAATACCGCGGCGCGGCTGGAAGAGCTCAGCCGCAACGTCGATGGCGGCTTTCTCGCGTCCCGCGCGGCGATGGACCGGTTCGCATCGGTGCCGCCGTTTGCGGTTCACGATCTCGGGCGCTTGCCGATCCGCGGTCGCGCCGACGGCATCGATGTGATCGGCATCGCCGCGTAAGCCTGATCGGCTTCATCCAAGCCGCGACAGCGTCACCCGCAAGCCGTCGCGCGGCTTCGGGATCGGCCACATCTGCCAGTCCGGTGTATAGCCTGGCTCCAGCGAGACCGAGAGATTCTGCAGGAAATGCCGCGCGAAGCATTTCGCCTGCATATAGGCGAAGTGCAACCCGAGGCACATATGTGCGCCGCCGCCGAACGGCACCCAGGCGAAGCGATGGCGGGCGCGCTGCGCCTCCTCGGTGAAGCGCAACGGATCGAAGCGGTCGGGATTGGGCCAGATTTCCGGCATGTGGTGGGTAAACAGCGGATTGACCCCGACCATGGTGCCGGCCGGGATCGCGTAGCCGTTGAAGCTGAAATTTCGGATCGCCCGCCGCGGCATCGACGGCACCGGCGGCTTGATCCGCAGCGCCTCCTTGAACGCCATTTCGGTGAGCGGCATGGCCTCCAGATTATCGAAGCTGGTCGGCTCGCCGGCCTCGACGCCCAGCGCCGCCACCTCCTCGCGCAGCTTCTGCTGCCACTCGGGATTGGCGGCAAGCGCCCCGATGAAGGATGTCAGCGATGAGGTCAGCGTGTCGTGCGCGGCCATCATCAGAAAGCTCATATGATCGATGATGTCCTGGTTCGACAACAGCGCGCCGTCTTCATGGGTCGCATGGCATAATTGCGAGAACAGGTCTTCGCCGCCCTTGGCGCGGCGGATCGGGATCTGCTCGGCGAAATAGGCTACGATGCGTTTGCGCCCGTTAACGCCGCGCGCCATCTTGGTGCCGGGCAGCGGCTTGCGGATCACGGCCACCGAAGCGGCCACCATGTCAACAAAGGCGCGGGTGATCTCTTCGACCTCGGGCCCGATGCCGGCGCCGAGAAAGGAGGTGGCAGCGAGATCAAGCGTCAGCTGTTTCATCGCGGGATAAAACAGCATCGGCCCCGGCTGCGCCTTCCATTGCGCGACCCGCGCCGCAATCCCGGTATCGAGTTCGGCGAGATAGGATTTCATCGGCCCGGATTTGAAGGCAACCGACAGCGCGCGCCGGTGCAGGCGATGCTCGTCGAAATCGAGCAGCATCAGCCCGCGCGGAAACAGAAGTCCGAGTATCCGCCCCCAGCCGAGCGAGGAGGAGAACAATTTGGCCTGGTCGAACAGCACGAGCTCATTGGCTTCGGGCCCCAGCATCACCAGGCTGGTCTCGCCGAACAGATGGCTGCGATAGACCAATCCGTATTTCTTGGCGTGCTTTTCGACGTGTCCCTTGGGGTCGGCGAGAACCGCCAGCGTCTGGCCGATCAGCGGCCAGCCCTCGTCACCCGGAATATGCGTCAGCGAATTGCGCCGCGGCGGGTTGAGGGTCATCGCGGGAGAGGCCACACTCTGCATCGACATCGCAGTTGCTCCGGTTGGTCCCAATCTGTGCGGACCGCAATCAATATTGTCACGACGCACCTCGGGCGGACGTCATCGGCATAGCCCGGGGCTGGTAAATAAAACCCTTTGTCGGCTTGGCGCAAAAGCAAGTCTGGGTTGCCTACCCGATAGTACGACAAAGCCGCACGTCCTGATAGGCTCCCACAAAACAAAATCGAACTGGGAGCGTAGGCATGTCGAGAAGTTTTCGGGGATTTTTCGTTGCGCTGGCCGCGGCCGGCTGGATCGCGGCGGGGCCGTCGGCGGCGCTGGCGCAGACCAAGCCCACCGTTACCAGGCCTATTGTGACGAGTCTTGGCCCGGATTTTCCGAAAACTGAAATCTTCATCGGCAACAGCTTCTTCTATTACAACAATGGCATGCCCGACCATGTCGGGCGGCTGGAAAAGGCCGCCGACCCCGAACACGCGCACGACTATCACAACACCATGGTGACGATCGGCGGCTCCGGCTTCGATTGGCACGACGTCGAGAGCTATTTCAGGCCCAACGCCATCGGCTCTTATTCTTTCGACGAGCACAACAACATCGTCTTCAACAGCCGCGACAAATTGTTCGACGTCGCCGTCATGATGGATTGCAGCCAGTGCCCGATCCATCCCAAGCTCAAGACGGTGTTCACCGAATATGCCAAAAAGGACAGCGACATCGTGCGCGCGCATGGTGCAAGGCCGGTGTTTTTCATGTCCTGGGCCTATGCCGACAAGCCGGAGATGACCGCGCAGCTCGCCGAGGCCTACACGGTCGCCGGCAATGAAAATAACGCGCTGGTGATTCCGGCTGGCCTCGCATTTGCGCGCGCGATCAGCAAGCAACCGGAGCTTAATCTTTTTGCGCCGGACAAGCGCCATCCGTCTCCGGCCGGAACTTATCTCGCCGCTTGCACCACCTTCGCAGCGCTGACCGGCCGCTCGCCGGTCGGCAACCCCTATCTCGCCGGCCTTGACGAGCCGACCGCGCATCTGCTGCAGACGGTCGCGTGGGAGACGGTGCAGGATTATTACGGGAAGTGATTTTGTAACCGCGGAAAAACCAGCGTCGTCCCTGCGAGCAAAGCTACCGGTGTCGTCCCTGCGAAAGCAGGGACCCATGCGCCGGGCTGGTGCGATTTAGGGCTGGGGGGTAGACGGCTTTCCAACAACTGATGTCGGTGGTTATGGGTCCCTGCTTTCGCAGGGACGACGAGAATGTTACGTCGCCACGGCGCGCCTCACGCCTTCCGCTTCGCGGCTTCCTTCTGCAGATCCGGCGCGTTGATGGTCGGGATGGCGACGCGGCCGGGGCCGGTTAAGGGGAGCGCTGCTGCGGCCTTGTCGTTTTCCATGATCTTTGCCATCACGGCTTGTCCTGCGCGCTCGAACACTGCGCGGTTCTCGATCACGAATTTCTGCGACTTGCGCAACGCGTCGATGTAGCCGTTGATTTCCGGCACCACGTAGCGCGCCACCATGTCCCAGCTGCGGCGGGTGTTTTCGGGGTTCGCCCAGTCGTGCACGAAGCCGATAATGGTGCCGACGCCGCCGGAAACCTGCATCAGGTTCTTGATGGTTTTGACGAGATCATCGGGCGTGCCGATGGTGGAGGCAGCCGCCTCGCCGCCGGCGGTCTTCTCAACGGCGTCCTCGGGCGAGGTGAACGCCGTCAGGCCCGGCCGCTGCAGGGTGCCGACACTATATTCGTTATGCCAGCGCATCAGTCCGGCGCCGGCCTCGCGCCGCGCCTGTTCGCGGCTCTCGGCGATGTGCCAGGTCAGCAGCACCCGCCAGTCGGAGCGGCTCACGGTGGTGCCGTGCTTTTTAGCGGCGTCCTCGGCAAAGCCCCATTGCGTCGGCAGCGCCATGAGACCCTGCGTCGACATCGAGCCGAGCGAGATGATGCCGATGCCGTATTTGCCGGCCAGCGTCATGCCCGACGGCGAGATCTGCGAGGCCACCACGAACGGCATCTCTTCCTGCAACGGCAGGATCTGCAGCGCGGCATCGTTCATGGTGAACCAGTCGCTCTTGGCGGTGACGCGCTCGCCCCGAAACAGCCGGCGAATGATCGCGATCGCCTCGTCCTGTCGGTCGCGCTGCGTCATCGGGTCGATGCCGAGCGTATGCGCGTCGGAAGCAAGCGCCCCCGGTCCGGAGCCGAAAATGGCGCGGCCGCCGGTCATATAGTCGAGCTGCACCATGCGCTGGGCGACGTTGAAGGGATGGTGATAGGGCAGCGAGATCACGCCGGTGCCGAGTTTTATCCGCTTGGTGCGCTCGCCGGCGGCGGCCAGAAACATCTCCGGCGAGGCGATCATTTCCCAGCCCGAGGAATGATGCTCGCCGCACCAGAATTCGTCGTAGCCGAGCGCATCGAGCTCTTCGACCAGATC
Organism: Bradyrhizobium lablabi; assembly: GCF_900141755.1. Taxonomy (NCBI): domain Bacteria; kingdom Pseudomonadati; phylum Pseudomonadota; class Alphaproteobacteria; order Hyphomicrobiales; family Nitrobacteraceae; genus Bradyrhizobium; species Bradyrhizobium lablabi. The sequence continues at coordinate 3,810,063 of NZ_LT670844.1, read as the reverse complement.
GAGGTCGCGGCGGAATTGCAGCATCGGATGCTCGCCGATCGGGTGATGCGGGGCGAGGAAGGCTCCGAATTTGAGGCGCGCCATGGGTTTTCTCTCCGGACTTCTTGTTGTTGGGGCCTGTTGGCTTAAGCCCAAACTACGGGGCGGGGATCACCAAGGCAATCGCGGAAAGCCGTCCGACGATGCATGGTTATCGTGCAGGTCAAGGTCACATACCGTCGCCCGGAATTTCCGCAGCTCCCTTACCTGCGCAGCAACGGACAGCGGCGAACAGCGTTCTTGCCCACACCGGAGCAAGATGTCCTGTTGTGCAGGCTCCGATGGGACGGCACGCGCTCAACCACGGCGGAGTGCATGGAAAATTCGCTTGCCGACCAGGGATTTCAGTTCGAGGTCTCTGCGCTCCACAAAAAAACAACAATCCGGTCCAACTAATGGCAGACGCGTCCGAGGGACATGTCATGGTGCAACGCACCGACATCGCCGGCAACGTCCGGTGCAGCATGGGGCAGATAAGTCCCGGCGATAGCGGCCTATGCCGCCATGCACGGACCAGCGCCCTCATCGCAAAAAGCTATTTGTCCGAACCTCTGCCCGTTGCTCACTTCGGCGGCAACAACCGCGGCCGTCTCCTCGTGACGGCAGTTCCCCGGTGCATGCGATCTTTGTGGAGACCCGCCCGATGAAGCATTGACCGCAGAACATTGCAGAGGTCGCGACGACAATTCGGCCCAACAAACAAATCAGCAAAGGGAGGATACAGATGGCTCTTCGTGCACGATATCTCGGCGGCTGCGCCGCGCTGGCGGTGGCTGCCCTGTTGACGGCCCCGCCAGCGCATGCCCAGGACGCGGCTGCGCTCAACGGCGAGGCGGCGCAGAATGACTGGGCGACGCATCACGGCACCTACAAGTCCTACCATTACAGCGGGCTCGACCAGATCAATGACAAAAACGTCAAAGACCTCGAAGTCGCCTGGATGCATTTTCCGGAGCGCGCCACCCGCGGCCTGCAGTCGACGCCGCTGGCCGTCAACGGCGTGCTGTACTATTCGGGCTCCTATAGCCGCGTCTATGCGCTGGACGGCGCGACCGGCAAGACGATCTGGACCTATGCGCCGGAGCTCGACGAGGAGCTGGTCGCCAAGCAGACCCACTCGCCCTACAACCGCGGTATCGCGATCGGTCAGGGCAATCTCTATGTCGGCACGGTCGACGGGCGCCTGATCGCGGTCGATCTTAAGACCGGCAAGCCGGCATGGGACACAAAACTGCTGGATTCCAAGAAGGTTACGGTCGGCTTCACCGGCGCGCCGCTGGTCGTGAAGGACATGGTGATCATCGGCGCCCAGGGTGGCGAATGGCCCGGGCGCGGACCGATCTTTGGCATCGACGCCAAGACCGGACAGAAGAAATGGCAGTTTGACACCGTCGCCGGCACTGAAGAGGCCATGGCGACCTGGGGCAATGATTCCTGGCGGACCGGTGGTGGCGGCGGCTGGATGCCCGGGGCCTATGACCCGGAGACCAATTCGGTGTGGTGGGGAACTGCCAACCCTGCTCCGCTCTACGACTGGTCGGGCGCCGACTGGAAGAAGAGCGGACCGCGGCCGGGCGAAAATCTCTACACCACGTCCGTCATCGCGCTCGATCCCGATAGCGGCAAGCTCAAATTCTATCACCAGGAGCTGCCGCACGATGCCTGGGACTTCGATTCCGCGGTGGGCGAGTTCGTCATGCTCGACCGTGGCGGTCAGAAGCTCGTGGTTCATCCCAACAAGGGCGGTTTCATCTTCGTCTATGACCGCTCCAACGCCAAAGTCCAGAACGTCTGGCCGCTGGTTAAGAACATCAACTTCGTCAAGGGCATCGATCCCAAAACCGGCGAACTGATCGGCCGCCGCGACCTCTCGCTTGGCAAAGCGGACACTCCGTTGTGTCCGGCGATCATCGGCGGCATCAGCTGGAACTCGGGAGCCTACAGCCCGAAGACCGGCCTCTATTACAAGCTCGGCCAGGAAGTGTGCATGGAGGTGACCGTGGAGAAGACCACGCCGATCCTCGAGCCGATGGCGCAGCTCAACCTCGGCGCCCAGTTCAAACTGGTGGCGCCGCCGGACGGGCCGGCCCGTGGTCATCTTGACGCCCGCGATCCCGTGAGCGGCGCCAAGAAGTGGGAGGTCAACTACAAGGAGCCGCCGCTCGCCAGCGTCATGGCCACCGCGGGCAATCTGGTGTTCGTGCCGGATGCCGAAGGTGTCGTGCACGCCTACAATGCCGAGAGCGGCCAGGAATTGTGGTCGCACAACAATGGCATGGGCCACAATGCCGGCATCATCAGCTACATGGCAGGCGGCAAGCAGTACATCGCCGTACCGGCCGGCTGGGGCAGCCTGGTGTCCGACGAGTATATCGCGCTCTACGGCGAGCCCTTCAAAAGTATGGCGAAGAATACCGGCGCCATGATTGTCTTTGCGCTGAAACAATGACGACGGCCTTGGCGGCAGGGATCGCTCCCTGCCGCCTTTGCTTGTCGGTACGGATGCCGGAATGCGAATAGTGTTTGTGCCCGTTGCTTACTTGGCCATCCTCTGGTCATTTCTGTCGACTGCCGCGCTTGCCGAACAGCCGACCTCAGCGGGATCTGCAAGTCCGCTGGCGAATGCCGAAGCCTCGCCCAGCGACATCAATGGCGAGCAAATGTTCGCCACCACCTGCGGCTTCTGTCACCAGGACGGTGGTCGCGCCGCCGGCAGGGGGCCAAAACTATCAAAATCCGAGCGCAGCGACGAATACATCATCGAGCGCATCAAGAAAGGCAAGCCGGGCGCCATGCCCGCGTTCGGCTCGGCGTTCAGCGACGGCCAGATCATCGCGATCCTGGCCTACATTCGGGGGCTCGATGACTAGCGCGCGGCAAACGCGAGACCGCCTTATCCGATACGCGGCAAGCGTTGGTCTGTGGGTGTTCGGGAGCCTGGCTGCAGATGCGCGCTCGCTGGAAACCATCATCGAGCGTGGCGCGTTGACGCTCTGCGCCAACCCCAACGCGCTGCCGTTCGCCAGCAAGAGCGGACCAGTCTCGGGATTTCAGATCGAGCTCGGCGAGAAAATTGCCGAACAAATCGGCGTCAAGCTGACGCGGGAGTGGGTGGTTAGTGCGATCCAGTACCGCCGCGCCGATTGCGACCTCGTGCTTGATACCATCGCCCGCAAGGATGCACCGCCGGAGGGCGGCGTGAAAGTATCGCGTCCCTACCATCGCAGCGGCGTCGTGCTCGCGGTCCGCTCCGACTCGCCTTTGTCGTCGCTGGCCGGTCTCGGTCCCGATCAGCGGGTCGGGGTGCCGGTCGGCTCGCTGGTCTCGATGACGCTGGACAAGGGCGGTACCCTTACGTCTCCGTTCGTGTTCGAGGACGAGATCGTTGCTGCGCTGGCCAATCACGAGATCGAGGCGGCGGCCGTCACTCCAGTGACGGTCGGCTGGTTCAACCAGCAGCACGCCGACAAACCGCTGCGCCTGATTCCGGCGTTCGACAATGATTCCGATCTGAACTGGAACATTGCGGCCGGGCTGTTCCGCCCCGACGACAAGCTGCGGCAGCGTGTCGATGCGGCGATCGAGACGCTCTTGGCGGATGGCACCATCACGCGGATCTATGCCCGATACGGTATCGAGCTGCGACCCCCGCAGTGAGGTGCCCGGACCCCGGGCAGCGAGGGCACCTTGGCTCGCTGCGGCACCAGGACAAAACAGCCGGTCGGCCGCGCCGGGATTGTCGGCCAGCCGAACTTGTCATAGCGTGATCGGCGAATTCGCCCGCCAATTTCGCCCTCACGCCACGGACAACCATGAACCGCGTTCTCGTCGATACCGGCGCTAGATACCCTATTGTGCAGGCCCCGATGGGCTGGATCGCGCGCACCCAGCTTGCCTCCGCAGTGTCGCGCGCGGGCGGGCTCGGCATCATCGAGACGTCGTCGGGCGAAACCGAGGCCTGTCAGGCTGAAATCAACCAGATGAAAGCGCTGAACCTGCCGTTCGGCGTCAATTTGCCGATCAGGTTTCTGCGCGACGATGCGATGCTGAAATTCGTCTGCAACTCCGGCGTCAAATTCGTCACCACGTCCGCCGGCAGCCCGGCGAAATTCATCGCGCCGCTGAAGGCCGCGGGTATTACGGTCTATCATGCGGTACCCACCGTCGAGACCGCGCTGAAATGCGTCGACGCGGGCGTCGATGGGTTGGTGGTGGAAGGCGCCGAGGGCGGCGGCTTCAAGAATCCGGAGGAAGTCTCGACGCTGGTGCTGCTGCAGGGCATCCGCGCGCGCACCGACGTACCGATGATCGCCGCCGGCGGCATCTGCGACGGCCGCGGCATGGCGGCGGCGTTTGCGCTCGGCGCCGAGGGCATCCAGATGGGCACGCGCTTTGTCAGCTGCAGCGAGAGCCCGGTGCACGCCAACTACAAGAATGCGATCGTCGAGGCCAGCGAAACCGGCACGCTGGTGCTCAACAAGAAATCGACGCCATGCATCCGCGCGCTGAAGTCGGAACGCACCAAGGCCATTCATGAAGCTGGTTTGATGGCACCCGATGCGTTAAAGGGAATTCGCCAGCTCTACTTCCACGGCGACATGGAAGCCGCTCCCGCGCTCGCCGGGCAATCGGCGGGGCTGATCGATCAGGTGAAGCCGGCGAAAGAGATCATCGAGGAAACGGTGGCGCAGTTTTTCGCCATTACCGGCAGGCTCGGCGGATTGGCCGCGGCAGGGGGCTTTGGATGAACTTGTCGCCTTCGCGAAAGCGGAGGCCTATAACCCGGGCGTCAATTTTTTCACGAATTTTTCTTAGGGGGCATGATGGAGGCGATCGCACAGGGTGGCGATGCACAACAGCGCCTGAGGTTACGCCGGCGGGCCCGGGTAGCGGGCGCCATTCTGCTGATCGCGATCGCTTCGATTGTATTCGGTGGCGCCCGACGGCTTTATCAATCCAAGACCGCCAATTTTTGGCAGGCCAGGCTGATGCGGGGCGAACCCGCGGTAGCCCGCTTCATCTGCGGAGCCGACCCCGCTCTGGACTGCAAGGTTTCCGTCAAGATCACCTATCAGAAGCAGGATTCCAAATGGTGCGAGAATCTCGAGCGCAGCGATCGGGAGGAAATTGACAAGACGCATTGGTGCAATGGCGATCCCGAGCGGCGCGCGAGCACGATCAGCCTGTTCGGTGTGCCTTATTCGTTCGACCGCTTCGGCGCCGTAAAGAACGAGGACCGCGCCGTTGGACAATTGTTCGAGCGGTAAGTGCCGATGCGCGCGCGGGTCAGCCAGGCGGCGACTTGAGAAACAAAACGTCGACATAAGCATTCCCGGCGGCTTTGGCATGAATCTCCGCGGGGCTGCTCTTGCGGAGCGGCCCCGTCCGCATCAGCCAATAGGGCTCGTAGCCGTATTGCGACAAATGATCCAGAATGGCGGATACGGACGACCCGAATTTCTGCAATCCTTCCTCATTCAATTCGATAAAAAGCGCCGGACCGGCCAATCCAAGAATGTCGGGCGCGCCCTGCAGAACCAGCATCTCGGCGCCCTGGACGTCGATCTTGACCAGGCTGGGCCTGCCCCCGCCCTTGTCCTGGACCAGATCGTCGAGCCTCACCGCTTCGACGGCGACGCCGGTGCCGTCCCGGGAAAGCTTGTGATCCGCCGGGTGAAGTTGATTGATCTCGAGAAACATCGATCCCGCGGTGGCGGCCGCGACGGCCTTCAGCGTGCGCACCCTGCCGGACAGGCCTTCGCGCTTCAGCGCCGCCGCCAGGGTTTCGTAGTTACGGGCCTCCGGCTCGATCGCAATGACTTCGCCGCCGGAACCCACCCATTGCGCGAAGCGGAGAGAGAAAAAGCCGACATTGGCGCCGACGTCGATCACCAGCGATCCCGTTGGGATGAATTCCTGAAGTCGTTCGATGGGACCGGCTTCGAAGTACCGCTTGTACCCCGCATAGAGCGCGAGAAACACCCGCTCGAACAGCGGCAGCCGTTGAACGCCGAGCTTCGCCGCCAATCCGAATAGGTGCACTGCGGAATTTCTGATCAGGCTTTGGAACATCCGAAAAATGGGCCAGCGTTACCGATGAGATGCGGGGGAAACGATCGTGCGGGACGGATATCACATATCTCGCAGGGGCGGTCCATATGGGTCGGCCATCGACCTCGGATTGTGCGGGTTGCCGAATTTACACCGCCAGACCCCTCGGCTAAAAGCAGCCGCGATTGAGCCTTCACAAATCGGAATTCCGATGAAAACGACCCATAAGATTGCCGGTGCCCGCGCGATTTATCGCGTCGTTCGAGCCGGTCGCGCCGTGCTTGGCCGCAACGATCGGGACATCGTTGTGCGGGGAGGAATCAATTACGAACTGGATCTTTCGCAGGGGATTGATTTCGCCATTTACCTCGGAAACATTTATGAGCGCCAGACCAAGGCCGCCTTGCGACGGCTTGTCTCTCCCGCAGCGCTGGTGCTGGATATCGGCGCCAATATCGGCGCGCACACGCTCCATCTTGCCCAACTGGTCGGCCCCAATGGCCGCGTCATCGCGTTCGAGCCGACCGACTATGCGTTTCGCAAGCTTACCCGCAACCTTGAGCTCAACCCGGAACTCAAGGCCCGCGTCACCGCCTGCCATTGTTTCCTCACCGAGCGCGATGCAGACCTCGTACCTGCGGCGATCTATTCGAGTTGGCCGCTGGCGCGCGAGGCCGGCCTGCATGCCAAGCACCTCGGCCGTGAGATGCGAACAGAACAGGCGCGGGCGCGAAGTCTTGACAGCGTGCTGTCCGAACTTGCCGATCGCAAAGTGCAGCTCGTCAAACTCGATGTGGACGGATTCGAATGTGACGTTCTTCGCGGTGCAACCGCGCTGCTGCGGGATGTGCGGCCGATTTTTGTGATGGAGCTATCGCCCTATGTGCTCGAGGAACATGCCACGTCGCTGGACCAGCTGATGTCTTATTTCATCCCGAATGGATATAGCTTCTATGACGAACGAACCTCCCGGCCATTGCCGTCGACGGCGCGGGAGTTGGCGCGGATGATCGGGGATGGCGCCGGTATCAACGCGATCGCGCGGGTGGATTGACGCAGATGAATCTTGCTTCGCGCAGAGTGGATTTGTGGCCGCTAGCCCTGGCCGTTGTGTTTTTCTTGATTTGCACCCTTCTCGCCCGCGCATATCCAAGTGCGTTCTGGATGGTCACCGACTATGAACCGCTTGGCCTCGCGGACGCGCTGAATATGGCCTATCGGCTGGCCGACCGGCAAATGTACGAAGCTGTCGGGCTGTCTTACCATCCCGGAGTAACCTTCTATCTGATGAGCTGGCTCGCGCTCGCGCTTGCGGGATATCCTGTCGCCTCGGGAGCGAATTTCTTCAGCACGGTGCTCGCCCACGTCGACGATTATCATCGGATCATCTTGATTCTTGGAGCCTTGGTGGGCGCGGCCGGCGTTTACGTCTTTGCGCGGGCCGCACGCAAGCTGGTTCCCGGGCTGGTCACCGCAGCTGCATTAGCGCTCTGGCTGGTCTCGACCTCGGCAACCCTGCAGATGTTCATGACGGTGGGAATGGATGCATTCGCGATGCTCATCAACGGCCTGTTTCTGGCGGTGATGGTGCGGCTTGCCTATGAGAAGGATATCGACCCCAGCATCTTGGTGTTCGCGGGCTGCGTCGGCGCGCTCGCCTACCTGAACAAACTATCCTACATTTACATCGCGTTTGCGCTCTATGCCGCGATTTTCATGAAGCTGGTTTTTTGCCGGGTGGGCTGGTCACGGGGATTTTGGCTGCTCAGCGTCTATGTCGGCAGCTTTGCCTTGATCGTCCTCGCCACGGGATTTCTCGTCATCGGTTGGGATTCATTTCGCGATCTCTATTGGTACCACAGGGCGGTCATCCTGGGTTCGCAATTATACGGGACCGGCGATCCGACCGTGGTCAGCGCGGGCGAAATCCGGCGTGCGATTATGACGATACCGGTCGACCGTGCTTACGCCGTACCGATCGCTCTGTTCGGCGGAGCCGGTCTCGTGATCGCGGGCCTGGTCGCTGGATTTAAGCGAGCCGGGCAAACACCGGTTGCGGTCCTCTGCATTGGAACGGGCGTGGCCGCGCTACTTTCGGCGCTTATCGTTTTGAAGCACTACGACATGCATTATACCGCCGGCGTTTCCGCAACCTTGCCGGCATGCGTTGTCTGCTTCTATCTGCTCACGAAATCATGGCGTTTTAGACCTCGGTTGGCTGCAGCAGCTTTCGCTTCGATCGCTATTTTATTTATGGCGCGTCAATTGATATGGCCGCTGGATACCCTCCTAACGAGCAGAACAGGCTTTAGCGCGCGGGCGAATGCAGATCTCGCGGAAATCAATTCGTACCTCGCCGGAACCAAGCGCGCCGTCGAATTTGCTTATAAGACGCCGTTCGCGCAATTTGGCGAGGGCTTCGTCATCATCTATGCCAGCGTCCCGCGATTGACCTACGAATATTTTCAGAACCGGCCGCTGGTGATCAGCAGCCTGCTGGCCGGCAAGGTAACGCGGGACGTCGGCGCCTACGTTATTGACAAGGGCTATTTTCCCACCGTGGAAAGTGTAAAAGCTGCACCAAATCTCGCTTTGCTTGACCCGAACCCGGTGAAATTCAATGAGGGCGACAAGCTGATCGAGTTGCGGACCGTGTTTCTTCTGATACGCGGCGGCTGATGGTTGGAGAACGCAAATTGGCAGGCAATTGGCAGGTCTTGAATTCCAGGGTCCATTCGAGGCTGTCATGAATTCCAAAATCCCTTACTCGCCGTCGCAGAATCAGCGGAAACTCGAGTTTTTGCAGCACTTTGAGGCAGCCGGCGACGAGCTCGATCGTCCGGGCCAGTTCAATGCCGCCTATCGTGAAGACGACCGCAAGTTCATGCGCTTTCTGATTCCGCCGGGCAAACGGGTGCTGGAATTAGGTTGCGGCCGCGGCCAATTGCTGGCTGCGCTTGCGCCTTCCTACGGCGTCGGCGTCGACTTCAGCGCCAAGGCCATTGCGAAGGCCGAGGAGCTGCATCCCGATCTGCATTTTGTCCTGGGTGATGCGGAAGATCCGGCGACGCTCGCCGGCATCGAGGGACCGTTCGATTACATCGTGATCGCCGACACGATCGGCATGTTCGAGGACATCGACGGCACGCTGAGTCTGGTGCATCATCTATGCGCGCCGTCGACGCGGATCATCATCTCCTATTACTCGCATTTGTGGGAGCCGATGCTGAAGCTTGCCGAAGCGCTGCGTCTGCGCTCCAGGCAACCGAAAATCAACTACATCGCTACCGCTGACTTCCTGAACCTGATGGATCTTGCGGATTTCGAGGTGATCAGCCAGGAGCAGCGGCAATTGATCCCGTTGCGCTGGTTCGGGCTCGGCCCGTTCGTCAACCGGTTCATCGCGCCATTGCCGGGGATCAGGAAGCTGTGCTTGCGGACCTATATCGTCGGGCGTCCAGTCCGCCATTTTCCGGACCGGAAATTCTCCGTGAGCATTCTCGTTCCCTGCCGCAACGAGAAAGGCAACGTCGAAAACGCGATCCTGCGCATGCCCCGATTCGGCTCGTCGCAGGAGATCCTGTTCGTCGAGGGCAATTCCAGCGACGGCACGTTTGAGGAATGCGAACGCGTCCGCGACGCCTACAAGGACCAGTGGGACATCAAGGTGCTGAAACAGGACGGCAAGGGCAAGGGCGATGCGGTCCGCAAGGGCTTTGCTGCGGCGACCGGCGACGTCTTGATGATTCTGGACGCCGATCTGACGATGCCGCCGGAAGCGCTGCCGAAATATCACGCGGTGATCGAGACCGGCAAGGCCGAGTTCGTCAACGGCACCAGGCTGATCTACCCGATGGAAAACGAGGCGATGCGGCCGCTCAATTTGATCGCCAACCGCTGCTTTGCCTATCTCTTCAGCTACCTCGTCAACACCCGCCTGACCGACACGCTTTGCGGCACCAAGGTGCTGCTGCGAAAGGATTACGAGGTGCTGGCGCGCGAGCGCGACTATTTCGGCAATTTCGATCCGTTCGGCGATTTCGACCTGATCTTCGGCGCGGCCAAACAGAATCTAAAAATCATCGAGACCCCGATCCACTACAAGGCGCGCACGTTTGGTGAAACCCAGATCTCGCGGTTTCGCGACGGCTGGCTGTTGTTGAAAATGGTGTGGTTCGCCTATCGGAAATTGAAGGCGATTTAATCGTCATTGCGAGCGCAGCGAAGCAATCCAGCTTCCTTTTCGCGGAGCGAAAGCTGGATTGCTTCGTCGCAAGCGCTCCTCGCAATGACGGACTCCTGAGTTACCTCGTCATCCTGTTCCACGCATCCAGCCCGGCGATCTTGTAAGCCTCCGCCAGCGTCGGATAATTAAAAGTGTTCTGGATAAAATAATCGATCGTGCCTTTGAGGTTGAGCACAGCCTGTCCGATATGAATAAGTTCGGTCGCGCCCTCGCCGAGAATGTGCACGCCCAATAGCCGTCTCGTTTTGGTCGAGAAGATCATCTTCATCATGCCGCTGTTGAGCCCCATGATATGGCCGCGCGAGGTTTCGCGAAAGCGCGCGACGCCGACCTCGTAAGGGATGCCGCGGGTCCGCACTTCCTCTTCCGTCAGGCCCGTGGTCGAAATCTCCGGCACCGAATAGATCCCGTAGGGGAAGAATTCGGGCGGTGCCATCGGCTCCATGCCGAGCGCATGACAGGCAGCGACCCGCCCCTGCTCCATCGAGGTCGAGGCGAGGCTCGGAAACCCGATCACGTCGCCGGCCGCATAGATGTGGGGCACGTTGGTTTGCAGCGTCAATGGATCGACCGCAATGCGGCCGCGATGGTCGACCGCGATCCCGGCCGCTTCGAGATTGAGCCGGTCGGTGGCGCCGACCCGCCCCGCCGCGAACAATAGCATTTCGGAACTGACGTTGCGGCCGTCGGAAAGTTTTGTGACGATGCCGCCGTTTGCGCTGTGCTCGATCGAATTGACCTTGGAGCCGAGCCGGACCGCGACATTGCGGTCGCGCAGCTCGTGCATGAACTCGTCGATTAGTTCCTTGTCGATGAAATCCAGGAATGTCGGCCGCGGTTCGATCAAGGTCACGGCGACGTCGAGCGCGGAGAAGATGGTGGCATATTCGACCCCGATCACGCCGGCGCCGATCACGGCAAGGCTGCGCGGCAGCTTTGGCAGCTCGATGATCTCGTCGCTGTCGAACACGCATCTGCCGTCGAACGGGACATAATCGGGGCGGAACGGCCGCGTGCCGCAGGCGATCAGGACGTGCGCGGCGGACACCATTTTGGTCTCACCGTTTTCAGCGGTGACCTCGATCTGGTGTGGCCCGACAAAACGGCCCTCGCCACAGGCGGTCTTGACCATGTTGCGGCTGAACTGATGCTCCAGCACTTCGACTTCATGGTCGAGGGTCTTCTGCAGCCGCGCCATCAGGTCGGTGGCGCCGATATCCTGCTTCACCCGGTAGGAACGGCCGTAAAAGCCGCGCTCGCGCCAGCCGGAAAGGTTGAGCACGGTCTCGCGCAGGGTTTTGGAGGGGATGGTCCCGGTATGGACCGAAACGCCGCCGACCCGCCGGCCTTTTTCCACCACCAGAACCGACCGGCCGAGCTTTGCGAATTGCACGGCGGCTCTGCGGCCGGAAGGGCCGGAGCCGATCACAACCATGTCAAAGTCGTACATCGAGGGCGGTCCGAACTCGAAAAGACGGCTGGAAATAAGGTCTAGAGGCCGTTCACCATGCAGCAATCGGGCCAAAACTTTGAAAATCCCTACCTCGGAGGTAATCGCCGGGACGCGCGAATGCTGAGATCATCGGAGGCAGCAGATATCGGACAAGGCCGCTTCCCCATGCATCAGATGGTTTCAGCCAACCTCGAATCGTCGCGCCGCTGGTGGGTGCTCGCGATCGTCGTCGCCGCCCAATTCATGTTCGGTGTCGATGCTTTCATCGTCAATGTCGCGATACCGACCATCGCGACCGAGCTGCATGCGAGCCCGGCGCAGATCGAATCCGTGATTGCGATCTATCTTATTGCCTATGCGACATTGGTGGTCACCGGCGGCCGGCTCGGCGATATCTACGGCACCCGGAATGTATTTCTGGCCGGCGTGTTGGGCTTCACGCTCACCTCGCTGTGGTGCGGTCTTGCGCGATCAGGCGCTGAGCTCATTACGGCGCGGCTGGCGCAAGGCGCGACCGCGGCGCTGATGGTGCCGCAGGTGCTTGCCACCCTTCATCTGTTGTTCCCGGACGCCTCGCGCAGCCGCGCCTTCGGCATTTACGGCGTCGTGCTTGGGCTGGCTGGCGCGGCCGGTTTTGCGCTCGGCGGCGTGCTGGTGACCTCCAATCTAGCCGGGCTCGGCTGGCGTGTGGTGTTTTTTGTCAACGTGCCGTTCGGCCTGGCGATCATCGCGGCGGCGTGGAAGATCATGCCGACGGTGCCGCAGCGCGCCGGCACACGGCTCGACATTCCCGGCGCCATCGTCCTGTTCACCGGAGTATTGTGCCTGATCGGGCCGCTGTTGTTCGGGCACGATGTGGGGTGGGCACCGTGGCTCTGGCTGGTGATGGCGGCGGGCGTCGCCATCATTGCCGCGTTCCTGCGCCTCGAACGAGCGGTCGCAAGCCGCGGCGGCATGCCGCTGATCGATCTGGCGCTGTTGTCGGATAGAGCCTTCATGCGTGGCCTCGGCGCCGCCTTCTTCTTCTTTTTCGCCAATTTGTCGTTCTATCTGATCATGACCCTGTTCATGCAGCGCGGCCTGCATATTCCGCCGCTGCAGGCCGGCCTGGTGTTCGTGCCGCTCGCGATCGCCTTCGTCATCGCCTCGCGGCACAGCGCGTTGCGGGCGCGGCATCGCGGCACGCTGGTGCTGATCGAAGGTTGCGCCACTCAAGTGGCGGGCCTCGCGGCGCTGGCGCTGACGGTCGCGTTGGTGGCGACGCCGACGGCCTCCTTGCTGGCGCTGCTGCTTGTGATTTTCGGTTACGGCCAGGGGTTGGTGATGGCGCCGTTGTCCGGCACGGTCTTGTCCACGGTGAAGGCGGCAAGCGCCGGCTCCGGCTCGGGCATGTACGGAACGACCTCGCAAATCGCCAACGCCGCCGGCATAGCGGCGATCGGCGCGGTATTTTTTGCGATCGAGGCTGTCACCTCGGTGCGGCTCGCGCTCTACGCATCTGTGGCGCTATTTGCGCTGTCGATTCTCACCAGCGTCGCATTTCTGTCGTGGATGCGGCGCGCGGGGTGCGAATACGGCAGATCAAGGTTACCGGCAGTAAATTCTGGGGAATGACAGCACACGGTCTTTTTATTTTGCACTGCAGCAACTATCTGGTCAGGGTTGAGGTTAGTGAATCTCACTGATGACGGAGCTGCCGGTGTCCCTTGCAAAAAATGTCGAATTCCTGCGACATCTGCCAAAGTTGAATGGAATCAATGGCTTTTCTGACTTCGGGAAGGGCCTGAATGCGGGGCTGCGCAGTCCCCTGGTTGAGACCACGGGCTTTGGCTCCAATCCCGGCGATCTCCGGATGTTCTCCTTCGTGCCTGCCAATCTTCAGGAGCCGAGCGCGCTGGTTGTCGTCCTGCACGGATGCGGCCAAACCGCTGCCGGCTATGATTTCGGCGCCGGCTGGTCGACGCTCGCCAAGCGCTACGGTTTTGCCTTGCTGATGCCCGAGCAGCAGGCCGTAAACAACGGGCAAACCTGCTTCAACTGGTTCAATCCGGAAGACACTGCGCGCGGCAGCGGCGAAGCCTGTTCGATCCGGCAAATGATCGCGCAGATGGTTGGCGAGCACAAAATCAGCGCGCAACGGATCTTCGTCACCGGGCTTTCCGCCGGCGGCGCCATGACCTCGGTGATGCTTGCAACCTATCCGGAGGTGTTCGCGGCTGGCGCGGTGATTGCCGGCCTTCCTTTCGGCGTCGCCACCAATGTGCGGGAAGCCTTGAACGGAATGTTCCAGACGCCAGCCAACCCGGCATCAGAGTTGGGCGATCTGGTGCGCAACGCTTCAACTCACAGGGGACCCTGGCCAAAACTCTCGGTATGGCATGGCAGTGCCGATCGCACCGTCAACCCGGCGAACGCCAACGAGATCCTCAAGCAGTGGCTCGACGTGCATCAACTGCCTCAGGCGCCGATGTCGGAGGCGAATGTCGACGGCTACCCCCGTCAGGTCTGGTGGAACGCGGACGGCGAGACCATCGTCGAATCCTACACCATCACCGACATGGCCCACGGCACCCCGCTCGGTATCGCCGACAATGACGAACGCTACGGCGCACAAGGCGCGCACCTGATCGAGGCGGGGATCTCGTCGTCCTATCATATCGCAAGTTTCTTCGGCCTGACCGGGTGGATTCCTAAGCCCAACGCGGCTCCAAAAGAGAAAGCAGCTTCGAAGGAGGCTGCGGCGAAAAATTCGAAGCAAGCCGTAAAGATAGTTCCGGTGGTTGCCCCTGCGCCGACGCCGGATCTCGCCGACGTGCTCTGGCCGCGGACGACGCTCAATCGTGGTCCTGAACCATCGCGGCGTCGTGCGATCGACGTTGGCAGCGTCATCACCCGCGCGCTTACCGCCGCGGGCCTGATGAAATAAGCGTTTCCTCGCGATTGGATCGGCGTCGCCATCAGCGGCGGCTGCGCCAGCATGCGTTATTTTGCCTTGCGGGCCAAAAATATTGGAACCGGAGGCGGGGGCTGCGAGTTTGGTGGGATTGTGACAGGCGGTTAAGTTCCGGCTGCCAACTTGTGCTGAATTGGCCGCCAATCCCAGATGTTGAAACTCAACAAACGGAGCTCTGCGGATTTCCTCGCCGGCGGCGGGGAGATGGGCGCCTTGATGCGGGCCTATGATTGGTCGGCAAGTCCGCTGGGGAAGCCCGAAACCTGGCCGCAAAGCCTGCGCACGGCGGTTCGAATCTTGCTCAATACCAACCACCCGATGTTCATCTGGTGGGGCGAAGAACTCATTCAATTCTATAACGACGCCTACCGCCAGACCATGGGACCCGAGCGCCATCCGAGCGCGCTCGGTCAACGCGGACGCGAGTGCTGGGCCGAAATCTGGCCCATCATCGGTCCCCAGATCGAGCAGGTGATGCGCGGCGGCGGCGCCACCTGGCATGAGAACCAGCTGGTTCCGGTGACCCGTCACGGCCGGCTCGAGCAAGTCTACTGGACCTATGGCTATAGCCCGATCGACGAGGACGACGGCATCGGCGGCGTGCTGGTGGTTTGCCGCGACGTGACCGAGGACTACCTTGCTGCCGTCAAGCTGCGCGAGCGTAGCCGGATCTGGAACGTGACGCAGGACATGTTGGTGATCGTGGATCGCAACGGCGTCTGGCGGACGGTCAACCCGGCCTGGACCAGAACGTTCGGCTGGAGCGAGGCTGAATTATTGAACCGGACGTCGGAATGGCTGGAGCATCCCGACGATGGCGGACTGACCCGGATGGATGTCGGCCATCTGATTCAGGGCAATCTGACAGTGAGATTCGAAGGCCGCTTTCGGCACAAGGACGGGTCCTATCGCTGGCTGTCGTGGACCGGCGTACCGGATCAGGACCGCATTTTTGCGGTGGCGCGCGACGTGACCGTGGAGAAGGCCGCGGCCGAACGGCTGAAAGCGACCGAAGAGGCGTTGCGGCAGTCGCAGAAGATGGAGGCGGTCGGGCAATTGACCGGCGGCATCGCACACGATTTCAACAATCTGTTGACCGGCATCGTCGGCTCGCTCGATTTGCTGCAGACCCGTCTCGATCAGGGACGCACCGAAAATGTCGCGCGCTATATTGACGCGGCGATGACCTCGGCGAACCGCGCCGCCGCGCTCACCCATCGCCTGCTCGCCTTTGCGCGGCGCCAGCCGCTGATCCCGAAAGGCGTCGACGTCAATCAGCTCATCGTGTCGCTGGAGGATCTGTTGCGCCGGACCATCGGCGAGACCATCGACCTCCAGATCGCCGCCGCCGCCGATCTCTGGTGGACGCTGTGCGATCCCAATCAGCTGGAAAGCGCGCTGCTCAATCTCGCCATCAACGCCCGCGACGCCATGCCGGAGGGCGGCACGCTCACCATCGCAACTTCCAACGTGCGCCTCGACAGCGTAACCGCCGATACGCCGGCGCTTTCGCCCGGCGATTACATCTGCGTCGAGGTCACCGACACCGGCGTCGGCATGAGCGCGGAGGTGGCGGCGCGCGCTTTCGATCCGTTCTTCACCACCAAGCCGATCGGGCAAGGCACCGGTCTCGGGCTTTCGATGATCTATGGATTTGCGCGGCAGTCGAACGGCCACGCGACGATCGACAGCCGGGTGGGGCAGGGAACGTCGATCAGGCTCTATTTGCCGCGCCACCAAGGCGGCGTTGCCGCGCCGCTCGGGTCAGCCGCGAGGACGACCGAACATGCCTTTACCGGCGAAACCGTGCTGGTAGTCGAGGACGAGCCGACCGTGCGCGGCGTGATTCTCGAAATGTTGCAGGACCAGGGTTTTCGGACGCTCGAGGCGGTCGATGGACCGTCGGGCCTGCGCGTCCTGCGCACCAGCGCGCGGATCGATTTACTCGTCACTGACGTGGGCCTGCCCGGCATCAGCGGCCGCCAGCTCGCCGACCAGGCGCGGGAAACGCGGCCTGGCTTAAAGATCCTGTTCATGACCGGCTACGCCGAGAGCGCTGCGGTATCTCAGGGGTTCTTGCAGGCGGGCATGGAGATGATCACCAAACCGTTCGAACTCGACAATCTCGCGCGGAAAATTCGCAGCATGATTTCGGGATAGGGGTCGGGCGTCAGCCACTGCGGCTTCATCCTTCGAGACGCGGCCAAGTGGCCGCTCCTCAGGATGAGGTCTAACTCCTCATGGTGAGGAGCCGCGAAGCGGCGTCTCGAACCACGAGGCCCGAGCTACGCCGCCGTCTCCGCGATCACTTCAATCGGCGTCACCACCACTTCGCCGCCGGCGACCTGCCTCGTCTTCTCCGTATAGTGCTTGAAGAAATCCCGCGCCTGCAGCGTCTTGATGGCCTGTTCGTCGGCAGCCGTAGCGAGATGAAAGTAGCTCGCATCGTCGCGGTTCTTCATGACGCAGTAGCCGATCCTGCCCTTCAGGTCGGGATCGCTGTCGAGCGCGGCAATGAACCGCGTTATTTCGCGGTGCCATTCCTCAGCTGCGCCGTTGGCGAACTGATATTTGATCATAAAGTGCTTCATCGATCGCTCCCTTCACACTTTCGGAGGCGGCGCCTCGCCGCGGAATATCGCGGCATGGCGCCTGGCGAATTCGTCGAACGATTTCGGCCGCCGCCCGAGCAAGGTGCCGGCGTCGGGCCAGACCGCTGCCTCCTTGCCGTTGCGACGTTCCGCGAATAATTCGAACAGCGCATCGGCGAGATAAGGCGGCATGCCGGCGGCCAATTGGGCTTTGCGCGCATCTTCCGGCGGCACGTTGACATAGCGGATGGTTTTGCCGGTGGCGGCGGAGAGCTTTTCGGCGACCTCGGTCATGGTCAGCGCTTCTGGGCCGGTGAGGGGATAGATCTTGCCCTCGTGTCCCGAGCCGGTCAGCACGCGCGCCGTGATCTCGGCGATATCGCCGACGTCAATCGAGGCGATCCTGGCATCTTCCATGGGTAAGAACATCGCCCCCTTGGCGACGATATTGGGGACTTGCCGGAAATAGGCCGGCATGAACTCGCCGGCCCGCAGATGGGTGAACGCCAGTCCGGAGGCTTCCAGCCGCTGCTCGATCTCGCCATGCATCCGCGCGAAGCGAAATGCCGAATCGAGTTCCGGCATGATTCCGGACAATTTTATCACGTGTTTGACGCCGGCCCTTTTTGCCGCATCGATGAAGTTCGACTGCACTTCGAGCATGTCAGGGGCCGACGACGAAATCAGCATCGCACGCTCGACGTCGCGCAGCGCCGCGGCAAGCGTTTCCGGGCGCGCCATGTCGCCTTGCACGAGTTGGACATGCGGCAGCGCCGCGATCGCGTCCGCTTTCGCCGGGTTGCGCACCAGCGCGCGCACGGCGACGCCCTTTGCCGACAACACGCGCAGCAACTCTTGCCCGTTCAGTCCGGTCGCGCCGCTCACGAGGATCATCGCTCGCCTCCCGTTGCCGGCCTCAATCTGGCGCCGTCAGGGGCGATAACGCAAGTATGGACAAAAATGATACTATGGACTTATCTGCGCTTGCCGATATCCTGAAGCGGTGAAGCCTTGCGGAAGGGATGCCATGGCAAACGCCAAATCAGCGCAGGCTTGCGGCTGTCCGGTGGCGGCGTTCCAGAAGATGATCAGCGGCAAGTACAAGCTGCGCATCGTCTGGGACCTGCAGGATGGTCCCAAGCGCTACAGCGAGATCAGAACCGGACTGTTGCGCGGCTCAAGCGGCAGCGCCGTAATCGCACCCCGTGTGCTCTCCCGCGAATTGAAGGCGCTCACCGAGCAAGGGCTGATCGACCGCAAGGATTTTGGCGTCGTGCCGCCCAAGGTCGAATATCGCCTGACCCGCAAGGGCAAGAGTTTTGTGCCCGTCATCGCCGCCATCCGCAACTGGGGCGCGCGGCATCTGGCGGAAGCGAACGCCGATCAGATGGTCGCAGCGGAGTGAGGGAAGCGGCGGGCCCCGCCTTACGTCGCCCCGGTGAGGAACGGATTGGTCATGCGCTCCTGGCCGATGCTGGAGCCGGGGCCGTGGCCGCAGATGAAGCCGACATCGTCGCCGAGCGGCAGCAGCTTGTCCTTGATCGACTTGATCAGCGTGTCGTGATTGCCGCCGGGGATGTCGCTGCGCCCGACCGAGCCGTTGAACAGCACGTCGCCGACATGCGCAAAGCGCATCTCCTTGTTGAAGTACACCACGCTACCCGGTGAATGGCCTGGGCAATGCAGAATGTCGAAGGTCAATTCGCCGATTGAAACCTGATCGCCCTCGGCAAGCCAGCGGTCGGGCGCGAAATCGCGCACCCCGGTCATGCCGAACCGCGCGCCGCTCGTCACCACATTGTCGAGCAGGAACTTGTCGGCGATGTGCGGGCCTACGATCTCAACCTTGAGCGCGTCGCGCAAATCGGCGGCGCCACCGACATGGTCGATATGGCCGTGGGTAAGCCAGATCTTTTCCACCGTGACGCCGGTCTGCTTGATCGCGGCCGCAATTTTCGGAACATCGCCGCCGGGGTCGATCACGACCGCTTTTTTTGTGGCTTCGCACCACAGGATCGTGCAGTTCTGCTCGAACAGCGTCACCGGCACGATGATCGCGCCGGCCCTTGCTTTGGTTTCGGTTTGCTGGGTCATGTCTGCACAATGCCGATTTTTTGCGGGTAGCCAAGTAGAAATTCCGTAAGGCGCCTATGCAGGTATGAACCTTTTTTGACGCCCTGCGTTCCCTTGATCGGCCCCCCTGTATGATCGCACCGATGGCCCTTATTACTGTTCGGCCTACACAACTCGACAAGGACATCGCGCTTGATGTTGCGCGGCATACCGACGTTCCGATAGAGCGAGGCGCCGAGCTTTTGACACGGGGCGCAGACGAGCACTTGCTCATAGCAGCCGCGATGGTCGGCTGGCTCTTCACCCGCCGATCGGACGAGCCGATACGCCGGCTAGGCACGCATTTTCTGGCATGTTCGCTGTCGTCCGCGGTGCTGCCGCATATCCTCAAAGCCTTCATCGACCAGCAGCGGCCTGACCGTCGCACCGTCACTGAACACTGGCGGGGCGTGCCGCTTTCCGGAAAATCGGAGGATGCGTTTCCCTCCGGTCATGCCCTGCATGTCGGCGCTCTGGGATCTGCGGCAACGCTGCTGCCTCCCCGGATCCGAAATCTGGTTTGGACAGCCGGTGCATTGCTCGTCGGCACGCACGTAGTCCTGCTGGCCCATTGGTTCACCGATGTGCTGGCGGGCCTGGGTCTTGGTGTCGTCCTGGAACGTCTCACGCGATTGGTGACGAAACCCATTCCCATCCGCGGCGACCGCCAAACGCCACGGAACCGATATTCAGGCTGAGGAAACCGGGTTCGGTCAACGCAGTGGCATGGTCCATGAACAAAGTACCGGTACGGAACCGGGAACAGATCGATGCCTTGCGCTTTGAATCATTGGAGGGACCATGGACCGCATCTGGAAAATCCCGCTTTTCGTGCTCGCCACCGCGTATTTCGTGGTCGACGGGCTGTTTTCTTATGTCACGCGCCCCATCAGCGCGTGGCTTGGCAAAATGCACTTTTTCGAGCGAGCCCGGCGCTGGATCGTTTCCTTGCGGCCTTATCCCTCATTGGCCCTGTTCGCCGTGCCGGTCATCCTGCTTGAGCCGGTCAAGCCGCTCGCCGGCTATTTGGTGGCCACCGGTCATTTGCTTTCGGGTGCGGCGACGTTCCTCGTCGGTGAAGTGCTGAAGCTGACCTGCGTCGAACGGCTGTTTCAGCTCAACCGGCAAAAACTTCTCTCGATCCCGGCGTTTGCGGCGGCGTATGGATATTGGCGGCGCATGATGGATGCGATCGAATCGATGGAAATCTGGAAGGCGTCGCGACGGCTGGTAAGCAACGCTGGACACATTTTGCGGAGGCGCTGGCTTCAGTTCAAGCGTGCCAAAGCGTCATCTCGACTTCAATTCCGCTCGCCGAGGTAGACCCTCCGCAGGGACACCGCTAGATCTGCGCCTTCAACCTTTCCGCAAAATCGGATAGGCTGCCGCGATGGAATCGCCCGCCCACAAGGTCTCGCTCGTGCCGCCGCCCGACCGCCGTCAGTCAGAGACGGCGCTTGCGATCTCGCGCGGCACCGCGCGGCTGTTGCGGTCGCTGGGATTTTCCTGCATCAGCGAATTGCCGCTGCCGTCGGGACGGCGCGCCGATCTGGTGGCGCTGAACGACCGCGGCGAGATCTGGATCGTCGAGATCAAATCATCGCTCGAGGATTTGCGCACCGACCAGAAGTGGCAGGAATACCGCGCCCATTGCGACCGGCTGTTCTTCGCCTTCACGCAGGATTTGCCCTGCGAGATTTTTCCAGCCGATACCGGCCTGATTGTCGCGGACGCCTATGGCGCGCATCTTTTTTGCGAAGCGCCCGAACATCGGTTGCCGGCGCCGACCCGGAAACTGATGACGGTGCGGTTTGCGATCGCAGCGGCGCAGCGGATCAACCGGCTGATCGATCCGCAGGGCGGCCACGGGGAGTTCTAGGAGGCGCTGCTAGCGGACGATGACGCCGAACCAGCCGAGACCGCCATAGGTCTCGTAGCCGGGGGTGAGGTGGAACGCCACCTGCGTGCCGGAGCGGTCCTTGTAGACCCCGCTGCTTTTGCCATTGATCGCAAGCGGCACATGCTCGGTGAGCAGGCCCTGGCCGTCGGATGAGGCGATCACACGAAAATTCGAATCCACCAGCAGCACGCGGGCCTTGTCGTCGTCGACCCGCACCCCCTGGACGATGGCGCGGGCCTGCGTCTCCCAGTCGAAATGGATCGCCAGCACGCCGAGCGGCTTGCCATTGGCGTCGCCGCCTTCGCGCACGCTGGCGCAATAGGTCGCGACCGGGGCATTGCCGAGCAGCGGCTGACGCTCGATATCGCCGGCGACGTAATCATCGCCGGACCGCAGCTTGAGCGCGTCGGAGAACCATCGCGTCGAGGCGACGCTTGCGCCCTTGACGTCGTAGCGATCCGAGCGGGCGCTGGCCAGCACATGGCCGTTGAGGTCGCACAGCCAAAGGTCGAGATAGACCGTATAGGCGCGCAGGATCACGGCAAGGCGCTTGGCGACGTGGGAAACATTCGCAGGCGTCGGGTCGGCGGCGCAATCCACCACGGCGGAATCGGTCGCCCACCAGCGCACGTCGCAGGTGCGCTCATAAAGGTTTCGGTCGATTAATTCGATGGCATTGAGCGCGAGGTCGACCATGCGTTCGCCGCGCGCACGCTCGGTCATTTTCTCGATCGACTGCATCAGGTTTGCAGTCCGCTTGGTCAATTGGGTTTCGAGCTCCTTCGAGATGGTCTCGACCCTCTGCCCGACGCTGCGGACTTCCTGCGCCACCACGGCAAAGCCCGCGCCCTGGGCGCCGGCGCGCGAGCTTTCGATCAGCGCGTTCAGCGCCAGCATTTTCATCTGGTTGGTGATTTGCTGGATCGACCTCGCCTTCTCGCAGGCGGTCTGGTCGACCTCGGCGGTCAATCGCGCGATCAGGGCGGAAATGTCCGAGTGATCCTCGTCAGCCTGTTCTGAGGCGGCCGTCTTGTTGCTGGTGCGCTGAACCGCAGCGGCCATCGGCCCATTCCCTCTGCTGGATGATTTCGATCTGTCCGTTTATCTCCGCCCATGCCTAACACACTCTTATTACCGGGACGTTGAAGTCTCCGTAGAAGTGCTGGAAAGGTGATCAAAAATGCGGCACGCCGCTTCTGTCGCCATCGCGCTGGATGGCTTTGCGGCGGCACGCCCGGCGCAACGCCTAGCGCGGCGCGCGCTTGGCCAGGATGCGCTGCAGGGTGCGGCGGTGCATATTGAGCCGCCGCGCCGTCTCTGAGACGTTACGGTTGCACATTTCATAGATGCGCTGGATGTGCTCCCAGCGCACGCGGTCCGCCGACATCGGATTGTGCGGCAGTTCGGACTTCTCGGTGCCGCTGGCGAGCAAGGCAGCGACGACGTCGTCGGCGTCGGCCGGCTTTGAAAGATAATCCACCGCACCCATTTTCACCGCCGTGACGGCGGTGGCGATGTTGCCATAGCCGGTCAGCACGATGGCGCGGGCGTCGGGGCGCTTGCGCTTCAGCGCCGACACCACGTCAAGGCCGTTGCCGTCGCCGAGACGCAAATCCACCACCGCGAAGGCCGGCGCGGCCTTGCCGATCTCCGCCAAACCATCGGAGACGCTGTCGCAGGAGGTCACGGTGAAGCCGCGGGTTTCCATGGCGCGCGACAGCCGCTCCAAAAACGGCTTGTCGTCCTCCACGATCAGGAGCGAGCGATCGGCGTGGCCGGAGAGTTCGGCGATGGCGGTCAAGTCGAGGGTATCCTTTTTTACAATGTCTAATATATGGGCCGCCAAAATGGCCCTGCCAAGGCAGACCTAAGTCGCTGGCTCGTCGGCGGTTTCCTCGGCCTCGAAGCGGTGGCGCGGCCAGGCGATGTGGACCACGGCGCCGTGATCGGGAAAGGTGCGGTTAGAGAACGAGACCTTGGCGCCGGTGCGCTCCAATAGCGTGCGGGCGATGAAGACCCCGAGCCCGAGCCCGCGGTGTTCGCCTTGGGCTTCATCCACGCTCTTTCGCCGCGACAGATAGGGTTCGCCGATGCGCTTCAAGATGTCTGGCGCGAATCCCGGGCCGTCGTCGGAAATCACGAGCTCGACGGTCTCGGTGTTCCACCACGCGTTCACTTCCACGGTTTCGCGTGCGAAATCGACGGCGTTTTCCAGGATGTTGCCGACGCCATAGAGGATCGCCGGATTGCGGGTGCCGACCGGCTCGCTGGCGCCGGTGACCGCGATCCGGACCTTGATCGCGACGCCGAAGTCGCGATGCGGCGCGACCGTCTCCTCGATCAGCGTCGACAACGGCATGCGGTCGAACGGCGCGCCGGTCGCCGAGAGCTGCGTGATCTTGGCCAGGATGTCGCGGCAGCGCTGCGCCTGCTCGCGCAGCGTCTTGATGTCGCCGCCAAGCTCCTTGTTATCCTTTAACGCTTGCTCCAATTCGCGCGAAATCAGGAAAATCGTCGACAGCGGCGTGCCGAGCTCGTGCGCGGCGGCTGCCGCCAGACCATCCAATTGCGTCAGATGCTGCTCGCGGGTCAGCACCAGTTCGGTCGCGGCCAGCGCGTCGGACAATTTGCGGGCTTCCTCGGTGACCTGGAACGCATAGAGGCTCGTGACCCCGATCGCGAGCACGATCGAAAGCCAGACGCCGAACAGATAGATCGGTGGCAGCACCAGCGGGTCCTCGCTGTCCCACGGCAGCGGCAGATAGAAAAACAGCAGCACCGAGGCGCACGCCACCGCGAGAGCTCCGATCGCGATGGTCAGCCGGATCGGCAACGCGGTGGCCGAAATCAGAACCGGTGCAAGAAACAGGAATGAAAACGGGTTCTGCAGCCCGCCGGTGAAAAACAAAAGCGCGGCGAGTTCGACGATGTTGAGCCCCAGTAGCGCCGCCGCATAGACCGGCTCGAGCCGCTGCATCGGATTGAAGGTGATCTGCAGCACCAGATTGAGCAGCGCGGACAGGCCGACAATGGTGACGCAGGGAACCACCGGGACGTCGAATTCCAGCCCTTGCACCACGATGAAAATGGCAGCGAGCTGCCCGAGCGCCGCGAGCCAGCGCAGCCGCAGGATGGTATCCAGGCGGACATAGCGGCCTGGATGGCGAAAATCGGTGGCGGCAATTTCTGTCATGCTCGTAGTTTAACCGCGCGCGGTCCCCGCCACAAATTCGCCGCCCGAGGCCACTGACGGGACGACCAAAAGTCTTGAGCTTTGAGTCTTGCGCTTGTCGCGGCAATAGCCCAATGAACGGCCCGCATGATGGATAACGGCGCAGTCAGGTCCGGTTTTGCCGAGGCCGATCCGAAAGGATCGGCCGCGATCGAAGTCGCGCAGCTGACAAAACTCTACAAGACCATCCGCGCCGTCGACGACGTGTCGTTTCGCATCGCACGCGGCAGCATCACCGGATTGCTCGGCGGCAACGGCGCCGGCAAGACCACGACCATTGCCATGATCATGGGGCTGGTGCTGCCGACCTCGGGCCGCATCCGGGTGCTGGATTGTGCGATCCCGGAAGAGAGCGCCCGCGTGCTCGGCCGGATGAATTTCGAAAGTCCCTATGTCGACATGCCGATGCGGCTCACGGTGCGGCAGAATCTCACCATCTTCGGTAAGCTCTATGCGGTCAAGAATTTGCCCGCGCGCATCGCGCAGCTCGCCGATGATCTCGATCTCGGCGAGTTCCTCGACCGGCCCAACGGCAAACTCTCCGCCGGGCAAAAGACGCGCGTCGCGCTCGCAAAGGCTTTGATCAACCATCCGGAACTGCTGTTGCTGGACGAGCCGACGGCCTCCCTCGATCCCGATACCGCGGACTGGGTCCGGCAGCATCTTCAGGATTATCGCAAGGAAAATGGCGCCACCATCCTCTTGGCATCGCACAACATGCTGGAAGTGGAACGGCTGTGCGACCGCGTCATCATCATGAAGCGCGGCCGCATCGAGGACGATGACAGCCCGGACAAAATCATGGCCCGCTACAACCGCGCGACGCTGGAGGAAGTGTTCCTCGATGTCGCCCGCGGCCGGGTCCAGGAGACGGCGAAATGAGCGAACTCGCCATCACCGGAGGCATCGCGCCGCATCGCATCAACGCGATGATCCTGCGCTATTGGTATCTGTTGCTGTCGTCGTGGCCGCGGCTGTTGGAACTGCTTTATTGGCCGGCGCTGCAGATCGTCACCTGGGGCTTCCTGCAGACCTACATCGCGCAAAATGCCGGGTTTTTCGCGCGCGCCGGCGGCACGCTGATCGGCGCGGTGATCCTGTGGGACATCCTGTTCCGAGGGCAGCTCGGGTTTTCGATCTCGTTTCTCGAGGAGATGTGGGCGCGCAATCTCGGCAATCTGATGATGAGCCCGCTAAAGCCGATCGAGTTTTTGATCGCGCTGATGGTGATGAGCCTGATCCGGCTCGCGATCGGCGTCATTCCGATGACGCTATTGGCGCTGTTTCTGTTTCACTTCAATTTCTACGGCATCGGGCTGCCGCTGATCGCGTTTTTCTGCAATCTGATTTTCACGAGCTGGTCGGTCGGCATTTTTGTCTCGGGCCTCGTGGTGCGTAACGGCCTCGGCGCGGAGAGCATCGTCTGGACGCTGATGTTCGCGCTGATGCCGCTCGCCTGCATCTATTACCCGGTGACGGTGCTGCCGCACTGGCTGCAATATGTCGCCTGGACCTTGCCGCCCACTTACGTGTTCGAGGGCATGCGGGCGCTGTTGATCGACCATGTATTTCGAACTGACCTGATGATCGAGGCGCTGGCGATTAATGCTGTGCTCTTTATTGCGTCATTTGCGGTATTTCTTGCACTTTTGCGCAGCGCTCGCCGCCACGGCTCGTTGATCCAGAGTGGCGAATAACCTAAGACTTATCCCATGGATTTGATGTTTTTCGGCTTGTGCGGCGCACAGATATACCGATCTGTTCATTGACGCTTTATTACGCATTCGGCACTATGCTGCGATGCAAAAGAGACTTGAGGACCATATGCCGATTGGTGAGTTTGGCGGCGCACCGCCCCTGGTGGCCGAAGGCAGTCCGGCGCTCACGACGCCGATGTACTGGATGTACGAAATGGCGCAGGCCTCGCTCAATCCGGCGCGGGCCGTTACCGACGCGACAAAAATCCTGTTTCAGAATCCGCTCAATCCCTGGTCGCACACCGAGTTCGGCAAATCGGTTGCCGCGGGCTGCGAATTGTTCGAGCGCACCACCCGCCGTTACGGCAAGCCCGAATGGGGTCTCAACGATACCGAGGTCAACGGCGTCCGCACCCCGATCGAGATCCGCTCGATCTGGGAAAAGCCGTTCTGCCGGCTGTTGTACTTCGACCGCAAATTGACCCGGCCGCTGCGGGCCCCGCAGCCGCGGGTGCTGATCGTGGCGCCGATGTCGGGCCATTACGCAACATTGCTCCGCGGCACGGTGGAAGCCTTCCTGCCGACGCACGAGGTCTATATCACCGACTGGTCCGATGCTCGGATGGTGCCGGTCGCCGAGGGCCGCTTTGATCTCGACGATTACATCGACTACGTCATCGAGATGCTGCACGTGCTTGGCGGCAACATGCATGTGATCGCGGTGTGCCAGCCTTCGGTGCCGGTGGTGGCGGCGGTTTCCCTGATGGAAGCCAACCGCGATCCCTTCGTTCCCTTGTCGATGACGCTGATGGGCGGCCCGATCGATACCCGCCGCAATCCGACCGCAGTCAATAATCTCGCCGCCGAGCGCGGCATCGACTGGTTCCGCAGCCACGTCATCACCAAAGTGCCGTTCCCGCATCCCGGCGTGATGCGCGATGTCTATCCGGGCTTTCTGCAGCTCAACGGCTTCATCAGCATGAACCTCGACCGCCACATGGACGCGCACAAGAACCTGTTCAAGAATTTGGTCAAGGGCGACGGCGATTTGGTCGACAAGCATCGCGATTTCTACGACGAATATCTCGCGGTGATGGATCTGGCCGCCGAGTATTATCTGCAGACCGTTGATCTCGTCTTCATCAAGCACGCGCTGCCGAAGGGCGAGATGACCCATCGCGGCAAGCCGGTCGATCCCTCCAAGATCACCCGCGTCGCGCTGATGACGGTGGAAGGCGAGAAAGACGACATCTCAGGGCTCGGCCAGACCGAAGCGACCCACGAATTGTGCACCGCTATCCCCGCCCACCGTCGCGTTCATTACGTGCAGAAGGGCGTCGGACATTACGGCGTGTTCAACGGTTCCCGCTTCAAGTCGGAAATCGTGCCGCGCATTTCCGATTTCATGATGTCGGCGGCGATCGCAAAGCCATCGCTCGCTGCGGCCGCAGAATAAACATCGGTTCCCGCAGCGTCCGCACGCGCGCCGATGAACGATCGCGTTGCCGGCGCCGAATCGCCTCCCCGATAACCCCCTGAATTGACCCGGAGAAACCTGGATTCGGGGCCTCTTTAAGGAATGAGTATGTACTCAATCCTTAAACGGCCTCGCCGGGTCGATTTTGGGCCGAAATTTTTTGTTCCAGCCCCATCCTGTAGGGGGGAACGGCCGGCCAGCCCCTGTATATTGGGCAAATGATTTGTTTTTGCGCCGAGCGATTTCACTGGCGGCGGATATGGCAGAATCCGGGCGAACTCCTGCTCCCCGGACTTTCAGACATGGCTACTCGCGCCCTCCTTTATCGGCGGCCTTACGAGCCCTCGACTCTTTTGATCAAGCACGGCTCGCAAATCTATTCGGTTCGGCTGCGCCGGCACCGTCGCGCGCGGCGTTACACCTTGCGCATCCATCCCAGCGACCGCGAAGCGATCCTGACCATGCCGCCGCGCGGCACGCTCACGGATGCGAAGGACTTCGCGCAGCGTCACGGCGGCTGGATCGCCGCGCGTCTCGGCCGCTTGCCGAAGGCGGCGCCGTTTCTTCCGGGCACCTTGGTGCCGCTGCGCGGTGTTGCGCACCGGATCGTGCATCGCGCCGGCCAGCGCGGCACGGTGTGGACGGAGGTGCGCGACAGCGGCGAGCGGATTCTCTGCGTCGCCGGCGGCGCGGAACATATCGAGCGGCGGGTGCATGATTACCTGAAGCGCGAGGCGCGCCGCGACCTGCAGAAGGCGGCGCAAACCTACGCGCAGGCGCTTGGCGTCCGCGTGAAGCGGCTATCGATCCGCGATCAGTCGAGCCGCTGGGGCTCCTGCACATCCGCGGGCTCGCTGTCGTTCTCATGGCGGCTGATTCTGGCGCCTTCTTACGTGCTCGATTATCTCGCCGCCCATGAGGTCGCCCATCTCGTCGAGATGAACCATTCGGCGCGGTTCTGGCGCGTCGTCGCGCGCGTCTGCAGCCATGTCGAGCGCGCCAAGACCTGGCTCGACACCTCCGGCAACGATCTGCATCGTTACGGCGTCGAGGAATAGCTCTCTCTCGTCGTCCCCGCGGAAAGCGGGGACCCATAACCACCGGCGTTTGTTGTTTATAGAGGGCGTCTACCGCGTTGCCCAAACCG
This sequence comes from Bradyrhizobium lablabi, assembly GCF_900141755.1. NCBI lineage: Bacteria > Pseudomonadati > Pseudomonadota > Alphaproteobacteria > Hyphomicrobiales > Nitrobacteraceae > Bradyrhizobium > Bradyrhizobium lablabi. The sequence continues at coordinate 3,781,165 of NZ_LT670844.1, read as the reverse complement.
ATGGGCCGCGGCGTATGGGTCCCCCGCTTTTGCGGGGACGACTCGGGGAGGTGTTCGCGCTGATCCGCCGCCTCTATCGCCCGAACAGCCGATCCATCAGCCAGCCGTCGAAGCCGGCCGCTGCTTCCGGACGCACCGAGGTTCGCGTCGGCGCCGACCGGCCGCCGGCGCCCGCGGGTGACGGACAAGGCCGAAGCGCCGGTCGAAAATCATGACAGCCAGCGACTGGCACTGTTAACCAATGGTTAACCTAGACCGCCCATCCTTAACCATTCAATAACAAAGGCGAGTCGACCGCAATGGACGCTTCTGTAGCGCCAACACGACAACTGCTTCGGATGCGAGGCCGCTCTTACGTTGCCTTTGTATTTGCGCCCGTCGTTCCGATCGTAGGCTGGCTCGAAGAAATAGACGCAATGCTCGCCCGGTCGCCGGGCTTTTTTGTCGGCAAGCCGGTCGTGCTTGACCTGTCTGCCGTGGACCTGAGCCAATCCGCTATCGCGCACCTCGTCACAAGCCTGGAACAACGGAATATTCGTGTCCTCGGCATCGAAGGTGTGGACGCCGCCCATCTCACGACGAGCATGCCACCTTTGCTGACGGGCGGACGCCCCACTGTGCTTGTGCAGAACGAACCGAAAAAGCCTGAGGCCAAACCGAAACCAACATCCCTTCTGCTCGAAAGCCCGGTGCGCTCCGGGCAGTCGGTTGTTTTTGCCGAAGGCGACGTGACTGTGCTGGGTTCGGTCGGTTCCGGTGCGGAGATTGTTGCTGGAGGGTCTATTCATGTCTACGGAGCGCTCCGCGGCCGTGCAATGGCGGGAGTCAACGGCAACCCAGGCGCGCGGATTTTTTGTCAGAAAATCGAGGCCGAGCTCCTGGCAATCGACGGCTACTACCAGACTGCTGAGGATATAAGTGCCACCCTGCGCAATCGGCCGGCTCAGGCGTGGCTTGAGGGTAACATCATGAAAATTACACCGCTGAATTAATCGGCAAAGGAGGAGAAGAATGGCCAAAGTCTTGGTCGTGACGTCTGGAAAAGGCGGCGTCGGAAAGACAACTTCCACAGCCGCGCTCGGTGCGGCGCTCGCGCAAATGGGCGAAAAAGTGGCGGTCATCGACTTCGACGTCGGTCTGCGCAACCTCGATCTTGTCATGGGAGCGGAACGACGGGTCGTGTTCGACCTCATCAACGTGGTGCAGGGCGTTGCAAAGCTCTCCCAGGCTCTCATTCGCGACAAGCGGCTGGAGAATTTATGGCTGCTTCCGGCATCCCAGACCAGGGACAAGGACGCCCTGACGGACGAGGGTGTCGGGAGGATTATCGCCGACCTGCGAACCAACTTTGACTGGATTCTTTGCGACAGTCCGGCGGGCATCGAGCGGGGCGCGACGCTTGCGATGCGCTATGCGGACGAGGCCGTCATCGTCACCAATCCCGAAGTCTCCTCGGTACGCGACTCCGACCGCATCATCGGAATGCTTGATTCAAAGACCGTGAAGGCGGAGAGAGGCGAGCGGGTCGAGAAGCATGTGCTGATAACCCGATATGACTCGGCGCGCGCAGCACGTGGGGAAATGCTCAGTATCGAGGATATTCTTGAAATCCTTGCGACGCCGCTGCTTGGCATCATTCCTGAGAGCCAGGATGTTTTGAAGGCATCGAACGTCGGATCGCCGGTGACGCTGAACAACGCCGCCAGCGCGCCGGCCCGCGCCTATATCGACGCGGTGCGTCGTCTGATGGGTGAAACTGTCAACATGGTGGTGCCGGCCGAACGCAAAGGCTTGATGAACCGGTTACTTCGAAGGAGGGCCGCATGATGAACCTGCTGCGGCTCATGAGGGGCCGCAATTCCACCGCGCCCGTTGCACGGGAACGGTTGCAGATACTCCTGGCGCATGAACGCGGTTTGCGCGGCCAGCCTGAATTGTTGGGGCTGTTGCGGGCCGAGATCCTTGCCGTGGTCTCACGGCATGTCGTGCTTGATCCGGAAAAGGTCGTCGTCAGGATGGAAAGGGGCAAACATGTATCGACGCTCGAAGTCGATATTGAAGTGCCCAATGCAATCGAAAGACCGATCGCGGCGGTTGCTAGATGATTGCTGACAGCAATAGCAACATAGCTTGGCACAGGGCCCAACTCAGGAAGAACCGTGAGGCCCTGAAGACCCTCGAAATTGCTCGGTTCAGAATCGGCGATATGGTCGGTTCGAGCGGCGAAACGCAAAAAACCATAGCCAAGCTGAAGCGAAAGATCGCGGAATCTCAACGATCAATCGCTGCCCACGAAAGGCAAACCAAGCGGCCTGTCGCAACCGATCTTCAAAGTCTCGCCAGTGTCAGCTGGAGCAGTTGGAACACCCGCGGAGTTGGCCGGCGCTGACTTGGCGGCTGCTTCAGATAAGCCGACAAGGTCTCGTGAAGAGGATGTACGCAAGCTAGGGTTCTACCGCCCGAACAGCCGATCCATCAGCCAGCCATCGAGGCCGGCCGCTGGTTCCGGACGCACCGAAGTTCGTGTCGGTGCCGAACGGCCTGAGGTGTTTCCGGGCGACGGCGCGCTGGCAACGGGTGCGCCTGCTTGCGGCATCGCCTGCGCGACGGTCGAAAACAGGCCGCTAGGTTGCGAGGCCGGCAACGGCACTGCCGCGACGCCTTGATGGGCCGCTTTCATAAAACGGGTCCAGACTTCGACCGGCAAGCCGCCGCCGGTCGCCTTCTTGGTCGGTGAATTGTCGTCATTGCCGAGCCAGACGCCGGTGACGAGATTGGCGGTGTAACCGATGAACCAGGCATCGCGGAAATCCTGGCTGGTGCCGGTCTTGCCGGCGGCCATCCAGCCCGGAAGCTCCGCTTTGTGCGCGGTGCCACTGAGCAGCGTCTCCTGCATCATGGTGTTCATCATCGCGACATTGCGCGGTTCGATCACCTGGCCGAGTTGGTCCGGCTGCCGCGCATAAAGCAATTTGCCCGAATCGGTGCGGATTTTTGTGACGACATGCGGCGAGACGCCGAGGCCGCCATTGGCGAACGGCGCATAGGCGCCGACCAGTTCGGTGAGCGAGACCTCCGATGTGCCGAGCGCGATCGAGGCGTTGGCGTCGAGTTTTGAGGAAATGCCCAGCCGATGCGCGGTCCGCACCACGTTTTTCGGGCCGACTTCCAGCCCGAGCCGCACCGCGACGGTGTTGAGCGACATCGCCAAGGCCTGCGTCAGCGTCACCGGGCCAAAATACTCGTGGCTGTAATTCTCCGGCTTCCAGCCCTTGACGTCGAGCGGCGCATCCTGGCGGACCGTCTCCGGCGTCAGGCCGGATTCGATCGCGGTCAGATAGACGAACGGCTTGAACGCCGAGCCCGGCTGACGTTTGGCGGTGACCGCGCGGTTATACTGGCTCTCGGCGTAATTACGCCCGCCGACCATGGCGCGCACCGCGCCATCCGGGCTCATCGCCACCAGCGCGCCCTGGCTGACATTGAATTTTACACTCTTCGCCGCCAGTTCGTCGATCACGGCGGCCTCGGCAACCGCCTGCAGTTTCGGGTCGATCGTCGTTTCGACCACGATGTTCTGATCGATCTGGCCGATCAGATCGTCCAGCACTTCGCCGATCCAGTCGGCGACATAATTCACGGTGCCGGCGCCCGCCGGTTTGACGTTGTAGGAGGGATGGCCGATCGAGGCCCGGGCCTGGGCCTCGGTGATGAATTTGGCGTCCGCCATCGCGGTCAGGACGATCTGGGCGCGCTGCTCGGCGCCTTCGGGGTTGCGGTTCGGCGCCAGCCGCGACGGCGATTTGACGAGGCCCGCCAGCATCGCGGCCTCCGCAACCGTGACGTTCCTGGCGGACTTGCCGAAATAACGCTGCGACGCCGCCTCGACGCCGTAGGCGCCGGAGCCGAAATAGACGCGGTTGAGGTAGAGTTCGAGGATTTCCGATTTGGAATGTTTTCGTTCGAGCCAGAGCGCGAGTTCGACTTCCTGCAGTTTTCGCTGCAGCGTGCGTTCCTGGGTCAGGAACAGGTTTTTCGCAAGCTGCTGGGTCAACGTCGAGCCGCCCTGCGAGACGCTGCGATGCAGAACGTTCGTGATCGCCGCGCGCAAAATGCCCAAGGGATCGACGCCGTAATGCGAATAGAACCGGCGGTCTTCGATGGCGATGAACGCCTTCGGCAGATAGGGTGGCAGATCCTTCAATGAGACATTGGCGCCGGCCATCTCGCCGCGCGTCGCCAGCACGCTGCCGTCGGCGCCGGTGATCTGGATGGTCGGCGGCCGTTTCGGGATTTCGAGCGACTGGATCGCCGGCAGATGCGCGCCGACCCAGACCACGACGCCGACGGCCGCGATCACGCCCCATAGGCCGAGCACCGCGCCCCAATAGACCAGCCGCAACAGGCCGCCGCGCGCCCGTCCCTTGGACCGCCGCTTGCTGCCGCTCTTTGTCACGCGCGGCTTGCGTTCACGCGGGGCGTCGTCGTCGCTGTCTTCGTTTCTGCGCTTGGGAGACTTCTTCGGCTTCTCGTCGACGGGCGAGGGGATGCGATCCTGCGGGCTGAGGCGCAATTCCGACAGCGCAGCAGGGAGCCCGAATAGCGGCTCCTTGCGTCCGCTGCTCTTTTTCCGTCCCCACGCCATCCGCAAAACGTCCACATCGTCAGATGCGGCACAGTAGCGGGCGGGGTTTAAAGCGGTGTTAAACGATGGTTAATGGAGACGTGGCGGCGATTGCGGAAGTGCCTGATAATACGGGGTTTCAGACACGCTTAACCCTACCGTGGACACGAAAATCTCTCCCCGTCATGGCCGGGCGTCGTCCCGGCCATCCACGTCTTTCGTTCTCGGTAGCGGCTAAGACGTGGATGCCCGGGACAAGCCCACGGGTGTCTGGCACGGTCCATGCTTGAAGGAGCGCACGGCATTGATTCTACTCGTTTCCAGCTGGTTGCGAATCATCTGGACACGAAAAGGGATCAACGCCGTGCGGCATCAGAATATCGTTTTTCATGGGCTTCTGAAGCATATTCCGTGGTCGATGCTCGATCGGCTTGTGGATCAGTACAATGCCGACTGGGATGGCCGTGTCGTCAAGACCAGGGCTCATTTGATCGCGATGCTGTATGCGCAGTTTTGCGGCGCGCGGAGCCTGCGCGAGATTGAAACGAACCTGCAAAGCCACGCCGGCAAGCTTTACCATCTCGGCGGCCGCACCATATCGAGATCGGCGCTCTCGACCGCCAATGCTTCGCGTCCTGTGGAGGTCTTCGCAGGCCTGCTTTCGGCCCTGATGGCGCAGTTGCAGGCCGGCTATCGGCGGAAGATCGGCGATTGCGTTCGGCTGATTGATTCGACCAGCGTGCAGCTGAGCAGCCTGAGCGGCGATTGGGCGACGTTTTCGGCGGGAGTTTGCGGCGCCAAAGCGCACATCATCTACGATCCGGATGCCGATCAACCGCTGTACCTGATGGTGACACCGTCGAACGTCAACGACATCACGGCCGCCAAGGAGATGCCAATCGAGGCGGGAGCGACTTACGTTTTTGACCTCGGCTATTACGATTATGGTTGGTGGGCGGAGCTTGATCAGGCGGGTTGCCGCATTGTCACGCGCCTGAAGTCCAACACGCCTTTCACCGTCGTCGAGGATCGGCCGGTGTCGCCGGGATCGTCGATCCTCAGCGATCGGACCGGGTATCTTCCCAAACGGCTCGCCGCGTCGCGTCAAAACCCGATGGCGGGTCTCGTCCGTGAAATTCGCGTCATGATCGAGACCGGCAAGGTGCTGCGCATCTTCACCAATGACCTGGAGGCAAGCGCGCAAGAAATCGCCGATTTGTACAAGCGGCGATGGGCCATCGAGTTGTTCTTTCGATGGGTCAAACAGACCTTGAAGATCGGCCACTTCTTGGGAACCTCCGAAAACGCCGTTCGCATTCAGATCACTGTCGCGCTGATCGCCTTCCTGCTGCTGCGGCTGGCTCACGACGCCAACAGGATCGTGACCGGCCCGCTCGCCTTCGCAAGGCTCCTGCGAACAAACCTGATGCATCGGCGCGCGATCGCTGAGCTTCTCCAAGCTACGCCACCCCCCGAGCCACAACAGTCCAGATTTGACTTCGGACCACACGCAACCCGTGCGGCGCAACGGCGCAGCCATATTCGTGTGGATGCCGCCATGGAGAAGGCGGCATGATAAGCACAGACCGTGCCAGACACCCGTGGGACAAGCCCGGGCATGACGCGGTGAGAGTGGAAGCAATCACCCGGCCGCGCCGGTGTCCTCGATGATCGGACCGAACAATTCCCAGCGCTCGCCGTTGAACTTCATCATCTGCAGCTGCTTGTTGACCCGGTAATCGGTCGGCGTGGTATTGGCGAGGATTCCCGGCAGCGCCAGATCGAGTACGACGTTCTTGAGCGAGGTCGCCTGTTTCATGACGTTCTCGCGGGTCAGGTCGTCGCCGCATTGCTGCAGCACGTGGGCCATCAACTGCGCCGTCGAGTAGCCATAGGTGTTGAAGTTCGAATTCTTGTCCCCTTCCGGATAATACTTCGCCATGAACTCGAAATATTTCTTCATACCGGCGTCGTCCTTCCAGCTCGGATCGAGCGGATCCTTACCGTAGTTGACGCTGATCACGCCCTTCGAGGCTTCCAGCCCCGCCGGCTGCATCGTCGCACCGACCGAGGTGGCGTTGATGTCGAGGATGTGTACCGGCTTCCAGCCAAGCTCAAAATTCTTCTTGATCGCCTGCGCCGCGAATTTCGGCGTCGATGCGCTGAAGAACAGGTCCGCGCCGGCGGACTTCAATTTCAGGATCTGCGAATCGATGGTCGGATCGGAGACCTCATAGGAGGCTTCCGCCACCACCATGGTTTGCGCCTTGTCGCCGAGGCCGGCCTTGATGCCGTTCAGGTAGTCCTTACCCAGATCGTCATTCTGGTAGAGGATGCCGACCTTGGCGTCCGGATATTGTTTGAGGATGTATTGGCCGTAGATGCGTCCCTCGACGAAATAGTTCGGGTTGAACCCCATGGTCCAGGGGAAATTCTTGGGATCGGTGAACTTGGAGGCGCCGGTGGCGGCGAATAGTTGCGGGACCTTCTTGGCGTTGAGGTATTTCTGCACGGCGGCGTTGGAGGGGGTGCCGATCAACTGGAACGTCAGCAAGACCTCGTCGCTTTCGACCAGTTTGCGCACCTGCTCGACGGCTTTAGGCGGACTATAGGCATCGTCATATTGGATCAGGTTGATCTTGCGGCCGTTGATGCCGCCCTGATCGTTGATCATCTTGAAATAGGCCGCCTGGGTCTTGCTGATGGTGGCGTAGGCGGAAGCAGGTCCTGAGAACGGCGCGGTCTGGCCGATCTTGATTTCGGTATCGGTGGCGCCGGTGTCGTATTTCTTCTGCGCCAAAGCAGGCGCTGCCGACAGCGCGATGGCAACCGCCGTCCCGGTGACCAGATGAAAAATGCCGTTCCTCATAGTGCTGATTTCCTCATGTGTTGTGATTGTGCCGATGATCTTGTCCGGAGGGCTTTCAGCCCTCTGGCAGACGTCATCGCTGCCCGCGAGTGTGGAGGAACCGATGCGCCATTGCAAGGCAAGGCGCCCTGAAAAGGTGAACGATTTCAGGGCAGCCAGCGGGGTGATCCGGTTGGGGTCAATCAAGTCCCTAGCGTGGCCTCGTGGTTCGAGACGCGCGGCGTTGCCGCGCTCCTCACCATGAGGGTCTTAGACCTCATCCTGAGGAGCCGCGCTCTTGCGCGGCGTCTCGAAGGATAGAGCCCCGCACCGCCAGCTAACCCGACGGGCCGGTATCCTCGATGATCGGGCCGAACAGCTCCCAACGTTCGCCATTGAACTTCATCATCTGCATCTGCTTGTTGAGGCGGTAATCCGTCGGCGAGGTATTGATGGTCATGCCGGGCAGCGCCAGGCTGGGCGTGAAGTTCCTGATGCTGGTCGCCTGCCGCATGACGTTTTCGCGGGTCAGGTCGTCGCCGCACTGGCGCAGGATGTGCACCAATAATTCCGCGGTCGAATAGCCGTAGGTGTTGACGGTGTTGAGCTTGTCGCCCTCCGGGTAATATTTGTCCATGAAGGCGAAATAGGCTTTCAAGCCGGCGTCGTCCTTCCATTGGGGATCGCCGGGGTCCTTGCCGTAATTGGTGGAGATGATGTCCTTGGAGATATCGAGACCCGCCGGCTTGAGTGTCGCCGATACCGGGCTCGCATTGATGTCGAGGATGTGGACCGGCTTCCAGGCGAGGTCGGCAACCTTCTTGATCGCCTGCGCCGCGAATTTCGGCGTCGAGGCGTCGTAGAGCAGATCGGCGCCGAGCGATTTCAATTTGACGATTTGCGAATCGATGGTCGGGTCGGTCAATTCGTAGGACACTTCGCCGATGATCATCGTCGCGGCCTTGTCGCCGAGGCCGCTTTTGAGGCCGGTGATGTAGTCGCGGCCGAGATCATCATTCTGGTAGAGGATGCCGATCTTGGCGTTGGGATAATTTTGCAGAATATACTTTGCGTAAATCCGCCCCTCGGACTGGTAGTTGGGATTGAACGCAATCGTCCAGGGCGCGGTTTTCCAATCCGAGAAGCGCGACGCGCCGGTGGAGGCGAGCAGCTGCGGCACTTTCTTGGCGTTGAGGTATTTTTGCACGGCGGCGTTCGACGGTGTGCCGATGATCTGGAAGGTGAACAGCACCTCGTCGCCTTCGACCAATTTGCGCACCTGCTCGACAGCTTTGGGCGGCGAATAGGAATCGTCATACTGGATCAGATTGAGCATGCGGCCATTGATGCCGCCCTGGTCGTTGATCATCTTGAGATAGGCGGCCTGGGTCTTGCCGATGCCGGCATAGGCGGAGGCGGGGCCCGAGAACGGCACGGTCTGGCCGATCTTGATCTCGGTATCGGTGGCGCCGGTATCGTATTTCTTCTGCGCGTAAGCGGACGATGCCGACAGCGCGATCGCGACGACTGTGCCGGCGATCAGACGAAAAAGTCCGTTCCTCATATCGCTTCTCCCATATGTTGCCGATGATTCTATCCGGTTTGGCGGACGCCATCGTTGGCTCGGAGTGTGGAGGAAGGGTTGGGGCAATGCAAGACGATGCCGCCCGGGGGGAACGGCTCACGCCAGCCAGAGCAGGATCAGCGCGAGCGCAGCCGGCGCCGCCTGCACGTAAAGAATCCGACGGCTGACAGTTGCGGCGCCATAGACGCCGGCGACGATCACGCACAGCAGAAAGAAGACCTTGATCTGGAACGCGAAGGCGGGCGCGCCGTGCAGCAGTCCCCAAATGAGCCCGGCGGCCAGAAAGCCGTTATAAAGCCCCTGATTGGCGGCCAGCACCGCGGAATCGGCGGCCTTCTCGGGCGTGTTATGAAACGTCTTGAGGCCGAGCGGCTTGGTCCAGAGAAACATTTCCAAAGTCAGAAAATAGAGGTGCAGCACGGCGACCAGCGCCACCAATAGATTGGCGATTGCGTTCATTGGGCCCTCCCCCTAGATGCATCGAGAGTATCTCGATCACTCTAGTAGCACGTGGCCGCGCAAGGTGTGACGGTCAGCGGCGAAGGCGAGGAAAAATCATGACAGGCCATATCGATCCGACCAAGGAAGTGTTTGCGGCATTTCGCGACAATAACCGCGAAGGCCCGATCCACATGCTTAATCTGGTGCGGCTGAACGACCGCGCCGCCTATCCCGACGGGCGTAGCGCCACCGGTGCGGAAGCCTATGCCGCCTACGGCCGCGACAGCGGGCCGGTGTTTTCTAGGCTCGGCGGCAAGATCGTGTGGCAGGGCCGGTTCGAGTTGATGTTGATCGGCCCCGCCGACGAGCGCTGGGATCATTGCTTCATCGCGGAATACCCAAGCGTCTCTGCCTTCGTCGAAATGATCCGCGATCCGCTCTACCGCGAAGCCGTGAAACATCGCCAGGCCGCAGTGAAGGACTCCCGGCTGATCCGCCTTGCGCCGCTCGCCCTCGGCAAGACGTTTGGCGAGATTCCGGCCTAGCGCCTGCGCTTCACGGGCCTCACTCGGCCGAAAATGACCGCGTCCGAAAACCGCGAGACAGACGCGGGGCAATCGACGATGTTTCCATCATGGACATCGCCGGCAAGACCTACGGGACCGTCAGCGCCGACAGGCAGAAAGAGATGAGCGGCCTGGAATTCGTCCAGGGGCTCGTCGACGGGACGTTGCCGCTCAATACGATCGCAAAGACCCTGGGCTATGACGTGACCGAGGCGGTGAACGGGCGCGTCGTCGTCACCGCCGAGCCCGGCGACAATCATCTCAATCCTGCGGGCACCGTGCACGGTGGTCTGACGGCTACGCTGCTCGACAGCTGCATGGGACTGGCTATCCAGTCCACGCTTGAGAAAGGCGTCGGGCAGACCACGCTCGAGTTCAAGATTTCGCTGCTGCGGCCGATCACGCCTGAGACCGGGATGATCAGGGCGGAGGGTGTTGTGCTGAGCCGCGGCCGGCGGGTTGGCACCGCCGAGGGTCGCGTCATCGATGGCCAGGGGCGCCTGCTCGCCCACGGCACGACCACCTGCCTGATTTTTCAGAGCTGAATGATGTCCGAAAACCGCGAGACAAGCGTGCGCCAAAGGACCATGATTTGAACCATGGATATGGACCGCATTGCCTGCTACCGCGCGATTTCGACCCGCGACGCCCGCTTCGACGGCAGGCTGTTCGTCGGCGTCAAGACCACCGGAATCTATTGCCGGCCGATCTGCCCCGCGCGCACCCCAAAATTCGAAAACACCTCGTTCTATCCCTCCGCCGCGGCGGCCCAGGAGGCCGGTTTCCGTCCCTGTCTGCGCTGCCGGCCGGAAACCTCGCCCGATCTCGCGTTCTGGCGCGGCACCACCAATACTGTGTCGCGTGCGCTCGCGCTGATCGAAGCCGGCGGCCTCGATGAGGCCGACGTCGAAGGGCTCGCCAACCGGCTCGGCGTCGGCGCGCGCCAATTGCGACGGCTGTTTCGCCAGCATGTCGGGGCTTCCCCAATCGCGGTGGCGCAGACAAGGCGGATATTGTTGGCCAAACAATTGATCCACGAGACCTCATTGCCGATGGCCGAGGTTGCGCTCGCCGCAGGCTTCAACAGCGTCCGCCGCTTCAACGAGACCTTCCTCGAGATGTTCGGACGCTCGCCTGCCAAACTGCGGCGCATCCGCGACAAGCCAAGACGCGAAGCCGGCGCGCTGTCGGTGCGTCTTCCCTATCGGCCGCCCTATGACTTCGATGCGATGCTGTCGTTTCTCAGCCTGCGCGCCATTCCCGGCGTCGAGGTCGTCTCGGAAAATACCTACCGGCGCACCATCGCGATCGGCGATGACTGCGGAGTGATCAGCGTCGCGCCCGCCGACAAGAACCGGGTCAACGTCGCCGTGCGCTTCCCGAACATGGCGGCGCTGCCGCAGATCATCGCGCGGGTGCGGCGGGTGTTCGATCTCGCCGCCGATCCCGATACCATCGGGACCCATCTCGCGCTCGACTCATTGCTCGCGCCGCTGGTCGCGGCACGGCCGGGCTTGCGTGTGCCCGGCGCGTGGGATGGATTTGAGCTTGCGGTGCGCGCGATCTTCGGTCAGCAGATCACCGTTCCCGCGGCGACAAAATTGCTCGGCAGGCTGGTGGAGGCGCACGGTGTGCCGCTGCCGGCGGCGACCAGGGATGGCGAGGGCCTCAGCCATCTATTCCCGTCGCCCGCGCGCATCGCAAAAGCCGATGTTGCCGTGCTGGGTATGCCGAATGCCCGGGCGATGGCGGTGACATCGCTGGCGCAGGCCATCTCCGCTGATCCCGCGATCTTCAGCCGCGGCGCGAGCCTGGAAGAAGCGATCGCAAAACTGCGCTCGCTGCCGGGCATCGGCGAATGGACCGCGCAATATATCGCGATGCGCGAATTGCGCGAACCGGATGCCTTTCCCGCCGCCGACATCGGCTTGCTGCGCGCGATGGTTTCGGCTGATGGAAGCCGCCCGTCGCCCACTGAGCTGTTGTCACGCGCCGAGCGGTGGCGGCCGTGGCGCGCCTATGCCGCCTTGCATTTGTGGGCCGCGGGAACTACGCGTCCAACCGCGTCGGGGAAAGTCAATGAGCGCGAAGCCGCCTGAAACATTTTGTCTCGACCGGCTGCAAACGCCGATCGGGATAGCCCTGCTGGTCACCGACGCCGACGGTGCATTGCGCGCGCTCGACTGGGAGGATTATGAGGCACGTCTGCGCCAATTGCTGCGGCTGCAGTATGGCGCGGCGATCCTGCGGGATGCACCGGCTCCGGAAGAAGTCAAGGCGGCGTTGCGAAGCTATTTTGCGGGCGATCTCGATTCTCTTAAGACGATAAAGTGGCGGCTCGCCGGCACCCCGTTCCAGCGCAAGGTCTGGACCGCGCTGACGGCGATCCCACCCGGTACGACGACGAGCTATGGCGCGCTGGCCGCCCAGCTCGGCATGCCCCAGGCGGTGCGCGCGGTCGGCCATGCCAACGGCTCCAACCCGATCAGCGTCGTCGTCCCCTGTCACCGCGTGATCGGCGCCAATGGTTCGCTGACCGGCTATGGCGGCGGGCTCCCGCGCAAGCGATGGCTGCTTGAGCACGAAGGCGTGGTGTTGAAGGTGGCGAGAGGCAGTGCGGTTGCGGCGTAATTTCCCCAACTCTCCCCGTCATTGCGAGCGAAGCGAAGCAATCCATCTTCAGCGCCGAGAAATAGAAAGGTGGATTGCTTCGTCGCAAGGGCTCCTCGCAATGACGATCTTTAAAACGTCAGGTCCGTAAATCGCCAGACCGATCCCGGCAATGCCACTACCGTCTCCCTCACATCCAACACGGAGACGAACCATGACCGACGCAGAGATCCAGGATTTTGTCACGCGCTTCGCCGCCGCCTGGGCGGCGCGGGACGGCAAGGCCTTTCTCGATCTTTGGCATCCGGAGGGACTTTTACATACGCCGATGGTGGGTCGAACGATCAAGGGAAGTGAGCTTGACCGCCTGCTCCAAGTACAGATCGCCGCCGCACCTGATTTCGTCTGGCAATTATTGGACTGGACCTCGCGCGGCGATGTCTTGATCGTGGAGTGGCAGACCACGCGCATCGTCAATGGTCAGCGCTTCAGCTGGCGCGGCGTCGACAAATTCCGTCTGAAGGCCGGCAAGATCATCGAGGAAGTGGTCTATTGCGATACCGCGCCGCTGCGTGCGCTACGCACCGGCGAGACGCTGGAGCCGGTCACCAAATTCTAGAGCATGATAATTCTTGAGTTGAATCAGCGCACGCACCGAGTCCGGCTCACCTCTCCCCGCTTGCGGGGAGAGGTCGAAATTCGCGGTAGCGAATTTCGGGTGAGGGGGACCAACCGCGCATTCGGTATTCGTGGAGAGAGCCCCTCACCATAGCCGATGCTTCGCATCGGCGTTCTTCTACTAAGAGCGGCGGCCGTGGGCCGCCTACGCCCTCTCCCCGCGAAAGAGCGGGGAGAGGGAGAAGTGCGCTACTCACGCAGCGGCCGCATCGTCGTTGGCGAGCAAATGGATCAGCGCGCTCTTGATCGCGGCCTGCCGGGTCGGCGCGTTGATCTGCGCGCCCAACAGGTCGGTAACGTAAAACACGTCGCGGGCGCGCTCGCCGAAGGTCGCGACATGGGCGGAGGCGATGTTGAGGTTGAGTTTCGAGATCGCGGTGGTCAGTTGATAGAGCAAGCCCGGCCGGTCGAGGCCCGAGACCTCGATCACGGTGTAGCGGTCCGACCAGGCGTTGTTGATAGTGACTTCAGGCTCGACCACGAACGGGCGTACCTTGCTTCGGCTGACGGAGCGGCGCGCCACCACTTCGGGCAGACGCAATTTGCCTTCCAGCACATCCTCGATCATCTCGCCGATCCGCGTGGCGCGCCGTCCCTCGTCCTCGTCGCGGTCGTATTCCCTGGTGATGGCAATAGTGTCGAGCGCGCGGCCGTCGGTCGTGGTGTAGATCTGCGCATCGACGATGTTGGCGCCGGCCGACGCGCAGGCGCCCGCGATGATCGACAGCAGCCAGGGATGGTCGGTCGCCAGAATCGTCAGTTCGGTGACGCCGCGCGCCTCGTCGAAGCCGACATTGATCGCGAGCTTGTGGCCGGCCTGCTCGCTGGCGCGGATGAAGCGGGCCTGGCGAAGTTTGCGTGGCAGTTCGACCTTGAGCCAGTATGCCGGATAGTGCCGCGCGATATAGGCGTTGAGCTCCTGCTCCGGCCATTCCGTGAACGCCGCGGCAAATTCCGCCTGCGCCAGCGCGATGCGCCGCGCGCGGTTGACTTCCGAGAAGCCGCCGGTGAGCACCGGCTCGGTTTCGTAGTACAGCGTGCGTAACAGCTGCGCCTTCCAGCCGTTCCAGACCCCCGGACCGACGCCGCGGATATCGGCGGTGGTCAGGATCGTCAAGAGCTTCATCTGCTCGACCGATTGCACGACCGCCGCGAAATTCTCGATGGTCTTGCGGTCGGAGAGGTCGCGCGATTGCGCCACCGTTGACATCGTCAGATGCTGCTCGATCAGCCATGCCACCAGCTCGGTATCGGCGGTGTTGAAGCCGAGCCGCGGACACAGCCGCCGCGCCACTTTCGCCCCGGCGATCGAGTGGTCCTCGGGGCGACCCTTGGCGATGTCGTGCAACAGCACGGCGATGTAGATCACCGAACGGTGCTCGGGGCGGATCTTGCGCATCAGGTCGCTGGCAACGATGAATTCGTCATTGCCGCCGCGCTCGATCTCCTGCAGATAGCCGATGCAGCGGATCAGATGCTCGTCCACGGTGTAGTGGTGGTACATGTTGAACTGCATCATCGAGACGATCTTGCCGAAGGCGCGGATGAAATGGCCGAGCACGCCGGTCTCGTTCATGCGCCGCAGCACGATTTCCGCGTCGTTCGATGTCAGGATTTCCATGAACAAAAGGTTGGCTTCCGGATTTTCCCGCAGCTCCGTATTGATCAGTTTTAATGACCGCGTCACCGTGCGCATGGCGTCGGGGTGAAAGGCGAGATTGTTCTTCTGCGCCAATCGAAAAATCCGGATCATGTTGACCGGATCGTGCTTGAAGACATCGGGGGCTGCGAGATTGATGCGGTTGTTGTCGACGATGAAGTCGTCGCTGCCGGGCACCCGCCGCCGGTTCATGCCGGGCCGCAGCCGCGCCATCATCCGGCTCAGCACCGGCGCTGGCTTGGCCTGCTGATCTTCCAGTTTGGCGCACAGGATCGCGGTGAGATCGCCGACGTCCTTGGCGACCAGGAAATAGTGCTTCATGAAGCGTTCGACATCCTGCATGCCGGGATGCGAGGTATAGCCGAGCCGGATCGCGATCTCGCGCTGCATGTCGAACGACAGCCGCTCTTCGGCGCGTCCCGATAGGAAATGGATGTTGCAGCGGACCGACCACAGGAAATCGGCGCAGCGGCGGAAGGTGCGGTATTCCTGCGCGTCGAACACGCCGCGTTCCAGCAGCTCATCGGTCTCGCGCACGCGATAGACGTATTTCGCGATCCAGAACAGCGTGTGCAGGTCGCGCAAGCCGCCCTTGCCGTCCTTGACATTGGGTTCGACCAGATAGCGCGATTGCCCGGCGCGGCGGTGGCGCTCCTCGCGCTCGGCGAGTTTGGCGGTGACGAATTCGTTAGCGGTGCCCTGCACGACTTCCTTGTCGAACCGCGCCACCAACTCATTATACAGCGGCTGGTCGCCGGCGAGGAACCTGGTCTCCAGGATCGCGGTGCGGATGGTCATGTCGCCGCGCGCCTGCCGGATCGATTCGTCGACCGAGCGGGTGGCGTGGCCGACCTTCAACCCCATGTCCCACAGGCAATACAAAATCGCTTCGGCGACCTGCTCGCCCCAGGCGGTCTGCTTGTAGGGCAGGATGAACAACAGATCGATGTCGGATTCCGGCGCCATCAGGCCGCGGCCATAGCCGCCGGTGGCGACCACCGCCATGCGCTCGGCACCGGAGGGGACCGGCGACCGATACAGATGCTGCGTCGCGGCCTGGAACAGGATGCGGATGATCTCGTCCTGGACGAAGCACAATCGTTCGGCGCAGCGCCGGCCGTGCCGGTCCTTCAGCAGCACGGCTTGCGCGGTGGCACGCGCCGCGATCAACTCGGCCTTTAGCAGTTGCGCGGTGGCGGCGCGAAAAAGGTCCTCGCGCCCGACGTGCTTTTCGGCAAGCGCGTCGACGGCTGCGGTAATCCGCGCGGTATCGAAACGATCGTCGGCCTCGGATCGGGGTTGTGTCACGACGCTGTCCATCACTTAACCCGATATCGGACGGCGCCGACGCTGTCACGGAACATCTGACGTTTCCATTTAACTAATTGGACAAGTACACATTTTTGTGTGCTTCGATGCTGCGCCCGCGAAGCGCCCATTCGGCGTGACAGCGGCGTCATCTTTCAGTACATGCGATAGGCAATCCACGCTGGAGAACCAAAAAAATGGACGCCGCCCAACTCCGCGCTACCCAGGCCCCGATCAAGGAACGCTACAAAACCGATCCCAAGGCCGCCATCATCACCCTGAAAGCCAAAGGCTCGATCGACAACGACGGCATCGCGTGCAAGGTCGAGACCGGCCGCGCGCTGGCGGTGGCAGGCCTGCACCCCGCCTCGGGCGGCTCCGGGCTGGAGTTGTGTTCCGGCGACATGCTGCTGGAGGCCCTGGTCGCCTGCGCCGGGGTGACGTTAAAATCGGTATCGACCGCGATCGAAGTGCCGCTGAAAGCCGGCCTCGTCACTGCCGAGGGCGATCTCGATTTCCGCGGCACGCTCGGCGTCGACAAGGAGGCGCCGGTCGGCTTCGCCGAAGTTCGCCTGCGCTTCGATGTAGATACCGACGCGCCGCAGGACAAGCTCGACCTCCTGTTAAAACTCACCGAGCGCTATTGCGTGGTCTACCAGACCATCAAGAACGGCCCGAAGGTTTCGGTGTCGATGCATCGCGTGTGAGTTAGCAACGCCCGCAATCTCCGCGCCGTCACCCTGAGGTGCGAGCCTTGCGGTGCACTTGCACCGCTGGGCGAGCCTCGAAGGGCCACGCACCGTGACCCATCCTTCGAGGCCCGCGCGTTGCGCGGGCACCTCAGGATGAGGTCGGAGATAGTTTCTCAGCCTCTCAGCATGAGGTCTTAGACCCTCATGGTGAGGAGCGCGGCAAGGCCGCGCGTCTCGAACCACGAGGCCATGGGACTCGCGGCCATCCTTCGAGACGCGGCGAAGACGCCGCTCCTCAGGATGAGGTCGGAGATAGCTTCGCGGCCCCTCAGGATGACGACGACGAAAAAATGTCCCCCGACCTCGCCTTTATCCTGACGCTCGGCTTCCGCATGGCGGTGACGGCCGCGTTCGTGGTCACAGCCTCGGTGATCACCGAGCGCTCGGGGCCGGTGATCGGCGCGCTGATCGCGACCTTGCCGATTTCGGCCGGCCCTTCCTATGTGTTTCTCGCGCTCGATCACAATGCGGCGTTCATCGCCGAGGGCGCGCTGGCGAGCCTGCCGGTCAACGCCGTCACGATCTTTCTCGCGCTGACGTATGTGTTGCTGGCGCAGCGCCGCAGCGCACTCGTCAGTTGCGCCTGCGCGGTAATGGTCTGGGCCGCGCTCGTCGCGCTGGCGCGGACCGTTCACTGGTCGCTCGCCGGGGGACTTCTCGCCAATGCGGTCGCGTACGCGATCTGCCTGCCGCTGTTGCAGCGTTTCCGTCACGTCAAGATGCCGCTGATCGCACGCCGCTGGTACGACATCCCGCTCCGCGCCTCATTGGTCGCGACGCTGGTCGCAACCGTGGTCACGCTGTCGCGCTGGGTCGGCCCCTATGTCAGCGGCACCATCGCGCTGTTTCCAGTGGTGTTCACCTCGATGATGCTAATCCTGCATCCGCGCATCGGTGGACGGCCGACGGCGGCCGTGCTCGCCAACAGCGGCTGGGGCCTGATGGGACTAGGCATTGCGATTGCCGTGCTGCATGTCGCAGCCCTTCAGCTCGGCTCGGCGATCGCGCTCAGCCTCGCGCTTGCGACCTGCGTGAGCTGGAATCTCGGGCTGTGGTGGAACGGGCGTCGCAAGCTCGGGCGCTGAGATGTAGACCCTCATGGTGAGGAGCGCGTCTTCGCGCGTCTCGAACCACGAGGCCCCGCTGCGGCCATCCTTCGAGACGCCGCTTCGCGGCTCCTCAGGATGAGGAGTCCTACCGCTTCGGCAATCTCGCCTTCAGCGCATGCAGCGCCGGTGGTCGCGGCCGCGGTCGCGCCTTCCGCCGTGGGTGTCGGGTCGACCTTCGTCGACGACTATTTCTGGATACAGGTGTCTGCTGTATCCTTCGTGCATCCGAGTCATTCGATCAAGTAAGGGAACGAGAAGCCCATGACAGCCAAACGCGTGGTATTCACCGGCGGAACCGGCAAGGCCGGCCGGCATGCTTTGCCTCATTTGAAGAGCAAGGGTTACGACCTGCTCAATGTCGATCTCGCGCCATCAGAGCATTCCGACATCAAGACCCTGATCGCCGATCTGACCGACAGCGGCCAGGCCTTCAACGCCCTGACCACCCATTTCGGCTTCGATCGTTTCGACAACGGCAAGCCGCCGTCGCCGCCGGATGCGGTGGTGCACTTCGCGGCGATCCCGCGAGTGTTGATCGAACCCGATAACGAGACCTTCCGCGTCAACACCATCTCGACCTACAACGTCATCGAAGCGGCTGCCAAGCTCGGCGTCCGCAAGATCGTCATTGCCTCCAGCGAGACCACCTACGGTGTCTGTTTTGCCGAGGGCGCGAAGGACTTTCACAGCTTTCCGCTCGAGGAGGACTATGACGTCGACCCGATGGATTCCTATGGATTGTCCAAGGTCGTCAATGAAAAGACCGCGCGGGCATTTGCGATGCGCTACGGCATCGACATCTACGCCTTGCGGATCGCCAATGTCATCGAGCCGCACGAATACGACAAGTTTCCGGCGTTCCTCGCCAATCTGGCGTCGCGCAAACGCAACGCCTTCGGTTACATCGATGCCCGCGACCTCGGCGAGATCGTGCATCTGGCGATCCAGAAGGACGGCCTCGGCTTTCAGGTCTTCAACGCGGTCAACGACACCGCCACCGCCACTGTTCCGACCCGCGAGTTGCTCAAGCGCTACTTCCCCGAAGTCCCGATCACCCGTGAGCTCGGCGAATTCGAAGCCCCGCTGTCCAACCGCAAGGCGCGCGAGGTGCTCGGCTTCAAGGAAGCCCACAACTGGCGAAAGTACGTTACTGTCGGATAGGGGTCTGAGAAACATGGATTTACCGCGGCCAAATTGGTGAGTGCGTCCACCTCTGCCGAGAACGGAACCGATGAGCCAGTCCGAGGAGCTTTCGGCATATACGACCTTCGGCCGAAGCGAGTGGGCAGCGTTGCGCTTCAACACGCCGCTGACGCTCTCTGAAGCGGACCTCTCTGCGCTTCGCGGCCTGAACGAGCCGATCACCCCCGCCGAAGTCGCCGACATATACTTGCCGCTGACTCGGCTGCTGAACCTCCATTTCACCGCGGCGCGCAGCCTTGCGCATGTTAAGAGTGCATTCCTGGGTCGCGCACCACACAGCGCGCCTTATATCGTCGCGTTGGCGGGCAGTGTTGCCGTTGGCAAGAGCACGTTTGCCCGCGTGCTTTGCGCGCTTTTGGCGCGGTGGCCGGACCATCGCCGGGTCGAACTCGTTACTACTGACGGGTTCCTACATGCCAATCGGGTTCTGGAAGAACGAGGGCTGATGCGACGGAAGGGCTTTCCTGAGAGCTACGACCTGCGGCGAATGTTGCGGTTCCTGTCGGCGGTGAAAGCGGCCAAAGTCGACCTCGAACTGCCAGTGTACTCGCATCTTATCGGGGATATCGTACCTTCGGAGCATCAGGTCGTTCGGCATCCAGACATCTTAATGTTTGAGGGCCTGAATGTACTGCATGCGCGAGGCACGGCACCCATGGTCGTCTCAGACTTCTTCGACTTTTCGATCTACCTGGACGCTGACGAGACCGACATCCAGTCGTGGTACGTCGAGCGCTTTCTCAGTCTGCAGCGGACCGCTTTCCAACAGCCTGCCTCATATTTCCACCACTACAGGAATCTGCCGCCAAGCGACGCGCGCGAGGTCGCGGACAGGCTGTGGCGTGAGCATCATCGCGCAAATCTCCGTGAGAACATTCTGCCTACTCGCACGCGTGCCGATGTCGTGCTCCGCAAGCGTTCCGATCACTCGGTTGGTGAGGTCTGGTTGCGAGAGACATAGGCTGCAGAGTCCGCGGCGTTGGCCGAGTGAAGCTGGTCCGAAGGTCCGGTTGTGGCACATTCGCGTCATTTAGCTGCTGCGCAGCAACGCATCGCTTTATCCTCAACAATGGAAGTCGGCTGGGCGCTGGGTCACGTCGGTGACGTGCCCAATAGCAGAATGGGCCAACACAACACTGAGCTAACCCTCTCAGTACCAACTGATCTTCCCGATCGATACAGTGGCGGTGCGCCCGGCGACGAGAAGAAGGTCCGGCGGCACATTGTCGAGCTTGATGCGCACAGGGATGCGCTGCGCCAGGCGCACCCAGCTGAAAGTCGGATTGACCAAAGCCAACAGGTCGCTGCTGGTGCTGCGGTTCTGGTCCTCGATGCCGTAAGCGATGCTCTCGACGTGCCCTGACAGCACGCGCGCATCGCCGATCAGTTTTACAGTCGCATCTTCGCCGATACGGATGCGCCGCAGCTTGGTTTCCTCGAAATAACCCTCGACGCGGAACGTGTCGGAATCGATCAGCGCAAAGACAGCTGCGCCGGCATTGACGTAGCGCCCTGGCAGGAGATCGAAATTGGTGACTATGCCGTTGACTGACGCCACGACCGTTGAGCGCTCGAGATTGAGCCTCGCGACGTCAAGCGCCGCGTTCGCCGCGTCGAGTTGAGCTTGATCGACGTCGACCGCTTGCTGCCTCTGCTCGACCTGCTGGACCGTAATCGCGGCGCTGGTTAGACTCTTGCCGCGCTCGAGATCGCGCTTGGACTGGTCGAGCGTAGCCTGTCGGCTCGCGACATCAGCTTTCGCCTGATCGAGCGCATATTGAAAGCGCCGCTGATCGATACGGAACAGCTGCTGGCCTTTGCTCACCTTTTCGTTGTCGTGAACAAAGACGTCGCTGATCAGGCCGGAAACGTCGGCGGCGACCGAGACCACGTCGGCGCGCACACGGCCGTCGCGCGTCCACGGCTCGAGCATGTAATAGCTCCAGAGCTGCCAGGCGACGGCAATTGCTACCACCACCACAACGAGGGTGAGTAGCACGCGGCCGGCAGAGGCGAAAAAGTCTTTCATTGCACCATCACCCGAGATTTTACGTCCACGATCTTATGCCAGCGGCAGCATGCTTGCGCCCGCCGCCGTGACAACGCCAAACAGAATGACGTAGATCGCGAGATCAAACAGCGCGCGATGCCAGACCAAACGATAGAAACCACAGGCATCCAAGAGCCGCTTAATCACGACCTGAAGCAAAAAGGCGATTGCGGCAAAGACCGCGAAAGCCGGAAAGTACACGCCATAGATATCGAACTCGCCAATCACGATACGCTCCCATCATGTAACGCTGGTGGCTTCGCTCTGCCCGGGTAGCGCTGCATCAGCCTGCTCTATTTGCCTCGGCCGATACGGCGGCGCATCAGGATAGAGCGTCTGCCGCAGGCCGACAACCGCGGCGACGCAAGCATGCGTGGCTGCGGTGCAGGCCGTCACTTCGCTGATCGCAATGTCGATCTTTTGCAGCAAATCGTCGCCAAGCTGCGCCACACGGCCGCGCAGCAAGGCACGGAAATGCGCGGCCAGGCTCGCGAACATCGCCGCCAAAGCGTCTTGCGCTGGCTTCGACATGGCGGGCGCGATCGATTGCGTCTCGATTATATTGACGCCGAGCCGCAGATCTTCGAGCGCATCGGCGAATTCATGCTGCGGCCGCGGCTCGAAGCGCGGCTGCCGGTACAGCAACAGTGAGACGCGATCCAACATGCGGCTGGCCCATTGGTCGCGGGTCGGATGCGAGCGCCCAGCGGCAAGGTCGGCAAGGTCGCGATAAGTTGCCCGAATCAGGCGCCGCGCGCTGGCCTGCGTGCCGATAACGCGCAACAGCCGAGTCACGACCAGCGCCGCGACGCCGCCGAGCACAAAAGCGCTGTTGGAATTGACGATGGCCGCAAGATCGGCGGTATAGCTCGTCTGCAGGCCCAGTTCGACATTGAAACCCAAGGCGAGCGCCAGACCGATCGCTGCATAGGCCGGGATCGCCATCAATATGCCGGCAGGAATCAGCACAAAAGCGAGTACGGCGCAAAGCAAGACGAACCCGCCGATCGCCGGCAACACAAAGAATTGGTAGACGAATACAATCGGAATGCACAACGCCAAGAGGAGGGTAATGTTGCGAATGGTCGGCGTCGGATCGTCCAGAGAGGCAAATAAAGTGCAGGCCACGGCGGCAAAGGCAATGGCGCTGGCGCCTTCCGGCCATGCGGTCGCGATCCAAAAGAACGCACATGTGCCCATAGCGACGGCGGCCGCCAGTGCTGATAACAGTGCGATGCCCGGATCGGTATGCATCGGTTTGGGCCCGATTTGCGCGGCGGCTGCGCGAATGTCGGCGCTCGGCGTCTGCCTCGGATCGGCCAGATAAGCAGCAAAGCTGAGACAAGCTTGCCAGGAGTCGATCAGCTCGATCAATCGCACGGTGACATTGACCGTCACGAGATCCGCCCAGCTCGATTGCGGGCCGACAGTAGGCGTCGTCGCGACGCAGGCTTCCTTAAGTTCTGCCGCGCGCAGTCGGTCGCCCGGCGCTTTCGGCTTCAGCCAATCGCAGACGCCGGCCAGCACCCGCGTCAGCTTTGCGTCCAGCGGCCCAATACGCCGAAGCAGCGTCAGACGATCCTCGATGGCACTCACTAGCGGCAACAGGGCCACGATCTTGCGGTCGAAGGCGCGAATGGTGCCGATATCCGGTCGATGCGGCGAGGTGTCGAAGCGTAAGCTCGTGCCGAGCAAATAAAGCTCGCTGATATCGGCGGCGATCTGGCGCCGCTCCATCTCGGCTTCCGGAGTCGCTTGCTGGGTCAAGCCATCGGCAAGCCAACGGCGCGTATCCGCAATGGCACTTCTCAGCTTTTGCTCAAAGGCGGAAAACGCGCTTTTGGGAAAGAAGAGACTGTGAACGATGGCGGCGCAGACGACGCCGAGCGTGATCTCCTCGACGCGCGACACCGCGGTGTCGAACACCGTGCCAGGCGCAAGCACGCTTGGAAAGCCGATCAAGGCCGCGGTATAGCCCGACAGCACGAACATATACGACCGCGGCGTGCGGTCGAGCAGCGAAACGAAAACGCAGAGCGCCACCCAAAGTATGATCGCAAGCGTCGTCAGCTCGGGCGCGTCCACCAGATTGGGAACGATCGCGACCATGGCGGCGCCGCCGACGAACGTGCCGATGGCGCGATAAAAGGCCTTGGCCCGCATCGCGCCGGACAGCGGCTGGCTGGTCAGATAGACCGTGGTCATGGCCCAGCCCGGACTCTTCAAGTCCAGGCTGAAGGCGATGAACATCGTGAGGATGGTCGCGATATAGCAGTTGACGGAGAATATGATCGGCCGAATGCCAATGTCCCTGATCATATCATGTCCACTTTGTCGCGCCGACAGTTAATGAGCTGAACGCCGGCGGGACCGTGCCGCGTGCCGCGCGCTACGTCAGAAGCCGGAAACCATCGGAAAGGTCCATTCATCGAGCGACTTCTGCATCACAAATTATAGATTTAAAAGGATGTTCCCTGACGCTCATCTATGAGACCCTCGACCAGATGAGATTTCAAGCCGGAACTAAAGTGCACCGACGATCGATCTAGCTGCAATCCGCTCCCGATGGTTATCTCAAACCGTACTTCACCTGTGAAGGCTGCAGTCAAGCCGATATCGTGAAGTAACCTCGATGCAGCAATGAGTTCAGCATCGATCACGGCCCTTGCGCGAAAAAGCCAAATTGCTGAGCAATCTCAAGCTGATTTGGGTCGTCCAGTCCGGTTTGCAAAAATATTCTGCTTCGTGATTTGCCCAAATCACCCCTAAGACTCCCGCCATCCCGTCCCACTCAGAGGGGCGTTTCGCGATCGTCACGGACGTTGGAACGGGATGCGGTGGACGCGGCGGCGCTTTTGACGAACAGCGCCTAAGCGGACGGAGAAGGCGTGTGGTCCTGACGCCCCGACGCTGGCGTCAAGTTCTTGAGAAGCAAGCTTCTCAGGGGCGACGGTGGCAAGAAAGCCCGGCTCACCGGGGAGAGCGCGCAGGAAACCGTTAAAACCATTGCGCGGGGAATGCTGGGTGTAACCGGTGTGACCTGACTAACGCGTGTGCTTTCTACCAACTACCTCCGCACACGCGGCTATCGGGCGCATCGGGCGCCCGGCATTCCCTGCGCCCTCTGAATGGAGAGGGCTGGAATCAAGAGCAAAACTCGGGCGCAAGGCGCGGCGAGATCGCGAGAGTTTGTCTGCAAATGAGATCTGCAAATGAGATGCGGTTGAAAGTTGAAACCGTGACCCCTCCACGTCATTGCGAGGAGCCCTTGCGACGAAGCAATCCAGCTTTCTGTTTCTCGGCGCCAAAGATGGATTGCTTCCGCCTTCGCTCTTCGAGCTACGGCGGACACGTCGCTTTGCTCGCAATGACGTGGAGAGGTTTTGCGCCGACCCGTCGGCTCCATCCGAGCTACGAAGTCCTACCCCTTCGGCAGTTTCGCCTTCAGCGCATAGAGCGCTTCCAGCGCCTCGCGCGGCGACATCTCATCGGGATGCAGCGCCTTCACGGCTTCCACGAGTTGTTCGGCCTCGCTCGGCGGCGCAAGCTCGGCGGCGGCGCGCGAGGGCACCGCAAACAACGGCAGATCGTCGGCCAAGGCCCGCGCCGTCTGGCCGCGATCCTGGGCTTCCAGTTTTGCCAAGACCGATTTGGCGCGGGCGATCACCGGCGGAGGCAGCCCTGCGAGTTTTGCGACCTGGATGCCATACGAGCGATCGGCCGAGCCCGGCAGCACCTCATGCAAGAACACCACGTCGCCCTGCCACTCCTTGACCCGGACGGTGGCGTTGAACAATCGCGGCAGTTTTGCCGATAGCGCCGTGAGTTCATGATAATGCGTGGCGAACAGCGTCCGGCAGCGATTGGCCTCATGCAGATGCTCGATCGCGGCCCACGCGATCGACAATCCGTCGAAGGTCGCGGTGCCCCGGCCGATTTCGTCGAGGATGACCAGCGAGCGCTCGCTGGCCTGATTGAGGATGACGGCGGTCTCCACCATCTCGACCATGAAGGTGGAACGCCCGCGCGCCAGATCATCCGCCGCGCCGACGCGGGAGAACAATCGGTCGACGATGCCGATCCGCGCCCGCGACGCCGGCACGAAGCTGCCGATCTGCGCCAGCAGCGCGATCAGCGCGTTCTGGCGCAGGAAGGTCGATTTGCCCGCCATATTCGGGCCGGTGATCAGCCATATCTGGCCGGCCCCCACCCTACCCTCCCCCGCTTGCGGGGGAGGGTAGGGTGGGGGTACCGGCGACAGATTGCAGGCATTGGCAATGAACGGCTGGCCGTCGCGCTTCAGCGCCTGCTCGACCACCGGATGTCGGCCGGCTTCGATGGCAAAGCCGAGCGAGGTGTCCACCTCGGGCCGCACGTAATTGTCGTCGACGGCGAGTTTTGCCAGCGCGGTCGCGACGTCGAGAATGGCAAACGCGTGGGCTGCGGCGCGCAGATCTTCGCTCGCGACGATAGCAAGCGCGCACAGCCGCTCGAAGATTTCGAGCTCGAGCCCAAGCGCGCGGTCGCCGGCGTTGGCAATCTTGGCTTCGATCTCGCCGAGTTCGGCAGTGGTGAATCGGACCTGGCCGGCCAGCGTCTGGCGATGGATGAAGGTCGCGTTCAAGGGCGGCGCCATCAATTTGTCGCCGTGCTGCGCGGTCACCTCGACGAAATAGCCGAGCACATTGTTGTGCCGGATTTTCAGGCCTTTGATGGAGGTCGCGTCGGCGTAGCGCGCCTGCATGGAGGCTACGACCAGGCGCGAGGCGTCGCGCAGATTGCGGGTTTCGTCGAGCGCTGGCTCATAGCCTTCACGAACAAAACCACCGTCGCGCTTGATCAGGGGAAGCTGTTCGGCGAGCGCGCGCTCGAATTCGCGCGCCAGATCGCGCGGGGGACGGCGCAGCGCGTCCATCACCGCGGCGATCTCGGCCGGTGGATCGTCAAGGCGCTGAAGCTGCGCCAGCGCGGCATCGGCCGCAAAAATGCCGTCGCGAAGACCTGCGAGGTCGCGCGGGCCGCCGCGCCCGACCGACAAGCGCGCCAGCGCGCGCGACATGTCGGGCGCAGCCCGCAGCGTGGCCCTGATATCGTCGCGCACGGCGCTATCGGCCACGAAGGCTGCGATCGCATCCAGCCGCCGCGCGATTCCCGCGCTGTCGGTGAGCGGCGCGGCCAGCCGTTGCGCGAGAAGCCGCGAGCCGGCAGGCGTCACGGTGCAGTCGATGGCATCGAGCAGCGAGCCGTGCCGTTCGCCGGCAAGCGTCCGCGTCAGTTCGAGATTGGCGCGGGTCGCCGGGTCGATCGCCATGGTGGTGCCGCTGGCTTCCCGCGACGGCGGCGACAGCGGCGGACGTTTTCCGACCTGCGTGCGGTCGATATAGGTGACGGCCGCCGCCGCGGCAGTCGCCTCCAATCGCGACATCGCGCTGAGGCCGTCCATGGTGGCCACGGCAAAATAATCGCACAGCCGTCGTTCGGCGGTGGCGCTGTCAAAGACATCGCGGGTCAAAGGCGTCACCGCCGGCAATTCGCGCAGCAGCGGCCCCAAATCAGCATCGCCGTACAGCGCGTCAGTGACGATGGCCTCATTGGGATTGATGCGCGACAGCGTCGCCGCGAGTTCGCCGGTCGCACATTCCGTAACGATGAATTCGGAGGTGGAGATATCGATCCAGGCCAGCCCGATGCGGTCGCCGCCGGACGATGCCCGCGCCCTCGCGATCGCCAGCAGATAATTATTGGCCCGCGCATCGAGCAGCGTGTCTTCGGTCAGCGTGCCCGGCGTCACCAGCCGCACCACGTCGCGGCGCACCACGCTCTTGTTGCCGCGGGCGCGCGCCGCTGCCGGGTCCTCGGTCTGTTCGCAGACTGCGACGCGATGCCCTGCCTCGATCAGGCGATGCAGATAGTCATCGGAGCGTTCCACCGGCACGCCGCACATCGGGATATCCATGCCCTGATGCTTGCCGCGCTTGGTCAGCACGATGCCGAGCGCCTTGGAGGCAATCTCGGCATCCTCGAAGAACAGCTCGTAAAAATCGCCCATCCGATAGAACAGCAGCAGGCCGGGATTGGCGGCTTTTATTTCGAGGTACTGTTCCATCATCGGCGTGACGCGCGCGGGCATCTCGGCCGCGGGCGCCTCGTCGGTAGATGGGGGGAAGGATTGCGGGATCGTCATCGCGCGCGCAAACTACAAAATTTTCGCGCCCGGTCCTATCGCTTTGCCGCCGCCGCGCCCGTTTTCCACGTTCTCGCGGCCCCTGCACAACACCAGGGCATAACCGACCTCACGCGAATGCGCGGCCGGATGCGCCGCGATCAATTGACCTGCCGCCGACGCGCTCCTAAAACTCGCCATCAATCTGGTCATTCAGCGCGGGAACGCGGCTTTCAGGGAGAGTTTCAATGGGCGATGTCTTCATTTGCGATGCCGTCAGAACCCCGATCGGCCGCTTCGGCGGCTCGCTCGCCAAAGTCCGCGCCGACGACCTGGCGGCGGCCCCGATCAAGGCGCTGATGGCGCGCCATCCCAAGCTCGACTGGTCGGCGGTCGACGAGGTTTTTTTCGGCTGCGCCAACCAGGCCGGCGAGGACAACCGCAACGTGGCGCGGATGGCGCTGTTGCTGGCGGGTCTGCCGGAGACGGTTCCCGGCCAGACGCTCAACCGCCTCTGTGCCTCCGGACTTGACGCGGTCGGCGCTGCGGGGCGCGCGATCCGCGCCGGCGAGATCGATTTTGCCATTGCCGGCGGGGTTGAATCGATGACGCGCGCGCCGTTCGTGATGGGCAAGGCGGGCGAGGCGTTTTCGCGCTCCGCCGAGATTTTCGATACCACCATTGGCTGGCGCTTCATCAATCCGCTGATGAAGGCGCAATATGGTGTCGATGCGATGCCCGAGACCGGCGAGAATGTCGCCGAGGAGTTTCAGGTGTCGCGCGCTGATCAGGATGCGTTCGCGATCCGCTCGCAGCAGCGCGCGGGCGCGGCGATCGCCGCCGGTTATTTTGCCGACGAGATAACGCCGGTCTCGGCGCCCGGCGGCAAGGCCGGACCCGTTACGGTCGACAAGGACGAGCATCCCCGCCCCGAAACCACCCTCGAGGGCCTGTCGAAATTAAAACCAATCGTGCGCAATCCCGGCACGGTGACGGCCGGCAATGCCTCCGGCGTCAATGACGGCGCCGCCGCGATGATCCTCGCCTCCGAGGCCGCGGTGAAGCGGCACGGTCTTACCCCGCGGGCGCGGATTCTGGGCCTTGCCTCGGCCGCGGTGCCGCCGCGCATCATGGGCATCGGGCCGGTGCCGGCGACGCGCAAATTGATGGAGCGGCTGGGTTTCAAGATCAGCGATTTCGATTTGATCGAGCTCAATGAGGCCTTTGCTTCGCAGGGCATCGCCTGCCTTCGCCAACTCGGCGTCAAGGACGATGCCGATTTCGTCAACCCGCATGGCGGCGCCATCGCGCTCGGCCATCCGCTCGGCATGAGCGGCGCCCGGCTCGCGATGACCGCGGTGCACGGCATGGAGAAGCGCGGCGGAAAACGCGCGCTGGCGACGATGTGCGTCGGCGTCGGCCAGGGCGTCGCGATGGCGATCGAGAAGCTGAACTGAATGTTCGCCTCCGGAACCGCCCGCAGGGCTTTTCCGGATTAGTTATATACTATAATGATCGGGTGGAGACGCTGCCCGGCCCGGTTCCGGGCGAGGTAAGGATATTGCCATGACCCTTGTTTATCCCGTCGCCAGTAACGCAGCGAATCCGGCGTTTTTGTCACCCGGCTACAAGAGCTCGATAAAACGCGCGCCGCAAAAGCCGCTGATCCCGATGCGCCACACGCTGTCGGAATTGACCGGACCGGTCTACGGCCACGAGACGGTGCGCGAGAACGACAACGATCTCACCACCCAGCACAAAGGTGAGCCGCTCGGCGAGCGCATCATCGTGCACGGCCATGTGCTCGACGAAGATGGCCGCGGCGTGCCGAACACGCTCCTCGAGATCTGGCAGGCCAATGCGTGCGGCCGCTATATCCACGTCCGCGACCAGCATCCGGCGCCGCTCGATCCGAATTTTACCGGCGCCGGCCGCACCCAATCCGATAGCGAGGGCTACTACAAATTCGTGACGGTAAAACCCGGCGCCTATCCCTGGGGAAATCATCACAATGCCTGGCGCCCGGCCCACATTCATTTCTCGGTGTTCGGCCATGCTTTCATCACACGGCTGGTAACGCAGATGTATTTCCCGGGCGATCCCTTGTTCGAATTTGATCCGATCTTCAATTCGGTGCCGGACGAGAAGGCGCGGCTGCGGATGGTGTCCTCGTTCGATCTGGAAAACACCCAGCCGGAATGGGCGCTGTGCTACCGCTTCAACATCGTGCTGCGCGGCCATAGCGCCACGCCAATGGAGACCAAGTAGTGCAAAAAGGGATTACGCCGTCGCAGACCGTCGGACCGTTTTTCAAATATGGGCTGACGCCGGACGGCAAATACGACTGGAACGACGCCTTCACCAATAACCTGATCACCCCCGACGCCTCGGGCGAACGCATCCGGGTCGAGGGCAGGGTGTTCGACGGCGACGGCCAGCCGGTGCCGGATGCCATGCTGGAGATCTGGCAGGCCGATTCGCAGGGCCGTTTTGCCGATCCGCAGGACAAACGCGCGCTGCCGAATTCGAAATTCCGGGGTTTTGGCCGCTGCGGCACCGACGGAAACGGCGACTACGCCTTCGACACCATCAAACCCGGCTCGGTGCCCGATCCCGACGGCAAGCCGCAGGCGCCGCACATCCTGCTCGCGGTGTTCGGCCGCGGCATGCTGATGCATCTCTATACGCGGATTTATTTCGACGGCGAGGCGGCCAACGCCGCCGATCCCGTGCTGGCGCTGGTCCCCGCTGATCGCCGCGCTACCCTGATCGCGTCGCGTGAACCCGGCAACGCCAACGCGGTCTATCGTCTCAACATCCGCCTGCAGGGCGACAACGAAACGGTGTTTTTCGATATTTGAGTTTCAACCTCTCCCCGTTCTTCACGGGGAGAGGTCGGATCGCCCTTGCGATCCGGGTGAGGGGCGAGGCACGCTGCTGCCAAGTTCACTAGGGTCAGAAGACTGCGTCTGATAGCGTGCCTCGCCCCTCACCCGATGCCTTCGCTGCGCTTCGGCTTCGACCTCTCCCCGCGCAGAGCGGGGAGAGGTTAAGAGCACCGCAACCCGCTACTCCATCACCGCATGCTCTGTCGCCTGCGCCTGCTTGCGCAGCGCGGCCTTGGTCGAGCCGATCATGATTGCCAAGGGGATCACGCACAGCGTAAACATCATCACCATCTGGTAGTCCTGCGAGAAGGCGATGATCTGCGCCTGCAAACCGACCATCACGTCCGCCAGCGCGCGGCCGGCGTCGGTGTTCATGTCGATCATGCCGCGCACGTCGGGCATCTGCATCGCATGATTGAACGGGTTGATATGCTCCGACAGCACCGCATAGACCCGCCGCGAGCCTTCAGTCAGCTGCGCGATAACGACCGAAATCCCGATGGAGGAGGCAACGTTACGCATCAGGGTCAGCATCGAGGTGCCGTCGGTGCGCAGATGATTAGGCAGCGTCAGGAACGCGACCGTGCTCAGCGGCACGAACACCAGGCCGAACCCGAACCCTTGCGCGATAGAGACGACCACGATCTCCGGCACGCTGGTCTGATCGGTCCAGGCGGTCATGTAAAACAGCGAAAAGCAGGTCAGGCCCAGGCCGCCGGCGATCAGCGTGCGCGCTTCGATATAGCGCATCAATCGCCCGACCAGCATCATCGCGACAAACGTGCCGCAGCCGCGCGTCGCCAGCAACAGGCCGGCGGTGATGATGGGATAGCCGATCACGTTCTGCAGGAATGGCGAGGACACCGCCATGGTCGAGAACAGCACCAGCCCCATCACCGCCATGAACACGCAGCCACCGACAAAATTCCGGTCCTTGAAGATCGCGAACTGGATGAACGGCTTTGAGGTCGTGAGCGAATGGGCGAAGAAATAATAGAAACCTGCGGCCGAGACGATGAATTCGCCGATGATCTCGTTGGATTCCAGCCAGCCGAGCTGCTCGCCGCGGTCGAGCGCGATCTGCAAGGACCCGATGCCGACCGCGAGCGCCGCAAAGCCGAACCAATCGAAACGCATGGTGAGATCCTTTCGGGTCTCGTCCATGAACACGAGCAAGCCAAGCACGGTGAAGATGCCGAACGGGAGGTTGACAAAAAACACCCAGTGCCAGGAATAGGTCTCGGTCAGCCAGGCGCCGAGCGAGGGCCCCATGATCGGGCCCATCATCACGCCCATGCCCCAGATCGACATCGCCTTGGCGCGCTCGTGCAGCGCATAGGAGTCGAGCATCACCGCCTGCGACAACGGCACCAGCGCCGCGCCGAACATGCCCTGCAGCAGGCGAAACAGCACCATCTGGTTGATGTCCTGCGCCAGCCCGCAGAGCACGGAAGCGATGGTAAACCCGCCGGAGCAAATGATAAAAATCCGCTTGCGCCCAAAACGATTGGCGATCCACCCCACAGGCGCGGTCATAATGGCGGCCGCGACGATGTAGGAGGTCAAGACCCAGTTGATCTGGTCCTGCGAGGCCGACAACGTGCCCTGCATATAAGGCAGCGCGACATTGGCGATGGTGGTGTCCAGCGCCTGCATGATGGTCGCGGTCATGGCGCAGATCGTCACCATGTTCCGGCGCAGGCCCGGAACGGCAATCGGCGCCGCTGCGGCCGTGCTCACGACGTCTAGTCCTCGTCCTTTGCCGCCGCGGCCGGCGTGAAGCCGAGCAGGGAAGCGAGCGAACGGCGGTGGCCGGTATCGATCGTGGTATAGGCGCTCATGCCGGCCTTCAGCTTCTTCACGTATTTGTCGTTGCTGTCGAAATAGATTCGCACCGGCACCCGCTGCACCACTTTGACAAAATTGCCGGTGGCGTTCTGCGCCGGCAGGATCGCGAATTGCGCGCCGGTGCCCGGGGAGAGCGAGCCGACGGTGCCCTTGAAGACATGGTTCGGGAAGGCATCGACGTCGATGGTGACGGGCTGCCCGACCGCGACATAGGTGAAGTCGGACTCCTTCGGATTGGCGTCGACCCACGGCTTCGAGGTGTCGATCACGGAGAATACCGGCGTTCCCGCGGCGACGAAACGGCCGAGCTGGATCTGCTCGACCTGGGTCGCGATCCCGGCCATCGGCGCGCGCATCACGGTGTGATCGAGATTGCGCTCGGCCTGCTCAAGCGCCGCCTTGGCCTGGGCATAGGGCGGGAATTGCTCGAGCGGCAAATCGGGATCGCCGAGCAATTGGGTTTTCGAGGACGAAAGCTGCTGCTTGAGGAACTGCGCCTGCGCGCTCGCGGTGACAAGCGCGGTCGCCGCATTGTCGAGGTCGAGCTGCGAGCCGAAATTGCTCTTGACGAGCGCTGACTTGCGGTCGACGTCGCGCTGCTTCAGATCGACGCCCTGCTGTGCCAGCACGAGCATGTCGCCGTAGATTTTTACGTTGGCCTTCAGATTGTCATAGCTGGTATGGGCCTGATCGAGGGTGGCCTTGGCCTGCGCCACCGCAAGCCGAAACGGCACCGGATCGATCTCGAACAGCACGTCGCCTTCGTTGACCTGCTGGCCTTCCTTCACCACGACCTTTTCGATCTTGCCCGAAATATCCGGCGTGATCAGGACTTTTTGCGCGCCGACATAGGCATCGTCGGTGGTCACGTAGCGCCCGCCATTGAGATAGAAGGTCAATCCGGCAATCACGGCGACCAGCGGCAATACCACCAGCAGCAGCATGCGGCGGTAGCGCCGCATGCCGGCCATCAAGCGGCGGCGCGGCTCCGCGGCAAGTTTGGTCCGCGGTTTTGAGGACGGATTGCCCTTCTGCTCGGCCGGGAATTTCAGGACCGGATCAGCCATAGCGCTGTTCCTTCTTCGCCGGTTCGGCCGGCGCATTTTGTATCGCGTTTCGCACGTTTTCCTTGATGACCTCGAGTTGGGCGAGCAGGCGGTGGGCGTCGGCGGGATTAATGCCTTCGAGCGCGGTCGCCGTCAGTTCAGAACGCAGCCCGCTCAGCTTGCCGAGCAGCGGCCGCGCCGCCTTGCGCAGATAGAGGCGGTTGACGCGGCGGTCGCTCTCGTCGCCGCGGCGTTCGATCCAGCCATTGTCGCAGAGCTTGTCGATCAGCCGCGTCAGCGTGATCGGCTGCATTTCCATCAGTTCCGCGAGTTCCGTCTGCTTCATGCCCTCGCTGCGTTCCACTTTCGCCAGCACCGCCCATTGCGCGCGGGTGATGCCGTAGCGCGCCGCCTGCTTGTCGGCATAGGCGCGCACCAGCCGCTGCAATTCGCCAAGCGTAAACAGGAAGTTCATATCCACGGAACCGCGGGACATCGGGGGGCGCCTCCATAAGCCTTCGATATAATAAGCTAGCTTATTAATTTTTCATGCCAGGCTAATGGGAGGCAGACCCGCGGACTAAACATGGCTTGGCGCCGAGATTCTCCGAAATCGGCCGGGATTTCGGATTGCTCGCCAAAATGCTAACAATGCTGCGCTGCAAATTTTTGCCCCGGATTCGACGGACCGGGTCCGGCGCGTTACATGATTGCAAGGATGACCCTGGCAAAGCCGACATTCCCTGCACCTGACCACGATCACGGCCGCTGCGCCGCGGACGCGCTCGATCATGCCGAGCGGGTCTGCAAGCTGCGGGCGCAGAAATTCACGCCGATCCGCCGCCAGGTGTTGCAGGCGCTGTTGTCGAGCCACCGCCCGCTCGGCGCCTATGAGGTAATCGACGAGCTTGCGAAATCGATGCCGCGGCCGGCGCCGATCACGGTCTACCGGGCGCTGGATTTCCTGATGGAAAACGGCCTCGTGCACCGCATCGAAAGCCGCAACGCCTATCTCGCCTGCGCCCATGATCATGACACAGCCGCCATGGTGGCGTTCCTGATTTGCGACGCCTGCGGCTCGGTCGGCGAGATTCCGGCCGCCCCCGTGGCGCAAAGCCTCAACGCGGCCGCCCGAGCAACGGGATTTGCGCCGAAATTGTCTGTGGTCGAGATCACAGGCACCTGCTCCCATTGCCAGAAATAACAACACGGCGTTAAGCCGGCTACGAGGGTTCATGTCATCAAAAGAAATGCGGATCAGTTCGGCCGGGCGCCCGCTCAGCCTGGGCGCCATTGCGCTGATGCTGATGCTTTGCCTCAGCTGGGGCTTTAACCAGATCGCGGTCAAGCTCGTCCTCCCCGATATTCCGCCGATGCTGCAGGCGACGATTCGCTCCGTCTGCGCGCTGCCGGTGCTGCTCTTGATCGCCCGGCTCCGCGGCGCGACGATATTTGTGCGCGACGGCACGCTTGGCGCCGGCCTGTTCGCGGGGGTGCTGTTCGGCGTCGAATTCGTATTGATCTATCGCGGCCTGCTGTTGACCTCGGCGTCGCGCGCGGTGGTGTTTCTTTACGTCGCGCCGTTCTTCGTGGCGCTCGGCTCCTATCAATTCCTCGGCGAACGAATGCGGGCGTCGCAATGGGGCGGGCTGGCGCTGAGTTTTGCGGGCGTCGCGCTCGCGATCGGGGTGCCGCAGGCCAATGTGGACGCCAACGTGCTGTTGGGCGACCTGTTGATTGTCGGCGGCGGCGCGCTGTGGGCGGCGACGACGCTGATCGCAAAGGGCACGGCACTGCGCAGGGCGCCCCCCGAAAAGGCGCTGGGATACCAGGTCGCGATGTCGATCCCGATCCTGGGCCTCGCGGCATGGCTTTCCGGCGAAACCCTGACCCGCGTTCCAGGCCCCTTGGCGGTGTCGCTGATGATCTATCAGGCGGTTTGGGTAGTCGGATTGACCTTTTTGCTGTGGTTCACGCTGGTACAGCGCTATTCCGCCAGCAAATTGTCGGCTTTTACCTTCATCACCCCTTTGTTTGGCGTCGTGGCTAGCTATTTCATCCTCCATGAGACCCTGACCCTGGCCTTCGGCGCCGCAGCGCTACTCGTGATATCAGGGCTTTACCTCGTCAATCGCCCATCCCCGGTGGTCCCGGTTCCCACTGATCCATTGCTGACTGTCACCAAAACCTGATATTTGAGACCCCCATGAACAAGCCAATCAAGCCACCGGAAGACGACGTCGCCGGCCCCAGCGCCCGGCGCAAAACCACCCAAGTCATGGTCGGCAATGTCACCGTCGGCGGCGGCGCGCCGATCGTGGTGCAGTCGATGACCAACACCGACACCGCCGATGTCGAAGGGACTGTGGCGCAGGTCGCAGCCCTTGCGCGCGCCGGCTCCGAACTGGTGCGGATCACGGTCGATCGCGACGAGGCGGCGGCAGCTGTCCCCCACATCCGCGACGGCCTGCGCAAGCGCGGCATCACCACGCCGCTGATCGGCGATTTCCATTATATCGGCCACAAGCTCTTGGCCGAATATCCGGCCTGCGCGGAGGCGCTCGACAAATACCGCATCAACCCGGGCAATGTCGGTTTCAAGAACAAGCGCGACACGCAATTCGCCGACATCATCGAGATCGCGAACAAGAACAACAAGCCGGTGCGGATCGGCGCCAATTGGGGTTCGCTCGACCAGGAACTGCTCACAAGACTGATGGAAGACAACGCCAAGTCGCCCGATCCGCTCGATGCGCGGGCGGTCACGCGGGAGGCGATGGTGCAGTCGGCGCTGTTGTCGGCCAAGCGCGCCGAGGAACTCGGCATGCCGAAGAGCCGCATCATTCTCTCGGCAAAAGTCTCCGCCGTGCAGGATCTGATCGCGGTCTATCAGGAGCTGGCGCGGCGCGCCGACTATGCGATCCACCTCGGCCTCACCGAGGCCGGCATGGGATCGAAGGGCATCGTGGCCTCGTCCGCCGCGCTCGGCATTCTCCTGCAGGACGGCATCGGCGATACCATCCGGATTTCGCTCACGCCGGAGCCCGGCGGCGATCGCACGCTGGAAGTGCAGGTCGCGCAGGAACTGCTGCAGACCATGGGCTTCCGCACCTTCGTGCCGCTGGTCGCGGCCTGCCCCGGCTGCGGCCGCACCACCTCGACCACGTTCCAGGAACTGGCGCGCTCGATCCAGGATTTCATCCGCGACGAGATGCCGAGCTGGAAGACGCAATATCCAGGGGTAGAGGCGCTCAACGTTGCGGTGATGGGCTGCATCGTCAACGGCCCCGGCGAATCCAAGCATGCCAATATCGGCATTTCGCTGCCCGGCACCGGCGAAACCCCTGCAGCGCCTGTCTTTGTCGACGGTCAGAAATTCCGCACGCTCCGCGGACCGACGATTGCCGCCGACTTCAAGGCGCTGGTGATCGATTACATTGAGCAGCGCTACGGCACCGGCGCCAAGCCAACGGCGGCGGAATAGATCTCTCCATGCGTCGTCTCCGCGAATGCGGGGAGAAGGCGTGACCCGGGGACCCATCCGCGCTACGATGGCTGCCAAGCTTTCGGGAGGAATCGGATGAGCTCGCTGGCCAGCAAGCAGGGACCGCGCTATCGGCACACCGCCGACGAGAGCGAACCCTACGAGACCATCGGCGTCGAAAAACTCACCCCCGTCATCGGCGCGGAGATATCGGGCGTCGATATCGGCAAACTCGTCTCCGAGGATGCGCGCTCCAACCGCCAGATCGACGAGATCCACCGCGCGCTCGCCGAAAATCTCGTGATCTTCTTCCGCGATCAGCACATCACGCCACAACAACATCTCGCCTTCGGACGAAAATTCGGCGAATTGCACATCCATCCCGCGGCGCCCCATGAGGGCGACGATCCGGCGCTGATGAAGATCTATGCGGATAAGGATTCGCCGCGCGTCAACGGCGAGGGCTGGCATTCGGACGTCTCCTGCGACCTCGAGCCGCCGATGGGCTCGATCCTGCACATCAAGCAATGCCCGCCGAGCGGCGGCGATACGCTGTTCGCCAACATGTATGCCGCCTATGAGTCGCTGTCGGATCGGATGAAGGCCTATCTCGACGGACTCACGGCGCTGCATGACGGCGAGCCGATCTATCGCGGGCTTTACGCCAATTACGGCGTCGCCGACCGGCCGTCTTATCCGCGCGCCGAGCATCCGGTGGTACGCACGCATCCGGTGACGGGCAAGAAGGCGCTCTATGTCAACAGCGGCTTTACCCGCCACATCAGCGGCATCCCGCGCGACGAGAGCGATGCGATCCTGAATTATCTCTACAAGCACGCGGAAAATCCGCTGTTCCAGTGCCGCTTCCGCTGGAGCGAGAACGCCATCGCGTTCTGGGACAACCGCTGCGCCCAGCACCGCGCGCTGTGGGACTACTGGCCCCATACCCGCGCCGGCACGCGGGTGACGGTCAAGGGCGAACGGCCGGTGTGATTTTGTAGGGTGGGTTAGCGCAGCGTAACCCACCATTCCCGCGAAAAGTGGTGGGTTGCGCCTTGCACCTTCGCTCGTGGAGCTGGGGCGCACGGGTCGGCTAACCCACCCTACAGACCTGCGTTGACGCGCCGCTTGGGCTGCGTCAATCTGTGCGAAAACCAACAACAAAACTTCGGAGGAACGCCCATGCTCCGCGCAGAAGACAACAAATTCCTGACCGAGAGCGGTGCGGGGACGCCGATGGGCGAGTTGCTGCGGCGCTTCTGGCTGCCGGTGTTGCTGTCGGAGGAATTGCCGGAAGCCGACGGGCCGCCGAAGAAGATAGTGGTGATGGGCGAGGAACTGCTCGCCTTCCGCGACTCTAGAGGCGTCGTCGGCGTCATCGATCAATATTGTCCGCATCGCGGCGCCAATCTCTGGCTCGGCCGCAATGAGGAATGCGGCATCCGCTGCGCCTATCACGGCTGGAAATTCGACACCGAGGGCGCTTGCGTCGACATGCCGACGTCGTACCCCGACCTCAACGCGAAAGACCTGATCCGCATCAAATCCTATCCGGTGCGCGAATGGGGCGACATGATCTGGGCCTATATGGGCCCGGCCGACGCGATGCCCGATTTGCCCGATCTGGAAATGGCGCTGGTGCCGGCCTCGCACCGCTACGTTTCCAAGAAGTGGCAGGACTGCAACTGGGTGCAGGCCATGGAAGGCTCGATCGACACCGCGCATTTTACCTTTGCGCATCTCTCGTTCGAGAAAGAAGAGAACGAAATCCTCGA
This sequence comes from Bradyrhizobium lablabi, assembly GCF_900141755.1. Taxonomy (NCBI): domain Bacteria; kingdom Pseudomonadati; phylum Pseudomonadota; class Alphaproteobacteria; order Hyphomicrobiales; family Nitrobacteraceae; genus Bradyrhizobium; species Bradyrhizobium lablabi. The sequence goes on along the minus strand of NZ_LT670844.1, from coordinate 3,742,527 downwards.
CATCAAGCGGCACTTCATCAGTCCACTCGCGCGCATGAATACCGATCACATGCGCTGGATCGCCGAGGACCCGCGCCCGGTGATCAAGATTAATCCGCATGACGCGGGGCTCACGATCGCGGGCGGCCGGCTCACCGGCAGCGACAACATCTACTGGCGGATCGCGCAATTTCTGATGCCGGTGCATTCCTATGCGCCGAGTGCGATGCCGGGCGAGAATATCTTTGGCCAAAGTTTTGTGCCGGTGACCGACACCAATTGCTGGATCTACACCTATGCCTGGAATCCGGAGCGGCCGCTGACGCAAGCCGAGCGCGAGGCGTATGACAGCGGCAACGGCGTGATCTCGGAGGTCGATGAGAATTATTTGCCGCTGCGCAACAAATCGAACGATTATCTGATCGATCGCAAATTGCAGAAGACAAAAAGCTACACCGGCATCAAGGGCGTCTCCGAACAGGATGCCGCGGTGCAGGACAGCCAGGGCCCGATCGCCGACCGCACCCGCGAGCATCTCGGCCCCACCGATTTGGGAATCATGCATTTTCGCAAACTGGTGATGGAAGCGGCTCGCGCGCTGCAGCAGGGGCTGGCGCCGCCGCATCTTTCGCATCAGGACCGCTATGCCGTGCGCTCGGGGGCCTGCGTGACGAATAAAGCGAAGGACCTGCCGGCGGTGATGGTGGAACGCTTTGGCGACGCGACGGGGTTTGTCGGGCGGCCGCGGATCGCGGCAGCGGAGTAGGTGTCTCCCCGTCATTGCGAGCGCAGCGAAGCAATCCATCTCACCTCTCGGGATGACGGTAGATGGATTGTTTCGTCGCTTTGCTCCTCGCAATGACGGAAGAGGCACCTTCACAACGGCAGCCTCCGTAAATCCCGATTGGCAAGACTTGCTTCCTCCAAATCGAGATCGCGTTCGATCCGGCGCCTGACCTCGTCGGTGATCTTGCCGTCGCGCAATAGCACGTGAATGAATTTCCGCTCGGCAGCGATCAGTTCGCGTGTCAGCTCCATTCCCATCGCCGAGACCTCGCGCGCGTCGGGATCGAGCGAATCGGGCAACTGATTGACGCGGACCTCGTGCCGCGCGCGCAACAGCTTTACCACCTCGTCGGACAATTCGCGGTCGTCGGTGATGGCCTCGAGCGATTTGAGCGCAGAGCCTAGCGCCTCGCGGCGCGCCGCGATTTCCTGCTCATGCTCAGCCAGATGTTCGGCGCGGCCGGCTTGGGCGACGCCGAGCCAGCGCACCACCGGCGGCAGCCCAAGTCCCAGTCCGACTAGCGTGATAAAAATAACGCCGAACGAGACGAACAGGATCAGGTCGCGGTAGGGAAAACTCTCGCCGTCCGGCAGTGCGAACGGCAGCGCCAGTGCCGCCGCCAGCGAGACGGCGCCGCGGACCCCGGTGAAGGCCACTATGAACGTCCATTGCCACGGCGGCGGCGGATCGCGTTCGCGCACGCTGCTGATCAGCCGCGGCAGATAGGTAGCGGGAAAGACCCAGGCGAAGCGCGCGATGATGATCATCACTGCGACCAGCGCGGTCGCTGTGAGGATGTCGTCCAGCGGAAACGCTTTCGATCTCTCGAACAGCGACCGCATCTGGAATCCCGTCAGCAGGAACAACATGCCCTCGATCAGATAGATCACGAGGTCCCAGAAGAAGATGCCCTGCAATCTTGTCGCCGAAGAGATCCAGAGCGGCCCGTTCCAGCTCATATAGAGGCCGCAGGCGACGGTGGAGATGACGCCGGAACCGCCGAGATGCTCGGGCACCCAATAGGCGACATAGGGCGTGATCAGCGACAGCGTGATCTCGATCTGCGGATCCCGCGCGCGGTGCCGCGCCCGCAACGATATCCAGCCCACCGCCGCGCCGAACAAGACCTCGCCGATGACGATGACGAGGAACGTGCCGGTTGCCTTGGTCAGCGAGAACGTCCCGGTCGAAATCGCGATCACCGCGAAGCGATAGAGGATCAGCGCGGTGGCGTCGTTGGCGAGCCCCTCGCCCTCGAGCACGACCAGGATGCGGCGCGGCAGTCCGAGTTTCCTGGCGATCGCGAGCGGCGCCACCACGTCGGGCGGCGAGACGATGGCGCCCAGCAAAAAACCAATGCTCCAGGGCAATCCGATCAGATAATGCGTCGCGGCCGCGACCGCGAACGCGGTGAAAATCACGCAGCCGACCGAGAGCAGGATGATCGGGCGCAGATTATATCTGAACTCGCGCCAGCTCATGGCGACGCTGGCCGAATAGATCAAGGGCGGCAGCACCACCAGGAGCACCAGTTCCGGCGGCAGCTCCAGCGACGGCATGCCCGGCACGAAGGCGAGCACGGTGCCGGCGAGCAGCAAGAGGATCGCCGGCGCGATATTGGTCCGCCGCGCCACCAGCGCGGTGCCCGCCAGCACCGCGAGCAGAATGACAAAGATCTGGAACTCGGCTTCCACGGTTTTGAAAACCTCCGCCCCTCAATTCGCGCGGAAGCGAGGGGAGGTCAATATCGCGCCCCTCACTCGCGCAAATCGTAGCGGTACGATTTCGAGACGATCTGCCAGCCGTCTTTGAGCTTCATCGCCACCAGATAGTCGGTAAAATAGCGCGGCGGCAATTGGCAGCGCACTTTGATGAAGGCGGTGGACTCATCGGAGCGGTCGATGGTGACGACAAAATCCTCGCGCGGCTTGCCCTCGGCCTTGGCGGAGGCGCGTTTGCGCACGCGACCGACCCAATCCGGCACGGTGAGGACTTGCAATTCGCCTTTCTCCAGCCAGCGCAGATCGGCGGAGGGGTGGAAGATGGCGCCTAACTTGTCGGCGTCGCCTTCGTAGAGCGCGTCGAAGTAGTGTTGGACGACGGCTTCGACGGTGGAACGATCGGGATTCATGTTGTTGTCTCCTGCTTGCGTAAATTTAGCCCCTCATGGTGAGGAGCGCGTCTTCGCGCGTCTCGAACCATGAGGCCAGAGTGGAACCCGTGGCCATCCTTCGAGACGCGCGCAAGGCGCGCTCCTCAGGATGAGGGAAGTGATCACATCAAAAACACGCCCTTGCCGTCGACCTGCTTGTCGAACAGTTGATAGGCTTCCTCCGCCTGGTCGAGGGTCCAGCGATGCGTGAACAGTTTGTCGACGTCGATGCCGCGCTCGACCGAGAACCGCGCGCAGTCGGCCTGGATGATATTGGAAAACGTCCACGACGCCACCAGGGTCAATTGTCTTCGCAACAAATGCGGGCTGACGTCGATATGGACCTCGCCGCCTTCGCCGACAAAACACATCGTACCCCACACTTTTGTCGAGCGTATGGCATTCACTCGCGCGTCCGGATTGCTCGAGGTGTCGAGCGTCAAATCAGCGTAGCGGCCGTGGGTGAGATCCTTGATGGCGGCGACCGGATCGTTCGAGCCGGGATTTATTACATGATCGGCGCCGAATGCTTTTGCGCGCTCCAGTCGCTGCGGGCTGATGTCGAGCGCGATCACTTTGGCGCCCATCGCCTTGGCATATTGCGTGGCCGCCAGTCCCACCGGCCCCTGGCCGAAAATCGCGATGGTGTCGTTGCCGGAAAGATTCATCCTTCGCAGCGCGCTATAGGCGGTGCCGGAACCGCAGGCGATCGCCGCGCCCGCGCTGAATGAAAGTTCGTCGGGCAGCGGCACCAGTGTGTTGGCGGGCACCTTGAGATAATTCGCATGCCCGCCATGGGCATTGTTGCCATAGACTTTTACGGGCACCTCCTGGCAGAGCTGTTGCCAGCCGGCGCGGCAATGGTTGCACTGGGTGCAGCCCTGATAATGATGCACCATCACGCGCTGGCCGACCCGTGCTTCCTTGGCATCGACCGCGGTGCCGACCGCGACCACCACGCCGCACGGCTCATGCCCGGCGATCACAGGGCCCTCGGGCACGGGAATGCCGGTCGCGCGCGCCTGCCCCTTGGGCCGGCGATATTGATGCAAATCGCTGCCGCACATCCCCGACGCCTTCATCTCGATCACCACATCATGGGCATCGGGCGTTGGATCGTCGAACCGCATCAGCTCCAGTCCACGTTCGCCCGTGAAAACAATCCCGCGCATGGTTTCCTCCCGTTTTGTTCTTGTTGGTGGGAGGAGAATTTGATCGCAAAATGCGCGGTTGGCAAAGGGGAAACGCATGCGATTTTTTGCGCACCGTCATTGCGAGGAGCGAAGCGACGAAGCAATCCAGCTTTCTGCGTCGCGAAGGGGAAGCTCGCAATGACGGCAAAAAGCGATCTCGCGGCGCGATGCGCCCGAGGTTTGCGCTATCTTTCACCCTCCTGGAAAGTAGAGGGCGCAGGGAAAGCCGGGTGCGCGCTGCACCCGCGGTCTCGCGTGCAAAATGCAGATAGAAAACGCACACGAGCATACAGGTTCAGCGGAGGCAATCCGGCCTTCCCTGCACGGTGGTTTACGGCTTATTTCGTGCTCTCCCCGGCGACCGGGCTCTTTTGCCACCGTCATCCGCGGAAGTATCTTCCGCGAACTTGACACCAGCGTCGGGGTGTCAGGACCACACGACTTCGCCGTCCGCCTTCGTGCCGTTCGTCAATGGCACTATCAGCGTCCACCGCATCCCATCCCGCGTTCGTGACGACCGCGAAGCGCCCCTCGAGTGGGACGAGACGGTGATAGTTTTAGAAGTGATTTGGGTCAGACGCGAAGCAGAATATTTTTGCGAAGGGGGCTGGACAGGTTTTTGCTGATTTGCCCGTCGGGCAGATTTGTAGGGCGGGTTAGCGTAGCGTAACCCGCCGCTCCGCCGACGTGGCGGAGAGATGGTGGGTTACGCTTCCGCCTTCGCTCTTCGAGCTACGGCGGACGCTAACCCACCCTACGATTTGGCGGCCGATCGCAAAAAACGTGATTGCAAAAGTCCGAACCCTTGGCGCGCGCACGCGACTAGCGAGAGAGAAGTTTTATCCCCTGCCCGCCGAACTCGGCCCGCTTTCGTGATCTGCCTCACAAGGGCCGGCCGCAGACTTCTGGTAAGCATGCTCCTGTGCTAAAACGGCTCGTAGTTCCGGAGGCGTCATGATGAAATCGCCTGGATTTCTAAAATGGCCGGGATTTTTGCTTGCCGCGGCGCTGTTGCTGTTGTGCGAGCCGGCGCACGCCGAGAAGCGGGTGGCGCTGGTGCTGGCGAATTCCGCCTACCAGAACGTGCCGCAGCTTTCCAATCCGGCCAATGACGGCGCCCTGATCGCGGCGACGCTGAAGGAGGCCGGTTTCGATGTCGTCGATTCCCGCCACGATATGCCGGCGCTCGAGATGCGCCGCGCGCTGCGCGACTTTGCCGACAGCGCGCGCGATGCCGATATCGCGGTGATCTATTATGCCGGCCACGGCATGGAGGTCGACGGCACCAATTATCTGATTCCGGTGGACGCAAAGCTCGAGCGCGACACCGATGTTTTCGACGAGGCCTTGTCGCTGGATCGCATCCTGGTGGCCGCCGAACCCGCAAAACAGCTTCGGCTCGTCATCCTCGACGCCTGCCGCGACAATCCGTTTGCCAAGAGCATGAAGAAGACCGTGGCCTTGCGTTCGATCGGACGCGGTCTTGCGCAAATCGAGCCGACCAGTCCGAACACGCTGATCGCCTATTCCGCCAAGGCCGGTTCGACCGCAATGGATGGCGATGCGAAGAACAGCCCATTCACCATCGCACTGGCAAAACACATCACGACGCCGGGGCTCGATGTGCGCAAGGCGTTTGGCTTCGTCCGCGACGACGTGCTGAAGGTGACCGGCAACCGGCAGGAGCCGTTTGTCTATGGCTCGCTCGGCGGCAACGACGTGCCGCTGGTGCCGGCCAAGATCTTGCCATCTGCCGCTGCGCCCGCCGCACCGGCGCTTAGTCCGCAGGCGGAGGTTCGCCGCGATTACGAGCTGGCGCTGCAGATCGGCAACATGGACGCGATGAACGCCTTCCTCGCCCAGCATCCGGACGGCTTTTACGCGAACCTTGCCAAGATCCAGCTCGACAAGATTGCCGCCGAGGAAGCGCATGCGGCGGCGATCGAAAAGGCGCGACTGGCCGAGCAGGAGCGGGCGCGGCTTGCCGCAGCGGGCGCGCAGGCATCGCAGCAGGCGAAGGCCGACGCCGACGCCAAGGCCGCCGAGCAGGCCCGGATTGCCGCCGAGAAGGCAAAACAGGCCGCGGTGGAGCAGGCCGCCGATGCCGAGCGCAAGCGCGCCGACAAGGCTCCCGGCACGGCTGTTGTCGCAGATAACGCTCCCGCCGACAGGACCACATCTGCTCCGCCTGCGGCTGCTCAGAAGGCCCCGGATGAGAAAGCGACCAACCTCGCATCCCTGACTCCATCGCAGCCCGACGTGACAAAATCGGTGCAGGCGGAGCTCCGCCGCGTGGGCTGCCTCACCAGCGAGACCGACGGCCAATGGAACGCGGCGTCGCAGCGTTCGCTGAGCCTGTTCAACCGCTACGCCGGCACCAAATTCGACGTGAAAGTCGCTTCCACGGACGCGCTCGACGCGATCAAGCTAAAGCCAGCGCGGGTCTGCCCACTGGTTTGCGATCACGGCTTTAGGGCCGACGGCGACCATTGCAGCAAGATCGTCTGCGCCGATGGCTCGTTCCTCAATGACGACAATGAATGCGAGAAGCGGCGCGCCAAGACGCCGGTTGCGAGCCGCGATTCCAACGATCGCCCCGATCGCGCGGCGCGGGAGCGGCCGAAGCCACAAGCCGGCGCGGCCCGATCGCAGGCGTCCTCCGGCCAGATCGTGTGCGACCGCGGCGGCTGCCGTCCGGTCGACCGGGGATGTCACCTCGAATACCGAACGACCGCGCAGGGCGGGCCGTATGAAGGCGGCGGCGGCAATGTGCAGATTTGCAGATAGCTGTCATTCCGGGGCACGCGAAGCGTGAACCCGGAATCTCGAGATTCCGGGTTCGATGCTTCGCATCGCCCCGGAATGACGTCCCCGCGATGGTGGCTCAGCTCTCTCAACGTCATTGCGAGGAGCGAAGCGACGAAGCAATCCAGCTTCGTTCGAGCGGTGAAAATGGATTGCTTCGCGGAGCCTGTCATCGGGCGGCGCTTCGCGCCGACCCGTTGGCTCGCAATGACGGCTGGGGCGTCAGCACGAAAATCAAATCGCACTCGCGGCGATATTCACCATCAGCGCCACTAGCGCGGTATTGAAGACAAACGAGATGATGCCGTGCACGGTGGCGGTGCGGCGGATGGTCTTGTCGGTGATGCCGACGTCGGAGACCTGCGCGGTCATGCCGATCACGAACGAGAAATACACAAAATCCCAGTAGTCGGCGTGATCCTGGACGTCGCCACTCGGAAACTGCAGGCCGCCGGGCTTGGCGCCGCGGTAATAATCATGGGCGTAATGCAGCGCGAAGGCCGTGTGCACGGCGCCCCAGGACAGCGCGATGGTGCCGGTCGCGAGCAACAGTCCCGGCGCGCTGCGATGGGTGCCGGCGAGCTCGAACACGATCGCGGCGATACTGGCGAACGCGCCGAGCACGGTCATCACCGGGATCAGGAAGCGGCCGTCGTCCTGCAGCACCGCGTTGCGCCGGATAAGCCGCAGCCCGCTGCGATACATCATGAAATAGACCAGAGCCAGATACAGCGCGACGAAGATGTCCCAGGCGATCAAAAGCCGCGTCACCAGGCGCAGCGAGGCCTCCGGCAGCACGAAGAACGCCGCAAACCCCGTCACCATCGCTATGAACGTGCGCGGCCGCGCATAGATCAAGCGCAGCGGCTTGGACATTTTCCGGAAGCGGACAAGGCGACGGTCGGGGGTCTCCTTGTCCGCTATCGGCATCGGCGTCTTCAATTCTTGCGGTCGGCGACAAACCGCGCGGCCGCCCGCAGCACCTCGCCCTTGGCGCCGAAGATCGAAAGCGCGGAATCCGCTTTGCCGAGGAGATCACGGACACGCTGTTTGGCGCCCTCGATTCCTAGTTGAGTGACAAACGTGGTTTTGCCCAGCACTGCGTCCTGGCCGGTGTTCTTGCCGAGCGCGGTAGCATCGCCCTCGACGTCGAGCAAATCATCGGCGATCTGGAAGGCTTCGCCGAGCGCGCGGCCGTAATCGTCGAGCGCCTGATATTGTTCTTTCGTGGATTGACCGAGGATCGCGCCGGCGATGCAGCCAAAGCGCAACAGCGCGCCGGTCTTCATCTGCTGCAGCCGGGCGACGTCGACCGGCTCGCGGTCGCCGAACCGGCCCTCTCCGGCAAGATCCAGCATCTGGCCGCCGACCATGCCGCCAATGCCCGAGGCCCGCGCCAGCGCGCGGGTCAGGAGAAGCCGTACGGTCGGGTTTTCGTGGATCTCGTCTCGCGTGATGATGTCGAAAGCGAGCGTCAATAACCCATCGCCGGCGAGGATCGCGGTGGCGTCGTCGGTCTGCTTGTGCAGCGTGGGGCGGCCGCGGCGCAAATCGCTGTTGTCCATCGCCGGCAAATCGTCATGCACCAGCGAATAGCAGTGGATGCATTCGAGCGCGGCACCGGCTAGAAGTGCGGCCTGGCGCGGCACGCCGAACACGGCCGAGCTTTCCACCACCAGAAACGGCCGCAGCCGTTTTCCGCCGTTGAGGCTCGAATAACGCATGGCGTCCATCAGCCGCTTCGGCCGCGCGATCTCGTCCGGCAGCAATGCGTCGGATAACAGCCGGCCCAACAGCGCCTCGGTATCCTCCGCGGTCTGGTCCAGCCGCTTGGTAAAATCGGTTAATGCAGTCGCAGTCATCAAACAAAGCTCCACGGCAAATTGGAGAGGCCAATTTGGCCGGACAATCCTTTATGGCACCGGCTTCGTCAATTGCGTGAGGGGGATCACGGCGCCTTAAAAGCGCTGGAAAAGTAAGGAATTATGATGAACACGTCATTTTAGGCCCGGCCCTTTCATCGACCCCATCGGCGGTTTTCCAAAACCAGAAATAATCATTTGCGCATTGTCCGAACGTTGCTGCTGATTTTGCTGGTCGCGCTGCTGGTGCCCTATCTCCTGACACCGTTCTATCGCACCGGCCATCCGGTCTCGGCCCTGATGGCCTGGCGCACGCTGACGGGTGCTTCCGTGTCGCGGCAATGGATCGATCTTGCGGCGATGTCGCCGTCGCTGCCGCGCTCGGTGGTCGCAGCCGAGGACGCCAAATTCTGCAGCCATCACGGCATCGACTGGGATGCGCTGCACGAGGTGATCGACGATGCGGAGGAGGGCGAGGTGAGGCGGGGCGGCTCGACCATCACCCAGCAGGTGGCGAAAAACCTGTTTCTGTGGCCGGGCCGCAGCGTGGTCCGCAAAGCGCTCGAGCTGCCGCTGGCGCTGTGGATCGACCGGGTGTTGCCGAAGCCGCGGATCCTCGAAATCTATCTCAATATCGCCGAGCTTGGCCCCTCCGGCCAGTTCGGCGCCCAATCCGGCGCGACCTACGCGTTCGGGCATCCGGCGTCCGCGCTGTCGCCGCGCGAGGCGGCGCTGCTGGCGGCCATCCTGCCCAATCCGGTCAAGCGCAGCGCCCGCAATCCCGGCCCCGGGGTGCGGCGTCTGGCCGGAACCTATATGGCGCGGGCGCAGGCTTCCGAATTGCAACGGTGCTGGAGTGAAAATCGCGCTTTTTGAGCCAATTTGGGCCGTTTTGGGCGCCGGCCACCCTAGCTTTGCGAGTGTCCATCCTCTATAAGCGCGGCCTTATCGGCATCAGAGCCCGCGCCAAAAGCGCGTCCGCCGTCCATTTTCGGACGATGCCTTACCGAAACACCCCTAGAGGACCTGTTATGGCCGTTCCCAGAAGAAAAACATCGCCGTCGCGGCGTGGCATGCGCCGCTCGGCAGACGCCTTGAAGAAGCCGACCTATGCCGAGGACAAGGATTCCGGCGAATTGCGCCGCCCGCATCACCTCGATCTGAAGACCGGCATGTACAAGGGCCGTCAGGTCCTGAAGGCCAAGAAGGAATCCTGAGCGGGATACGAGGCCGAAAGGCACGATCGGCAATGCCTGCCTGAATTCGGCCAACGAGTGAGGTAAGACGGCTTCCTGCGGTGTAACCAAGGGGCCGTCTAAAAGCGCCTTGGTTCTTGCTTGAAAAAGAAGGCCTCGCCGATGTCCATGGTCGGTTTCCCGCTGCTTCTGATCCCGCTCGCGATCTACAACATCATCGTCTTTTTGATGCCCAGCGTCTCATTGGCCGATCCGGTGCTGAAGCTGACCTTGATGTCGGGCACCGAATGGCCGGTGACATTGTCCGACATGCTGCTGGCGCTCGGCATCGTGTTGCTGTTGTTCGAAATCATCAAGGGCGCGCGTCCCGGCGCGAAATTTCTCACCGACCATCTGTTGTCGCTGATCATATTCGGGGCTGCGGCGGCGGAGTTTGTGCTGTGGCCGCGGTTCGGCACCTCGACCTATTTCCTGCTGGCATTGCTGGCGATGGCGGATTTCCTCTCCGGCATCACGTTGCGCGCGCGGCGCGGCATGGCACCGGCGGTCTCCGGGCGCGCGGCAAGGGTGCCGATGGAGGCGCCCGAGCCTCAGTTCGAGCCGGTGCCGAAGCCATCGGCTCCGGTGGCGGCTCCGGCGCCTGCACCCGCGCCGGTCGAACCCATCCAGCCGAAAGTTACTCCTGCGGACGCCGCATCCGCCGCGCCCTCGCCGGTGGTCGCCTCTCCGGAGTTGCAGCCCGGCAACGGCGCGCCGTCCGCACCGGACACGCCGCCGCGCTAGCAACAGCCGTGGCCTCGTGGTTCGAGACGCGCGGCTCTGCCGCGCTCCTCACCATGAGGGTCTCGAAGGCCTCATCCTGAGGAGCGGCCTCTTGGCCGCGTCTCGAAGGCCTCATCCTGAGGAGCGGCCTCTTGGCCGCGTCTCGAAGACCTCATCCTGAGGAGCGGCCTCTTGGCCGCGTCTCGAAGACCTCATCCTGAGGAGCGGCCTCTTGGCCGCGTCTCGAAGACCTCATCCTGAGGAGCGGCCTCTTGGCCGCGTCTCGAAGACCTCATCCTGAGGAGCGGCCTCTTGGCCGCGTCTCGAAGACCTCATCCTGAGGAGCGGCCTCTTGGCCGCGTCTCGAAGGCCTCATCCTGAGGAGCGGCCTCTTGGCCGCGTCTCGAAGACCTCATCCTGAGGAGCGGCCTCTTGGCCGCGTCTCGAAGGCCTCATCCTGAGGAGCGGCCTCTTGGCCGCGTCTCGAAGGCCTCATCCTGAGGAGCGGCCTCTTGGCCGCGTCTCGAAGGCCTCATCCTGAGGAGCGGCCTCTTGGCCGCGTCTCGAAGGCCTCATCCTGAGGAGCGGCCTCTTGGCCGCGTCTCGAAGGCCTCATCCTGAGGAGCGGCCTCTTGGCCGCGTCTCGAAGACCTCATCCTGAGGAGCGGCCTCTTGGCCGCGTCTCGAAGACCTCATCCTGAGGAGCGGCCTCTTGGCCGCGTCTCGAAGGCCTCATCCTGAGGAGCGGCCTCTTGGCCGCGTCTCGAAGACCTCATCCTGAGGAGCGGCCTCTTGGCCGCGTCTCGAAGACCTCATCCTGAGGAGCGGCCTCTTGGCCGCGTCTCGAAGGCCTCATCCTGAGGAGCGGCCTCTTGGCCGCGTCTCGAAGGCCTCATCCTGAGGAGCGGCCTCTTGGCCGCGTCTCGAAGGCCTCATCCTGAGGAGCGGCCTCTTGGCCGCGTCTCGAAGGCCTCATCCTGAGGAGCGGCCTCTTGGCCGCGTCTCGAAGGATGAAGCCCCCGCACTAGAAAATCAGATGATTTGCCGCGTCCGGATACCGGCGCGCCGGATCGGCTGCTGGGTCGCGCCGTAGGCGGTCTGCGCGTCGGCCGGCGTCGCCCGCCGCAGATTGCGCGTCTGCGGGACCTGCTCGGCGGTCGCGATCAAATGGGTGATGAAGATCGAATCGGGCCGGGACCGCCAGAGCCGAGCGGTTCGGGTCCATGGTGCCGGCTCCGCCATCGGCATCAGCGCGACGCAAGGAGGCTTGGCATCCGCGAGGACGCTGTCCTCTATCGTGCCTGGTCGATCGGTGTCTGGCATCGCAAATCGAAATCCGGCTGAACTGTCGCGTTTTGGGACGTCGCGCCCGCTTCGATTCCATCCTCGCAAGAGCTATGCCGATCCTCCCCGTTTCGTTCCCGCCCGCGCGATCAACATGGTTTGCAGAATATTAATCAACTTCGTGGAGAGCATTTTCCTACGGAAAATGTTCTCCCTTAATCGTTTGCGCGTATTCTGATCGCAAAACCGGTGGCCACTTTTGCGGAATACGCGCTGGTTCCGGGCAAAACAGGCACTATCCTTAAAGACCGAATCACCCGGCCGTGTCCCGAAACGAGGCGATCTTGACAGCCGCTCTGCCCAAAGCTTCGACCATCCTGGCTTCGCTCGGCCAGGCGGCGTTCGTGTGGGACATCGCGACTGACGCGATCACCTGGAGCACCCACGCCAATGCGGTGTTTTCCGATATCCCGGCTTCCTCGCTGCAAACCGGCGCGGAGTTTGCAAAATTGATCGAGCCGGAGCGCTCGATCCGGACCGACGCGCTTGTTCAATCGCAGCCCTCCCAACGCGGCGGGGGCGCGCCCTACCGCATCGAATATGGCGTGCGGACCTCGACCTCTGTGCCCGTACTCTGGATCGAGGAAACCGGCTGCTGGTTCGCAGGCCCCGACGGGAGGCCTGTGCGCGCGCAAGGCATCGTCCGCATCAACAACGAACGCCGCGCCCGCGACGAGCAGCTCTTGAAACTGTCGCGGCACGATCCCTTGACCGGCGAGCTTAACCGCACCCATCTGGTCGCGTCGCTGGCTGAAGCGATCGAGGAGACCAGCCGCTTCCGCTCGACCTGCGCCTTCATGCTGATCGGCATCGATCATCTGGCGCGGATCAACGACGCGTTCGGCTTCGATGTCGCGGACGCGGTGATTTCCGAGGTGGCGCAACGGATCCGCGGCCGCCTGCGCGGCGGCGACGTGCTCGGGCGCTTCTCCGGCAACAAATTCGGGCTGATCCTGAAGAACTGTACGGTGGACGATATCAATGTCGCCGCCGAGCGGTTCCTGGCCGGCATTCGCGACGAGGTGGTGCCGACCAAATCCGGACCGGTCTCGGTGACCGCCTCGATCGGTGCGGTCAGCATGCCGCGCTTCGCGCGCAGCGCGGATGAAGCGATCAACCGCGCCCATGAAACGCTCGATAGCGCAAAGCGCCGCCGCGCCGGCTCGTTTTCGCTGTGGCGCCCGAATGTCGAGCGCGACGCCCAGCGCCGCGTCAATATCCGCGTCACCGACGAGATCGTCACCGCGCTCAACGAGCGCCGCATCGTGATGGCGTTCGAGCCGGTGGTGGAAGCAAGCTCGCGCAGTACCGCGTTCTACGAGTGCCTGATCCGCATGGAGCAGGACGACGGCCAGGTTCTGCTGGCGCCGGACATCGTCCCTGTTGCGGAAAAACTCGGCCTGATCAGGCTCGTCGATCACCGGGTGCTCGAGCTTGTGGTGGCTGAGCTTGCGAACGCGCCGAACGTGCAGCTTTCCCTCAACATTTCACCGGAGACCACGATGGATCCGGATTGGTGGTCGTCGATCGAATCGCTGATGAGCGCGCATCCGGGCGTCGCCGAGCGGCTGATCGTCGAGATCACCGAGACCGTGGCGATCCAGGATATCGACGATTTGCGCGGCTTCGTCACGCGATTGAAAAATTTCGGCAGCCGGATCGCGATCGACGATTTCGGCGCCGGTTACACCTCGTTCCGCAATTTGCGCAAGCTTGGCGTCGATATCGTGAAAATCGATGGCGCCTTCGTGCAGAACATCGCGCGCTCGGCGGATGACCGCGCCTTCGTGCAGACGCTGATCGATCTGGCGCGGCGGCTGCAGATCAAGACGGTCGCCGAATGGGTGCAGGACGAGGAATCCGCTGGTCTGCTGCGCGACTGGGGCTGCGATTACATCCAGGGCCGCCTGATCGGGCTTGCATCCTCGGAGCGGCCGTGGGGCGCGGCAGCCGAAGCCGTGTTGCCGGCGGCGAGCTAGCTCGTCGTCCCTGCGAAAGCAGGGACCCATACGCCGCGGCCTATCGATTTGGGCAATGGGGTAGACGGCTTTGGTAACAACTAACGCCGGTGGTTATGGGTCCCTGCTTTCGCAGGGACGACAACAACTCACTCGTCCTTCTTCGGCTCTTTCGACATCCGCTCGAGGCGGTCCTGCATTTCCTTCATCTGGCGGCGAAGGTCGTCGATGTTGTCTTCTTCCGGCGCCGGCTCGGGGATCTTTTCCGGCTCAGTGGTGGTGACAGCGTTTCCGGCGCGCGGCGGCACGAACGGCTTGAACATCGAGAAGGTCTGCTGGAACAATTCCATGTTGCGGCGGACATGTTCTTCCAGCGGCGCGAATGGCGTGCCGGAGAACGTGTTGGTCAATTGCTTGCGGAATTTCTCCTGCTCGCGCGTCAGCGTGTCGATCGATTGCTCGAGATATTTCGGCACCACCATCTGCATGCTGTCGCCGTAGAAGCGGATCAACTGCCTAAGGAAAGTGGTCGGCAGCAGATTCTGGCCGGCCTTGTTTTCCTGTTCGAAGATGATCTGCGCCAGCACCGAACGCGTAATGTCGTCGCCGGTCTTGGCGTCATAGACGAGGAAGTCCTCGCCGTCCTTCACCATCGCCGCGAGATCCTCAAGCGTCACATAGGTACTGGTGCCGGTATTATAGAGCCGCCGGTTCGCGTATTTCTTGATCGTGGTGGGTTGGTCTGATTTTGCCATGGGCTCACACATGCACACCGAGGACAAGGAACCCGACGGTACAACCGAGGGGCTAACGAGCAACGCAACGCAACAAAGTAAGCATTTTCAATAAGGTTCCGCCACCATTTTGTGCGGCACGGTTAATTCCAAAGCATAGGCACTGCTCATGAAACTGCCAAGGACGTTATTTTGAATGCGCCGCGGCGCATTTCCGCCCTCTGGCCGATTGACACTTGATGCTCGGCTTAACAGGATGGCACCTGAGAGACAGGCCCGCCATCCGGCCGCCCGCCGTCGAGAATCAAGAACTTCAACCTCAGGAGATGTCCATGTCAGACGATGTCGTCATCGTCAGCGCCGCCCGCACCCCGGTCGGCAGTTTCAACGGCGCGTTCGCCACCATGCCGGCGCACGACCTCGGCGCCGTCGCCATCAAGGCGGCCCTGGAGCGCGCGGGCGTCGAGCCCGGCCGTGTCTCCGAGGTCATCATGGGCCAGATCCTGACCGCGGCGCAGGGCCAGAACCCGGCCCGCCAGGCCTCGATCGCCGCCGGCATCCCGGTGGAAAGCCCGGCCTGGGGCGTCAACCAGCTCTGCGGATCAGGCCTGCGCACGGTAGCGCTCGGCTATCAGGCGCTGCTCAACGGCGATTCCGAGATCGTCGTCGCCGGCGGCCAGGAATCCATGAGCATGGCCCCGCACGCCCAATATCTGCGCGGCGGCGTCAAGATGGGCCCGGTGGAGTTCATCGACACCATGATCAAGGACGGTCTGTGGGACGCCTTCAACGGCTACCACATGGGCAACACCGCCGAGAATGTTGCGCGGCAATATCAGATCACGCGCGCGCAGCAGGACGAGTTCGCGGTCGCCTCGCAGAACAAGGCCGAGGCCGCCCAGAAGGCCGGCAAGTTCAAGGACGAGATCGTCCCGGTCACCATCAAGACCCGCAAGGGCGACATCGTCGTGGCCGACGACGAATATCCGCGCCATGGCGCGACGCTCGACGCCATGGCCAAGCTCAAGCCGGCCTTCGAGAAGGACGGCACCGTCACCGCCGGCTCGGCGTCGGGCATCAATGACGGCGCTGCCGCCGTGGTGCTGATGACCGCCAAGCAGGCGGCCAAGGAAGGCAAGAAGGTCTTGGCCCGCATCGTGTCGTGGGGCCAGGCCGGCGTCGATCCCAAGATCATGGGCACCGGGCCGATCCCGGCTTCCCGCGCCGCGCTGAAGAAAGCCGGCTGGAGCATCGGCGACCTCGATTTGATCGAGGCCAATGAAGCCTTCGCGGCGCAGGCCTGCGCGGTCAACAAGGACCTCGGCTGGGATACCTCCAAGGTCAACGTCAATGGCGGCGCGATCGCGATCGGCCACCCGGTCGGGGCCTCCGGCGCGCGGGTGCTGGTGACCCTGCTGCACGAAATGCAGAAGCGCGACGCCAAGAAGGGCCTCGCCACGCTGTGCATCGGCGGCGGGATGGGAATTGCGATGTGCATTGCACGCGACTAATCGTGCGGCGTTACCTGATGAAAAGATCATCTCGCAACCGCAGAACTTATCGATGATAAAGAAACGCCCGGCTGTGCCGGGCGTTTTGTTCTTGATGTTGCTCAAGCGGCCCGCTTTATTCGAAGCTACATAAAAAGCGTAAAAGCCCTAGGGAAGGATTCGACATGGCACGTGTTGCATTGGTGACGGGGGGTACGCGGGGCATTGGGGCTGCGATCAGCAAGGCTCTGAAGAATGCCGGCTACAAGGTCGCGGCGAGCTATGCCGGCAACGACGCGGCAGCGGAAAAATTCAAGGCCGAGACCGGTATCCCCGTTTACAAATGGGACGTCAGTTCGTTCGACGCCTGCGCCGACGGCGTCAAAAAGGTCGAGGCCGATCTCGGCCCGGTCGACGTCCTCGTCAACAATGCCGGCATCACCAAGGATACCGCCTTCCACAAGATGACGCTGGAACAGTGGAACGCGGTGATCAACACCAATCTCGGCTCACTGTTCAACATGACCCGCCAGGTGATCGAGGGCATGCGCGCCCGAAAGTTCGGCCGCGTCATCAACATCTCCTCGATCAACGGCCAGAAGGGCCAGTTCGGCCAGGTCAATTATTCGGCGGCGAAAGCCGGCGACATCGGCTTCACCAAGGCTCTCGCGCTGGAAAATGCCAAGGGCGGCGTCACCGTGAACGTGATCTGCCCGGGCTATATCAACACCGAGATGGTGCAGGCGGTGCCGAAGGATGTGCTGGAGAAAAGTATCCTGCCGCTGATCCCGGTCAATCGCCTCGGCGAGCCGGAAGAGATTGCGCGCGCGGTCGTGTTCCTCGCCGCCGACGACGCCGGGTTCATCACGGGATCGACGCTGACGGTGAATGGCGGGCAGTATCAGGTGTGATCGTCGTGCCTCGTCGCCGTTGCGACTCGCATTGGCTCTGATTCGTCGTCATGCCCGGGCTTGTCCCGGGCATCCACGTCCTTACCGACGTCGCCACAAGCAAGACGTGGATGGCCGGGACAAGCCCGGCCATGACGGCAAGTTACTTCACCTGTGCCAAGCAAGATGTCCCCTCGCACCGCAACCCTGATCGGACTGACGGCGATCCTGATGTGGTCGCTGCTTTCGGTGCTCACGGTGGCGACCGGCAAAATTCCCGCGTTCCAATTGGCGGCGATGACGTTTGCGATCGGCGCGCTGACGGGATTTCTGACATGGATCGGGCGGCCCGGCGCCTTCGCCGCGCTGCGGCAGCAGCCCACCGCCTGGATCGTCGGGGTCGGCGGCCTGTTCGGCTATCACGCGCTGTTTTTTCTGGCGCTGCGCTTCGCGCCGCCGGCGGAAGCCGGTTTGTTGAATTATCTGTGGCCGCTCTTGATCGTGCTGTTTTCGTCGCTGTTACCCGGCGAGCGGCTCAAGCCGCACCACATCGTCGGCGCGCTATTGGGCCTCGCCGGCACGGTGCTGCTGTTGGCAGGTAACATCGGCGGCGGCTTCGCGGCGGGCCAGGTGCCGGGCTTGATCGCGGCGTTCATAGCGGCCTTCGTGTGGGCAACCTATTCGGTGATGTCGCGCCGATTGAAGTCGGTGCCGACCGACGCGGTCGCGGGCTTTTGCCTGGCAACCGCCTTGCTCGCGGCGCTGGTGCATTGCGCGGTCGAGGACACGGTCTGGCCCGATACGCCAACGCAAGGGCTGGCGATCATCGCGCTCGGCATCGGACCCGTAGGTGCTGCATTCTACGCCTGGGATATCGGGGTGAAGCGCGGCGATATCCGCGTGCTGGGGGCTGCGTCCTACGCGACCCCGCTGCTCTCGACCGCGTTTCTGATTCTGGCGGGCTTTGCCAAAGCGAGCGCGAACATTGCGATCGCGGCGGTGCTGATCGCCGGCGGCGGGCTGATTGCGGCGAAGGATATGATCTGGAAACGCTGACCGTCATTCCGGGGCGCGAACAAAGCGAGCGAGCCCGGAATCTATAACCACGATTGGGGGTTATGGATTCCGGGCCTGCGCCAAGAGGCGCATCCCGGAATGACGGGCGTTAAGTTAACTCGCAGGCTCCCAGTCCTTTGGCGCCAATTCAAACGCCGCAAAATCAAAACCGGGCGCCACCGTGCATCCGACCAGCGTCCAGTCGCCTGTGCTCTCGGCGGCCTGCCACGCGTGCGCGGGCACGATCGCCTGCGGCATTTCGCCGGCAACCAGATCGGGGCCGAGCTTGATCGCGCGCTGACCGCTGCCATCGGCGATCTGCAAGGTCAACGAACTGCCCGCGTAATAATGCCAGACTTCCACCGCGTCGATGCGATGCCAGTGCGAGCGCTCGCCGCGCGCCAAAAGGAAATAGATCGCGGTGGATGCGGATCGTCCGTTTTGATCGGTGCGGGGATCACGAAACGTTTCGCGAAAATGCCCGCCTTCGGGATGCGGCTTTAATTCGAGCCGCGCGATGATGTCGGCGGCGGAGGGTGGCAAGACCATCAGGATTTGTTCTTGCGTTCGCGTATTTCGGCGAACACTTCGACGGCACTTGCGCCTTTCATCCGCACGCCGGCGGCGACCGACGGCTCGTCGGCGCGCAGGAACACGTTTGCCTTTTTCTCGTCGCCGAGCAACGTCGGAATGGTCGGCTTGTTCTCGCTGCGCAAACGCTTCACTTCCTCAGCGCGCGCCTTCAAAGCCGGATTATCCGGCTCGATCGTGAGCGCAAATTTGACGTTGGCCGCGGTATATTCATGGCCGCAATAAAGTTTAAAATCATCCGGCAGCGCCCGCAGCTTCAGAAGCGAATCCCACATCATCGGATAATTGCCCTCGAACACCCGCCCGCATCCGATCGAGAACAGCGTGTCGGCGGCAAACAGCGCCTTGTCGTTGTCGAACACGTAAGAGACATGGTCGAGCGTATGGCCGGGAGTTTCCAGGACCCGCGCCAGCAGGCCGCCGACCTTGACGACGTCGCCCTGGCCGACGCGCTGATCGACATTGGCGATCCTGGCCGATTTGTCGTGGGGGGCGACCACGCGTGCACCATATTTCTGCTTGAGCTCGGCAACGCCGCCGACATGGTCGTGATGGTGATGGGTGATCAGGATATCGGTCAGCGTCCAGCCCTCGCGCTCCAGCGCCTTCTGAACCGGGCCGGCCTCCGGCGCGTCGATCGAGGCGGTCGCCTTGGTCGCGGGGTCGTGAATGAGATAGCCGAAATTATCGGTGAGGCAGGGGAACAGGCGGATTTCGGCGGCCATGGTATCTCCGTGGATGATCTTTTGCTTGCGCGTATTCTACCGCAGATAAGTCTACGCAATCTGCGTAAACTTGATTGCCAGGCAAAACCGGTACCCACTTTTTGCGGAATACGCGCCCGGCGAGAGCGCTGTACGGCCTCATATAGGGAAGAAATATGGCGTTAACGCTGCGACGGCAATGCGATATTGGGGGCGCATGGAAACCGGCCGGCATGTTAGATTAAGCCCATGACCATCGATGTCATCGATCTCCGCGATTTCTATTCGCGGCGCCTGGGCGTCGTCGCGCGGCGGCTGATCAATCGCGGCATCCATGCGCGCTGGCCGAACGCCGAGGGCCAGCGGGTGCTCGGCATCGGCTATCCCACGCCCTATCTCGGGCTGTTCCGGGAGGATAGCGAGCGCTGTATCGCCTTCATGCCGGCGGCGCAGGGCGTGTTGAAATGGCCGACCGCGCGGCCGACGCTGGCAACGCTGGTCGATGAATTTTCACTGCCGCTGCCGGATGCCGCGGTCGACCGCATCCTGCTGATCCACGCGCTGGAAATGTGCGACGATCCGGAAGGGCTGTTGCGCGAGGTGTGGCGGGTGCTGGCGCCGTCGGGGCGGGTGATGGCCGTCATCCCGAACCGGCGCGGGGTGTGGACGCGCACCGACAACACCCCGTTCGGCCACGGCCGGCCCTATTCGCGCTCGCAGATCACGCAATTGCTGCGGCAGACCTGGTTCACGCCGACCGCATGGGGCGAAGCGCTGTTCATGCCGCCGGTCGCCGGCGGCTGGTTCCTGCGCTCGGCGATGGCCTGGGAGCGTGTCGGCGCGGCGCTGTCGCTGCCGTTCGCCGGCGTTCATATCGTGGAAGCCACCAAGCAGGTCTATCGCGCAATCCCCGCCAAGCGCGAACGCACGCGGCTGATTCCGGCGCTGGAGCCGGTGCTGGTGCCGTCGTCACTGCAGCGGCGGGACGAGTTATGATCTCGTCGTCCCGCGAAAGCGGGGATTTTGGTCGTCCCTGCGCAAGCAGGGACCCATACGCCGCGGCCATGCTTTTGGCACGCTGGCTAACGGTTTCTGCGCCAACAAACGATTTTGGTTATGGGTCCCCGCTTTCGCGGGGACGACTCGTGGAGAGTATGCCGACTCGTTCGGCTACTCATTCCCCGGATTGAAATCGTCGCCAGGGGTTGCAGGCGCGGCCACGTTGTCGGGGCGCGGGCCGTGCGGCCGGCGGCGGCGGCGCGGAAAACGCTCGCCGCCATTGCCTTCGAAACCGCCCTGGCCGCCATTGATCTGCGGCTGCGGTCCGGTGATGAACGACGGCAGGCGGTCGACGCTGCCATTGTCCGCGATCGTCGGCTGCGGTTGCGGCTGCGGTTGAAACTGCGGTTGCGGGCGATGCTCGCGCGGCTGATGCTGCTGCTCGCGCGGCTGGTAGGGTTGGCCCTCGCGCTGATGATCGCGCTGGCCGTTGTCGCGCGGCACGAAGGGCTGCGGCTGTACCGGGACGAAGCCGGGCTCCTGGCCGAAATGCGAAAAACTCTCGCCCTCTTCGTCGCCGTCCTCCGCGGCCATCTCATTCTCGGTGCGCGGCTGCGGCTGGTTCTGACGGAACTGCTCCTGAGCGGCGGCGATCAGGCGGAAATAGTGCTCGGCGTGCTGGTAGTAATTCTCGGCCGCGACCGGATCGCCGGAGGAGCGCGCATCGCGCGCCAGCTGCACATATTTTTCCGCGACGTGGGATGCGGTGCCGCGGATCTTGATATCGGGTCCGTTGGACTCGAACACCCGGGTCATCGGGTTCTGACCGCGTCGGTTGTTATTGTTGTTGTTATTGTTGTTCCGGTTACGCATCCGCTTGTTGTTGTTCTGACCGTTTCTCATGTCTCGCCTTTATTCCAGCCCTGAAGTTACAGCTTTGGGTGTTAGCCGTGAGTGGTAGCCTTGGGTGAAGTCCCTAGCCTTCGATTGTCAGCCTCGGATTATCGTTGTCACGCATGGTCCGATCCGGGCACGCCTCACGCGCACCTGGTCGCAGTGCAGTTCAATCCCACACAGAATTCGCAATACGCCGCAGTCAACAAAGACCGGCTCCCCAACAGTCCAGCAGAGATCGCTGGCTGCATCAAATCATTCCGCCTGCCAAAACAAGCACAGGTTTTTCGCGTGATCTTTCAAGCGCAATTTCAGGCTTTCGTTCGCTTTGCGGTCGGAAGCGGCGCAGCACTCTCAGCCATCGCGCTCAAGAAGACCTGCGTTCTGGAACCTTTCACTCGGGCGGGCTCTCGCTCTGAGAACTCTGGCCTCCCCCCGTAATCTCTACAGCCATATTGTGTATGGCGTATTTTCTACGGGGTATCTACGGGGCCAGCAACCCTGGACCGATGTTGTGAGCGGAAGGTAGTCGCTCCCGGGCAATATTCCAAGAGGTTTTTTTGCACCCCAATCGGGCTTTATGGGGGCTTTTTTCGGCCCGCGACCGCCCGCCGGATGCCCGCCAGATCGGCTTTCGGAGGTCCCTCCCGGGTTAACCCTGCCGCCGTCATCAAATCTTCAATCGGCCCGCTTTGGCCCTGTCCCGCCTCCAAGGCAAGTGCACCTCCGGGCGCAAGAAGCTGTACGCTTTGCGGGATCAGCGCGCGATAGGCGTCAAGCCCGTCGGCGCCGCCGTCGAGCGCGCGGCGCGGATCGTGATCGCGGACTTCGGTGGCAAGAGCGACCATTTCCGCGGTGCGGATATAGGGCGGGTTCGACACGATCAGATCGAAATTGCCCGAGAGCGCCGCCGCGTAGTCGCAGGCGACAAAATACGCGCGCGATGCGAGCCCTAAGCAAGCCGCGTTGGCGCGGGCGGTCCGCAGCGCGGCCTCCGAGATGTCGGTGCCGACGCCAAATGCGTCCGGCAATTCCGACAGCAGCGCCAGCAAAATTGCGCCGGAGCCGGTGCCGATGTCGGCGATGCGCAGTGCCCGATTCGGATCAGACGCGGTGCGCAACATTTCCAGCGCGAGTTCGACGACCGTCTCCGTATCTGGCCGCGGCACCAGCGTCGCGGGCGACAGTTTTAGGGATAGGCCCCAGAACTCCTTGTTGCCGAGAATGCGCGCGACCGGTTCGCCTGCAAGACGGCGGACTGCGAAGTTTTCCAGCCTCGTGGCCTCGTCCGATGAGAGAAGCCGATTCGCTGATGTGATCATGGCGGTGAGATCGAGACCGAGCACCGCGCCGACCAGCATTCGAGCCTCGAGTTCGGCCGAATCAATTCCGCTGGACTTGAAGCGCGCGGCGAGCGAACGCCGCGCAGTTTCGATCGTTTGCCCGGCGAACGATTCGGTCACGAGGCATCCTCATGATTGGCGAGGCGCCACAACAATTTCAGTGTCGTCCCTGCGAAAGCAGGGACCCATACGCCGTGACCTATCGATTTGGGCGGTCGTGGTTGGCGCTTCTCGTAACAACAGGGGCCGGTGGTTATGGGTCCCTGCTTTCGCAGGGACGACAAGGGGGCGGTCCTCACGCCGCCGCACCTTGAGCGGCGAGTTGGGCGGCTTGATGCTCGGTGGTCAGCGCGTCGATCAACTCGCCCAGGGCTTCGCCCGCCATCACTTGCGGCAATTTATAAAGCGTGAGGTTGATGCGGTGGTCGGTGACGCGGCCTTGCGGAAAATTATAGGTGCGGATGCGCTCGCTTCGGTCGCCGGAGCCGACCTTTTCACGGCGGTCGGCCGAGCGCGCGGCGTCGACGCGCTGGCGTTCGGCATCATAGATGCGCGAGCGCAGGATGTTCATCGCCGACGCCCGGTTTTTGTGCTGGGAGCGGCTGTCCTGCATCATCACCACGATGCCGGTCGGGATATGGGTGATGCGAATCGCTGATTCGGTCTTGTTGACGTGCTGGCCGCCCGCGCCCTGCGCGCGCATGGTCTCGATCCGCAAATCGTCATTCTTGATGTCGACGTCAACGTCTTCGACTTCCGGCAATACCGCAACCGTTGCCGCCGAAGTGTGAATGCGGCCCTGCGTCTCGGTGTCGGGCACGCGTTGCACCCGGTGCACGCCGGATTCGAATTTCAGTTTTGCGAACGCGCCGCGGCCCTGCACCTCGGCGATGATTTCCTTATAGCCGCCCACGGTGCCTTCGCTGGCCGAGATCACCTCGACCTTCCAGCCCTGCAAGGCCGCAAAGCGCTCATACATCCGGAACAGATCGCCGGCGAACAGCGAGGCCTCGTCGCCACCAGTGCCGGCGCGGATTTCCAGGACCACGTTGCGGTCGTCCATGGCGTCCTTGGGGAGCAGCGCGACGCGGATTTTCTGGGCGAGCTCGAGGCTTTTTGCGGCGAGTGTCTCGCGCTCGGCTTCCGCCATGCCGCGCATCTCCGGTTCGGTCGCGGGGTCCGATATTAGGGTGTCGATGCCGGCGATTTCCTTATTCGCTGAGCGGTAGGCTTTCACCGCATCGATCAGCGGATTGAGCTCGGCGAGCTCGCGGGTGATCCGCACATAGCTTTCCGAATTCACCTGGCCGAGCAACTGCGCCTCCAGCGAAGCGTGGTGCGCCAGCAGGATATCGAGTTTGGCTTCGGGGAGCATGGACATATGAGTAGGTCTCGAAATTGGGAAAGGGGCGTTGTGCGGCCAAAACCTCGCTACAACGACAGCCCCTCAGCCTCGGCAAATGCAGTCAGCTTATCGCGGATCGACACACTGCCGGCCGGCGCATCAAGCAGCGGCATCATCATCGCTTCGGCCTTTTTGGCGTCGAGGTCGAGGATCATCGCCTTGACCGGACCGTGGCCTGTGGCGGAAAGCGACAGCGAACGGTAGCCCAAGGCGATCAGCGCCAGCGCGCCGATCGGTTTCGAGGCCATCTCGCCGCACAGGGAGGCGGATTTCTTCGCCGCATTGGCTTTGCGGACGATATCGCGCAGCGCCCGCAAGATCGGCGCCGACATGGTGTCGAACCGCTCGGAGACCTTTGCGTTGCCGCGGTCGACCGCGAACAGGAACTGAAACAAATCGTTGGACCCGACCGAGACGAAATCGACCCGCTTCAAGAGCTCGTCCATCTGATAGAGCAGCGCCGGAACTTCCACCATGGTGCCGACGTCGATGCGCTCGGGCAGCGCGTGGCCGTGCTGGCGCAGATAGGTCAGTTCGCGCTCGACCATCCCCTTGGCCTGGTCGAACTCGGCGACTTCGGAAATCATCGGAAACATGATGCGCAGCGCGCGGCCGCCGCCGGCGCGGAGCAGCGCGCGGATCTGGCCGCGCAACAGCCCGGGCCGATCGAGGCCAAGCCGGATCGCGCGCCAGCCGAGCGCGGGATTTTCCTCGATCACGGTTTCCATATAGGGCAGCGCCTTGTCGCCGCCGATGTCGAGGGTGCGGAACGTCACGGGCTTTGTGCCGGCGGCGTCCAGCACCGTGCGATACAGCGCGAGCTGGTCGGAGGTGCGCGGCAGGCTCTGGCCGACCATGAATTGCAGTTCGGTGCGAAACAGTCCGATGCCGGCGCTGCCGGTGTCGTCGATATGCGGCAGGTCGATGGCGAGCCCCGCATTGATCATCAGCTCGACAGGCTGGCCGTCCTTGGTGACGCAGGGCTTGTCGCGCAGCGCCGAATATTGCGCCTGGCGCCGCGCGCGGAACCGTACCCGCTCCGCATAGGCCGATTCGATCTCGGCCGAGGGGCGCACATAGATCGAGCCCGAGGTGCCGTCGACGATGATGGCATCGCCGGGATCGGCGATGCCCGGCGCGTTCGGCACCTCGCCGACCGCGGGAATGCCGAGCGCACGCGCCACGATCGAGACGTGGGAATTGGCGGTGCCTTCCTCCAGCACCAATCCGCGCAGCCGTTTGCGATCGTAGTCGAGTAGCGCCGCGGGTCCCATCGCGCGCGCGATCAGGATGGCATTGTCGGGCAATAGCTCCCGCGACGGCGCGTGATCCTGCCCGACCAGTTGCCGCATCAAGCGATGCCCGAGATCTTCGAGATCGTGCAGGCGGTCGCGCAGATAAGGATCGGTGGAACGCAGCATGCGGGCGCGGGTATCGGACTGCACGCGCTCGACGGCGGCCTCGGCCGTCAATCCGGTGGCGACCGCCTCATGCAGCCGGTGCGACCAGCCGTGATCGTTGGCGAACATGCGGTAGGCTTCCAGCACGTCGCGGTGCTCGCCGCTTTCGGCGACGTCCCCGCGCTCCAGCATGCGGTCGAGGTCGGCGCGCAGTTTTGTCAGCGCGGTGTCGAGCCGTTTTATCTCTTTCGGCAGGTCTTCGGCGATGTAATTGGTGATAACGACGCGTGGCTCGTGCAGCACGACATGGCCGAGCGCGATGCCGTCGGACAGGATGGCGCCGGTCTTGTGCAGCGAATGGCGCGCGGCAGGCTCCGCGCCGGGCTGGGCGAGGGCGGAGAGCTCGCCCGAGGCGATCATCTCGGCGAGCACCATCGCGGTGGTCTGCAGCGCCTCGACCTCTTCCTCGACATAGGTGCGCTTGGCGCGGTTCTGCACCACCAACACGCCGAGCGTATTGCCGGCCCGCAAAATGGGAACGCCGAGGAACGAGTGATAAATTTCTTCGCCGGTCTCCGGGCGGAACGAGAACGCCGGGTGGCTTTGCGCGTCGCTCAGATTGAGCGGGGTCGCCTCGCTCGCGACCAGACCGACCAGGCCCTCATGCGCGCTCAGCACGGTGCGGTGCACCGCGTCGCGGTTGAGACCTTCGGTGGCGTAGAGCTCGAGCGTGTTGTCGACGCGCAGCACATAGGTCGAGCAGACCTCGGCCACCATATTGGCCGCGATCAGCACCACGATCTTGTCCAGTCGTTCCTGGGCTGAGACTTGCTCCGCCATGGTTTCGCGGAGCCGTCGCAACAAGACGCGGGGTCCTCCCGACGCGCTCCGCATGCAGCAAATTCCTCCCCCGCGAATCCAGCCCGGCGGGTGGCCGGCGACTGGCGTTAAGCTCACCAAAGACAACAATTTTAATCATTCGGCGCCGCCGCAAGTCCTGAGATCCGGCCGAATCAGGCTCGCCAAACTGTGGCACAGTTTGCGGCGGCTCACCGATCAGGGCCGTATAGCGAATTGAGGCTTGTTTTGCCAAGCAAAACGCCTGCCAGAGCCGATAACGGCTTCGTCAGAGCTATGCTGCGCCCGCTAAGGAAAAATATTTCCATAGTTTGATGACTAAGCGTGAATTCAGTCGTGCAGCAAGCGCAGCTTCACCTCTCCCGCTTGCGGGGGAGCATAGGCCGCGATCGGCGGCCGTTCTTAGGGAAAGAACGCCGAAGCGAAGCTTCGGCTACGGCGCGGAGCGCGGCGGTGGGGGAAATCTCTCCTCGGACTCTGGCGGCGGTTATGCGGCGGCACCCCCACCCCAACCCTCCCCCCGCAAGCGGGAGAGGGAGCGCACCTCCGATGACGCAGCGTTTAGGCCGCTCTCACGCCTGGTCGAGCCCGTAGAGCGTGTGCAGCGTGCGGACCGCAAGTTCGGTATAGGCGGCGTCGATCAAGACCGAGAATTTGATCTCGGAGGTGGTGATGGCGCGGATGTTGATCTTGCGCGCGGCAAGCGCGGAAAACGCCTGCGCCGCCACACCCGCATGGCTGCGCATGCCGCTGCCGATCACCGAGACCTTGGCCACGTCGGTCGCGCTGTCGAGCCGGGCATAGCCGATCTTGCTTTTGGCCGCGGTGATGGTGTCGCGAGCGCGGGTATAGTCGGACGCCGGCACCGTGAAGGTCAGGTCGGTGGTCTTGCCGTCCTCCGAGACGTTCTGCACGATCATGTCGACATTGATGTTGGCGTCCGCCAAGGGTCCGAAGATCGAGGCGGCAACCCCCGGCTTGTCCTCGATCTGGCGGACGGAAATCTGCGCTTCGTCCTTGGTGAAGGCGATGCCGGTGACGACGTGGTTTTCCATGATCTCCTCCTCGTTGCAGATCAGCGTGCCCGGCGGCTGGTTGGCGTGCGGGTCGATATCCTCCGGCTTGTCGAAACTGGAACGGACGAAGATCGGCATAGAGTGCACCATGCCGAGTTCCACCGAACGGACCTGCAGCACCTTGGCGCCCTGCGACGCCAGTTCCAGCATATCCTCGAACGCGATCCGCTCCAGCCGGCGCGCCTTCGGGACCACGCGGGGGTCGGTGGTATAGACGCCGTCGACGTCGGTGTAGATATCGCAGCGGTCGGCCTTGATGGCGGCGGCGACCGCGACCGCCGAGGTGTCCGAACCGCCGCGCCCGAGCGTGGTGATTCGTCCGGTCTGCGGGTAGATGCCCTGGAAGCCGGCAATCACCGCGACTTCCTTGCGCTCGCTGAAACGATTGATCAGTTCGGCGCCGTCGATCTCGAGGATCCGCGCGGAAGCATGGGCGTCGCTGGTTTTGATCGGTATCTGCCAGCCCTGCCAGGAGCGCGCCTGGATGCCGAGCCCCTGCAGCACGATCGCCAAAAGCCCGGCGGTGACCTGTTCGCCGGAGGCCACCACCGCGTCGTATTCGCGCGCGTCATGCATGGGAGACGCCTCGCGGCACCAATCCACCAGTTCATTGGTCTTGCCGGCCATCGCCGACACCACCACGGCGACGTCATGGCCGGCATCGACCTCGCGCTTGACGTGGCGCGCGACGTTACGGATGCGGTCGATATTGGCGACGGATGTGCCGCCGAATTTCATCACGAGGCGGCCCATGACGACGCGTGCATTCCCTGACAGGTTGATTAATGTGAACCGCGCGCAAAACGGTTAAGCGCACGGGCCGAAAGGCGCGTATACATAACGGCGCGGTTTCGGGCAAGCAACCGGGTTCCGGTCGCCGGGGGCGGGGAGCGCCCACCGGCCAGGAACGCGTCGCTTAGGGCGGTGGCGTTAAGGTATTCAGGGCTGAAAGTATGGGGCGTTATATCGACGATATCCTGCAGCCCGGTGAGAAGGTGCTGTATTCGACCAATGCCCACTGGATTTTCTATTTGCCGGCGATTGCGGCCTGGATCGTGGCGATCGTCCTGTTCGCGCTGTCGCGCATGACCGCCACCGAGGGTATCGTGCTGTTGTGCCTGTCGGCGTCCGCCGTGGTCGCGATCGTGGCGCTGTATTGGACCTTGAAGGCCTGGTTCCATCGCTGGACCACCGAGACCGACGTCACCAATATGCGGGTGGTGCACAAGGCCGGCTTCATCAAACGCCGCACCTTCGAGATGAGCCTCGACAAGGTCGAGAGCGTCGACGTCAACCAGACGATCCTCGGCCGCCTGCTCAATTACGGCAGCGTCACGGTGCGCGGCGTCGGCGAGGGTTCCGAGACGATCGACACCATCGCTTCGCCGCTCGACTTCCGCAATCACATCACCGCGCGATAAGGGGTGGCGCGCAAATCATGGCCATGCAGCAGAATTCTTCCGCGAATATTCCCACGCGCACGGCGACCACGGTCGACCCCGCGGAAATCGCCAAATTCTCAAAACTGTCTCAGGAATGGTGGGACCCCCACGGCAAGATGGCGCCGCTGCACAAGATCAATCCATTGCGGCTGAGCTATATCCGCGACGCCGCCTGCCGCAAGTTCGAGCGCAACGTCAAAAGCCTGAATTGCCTGTCGGGCCTGCGCATCCTCGATATCGGCTGCGGCGCCGGCCTATTGTGCGAGCCGTTCACACGGCTCGGCGCGCAGGTGATCGGGGTCGATCCGTCCGCCTCCAACATCGCCGCCGCCAAGCTGCATGCCGACCGGGCGCAATTGTCGATCGATTATCGCTGCACCACCGTTGAAGAGATGGACGTGCGCGAGCGCTTCGACATCGTGCTGGCCATGGAGGTGGTCGAGCATGTCAGCGACGTCGGCATGTTCCTCAACCGCTGCGCGGCGATGCTGAAACCCGGCGGCATCATGGTGCTCTCGACCTTGAACCGCAACTGGAAGAGCTTTGCGCTTGCCATCGTCGGCGCCGAATACGTCCTGCGCTGGCTGCCGCGCGGCACCCATCAATGGGACAAGTTCTTGACCCCCGACGAACTCGCCCAGCACCTCGCCAACAACAAGCTCGCCATCACCGAACAGGCCGGCGTGGTCTACTCCCCCTTCGCCGACCGCTGGAGCCTCTCCTCCGACATGGACGTGAACTACATGGTGGTGGCGGAGGCGATGTAGGTTCTCGTCGTCCCTGCTTTCCTTACCTCGCCCCGCTTGCGGGGAGAGGTCGAAATTCGAGCGCAGCTCGAATTTCGGGTGAGGGGGACTCACCGCGGACGCTTTCATCTTCCGAATTTGCGGGAGCAGCCCCTCACCCCAACCCTCTCCCGCTAAGGGCGGGGCGAGGGAGCGGGCCGCAAGCCTGGCATGCCGCCGTTCCGGTTGACCGCATCCGCGACAGCCTCCACGGTGCCCGCGATTCCCGCCCGCCAACCCCGCCATCCCCCCATGTCCATCGCCACGCTCTGGATTCCCTTCACCATCATTGCTGCGCTGGGGCAGGTGGCGCGCAATGCGATGCAGCGGCAGTTGACGGGGCCGCTTGGCACCTGGGGCGCGACCAATATCCGCTTCCTGTTCGGGTTTCCGTTTTCGCTTGTGTTCTTCGCCTTGGTGCTGTCCGCAAGCGGCGACCATGTGCCGTGGCCGACGGCGGTGTTCTGGCTGTGGCTGCTGCTCGGCGCGCTCAGCCAGATCGTCGGCACCGGATTGATGCTGCTCGCGATGAACGATCGCTCCTTCGTGGTGACGACGGCCTACCTGAAGACCGAGGCGATCCAGACCGCGATCTTCGGCTTCGTGTTTCTCGGCGATCATCTCACCGTGCTCAAGGTGATCGCGATCCTGATCGCGACCGCCGGTGTCGTCATCGCCGCGCTGCGGCCGGGCGCGGAGAAAGGTTTTGCCGATCTGAAGCCGACGCTGATCGGACTGGCCGCTGCTGCTGCGTTTGCGCTGTCGGCGGTCGGCTTTCGCGGCGCGGTGATCGTGGTGCCCGGCGTCTCGTTCGTGACGGCCGCGTCCTACACCCTGGTGCTCGGGCTGTTCCTTCAGACCCTGATATTGACGATCTATCTTCTGGCCCGCGCGCCCGACCTGCTCGGGAAAATCCTGAGCTTGTGGAAGCCTTCGATGTTCGCGGGCTTCGTCGGCGCCTTCGCCTCGCAATTCTGGTTCCTGGCGTTTGCGCTGACGGCGGCCGCCAATGTGCGCACGCTGGCGCTGGTCGAAGTGTTGTTCGCGCAAGGCGTTGCGTATTATTCGTTCAAGCAGCCGCTCTCGGTGCGCGAACTTTCGGGGATTGCGTTGATCGTCGTGGGCGTCGCGCTATTGGTGCTTGCCTAAACCGTCATTCCGGGATGGCGCGAAGCACCAGACCCGGAATCTCGAGATTCCGGGTTCGATGCTTCGCATCGCCCCGGAATGACGCCGCGCGTCAGTTGCGGTCGTCCGGCAGCACCGGCAACGGCGAGACCTCGACGCCTTCCTCGATCAAGGCGCGCGCCTCGTCGGGCGAGGCTTCGCCGTAGATCGGGCGATGCTCGATATCGCCGTAGTGCATTTTCCGCGCCTCGTTCGGAAAGCGCTCGCCGACATTGTCGGCGTTCTTCACGATGTGATCGCGCAACTCTTTAAGCTTGGCGCGCAGCTCGCGCTCCTGCGCCATCATCAGCGGCGTTGACGCGGGTGCGGCGACATCGGTGGCGGGGGCAGCGGCAGGCTCGGGAGCCGCGATATCGCGGCCTTTTTTGCTGACGATTTGCGGGGCCATGATGGCGCGCTCGACCTTGGCCGAGCCGCACGCCGGGCAGTTCACCAGTCTGCGTTTCTCCTGGCTTTCGTAAGCCGAAGAGGATTGAAACCAGCTGTCGAACGCATGGCCGCGGTCGCAGCGTAGGTGATACCGGATCATGCCGATCCCCGCACCAGGTGCAGATGCTCTGGTCCCGCTTTCGGATCGACCACGCTGAAACGCCGTCCGTGCTGCAGCGACGGCACGGTTTTCCGCGCGGTCTCGACTTTTGCCGGATCGATCGTCGCCAGGAACACGCCGGGCTCGACGCCGCCTTCGGCCAGCACCTCGCCCCAGGGGGCGACGATCAGCGAATGGCCAAACGTCTCGCGCTTGTTCTCGTGCATGCCGCCTTGGGCTGCCGCGAACACGAAGCAGCCGGTCTCGATGGCGCGGGCGCGCAGCAGCACGTGCCAGTGCGCTTCGCCGGTTTTCCGGGTGAAGGCGGAAGGCACGGTGAGGAACGAGGCGCCGCTTTCGGCTAGCGCGCGATAAAGCGCCGGAAAACGCACGTCGTAGCAGATCGTGAGCCCGATGCGGCCCCATGGCAGGTCCGAGATCACGGCCGTTTCGCCCGGCTGATAATTGGCGGATTCGCGATAGCTCTCGCCGTCAGGCAGATCGATGTCGAACATATGGATCTTGTCGTAGCACGCGATCACGTTGCCATCCGGCCCGATCAGGAACGAACGGTTGACGGCGCGCTCGGGGGAAGCGCGCAGCGCCAGCGAGCCGATATGAAGATGGATCTTCAGTTCCGCCGCGAGCGCGCGATAGGCTTTCAGCGAAAGGTCGTCCTCCTCGCTGGCGAGATGCTCGAACAGCGCCTTGCGATTGAGCTGCATCATGTTGCTCACCTCGGGGGTGAGCACGTAGTCGGCGCCCTGCGCCACAGCTTCGCGAATCAGTTTTGTTCCCTGCTCGAGACTAGGCTCGGGCAACAGGCCGGTGCGCATCTGCACCATCGCGGCGGTGAAAGTTTGGTCAGCGCTCATGAACTAGCCTTTTCGCCCGAGAGCAATGGATCGAGATTGCCGGCGCGGTCCAGCGCGTAAAGCTCGTCGCAACCGCCGACATGGAGCTCGCCGATGAAAATCTGCGGAAAGGTCGAGCCGGCTCCGGCGCGATCCCACATCTCCTGACGGAGCGCCGGGTCGATGGCGACATCGAATTCCGTGAACGCGGCCTTTTTCCGCGTCAATAGCGATTTAGCGGCGCTGCAATAGCCGCAGCCCGGACGGGTGTAAATTTCGATGGCAGCGGTCATACAGCGCTCGGTCGTGGATAAGGATTTGCCGCATTATATGGGAGCTTTGTGGGTGTCCACAACCCGCGCGAACACCAGCACGTCGACGGATAAGGCTTTCGCGCGCAACAATGCCCGCGCGCAGGCGTCAACCGTGGCGCCCGAGGTCAGCACATCGTCGATCAGGATCAGGCGGCGGCCCTGGACGTCGGCTGTGCGCTCGGGCGCGACCTTGAAGGCGCCCTGCACATTGGTCGCCCGCTGTGCCCGCGACAGGCCGATCTGCTGCTGCGTCGGCCGCACCCGCCTCAGCGCCTCGGAGGCGAGTTTGACGCCGCTCTGGCGTTCAATGACGCGCGCGAGCGCGCCGGACTGGTTGTAGCGCCGGCTCCAGCCGCGCCGCCAATGCAGCGGCACCGGAACGAGCGCGTCGGCGTCGCGTAACAGCTCGTGCCCGGCCCGCGCCATCCAGCGGCCCATGGCCGGGGCGAGATCCGTGCGGTCCTGGTATTTCAGCGCATGCACCAGCGTGCGCGCGACGTCGTCATAGCGCACCGCGGCACGCGCGCGTGCATAGGCCGGGGGACTAGCAATCGCTTCCATCGACAGCAGATCGGGACCGGGATCGTAGACAAAGGGAATCCCGAGCCGCGGACAATAAGGCGGTGCGATGAACGACAGCTTCGCCCAGCACGAGGCGCAGACGCCTTCGCCGGCGACCGGCTCGCGGCAGGCGACGCACAAAGTCGGCAACGCGATGTCGAGCGCCAGCCGCGCCGCATGCCGCCACGCGCTGTGGCAGGCGCCAAGCGCGCCGCGCAAACGGTGAGCGATGGAACGGGATGGTGATGCCTCGGCGTCCATCAGGAGAGGCTAACGTCTCGGGCGGTGCGGCTCAAGCGGCAAACAGGTTGAGGGTTGCGGTTCATCGGCCGTCAACCTCTCCGTGCTTTAAGGTCAGCCGCGCCGGCCGCGCGGTTCGGCGCAGCGAGCGACCAAACCTGAGGCGGCGCAAGTGAACCTCTACGAGACAATAACGTCCTCGCGATGGAGCGTTCCCAACCTGCCGATGTTCACTAGAGATCGGAACGGCCAAACCTTGTTCTATATTAACGGACCGCGCTTTAGCGGCTATGTGGTACCCGACGCGCAGCGCGAATGGGCGCTCCGCAATGCGATCGAGCGCTTCAAAAAGATGGAGATATCGGTTGCCCATTTCGCGGTTCCAGACCAAAAACTTTAGACATACCCGAACGAAATCGAACATCTCAATTTAGGTTTATCTTTTCAGAGGCCGTCAACTTTCCCCTGTTAACCCTGATAATCGGGCAGGTAAATCAGGAGCCGAGCATGCCGACCAGAGCACGAGCCGCCGCGACCGACGCCCGAGAAGATATCATCAGCCCAGCCGCCATGAGCGCCCTTAGCCCGGGCGTTGTCAGTGCCATGGGAACTGTAGGGGCCGCCGTCCTCAAGATGCACAAACAGGCGCTGGACAAGAAGCCGGACTGGTTCTGGCACCTTTTCGCAGTATGCGAGGCCAAGGCCGCACGCATCGCCGAGCAAGCCACGCACAGCCCTCAGGCTTGCGGCGATGCGACGTTCATCGAAGTGTACGCCAAGACCTTGCCGGTGCTGGTGACGAAGGCGCTGGAGACGCGCACAAGCAAGCACTAGAGCATGATGATTTTGAGTTGAATCGTCCCCTGCGCAAGTTCGATCACCTCGCCCCGCTTGCGGGGAGAGGCATAGGCCGCCTTCGGCGGCCGTCCTTAGATAAGAAGGACGCCGAAGCGAAGCTTCGGCTATGTCGCGCAGCGATCCGGGTGAGGGGGATTCTCCGCATACGTTGTGCTTCAGTATTCGCGGAAGCAGCCCCTCACCCCAACCCTCTCCCCGCGAAGTGCGGGGCGAGGGAGAAGTGACCGCTGCGCCTCAACCTAAAGTCATCACGCTCTAGCTTCGGCGACGGAAGCGGCCACCTCACCCCCGCGCGACGCGCTGGCGGGAGCCCGGCCGGTAGGCGAGCCTTGTGTGGCCGGCGCAATAGGGCAGGCCATCGAGCGGCGTGTTGCCGCAAAAGCAGAAATCCGCGGCGCCCGGGGTGCTGATCGGCCAGCGGCATCGCTCCTCGCTCAACTCCAGCAGCGAGCAGCAATGGGCGCTCTGGATCGGAGCGTCGTCGACCGCAGCATGCGGCGCGCCGTACAAGGCCTTGAGCATCTGATATTGCCGCCTTGGACCCCTTGGCACCGTTTTCGGGCGGCCTGCCTTGGCGGCATCCTTTTCAGTCGGGCGTCGTGCTTTGCTGCTTCTCTCGCTCGTCAGATTGAGGCGGGAGAGCTTGCCGATGACCGCGTTGCGGCTCACCCCGATGTCGCAGGCGATCTCGCGGCAGGTCAACCCGGCTTCAAAGTGGCTTTTCAAGCGTTCGAGGCGTTCGTCGGTCCAGGTGGGTTGTTTGGCGGGCATGTCGATGGTCGCTTTCTTCAGGGCGCCTTGCCATTGTCGCGGATCGACAGCAGCCCGTCCTTGATAGCCAACCGAATGCCTTCCTCGATCAGGGTCCTGGCGACGCCGGGCACGCTGGTGCCGTGGGTGCCCTGTCTCACCAGTTTTTCGAGGTAACCGATGGTGGAGAGCGCCAACGTGATCGGAACGCGGTCGGTTTCGGCTTTTTCGGTGGCCATCCCCAAAAGCTAACCGTTATCGAGTGTACTGAAAAGTATCTTTTTAGACTCTATTTAGGGTCGGATTGCCAGATACGGAGGCGGCGGCGTACCAACCGGCATGGTCCCGAACCCGAACACCGCGCCCACCCTATTCGACCGCGCCTTGTTGCGGGCACGACAATCGCGCGCGTTGGGGCTGGGTCCCGCCACCTTCCTGCTCGACCGCGTTGCCGAAGATTTGGAAGAACGGTTGCACGCGGTGTTGCGGGATTTTGCCGACGTCGCCGATATCGGGACGCCGGGCGAGGGGCTGCGAGCGCCGTTATCCGAACGCTTCAAGTCCATTACCCATGTCGATTTGTCGGAACAGGAAACGCTCTCCCTCCAGCCGGAATCGCTCGACCTTGCGCTCTCCGCGCTGGCTTTTCAGTTCGTCAACGACCTGCCCGGCGTGCTGGCGCAAATCCGCCGCGCGCTAAAACCCGACGGGCTGTTGCTGGCGGCGATGATCGGCGGCGAGACGCTGACTGAACTCAGGCAATCCTTTGCCGCGGCGGAAGCCGAACGCGAAGGTGGCGTCTCGCCCCGCGTGGCGCCGTTTGCCGACCTGCGTGACGTAGGTAGCCTGCTGCAGCGCGCGGGCTTTGCCTTGCCCGTCACCGACGTCGATCGCATCGTGGTGCGCTACGACGATGCGTTCGCGCTGATGGCCGATCTCCGGCGGATGGGCGCCACCAACGTCCTCTTCGAGCGGCGGCGGACGCCGACCCGCCGCGCCACGCTACTGCGGATGGCGCAGATTTACGGCGAACGGTTTGCGGATGGGGACGGCCGCATCCGCGCGACTTTTGACGTGATCTGGCTGTCCGGCTGGGCGCCACATGAGAGCCAGCAGCAGCCGTTGCGGCCGGGCTCGGCGAAGGCGAGCCTGGCGGAGGCGGTGAGGAGGCCTCGGCGGTAGTGTCTACCCTCATGGTGAGGAGCGCGCACTTGCGCGCGTCTCGAACCACGAGGCCGAGCCTGCGGCCATCCTTCGAGACGCCGCGCAAGCGCGGCTCCTCAGGATGAGGACTGCGCATCACATCAACAAATCGATCAGATGCGGGATCAGCGGAATATCCGCCGGCGGCATTTTGTAGTCGCGCAGTTTGTTGGCGCGGACCCAGGCGAGCTTTTGGCCCTCGCGCGCGGCCACCTCGCCCTCCCAGCGCCGGCAGATATAGAGCGGCATCAGCAGATGAAAATCATCATAGGTGTGGCTGGCAAAGGTCAGCGGCGCAAGGCAGGCCTCATTGACAACGATACCGATCTCTTCATGCAGTTCGCGGATCAGCGTCGCCTCCGGCCGCTCGCCGGGCTCGAGCTTGCCGCCGGGAAATTCCCATAGACCGGCGAGCGACTTGCCTTGCGGGCGCTGCGCGATCAGCACGCGCTTGTCGGCATCGATGAGCGCGCAGGCGACCACGAGAGTGAGTTTGATATTCGCCATGCGCCGCTTGCTTTGCAGGAAAGGTGTTTGCAGGAAAGGTGTTGGCAGGAAAGGTTTGGGGCCGAGACCTCGAACGTTCAGGATAAGGTTTCATTAACTTTATTCGGAGCGGGATTCTACGGCCGCGATAAGTCATATTTAATCCCGCGGGCCTAGCTTTTGCCGGATTCAACCCGGGCACAGGCATCATCCCATGCGCAATCTTCTCCGTTTGATCGGCCGCTTCCGCAACGATCGGCGCGGCAATTTGGCGGTGATCTTCACGCTTGCAGCGATCCCCCTGGTATCGGCGCTCGGCTCCGCGGTCGATTACTCGATGGCGACCCGCATGAGGGCGAAGCTGCAATCCGCCGCCGATTCCGCAAGCGTTGCCTCGATTTCCCAGAATTCGGCCGGCTATCTTGCGGCGACGCAAATGCAGAGCGATGGAACGATCGCCGCCGGCGTCACCGATGCCAACGCGATCTTTGACGGCAACATGAATACGATTAACGGTTACCAGAATCTGACGCGGACCAGCACCGTCACCAAAACCGGGATCAAGCTGAAATCCGTCGTCACCTTCAGCGCCCAGGTGCCGACCACCTTCATGAGGGTGATCGGCATGCAAGCCCTCACGATAACCGGCACCTCGTCTTCGGCCGCCTCGCTGCCGCCCTATCTCGATTTCTATCTGATGCTGGACGTCTCGGGGTCGATGGGCCTGCCGTCGACCGACGCCGAGCAGACGCGGCTTTCAAAGATCAACCCGGATGACTTCAGCGTGTACCCCAACGGCTGCACCTTCGCGTGCCATTTTCAGACAAACGCGTGCAGCAACCCCTCCGTTGGGCAGAAGACTAATCCCTCTGGTTCGGTGGTCTCGGCATACCCAACGAACAATTATTGTCTAGGCTATCTTATCTCGCGCGTCAGCCAAGCCGGGTACAATAGTCTCCTCCAGCCAACTGCAAATTATCCGATGAAGGGCGTGCAGCTGACGGCTGCGATTCTTGCAAACGCGAATTCGTCGCTTACTCCTGGCGCTCCGAATTCGCTCATTACCGGCAACTCCAAAAGCCTGCCGAGCAGCCTGACGCCGGTTACGTCCTGCCCCAACGAGGGCGCAGACGCCTGCATCCAGTTGCGCGCTGACGCTGTCGGCTATGCCGTCACCCAATTGTTCCAGTATGCGAACACCCACGAGAAGGTCTCCAATCAATTCCGGATCGGGCTCTACCCGTTCGTGCGATACCTTTATGCTTATTTTCCGCTGACCAGCAGCATCGGCCCGTCTGACAGCATCACTACCGCGGCGAACAATCTCGCCACGCTGCTGGATCCCGGCAATAACTCCAACCTCGGCTCCGGCGGCACGCATTTCGAAAATGCGTTTCCAAGCATGAACACGACGATCACCAGCGTCGGCAATGGCAGCACATCGACCAATACGCAGCCCTACGTCTTCCTCATCACCGACGGCGCCCAGAATTTCCAGACCCAATGGGGCGGGGGATGGTCAGGCAGTAATAGCGCCACAGTGATGCCCAGCGGTACTTCGTCACCCTGCAAGCCACTCAGGGACCGCGGTATCACGGTTTCCGTGCTCTACATCCCCTATCAAACGATTCAGAATCCAACCACCATCTTCAACAATGAAGATAACGTCGCGAACGCCAATATCCCCAATATTCCCCCCAGTCTTACAGACTGTGCGTCGTCCGGCTTCTTCTACACGGCCAACACGCCCGCGGACATCCAGTCTGCCTTGAAGGCCATGTTCGATCACGCGGTGCAGACGGCGCATATTACGAACTAGCGGCCGGGCAACCGCTGAGATCATGATCCGACCAGATTGGATCATGATCGTCTCGCTTCACGAGCGATAATCGCCGTTGATCGCGATATATTCCTTGGTGAGGTCGCAGGTCAGCACGCGGTCGCGGCCTTTGCCGAGGCCGAGCGAGATCTTGATCTGGATCTTCGGATTCTTCATCGCGCTCGAGACCTGCGCCTCGTCATAGGAGGGATCGCGCGCGCCGCTTTTGGCGACGCGGATGCCGTTGAAGGCGATCGACAGCTTGTCGCGGTTGGCGGGCTCGCCGGCCTTGCCGACCGCCATCACCACGCGGCCCCAATTGGCGTCCTCGCCCGCGATCGCGGTCTTGACCAGCGGCGAATTCGCCACCGACATCGCGATCTTGCGCGCCGAGGGCTTTGATACCGCGCCCTCGACAATGATCTCGACCAGTTTTCGCGCGCCTTCGCCGTCCCGCGCGACCTGCTCGGCGAGATCGGCGAGCACGGCTTGGAAGGCTTTTGTGAATGCCTTCAGGCGGGGATCGCCGGGGCGGCTGATTTTGGGCGCGCCGTGCGCGGCGGCTGTGCCGGTGGCAAACGCGAGCAGCGTGTCGGAAGTCGAGGTGTCGCCGTCGACGGTGACGGCGTTAAACGTGTCCACGACGCCGCTCTTCAAGAGCGATTGCAGCGCGCCGGCCGTGATCGGCGCATCGGTGAACACGAACGCCAGCATGGTCGCCATGTCAGGCATGATCATGCCCGAGCCCTTGGCCATGCCGTTGATCACAACCTTTGCCTTGCCGAGTTTTACGGTCGCGGTCGCGACCTTCGGAAAGGTGTCGGTGGTCATGATCGCCTTCGCCGCACCCATCCATTCGCCGGGCGAGGCCTGTTCGGCGAGCGTCGCCAGCACGCCGTCGAATTTCGTGGCATCGAGCGGTTCGCCGATCACGCCGGTGGAGGCGAGAAACACCTCGTTCGGACGGCATCCGGCGGCTTTGGCGGCGATCGATGCCGTCAGCGCCGTGGCCTGCCGCCCGGTCTTGCCGGTAAAAGCGTTGGCGTTGCCGGAATTGACGACCAGCGCGCGCGCCTCGCCGCCGCCGAGCTTGGCGCGGCACCATTCCACCGGCGCCGACGGGCATTTCGATTGAGTGAAGACGCCGGCGACCGCGGTCCCCTTGTCCATCACCGCGAGCAGGACGTCGGTGCGGCCCTTGTAGCGGATGCCGGCCGCGGCGGTCGCAAGCCTGACGCCGGCAATCGCGGGCATCTCGGGGACGTCGGTCGGGGCGAGCGGGGAGATGGCTGATGACATGGAATAATTCCGAAAAAAAGAAATTCGTCATGGCCGGGCTTGACCCGGCCATCCACGTCTTTTCTCTCCTTGAAGAGACTTCAAGACGTAGATGGCCGGGACAAGCCCGGCCATGACGAGTGTAGATACTATCGGTCCCGAAGAAGTGACAGCGAATTTTTACTTCTTCGCCGGCGCCATCTTGGAGTCCTTGGCCGCCGCGTCGGGCTTCGCCGCGTCCGTCTTCGCCGCCGGGTCGGCTGCGGCCTGGTCCATGCGCTCGACCTTGGCGGCTTCGCGCAGCTTCGCCACGTAATCGGCCTGCGCCTTGCGCGTCACATAGGTCTCGATCTGGCCCTTGACCTGTTCGAAATCGGGCGCCTTGCGGTTACGCTTTTCCTCGACCTTGATGATGTGCCAGCCGAACTGCGATTTCACCGGATCGGAGATCTTGCCGGGCTCGAGCGAAAACGCCACGGCGGAGAATTCCGGCACCATCTGGTCCTTGGTGAAGAAGCCGAGATCGCCGCCGTCGGAAGCGCCGGGGTCCTTGGACTTCTTCTTGGCAAGCTCGGCGAAATCGGCGCCCTTGTCGAGCTCCGCCTTGACCGCCTTGGCCTCGTCCTCGGTCTCGACCAGGATATGGCGGGCGTGGACTTCCTGCTCGCCGGTGATCTGCTTGGAGGCGTCCTCATAGACCTTCTTCATGGCATCGTCGGTGGTCGCAGCCTTGCCCTCGCTCGCGAGCAGGCTGTCCATCAACAGCCGGTTGCGGGTGAACGCCAGCCGCTTCTTGAAATCCTCGCTATTTTCGACCTTCTTGTCCTCGGCCGCCTTGGCGACGATCTTCATGTCGATCAGGAACGCCAGCACGTTTTCCTTCTTGGTCGCCGGATCCATCTGCGCCAGGCTCGGCCCCAGTTCCTCTTCGGCCAGCGCCAAATCGCTCTGGCGGATCTCCGCGCCGTTAACTTTTGCCAGCACCGGATTGGCGTCCTCGGCGCGCAGCGGCAGGCCGGTCAACAGGATTACGGCGAGACAACCCGTCACGGCGGCGGAGGCGAGGCCAAAGCGCAGGCCGGGTTTCGTTTCCGGGAACGAAGTGGTCATGGAAAATCCTTATCTCTAACGATGGGGGCTGTTTGGAGCGGCGGGACACTCGCCCAATCATGGGGCCTTGGCAACGCGAAAAGTCTGTCAAAATGATGAATTCCTTGACAGCTTCGCGCCGTTGACAAGGCTGTGGCCCAGCCATATCTGTGCCGAACCGGGTCAATGGCCTGGCGCGTATTTCCTTGCGTTTTTGGCCATTGAACCTTGGATTGCTGAATTCCCACTCACTTGGCGGGTGCTCCCGGATCGGGGACGTTGCCGCAATGCGTCACGATGAGTTGATAGGCAACCGGGTGGACCATCTCACGGCAGCTTCGCCGGACCTTTAGAAACAGGAATTTGGTATGATCGGCGCGCTCGCCCGCAAGTTTTTCGGCTCCGCCAACGACCGGCGGATCAAGGGATATCAGTCCCGCGTCGATGCCATCAACGCGCTTGAGCCGGAAGTTGCCGCGCTATCGGACGAGGCCTTGAAGGCGCGCACCGCCGAGTTCCGCAAGCAACTCGCGGACGGCAAAACGCTGGACGACATCCTGGTTCCAGCTTTCGCCACCGTGCGCGAAGCTGCAAAACGCACCCTCGGCCAGCGCCATTTCGACGTCCAGCTGATCGGCGGCATGGTGCTGCACGAGGGCGACATCGCCGAGATGAAGACCGGCGAAGGCAAGACGCTGGTCGCGACGCTTGCGGTCTATCTCAATGCGCTCGCAGGCCGAGGCGTCCATGTCGTCACCGTCAACGACTACCTCGCCCGCCGCGACTCCGAATGGATGGGCCAGATCTACAACTTCTTAGGGCTTTCCGTCGGCGTCATCGTCCACGGCCTCGACGACGCCGAGCGCAAGGAATCTTATGCGCGCGACATCACCTACGGCACCAATAACGAATACGGTTTCGACTATCTGCGCGACAACATGAAGTACCGGCTCGAGGACATGGTCCAGCGCGGCCACTTCTATGCCATCGTCGACGAAGTCGACTCGATCCTGATCGACGAGGCGCGCACGCCCTTGATCATCTCCGGCCCGCTCGACGACCGTTCGGACTTCTACAACACCATCGACACCTTCATGCCGAATCTCGAGAAGGTCACCGATTACGAGGTCGACGAGAAGCAGCGCACGGTGACGCTGACCGAAGCCGGCATGGAAAAGATCGAGACGCTGCTGCGCGACGCCGGCCAGCTCAAGGGCGACTCTCTGTACGACGTCGAGAACGTCTCGGTCGTGCACCACATCAACCAGGCGCTGCGCGCGCACTCGCTGTTCCAGCGCGACAAGGATTACATCGTCCGCGACGACGAGGTCATCATCATCGACGAGTTCACCGGCCGCATGATGCCGGGGCGGCGCTATTCGGAAGGCCTGCATCAGGCGCTGGAAGCCAAGGAGCACCAGACGGTGCAGCCGGAAAACCAGACGCTGGCCTCGATCACGTTCCAGAACTATTTCAGGATGTACGAGAAGCTCGCCGGCATGACCGGTACGGCGGCGACCGAAGCCGACGAATTGTTCGACATCTACAAGCTCGAGGTGGTGGAAATCCCGACCAACGTGCAGGTCGCCCGCCTCGACGAAGATGACGAGGTCTATCGCACCCAGACCGAGAAATACGCCGCTATCCTGGCCGAGGTCGAGCGCGCCAATGCGCGGCTGCAGCCGGTTTTGGTCGGCACCGCGTCGATCGAAAAGTCCGAGGTGCTCGCCGAGTATCTGAAGAAGCACGGCTACAAGCAGATCGATTTCGGCAACGAAAACGCGATGGAAAAGCTGTATGCCGCGGCCCGCGCCGGGAAACCTGCAAAGCTGTTCGCGGTGTTGAACGCGCGCTTCCACGAGCAGGAAGCCTATATCGTGGCCGAGGCCGGCGTGCCCGGCGCGATCACGATCGCGACCAACATGGCCGGCCGCGGTACCGACATCAAGCTCGGCGGCTCGCTCGACATGCGCATCCAGCAGGAGACGACGGGCATTACCGACGAGGCCGAGAAGGCAAAAAAAATCGAACAGATCAAGGCCGACATCGAACGCTTCCGCGAGATCGTGCTGAAAGCCGAAGAGATCGTCGAGGCCGAACCGGCCAAGGGATCGAAGCCGGCCAAGACCGTGACAAAACCGGGCGGGCTCTACATCATCGGCTCCGAACGCCACGAATCCCGGCGCATCGACAACCAGCTGCGCGGCCGCTCCGGACGCCAGGGCGACCCGGGGCGCTCAAAATTCTTCCTGTCGCTGGAAGACGATCTGATGCGGATTTTCGGCTCCGACCGGCTCGATTCGATGCTGACGCGGCTCGGCCTCAAAGACGGCGAGGCCATCATCCATCCCTGGATCAACAAGGCCCTGGAAAAGGCGCAGCAGAAGGTCGAGGCGCGCAACTTCGACATCCGCAAGAATCTCTTGAAATTCGACAACGTCCAGAACGACCAGCGCAAGGTGATCTTCGATCAGCGCATCGACCTGATGAAGGACGAAAGCGTCGCCGAGACGGTCGCCGACATGCGCCGCGCCTTTGTCGAGGATGTCGTCACCAAGCACGTGCCCGAGCACGCCTATGCCGAGCAGTGGGACGTCGCGGGGCTGAAGGAAGAGCTGAAACGCGTGCTCGACATCGATCTGCCGGTCGATGCATGGGCCAAGGAAGAGGGCATCGCCGACGAGGAGTTGCTGACGCGCATCGAAAACCGCGTCGACGAGCACATGGCGGCCAAGGTGGCGCAATGGGGCCCCGACGTGATGCGTTACGTCGAAAAGACCATTCTCCTGCAGACGCTCGATCACCTCTGGCGCGAGCATCTGATCATGCTCGATCATCTGCGCCAGGTGATTGGCTTGCGCGGCTACGGCCAGCGCGATCCGCTGCAGGAGTACAAGTCCGAAGCCT
Organism: Bradyrhizobium lablabi; assembly: GCF_900141755.1. Classification (NCBI taxonomy): domain Bacteria; kingdom Pseudomonadati; phylum Pseudomonadota; class Alphaproteobacteria; order Hyphomicrobiales; family Nitrobacteraceae; genus Bradyrhizobium; species Bradyrhizobium lablabi. The sequence continues at coordinate 3,698,746 of NZ_LT670844.1, read as the reverse complement.
TCAGCCTGTTCGAGGCGATGATCGCGCATCTGCGCGAGGCGGTGACGGCACAATTGATGCGGGTCGAAATCGTGCCGCCGGAAGAGCCGCAGCCGGCCTTGCCGCCGATGGAGGCGCACAAATTTGATCCCAACACCGGCGAGGACGAATTGGCCTTCGCCAGTGCGTCGCTGGTGCCGGCGGCGACCGCCGACCGTGACCCCAAAAATCCGAAAAGCTGGGGCAAGGTCGGCCGCAACGAGGATTGCCCCTGCGGCTCAGGCAAGAAGTTCAAGCACTGCCACGGCAAGTATGCCTGAGCTCGTGCTGCTGTCATCGTCCGCGAAAGCGGATGATCCAGTACGCCGCGCCGTCTCGGTTCTATCCTAAACGCCTCGGAATACTGGATGCCCGCTTTCGCGGGCATGACGGTGAGTCGTAGCTGGGGCAAGGTCGGCCGCAACGAGGATTGCTCCTGCGGCTCAGGCAAGAAGTTCAAGCACTGCCACGGCAAGTATGCGTGAGGCGGGCTGACGGGTCTCTTCTCGTCGTCGTCCCTGCGAAAGCAGGGACCCATAACCACCGGCTTTAGTTTGTTGCACGAAAGCCGTCGAACAGTGTTTCTCAAAACATCTGCTGCGGCGTATGGGTCCCGGCTCAAGGCCGGGACGACGCGAGTTTTTCGGGAAGGCGCGTGGCTTACTTCACCGCCGAGAAGCGGCTCTCGAACGAATTCGCCTGCACGATCGGCGCCGAGCCGGCGACCAGGGCGTCTTTGGCGGCGGGCGCGGGGGCTGACGCCGTCTCGGTGTCGGAGACGCTCGGTTTCAGCGGCGGGCGCGCGGCGGCCTGTCTTGTCTCAGGTTTTGAAACCTCCGGCTTCGAAGACTCTGGCTTGGAAGACTCTGGCTTGGAAGACTCTGGCTTGGAAGACTCTGGCTTGGAAGACTCTGGCTTGGAAGTCTTGGCTTGCGCCGCCGGTTCGTTGCGCTTGGCCTCGATGATCTTCGGCTTGGCCGGAACCGCCGCCTGCTGGGTGGCGCTCGCGGTGGTGTCGGCGGCGATCGCGCCGCTCAAGCCGACCTTGCGGGCGAGGTTGCTGAAGAAGCCGCCGTCGGATTGCGTATTGCTCGGCGCGGCCGAAGCGATCCGCGTCGCCGGTGCCGTCGCCGGCGCGGTGCTCGGCGCCATCGAGGCTACCAACGGCTCTTCCGGAGATGTCACAGGCCCGCGCGGCGGATTGACGGTTGAGGGAATGGTGCCGGGGGCGCGGGCCATCGTCAGCAGCGACAGGCCCTGACCTTCGCCGCCTTCCGACAATCCGGTCGAGCCATTGGGCACCCGGGCGGCGAACACCTTGTTCATGCCGCCGTCGATGCCGGTATTCAACCGCGCGACCGGCGTGCCCTTGGCGATCAGCTTGGCGGTCTCGGCCTGTTCTTCCCGTTGCTTCTCGCGAACGGCATCAGCGAGTTCATCCGGGATCACATAGGCCGGGCATTTGGCGGAGGCCTCGAACACCGGATCCCGCTTCGCATCCGGCGCCTTCGCGGCATCGAACACGTATTTCTTCTCGCAGAAATCGACCTTCGGCTCCTGCCGTGTCACCTCGAAATGATCGTAGCCTTCCTTGATCATTTTCCAGAACGCCACGTTCGGGTTGTTGCGGTGCTTGGCCATGTTCAGCGGCGTCATCTTGAACGGATAGGCCTGGAACTGGAACGACTTCTGGCCGCCGAAGAAGGATTCGCGGCCCAGCGAATAGATTTCCGCGATCTGTTCGTCGGTCATCGCGTAGCAGCCGCGCGACGAGCAGTCGCCATGCACCATCAGCTCCGAGCCGGTATGTCCGAGCGACCGGTCGTAAGCGTTGGGATAGCCGGTATTGAACGAGAGATAGTAGGCCGACTGCGGATTCATCTGCGCCGGCGAGATGTTATAGAAGCCTTCGGGCGCCTGGCGGTCGCCTTCGCGCACCTTGGGGCCGAGGTCGCCCGACCAACGGCAGATCGGATAGGTCTTCAAAAGCGCGAAGTGGCCGGAGCGGTCCTGCTTCCAGACCTCGAGCTCGGCCTCTTCCTTGAACAGCCGGACCAGGATCGGCGATTGCAGATCCATGTCCTTTTCCACCATCGCGGCGATCAGCTTTGGCGGAACGGGCTGGTTGGCCTTGGCGTTGGTCGCGAGCGAGATCTCGTCGCTGTTGCAGCCGGCCAGCAGCAGCGCACCGGTCGCGACCGCGACCGATGTGATAAGCGCGCGAACCAGCGAGCGGTAGATCAATGCAAAGCTCCACACCCAACGGGCAATGTTCGCACCCCAAATCTAGCGTTCATGCCCTGAAGCCATTGACTAAAAGTCTATCCTTTGACCCCCCGCCCCGCAAGCCGACACCGGCGGTGCAGCACGGTCCACCCCTAGCCTTGGTGAACAGACGTTAAAGAACGGTGTCTGGGCCTAATTGGGGCCAAAATCGCGGATTTTTGAAAAAGGCGTTGCCTGTTGCCTTTTGGCACGAATCACTCCGGCCAAGGCTGTCGCGCCCGGGAGCGGGGTTTGGCTCATCTCGGCCCCTGCGGGCACCGATTCAGGCCAATTTCCGGCCGATATCGAGGAATTTCTGCCGCCGCTGCTTGCGTATGCCATCGGAATCGAGGTTGCGCAGCTCGTCAAAGGCCTGCCCGATGGCCTCGCCCGTGGCCGCGATCATGGCGGCGGGGTCGCGATGGGCGCCGCCGGCCGGCTCCCGCAGAATGGTGTCGATCACCCCAAAACGCAGCATGTCTTGCGCCGTGATCTTCATGCTGGTGGCGGCCTCCTGGGCCTTGGTGCCGTCGCGCCACAGGATCGAGGACGCCGCCTCCGGCGAGATCACGCTGTAGATCGCGTGCTCGAACATCAGGACCCGGTTGGCGGTGGTGATGGCGATAGCGCCGCCGGACATGCCTTCGCCGGTGATGATCGCGACATTGGGCACCCCGAGCGACAGGCAGGCGTCGGTGGAGCGCGCGATCGCTTCGGCCTGGCCGCGCTCTTCGGCGCCGATGCCGGGATAGGCGCCGGCGGAATCGACAATCGACAATACGGGAATGCGAAACCGGTCGGCCATTTCCATCAGCCGGACCGCCTTGCGATAGCCTTCGGGCCGCGCCATGCCAAAATTGTGCTTGATGCGGCTCTCGGTGGTGGCGCCCTTCTCCTGGCCGATCACGCAGATGCTCTCGCCGCGGAAGCGGCCGAAGCCGCCCATCAGCGCCTCGTCCTCGCCGAATTTGCGGTCGCCGGCGAGCGGGGTGAAATCCGTGATCAGCGCGTTGATGAAATCGGTGAAATGCGGGCGCTGCGGATGGCGCGCCACCAGTGTCTTCTGCCATGGCGTCAGATTGGCATAGAGCTCGTTGAGCGCCTGCGCCGCCTTGTCCTCGATCCGCGAAACCTCATCGCCGATGTCGCTGCCGGTCGCCGCCAGCGCGCGCAATTCGTCGACCTTGGCTTCGAGTTCGGCGACGGGCTTTTCGAAATCGAGGTAAGAGCGCATGTGATCCGGCATCGAGGCAATATAGATAAGAACCCGCTCGCAGGCGACGCGGTTTCCGTTCCGCCTGAAGGAAGCGTGTCTTTTCAATTAATTAGCGCGCATCCCGGCATCTTTGCCGGTCGCGCGCGGGCAGGAAGCCGCTCTTTCAAGGCAGACGGCGCCGAAGTCAAGGCGGGGTCCGACGTTTGCGGGGACTACTTCTCCGCCAGCGGATGCAGGTCGCGCACGAGGCTCTTCAGGCGCTCCTCGACCACATGGGTATATATCTGCGTGGTCGAGATGTCGGTGTGGCCGAGCAGCGTCTGCACGATGCGCAAATCGGCGCCGTTATGCAGGAGATGGCTGGCAAAGGCGTGGCGCAGCACATGCGGAGACACCAGCCGCGGCGCCAGCCCGGCCGATGCCGCGAGTTCCTTCAAGTCGCGCGCAAAATGCTGCCGCGTCAGATGCCCGCTCTCGCCGAAAGAAGGAAACAGCCATTTTGAACTGGCCGCGTTCTTCTTTTTTTCAGGCTTAAGCGCTTCCATCGCGGCGAGGTAATCCGCCATCGCCTGCCGCGAGGCTTCGTTGAGCGGCACCAGCCGTTCCTTGTCGCCCTTGCCGCGCACCACGATCATGCGGGCATCGTGTCGCGCCGCCGAACGCGGCAGCGCCACCAATTCCGATACCCGCAAGCCGGTGGCGTAGAGCACTTCCAGGAGGCAATAGAGCCGCATCGCGCGAAGCCGCTGCGGCGCGGAGGCTCCCGGCGCTTCGCCGAGCGACTTGGCGCGCGCCAGCAGCCGGTCGACGTCGGAGATCGACAGCACTTTCGGCAGTCCGCGGCCGCGCTTCGGCCCGGACAGGATCGCGGCCGGATCGTCGTTGCGAACCCGCTCGTTGAGCAGGAAGCGAAACAGGTGCCGTATCGCCGACAGCCGTCGCGCCACGCTTGAGGACTTGAAGCCGCGGCTATCGAGATCGGCGAGGTAGTCCCGCAGCATTTGCGTATCCGCGCCGGCAAAACCGCGGCCACCACGGGCGAGAAACTCGGAAAAATCGGTCAGATCCCGGCGATAGGCGTCGAGCGTGTTGTCGCCGGCGCCCTGTTCCGCCGCGAGCATGTCGAGGAAGAGGCTTGTCAGTTTGGCATCAGAGGTCTTGCTGGAACGCATCCCTCCACCCTACCGCCTATTTCTTGAGGAACTTGTCGGCGGGGATGGTGACGGTCATTTCCCGCGGTTTCGGGTTGACGAAATTGGCCAGCGCGAAGATCACGCCATAGACGATCCCGACGATCACAGCGACCACCGTCAGAAAGCGGAACAGGCTGGGCATCTCGGAGCCTCAGGCGGCGAATTAACCATTGAATTCATGTGGGATGGCCGGGACGGACTACCAACATGTTCGCCCATCCGTTGCAAGTCTCTCTGGCAACGGTATCGGCGGGGGTAGTATAGGTGGCGCGGAACGCCGCAATTCCGCAGGCGTCGAGCCATTTGAGATGCCTGAACCAGCCATTCCGGCCAGCGGTCGCCCGTCCCAGGAAGCCGAGATATCAGCGGCGCTGGGAAAGCGTTCGATCGTGCTGGTGGGCATGATGGGCGCCGGCAAGACCACCATCGGACGGCGGCTTTCGGGACGGCTGGGGCTGCGGTTCCTGGACGCGGACGGCGAAATCGAGCTGGCCCACGCGGGTATGACGATCCCCGAAATTTTCGCGGTCCATGGCGAGCCCTATTTCAGGGATGGCGAATCTCGGGTAATTGCGCGGCTGCTCGAAGGCGGCCCTGCCGTGCTTGCCACCGGGGGCGGCGCGTTCATGCGCGAGGAGACCCGCAGCCGCATTCGCGACAAGGCCGTATCGATCTGGCTCAAGGCGGATGTGGATATCATCATGAAACGCGTGAAGCGCCGGGCCGACCGTCCGTTGCTGCAAACCGAGGACCCCGAAGCGACCGCCGGGCGGCTCTTGAGGGAACGCGAGCCGGTCTATCAATGCGCCGATCTGACGATCTGGTCGCGCGACGTGCCGCACGAAAAGATCGTCGATGAATGCATCGACGCGCTGCACACCTTTCTGTTGCCGCCGTCGCCGACCTTGGGCGCCACACGATGACCGCGCCCCTGAAACATTCGGATTCCGTTACCGTCGATGTCGCGCTCGGCGATCGTGCCTATGACATCGTGATCGGCCGCGACGTTTTGCCATCGCTGGGTGCGCGCGTCGCCGCGTTGCGTCCCGGCGCGCGTGCCGCCATCGTCACCGACCGCAATGTCGCTAAATATTGGCTGGAGCAGACCGAAGCCTCGCTGGCGGCGGCCGGTATCGCCACCTCGCGCATCATTGTCGAGGAAGGCGAAGGCTCGAAAACCTATGATGGCCTGCAGCGGGTCTGTGAGGCGCTGATCTCGGCAAAAATCGAGCGCAACGATCTGGTGATCGCGCTCGGCGGCGGCGTGGTCGGCGATCTCGCGGGCTTTGCGGCGGCGATCCTGCGCCGCGGCGTCGATTTCGTGCAGGTGCCGACGTCATTATTGGCGCAGGTCGATTCCTCGGTCGGCGGCAAGACCGGGATCAATTCGCCGCAGGGCAAAAACCTGCTCGGCGCCTTTCATCAGCCGCTTTTGGTGGTCGCGGACACCGCGGTACTCGACACGCTGTCGCCGCGCCAGTTCCGCGCCGGTTACGCCGAAGTCGCCAAATACGGCGTGCTTGGCGACGAAGCGTTTTTCGCCTGGCTGGAGGCCAACCACGCCGATGTTTTTTCAGGCGGTAGCGCGCGCGAACACGCCATCGCCACCTCCTGCCGGGCCAAAGCCGCGATCGTGGCGCGCGACGAGCGCGAGACCGGCGAGCGAGCGCTGCTCAATCTCGGCCACACTTTTGGTCATGCGCTGGAAGCCGCGACCGGCTTTTCCGACCGGCTGTTCCATGGCGAGGGCGTTGCCGTCGGCATGGTGCTGGCGGCGGAATTTTCCGCGGAACTCGGGATGATCGGGCAAACTGAGGCGGCGCGCGTCAAACATCACCTTGCCGAGGTGGGCCTGCCGACCCATCTGCAGGATATCGCCGGATTTGCCCAGGAAGGGTTGACGGATGCCGACGCGCTGATGGTGCTGATGGCGCAGGACAAGAAGGTGAAGCGCGGCCGGCTGACCTTTATTCTGCTGCAGGCGGTGGGCAGGGCGGTCATTACATCAGATGTCGAGCCGGCTGTGGTTCGCGATTTTCTCGCTCACAAGCTTGCGAGCAAACCCTAGGTGATGGCCCGGTCATGGACTGGTTTGCATTCTCGATTGTCATTGCCTTGCTGTTCGTCTCCGCGTTCTTCTCCGCCAGCGAGACCGCGCTGACCGGCGCCTCGCGCGCGAGCATGCTGCGATTGACCAAGCAGGGCAATCGCGAGGCCGCCGTGGTTTCCAGCCTGTTTGCGATGCGGGAGCGGATGATCGGGGCGCTGCTGCTCGGCAACAACATCGCCAATATCGGCGCCTCGGCGCTCGCGACCGGCATCTTTACCGCCTGGTTCGGCGAGGTCGGCGTGCTCTACGCCACCGCTGTCATGACGGTGCTGGTCGTGATCTTCGCCGAGGTGCTGCCGAAGACCATTGCCATCAACGCGCCGGACCGGGTGGCGCTATTGGTGGCGCGGCCGATGAAGGTGATGGTCTATCTGCTCGGGCCGCTGCTGACGGTGATCGAGGCGATCGTGCGTGTGCTGATGAAACTGCTCGGCATCAAGATCGGCGCCAACCAGCCGATCCTGTCGCCGACCGAACGGTTGCGCGGCGCGGTCGATCTGCTGCATCACGAAGGCGGCGTCGAAAAGCACGATCGCGACATGTTCGGCGGGCTGTTGGATCTGCGCGAGCTGCAGGTCTCCGATGTCATGGTTCACCGCACCGAAATGGTGATGATCAATGCCGACCTGCCGCCCGAAGAGCTGGTAGCCGAGGTGCTGGCCACCGAATACACCCGGATTCCGCTGTGGCGCGACAAGCCGGAAAACATCATCGGCGTGCTGCACGCCAAGGATTTGTTGCGCGCGATCCGCGCCTCCGACGGCGATACGTCCTCGATCGATGTCTCGACCATCGCGCTGCCGCCCTGGTTCGTGCCGGAAATGCGCCCGGTTTCCGAACAGCTGAAAGCCTTCCGCCGCCGCAAGACCCATTTCGCGCTGGTGGTCGACGAATACGGCGAAGTCGAAGGCATGGTGACGCTGGAGGACATCCTGGAAGAGATCGTCGGCGACATTTCCGACGAGCACGACGTGGTGGTGGCCGGGGTCCGCGCCCAGCCCGACGGCTCGGTCGTGGTCGACGGCTCGGTGCCGATCCGCGATCTCAACCGCGCCATGGACTGGCATCTGCCGGATGAAGAGGCGACCACGGTCGCCGGCCTCGTGATCCACGAGGCGCGCTCGATCCCGGAGCGCGGCCAGAGTTTTACCTTCCACGGCTTCCGCTTCCGCGTGCTGCGCCGCGAGCGCAACCGCATCACCGCACTGCGCATCGTGCCGGTGGCGCGCGAGGCCGAGGTCGAGGAGAAAAAGCCGAAGCGCGCGGGGACGGCGTTTTAGCTTAGTTTTCCTAAAATGAGGTGCTGGAAGCATTCAAAGCTGTCATCGTCCGCCAACGGGTCGCGCGAATGCGCGCCCGATGACAGGCTCCAGCGGACGATCCAGTACGCCGCGGCATCTCAGCTCTAGCCTCATTGCCTCGGATTACTGGATGCCCCGCCGGAGCCTGTCATCGGGCTCGCCGAAGGCGAGACCCGGTGGCGGGGCATGACGGTTAGGTAGGACGACGGTAGAATCTCAGCCTTCCCCTGGCGCCTGCGCATGAAGCGCCAAGGCGTGCACGCTTCCGGCCAGTTCCGCAGCGAGAACAACATTAATCATGCGGTGGCGCTCGACCCGGCTCTTCCCTTTGAAGGCCGGCGATACAATATAAACCCGAAAGTGCGTCTCGCCGCCGGGGCGGTGGCCGGCGTGGCCTTCATGCAGATGTGATTCGTCTTTCACCTCGAGGCTTTCCGGGGTGAAAGCTTCACGCAACTTGTTGGTGATAATGTCTTTCGTGCTCATGGCGGCGGCTTACGGCGATGACTGCGGCGCGTCAATGGCGTATCGAAGTAGAAGGTTTCGCAATGTCAAGACTTGAAGCTTTTCGTATTGCGTTGTCATAGTCAGCCATGCCGATCGATTCATCCAAATTCTTCGACTCCATCCGCATCAAGCCCAACAAGCTGAGTGCGAAGCAGCAGGCGGCCGCGCGCGAGGCGTCCGCCATGTGCGAGTGGCCGGAATGCAAGAACAAGGGGCCGCACCGCGCGCCCAAGGGCCGGACCAACGACAAGGAATACTGGCATTTCTGTTTGAACCACGTCCGCGAGTACAACCAGTCCTATAATTTCTTCCAGGGCATGAATGCCGACGCAGTCGCGCGCTACCAGAAGGACGCGCTGACGGGCCATCGTCCGACCTGGAAGATGGGCGCCAACACCTCAGCCAAAAGAGGCAAGGGCAACGCCGAAGCCGATCTTGAAGGCGCCGCCGATCCGTTCTCGATGTTCAGCGAGCTCAACGGCCGCGGCCGCTGGCGGCCTGGCCCCGGTGCGGGCACTGAAACCAAGGCGGAAACCCGAAAGGTGTTCAACGCCGAGCGCAAGGCGCTGCAGGTGATGGGGCTCGGCACGGACGCGACGCTGGAAACCGTGAAAGCCAAATACAAGGCGCTGGTGAAGCAGCACCATCCCGACGCCAATGGCGGCGACCGCTCGACGGAGGACCGCCTGATCGAGATCATCAAGGCGTATAATTATTTGAAGACGGTGGTGCGCGCGGGTTAGCTGCTCACTCTCGTCGTCCCCGCGTAAAGCGGGGACCCATACGCCGCGGCGGTTGTTTTGAGAGACGCTGTTCGACGACTTTCTTCCAACCACTAACTCCTGTGGTCATGGGTCCCTGCTTTCGCAGGGACGACGAAGAAAATCACACCCTCTCCGAATCCTTCATCTGACCCGACGTCGCCGAAATAATCAGCTTGCCGAGTTCGACAAAATGCCGCTTGCGCGGCGAGCTTCGCCGCCACGCCAGGCCCACGACGCGGCGCGGCTGCGGGTCGGTAAAGCGCATCAGTCTTATATCGTCCTGGCGGCATTCCAGCTTGATGCTCAGTTCCGGCAACAGCGTCATGCCCAGCCCATTGGCCACCATCTGGACGATGGTCGACAGATTGGACGCGCCAAAAGTGTCGATGTTGTCGACGCGGCGCAGGTTACAGAACGACAGCGCCTGATCGCGCAGGCAGTGGCCTTCTTCCAGCAGCAGCAGGCGATCCTGCTGCAACAGATCAGGCGTTGCCCGGATCCGGTTCGAGATCCGCCGCGATTTGGGCATCGCCAGCAAAAAGCGGTCGTTGAACAGTTTTATGGTTTCGACTTCCGGATTCTCCACCGGAAGCGCGAGCAACAGCAGATCGAGCCCGCCGTCGAGCAGTTCGTCGACGAGATGATGGGTCTGGGTCTCGCGCAGATGCAGATCGAGATCGGGATAGCGGTCGCGCACCAGCGGCAACAGCGCCGGCAAAACATAAGGGGCCACCGAGGGGATCACGCCCAAATGCAATGGCCCGGCCAGGATATTGCCCTGCCGGCGGGCGAAATCCACGATGTCGCGGGTTTCCGCCAGGATTTTGGTGGCACGCCGGGCGATCTCACGCCCGGCCTCGGTCAGCATGACGCCGCCCCGGCTGCGCTCCATCAACTGCACACCGAGCTCTTTTTCCAGTTCCTGAATCTGCATCGAAAGCGCCGGCTGGGTCACCGCGCATTGTTCCGCCGCCTTGCCGAAATGTTTCAAACGGGCGACGGCTTCGAAATATCTGAGTTGTTTCAGCGAGATCATAGATCAGTTTTTCTTATCTTTAACCACTATTAATACGATTGGACCTGATCGGCAACCCTCCCTAGTTTCCCGGCCTCGTCCCCCCAAAGGAGAATACCAATGAGCAAGAATCCCGTGCTGACGACATCGTCGGGCGCGCCGGTCGCCGATAACCAGAATTCCATCACCGCAGGGCCGATGGGGCCGGTCCTGATGCAGGATTTTCATCTCCTGGAAAAGCTCGCGCACCAGAATCGCGAGCGTATTCCAGAGCGTACCGTTCACGCCAAGGGCTCGGCCGCCTATGGCACGCTGACGGTCACCAACGATATCTCGAAATACACCACGGCTGCTGCGCTTTCGAAGGTCGGCAAGAAGACCGAGGCCTTCCTGCGCTTCTCGACCGTCGCCGGTGAGCGTGGTGCTGCGGATGCCGAGCGCGACGTGCGCGGCTTTGCGCTGCGCTTCTACACTGAAGAGGGCAACTGGGACATCGTCGGCAACAACACGCCGGTGTTCTTCGTGCGCGATCCCCTGAAATTCCCGGACTTCATCCACACCCAGAAGCGCCACCCGAAGACCAATCTGCGCTCGCCGACCGCGATGTGGGATTTCTGGTCGCTGTCGCCGGAAAGCCTGCACCAGGTCACCATCCTGATGTCCGACCGCGGCCTGCCGCAAAGCTACCGCAACGTCGACGGTTTTGGCTCGCACACCTATGCGTTCTTCAACGCCAAGAACGAACGCCATTGGGTCAAGTTTCACTTCAAGACCATGCAGGGCATCAAGAACTGGACCAATGCCGAGGCTGCCGAGAAGGTCGCGCACGACCGCGAGACCCATCAGCGCGACCTGTTCGAGTCGATCGAGCGCGGCGATTTCCCGAAGTGGAAGTTCTCCGTGCAGGTGATGCCGGAGAGCGATGTCGGCAAGCACTGGTACAACCCCTTCGACCTGACAAAAGTCTGGCCGCATGCGGATTATCCGCTGATCGAGGTCGGCGTTCTCGAACTGAACCGCAATCCGGAAAACTATTTCGCCGAGGTCGAGCAGGCGGCGCTGACGCCCGCCAATGTGGTGCCCGGCGTCGGCCACTCGCCGGACAAGATGCTGCAGGCGCGCATCTTCTCCTATGCCGACGCACACCGTTATCGCGTCGGCGTCAACGCCGAACAGCTCTCGGTCAACAAACCGCGCTGCCCGGTGCATCACTATCACGCCGACGGCACGATGCGGCTCGCCGGCCACCCCAACCCGGACGCCTATTACGAGCCCAACTCGATGGGCGGTCCGGTGCAGGACGTCAGCGTCAAGGAGCCGCCGCTCGCGATCTCGGGTAGTGCCGACCGCTACAACCACCGTGACGGCAATGACGATTACCGCCAGGCTGGCGACCTGTTCCGCCTGATGAGCGCCGATCAGAAGGAGCAACTGTTCGACAACATCAAGGCCGCGATGGACGGCGTGCCGGTGGAGATCGTCAAGCGCCAGGTCGCGCATTTCTATCGCGCCGATCCGGATTACGGCATCGGCGTCGCCACCCGCATGGGACTCTCCGCCAGCGATCTGCCGACCGCGCAGGCGGCGGAGTGAATAGGTTGGAGTCTGGTTCAACGTTGAACCAGACTCCAACTTTCTCTTTCTGTTTGAGCATGATCTTCGGAAAATCGGTCTGCGCTTTTCCGGATCATGCTTCAGCAAAGCATTTTCAGCTGAAAGGAATAATTGATCATGGCTGCCCCCCAAACTGCTCCGCTTTCCAACCGCGCCAACGTCGTCGATGAGATGTTCACGGAGGCCAAGATCGAGGCGCTCAACTCGAAACTGATCGAGCGCGGCATTTCCGCCGACCAGGTGATCGCGATCCTGCCGGTGGAAGCCCAGATCATGGCCAATCCGGTACCGCCGCAATTCCGGGTGCTGTACCGGACCGCATGAGTCCGCAACAAGGCGTCCCGGCTCAAGGCCGGGACGACGGAAGTATTCTCAGCCGGTCTTCTTGCGGACCGGCTCGGTCGCGGATTCGATCACGCCGCCGCCATGCCGCCGGCGGATGGTCCAGGTCGCCAGCGCGACGATCAGCGCGCCGCCGATCACCGCCAGGATCCAGACGTGCTTGGCGATCCCGGCATGATGGGGGATGCCGGCGTAGTGGTGCAACGCCGACACCGCCACCACGCCCGGCAGCACGTGGGCGGGCGCCCATAACAGGATCGCGGCGATGTTGACGGGATAAAACCGCGACGGCGGCATCCCGAGAGCGCCAGCGGTGATCGGCACAAAGGCCCTGATCGGCGGCACGAAGCGGGCAAAGAACACCGCCATTACGCCCCAGCGCTTAAAGAAAGCCTCGCTCTGCGCGATCAGGCGCGGGTAATTCGACAGCGGCCAGGAAGAGAGGATTTCGCGCTGGGCGCGATGTCCGATCCAGAACGCCGATCCGTCGCCGAGCACGGCGCCGGCTGCGGCCGCCACCAGAACCCATTCAAGCTTCAACTCGCCGCCCGGGATCAGCGCGCTTAGCGCCAGGATGATGGTCGAGCCCGGAATCACCGAACCGAACACCGGTACGGCCTCCAGCAGGGCGGCCAAGAATATCGTCATATAGGCAAGCCACGGATTTGCCGAGACGAACGCAATTAATGGATCGATGAAGGAAGTCACAAAAATCCTGGGCTGGCGTGGGGGTCCGGTTCGGCGGAGACCTAACATAACTCGCGGCGGGTGAGGGGGTTCAGAAACCTTCCTCCACGGACGCTTTCAAGATGTAGTGGCGAACACCGGAATGGGAACACCAGTCGGAGGGAATGGGGTCAAATGGCCGCAACCATCAAAGAAGCCCCGATTGTCTTCGCGAAAGCATGGCGTGATTCGCAGGGCAGCCTTCCAAAAACCGTGGCCCGTGCCTATCTTGATGATAAGGCAGCGGAACTTTGATTGGACCGCGGGCTTCTGCGAACCCTCGCTCTCTGATAGGTTCCAAGGAGCACCCATCCGTAAGCCATATCGCAAATCTGGTTTCGGGAACGCCCGGGACCTCGGAGGATTGATGACGACCGCCGCCATGACCAAAATTGAGGAGCCCGCCGGTTTGCCCGACATGAAGGTGTCGGTGCGGCAGGTATTCGGCATCGACAGCGACCTCGAGGTGCCGGCCTATTCCGAAGTCGACCCGCATGTGCCTGATGTCGATGCGGATTACCGCTTCGACCGCGCCACCACGCTGGCCATTCTCGCGGGCTTTGCCAAGAACCGCCGCGTCATGGTCACGGGCTATCACGGCACCGGCAAGTCGACCCATATCGAGCAGGTCGCCGCACGGCTGAACTGGCCCTGCGTGCGCGTCAATCTCGACAGCCATATCAGCCGTATCGATCTGGTCGGCAAGGATTCCATCGTCGTCAGGGACGGCAAGCAGGTCACCGAATTCCGCGACGGCATCCTGCCCTGGGCGCTGCAGCATAATATCGCGCTGGTGTTCGACGAGTACGATGCCGGCCGGCCCGATGTGATGTTCGTGATCCAGCGCGTGCTGGAAGTTTCGGGGCGCCTGACGCTCTTGGACCAGAACAAGGTGATCAAGCCGCATCCCTCGTTCCGGCTGTTCTCGACCGCCAATACGGTAGGCCTCGGCGATACTTCCGGGCTCTATCACGGCACCCAGCAGATCAACCAGGGCCAGATGGACCGCTGGTCGATCGTCACCACGCTGAACTATCTCGCCCATGACGAGGAAGTCGAGATCGTGCTGGCGAAGGCGCATCACTACCGGACGCAAGAGGGCCGCGACATCGTCAACAAGATGGTGCGGCTCGCCGACCTCACCCGCAACGCCTTCGCCAATGGCGATTTGTCGACGGTGATGAGCCCGCGCACGGTGATCACCTGGGCCGAGAACGCCGAGATTTTCAGCGATATCGGCTTTGCGTTCCGCGTCACCTTCCTCAACAAGTGTGACGAGCTGGAGCGGCCGTTGGTGGCCGAATTCTATCAGCGTTGCTTCAATGCGGAGCTTGCGGAATCCTCGGTGAACGTGGCCTTGAGCTGATGCGATGCCGGCAATCACCACTGAGCGCACGATTGGAAAAACCAAGCGCGCGGTGCTTGGCGGGCTGATCCGCTATAATGGCGAGAAATTGGGGAAGCAGAAATATCGCCGCTTCGCCATCTCGCTGCGTGACAACGACGCGATCGTCGGCGGCATTGTCGGCGAGGTCTGGATGACCGTCTTGTTCATCCAGTTGTTCTGGATCGAGGAGCGGTTTCGCGGCAAGGGGCACGGGACGGCGTTGATGGAAAAGATCGAGGAGGAGGCGCGGCGGTTTGGCGCCGTGCGATCCTATCTCGACACCATGAGCATCCAGGCTCCCGGATTCTACCGCGGCTGCGGCTATGAAGAGTTCGGTACACTCGACGGCTATCCCGGCGGCGTGACGCGTCACTGGTTTACGAAAGCGCTGTAAGGATTGCGATGACGACGTCGAACCAGAAATTCCGCACCGGATCCAAGGAAGCGCCGACCGAGCCGTTCAAGCGCGCGGTCACCGCGTGCCTGCGCGCGATCGCGAAAAAGCCGGAGCTTGAGGTGACGTTCGCCGCCGAGCGGCCTGGATTGGCGCCGGGCAAGGCCCGGCTGCCGGAGCCGGCGCGCAAGATGACAAGACGCGATGCCGCGATCGTGCGCGGCCACGCCGATTCGATTGCGTTAAAGCTTGCTTGCCACGATCCGAAAGTTCACCGCAAGCTGATGCCGGGCAATCCGCAGGCGCGCGGCGTGTTCGAGGCGGTCGAGCAGGCCCGCGTCGAGGCGCTCGGCTCGCGGCGGATGGCGGGCGTCGCCAAAAATCTCACCGCGATGCTCGACGATCATTTCCACCGCGGCAAGTTCGATGAGATCACCGACCGTGCCGACGCACCATTGTCGGACGCACTCGCCATGCTGGTGCGCGAGCGCCTGACCGGCCTCGCGCCGCCCGCTGCTGCGCGCAAGATGGTCGACCTGTGGCGGCCAGTGTTGGAAGACAAGATCGGCACGCGGCTCGACCGGCTGGATCGCCTGGCGGAAGATCAGGCGAAGTTCGGCGACGCCGTGCATGATCTGTTATCCGCGCTCGAACTCGGCGACGACCGCAACGCCGAAGCCGATGACGACGAGAACCAGGACGAAAACCGCGACGGCGAGAACGACCAGTCCGGCGCCGAGGGCTCGCCTGATTCCGACGCGGCGCAGGAAATGAGCGCCGACCAGGCGCAGGCCTCGACCGACGAGATGTCGGAGAGCGCGATGGAAAGCGCGCAAGCCTCGACCTCCGACACCTTCGACGACGGCGAACTCGGCGACGACGAGACGCCGGGGGAAGCGACGCGGCCGAACTCGCGTGGCGCCAACGAACCGCGCGGCCCGGAATATCACGCCTTCGCGCCGAAATTCGACGAGGTGATCGCGGCTGAGGACCTTTGCGATCACGACGAGCTGGAACGCCTGCGCTCCTATCTCGACAAGCAACTCGCGCATCTGCAGGGCATCGTGGCGCGGCTCGCCAACCGGCTGCAGCGGCGATTGATGGCCCAACAAAACCGCGCCTGGGAGTTCGATCTCGAGGAAGGCATTCTGGATCCGGCGCGGCTGTCGCGCGTGGTGACCGATCCCTATCACCCGCTGTCGTTCATGCACGAGAAAGAAGCGACCTTCCGCGATACCGTTGTGACGCTGCTTCTGGACAATTCCGGCTCGATGCGTGGGAGGCCCATCACGGTTGCCGCCACCTGCGCCGATATTCTGGCGCGCACGCTGGAACGCTGCGGCGTCAAGGTCGAGATTTTGGGCTTTACGACGCGCGCCTGGAAGGGCGGGCAGTCGCGCGAGGCGTGGCTTGCCGCCGGCAAGCCGGCCAATCCCGGGCGGCTCAACGATCTCCGCCACATCATCTACAAGGCGGCGGACGCGCCATGGCGGCGCTCGCGCAAGAATCTGGGCTTGATGATGCGCGAGGGCCTGCTCAAGGAAAACATCGACGGCGAGGCGCTCGACTGGGCGCACAAGCGGCTGCTCGGACGTTCCGAACAGCGCAAGATCCTGATGATGATTTCCGACGGCGCGCCGGTCGACGACTCGACGCTGTCGGTCAATCCCGGCAATTATCTGGAGCGCCATCTGCGCCACATCATCGAGGAGATCGAGACCCGCTCGCCGGTGGAGTTGATCGCGATCGGCATCGGTCACGACGTCACTCGTTATTATCGCCGCGCGGTCACCATCGTGGACGCCGAGGAACTCGGCGGCGCCATCACCGAAAAGCTCGCCGAATTGTTCAGCGAGACCCACGGCGCGCCGCCCGCGGCGAGCGGCCACCGGCGCAGATTGCACTCCTGAAATATGCGCGCACCCCTTGGCCGCCGCGGCTTCCTGAGATCAACGGCGGCGGGGTTGTTGTCCGCCGCGATGCCGGACATGGTGCGGGCGCAATCGGCGACCGAGCCGCCGCCAAAATCGCTGCCGCCGGATGAATTCTCGGCCGCAGCCGCAGCTCCCGTCCCGATCGAGGTCAAGGCTCGGCCGATTCCCTCTTTCGATACGCGCGACCACGCGCGCGTCCGCTTCGGCGCGCTGGAATATCGCAGCGGGCTGGTGCTGACCTCGTCCTTCCCTGGCTTTGGCGGCTTGTCGGGACTGCGGCTGGATGCCAAAGGCGAGCGCTTTATCGCGTTGAGCGATCACGGCAGCTGGTTCACCGGGCGCATCCTCTATCAGGGACGCGCGATGACCGGGCTCGACGACGTCGAGGCAGCACCGATGCTCGGGCCCGACGGCAAGCCGATCACGGCGCGCGGCTGGTTCGATTCGGAATCGATCGCGCTCGATGGCACTGTCGTTTACGTCGGGCTCGAGCGCGTCAACCAGGTGCTGCGTTTCGATTTTGCCAAGGGTTTTACCCGCGCGCGCGGCGAGGTGTTCGCGATGCCGCCGGCGGTCAAGAAGCTGCCGTTCAACAAGGGGCTGGAAGCGCTGGTATTCGTACCAAAAGGTCTTCCGCTGGCGGGCACGCTGATCGCGATGTCCGAGCGCGGCCTCGATCGTGACGGCAATCTGATCGCGTTCCTGGTCGGCGGGCCGACGCCGGGACAGTTCAGCATTCGCCGCAGCAAGAATTTCGATATCAGCGACGCCGTGCTGTTGCCCTCGGGCGATCTGTTGGTGCTCGAACGAAAATTCTCGCTGCTCTCGGGCGTCGGCATCCGCATCCGCCGCATCGCGCTCAAATCGCTGGCGCCGGGCGCCGCCGTCGACGGCCCCGCGATCTTCGAGGCGGATTTGGGCGAGGAGATCGACAATATGGAAGGCATCGACGCGCACGTCACGCCCGAAGGCGACACCGTGCTGACCATGATCTCCGACGACAATTTCTCGCCGATCCAGCGCACGCTGCTGTTGCAGTTCAAGCTGGTGGATTGAGGTTTGCGTTGCGCCGCTCCAAACTCGGTTGTCATACCCCGCGCAAGCGGGATCCAGTACGCCGTGGCTGCGCAATTTATCGCGAGTGCTCTGGAATACTGGATCACCCGCTTTCGCGGGTGATGACAACTGTAAACGTGGCCGATGACACCGGAGCTGCCGATGTGCAAATCCATCCGCCTGAGCTGCCTTCTCTCGATCCTCTTCGCCTTCGCCCCAACGCACGCCGAAACCTGGCCGTCGCGGCTGATCAAGGCGGTGATCCCGTTCGGCGCCGGCAGCGCCACCGACGTGGTGCCGCGGCTGGTGCTCGACCGGCTCGCGGCGGAACTGGGTCAGCCGATCGTGATCGAGAATCGCCCCGGCGCCGGCGGCACGCTCGGCACCGCTCAGGTTGCGAAGGCCGATCCCGACGGCTACAGCATTTTGGCCCATTCCTCCGCGCTGACGATCGCGCCCGCGATCTTTCCCAATTTGAGTTTTGACACCACGAAAGACCTGGCCTCGGTGCTGATGATCGGCTCCAGCGCCAATGTGATGGTGGTGCCTAGCTCGCGGCCGTGGAAAAACGTGCAGGATTTTGTCGCGGACGCCAAGGCAAAGCCTGGATCGATTTCGTTCGGCTCCGTCGGCATCGGCAGCGCGGTGCATATCTCGGCCGAGAAATTCCGTCTCGCCGCCGGCATCGAGGCCACGCACGTGCCCTATCGCGGCGGCTCGGAAGTGCTGGCCGACATCCTCGGCGGCCGCATCGATTTCTATTTCGCCCCGCTTGCTCTGGCGCTGCCGCTGATCCGCGAAGGCAAGGTGCACGCGCTCCTGGTCTCGACGCCGCAGCGCGCGCCCGATCTGCCCGACGTGCCGACGCCGGCGGAGGCCGGTTTGAAAAATGCCGAAAGCCTGATCTGGTTCGGCGTCTTCATGCCCTCGAAAACCCCGCGCGACATCATCGATAAATTTCATGCCGCCGGCATAAAAGTGCTGACCGAGCCCGCGATGCAGGACAGTCTGAAAAGGCTCGGCGTCGAAGCCATGCCGCTGACGCCTAAGGAGATGGACGATTTTGTCGTCCGCGAAATCGCGGCCAACGCGGAAGTGATCAAGGCCGCCGGGATCAAGCCGTAGCCATTCGTCATTGCGAGGAGCGAAGCAATCCATATCACGGCAGAGTGACTGTGGATTGCTTCGTCGCGGAGCCTGTCATCGGGCGCGCGTTCGCGCGACCCGTTGGCTCCTCGCAATGACGATAAATACCGCTTAGCTTGCGTTGGCTGCATCTTTAGCCAGCCTTTGAGGCGGTTGAGGAAAATGCAGGGCCTGATTAGATGAGCCACGACATTCCTTCCTCCCACCTGGAAAAATCCCTCATGAGCGCCCTGTTTACTCCAATAAAGCTGCGCGGCCTTGCGCTTGCCAACCGCGTCATGGTGGCGCCGATGTGCCAGTACTCGGCCGAAAACGGCGAGGCCAATGACTGGCATTTTACTCACATCAACACGCTGGCGTTGTCGGGCGCGGCGATGTTCTGCATCGAGGCCACGCATGTGGAGGCGATCGGCCGCATCACACCCGGCTGCCTCGGCCTGTGGAACGACGCCACCGAAGCGGCGCTGAAGCCGATTTTGGCTTCGGTGCGCAAACATTCCAAAACGGCAGTGGCGATGCAGATCGCCCACGCCGGCCGCAAGGGGTCGAGCCATGTGCCCTGGAACGGCGGCCAGTTGATCCCGATTTCCGAAGGCGGCTGGCAGACGGTCGCCCCCTCCGCGGTGCCGCACAAGGAGGGCGAGGCGGCGCCGCTCGCGCTTGACGCGGCGGGCCTGGCGCGCATCCGCGACGCGTTCGCTTCCGCCGCCAAGCGCGCCGACCGGCTCGGCATCGATGCCCTCGAAGTGCACGGCGCGCACGGCTATCTCTTGCACCAGTTCCTGTCGCCGATCGCCAACAAGCGCACCGACCAATATGGCGGAAGCCTGCAAAACCGCATGCGCTATCCGCTCGAAGTATTCGACGCGGTCCGTGCGGCCTTTCCCGCGGACAAGCCGATCGGCGTCAAGGTGTCGGCGACCGACTGGGTCGAGGGCGGCTGGGACCTGGCGCAGACCATCGAATTTGCCAAGGAATTGAAAAAGCGCGGCGTCGACTGGATCGATGCGTCTTCCGGCGGCGTGTCGCCGCTGCAGAAGATTCCGCTTTCGCCCGGCTATCAGGTGCCGTTCGCGCAAGCGATCAAGGAGGCGGTTGGCGTCAACACCATCGCGATCGGCTTGATCACGGAGGCAAAACAGGCCGAGGAGATCGTCGCCTCGGGGAAGGCCGACATGGTCGCGCTCGCCCGCGGCATGCTCTACGACCCGCGCTGGGGCTGGCACGCCGCCGCCGAACTCGGCGGCCAGGTACAAGCCCCGCCGCAATATTGGCGCTCGCAACCCTCGACGCAAAAGGCGCTGTTCGGGACGACGACGTTCGGGGCGCGGTAGGGAATTAGCCGTCATTGCGAGCGAAAGCGAAGCAATCCACAGCCGAACGGGCGGTATGGATTGCTTCGTCGCGGAGCCTGTCATCGGGCGCGCATTCGCGCGACCCGTTGGCTCCTCGCAATGACGGAAAGCCCGTCACAATTCAGCCGCAACCGGGGCAGGTACTTTCGTTCGCGCGCAACAAGACGCGCTTCGAAAAACTGCATAGCGTTTTCAAGCGAAGTGGGTACCGGTTCGCATAAAGAAAACGCGTCAAAACAAAAAAGTGAGGAAACCCCATGGAAATCGGATATTTCGCGATGCCCTCGCATCCGCCGGAGTGCGGGCTGAAGGAGGGCCACGATTGGGATCTGCAGGTGCTGCGCTGGCTGGATGAACTCGGCTACCAGGAAGCCTGGATCGGCGAGCATCACACCGCGCCCTGGGAACCGCATCCGGCGCCCGACCTGTTGCTGGCGCAGGCGTTTTTGCAGACCAAGAACATCCGCCTCGGCCCCGGCGGTTTCCTCTTGCCCTATCACCACCCGGCTGAACTCGCGAACCGCGTCGCCATGCTCGATCATCTCTCCGATGGCCGGTTGAATTTCGGTGTCGCAGCGTCCGGCGTGCCGACCGACTGGGCGATGTTCAATGTCGATGGCATGGCCGGCCAGAACCGCGACATGACCCGCGAGGCGCTCGAGATCATCTTGAAGATGTGGACCGATGATGCGCCGTGGACCTACCAGGGCAAATTCTGGACCGTGACCAAGCCGGATACCATGTTCGATTTCCTGAAACCTCACCTCATGCCGAAGCAGGCGCCGCATCCGCCGATCGGCGTCGCCGGCCTGAGCAAGAACTCCGACACGCTGAAGCTCGCCGGCGAGCGCGGCTTCATTCCGATGAGTCTCAACCTCAACCCGGCCTATGTCGGAAGCCACTGGGATTCGGTCGAGATCGGCGCCGCCAAGACCGGGCGCAAGCCGAGCCGGCAGGACTGGCGCCTGGTGCGCGAGGTGTTCGTCGCCGATACCGACGAGGAGGCCTGGAAGCTCTCCTCTGGCGACATGATGGGCCGGATGATGGGCGAATATTTTTTGCCCCTGCTCGGCCATTTCGGCTTCAAGGACTGTCTGAAGCACGCGCCGGATGTTCCGGACTCTGACGTCACCGTCGACTATTGCGCCCGCCACAACTGGGTTGTCGGCTCGCCTTCGACGGTCGCCGAAAAGATCGAGACCATCTACCGCGAGGTCGGCGGTTTTGGGGTGCTGCTGGTGTTCGGTTTTGATTACAAGCACAAGCCGGAGGCCTGGCATCATTCGCTGACGCTGTTGAAGCAGGAAGTGCTGCCGCGGCTGAAACATCTGGGCACGGAGCTCGGCCGCGCGGCGTAAGGTTACGGTGGGGTGGTGGCGCGGGACGGCGTTTGGGGACGCCGTCCCGCGTTTCGTTTGCTCCAACGCTAAGCTCACGGCCAATCACCCCGCCTTGCGCCCGTGATGGCTGTGCAATTGCGACGACAGCATCCGCCGCCATTCGTTGAATTCGGAGCTTGCGATATCGCGCGGCCTTGGCAGATCGATCGAATATTCATTGTCGATGCGGCCGGGGCCGGGCGACATCACGACGACGCGGTCGGCGAGAAAAATCGCTTCCTCGATCGAGTGGGTGACGAACAGGACCGTCAGCCCGGTGCGTGACCAGATCTCGACCAACTCGTCCTGCAGCCGTTCGCGCGTCATGGCGTCGAGCGCGCCGAATGGTTCATCCATCAGCACCAGCTCGGCATCGTTCGCCAGCACGCGGGCAATCGCAACGCGCTGCTTCATGCCGCCGGAAAGCTGGTGCGGATAAACGTCGGCGAAACGTTGTAGTCCCACGAGATCGATGAAATGCGCGACCGTGTCGCGGATTTCGCTTTTTGCACGCCCGCGCGATTTCGGACCGAAGCCGATATTGTCGCGGACATTGAGCCAGGGAAACAGGCCGTAATCCTGAAACACCATGCCGCGGCTCGGCCCGGGCCCGGTGATCTCTGTGCCCCACATCAGGACGTCGCCCTGGGTCGCAGCCTCAAAGCCCGCAGCGAGCCGCAGCAATGTGGACTTGCCGCAGCCGGAGGCGCCGATCAGGCAGATGAACTCGCCTTTTTTCACGCGCAGATTGGCGCCGCGCAGCGCCTCGATGGCGCGCCCGGCTTGCGAAAAAATCTTGCCGACGTTTTTCATCTCCAGGATCGGCGCGGTTGCTTCAGCCATGCGACGGACTCCAGGCCAGCAGCCGCCGTCCGATCAGCATCACCAGCCGGTCGGACAGAAAGCCGACGGTGCCGATCACGATCATGCCGGAAATCACGATTTCGGTGCGCGAGAGCTGGCGCGCTTCCATGATGATGGCGCCCAATCCTGTCTGCACGCCGGTCATCTCGCCGACCACGATCACGACCCACGCAAAGCCTAGGCCAAGCCGCATGCCGGTGAAGATCGACGGCAGCGCCGCCGGCAGCACGACGCGAAAGAACTGCGCCGAGCCGGAGCAACCGAGCATCGAGGCCGCCTCGAACAATCGCGGCTCGACCGAGCGGACGCCGAAGATCGTATTGACCAGGATCGGATAGAACGCGCCGAGAAACACCAGAAAGAACGCCGAGCGCGGGCCCAAGCCAAAAATGATCATCGCGAGCGGCAGCCAGGCGGTGACCGGGACCGGGCGCAGGATCTGGATGGTCGGGTCGATCAATTGCCGGATCAGCGGCACCCGCCCGATCAGCATGCCCAGCGGCAGCGCCACCATCAGCGCCAACGCGAACCCGCCATAGACGCGGCTGACGGAGGCGAGCAGGTGGATATGCAGGGTCTTGCTGTAGGCATCGTCATTGATGCCGCCGAAGGCGAGATCCCACAATTCCAGCCACACATCGTGCGGCGGCGGGATCAGGCTCGCCGGCCGCGCCACCGTCGCGAAATGCCACATCGCGAGCAGCGCTGCGGGAAAGGCGATCGCGAGCAACAATGGCCGCAACCGCGGCCACCATGTCGCGGCCCAGGAAGTCTCGCGCGCCGATGCGGTGCCGTCGTCCTCGCTCGGCGACGTCAGCGTGGTCACGGTCAGGTCGGTTTCACCGCATCGACAAAACTGGTGTCGATGAAGGTCGCGAAATCCGGCAGGCGCTTTATCTGTTTCAGCGCCAGCATGTGATCGGCGTAAATCTTCGATTGCTCGATCTGGGTCGCGCCGAGCCGCCAGGTCAGTTCGACATTGGGCACGGAGGCTTCGATCGCTTCCTTCTTCTGCCCGAGCTTGCTGGAGGCCATCGCGACCATGGCGTCCTTGTTGGTGGCGGCGAAATCGGTCGCGCGCTGGTGAATGCCGAGCATCACGCGGACGAGGTCCGGCTTCTCGGTGATGATGTCGCGATGGGTGCCGAACACCATGTTGAGCGAGCCCATCGCGGTCGAATAGGGATATTCGACCAGCGTGCCGATGCCGGATGAAAGCGACACGCCGGGGCCCGGCTCGGCGCCGACATAGGCGTCGATGTCGCCGCGCGACAGCGCGATATGCATTTCGCTGAAGGAGACGCGCACCGGCTCGACGTCCTTGATGGTCATGCCTTCCATGCGCAGCCGCTCCAGGAAAAACACCTCTTGCGTCGTCCCCGGAAACACCGCGACGCGCTTGCCTTTGAGGTCCTTGATCGTGGCGATGCCTTCGCCCTTTTTGGCGATGATCGCCATGCCGCGATTGCAGGTCGAGGCGATCACCACGACCGGCTCGCCGGCGGCGGCGCCCAGCACGGCGGCGGCAATGCCGAACGCGCCGAAATCGACGGATTTTGTCACCACCGCATTCTTGCATTCGGTCGGCGTCTCGAACGGCAGCACTTCGATATTATAGCCTGCGGGCACGAACTGATCGTAGAAATAGGGCGCGATCGAATGGATCAGTTTGAGCGCGCCGGCGCGGATCAGGATCGGCTCGCCCTCCGCGCGCACGATCGAAGGCGCGGCGATGAGGCCGGCGCCAAGGCTAGCGCCAAGTCCGGCGATGAATTCACGGCGGCGTATTTTAGCAGTCATGGACGCGGCTCCCTTGGTTGCCGCGAAAAATGCAACAAACATGCCAATAAGGCGTCATCAACGCGCTTTTGATCGGCTCGCTCAGTCCCCATACCGCTGTCATCGCCCGGCTTGACCGGGCGATCCAGTATTCCGGAGACGGCAATGATTGATCGAGAAGCCGCGGCGTACTGGATACCCCGCTTTGCTGGGTATGACACCGAGGGTGTTGAAGCCCGGGAAGCCGCCTCACATTCCAAAGATCCACCCCTCACATCCCGAACACCGCGACCGCGCGGATCGGGGAGCCCGTGCCCTCGCGCATTTTCAGCGGCAGGCCGATGAAGGTGAAGGGGCCCTGGCCTAACAGCGCTTCCAGATTGCACAGGCTTTCGATGTGGGTGATGTCGAGCTCGCCGCAGGCCTTGTGGACCAGCGAATTCACTTTGCCCTCGGGCCCCAGCCGCATCGAATCGATGCCGAAATGCACGACGCCCTGGGCGGCCAGCCACTCGGTGGCCGCGACATTCACGCCGGAATTTTCGCTGGCATATTCTTTCCGCGGAAAGGTGCGCGCGTGATGGCCGGTGCACAACAACACTGTGCCGCGCTTCGGCACGGTGACGCCGGCTTGCTTCACCGCCGCCTCGAGATCGGAAGGCGTGATCTCGGCTCGCGGCGCGATGTGGCGGAGATCAAGGCAGATGCCCGGCACGATGCAGTTTTCCAGCGGATATTCGTTGATCGGCTGGCCACCCTTGTTGAAATGCCTGAACGCATCGATATGGGTGCCGGCATGGTCGGGCATCGAGATGTACATCGAGGACAGCCCATGCACATTGCCGGACGCGACAAAGGACTCTTCGTGCGTGGTCCAGACGCCGTGGATGATGGGCGGATGGCCCGGATAGGTCGGGGTCTTGTGATAAAGCTCGCGGCTGAGATCGACGATTTTCACGGGTGGGGTCTCCGGGGGATTGGGTTACGCAATTCGAAATACAACAAAGACCGTCATTGCGAGGAGCGCAGCGGACGAAGCAATCCATCTATCCCGATGCGGCGCTGTGGATTGCTTCGCTGCGCTCGCAATGACGAGGGCTACTTCTTCCCCATCTGCGGCAGCGCGTGGATCGCGGCGATATAGCCTTGCGGGCCCAGGCCGCAGATCACGGCGGTCGCGGCGTGCGATATCTTCGAATGCCGGTGATATTCGTCGCGGGCGTGGATGTTGGAGATGTGCACCTCGATCACCGGCCCCTCGAACGCCTTGATCGCATCGACGATCGCGATCGAGGTAAAGGAATAGCCGGCCGGATTGATGATGATGGCATCCGCGCTCTTGCGCGCCTCCTGGATCAGGTCGACCAGCTCCCCCTCGTGGTTCGACTGGTGAAAGGCGAGCGTAAGCCCGAGCTGCCCCGCCACCTTCTCGCAGTTCTCCTTGATCTGCGCCAAGGTCGTGTTGCCGTAAATATGCGGCTCCCGCACGCCGAGCAGATTGAGGTTCGGACCGTTCAGGATCATCACTCGTTTCATGGTGTTTCCTCTTTTTTAATCGGGGCCGGTGAGGCAGCGTATCCCGGATGGTGCGAAGCGCAATCCGGGATTGCAGGTCCGCCGGGCCCGGATTTCGCATTGCGCCGGGCTGCGGCCCCTCCACGTCATTGCGAGCGAAGCGAAGCAATCCAGCTTTGCATCCGCGGTGAGAAAGCTGGATTGCTTCGTCGCGTCGCTCCTCGCAATGACGTGGAGGGGCCGATGCGTAATCTCTTTTCAGGAAAACAACCCGTCATTAGACAGACAAAATTTCGCAATCTCGCCGCGCGTTGCGCCCGAGTTTTGCTGTTATTTCCCGCCCTCCGCTAACAGAGGGCGCAGGGAATGCCGGGCGCCCGATGCGCCCGATAGCCGCGTGTGCAATGATAGTGGTAGAACGCACACGCGTTAGTCAGGTCACACCGGAATCACCCAGCATTCCCCACGCAATGGTTTACGGCTTATTTCGTGCTCTCCCCGGTGACCGGGCTTTCTTGCCACCGTCGCCAGCAGAGTTACCTCCGCCAACTTGACACCAGCGTCGGGGTGTCAGGACCACACGACTTCGCCGTCCGCCTCAGCGCCGTTCGTTATCGGCGCATCCGCGTCCACCGCATCCCGCCTCGCGTCCGTGACGATCGCGAACCGCCCCTCCAGTGAGGCGGGACGGTGAATCATATAGCTTGATTTGTATTTCGGAAAAACAGAAATATTTTTGCGTAGGGGGCTGGACAGGAAATTGGTGATTTGCCCGTCGGGCAATTGCGCGGCTGGGGTCGTGGCGAGGTTAGAGGGTACCGAAGTCTTGTAGGGCGTCGCCAACGCGACGGAGCAGTAAATTCCGAGCAGTGCCTGGCATGTCTGGTCGGTCTCTTCGACAAACCGATAGTCCATCGCTCGGATACGTGCCTTGGCTGCGTGAAAGGCGTCACGGAAAGCGGGCACTTCCATTAACCCCGCACGGCTTGCCGCACCCGGGCGATAGGACGCGGTGATTGACCCGGTCGCTTCCCGCGCAAGCTGGAATGCAAATGCGGCCTGCTTGTAGGTTGCGCCGGGCAGGCAATGGCGGCCATGACGCTTGCGAAGTGTATTGGATCGGCCGACACAGAGATGCTTCGTTCCTTCGCTAAAAAGGTACACGCCCGACATCGGCATATCCCTTGGAAGTGCGCCTGCCTTTACGGGAGGCCGTACAAGCAAATCCGCAAGCTTGGGTGCGAGCGATTCAACAAACCTAGCGAATTTAGGATCCATGCAATGCTCCCCGTCGATATCAATCATCTAGGCCGAGCTGCCCGCCGATGGGGAATGGGGGTTGCGACGCTGGCTCGAACGCTGTGACGGACAAGAATTCATCGGCGAATTCGTGGCGCGTCACGACGCGGGAAGCATGGCTCAGAGGATCAATACTGATCCATCCTACTCGCCCCGTCTCTGGCTCCCAAGAGTTTGTCGGATAGTGAACGGGAGGAGCTTCCTTACGATCGGTTCGCTTCACTTCGTGCTTAGCGAGCGGCATTCGTAGAACTTCCAACTGCCAGAACAAATTACGCATCGCTTCGAAGTGATGCGTCCTCGCGTCCTTGATGACGCGCACGACCTCATAGAGGCCGAATACCCAGAGTACCGAATGGGAAGAGCATTCCGAGAGCAAACGATCACGCGCGTTGCGAGGTCCCGGGCTGGCGGTCATCTCGGCAAGCCGTTCCTCCATTTCCAGGAGCATTCGTTCGGCATAGCCCAGCCCTTGCACGGCCAACGGGACATAGGGGCGTTCATTGATTCCGAGCCATAGGCTGCTGTTGACCCACAGCTTTTTGCGCTGGCGGTAGTCTCTTGGCACGGGATCAACGGCAAGGGCCATAATAATCTCACGAGTATAATGGCGGATTTGGAATTCTAGCCCGCCGAATCGCGCATTAAGGCAGAATGCAACCTAGGACGATGGCGCAGCGTCGGTGCCTTCCCGAGTGACTTAAAATGGATGTGTGGAGTCCTATACTTATTCTACCTAACCTTGATATGAGGGGCGCTGTCGAATGCGACTTTGCTGCTATCGTATCGCCGACCGACGCCCGGGTTCAGACACTTCGGGCCGATCATCCTGAACTAATGACCTTCCTTTCGAAGTTTTCCGGCCAGTTCAAAGAACGGGTATGGCCATCCCTCCTGTTGATCAAGGATGACGCACCCCCGTCATATCGCACCGCCGAAGCTGTCACCGCTTTCCGCGATATCGTTTCCGTTTCGATTGTCCCTTATGCACGATCGTCGCGATTACGCTACCAGCGCGCCAATGGGTTGGCGTTTTCTAACGCTTTCCAGTTCTACCCTTGGATGATCGACAGGAGCTATGAAGGCATCCACATGGTCAATCCCGCAGTGTCACACGGCCATGTGTTGGAAGAATTCAAGGGGCAGTGCTTCCCGGAACAACCGCAGGCCACGATCAATGAGCCTGACATTGACGAGCCTTTGGCGCGTGAGCTTCTGAATCGTTGGGTGATTCGCTTCTCCGACGATCAACCGAAATGGAAGGATAAGGCGCTGTTCCGGGCGCTGAATATGGCGAATGAGGCCGGACGTATCCCTGCAATGACCGCCGCTGTTTTCTACGACACCGGCCGCTCGCTGGCCCTTTGGGTGAGTGCTTTCGAAATCGTCGCGCATCCGGGCAGCACAGGCCAATCGGACTTCGGTACGGTCTCCGCGTTACTCGAGTCCGTCAAATGGCTCAATCAGAAGCTTGCGGAGCCGGCTCACACGATCCTTGGCAAGGCGCCCCAACAAAAGCAACTCGCTACCTGGATCTGCCGAAAGGTTTACGATCTCCGTAATGATTTCCTGCATGGCAACGACGTGGAGGGCAACGCCCTCATGCTAAATCAGAATCCGATCATCGATTATGCGGCGTGTTTGTTCCGCCTCGTGCTGACGGGTTTCCTAGGACTCGAATTCACCGTTCCAAGTCCCAAGACGAGAGAGAGTGAGGCCATCGCAAGATTCATCAACCAGCGCTCCTATTTCAATCGCTTTCAACGCGCCTACGAAGAGGCGCTGCTTACCGCCGTCGAGGTACAGATGCGTCGACGCTAAAGATTTAGGGTACGAAACGAAGGTCCGCTTTGATCAAAGGCAGACACGGACCTGCAGAAGTCTTTTGTTGATTATCCCGTACTTTCCAAAAAACAGCCGGGTCTTTCGACCCGGCCAATCAATTCCGAAAAGTGCTGACGCTATTCGACGCCCTCAGCCCGCCTTCTTCTCCGGCGCCGCCGCAGCCACCTTCTTCTCGATCGCCCGCTTCAAATCCAGCGCGCGCGGCGACAAGACGTCCGCCTTCGCCTTGATCAAAAACGCATCGAGGCCGCCGCGGTGGTCGACGCTCTTGATGGCGTTGGTCGAGACGCGCAGGCGGACGTTGCGGCCGAGCGCGTCCGAGATGAAGGTGACGTTGCACAGGTTCGGCAGGAAGCGCCGCTTGGTCTTGATATTGGAGTGGCTGACCTTGTGGCCCACTTGCGGGCCCTTGGCCGTCAGTTCGCAGCGCCGCGACATCGCAATAAATCCTCTGCCATCCCCGGCCTGTTCGGTCCCTCGGGGGTTGAAAAATCTCGTCCATTTTCAGGAACCGGGGACGTATAGGGGCTGAGCGCCGGGGCGTCAAGGTTTTGGGATGAGAGCCCTTTCCGGCTTTGCCGAAAAAGGCTCTCAATTCTTTGTTTTGCGCGTATTCTGATCGCAAAACCGGTTCCCAGTTTTGCGGAATACGCGCGCCAAGACCTCGCAAAAAGCTGATTTTGCGAGCGTTCCCTGTGATTTGGCCATCATATAAACGGCGCATTCGCCGCCGAATTATAAGTTCCGGCGCGGGCCATTAGTGGATTTTCCCAAAAAGCGCGCCGGTCCGTTGTTTGCCGGCCCTTTTTGCTTAAATAACATATCGATCGCGCGTGAAGCAGGACTACCCCTGGTGATTACCGACAAGACGATTTCGCCCCGGACCGCGCTGTCGGTGCTGCGGGTGTTCGCCGCCCTTTGCGCCGGCACTTGGGTGCTCTTGGCCTCGCTCTTGGCCTCGCCCGCGGCGTTCGCGCAAGGTAGGCTGGAGGCGCAATATGAGGCGACATTGGCCGGCATTCCCGTCGGCAAGGGCGCCTGGACCATCGACATCTCGGACGATCAGTTTTCGGCGTCCGCCTTCGGCGGCACCTCGGGACTTCTGAAGACGTTTGCCTCCGGCTCCGGCACGGGCGCCGCGCAAGGCCGCGTCGTCAACGGGTTTCCGGTAGCGACCAATTATTCAGCGTCCACCACGACCTCGAAGAAAACCGAAGCCATTCACATGGTTTTGGCCAACGGCACGGTGAAGGAATACGGTATCGAGCCGGATCCGCCGGTCGATCCGGATAGGATTCCCGTAACCGAGGCGCATCGCCGCGGCGTCTTCGATCCGATGACGGGATCGATGCTGCGGGTGCCCGGCACGTCAGATCCGCTCTCGCCCGAAGCCTGCCGCACGGGAGCTGCGATCTTCGACGGCCGCATGCGGTATGATTTAAAGCTCGACTTCAAGCGGATGGAAACCGTGAAGGCCGAGAAGGGCTATCGCGGCCCGGTCGTGGTTTGCGCGGTGTATTTCTCGCCGGTCTCGGGATACATCCCCGACCGCGCGGTGATCAAATATCTCACCGCCCAGCGCAACATCGAGATCGCCTTCGCACCCGTCGCCGGAACCCGCCTTCTGGTGCCGTTCCGGATGATCATCCCGACCCCGCTCGGCACCGCCATGCTGGAGGCGACCCAGTTCGTCACGCAGGCGACGCCGCCGCGGGTGGCGAAGACGAATTGACGTTTTGCGTAAGAGCCTGGCGACAACTCTATCGCTCCCTCCCCCCTTGCGGGGGAGGGTTGGGGAGAGGGGTGGCCGCATCGGGACTGCCCGTGTGGCCCCCCTTCCCCGACCCCTCCCCGCAAGGGGGAGGGGAGCGATAGAGCGCGACTCGCCGCTTGACTCTTCCCCGCTTCTGATTCGACTCCGGCCCGCCCAAAACTTTAAGGAATTCGCCGCCAAACCGCTCCTTGTGGACCCGCTCAAAGCTTGATCTAGTGCCGTCACGAAAGCGTCAACGCGAGATGTTGCGGTGAACGAAACCGGAGTTGGTTGGAGTCAGCGATTCGGGCGCGATTCGTTCCGCAACCGTTCCAGAGCTTAAGCCGCGACCTCGAAGGCGTCGCATTGTGACACACTTCCCTCCATTCCAGCGACGATCCCAGCGACGCAGAAACCAGCAGAAAACATGGCCTTTTCGTCTCATCCCTTCACGTCCGCGAATGACCGCGCTCCCGGCTCAGGCGTCACCGCGGTGCTCGGCCCGACCAATACCGGCAAGACCCATCTCGCGATCGAGCGGATGCTGGCGCATTCCTCGGGGCTGATCGGGCTGCCGCTGCGGCTTCTGGCGCGCGAGGTCTACAACAAGATCGCCGATCGCGCCG
Source organism: Bradyrhizobium lablabi (assembly GCF_900141755.1). Classification (NCBI taxonomy): domain Bacteria; kingdom Pseudomonadati; phylum Pseudomonadota; class Alphaproteobacteria; order Hyphomicrobiales; family Nitrobacteraceae; genus Bradyrhizobium; species Bradyrhizobium lablabi. Next base: position 3,667,343 of record NZ_LT670844.1, on the reverse strand, counting down.
GCCCAGATTCCGTCGCGCTGATCACCGGCGAAGAGAAGATAAAACCGCCGAGGCCGCGGTTCTGGGTTTCGACTGTCGAAGCGATGCCCAGGGATCTCGACGTGTCGTTTCTCGCGGTCGACGAAATCCAGATCGCGGCCGATCTCGAGCGCGGCCACGTCTTCACCGACCGTATCCTCAACCGCCGCGGCCGCGACGAGACGCTGTTGCTCGGCGCCGCCACCATGCGCCCGATCATCGAGCGCCTGTTGCCGGGCGCCAATATCGTCACGAGGCCGCGGCTGTCGCAGCTCGAATTCGCCGGCGACCGCAAGATCACGCGGCAGCCGCGGCGCACCGCGATCGTGGCGTTTTCGGCCGACGAAGTCTACGCGATCGCGGAGTTGATCCGCAGGCAACACGGCGGCGCCGCCGTCGTGCTGGGCTCGCTGTCGCCGCGCACGCGAAACGCGCAAGTCGCGATGTTCCAGAATGGCGACGTCGATTATCTCGTTGCGACCGATGCCGTCGGCATGGGGCTGAACCTCGACGTCGATCACGTCGCGTTCGCGTCCGACCGCAAATATGACGGCTACCAGTTCCGGCGGCTCAATCCGGCGGAATTCGCCCAGATCGCAGGCCGCGCCGGGCGCGCCACGCGCGACGGGACGTTCGGCACCACCGGCCGCTGCGCGCCGTTCGAGCCTGAACTGGTCAACGCGCTGCAGAACCACACGTTCGACAGTGTGAAAGTTTTGCAATGGCGCAACTCAAAGCTGGATTTTTCCTCGCTCGGCGCGCTGCAGGTGTCACTGGCGCTGTCGCCCTCGCATGACGCGCTGACGCGCGCGCCGATCGCGGAAGATCTGCGCGTGCTCGACCACGCCGCGCGCGATGCTGATGTCCGCGAGATGGCGCATGGCGCCGCCGCCGTGGAACGGCTGTGGGACGCCTGCCAAATTCCGGACTATCGCAAGATCGCACCGGCCGCGCATGCCGAGCTGGTCACGAGCCTGTTTGAATTTTTGATGAAGAAAGGTCGGGTACCGGACGCCTGGTTCTCAGCCCAGGTCGAGCTGGCCGACCGCGCCGACGGCGATATCGACACGCTGTCGGGCCGGATCGCGCAGATCCGGACCTGGACTTTTGTCGCCAACCGCCCGGATTGGCTGGCCGATCCCGAGCATTGGCAGTCAATCACCCGTGAAGTTGAAAATAAATTGTCCGATGCGCTGCATCTTCGGCTCACGGAGCGTTTCGTTGATCGCCGTACCAGTGTATTGATGCGCCGCCTGCGGGAAAACACGATGTTGAATACGGAAATCGGCAAGACCGGCGAAGTGATCGTAGAAGGCCATGTGATCGGCCGGCTCGATGGATTTACGTTCGCGCCCGACGCGGCGGAAGCGGGCTCCGATACGAAGGCGTTGCAGGCGACCGCGCAAAAGGCGCTGGCCGGCGAGATCGACGCGCGCGCGGAGAAACTATCGGCCGCGCCCGACGATCAGTTCGTGCTGACATCCGACGCCACCATCCGCTGGACCGGCGATGCCGTAGCAAAACTGGTGGCGGCCGACGACGCGCTGCATCCGCGGCTGCGTATCATTTCCGATGACCGTTTGACCGGCGCGCCGCGCGAGGCCGTACAGACCCGGCTCGATCTGTGGCTCAAGACGCATATCGAAAAGCTCTTGGGACCATTGTTCGATCTGACAAAAGCCGAGGACATCACGGGCATCGCGCGCGGCATCGCGTTTCAGTTGATCGAGGCGCTCGGCGTGCTCGAGCGCTCAAAAATTTCGGCCGAGATGAAGGATCTGGACCAGCCGTCGCGGGCTTCGTTACGCAAATACGGCGTCCGCTTCGGGGCCTATCACATCTATCTGCCGGCGCTGTTAAAGCCTGCGGCGCGCGCGCTGGCGTCGCTGCTGTGGGCCGAAAAGCAAAGCAATGTCGATATGTCGGCGCTGTCGGGCGCGCAGCATCTCGCAGGAAGTGGCCGCACGTCGTTTCCGATCGACAAGGCGCTGCCGCGCGATGCCTATCGCGTGCTCGGCTATCGGCAATGCGGCGAACGCGCGGTGCGGGTCGATATTCTGGAGCGGCTTGCCGATCTGATTCGCCCCGCTTTGGCCTGGCGCGAAACCTCGCCGGGCGAAAAGCCCGCTGGCGCCTTTGATGGCCGCGGATTTGTCGTCACCCAGGCGATGACGTCGCTGACCGGGTCTGCCGGCGAAGATTTTGCCTCGATTTTGCGCGCGCTCGGCTACCGGATGGAACGCCGTCCGCCGCTGCCGCCGAAACCGGTGGTGGTCGAAGCGCCTGCGGCGGAGGCCGCACCTTCGGAGGCTGCGCCGGACGCAGCTTCCGAGGCCGCGATCGTGGTTGCGGTGGAAGCGGCTTCCGCGGAGACGGCGGACGTCGCGGTCGCACCAACCGTTGCCGCCGAAGAGCCGGTCGCGGTCGAAGCCCCGCCGGAGCAGCCCGCCCCGGTCGCCGAAGCGCCGCAGGAGCCGGCTGCCGTGGAAGCTACGTCGGAGACAACGCCGGAGATCCCCGCAGTCAGCGATGCCGCGCCGGCGGACGCTGCTGCCGTGGAGGCTTCCGCCGCGGACGCTTCCGTCGCGGACATTGCCGCCGCCGTTGTTGCGCCCGAAGCAGCCGCAGCTGAGGTAGCCGCGGTCCCGGAACTGATAGAGGTCTGGCGGCCCGGCGGCCGTTCGGAAGAACGCCGGCCGCGTCACGATCGCGCCCGTCATCGCCATCACGACCGCCCGCAGCAAGGTGCGGCGCCTGCCGCTGTCGCTGCCGCCGGCGAACCCGGCGAGGCGCCAAAAGGCGAGCGGCACCGCCGCGGCCGCCGCGATCGCAATCATGAGTTTCGAAAACCCCGTCCCGATGCGCCGGTCGAAGGCGCGCCAGTAGCGGTAGCCGCCGAGGGCGCACCGGCCAGCGAGCCGCGCGAGGACAAGGGCCGTCCGCCGCGCGAGCGTTTTGAAGGCAAGGGCAGGGACCGCGACAGGGACCGAGACCAGGGCCGCGATCGGGACAAGGGCAAATTCGGCGGTGGCCGCGACAAAGGGCGCGAGCACGGTGGTCGCGACAATGGCGGCCGTGACAAGGGTGGCCGCGACAAAGGCGGCCGGGAGAGCGGTCCCTCGCACCGGCAATACGCGACCAGCGCTTCCCCGCGCGAGCGCGACCGCCCGATCGACCCCAATTCGCCGTTTGCAAAACTGGCGGCGCTGAAAGAGCAGCTCGCCGCCAACCGCAAGGATCGCTAATTTTCTGTTTTGACGCGTTTTCGTCACGCGAACCGGTGCCCACTTCGCTTGAAAACGCTTTGGGTGTTATTTGGAGCGCCAGCGTCTCGATAAATGGCTGTGGCATGCGCGGGTGGTAAAGGCCCGCACCAGCGCCGCCGCGCTGGTCGAAGCCGGTCATGTCCGCATCAATGGCGTGCGGGAAACCGCGCCGGGGCACAGCGTCAAGGCCGGCGACGTGCTCACGATCGGGCTCGATCGCACGGTGCGTGTGCTCAAAGTGATCGGATTTGCGGAGCGGCGAGGTGACGCATCCGCGGCGCGCGTGCTCTATGACGATTTGCAAGATCGGCCAGAGTAACTATTTGCTTTCAAGCGCATCCGGGCTGGCGCAGGAATACTGAAATCGAATGTTGAAATAGGCCTTTCCCGGGCGCTCACCGTCACTTGCGGCTGCGGAGTTCCTGCGCTACGCAACCCACTCAAAATTGACCCGTTCCGGAGTTTTGGATGACTTACGTCGTCACTGAAGCCTGCATCAAATGCAAATATACCGATTGCGTTGAAGTCTGCCCGGTAGACTGCTTCTACGAGGGCGAGAACATGCTGGTCATCCATCCGGACGAATGTATCGATTGCGGCGTGTGCGAGCCGGAATGCCCCGCCGACGCCATCAAGCCGGACACCGAGCCCGGCCTGGAGAAATGGCTGGAAGTGAATACCGAATACGCCAAGGCCTGGCCGAACATCACCCAGAAAAAGGAATCGCCGCCCGACGCCAAGGAATTCGAGGGCATGGAAGGCAAGTTTGAGAAATATTTTTCTCCCAATCCCGGCACCGGCGACTAAGGAAATACTCGCTTCCACTTAACCCTAATCGTCGCGAAATTGTCAAAAGCGCGCCCCAAAGCGCCCGGATCGGGCGTAAACCATTGATTTTTGCGGAAAATGTGCTATATTGGGCACATTACAAGCCGAACCCGGTCAGCCCCCGCTTAAGGCCCCTTCGGGTTCCCGTGAAAAACATCGAACAGGGGCGTGGCAGTTCCGCGCGCAGGCTGTGTCACAGAAAACGCGTAAATTGAGTGCTTCCAAGAGTTCCAGAAAAACCGCCGCGGCCAGCCGCAGCGTGAGCAAAAGCCGTGCCCGGGCTTCTCTTGCCGGGAAAACAACCAAGGCCCCGGCTGCCAAGTCCTCCAAAAACAAAAGAAGCGCAATGCCAAACAAGACTGCAAAAACTGCCGCGAAAGCGACCGTTTCGAAGGCCACTGCTTCGAAGGTCGCTCCCAAGCCGCCAATCAACAAGATTGCTCCAAAACCCGTCGCCAAGGCCCCGGTTGTCGCCAACAAGCCCGCCGCGAAGCCGGTCGCCGCCGCCCCGCGTATCGAAGAGCCGAAGAAGGTTTTGACCCAGCGTCAGGGCTTCAAGACCAACGAGTTCGTAGTCTATCCCGCCCACGGCGTTGGCCAGATCCTGGCCATCGAAGAGCAGGAGATCGCCGGCGCCAAGCTTGAGCTGTTCGTGATCAATTTCATGAAGGACAAGATGACGCTGCGGGTGCCGACCGCCAAGGTCGCCAATGTCGGCATGCGCAAATTGTCGGAGCCGGCGCTGGTCAAGAAGGCCCTGGAAACCCTCAAAGGCCGCGCACGTGTAAAGCGCACGATGTGGTCGCGCCGGGCCCAGGAATACGAAGCCAAGATCAATTCGGGAGATATCGTCGCGATCGCCGAAGTGGTTCGCGATCTCTATCGCTCCGAATCGCAGCCCGAACAGTCCTACAGCGAACGCCAGCTCTATGAAGCGGCGCTCGACCGGCTGTCGCGGGAAATCGCCGTCGTGCAGCATGTGACGGAGACCGAAGCGGTCAAGGAAGTCGAAGGCCAGCTCGCCAAGAGCCCGCGCCGCGGCGCCAAGGCCGAGACCGAAGTCGAGGCCGACGGTGAAGCCGATCTCGATGCCGACGCCGATGGCGACGATGCCGCGGTTGCGGACGAGGCGGCGTAAGCAGCGTTCGCGATATTCAACGCAAATCAAAAGCCCGGTCGAGAGACCGGGCTTTTTGTTGGGCGTGATTTTTCCACGGGTCGTCCGCGAAAGCGGGGACCACCGATGTGAGTTGCTAGAAAGCCGTAAGCGTCAGCGGAGTTACGGGCGATGAGAGCTATTCAAACTACGTGGCCGAATGCCCGCCTCACGAGGGTTCCGCAAACTCATCCTTGTCTGGTCAGGAACTCAGCTAGCGGACCGGTTACTGGCCTACGCTTCCACCACCAGCCTGATGACTGACTGATCTGGAAATAGCGTTCCAAGGTGTGCCCGACATCCTCTTGCGTCCGCGCAAGGAACTCTTTATCGGCTCCCTCTATAGGAAGCCTGAGTTTGGCTCGAAGAGGCTCCTGACATTCCGCGAGAACGATCTCAAGCGCATCGCGGGCGGTGAGGTCGTTGGTGTAGTCGTCGATGGTCATCTTGTACCGGTCGACCGACCCGGAAAGCTTTTGCCAGTCCCGTAGCAGGCGCGCGACCGTCACATGCGCGGCCCAGCCTCGGGCGCGAAGGCGGTGGCCGATCTCGTCGAGAACAGCCTGCTCAGAGGCACCGAAGCTCGGCTCCATCGCGTTGTTCATGCGGCCAGTTTGGCAGCCCGACGGTTCCAGTTCCAGGGCAGCAGTTCGGCGAGCCGATTGATCGGCTGGCCCTTGGCCATGCGGTCGATGACGTCGGCGAGATAGGCTTCGGGATCAAGACCATTGAGCTTTGCCGTCTCCAGCACTGTATAGAGGATCGCAGCGCGCTCACCGCCTGCCTCGGACCCGAGAAACATTAGTTGTCTGTCATTCCGGGGCGACGCGAAGCATCGAACCCGGAATCTCGAGATTCCGGGCCTGGTCCTTCGGACCATCCCGGAATGACGCTTTGCGTCAATCCACCACGATCTTCACAAGGTCGCGCACCTTGACCTGGGCGTGGGGGTCGAGGCCATTCAGCACGCGGAAGCGATCGGCCGGGCGGTCGACGCCCGCCATGCGGTGCGACAGCGATTCGACGGTGTCGCCGGGCTGCACGGTGATCACCTTGATGCGCAGGGGACGCGCGGCCTGGATCTCGTCGAGCGTCAGGCGGCGGAAGGAATTGACGGTTTCGCGCGCGTTGCGGTCGCTCTCGGTGGTCTTCTGCCTCGTTGCGAAAATGAAGCGGTAGACGTCGCTGCCGAAGCGCAGCGCATAAATCTTGAATTGCCACTGGTCGCCGTGTGCGCTCGCCGAGGCCGCCGGAAAACCGTTGATGGTCAGATCCTCGGTGGATGCCTTGTCGACATTCTCCATCCAGCCGGAGTTGAGATAGTCGCCGAGCGTCTGCTCCGCCGGCACCCGCACCACGTCGAAGCGCATCGCCTGCGCGCCGCCCTCGCGCACGCCGATCACGGCTTGCGCGGTATTGTCGAGCGTGAAGTTCTCCGGCGCGGTGAAAGTGAATCCGAGCTTTGGATGCAGGAAGCGCCGGCCGCGCACGAATCCCTCGCTCGGATCCTCGCCATAGACGATGTTGTCGATCGCCTGCAAATAAGTCTCGCGGTCGCGCTCGCCGCCTTCCGGCGACGTGTATTGCCGGGCATTGGCCTGCGCGTTCTGGATCCGCTCCGGCGTTGCCGGATGCGACGAAAGAAAGTCTTGGGCGCGGGGATCGAGCGAGGTTTTGCCGGCCTTCATCTCGGCATTGCGCTCCATCGAGGTCAGGAAGCGCGCCGCGCCATAGGGGTCGAAATGGGCGCGCGCCGAAATGCCGACGCCGATGCCGTCGGCCTCGAACTCCTGGGCCCGCGAAAAGCTCGCCATCGTCAGTTTGGTCTTGGCGAGCGCAAGCGCGGTCAAATCAGGGTCGGTGCTCATGTCGGTGACGACGCGGGTGACGACCGCGGCCTGACGGGCCTGGTCCTCGCGGATCGACGCGTGCTTTGCCAGCACATGCGCCATCTCGTGGCTCAGCACCGAGGACAATTCCGAGGTGTCGCTCGCAAGCGCAATCAGGCCGCGCGTCACATAGAGCTGGCCGGTCGGCAGCGCGAACGCGTTGACCGCGCCCGAATTGAGGATCGTGACCTTGTAGGCCTGGTCGGGACGGTCGGATGCCGCAACCAGCCGGTCCACCGTCTTGGTGATGAGCGCCTCGAGCTTCGGATCGTCATAGGCGCCGCCATAGGAGGCGAGAATACGCTCATGCTCGCGCTCGGCGGCAGGGGTTTGCGCGACCGCCGCGCGGCTGGGCTTGACGGCACTTGGCGCCGCGGGCGAAGCGGCGGTCTGGAACCGGCCCATGTCGCCGCAGCCGCCGAGCGTGAAAATGGCGCACAAAACGACCGGCGCAGCCCAAAGGCGGCGGCTCATCCTTCTCTCGCGCCGTCCCACAAACTCTGCCACGCGTATGTGTCCTGCGAGCTAATTCCCGCCGAGCAATTCCAATTGCCCCACCCGGAGCATTTCGATTCGCGGCCCCTGGCGCGCCTCAACCCAGCCACGGACACGAATCCTGTGATTTTCGAGGGACTTAAGTCCGATTCCAGCTGCCTCGAATACCCCGATCATGCGCTTTGAAATAGTCACAGCAAAGCCCTGTGTCCAGTTCCGCCCGAAATTCAGGTAAGTCGTCGCCCCGGACTGCCGGACCGACAAAACCTTGCCTTCGACCACGGTAAAGCGCCCCATCCCGGCCAAAATATCGCCCGGACTTTCCGCGTTTTTTATGACGGAGGGATCGGCCCAGGTTCCCCTTTTCGCCTGCCGCGCCGCGGTCTCCGCGGCATTGAGGCTTTTGGCGCAGTCCTTGTCCGAAACGGTTCCAGCGACCAGCGCCTCGCCTTCTTCCAGCAGCATTTCCTGCACTGAGCTTTCCGAACCATCGAGAAAGACAAAGGCCGGCTGACGCCCGTAGCGGTCGGGCGTGTCGTCTTCGCCGCGCAGGGTCACATCGTGTCCCGTGACAATCGCCGACAGCGCGGAGGCGCGGCTTGCTTGTTCGGCCGGCCCCTTTTCGGGGAAGATCGGCTCGATCCCGGCGAGGCGGACCTCGCGCCCGTCCTCGAGCCGAAAGCTGCGCGCATCGATGATGGCAGCGACACGCCCCTCGCCCTGCGGTTCGAAGGCGCATCCTGCCGATATCGCCGGATTCGGCGTGGCAGCAAACATGAGGCTGAATGGCAACACCCGCGCGAAAAATCTGTCGCAACGCGCCATTATTCCGGTCAGTGGTTTCATGACATTGCTCGATAGCTGGGCAGCCCGCTAAATTCCTGTATGAATCCCATAGGCTGGCGACGTCCTGCTGCATCCAATCTGCAAAGAACAAGAGCTCAGTTGCCCTTTGACTTGGGCCTCATCCCAAGTTTAATTAGCACCGTATCTCTGACGGGGGCTACGTTCATGAAGCGGAGACGTCTGATCGCTGCTGTAGTCGGTTCTGAGACGTTCCCGCCGGCAAGAGCGGTAGCGAGCGCCGAATGAATTCATTTTTTCGGCGGCAGCTTGCCGACTACGTCGAGTATCACCGCGATCCCTGGAATTGCGCGATGCACGTATTGGGCATCGTATTGTTGTTCCTGGGTGCGGTTCTTCCCCTCAGTTCCTTGCCCGTCCCTGCGTTTGGTGCCCAGGCTAACGCGGCGACCATTGCCGTGTTGCCCGTACTGATCTATTGGCTCCTGCTCGACGCCGCCCTCGGAACGGCGATCGTTGGCGCCGCTGTCTTGTTGCTTTTGGCCGCCGCGATGATCGTCAATCATACGACCGCTGCCGGTATGTGGTCGATCACCGCCGTGTTGATTATGATCGGGATCGCGTCGCAAATAGTCGGGCACCGGGTGTTCGAACGTCGACAGCCGGCGCTCGTGGACAATCCGTCTCACTTGCTGCTCGGACCGATGTTCGTGATGGCGAAACTTTTCATTGCACTTGGCTTTCGGCGCGACCTTGCCGCTATCATCCAGCAGGTTCCAAAAATAACGCCGCACGGATCTTTGCAATATTCCGAGCAACTTCACGGCGAGCCGCACCCCCACACATGACACGGGTACTTGTCACTGGCGGCAGCGGCTTCATTGGGCAGCATCTGGTCTCGGCGCTCGTCGAGCGCAATTGCACGGTTCGAGTTCTGGATCTTAAGCCTCCGACCCGTGCGCTGCTCGAAGTGCAGTATGTCAGGGGTTCAGTGCTTGATTCGGCCATGGTGAATGAAGCTCTGGACGGCGTCGATCAAGTTTATCACCTGGCCGGCCTCCCCGGCATGTGGTTGCCGCAGAAGAACGATTTTCATGCGGTGAATTACGGGGGCACCGAGGTGGTGATTTCGGCTGCGCGCAAGCGCGGCATCGCACGGTTCCTGCACTGCTCGACCGAATCTATTCTGTTCCGCCGCCGGCCGTCAGAAGATTTCGTCACGCATAACGCCCTGCCGCCGGCCGACGATATGCCGGGTCCATATACCCGATCGAAAATGCTCGCGGAACGGCTCGCAACGCAAGCTGCCGCATCCGGTTTTCCGGTCGTCATCGGTTGTCCCACGATGCCGATCGGCCCTCATGACCATAATCTTACGCCGCCGGCGGCGATGCTCCGGCACTTTCTCGACAAGCGTCTGCAATTTTACCTCGATTTCATCGTGAACTTGGTCGACGTGCGCGATGCCGCGACAGGGCTGATTCTTGCCATGGAGCGCGGGCAGGTTGGACATCGCTACGTTCTCGGCAGCGAATGCATTTCGCTGAACGAGGTTCTCCGGCTCATGGCCAGGCTCAGCTGCCGCTTCAGTCCGCTGGTTCCCGTTCCCCGCCGTCTAGCCGAAATGACGGCCGCCGTGCTGGAGTTCATCGCCGATCACATCACGCGCCGGCCTCCCTCGGCCACCGCCGAAGGTGTCCGAATTGCGTCGCGGGCGACGGCATTGTCGATAGAAAAAGCGCAGCGGGAACTGGGCTACGCGCCCAGACCCGTTGAACCCGCCTTGCGGGAGACCATTGCCCACCTGCTTGGCGCCGCCGGCCAAAATTATGGGTTCAGTCCGGCGACGACGTCGGTCTACTAGACCGTCCCACCCTAAATCGCCGGTATGGCGTTTGACGTGATTGCGCAATAATATCTGTAACATGCCTCATGATCTCGCTCAGTTATTCGCCTTCGTCTGGAGTGGATGGACCGCCATCTGGCCCACCCAATTGTTTGCGCTCATCTGGATTGCCTGGCTCGTCAGCTGGGTCGTGGCGTCGTTCTGGTCCGGTCGGACCGAAAAACACGCTGTGTCCTGGAGCTCCCGTGTCCATATCATTCCGATCTTCCTGGGAGCCATTCTGTTTTCGCCCTGGACCGCGCAGGCATTGGGAGTGAAGCCGATTTTGCATTTTGGCAACGCTGGCACCTTCGTGCTTGCCGGCCTGACCCTGGCGGGTATCTCGTTCACATGGTGGGCGCGAATCCATCTCGGGCGTTTTTGGTCGAACTCGATCACGCGCAAAGAAGGTCATCGGGTCATCGATACCGGTCCATACGGGTTTGTGCGCCACCCGATCTATACCGGACTGATCGCGGCAATCCTGGCAACAGGAGTTGGGGTCGGAACGGTGACTGCGATGCTCGGCGCGGTGCTGATCTCGCTCGGCATGTCGCAGAAGGCCCGCATGGAAGAGGGCTTCCTGACCATAGAGCTGGGCGCGGACGCATATGGCCCTTACTGCCGGCGCGTTCCGATGCTCGTTCCGTTCCTGCCGCCGCGTTAGTGCATGATCCGGAAAAGTGGAAACCGGTTTTCCGAAAAGATCATGCTCAAACAAAAGAATAACGCTAGAGGCTGATTCAACTCCAGTTGAATCAGGCTCTAGTGAACTCCCGCTCGGAGGTGGTGTGCTTGCGGATTCGCAAGTCAGCGCCCGGGTGGCGCGTGCGCGGAGACCTCGGCGAGCGGGGCTAGATGGCGCGGAACGATGATACGCTCGCCCGGCACCAGCGGCGTACTATCCGGTCCCTTGTTCATCTGGGTGATCGACCACAGTGGCACGCGATAAAACGCCGCGATCGTCTGCAGCGTATCGCCCCGACGGGCGATGACCGGCATGCCGCTGTCCCACAGCTCGATTTCGGCATCGGCGGGAACGACATAGCGAAGCGGCACCGCCTCGCCTCCGCCCTTCGCCGGGGTCGCCGCAAGCTGCGCGATCTTGGTCAGCAGTTGCGCGTGGACCTGCTCCATCTTTTCGATGTTGATGTGGCTAACCTCATCATGCTTCGAGAGATCGTAGCTCGCGTAGTGGCCCCGATAGCCTGGTGACGGCTTGACATCGCCGCCGCCCAAGACGCTGTCCGACAGGAAAATGTTGAAGAAACGTTCGACGTTGAGTGGCACGCTCGGCGTGACGTGAGCTGGATCGATGGCGACAACCAGGCTGACCGGAATGTTTTCAGCCTGAAGGATTTCCGCGAACTTTATCGTGCAATAGCCGCCCATCGAGTGACCGATCAGGATGATCGGCTCGGGATCTTCGCGATATTCGCGAATGGCTTTGCTGGCGATCAGGCGGCAAATCGTGAACTCATCGACGCTCGCCGTAAAGCCGGCATGATCGAGCTTTTCGGTCAGACGGTCCATCCCGCGCGAGAAGAACGGGCCCAGCGCGCCACGGAACAGATAGGCGCGCACGCGCGGTGGCTGGGTTGCCGCCGGCTGGTCGGCGGCCGGCGGCGGCGAGGATTGTTCACTCGCCGCCGTGATCGAGCCCGCTTCAGCCGGATCCGGTCTGCCATAGCAGACGCAGACGAAAAGCATCGCTCCGATCACGAGGGTTGCGGCTTGCGTCGGTTTGATCATGCGCTCCCTGCTGATGCCTTCGAAGCGCAGGCATGTGAATTACCCTAGATGCTCGTGGGCTAGTCACACAGTGCGAATCCGCTACGGGCTCAGGTGTGTGTTTCGCCGCGAGAGGCAGCCACAGATGTCGACAGCCGCCGCGGACGGTCGCTGTCCGCGGCACGGAGGCGCTTGTGGCCGACGAATGGGCAGGATTTGAGGCGCGCTCCGGGCTTCCCCGCCCGGAGGGGATTTATCTGGTTGTCGATACCCGAGCGCTAGCCGCGGGCGAACCCGGCCTGGTCGCGCCCGCCTCGGCCTGTGCGGCAGAGCCCGCGGGACCTGGGCGGCTGAAGGCCACCGCGTCGATGGCGCTGATCACCTTCCGCTGCATGATCTCGCTCTTGTCGATGGTGAGATGCGCCATACCCAGTTTGCCGACGTCGACGTTCTCCAGCTCGCCATGGAGTTGCTTGGTCCTCGCGACGGGCTCGCCGTTGCCGTTGGCGACGTAGAAATTGATGTAGCGCCCGACCCGTCCGCTCAGGCTGGTGCGGAACACCGAATCAAGGCCAATCGCGAGCTTGACCGGAGCGCCAAGCCGATCCAGCCGTGCCACCATATCGGGCAGCGCGGTCGCGCCGGAGGAGTGTCCGACCAGAACGATCGTCCTGGTCCGCCCGCTCCTGTATTCCGCGGCGGCTTCGTCGGCCAGCGACGACCACGAGAGGTAGTTGGCTACAGTGGCGTTGATGCCCTGCGCCTGCAGCTTGGCCGCGATGTCGTCGAGGCCGAGCGAAAAGATATTGAGGACGCCGCGCAGCAGATACACATGGGTACCCGCAGCCGAAGGCGCCGGCGCCGCTGCGTTCCCGATGCTGGCACCAACCGGCAATAACAGCAGCAGCATCGCCACCGCCGTCCTCTGCAACGAACGCAACCACTGCCGGCAAGACAACGGAACCACGTTCAAAAATCCCGTATCGCCGCCACCTGGCTTCATGGGTCCTCCTCGAAGGCATTCCGATGGTTGCTCCAGCCGAACCGTAGTCCGGGCATGCTCGCAACTGCAACAGCGGGCGGCCAGGGGTTTGATTTTTCTCACCAATACGTGTCTTGGTCGCAACACCCCTCGACCAGGACAGGATTTCTCGTCGCGAATCGGGTTCATCACGATGCACTCGATCGGTAGTAATCTTTGAACTCATTTTGATGACCGAAGGGGAAGCCGATGGAAGTCAACGGCATGGCGCATGTCATTCTCACCGCGTCGAATTTCGAACGCTCCCGCGACTTCTACCGCCAATTGCTGCCGTTTCTCGGTCTGCAGCCGATGATCGATTCCGACGAAATCTATTACTGCGTCGGCGGACGCACGGCGCTCGGGATCCGCAAGCCGTCGGCGGAGCATGCCGGCGCAAGTTTTGACCAAAGCCGTGTCGGCCTGCACCATCTGTGCTTTCGTGCCCGCGAGCGCGCCGACGTCGATGAACTGCACGGCTTCCTGTGCTCGCTCGGCGTCACCATCATCCGCGCGCCGCGCGAGGATCAATGGGCGCCGGGATATTATTCAGTGCTGTTCGAAGACCCTGATGGAATGAGGCTCGAGCTCAATCATGTTCCGGGCAAGGGACTGCTGGCGTGAGCGAAATGTAGATCGCGCCCGTAATCATTCCGCATTGCGGAAAAACACGTGGATGGCGGAGTGTGCGCATGACGGCCGCCTTTCGCGCGCGGCTTGCCGCACTCAAGCGCTTGCGGCATGATTGCCGCAACGCATATAAGAGCCGCAAAATGCGGCGGGTCGGGAGGTTTTGATGCAACGGGTCCTGTCCGGCGTTTTCGCCGCGGCGCTGGTGTTGGCCGCGCAAGCGGCTTTCGCCCAAAGCAAGCCTCCCTTAAAACTCGGCGGCATCCTCGATATGTCCGGGCTCTACGCCGACATCACCGGCGCGGGCAGCGAAGTCGCCGCGAAGATGGCGGCGGAGGATTTTGGCGGCGAGGTGCTTGGCCGCAAGATCGAAATCATCGCCGCCGATCATCTCAACAAGGCTGATCTCGCCGCCAACATCGCCCGCGACATGCTGGACAATCAGGGCGTCGAGATGATTTTTGACGTGGCGGCGTCGGCGACCGCGCTGGCGGCCGGCGAGATTGCGAAAGCGCACAACAAGATCGTGATCTTCAACGGTCCGGGCTCGATCCGCCTCAGCAATGAGGCCTGCGGGCCCTATACCGTGCATTATGTGTTCGACACCTTTGCGCAGGCCAACGTCACCGGGCTTGCCGCCGTCAAGCAGGGCCTCGATAGCTGGTTCTTTCTCACCGCCGACTATGCCTTCGGCCAGGATCTGGAAAAGGACACGACCAACGTCGTGCTGAAGAACGGCGGCAAGGTGCTGGGCAGCGTCCGGCATCCGCTCAACACGTCGGATTTCTCTTCGTACCTGCTGCAGGCGCAAAGCTCGAAGGCGAAAGTGATCGGACTTGCCAATGCCGGCGGCGACACCATCAACGCGATCAAGCAGGCGGCCGAATTCGGGCTGACAAAAGGCGGGCAAAAGCTGTCGCCGCTGCTGGCCTTTGTCACCGACATCGACAGTGTCGGACTCGAGACCGCGCAGGGGTTGTTGCTCGCCGAAGCCTTTTACTGGGACCTCAATGACGATACCCGCGCGTTTTCAAAACGCTTCATGGAGAGGGTCAAACGCGTGCCGACCTCGGCGCAGGCCGGCGTCTATTCTTCCGTCCTGCATTATTTGAAAGCGGTGAAGGCGGCAGGCACCACCGATTCGGCCGCGGTCATGAAGATCATGAAGGACACCCCGATCAACGATATGTTCGCCAAGAACGGCAAAATTCGCGAGGACGGCCGCATGGTGCATGACATGTATCTGTTCGAAGTGAAAAAGCCGTTGGAATCGAAAGGACGCTGGGATGATTACAAGCTGCTCGCGACCATCTCCGGCAACGACGCGTTCCAGTCGCTCGAATTGTCGCGCTGCCCGCTGGTGAAGAAATAGAGCGAAGGCCTATCCTTCGTCATTGCGAGGAGCGCAGCGACGAAGCAATCCATCTTCCCCGGGGCGAAATGGATTGCTTCGCTTCGCTCGCAATGACGGGGAGGGAGCGCGGAACAACAACGAACAACAACAAAGGCAAAACCCATGAACAACGAAATCGTCCTGCAAAACCTCGACCAGGGCCTGCTCACCATCACCATGAACCGCCCCGACCGGCGCAACGCGCTCAATCCGGACATGACGCGGGGATTGGTCGAAGCGGCGCGACGCGCGGCGGAGGATCACGAGGTCCGCGCGGTGCTCTTGAAGGGCGCGGGCGGCACGTTCTGCGTCGGCGGCGACGTCAAGTCGATGGCGGAGGGGCGGGCGCCGCTGCCGTTCGAGGCCAAAATGGCAAACCTGCGCCGCGGCATGGAAGTTTCCCGCATTTTGCACGAGATGCCGAAGCCGGTCGTGGCGCAGGTCGATGGCGCGGCCGCCGGCGCCGGCCTTTCGATCGCGCTCGCCTGCGATCTCCGCGTTGCCTCGGCCTCGGTCAAGATCACGACCGCCTTTGCCAAGGTCGGACTGTCGGGCGATTACGGCGGCACCTATTTTCTCACCCATCTGCTCGGCAGCGCGAAGGCACGCGAGCTTTATCTGACCTCGCCGGTGCTGACCGCGCAGGAAGCATTCGCGCTCGGCATGGTGACAAAGGTCGTTCCCGACACCGAGGTCGAGGCGGAAGCGCATGCGCTCGCGATGTCATTGGCGCAGGGGCCGTCGGTGACGCTCGGCTACATCAAGCGCAACATCAACAACGCCGAGCATTTGTCGCTGGAGGCCTGTTTTGATGCCGAAGCGATCCACCATTCGCGCTCGGGCGAGACCGCCGACCACAAGGAAGCCGCGAAAGCTTTTGTCGAAAAGCGCAAGCCCGTATTTCAGGGTCACTAAGATGGCCGGCTATCTACGGCTGCGGCAAATCTGCCTGGTGGCGCCGCGTCTCGAGCCCGCGATTTCCGATATCGCCGGCATCATGGGCCTGAACGTCTGCTACCGCGACGGCAACGTCGCCAAATACGGCCTGGAAAACGCGCTGCTGCCGGTCGATACGATTTTACTCGAAGTGGTCGCGCCGTTCCAGGACGGCACCGCGGCGGGGCGCTTTCTGGAAAAGACCTCCGGCCGCGGCGGTTATATGGCGATCTTCTGCTGCGACAATCCCGACGCGCGCGGAAAACACGCCGAAAAAATCGGCGTGCGCATCGCCAACGTCATCGGGCATTCGCCCTATCACGGCGTGCAACTGCACCCGCGCGATTGCCGCGCCGCCTTCATCGAATTCAACCACACCGACGGCAGCGACGATATTTTGGGGCCCTATCCGCCGGCCGGCCCGGACTGGCAGAAATCGATCGCCAAGGATGTGACGCTGGCCTTGACCGCCGTGGAGATGCAAAGCCCGGAGCCGCGGGCGCTGGCCGAGCACTGGGGACGGATCATCGAGATGCCGGTGTCTGCGAATGCGAGCGGCGAGGCGGAGCTGAGACTGCCCAATTGCGACTTTACTTTTGTCAAAGGCGAAAGCGAGATCATGAGCGGCCTGACTTTCAAGGTCGGCAGTGTCGCCAAAGTGCTCGATGCCGCCAAGGCAAAGGGCCGCGCCGTGTCAGGCAATTCGTTTGAGCTCGGCGGCGTGACGTTTCGTCTCGCGGCGTGAGCGTTGCGTAATTGTGAAACTCGTCATGCCCGGGGCTTGTCCCGGGCATCCACGTCTTGCTTACTTCATGACGAGACGAAGGACGTGGATGGCCGGGCATAGGCGAGCGGAAGCGACGCCGTCCTTCGGACGGCTATGCCCGGCCATGACGAAAAGAGAGATGTGCGCTAAGCAATAATAAAAAAGGACCGTCCCCGCATGCCGCATCCGCTCGACTCGTTCTTCGCGCCGGCCAGCATCGCGCTGATCGGCGCCTCGCGCGACCTGGAAAAGATCCCGGGGCGGCTGTTGTCGATGCTGCGCAAGAACGGATTTCCGGGAAAACTCTATCCGATCAATCCGAACTACGGCGATATCGACGGGCTGAAATGTTTTCCAGCGATCGCTGACGTCGGCCAGCCGATCGATCTCGCCATTGTCAGCATTCCCGCCCGCGCGGTGCTTGGCGCGCTCGCGCAATGCGCCGATGCCGGCGTCAAAAACGCCGTCATCATCTCCTCCGGATTTGCCGAGGAGGGTGGCGACAGCGCCGCGATGCAGGATGCCATCGCGGCACTTGCAAAAAAGACCGGCATGCGGATCTCCGGCCCGAACGCGGAAGGGTTTTACAGCCAGGCCCAGCGCGTCGCCGCCACCTTCAGCCCGACCGTCGACGTCAAGCCGAACGACCGGCCGTTCGTTGCGAGCAAGCGGCGGATCGGCATTGTCGCGCAAAGCGGCGGCATCGGCTTTGCGATCTATCATCGTGCCAAGGCGATCGGCGTCGCGCTCTCTTATGTCGTCAGCGCCGGCAATGAGGCTGATCTGGGCGCCGGCGAATTTTTCGAATATCTGGTGCAGGATTCATCCACCGACGTGATCCTGCTGTTCATCGAGGGCATTCGCGACGTCGATAGGTTTCTAGCCGCCGCCCGCCGCGCCGGAGAAATCGGAAAACCGGTCATCGTCACAAAAGTCGGCCGCTCCGGCGCCGGCGAGCGCGCTGCGGCCTCGCATACCGCGAGCATGGCCGGGTGGTCGGCGGCCTATGATGCGGTGTTCGAAAAATATGGATTTATCATCTCCAACGACCTCGACGAGGCCGTCGCCATCGCAGCCGTCTTGACCACCAACCCTTTGCCGAAAGGCGACCGGGTCGCCGTGCTCACGGTGTCGGGCGGGGCGGGCATCTGGGGTGCGGACACGGTTTCGATGCAGGGCCTGCAGGTGCCGGAATTGTCGGCGCCGATCCAGAACGAAATCGCAAAACTGTTGCCGTCCTATGGCGCGACGCGCAACCCGATCGACGTCACCGCGCAGGGCGTGCATTCCGGCGGCTTGCAGAGGAGCATCGACCTGCTCGACGCCTCCAATGAGGTCGACGCCATCCTTGTGGTGCTGTCGCTGTCCAGCGACACGCGGATGCCGTTCAAGCAGGCGGAGCTGAAACCGGTCATCGATGCGCAGCGCAAGCCGATCGTGTTTTATTCCTACACGCTGCCGTCCGATTTCGCGCGCCGCGAACTCGCCGCCTCCGGCGTCATCGTGCTGTCAGGGTTGACGCATGCCGCCGTTGCCATGCGCAAGCTGGTCGAGCACGCCAGGTTCAAGCTGGCGCCACCGGTGGATGCCGCGGCGGCGGGCTTGCGCGACCTCTCCGCGCATCTGGCATCCGCGACCCTTTCCGAAGCCGATAGCAAGGCGCTGTTGCGCGCCGCCGGCATTGCGTTGCCGGACGAGGTGCTGGTAAGGGAGAAGAGCGCGCTGGACGCCGCGATCGCGCACGTCGGATTTCCGCTGGTGATGAAGGTTCAATCGCCTGACATCCCGCACAAGAGCGAAGTCGGCGGCGTCCGCGTCAATATCGCCACCAAGGGCGAGGTGTTTTTGGCGTTTGAGGCGCTGTTGGAAAGCGCGCGCCGGCATCGGCCCGATGCGGCGATCCAGGGCGTGCTGGTCGGACCGATGGCGAAAAAGGGCGTCGAGATCATCATCGGCACGATGCTGGATTCAACTTTCGGTCCGATGATCATGGTCGGCTTTGGGGGCATCACCACCGAACTGTTCCGCGACGTGATCTACCGGCCGGCGCCGGTGAGCGCGGTGGAAGCCTCTCGCATGCTGGCCGAGCTGAAGGCAGCGCCGTTGCTCAACGGATTTCGCGGAGCGGCAAAGGCGGATGTCGCGGCGCTCTCGCAACTGATCGCGCAGGTGTCCGTGCTGGCGGCGCGATATAGCGCGCAGATTTCGGAGATCGAGATCAATCCGGTTCTGGTGCACCCGGAAGGGCAGGGAGTGACGATCGTGGATGCGCTGGTGGTACTGAAGAACTAGCTGTCGTCCCTGCGAAAGCAGGGACCCATAACCACCGATGTTTGTGGTGAAGAAAGCCGTCTCCCCTTGTGCCCTTTCCGTGGGCCGCGGCGTATGGGTCCCTGCTTTTCGCAGGGACGACGTCTAGCGTCCCCTGAAATTCGCGACGCGGCGTTCGGCGGTGGCTTTGACGCCTTCCTTGAAATCCTCGGTGGCGCGCAGCTTGTTTTGTTCGACGAGTTCATGATTGGTCGCGGCCAGCACGCGGTCGGCGAGACCGGCGCGCATGGTGGCGCGGGTCGAAATCAGGCCGAGCGGGGAGCATTCGGCGATTTCCTGCGCGAGCTTCATGGCCTCGGCTCGGACCTGATCCTGCGGCACGCAGATATTGGCGAGCCCCATCCGCGTGGCTTCCTCGCCGGTGACGCGGCGGCTGGTGTAGAAAATCAATTCCGCATTGTTCTTGCCGACCAGTTCGGGAAGCGTCGCCGTCAGGCCAAAGCCGGGATGGAATCCGAGCTTTGTAAAGTTGGCGGCGAAACGCGCCTCGGGGCAGGTGACGCGGAAATCTGCGGCGACCGCCAGTCCTAACCCGCCACCGATGGCCGCGCCATGGACAGCCGCGACGATCGGCTTCTTGTTGCGGAAAATCCGCACCGCCTGGACATAAAGATGGTTGATCGGAAGGTTCGACGCCGGATCGGTCTTGGCGCGCTCCTCGGCCTCCTGCCGCGCCGGGTCGCCGAAATTGGCGCCGGCGCAGAAGGCCTTGCCTTGGGCCGCGAGCACCGAGGCGCGGATCTCGATATCGTTGTCGAACTCTTCCAGCGCGTCCGCGATCTGGTTGATCAGCGATACATCGAAGAAGTTCAGTGGCGGCCGGCGGATTTCGATGGTCCCGACATGCCCGACCTTGTCGACGCCGATATCAGTATATTTGCTCATGGATTGATCCTCGATTGATTTCGATTTAGCGCAAGCCCAACCCGCGCGCGATGATGCCGCGCAGCACTTCGGTGGTGCCGCCCTGAATGGTGAGTTTCGGCGCGACCTTCATCGCGTACGGCAATACCGTGTCGAGGATTTCGTGGTTAGAGGCATCCGGCTCGACGAAGGCTGCGAGATCGCGCACCCGCTGCGGCAATTGCTGTTCCCAGATGGTGCCGATGTCCTTGACGATGGAAGCCTCCACCACCGGCTCCTTGCCGGCATGCAGCATGCCCGCGACCGACACCGACATCCGCCGCATGGTGTGCAATTGCGCCACCAGGCGGCCGACGCCCTCGGCGCCGCGGGTGTCGGGCTCATTGCCTAGTGCGCGAACGAGCTCTGTCAGTACATAATAGGTTTCCAGAAAGCGCTCCGGCCCGCTGCGCTCATAAGCGAGCTCGCTCGTCGCCTGCTTCCAGGCGCCGTCGATTTCGCCGAGCGCATGATCGTCGGGCACGAAGGCGTCGGTGAATACCACCTCGTTGAACTCGGCTTTGCCGGTCAGTTGCCCGATCGGGTTGACCTTGATCCCCGGAATCTTCATGTCGACCAGGAATTGCGTCAGGCCGTGGCGGCGGTTTTCCTTGGTCGATGGCGAGGTGCGGAAGATCGCCAGCATGTAATTTGCCACTTGCGCCGACGAGGTCCAGATCTTGGTGCCGTTGATCAAAAAGCCGCCGTCGGTCTTGGTGGCTTTGGTCTTGGCGGCGAAAAGATCGGAGCCGGAATTCGGCTCGCTCATGCCAATGGAAAAACAGACTTCGCCGCGGCAGATGCGCGGCAGGATGTCCATCTTGATGTGCTCGGGCGCGTATTTCAGAAGCACCGGGCCGCTCTGGCGGTCGGCGACGAAGAAGCGCCGCGTCGGCGCATTGGCGACGCGCATTTCCTCGGTCACCACATAGCGCTCGAGGAACGAGCGTTCATGGCCGCCATATTTTTTGGGCCAGGTCATGCCGATCCAGCCCCGCTCGCCGACCCGCTTGGAAAAGCCGGGAACATCGCTGTCCTGGCCTTGCGGGCTGTGCGGATCGAAGGTGCCTCGCGCTACCTCTTCGGCGAGAAAGGCGCGGACTTCCTTGCGCAGTGTTTCGCATTCGGGAGGAAGCCGGATGGGATCGAAACGGAGGGCTGCGGTCATTGTTGATCTCTTCCGTAAAATTCTAGCGCGAGGCGACCAGCGGCCACAATTCGTCGGCGCCACGCGCGGCGACGCGTTTGCCCAGCTCCACCGCCCAGTGGCTTTCATGACCAAAGTCGTCGCGCCAGGCGAGTGCGCGCATGGTGTAGCGATGCAGGATGTGCTCCAGCGTATAGCCGATCGCGCCATGAACCTGATGGGCGATCGCGGCACCTTTTTCCGCGGCCTCCGCGCAGCGGATCTTTGCGGCGGTGGCTTCGAGGAACACCGAATCGTCGAAGCTTGACGCGTTGGCAATCGTGTCCGCCGCCGAGCTTGCCGCGGTCATCGCGGCCGCGGTCTCGCCGGCGAGGCGGGCGAGATTGTGCTGCACTGCCTGGAATTTTGAGATTTTCTTCTCGAACGCCACGCGCTCGTTCGAATAGCGCACGCTGATGTCGAGCATCGATTCCAGCGCGCCTGCGATCTGCAGGCTGCGCGCCACCGCGCCGATGAGCATCAGCGAGGTCTGATCGAAACCTTTGGGCGCCGGCTTGATCGTGATCGGCGCAACCTTGTCGAAGGTCACGGTATCGCTGCCGTCGCTCGCAAGGTTAAGGCCGGCCTCGATCCGGCATTTTGCCGGATCGACCAGCGCGATCGAAAGGAGGCCGGCGCCATGCGCCAGCACCGCGATATGCTTTGCGTCCTTGGCGAAAGGGACGCCGCGGGCGCGGCCGGACAGCGTGCCGTCGGCATTGAGCGCGATGCGGTCCTTGGGTGCGGCGGGTGCCACTGTCATCGGCCCTTCGGGCGAGGCGATCTTGGCCTGCGCCAGCAGCCATCCGGCCAGCATGGTTTCCGCAAGCGGCACGGCGATCGCAAAACGTCCGGCGGCGCTCAATACCCCAAAACCTTCGGCGAGGCTGGCGCCCGAGCCGCCGCAATCTTCGCTAACCCACGCCAGCGGCAGGCCGGCTTCGGTCAGCGCCTGCCACAGCGGCGCTTTCCAGGAGCCTTGTTTGTCGTGGTTGATGGTCTGGGCGTCGGCGAGATCGGAAAATATCTTCTCCGCGGTCTCGACGACAATGTTCTCACTCTCCGCCACAGCGTTCCCCGTCGTTCAATTGGCCCGCATCCCGCTTGCTCAAGCGCGGTTGCGGTCTTTTCTTGCACCCGATGATGGGGAAAAGCCACCGCCATGACAAGCACCTAAGTCCGCAAGGCCGCCTGCGGGGGCGACATGCAGCGCCCGCTGCCGGAATTATTAATTCCGCTCAACGGAGTTTTGCCGATTTGCAGCCATTTCGCGGCACGATATGGTGGGTGGTCTCGTCTAGCGAGCTCAAGATCACATGAGGAAATGCGGATGTCGAAGGATGGGTTGTGCGCGATTGTAACGGGCTCGGCGTCGGGCCTTGGGGCTGCGACCGCAGCACACCTGGCCAAGGACGGCGCGCGCATCGTGATCAATTATTCCTCGAGCCAAAAGGAAGCCGAGCAGACCGCCGATCTCTGCCGCAGCGCCGGCGGCGACGTCGTCGTGGTGCAGGGCGATGTGTCGCGCGACGAGGACTGCAGGAAGATCGTCGCGGCGGCCGCGCCGTGGGGGCGTCTCGACGCGCTGATCAACAATGCCGGCACCACAAAACACATGCCGCACGGCAATCTCGACGGCTTGTCGGCGGAGGATTTCCAGCGCCTCTATGGCGTCAACACCATCGGCCCGTTCCAGATGGTGCGCGCGGCGCGCAGCCTTTTGGAAGCGGGCGCGCAGGCCTCGGGGCGCGCTTCGGCGGTGGTCAACGTATCCTCGGTCGCGGGCATCAGCGGCGTCGGCTCCTCGATCGCCTATGCCGCGAGCAAGGGCGCGCTCAACACCATGACCTATTCGCTGGCGCGCGCGCTCGCGCCGCTTATCCGCGTCAACACAGTCTGCCCCGGTTATATCGACACACCCTGGTTCACCAAGGGCCGCGGCGAGGACGGCGCCAAGCAGGTGCGCGACAGCGTGATCGCGAAGGTGCCGCTCAAGGTCGCTTCAAGCGCGGACGATATCGCGGCGCTGGTGTGTTTCCTCGCCACGCCGCAGTCAAGCAACATGACCGGCGAACTGGTGCGGATGGACGCGGGGCTGCATTTGATTTCGTGAGAGGGCGGGCATTCTTTCTCCGTCATGGCCGGGCGTCGTCCCGGCCATCCACGTCTCTCTTGCCGCAACGCCGCTAAGACGTGGATGCCCGGGCATAGGCGAACGGAAGCGACGCCGTCCTTCGGACGGCTATGCCCGGGCATGACGACGTTCTTTCTACCTGGCACCCGGATCCGAAATCACGCGGCTTGCGACCAGCCGGTTCCAGATGAACAGCACCACCAGCGCGCCGATGGTCGCGGTGATGAAGCCGGCGCCCTGGTCGGGACCGTAATGGCCGATCAACTGGCCGATAAAGGTCGCGAGAAACGCGCCGGCGATGCCGAGCACCGTGGTCAGGATGAAGCCCGACGGATTGTTGGGGCCCGGCGAAAGCAAGCGCGCGATGATCCCCGCAACAAAGCCGACGACGATAATCCAGATAATGCCGGTCATTTTTGTCGTCCTTTTCTAAAAAGCACCATTTCGACATGCAGGCGCAAATCCCGGGCCGGTTTCAGAGCCGGCCTGACAACTCATTCTCGGTCGGCAGCCGTCCGTCCGGCGTCAGATGATTGATTACGTCGGGCAATTGCTGGCTGAGGCCGGCGAGCAGTTCCTCGCGCGACAAGCCAGTTTGTGACATCAGGCCGTTGATCTGGTCGGCGCCGAGCGCGCTGGCGAGATCGCCTGGCGCAATCTGCTTGTTCGGGCCGTTTGCGACCCACGTACTGGCGGTCTCGCCATGGCCGTTCTTCTGCAACTGATTGAGCAAATCGCCGAGCCCGCCCGAGATCACGCTGCCGGCGGCGGCGCCGCCGAGTAGCCCGCCCAATCCGCCCTTGAGGACGTCGCCAAGGCCACCACCAAGGCCACCACCAAGCCCTCCGCCGGGCATGCCGGCATTCGCGGTGGTCCCCGGTGAGGGCGCCGGCGCCGGCGCCGCGCCGGGCTGGCTGGCGGTGAGGTGTTTGACTGCCTTCCAGGCAAGCAGTCCGAGGATCGCCATGGTCATCGGCGACATTCCCCCGCTTGACTGTGCGCTGGGATTGCTCGGGCCACGCGGGCCATTCTGCATCCCGTTGAGTACGTCGAGTAAACCCATTGTTCTCTCCTGCGCAGTACCCGCCCCGCGGGAAACATAACGGCGGGCTATGACGGTTACAAGGCGAGCGGCGGAGGCGGATGCGTGGCAGAGCACTACTTCACCTCTCCCCGCTTGCGGGGAGAGGTCGAAATTCGCGGAAGCGAATTTCGGGTGAGGGGGACTTACCGCGCACTCTTCGCCTTCCGAATTTGCGGAAGCAGCCCCTCACCCCGACCCTCTCCCCGCGAAGAGCGGGGAGAGGGAGAAGAGGACATAAAAGTCTGCTATCGGTGGCGGGATGATTTTGGAAAAACCGATCGGCGTGGCGGGCGCGGGCAGCATCGGCTGCTTTGTTGGCGGCATGTATGCCGCCGCCGGCCGCAAGGTCGCGCTATTGGCGCGCCCACGCGTGATCGGTGAGATCGAATTAAGCGGGCTGCGGCTGACCAGCTTCGATGGTTCTGATCGCACCATCCCGGCCCATCAACTGGTGCTGTCCCAAGATGGCGCGATTTTCGGCGATGCCGGCGTGGTGCTGGTGACGGTCAAGAGCGCGGACACGGCTGAAATCGCCGACGCGATCGCGCGCCATGCGCCCAGCGATGCCGTCATTGTCAGCCTGCAGAACGGCATCGGCAATGTTGCCGTGCTGCGCCAAAAATTACCGGGCCGGCGCGTATTGGCGGGCGTGGTGCCGTTCAATGTGGTCGCTCCCGGCGAGGGCCGATACCACCGCGCCACTTCGGGCGATATCGTGATCGAGCGGGACGACGCCGATACCGCCGCGCAGCTTTCGGTGCCGGGGTTGAAGATGCATGCGAGCGACAACATCGCCGGCCTGCAATGGGGCAAGCTCTTGGTCAATCTCAACAACGCGATCAATGCGCTGGCCGACCTGCCGCTTCGCCAGCAGCTCGCGCAGCGCGCCTGGCGCCGGCTGATGGCGGACCAGATGGCCGAGGGCCTCGCCGCGATCCGCGCCGAGGGCATCAAGCCGGTATCCGCGACGCCGGTTCCGGCCGGCCTGACGCCGCATCTGTTGCGGCTGCCCGACGCGATATTCGCAGCCGTGCTCGGGCGCACCTTGAAGATCGATCCGCAGGCGCGCTCCTCGATGTGGGAAGACCTGCAGCGTGGCCGCCGCACCGAGATCGACTATCTGCAGGGCGTCATCACGGAGATCGCCGACCGGCGCGGGCTCAAGGTGCCATTGTCGCGTCGCGTCGTCGCGCTGGTGAAAGCGGCCGAGGCGTCAGGCAAAGGCTCGCCCGGGCTGACGGTCGAGCAGATAAGGCCGTCGAATTCCATGATAGACGTCTGACCCCCGATCGAGACAAATAATGCGCTTCATTCAGACGTTTCAGCTCTACGATTTTCTCGACACGCTCGTCAGCCTGCTGACCGCCTTCGTGTTCGGAACCATCATCGGCGCCGAGCGGCAATATCGCCAGCGCAGCGCGGGGTTACGAACCAATGTGCTGGTCGCCGTCGGCGCCTCGGCGTTTGTCGATCTCGCCTATCACCTGGCGGAAGCCGAAGGCGCCGTTCGGGTGATTGCCTATGTGGTCTCGGGGATCGGCTTTCTCGGCGCCGGCGCGATCATGAAGGAAGGCATGAACGTCCGTGGCCTCAACACGGCGGCGACGTTATGGGCTTCGGCCGCGGTCGGATGCTGCGCCGGCGCGGATATGGTCGCCCAAGCCGCGCTGCTGACGGTCTTCGTGCTCGGCGGCAATACGCTGCTTCGTCCGCTGGTCAAGGCCATCGATCGCATTCCGATCGACGAACAGGCCTCGGAAGCAAGCTACGATGTGCTGGTTACGGCCGACGCCGCTTCCGTTGCCGCGATTCGTGAATTGCTGCTGGAAAAGCTCGAGGCGGCAAACTACCCGGTGCGCGATATCGACGTGGTCTACCGCTCCGGCGACACCGCCGAGATCGTCGCAACGCTGGTGAGCCAGTCGATCGAACCGGAGGAACTCGACGCCGTCGTTGCGAGCCTCGCCGGCCAGCCCGGGGTTCGCCACGCCACCTGGAGTGTCCGGGCTCTCGAATGAAATGAGCCGCATTGCCTTGAAAAGGCGACGATCGAGCGGTACGTGCGGCGCTTTCGGGAGCAATGAATATGAAGCGAATTTGCAAAGGTCTTTTCATTGCCGCCGGTATGGCTCTCGTCGGCCAGGTCTTGATGGCGCCGGCAAGCGCCGCCCCGCCGACGGTGACGCCGTCGCCCGGCTACGATTCGAGACTGCAGGAGCAGCACGCCGCGCGCGGCAGTGCCGCGCCGGTCATCGATGCGCCGGTCGTGCCTGCTGCCAAGTCGCGTGCTCCCCGCCTCAAACGCGCCCATCACGACGCTCATTAAAAACCACGCATGCCGACACGATATACGATGAGGTTGTTCCTTCTCGCGCTCTCTCTAAGCCTGAGCTTCGTTGCAACCGCGCGCGCGGACGATTGCGCCGGCGCGATCAGCGCCTATCGGCGGGCGCATGGCCTGCCCGCGGTGCGCTCCGACAGCCGTCTCGGCGCGGTTGCGCTGAAACAGGCGCAGGCGATGGCCGCGAGTGGCAGCGTCAGCCACAGCGTCGGCGGCAATTTTCCGGCGCGAGTGGCGGGCTTGCGCAAATCGAGGGCGGCGGAAAACATCGGCGCCGGGTTTCTCAGCTTTTCCGAGATGCTGAAGCAGTGGGAAAACTCCACCGGCCACCGCGAGAATCTCCTGATGGCCGGCGCGCGCCGCGTCGGCGTGGCGTCGGTGAGCAACCCGAATTCGCCGTACCGCAAGTTCTGGGCGATGGTGATCACGGATTGAGATTGTCGTGCCGCTGTCGTGCGCCCGCACTGCCGTCATGCCCGCGAAGGCGGGCATCCAGTAATCGCCGCCGAGCGGATTGGGCAGCCCGTCGCCCCAAGGGCGTTCGGTGGTTACTGGATTCCCCGCCTGCGCGGGGAATGACCTCGAAGTGTGGGCAGATTTGCTGGGCGAGAAATCAGCTTCGCTTCGCCTTGCTCGTGGGCGAGCCGAACAACGCCTTCTTCAGATCCTTGATGCTTTCGGAAAGCCGCGGCCAGTCGCAGGAGAAGGTATGCGGCGCGCAAGTTGAATTTTTCGGATGCGGCTTGATGTCGTTCACGACGGCCTGCGGCTTATTGTGCGTCTCCACCGGCGCCGGTGCCTTTTCGTTTTCCGGCACCTTTTCACTCTGCAGCGAGGCCTGCTGCAACAATTGCTGCTGCTGTTTCGCCGCCAACGCCGCCGCGATGCTGTTGCGCCGCTCGCGGTCGAGGAAGGCGGTATATTGCTCGTCGATCTGCTTCTGCTCTTCCGGTGTCGGGTTGGGACCGGCGATATCAAAGCTCCGGTTCTGCATGAAATCGTAATAGGTGTAGCCGCCGCCCGGCTTGCGGCGGCCGGCGAATTTCGCGTTGCATGCGGTGAGCGCCGAGGCCTTGACGTCCTTGGTCGCCGCCTTCTCCGCGGCGTCGGCGCATTCCTCGAAATCGGCCGGCGCGCGCGACCACCACTGCGCCTGCGTGCGCAATGGTGCCAGCATCGCAGCTGCAGCAAGCGCGGCAATCAGCAAGGCGGATGGGCGCGATGCGATCACGATTTTCCTTTGCAATTTTTCTAAAGTTCCTGCGACGTGATTTGCGCCAATTGTCGCCATTATCGGTCGACTTGTCACCCCAGAAAAACCTGTGTCTTACATACCCGATCGCGCGCTTTCCGCTCGCCTGTGACGACGGGGACACAGTGAACCCGGCTCGCGGCTTTTGCGACCAAATGGCGATATAAACAGGCCTGAAAAATGGCGCGGGAACTTTCGCCTGGCGCGTTTGCGGGCAGGAGGTCATGGTCATAGCGTATCATCACACCCAGCGTGGCGTTTGGATCATGGCTGTGTTGCTGGCCGCGGCCATGCTCGATGCATTTGTCGCTTGGCGGAGCGGGCAGTGGTCGCCGCTCGTCGCCTTGGTCGCGCTGATCGCCGCGGCGGTCGTGTTCTCGTCACTGACCGTCGAGGTCGGCGCGACGGAACTTCGGTGGTATTTCGGCCCGGGATTTTGGGACTATCGCCTACCGTTCAACGACATCCAGAACGTCGCCCCGGTACGGAACCATTGGTGGAACGGGTTTGGCATCCGGATGGGCCCGGGTTTCCGGCTCTATAACGTGTCAGGTTTCGACGCCGTCGAACTGCGGCTGAAATCCGGCGAAATCCGCCGCATCGGCACCGACGATCCGCAGGGGCTGGCGGAGGCGTTGAAATCAGCAGGTCGTGGTGGGTGAGGGACGCAGCCAAATGAAGTTGTCATGCCCGGGCTTGTCCCGGGCATCCACGTCTTTTTGGGCAATTGCGGTAGGAGAGACGTGGATGGCCGGGACAAGCCCGGGCATGACGAAAAGTGAATGCCTCATCGCGGGCTGCACTCGCTGACGCCGTAGGCGGCAAATTCCTTGACGATCCCGGCATCCAGCGATTTCGCGGCGCTAAGGTCCGACGTTCCGTCGGCGCCGCTGCGCTGTTTCGCGACGCCGCGGCCGAACAGCGATGATACCGAGCGAGGATTATTGTCAAGCGCGTTGGAATAATCCCTGATCGCGTCGCTGTTGTTGCCGAGCTTCAGATTGACCAGGCCGCGGCTGTCCAGCGCATCCGCGGATTCCGGCTTGAGCCGGAGCGCCTCGTTGCAATCCTTCAGCGCTGACTGCAGATCGCCGAGCGCGGCAAGCGTCCAGCATAAATTATTATAAGTCGGCGCGTCCTTCGGGCTCAATCGGATGACCTCGTTGAAATCCTGCACGGCCAGCGAATAGGCATGCTTGATCGCGTAAATCTGTCCGCGCTTGTAATGCGCCAGCGCGTCGTTCCGATTGGCGGACACGCGGCGGCTCAAATCCTTGATCACTGGGTCCTGGGCGAGCTCTTCCGGGCTCGGCGGGTTGTCCGCTTTGACAGTCACGCAGGGCGGCGGACCGCCATGGTCGAGCTTCGATTCGAGCTTCGGTTCGATCTTCGGTTCGATCTTCGGTTCGATCTTGGGCTCGATCCTGGGTATCTTGTGGTCGCCGCTGTCCGGTACGAGGCTGGTGGAGAATGAAAAGTCGACCGCCATCGAAGACGATAGCCAGGGCACCTGTTCGCTCTTTGATGCGCCCACCACCCCGGTCTGGGTGTTCCTGAGCGATTGCTCGGCGCTGACGCCGGGCGTGCGAATCTCCCTGAGCAGTTCCGTCACGAACAGGCTGTGGTCGTTCTTGCTGTCGCTGGCGACCGAGCCGAGCGCGGTGGAATACAGCACCAGCGTATTGTTGGGCGTCACCGCCGGGGCCAAGCCCGCGGAGTAGCGGCGAAAGCGGCGCTCAAACGGGTTACGCCGCGCGGCGTCGAGCAGCGCGATCTTGACCGACGCGCCGCGGTTGCTCATCTCGCTGAGGATGGTCTCCAGATTGAAGCCGTCGCGCAGCACGTCCGGCTCGACCCAGATCTGGGCATCGACCGGGATCAGGTAGGTCTGGCGACCGGATTGAATGCCGAAACCGTCGAAGAAAATCAGCGCGGCGGATCCCTGCGCAATTTTGGCGTATAAACGATCGAGCGCTTGCCGCATCGCGTCACCGGTCAGGTTGACGCCTAGTTCCACGTCAAACTTGTCGTGCCTGAGTTCATCAGCGATGTCCTGGGCGTCGTTGGCGGCGTCTTTCAGGACGAATTCGTTGTCGGGATATTTGGCATTGCCGATCACCAGCGCGAACCGGCCTGGACCATCGGCGGCGCGCGTCTCGGCATTGGCCGGCAAGGTCAGAATTCCGGCAAGCAACAGGGCGGAAATAACGCGCATCAATTGCCCGCCAAAATCTTTGAAATTGGCAAAACCCTGAATTTAACGAATTGTCCACATTTTAGGCCGGCTTGTCACCCCGAAACGGCGGAAAGTTCCGCCGCGCGCTCCCCGTATTTCTGCGGGTGCTCTATTTTTGAACCTTTGTCCTGGCCTTGTATACATATTCGAGCCGGGGGATTTCAGGGGCCTCGGTGACTGACCAACGCCGCCGAGCGATCATATTCCGCTTGGGCGGCGTTGTGCTTTGTGGATGTGGAACCCGGTTTCAGTACACTTTTGTACATTTCTCCTGGAACGAAAAACGGGGTTCCCGCGTGGTGTGTGTGGGGGTTGGCAAAGTTAGGGGAAATACGTAGTGGCTAGCCGAGAGTATCTCACGCGTCAGGCGGCGACGCTTTTGAAGTTCGCCAAAACCACCACGGACACCAACGTTGCAGCCGGCTTCCTTGAGAAGGCGGCCGATCTCAAGAACCAGGTGGACGAGAGGGAGCCGCGCGATCGAAGCCCGCGCGCGCCGGACGTTGAGAATCCAGCCTGAGGTTCCCGCGCGGGGAACCACGCCCGATTCAACATCGATTCTTCCCAACATGCTCGCGGTCATGAATGCCGTGGCTGTCGCGGGCCCTGCCGCGGCGATCTGGTGAAGGAACCAACGCGGCGATTACGGTTTATCGCGCATACCTCTAAAACCGGGAGGACTGCCATGAGATTGGCAAAGATCGTTCTGGCTGGCGCTGCGGCCCTCACCATCAGCAGCTCGGCAGCCTTGATCAGTTCGGCAGCTTTGGCCCAACAACCGCTTACCGGAGTGGTTACCGAGGTTGACCGGATCAATCGCATGGTCGCGATTCAACCGACGCAAGGCGGTACCGTCGGAGCGAATACTGCCGGCGCGGCCGAAGAGTTCAAAGTACCAGCCGGCTTGTCGTTAGATACGGTGCATGCCGGCGACAAGGTCACCTAT
Organism: Bradyrhizobium lablabi; assembly: GCF_900141755.1. Classification (NCBI taxonomy): domain Bacteria; kingdom Pseudomonadati; phylum Pseudomonadota; class Alphaproteobacteria; order Hyphomicrobiales; family Nitrobacteraceae; genus Bradyrhizobium; species Bradyrhizobium lablabi. The sequence continues at coordinate 3,636,112 of NZ_LT670844.1, read as the reverse complement.
TCCGTCTCGGAAACGGGTGGCACCAGGACCATTACAAAACTTCAGCAACAATAAAGATCGCGGTCTGGCTTGGAAGGCGCCAAGCGCGCCTTCAGGCGCATTTCACCAAAACGACGTAGTCGGGGCGGGACGTGGTGATGCCAAAGATTTCGGTGTCGATCTTGTCATCGCCAACCACCCATGCCGACCTGCATTGGCCCCTGAGAATTCGCAGCGCCATGCGGTTGCGGTCTTCCCTCACCTCCGGATTGTAGCCGATCGCATAGGTGTTCTGGACGTGAACGATGAAGTCGTAGGGCTTGCCCGCGGAGGCCTGCTCGACGCGAACCGGCTCGCCCGCTTCGGCGCAACCGGCGAGGATGGCAAAAAATAGCGTTAGACCTGCGATGCTTTTCATGACGCCTGTGACCCCGGTGGAATGTGAGGAGACCAGTCTCCTTCACAAAATCGCTTCGGTACCCATTCTGGCCAAAAATCGATGTCCGCGCCACGCTTTTCGCGTGGCAAAAGGGCTGCCCGGAGGCTGGCGATCACGCCGCCGCTCTGGTATCTAACTCCCAAGCACCCGCCGCCTTGCGCGGGTCTTCGGTCCCGTAGCTCAGCCGGATAGAGCGACGGTTTCCTAAACCGTAGGTCGCATGTTCGAGTCATGCCGGGATCGCCAGCTTCCGGACGTCGAGAAGCTCAAAAGAATTGGGCGTTTCTCAATTTTGTCGGTCTGTTCGCCCGCGCATTGCTGGCGCAAAGCGGACTTCCCAAATGGACGAATATGGAACGTCGGCGGCCAGCGCGACGCGATTCGCCAAACCCGGCGTCGCAAAATGACAGGAGGCGCAGGTGAACGCCCACACCGCGCCAATGGCTTCTCGCGGCAGTTAGTCAGCCTGCCGGCGCCACCCGGGGCAGCAAGAGCTGCATCTTCGTTCCCTTGCCTGGCTCGCTATCGAGATTGAGCCGGCCACCCAGGCAATTCGTAACGATGCTGTAGACGATATGCAGCCCGAGGCCGGTGCTGCCCTGATCGCGACGGGTCGTGAAGAACGGATCGAACGCTTTGCGCCTGACGCTGTGGCTCATGCCGCAGCCGTCGTCCGAAAACAGAATTTCGACATTGTCATTCCCGGACGCCTGCATCTTGATGTCGATAGCACCGCTCTTACCGTCGGGAAACGCATGCGCGACCGAGTTGAGAAGTCAGGACCTGTCCGTAGGGTCCCGGATAGCTCTCCATCGTCAGATCGGGTTGGCACTCGACGTTGACAATCAGCTTTTCCCGTCCCGAACCTTGCCGCAAGCCGATGACAACCTGTTCGGTCAGATCGCCGAGATCGAAGGTGCGTCGATCGGAGTAATTTCGGTCGGTAGCCACCTGCTTGAACGATTGAATCATTTGGGCCGCGTGATTGAGATTGGCAACCAGTTGCGATGATGCCTCGCGGCTGATTTCGAGAAACTCATTCAGGCTTGAACGCCTTAGATTGCCTTGCGCGACTTCCGCAGCGAGTGCTGCGGTCTTTTGTTCAAGCGACGAAGCTACAGTCAGGCTGGTACCTACCGGATTATTGATCTCATGCGCGACCCCCGCCACCAGCCGCCCAAGGGCTGCGAGCTTTTCAGCTTCAATCAGGGAGTTTTGAGTCTCGCGTAGATTTCGCAGCGCTGCTTCGGCCGCATCCCTGGCGCAGCGCAGCTCTTTTTCGTTCGCCTGCAGCGCTGCTTCCGCGCGCTTGCGCTCGGTGATCTCTTCGGCAGCGACGTTAACGCCGACAATCTCGCCAGCCGAATTTCGCAACGGGTGCCAATAGGTAACCCATGATCGTTCGTCGGTTTGGTCTGCGCGCTGACCGGCCACTTCGACGCCAATTACCGGTTCGCCGGTTCTCATGATCGAGCGCACGATTCCTTCGACGGCTTCAGCCAGCGCCGGCACGCAATCCCGAACGGAACGTCCGAGATGATCCTCGACCGAAATGCCGCATATCTCAGTGAGCCGCTGATTGATCTGCAAATAGCGGCAATCCGGGGAAAGGAACGCAAGACCGATCGGCGCCGTATCGTAAATCAGTTGCAGGGCAGGTGGGTGAGGAAGCGGGACGCCGAAGATCGGCGATGATTTCACCGCAGCCGCGTTATGCTCCTGGCCCTTTGACAACGAACGCCTCCCCCGCATTAGAACGTCCTTGCTACCCCCCGAAACGCCGGTCACGAGACGGAAAGAATATCAAGGCGGAAGCACCCGTCTATGCAAAATCAGACGGCCCAATTGGTGACCGCAGGGCTTCCAATAGGAGACAACCGCGCTCCCAAAGCGCAGTCGTTTGAGTAACCGAACGAGCATCGGCGGAAGCGCGACGGCTGTCGGTTTTCGCATAGACGAATGGTGCCCAGCCTGACTAGGAGTTGAATGCGGATGGTCCGCTTTTCAAAATGCACTTAAGCGAAATACGAGCAGGAGGCTAGCATGCCTATCTCGATCTCTATGATAATTGTTAGCACGCAGTTGGTTGTTGCGGTGGCTGACCAGGTGCCGAAGTTCGACATCACCCGCAATTGCAAACTCGACGTCGCCGCTACCGCTGGTCTCAGTGTCCGTGAACCTGATAAGAGCTGCATAAGAGATGAACAACGGGCAAGACAGCAACTGGGGAACCAATGGTCGAAATTTGCTGCACCAAGCAGAGCGAGCTGCACCGAGAATGAAAGGGTTGGCGGCACACCGAGTTATGTTAGTCTACTGACATGCCTCCAGATGAGTACGGGGGCTCGTTAGCTTCGACTTACCGTCCGCCTTTGGTTGGGTTCACAGTTGTGACGCTGCCGGCTACTGGCCGCGCAGGATTCGGTCCGTCGTAGCTTTGAGTTGTGGGGCTGACCGATTTGGCGGGCGCTCCAGACCGGGCATTTTGCAGTCGGTCTTGAAGCTCCCAACCGTCGTGAACGACCGAACCCGGGACTTGAACGGCGAACTCGCCGGTCTGTGCAGGGGCCATTGACGTCGAACCTAGCAAGAACGCGGTGAGTATCGCTGGATAGGTCAGATGTGCTCGCATGGCGGTGTCCTTCTGGTTCGTTTGGTTCGCTACTGCCATTACCGGATCCGCTGCATCTACGACACCCGCTTGATGTCGGGCGGCTGCCAGGTGCCTTCACCCACCGGCAGGATCGAAGGTGGTTCGACCTTCGGCCAGTAGAGCCGCAACACCAGATAGATCGGGCCGTTTGGAGCAGGCAGCCAGTTCGATTCCTTGTCAGCGCCTGGCGATTTGTTCTGGATGTAGAGCGTGAGCGACCCGTCGGCATTTGTCTTCATGGTCGCTAGCATCGGCGAGTTGATCAGATAGCGATTGATCGGGTTTTCGATCAGCAACTGCGACTTGCCGTCGTACATGGTCAGCGACCAGAAGGCATTCACCGGCGGCAACTGCCCTGCTGGGAATGTCAGCGTGTAATTGTGTTGGCTGCCGTCCAGGGTCTGACCATCGCTGTCGGTGCGCCTGGCGGGATACATCGCCTCCGCTGCGTCGTTGCCGTATATTCCTCCCTTCGCGCCGGCAGCGCGTTTCAACCAGTCGCCGTTGAAAAAAGCACTATCGCCGAAAAGCGAGCTGACTCGCCAGCCATTGATCGCCTTGCCGGCATTGGCGACGGCCTCATCGACCTTCTTCTCACCTTCCTTCATGCCCAAGCCGACTTCGAGCTTTTGCTCCAGCGGCAGGTCCTTGAAGTTGAAGGTTTTGCCGGGTCCGACGCCGATACTGGCGAGCTGCGCGCGTATCTCCTTCTCGTTCTCCTGGGCCGGAGCAAATTGCAGCGCGAAGTCGAGGTAGTCGAAAAAGTTCGTCTTCGCGAGTTCCTTGTCGATTTCAGGAAAATCGATCGTTGCTGCGGCAGTCGTAGCCGGCTGTTTCAGATAGGCCGAAAGCGTCTGCACCTTGTAGCCGGCCTGCACCTTCTTGACGTTGTCGAGATCGTCGGGGCTGAAGAGCTGGGTGCGATATATCGCCATCGAGAACTGGGTGCTCGACCGGAACACCTTTTTAATTCCTGGCGGAGTTGCGCCCTTCCAGTCCGGAGCGACAACCATGTAGTCGCCGGCTTCGCTCCCCGTGGCACGGGTCCCGATATAGCCGTAGTTGTAGGTATTACCGTCGCACAGCATGACCGAGTAGTAGCGCTTCGGGTCCACCGGCGGGACCGAAAGCACGAGCGGCTCCGCCCGCAAGTCCATCCATACGACTGAATAAGGCGTGTCGCTGTTCGGTGTGACAACGGCGGTGTCTTTATAGGTGAATACGTTGGCCGCGTTCGCAATCTGATTGAACGGCGCCTTGTACTGCCCGGAATTGCGATCTACCGCAAACTCGTACATGACGCCGTAGCCCATCACAATGGGCAGGCCGTAGATGAACCCTGCCTCGGCAATGTCCTTTGCCTTGAGGAAGCCAGGGCGGTCGGCGTTCGTCTGCGCTTGCACAGGGACGGACTTCGCCGTCGACGCGGTGATTGCAGCTAGGGCGGCGGAGCGAAGAAGATCACGTTTCGTCAACATCTGAACATTCCTTCCTCTTTGCGGCGTGTGCTCGGGCGCTCGTGCGCAATATAAAACTGGCCGCGCAAAATTACGCACTCCCGTTACGGGCGACTATGCAAAATCAGCCCGATGGGGGTGCTGGGCCGACTTTGAGGAAACAATTCGCCACGCCGAAATCATCGAGCTAGATAGCCGTTCAGGATCAAAAACCGACTACAAGGGAGGTTCGCCTCTGCCCGCATTCCTCGAGCATGACCTTCGCCACGGGATCGGCGGGAAAATTGTCAAGAATATCGCGATAGCCGCGCTCCGCCGCTGCAAAATCGCCGGCCTCCATCCACTGCGACGCTTTCCAGGTCATCGCGCACAGCCGCTCGTCACGGTCACGGACGCTCAGCTCGGGATCGTCGCTGGCGCGGATAGCGAGCAACTCATAGATCATGAACCCGGTCTTGCGGCCCTTCACCTGAACGCGCTTCAGTGGTCGAGCGAGTATGTCGGACTGCGCATGGTCGTAGATGCTGTCGCTGATGCAGATGGTGGTGCCAAACAGCTTGTTGATGCCTTCAAGGCGGGCGGCGACATTCACGCCGTCTCCCAAGGCCGTGTAGCTCAGTCGAGCCGAAGAGCCGACATTGCCGACAAGAACATTGGCGCAATTAAGTCCGATCCGGATTCGGATTCGCGGCCGGCCTTCCGCCTCCCAGGCATCGTTGACACGCTCCATGCGCCGCGCTGCCCGCAAGGCGCCCGCGCAGCCACGCAGCACATGGTCGGTACGCTGTACCGGGGCGTTCCAGAACGCCATGACGCCGTCGCCAATGAACTTGTCGACGGTTCCTCCCTCTTGCGATATCGCGCCTGACACTTCCTCGAGATAGGTCGAGATCTGAACCAGAAGGTCGTCCGGTGCGAGAGTCTCGGAGTGGCTGGAAAAATTCTCAAGATCGGAAAAGAACACGGTGAGCATTCGCGGCTCAACGCCCAGGGTCAGCGGAATGCCGGATTTGATGAGCTGGCGGACCACATCGAGCGGAACAAAGGAGGAGAACGATTTCAGCGATGTTCGCAACAGCGAAGCCGCGGACTCCAGCCTCGCGATCTCCCGGATATTGGATGGCTGAGTCCCGGGTGTGTCGAATTGCAGACTTTCGATCTCCTGCAATTGTCGCGACACGTTTTCGACCGGCCGCGACAGTCGGCTGGCTGCGAAATAGATGAAGAACAGCTCGATCATGGTGAGGATGATGATGATCACCATCATCAACCGATTGGTTGCCTTCAACGTCCCTACGAAATCGTCGACCGGCGTCAGCGTAATCACCTGCCAGGCCTGACCGAAACCATCCGGGAAATTGGCGAAGGCCGCGATGAAATCCTCTCCGTTCGCCGGCGATCGGAAGACGAAGCTGTCGGCACCAGCATGAGCGTGCTGACGATGAGCCTCGCGCACATCCGGATCGTCGATATCCGCCAGAGTTGCGACCCTAAGCGCTCCATTCTCTATGCTGACGCTCTTCTGCTTGGTTGGGAAGGCAATGATCTTGCCGTTGTTGCGGTCCGCGATCAGGGTCGTGCTGTGTGGGCTGGCTCGATGCTTGTCGAGAAAGTGCGACATGACGTCCATGGTGATGTTGGCCGATGCGCAGCCCAGGAAGTCGACACCATGGAAGATTGGAACACGCAGCGAGAGAATGGGGAAACCGGTGTCGGGGTTGATCGAGGGCTCGGTCACGGCAAGCGTCCTGGTGATCTTGGCCGCCTGATAGCCGGGCAGCGTCCGAATGTCGGTGTCAGTGCCGACATCGTATCCGCCGACCTCATGGGGCCATATGTCGAAGAATTTGCGATGGCGGAATCGTGAGAGCGCAAACGTGATCGCGTCGATGTAGCTGGAGTGCCAGTTCGCGGCCGCCGGAATGCGAGGATCGCTGCGTCTGCGGTCCTCGTCGATGCGGGTGACAACCCGATGATAACCATCCTCGAAGCTGACATAGACGGCGTCGATATGCGCAGCCGAGGTCAGGGCGCGATGGAGCAGATCGCGGCTTTCCTCGGTACGAAAATAGCCGGGATCGGCGGCGGCCACCTCGGCGAGAAAGCGAAGCGGGCTTTCCGTGCTTTCGATCAAATCCTGGGTGCGCTCGACGCTGGCCCGGCTGGTCTGCGCGACCGCGTCGTTCAGGATCGACACCATGCCGGCCGAGTTCTTATTGTAATTGTAGATCAGGATGAAGATGAGAGCGGGAATGCTGAGGCCGATGAACAGCAAAGACATGATCAGGCTCAGCCTTGGTCGCCCCATTGTGGCGATTAACGGGAGGGCCCCCAGCCGGGCCAGTGCGCCCCGCAGGGTACGGCGACTTCGGTACAGGACCACACCCGCAATCGCCAATCCGACCGGGACAAGGAGCAGTGGGATCAACCAGCGTCCTTCGACTTCGTCTTCTCTGTCCCACATCAGCCCTTTGGGCAGCGTATCGTCACTCAACATCCCGAGCTTCCGATACGTCGCGGCGATGTGTCGCCAGCGCGCGGCATCCTGTTCACCGATTTGGCCTGGGCCCCGTCCGACCAGCAGATCCGTGCGGGCTGCTTCGAACAGCAAAGCCTCGCGGCTCTTTTTTTGCGAATAGGTCTTGAGGATCAAATCGACAGTCGCCTCCTTGTGCGCCAGCGCATAGGCCCAGCCTTTTAGGCTTGCCGCGCGGAACGCGGCCACTCGTTCGGGGTGGGCTCTCACCTCTGTCTCGGAACTGCACAGATTGTCGCCATAGAAATCGATTCCGTACGCGCTGGGCGAGAAGGTCCGAAATGCGGCTCCGAGCTGCTCAAGAGCGAACGGCTCGTTGGTGCTGTAAGCAACCATCGCGTCGGCACGACCAGTCAAGAGATCGCGCGGATTTCCGTCGTGAGCGACCCGCGGTAACGTCTCGTAATCGACCCCTTCGCGCTTCAGCATCACGGCGATATCGTCGCTCCCCGGCGCGTCCATCAGCGTGCGGCCGCGTAAATCCGACACGCTGCTGATGTCCGCCCGGCGCGGGACCAGAATGATTGCCGGGGAGTGCTGGAAGATGGCGGCCAACACGACCAGCCGCCGACCCGCCGCCCATTCACGCAGAACACTGGCGCCGCAGACGCCGAAATCCGCTTTGCCGCTGGCGACCGCCTCGGCAACGTCGATATCGGGACCACCTTCGCGGATCGTCACGTCGAGACCGGCGTTACGATAGAAACCCTGCTCAAGCGCCGCGTAGTAGCCGGCGAACTGAAACTGGTGCTTCCATTTGAGCTGTAGGGAAACCGCATCGAGAGCGGCGGCGGGATGCGATGCCAGCAGGAGCAAGCAGACAGCCTTGGCTAGGCGTCTCAACATGTTCGATTGTTGCGCGCGCGCCGCGCGGCGATCCGCCAACCGTTGGTCGCCCTAGCAAGATTAGCATGCGTTCCTCGATCGCCTTTTTCCATGGCCGAGCCGATCTCCGGTTAGCAGCGAGATTTGGCTTGGCAAGTTACGGCAAAACCCGCGCGGACGACTATGCAAAAAAAGCACTGCGCCGCGGCTCGTTTGCCCAATTCATGTCGACAGAGCAGTCAACGTGAATGGCCGGGAGAAGACCAGGAAAACACCGCATCCTTTATTTGGATCAATGCAGGCGAGGGCTGCATGCTGGCGACCTTGTCGGCCTTCTCCCCTCGAGGAACAAGCCGCGCCAACCATATCTCTCCGTCGGTGTAATAAGGATCCCCTTCACCGTTCCGTCCATTCAGGGTAGGGCCGATCCCGTTCATTTGATAAATGCGCAAGACCGTCTGCGCCTGGTTCAGGTCGCCGATCAGCTCGTCGCGCTCTTCATCTATATTTGGTGCGATTTTGTGCGTAACCTGGCCGGTGTCCCGACTCAGCGTAACCCCGCTGTCGAAAGTTGCCGATCCAAGCCAAACGGGAGCTGCATCGGTCCCGCTTTCGAGTACCAACCATAGCCGAACGTGCTGCCGGCGGTCCGCGCTCACTCCGTGCGGCTTTTCAAATGCGAGATCTTCACGCCGGCCCTCGAAGAAGAGCGGGCTGACTGGAGCGTCCTTGTAAGGACGATCGAGCATGACGCTGTCCACAATTTCGAGGCTTGTCCGCAGCGTAATTGGATCTGCTGGATACCATCCAGCTGCGTGAAAGGCATAGACCACGTCTTCGCGGGTTCCAATGAGGCCCACATTAATGGGATCTCCGGGGATACCCTGCGCCGTCGAGGTCCGCATCACCCGCTTTGAAAGACCGGGTTCATGCTCGACGCGCGACCAAGTGGCCGGCAAGATCAAGTAGCTAACAGCGACGTAGCAAGCCATCACCGCTGCAAAAATCAGGAAATAGCGGCGTATCCGGGCCCCGGGAATGGAATTCATTGGATCGCCTCCGCACGAGGTTTGTTCGTGGCGAATGCACGCAAGTCTGTGCGAGCCGACGGCTGCGCTGACCCAAAACGGATCGATGCCTTACTTCGTCACCATGTGGCGCGTCGGCGTCACAGTGCTGGTAGGCGCCATCGGTGAGATCGAGAACGTCAGCCACGTATTCCATCCCGCCGGCCGGTTGGCTTGATCGAATTCGCCGTATCCTTTCAGATTGACGTATCCCTGCATGTCTCCAACCGGAAACAGAAATCCGATCTGCGGCCCCACACCAATGACGCGCGACTGGAAACCACCCAGAATCGGATGTTGACCGAAATCGTCCGTAACCTGCTGATACACATATCCCACGAGGCCGACGAAAACTTGTTTCGAGAGAAACTGGGAGGCGCCCCAGTCGACGTGGAAGTCGATGCCGTTTTGGTATTGCGTGTCCTGATTCTTGAAGTTGTAGGTAAATCCCGCGACGGCTGAGAATTCGTGCCCGGTCTGCGGATTGAAGTAGGTGTAGCCGCCGCCGCCATCGATCGCGGCGTGGCCGATACCGAGATTGGCAAGGCGCGTGGGACTGTAGGCGCCAACGGGAATGTCGCCCGTCAGATAGGTCATGAAATTGTTGACGCCCGCATTCCACTTCAGCGTCGCCACCGGATAGAGGTCGCCGAAGGAGGTGATGGAGTCGCCGATGCTTCCCATGCGCATTGCCGCAAACTGTCCGAACCCTGCGGTGAGCGTTCCATCGATCGAAGCCGCCGATCGGCCGAACAGGCCGGTCATGCCGATGGCCAGTTGTCCGCCAAGCACCGGCGTCGCGAATGTGTAAGTCGGATTGAGCAGCAGGAGATCGGCTTGCGCATGCAGGCTTGCATTCAAGCTGACGTTAACTGTCGGCGCGAACCTGCCGATCGTAATCTCTCTTGCCGCGGCCACACCACCAAATGCCGATACAGTGGTATGATAGTAAACCTCGGCCATGGACCAGCCCGGCACCTGGGGAGTTGCCGCAAGGCTGCTGAACTGCCCGGGAAGCCAGAACGAAACGCCGCCCTCGTCGGCATAGGCCACCTGGGACAAGGATCCTAACATCAACACGGCTACGCCGACGCTAGAGTGGATGAGCCAACCGCGAAAACTTGGTTCGGACAACTCGCGCGTCATCGGCTTGCTCCCAATGCTGGAGATCAGTCTATCAACCATAGATTGGATGTCTCTCCGCAAATCGGTTCCATACAAAATCTGTCCGGCGTTGTTGCTCTAAGGTCACGTCAAGCTCGTCGCTATTGAGACGACTTTTAGAAACTCACATCGTCAACCTCCGAAAGGAAGACTTTATTGGACAGCAACATTGACCGTTCTTTCCGGGAAGGCGTGATGTAGCGTTTGCGACGGACTTTCACCGAACACCTTTCGATATTCGACGGAAAAGCGCCCCAGTTCGACGAAACCAAAGCACGTCGCGATCTCCGTCACAGTTACGAGCTTGGAATCCGCGGACAGAAGAGCCCGTCTCGCCCGAGACAGCCGCAACATTCGAAGATGCCTGCACGGAGGGAGGCCATAAGCCTTGTGGAATGCTTTGCGAAGCGTTCGCTCGCTGACCGCAAGCGCAACGCAGAGAGCTGAAATGTGGAGGGGCCCGTCGACTTCCGCGAGTGCCAGGTTCTCCGTCTCCTCGACGAGGTCACGGCATACGTTGCTCTGGCGCGGGGAGGGCGCTCTCGTCCCGGTCGCGATCGGTCGATGACTGGCCATCGAAGCACCTGCGCGCGTGAGAACACACAAAGGATCCGGCGGGCGCAACCACACCACAATCCGGCGCTGGGGCGATATTGTCCCTTGGGGCAACCGAAGGTTTTGGGCTTCGCGGTTGCTCGGAAGCTGGATGTCCGGAGATCTCTATCCCGGGTTCTCGGCGGCGCTTGAAGATGGCGACGCCAACAGCCCTACGCGCTCCGCGATAGAAACCGCCTCCGCAAACGACTGAACCTGCAGCTTCTCCATCACCATGTGCCGATGGGCCTTGACGGTGCGTTCGGAAGTACCGAGCGAATGGGCAATTTGCTTGTTCAATTTGCCACGGACCATGAGCGCGAAAACCTCGTTCTCGCGCGGGGTCAGCGTCGAGATAAGGGTTTTGAAGGAATTGAGCTGGTCCTGGCCGCGCCGCTGCGCCGCATGGCGAACCAGCGCGCGCTGGATCGCTTCCAGCAGCGTTTGCCGGGGTATGGGTTTAGTAAGGAAATCTTCGGCGCCGGCCTTGATCGCGCGCACGCTGGTGGGAATATCTCCATGACCTGTCATGAAGATGATCGGCCAGCCGTGTGACAGCCTCGCAAGTTCTTCCTGGAGCTGCAAACCGCCCAAGGCCGGCATCTGAACGTCGAGGAGTATGCAACCGGGACTGGCATTCTCAATGTCGCGCAAGAAACAGGTCGCAGACTCGTAGGCTGCAACCTCATAGCCGGAGGCGTTCAATACGCGCGAAATCGCCGTCCGGAACGAGGCGTCGTCGTCCACGATATGAATCACGGGACCGCCGGCCATCATCGTGCTCACCCTGGTCGAGGTGGACGCCTGAGCTTGGAACGCGAAAATAATCCACTCGCGCGCGACTCGTCAACGCAGGTGATTGCCAGCAGAGTGCGTTCGTCGCTGCTACAGGTAAGCCGTATAGGCGCTGACCCAGACAAGAATGGAGGCAAGCAGCCCGATAACGCCGGCATTTTGGGCAAATGCGGTGGCGTTTCCGGACATTCCCAGCCGCAGCGAGTCACGGCTCATTTCGTCCGGAACAGAAATCTCCGCCGGAAAGACGGAAGTGCCACCCAGCGCACTGGTGCGCGCCAGCGTTCCGGATACCGCAATCTGCCCCTGGCCGACGCCCTTGGGGATTGCCGTGATCTTTGCGTGATAAATGCGCCCCGGCGCATTGTCGAAAACGATGTCGACGGGGGCGCCGGCCCTTATCGTCTGGAAGCCATTCTGTGAGAACATCCCGACAATTGTAATCTCATTCTCGACGACGAAGGATATCGCCGAACGAGCCTGCAATGCCCGGTCGCCAACGGTCAGCGCCACGACCGTCACATAGCCGTCGGCGGGCGCGCGCACCGTCGTCTGCGACAGCTCCCAGCTCGCGTTGTCGAGCTGCGCCTGAGTCTGCGCGACCGTCGTATTGACGCCGCCGATCTCGGAATCCAACGCGAGTTTTGCGCTCTGCTGCGCCGCTTTGGCCACGTTGAGCTGCGCTAGTGTCGTCTCGTATTGATTCTGGCGGTCCTGAGCCTGGAATTCCGTGTTGGCACCTTCCGCTGCAAGCTTCTGAATGTCCGCGTTGCGTTTCGTGTTGAACGCGACCTGCGCGGTCAGACCGACGACATTCGCGGTGGCCTGCTCGTAATTCGATTTCAAGATCTCGGTCTGTTGCTTTGCCGCGGCAAGCGACGCTTGCAATTGCGCGACCTTGTATTGAAAGGGCGCCGGATCGATCTGAAACAGAACATCGCCGGTCTTCACGGGCACATTCGGCTTGACCGGAATGGCGATGATCTGACCGGTCACGTTCGGCGTAACCTCCACCACACGGCCCGCCACGGTCACCCTGCCCGAGGGCGTGAGGTAATTAAACAATGCGAGAAATGTCGCGAGGATGAGGGCGCCGATGACGACGGCGACCGTCCCCGACAGCCAGCCCCAGCGCACCAGTTTGAACCTCGAAAACACCACCCACAGCCCGACAAGATAGAGACCCAGGATAATGAGCACGGCGAGGCCCCGTCGTTTGATAATGTCCAGCGTTCATTTGCAACCGGTTGATTGGCCGACGCTATGCAAAATCGGCGCGTCGAATGGCCCTTCTCCGTCCGGCCTGCGGCTATCACTCCGATCCGCCTTTGCTGGTGAGCCGACTAAGACAAGCGAGCGGGGAAAGCGTGCGAAGCTGCTCGGCCCCGTGTCTGAAACTGCATAGTCGGGCGCGATCATTCCTCTAATATCATCATGGACCGAATTGCGACCAAGTGCGGTGGGTTGTTTTGCAGGATCCACCACAGGTCGCGCCTGGCGTTCGCTCCAGAACATGAGAACTCACGTAGTTGGAGGCGGCACATGACGAATTTGCCAAAGATAAAGCGTTCGATTGCGCATTGGCGGTTATTGACAACTTTCTTGTTGCTTCCGCTGGCAACCTTGACCGCGCAGGCCCAACAGATCGAAGGCACTCCGGGTTCGCCCAGCGCTACGACAACAATCGATGGTAAACAATTGCCGCCCGAGCCCCCGAAGTTCGGCGGCGTGATCAAGGAAGACGCCAAAGATTCCAAGCCGTACTGGCCAGCATCCGTGGTGCCGCCCAAGGGCGCGCCGAACGTATTGCTGATCATGACCGACGACCAGGGCTATGGCGTGTCTGGCACTTTCGGCGGTGTCATCCCGACCCCGAGCATGGATCGCATCGCCAAGGCGGGATTGCGCTATACCCAGTTTCATTCCACGGCGCTTTGCTCGCCGACGCGGGCGGCGCTCATCACCGGACGCAACCACCATTCGGTTGGGTTCGGCGTCATCGGCGAAATGTCAACCGGCTTTCCGGGTTATGATTCCGTCATCGGCCAGGAAAGCGCGACGATCGGAACTATTCTCCGCGATAACGGGTATGCCACCTCATGGTTTGGCAAGAACCATAACACCCCAACCTATCTGTACAGCGCGGCCGGACCGTTCGACCAATGGCCCGTCGGAATGGGATTTGAGTACTTCTACGGGTTCATGGGCGGCGAGACCGACCAGTGGACGCCTTATCTCTTTCGCAACACGAGCCAGGTTTTTCCCTGGCTCGGCAAGCCTGGCTACAACCTCATCACCGACATGGCGGACGACGCCATCAACTACATGAACGGATTGAACGCTGCCGCACCTGACAAGCCGTTCTTCGTCTACTACGTGCCGGGTGGCACGCATTCGCCGCATCAGCCGAAGAAAGAATGGATCGACAAGTTCAAAGGCAAGTTCGACATGGGCTGGGAGAAGTTGCGCGATCAGATCTTCGCCAACCAAAAACGGCTCGGGGTTATCCCGGCGAATACGGAGCTGACCCCTTGGCCGGATACCCTGCCGAAATGGGACTCACTTTCATTCCTGCAAAAGAAACTATACGCGCGGGAGGCGGAGGTGTTTGCCGGCTATGCAGCCTATACCGACAATGAGATCGGCCGCGTCATCCAGGCGGTCGAGGACATGGGCAAGCTCGACAACACGCTGATCATCTACATCAGCGGCGACAACGGCACCAGCGCCGAAGGCACCCTTGAGGGCACTCCGAACCAGATGACCGCCTACAACGGCATTCTGAAACTGCCGGAAGCCGAGATGATGCTGCACTACGAGAATTGGGGCTCAGACAAAACCTACCCGCATATGTCGGTGGCGTGGTCGTGGGCGTTCGATACCCCGTTTAAATGGACCAAGCAGGTAGCGTCGCACTTCGGTGGCACCCGGCAGGGGATGGTCATCTCCTCGCCCGGCCACATCAAGGATGTCGGCGGCATTCGTTCGCAGTTCCATCACATGATCGATATTGTGCCGACGATCCTCGAAGCCGCGGGTATTCAGGCGCCAGCCACGGTCAATGGCATCGCGCAAAAGCCCATCGAGGGCGTGAGCATGGTCTATACGTTTGACCAGGCGAACGCCAACGCGCCGTCAAAACGCGACACGCAGTATTTCGAGATGTTCGCCAATCGCGGAATCTATCACGATGGTTGGTACGCCGCGACGACTCCACCTGCTGCACCGTGGCTCATGGGAACGGCAAAGCTGCCCGACGTCAACGACTACAAGTGGGAGCTCTACAACCTCACGGAAGACTATTCGCAATACAACGACCTCGCAGCCAAGAATCCTGACAAGTTGCGGGAGCTGCAGGCCTTGTTCCTGACCGAGGCGGCAAAATATCAAGTCTTGCCGCTGGACAACTCGATCCTGCCTCGCCTGGTGACGCCGCGTCCGAGCGCGACCGCCGGGAAAACGGTCTTCACCTATTCCGGTGAGAACGCCGGCATTCCGCTCGGCAATGCACCGAGCATTCTGGACAAGGATTACACAATCACGGCCCAAGTGACGATACCCAATGGGGGCGCCGAGGGAATGATCGTGACGCTGGGCGGTCGCTTCGGCGGATACGCCCTTTACCTGCTCAAAGGCAAGCCGGTCTTTTCTTACAACATGCTCGATCTGGAGCGGTTCCGCTGGGAAGCTGGCATAGGACGTCGCGACCTGTTCGGCGATGCGCTCAAGCCCGGCAAGCACACGATTGTATTCGACTTCAAGTACGACGGCCCCGGCCCAGGCAAGGGTGGCACGGGTGTATTGACGGTTGATGGCAATGAGATTGCCCGAAAAGCGATCCCGCACACAATTCCGATCCTTATGACCATCGACGAAACCTTTGACATCGGGAGCGACACCCGCACGACGGTGGATGACAGCTACAAGCTGCCGTTCCGCTTCACCGGCAAGATCGACAAGCTGACCTTCAAACTTGGTCCTGATCAAATGACGAATGATGAGCAAAGGCTGATGCGGCACGCACTCGAAAGAGCGAGGGACTAGCGCGGCAATCGCGGACTGCGGTTATGGACGTCGGTGGGCGTCCGTAACAACCAATCGGTTCGATGCCTGGATCAACCGTGGCGAACCAGCGCGTGGCCAGCGCTCTGTATCGCTGCATGTAACGCCTATCCCGGGCGTTCAGTCGCCCGGATGCACGAGCCGCCAGGATGAGGGAGATGACATCATGAGCCAGAACCACTTCACCCTCAGCTTTCCGTTGAAGTCGCCTGCGGATGCGAAGGCGTTGGCGGAACAGCTTCCGCCAATGATGCCGGGGCTGTTTCGGGCGGCGGATACCATCGGCAAGGTTCACTACTCGCGCTTCACGGTTCTCAGCGAAAAGACCTTGCTGTTTCTTGGCGACTTCGACGGCGAATTCGGTCCGCTGATGGCCCATCTCGCCAAGCTTGCGGGACCGGTGTTCGACGCCATCTTCCAGCACGTACAAAATCCGCCACCTGGTCCGGTCGCCGCCAATGCAGAGGCTTTCGCCAAATGGACTGCGGCGCATCTGATCCATGCGGTGAACCTTTACACCGCCTACCCCAATGTCACGGCCAAGGAAATCAAGGCGCTGGCGTCCGCTGCGGACGTCAGTGGGAGCGGCGAGTTGCATCCATTTCTGGTCATCTTGCCGATCAAGTCGTCGCTTCATTTCATCGCGGTACAACTGATTTTGCGGGCCAGGGGGCGCGGGACAACGAAGGACCTGGATAAAGTCGGCACGCCTCATTTCGCGCAGTTCGTGCCGCTCGAGGACAACCAGATCGGTTTCTTTACCGTCTATGACGGCTCCTTCGACAAGTACATTGCCGACTTCACCAAAAATATCGGAGAGGTCTTCGATCTAATATTCAAGTTCACCAAGAACCCGCCACCCTCGCCATGCAGGAAGCATCTCCAGGAGTTCGTTGACTTTGCGGCGGCGGCAAATCGCACTCCGATCGGATTTTACCAGGCATATCCGGGTCTTTCGGTTCAGGACATCCACGCGCTGGTCGCCGACAGCAAGCCGCTATCCGCTTCGGGCCGATAGTCAAGGAGATGCGCGATGGGTCAGGCCAACGAGGCACGGGCGGCTGAGGCGAAAGAAGGCGGCCAGGGATTTTTTCGCCGTCTTTTCGGCCGAGTGGAAAATGAAATTCCGGGACGAGATTCCCATTCCCGATCTGCTTCGCGGAGCGCGCTTGACCTCGGCGATATTCAGGGCTTCATCCTCCGCGGTTACAAGATGCCGATGGTGCGGCATTTCCTGCTTTCGGTCGGCATTCCCGCGGCGGCCCGCAAGTTGCTCGGTCGGTTCGTCAATGGCAACGAATTCGACGTGCCGCAAATCACCACTGCGGAAGATTGGCACGTGGGTTTCGAGCCGGGGCCAGGCGACCATCCCACTGATGCCCCGCGCCGCAAGCCCGACTATTGCCTGAACCTCGGCATCACGTGGCCCGGGCTGATCGCGTTGGAAATCAGGGAGCGCGTCCCGGGCCTCTCGTTCAAATCCTTCGGCGCGTTCATCTCTGGTGCCGCCGAACGCGCGAAACTAGTAGGCGATACCGGCGAGAGCGCCCCGCACCACTGGATCGATGGATTCGGCAAGGGACGCGACCACGTCCTCTTGACGCTGCACGCCATTACCCCGGAGGCGATGACGAGTTACAGCGATCGCCTGGTCGCGCTGTTTGCCGAAGGCGGTGCCTTTCGGGAGATCTGGCGTGCTGACGGGATGGCGTTGATGGAAATGAAGGACGGCGAAGCAGTCCCCACCTTCAAGGTTCATTTCGGCTATACCGACGGCATCAGCATGACGACAATTCGCGGCGGTCCGGAACGATATCCGCCTGATCATCAGCAGCCCTGCGAACCCTGGCTGTTCGTGCTGCGGGACGAAGCCGAGAATTATTTCGTGCCGGAACCTCGTGAGCTCGGCTTGAACGGCAGCTTTGCCGTCTTCAAGATGATCAAAACCGACGTCGTCAAATTCGAGAATTACCTTCAATCGAATAAGGATAAGATCGACCCTGAAATGCTTGCCGCCAAGATCTGCGGACGGTGGCGCAACGGCGTTCCTCTTATGTTGTCGCCAGAAACGGACAACCCGTCAGGCGGGATTCCACCAGAGCAGTTGAACAATTTCGAATATGTGAACGCGGATGGATCGGGTGATCCCAGGGGTCTGCGCTGTCCCGTTGGCGCGCACATGCGCCGCATTAATCCAAGGGGTCAGCCTGTCACCGGCCAGGGGCAACCCGGCGGAAGCAATAACACCCACCGGCTGATCCGCCGCGGTCTGCCATATGGGCCAGCCTACGATCCTGCGCGACCCGACGACGGCATCGAGCGCGGCCTTCTCGGCTATTTCATCAACTCCAGCATCGAGAACCAGTACGAGTTTGTGCTCGGAAACTGGGTCAACGATAGCGAATTCGCCGGCGCGGTCAGGCTTCATCCCAAATCCAAAGACCCGTTGATCGGCACTCAGGACCCGGCGGCGAGCATTTTCGTCATTCCGCACGCCAACGGCGCACCGCCGATCAAGCTCACGGGATTCTCAAGCTTCGTTACGACGAAAGCCGCCGCGTACTGCTTTCTGCCAAGTGTGACCGCGATCAAGTTTATCGCCCGGTTGGGATGAGGCGTGATCCGGCGTCTCGTGGGAGACTTTCGATGGTGTTGCTGACCAGATGGTTTGGAGTGACCGAGAGCGATGCTGACCGGAACCCCTTCCGCGAAAAGGCCGATATTGAGGCGATCGTCGAGAAATCTCTCTTGATGCAGACGAATGCTGCCGCGAAACAGCAACGAGGGCTTTGCCGTGGAACCCACGCAAAGGGTGTGTGCGCCCGAGCCCAGTTCGACGTACTTGACGTAACGGCCGGACGCCAGCCGGCGCTGGCGAGGCGGCTTGCGAAGGGGATTTTCGCAAAGCCTGGCGCTTATCCCGCGGTGGTGCGATTTGCCAACGCGGACGCCAGCGTAAACTCCGATTTTAAGCCCGACGTAAGGTCGTTGTCTTTCTCGGTCGACCTCGCTCGGGATGACACCGCAGGTCCTGACGCAAAGCCTGGTCGGCAGGACTTCTCGATGCAAAACGCAACGACCCTGCCCATCAATGACTCGCCCGCTTTTCTGGCGACTATCGGCGTGTTGACGGCATCAAACCCAGTCCTCGGTCTGTGGTCCCTGCCGTTCCAGGACAAGCTGAGAGTGGTGAGAACGCTCGCTTTGGCGGAGATACAGGCGCGCCAGACCATCAAGCCCTACCAACAGCTGCGCTACTGGAGCACCGTCCCTTTTCGTCACGGACCGACCGACGTCGTGAAGTTTTCGGCCACGCCATCCCCGAACAATCCGGCTTGCCCTCTGGAAAAGAGCAATCCGAAGGGCCTGCAGGACGAACTGATCCGGCACCTCAAGGAGGATGGCAAAATGAGCAGCTTCGACTTTGGGGTCCAGTTACTCGACGCCGACAATATGACGTACTGGGGCAAGCGTCGGGATGCCAGCTTCTGGATCGAAAACGCCAGCGTCGAGTGGAGCGAAGCGGAAGCGCCCTTCCATACGGTCGCGAGGCTTACCCTGCTGCCTGGTTCGCAACTTCCGCCGGAAGAGAGTGAGACCATCTATTTCGACGTCACCGGAAATTCGACACCTGACAGCGCGCCTCTCGGAAGCATCAATCGGGCCCGCTGGCCAGCAGAGGTTGCCAGCCGAAGAGCCCGCATGTGCGCGGACAGTCGGGCCGCAGGAGGGTGTCGAGATGCCGACAGTGAGTCGAAGCATCCGGGGAGCCGCTCGCTAGATGAAGCCAGCGGCGGCAGCCATCAGTCGGCGCATTAGGAGTAACGAGCATGGTTTCGCTAAATTGGCCGCTCTGGGTTCGTTCTGTTTTGGCTGTGGGTGTTTGCGCTGCGGCGTTTGCTGGTGCGATGATCTGTGTGTCCGCGACCGAGGTCACGAAAAAGCAGGAGCGAAAAGCAGAAATCGGCAGTTGCGCCGCTTACTCCGGGCTCCCTTTGGGCGACGGTGAGACTGCGGGAATGAGCTTTGTTCCAGCGGGCACCTTTGCGATGGGCTCCGATCAACATCAGCCGGAGGAGCGGTTTACCCACATTGTGCGCGTCGACGGCTTCTGGATCGACCGCCACGAGGTGACGAACGCGCAATTCAAGAAATTCATCGACGCGACCGGTTATGTGACTTTGGCCGAGCGTCCGGTCGATCCCAAGAGCCATCCTGATTGGCCGCGTGAGTTGCTCGTTCCCGGCTCTATCATGTTTGTGCCTCCGAAGGATGCGAAGGGCGAAGACGGTCGATGGTGGCAATATGTTGCCGGCGCTAACTGGCGCCAGCCCGGCGGCCCGGCAAGTTCGATCGTGGGCAAGGAAAACCACCCCGTGGTTCATATCGCCTATGATGACGCCCTTGCTTATGCCAAATGGCTCGGCCGCAGCTTGCCAACGGAAGCGCAGTGGGAGTTCGCGGCGCGCGGCGGCCGTGATGGCGAAGACGACTGGAGCAGCGCGTTCGATCCGGAAGGCAAACCGATTGCCAATACCTGGCAGGGTATCTTTCCGGTGCTGAACACGAACGATGATGGCTTTGCCGAAACAGCTCCGGTGGGATGCTTTCCCCCAAACGGCTATGGCCTTTACGACATGATCGGCAACGTCTGGGAATGGACCAGCGATTGGTACAGATCGGGTCACTCGAAAGCAGCGGCAACCAATCCGATCGGTCCTGAACGCGTCAGCCTTCGTATTGCGCAAGGGCAAACGGCGAGCCGAGTCATCAAGGGCGGCTCATATTTGTGCTCGATGAACTATTGTTCTCGCTATCGCCCCGCCGCTCGGCAGCCCCAGGAAAACGACCTTTCGGCGGCGCATCTGGGTTTTCGTACCGTGCTCAACCGACCAAATCCCTGACCGCCTGGCGTCATGGTCGGTGACGGCCGAGCTCACGCAGGCATCGGCAAATGTCAGCCTTGCGGTGGATTTTGCATAGCGTCGTAGCAGCCGCTGCACGAGTGTGGTCTGCACGCGCAGGTAAATCGCCTACGCATTCAGCTGCGAGGTCGTATCTCCGCAGATCGCTATCGATTGTTCGCCATCGCCAGCGAACTCTTCTTTATTTGGATCAGCAATCGCATGCGCACCATAGCTGTCATTGATGACAATCCGAGCCTGCTAAAGGGTCTTGGCCGTCTGCTGGCAGCGCACGGCTTCCGCGTTCAGACATTTACTTCCGCAGAACTGTTTCTTGAGAGCTTCGCAGAGTGCGGGGCGGATTGCCTTGTTCTGGACATTCACCTCGGCGGGATCTCAGGCATCGATCTGCAACGGCGGCTGACGTCATCGGGTACGGATCTGCCGGTGATTTTCATGACGGCGATCGATAACGAAGCCACCCGTCAGGAGGCATTTGACGCTGGCTGCATTGCGTATCTTCGGAAGCCGTTTTTGGCAAATCTGCTCATTGAGGCAATCAAAAAGGTCCCATGACCAGACCTAGCCGTTGAGATCTACGATAAAACGACAGGGCTACTTACATTGTCTCATCACGATACACCTGCTGCGCGAGCGCCTTGATCGAATTCCCGCAATTAAACCTCCCGCAATGCGAGCGTTCAGATTACAATGGATGCAACCGGCGCGCACTGATCCAATCCCGCGAACACTCATACTCTTGATGGCTTCGCTGACAGATGAGATCCCGGATACTCTTTAGTGCGATTGTGCTGCTTCTCGCCATGACCGGCGAGGCACTCTCCGAGTCCAAGCGGGTTCTGCTCCTGCACTCCTTCGGCCGCGATTTCGCGCCATGGAGCGAGTATGCCAGGGCCTTCCGAGAGGAATTGGTTCGGCAATCGCCAAACGCCATAGACCTCTACGAGGCGTCTTTGGCGACCGCTCGCTTCGCCGATGATCAAGAGGGACCGTTCGTCGGCTATTTGAGCGCTCTTTTCAGCGAACGTCGGCTCGATCTGGTCGTGGCCATCGGTGGGCCGGCGGTCAACTTTGTCCAGCAACATAGGCAGCAACTGTTTCCTTCCGTGCCGGCGCTGTACACGGCTTTTGAGAATCGCCGAGTCTCGCTCAGCGGACTCACGGCGAACGACGCGGTGGTCGCGGTCAACAACGATTTTCCCGTCATCATAGAAAATATGTTGCGGGTACTTCCCCAAACCACCGGTGTTGCAGTTGTTCTCGGTGACTCTCCCCTCGAGAAATATTGGATGGAACAATTGCGCACCGATCTCCGACGATTCGAAGGGCGAGTCTCGTTTACGTGGTTGAACGATTTATCGCTTGAAGAGATGCTCCAGCGCGCCACTGCGTTGCCACAACGGTCCGCTATCTTCTTTGGGCTGTTTTCGGTTGATGGGGCAGGAGTTCCCCACGAAGAAGGGATCTTGACCCGTCTTCATGCGGTCGCGAACGCGCCGATATTTACCCATTCCGACGCGTTTTTTGGTCAAGGGATCATCGGTGGACCACTTATTTCGGTTTCATCTGTAAGCCGAGAAGCGGCTAGTGTCGCCATGCGCATCATGGGCGGAGAAGCACCGGGAGATATCAAGACGCCTCCGATCGGATATGCGACGCCAAAGTACGATTGGAGAGAGCTGCAACGCTGGAACATCAGCGAAGGCAGTTTGCCCGCGGGGAGTGAGATCCACTTTCGCCAACCCGGTTTATGGGAGCAATATCGGCCGCAAGTGACCATCGGCGTTGCTGCACTGCTGTTGCAGGCCGCAATCATCTCTTGGTTGCTGGTCGAGCGTCGCCGCCGCCATTTCGCGCAAGCTGAAGCAACCAGTCGTCGCCGCGAGGTCGTCCGATTGAACCGGGTGACGACGGCAAATGTACTGTCGTCATCCATAGCACATGAACTCAACCAGCCTTTAGGAGCGATCCTAAGCAACACCGAAGCCGCGCAAGTCCTGCTAAAGGCCGATCCACCTGACCTCGGCCAAATCAGCGAAATTCTTTCGGATATTGTCAGGGACGAACAGCGCGCGAGCGAGATCATTGCCGGCTTGCGGAATTTACTGAACGACAGGAAGGAGGGCGATCTGCGAGCGGTCGACCTGAATGACACCGTTCGGGACGTGGTCAAGATTGTTTCGCCTGAGATAGAAAGGCGGGGAGTTCTGTTGCGTACCGTACTTGCCCCACAAGCGTTGCCGGTACGATCCGATCCGATCCATTTGCAGCAGGTGATGATCAACCTGGTGATGAACGGTATCGATGCCATGGACGGCGAGCCCGGACCACACAATTTGACGGTCAGGACCCGTCAGAATGCCGAGGCCGACGGCGTCGAAGTGCGAATATCGGACTCTGGAAAGGGCATACCAAACGACAAAATGGCAAGCATCTTCGATGCGTTCGTCACAACGAAGCCGCAAGGGACGGGCTTGGGACTTCCGATCGCGCGCACGATCCTTGAAAGTTATGGCGGCGACATCTCGGTCGAGAACCGCCAGCGCGGCGCGGTGTTCTCGTTCAGGCTTCCATTGGCGAAGACGAAAGTCGGCTAAGCTGCGGCGAAACAGCGACTAACCGGTCGGGTCAACGGGAACATAGAGAAAATTCCTGCCGGCGGTGGCTCCGCTCAAATAATGTACATTCGCTTCGCTGAAGAAAGTGCGCGACTGCAGCCAGTGCGATCACCCCTGGCATCCAGCCGTTTGGCGCGGGCCATCGTCGCCGAGAATTTTGCTTGCAAGCGCTCTTGGGCCCGTTTCACGGAATCGGGTGTTGGCTCGTGACCCAGTTGTGCGCCAACCGACTGGGGCGCTGTCAATCCCGCGTTCGGATTTCCGGCAGACTGGCGGATGGCGGCTTCAAATCGTGCAATGTCTTCGCTGCAAGGACCGGCTTGAGCGACGGTTGTGTATAAGCAAAGAACCGTGCAAACGATTGCAGCCGTTGCTTCTCGAAGTTTTGTCATCCGGTGCCCCTCCTGATGCCTCAACGTAGCATCGTCGCAGGCCGGGGCGCTATAGGCCAACCTGGCAGGTTGGGCCGGCTCGGTCCGGCCGAGACAATGCTCAAGACAGCTGCCGCCGTCACTCCCGCGAGAGCCGCACGCCACTCTCGCGAAAGTGCCACCCTGAGTTCGGCATCGGCCACTTGCGGCTTGCGAGAAATCGGAACCTCGCACTTCGTTCGGCCGAAATGCCGCAATATTGCGCAAGAAGCAGCAATATCGGACAAGCGATTACAAGTCCGCGTTCTTAGATCCGAACCGTCGACCGGAAGGTTCCGCGCGAGCAACTGATCGACAAATGTCCTGGAATAGAGGTGGATGCGGGAAGCATCTCGAAGAGGTCGTCAATGTTGCGCAACGCCATAAATGTTCTCGCAATTGTCCTTGTTCTCGGAAGTTCCGGATTTTCCACGAGCGCATTTGCCCGCGGCGGCGGTTTCGGTGGCGGTAGCGATGGTTTTCGCGGCAATCACTTTGGCGGCGTCGTCGCTGATAGTCCCGGTGACGGCCATGGCGGTTACGATAGCCGGGCCCACGGTCTTCCTGGCCGCTCCCATCCGTATGGAGGCCGCGATGTGTGGGGCCACTGGGGCGCATATTATGGGCCGATGGTTCCTGCGCTCTGAGCGGAACTCGACGTAGATAACTGCTCGCGCCCTAGGGTGGATGTCGGACGTTGTATAACTCCCCCAGAGTGTGGGCTATCTATCTCGATGCTCTCCTTTCTCTCATCTCTAGACCTATCGCGAAGGCGTGCTCCTCGGTCTTAATTTGATCGTCTCTCGCAGCGGACGCGGAAACGCCTCTGAGCCTTGCTGCTATCGTGTGGCTGCAAAAGCGGGTCGCAGTCACAGCAATGGTTTGAAGGGAACTAAGTGGACTTCCCTGTGGCTCCAAAAGCCGAGCCACCTCTTGATGCAGACAATCTTCCCGGGCATTTAATTCGGCCTGGCTAAGGATGGATGAGTCTTGACCAAGGTCAGGTGATGAGTCGGTTCTGCACGATGCGCAAAGCACGGCTATCGTCAACACGGAGAGAAGGTTGATGATCCGCGGTCCCATTCTCATGATGCACCACAGAAGATGGCGCTGCCCTTGCTCGCTTGGACAAATGCGCTTCAGTAGAATTTATTTCGAACCATAGTAGGCCGGCAGTCAAGCGCTCCCTATGCAATTCCGGCAAGATTTGAGCCGATTGCAGGGGCAAAGTGAAATTTAGGGCGGAGTTTTGCTCGCTGCCTGATTTTGCATAGTCGATGCTGCGAAGGCCTCAAATCTCTTTCAGCACTGATCACTCGCTACCTGATCATTCGCTACCTGATCATTCGCTACCATGTGGGAGAGCAACATGAAGATGAAAGCGATTATTCGAGCCGCGGGTTTAAGCATCACCATAGCTCTCGGTCTCGTCATCTTTGGTGGCGGTCAGAGCGAAGCATACTATCGAAATGGCGTAGCGGGATGCGGTCCGAGGGGTTGCGCCGCGGCTGGCTGCGGTCCGCGGGGATGCGGGGCAGTTGGAGTAGGAAGGTATGGCTATCGCAGAGGAGCCGTCGGAGTGCGCCGCTATTGACAGCCGTTGGGGGCACGTTTCAAAGGTGCGATGCTCCGCCGGAGGCTGTGATGCGGTTGGAGAGCGGACGTCTATCAAGCGAGACACGGCCGCTCGCATCGCCACCAGGTGACTTCAAGCCATCAACGCAATCTCGATGGCCGTCAAGGCATCCCGACGCCCCTCCCTTAACTTGCGGCATTAAGCTGACACCATCGACGCCTCAGCGCTTCCGATACTATGAAGCGAAGCCGCCATCCGGTTTCTGGCTGGAGGAATTCGCAGCACACGCTCGAGAAGAATGCTATTCCGACGTTCCACGCAGCCGCCCCGGCTGAAGTCCGTCATAGATATTTGGCAATCAGTTTGAACTCTTTAAGAGCGCGGCCCGAAGGGCCCGCGGTCTTCAGCGGCCGTTCCAGACAATTGCTGATATGATCATGGATCAAGGCTTTCTTGGCGCTCTCTATCGCGCTCTCGACGGCCTGCAATTGCTGGGCAATCAGCAGGCATGGTCTGTCACTTTCGATCATTTCGATGATGGTCTGAAGGTGACCGTCGGCACGCTTGAGGCGTTTGATGATCGCCGGATGGTTCTGGTGGGGCATGTACTCTCAAATCCTCCTATGGGGATAATATAAAGGCGCTCAATAACCCCCGTGGGGGATAGCATATATCCCCCACGGGGGATAAAGAAAGACGCTTGACACGGATTTATGGCAGGCGTATTGGCCAATCATTGCTTGGAACTAATGGTTCCCTGCAAGACGTCCGACCTCATGGTTCAACCCTAACGACGAGCAGTCCCGAACAACACATGGGCAGTACCACCTTTGGCAGCGCCGGCCCGACAAGAGTCGGGCTCGTGATGCCGCAGAATATCAAGATCAACCGCGCCGGCTGTGGCTGCGTGAGGGTGATGGTCGCTCCTAGCTGACTGTCTCGCTCACCGGCCTGCCGCGCTAAACGCGGAAGTGGAGGTGAGCGATGTTCAAAAGACTCGCAAAATCCGGACTTGTTGATTTCCACATTGCAGACTTCAGGCTCGGAAGATTCCGGCCTCTGCAGTTGCGGCACCTTGTGTTGCGCGGGGCCGGGCTCGTCGACGATACCCATTCCAATGACAACCTTCCGGGTCTTCGCCGCCCGAAGGGCCGGCGGCGGATTCCATCCCCGGCGCTGGCTTGTCATTGGATCAATCGCAATGGCCGGCTGGAATGCCGCTGGCAGATCGAGCCAAACGGCGAAGCGGCGATCGGCGACTTCGACGAACGCCGTACGCTCAGCCGCGCGCCCGGCCAGTTGTCGATGCAACGCCGCGGCCGCCGCTTGGCACTGGCCGAATAGATTAAGGGAGCGACATGGACGAAGGACCTAGATGTCCCGCCGCCCACCGTTCCGGTGCCGCGACGGGAGCCCCTTCAGGGAACAATCACACAGAGTTTCGCAAGGCCGTGATCCCATCCGGCCGAGGTGGCGTGGGCGCCTAGCTCCTCCGCTCGCCTCGTGCCGTGGATGACCGGCATCGAGGTAACGACGGAGACAGAGGATGACCGACGCCAACAAGCTTTCTGACCTGGAATATCCCGATTTGCAGAGCGATGGGTCTCGCCCGCGCAAGACACGTCGTCGCAGTGGCAGCCCGCGCCGGACCCGTGCCTTGCTCGCGCAACCCACTGGATCGCCCCCGCGCGAAACCGAGAGCCCGCTGGTGCGGGATTCAGTTTGCGTCGCCGCGCCGCCAGGTCCGCAGCGGAGCGAACTCGACCGTCTCTATCAATCGCTTTCCGATGTGACGCCGGAGAATCATCCGCGCACAGCGCGGCTGCTCGCTTCGAGCGTCCGCAAGACCGCTCAAAAGGTCATCGAGGAAGCCGGCGAAGTGGCACTCGAGGCCGTCAAACACCACGATCGAGGCATCGTTCGAGAGAGCGCCGACCTGCTCTACCACCTCGTGGCGCTGTGGCATCGCGCCGGCATCGATCCATCGGATGTATGGATCGAGATGCGCTGCCGCGCCGACACATTCGGAATTGCCGAAAAGTTGCCCAAAGCGCGCAACGACCGTCGCAATCCGTAACGGCAAACAACCGCACGTGAGGAATAGCGCTCAGCCGCGTGACAGAGCGCATCTCGCCCTTTCCCAAAACTCGAAACGTCGGGCCAGCAGCCAAGACCAAGACTGAACAGGAATGAATCATGACTGTCGCAAATGAACTGAGTCCACAAACGATTGGCAACCACACCGGCGCACCAAAAATCCAGACCGCCGTGCTGGACAAGGCCCATCTCGGAGACATCCATGGCGCCCTCGGCAGCATCGCGGAAGACGATTTCGCACCGAGGTCAACCTTGAGCGCACGGCTGAAGACCCTGCTTGCCATTCTGGGACCAGGCCTCATCGTCATGGTCGGCGACAATGACGCTGGCGCCTTCGGTACCTACACTCAGGCGGGTCAGAACTACGGCACGACGTTGCTGTGGACGCTGGTGCTGCTAATTCCGGTTCTTTACGTGAATCAGGAAATGGTCTTGCGTCTTGGCGCCGTCACCGGCGTCGGCCATGCCCGGCTCATCTTTGAGCGGTTCGGCAGATTTTGGGGCGCGTTCAGCGTCATCGATCTGTTTATTCTCAACGCCCTGACGATTGTCACAGAGTTCATCGGCATCACGCTCGCGCTCGACTACCTCGGAGTGCCGAAGCTGTGGGGTGTCGTGGCGGCCGCTGCGCTGGTTATGCTCGCGGCAAGCACCGGCAACTTCCGGCGTTTCGAGCGTTTTGCGCTGATGCTCGTCCTGGGGAGTTTCCTGATCTTTCCCGTCCTCCTTTTCATCCACCCGCCGGCGGGTCAGATGATCCGGGACATGATGGTGCCGAAGATGCCGCAGGGGGCGGCACTGAACGAAGTGATGCTACTCATCATCGCCATCGTCGGCACGACGGTCGCGCCCTGGCAACTGTTCTTTCAACAGAGCTACGTCGTCGACAAAAGGATCAGGCCGCGTTTCATCAAGTATGAGCGCATCGATCTCATGATCGGCATCGCGATCGTGATCGCGGGCGCAATGGCGATCATGGCGTTCACTGCCCAGACGTTTGCCGGCCGCCCGGAATTTGGGAATTTCGTCGATGCGGGCGCAGTCTCCGCCGGCATGGAGAAGTATTTCGGGAAGGCTCCCGCGATATTCTTCGCACTGGCGCTGCTCGATGCCTGCATCATCGGAGCGTCCGCTGTGTCGCTGGCCACTGCCTATGCCCTCGGCGATGTATTCTCCTGGCGGCATTCCCTGCACCGCAAGCCGACCGAGGCGAAGGGATTCTATGCCATCTATTGCGGCCTCATCGTCCTCGCTGTGGTGCTCGTCCTCACTCCGGGCGTTCAGCTTGGGCTGCTGACCAGCGCTGTCCAAACGCTCGCCGGCGTATTGCTGCCAGGTGCTACCGTGTTTCTTCTGCTGCTTTGCAACGACAAGCCGGTGCTCGGTCCGTGGGTCAATTCGCGCAAGCTCAACCTTTTTACCGGCGGCGTCGTTGCGGTGCTCGTGATGCTCTCGGTCATTCTGACCGGATCGGTTCTCTATCCCGGCATTTCCGACACGGTCATCTTGAGCATCCTGATCGGGGGCAGTGTGATTGGCCTCATAGCGGCTCTGGGTGTCGCATTTGCGCAGCGCCGCTTGAGGAAACCGGAGGCTGGAAACGTCAGGTCGATATCCAAGGCAGCGAAGGTCGCCAGTGACCATTGGCGCATGCCACCTTTGGAACAGCTGCCGCCGGCGCGCCTTTCGCTTGCATCCCGCATCTGGATGATTGTGTTGCGCGGCTACCTCATCGTCGCCGGCAGCCTTGTCCTGCTCCGCATTTTCCAGCTTGCGACGTCGGGCGCGTGATGAGGGCCTCGATCGCAAGCGCGAGACGATGGGGTGCCGTCGGGGCGTTCCGCTTGGCAAGCAGCGTCTTGCGCTGCGCGATGAGCCTGCACCGGCAGCGCAGGATCTCACGTCGCGGTCTTCGAACCTTCTTGTCTGCGACGCGATTTCTGGAACGGCTCGGGGCATTGCTGGCTTTCGGCCGCCGGTGGCCAAAGCGCAAGGAAGTCGAGAAGGACTTTCACGGCAAACGCCCCGGTTGATCACGCGACGATGCCTGGCGACGCGAGGCCGCCGGGTGGTTTCACGCCGCCCCGGCCTCGACGACACCGCCCTGTCCAAGGGCCGACCGCTTCAACCGCGAGCTGAGGCGTCGGACCAATATTGAATAACAGTCACCCACAAAACGATCAGAGTAATGAGAAACGTGATGAAGCGGATTTTTATAATTGGAAGCACGACGTCGGTTGTTCTTGGGTCTTGTCCTTTCGCGGCCGCGGCCGATTTGCCGGCGACCGTGCCGATCAAGGCGCCGGCTCGCGCCGCGATCTACAATTGGACCGGGTTTTATTTCGGAGGGCAGGTCGGCTACGGCCAAGGCGACCTTGGTCCTGGTGCCAATCCTGTTCCCGAGCAGGCGATATTTTTTCCCCACAGCCTCACGGGCCTGATCGGCGGGTTTCAGGCAGGCTATAATTTTCAATTGCCAAATCGAGTGGTGCTCGGCCTAGAGGTGGATGCGCTATTCACAAGCCCACGTGATCTTCCGAAGCTTGATCCGGCGCCATTCAATTCAACTCTGGAATACGCGGCGACGGCGCGGGGTCGGATCGGCTACGCTTTCGGAACGACTCTTCCCTATGTGACCGGCGGATTGGCATGGGGTCAAAGCAGGGTCAACATCAACGCGAATGACGGCATCACCCCGCTGTCGTCACAGTTTCTTCCGCACCTCGGCTGGACAGCCGGCCTCGGCATTGAAAAGGCCATTGGCGGCAATTGGACTGCAAAGGTCGAATACGACTATATCGACCTCGCACGCAGGACTTACGGTCTCGGCGATGCAATGCTTCCGGACCTCAACGTCGATCCCAGGATTCAGGTCATCAAGGTCGGGCTGAACTATAAGCTCGGGGACACGCTCTGGGCTTTGTCCCCTGTCGACGGGATGCAACTACCGGAATCGCCTGATTGGAATGTTCACGGGCAAACCACGTTCATTTCGCAAGCCTATCCGCGCATCCGCTCGCCCTATGAGGGCGCCAACAGCCTTCCGGGAGGCGGCCAGGGTCGAGAGACATGGACGGCGGATGCGTTTCTCGGATGGCGTTTGTGGGGCGGTGGCGAGTTGTATTTCAACCCGGAACTAGCGCAGGGATTCGGCTTGAACACCACGCTCGGGCTGGCGGGTTTTTCGAATGGTGAAGCGCAAAAGGGCGGCACGGATTTTCCGAAGATCCGCCCGCAACGCTATTTCATCCGCCAGACATTCGGCCTCGGCGGCGAGCAGGAAGAGGTTGCGGACGGCCCGCTTCAACTTCCCGGAAAACGCGACATCGACCGCGTCACGCTGACTGTCGGGCGATTTGCCATTACCGACTATTTCGACGGCAACTCTTACGCAAGAGACCCGCGCGCCGATTTTATGAACTGGTCGATCTGGTCGTCGGGCGCCTATGACTTCCCAGCCGATCTGCCGGGATTCACACGCGGCGCGGTGATCGAACTCAATCGCAAGGACTGGGCTGTGCGCGCTGGCCTGTTCCAGGTTCCGTCAGCACCCAACAGCGATGTTCTGACTTCCAGGGGCGGTGGCGCAGTCGTTGAACTGGAAGAACGCTACGCGATCTCAGATCAGCCCGGTAAACTCAGGCTCGGGGTCTTTGAAAACCAGGGCAACACCGCCAGCTATCGCGAGGCCCTGGCCATCGTGGCGGCCGATCCTTCGCTCGACATCAATGCCACGACGGCGAGCATCCGTCATACACTTCCCAAATATGGCTTCTACGCCAATATGGAGCAGGCGATCACCCAGGACATCGGCATTTTCGCCCGCGCCAGCTGGAACGACGGCCAGAGCGAAATCCTGTCGTTCACCGACATCGATCGTAGCCTTTCAGGCGGCGTCTCGATCAAGGGCAGCTCGTGGGGACGGATGAATGACACAATCGGGATTGGAGGAGTGATCAACGGTCTCTCCAGCGCGCATCGTGACTTCCTTGCCGCGGGGGGCATCGGCTTGCTGATCGGGGATGGCCAATTGAACTATCGCGAAGAGAAAATCCTCGAGGCATTCTATGCCTACAATTTCAACAGATGGAGCACGCTGACGTTCGACTATCAGTTCGTGGCCAATCCCTCCTACAACGCGGACCGCGGGCCAGTCTCGATATTCTCGGCACGAGCGCATGCTGAGTTTTGAGGAAGTCGTCGCCGTTCATTTCGACAAGTTTTATTGGGTCAACGAGGCCGCCCTTTGCTCGTCCGAGGGGTGCCTGCATCGCGTCCTTGTCGCGAGGCATGGCAGCGCGCAGCGGAAACTTCGGCGAGGACGAGTCCGCGAAATAGATCCGTCCCTGGGCGCGGGCCGCCGGCGATGAATCTAATTGCGCTGGAACGCATCATCTTGCGAGCCCGCGCGGATGGGTTCGCTGGCTGCCCGCTTAGGTTTTGATCTTCCCATCACCGCATGGTGCAGGGCTTATGCAGCGTTTATGCGAAGGCCTGCCCACCAATCTCGAATTCCTATGAGAACGAGCGCATCTCCCAACCATGCAGCGACATGCAAGACAAAGGAGAGACGATCGTGATTACAAAACCACTGATCTTGGCGACGTCTGTGATGGCGTTAGTGGCGATTTCGGGCAGCGCTTACGCTGGTGCTACAATCTCTGATAAGAGGTATTGGCCCAGCGAGGCCAGGCTCTCAAGCCAAACGGTCATGCAGCGGCCGCAAAGTGCCTTCGGCGCCGCAATGGCGCAATTTACCGAAACGGTGGGACGCCGCTACAGTGGCGGTCCAAAATCCGCCGATTGAGCTTGCGTTTGGAATTCTTGCGGTCTGTCTCGTCAGAATTGAGTGCGAAGTGACTCAAATTCTGCGCGACAGGCCTCGCTGAAATCTCGAAGAAGGTCGATCGTCCCGCTATTGACCATTTGCCGCAGTTCAAGGAACGTCTTGTTTGGTACAAGATACGTATCGATAAGTTTTCGCGCGACTAGCTCCGCGCTTTCAACGACCTTTGGCGAGGACAGGATGCGCATTCTGCCTACCTGACGTAAAGTTCGACCAGTGCCGGTATATCGGCTTTGTCGTGCTGAAGCGCGTCGATATAGCATTTCGAAGCTACCTCGATGAATTCTTTGTAGAGTTCTTGGCGGCGAAGCTTGTCCTGCGCAAGCCGCTGCGCCCTTGCCTGCGCGTGTTGAGTCATCCACGACGCGAAGACAGATGTAAGTCCGCCTATGGCAGCGCCGGCGAGTGCCGCGAGTGCGGTAATTACGGATGCGTTCATCATCATGACGCCGGCGAAGTGTTCCCGGATACGATGGGACCGGGCAGTCCGCCCCGAACGACCTGCAAAAGCGCGAAAAGATTGTAGAAAAAAGCCAAGGCCCAGAGCGTGAAAAATTCAGGATTGGCGGCGGAGAGCGGCGCGCCGAGTTGCGACAATTTCACGAAACCATCGATGGCTGATGTGCTTGGCACGAGTAGCGATACAAGCCTTATGAACGGAGGTATCGCCTCGGCGGGCCAGGAGAAACCCGCGACCATGAAGAGCGGAAGGCCGAGCGCGGCCAGAATGAGCGCCACCCGGATCGGCTTTCGAAAGATACCCGCTACCACAAAGCCAAGTCCCGCGACCGAGAGCACGAACGGAACGGCGAAAATCAAAATCGGCAGCGTTCCCCCCAACCGTGGCAAGCCGTACAGATAAGGCAGTACGATGAGGTATATCGGCAGGATCACGGCCTCCAGCGCGAGATAGGCGAGTAATTTGCCCGCAATGATCGCAGCCGGTAGCGGCCGCCGGCGCGTGCCGACTTCAGCGGGATCGGCGCCGGGCAAGGTACCGAGCAAACCGACACCCATCAATAGCATCTGCTGCAGAATGAGTACGAACGCCGCGGGCAATACGTAGGTGGCATAGCCGGCTTCGGGATTGAATATCGGCACCGCGGTCAGGGGCATCGGGTCCGACGCGGCGACGGCGATGGCCGGATCGACGCCGATGGCGATCAGGCGGGCGGTTTCGACCTCGGTACCGACGGTGCGCGCCACGGCCGCGACGGCCCCGGCCACACGCTGGTAGATCAGGAAATAACTGGCGTCGGCATAGAGCGCGACCGGCGAAGGCCGGCCGTGCAAAAGGTCGCGCTCGAAATATTGCGGGATCACCAGGATGCCATCGACCCTGCGCGCGTAGACCTCGCGCTCCGCGCTCGCGAGGTCCGGCAACAGCGCGGTAACCGCCACGTCAGGAGTGGCGTCGACCCGCCGCGCGAAGTCGCGGCTGCTCTCGGTGCCGTCGCGATCGACGACCGCGATCGGGACGTTGCGCAAGGCCTCATTCAAATAAGGCTGGGGATAGAACAAAGCATAGAACGCAGCGCCCAGGATGAGCACGGAAAAGGCCGGCTTAACCGTAAAGATGCGACGAATTTCATCCCGAAAAACCTGAAGAACTCCGCTCATGACGACGCCTCGGCAAGCGGCTGCGCTACACGGCGGTCTTCGCTCCGATGAGCGGACCTGTGCATGCTCTCCAGCTTCCATGCGGCAAGCCCGACGAGGCCGACCGTGAAAGCACCCAGGATCAACAGCGGCTTCCAGGAAAGGTCGACCGGTGTGCCACGCACAGTCTGGTCGATGCGAGCGGTCAGGTACCACGTTCCCGGCAACAGCTGGCCCCAGCCATAGGCAAAAGCGTTCATGCCGAGGCGTGGAAAACCGATCCCCATGAAGCCGAACGCAGGCGCCGTCACCAGGGTGCTGATGCTCACCGCGCTGAGCGTCGGCTTCAGCAGCAGCGCCAGCAGCGCCCCCAGCAGCTGACATGACAGGACGAACAGCAGACCCGCGATGATCAAGAGCCAGGGATGCCCGCGTAGCGGCAGTTCGAACACCTTAAACAGCAGCGTGTCCGACAGGCCCAGCACCAGCATGAATAGGATAGTGTACGGCAAGATCTTGCCTGCCATGGCCGGCCAAAGTCCGCCGCCCAGCGACCGAAGAATACGAAGGCGATGCGGCGTTTCGACATCGAGGCCGACGGAGTAGGCCGAGGTCGTCACCATGATGACCTGCAATATGCTCGGTATCAGGGCGGTCAGCAGGAAGTAGACATAGTTCAGGGTCGGGTTGAACAGCGGATGGGTCTGAACCGGAATCGGTTGCAGATCGGCTTCCGCAAAATCGAGCGGCTGACCCTGAGCGCTGCGCAGCGATAGCCGAATTCCTGCGGCCGCGGTCGGAACCGCGGCGTTCACTCCACGAACGGTAAGATTTCCCGTCGTCAGCGTTTGTGTGTTGTAGAAGAACACGACCTCGGGCCGCCGGCCGGCGAACACATCGCGCTGGAGATAGAGCGGCAGCATCAACAGCCCGTGGATTTTGCCGGACTGGATCAGACTGCGCCCTTCCGCAAGGTCCCCGACGCGGACCGCCACGGCGGTATCAGGGGTTGCGTCGACCATGCGGATGATGGTGCGCGACAGGTCTGAACTGTCGAGATCGAGCACGCCGATCGGCAGTCGCGTTGCCAATCCGGCGCTGAAGATCGCGGCGAGGAAAGCCATCTGGGCCAGCGGCACAATCGTCGCGAGGCCAAGCAGGAAAGGGCGACGCCGCAGCCAGCCGACCTCTCGCCAGAACACCTGCCGGAAGCCGGGTCGAATGCGACTGCGGGCCAGCATGTCAGCGCCCTCGATTGGCCCAAGAGACGATCGCGCTCATGCCGGGACGCAGGCCGTCGACCGGTTGCATCGGCAGCGCGCGAACTTCGAAGGTGCGGAGATCGAAATCACCGGTGGCGCGCGTCGCCCGCCACGCGGCGTATTGTCCCTGTACATTGATCATCGTGACCCGGACCGGAATAATCTGCGACTTCAGAGCGGGCACCATCAGGTCGAATTTGTCGCCGATCTTCAAGCCGCCGAGCAAATCCTCGCGCAGGTTGAATGTGAACCACAGGTTCTGCATGTCGATCATCGAGAACAGCGGCGCCCCCGGGCTGAAATTCTCGCCAAGCGCTGCGACGCGTGCGGTGACCTGACCGTTGATCGGCGAACGAATGGTGAATTCGGCCACGTCGACGTCACGTTGATTCAATGTAGCCTCGGCCTGCTTGACCTGGGCCGCAGCCAGCGTGCGTTCTTCCTTGCTGGCCCCCTGCGCCGCAAGTTGCAATGCAGCCTCCGCCGACTCGCGTTTGCGGGCCGCCATATCGAGATTGCGGGTTACCTCATCGACGCGGGCCTGTGGCGCGTTGCCGGTGCGCGCCAGCTCGGTCTGCCGATTGTAGGTTTCCTGCGCAAGCGTTTCATCGGCCTTTGCCGCATTCAGCTCAGCCTGGCGCGCCGCGACGGTCTCGGGCCGGATACTGTTGATCCGGTCCAGATCGGCCTTTGCGATCGCCAACGCGGCCTGAGCCGCGAGCCGGGCTGCGACCAGTTGCGGACTTTCCAGCTCGGCCATCACCGCACCACGCTGCATCGTGTCGCCGACATCAGCTTTCAAATTGGCGATCCGCGCCGCGACCCGCGGACTGATGTCGACCCGATCCGCCGAAACCTCCCCCTGAATGATCAGAGGCGGCGGCCGGGTCGCAAGCCAAAGCATTGTTGCAAACGCTGCGACGACAACTACCCCGATCAGCCAACGAACCGAATTCTTGCCCATCCTGGAGACCCCCACAAATCCGCTGGCATACAATGGAATCACGTCGATTAAGTCGTGTCGCTGCCGACTGAGCCGCCGAACGGGTCCATCGGCTCAATCGTATCATAGAAGTCGTAGGTCACCAGTGAGATCGGCTCATCGCGCCGTACGTTTGTCGGGTCAAGCTGAAGCTTTGGTGATTCGTCGCGGCACGGTGACCGGTGATAAGTTTGACATGGACGACGATCTTGCTCCTCATCGTGCACAGTCAGCGCTCCCCATGAGCTGTTTGCGATCATTCTCACCCATCCATTTTGATGCGTGCCTGCTAATAATCAGCAGAAGTCGGCGCCTCGCGATGTCGGCGCCATGTCCTGCCTTGTTTTCGCCCTGTGTTTGTTCGCTGGCCTACAATCGCAACCGTTTTCCCGAGACTGAAATAGCGCGGTAGCGCGGCCCGTCCAATTTGCTGCCTGCCATCAGCAACGGGAGATGCCAAATGAAAGTGACCCCAGCAGGTGCTTTGCTGCACCAGGTTCAATCTCGGCCAAAAAGTGCGGCATTCGTTTTTCACGAAGAAGTATGGACTTACGAGCGGCTTGCGGTCGAAGCCGAAAGCCTGGCGCGCGGCCTCGCCCTGCGCGGCGTCGGACCGGGTGATCGCGTCGCGCTTCACATGATGAACCGGCCCGAAATGATCGTCGCCTATTATGCCTGCTTTCGATTGGGGGCGATCGCGGCGCCATTGCGAACCGCGTTCAAGTTCGCCGAGCTCGCTCCCATTCTGCGGCGACTGAGACCGGCGCTCTACCTTGGCGAAATGAGCCTTTACGATAATGTCGCCCCGCTTGACGCCTCGATCCTGGCGCTGGACAAGCGCTTTGTCGTCAACGGGACCTTCGAGGACCACGGCGTCCAGCCGTGGGAAGCGTTGTTCGACGTCCCCGGTAACGAGAACTTGTCCGTCTCGCCCGGTTCCTACAAACCCGCGGTGCTGATCATCACCTCCGGGACCACCGGCCAGCCCAAATTCGTCGTTCATACGCCGACGACACTGGCTGAATCGACGGACCTGCTGATCAGGAATTGGGGATTGTCGGACGACGATATCATGATCGAGCCCTTGCCGCTGGCGCATATGGGCGGGTTCCTCACGTTGCTGTCCTTCATTCAGTTCGGCGCGCCTTTCGTGCTGCTCGAAAACTTTGACGCCGATATCGTCCTCGACACCATCGAGCGTCATCGCTGCACCTGGTTGGCCGGTTTTCCGGCCCAATATGCGGCAATGCTTGGGTGCCAGCTGGCCCGGCCGCGCAATCTGAAGTCCTTGCGAATTTGCCTGACCGGAGCGGATACCTGTCCGATCGATCTGCAGGAGCGTGTCACCGCGACCTTTGGCGCTCCGCTCTACAACGTCTGGGGTGCGACGGAAGTCATGGGATCTCTGACCTTCGGTCTGCGACCCGGGCCGGTCGTGCGGGTCCCCAAGGGCGCGAGGATCCGGTTGGTCGATGCAAAAGGCGCAGATGTCGGCGATGGTGAGGTTGGCGAGCTCCTGATCCGCGGCGGAAACGTCTTCGACGGCTACTGGAACGATCCAAAAGCGACCGGGGAAAGCCTGAGGGCTGGCTGGTATCACACCGGCGATCTGATGCGGCGCGGCGAGGGAGACGAGCTCTGGTTCGTATCCCGCAAGAAAGACATCATCATTCGCGGCGGCACCAACATCTCGCCCGTCGAAGTGGAGCAGGCGCTGGTCGCCTCGCATCCTGCCGTCAGGGAAGCCGCAGTCGTGGGCATACCGGATGCCGTACTCGGTCAACGCGTGTTCGGCTTTGTCAGGCTCGCAGACGGGACCAAGGACACGGTCGTCTCCGAAATCCTCGGTAACGTCGCGACGCGGCTTGCGTCCTACAAGGTCCCGGAGGGCCTCGAGATACTCGACGAACTGCCCCGCAACGCGCTGAGCAAGGTCGACCGCAACGCGTTGCAGGCGATGGCGGCCAAGACCGACAAGGCTGACAGGGCTGACAAGGCTGACAAGGCTGGCCGGGCGCTGATCGAAGCGATGGCTTTGCCGCCTAAACAGGCCGAGACGCGACCGCTCAGTCGCGCGGCGAGGATCGGCTAACCCCCTCCACACAAGATCCCATCTGAACCGAAAACGGCTGACGTCGGCGACATCGCGCGCCGGCTCAACGCCGAGACAACATGCGCCAAACTCGGGAGATCTAAATCATGCGAAACGTGATCAGGACAATTGTGTTGCTGGCTATGTTCGGCAGTCGCGTAACGATCGCGCAGACCGTCGGAAGCGTGACATCGTCGGCTCAATCCTCAAGTGCAACCGTGCCCTCATTGCGCGCGCCCACATTGCTCACGCAAAACACGCGATTGACGGGCGCGCCGGTCGGCCACCGCCAACCGCATGCGCGTGACGTTCCATCGGAGAACCCCGGCGATCTCGAGCATATCGGGGAGGAGGACGCAGCTGTGGATCGCAAGCTCAATATTTGCCGCGGCTGCTGATCGATTCCTAAAGCCAACGGATACGATGCGCGTGCGCGTTCCGCCTGCTTCCATGGCTTTCACCTTATTGTTGAGTTTTCTCGTCGCCCTGCCGTCCTTTGGCATCGACATGAGCCTGCCGGCGCTCACGGTCATGGGTGCCGCACTGCACGTCGCTCCCGCACGCGCCGGCCTGATGATGAGCCTCTTTATGCTCGGTTTCGCCGTCGCGCCGCTATTCTATGGGCCGGCTTCCGATCGATACGGCCGCAAGCCGGTCGTGGTGTTCGCCTGCGCGCTTTTCATCATCGCCGGCATCGGCTGCGCGCTTGCGCGGTCGCTGCCAACGCTGCTGACCTGGCGTGTCGTCCAGGGGGCCGGCGCCGGCGCGAGCATGACCATCGCGCTCGCCATCATCCGCGACCTGTTCGAGGGTCAGGCTGCCCGCACGAGACTCTCCTATGTGGCCATCGCTACCATGATCGTCCCCATGATCGCGCCGAGCGCGGGCGCGGCGCTGCTGGCCCTTGGCGGTTGGCGCCTCATCCAGGCCGTGCTTGCCGGGGTCGGGCTGTTGTTGCTGCTGGCCATATCGATTGGCTTTGCCGAGAGCGCGCGAATAGACCCGGCCAACCGTCTGGTTCCCTCCGTCATCGCGCGCAACTATCTTCGGGTCCTGACGCATCCGCTTTGTCTCGGGTACATCCTTGTCAACGCCGCCGCTTTCGGGACGCTGTTTGCTTATGTCAGCGGCTCGTCGCTGTTCCTGATCAATGTCGAGGGGATGAGACCCGACCAGTATGGCCTGGTGTTCGCTGCGACCTCATTGGGAATCATGGCGGGTGCGCTGCTCAACGGCCGGCTCAGCGCCTGGGGTGTCGCGCCAGACTATCCGCTGACGATCGGGCTGTTGGTCGCGGCGGCCGCCGCCATGGCGTTGCTGACGATGACGCTGGCCGGCTGGATGCCGCTCGCTCTCGTCATTTCACTGCTGGTCCTTGCCAACTTCGCCTTTGGGCTGATCGCGCCAAATGCGATGCAGGGGGCGATGCAGCCCTTGCCGCAGATTGCCGGCGCCGCCGGTGCCGCGACCGGCTCTATTCAAATGATGACGGGCGCCGTTGTCAGCGGGCTCGTCGCGATGCTCTATGACGAACACTCGGCGCTCTCGATGACCGCTCTCATGGCGGTGTGCTCGCTCGTCGCCTTACTCTCATATCTGCTGCTTGCCCGTCCAGCCGAACGCGTCGTCGTTCCGTCCTGAGCGCGCCTTCGCAATGCCATCACACATTGCAGCCGTAACCGTTTCGTCCCGCCACGCAGCCGAAGCGTAACCGCGATCCTCCAACCTGTTCTGATCTTGAGCCGACCCGTCGGACAATTCTCCGGAGGGAGCTCTTTCCGACAGCAGAGAGACAGGTCACATGAAAATCCTCATCGCTTCGACGCCCGCCACGGGTCATCTCAATCCGCTGCTTGCGATTGCCCGCATCTTGATGGTCGATGGCCACGAGATCGCTTTTCTATCGGGCAGTGTGCTGCGCGACCGCATCGAAGAGATCGGCGCAAAATTCTATGCGCTTCCCGCGGGCGCAGACTTCGATCTGCGCGACTTCGCATCGGTTGCTCCCGAATTGAAGACCGTGCCCCCGGGGCTGGATTGGTTGCGCGTCGCCATGGAGCGTGTGTTCGTCGACCCCATTCCTGCTCAGCACAAGGGCCTGCAGCAGGCGATACGAGACTTCACGGCCGAAATCGTCATCGGTGACGACATGCTGTTCGGAGTATTGCCGATGCTGCTCGGGCCGCGCGCGAAACGGCCTCCCATCGTGCTTTGCGGCACATCGTTCTTGCACTGGCACCGTGAAGATGGCGCTCCGCATTTTGTCGGTTTGCCGCCTGCAACCACGAAACAGCAGCGCGACGATTACGCGGCGATGTATTGTGAACATGACAGGCTAGTTTATCAGCCCGTAGCCGATCGGTTGAATCGATCCCTGGCGACCCTCGGCGTCGGACCGTTGTCGATGACCCTGTTCGATTCCGTCGTCGAGCTTG
The DNA here is from genome assembly GCF_900141755.1 of Bradyrhizobium lablabi. Classification (NCBI taxonomy): domain Bacteria; kingdom Pseudomonadati; phylum Pseudomonadota; class Alphaproteobacteria; order Hyphomicrobiales; family Nitrobacteraceae; genus Bradyrhizobium; species Bradyrhizobium lablabi. Next base: position 3,595,699 of record NZ_LT670844.1, on the reverse strand, counting down.
CCGATGCCTATCTGCAGCTGACGGTTCCAAGTTTCGAGTTTCCGCGCGACATCCCGCCCTCGGTACATTTTGTCGGCACGCCTCCGATCATTGCTGGTCAGGCACCGCTGCCGTCCTGGGCCGACGATCTCGACGGCTCGCGCAAGGTGGTGCTGGTGACGCAGGGAACGCTCGCCAATCACAATTTCGGCCTCTTGATCGGCCCGACGCTGGCGGCGCTTGGGCACGAGCCCGATCTGCTCGTCGTCGCGACGGCAGGCGGGCGCCCCATCGACGCGATACCTGGCCCAATTCCGGGCAATGCGCGCCTTTCCCAATATCTGCCGTTCGAATGGATACTGCCCAAGGTCGACGTGTTCGTCACCAACGGCGGTTATGGCAGCGTCAACCAGGCGATGAGCTTTGGGATTCCCCTTGTCACCGCGGGGCTGACCGAAGACAAGGCCGACGTCAATGCGCGTGTTGCCTGGTCCGGCGTCGGGATCGATCTTGCCAGCAACGAGCCAACGCCACAGGCGTTGCGCGAAGCCGTTCGGACCGTGCTCGACAAACCCGATTATCGTCGGCGCGCAGCGGCGATAGCTGGCGAGTTCGCCGGTATCGACATGCAATCCGAAGTGCTTCGGATCGTTGGCCAACTGTCCCATGGTTCAAAGCAGGCGGGCTTGCAGCGAAGTAAGGCGAGGGCAGTCAGTCGTCAGTTACAAATCTAGCTCGATAAGCCCACGTCGAGATCGCCATTGCATCGGCCTCAGCACTCATTGGGGTCGCCGGTTTTGCACATCGCGGATGGGTCGCGTCTGACCCATCCCGTTTGCCGGCATGTTCCATGACCTGAAGCTATCCATCATCGCTCAAATTATTCGGGAAATATACCATGCTTGAATTGTTTGGCCCGGCCATGTCGATCACCACAGCCGCGCTGCTGGCGCAGTCGAGCCTGCGAAGCTGGAGGGCAGAGAATAAGTTCTTGAAATGGGGCGGCACGGTCTTGTCCGCTTTGTTCTCAGGCGCCGTATCTCTGATAAGCGTTATTATGCTCGTCGGACTGATCAAGCTGCATGCTCGCAGCGCGCCGGCCTCCGACTTGAAAGTTGCCGGCACGCCCGAACAAATTGTGCGCGGCCAGGCGATATCCAACGGCTTCTGCAGCGGCTGCCATTCGAAAACCGCCACGCTCACCGGTGGTCTCGATGTCGCCGAGGATCTTCCAGTACCGATCGGATCGTTGGTGGCCTCCAACCTCACTCCCGCCGGGCAATTGAGCCACTGGTCGGATGGCGACATTTTTCGGGCCATTCGCAACGGCGTCGACAAAGATGGGCATTGGCTGATCATCATGTCCTACACCAACGCCGGCAAACTGAGCGATGACGATACAATGGCTGTCATCGCATACCTTCGCAGTTTGCCGGCCGCCGGAAAGCAAACCGGTAATCCGCCCGACCATCTCAACCTGTTAGGGATCATGATGCTCGGTGCAGGAATGCTTCCGGAGGGTAAGCCGGTATCTACAGGTGTCGTCACCGCCCGGCCCAGGAGCCCTGATTTGCAGTACGGCGAATACATCCTGTCGTATCAGGACTGCCGCGGCTGCCACGGCGACAAGTTGACCGGCGGTGTACCTGGACAGCTGGCGCCGCTCGGGCCCGACCTCAATCTTGTAAAGCTATGGAAGTTTGAGGAATTCGTCACCACCATGCGCACCGGCGTCGATCCCAACGGCCACGAACTCGGCAAGCAAATGCCATGGCGGCCGATCGGACGAATGGGCGATGAAGAACTGCGGGCGATCTATGAATATCTGACGCACATGCCGAACGCTTGAGACCCTTGCACGAAAGCGTTTACACAATTGGGTCACCCCGCTCATGAGAGAACCAACATGATGATAGGGCGTGAAGAACTTCATCTGGCGCAAGACGATGGCGGCCCGCCGTCGACGTTGGTCACCGGCAGCGCGCCGAGCAGAGCCACCTCGCGCGTTGGGTCCGGCGTGTTCTCGGCGTTTCCCTAACGGAATTGGGCTGAGCCCGAACAGCAGGAATCTTCAAGATCAGCCGCTGCCATTTTTCAAAATCGCGGTCGAGACGCGCGAATGATCGCGTTCGCGCCGCCAGACCAGGGAGAAGAGCAATGACGGATCTGATCGAAACAACGTTCGATAGGCTCGGCAAGCAACTGTCCGGCCGCTTATCAAGGCCCGGCGACGATCGCTATGCCGCCGCAACGGCGATCTGGGCGAAACCTACCGGGCGTATGCCGCGCGCGGTCGCTCACTGCCGCACGCCCGAAGAGGTTCAGTCGGCCGTTCGAGCCGCACGCGACGCTTGCCTTCCGCTGTCGGTGCGCGGCGGAGGTCATGATTGGGCCGGGCGCGCGCTGTGCGAGGGGATCGTCATCGATCTCAGCGCCATGAACGGCGTGAGCGTCGGCCCTGACAATCGCACCGCGCAAATTTCGGGTGGCGCCCGCGCCTCGGACGTTCTTGCCGTGACCGATCCGCGCGGGCTCGCGGCGGTCACGGGTTCGTGCAGCTCCGTCGGCATGACCGGACTGACGCTGGGCGGTGGTTACGGGCCGCTGATCGGCCGGTTCGGACTTGCACTCGATAATCTACTCGCCGCAGAAATTGTACTCGCCGATGGCCGCATCGTTACCGCCAGCCATGACAACGAAGATGAATTGTTCTGGGCGTTGCGGGGCGGCGGCGGAAACTTTGGCGTGGTGACGGCGATGCGATACCGCGTGCACGATCTCCCGAGCGTCCACTCAGGTATGCTGCTCTTTCCGTTCCATGAAGCGAGAGCTGTTCTCGAAGGAGCCGTCGAGATCGCGGCGTTCGCACCGGACGAACTGACGGTTCAGCTTGGGCTCGTCGGCGGCCCCGACGGCACTCCGCTCGTCATGATCGCGCCGACATGGTGCGGTCTGCCGGAGCAAGGCGAAGCCCGCCTGGCGCCGTTCTTCAGATTGGGAACCCTGGTTGCCGGCGCCGTAGATACGATGGCGTATGGCGCCTCGCTTGCCGTATTCGATCCGTTTCTCGTCACCGGACAACGTGTGTTCATGGGGACGTGCTGGCTTCCAATGCTCGATCGAAGCGGCATCGACACCTTCATTCGGGCGATGGGGACCGCGGTCTCACCGGGCTGCGCCATCCTCACCCACGAATTCAGAGGCGCCGCTTCGCGCGTGCCCGCAGAGGCGACAGCCTTCGGCGTTCGCCGCGATCACGTGCTGGTCGAGATTCTTGCATCATTTGCCGATCGTTCAGAGCCGCGCGATGAGCATTGGCATCGGCGCTGGGTTCGATCCACTCTTCGGGCCTTCAGTGCCACGGCGCTTCCAGGCGGATACCCGAATTTACTCACCGGCAGCGACGCGGAGCGCGCGGCGAAGAGCTATGGGGGCAATGTCAATCGGCTGACCGAGGCCAAGCGGCAATATGATCCCGACAATGTTTTCTGTTCCGCGATTCCGCTGCCTGTCAATCGGCATACATTGGCTGCCGAATAGAAGCAAGATGCTCCGAAAGTTTGATCGCTCGACACATTCCGGCGCCTGACCATCGCAACTGGCGATGGGCAGGGTCGCTTCCGCCGGTGCCGCTTCGAAACGTAGTTTGTTTCAGGGAACCTTGATCACAATTAATCACGTCCCTGAGACTTCCCAATTCGCCGCATGGCGAGAGCCGGTCGGAGACCCCACTTCGCCTCCGGACCGACGCGCTCCAAAACGGAGACGACCATGCTTCAGAGCAACGGTGTTGAAGGCACGCCTCTACTGGATTACGAGGCGTGGAGAGCTTCGCTCCGCACGATTTGCGGGCGGTATAGCCCGCAAGGCGTCGAACGCGACGCCTTTCAGGGCTGGGCGCGGAGGCTGAATGTATGCGGGCTCGCTGCAGCAGATATTGGCTGGAATGCACGCCGGATCGAACGGACCTACCGGGATGCTCGCCTCGACGGCATGGAGCATTACTATGTTCGGATTCAAGTCTCTGGAAAATCAGCGATGATCCAGAACGATCAGGCTCGGCGGATCGCAGTAGGCGACGTCGTTCTGGTCGACGCCGCCCGGCCCGTCACATATTTCGGTAACAACGCCAGCGCGCGATGGGTGTCGCTTCATTTGCCGCGCCAGTCGCTGATTTCTCATCTTGGATTCGAACCCCAGGGAGGTTTTTGCAGGCGCGGAACACCGGCCGGACGTTTCCTGCACGAGGTCGTCGTCGATGCCCTTAAAGGGGAGGGATCATCATTCTCCGCGGCCGATTCCTACATGCAGCTGGCCGTCTATGATCTGGTCGGCGCGCTATTTGCACCGTCCGATACCCCACCGATCTCGCGCTCCACGGACAAGCTGTTCGCGCGGATCTGCGGCGTGATCAAGGACAGCCTCTCCGATCCTGATTTCGGGCCTGTCGAGGCCGCCGCCGAAGTGGGGATCTCGTTACGCTACGTTCAAAAACTCTTCATGGAGCGTGGCGCGACCTGCAGCGGGTTCATCTATACGCTTCGCCTGGACCGCGCCGCGCACCTTCTGCACCGCCGCGCGTTGCTTCGGACGGGCCAACCGCTCAGCGAGATCGCCTATGCCTGCGGCTTTCGCGACTATGCGCATTTCGCGCGAAGATTCCGCCATCGGTTCCGTTATTCGCCGGGCGCGCACGCCGGAAATAGTGATGGAATAGTGCGCGCCGGTACAGACGAAAGTGCGTCGTTGACACACGACGTTCAAGCTCCGGAGTCTTAGACACGCGGGGCGCTGGTAATTCGGGGCGGGCATTGAAAACGGAAGATGCCAAAATGAATGTCGATTATAATACAATCAGAATGAATATCGATTATAATACAAATTGAGAAAACACAGCCTAGCGACCAATTGAAAGAATACCGCTTAGTGACCAAGAAAATTGAAAGATCAATTCATGCTCGCGGATTGCGGACACGTCGTTGTCGTTGATGATGACCCATCGCTGCGGCGAATGGTGATCAAATATCTGGAAGAGAACAACGTACCAACAAAGTCTGCGTCAAGCAGGACAGAGTTCAATCGGCTTTTTGCCGGGCCCCCTCCGAGCCTGATCATCCTGGATCTGCGGCTCGGTCAGGATGACGGGCTGGATCTCTTGCGGGAAATTCGTTCGCATTCGGATGTACCGGTCATCATCACGACCGGCCATCGTCCCGACGAAATTGATCGCATCGTCGGCCTCGAACTCGGGGCGGACGATTATGTCGTAAAGCCGTTCAGCCTCCGGGAATTGCTTGCCCGCGTCCGTGCGGTATTGCGGCGGCAAGAAATGGGGCGGGTTGCGCGAACACGTGATCCGGAGCGAGGCGGGTACCGGTTCGGCGGCTGGCAGCTCGAACGGCGCGGCCGAAGACTGCTCGATACCAATGCGACGCCGGTCGCGCTGAGCAAAGGCGAGTATGCGTTGTTGCTGGCCTTTCTCGAAGCGCCGCAGCGGCCGTTGTCGCGCGAGCACTTGTTGCAGGCGACCCGAATTCACGAGGATATTTTCGATCGCAGCATCGACGTCCAGGTGTTGCGGCTGCGGCGCAAACTGGAGACCGATCCGAGTGCGCCGCGCGTGATCCAGACCGAGCGCGGCATCGGCTACGTGTTCGCGCTGTCGGTCGAGCCGTTCTAAAAGTGATCAAAATGTGGCGCCGCGCCGTTACGGTTGTAACCGAATTGTCTGCGGGCGTGATGATCACGTAACCGGCGACCACCAGAGTCTCCGTATCGATTGACGGAGAATCTCGTGTTGCCGAAACGCCAATCCCTTCGAGTTCGTTCGTTGGGCAGATATCAAGGGGCATCTTCGCCCGTGAAGACGAGATGGTTGGTTCACGTGCTCGCCAGGTTGGTGATTGCGGCGAGCTGCACGAGCTCGGCGGCAGCTCTCGACATCCGGGTCGATCGCAGCAAATCCCCCTTTATCAGCGCACAGCTCGTGGGAGCAACCGATGTCGAAATCGCACCAATCAGCAAACAGGGCCACCAGACTCTACGACCTTCAGAGCCGCTCGATACGCGTCGACTTGCGCGATAGACCCAACATGATGCATGACGGATTGATGCGGGCGCCAAGGCTCGACGGAACAGAAAGGCTCGACAGGACAGAGGCGAGGTCGCAGCCGTCGGTGATGGGTGCGGTGACGCGATCAGATCGCCAGCATACTACGCTCTGGTCGTCGCCGATCCTTGCCTTCTTTATGGAAGGCTTTGCGTTGTACGGCGCGTCATACCACGCTTATCCGCACGCGGCTGCGGCGTCGCCTGTCGAGCCATCTGCCGTGGCCGTACGTGCTCCAGAGCCGGACGAGATTTCCTGGCGCGCGCGACGCAGGGCGATGGCCATCGTTGTTTCGGCAATGGATTCCGGCGTAGCCGAAGTTGAGGACGAGATCAATCGAGCGGGATCCGGATCGGAGACGGCATCCGGAAATGTTTTGTCCGATACCGATGGATCAACCCGCCGAAGTTGGCTAGCCAAGGCTTGGCGCGCCCTCGCAGGCCGGTGGGCACAACGGCGTCGCGCGCGCGAGATCAAAAAGGCGGTCGCTGCCCTGCTGCAGCCCGATCGCAGGGCGTCGCGGAATTTCGGCATCCCCAACCGATCAGGGATCGCGCAGGTCACGAGGTACCGCCGTGATTGCTGACCTCGTCACCTATGCCATCGCCGGACTAGGCTTCATCCATGCAGCGGGTCGCTTGTTCGTCCGTGACAAGTTCTCGGCCGGCATGAACACCGTTATGACCCAAAACCGGGTTAGACGGCGCGATCTATGTCGGGAGCGGGATATCTCCGTTCCGACCGAAGCTTCCTGAATATGCCGTTCAGAACACTTCTCGAGTTACGCAATTGCGCTGGTCCTGGGCTAGCTGCATTCGTCCGCTACGGATATTGCGCAATCGCGATCGGCGTCGTGGTCCTTTGTGGCTTGCAACTGGCTGCGGCGCCATCGCAGCCGCTCGACCAGCCACCCGCATCGGTCGGCACTATCGCCGAAGAACCCATCACTCCGATACCCGAGCCTCCACCGATCGACCCACGGAAGGTCAAACTCGGGGAGCGTCTGTTCGGCGATCCGCGCTTGTCTCGCGACAATTCGCGAAGTTGCTTGTCATGTCACGATGTCAGCAGCAATGGCGCAACCACGAAGCGGCAGGACATCGGCCTGGATGGTTCAAGCCTGCCATTCAACACCCCTACGATATTCAATGCGACGCTCAACTTCCGCCTTGGTTGGGAGGGAAGACTCCGGACCATGGAGTCGGATGTCCAAGCCGCACTGGCGAATCCTCAGATCATGGGCATCAGCATTTCCGAGGTGGTAGCAAAGCTCGCCGCTGATCCCGACATGCGCAAGGAGTTCACTGCCGCCTATGGCAGTGGCCCGGACGCAGCGAACATGGTGGACGCGATCACAAGTTTCGAGCGAACGCTGGTAACACCTGACAGCAAATTCGATCGTTGGTTGACAGGAGATGCAGCAGCGTTGTCGAAGGAAGAACTGAACGGATATTGGCTATTTAAATCCTTGGGATGCGTGTCCTGTCACCAGGGCGTGAATGTCGGTGGCAATCTTTTCGAGCGACATGGAATTTTCCATCCGTTGGCGTCGCCGAAGCCCGAAATTCTACGGGTGCCGAGCCTGCGAAATGTCGCGACAACGCCGCCCTATTTTCACGACGGCAGCGCGCAGACCCTCGATGAGGCTGTCCGGAAAATGGGCCTTGCTCAACTGAATTCAACACTGACAGACCAGCAGGTGAACGCGATCGTTGCCTATCTCCAGACCCTGACTGGAAAATACCGCGGCTCGCCTGTCGGAGCGTCGCCATGAGGATAACGTCTATCGCTATCGTCGGCGCGTTCTTTATCCTGCTACTCACCTGGCTGCTGCTGAGCGGGTTATATCCGAATTACGCTCGCTACGATCGTGAGCTTCAAGCGCTTGACGAGTTTTCTAGACTCGAGCGAGGATTGAACCGGGAGGTGTTGACCGCGCGCGCCGGTCTGTCACGAAACTACGATGCGTTGGCACACCTGACGGATGCCTACGCCGGCTCGCTTGATCGATTGCGAGAAGCAGCGGCCACGGATTCAGAACTACGCGCTGCAATTGATGTCTTGGCTGAACGCGCCGACCGGCAGCGCGACCTCGTTGAGAAGTTCAAGAGCAGGAATGCATTGCTGCGGAACTCTTTCGCCTATTTTGGAATGTTCAGCGCGCGTCTTGCAGGTTCGTACGACCGGCCGCTGGTTGCTGCCGCCAGCTCGCTCTCATCTGCCATGCTGCACCTCACGCTCGATACGTCGCCCGCTGCGGTGCACGAGGTCAAGAATCGCCTGGAGCAGCTTGCGGGTCTGCAAAGCCCGCCCAGCGATGCCGATTCTGTCCAGGCGGCAATCGCGCATGGCGGAATATTGCATGATCTGCTGCCGGCGACCGATGCCGCGCTGAAGGAGCTGACCGCCGCGGCGAGCACGCGCGAGCAGGACATCGTTCGTTCGTTGATCATGGAACGTCAGCTTGCGGAGCGCGCGAAGGCGCGGCAATACAGAGTTCTGCTTTACTCGGCGTCGCTGATGCTGCTCGCTGCCCTCATCTATCTTGGGCTGCAATTGCGGGCGCGGGCGGTGGCCTTGCGTCGGCGCGCCGCGTTCGAGCACGTGATCGCCGGCATCTCGACGCGATTCATCAATTCACAGCACCATGAGATCGCCGAGCATGTCGGCAGTGCGCTCGAAAGACTGGCCGGATGCGTCGGCGCGGATCGCGCCTATTTCGTGGTGGCCGGCGAGGCGAAGCAAATCTATCGATGGTCGCGCCAAGGAGCGGAATTTCCGCCAGGCTGGCCCGAGCGTGCGCTGCAGCTTGCTCCGCGTTTTGGTCGGGGTGAGGACTGTGTGATTCAAATTCCAAAGGTCAGGCCGGCGCATCCTGATGACACGATGACTTTACTTGCCGGCGCCGGCGTTCAAGGCTGGCTGTGTATCTCAAACATATGTCAGAAGAGAACCCCTGCGATTCTCGGCTTCGATGCACTGCGCGCAGGAGCCCTTATCCCATCGGCTGAAGTCTCACTGTTTCGCATGGCGTTCGATGCGATCGGCCAAGCGGTCGGCAGGGTCTTTCTCGAGCGGGAGAAGGAGCGTCTGGAAGCGAACCTGCAACAGGCCCGCCGGATGGAGACCATTGGCAACTTTGCGAGCGGGATCGCCCATAACTTCAACAACATCGTAGGCGCCATCCTCGGTTATACGGAAATGGCCGATGCCCCGGTCAGCTCAGACCGGCAGCCGGCAGCCAACCTCACCGAAATTCGTCGCGCCGGCGAGCGGGCACGCCAACTCGTCGATCAGATTCTTACATTCGGGCGAAGCGGCGAGGGCAGGCGGGAGCATGTCTGTCTCAAGGCCTTGGTTGCGGAAACCAAGGGGTTGCTGGCTGCGTCGCTACCTTCCCAGGTCGGGATCAGGGTGAAGGAGACGTCCGAAGCGGCGGTCGTATCGGCCGAACCCGCGCAATTACAGCAGGTCATCCTGAATCTTTGCAACAACGCTGCACAAGCCATGGATGGGCCGGGCGACATCAAGATTCTGATTGAAGTGCGGGAGGTAACAGAGGCGTTGCGGGTCGGGCGTATCGATATCGGCCCTGGTCGCTTCGCGATCCTGTCGATCTCGGATCCGGGGCGTGGCATGGACGAAGCGACGCTGGAGCGGATTTTCGAGCCGTTCTTTACGACGCGTCCCGACGGCAACGGCCTCGGGCTTGCGACGGTTCGTGAAATCGTTGAGGAACACGACGGGGCTGTTACGGTAGCGAGCACTCCCGGAGTTGGAACGCGGTTCGATATCTGGCTTCCATCGGTCTCGTCCAATGAGCCGATATCCATTCAACATTCGCCAGGCGTGGCCGGTCGTGGCGCTGGCGAAACCGTGCTGGTGCTTGAAGCGGAACGCGAGCGCTTGCTGCGGTATGAGGAGGTTCTGGCGGCTCTCGGCTATGAGCCGGTCGGCTTCACCGAGCTTGCTGAGGCCGCGCAAGCCTATGCCGTGAAAACCCGTTTTGACGCGGCGCTCGTAAGCCACCCGCGCGGCGCCGCCGCTGCGCTCGATTTCGCAACCGCGTTGCATGATATTGCGCCTGACCTGCCGATCATTCTGGCGACACCTTCAGCGCGGGATCTGGACGCTCAAAGGCTGGCATCTTCTGGAATTTTCGAAGTGGTCCGTCAACCGCTGGCGTATTCGGAGTTGGCCGGGGCATTGTCGCGTTGTCTTCAGGCCTCTGGAGCCCCGCAGCTGCAATCGTAAGATCGCGCCCAGCGACGAACAAGTCACGAATTCGCTGATTGAGAATTGCGCGCGATTTTTCGGCGCCGGTGTGCGGCGATCACGCTTTCAAGTGCTTCATCATTTCTCGGCAAGCAGACTCGCGTGATGCGGCAGTGCGAAATTCAGACTGCCTCCGAAATCATAAATGCACTGCAACAGCCTCCCAAGCGAATGATGTTACGCGCGAAACTCGCGCTTCTGGGCCCGCAATCCAGACGGCTTGACGCCTGCTGCAGGCGCTCAGTCGGTGAAACCTGACATTGCGAGGCGCGCCGATCTGCCGATCACAAAATGTCCGGCCACGGCAACATCTGCGAACCTCGCCGGCGCCGTTTCTCCTTGTCAAACCAACCTAGTCGGTTCAGATTTGAAATGTCCGGCGTGCAACGTGCCGGTTAGATTCAACAATAAAAATTGGGGCGGAAACATGCATAGATTTTCTATTGGATGCGCCGCTGTGTTCGCTGTGGCGGGCTTGCTCACAGGCCCTGTCAGCGCACAGGAAACCAAGCAGGAGACCAAGGCGGCGTCGGGCCAGGCGATGGTTTCTCCGGTCACTCAACAGCAGCTCAACTCGGCGGACAAGAACTCAACTAATTTTCTTTTGACCAACGGCAATTACGCCCAGACACGGTTTTATCCGGCCAAGCAGATCGACCGCAACAGCGTAAAACACCTGCACGTGGCGTGGATCTTCCAGACCGACGTCAAGGAATCGCTGGAGACGTCGCCCATTGTCGTCGATGGCGTGATGTTCGTGACGACGTCGTTCAGCCATGTCTATGCGCTCGACGCCAAGACCGGCGCTCAGCTGTGGCACTATAATCACAAGATGGGACCGATAACGACCTACTGCTGCGGCCCCAACAATCGCGGCGTCCAGGTGCTCGGCGACCGCGTCTACCTGGCCACCCTCGACTCCAAACTGGTCGCCCTCAATGCCAAGACCGGCGATGTCGTCTGGTCCACCGACATTGCTGATCCGGAGCTCGGCTACAGCGAGACGATGGCGCCGACCGTCATCAAGGACAAGGTTCTGATCGGCACCAACGGCGGCGAGTACGGCATCCGCGGCTTCATGCGGGCCTACGACGCCAAAACCGGAAAACTGATTTGGTCGTTCAATACCATCCCGGAGAATAGCGTAGGCGTCTGGGCGACCAAGGACGCCACCGGCCGCGACATGCACCGCAATATCCAGGCCGAAAAGGATCAGCTCGCCAAGATCGGCGATCCCTACAAGAAATTGGGCGGCGGCGTATGGCAGAATCCTGCCATCGATCTTGCAACCAACCGGATCTATTTCGTCGTCGGCAATCCTTCGCCCGATCTCGATGGCTCGATCCGGCCCGGCGACAATCTTTATACGAACTCGCTGGTCGCGCTTGATCTCGATACCGGCAAATACCTCTGCCACTTCCAGTACATCGCCCACGACGTCTGGGACCTCGATGCGGCAAGCCCGCCGGTGCTCTTGGATGTGAAGGGCAAGGACGGCAAGACCATCCCGGGCCTGATCCATGCCGGAAAGACCGGCCACATCTATGTTCACGACCGCAAGGATTGCAGCCTGATCCGTTTCTCCGACGCCATGGTGCCGCAGGAGAACATGTGGACCCTTCCCACCAAGGAAGGCGCCCGCATGCTTCCGGGGGCGAACGGCGGCGTCGAATGGTCGCCGATCGCCACCGACCCCGGACAGGAGCTTGCCTACGCCATCAACCTGCATCAGCCGATGAACTACTTTGTCGAGAACTCGCCCTATCCGAACGGCAAGCTGTGGCTTGGCGGCGCCTTCAAGGTGATCCCAGGCGAGGCCCAGGCGGGCAACATCACCGCCGTCAACTACAACACCGGCAAGATCAAATGGCAGGTGAAGACACCCGAGCCGATGATCGGCGGCATTCTGGCAACCGCCGGCGGTCTTGTTTTTACGGGTGAAGGCAACGGCAAGTTCGCGGCTTACAATTCGTCCAACGGCAAGGAATTGTGGAGTTTTCGTGCCGGCGCCGGCGTCAACGCGCCACCCTCGAGCTACATGGTGGGCGGCAAGCAATATATCGTGGTGGGAGCGGGCGGTAACACCCAGATCGACTTCCACCGCGGCAACAACATCATCGCGTTTTCGCTTGACTAGAGCGTGATCAATCTAATCGGATCATGATCTAAGCGGTATCTGCGATTGTCCAAGCGTGAAGCGGGACCCGTTTGCGGTCCCGCTTCTTTTATTGTCAGGTTTCTTCACTGGATCGGATCAATGAGCGGCAGGTTGGGATCGTGCAGTTTCGGCGCCGTCGCTTTGGCGGCACTGTTGAACGTCGGCGTAACGCCGCTCTACGCCCAAAGCATCGAAGAAAAGACGCAAGTCTGCGCCGGCTGCCATGGCGCGTCCGGCAAACCGGTCGACAAGACCACACCGATCATCTGGGGGCAGCAAGCGGGCTACCTCTATATCGAGCTGCGTGATTTCAAGCGCGGCGATCGCAAGAACGACATCATGCAGCCGATCGCCTCCTCCCTGGAGCGACAGGACATGCTCGATATCGCGGATTATTTTTCGAAGAAGCCGTGGCCCGATCTGGGCCAGCCTCGCGCGCCGAAGGAAATGGCCGAGAAGGCGCTGAACGCCAACCGCTCGGTGGGTTGCACGGGCTGCCATCTCGATCACTTTCAGGGTGACGGCACGATCCCTAGGCTCGCAGGCATGAGCAAGGAATACCTGACCAAGACCATGGACGATTTCCGCACCCGCGCGCGCGGCAATAATCCGGGCATGTCCGACCTGATGCTCGCCACCTCGCCTGAGGACCTTGCGCCGCTGGCGGAATATCTGGCGGGCCTGTGAGTACTTAGCAGGTGAGATTAGTCGACGGCTGTACCCTCTCCCCTTGTGGGAGAGGGTGGCTTCGCCAACGGGTCGGCGCGAAGCGCCGCCCGATGATAAACTCCGCGAAGGCGGGTGAGGGGTTCTCTCCGCGGATGCAGACCCCTCATCCGTCACGGACTTCGCATAGCCGATGCAAAGCATCGGCGTCCTAATTAAAAAGAACGGCGGCCGAAGGCCGCCTACGGCCACCTTCTCCCACAAGGGGAGAAGGAAACGAGTTTGCGCACGCGCAGTCTTAGCGCATCCCGCTCTACGGCGGCATCAGCCGCTCGCGCAGCGAGGACAATACCGTCAGATCCGCGGCGCGTTTTCCCGTTTTGTCCTTCAGAGAGGGATCGGCGCCTTTCGCGAGCAAAAGATCGGCGATGTCAGCATGGCCGCCTTCGGCCGCGATCATCAGCGCGGTGCGGCCGCGGTCATCGCGGTCGTCGATATGTGCGCCGGCGTCCACGAGATAAGCAACAACCTTGATCGCCTGCGCTTCGGGAACTTGATCATCCGGACCCGATGCCCACATCAATAGCGTCAAATCATTGCGATAGCGCGCGTTGACATCGATATTTTGTGCCAGCAATCGCTTCACGATATCGAGCCTGGCGCTCGCCGCCGCATAGATGAGCGGCGTCTTTCCGGTGTCGTCGGGTGTTCGCGAATCGGCGCCATGGGCAAGCAACGCCTCGACGATCAAGTCATTGCCGGCATAGGCGGCGGCCGCGATCGGGGAGATCGCGCTCGGTCCGGTGAGATTGACGTCGGCGCCGCGTTCGATCAGCCGTTGCGCGATCAGGATATGGCTGCCTTCGGCGGCAAAATACAGCGCGGTGGCACCGTCGAGATTGCGGGCATCGATCGGCGCGCCGCGCGCCAGCAGCAGCTCGACCATCCTGGGATGGCCGGACTTCGCGGCATGGCTCAGAGGCCGGGCGCCAAGCCGGTCCCGCGCGTCGAGGGATGCGCCCTCATCGAGCAGTTTTGTCGTCAGGTCGAGGCAATTGCCGTCGACCGCCGAAAACAGCGTCAACGACACTTCCATCGCCGAAACTTGCGGCTTTGCAATTTCATGCCGGCGGGATAGTCCCTGGCACCGGTCGGGGTCCGCGGCGCGCGCATCGGGTGCTGCGCTCAGCACCGCGATCGTAATCGAGCATAGAAACGCAGTGTGGCGATGCAAGGCGGTCGCTCCCGGGGACGTTTGTTATTTCAGCCATGAGGCTGCTGCAGCGGCAATCCTAGACCAGGGACAAGAGGGATTTCAGCAGAAAAAAATGCCGCGCCGAGCTCGGCGGCAACGACTGTTATCGACACGCCCGATTTCCGGCCTCTGGAACGGCCAGAAAAGTAATTGTGGTCGGCTCGAACACCAGGGTACTGGCGTCCGTTGGAGCGCCTGCGATCGTCGGCAATTCATCACCCGTCTCAAGCGCCAGGGCGCGGCCATTTAGCCTGACGCGCTCGTCCAAGAGACTAGCGGCGTCCAGCGTGTAACGCCGCGACGGGATCGGAAGCATGAGCGTATGCGGTGCATCGCGGTCGGTGTTGATCACGAGAAGCGCCACGCCGCCCGGCGTGCCACTTTGACAATGGGCGTAGACGTGAAGTCCGGATGGGCTGGACGGACCTGCGTCGAGCACCGTGGGTCCCATCAATTGTCGCCAGAGCCACGCGCCCCAATAATTCGGCCTCGGCTGCAGCGTCCTCTCGTCGAGCAAGCCGTAATCGCTTGCCGCGAGCGTGTTGTGCATCACGACTTGAACGCCGGCCTTGGCAAGCCGCCCGAGCTGATCGAGATACCGGAACGTATCCAGGAAGCTTGCGGCCCACTTGTTTCCGCCGCACGCGGCCTCCGCGGTTTCGGTGAGCCAGATCGGCTTGCCGGGTGCAAATTTGTTGCGAAGCGTTTTGTGAAAACTCAGGGCCCGATCCGTCCCCGAAAGCCATGGTTCGGAAAGCGCAGCCTCCGGAGCGCTGTTGCCGCTGCACCGCTCCGACAACGTGCCATAATAGTGATAGGAGAACACATCGACGCTGGGATCGGATGCGGCGAGCAGGTCGGAGGCGAGCGTGGGGTCGCCGACCGTGCCGGGGCCCAGGATCATGGTCTCAGGCGCAGTCCGCCTCATGAACGCGCGAAAAATTGCAAAATCCCTTCCATAGGCGGCAGCGTCATAGCCAGATGGAGCGCCGCCCATCTCGGCGAGATCAGGTTCGTTCATGAATTCAGCGGCGGCGATGCGGCCTCCGACCGAGCGTGTAAAAGCAAGAACACGATTGGCCTGATCCGTCTGCCAGACGCCGACGGCGTCACGGGTGCCAGCGCTTATCGCGAACGAGGTCACGATCCGCGCGTCGACCGCTTGCGCGAAATTGACCACGCCTTGCCACTGCTGATGCGTCAGGATGCTTTTGAATCCGGCGGGAGGCGACGACGGCGCGTTGTCCTGATCGGCAAAGTAAGTGCTGTTGGCCCAGGTGCCGCTGACCCGCAGGTAGGCAGGCGCCAGCGCCGTCGCGAGCTTTCGTAAGCGCGCGTTGGTGAGATCAATCGGCGGCCGGTATTGATATAAATTCGAATGCATGCTCGCTGGCGTGTCCGATCCCGATCGCGGGGAAGGCGCCGGCCGAGCGCCGCCTTCCGATCGATAGGGCTTCCAAAATCTTCCGCCGGTGACTTCGACCATTTCGATGTTGTAGGACTGGAAGCGCTGGTCGACGCTGCCGATGCGCGGCAAGCTTGAAGGCTCGATCATGGGAGCGCCGGCGGCATCGGCATACACCGGAGTGATCGGCAGCGCGGACGTCAGGCAACCGTAAAGCCACGCGACAAAGGGCGTGAGCATGCGCAAGACTTCCGGGGCAGGGTGCATCGTAAACCCGACCGAATTTGATTTGCGGGGACCACAGCATACCGAATATATTTTCGATAGGCCTGCATCAGCGATCTCGTTTCGACAAGCATCGGCGGGCCTGCGAAAAAGACGAATACAGGACTCCAGGGAGGCGGCGTGGCTCTTTCGACGCGTATTTTTTTGTGCTGCGTCGCGGTAGCGCTGACGATGTGCGCGACGCAGCCGGCACTTGCGCTCGACCCCCGCTATCCGGATTGGCCTTGCCAGCAATTGAAGGTTCCGGAGATTTCGATCGCGAGTGTCTGGAGCGGTCCCCCGATCGAGGCAATTGACAAGGATAAGCCCGTCGACGCCAAGGATGCGGAACTCGTCGCGCGTCTGGCCGCGCGCCGTACCTCCATGGACGACGCGCGCAAATTGATCGCCGACTATGTAACCGGAACGCCCGAGGTGAAGCAGCAGAAGGCAAAATCGCTGTTCGTCGCGTTGTATTCGACGCTCAACGCGCGGCGCGACCAGGTCATGAGCGGGATCGAACGCTTTTCACGCAAACAGAAGGCCATGGCCGAGGACATCCGCGACAAAACCCAGAAGATAAGGGAATTGCAGGACAAGCCCGACGCCGATCAAACCTCGAGCGAGGCGCTCGCCACGCAACTGTCGTGGCAGACCCGTATTTTCGAGGACCGGCGGAAATCGACCACCTATGTCTGCGACGTGCCCGTCCTGATCGAGAAGCGGCTGTTCGACTTGGGAAGAGCGATACAGGACGTCTTGAGCGCCGATGCGCCGGCGAAATGAGAGTCTTGAGCGTGGCGCCGATGGATCGGTCTATTCGCCCGGACGCGGTTCCGGCGTGGCATCTTCCAGCGGAAGCAGCGCGGCAAACCAGCCGTCGGTCCCTTCAGGGTACCACGCGACGTCGGAATAGCCGAGCGCCAGCGCGCGCTTGGCGGCATTCCACGACATCCAGCAATTCTCCAGGCAATATATGACCAGCCTTCTGGCGCGATCGCCATTGGTCGCCTTTTCCAGGCCTTTCGCGAAATAGTCAGCCATGCTCGGCGCGAGTTCGCCGTAGCCGGTGTCAGGTAGCCAAATGCTGCCGGGAATATTGGCTCGTGGCTTGTCATGCCAAATCGTTCCGGCGGGTAGCTCCCGCGGTCGCGGCGGCCTCGGCATCACGTCGACAAAGGAAGCCGTATGGCTGCGCCAGATCTCCTCCGCTTCGTCCGTCCCGATGACACTGGCGCCGCGCAGTGTTGCGGGTGTCGGCGCACGGTAGTTGTCGAGGCGATAGGCATCCGGCTCGGGCACGTCGGCTGCCAAAGCCTCAGCGGCAGCAATGACCATTGCAGCGAACGCGAAGCGGATGGCGGTTGCGATCATGGCCGCTTCGAAAGCGTCTCGGCCGTGATCGGCACGTTGGCCTCGTCGAGGATTGGGATGTGGTAGCTGATCAGCAGTCTGTTGATCTCCGCCTGATTTTCCGTGATCAGCTTGTTGATCGCACGTTTCCACTCCTGGTCCGCCGGGCGCACCGCCATGCCGATGCGAAAAATCATCGGCGGTCCCGTGGTTTCCTTGGTCAAGGGCACGACCAACAAGGGCGGGTCGGCCCGGCTGGCGTAATAGCCCGCCATCGGCCCCCATAATATGCCGCAATCAATATCGCCTCGGGCGAGATCGTCGATCATCGCCTGCGCCGAGGAGTCCGCGCGGGTGTCGATGAAAAGCGGGTAGGATTTTGCGTGGGCCAAGAGGCCGTTGATCGCCATGTTCGTGGTCGGCGGCGTCCTCGCGACAATGCCGATTCGCTTATCCCTCAGCTTTGGATCATCGATAGCGGTGACGTCTTCCAGGCCGCTTCCGCGTTTTGCGATCAAGGCATAGGTGGTCCGGTAGTAGGGGATCGTTACTTGCGCCTGATCGTCGCCTTGCGGAAATCCCATGATGATATCGCAACGGTACGAGCCCAGCGTCATCCGGACGAAACCGGTTGCCTGCGGGACGTAGGTGTAGCTGAGTTTCTTGCCGAGCTTGGCGGCAAAGAGTTCGGCGAGCTTGTTTTCAAACCCTTCGCCTTTCTCATTGGAGAACGGCAGATTGCGCGGATCGCCGCAGGCGCGGAAGACGTTGGGATCGACAAGCTCGAGCGACCCGGGATCGCTGGCCTGGGCCGCGGCCCTGCCGGATTGCAAACCGACAAGGGCGCATGCCAGCACGGCGGTCACGCCTTTCAGAATGATTGCCGGCCACCTCGAAATATGAGGTGTCGGCGTCGCCGATGTTTTGCTGCGTCCCGAACTCATTTGATGCCCGTACAGCTGGTTTCGGCCGCCTTCGCTGCCTCGGGCTTGTCCTCGTGCTTCGGAGGACGGCCACCCGGAATGGCGTTGTTGGCGCGGGCTCGCAAATACACGTAGATG
Organism: Bradyrhizobium lablabi; assembly: GCF_900141755.1. Taxonomy (NCBI): domain Bacteria; kingdom Pseudomonadati; phylum Pseudomonadota; class Alphaproteobacteria; order Hyphomicrobiales; family Nitrobacteraceae; genus Bradyrhizobium; species Bradyrhizobium lablabi. The sequence goes on along the minus strand of NZ_LT670844.1, from coordinate 3,577,174 downwards.
TCGTCGAGGAAGCACATCACGTTGACGTTGTCCGCGAACGCCGGCATCACCTTGTCATTGGCGGCGTCCACGTTCTTGCGGCCATTGGTCACGATATTGTTGAAGTCGACGTAGCTCAGCGTCTTCAACGAATCGGCCAGCGCCGGCGCATAGCTTGATCCCTCGCCATTCGGGCCATGACAGACATGGCAGTCGGAATGATAGCGACGAAAGCCGGAATAAGTGTACCAGTCGACAACCCCGTCCTCACCGACCTTGTAGGTCGGACTGCCGTCCTTGTCCGCGTACTTGCCGTCGTCGGAGGAAGCCACCGCCGGATCGCCCGATCCGTCGGCGCATGCGACGCCGCTCGCCAAAGTACTCGCCGACACGCCCGCCAACAGGACGAGCACGAATTTCCACTGATTGATGCTCACGTAAACTGTCCTCACACAATTTTGGGAGATGGTGGTTGGGCAAAAAAATCGGCGCGCCGCAACGCAAGCGGCGGCGCGCCGAATTCATTGTCACCCAGCCGTGGCGTCGGCCTTAGTTGCTTGGCAGAGCAAACACGGTCAACGTCCCGCCGAGCGAGGTATAGGACGCAAGACCCGCATAGCCACCGACAGCACCAAGGCCCGCGGTATCGACAGTCTTCTCTTTGGGCGGCAACTTGCCCTGATCGACCGCGCCATGCCAGGCGGCGGCGTTTTCAGGCTGAAGCAGACCGGCCGCCAAGCCGATGCCGGCCCAACCGCCGACGCCGGAAAGCACGGCAACGTATTGCTTGCCGCCGTGCTCATAGGTCATGACGTTGCCGATGATGCCGGACGGGGTCTTGAACTTGTAGAGTTCCTTCCCGGTCTTGGCATCGACGGCCTTCAAGTAACCCTCAAGCGTGCCGTAGAACACGACATTGCCGGCGGTCGCCAACGCGCCGCCCCAGGCGGAGAATTCCTCCTTGTTGGACCACACGATCTTGCCGGTCTTGCCGTCCCAGGCGATGAAGTTGCCCATGTTGGTCTCGCCCTTGGGCGGATACATCGCCACCGCCGCGCCGACATAGGCCTGACCGGCAGTGTAGGATACCTTGTAGGGTTCATAGTCCATGCAGACATGGTTTGTCGGCACGTAGAACAACTGCGTGTCGGGGCTATAGGCCGCAGGCTGTTCGTCCTTGGTGCCAAGCGCCGCCGGGCAAATCCCCTTGGAGTTAGAGTCTTCGCCGTTGTGCTGCGTCGAATAGGCGTCGACGACCAGCGGACGACCGTAGGTCTTGGACGACTTGTCCATGTCGACCTTGGTTGCCCAGTTCACCACCGGATCGAATTTTTCCGCGACCAGCAATTCGCCGTTGGTCCGGTCAAGCGTGTAACCGAAACCGTTTCGGTCGAAATGGGTGAGGAGCTTCCGCGGCGTGCCGCCGACGGTCTGATCGGTCAGGATCATCTCGTTGACGCCGTCGAAGTCCCATTCGTCGTGCGGCGTCATCTGGTAGATCCATTTGACGGCGCCGCTATCGAGGTCGCGTGCCCAGATCGACATCGACCACCTGTTATCGCCGGGGCGTTGCACCGGATTCCAGGTCGAGGGGTTGCCCGAACCGTAATAGACGAGGTTCAATTCGGGATCGTAGGAATACCAACCCCATGTGGCGCCGCCGCCGATCTTCCACTGGTCGCCCTGCCAGGTGGAGGTCGACGAATTAGGCCCGACCGGCTTGCCGAGCGCCGTCGTCTTGACGGGATCGATCAGCGTGTCGGAGTCCGGCCCTTCCGAAAAGCCGCGCCAGGCAAGCTTGCCGTCCTTGATGTTGTAGGCGCTGACCCAGCCGCGCACGCCGAATTCGCCGCCGGAAATACCGACGAGAACCTTGTCCTTGAATACGAACGGAGCGTCCGTGCCGGACTGTCCCTTGCCGGCTTCGCCATCCATCACCGACCAGACCTTTTGTCCGGTCTTGGCATCGAGCGCGACGAGAGTCGTATCGGCCTGATGCAGGAATATCTTGCCATCCGCGTAGGCGACGCCGCGATTGACGGTGTCGCAGCACATGATCGGGATGACGTTGGGATCTTGCCGCGGTTCATACTTCCAGAGAATCTTGCCTTCATGGTTCAGGTCGAGCGCATAGACCGTATTTGGAAACGGCGCGTGCACGTACATCACGTCGCCAACCACGAGCGGTCCGCCTTCGTGACCGCGCAGCACGCCGGTCGAGAACGTCCAGGCTACCTGCAGCTTGTTGGCGTTGGATGAATTGATCTGATTGAGCTTGGAATAGCGCGTGTTGGCGTTATCGCCTTGTTGCATAACCCATTGTTTGGGATCCTTGGCTCGATTGTCCAAGTCCTGATCGGCGCGCGCGGGAAAGCCTTGCACGGCCAATAGGCCGAAGATCGAAGTCGTAGCGATTAAGATTTTGTTCATTCGCTTCCTCCCTGGGTTTTTGCCGAGGGTGGCTGACGCTCCTTGGATCAGATTCTCCGCGGGACGTCGGCCGCCCTCTTTTGGATGAATTCTTCCGGCACCTGTCACAGTCCTGTGAATCGTTTCACATCTGTGAATCAGGAAGCACGCTTCACCTTGGTTTCAGAAGAAGAAAAAGCTTATGTAACTCTGCAAGCATACGCAAGTTATGAAATGCGACAGCGTCGATGTCCGATTTTTTCGGCGCTCTTGCACTGCACCGCGATGCGCGTAGAAATTTTTCAGACCATGTGGGAACCGCGAGCTTCGTTGTGAATTGTGGGAGGCAATAAACTGACGATTTGCCGAAGCACTTTGTTTTGCTCGGTGCTTTGCCGTGCCCACCCCGATGGGCGCGTGAGGTGGGCATTGCGTTTCGTGGGCATCGTCCTTGGCGCGATTCTTGGTTTGATGTTGCCTCCGCGCGATGGCAATGCGCAGCCGCAAGCGGCGGTCACGCCGTTATCCGTCTCGGAGGTCGCGCCCGGCGTCTACGCTCACATCGGCAATATCGAGATGATGAGCGAGGCCAATCAGGGTGACACCGCCAATGTCGGTTTTGTTGTCGGCGGCGATACGGTGGCCGTGATTGATTCCGGCGGCAGCGTGCGCGAAGGAGCGCGCCTGCTTGCGGCGATCCGCGCCGTGACGTCAAAGCCGGTTCGCTATGTCATCAATACCCATGTTCATCCCGATCATTTGTTTGGCAACGCCGCATTCGCAAGCGAAGGGACCATTTTCGTGGGGCACAGGAACTTGCCGCGCGCGCTGGTGGCACGCGGAGAATTTTATTTAAAGGCGTTTCGTCGGTTGCTCGGCGATGCACTCATCGACGAGGTGAGGATTGTGCCGCCCACGCTGCTCGTCGATAACGACATGCAGATCGATCTCGGCGGCCGTCTATTGAGCCTAAAGGCCTGGCAGCCGGCGCATACCGACAACGACCTGACGGTCCTCGACGGCCAAAGTTCTACGCTGTTTGCCGGCGATCTCCTGTTCGTCGGGCACCTGCCGGTGCTCGACGGCAGCATTCGCGGCTTCCTCGCCGACCTCGAGGAGCTCCGGCGCATGCCCATTGAACGCGTTGTTCCCGGGCATGGTCCGGTCGTCAGCGATTGGCGCGGTGCGGTCGAGGACGAACGCCGCTACTTCGAAAGCCTCGCTGCCGAAGTGCGCGGCCTCATCGCGCAAGGGATACCCCTTACCAAGGCAGCCAAAGAGGCCGGACGAAGCGAACAGTCGCGCTGGGAGCTGTTCGACGAATACAGTTCGCGCAACGTCATTGCCGCCTTCGGGGAGCTCGAATGGGAGTGACGCCACCGAATCTCCGACAACGGCAAGCGCGGCTTGTTGCTCGAGCGTGTTTCAGATAGGTTGACCGGCGCTTCATTGCGGAAATGGAGGTCGACCATGTCGATTCTCTCCAGAGTGACCGTGCCGGCTCTGATCGCCACGGTTTGTCTTTCAGGGTCTTATTTTGCAGGGCCTTATTTTGCGGGGCCGCCAGCGGCGCGCGCCCAGGCTGAGCAGCCCGCGGAAGATACCTGGAACAGCATCAAGGGCGACATTTTCAAAAATCGTCCGATCCTCGATGGTTCGGGGCTCGTGATCCTCGATGCGCCGCGGCGCGCCGAGGATGCCGCGATCGTGCCGATCGGCATGCGCGTCAACCTTCCCGGTGACGAAAAGCGGACGCTGCAATCGCTGACGCTTGTCATCGACGAAAACCCCGCGCCCGTCGCCGGGACGTTTACCATCGGTCCACGGTCCGGCGTCACCTCGATTTCAACCCGGGTCCGGGTCGATTCCTATTCCTATGTGCGCGCGATTGCCGAACTCAGCGATGGCCAGCTCTATGGCGTCAAGGCTTATGTGAAAGCGTCCGGCGGGTGCTCCGCGCCGGCTGCATCGAATAGCGACGCGACCAAGGCGATGCTGGGTCAGATGAAGTTCCGCAGCTTCCGCGTCGAGGGCGCCGCGCTGCCGGAGGCCCAGATCATGCTGCGTCATCCGCAGAATTCGGGCCTGCAGATGGATCAATTGACGCGGCTTTACGTGCCGCCGTTCTTTATCGACAATCTCAGGATATGGCAGGGCGACGATCTCGTGGTGGCGATGGACGGCGGGATCGCGATCTCGGAGGATCCCAATATCCGTTTCAACTACCAGCCCAATGGCGCCGCCAGTTTCCGCGCCGAAGCCGTCGATACCAGCAAGAATCGCTTCAAGGACGAATGGTCGATCGAAAAATCGCTGCTGTAGCGGCGGAATCCGAAGGGAGTTCGTTCAAAAGCAGCGAACTTCTGCCTCCGCTTGGGCCCGGCGGAATTCCTGCAGCGCCTGCTTGGCTTGCTCGGTCGATCGAAACTCGGAACCGACCGGACCCGTGACCTGGGACATCGAGAGAACAGTCTCGGTGGTCACGTAACGGTCGTAAGGGATGATCGAGGCAATGACGTCGATCGAGCAGGAACATTTTTGCAAAAGTTCCTGAGTTTCGCCGTTGGCCTTCATGCAGCCGAAAACATAGTCCGCGCGCGCCGCGGTTGGATAGTCATTGAGATCTTCGGCCATGGCGCGCGGGCTCGCGGCCGCGATTGAGATCGCCAACAAAGCGCTTGATCGGAACAAGATGCGCAGGCAGGCCATCGTGAACATTCTCTAGCGGCGCGTTTTACATGCCGAACGTTCGGTGCGCTGCAACACAAGGTACAGCACTGAATTTCGCCAGCATGAATAATTTTTGTCAGGATCGGGAATCCGGGTCAAGCTAGCGTCGCCGAAGCTTGCTGCACACAACGCGGTAGGCTAAATCGCGAACATGAACCTCAAGACCTGCGTGTCGGAAATACCAAGCATGACGCATTTCATCGGCGGTGGATTGCGCGACGTATGGGGTTCCGATGTGCTAGCTTGCGGATGGGCAAGGCGCGTTCGGGAGTGGTAATGAAGCCATTCCCGCTTGCGCAAGTGCCCGCGCTTGAGATCGATCGCGTCAGCCATCGCTACGGTGCGCGGGTCGCATTGAATAATGTCAGCCTCACTGTCAGGCCGTCGTCCTTTAACGTCCTGTTGGGATTGAATGGCGCCGGGAAGTCGACGCTGTTTTCGCTGATTACACGTCTCTATGCGATAAGATCGGGTCAAATCCGCATTTTCGGGCACGATGTCGCGCGCGATCCGGGTGCGGCCCTGAGCAAATTGGGCGTCGTGTTTCAGTCCCGCGCGCTCGATATCGACATCTCGGTGCGACAGAACCTGATGTACCATGCTGCGCTGCACGGTATCGCCAGCAAGCGAGCCAAGGAATTGATCGCGCAAGTCCTGGATCGCGTGGCCATGACCGATCGCGCGCTGGATCGGGTCGGAAATCTTTCAATAGGTCAGATGCGCCGCATCGAGATTGCCCGGGCGCTGCTGCACCAGCCCCGTTTGCTGCTGCTCGACGAACCCACCGTCGGCCTCGATATCAAGGCGCGCGCCGACATTCTCGACCACGTTCGCAGGCTTTCGATGGTGGAGGGCATTGGCGTGCTGTGGGCGACGCATCTCATCGACGAAGCCGGCGCCGGCGACGATGTGGTGGTCCTGCACAAGGGCAACATCCTTGCGCATGGCGGGCTCGGCGAGGTCGTCGGTAAGTCCGGAGCTAGCGACTTGCGCGACGCATTCAACCGGCTGACCGGGGCCGCCGACCAGGAAGAACGGGAGCCGGCGGGATGACGGTCACGGTCGATGCAACGGACCACCAAGGTTTTACGCTTTCGCAGTATTTCATCTGCCTCAAGGGCATCGTCTGGCGCGAGGCGTTGCGCTTCATCCATCAGCGCGAACGCTTTGTCTCCGCGCTGGTGCGCCCGCTGGTCTGGCTCTTCATTTTTGCCGCCGGATTTCGGCAGGTGCTCGGCGTCTCCATCATTCCGCCCTACGAGACTTACGTGCTCTACGAAGTCTATATCGCGCCCGGCCTGATCGCGATGATCCAGCTTTTCAACGGCATGCAATCATCACTGACGATGGTCTATGACCGTGAAACCGGGGGAATGCGCACGCTGCTTGTCAGCCCGTTCCCGCGCTGGTGGCTGCTCACATCGAAGCTTTTGGCGGGCACGCTGGTATCCGTTCTGCAAGCCTACGCCTTCCTGCTGATCGCCTGGTTCTGGGATATCGAGGCGCCGCCGCTCGGCTATCTGGCGCTGCTGCCGGCACTGCTGCTAAGCGGATTCATGCTGGGGGCATTGGGCATGCTGATTTCGTCGCTGATCAAGCAGCTCGAGAATTTTGCCGGCGTGATGAATTTTGTGATCTTTCCGATGTTCTTTGCATCGTCGGCGCTGTATCCGCTGTGGCGGATCAAGGAATCCAGCCTGCTGCTGTATTATGTCTGCGAGCTCAATCCCTTCACGCATGCGGTTGAGCTGATCCGCTTTGCGCTCTATGGGCAGGTGGCCTGGGTGTCGCTCGGCGTGGTGCTCGGTTGCACGCTGGCGTTTCTGTTTGGCGCGATCCTGGCCTACGATCCCGCCCGCGGCTTCCTCGCCCGCCGCAATGGTCCCGCCGGCTGAGCAGGGCATCCTTCAGAACGTGGCCTTCAGGCCGACATAGAGCGCGCGCGGCCGCGCCGGGCTGATCGAGCGCGGGTCGGTGAAGGGCGCGCCGCCATTGGCGAAATTCGGAACCGTGCCGGTATTGAAGAATGTTCCGTAGGTCGCGTAGCGATTATCAAAGATATTGTCCGCACGCGCGTAGATATGCATCGTCTTGTCGATCTGGTACGAGGCGTGGAGGTTGAAAACCGCATAGGACGGCAGCCTCGGCGCCTGATTGGATTCGTCGCCGACAAAATATTGACTGCTGACGAACAGGGCGTCGCCTCCGATCTTGAACGCATCGGTGATCGAATAATCGATGCCGGCCTTGACCCGGTTTCGCGGGATGGCGGGGATTCGATCGCCGGGAACGATCTGGACGTGGCCGTTGGCATCTGCGAAGGGGCTGTTGGAGCCGACCTGCAGAGCATCAAGGAATCGGGCGTCGACGAGGGCGTAGCTGGCGTATAGCTGCAGGGCGCTCGATTTGAGATTGACTTCGGCCTCGATCCCCTGCCGGCGCGTCGAACCGACGTTCTGAAAATAACCGAATCCCTGCAGCACTGGGCTGGGAATGGCGAGGATGTCGTCGGTATTATCCGCGCGGAATACCCCGAGCTTCCACCCGAGCGTGCCGATGTTCACTTCACTGCTGCCGCGCAGGCCAGCTTCCACGGTGCGGGACACGACTTGTTTCAGCGGCGGATCGGAGACCAGGAATGCGGCGACGATGCAGGGACGGGCGGGATCGGCGCAACCGAGTTCCAGCGGGGTTGGCGCGCGGTTGGCTTCGGAATAGCCGGCATAGGCCGAAACGCCCTGGGTGATCTTATAGGTGCCGCCAATCAGCGGATTGAAGCGGGTATAGCTGGCATTGCCGTTTAACGCGCTGCCGATCTGGTCTTCGAGCTTGATATCAGCGAGGTTGAAGCGGCCGCCGCCGGTGATCGAGAACGCGTTGGTGACGTCGAACGTATCGAGCGCATAAAGCCCGCTATATTGATTGGTGGTGCGAAGCGCCACCGGGCCGATCGAAACCGGATTGCCGGATTGGCCGAGAAATATTCCACTACCGCTGACGACGAAATTCGGACCAATCGTGCCCAGTTCCGGGAGGGCCGAGAAGTGCGTCACGCTGGAATCGAAACTTGTTCCGACCGTGAAATGGTTGCCGTGACCGAACAATTGATCGGTATTTGTGGCTTGCAACGACGCGCCCGTCGTCGTCGATCGCGTCGTCGTTCGGTCGATCTCTCCCAGTGTGGCGCTCGGATCGAAGGGATTAGCGAGCTGGGCCCCATTCAGGCCATTTGCCGGCGTGCTGCCGTTGCCAAAGCAGAGCAGCGTCGGATCGGTGGTGCAGGGCTGAGTTCCGGTCGGGTTGCCATCCTCGGTCTTCTGGTCGAAAACCCGCAAATGCGCAACACCTTCGATCGTCCAGCTCGGCGTGGCCTCGACTTTCCCGGTGAGATTGACATAGCCAACGCGGTTGTTGGTGATTTGCGGCGTGGTGAAGGTCGCGCCCCAAAATTGCTGAAGCAGCTCGACCGGCGCCGTTGCGGTCGCGCCGAACCTGTTATCGGCGGCGCCCATGTTGAGATGAAATTCGTTTCCATCGTTCCGGTAGCCGACATCACCGTAAAAGCGGCGAACATCCGAGGGCGAGAAATTGCGAAATCCGTCATCGTGCAATCCCTCGAGCGCGCCGTAGACGGCAAAATGATCGACCTGTTTTCCCCACTGCGCCGAGCTTTGGATGCGCCCGAACGAGCCGCCCATCGTGTCGATTTCGGCGCCCTGATAGGCAAAGCCGTCTTTCATCTGCATGTCGATGGCGCCGCCCAGCGCGTTCAAGCCGAAGGCTGGATTATTGGTCACCACCGTGACCGATTTTATCGCCGCGGTCGGAATCAAATCCCAGTTGACGGTGTCGCCGAACGCTTCGTTGATGCGCACGCCGTTCTGGTAGACCGCAAGCCCCTGCGGGGTGCCGGCCACAGGCGAAGCGACGAAGCCGCGAAATTGCACGTTCGGCTGGAATGGATTGCCGGAAACTTCATTGACGACGATACCCGGCACGTATTTTTGCAGGGCATCGCTGACGTTCAGCGAGCCGGCCTGCTTGATCTGATTGGCGTCGACGACGTTGACGCTGGCCGGCACCTTTTCGGGATCGATACCGGAGCCTGGGCCCGATAACGGCGTGGTCGGGTAGACCACGAGCCTCGGCACGGTCCGGGCGATGCGGGTGGCGCCTGTCGTCTGGCCGCGCTTAACGCCAGTCTTGGTTCCCGTGACCACGATGGGCGGCAATGCCTGCACCGCGCCGGGCGGATCCTCGGCGCGCGCGATATCATTCCCGGAAAACAGGCATATCGATGCCGGCACGATAAACAGGGATCGAGCGCGTATCCGCCGCATCGCATTCCGCTTTGGCTTTTCTTAAAGTCTCCAGGTCAGGAATGCTAGGATATCGACAGGCGATCGACATCGGGAAAATTAGGTCGCGCCATCGGGAAAAAATCCCGATCGGCTGGTTTTGACTCACGTTGGTTGAAATATTGGGGATGGCTGGAGCCCGCAGGGAACCAGCGCCTCCACGGTGACGCCACGATTTGTCGACGCAACCGTCATCGTGCCGCCCAATGCCAAGACCCGCTCGCGCATGCCAAGCATTCCGAAGCCCTGTTTGTGATCGGCCGGAAGGCCAGCGCCGTTGTCGCGGACGCTCACCATGATGGCTTCCGTTTCGGCGGTTCCCGTTCGGCGGGGTGCCGCCGGCGCGATCGTGATATCGACCTCTGTCGCGCGGGCGTGGCGGAACACGTTGGTCAGGGCTTCCTGAATGATGCGATAGATCGTCAATTCCGCCGTCTCGCCGCGGGCGCCGAGCGATGGCGAGATCGAGGTTTGAATTACGACACCGGGATAGGTTTCGCGCCAAAGCCGCAACAGCGCCTCGAGCGCATCGGTAAGGCCAAGTTCCGCAAGGCCCACGGGCCGCAGTCGCTCCAGGACGCGCCGGTTGAATCGCTGCAGCGCATTGACCTGATCGAACATGGCGCCGATGTGCCGGCGCAAAGCGCCAAGATCGGGCTCAGGGCTATCTGCCAATCGCGTCAGCGAGGTGGTGTGCGCGCGGAGCGCAAACAGATAGGGGCCAAACTCGTCGTGCAGGTCGCGCGCGATCTCCTTGCGCTCGACGTCCTGCAACGAAACCACCCGCTCGGCGAGGCGTTGCTTGTCCTCGACGGTTGTTTGCAGCACGGATGCCAGATCGTTCAGTTTTCGGCAGATCGCGGCGAGCTCAGGCGAGCCGCTGGGCGTGACACGGGTATCATAGCGGCCCGCCTCGATTGAGCCCATCGCATCCGCGAGCGATTTTATTGGCTCCAGCGCGCGGTTGACGACGGTCATCGTGATGAGAAAGAGCGCTAACGCGATCGCGGAGCCGATTCCAATCTGGGTGACGATGCCGTCCCAGATCTCGGCTATTTCGTCGGTCGGGTGCGAGGTAATGACCAGCGACCCCAGCGACCGCCCATTCACGGCAATCGGAACGCGCACCGTTGTCTGTTCCGGGTGAATGACGCTCAGAAACCATTCGGGAACCTGCCGCGGCTCGGCCGGGTCGCTGGGCGACGCTGAGGCCGCGGGCGCGCTGCCGGCGGCCGGATGAGGCTCGCGCGCGATACTGACATGGCGCAATTGCTTCAGGCCCGCGACTATCTGGTCGAGCCTTGCTTCGGGATCTGGCGCGTCGTTGAGATCCGACACCGAAGTCTCGACAAAACCGCGCGCCAGCCTGATCACGCTTTGATCTTCGGCCGCCACCCGCGGGCCTGCCTCCAGCAGCAGCCGTGCGATGTTGACGACCAGACCGAGCACCATCACGAGCGCCAAAAGCGTGTTCAGCCGTGCGCGCAAAGAGAGCTTCTGCCACATTGCCAGGCTCCACTTCGGCGGCTGCATCCGGTTGCAGAGTTGCAAAACGTTGACAGCCAAAAACACTGATTATCTAATTGAACGGTACTGCACTTCTTCCGGAAAGGCATCGTCCGAAGGTGGTGGAGGCAAACGGTCAACATCCGCACCCTGCGGCCATTTGGCCGGGGCCGTTCGTGTTGCGCTGCAAACTGGTCTACAAATGCTTAACTGCGAGCGCCTCGGATCGAGATCAATGCGCATCCTGATCGTTGACGATCATCCCATCGTTGCCTCGGGCTGCCGCGCGCTCTTGGCCGGCGATCCCGATGTGACGATTCTGGAAGCGGCGGATGCCGAAAGCGGCGAGGGGGCTTTTATCACTGAGCGTCCCGATGTCTGCGTTCTCGACATCAATTTGCCGGGTGTTTCGGGCTTTGAACTGGCGCGGCGAATCCTGGCGCGCGATGCAACCGCCCGCATCATCATGTTCAGCATGAACGACGATCCGATCTTTGCGGCGCGCGCCATCGAGATCGGCGCCAAAGGCTATGTCTCCAAGTCTGGTGACCCCGGCGATCTCCTCGAAGCCATTCGCAAGGTGGGCGACGGCGGGGTATTTTTGCCGTCCGCCATCGCACAAAGCATCGCCTTTGCCGGGCCGGGATTGGCCGAAAGCCGTCTTGCGAAATTGACGCAGCGCGAGATCGAGATCCTGCGTCTCTTGGGCGCCGGCAAGAGCCTTTCCGAGATCGCCTGGCTGATCAATGCGTCCTACAAGACGATCGCCAATACGTCTTCCATCATGCGCCAGAAGCTCGGTTTGCGCTCTTCCTCCGAACTGGTGCGCTTCGCCATCGAGAGTCGGCTGGTATGACCTAACAACCTCGTTTGGCATCGGCCGTCGCCTGCGACACCAACAGCCGCATTTCAGCAGCGATCGACGCAATGACGTCGCTGCTGCGCGCTCCCCGGGGCGGCGGCAGCGTCCTTTCGGCGATAATGTGCGCAGGGCGGTCGGACAGAAAAAACAGGCGATCCGCCAGCTGGATGGCTTCGGCCAGATCGTGGGTCACAAATAAGGTCGTCACTTTTGTCCGCGTCGTCAGCGCCACAAGCTCGTTGCGCAGTCTTGCGGCGACCGTTTCATCCAGCGACACAAAAGGTTCGTCCAGCAGCAGAAAATCCGGCCGCACCGCAAATGCCCGGGCAATGGCGGTGCGGCGTGCAAGCCCCAATGACAACTCGCCGGGATATCGTGCCAGGTGGGAACCGAGGCCAAGGATCTCGACCAGTTCCGTCAGATCGGCGGCGGCCTTGCCTGCCGGCAGCGCAAGCCGGATGTTCTCCTCGACCGTTCGCCAAGGCAGCAGGCGGGGCTCCTGAAATACCATGCCCAGACGCCCGGATCCCGGTGCACAAACCACGCCGCGGAAATCCGGATCGAGCCCGGCTGCGATTCTAAGGATCGTGGTCTTGCCGCATCCGGAAGGGCCGATCAGCGCCCCGAACGACCCCGCTTCGAGCCGAAGGTCGAGGCCGCGGACGACTTCCACCGGCGTGCCATCCGCCGACAGAAAGCTCTTCGCATCGATGCGGAGCTCAAGCGGGTTGGCGTCGCCAGCGAATTGCGCGTCGTTCAAGCGGTTGCACCAAAAGACTTTCGATCACCAGCATAAGTGCGATGAAGGAGATCGCATAGCTTAGTATTTTGGCCATGTCGAACAACGAGAATGCCGAACCCAGGACGAAGCCCACGCCATTCGGGCGCCCGATCAACTCGACCACCAGAACGATCTTCCAGATGATCGACAGACCGGAGCGCGAGCTTGCCGCCAGAAATGGCGCGAGCTGCGGTATCACGACATGACGAATTCTGGAAAACCAGGTGAATTTGAAGGCCTTCGCCATCTCGTCGAAGTCGGGATCGAGCGCGCGGGCGCCCTCGCGCATGAAGACGACCACATTGGGCAGCTTGTTGGCTGCTACCGCCAGGATCGCGGCGGTCTCGTTGAGGCCGATCCAGATATAGGCAAAGATGATCGTCACCAGCGCCGGCATGTTGAGAAGCACGACGAGCCACGGATCGGCGTATCGATCGATCGTTCTCGAGCGGCCCATCGCATAACCTGCGATAATGCCCAGCACCATCGCGATCGCGAACGCGACGATCACGCGCGCGAGCGTGCAGCCGATCTGGTACGGCAGCTCGCCGGAACGAAGGTCGGCGAGGATTGTCGTCCCAATCGCGAGCGGGCCCGGCAACAGACGTGATTGAGCCAATGCCGCTGCAAGGGCCCAAATGGCGATCAGAGCGGCCAGCGAATAGATTCTCGGTAACACTCAGTTTCCGTTCGGAGCAGGCTGGTAATAGAGACCTGGATCAAGTTCTTGCGAAGGACCCACGAGCTCCGGGCCTCCGATGCTCGCCAGGGCCTTGAAAAGCCTGCGGGCGTCCGCTTCCTCCTCGGCGATCGGCCGTCTCGGAATTCCCGCTCTGGTCTGATCACGATATGCCTTGAACGTCGGTTCATCCTCTGCGTTCATCAGCGGGCGAAGGGCTTCCCATTCCCCGTCGGATCGCAGCATGATGTCATCGGCCTGTTCGCTAATCGCGATGAAGCGATCAATCATGCTCCTGTGGCTCGCGGCGAATTCCTCAGAAAACGTGTAGCCGATGAGGCCCACCGGCTGTTGCAGCCCGAGGGCCACTTCCGCATCACGCACATCGAGGATCCTCCGATAGCCTCTTGCCTCGAGCCTGGCGCAGAAATTCCAGAAATTGAGGCTCGCTTCGGCTTCGCCCTGCTCTAATTTCTGAAAAATCAGCGGCGGGGCACCGTATGCGAGGGTCGCCTCGCGCTTGAGATCGATGCCCCGGCGGAGCGCCGCCGCCTGGACAATAAGCCAGCTTTTGTCGAGCGGACCGCCCGCAATGGCGAGAACCCGACCCCTGAGATCGTCGATCTTCCGTACCGGCGATTCGCTTTTCACCATAATGGCGCCGGCCGCGCTGGAATAGGGATAGAACAGCCATTTGGCGCCGAGCGCGCGCGCTCGCGCAACCCAGAGCCAATCGACGACGGCGAGATCGACCGAGCCGCTATTGAGCGCGAGCTTGCCGGCATCTGGCGAAGCGTATGCGCTGATTTTCAAATCGAGGCCAGCGCGATCGGCAAGGTGGTGGCGGCGGATCACGTCGAGTTGCCAGGCAAACGTGCCGGTCGTCTGCAGGCCGATGCGCAAGGTCTCGCCGGCCAGCGCCGGTGCAGCGGCGACCACAAGGCAGAGTGTTACGAAAAATCTGAACATTGCCGATGTTTCCGCGCGATCGATCGCTTCTATCTGGAGCAGCTTGTTAGATTTTTCTCCTCGATCGTGAAGATCGAGCCCGCCTTGACCTGAACATTCGCGACGATGCAGGTCCTCCCGCTTTTGTCGACAAATTTGACATCATATGTGCCGGTCGCGGTATCGGTTATTTTCAGCCGCTCGTCGTGATCGACGGTGTGGTCGCGGTCATTGTCGGCCTGGTTCGAACCCCACTCGTTCTTGCCGGCCGGAGAAAGCTGCAGCGCGGTGATCGTATTGGCCGTCAGGTTCCAGAACTGGGTGTCCTTGGCGAGCGCGCCGGTGGGAACGAACGCCAAAATGAGGGCTATCCGGGCCGTCGTCTTCGCCATTCCTGCTGCTCCCCTTGGCCCGATACCGCCACGCGATTGAGGCTGGATCATGCTTTCATTCGCGCGGCGTGCCAGCGCATGTGATCTGCCATGAAGGTCGATACGAAGTAATAAGAGTGGTCATAGCCGGGCTGGCGGCGAAGGATAAGGGGAATACCGGCTTGCGAACAGGCGCGCTCCAATAGTTCGGGGCGAAGTTGTTCGCTCAGGAATTGATCGGCATCGCCGACATCGACCAGAAAATCGGAAAACCGCGCGCCATCCTCGATCAATGCGACGGTATCGTGCTTGCGCCAGGCGTCGCGCGCCTCGCCGAGATATCCGGACAATGCCTTGATCCCCCAAGGCACTTGTGACGGCGCCACAATCGGCGAAAACGCGCTGGCCGCGCGATAGCGGTCGGGATGGTGCAGCGCGATCGTCAGTGCGCCATGCCCACCCATGGAATGGCCGAGGATCGATTGGCGCTTGGGATCGGCCGGAAAATGCTCGGCGATCAGCCCAGGCAGCTCTTCGGTGACGTAGCTCCACATGCGGTAATTGCGCGCGAATGGCTGTTCTGTGGCATCGACATAAAATCCGGCGCCAAGCCCGAAATCGTAGAGGCCTGCAGGATCGCCGGGCACATTTCCGCGTGGGCTGGTGTCCGGCGCGACAAAGATCAGGCCCAATTCGGCACACGCCTGGCGAAATTCGCCCTTTTCCGTGACGTTGGTGTGGGTGCAGGTGAGGCCTGACAGATACCAGACCACCGGTAGCTTCGCGCCGTCTTGATGTGGAGGGACAAAGACCGAAAAGGTCATGCCGGTTCCAGTCTCGCGGCTGGCGTGCCGGTAGACGCCCTGCATGCCATCGTGAGACCGGTTGAGGGAAACGGTTTCGACCGTCATGATCTTACGGCTCCAGCGCCGCACGGCGACGGGATTGCAACGGCGGTCGGCCCAGGCTCGGCAGGTGGTTGTTCACCGACCGAGCCGGGCATGGCGATCAGGCCGCCTTGGGTCTCGATTTCGCCACGTGCGCGGCGATGTGATCCATCAGTGCCGGCGACAGGCAATCATAGGGCTCGAGTCCGAGTTCCTTGAGGCGCGATCTGATCGCTGGCAGCTCGGACGGCTCGACGCCGGACTCGATCACCGAGGACACAAACGCGGCAAATCCCGGAGCGGCCGAGCCGCCTTCGGTGAACAATTCGGGATGGATGAAGTCGAGACCATAGAACGGATGGCCCTTGTTCTCGATGCGGCCGTACATATGGGCACCGCAAACCTTGCAAGCATGCCGCTGGATCGTCGCCGACGCGTCGATCACGCGCAGCTTGTCGCCGTTCTCAAGAACGGTCACGTTGTCGCGCGGGACGACCGCGATCACCGCAAAGGTTGCTCCTTCGGGTTTCCAGCATTGGGTGCAACCGCAGGCGTGATTGTGTGCGACGTCGCCCTTGATGCCGACCTTGACCGGCTTGTCCTGGCATTTGCAAACAAGGGTTCCGCCGGCGAAGTTCCCGGTGCCCTGCTTTACTCCGCTGTCAACCGATGGGTGGATATGAACAGTCATGGGTCATTCCTCCTGTTTGTTTGACGCTTCTTGATTTAGAACACGGCTCTTGGTTTAGAAAACAACCACCGAACGGATCGATTTGCCCTCATGCATCAAATCGAATCCCTTGTTGATCTCCTCCAGCTTGAGGACATGGGTAATCATCGGATCGATCTGGATCTTGCCGTTCATGTACCAGTCGACGATTTTCGGCACGTCGGTTCGGCCGCGCGCGCCGCCGAACGCGGTGCCCTTCCAGACCCGGCCGGTCACGAGCTGGAATGGCCGGGTTGAAATTTCCTTGCCGGCTTCCGCCACGCCGATAATGACCGACGTGCCCCAGCCGCGGTGGCAGGCCTCGAGCGCCTGGCGCATCACGGTGGTGTTGCCGGTGCAGTCGAAGGTATAGTCGGCGCCGCCGTCGGTCAGCGCGACCAGATGCTGGACGATATCGCCATCGATCTTCTTGGGGTTGACGAAATGCGTCATGCCGAAGCGGCGGCCCCATTCTTCCTTGCTGTCGTTGACGTCAACGCCGATGATCTTGTCGGCGCCGACCATCTTGGCGCCCTGGATGACATTGAGCCCGATGCCGCCAAGCCCGAACACGACCACGTTGGCGCCCGGCGTCACCCTGGCGGTGTTCACCACCGCGCCGACACCGGTCGTCACACCACAGCCGATGTAGCAACTCTTGTCGAAGGGCGCGTCTTCGCGGATCTTCGCCACCGCGATTTCCGGCAGCACGGTAAAGTTCGAAAACGTCGAGCAGCCCATATAATGGAAGATCGGCTTGCCCTTGTGGCTGAAGCGGGTGGTGCCGTCAGGCATCAGGCCCTTGCCCTGGGTCGCGCGGATCGCGGTACATAGATTGGTCTTGCCGCTCAGGCAACTTTTGCATTGGCGGCATTCCGGCGTGTAGAGCGGGATCACGTGATCGCCTGGTTTCACCGAGGTCACGCCGCTTCCCGCCTCCCGGACGATGCCGGCGCCCTCATGGCCGAGGATCGAGGGGAAAATCCCCTCGCTGTCGAAGCCATCAAGCGTATAGGCGTCGGTGTGGCAGATCCCCGTCGCCTTGATTTCGACAAGGACTTCGCCCGCCTTGGGGCCATCCAGATCTAGCTCGACGATTTCAAGGGGCTTCTTTGCCTCAAACGCGACAGCGGCGCGTGTCTTCATTTGCCGTTCCTCCACTCAAATCGTTTTTCTTGAGCTTGGAAAATTGATGGTCTTTGAAAATTGGAAGTCCGTTGAAAATTGGAAGTCCGTCGGGCAAATCGCACTGCGATCACGATGTTATAATGTAACATCGTGCTTCCTGAGCAAATCGATCCGTAGTTTTGAAAAGATTGCACGCTCGCGTTCAATGTCAAGGCCGGCGATTTTTTTGTAAGTCTCGCTGTCTTTTTTCTCGCCGATCGAGATGCGGCAATGCCCACCGTGCAGATCGCCGGCATGTCCTTCAGGAAATGTGGGCAACGCGGTGATCGACGACGGCGACGGACATCGCGGATCAGGTTCCGCTGCGGCGCGAGATTATTTTCGAAATTTGAAAACGTCGGTGCAATTGGGCGTAATGTGACGAAGCGGCTTTGAGGGGAGGGCAGATTGATTGAAATCATCCTGACCGTCTGTGCCATCGCCGATCCCGCCCATTGCGAAGAAAAATATCTTCAGTTCGCCTGGGACGGTTCAGTCGAGCAATGCATGATGGCTGCGCAGCCCTATATCGCCGAGTGGATCGGCAAACATCCGCAGTGGCAGGCCAGGAAATGGAGCTGCAACTATCCCGACAGCAAGAAGCGGAAAATTTAATTCAGTGCGGGCCGAAGGCTATGCCCCAGGGCAATTCTCCGACCTGGATCGATTTGATGACATGCAAGCGCGCCACGTCGATGACGGAGACATCGTTCGAGACGCCATTGGCGACCAGCAGATATTTCTCGTCCGGCGTAAAGGCGCCGTGCCAAACCCGCTGGCCGACCAATAGATATTTCAGGACCGCGTGCGTGACGCCATCGACCACAGCGACCCGATTGGCAGGCCCCAGATCGACGAAGCCAAGCTTGCCATCCTTGGTAATGTTGATGCCGACGGGCTGAATGGCCTCGGATCGAAGGCCGGGGATCTCGAACGTCACCGTCTGCTTGAGTTTGCGCGTGGCCGGATCGATGATCGCGAGGTTGCCGCCGATTTCCGAGGTGACCCATAACTCCGATCCGTCAGCCTTGTATGCCGAAAACCGCGGACGGGAACCGACCAGCAAATTGTCCACGATCTGGCGGGTTGCCGTATCGATGAAATGGACCATGCTGGTCGTCTCTGACGTGCAAATCAGAATCTTGGAATCCGGGCTGACCGTCATGCCCTCGGGCTCGATGCCGACCGAGACCTCGCCGATCGATGCGCGCTTCTCCAGGTCGAGCACGGTCACCATCGCGTCATTTTCATTGGCGACGTAAAGGATCTTTCCCGAGGGATCGAGGGTGAACTGTTCGGGATCCGGGCCGGAGGGCAAGTCGCCGATGACGGTCAGGCTCTTGGTGTCGATGACCTGGATCAGGTCGTCGTCGCCGAGCGCCACATAGACGTATTTGCCGTCGCGGGAGGCTTCGATGCCGCGCGGCCGTTGCCCGGTCTTGATGGTTGCGACCGTCTCCAATTTGTCGGTGTCGATCACGGAGACGGAATTGCCCTTTTCGTTCGAAACATAGGCAAGGTAACCGAAGGCAGAATCGGCCGAGACAGACATCCATAGTAGTGAAAAGCCAACTACCGCGATCCAGCGCAAATCGAACATTTAGCGTCCTCCCGACTTTTATCTGGAACAATAGGGTGCCATTCCGTCGATGCAATGAATATCGGTCGCATTGCGCCAAGCGGTAAATGGAGTACTTTCGAGCGCCAAGTGTGACAAAGAATGACAAAAATAATTTATGGGAGGCGTGATTTGCTTCGGCTGCTGCTTGGTATCTGCGCACTGATCGCTTCCAGCGCAGCGGGCCTCTCCGAGCAGCCGCTGGAAATCAAGATCGGCTACCTCCGCCAGGCACCATCGCGAATCCGGATATCGCTGATCGATATCCCGGCCGGCAATGACGGGCTTGCCGGAGCCCAGCTCGCAACCGAAGACGACAATGCCACCGGGCGCTTCCTCAATCAGCGCTATACGCTGATCGATAAATTGCTCGGCGAGGGCGACGACCCGGTCGCAGCCATGAATTCGCTGGCCGACCAGGGCGTGTCGTTCATCGTCACGAACCTCGATGCGGATCGGCTGCTGAAGGTGGCTGACGCAGGCCTAGCGCGCAGCGAGACCTTGATCAACGTATCCGCACTGGACGAACGGCTGCGCGAACAGGATTGTCGGGGCAATGTGATTCATGTCGCTCCCACGCGTTCCATGCTCGCCGACGCGCTCGCGCAATATCTGATCTGGAAGAAGTGGCGCAAATGGGTGCTGCTGAAAGGCTCGCACGAAAACGATGTCTTGTTTGCCGATGCATTGCGCCATGCCGCGATCCGATTCGGCGCCAAGATCGTCGAGGAGCGTGAATTCAAGGACTCTGGCGGCGCGCGACGCACCGATAGCGGCGTCGCCGAGATTCAGCGGCAGATGCCGGTGGTGACGCAAGGCCTGCCCGACCACGACGTGCTTGTTGCGGCGGATGAAAGCGAGGTTTTTGCCGGGTACCTGCCGTATCGTACCTGGGATCCCCGTCCGGTCGCAGGCTCCGCGGGACTCGTGCCCACCACATGGAATGCCGCTTTCGATCAATGGGGCGCCGTGCAGCTGCAAAACCGTTTTACGAAAGCGTTTTCGCGCCCGATGACGGCGCAGGACATCCAGGCCTGGACGGCGGTGCGCATGATCGGCGAAGCGGCGGTCCGCGCCAATTCCGGCGAACCCGGCAAGATGCTTGCCTACATCAAGAGCCCGGAATTCTCGGTTGCCGCCTTCAAGGGTCAGAAGCTCACGCTGCGTGACTGGAACCTGCAACTGCGCCAGCCCATCCTGCTGTTCGACGGCAGAAACACGGTGTCGGTATCGCCGCAGGAGGGTTTCCTTCATCAGGTATCGGCGCTTGATACGCTTGGCCTCGATCGGCCCGAAACCAAGTGCAAGCTTAAGTGACGATAGTTGGCCGTCCGGCCGCGAAGGGTGATTTGAGCTATTTCATGCTCAACAAGATCAAGAGTTGGGCGCGCAGACTGAAACGGGATGCGCACGCGATTTATCTTGCGGCTCAAAGCCCGCGCGTGCCCTGGCATGCAAGGATTCTCGCCATCGCGGTCGCGGGATATGCGCTTTCGCCGATCGATCTCATTCCGGATTTCATTCCGGTGCTGGGTTATGTGGACGATTTGATCATCGTGCCGCTGGGCATTTGGCTGGTGCTGTCGCTGATCCCCGAAGACGTCATGGCCGAGTGTCGCGCGATGGCGGACGAGGCCGCGACGCGACCGCGCAACAGGGTCGCCGCGGCCGCCATCATTGCGATCTGGATTTTTGCGGCGGCTGCGCTCGGCTGGATCGTGTTTGCCCACTGGGGTCCAAGGTAGGGTTCCCCTATTGGAACCGCGGTGGTCAGCTTGGGCCGTCCGTAAAAATACGGGGCTCAGCGGCGTCGGAACTGCGCAAATGTTGTTGATATCCCTGTCACTTACCGCAGTGCAACGATTTTCGGCACGAAGCTTGCTTGAATTGACTTCGCCGGTAAACCCAGGAGTTGGACCGGATGAAGCGCATCATCCTTTGTCTCGGTATTCTTGCTTGCTCGATTTCAGTCGTTAACGCCCGCGATATCGGACAATGGGGAGCAGTCGATCCCGAAATCCGGGAATGGTATCAGGCCCTCATGCAGCCGGACGTTCCGAATGCGTCATGTTGCGGCGAGGCCGACGCCTATTGGGCTGACGAGATCCACGTCAAAGACGGCAAAACCTACGCGACCATCACAGATGACCGGCCCGACGAACCGCGCGGCCGGCCTCACGTCGCGCTCGGAACGGAAATCGAGATCCCGAATAACAAGCTCAAATGGGACAGGTCGAATCCAACCGGTCACGGCATCGTATTCTTGAGTCGCGGCGGGTACGTGTTCTGCTACGTTCAACCCGGCGGGGTCTGATTGACGGCTTGCGACTATTTCAAAAGTCGCAAGAGAGCTTGACCAGCCTTTGAATTCAATTCCTTGGCGTCCAGCGTCCCGTCATGATCCGGATCCGCGGCGCTGAAGCGCTGCTCGACCACGGCGAGGTATTCGTCCTTGGTGAGGGTCCCATCGTGGTCGGGATCGGCAGCGGCGAACTCCTTCGGAGTTAATCTGCGAGCAAGCTCGCGTTGGTCGAGCGTGCCGTCATGGTCCCGATCCAATCTGTCAAACAGATCCGATGCGGCCTTCTTGGCCTCGGCGAGGTCGACCGTGCCATCATTATCCGTATCGAGCATCCCGACCAGCCGAGAGCGGGGGGATTTTGCCGAGACCGGCATCCCACCGGCGAGCAGCGCAGTCGCGGTAAATGCGAGAACCAATGTGCGGCGCGATATCATGGGGTCAGCCTGTCCGGTTTCGACTTGCATGACGCAACTCCGCTGCCGAAAGTGAGTTCCCTCGCCCTTGGGACCGATCCTTGATAATTCCTCCCCGCGGCCTAACGCCCGCGCAAAACTGCCAGGATATTGAAAGCCCAAATTCATCCCATGTCGTCCGCCAAGATCGAGCACGCCGATGGCCTGCCGCCGCCGCAGCGCAATTGGGCCATTCTGACGATAGCACTTGGCCTTGTGATGGCGGTAATGGACGGTGCCATTGCCAATGTTGCACTCCCCACCATCGCCAGGGACCTCAACGCGGACCCGGCGTTTTCGATCTGGATCGTCAACGGCTATCAATTGGCGATCACGATCTCGCTGCTGCCGCTGTCGTCGCTCGGCGAGATCGCCGGCTATCGCCGCGTCTATCTGGCGGGGCTGTTGCTGTTCACGATCGCATCGCTGTTTTGCGCGCTGGCGCATACGCTGCCGCTGCTGACCGTGGCGCGCATCCTGCAAGGGTTTGGCGCCGCAGGGATCATGAGCGTCAACATGGCGCTGGTCCGATACATCTACCCGCGCGACCTGCTCGGGCGTGGTATCGGCATCAACGCCATGGTGGTTGCCGTCTCCGCCGCCGTCGGACCGACGGTCGCAGCCGCCATTCTGGCGGTCGGAACCTGGCCGTATTTGTTCGCCGTCAATGTCCCGCTTGGCATCATCGCGCTCCTCATCGGGTGGCGCTGTCTGCCACACACAATGCCGGCCGGTCACGCCTTCGACTGGCAGAGCGCTGCGCTGAGCGCGGTCACCTTCGGCCTCGGCATCCTCGCCATCGATAGCGCCGGTCATGGCGGAGCTTTCATCACCAGCCTGTCGGAATTCGGCGTCGCTGCCGTCGCCGGCGTTTTGCTGGTGCTGCGGCAGACCCAAATGGCTTCGCCACTATTGCCGTTGGACCTGCTGCGGATTCCTATTTTCGCGCTGTCGATCGCGACTTCAATAGCCTCCTTCTGCGCCCAGATGCTGGCGCTTGTGGCGCTGCCGTTTTATCTGGAGAGCCGGTTCGGCTATTCGGCGGTCGAGATCGGACTTCTGATCACGCCTTGGCCGATTGCGGTTGCCTTCGCGGCGCCGCTCGCCGGGCGACTGGTTGAACGCTACCCGGCGGGGCTGTTGGGCGGCATCGGGCTCTTGTTATTCGCGCTCGGCCTTGGCGCGTTGGCGCTATTGCCGGATGATCCCGGGATTGCCGATGTGATATGGCGGATGGCGCTGGCAGGCGCGGGATTCGGTCTGTTCCAGACCCCCAACAACCGCACCATGATCGCAGCCGCGCCGCGCGAGCGGAGCGGCGGCGCAAGCGGCATGCTTGGGACAGCGCGACTGCTGGGCCAGACCACGGGTGCGGCCCTGGTCTCGCTGTTTCTGGCTCGCTATCCTGTGGAGGGCACCCGGCTCTCGCTGCTGGCTGGCGTTGGCTTTGCCTTGCTCGGCGCGGCGCTCAGCATGCTGAGGTTGTCGCCCTCCGGCGCAAGAGGCGCCGAGCGGGTGCGGGTCCGCGAGGACCAGCGCCTGAGGGGCGAGTGAGGCAAATGCCGTTCAACATCCCCGGCAGATGCTGCGCAGGCTGACGCAACTCCGTTGCCGAAAGTGAATTCCCTCGTCATGGTGACCGAAGTTGAACCTCCGGTCAAAGCGGAGCGGAGTGCGCCTTGGTGCAGAAACGGAAACTGCCGATTCTTCCAAATGGACAGGAATCGGTTGGAGGGGTTTCACCAGGTATATCGAAGCCCGATATTGCCTTGGGCGCCGCTGCGGTTACCGTTGTTCGATCGATCTATCACGAATTGATAGCCGCCTTGGGCGTAGAAACTGAGACGGTTGTTAAGCTTGGCGGTTACACCGCCCAGGACTTCCGTGCGTGTTGTGCTCTCGATCAGCTGCACCTGATCGATCGCGGAAAACGTCGTCGCGGCTTTCGTACCCCAGCTTCGCCAGAAATTAACTCCCACATAAGGCTGCCACACAATTCCATTGTTGCTATCGATGGTCCATTGGCCGCGCACGCCTAGCCGTCCGGTCGGACCTGAGGTCGCGCCGAGGCCGACCGTGCCCAAACCGTCATTGGCATCATTGAACGAAACCTTCTGCCAGATGATCTGCGCTTGAGGCTCCAGCACGAAATGCGGCCCAAGCGGCAGTGGTATTGGATAGCCCGCTTCCAGCGACGAAATGAAGCCAACGCCGTTGGTCGGTAACTGGGCGAATTGCGTCGTTGCGTTACCTCCATATGACGTCCTTTGCAGGACCGCATCGAGATACCAGCCGCTGGGACCGTAGTGAGTCCAATAGGCGCCCGCGGAAAACGCGTCGAGACTGAGGGTGCCGGTATGGGTGAGCACATAGCCGGTTGCAGCCGCATTGGTGACGAGACCGTTCACATTAACATTGGCCTGGCCATAGGCGAAATAAACGCCCGCGGCGTCGCGGTGGCCGGAAAGCCAGTTGGCGCGCCAGAGGTCGACGCCGCCCTGCAAGCCTCCTATCCAGCCGTCTGCACGCGGATCGGCAAAGGCCTGATAATGATCGTTGACCTGCCGTCCGAATAACCGTCCCCAATCCGAGCGGCCCCATCCAGCCGCATCAGTACCGGCGTTCGCCAGTGTCATCGTGTCGCCGATGCGCTGATTGAGTGTGCCCAGCGTCGCAAGACCCAATTGCCGGGCGACGGGCTGGACGACACCATAGGTAGCGAGTTCCGGCCCGATGATCGGATAGATGCCCGGCGGCAGCGTCGATGGCGGCGGATCGGGTGGCAATATGGGGGGCGGAACTTCAGGTGTCGGTGGTATCGGCGGTACATCGAACGAAGAGCGCAGGAACCAGTTATCGGGGGCATTGCCGCTGAGGCCGCCGCGGAACAGAAAATAATCGTAGGCGCCGCCGCGCACCTCACCAGCGAGCGTGAAGGCGCCGGGAGTCGTGGCGCCGCCATTGGTCGTATTCACGACCAGGATGCCGTCGGCAACCGTCTGATATCCGGGGCCGTTGGCGTTTTGAATCCTGAGATTTGTCGAGCCTGTCGCCGTGCCGCCATTGACGATCAGCCGATCGGACGGCGAATTGTCGGCACCGAGAAAGGTGTTGAGCGTGATTGTCCCGCCGGTGCCCGTGTAGTTCACCACGGTCAAAGTCTTGAAGGCCGTTGATGATACCGGTGCGGTAACGATGATATCGCTGTCGTTGTTCACCAGATTGGTGACGTTGGAGCTGCCGGTCATATTCCAGATCGTTCCGCCAGCGAGCGTGACGTTGCTTGTGCTGGTGTTGTCGGTGAAAATCGCGCCCGTCAGTACCGAGTGATTGCTCGACATTGTGACGGTGGCGTTCTGCACGGCACTCAGCAGGATTCCATTATTGCTGGTTACCGTCGCGTCGACGGCGTTGATGGCGGCGCCGCCCCCTTGCACCGCGAACGCATCTGACGCCGAGCTGACTATCGTGCCGTCGAGGCCCAGCGCATTCGTCACGCCTGCCGGCGCTTGCAAGAGAAATCCATAGCTGCCGGCGCCGCCGGACGTGGTGACGCTGCCGCCGGTCAGGTCGATGGTCGCACCGTTTTGCAAAAACCCGCCGCGAGCATTGCCGCCATTGCTTGAGACGTTGACCGCCACGCCGGTGCCGCTGATGCTGCTGCCGGAGCCAGTCGCCAGCAGACCCGTCTCGCCGCCGCCATTGCCCTGAAGGGTGACCGCGCCTCCATTGAGCGTGATGGCAGCACCTCCCTCGGCTCGCGCGCCGGTATCATTACCGCCCGAACCCCCGACGAGCGGGATAATCACGGTCGCGTCATTCGTTATGATCCGGCTGCCCGCACCGGATGCCAACAGGCCAGTATTCCCGCCGCCGCCCTGAAGGAACGAGACGGCCGTCCCGCTGTTCAGCGTGATCGTGCCGCCATTGACGGCATTGGCGCCAACATTGTTTCCCGCGCCTCCCATATTGACGGCGAGACCGGTCGCGATGATCTGGCTGTTGAGTCCATCCGCGACCAGGCCAGTATTCCCGCCGCCGCCATTTATTCCCTCGTTGATGGTTGATCCGCCGCCGAAGATGAGCACGCCGCCGTTCCGGGCCAGACCACCGATGCCCTGGCCGTTTACCCAAAATATGGTGATGCCGTTGGCGGTGATCTGGTCGCCGGCACCTGCGTTGATGGAGACTGGCCCCGTGTAGGGAGCCGGATAGAAGCCAAAAGGAGACGCGCCGAGGGTGGTACCCGGCGTGATCGTACAGGATCCGACGCCAGGCTGAACGAAGGTGCCGTTATAGCTTGAGGAAATCGAACACTGGGCTTTCGCGATGTCGATCGGGCTACCCGCACCGCATAGAGCAAGCACTGCGAGCGCGATCCTTCGCCAACCATGACGACGACGATCGATCGTTCGGGACGCGGGCGCCGGGTTCGACGCCGAATCATGATCATGCAACCGATCTGGATTACATACATGATCTACGCCGCAGAAATCTGCGGCTTCATCGTGCTTTGGCGAGAACCCCATCAGCGGGGGGCGCGACACTTTGCGGGCCTCGGTTCCAAGCATCTGTTCCTTCTAAGAACAGTTGTTCCTTGATTAACCTACGGCTTGGTCATGAAATCGCTGCTCAATATTCGCGAGCAATATTTTCCGACTGCAAATCGCTGCGAATCCTACAACGTTTAGTCGTGTCCCGACTGCCACTATCCGACAGAACTTCAAAACAGATGCGGTCTAAAACTTTTATAAAATTCTTGAAAAGCCTGCTGCTGACTCGTGCGTTCTGTCGGTGACGAAGGGAAACGCTAAGAAGGGTAATCGAGGCTGACCGATTCGAAGCCGCGCCAGCAAGTCATCTTGGAACCGAACGCTCGCACAGCGAGCGGCTGAGAGATCGATCTCGGTGCCCGCCTCGATCGCCGGGACGGAACGGCCGCAGCGTCTTGAGCCGCGGCATGCGATGGGACGCGCGGGCGTTCAACATCCCCGGCAGATGCTGCGCAGGCTTTGGTAGACCGCTGGGCCAGACCACAGGTGCGGCGCTGGTCTCGCTCTTTCTGGCTCGTTATCCCGTGGAGGGCACCCGGCTCTCGCTGCTGGCCGGCGTTGGCTTTGCCCTGCTCGGCGCGGCGCTCAGCATGCTGAGGTTGTCGCCCTCCGGCGCAAGAGGCGAGTGAGTGTTTTGCTTTCGGGTCAGTGAACATTCCCGGAAAGCCGGCTTCAAACCAGCTTGTTGGTTCTGAGGTTGACCTCGCAGGCGTCGTCCGGACCGCCGCCCTTCGGCTTGACGCTGCGATACTCGAAGCGCAGCGTCGGATCGCCGCGCGATGGACTAGCAACCGTCGCGCGGACATAGCCGGATTCGAAAATCGTAAGGCCCAGATGCGGATCAAGCTGCTTCATGAAGGATTTTCCGACTTCCTGGCCGGGAGTTACGACATGGCCGCCGGCGCCGGTCACGACGTAAGGAATGTCTTGCCCGGTATCTTGCCGCACCACCCTTTGGTAGAGATGCGCATGGCCGCAAATCACCGCATCCGGCCAGAAGCCCGCCTTCTTGCAGGCCGCATCGATCGCGGCGCTGGTCGGGTCCGCCGGCTTTTGATCGGGAAACCAGCGCGGAAAATGGTGGATCGCCAAGATTACCGCCGGCATTCCGCCGCTGCGTAATTTCTTCAGCCGCACCAGCTCCTGATAGAGGAACAGCAATTGCGGTTCGTCGAGCCAGCCAAAGGATTCGCCGATATTGCTGTAGAGGCCGATGATCGACAGCAGTGGTGTATCGAGCGTGAAATAGACCCCGGGCTGCGTCATCGGAGAGCGCAGGATGGCGCCGGAGCCGACCCACCGGTCGCCCGGCTTTTCCGCGCAAAACGCCTTCTGGAACGAATCCAGCGAAACCATGGAATCGTTATAGGTGATGCCGTCGTGATTTCCAGGGATCGCGAAGATGGGCGCCGGATAACCCTTAAACGGCTCGTAGAATTGGCTGTAATAGTAGTTCTCTTCGCCGTAGAAATAGACCACGTCGCCGACATGATACAAGAAGGCCGGCGGAGACGACGTGACCGCGTCGCGCGTCATCAAATCCGTAACCTTGAGTTCGAATTCGTTCAGGTTCTTCTCGGTCGCAGCACCACTGTCGCCGATCACGTCGAATGCGAGGCTCTTGCCGCTTGCGTTGCTCACATAACCCGGCGGGTTGGCGCCGATGACCGTCGCGAGATCCATGCGCGGATAGATGCGCGGCGTCGGCACCGGGCCCTTGGTTTGGCCCAAGGACCGCACCTGCACGTAAGGGGTGTTGTAGGTATTCCCGTCGTCGTCCGGAATGAATGTGCCGGACGCATCCTTGGGGTCGATGTCGGCGAACATATAGCCTTGCGGATTTAGCGTCGCCGGTGGGTTGGTCTTGCCTTTCGCGGGGAGTGCGGTCGCGGTCACGGGAGCCGAGACCGTATTGCGTGTGGTGCGCCGCGCCGCCATCGACCGCTTGCGGGGCTTAGGCATGATCGCGTTGCGGACAGAAGTGGAGGTCTTGTCGATCTCCGTGATCCCCGTCTCCGCGGGGTTGCCGTCGTCGCGGGTGGTTGTCGTCTGCGAGTGGAACTTGACAAAGAAGCCCCTGGCTCCGCCCGGAAGCAAGAAGATGACGCCGCCGTCCTGGTTGGGGGCGTTTTCGACATAATGGGGCTTGCCATTGATGAGGTTCTTGGCGCCCTGGTTCATATGAATGTTTTCGATGCCGGTGAAGCCGGTCGGGACCGCTTCATGGGTCTCCGGGTCGACCGGAGAACCGGTGCCGAAAACGGCAATCAGCGCGCCCGATTTTCCGGATTTTCTGGCCTCGGTCAGCGTTTTTTTGAATTCGTTCTCCAGCGTCTTCGAACCTCGACGAAGATCGTCGAATTTCTTCGGATTGAGAAAACCGCCGCGCACGAAATCCAGCTGCGGCAGGGATGACCCCGAGCTGGCCGGGACGAAGTCCGCCGTCATGCCGAGTTTCACAATATCCTTGATGAGCTTGTCGCCGGCGGGCGTGCCGCGTTTGCCAAAATTCACGATCTGATATTGCAGTTCGGGCGTTCGTCCGCGCTCCGTCGACTGCAGATTGACCGCCACACGGTAGGGGGGATGTTCGGGGTTTCCGGGCTGCACCATGAGAAGCCAATGCGGACTTCCCCGCCGCTTCGGGCGCGATGCGATGATTTTTCCGATCAGCAATCCATAGGTTTTGAATGCCATATTCGTTTCTCCAACAATGTCTCTCGGCACGGCGGCGCGTGCAAATGTCGAAATGTCGCGGGGTGGGCAGGACGTCCCTAAAATCTCGACCGTCCGTTCTCCCGCCCCAATATTTCAAATGTCTTCGATCTTCCAGAGGTTGCAATCTTCCATCAATTCGCCCCGCTTGTGAAGCGGCATTCGACGATTGCGAGATTGAATGCGGCTGCAAAATGATCGGAAAACCCGCTCAACATCCCCGGCAGATGCTGCGCAGGCTTTGGTAAACCGCGTCATCGTCCCGTCGCATTTGCTGCAACTGGTCCAGCGTCGTGGTGTCGCGGCTCGGCTCGGGCTTGCGCTTGGCGGCAAGCGCTGCTTCCTGTCGCGTGTAACACGCCTCCCGCTCGGCTTTGGCCGGGATGAAGCGGCATTGCTCAACCTCAGCGGAAGCGGGAGCCGCGCCGGTCAACAGCGCCAGCATGAGGGATGCAAGAAATTTCAAGGGCAGCACTCCTTTGCCTTGCTGCGTTTCCGCGACGCGATTTTGCTCCTGACCTTCATAGCGCAAATCCCGCCTGCCGATGATGACGGTTGCTTCGAACCGGCGTTCAACCCTGGTAGAGCCCCTTATCCCCTGCCTTTTGGACGGCGAGCCCCGCCAACAGGTCGAGCATCGGCGTCGACAGGCCTGCGGCCTTCGCAAACGCCGCCGGCGCGCGCACCAGCGTATCGATTTCCATCGGCCGGCCGCGTTCGTAATCCTGCAACAGCGAAGGCTTGTGATCGGGCGCAGGTCCGGAGCGCGTGACGCGCTCGACATCCGCATAGCAGCTTTGGCCGATCGCCTGCGCCTCGTCGAGCAGCCGCGGCACCACATCGCGGAGCGCGGGGTCGGCTCTCGCCGCCCTAGCGGTTTGCCCGGTAATCAGGCACAGCACCGACATCGACATGTTAGTCATCAGCTTGGACCAGATTGCCCGCCTGATCCGCGTGACCTCGCCCGACTGGATCGAGGCTTCCTTGAGCACGGCGCGCACGCGCTCGATCCGTGCGCTCGGGGCGTCATCGCATTCCCCGACCAGCAGCATGTTTCGCTCCGGCGAGAGATTGACGACGATACCGGGTTCGACGACTTCATTGGCCGAAAAGATCACCCCGCCGATGATGCGCTCGCGCGAGACTGTGGCGCGCAAGCGGCCGCCTGGATCGAGAAAGGCGAGATCGGGCGGCGGCGGATGATCGGGAGAGAGGGCGATATCGTACCACCAGGGAATGCCGTTCTGGGCGAACACGATCGCGGTGTCGTCGCGCAGCAGCGGTGGCAGCCCCGCGACAAGGTCGCCCAGCGCATTGGCTTTCAGGGTGCTGATGACAAGATCCTGGCGACCGAGCGCCGCCGGGTCGTCGGATGCGTTCACCCGCGCCGGGAATTCGGAGCTACCAACGCGAAGCGTCAAGCCTTTCGCTTTGACAGCTTCCAGATGCGGCCCGCGCATCACGCAGGAGACCTCATGTCCGGCAAGCGCGAGCCGTACCGCAAAATGGCTGCCGACCGCGCCCGCGCCGAAAATGCAAATCCGCATTGTGGAGGTTTCCTGTTCGAGGCCCGATGATCTGGAACCTATCTTCCACAAGCTGATGTCGCCGCGCAACCGGTTGCGGTCAGCGCGACAGCGTTTGCCTTGATGCTGCGGCTTTTAGGCCGTGCGTCCGCCGCTAGAAAACCAGCGTAAGCCATTGCAGCGCACGACAGCATTATGAACAAAAACGCCTGCACCAGGGCTGCAATGTTATGCAATGATTATAACGAAAAGCCCCGGCCGCGGCTTATTGCGGGGGCTTCTGTGATCGCCTAGACATGCAACGATTTGGTGCCCAAGTTTGGCACTAAGGCGCGGCGCGGGCGGCCGGTGGCTGAACTGGGAAGTTGGATGAACGAGGCTCAAGGGAAGCGGTCTGCCATTTCGAGGCTCATGGGTTTGCTGAGCAAGCCCCAGCACCCCTATCGGCCGTCGACCGAGGTGTTTCTCGATCTCAATGTCAATCACGTCGCCGACGATCTGAACCTTTCGGCCGATGGCGGCGTGCGCGGCGCCGAGGAACGCCCGTCCACCGATGCCGAGACCCTCGACGACATCGAGCATCGGGTCGTGGAACTGATCGAGACCCACAAGCAAGATGCGCATTCAATTTATCTTGAGCACCTGCACACCTATGACGAGCGCCTGACCGCGCTTAATTTCGAGGAGCGGTTCGCGATCATCCAGCAGGCCGCGCCCGAATCGGTCGGCGAATTCCGCGCCGAGGCAGCGCTGGGCCGGGACGAATTGTTCAGCCTGCGGCGGCGGCTTTATGATTCGGAACAGGAGCGCGATGATTTTCGCAAGCGCCACAAGCTTGTGCGGCCGGCGCGGCTGTCATCGCAAGGCAAGACCATCCTCAAGGTCGGAATATTGGCGGTTCTCTTCGTCGTCGAAGTCGTGATCAACGGCAATTTTCTCGCCAAATCCAATCCGCAGGGGCTGCTCGGCGGCGCCGTGCAGGCGGTGAGCTTTGCTGCGCTGAACATTATCGCGAGCTTCCTGTGGGGCCTGGTGCCGATCCGTCTGATCAATCGCCGCAACTTCTTCTTCAAACTGATCGGCCTTGCATCCTTCATCCTCTATCTCGCGTTCGCGATCGGACTAAATCTCACGCTCGCCCATCTGCGCGAAATAACTCCCAGCGTGAACGGCGATGCCGGGCAGGAGGTCATGATCCAGCTTCTGAAAGCGCCATTCGTCCTGAACGACATCATCTCCTGGGTGTTTTTCGGGATCGGTTTTATTTTCTCGCTGATCGCCATGACCGACGGATTGCTGTTCACCGATCCGTATTTTGGCTATGCCTCGCTGGAACAACGATGCAACGAGGCCCGCGCCCAATACACCGAGGGCAAGGCCGAACTGGTCGAGCGGCTGCGCGATATCAGGGACGCCGCGAGCGAGGCGATGAACGGCGCGGCGCGGGATTTATCGGTCCGGCGCGGCGAGTTCGATGCCATCATTCAGGCGCGGGGACGCCTGGCGCAGCGGTTTGCCGAGCATCAAAATCACATCGAGCGATCCTGCCGCGCATTGCTCGCGATCTACCGTGAAGCCAACCGCAAGGCGCGCAGCACGCCGGCGCCGGCTTACTTCACAAAGCCTTACAACATGGATCGCATCGTCTATGTCGGAACCGACCGGGACGAGACGGCACGGGATCAGCTTCGTCAATCGATCCTCGAGGCACAGGACATCTTGAAGGGTCAGATTCAGGCCATTCACGAGGCGTTCGATGAGGCCGTGCGCTCCTACCGCGAAATCGACGACCTGATCCCGGAGGGCAAGTTTGGCCCGGCTGCAGCCAAGAAAACGTAACAGCGCGCGCGGCGCGGGCGCTGCGATCGGCGGCATCGTGTTGATCCTCTTTGCCATGGTGGCATTGGGCTTTCTGGCGCTGTTCTATTTTTCCGCCCCGCAGAAGCCCAAGCTCGACGCTGCTACCCTATGCCCGGTCAGCGGGCCCGACGGCATCACGGTCGTTCTGGTCGATACTTCCGATGACCTGCCGGAACCGACCCAGCGCCAGCTTCTCGGCATGCTCGAGGATCAGGTGGCCGCGCTGCCTGCGTACTACAAGTTCGACATCCGCGTGCTCGACATTGCCGGCGGCCGCAGCCGGTCGCTGTTTTCGAGATGCAATCCGGGGGACGGAACGGGCCTGAGCGAATGGACCGATAATCCGCGGATCGCGCGCATGCGCTGGCTCGAAAACTTCCGGCAGCCGGCCAAGGATGCCATTAAAAACAGCCTGTCGTCGGCAAAGTCAAAAAGCTCGCCGATCATGGGTGCGATCCAGGACATCGCGATCGACCAGTTTTCCAGCGATGCGGCTAAAAAGGTCGAAAAGAAGCTGATCGTGATTTCCGACATGCTGGAATACACCCATCTTTACAGCCAATATCCGGCTGCCGGTGATTTGTCGTACCAGAGGTTCAAGCGGTCGCCCGCCTATCTGAAATTTCGGACGGACCTGCATGATGCGCACGTCAAGATCGAATACGTCCAGCAAACCGAGGCAGCGATCGACACCGTGCGGCACATCGATTTTTGGAGGGAGTGGATCACTGACAACAGGGGTGTGTTCGACGGCGCTCGGCGATTGCAGGGAGCAAGGTAGTGGCCTCAACCAATAGTCTTCGGGAGATGCCGCCTGGGCTATTGAACGGGCTGTTGTTCTTCGCCGTGGTCTTGTCGGGCGCCGGCTACATCGTGTTCTCCAAGCTCAACGGGTTCGGCGCGGTCCAGGTAACCCTGGTCCCAGTCCTGATCATGGTCGCCTACGCGCTCGTGCTTGGGCTGGCGCGGCTGTTTCGCCTGCGCGACGACCAGTCCGGCGACAATTTGTATTACATGGGTTTTCTGTTCACCCTGACCAGCCTCGCCGTGTCGCTGTATCAATTTTCGGCCGAAGGCTCGGCGGAACAGATCGTGCAGAATTTCGGCATCGCGATCGGTTCGACCATTGCCGGCATCACGCTGCGGATCTTCTTCAACCAGATGCGGCGCGATCCCGTCGAAGTCGAGCAGGCGGCGCGGCTGGAGCTTGCCGAGGCGTCGCGACGGGTGCGGCGCGAACTCGAAAGCACGGTGATTGAATTCGGCTCGTTCAGGCGGGCCACCCAGCAATCGATCGCCGACGCCGTGGATGAGATCGACACGATGCTGAAAGAGGCCAAGGACCGGATTGTCGGCCAGCTCGAGGGTTTCGCGCTCGAGGCCAACAAGCCGCTGCAGGACGCATCGAAGAAATCCGGTGAAACCGTCGAGCAACTCAACGCCAGGGTTTTGGAGACTTTCGAGACGGTGGCAAAGCAACTTGCCGAGGACGGCGCTCGCCTCTCCACCAGCACCGCCGCCATCGTAACGTCGATCGATGACGTCGTCTCGAGGCTCGCCGCATTGCAGACACCGGAACACATTATCGAGGTGAAGCTCAATCCAGTGATTCAGGGCCTGACGCGCGTGGTCTCTACCTTCGGCAAGAATGCCGAGGTGCAGGCCATTTCGGTGAATTCCAACCTGAAGCAGACGCAAGCGCTTTCGAGCGCGATTACTATTCTGTTGTCCGAGATCAGGGCCGCCGAAGCGGCCCGTGCCGCCTCCGAGCCTTCGGCCGCGGTCGTCGAAACGCCGCTGTCGCCGTCTCCCTCGACGCGCTTCGAGGGAGACGGAAACTACTAACTGGTATGGTGCGGCGAGAGGAGAATCAATCGTCGCTATTCAATCGTCAGGCAGGCTCACTATGGACGGTCATATCTTCCGGCAATCGTCATCGTATCGCCAGGGTCTGGTGCTCGGCCTGACCATGGCCGAGATCGTCATCCTTTTGATCTTCTGCCTCTTGATCACGATGGCCACGTTCCTGAAGAGAGAACAGACCAGACGGCAGGAGGCCGAAGAGCAGGTCCGTGTCGAGCGGGTGGACAGCATGGCCGAGCATAATCTGATCATGGCGATCAAACAGAACCCGGAGCTCTATGAGCGGCTTCGCTCCGAGGTCTCGAGTTCGGCCGGCGCCAAGGCCGTGGATGAATTTTGGCGCGAGCTCGTGGAAAGCCGCAATGCAATGGCCGAATTGAAAAAGGGCGGCCTGTCGGAAAAGGATATCAGCGACCGGCTCGCCAATGTGGATCGGCTCAATTCCAGGGGCATCAGCGTGGAAAAGGCGCTGCGCGACGCGGAGATCGTCGGGAGTATCGAAAAAATCATGCCGGAGCTTGCGAAGCCTTCAACGACGCCGCAAATGATTGCAGACGCGATTGCCAAAGGGCTTTCCGCTGGCAACCAACCGGCCCATCAATGGCCTCCCATCATCAGCCTGAGCGAAGCCGGCGGATATTTCTTTGAGACGGGAAGCGCGGAGCTGTCGCCCGAGTTTCGCGACAAGCTGATAACTTCGACGCCCGAGGAAATCGCCGCGCTGATCAAAAAGTATGACGTCGATGTCGTCGAAGTCGTCGGCCACACCGATGAACAGCCGGTGGGTTTGCGGCAATCAAACCTCGATCGTGATCTGGTGCCGGTTCTGAAGAATTACGCCGACGTCGCCAGTCTCGTCCCGGCCGACAATGCGGGGCTCGGGCTCGCCAGGGCGGTATCCGTGGTCAGCGTGCTAAATCGGTCGCCGCTGCTTTATGGATACAAGCTGATCCCTTTGTCCGGCGCGCAACTTGTCAATACCGACGAGACGCTCGCCGTCGACGGCTTTTTTTCCGGTGACATCCGCGAGCGGCGGCGAATTGAAATTCGATTGCGTAAATCGACGCCGCACGATGTGCCGCTCGACGCGTCGTCGGCGCCGGTCGCGCTGACACGACCGCCGCCGCCGCGTCCCAAGCCGCTGTTTCCGACCATCAGCCGACCGTACGCCGCGCCGCAAAATCTGATGCCCATTCGTTGAGGCGCCGCTGCCCGTCGATCACATCTTGATGTCGGCCTGGACCAGAACGTGATGCTTGTTCGGCGCCAGCAACTCCTGCAGGGCCTGCAGGGCCGCGACGCCGCAGGCGGTGTCTTGCTCGCCGTTGCCGCCGCTGAGGCCGATGCCGCCGACGACCTCATCGTCCACGACGATCGGAAAACCGCCAACAAACACGGCAAATTTGCCTTCGAAACTCCACTGAATGCCAAAGGCTTCATTGCCCGGAAGCGCGGGGCCGCTCGGCGCCTGGTTGAACAAGTGGGTCGAGCGCTTGTGCCCGGCCGCGGTGAAGGCCTTGTTCCAGGCGATCTGGGGTCCGGTCAGGCGCGCGCCGTCCATCCGTTCGAGTGCCAGCGGATAGCCGCCTTCGTCGACGACGCATACCGTCTCCGGCACACCGATCTCGAAGGATTTACGGATGGCGGCGGCGACCATGTGGCGCGCTTCTGCGAGCTCCAATTTGATCGAAGGTCTCATTCGTTATACCCGGCGGTTCGCACTGCGAATGCTGATGATGGCTGGCTCTAGCTCCAGAACAGGACGGCGCAGACGGTCGATACGAAGAGACCGGCCAGCACGGGTAGCAGAAGGGCGCGGACCGTGTCGAGCACCGACACGCGAGCGAACCCCGCCACCGCGATCAGCGACGACCATGCGATCAAGGTGCCTCCGCCGGTCCACACCGCGCCCATCTGCCCGACGGCGCACAGCGTGGTCACGTCAAGCCCGACCGTCGGTCCAAGCGCGCCCGCCAGCGACCCCGTGAGCGGGAGGCCGGCGAAGCCGGAACCATCGACGCCGGTGATCATGCCGACCAGCAGCACGCCAAATGCCACCAGCACGTGATTGTGCGGAATCCATTGCTGGGCGTTCTGGATCAAGTTGAACAGCAACGGCGGCGCTTCGCCGACCGGGACGTTGAGAACGCCGGCAGCGAGATCGCCGCCTGCTCCCATGAAAAAGAAGCCTGCGATCGGAAGAACCGAGCCCATCGCCTTGAAGGCGAAAACGAAGCCGTCGGTGATATGGTCGGCACAGACGTCGAGGCTCTTGCGCGGACCTTCGGCGGCCAGCGTCGCCAGAATCATCAGCGCCGCACCCATGCCGCCGACCAGCGCGGCCGCGTCGCCGCCCTTGAGTCCCGGCAACCCGCGGCCAGCGCCCAGTTTGGGCAATACCATCACCGCGATCACGGCCAGGAATCCGAGTGGAGTGAGAATGGCGAAGAATTTCGACCAGTAGGCGCGCCGCTTTCCGACGGGCAGCTCGGTCCTGATCTGGGCATCGACCGCGAGTGGTTCTTCATAGCTGGCACTGGTACCGCGCGCGATCTCGGCCTTGTCGAAACTGCCGGCGGCTTCCAGGCGTTCGAGTTCACCCGTGCTCGATTGACGCTGCCAGCGCAGCAGCAACGCTTCGCTGCCCGGACGAATAAGTTTGCGAATGGAGAAATAGGCAAGCAGCAAGGCAACGCCGCCGGTGATAAGTGACAGCGCCAGGGCGCGGTCGGCCACTGCTGCGGCGCTGATTGCGGCGCCGGCAGCCTTGGCGCTTATGCCGGGGGCAACGCCGATCACATAGTCCGAGGACAATGCCATGCCCTGACCGGCGATCGCGATCGCCATCGCGCCGGCGATCGGCGGCAGCCCGGCGATGATCGCGGCGGGCAACAGCACCGCCGACACCAGCGGAACGGCGGGCGTCGGCCAGAAAAACAGCGAAATCACATAGGTCACGGCAGAAAGCACAAAGAAGGCGGTGTGACCATTCGTCATCACCGTCCGGAACGGCTGCACCATGAGAACGTCGGAGCGCAGCGACTTCAGTGCGTTCAGGAGCGAGGTGATCAGCGCGATCACGAGAAAGATGTTGAACAGCTCCTTGGCCGCGACGAAGCTGGCATTGAAGATGCTTCCAAGCGCACTCACCGGGCTGTGCGTCCATACCAACGCCACGGCGAAGGTGGCAACGATGGAAGGGACAACCACGTTGGCGCGCAGCACCATCGTGAGCACGACCGCCAATACACCTGCGAGATAGACCCAATGGGCGGCGGTGATCGTGACGTGCTGACTCATGTATCCCTCGCCGAATGGAACCGGACTGCCGAGCTTACGGCCAAAGGATTGTATACTGTATTCTCGAACGCAAGCGATAATTTGTGATGCGGTGCGCCAAAGAATGGTCAAATGACTGCACAAGCGCCTGCGATATGAGCAGGTCCGCCGATTGACTGTTCTCGTATAAAGTATACAATTTTGGTGATCCAATGCCGCCTCGACCAGCCATGTCCACAAAGGAACGCGACCATGCCTGAATTGATGAACCATGTGGAATTCCGCACCGCTCTCGAAAATGCGATCAAGGGCAAGAGCGCCAACAAGGCCCCGTTCAGCATCGCCTGGGCAAGCGGCAAGCTGAGCCGGGCGCATCTCGCAAGCTGGGCTGAGAATCATTACCACTATGTCGGGCCGTTCGCGGACTATCTGGCCTATGTCTATGCCCGGATGCCGGAACGGTACACCGAGGCCAAGGACTTCCTGCTGGCCAACATGTACGAAGAAGAGATTGGCGGCGACCGCCATACCGATCTCCTGATCCGTTTTGCCGAAGCCTGCGGCACGACGCGCGCGCGCGTCATCGATCCTGACAACATGACCGCCACCACGCGCGGCCTGCAGAGCTGGTGTTATGCGGTGGCGATGCGCGAAGATCCGATCGTCGCGGTCGCCGGTCTCGTGGTCGGTCTGGAGTCGCAGGTGCCGTCGATCTATCGCAAGCAAACGCCGACCCTGCGCGAGAAGTACAAATTCACCGATGAGGAAGTCGAATTCTTCGATCTCCATATCGTTTCCGACGAAATCCATGGCGAACGCGGCTATCAGATCGTTCTTGAGCACGCCGATACTGTCGAGCTGCAACAACGCTGCCTGAAAATCTGCGAAATAGGGGCGCAGATGCGGCTACTGTACACCACCGCGCTTTATTGGGACTACGTCGCCAAGGACGTTCCGATCAGCGAGATCGAGAACGTCGAGCGCAAAGTTGAGCAAGGCGAGCGGCAATTGCTGCAGGCTTGATCGGGTGCCCAAGGTAACCCTGCATCGCGACGGTCACGCCTATCACGGCGAGGTGGCAGCTAACACAAATCTGGTCGTGAAGGCGGGCATCAGGCAGTTTCCTTATCCTCATCTGCGATATGGATGCGGGATGGGGAAGTGCGGAAAATGCGCCTGCCGTGTCCTTAAGGGAGCCGAGCAATTGCCTGAGCCGAACTGGAAGGAAAAGAGGCGGTTGGGTCCGGGACTGGATGAAGGCTACCGGCTGATTTGTCAGCTTTGGCTCAGCCACGATGTAGAACTCTTGCAAGACGAGATCCCGATCGAGCCCTCGGCACCCGCGGCTCTTCAAGGCTCCTGACCGCGGCGAGCGGTCCGGCGCGTTGCCAATGACAATGAGGAATTGCCATGTATGTCATTCTGACAAGCAAGCCCGGACAATTCAGGACCGAGACCGTCAGGGGTCTTCGGCCGCTCGAGGCTTACGACTATCTGTTTTACGGGCATACCAAAGCGCACTTCGTGATCGCGGAACTGCTTGAAGAGCGCACCAAGATCCGCGTCGTCGAAGACGACACCGCGATCGTCAACGATGTGCCTGTAAAATTCCTGGAAAAATTCGAGACGACCGAGCAGGCGCTCAAGGAGCTGCAGCACCTCACGACGTTCGGCCACATGGACACCGAGTTGCGCAAGACGGCGCTGCCTGCAAGCTGAAGTGTTGTCAGCCGGTCACCGACATGATTCAAGTCACATTCCTGACGAACAACGGCAAGGTGGCGAGCGCGCCGGAAAACAGCAATCTGCTGCGGGTTTCGTTGCGCGAGCAGGGCGGGATTCCATTCAAGTGC
This sequence comes from Bradyrhizobium lablabi, assembly GCF_900141755.1. Taxonomy (NCBI): domain Bacteria; kingdom Pseudomonadati; phylum Pseudomonadota; class Alphaproteobacteria; order Hyphomicrobiales; family Nitrobacteraceae; genus Bradyrhizobium; species Bradyrhizobium lablabi. The sequence goes on along the minus strand of NZ_LT670844.1, from coordinate 3,537,767 downwards.
GGCGGCGGACTATGCGGCACCTGCAAATGCAGGATAGAGCAAGGCCTTGAGCACACCGATGCCATCAAGCCCAAAGAGCGCAAACATCTGACCGAAGAGCAATTCAAGGCCGGTTACCGTATGGCCTGCCAGACCTTCCTGAACGGCGACGTCAGTGTCTCCTGGGTGCCGCTGGCGGAGCGTCGTGCCGCGGCCCCCCGCAGCGAGCCGGACGTAGCGGCAGTTGCACCCCCGCCCGATGGACCGGCGCAATAGGTTACCATGGACAGTCACATAGCCGGGCAGCCGGCACGGTTACCGGGAATGAAGCCGAATCCTATGGCGCGCTCAATGGCGCATTTGATGCGATCCGCTGAACTGTGCGCAAGGAAGGCTATGCGTATCGACCGGATGGCATATGGGGCGGATTGCAGTAAACTGGCGCGCGCTTCAGAATCGTCTGCGTTGTTGTGCTTGTCTCGACGGCGGCCGATTGATTTTTGGATAGGTTGACGACATGGCGCTCACGATCGGAACAGCGAAGCGTCGACTTGGCGAGGCCCATTCCCCGCTTCACGACCAGGTGGTGGCGGAGCTCCGCCAGGCCATCTTGTCCGGGCGATTGAAGCCAGGCGAACGTTTGATTGAGGGCCGTCTTGCCGACGAACTGGGGGTCTCCCGCAATCCGGTGCGCGAGGCGATCCGTGCGCTCGCCTCCGAGGGTCTGATCGAAGTAACCGCGCGTCGGGGCGCGGCGGTAGCGACGATGACGGAGCAGGAGGCACGCGAGACGATCGAATTGCGGGCCCTGCTCGAGGGGCAGAACGCCAGGCTCGCGGCGCGCCGGCAGGACAAGCAGATCATCAAGCGCATCGAGGCGGTGCTGAGCAAGGGAAATGCGGCAGTCGCGGCCAAGCGTTTTGAGCAGTTGTTCGATCTCAACCAGCGTTTCCACAGCGAACTCGCCGCGGCCGGACAAAATACGGTTCTCGGGGATCTGCTGCAGAAACTGCGTGAACGGACCGCGATGCTGTTCGCGCCGATGGATCCGGGCCGGCAAGCCCGCTCCTGGGAGGAGCACGCGGCGATCTTGCGCGCGATCATCAAGGGCGACGAGCGCGCCGCCGCTACGCTTGCAGCCGAGCATGTGATGCGCGCCGGGATGGATTTCCTGGTCGGGCTCAATAGCGGTGGGGACGCCCCGTTGCTTTTGCTTGCTGAACAGAGAGACGAGCAGCGCAAGGACATTTCTCAGGGAGCTTCCACGCCACGCCGGCAGTCTCAGCAGAATGTGCTACCTGCCAACAGAAAAACGCCATCCGGAGGTGCGCCCCAGCCACCCGGCCGCAAGCGCGGCAGCCGGCCGAGGGCAAAAGCGACAGCATCATCGTGACCCGTTCACGATCGATCTCTGTTGATCACAAGACAGCATGAGGGGAGTATGAGGTGGGTCTGCTCGGCGGTGGGCCTGCGGGCATCGCAGCCGCCATCACCTCCGTTCCCGCGCCATCAGCCGCACGGTTACGATATCGCCGGTCTTCTTGCCGAGGAGCTGGCGGGTTTCCGCCTTGACCGGCAGCTTGTGCACCCCGCCGCCCATCGCCATGAACGCACTCCGGAAGGGACGCCCGTCAATCGTGCCCTGAACCTTCACCAGGCCGCGGGTTTTGAAGAACGTGGCCGATTCAGGCCAAATAACGTAGTTCCAACCGCCTTTGGCGGGGCTTTTCTGAAGTTGCGCGGTGAATTGAACCTTTATCGCCTCTTCCTTGGTTGCCATCTGCCGAACCTCCTTGGCGGGCCAATCCTCGACAGGATGACGAAATTGGCGGATGAAATCCGACAGCGGCACGCGGTCTATTTTGTTGCGGCAGGGCCAGAGCTTGCAAACCATGCAGGCGACAAAATACAAACAGCGCGCTAGTCCTTTGGCGCGATGGCTAAAATCGGTCCGCCGGGGCATGATCCCCGCCCACCATCCGGGAACCCCAACTTGCCCTCCAGGTCAATCGAAGAACCCGCGCGCCAGGTGCCGCTCTACGGCGAATATGAAGTCGCGGTGCTCGGCGGCGGACCTGCGGGGATCGCGGCCGCGGTCGCCGCGGCGCGTGCCGGCCGCCGCACGCTGTTGATCGAGCGCTACGGCTTTCTCGGCGGCATGGGCACGGCGGCGGGGGTGACGAATTTTTGCGGGCTGCATGCCAATGTGCATGGCGAGATGCATCGCGTGGTGCAGGGCATCGCCTCGGAGTTTTTGGCGTGCATCGATCGGCTCGATGGGCTCAATGCGCCGCATCTCATTCTCGGGAAAATCCTGGCGCAGGCTTACGACACCGCGGCCTACAAGATCGCGGCCGACGACCTGCTTACCGCCCACAAGGTGGATATTCTTTTCCACGCACTCGGCGCGGGCGTCGTGATGCATGACGAGAGGCGCATCAACGCGCTGATGGTCGAGACCAAGGCCGGCCGGCAGGCGATCACGGCGGATATTTTCATCGATTGCTCCGGCGACGGCGATCTCGCGGCCTGGGCCGGCGCGCCTTATGAGGTCGGCGACAATGCCGGCAGCATGTTGTACCCCTCGATGATGTTCCGCCTCAACGGTATCGATCCGCAAAAGGCGGGCGAAGCCTGGCGGACGATCCCGGCGCTGATGGAGCAGGCGGAAGCCAGCGGCACGCATCACTTTCCGCGCAAGGCCGCGATCGTGCGGCCGCAGCGTTCGCAAATCGAATGGCGGGTAAACTTTACCCAGCTCGCGCGCGAAGACGGCACCGCGATCAACGGGCTCGAGCCGGATGATCTCACGCGCGGCGAGATCGATGGCCGCCGGCAGGCGGTGCAGGCGTTCGAGTTCCTGCGCACCGTGCCGGGGTTTGAAAAATCCTACATCGTCGATCTGCCGCCGCAGCTCGGCATCCGCGAAACGCGGCGCGTGGTCGGCGGCTACATGCTCTCCGGCGAGGACGTGCTCGGCTGCACGTCGTTTGCGGATTCGATCGGCGTCAATGGCTGGCCGATGGAATCCCATGTCGCGGGCGACGTGATCTTCAAATTTCCGCCGATCCCGGAGTCGCGGGGGTTTAATGAATTGCCGTATCGGATGCTGGTTCCCGTTGGTCTCGACAATCTGCTGGTGGCCGGGCGCTGCGCCTCGATGACCCATGATGGCCAGTCGGCGGCGCGCGTCTCCGGGGCCTGTTTTGCGATGGGCGAAGCGGCGGGAACGGCGGCGGCGCTGGCGCTCGGCGGCAATACAATTCCGCGCGACATTGCCGTTGAAAAATTGCAACGACAGTTGAAGCAACAGGGCGCGTTTATCGGGCAGGATCAGGCGATCCCTAAAGGGTTATAATAAATAACAGACGGAGGAAACTGGATGATGAGGGTTGCACGGCTCGCCTTGGCGGGCCTGCTGATGATCGCGGCGAGCGGGATCGCGCGGGCGGATGATTTGCTGAAAGCGAAAGTCGGCGTGCTGCGCCTGTCGTCGTCCGCGCCGGTGTTCATCGCGCAGGACAAGGGCTACTTTCACGAGGCCGGGCTTGATGTCGACCTAAAGTTCTTCGACGCCGCGCAGCCGATCGCGGTCGCGACCACTTCGGGCGATATCGATTTCGGGGTCACCGCGTTCACCGCGGGGCTCTACAATCTCGCCGGCAAGGGCACCTTGAAAGTGATCGGCGGCATGAGCCGCGAGAAGGCGGGGTATCCCTTGATTGGATATTTCGCCAGTAACAACGCCTACGCTGCCGGTCTCAGGACGCCGAAGGATCTCGCCGGCAAGCGAGTGGCGGTGACGCAGGTCGGATCCAGCTTTCACTATTCGCTCGGCCTGCTCGCCGACAAATACGGTTTCAAGCTCAGCGAGACAAAAGTGCTGCCGCTGCAATCGCTGTCGAACGCCGCCGCCGCCTTGAAAGGCGAGACCGTCGATGCTGCATTATTGCCGGCCTCGACCGCGCGCAAATTGATCGACGACGGCGGAGCAAAACTGCTCGGTTGGGTCGGCGACGAGACGCCATGGCAATTGGGCGCGGTATTCGCCTCGCCCAAGACACTGGCTAACAAGCCGCTGGTGACAAAACTTCTGGCAGCGCTCGCGCGCGCCGATCGCGAATATCACGACGTGATCCTCGCGGCCGTCGCCGACGGCAAGGCGCCGATCAACGAAGCGACAAAGCCGCTATTGGAGATCATCGCCAAATATACCAATCTGCCGGTCGAGCAGGTGGTCGGTAATTGCGCCTATATCGACCCCGACGGCAAGCTCGACGTCAAGAATGTCGCCAACCAGGTCGAGTGGCTGCAGGCGCAGGGCTTTGTCGACAAGGGATTCGGTGTCGACGCCATCATCGCCAAGGATTATGTGAAGCCGGATTGATGCTGATATAAATTGAAGCCGTCATTCCGGGGCGATGCGAAGCATCGAACCCGGAATCTCGAGATTCCGGGTCTGGTGCTAACGCACCATCCCGGAATGACAACTTGGACACCAAATGGACCTGATCGCCGACCATATCAGTCACGGTTTTGGCGCCCTCGACGTGCTCGACGACGTATCGTTCACGGTCGGCGCGGGCGAGGTCGTGGCGATCGTCGGACCGTCGGGCTGCGGCAAGAGTACGCTGCTCTCGATTCTGGGCGGGTTATTGCGAGCGAGTGCGGGGTCGGCGGAATGGCGCGGCGCGCCGCCGCCGGGAAGCTTCAATCCGCTGACGTTTGTGTTCCAGGATTTTGCGCTGCTGCCCTGGTGCACGGTCGAAGAGAACGTCGAATTTCCGCTCCTGCACACGGGCCTCGCTATACCCGAGCGCCGCGCGATCGTTGACGACGCCTTGCGCCGCACGTCGCTCTCGGACTTTCGCGGCACCTACCCAAAACAATTGTCCGGCGGCATGCGCCAGCGGGTCGGCATTGCCCGCGCGCTCGCGGTGCGGCCCGCGATACTGTTGATGGACGAGCCGCTGTCGGCGCTGGATTCGCAAACCCGCGAATTGCTGATGGAGGATTTTGTCAGTCTGCTCGCCGATGGCTCGATGGGCGCGGTCTATGTGACGCATAATCTCGAGGAAGCGGTGCGGCTCGCCGACCGCATTGTCGTGCTGTCGCGGCGGCCCGGCCGCATCCGCGAGGTCGTCGCCATTCCGCTGACCCGCGACGAGCGCGGCGACATCAATGCCCGCGGCAAACTGCTTTCGTTGCAAAGCGGGCTTTGGTCGCTGATCCGCGAGGAGGCGATCGATGCCGAGCGCGAGGTCCAGCATGCTTGACCGCGCGCCAACCTCAAAAACCTCAGAGCCGACCGATCGCGAAACCGCGACGCGGCCGGTCGCCTTTCGGGGCGCGGGGTTCATGCCGAAAGCCGGCCGCTATTCCGGCTGGATCGCATTGGCGCTGGCGCTCGGGCTTTGGCAACTGGCCGGAAGCACGCGTCTCGTCAATCCGCTGTTCCTGCCGCCGCCGACCGCGATCGCGCGCGCGATGTGGCAGCTCGCGATCTCGGGCGCGCTCTGGCAGCATCTGGCCTATTCGATCATGCGCATCGGCATCGGATGGATTTTAGGAACTATCGCCGGCGTCATTACAGGCTTTGCGATCGGGCTCTCCAACCTCGCGCGCGGCGTCGGCATCACCTTCATCTCGGCGCTGTTTCCGATTCCCAAAATCGCGCTGCTGCCGCTGCTCATTCTCTGGCTCGGGATCGGCGAGGAACCAAAAATCGCCACCATCGCGCTTGGGGTGTTCTTCTCCACCGCGATCTCGGTCTATAGCGGCGTCGACAATGTTCCGCGCAATCTGATCCGGATGGCGCAGAGTTTTAACGTACCGTTTCACGCTATCGTCCGCCGCGTGATCTGGCCGGGCGCGCTGCCCTCGATCCTCGCCGGTTTTCGTATCACCGCGTCCGTCGCGCTGCTATTGGTAGTCAGCGCCGAGATGATCGGCGCCGAATACGGCATCGGCGCCTTCGTGCTGCAGGCCGGCAATCTCATGCAGACCGATCAGCTCTTGGCGGGGGTAGTGATATTATCGCTGTTCGGGCTGGCGGTGGGGAAGCTGATCAATCTCTTGGAAACGCGCTTGCTGCACTGGCGCTGAGTCTTCTCCCTCGCCCCGCTCTTCGCGGGGAGAGGGTCGGGGTGAGGGGCTCTCTCCACGCATTCGGACTCGCGGATAGTCCCCCTCACCCGGCGCTGCGCGCCGACCTCTCCCCGCAAGCGGGGCGAGGTTATCCCTCACGCATTCCCGCGATCTTCGCGGAACAGGTCCAGCTTCTGCTGCACCGGGCGATCCGAGAAACTGAACAGCACCGAATCCTCGTCGGATTCGTGGGTGACCCACTGCCAGCTCGGCACCACGAACAAATCGCGCGGGCCCCATTCAAAGGTCTGCTCGCCGATCCGGGAACGGCCCTTGCCTTCGATCGCGGCGAACACGGTCGCATCCGTCGCGCGATAGCGCGCGGTTTTGAATCCCTTCGGCAGCAGCTGAATAAAAGTGCCGATGGTCGGCATCGCGAAATCGCCCGTTTCGGGATTGGAGAATTTCAGTTTCAGGCCGTGGCAGGCGTCCCACTCGTTGCGCACCTTCGCCTGCTCCAGCGCCTCGCGCGTGTAGGAATAGGGATAGTTGAAGATCGGCGACGTCTTCGATTTGCGCTTCCCGTCGACCGGCAGCAAATTGTGGCCATAGCGCGCAAAACTGTCGCCGGCGGGGCGGCTGATTTTTTGCTGATCCTCGTTGGAGCCTTCCGCGAAGGAGGCGTCGAAGAACTGCACCATCGGAATATCGAGGCCATCGAGCCAGAACATCGGCTCGTTGGTCTCGTTGGAGTGATCGTGCCAGGTCATCGACGGCGTGATGACAAAATCGCCCGGCGCCATCGCCGTGCGCTCGCCATCAACAGCGGTATAGGCGCCCTTGCCCTCGAGCACAAAACGCAGCGCCGACTGGCTGTGCCGGTGCGCCGGCGCGACGTCGCCGGGGATCACCATCTGCACGCCGGCAAACAGCGAGGTCGTGATCTTCGACTGACCGCGAAGGCCGGGGTTTTCCAGCACCAGCACCCGCCGCTCGGCTTCCTTCGCGGTGATCAGCTTGCCCGCTTCGGTCATATAGTCGCGGATGGCGTCGAATTTCCAAAGATGCGGGCGGCAGGCGCTCTTCGGTTCCGGCGTGATCAGATCGCCCATCACGTTCCAGAGCGCGGAGAGATTTTCGCCGTCGATCTTCTTGTAAAACGCCTCGCGTTCTGGCGTCTTCTGTACGGCTTCCATGGCGGCCTCCCGGTTCTTGTTGCTTCTCGAGATTGACAGCATACTTACAATATGTCTAGCGTCAAGCAAGCCAGAAAAAATCGAGGGAGGCTCCCATGAGGCTGCACGGCTATTTCCGCAGCAGCGCATCCTACCGGGTCAGAATTGCGTTGAATCTAAAGGGACTAGGCGCGGAGCACCTGCCGCATCACCTTCGCAAGGGCGAACAATGCGCGCCCAGCTATCTGGCGATCAACCCGCAAGGGCTGGTTCCGACATTGGAAAATGACACCGGCGCGATCCTCACCCAGTCGCTCGCCATCATCGAATGGCTGGACGAAACCCACCCCGAACCGCCACTCCTGCCAAAGGACCCGCTGCGCCGGGCCAAAGTCCGCGCCTTTGCGATGGCGCTCGCCTGCGACACCCATCCCGTTCAGAACCTGAAAGTGCTGGCAAGGCTGCGGCAGCTCGGATTGCCCGAGGAGCAGGTCACGGGCTGGGCGGCGTGGGCCAATCGCGAGGGGCTCGCGGCGTGCGAAACGCTGATCGCCGAAGAGCCGGGTCCGTTATGCTTTGGCGCTGATCCGACCATCGCCGATCTCTGCCTGGTGCCGCAGTTGGCCAATGCGCGGCGATTCGGTGTCGATCTCGCCGCGTTTCCGCGTCTCCTGAAAGCCGAGGCGGCCGCAAAAACCCTCAAGGCGTTCGCGGACGCTGCACCGGAGCGGCAGTCCGATGCCGAATAACAAGACCCAACCGGTGACGATGGACGCGGTCTATGACGCGCCGGGCTATCTGTTCCGGCGCATGCAGCAGATCGCGGTCTCGATCTTTGTCGAGGAATGCCGGGATCACGACCTGACGCCGGTGCAATTCGCCGCACTGGTCGCGATCCACACCCATCCCGGCATCGATGCGACGCGGCTTTCCGCCGTGATCGCCTTCGACCGCTCGACGCTCGGCAATGTGATCGAACGGCTGGAGACCAAAAAATACATCGAGCGAAAGCCGTCGCGCGAGGATAAACGAATAAAACTGCTTTATCTGACCAAGTCAGGCTCGGCGCTGTTGCACGACATCATGCCCGCGGTCGATCGGGCGCAAGCGCGGATGCTGCAGCCGTTAAAACCGGCCGACCGCAAGGCGCTGATGGCGCTGTTGACGCAGTTGGTCGATCTCAACAACGAGGCGTCGCGGGTGCCGCTGCGCGCCGAGGACGCTCTTGAACATCTCGGGAAATCCGGCTGATGGGATTTTTGGGCACGCATCCGGTCCTGATCGCCGGCGGCGGCATCGGCGGCCTGGCCGCGGCGCTTGGACTTGCGCAAAAGGGAATTTCTTCGGTTCTGCTCGAAAAGGCATCCACGCTGGGCGAGATCGGGGCCGGCATCCAGCTCGGCCCGAATGCGTTCCATGCCTTCGACTATCTCGGCGTCGGCGAAGCCGCGCGCGGCATGGCTGTTTATATCGATCAGCTCCGGCTGATGGATGCGCTGACGGCCGAAGAGATCACCCATGTCGATCTGCGCGACGCCTTCCGCGCCCGCTTTGGAAATCCCTACGCGGTGGTGCATCGCGGCGATTTGCACGGCGTGCTGCTAAAGGCCTGTCAAAACCATGATCTGATCGATCTGCGCGTGAGCTCCGAAGTGCTCGGCTACGATCAGGACGCCTCGTCCGTGACGGCGCGGCTTGGCAATGGCGAGCGCGTCACGGGATCGCTGTTGATCGGCGCCGACGGGCTGTGGTCGAACATCCGCAATACCGTGATCGGCGATGGGCGCCCGCGGGTTTCCGGTCACACCACTTATCGCTCGGTGATTCCGACCGACGAGATGCCGGAAGATCTGCGCTGGAACGCGGCGACGCTGTGGGCCGGCCCGAAATGCCACATCGTGCATTACCCGCTGTCGGGCTGGAAAGTTTTCAACCTCGTTGTGACCTGTCACAACGATGCGCCGGAACCGGTGGCGGGAAAGCCGGTGTCAGACGAAGAGGTGATGCAGGGTTTTGCGCATGTGCACGCGCGTGCGCAAAACATCATTCGCCACGGCAGGAACTGGCGCCTCTGGGTATTGTGCGACCGCGATCCGAACGAGCGCTGGGTCGACGGCCGGGTCGCGCTGCTCGGCGACGCCGCCCATCCGATGCTGCAATATTTCGCGCAAGGCGCCTGCATGGCGCTGGAGGACGCGGTGTGCCTGTCGCATATGCTTTCGACACATGAGGATCACGCCTTAGCCCTCCAGCATTATCGCGCGCAGCGCTTTCCGCGCACCGCGCGCGTGCAACTATTATCCCGCGCCATCGGCGAGCACATCTATCACCCCTCAGGAGAACACGCGCGACTACGCAACGCCATCATGCGCGCAAAATCGTCGGAGGATTATTACGGCGATCTGGCGTGGCTCTATGGCGGGACAGGGCTGGGGAGCTGATCTTACCTCTCCCGCTTGCGGGGGAGGTCGACGCGCGGAGCGCGGCGGGTGGGGGAAATCTATCCACGTTTTCGACAGCTCGCTACTTGGCGGGCACCCCCACCCCAACCCTCCCCCGCAAGTGCGGGAGAGGGGGCGCAGCGGCGCAAGCCCCTACATCCGCAACACCGCCTGGCGGTCGATCTTGCCAGTGCCGGTCTTCGGCAATTCGTCGAGGAATTTTATCTCGCGCGGATATTTGTAAGGCAACAACTTCGCCTTCACAAAATCCTGCAATATTTTTGTCGTCGCGCTTGCGTCGTACTCGCGGCTGTTCATCACGACCACCGCCTTCAGCGTCATGCGCCGGTCCGGCAGCTCGGCGGCAAACACCGCGCATTCGCGCACCTCGGGATGCTCGGCGAGGCAAAGCTCGACCTCGAGCGGATAGACCCATTGCCCGGAAATTTTTATCAGATCATCGGCGCGGCCGCGGAAGAAATAAAAACCATCGCTGTCGCGGACAAAGCGGTCGCCGGTGTAGATCCACCCCTCCTCGCGGATAGTCTCCGCCGATTTGTCGGGTCGGTTCCAGTACAGCGGCGTTGAAGAATCGCCGCGCACCCACAAGATGCCCTCTTCGTTGTCGCCGACCTCGCGGCCGTCTTTGTCTTTCAGCGCGATTTCGTAGCCGGGCACGCGAAGTCCGGCGGCGCCGAGCTTTTTCTGATCGGCCAAGTTGGAGAGATAGATGTGCAGCACTTCGGTGGACCCGAGCCCTTCGACGATCTCGAGGCCGGTGAGTTTCTTCCAGCCGTTGAAAACTTCGGACGAGAGCACTTCGGCGGCGGAGAGCGCCATGCGCAGCGAGGAAAAATCCGCATCCGCCGCGCCCTCGGCTTTTGTCAAAGAGGTGTACAGCGTCGGCAGTCCGAAAAACACGCTGGGGCGGAAGCGTTCGATCGCTTCAAAGATCGCGGCCGGTTTTGGCTGGCTCGGCAGCAGCAGCGTCGCGGCGCCCGCCGAGAACGGAAAGGTGATCGAGTTGCCAAAGCCGTAGGCGAAAAACATTTTTGGCACCGAAAAGCAGATGTCATCGGGTGTGAGTTTCAGCACGTTGCGCGCGAAGGCCACCTCGCTATAGGCCATGTCGTGCTGCAGATGGACAATGCCTTTGGGGCGTCCGGTCGAGCCCGACGAATACATCCAGAATGCCATCTCGTCGCGGCCGGTATCGGCCTCGGCGAGTTCGGTGGCAAACGCGGCTAACCACGCTTCGGCGATAATCATGTCGGGTGCGGCGTGCTCGCCGGCCGCGCCGTTGACGACGATCAGCGTGCGCAATGGCGTGTCCTTGCAGGCGACCGCGTCGAAGCGGGCGCAAAACTCGGCATCGGTGACGGCAACGGAGGCGCCGGAATCCGCCAGATAAAATTGCAGCAGGTCGGATGGCGTCAGCGTGTTGATCAACAGCGGCACGAAGCCGGCGCGAACCGCGCCGAAGAACGCCGCCGGGTAGGCGGGCGTGTCGTCCAGAAACATCAGGATGCGGTCGCCGCGCTTGAGGCCCAGCGATACAAAGCCGTGGCCCCAACGCGAGGCGTCCACGCAGAGTTCCTTGTAGCTGCGGGTACCCAGCGGTCCCGTGAGCGCGAGCCTGCCGCCGTGGCCTTTGCCGAGATTGTCGAACAGGATACGGCTCGCATTATATTTGTCCGGGATCGCAAAGCCGATCTCCACAGCTCCTGGGCAATTGCCCGGGACGCGGTCTGTGATCTCCTGCATCATCGCTTTTCCCCGCTTCGCTGCGGCTGACGCCGCGAGGCCTCGTAGCGCGCCATGAAGGCCGGCGACATCGCGCGCAGGCGGGCATCGTCGATGCGCCCCGAGCGGGTGATGTAGCTATAGCCAAAATCCATCAGGTCGAGCTTCATATGTTCGGGAAATTTTTCGTACCAATCGGCGCTGGTGCGCGCCGCGGTGACCAGCTTCTTCACGATCGGCTGGCGCTCCGCCTGGTAGCGATTGAGCCCTGCGGCGATCTCGCCTTCCGCCTCCAGCGCCTTCACAAGCGCGATCGCGTCCTCGATCGCCAGCCGGGTCCCGGACCCAATTGAAAAATGCGCCGAATGCAGCGCGTCCCCGATCAACACCATGTTCTTGAACGACCAGCGCTCGTTCCAGACCCAGGGGAAATTGCGCCACACCGATTTGTTCGACACCAGCGCATGGCCGCCCAGCGTCGCCGCGAAGATGCGCTCGCAAATGGTCTTTGATTCTTCGATCGTCTTGTCCGCAAAGCCATAACGCTGCCAGGTCGGCAGATCGCATTCGACCAGGAACGTGCTCATGCCCTGCGAATAGCGGTAGTGATGTGCGTTGAACGCGCCGAGCTCGGTCTCGACAAAAGTCTGCGACAATGTCTCGAATCGTTTTGTCGTGCCGTACCAGGCGAATTTGTTCGGCGAATAGGACAAGGACGTCCCGAAATCGCCCTCAAGACTGCGGCGCACCAGCGAGTTCAGGCCGTCGGCCGCGACAATCAGGTCGTAGCCGGCCAGCGCGTCCACGGAAGCGACCTGCGTGTCGTAGCGCGGCATGACGCCCGCGGCGAAAGCGCGCTGTTGCAGGATCGTCAATAGATCGAGCCGGCCGATCGAGGAGAAGCCGACGCCGTCGATCTCGACGCTCTCGCCGCGCAAATTCAGCGTGATGTTCTTCCAGCTCTCCATCCTCGGCGCGATGGCATCGACGGTATCGGGGTCGTCGGCACGCAGGAATTCCAATGCCTGCTCGGAAAACACCACGCCGAAGCCCCAGGTGGCGCCGGCGGCGTTTTGCTCGAACAGATCGATCTCGGCGTCGGGGTGGCGCTGCTTCCACAGATACGCGAAATAAAGACCTCCGGGACCCCCTCCGATCACGGCGATGCGCACGGTCGCTCCTCCCAATTTGGCAGTATACTGACGATTTGTCGCCAGACTAATCGCTGCGCGGTCGCGGCGCTACCGTAAAATCGTAAGGAACCCGCTTATCCAGGAACCTGGCTCAGACACAGCGGCGAACCCAGACGCCATTCACCAGCACGCTGCGGCAGGCAGCGACCGGCCGGCGCACCACAACCGCGCCACGGGCGCCCGCACAGCCGGCGCGATAGACGCCGCGGGCGCAAACGACCGCATTGGCGTCAGTCGTCTCACAGGTCATGCTCGCGGCAAAGGCCACAACGGCAGATGCGATGAGCAAAAATGAACGCATGTTCTCCTCCCTCATTGCCCTCTTTTGATTTTTGTAATGTTCTGCGGACGCGCTTTGGGATGCGCCCGAAGCGTGTCATTTACGGGGCGCCTGCGCCCCCAGGTTGTTTCCACGCCGATCAGAGTTTCGGCGACGCTGTCGCGACACCGTGGTCAGCGGAACGTAGTGCGCTCGCTGGCTGTTGCCTAACCTCTCCCCGCTCTTCTGCGGAGAGAGCCCGAAATTCGCGGGAAGCGAATTTCGGGTGAGGGGCGAGGCACGACGCTTGGCAAAATCCTCGTTCTTGACGCGGCGACAGCCTCTCACCCCGACCCTCTCCCCGCGAAGAGCGGGGCGAGGGAGAAGCGAGACGCGACGAGCGGGGCGAGGGAGTGCACCTAGCTACTTCTTCTCCGCGGCAGCCAGCACCTTCTGGCAGGCCGGCGTCAGCTTGTCGCTCGATTTGGAGAGACAGGCGATGATCCGCCCGCCGCCCGGCGTGGTGCCTTTGCAAAATTTCTGATAGTCGCCCATGCAGGCATTGCGTTGCTCGGCGGTCAATTCCTGCGCGAACGCCGCTTCGGACACGCACAAGCCGGCCGCAATCATGATGACGCGTAACATCTGTAGTTTCATTTCTGAGGATCGTTATTGTTGCTTGAGCGCGGAATTATTGACTCCGACAAATCGCGGGTTGAGCACGCCAGGAGAAACCATGCAGGATATCAAAACCAGATGGCTTGCTTTCTACGCTGAACATCTCGAACAAGCCTGCACGCAAATTTTTGGTTACGCCGAAAGAATGATCGTCGCGACATTGATCATCTCGGCGGGCGCCCATGTTTCGAGCAACGAACCGGCGATCGTTCTGTTCGGCTATCTCCGTCATGGGCTGGTCGGGCTCGGCGTTGAGCTATTCGGCATCGTCCTTCTGATCCTGAATTTCGTCGACGGCCTTTCCAAGCTTGCAAGGCTGAAGTGGCACGCCGCCTACCAGATCGCGATGTCGCTCTGCTACTTCGTGCTGTCGGTCCGATTGGTCCAGTTGATCCTCGCTTTTCGCGGCGAATAGCCGGCGGTCGTGCAAAGCAATGCGGACCGCCGGCGGCTCATGTGCGCAATTCTCTCTTACTGCGCGGCGAACTGGCCCAGCACTTCCTTGCAGGCCGGCGACAGCGCGGCGGCCTGGCTCGCCAGACACTGGATGACGCGGCCACCGCCTACTTGAACGCCGGCGCAAAGCGAGCGGACGTCGCCGCCACATGCCGATCGCAGCACGAACAATTCTTCGCGCGGCCGCATCGGGCGCAGCGCCAGCGCGGGTGGCGGCGCCGCGGCGGGGGCTGCCGCTCCCGGACTTGCTGCCCCAGGACTTGCTGCCCCAGGACTTGCTGCCCCAGGACTTGCGGTCGCCGTATCCGCTGCCGGCGCGCCGCCTGCCGCCGGTGCGGCGCCGCCGCCGGTCGCGGCGCTGACGGCGGTCGCGCAGCCTGCGGAAACTTTCGACTTGTTCTTTTCCAGGCATTGCAGGGCAGGCGCGCCTCCGGTCGGCACGCCGGCACAGACTTTTTGATAATCGGAGCGGCACGCGCTGCGAATGGCCGAAATTTGCGCGCTGCTTGGCTTTTTCGCCGTGGTGCTCGCCGCAGCTTTGGGGGCTGCAGCCGGAGCCGTGGTCTCAGCAGTGCCCTTGGCCGGAGCGGCGGCAGGGGCGGTCTCGGCCTTGGGCGCGGCCGGGGCTTCTACCGCGCGCACGGCGGCCTGGCAGCCCGGCGCGAGGCTCGACATGTTTTTCTGCAGGCATTGCAGCGACGCCGCGCCGCCCGGCGGAATGCTGGCGCAATGGGCTTCATAATCCGAACGGCATTCGGACCGGATGGCGCCGCGTTGCGCATCGGTCGGCGCCTGCGAAAATGCGGGAGTCACTCCCATGAATATGACGGTTGCCAGTGGCACCCAACGCTTTAACGTGCTGATCATTTAAGAAATCCTTATCGTTGTCGCTTGAGCCGCCGCTGCAATCGAAGTGAAATTTCAAAAGAGGTGACAGACCAATGTTAGCGGCCGGCATCATGTTCGTTTTCGAGTGCCGGCGTCACTACCATGAATATGGTGGTTGCGATTGGCGCCCAACGTTTTAACGTGTCGATCATTTTGAGAAATCCTTCGCTGTCGCTTGAGCACCGCTGAAGTGAAATTTCAAAAGAGGTGACAGACCAATTTTCGCGGCCGGCATCATTTTCGGTTTCGGGTTTCACTGCAAGTAGATTGTTGCTATTCATGGATCGCGGAAAGCCGTGCTCAGAACAAATATCTTCGCAAGCGCAAAATTGAATGAGGCCACGGGAATGAAGCCTTCGTGTTCGCCAGCATGCATCACGTTGAACGGCAGCGTGGGGCAAGCAGCCGCCGCCTCCCGTATTGCTTTCGTCATATTCGCGTGCGTCGCATTAAGTGCCTGCGAACAAAATAGTTTTGTGCCGCCGCCGCCACCGAAGGTTGAGGTCGCGCCTCCCGTGGCGCGGAGTATCACGCGTTATCTCGAGGCCACCGGCAACACCGCGCCGATCAAGAGCGTCGATCTGGTCGCGCGGGTACAGGGCTTTCTGCAATCGATCAATTACCAGGACGGCACCTTCGTGAAGGAAGGCACGACGCTGTTCACGATCGAGCCCGATACCTACAAGCTAAAACTCGAGCAAGCCCAGGCCGCTGAGGCCGGCGCGCAGGCGTCGATGAAGCAGGCCGATGCCGATTTCAAGCGGCAGTCGGATCTGGTCGCGAGGCAAGCCGTGTCGCAGGCGACGCTGGATACGTCGACCTCCAACCGCGACAACGCCCAAGCCAATCTGCAGCAGGCCCAGGTCAACACCAGGATCGCCGAGGTCAATTTTGGCTATACCAAGGTGGTCGGGCCTTTCGACGGGATCGTCAGCGCGCATCTGATCTCGGTCGGCGAGCTGGTCGGCGCGTCGTCGCCGACACAGCTTGCGACCATCGTGGCGCTCGACCCGATCTACGTCAATTTCAACGTCAACGAACAGGATGTGCTGCGGATTCGGGCAGACGCCTTGCGGCGGGGACTGACGTCGGACGATCTCAAGCAGGTTGCGATCGAGGTCGGCTTGCAGACCGAAACCGGTTATCCGCACAAGGGCAAGCTCGACTATGCGGCGCCGACCGTCAACCAGTCGACCGGAACGCTGGCGGTGCGCGGCCTGCTGCCAAATCCCGATCGCGTCCTGTTGCCGGGGTATTATGTCCGCGTCCGCGTTCCGCTGGTGCAGCAGCACGACGCGTTGCTGGTGCCCGACGTCGCGCTCGGCAGCGATCAGGCCGGACGATATGTGCTGGTCGTGAACGGCGACAACGTCGTCGAGCAGCGCAAGGTGCAGACCGGGCCGGTCGAGGGCGATCTGCGCGTCATCGAAAGCGGCCTGAAGGCCGATGACCGCGTCGTCATCGCCGGATTATTGCGCGCGATCCCGGGCCAGAAAGTCGATCCGCAAGTGCAGAAGGCCGAAGCGGCGCCGGCAGCGGCCAAATAGGACCGGTCATGATTTCGAAATTCTTCATCGAGCGGCCGGTCCTTTCCAACGTCATCGCGATTTTGATGATCCTGATTGGCGGCGTGGCGCTGTTCAGCCTCGCGGTCGCGCAATATCCCGACGTGGTGCCGCCGACGGTGTCGGTCACGACGCGCTATCCCGGCGCCAGCGCCAAGACCGTGATCGACACCGTGGCGCTGCCGATCGAGCAGCAGGTCAACGGCGTTGAGGACATGCTCTATATGCAGTCCTATAGCGGCGCCGACGGCACCTATTCGCTCACCGTCACTTTCAAGATCGGCACCGACCTCAATTTCGCGCAGGTGTTGGTGCAGAACCGGGTGTCGAGCGCGCTGTCGCAGCTGCCGCAATCGGTGCAGAACCAGGGCGTCACGGTGCAGAAGAAGTCGACGGCGATCCTGCTGTTCGTGACCCTGACGTCGCCGAATTCGACCTATGACAGCCTGTTTCTCTCAAACTACGCCACCATCAACCTCCGCGACGAGCTGTCGCGACTGCCCGGCGTCGGCAATGTGACCGTGTTCGGCGCGGGCCAGTATTCGATGCGGGTATGGCTCGATCCGAACAAGCTGCAGGTCCGCGGGCTGATGCCGCAGGACGTCATCAACGCGATCCAGCAGCAGAGCCAGCAGGTCGCCGCCGGCCAGGTCGGCATGCCACCGACGCCTGCCGGACAGGCGTTTCAATATACGCTGAACGTCAACGGCCGGCTGGATGATCCCAGCGAATTCGAGGATGTGATCGTCAAGACCGGAAATAACGGCGACGTCACGCGCGTGCGCGACGTCGGCCGGGTCGAGCTCGGCGCGCAGACCTACAGTCAGGTGTTCTCGCTCAACAACAAGCCCGCCACCGGCATCGGCATCTTCCAGTCGCCCGGCGCCAACGCGCTCGATGTCGAGAGGGCGATCAAGAAGAAGATGACGACGCTCGCCGCCCAGTTCCCGCAGGACGTCAAATACGACACGCCGTTCGACACCACCAAATTCGTCTCGGCCTCGATCGACGAAGTCTACAAGACGTTGATCGAGGCCGGCTTCCTGGTGCTGGTCGTGATCCTGATCTTCCTGCAGGACTGGCGCGCGATGCTGGTGCCGGCCACCACCGTGCCGGTGACGATTATCGGCGCCTTCGCGGCGATGGCGGCGCTCGGCTTCACCATCAACCTCTCGACCCTGTTTGCGATCGTGCTCGCGATCGGCATCGTGGTGGACGACGCCATCGTCGTCGTCGAAGGCGCGGCCCATAATATCGAACGCGGCATGTCCGGCCATGACGCCGCGATCGCCGCGATGGATGCGCTGTTCGGGCCGATCATCGGCATCATGCTGGTGCTGATTTCGGTGTTCTTGCCGTCGGCCTTCCTGCCGGGATTGACCGGGCGAATGTACTCGCAATTCGCGCTGGTGATCGCCGCGACCGCGCTGCTCAGCGCCGTCAACGCCGCGACGCTGAAGCCGACGCAATGCGCGTTGTGGCTACGCCGGCCGGTGCCGCCCGAACAGCGCAACTTTTTCTATCGCGGCTTCAACGCGGTCTATGACCGTCTGGAGCGGGGCTACGGCCGGCTGATCGGCCGTATGGCCGAAAACAGCAACCTGTCGGTCATCGTCGCGCTGATCGTGATCGGCATTGGCGGCTACGGCCTGTCGCGGGTTCCGACCGGCTTCATTCCGATCGAGGATCAGGGCTATTTGCTCACCGCCGTGCAGTTGCCGGATGGCGCCGCGCTCGACCGCACCCAGCGCGTGCTCGATCAGGTCAGCGAACTGGCCGGCAAGTCCCCGGGCGTCAATCAGGTGATCAGCATTGCCGGCATATCGGCGCTCGATAATTCGTCGAGCCTTGCCAATGCCGGCGTCGCCTATCTGATCCTGAAGGACTGGAGCGAGCGCGGTCCGGGCGAGGATCTGCGGTCGCTGATCATCGGCCTGAACCAGAAACTGGCGGCGATCCCGGAAGCGCGGATCCTCGTGATTCCACCGCCGCCCATTCAAGGCATCGGCAATGCCGCCGGTTTCGCCATGCAGGTCGAGCTGCGCGATGGCAATTCCGACTTCGGCAAATTGCAGGCCATCACCGGCGCCATCGTCGCCAACGCGCAGACCCAGAGCGCGCTGCAGCGCGTTAACGCGCCGTTCCGTGCGATGGTGCCGCAGTTCGACGTCGAGGTTGACCGGGTCAAGACCCAGACCCTGCATGTCACGACCGACCAGGTCTTCTCGACGCTGTCCTCTTATCTCGGATCGAGCTACATCAACCAGTTCAACAAATTCGGCCGCACCTTTCAGGTCTACACCCAGGCCGACGCGAAGTTTCGCCTGACCCCGCGGGACATCGAAAACCTGATGGTGCGCAACAGCCAGGACGACATGATCCCGCTCGGGACGGTCGCGACCATCACGCCGACGGTCGGGCCCTCGCTGATCAGCCTGTACAATCTGTACCCGTCCGCGACCATCATCGGCCTGCCGGCCCAGGGCTACAGCTCCGGCCAGTCGATCGACCTGATGGAACAGATCGCCGCAAAAACCTTGCCGCCGGGGACTGGCTATGAGTGGACGGCGATGTCGTATCAGGAGAAATCCGTCGGCGGCCAGATCTACCTGGCGTTCGGCCTGGCTCTTCTTTTGGTGTACCTGGTGCTGGCCGGACAATATGAAAGCTGGTACGCGCCGATCTCCGTGATCCTCGCGGTGCCGCTCTCGCTGATCGGCCCGATGGCGGTGCTCACGGGCTTAAGGATCGAGAACAACCTCTATACCCAGATCGGGCTGATCCTCCTGATCGCGCTGTCGGCGAAGAACGCCATTCTGATCGTCGAGGTCGCGCTCGAATTGCATGTGCGCGACGGTAAGTCGCTAGTGGTATCGGCGGTAGAGGCGGCGCGCGCCCGCTTCCGGCCGATCCTGATGACGTCGTTTGCCTTCATCCTCGGCGTGGTGCCGCTGGTGCTCGCGAGCGGCGCCGGCGCCAGCGCCCGCAAATCGATCGGCATCACCGTGTTCTCCGGCATGATCGCCTCGACCTGCCTCGCCGTGCTGTTCGTGCCGAGCTTCTTTGTCGTGGTGCAGCGGTTCGAGAATTGGCTCACGTCGCACAAGGGAAAGGCGCCCGCGGCGCAGACGAGCCCGCAGGCCGGACATTGAGAGGCTTACGCCACGCGATCGCTATTCGATCACCTCGTCGGCGAGCGCGAGAAGCTTTGCCGGCACTTCAACCCCGAGTGCTTTGGCGGTCTTGAGGTTGATCACGAACTCGAACTTGGCGGACAGCATGACCGGAAGGTCACCCGGCTTCTCGCCCTTGAGAATCCGCCCCGCATAAACGCCCGCCTGACGATTCGCAGCAGCAAAGTTGGACCCGTAGCTCATCAAGCCGCCGGCCTCCGCAAACTCGCGCGCATAGTAGATCGCGGGCACCGCATGGTGCGCCGCCAGGGCGACCAGATGATCACGTTGACTGATGAAAAACGGGTCGGCGCTGACGACCAGGGCACCGGCCCGCTGTCGGACCAGGGTCGCGAAGGCCTGATCGAAATCGGCTCTTGTGCTGGCTTTTAGGACATCGAGATCCAGTCCAAGTCCCGCCGCCGCCAATTGGGTTTCTTTGGTCTGCGGCTCCGCATTCGTATTGTTCGGATTCACGAGCAAGGCAATTGAAGCGACTTTGGGTACGAGATCGCGCAGCAGTTCAAGTCGCTTCGCCCCCAACTCGACGCTAAGAAAACTTACGCCGGTAATATTTCCACCCGGCCGGTTAAGGCTGGTCACAAGACCGGACTCGATCGGATCGCTGCCAATCGCGAAAACGATTGGAATCGTCGTGGTCGCCGCCTTAGCAGCGAGGGCCGCGGGAATTGGGCTTGCCACAATCACAGCCACTCGGCGGCCAACCAGTTCCGCTGCTACCGTCGGCAATCGATTGTATTGGCCTCCCTCCGCCCAGTGGTATTGGATCGCGACGTTCTGGCCCTCGACGTAGCCGGTTTCGCCAAGGCCCTGACGAAACGCGGCAACAAATCGCGGATTGGTCGTAAAGCTGCTGAGAAATCCGATTACTGGCATTGCCGGCTGCTGCGCGCGCGTGCAATCCGGCCACGCGCCCGCCGCTCCTATGCCGCCGAGAAGCGTGATGAAATCCCTGCGTCGCACGAGTCTCCCCTAACTGGAGATTACGAGTCCACGCTTTAGTTCGCCTCGACCTCCGAGCCTTACACCTTCACCATCCGCTTGCCGCGGTTTTCACCGGCCAATAATCCAATCAGCGCCTTCGGCGTGTTCTCCAGCCCGTTGATGACGTCCTCCTGGACCTTCAGTTTGCCGGAGGCGACCCAGGATTGCAGATCGCTCAGCGCCTCATCGCGTTGATCCATGAAGTCCATCACAATAAAACCCTGCATGATGAGACGTTTTACGACGATCAGGCCGGGCACGCCGCGCGGGCCATGCGCCGACGGCACGCCGTCATATTGCGAGATCGCGCCGCAGCAGGCGATGCGGCCGCGATTGTTCATCTGCGACAGACACGCCTCGAGAATGTCGCCGCCGACATTGTCGAAATAGACATCGATGCCGTTGGGCGCCGCGGCCTTGAGCGCCTTGAACACCGCGCCGTCCTTGTAATCGACCGCGGCATCGAAGCCGAGCTCACGCGTCAGCCAGTTGCACTTGTCCTTGCCGCCGGCGATGCCGACGACCTTGCAGCCTTTGATCTTGGCGATCTGGCCGACGATCGAGCCGACCGAACCGGCCGCGGCTGACACCACGACGGTCTCGCCGGCTTTAGGCTTGCCGATGTCGAGCAGTCCGAAATAGGCGGTGAGGCCGGCGATGCCGTAGACGCTGAGCAGATGCGTCATCGGCTCGACCTTCGGCATCTTGGTCAGATGTTTTGCGGGGACAGCCGCGTAATCCTGCCAGCCGGTATCGCCGAACACAATGTCGCCCGGCGCAAGCCCCGGCGCCTTCGACGATACCACCTCGCCGATGCCGCCGCCGGCCATCACTGTGTTGGCCTCGACCGCCGCGCGATAGGTCGCGCCGTGCATCCAGGCCCGGTTGGCGGCATCGAGCGAGATGTAGCGCAGGCGCACCAGCACCTCGCCGTCCTTGGGCTCGGGGATGGTCGCCTTGGCCATCTTGAAATGCTCCGGCCCTAGTTTCCCAGCCGGCTTCTCGACCAGCAAGACCTGTCGGTTGACGGTGTCGCTCATGGCTTTCTCTCCCCTCGAAGTGACGCTTCTTGATGCAATTGACGCGCAGGAAACGCGCACCCTGCACACATTGTGCGTTGCGCACGACGCTAGTCGGCGGACGTTCATCCCGCAACGGGAACATTGTAGCAAACCCGTCGATCCGGGGAAGCGAGTTGCGTCGCCCCCAAAATCTGCCAAACTCGTCGCCGCCGGAACTTACGGGGGTAAGCAAATGTCGAACAGGTTTACGCAATATATTCTGGTCGCGATGGCGCTCGGCATCGTGATGGGGGCGCTGATCTTCAATTATCTTCCCGATATAAGGGCGGATATCGCCGCTGACGTAAACCTGATCGCGATGCTGTTCCTGCGCCTGATCAAGATGATCATCGCGCCCTTGGTGTTCGCAACACTGGTCGGCGGCATCGCCCATATGGGCAGCGGCGCCAAGCTGGGGCGGATTTTTGCGAAAACCATGGGTTGGTTCGTCAGCGCGTCCTTTATCTCGCTGCTGCTCGGCCTCGTGATGGTGAATCTGCTGCAGCCCGGTGCGAATTTCCCCGGCACTTTGCCGGACAAGACGCAATCCACGGGCTTGCCGGTGTCGGCCTTCTCGATCGAAAAATTCCTGACCCATCTGATTCCGACCTCGATCGCGGATGCGATGGCGCAGAATGAGATCCTGCAAATCGTGGTGTTCGCGGTGTTCTTCTCGGTCGCGATGGGCGCGATGCCCGAGCGCTCGAAGCCGATCCTTTCGCTGATCGATGACCTCGGCCACATCATGCTGAAGGTGACGAGCTATGTCATGCTGTTCGCGCCGATCGCGGTGTGGGCGGCGATCACCGCGACGGTGGCGAAGAACGGTCTATTGGTGCTGTGGAAGCTCGTGGTCTTCATGGGCGGCTTCTATCTCTCGCTGATGATCCTGTGGGGCATCCTGGTCATGGTCGGGTTCGTCGTCATCGGGCCGAGATACAGCCATCTGCTGCGGCTGATCCGCGAACCGCTGATGATCGCGTTCTCGACCGCAAGCTCGGAGGCCGCCTACCCGAAGACGCTCGAAGGCCTCAACCGCTTCGGCGCCTCGTCGCGGATTTCGAGTTTCGTGCTGCCGCTCGGCTATTCCTTCAATCTCGACGGCACGATGATGTACTGCACCTTTGCCTCGATCTTTATCGCGCAGACCTACAAGATCGAAATGTCGCTCGGCACCCAGCTGGCGATGCTGGCGACCTTGATGATCACCTCGAAAGGCGTCGCCGGTGTTCCCCGCGCCTCGCTGGTGGTGATCGCCTCGACCTTGAGCCAGTTCGGCATTCCCGAGGCGGGGCTGTTGATGATCATGGGCATCGATACGTTCCTCGACATGGGACGCAGCGCCACCAATGTGATCGGCAACTCGCTGGCAACCGCGGTGGTGGCGAAGTGGGAGGGCGAACTCGCGCCCGAACAC
This sequence comes from Bradyrhizobium lablabi, assembly GCF_900141755.1. Classification (NCBI taxonomy): domain Bacteria; kingdom Pseudomonadati; phylum Pseudomonadota; class Alphaproteobacteria; order Hyphomicrobiales; family Nitrobacteraceae; genus Bradyrhizobium; species Bradyrhizobium lablabi. The sequence goes on along the minus strand of NZ_LT670844.1, from coordinate 3,514,647 downwards.
GCGCTTGGCCCCGACGACGTCGTGCCGCCGGATATGATCGCCGGCGAAATTCCCGCGATGGCCGGCCATTGATGGGAGGAAACCATGCGCCAAACCCTGGGGCGATCTGTCCCGGCCTGCGGCCTGTTGTTGGTAGCGTGTCTATTGACAACGGCCGCGAGCGCCCAGACCGGCGGCGAAGGGCTTAGCCCGACGCTCGCCAACATCAAGAAGACCCATGTCGTGCATCTCGGCTATCGCGAGGCTTCGCCGCCGTTTTCGTTTCTCGATCAGGCCAACCGGCCGATCGGCTACAGCCTCGAGCTCTGCGAAGCGATCGTCGACGAGATCGGTGTCGAGGTCGACGACGCCAATTTGAAGATCGAATATGTCAAGGTCACCTCGGATGACCGCATTCCGGCGGTGCTGCAGAACAAGATCGACCTCGAATGCGGGTCGACCACCGCCAACGCGGAGCGCGCCAAGCAGGTGGCGTTCTCGCCGCTGATGTTCGTCGCCGGCACCAAACTGATGGTGCCGAAGGCATCAAACATCTCGGCGGCAACCGACCTGAAGGGAAAGACCGTGGTGGTGACAAAGGGCACCACCAACGAGCAGGCGATGCATAATGTCGACAAGAAGTTCTCGCTCGGCCTGAACATCGTCACGGCCGGCGACCACGAGCAATCCTACCAAATGGTAGTCGACGGCAAGGCCGACGCGTTCGCGACCGACGACATTCTGCTGTACGGCCTGATCGTGCGGCACAAGGCGCAGGACAAGTTTAAAGTCACCGGCGATTATCTGTCCTACGATCCCTACGGCATCATGTTCCGCAAGGGCGAGCCGCAGCTTGCGGCGGTGGTGGAACGCACCTTCCACAAGCTCGGTTCGAACCGTGACCTGATCCCGCTCTACAACAAATGGTTCGTCGCACGGCTGCCGACCGGCGAGAAGCTCAACGTCCCGATCTCGCCGCAGCTCGAGGAGGCCTTTCACGTGCTCAACGATACCGAGGGCACGAGTAACTGACCGTCATTGCGAGCGCAGCGAAGCAATCCATGGCACCGAGTATTGGCTGAGAGTGGATTGCTTCGTCGCGTTGCTCCTCGCAATGACGAGGTGAGACCTCGTTAGAAAAAATCCAAATCCGGTGCGCGGCCGCCGCTCGCGACGACCGCGTATTCGATCGCCAAAAATAATCCGCCGGCCACATAGATCTTTCGGCTCTCCGACGCGGCGAGCCTCTCGCTCAAGCTCACGGCGTCCTCGATGGTTTTTGCGATGTGAACGGCCGCCTGCGGGTTGGCCTTGCGCGCCGTAGTCGCAATCGTCTCGGCGTCCGCGCCCTTATGGTGCGCCATGGTGCAGATAATAGTGTCGAACGACGGCGCCAGCGCGCCCACGATCTCACCTGCCTTCTTGTCGCGGGAAACGCCGGTGACGAGCACCCAGCCCTCTTCACCGTAGATCGCCTTCAGGCTGGCGAGCGATTGCCTGATGCCGTCAGGCGTATGGCCGACGTCGATCAAGGTGAGCGGGTCTTGCCTGATGACTTCGAGACGGCCGGGCCAGCGCACCTCGCGCAGCCCCGATCGCACGGCTAATTCGATGGCAGCGCGCCTTTCGCCGGGTCGCTTGTCCTGCAGCCAGAGCAGGAACAAAGCGGTCGCGATCGCCGCATTGTTGAACTGAAAGGCGCCGAGCAGGTTGGTTTCGAGGGCGCGAAAATCATAAGCTTCGAGCGCGAAGTCGAACCGCTGCGTCGACGAGGAGCTGGCTTCGCCGCCGATCCCGATTTGGTCGTGGACAAACAGCGGCATGACCCCGCGAAAGCGGTTATATTCGGTCAGATGCGGCGCGAGCTTTCGGCAATTTTCGCCATAGACGATCGTGCCGCCAGACGCGCAGGCGTCGCTTTTGTCGGACGCGATCAGTTCCAGGGAATGGCCGAGCAATTCGACATGCTCGTAATCGACCGACGTCACGCAAGTGGTGCGCGCGCCGACCAGACGGACCGGGTCGTAGCGGCCGCCGATGCCGGCCTCGAACACGGCGAAATCGCAATCGCTCTCCTGAAAATGCAGGCAGGCCAGTGCGAACATCGCCTCAAAGCTTCCGAATTTTTCACCGCCGCGTTGCGTGATATCGGCAATGGCGGCCGTGATCCGCGAAGCAAGCCGCGCGAGGTCATCGTCGGCAACAGGCTTGCCATCGACCTGAAACCGTTCGTTGACACGATAGAGGTGCGGCGAGGTGAACAGCCCCGTTCGCAAGCCGTAGGCGCGGGCGATGCCGGCGCAGAACGCTGCCGTTGAACCCTTGCCGTTCGACCCCGTCACCACCACCGACATGCGCGACAGCCTTGCGCGATCGATCGCGAGCGCGTCGAGTAACGCCGCCAGCCGCGCCAGGCAGACCCCGTCGCCGTATTTTGGCAGATCAAACACCCAATAATCCCATCGCCAGAAATGTGTGCTGCCAGATTTTCAGGATCAGGTCGCCGCGGCCGGACTCTTCCAGGAGCCGGATCGACGGATTGGAGTTCACCTCGATGATCCCGATCGCCTTGGGATCACCGCCGATATCGGTGAAGAGATCGACGGCGGCAACCCGCAGTCCGAGCGTCCGCGCGGCCTTGCGCGCCAGCGCGATGGCCGCATCGGAATAGGGCGCCTCGATCACCATCGTTCCGCCCGCGCTGAGGTTGGTCCGCCCGGGAATGTTCCAGCGCTCGCCCTTTGCCAGCACTGTGTCGAGCGAAACATCGTGGCTGGCGGCAGCGGGTGAAAGTCCGCGCGAGCGCAAGGCCGCGTTATGCGTGGTCAGGAGATCGCGGATCGGGCTAATGCCATCGCCCAGCAAAAAGGGCGGATATTTTCGCGCCGAATAGACCACTTCGTCATCCAGCAGGAAAATCCGGTGTTCTAATCCAGTGACAGCGCGCTGGACCAAGACCGCATCGTAATATTTCGAGACCTCATCAAAATATCCAACCAGCGCCGCTTCGCCGTGAAGCACTTGCGCGAAATCGCCGCGCGATCCCTGCAGCGGCTTGATGAACGCCGTGCCGCCCAGTCTTCTGAAATACGCGAGCGCGTCTTCGCGCTCATGGCCCGCGGGGCGATGGGCGCGGTGTCGGTCATGCAGAAAGAAATATTCGCCGCCGAGCGTGGCGATGCCGGCGTCTTGGAGGATCTTGTTGGTGAAATATTTGTCCGATGCCAGCGTCGAGGCCGTGGCGCCGTTTTGCGGATACCACGAAGCACGCCCGGCGCCGAAATGGACGCTTTTGGTCTTTGAGGCCACGGTGAACAGGAGTCCCGTTCCGCCGTCCTTGTCCTGAAACGCGAGGCCGAATTGCGCGCAGGCGAATTCCGCATAGACCGCCTGGTCCGGATAAAAACCCGGCTTTCCCGATCGAAATGTCTCAAGGCTGCGCATGCGATATCAGGCGATCTGGCATTTTGTTTTGAGATTTTACTCTTAACGAAATTTTTGCCCTCGTGGGGCAATTAACTGCTCGATCGGAGCCCGATTCCAGCAAGTTAATTGCGCGACGGCGGCGATCCGCAGCAAAGCTTTTCCGTAGCCGAACCGGCCGCCAATTTCGCCCGTCAAATGCGCGTCGATGTGTGTTGACTATCACTGACAGCAGTCTATTTGAAACGCTAAATCATCAGATATTGCAGGGGTTTTTGCCTCTTCCGGGGCCGAACCCACGTGATCCTTCTACACCAGGCGACAACGGAAAACCAAATCCCATGAGCGCATTTAATAGAGAGAAAGTTCTTTCTGTCCGGCACTGGACCGACACGCTTTTCAGCTTCCGAGCCACCCGCAGTTCCGGCTTTCGATTCCAGAACGGCCAGTTCGCCATGATCGGGCTCGAGGTCGATGGCCGCCCCTTGTTGCGCGCCTACAGCATGGCGAGCGCCAATCACGAGGAGGAATTGGAATTCTTCTCGATCAAGGTCGCCGATGGGCCGCTGACCTCGCGGCTGCAGAAGATCAAAGAGGGCGACACCATCCTGGTTGGGCGCAAGGCAACCGGCACGCTCGTTTCGGACAATCTCATTCCCGGAAAGCGCCTGCTGCTTCTGTCGACCGGAACGGGTCTCGCGCCGTTCGCGAGCCTCATAAAGGATCCAGACGTCTATGAGCAGTTTGAAACCATCGTGCTGGTCCATGGCTGCCGGCAGGTTTCCGAACTCGCTTATGGAGAAGAGCTGGTGGCAAAACTGCGCGACGACGAATTGTTCGGACCGCTCTTGACCGAGAAGCTGGTGTATTATCCGACCGTCACCCGCGAACCGTTCCGCAACCGCGGCCGCATCACCGACCTGATCACCTCAGAACAGTTGTTCAACGATATCGGCCAGGGCCCGCTCTCACTCGAAACCGACCGCATCATGATGTGCGGCAGCCCGGCGATGCTGGAAGAATTGCGCGCCATGTTCGACGCGCGCGGTTTTCTCGAAGGCAATCACAGCGAGCCCGGCCACTTTGTGATCGAAAAGGCGTTCGTGGAGCGGTAACACGCTGTCGTCCCGGCCTTGAGCGGGGACCCATAACCACCGCTCGCTGTTGTTGCGCCGGGCCGTGGCCCCAGCGTTCGCAAACCCACCCATCGGTGGTTATGGGTCCCCGCGTGCGCGGGGACGACGATAGGCTCGTGCCAGTAGCACGCCGTCCCCACCCGCTGCTATAACGCCAGCCAACGTCGCACATCCCAATGCGACGACACCGGGAGCGAACGAAAACCTTGCTGACATCCAACCGAGCCAGCCCGGTCAAGACGGCCTTCGTCTTCGCAGGCGGCGGCAGTTTTGGCGCGATCCAGGTCGGCATGATGCACGCGCTCGCCGCCCACGGAATATCAGCGGATATGGTGGTCGGCTCCAGCGTCGGCGCGCTGAACGGGGCCTACTATGCCGGCGATCCGACGCTCAAAGGCGTGCTGCAGCTCGAAACCATCTGGCGCGGGTTGCAGCGGCATGACGTTTTTCCGGTGACGTGGCGGACGCTGGTGGGATTTGTCTGGCGGCGGGATTTTCTGATCCCGAATGACGGCATCCGCAAGCTGATCGACGACCATATTCCCTATCGAAATCTGGAAGACGCAAAGCTCCCGGTGCATATCGTCACCACGGATATCCTCTCGGGCGACAGCATCGTGTTGTCGGAGGGTTCGACCGCGGACGCCATTGTCGCCTCGACCGCAATCCCCGGCGCTTTCGCGCCGGTCCGCTACAAGGATCTCTATCTCGCCGACGGCGCGATCTCCTCCAACACGCCGGTCCGGATCGCGGTCAAAAAGGGCGCGCGGCGCCTGATCATCCTGCCGACCGGCTATGCCTGCGCGGAGCACGCGCCGCCGAGCGGCGCGGTGGCGAACGCGCTGCACGCGCTGACGCTGCTGATCGCGCGGCAACTGGTGAGCGAATTGGAGGGCCTCCACCCCGGTATAGAATATTACGTGGTCCCGCCATTGTGTCCGCTGGTCGGATCGCCCTATGATTTCACCCGAACCGCCGATCATATCGAGCGCGCGATCCAGAGCACCGACGCTTGGCTGGCGCAAAGCGGCCTCGAGCAACGCGGGATTCCGCATGAGATGCGCCCGCACGGTCATTGAGCCGTGCCTCCGCATCCGCTCCTCATCCTGAGGAGCGCGCTTTGCGCGCGTCTCGAAGGATGGCCAGAGGCACCGCTCGGGCCGCATGGTTCGAGACGGCGCAAGTGCGCCTCCTCACCATGAGGGGCTGGCATCGCAAGCTCGGGGCCGCCTACGTTGCACCGCAATAAGACTCATACCGGGTAATATACCCGGTCACCGGACCGATTGATTGCAGACCGGCGGATTGGCTAGCCTGATGGCTGTCATATCCATGACCTGTCCGCGAAATATCGTGTACAGCATTGGTCCGTTAGTTGGAATAAACTGCGGCCGACAACAATAAACAACGGAAGAATCTGCCTGAGGGGTCCCATGGAAACACTGATGCTTCCGTTCTCGCCGCGCTTCATCGTTCTGACGATTTGCGGCGTCGTGACGGCCTTGCTGCTTGGGCTTGGGATCTTCGATCGCAAGGTGTTCGATCTGGTCCTGATACCGATCCTCATTTTTGGCGGGCTGACGGCTCTCGGCATTCGCGACCTCTTGCAGCAAAATCACGCGGTGTTGCGAAACTATCCGATCTCGGCGCATCTGCGCTTCCTGCTGGAAGAGATCCGCCCCGAGATGCGGCAATACTTCTTCGAGAGCGAGAAGGACGGCATGCCGTTCAGTCGCGACACCCGTTCGCTGATCTATCAGCGCGCCAAGATGGTGCTCGACAAGCGGCCGTTCGGAACGCAAGAGGATGTCTATCGCGAGGGTTATGAATGGATCCACCATTCGGTGGCGCCGAAAGCACGTGCCGACGCGAATTTCCGCGTCACCATCGGCGGGCCGGATTGCGTCAAGCCGTATTCGGCATCGGTGTTCAACATCTCGGCGATGAGTTTTGGCGCGCTTAGTCCGAACGCGGTGCGGGCGCTGAATGCGGGTGCGAAAAAGGGCGGCTTCGCGCATGACACCGGCGAGGGCGGCGTCAGCCCCTATCATCGCGAGAACGGCGGCGACCTGATCTGGGAGGTCGGCTCCGGCTATTTCGGCTGCCGCAACCGCGACGGCTCGTTCAATCCGGAAGAATTTTCCCGCGTCGCGTCCGACGACCAGATCAAGATGGTCGAACTCAAGGTCAGCCAGGGCGCCAAGCCCGGCCATGGCGGCGTGCTTCCGGCGGCCAAGGTTTCCGAGGAGATATCAAGGATCAGGGGCGTCGCGATGGGCGAGGACTGCATTTCGCCGGCGACCCACCGGGCGTTTTCGACGCCGCTGGAAATGATGGCCTTCATCGGCGAGATGCGGCGGCTGTCCGGCGGCAAGCCGGCCGGCTTCAAGCTTTGCATCGGCCACCCCTGGGAATTTCTGGCGATCTGCAAGGCAATGCTGCAGACGGGGATCTATCCGGATTTCATCGTGGTCGACGGCAATGAAGGCGGCACCGGCGCGGCGCCGCTGGAATTCATGGACCATATGGGCATGCCGATGCGCGAGGGCGTCAACTTCGTTCATAACGCGCTGGTCGGCATCAATGCGCGCGATCGTATCCGGATCGGCGCCGCCGGCAAGATCGCGACCGCCTTCGACATGGCGCGCGCGATGGCGATCGGCGCCGACTGGTGCAATTCGGCCCGCGGCTTCATGTTCGCGCTCGGCTGCATCCAGTCGCTGTCCTGCCACACCGACCGCTGCCCGACCGGCGTGACCACCCAGGACCCGACCCGCCAGCGCGCGCTGGTGGTGCCGCACAAGGTGGAGCGGGTCTACAATTATCACCACGCCACCCTGCACGCGCTGGCTGAATTGATCGCCGCCGCGGGCCTCGAACATCCGCAGGAATTGCGGCCGATCCATTTCTCGCAGCGATCTTCCACGACCGAGGTGCGTTCCTTCGCGCAGCTCTATCCCTCGCTGCTGCCGGGCGAACTGATCGACGGCACCAGCGATCCGCGTTTTCGCGACGGCTGGGCGCTGGCGCGCGCGGAGTCGTTCGCGCCGGGGGGTTAGGGTTCTCTCGTCGTCCCTGCGAAAGCAGGGACCCATAACCACAGGGTTCAGTTGTTTTAGAAAGCCGTCGGCCATCGTGCCCAAAGCGCGGCCGCGGCGTATGGGTCCCTGCTTTTCGCAGGGACGACCAAATAAAAATCCGCCGCTAGTGCGGGTTTTCCAGACTGAACGTTTCCGACTGCTCGTCATAGGCGAACAATTCCGCATATCGCGCCCATGAGACGATGGTTTTCAGCGTCTCATCGGCCTGGTCTTCCGCCATGTAATCCTCAAGCTCGTTGCGGAAGCGCGCTTCGGGCGCGGTGTGCGAGGGGCGCTCGTCGAGCACCCGGCGGATCAACCCCATCACCGGCACATAATTGATCAGATGCTCGGCGAAGAGTTTTTTGCGGGCGTCGGTCTCCAGGTGCGCAAAGCGCATGCCGGCTTCCGTCAGGATCAAATCGCCTTCGTTCAATTGAGCAAACCTCAAAAGTTGCAGCGATTCGCCGAGGTGGAAGATCTCGTCGGCTTCGAGCTGCAGGCTGTTGGCGAGCACGGGCATGTCCGCGCGCCCGTTATAGGGCGGTGCCGCCAGCGTTTCGATCAGGCCGGACAGCACGTTGGAGGAGACGTGCTGGAGGATCATGCCGACGCCGGTGCCGTGGATGCCCTCGATCGCCGGCGCGCGCGGCTCGGCGCGCTGTGTCATGCGGGCATAGATGCTGTCGACGAGCTGGCGGAAGGTCGGATCGAGGCGATTGCGCGGGTGCGGCAGGTCGACCTTGATCTCGGCGGCGACCCGGCCGGGGTTGGAGGAAAACACCAGGATGCGGTCGCACATCAACACCGCTTCCTCGATGTTGTGCGTCACCATCAGCACCGATTTGATCGGCAGCCTTCCTTCGATCCAGAGATCGACCAGGTCGGTGCGCAGCGTCTCGGCGGTCAATACATCGAGCGCCGAAAACGGCTCGTCCATCAGCAGCAAATCCGGATGAACCACCAGCGCCCGGGCAAAGCCGACGCGCTGGCGCATGCCGCCCGACAATTCCTTCGGGTAGGCGGATTCGAAACCGTCGAGGCCGATCAGGTCGATCGCGGCGAGCGCGCGCTTGCGGCGCTCGGCGGCGTCGATCCCGAGCGCCTCCAGTCCGAGTTCGACGTTCTGCAGCACGGTCAGCCATGGAAACAGCGCGAACGACTGAAACACCATGGAGACGCCGTTCGGCGGGCCGACGATCGTCTCGCCGCGGCATTTGGCGTCGCCCGAGGACGGCGCGATCAGTCCGGCGATGATCCGCAGCAATGTCGACTTGCCCGATCCGGAGCGGCCGAGCAGGCCGACGATTTCGCCGGCATGAATGGTCAGGTCGACTTTTTCCAGCACCTGCAGGTCCTCGCCGCTGCCTTTCGGAAACGACCGGCAGACGCCGCGGATCTCGAGCAAATTGGCCTTTGTGGTTTGATCGAGCATGATTGTCCCCTGATCAGCCGAGGCGAAGACGACGCTCGCCGAAGGCATAGAGCGGCCTCCAGAGCAGCCGGTTAAACAGCGTCACCAGAATACACATGGTGGCGATGCCGAGCACCACCCGAGGGAAGTCCCCGGTCTCTGTCGCTGTTGCGATATAGGCGCCGAGACCGGTTGCGGTCAGATGGGTATCGCCCCAGCTTGCGACTTCCGCGACGATCGAGGCATTCCATGATCCGCCGGAGGCGGTGATGGCGCCGGTGATGTAATAGGGGAAAATGCCTGGCAGGATCACTTTCATCCACCACCGCCATCCGTGCAGATGAAAGCTGCCCGCGGCCTCGCGAAGGTCGGTCGGAAAGGCGCTGGCGCCCGCGATCACGTTGAACAGGATGTACCACTGGGTCCCCAGGATCATCAGCGGGCTCAGCCAGATATTCGGGTTCAAATGGTAGCGCACGATCACTACCACGAACACGGGAAAGGCGAGGTTCGCCGGGAATGCCGCCAGAAACTGCGCTAGCGGCTGGATGCGTTCGGCGAGTCTCGGCCGCAGCCCGATCCAGACCCCGACCGGGACCCAGATCAGCGTCGCCAGCGCAATCAGCACGACGACGCGCGCCAGTGTGACGAAGCCATGTCCAACGGCGGTGAAGACGTCTGCCAGGCTCAATGTCGCCGACAGATACGAATAGGCCCTCCAGCCGGCATAGAGGGTGCTGACCGCGATCAGCGCAAGCCAGACCGCATCGACCACGCGCGATGGCGGGCCTTTTGTGGCCGGCTTCCAAAGGCCCGTCGGCAGCGCGATATGCAAATTCGAGATGGCTTTGTTCACGGCGGCGAACGGATAGGTCAGCGCCCGCAACGCCCGTGTCCGTCGAAACAGGTCGAGCATCCAGGAGGACGGCGCGGTGGCTGACGCGGTCTGCTCGAAGCGGAATTTGTCGGCCCAGGCGACCACCGGGCGAAACAGCAGCTGGTCGTAAGCGATGATGACGAGCAGCATGGTCAGGATGGCATAGCCGATCGCGGGCAGGCTCTGCTTTTCGATGGCGAGCGCGACATAGGAGCCGATACCCGGCAGCGTGATCGTGGTGTTGCCGACGGTGATCGCTTCCGACGCCACCACGAAAAACCAGCCGCCCGACATCGACATCATCGTGTTCCAGATCAGGCCCGGCATGGCGAACGGCACATCGAGCCGCCAGAAGCGCTGCCAGCCGCTCAAATGAAAGCTTTGGGTCGCTTCCTCCAGGTCCTTCGGCACGTTGCGGAGCGACTGGTACATGCTGAAGGTCATGTTCCAGGCCTGGCTCGTGAAGATCGCGAACACGCAGGCGAGCTCGGCGCCGAACACGCTACCCGGAAACAGATTCAGGAAGAAGACCACCGTGAACGTGAGAAAGCCGAGGATCGGCACCGACTGCAGGATGTCGAGCAGCGGGATCAGCACCATCTCGGCGCGCCGGCTCTTGGCGGCAAGCGCCGCATAGACGAAGGTGAAAATGATCGAACAGACGATCGCGAGCAGCATCCGCATCGTCGTCCGCAGCGCATAGACCGGCAGGTTGGAGGGATCGAGCGAAACCGGACTGATGTCGAGCGCCGACAGCGGAAGCGTGGTTTGCCTGCCGCCATAGACGATCAGCACCATGGCGCCGATCACCAGAATAAGCGCGACCGCGTCCCAGATGTTGGGCCGCAGCGCCTGCCCCAATCTCGGCGTCAGAATTTCTTGAAGTGGCATGCGAGGCGCCTTGTTTCAGAACTTGCCGTGCAAACGGCCCGAGACGTTTTTGGCCGGACCCGAGATCAGCGTTATAGGCGGGGTTTGTGATGGGTGGATAGTAGGCAGCGAAGGCGACGAGCAACGAACTCCGGAGGCGTGCCGAAGGGCAGCTCTTCATTGCAGAATCTGTTCGCAGACATCAATAGTCTTTGAGCCCATTGGGTCGCTGCAAGCCGATCGGAAACGCCGGTATTGCGTGTCACACGCAAACCGCTTTCCTGAAACAGCCTCCCGATTATGTTATGGTTTTACGACAGCTCAATCCTGCCGACCTGCTTCGCAAAGATCGGAGGGTCGGGAAGCTTGGCGTTTTCTGAAATCGCACGGCTGGGGCTTGAGCGGGATGCTGACCGAGTTCTCTACCGACCCGGCCTGTTCGAAGGCACACGAATAAACGTATGGGGAGCGGATCGGCCGCTGCTGCCATAGTAGCTTTTTCATAGCCGATCGCGGCCGCGTCTTGTGGGAGCGCCCTACCTGATGTCGGCCGGGCCACGGCAAGTATGGGTTTGCGGATCGCGGACGCGACCCCTACCACAGCCACCAACAAGATCGCCTGCAGATACGTTCGGCGCTGTGACGGTTGGCAGCGAAGGTGCAACCCCGGCCGTCACCACCGTCGTGAACGCCGGCTTAGTTTGAAAGGATCCGGCGGCTTGGCAATTTGACCAAGTGGCGGCCGTGAAAGCCATTGCCGAGATCAGTATCAGGATCAGGAAGCGGATGCGGCACATTGCAGTTCCAGCAAGCCAAATCGAGCCGATTGACGGACGGAATCGCAATCGGCATCGAAGCCAATTAATTTAGATCGAGTGGGTGGCTTCCGCAAGGCGGAGCAGGCATGCCTGTTCGCGGCGCAAGTCCGCAATTTTAGGTCATTGTTGCTGTCTAAGCCCGGGGCTGAGAGATTCCAACCTTAGCTGCCGATTGTCCTTGTCTGTTGGAACCGCTCAGTACTGCGTATGCAGGCGTAGACCGAGCACCGAAACAGGACCCCGGTCGCGATTATAGGCTGGGTTGACGATGAGCTGGTAGTCGAGCGTGATCCTCGAGGCAAAGATCGGAAAGCTGTAATAGGTCTCGAGGATCTGTTCGTAGCCGGGATGCGGCAGCATGCCGTCGCCGACCAGGATGCCAAGTCCGCCGGCGTTGAGAAACGCCTGGTGTACGCCGGAAATGCCGTTGACGACGCCGGCAATGCCGAACACGTCTTGATCCCGCCCCCATTGCTTTCCCGATATCGACAGGCCGGTCGCGACGGTGCGGTCGATGTCGGTGAACTCGAAGGGTTCTTTGTGGCCGTCCGCGAACCCGGCCCGCATGAACAGCCCGACATTGGGCATCAGTTGCTGCTCCAGATTCATGCTGATGCCGCCGCGACCCTGGTATTTCCGCACGGCGGCGATGTCGGCGGGGCCTCCATTGATCGCGGCGAGCTGGATCGCGTCCTCGAAGCTTCCCATCACGCCTCGCGTCAGAAAGCCCGTGATCGCGATCTTGCCGGGTTGATCGAGGATGGAATATCGCCGCTCGATTTCACCGACCCACTGGAATTGTTCGAACCGCGAATCCAGGCCGGTCTGGTTCGGCGCGGAAGAGAGGTCGAACACGCCGCCGCGAAACGTCCAGGGACCTTGATACCACTCCGCCGCCGCGCCGACGGAATAGCCCCACGCATCTGCGGCGTAGTCGAACGATCCGGTGTCGACAAGGGACCAGTTCATGAAATCGCCGCGCGGGTCGTGGGCGTATTGGTTGGTGTCGAAGATATCGACCACGCCGAATTTTCCGACCGTGAACACCAGGCGGTCCGACGTTCGCGTTCCGGAAAACTGGTTGAGCCCGGCGTCGAGATGCTCGATGGCGTCACCGCCGAGGTCGATGGTCTGCCGCAGGAACGCCCGGTGCACACGCAGATAGGGATAATCCGCGCCGACCTTGTAGGCTTCGCCGCTCGGGAATCCCGCGACGCCGAGCGATCCGCTTAGGCCAAACCCCTGATCGAGTTCCGGATTGATCCAGGCTTCGGCGCCCTGCCAGAGGCGGATGCCCGCGAAGGCGGTCAAGTCCGAGGTCTGGCGGCTGATGTTCGAGTCGAGGCTGTTCGGTCCCTTGTAGGGAGCCCGGAACGGAGGATCATACTGCTGGAGGTAGGTGGCCTGGGCGTGGAACGCGAAGCGATCCGTCTCGAGCGCAGATGGTCCCTTGGTCAGGAAGTCCGAGACGTGCGTGCTGTCATCGCCGATCTTGTAATTTAGGCCGAGCCGGATGCTTTGCATCGCCAGGTCGGAATTGAAGGGTTCTGCGGCGGCCGTGAAGGTCATGCCCTTGTGGCCAAATCCGGTCGACAGATATTCGGCTTTCGCTGTCCAGCCCCCGGCGACCGGGATCTCGATGCCGGCGCCCGCCGCCCAGCCCAGGCGCCACAACCGCCTGGTGTCCAGCGTGCCCTGCGCCGCGAAGCCGTTAGCCGAAACGCCACCGTCCTGGCTCCGCGTCACCTGATCGTAGGACCAGGCTAGCCCACCGGTGCCGTAAAGCAGAAAGTTGTCGAACGCATAACCGAAGCGGGCGCGCGCGCTGCCGTAATGAATCACCGCCTCGCCATAGGTCACCTGGCCGATCAAGGGCGAGCTCACCGTCTGACTGCCACGCACCGAAAAGGGTATCAGCACGTCCGAGTTGGGCATGGTGACGTCAGCCTCGACGCCCAGCAACACGCGAGACGGAAAGACGTAATTGTATCCGGCCTGCAGCCCCATGACATAGCTGCCGGTGCCGGCCATGAAATCCAAATGGAACGGAAGATTGAATGATCCATTCAGATCCGGGACGCCGGCTCCCGGCTGCGCGGTCCAGTTCGAAGCGCCCCTGATCACGCCGGCATGGGCGCCGACATACAGGCCAGTCCAGTCGTAAGCGGTCGCGACGTAAGGTACGGGCGGCTTGGCCGGGAGGCTCGGCGGCAGGTCGGCGGCGAGCGCGGCGGAGCACGTCGCGAGCACGATCGCCGTGCCACCTGCGATTTTGCCGCCTCCAATTTTGCAAATTGCCTTCATTCACCGCCCCACGCCCCACGCGTAAGCTAGATCAAACGAACGTGACATTCATTCTTCAGCGTTATTGCAACTCATTCGCAATTGCAAGTACCCGGGTCCCCCTATCCGGCCGGCGCCAGCCTTCGGCCGCGCGATGACATCAGCGGCGGCGTGCCCGAAGCCCGGCCCGTCGCGCCGTGCTCGTCGAAATCGCCGATCGGCGCATCGCCACCGTGCACGACCTGCCAGCGGCATTCGAGCCGGCCGTTGCGATCGATCCAATGACAAGCCAGCGCCGGGGATGGAATCCGGCGCCGGCCCTTCGGGCGGCGAAGACCCGGAAGGTTGTCATTGGAATGGGTGGCATTGGAAAGCCCGACCTCGTGCGGCACAGGCGCGATGCGCCGCGGCTGAACAGGCCAGAATCCTTTAAGTCCGGATTTTGCGAGCGTTTTGAACATCGCTCACCTCCATGTCCGCTTGGCGCGGCAGGCCGGTGAGCGCGATGGGTCAGCTAGGTGCGACCATCACCCTCACGCGGCCAAAGCCGGCGCGATTGATCTTGATGTCTTGCAGCAGCGTTGGCCCGATCATCGCCGGGGTGACGTTGCCAAAGGTGGTACTGCCCATGTGCTCTTCATTGGGGTTGAAAGGCTTGTCTCGAACCAACGTCCGTGACAACCCTTGGCAAGTATGCCTGACCCTTCACGGTGTCAAGTGATTTTCCCGTATCCTCCCTGGAGGATGGCTGTTATCCTCCCTGGAGGATAGGAGGATTTGATGGACCACCCGCATTCCGCGATCGCCCGGCGTCTGAAACGTGCCAATGGCCATCTCGAGACGATTATCGACATGATCGAGCGGGGCCGGCCCTGCGCCCAGATCGCCCAGCAATTGCAGGCCGTGGAGAGCGCCATCGAGAGCGCCAAGAAGGCCCTTATCCACGATCACATCAGCCACAGCCTCGAACGGTCGCTCAAGGCGTCCGGCGCGAAAGGTCAGGCGGCACTGCGGGATTTTAAATTGATCGCGAAGTATCTCTGATTACGACGGCGGCCATCACTGGCTCAACAGCGGCTTTCCGAACAAGGAGGGCGCCAGATCGTCGAGGAACAGCAGCAATTGGGCTCTGCCGCCGATGTTGTGTCCCGAGGCGTTGTTGAGTGGGACGATCGCTTCGATCGCGATCTGCCAGGTGACCGCGACGTACGTAAGACCGGGGTTCATGGTGGCGATCGATTTTGTGCCCTTCGAACTGTCGAAGGCGAATTCGACCAGCGGCACCAGCTGATTGAGCGGCTCTTGCTTTGGCGGGCCGCCGGTGAACCGGCTGGTCAGATACAGCGTCGAGAATTCGACCGCAAATCCCCAATGCAGGATGTCGACGTTACTCGTCAACATCGGGCCAAGCTGGCCGGTGAGGGGATCGATGCCAAAGTTTCGCGATACGCCGCCGGTCGGATGCTCCAGCACAATGGCGGCGGTGACGCCGAACGGCCGCAGCCACGAAACACTATCGGGCAGATCGCCAAAGCCTTTGCCGAAAAATAATCCGGGCCTGATCGTATCGGGCGCGCTGGCATCGACCGCCTGCGCGCCGGATTTTCCGATGCCCCATGCGAGGCCTGCGGAAAGCAGCATCTCGTGAGGATTATCCCGAAAAACCTCCCATTTGAGCCCAACGGAGGTGACGTCGAAACCGGAGCGTTTTGCGGCGCCCCAGTTGCGCGCGATCCAGCTGCTGTCGACGACAAATCCGACGGTGGGCGTGAGAAGCCGGGTAAAAGACCAGTTGATGCGATTGTCGGTGACATCGGCGCCGGCGTCAGGGTGCTCGAGCGTCGAGAAATTCGGCACGATCGCTTCGTCGGCCACGGCGGGATCGTCGAATGTCAGCGTCCCCGGGAAATAGCGGTTGCCCGCGATTCCGTGCGCATCCGCCGTCTGTGACAGTTGTGACGCAACCAATGCTGCGATCAGCGCGCTCGAGCAGGCGAGCCAATGCGAGGCGCGAAATCGCTCCCCGATCGTGCACGCGGCGAAACCAGAGGATGGCGGAGCCATGGTTGCATAATCCGGTTTACCGCCGACCACACCCGATGATCTGGGATCGCAGGCGAAGCCCTGCGATCCCCCGCTTATAAAGTCAGGGCCTGCGCGCGACCTCGACGGTGAGATGCGACAGCGATTTGAAGCGCGCCAGCCGGGCGCGATAATAATCGGCGTCGCGTCCCTTATTGGTGATGACCGAGATGATCGCGCCGAGATGGCCGGGCCCGAGGCGCCAGAGATGCAGATCGGCGAGCGTATCGCCCTCGGCCTCGATCGCCTCGCGCAGTTTGCCGGCCATGCCCTTGTCGGGATTCATGTCGAGCAGGATCGCGCCGGTGTCGCGGATCAGGCCGTAGGACCAGCTGGCGATGACGCAAGCGCCGATGATGCCGGCCAGCGGATCCATCCAGAGCCAGCCAAAGGCACGCGCCAGCAACAGGCCGACGATCACCAGCACCGACACCGCGGCATCGGCGATCACATGCACCACCGCCGCGCGCATGTTGTTGTCGCGCGCCGCCGATCCGTGCGCATGTTCGTGCTCTTCGAAGACGACGGGATAATGTCGGTCGCCGATCCGAACCGTCGCGGTGAAGGCGTGCGGTTCCGGAATCTCGTCGATCGATTCCAGATAGCCGCTTTGGCTCTTCATGGCGAAAACTTGCCGGGCCCCATCGGGCCGCACGGTTTCAACCGAAGACGCCTGGGCAGTCAGAACCAGCCCGCTCTCGGCACTCAGCCGAAAGCGCGGCGGCATCCCGTCTTCAAATATTTCGAGAGTTGCGATTCCGCCCGCGGTCGCGATCTCATGGGTTTCGTCATGGTCGTGGCCTTCATGGGCGTGTCCGTGACCATGGCCATGGCTGTGACCGTGATGCTCACCGCCGCTCAAGAGCCATGCGCTCGCGATGTTGACCGCCAACCCCAGACAAGCAATCGGGATCGCTTCGGCGAAATGAATCGGAACCGGATCAAAAATGCGGCTGATGGATTCATAGCCAATCAGGATCGCGATCATGGCGAGCACAATGGCGCTGGTGAAGCCGGCGAGGTCGCCGAGCTTGCCGGTGCCGAAGGTGAAGGCCGGATTGTTGGCGTGTTTGCGCGCGTAGGTATAGGCCAGCGCCGCCAGCAGCAGCGCGCCGGCATGCGTGCTCATGTGCAGGCCATCCGCGACCAGCGCGATCGAGCCGAATAAGAGGCCGCCGATGATTTCCGCGACCATCATGATGCCGCAGAGCCAGATCACCGCCCAGGTCTTGCGCTCGCTCTTCTCATGGCCTTCGCCGAGGAAAACATGGCTATGAAAGGCCGCCGCGGCGCTGCTGCTATTGTCGGTCATGACGTCTCTCACTTGAGGTAAGTGTGGACCACTTCAATGAGCTGATCAGCCGCGTCGGCGTTGAGCGCGCCCGGATTCTTCTCGGGGTCGACCAGATGGGTGCGGATGTGGTCTTCCACCACCTCGGCCATCAGGCCGGCGACGCCGCCACGAACGCCCGCAATCATGTGCATGATGCGGTCGCATCCGGCCTCTTCATTCAGCGCCCGTTCGATCGCTTCGACCTGACCGCGAATCCGGCCCACGCGGGCGAGCAGCTTCTTCTTCTCTCGGATGGTATGTGACATCGGGGTTATATAGGATACCCCCCTATGCTACGTCAACCCGGTCGGCGGCCTTCTAGCGCGTTTCAAGCGAGAGCCTGCCCCGGACTTGATCCGGGGTGGAGACCGGTTCGCGTCAAGAAACGATGCTCGGTCGCTCATGAACGCCGCGCCGCGATGGCGCGTCGCGCCCGCCGACGCAATTTTTTTACAATCTGGCGGGGGATCGCCGCCCATGCATAATCTGCGCGGGTTTCGATTCGTCGCGAAGGGATGGGCCATGAAGCCGTTCGATTCAGTGCCTGCCCTGCTGATTGTCGGGCTTATGGCCGCTCCCGCGCCCATTCTCGCCGGGGAGCGTTCGGACGACGATCATCGCGGTGCCGTTCTCGAAATTGGCGCGACGCGTGAATGGGGCCTGCAAGACGGCAAAAACAGCTTCGGCCCGAGCCTTGCGATCGAGGTGACGCCGATCGAGCATTGGCTGGAGATCGAGGCCGGGATCAGTCCACTGCGAAGCAAGGAAGGTACGGAGTGGGAGGCCGACCTGGTTTTCAAGAAGCCGTTCCAACTGTCCAAGAACGTGGAATTCATGATCGGCGCCGGCCCGCAATGGACATCTTCCGGCTCGTTCGGCGCCACGGGCGTTCTTGATTTCATGTTCTGGGTCACGCCGCAATACGGGTGGTTTGTCGAGCCCAGCTTCAGTTATGCCTTCACCCGCGGGCACGACCAGAATCTTGCCGTGAACGTTGGGCTTTTGATCGCGCTGCCGCCGCATTAGCCTAAAACACTCGCGCCGATCGCTCGACCCTGACGGCGAGCGTCAACCAAGGCTTGAAAAAAGGATGACCCGCCCGGGGGGACAACCGGGCGGGTCGGGTGCGGCACGGGGGTGGATGAGGCGCCCGTGCCGAACGCGGATCCACAGTCAGAGCGTCTTCACAATCAGAACGTCTTGAAGACTCTCAAATTCAGCCGATCATCAGTAGAAATTGCAGGTGCGGACGCGGCCCATATAGTTGCCGTAGGCATCGAACTGGCGAACCCAGCCGCAGCGGCGGTAGCCGTCATAATAGTAGCCGTTGTTGTAGTAGCCATTGTTCGCAGCGATCGCGCTGCCGACCACGGCGGCGCCGAGAAGACCGGCTCCGATGCCCCAGCCGAGGCCGCCACCGCCGGCCTGTGCCTGGGTGGTGGTGGAGACGAGGCCGCCGGTGACGGCAAGGGTCGCCAGCGCAAGGGCTGCAATTTTGGTTTTGATCGACATGAAAAAACTCCATCCGGGTTGGACGCGGCCGTTGTGGCCCGCATGCCCAGTTGGACGGAGCGTCTTCGATTCCGGTTCGAAGCATGGTCCGGGAATTCGAAAAGTGCTTTTATTTGCTAGCGATTACATGCGCTTAGGAGAGGGCATCAAACGTTCGGGGGCGCTGAAAGGGCTTTCGGGTCGAATTTGTCGACGTCGGCAAGCAATTCGCTGAACGCGCGCGCGCCCTGATCGATGAGGCGTTCGCCTTTTTCTGCCGACGCTATCGTCGCATCGCCGACGGCGCCGCTGGCGTGAAGGTCCTGGGCCTGCCAGGCGAACGGCGCCGGCCGCTGCGGCGACAGAACGCGATAGTCTTTTTCCATCGCGATCGCCCTGGAGCGAAAATCGGCGGTCGCAGGCACGCGCACATGCTGCTTATATCGCGCTAGCATGATCGAGGTCTCGACCGCACCGCCATGAATGCCATGACGGAGTTCATCGGCGGGAAACAGTCCCTCCGGCGCACTGAGGCGCGACCATCCGGTGGTGACGGCGAGAAGCCCGTGTTGCGCGCGCAGTTGCTGCGCCACCAGCGTCATCGCCGCGCTGTTGCCGCCATGGCTCGTCACCATCACGAATTTCTTGAGGCCTGCGCGCGCCACGCTCTCGCCGATCGCCATCCAGCTCTTCAGCGCGACTTCCACAGATAGCGTCAGCGTGCCCGGATAATCGACATGCTCGGTGGAAATCCCGACCGGTTGAACGGGAAGGAAGGTCGCGGGAATGTTTTGGGGCAACAGCTCGCGCACCCGCGTAAGATAGGCCTCCGCGATCATGACGTCGGTCCCGAGCGGCAAATGCGGCCCGTGCTGTTCGGTCGCAGCCAGCGGCAGCACCGCGATCCATCGCTCAGGCTCCGCGGCGGCGAAGTCGGGCCAGTGAATCTCGGTCCAGTCGCGGGGAGGCAGGAAAGAAGTCATCGAGCGAATGTTTCTTTGCGGAGATTTGCAGGGTAGTTTGTATTCCTTCAAAAGGGCGCAACCGGCGTCCATTGCTTCCTATCATGGGCAGAACGATCAACGGAGTCCAATCATGAACCCGGTTCTTTTGCTGCGAGCGTTAACGCTAGGCCTTGCGGCCATTGTCATGGCTTCCTCGCCTGCACGCGCCCAAACGCTGGACAAGGTCTCGTTCGGAACCAACTGGGTTCCGGAAGCCGAGCATGGCGGATTTTTCCAGGCACTGGCCGACGGCACCTACCGGAAATACGGGCTCGACGTCACCATCGTGCCGGGCGGCCCGAACGACAACAACCGCATGCTGCTGATCGCCGGCAAGCTCGATTTCTTCATGGCCGCGAACACCCTGATGTCGTTCGATGCGGTCGCCAACAACGTGCCGGTAGTGACGGTCGCCGCCATCTTTCAGAAGGATCCGCAGGTCTTCCTGACCCATCCGGAATCGAATGTGACAAAACTCGAAGAGCTCAAGCCGCTGACGCTCTTGGTGTCGAAGGAAGGCATTTCCAGCTACTTTCAATGGCTGAAGTCCGAATATGGCTTCAGCGAGCAAAAGGTCAGACCCTACACCTTCAACTCGCAGCCCTTCATCGCCGACAAGCAGACCGCGATGCAGGGCTATGTCACCTCGGAGCCGTTCGCGGTCGAAAAGGCGGCCAAGTTCAAGCCCGGGGTGCTCCTGCTGGCGGATTACGGTTTCAACACCTACTCCACCCTGATCGAGACCCGGCGCGACCTGGTCGACAAGAAGCCGGATTTGGTGCAGCGCTTCGTCGATGCCTCCATCATCGGCTGGTACAATTATCTCTACGGCGACAACGCGCCGGCCAATACCATGATCAAGAAGCTCAATCCGGAAATGACCGACGAGTTGCTCGCCTACTCCCTAAGCAAGATGAAGGAATATGGCATTGTCGATTCCGGCGACACCTTGCGCGACGGCATCGGCGCCATGACCGACGAGCGCGCCGCGAGTTTCTTCGACAAGATGGTTCGCGCCGGCGTGGTCAAGCCCGATATCGACTTCCGCAAGGCCTACACGCTTCGTTTTGTCAATAAAGGCGTCGGCCTCGATCTGCGGCCGAAGAACTAGCTTGGCGATGGCCCAGCCTGCAGTCTTGTCCGAAGCCGAGGCGCGCATGGCCGGCCTCGCGGTTAGTCTCCGCGCCGTCACCAAGGTCTATGACAATGGCGTGATGGCACTCGGGCCGCTGGACCTCGATGTGACGAAAGGCGAGTTCGTGTCGCTGCTCGGGCCGTCGGGCTGCGGGAAGTCGACGGCGTTGCGGCTGATCGCGGGGCTGAACGCGCCGACGTCGGGAACGGTCGGTGTCTTCCACCGCCCCGGCGAGGAGCGCGCCGGACATTCCATCGGCTTTGTGTTCCAGGAACCGACCTTGATGCCGTGGACCAGCGTGCGCGAGAATGTGCGGCTACCGCTGAAACTCGCCCGTGCGGCCGCTGCGGAGGCCAATGCGCGCGTCAGCGAAGCGCTGACGCAAGTGGGGCTTGCCGAGTTCGCCGATGCGTATCCGCGCGAATTATCCGGCGGCATGAAGATGCGGGTCTCGCTGGCGCGTGCGCTGGTCACCGATCCGGATCTCCTGTTGATGGACGAACCGTTTGCAGCGCTCGATGAGATCACGCGCTTTCGCCTCAACAACGATCTGTTGTCGCTGTGGCGTAATCTGCACAAGACCGTCATCTTCGTCACCCATTCGGTGTTCGAGTCGGTCTATCTGTCGCAGCGCGTGGTGGTGATGTCGGCGCGGCCCGGACGCATCACGGCCGAAATTCGCATCGATGCGCCTGAACCGCGGGGCGAGGAGTTTCGCACCTCCGTCGACTATGCCGGCTATTGCCGCGAGGTATCGAACGCGCTGGCGCCGTCCTATTCCGGGCTGCCCGGTTCATGAGCGAACTGCAAACCCAGCCCATATCGGCCGAGCAGGCGGCACTCGACAGCCGCACCCTGCGCCTTGTGCGGATTTTGCTTCCGGTCGTCGTGCTGGCGGCGGGCATCGCGGTTTGGGACCTCGTGGTGCGCATCAACGATATCCCGCCCCATATCCTGCCGGCTCCCGGCGCGGTGTTCTGGACGCTCATCGTGGATTGGCCGGTGCTGTCGCAATCGCTCATGACCACGTTGACCACCACGCTGGAAGGTTTCGTTGCCGCCGCCGTCGGCGGCATTGCGCTCGCGCTGTTGTTCAATCAATCGAAATGGCTGGAATATTCGCTGTTTCCCTATGCGGTGATCCTGCAGGTCACGCCGGTGATTGCGATCGCGCCGTTACTTCTGATTTACCTGCCGCAGCAGGCCGCCGTCATCGTCTGTGCCTGGATCGTCGGATTCTTTCCGGTTTTGTCGAACACCGCGCTCGGATTGAATTCGGTCGACCGCAATCTGGCCGGCCTCTTCAGGCTTTATGGCGCCTCGCGGCTGCAGACGCTTGTCCATCTCAAACTGCCGTCGGCGTTGCCGTATATCCTCGGCGGATTGCGGATCGCCGGCGGATTGTCGCTGATCGGCGCCGTTGTGGCCGAGATCGCGGCTGGCTCCGCCGGCGCCGGTTCCGGCCTTGCCTACCGAATCCTCGAATCCGGCTACCGCCTCAACATTCCCCGCATGTTCGCTGCCTTATTATTGCTCTCCGCCGCCGGGATTGTCATCTATGGGCTGCTGGCGCTAACCTCGCATCTGGTATTGCGGCGCTGGCACGAGAGCGCGCTTGGAAAGGAAAACTGATGGTTGGCGGAAACATCTCCTCCGAGAAGATCGATTTATTGATCTATGGGCCGAGCAAGCCGATCGTCGATAACGGCTTTTCCGATCAGTTTGTCCTGCATCCGTTCGAGACCATTCCCGACCTCGAGCGCTTGACGCCTGCGGTCGCCGAGAAAATCCGCGGCATGGCGGTGACGTACAATTCGGTTCGCGGCGACAGCAAGACGCTGGCGCGTTTCCCGAAAATGGAGATCGTCTCCTCGTTCGGCGTCGGCTACGACCACATCGACGCGGCTTATGCGCGCGACCACAACATCATGGTCACCAACACGCCGGACGTGCTGACCGAGGAGGTCGCCGATATCGCGTTTGGGCTGTTGATCGCGACGTTACGCGAATTCATCAAGGCAGACCGATATCTGCGCTCCGGGCTCTGGCTGACGCAGAATTTCCCCCTGAGCGTTGGGTCGCTGCGGGATCGCAAGGTCGGCATGGTCGGCATGGGCCGGATTGGACAAGCAATCGCACGCCGGCTCGACGCGTCGCGCGTGCCCGTGGTCTATCATACGCGCAAACCCGCCGATGGCGTGTCCCACAAGCACTATCCTGATTTGATCGAGATGGCGAAGGCGGTGGATACGCTGATCGTCATCGTTCCCGGCGGCCCGTCGACGGCGAAAATGATCAACGCCGATGTCATGAAGGCGCTCGGCCCGCGCGGCGTCATCATCAACGTCGCGCGCGGCTCGGTGGTCGACGAGCAGGCGCTGATATCAGCGCTCAAATCGGGGACCATTCTGGCCGCCGGCCTCGACGTGTTCGAAAAAGAACCGAACGTGCCGGATGAACTGCGCACCATGCAGAACGTGGTGCTGCTGCCGCATATCGGCTCCGCGTCGGTCGTGACCCGCAACGCCATGGATCAGTTGGTGGTCGACAATCTGAAAGCCTGGTTCGCCGGCAAGCCGCCGCTGACGCCGGTTGCGGAAACGCCCGCCAAGAGCCGCTGATGACGCCTCGTGTCGGCATCGCGCTTGCGGCGCTGCTGGCGCTGGTTGCCGGCCTTGATCAGGCGCGCGCGCAGGATGCGAGCACTCTGAAGAAAGACATGATCGGCCAGTGGGAGCTCTCGACCACCGAACGCAGCAAGACCTGCGTCGTTACCCTCAAAGGCGATACGACGCCGCAAGGCTTAAAACTCGAACTCGAGCCCGGCTGCGCGGCTGCGTTGCCGTTCACCAAGGACATCGCGGCCTGGAGCATCAAGGGGCTCGATATCGTGCGGCTGCAGGATGCAACCGGGGGCCCGGTGATCGACTTTACCGAAGTCGAGAGCGGGATTTTGGAAGGCCTGCGGCAGGGCGAAGGCATCTACATCCTGCAAAACCTTGCTGCCGCGCGCTCTTTGGCAAAATCGATGGACCAGATGATCGGCGACTGGTCGATGGTGCGCGGCAACGGCCAGGCGATCTGCGGCCTGACGCTGACCAATACCGAAGCCGGCGGGGATAATTTCCAGGTCTTCCTGAAGCCGAAATGCGATGCCGCGGTCGCGGCCTTTGCGCCGACGCAATGGCGGCTCGATCACGGCCAGATGCTGTTGATGTCGCAAAGCGGCGAGACCTGGCAGTTCGAGGCCGACGACAACGCGCAATGGCGGCGGGTGCCCGACAGCGCCGATCCGCTGATCATGCTGCGGGGACAGTAATTTTTGCTTTTCTCGCCGGCAGCATGAAACAGAAACGGCTGTCCCGGCGTTAGCGCTCTCGGGCAGCGCCGCTCCTGGGGCTGCGCAAGGGCGCGCCTGCCGCGCCGGGGAGGACGAGCCATGCCTGACATTTCGCTGGACCTCGCGGAGATCGAGAGACGCATCGCCGCGGTCAGGGAAAACCTCATCGAATTGACCGAACAGGCAGCCGCCTATTCCGGTGGCGCGGTCGAGGAACTGAACGCGCGGCGTATCGCTGACCAGGAGGCGCAGCTCGACCTCCTGACCAGGAAACGCGACGAACTGATTGCGCGACGGCGGCCCGAAATGAGACTAAGCATCAAGCAGCATATGGAAGTGATCGGCGCCGACGGCGTTCACATCGGTACCGTCGATCGCGTCGAAGGCGGCAGGATCAAGCTCGCCAAAGCCGACAGCGGCGAAGGACGCCACAAAGGCCATCATCATTTCATCGATCTGGGGCTGGTCGCCGAGGTCGAAGGCGAGAGGGTGCGGCTGTCGGCGAATGCGGCGGTCGCGGTGACGATGGAAGAGGAACGCTCGGGAAAGGCCACGTGAATTTACTGGTCGCCTAACTGGCTTTATGCATCACCATGCGGCTAAGTATCATGCTGACATGGGGTAATTGTGGGCACCGCTGGACTCAGCGCCTTCGTCTGACATGGAATATATGGTCTAGTCGCTTTGCCGGCCGGCATCCAAAATGTCGAGCACCGGGCAGTCGGGGCTAGGGCCGTCGGAGCATTGCGCGACCGTTTCCGACAAGATGGACTCAAGCTTGACGAGGTCGGAGAGTTTACTACGAACGCTCGCCAGATGCGCGCTCGCGATCTTACGTACGTCGGCACACGAAGCACGCTCTGGCCCTCCTAAAGCCAGCAAGGCGCGAATCTCCTCAAGCGTGAACCCGAGGTCGCGGGAACGCCGGATGAAAGCCAATGTCCGTCTTTCGGCTGGCCCGTAGACCCGCCGCCCGTTCGCCGTGCGTGGCGGCGCCGGCAGCATTTTGATGCGCTCGTAATAGCGAATGGTCTCAATGTTCACGCCGCTGTGCTTGGACAGCTCGCCGATTGAGAAGGCTTCGGCTCGCGAAGACGTGATGGTGCCCATGAAATAGTCCTTGATCCTGTAGTCGCTACAGGATGCACCGTATAATCGATGACGATCAACCAAGACCATCAAATTACCGACAACCGGCGGCGGCAAAGTCTAATAGCGGCAGGCGGCCTTCTCGGAGCGCTGGCGGCGTCGTCTTGTTGCATCTTGCCCCTCGTTCTGTTCGGCCTCGGGGTCAGCGGAGCATGGATCGGGAATTTCACCCGGCTTGCCCCCTATCAGCCCTGGTTCATCGCCGCGACGCTCGCGTTGCTCGGTTACGGCTATTGGCTGGTCTATCGATCCTCTCGACGCGCCTGCGCTGACGGCGAGGCCTGCGCGCGCCCGTTGCCGAACCGTGTCGTCAAAACGAGCCTCATCCTCGCGACGATCCTCGTCGTCGCCGCGCTCGGCCTCGACTTCATCGCACCCCTATTCCTCAACTCTTGATCGGAGAACCTCTATGAATAAGTTTCTCACCCTTGCGGCCTTCGCCGTGGGCGTCGTTGCTTCGCCGGCTGCGTTTGCGGCGGACAAGACCGTTACCTTGGCAGTGAACAACATGGATTGCGCCGCCTGCCCGTCGATCGTCAAAGGTAGCCTGGAAGCAGTCCCCGGCGTTGCCAAGGTTGCGGTGTCCTTCAAGGACAAGACGGCAACGGTCATCTACGACGACGCCAAAGCCGATGTGAACCAACTGACATCGGCGACCACCAAGGCGGGTTATCCGTCCGCGCCCAAGAGCTGATCCGATGCTTCTTCAATCGACCATCACTTGTCCGCACTGCGCCGTTTCAAAAACGGAGATTATGCCGACCGATGCCTGTCAGTTCTTCTATGAATGCACCGGCTGCGGCACAAAGCTAAAGCCGAAGTCGGGCGATTGTTGCGTGTTCTGTTCCTACGGCTCGGTGCCGTGTCCGCCAATTCAGGCAGTACGCTCCGGCGAACCGGGTGCTGCCTCCTGCTGTGCCTAGCAGGCGATGACCAACGCGCCGACCCAAACGTCCCGCGATTGGCTTGGTAGTGTGCACACCAGCTTGCTGGCGTGGTGGATGCCTAAAGCAGCCATTTTTGCCGGTTTGTTTGTTCCAATATCTGTTCGCGCCGTGATCTGGATCATCGCCCTCATCTGGATGGGCATGGCGTGCATTCTGAATGCGAGGCGGTGCAATCGCACACACTGCCGCTACACCGGACCTTATTATCTCGCCATGATCGTGCCCGTAATGGCGCTTGGTGTGGGGCTCGTCACCGTCGGCATATTTGGATGGATCGGTTTGGGCGTGATCATCCTCGGGGGAAGCGGGCTTATTTGGTGGGCCACCGAGCGGGTATGGGGAAAGTTCTCGTAGCGCACCACAACTGTCTAGAACGGCTTCAGTTGCCCTTCCGAATGTCGCGGGACGTAGATATCTGCCTTGGATTATTCGGGAACATGCCGCAGTATCCGCACCAAATCTGTTCTTGTACCAATTAGAGAACGCTCCCGCGCTGGCGTAGCGGGAGCGCAGCGCGATCGTCGCTATCGAGCTCGGGAGGTTCGCATCATGTCGTATGCGGGGCGCTGCGCCTGTGGCGCGGTTCGTTATGAGATCGCCGCTGATCCGATTCGCGGCTTCCAGTGCCAATGCCGCGATTGCCAGCGGGATACCGGTTCCGGGCACGCGTCGGTCATGGTGTTTCCGCGCGCGGCGATGAGCGTCACCGGCGCGGTGACCGAGATCGAGCGGGCGGCGGATTCCGGCGATGGCAAGCGCAAGGGCTTTTGCACCGCCTGCGGCTCGCCGCTTTACAACAAACCGCTGTCGAAACCGGATTTTATCGGCGTCTATGTCGGCACCCTCGACGATCCCGCCGCCTTCAAGCCGCAAATGGTGATGTTCGCCTCGCGCGGACACGCCTGGGATCACCTCGATCCGGCGCTGCCGAAACTCCCCAAGATGCGGCCGGGGGCGTAAGCGGCCCGCGCCTCAAAACCCTGATGACACCTGATTGTTGTCGACGCTGACGCCGGTGCGGGCGCGGCGGACGTTGCTGACGAGCGCGCCGGGCCGGTCTTCGTTGGCGGGTTTTGCGGTCGCCAACCTTAGCACGGCCGCATAGTTCGGCTGCACCTCCATCCGCCCGGCATAGCGGCTGCGGGAGAGAATTTGGTGGACGCGCGGCAGGTTGTAGCAGGGCACATAAAACAGCAAATGATGTTCGAGATGATAGTTGACGTAATACGGCGCGATGAACAGCCGCTCGACAAAGCCGGCGCGGGTGGTGCGGGTGTTGCGCAAGGGATCGTCGCTGTCCGGCACGACGGCATGTTCGGCGATGTTGCGGATCCGGGTGATGACCATCATCCAGGTCAGGAGCGGCAACAGCCACAATAGCGGATAGGCCCACCACACGCCCGCGGCCGTGAGTCCCGCCAGGAAAATCAGGTTGAAGACGAATTGCGGGCCGAGTTTTTCCCAGAAATGCGCGGCGCGCTGGCGGAGCGGCCACGATTTGTCGCCGAGTGCGCTGAGAAATTGCGCCTTGCGCTGGGCGTAGCCGGTCTGGCCCGAGATGTCGCGCCAGAATTTTCGCCGGTAGCTTGCCTGCGTGATCGGAAACGGCGCCGAGAGGATCAGGTCGGGATCGTCGTCCTGCTGGGTGCGCGCGTGATGCTGCAGATGATAGCGCCGATAGGCCTTGGTCTCGGCAAATATCGGATAGGCGCAGAACCACTGGCTGAGCGCCATGTTCAATTTCTCGCCGTTGGCGAGCGCGCCATGGGCGCCGTCATGCATCAGGATTGCCAGCCCAAGCTGGCGCGAGCCGATGATCGCGACCGCAAGTACAAACGTGAACGGATTGGGCCATAGCGCCACTATCGCGATCGAGCCAAGGATCAGGGTCCACGCATGCGCCATGAGCAAAATGCTCTTCCAGGTCGCGCGGGTGCGCACCTCGATCAATTCCTGCTCAGTCAAGAAATTCCGGGCGCGCATGCGAAGGGCGGTCATCGCTATTTCTCCTTAGGCCTTCTCTTTAGTCTTGGGGCGAAGCGTCGGCGCCGACGACCCTGAGCCGCGCGGCTGAAGCAGGCGCATCGGCCTGCGGGCCAAGCAGGCGCAGCATCTCGGCGGCTGATGCGTCCGCCGAACGGCCCATCGCATGGCCTTCGAGCGTGACGCCGATCGCGATCGCCCAAAATCGCCGGGCACTCGTTTCTGGATCGAGCCGCGAATGCCAGCCGCGCGCGGCCATCTCGGCGGCATAGGCGCGCAAACCCTCGGCGTGCAATCGTTCCACCGTCCGCTCCACCAGCGGCGCGAGATCCTGCCGGCGTCGGGTCAGCGTCATCGCCTCGACAAAGAAGCCGACCGCGTCCGACCCCAACACGCTGTCGACCAGCGCGCGCGTGTAATCCTGCGGCGAGAGCTGCTTGCCCGCATGTTCCTCGGCCGCGCGCGCGACATAGAGCACGTCGCGGCAGGCCGCTTCGACGAACAGCGCTTCCTTGGTGCGAAAATAATAGGTGATCTGGCTCGGGAAGGCGTCGGCGCTTGCGGCGATATCGGCGATCGACACCGCCGCAAGCCCGCGCTGTTTGAACAAGATGCTCGCCGCATCGAGCAGCCGCGAGCGCATTTGCCGCCCCGCCGTGCGCGTTGCACGGGCGCTGTGCTTGGGATCGCTCGAACGGTCGTTTGCAGCGGGGCTTTTCATGTCGTCCCTGGTCGCGGATGCAGAGGTCATGGCCTGACCAACGTATCTTGTGATTTATTTGTATGTCATACAAACAAACTTGTCAAGCCGAGGCGAAACAAGCCGGGATTACTAGCGGAGCGGTCGGTTTCCAGCGTCCCGCCCGCCCGCGCCAAAGCCTGTGCGATCTTTTTTGCAATGCCCATGTCGACCCGCGCCGGGCTGGATCGTCGAGCTGATGTGCGAGACAGTTCCGTGAAGGCGAGGGCGCCCGCGGCTCGCTTCAAAGGAGACTTCCGATGCGCTTCATGTATATCGTCAAACATCCCGGTCCTCCCGGAAACCCGACGCTGGAGCTGATGGCCGCCATGCACAAGCTCGCCGATCGTGAGATCAAGGCCGGCCGCATGCTCGACAATGGCGGGCTGATGCCGGTCCAGACCGGCGCCCAGGTACGCATTGCCGATGGCAAGCTCAGTGTCATCGACGGGCCGTTCGTGGAAGCCAAGGAGGTCGTCGGCGGCTACGCGATCTTTGAACTGCGCGACAAGGAAGAAGCGGTGGCAATGGGGAAGGAGTTCATGCAACTGCACCTGGACCACATGCCGGGCTGGGAAGGGACGTGCGAGGTTCGCGCGTTTGCCGGCCCTTGAGGCGCGCCTTCGCTCGAGATAGTCGGCGGCCATGACGGCCGCCGACATCAACCGCACCATCGTCGCGGTCTGGCGGATCGAGCAGCCGCGGCTGATCACGAGCCTTTCGCGGATGCTGCGCGACGTGCCGCTGGCGGAAGATCTCACGCAGGAAGCCCTCCTCGCCGCGCTCGAGCATTGGCCGACCTCAGGCGTGCCGGCAAAACCCGGCGCCTGGCTGATGGCAACCGCCAAGCGCCGGGCGCTGGATCACCTGCGCCGCACCCAAATGCTCGCGCGCAAGCATGAGATGGTGGCCCGTGACCTGGAGCAGGAGCAGGATTCCATGCCCGATCTGGATGGGCGCCTGGACGATGACATCGGCGACGAATTGCTGCGGCTGATCTTCACCGCCTGTCATCCGCTGTTGTCGCGCGAGGCCCGCGCGGCGCTGGCGCTGCGGATGATCTGCGGGCTGACCACCGAAGAGATCGCGCGGGCTTTTCTGTTGCCGGATGCGACCATCGCCCAGCGTATCGTGCGCGCCAAGCGGACTCTGTCGGAATCCGGGCTTGCCTACGAGACCCCGCGCGGGGGCGAGCTTTCCGAGCGGCTCGCTTCCGTGCTCGAGGTCGTCTATCTCATCTTCAACGAAGGCTATACCGCGGCGCGCGGCGTCGACTGGCTGCGGCCGCAGCTCTGCAACGAAGCGCTTCGCATCGGCCGCGTGCTCATTTCGATCGCGCCGCGCGAGCCGGAAACCCATGGCTTGCTGGCGTTGATGGAACTGAACGCCTCGCGCGCCGCGGCGCGCGTCGATGGCACAGGCGAACCCATTCTGCTGTTGGACCAGAACCGCGCGCTCTGGGACCAGCTGCAAATCCGCCGCGGCCTACAGGCGCTGGCGCGGGCGCGCGCACTCGGCGGCGCCAATGGCTTTTACGTGCTGCAAGCGGCGATTATCGCCTGCCACGCTCAAGCCACCACGGCGGAGGCAACCGACTGGCCGCGAATTGCCGGGCTCTATGCGGGCCTTACAGACCTCGTGCGCTCGCCGGTCATCGAACTCAACCGCGCGGTCGCGGTCGGCATGGCCGAGGGCCCGGCGCCAGCGCTTGCGATGGTCGAGCGGCTCGCGCACGAGCCGGCGCTGAAAAATTATCATCTGCTCGACAGCGTTCGCGGCGACCTCCTGCAAAAACTCGGCCGCCATCAGGACGCGCGCGCCGCGTTCGAGGCGGCAGCAGGCCTCGCCGGCAACCAGCGCGAGAAGGAGCTGTTGCGGCGGCGCGCCGCGGAAGCGGCTGACGCGGCGGGGTCGTCGTGATGCGGCTCCATGCCCTTCATCGCGGATCTATTCACGCCGTGGCGCCGTTCGCGTGGCTGCTGATGTCGCTGGTTGTCTTTTCATTGGCAGTAGAGGTTCGGCCCGCACTTGCCGCATCTTGCACATCCAAAGCACCCGAACAGATCGTCATCGCACTCGACGTCGGGCACACCGCGACCAATGTGGGAGCCACCAGCGCGCGCGGCATCGGCGAATACGCGTTCAACCTCAAGCTGGCGCAGCGCGTCAGGGACGAGCTGTTAGGCGCCGGTTTCCGTTCTACCTTTCTGATGGTGACCGAGTTGAACGGGCATTCGGGGTTAAGCCAACGAACCGAACGCGCCAACCGGATGAACGCCGACATCTTCATTTCCATTCATCATGACGGCGTTCGGGACAAATATCTCAAGCCCTGGCTCTACGAAGGCGAACAGCGCGGCTTTTTCGACGACTCCACAGGGTTTTCCCTTCACGTCTCCCCGAGATACCCGGAAAGCCTTGGCCTGGCGCGAATAATGGCTGATCAGCTGATGGCCGGCGGACTTCATTTCACGACCACCCACGAGCCGAACAATCCGGTAGGGGCAAGGGTACCATACCTGGATTCAACCAGAGGGATTTACCGCCGGGATAATCTCGTCGTGTTGAGGCACACGAATATGCCGGCCGTCCTGCTGGAAGCCGGCGTGATCGTCAATCGCGATGAGGAATTGCTGGTGTCGACGCCCGCATACCAGGCGATCATTGCGGCAGCGGTTACCGAAGCCGTGAAAAAGTTCTGCAAGCCCCCTGATGCGCCAGTCGCCGGTACAAAACTCCCCAGCGGATTTGTCTACCTCGCCGACATCGATCCAACAATCCGGCAGGACATCCGCTACGCCGGCTTGCACAATTTTGTGGGGCGGCCAGTGGAGGGCTATCTGGCCAACGAGTGCGTGCTGACCGAAAGGGCGGCGCGCGCCTTGAGCCAGGTCCAGGCGGAGCTTGCCGCCAAGAAGCTCTCGCTCATCGTCTGGGATTGTTATCGACCAGCCCGCGCGGTCAGGGAATTTTTGCTCTGGAGCAGGCTGCCCAGGGACATCAGGATGAAAGCGGAATTTTTTCCGAACACCAACAAGGCGGAGCTTTTTGCGCTTGGCTATCTTGCCGCGCGTTCGGCGCATTCGCGCGGCAGCACGGTCGATCTTGGCATCGTGCCGGCTGATCTTTCCGCGCTCGCCGGCTACGATTCGACGGCTTCGCCAAAACCTTGTACCGGCGCCAAAGGCCAGCGCTTCGAAGATGGCACGATCGATCTCGGCACGGGTTACGATTGCCTTGACCCGCTTGCACGCACCGGAAGCCCCAATGTGACCGCGGAAGCGAGGTCCAATCGAACATTGCTCCAACAATCCATGCAAGGCTTCGGATTTAAGCCCTATTCGCGGGAATGGTGGCATTTCGAACTCGCCGACGAGCCGTTTCCGCAACAGAGTTTCGACTTTCCAATTGTTGCGCGCGCTCCGCCGCCAGGCGCGAATGTGAAACAAGAAGCGGCCCCGGCACCTCCTAAATTGTGAGCGTCCCTCAAAACCCGCTGCCGCGGAACACCTGCTGCTGTCCGAAAAGTCATCAACCTCGTCCCTCAGCTCGCGTCCGGAAATTGAGGGATGCCATTGTGCCGGCGACCGATAGCCCGTCTTGAATGCAACGGAGCGACCATCCGTCTTCATTCAAGGGAGCACAAAATGGCTGAAACCACATCCTTCGCCGATGCCTTGCCGCCCGGGCCGGATGCCGGCCTTGACGGCCAGCTCTCCGCGGCGTATTAAACCAAACGGTTGTTAACAATATAGTTGAATACAGATGCGGCTGGACCCCCTGAGCTCGACGCTGTTTGCGCTCGCCGATCCGACCCGCCGCGGGCTTTTGGCGCGGCTCGCGAGCGGCGATGCCACGGTGACGGATCTGGCGCTGCCCTATGACATGAGCGTTGCGGCGATCTCCAAACATCTCAAGGTGCTGGAAAACGCCGGCCTCATCAGCCGCGGCCGCGACGCGCAATGGCGTCCCTGCCATCTCGAAACCGCGCCGCTGAAATCAGTGTCGGACTGGCTCGAGGAATATCGCGCCTTCTGGGAGCGCAATCTCGATAGTCTCGATGCGTATTTGAAGACGGTGCGGCCCAAAACCGCGGCGAAGAAAACCGCAAAGCCGAAAGCGAAAAGGAAACCCCGATGAGTAGTCTCACCGAAGTCGCCGTCGCCGAAACCACCATCGTCATGAGCCGCGTCTATGACGCGCCCCGCGAGCTCGTGTGGCAAGCGATGACGCAGGCAAAACATATCAGGCGCTGGTGGGGTGGTCCCGGCTTTAGCAATCCCGTCTGCGAGATGGACGTGCGGCCCGGGGGCCTCTGGCATCATGTGATGCGCTTTCCGGACGGGCACGAATTGCGGCTGGAGTTTGTCTTTCTCGAGGTTGAGCCGCCGCGCCGTCTGGTCTGGCAGCATGTCGATCACGGCACGCGCAAGGATGGCCCGCCGACCTGCCGCACGTCGGTCACGCTCGATGACTTGGATGGGAGCACGCGCTGGCGGATGGTGGCTGAGTTCAACTCGCCCGCCGAGCGCGAGGCGGCGCTCGAGATCGGCTTCAGCCGCCCGATCGAGGCCAGCAACGACTACCTCGTCGAATATCTCAAAACGATGCCAGGCGGAGACCTCTTATGACGAGCATGATGTACGCCATGGCCGTCGAGTCTTTTGTCCCCGGGCTGAACAGCCTGACGAGCCTGCTCGACAAGGGCGCGGCGTATGCCCGCGAGAGCAAGCTCGATCTGGTCAACGCGCGGCTCGCGCCGGACATGTACACGCTCGCCCAGCAGGTTCAGCAGGCCTGCAACTATGCGAAGGACGGGACGGTACGCCTGACGGGCCGCATTCCTGCAGAGCGGGACGCCGTCGGGACGAGCTTTGCCGGGCTCAAAGCCGAAATCGCAAGAACGATCGAACATCTCGACGGCGTCACGGCGGCGGCCTTTGAGGGCGCGGAAGGGCGTGACTGCAGCATCGATCGATCCGACGAAGGTTTTGTGATTACGATGGACGGTTTGCGCTTCCTCCGGGCCTGGTCGCTGCCGCATTTCTATTTCCACCTCGTGACCGCCTACGACATCCTCCGGCACAACGGCGTCGACATCGGCAAGCGCGACTACGCAAGCTGGATCGGCGACTTCGTCCGGCCACATAATTGACCGCGCGGGAAACGGGCGTGACGCGGCGCGACCGAGCTTTGCAAAGACCGCGCCGCCCAACGGCCCGCCGCGCGGGCCAAGGCAGGATAAAGCGCGAATTTCGCCTTTTTCGATCCGAATAGCCTGAACCTCGATGCACCCTCGGACGACTGCCTTCGAAGTGGTACGATCGATCGAGGACGCGATGCAGGGTGCCAGCATTCCATTCGCCGGGCGATATTTGAGGGCGATTGTCGTCGCGTCAGGCCTGATGGCCGGCGGGCTGGCGCCGGCTGCCGCGCAATCGGCCCAGCAGCTGCGGTGGTGCAACAACGAAGACGGCGCGACGTCGGATATGGCGATCGACGGCTGCACGGCGCTGATCAAGTCGGGCAATTATTCCGGCCGCAACCTTGCGATCGCCTATACCAATCGCGGCAGCGCCTATGACGACAAGCGGGACGAGGACCGTGCCATCGCCGATCACGACCAGGCGATCCGGATCGATCCGAAGCTCGATCTCGCCTACAACAACCGGGCCAATGCCTATGGCCGCAAGGGTGAGGCCGACCGCGCGATCGCGGATTACGACACCGCGATCAGGTTAAACCCGAAATTTGCCATGGCTTACAACAATCGCGGCAACAACTATCGCAGGAAGCGCGATTATGGCCGCGCCATCGCCGACTATGACGCGGCGATAAGGATCAATCCCAAATTTGCCGACGCCTACAACAACCGGGGGATCGCCTATGACGATAGTGGCGAAAAGGACCGCGCGCTGGCGGACTACACGAGCGCGATCCGCTGCGATCCGAAATTCGCCTTCGCCTATAACAATCGCGGCCTCATCAATCGGGAAAAGGGCGAATACGACGCCGCCATCGCCGATTTCGACAAGGCCATCGCCATCAATGTCCGATACACCAGCGCCTACCGGAACCGGGGCTACGCCTACGTCAGGAAAGGGGACTACGCGCAGGCGATCCTGGATCTGACAATCGTGCTCGCCATCGACGACAGGGATACCGAGGCCTATGCCGGCCGCGGCGTCGCCTATGAGAAGACCGGTGATTACGATTCCGCGATTGCCGATTTCGAAAGCATCGTCGCGATCAGTCCGCAGGACGCTACCGCGCTCAACAATCGCGGCTACGCGCATTTTTATCGGGGCGACTTCGCAGACGCGGCGGCGGATCTGTCGCGTGCCATGCCGACGGATCCCTATCCCAGCCTGTTTCGCTTCCTGGCGCAATCGCGCGCCGGCCAGACGGCTTTCGACCTCGAATCCGCGGCACAGCGCATCAACAGCCGGGACTGGCCGTATCCGGTGTTCGAGTTTTATCTCGGGCGGCTTGATGCCGAGGCTTTGCTTGCCGCCGCGCAAAAACCTGAACAGCGCTGCGAGGCTCTGTTCTATCTCGGCGAATGGCTGACGTTGCAGGGCGACCGCGCGGGTGCCAGGCAGCGCCTCGAGGAGGCCGTCGGCAGTTGCCCAAAATCCTTCATCGAACACACCGGCGCACAAGCCGAATTGCGGCGGCTCGGGCCGTAGGCCGGCTAGAGCATGAACCGGAAAAGTGGGTACCGGTTTTCCGAAAAGATCATGCTCAAACAAAAAGATAGAGCGGAATGACGATTCGAAGAAAAGTCATCACGCTCTAATGGTGGGCGAACGAAATCCAACAGGGGCTGGTCGCGAGACGGTCCTTTAGATCGACTTCATACCCTCAGCTGGCAACCCAATCACCGTGATATCAGCACTGGTACCGGCGCCTGTTTCAGCAATTTCCGGGTGACGCCGCCGAACACCATCTCGACGGAGCGGGCGTGGCTGTAGGCGCCAATGACGATCAGGTCCACGCCGTGATCTCTCGCACAGGACAGGATGATGTCGGCGACCGGAGCGCCTTGCGACGACACCTGCTCTACTTCGACGTGGGCACCGTGCCGCGCGAGGTATAGGGCGATATCAGCTCCGGGCTCCTCGCCGTGCCGGCCGGCTCTCTCGTCTGAATCGACAACCAAAAGCTTCACGCATTTTGCCGCGACGAGGAAGGGCAGCGCATCTACGACCGCGCGCCGGGCCTCACGGCTGGCGTTCCAGCCGACCAGTATATTGTTGCCGATCGGCTCGGATTTCCAGCCGCTCGGTATAACGAGAATAGGAGCGCCGCTGGCGAGCAAGAGCCTTTCGGGAGCCGCGTATCCCGGCAACTCTTGCAGCTCACGCTGACCGATGACCACCAGATCGGAGTGAAGCGAGCTGAGAGTGAGATCCTCACCAGGTCCGCCTCGACGTATCACGCGGAATTCTGAGCTGAGATCGCGGTTCGCCGAAATTGCCTCGAAGCGCCGGCGAACATTGCTGGTCGCGGCTTCGTCGGCGGCCTTCCGCGAGGCGAGCGAAGCTCGGATGGCCTTCTCGCCAACCACATAGTAATCGGATCGATGCTCCCTGCGAACGGCAGATACGACGTCAATCCCGACAAGGTGGGCGCCGCATTGGTGGGCGAGCGTAGCTGCATAGTCGATCCGTTTCTCTCCTTCGGGCGTCGCGTCGACGAACACCCCGATGCTTTTCAAAGTCATGACTTCATCTCCTATAGGCAATTTTTTGCATCCGCCGGCTTGCCGCTCAGCCTGGTGATAAAGATCGGTTCGACAGTGCAGCCGCGATTAATCGGCTCAGAGCCTCGCGCGTGGAGACGTCGTATCTATCTCGGCAGAGCAGGATGACGTCGGGCTCTACCAGGGCACAGGCTGCAGCCTTCACGCGCCGGGCTTCCTGCTCGGGTTCACTTAAGAGCCTGAACTCTCCGGATATGCTCGCGTCAGTGAGTATCTTTGCGATATTCCGAACGAGGCGCGCCTCATAGTGGGAGTAGCAGGGCCATTGTTCTGTCGTGGCATCGGCGAGCAGCTCGCTGACTCTCGGTTCGAAGTCAGAGAAAGCAGTCAGAGCCGTGTTCAAGCCGGTGAGAAAACGACTGAGCCGATCGCGCGCCGAATCGCTGTTACGGATCGTGCAAGCAAGGGCCGTGCGTTCGGCCTCGCACAGGTAGTGCGATGCAAGCGCATCGAGGATTGCGCGGCGGCTTGAGAAATACCGGTAGACGTTGGCGGCGGAGAAGCCGCAGCCGTCCGCAACGTCCGCCACCGTGAGTTTGCTATGGCCGTAAATTCGAAGAAGCCGCTCGGTCTCGCGCAAGATGCGCGTGGGCTTATCCTCAGGGACGGATCGCATGGCACTGTACAGCCGCGGGCCTGCACCAGACTTGCCCGTTGTCCCCTGTGCGGGCGGGACCGGGCATATCGCCGACGCAAGGTGCCGACTTGACATGGCGACCTCCAATGATAACGTAATGTACGTTACGTTTTGGAGAAAACAAGGGGCCATGCCCGCGACTGCGACAGTGCGGCGGACCAGACCCCGCGGTGAGGTCCGACGCTCCCAAATTCTGGACGCCGCCACCGAAATCTTTCTGGAGAACGGCTATGGCGGGGCCACCATCGACCTTGTGGTCGAGCGCGCCGGGGCATCCAAGGCCACGGTATATTCGTTCTTCGGTGGCAAGGACGGTCTGTTCGCCGCGATCGTGGAGGAACGCGTCGAGCGCATCGTTTCGGCGTTCGGCGACCCCGAAGTCGTTCACTCCGACGTCCTCCATGCTCTCGCTCACATCGCGCGGCGCTACATGGAGGTCGTGATGGCTCCGGACGCCGTCGGTTTTAACCGGCTGATCATCGCCGAGGGCATCCGCTTCCCTGAACTCGCGCGGACCTTCTTCCAGCTTGGACCCGAGCGCACCCAGGCGCACCTTGCCGGCATGCTGTCGGTCTGGCGCGCGCGCGGCCTGATCCGCCTCGACGATCCGCAGCTCGCGGCCGTGCAGTTTCTTGACTCGGTCGGCGGTGACCTGCATCGGCGCGCGATGGCCGGCATCCTGCCCAAGAACCTCCGCGCCGCGATCCAGCGCAGCATCGATCATGCAGTCAAGGTCTTTTGGAACGGCATCAAAGTTTGACGGTCGCCCGGCGTCAGGGATACGGCCAATGCGGTCTCTGAGGCCTGGCCTCAAAGACCGCGCTGTCAGGCGATCGGTGCAACTTGATCAATGCACAGCTGGTTGTTTCGCCGGACGAAGCTTGCTTCGTGAGGGGGTTTGCTTTGGTTGATAGGCCAACGCACTGTTGTTATTGCCACTGTTGGTATTGTCGTAGAAGGGATCACGCGCACAGCTTCCGTTTTTGCCGGAAGCCGAAGCCTTACATTGCTCCATGGTCGCAAAACCACAGCTTCGCATGGCGGAACTGTCAGTCATGCAAAATTCGCCCGCGCGGGCGGTGGGCGTCGCCATCGCGACAAAAGCGAATGTGCATAGCGCTGCCGCTGACGCGATAACCATCCTTGAGATCGGTTTCATTTTTCTGTCCGTTTCTAGTTGGTCGTTTCCTCTATCTATCGATAGATAGACGTTGCCTGCTTATAAGTGTTGCGTTTTCCCCCTGTCAAGAGCTATCTATCGATAGATAGGCCAAAGGAGTAAGGCCGTGACGACCGACACACGGGAAACCATCATGAGCGCCGCCTGCGCCATGGTGCAGAACCGCGGCTACAATGCCTTAAGCTTTCGCGAGCTGGCCGCGGAAGTCGGGGTCAAGAGCGCCAGTGTGCACTACCACTTTCCGACCAAGGGCGACTTGGCTTGCGCCCTCGCACGACGCTACACGGACAATCTGGTCGTATATCTCGACGGGTTGCTAGCCGCCTCTCAGGATCAGCAATCTTGCATCAGGAGCTATACGGGCGTCTTCCGCGAGGCGTTGACGGACAATCGGATGTGTCTTGCGGGCATCATGGCTGCTGAGCAGGTCGACGTACCCATCGAAGCGAGAGCCGAATTAACCAGGTTTGCCGAAGTAAATGTCAGGTGGCTGGTCAAGGTGCTGTCGCTGCGAAAATCCCGAGCGGATACGAAGGCCGTTCAACGACAGGCGCTCGCTATATTCGCGGCCGTTGGAGGCGCCCAACTCCTGGCCCGAGGACGCGGCGACGTCGCGGTCTTCGATCAGATCATCGAAGCATACCGAACGGCCGGAATACTTCCTTAATTCTTGAATTTGGTTCGGCAAGCCGCGCTCAACGGCAATGCAGAAGACCACTGGCGCGGGCAGATCATCGGCGTCGGCCACTATCCTTTGGCGCCGGTCCGAAATGTTGATGTTCCAAATTGCCCCTAAGCTTGAGCTATATGTTTGCCTGGAAAAGGCGGCCCATTAGATCGTGATGACTTTTCTTCGAATCGTCATCCCGCTCTATCTTTTTGTTTGAGCATGATCTTTTCGGAAAACCGGTACCCACTTTTCCGGATCATGCTCTAGGCCGCGTTTAGGTGTAAAAGCATGGCTGAAAACGGCGTCAGGGTTGACGGCCGCGCCGCCGCCGTATCTCCATCACGATAGCGCGCGCCCGCATCGCAGGCGTTTCGGCCAGCAACCGCACACGCTGTTTCGCCTCATCGATCCGGTCCTCGATCAGGCTGGCCGACGCGATGTCGCGATAATCGACGCAAAGCGAGTGGGCGCGGCGGAGATACTCTGCCAGGCGCCGGTTGTCCGCGAGCAGATCGGTCAGCATGTGCCGCGTGTCGACAGTGTCATTGTCGTTGTCGGGAGCGCGCTGGAGGCGCGCGATCTGGCCTATGGCGCGCAGCGTTGTGCCACCGAGCTTGCGCAGGCGCTCGGCGATCAGATCGGTGGTCGCGAGGATCTCGGAGCTCTGCTCGTCGAGAAGCAGGTGATAGTCCCGGAACTGGGCGTCCGACATGTGCCAGTGCGAGGTTTTGGTCGTCTTCACATAGAGGGCGAACATGTCGGCCAACAGGGCGGTCAACGCCTTTGAGATCGCTGCGACTCCCTCGGGATGTCGGCCGGGGGCCGGCTGCGCCGGGGCGTCCCGGCGCGCCGCAGTGTCAGCCGCGTGCATCCATCTTCTCCTTCGAGCCTCGTGCCGGCTTCCGCTGGTCGGTGGCCGGGTTGCGGCCGGCCATGCGGTTTAGCGCGGCTGCGACGCCGGCGCCGTATTCGGGATCGGCCTTGGCGCAGTTGGCGATGTGGCGCTCCTGGATATGGACCGCCGCGCCGCCGACGGCGCGGGCGGTGTTGTCGAACAGCGTCTGGCGCTGGGTTGAACTCATCTTCCGGAACAAGTCGCCCGGCTGCCGATAGTGGTCGTCGTCGACGCGATGATCCCAGTGCGCGGCGGCGCCGTCGATCTCAAGCGGCGGCTCGTTCAAGTCCGGCTGGTCGGTCCACTCGCCGCGGCTGTTCGGGAAGTAGGTCGCCGTCGCGCCGAGATTACCGTCGGTGCGCATGGCGCCGTCGCGGTGATAGCTATGGAATGGACACTTCGGCGCGTTGACCGGGATGTGGTTGAAGTTGACGCCGAGGCGGTAGCGCTGGGTATCTGCATAGGAGAACAGG
This sequence comes from Bradyrhizobium lablabi, assembly GCF_900141755.1. Classification (NCBI taxonomy): domain Bacteria; kingdom Pseudomonadati; phylum Pseudomonadota; class Alphaproteobacteria; order Hyphomicrobiales; family Nitrobacteraceae; genus Bradyrhizobium; species Bradyrhizobium lablabi. The sequence continues at coordinate 3,473,944 of NZ_LT670844.1, read as the reverse complement.
CGCGCCTGCAGCATCTTGTCGGGCGAGAAACTGATGCCCGGTACGATGTTGGCCGGCGAGAACGCGGCCTGCTCGACCTCCGCGAAGACGTTCTCCGGGTTACGATGCAGCTCGAAGAATCCGACTTCGATCAGCGGGAAGTCGGCCTTGGGCCAGACTTTCGTCAGATCGAACGGATTGAACGGGAACGCCTTTGCTTGCGTGTCCGTCATCACCTGGATGAAGACCGTCCAGCGGGGAAAATCGCCGCGTTCGATGCTCTCGAACAGATCGCGCTGGTGCGTCTCGCGATCCTTGCCGACCACGGCTTCCGCCTCGGCGTCGGTCAGGTTCGCGATGCCCTGCTGGGTCCGGAAGTGGAATTTGACCCAGGTCCGCTCACTCTCGGCGTTGATAAAGCTGTAGGTATGGCTGCCGAAGCCGTGCATGTGGCGAAAGCTCTTCGGGATGCCGCGCTCGCTCATGACGATGGTGACCTGGTGCAGCGCCTCCGGCAGCAGGGTCCAAAAATCCCAGTTGTTGTCGGCGCTGCGCATGCCGGTGCGCGGGTCGCGCTTGATGGCGTGGTTCAGGTCCGGAAAGCGCAGCGGGTCGCGGAAGAAGAACACCGGCGTGTTGTTGCCCACCATGTCCCAATTGCCATCCTCGGTATAAAATTTCAGCGCGAAACCGCGGATGTCGCGCTCGGCATCGGCGGCGCCGCGCTCGCCGGCCACCGTCGAGAAGCGCGCGAACATCGGCGTCTGCTTGCCGATCTCGGAAAAAATCCTGGCCTTGGTGTAGCGGGTGATGTCGTGCGTCACGGTAAAGGTGCCGTGGGCTCCCGACCCCTTGGCGTGCATGCGACGTTCGGGAATGACCTCGCGATCGAAATGGGCGAGTTTTTCGATCAGCCAGATGTCCTGCAGCAGCGCAGGGCCACGACGCCCGGCGGTCTGGATGTTCAAATTGTCGCTGACGGGCGCGCCCGTCGCGTGGGTCAGGTATGGACGTTTGTCGGTCATGGGACGGTCCTTTGATGGGGGCGCGCGGCCGCGGGCGGGCCGCGCAATTTTTGCGGGGAGGATGGATCAGCCGCGCCAGGCGGAGCCGCGGATCACGCTGCAGAAGTTGCCGCGATGGAAGTGCGGATCCTTGTCGGCGAGCACGTCGGCCTTGACGTTGCCGAAGGTCGTCTCCGGCTTGTGCTTGATGCCGTCGTAGAACGCCTGGATGATGTCTTCCTTGAAATGCTGGGGGCGCGGATGGGCGCGCACCACCGCCTCGCGCTCGGCATCGCTGTATTCGGCATAGCTCAGGCCGAGCACGTCCATTTCGACGCCGGCCGTCACCAGCGCCACGACGGGGTGCATGTGCTGGGGAATGCCGGGGGTGGTGTGGAGTGCGATCGCGGTCCAGACCGTGTCGATATCGGTCTGGGAAATCCCGTGACTGCGTAGAAAATCGCGGGCCGTATTGGCGCCGTCGACCTCAAAGCGCTCGTCGGCGCTGCTGTGCTGCCGCGTCAGCCCCATGTCATGGAACATCGCGCCGGCGTAGAGAAGCTCCGGGTCGAAGCTTAGGCCGCGGCGCTTCCCGGCCAGCGCGCCGAAATAATAGACGCGGCTGGAATGATGAAACAGCAACCCCGACTCGGTATCGCGCACCAATTCGGTGATTTCGCGCGCGAGCTTGCTGTCGGGAATGCTGACGCCGTGGATGGGTCGGTTCAAAAGTTCGACGGACGTGCTCATGGTTTGCTCCGGTTTTTGTGCTCGCCACAGACATAAAATCGGGCTAGATTGTCTGCAATCGACGTATTACGTCAGATTCTGCCAAAACCGGGCTTGAACGGACGTGGGTGATGAAAGCAAGAACGATCGCCATTGTGGCGCTGCCAGGCGTGCAATTACTCGATGTCTCGGGGCCGCTTGACGTGTTCGCGGAGGCCAACGTGCAGGCCGGGAACTCCCGCTATGCGCTGTTGGTGGTCGCGGCCGAGTCGGGCCCGATCCGTAGCTCGTCCGGGGCGCGGCTGATGCCCGATCGCGTCATCGGCATCGACGCGGACGTGAAGCCGGATACCCTGTTGATTGCGGGATGCCCGAACGCAGTCGATGTCCCGGCCGATGGCAAGGTGATCGATTGGCTGCGACGGAAAGCGCCGGCGGCGCGCCGGTTCGGCTCGGTCTGCAGCGGTGCGTTCTATCTGGCCGCGGCGGGCCTGCTCGATGGGCGGCGCGTGACGACGCATTGGGCGGTCGCCGAGCAATTGGCGGTTCGCTATCCCTCCGTCAGCGTCGACCAGGACGCGATCCATGTCAGCGACGGGCCATTGCGCACCGCGGCCGGCGTGACCGCCGGGCTGGATCTGGCACTCGCGCTGGTCGAGGAGGATCTCGGACACGACATTGCAATGAGAGTTGCCGGGCAGCTCGTCATGTTCTTCAAGCGTCCGGGCGGCCAGATGCAGTTCAGCCGCAAGGGCGAAGCGTTTCCGGCGGGTCGAGCGGCGCTTCAGGAGCTGCAACGATGGGTCGCCGCCAATCCGGCGCTCGATCACCGTGTCGCCAATCTCGCCAAGCGCATGGACCTCAGCCCCCGCCACTTCGCACGTCTGTTTCGAAGCGAGGTCGGAATCACGCCTGCGACCTGGGTCGAGGAAGCGCGCGTGAACGCCGCCCGGCGGTTGCTGGAGGTCGGCCACGAACCGCCGAAGCAGGTTGCCGCGCACTGCGGCTTTGCCGATGCGGACACCCTGCGCCGCGCCTTTGCGCGCCATGTCGGCGTTACGCCAGCCGAGTATCGCAAGCGGTTCGCCACGATCGCCGAGGTCTAAATCAGCCGCGTCCCCTTCATGCTGGCGGATGCAGGGACGCGGCGGGCTTGTGCGATTGCGTGGCGCCTCGGCTAGAGCCCGTGTCAGCGCGTGCCGCGCACCGATGCGAAGCGGCCGAGCGAAGCGCCGCGCATTTGCTCGGGCGACACCCGTGGTCCAAATCCGTGATCCGGCCGCGGCGCAAGCCGCGGCGCCGGCGGCGACGCGCTGCCGACTGCTTCATGGGAGCGTTCCGAAAGCTTGTCCACGAGGGCCCGCAGCCTCCGGTTCTCGGCTTGCAGCTCCTTCATCAAGAGCAAAGCGGGCGGGGTCAGGCTGCCATAACGCCTGCGCCAGCGATAGAAAGTGCGCAGCGATATGTGGGCGGTGCGGCAAATTTCGGCAACCGAAATGCCGGCATCGGCTTCGTACAAGAGGTGCAGAATCTCGCTGTCAGTATGCTGGGAGTGTCGCATCGGCTTCATGCCTTCCTGTGTCATCGAGCGAAGTTTTGAGCTTTGGACTGCCGCCGTTCCCTTGGGTCCCTTTCGACGCGGCTTGTTCTGTCCTCGACCTGCCGCCGGTTACGAATCCGCATGCCATTGCACGATCGTATGGATTCCGTGTCGCATGCGAGCGCCGAACGATCTTGTCGAGCCTTGCACGGGCTTTGGTTCGTATCGGCTGGGCATTCTGTCGCCTGGGCGCGCGTATTCAAACGGCCGGTCGGCGCGGCTGACCGGCGGCGATACTATCGTGAAATTGCGGCAATCCTAAATGACAAAAATGACATCACAGCCATGAAAGACCCGCGCTTGCACCTTCGTTAAGCAGCCTTGAATACTATTTGGCGTTGCTTCCCGATCCGCGGCGGAATGAAATCCAGCCCTGCTTGCACGATCCTGCTTGCACGAAGGGATGGAATTCATGAGCATGTTTTCACGGCGTTCGTTTCTTCAGGCATCCGGGCTCACAGCCGCAGCGTTGACGACGCCGATCGGCGCACCCGCGATCATCCGCTCCGCCCACGCAGCCAGCGGCACCGTCAAGCTCGGCTGCCTGTTCTCCTCCTCTGGAACCATGGCCAATATCGAGGGCCGCCTGAACCACGTGGTCCGGATGGCGGCCGACGAGATCAACGCCAAGGGCGGCGTCAATGGCCGCACCATCGAGGTCGCGGTGTCCGATCCCGCCTCCGACTGGCCGCTCTATGCGCAAGTCGCCAAGCAGATGCTGGACCAGGACAAGGCCGCGGCGCTGTTCGGCTGCTGGACCTCGGTGTCGCGCAAGTCGGTGCTGCCGGTGGTCGAACAGGCGGGCGGGCTGTTGTTCTATCCGCTGCACTTCGAGGGCGACGAGAATTCCAAGAACGTGGTCTATGTCAATTCGCCGCCGGCGAGCTCGGTATTGCCCGCCGTCGATTATCTGATGGGTGAAGAGGGCGTCAGCGCCAAACGCTTCTTCATGCTCGGCTCCGACTATGTCTGGCCGCGCACCATCAACAAGCAGCTAAAGGGCTACTGGAAATCCAAGGGCATCGCGGAAACGGCCTGGCAGGAAGAATACGTGCCGCTGGGCTTTTCGAACTTCCAGACGCTGGTCAATCAAATCCGCGCCTTCGCCGACAAAGGCGGCGGCAAGCCGATCGTGGTGCTCACCGTCGTCGGCTCGTCGATCCCGGACTTCCTGCGCGAATTCGCCAATCAGGGCATCAAGGCGACCGATGTGCCGGTGCTCGGCCTCGATATGGTCGAGGCGGACCTCGAGGGCCTCAACACTGAGCCTCTGGTGGGCCATCTCAACTGCTGGGCCTATCTGCAGAACGCCAAGGCGCCGGCGAACACGGCGTTCCTCAAGCAATGGGCCGACTACGTGAAGGCCAAGAACGTGCCCTTCAAGGCCGACGTCGCGATCGATCCCATGATATCAGCCTATGACGCCGTTCACCTTTGGGCGATGGCGGCGGCAAAGGCGAATTCGTTCGACGTGCCCGAGGTGCGCAAGGCGTTCGCTGGCTTGAGCTTCGATTGTCCGTCGGGCTACAAACTGGCGATGACCGCCGAAAACAATTACGTGTCACGCGGCGTGTTCATCGGCTCGGTCAACGAAAAGCAGGGTTTTGATATTCTGTGGCAATCCAAGGACGCGCCAAAGCCTGTTCCGTTCAGTCCTTACAGCTGATACGTGATCGGTTCGCGCCGCCGCTTGTTTGGTCCGAATCGGCCGCGATCGGTGGGCTTCATGCGTCCCCTCTTCATGCGTCCCCTGTTGGTTGCTGCGTTTTTTCTCGTCGCGGCGTGGACACCCTCGCCGGCCGCGGAGGGGCCGCGCGCGGATCTGATCGCAAAACTCTGCGGCGACACGGCTTCGCTTGGCGAGGCCGGCCGCGCTTTGACCGACATTGCGGCGGACGGCTCGGCGGATGAGCGGGCCTTCGCGGCGCAGGTCGCGCGCGCCATGATTGATCGCAAACTGTCTTGCGACGCGGGCGGCGCCGTCATCATCTCAAGCGAGGGATCGCTCGATGTCTTCACCCACACCCCGCGGCCCCTCAGTGAACCGAGCCGGTCGCCGCTGCTCAGCCTGAAGAATCGCGCGCTGTTTGAGACCGCCGATGCGGCATTGGCACTGCGCGCCTCACCCGATGTCGCGCGGCGCAGCGCGGCGTTGCACACGCTCGAGCGTCAAGCCGCTCAACTGCCCGAACGTCTGTTCGAGGCCGCAAGCGGGCAGGAGAGCGACCCGGGCCTGAAAGCGCAGATCATTGCGGTAGCGCAGGCCGCCGCGCTGAATTCCGCCGATCCGGCCAAGCGCATCGCCGCCCTGGCGCGGATCGCGGCCACGCCGGACCGGCGGGCGCTCACACAGGTTCGCGCGCTGATCGCCGATCCCGCTTACGCCGGCAATCCGGAATTCAAACGCGCGGTCGATGCCGCGATTTCGAAAATCGAGCGTGGCATCGCCACCGGCGACATCCTCGCCACGCTGTACAATGGCCTGAGCTTTGCCAGCATCCTGTTCATGGCCGCGATCGGCCTTGCCGTGATCTTCGGCCTGATGGGCGTGATCAATCTCGCGCAGGGCGAATTGATCATGATCGGCGCCTATGCCACCTGGCTGGTGCAGGAGGCGCTGCGCTATCTCGCACCCAGCCTGCTCGACTGGTACTTGATCGTCGCCATTCCGGTGGCTTTTTTTATTACGGCCTTGATCGGCATCGCGCTGGAAGCAATCCTGCTGCGCCACCTCTATCGCCGGCCCCTGATGAGCCTGCTCGCCACCTGGGCCGTCAGCCTGTTCCTGATCAATCTGGTGCGCGTCACCTTCGGAACCCAGAACCTCAATTTTGTCACTCCCTTCTACGTCACCGGTGGTGTGCCGGTGATCGGCGATTTTATCTTCACCTGGAACCGGATGTTTGCGATCGCCTTCGCGGTTTTGACGCTATCGCTCACTTGGGGCCTGATGCGATTGACGCCGCTTGGGCTGAACATCCGCGCGGTGACGCAAAATCGAACCATGGCGGGTTGCATCGGGATTCCGGTGCGCCGCATCGACAGGATGGCCTTCGGGCTCGGCTCGGGCCTTGCGGGGCTTGCCGGCCTGGCGCTGGCCCCGATCTACAGCGTCAATCCGCAGATGGGCCAGAATTTCATCATCGACAGCTTTATGGTGGTCGTGCTCGGCGGCGTCGGCACCATCGTCGGAACCGTGGTCGCAGCGCTTGGCATCGGCCAGGTCAACGTGCTGATCGAGCCTTTGTGGGGCGCGGTCGCGGCGAAAGTGATCGTGCTCCTGATGATCATCGCGTTCCTGCAGTGGCGCCCCGAGGGCCTGTTCGCCATCAAGGGACGCCGCAAATGAAGCCGCTTTCGAGCGATCGCAGCTTCCTGTTTCTGCTCGCCGCGGTGCTGGCGGTCGCGCTGCTGCTGGTGATTTCCATGGCGACGCCGTTCGGGCTTTCCGGCTATCTCGCCAATGCCGTCGGCCAGCTCGCGGCCTTTGCGGTGCTGGCGCTCTCGCTCGATCTGATCTGGGGCTATCTTGGCATTCTTTCGCTCGGACACGGGCTGTTTTTCGGCATCGGCGGCTATGTCGTCGCGATGCATCTCCTGAAGCATTCTTATGAAGTCACCGGCAAGGTGCCCGATTTCATGCAGTTCATGGGATGGCACGAGTTTCCGTTCTACTGGGCGGGGTTTGGCTTTTTTCCCTATGCGGTGCTGGTGACGGTCGCGGTGACGCTCCTGATCTCCGGCGTGTTCGGCTATGTGTCGTTCCGCTCCCGCGTCGGCGGGGTCTATTTTGCGATCATCACCCAGGCACTGGTCTATGTCGCGATGCTCCTGATGTTCCGGAACGACACGGGTTTCGGCGGCAATAACGGCATGACCGGCTTTGCCGTGGTGTTCGGCTGGCCGATCGGCCTCAAGAGCGTCGTCATCGCCATGGCGGCGCTCTCGGTGCTCGCGCTCGGCATAACCCTATTGGGTTGCCGGATGCTGCTCGCCAGCCGCTTCGGCAGCTTGATGATCGCTGCCCGCGACGACGAGATGCGCTTGCGCACGTTGGGCTATGAGACGTTGCGGCTGAAGCTGGCGGTCTGGTGCCTGTCGGCGCTGATCGCCGCACTCGCCGGCATGCTCTATGTGCCGCAGGTCGGCATCATCAATCCGCGGCTCTTGGCGCCGGAATTGTCGCTCGAAATCGCGGTTTGGGTCGCGATCGGCGGCCGCGGCCATCTGATCGGCGCGATGATCGGCGCGGTGCTGGTCAACGCCCTAAAATTCTGGCTGTCGGCGGCAGCTCCCGAGCTGTGGCCTTTTATCCTGTCGGGACTGATCATGCTGGTGGTGCTGGTGTTCCCCAACGGATTGGTCGATGTTGCGACGCTGAAGCTGGTGCGGCCGATGGGCCTAAAACGGCTTTCCTCCGAGACGCCGGAGTTGCGCGGATGAGTGCGGCGTTGCTGGTCGACAGCGTCACCGTCGAGTTCGGCAGTTTCCGCGCCATCGACGCGCTGTCGCTCGCGGTCGATTTCGGCGAGGTCCGCGCTGTGATCGGCCCGAACGGCGCCGGCAAGACGACCTTGCTTGACGTGATCTCCGGCATCACCCGCCCCAAGCAGGGCCGCGTCATCTTCGACGACACATCCGACATCACCCGATCAAGCGAAGCCGTCATCGCGCGGGCCGGCGTCCGGCGCAAATTCCAGAAGCCGAGTATCTTTGAGGGCCTGAGCGTCTACCAGCACATCGCCATCGGGGCGCAGGGCGGCTTTCGCCGCGCGCTGTCGCAAGAGGCGCTGGGCAAGCGGGTGCATGAGGTGCTCGAGGTGGTGGGACTGGCCGACTTCGCCGAGCGTCCGGCGTCGGAATTGGCGCATGGACAGAAGCAGTGGCTCGAGGTCGGCACCGTGCTGGCGTCGAACCCCAAGATCCTGATGCTGGATGAGCCGGTGGCCGGCCTCACCGAAGAGGAAACCGAACGCACCGCGGCGCTGGTGCGCAGCCTGAAGCGGCCCGATCGCGCCATCGTGGTAGTCGAGCACGATATGGATTTCGTCGAACAGATCGCCGACCGCGTCACCGTGCTGCATGAGGGCAAAACCCTGTTCGAGGGCTCGATGGCCAATGCGCGGGCCGATGAGCGCGTCGTCGACGTGTATTTGGGGCGTTGACCATGCGCTTCCGCGTCGAGGGGCTCGATCAGCATTATGGCAGCGCACAGGTGCTGCGCCGGGTCGGCTTCGAGGTGCCGCCAGGCGAATGCGTCGCCGTGCTCGGCCGCAACGGCGCCGGCAAGACTACGCTGCTGAAATGCCTGATGGGCGTGCTGCCGGCGACCCGCGGCCGGGTTTTGGTCGATGAGACCGAGATCACGGGCTGGTCGTCGTACCGACGCTCGGCCGCAGGCCTCGCCTATGTGCCGCAGGGCCGCGAGATTTTTTCTGAACTCACGGTCGGCGAGAACATCGATGCGGCGGCCCGCGCGCACGGCACTTTCGGCACCGCGACGGTCGAGGACACCATCGCGCTGTTTCCGATATTGAAGCAAATGTGGCGGCGTCCCGGCGGCGCGCTGTCCGGCGGCCAGCAGCAGCAACTCGCCATCGCCCGCGCGCTGGTGACGCGACCGAGCCTGCTCATCCTCGATGAGCCGACCGAAGGCATCCAGCCCAATTTGGTCGCGGCGATCCGCGACGTCCTGGCCTCGTTCAAGGGCAAGATCTCGCTGCTGCTGGTCGAGCAATATCTCGACTTTGCATTGAGCCTTGCCGATGCTTTCGTGGTGCTGTCGCGTGGCGGCGTCATCGAAGCCGGCCGCACCGAATCCTCCAGCCGCGAACTCTTGAGCCGGCACATCGCCATCTGAACCAAAACCAGCCACGGAGCAAACCTATGTCCCGCCGTCATGAAATCTCCTCGGCCCCCGAAAACATGGTGTGGGGATATATCGACAGCGCCACGCCGCCGGTGCTGGAAATCGCCTCCGGCGATACCGTGACGCTGCATTCCTTCCCCGCCGGCGGCAAGGAATCGCTGCCCGAAGACAAGAGCCTGGTGCCGCCGGATTATCTCTTGGCGCTCGACACGCTGGTGCAGGGCCCCGGGCCGCATTTCATCACGGGGCCGGTCTATGTGAACGGCGCGCGTCCCGGCGACGTGCTGCAGGTCGATATCGTCAGCGTGAAGGTGCGCCAGGACTGGGGCTTTGTGTCGATCCTGCCGCTGCTTGGCACCTTGCCGGACGAGTTCACCGAATATGAGACCATTCATCCGACCGTCGACCATGCCCGCCAGGTTTGCGTGATGCCTTGGGGCCTGGAGATTCCGCTCGATCCGTTCTTCGGCATCATCGCGACCGCGCCGCCGCCGGCGTGGGGACGCTGCGGATCGCCGGTGCCGCGCGCCTTTGGCGGCAATATGGACAACAAGGAACTGCGTCCCGGCACCACGCTTTATCTGCCGGTGTTCAATGAGGGCGCTCTCTTTTTCGCCGGCGACGGCCACGGCGTGCAGGGCGACGGCGAGGTATGCATCACCGCGCTCGAAACCGGGGTGACCGGCACGTTCCGTCTTACGGTTCGCAAGGACATGGACTTGAAATGGCCGTTCGCCGAAAGTGCCACCCATCTGATGTCGATCGGACTCGACGAAGATCTCGACGACGCTGCCAAGCAGGCGGTGCGCGAGATGGTGAAGCATATTTGCGAGCGCACCAATCTGTCGCGCAATCAGGCCTATATGCTGTGCTCGCTCGCCGGCAATCTGCGTGTCACCCAGCTCGTCGACGGCAACAAGGGCATCCACATGCTGCTGTCGAAGGCGTATTTGTGAGAGGCGCAAAATGCTCGCGGCGCCGGTCTAGAGCTTCCCTTCCGCTCACCGATCCGCCGGCGCATCCGGCATGATCTGCAGCAGCGGTTCCGGCGTGATCGAGATTTGTCCGGTAAACGGCCGATCGTGCGCTGCGATCAGCAGCACCGAGGTGGCTACGCCGGTCGCAAACAGACCCATCCAACGGCAGATGCCAGCCGGTTGTCGCAATGGATCATGGCGATCGCCAGCAACGCGCACACCGCCTGGAGGTAGAGGCAAGACCATTTGACGAAATTGACCTCCCGTGGATCGCAACTCTGCTAGCCTAGAGCATGATCCGGAAAAGTGGACACCGATTTTCCGGAAGATCGTGCTCAATCAAAAAGATAGAGCGGGATGACGATTCGAAGAAAAGTCATCGCGCTCTAGAGTTTCTCTTCCAGCAGCTTTTGGATTTCGCTTTCGCTGAACATGCCGTCGGACTTCAAGGCATAGGCGCAGTGCATTTCCAAAGTGCCGCTCTGCATCGTCATCTTCATCGCGGCCTTGTCCTTTACGTTCTTCAGCTTGATCAGCTTGAGGCCGTCGCGCACGGCGGCCTTTCCGAGATCATCCCGACAGATCACGCGCAGCGCCATGTTGAGGCGGTGGCAGGAGAGGTTGTCGATGAAATTCAGCCCCTCGGCATCGTCGGCCAGACTTTCCCAATCGACCTCATAGGGGATGGCCGCACCGCAGATCTCCTTGATGTCTTCCACGCGGGCGGGGAAGGTGGTGTCTTCCAATTCCTTGATTTTGCGGCGTTCGTTCATTCCCATTTGAAGGTCCTTTCAGGAAAAAGCTCGGTGCTTCGCGGTTGCGCTGGACGATCCCAGCCTGGGTTAATTTTTTCTCTACTACCATAATCCTACACGGAAAATCTGACATCTAAGCGTGCCCACGTGACATCAGCTAGCGCGCCGGCTTCGTCGTGTAGACCTGCACGCGGGAGTTGCCGGAGTCGACGACGAAGATTCGGGAATGGGCGGGGTCGGCGCTGACGCCCTTCGGAGTGGCGAAGTGCTTGTTGTCGGTGCCGTCCTCGCCGGCCTTCCCCAGGGTCCGGAAAAACTTGTAGTTCTGCGCATGATATATCTGAACGCGATGATTGCCTGAATCGACGATCAGGACGACCTTGTTCGCGGCATCGAACGCGATCGCGGTCGGGGCGTAGAAATGCGCGTTGTCGCCCGCCTCATAGGCGGGGATGCCGGTCTCGCCGAGCTGCGAGAGCGGCTTCAAGGTAGTGGCATCGTAGAGCATCACACGCTCGTTGAGCCTGTCGGCAATCATGATCTGGTTCGTTAGCGGGTTATATTCGGCGTCGCTGGGCTGGATGAGCTGATTGGCGTCGGTGCCGGGAACCCGGGTCGTGCCGAGCGTCGCGACGTAGCGGAAGCTCTTCGCGTCGAAGATCTGGATCCGCTCATTGAAGCTGTCCGCGACGTAGATCTGGCCGGCGACCGGGTTGATCTTGACCGATGCCGGCCGGTTGAAATGGGCATTGTCGATACCGACGACGTTGGGCTCGCCGATCGTCGCGACATAAGCGAGGCTCTTGGCGTCGTAGATCTGGACCCGCTCATTGCCGCCATCGACGACCAGGATATGATCGTTGGCGGCGTCGACGCAGACCCCGCTGGGCTGGTTCAGATGAATATTGTCGAGCGGGACGGCGACCCCGACCACGCCGATCGTGGCAATATGGGCGAGCGTCGTTGTGTCATAGACCAGAACCGCGTCATTGTTGCGGTCGGCAACCAAGAGGCGGCCTTGAGCGATGTCGACCGCGCTTGCCACCGGGTCGCTGAGAAGCGCGCCGGCGCCGATCGTTGCGGAGTAGGTGTAGGCTTGCGCCTTGGCCGGGCCGGCGGGGACGGTCACTGAGATCGCCATCACCGTCAGCCCACACGCCCACGTGGCCGCGCGGACGAAACGCTTTTCAAACGCCATTTCCCATATCGACGATCCGCCTATAAAATGCCAATCGCGCGTATCCTTCAACGCTCCGCCCATAACGGGCAATCTTGCTTCATTGTACGTCGTATCGTTCGCGGATTTGGTTCAAGGACCAAGCTGGGCTAGTCTAGCGCCGGTCCGAGACCTATATCAGCCGCAACCCCTTCATGCTGGCGTGTCCGTTCTTGCCGACGATAATGTGGTCGTGCACGGAGATGCCGAGCGGAGCTGCGATGCCGATGATCGCTTTCGTCATCTGTATATCCGCCTGCGACGGCGTCGGATCGCCGGAGGGGTGGTTGTGCAGCAAATCACTATGCGCGTTGCCGCAGTGATCTAACTCAGTTTTTGACTCCGCGGGCCACGGCAGGGGACAGCAACGGGGGCGTTAGTTGCGCTCGCGTCACCGACAGAGATTTACGCGAATGTTGGCCGGGCTTGTCGACCGGTCTTGGAGATCGAAAATAGAATTTGGGATTGGATTTCAAAATCTGTGTTGCTCGCGGGCAACAATGAGTTCGATCAATGCAAGAACTTCCGCTGAGGCCTGTAGTCTTTTCCGCATGGTCCAAGACGGCCTCCGATGTAGCGCCTGGCGCAATTCTTATGCAGTCCATGCCGTCGGGCGGACGTTTTTTGGGGCGCTCATGCGTCAAATCATTACTGCCTTGTTCGGTGCAACCGCGCTGAGTGTTGCCAGCCTTCCTGGCGCGCTCGCCGCCGACATGCCGGTGAAAGCCCCGCAAAGCGCCGTGATGGTGGATTCATGGAACGCTTATGTCTGGCTCGATGGTTCGTATCAACGTGTGAACCTGCCGACCTACAATCTAGGCCCGGCAACGAATGTCGGTGGAACGGCCACCTACGGAGCGCAAATCGTTAGCATCGACCCGCATGCCGATGGCTACGGCATCTCGGGTGGAGCAGGATATTTCCTGCCGCAAGGCCTGCTGTTTGGCTCGAACGTGAGGGTTGAAATCGGCGGGTCCTACGTGCGCGCGACCAGTTCGCAAAGCGCGAGCTCCGGCGCTTACAACTTGCCGAGTAGTACACTCCAAATGATGGATGGCCGGTTTGTGGCCAGCTTTTCCTGCGCCCAATTCGTAGGCCGCGGTCCCGGCCTATGCAACTCAACATCGACGGTGAACACCACCTACGACAGCTGGCAGTTCAACGGCAAAGTTGCGACTGATTTGAAATCCGGTGCGGTGACGTTTACCCCGTCGCTTGCGATCTTCGGCGGCACCAGCCGCAACGACCAGGCGCTGTCCCATTTCACCAATAACGGCTTTAGTGCGGACAACCTACTGTACAACGCGAATACGCAGTTGAGATGGGTCGATTGGGGCGCGCGGCTCGGCGCCGATACCGCCATCGCCCTGACGAACCAATTTTCGGTAGGCCTTGGCGGCTCCCTAGGTTTCGCAAACCGCCGTACAAATCTGTCTGGTAACGATTCCGTGGGGACTACGAACGCTGGCACCTTTGCGACTGGCGTTATCGGTGCCGACGCTAACAAAGGCGTGCTTCTCGCTAATGCCGAAGCCAACATCACCTTTCAGCCAATGAAGAACGTCTCGCTCAGGACCTTCGTCGGTCTGAACTATGACAATTCGGTTCCTGGTATTATGGCGCCGACGTTTTCCTGTCCGTTTAACGCTGCGCCGGCGTTGCCGGTACCGGCGGCAGCCGCTATCACATTTCAGGCCGAGACGAGCTACTATGCCGGTAGCGGGCTAACGGTGAAGTTCTGAGCGCGCAAGGCGGATGAGCGGAGCGTAACCGCTATTTCCGGTGGATTAGCAGGGTTCACCTTCTCTAATCCCGAGCTGTGTCATATCAGCTTCATCGCCTTCATGCTCGCATGTCCGTTCTTGCCGACGATGATGTGATCGTGCACGGAGATGCCCAGCGGGGCGGCGATGCCGATGATCGCTTTCGTCATCTGGATATCCGCACTTGACGGCGTGGGATCGCCGGAGGGGTGATTGTGCACCAGGATCACGGCGGTTGCCGACAATTCCAGCGCCCGTTTTATGACCTCGCGCGGGTAGACCGGGGTGTGGTCGACGGTGCCGACCTGCTGCACCTCGTCGGATATCAATTGGTTGCGTTTGTCCAGAAACAGGATGCGGAACTGCTCCTTGTCGGCGAACGCCATCGAGGTGCGGCAATAGTCGAGCACGTCGTTCCACGACGACAACAGCGTGCGCCGCTGCAACTGGCCCTTGGCGATGCGGCTTGCAGCGGCGGCGATCAGCTTTAATTGGGTAATGGTGACGTCGCCAACGCCGTCAACTTCCTTCAACCGCGCTTCCGGCGCGTGAATGACTTCAGCGAACGACCCGAATGTCTTGAGCAGCGATTTGGCGAGCGGCTTCATGTCGCGCCGGGGCTGGGCTGCGAACAGCACCATCTCCAACAGTTCGTAATCGCTTAAGGCGTCCGGCCCGGCGCCGTGAAAGCGCTCGCGCAGCCGCTCGCGGTGGCCGTGATAGTGCGGCGTCTCGGGGGATTGATCTTCAGGTTCGCTTGTCTTGGCGGGCATCGGCGCCAACCATGCCGTGTCGGTCAACTTTTGCAACCGCGAATTGTCGATGATGACGGGTTGATTTGCTAAAGTCGCCGTCCGGGAAAGCCGTTACCTAATTCGGCCATCAGGACAACGAGGACGCAACTTGCGAACAGGAACCAGCCAAGATCGGCAAGAGTGCTGGAAACCGCTAAGACCGAGGCTTGGCGGCGTGCCGTTTCTCCGACTATCTGCAAGGTCCGCAAATGCACCCGGATAGGATCGGGGTCGACGTGCGCGAGGCGGGCGGCGATACCCGTGATTGTCGTGCGGTGACCCGCTGGATAGAAGCCAGTATTCGATAAGAGCTCGGTATATTTGTCCTCGCCGTACAGCCTGAGCGAAGTCGTCGCCCATGCGGTCGCGATCGTCCGTCACCGGGTCGGCGCAAGGCGCCGCCCGATGACAGGCTCCGGCGGACGATCCAGTATTCCAGAGACATCAGCGATAGAGCCGAAAGGCCGCGGCGTACTGGATACCCCGCATGCGCGGGGTATGACGACCTCCTATGGAGCAGGCACAGCGCGTCAATAAGAACCGCGACTACCCCACCCCCGGCGGCTTTTCGCCATGACGCTGTGACAGCGTAAAAATCTCGACGCCGGTTGAGGTCACGCCGACCGAATGTTCGAACTGCGCCGACAGCGAGCGGTCGCGGGTCACCGCGGTCCAGCCGTCGGACAAGATCTTCACATGCGGCTTGCCGAGATTGATCATCGGCTCGATGGTGAAGAACATGCCGGGTTTCAGCGTCACGCCCTCGCCGGGCCGGCCGATATGGATGATGTTCGGCTCGTCATGGAACATGCGGCCGAGACCATGCCCGCAGAAATCGCGCACCACGCTCATGCCCTGCGGCTCGACAAAGCCCTGGATCGCGTGGCCGATGTCGCCGGTGGTGGCGCCCGGTTTGACCGCGGCGATGCCGCGCATCATGGCTTCATAGGTCACTTCGATCAGCCGTTCGGCCTTGCGGGCGATCGCGCCTACCGCGTACATCCGGCTGGAATCGCCGTACCAGCCCTCGACGATGAAGGTGACGTCGATGTTGACGATGTCGCCTTCCTTCAGCGCGCGGTCGCCCGGCATGCCGTGGCAGACCACGTGGTTGATCGAGGTGCAGGTCGAATAGCGATAGCCGCGATACATCAAGGTCGCCGGATAGGCGCCATGGCTGAAGGCGAACTCGCGGACGAACTCGTCGATCTCAGAGGTCGGCACGCCCGGCTTGACGATATCGGTCAGTTCATCGAGGCATTTCGCGACCAGCGCGCCTGCCTTGCGCATGCCGGCAAAGCCGCTCGGCCCGTGCAGCTTGATCTGTCCGGTCTTGCGCAAGGAGGTATCTGTGGCTTCGATGTAGCTCATGGGCGGATCATGTCTTCGCGTGAAAAGGGGCCGAAAGGGGTGATTTGTCGGCCTAATTTAATGATCGGCGCGGTCAGCGCAAGCCAAGGTTGGGCCGCCCAGAGCTGTTGTGAAGGCTGGTGCGGCGAGGGGAACCAATGGATTTAGCCACCCCGGATTTGGGCTTGGGGTGCCCGCCGTCAGGTCGTCGCGTCGACCATGGTCTCCACCGGCAAGGCGCCGCCGCGGACGCGAAGTTCGCGCACCGGATAGGGTACCTGGATGCCCTCGCGCTTGAAGGCGTCCCACAGCGACAGCATCACCTCGCTCTTGACGTTGTCCATCCCATCGGGGTCGGCGATCCAGAAAGTCAGGGAAAACTTCATGCCGGCCTCGGCGAATTCGACCAGGAGGCAGTTCGGCGGCTTGCTCTTGATGGCGCGCGGGGCCGCTGCGGCAATATCCACGGCGAGCTTGCAGACCAGGCGCGGATCGGCGTCGTAATTGGTGCCGAAGGTGACCTTCACCAGTGTGTTCTTGTCGGTGTAGGTCCAGTTGACGACTTTTTGGGTGACCAGGTCCTCGTTCGGGATCAGGAATTCGCGGCCGTCGCCGGCGGCGACCGAGATGTAGCGGGTCTTCATCTCGTTGATGCGCCCGGTAGCGTCGCCGATGGTGACGAGATCGCCCGGCTTCACCGATTTGTCCGCCAAGAGGATGATGCCGGAGATGAAATTGGCGATGATCTTTTGCAGGCCGAAGCCGATGCCGACGCCGGCGGCACCGGAGAAGATCGCGAGTGCCGACAGGTTGATGCCGACCGCGCTCATCACGACCGTGACCGCGAAGGCCATCAGGGCGAGGCGGATGATCTTGATCAGCAGCACCTGGAGCGACGGCGTCAGGTCGCTGGTTTGCGTGATCCGGCTCTCCACGAATTTGCTGGCGATATTGGTGAACCACAGCGCGACCGCCAACAGCACCGTGAGCTTGATCAGGAGCAGCGGCGTCAGCCGCAATCCGCCGACCATGATCGCGACCGAGTCGAGCGCGTCGATCACCGGATCAAGCTCGCCGAGAATGCTCAACGCCGCCACCAGCCACGCCGACAACGACACCAGGCGGACGAGGAAGGTGTTGCGAATGACCGACGTGACGAGGAGGATGACGAGCCAGGCAAATGCCAGCTTGGCGGATATGCTGAGCAGGTAACTTCGGCTCGGCCAGGTCGACGCCACCATGATGGTGCGCGCGATCCGCATCAACAGCGCGAACATCGCGGTCGATGCGCTGCCGACCAATACGCGCATGAACAGCCGCAGCGGCGCCGGCCAGCCCATGCCGAGGGAGGTCATGTCGATCCGCGCGCGGATCGCGGCGCCCAAGGCCAGCGAGATCCCGGCGCCGGCCAGGATCAGGCCGAGCTGCAGATAGAACCAGGGTGAGGCGACCTCCGCGCCGACCGAACGCGCGGCGGCATGCAGGACATCGATGACGTCAGTGAGGTCGAAATCCATCTTCAAAACCCATCATCAAAATCTCATCCCAGAGTCGCCCGGCAAGTCGGATCGTCAGTCAAACCTGATTCGAATATCGTCCAGATTCCCACAACCGCGGCGCCCGCACCATCGATACGAGCGCGAGTTGAGGCCGTCAAATCGGGCACTTTGCCGCTCCAGCCAGAAATGGGTTGGCGATGAACTGTGGCGACGATAAGGATGCAAGCTAAGGTATTTGCTTTTGTTTTCGGAGGTTCATGGCTTCTCTCGATTCTGTCAGCCTGGCCATTCTGTTGGGCTCGGTCCTGGTGATGGCAGGCATCCTGTCGAGCCTGCTCGCGCTGCGCTTCGGCGCGCCGCTACTGCTGGTGTTTCTGGTGATCGGCATGCTGGCCGGCGATTCCGGCCCCGGCCAGCTGCAGTTCGACGATTTGCGCACCACCTATCTGGTCGGCTCGGTGGCGCTTGCGCTGATCCTGTTCGACGGCGGTTTGCGGACGCGCTTTCAAAGCATCCGCGCGGTATTGGCGCCCTCGATGGTGCTGGCCACCGTCGGCGTGCTGCTGACCGCGCTGATCACTGCACCGGTCGCCAAATATGCGCTCGATCTGAACTGGACCGAGGCGCTGCTGGTGGGTGCGGTAGTCGCATCGACCGATGCGGCGGCGGTGTTCTTGCTGGTGCATGCGCAGGGGCTCCGATTGCGCCCCCGCGTCGGCGCGACGCTCGAGGCCGAATCCGGCACCAACGATCCGTTCGCGGTGTTTCTCACGCTGATGCTGGTCGAGCTCATTTCGGTCGGTCACAGCTCGGCCTGGCATGTCGTGCTGGAATTTTGCCGCGAGGCGGCGCTGGGCGCCCTGATCGGCGTGGTCGGCGGGCGTCTGGTGGTGATGGCGCTCAATCGGGTCGCGCTGCCGCAGGGCCTGCACGCGCCCTTTGTCACGACCGCAGCGCTGGTGATTTTCGGCGCCGCGCAGCTCGGCCATGCCTCGGGATTTCTCGCCGTCTATCTCGCCGGCATCATCATCGGCAACCGGCCGACCCGGGCGCATAATTCGGTGGTGACGTTTCTCGACGCCGCGACCTGGCTGGCGCAGATCGTGATGTTCGTGCTGCTCGGGCTTCTGGTCTCGCCGCAGCGGCTGATGAGCAGCGCCGTGGCGGCCGTGATGGTGGCGCTGGTCTTGATGCTGGTGGCGCGGCCGATCGCGGTGTTTCTGTGTCTGGCGCCGTTTCGCTTCAACTGGCGGGAGAAGATGTTCATCGCCTGGACCGGCCTGCGCGGCGCGGTCGCAATCTTCCTGGCGTCGATCCCGATGCTGGTCGGGCTCTCAAAAGCCTATCTCTATTTCGACGTCGCCTTTGTCGTCGTCATCATCTCGCTATTGCTGCAGGGCTGGACGCTGGCGGCCGCGGCGCGGCGGCTGCATGTGGCGCTGCCGCGCGCCGATCGCGGCCCGCGCCGTGTTGAGCTGGACTTGCCCGGCCAGCTCGAGCAGGAACTGGTCGGCTATTCCGTGCGCCCCAAGAGCCTGTTCTTCCGGCGCGGCCTCATTCCTTCCTGGTCGAAACCGACGCTCGTGATCCGCGACCAGCGCATCCTCTCGCCCGTGGAAGCCGATCCGATTGCGCCGGGCGACTACATCTATCTGCTGGCGCCGCCGGAAAAGGCCGCGGCGCTGGACCGCTTCTTTGTCGACATGCTGCCGAGCAGCGCGCCCGACCCGCATCTGCTCGGCGATTTCATCGTTTCGGGCGAGCACACGCTTTCCGAACTTGCCGAGATCTACGGCGTCAAAGTGAACGAGGCGGACGCAAAACTGACACTGGCCGATTATTTCGACGTGCATCTCGATCACGCCCCGAGGGAGGGCGCGGAGCTTGCTCTCGATTCCATCGTTCTGGTGGCGCGCAATATCGGCGGCGGCCGGGTCAATGTTGTCGGATTGAGGCTGCCCGAGGACGAGGAAGACAGCGGACCCTTGACTCGCATGCAGACGCTCAAGCGCAAGCTCGGCGACCTCTGGGCGTCGGTGGCGGGGGTCTAGATTACGAAATTAGGGTATATCAACTACTTTACCAATACGATCGTTCGCCAGTTGCGTGTCCGGCTCGGAAGAATTGGGCTGTCCTTCCTAGCCAGATGCCTTGGTTCCCCGCACGAAACAGTTAGAATATGGGGCATGCCGGTGCCACATGCCATCGATTTGAGCGGAACGAACATCGTCAAGGGCGAAATTGAGAAGATCACCATGTCGTACGATCAAAGAATTCGTCGTGAGTCATAGAGCCGAGAGCAAGCGGGGATACTCGTTCGCTCACGTCCGCATTACGTGACAGTGCTCTCAAGATATTTTACCCATGCGATTGTCCGCCAGAGTGCCGGGCAATGACGCGATGTGGTAATTAAGGGCACTGCCACCCACGGACTGAACGCCGATTGCCCGACGGGCAAATCAGCGTTGCGCTCGCGAATTTCTCTGTCCAGCCCTGCCGACAAAAATATTCCGCTGGTGCCGTCGGGCAAATCAGTGATTTGACTCTGCCCGTCTCACCCGAGAAGAGGGGCGGGTCGCGATCGTCACGAAACGCGCGGTGGGATGCGGTGGACGCGGCAGCGTCGGCGCGGAACGGAATCGCAGGGCGGGTTTGTCCCGTGAGCGAGATTCCTCGCGCAAGACGACGGCGCCATAGCCCGGCGAAGCCTTTGGGTGAAGACGGGTGGCTGCGTACGGCAAAACCGTGTGGTCCTGGCACCCGTTGCTGGTGTCAAGTCTGCGGAGGCGCGTCGGCCCAACCGGGCTTGGACAAACCTTAATCCGCAGACGACGGTGACAAAAGGAATTCGTCGCCGGGGAGAGCGCGCTATAAGCCGTAAAGCCATTGCGCAGGGAATGCCGGAGTGCCTCCGCTGAACCTGTATGCTCGTGTGCGTTTTCTTTCGTGCATTTTGCACACGAGACCGCGGGTGCAGCGCGCACCCGGCATTCCCTGCTCCCTCGTTGTTTCCGAGGGACATTAACGTCGCATCAACTCGGGGCGCCCGGCGCCTGCGAGTGTGGAGGTGTGTCCGGGCTTGTCCCGACTGTTCGAGACCGACCTCTGGTCGCCGATCGCGGGGGGTGAGTTGCTCTTTCGGCAGTTGAGGAATGAGCGGACTATCTCTAGTCTGGCCGAAGGTCGATCCATGACCCTACGGTGGAAACGCAGGAGAGACACAACAATGTCCGCCCCCCTCGATGAACAACTCGGCTTTGCGCCGGACTACGATTCCCCGGTCCCCTATATGCAGCGGACCCGCGACTACTACGCCGCGATCGGCTACACCACGCCCTACCGCTGGGCACATTATGTCGATACGCCGTTCTATCAGCTGAAAAAGCCCCTGGCGCAATCGCGCGTGACGATCATTACCACCGCCGCCCCCTATGATCCGGCGAAGGGCGATCAGGGCCCTGGTGCTGCGTATAATGGCGGTGCCAAGTTCTACAAGGTCTATGACGGCGACACCGGAAAGCAGCACGATTTGCGCATCTCGCATATCGGCTATGACCGAAAGCACACGACCGCGACCGACAGTGGCACCTGGTTTCCCCTGCCGCAGCTCCTCAAGGCCAAAGCCAAGGGGCGGATCGGCGAGGTCGCGCCGCGCTTCTTCGGCGCGCCGACCAATCGCAGCCACCGGGTCACGATCGATGTCGATGCCCCGGACATCCTGGCCCGCTGCCTCGACGACAAGGTCGATGTCGCCGTGCTGGTGCCGAACTGCCCGGTCTGCCACCAGACGTCAGCGCTGGTTGCCCGCCATCTCGAGGCAGGCGGCATTCCCACCGTCGTGATGGGATGCGCCAAGGACATCGTCGAGCACGCTTCCGTGCCGCGCTTTTTGTTCTCCGACTTCCCGCTGGGCAATTCCGCCGGCAAGCCCCACGATATCGAGTCGCAGGCGCTGACGCTCGAGCTGGCGCTCGGCCTCTTGGAGCATGCCTCCGGCGCACGCACCACGATGCAGTCACCGCTGCGCTGGAGCGAGGATGCCTCCTGGAAGCTCGACTACAACAACATCGCGCAGATGAGCCCGGAAGAACTGGCACGGCGCCGCGCCGAATTCGACAAGCAAAAAGAGATCGCGCGCGGCAACCGGGCCGCCTGACGCGCCATCAAGAACAAGAAGCAAGAACAAGAAAACTACCCATCAGGAGGATGTCCCGCGTGACCCGACCGTTCGAAGGCGTGAAGATTCTCGACTTCACGCAGGTGCTGGCCGGCCCCTATGCAAGCTACCAACTGGCGCTCCTCGGCGCCGACGTCATCAAGGTGGAGCGGCGCGAAGGCGAGGACATGCGCCGTACCCCGTTGAGCCGCGAATGGGCCGCTCGCGGCCTTGCGCCTGGCTGGCAGGCGATCAACGGCAACAAGCGCAGTCTGACGCTCGACCTGCAGAAGGGCGAGGCGATCAACATCGTCAAACAGCTTGCCGCCCAGGCCGACGTGGTGATGGAAAATTTTCGTCCCGGCGTGATGGACAAGCTCGGCATCGGCTACGCCGCACTCTCGGCGATCAATTCCAGGCTGATCTATTGCGCGGTCTCGGGCTTCGGCCAGACCGGCCCGGAACGATCGGGCGCCGGCTATGACGGCAAGATCCAGGCGATGTCGGGCATCATGGCAATTACCGGCCACGAGGAGACCGGGCCGACCCGCGCGGGCTTTGCGGTCTGCGACGTGCTGTCGGGCGCCACCGCGGCGTTCGGCGTATCGAGCGCGTTGTTCCAGCGCAGCCACACCGGCAAGGGGCAATTGGTCGACGTCTCCATGCTCGAGGCGACGCTGGCGTGTCTGTCGGGACCGGTGGCGGACTACACGGTCGCCGGCCATCGTCAGCAACTGTCCGGCAATCAGGCGGTGAGCCGCCGGCCGACCGCCAATTTATTCCGGGCCGGCGACGGTTATCTGTTGCTCGCCGTGAACACGGAGAAGCAATATCGCGCGCTGATGGCGGCCCTCGGACGCGCCGATACGTTTGAAGACCCGCGCTTTGTTGACTGGTTCGCGCGCCAGGAAAACGAGCTGGCGCTGCGCGCCATCATCGAGGAAGCGCTTGCGAAGAAGACTCCGCGCGAGTGGGAAAAAATCCTCGAGGCCGCGGGCGCGCCCTGCGCCAGCATCTGGAAGGTCGAGGAAGTGATCGATCACCCGCAGATTTTGGCGCGCGGCGCCGTGCAGGAGATCGATACGCCCTATGGCCGCCTGCGCTTTGCCGGCAGCGGTTTTCGGCTCGCCCATGGCGGCGGCAGGCTCGATTCAATGGCACCCGAACTCGGCGCCCACACCGATGAGGTGCTGGGTTCGCTCGGCTACGATGCAGATGCAATCGCGGATTTGCGCGCGCGTGAGATCGTCTGAGCGGCAGCGGCTCGTGGCAGCCGCCGTTCAACTCGGTACGCGTCCCTTAACTGCATTGGCCCACGTACGATAGGTAATGCGTCCTGCATCGTCTGCGGGCATGGCCGCCCGCACGCGGCTTTTCAGCCGCGCGGCGTCATCCGGCGGCATCGCAGCGACCGTCGGACCGGTGCTGGATGCCAGCATGGCCGTCGTCCAATAATCGTCGAAATCGGGGAAGGTCCGTTGCACCTCGATCTTCCGCGTCTCCACGCCTTCAAGACCCGCATCGGTCCATAGCTTCTGAAGCGCCTCGGCTCTCGAAACGTCCGAACTCGGCGGCAGAGGTACGGGAACGCCCATGGCGCGCATTTCTCTCTGGATTGGCAGTAAAGGAAATCCACCACCCAGGACGTCCCAGGCATAAGCGGCGACCGATCCGCCCGGGGCCACCACCCGAACCATCTCGGCGAGACCCTTGGCGGGATCGGGAACGAAGAATATCACCAGTGCCATCACCGCCGCGTCGAATGTGTGGGCTGCGTAGGGAAGCTCCATTGCGTCGCCTTGCCGAAATTGCGCGATGCGCGTGGTTGGCCGTGCGCGGGCAAAGGCGAGTTGGCCTTCGGAGGGATCGACGCCGGAAATCTCGGCGGGTGCGTATCTCCTGACGATCAGCTCGGTGAAGGCCCCGTTGCCGCAGCCGACGTCGATCCAGCGCAGGCCGGAGCGCGGCGCGAGCCAGTCAAGGAAGACTTCGCCCACGAGTTTGCTCCAGACCCCCATCATCCGCTCATAGCCTGCACCGTCGTTGAAGCGGATCTGCGGCTCGGCCATGGGCTGTTTCTCCGGTTGAGGGCGTGCCTCGGATCACGAGAATAGCAAAGAACCTCATCCTGAGGAGCGGCCTCTTGGCCGCGTCTCGAAGGATGAGGCAGCACGGGGGCCTCATGGTTCGAGACGGCGCAAGAGCGCCTCCTCACCATGAGGATCATCAAACGCCCGGCAGCACCTTGACTCCGCCGAGCGCAGTCACCCGTCCACCCCTAAGCATCACGATCTGTGTCGCCAATTGGCGCAATTCGGCGGCGTCGTGGCTGACATAGACCATCGGCACATTGGCCTCATCGCGCAGCCGCACCAGATAGGGCAGGATCTCGACTTTTCGCCCCTCATCGAGCGATCCGAGCGGCTCATCCATCAGCAGCAGTCGCGGCTTTGACAACAGCGCGCGTCCGAGCGCGACGCGCTGGCGCTCGCCGCCGGAGAGTTTGCCGGGACGGCGATCCAACAGGTGGCCAATATCGAGCAGGTCGGTGACGCGCTTGAATTGCGCGGGGTCCTCGGCGAGCCTGTTCATCCGTCGGCCATAGTCGAGGTTTTGTGCGACGTTAAGATGCGGAAACAGCCGCGCGTCCTGAAACACATAGCCGATGCGGCGGCGATGCGCGGGGACATGCACGCGTTTGGCGGTGTCGTCGAGCGTCTCGCCGTCGATGGCGATGATGCCTCGGTCGGGCTTCAATAATCCCGCGATCATGTTGATCAGCGAGGTCTTGCCGGCACCCGAGGCGCCGAACAGGCCGGTCACGCGCCCCTCGCTGGTGAAGGAAGCCTCAAGGGAGAATTCGCCGAGCCTCTTTGTGATGTCGACGCGCAGCATGGTCAATTCCCGTGCAGGCGCTGGGTCGCGCGCCGCGCGAACCATTCGGAAGCGATCAATGCGCCCATCGCAATCACCACAGAAACCACCACCAGCCGCAGCGCCGCGGTATCGCCGTCGGGAGTCTGGATCAGCGAATAGATCGCCGAGGAAATGGTCTGGGTTTCGCCGGGAATGTTCGACACGAAAGTAATGGTCGCGCCGAATTCGCCGATCGCCTTGGCAAAGCCCAGTACCATCCCTGCCAGCACGCCCGGCAATGCCAGGGGTAAGGTGACGGTCGCAAACACCCGCCAGGGCTCGGCGCCGAGCGTGCTTGCCGCCTGCTCCAGCCTCCGGTCCACCGCCTCGATCGATAGCCGGATCGGCCGCACCAGCAACGGAAACGACATCACCCCGCAGGCCAGCGCCGCCCCGGTCCAGCGGAACGCGAACACGATGCCGAGATGATCGGCGAGCCAGGCGCCGACCAGGCCGCGCCGGCCGAACGTCAAAAGCAGGAGATAACCGGTGGCGACCGGCGGCAGCACCAGCGGCAGATGGATCAACGCGTCGGCGACCGACTTGCCCCAGAAATCACGCCGCGCCAACAGCCATGCGACCGCGATCCCGAGCGGCGTCGCGACCAGCGTCGCGACTGTCGCCACCCGCAGCGAAAGCGCGATCGCGGTCCATTCCGTGGGCGAGATGTCGAACACTTAAGGGGATCAGGAGGTCGGGCGGATCAGGTACGTGAATCCATATCTTTCCAGGATCGTCTTCGCCGCCGATGATTTCAGGAAGGTCAAATAATCGGCGGCTTCCGCTCTTGCGGTCGTCGTCGCCGCGACCGGGTAGATGATCGGCGGATGAGAATCCGCCGGAAAAGTGCCGACGATTTTGACGCCGGGCTCGACCTTGGCGTCGGTCGAATAGACGATCCCGAGCGCCGCCTCGCCGCGCGCCACCAGGGTAAGCGCCGCGCGCACGCTCTCGGCCATGGCGAATTTCGGCTCGGCGGCCTGCCAGGCCCCGAGTTTCTCCAGCGCCGCCTTGGCGTATTTGCCGACAGGGACGGCTTTGACGTCGCCGGTGGCGATCTTGCCGTCGCCGGCGAGTTTTGCCAGATCGAAACCTGGCGCGATGGTGACGTTGTTGATGTCTGAATCCTTTGGCGCGATCAGCACGATGCTGTTGCCGAGCAGATTGATCCGCGTCTGCTCGTTGATGTTCTTCTTACTGACCGCGTAGTCCATCCAGTCAGTGTCGGCAGAGACAAAAATATCCGCCGGCGCGCCTTGCTCGATCTGCTTTGCCAATACCGAGCTTGCGGCATAGCTCGCCGAAACCTTGACGCCGGTCTTGGAGGTGAAGGCTAGGTCGATGTCGTCGAGCGCGTTCTTCATCGAGGCCGCGGCAAACACGACGAGGTTCTTGTCCTGGGCAAGCGCAGGCAAAAAGGCAGATCCGCACAGGATCATGAAGGCGGCGACGAGTCCGGCAAGACGATGCATGATGACGCTCCGTGCGTATTCGCGGGCGCGCTTTTCCGCGCGCGCAAATCAGGCGTTGGTTGACATGGACGCGACAGGCGGAAGCGCCGTTCCGTTCTCCCGGCGGCTTACGGCCGACCGGGATTTCGCGAGCAAAAACAATAACAGGCTGGAGGTTTGGGTAAAGGCCTGTTGACCTATTCCGAGGGCAGGATCGCAACCGATACCGAATTCTCCTTGGTCCCGCTGACCTGCAATACGAACGGGCTGGCCGAAAGCTCGTACTTCATGGTCTTGCGGATACCGTCACAATCGGTCGCGCCGCTAAACCCCTTGGGTTTGACAAAATGCCCGTCCTGCACCACGTCGACCCAGCCGCCGGCGGACAGGCTGATGGTGTAGAGGCCTGCCTTCGGTGCGCTCGTGAAATTGGCAAAACCGGCGAAGGTGCCTTCCTTGGGCGCGCGTTCCGGCGGCGAGGGCAGTTTTGCCTCGCCCGGTGCGACCAAAGCGAGCGTCATCCCGGTCGATGGCAGCGCGTCAAGTTCACCACCCGACACAAGCTTGATGCGATCCGGCGCGGTCAGTGCCGTGCGTTCGTGCTCGATATTCCATTTGAACTTGTCGCAGCCGCTCGGCTCTTCTGCGGCGTAAGCGGGAGCCCCACACAGCAGCAATGCAATCAACAAAGAACCGCGCATGATCAATCCACCGCGATCATGACGTCGGAGGCCTTGATCACGACGGTCACTGCGCCCTTGGCCTTGATGCCCAAATCATCGACCGCCTCGTTGGTGATCGAGGAAGTCACGATATGGCCGCCGCCGATGTCGACGCGGACGTGGGAGGTGGTCGCGCCCTTCTTGACTTCGACGACGGTGCCTTTGATCTGGTTGCGTGCACTGATGCGCATGATGGTTCTCGCTGGGGTGAATTGGGTTGCGCGCGCGGTGATGCCGCGTCATGGAGTGGCCGCGCGCTTACGGCGCAACGACGCGCAATATTAGCGCATTTCGAGGGTGCGAGGATAGCCGCCTGGGCCCTATTGCTTTGCGTCCGGCGCAGCCAAGACCTTGCGGCAGGCTGCCGGCAGTTGCGCCAGCGTGATCCCCGGATGCGGCTTCGGCGGCTCTGTCGACGGTTTGGGGTGGATGGTAGAGTCCTTGAACCAGAACGCGAAATCGGCGGCGCTGCAGCCTTCGCCAGATTCCGGGTCCGGTTGGCTCTCGCATTCCTTGCTGCCGGGAGGACATTTGATGCGGATATGAAAATGATAGTCATGGCCATACATCGGCCGGATCTTGCCGAGCCAGCTGCGGTCGCCCTTGGCTTCGCGGCATAACGCTTTCTTGATCGCGGCGTTGACGAAGATGCGCTGCACGCTCGGCTCCTGTGCGGCGGCGCGGATCATGATCAGATGCCCTGGTGTCCAGACCGCCGGATCGACGTCGAGCCGGTCGGCGCGCACCATCATCACCGCCGACACTTCCTCGCGCTCCTCGCGCGACAATCGCCGGTCCGGCATCGGCGTCAGCCAGACGTCGGCGTCGAGCCCAACCTGGTGGCTGGCGTGACCGGTGATCATCGGGCCGCCGCGCGGCTGCGACATGTCGCCAATCAGGATTCCCGGCCAGCCGGCCTCCTTGTGCACCTTGGCCGACAGCCGTTCCAATAGCGCGACCATGTCGGGATGCGCCCAGTTGCGGTTGCGCGACAAACGCATCACCTGCCAGGTGTCGCCGTTGATCGGTAGCGCTTCGGCACCGGCGATGCAGCCTTTGGCGTAGAAGCCGATCACGTGCGTCGGCATCGCCGCCGGCAACACCTTGCGGCCGAACAGCTCCTTAGCGCCGAGCTTGGGATCCTTGGGATTGGCGAGCGGCGGCAGCGGCTTTGGGTCAACGCTGCCCTTGTCCTGCGCCAGCGCGGCGGAGGCACTGGCGAGGATGGCGGACAACAGCAGGGGAATGAGAATCAGGCGGGAATTCATGGCTCACTCTGGCAGCAAAGCGTAGCACGGAATTCTGCAGCCGGGGATATGGCGCGGCAATCGCAATTGCTTGATTTTTCGCTAGGCCTCGCCGCTGCGAACCATCGGCCGGCGGCGGATCAGGCTTAACCGCGGCAGCTTGCCGTCACACGCCGCGCGGGCCTTTACAACGCGCAACCAAAAACGAATCATGCCTCCAACAAAATTGTCGGCAGGGGTTGCGTCATGAAACGGCTGTCAGTCGGACGGCGCGCAAGGTTGGTGTTTGCGGCCGCGGTCGTCATGGCGGGATTAGCATGGTCGCCGGCCCGCGCCGATGTGGTGGTCCAGATCGACAAATCAGCCCAGCGCATGGCGATGAGCGTCGACGGCATGATGCGACACAATTGGCCGGTCTCGACCGGGCGCAGCGGTTACGGCACCCCGAGCGGGACGTTTCACCCGCAATTGATGGCGCGGCGCTGGTTCTCGCGGAAGTATTATAATTCGCCGATGCCGCACGCGATCTTCTTTTACGGCGGCTTCGCCATTCACGGCACTTACGAGTTGACGCGGCTCGGCGGTCCGGCGTCGCATGGCTGCGTCAGGTTGGATCCGTCGCATGCCGCGACCCTGTTCGCGCTGGTCGGGCGCAACGGGCCGCGCAACACGCGGATCGAGATTTCGAACTAGCGCGACGGTCCGCCGCAGCGCGGCCGCGATCTTAACCGTTCGATAACCCTTATCATCATTGGCGAAATTTCGTGCGAATGCGCGGAAAACCGCGCTAGCGCTTCTCCAATCGCGACATCCGTTAACACGCGTAGACGATTTTGCCTTGCGGCTTCGCGGGCGCAGCTCATCGCTTGCGGCAGTACAACCTCTGTTACGCTGACACCTGCGAGTTCGCCTCATAAACAGGCAGCCGAAATACAAGGTGATCCCGCAAGGCATCGCGCGCGAACGCCGAATTCGGCAAAGGATACCATTTTTTCAGATACTTATCGGAAAAGGGAACCCGCAGAAATGCGGAATGGGGCGGCGGTAATGCGAAAAGTCCGGCCAAAGGCGGCCAACAAACTGAAGCGCGCGGCGATTGCCCGGATTCCCGGGCTGCCGGCGAAGCCCATTCCCAAACTCGCAGGCCCGAGCCGGCGCGTCGCGGCCGAGATCGGCGAGATCGTGCGCAAACGCGCCGAAGCCGAGGCCGCGATCGCCGATGCGCGAAAATCCCACGAACGGCTGCGCGAGGCGATCGACATCCTGCCGCAGGGCATCGTGTTTCTCGACGCCGAGGGCCGCTACATCCTCTGGAACAAGAAATATTCGGAGATCTACAGCCGCAGCTCGGACCTGTTCGTGCCGGGCGCGCGGCTGCAGGATACGATCCGCATCGGCGTCGAGCGCGGCGATTATCCGGAAGCGGTCGGCCGCGAAGAAGAGTGGATCGCCGAGCGGCTCACCAGGCTTTTTCGGCCCGGCGAACGCCATGAGCAGATCCTCGCCGACGGCCGCTGCATCCTGATCGAGGAGCGGCTGACCGAGGACGGCGGCATTATCGGCCTGCGCGTCGACATCTCCGAATTGAAGCAGCGCGAGGACTCGTTCCGGCTGTTGTTCGACTCTAATCCGGTGCCGATGATCGTCTGCGCGCTGGACGATGAACGCATCCTCGGCGTCAACGACGCCGCGCTCGCCCATTACGGCCATAGCCGCGCCGAATTCGAGAAGCTGTCCATTCGCAAGCTCCAGGCCTTCGAATCTGAGCCGCCCTGGGCCGGCGACCGCTCGAGCGACGAACTGACGGCGCGCACCTGGAAGCACGTCCGGGCCGACGGCACGCTGATTGATCTGGCGATCTATTCGCGCGAGCTCGTCTATAACGACCGGCCCGCGGTGCTGCTCGCGCTGATGGATATCACCGAGCGCAAGCGCGCCGAGGCGCGGCTCGCCTTCATGGCCCAGCACGACGGTTTGACCGGGCTGCCGAACCGCAACCTGCTGCGCCAGCAGATGGACGAAATCCTCTCGCACACCAGGCGCAGCAGCGACAAGGTCGCGGTGCTGGTACTTGGCCTCGACAATTTCAAATCGGTCAACGACACGCTCGGCCACGGCGTCGGCGACAAGCTCCTGCGCGGCGTCGCCAAGCGGCTGCGCTCGACGCTGCGCGAGGAGGATACCATTGCCCGCCTCAACTCCGACGAATTCGCGATCGTCCAGAGCGGGCTCGCTCGGCCCGAGGACGCCGTGTTGCTGTGCCGGAGGCTGCTGGAGGCGATCGGCGATCCCTATCTGCTCGACGGCCATTCCGTCGTGATCGGCGCCAGCATCGGCATCGCGATGGCGCCCAGCGATGGTGACGAGTCCGAAAAGCTTCTGAAGAACGCCGACATGGCGCTGTCCCGCGCCAAGAACGAGCAGCGCGGCACCTTCTCATTTTTCGAGGCCGGGATGGACGCCCGCGCCCAGAGCCGCCGCAAGATCGAGATCGACCTGCGCGACGCGATCCAGAACGACGTGCTGCGGCCGTATTATCAGCCGCTGATCGACCTTTCGACCGGGCGCATCACCGGCTTCGAGGCGCTGGTGCGCTGGCCACACGCCGAACGCGGCATGATCTCGCCCGCCGAGTTCATCCCGGTCGCCGAAGACACCGGCCTGATCAATGCGCTCGGCGGGTTGATGCTGCGCCGCGCCTGCATGGATGCGGCGATCTGGCCCGACGAAGTCCGCGTCGCGGTCAATTTGTCGCCGTTGCAGTTCCGCGGCGGCAATCTGTTGTCGGTGGTGATGGATGCGCTGAAGCAATCCGGCCTGCCGCCCAAACGGCTGGAGCTGGAAATCACCGAGACGCTGCTCTTGGAAAAGAGCAGCCAGGTGCTGGCCACGCTGCACGCGCTGCGCGCGCTCGGCGTGCGCATTTCGATGGACGATTTCGGCACCGGCTATTCCAGCCTGAGCTACTTGCGAAGCTTTCCGTTCGACAAGATCAAGATCGACCAGTCGTTCGTGCGCGACCTCGGCGCCAATCCCGACGCGCAGGCGATCGTCCGCTCGATCATCAGCCTCGGCATGGGCCTCGGCGTCACCATCACCGCCGAGGGCGTCGAGACCGAGGCCGAATTGAGCTGCCTGCGCTCGGAAGGCTGTCACGAGGGACAGGGCTTTCTGTTCAGCCGCGCCCGGCCCAATGTCGAGATCGTCGGACTGTTGAAAGCGCAGTGCGGCGTGGACTCCGTCGCACTTGGCGATGCCACCGAGGAAGCCGCGCTGGTGGCGTAACAGGCCCGGCCGGGAGCGTTACTCCCGTCATTGCGAGGAGCGAAGCGACGAAGCAATTGATAGTTGCTATGCCGTGCGATGGATTGCTTCACGGAGCCTGTCATCGGGCGCGCATTCGCGCGACCCGTTGGCTCGCAATGACGGCGAACAATTATTTCCCGCGCGCCGCCTTGCGCTTGTTCAGATGATAGGTCAGCGCCAGCGCCACGCAATGGCGCAGCGCCGGCTCGGGAAGCTTTTCCGCAGCGTTCAACAGGATGCAACGGTTGCCCTCATAGCTGAACTCCGTCGGATACAGCTCGCGAAACGTTTCCACCAGATCGGTCTGGCAATGGAAATAGATCGCGTATTGGTTGGCGGCGGTTTTCACTTGGTCGATCCGGATCGTGCTGCCGCTTTTGCTCTCCGGCGTGAGATAGCTCGGCTGTCCCCATTTCAGGGTTTCCTCGAGCCGGCCGACGCCCGCGGTGGCCTTAGCCGTATCGAAGATCAGCCGCCGCAAAGCCAATAATTTTGCCTTCAGCGGCGCCGGATAGGCGTTGAACACCGCATCCACCGCGGGATCGGAAAAATCCGCGCGCGGCTTGCTTGCCGCGCGCTTTGCGGTGCTCTTCTTGGCGGGCTTCTTCACGGTGTGTTCCGCTTATTCGGATCGATGCTGTCGCGCAGCGTAGAACACGATCGGAACCAGCGGAAGCGGAGTTGTGATCGCTATTTCTTCCGCGCCGTCTTACGAGTGGTCTTGCGCGCCGCCGACCTCTTCACGGCATGTCGCTTACGCGATGCGGCCGCTTTCTTGGCGGAGCGCGATCTGGCCGCCGCCGGCCGGCTCGCGGAGGCCTTGCCGCCGCGCGGTCCGCCGATCGCCCCGCCGCGCTTCGAGGACACGTTAGAGGTACGGACACCGCGGCCCGAGCCGCGCTTCTTGCCGCCGCCGGTCTCCTCGTTGACCGTCGCCCAGGCGCGACGTTCGGCCTCTTTCTTGCCGAGGCCGCGATGCTCGTAACCTTCCTCGATGTGTTCGGCCTGGCGTTTCTGCTTGTCGGTATAGCTCGATTTGTCACCGCGCGGCATGATCGTCACCCTTTTGGCGTTGCCGTTGCCAACGCAACGCCTATCGCCGCACCCGGGTTCCGCTTTCTGTGAACCTCACCCACGCTTCCGTCGACATAGGATTGAAGTCGGATATCTCGCATGCGCCCTGACGCGGAAGTCTCCCCGACACAGGTGCCGCGCTACGCGCGGTTCTCGCGCCGCGTTCGCGGCATCATGCTCGACTGGATCATTACCCTGGTCGTCATTTTCGGCGCGGTGCTGGTTGCAACCACGGTCGCAAACGACAATCTTTCCCGCGCGCTCGGAACGTTGGTGGTGATTGCGCTTGTGCTGTACGAACCGGTTCTGGTGTCGTTCACGGGCGGTACGCTGGGGCATTATTTCAGCAATCTGCGCGTGGTGGACGAGCACAGCGGCGGCAATGTCAGCTTCCTCAAAGCTTGCGCCCGCATGATCATCAAGGGCGTGCTCGGCTGGTATTCGTTCATCGTGATGACCGCCACGCGCCGCAACCAGGCAGTGCACGACCTTTTGACGGAGTCGACGGTGCAAATCCGCGATCCGGCGAAAGCCTTGCCGTATCAATACATTACCGAACGAACCGAGCTCTCGGATTCGAACATGCCGCCGCCTTGGCGGCGGCTCGCCGTGATTGGTTGTTACCTGTTGCTGACTTTCGTCATCTATCTCGGCGTCGTCGCGGGCCTCGTGCCGCCGCGCTGTGTCGACTTCAATTACTGTTCGCCGGGAGAGCGGTTTGTCAGCATCGCGGTGCCGCTCATGATGTTGGCGGCGAGCGCGCTGTGCATCGTTCTCGGCTGGCGAGGCAAGCTATTCGGCGCGCGCAGGGCGTCCTAGGCGCTGCCGAGGCTGTTAGCCGGTTTTCTCGAATGCGGCTCTAGGCCGCGTCGCGCAGGCCAGCGAGGAAGCTATCGACGCTTTCGAACAGCGCGCTGGCGTGCTGGCTGAGTTCGCCGGAGGCGACCAGGACATTGTCGGCAAGCGCGCGCGACTGGTCGGCGGCGTGGCTGGCGCCGGCGACATTGTGCGAAACCTCGCCGGTGCCGGCTGCGGCCTGCTGCACGCTGCGCGCGATCTCACGGGTCGCCGAATCCTGCTCTTCGACGGCTGCCGCAATGGTGGTGGCAATCCCGCTGATCTCGCGAATGGTGTCGCTGATGCCGTCGATCGCGACGACGCAATCGCCGGTGGCGGACTGGATCGCGGTGACCTGGCTCGCGATCTCCTCCGTCGCCTTCGCGGTCTGGCTGGCGAGTTCCTTGACTTCGGATGCCACCACGGCAAAGCCGCGGCCGGCGTCGCCGGCCCGCGCCGCCTCGATGGTCGCATTCAGCGCGAGCAGGTTGGTTTGACTGGCGATGGCGCCGATCAGGCGAAGCACATCGCCGATCTTCTCGGCGGCGGCGGTGAGGCTCGCGACCATTTCGGTGGTTTGCCCGGCCTTGACCACGGCGGCATCGGCGACGCCGCTGGAATGGGTGACCTGGCGGCCGATCTCGGCAACGGACGAGGCGAGCTCCTCGGTGGCAGCCGCCACTGTGCTGACGCTGGCCGATGCCTCTTCCGACGCGGCGGCTGCCGCCGCGGCCCGCTCCGACGTCCCGTTGACGCTCACGGTGATCTCGCCGGCGACGCGCTGCATGTCCTGTGTCGCCTTCGCGACCGCGCCGACCACGCTCTTGACGTCGGCCTCGAACCGGTCGGCCATCTGGCGCTGCAACGCTTTCTTCTCGCGTTCGGCCTCCTGCTTGGCGGCCTCCTGCGCCTCGCGCATATTGCGGGCCTCCAGCATGTTGCGGCGGAACACGTCGACCGCCTGCGCCATGGTGCCGAGTTCGTCCTTGCGCTCGCCGCCGGGGATCGCGAGATCCGTGTCGCCGCTCGAAAGGCGGTTCATCACCGCGGTGATCGCCGCGAGCGGCCGCGACAGGCCGCGGCCGAGCAGGAACGCCAGCAGCACGGCGCCGGCCAGGATCGCGACGGCGCCGAAAATGAGATTGCGCTGCGAACTGGTCGCCGCCGCCTCGTATTCGGTGATGTCCTTGATGACTTCAAGCACCGCGACCGGCTGCCCGGCATAGTTCTTGATCTGCCCGAGATAGAGCGCGACCGGGTGGCCGCTGAGCGTCGCCTCGCGCCGCAGCGTGCCGCCATCGAACACCTTCTTCATTTCCTCCGGCGTTGCGACCACGGCGGCATCGTCCAGCGTTGAGGAAAGCTTTCGGAAAGCCTTGCCGTCGAACCAATGCACGACGAGATCGACGCCAAAGCGGTTCTTGGCGCGGTCGACGAATTCCTTGCCGAAAGCGATGCCGATGTCGGTGTTGGCGATGCTCTTGCCGTCGCGCATGATCGGCGTCATGGCGAAAATGCCGAGCGTATCGCGGCCCGGTTCGACGCCGACAATCGATTGGCCGGTCTGGTTCGCTTGCACCACCGTGGCGCGGCGGCCGGAAGCGTCGTCGCCGAAAGCCTTGGGATCGTGGGCTCGGTAGAAGGCCGTCGCCGGCGGGGTCTGGAACGTGACCAGCGAGATGCCTTGCGCCTTTAGCGCCTTCATCGCGCCGCCCAGCAGCGTCCCCAGCGCGTCGCGGTCGCTTTTGAGGATGGCGTCGCCGACCGGCGGCAGATTCGCGATCACGGCGCTGACGGCGAGCCCCGCGCGCCCCTCATAGTCGAGCGCGGCGATGACGCTGTCATATTGCAGCTTGAGCTGCTGATCGAGCGCGAGCTGGGTCAGCGCGCGCTGCTGCATGATCGAAAAGGTCCCGAGGATCGCGCAGGCCGCCGCAACGGTCAGCGAAATGGCCAGGATCAGGCGGGCCGCGATCGATCTAAGTCTGAACATGGGGGATTTCCGAAGCTCCGCGACAGGAAGATTCGGAAGGTCCCAGAAACTGCTTAACAACCGGGTAAATTCAGGCCCGCAGAATCGCATACGGCTATGCGGCGTCACGCAGGCCAGGAAGGTCTTGACGCTTTCGAACAGCTGCCGGCTTCCACGGGGTCTTAAGTGGTCGGTCCGCGCGGCAGGACAGCGGCGGTCAGGATCACCTTGCCGACATCCTCGTAATGGGTGTCGCGGGCCTGGATCTGCTGGCCGATGGCGTGCATGTCGCGGAATCTCCGCTCGAACTTGTTGGCCCTGAACACGGCGGTGGCGCCGGCCATGTGATAGGCGGCATCCACCACCTGGGACGATTGATGGATGGTCCAGGTCGAGGCGAGGCGAAGCGCGGTCCGGTGGTCCTCCGTCAATTTTCCGGTGTGGTTGAGATCGCGCCAGGCCTCAGTGGCTGTCGCATAGAGATAGGCGCGGGCGGCGCGCAAATTGCCTTCGGTGCGGCCGATCAAACCCTGAACGGCGTTGTTCTCGCGCATCGCCTTCAGCCCGACCGACGCCTTGCCGCGCGCCAGCTCGATGGCCGCATCCAGCGTGGCGCGGGCGACGCCGAGCGAGATCGCCGCAAAACCCAGTCCGAACATGGTGTAGGTGGTGATCCCGTAGAGCGGGCCTTTTTCGCGCAGCGCCGTGAAATCGTCGCGCAGCGCGGTAAATTTTTCGGGGATGAACAGATTTTCGACCGAATAGGAATCGGTTCCGGTGCCGCTCAGCCCGATGACGTCCCAGACATCGTACATCGTGGCGCTGGTTGCGGGAAACACGATGGTGCGGATTTCCGGCGTGCCATTTTGCTTTAACCGCTTGGTGCCGTCGGCCTCGACGACCTGGACGTGAGCGCCGAGCCAGTTGGCCTGCCGCGAACCGCTAGCAAAATCCCAGCGCGCGGTAATGCGAAAACCGCCGGGAACGACATGCACCTCGTGGGCGATCGCGCCCCAGGCGAGGATGCCGTCGGGGGCACCGAAAATTTCGCGCGCCACGTCTTGATCAAGATAGGCCGCCGTCATGGCGCAGACCGAACATTGGCCGAGGCACCAAGCCGTGGAAGCGTCGGCTTTTGCCACTTCTTCGAGCATCTGCATGAATATCTCGGGTGGCGCTTCGGCGCCGCCGATGCTTTGCGGCAAAAGCGCCCGGTAAAGCCCGTTCTCGATCAGGGCGGCAACCACCGGCGGGGTCAGCCGCCTGGTCCGCTCGATCTCGTCGGCCTCCTGCGCAATCAGCGGCGCCAGCGCCTTCGCGCGCTCGATCAGTCCGAAACCGGGAAGCTTGTTCATGCTTTTCCTCTGCCCGTTGTGGGTCTTTTGAGTGGCGAAGCCGCAATGGTGATCTATCCGCGGCGGCGGATCAAGATGGGGGAGGGGATGGCAGAAGCGCAGGGGCGGGGTGCATACGTCACCGCGTCAAGCCGAGGACCAGAAGGAGCGCGCTATTCAGCCTTTCGCAGGCGTCCGAATCGAGCGCCCCTATAATTCGCCTGATCCGATCGCGGCGAAGCGTATTAAGCTTGTCGGTCATGATCTGCGTGCGAACGAGCAAACCGTTCTGTACGGTTGGAGCAACGATCGGCCGCATCCGATTGGCCGCATCGATGTAGGACGACATTGGGCAGACAATCAGGGAAGACAACGCGCCAAGTTCGTCGGATTGAACAAGAACGCCAGGACGCGGCTTACCTAATTCGCCCTGAAGGACGACCAGAACGACATCTCCGCGCTTCAAGACCAGTCTTTCGGATCGCGGATAGCGTCAAGCCAATCGTCAATCGCGTCATTTTCCGGGTGCTGCGCCATCAGCCTTATCTCACGGCGGATTTCCGCGAGCACCTTGGGATTGCGCAGATCGGGCACCCAATGCTGTACCGGCCGCAGCCCTTGCGCGCGCAGCCGCTCGCGACGCGACGCCATGCGCTGCTTCGGGGTTCGGGGTTTTGACTTTTTCGGGGTGGTGGCCATGGCGCGAGCGTAACATGTTACGCTCGGAAATCCAATCATTTGGATTTGCGAGATCTGCCGGCCGCCGGGTACTAGCCGGTCGGCACCTTCTTGCCGATCAGGCCAAAGACGATCAGGACAATGCTGATCCCGACGACGGCGCCGGAGACTTGGCCGACCGTGCTCATCAGCGCGGCTGGATCGTTCGACTTTGGTACCATCCCCAGCATGGCCAGGAAGAACAGGCCGGCAAAACCCAGCAGCACGGCGCCCGCGATGATCAGCCGCCAGTTTCTTTTCCGCATGACGATTTTCCTTGGTGCCGCTTGAGGGAGGGGGAGTGATCCATATTCTGGATAGTGCCGTCGGCACTCCCTTAGGTTCAATCAGCACAAAAGATTGAAGACGAGCCAGCCTCAGCTATCCACCTTCAGCGCGGCAATAAAAGCCTCCTGCGGGATGTCGACCTTGCCGAACTGCCGCATCTTCTTCTTGCCTTCCTTCTGCTTCTCCAGAAGCTTGCGTTTGCGGGTGATGTCGCCGCCGTAGCATTTTGCGGTGACGTCCTTGCGCAGCGCGCGGACGGTTTCCCGCGCGATCACCTTGCCGCCGATCGCGGCCTGGATCGGAATCTGGAACATGTGCGGCGGGATCAGTTCCTTCATCTTCTCGACCATGGCGCGGCCGCGGCCCTCGGCACGCTGGCGGTGCACCAGCATCGACAGCGCGTCGACCGGCTCGTTGTTGACCAGGATCTGCATCTTGACGAGGTCGGCCGGCTTGTAGTCGGTGAGATGATAGTCGAACGAGGCATAGCCTTTTGACACGGATTTCAGGCGATCGTAGAAATCGAACACCACCTCGTTGAGCGGCAGCTCGTATTTCACCATCGCGCGGTTGCCGACATAAGTCAGCTCCTTCTGCGAGCCGCGCCGGTCCTGGCAAAGTTTTAACACGCTGCCGAGATATTCGTCGGGAGTGAGAATGGTGGCCTCGATCCAGGGCTCCTCGATCTCGGCGATCTTGACGACGTCGGGCATGTCGATCGGATTGTGGATCTCGATCACCTGGCCGTCGGTCAGGCGCATCTTGTAGATCACCGACGGCGCGGTCGCGATCAAATTAAGATCGAATTCGCGCTGCAGCCGTTCCTGGATGATTTCCAGATGCAGCAGCCCCAGAAAACCGCAGCGGAAACCGAAGCCCAATGCAGCCGAGGTTTCCATTTCGAACGAGAAACTCGCGTCGTTGAGGCGCAATTTCCCCATTGCCGCGCGCAAGGTTTCAAAATCGTCGGCATCGACCGGGAACAGGCCGCAGAACACCACCGGGATCGCCGGCTTGAAGCCGGGCAGCATGTCGGTGACCGGCTTGCGGTCGTCGGTGATGGTATCGCCCACTCGCGTATCGGCGACCTCCTTGATGGCGGCGGTGATAAAACCGATCTCGCCGGGGCCGAGCTCCTCGCTCTGCTGCATCTTTGGGGTGAAGAAGCCGACGCGCTCGACGTCGTAGGCCGCGTTGGTGCCCATCATCCGGATGCGCTGGCCTTTTTTCAGCGTGCCGTCGACGATGCGTACCAGCACCACGACGCCGAGATAGACGTCGTACCAGCTATCCACCAGCAGCGCCTTCAGCGACGCTTCGCGGTCGCCCTTCGGCGCCGGCAGGCGGTGCACGATCGCTTCCAGCACGTCGTCGATGCCGAGGCCGGTTTTGGCCGAGATCATCACCGCGTCCGACGCGTCAATGCCGATCACATCCTCGATCTGCCGCTTGACCTGGTCCGGTTCGGCGGCCGGCAGGTCGATCTTGTTCAAGACCGGCACGATCTCGTGGCCGGCGTCGAGCGCATGATAGACGTTGGCAAGCGTCTGCGCCTCGACGCCCTGGCTGGCATCGACCACGAGCAGCGAGCCCTCGCAGGCGGCGAGCGAGCGGGAAACCTCATAGGCGAAGTCGACATGGCCGGGCGTGTCGATCAGGTTGAGGGTATAGGTCTGGCCGTCCTTGGCCGGGTAGGTCAGCCGCACCGTCTGCGCCTTGATGGTGATGCCGCGCTCGCGCTCGATATCCATGGAATCGAGCACCTGTTCCTTCATCTCGCGCGCCTGCAGGCCGCCGGTGGTCTGGATCAGACGGTCGGCCAGCGTCGATTTGCCATGGTCGATATGCGCAACAATGGCGAAGTTGCGGATGTTGGAAATAGGGATGGATGTCATGGCCGCGAGATAGCACTCGCGCCCCGGGGCGGCAACCATATTGCGCCGTTTTAACGGCGCTTCTTCACGCCAAGCTGATTCCACTTGCGCCGAAAACGCGCTACGCAGAGGCCCATGTCGACTGCTTCATTTTTGCCCGCGGCCGCGCGGGGACGCCGCAGGCCAACCATCCGGCGGCTCGCGGCGTGGCTTGCGGCCGCGGCCTGCGATCCCAAAGCGAGCCTGTGGCTCGTGATCGGCTTTGCCACAGCCCATGCGGTGCTCTGGACCCTGATTTTGATCAATCTGAAAGCCGCGCAGGACGTCCATATGGACGTCGCGGAGGCCTTTGCCTGGGGCCAGAAGTTCCAGTTCGGCTACGGCAAACATCCGCCGTTGGCGGGCTGGGTCGCCGGCCTCTGGTTCAAGCTGTTTCCGGTTGCCGACTGGGCCACTTACGCATTGGCGATGGCGACGCTCGGCTGCGGCCTTGTGATCTCGTGGCTGATTGCGCTGCGCGTGGTCGATTACCGCCGCGCGTTCTTTGTCGTGGTGATGCTCGCACTCTACCCGATCTTCAATTTCAAGGGATTCAAATACAATCCGGATCTGCTGCAGCTCGTCACGCTGCCGCTCGTGGTGCTGGCCTATCTGAACGCGTTTGAAAAACGCAGCGTCCGCGCCGGCCTGTGGCTCGGCCTCGCCGGCGCGCTGGCGCTGATGACGAAATACTGGGTGCTGACCATGATCGGCGCCATTGGCCTTGCGGCGCTGATCCATCCCGAGCGCTTGAAATTCCTGCGCTCGCCGGCGCCCTGGGTCGCGATTGTGACGCTCGTCATTGCGATGATCCCGCATCTGGTGTGGCTCAGGAGCGTCGACTTCGTGCCGCTGACCTATGCCGGCGACGTCTACGGCCTGTCGAGCCGCGCGCAGAGCTTTCAACTCGTGCTCGGCTATATCGGCCACAATCTGGCGCTGCTCGCTCTGCCCGTGGCGCTGGCGGCGATTGCGCTGGCATGGACGCCGCGATGGTGGCTGAAACTCGTGCGGCAACCCTCTGCGTTGTGCGCGCATGCCTGGTCACGCGGCGCCAATCAGAGCGTCAATTTCTCGCAGGCACTCAACGTCTGGATCATCCAGTCGATTGTCGCGATCGGGCCGCCGCTCGGCGGCCTGATATTCACGGTCTATATGAAGACCGATTGGGGAATTTCGCTGTTCTTCCTGACGCCTTTGGCGCTGGTCGCGATCCCGTCGCTGCGGGTTCAGAAAATTGCGCTGTTTCGTATCGCCGCGATCTGGCTCGTCGTCTCGCTCGCAACGCTTGCGGCTTCACCCACCATCGCGGTGGAAGAGTTGGCGGTCAATCCGAACGGCGCCGCGACCTATGGCGCGCGCTCGCAGCTAGCCCGCGAATTGACCGAAGCCTGGCATAGCCGCTTTCATTCGCGATGGACGGTGGTTGCCGGCACCACGGAAATGGGCGAGCCGATGACGTTTTACAGTCCCGATCATCCGGCGCCGTTCACGCCGGGAGAACTTTGGTCGTCGGGCCTGACCTCGCTCGAGGAAGCAAAACGGCTGGGTTTTATCGGCATCTGCGACACAACCGACGGGCGGCTGCCGGTCTGCGAGGCCTGGATGAAGGAGAACGGCAAAGATGCCGAGCAGCTTGCGATCACGACGCAGCGTTTCTTCAAGGGGCGTCCGGGTCCCGCGATTGGCTGGAAAGTTTATATTGTGCCACCGGCGAAGTAGGGGATGCGGCGCTTCCTTACCTCGCCCCGCGTGCCGGGCTTTTTCTTAACCTCGCCCCGCTCTTTTGCGGGGAGAGGTCGAAATTCGCGATAGCGAATTTCGGGTGAGGGGCAGGGCACGAGGCTTGCCACAATCCTCTATCTTGACGCGGCGACAGCCCCTCACCCCAACCCTCTCCCCGCGAAGAGCGGGGCGAGGGAGCGCACTATCGCCGCGGCGACACAACGCTCCAATCTCTAAGCCTCACGTGTTCTCTTCGTTGAACTTGCTGCCGACCAGTTCGGTGATCGCGTCGATGGCGGCTTGCGCGTCGGGGCCGATGGCGGAGACGGTGATCGAGGTGCCGGGTCCGGCCGAGAGCATCATCAATCCCATGATCGACGTGCCGCCGACGGTTTCGCTGCCTTTGGTCACCCAGACTTCCGCATTGAAGCGCTCGACCATCTGCACGAATTTTGCGGAGGCGCGCGCATGCAGGCCGCGCTTGTTGATGATCGGGAGTTCGCGAGAAACAGCGCCCGTTGGGACACTCGGCCCGGCCTCGTTCTCAGGCGACGGGGCGTCGTCGCTCATTTGCCGGCGAGAACTCGGCTTGCAATGGTGACGTATTTGCGGCCGGCTTCCTGGGCCATCGCGATCGCGTCGGGCAGCGAGCGCTCTTCACGAACTTTTGCCAGTTTGACCAGCATGGGGAGATTGATTCCGGCGAGCACTTCCACCTTCGGACGGCTCATGCAGGAGATCGCGAGATTGGAAGGCGTGCCGCCGAACATGTCGGTCAAGATGGCGACGCCATCGCCACTATCGACGCGGTTGACCGCTTCAATGATGTCGCTGCGACACAGATCGGAGTCGTCCTCGGCTCCGATCGTCACAGCTTCGATTTGCTTTTGCGGGCCCATGACATGTTCGAGCGCCGCCTTGAACTCGTCGGCCAGGCGCCCATGGGTCACAAGTACTAGACCAATCATCGGAAACTCCTCGCGGGTGCTTTTTGGTGCACCGCACGAACGCGCCACTTTGACCATCCAGAGCCCCTGCGCAAGAGGGGACCTTCGCGATTCTCCCGGAAATTTGGCGGTAGAGAGGGGAGCCTGCGCCGGTTTATTCTGTGGCGATAGTGGGGCTGATATGGTTACCAATTCCCTTCGGGCAATCGCCCGCGGGTTGGGCGGAAGATGAAATTGCGGTCATTGTCAGGGCCGCCACGACCAGCGGAAGGGCCGAATAGCCCGTCCCGACGGGGATTCGAGGTACTATAACACCGGAAATGCGGGTGAGCAGCGCGTCCCGAGGCGGCATGCGCTCGGCGTCGGCTGCCTGAAGATCGACCACCAAGTCCACAATCGCCTCATCAATAAAGGCGCAACGATGGATGCCGAGCCCTCTGATCTCGATCAGTCCGGCCAATTCGGGAGCCGGGCTGACCACAAGTTTTCCGTCAGCTGTGTCGAGATGGACACGGTCATCGCCGACCAGCACGGCCTCCGGAACCTGTCCGGCGCGGCCGGCGAGGATGAGGTCGAAGGCGAGACGCGACTTGCCGGCGCCCGACGGCCCGCGGATCAGCACCGCACGATTTCCAACCTTCACCGCTGAGGCATGGACGCTGGCAGCGCCGGCATTCATGGGGAGGGCAGCCTGACCACAAAGCGCGCGCCCGCGACCGTGGGCTCGCCGTCGGCATTCAGCGGACCTGCGCGGTTCTCCGCCCAGATCCGCCCGCCATGTGCCTCGATGATCTGCTTCGAGATTGACAGCCCCAATCCGGAATTCTGCCCAAAGCCCTGATGCGGCCGGTCGGTGTAGAAGCGCTCGAAGATTTTCTCCAGCGCATCCTCGCGAATCCCCGGCCCGTCATCATCGATGATGATTTCGATTTCCGAGCGGACGCGGCGGCAGATGATGCGCACATTGCCGCCGGCATCGGAGAAGGACTGGGCGTTGACCAGCAGGTTGGAGATCACCTGTCCGAGCCGCGAATCATGGCCCGGCACCGAGAAGGTGTCGTTGAGGCTGCGACCTTCGAAGCGGACTTCGACGGCAATGTCGTGGCCGAGCCTTGTCTCGTTGGCGACCGTGGTCAGGGTGTTCAGCAGGCGGCGCAGATCGACCGGCATCACATCCTGCCGCTGCAGTTCGGCGTCGAGCCGGCTGGCGTCGGAAATGTCCGAGATCAGCCGGTCGAGCCGTTTGACGTCGTGCTCGATCACCTCGAGCAGCCGCGCGCGGCTATTCTCGTTGCGCGCCAGCGGCAGCGTCTCGACCGCGGAACGCAGCGAGGTCAGCGGGTTCTTTAGTTCATGGGCGACGTCGGCGGCGAATGTTTCGATCGCCTCGATGCGGTTATAGAGCGCATCCGTCATGTCGCGCAGCGCGCCGGAGAGATGGCCGATCTCGTCGCGGCGGCGGGTGAAATCCGGAATTTCGAC
Organism: Bradyrhizobium lablabi; assembly: GCF_900141755.1. Taxonomy (NCBI): domain Bacteria; kingdom Pseudomonadati; phylum Pseudomonadota; class Alphaproteobacteria; order Hyphomicrobiales; family Nitrobacteraceae; genus Bradyrhizobium; species Bradyrhizobium lablabi. The sequence goes on along the minus strand of NZ_LT670844.1, from coordinate 3,430,322 downwards.
GCGGGTCTTGATGCGGCGGCGGACGCGCTCGGCGCTGTCGGCGAGCCTGCGCACCGGACCTGCGATGGTGCTCGCCAGCAGCAGCGACAGCACGATCATGACCGCCGAAGCGACGCCGCCGACTTTCAAGATCGCCAGCCGCTCGACGGTGACCATATGGTCGATGTCGTCGCCCTGGGTCGAGAGCATCAAGGCACCATGGATGGCACGCCCGCGCTGCACCGGGACTGCGACCGAGACGATCACCTCGCCACGGGAGTTGACGCGGACCATGCTGCGCTTCTGGCCTTTCAGCGAGTCCGCGACTTCCTCATAGCCGTTGCCGTTCTCGGGTCCGAGTTCGCGATAGAGCGGCAGGTCGCCGCGGTTGAGCCAGGTGCGGACCGCGATCATCGCGCGCTCGGCAATCCCCGGCTTCTGCGCCGAGGGCGGCGGCAATTCGAAGCGCAGCACGTTTTCCAGATTGCGGCTGTCGAGGATCAATCCGCCGTTGGGATCGTAGATGCGGGCGCGGGTCTTGGTCGGCGAGATAAGGGTACGCAACACCGGTGCGACGCGCTCCGGATTGATCGGGAAATCGAGCCCGGAATATTCATCCGGCGCGCCATAAGTCTCGCCGGGCTTGAGGTCGAGCAAGCGGTCGGGATCGATGGTGATGGTATTGGTCTGGACGGTAGCCGACGCCGCGATGGCGCCGGCGATGATCTCGCCCTGCACCAGAAGGCTCTGCGCCCGCGCGTCGATCAGGCCGGCGCGGAATTGCGAGAGATAGAGCACGCTCGCCACCAGCGCGACCAGGCCGGCGAGGTTCAAGGAAACGATGCGGCGGGTGAGGCTCGAGAAGCTGAGCGCGAAAAAGAATTGTCCGGCGCGGCTCAGCCAGCCGAGCGGCCGCCAGCCCGCGACCTGTGGGCTTTCGACGGCATAGTTGTCCAGAACCAGGGCTTGTGAGGCGCCCTCGGTATTCAGGCTTGGATCAGGCTGCGTTCGATCAAGCAATGGCCAAAACTGCCGGTTGTTTCGATTGCATCTTGGGGAGGCGCGCCCCCGCGCCTTGTCATCCTATCCCAGACCGGCCGCGGCGTCAGTTAACAATGCGGCCTGTCAATGCCGGGCAAATCAAGTTTCCTTAGCTATCAGGTTTCCTTGAAACGGTAGCCCACGCCGTACAGGGTTTCGATCATCTCGAAATCGTCGTCCACCACCTTGAATTTCTTGCGCAGCCGCTTGATGTGGCTGTCGATGGTGCGGTCGTCGACATAGACCTGATCGTCATAGGCGGCATCCATCAATGCATTGCGGCTTTTCACCACGCCCGGGCGCGTCGCCAGCGCCTGCAGGATCAGAAACTCGGTCACCGTCAACGTCACCGGCTCGTTCTTCCAGGTGCAGGTGTGGCGCTCCGGATCCATCCGCAGCAATCCGCGGTCGAGCGCCTTGGCATCGGTTTCCTTTGGAACGGCGGTCGGATCCTTCGGCGCCGCGCGGCGCAGCACGGCTTTCACGCGCTCGACCAACAGCCGCTGCGAGAACGGCTTGCGGATGAAATCGTCGGCGCCCATTTTGAGGCCGAACAATTCGTCGATCTCCTCGTCCTTGGAGGTGAGAAAGATCACCGGCAGGTCGGATTTTTGGCGCAGCCGCCGCAGCGTCTCCATGCCGTCCATACGCGGCATCTTGATATCGAGGATCGCGAGATCCGGCGGTGAGGTGCGGAAGCCGTCGAGCGCGGAGGCACCATCCGTGTAGGTCATGATGCGATAGCCTTCGGCTTCAAGCGCGATCGAGACCGAGGTGAGGATGTTGCGGTCGTCGTCGACCAAGGCGATTGTGGGCATGAGCCTGCTTTCAGAAACTAAGGTTGGCTGAAACGGCGAGCAATCCAGCGATGCGCCGCATAAAATGGCTTTGAGCCTGGTCACCGAGCAATGCAAGCTGGGCGCAAGTGTGACCGAGTTCCCGAAGCCCCATACGAACCATGGGTTCGCCGCCTGTATAGAAGATCAGCACGGCCTCGAAAAGCCCTATTTTTGCAATGAGATGTACGGAAATGACCCATGCAGCCCACCGCTGATTTTGACCCTGGCCGGCTCGCCCGGTCGCTGTTGCGCAAAAGCCGCCAGGGGGCCCTGGCCACGCTGATGGCGGGTTCCGGCGACCCCTATTGCTCATTGGTTAATGTCGCGAGCCATCCCGACGGTTCCCCGATACTGCTGATTTCGCGCCTGGCGCTGCATACGAAAAATCTGCTCGCCGACCCCAGGGTCTCGCTGATGCTGGACGAGCGTGCCGAGGGCGATCCGCTGGAGGGATCGCGGATCATGCTGGCGGGGCATGCAGAGGAGGCCAGCGGCGATGACGCGGCGATCCTGCGCCGGCGCTACCTCAACGCCCACCCGTCCGCGGAAGCCTTTGTGGAGTTCAAGGATTTTGCCTTTTTTCGGATCAGGCCGTCCGGCGCGCATCTGGTGGCGGGTTTCGGGCGGATCGTTGACCTCAAGCCGGAGAAATTCCTGACCGACATTTCCGATGCCGGGGCGCTGCTGGAAGCCGAGCAGGGCGCCGTCGACCACATGAACGCAGATCATCGCGACGCGACTAACCTCTATGCGACCAGGCTGCTCGGTGCGGACCCTGGAGACTGGCGCTGCACCGGCTGCGATCCCGACGGGATCGATCTGGCGGCCGGTAGCAAAACCTTGCGGCTTGATTTTCCGGAGCGGGTGACCGGGCCGGGAGCGTTGCGGAAGATGTTGATCAGACTGGCGGATGAGGCGCGGGCGAAAGAATAGCCGCACCTCGCCCGACACAAGGCAAGTGTGAGGGCGAGCGCATCATGAAACCCGTTAATCGATTGGCATTGATAATGTGGCTGGCGCTCTTCGCCAGCATTTGCCTCACGGCGCCGTCGTCGGCGCAAGGCGTGGCCGCGCGCGGCGCCCATATCGAGGAGCTTAGCCGGGCCGGTAAATATTCCGAGGCGATCCCGCTGGCGCGGCAACTCTTGGCGGACATGGAGAAGGCGCATGGACCCGTCGATCGCGACGTCGCGGGCGCCTTGAACAATCTGGCGCTGCTCTACAGCGATGTCGGCAACGACGCCGAAGCCGAACCCATGAACAAGCGGGCCATCGCCATCATGGAAAAGGTGTTCGGCCTCGATTCCCGGGAGATCGCGCCCGAATTGAACAATCTGGCGGCGCTTTACCAGCGGCAGGGCCGTTATGCCGAGGCCGAGCCTTTTTTCAAGCGGGCGCTGGCGCTGCGCGAAAAATCGCTGCCGTCAGGCCATCCCGATGTCGGGCAGTCGCTGAATAATCTGGCTACGTGTTATGAGAAGCAGGACCGTCATGCCGACTCCGAGCCGCTGTTCAAGCGCGCGCTTTCGATCTACGAGAAAGCGGCCGGGCCGGAGCATCCCGCGGTCGCGACGCTTTTGGACAATCTGGGTCAGGTCCACAAGGTCCAGGGCCGCTATGCCGAAGCCGAACAAGAGATCAGGCGGTCGCTTGCGATCCGCGAAAAAGTGCTCGGGCGCGATCATGCCGATGTCGCGCGTTCGCTGAACAATCTGGCCGACCTCTACGAGAGGCAGGGCCGCTATGCCGATGCCGAGCCGCTCTATCAGCGCGCGCTCGCGATCCGCGACAAGGCGGTCGGCTCCGACCATCCCGATACCTGGAAGTCGCTGAACAATCTGGCGTCGTTCTACCAGGCCGAGGGCCGCACGCCCGACGCCTTGCCGCTGGTGGAAAAGGCGATCGCGAGCGGCCATGCGCAGTTGCGCGTAGCGCTATCCGTGCTGTCGGCGGCGCAACAGAAGCAACTGATGCCCGCGGAAAAAGCCCTCGACGACGCGCTCAACGTGGTTCAGCGCGGCGCCCAGTCATCGGCGGCTTCCGCCGTGAACAAGCTTGCGGTTCGCCTCGCCGCCGGCAGCGATCACCTCGCCGAGCTGGTTCGCAGGGACCAGGACCTCGGCGCCGAGGCGGAGACCCTGGACAAGACTATCGTCGCGGCGGTCTCCAAGGAGCCGTCGAAGCGGGATGCTGCTTCCGAGCAGCGGGCCAGGGCACGGCTCGGCATTGTTTCCGCCGAGCGCGCGACGTTGCAGAAAACGCTCGCTACCGAATTCCCCGATTACGCCGCGTTGTCTAATCCGCTTCCGATGACGCACGCGGAAATTCAGGCACTGTTGTCCGGCGACGAAGCGCTGGTGCTGTTTGCGGTCGCCGACAAGGAAAGCTACGTCGTTGCGCTGACGCGTGAGGGCTTTGACTGGAAGCAGCTCTCCCTCGGCGCCGAAGCGCTCTCGCGCGAGGTCGCCGCGTTCCGCCACGGCCTCGACGTCGGCAGCGCGAGCGATGCGTCCGGCAAGGCCGGGCTGTTCGATCTTGCGCAGGCCTACAGGCTCTATGCGGCGCTGCTCGGCCCGGTGGAGACGCTGGTGAAGGACAAACGCAGTCTTTTGGTCGTGCCCTCGGGGGCGCTGACGGCGCTGCCGTTCCATCTCCTGGTGACGGAGAAGCCCGCCGCCGCGATCCCGGAGAAAATCGAGGGCTATCGCGACGCGGCCTGGCTGCTCAAGCGTCAGGCCGTATCGGTATTGCCGTCGGTCGGCAGTCTGAAGGCGCTGCGGGCTTTTGCGCGCAAGGATCAAAGCACAAAACCGATGACCGGTTTTGGCGATCCCTTGTTCAACCCAGCGCAGGAAGGTAGCGGCGACAGGCGCGGCGCGACCAAACAGGCTTCCCGCAGCGTGACGGCATCGGCCTATACCGAGTTCTGGCAAGGCGCGAGCGTCGATCGCGCGCGGCTCGCGCAGGCGCTGCCGCCATTGCCGGATACGGCCGACGAACTGAACGCGGTCGCCAAAGACCTCGGGGTTGCCGCCTCCGACATTCATCTCGGCAGCGACGCCAGCGAAACCACGGTCAAGCGTGCGCCGCTCGCCGATTACGGCATCGTCTATTTCGCCACCCATGGATTGGTCGCCGGCGATGTCAAGGGCGTCGCCGAACCGGCGCTGGCGCTGAGCATTCCCAAAGTGCCGTCCGAGCTCGACGATGGGCTACTCACCGCGAGCGAAGTCGCGCAGTTAAAACTCAACGCGGATTGGGTTGTGCTATCCGCCTGCAACACCATCGCCGGCGACAAGCCCGGCGCCGAGGCGCTGTCCGGCCTGGCGCGGTCGTTCTTTTATGCCGGCGCGAGGGCGCTTTTGGTCTCGCATTGGGCGGTGGATTCCGAAGCGGCGACCAGGCTCGCGACGTCGACCTTCGATCGTCTGAAATCCGACCCGCAAATCGGCCGCGCCGAGGCCCTGCGCCAGGCGATGCTTGCCTATCTCAACGATAGGTCGTCGCCGAAAAATGCTTATCCGGCAATGTGGGGCCCGTTTGCCCTGATCGGCGAGGGGGCGGCGCGTTAACGATCGATTTTGCGTCGCAATACGCAACGCGTCCGCTCCGGACGCAAGATCGCGGCCAAATTGTTGCGTGACACCGCAACCATTGTAAATTTCTTAGAGATCATACCTGCGCTGCAGCAAGCGATGGACAGAGAACGATCATCGCCACGGAATAAACCAATTAATACGGGATCGGCTTGGCAAGATCGGCGTTCATGACTAATAGGTCGCCGGACCATGGCCGGAAGGCTATAATGTGGGTCACCGCAACAATGGGCGCGTTTCGCGCCGGAAATACGCGGGTTCGAGGAGGAGTCTTCCGTGCAAGAGACGGGCGTGCATAACGGTGCCTTCGGCGCCGATAAATTCGGCTTAAGAAAACTCCAGGGCGTCAACTGGAATTTTGGCGCGCCGCAGCTCTATGAGCATTCGCTTGCCGCCGGCGAAGCCGTGCTGTCGGCCGATGGCGCGCTGTGCGCGGACACCGGCGAGTTCACCGGCCGCAGCCCGAAGGACAAGTTCACGGTTCGCGATGCCACAACCGACAAGAACATGTGGTGGGCCGGCAACCAGTCGATCACGTCAGAGCAGTTCGATACCCTCTACAAGGATTTTCTGACCCATGCCGAAGGCATGACGCTGTTCGCGCAGGATCTCTATGGCGGCGCCGATCCGAGTTTTAGGATCAAGACCCGGGTCTTCACTGAACTGGCCTGGCATTCGCTGTTCATCCGCACGCTCTTGATCCGCCCCGAGGCGTCGGAGCTTAAGAGTTTCGTGCCGGAGCTGACCATCATCGACCTGCCGAGTTTCAAGGCCGACCCAAAACGCCACGGCGTACGCTCGGAGAACGTGGTTGCGATCGATTTCGCCCGCAAGATCGTCTTGATCGGCGGGTCCTATTATGCCGGCGAGATGAAGAAGAGCGTGTTCACCACGCTGAATTATTATCTGCCCGAGAGGGGCGTGATGCCGATGCATTGCTCGGCCAATGTCGGCCCCGACGGCGACACCGCGATCTTCTTCGGCCTCTCCGGCACCGGTAAGACCACGCTGTCGGCCGATCCGAAACGCACCCTGATCGGTGACGACGAGCACGGCTGGGGCAGTGACGGCGTGTTCAATTTCGAGGGCGGCTGCTACGCCAAATGCATCAAACTGTCGAAAGAGGCCGAGCCCGAGATCTATGCCGCCAGCAAACGGTTTGGCGCGGTGCTGGAGAATGTCGTGCTCGACCAGCATACCCGCGAGCCCGATTTCGACGACGGCTCGAAGACCGAAAACACCCGTTCCGCCTATCCGCTCGACTTCATCCCCAACGCCTCGCGCACCGGCCGCGCGCCGCATCCGAAGAATATGGTGATGCTGGCCGCGGACGCGTTCGGCGTGATGCCGCCGATCGCAAAATTGACCCCGGCGCAGGCGATGTATCACTTCCTGTCCGGCTACACGGCCAAAGTCGCGGGCACCGAGCGCGGGCTCGGCAAGGAGCCGCAGCCGGAATTTTCCACCTGCTTCGGCTCGCCGTTTTTGCCGCGCGACCCCTCGGTATACGGCAATCTGTTGCGCGACCTGATTGCAAAACACGACGTCGATTGCTGGCTGGTCAACACCGGGTGGACCGGCGGCAAATACGGCACCGGCCGCCGCATGCCGATCAAGGTAACGCGGGCGCTATTGACGGCCGCGCTGAACGGCTCGCTGCGCAACGCCGACTTCCGCACCGACCGCTATTTCGGTTTCGCGGTGCCGACCTCGCTGCCCGGCGTCGAGCCGCATATCCTCGATCCGATAAAAACCTGGGCCGACAAGGCCGAGTTCGACACGACCGCACGCGCGCTGGTCGCCATGTTCGCGAAGAACTTTGCCAAGTTCGAAGCCCAGGTCGACGCCGACGTTCGCGCCGCGGCACCGGAAGTGAAGCTCGCGGCGGAGTAACGGTCGTCCCGGCCTTGAGCCGGGACCCATAACCCCAAATATTGATCTTGAAACGAGCTGGGACCCCAGCTCGCCATAACAACAAACATCGGTGGTTATGGGTCCCCGCGTTCGCGGGGACGACAAGCGGGCGCGTCTTCTCACGCCTTGAAATACGCAATCTGCGTCGTGGTCGCGAGCAGGCGCCCGCTCGGTGACCACAATTCACCGTTCTGGTCGCCGTAGCTCTTGTGAAAAATCCTGGCGTCGGCAACGCCGAGCACACGCGTAATATCTTCTTTCGCAAGATCATCCGTGTCGGCGTGGAAATAGGTCGTCAGTGATACCGTGCCAAATGGCACCAGTTCGCGCCTGGCATGAAAGATGCGGGCGAAGAACGCGTCGGATATCGCCACCAGCGACAGCGCGTCGATCTTTCGGGGAACACGGTCGCCGATCCACAGCTTTGAAAATGCACTCGCCGGCGCGTCTTTTTTCGCGCCGCCCAATTCCGGCTCGCCCTCGACGAAGCGGAAATCATATTGCTTGACCCATGTTGCCGCCACCTTGGCATAAGGCAGCGTCTGTTCGAACGGTTTTGCATGCGGAAACTCGGCCCGCTGGTGCGACCATGACGGGCGGCGCTCGGCGAACACGGCGGTGGCGAGCGTCGCCACCTCACCGCCGCCTTGCGTCATTTCGACCGCCCAGTGCTGTGTCGAGCGGTTGGCCTTGACCAGCCGAACATCGAGATCGAAATCGCCTTGTGCGACCGGCGCGCAGAAATTGACGGTGAGCGCGAGCGGCTCGCCTGATCGTTGCGGGTGATCGATCAGCGCCCGCAGGATGGTCGCGGCGGTGGCGCCGCCGAACGGACCGACAAAGGCCCAGTAATCCTCGCTGGTCCGCCCCTGCCAGCGGCTGTCACCGGCGCTGACACGAGTGGCGTCGTCGAACAGGTGCTGAGTCTTGGTGAGCATTGGAGTCCTCGCAATCGGTATTTCCCCGTCATTGCGAGGAGCGAAAGCGACGAAGCAATCCAGCTTGCAGAGCAAATTCTGGATTGCTTCGCGGAGCCTGTCATCGCGGCGCTTCGCGCCGACCCGTTGGCTCGCAATGACGTTCTTATATTACCCGCGTAATATCATGGCTGCGCAGGCCGAATTCAATGACGCTGGAGGTAATGGTTGTGCGGATTCAGCGGGTCGCCCCGCGTTGCGCGCCTGTCTCCTGCAACCCGTGTGGTGCGGTCCCGCGCACCGGCACGTTCCAGATATCCCGCGCATATTCGCGGATGGTGCGGTCGGAGGAGAACCACGGCATCCGCGCGACGTTGAGGATCGAGGCCCGCGTCCATGCCGGCACCACCTGCCAGCGCGCGTCGATGCCGCGCTGGGCCTCGTAATAGGAGTCGAAATCCGCGCACACCATGTAATGGTCGAGATAGCGCAGCGCGTGCGCGATCGATTCGAACCGGCCGGGATCGCCGGGCGAGAATTCGCCGCTGCCGATCGCGTTGATGGCGCGGGAAAGATTTGGCGACCGCCGGATCACGTCGGTGGCATCCAGGCCCTGCTTGCGCCGCACCACCACGTCCATCGCCTCCATGCCGAAGATCGCGATGTTCTCCGCGCCGACGTGATCGCGGATTTCGATATTGGCGCCGTCGAGCGTGCCGATGGTGAGTGCGCCGTTCAGCGCGAGCTTCATGTTGCCGGTGCCGGAGGCTTCCATGCCGGCGGTCGAAATCTGCTCAGAGAGATCGGCGGCCGGAATGATCACTTCCGCGAGGCTGACATTGTAGTCGGCGAGGAAGGCGACCTTCAGCCGTCCGCCGATCGCGGGATCGTTGTTGACGATGTCGGCGACGTCGTTGATGAGCTTGATGATCAGCTTGGCGTAGCGATAGCTCGCCGCGGCCTTGCCGGCGAAGATTTTTACCCGCGGCACCCAGTCGCGCTTCGGATCGTCCTTCATCGCCTGATACAGCGCCACCGTCTCGACGATGTTGAGCAGCTGCCGCTTGTATTCGTGGATGCGCTTGATCTGGACATCGAACAGCGCGCCCGGGTCGACCATGACGTTGAGGCGTTCGCCGATCAGCCGCGCCAGCGCGATCTTGTTGTGGTGCTTGACGGTGCGGAATTTCTGCTGCAACGCGCTGTCGCTGGCAAGCGCCTCGAGATGTTCGAGCCGCGAGGGATCGTCAAGCACGGCTTCGCCGCAGGCCTCGCGCAGCAGGTCGGTCAGTTTCGGGTTGGCCAGCATCAGCCAGCGGCGGAAGGTGATGCCGTTGGTCTTGTTGTTGATGCGGCCGGGATAGAGATGATTGAGATCGTGGAACACGGTCTCCTTCATCAGGTCGGAATGCATCGCCGAGACGCCGTTGATGCTGTGGGAGCCGACGAACGCCAATTGCCCCATCCGCACCCGGCGGCCGGCCTTCTCGTCGATCAGCGAGACCGAGGCGCGGAAATCGACGTCGCCGGGACAGCGCTCTTCCGCCTGCGCCAGATGCGCGACATTGATGCGGTAGATGATCTCCAGATGCCGCGGCAGCAGGCGCTGGAACAGTTCGACCGGCCAGGTCTCGAGCGCTTCCGGCAACAGCGTGTGGTTGGTGTAGGACAGGGTCGCGACCGCGATCTTCCACGCCTCGTCCCAGCGGAAATGGTGCAGATCGACCAGGATGCGCATCAATTCGGTGACGGCGAGGCTCGGATGGGTGTCGTTGAGCTGCACCGCGACCTTGGACGCCAGATTGCGCAATTGCCCGTCGGAGGAGAGATGCCGCTTGATCAAATCCTGAAGCGAGGCCGAGACGAAGAAATATTCCTGCCGCAGCCGCAGTTCGCGGCCCGCCGCGCTCTCGTCATTCGGATAGAGGAATTTGCAGATCGATTCGGCGCGCGCCTCCTCGGCGCTGGCGCCGAGATAGTCGCCGGTGTTGAAGACGTCGAGTTTTAAGGGGTCGGGCGAGCGCGCCGACCACAGCCGCAGCGCGTTGACGTGCTGGCCGCGCCAGCCGACGATCGGGGTGTCGAAGGCGACCGCTTGCACGGTTTCAGCCGGATGCCAGATCGCGAGGTCGCCGCCCTTGCGTTCGACATGTTCGACGCCGCCGCCGAAATGCACGTGATAGACCACCTCCGGCCGCTGGAATTCCCAGGGATTGCCAAAGCTCAGCCATTCGTCCGGATATTCCTGCTGCCAGCCCTGCGCGATGATCTGGCGGAACAGGCCGAAATCGTAGCGGATGCCATAGCCGATCGCGGGGATCGCGAGCGTCGCCATGCTCTCCATGAAGCATGCCGCGAGCCGTCCGAGACCGCCATTGCCCAGCGCTGCGTCCGGTTCGCATTTGCGCAAATCCTCAAGCCCGACGCCGAGATCGCCCAGCGCTGCCTCGAACACCTTCAACAGCCCCATATTATTCAAGGCATCGGTGAACAGACGGCCGATCAGAAATTCCAGTGACAGGTAATAGACCCGCTTGGAGCCGGCATCGTAGCTCTGCTTTTCCGCCGTCAGCCAGTGGTGCACGATGCGGTCGCGCAGTGCGAGCGCTGCCGCCTTGTACCAGTCGTGCCGGGTCGCCATGCCGGCATCCTTGCCGATCGCAAGGCGGAGCTTGCCGAGGATCGCGCTCTTGATCTCGGCCAGCGCCAGTTCGTCGACGGGCTGGCCGAGGGCTGGAATATTTGCCGGGAATGATGGATCGGGCACGTTGGACATCCTGCAACCTTACACTTGGAACAATGATACGCTTGTTAGGCCGGGATCGAAACCCGCGGGGACGGCGGGGCATTTGTGCAATGCATGCATAGTTTTTATGCAAGGACCGGGCCGATTTTGTCGCGCTCCGCGCGGGCCCGCTTTGGTGATAGAGTGAAATCCGCTGGACGCAACGATGTCGCGATTATCCGTGGGAGGACCGGGCCATGAGACTAGCGATCGAGATTATCGCCGCCGCGATTCTGGTATTCTGCATCACCGCCACCAGCGCGGCCTTCGCCGCCGGCAAGTCCGGCAAAAGCGCCGACGGCCTGAGCTGCTCGTTCAGCGTGGCCGCCAACGCCTCCCCCGCCGCGCGCTGTGCCGCGATCCGCCGGCAATGCGGCGGAAAATTCTACGCCAATTATTGCGGCGACAAGATGCTGTCGGCGATGTGAGGTGAAAGACATTGCCGTTTCAGGCGGCCTGAAGGGAGCTGGTGGTGCCTAATTGGCTAGGACCTCTTCTCGCTTTGGCGGCGATTTTGGCGTTTCTCTATTTCGCGTTTGTGAAAACAAAGCGCGCCGATCCCAGCGGCCGCAGGAACGAGGACCACATCGACTATGTGTAGTCGTCAGTAGCGCGCCTTCGAGAAAAGGCGCCGCCGATGAGGCGACTTCTTGATCTTCAAACCTTGGGTGGCGTGGCGATTTCGACCAGTACGAGGCAGCCTCAATCCTCACTTAGGCATCGCACGCGCTTTCGACAATCGGCAAAGCAAATATTGAATGAGTATTTGGGATCAGGCTGGGCATCAGCCCATGTCTTACAGGGGTTCGCGCAGACCGATTTTGGCTTCATCTCGCAGCCGAAGAGACCTTCAATTTTTTCGATCTTCGGTACTTTCGGACCATCGTCTGCGATGGCGAGCATTGGGAAAAGCGTGGCCCCGAAAATCAAACTGCGTTTGAGCATACTTGCTAGGCGCCGTTTACAAAGTGGTCGACGCATGACTTAGGCTTTGATTCAAGAATGCCTCTTGGAGGGAGGCAGGATTGAGGCGCGGCGACCTGAGCGAAGCGGAGGGGCGTTTGCTCGAACCCCTTCTGCCGCCCGCCGACGCGGCGGACTCGAGCCAGCGGGACAATTAGCGAGAAAAAGCTATAGCTTCACGTCTTTTTACTTCTGTGTACTTTCTTGCTTTTGGGTACTTTCGCTCGAGTACCCGCAGACGCTTTCTTCTTCAATTTGATCTGATTGTAATCGACAGCGGCACGGACGAGATTTTTTAGAGCACGCTCATTAATCGTATCACCCTCGAAAATATCGATCGCTCGCCACACCTTGCCTCCGAAGCCCGCGTTGAAGAGCTTGTCAGGATCCGGCAGGCTCGCGCCGTGGGAAAAGGTAAGTTTCACCTTATCTTTGTGGGCGTTGCCGACCGCGATCATTCCGTCGCGAGACCACACCGGGCTTCCCATCCACTTCCATTCCTCGATTATCTCCCGGTCGGCCTCAAGGATGCTCTTGCGGATGCTGGCGAACGTTTTGCCACGCCAGTCGGTGAGCTTTGCGATCAGCTCGTCAATACGTTCCGATGGATTCATTTGATCTTTATGCCTCGAATTCTGGTCCTTTTCATGCGACCACAATAGTAATGTAGCGAATTGTGCCGGCAGACTTCAATCTATCCGCGCCAAGACCTGCTCCAGGGTCGCGAAGAATTTCTGCCATCCGTACTTGGCGCCCTTGTAGGCCTGCTGCTGATCCGGCTGGAAGCCCGACTGCTCCATGCGCAGGTGGGTTCCCGTGCCCGTAGGGGTGAGAGTCCAAGTGACGACACTCTCGAGACCATAGGCCGCCCATGTGTAAGACAGCGTTTTGTTCGGCTCGACTGCCATCACCTGACAGTCGACAGCGCCCCAGTCTGCGCGAAGATTGAAACGGTGGTCCACGACAGGCTTGAAGTCGTTCTTCATGAGCCACTCCTCGATCAGGTGTGGTTGCGTGAGCGCGCGCCAGATCTTTTCCGGCGGATAAGGTATCTCACGTTCGACAACGACGGAGAGCGTTTCGGTCGCCGTATTGCTCATTGGTCCATCCTTTTGAGTAGATCTTCGAGGTGGTCGAACCGGTTTTGCCAGAAGCCGGCCATTTGGCTTGTCCAGTCGATCAGCGGGGCAAGCGCGCCGAGCTGCGCGCTGTAATGGGTCTGTCGCCCTTCGTGGCGGTCGCGCACCAGCCCGGCCTGCCTCAGGACCCCGAGATGCTTTGACACGGCCGGTTGCGAGACCCCGGACTGAGCTGTCAGCGCCCCCACTGTCTGCTCTCCTTCGCGGCACAGTCGTTCGAACAGAGCCCGCCTGGTCGGATCGGCGAGCGTTCTGAACAGCACATCATGAGCGTTCGGCATTTGGGATCGATAACCTGCTGGCTATTGATTAACACATAACCGCCGAGATATGTGTGAGTCAAGCAGGAACGTGGAGCGGCACCACTCCTGAACTGGCATCCTTGAATTTACCATACCGCGTTGGTTATGCATCATGCATTATCAGTTATCGATCATACGCGGTCGTGGCGACGTGGTGACGCGCTCGATATTGCTGCTATCCGTAGAGGCCTACGCTATGCAGCTTTGTAAACAGGGCCTAGAGCGTGATGACTACCAGTGGAGGGTCAGCAGTGGCCCAAGAGAGCCGGTCACGAGCAAGATAAAGGCGGTGAGGAGGAAATACTTTCTTAGCTTCCTGCCTCGGCCTGTTTGGATCATCATCATCGCCAACCCCTAATCCACTTAGAAAAAATCCGTCGGAGCCTGAATCGTAAAGATCAAAGTCGGAGTTCCGGATATACTTGGAACAAATTAAGAACACTTTAGCAAGTGTTTGATATATCATAGTGATTCGAAACGTCGCTCACACAACATCTATGGTCTGTCGCAAGATTCGAGGACTACATGTCCACCATCGCCTTTGATCAATTCGCGCTCACCCGCATCGCCGACTTCGCCCGCTCGCTGTCGCTTTTGCATCAGGCCGCCCGCCGCCGGCTCGTGGACGACGACGCGATCGACCGGGAGTTCAACGCCGTCTGCATGTCGGTGTGGGGCTACACGACCGATGATTTCAGCGACGATTTGTTCTCCGACGCGGATCACGCCTTTCTCGATGCGCTCGATGAAGCGCATGCGCGCATCTTCGCCGCCGAGCAGGGTTACGATCTCGTCGACGACAGCGGCATGCTGACGGACTGGTGGGGCTATTGCTGGATGATCCTCGCCGAAAAACGCGGCCTATTGACGCCGGAGATCCGTGCCGCGGCGCGTGCCAAGATCGAGGAAAAATATCTGTCGGCGCCGAACGTGATCGGCGTGATTGTGGGGCGGTGAAGCGCTGTCAGCCCTCATCCTGAGGAGCCGCGCGCTTGCGCGGCGTCTCGAAGGATGGCCACGGACTCCGACGGTGGCCTCATGGTTCGAGACGGCGCAAGAGCGCCTCCTCACCATGAGGGTTCGGATTTCGCCTAATCCACTTCCGCGCGTTTCGCCTTTTGCGAGGCCACCTTCGGCACTGACGCCGTGGGCAGCTCGACATTAGGCGGCGGCGCGTCATTGGCGACCGTCTCCGCGCTGACCGGCGCCACTTTCATCTCGCCAAGCCGCGCCCGCACTTCGGCGGTGAGGCCCGGATAGGAAGCGACGGGGGTGAATTCCGCGGTCTGGTTGATGCCGACCTTGACGCCGGAATAGGCGACGAGCCCATTGGTGGTGGCGATCACGTCGCCGGGACGCAGCGAGGTGTCGAGCGTCAGATCGACCGGCGCGAGCCCCGCCGGGTCGCGGCCGTTGCAGGTGCAGTCGGCGCGCATCGCCTTGCGATAGGCGAAGGCGTTTTCACTGTCGGCGTAACGCTCGCCGGTGGCGGACGCCGCGCCGTCGATGGTGCTGCCGTAGAAGACTTTTGTCGGGCTCGCCGGACAAAACGCCTGGCAGGTCTGAACCGGCGACGCGTTGGCGCGCGCCAGCGGGAAATAGCGACCATCGCAGCTGCGCACGCAAAAGGCCGGTCCGGAGCCCGCGACGGCGCGCGGCGGCGTCGGCGCGGCCTGCTGGTTGAGGCCGAACGGGTCGGCGAAGAAACTCGCTTGCGGGGCGGCTTTTTGCTGTTGCTGCTTCTGGCCGCCAAAGAAGAAGTCGAACAGGCCCTCGGCGGCCGCGCTCCGCGGCGCCAGCGCAACGGAGCTTACAAGCATGGCGGCGGCAACAGACGTCATGCGGCGCCGCATGCGCTGATAAGGCAACTCGGTACGCAACGCTTACTCCACCCGACGCAACAAAACCGCTGGGGCGCAAGGCGTGCCTCAGCTTCGAATTTACCTTAGTGCGCGATGGTAAACGAGCTATGAGCAAGCGCCGGATGGCGGAAAAGAAATGCGAAGCGCCGGGTGAGGGGGAGGCTCCGCATGCGTTGTGCTTCAATATTCGCGGAGGCAGCCCCTCACCCCAACCCTCTCCCCGCGAAGGGCGGGGCGAGGGAGCGGAGAGAGTCCCCGCGCGCGCGACGGAGAAGGAAGGCTACCCCTTCAAAAATTCGCCCGCCTTGTAGAGCGAGCGAAATGCGATGCCGGCCGCCGCAAAAGTTTCTCCGGCGCCTTCTTCGCGGTCGACCATGGTGAACACCAGCGCGATCTCGCCGCCGGCGTCGCGCACCGCTTCCACAGCCTTCAGCGCCGAGCCGCCGGTGGTGGTGACGTCCTCGACGATCACCACGCGCTTGCCCTGCAGGCTCTCGCCTTTTGCCAATCCTTCGACCGCGAGCTTGGCGCCGTGTTCCTTCGGCTTCTTGCGCACGAAGAACGCCGCGATCGGATGGCCCTTGATCCAGGACAGCTGCGCGATCGCGCCCGCAAGCGGCACCGCGCCCATCTCGAGCCCGCCGACAAAGTCGAGCGCGTCGTCTTTCAGCGCGTCATAAGTCAGTTCCGCGAGCAGCGCGGCCCCCTCGGGGTCGAGCATGGTCGGCTTGAGATTGAAATAGAAGTCGCTCTTTCGGCCCGATGCGAGCGTGATCTCGCCACGCCCGAATGAGCGCTTGCGGATGATCTCGGCGAGACGGGCGCGGGAGGCTGATTTGGACAAGGGTTTTTCCGGAAGTTGTGAAAGGCTGCTCACATTATCGGCGGATACGCGCCCATTCCAGAGCGATGTCGCGCCGTCAACATTATCGTCGTCCCCTCGCTTTCGCGGGGACGACCCCGCGGAAAGGGAGTTGTACGGCCGCCAGCTTACGCGATACTGACTGTCAAAGCTCTTCGCGGGGGGATGACAAAGAAATGACCATCGAATTCCACACCTGGAACACGCCGAACGGCCGCAAGATCAGCGTTGCGCTGGAGGAGATGGGGCTGCCTTACAAGGTGTTCCCGGTCAACATCAGTAAGGGTGAACAGATGGCGCCAGATTTCCTGGCGATCAGCCCGAACAACAAGATCCCCGCGATCGTCGATCCCGACGGCCCCGCAGGAAAGCGCGTCAGCATCTTCGAATCCGGCGCGATCCTGCTCTATCTCGGGGAGAAGACGGGAAAATTCCTCCCCCTCCCGCTGATCGAGCGCATCCCGGTCTATGAATGGCTGATGTGGCAGATGGGCGGCTTTGGCCCGATGCCGGGGCAGGTACATCATTTCATCGCGCTGGAGAATGAGACCGACCGCGCCTACGGCCTGAAGCGTTTCATGGCGGAGACGCGCCGGCTCTATGGCGTCCTGGATCGCCGCCTCGCTACCCACGAGTTCGTCGCGGGTCCCCTGTCGGTCGCCGACTTTGCCATCCTCGGCTGGGCCTGGCGGCATCCGCGCCATAAGGTCGAGCTTGCGGATTTCCCCCATGTCAAACGCTGGTACGACGCGCTGATGGCCCGCCCCGCCGTCAAGCGCGGCATGGAAGCGAAACTGGATTGAGTTTTCTTTCTGCTCCCTCTCCCGCTCTTGCGGGGGAGGGCCGGGGTGGGGGTTTCGCCGCATAACAGATGCTGGAGGTTTGGGAGAGCCCCCACCCGCCGCGCTTCGCGCGTCGGCCTCCCCCGCAAGCGGGAGAGGCGAAGGAACGCCCTACGCCCGCCGCGTTTCCAGCGCCATCCGCACCGCAAGCCCCGCCAGAACGGTGCCCATCAGCCAGCGCTGCACCAACAGCCAGGTCGGGCGCGTGCCGAGGAACAGCGCGATCGATCCGGCGGCGAGCGCGATCATCGCGTTGACGCTGACGCTGATCACGATCTGGATCGAGCCCAGCGCCAGCGACTGCGTCAGCACGCTCGCTTGCGCGGGATCGATGAATTGCGGCAACAGCGCCAGATACAGCATCGCGATCTTCGGATTGAGCAAATTGGTGACGAACCCCATCGCGAATAATTTGCGCGGCCCATCGACTTGAAGCTTCTTGACCTGGAACGGCGAGCGCCCGTTCGGTCTCACGGCCTGCCACGCCAGCCACAACAGATACACAGCGCCCGAGAGCCGCAACGCGTCATAGGCATAAGGCACCGCAAACAACAGCGCAGTGATGCCGAACGCCGCGCACAGCATGTAGAACACAAACCCGAGCGCGACGCCGCCGAGCGACACGATGCCCGCCGCAGGCCCCTGCGTGATCGAGCGCGAGATCAGATAGATCATGTTCGGGCCAGGCGTCAGCACCATGCCGAGCGAGACCAGGGCAAAACCGAGCAGGGACGTGAGATGGGGCATGGGGGACTCGTTGGCGGGAGATGCATGATGTTTAACGCGCATCTCGATGCGATGCCATTTCGTTATGGGCATTGCTGCTGGTCGAATATTTCAGGGGTGAGTGCTGAGCATCCACGCATGCGGTGCGCTCCCTCTCCCGCTCTTCGCGGGGGAGGGCTGGGGTGGGGGTGTTGCCGCATAACGGATGCTGGAGTTCGCGGAGAGATTTCCCCCACCCGCCGCGCTCTTCGAGCGCGTCGGCCTCCCCCGCAAGCGGGAGAGGCGAAGAGAAGAGCCTAATGCGCCTCGTCCCAATTGTCCGCCGCCCTTGCATCGACATGCAGCGGCAGCGAGAGGGCGACCGCGGGGAACGGCGCGTCCTGCATGACGTGCTGCACCACGGGTAATGTCGCGGCGACCTCGTCGTCGGGCACCTCGAAGATCAGTTCGTCGTGAACCTGCAGCAGCATCTGCGCCGAGAGTTTTTTCGCCTCCAGCGCGTCTTCCATCCGGATCATGGCGCGGCGGATGATGTCGGCCGCGGTGCCCTGCAGCCGCGCGTTAATCGCGGCGCGCTCGTTGAAGGAACGGACCGAGGCATTGGAGGCCTTGATATCGGGATAGTGGCATTTCCTGCCGAACAGCGTCTCGACATAGCCGTATCTGCGGCAGAAATCCCGCGTCGCGTCCATATAGGCGCGAATGCCCGGAAACCGCTCAAAGTATTTCTTGATGTAGGCGGAGGCTTCCTCGCGGGCGATGCCGAGCTGGTTGGCGAGCCCGAACGCCGAGATGCCGTAGATGATGCCGAAATTGATCGCTTTCGCTCGGCGGCGCACCTCGGCCGGCATCCCCTTGATCGGGACGCCGAACATCTCCGACGCGGTCATGGCGTGGATGTCGAGCCCGTCGCGGAACGCCTGCTTGAGCACGGGAATGTCGGCGATCTCGGCGAGCAGCCGCAATTCGATCTGCGAATAATCCGCCGACACCAGTTTATGTCCCGGCGTCGCGACAAAAGCGCGGCGGATTTTGCGGCCGTCCTCAGTGCGCACCGGAATGTTTTGCAGGTTCGGCTCGTTCGACGACAGCCGCCCGGTGGTGGTTGCAGCCAGCGCGTAGGTGGTGTGGACGCGGTGGGTCTGCGGATGCACGTAAGTCGGCAGCGCATCGGTATAGGTCGATTTCAGTTTTGAAACCTGCCGCCATTCCAGGATTTTTTTCGGAAACTCGTGGCCCTGTTCGGCGAGGTCGTCGAGCACCTGCGCAGAGGTCGACCACGCGCCGGTCTTGGTCTTGGTGCCGCCGGGCAAATTCATCTTGCCGAAAATGATATCGCCGAGTTGCTTGGGGCTGCCGACATTGATCGGCTCGCCGGCGATCTCCTGAATCTCGGCCTCGACCCGCGCCGCGGTCTGGGCGAATTCACCTGACAGACGCGACAGCACCTGGCGGTCGATCGAAATGCCGCGCCGTTCCATCCGCGCCAGCACCGAGATCAGCGGCCGCTCCAGCGTCTCATAAACGGTGGTCATGCGTTCGGCGGCGAGCCGCGGTTTTAAGACGCGCCATAACCGCAGGATCACATCGGCATCCTCGGCCGAATAGGCCGTCGCCTTGTCGATTGCGACCTGGTCGAACGTCAGCTTGCCCTTGCCGCTGCCGGTCAGTTCGCCGTGGCTGATGCTGGCGTGGCCGAGCCAGGTTTGCGCCAGCTGGTCGAGCCCATGCGAATTGCGGCCGGCGTCGAGCGCATACGACATCAGCTGGGCGTCGTCATGGTTGCGCAGCACGATGCCATGTTGCGCGAACATCACGGCGTTGAACTTGATATTAAAACCGATCTTGAGGATTCCCGCTGATTCCAATAGCGGCCGCAGCGCCTCAAGCGCGTCCTCGGTCTTGATCTGGTCCGGCGCGAGACCAGCGGCGAACAGCCCGGCGCCATCGCCCGACTGTTTGTGGCTGAGCGGGATATAGCAGGCGTCGTTGGGCGCGAGCGCGAGCGCAATGCCGCAGATCTCGGCCTGCATCGGATCGATCGAATTGGCCTTGGCCTCGATCGCGAAATGACCGGCCTCGTGCGCGCGCGCGATCCAGGCGTTGAGCTGTTCGAGACTGCGTATGGTCTGGTACTTGCTGCGATCGACCGGCGTTTTGCGCGCAGCCTCCGCGCGGGCGGTGGCAAGCGAGATGGGTGTGCCCTTGAGGCTTGCGGCCTTGTCTTCTTTGCCCCCTCCAGGTTTGCCGGGTAGGCTCCCTCTCCCGCTTGCGGGGGAGGGTGGGGTGGGGGTGTCTCCCCGGGCGAACAAATCGCCACTCGCCGCGCCCTTGGGCGCGTTGCCGGATTCGTCGACCTTCTCCGCAAGCGGCAGAGGCGCAAACACACTGGCGCCACTTTTCATCCCCGCATCCGCTTCCACATCCGCTGGATCGATCTGCGAATATTCGGCGACCCTTCGCGTCAGCGCGGAAAACTCCATCGCCTTCAGGAACGCGATCAATTTGCGCGCGTCGGGCTCATGTACCGCGAGTTCGTCGAGCGGCACCTCGAGCTCGACCTTGTCGTCGAGCAGCACCAATTGTCGCGAAATCCGCGCCTTCTCGGCATTCTCGATCAGCGCCTCGCGCCGCTTCGGCTGTTTTATCTCGCCGGCGCGCAACAGCAGCGTTTCGAGATCACCGTATTCGACGATCAATTGCGCGGCGGTCTTGACGCCGATACCGGGCACGCCCGGCACGTTATCGGTGGAATCCCCCGCCAGCGCCTGCACCTCGACGACTTTTTCAGGTCCCACGCCGAATTTTTCGATCACCTCGGCAATGCCGATGCGGCGGTCCTTCATGGTGTCGAACATGGTCACCTTGTCGGTGACGAGCTGCATCAAATCCTTGTCCGACGAGACGATGGTGGTGGTGGCGCCGCGCTCGCCGGCCTCGCGCGCATAGGTCGCGATCAGATCGTCGGCCTCGAAGCCAATTTGTTCCAGGCAGGGCAAATCGAAGGCGCGCACGGCCTCGCGGATCAGCGCGAATTGCGGGATCAGATCGTCCGGCGCCGGCGGCCGGTGCGCCTTGTAGTCGGGGTAAAGCTTGTTGCGGAAGGTGATTTCCGACTTGTCGAACACGATGGCGAGATGGGTCGGCCGGTTGTCCAGCGGCATGTCGCGCAACAGCTTCCACAGCATGTTGCAGAAGCCGAGCACGGCGTTGACCTGCAGGCCGTCGGATTTGCGGTTCAACGGCGGCAGCGCGTGATAGGCGCGGAAAATATAGGAGGAACCGTCGACCAGAAAGACATGGGCGCCCTTAGCAGGGGCTTTGACGGCAACGGGCTTCGCGGCGGCTGTTGGGGAGGTTTTCGGCATGGCCGAAATTTAGGGATTTTTGCGGGGAATGACAGCCTTTGATGCTCGTTTTTTGGCGTTACCCAAACACAATACAAGCTGTCGTCACCCGCGAAAGCGGGTGACCCAGTATTCCAGAGGCGTCAAAGCTTTATCACAGGCTTCGCGGCGTACTGGGTCGCCCGGTCATAGGCGAGCGGAAGCGACGCCGTCCTTCGGACGGCTATGCCGCGCGATGACAGCTTGCTTGGGGCGCGAAGACCTATTCCGCCGCCTGCAGCGCGGCTTGCGGCTTTTTCGGCGCGATCCAGAACGCGGCCGGGCGCTCGAACAGGAAATTGGCGCCGAGCATAAGCGCGATCCGCCAGATGGCAATGGCCCCGGCGACGCCCACGACCGTGACGATCAGCGAGATGGTCCCGATATCGGGGATCAACCCTGACCGCAGTAACAGCGTCCGCGTCGCGGCCATCGGCAGGAAAAACGCCAGATAGATCACGATCGAATGCCCGCCGCAAAAGCGCAGGAAATTCAGCCAATGCGCCCGCGCCAGTAGCGTGCCCAGGATGACAATGGCGCAGGCGCCGCAAAGCCCGAGCAGCAGCGAAACAACCGGCCATTCGCTCAAACCTGAGGCCACCAGGCCGCCATTGAGGAGCGCCCAGAGCGCCAGTCCGGCAAGCGCCAGCGCAGGATGCGCCCGCGCGCGATCGGACAATGCGAACACATAGCCGGCGAACAGGTAGCCGGAATAGAAATAGACGAAGCGCGCGCAGAACTCGTCGATCACGGTCCAGCCGGTCGCGACATGTGCGCTCTCCAGCAGGGCCAAAACGACCCAGACCAGGAGCGGCGGTAATTTGCGCGCAGCTTTCGTCACGACAAAGAACAGCGGCAGCAGATAGATGAACCACAACGTGCCGAACGGCTCGATGAAGGATTCCAGGTAAAGGTAGCCGACATGGGCCCAGCTGGTCTCGGCGGCGAAGCCTGGCGCCTTGAAGCCGAACTGGATCGTCACCCACAACACGTAAAAATAGGCAAAATGCACGACCTTGCGGTCGAGATAGGTCCGCCAGTCGCGGTCGATGACAACTGACAGGAACAGGCCCGAGATCAGGAAGAAATCCGGCATCCGGAACGGTTTGGCGAACATCACCAGAAGATGCATGAAACCGGTCTGGCCGGCGGCCAGTTCGACGCCCAGCACCGAATGCATCATCACCACCATGACGATGCAGATGCCCTTGGCGTAATCCACCCAATCGACGCGCCCGGGCACTGAGCCCGCGAAACGCTCGGTGAGGGCGGATGTGCCGTTTCCAGTCATCGGTGTCCCTTTTCGGCGCGCCGTTGCGGCATCATCGGACCGTTAGGTTTCATTCTCCTTTATTCATACAAATGACATGCCGATTTCCGGAACCTTCCCCTTTCCCCCGGGGGCGGAAATGCTTTAAGACGCGCTCGAATTCTTAACGATGACGGGCAAGGTGATTTGATGCGCATCGCCATGATTGGCACGGGCTATGTGGGGCTGGTTTCCGGCGCCTGCTTTGCCGATTTCGGCCACCAGGTCACCTGTGTGGACAAGGATGGCGACAAGATCGCGGCGCTGCGCCGCGGCGAAATCCCGATTTTCGAGCCCGGTCTCGACGCGCTGGTTAACTCCAATGTCAAGGCCGGACGGCTCGATTTCACCACCGACCTCGCCGCGCCCGTCGCCGATGCCGATGCCGTGTTCATCGCGGTCGGAACGCCGTCGCGGCGCGGCGACGGCCACGCCGATCTGAGCTATGTCCACGCTGCCGCGCGCGAGATCGCCGCCGTGCTTTCCGGCTTCACCGTGGTGGTCACCAAATCGACCGTGCCGGTCGGCACCGGCGATGAGGTCGAGCGGCTGATTCGCGAAACCAATCCGTCGGCGGACGTCGTGATCGCCTCGAACCCGGAATTCCTGCGCGAGGGCGCCGCGATCCGGGATTTCAAATTTCCCGACCGCATCGTGATTGGCACCTCGGACGAGCGCGCGCGCAAGGTGCTCGGCGATGTCTACCGGCCGCTGTCGCTCAACAAGGCGCCGTTGATGTTTACCGCGCGGCGCACCGCGGAACTGATCAAATACGCGGCCAATGCGTTCCTCGCCACCAAGATCACCTTCATCAACGAGATCGCCGATCTCGCCGAAAAAGTCGGCGCCGACGTGCAGGAAGTCGCGCGCGGCATTGGGCTCGACAACCGGATCGGCTCGAAATTCCTGCATGCCGGCCCGGGTTTTGGGGGCTCCTGCTTTCCCAAGGATACCCGCGCACTCGTAAAAATCGCGCTCGATCATGACGTGCAGTTGCGGATCGTCGAAGCCGTGCTCGCGGTCAACGACAACCGCAAGCGCGCGATGGCGCGCAAGGTCTCCAGTGCCGCCGGCGGCAGCCTGCGCGGCAAGACGGTCGCCGTGCTCGGTCTCACCTTCAAGCCCGACACCGACGACATGCGCGAGGCGCCATCGATCCCGCTGGTCACCGGACTGCTCGACCTCGGTGCCAAGGTGCGTGCGCACGATCCGGTCGGCATGGAACAGGCGCGGCGCGAACTGCCCGACATCGAATATTGCGACGATCCCTATGCCTGCGTGCGCGGCGCGGACGCGATGGTGGTGGTGACCGAATGGGTGCAATACCGCACGCTCGACCTGGATCGCCTGAAGCGCGAACTGGCCCACCCCTTGGTCGTCGATCTCCGCAACATCTACCGCCCCGAGGACATGGCCGCGCTGGGATTTATCTATGAGAGCGTCGGGCGGGGGCTTGAGCCAAGGAAGTGATGCCTGTCTTACCTCGCCCCGCTTGCGGGGAGAGGTCGGATCGCCTCGGCGATGCCAACGGGTCGCGCGAACGCGCGCCCGATGACAGGCTCCGCATCGTCCGGTGCGATCCGGGTGAGGGGGAGCTTCCGCAGTTGAGACGCTAGAATTCGCGGATAGGGCCCCTCACCCCAACCCTCTCCCCGCAAGAGCGGGGCGAGGGAGCATGAACGGATGAATTTTTGCCCCGCTCCTTCGACACCCCCCTCCCGATCGACGCCGTCCTCGACGATCTCGCACGCACGCTGGCCGGCCAAAACGCCGCCGTGCTGGTGGCGCCGCCCGGCGCCGGCAAGACCACGCGGGTACCGCTGGCGCTGCTCGATGAGCCCTGGGCGAACGGCAAAAAGATCGTCGTGCTGGAGCCGCGGCGGATTGCGGCCCGTGCCAGCGCCGAGCGCATGGCGCACACGATCGGCGAGCGCGTCGGCGAGACCGTCGGCTACCGCGTCCGCTTCGGCTCAAAGGTGTCGCGCGCGACCAGGATCGAAGTCGTCACCGAAGGCATTTTTTCGCGGCAGATTCTCGACGATCCGGAATTGTCAGGCGTGGCCGCCATCCTGTTCGACGAATTTCACGAGCGCTCGCTCGACGCTGATTTGGGCCTGGCGCTGGCGCGCGATGCGCAAACCGGCTTGCGCGAGGACCTGCGCATCCTCGTGATGTCGGCAACGCTCGACGGCGCTCGCGTCGCAAAATTGCTTGGCGAGGCACCGGTGATCGCGAGCGAGGGCCGCGCCTATCCGGTCGAGACGCGTTATCTCGGCCGAAAAGCCGATGCGCCGCTGGAGCGGCAGATGGCGGATGCGATCGCAACCGCACTGCGCGCCGATCCCGGCTCGGTGCTGGCGTTCCTGCCGGGTGCCGCTGAGATCCGCCGCACCCAGAATTTTCTCGCCGAGCGTGTCCACGATGCGAGCATCGAAATCGTGCCGCTGTTCGGCGCGCTCGACGCCAGTGTGCAGGACCGCGCCATCGCGCCGGCGCCGAAAGGACGCCGCAAGGTGGTGCTGGCGACATCGATCGCGGAGACGTCGCTGACCATCGAAGGCGTCAGGATTGTCGTCGATTCCGGCATGGCGCGGGTACCGCGTTATGAGCCGGATATCGGGCTGACGCGCCTGGAGACCGTGCGCGCGGCGCGCGCCGCGGTCGATCAGCGCCGCGGCCGCGCCGGCCGCACTGAACCCGGCGTGTGCTATCGGCTATGGGATGAGCCGCAGACCGCCTCGCTTGCGGCCTACACCCAGCCCGAAATTTTGAGCGCCGATCTTTCGTCGCTCCTGCTCGACCTCGCGCAATGGGGCGTCAGCGATCCCGCAACGCTGGCGTTCCTCGATCCCCCGCCGGTGCCCGCGCTGAAGGAGGCGCGCAGCCTGCTTCGTGAACTCGGCGCGCTCGATGCCGACGGCCGGATCACGGCGGAAGGCAAAAGCCTGCGCGCCCTGGCGCTGCCGCCGCGGCTGGCGCGCATGATCGTGGATTCGCATCGGCTCGGCGCGGGCGAGGAGGCTTCGGAGATTGCCGCCGTTCTCACCGAGCGCGGGCTCGGCGGCGACAGCGTCGATCTCGATTATAGGCTCGATCAGTTCCGCCGCGACCGCTCGCAGCGCGCCTCCAGCGCGCGCAGCCTCGCGCAGCGCTGGGCCTCGCAGGTGGCAGCCACCGAGGGCGCTCTTTCTTCTCCCGCCCCCCTTGCGGGGTCCGAGGCGAGCGAAGCTCGCTCTCGAGGTCGGGGAGAGGGGGCCACAACGGTGGTCCGAGTTCGGGGCACCCCCTTCCCCGACCCCTCCCCGCAAGGGGGAGGGGAGCGGAAGGACTTCCGCCCGCCTGACGAACCCTCTACCGGAATCATGCTCGCGTTTGCGTTTCCCGACCGCGTCGCGCGCAACCGCGGCAATGGCAGTTTTGTGCTTGCGAATGGGCGGGGCGCCGCGGTCGAGCAGACCTCAGCACTGGCGCGCGCGCCCTATATCGCGGTCGCCGAACTCACGGGAACTGCTGCCCAGGGCCGCATTCTGCTGGCGGCGCCGATCATGCAAGGCGAGATCGAGCAGCACTTTGCGGATCAGATCGAGAGCGCGGACGAAGTTTCGTTCGATCGCAATGCAATGGCCTTGCGCGCGCGTCGGAAAAAGACATTGCATGCGATCACGCTGTCGGAAGCGCCACTGGCGCTATCGCCCTCGGCGGAAACTGCGCGCGTGCTGGCCGATGGGCTGATCGCCGCCGGCCTCGACAAACTGCCTTGGTCAAAGCCGCTAAAGCAGTGGCGCGATCGCGTGATGTTCTTGCGCAAGGCCGAGGCAGAAACTCCACAGAATCTTTGGCCCGATTTGAGCGATGGCGCGCTCGCGGAACAGCGCGAGGCATGGCTGGTGCCGGCGCTCTATGACAAGATTTCGCTGAGGGAGTTTTCGCCCAGTGATCTGTCGGATGCGCTGATGTCGCTATTGCCGTGGGAATTGCGCGCGCGGCTGGAACGCGAGGCGCCGACGCATTTCGAGGCGCCGACCGGCACTCAGCTTGCGATCGACTATGAGGCCGAGCAGGGGCCGACCATTGCAGTCCGCTTACAGGAATTGTTCGGGCTCAACACCCATCCGTCGATCGCGAAAGGCGCGGTGCCGCTGGTGCTCGAACTATTGTCGCCGGCGCACCGCCCGGTGCAGGTGACGCGCGATCTGCCCGGGTTTTGGCGCGGCAGTTATGCGGCGGTACGTTCCGATCTGCGCGGGCGCTATCCCCGCCATCCCTGGCCGGAAGACCCGGCCAGCGCGATGCCGACGCGCCGGGTCAAGCCAAAGGGGACGTGACTCTATCGCTCCCTCGCCGCGCTCTTCGCGGGGAGAGGGTTGGGGTCATTTGCGCTAGGTTAAGCGTGCGTTGAGATAGTCGCATTGTTTTCGGCGTCGGCGCGGTGGCTCACAGAGGTGACGACGGATTTTGGTGAAGAGGTTGCAGACAGTTTGCCACAGGAGTGGGCCGCGAATGGCGGCGCAAATGGTGGCGAGGGCTATCTTCATGAGACGCCAGCGCGATGGGCTTGCGCGTGGTGCCGGGTCCAGAGGGGGAAGAGTCCGGGACTTGCCCGGCAATCTGTTCGGCGATGATGGCGACGATCAGCCTTGCGTAGATCCATGCTCGCGCGAGTTCAGGCTTCTTGGCCGGCAGCAGATCGAGGCCGGCCAGGCTTTTGAACCTTTTGAACGCCAGCTCGATTTGCCAGCGAAAGCGATAAAGGGCGAGGATCTCGGACGGCGGGAAGGCGGCGACCGGCAGCGAGGTCAGGAGAAGAATGTACTTCGCCGCCTCGAGACTGCGCGGGTCGGGTTGCCGGCCGCGCTTCTTGGCGTCTTTGAGCAGACGCTTCTGCTCGGCTTGCGCCTGTTCCGGGTCCTTGCGTCGGATAATGAGGCGCAGCATCAGCGGCTCCGGTGGTGGAGACCCCGTGATGCCTTCGTGGATGCGAACCTGCACCTCGCTTAGCTGTTCGGCCTGAGCGGCAAGTGCGGCAAAGAGATCGAAAGGCTCGCCGTTCGCCTGCAACAGGCGTAACGAGTTCCAGCCGGTCCGCACGATGAAGTCTGCACCGGCCTCCACCACGGGCCGCAGATCGCGCGGTCGCGCATAGTAGCGATCACCCAGCACGATATCGCCCGGCCGGTAGGTGAGGCGCTGAAGGTTCTCGGCACCATACCCGTCGGTCAACTCGAGCTGATCGACTTGACCCGTTGCCAGGTCGTAGCCGACATGCAGGCGCCATGTCGTGCGGTCAGCTCCCGGTTGGCAGATCGACGTTCCATCCAATGCACGCAAGCGATACCCGGCCCAGCGTCCAGCGGGTACTTTTGCCTGTTCGGCAATCAGCGCAGCCACAATGTCGCCGAGCCAAGGCGCTGCTTTGCACAGCCGATCGAGCAGGGATGGGTCGGACAAGCTGACGATCCCGCCGGCCTCAGCCCACGCACAGGTCTCGCGCAGCGACATTCCGAGGCCTCCATAGGCCAGCGCCAGCCGCAACAGCGTTTCAGCGTTCTTGATTTCCCGCGCCCGCGTGAAGGCGCCTCGCGCCCGCGCCGTTGCTTCCACGTCAAAATCCGCCGGAAGGCGCGCGCTCACCTCCGGCCAGTGATCCAAAATCTCAGGGCGAATCTTCATCCCAAGCTTGAATCATATCGCGATTCCTTGTGTCCAGAGCTAAACCTAGCGCAAATGAGGGTTGGGGTGAGGGGCTGTTTCCGCGAATGGTGAAGCACAAATTATGCGCAGACTCCCCCTCACCCGGATCGCATCCGTCGATGCGATCCGACCTCTCCCCGCAAGCGGGGCGAGGTAAGCGCCCCCGTTAACCCTTCGCTCATCCTTTTCGCCAAAATGGCGGCCGCTGCCTCAGCCGCTAGTCGCGGTTTGGCGGCAGGCGTGGTGATATTGCCGATCTCATCGAGTGTGGCGTGATGCGTAACATTATGATTTTTGCCGCGATCATGATCGGCCTCGGCACCTTCATGGCGCAGATGGCGGACAAGATGACTCCGGCCCCCGCGGCCGCTACCTCCGCGCGAAAAGTCGCGCCCGTCGAAACGGTCGGACAGGCCGGCTCTCGCAGTCTCGACATTCCCCGCGACTCCCGCGGTCATTTCCAAACCCAAGGCCGCATCGACGGCCAGCGCCTCGATTTCATGGTCGATACCGGCGCGTCGGTGGTGGCGTTGAACGAAAAATCGGCGGCGCGGTTCGGCCTGCGTCCGACCCGCGGCGAGTTTAACGCGCCCGTCACCACCGCCAACGGCACCATCAAGGCGGCGCGCGCGCGGCTTGCGATGGTCGATATCGGCGGGCTCGTGGTGCGCGACGTCGATGCCATGGTGCTACCCGACGAAGCGCTGTCGGAGAACCTGCTCGGCCTGTCGTTCTTGTCGAAGCTGAAACGGTTTGAATACGCCAACGGCAAGATGGTACTGGAACAATAGTTCCGCCGCTGCCAATCCGCCGTAATTAATCGCCACAAGCGGGCTGTCCCACCTTCCTTCGCGCCGGCGCATTCGCTAAGGCTGCGGCACGCTGCTTGCAGCGTCTTGCGAACGTGCAGCGTTTCACGAAAAGGTCATGTTGATGTTTCCAAAGCCGAAATCCGTGCTGGTTCCGAATACCTACGCTTACGAATCCGAGCCGATGGTGAAGCCGACCGGCTTTCGCGAATATGACGCGCGCTGGCTGTTCGGCAAGGAAATCAACCTGATGGGCATTCAGGCGCTGGGCATGGGGTTGGGCGCGCTGATCGCCGAACTCGGCGCCAAGCAGGAGGTCGTCACCGGGCATGATTTCCGCGGCTATTCGGCCTCGATCAAATACGCGCTGATTTCGGGATTGCAGGCCGCGGGCTGCAAGGTCCACGACATTGGCCTGTGCATGACGCCGATGGCCTATTTCGCACAATTCGAGCTCGACGTGCCCTGCGTCGCGATGGTGACGGCCTCGCATAACGACAATGGCTGGACCGGCGTCAAGATGGGCGCCAACCGGCCGCTCACCTTCGGCCCCGACCAGATGACCCGCCTGAAAGAGATCGTGCTCAATGCCGAGTTCAAGAACAAGGCCGGCGGATCCTATCAGTTCCACGAGAATTTCCCGGCCCGCTACATCGCCGATTTGACCAATCGGGCGAAACTGAAGCGCAAGCTGAAGGTCGTGGTCGCCTGCGGCAACGGCACCGCGGGCGCGTTCGCGCCACAGGTGATGGAGGCGATCGGCTGCGAGGTGGTGCCGCTCGACACCGAACTCGATCATACCTTTCCGAAATACAATCCCAATCCCGAAGACATGGAAATGCTGCACGCCATCCGCGACGCGGTGCTCGCGCACAAGGCCGATGTCGGCCTCGGTTTTGACGGTGACGGCGACCGCTGCGGCGTGGTCGACAACACCGGCGAGGAGATCTTTGCCGACAAGGTCGGCGTGATGCTGGCGCGCGACATGTCGGCGATCCACAAGGACGCGCAATTCGTTGTCGACGTCAAGTCGACCGGACTGTTTGTCACCGATCCGGTGCTGCAGAAGCAGGGCGCCAAGACCACCTATTGGAAGACCGGCCATTCCTACATGAAGCGCCGCACCAACGAATTGGGCGCGCTGGCGGGGTTCGAGAAGTCAGGTCATTTCTTCTTCAACAAGCCGTTCGGCCGCGGCTATGACGACGGCCTGATCTCGGCGATCGCGGTGTGCGAGATGCTCGATCGCGCGCCCGGCAAGTCGATGGCGGATTTGAAGGATGCGCTGCCGAAAACCTGGTCGTCGCCGACCATGTCGCCGCATTGCGCCGACGAGACCAAATACGGCGTCGCCGATGCCGTGGTGAAGCATTTCGAGGCGCTGCAGAAAAAGGAAGGGAAAGTGGCGGGGCAAAAGATCCGCGATCTCGTCACCGTCAACGGCGTGCGCGTGACGGTGGAGGATGGCAGCTGGGGCCTGGTGCGGGCGTCATCGAACAAGCCGGAGCTGGTGGTCGTGGTCGAGAGCCCGGTTTCCGAGCAGCGCATGCGCGACATGTTCGAAGCGATGGATTCGGTGCTGCGCACCCATCCCGAGGTTGGGGAATATAATCAGAAGATTTGATTTTCGGGGACGCGCCGCGCGCCACACCTTCAACCGTCATACCCCGCGAAAGCGGGGTATCCAGTACGCCGCGGCTTCTCGATTAAATGACCAACGTCTCTGGAATACTGGATCGCCCGCCTTCGCGGGCGATGACAATTGTGCTTGCGGGGTGAGGGAGCCCGACGAGCCTACGCCGCTGCCGGCACCGGCAATGCGGTGACCGACTTGATCTTCTCCATCGCGAAACGCGACGTGACGTTCTTCAGCGGCACGGCGCCGATCAGTTTTTTGTAAAACACGTCGTAGCTCTGCATGTCCGCGGTCACGACGCGCAGCATGTAGTCGACGTCGCCGGCCATCCGGTAAAACTCCATCACCTCGGGCATCGCGCTGACGGCGTCCGCAAATTTCTTCAGCCATGCCTCCGAATGATCGGCGCTCTCGACCGAGACAAAGACGGTAATGCCGAGCCCGATCTTGTTCTGGTCGACCAGGGCGACCCGGCGCAGGATCACGCCATCGGCTTCCAGCCGCTGGATGCGCTTCCAGCATGGCGTTGAGGATAGTCCGACCCGGTCGCCGATCTCGGCAACCGAGAGGGAGGCGTCTTCCTGAAGCACCGTCAGGATCTTGCGGTCGATGGCATCGAGGCGGCGATTGTGCTCGTGAATCTGAACGGCGAGGTCGGACATGGGAAGAATTGTTCCAATTATGGGGCCTAATACCCTCATATATAGAAAATTCTTCTAAAGCAAGCCCATTATTGGGGCGTCCGCGCCGGGCTGGCCGGCTGGCCCTGGCTCAAAAGCTCCGCGACTTCAGCACGTTGCGGGGCGGCGAAAGCGCCGCCGAAACGGGTGCATTTCAGCGCTGCTGCGGCCGAAGCAAACCTCAGCGCCTCCGGAATATCCTGGTTCTCGGTGATGGCGAGCGTGAAGGCGCCGTGGAACACGTCGCCCGCACCCAGCGTATCCACGGTATGCACCGGGAAGGCCGGCGTCTGCTGCAGGTTCTGATTTTCGTCGAGCCAAATCGTGCCCTGCGCGCCGCGGGTACCCGCCAGGAATGACGGCGTCAGTTTTGCGATTTTCTTCAGCGCCTCGCCGTCGTCGGCGACGCCGGCCGTTTCCTGCAACGGCTCGCTCGAGAACACCAGATGCGACGACGCGGTCAAGAGCCCCTCGCGCAACGACATCGCGCGATCGACGTCGACAATGACCGGAATGCCGCGCCGGCGGGCCTCGACGCAGAGCTCGGTGCAGAATGGCGCGCAGCGGCTCTCGGTCAGGATGGCGTGGCAATCCCTGAGCAATTCGTCGGTGTCGGGCAGATGCACCTTCCACAATTGCGGATCGCGGAAGGTCACGATGGTGCGTTCGCCGGAAGGATCGATCATGATATTGGAGATCGCCGTCACCAGGCCCGGCATGTGCACGATGTGCTTGGTGTCGATGCCTTCATGCGCCATCTTCTCGAAAATATAGCGGCTCGCGGTTTCCTTCGCGTCGCCCATCGGGCCGCAGATCGAGGCCCGGCCGCCGAGCCGCGCGATCCCGATCGCGCCATTAAGCGCATTGCCGCCGCAGATTTCGTCGAAATGCGTGGCGTGCTCCTTGGAGCCGCGCGCCGGCAGGCCCGGCACGCGAAACGTCAGGTCGCGCACCGGCATACCGATGCACAGGATGCGCGGGGGAATCTTTGGCGCGGCAGCGTGAAAGTTCATGGGCTCGCTCATCATGTCCGTGCTGCCCCCTGACGGAACCTGATCTCAGCTGTTAATCGATGAACCATGGCGGGGTTCCAGCTATGCGCGCGTGCCGAGGTCGATCTGCAGCCAACGGCCGACTAAATGATGGGCAATGGCAAACGGGTGCGGCCCGGCGAGGCCGTCGGGATGCTGTCTTTTCAGCATCAGGGTTGCTTCGGTGCGGTCGAACCAGCGCGCGTCCTCGAGCTCGGTGCGGTCGACAATGATATCCTCATTGGTGGCGCGCGCGGTGCATCCGATCATCAGGGATGACGGATAGGGCCAGGGCTGCGTCATATAATAATTCACGTCGGTGCAGCGGATTCCACTTTCCTCGAAAATCTCACGCCGGACCGCGTCCTCGATGGTTTCGGCGGCTTCGACAAAGCCCGCCAGGCACGAATACATGCCGGCGGGAAATTGCTTCTGCCGACCCAGCAGGCATTTGTCGCCCGAGGTCACCAGCATGATCACGACAGGGTCGGTGCGTGGAAAATGCTCGGCCTTGCAATTCGGGCATTCGCGCTTCCAGCCGCCTTCCTTCATCGCGGTGCGGGTTCCGCAATTGGCGCAATAGCCGTGGCGCTGATGCCAGTTCACCATCGATTTCGCCATTGCGATCGCCGAAAGCTGGTCGGGCGGCACCACGCCCTGCATCGCCATGCCGCGCAATTCGGTCACGGCGACGTCGTCGCGGGTCATCAATTTCTCTATGGCCGCGGCCGCGATGCCCATGCCGAACACCGCGGCGCCGTCGCGCAGGCCCAAAAAGATCGTGCCGGGATTGGCGCCGAATTTCAGTGCCTCGTCGACGGTGAGCAGCGCGCGGGGACTGCCGGCCTCCTGCTTCACCACCAGCGAGTCGCGGTACACCACATAGGCGCGGGCGTCGCGGTTGCCTTCCAGCGTCATGAGCTTTGCGTCGTCATTGCGCAGATGCGCGGCGCGATCGAGGATGTTGCTGACGAAGGCCGGTCGCCCCAGGGGAAAGGAATCGAATGCTGTCATGAGTTCAACCAAGCCAGATTTTGCGGCGAAGCGCGCTGATGAAATGTTGCACCTCCTCGGCGTCGTGCGCGAGCGGCGGCATCACCCCCCAGACCGGGCGCGGCCAGGCGGCATCGCTGGAACGGCGGGCGATGATATGGACGTGCAGTTGCGGCACCAGATTGCCGAGCGCTGCGATGTTGAGCTTGTCGCATTTTGTGATTTCTTTCAGCGCGCGCGCGACGCGGGAAATCTCCGTCATCAACTGGGCCTGCTCGACCTCGGCGAGGTCGATGATTTCCGCGACATCAGGCCGGCGCGGCACCAGGAGCAGCCACGGGTAATGCGCGTCCTTGATCACCAGCACGCGGCACAGCGGCAGGTCGCCGATGTCGATAGTGTCCTCTTTGAGCCGTGAGTGCAGCGACCAGGCGGGAGTATCGGAAGGCATGTGGGTTCCTGGTGCGTCCATCGTTTACCGATGGCTTCGGTTTGACGTGGCCTGAAACGGACACCGCTCCTTACGTCATACCAAGGCGTCATCATCCGCGAAAGCGGATGATCCAGTATTCGGCGGCCTATCAATTTATCGATAGTGCCGTAGGTACTGGATACCCCGCTGGAGCCTGTCATCGGGCTCGCCGAAGGCGAGACCCGGTGGCGGGGTATGACGGGATGGGGTGGCTTGCTTTCCGCGCCTTTTGGCCCCAAATAAGGGCCGGGAGATTGGCGGTGGACGAGCCACTCGCCAACCGGGTCAGGTCCGGAAGGAAGCAGCCCTAACGAGGTCCGGATCGGGTCGCTCGTCAGTCTCCTACCTGTTTTTTCGAGCGAATCGCGCCAAGATGGGCACTCCCCGTGCGGCGCTCGAATTCGCCGCTTCATTCCGCAAAGCCGGCTTCGAGAGACAATCAGAGTTGCGGATCGATCGATGACCGACGCTGGCGCTTCCTTAATGTCCCCAACCGATCCCGACAGCACCCAGCAAGGCGGTTCCGCCGGCCAGCATTATCGGGTGCTGGCGCGCAAATACCGCCCCTCCAGTTTCGAGGATTTGATCGGCCAGGACGCCGTGGTCCGCACCGTTTCGAATGCGTTCGAGACCGGACGGATCCCGCAGGCCTGGATCCTGACCGGGGTGCGCGGGGTGGGCAAAACCACGACCGCCCGGATTCTAGCTCGCGCGCTGAATTACGAACTGCCTGACGGCTCGGTGAAGGGGCCGACCATCCACATGCCCGTTCTGGGGGTGCATTGCCAGGCGATCATGGAAAGCCGGCACATGGACGTGCTGGAGATGGACGCGGCCTCCCATACCGGCGTCGACGACGTGCGCCAGATCAACGACAGCGTGCGCTATGCGCCGGCGAGCGCCCGCTACAAGGTCTACATCATCGACGAAGTCCACATGCTGTCGACGGCGGCGTTCAACGCCTTCCTGAAGACGCTGGAGGAGCCGCCGGAGCACGCCAAGTTCGTGTTCGCCACCACCGAAATCCGCAAAGTCCCGGTGACGGTGCTGTCGCGCTGCCAGCGGTTCGACTTGCGCCGGGTCGAGGCCGACGTGCTGATGAAGCACCTTGCCAATATCGCGGCCAAGGAAAACGTCGAGGTCGAACCCGAGGCACTCGGCATCATCGCCCGCGCCGCCGAAGGCTCGGTGCGCGATTCGCTCTCGCTGTTCGACCAGGCGATCGCGCATGCCGCGGGCCTGGTGCGGGCCGACGCCGTGCGGCAGATGCTCGGCCTTGCCGACCGCACACGGGTGATCGATCTCTTTGATTCGCTGGTTCGCGGCGATATCGCCAGCGCGTTCAAGGAATTCCGCGAGCAGTATGACACCGGCGCCGACCCGATCGTGGTGCTGTCCGATCTCGCCGAATTCGTCAACTTCGTCACGCGCGTCAAGATCGTGCCGGCGACGGCGGACAATGTCGCCTTCGGCGAAACCGAGCGCGTGCGCGCCCGCGATTTTGCGTCAAAGCTCTCGATGCGGGTGCTGTCGCGGATGTGGCAGATGCTGCTCAAGGGCATTACCGAGGCGCAGGCCGCGACGCGCCCGGCAGCTGCCGCGGAAATGGTGCTGGTGCGGATCGCCTATGTCGCCGATATGCCGACCCCGGACGAAGCGATCAAGATGCTCGAGCAGAATGGCGGCGCCTCGCCGGTTGTTACTGGCAACGGCGCCTCGCGCGGCGCGCCGGCCGCGCCGGTGTCGGCGATGCAATCACCGGCGCCGCGCTCGGCCGCGGCCGTGCCACGTGCCGGCGCCGAGGCCTCAGCGCGCCCGCAGATGGTCGCACCGCCGCCGGAGGCGCAGTCCGCGCCCGCAGCGCTTCGGATCGCGAGCTTTCCGGAACTCGTGGCGCTCGCCGCCGAAAAGCGCGATCTCCTGACCAAAGGCGCGCTGGAGTCGGATGTCCGTCTGGTCCGCATCGAGGACGGGCGGCTCGAGGTGGCGCTGGAGCGCAGCGCCGCGCGCACCCTGATCAACGATTTGTCGCGAAAGCTCGAACAATGGACCGGCCGGCGCTGGACCGTGATCGTGTCCAACGAGGCCGGTCAGCCGACGCTGCGCTCGCAGATGGAAGTCGAGCGCAGCCAGCGCGAGCGCGCCGCCGAAGCCGATCCGCGGGTAAGGGAAGTGCTGGCGCGCTTTCCCGGCGCCAAGGTGGTCGAGGTCCGCAAGCTTGCCCCCGAGCCGCCGGAATCCCATGTTAACGGGGAAGACACGGTCGAGAATTCCGATGGCGACGATCAATAGCGATTTCAGAGGAACGGTTCATGGCTGATTTTCTCGGCATGATGAAGCAGGCGGCGCAGCTGCAATCGAAGATGCAGGCGATGCAGGAGGAACTCGGCAATGTCGAGGTCGAGGGCATTTCCGGCGGCGGCCTGGTCAGCGTGCGCATGACCGCGAAGATGGAAGTCAGGGGTGTCAAGATCGACCCCTCGCTGATCAAGCCGGAGGAGCGTGAAATCCTCGAGGACCTACTGGTGACCGCGCATAACGATGCGCGTCGCAAGGCCGAACTGGCGATGCAGGAAAAGATGCAGGCGCTGACCGGCGGCTTGGGTCTGCCGCCGGGCTTGGGCCTCACCTGAGATGGCCACAGCCGTTGCCGGTCCTGAAATCGAACGCCTGATCCAGCTCCTGGCGCGGCTGCCGGGGCTCGGCCCGCGTTCGGCGCGGCGCGCGGCACTGCATCTGATCAAGAAGCGCGAGGCACTGATGACGCCGCTTGCCGGCGCGCTGCAGGTGGCCATTGATAAGATCCAGGTCTGCAAGAGCTGCGGCAATATCGACACGCAAAATCCCTGCACGGTATGCACCGACCCGCGGCGCGATCCTTCGATCATCGTGGTCGTCGCCGACGTCGCCGATCTCTGGGCGCTGGAGCGCGCCCATGCCAGCAACGGGCGCTATCACGTGCTCGGCGCGACCTTGTCGCCGCTCGACGGCGTCGGCCCGCAGGACCTCACCATCGATGCGCTGGTGGCCCGCGCGCATGATCCGCAGGTGACGGAGATCATCCTCGCTTTGAACGCGACCGTCGACGGCCAGACCACGGCGCATTACATCACCGACCTCCTGCAGGAGGCGGGCGTCAAGGTGACGCGACTTGCCCACGGCGTGCCGGTCGGCGGCGAGCTCGATTATCTCGATGAAGGCACGCTGTCGGCTGCGATGCGGCAGCGGACATTGTTCTAGCAACCAGATACGGAAATAGGTGACATGACGAAACGACTTTTCGCCATACGGTTCGCTTTGGCCGCAGTCCTGGCGGCGAGTTCAGCCGCGCCTGCCGCCATGGCGCAGCAGGCCGAGCCCGCGCCGAAGGCGGCCAAGCTGATCAATGCCGGCGACGTGCTTTCCGGAGAGCTCAATGCGCTCCGCCTGCGCGGCGCCAAGAAGGGCAAGCGCGCCGCAACCTATCAGCTCACCAGCGAGCCGCGCCGGCTGCCGCCGCCGAACGGCCTGTGCGGGCTGGAAACCGGGCCTGAGACGTTTCAGATCGTCACCAATAGCGACGCCCAGGCGGCGCAATTGAAAAATTTCGTCGGCAAGGAAGTCTCGCTGAAAGTCGACGAGGTCGCCTGCGCGCAAGACGCCGGCGAGATGAGCGAAGCCGTGGTGACGAAATGGAGCGTGGTGACGAAGCATTGAGGGCACGGTGTTACCCAATTCACTGCTGTCATCGCCCGGCTTGACCGGGCGACCCAGTACGCCGCGGCCTCTCGATCTATCGCAAGCCTTTGGAATACTGGATCACCCGCCGGAGCCTGTCATCGGGCGGCGCTAAGCGCCGACCCGTTGGCGGGTGATGACGACGGGGGTCTCCAGCTCCGCAAAATGCCCGCGCCGCTGCAGCCAGGCCAGCAGGATCAGGCTCGGGATCGCGACCACGACGCAGATCGCGAAAAACAACGGCCAGCCCGTCGCCTTCGCCACATAGCCCGCGCCTGAGGACAAATAGGTGCGCCCCACCGCGGCAAGCGCGGTGAGCAGCGCATATTGGGTCGCGGTGTGCAGCGGGTTCTGGCACAGCGCCGACAAATAGGCGACGAAGATCACGGTACCGATGGCGCTGGTGAAATTTTCCGCGCTGATGGCGAGCGCCAGCGCCCATTCGTTGACGCCGACCAGCGCCAGCCAGGAGAACGACAGGTTGGCGACCGCCTGCAGCACGCCGCCGATCCAAAGGCTGGCGGCAAGCGAATAGCGCCGCGCGACAAAACCGCCGGCAAAACCGCCGATCAGGGTCGCGGCGAGGCCGACGCCCTTGACGATCGCGGCATAGTCGTTGCGGGAAAAACCAAGGTCGATCACGAACGGCGCGGTCATCGTGCCGGAGAACGCGTCGGTGAATTTGAACAGCACCACGAAGGCGAGCGCCGCGAGCGCGTCCTTGCGGCGCAGAAATTCGGAGAACGCGCCGACCGCGGCATGGATCACGCGCGCAAACGCGGTCTCGGTGCTGGTGGCGGCTTCCGCGCGTGCCGATTGCTCGGGCTCGGTGGCGGATAGCGCCGTGCCGGTGCCGATCAGCACCAGCGCCGCCATCGCCACATAGCCCCACATCCACGCTGAAGCGCGCGGGAGGCCGGTCGATTCGAATGCGCTCACCAGAAACAGCGCGCCCGCGGTCGAGACCAGCATGCCGATCCGATAGGCCGCGACATAGGAGGCCATGCCGGCGGCCTGCTCGCTTTCCGGCAGGCTCTCGACCCGAAACGCATCGACCACGATGTCCTGCGTTGATGACATCGCCGCCACCGCCAGCGCGCCAAGCGCGACGAATAGCGGTGAGCGCGCCGGATCGGTCAGCGCCAGCAGCAGGATCGCGACAATCAACAGCAGTTGCGAAAACACCAGCCAGCCGCGGCGGCGGCCGAAGGCGCGCGTGAACAACGGCACATGCAGCGCATCGACCAGCGGGGCCCACAGGAATTTCAATGTGTACGGCGTGCCCACCAGCGCGAACAGGCCGATGGTCCCGAGATCGACGCCTGATTCGCGCATCCATACCAGCAGCGTCGACCCCGACAGCGCCAGCGGCAGCCCGGAGGAAAATCCGAGCAGCAACACGATCAGCACCCGCCGTTGCAGATAGACGGCAAGACCATCGCGCCAGGAGGCGCGGGGCGTTGGCGTAGCGATTGTCGGTTCGGACGCGGCTTCAGGGGCAGTCATGCAAAGGGTGTTAGCAGATTCGGGCAAAAAAGACTGTCATCGCCCGGCTTTCTAATTTACTCGGTGTCATCGTCCGCGAAGGCGGACGATCCAGTATTCCAGAGGTGGCTGATGGGAGCACGAAGCTACTACGTCTACATACTCGCCAATCGCATCGGCGGCACTCTTTACATCGGCGTGACCAACGATCTTGTTCGTCGGGTCTACGAACATCGTCAGAAGCAGGTGGAAAGCTTTACGAAGAAATATGGGGTCGACAGGTTGGTTTATTTCGAACAGTTCGATGATGCCGAAAACGCGATTAAGCGCGAGAAGCGACTAAAGAGGTGGAATCGAGCCTGGAAAATTCGGCTGATCGAGGAACACAATCCCAATTTGGGACGATCTGTATTCGAGCATAGCCGGCGCATAGGTTCTCGCCATCATACCTCGTCCGTCATACGCCGCTAAGGCGAGGTATCTACTACGCCGCGCCCCGCGAGATTAGGCGAGACGTCACGGAGTACTGGATCGTCCGCCTTCGCGGACGATGACACCTGAGTAGTCGTCAAGCCCGGTCAACCGGGCGACGACAGCCGTTTGAAGAGTGGCAGCGGGGAGCCCTACTCCCCCGCCTGCAGCTTCCGGGGAACAGGAAACAACTCCGGCCCGGCCGGCTTGACCAGCCGCGGCGGCTCCGCCGGTTCCTTGCTGAAATCCAGTTCCTCGATCCGGCCCGCCCGCTTCTCGATCTTGTCGGCGGAAATCAGGATCTGCCTGATATCCTCGTTGGCGTCGGAGAAATGCTTCTGCAGCTTTAATACGCGATCGCGCAACCGGCCGAGATCGTCGCCGAGGTTCAGCACCTCGGTGCGGATCTGGTCGGCGGCGTCGCGCATCCGCGCGTCCCGGTGGATCTGCTGCATCACCTGGATCGCCAGCATCAACAGCGATGGCGATACGAGCACCACGCGGGCGCGATAAGCCTTCTGGATCACGTCATCGAAGCTGTCGTGGATCTCGGCGTAGACCGATTCCGACGGCACGAACATCAACGCGGTGTCCTGGGTCTCGCCCGTGATCAGATATTTCTCGGCGATATCGCTGACATGCTTCATGACGTCGGCGCGCAGCCGCTGGGCGGCGAATTTTTTCGCCTCATCGGTGCGTGCATCATGCAGCGCGGTCACCGCCTCCAGCGGGAATTTCGCGTCGATACAAAGCGGCCGCTGGTCGGGCAAAAACACCACGCAATCCGGCCGTTTGCCGGTCGAGAGCGTGTGCTGGAACTCGTAAGAGCCCTTCGGCATGCCGTCCTGGACAATCGCCTCCATCCGCGCCTGGCCGAACGCGCCGCGCGATTGCTTGTTGGCGAGCACGTCGCGCAGCGTCGTCACCTGCGAGGTCAGGTCGGTCAGATTTTTATGCGCATTGTCGATGATGCCGAGCCGCTCGTGCAGCACGCGCAAGCTATCCATCGTATGGCGCGTGGTCTGTTCCATGGACTGGCCGACGCGGTGGGTCACCGAATCCAGCCGCTCATTGACCGCGCGCGCCATCTCGGCCTGGCGGCCGGCCAGCACCTGCCCCATCGCATCGACGCGGACGGAGTTTTCGCTCTGGGCGCGGAGCATTTCGGAGAGCCGCTCCTCGAGCTCGTCGGCTCGCACCGCCTGGGCCATCGCCAGTTCCGCGCCGCGCCGGCCGGAGCGTGTGATCACGATGACGATAATCAGGAGCAGGACCAGCGCCAGGCCGCCAAAACCGATCAGCGCCGCGCCGGTTCGGACCGGCAGGTCGCCGGCCATAAAGAGGATCTCGTTCATGCCGCCCTTGTAGCCGATTCGGCCTTGAACGCGA
This sequence comes from Bradyrhizobium lablabi, assembly GCF_900141755.1. Lineage (NCBI taxonomy): Bacteria > Pseudomonadati > Pseudomonadota > Alphaproteobacteria > Hyphomicrobiales > Nitrobacteraceae > Bradyrhizobium > Bradyrhizobium lablabi. The sequence continues at coordinate 3,389,486 of NZ_LT670844.1, read as the reverse complement.
ACGAAGAGCGAACATTTATGGTTAACCGAACCCTAATTTTCGTGGTTAACCATCGCTTAAAAAACGTGGTTAACGAACCCTTGACGCGCGGGAACAGCGCATTGACCCCGGCAAATCAACCGCTTAAATCGCCCGCCATGGCTATCCGAGAAATCATCATCCTCCCCGACAAGCAGTTGCGGCTGGTCTCGAAACCCATCGAGAAGGTCACGGCCGAGGTGCGCAAGCTCGCCGATGACATGTTCGAGACCATGTACGACGCGCCCGGAATTGGCCTCGCCGCGATCCAGGTCGCGCAGCCGCTGCGGCTGATCACGATGGATCTGGCCAAGAAAGAGGAAGACGGCGAGACCAAGCCGCGGCCGCGCGTGTTCATCAATCCGGAGATTCTGTCCTCGTCGGAAGAGATGTCGGTTTACGAGGAAGGCTGCCTGTCGATCCCGGAATATTACGAGGAGGTGGAACGGCCGGCGAAAGTCCGCGTGCGCTTCACCGATCTCGACGGCAAGGTGCATGAGGAGGACGCCGAGGGCCTGTTCGCGACCTGCATCCAGCATGAGATCGATCATCTCAACGGCGTGCTGTTCGTGGATTATCTGTCGAAATTAAAGCGCGACCGCGTGCTGAAGAAGTTTGCCAAGGCCGCGAAGAGGGCAGCGGAGTAGGGTTCGAGTCCCCCTCTCAGCCGTCATGCCCGGGCTTGTCCCGGGCATCCACGTCTTTGTCGCCGATACTCAAGTCGTGGATGGCCGGGACAAGCCCGGCCATGACGAGTAAATTGAAATCCGTCGAGGAAATTTAGAGAACATGCCGCTTCGCTTGATCTTCATGGGCACGCCTGACTTCGCGGTGCCGACGCTGCTGGAGCTCGTGGCCCATGGCCATGAGATCGCGGCCGTCTACACCCGTGCGGCAAAGCCGGCCGGGCGCGGCATGAAGCTGCAGCCAACGCCGGTCGAGCAGGAAGCGCGGCGGCTCGGCATTCCCGTTGAGACACCAATGAGCGTAAAGACGCCGGAGGCTCTGGAGAAATTTCGCGCGCACAACGCCGATGCCGCAGTGGTCGTCGCCTATGGCATGATCCTGCCGCAGGCCATTCTCGACACTCCAAAACTCGGCTGCTTCAACCTGCATGCCTCGCTATTGCCGCGCTGGCGCGGGGCGGCGCCGATCAATCGTGCCATCATGGCAGGTGATCGAGAGACCGGCGTGATGGTGATGAAAATGGACGTTGGCCTCGATACCGGCGACGTGGCGATGGCCGAGCGGATGACGATCACGGACGCGATGACGGCGGCCGATGTGCACGATGCGCTGGCGCGGCTCGGCGGCGATCTGATGGTCCGCGCCATCGGCGCGCTGGAACGCGGCATGCTGCAACTGACAAAACAGAGCGAAGCGGGCATCACCTACGCTACAAAAATCGAAAAGGCCGAGGCGCGGATCGACTGGAACAAGCCCGCGCGGGAAGTGCTGCGGCACATCCACGGATTGTCGCCGTTTCCCGGCGCCTGGTGCGAAATGCCGATCGAGGGCGAACCGGTTCGGGTCAAAATCCTGCGCTGTGAAATGATCGATCGCTCGGGCGTACCAGGCGAATTCCTCGACGATCATCTCACAATTGCCTGCCAGCAGGGCGCCATCCGAATCCTCGACTTGCAGCGCGCCGGCAAGGCACCGATGAAGGCGGATGAATTTTTGCGCGGCACGCCGATCAAGCCGCCGATACGGCTAACCTGATGCCCCGCTACAAACTCACCATCGAATATGACGGCGCGCCGTATTGCGGCTGGCAGATCCAGGACAATGGCGCCTCCGTGCAGGGCGCGCTGGAAGACGCGGTCAAGGCGATCTGCGGCGAGCAGGTCCGCGTTCACGGCGCCGGCCGCACCGACGCCGGCGTGCACGCGATCGCGCAGGTCGCGCATTGCGATATTACAAAACACTTCGTGCCGGGCCGGTTTCGCGACGGGCTGAACGCGCATTTGCGGCCGCATCCGATCGGCGTGCTCAGTGCGGAGATCGTGCCCGCCGATTTCGAGGCGCGGTTCTCCGCGAAAAAGCGGCATTACCTTTATCGGATCGCTAACCGCCGCGCCAATCTCGCGCTCGACATCGGCCGCGCCTGGCGATTGCCGCGGGCGCTCGATAGCGATGCGATGCACGCCGCCGCGCAACGCCTGGTCGGCAAGCACGACTTTACGACCTTCCGCGACACCGAGTGCCAGGCGAAGTCGCCGGAGAAAACCCTCGACCAGCTCGACGTCGTAAGAGACGGCGACGCCGTCAACATCGTCACCTCGGCGCGCTCGTTCCTGCACAGCCAGGTGCGCTCGATGGTGGGATCATTGGTCTGGGTCGGCGAAGGCCGCTGGAGCGCCGACGATCTCGCCGCAGCCCTCGCCGCCCGCGACCGCACCGCCTGCGGCCCCGTCGCCCCGCCGGACGGGTTGTATCTGGTACGGGTGGAGTATTGAGGCCTTCTTACCTCGCCCCGCTTGCGGGGAGAGGTCGGCGCGTAGCGCCGGGTGAGGGGGACTCACCGCGCATTCGGTGTGCGTGGAGGCAGCCCCTCACCCCCGCCCTCTCCCCGCGAAGAGCGGGGCGAGGGAGATCACCCAAAATACCTATCCAGCACGCCGCGATAAATCCTCGTCAGCCGCTCCAAATCAGCCACCGGGGTGCGCTCGTCGATCTGGTGCATGGTCTGGCCGACCAGGCCGAACTCGATCACCGGGCAATAGCTTGAGATGAAGCGCGCGTCCGAGGTGCCGCCGCTTGTGGAGAGTTCTGGCCGGCGTCCCGTGACCTCTTCGATCGCGGCGACCGCCAAATCGGTGAACGGGCCGGGCTTGGTCACGAACACATTTGAATTCGACGGTTCCCACACGATCCGCGCGCGGATCCGATTTCCCGCAGCCTTCGCCAGCCGCGCCTCGACCAGCGCGCGCAGCGTCTCCTGGGTGTGGAGATCGTTGAAGCGGATGTTGAATTTTGCCCGCGCCTGCCCAGGGATCACATTGCTCGCGGTATTGCCGACATCGACCGAGGTGAATTCGAGGTTGGAGGCCTGGAACTGCGCGCTGCCGTGATCGAGCGGCTCGTCGCTTAGCGCCACGATCAATCGCGAAATATCCGGAACAGGATTTGCCGCGCGATGCGGATAGGCGACGTGGCCCTGCACGCCGTCGACATAAAGCGTGCCCGACTGCGAGCCGCGGCGGCCGACTTTTATACAGTCGCCGAGCACCTCGACATTGCTGGGTTCGCCGAGCACGCAATGGTCGAATTTCTCGCCACGCGCGGCCGCCCACTGCAACAGCTTGATGGTGCCGTTGATGGAGATGTCTTCCTCGTCGCCCGTGATCAGGAACGAGATCGATCCTTTTGGTTTGCCGCCGTTGGCTGAGAGATAATCCAGCACCGCGGCAACGCTGCAGGCAATGCCGCCTTTCATGTCGACGGCGCCGCGGCCGTAGAGAAAGCCGTCCCGGACTTCGCCCGCGAAGGCGCCATGGCTCCAGGCGCTCTCGTCGCCCGGCGGCACCACGTCGGTATGCCCGGCGAAGGTGATGTGCGGAGCGCTGGTGCCGATGCGGGCATAGAGGTTGTCGATATCGGCGGTGCCGGGCTCGCCGAAGGTGACGCGATGCACCTCGAAGCCGGCCGCCTCGAGAATATTTTCGAGCACCCCAAGCGCCCCGGCATCGGCCGGGGTTACCGAGGGGCAGCGGACGAGATCGCGGGCAATCGAGAGGGCATCATTCATGCCCCCGCTTACCATGCGCGGCTACCGATCGGCCAGCACCGCGCCGAGAAATTCGTTAACGCCTTAGGCAAGCCCATGCGAGATCGCAGGGATGCTCGAATGATCTGCGCCCAGCGGATCGGGCCCGAACCGGTTCGGTCCGCGCGTCCCCCTCAGGCAGAACGTCTCGACAAAGCTCCAGATGCTGAGAACGAAAGCAACGGTCCCGAGGAAGAGTGCCAGATACGATTGGCCGAGCGCGCCCGCGACTTCCGGAAGCAGGACGGGAAGAACGCCGAAGGGGATAATCCACCAGCCGCTTCTGTTGCGGTCGTGAAGCCGCTTGATCGTCGTGGCGGCGTATGTCCACAGGCCGACGGCGAATAATGGATAAGCGATCGCGTAGAATAATATGGGAAGAAACGTCGCGATCGTCGCCGGATCGGCCTCGCGGAGGCTGTCGGCGAGCACGAAGAGCGATTTCATCATAATAAACATTGCGATGATGAGGGAGGCCAACGCGACGAGCCAGTATTTGGCGCGATTGATCCGGCCCTCGAAGCTGAACAGAAATGATCTCAAACTCATTGTCTGGTCCTCCGGACTGCCGGGAAAGGCGCGTTCTGGGCATGAGTCGCGCCGGGCGCGGTTCCGGTTCGATGCCGGGATTACGGTGTCGGGCCGCCACGGTGCGGCACAAATTCCACCTCGCTTTCCTGGTCCCAGCCCGGCCGGGTATCGACGGGTGCCAGCGGGTCGGGCCCGAACCGGTTAGGCCCGCGCGTCCCTCTCAGAAAGAGCAACTCGACAAAGCACCAGACGGTCAGGCCGAAGGCGATCGCGCTGACGACAATCGCCGTGGTCGGGTCGTCGATCCAGCCCGACAACCTGTCGAGAAGCGCCGGGGCAATGAAGAACGGGACGATCCACCAGCCGCTCTTGTTGCGGTCGTGCAGCCGCTTGATTGTGGCGGCCGCCAAAAACCACATGCCGACGACGAAGATCGGAGCTCCCATGGCATAGAACAAAACCACGGCCGGCAAGGGAGCAGCATCACGAAAGCTGACGGTGAAAGGGAACGAAGGGAAATCGCGGAGCCAGTCGAGAAAATAGAGATTGACCGACGTGACGCCGGCACCGGTGATGCCGCCGATGGCGAACGCCAGGATCGACATGAACACCAGGCAGGCGACCGAGCTGGCAAAGATCGCATACCAGTATTTGGCGCGGTTGATGCGGCCCTGGAAACTGAACAGAAACGCGTTGCTGGTGTAGCTATTGTCCACGGCTCAGCCTCCGGACGGCCGATAAAAGCCGCCCTAGATTGGTCGTGCCAGGGAGCCACAGGTTCGAGTTAGTACCGCAAAAGCTCACTAAATGTGCGGTAACTACCTGGCGGATAGGCTAGCGCGGCGCACCAGAAAATCCGGAACGCGATCCGGCTCCGGGTGCGAATCCGTGGGAAGATTGGGAGCAGCACGCGTCGGATCAGGCCCGAACCGGTTGGGTCCGTCAGTTCCAATCATGAAAACCAACTCGATGATAACCCAGGTTTGCAAAAGGGACATGGCAACAGCAAGCATTACGAGCAGCAATTCCTCGGCGGTCGAAATATCAACGCCGAAGGCGAGTCCGAAAAAAAGACCATAGTAAACATAGGAGAGGCGATTAAGGATAAAAATTGCAACTGCCCACCAACCGCTCCTGTTTCGATCGTGAAGCCGCTTGGCCGTCGTGGCTGCGTTGATCCAGATCATCGTGATTGCGACGACCCAGTCGAAATGCAAGGCCTGCCATTGCGGTGAAAAGTAAATCGAAAGCTTGACGAAAAGCATGAACCAGAAAGTGAGCAGAGCCCCCTGCACGAGGAGGTATCTGGCGCGGTTGATGCGGCCCTTAAAGCTGAAAAGTAACCAGACGTAGTCCATCGCGACCTCCGGACCCGCGAGAACGGATCGCGGTACGGAATATTGGTCGTCTGAAACGGCTGCGGGTTCACCTCGCCCCGCTTGCGGGGAGAGGTCGGATTGCGAAGCAATCCGGGTGAGGGGGACTCTCCGCGGCTCCGAGTGCGCGGAGAGTCCCCCTCACCCCAACCCTCTCCCCGCAAGCGGGGCGAGGGAGAATCATAGATTAGTCCCGCAACAGCTCGTTAATGCTGGTCTTGGCGCGGGTACGCTCGTCGACCCGCTTGACGATCACGGCGCAGGCGGTGGAGGGGCCGGGTTGGCCGTTCTTCAGCGGTCGGGCCGGCAAATTCCCCGGCACCACCACGGCATATTCCGGTACCTCGCCTACAAAGGTCTCGCCGGTATCGCGGTCGACGATTTTCGTCGACGCGCCGAGGAACACGCCCATCGCCAGCACCGCGCCCTTGCGCACGATGACGCCTTCGGCGACTTCCGATCGCGCGCCGATAAAGCAATCGTCCTCGACGATCACGGGTTCGGCCTGCAATGGCTCCAGCACGCCGCCGATGCCGACGCCGCCGGAAATATGCACGCGCTTGCCGATCTGGGCGCAGGAGCCGACCGTCGACCAGGTGTCGATCATGGTCGATTCATCGACATAGGCGCCGAGATTGACAAAGGACGGCATCAAGACGACGTTCTTGGCGATGAAGGCCGAGCGGCGCACGATCGCGCCCGGCACCGCGCGAAAACCGGCATCGCGAAACCGGTTCTCGCCCCAGCCCTCGAATTTCGACGGCACCTTGTCCCACCACGACGCCTTGCCGGGGCCGCCGGAAATCGCGCTCATGTCGTTCAATCGAAACGACAGCAGCACCGCCTTCTTCAGCCACTGATGGACTTTCCACTTGCCGCTGGCCTCGCGCTCGGCGACCCGCGCCTCGCCCTTGTCGAGCAATTCGAGCGCGTGATCCACCGCCTCGCGGACCTCCCCCTTGGTTGCGGTCGAGATGCCGTCGCGGGCCTCGAACGCGGTGTTGATGGCGGATTCCAGGGCGGTCAGCGACATCGGGATTTCCTCAAGGCGATTTTAGTTGGGCGGGAGGCTTTGTCGGGATTTGGGGCCAAGGAGTCAAGGCGCTGGCGCCTCGTATCAGGCTGTCATCACCCGCGAAGGCGGGTGATCCAGTACTCCGTGAAGCCTGACGATTACTTCAGAGGCTGCGGCGTACTGGATACCCCGCTTTCGCGGGGTATGACGGCTAGAGGTCGCGGCGCAAGCGTGCCCCTACCCCGCCCCAAGCCCCGCCAAAAACCCCGTCAGATCGTCCGTGACATGATCGACATAAGCGGCGTCGCGGCCCTCCAGCTCCCAGTCCTCGCGCACGACTTCCTTGGAGCCGTCGGGCACCACCAAAACCGTGGTCATGCCGAGCTGGTGCGGGACCACGAGGTTGCGCGCCAGATCTTCGAACATCGCCGATCGCAAGGGATCGACCTGATGCGTATCCAAGAATTTCTGGTAGGTCTGCGGCGCCGGTTTTGGTTCGAGTTCGGCGGCGATGATGTCGAACACCGCGTCGAAATGCGTGGCGAGGCCGAGCCGCGCCAACACCTTGTCGACATGGTCGGTCGAGCCGTTGGTCAGGATCAATTTGCGCCCGGGAAGTTTTGCGATCGCAGCCCCCATCGCGGGATTGGGCTCGAGCGGCGAATGATCGATCCCGTGCACGTAGGCCAGATAGTCGTCGGCGCGCACGCCGTGCTCGGTCATCATGCCGCGCATGGTGGTGCCGTAGCGCAGGTAATAATCCTTTTGGATTCGCCGCGCTTCCTCTGGCGAAACATTCAGCCAGCCGCGGACGAACTCGCCGATCCGAGCATCGACCTGCTGCCACAGATTGACGTGATGCGGATAAAGCGTGTTGTCGAGATCGAACACCCAGGTGTCGATGTGGCCGAAGGCGCGGGTGGTCTTCATTATATTACTCGCTGTCATGCCCGCGCAGGCGGGCATCCAGTACGCCGCGGCGGTCGAGAGAAACGGCAGAGGCCGCGGAGTACTGGATCACCCGCTTTCGCGGGTGATGACGACAAAAAGAGTGTTGATGCCTAATTTTGCAATTCATCACGGCAGCGCAAAGCGCAGCGTCTTGCCGCCGCTTGACAAGTCGACGGCGGCAAAGCCGGTGGCGGCAAAGCCGCGGGTGCCGCAGTCGCCCTGTTCGGTGGTTTCGAACTTGCTCTCGCGGGTGCAAAGCTCCCTGGCGCCGCCCCAGCTCAGCGCTCTGTCCTTGAGTTTGATGGTGCGGTTTTCGGCATCGACCGCTTCAGCGAAGGAAAAAATCTGCTTCGGCGGACCGGTGACGTCAGGATGCAGGCATTTGCCGGGATCGATCCGGTACCAGCCGCGGCTGGTCACGGCCTTGCCGTCGTCGGTCGCAACCGCCGCCATGATCTTGTGCGGGGTGTCGTTGCACCAGGTAAGCCCGGTGGACGAGGGCGATTGCACCGCGTCGATCATCATGGAGAAAAAATTCGGCGTCTGCACGATATCGGGCGTCATCCCGCGGCTTTTCAGGAATGCCGCCAGTGCCCCTTGCGTCTTCGGACCGTCGACGCCATCGATCGGCGCCGCGTCGAAACCTGCGATCACCAGAAGGCGCTGGATGCCGGCGAGCCTCGCCTGGTCGTCGTCATATTCGCTGTCCTCGGCGAGATAGGCGACCAGATTGCCGTCATCGGCCTTCGTCGGATTGACTTGCGTAAACGGCGCCGGGCTCTGCCCGCTGCGGCATTGGCGGGCGGCGGCAATGACAAAATTATCGGGCGCGATGCACAGCGTGTCGCCGCCATTTTGCGGGATCGGCGAGGAGCCGTAGACACCGAGCGCGCGGGCATGGAGCAGGATGCGGTCGGCGGTCAGCGTGCCCTGCGCGACGACACGGCAGGCGGCGGGATCGATGCGAAACCATCCACGCGTTGCGGTTGCGGCCTTGTCGTCGATGCCGATCGCGACCTCGACCACATAGCTCATGCGGTTGCAGAGTTTTAGGTCGGCATAGGCCGGTTCGGAGGAGATGAAGAGGGAGATCAGCGCGGCGGGCAAGGCGAGCAGGGCGGTTGAGACGGACTTCATGATTCTCAGACCGTCATGCCCGGGCTTGTCCCGGGCATCCACGTCTTCCTTGCGCGCTTGCGGCTGGAAAGACGTGGATGGCCGGGACGAGCCCGGCCATGACGATGGATGGTCATACCTCATCACTTGTGGATCAGCGTGCCGGTGCCTTGATTCGTGAACAATTCGAGCAGCACCGCGTGCTGCATCTTGCCGTCGATGATGACGACGCCCTCGACCCCCTGCTCGAGCGCGTAGATGCAGGTCTCGACCTTGGGAATCATGCCGCCGGAAATGGTGCCGTCGGCGATCAGTTTTCGCGCGTCTTTGACCGATAGTTCCGGGATCAGCTTCTTGGATTTGTCGAGCACGCCGGGAACGTCCGTCAACAGCAACAGCCTTTTTGCCTTGAGCGCGCCAGCGACCGCGCCGGCAAAGGTGTCGGCGTTGACATTAAAAGTTTGCCCGGTGCGCGAGGTCGCCAGCGGCGCCAGCACCGGGATCAGTTCATAGCCGATCAGCTGGTTCAGCAGCGTCAAATCGACCTTTTCGGGCTCGCCGACAAAGCCGAGATCGACCACCTTCTCGATATGCGAGTCCGGATCGACCATGGTGCGCGTCGCCTTGACCGCGCTCACCATGTTGCCGTCCTTGCCGCACAGGCCGACCGCCTTGCCGCCGGCCTCGTTGATATAGCCGACCAGTTGCTTGTTGATCGAGCCCGCCAGCACCATTTCGACGATCTCGATGGTCGCCGCATCGGTGATGCGCAAGCCTGCGGCGAATTCCGACTGGATGCCGAGGCGTTTCAGCATGGTCGCGATCTGCGGCCCGCCGCCATGCACCACCACCGGATTGATGGCGGTCTGTTCCAGAAGAACGATGTCGCGGGCGAACGCCTTCGCGGTTTCTTCGGCGCCCATGGCATGGCCGCCATATTTGATGACGATGGTTTCCTCGTCATATTGCTGCATGTGCGGCAGCGCTTCCGACAGGATGCGGGCCTGGTCGAGCGGACTGATATCGGGCGCGTCGGTCATGAAGCGGGTCTCACACGGGGCGGGGTGGGCCGGTTTCTAGCTGATTGGCGGGCACCGCGCAAAGTGGCGGCGTCGTTATCGCTGCCGCGGCCAGGCCGCCGCTACCGCAAGTCCGAGCCAGCTCACGATCAGAAGCGTCCCGCCGGCCGGGGCAGCCATCGGAAAAAGGCTGTGGCCGGCATATTGCCGCAAGGTCAGGTCGCCCGCGAACAGCGCGGTCGCGATGACAAAGCCCCATGCGGCGATGATTCCGATCCGGCCATGAATAATGCCCCGCTCGACCAGCGCCACCGCCGCGAGCACGGCGGGTGCATGAAACAGCAGCATCGATGATGCCCCCGCAAGCCGGGTTGCGTCCGCCTGATGCGCAGCGGCCGCCGCCAGGATGACGCCGTCGGCGCCCATCACGCCGGCCAGAATGATCAGAATGCGAAACAGACGAAACCCCATCAGCTGCGCTCCCCGATCAGCCGCACCATGGCCGCGCGCAATTGCGGCATCCCGGCGCCGGTGCGCGAGGATGTCACGAGGATTTCCGGAAAGGCGGCCGGGTGTTTTGTCAGCGCGGCCGCGGTGGCGGCGACGGTTTGGTCAAGTTCAGAGGCCTTCACCTGATCGGCTTTTGTCAATACGACCTGATAGCTCACCGCCGCTTTGTCGAGCGTGTTCAGGACGTCGAGATCGACGTCTTTGAGGCCATGCCGGGCGTCGATCAGCACATAGACCCGCGCCAGATTGCTACGCCCCTGCAGGAATTGGTGGATCAGCGCAGTCCAGGAGGCGACCTTTGCTTTCGGGGCTTGGGCGTAGCCGTAGCCGGGCATATCGACCAGGCGGAAGCCGGCATTTTCGGGCCCTTCGAAGAAGATCAGTTCCTGGGTGCGGCCCGGCGTATGCGAGGTGCGCGCCAACGCATTGCGGCCGGTCAGCGCGTTGATCAGCGAGGATTTGCCGACATTGGAACGGCCGGCAAACGCCACCTCGATGCCGGCCATCGCGGGCAGCGTCTCGATCGAGGGCGCGGCCCAGAAGAATTGCCAGTCGCCCGCGAACAGTTTTCGCCCCTGCTCGATCAGGTCAGCGTCGAGATCAGCGGTCATGCGAAGGGCTTTCTATCCATCGTCATGGCCGGGCATAGCCGTCCGAAGGACGGCGTCGCTTCCGCTCGCCTATGCCCGGTCATCCATGTCTTTTCTTTTCGCAACTTCTAAAGACGTGGATGCCCGGCACAAGGCCGGGCATGACGGATTAGAGACCGATGCGCCCCTTACGCGAGGCCGGCTACGTCGCCTTTTTCGAGGCGAACGTGCCCCTGATATTGTCGAACAATTCAACCTTCACGCCGTTGCGGCGCATGATGAAGCTCTGCTGCAGCACCGACAGCAGGTTGTTCCAGGCCCAATAGATCACAAGCCCCGCCGGGAAACCCGCCAGCATGAAGGTGAAGATCAACGGCATCCAGTCGAAGATCATCTTCTGGGTCGGATCCGGCGGCGTCGGATTGAGCTTCATCTGGAACCACATCGTGATGCCCATGATGATCGGCCAGACGCCGAGCGCCAGGTAATGCCCGAATAGCGGCACCTGCGTCGGATCGAAATGCAAGAGCCCGAACAGGTTGAAGATGTTGGTCGGGTCGGGCGAGGACAAATCCTTGATCCAGCCGAAGAACGGCGCGTGCCGCATCTCGATGGTGACGAACAATACCTTGTAGAGCGAGAAGAACACCGGAATCTGCACGACGACGGGAAGACAGCCTGCGACCGGGTTGATCTTCTCCTTCTTGTATATCTCCATCATCTCCTGCTGCTGCTTCACCTTGTCGTCGGGATAGCGTTCCTTCAGCGCGGCGAGCTGCGGCTGCACCGATTTCATCTTCGCCATCGAGGCGTAGGATTTGTTGGCGAGCGGGAAGAACAAAAGCTTCACGATCACCGTCACCAGCAGGATCGAGATGCCGAAATTGCCGAACAGGCGATAGAAGAAGTCGAGCGCCAGGAACATCGGCTTGGTGATGAAATAGAACCAGCCCCAGTCGATCAGCAGATCGAAATGGTTGAGCCCAAGCTCCTTGTTGTAGCCGCCGAAACCCGCGAACGGAAAATTGATGCCGACGACGCTGGCTTCCTTGGCCCCCGCGAACAGCCGCGCATTGGCGCTGCCGGTGCCGCCGATCGCGATCGTCTGCGGGTCCTGCAGATAATCGGTCTGATAGGTCCTGATCGCGCCGACCAGATTGGAGGAGAAGCGCGCCTGCAACTGCGCATTGGTGTCGGGTAGCAGCGCCGAGGCCCAGTATTTGTCGGTGATGCCGAGCCAGGCGTTGGTGACCTTGAAGGAGACCGTCTTGGCGTCGTCGATTTTCTTGTAGGGGTATTCCTGCAGGCCCTGGTCGCCGAGATAGCCGATCAGGCCTTCGTGCAGGATGTAGTAGCCCGCGACCTTCGGGGTGCCGTGCCGCGAGATCAGCGCGAACGGATAAAGCGTGACCGGCGCGTTGCCGATATTGCTGACGTCATCCTTGATGGTGAACAGGTAGCGGTCGTCGATCGAAATGGTGCGGTGGAAAATCAGGCCCTCGCCATTGTCATATTTCAGCGTCACCGGGCTTGAGGGCGTCAGGCTGCCGATGCTTTCCTGCTGCCACAGCGTGTCCCGGTCGGGCAGCTTCACCGTCGAGCCGCTGGCCGGCACCCAGCCGAATTCTGCGTAATAAGGGTTTTCGGTGCCCGAGGGCGAATACAGCACGATCGGTGGCGAAGCCGGATCGACGGTTTCGCGGAACTGCACCAGCGACAGATCGTCGATGCGCGCCCCCTTTAACGAAATACTGCCGGTGACGCGCGGGGTCTCGATCTTGACGCGCGGGCCAGCCGCAATCGCGGCCTCGTGGCTGACGGGCGCCGTGGAGGCGGGCTGATTCGCCGCGGGCGCATTGGCCGAGGGCGTCGGCGCCGCGCCGGCTTGTGGCGTGGTCGCGGGGCTGGAAGCGGTTCCGCCCTGCGGGGTGGATTTGGCCAGTTCGCTCTGCGCCTGCTGGGCGGCGCGCTGCTTTTCCATCGCCGGAACGTTGTAGAAATATTGCCACGCGATCAGCACGAGGCCGGACAGAATGACGGCGAGGATGGTGTTGCGATTATCGGTCATCGTTCAAGGTCTCGTCATTCAATTCGGTTTGCGGCTTTGGGCGGTCGCGCCTGCTGCCGGTCGATGCGGTGAAGCGCCGAGCGGAGATCCCCAAGCATGGTCGCGAAGTCGCTCGTCAGCGCGGCACGGCGGCCGACCAGCACATAATCACTGTGCGGCCGCATTGATACGGCATCCAGCAATTTCACGAGCTCGCGCAGCCGGCGCCGGATGCGGTTGCGCTCGGTGGCGGTGCCGTTCTTTTTGGTAACGGTAAAGCCGACCCGGATCGGACCGTCATCGTCGCGCCGGCGGCTTTGCACCGTAAAAGCCGTGCTGGAAGCCCGCGCGCCATCGGCAACGGCGAGGAAGTCCGCCCGCTGCCTTAGCCGATCCATGTTGAAATCTCCGGGAAGCCCGGCTCAGGCGCTCAGACGCTTGCGGCCCCGCGCGCGGCGCGCGGCGAGGACTTTGCGGCCGCCGGTGGTTGCAAGGCGGGCGCGGAAGCCGTGTCGGCGCTTGCGCACCAGTTTGCTGGGTTGATAAGTCCGCTTCACGGGTCGTTCTCCGCTAACAATTTGCCGCTTAAGCTGACAATTGCCTGATTAATGAGGTAAGTCCGGTGATGCTGGTCGGCCCAGAGTAAGGCCATATTCCGGCCCAAAACGAGCCGCCCCGGTCGGACCGGGTCATCGCGGACAATTGGCGCGGCTTATACGGGAGCGACCCGTTTTCGTCAATCAGGCCGCTTGTCACATTTGAGGCGATGTTGCCGTTCCGCAAAACGTCGCAATTTCACCCGAATATATCAAGGTTCGCGGTGTTTTTGCCTGCGAGGATGGCGATCGCCGTGGCGCGTACTAGATCAGGTACGGAAACACATTAGCGATCCGTAATTTGACCGGTTCCGGAGCGCGCCGCATCTTCGTATATCAGGCGTCGAGAGCAGATTTCGTGTCCATGACTGACGAACAGGCGACACCGGAACGGCCGCGGCCCAAACCGCCGCGCCGGCTCGGGCTGTCCGGCAAGCTTTTGCTGCTCACCATTCCCCTGGTCATGATCGCGGGAATGCTGATCTATGTGCCGGCGATCGCGAACTTCCGGATGAACCGGCTCAACGACCGGCTGGCGGCGGCCAATACCGCGGCGCTGGTGCTGGATGCCGCCCCCTCGGGTATGGTTCCGGATTCGCTGGCGCGGCAAATCCTGACCAGCATCGGCGCGCGCGCGGTCGCCATCAAGATGGGCCAGCAGCGGCGGCTGCTCGCCAGCGCCGGCCTGCCGCCGGCGATCGACCACGACGTCGACATGCGGACCATGACGGTGTGGTCGGCGATCGTCGATTCCTTCGAGATCATGCTGGAGACCGGCAACCAGGCGATCCGCGTGGTCGGCCCGTCGACCAGCGGCGGCCAGTTCATCGAGGTGGTGATCGACGAACAGCCGCTGCGCCGGGCGATGTACCGGTTTTCCCAGAATGTGCTGCTGGTCGCGCTGATCATCGCGGGGCTCACCGCGGGACTGGTTTATCTGGCCTTGCATTATCTGTTCGTGCGGCCGATGCGGCGGCTGACCGCGAGCCTGGTCGGTTTCCACGAAGATCCGGAAAGTGCGGCGCGCATCATCGCGCCGAGCCACCGCGGCGACGAGATCGGGGTCGCCGAGCGCGAATTGTCCGACATGCAGCGCGATCTGGTGTCGATGCTGCATCAGAAGAGCCGGCTCGCAGCCCTCGGGCTTGCGGTGTCGAAGATCAACCACGATCTGCGCAACCTCCTGGCCTCCTCGCAACTGCTCTCCGACCAGCTCGCCAGCGTGCCCGATCCGCGGGTGCAGCGCTTTGCCCCGAAACTGATGCGCTCGCTGGAGCGCGCCATCGCGTTCTGCCAATCGACGCTGTCCTATGGCCGCGCCCAGGAGGCCGCGCCCGACCGCCGCATGATCCCGATCGAGCCTGTTGTCGCGGAGGTGCGGGAGTCCGTGGGCCTTGCCTCGGATGCGTCGATCACCTGGATCAGCGCGATCGAGCGCGGGCTTTCGATCGACGCCGATCCCGATCAGCTGTTTCGGGTGCTGCTCAATCTCGTGCGCAACGCTGCGCAGGCGCTGGAAAACCGTCCGAGCGGCGACGCCGCGACCATGCAGATTCGCATCACCGGACGCCGCGAAGGCTCGGTCGCGATTGTGGAGGTTTCCGACACCGGCCCCGGCGTTCCGCAAAAGGCCCGCGACCATCTGTTCGAGGCGTTCCAGACCTCTGGCCGCCCCGGCGGCAGCGGGCTGGGCTTAGCGATCGCCGCCGAACTGGTCCGCGCCCATGGCGGGGAGATCAATCTCGTGGAAGGCACCATCGGCGCGACCTTCCGGGTCGCGATTCCCGACCGGCCGGTGGAACTTTTGAGCGTCCGCAACGAGCGGGCGCGGGCGTAATTGCCGCCAAACCCGTCATTCCGGGGCATCGCGAAGCGATGAACCCGGAATCCCGATGTAATGGCGCGAGATTCCGGGTTCGCGCTGGCGCGCGCCCCGGAATGACGAGTAGTCAGACGCCTCCTTCCGGAGCTTGCCAATCAAGGCCGGAGCGGGTAGCTAAAGCGCTCTTTCGCGACCTTCCGAATACGTTCTCGGATGCATGCGGGCTGTCAGGCCCGATGCCCCGCGAAATACGCGCCCGTAGCTCAGCTGGATAGAGCACCAGACTACGAATCTGGGGGTCAGGAGTTCGAATCTCTTCGGGCGCGCCACTTCGGTACAAAACTGGGCACTCCAAAACCTGCCGATTTTGCGCTGGACGCCGCGACAAGCGTGCGCAGGAGCACGCTTTTCGATCCCATGATGCGAACCTCTTTCGCGTCCACCTCGATGCGCTGGGCCAGGGCGCGGAGATGGTCACGGCGGTAGCCGCCGGATTCGGTCCGCATGCGCCTGCGCGCTTGGCTGGCGAAGGTTTTGAGCGCTTGGGGTGTGATGCTCGGTCCAGCCCGATCGAGCGCGCCCTCGGCCCGCTCTGCGTCAGCGCGGGCCTGATCGCGGACGGACTTCAGCTCGGTCACGCGCTCCTTGAGCATCGGGTCTGATACATCGGCGATCCCGTTTTCGATTGCATCGTACAATCGCTTGAGCTTGGCTTCCGCTTCGGCCGCGCGCTTGCGCAATTCGGCGATATGCGTCGTTCGGCGCTCGGCACGTTCTTTCCGGCGATGGAGGACTGCCGAGAGGACTTCCTCTAGGCGTTTGGGTTGCAAAAGTCGCTGCTCGATGTGGTCGGCAACGAGGCTGTCCAGCTTCTCCATGGGAACGGTCTGCCCCTTGCAGCCAGTCTCACCTTGCCGGGCCTTGGTGCAGCAAGTGTAATACCTGTACCTCCCGCTCTTCCCGGTCCTCAGTGTCATCGCGCCACCGCAGGCAGCGCAAAAGCAGATGCCGGTAAGGAGGGTCGGGCCGCTGACGACGCGCGGCGCGCTCAGTGCGGGGCTGCGCGTCTTGAGCAACGTCTGTACCGCCTCAAATTCGGCGACCTCAATGATCGGCGGCACCGCCATTTCGACCACCTCGGCCTCCGGTTTGCGTTCGCGGGTCTTCCAATATTTGGTGTTGAAGCGGTGGCGGCCGGTGTACGTCGTACGCGTCAGCACCTTGTGCACGGCGTCAATGCCCCAGCGTCCACCGTCACGCGTTCGGATGCCGGCTTCGTTCAAGTGTTTGGCAATTGACTTGACGCCCATCGCCCCTGATGAGCCGTTTCCCTCGCGCGCCAGCCGGAAGATCAGCCGCACGGTTTCGGCCTGGATCGGATCAATCTCCAATGTCTTCTTGGTGCGGTGGCCGCGCTGCTCGGCGGCTTCCACGATGCGGTAACCAATCGGCGGCAGCGCGCCGTTCCAGAAGCCTTGCCGTGCATTCTCCTTCATCGCCCGCAGCGTATGCTTGGCGTTCTCCTTGGACTGATATTCGTCGAACAGCGCCATGATCTGGCGGATCATGTTGCTCATCGGATCGTCGCCGAGCTCTTGCGTGATCGACACCAGACGCACGCCGCTCTTGGCGAGCCGGCGGACGTAGAACTCAAGCTGGAACTGGTCGCGGAAGAAGCGGCTGAAGCTGTGGACCAGGATCACCTCGAACGCCGGCGGCTTGACCGTCGCCGCGTCGATCATGCGCTGGAACTCCGGCCGCCGATCGTCGGTCGCAGACGCGCCCGGCTCGACATAGTCGGAGACAATCTCCCACCCACGCGATGCGCAATAGCCCTTCGCCTGGCGGCGCTGATCCGGGATGGAGAGATCGCTATCGGCTTGCCGTCCCGTCGAAACCCGCAGGTAGAGAGCCGCCCGAACCGTTGCAGCCATGGTGATGTCCCCTCAGTCCTTTCCAAACAACTCGTCGAACAGATCACCGAACCAAGCTTCGAATACATCGATCTCCGTTTCGGTCACCGGCACGTCCTTCGGCCAATCATCCGTCACCGCCCATGTCATCGAAGCGCGCTTTGCTCGTCGTCGACCACGACGCGCGGGCGCACGCGCATAGTCGTAGAGATCGTCAAGTGGGGCGCGATCCGGCGGACGCCGTAGCTGCGATTTGTGAGGGGGAGCCATGGCGCCACTGTGGCAGGCCTGGCCGATCCACAGAATGGCCGAAGTCCACGCCAAGTCACGCTGCAGCCCCGCGAACTCGCACTTTCTCTGCAGCATGAGCGCGATCGCGCAGTGCAGGCCATGAACGCATGGAAGCAAAAGAGCCGGGCCAACGGCGCACCGTTGGTCCGGCAGCGGCCTCCCATGCGTTCCTGGCCGGACATCCCGCCGAGCACGCGCAACAAGACGCCATGCTGCGAACGATGGCGCTCGGAACGTTGATTTTGAATGCTTTCTCGGTTCGAGCGGCACCAGGCCACTTCATGCGGTGCCGCTGCAGTGCCATCCAAATCAATGTGCAGACAAACACTTACCACCCCCGACGGCCCCGAGCGACATCGTCGCTTTTATCTTGCAGTCCTAATCGGGCGAGATCTGCGCCCCAGCTCTCGGTCGGGTGATGTCGGGTATTGTCGATAGCGGACGAGAAGGCGGACTCGGCAATATCGACGCGAATGACCCGAGGCGGACATTGCGGCGGTAGAACTTGAAGGGGTAGCATTGGAGAAGATTTAGGCGCGGGGCGCATGTCAATCGAAAAGTCCGAATATCGAAAAAAGGAGGAGGCAGCCGAGGTCAGCGAAGGCGTGCTGTACGCGAGCCTGCTGTCAACGAGACGAAGGCGTGGGGAGCGACTTATGTCTGACAAATATGCCGTGGTCGGCAATCCGATCGACCACACGAAATCGCCGCTGATCCATCTCAGCTTCGCTAAAGAGACCGGGCAGAATATCGACTACGCCGCGATTGAGGCTCCTATCGGCGGCTTCAGCGAAGTGGTGGACAAGTTTCGGCGCGAAGGCGGCTTAGGCCTCAACATCACCGCGCCGTTCAAGCTGGACGCGTTCGCGTATTGCACCGATCTTAAGGAGCGCGCCCGGCTCGCTGGTGCCGTCAACGCGATGAAGTTCGAGGTAGATCGGGTGACCGGAGAGAACTTCGACGGCGTCGGCCTTACCAACGATATCACACGCAATCTCGGCCGCTTGATGAAGGGGCGCCGGGTGGCGCTGCTCGGCGCGGGTGGCGCAGCACGCGGCGTTGTGCTGCCGTTCCTCGAGCAGGGGCCGACGGAGCTGGTCATAGTAAACCGCACCGTAACTAAGGCGGAAGAGCTTGGCCGTCAGTTTAAGCAATATGGGCCGATTACTGCCATCGGCTATTCGGCCCTCGCCGACAAAAAACTTGGCCGGTTCGATCTAGTCGTGAATGCAACCTCTGCCAGCCTGCGCGGCGAGCTTCCGCCGATAAGCCCAGAGGTCTTTGGCGACGATTGCCTTGCCTATGAGTTGCTATACGGAAAGGGTCTTACGCCATTCCTCCGGCTGGCGCGGAACGCCGGCGTGAAGCGGCTTGCGGACGGAGTCGGTATGCTGGTCGAGCAGGCGGCGGAGGCGTTTGTGTGGTGGCGTGGCCTCCGTCCTGACACCGGGACCACAATCAAAAAACTTACCGTGCCGCTCGAATAGTCCAATCAGAGAAACTTCGGACCCGATCCAAAAATCGTCAGCCGATGTTGGTCGGCTGCGCCCCCCCACGCTCCGCATGACGCTTCTAAAACGGCATTCCGCGGCGAGGCAAAAGCCCCTTGGTGACCCGACGCGACGGATTGCAGAACCTGCGAGTCACGGACGCAATCGTCCAAGCGGCGAAAATCGGACTGACGGGCATAGGTTAATCAATTGTCGGCTCGTCACTGATGTCGCTTATTGGCCCATCGCGCCGTTCCTGGGATTGATCGAAATGGCCGCAGCCGAAGGGTAACCGGACCACCGGCGAGATCGGGCGGACAGCCGCCCATGAGGCGTAGCGCAAGATCGCAGGCCATCGGTGGTCATCCGGCCGGATCGCTTAAGCGGCCGTTGCATCATAGCGCCACGGCGAAGCAATAGTGCCCATCTTCATCGGCCGTGGCGCGCCATGCTGTGTCAGCGATTTCAGTGGCTTATTTAGCCCGATCGTTTGCGGCCGTCCCCCGACCAAGTATCAACCAGTATCGTCTGAAGGGATGGTCTCGTACGATGGGCCATCGCGGACCTAGTTCGCCCCAGCCTGTCCCGAAATACATCTCGGCACGGCTCAGCGGCGCGGGTGCGTCTCGTTGATAGAATAGGCCATGGATGATTCGTTCGACGATTGGGACGCTTGGATTGATGCGGCTTTGGAAGCTGATCCGCTTCCTTTGCTGGACGAAGAGGAAGATCTGCCGACAGGGCCTCCACCTTGCGACAACGAGCTAACTGCTGCGGAAGAGTCACTCTCACAATGGAAGTCGCACGAAGAATTCTATCGCGTCACAGTCGGGTTGTGCGCCCGCTCTCCAGGACCAGAGTTTTTCAACCGAGCTGAATTTAAATTCCTGCGTGAAGCGTATGTGCTTGGGAAGTTCGCGAAGAGACAGCGCGCCGAAGCTGTTCGGCTAGTTGCTCCATCCGAGCGTTGGCCTGATGGCTTGATTAGATTGGAAGGATGCGATCACGACATCGAGGTTACAAGCACGCACGGTGGTCGAAAGCTGGGGAAGGAATATCGCCAGCCGAAAGGTTTGACGCACGATCCAGTTGAGAATTGGATCGCGCGTGCCGCCTCGATCCCAAGGTACTTGGACAACGCTGTCGCCCAAAAAGCGGGAAAAAGGTTACCCGCCCTGTTGGCTGGTGGTCTACCTTAACATTGGCGAGTACGGCATCAGTCAAAAAGAAACCGAGCGCGCGATTGCTGAGGTCAAGGGTCGCTATGCCGCGAGCTTTATGGCGATCTCGGTGCTTTGGAACGGGAGGCTCTATTGAGCTGACGACCTTTCCCTACGGCGTTGTTTACCTATGAGGATTGCCGAATGAGCCCGTCAGCGATCGCAATCACAGTCTAGTTTTGGTCGGGCTCATCATCGGCAGCAAGGATGGGTTGAGCCCCTGTGAAACCCATCATTGCCCCATGCGAGATGCCACCGAAGAATGCCAATTGATCTGACGCTAACGTGCTAAGTTCTCGCCAGCAATGTCCAGTGGCGTGAACATGATGCTTCGCAGACGGAGTTGCGACCATACTTGGTCTGCGGCGTCAGTCCGAGGGGCGATGGGTTTCGCGAGAGCTCAACCCATCCTACGATCCGAGGTCAGGCTCGATCGGGTAGATCAAGATAGGCCAGGCGATCCATGACGCCGTCCGCGAGCCCTACCTTGTAGACGGCTTCAGCGAAGCGCCTGTCCTCAGCTATTCGGCTCAGCTTGCTATTGCCCATGCGCTGGGGCAGCAGCGTGCAAATCGGCTCAAGCATTTCGATCTCGAACGGAACGTTGACGCCGGCGGTCATCGAGAACGGCCCAGGGGTGAACAGCCTGGTAGCGATCAATTCTCCGTCGTCCATCGAACTCTCAAGCCCGACGTCGAGCAGCCATACTTTGGAGTTGCGGAGAATATCGGTGGCGATCAGGCCCACCGCGTCGTGACGTTGTTCGATCAGGAGTATTGCAAACTGCGACGTGCGCATCGCGTCCAGCATCAGCTGCTCGTCGGACTGCGGTTCAAACTTGGCCGACTTCGCGTAGCGGTCGATTGCCCGCGAACGATCCGCCGGCGCTGTGTAAATGGCAAGGTCGTAGACGTAATACATCTCGTCCGTGTCATCGAGAATCAACGTCTTTCCTTGTGCCAATCCGAGCCGACGCGCGTGTTTCAGCAGTGTGTCGCCGGATATGGACTTAAGAACTTCCTCATGAAGTCTCTTGGAGATTTCCCTAAGGTGAAGATACCCGGCAAGGATATCGTCCCGCGTCGAAGGCATATCGCCGCCCCAAGCCAAGGTCGGGTGCTGTTGGACGAGAGGAAGGGCCATGGAACTTCTCCGAATTGGACCGGCATCTCCTCGCGATCATTAGCGCTGTGTATTGATTCGCGGAACAGCAATCTCCTGATTTCGAATCGGCCGGAGCCGAGAGCCTGTTCGGCACGGAGGAATTAGCATCCAATAAGGCGAGGCGTTTTACATGCCCCGCCGAATTCCGCCTGCGGGCTGCTCGGTTTCAGCGAAGCGATGCCACAATGTCGGCAATCGACCTGAAAAGGACGAGCGGATCGTCTTTTGAGGGAATGAAACCGCGTCGCCCCCAGAACGCAGCAGCTTCGGCGTCAACCGCGTTGACAATCAGCGCGCGCCCTCCGATGAGGCCTGCGGCCGTGACGCAGCGCTGCAGCGCATGTTTGAGTAGGCCGGTGCCAACGCCCTTGCCGGTCCAGTTCTGATCCGTTGCAAGCTGTCCCAATAGCAGGCAGGGGACAGGGTCGGGCGGCTGACCGGTCCGTATGGACCGCGGCAGGCGTGATGGCACGATCGCTGTCGGCGCAAGGCCATAATAGCCGACCACCCGATTCGCTTCGTGAACGACGATCACCGCCGTGAAGCCCTTTTCCTGATTGGAGAGCGCCCGCGTCTTGAGCCACCGGTCGAGAGATGGCTTGCCGCAGGAGAAGTCGTCGAGACTATGAGCCGGCGTCAGTGGTTCGGGGCCGGAGATTGCCAAGCTTCAGCCCCCGGTATCCGAACCACCTTTTTGCTTTGACGCGTTTTCTTCACGCGAACCGGCATCCACTTCGCTCGAAAACGCTTTGGTCTCCCATGGTGCCGCGCGTTGGAAGAGTTCGATCATTTCCGGCACCGGGGTGGCCGGTCCGGACAATGCCGCCATGAAAGCTTTGAATCCGGCAGGACTCATTCGAATGGGCGCCGTCTCCATCAGCACATCCTCGGCTGCACGTACCGCCGCGTCACGCACAAAATCGGTGCGTGAGCGGCCACGCAGTGCGGCAGCCCGGTCTATGATGGCAATGTCAGTTTCGGGCAGCCGCATCGAAAGCGGATACTCCTTGCGCTCAACGGCTCGGGGCATCAGGGACCTCCATGGCAGCAATGTAGAATTCTGTAGCGCATTTTGCAATACGACGAATGGTGCCATTTTGTGCTTGAGCACAAGCACAAATTATGTTTCAATTTCAATCACATAAGAGTTCGTAGTTTTATTCTGGATGGCGCGCCACTTTTCCGCCATCCAGAACAAAACTGCGAACTCTGCGGATGCCGGCCGAAGCTCCGCCCGGGTATCGGATGACCGTGATTTCTCACGCGTGCGTTCGCTGCGTATAATTCTTGAACGCCCAGCACGTCGACTTGACGATCGTTCACGAAACGCTGTCCAGCTTGCTGGGAGTTGGCATGTCGCCGATCCTTGCACCGCACCGAACAGCGAGTTCGACCACGGAATGAGCCGGAAGAATCGCGTTCCACTTGCTGATCGTGTCGCCAAAGCGGCTGAAGCGGCACTTGCGGCCCGGCACTTTGTGAGCGCCATCGACATCCTCGTCGGGATCGGATGGCTTGACTCTGGAGCGGTCGAGCGCTGGCGCCGCGGGCAGATCGATTGCCTGGAGGAGGCGATCCAGACCGATCCCTCGCGCATCTCGGAAGCCATGCGGCTATTCCGCGCTTGGGCGACCGCCGGAGGATTGTCCGCAAGCGAGACGGTATATGTCGATCGTACGCCGCGGCGCCAGACGCCGCGCTTCAGCCGAAGCGGAAATCCTGCGATCGAGGCGTCATATCGGACACATTGGGTCTCGCCCGAGCTTTCCGAGAAGAAACGCGAGCGCCTGGCGGAAAGGGCAAGCCGCGCCCCGGAACTGGTGGTGGTCCAGCCGTTGAACACGGAGTGGATATGCCATCGGTGCGGCGACACCGGGGATCTGTTGATGATGGAGACTCCAGGCCCTGCGTGCCTGCGCTGCGTTGGCCTCGATGATCTCGAGTATCTGCCGGCGGGCGATGCCTTGCTCACGCGGCGCGCCAAGGCGAAAAGCACCCGACATGCTGTCGTCGTGCGCTTCAGCAGGACCCGTCGCCGTTACGAACGACAAGGTCTGCTGGTCGAGCCGCAGTCCTTGGCAGATGCGCAGCGAGATCGTGAGACGCCATGACGATTCTAGCTCGTCTGCTCACTTCATTCACCGCCTCAGTTCGTTGATGCCCAATTCCGTCCATAGCCAGCCGAAGCTGTAATTTGCCATCGCGCTATCGGGGTCGGCGGACTTCGCCGTCCGGTTCTCGATCATTTTGAGCCAGTCGGCGACCTTGATCCGTCCGCTGTCCGTTCTGACCGCGGCGCGCGGCGACTCGCCTCCAAGCACGGGAATTGGTCGATCGAGCGCGTCACGGTAGTGCCGGTCCATGTGATCATGGATGATGGCGCAACGCTCGTCTTCGGGGATGTCGAGCTGTTGGGGCATGGCTCCATCGTGTGATGCGAGGATTTGCTCGACAGATTCTGTCTTGACCGAAGGTTGCCCGATGCGTGCCCCGAGTATCTCGGACAGCAGCGCGCGTCCAAGGTCGGAACGCATCCGGGAGTTGACAGCGAGCACCAAGGCCTTGTCTTCCAACTCCACATTGCCAAGCACAAGCGCGCTATCCTCGAGCCTCGTTTCGAAGCTCAGCGATTCCTGCAAATGTTCGCTGTCATTCGATGATGCCGCAGCCGGCTTTCCCAGGCTTACCCAGTTCCATGACGTCGCGGTGGCTGGGCGAAACTCGGGACGTGCCTCCAGGAGCGCCTGGATGTCGTCGATCGTCGTGCCGGCTGCGAGCGGATAGCGCACCTCGCACAGGACCAGTTCGTCCCCTTCGACGTTGCGTAAATCGGGAATTTCCGGTGCTTCGGCTCGATCAATCAGGTCCAGGAGCCAAAAGGTTGTGAACATGGGACTTATCGCGCGCAACCTCTCCGTCGGAGGAAGGTCGACGACCGTCGTTTCGTCGAGGTCCTGTCCGCTCGCTTTCGCGAGCTCCCGCTTTTCCTCGCTGCTGAGCGTCTCGAATCCGCGCAAGGCTTCGATGAACGCTTCCGATGTGTCGTGATCAAACGCCAGCCCGCCGCCGCCGATCTGCATTTGCGATCCCACCCGGACGACGCGCGCGGCAATGCGGTCCCACGGTTTGAGGGTGCGGGTCGCGCTCCGCTCGCTGATCAGCACCGGCTCGCCGCCACGGATAAGGTCGCGCGCCCGAAACGAGGTGCCGCGGACGATATCGCTCACCTCATAGAGGCTCATGGTCGAGTTTCGCAGCGCGGCCATGTAGGCGCGAACCGACGCCGTCTCCTTCCAGCCGCGGCGTTTCAGATAGTCGTCGATAGCGTTGCCGCCGTCGCCGAATTCACGGGTCAGGAAATCCTCGAAGGCGCAGGCCCACACCGTGCTCATGAACAAATCTTCGCCGACGGTTGCGACGATATCGTCGATATCAAGGCCGGTTTCCTCGCAGGTGGGCAGCAGATGGTCTTCAAGGATCTGCTCGAACCGATCGCCCCATTGGTCGCGCGTCGACCATTTTATCAACCCCGCGAGCAAATGCTTGCTGGCCATATTCCCGCTCGTCATGAGATCATTGGCGGCCGCATTGAGCGCGACCCGCCGCAGTCTAGCAAGCGCGCGCTATCGCTTCGACCCGGAACTGGATCGCTCGGACGAAAATCAACGGGTTTTTTTGTAGCGCCCGCGCTGGTCCGAAGTATCAGGCTGGCGAGGTCAGGCAATCGTGCGCTCCAGAAAAATTATATTGGGATTTCAATGGTGTAAGAGTTCGCAGTTTTATCCTGAGTGGCGCGCCATTTGCTATAGCCGCGACGGTGCCGCATTGGGCGCGGGCGCGATCGAGTGCGGCCTTGGCACGTTCCCGCTCGGATTTCAGGGTGGCGGTGCGTTCCCGCAGGATGTCGTCGAGCTCAACGATGCCGTCCTTAATGGAGCGGTAGAGCCGCTTGAGACGATCCTCGGTATCGCCCACCTCCCGCTGCAGCGTGAGAAGCCTTCGATCGGTGGACTCGCTCTTCGCAGCCTGACGTTCCGTCAGTGAGCTTAGGAGGTCGGCAATCCGATCAGACGCCAAGACGTGCTGCTTTAAATTGATTAGGAAGATGTCGTCCAAAGTCGCAGCAGGGATGTGACGGCCCTTGCATTCCGGCCAGTGGCGGACGGATGTTAGGAGACGCGTGAGCTCGCCCGGCAAATCGTGAATCGGCGTACCGTCTTATCCGTGGGCTCTAATCGCGGAATCCGCAATCTCGGATGTCCCCGATCCGCGTGATGGATAGTGAACTGGGTCGGGCCTTGGCCATTGCTGCCTTGCGCCCGGCAAGCCAACAGAGGGTTCATTCTTGACTCGGCGGCAATTGATGATGACCGTCTGACCTTCGCGCTAGTTCGGCTTTGCCAAGCGTGATTTGTCATGGCATTCATGCCGTCGATCAAAAGCTCAAAAAGGGTTGGGTATGGCGGATTGGATCGGCGGCAACTGTCCGGTGCCATCGGAAACGCATGCAAAGCTTGCCCGGCAAAGGCAAGCCAATCTGACAAAGCCAGCGGGCTCGCTTGGTCATCTGGAGCGGTTGGCTATTGATCTTGCGGCGCTGCAAGGAACGGATCGTCCGCGGGCGCTGCGGGCGCCGATCATCATCTTTGCCGGCGACCACGGTGTCGCGGCCAGGGGCGTATCTGCCTACCCGTCGGATGTCACCGTTCAGATGTTGTACAATTTCGCGAGTGGCGGGGCGGCAATAAGCGTGCTCGCTCGTGAACTCGGCGTGCCGCTGTTGGTTGTGGACGCCGGTACTTTGTCGGAACAGCCTGTCCCCGGTGTGTTGACGGACAAGCCGCGACGGGGCACGCGCGATTTCGGTGAGGAGGCCGCGTTGACTCCACCGGAGGTGGTTCAGGCTCTCGGATGCGGGCGGCGAGCGCTGCGTCAGGTGATCGCCGAAGGAGCCGATCTGGTCATTCTCGGAGAGATGGGGATTGGAAACACGACGTCTGCTGCCGCGATCGCCTGCGCGCTCACCGGCCGGCGGCCGGAACTCGTCGTCGGCAACGGCACTGGCCTTGATGACGCCGGTCGGGAGCGCAAGGTGATTGTGATCAAGCAAGCTCTGGCGTTTCACGGGATTGAAGGGTCCGGCAGCAAAGTCGAGGATGTGTTTTCGGCTGTCGGAGGGCTGGAGATTGCCGCACTGACGGGCGCCATCGTCGCGTCGGCGCAAAACCGGGTGCCGGTGCTGATCGATGGCTTCATCGTATCCGTTGCGGCGCTCGCGGCGGTTCGCATCAATCCGTCGTGCCGTCCATGGCTGATCTTCTCGCACCGTTCGGCGGAGCGCGGCCATCAGTTGATGCTCGAAGAAATGGATGCTCGACCGATCTTAGATCTCGGGCTGCGGCTCGGAGAGGGGTCGGGCGCGGCGCTGGCGCTACCCGTTTTGCGTCTCGCTTGTGCCCTTCATAACGGCATGGCAACATTTGATGAAGCAGCTGTCTCCGGGCGCATCCCGTGATGTTGGTCGATCTCCTCCGTCACGGCGCGACGGGCCGGGAAGGACATCTTGACGGCAGAACCGATCGCGTCCTTGCGGCGGAAGGCTGGACTCAATTTAGCTCCCAGACAGAACATCAGAGCTGGCCAACCATCGTAACCTCGCCGCTATTGCGGGCGCGAGAGGCAGCTGAAAGGCTTGCAAGGTCCCGAAATCTGGCTCTGATGATCGACGATGATTGGGCCGAGCTGGATTTCGGCGTATGGGATGGTCGTTTGAAGTCTGAACTCGAAGCAGAACCGGCGATGCGCGCGGCGCTCGCCGCGTTCTATCGCGATCCCCGAGCCAACCCGCCTCCGGGTGGAGAATCCTGGGCTAGTTTTGACGCACGAATTGCTCGCGCGTTGAGCCGCCTCGTCGATCCCGCAAGCCCCGGACCCGTACTCGTCGTGACCCACGCAGGACCAATGCGCGCGGCGCTGCATCAGGCTTGTGGGCTGCCAATCGATTGCCTGTGGGCACTGCGCATCGGATTTGGCACGCGCATTCGTCTAAATCTCGCAGTTGCCGATGCACGGCTTTGGGGCGAGATTGTCGAGATCAGCCAGCCATGATCCCGCGCGGATTGATTGTCGCCGTCCAGTTTCTGACACGGCTTCCGACGCCGGGGATCACTGATCTAAAGCCGCAAGACCTGAGCCAATCCGCCGTCTTCTTCCCGTTTGTCGGCGTCATGATCGGTGCGGCCGTCGCGCTTCCGATTTGGGGTCTGAGGCCGGTCGATCCCTGGGTCGGCGCGCTCGCCGCGGTCATCATCTGGGTCTGGATCACGGGAGGATTGCACCTTGATGGCCTCGGCGACGTCGCTGATGCCTTTGGCGCCTCGCATCGAAATCGCGAGCGGTTTCTTGAAGTCTTGGACGATCCCCACGCCGGCGGTTTCGCCGTCATGGCCATCACCCTGCAGATTGCAAGCAAGTTGGTGCTGCTGGCTTCAGTCGCCGCGACCGCGTCGCCTTGGGCACTCATCCTCATTCCGGCCTGGGCCCGCTTCGGCGCGCTTGTATGGAGCCATACCGTCCCGACCCTGAAGTCGGGCCTTGCCGAAAAATTCTCTTCGGATATCCGCTGGTCGATGATCGCGGCGTGGAGCGTGGTCCTGGTCGGCGCAAGCGCCTGGGCTGCCCCTCCACTGATTGCGGCGCTCGTGGTCATACCGCTTGGGAGCCTGTTCTGGCGCTGGCGGCTCGGTGGTATCAATGGTGACTGTCTTGGTGCGAGCGTTGAGGTTACCGAGAGCTTGCTGCTGCTGGCGCTTGTGCTCGGCAAGGTGTGAAACTCGCAACCGTCACGCGCCCAACAATGCGGTAGAAAGGCGGTTCCACGCCGCCTCGCCGCCAGGCAGACCAAATCGCAGCCACTGTGGCTCGTGCGAGAAGGCGCGAACGTGAACGCCGTGGCGTCCCAAATGCTCGACGATTTTCACAGCCTCGAAATGGCGGGCGAGGCGAAAAAGCGGCGTTCCGCCGAGCACGGCAAAACCCGCAGCTTCCAGCATGGCATCCAACCGCTGCTGATCGGACTGAAGACGGGTGGTCGTTGCGGCAAGCCAGTGCGGATTGCAAAGCGCCGCCTTGCCGATCCGGAGCGCGGGGCCTGACACGGCCCAAGGCCCAAGCTCGGCACGGATGCGGCTTGCGAGCGAGGTATCGGCTATCGCGAAACCGAGGCGCAAGCCTGCCAATCCGTAGGTTTTCCCGAACGACCTCAGAACGATCGTGGCCGGCGGCAGGTCTGAGACAACGCTCGCCGTTTCGGGGAGCACATCGACAAAGGCTTCGTCGACGACGAGCAGCCCGTTCTTTTTCGCAAGCGCCTGCGCAACGGTACGGAGCGCGCTCGAGGGAATGACACGTCCAGTCGGGTTGTTGGGATTGACGACGATGACGACATCGGCGCGGTTGCTCCGGTCGAGATCGCTTACCACCGAAACGCGATGGCCTTGTCTTATCCAGCAGGCCTCGTGCTCCTCGTAGGTAGGCCCGAGGATCTCAACCGAAGACATCGGGAGGAAGCGGGGAAGAAGCTGGATCAAGGCCTGCGTGCCCGGTGCAGCGACGATCATGCCGGGATCGGCAACGCGATACCTCATCGCTGCTGCGGCCAGCAGCTCCTCCTCTTCAGAGCGCATTGGCAGACGCGACCAGATTTCCGCCGGCAAATCGGGAATAGGGAAGGGGGCGGGATTGATGCCGGTCGATAGATCGATCCATGGCTCCGGCGCGCCTGGAAACCTTCTTCGCGCGGCATCCAGATTGCCGCCGTGCGAGATCTGTTCCGCGGCAGCGGGCTGCGTGATAGGCAGAGAACTTACACTACCCAGGTGTTCCGGATCACGCATGTTCGCCGAACTCGCTTTCACCGCGCTCGCAATCGAAGCAGCTTTTGGATTTCCGGACACCCTCTATCGCTGGATCGGCCATCCGGTGAGCTGGATCGGGACGCTGATAGCATGGTGCGAGCGCGCCTGGAACCGTCCTGAGTTCTCGTTCGAACGCCGTCGGATGTTTGGCTCTACGACACTGGTTTTACTGCTTGGCGTCAGCGGTTTGTCGGGGACGGTCATCTTCCTGCTCGCGCAACACTTGCTCCCAGGCTTCGCGAGTACGCTCATCTCGGGAGCGGTGGCCAGCACGCTGCTTGCCCAGCGCAGCCTCGATTCGCATGTCCGGGCGGTTGCCGATGCGCTGGAGCAGAAAGGTATTGAGGCAGGGCGTCAAGCGGTGTCGATGATTGTCGGACGCGACACGCAAAACCTGGATGTAGCGGGCGTCAGCCGCGCTGCCATCGAAAGCCTCGCCGAAAATTTTTCCGACGGCGTCGTAGCGCCGCTGTTCTGGCTCCTTGTCGCCGGATTGCCCGGAGTTTGCGGCTACAAGGCGGTCAATACGGCGGACAGCATGATCGGCCATAAATCCGAGCGCTATCTCGCCTTTGGCTGGGCGTCGGCGCGAGTGGACGATCTCGTCAACCTCCCGGCTTCGCGGCTCGCGGCATTTTGGCTGCTGCTGGCCTCGGCGCCATTATCCGGGTTGTCGTCCCGCGGTGCAATCATGGCCGTGTGGCGCGATGCAAATAGGCACCGCTCGCCGAATGCTGGATGGCCGGAGGCAGCAATGGCAGGCGCGCTAGGTCTCAGGCTTGCCGGCCCGCGCGCCTATCACGGAACGACGATTGACGATCATTGGATTGGTGATGGCCGCGAGACGGCCGGCGTCCAGGACATCCGCACAGCTCTCAGGCAATACCGGCTCGCATGCGCAATCCAATTCGTATGCGTTGCAGGATTGGCTGCGGTTACGGCGTTTGCTTGAGATCGGGTGCGCGGGCCAGATCAAGTAGACGGTTGCAGTCGATGTGTTGCTCGATGTGGCCGGCAAGGCGGTCGAGGGTCTCCTCGACGTCGGTTTCGTAGGCGAGTCCAGAGGGCTTGTTTGCGACGCGGCGCAGCCAGTGGTCGCGCTGCCGGTCGTCGGAAAAGAGCCCGTGAACGTAGCAACCGGCGATGCGGCCGGAGCCGTCGACCGCTCCGTCCTTTCGTCCGTCGGCAAACTGCAAGAGTGGTTTCGCGCACCCCGTACCGGTCGTGCGTCCGACGTGCATCTCATATCCTTCGAAGGGCGCCGCCCCATCGGCACTCGTGCCAACGATATCGACGAGGACCTTGTCGCCCCCGAGCACGGTCTCGACATCGAGCAAACCAAGGCCCGCGACGGCGCCGGCAGGTCCCTCGATTCCGTCCGGATCAGAAATATGCGCGCCGAGCATCTGATAGCCGCCGCAAACACCGAGCACATAGCCGCCGCGGCGCACGTGCGCGTTGAGGTCAGTGTCCCATCCCGTTTCGCGCAGCGCGGCGAGATCGGCAATCGTGGCCTTGGACCCCGGCAGCACCACCAGCGCGGCGCCGCCGGGAATGGGCTGTCCAGGCCTGATGAAGACAACATTAACGCCCGGCTCAAGGCGCAACGGATCAAAATCATCAAAATTCGAGATGCGGGGATAGGCCAGCACCACGATCAGGGTGCGATCGCTATCGCCGCGCGAGGAGCCAGTTTGAAGCCCGAGCGCGTCTTCCGCCGGCAGCCTGTGCGCCAAGTCGAAAAACGGCACCAGACCGAGCGGTTGCCAGCCCGTGTGTCGGGCGATGGTGGCCATCCCTT
Organism: Bradyrhizobium lablabi; assembly: GCF_900141755.1. Classification (NCBI taxonomy): domain Bacteria; kingdom Pseudomonadati; phylum Pseudomonadota; class Alphaproteobacteria; order Hyphomicrobiales; family Nitrobacteraceae; genus Bradyrhizobium; species Bradyrhizobium lablabi. Next base: position 3,358,331 of record NZ_LT670844.1, on the reverse strand, counting down.
CGCTGAACAGAGACGGATCGCCGCGAAATTTGTTGACGATGAAGCCTGCGATCATCGCGGCGTCCTCGGCAGCGATGACGGCCTTGGTGCCAACGAGGCTGGCGATCACGCCGCCCCGATCGATATCGCCGATCAGGACCACCGGCACGCCGGCCGCGCGAGCAAAGCCCATATTGGCGATGTCGGCGGACCTCAGGTTCACTTCCGACGCCGAGCCCGCGCCTTCGACCAGCACGAGGTCAGCCTCGCGCGCAAGATGGCCAAAACTTTCAAGCACAGCGCCGAGAAGTTTGGGCTTCATCGCCTGATATTCGCGCCCTTTGGCATTGCCGACGACGCGGCCCTGTACGACCACCTGCGAGCCGGTTTCGCTCTGCGGCTTCAGCAGCACGGGGTTCATGTGCACGCTTGGTTGCACGCGCGCCGCGCGCGCCTGCAGCGCCTGCGCGCGCCCGATCTCGCCGCCGTCGGCGGTAACGGCGGCATTGTTCGACATGTTCTGTGGCTTGAAAGGCCTCACTCGCAGGCCGCGATTGGTGAAAGCCCGCGCCAATCCCGCAACCAGCAGCGACTTGCCGACGTCCGAGCCGGTCCCCTGCAGCATGATCGCGCGGGCTGGGCTCAAAACTCGATGCCTTGCTGCGCTTTGACACCGGCCGCGAAGTGGTGCTTCACGGCTACCATCTCGGTCACGAGGTCGGCTATCTCGATCAATTCGGGTTTTGCATTGCGGCCGGTGACGACGACGTGCAAGTCAGCCCGCCGGCTCGCGAACGCCGCAAGGACCCGGCCGAGGTCGAGATGATCGTAGCGCAAGGAGATATTGAGCTCGTCGAGGATCAGCAATCGGATCGAGGGATCTTCCATCAGTTCAGTCGCCCGGTCCCAGGCGCGCTCTGCGGCGGCGACATCGCGGGCACGATCCTGGGTTTCCCAGGTAAAACCTTCACCAAGTGTGTACCATTTGACCTGATCGCCAAAACGCTCGATCGCAGCGCGCTCGCCGGTCTGCCAGGCTCCCTTGCCGAACTGCACCACGCCGCACTGAAAACCTCGTCCGATGGCGCGCAGCAGAAGACCGAAAGCCGCCGTCGATTTGCCCTTGCCTTTGCCGGTGTGGACGATGAGCAATCCTTTCTCGATCGTCTTGCCGGCGACCTCGGCATCCTGAACCGCCTTGCGGTTGGCCATCTTTGCCTTGTGGCGCGCTTCGTCGTCGGTTTCGGTTGTCATGGAGTTAAAATTCCTTCCGTCTATTTCAGAATGAGCGGCAATCCCGCCGCGATCAAGACAGCGCGGTCGGCAATCGCAGCCACCTGCATGTTGAGGCGGCCTTGCGCATCACGAAATTCTCGCGCCAGCGCATTATCGGGAACGATGCCAAAGCCGACTTCATTGGAGACGACGACAACAGGTCCGTCGGCGTTGCCAAGGGCCGTGATCAACCGCTGCTGCTCAGCGATCAAATCCCGACCGTCCAGCATGACATTGCTGAGCCAGAGCGTGAGACAATCGATCAGCACGGCTTGTCCTTTGCTGCCATGCGCTGCGATCGCGCTCGCCAAATCGAGCGGGGCCTCGACGGTGCGCCAGCGGCCATCGCGTCGGTTGCGGTGCGCGGCAATCCGCGCCGCCATCTCGCTATCATGGGCTTCGGCGGTTGCCACGTAGACCCAGGGCGGAGCGCAGTCCATCACTAAGTTCTCGGCATATCTGCTCTTTCCGGACCGCGCGCCGCCGAGAACGAAGGTCAGACGAGGCGGGGGAACGTTCATGATCGGCGAATTCGATTGACGGGGGTTGATGCTTGCCCTTATCAATCGGGTGACGGTTCCCCGCAAGGGGATTGAATGGGAATGCGGTCAGGGAACCTTAGCCTCCAAAGGCATGGGGCCCCAAATCCGCGGCTGCCCCCGCAACTGTAGTCGGCGAGCTGAAGGCCAAGACACCACTGGGCAACCGGGAAGGTGGCCGGACGCTGAGACCCGAGAGCCAGGAGACCTGCCGTCGAGAACGCTGTTATCCGGCTCGTCGCGCGGGGCGTCGCGATGGTCATGTTGAAGGCTTATCAGCGACGAATTTTGTCGCGATGGGACCCCGTCGGAAGCGGCACCAGGCCAGGGCGCACGAAGCCCATGACGACGGAGGTCCGCGATGAAGACTTTGCTCAATCGATCCTTGCTCAATAAATTGAGCGTGCTTGTTGTGGGTGCCGCGATGCTGGCGCCGGCGCAGGCGCTGGCGCACCATATGATGGGCGGCAAGGTTCCCGTCACCTTCATGCAGGGGTTGTTGTCGGGGCTTGGGCATCCGATCATCGGGCTCGATCATTTCGCAGCCGTCGTCGGCGTCGGAATTTTGGCGGCGTTGCTCGGCCGCGGCGTTCGCCCGGTGCTTGCGTTCAGTGCGGCCATGATCCTCGGCGTCGCGCTGCATCTTGCCAGCGCCAATATTCCGGCGGCTGAGCTTCTTGTCGGACTTTCCACGCTACTCATCGGCGGTCTGGTTGCGCTTCGGCTATCGCTCGGCGTGTTGCCGGCGGCCGTGTTGTTTGCCGCAGTCGGCGTGTTCCACGGCTATGCACTCGGCGAATCCATCGTCGGAGCCGAAGCTTCACCGCTCGGCGCATATCTCGCCGGTCTGTTTGTGATTCAGACCGCCATTGCCGTCGCGGCCTACGCGGCAACGACAAGAATCCAGCAACGCGCTCCCTCGTTCAACCGAGCAGGCATGGCCGCAGCCGGTGCTCTCATCGCCCTGATCGGCGCCGTGATGGTTGCAACTGCCGGCTTCCCGGGCTGAGCGCGCCAAGCACATGACCGCATTCACCGATAGCGGGGCCTCGCCGCGCCCAAGCGCCTCGAAACTGTTCGTCTGTATCACCTGCCGCCTGCTCGGCGAGACGACCGAGGATCAAAAGGCGCGCCCCGGCGCGCGTCTGATGGAGATCCTGTCGCAGCGTCTCGAAGATGGGGCGGCCGATATCGAGATCGTGCCCGTCGAGTGTCTGTCAAATTGCAACCGCGGTTGCACGGTCGCGGTCTCGGGGCCGGGAAAATGGACCTACGTGATCGGCGCGCTCGATCCCGAACAGCATGCCGATGACGTGGTCCAATTTGCCCGACTTCATCATTCCCACGCCGACGGGCTGCCGGTCTGGCGCGAGCGCCCCGTCCACATCCGCAAGAACACGATTGCGCGGGTCCCGCCGCTCTCCGTTTTAGCGAACATTGGAGACAGTTCCCGATGACATCTCTGACAAAAGTCCCTTGCACAATCGTCACGGGCTTTCTCGGCGCCGGCAAGACGACGCTGGTTCGCCACGTTCTTGAAAATGCGGGCGGACGCCGCCTGGCGGTGATCGTCAACGAATTCGGCGACGTCGGCATCGACGGCGAAATTTTGAAGAGCTGCGGCATCGAGAGCTGCCCGGAAGACCGCATCGTGGAGCTATCCAACGGCTGCATCTGCTGCACGGTGGCCGATGACTTCGTTCCCGCGCTCAAGCGTCTCCTCGATCACCCGGCTCCGCCGGAGCACATCGTCATCGAGACGTCTGGGCTAGCGCTTCCCAAACCGCTGGTGCAGGCTTTCAACTGGCCGGAGATCGCCTCGCGTGTCACGGTTGACGGCGTTGTTGCCGTGGTTGACGGCGCGGCGGTTGCGGCCGGACGGTTCGCGGACGATCCCGATGCCGTGAGCCGGCGGCGGGCAGAGGATGTCTCGCTCGATCACGAGAACCCGCTTGAGGAGGTCTATGAAGATCAGCTTCTCTGTGCCGACCTTGTCGTCTTGAACAAGGCCGATCTGATGTCGTCGGAGGAACGGGGCAGGGTAATCAGCGAGATCGGGCGGGTGGTTTCCGGATCGGTCAAGATCGTCGAGGTGGAGCACTGCCGCGTATCGCCGAAGGTCCTCCTGGGGCTCGGGGTCGCTACCGAAAGTGACGTTGCAAACCGGGTCTCACATCACGACAATGAGGCCGAACACGACCACGACGATTTTGAGTCCTTTGTCATCGATCTCAGAGGCTTCGAGACGCCACAAATCCTGATCCAAAAAATTGCCGAGGCGGCGGCGAAGCATGACATCCTTCGCGTCAAGGGATTCGCCGAAATTCTGGACAAGCCGATGCGCCTTCTGATTCAGGGAGTCGGGTCCCGCATACAACATCGCTTTGATCGCGCCTGGCACAAGGACGAGGAGCGCTTGAGCCGTTTGGTCGTGATCGGTCAGAAGGGGCTCGATGCCAAGGCCATCCGAAACCTGATCCTGGGCTGAGCGCGCATGCACCTGCTGGCGAGCAACGTCGCGAAATTGGACGAGGCGGAAGCCGCGGTCGATCTCGAACAGTCGCCGGCCAAAATCGTCGTGCTCTCTTTCGCTGACAGCGATCTGTCAGCTCTTGCGGCGGCGTGGCAATTGGATGCCGAGATACTGCCGACGTTGAGACTTGCAAGTCTCAAAAAGCTGAAGCACCCGATGTCCGTCGACCTTTATGTCGAGGGCGTTATCGCGCATGCGCGGGCGGTCATCGTGCGCTGTCTCGGGGGATTTGAATATTGGCGATATGGACTGGAAATCATCGCCTCGATCGCGCGCCAAAAAAATATCCTGTTCGCCGCTTTGCCCGGCGACGATCGCCCCGATCCCCGTCTGGCGGAAATCTCGACGGTGACAGCAGAGACGCTGTCTTATCTGGATCAATTCTTCCGTGAAGGCGGGCCGGAGAATCTTCGCCAGGCTCTGCGATATGTCGGCAGCCTTCTTGATCGCGACATTTCCTGGGCTGATGCGATGCCGATCGGACCGGTGGCCGGATTTTCCACCGACGGGCGTACGCTGCCTCTGCAGGATCTGATCAGCGCGGTTGACCAGCGCCCCGTTGCGCTCGTCCTGTTCTATAAAGCAAGCCTGCTCGCCGCCGACACCGCTCCCATCCGTGCGCTGATGGCTGCGCTCGAAAGACAAGACCTGACGCCGGTTGCGGTTGCCGTCACCAGTCTCAAGGACCCCGCGGCAGCGGAAAGTATCGGCCAATTGATCGCCGCGCGCCGGCCGGCGATTATCCTCAATGCGACGGCATTTTCCGCGCTGCGCGATGACGGCACGACGGTCCTCGACGCCGCCGATGTTCCCGTGCTGCAGGTTGTGCTGGCAAGCAACGCGCAGGAAGCCTGGGCTTCATCGCCGCGCGGTCTGTCTCCGGCCGATCTCGCCATGAACGTGGTGTTGCCCGAACTCGATGGCCGGCTGTTGAGCCGTGCCATTTCGTTCAAGGCCGAGGACGACTTTGATCCCAGAATTGAATTTGCAGCCGTTCGGCACAAGCCTTGTCCCGATCGGATTGATTTTGTCGCGCGCCAGGCTGACCGTTGGGTCAAATTAGGCAAAACCCCGCGCGCGGAGCGTCGGCTCGCACTCATTCTGTCCGATTATCCGGCCCGCGCCGGACGTGCCGGTTATGCCGTTGGGCTCGACACCGCCGAAAGCGTCGTTCAAATCGTCGATCTTTTGCGTCGGGAAGGCTACGATGTTGGCGCGGGAGAATTGCACGCCGCCGACGTCGAGATGTTGCTGGTGGGACATTCGGCTCGCCTCGACGTTCCCCTTAGCTCTTACTTAAGATGGTTGAAGGCTTTGCCGCCGCGTCTGCAGGACGAGATCGAGAATACATGGGGCGGCCCTGCCGCCGACCCGCTCGTCGATAACAACACTTTTTCTTTTGCTGTGCTCAAAACCGGCAAGCTGCTGGTTTTTCTCCAGCCTGACCGCGGGTCGGCGCGAGATCGCAAAGCCGGCTATCACGACACATCAATCCCCCCGCGCCATGCCTACGCCGCGCTCTACGCGTGGTTACGAGAGCAGGCGCAGATCGACGCGCTCATCCATCTCGGAACCCACGGCACGCTGGAGTGGCTGCCCGGCAAGGCACTGGCCCTTTCCGCCGAGTGCTGGCCCGAGGCGGTGACGGGGCCGCTGCCGGTGATTTATCCCTTCATCGTCAACAATCCGGGCGAGGCAGTGCAGGCCAAGCGCCGGCTCAGCGCTGTGACCATTGGTCATCTCACGCCGCCGCTGAGCGCGGCGGGGCTGCATGGTGCGATGGCCGAACTGGAGGCATTGGTCGAGGAATATGCCGACGCGGAGGGCCTCGATCGGCGCCGGCTCGGTTTGCTTGAAAACGCGATTATCGACACGGCCTGGGCAACGGGCCTCGCCATCGAATGCAATCTTTCAAGAGATGAGCCGGCCAGGGATGCAATTGTAAAGCTAGATGCACGTCTGTGCGATATCAAGGAACTCAGTATCCGCGACCGGCTGCATGTTTTCGGACGCGCCCCGGAGGCCGAAGCACAGTCGACGCTGGTCGAGGCGATCCTTGCGGCAGCAGGTACTTCGGCAACGGGTGATCGGCGCGAGCAGATCGAAGCGGCGGTCCGTAGCAGTGCCGCGCACGAGGAGAGGGCACTTCTGGCGGCGCTCGACGGACGCCGCGTCAGCCCGGGTCCTGCCGGTGCGCCAAGCCGGGGCAGGGCCGATGTTTTGCCGACGGGAAGGAATTTGACGACGATCGATCCGCGATCGATCCCGACGCGGACGGCCACAACGATCGGTCTGAGGGCTGCAGATGAGGTGGTGCGCCGCTACTTGCAGGATCACGGCGATTACCCGCGCTCTCTTGTGATCGATCTTTGGGCCTCGACTTCGCTGCGAACTGGCGGCGACGATCTAGCGCAGGCGCTCGGCTATCTCGGCGCGCGACCGGTTTGGGACATGTCATCCAACCGTGTAACAGGCGTTGAAGTCTTGCCGCTGGCAAGACTCGAACGCCCGCGCATCGATGTGACGCTGCGGATATCCGGTCTGTTCCGCGATATTTTCGAAACGCAGATCGCGCTTCTTGACGCGGCGATTCGCAAGGTCGCGGCGCTCGACGAAGACGATTCCGATAACCCGATCGCCGGCTCCCGCCGGCGCGGCGACAATCTTGCCCGCATTTTTGGTGGCGCGCCTGGCAGCTATGGGGCGGGAACGACTGATCTCACGCTCGACGGCAATTGGCGGGCGCGCGAAGATCTTGGCGAGGCCTACCTCTCCGCTGTAACCCACGCTTACGGCGGCGCGCAGCCGGTCATGCCGGCGGGAGATGGCTTTCGTACCCGGGTGTCGGCCGCCGATGCCCTGGTCCATCCGCAAGACGACCGCGAGCGGGATCTTCTTGACGGTGACGGGGTTGCCGATTTCGTCGGCGGCTTTGCGGCGGCCGCAGCGTTGCTCGGCAACGATGCGGAACTCTATCACCTCGACACAAGCGAACCGTCGACGCCCAAAGCCCGTACGGTTGCCGAGGAGATCGCACGTGTGGTTCGGGGACGCCTGACCAATCCTCGTTGGATCAATGGCATGCTCGGTCACGGTCATCGTGGCGTAGCCGAGATCGCCCAGGGCGTCGACGCGCTCTATGCCTTCGCGGCAACAACCCGCGTCGTGTCGAATCATCTATTCGACGTCACGCATGATGCCCTGATTGCGGATGAAGCGACCTTGACGAGGATGACCGCGGCCAATCCGGCAGCCGCGGCTGCGATTGTCGCGCGGCTCCGCGACGCGCTGGCGCGCGGCCTCTGGGTGGCGCGGCGCAACGCCGTTGCCGGCGAGCTCGACCGTGCCATCGCGAAATCGCGGGAGGCTCGCGGTCCACAGACGGAGGCCGCAACGTGAAGCATGCCGCCGTATTCGAGGTGAAGGGCTGGTGTCCCGGCGCTCTGAAGCCGATGCAAAGCGGCGACGGATTGATCGTCCGCGTGCGCCCGCGATGCGGGATGTTCAAGCCGGACGAAATGTTGGTTCTTGCCGAAGCGGCTCGGCGTTTCGGCAACGGCCATATCGACCTGACCCGCCGCGCCAATCTGCAGATCCGCGGCGTTGGCGAAGAAAGTTTGCTGGGACTGCAACACGTAATCGCGGGGCTCGGCCTTCTCGATCCTGCTCCGGAAGCGGAGGCGGTACGTAACCTGATGGTCAGCCCGCTTGCGGGCATCGATCCGACTGAAGTGCTTGATGTCCGCGGGATTGCACGGGAATTGGCGCAATTGCTTACCTCCGAACACGCTCTGTGGGCGCTGCCGTCCAAGTTTTGTTTTATCATTGATGGCTGCGGGACTCTGACGCTGGCGGATGAGCGGGCCGACATTCGTATTGCGGCTATTCGCGACGGCGCAAATCCCTCAGTCGCGATCGGTCTCGATACGCAAGCCGGGATCGATTGGCTTGGTTCGGTCTCTGCCGCAGCCGCAGCCACCGCTGCAACCGAGACCGCCAGCGCCTTCCTCGCAGTCGTGTCGAACGTGAAACGGCAACGCATGCGTGCCGTTCCCGCCGAAGGCCTCGCGTCCATCCGATCAGCAATGAGGTCGCGGCTCAATCCGCTGGAGCTCGATCAACGAAAGACCCAACGATCGTCGGATCGGCACGTTGGCCTGCGTGATTTGGGCGCGGGCCGGTTCGCGGTTGGCGTCGCAGCGCCGTTCGGCCGGGTCGAGACCGCTCAGCTTGAAAAGCTTGCCGGCGAGATGGCTGCCTTCGGTGTCGAAGAGGTCAGGCTGTCGCCGTGGCGCATTTTATACGCCGAGGTCGTCGGCGCGTTGACGGGAAATGCGGTGCTCGATGCGGCTCGATCCGTTGACTTGATCACTGATCCCGATGATCCGCTGCTTAGGGTCGAAGCGTGTCCCGGCGCGCCGGCTTGTCGGTCGACGAGCCTCGACACCCGTGGCGATGCGCGGCGGCTTGCCGCATTGTCGTCCCGGTTCGGCTTTGAAGGCACCATTCACGTCTCCGGTTGCGCCAAGGGGTGCGCAAAATCCGCCGCGGCTGATCTCGTGCTGGTCGGCGCCGAGAGCAAATACGGAATCGTTCGCAACGGAACCGCCCAGGAGTGCCCCGCAGGCAGCGCGTCTTTCGCGGAGCTTGCCGCTGATCCCGGCACAATCTTCGCTGAAGGACGCCGTTATGACTGAATCTCAAAACTATATTCGCGACGGGTCGGAGATCTACCGCAACTCGTTTGCGATCATCCGCGCCGAGGCCGACCTCTCCCGCTTCGAGGCGATCGAGGAAAAAGTCGCGGTCCGGATTATTCATGCCTGCGGCATGACCGATATCGCTCGTGATATCGAGATGTCGCCCACATTCGCCGCCAGCGCCCGCGCGGCGCTATTGGCGGGCGCGCCGATCCTGTGTGATGCGAAGATGGTCGCGCATGGCATCACCCGCAGCAGGCTGCCGAAGGATAACCCCGTTATTTGCACGCTCGACGATCCCGCCGTCGCGCGCCTCGCTGCCAAAGTCGGCAATACGCGCTCGGCCACGGCGCTGGAGCTGTGGCGGCCTCATCTCGAAGGCGCCCTTGTCGCCATCGGCAATGCGCCGACCTCGCTGTTTCGGCTGCTTGAAATGCTCGACGAGGGCGCGCCGCTTCCCGCCGCCATTATCGGCGTCCCCGTGGGCTTTGTCGGCGCCGCCGAATCCAAGGAAGCGCTCCGGTTGCAGGGGCGCGTGCCATTCCTTGTCGTGCGCGGCCGCAGAGGCGGAAGCGCCATGGCGGTAGCGGCCATCAATGCGCTGGCGAGTGAACGCGAATGACAGCTCTTGACGCGATCGCAGGAACCGCCTGCGCAGGCACGCTCTACGGCATCGGGGTTGGACCAGGCGATGTCCGTTATCTGACGCTGCGAGCGGCGGCGCTGGTGCGCGATGTCGACGTGCTGGCCTTTTTTGCCAAACGAGGGCTGCAGGGCAATGCGCGCGGCATAGTAGATCCCTTGTTGGGGCCGGGCCGAAGCGAGCTTCGGCTCGAATACCCGGTCACCGACGAGATCCCGCCCGAACATCCTTCGTATCAAAAGCAGATCGCCTGCTTCTATGAAGAAAGTGTCGCGACGCTCGCGGAACTGCTCGGGCAAGGCAAGTCTGTCGGGCTTCTGGCCGAAGGAGATCCGTTCTTCTATGGATCGTTCATGCATATGTGGCGGCGGCTCAACCGCGATTTCCCGATCGAAATTGTTCCCGGCGTCACAGGTATGTCGGGCTGCTGGACGCGCGCCAATGCGCCGATCACCTGGGGCAATGACATCCTGTCGGTATTGCCTGGAACTTTGGCTGAGGAACAATTGACCCGCCGGCTCGCGGAGACTGACGCCGCCGTCATCATGAAGGTCGGCAAGAATCTCGCAAAAGTCCGCCGGGCGGTCGAGGCGGCCGGATTGCTCGCGCGCGCGATTTATGTTGAGCGCGGCACGATGCAAGCGGAGCAGATCATGCCCTTGTCCGAATGTCCTGACGGCAAAGGCCCTTACTTTTCGATGGTGCTGATCCCGGGTCAGGGGAGGCGGCTGTGAGCGGCTCGCTGGTTGTCGTCGGTCTTGGGCCAGGCTCGATGGACCTCTTGACGCCCGCGGCCACGAAAGCGCTTTCTGCCGCGACGGATCTCGTCGGATACGAAACCTATCTCGATCGGATTCCAAAAACCATCGCCAGCGGGCGCCGTCATGTTTCAGGCAATCGTGTCGAGATCGACCGGGCACGCCACGCGCTCACACTCGCCATCGAAGGCAGAGAGGTCGCCGTCGTTTCGGGTGGTGATCCCGGCGTGTTCGCAATGGCTGCGGCGGTGTTCGAAGCCATAGAAGCCGGCGATCCCGCCTGGCGGGAGCTCGATATTCGCATCGAGCCCGGGATAACGGCCATGCTTGCGGCAGCCGCCGAAGTTGGCGCACCGCTCGGCGCGGATTTTTGCGCGATATCGTTGTCAGACAATCTGAAGTCATGGGAGACGATCGAACGACGCTTACACGCCGCGGCGGACGGCGATTTTGTCATTGCGCTTTATAACCCTGCTTCCCGGGCGAGGCCAAATCAGCTTGGCCGCGCGTTCAATTTGCTGAGAACGAAAAAATCGCCTCAGACCGTCGTGCTCTTTGTCAGAAATGCTGCGACACCCGAAGCGCGCGTTGTCATGACAGAGTTGGGCGAGGCAGATCCAGCCCTTGCCGATATGCGTACGCTCGTCATCATTGGCGCGGCGGCGACACGGCTGGTCTCACGAAACGGACGCAGGCCCTTTGTCTATACGCCGCGTGCCGAACATGAGGTGGTGCGATGAGTGCGCTGATGTTCAAGCCAGATGACGGCCGCCTCCGCGCTTTCGACGCCATGTCCGCGCGGCTTGTTCGGACGCGCAATCATCACAAGCGGAATACCAAGACGGCGCGCCGCTTCGATCTTCGCGTAGGTCGCCGCCCCGCCCGAATTCTTGGAGACCAGCACATCGATCTTCTCGCGTGCGAGCAGCGTCGTTTCAGATTCGCAGTCGAAGGGACCGCGTCCGGAAAACAGCCGGATATCGGGCGGCAGCGGGACATCGTTGGGCGGATCGATCGTGCGCGCGATATAGTGATGATGGGGCGCGGTTGCGAAAGCGCCAAGCTCGAGGCGGCCAAGCGTAAGAAACACACGGCGAGGTTCTGGTCCCAGCGCGTCAGCGGCAGCTTCGGCACTTGCGACGGGAATCCATGTGTCGCCCGGCCGGAGCTCCCAGGCAGGGCGCACGATCGAGGCGAGTGGGATCGCAAGTCGTGCGCAAGCCTCGACCGCGTTGGTGGAGATTTGATCGGCGTAGGGATGCGTCGCATCAACGACCGCTTGCGTTGCGTCCTGCTTCAGCCAGGCAACGAGACCGTCAGCGCCGCCAAAGCCGCCGATCCGCGTTCGCACGGGCTGCGCCTTCGGGTTTGCGGTACGCCCGGCAAGCGAAATCGTCGCGTCAAAGCGGGAGTCCGCCGCCAGCAGGCGCGTCAGATCCGAGGCCTCCGTGGTACCTCCAAGGATGAGAACGCGCATCGGGGGCCATCTCCATGAACGCTGAGCCCGCAACCTGCAACGTGCAGCGCTGGCTGTCCATCGTCGGCATCGGCGAGGATGGCGTGGAAGGGCTGTCCGCGGTTGCCCGGCGGCTGATTACATCGGCGGAACTGGTCGTCGGCGGTGCGCGCCATCTGGAACTCGCGGGCGATCTGATCCGCGGGCGGCGTCTGGCGTGGCCCAGTCCCATGAGCGACGCGTTTAGCGAGGTCAAGCGGCACCGCGGGCGCGCGGTTGCCGTTCTCGCGAGCGGCGACCCCTTTCATTTCGGCGTCGGCAAGCAGCTCACGGAGTTTGTCCCGGCCGAAGAAATCGTTTGCCTGCCGCAACCCTCGGCTTTCAGCCTCGCCGCGGCGAGGATGGGATGGTCGCTGCAGGACGTTGCACCCGTCACGCTGCATGGCCGCGCGCTGCAAGGCATCATCCGGCATTTGCAACCCGGCGCGCGCATCTTGGTGCTTTCCTGGGACGACACGACGCCGGCAAAACTCGCCAAGCTTCTCGACGCGCATCGCATGGGGCAATCGCGTATCACCGTGCTCGAGGCGATGGGCGGTCCGCGCGAGCGGATACGCCGCGCCAGGGCAGCGAATTTCGATATTGAGGAGATTATTCCGCTCAATACGATCGCGATCGAGGTGATCGCGGAACCGGAGGCCGCGATCATCGCCCTCGCGTCCGGCCTCGACGACGCGTTGTTCGAGAACGATGGCCAACTGACAAAACGGGAAATTCGTGCCGTAACGCTTTCGTCGCTCGAGCCACGGCACGGCGAACTGCTGTGGGATGTCGGGCTTGGCGCCGGGTCGATCGCGATCGAGTGGCTGCTGCGGCATCCCTCCCTAGGCGCGATCGGTGTCGAGGCGCGTAACGACCGCGCGGATCGCGCCGCCCGCAATGCCGCGGCGCTCGGCGTGCCCGAGCTCAGGATCGTGCAAGGCCGCGCGCCGGAGGCGCTGGCGGGGCTTGCTCGACCGGATGCTGTGTTTGTCGGCGGCGGCATGATGGATGAAGGCGTATTCGAAGCGGTTTGGGCGGCGCTGAAACCCGGCGGTCGGCTCGTTGCCAATGCGGTGTCGCTCGAGACGGAAGCGCGGCTCGCCGATTATTTCCAGCGTTTCGGCGGCGATCTCGCTCGGCTGCAGGTCGCGCGCGCGGACAAAGTCGGCACCATGTTTGGCTGGCGTCCCTCGATGCCGGTGACGCAATGGCGGGTGAGGAAGCCATGATCGTCGTCGGCATCGGATGCAAGCGCGGGACGCTGTCCGAAGATATTGTGAGCTTGGTTCACTCAGTTCTTGCTACGCTTGGCATTGCCCGCGAAAACCTCGACGCGATCGCGACCGAAGCGTCGAAGGCAGAAGAGTGTGGGATTGCAGACGCCGCTCGATCTCTCGCGGTTCCTCTCATCCGGTGTTCGCTCGCCGATCTAGATCGGGTTGCCGACAAAATCGTTACACGCTCGCCGCGGGTTCAGGCGCTCAAGGGTGTGCCGTCGATCGCGGAGGCGTCAGCCCTGGTCGCGGCGGGCCGCAACGCCCGGCTTCTCGGCGCACGAGTCGCGACTGACAAGGTAACCTGTGCCATCGCCATCAGTGAGGGCTCATGACCGTTCATTTCATCGGGGCGGGACCCGGAGCAGCGGACCTCATCACCGTGCGGGGGCGCGATCTCATCACCAATTGCCCGGTCTGCCTCTATGCCGGTTCGCTGGTGCCGAAAGCTTTGCTTGGCTATTGCCCGGCGGGAGCGCGCATCATTGATTCAGCGCCGATGTCGCTCGACGAGATTGTCGCGGAGATAGCGAAAGCCACGGAGCGCGGCGAGGATGTTGCACGCCTGCATTCCGGGGATCTGTCAATCTGGAGCGCGCTCGGCGAACAGTTACGGCGCCTTGAGGCCCTCAATATCCCCTACACGATCACCCCCGGCGTTCCCGCCTTTGCAGCCGCCGCAGCCGCGCTGGCCAGGGAATTGACATTGCCTGAAGTGGCGCAATCGGTCGTGCTGACGCGCACGCCGGGACGCGCTTCGGCGATGCCCGCAACCGAGACGCTTTCCGCCTTCGCCGCAACGCGTGCGACACTTGCGATACATCTCTCCATTCACGCGATCGAAAAAACCGTCGCGGAACTGGTGCCCGCTTATGGCGGGGATTGCCCGGCTGCGGTCGTGTTCCGCGCAAGCTGGCCTGACGAGCAGATTATACGGGCGACGCTCGGCACCATCGTGGCGGAGGTCAAAAAGACAAGTATCGAGCGTACGGCGCTCATCATCGTCGGCGACGTGCTGGCGGCGCGTGATTTCCGCGACAGTGCCCTTTACGATAGCGGATACCGCCGACGGTTCCGGGGAGGCGGCGTATGATCGAAAACCTATCCCCAGCGCCCGACGATTTTACCTTCGCGGTCGAACACCGCCATGTCGACGGCGATCTGCGATCCATCGAGCACCTGCGCCGCCGTTTTCCACGCAGCCCTGGCGACGAATTCGCCAATCGGTATGCCGCGCATTTCGGCCTCCCGCAGAACCAGCAACGCCGTATTGGCGTCCTTGCAAAGTTCTACGAGGTCGGCGGGCGCGTCCGCTTCCCGCAAAAGTTCGGAAAGCCAGATAAGGTCGACGCTGCCGGATTTGGAATGAAGATCGAGCAGCCCTTGTCCGAGTTTTGTCATTTTGGCAAAGCCGCCGGCGATGGTGATGCGCGGGATCGGGTGTCGTTTCGCATATTTCAGCATGCCGCCGACGAAGTCGCCCATGTCGATGAGCGCGGTTTCGGAGAGGCCGTGCAGCTTCTGAACGGCCATCTCCGAAGTCGATCCCGTGGAGCCGGCGATGTGTTTGAGACCGCTGGCGCGCGCCACGTCGATACCGCGGTGAATGGAGTGGATCCAGGCCGCACAGGAATAGGGAACGACAATCCCGGTGGTGCCGAGGATCGAAAGTCCGCCAACAATACCGAGACGCGCATTGAGCGTCTTGGCGGCGAGCGCTTCGCCGCCGGGGACCGAGAGTTCGACCATGACGTCGCCGGATGTCCCAAACCGTTCCATCACTTCGCGAACGGCGCTTCGCATCATCTCGCGTGGAACCGGATTGATGGCGGGCTCGCCGGGACGGACCGGCAGGCCGGGTTTTGTCACCGTTCCCACGCCTTCGCCCGCAACAAAGATAACGCCGGAACCGGGCGTACCCGCTCGCACCGTCGCCTTGATCACGGCGCCATGGGTCACATCGGGGTCGTCGCCAGCGTCTTTGACGATCCCTGCGGTCGCGCCGCCGTCGGATGCTTCGAAAACAGCTACCGCAAAGCTGACGCGCGTGCCATTCGGCAGCTGCACTTCGACGGGATCCGGGCATTCGCCGGTGACGAGCGCCTCATAGGCAGCTCGTGTAGCGGCCGTTGCGCAGGTGCCGGTGGTCCAGCCGCGCTTGAGCGGCTGACCCGGTCTTGTCTCATTGCTATCTTCGGCGTCGCTCACATTCCGCTCCGATTCCGCGCACCGAAACCTATCACGATTTCCCCATGAAGCCGCTCACCGATAGCCTCCCCAATTTCCCGGAGTTCGCGCCAGGCGAAGTCTGGCTTGCCGGTGCGGGTCCAGGCGATCCCGGGCTTTTGACATTGCATGCGCTACACGCGTTGCAGGTGGCCGACGACGTCGTTCACGATGCCCTCGTCGATCCACGTATCCTGAGATTGGCGGACAAGGAAGCAAAGCTGATCTTTGCAGGCAAGCGCGGCGGCAGGCCCTCGGCTCAACAGGCCGACATTAACGAACTTCTGATCGAACGCGCCAGGATGGGGCGACGCGTTCTGCGCCTGAAAGGCGGCGACCCCTTTGTGTTCGGGCGCGGCGGAGAGGAAGCGTTGGCGCTGACGCGGGCCGGGCTTCGCTTCAGGATCATTCCCGGCATTACATCGGGGCTTGCGGCTGCGGCGTTGGCCGGTATTCCGGCGACAATGCGCCAGACCAACCATGCCGTCATCCTGGTGGCGGGAAGCCGGGCGGCGGACGGGACCTCGCAAGCCGAGTGGGAGAAGTTGGCGCGTACCGGGCAGCCGATCATCGTCTATATGCCGATGGCCAATTTGTCCGAGATCATGGCCGCGTTTCAACGCGGCGGCATGCCTCCCGATACGCTCGCCGCGATCATCAGTTCCTCGACGACGGCGCAGGAACGCATCATCGAAACCTCCGTTGGGATGGCCGCCGCAGACGCCGCGACCCAAGGCGTCAGCGCGCCGGCGGTCGTGATCGTCGGTGCCATCGCGGGAGTGAGGCAACAGCTTCTGGCCAATATGGTTGGCTGGCGATGATTCCTCACCTCGGACCGCCAGGCCTTATCATCGCGGCGCCACGCTCGGGTGCCGGGAAAACAACGATAACGCTCGGGCTGTTGCGTGCGCTTCGGCGCCGAGGCTCTCACGTGCAGCCCTTCAAATGCGGTCCGGACTATATCGACCCGGCGTTCCACGAGATCGCCGCGGGCCGGCCGAGTTACAATCTCGACAGCTGGGCGATGGGAGAGGACCTGATTGCAACCCTCGCGACCAAAGTCTCCGCAGGCGCGGATATCTGCATTGCTGAAGGTGTGATGGGACTGTTCGACGGTGCCGCGGCACGAGGGCAGTGCGGGTCTGGCGCGACCGCGGACCTCGCTTCTCTGCTCGGGTGGCCGGTTGTGCTCCTGCTCGACGTCACCGGCCAGACCGAGACGGCGGCGGCCGTGGCGCTCGGTTGCGCAAGATATCGGAACGACGTCGATATCGCGGGCGTGATTCTCAATCGCCTGGCAAGCGAACGGCATTTATCGCTGCTCGCGCCGGCCTTCGACCGGTTAAAGATGCGCGTTTTCGGCGCGATCCTGCGCGACGATCGTCTCGCGCTGCCCGAGAGGCATCTCGGTCTGGTGCAGGCCCGGGAGTTGCCGGCGATCGATGAACGTTTGGACGTTCTCGCCGATGTTATTGGGGCTGCCATCGATCTCGATGCGATCAGGCAATCTGCGCGGCCTGCGAAGGCTGCGACGGCCATCCGCGACGACCAATCCGATCGAGCACAATCCCGATTGCGCCCGCCCGGACAGCGCATTGCGCTGGCGCAGGACCGGGCATTTTCGTTCATCTATCCGCATCTCGTTCGGCAATGGCGGCTTGCGGGCGCGGAAATCATTCCGTTCTCGCCGCTCGCCGACGAGGCTCCCGATGCGTCAGCCGACTCCGTCTGGTTGCCCGGTGGTTATCCGGAACTCCATGCCGGCGTGCTCGCGTCTGCTCATGGTTTCAGAAGCGGTCTCCAGAAGCTTGCCCACCGCTCGATTCCGATCCACGGCGAGTGTGGTGGCTACATGGTGTTGGGGCACGGCCTCGAGGACGCCGGCGGGAACAAGCACGAAATGACCGGTCTGCTCGGGCTCGAAACCTCTTTTGCGAACCGCAGGCTGCATCTGGGCTATCGACGCGCGCGACTTCGCGTGGCCTGTTCGCTGGGTGCGGAGGGAACGGAAGTGCTTGGCCACGAGTTCCACTATGCGAGCACGGTTTTGGCGAGCGGCGATCCGCTCGTTGATTGCCGGGATGCTGCAGGCGCTGAAGTGCCCGAACAAGGTGTGCGACAGGGCTCGATAACCGGCACGTTTTTCCATGTCATCGACCGAGTGGGCCTATGAGCGAAACGCCCGGTCCATCTTCTCGGGAATTCGATGCCGCGTTTCGGCAAGCGTTCCGCGATCTCGTGCTGTGGCGGCGCGACGTCCGACGTTTTCGCCGCGATCCCATCGATCCGGCCTTGATTCGGTCGTTGCTTGAACTTGCGAGCCACGCTCCCTCGGTTGGACATTGCCAGCCCTGGCGGTTCGTGCTTGTCGAGACCGCGCAATGCCGGGAAGCGGTGAGGTCGAGTTTTGTCCGCGCCAACGCGAAGGCGCTCGAAAACTATGACGGCGAACAGCGCGCGCAATATGCAAGACTAAAACTTGAAGGACTCGAAGCGGCCCCCGTGCACCTTGCTGTCTTTGCCGATGAGGCAACAAAGGCGGGCAGTGGCCTCGGCCGTCAAACCATGCCGCAAACCCTGCAATATTCGGTTGTTGGCGCAGTCCAGACGCTGTGGCTTGCGGCGCGCGCCGAGGGACTTGGGCTTGGCTGGATCTCGATCCTCGAACCGGAGAACGTATGTCGGATACTTGAAGTGCCCGACACCTGGACGTTGATTGCCTATCTCTGTATTGGCCGGCCCGTGGAGGAGCACACGGATCCCGAACTCGAGCGCCACAATTGGCAGGAACGTTTGAGCACCGAGCGCCTGATATTCAAACGCTGACAGACAACATTGCAATTGAGCACCTCCCAAACAGGCTCATGATGGATTGGAGCGAGAGTTCAATTTTTCTCAATGTTTTAGAGGGCTGCGTGCGCACGACGTGTGCACCGGGTGGCCGATCTTAAACCTAGGTATGCTCTTCTCAGCCAAATGTAACGTACCGATCAACCTCCGTTCAATGGCCAGGTCCTTCTCTCTACGATTACGCTTTGGGTCGTAACCGCCGATGTTCGGGGCGGCAAGACAATGCGAGGAGTTCATCAATGAGAACCATAGACGCAAACACGTTGTCAGGTTCTGCTCGCGATACAGCGGGTTCGACCTCCAGCTTCGCCAATGTCGTTCACGGCCTGGTGAAGGACCTGTTCAGCGGCTACCGGCCCGAGCTGCACTACATGCGTGGCCCCGGCCCGAAATGGCGCGCCCAGCATCAGCCCTGGTCAACGTTCGATTTCTAAAGCCGTACCGCCGACCGGGCGGCACGAGCTATCACCAGGTCCGTAATTCTTCGGCGGAACAATCTTATGCGGCTACCTGAATTCACGCGCTCGACCACGCTGCCCTGGAGTTCACCTGCATGGCCATATGTGCTGTGGCTTTGGCCAGAATTGTCGGCTTCCCGTTATTGTGGCCAACCTCTCATATTTCTATTTCTCGCTGACGTCGCCGCCGCGCTGGTCCGCCTGGCGGCGGCGGCAAGTCGGCCACCGAGGGCCGCAGGCACCACGTCGCTGGAAGAAGGAGAAAAGTGATGCATGAAATGGACACAGTGGCGCGCCGCGAAGACCCGGCGAAGCCGACCTCCGGTCTGGACGCCAAGCGAGTCGCCGATATGTCGAGGGTGTCGGCCAAAGCCCTCGATGATCTTTGGCAACGAGCAATGAAAAATAGCCCACGCGGCGAAGGGCTTCGCGATAACAATTTAAGGAAAGCGGCGCAACGTATTGTCAAAGAAATCAGGGCACGCCGCAATCCGATATCATTTGACGGTACAGAGTTCGTCGGAGCTTCCCATGCTTGTTGTCGAGGAACCCATCCCGGCGATCGAGCAACCGATCAACCTTGCTGACGGATCTGCTCAACCATCTGGCCCACGACCGGACGGCGCGAGGTGACCTTGATCGGAAGCGACTTTGAGCACGGGTTGGAATAGCGCACCGCGCAGAGCGGGAACGCCAATACTCATCGCCAATGCTCATACTGTATATCTAATGAAAGCTCACGGCACGGGCAGAAGAGGTACTACGGCATTCCCGTCGTGGAATGGCTGCAAGTGCCGGATCTTGGCGGCCCATGATCTGAAGTGGCTCTTGCAAACGTCCCGCGCCAGGATGCAGACTGCGGGGGCTTGATGGGTGTCAACGTCTACGGTCCTGCTGCCCCGACTGGAGTTCTCGGTCGCGCGCAGAACAAGAGGAGCATGACGCCATGCGAGAAATCGAAATCCATGACTATGCGCGACAGTTGCTGGAAGCACACGGCGCCCGGGCCATAGCGGAAGCTGCCCGGAACGCCATCGAGCTTGAAGCAAAAGGCGAGTTCGAACTGGCTAAAGACTGGCGGCATATCGAAGACGCCATGAAGCTCATGCGCGGACCGCACCAAAGCTGAAGCTGCCGATTCGCGCGTGACAAGGTGTGCCTGAATGCGAGCGCCGCCACGCCGGATCAGGCCGGTGCGGCAGCGGGTGGAACGCGGACCAAAATCCGCCCCAGGTCACTTCGCAGCGGCTGAACGGCGACACGATCTTCAAAGTGCCTCCTCTCGGTTACAGGAGTAAAGCCATGGTTCCGAATTGTGCGACAGCCGAAGATCTCCTGAAGGCGATCAAGGACGAGAAGGTCCAGATGATCGATCTGCGGTTCACCGATTTGCCGGGGGTCTGGCAGCATTTTTCCGTTCCGCCGAGCGCGGTGAATATCGATGCTCTCGATGAAGGCATCGGGTTCGACGGCTCATCGATCCGCGGCTTCCAGGAGATCCAGGAAAGCGACATGCTGGTCGTCCCGGACCCGACGACCGCCTTCGTCGATCCATTCACCCCGGCGACGACGCTGGTCCTGATTTGCAACATCAGGGATCCTTTGACCGGTCAATCCTATAGCCGTGACGCCCGCTATATCGCCCAGAAGGCCGAGACCTACCTCAAGGGCACCGGCCGCGCCGATACGAGCTATTTTGGCCCGGAGGCGGAGTTCTTCGTATTTAACGATGTGCGCTACGGACAGGGTATCAACTACGCCTTCCACGAAATCGATTCCAGCGAAGGCAGCTGGAACACCGGCAAGAAGGAAGCGCCGAATTTGGGCCACAAGCCGCGCCCGAAAGAGGGATACTTTCCGGTTCCCCCAACCGACAGCATGCAGGCGCTCCGCACCGAAATGGTACTGACGATGGAGTCGCTGGGGATTGCGATCGAAGCCCATCACCATGAAGTCGCGACCGGCGGCCAAAACGAGATCGACATGCGCTTCACCACACTCACCCGCATGGCCGACAACCTGATGATGTACAAATATGTGGTAAAGAACACCGCCCGTCAGCACAGCATGACCGCGACGTTCATGCCAAAGCCGCTGTTCGAGGACAACGCCTCGGGAATGCATGTTCATCAGAGTCTGTGGAAGGGCGAGACCAACCTGTTCTACGACAAGGCGGACTACGCCGAGCTGAGCGAGCTTGGCCGCTACTACATCGGTGGGTTGCTGAGTCACGCCTGGGCGTTGTGCGGGCTTTGCGCCCCGACCACCAACTCCTATCGGCGTCTGGTGCCGGGTTACGAAGCTCCGATCAACCTGGTCTATTCCCAGCGCAATCGCTCAGCCTGCTGCCGGATTCCGATGTATTCGCCGAACCCGCGGGCAAAGCGCGTCGAGTTTCGTTCGCCGGATCCCTCCTGCAATCCCTATTTGGCCTTTGCCGCGATGCTGATGGCCGGCCTTGACGGCATCAACAACCGGATCGATCCGGGAAGGCCGATCGACAAGAATCTTTATGATCTCCCGCCCGCAGAGGCGAAGGAGGTGAAATCGACGCCCGGATCGCTGGATCAGGCGCTTGACGCGCTCGAACGCGATCACGCGTTCCTGTTACGCGGCGATGTGTTCACCAGCGACGTGATCGAAACCTGGCTCGACTACAAGCGAAAAAGGGAGGTCGATGCCGTCCGGTTGCGCCCCCATCCCCACGAGTTTCATCTCTATTACGACATCTAGAGCATGATCCGGAAAAGTGGAAACCGGTTTTCCGAAAAGATCATGCTCAAACAAAACAATAACGCTAGAGCCTGATTCAACTGAGTTGAATCAGGCTCTAGCGCATGTTCCCCGCGAGGGCCGCGCGAGTGCTCGCCGTTGGCTGATGCCCATGCGTTGCTGGGGGCGTGTAACTAGATCCAGCGACCGTAGACACAAAATCGGCGGCGCGATCCCGGCTTTCCCATTTTCACTCCTACGACTAGCGCTCATGACTCCACGGGAATAGAGAGGCCGGGAAATCTGCCGCATAGCGGTGACCTATCGCAGGGCGGGGCTCCTCTTGTGGGGGATTCGGGTCAGGCTCCACCACCTTCCGATAAAGATGCCAGGTGGCATGACCGAGCACCGGCAGAACGACTGCGAGACCGACGAACAACGGTAGCGAACCGATCACCAGCAGTGCCGCAACAATCAGCCCCCATACGGCCATCGCAAATGGATTCTCCATCACGGCCCGCAACGACGTCCGGATCGCGTCTATCGCAGACGCATGCCGGTCGAGCATCAACGGAAACGACACAACACTGACACACAGAGCCACGACCGCGAACAGGAAGCCGACGCCGCAGCCGACGATAATGAGCAACCATCCTTCCGGTGTCGTCAACACACGCGTCGCGAAGTCAGGGATGGTTGCAGCCGGAGCGTGGCCGAAGGTTGCAACGTAGATCGCGTCCGCGGTGGCGATCCAGGTCAAGAACAGGGCGAACAGGAGCATGCCGAGTCCGAGAATGGCGCCGAAAGACGGTGCGCGCAGCACCTGCATAGCATCCCACGCAGCGGCTTCCTCGCCGCGCTCGCGGCGGCGGCTGAGCTCGTAGAGGCCGAGCGCGGCAAAGGGACCAATCAACGTAAAACCGGCTGCCAGCGGAAAGAGCAGCGGCAACACGGAATAGCCAACGACCAGTCTGAACAGAACAAGACCGAGAACGGGATAAATCACGCACAGGACAATGGCGTGAGTTGGTATGGCCTTGAAGTCTTCCCAGCCCAGGCGCAACGCGTCGCTTAAGTCGGAAAGACCGATTTTGCGAACGACAAATGCGGTGGAGATGCCGAACAATTGTAGTTTAGGTCTTGCGAAATATTGTGTGGCCATGGTCCGGTCTCCTTGCTCGTGGTCGCCGTGGTGAAAACGGCGCCCTAAGTCACGCGTTTCGCCCCATGTGCGAAAATCGCGATCGAGCCGAGTACGGCAAACCAAGTTCAACGAAAAGGAGCTTCGCCGGACGAAACCCGTCGCGACCTGTGAGGTGAGGTTAGCGCGATTCAAGCGAGATAGCACGCACAGTTGAATTGTGCATCTGCACAAATCGTTTGTTGCGTTGCGTCAAAAACCATTGGTGCCGAACGGTGCTCGCCGGCCCACGCGGCATTGCGGATAACAAGCGCCGGACGAGGGCGCGGCATACTCCTCTTGACGCCAAGCTCGACGCGTACCATCTTGAAATTCTAGCGCCCCCAGTTCCGATGAGATTGCGGTCGTAACGTGTGCTCTGTGTCATGTTTTGACGTCGCGACCGGTTGAATGGGCGAGGCAAGAGACACGACGATGGCGAATGTGAATTCGGCCATTGCGATAGGCGTGAGCTCCGCCCTCTAATTCGTATCCGTAGCCCTTAACGGCGAGGATGAATGAGGGATGGCTGTAGCAATCATACTGCTCTTGGTCGCGGTCGCCTCGGTGCTGTTTCACCTCTTCAGCCCGTGGTGGTGGACGCCGATCGCCTCAAATTGGAGCTACATCGACAACACGATCACCCTGACGTTCTGGATCACCGGGGCGGTTTTCTTTGCGATCGTCGCGTTCATGGCCTACTGCGTCTTCCGCTTTGAGCACAAGGAGGGAAGGAAGGCAGCCTACAATCCCGAAAACAAGAAGCTCGAATGGTGGCTCAGCGTCGGGACTGCCATCGGCGTCGCAGCCATGTTGGCACCCGGGCTCGTTGTCTGGCACCAGTTCGTCACCGTTCCGGCCGATGCGACCGAGGTCGAGGTCGTGGGACAGCAGTGGCTCTGGAGCTATCGGCTTCCCGGAAAGGACGGCCGGCTTGGGACCTCCAATGCCCGCAACGTCAGTTCCGAGAATCCTCTCGGGTTGAATCGCGACGATCCCGCCGGACAAGACGACATCGTCATTGAAAACGACGACTTGCACCTGCCAGTCGGAAAACCGGTGAAGATATTGCTGCGCTCAATTGACGTCTTGCATGATTTCTATGTGCCCGAGTTCCGGGCGAAGATGGATATGATACCGGGCTCGGTTACATATTACTGGTTCACGCCCACCCGCACCGGAACATTCGAGGTTCTCTGCGCGGAACTCTGCGGTGCCGCACATGCGCAGATGCGGAGCAAGGTCATCGTAGAGGAACAGAAAGATTATCACGCGTGGCTGGAGAAGCAGAAAACATTCGCCGAATTATCCGGGAATCGCAGCGTCGCGAAGGCGGCTTATAAGATAGGCACCGAATGAGAGTATCGACGAAGAGACGCTGAATGTCGTGAGGCGAACTCTTCGCTGAATAGAGGAAGACCAAGGAGGGCATTACGATGGTCGATGTCCCGTTTGACACAATCGCAGGCATCCCGCCGGCTGAAGTGGCGGAGGTCGAGCTCTATCATCCGAAAAGCTGGTGGACGAGGTACGTCTTTTCGCAGGACGCCAAGGTTATCGCCATCCAGTACTCGATCACGGCGATGTCCATCGGAATGGTTGCGCTGGTGCTGTCATGGCTGATGCGGCTGCAACTCGGATTCCCCGGCACGTTTTCGTTTATCGATCCGAACCAATATCTTCAATTTATCACCATGCACGGCATGATCATGGTGATCTATCTTCTCACCGCGCTGTTTCTGGGAGGTTTTGGAAACTACCTTATCCCGCTGATGGTCGGCGCCCGGGACATGGTTTTCCCCTATGTGAACATGCTGAGCTACTGGGTCTATCTGCTCGCAGTCGTGGTGCTGGCCTCGACCTTTTTCGTGCCTGGCGGGCCCACCGGCGCCGGCTGGACGCTGTACCCACCCCAGGCGATTCTCTCCGGCACCCCCGGACAGGATTGGGGCATCATTCTCATGCTGGCCTCTCTGATCCTGTTCATCATCGGCTTCACCATGGGCGGGCTGAATTACGTGGTGACGGTGCTGCAGGCGCGTACGCGCGGCATGACGTTGATGCGTTTACCCTTGACGGTGTGGGGCATTTTCACGGCCACCGTGATGGCGCTGCTGGCCTTCCCGGCGCTGTTCGTCGCCTCGGTGATGATGCTGCTCGACCGCATTTTGGGAACCAGCTTCTTCATGCCCACACTGGTCGAGATGGGCCAGCTGACGAAGTATGGAGGTGGCAGCCCGATCCTGTTCCAGCATCTGTTCTGGTTCTTCGGCCATCCCGAAGTCTACATCGTCGCCTTGCCGGCCTTCGGCATCGTTTCCGATCTGATCAGCACCCACGCGCGGAAGAACATCTTCGGCTATCGCATGATGGTTTGGGCTATCGTGGCAATCGGCGCCCTCAGCTTCGTTGTGTGGGCGCACCACATGTATGTGAGCGGCATGCACCCGTACTTCGGGTACTTCTTCGCCACCACCACGCTCATCATCGCCATCCCGACCGCCATCAAGGTTTACAACTGGGTGCTAACCCTGTGGCGCGGCGACATTCATCTCACCGTCCCGATGCTGTTCGCGCTGGCGTTCATCATCACCTTCGTAAACGGCGGCCTGACCGGCCTGTTTCTCGGCAACGTGGTCGTAGACGTTCCGTTGTCCGACACGATGTTCGTTGTCGCCCACTTTCATATGGTGATGGGCATTGCGCCGATTATGGCCGTTTTTGGCGGGATCTATCATTGGTATCCGAAAGTCACCGGACGAATGCTCAATGAAGCGCTTGGACGATTCCACTTCTGGGTCTCGTTCCTCGGGGCCTATGCGGTTTTCTTCCCCATGCACTATCTCGGCCTGCTGGGCATGCCCCGCCGCTACCACGACATTGGCGAAACGGCCTTCGTCCCGGCATCCGCCCATGACCTCAACGCGTTCATGAGCGTGGCGGCCTTGATCGTCGGCTTCGCCCAGCTTGTGTTCCTGTTCAATCTGATCTGGAGCCTGTTCAAAGGAAAAGAGGCTGGCGGCAATCCCTGGGGAGCCGCGTCGCTGGAATGGCAAACACCGGAGACCCCGCCGGGGCATGGCAACTGGGGCAAGGATCTGCCTATCGTCTATCGCTGGGCCTACGATTACAGCGTACCCGGCGCCGCGCGGGATTTCGTGCCGCAAAATGAACCGCCGGCCGGATTGTTGGCGCAGGCGGCCCACCCATGAGCGCCATTATCCTGTTCATGGCTGGAATAGCGGCAATTGCGGGATGGTGGCTCTCGCAGCAAGGGCTGGCAGCCAAGCCCTGGCTGGAAGAAGGAATAGCCGTCGATTTGCGCGAGGGGAGCACTTCGTCCCTGCCGCCGGCGAAAATCGGATTGGGCGTGTTTCTCGCGGTGGTCGGCTCGTTGTTCGCGCTCTTCATCAGCGCCTACTCGATGCGCATGAGCATGGTGGACTGGCGGGCGCTGCCCGTGCCCAGGCTGCTGTGGTTTAACACCGGCGTCCTGATCTTGAGCAGTGTCGCGTTGCAATGGGCGCATGTGGCTGCGCGCCGGGACGACACGGACGGTGCAATCATCGGCCTGTGCGCAGGGGGAGCGTTTGCCGTTACATTCCTGGTCGGGCAGCTCCTGGCGTGGCAACAGCTGCGCGTCGCAGGCTATTTTCTCGCCTCCAATCCAGCCAATTCCTTCTTCTACCTGATCACTGCGGTGCACGGGTTGCATCTGATGGGCGGTCTGGTGGCCCTTGGCAGAACGACCGCCAAGGTGTGGCGTGGCGCTGCGATGACGCGGGTACGTCTGAGCGTGGAGCTCTGCGCTATCTATTGGCATTTCCTGCTGTTGGTCTGGCTGGTCTTGCTCGGTCTGCTGACGGGCTGGACAGACGATTTCGTCGACATCTGTCGCCAGCTGCTCACTTAGGGAGGGCCGAGACGCAATGGCAGAGACTGCGCTGACAAACACCGCAACATCCATCACGCGGCCTGCAGGCTGGCAAGGCATTGCTGCCGACTGGTCCTCGGATCAGCGCGCGTTCAAGAATGTCTCGTGGGGCAAGGCCATGATGTGGATCTTCCTCCTGAGCGACACCTTCATCTTCAGCTGCTTCCTGCTGTCCTATATGACGGCGCGAATGTCCACGACTGTGCCCTGGCCGAACCCCAGCGAAGTCTTCGCCCTCACGATCGGAGATAAGAAAATCCCGCTCATCCTGATCGCCATCATGACTTTCATCCTGATCAGCAGCAGCGGGACGATGGCGATGGCCGTCAATTTCGGTTACCGCCGCGATCGCGCCAAAACCGCAGCCTTGATGCTGGCCACGGCGGCATTTGGCGCAACGTTCGTCGGAATGCAGGCCTTCGAATGGACCAAGCTGATCATGGAGGGCGTCCGGCCCTGGGGCAACCCGTGGGGCGCGGCGCAGTTTGGCTCTAGCTTTTTCATGATCACTGGCTTCCACGGCACCCACGTGACGATCGGCGTGATTTTCCTGATCGCCATCGCGCGAAAGGTTTGGCGGGGAGATTTCGACGTCGAACGGCGCGGCTTTTTCACGAGCAGGAAGGGGTATTACGAGATCGTCGAAATCACCGGCCTGTACTGGCACTTCGTCGATCTTGTGTGGGTGTTCATCTTTGCCTTTTTTTACCTTTGGTGAGGTTGGCGCATGACAAACACAGCGGTACATGTCGAAGGGCAACAACCTTCGCTGCATATTCACATGCATGAGGCTCTTGCATCAGGAGCCACGCACACAAAGGGCCAGCAGCATCCGATCAAGCTCTATCTCGTGGTCTGGGGATGGTTGTTCGTTCTCTCCACCTGCTCCTATCTCGTCGACTTCTTTGGCATCCACGGTTATCTCAGACCGTCGCTGATCCTGCTCTTCATGGTGTTGAAGGCTGGCTTGATCGTCGCCGTCTTCATGCACATGGCCTGGGAGCGGTTGGCCTTGGCCTATGCCATCCTGCTGCCGCCGGTCTTGGTGTTGGTGTTTGTGGCGATCATGGTGTTCGAATCCGACTACACGCATCTCCTGCGGGTCATATTTTTTGCGCCAACCGCGTAGCCACCATTGCCTCGTACCAGAAGGAGGACGGCTATGACCACCTACGTCATGCTTGCAAATTGGACCGAGCAGGGAATCCTGAAGGCGAAGGACTCGCCACGTCGTCTGGACGCTGCGAAGAAAGCTCTCAAAGATATGAGCGGCGAGTTCAAATCCTTCTACCTGACCATGGGCGACTATGACATGGTTGCGATCTTCGAAGCTCCGGAAGACGCTGTGGCGGCACGTTTCAGCCTGCAGCTGGGCATGCTGGGAAACGTCCGGACGCGCACGCTGAAAGCGTTTCCCGAGGCGGCTTATCGGGAAATCATCAACTCGCTGAGCTAGTCTACCAACGGTGTGCTCATGGACGGCCACGGACGGATGCGCAGTCTCGTTCTCGTGCTCGGGGCCGCAATCTTCGCGATCGTCCCTGGGCATGCCCAGGATGCGGCTTCGGGCGAGAAGATTTTCGCCCAATGCAAGGCGTGTCACCAAATCGGGGAGAACGCAAAGAACGCCGTCGGCCCGGTGCTCAACGGGCTGTTCGGGCGACAGGCCGGGATGATTGAAGGCTACAGCTATTCTCCCGCAAACAAGAATTCCGGCATCACCTGGGATGAAGAAACTTTCCGCGAATACATCAAGGATCCGAAGGCCAAGATACCCGGTACCAAAATGACTTTTCCAGGCTTGAAAGATCCGAAGCAAATTGACGATGTCGTCGCCTATCTCAAACAGTTCGACTCTACGGGAAAGAAGAAGGGGGCAGGGACTATCCCTGCCGGAAGAAAATTCGCGAAGGTGCAGTAGCGGCGCAGTCGGTGAAACCGGGGCCTGTCGCCTTCCGGAGACTGCCGGACAAGAGTGTTCTAAAACCGATGGCTTTTTTTGAGTATCGGACTGAAAGAGGTCGCCATGTCGCTTGCAAGACGAGGCATTAATCTCATGCAAATCAATCGTTCAATTCTTCGCGGGAGCTATGCCAACATCGGGGACTATGTCGCGCTGACGAAACCGCGCGTTATGTCGCTGGTCGTCTTTACTGCACTAGTCGGTCTCATGGTCGCACCAGGCGGCATCGATCCCTTCACCGGTGTCGTTGCTCTTCTTTGCATAGCTGCCGGAGCTGGCGCCGCAGGTGCGCTCAATATGTGGTACGACGCCGACATCGATGCGGTGATGGCGCGTACCGCCATGCGTCCAATTCCGAGCGGCCGTGTGTCGCGCTCGGAAGCATTAGTTTTCGGACTGATGCTTGGCATGTGCGCCATTCTGGCCCTCGGCACCTTGCTGAACATGGCCGCGGCTGTGCTGCTTGCTTTCACAATTTTCTTCTATGTCGTGGTCTACACGATGTGGCTCAAACGCCGGACACCGCAAAATATCGTCATTGGTGGTGCGGCTGGCGCACTCCCTCCGGTGATCGGCTGGGTTGCGGCCGCCGGAAATGTCGGGCTCGAACCGCTCATCCTGTTCCTGATCATCTTCCTTTGGACACCACCCCACTTCTGGGCACTGTCGCTCAATCTTGCCGGAGAATATGCTCGCGCCGGTGTGCCGATGTTGCCGGTCGTGGCCGGCAGGGCCGAAACAAAGCGCCAGATTCTTCTCTATAGCGTTCTTCTGGTTCCGACCTCACTGATACCCTGGGCACTGGGGTTCGCGGGGGCCATCTATGGCGCGGCTGCGGCGATGCTCGGAGCGATCATGATTGTTCTCGCATGGCAAGTACGTCGGAGCAATGACGGGGAAAGGCGGCCTGCTCGTCGCCTGTTCGTGTTTTCGATGCTCTATCTGGTCCTCCTTTTTGGTGTGCTGCTGATGAATGCCGCGCCCCACGCTCAGTCCCACTAGAGCGAAGTCCTTCGCTTCGTTTCGCGGTGTCTTCTGCAAGTGACAAAAATGCGTAGCACATTGGCCGATTCAGTCGCGCGCCGCGGAGCTTGCGGGTCCGCGAAGCTGCGTTGTCAGCACGTGCTGGGTGATGCCGGGGATCGCGCGCCTTCGGGACATCGGAGTGCAAAACGCACTCTACGTAAGCCTAATCGGCAGCAGCCCATTTCTGCAACACAATCAGCCATTAGAGCGTGATGACTTTTCTTCGAATCGTCATCCCGCTCTATCTTTTTGTTTGAGCATGATCTTTTCGGAAAACCGGTACCCACTTTTCCGGATCATGCTCTAGCGGAAGTGGCCAGGCTTATTCAATCGACTTCTTTCATCCAACGCACAATCCTCGGCCAATACTGTTCAAGCGTCCGCCTCCCCATGAACAGACCAAGATGATTACACGGGGCGACCTCGTGGCGTAGATACTCCGGCTGCGTTCCTACCAGCCGCTCCACTGCAAGCAATTGTTCCGGGGCAACCACTTCGTCGGCGCTCCCAGCAAGAAGATACATTGGAAGCCGCAGACGCGAGAGGTCGATTTTTTGCCCCAGGGCGACGAAGCTTCCGCCGGCGAGTTCGTTGCGCTTGTATAGCTTCTCGATAACTTCGAGATAGTATGTTCCAGGAACGTCGATCGTCCAAGAACTCCAGCTTTTGAAGATGGCTTCGAGCCGCGTGAATTCTGGCGAGCCGATCGGCTCAAGCAGCTGCAGAGATTCGCGGATATCGCTTGCGTCAGTGTCGTTTCCCCAGAACGGCGCGATATTGCGGCCGATAACGCGACCATCGCCGAGATTGACCAGGCTCTGAAACATGATCAGGGGAGTCGCCTCGGCGATAGCCGACAATCGGGATTGCCGCGCAGCAATATCAACCGGCGCGCCGGCCATAACAAGCTTGCGTACTTTAGCTGGGAATCGTCCGGCATAGACCAGTGACAACCAGCCTCCCTGGCAAAGCCCTATGAGATCAACCAAGCCACCGACACAATCGACGAGGACATTGAGATCGGCAAGATATTCGTCAATGCCGAGAAATCGCATGTCAGCGCTGGCCGAGCGCCAATCGGCAATAAACAGTCGTTCAATTCCAGCACCGCGGAGGGCGGCAACGAGACTGTGTCCGGCTGCAAGGTCGGCAATAGCGGCTCCATGCAGCGCGAGCGGTGTGCACAGCAGGGTGGGAACGCCGCTCTTGACCATCGTAAAGTCACGGAGCCGGACTGCATGCAGCTCAAACGCAATCTTGCTTGGCGTGGCTCCTTCCGGCTCTTGCGGAGCGCGGTCGCCACCAGCATCGCCTGAGAATTCCAGAAAATGTGCCGCTATGGACGACGCAGTTTCAGCGGCTGATGCTGCGACGAGCGCCGGCCAGAAGAACGTCGCATACGGGAATTGACCTCCTAGATACCGATCCATTTGATAAAGGAATGCCCGGTTCGTCCCTGCTGTCTTGAGCTAGGTCGATTTCACCCCAAAAACAACCCTGGAACAACGCGGACGACAACAGAAAGTAAGTTCGCGACATGTCTCAGTTGGATTAAGGCTGACTTGGAATGAAGGTCCGCTTCCGGGCGCGAAGCGGTCATTCGCTCAAACCCGAATTCAGCGAAGTGCCATGAGCCGACACCGTCTAGCGCGACGCGACTTGGCGGTACGCTGCAATAGCCTGCTTCAAATCATCGTATTCGCCGCAGGGAATCAGACAAATCCGCTCCAAAGCCGCGAGATGCTCTTCGGCTTTGGCGAGATTGCCTTGCATCATGTAGGCTTCACCCAGGTGTTCGTGTGCGCTGCGTTGCCGAGGATTGAGCATAAGAGCCTGCTGATAATGCCGCATTGCTGGATCGAGTTGCCGCAGGCGGCGATAGGCGTAACCAAGATAGTTCTGAATATCGGCATTGCGGGAGTCGCGAAGCGCTGCAGCGGTGAAAGCATTGATGGCCCTGTACCCGTCACCAGCGACGAGCGCTCGTTTGCCGGCCGCGAAATCCGGATCCAGCGACGCCCAATCCGCCGTCTCCGTCATCGATCCCATGGTCGAGCAGATTGGCCAAGCTTCGATTGGGAGCACCGCTTTGGACGCGGCATTATCCGCGCCGGCCGGCGCCGCAGCTGGATCTTGCCAGGCAGGTAGGGTCAAGCGGTACCCTGCCGGCACTGCAGCCAGCAGGCCGAACACGGCGGCGATTAGGGTCGAACGCCTCATGATCGCTATGCCATTAGTAGCTGCCGGACACACGTCCGGCAGCTATTCCATTCATCTTCGGTGCAGCCGCTTACCGCTGCATCGAATGAGCCCTGGCCTCGCGAATTTCCATCCGATCGGTATCGGCGTCCTTCGTCAACTCGGCAAGCTTGCCGAAGTAGGCCGTTGCTTTCTCTGGCTCACTTGCTGCCTCCGCAGCCTTGGCTGCGCCGTACAGGCCACGCAGCCGGTTGGGCGTCGACTGCAGCGAAGTCTCGTACTCAGTTAGCGCTGATGCCGCCTGTTGCTGTTCGAGCAGGAGGTCACCCAACAGTTCGCGCATCGGGTAGAGCCTGTTTTCCATCGCGATGTGTTTTTCGCTGTTATCCTCCACGTCTGCCGCAGCGCGCATGAACTTCAGCGCCTCCTTCTCCTCCCCTTTGGCATGCGCGATCCAGGCCGATGCAGCCAATATTTGGACTTCAACTTGTTCGGCCCAGTAGGACTGGTTCGCCTTTTCCAGCGCGGCGCGAAGCTCCTTGAGCTTGTTGACCTCACGGTCGGCACCGGCAAGGTCGCCGCTGCGGGCTGAGCCGGCGGCACGGGCAAAATAGGTGATCGCCTCGGCTTGCGGAAACTGGCTGCCCCTCGGTTCAAGCGCGGCTGCTTCCTTCCATGCCTGACGTTCCAACGCAAAGCGCGCCGGCACCGCCGCGAGCGCGGTATAGCTTGGGAAGTATTCAAACCCGAGCTTTTTTATAGCGTTGCTGTCGTCACGTAGCTGCTTCGCAGGTCCCTCCTGTCCCATTTGCAGCAGGGCGTATTCCATAAAGTCCAGATGGTGCGGCTCGCCTGGATGTGTCGCCCCCGGCCAGAGCTTGGCCGCCTGCCCCTGGGCGACCGCCCGGGACTTCGTGTTCGATGCAACCGACTGCGTCCACAACCCGAGCATGGAATAGGTGTGCGAGGGCATGTGCTGGGCATGTTGCGCCGCGGGGGCGACCTCGGCATATCTATCGGCGGCATC
The DNA here is from genome assembly GCF_900141755.1 of Bradyrhizobium lablabi. Lineage (NCBI taxonomy): Bacteria > Pseudomonadati > Pseudomonadota > Alphaproteobacteria > Hyphomicrobiales > Nitrobacteraceae > Bradyrhizobium > Bradyrhizobium lablabi. Next base: position 3,325,557 of record NZ_LT670844.1, on the reverse strand, counting down.
AAGGCCGCGTTGCGCGAGCGGCGGGTAATCGTAGGTGTGGATCAGATAATGCAGCACGCCCGGATGGTCCGGTAGCTTCGCCGCAATCGTTTCGAGGATGGCACCGGCCTTGAGCTGTTTTGCATAGGTCTTATCGCTATGCAGCGCCGTCTCATTGAGAGCGAGCGCATAGAAAATGGCAGCCTCTGGATCATCAGGATATTTCTGCGTCAGCGTTTCCATCGCCTTTTCGTAGGCGAGTCCGCGCTCTGTCTGATCGATCTTGTCGTAGTCCCTGTAGTAAAGCTCCATCGCTGCAAGCCAGTCGCGCTCGCGCTCGGTCTTGGCACCGATCGCTTTGCCCTGTTCAACCGCCTCCAATCCGTTCTTCAAGACGGCGGCGGACAGCGGCAGGATCAACGGATTGGGGCGGTGGCTGATCGCGATGCCCCAGTAGGCGATAGCACATTGCGGATCGGCGGCAGCGGCTTCGGTGAAGGCTTGGACGCTGTCCGGATAGAAGAATGAATGCACCATCGCCAGGCCGCGGTCGAATTTCTCCTGCGCCTGCGGCGTGCACGAGGTCTCAAAATGCGCGCGGCCGAGTCCCTGGGCCCAGCCTGCCGCGGTGAATGCGCTTGCCAACAGCGCGGTGACGAACGTTCCCAGGTTTGGTTTCATGGCGTTCCCTCGTTGCGGTCAAAGTAACCATTCGCGCATCGCCTCGCGTCCGCGCGCATGGCGGATGCTCAGTAAGAGACCGGCACAAAAAGGACTGTCGGTTTGATTTAAGAGAGTGAGTTGCCTGCCGACGGCATTCCTGCTGCCATTCACCTGGAACGAAGACGTCGGCACGTCCCATCCCAAAAGCAGATCTGGATAAAGATTACACCATGCCAGGCCCGACCAAAAGAGGCCTCGTGTTGGTCTCGGCCGAACCAGTAATTCGACCATATTAGCGAGCGCAATGTTTGAATTGGTCATCTGCGTCGTCTTGGCGATGTCCGCAATACGTCCGATTTTCCCTCGATAGCGGCAGAAAAGCGGACATTCCGGTTCGGCTGGGTCCCCTCATCAATTGAGGAACCGATAGAACGAGCCGTTATTCACTCTCGTCGAGAGCGGCAGCATACCAAAGGCTATTGAGTTCGTCGTGAACTCCCCAGCCGACGTGTCTCCCGCGTGATCTAAGCTTGTCCAGACGCTCGAGGAAGGTGGCGCGCTCGGCAAGAGGTAGGCTGGATACGAATTCGAGGGACCGTTCATACATGCGGATCAGAGCAGCAAAGTAGCTTTCATCTTCAATAGTGCAGGACTCTAAAAAGCTGAATGCTTCTTCGCAATAAAATATCGACAGCTCGGCCATCCCATCCGGGCGCCCAATCGCTTTCTTGTAGTCCGCAATCGCTTTCTTGGCTTTAGAAGCCGAAGCCGGCTTATAAGAATGACCGCTGCTGGCGCAAAGTGGACAATCGCTGGTTCCCAATTGGATCGTGCACGCCTGACCTTTGATCAGCGCTGGTTTGATTGCTCGGGTGTGAAGGTCGGAATTCTGATGCTCACAAACTAACTCGCCGGCAAGCTTCGCACTCGCCGGCGAGTCGCCGAGTTGTATACGTGACTTCATTGCCGGATCAGCCGGACAACATCCTGCCTCAGTAGGTAGAGCGACACGGCCAGCAGAACGACGTCTTTCATCAGGAAGGGCACGTTGCCCGTCATCGCGGGGAAGCCTCCCGCGGCGACGTCCCAGCCCTCCGGCATGAACGGAATGATGGTGACCGTCGCGATAAAGGTGCCGGTCGAGCCGAGGGCGCCAAGAACGCCGAGCCGCTTGTCCCAGAAGCCTGCAAGCAGTAGGGACCCGAAGGTCCACTCCGAGACGCCCAGGAAATAGCTGGCGCCGGCGTGGCCAAAGACTGGATATAGCCACCAGATCAGCGGCCCGTTGCTGATGAACGGGACCAGTCTTTCGAACTCGTACGGAAACCACTTCTGGTAGCCGAAGAAGAAGAACATGATCACCATCGAGGCCCGAACAACGTGGTAGTCGAGATCCTCCGCAAGCAGGCCGGATCTGTGCAGTGCGCGCACAAGCGGATTTTGAGGGGTGGTGGAAAGCGTGGTCATGGTTGTGATCCTTTCGTATTCGAGATCTAACGGGTGCACGGTCGCTTCACGCAACCGCGGGGAAGTCGATCTCGGTGTCGTTGATGCGGTTGAAGACGTTGGTGAAGACGGTTGTCGCGAAAGCCAGGCTGATCTCGACCAGCTGGGCGTCGCTGTAGCCCGCAGCCTTGATCGCGGCGAAATCCTCGTCGCTGACGGTGCCGCTGGACTGCGCGAGCTTGCGGACGAAGCGGACCAACGCATCGCCCTTGGCGTCGCCGGTGGGCTGGCCCTCGCGGATCTGCTTGAGCGCGTCCGGCTTCACCCCGGCGAGCTTGGCCAGATGGTTGTGGGCGGCGACGCAGTAATCGCAGCCGCCGGCAGCGCTGATAACGAGCTTGATTACCTCCTGATCGCGCTTGGTCAGTGTGCCCGCAGCGAGAACGGCGTCAGCGGCGAGGATCGACTTCAGGGCGGCAGGGCCGTGGGCGGCAATGGCCGCGAAGGTTTTCGGGACGCTGCCGATGGCCTTCTTGATCTGGGCATAGATCTGACCCGACGGACCATTGTCGGATTCGAGATTCGGAACTGAAAGACGAGACATGTTGGCACTCCTTGTTGAGGGTTGGTGAACGATTGCGAAATGACAGTATGGCTGCGCCTTGAGACTTTGAATGCCGATAAATCTCGACTATATGCTCCACCGTCTCACCTAGGCTTTTTCAGGAGGGCGCCATGGATTGGCTCAGCCGGCTGTTCGAGATGATGCCGGTACGCGGGCGGCTCGACTTGCGCTGCTTCTACGGCACGCCCTGGCGCATCGACCAAGGGCCGGGCGAGGCGAACGAAATCCCGTATCACGCCGTGCTCGCCGGCTCCGCGACGCTGGAAGATCCGGCTGGGGGCCGACCGTTGCAGCTGAAGGCCGGCGACATTCTCCTGCTTCCAGGTAACCCACGGCACGTCATGCACGATGGCAGCGGGGCCGCGCCCCTGCCGGCCCGCAACCGTGCGTCCCTCAACTTCACGATCAGCGAAAATCTCGGTTCGGACGAACGGCTCGATCTGTTGTGCGGACACTTCGCCGTCACTCCGCCGCACGACCGTCTTCTGCGCAGCTATCTGCCGCCGCGCCTGATAGTGCATGCGGGTACTCGCGCTGGACAGAAGGAAACGGCCGCGCAGCTCGCTGGCCTCGTCTCACTGATGCGCAGTGAGTCCGCGGACGATCATCTCGGCGGCCGTGCGATGCTGAACGCGCTGTCGACGGCGATGTTCGCGCTTGTGCTGCGGCTCGCAAGCGAGACCGAAGACGCGCCACGCGGCCTCCTTGCTTTGGCCGGTCATCCACGCCTTGCTCCCGCGGTGGCCGCTCTGTTCAACGAACCTGCGCGCGCATGGTCGCTGCCCGACCTTGCGCGCCTGTGCAACATGTCGCGGGCAACCCTCGCGCGCCAATTCCAGGAGAAGCTCGGGCGCTCGGCCAGCGACCTCCTGACCGACATACGGATGACGCTCGCGGCGAACGAACTGAAAAAATCTTCTCTTTCCACCGGCGCCGTGGCGGAGGCAGTAGGCTATCAATCGGAAGCGGCGTTTCAGCGCGCGTTCAAGGGCCACATGGGCATCACTCCGGCCCAATGGCGCAAGATGCAGGAGCTGTCCGGCCAAGATGTCTTTGCAAGGCTGGCGGTCCCCGGCGACGCGAATCCGATAAAGGCCGATGATGGTGGACCGACTGATGAGCCCCGGCCAGCGAGGGGAGGTGAGGCACCAGCCTAGAGATGATCAGGGCGGACTGTGCCAAGCGGCGACCTTGCGGCCAGGTGCTGCTGGCCGTATCGCTCTATCTGTTGAAGCGGGACGTGGTGCGCGTCACGCAGCAAAGATCCTGCGCAACTCAAATAGTCGTCGGCAAGCAACAGCTTGCCGGCGGCTTTCAGCACAGCGGAACCAGCATACGAGCCTTGCACTTACATAGCGATGTCGTGCCTACGGCGCGAACTTGCCGACTGCGCCGCAAGATCATATGCTCCCTGCCGCTGTTGCGAATACGATTTTGGGCCCGATCGGACCTCCGGTTTTCGCTCGGGATGTTGCCCTTCGATGGGTGGAGGCCTGGGTTCGCCGCTGCATCAAGCGAGGACTTTTCGCGCTACAGTCCACACCGGTTCCGCGCGAAGAAACCTCGGCTTTCCTATCTAGCAGCTCCGCCTCGCACGGATGTCCGGGATGCCGACGCAAGAGCACATGACTGGTCGTCGTGACTTCCAGGCCAAGGACGTGCTTTCCTTTGGCCCGTTCAGCCTGTCTCTCGCCGAGAGGCTTCTCAAGAAGGTTGACGATCCAGTACCGCTCGGCGGACGCGCCCTGGACACCCTGATTGCGCTGACAGAGCGGGCAGGGGAAGTCGTCAGCTACAAGGAATTGCTCACAATCGCGTGGCCGAATGTGACGGTGGATGAGGCCAATCTCCGCGTACAGATTGCCACCTTACGGAAAGCACTCGGCGGAGAGGAGGGGGCTCGTTACATATCAAACGTTGCCGGTCGCGGCTATTGTTTTGTCGCGCCCGTCACACGCTCGATAGGGCCGTCGATTACGGTCGAAGGACACGCTGACGGCGGGCGACCGAGGAAGCTACCGCCGCGATTGGCGCGAATCGTCGGTCGAGATGAAGCCGTTCGAGCCGTATCGGAGCAGCTCATCATGGGGCGCTTCGTGAGCATCGTCGGCCCGGGCGGCATAGGCAAGACGACCGTTGCCGTTTCCGTCGCGCATGCGTTATTGAACGGTTTCAGCGGCGCGGTTTTCTTTGTCGATCTGAGTGCGTTGACCAATCCCCAGCTCGTCGCAACGTCAGTCGCCTCGGCGCTCGGGTTCATGGTTCAGGCCCACGACCCGTTCGGCAGTCTTGTCGCGTTTCTCGGCGACAAGAAGGTCCTCCTGATTCTCGACAACTGTGAGCACGTGATCGACTCGGCAGCGGCGTTGGCCGAACGGGTCGTCAGCGAGGCACCACACGCGCATATCCTGGCGACCAGCCGCGAAGCGCTGCGTGTCGAAGGTGAGCGCGTCCACTTGTTGTATTCACTTGATTGTCCGCCCGGACATGCCGATCTGACTGCCGCGGAAGTGCTGAGATACCCGGCTGCTCAGCTCTTCATGGAGCGGGCAGCGGCCGGCGGCTATAGCGCAACTCTGAGCGACGTCGAAGCGCCGATCGTCGCCACGATCTGCCGCCGACTTGATAGAATCGCACTCGCCATCGAGCTCGCCGCCAGTCGCGCCGGCTCTCTTGGGATTCGTGGAATTGCGGAGCTGCTCGACAATCGCTTTAGCCTGCTCTGGCACGGACGCCGAACCGCGTTGCCCCGACACCAAACGCTGAACGCGATGCTCGATTGGAGCTACAATCTGCTTCCCGAGCACGAAAGGGCCGTTCTTAGCAGGCTCTCGGTGTTCGTGGGGGATTTCACGCTCGAGGCCGCCTGCTCCGTTGCGTCCGAGACGGAGACAGACGAGGTGAGATCCACACAGAGTCTCGGAAGCCTACTCGCGAAATCGCTGATATCGACTGCGCCGGTACATGGACCGACATATTATCGGCTGCTCGACACGACACGCGCCTATGCCGGAGCAAAGCTCGCCGAGCGGGACGAAGCCAATCGCGTCGCCCGGCGGCACGCGAGCTTTTTTTCCAAGTTTCTCCAACACGACGAAATCGTTCAATCGAGGTTCGGCGAGCAGGACCTTTCGGGATACGCCTCGCACATTGGCAATGTGCGGGCGGCGCTCGAATGGGCATTCTCTGCCGACGGCGATGTCGCCGTCGGCGTGGAGCTCGCTACCTGGGCGGCGCCCCTGTTCATCGGATTGTCACTGCTCGAGGAGTGCGACCGGTGGTGCGAACGTGCGCTCGCCTGCCTCGATGACGCAGCCCGTGGCACCAGACAGGAGATGATCCTTCAGGAGGCCCTTGCGTTATCATCGATGTACATAAGCGGAAACGCCGACCAGGTTCGCGCCGCGATCGAGCGCGGACTTGCGCTGGAGGAGGCGTTCGGCGACCGGCGTCACCAATTGCAGCTTCTTTACGGCTTGTATCGGCTTCTCATGCGGCTTGGCGATTTCCGTGCCGCGCTCGCGGCTGCGCAGCAGAGCGCAACGCTCGTGGAGGGCCCCCAAGACCCGGCGGGCCTGGCAGTCGCGGACTTCATGCTCGGCACTTGCTACCATTTCATGGGAGACCAGGCCGAGGCCCAATTTTACGGTGAGCGAGGCATGGCTCGCGCAGCCGCGCCTGGCATGGTCATCCCGAACTTCTTCGGCTTTGATCATCGCATCTACGCTCCCATTAGCCTCGCCCGCACCTTGTGGCTGCGCGGCTTTTCCGACCAGGCGCGCAGTATCGCAAGAAACGCCGTCGACGGAGCTGTGAGCCGAGATAACCCGCTTTCGATATGCGTCGCGCTGACCTACGGTTCGCCGGTCTTTTTCTGGAGCGGCGACTTCCGTATTGCCGGCGACTACGTCGAACGACTCATCGAATATGCGAGACGACACTCGATCGAGCCGTACCGCGCCGCCGGCCTCGGACTGAAGGGCGCCCTTGCCATTGCTCGCGACGAAGTGGAACCCGGCGTCGACTTGCTGCGGAGTGCGCTGGATACCCTATCCGCCAAAAAGCTGAATATCTTGCTTACGCTTTTTGCGGGAGCGCTGGCCGAGGGCCTGCGCATGACCGGGCAGGTGGAGGAGGCCCTCCTCACGGTCAATGGCGCAATCGCGCGCGCGACAGATTGCGGATCGACGTACGACATGTCCGAACTTCTGCGGATCAAAGCGCAGATTCTTGCGGCCATGCCGCGGCATGGCCGGGCGTCGGCGATGGGTTGTCTGACCGAAGCGATCGAAGTCGCGCGCGTCCAATCAGCGCTCGCCCTGGAGCTGAGGGCGGCAATGGCCTTGGCCCGCCTTCTTTCCGAAGGCGGGCAGCGGGATCAAGCTCGCCATAATCTTGCGCTCGTCTACGGCCGCTTCACGGAAGGATTTCAAACCGAAGACCTCAAGCAGGCGCGCGCGCTCCTGGAAGATTTGCAGTCATGATCGTAAGTCGCACCAACGCGTGCGGATGATGCCCTTGCTGGACGTGCCAGAAGCGATTTGCGGCTGCCCCGAACTGCCAACGCGCCAGTGCGCCTGAACAGTCGCTCTTGCTGATTTTACAATTTTTTACAGGATACAAGGAGCCAGGGTTCACTAAGTGAGGCATGGTGTTGAAATGCCGTCAATTCGCCATGGCCGTTGATCCACATGCCAAGCCCCCGTTCGTCGACCAATGCATCAACTGCGCTTCCGTCCTTAGTCGCAGCCTTTGTCGAGGCTACGAACAGCTTCGACCTGGAGCGGTTGATGGTCACATTTGCCGACGACGCGCTTGTCAACGATCAGCTACGGGACTACTGGGGCAAAGCGGCCATCAGGGACTGGGCAGAACGGGACATCATCGGCGAAAAACTGACGATCGCAGTTACGACAATCGTGAGGCACTACGACAATTTCATTGTCACTGCCGATATTGATGGAAATTTTGACAAACGCGGTTTGCCGGACCCGCTCGTCCTGGCCTTTTATTTCACGCCTCATAACGATCGCATCATCCAATTGATCATCTTGCGCAATCGCCGCGATATCTGAGATCCGGTGGCCCGGCGTCTGCCTTAATGGGGCAACAGGCTTTTTCAGACCTGCGAGTTCCACGTTTAACAACATTTTAAAACGTTTAACTCGCGCTAGAGGGAAAGCCGCGTCATCGATTGGAAGAGGTCCATTCCCCATCGGAATGAATCATATCGCCAGATCGCGTCTGCCGCAGCGCCGGGGAATGGGGGATGGTGCGCTAACATTGTTCAAGAAGGGAGAAGACAAATGATCAACGGATTCACGCTTCACGAGACTGCCACCGCGCCGGCAGCCTCTGCCGAGATTCTGAACGGCGTCCAGAAGGCCTGGGGCTTCGTGCCCAACCTGCACCGCGTCCTCGCCGAGAGCCCTGCGGCGCTCGAGGCCTACAGCACACTCTGGGGCATTGCCGAGAAGACGGGTTTCACGCCGCAGGAGCGCAACATCGTCTATCTCGCCATCATCTACGAGAACGAGTGCACCTATTGCATGGCGGGTCACACCAACCTCTCGCGCATGGCGAAGGTCGACAATGCCGCGATCGCCGCTGTCCGCGAAGGCCGCCCCATCGCCGACGCGAAGCTCGAGGCGCTGCGCCAGTTCGCCGCAAAAGTCACCCGCCAGCGCGGCGTGGTGAGCCAGGCCGACGTCGCTGCCTTCAAGGCCGCGGGCTATGACAATCGCGCTGTGCTTGACGTGCTCGTTCTCGCCGCGACCAAGCTGATCTCGAACTACACCAACCACCTCGCCGAGACGCCGAACGATTCGTTCATGAAGGGCGCCGAATGGACGCCGCCCGGCAAGCTCAAACCCGCCGCCTGACCGGCGTCAGAAAGTCGCCCTCGCTTTGCGGGGGCGGCGAGGTCCGCCAATGAAATCAACTTCCCCGCGGTCGCGTGAAGCGACTGCATGACGACGCTCGACATAAGGAGTTACAACAATGAACGCGATTCTCAACACAGCAGTCAGCCCGTTCGTCCTGATCCTGCGCCGGTCCGGCGTGCTCACCGAGGATCTCGACTACCACCTGGTCCGCGCATCGATGGTGATCATGTTTTTCTTCTTCGGTTACCAAAAGTGGTGGCCGTATGAGGCGGAGCGGCTCGTGCCCTTCATCAGCAACGGTCCGCTGATCTGGTGGCTGTACCCCGTGTTTGGCCACCAGGCTGCAAGCTGGTTTCTCGGTGTCTCCGAATGGACGTTCGGCACCCTGCTGCTTGCGGGGTTCTGGGACAAGCGGCTCGGAATTCTCGGTGCCGCCGGTTCGACCGCGACCTTCATCGCAACGGTCACAATCATTCCGTTCATGCCTGACGGCTGGGATCCTGCGGCCGGATTTCCGGCAATGACCGGCAACGTCCCGTTCCTGATGAAGGACGTCGTGCTGCTCGCCGTCTCGTTCTATCTCCTGAAGCAGGACGTGGTGCGCGTCGCCCAGCATGACCCTGCCGCACGGCGCTCGAAAACCGGGGGGCTCGTTCATTCCGGACAGGAATGAATGATATTGCCCCAAAGCGACTGCCCCGGCGCCGGCGGACACGCAAGTTTGTCACCGCCACATCATTCGCAAGGAAACGAGAAATGATCAACGGTTTCACGCTTCACGCCTTCAAGGCGACGAGCTACGACAATCGCGCCGTGCTCGACGTGCTCGTCCTCGCCGCGACCAAGCTGATCTCGAACTACACCAACCACCTCGCGCAGACGCCACTTGATCCGTTCATGAAGGGCGCGGAGTGGAGCGCCGGGGAAGCTGAAGCGCGCCGCCTGACCGCGACCGAGGCCGCACCTTGCCACCGGCAGGGGCAGGGCCCGCGGCCTCGCACTTGGCGGACAAGCAGAGGAGACGGAAATGATCGACCTTTACTACTGGCCTACGCCGAACGGTCACAAGATCACGATGTTCCTGGAGGAAGCGGGACTGGACTACACGATCCACCCGGTCGACATCAGCGCCGGCGATCAGTTCAAGCCCGACTTTCTCGCCATCTCGCCGAACAACCGCATGCCGGTGATCATCGATACCGTACCGTCCGACGGCGGCGAACCGATCAGCGTGTTCGAGTCGGGCGCCATCCTGTTGTACCTCGCCGACAAGACCGGCCGCTTCCTGCCGAAGAACGTCCGCGGCCGCAAGACCGCGATGGAGTGGCTGTTCTGGCAAGTGGGTGGTTTAGGGCCGATGGCCGGACAGAACCACCATTTCGGCATCTACGCGCCAAGCAAAATTCCTTACGCGATCGACCGCTACGTGAAGGAGACGAACCGTCTGTACGGCGTGCTCGATCATCATCTCGAAAACCGCACGTTCGTCGCCGGCGACGAGTACAGCATCGCCGACATGGCTTCCTATCCCTGGATCGTTCCCTGGAAGCGCCAGCAGCAGAATCTGGATGACTTCCCGAACCTGCGGCGCTGGTTCGACACGGTGCGCGAGCGCCCCGGGACGCAGCGGGCCTACGCCAGAGGCGAGCCGTACTCGAGCCGTCCCGCCGTTACCGAGGAAGGGAAGAAGATCCTGTTCGGACAGACCGCCAGCAGAGCGCCGGCAGGCTGACGGCAACGAGTGGAAATCTTCCGACGGCCCCATTGCATGATGGAGGAGAAAATGACGATCACGTCTTCACAGCAGGCACCCGAGCGCCGGACCATCGATCAGAGCAAGATCGCGTACCAGAAACCCCAGCCCGCAGGCATGGTGCCGGATGTGTTCGTCGGCTCCGCGCTGGAACTTGACGGGGACGAACGCGAATGGGTGCCGCAGTCGCCGACCGTTGCCTTCAGGCCGCTCGTCCTGAATGTGAGCCAGGGCTACTATATCAACATCCTCAGGGTCCGGTCCTCGGGCGTGCTGTCGCGTCACCGCCATTCCGGACCGGTGCACGCCTTCACGCTGCGCGGAAAATGGCGCTACCTTGAGCACGACTGGATCGCGACCCCAGGCGACTACGCATTCGAGCCGCCCGGCGAGACGCACACGCTCGTCGTTCCGGACGACGTGAAGGAAATGGCCACGCTCTTTCACGTGACGGGTGGATACACCTATGTCGATCCCTACGGCGAGGCGCTCGGATACGAAGATGTTTTCACCAAGCTCGAGCACGCGACCAGCCACTATGAAGCCGTCGGGCTCGGCAAGGATCATGTCAGGAGGATCGTCCGATGACGAGGCGCAAGACAATCGACGTAGGCGGCGTTCCGATCAGCTATCTGACCGCCGGCAAGGGCGGTTCCCTGGTGCTCCTGCTTCATGGCACCTATTGGAGCCGCGTCTGGCAGCCCGTGCTCGACGGCATCGCCGCGGCGGGCCTTCGCCCGGTGGCGGTCGATTTCCCCGGCTTCGGCCGCTCCGGAGGCGAACTCACCCTGAGCGAGGCTTCGGTCCCGCGTCTCTCCGCCTGGCTCGTGCGTTTCCTCGAAGCGCTCGGGCATGAGGGGCCGGTCATGGTCGCCGGCCATGACATTGGCGGAGGGGTGGCGCAGCATCTGGCGCTCGCAGGAACCGTGGAGGTGCCGCGCGTGGCCGTGGTGAACGGCATCATGTACGATTCGTGGCCGGTACCCGGCGTTGCCCGCTTTCGGGATCCGGCGGTGGCTGCCGCCACGACGCGGGATGACGTTCTGGCCGCGCGTCGCGTGTCCGTCGTGAAGGCGCTTGGGCGCCCCGCAAGCGAAGCCGAGATCAGCGAATATCTTGAACCCTGGACGGACCCGAGGGTTGCCCGCTCATGGCTGGCGCTCGCGGGCGCAGCCGACCATCGCTACACCATGGAGATGCTGCCGGCTCTGCTGCAATCAAAGATGCCCAAACTTCTGGTCTGGGGCGAAGACGACGGATTCCAGACGGTCGACTATGCCGAACGTTACGCACGGGAAATCCCGGAGACGCGGCTCGTCCGGATCAAGTCGGCCGGCCACATTCCGATGGAGAACGACCCCAAGGCGGTGACCGGAGCTTTGGCCGAGTTTTTTGCCGCCGAACGAAGGTGACGGAGGACATCCATGAAGGTAGCGATCCTCGACGACTATCAGAACGTAGCGCTACAACTCGCTGACTGGTCCGCCGTGCGGCGGCACGCGGAGATCACGGTCTTCAACGACCACCTGGCTGATCCGGCAGCCGTCGTCGAGCGGCTGCGTCCGTTCGACGTCGTCTGCGTGATGCGCGAACGCACTCCGCTGACGAAGGAGATTCTGAGCCAGCTACCCCGGCTCAGGCTGATCGCTTCAACGGGACCGCGCAACGCCTCGATCGACATGGAAGCCGCAGCCGAGCGCCGCATCATGGTGACCGCGACCGGCTACGACGCCACGCCGACCATCGAGTTCACCTGGTCGCTGATCTTGGCGAGCATGCGGCGCATCGACCGGGAGGCAGCCTCGCTGAAGGCCGGCGGGTGGCAGATTGACCTCGGCTCAAACCTCCGAGGCAAGAGCTTGGGCGTCGTCGGATTGGGCAACATCGGAAAGGAAGTCGCGCGCATCGGTCTCTCCTTCGGTATGCGGGTGATCGCGTGGAGTCAGAACCTGACCGAAGAGAAGGCCAGCGCGGCCGGCGCTATCCTCGTCGACAAGCAGACGCTGTTCCGCGAAGCCGATATCGTGACCGTCCACCTCGTCCTCAGCAAGCGCACCAGAGGCCTGATCGGGGCGCCCGAACTCGCGCTCATGAAACCGACGGCGAGACTCGTCAACACGTCACGAGGTCCAATCGTCGACGAGCCTGCCCTGATCGAAGCTCTGCAGGCGTGTAGGATAGCCGGGGCCGCGGTCGACGTATTCGAGGTGGAGCCGTTGGGTCTAGATCACCCCTTCCGGAAGCTGGAGAACGTCCTCGCGACGCCTCACATCGGCTACGTAACCGAAGATCTTTATCGGACCTTCTACGGCGACGCCGCGGCCAACATCGCAAAATGGATCGAGGTTAACGCAACGGCCGCATAGGCATCTGCGACGAGCAAACCTTCTCATTAACACGGGGTCCAAGAATCATGAGCGTGAGCAACCAAGGAAAGATCGTTCGGAATAAGGTCCTGGTCACGGGTGCAAGCGGCCTGCTGGGGGTCGCCGCGATCGAGAAGTTTCTTTCCGCCGGTTGGGAGGTGGTCGGCGTCTCACGCCGCAAGCCCGAGCTGCCGAGCGGACGGGATGTTGAGTTTCTGTCGGTCGATTTGCGGGACGAGAAAAGCTCCCGCGCCGCGTTCGAGCCGCTGACCGACATCACGCATATCGCCTACACGGCCCTGCACGAGAGGCCTGAGCTGGTCGCTGGCTGGTCGAGCAAGGAACAGATCGAGACCAACAACGCCATGCTGCGCAACGTGGTGGCGCCGATCGTGCGCACCGCCTCCAATTTCCAGCACGTCAGCATTCTCCAGGGAACGAAGATCTACGGCGTGCACCTGCACCCGATCCCTATCCCGGCCCGCGAACGTGATGCCCGTAGGGATCACCAAAACTTCTTTTTCGATCAGGAAGCCTATGTGGGTGAGATGGGCGCCCAGCACGGCTTCAATTATACGGCTCTACGCCCGCAGCTCGTCACCGGTCCAACCCCAGGTGCGTTGAACGTTGTCCCCGCCATCGGAGTCTACGCGGCAATCCGCCGCGAGAAGGGTGAATCGTTCGGCTTTCCTGGCGGCCCGTCGTTCGTCTGGGAAGCCGCCGATGCAGACCTCGTCGCGGACGTGATGGTCTGGGCTGCGCAGTCGCCCCAGGCAGCGAACGAGGCGTTCAACATCACGAACGGCGACGTGTTCGAGTGGCGCAATGTGTGGCCGGCCATGGCCGAAACCCTCGGCGTCGAAACCGGACCGGACACGCCAACGAGCGTGGCAGCATACCTCGATGAAAACGCGGATGCTTGGAACCGGATCGTCGCAAAGTACGATCTTCGCTCCCGGAATCTACGGGAGCTGGTTGGACAAGGGGATCAGCACGCGGACTTCGCGTTCGCTTATGGCGCCCCGGAAGGACCTCGGGCCTTTGTGAGCACCGTCAAGCTGCGCCAGGCTGGGTTCACAAAGACAATTGATACCGAGGACTCGTTCCGCAACGCACTGCAGTCTCTGATCGACCACAAGCTCCTGCCGCCAGCCGCGAAGTAGTCCGGATGCCCGGCTCTCACCGATGCCGCTGTGCCGCCTTTTCCATTCCGGTCTGGAATAAGCCTAATGCCGACAGGAGAGCTACCTGGATGGCAGGAACGAACGATGTTGCAAGCAGCGCATCGATCGGGAAGTCGATGATCCGATGCGCACAAACCTGACGTATCCATTGGCACGGGTATGCCTGAATCGGGAAGGAAGAGAATGATGCCCAGATTGCAGGGTAAAGTGGCGGTGATAACAGGCGGCAGCAGCGGCCTCGGACTTGCGACGGCGCAGCGGTTTGTGAAGGAAGGTGCGTTCGTGTATCTCACCGGCCGCCGGCAGAACGACCTCGACATGGCCGCTGCTCTCATTGGAGACGCCGTCGCGCCTGTTCGCGGAGACGTGCGGGACCTCGGTGATCTCGATCAGCTCTATGGGAGAATCAGGGAAGAGAAGGGAAAGATCGATATCCTGGTTGCAAACGCGGGCTTCATCGATCCGCAGCCACTCGTCGACGCGACGGAAGAGAATTTCGACAAGACCTTTGGCACCAACGTGCGCGGACTTCTCTTCACGGTCCAAAAGGCACTTCCTCTCTTCCGCGATGGCGGCGCGATTATCCTGATTTCATCGATCGCCGCGTTCAAGGGCATTCCGCTCTACACCACGTACAGCGCAACCAAGGCCAGCGTTCGTTCGTTTGTGCGCACGTGGACGGCGGAACTCAAGGATCGTGGCATTCGTGTCAACGCGATCAGCCCCGGCGCGATTGACACGCCCATCATCGACGCGCAGGCGGCAACGAAAGAAGGCGCTGACGCGATAAGGGCGAACTTTAGGGCCGCCACTCCGCTCAACCGCCTTGGCCGCCCCGAGGAGATTGCTGCCGCAGCGCTGTTCCTAGCTTCCGACGAGAGCAGCTACGTTGCCGGCGCCGACCTCGTCGTCGATGGCGGATTGAGCGCGCTTTGAGTGTGCGAACGGATTTTGGCTTGTAACCAGGAGGCTCGATATGACGAACAGCGATACGCGGCGGGTCGCCCTCGTCGCCGGCGGCAGCGGCATCGTCGGCCACCCGGTGGCGATGGAATTGAAACGGCAGGGCTGGAGGGTGCGTGCGCTTGCGCGCCAGCCGATCAGCGGGCTCGAGACGATCACCGTCGATCTCACCAATCGCGACGCGATCGCAGCCTCCCTCAGGCCCGCCAATGACACCACGCATCTGTTTTACGCGGCCCTGAGTCCGGATCCCAACCTGTCCGTTGAAGCCGAGCGAAATGGCCAGATGCTTGGAAACCTGTTGGACGGCCTCAACACATTGGGGGCGCCGCTTAGGCGGGTCGTCAGTTACGAGGGATTTAAGATCTACGGCATTCATCTCGGCGCCAATGTGAGGACGCCAGCCAGAGAAAGCGATCCGCCGCATATGCCGCCCAACATCTACCTCTCACAGCGGGCGCAACTCAGAGCGCGCGCATCGAAGGCCAGTTGGGACAATGTTGCGCTCATTCCAGACGTCGTGGTGGGAGATATCTTTGGCAATCCGATGAATATCGCGCTGGTGGTTGGTGTCTTTGCGGAGGTTTCACGCGAACTGGGTATCCCGATGCGATTTCCGGGCACTGACAAGGCGTACCAACAACTTGTTCAGTTCACTGATGCGGGCCTGCTTGCGAGGGCAAGCGCGTGGGCGGCAACAGAGGAGAAGGCCTCAGGCGAGGCCTTCAATATCACCAACGGCGACGTCTTTCGTTGGGAAAGGATGTGGGAGGATATCGCCCGGCATCTCGGTCTCGAAGTGGCGCCGCCGGTCCCATTGAAGCTTGCGCAGCATATGGCTGACAAGGGTCCGGTCTGGAAGAGGATTGCTGAACGGCACGGTTTGGTGCAACCGGATCTGTCCAAACTCGTCGGGTGGCCGTTTGGCGATTTCATCTTCCACACCGAGTCGGACGTCATCTCGAACGTCAACAAGATCTACGAGTTCGGATTTGCCGAGAGGATGGACTCCGCGAAGTCGCTGATCGCGGCCGTTGATAGCCTGAAGCGTCAAAAGATCTTGCCTTGAATATGTGCCGAGACTGACATGACGCTCCTAGTCACAAGTGCAACCGGTGTGAACGGCGCCGGCTACGGAAAAGTTCTCGCTTTCGCTGACGACGGCAGGCCGATTGGCGTCTTCGGCGACGATCCGCGAATCGCCGATCCTCGTGGGCTCGGGATCGACCCCGTCGACAGATTGCTCTTCGTCAACAGCGGCTTAAATCGGATTCTCGCGCTGGACCGCAACGGACGTGCGGTGCACGCGAGCAGAAGCATCGTCGGATTGAATCCGGGCGGCGGAAATTTTGGGCCGGACGGCAGATATTATGTCGGCCTCCGCAGCGAGCGAACGATCATGGCCTTCGCCCGAAAGCTCGACAGTGCAGGCGAATACATCTTGCCGCCCCATGTCGTTCCGTTCCCGCGCGGCTTTGCATTTGGGCATGATGGTAGGCTCTTTCTCGCCTCCGGCATCGGACCGGGCGGAGAAGGCGATAACACCATTCTGGCGTTCGATTCCGATCGCCGGATGCTGCCATCATGGAAGGTGAGAGACCCCGAACTCAGTCCGCTTGACCTTACGATCGCGCCAAGCGGCAATATCGTCGTTAGCAGCGAGCATCCATTCGGTGCAGCAAATGCGGTGACGACGATCCGCGAATATGACCACGCTGACGGGCGTCTCGCACGGGTGCTTGTTCCAAAATATGGCGTGCGGTTTCGGAAGCCGCGGGGTTTGCGCTTCGGGCCGCATGCCCGGCTCTATTGTGTGGCTCAAGACGAAGTCGTCGCTTTCGATTTCGAGACTGGAGATTGCCTCGGTGCAGTTGCGAGGCTGCCTCGCCTGAATGGCCAGGCCGTGATTTTCTTTCCATGAGCTGAGCGGTTTCTAAGGAGAAGAGCGATGAAGCTCGATGCAGCGCCCGTGCGGTCCTTCAGGAGGACTCGGGAGCCGAGATCGCGGAGAAGATCAACGACTTCCTCGACCGTATTGACGGGAGCAAGCCATGACCGAGGTCGAAGTCATCGAAAGGCCCAGCCTCGACGGGAAAAGAAGCGCGCTCGTGCTTGCGGAAGATCGCGTCGGCCATTACTCGGAATTTCGGGAATTCTTCATTCGGCGCTTTTCGCTCGATACCAACGGCCTGTCCAAATCTGGCTATTTCCGCGGACCCTCCGGAGCGATCTATTCGCTCGTGTTCGTCGGTCGCAGCGGAGAGCCTTTTCCCGACGGGCTCGAAGTCTATGCGCTCGTCGACGCGCTGGAGCCCCTAAGCGAAGAAGACGTTGATACCGATCTCTGGGCGTTCCTGAGGTGGATGATCCAGGGTATTGGCGGCGAATGGAAAGTCGAGGACCTCGATGCAACCGGCCGCTTGTATCAGCTCCCGTTTTTGTCCGGACGGGGCTGACAGATCGGAGGCTCCGGGCCTATCCCTTCCCGTGGAAGAGGCAACGCAAGAAAACGTCCAAATGCGGTGCGACCAGCGCCATCAGGGTTGCGAAAGCGCTGCCGGTCACCGCGTAGGCATACAGGGCATCGGCTGTGGCCGCGCTGAGCGCCTGGACTGCATGAGCCGCGAGAGCTCTTGTTCGCGGCCCGTTGCGGGAAGCGGCTGGGCGGTCGGCATGAAATCGGTGGTTCAGGGTCATCGGTCGTCTCCGTCTGCCCAGGCACCCCGCTTGGGTCGCAAGAAGACATCGCCAATTTTCCGCTGCCGTGGCAGACAGGACCCGGCAATATCGCTCATTCCCAGAGAGAATAGGGGAGAACAACGATGGATCGCCTGGCTTCGATGGAGACCTTCATCCGCGTGGTCGAGACGGGATCTTTCTCAGGTGCAGCGCGGCAGCTTCGGATCGGTCAACCGGCGGTTTCGAAGACGGTTGCTCAGCTGGAAAACTATCTAGGGGTCAAGCTGCTCACGCGCTCGACACGCGGACTTACGCCGACCGAAGCCGGGCTCGGCTATTTCGAACGTGCCAAGCGCGCGATCGAGGAGGCCGACGAAGCGGAACTTGCCGCACGCGGCGCCGGCACCGGGCTGAAGGGACGATTGCGAATCTGCGCAGCCGTCACCTTTGCCAGCATTCATCTCATTCCCTTGCTGCCGAAGTTCCTCGCGCAACATCCGGACCTCGACCTGGAAGTCGTGCTTGACGACCGCCAGATTGATCTCGTGCAGGAGGGTATCGATGTAGCGCTGCGGATGGGAAAGCTACTGGATTCGGCCCTGACGGCTCGGCGCATCGGACGATGCAAGCGATTGGTCTTGGGTACGCCCTGCTACTTCGATCGTGCCGGCACGCCGGCAACCCCGGCCGATCTCAGCAAGCATCAGGCCGTGGTCTATCTGCAGGGAGAAGGCAGCGTCTGGGCGTTTCAGCGCGACAGCTCTGAAGCTGCGGTCAAGGTTCAGAGCAGATTGAAAGTGACAGCTGCTGAAGGCGTCAGAGCCGCGGTGCTCGCTCATGTCGGGTTGACCATTGCGTCGGAGTGGATGTTTACCCCGGAACTGCGCTCGGGTGCGGTGAGCGCGGTGCTGTCGGAGTGGAGCCTTCCACCGCTTGATCTGTGGGCCGTGTTTCCGACCGGGCGTGCCGCGACAGCGAAAACGCGGGCTTTTGTCGATTTCTTCGAACGCAGCTTCAATCCGTGACGCCCAGAACATTCGCCCAAAGCCAGGCGGCGCGTCCATCAGCAAGTGACAAGGCGGCGGGCCAGCTCGCCTCATCGCCGATGTTTTGAACATTCGCATCGTGAGGCTACGCGCGAGCACGAATCCAGTCCATCAGAAAGAAAGCAAGCGCCAGCATCGGGAGCGCAAATCCGATCCACGAAGCGAGACTCCAGCCGCCGAGCGCATAAGCCAAGCCACCCAGCGTCGAACCGACCGCGCCTCCGGCGAAGAACGCCGACATATAAAGTCCATTTAGTCGGCTACGGTATTCGGCCCCCAGCACAAAGATCGCACGCTGGCCGAGCGTAAGGTTGGCCGTCATCCCAAAATCCAACAGGATCGCCGCCGCGATCAGAAGCGGGATTCCGAAAGAAGATCCTGCGGCAGCAAATCGAGTGATCAAAATCGCGGCCGCAACACAGAGAATGGCGAAGGCTGTGGCGGGCTCGGTCCATCCTCTGTCCGCGGCGCGCCCCGCGAGCGGCGCCGCGATTGCGCCGGCACCGCCAACCAGCGCGAAGAGTGCCACCTGACCCTGTGACATGTGGAAGGCAGACCCCGTGAGCAGCAGCGGCACGGTCGTCCAAAACAGGCTAAACGCCCCAAATAGACAAGCCTGGTAAAGTGCCCGCCGCTGAAGGGCGGGCGTTGTGAGCGCAAGGCGGCCCATTGATTTCAGGAGCGAGAGATAGGAGATCGTCACTGCCGGCTGCCGCTTCGGCAGCGCCAAGGCCAACGCGAGCGCCAAGGCAAACATGCCTCCGCCCGAGACGTAGAACACCGCATGCCACGACATGGCCTGCGTCGCGAAGCTCGATGCCGGCCGCGCGAGCATGATGCCAATCATCAAGCCGCTCATCACGTTGCCCACCACCCGCCCACGAACACGCTCCGGAGCCATGTGGGCCGCGAATGGGATAAGAACCTGTACAGCGACGGATCCCAGCCCGACCAGAAGTGCCGAAGCGAGATACACCGTCGGCGCAGTCGAGGTGGCGATGGTCAAGAGCGCAAGGGCGGTGAAGCCAATCAGCGCAAGAACGAGTCGACGATTCTCCATCAGATCACCGAGCGGAACGATCAAGAACAGACCAATCCCGAATCCTGCCTGCGTGAAAGCGACGATGAGGCCTGTCGCCGAGGGAGAAAGGCCGAGAGAGGTTGCGATTAATTCGGCGATTGGCTGTGAGTAGTAGACGTTCGCCGCAAGCAGCCCGGATGCGATCGCAAACAGCATCGTCAACCAGGATGGCATCTCCTCTGGATAAGGATTCATGTCAAGGGCAGGCTTTATCGATGGGATGGCGATGTTCGTCACGTCACACTCCTCGTTTTGATCGTTCGGAGCTTCCGAGCGACGGGCTTGCGGCTCGACATTGGAGGTGAAGTCAATGCGATGTAGCCATCGCGCGCGAATAAGACTTATCGTTACCAGGAATGCCGCACATCTGGCCGACGCGACCAGAGGGCTCTGCAAGTGAGCTCTATCAGCGGCGGTTGATGAGACGAACAAGCATCTCTTCGATACCTGCCGGCATTCAGCGTCTCTGCTCGATCAGTAAGGTGACACCCGAAGCGGAGTTGCTCATCCCGAGCCCGCGAGAAGGAGTGTCACACCATGTCCAACTCAACTAAGAATCGTTTGACGAGCGTTGCCGCAGCGGTCGTTGCCGGCGTTGCCCTGTTCGGCCTGCTTTCGCCTGCTGCAGCGTCCGATCAGAACAGCCTGACCTCGCACTCGCCCTGGCTCGCGCCGATCGGTCATCGGCAACCTACAAGAGCCGACGTCCCCCAGAACGAGGTCCTGTCGGCGTGGGAGCGAGAGCAACAGGTTTTCGATGCAGAACTCGATCGTAAGCTGATCATCTGTCGTGGTTGCTGAACCTGATGCGCCACTATTCCCGAGTGGAATAGAGCCTAGTCCAACGGCCTCGCTAGCCGTCTCGGCGGCCTCCTTTAGGTTCTTCGCGTGACCTCGATCCACAAGTTCACGCGAAAACCTCAAGGAGAACCGCCATGTCACTGCAAGCCAAACTCGATACTTTCAAGGTCGATTTCGAAGCCGGCAAGCCGCCCTACAGCGTTCCTCGTTCCGTGATCGAGACGATGCACCGCGCCACCGCTGAGCTTATCGCTTCCGGCGCTGCGCAGCGCGCCAAGAAAGCCGGCGACGTGGCTCCGTCCTTCTCGCTGACGGATCCCGAGGGGAACATCGTCAGCTCGGATGAGATTTTGAAGAACGGCCCGCTCGTCGTCAGCTTCTATCGCGGCGTCTGGTGTCCCTACTGTAACATGGAATTGCAGGCGCTGGAGGCCGCCAAGCCGGCGTTCGACAGGTATGGAGCCTCGCTGCTCGCAATCTCGCCGCAGACCGCGCCGAACAGCCGCAAGTCGGTGCGTCAGAACAAGCTCACCTTCCCGATCCTGTCGGATGCAAAAGGCAAGGTCGGCGCCGCATTTGGCCTGCGCTTCGAGCTGCCCGACTATCTGATCGAGCTCTACAAGAGCCTCAAGAACGATCTGCCGACGTTCAACGACGATCCGGGTTGGACCCTGCCGATGCCGGCCCGCTACGTGATCGGCCAGGATGGCACGATCCTCTACTCCGAAGTGAACCCCGACTACACCCACAGGCCCGAGCCCGAAGACATGATTCCGGTGCTGCAGCGGGCTGCCGCCGTCAAGGCCTGACAACGGCAAAAAACCGGAAGCGCGACTGCGATCCCATCGCGCTTCTCAAGAGACGGCTGATGGGGCGCTACGTCCAGCGACCATCGGCCGTCGTCATCCAAACCTGAAGGAGACAACCATGAGCACTCTGTTCTCGCCGGGCAAAATTGGACCCTATCAACTCTCCCACCGTGTCGTGATGGCGCCGCTGACGCGGATGCGGTCCGATCCAGGCGACATTCCGAGCGACCTGATGGTCGAGTATTATTCCCAGCGCGCATCGAAGGGTGGCCTGATCATTTCCGAGGCGACGCCGGTTTCGATCCGCGGTTACGGCTACGCCGGCGCGCCCGGCATCTATTCGGATCGTCAGATCGAAGGATGGCGCCGCGTCACCGATGCGGTTCATGCCAAGGGCGGCCGGATCTTCTTGCAACTGTGGCATGTCGGCCGTCAGTCACACACCGATCTGCAGCCGAATGGCGAGCCGCCGGTCGCGCCGTCCGCGATCACGGCAGAAGGCTATGCCTATACCAGGCAGGGTGAAGTACCGTTCTCGATGCCGCGTGCGCTTACGCTTGAAGAGATTCCTGGCATCATCGAGGAGTTCCGCGTTGGCGCCGAGCGCGCACTGCGGGCTGGCTTCGACGGCGTGGAGATCCATGGCGCGAACGGCTATCTGCCCGATCAGTTCCTGCAGGACGGCACCAACAAACGCACGGACGAATATGGCGGCTCAATCGAAAACCGCGCGCGATTCTTGCTTGAGGTGACGCAGGCTGCGATTTCCGTCTGGGGTGCCGATCGCGTGGGCGTCCGTATCGCGCCGAGCGGCACCTACGGATCGATGTCGGACAGCGACCCGGCCGCGACCTTTGGCTACGTCGCGACCGAGCTCGATCGACTTGGCATCGCCTACCTCCACGTGGTCGAGCCGCGTATCAAGGGCATCGAGGAGATCGTCAAGGGCCAGGCTCCGATCGCAGCCCAGCATCTGAGGCGAAAATTTCGCCGCACACTGATCGCGGCGGGCGGTTTCACGAGTGTGAGTGCTACGGCAATCGTCGCGTCGGGCGACGCCGACCTCGTCGCCTTCGGCCGCCACTTCATCTCCAATCCTGACCTGCCCGAACGGTTGCGACGCAACCTGCCTTTGACCCGCTACGACCGTTCGACGTTCTATGGCGGCGACGGGCGAGGCTACATCGATTATCCGGCGCACGCCGACATGGCGCCGGCGGCGGTCTAATTCTCGACGAAAGCTGTGGCGCGCCAGAGGATGGCGCGCGACGTTGGTCGCATATTTTGCCCTAGCTGAAAGGGACAACCAGCGGCCAGATATTCAGCCAGAGAGAACACCACGCTCGCCTTTTGGTGCGACGCCGTGGCCGAAGATGCGCGCCAAGACAGACCATCTCCGCCACCCCCAAGCGAATTCCGACTGACCACTTCTGGCGCAAAGCGGACATGCGACGAATGATCTCGTCGTCTGGGCGCCACCAGCTGACTTCGAGGGCGCCGAGCGCGGAAAGTGTTAACCAAGTGCTTCGTGGAGGAGACGCGAGGAGAAGCGTCGGCGCCTGGCAGCTGGGAGAGGGGATCGACCAACGCGTCTAAGCATCGCACTCGCGCGCTTGGCACTATGGTCAAGCAGCCAACGCCCGAAGGCGGAGGGCGATAGCGCTGGCGCGTGGCGAAATCCCTGGATAACCTCACATCCAAGTTCCGCCAGCAAGTTTCGTTGTCGGTCGGTTTCGACGACTTCGGCGATGACTGTTCAAAACGGCTCGACTATGGCCGTAAAGATATAGCCAACGCCGCGCTCCGTCTCAATTACACGTGGCGCTTTCGGGTCGATCCCGAGCTTGCGTCGCAGACGCAAAACCTGGACATCAATGCTTCGGTCGAAAATGTCCTCGTGGACTCGCGTTGCTTGAAGAAGCATCTCCCGCGTGAGCGGCCGTTGCGGCGCTTCGAGAAACGCGAGCAGCAAGGCATATTCGCTTTTGGTCAGCAAGACCGGCGCGCCGTCCGGATTGACGAGGCGACGGGTGCGACGTTCAAGCGACCAGCCGTTAAACCGGTACCCGCCTCTCTCCGGGTCGCGGGCTGGCGCTGCGCGGCCCATTTCGTGTCGCCGCAAGACGGCGCGGACACGCGCCAGCATTTCCCTGAGGCCGAACGGCTTTGCTAAGTAGTCGTCCGCACCGAGTTCGAGACCCACAATGCGGTCCACCTCCTCTCGGCTGTGGCCTGTCATGATGATGATAGGAACGTGTGAATGGGACCTGATCTCTTTCAAGACTTCCAGGCCGTCCTCTTGGCCGAGCCGCAGATCGAGAAGGATCAGGCTAGGATGCGCCTTTTTGAGATGGCGGCTCAAGTCCTGCCGGGACGACACGGAAGCCGCCGGCACATTGTGTTCCTCCAAATAATTGGTGATCGTCTGCCGCACCATCGCGTCGTCATCGACCACAAGTATGTGGCCCACCTCGTCGGGTTCGCCGGGCATTCCTCCGCTCCTAATTTCGATAGCTGACTGTTCGCCGGCCAAGGGCTCGGACAACCGAACGCGGCTCAAACAAACATTCGGTTGTCCATCGATCATGGGGGTTTGCCGGTAGTTGAAATGAATTTTGGATTTCAAAATTCAGCCCGTGCCGCATGAGCGCAGCGCTGCAGCGCTGCGCAAGGTCGGGTTAAAAGGTCGTCAATTCGGCGGCACTGCCTGCGAGAAGGCACCGGCGCTGGGCCTTCGACGTTATGGTATCAGCTTTCCGCCGGTCTCAAATCCTAGACGTGTTACGATCGTAACCAAGTTTTTCGCTATTGGCACCGACCCGCAACACGAGCCCCTACATCTTCTGCGGCCGACGGCATAGAGTTTTGACATGGGACAGATCAGTTTAGAACCACGCCTGCCCGACGCTCGTATCACGGCCGGCGGGATGAATGACGGGCGCATTGTCGTGAGCGCTTCACCGTCGATCGAGACGCCTTCAGCAGCCGGACGGGCGAACGGTACAGGATCAGGGCCAGCTGAGAAGTGACCCTCTTATCGCGCCTGTTCGTGTTGGTGGCTGTCGCGCTACTTCCTGCGATTGCGATCCAAGTGCACAATGAATTCGACCTGCGCCGCGCGCGCCAAGTCGAAGTGCAGAATCAGGCGCTCAGCCTGGCCAAGCTCGCCGCGGCAGAACAGCAGCAGATCGTCCAGGGAATTCGTCAGGTCCTGATCGCAATGTCGGAACTGCCGTCGATAAAAGCGAGGGACAGCCAGGCATGCGATGCTTACTTGGCTGCGATACAGCAGCGATTTCCGGCGTTCATCAGGTTTCTCGTCACCGACTTGAATGGCCGGTCCTTCTGCAACACGAACAGCGACCATCGGCCAATCAACATCGCTGCGCGGCGCTACTTTGCCAACATTGTGAAGACCGGCCAATTCACGGTAGGAGAATACTCGAAAGGTCTGGCAACCGACCGGAACATCGTTCAGTTTGCGTTGCCGTTCTACGGCGACGATGGCCGCATGGCCGGCGTCATTGTGGCGGGTCTTGGCCTCGATTGGCTCGCCGACTACATCGCTCGAAAGGGTGTTCCGGAAGGAGCCGCGCTCGCCATCACGGACCGCAACGGCACTTATCTCGCCCGCTACCCCGATAACGACCGGTTCGTCGGCACAAAGATGCCCGGTGACAAATACCTGAAAATGGATGACCGCGGCGCGGTCGATATCCTCGACATCGATGGCGTGGAGCGGATCGAAGGCTACTCGGCCTTGCGGGCTGATTCCGGGGGACTTGTCGTCAGCTTTGGCATCGACAAGGCGCGGGCCTTCACTGAGATCCAAAATCGCACGCAACGCGGCATCCTCCTGATCGCCCTGAGCACCTCGCTCGTGTTAGTTTTGACATCGTTGGGCGCCCGGCAGTTCATCCATCGCCCGCTTGGCCAATTGGTCGACGCCGCGAACCAGTGGCGGCTCGGCGAATATGCCCGTCGCGTGGACATCCGTGGAAAATCCGAAATCGCGCGGGTCGCCGACGCGTTCAACACCATGGCCGATGCGCTGGAGCACCGCGAACAAGAATTGTCCGAGGCGAAGGAGAGAGCCGAGGAAGCCGCAGCTCGGATCACGACGATCTTTGAGAGCACGACCGACAGCGTGGCCATCGTCGATCGAGACTGGCGCGTCAGCTACCTTAATGGGCGGGCCTGGACGCTGATAGCCGGACGGCCCGATCCGATCGGTGCGAAACTATGGGAAGCCTTCGAGGATGCCGCCGACACCGAGATTTTCAGCCAACTTCGAGAAGCCATGTCGGACCAGCGCCCGGCCTCGTTCGAAGCGCAATGTCCTCGCCGCGGTGTCTGGTACGCGTTCAATGCGTTCCCCTCCAGTGAAGGCCTGGCGGTCTACTTCCGAGACATCACCGAGCATAAGCACGCCGTGGAAGCGCGCCGCCTCATGCAGGAGCAGCTTCACCAGAGCCAGAAGATGGAGTCGGTCGGCCAGCTCACGGGCGGCATCGCGCACGATTTCAACAACCTGCTGATGGTGGTCTCCGGGAACCTCGAACTCATCGAGGAAGCTGCGGATAATGGCAGGGTCCGTCAGTTCGTCACGGCTGCACGGCGTGCCGCTGATCGGGGAGCAAAGTTAACGTCGCAGCTTCTCGCCTTTTCGCGGCGGCAGAGACTGAGTCCAACACTGGTCAACGCAAACGAGCTGATTTCTGAATTCCAGGGGCTCATCCGCCAGGCAGTCGGAGGAGCATGCGAGGTCCAGCTGCTGACCGATGGGCCACTCTGGCTGTGCCACGTCGACCAGTCACTGCTGGAGACCGCTCTCCTCAACCTGGCCCTGAACGGGCGCGATGCCATGCCGGACGGCGGCGTACTCAAGATCGAGACGCGGAACGTCGTGCTGGATAAGGGAGCCGTGGCCGAGTGCTTGCCCGGATCGTATGTAAAGGTGTCCGTCACGGACACCGGCTGCGGGATGCCTCCCGAAATACGGGATCGGGTTTTTGAGCCCTTCTTCACAACCAAGGAGGTCGGCAAGGGTACCGGGCTCGGTCTCAGCATGGTCTATGGCTTTGTCCGACAATCCGGGGGGTACGTTGCTGTCGAAAGCGCGCCCGGCGCCGGAACAACGGTCGCCCTGTACCTGCCCAAAGCTACGCAAGAGCCTGATGCCGAGGTGGAAGCTATCCAAAAGCAGGCCATCCCGGGAGGCTCGGAGCGAATCCTCGTGGTTGATGACAATGAGGATCTCCTGAAAGTCACATCGGCAAATCTAACCGCGCTCGGCTATCGGGTTCTTTGTGCCCGGAATGGTGCGGAAGCTATCCAGATTTTCAAGAGTGGCCAGGAAATCGATCTCTTGTTTAGCGACGTCGTGATGCCAAACGGAATGAACGGTGTTGAGCTTGCCCGCGAAGCAAGGCGGCTGAGCAAGGGCATCAAGATCCTACTCACCTCAGGCTACGCGGGGGACGTGCTGGAGCGACATGGAGCGGTAGACGAGTTTCCGATCATTGACAAACCGTTCCGCCTCGCAGACTTGGCGCGGCGTCTGCGGTCAATCCTGCACGAGGCGTAAGATCCTCGTGGCCCGCCTTTGCCTCCTCGTGCTTGCCTCGTCGTCGCTAAGTACGCACGGTGATGCTGTACGCAGACATCGTTCCAGCATCAATAGGAACGGCCGCTTCCGGCGCAAAGCGGACGTTCGCGAGAATACCAACTTCAGCTAAGTGCCAAAGGGCAGATATCGCTTCCCCGTGGTAATCCTGCAGTATCGCGGGCCCAATTACGGCTGTAACGCATTTCCTCCGTGGTGAAATCGCGTCGTAACGCGGGGCGCTTAGATAGCTCTAACCGTTCTCGCAGACGGAAATACCATTTCCCAAGTCACCGCAGGACGCGCTCGATGCGTCACGCCGAAAGTCAAGGAAGAGCGATTTAAATGCGCGCATATCAGATTGTGCCAATCATCGTGATCGCTCTCGCACTCCCTGCATCGGCACAGCAGAGCGATCGATCCTTGCGGCACCAGATTGAGTCGGTGGTCTCATCGTACGCCGAGAATTTCAACAAACAGAATGCATCCGGTATTGCAGGTCTGTACACAAAGGATGGGGTGCTAGTTAGTCCTGCAGGCCCAGAGAAATCTGTCGAACAGTATTACCAAAATGCATTCAAAACCGGGTTCAATCATCAAGATATAGCTCTCGAGGATGTTTCGTCTCTCGGACCCGATGCCGCGATATCGATGGGTGAAGTTCGCATTAGCGGTCGAAGCCAGAATGGTTCCGTTCTTGAGGCGAACGGCCGTTGGACCGCGGTAGAGGTTCGTGAAGGAGGCGCTTGGAAGATCCGGTTGCTGACTGCCTTCCCGACAGGGCAAGCACCGACTGCCGTGCCATCTTCGGGAGCTCCGAAATAAGTTTAGGGCCGTGACCCTTGATGGTGAGGGGGGACCATGAACGCTAATCGGTTAATCGAACAATGGAGGCAGCAGGGCCGTATTCTCGAGGTCGAAGGGGCGAACACGGTCTTGTGGCGGATGGGCCAGGGAGAGACCGTTATTTGCGTTCATGGGGTTCCCACTTCTGGCTTTCTTTATCGAAAGCTTCTACCGGAATTGGCCAGCCGTGGGCTTGAGGGGGTCACTCTTGATTTGCCGGGATTGGGTCTTGCCGATCGGCCGGCCGATTTCGACTACAGCTGGAGCGGGTTCGCCACGTGGTATCTGAAAGCTATCGGCACGGCAGGCATAAGAAATTTTCATTTAGTGGTTCACGACATAGGAGGCCCTATCGGCTTTGATATCATCCGGCGCGTTCCCGATAGAATTAAGTCGCTCACGGTTCTCAATACGCTCGTCAATGTGAGCCAATTCCGGCGGCCGTGGGTCATGGAGCCTTTTGCTTGGCCGGTTGTCGGGCGGCTCTGGCTACAATCCGCGCGAACTCCGATGTTTTATGTTCTCAATAAAACGTTCGGCACGCGCAACATCAACAGAGCAGAGTCCGCTGCTTATGCCCAGCTTCTCTTGGGGCCAGATAGCGGACTAGCGTTCCTCCAGATTATGCGGAGCTTCGAACGGACCCCCACTTTTGAGCACGGCATCAAGGCCGCTCTGAAGGCGCGAAAATTCCCGGCCCAGATCATTTGGGGCAAGGATGATCCAGCTTTGAGAATGAAAAAATACGCACCTCATTTGCTGAAGGCTTTGGATCTCGAAAGCTACGAGGTGGTTTACGGAAAACATTTTTTGCAGGAAGACTCTTCCCCCGCGATTGCGTCCTCAATCGCCAGATTGATCAGCGCGCGTTGAACAGTTCTGGGAATAAGCTTGATTAACGTTCGGTTTGATGGGCTCGGATAAAGCCGGTAGATGGTTTGCCCGATGGCTGATTTGGGTTTGCCAAGGAACGGACGCGAAAAGCGCACGCTCCCGCCATGGCATCTACCGAGTGAGGCGTTACCCGCGTAATGCGCGACGGTGTCCCGCCTGGATTGACGAAGGGTCGCAATGCCCCCGACCCCATCTGAGCGTCAATGTCCCAGTCGGGTCAAAAGCCAAATTTGAGGGAGATCCGGTGTTGGCGCAAGGCGGACGTTGTCCCGCGATGTTTCATAGCAATCGCAACAATCGGGTGTTGCGAGCCGCCGCAATCCACCAATTCCTGCGATACCAGCGAAGGTAATCCGGAAGGGTCGCTTTTTGCGTTTACCCACGCGTTTTATTGAGGCGATTTCGGCCGCACCGAAGAATGTTGATGAGCGATCTTCCAAATGCCGTCTTTTTTGACCATGACGAAACTAAAGCGTGCAGGGACAACAACAGGTTGGGCGTCCGCCGCCGGTCTTGAGAAATCGTAAAATCCAGCGATCGCAACAGCATCTTCTGCAAGGGCAACAGCAGAATGGTCGCGGAGCTTCACCTTAAATTGTGCGGCTGCAGCCGCCTTGAAATAAGCACGAAGATCATCGTGCTTTGAAGTCATGCCGGGGCTAAGTGTACCGAGTACTAGCGCATCATTCGTATACATGCGAACTATTTGTTCGACGTCCCCAGAGTTGAATGCCTCTGACCAACGTTCGACGCCCGCGTAGGCATCCTCTCGTTTATCAGCAAGTGCCGGCGGGATCACTACAGCGACCGCGAACAACGCGAAAACAAGAACATTCATAATCATTCGACGCCGCGCAATGATCACATTGGCCTCCTTCACACTGTAACCTTCTCCATGGACCGAAAATTCGGAGTCATGCTCATGCTAGGTTTGATGCCTCGCCTTCAGCAGGTCCGTCGCTCGTTCGCCGACAATCAC
This sequence comes from Bradyrhizobium lablabi, assembly GCF_900141755.1. NCBI lineage: Bacteria > Pseudomonadati > Pseudomonadota > Alphaproteobacteria > Hyphomicrobiales > Nitrobacteraceae > Bradyrhizobium > Bradyrhizobium lablabi. The sequence goes on along the minus strand of NZ_LT670844.1, from coordinate 3,295,953 downwards.
GCGCCGCATGGTCCGCTGCGCTCTTGCTCGGGCCTCGATCTCCGTAAGCATCGCCCACGCCAGGGAGGGTTAGACGTGTCATACGCGGATGCGCCTTACATCATACTGCGATGGCCTCGCTCGCAGGAGCGAACTTTTCGAAATGAATGTTTGCGGGCAATAGACCGAGCTTCGCAACATGCTGTCGCCCGCTCTCGACCATCTCTGCCGGCCCGCACAGATAAACGTCCACGTCGCCGTTATTCAGCGCGCCGGCGCTGAAATGATCCGTCACATGGCCGGTCAGCGGATGACAGCTCCCAGGGCCCGAACAGGTGGTGTCATAGGTGAATTTCGGAATCCGCGCTCTGAGCGCCTCGATCCGTTCGACCTCGACAAGATCGGCGTCATTGCGCGCGCCGTAAACGAGCCGCACGGGCTGATCGTTAGCACCCCGCGCAGCCAGATGCTCGAGCATCGACAGGATCGGCCCGACGCCGGTCCCACCGGCAAGAAACAGGATCGGGCGTCGCGGCGCACGAAGGTAGAAGCTACCGAACGGGCCGTTGAGAACGAGCCTGTCACCCTTCTTGGCCGTCGCCGCCATATAGGCGCTCATTTTGCCGCCGGGCACATTGCGGATCAGGAAGGTCGCCACATCGGCGCCCGGCGCGGAGGTGAAGGAATAGGGCCGCTTCACCGTCTCAGTCGGAGCGGTGACATTGACATATTGCCCTGGCAGGAACATCGGGAACGCACCTTCCAGCGGCTTGACCGACAGCCTTATGCGGTGGGCCGACAAGGCCTTGACGTCGACGATCTCGGCCATTGTGTCCTTGGGCTTCACTTTGCACGCGCCGGAGGAAGCCAGGATGTCGATCACCATGTCGCTCTTCGCCTTTGCCTGGCAACAGAGGACATAGCCTTGGGCCGCTTCCGCATCGCTCAACGCATCCTCGATATAGGATCCAGGGTCGAACTCACCCGATTGACGAAAGGCCTTGCAAGTGCCGCAAACCCCATTGGTGCAGTCGAGCGGCACATTGATGCCCTGGCGATAAGCGGCGTCGGCGATGCTTTCGCTCTCGCCTGAATCGATGAACTTGGTGATTCCATCTTCAAAATTGAGAGCAATCTTGTGCGGCACGCGTCTGCTCCATCTGCCTGCCATCATCAGATGTGATAGACGTCGACGACGTGGTGGATGTAGTCGTTCTTCAGAATCACCTTTTTGGCTTTGATCAGGGGGCGTTCACCTGTCATTTCGAGCGTGTAGAAGGAAACTCCGAAATAGGTGTCGACGATTTTGTAGCGATAACTGAGCGTCAGCCAGTTGAAGCGCAGGTCGATTTTGCTGTCGTTCCGGGAGAGGATTTCGACATTTGATATATTGTGCGACGTCCGCGGCTCGGGGGTGCTGGCGCTCGACCGTTCGGTCTTGATGCGGAAGACGCGATCCTCGATGCCGCTGCGACGGGCGTAGTAGATCAGGGAAATCTCGGCTTGCGGGTCTTCGACGAGTCTGTCGTTGTCGTCCCAAGCTGGCATCCAGAAGCTCGCGTCGGGCGCGTAGAAGGCCAGCCACGTGTCCCAGTCCCGGTCGTCCAGGGCACGGGCTTCGGCATAGAGAAACGCTTCGACCCCGGACAAGGGAATCGGGCTCATGCGCCATCTCCCTTGAGCGCTGCCGCCCGGAGCGCGTCGGACCAATAGCCGTGCTGGACAAGGAAAAGACCTTCGTCTTCGACCTTTACTCCGCTCCTCAACGGATGAAGGTCGATCGCCTGCGCTCCCTCGTCGGCACCCTCGATCCAGTGCGTCGCGCCGCGTGACAAGTCATTCCAGCGCATCGCCTTGGCCATGTAGGCCTGCTGACAGGCGCGGAATTCCTCGAGATCGTCGGGCGTCGCCATGCCACTGGCATTGAAGAAATCTTCGTATTGGCGAATGCGGCGCGCCCGCTCCTCTGCCGGCTCGCTCTTGGGCGCGATGCAGTAGATCGTCACTTCGGTCTTATCCACCGCCAGCGGGCGGGTTACGCGCAGCTGCGAACTCATCTGGTCCATCAGATAGAGATTTGGATAGAGGCAGAGGTTGCGCAGGTTCTCGACCATCCATTGCGCCTTGGCGCGGCCATGCTTTGCCGTGAGCTGGTCGACGTACGCGTAGGCGGGCCGGGTCGTTGGGTCGGCAAACCGAGACCAAACGACCATGTGCCCGTTTTCGAACGAATAGTAACCACCCTTCAGCTTGCTCATCTTGCTGAGATCGGTCGCCTTGACGTCATCCGATGCCGCATTGCGGCGACTCGTCGTGGCAATGTAGTTCCAATGCACCGACGACACATGATAGCCATCGGCGCCGTTTTCAGCCTGCAGCTTCCAATTGCCGTCGTAGATGTAGCTAGACGAACCGCGCAGGACTTCGAGTCCGTCGGGTGCCTGGTCAACCATCATGTCGATGAATTTTGCGGCCTCGCCGAGATGTTCGGCCAATGGCTTCACATCTGGATTGAGGCTTCCGAACAGGAAGCCGCGATAGGACTCGAACCTCGCGACCTTCTTCAAATCGTGCGAGCCTTCGTTGTCGAACTGCTCGGGATAACCGGCGCCGTCGGCATCTTTCACCTTCAGCAACTTTCCGGAATTGCTGAATGTCCAGCCGTGGAACGGGCAGGTGAAGGTCGACTTGTTGCCACGCTTGTAACGGCAAAGCATCGCGCCACGGTGACTGCAGGCATTGATGAACGCGTTGAGCTCGTTGTCTTTGTTGCGGGCGATAAAGATGGGCTGTCGTCCGATCCAAGTTGCGAAATAGTCATGCTTGTTCGGAATCTGGCTCTCATGCGCTAGATACACCCAGTTTCCCTCAAACAGGTGCTTCATCTCCAACTCAAAGAACCCGGCATCGGTAAATATCGCACGATCACAACGAAACAGACCGTCGGCCGAATCCTCGACCAATGCTGTGTCGAGACGTTCAATGATGCTTGGTGTCATGGCTCGTTCTCTCCGAAGTGTCGATCAGTCTCTCAAGCGGTCGGCGATGATCGCAACTATCGCCGAGACGATCAGAGCGTATCGCAGCCAAGATAGACGTCACGAGACGATCGCGCCCTTTCTGCCTGTACAGATGCGCACTGGCCATACTGTAAAGTGTCAGAGGCGTGATCAATCGTGATCCCAATCCGGATTAAATCGGTGTCATCTTGAATATGTCACGCGTTATGGAAAGAGCTGGCTGCGGCACCGGTACGGAAGAAAGCTTCTTCCCTTGAACTCTCACCTTGAGAAGCGAGTTTGAACGCACCTGATAGAGGCGATGATGCATTCAAGCGGCGACTTTCTCGGCACCCCAAATCTGAACTACGAAGCGTGGCGAGATGTGGTCCGCTCGATCTGTGGCCGGTACACGCCGGACGGGATCGAACCCAAGGCCTTTTCTGGCAGAGCGCGCCTCCGAACCATTTTCGGATTCAGAGCAGTGGAGCTTAGTTCCAACGCTTATCGCCTCGAGCGCACCCACCAGGACGTCCGTGCGGATGCTGTTGATCACTACTACGCGTTATTTCAGATGGCTGGTCAGTCCAGAATCATTCAAAATAACCAGATTATGGAATTCAAGGTCGGTGATGTCGCTCTCGTCGACGCGGCCCGGCCAGTGACATATTTATCGGAGAAGGGAAGCGACTATTGGGCGTCTTTGCAGCTGCCGCGCCGGTCCCTGGTGTCTCATCTGGGTTTCGAACCGCGCTGTCCTTCTAGACGGAGCGGAGCGGCCGCAGCGCGACCGCTCCGTCAACTCCTTCAGGAGGGCGTCGAAGAAGAGCCATTAATGTCCGTTCCGGCCAACGCCTACATGCGTCTCGCATACTACGATTTATTAGGCGCGTTATTCGCACCGTCCGATCCAGATGATACTTCTCTTCATACAGATAGACTGTTCACGCGCATCTGCGATATCATCAAGGAGCACTTTGCCAATCCGGCCTTCGGTCCTTGCGACGTGGCGGTTGAGGCAGGAATCTCGTTACGCTACCTTCAGAAGCTCTTCACGGTGAGGAACTCCACCTGCAGTGATTTCATACGCTCGGTTCGTCTGGATTATGCCGCGGGTCTGTTAAAACGTCGGTCGCTTCTGAAAACAAACCAGCCCATCAGCGATATCGCCTTCGCCAGCGGCTTTGGCGACTATACCAATTTCAATCGAAAATTTCGCCGTCGCTTCGGGCATACCCCAGGCTCCCATTCGGGAGATCATGCCGAGCCGTGGGCGTATCCGCACCGCTAAAAGTGCGTCATTGGCTCACGATGCGTGAGGCGGCAATTCGCACCGAACAAGCTGCCATGGGCAAGTCGTACTGCAGTAGTCGCACCAATTAGACTCACGAATGGAAGTTGCCTATCCGCTCCGATGGGGCGTCCCACGCAGGTGGGTGATGGTGAGGCCTAAACGTCTGACCCCGGCGTACGTCAAGCCGATGAGCCCTGCGACGCTATCTCCAACAAACTTTCGGGCGCAACGCGCCGTGCGCCGCCGTACGAGCGAAAGGGCGTCGACAGCCAATGACGCTCATGCTCGGCCGATCTAGGTTTGCAGGACCCAATATCAAAGCAGGATAGAGGCATGGGTCGGAGCAATTTAGTCCCACGCGAGAGCTAATGGAGAGTTTCTGGCCTCGGACGAGGCCTTCTTCATCACCGGCGTTACCCTGCCCGTGGCAGGCGGCGACCTCGACTGAACGACGACGGTCGGATCGCCTCCGACCAAGACTCCGCATAAGGAACGCGAGATGAGCGACGAGCAGGCCACTCACACGACGGGATTTGGCGAACGGGTACGTGCCAACCAACAAAAGCTCACGGCTGAACTCAAGCCGCACTATGACTTCATCGTCTGCGGATCTGGCTCATCCGGTTCGGTGGTAGCGCGCCGATTGGCGGAGAACGCGGACGTCAGCGTGCTCCTGCTCGAAGCGGGGGGCAGTGACGATGTGCCGGCCGTCATGGATGCTAGTAATTGGGCTACCAATTTGGGAAGCGAGCGAGACTGGGGATTTAAGGCGCAGCCAAATTCAGCGCTTCATGGGCGCGCTCTTTCGATGTCCATGGGCAAAGTGCTGGGCGGCGGATCCAGCATCAACGTGATGTATTGGGTGCGCGGCCACAAGAACGATTGGAACTACTTCGCGGATGAGGCGGGAGACGCTGCATGGAACTATGAGTCAGTCCTGAACATCTATCGCCGCATTGAAGATTGGCAGGGCGAGCCGGACCCGAAGTACCGCGGAACCGGAGGGCTGGTCTATGTACGGCCCTCGCTCCCCACCAGCCCGATCGGCCCTGCCATATATGAGGGCGCGCGCTCGGCGGGGATTCCATCATTCGAAAACCTTAATGGCCGCATGATGGAAGGTGATGGAGGCTGCTCATTGATCGAGCGGCGAATCCGTGATGGACGGCGACTCTCCGTATTTCGCTCGTATGTCTTCCCCTACATGGACCGGCCCAATCTTACCGTCCTCACAGAAGCAATGGTCACGCGGCTGACCGTGGAGGGAAAGCGGGCGACCGGCGTCGAGGTTGCTCATGATGGAAAGGTCCTTCGCATCGGGGCTGGACTCGAGATTGTTCTATCGCTAGGCGCGATCAATACACCAAAGGTACTGATGCAGTCCGGTATCGGGAATCAGGCTGAGTTACAGCGCCTCGGGATACCGCTTGTGCGACATCTTCCAGGCGTGGGAGAAAACTTTCAAGACCATCCTTTGCTTTTGGGGTGTGTTTGGGAACATCAACAGCCCGAAGCAGTCGCCCAAAAAGAGCAGGCAATGGTCTTTTGGAAGAGCGACCCCAGCCTCGACACACCGGACATGCTGTGTCCCATGGGCGAGGGTTTATTTGTCAGCCCCGAGACAGCCCAATTCAATCCGCCGGAGAACTCATGGACATTTATCCCCGGTATTGTCCGCCCAAAGAGCCGAGGCCATATCCGTCTCACCGGGCCGAGCCCTCTCGACCCGGTAGAACTTACAGCCAATCATCTAGGAGTCCCTGATGATCTGAAGGCCATGGTCAGGTGTGTGGAGTTCTGCCGCGAGATTGCGAACTCCGCCGCGCTGCGGCCATTCGTAAAGCGCGAGGTGATACCAGGGGGGATGAAGGGAAAATCTCTGGAAGCCTTTGTTAGAGATTGCGTTGTCACATACTGGCACCAAGCCTGCACTGCCAAGATGGGCCGCGATTCCATGTCGGTCGTAGACGGCAAACTTAATGTCTATGGGATCGACAACCTGCGTATCGCTGACGGTTCCATTATGCCGCGGGTCACAACCGGCAACACCATGGCGCCATGCGTTGTTATAGGCGAGCGCGCCGCAGAGATGTTGAAGATCTCCCATCGCATTTGAGGTCGCAAGTGATACGCGCCAGCGAGCCCACCGGCGCGTACGTGAAAGAAAAGGATCGGCTTGCCGCGATGGCAACTAAACGGCCGGTACACCGCTCGGCTAATCCTGTGTACATAGACCGCACGCGCTCTTTTTGGGATTGCTAATGATCTTTGATGTTCCTGCGACCGCTGTCGAGATAGTCAAAGTTGGCCATTCGGCGCTCCGTAACGGCACACGAAATGTACCGCAAGAACTATTCGGCACTCCCGCGCTTCACGAACTGATCGATGTCATGCGTGTGACGCTGGCGGGAAATGGCGTAGGCCTTGCGGCGCCGCAAATTGCCGTGCCATTACGCGTTTTCGTTGTTGAGGACACTCAAGATCGGATGAGCCATCTGTCTCCCGGACAGCAAAAGGCTCGGAATCGATATCCTTTCCCGTTTGAGGCAGTCATCAATCCGATCTGGTACGCGACTTCCCCGGAGATGGTGATCGAGACAGAGGGGTGTCTCAGCATTCCCGGTTTTAAGGCGGATGTTTGCCGCCACTGGGCGATCGAGGTTGAAGGATTTCAGCCGAATGGCCGGCGGAAAACCTGGTCCCTCAAAGGATGGCCGGCACGCATCTTTCAACATGAAATCGATCACCTTGACGGACGGCTGCTTACCGATTGCATGCTTCCAAGAACGCTCACATCGACCGAGCCGCACGGTACAGGTGCTTCGACCGACCTACTCCAACGCCTCGCCATTTCGACCGAACCGCCCAAGGAAAAATGAAGAAATCACTCGCGGTGATCGCGACATGCGAAGTGGGTCTTGTGTGAATCGATGTGACCTCTCACTTGCCGCGAGACGCCGGTAGCCGCGCAGATCATCCAGCGCAGCAGCCTTCGGCACTTCTCGGCTGGCGCCGATCTCGATATTTTCGATAAACGCGCGGAGCAGGGCAGCGTCGATCGAGCCAGTTAAAACCGGCGCTTGAACGGCGTCGAATATCTTCGCTTCATGGAACTGCTGCCGATCCCGTTGATCGCGAGCGTCCATGGAGTTCAACCTGTTTTGCCGCACCTGGCCGGTGAATTTGAGTTTCGCTTCAGGCGCGAAGCGGTCATTCATCCGCAAACAGCCTCTCGTAACCGATAAGGCATGAGCAGAGAGCTTACCATTTCGGAACCAGGCTCCGTAGCAGTTTGCGGCATTCGCTCGCACAATGGCTTCATCATCACTATCTCCGGGTTTAAGTTTTCGGTACACACGGGGCACGAGGCTCGGCGTTAAAGCTGATAACGCTTGCTGCTCACGCTATCTGTGGTACTAAGGCGGCCTCACAATCAAGGAATATTGAGTGCCTAAAAAAGCAAAGAAGACGGTCGTGCGTCGCGAATACACCAAAGCCGATGTAAAGGAGTTGCGTGCGCACTCAAAGGCGAAAACACCCGTCGTTAAAATTGCGAAGCTTACAAAGCGTAGTGTGGGTTCGCTGCGGCAGAAGGCGCTCAAGCTTGGGATTCGTCTAGGCCACCGACGCTAGGTCAAATGCGCCGCCACCCGGCTCGCTGACAATATGACTAAGCAAAAGCGGAAGATCATATGAGGCTCTTCAATAAGGTTTTCTCGACGAGGACGCTATTGCAGATCATCTGCGTTCTGGGTGCAGTCGTCGCGATGAAAGCATTGAGCGCGCATTATGATTTCAGCTGGGCAACCGCGTTGGCGGCTGAATAAGAAAACAGTCCCGACCATCGCTGCGCAAGCGCAGCAATCACATACGACTCAGAACTTTCCGTTGCCCTTCGCAGGGATGTCGACCATGACGTGTGCTGCCGCCCGCCCGGAGCCTGACCCGCGTTCGAAGCGTTGACCGGTGCCGTAGCATCCCGAACAGACGCCGCGGTGGCGAATTAGCCGAACAACCGGTTATGGCTGCCGCCGCGAAGCGGACATTTCGCAGCGCGTGCGGCGGACTAACCGCAGGCTCGATCCGCCGGCGTGCGCGTCTAAACGCTGTGGCGCCAAGCTCAGAAGGTTTCAGTAACTTTGCTCAGTTGCAGCGGACGATCCGGGTCAAATCCCCACTCCTGCGCGGTGCGTTCGATCATGCGGTAGGCCGGAACGAGCATGGTGATTGCGTCGGTTGCGGGATCATCGTCGCCTAACCACGGCAGCGTGCTGCGCGGGCCGCCACACAGATGAAGCGCAATCTTGCGCTCTCGCAGCTCGGTCGCCACCGCATCCACTGTGGCAGCTGTTTCATCCATTAAGCGCATCATGATGACTGGCGTCTTCGATGACAAGGCAGCGCGCGGGCCGTGTTGCAGCTCGGCGGCGCTGAAACCAAGCGCGGGTAGCCGCAGTATCTCGGCAAGCTTCAGCGCAATTTCCCGAGCTGAGCCCAGGCCCAGACCGCGTGAGGCGACAAACACGGCGGATGCGCCGGCGAGATCATCGGATACTTCGGTCCAATCGAGTGTCAGCCCACGGTAAAGGCGCTCCGGCAGGCGATCGAGAGCCGACCTAAGAGCCGTATCGTCGGCCAATGCCGCAATGAGCTCAGCACCTGCCGCCATCGAGCCGACGACGGTCTTGGTGGCGGCGACCGAATGTTCGGGCCCGGCTTCGATCGGAACGACGAACTCGGCGGCATCGGCGACCGGCGACGGCAGCGCGTTGACGATTGCAACGGTGCGAGCACCGGAAGCTCGCGCGGACTGCGTTGCAGCGATCAGATCGGGGCTGCGCCCTGATTGCGAGATCACGATGAACAGCGCATTGCGCAACGTCAGCGGCTTACGAAATGCCGTGATCACCGACGGAGCACTGGCGGACACCGGCAAGTGTAGCCGGGTTTCGATGAGGTAGCGCAAGAAGACTCCGGCATGCCCGGAGCTTCCGCGGCCGCACAGGACAGCAACGGGCGCGGCGCCAATATCCAGGCATCTTGCAACTTCAGCGATGGCATGGCGGTCGCGGACGATGCGCGAGACGACGTCCGCACTTTCCAAAATCTCGTGCGCCATTGCAGAAGAACCGGATTGTGCCATTGCTCACAAGCTCCATCTTCGCTGCACGCCCGCTGTTCGCCGTTACTCACTGCAATCGTCAGGTGAGATCCGCGAACACCCGACGCAGATTACCCTTGTGCCTTGCGAGAATGAGCTCTGCTTCGGCCTTGTCGTAACCCAACGCTACGAGAGCGGCCATCTTGATATCCCCCTCGGTTTGCTCAAGGGCACAAGCAGCCTGCGCTTGGTCGCAACCGGCGATCCGGGCAACCATCACCTCTGCACGGCGCTTCAGCTTCGCGTTTGTCGTCTGCATGTTGACCATCATGCCCCGATAGACGCGGCCGAGGCGCAGCATAATGCCGGTCGAGATTAAGTTAAGCACGATCTTCTGCGCTGTGCCGGCTTTCATCCTCGTCGAGCCGGCGATCAGTTCTCGCCCCGTCTCGACCAACACCGGATATTTCGCTGATGTGAGCAACGCGGTGGCAGGATTATTGGCAACGCCGATCGTAACGGCGCCGTACGTGCCGGCCTGTTGCAGGGCCGCCACGGTAAACGGCGTCGTGCCGCTCGCTGCGACTGCGATCACAACGTCATGCGGACAGAGTCGCGCGGCATCGATCTGTTTGACTGCATTGGCGACATCGTCTTCGGCGCCTTCGGCGCTTGCGACAAATGCGCTCTCGCCACCGGCGATGATGAAGCGCAGCCGCTCTTGGGGCCAAGCGAAAGTCGGCGTCAGCTCCGCTCCGTCCTGCACAGCCACCCGGCCTGAGGTGCCCGCGCCAACGTAGATCAGGCGCCCGTGATCGCCAAGCGCTTCATTTGCCGCACTTGTCGCCGCCGTGATGGCAGGAAGCGCGCGCCCCACGGCCGCGGCCGCGGCGAGCTGGCCCTCCCACATCGCCTCAATCGCTGACGCCAGCGACCAAGCGTCGAGATCAGCAAAGCGAGGGTCGACGTCTTCGGTAGCCATGCGTGCGATCCGTTCCTCTCACTGATTTGGAACCTTGGCAACGCGTTCGCGTTCGGCGGCCGCCTCAACCACAGCAACGCGCCGACGCGCCACCAGTAGCGCGCCCGCGATCGCATCACCGTCCGGAGGTGTGAGGCGGCCGCGCAGATCGGAAGTCAACCACGCGGCGATTGGTCCCGACAACCCGCCGACCAGCGACAGCCGCTCGATTCCATGCCGCAAGAACACATCGAGGAGATCGCCGATCGCATCAGCTGCGCGTTCAACGATGCGCCGGCCGATTGGGTCGCCCGCAGTCGCATGTCGCAACACCATCGGCGCGAAGGCGGCATAGTCGGTCGCAGTCGCCTGTTCAGACCAGGCCACTGCCTGAAGGGGGTCATGGTCGAAAGCACCAAGCAATTCCTCGAGCAGCGGCGATGTCTCGCCGCGCGCATCCGCTGCACAGAGCGCGAGCTTGATTGCCTGCAAGCCGATGTCGGCGCCGCTGCCTTCGTCAGAAATTGGAAACCCGTATCCGCCGAAGCGGAGTTCGCGGCCACCGATCAAACCGACGCCGATCGAGCCAGTGCCGGCGACAACGATGGCGCCGTCCGCACCACCATGGGCACCGAGACAGGCAGTTAATCCGTCGCCGATAAAGCGAACGGACGCGAACGGATGCGCAATCTCCTTAAGCGCCGCTTGGGCGCCTCGGCGCCCGAGACCCGCAAGACCGATCCCGGCGTGCATCAGCGCAAAATCCTCCCGCGCTATTCCTGCTTGCTCGGCTGCAGCCGCGCACGCTTGCAGGATTGACCGCCACGCCTGGTCGATGCCCAACCGCGTCGTTGCCGGCCCCGAGCTACCCTCGCCGAGCGCTGCACCATATTCATCCTCGATGCGAGCGCGGCAACGGCTGCCTCCGCCGTCAATTCCGAGGTACAATGCGCCTTTCGTCACCATTCCGTTCCAACGTGCAGAGGTTGGTTCCGGGTCCATCGGAGGCCTCCGGTATAGGCTGTCGTTTTGAGGGAACCGGCTGTGCGATCTGGGGTTCATGCGGCAGTACCTTACCGATGCTTAGACTAGCACACGGGGCAAACGCGCGATGAAGATCATGGACGACTCCCCGCCCCCGACCGGGTTCACGATCGCCGCGCCGCAACTATTCGATGGAACGGCAATGCGAGGGCCCGCTCTAGTCACGATTTCGTGTGGCCTCATCGAAAGCGTCGGCTTCGGAGACCCGCCGTCGCGCGGCATAACCGCACTTCCCGCCGACGCGATCCTCGCGCCCGGCTTCATCGATATCCAGGTCAATGGCGGTGGCGGCGTTCTGCTGAATGATGAGCCGAGCGAGGCCGGCGTGCGCCGGATAGTCGAGGCTCACCGCAAGAGGGGGACCACAGGCTGTCTGCCGACGCTGATCACCGATCGGACCGATGTGATCGAGCGCCTCGCTGCGGTCGCTCCGGCCGCATTGCAGATTCCCGGCGTGCTCGGGTTTCACCTCGAAGGCCCTGCGCTCAACAAAGCTCGTAAGGGTATTCATCTGGAATCTGAGATTCGCGTGCCGAACGAGCGCGATCTCGCGGCCATAAAGAGCTTTGGCAGGTGCGGTCACTCAATGGTGACCTTGGCTCCGGAATGCGTGACTACGTCGCTGATTGACGATCTTATCGGAGCGGGATTGCGTGTATCGGCCGGCCATAGCGACGCGACTGCAACCCAAATTAAGCGGGCTGCGGATCGCGGGGTGACAGGTGTCACCCACCTATTTAACGCTATGTCCCAGCTGAGTTCCCGCGACCCGGGCGTGGTCGGTGCCGCACTCGACGACGAACGATTATTTGCCGGGATCATTTGCGACGGCCTTCACGTCGACCCCATTTCCTTGCGTGTCGCCGTGCGTTGCAAGGGGCGCGATGGTTTGATGCTGGTCACCGATGCTATGCCCCTGGTTGGCACGGATCAGCGGCATTTCCTGCTGCAGGGGCGACGGATCTTGCTGCAGGGCGATCGCTTGACGGGTCCAGATGGCACACTCGCCGGTGCCCACTTGACCATGATGCAGGCGGTGCGCAATGCGGTCGCGTTGCTTGGTGTGGCGGTTGCCGACGCGCTGAGAATGGCCTCTCGCACGCCGGCAACGTTTCTCGGCCTAGAGTCCCAGCTCGGAGCGATCGCGCCGGGCTATCGCGCCGACCTCATTGCTTTCAGCAGCAAGTTTGAAGTTATCGAGACATGGGTCGCCGGACAACCAAGCTTAGCCAGCTCTATGCCGTAGCATACGAGGCCCAGACGTCGATCGTCGCATGTCCATTAGGAGGTCAAAAAGCTTCCTTGTGGGTACCGTCCGGAGTTCGCGCGAAGCGGTCTTCAGCGTCTGTCTGGCGCAATGCGGGAGTGAAGCCTTAGGACCTCAGTTTTGTCTCGCTTGAGTCCATTGCGCGCTACCGATCGCACAAGGGAAGAACGCGACGAGCGCGACTTCCGATCGCCGACCTAGACTTGTGCCACCGACCCTTCCTTGGGTCGGGCTTCAAGTGCCATTCGTACCTCCTTGGCGCTCATGAGCGCGCGGCGAATGTTGTTATCTTCCGAACTGGTATCGAACGTAATCAGCCGATTGCAGTGCTGACAGTTCGTTTGAAACCCGTTGCGGATTTTCTGCGCCCGCTCTCGGAATATCTGCGAGCATTTCGTGCACTTGATTTTCACTTTGTCGTCGATCATGAAATTACCTCTGAAATCAGACACCGCATTATGAGTTCGTCGGTTTAAGGGCATGTTTACGCGGTCGCTAAACCCTAACGAAACAGAAGCGGAAAAATCGATCGAGGGCGTTGGCCCGAGGGAGTTTCGTGGGACTGGACGCTCAAGTGGAGGCGCAGCAAAAGCCGCCGCCGAGCTGAGAACACGGCGACGGTTTCTCGCACGGGCAAGATAAGTAGCCCGCTAGCCAGTGTGGTCATGTGTTCTAAATAAAGGGTTGCCGCGCGCGAGGCTCCGTCAGGTTCACCCATGCTTCGGTTTTTGGTTCGGTCAAACGACACCGGCGCATCGCGGCAGATGTGATCGTCTTTCGCGACGGTGCGGTAGCACCGTTCATGCTCTTGCGAGTTTGGACTGAGAGTAATCGTTCAATACCAGCGGCCACAGATTACCGCTCATTGCCGTTTACAAGCCCTCGGAGGACGTCGATCACCTCTCCGGCGAAATCCATTAAGAAATCGAGGATAGTCTTTACTTTGTCGATAGGTCACAGGAGGCGCGCGTGATGCAGCCCCGGCAGTTGGCTCGCGTTCGACCATTAAGCGAGATTTATAGTGTGGCCAAATTGATCGTTGGTCCCGAAGCTCCGGTTATTGATTGCTGCGTTTCTACCTATTTCCCCGGTGCGCCCGCCTTGAATTATGGGGACAGGCGCATCGCTTAGAATTCCTGACAAACGATTGAAGCAATGTCATTCCTGCAGGAACTAGAAGTTGCGGTGTCGCGGGGAACAGCAGAGAGCCGCCAGCGAGCGTTGTGGTATGCGACCGATGTATTGATAGCCGGCCGCTATACCGACGACGAGATTTGGATGTTTGGAGAGGTAATAGGGTTGCTAGAGCGGGATATTGCGGTGGCGGCCCGCGCCTGAAAGCAGCTTGTGGGAAGCTGATGCCAAGGCACACCAAAAGCTAAGCGAGGAGAGGGTTAAGGCTGCCACTGATCTGGCAGAAACCCAACAGCAGTTGGTCAAGCTTGCCGATCGCTCCGATCGCCTGTTGGTTCGGGCGCCCTCCGATGGGATCGTGCAAGAGCTCGCTCCGAAATCGATCGGAGAAGTTGTACGACCTGGCGACCTCGTGGCCCGGATAGTACCAACAGAACGTGAGTTAGTCGCCGAGGTACACATCGATCCGAAGGATTCCGGCCACATACGCGCGGATGCGGATGCGGAGATTCGGCTTTTGACCTATGACAGCACGATCTTCGGTCCTGTTCGGGGCAAGGTCGAATATTTGTCGGCTACGACCTTTTCGCCGCCGCCCGCTCAACAAAATCCTTCAGGCCAAAATCAAAATATTGCCGAGCCCTACTACAAAGCCACCATACGACTTCTGCAGGACCATGTTCGCTCTGGCACTACCAACTATCCAATTACGCCAGGAATGGTTCTTCAAGCGCACATTCAGACCGGCTCAAAGTCAATCATTCGATATATGTTCAAACCGGTGTTCAACTCCCTGGACGTGGCGTTTACCGAGCGATAGGCCACGCAAACTCTGGAAGCAATATCATCCCGAGATCGACGTGACGCACTGGCGTGTCTTGGCCACTAGGTGTCTTGGCCACTAGGAAGTGCTGAGAGGTTCGTTCTTAGCTGGTCGCGGCTGCGGAGATTCGAAGATCGAATGACCGCTTCTGCCGCAAAGCGGACATTCGTCCTTGCGCAGAGCTCGGCTACAGTTCCAACCGGTCCGAAGTACGAGATCTGGAGAAAAACCGTCGACTTCCGATCACAACAGGTAGAGAGTTATTTTTCACCGCTCGGATTGGCTTCTGCATGACCGCGCTATGGTGGCAGGCGGGTGTGATCTATCAGATCTACCCACGTTCCTTTCAGGACACCAACGACGACGGCATCGGCGACCTCACGGGGATCGGGCGGCGGCTCGAATATCTTGTCAGCCTTGGGGTCGACGCGATCTGGATCTCCCCCGTCTACCCGTCGCCGATGGTTGATTTCGGCTATGACGTCGCCGACTATTGCGACGTCGATCCACGCTTCGGCACGCTGGCAGACTTCGACGATCTGCTCATGCAAGCCCATCGGCGGGGGCTTAAGGTTTTGCTCGACTTCGTGCCCAACCACACATCCGACCAGCACCCGTGGTTTGTCGAGAGCCGCTCTTCGCGGGAAAATCAGAAAAGAAACTGGTACATCTGGCGCGATCCTGCCGCTGACGGCGGACCACCCAACAACTGGATCAGCGATTTCGGCGGCTCAGCCTGGCAATGGGACAAGGCAACCAGACAATATTACTACCACGCCTTTCTGAAGGAGCAGCCAGACCTCAACTGGCGTCATCCAGCCGTGCAAGCGGCGATGTACGATGTGATGCGTTTTTGGTTCGACCGCGGCGTCGATGGCTTCCGTATCGACGTGCTGTGGCACATGCTCAAGGCGGCAGACTTCCCGGACAATCCACCCAACCCGGCCTATCGGTCCGAAATGGGCGAAATGCACCGCCTGCTTCAACTTCATTCGACAGATCAGCCCGAGGTGCACCGGATCGCCGCCGATATGCGTGAAATCGCCGACAGCTATGGCGCCAGGGGACAGAGCGAGCGAGTCCTGATTGGTGAGGTCTACCTGCCAGTCGATCGGCTCATGCAATATTATGGTGATACGCGCCCAGAGGTGCACCTGCCGTTCAATTTCCAGCTCATTGATACGCCGTGGGGGGCGCGCTCCCTTGCGGCATTGATCGCCAACTATGAGGCGGCGCTACCGTCCGGTGGCTGGCCAAACTGGGTGCTCGGCAACCATGACCGGCCGCGCGTTGCCGCCAAGCGCGGTCAGGCCCAGGCCCGCGTCGCAGCGGTGCTGTTGCTGACGCTCCGCGGCACACCCACGCTCTACTATGGCGACGAACTCGGTTTGAGTGATGTCGGGATCGAACCATCCCAGGTCCGGGACCCGCGCGAGTTGCGCGAGCCCGGTTTGGCGTTGGGCCGCGACCCCGTGCGCACGCCGATGCCATGGGATGAGAGCGAAAATGCCGGTTTCACCACGGTTAAGCCGTGGCTGCCGCTCAATGCCGACTGGCCCACGCGCAACGTGGCGCGCATGACGGAAGATTCTCAATCAATCTTGACACTTTATCGTCGGCTAATTGCGCTCAGGCGGAATTGCTTGGCGTTGTCGACCGGTGATTTCGTACTGTTGAGTGGGGAAGGCGAGATACTTGCTTACGAGCGCCGACACGACGCGGAGCGGCTGATTGTGGCGCTCAACTTCGGGGGGAGGCCGCACCGACTGCAGTTGCCGGATTGGGCGCGTGGGAGTCGGTTGCTGTTGTCCACTGTGGACGATGCGACGCTGGTTGAAGGCGGGGCCATCCTACTACGGTCGAATGAAGGTGTAGTGCTTAGGGCCGGATAGCACCAAGCAGGGAAGGAGGGTTGCTTGCGTATCGCCATGCTGGCGCCGATCTCCTGGCGTACACCGCCGCGCCATTACGGTCCCTGGGAGCAGGTCACAAGTCTCTTGACCGAGGCGCTGGTGGCGCGCGGTGTTGATGTCACCCTGTTCGCCACAAAGGATAGCAGAACCGCGGCCAGGCTCGATGGCATTTGCCCGGCGCCCTATTCCGAGGACCCCGCGATCGACGCCAAAGTGTGGGAGATGCTCCACGTCGCCCATGTCTTTGAACAGGCCGGTGAGTTCGATCTTATTCACAACCAGGCCGATTTCGTACCGCTCGCCTTCTCGCGGCTGGTCGGGACCCCGATGGTGACGACGATCCACGGTTTCTCGTCAGAGCGCATTCTGCCCGCCTTCAAGCAATACGAAAATCGCGTCCACTATGTCGCGATCAGCCAGGCCGACCGCCATCCGGACCTGCGCTATGCCGCAACGATCCACCATGGCATCCCGCTGCAGGACTTTCCCTTCGACCCGCATGGCAGCGAAGATCTGCTTTTCTTCGGCCGCATTCATCCGGACAAGGGGGCTGCTGAAGCGATCACGGCAGCCCATCGATCCAGACGGAAATTGATCATGGCCGGCATCGTCCAGGACCAGAATTATCACAACGAGCTGGTCGCGCCCGCACTCGACGGCCGGTCCGTCGTCTATCTTGGCCCGGTCGGCGGCGCGGCGCGCGCAAGGACTCTCGGCTCCGCGCGCGCGCTGCTCCACCTCATCAATTTCGATGAGCCGTTTGGCCTGTCGGTGGTGGAAGCGCTCGCCTGCGGAACGCCAGTGATTGCCTGCAACCGCGGATCGATGCCCGAGCTGATCGAGGATGGCGTAACCGGCTTCCTGGTCGACAGCCTCGATGCGGCGGTAGATGCGATCAATCGTATCGGCGAAATCGATCGCGCCGCGTGCCGTGCGGCGGTATCTGCACGCTTCACGGTAGATCTCATGGCCGATCGATATTTGGGCCTGTACCGATCGATCCTTGGCTGAGAATCGGTGGTTGCAAGAAGTCTACGGCCAAAAATGACAAGCGCATAGACCCGGTTCGATGCCCACTGCGTGGCCGAGCGCAGTATTTCGTCAGCTTTAGCTCTCGCGCGCGGGATAGTCGCAAATGACCGCCATTGGCGTGCGCCGTGCAAAGGCGGCGCTTTCCAGTGGGTGCAAGCCCCACCCGGCAATCGCTCCAGCCGGAAGCAATCGGAGCAGTCATGGAGGTAACGAAGTGGCTGAAGCCTTCGATTAGCGTGTCGCGAATTGGCGACAGCGCGAGTGTGCAGGCCGCAACGCGAGTAAACGCTGAGCAAGCCTCGAAAAGGTCGATGTGCAGGCCGACCCGACTGCCATATCGGGGAAGGCTGATACGGCTAGGTGAACGAGCGAAGATTACGCCTAGCTGCTGCACCGGGGTACTGGCGGCGGCATGTACACAAGGAAAGCGTACGCAACACGGGAAGCCCCAAGGCGTGGTCAGCGATGACCAACCGGACGCCCGCGAGGGACAGGCCGGGCGCCTTGGGGTGGCGGAGAGGTTCGTAGTACCGCTGAAGCCGGGTAACGCCGGTGGAGGGAAGGGACCTCAGTTCAAGACAGACGCAACAAGTGGTGAGGGATTTGGAGATTGGGCAACCTATCAACTCCGAAAACTGTTCAGAAACTGCAGAAGGCGTTGCACGCGAAAGCGAAGGCAGAAGCCGGCTATCGCTTCTACGCCCTGTACGACAAGATCAGCCGTGAGGACATTCTGGCCCATGCGTTTGCCCAGTGCCGCTCCAACAAGGGCGCACCGGGGGTAGACGGTCAGGACTTCGCGGACATCGAGGCGTATGGCGTCGAGCGGTGGCTTGGCGAACTGGCGCTTGCGCTCCGGGAGGAGAGCTACCATCCGGATCCTATCAGAAGAGTGTTCATCCCGAAGGCCAATGGCAAGCTCAGGCCGCTGGGCATCTCGACCGTGCGGGATCGGGTCTGCATGACAGCAGCGATGCTGGTGCTGGAACCGATCTTCGAAGCCGACCTTCCACCCGAACAGTACGCGTACCGGCCCGGGCGCAATGCCCAACAGGCGGTGGTCAAGGTGGAAGAGCTGATGTTCCGGGGCCACCCGGAAGTCGTTGACGCCGACCTCGCGGACTACTTCGGAAGCATCCCCCATGCCGAGCTATTACAGTCGGTAGCGCGCCGGATCGTTGATCGACGCGTGCTGCATCTGATCAAGATGTGGCTGGAATGCCCCGTGGAAGAAACCGATGATCGAGGAAGGAAGACACGCACGACCGAAGCCCGGGACAACCGGCGCGGCATTCCGCAGGGTTCACCCATCTCACCGTTGCTGGCGAATATATACATGCGCCGGTTCGTGCTGGGATGGAAGAAGCTCGGACTGGAGCAACGCCTCGGCAGTCGTATCGTGACCTATGCCGATGATCTTGTGATCCTGTGCAAGAAGGGCGAAGCCGATGAGGCATTGCAACAACTGCGCAAGATCATGAGCAAGCTGAAGCTCACGGTCAACGAGGAGAAGACACGAATCTGCAAGGTCCCGGAAGGGGAGTTCGACTTTCTGGGGTACACGTTCGGACGAATGTATTCTGTGAGAACCGGCCAGGCGCGCCTGGGTTACCGGCCATCGAAGAAGAGCATCAAGCGCATGGTTGAGCAAATCCATGCACTGACGGACCGAACGGGGACATGGCAAGAGGTCACTAAGCTGGTGGGCACAGTGAACCGCACGCTGCGCGGATGGGCGAACTACTTTCGAGTAGGCACCGTCAGCAAGGCGTATCGGGCACTCGACAGCTACACAGCGATGCGGCTGCGCCGGTGGTTGCAGTTCAAGCACAAAACCAGGCGTCGCAAGGGCGGGAGCTATCCACTCTCGCATCTTTACGGGCACTTTGGGCTCGTACGCCTGAGCAGGCTTGGGCACGACGTGCCGTGGGTGAAGGCGTGAAGTTTTGTCCGAGAGCTGGATGCGGGAAATCTGCCTGTCCAGTTCGATGAGCGGGGTGTGGAAACGGGGACATGGTCGAACCAGTAAGGCACCGCCGAACGAAAGGGGCGGAAACAGATATGTTCGAACCTAAAGCTACCGCGTCACACCTCGACTCTACGCAAAGCGGGCCACCGGCATGATGCTCTGTCGACAGGACGTAGAAGCATAGGGGCTCCTCCGCCACCCCGCCCTCCGCGTCGCTCTATGGCGAGCGTATCATTTATAACGACTGAGCAGTCTGGCTCTCCCCAAACAGAATTACCAACTCGCCACTTCGCGCGAAGCGGACATCCGGTTTGGAGTAAGGTTTTACGGCTTTCGACGTCCCTGTTAACGTAACTGGCGGCGGCGATTTATCGCCATCTTGCTTGCATTTTTTGGGTTTGGGGCGGACTTATGGTAACAGACCTCAATGATTTCAATGGTCCGGCCCAGACTACGAATCTTGGGGGGCAGGAGTTCTAATCTCTTCGGGCGCGCCATTTTGCCACCATTCAGAATAAAACTGCGAACCCGGGGCTAGGATCGGCGCTATCGGGCGAAGCAAAATTGCGTCAGGCTGACGTTGGATCAAGTGGGCACACGCCAATCTTCACGATGACGCAAATAGACGCCAGAATTACCGAACTCGCGCCACGATCACTGCGCTGGAACGCCAGCGCGAGGAGATCGTAGCCGAGATCAACGCTCTGCGATCGGCGCAGAGTGAGGGGACCGCGGCCATTAAGGTGGTCCTTCCGGCAAGAGCCGGCGATCCCATCGACCGGAATTCGACAATCAAAGAGGAGATTGCTCTGTTTCGCCGACTTTTCCGCGGTCGCTCAGATGTCTTTCCCGTCCGTTGGGAGAACCGCGCGACGGGGCGCAGCGGCTACGCGCCTTCTGGCCCGCATGGCTGCGAAACGCCGTATTGGCTATCAGGCAATTGGTTACAAGATATTGGGTGCGCGCGATTTGTTTTCCGGTCAGGTTATTGCATCGCTCTCACGCCGCCTCGTAAGACGCGATCTTCTTGATCTGCGGCGCGAGCACGTCTTCGGCCGTTTCGAGATCGAAGCGCGTCTGAATGTTCATCCAGAACGCAGCGCCGGTCTTGAAGAATTTGCCGAGCCGCAGCGCGGTGTCGGCCGTAACGGGCTTTTCTTCGCGCGCGATGCGTTCGATCCGGGTGCGCGGCACGTTCAGCGCGGCCGCGACCGCGTAAGGTGTCAGCTTAAGCGGAACGAGAAATTCTTCCCGCAGGATTTCGCCGGGATGAACCGGCGGAAGTTTCTTTGCCATGTGCGAACTCCTATTCGGTGGCCACATTCGGCCGGTCTGGCTAGTGATAGTCGATCATCTCCACGTCTTCGGGACCCGCATCGGTCCACCTGAACACGACCCGCCATTGATCGTTGATGCGGATCGAGTGCTTACCCGCCAAATCGCCCCTAAGAGCTTCAAGGCGGTTTCCGGGAGGCGAGTTCAAGGCCTCAAGAAAGGTGGCGGCGTCCACCATAATCAGTTTTCGGCGAGCTACCTTGGCGAGATTTGCTGGGAAACCCTTCGGGACCCTGCGGCCCTGAAGGATCGGCTCGGCAAATTTCCCCTTGAAGTTCCTGATCATGAGCAATACGTATCCCGTCGGGATACGTATTGCAAGGCTTTCGTATCTCGATGAGATACCATCGGCGAGCGCCGCGCTTCGCTGCGTCAGCGCGCGCCGCTTGATCGTCGGCATCCAACCCGGGCAGTGGCCTGAGGTCTGCATTGCGGCCACGCGCTGATCAATATCCCGGACCACGGCCGCGGCGCGTCGCCACGTGAGTCGACTCTGCAATACACCGGTCCGGCGGTAGGCGGCTGCTATTCGTCATAATGTGGGCTGCTCAACGCATTGTGCGGAACTGGTACTGCGGGCGTGTAGGCCCGCTTGAATTTATATCGTAATATCAAATACATAAGAGTTCGTAGTTTTGTTCTGAATGGCGCGCCAGATCTTAAGTTTCAAGGTCCTGTCGATCGCCCGTCGGTCCTCTGCCGGTCTGCAGGCCGGCGGAGCGCAATCGCCCTAGCAACTCCCTAGGGTCCGGAGCTAACCTTCTTCCAAACGGCGCGAGGGAGTTTTGAATGATCAGGGGCAGGGAAATTGCGACGGCTGCCTTCATGGCGTGGGCTGTGCTCGCGTGTCTGGGCACGAAAGCGGATGCCGCGCAGTGCGGCAGCTCGGCGGCCGGTTTCGAGGCCTGGAAAGGACAATTCGCGGGGGAGGCGAGGGCAAAAGGCGTCGGCGGCTCCGGCATCGCGGCGTTGATGCAGACGAACTATGCGGCAGCGACCATTGCCGCCGACCGCGGCCAGCGAAGCTTCGGTCTGTCGCTCGATCAGTTTCTCGCCAAACGCGGGGCTTCGACCATCGTCGCCCGCGGTCGTTCGTTGAAGCAATCCCAGGCCGCATTGTTCGCATCCATCCAGCAGCGTTACGGCGTCCCGCCGGGGCCGCTGATCGCGATCTGGGGAATGGAGACGGGCTTCGGAAGCCAGCGCGGCAATCAGAACATGCTCTCAGCCGTCGCCACCCTCGCCTACGACTGCCGTCGGTCGGAATATTTCACCGAGCAACTCTACGCCGCCCTGCAGCTGATCGATCGCGGCGCCCTCTCGGCAAGCACGCGCGGCTCGATGCATGGCGAAATCGGCCAGACCCAGTTTTTGCCGAAGAACATCCTCGCTTATGGCACCGGCAATCTCGACGTCGCTGCCAACGCGCTAAACTCGACGGCGAACTTCCTCAAGGCCCATGGCTGGCGTGCCGGCGCCGGATACCAGCCCGGCGAAGCCAATTTCGCGGCGATCCAGGCATGGAACGCCGCACAGGTCTACCAGCGCGCCATCGCGCTCATGGGCCGCCAGATCGACGGAGGCGAGGGCGCCGT
Source organism: Bradyrhizobium lablabi (assembly GCF_900141755.1). NCBI lineage: Bacteria > Pseudomonadati > Pseudomonadota > Alphaproteobacteria > Hyphomicrobiales > Nitrobacteraceae > Bradyrhizobium > Bradyrhizobium lablabi. Next base: position 3,273,507 of record NZ_LT670844.1, on the reverse strand, counting down.
GGAGCGCTGATCGGCCTTCTAACCGGGCTTGTCACCGGCCTTGGTCGCTGCCCCTGGCGCCGGCTTGTCGCCGGCGCGGATGCGGCGGCGTGCTCTGGCCATGAGATTTTGCGCGTCAGTCGACGCGATCCCGAGCGCCAGCGCGACCTCCTCAAGTGCCACGCCGTGGACCTCGTGCATGAGGGCCCGATCACCCACCCTAGCGCTCCGGATCGCCGTCCGCCGCGTCTTCGGCATGTAGGCCTGCCGCCGCTGATACCCCGCGCAGCCGGATGACCATGGCGATGACGTCGACGTCGACCTTGAGAAGGTCGAGATCGCGCGTCATCTCCCGCAGCTCCTGGCCTTTGCGGGCAAGCTCCTCCGATACATCGACGGCCATCTTGCGGTCGGTCACCCCGCCCGAACTGCTGATGAACAGCTTGGCTTTCATCCATTCCAGTCGCGCGCGCTGCGTGTCGCGTGCGAACTTCTTTTCAACGTATTGGCGGCGGGCGCTGTGGTATGCGGCGATCAGCGCCGGTTCCGGCATGTTCCACAGTTCTTCGATGGATAGCGTCATGGTCCGGTCATTGTTGCGGGGTGAGCAAAATCGGGCCGCCCTTCGGCTTGCCGGCCTTTGGCGCTGGTGCGCTCGGGCGCATGGCCTGTGGCGGAGCCGGCTCGACGCATTGAAATGCGGTCTTCAGCGAGGCGATGGCAAGTTCGGACGCCGGTTGTCCGCGTTTGTCGGGATTATCAGTGAGATATTTGAGAACAACGTCGCGCACTTTCTCTCGATCGACGGCCGGCATGGCACATCGATAGCCTGTTGCGTGCATCATGTCGAAATAGGCGGTCGACATCCCCATACAAAGATAATTGTGTCCGGACGCGTTATCCGTGCAGAGGTTCCACAGATCGGCGCCGGTGTCGAAATATTCGGCATGCGCGATGCCGGGAAAAAACAACAGGGCGGCGATTACCAAACGCTTCATCATGACCTCGCATTTGACAGGTGCTAAGCGCGCGAGTGAATCGTTAATTCGCGTTCTCAAGCAAGCCAATTCTCCACGTTCAGGCCACGGATGCGTTTGAACTCGTCCCTATTGGCGGTGACGATCGTGGCACCGGTCGCATGGGCGTGGGCGGCGATGAGCAGGTCGTTGCTGCCGATCGGTTTTCCGGCTGCTTCCAGTTCGGCGCGGATTCCGCCGTATTCGGTGTCGGCCGGCACTTCGAACGGCAGCACGTCGATCTCACCGAGCAGATCCTCGACGGCCTTGAGCAACCGCTTCGAGCCGCTCTTGGCGCATCCGTAGCGCAACTCGGCCGCAACGATGATGCTGGTGCAGATGTTGCCCTCGCCCACCTTGGCGATCCGCTTCGCGGCTCGGCCCTGCGGGTTCCTGACCAGATCGGAAATGATGTTCGTGTCCAGCATGTAGCGTGTCAAAGCACGTTCTCCGACGCCGGTACCGGATCGTCGATCTCGGGAAAATCCTCCTCCAGCGGCTTCATCGTCTTGAGCAGGCTGACCAGTCCGCGTTTGCGCACCGGCTCGATCACCAGACGGTCGCCGTCACGGTGCATGATCGCTTCATCGCCCGGCAACTCGAATTCGACGGGAATACGGACCGCCTGGTTGCGGCCATTGCGGAACAATCTGACGTGCCTTTGCTCGGTCATGAGCTTGCCTCCAAGCATATGCCATAGACATATGCCACGGAGCGTCCGATCGCAAGAGGCGGCGGGGAGTTCGAATTCCTTCTGGCGAGCGCCCTCACGCCTCCCCGTCAACAAAACGCGCCAGCGTATCGGTCCCATAATTCTCGCCGATAGACATCCCGCAAATCCGTGACAGGTGCGTATAGGGCAATCCCGTCTCCTCGGCCCACGCATTGAACTGCGCCTGCACCTTGGCGAGGTCGCGTTTTGACGTGATCGCCTCCGCCACGTCCAGACCAGAATCGCGCAGGCACGCGACCACGTCCTTGGATGTCACGAACCCGTCCCAGCCGAGGAAGCGCAACAACATCTGGCCGGTATTGCCGCCGAGCCGGCTGCCGCGCTTCGCCAGCAGCTCGAGCAATCCGATTTGGTCGGAGGACGGCCATTTGGCAAGCCATTTTCCAAAACTGCCATGTTCCTTCGCGACTTCCCGGACGAAAGAGGCATTGGCGCGCACCGACATGATCTTGGCGCCGTTGCGCACGATGCGCGCATCCTTGATCAAGGCGTCCCAGAACTCGTCGGGCTCAAGCGAAAGCCGGCCCGGCTCGAATTTCAGAAACGCTTGCTCGAATCCTGCCCATTTCGCCTCGATGACGCTCCACGCAAAACCCGCCGAAAACACCCGCCGGGTCATCTCCGCAAGCGCGCGGTCGTCGCCAAGTCTGGCGAGCGCCTTTGCCTCCGGCTTGGGAGGCAGCAGCGCCTGCAGCGCCTTCGCCCCGCCTTTGCGCTTCTCGGCGCGGGAGCGGATCGTTTTGAACGGGATGGTCATGCACGAATCCGGCGGGCTATTGTTGTGGGCGCCGCGCCTGGTTCAAGTTCCAGGCCTTGTCCAGATTGCGGGCCTCGGCGAGCGCGGCCGCGCTCGGCAAGAGGGTCGAGTCGAGGTCGGTCTCGGTGAAATCGGCACCAGCGAGATTGGCGTTGGAGAGGTCGGCTCCCGCAAGGCTGGCGTGGTTGAGGTTGCAGTTGGCCAGATTGGCGTTCTGCAGCTTTGCGAATTCGAGATTGGCGCGCGAGAGATTGGCGCCGCTCAGATCAGCATTCCTGAGATCGGCGGACTTGAGCACGCCACGCATCAGGCCCATCGATTGGTTGCGCATGTCCGCGCTCAAATCGGCTCCCGCAAGCTTGGCCCCGATCAGGCTGGCACCGGATAGATCTCCGGTTATGCGGGCGCCGCTCAAATCGGCACCGCCAAGCTTGGCGCGTTGCATCTGCGTGCTGAGCAGCGATGCCTTGACGAGGGACGCCTCCGTCAAATCCGCGTCGATCAGCCAGGCCTGGTTCAGGATGGCCCGATCGAAGCGCGCGCCTTTCAGATCCGTCCGATTGAGCCTTGCCAGGCGAAGATTGCTGCCGGAGAAGTCGAGGCCCGAGAGATCGAGGTGCGACAGTCGCTTTCCTTCCAAATTCGCAGAGCGTTGCTCTCCGCCCCCCGGGGGCGCCGCCTTGAGCAGCGCGTCGACCTCGGCACGCGTCATCTCGGAAGTCGACATTTCCGGACTGTTGAGGTCGACATAGCGCAGCAGATCCTGCGCCACGGCGTCATGGGGGTGAACCAGCAGCGCCGCCATCGACACAAGGACAAATGCGAGACGAAACAGCATCAGCGTCTCTCGGCCTGCCCTGGTTTGATCATAGCATGAAGCATACGCACCGTCTCATGCAGATTTCGGGCTGGGGGCACTGTGAAGTTGACCCGTCGCGACGAGCGAATTGTCGCTGGGCTTCGACATAGGCCGCCGGCAATTCCACATCGGACATCTTGTGCAATGCCTCGGCTGAAAGGCTCATGGCACCGGACTGAGGCTTGTTGATAACGCGCGCCGCCACCCCACCGAGTGGGTTTTTCACCTGTATTATGCAGGAATTCCGAATCACCGGGGAGTGGACCATGGCAACGAACATGGCACAAAAGCGCGCCAGAAAGGCCCAACGCCGGAAACAGGTGGTGGCGCAGAAGCGACGGGCCGAGTTGTTGGAGAATAGCTTGCCCGCCCTCGTGCTGCGGGCTGCGCGTGCGCCCATTCAACACTGCTTCCTCACCGAATCATTGTTCGAGATCGGCATGGGAACGCTGGTTCTGGCGCGCGGCGCCACGCGCGATCACCTCGCGTTGAGTTCGTTTCTGATCGATGTGTTCTGTCTCGGCATCAAGGATGTGATGTTCGAATCGGTCGAACGCGACGTTTTCGAGATGTACATGGACGCGACGGATGCCGGGTCGCCTATGGTTTCCGTCGATCCGAGCTACGCCCGCAAGCTGCTTCGCGATCTTGCGGCGTGGTCGCAATCGATCGGTTTCGCGCCGCACCGGGACTTCGCAGCGGTGGAGCGGATGTTCGGCGACGTGAGCGCGGACGCCAGCGAGGCGGTCTTTCAGTTCGGTCGCGACGGCAGGCCCATCTATATTCCCGGTCCGAACGACGGAGCTCCCCTTATTCAGCGGCGGATCAAACAACTGCAGAAGTATCTCGGCGATGACGGATTCGGATTCGGGACGGCCGCCTGAGACCAAATCTGCGCTCTCGCCGGCGCGCGGTCGTCGCCAAGTCTGGCGAGCGCCTTTTCCTCCGGCTTGGGAGGCAGCAGCGCCTGCAGCGCCTTTGCCCCGCCCTTGCGTTTCTCGGCGCGGGACCGGATCGTTTTGAACGGGATGCTCATGCGGACCAGTGGCTATCTCGTAACTACCGCGGCGCGAATTTGTAGCGGAAGGTGCAACTCGGCTTGCCCTGCATGATCGTCTGTGCGCGATCGAGGCTGACCTCGCCTTCGCCGACCGCCGCGATATCGAAATCCGCTTCGCATATCAGCAGCGCGCCGAGTTCGGGTTCGCCGAGTGCGCGGAAGAATTCGGCGAAGCGGCAGCGCGTCACGTCGATGTCCAGCGCCTCTTCGTCATGGCGCAGAATCTCGAATTCGACCTCCCTGCCGGAAACCTCACCCCACACGCTTTGGATGGCCGCCCATTTGCGCCGCGGATTGCCGTCGATGCCATCGCCGATTGCCGCGAACAGCTGCTTCGACCAGTCGCGCAAGGCTCCCTTCACGATGGCGTCGGCCTTGTCCTTTCCGAGCTCAGCCCGCAACGCGCGCAACACCGGCACCAGCACTTGGGCCTGTATCCGCGTTTTGTCGAGGAGAGACAGGTTGGGATCCACGAGATAGCCGTCGAGCACGCTGGTCATTGTTTGCTCCCGAATTCTTTTCTTCCGGGCGAACGTCTTCCGAGCGAACGTCGCAAGCGCCGCGTGTCGCGGCCTGCGCAGCAGGTTGGTCGCTCCGCTCCGCCTGATGTGCGACAAGGTCCGCTACCCGGCGAAGAATGGCAAGCGGCGATCACGCGTCGCGCTGCAATTGCAGGTGATTTGCCCGTCGGGCAAAAACCTGTCGAGTCCCATTCGAAAAAATATTCCGCTTCTCGTCTGACCCAAATCACTCGTATATCCATCACCGTCTCGTCCCACTCGAGGGGCGCTTCGCGGTCGTCACGAACGCGGGACGGGATGCGGTGGACATAGGCGGCGCTACTGACGAGAGCGCCTGCATATGGACGGCGAAGTCGTGTGGTCCTGACACCCCGACGCTGGTGTCAAGTTGGTGGAAGCAGTTCCGCTGATGACGGTGGCAAAAGAGCCCGGTCACCGGGGAGAGCACGAAATAAGCCGTAAACCATTGCGTGCGGGAATGCCGGGATGTTCCGGTGGACCTGTGGTGACTAACGCGCGTGTTTACTACACTACACGCGCGGCTGCGGGTGCATCGGCGCCCGGCATTCCCCACGCCCTCTTTGGGCGGACAGTTCATGCATCACCCGGGCGGATCGCGCCGCGGGAACGCGAAGTCACGTCGGATGCCGGCAGCACCCCCCTTAAGGTGAACCTATCCCCGCAACGCGGTGACCAAGATCGGTAGCGGCTGACTTTCGCAATGACGCGGCGCCTTCGATGAAGACATTTCCCTCTTTGACCCTGGCATTGATCGCGATCTGCGTCGCCATCGCGGCGATGATGCAGTTCGGCTCCGAAGAGGAAATTCTGCGCGCGCTCTCCATCGCAAATCCCGACAGCCTCGGCCTGGAGCAAATCAAGGCCGGCGAGGTGTGGCGGCTGCTGACCCCCGCTTTCATTCATTTTGGCCCGGTCCATCTTTTGTTCAACATGATCTGGCTGTGGGATCTCGGACGCATGATCGAGGCCAAACGAGGATCCTTCTTCCTCGGCGGCTTCGTTGTGGTGATCGGGATCGCGTCGAACCTCGCGCAGTTTTTCGCCGCAGGCCCCACCTTCGGCGGCATGTCGGGGGTCATCTACGGCATGCTCGCCTATGTCTTCATGCAAATGCGCACTGATGCCAATTCCGGATACGTCCTGCACAAATTCGATGTCATCACCAGCGTTGGATGGTTCTTTCTGTGCTGGATCGGGGCGCTCGGCTCGATCGCCAATTGGGCCCACAGCACCGGCCTCATCGGAGGCCTGGCGTGGTCCTATCTGGAGACACAGCTCGCACGCCGGCTAGAGCCGCAGCCGGATCAGGCCGGGCGCGGCCGACTGGCGCGACTTTCGAATTTCATCCCGTTGGGAATAGCGATCAGCGCGCTCGCACTCGTGCTGGCGATCATGTCGATGCGCGACCACGAAATGGCGCGCCGATGCGTTGATCGAACCGGTGTGAGACCGGATCGGCGGATCGCGATCTGTTCGGCGATACTGGAAACAAACCGCAGAGGCATCGGCGCGCGGTCCCGCGCGCTCATCGGCCGCGGCGACGCCTATCGCGACAATGGGCAATACGATCTCGCAACCCAGGACTATGACGCTGCCATCGACCTCGATCCCACCAGCGTCAGGGCTCTTGCGGGACTCGGGCTCGCCAAACTGAACAATGGAAATACCGCGGACGGAAAGGCCGATATCGGCCGCGCCAGGCAGATGGATCCCGAGGTGGGCGAGGTCTATCCCGAACTGCGATACCGGGAGATGGCGGATGAAGCGCTCGCCGGGGTGGATCTGCACGATGCCGCCGCCGTCGGCACGGCGATGCGCGGGGTGGTGCGGCGAATCCTGATGAGCCTGCCGCCCTCGACCCTTCCGGACGAGGTCCCCAATGAACGTCTGATCGCCTTTCGCACCGACGCCTCGGGCGTTTCGATCCCGCCGCGGCTGCGCGCGCTGTATCCGCAGCAGATGAGCATCTTGCTTCAGTATCAGTATCGCGACCTCGCCGTCAGGCAAAAATCCTTCTCGGTCACCTTGAGCTTCGGGCAGGTTTCGGAAACCCTTTCGATCCCGTTCGCCGCGATGACGGATTTCGAGGACCGGACGGTCAATTTCTGGGTGCATTTTAGCGATGTCGCGCCCGCCGTGACCGGCAATGCGAAACGATAGACATCGTCAATTATGCAAGAACCACGTCTAGAGCAGAATCGCGCGCTAGAGCATGATCCGGAAAAGTGGGTACCGGTTTTCCGAAAAAGATCATGCTCAAACAAAAGGATAGAACGGGATGACGATTCGAAGAAAAGTCATCGCGCTCTAGCCGCGCGGAACCGGCGTCATCCACGCGATCAGCGCGCCGACGGCGTCCTTGAAGATGGCGAGACGGCCGACGCCCTCGACATCGAAGGGCTCGCGTATCATCTGCGCTCCGGCCTTCTTGGCGGCCGCGACGCGCTTGTCGATATCGTCGACGTCGATATAGGCGAGCCAATGCGGCGGCACGCCCCTAAAATGCTCGCCTTTCATTTCGAAGATTCCGGCGACCGGACGGTCGCCTACTTTGGCGATCCGGTAGACGCCATCCGGCCCCGGCATCTCCTCGAACTGCCAGCCGAGCAGCGAGCCGTAGAAATCGCAGGCCTTCTTGGGATTATCCGTATAGAGCTCGTTCCAAGTGAAGGTGCCGTGGCTGATCATCGTGGCTCTCCTGCTGATTTTTCTGATGAACTCTGGAACGCCGGGGACGGTCCTGACGCCTTGACGAGCGTCAACGTAACATGCTCGCGTCCGGAGGTAGTGGAGGTATCTGGTTACCTCGAAGCTCCGTCTTCATCCGCAATATTACCGGAGTCCGCCGTTCGATTTTGCGCCGTCGATGCGGCAAAGCTTTGGTTCTGCGCAGATATCTCGGATTTTAAGTTCACCCTTACCAAGGTTGTTTACGGGCAATTGTCCCCTCTTCGATTAGCCTTGGGCATGATCGAAGCCGTCGTCCCGAAGAAAGCGCTGAAAGCCGTTCGGCGCTGGTTCTATCTCGGCAATGCCAAAACGCCGGTGGGCAGCGCGCTGCTCCTCGAGCAGTTCCGCATCCTGACGACGCAGGTTCCGGTTCTCTACGGCGTGCTGATCATTGACAGCATCAGTCTTGCCTACGTGCTGTCGCCGTCGCTTCCGATCTGGTTTCGCTTCGGCGTCCCGGGGATCCTTCTACTGGCCAGCGTATCCCGCATGACCTATTGGATGAGGCTGAGAGCGGTGGTGCCGACCGCTGAACAAGCTCTCAACCATCTCTTCAGGACCCGGATCCTGGCCTCCACAATGAACGCGGGCTTTTCGTTATGGACGCTGGCGCTGCTTGAATATGTTGATCCGGATATGCGCGCTCCGGTCGCACTCCTCGTCTTCGTTGGCTCGGTCGCAAGCGCCTATTGCCTCGGCAGCTTTCCGAGCGCCGCCCGACTCACGCTGCTGATCTCCGCTCTTCCGATTTCGCTGCGGCTGATGTTCACCGGCGAAGCGCCGCTGGTCTGCATCGGCTTGAATCTCTGCCTGTTGCTGGTGCCGCTGATCCGGATGATGAACACCAGCTACCGTGATCTGGTCAATCTGGTCGCATCGCGGGCGGAGCTTTCCGCCGAAGGCAGGCGCGCACGAACGGCCGAGATGATCGCGCTGAAGGAGCAGGCCAAGGCGCGCGAGATCGCCAGCCGCTTCGACTTGGCGCTCAACAACATGTCGCAGGGTCTGTGCTTCTTCGACGGCGAGCAGCGGCTGATCGCGTATAATCGGCGCTACCTCGACTTGTACGGTCTGCCGCCGGAGAGCGTGAAGCCGGGCATGCTGCTGGCTGAGATCGTCGATCTCAGGTTCGCGGCGGGAAGCTTTCCCGCCATGACCCAAGACGAATACCTCGCGTGGCGCAACGACCTGGTGGCCAGCGAAGAGGTGCACGACACCATCGTCGAACTGGCGAACGGCCGTGTCTTCCAGATCTGCCATCGGCCGATGCCCGATCGCGGCTGGGTCGCGACCCATGAGGATATCACCGAGCGGTTCCACGCCGAAAAGGCGCTCACCGAAGCAAAATCCAATGCCGAGCGGGCTGAGGCTGCCGCCCGCGCGGCGCATGCGACCCTGATCGACGCATTGGACGTGGTGCCGGAAGGTCTCGTGATCCTCGACAAGGACGATCGCTACGTGCTGTGGAACCAGCGCTATGCCGAAGCCTATGGCGAGAGCCTGGAGGCGATTGCGGCAGGCGTGAGTTTCGAGGAGACGCTGCGTTTCGGACTGGCGCGCGGACAATATCCGGAAGCCGAGGGTTGCGAAGAACAATGGTTGCGCGAGCGCCTCGCCCGCCATGCGCAACCGCAGAGCACGCATGAGCAGCAATTGCCGGGGGATCGCTGGGTCCGGATCGAGGAACGCCGCATGTCGGACGGCGGCAGCATCGGTATCCGCGTCGACATCACCGACTTGAAACGCCGGGAGGCCTCGTTCCGCCTGCTGTTCGAGGAAAACCCGCTGCCGATGTGGGTGGTCGATATCAACACGCTCGAACTTCTGGCGGTGAACGCCGCGACCTGCCGCCATTATGGCTACAGCCGCGAGCAGATGCTGTCGATGACGGTGAAAGATTTGCGCGTTCCCGAGGAGACCGAAAGACTGCACAACGAGTTTCGCCAGAACAAGGGCTTGCAGACCGGGCACGAAACCCGCCGCCATGTCACGGCCGACGGCAGGGTGATCGACGTCGCCATCGAGGCGCGGCCGTTGCGCTACAACGACCGCGATGCCGCCGTTGCGGTGGCGTTCGACATGACCGACCGCAAACGCGCCGAGCAACGCATCCTGCATCTGGCGTGTCACGATGCGCTGACGGATCTGCCGAATCGCGCCGCGCTGGATGGCCAGTTTTCGCGGGCGCTCGAGGGAGCCCGCCAGCGCAACGGTAACTTCGCGGTGCTGTGCATCGACTTCGATCGTTTCAAGGAGATCAACGATCTGTTCGGGCATTCGATGGGCGACAAGGCGCTGCGCGAGGCCTCAACGCGCCTTCAGGTCGCCGCCCAAGGCGCCTTCCTCGCGCGGATCGGCGGCGACGAATTCATCGCGATCACCGAACAGGATCCGCTACCGTCAAGCGCCGAGCTGCTGGCGAGCCGGCTGCGCGGCGCGCTCGAAGCGGGCATCGAAATCGACGGCCATTGTTTCGACCTCGATCTCAGCATCGGGATCGCGGTCTATCCGCGGGACGGCGAAGACGCGCGCTCGCTGTTTGCCAACGCCGATGCGGCGCTCTATCGCGCCAAGCACGAAGGCCGCGGCGTGGTCCGTTTCTTCACGCCTGCGATGGATCAGCAGTTGCGCGACCGGCGAGCGCTGGAGCGCGATCTCCGCTCCGCGGTCGCGAACGGCGAGTTGTTTGTCGAATACCAGCCGCAACGCCACAGCGACGGCGAGATCATCGGGTTCGAAGCGCTGGTACGCTGGCATCATCCGCAACGCGGCATCGTGCCGCCGGCGGAATTCATCCCGATCGCCGAGGAGAGCGATCTGATCATCGGGATCGGAGAATGGGTGCTGCGGCAGGCCTGCCGCGAAGCGGCCTCATGGGACGACACGCTGCAGGTCGCCGTCAACGTGTCGGCGATCCAATTCCGCCGGGGCGATCTGCAGCAAATGGTCCGAACGGTGCTGCAGGAAACCGGAATCCCGCCGGCGCGGCTCGAGCTCGAGATCACCGAGGGGGTATTGATCGAAAACCTCGCGCGCGCGGCGTCGATGCTCAATTCCCTGAAGATATTGGGTATCCGCATCGCGCTCGACGATTTCGGCACCGGATATTCCTCGCTGTCCTACCTGCAATCGCTTCCGCTCGACAGGATCAAGATCGACCGCTCGTTTGTCGCAAGCCTCGGCCGCACCGACCGCTCGCTCGCGATCGTCCGCGCCGTCATCGGCCTTGCGCATGGGCTCGGGCTGCCCGTGCTTGCGGAGGGTGTCGAAACCAAGGAGCAGCTCAGGGCGTTGATCCGCGAAGGCTGCGACGAAATGCAGGGCTATCTGATCGGACGCCCCCATCCGATCGAGGCTTATGCCGAGGTGGTCGGTAGTGATCAGCGGCGCCAGAAAATGCTGGTGCGGAATTCAGCGCTCTGAGCCGCGCCAACGCTTACTTTGGCGGGCGCAGCTCGCCCCGAAGCCATCCGTTGGCGTGGCCGGATTTGAACGGATCGGGACGCGCGCATTCCTCGCAAACGGATACGCGAGCGCCCCGCTCACCCGATGCCTGCGCAAGCGTCACCCTCGCGCCGCATCGCGGACATTCGCTGGTATGATCGACCTGTCCCATGCCCCGATTCTGAATCGCCGACAGCGGCAAGTCCATTCCAAATGCGGGATCGCCGATAGCAAATTCTGCTCGGGCCATTGGCGGCGGGGCAACCCCGGCCAAATGGCCGGGACCGGCCCGGCCGTCCGGCCGATAGTCTTTAGCTGCGGCATCGCCCAGTTTCGTACCTATCTTAACGGATAGGAGCATCCCATGACCGATCAAGCAGACCCCGCTGCAGACCCCTTGGTCCAATTCTCGAACGCGCTCGTCGCGCGCGCGGAAACCGCAAACAACGCTGTCGTCGCGATCCGCCTTGCGCACGGCCGGCATCTGACCGGCTTGCTGTGGCGATCCGATATCGTCGTCGCCTCCGAGCAGTCGCTGCCGCGAAAGGATGAATTTGAGCTGGTTGCGCCGGGCGGCTCGGTCGTGACGGCCAAGATCGCCGGACGCGATCCCAGCACCAATATCGCGATTTTGCGGCCGGCAACGCCGCTTGTCGCGCCGTCGATCGCCGCGGGCGAGGCGCAGACCGGCGCGGTTGCATTGGCGATCGGCGCCGATGGAACCGGGGCTGCCAGCGCGCGGCTCGGGCTCGTCAATCTCGCCGGGCCCGAATGGCATTCGAGCCGCGGCGGCCTGATCGACCGCCGTATCGTGCTCGATCTCCGTCTGGCTCAGCGCGAAGAGGGCGGGCCGGTTTTCGACGCCGCCGGCGGCTGTATGGGCATGTCGACCTTCGGGCCGCGCGGCCAGGTCATTGCGATACCGACCGCAACCATTGAACGCATCGTGCCGCAATTGCTGAAGGATGGCCGCATCGCGCGCGGCTGGCTCGGGGTCGCCTTGCAGGCCGTCGCCGTGCCCGACGCGCTGCGCGAGACCGCCGGGCAGTCCAGCGGGTTGATGGTGATGTCGGTCGCCGAAGGCGGCCCCGCGGCGCAGGCCGGAATTGTGGCCGGCGACATCATCCTCAGCGTCGACGGGACCTCGACGCATCGGTTCCGGAGGTTAGCAAGACTGTTCGGCGCCGATAGTATCGGGCGAAAGGCCGATCTTCGCCTGATCAGGAGCGGCGCGGTGATCACGGTGCAGGCAACGATCGCAGAACGGCAGGCCGCATGAGCGAGGCGGCCAACAAGCTGGCACCAACCGGGCGGCTGCGGGTCGCCGTTCATGCCGTGGATTCACAGCGCCGTAACGCCTTGAGCAGGGTGATCGCGGAGGCCGGGCATCTTGTCGTCGGCGGCGAGGATGCAGCCGACGTGGTGCTGGCGGACGGCGACCGCCCGGCAGGCGAAACCCGCCCGGTGGTCACGCTCGGAGGGGCCGATCATGACTTGCCCGGCGTGCTATCGCGCGATGCCGGCGCGGACCAGATCGATGCCGCGATACGGGCGGTGGCTGCCGGGCTGATCGTGCGCGTGCCTGACGCGGATTTGGGTTTTGGCGCGATGCGCGAGACCGACGGTCAGGCGCTACTGACGCCGCGCGAGCTCGAAGTGCTGGCCGCACTTGCCGAAGGCCTGACCAACAAGGCCATCGCGCGGCGCCTGAACATTTCGCTGCACACGGTGAAATTCCATGTCGAATCCGTGTTCCGGAAACTCGGCGCGCGCACCCGGACCGAAGCCGTCGCAAAAGCCTCCGAACGCCGCCGCTACGAGACCATCACGCTGTGACAAGATAATATTCGAATTCCTTTCAATCGCATCGGTGGCTCGTTTTAATGTCCTTGCGCGAGCCAGTTCGTCGTTGCGGGCAATGGCGTAGGGTTTAGTATGCGGGGAAAACCCGCTGCTCACGTCCCGCCTGCTTTGGGCTGATACATGGTCGCGGCGGCGGGCAGCCCAGCTATGAAGGAGGAAGCCATGTATGCCGCCATTCGTCAGGGCAAAGCAAAGCCCGGCACGGCCGAAGAGCTGGCACGCAGGATCAAAGAGGGGGCCATTCCGATCATCAGCGATGTCGAAGGTTTCATGGCCTATTATGTGGTCTACGCGCCGGACGACACGGTTACGGCAATCAGCATATTCAACAACCACGCGGGAGCTGAGGAGTCGAACAGACGCGGGCTCGCATGGAGCGAACGGAACCTCGCGCCTCTGCTGATCGGGCCAGCCACGGCGGTTGCCGGTCCGGTGATCGTGCATACGCTGGCTTGAGAATACACGCCAGCCGACCACGATTCCGGCGGCAAGCGTCCGTCATTTCCGCTATCATCAAACCATGACGATCGGGATCACCGGACCCGGGCGGAAGGCACCAAGGCGAAGCGCCTTGGTCGGGTTCATCATTGCGGCCGTCCTGGTCGGGATTTGCCTGATCCTCCTCGAGCTCACGAGCGACTTCCTGGTCGACTGGCTGTGGTTTTCCTCGATCGGTTATCTGCAGGTTTTCTTGACGACGATCGGCGCCAAAGCCGTCGTCTTCTTTACCGTTTTGACGGCGACCGCCATCGTCCTTTGGCTGAACGGGTGGTTTGCGGTGCGCTTTGGCCGGCGGCAGGCGGCATATGCCGTCGCCGCCTCCGCCGCGAACCCCTCAGGCCATACGCCGCCGCCCAATCTGCTCACGTTCATGCGTGATCGACTGCCGTGGCCCCGGGCGATCGCAGTTGGTGCAGGCCTGCTCGCTCTATTGGTTGCTGCGGCTGAAGCCGGCAACTGGGGCATCTACCTGCGGTTTCTCTATCACGTGCCATACGGCGCGGACGATCCACTTTACCACAAAGACATCGGCTTCTATCTCTTCTCATTGCCCGCCTATATCGCAATCAAGAACTGGATGCTGCTCGCAATCGTTCTGAGCACGCTTTTTGCCGGGACGATCTACTGGGTGCACGGCGACATCGAATACGATGCTTACAACCGATCAGTGTCGCCGGCAGTGATTGCCCACGGCTCGGTGCTGGCCGGTCTTCTCTTCGCGGTGAAGGCTTGGTCCTATGGTCTCGACCGCTATCTCCTGCTCTACGGCGACAACGGCGTCGTCGTCGGCGCAAGCTACACCGATGTACATGTCGGGCTACCGGGCCTGTGGTTGATGATTGGGCTTTCGATCGTCGCGGCGCTCGCCGCGTGGATGAACCTGCAGGTGCGCACCTACCGGCTTCCTGCCGCCGGGTTCCTACTCGTCGGCATCGGCTCCTTCATGCTGTCTGGTGCGGTCCCAGTGCTGTTCCGGCAGTTTTTCGTCAAACCATCCGAGTTGCAGCTAGAGAAGCCCTACATCGAGCGCAACATCGCGCTCACCAGGCAGGCCTACCATCTCGATCAGATCGCGGCCAAGCCGTTTGCTGCCGAACAAAACCTTACCTTCAAGACGCTGGAGGCCAACAAGGCGACAATCGAAAATATCAGGCTGTGGGATTGGTTGCCCTTGTCGGATACCTACGCGCAGCTGCAGGAAATCCGTACCTACTACAAATTCCATGACCTTGACGTTGATCGCTACTGGCTCGATGGATCCTACCAAAGCGTGATGCTCTCGGCACGCGAATTGCGGCCCTCCTTGCTGCCGCCGAATGCTCAGACATGGGTCAACCGCCATCTGCTGTTTACTCACGGCAATGGCGCGGTGATGAGCCCGGTCACCCGCAAGAGCACCGAAGGACTGCCGGTCTTCTATTTGCGGGATATTCCTCCTGTTGCCGACGGAGGTCCAAAAATCGACGAGCCGCGCATCTACTACGGGGAAGAGAGCGACGATTACGTCATCGTCAAGGGGAGCACGCCGGAATTCGATTATCCGAAAGGGAAAGACAACGTCTATGCGGCCTATGACGGTGCCGGCGGCGTTCCGATCGGAGCTTTGGTGTGGAGAACGCTGTTCGCTTACTACTTCAACGATCCGAACCTAGTTCTCTCAAGCTACATCACGGCCGACAGCCGGATCATGATCCGGCGCAATATCCAGGAACGGATGCGCACCATCGCGCCATTCCTCCGGCTCGATCACGATCCATATCTGGTTGTCAGCAATGGGCGAATGTTCTGGATGCAGGACGCCTATACGACGAGTTCCTATTTCCCTTCGGCGCAGCCCGCGAAAGATCTCGATCTCAATTACATTCGCAATTCGGTGAAAATTATCGTCGATGCCTATAACGGGACCGTCGACTTCTATCTGATCGACCCCGGCGACCCGATTGCCGCGACCTACCGGCGGGTCTTCCCGGGCCTGTTCAAGCCGTTCGCCGCCATGCCTCCCGACTTGCAGAAGCACATTCGCTATCCGGAGGATATGTTCCTGATTCAGGCGCGGCTCTATCAAACCTACCACATGGAGGCGGCTGACGTTTTCTACAACCGCGAGGATCTCTGGCAGTTCCCGCGGCAACCGGGCGGCGACGGCGTCTCGATGATGACCCCTTATTATATCATCATGCGGCTGCCCGGCGAGCCGCAGGCCGAGTTCTTCCTGATGCTTCCGATGGTACCGAGCCGCCGCGACAACATGATAGCCTGGCTCGCCGCGCGTTGCGACGCGCCCGACTACGGCAAACTGATCGTCTACGAGTTCCCCAAGGAGAAGCTCGTCTACGGGCCGTTTCAGATCGAGGCGCGGATCAACCAAAACACCGATATCTCGCAACAACTCACGCTGTGGAACCAGATGGGCTCACGGGTGATCCGCGGCGCGAACTTGCTTGTGATCCCGATCGAGAACTCGATCCTTTATGTGTCGCCGCTCTATTTGCGCGCGGAGCACGGACACCTGCCGGAACTGAAACGTGTGATCGCGGCCTATGGTGAACATGTGGTGATGAAGGAGACGCTCGCCGAGGCCCTGTCGGCGCTGTTCATTGAACCCGGCGCTGCGGCGCCAGTCTCAAGCACGACAGGGGAAGCTCCCGCAGCAGCTCCGGCGGCAGGTCCAGCACGGCAGGCGCTCGATCGCTACAATCGGGCGGTCGAGCGATTGAAATCCGGAGATTGGAAAGGCTTCGGCACGCAGTTCGATGCCATGCGCGAGCTTTTGGAGGAAATGAACCGACAATCCGCCGGGCATTAGCAAGATCTCATCGCTCCTTGTTTGAGCGTGATCTTTCGGAAAACCGTCCGGGCGCCGGCGCTACGAGACGATCACGTTGTAACAAGCTGGGCTGGAATTCGCTTGCCTGAAGCCGACACAACCCAGCCGTCGGCCTACGCGGGCTCACGCGAGTATCTCTGTGCGGCCACCACGGCCCTTAACGATAGGCTAAGCGTCAACGCGGCGACACTACCAGCTATCATTGCAGCCGGCATCGCTCGATAGATGGAGCCGCCAATCAATGCTACCATCGACGCGCCGATTGTACCGCCTATGGACTGAATGGCGCCCAGCAATGCTGACGCCGCGCCCGCCTTGTCTCCATAATCGGCCATCGCCATCGAGACCGTAACCGGCAAGGCAAAGCCAAACCCTAGACAAAAGAAAGTGATTGCTCCCAGCAGATATGGAGCCGAGATCGGAATCGATGCCATCGCTATCGAACTCGCTAAGGCAATCAAGGAACCGACACGCACTATCCTCGCCGGCTGAACGCGCGTTGCGGCCCACCTCGCCAGCGAGGCGCCCAATATCGTGCCGCTCACGGCCACGGCCGGAAAACATCCCACCAAAGCCGGACTCAATTGAAGCCCTTTCACGAAGATGGGAGCGGCACTCACCATAAATGCAAACATCGATGCGATCAGGGCTGCAGCAACCATGTTTGGAATAATGAAACTCTTTGAAGTCAGGATACTTTTATAGGTAGCGAAGATTGCTTTGACTTTTATCGGCGCGGCCGGCCCCTTTTTCGTTTCCGGCAGAAGAAGCATGCCGACAAATACAGCGCACCCGTAGATGGCCGCGAATGCGAAGATCGCTCGCCATCCAAGCCATGCAGCAAGAAGGCCGCCAAAAAGAGGAGCAACTGCCGGGGCCAACGAAAAAACCAGTGTTACTCCACTCAACAATCGCGTTAACTGAGGGCCAGAATGGAGATCGCGGGCGATTGCGCGACTCAATATTATTCCCGCGCAGGCGCCAACGGCCTGAAATACACGACCAATAAATAACCAGGAGATCGAGGGCGCTGCGGCAGCGAAGACGCTACCCACAATATAGAGCCCCAGAGCCGGGAAAAGCAGTTGGCGGCGTCCCATCGAGTCGGCGACAGCGCCAATGACCAATCCTGCTATCGCGCCCGTTACCAGCCCCACCGAAACGGTCGTCTGAACTATCTCTGTCCGGACACCTAGGCCATCGGCGATGATTGTTATCGCCGGGATATAAGCCGTGACCGCAAACTCACTAAGCGCGGTCAGTCCGGCCAGCAAGAACAGCGTAGCCTTTGGGGCAGAATTGGGAGCAGTCACTGATCAGTCACTACTTCATTCCTTCGGCCATGTAGGAGCTATCGCCGAATGTTGGTGACGGCGGGAATCGGGAAGGCGGGATATCATGGAGGTGCTTGACGCCGCCACTTCTCCACCGAAGGAGCGATATGCCGTCCCGCAGGATAACGTTATCAAGCTGATTCAGCCAAGACTGTTCGACGATCAACTCACCGAAATCTTGCGCAACGGCGCCCGTGCCCTGCTCGCCACAGCGGTCGAGACAGAGATCGCGGACTTTCTCGGCAAGCATGCCGATTTGAAGACGGAAGACGGAGGCGGAAGACGGCCAGCGGCGGGTGAGCGGTGTGCGGTCCGTCGATCAAAACTCCAGCGGCGCGTTGTCGACGACCTCCTTCATCACGAAAAATGTTCGGGTCTGCCGCACGCCGGGCAGCGCGATCAATTGATCGCCATGGATACGCTTGAAATCCGCGATGTCTTCGGCCCTGATTTTCAGGAAATAGTCGAAGTCGCCCGCGACCAAATGGCAGTCGAGGATGAATTTCAGCTTGGTGACGGCTTTTTCGAACGCCGCAAAACTTTCCGGCGTTGAGCGGTCGAGCACGACGCCGACCATCACCAGCGCGCCGCGCGCGACCTTGTGCGGCGCGATCATCGCGCGGACGTCGTTGATATAGCCTTCCTCGAACAGCACCTGCGTGCGCCGGTGGCAGGTCGCGGGGCTGACGTCGACGAGCTGCGCCAGTTCGGCGTTGCTGAGCCGGCCATTGCCCTGGAGCAGCCGCAGCATCTTCAAATCGATCCGGTCTAGCTCGCGTGACATGGAAGGATCTTCCGTATTTTGATGATAGTTCCGAAGATAGCAGCGGAATAGCCACAATTGCTAGCTAAATTGGGTAATATCTGGAACAACTTCGAGAGCACCTTTCTCGCACAAAATGCTAATTTCCGGGCATCACACCCACTGAAGGGCCCCTCGGATGCTGGAAAAATTCGAACGCTATCCCCTCACTTTCGGACCCACCTATATCGAGAAGCTGGCGCGGCTCGGCGAACATCTGGGCGGCCAGGTCGAGCTCTACGCCAAACGCGAGGACTGCAATTCGGGGCTCGCTTTCGGCGGCAACAAGCTGCGAAAACTCGAATACATCATTCCCGACGCGATCGCCTCCAACGCCGATACGCTGGTCTCGATCGGCGGCGTGCAGTCGAACCACACCCGCATGGTCGCAGCGGTCGCGGCCAAGATCGGCATGAAGTGCCGCCTGGTGCAGGAAAGCTGGGTGCCGCATGAGGACGCGGTCTACGACCGGGTCGGCAATATCCTGTTGAGCCGGATCATGGGCGCCGACGTCGAGATGGTCGACGAGGGTTTTGACATCGGCATCCGGCAAAGCTGGGAAGATGCGATCGCGGATGTGAAGGCAAAAGGCGGCAAGCCCTACGCGATCCCGGCCGGGGCCTCCGTGCATAAATATGGCGGGCTCGGTTATGTCGGTTTCGCCGAGGAGGTGCGGGCGCAGGAGAAGGAGCTTGGCTTTGCATTCGACTATATCGTCGTCTGCACCGTCACCGGCTCGACCCATGCCGGCATGCTGGTCGGTTTTGCCAAGGACGGCCGCGAGCGCAAGGTGATCGGCATCGATGGATCCTTTACGCCGGCGCAAACCAAGGCGCAGGTGCTCGAGATCGCGCAAAACACCGCAAAACTCGTCGAGCTCGGCAAGAACATCGTCGCCGATGATGTCGTGCTGATCGAAGATTACGCCTACCCGGCCTATGGCGTCCCGTCGCAGGAAACAAAAGAGGCGATCCGGCTTTGCGCGCGCCTCGAAGGCATGATCACCGATCCGGTCTACGAAGGTAAGTCCATGCAGGGCATGATCGACCTGGTGAAGAAGGGCTATTTCCCCAAGGGATCGAAGGTTCTCTACGCCCATCTCGGCGGCGCGCCGGCGATCAACGGCTACGCCTATACATTCCGCAATGGCTGAGCGTTGACCCATTTCCTCGTCATGGCCGGGCGTAGCCGTCCGAAGGACGGCGTCGCTTCCGCTCGCCTATGCCCGGCCATCCACGTCTTTCTTGCGGCGATATAGGTAAGACGTGGATGCCCGGGACAAGCCCGGGCATGACGAACTTCTGATGCTCTCCACGGAGCGCAACGATCCAACCCAAGTCGAAACAGTTCTAGAAGCTAAAGCGCGACTTCGGGTGTGAGTTCAGGGCTGACCGGCTGCAGGCCGCCGAACCTTCGTTCGCGTCCGTGGAACGAGGCCAGGGCTTCGGCGAGATCTTCGCCTCCGAAGTCCGGCCACATCCGATCGGTGAAATGCAATTCGGCGTAGGCGCTCTCCCAGAGCAGGAAGTCGGACAGCCGCTTCTCGCCGCTGGTGCGGATCACGAGGTCGACGTCGCGAAGGCCTGGTTCGCCGGTGATCAGATCGGAAAATTTCTCGCGGGTGAGATCGCCTTCGCTTGCGGCGTTTGCCGCGGCCTTGAGGATCGCATCGCGGGCGGAGTAATCGACCGCGATGCGCAGATGCAGGACATCGCCTTTTGCCGTCGCGGCCTCGGCGCGCCCGATCGCATCGGCGATACCGTTGGGCAAGCGATCGCGGCGGCCGATCACGGTGAGGCGAACGCCGTTGCGGACGAGACTCTCGACCTCGCTCGCCAGATAAAACCGCAATAGCGCCATCAGCGCCGTGACTTCCGCCTTCGGCCGGCGCCAATTATCACTCGAGAATGCATAGAGCGTCAGCGTGCCGACGCCCTGGTCGGGCGCAGCTTCAACCACGCGTCGGATCGCCTCGACGCCGGCTTCGTGGCCGCGCAGGCGCGATAGCTGCCGCCGCGTCGCCCATCGTCCATTGCCATCCATGATGATGCCGACGTGAAGCTTTGACTGAGGTTTGGATGAGAGATTGCTTTGCATTACAAAGCGTCCTTTCAAAAAAAGGGGCTCGAGGATTTCGGTCAGGCGGGAAGGATGCGGAGCTTGCCGGCGGCGGTCTCTTCCCTGCCGGCGGCCCTGGCGGCGTCGCGCACCAGCCGCTCGAGCACGGCGAGATATTCGAGAAAGCGGCGGCGGCCGGTTTTCGTCAGCCGGCAAGAGGTGTGCGGCCGGTTGCCTTCGTAACCTTTTGTCACCTCGACCAGTCCTGCTTCCTGCAACACCTGGAGATGGCGGCTGAGATTGCCGTCGGTCAATCCGCAGAGCTGCTTGAGATCGGCGAATGCCAATCCCTTCGGATGCGCCATCAGCGAGGTCAATAGCCCGAGTCTCGCCTTCTCGTGAATCACCCGATCGAGGCCGTCATAGGAAAACGGCGCGCTGTTCGACTCAATCTTCGGCATCGGCTTCTCCGGAGGCGAAATGGAGGATGGCGGCCATCAGGAACTGGCCGAACACGAACGGCAGGCCCATAGTCCAGGGTGACAGCGCGTGGCTCTGGCTCGCAAGCAACAGCGTCGCGAAACCGGCCACGAAATACCAGGCGCCGCCAAGCGCGACGGTGCGCGGCAGCGAGCGGACGGAAGCGAACACCCCGAGGCTGACAAACACTTGCCACAGCCCCGGCAGCATCCACAGCGTCTCCGGTGCGAACTTCCACAACATCGCCGCGAGCGAGGCACCGGCAACGGTCGCGGGAAGAAACTGCTCGACGGCCTGACGCACCATGGCGTCGGCAAGCCCCGAATGGTGCCGGCGCGACCGCGCCTGCATCTCGATCCAGATCATGGCCCCGGACAGCAGCGCCGCCGCTGCCCAGCCGGTGAAAAAGGCGAGCGGATGGCCGGTCGGATCGTCGAGCCAAAGGAATTGCGCCACCGCCGTGACCAGCGCCAAACCGCCGGTGGCTGCGACGGTTTCCGGACCATAGCCGCGAAACGCCGTGCCGGCGGCAATCTGGTTGCGAATGGTGAAGATATCGGCGAGCGCCTTGTCGAGATCGCGCATGTTTCATCCATCCCCAATAACTTTGCAATACAAAGTAAGCGCGATCGCGAATTAAATGCAAGCCCCGCCGTATGACGGCAAGATGCATTTATTGTGCAGGAATTATGGGGCCGCGCTCTTGCCGATTGGAAGGGTGATCTTGATCTATCCCTGATTAAACACTTAATAACCATGTAACTTACCAGCAACAGGCCAAATCCCATGACCGTCCACGAGCGCAACATCTCGGCACCGATCGATCCCGTCAAACTCGAACGTCTCGCCGAAGTGGCCGTCAAGGTCGGGTTGCAGCTCAAGGCAGGACAGGACCTGTTGGTGACCGCGCCCACCGCGGCGCTGCCTTTGCTGCGCAAGATCGCCGAGCATGCCTACAAGGCAGGCGCCGGCCTGGTGACGCCGATCCTGTCGGACGACGTGGTGACGCTGTCGCGCTACCGGTTCGCGCCGGAGGACAGTTTCGACCGCGCCGCCGGCTGGCTGTACGAGGGGATGGCGAAGGCGTTTGACGCCAACACCGCACGGCTTGCCATCGTCGGGGACAATCCGATGTTACTGTCCGGCGAGGACCCCACAAAAGTCGCGCGCGCCAGCAAGGCCAATTCGATCGCCTATCAGCCGGCGTTGCAAAAGATCGTCAATTTCGACGTCAACTGGAACATCATCGCCTATCCAAACGCGGCCTGGGCGAAGCTGGTTTTTCCGGGTGACGAAGAGGATGTTGCGGTGGCAAAGCTTGCCGAGGCGATCTTCGCGGCCTCGCGCGTCGACAATGATGACCCGATTTCGGCCTGGCACAAGCACAATGCCGCGCTGCGCAGCCGGACCGAATGGCTGAGCGGGCAACGTTTCCACGCGCTGCATTATTCAGGGCCCGGCACCGACCTCACCGTCGGGCTCGCCGACGGCCATGAATGGGTCGGCGGCGCCTCGACTTCCAAGAACGGCATCACCTGCAACCCGAACATCCCGACCGAGGAAGTGTTCACCACCCCGCATGCCCGCCGGGTCAGCGGCCATGTCGTCAGCACCAAGCCGCTGTCCTATCAGGGATCGCTGATCGACGGCATCGCGGTGCGGTTCGAAGAGGGGCGCATCGTCGAAGCAAAAGCCACGCGCGGCGAAGAGGTCTTGAACAAGGTGCTGGATACCGACGAGGGCGCACGCCGGCTCGGCGAAGTGGCGCTGGTGCCGCATTCCTCGCCGATCTCGAAAAGCGGGCTGTTGTTCTTCAACACCCTGTTCGACGAGAACGCCGCCTCCCACATCGCGCTCGGCCAGTGCTATTCGAAATGTTTTGTCGGTGGCGACAAGCTGACGCCGGAGCAGATCGCAGCCCAAGGCGGCAACAAGAGCTTTATCCACATCGACTGGATGATCGGCTCGGACAAGATCGACATCGACGGCGTCCACGCCGACGGCCGCCGTGTGCCGGTGTTCCGCAAGGGCGAGTGGGCCTGACGGGTTCAACGACGTTAGAGCGTGATGGTGTTGAGTTGAATCGGTGTACGAGTCCGACTCACCTCTCCCCGCTTGCGGGGAGAGGTCGGATTGCGAAGCAATCCGGGTGAGGGGGGTCTCCGCGCGCACGTATGTTCGGAATTTGCGGAGGCAGCCCCTCACCCCAACCCTCTCCCCGCGAAGTGCGGGGAGAGGGAGTTTCGCCCTCACTTGTCCAAACCAAAGGGATCGTCGACCGAATGGGCCGGCTGGGTGAACCAGCGGGCGCCGTTTTCGGTGATCACCATGTGGTCTTCGAGGCGCACGCCGAATTCGCCGTAGATGCAGATGGTCGGTTCGTTCGAAAAGGTCATGCCGGGCTTCAGTACGGTCTTGTCGCCCTTCACGAGATAGGGCCATTCGTGCACGTCCAGCCCGATGCCGTGGCCGGTGCGGTGCGGAAGGCCGGGCGTGGCATAGCCGGGGCCGAAGCCGGCGCCGTTAATCACGCCGCGGGCGGCGATGTCGATGTCCTCGCAGCGGTTGCCGGGCTTGGCGGCCGCGAAGCCCGCGGCCTGCGCCGCCTTCTCCAGATTCCAGACGTCGCGTTGGCGCTTGGTCGGTTCGCCGAACACGTAGGAGCGCGTGATATCAGAGAGATAGCCATCGACCGGCGCGCCGGTGTCGATCAGGATCATGTCGCCGTCTTTCAGCGTCTGCGGATAGGGGACGCCGTGCGGATAGGCCGTCGCCTCGCCGAACAGCACCGCATTGAACGGCGGATCGCCCTCCGAGCCGAGCTTGCGATGCGCGGCGGTGAGAAACGCCTGCACCTCGGGGGTGGTGATGCCCTCGCGCATGATGCGGGCTGCGGCCTTGTGCGCTTCCAGCGTGATGTTCTTCGCCGTCTGCATCAGCGCCAGCTCCTGCTCGGACTTGATCATGCGGCAACCGGCAGTCACGTCGATGGAATTGATAAAAGTGTAGGCGTTGCCGGCGCGGCGCAGGCCGTCGAAGGTGAAAAACGGCGTCGCCTCATCGACGGCGATCGTGCCAGAGGGATAGCCAAGCGCCCGCACGGTTTCGGTGACGGTCGCGGTCGGATCCTCATCCTCCTCCCAGACCGCGATCTTGTCGCCGAAGGAGAGCATGGTCTTGAGCTTCTCGACCTCGAAGGCCGGCGAGACATAGACGATCTCGCCGCGCGCCGGCAGCACCGCGCTGTGCATGCGCTCGGTGCGGCGGAATTTCAATCCGGTAAAATAGGTCATGCTCGAGGAGACATCGAGATAGAGCGCGTCGATGCCTTTCTCGCGCATGATCGATTGCGCCCGGGCGATGCGCTTGAGCCGCTCATCGACACCGATCGGTGGCACGTCGCCACGCATGTTCTTGAGAGCGGCGAGTTCCGCCTCCGCGGTCGAACCGCCGACACCAACCGTCATCAGAATCCCCTTTCAATCGTCATCGCCGAAACCGGCGCTGTATCAGGATATTCGCGCTCGCAGTCAGCCCGAGCGTCGCGGTCA
This sequence comes from Bradyrhizobium lablabi, assembly GCF_900141755.1. Classification (NCBI taxonomy): domain Bacteria; kingdom Pseudomonadati; phylum Pseudomonadota; class Alphaproteobacteria; order Hyphomicrobiales; family Nitrobacteraceae; genus Bradyrhizobium; species Bradyrhizobium lablabi. The sequence continues at coordinate 3,248,971 of NZ_LT670844.1, read as the reverse complement.
TCAGGACGAACGCGGCGGACGCGCCGAACGGCCAGTTGTTGAGCTGAAATTGTCCGTAAACCAGCGGCGCCATCATCCTGAATTTGGGCCCGCCGAGCAGCACCGGCGTCGCATAGGCGTTCATGCCCAAAATGAACGTCAAGATGGTGCCGGCGAGGATGCCGGGCAGCGACAGCGGCAGCAGCACGCGGCGAAACATCGTCATGGGACCTGCGCCGAGACTGAAGGCGGCCTCCTCGACATTGCGGTTGATGCCTTCGATCACGCTCTGCAAGGTCAGCACCATGTAGGGCAGGTTGACGGCGATGATGCCGGCAACGACGGCGCCCTCGGTATACATGAGCTGCAGCGGCTCGCTGATCGCGCCGAACTGCATCAGGGTGACGTTGAGAAAGCCTTTTGAGCCGAACAGGGTCATCCAGCCGGCTGCGCGCACCGCGTTGCCGACGAATAGCGGCAGCACCACCAGCATGATCAGCACATTCTTGTACCGCGACCGGGTGCGCGCCAGCACATAGGCGAGCGGCAAAGCCATCACCAGGCAAATCACGGTGCAAAGGGCCGCGACCCGCAACGTCGTCCACAGCACGCCGGTGTAATAGGGATCGGCGAAGAATTTCACGTAGTTGTCGAGCGAGAACGTCTCCACCATCATCCGCCGCGGATCGAAACGATTGAAGCTGTAACGCAGCAGGATCGCCAGCGGCACCAGGAGACCGGCGGCCACGAACACCGTCGCCGGTCCGACCAGCGTCGAGGCCGAGAGCAAAGAGGTCGGCGCCTCGTCGGACTGAAATTGCGCTGGAGCGGTCGTGGCCATCGGATCGTCGATGCCCGCTCAGCTCTTGAGCACCTTGTCCCACCATTCCTTGAAGTCGACGTCGTTCTTGTTCATGTAGTCGTAGTCGAGATCGACCAGTTTCTTGACCTCGTCGGAGGTGAAGCCGATGCGCTTGTTGAGATCGGGCGCGACCACGGCGTTGGTGACGGTCGGATTGTAGCCCATGTCGACGGCAAAGGCTTCCTGCGCGCCCTTGTCCAGCATGGCGTCCAGATAGGCGTAGGCGCCGTCCTTGTTGGGCGCGTTCTTCGGAATGACAAAACCCGAAACATAGGCAAGCGCGCCTTCGGTGGGGGTAATGGCGGTGACGGAAATGCCCGCGTTCTGCCATTGCACGACGCGCGCCTTCCACATCACGCCGATGCCGAACTCCTCCGACTTCAGCCCTTGAGCGAACGCCTCGTTGGTCGGATAGATGCGCATGCCGGCGTTCTTGCACTCCAGCAGCAGCTTCTTGCCGGGTTCGAGATCGCCAACCTTGCCGCCGGCGGCAAGCGCCGCGCAGACCATGGTGTATTGGTATTGGATGTCGATGATACCGAGCTTGTTGCCGTGCTTGGGATCGAACACGTCCTTGTAGCTTGTGGGCGCGGTCGTGATCAGCTTCGGATTGTAGACGCCGACCTTGCCGGAATAGATCTGGCCGATACCGTAGGGATATTTCATCGACGGCAGCAGATTGGCCGCGTTCTTCAGCTTGCCGTAGTCGATCGGCAAAATAGTGCCGGCGTCGTGCATCTGGAACATGTTCAGCGCCGAAAGACCCTGCACATCGGACGTGCCGCGCGGCAACCGCACTTCGGCGAGCATCTTTGACCGCCGTTCGGGATCGCCGGCCTGATCCTGCACCACCTCCCAGCCGTCCTTGATCAGGATCGGCACCTCGATATTCTTGTTGAGCAGCCGGGCGTAGTCGCCGCCCCAGGTGCCGACAACGATGCGGCCTTTCCCCTCGGCCGATGCCGCGCGCGGCAGATAGGCCGCGCCGGCCAGTGCCGCTGCGCCGAGCAGTACCTCACGGCGGGATTTTGGCTTGGTCATGGTGATGCCTCCGGGGCGTTGATGGGTTGGCAGAGATATTATGATTGAAACACCCGGCCTGTCGATTTGCTCCAGCCGACATGGACCTGTTCTCCGATCACCGGCAGCGGCGCTTCCGGCCGGTTCTGGATTTGCACGATGACGCGTTCCTTTGGCGACAGGCGGACGTGCAGATCGACCTGCGATCCGAGATAGGAGATGAATTCGACCGTTCCGGGAAAGCAGTTGTCCATCGCAGCTGCCGCCGCCGACATCAGCGCCAGCCGTTCGGGGCGCAGCGCCAGCGATGCGCTGCCGCTGCCGTTGCCTTCGCAGGCGACGATGAGACCGCCGGCCGAGACGAAGCGCCCGGGGCCATCCCGGCGGCCATCGATAAAGGTCGAGCGGCCGACGAAATCGGCGACGAATTTTTCCGCAGGCCGCTCGTAGAGATCCTGCTGCGATCCGATCTGGCGGATCCGGCCCTCGCTCATGACGACAAGGCGGTCAGCCATGGTCAACGCCTCCTCCTGGTCGTGGGTCACCATCACAGTGGTTAGTCCGAGTTTTCGCTGCAATTCGCGGATTTCGACCCGCACCTCACCGCGCAACTTGGCATCGAGATTGGACAAGGGCTCATCGAGCAGCAGCACGTCGGGCCGGAACACCAGCGCGCGCGCCAGCGCGACGCGCTGCTGCTGGCCGCCGGATAATTGCCGCGGCAGCCGGTCGCCGAGATGATCGAGCCGCACCAGGCGCAAGGCTTCCGTGATCTTCGGCGCCATCTCGGCCTTCGGCATCCTGCGCATCTCGAGGCCGAAGGCGATGTTCTCGTTCACCGTCATATGCGGGAACAGCGCATAGCTCTGGAACACGAGCCCGGCGTTGCGTTTCCACGGCGGCAGCGCGGTAATGTCATCCTTGCCGAGGCGCACGCTGCCGGCGGTCGGCTCGACGAAACCGGCGACGATGCGCAATGTCGTGGTCTTGCCGCAGCCGGAGGGGCCGAGCAGCACCAGGAATTCGCCATCGGCGATCTCGAGCGAGACATCGTCAACAGCCTTGAAGTCGCCGTAGGACTTGGTGACGCTACTCAACTGCAGGCGCGCCATCGTCAGACCACACGGCCTATTTTGACGAAGCGATCGGTCAGCAGCATGGCGCCGCCGATAAACAGGATCTGCAGCACCGACACCGCTGCAATCGTCGGGTCGATCTTCCACTCTAGATATTGCAGGATCGCGATTGGCAGCGTCGTGCGCCCGGGACCGACCAGGAACAGGCTCATTTCCAGATTCCCGAACGAGGCGATGAAGCCAAACAAGGCGGCCGCGACGATGCCCGGCAAAATGGCGGGCAGGGTGACGCGCCGGAACGTGGTCAGGCGATCGGCGCCGAGGTTTTGGGCGGCTTCCTCCACGGTGCGATCCATGCCGACGAGGCTTGCCGTGATCAGGCGCACCGTCCAGGGAACGGTGATCAGCACATGGCCGGCGATCAGGCCACTGAGCGAACCGAGGATCGGCCAGCCGGTCGCGATCTCGGCTTCGACATGGAAGACATAGAGCGCGATGCCAAGCACGATGCCCGGCACGATCAGCGGCAGCAGCAAAAGATTGTTCACTGCCTCACGTCCGGCAAAACGCCCTCGCACCAGGCAAACCGCTGCGGGAACGCCGATCGCGAGGCCGATCGATGTCGCGACCAGCGCGACCTGCAGGCTGAGCAGAAATCCCGTGACGAATCGGTCATTGCTGGCAATGGCCCGAAACCATTTCAGCGAATAGCCTTCCGGGGGGAACGACGGAATTTCCTGCGCGAAGAACGCCAGCCAGATCACGAAAAACATCGGCAGCAGGATATACGCTAGCGACACGCCGGCCGCGGCTCGAAGCGCCATGCGGCCGACCATGCGTGATGATGTCCACCCCTGTACGACGATCAAGATAGTCTCTCTACGGGCGCCTAACGATCAATTCAGCCGGTTCTTATGCAAGATCCCTGCCTTCATGATCAGAGAGAGATGTTTGCCTTGATCGCCCAGCAGCGCAAGGTCTTTCAGCGGATTGCCGTCCACAAGGATGGCGTCGGCAAAGGCGCCCGGCTGCAAGGTGCCCACTTTGCCCTTCATACGCAGGATTTCGGCGCCGATCGTGGTCGCCGAGCGGATGATCTCGATCGGCGAGACGACTTCCTGGCGGATCGTGAACTCCTTCGACTGGTCCCAGTGCAACTCGCCGAGCAAATCGCTGCCATAGGCGACGGGGATGTCATGGCGCTTGCAGATCTCGAGCGACTTCAGCCCGCCCTGCAGCACGATTTCGTTCTTGGCGAGGCTTTCGCCGATCATGCCGTACTGGGCGGCCCGGTCTTTCATCGCGTAATAAGTGACGAGGTTCGCAACCAGGTACATGCCCTTTTCCGCCATCAGTCTGGCGGACGCGTCGTCGATCAGATTGCCGTGCTCGATGGTGCGGACGCCAAGCCGCGCGGCGCGGCTGATGGCCTCGGCGGAATAGGCATGGGCGCAGACGTAGCGGCCGAAGGCGGTTGCCTCTTCCACCGCGGCGCTGACTTCGCCATCGGAGAATTGCAAGCTGTCGAGCGGATCGTAGGGCGAGGCGACGCCGCCGGACATCATGATCTTCACATGGTCGGCGCCCTGGCGCATCTGCTCGCGGGCGGATTTGCGGACCTCGTCGACGCCGTCGGCGACGGCGGATTTGAACTGCAGGCCGTTGCAGCAGACGCATTCGCCGCCTCTGTTGGTGCGCCGGCGCGAATCCGAATGGCCGCCGGTGGGGCCGATCGACTGGCCCGCGATAAAAAGCCTCGGGCCGACGATATGTCCGGTTTCGATGGCGGTCTTGATGCCCCAGTCGGCCCCGCCGGTGTCGCGCACCGTCGTAAAACCGCGGTCGAGCATGGCGCGCAATCGCGTCGCCGCACGCGCGGTGATCAGCGTCAGCGGCATCATCTCCATGAAGCGAACATTGACCTCGCTGTGGATGGCATGGACGTGGCTGTCGATCAGCCCCGGCATCAAGGTGCGCTTGCCGCAGTCGATCACGCCAGCTTCGGTGGTTTTGATCGGCGTCGCGCTGAGCTCCTTGACGGTGTCGCCCTCGACCAGCAGCTCGTAGCCGCCGCGAAGCTCGCCGAAGGAAGGTTCGAGCAGTTCGAAATTCCTGAACAGGATTTGCTGGGACATCACTGCAGCCGGTTCTTGTGGAAGCGCCCGCCCTTCATGATCGCCGAAAGGTGCCGGCCTTGGCCCTGTAACAGCGTCAGGGTTTTTAGCGGATTGCCATCGACGACGAGCAGATCGGCGAAGGCGTCCGGCTTCAGGCAGCCGAGCTTGCCCTCCATCCGCACCACTTGCGCGCCGATCGTGGTGGCCGAGCGGATGATTTCGGCCGGCGACAGCACTTGCGCGCGCAGCGCAAATTCCTCCGACTGCGCCACCTGCAACTGGCCGAGCAGATCGGTGCCGTAGGCGACGGGAACGCCGTGGCGCTTGCAAATCTCGAGCGATTTCAGGGCGCCTTCGATGACGAGGTCGTTCTTGGCCAGCATGTCCGAACTCATGCCGTATTCGGCGGCACGCTTCTTCATCTCGAAATAGGTGACGAGATTGGCGACCAGGAACATGCCCTTCTCGGCCATCAGCCTGGCGGAAGCATCATCGATCAGGTTGCCGTGCTCGATGGTGCGCACGCCGGCATGCGCGGCGCGGGTGATGGCTTCCGGCGTGTAGGCGTGGGCGCAGACATAGCGGCCGAAGGCGCGCGCCTCTTCCACGGCGGCCGTCACCTCGTCGACCGAGAACTGCAGGCTATCGAGGGGATCATAGGGCGAGGCGACGCCGCCGGACATCATGATCTTCACCTGGTCGCAGCCCTGGCGCATCTCCTCGCGCACCACGCGGCGGACCTCGGAAACGCCATCGGCGATGCCCATGGCGAAGGTCAGCGCGTTACAGCAGTGGCAGCGCGCGCCCAGATCGGTGCGGCGGCGGCCGTCGCTGTGGCCGCCGGTCGGGCCGATCGCGCGCCCGGCGATGAACAGCCGTGGCCCCGGCAGCAGCCATTTTTCCGTGGCCTCCTTCAGGCCCCAGTCGGCGCCGCCGGTGTCGCGTACGCTGGTAAAACCACGGTCGAGCATCCTGCGCATCAATTCGGCGGCGCGCGCGGTCATCAGCGTCAACGGCACGCTTTCGAGGTTGCGGAGCGCGACCTCCGAGAGCACCACATGCACATGGCTGTCGATCAGGCCGGGCATCAGCGTGCGCCCGCCACAGTCGATGACGCCGGCCTCTGCCAGCTTAATCGGCCCGGCTGATACTTCCTTGATCCTGTCGCCTTCGACGACAAGTTCGTAACCGCCACGCAATTCCCCGGCGTCGGGATCGAGCATCTCGAAATTCTTGAAATGGTGGACGGTCATGGCCGATTCCCAGCTTCGCTTACGCATCGACCGGAATGTCCTATGCCGATGCACAGGCGTCAATGAGCAAACGCCAAGGAAGCGCGCCTGACCGTTATTGCGCCCTGACCATCAGCCGCAGGCTGCTCATCACGCATCCAATCGCGGCGAATCCCGCGCCGAGCACCAGCGCGGTGGTGGCGCCTTCACGGCCGGCGAGGTTAAAGCACAGCGCCGCCAGCGCCGCGCCGGTGGTTTGCCCGGTCAGGCGTGCGGTCGCCACGATGCTGCTCGCGGCTCCGCTGCGGCCGGGAGGGGCGCTGGACATCAGCGCCTTCATGTTCGGGGCCTGGAAAAAGCCGAAGCCGCATCCGCAGATCGCCATCCGCCAGACGATGTCGAGGAGATGCGGATTTGCAGGAAGCATCGCCAACAGCCCCATCCCGACACCAAGCAAAGCGAGGCCGATGCTGCCGAGGATGCCCGCGGGGTAGCGATCGGACAGCCGTCCCGCGATCGGCGCCATCACCGCGACCACCAGCGGCCACGGGGTCATGAAGAACCCGGTCTCGACCTGCGATCTGCCGAGAACGTCCTCGAAATAAAATGGCAGCGAGACGAACGCCAGGCCCTGCACCGCAAACGAGCAGATCGCGGTCGCCGTCGACAGCGCGAACAGCGGCCGGCGAAACAGGTCGATCGGCAGCATCGGCGCCGGATGATCGGCCTGCCGGCGGATCACGATAAAGCCCAGCAGCACGGCGGCGGCAAGTTCGGACAAGACAAGTTCGATCCGCGCGTGATGCGCCGCACTTCCGATTCCCAGAATGAAAAGGCCGAGACAGCTTGCGGCGAGCAGCGCGCCGGGAAAATCGAAGGCATGCGTCGCCCTCGGGGTCCGCGGCAACGTCTTCAGGCCGATCAGCATCGCCGCCACGCCGAACGGGATGTTGACGGCGAACAACCAGCTCCACGGCCCGATCGCCAGGATGCCGGAGGCAATCGTCGGGCCGAGCGTGAAGGCGGTCGCGACCACCATCGCGTTGTTCCCGAAACCGCGGCCCTGCAGGCGGCCCGGATAAACGTAACGAACCAGCGCCGTATTCACGCTCATGATGCCGCTGGCGCCCAGCCCCTGCAGCACCCGCGCGATCAACAGGCTTTCCAATGACCAGGCGCAGGCGCAGAGCAGCGACGCCAGCGTGAACAGCAAGAGGCCACTGAGATAAATCCGGTGATGACCGACGATTTCACCAAGCGCGCCGAGCGGCAACAGCGTTGCCACCAGAGCAATCTGGTAGACGTTCACCACCCAGATGACGTCGGCCGGGCCGACATGCAGATCGGCGGCGATGGCGGGGAGCGCGATATTGGCGATCGCCGTATCGAGCGAGGCCATCGCGAGCGCGGTGAAAATCGCGGCCGCCGCCCATGCCCGGCGTTCCGCCGGCAGGCCATCGACTGCGGCCGGGCGCTCCGCCGAGATTATTTCCGTCGACATTCGAAAAGGCACTCCAGATTGACGCATCATCTAATGCGGATACGCGCCGGCCAGCAGGCGGCTCGTTGCATGCCGCGTATGCGCGCGGAAATGCCGATAAATGCCGGAAATCAAGGCGCCCCTTCGGTCGTGTCCGGGGTTTTAGCCAGCGCGGCGGCATCTCTTTAAATCTTGCCAGCCGAACCGGCATTGCTATATCAGGTCTCTCCCTTTCAACATATGCGAGCCCGACAATGACGACGGATACGATTGCCGAGCACAAGCCATTTCAGGCCGAAGTGGCCGAGCTGTTGAACCTGATGGTGCACTCCGTTTATTCGGAGACCGACATTTTCCTTCGCGAACTGATTTCGAATGCGTCTGACGCGCTTGACAGGCTCCGCTACGAGGCGATCGCAAATCCGGACCTCACCGCCGACGGCGAGCTGCCGAAAATCCGCATCGTGCCCGACAAGAAGGCCGGCACGCTTGCCGTGATCGATAACGGCATCGGCATGGATCGGCAGGAACTGATCGACAATCTCGGCACCATCGCGCGCTCCGGCACCAAATCATTTTTGTCGCGTCTCACGGAGGCCAAGGACGGCGCCGGCCTGATCGGCCAGTTCGGGGTCGGCTTTTACGCTGCCTTCATGGTGGCCGATCGCATCGTCGTCACCAGCCGCCGCGCGGGGGCGGCCGAGGTCTGGACCTGGACGTCGTCGGGAGGCAACGGATTCGATATCGCGCCCGCCACCGATGAAGATGCAAAGCCCATCACGAGGGGCACCGAAATCGTTCTGCACCTAAAACCGGACGCGCAAAAATATCTGGAAGTTTACGAGATCGAACGGATCGTCGGCGCCTATTCCGACAACATCCAGTTCCCGATCGAGCTCAAGCCGGAGGAAGGCGAGCCGCGGCAGATCAATTCGGCGAGCGCGTTGTGGCAGCGGCCGAAATCGGAATTGACGGCGGAAGATTACAAGCAGGCCTACCGTTCGATCGCCGGCGCCTTCGACGAGCCGGCGATGACGCTGCATTATCGCGCCGAAGGCCGGCAGTCCTATGCGGTGCTGTTGTTTGCGCCCTCGACAAAGCCGTTCGATCTGTTCGAGCCGAACCGTAAAGGACATGTCAAACTATATGTCCGCCGCGTCTTCATTGCCGACGATGCCGATCTGTTGCCCGGCTATCTCCGCTTCATCCGCGGCGTGATCGACAGCGAAGACCTTCCGCTCAATATTTCCAGGGAAATGCTGCAGAACAATCCGCAGCTTGTGCAGATCAGAAAGGCCGTCACCGGCCGCGTGATCGGCGAACTGGAATCCTTAAGCGAGAAAGAGCCCGAGACGTTTGCCAAGATCTGGGACGCGTTCGGCCCGGTGATCAAGGAAGGCATCTGGGAGGATTTTGAGCGCCGCGAGAAATTGCTGGCGTTATCGCGCTTCTCTACGACAGCGGGCGAGAAGCGCTCGCTGAAGCAATATGCCGAAAGCCTGAAACCGAACCAGACCGAGATTTACTATCTGGTCGGCGACAGCATCGAGCGCTTGAAATCCAATCCCAAGCTGGAATCGGCCAACGCCCGCGGCATCGAGGTGCTGCTGCTGACCGACCCGGTCGATGCGTTCTGGACCTCGGCGCCGCTCGATTTCGGCGGCAAGCCGCTCAAATCGCTGAGCCAGGGCGACGTCGATTTCGGGCTTGTCCCTTTGCTCGACGATAAAGTGGGCGACAACGAAAAACCTGCCGCCGACGAGGCCGCAACGATCGCCGTGATCAAGGATGCGCTGGGCGAGCGGGTCTCCGATGTGCGGGCCTCGCAGCGGCTCACCACCAGCGCCTCATGCCTGGTGGCGGAAGGCGCGGGGCGGGATCGTGCGCTCGAGCGGTTGCTGGCGCAGCAAAACCGGGGCGCCGTGACAAAACCGATCCTCGAGATCAACATGCGCCATCCCCTCGTCGCCGCCATCGCCGGCGGGAAAGACGAGGCGCGCGATCTGTCGCTGCTGCTGTTCGAGCAGGCGCAGATTCTCGACGGCGAGTTGCCGGAGGATCCGGCCGCGTTCGCCAACCGGCTCAATCAATTGGTGCTGCGCGGCTTGCCGTTGAAGGGCGGCGAAACCGGCTAATGTAATTTCCCTCGTCATGGCCGGGCATAGCCGTTCAAAGGACGGCGTCGCTTTCGCTCGCCTATGCCCGGCCATCCACGTCTTTCTTGTGGCGATACTGGCAAGACGTGGATGCCCCGGGACAAGCCCGGGCATGACGAATTCTGATGCTCTGCACAGAGCACGACGGTTCACCCAAGTCGAAATAGTGCTAGAGGCGGAGATCGGAATCGAACAGCAGCTTGCGGTCGACGGGCGGAATGTAGATTTCCTGAAAATACGCGACCTCGCCTTCCCCGGTATAAGCGGTCGCCTCGAGAACGAGATGCGGCCGCCAGCCCAGCTGTTTCTTCGGATTATCGTCGGTGCGAACGATCGTCTGCACGATGCGCGTGATTGGCATTCCCAACTCGCGCAACATGATCAGCTTGAAATTGGCGCTTTCCGCGTCGTTGCGCGCCCGGTTGAGGAGTTTCCGGGTGATTGCTTGCGGGGCGAAGAACCGGCTGAAGACTTCAAATTCATGGTTGATCGAGATGACGCGATCGATCCGGGCCACCTTCACTCCCGATCCAAACAGTTCGGTCCAGCGCCTCTCGGTGCGCACCTGCTGATGTCCGACGAGGTGAGGGTAGACCGGCAGTATAGTTCCGTCGTCGCCGAGGAAGCGGCAATGCCGGGGTTCGGCCATCTGCCGCTGGATCGGTGCGATGAAGCTGCCGCGGCCGCGCGAACGTACGACGACGCCGTCCTGCACTAATTGCCCGTAGGCCTTTTGAATCGTCCCTAGACTGTAGGGAAGCAGCTTGGAGAGTTCGGCTTCGGTCGGCAGACGCATTCCGGGGATCGCCTCCCCACTGGTGATGGCGCCGAGAATCGCATCGCGCAGAATCTGATATTTCGGGCCGGTGGCCGCGTGCGCGGCCGCTACCCGCGCCTGAATGCTATCGATCATTGTCGCTGTTCGGCCTGCTTCGACATGGCATCACTTCAACTGGAGATGGGTGATGTCGACAATCCCGGCATATTTCGCCGCCTCAGTGCGGATGAAGGCACGAAATTCGGCCGGCGTGTCGCCCACCGGGACCGCGGCCTGGCTCGCCAGAATTTTCTGGACCTGTGGATCGTTCAGCGCGTCGATCGAAGCCTTGTGCAGCCGGTCGAGAATCTCCGGCGGCGTGCCGGCGCGCGCCAGCAACCCGAACCAGTTGGTGAAATCGAAATCCTCAAAACCCTTGACCTCGGCCAAGGCGGGAATGTCGGGAAATTGCGGCGAGCGCTGTTTGCTGGTGACGGCGATCGCCTTCAGCATGTGCGATTGCAGGAACGGCACCACCGGCGGCATGCCGGAAATCGTGAGCTTGACCTGGCCGGACACGGCGTCGGTGACCGCGGGCGCGGCCCCCCGATACGGCACATGCACGAGCTTGGTGTGCCGCAGGGCGTTGATGTATTCGCCGGCGAGGTGATGCGAACTGCCTATACCCGGCGTCGAGAAATCAACCTGCTCGCCCTGCGCAAGTTTGATGAATTCTTCCGGCGTCGAGGCGGCGAAGCTCGGATGCGCGGCCAGTACCAGCGGCGTCCAGGCCAGTAGCGTGATCGGCGTCAGGTCGTTGAGCGGATCGTAGTTCATGTCCTTGAAGAGATTCTGATTGAGCGCGACCTCCGCCGGCGAGGCGACGAGCAGCAGATATCCGTCCGGCGCCGATTTCGCGACAGTCGCAGCGCCGATCATGCCACTGGCGCCAGACTTGTTCTCGACCACGAAAGATTGGTTGAAGATATCGCCAAGCTTCTGCGCCAGCACGCGTGCGATCGTATCGGCGCCGCCGCCGGCGGGATACGCCACGATCACATGCACCGGCCGCTGCGGCCATTGCTGCGCCCATGCGGGCGCAGAACCGAACAGCAACAACAGGCAGAACGACAGAAATCGCAACATGGCATTTCCCTCGCCGGCTTGTGATTGGTGCTCGCTGCGATCACCCGCCGATGTTGAGTGTAGCCCGGTTCTGGGTTGCATACTACAGAGTAATATACTATGCAGTAATCCCGATCGCGCTGGCCGGGAGAGATGCAATGAAGGCGAAGAACCTGCTGATCCTGATGTCGGACCAGCACAGCCGCGCGCTGATGGGCTGTTACGGGCACAAGCTCGTGTCCACTCCCCACCTCGACGCGCTGGCGGCGCGCGGCACCCGCTTTACCGATTGCTGGACGCCGTCGCCGGTCTGCGTCCCCGCGCGCGCCTCTTTTGCCACCGGCAAATACATTCACCAGATCGGATATTGGGACAACGCCGATCCCTATGACGGCTCGGTTCCGAGCTGGCATCACCGCCTGCGCGATGCCGGCCACCAGGTCGTGTCCGTCGGCAAGCTTCACTTTCGCTCGGATGACGATGACAGCGGATTTTCGGAATCGATCGTTCCGATGCAGGTCATCGAGGGCAAGGGCGATCTGATGGGCCTGATCCGCGACGACCTGCCGGTGCGCGGCGCGGCCTACAAGATGGCGCGCATGGCGGGGCCGGGCGAGTCGCCCTACACCCAATATGATCGGGAGATTGCGGCGCGCGCGCAGGTCTGGCTGCATCAGGAGGCGCCGAAATATCAGGACAGGCCGTGGGTGCTGTTCGTCTCGTTCGTGGCGCCGCATTACCCGCTGACGGCGCCGCCGGAGCATTACTTCCGCTATTTCAACGATCCGAAGCTTCCGATGCCGCGCTTTTACCAGCAGGACGAACGGCCGACCCACCCCTTCGTGCGCGACTATGCGGCGTCCTTTAATTTCGACGACTATTTCAAGACGCAAGAAGACATCCGGCGCGCGGTTGCGGGTTATTACGGCCTCTGCAGCTTCATGGACGAACAAGCCGGCAAGGTGCTCAATGCGCTCGCCGACGCCGGGTTATCGAATGACACGCGCGTCATCTATACCAGCGATCACGGTGATGCGCTCGGCAAGCGCGGCCTGTGGGGCAAATCGACACTTTACGAAGAGACCTGCGGCGTGCCGCTGATCGTCGCCGGCGAGGGCATTCCCAAACGGCACATCGTCGATACGCCGGCCAATCTCGTCGATATCTATCCCTTCATCATCGACTGCGTCGGCGAAAGCGGGCGCGGCATGATCGATGCCGATCATCCCGGCGTATCGCTGGCGCGGCTCGCCGATGGCGAGAAACCGCAACGCACGGTATTGAGCGAATATCACGGCATGGGATCGACCACGGGCGCCTTCGCGATCCGCCTCGGCAAATTCAAGTATGTGCATTATGCGAAATATCCGCCGCAGCTGTTCGATCTGGCCGCCGATCCCGAGGAAGTAAAGGATCTTTCCGCCGAACCGCAATTCGCCGAAGTTCTCGCGCAATGCGAAGCCGCGCTGCGGGCGATGCTTTCCCCGGAAGATGTCGACGCCCGTGCCAAGAAACGTCAGGCCGAACAGTTGCAGCGACATGGCGGACGCGAGGCCGTCATCGCGCGCGGCGATCTTGGTTTCTCGCCGCCTCCAGGTATTCGGGCTGAATTCCACTGAACAGGGTTTTTCCGCGAGCTGAGGGTTAGGCCCATGCATCTCTTTCGCAAACTGCTGCTCTCGCTGATGACGAATGTACTCGGGTTCTTCGGGCGATCGTCCTATCATGCCGAACGCCATTACATGCGCGGGCCTGGGCCGGCGTGCGAAAGAAAGAAGTCGAACTCGGCGTGACACCGGCAACGATCGGATGTGCAGCCCGGCGCCGGGCGCGGCAAATCACCCGCATCTTTTGATTGTTATGTCTCTATGGCACACTTCTGTCCCGTTGATCTGACGCGGAGACCGACCATGAGAACGGCCATCTTAGCTGCGGTACTTTCATGCGCGTTGAGCGGACAGGCGCTGGCCTGGGGCCAGGAGGGTCATTCGATCATCGCCGAGATCGCCCAACATCGTCTTAGCCCGGAGGCCGCCACGATGGTCGAGCAATTGCTGGGCAAGGGCCATTCGCTCGCCGCCATCGCGAGCTGGGCCGACGACGCCCGCGACGCCCGCCCCGAAACCAGTAACTGGCACTTCGTCAGCATTCCGCTCGCGCGCGACAATTATGACGAAGCCGTCGATTGCCACCCGGCGGACGAGGCGACCAGGGGCGATCGCATCGTCAACGAGCTCAAACGGCTGAGGAACGAATTGCGTTGCGCGCCCGGCGACAAGCAAGTCGAGGCGCTGAAATTCGCCGTGCATTTTGTCGGCGATATCCACCAGCCGCTGCACGTCATCCTGGAAAAGACCGGCGGCAACGACATCATCATCGATTTGTTCGCGCGTGGCGATAAATGTACCGGATCGTGCATCCCCCAGCACGATTACATGAAATTCCACGCCGCTTGGGACAGCGGGCTTATCCTGGGGACGGTGTGGGACTGGGGCAGGTATGTCGACCTGCTGGAGACCGGCAACGGCTGGCTCACGAGTCCGGAGGCGAAAGTCAGCGGCATTGACGGCGGCACGCCGGAGCAATGGGCCGAGGAAACCCACAAGGCGGCGCAAGCCGTTTGGGCGCTGCTGCCCGAAAACAGCGTGCTCGGCGATGCCTACTATCAGAGGGTGGCACCCATTGTCAGTCGCCAGCTCGGCGTCGCCGGCCTTCGGCTGGCGAAATTCCTCAACGACGCTTACGCTTCCAAGCAATGTCCCGTGCCCTGAGGGCGCAGCCCGATTTTGATGGAGAGTGGCTTTGAAGATTTACACCGCCGGACCGCTCGGATTTTCGGAAGCCGGACGGGAATTCCACAACGATCGAATTCTCGCCGAGCTCAAGCGGCTCGGTCATGAGGCGCTCGATCCCTGGACGCTGACGGATCAATCCCGGATCGACGCGGTCCTCAAATTGCCGTACGGCGGGGCCAGGCGCGATGCGTGGCGGGTATTGAATGTCGAAATCGGCGGCAACAACCGCGCGGCCATCGACGCTTGCGATCTCATCTTCGCCGTCCTCGACGGGGTCGACGTCGATAGCGGCACCGCGGCCGAAATCGGATACGGCTTTGCCAAGGGTAAGCCGATCATCGGCTATCGCGGCGATTTCCGGCTTTCCGCCGACAATGAAGGCTCGACCGTCAATCTGCAGGTTGAGTACTTCATCCGCCAAAGCGGCGGCGGGATCATCCTGGCGCTGGCGGAACTCGAGGCGGCGCTGGCCCGGCTCCGCCGTTAACGCCTCAGGCCGTCTTCGCCAGCAAGCCGCTTTGGCCTGCGCGGACGAATTGCTCGAACGTCTTGGGCTTCGCGCCGCCGATTTTCTCGATCGTATCGGTCGCCGCGAAGCGCGCCCGTTCCGGATCGAGGCTTGCGCCGCGAAGCGCCTTCCAGAGCGCGGAAAGATGTTCGACCGCATGCTGACCGTAACCCCGCGCCAGCGCGTCGCTGCGCCATTCCTCGTCGGTGATCTCTTCGTAGCGCACGTTCTTGGCCAGCACGCGGCCGAAGGTCGCGATGATCTCCTGCAGCGAAATCACCGTGCCGACCAGGGGATAGGCCGTGCCCGCCGTGAGCGAGGGACTGGCCAGGAGCCCGACCGCGACGCGCGCGACATCTTCGGCCGCGACCAGCGGAAGCATGGTCTGTTCGTTGCCCCAGGGCAGCCGCACCGCGCCTTGCGCCGGCAGGCTCTGGCGGACCAGTGCGCCGAGATTTTCGTAGAACACGGTGGCCCTGACATGTACCGCGCCGATTCCCGCCCATTCGAAAACCTGTTCGGACAAATAGTTCTGCCGCATCCGCGGGGTGGGAGCGTCGAGGGACGACTGCAGCATCACCAGATTGACGACGCGCGAAATCCCGGCCTCGCGCGCGGCAAGGGCCATCGCCGCGGTCGCATCGAGCAGGCCATCCTGCACCGGATAGGCGAAATAGACGGCTGAAGTGCCCTGCGCCGCGCGCATGACCGAACGAGCGTCGAGGAAATCGCCTTCGAATATTTCGGCGCCGAGTGCGCGTAGCGCCTCCGAGCGTTCATCGATCTTGTGGACGAAGGCGCGGACGGGAATTTTGCGCGCGAGTAGCATTTCGGAGACGTGCCGCCCGGTCTTGCCTTGCCGGCCGCCGGCCGCCGATGTGACGAGGACTGGTTTTGCCATGGCTGTTGCTCCCTTTACATTTTGCATCGCCCGGGTACCATATGGTACCAACAGGTGAAGGTATGGTACCGATTGGTACCAAGTCAAGGGACGATGGCGACCCGATCGATCACGAAACCGCGCGCGGAAAATCCCGATGAGCCCCCGGCGCGCACGCGCATCCTCGACGCGGCATTTTCGGCTTTCATGGAGAGCGGCTTTGCCGCCACCAGCACGCTCGAGATCGCGACGCGCGCCCGGGTCTCAAAGCGGGAGCTTTACGCGCTGGTCGGCAGCAAGCAGGAGATGCTGGCGGCCTGCATCCGCGAGCGCGCCAAACGGTTGCAGATGCCGGAGGGCATGCCCGAGCCGCATGACCGCGAAACGCTTTCGCGCACGCTGAAAACCTTCGCGACGCAGTTGTTGCGCGAGATCAGCGATCCCACGGTGGTTGCCGTGTTTCGATTGGCGATCGCCGAGGCGGTCCGCGCGCCGGAGGTGGCACAGGCGCTGAACGTGACGGGGATCGAGCCCAGCCGTGCCGCCTTGCGCGCCATCATGACCCGCGCTCGCTCCGCCGGACTTCTCGGCGGCGATCCTGATGTCATGGCTGAGCAATTTGCCGGGCTGGTGTGGGGCAATTCCATGACCGGCCTGTTGCTCCGCGTCGCCGAGCGGCCGAGCGCGAGCGAGATCGCGCGCCGCGTCACCGAGGCCACCGCGGCTTTCCTCAAGCTCTATCCGCAAGGAGACGGCGATCTCACCAGTCAAGGATGCCCTTGAGGCCGGTATAGAGCTCGCTTCATCGCGGATCCAGGTGACTTGAATTGGCTTCACCCGTTTGGGCGAACCAGCTACAGTTGCTTCAATGCGCCCCCCGATTGCGCTTGAACGGGTTTCTCGATGCTGGCGCCAACGGGAGGACGGAAAATGTCGCTCGGCGACGACGGCGAGCTGCTCGACTTGATCTATGAAGCGGCCGCGGTCCCCGAAAAGTGGCCGTCGGTTCTCGATCGGCTGGCGCAATTGGCCGGAGCAATCGGCACATTCTTGCTGACGACGGATCCGCACACGCTGCGGTGGACGTCCTCGGAATCGGTCAGGCACTTGGGTATCGCCTTCGTCGAAGGCGGTTTTCATGTGCGAAATCCACGGATGGAACGGCTGCTAAAGCACAAACATCTGGGGTTCATGCGAGAGATCGATATGTTCACATCGGCTGAAATGGCGGTGGATCCGACGTTTCAGGAGTTGCTTTATCCGCGCGGGTTCGGTTGGGCCGCAGGAGCCGTGTTTCAAGTCCCGAGCGACGACATGCTGGCCATCAGCATCGAGCGCGGCCTCGCCGAGGGTCCGATCGACGACACCGTCATTGCCAGGCTCAACTCGCTGCGGCCGCATCTGGCACGGGCGGCGCTGATGTCGGCTCGTCTCCGCCTTGAGCGCGCGCAAGGAATGCTCGAATCGCTTACGACGATGGGCCTTCCTTCGGCGGTCATGGTGGGCGATGGAAAGATCGTTGCGACAAGTCCGCTATTCGAGCAGGCCGGCAAGCAGATCGTTTCGCGTGGCTTCGGCAGGATCGCCTTGACCCATTCCGGCGCAAATTCGCTGCTGTCGGAGGCGATCGAACATCTCAATTCCGGTGAATTTCAAACCGGTGCCAGGTCGATCCCGGTGCCGTCGAACGGCGATGACGCGGCCATGGTAATCCATCTGCTGCCGGTCCGCCGCTCCGCCCATGACATTTTTGGGTCGGCGATGGCCATCCTCGTGATTACGCCGCTCGGCTCGCCGCAATCATTGCCGGACGATTTGCTCAACGGCCTGTTCGACCTGTCGCCGGCCGAAAGTCGCGCCGCCAACGGACTTCTCGAGGGCAAGACGATCGGCGAGCTCGCGGCGAGCCTCAGCCTGTCGCAGGAAACGATCCGCAGTCAGGTCAAGGCTGTCTTTGCCAAAACCGGAACAACGCGCCAGGCCGAACTTGTCTCGCTGCTCGGCAATGTAGGGCGGCCGCAATGGCATCCGCCGCAACGCACGCCAAATTAATCTCAGTCGAAGGCCAGGGTCGGGGGAGCCGGCCGTATCGCTATCCGATCGATACCGCGCCGCGCATCTGCGCCGCGCCGGCCGCGATCACCATCAGCGCACCGGCGATCGCGAGGTCTTTTACGAACAGCGTCCGCTCGGCCTTGTCGGCGAGGTCGAGATGAAACACGAACGCGGTGGCGACGCAGAACAACGCCAGCGCGCCTGCTGACCAGGTGAGCTGCCATCCGATCAGGAGCGCGACGCCGGCGCCGAGTTCGAGCACGATGACCAGCGGCAGCAACAGGCCGGGAATGTGGTGGGCGGCCATATGATCGAGGAACGGCTGAGGGCCGGCGATCTTCGCAAGCCCTGCGAGAATGAACAGCAGCGCGAGCAAAGTGCGGCCGACAATCGTGATCACCGTGATGGGCATGGCGCGCTCCTTGGTCGGTTATGCTATGTTTTGGCTTGACGGCGCCGGCGCTGATTTTTTGGCGAGCGAAAAGAACAGGACGGCCGAGAGGATGAAGGCAAAGACGAAGAAGATCGTTCGTCCGAGCACGAGTGCCTTGGCCTGCTCGACCGGAATCACCGAAATCAGTACGCCGCAGGGAATGTAGCACCACAGCACGATCGCGATGATGCGGCCGAGCTTTCCCAGTTGCAGGAATCCGAACGAGAACAGCAGAACCGCAAGATAGCTGGCGTGAAATTTTACTTGGGAGGCGATCATCTGAAGCTGCCCGTCGGTCACCGACAGCGGCAGCCCGTTCTGGATCGAATGCACCATGGTCATGATGTGATGGTTCTCGATCGAATCCAGCACGACCGTCAGCATGACAGCGGCAAGCGCGGTGCCGGCGAGGCTGGGCCCGAGTGTGTCGCGCAGCCGGACGCTCAGCACGATGAAGAAGGCCCCGTAGAACAGCATGAAGAGGTTATCGAGCCCGAGATTGAGCCGAAGGCCGAACGCGACCAGCGGGGTCGAAAGATACGCGCCATAGGCTTCAACCGGGCGCGCGGTCTGGAAGAAATCCTGCGAACCTTTTGTCGCGAGGATGGCGACCGCCATGCCGGCCACCGTCAACGCGGCAAACGTTGCCAGGATGGCGAGCATGCGGTCCAACGATCTGGTCTCCATGATATACGTCCTCCCGGAGCCCCAATCGGCCGCTTCGGATTACAAATACCACTAGCTATCTGAAAATCAACTGCTATCTGTTGTCTGGAGCGACCCAAATTGCCAAGGCTGAATCGCGAGGAAAGTCAGGCGCGTACCAAGAACCTCCTGATCGAGGCGGCGCGCGACGAGATCGTCAGGAAAGGTTTCGCCCAGGCCTCGGTGCGCGACATCGCGGACGCGGCGGGATTTTCGCAGGGCGCGTTCTATTCGAATTTTCCGGACAAGGAGGCGATCCTGCTGGAGCTCGTCCAGCGGCACCAATCCGAAGAGCGCGCCAAGATCGAGGCCGCGCTGAGCAGCGCCGGGGGTGATGTCGCGAAGGCCATGGCGGGCATAGAGAAATGGGCCGCGACCATCAATTCCGATCCCGCCTTTGCGGTGTTGGCGATCGAGCTGCAATTGCAGGCGCTGCGCAGCCCTTCGTTTGCGGAAGGTTATAACGAACTGAACCGCAAGCATCGCCGCGCGCTGGGCACGTTCGTCACCAAACTTTTCGAGCTGTTCGGCAAGAAGCCGCCCGCCGATCCCGTCGATATCGCCACCGGCTTCATCGCGCTCGGCCGCGGCATGGCGCTGGTGTCGAAAGACGGCGAGACGAGCCGCAGCGGCCGCATCATGGTTACCTTCCTGAAGGCCTTGATCGGGTCGGCGCCGGCGGATGGAGGCAAAAAGTAGCCGCCGCGGCCTGATTTGCCGTCAAATCCGGCCTCGTTTGCTGCGATTGAACCGAGCGCCGTAAGAAAGGCTTAAAAGTTTATTCCTAGCTTGGCGCAGCACTTCGCCAAGCTGCGTTCGCTCCGCATCTTGAGCCAATTCTTGAATCTGGCCGTTTGAGGTTTTTGATGTCCCGCACGCTGATCGAAACCGCCAACCTCGTCGTCAACCTGACGCCGCGGCCGATCGAGCCGTCGTGGATCATCGAGGGCAATCCGGTTGCGCAATGCTGCGTGCTGTCGAAAAGCGCGGACGGGCTGGCGTCGACCATGGTCTGGCAGTGCAGCGAGGGCAAGTTCAACTGGTACTATGATTTCGACGAGACCATCCTGATCCTCGAAGGCGCCATCGTGCTCGAAAGCGATACGATGGGTCCGACCCGATATGGCCCCGGCGACGTCATCTTCTTCAAGGACGGCGCGCATGCCAAATGGCATGTCGACGGCCGCGTCAAGAAGCTCGCGTTCTGCCGCAAGACCCAGCCGGTGCTGCTCGGCTTCGCGCTGCGGGTGTTCTCCAAGATCAAGCGAACGCTGCTGCCATCCGGCAAGCGCCAGCCCGCGAGCCTGATGGGCTCGGCCTGAGAGCCTAGCGGCCGATCGCCCCCGCGACCTGAGAGGCCACCGACTCTGCCAGCATGCGGTAGCCGTCAGGGGTCAAATGCTGACCGTCAGGCTGGTGAGGCAATCCCTTCAAAACATTGTTTGGCATCAGGATCACTGGAATACCCCGGGCACTCAAGCGGCTCTGAATTTCGGCCGTGCGATCCGGGCTCCCCTTGCGTCCGTCGTTCCCGCCCGGCTGCAAAATAACGGCACCGGTTCCGTTCGGCACGGCGCGATCCAGTCGCCCCAGCATCCCCTGCGTCGTGTCGCCGTTGATGCCGGCGTTTATCACCCGGACGTTGAGTCCCCTCGTTCGCAATATCGCTTCGAGTTGCGCAGGATAGGCCTGATTGCGCGCAACCCCCTTGCCAAAGGTATTGCTGGCGCCAAGAGCCACGATGGTTGCTGCATGGGCCGAGGTATCAGCAAAATTCGATATTCCGGCCAGGATTGCGAGGCATCCAAGCATCTTCAGCCAAGAAGTCCGCCGTTTCATCGCCGCCTCTCCATGGATTGCACCAAAGCCTGACATCCTTGCCCACCACCATCGCCATTAGGCAGGCCGGAGCCTATAAAAATCCGTCGCCGTCTTCGAGAACAGCGCGGTCTTCTCCGCCTCGCTATATTGCGCGGCGATGCGCTTGAAGGCGTTGAAGATCACTTGATAGCTGCACTGGCCCTTGTCGGGCGGAAAGTTGCTCTCGAACATGCAGCGCTCGGGGCCGAACGCCTCGATGCAGGTCTCGATATAGGGGCGCCACGCCGCGGCCGCCTCTTCGGACGATGGCGGCTTTGGATGCTCGTGAAAATCATAGCCCAGCAACCGCATCGCGAGGCCACCGAGTTTTACGACCACATTGCGGCATTTCGCGATGTCCCGGGTCGACGCCTTCCATTCCGCAAAAATCTCGTCGCGCCGGTTGGCGTAACCGCCGAGGCCGATCGGGCCGCCGCAATGATCGAGCACGATTTTTGTATCCGGAAAGGCGCGCGCGAGATCGGCAAGCTCACCGATCTGCGGGTGAAACAGCCACGCGTCGAAACTTAAGTTGAGCGGCGCGAGACAGGCAAATCCCTTGCGAAACGTTTCGTCGAGCAACAGGCCTTTCGGGCGCGTCGCATACATGCCGGCGACGTTTGGGTCCGCGTCCCACGCCGAGGAATGCCGGATGCCGCGGAAGCGGCCATTGCCGGCGGTAATTTCCGCCTCCAACACGGCGCGGGCATCCTCGCCCAGCAAGAGATTGACGTGGCTGACAATGCCGGCGCAGATCGCGGCCGGACCATAGCCGCCGCTCGCGCTCATCGCCGCGACGCCGTTAGCAAATTCGACTTCGCCCACGGGGCGGAACGCTTCCGGTCCGTGTGCGCGATACATCGAGCGGCAATCGACATAGACGGTTGCAACAATATTGTGGCCGGAGGCGATGTCGGCGGCCATCTCCTCGATCATGTAGCGCTGGCCGCCGCGGTCCCACAGATGATGGTGAGGGTCGACGATCGGGCGCTGTGGATCGATGATCTCCTCCTTCCGCAAGGCGAGCCAGTCTTCGCGCGGATCGGCATAGAGCCCGCTTCCGGATACGGGGGCATTGCTGGCCATGGTGTTCGCTCCCTGAATTACCGCAAAAATTGACGCGCAGAGATTATCTAGGCCAGCAACTGAGCCGATCTGCCTTGTGCTTCCATCAACCTCACGGCCTTCTTGTCGAAGGAAACGAAGGCATCCGCGCCGAGCCAGCTTCCTTCATAAGCGATGACACCGTCGGCAAAGTCGCCGCCTATGTCCAGCACAGCCAATCCGGCTTCCGCCGCGGGCCTGTTCACCGCGACGTTGGTACCGTTCATCAAACGCCTGATCGCTTCGGCGATATCCCGCGCCGGAACCTTGTAGCCCTGCGACAGTACCCATACTAATTCGCAGAGCGCCGGTATCGCCAGCGCAACGACGTCTGCCTTCTTTAGAATCGTCTGAGCGGCTTTGCTTTGCTGCGCGTCATCGCCAATGACTGCCCGAACCAGGACGTTGGTATCGGCCGTAATCTTCATCGCTTGCCGGCCCAACCCCGGGCGGCAATCTTGTTCATTTCCTCAATCGACAAGGACGGGCCGCCCTTCCTCTTCAGGAAATTGAATGCATCCGAAATATTGCCCGTGGGCCGAGCGGCCTTCACTTCGACCCGGCCGTCAGGAAGCTTATCCACGGCGATTTTCTCCCCCGGCTGAACACCCAGATGCCTCAGGATGTCCTTGCGCAGGGTAACTTGTCCCTTGGCGGTTACGGTAAGTGTAATCATCGATGGCCTCATTTCGAGGTCAATGTAAGGTAAAAATACCTTACGATCAAGTCTCTGCGCGCGTCGAACTTGGCGTGTCAAACCCCCTTGAGAATAATGACGGTCGGCGTGGCCGGCAGCGTCTCCCGCGAAATCGTCAGGGTCCGCTCGGTCCGCACGTCGATTTCGAATTGCTGACCGATTTTTTGCATGAATTCCTCGAGCGGCGTTGCGAAACGGTGCATCGGCAGCACCACCGAGGCGCGCAGCCGCCGCGTGATGTCCGAAATGCCGTCGAGCGACATGGTATAGGTGCCGTCGATCGGCACCATCACGATATCGAGCCGGCCGATCGCCGCGAAATGGCTGTCGTCGAGCTTGTGATGCAGGTGCCCGAGATGGCCGATGCAGAGGCCCGCGACCTCGAAAATGAAGATCGAATTGCCGTCCCTGATCATCTCCGCGCTGGAATCATCGCCGTAATAGCGCCGGATGTCGGTCGTGACATTGCGGATGTAGACGTCGCCGACCCGAAGCGCGATCTTGGCGGGCTGCCCGTCGTCGCCCCAGCCGTGCAGCACATGGGGGATATGGGGATCGGGAAACAGCGTGTAGTGCGTGGAGTGCGCCCGGTTCATGGTGACGATATCGGGCAGCCGGCCGGTCGTGTTGGCGCCGCTGAAATCGGTCGCGATCCGAACGCCGCCGGGCGTGTCGATGTAATAGGTCGAATGGCCGGCATAGGTGATCGCGACTTCGTCGGCTTTCGCCGCGGCCTCGCGAAGACCGACCGGGGTGGCGCGCGGCGTCGCGTTCGCCATCGCCAGACATTCGCTGCGCGGCGCATCCTGCGCGGCGGCTGGTACCATCAGCCAACTCAACAAGGCGAAGACAACGGAAAAACATCGCAACATGGCAGGACCCGGGGACCGGTGGCACCTGCACTGTAGCGCGCAATCCTGCTTCCGTCATGACGACGGCGGAAGACACAGAGCTGCCATGCCGCGCCTCATCCGACAGGCGGGCTTTGCCGGCGCTTCTCAATCGTGCTCGTAGCCGTAAACCTCGGGCAGGATGAAGATTGCCGCGAGCAACCCGATCAGCGGAAAGACGGCGACAAACAGCGTCGCGTTGGCCTGGCCGATCGCCGCGAACAGCGACGGGAACAGGAAGATCGCAAGAAACGATGGCAGTTTGACGAACATATAGGCAAAACCGCTCGCGGTGCCGCGATACTCGGGTTTCGCCACCATGGTCGGAATGGTCATGCAGTTCGAGGCGCTCCAATAATGACCCCACAGCATGCCGGCCGCGGCGAACGGCAGCACATATTTGTGATCAGTGTAGAGCGCGGCGGCGGCGATCAGGAGCGAAACCATCACGATTGAAAATCCGGCGATGCCGATGCCGCGATGTCCGATCTTCGGCGTCAACAGCGGTCCGACCCAGCCCGAGACCGCGGCGAACGAGAACAGCGCCATGGTGACGAGGTTGTTGCCGAGGATCGTGGACACGCCGACCATCGCGAACAGCACCGGCAGGTAGAAAGCGAAGGTCGAGAATTCGCTGGCCTGCGCGAAGCAGGCGATCCAGCCATACAGCGTGGCGCGCCAGCGGATCGGATCCTTGCGCAGATCGGCGAGGAAGGCCGACGGCCGCGGCTTCGCCGGTACGACGTCCTCGTTCGGCAGCATGTCGAGATTGTCGTTGTACATCTGCAGCGCGACCTCCTTGGCTTCGCGAAAACGGCCCTGCTGCACCAGCCACACCGCGGTTTCCGGCACGTCGTGGCGCATGATGAGGATGATCAGTGCAGGCAGTGCGCCGAGGCCGAGCACGACCCGCCACACGGTTTCGTGGTCGATGTTGAGAACGAGAAAGATCGCGATCACCGCCAGCGTCAGCACTTCGCCCACGGCGAACATGAACTGCCAGCGGTTGCCCATCACCTCGCGCTCGCCCTTGGCCATGGATTCCATGATGTAGGTATAACCGGTCGAGATATCGCTTCCGAGCGGCACGCCCAGGAGAAAACGAATGACGATGAGCCAGCCGATGTTGGGCACGAAGGCCTGCGCCAGCGCCAGCACGATGAACAGCACCATGGTGGCGAGGAACATCACGCGGCGGCCGATCTTGTCCGACAGCCAGCCGCCGATCAGGGCCCCAATCAGCGCGCCGCCTTGCGTGCCGGCCGCCGCGAGACCCAGGAGGAACGGATCGGGGTTGAATTGATCGCGGACGAAGATCAGGACGAAAGCGATCGAATAGAGATCCCAGGCTTCGACCAGGATCGAGGCCATCATCAGCCATCCGACCTTGTTGCCCTTCGGGCTGTATTTGGTGATCAGGTAGCGGACGGCGCTGTCCATCGCCGCTTGATGTGGAAGCACTGCCGTCGTCATGTTCGTTTCTCCCTGGAGCTTTTTGTAAATCGGTTGTTACACGCCGAGCAGCGGCTCGATGCTGCAGTCGAGCAGGCTCGGATCGATACCGGATTCCATGCCATCGAACATGCTGTCCATGAAGTCGATCAGCGCGTCGGTCGCAGCCACCGCGCGGTCGACGCGCCGGTTCGCAAACGCATTGAGGATCGCGACATGATTGTCGATAGTGCCTGACAGGTCGGCTTGCCCCGGCATATAGCGATGATGAATGAAGCCGATGCGGCGGTAAATCGTATGCAGCGGCCGCAGTGTATGCGTCAGGAACGGCTCGCCGGAGGCCTCCAGCAGCAACGCATCGACGCGCCGGTCGAGCTTGTTGAACTGGTCGAGCGTGATGGTGTCGTGCTTCTCTCTCAGCACGCGTTCGATGTGAAGCGCCTGATTGCGGTGCGAGAGGCTGGCGCGCTCGGTCGCGAGCTTGACGACGAAGCGCTCGATGTCGCGGCGCAGCCCAAGCAGCAACCGTTCGCGCGAAAGATCGATCGGCGCGATCTGCAGGCCATGGCGAGGCTGGATGATGATCAGTGTATCGTCGGCGAACTGGTTGACGGCGTTGTGCACCGGCGTCCGTCCGAACCCGGTCACATCCTGCAGTTCCTGCACGGTCAGGAAACGTCCCGGCTTCAATTCGCAATTGACCAGAAGGTCCTCGATGCGCTGATAGGCGAGTTCGAAGAAATTGATGCGGTTGCGCCTTGCGGGCGCGCCGCCTTCGTCCGAACGGACCAGTCCGAGAGCGCTCTTGCGCCTTGCCATTTCTCTCCCTCCGGCCGCGTTTTTTTGTTGTGGCGGCAGCCTTCGGGGGCGAGCGATAAAACATATTGTGATATATTACAATGGGAGTTATGTTTTCTTTCCTGCCGTTGCGGTTCCCGAATACGGGCCGCTGCTGCAACGAATAAGAGCCCGTGACGGCCACTGGTCGGGCGAGGGCCAACATTGATGGGAGGATGCCGGCTCGTGAAGATCACAGCGATCGAGACCCTGCGCACGGAGGAGTTCGCCAATGTCTTGTGGGTCCGCGTGCATACCGATGCCGGCCTGATCGGGCTCGGCGAAACCTTCTACGGCGCCGGCGCCGTCGAGGCACAGATCCACGACACCTTTGCCAGCCGCCTGCTCGGCCGCGATCCCCTACATATCGAAGCGATCCATCGCGACATGCTCAATCTGCCGATGGCGCAATCTTCAACCGGTGTCGAATATCGTGCCGCTTCCGCGATCGACATCGCGCTGTGGGACCTGTTCGGCAAGGCCTGCCACCAGCCGGTGCATCAGATGCTCGGCGGTTTGTGCCGCGACAAGCAGCGCATCTACAACACCTGCGCGGGTTATAAATACGTTCGCTCCACCAACATCAAACCGGTGTCGAACTGGAGCCTGGGTGAGGGCGAAGGTCCGTACGAAGACCTCGACGGTTTTATGAACCGCGCCGACGCGCTCGCCGAAAGCCTGTTGGAAAGCGGCATCACCGCCATGAAGATCTGGCCGTTCGATCCGCCGGCACAGGAGAATCAGGGCCTGTTCATCAGCGCGGAACAGATGAAGAAGGCGATCGAACCGTTCGAGAAAATCCGAAAAGCCGTCGGCGACCGAATGGAGATCATGGTCGAGTTCCATTCGCTATGGAATCTGCCCACGGCAAAACAGATCGCGCGCGCGCTCGAACCTTACAAGCCGACCTGGTACGAAGACCCGATCCGCATGAACTCGCCGCAGGCGCTGGCGGAATACGCGCGTTCGACGGATGTCTGGGTCTGCGCCAGCGAAACGCTCGGTTCACGCTATCCCTACAAGGACATGCTGGATCGCGATGCAATGCATGTCGTGATGGTGGATTTGTGCTGGACCGGCGGGTTGACCGAAGGCCGGAAGATCGCCGCCATGGCCGAAACCTATCATCGGCCCTTTGCGCCGCATGATTGCATCGGCCCTGTCGGTTTCGCTGCCGCGGTGCACATGTCGTTCAGCCAGCCGAACACGCTGATCCAGGAATCCGTGCGCGCCTTCTACAGGGGCTGGTATAACGAGCTCGTCACCGAGGTGCCGGTGATCAAGAACGGCTACGTCTATCCGATGCAGGGGGAGGGCCTTTGCACCGACCTGAAGCCGGCGGTCTTTGCGCGTTCCGATCTGACCGTGCGCCGCACCAACATCTAAGGGTATTGCGATGTCGCAGGCGTTGTTCGATCTCTCCGGCCGCACCGCCTTGGTGACCGGTTCCTCGCGCGGACTCGGCCGCGCCATCGTCGAAGGGCTGGCGAAAGCGGGCGCGCGGACCATCGTCAACGGCGTCGATCCCGCGCGCGTCGAAACCGCCGTGGCCGAGATGCGCGCCGCCGGACACGCGGCGGACGGTGTGGCCTTCGATGTGACCGATGAGCCTGCCGTCGTCGATGCTTTTGCAGGCTTTGACGCGGCCGGAACCGCGATCGACATCCTGATCAACAATGCCGGCATCCAGCTGCGCAAGCCGCTGGTCGAGTTGAGTTCGGCGGAATGGCGCAAGGTGGTGGAGACAAACCTCACCAGCGCCTTCATCATCGGCCGCGAAGCGGCGAAACGGATGATCCCGCGCAAGCGCGGCAAGATCGTCAACATCGGATCGCTGGCGAGCGAATTGGCGCGGCCGACGATCGCGCCCTATACCGCGGCCAAAGGCGGCATCAAGAACCTGACGCGTTCGATGGCGGTCGAATGGGCGGCGAGCGGCATCCAGGCCAATGCCATCGGGCCCGGCTACATGCTGACCGACATGAATGAGGCACTGGTGAAAAACCCGGATTTTAACAACTGGCTGATGTCGCGTATCCCGTCGAAACGCTGGGGACGTCCCGACGAACTGGTCGGCGCGGCGGTGTTCCTGGCCTCGAGCGCCTCCGACTATGTCAACGGCCAGATCATCTATGTCGACGGTGGCATGCTGGCTGCGATGTAGACTCGCGGACGAAAACCACGGGAGATCATGCCCATGCGAGCCGTCGTCATCCATGCCCCAAAGGACCTGCGGATCGACAGCGTTCCCGATCCGGCACCGGCGGCGGGCGAAGTGCGTGTCAAGATCGGAGCCGGCGGCATCTGCGGTTCAGACTTGCATTATTACCATCACGGCGGATTCGGCACGGTCCGAATCCGGGAGCCGATGGCGCTCGGGCACGAAATTTCAGGCACCATCGCAGCGGTCGGCACCGGCGTGTCGCATCTTAAGCCCGGCATGCGGGTGGCCGTTAATCCGAGCCAACCTTGCGGCATCTGCCTCCATTGCCGCGAGGGCATGCGCAATCAATGCCTCGACATGCGCTTCATGGGCAGCGCCATGCGCATGCCCCACGTGCAGGGCGGCTTTCGCGAGCACGTCACGGTCGATGCGTCGCAGGCGATCCCGATCGCAGATCAGCTCTCGCTCGGCGAAGCCGCGATGGCCGAGCCGCTTGCGGTTTGCCTCCACGCCGGCAAGCAGGCCGGTCCGCTGCTCGGCAAGCGCGTTCTTGTGACCGGCTGCGGTCCGATCGGCGCGCTGATGGTCGTGTGGCGCGCTATGGCGGTGCCGCGGAAATCGTCGTGACCGACATCGCCGACGCGCCGCTTTCGGTCGCCCAAAAACTCGGCGCGAGCCGTACCGTCAACAGCGCGACGGAAGCCGCCGCGCTCGATCCGTATCGGGCGGGCAAGGGTGTGTTCGATATCTTGTTCGAAGCGTCCGGCAATCAGGTGGCGCTGCGCTCCGCGCTCGATCTCTTGCGCCCCGGCGCCATCATCGTGCAGCTCGGGCTCGGCGGTGAGATGACCTTGCCGGTGAACACGATCGTGACAAAGGAATTGCAATTGCGCGGCACGTTCCGTTTCGATCCGGAATTCGAGCTCGCGCTGCGTTTGATGGGCGAAGGCCTGATCCATGTAAAACCGCTGATCACCGCATCGCTGCCGTTCGCATCGGCGATCGAGGCTTTTGAGCTTGCCAGCGACCGATCGAAATCGATGAAGGTGCAGCTGACGTTTTGAGGCGGCGCGTCCGCGCTGGCATACTCACAGCTGCGGCAATAAGCTGATCAAGGGCCAGCGCCCTCACCGCTTCTTCGCCGTTGAGCTCTTTTTTGCCTTCGAAGCCGTCTTTTTTGACGCGGTACGCTTTCCGGCCTTCTTCTTGGCTGTCTTTTTCGAAGTTTTGTTTTTCTTGGCGGCCTTCTTCTTTTTCTTTGCGGTCTTCGCGGGCGTTTTCGCCTTCTTCACGGCGGCTTTCTTCTTCGAGGCAGCGGCCTTCTTTTTCGGTGCGGCTGTCGATTTGCTGCCGGCCCCGCCGGCCTTTCGCGCCCTAGCCTTGGCGTTCTTGTCGGCGCGAACCTTCACCGCGCGCGCTGCCTCATCGCCGAACGGATTGGGGTCGCCGGCCGCCGCAACGCTCCAAGCCTTGGCGGGCGTTCCGGCCGGGAAGAACAGCAATCGGCGATTGTTCTTGTAGCTTCCGTCCTTGAAGTTCGCCCCGATCCAGCCGTCGGTGGGGTCGAGCAGTAGCCAGTCCTCCTTTTGACCCGCGGCCGCCTCGCTGTTGATGATGTCGCGCGCGCGGAAATGCCGGAAGATGCGATCGAGCTCGGTCATGTAGATATCTGCCACGCGCGTGTCGCCGCGGATCAGCAGCATGTTCTCATCGTTGCTGGTCAGTGAATTGGTCGAAAAATTCGCCGAGCCGGAGCAGACCAGAGGATCGTCCGACAAGGGATCGATCAGCAGGATCTTGGCGTGGACGAAGAAAACGTGACCCGAATTGGTTGGGCGATCCAACTCCTCGCTGATGAACCAATCGTCCAGGCCCGAGTTCGGGATCGGCGTCACCTTCGCGCCGCCCGCCTTGTATTTGATGAAGGACTTGCCGAGGATAGCGCCGTTCGAAAACGCCAGCTTTCCCTTGTTGCGGGCTTCGGCGTCGCTGACCTCCTTGGTTGGAACGTCCTCGAGAATGACCAGGCGCATGGCGTTCCCGGTCTTGCCGAGGCCCGCGAGAATCGTGGTCGCGACGTTGAAAGGAATGGTCATCATCGCCAGTGTCGCAGTGTCAATGATGCGCTGACCGTACCAGTCGAGCATGTTGTCTGCGATGCGCGGCGAAAAGAATGGGACAACGGACGACTTCGAGATCGCATTCGGCGGGTTCGGTGTGAGGCCGATCGCGTTTTTCAGCGCCTGGCTGTGGACCGGATCCCCCTTCAATTCCGTCCAGTAATCCAGATAGGCGTTCGCCAACGCGGCGTTGGCAACGATCTGCCCCACATTGGTCTGGCCATAGAACCCGGTGTCGGTGAAATTGGTCGATCCGGTCCACACCTGCTGCGGCTTGCCGTCGACCAGCTTCACAATGAACTTGTTGTGTGGAATCGCCGTCCGCGTGCGCGGATGAACAATCGATGCCGGAAGGTTAGCTTTGGTGATGGCCGCACGGTTCGCATCCTTGTCTTTCTTGGTGTCGTGAAAGACGATCTGAACGTCGACGCCGCGATCATGCGCGCGCTTCAGCGCAAGCAGTATCGGCTGATAGGTGAACTCGTAGGCGCAAACGCGCAGTCCTTCGCCCCGCTTCGCGCCGTTGATGTATTGCAGGCAGGCTTCCGCGAGACCGCGCGACAGCCACTGCGTTTCGGGATCGAGCAGTTTGCCGTCATCACTGACGTTATCCGTCATCTCGCTGGTCAGCGCCTTGTTGTTGAATTTCGTTGCGAAAGCGTGACTGGCGATGGCGCCGCGATTGAACCAGACGCCCTGGCCGTTGGCGTCGTATTCCTGTTCGGTCTTGATCGAGAAGGTCAGCGTGTGGCGTCCTTCCATGGCGTGAAGGTCGCCATAGAGCGCAACGATGGTGAAATCGTATTGCGTGCCAGGGCTCGCCCCGTAGTCAGACCACAGGAATGTCTGGAATGGCTGATCGCGCGATGAATAGTCGGCACGAGGGTCCGGCGTCGGCACCAGGTCCTTGAAATATTTGATTCCTCGCAGCCAGGTCTGCGGCTGGCCGCTTTGGCCGCGCTTAATGGCGAAACCGTGCAAGCCCGCGCGCTCTGTCTCGTCCATGTCGAGCGCCATCAGCACGACATGGGTACCCGCTATCGCCTTTACCCGGAGATGATCGTTACTTTGCGAAACGCGCATGGTTGCTCCCCAAACGTTTGTGACGCCTTGGTTGCAATTATGAATGATTACCTGGAATTGTCGAGGACCAGCCACTCAATTTTTGCGGTTCTTCGGCGAACCGCGCTACTCCCGCCGCGGGCTGATCTTCCACGTTGCCGCGACGATGCCCAGCGTCATCAATCCGGTAATGACAGCGGCGATCGGGATCGCCAGCGCAAGGGCTGCGGTCGCGGCCCATCCGATCGAGGAAAACGCTTCGGAAAAAGTCGCCAGCCGCGATGAGGTCTGGCGGCGGCGGAACTGGCTGCGCTTGGCCTGGACGCGGAACCAGAGCTGGATCGCGGTGGCGGATCCCGCCGCGAGCATGACGCCGAGCGCGGTGATGGCGGCCTGCAGCGGCGAGAGAAATGCCAGCGGCAAAACCAATGGCGCGAAGATGGCGCCGATCACCATCAGCACCACCTCGATCTTGGCGCGGATCACGCGCGAGGGCGGCAGCGGTGCGGTCGCGACCAGATCGGCGGCGTCTTCGCCTGAAATCGTCAGCCAGGCGAGGCCGCCCGCGAGCTGGCCCGCGGCCATCACGATGACCGGCGTAATCAGCACGATGGCGGCGGAGCTGTCGGAAAAATTTCGCCACAATAACAGCGCCGGCGGCACCAGATACAACAGCTGCATCAGGGTCTGCGACGCCAGCCAGGGATCGCGGCGCAGCAGCCAAAATTCCTTCCGCCGCAGCGCCTGTTGCCGCGAGCCCGCGCGGAACGCTTTGGCGCGGGACGCTTGATGTCCTGGTGCGGTACTCGCGGAAACGCGCACCGCGGTGTCGGCGAACCTCGCCGAGAACATCGCCATCACCGTGCCGAGCAGCACCAGGCCGCCGGCCAACAGCAACAGCAGCGCTTCGCCGTCGCCGAGCGCCGCGCGCGCCGGCCACCAGAGCATGCTGTCGACATCAGGCGCGAAGGCGGCTGCGGCGTCCGAGGTCAATACCGCGAACCGCGACAGCGTGCCGTAAGACAGGATCGCGGCGACCTGCAGCGCAATGACAAAACCGGCGCCGATGATGGCGGCGAGAATTTGCGCCACCAGCCGGGTCCGGCTCGGGCCGATCAACCGGAACAGCAAAATCGTGACCGCGATCGCAACCGCCGCGGCCGACAGGCCGATCGCGACGACGACGCCATAGGCAGAAAACCAGCGGATGCCGCCGCCGATCACGAGGACGTCGACGAACGGCGTCGACAACAGCAGCGCCATCGCAATCACCGTCAAGGCGATCGCGGCGATCCGGACGGAGAACACGTTGTTGAGCCGCACCGGCGAGGACATGATCAGATCGAGATCGGCGCGCGCATAAAACACTCGCGTCACCGATTCGATCGCCTGCGACAGCATCAGGGCCCAGGCCAGGAAGATGGACGCTGACATGACGATCAGGGTGGATTTGTCGAGCGGCGCCTTCAGATCGGCGAAGCGGCCGACCACGGCATAGGCCGGCAGATGCATGATCGCGGCAAACGCGATCAGGCCGATCACGGCGCGGCGCTTTCGCCCGCGTCGGCCGCCCGTCATCATCGCGAGCCATTCGCGCCATGCCAGGCGGATTTCGTGCCGGGCGAACCAGGTGAGGGCGGTGGCCGAGCTCATGCGGCAGCGGCCTCGGGATTGACCAGGGTGATAAAGAGGTCTTCGAGGCTGGTATCGTGGTGCCCGTTCTGCTGGCGCAGCTCAGCGAGCGTCCCCTCCGCGACCAACCGGCCCGCGGCGATGACGCCGATGCGGTCGGCCATGCGTTCGGCGACTTCGAGAATATGCGTGGTCATGATCACGGTGCAGCCGGCGCGGACGCGGTCGCCCAATAGTCCCTTGACGTGACGCGCCGACACGGCGTCGAGCCCGGTCAAGGGTTCGTCGAGGATGATCAGGCGGGGGTCGTGCACCAGGGCGCCGGCCAGCGCAACCTTCTGGCGCATGCCCTTGGAAAAGCCTTCGCACCTTTCGGTAAGATGCGGCTCCAGGCCGAGCGAGCCGAGCAGACGATGCGCTGATGGCTCCGAGACCGCGGGATCGACGCCCCAAAGACCGGCGACGAATTCGAGATATTCCAGCGGCGTCAGCTTGTCATAAATCATCGGCTCGTCGGAGACCCATGCCACCACCTGCTTGGCCGCGACCGGATTTTCCAGCGCGTCGATGCCGAATACCGCGACTGAACCGGCATCGGGCCGCGACAGCCCGGCGACCATCCGCAAGGTCGTGGTCTTGCCGGCGCCGTTCGGCCCGACCAGGGCATAAAACTCGCCCGATCGCACCGTGAGATCGAGCGCGTCGACCGCCAGGCGGTCAAAACGCTTCGTTAACCCTCGCACTTCCAGCGCGGAATCTTGCGGCTTCATGATGGATGTCCGGATAATCCAGTGGGTTGCATGTCGGTGGGCACCATGGACCCAAGATATTTCGGCGCGGTGAACGGAAGCCCGCAAATCCCGCCAATGCGCGAAACCGGCCCAAGGTCGCGGCATTTGCATGCAATCGGCGTCTAACGCGGCAACCAGCGCTTTGTTGACAGGGATCGGCGCTTTGGGCTCAATGAGAACGGACAATGTGCAGGCTGTTCGGCAGGCGACGCCGGGCAGCGCTTGGACACAAGATGCGCCAGAGGTGATCGATAGAATCGCCGGCGCATCGGGGAGGGATGTCGGCGATGCTGGACTTCGTTCAGCAGCTGGTGAGTGGCGTTGCGCTCGGCTGCGTCTACGGCCTGATCGCGCTCGGCTTTGTCCTTGTCTATAAGGCCACCGAGGTCGTCAATTTCGCGCAAGGCGATTTGATGATGCTGGGCGGGTTTTTCGCCTTTACCTTCATCGGCCTGCTCGGCCTCAATTACTGGATCGGCTTTGCCGCAGCCGTCGCGGCGATGGCGCTGTTCGGCATGCTGGCCGAACGGCTGGTGGTGCGGCCGATCCTCGGCTATCCGCAATTCTCGATCATCATGGCAACCATCGGGCTCGGCTATTTCCTGCGCTCGGTGGTCGGCATGATCTGGGGTACCGACGATTTCAAGATCGAAACCCCGTTCAGCCAGGGCGTGCTGCGGATCGGCTCGCTGGTGCTGGCCTATGACAAGCTCTCGGTGATCGCGGCGACCATTATCCTGTGCGCGCTGCTCTATCTGTTCTTCAACCGGACAACGCTCGGCACCGCGATGCGCGCCAGTTCGGAGAACATGCTTGCGGCCTATTACATGGGCATCCCGGTCAAGCGCGTGGTGTCGATCGTGTGGGCGATCAGCGCCGCGGTCGCGACCTGCGCCGGCGTATTATTGGCGCCGATCACCTTCATTCATTCCAATGTCGGCCTGGTGCTGGGGCTGAAGGCGTTTCCAGCCGCCGTGCTCGGCGGTTTTGGGTCGATCCCCGGCGCGGTGGTCGGTGGCGTTTTGATTGGCGTGATCGAGAGCATGGCCGGCTTCTATCTGGCGGAAGGATGGAAGGACGTCGCGCCCTATGTCGTGCTTCTGACGGTGTTGCTGCTCAAGCCCGAAGGCCTGTTCGGCCTGCGCATGCGCAAGAAAGTCTAGAGCATGATCCGGAAAAGTGGGAACCGGTTTTCCGAGAAGATCATGCTCAAACAAAGAGGAGAGATCATGATCCGATTCGATCGGATCATGATCTAGGGTTCAGCCATGCGCTTCATGTTCAAGACCGATTATGAAGACGACATCAGGCTGTTTCCGCATTCGGGATACGCCTTATCTTACGGCGCGCTACTTGCGCTTCTGGCGATCGCGCCATTCGTTCTCAGTAGCTACATCATGAGCCAATTGGTGTTCGTCTGCATCTACGCCACCGTCGGCGTCGGACTGATGATCCTCACCGGCTTTACCGGGCAGGCCTCGCTGGGCCACGCGGCGTTTCTTGCGATCGGCGCCTATACGGCGGCCTATCTGCAGCAATTCAACGTGCCATTCCCGGTCTATTTTCTCGCCGCCGGGTTGTTGACCGGGATTATCGGCGCGCTGGTCGGATTCCCGGCGCTGCGGCTGCAGGGCATCTACCTCGTGATCGCGACGATTTCCTTCGCCCTGATTGTCGAGGAAATCCTGGCGCGGTGGGAAAGCGTGACCAATGGCAATGAGGGCATGCGGGTCAAGACCATCCAGATGCTCGGCACGACGGTGCCGCGCGACAGCCCTGCGTTTTATTTCCTCTGTCTCGGCGTGCTGATCCTCGCCATCGTCGGCACGCTAAATTTGTTGCGCTCGCCCACGGGGCGCGCCTTTGTCGCGATCCGCGACAGCGAGACGGCGGCGCGAAGCATGGGCATCAACGTCGCGCTCTACAAGGTTAAATCCTTTGCGATCAGCGCGGCTATTACCGGTTTTGCCGGTGTGCTGTTCGCTCACAAGCTCTCCTTTATCAGCCCGGAAATGTTTACCCTCCAGCTTTCGATCGAATTCATCATCGTGATACTGATCGGCGGTGCCTTCAGCCTGCACGGCGCGGTGCTCGGGGCGATCTTCATCGTCATGATCGATCCGTTCCTGACGTATCTGAAGGACGATGTCCCCGGCATGGTCGCCGGCGTTGCCGCGGCACTTGGCGCGGGCAGCGCGCGCGCCGCGCATATCCAGGACAGCGTCGCGGCGTTTGCTTCCGCTAACGGCCTGAAAGGCGCGATCTATGGCGTGATCATCGTGCTGTTCGTGCTGTTCGAGCCGCTCGGCCTTTACGGACGCTGGCTGAAGATCAAGCTGTTTTTCCAGCTATTCCCGCTTTACAAGCGCGCCACCTTCAAGCGGCAGAAGATCTATGTGAAGTCGGAGCGGAACCGATGAGCTATTTCCGCGCTGAAAATCTCTCGTTGCATTTCGGCGGCCTGAAAGCGGTCGACGCCGTCAGTTTTGCCGTCGAGAAGGGCGAGATACTCTCGATCATCGGCCCCAACGGCGCCGGCAAAAGCTCGATCTTCAACCTGATCTCGCGAATCTATAACCCGACCTCGGGCCGGATTTATTTTGAGGACCAGGACATCACCGAGGCGCCGGCGTTCGGCATTGCAAAGCTCGGCATCGCCCGCACCTTCCAGAACATCGAACTGTTCGAGAATGCGAGCGTGCTCAGTAATCTCCTGGTCGGGCGGCACCGTCATTCCACCACGCAATTATGGCAGGAGGTCTTGTTTCTGCCGAGCGTCCGCTCCAACGAAAAAATCCATCGCCGCCGCGTCGAGCAGGTGATCGAATTCCTCGATCTGGAGCCCTACCGCGACAAGCTGATTTCGGGATTGCCTTACGGCGTGCGCAAGGTGATCGAATTGGCCCGCGCGCTCTGCACCGAGCCAAAGCTTATCCTGCTGGATGAGCCATCATCGGGACTGAACGTCGAGGAAACCGACGACATGTCGTTCTGGATCCGCGACATGAAGAGTGAACTCGGGGTCACCGTGCTGATGGTCGAGCACGACATGACGTTGGTGAACCGCGTGTCCGACCGCGTCATCGCGCTGAACTACGGCCGGGTGCTGGCGATGGGATCGCCGGCCGAGGTGCAGCGTCATCCCGACGTCGTCGCCGCCTATCTCGGCGCCTAGAGGATGATGCCATGAGCGCGCCGGACATCATCCTAAAACTCAGCAACATCGAGAGCTATTACGGGCCGATCATGGCGATCAGGGGCATCAGCCTCGAAGTCCCGCGCGGGCAGATCGTCACCCTGCTCGGCGCCAACGGCGCCGGCAAGACCACGGTGCTGAAAACCATTTCCGGCATTCTCGACCCGCAGAAAGGCTCGATCGAATTTCTGGGCAAGCCGATCCAGCGCATGGAGGCCGACAAGATCGTGCGGCTAGGCTTGAGCCATGTGCCGGAGGGGCGCGAGGTGTTTCCGTTCCTCTCGGTCCGCGAGAACCTGATGATGGGCGCCTATCCACGCCGGGATCGCGAGGCGGTCGCCGACGACCTGGAGCGGGTTTACGGATATTTCCCGCGGCTGAAGGAGCGGCTCAACCAGCCGGCAGGCCAGCTCTCGGGCGGCGAGCAGCAGATGCTCGCGATCGGGCGCGCCTTGATGAATCGGCCGACGCTGTTGCTGCTGGACGAACCCTCGCTTGGGCTATCGCCGATCCTGGTAAGAGAGATTTTCACGATCATCCGCCGGGTCAATGAAGAGCAGGGCATGTCGATCCTCCTGGTTGAGCAGAACGCCAAGGTCGCGCTGGAGACGGCGCATTATGGCTATGTGCTGGAGATCGGCCGGGTGGTCATGAACGACACTTGTGAGCGGCTGATGCATTCCAAGGACATTCAGGAATTCTACCTTGGCGCCAAGGAAGAAGGCGCCCGGGGCGAACGGCGCTGGAAAAAGAAGAAAACTTGGCGTTGAAAAGGAGTTGGCGTTAAATAGGGGCCTGCTTCGGAAAAAGACCGGCTGTCAAGCCGGCATCCGGGGCGGGCGAGGAGAGGGAGGGATTGAGCATGGCCGGACCGGCAGTGCTGACGGTCGCCGACACGATCGCGAAGAGCCTTGTGCTCGCGGCGGAGACGCGCGGCGAGCGGCCGGCGATCCGCCAGAAGAAGTTCGGTATCTGGCAACCGACCAGCTGGCGGCAATGGCTGCAGATCTCCAGGGAAATTGCCTACGGCCTGCACGCGATCGGCTTTCGCCCGGGTGACGTCGCCTCGATCATGGCCAACGCCGTGCCGGAATGGGTGTTCGCCGATATCGGCATCCTGTGCGCCGGCGGCGTCTCATCCGGCATCTATCCGACCGATTCCGCGACGCAGGTGGAATACCTCGTCAACGACTCCCGCACAAAAGTGATCTTCGCCGAGGACGAGGAGCAGCTCGACAAGATTCTCGCCTGCCGCGCGCGCTGCCCGACCTTGCAAAAAATCGTCGTGTTCGACATGGAAGGCTTAAGCGGCTTTTCCGACCCGATGGTGATGTCGCTCGCCGAATTCATGGCGCTCGGCAGCAATCACATGGTGGGCCGCGAGCCGCTGTGGGACGAGATGATCGCAAGCCGCGGAAGCGGCGACCTCGCCATTCTCGTTTATACCTCGGGTACGACAGGTCCGTCCAAGGGCGCGATGCATTCCAACCGCAGCGTGACGCATCAGATGCGCCACGCCAGCGATTTCATTCCCGCAACCGACGCCGAAGAGCGCCTGGTGTTCCTGCCGCTCTGCCATGTCGCGGAACGCGTCGGCGGCTATTACACTTCACTCGCGCTGGGATCGGTGATGAACTTTGCGGAGAGCCCGGAAACCGTGCCGGACAATCTGCGCGAAGTACAGCCGACCGCGTTCCTGGCGGTGCCGCGGATCTGGGAGAAGTTTTACTCGGGCGTTACGATCGCGCTGAAGGATGCGACGGCGTTCCAGAACTGGATGTACCGCCAGGCGCTGGCGATCGGCTATCGCATGACCGATTGTAGGCTGGAGGGCGAGGCGCCCTCGCTGTCGCTGCGTCTCGCCAACCGTGCCGCCTATTGGCTGGTGTTCCGCAACATCCGGCGCATGCTCGGGCTCGACCGCTGCCGCATCGCCTTCACGGGTGCTGCCCCGATCGCGCCGGAACTGATCCGCTGGTATCTCGCGCTCGGCATCGACATGCGCGAGGTCTATGGCCAGACCGAAAATTGCGGCGTCGCGACCTTGATGCCGTCGGACCGCATCAAACTCGGCTCGGTCGGCAAGGCCGTGCCATGGGGCGAGGTCGGAATCTCGCCGCAGGGCGAAATCCTGATCAAGGGCGACTTCCTGTTCATGGGTTATCTCAACCAGCCCGAAAAAACTGCCGAGACCATCGACAGCAGAGGCTGGCTGCATACCGGCGACGTCGGCTCGCTGGATAACGAAGGTTTTGTCAAGATCACCGACCGGATGAAGGACATCATCATCACCTCAGGCGGGAAGAACATCACGCCGTCCGAGATCGAGAACCAGCTCAAATTCTCGCCCTACATATCCGACGCCGTCGTGATCGGCGACAAGCGGCCTTATCTGACTTGCCTGGTCATGATCGATCAAGAGAACGTCGAAAAATTCGCGCAGGACCACGACATCCCCTTCACCAACTACGCGAGCCTGTGCCGGGCCGCCGAAGTCCAGGATTTGATCCTGCGCGAGATCGAGGCGGTGAACGCCAATTTCGCCCGCGTCGAAACCATCAAGAAATTCTTCCTGATCGAGCGCCAGCTGACGCCCGAGGACGAGGAACTGACGCCGACCATGAAGCTGAAGCGGAATTACGTGAACAAGCGCTATGCCATCGAGATCGACGCCATGTATGGCGAACGCGCGGTGGCGTGAGGCTTACGAAGTTTGAAAAACGGCGAAGGACCAGAGGCCCACCCTTCGCTCAACACGGGCCTAAGGAGAGGAGACTTGAAATGTCGAAATCGTTCAAGGCGCTGGGCCTTGCGGTAGGCGCGCTTGCGCTGTCCCATCTGCCGGCCGCAGCCCAGACCAAGGTCACCAATGAAGGCATCTCGGCAAGCGAGATCGTGATCGGCACCCATCAGGATTTGTCCGGCCCGATCAAGGTGTGGGGTGTTCCGGTTTCCAACGGCATGAAGATGGCGGTGGAGGAAATCAACGCGGCCGGCGGCATCAATGGCCGCAAGCTCAAGATGATCCTCGAGGACAATAGCTACGATCCGAAGAAGGCGGTGCTGGCATCGCAGAAGATGGTCGAGCGCGACAAGATATTTGCCATGATCGGCCCGATGGGTTCGCCGACCGTGCTTGCCGCGCAGGACATCCTGTTCGACGCCGGCGTGCTGCAGCTGTTTCCGCTGACGGCCGCCGAATTCACCTTCAAGTTCGACCCGTCAAAACCGCAGGAGAGATTGAAGTTCAACAACCTGTTGCCGTATGTCGAGAGCACGCGCGCGGCGCTGAAATACTTGATGGAGGCGAAGAATTTCAAAAAGCCCTGCATCATGCATCAGGACGATGAGTACGGCAAAAACGTGCTCGACGGATTTACCCAGCAGCTCGACGCGATGAAGGTCGTGCCGGCCTCCGTCACGAGCTACAAGCGCGGTGCGTCGGACTTCAGCGCGCAGGTGGCAAAAATGAAATCCGACGGCTGCGATCTGGTCGTGCTCGGCACCGTGATCCGCGAGACCATTGGCGCGATGAGCGAAGCCAAAAAGCTCGGATGGGACGTCACCTTCCTCGGCGCCACGCCGACCAACGTGCTGGAAGTGCCGACCTTGGGCAAGGACGCGGTGGAAGGGCTCTACGCGGCGTCGGGCTTTGAAATTCCC
This sequence comes from Bradyrhizobium lablabi, assembly GCF_900141755.1. Lineage (NCBI taxonomy): Bacteria > Pseudomonadati > Pseudomonadota > Alphaproteobacteria > Hyphomicrobiales > Nitrobacteraceae > Bradyrhizobium > Bradyrhizobium lablabi. The sequence goes on along the minus strand of NZ_LT670844.1, from coordinate 3,208,323 downwards.
TACGAGGACACCGCCAAGGGCAAGGTCAAGGATTGGCTCGCCAACTACAAGAAGATGTTCGGCACCGACGCCAACACCCAGGCCATCATCGGCTACAATGCGGTCGAGACCTTTGCGTTTTACGTCAACAAGGCCGGCAAGGATTTGACCGGCCAGAAGGTGCTGGACGCGCTGGAGTCCGGCGACAAGTTCCTCGATATTTTTAGTTCACCGCCGACAAAATTCTCCAAGACCGATCACCTGGCCAATACGATCACACAGGTCCAGCAGGTCAAGAACGGCCGCTGGGTGCTGGTGAAGGACAATCTGATGTTCTGAGGGGTTGCCGACCATACAACTCGTCATGCCCGGGCTTGTCCCGGGCATCCACGTCTTGACGGCGCATCAGCGAGAAGGACGTGGATGGCCGGGCATAGGCGAGCGGAAGCGACGCCGTCCTTCGGACGGCTTTGCCCGGCCATGACGAATCGATGGAGTCGTTCTTTCTCCAGACCGCCGAGAGCAGCCAACATCACTTCTGCAGCACCCTCAGCATCTCGTCGCCGAGGATCGCCGGCTCTCGCGGGGGGAGATAAGTGAGTCCGGCCGCCCGGCCGAGCTCGGCGATGGTGCCCGCGCCTTGCAAATCGGAGAGCGCCTTGTTGACCGCGTCGAGCAGCGCCGGATCGCTGGCAAGGCCGACATATCCGCGATTGGCGCCGATCGGAAAATAATATCCGGATGGAGCGAGCCTGGTGTCCGGATGGGCCGCGCGGTAGGCATCGAAGCGGCGCAGATCGAGCAGCGTCGCATCAAAATCGCCGCGATCGAGCGCGCCCAGCAGATCGTCCCGGCCGGGGACCAGATGCGTGATGTCGTCGATCAGTTTTCCATCGCCGAACGTCATCAGAATGGCGTCAGCGAGCGTGCCGCTTTCGATGCCGATGCGCAGGCTAGCGAGGTCGCCGACGCCGGCGATGCGGCGGTCGCGCGCCTTCGGACCAAGCACAACGGTCAGCGGCGAATAGATATACGGCTCGCTCGGCGCGAGCACGCCGAGCGGCACGCGGCGCCTGCGATCGTCGCGCGTGGCGCCCTGGAAATCCGGCAGTTTTGCGGTCTTGACGCCGGGCACGACGAGGGAGTCCTTCGTCAGGGCATAGCCGCCGACCAGCGAGCAGCGGCCGTCCGAGAGCAGCGCATTGGCTTCCAGCGCGGGGCTCGAATCCTCGTCGAGCTTGCTTTCGAACCATTGGATCTTCAGCGGGCGGCCGAGTTTTTGAGCGATCGCCTCAGCCAGGGTGACATCAAAGCCAGAGTCGGGCGCGCCGCGATGATGCATCGAAAGCGGCGGCAGATCCTCGTCGAGACAGACCCTTAAGGCCTCATCAGCGGCGGCCGCTGTCAGCGTGGCCACAGCCATGAGCAGAACCGTCGCGCCTGATGCTGCCAGCCAGGTCCTCATGGATTTCTCCGGCTCGACATATAGGCCCACAGACACGCGATCTCATCGTCGCTCAAGAGGTCGCCCCAAGGCGGCATCTTGCCGTTCTTGCCCAACTTCACCGTGGTGAAGAAGCGTTCCTTGTCGTCCGGAAACTTGCGCAGATCGGGGGCAATCGTGCCGGCATTGACCATGTTGGGGCCGTGGCAGTGCGAGCACTTTTGCGCAAACGTAACCTTGCCCTGGTCGATCTTCGCTTGATCGACCTCGCTATCTTGTTGCGCCCTGACAGGACGGACCGTCGTGAGCGCGCTTGCGGTTATCGCGACGGCGGCGAAATACGCCGCCGTCCAGCCAAAACGTCCCTTGATCACTCGCTAGTCCGCCTATTGGGCTTTTACCGCGAACACCCACAGCGATCCGCCGGCCGGTATGTTGGCCAGCCGTTCGTCGCCGGAGAACAGCGAGTACACGCCGCCATAGCCGCTGGCCACGGCGACATACTGCACGCCGTCCTGCTGCCAGGTCACGGGCTGTCCCTCGATGCCGGAGCCGGTCTGGAACTGCCAGAGCTTCTTGCCGCTGTCGGCGTCGAACGCTTCGAACTCGCCGGTCAGCTGGCCCGAAAACACCACCCCGCCGCCGGTCGAAAGCACACCGGAGAAACGCGGGATATCGCTTGGCACTTCCCACTTGGTCTTTCCGCTCAGGGGATCGATGGCCTTGAGGTGCCCGCGCGGCCCGTCACCCCATTCCCAGAGATCGGTGAGGTCCATGCCGAGATACCATTCGCCGGCCTTGTAGGTCACAGGCTCGGTCTTGTAGTGGCCGCCGAACGCGAGCGTATTGGCATAGGCGAAGCCGGTCTGCGGATTGTACGACATCGGCTCCCAGTTCTTGCCGCCGAGAATCGACGGGTAGACCACGACCTTCTTGCCGTCGCGCGCGTCCTTTGAGACGTCGGTTTCGATCGGGCGGCCGGTCTTCAGGTCGATGCCGGTAGCCCAGTTCACCTTCACATAAGGATTGGCCGCGAGCAGCTTGCCGTTGGTCCGGTCCAGGACATAGAAGAAGCCGTTGCGATTGGCGTCCATCAGGACCTTGGTCGGCTTGCCCTCGACGTTAAGGTCGGCCAGCACCATCTCGGCGACCGAGTCATAGTCGAACGGATTGTTCGGCGAGAACTGATAGTGCCATTTGATCTTGCCGGTCTTCGGCTCGAGCGCGAGCACCGAACAGGTGTAAAGATTGTCGCCGGGCCGCACCGCCGAATTGAACGGTCCCGGGTTGCCGATGCCCCAATAGACCGTGTTCAGCTCGGGATCGTAGGAGCCGGTGATCCATGTCGATCCGCCACCGAACTTCCAGGTATCACCCTTCCAGGTGTCGCCGCCGGGCTCATCGGGGCTGGGAATCGTATTGGTACGCCACAGATGCTTGCCGGTCGCCGGATCCCATCCATCGATGAAACCGCGGGTGCCGAACTCCGCTCCCGAGATGCCGGTCAGGACGACGCCGTCGGCGACCAGCGGCGCTACCGTCATCGAATAGCCCTCTTTGATGTCGGCGGCTTTCTGGCGCCAGAGTTCCTTGCCGGTCTTGGCGTCCAGCGCGATCACATTGGCGTCGAGCGTGGTGCGGAACAGCTTGCCGTCGAAAATCGCGGCACCGCGATTGATAATGCCGCAGCACACGATGCGCGGCGTTTCCGCCGGATATTCGACCTTGGTCTTCCAGACCTGCTTGCCGGTTTTGGCGTCGATCGCCATCGTGGCGTTGTGGCTGGTGACATAGATGACGCCCTGGTAGACCAGCGGCTGCGATTCCTCGCTGCGGTCGTCGGCGAAACTATAGTTCCACACCGGCACCAGGTTTTTCGCGTTGTCCTTGTTGATTTGCTTCAGCGGACTGAACCGCTGCAGATTGTAGCCCATTCCATAATTGAGGACGTTCGACGTATCGGTCGCGCCCTTGATCAATTCGTCATTTGTTTGGGCGTTCGCGCCTGACAGCGCGAGGATGGCAAGGCTTACGGCAAGCACGATGCGTTTCATGCGTTCCTCCCTGACGATCTCTTAGCGGATCGGCGTTGATGCTATGCCCGGGGAAACGATGACGTCAATCAAAGGTCGTCGCGAAGCGGAAAAGAAAAAATTCGTCTCGTGATTTTTTTTCGCCAAGCGAAATATCGCCCGCGCATGCGCTGCGACAAAACGATGCAAAATTTTTTGGTAGGCGACGGAACGAATTGGTCGTTGTCGAGTTTAGGGGCCGCTTTGCGACACGCCGAAATCGACCGGCTGGAGTGCGGTCGTGGTGCAGCGCCAGCCACCGCTATCGGTTTTCAGAAACGCGAATGCCTTTTCGACCCTCAACTTATGCGCGACCGGAAAACTGTCCCTGGTTCCCGGCGACGGCGGCGACGACTTCGCCTTCCCCGATTTCGCGTCCCAGCAGGTCCCCGTGCAGCTCGATGCGACCGAACTGCAGACGGCAAACGGAGACAGCACGATCAATTCGACTTCGGCCGTTATCAGCGCCTCTTTTTCCGCGACCTCGTCGTCAATTGGAAACACACGGTTTACGGTGACGAAATCATCGCAGGCATTGGCCGAATGGATTTGCGCGACACAGAGATCGACGGCGTCGGCGTCGGGCAGAGGCGAGAATTGATGCCGGCCAAAGATTTTCTTCGGATCGCCCTTGGCCGCAACGATCTCCTCGGTCTTCCCCTTCATATAGTCGGCTAGACAAGCCTCTGACGCCGACAACTCGTCCAGCGGCACGTTGTCCTTGTCCACCAATCCGCATTTCCGGTCGCGCTCCCTGCTCCATCGCTCATATTCGGCGAGTGCCGCCTTGGCGTCGTCCGGCTTCAATTTGGCGAGGAGGCCGACTTCGAGGCTGTTGAGTTCGGTCTTGGCGATGGCCAGGGCGGGGTCGCTGCAGATGAGCATCCCGGCGGTGGTGTTGGTCGCCAGACAATCGAAATTCGGATCCTCCAAGATCGCGATGCGCTCCTCGGTTTCCTTTAACAGACAGGCCTCGATCGGCTTGAGCTCCTCCTTCGAGATTTTTTGCGAGCCAAAAATGCCGCAACTCGAATTGCGGTCCTTGATCCATTCGGCGTTTTCCTCGATCGCCAGGCGCCGGTTCGGAATCCGGTTCAGCCGCGCCTGGATCGCGCCGTGCAGTTTCTCGACGACGGCGTTAAGTGCGGGCTCGCCGCAAAACAACAGCTCCGCCACGTCGCTGAAAACACCGCAATGGTTGGTTTCGAACAGCGGCAGCGCGTCGCGAATCGAGCGGTCGAAGGAAGGCTGGTCCTCCGCGCAGGCGGGAAGCGCCAGGCCGATCTGAATCGCAACGGCAGCCAGCCCCAGCCCCAATCCCCGCATCCCGGTCTCCGCTTCGAGAAAGCCTGCTGGCTTCATCTTGTCACGGAACATATCATCGAGGCGAGCGGAGACATGTCAATCGCTTTGGCGATTCCCCGCCATTTTCCGGCCCGCGCACGCCGCCGTAACCGGACAGCGCGTGATTTCTAGTCGATGGGCGAGACCAGCCCGGGCTGGGCGGCTAGATCCTGTGCGCCCAAGGGCGCAAGATCGCGGCCGGGCGCGCTGACCAGCAGCGGGGCGTCGCCATACTGCATGACGCCGGATTGATCGATCACGAACCGCGGCTGGTAGTTCCTGACATCGGCGTCCTCGACCATCGCCATCCGGCGATTGTCCAGCATCAGCCAGCGTCCATCCAGCCGCGCCGCTGCGACCGCATGGTCCTCGCCGCGGATGGTGTCGCGCATGATCACGATCCGCAGGTCGTCCGGCGCGACGCCGGCCTGGCGCAGCGCCACGAATTTTGCAATGGCATAGTCTTCGCAATCGCCGGCGCCGCTGGAAAACGTCGCAAGCGGCGAGCTCCAGACGTCGATTTCGCCGTATTGGGCCAGATCGCTCACCGGATGGATCGCCAGATTGATCGCGCGGTTGATCTCGCCGAGACGGGCGCGTCCCTCGCGCGCTCTGCCAAGGTCGACGATGGCGAGAAATCGCAGCGCGGCCGCCGATACGCAGCGATCACGGTCGCCGTCGCAAAGCGCGAGCTGCACGCCTTCGTCGTCGAGCTTGCGCGCGACATCGAGCCATTTTTCCCGCAAAGCCCCGCCGGACAGGACGGCGGCAAACAACCCGAACGGCTCGGCGGATTTTCTGACCAGAGCCGCAGAGCCGGGAGAAAGCAGCGTGCCGGCCGCCGCCGGTCCAAGCCAGGCCATGCCGCAGGCAACCATGACGACGAGCAACGCGCGAGAGTGACCTAGAATCCGCATCTGACGCCCCAATGTCCGGGCATCGGCGGGCTGGTTAGCCAGCTCGTGACCGGATCGTTTCGAGAAGCGACGATAGGCGGGGTGGCTATCATTCTGATTAAAGCCGGCCCGAACCGGCCGGAAAGCCCGAAACAGCCTGAAATCCGTCTCGCCAGTTTGCTGAAAATTTTACGGATCGCCCCTTGCTGTGGCCGAAACAGCGCGCTTAGCCTTGAAATGCCGAGCTAAGGTTGTATTTTCGACAAATTCCGCCGAATATGGCTAATTCAGTGGGAATCGCGGGTTTTGTTATTTAGATCACAGATTTAGCGCAGAGATTGGCGCAGTATCCTGCAAGGGAATGCAGGGGAAAGTTGATGCAAGTATCGGCGCGAGATTCTATACACGGAATTACAGAAGATACCCCACTCATTCGCTACCAATACTGCTCTGCATTAGCCACAACGGCACGTAATACTGGGACATCGCAAGCTCTGCTGGGGCGGATATTGCGTTGCCGGTCTCCGGAAATCGACTTGCCCAAGATTTGCACAAGCAGGAGATGGTTTCGCAACGCGTTGGCCGGTGATAAGCAAGCTTAGACTGTAATTATTATTTGAATATTAACCCTTTTCGGGTGGGGCCATTGAATTTCGTTAGCAAATTCGACGCAAAGCTGCCTGCTGACAGTTTTGGGGCGCATTCCAATGCGCATGCCCATTTCGAGACTGTTTCTCCGCATCCATCCCACATTCCGTCCGGGGCGATTATCGTTCCGGACACGCAGCTGCTTTTCAACGGCGAGTTCAAGCGGTCCGGCGTCGACCTGATCCTTTCCAAGGACGACCACGAACTGGTCCTCCAGGATTACTTCAAGGGCGAGAAGCGCGCGGCGCTTGCTTCGCCCGACGGCGCCCAGCTCACCGGCGACATCGTCAGCGCGCTGACCGGCCATGTCGAATATGCGCAAGCCGGAGGCGCGCCGGCCGCCGCCGCGGTGATCGGCCATGTCACCAAGCTGGTCGGCAGCGCGACCGCGATCCGCAACGGCGTCTCGATCATCCTTAACAATGGCGACAACGTCGAAAAAGGCGACGTCGTTCAGTCCGGCTCCGATTCGACGCTCGGCGTCACCTTCATCGACGGCACCGTGTTCGGCCTCTCTTCGAATGCGCGGATGGTGCTCAACGAGATGGTGTACGACCCGAACGGGTCGAACAATTCCTCGCTGCTCAGCCTGGTGGCGGGCACCATCACATTTGTCGCCGGCGAGACCGCCAAGCACGGCGACATGAAGGTCGATACGCCGGTCGCGACCATGGGCATCCGCGGCACCGCGGTTTTGGTCGAGATCGACTTCAGCATTCCCGGCGCCCTCGCCGCGCCGGATACGAAATTCCAGGTCCTGGTCGAGCCCGACGGCACCACCGGCAGGTATATCCTGTTCGACAAGAACACGCTCACGCCGATCGCGGAGGTCAATCAGGCCGGCCAGCAGATCCACATCCATCAAGGCATCGTCAGCATCACCAATGAGGCGCTGCCGCCGGATGTGCAAAAGCTCATCACCGACGTGTTCGCGCAGAAATTCACCGACAATTCCAACCCGAAATCGCTCGAGCATTTCACCGATTCGATCACGCCTCAGCAGCAGACGCCGATCGTGTTGCCGAATGGCACGACTGCTACCCCGGTCGTTTTGCTGGTGAAGACGGCCGACAATTCGGGGGTTTCGGGCATAACCGGGCCGACGAGCCTCCTGGGGCACATTCCCGGGTCGCCGCTCGTCGCTATCCTCGACCCCAGCGGCCACGTTGCCAAGAGCTTTTCCTTTGGCGAGCTCCCCGGCCAGACCGGCGATGCCCAACCCGACCATATCGTCGTCCAGATCAACTGGGTCGACATCAATCCCGGCGACGTCCCGACGGTGACGGTGGCGGTCGACAAGAATGCGTACGTCTACCATGACGCCCACGGTAACGACGTCACCACCTCGCTGAATGCGCTGCAGATCGCAGACATCCGGGCGGTGGAACTCGATTTCAAGCCCAACCCGGACGCGGGCAACAACAACAACGGCTTTGCGACCTGGACCTACAGCGTCGCCGACAGCAATTTCGATTTCCTCGCCGCCGGCGAGACGCTGACGTTGACCTACAATGTGACGGTCCAGAACAATTTTGCCGGGAATAATGAGACGACCACCCAGTCGTTTACGGTAACGATCACCGGCACCAATGACCGTCCGGTCATTACCAGTGCCGCGCCCGCAGTGGCCTTTACGGGTGACGTCCAAGCCGGGGGATTTCTGGCGCCGACGGACCCGGTCACCGGCAAGGCCGTGCCGGCCAGCGGCATCTTGGCTTTCACGGATCCGGATTTAACCGATACCCATTTGGTTACGGTATCACTCAAGACCCCGGTGTGGTCGGGAGGCGCCGTTCCGCCGACGCCGCTAGCTGCGTTTGAAGCGGCGCTGACGGCCCGGATCGGCACCGACAGCACCGGCACGGGCAACGGAATAGTCACCTGGCAACTGGCGAAGTTGCCGGATTTCCTGGCTGATTTCCTGCCGAAGGGCGAGACGCTGACGCTGACCTATACCATCACGGTCACCGATTCCCTCGGCGCGACGGCGACGAAAGACGTCACGGTCACCCTTACGCACGTCGACCCGCCCGACGTGGCCTGGATTCATCCGACCGACGGCCTCTGGAGTGACGGCGCGAACTGGGAAACCGGCAACGTCCCGACCGCAAGCGACGATGTCGTCATTCCCGACGAGCAGGTCATTGGCGGCACGGGGAAGTACGCGGTCACGATCACGAGCGACGAGGTTGGAACAAAAGCCGTCGCCGCAAAATCAGTGACCTTGGACGCCGCCAATACCACCGGCGCAAAACTGATCAATGAAGGCACCTTGACCGTCGGCGCCGAGGTTCCTGCAGGTAGTGCCGGCGGCCAGCTCGAACTGTTGATCACGAGCGTTCTGCAGAATTCCGGCACGATCAAGCTTACCCATGGCGGCGATTTCAAGGATCAAAGCAGCGCCACGAATTCCGGGACCATCGACGTCAGCGGCGGCACGCTCAACGTCCTGGTGAATGTCGACAACACCGGCGGCAACCTCACCGTCGATGGCCCTGCCACGCTGACAGTCCAGGGCGCCACTATCAACAACGCCGTTCCCCCCAGCGTCATTACCGGCGCCGTCACCGAAGGCGCCACCGTCACCAAAAACGGCACCATCACCAACAACGGCAAGCTCAACCTGAACGGCGACGGCGTTCTGCAGAACGGCTCGCTCGGCAATTTTGGCCAGATCAATGTCAACGGCAGCGGCAACGCGCTGGATGGCGTCAACGTCACCGCCAACAAAGCGCTCGAGATTTTTGCCGACGGCGCGCTGCTGCTCGATCTCGGCACCCAGATCACCAATACCTACGGGACGACCACCAAACTTGGCGGCACGATCACCGTTGACAGCGCCGCCACGCTGACCCTTGACGGGGCCACCATCAACAACGGCGCTACCGGTGGCGGCATCTTTATCAACGCCCTCACCGAGGGCGCCGCCGTCACTAAAAATGGCACCATCACCAACAACGGCACGCTCAACCTGAACGGCGACGGCGTTCTGCAGAACGGCTCGCTCGGCAATTTTGGCCAGATCAATGTCAACGGCTTTGGCAACGCGCTGGATGGCGTCAATGTCACCGCCAACAACGCGCTCGAGATTTTTGCCGACGGCGCGCTGCTGCTTGACCAGGGCACCTACATCAGCAACGGCGCGACCACGGTCGACAGCGGCGGCACGCTGACGCTCGACGGCATTGACGGCGCCACCATCGACGGCGGCAGCGTCACCATCAACATTAACGGCACGCTGTTCCTGGACGGCAACGGCGTTTTGCAAAACGGCTCGCTCGGCAATTCCGGGCAGATCATTGTCAATGGCAGCGGCAACGCGCTGGATGCCGAGACCATTACCAACCTCGGCACCATCAAAGTCGATGGCGGCGCGCTGACTATCGACTCCGCCGTTTCTTTCACGAACAGCGGAACGCTGGAAGCCGTCAACGGCGGTACGCTGACGCTGATCGCGACTACCGTGTCCGACGCCGCGACCGGTGTGACCATGGCCGGCGCGGCATCGCATATCGATCTCCAGGGCGCGACGCTCCTACAGCATACGGTTTCGACCGAGGTTGGCGGAGAGATCGATACCGTCGGCGGGACCAGCAATACGATCAACACCGCGAACGGCGTCGCCGACCTGACGGGCCGGGTCAACAACGCCGGTATCCTTGCGATAACCGACAACAGCTCGCTGACCCTGATCAGCGCCGCTTATATCAACAACACCGGCACCATCGAACTGAACTCCACCGGCCATAACACTTACCTTTATATCGACCAGGGGTTTGCCGGATTTGATGGCGGCGGCCACGTCACGCTGTCGGACGACACGCACAATATCATCGCGGCCATCAAAAGTGGCGACCAACTCACCAACAACAACAACACCATTTCCGGTGCCGGCGAGATCGGGCGCGGCGGGCTGGTGCTGGTCAATAACAGCAATGGCGTCATCGATGCCAACGGCAAGAATGCCCTCAAGCTCGATACGCTCTCGCTGACGAATACCGGAACGCTGGAGGCCACCAACGGCGCCACGCTGCTGATCAACACTACCGTCACCAACTATACCGGTTCCGGCCTCGGCCTGGTCAACGGTACGATCGCGGCGGTTGGCGATCCGTCGGGCACGGCGCATTCGAGCATTGGCCTGCAGGATGCAAAGATCTTCGGCGGCAATATCTCGATCACGGCCCAGGCCGCGATCGTCGCCACAAGCGGCGTCAGCACGATCAACGGCGCGGCGAGCATCACCAACAGCGCCGGCACGCTCGAGGCCAACGGTGCCGAACTCGACCTCGTCAACAGCACCGTCAACAATACGAGCGGTTTGGTCAACGGCGTAAACATCACCGGCATCGTGTACGTCACCGGGACGAACGGGACGATCAAGCTCGAAGACGCAACGATCAGCGGCGGCGGGGTATATACGACGGGCGCGAGCGATACCGTCGAGTCCACCAGCGGTGTCAGCGCTATCAAAAATGCCGCCACGGTCTCCAATGCCGGTACGCTGGCGGCGAACGGCGGCGAGCTCGACCTCATCGGCGAGACGGTGAGCAACAGCGGTGGCACGTTGGAAGCCGTCAACGGCAGCCTGCTGGTGCTGAACAGCACGACGGTCAACAATGGCGGCGGCGCGGTCGAGGCGGTCGATTCCGTTGCACAGACAAGTTCGACAGTCGATTTGCAGAATGCGACGATCAACGGCGGCACCGTCGCCACGATTTCCGATGGCATCATCAACGCGGCGGCCGGCACCAATGCCATTAACGGGGCGATCGTCAACAACGCCGGGACACTGGAATCGACCGGCGGAACGCTGACCATCGACTCGGCTAGTACCGTGAACAACACCGGGGTGCTCGAGGCGAACGGCGGAAGCCTGATCGTCGGCGCCGCGTTCTCGGGCAACGCCCAGATCATCGGCGCTTCGTTGCTTGAACTCGGCGCCGATTCTACGGTTCAGTCTCCAGACCCCTATGGACTGACGAAAATCGCTTTCACGGCCGCGTCTACCGGCACCCTCGAGCTCGATCACTCGAACGCATTTCACGGAACGGTTTCTGGCCTCGACGACAACACGCTCGATCTGCGCGATATCAATTATCTAAGCAGCCCGACGGTCCGTTATGCCGGGAACGCTTCCGGCGGCACTCTCTCGATCTTCGTTGGTGGTGTCGACGTTTCGGACATAAAGCTAACTGGCGATTACACCGGCGTGCATTGGGCGCTTGCCAATGACGGGTCATCCCAACACGGCACAGACGTAACCGAGATTCCCGGAGCGATTAGCGCCGGGCTCGACCCCAACGGCAATCCGTCCGAGGGCAGCGCCATCACTGCGGTCATCACCGATGGCGGCAAGTCTGTTACCAACGCCAAGTATGAGTGGCAGATACAAGACGCCCCGAATCACTGGATCGACGGATCCGGTACCGGGGTGACCAGCGCCAACTATACGCCGGGCGAGACGGATGAGGGCCACGCGCTGCGGGTCTCCCTCACCTTCACCGACGCCAACGGCAACACGGATCACACGACGGTCTCGGCGGGGACGGTCAATCCGGTCTCCGACACGCCGACGGTGACGGTTCCGGATACGTCGAGCGCTGCGATTGCGGTTGACGAAAACAAGACAGTTCCGATCACGGGCGTCAGCGTAACGCCGGCCGCCGGCGACGAAGACGATCCGGTGGCGGCGACGCTGAGCGTGGCGCACGGCACGCTGCATATCGACGATAGCAGTCTGCCGGGTGACGTAACGCTCACAAGCAATGGCACCGGCACGGTGATCGTGTCTGGGCTTGCAACCGACGTGAACACCGTTCTGAAGAGCCTGAGCTACACGCCGAGCGGCGAGTACGAAGGTTCCGATGCGCTGCATGTGACGGCAACCTCGACCGACGGCGGTGCGGCGCCGAGTGGGCCGACCGGCGATCAGACCGTTGCGCTCACGGTGAACCCGGTCGCGGACGCGCCGGCGCTCTCCGGCCTCTTCGTCAACTCCGTCGCGGATGACTTCAGCGGCGCCACGCTCGATCCGACCAAGTGGCACGTCTATGTGCCGACGATCAACGTGGAGGAGCACCATGATGGGTCGGTGACCCAATCCGGCGGCGCGCTTCACATTCAGGACCGCGGAATTCTGCAGACGGTCGCCGGCTTCACGCCGACGTCCGCCACGCCGCTGCATACTTCGTTCACCTGGAGTTTTGCCGAGGGCGGCGACTACCTTGTGGTTACGGACCGCACCGACGGCGCGACCGAGCCAACGTTTGGCGGCGCCCTCAACGGCATCAGTTTCGTCGCCAACTGGCGAATAGGCGATCCCGGCGCGCTTCTGATCAATGATAATGCGACCGGGCAATCGGTGCGCGTTGATGCCTCGCTCAACCCCGGCACAGTCTACGATGTCAGCATCACCGACGATGGCGCGCACCAGACCTTCGTGATCAAAGATCACGCGTCGGGCCAAACCGTTGCCTCCGCGACCGGCAGTTTCGCGAGCGTGGCGGCCGGCAACCTCGTCACCATCACGAACCGCGAAGGCAACGGCGACACACACCTCGACACGATCGATAATTTGTCGATTTCCAACGCCTATCACGGGCTCGAAGACGGCACCGTCACGCTGGCCGGTCTCACCGGGCTGACCGACACCGACGCCTCCGACACGCTCGCGCTAAAACTCTCCGGCTTCCCACCCGGCGCGACCTTCTCGGTGGGCGCCCTGGGTACCGGCGCGGATGACGGCCACTGGGTGATCAGCGCATCGCAGATGGCCTCGCTCGGAACGTCGCCGCTGACGATGACGCCGCCCATCGACTACAACGGCAACTTCACCCTGCATGTCGATGCGACGGTCACCGACCCCGCGGTCGGTGGTGCGACTGACACCAAAAATTTCACCAACGATTTTGCCGTGACGGTGGATGCGGTCAACGACGCGACGTTTTCGCTTGCCGGCCTGAACCAGGCGGGCAACGCGGTCGAGGACCAGCAGATCACCGCTGTCGTGACCGACACGGACGCACCGGCGAGCGGCATCGTCTACACCTTCCAGAGCTTTGACGGCGCGCACTGGAATAATGTGCAGAGCGGCAGCAGTGCCAGCTACACGCCGACGGAGGCGGTCGAAGGCAGCCCGTTGCAGGTGAAGGTGTCGTACACCGACGGCCACAACAATGCCGTGGCCGGCACCGTCGCCGCCGGCACGGTCGCGGAAGCGCCGGCGGGCCCGACCAGCTTTGCCACGACGTTCCTGCACTTCGATGGCAATGCATTCGCCAGCGGGCCGGTGGCTACCACCCATGTCGGCAACGGCGCCAACGACGGCGTCACGCTTGCAGGCTGGGTCGACTGGAACGGCGGCGGCAGTAACTATCAGGACGTTTTCTACAACGGGAGCACGTCGGACGCTGGCTTTGGGGTCTTCGGACTTGTGACCTCGAGCGGTCTTGATCTGCAAATCCTCATCGGCGGCCAAACCTTCCTGGATACCGGTTTCAAGCTGGCTGCCGGTCAGTGGCACAACATTGCGCTCACGCACGTGGCCGGCAGTTACACGCTCTATGTCGATGGCGTGGCCGACTTCACCGCCCAAGCCGGCGCGAACGGTATTCCCGGCCCGGCGCACTACCCGGATTTCATGACGATCGGGGGCGACGGCGGCGAGAATTTCACCGGCTCGATCGGCGACGTCAGCGTGTGGAACGCGGCGCTTACTCAAAGCCAGATTCAGGCGCTCGAATTCACCGCGCTGTCGGGCAGTGAAGCCAATCTGGCCGCCTATTATCCGCTCAATGACAGCAGCGGAACGACCGCGAAGGACCTCGTCAACTCTGCCGGAAACCTGACGCTGCATGGCAGCGCGGTCTGGCAGAGCGGCGATGCGACGATTGCGCTTGGTGGCTTGGCCGGCGGCAACGCCGTCCAGGATCAGAAGATCACCGCCAGCGTGACCGACCAGGACGCGCCAAGCGGCAGCGGCGCCACTTTCACTTACACCTGGACGGTCGGCGGCCAGACGGTAGGCGACAGCGGCAACACCTACACCCCGACGGAAGCGGACGAAGGCAAGGCGATCGCCGTGTCGGTGACGTTCACCGATACTCATGGCAATGCCCAGGCCGGCTTGACTTCCGCCGGCACCGTGCAGGAGAGCGCAAGCAACGATCTGGTTGCTACGGCGAATGCCACCCAGGCGGCGGAAGGCGCCCAAATCAACGTCACCGGCGTGACTGACGGCGGTATCGCAGTCACAGCGGGCCTGACCTATGCGTGGCAGGTTTTCGACGGAGCCAACTGGGCGACCGTCAGCACCAACTCATTTTATGCGCCGACCGAAGGCGACGAAGGAAAATCGCTGCAGGTTGTCACGACCTATAACGACCAGCCGACCGGCAACTCCGAGCAAACCATCAACTCGTTCGGCACCATCGCGGATATTACGCCGAAGCTGACGGCGCCATTCAGCTATTCGGTCGATGAATTGAAGATCGTCAAGGGCGGCTCGGTCGTCTTCGATGATACTTTCAGCCAGGCGCCCCCTGCGGGAGGCACTTTCGGAGGCACTCCCGTCGGCTTCACCACCATCGGCAGCACCTGGACGGAGGTCAACGGCAAGGCCGTCATGGCGTCTACCGGTGCCGTGGCCCTCTCCATTGGCGGAGCCCAGGTCATTGCCCGGCTGCAAACGAATACGCAGGATGAGGCCGTCAGCAATGGCGGACTGAAGGAAAATTCCACGTTCGCGGTGAGTGCGACGTTCGACCTGACCGCCCCAAAGTTCGTCGGCCAGCAATACGGCATCGATCTCAACGATTCGACGGCGACGCATGCGAACGACGAGATGGTTCAGCTTATCGTCGCCAACACCGGTTTGGGAGGCGTGAAAGTCGAGCTCGTACAGGCCGATTATTCGACGACGACGTTCAACGTGATTGCGAGCCAAACGCTCAGCGCGGCGCAGCTGTCAGGCAATACTCAAATTCAACTCGATCTGTCGCATCTCACCGCCAATAGCTCGGCGATCACGGGCTCGTTCGAACTGCTGAATAGCGGCGTTCAAACCTCTACCCAGACGTTTGGGGTAACCGGTCACGTCTTCAACAATGTCACCTATACGCGCGTCGACACCTTTGCCTATGCTCCCGATCAGGTGGCGATCACGGGCGTCGTCACGGAAAGCCAGAAGCTGACGGCGAATGTCACGACCAATGACAGTGACGCAAGTATTCACTACCAGTGGCAGAGTTCGGCCAATGGCAGCACCAATTGGGGCAACATCGGAACCGACAGCTCGCAATACACATTAGGCGAGGCTGACGAAGGACTTCATATTCGCGTGGTGGCAACCACGTCGGACCCCGATAAGAGTTCCACGGCGCAGGTGACGAGCGCTGCGACGGCGTTGGTGGCGGAGAGCCCAAGCGAGAACGCGACGATTGCGCTGACCGGCCTGGATGGCAGCAACAACGCGGTCGCTAATCAGAAGATCACCGCGAACGTGACCGATGCGGATGCGCCAACCGGCAGCGGCGCCACCTTCACCTATACCTGGACCGTCGGCGGCCAGAAGGTGGCAGGCGACACCGGCAATACCTATACGCCGACGGAAGTCGACGAGGGTAAGGCGATCACGGTGGGGGTGTCGTTCACCGACACCCACGGCAATACCGAAACCGGCTTGAAGTCGGCGGGCACGGTCGCCGCCGCGCCGCCGGTGGCGCATGACGACGCCATCTCCAACGCCTCGCCGCCTTCGGGCAATGGCTGGGTGCTGGATACGGATAACGGGCATTATTACAGGTTTGTCGGCGCGTCCTCGTCCGCAAGCTGGACTCAGGCGCAGACGGGCGCCGCGAGCGATGGCGCCTATCTCGCCACCATCACCAGCGCCGCCGAGAACAGCTTCATCAGCCATTTGATCGGCAATGGTCAAACCGCCTGGACCGCGGGCGACACCACGAATGCCTCGCCTGGGGGTCACCCGCACGATCCGAGCACCTGGACCTGGACCGCCGGACCCGAAGCGGGAACGCTGTTCACCTACACCAACTGGAACCCGGGCGAGCCCAATGGCGGGTTTGGCAGCAGCAACGCGGCGATGCAGATCTCCGCGAACGGCACTTGGAACGACGTTCCGATCACCTGGCAGGATGCGGGCTATTTAGAAGAATGGGGCGGCCTGCCGAACCAGATCGCCTTCAATGAAAATACCGGCACGACCCTGACGGCGGCGCAATTGCTCGCCAACGTCACCGATATCGACAACAGCGCTCTCACCATCACCTCTGTCGGCGATCAGAGCGGCCACAGCCTGCACGGCGGCACGGTCAACCTGAACGGCAACATCATCACCTACACGCCGGCGGCAAACTACAGCGGCGCCGACACTTTTGCCTATACGGTCTCCGACGATGGGGTGACGTCGACGGCGCACGTCACGTTCAATGTCGCGGCGCTCAACGATGCGCCGGTGGTGACAATTTCGACGGCCGCGCTCGCCACCAATGAAAGCACGCCGCTTGCCATCAACGGCATCAGCGTTTCCGACGGCGATGCCGGCACGGCGCAGATCGAGGTGACGCTCGCGGTGGCGCATGGCACGGTGACATTGGAGAACGCCGCGGGCCTCGATTCCGTGGCCGGCAACGTTTCCGGCTCGGTCAATCTGTTCGGCTCGCAAACCGCGATCGACACGGCGCTGGCGCACGGTATCATCTACACGCCGACCTCCGGCTATTACGGTTCCGACACGCTGAACGTGACCGCCAACGACCAGGGCCATACCGGGGCGGGCGGCGCGCAGACGACCACCCAGCACATCGCGCTAACGGTCAATGACGGGCCGGTGATCGAGACCGACCAATTCAGCATCGTTTCGAAGGAGAACGGGACAACGACGATTTCGGGCCTGAAAGTCTCCGACTCCGACCCCGCGGCATCCTCCGAAATCTTCAAAGTGACGGCAACGACCACGGGGCCGGGAAGCACCGTGACCCCCGAGACCAACTCCGACACCCTGGGTCAAACCAACGAAGATCTGGCCGAGGGTGTCATCTATGATCCCGGCTCTACGCCGCCTGCGACCGACAAGGTCACGGTTACCGTCGCCGACAGCTTCGGCGCCACCGACACGGTCAATTTCATATTCAACCTCGCCAATCCCCCGCAGACGACGCCGGTGGTTCTGACAGGCACAGCCGGCAAGGACGTGATCTTCGGCACCGGCTATGGCGACATCCTGACCGGCGGCGGCGGCCAGGACCAGTTCGTGTTCAAGCCGAATTCAGGAACCAACGTCGCGCAGCACCAGATCACCGATTTTGTCGACGGCCTGGACAAGATCGACATCCGGCAATTCACCAACATTTCAGCCGCGACGCTTCCGGCCGCCGAACACCAGCAAGGCAACGACACGCTGATCAAGCTCGATAGCCATGACACCTTGCTCTTGAAAAACACCCTCATCGCCAATCTGCACAACAGCGACTTCATCTTCCACGTCTAGACCGTGATGACTTTAGGTTGAGGCGCGGCGGTGACTTCTCCCTCGCCCCGCTCTTGCGGGGAGAGGGTTGGGGTGAGGGGCTGTTTCCGCGAATGCTGAAGCACAAATTATGCGGAGAATCCCCCTCACCAGGATCGCTGCGCGACATAGCCGAAGCTTCGCTTCGGCGTTCTTCTTATCTAAGGACGGCCGCCGTAGGCGGCCTATGCCTCTCCCCGCAAGCGGGGCGAGGTGATCGAACTTGCGCAGGCGACGATTCAACTCAAAATCATCAGGCTCTGGCTCTCGCTTCCAAGTGCGACATGCAGCCGGGAAGAAGCAAAATTCCGCCACAACAACAAACGTGATCAATCCGCCCGAGCGTGATATCTGGATGACATGAAGCGGTTACGGATATTGCGGCGCTGGTTCGCGCGGAAGTTCGGGTATGCGCGGCTGGTGTGCCTGGCGCTATTGATCGGCATTGCGGTGCTGCGGGTCGCGGATTTCGCGCCGATCGAGGAGATTCGCGTCCGGACCTTCGATACCTTCCAGCGCATCGATCCGCGCAAGAAGCTCGCGACCTCGCCGGTCGCCATTATCGATATCGACGAACCGAGCCTCGCCAAACTCGGGCAGTGGCCGTGGTCACGGACCACGATCGCGGATCTGGTCGCCGACCTCACCCGGCTCGGCGCCGTCGTGATCGCCTTCGACGTCATCTTCGCGGAGCCCGACCGGCTCAACCCCGACGTCGCCGCCGATACGTTCCGCAATCTCGATGAGGAAACCAGGGCCAGATTGCGCGCGCTGCCGAGCAACGATCAGGTGTTCGCCGATACCATGCGGCATTCGCGCGTGGTGCTGGGCGAATCCGGGCTTGCCGAGGCCAGAAGCGAACTCGACAAGACGCTTCCGGTGACCGGCCTCGCCATGCTGGGCGATGACCCGCAGCGGTTCATGTTCAGATTCCCGGGCCTGTTGCGCAATACGGCGGTTCTGGAACAGGCCGCCGCCGGGCGCGGCCTGCTCACGATCAATCCGGAACGCGACGGCATCGTCCGGCGGGTGCCGATGATCTTGCTGGCCCAGGGCGTGACGATGCCGTCACTGAGCTTCGAAATGTTGCGGGTAATCACCGGCACCGACACCATCTTCATCAAATCCGACCAGGCCGGGATCAAAAGCATCGGTGTCAAGGGTTTTCAGGTCCCGACCGACGCCAATGGCCAGCTATGGGTGCATTTCGCGCGCCGCGATGCTTCGATCCTGATTCCGGCAGTGGACGTGCTCGAAGGCCGCGTGCCTCCCGAAAAGATCAAGGGCAAGCTGGTATTGATCGGGACCTCGGCGGTGGGGCTGAACGACATCAAGACCACGCCGGTGTCGCGCGCCATGCCGGGGGTCGAAATCCACGCCCAGGTGATCGAGAGCGCGCTGACGCATGCGGTGCTGTCGGAGCCGAGTTACGGCTTCGCCATCGAATTTTTGGCGGCCATCGTGCTTGGAATTCTGGTCGTGATATTCGCGCCGCAATTCGGACCGGCTACGCTGCTTGCCATCGGCGCCCTGTTCGGGACGCTGTTGATCGGAACCTCCTGGTATTTTTACGTGCACTACCGGCTCCTGATCGATTTCACCTATCCGTTGATGTCGACCACCGCGATCTATTTGGCCCTGATTTTCTTCAGCTTCGTGCGCGAGCAGAAGCAGCGGCGGCAGATCCGCTCGGCGTTCAGCCAGTATCTGTCGCCCGCCTTCGTGGAACAGCTCGCGCAGTCGCCGGAAAAGCTCGTGCTCGGCGGCGAGGAGCGCGAGATGACCATCATGTTCAGCGATATGCGAGGCTTCACCTCGATCTCGGAAACCTACAAGAACGACCCGCAGGGCCTGACCGCGCTGATGAACCGGTTCCTGACGCCGCTCACCAACGCGATCCTCGAGCGCAAGGGGACGATCGACAAATATATGGGCGATGCGATCATGGCGTTCTGGAATGCGCCGCTCGACGACAAGCAGCATCACCTCAACGCCTGCGAGGCGGCGCTGGATATGCTGGAGCGGGTCGACGAGCTCAACGAGCAGCGTGAGCTCGAGGCCAAGGAGGCCGGGCTGCCCTTTGTTCCGCTCAACATCGGCGTCGGCCTCAACACCGGTGCCTGCGTGGTCGGCAACATGGGCTCCGACAAGAAATTCAACTATTCGGTGTTCGGCGACAGCGTCAATCTGGCCTCGCGCCTCGAGGGACAGTCCAAGGAGTACGGTTTCCCGATCATCGTCGGCTCCAAGACCGCGCTTGCGGTCAAGGACAAGTTCGCGATCCTCGAGCTCGATTTCATCATGGTCAAGGGCAAGAAGGAGCCCGAGGTCATCTACGCCATCGCCGGCCGTGAGGACGTCGCACAGTCCGGTCGCTTCCAGCGCCTGCGCAACCTCACCATCGAGATGCTGGCGTGTTATCGCAACCGCGACTGGGATGGCGCGCGGGAGGCGATCGAGCGCGGCCGCAAGACCGACGACGCCCACGCGCTCGAGTATCTGTACAATTTGTACGACGCGCGAATTCGGGGTTATCAGAAAAACCCGCCGCCCGAAGACTGGGACGGCGCTTTTGCATTGTTGACAAAGTAGGCGCGGGCATCGTCGCTCAGCATGAGGGCCGGCATTGCAATCCAGGTTCAGGCAGGGGCTGGCGCTGCATCGGCAAGGCGATCTTGCGGCCGCGGAGCGCATCTATCTGGATGTTCTGCAACGAGAGCCGCAGCATTTCGATTCGCTGCATATGCTGGCCGTGATCGCCCTGCAAACAGGGCGTACCCGGCGCGGCATCGAGCTGCTCAGGAAAGCGATCGCGCTGAACGAAAAAGTCGCCGCGGCGCATAACAACCTGGGCAAGGCGCTGATGGATCTTGGGCGTCCCGAGCAGGCGCTCGCGAGCTTCGACCGGGCGCTGGCGCTCGATCAAAACTTCGCGGAGGCCTGCGTCAACCATGGCAACGCGCTGGTTGCCTTAAGGCGTTCCGAACAGGCGCTTGCGAGCTATGCGAAGGCGATCGACCTTCAGCCGGACTACGCGGAGGCGCACAGAAACTGCGGCAACGTCTTCTCCAAACTCAGGCGCCATGACGAAGCCTTTGCCGCCTATGACAAAGTGTTCGCCCTAAGACCCGATTTGATGGGTGCGGAAGGTCATCGGCTTTATGCCAAAATGCATTTCTGCGACTGGAGCAATTGGGAGGCCGAATGCGCGCATCTGGTTGCATCGGTCAGGAGCGGGCTGGTCAATACCCAGCCTTTCATCTTCCTCGCTGTTCCCTCGTCTTGCGAAGACCAGTTGCAGTGCGCTCGAACATGGGTCGCACAGAATTTCCCGCCTGCGAAAAATCCAGTTTGGCACGGCGAGCGATATGATCACGATCGCATCCGCGTGGCTTATCTCTCCGCCGACTTCCGCCAGCATGCACTTTCCTTTCTGACGGCCGGAATGTTCGAATGCCATGACAAATCCCGATTTGAGATCACGGGTGTTTCATTCGGCGTCGATGACAATTCGGAAATACGCGCCCGCCTAAAGGCATCGTTCGAGCGCTTTGTCGACGTGAGGTCCCATAGCGACCAAGAGATTGCCGATCTGCTCAAATCGCTCGAAATCGACATTGCCGTTGATTTGATGGGGTTCACCACGGATTCCCGAACCGGCATTTTCGCCCGCCGGCCTGCGCCGATCCAGGTGCAATATATGGGCTATCCGGGAACCATGGCCGCCCAATATATCGATTATATGGTCGCCGACCGCATGGTGATTCCGGAGCATCACAAGCCGCATTACTCCGAAAGGATCGCCTTTCTGCCCGACAGCTACTTCGTCAACGACACCAGGCGTCCGATTGCGGACAAAGCGTTCACCCGCGCCGAGCTCGGCTTGCCCGAGACCGGCTTTGTGTTTTGCTGCTTCAACAGCAACCACAAGATCACGCCGCCCGTTTTCGATGGTTGGATGCGGATCCTGCGACAAGTCGAGGGCAGCGTGCTTTGGCTGCTCCAGGACAATGCGAAGGCAGCCGACAATCTGAGGAAAGAGGCGCATGCGCGAGGGGTGGACGCGGCGCGGCTGATTTTTGCGCCTCGGATGCCGCCGCCTGAGCATCTCGCAAGGCATCGTGCGGCCGATCTGTTTCTGGATACACTACCCTACAACGCCCACACCACCGCGAGCGACGCGCTGTGGGCCGGGCTACCGGTGCTGACCTGTCTCGGCGAGACGTTTGTTGGCCGAGTGGCGGCCAGCCTGCTCAATGCCGTCGGTCTTCCGGAACTGGTAACGACGACATCCGAGCAGTACGAGCGTTTGGCGATCGAACTCGCGACAACCAACCAGAAATTGGCTGCCATCAGGGCAAAACTCGCTGATAATCGTCTGGCGACGCCTTTGTTCGATGCCGGACTTTTTACGGCGCATATCGAAGCCGCCTACACCGCCATGCATGCGCGGCATCAAGCCGGTCTCCCGCCAGATCATATCATCATCTCGAAGTGAACGACGGCACGCGATATACTGCGGGAGCCGGAGAACGGAACATGCAACAGGATCTTCGCATCGGCGAGATGGCGAGCCGCACCGGGCGCAGCATTCATACCATCCGCTGGTATGAGCAGCAGGGGCTGATACCCGGTGTTATCAGGGACCGCAGCGGCCGGCGGGTCTATAGCGAGTATCACGTCGGCTGGCTCGATCTGATGGAACGGCTGCGCTGCACCGGAATGTCGATCAGGCAGATGCGTGAATACACCGCATTGGCAAAGCAGGGCGCCGCCGCTTTGCGGCAGCGTCGCGCGCTGCTCGCGGGACACCAGGTGCGTGTCCGTCAAAACATCACCCGGTGGACCGAGGCGCTCGCCCTGATCGACGCCAAGGTCGAGTTTTATGACGAATGGATGGAAAATGGCGCTCGGCCCGCAGTCGAGCCGCACCGGCGCGTGAAGAACACGCGCAAGACGGCGGTTTAATCGTGAACAATTCAGCCGCGGGGCGGCGGCAGCTGCAGCACGCGCTCGACCAGCGCCGTGTCCATATATTCCGTCATCTCGCGCAATTGCCCGCCCGCCAGGCGGATGACGAGGCAGTAGGTGTTGGCGTAGCGCTCGCCGGATATGGTGGTTGCGTCGCCATGGCATTCCACGACGACATGGTCGCCTTCCGCCAGGATGCGGGTCGGCGTGATGCTCGACGGCGCAATGAACTGCGCGTAGAGCGGTTTTAATAGTCGCTCGCGCACCTCGGCCTTGCCGACATACTCGCCCGACCAGGCGCTCGAGCCGCTAATCCGCCAGACAAAATCATCGGCCATCGCCGCGAGGAACGGCGCATGATCGCGGCGCGACCGCGCTTCCATGATGGTCTGGACGAGCTGTTTGTTTTCGCTTGATGTCATCTGGCTGCTCCTTTTGCATGGGGACAGCCAGCTCTCTACAAGCTAGAGCATACTCTAGGTCAAGCGCCCTTGTCGTCCCGGCCTTGAGCCGGGACCCATCAACCACCGATGTCTGTGTTGTGTGAGGCTGAGGACGCAGCTCGATCAGCAGCCCACAGCGGGGGTTATGGGTCCCTGCTTTCGCAGGGACGACAGTGAAAATTCACTCCACCCCGATCGTGGTCAAATCCTGGAACCAGTGCTGCGCCTGCACGAATTTCTTGATTCGCGGCGACAGCGCGTGCGGGTTGGTGTCGTGCACCACCCATACCAGCACGGCATCGTCGACGATCAGCGAATGCGCCTGCGCCAGCAATTCGTCCTGCTTTTTGGTATCAAAAGTCTGCTTGGCTTCGTCGATCAGCGCGTCGACCTTCGGGTTCTTGTAGCCGCCCCAGTTGACGCCGACCGGCGCGACCTGGCTCGAATGGAAAAACCGTACGATGGAGTAGAGCGGGTCCGATGTCACATAGGCGATATTGTTGGCGGTGATGCCGGCGTTCATTTCGTCGGCCGCGCCCTTGCGCCAGTGGGTATAGAGCG
The DNA here is from genome assembly GCF_900141755.1 of Bradyrhizobium lablabi. NCBI lineage: Bacteria > Pseudomonadati > Pseudomonadota > Alphaproteobacteria > Hyphomicrobiales > Nitrobacteraceae > Bradyrhizobium > Bradyrhizobium lablabi. The sequence goes on along the minus strand of NZ_LT670844.1, from coordinate 3,184,438 downwards.
TCTCAAGTTCGACCACCTTGAAGTCGATGTCGATGCCGATTTCCTTAAAACTCTGCTGCAAGAATTCGTTCATCGGCAGCGACAGCATCTGCCCGGTGCCGCCTTGGGCGATGATGAAAGTTGTCTTCAGCGGCTTGTCCTTGGAGTAGCCGGCTTCCTCGACCAGCTTCTTCGCAGCAGTGAGATCGTATTTGATGTCGAACGTGGGCTTGCCGAACCACGGGCTCGACGGGTCGACCTGACCCTTGGCCGGTTTTGCCAGGCCGTTCATCAGGCCGACCACCGCATCGCGATCGATCGCGAGATTGAGCGCCTTGCGCAGGCGGATGTCGGTCCAGGGCGAGCCGGGCAATACGCTCAAGTGATAATTCCAGACATGCGGCGTGATGTTGTCGACGATCCGCATCCCCGCCGCCTTGAGCTGCGGCACCGCGTCCGGCGCCGGCGTTTCGATCAGATCGACCTGGCCGGCGAGTAGCGCGTTGGTACGGGTCAAGGCTTCCGGCATCGGAATCAGCACCAGTCTGTCGACTTTCGGAATCCGCTTCTTGTCCCAGTAATCCGGATTCTTGGTGAGCTCGGCGAGTTCGCGCGGCACCAGTTTGGTCAGTTTGAATGGTCCGGTGCCGGAAGGCTCGCTGGCGAACTTGTCCCAGTCCTTGCCGAGCTTTTCGTATTGCGCGGGGCTCGAGACCAAGAACCACAGCATCTGGTAGGGGAAGAAGGAGTCGACGGTCTTGGTGGTGATCTCGACCGTGGAGTCGTCGATCTTGGCGTAAGTCGCAACCGAGGGCAGGCGGGTCTTCACCTGCGCGCTCTGCCGCTTGTCGAATTGCGGCGCCTTGTCGTTCAACACCTTGTCGAGATTCCAGATCACCGCGTCGGCATTGAACTCGCTGCCGTCATGGAATTTGACGCCCTTGCGAAGGGTAAAACGCCACTTGGTCTTGTCCTTGTCGTCGACCTTCCATTCGGTGGCGAGCCCGGGCACCAGCTTGCCGGGCCGATCCGACACATCCATTTCCCAGGCGACCAGCGGATCGTAGATCGTGTAGGCGGTGAACTGATAGGCGCCCGCGCCGCGATCCGGCTGGCCGGTCGTCAGCGGAATATCGGCCATCGAGATGCCGTATCGCACCACGGACTCGGCTTTTGCCGGAACGGCAGGCAGGCCCAGGGCGAGGGTGAGAGCCAGGGTCGCAAATAGCTTCGAATTTCGGGCGCGCATGAACTAAGCTCCATCGGGCGATTATTCGGAATACCTAATGCCAACGCGGTGTTAGCTTGCAAGGTTGATGCCAGAATAGGCATCCCTGCTTGTTTCTTCGCATGCAGTCACATGGAATTGTGGGGCCAACGGGGCGTTGGGAGAAAATTCCCCTCCATTGGCACAGCCGTTGCATGAGGTTGCATAAGAAATAGTCATCGAAGTCGAGAAGGAATTGTTGCGATGCGGACCGAAAAATCACGAAAACGCCGGCTGGCGGCGGCGGGTTTGATGCTGGCGATGGCTTGCCTGGCAGCGCCTCGGATCGCCGGCGCCGAAACAATTTTGCGCATCGGGATGACGGCTGCCGACATTCCGCGCACGCTCGGCCAGCCCGACCAGGGGTTTGAAGGTAACCGCTTCACCGGTCTCACCATGTATGACGCGCTGACGATGTGGGACCTCTCCTCCGCCGACAAGCCGAGCGTCCTGATCCCGGGCCTTGCGACCGAATGGAAGGTCGACGATGCCGACAAGAAGAAATGGACGTTCAAGCTTCGTCCCGGCGTCACATTCCACGATGGTTCGCCGTTCAACGCCGATGCCGTGGTGTGGAATGTCGAGAAGGTGCTGAAGCAGGATGCGCCGCAGTACGATTCGAGCCAGGTCGGCCTCACCGCTTCGCGGATGCCGACATTGGCCTCGGCGCGCAAGATCGACGACATGACGGTGGAATTCACCACCAAGGAACCCGACAGTTTTCTGCCGATCAACCTCACCAACCTGTTCATGGCGAGCCCGGCGAAATGGCAAAAGCTGTTCGATGCGGCGCCCGGCGCGGATGCCAAAGCGAAATCGCAGGCCGCGTGGGACGCCTTTGCGAAGGATGCGTCGGGCACCGGCCCCTGGAAAATGTCGAGCTTTACCCCGCGCGAGCGGCTCGAACTCGCAAAGAACGCAAATTATTGGGACAAGGCGCGGATCCCCAAAGTCGACAAGATGCTGCTGTTGCCGATGCCGGAGGCGAACGCGCGCACCGCGGCGCTATTGTCCGGCCAGGTCGATTGGGTCGAAGCGCCGGCGCCGGATGCGGTTGCCGAAATCAAGCAGCGCGGCTTTAATATCTACTCCAACGAGGAGCCGCATGTCTGGCCGTGGCAGTTCTCGCGCGCCGAGGGCTCGCCCTGGAACGACATCCGCGTCCGCAAGGCGGCCAATCTCTGCATCGATCGCGAGGGTCTTAGGGACGGTCTGCTCGCGGGCCTGATGGTGCCGGCGACCGGCACCTTTGAACCCGGCCATCCCTGGCGCGGCAACCCGACCTTCCAGATCAAGTATGACAAGCCCGCCGCGCAAAAACTGATGCAGGACGCGGGTTACGGCCCGGCCAAGAAATTGACGGTCAAGATCCAGACCTCGGCCTCCGGCTCGGGCCAGATGATGCCGCTGCCGATGAACGAATATCTGCAGCAGGCGCTCGCCGAATGTTACTTCGACGTGCAGTTCGACGTCATCGAGTGGAACACGCTGCTCGCCAACTGGCGGCGCGGCGCCAAGGACGCCTCCGCCAACGGCTCTAACGCGGTCAATGTGACCTATGCGGCGATGGATCCGTTCTTCGCGCTGGTGCGATTCCTGCAGTCGTCGATGGCACCGCCGGTGTCGAATAATTGGGGTTACATCAATAATCCCAAATTCGATGAGCTCGTGACCAAGGCGCGCCAGACCTTCGACCCGACGGAGCGCGACAAGGTGCTGGCCGAACTGCACGCGGCCTCCGTCGACGACGCGGCGTTCCTGTATGTTGCCCACGACGTCGCGCCGCGTGCGATGAGCCCGAAGGTCAAGGGGTTCGTGCAGCCGAAGAGCTGGTTCGTGGACTTCTCGCCGATCTCGATGACGCCGTAGCGGAGGTTAGCGGTCATGGCATCGCCAGGCCTTCAGCCGTCATGGCCGGGCTTGTCCCGGCCATCCACGTCTTTTGTCTCGCAGAGGAAGTAAGACGTGGATGCCCGGGACGAGCCCGGGCATGACGAAGGAGGGAGTTGCAGCCTTGGCCTCTGAACCGCATTCGCGAACGAATTTCTGCTGACTAACCGAAAGTAATTCCGTGCTCGCCTATATCGCCCGCCGCATCGTCTATGTGATCCCGATCGTCCTTAGCGTGGCGCTGGTGTGCTTCATGCTGGTGCACATCACGCCCGGCGATCCCTTGGTCGCGATTCTGCCCGCCGATGCGTCGCAGGAACTCGCCAATCAATTGCGCGCCGCCTATGGCTTCGATCGTCCGCTGCCGGTGCAGTTCGGTTTATGGTTATGGAAGGCCGTCAATGGCGATCTCGGCCATTCCATCGCGACTGGGCGGCCGGTGCTGTCAGAAGTCATGCGCGCGGTCGGCAACACCGTGACGCTGGCGATCGCGGCGGCGCTGATCGGGTTCACGCTCGGACTGTTCTTCGGCCTCATCGCCGGCTATTTCCGCGACACCTGGGTCGACAAGGTCGCGACCTCGATCGCGATCGCCGGCGTCTCGGTGCCGCATTACTGGCTCGGCATGGTGCTGGTCATCATCTTCTCGGTGCAGCTGAACTGGCTGCCCGCGGTCGGCGCCGGCCCCGGCGGCTCCGGCGCCTGGGGATGGGACTGGGAGCACATCCGCTATCTGATCCTGCCCGCGATCACCACCTCGGTGATCCCGATGGGCATCGTCACCCGCACCGTGCGCGCGCTGACCGGCGATATCTTGTCGCAGGATTTCGTCGAGGCGCTGCGCGCCAAAGGCCTGCGCGAGACCCACGTCTTTCGCCATGTCATAAAGAACGCCGCGCCGACCGCGATGGCGGTGATGGGATTGCAGCTCGGCTACATGCTCGGCGGCTCGATCCTGATCGAAACCGTGTTTTCCTGGCCGGGCTCCGGGCTGTTATTGAATTCCGCGATCTTCCAGCGCGATCTGCCGCTGCTGCAGGGCACCATCCTGGTGCTGGCGCTGTTCTTCGTGATCCTCAACCTCCTGGTCGATATCGCGCAGGCCGCGATCGATCCGCGTATCAAGCGGAGCTAGAGTTAAGTGAGCATCAGCCCCGCAATATCGGATGCTGCCCTGCAGGCCGGGCCTGCCGCAAAAGCGCGCGGCTATTGGGCCACCGTCGGGCGGCGCATGACGCGCGACAAGGTCAGCATGGCCTGCGCGTTCATTCTGGCGTTGATCTTCCTGTCAGCCCTGTGCGCGCCGTGGCTTGGGCTGGCCGATCCCTATCAGGGCTCGATGATCCGAAGGCTGCGCCATATCGGCACGGTGGGCTATCCGCTCGGCACCGACGAACTCGGCCGCGACATGCTGGCGCGGCTGATCTATGGCGGGCGGCTGTCGCTGATTGTCGGCATATTGCCTGTCATCTTTGCCTTTGTGGTCGGGACCTCGCTCGGCCTCGTCGCCGGTTACGTCGGCGGCAAGCTCAACACCGCGATCATGCGCACCGTCGACGTGTTTTATGCCTTTCCCTCGGTGCTGCTGGCGATCGCGATCTCCGGCGCGCTCGGCGCCGGCATCGTTAATTCCATCGTATCCTTGACCATCGTGTTCGTGCCGCAGATCACCCGTGTCGCCGAGAGCGTCACCACCGGTGTCCGCAACATGGATTTCGTCGAAGCCGCGCGCGCCTCCGGCGCCGGACCCTTCACCATCATGCGCGTGCACATGCTGGGCAACGTGCTCGGACCGATTTTTGTCTACGCCACCGGTCTGATCTCGGTATCGATGATCCTGGCGGCGGGCTTATCGTTCCTGGGTTTGGGCACAAAACCGCCGGAGCCGGAATGGGGCTTGATGCTCAACACGCTGCGCACCGCGATCTATGTCAATCCGTGGGTGGCGGCACTCCCCGGCGCCATGATCTTCGCGGTGTCGATCGGCTTCAATCTGCTCAGCGACGGCATGCGCAGCGCCATGGATATCCGGAACTGAGCCATGAACCAAACCAACACACCGGTCGAACTGCTTGAGCCGATCGAGGACCGCGGCGGCGCGGCGCAGCCGCTGCTGCAGGTCAACGGACTGACAAAACATTTTCCGGTGCGCGGCGATCTCTTCAGCAAGCGCAAGACGGTGCGCGCGGTCGACGATGTGTCGTTTTCCATCGCCAAGGGCGAAACCGTCGGCATCGTCGGCGAATCCGGCTGCGGCAAGTCGACCACTGCGCGGCTGTTGATGCATCTGATGACGCGCGATTCCGGCGACATCATCTATGACGGCATGTCGGTCGGCCGCGCGCTGTCGCTGCGCGAGCTGCGCCGCGCCATGCAGATGGTGTTTCAGGACAGCTACGCCTCGCTCAATCCGCGCCTGACGATCGAGGAATCGATCGCGTTCGGCCCAAAAGTCCACGGCATGGCAGACAGCGCCGCGCGGGCGCTGGCGCGCGAGCTGCTCGGCAAGGTCGGTTTGCGGCCGGAAACTTTTGCAAATCGCTATCCGCATGAGATTTCGGGCGGACAGCGCCAGCGCGTCAATATCGCCCGCGCGCTGGCGCTGTCGCCGCGCCTGGTGATCCTGGACGAAGCGGTATCGGCGCTCGACAAATCGGTCGAGGCGCAGGTGCTCAATCTCCTGGTCGATCTCAAGCGCGAGTTCGGGCTGACCTACCTCTTCATCAGCCACGATCTCAACGTGGTGCGCTACATCTCCGACCGGGTGCTCGTGATGTATCTCGGCGAAGTCGTCGAACTCGGGCCGGTCGACCAGGTGTGGGACGCGCCGGCGCATCCCTACACCAAGGCGCTATTGGCAGCGATGCCGTCTTCCGATCCGGACAACCGCACTGAAACGCCGCCGATCTCGGGCGACCCGCCCAACCCGATCGATCCGCCCTCGGGCTGCCGGTTTCACACCCGTTGTCCGTACGCGGAGCCGCTCTGCGCAAATGCAACGCCAAAACTTAACCACATCGATAGAATGGGGCATCAGGCCGCGTGCTACATGGCGATCCCGGGCTCGGGACATAGCCGCGCGCCGGCAAAGGAGTGAGAGACCGCATGACAAGCCCCACGGCAAAAGAGATCAAGGTTATCGCTGACGTTGCGGGCGTGCCCGCAAGTCCTGAAGTTGCGGCGCGTATCGCGAATTCCATCGGTCCCGCCTTCGAAGGCTTTGCGCCGGTCGCCGGCACATTGCCGTTCGATCTGGAGCCGGCCACCTTCCTCCTCGTGCAGATGACAAGAGTTTCGAAATGAGCGCAGAACCGGCATTGCTGTCTTTGACCGAAGTCGCGCGGTCGATTTCGAAAAAAGAACTGTCTTCGCGCGAGGCGACGCAGTCCTGCCTTGAGAGAATCAAGCAATGGCAGCCGCATCTCAACGCCTTCATGGCGATCGAAGCCGACGACGCACTCGCCGCGGCCGATGCCGCCGACGCGGCATTGGCGCGGGGCAAGGTCAGCGGCGCGCTGCATGGCGTGCCCCTGGCGCACAAGGACATGTATTACGACGCCGGCAAGGTCGTCACCTGCGGCTCGAAAATCCGCCGCGATTTTGTCCCGGCGACGACCTCGACCGCGCTGCAGCGGCTAAAGGATGCCGGCACGATCCGGCTCGGCTCGCTGCAGATGGTGGAGTTCGCCTATGGCCCGACCGGCCACAATTCGCATTACGGCGCGGTGCATAATCCCTTCGCGCTCGATCACATCACCGGCGGCTCATCGTCGGGATCGGGCTCGGCGGTTGCAGCAAGGCTGACATTTGCGGCGCTCGGCTCGGACACCGGCGGCTCGATCCGGATGCCCGCGCATTTCTGCGGCGTCACCGGATTGAAGACGACCTATGGAAGGATCAGCCGCGCCGGCGCGATGCCGCTGTCGCAGTCGCTCGACACTGTCGGGCCGCTGGCGCGCACAGTTGAGGATTGCGCGCTGCTGCTCGGCCTGATGGCGGGCGCCGACCCAGAGGATCCCACCGCGATCGCGAGCCCCATCCCGGATTACATGGCCGCGACGCGAGAACCGATGAGGGGTCTCACTATCGGCGTGCCAACTTCGTTCTATGTCGACGATCTCGACCCTGAAGTGGCGCGCGTCCTCGATGAGACCATCGCGACCCTCAAGCGCGAAGGCGCGAATGTCGTTCAGGTTGAACTGCCGGACCAGCGCCAGCTCACCGCGGCCGCTCAGCTTATTGTCGCCGTCGAAGCAGCCAGCTTCCACAAGCGATGGCTGATCGAGCGCCCGCAGGACTATGGCCCGCAGGTTCTGATGCGCCTGCAGAACGGGCTTGCGATCCCCGGCGTGTCCTATCTCGAAGCGCTGCGCTGGCGCGGCCCGGCGCTGTCGGCGCACATGGCGGCAACCGCCGGCGTTGATGCCGTGATCGCGCCGGCGGCGCCCGTCCCGGCTCCGACCATCGCCGAGAGCGACGTCGGCAACAGCCCGGATGCGGAAAGCGTGATCCACCGGCTGACGCGCTTTACCCGCCCGATCAATTATCTCGGCCTGCCGTCGCTTTCGATCCCCTCGGGTTTTACCCGCAATGGACTTCCCGTCGGCATGCAGCTGATCGGCCGCTCATTCGACGAGGCCACGTTGTTACGCATCGGGGCGGCGTTCCAGCGCGTAACCGATTTCCACGCCCGCGTGCCAAAACTCGCATGACCAACCTCGTCGATGTCACTGGCCTCAACATTCGCTTCACCGGCGATCGCATTGTGCATGCGGTCAACGATCTCAGCTTTTCACTGGGCGAAGGCGAAGTGCTCGGGCTGCTCGGCGAGTCCGGGTCGGGCAAGAGCGTGACCTTGCGCGCGCTGATGCGGCTATTGCCCAGGAAGCGGACGCAAATCTCGGGCAGCGTCAGGGTGCTCGGACGCGACGTGCTGGCGCTCGGCGACGAGGAACTGTCGGCGTTTCGCGGCCAGACCGTCTCGATGATCTTTCAGGAGCCGGCCCTCGCACTCGATCCGGTCTACACCATCGGGGCGCAGATCGCGGAAAGCGTGATGCGCCACGAAGGCAAGAGCCAGACGGATGCGACGGCGCGCGCGCTGGAAATGCTGGAAGTGGTGCGGATTCCCTCCGCCAAACGCCGTCTCGATGCCTATCCGCACGAAATGTCCGGCGGCATGCGGCAGCGCGCCATGATCGCGCTGGCGCTCGCCTGCAAGCCAAAGATACTGCTCGCGGATGAGCCGACCACCGCGCTCGATGCCACCGTGCAGATCCAGATCTTGCTGCTGTTGCGCGAATTGCAGCGCGAGTTCGGCATGTCCGTCATCTTCGTCACCCACGACATCGGGGTCGCGATCGAAATCTGCGACCGCGTCGCGGTGATGTATGCCGGAGAGATCGTCGAGCAGGGCGCGCTCGGCCAGATCGTGCGCGCGCCGATCCACCCTTATGCGCGCGGCTTGCTCGCCGCAACCGTCCATGGCGCCAAGCGCGGCCAGCGGCTGGAAACCATCCCGGGGACGCCGCCTTCGCTCGACAAGGCGCCGAGCAGTTGTTCTTTTGCACCGCGCTGCAGCTTCGCCGAAGCCCGCTGCGTCGAGCAGCGGCCGCCCAACGTCCAGGCCGGACAGGGGCGGATCGCAAGATGCATCCTCGCCGAAGCGGCCGTCGCGGGCTAGCCCGGAAAATCCTGCAAGCAGCTCCCGCAAAATGGAGTCGTCACGTTGGCCAATTATGGCTAGGCTGCGCACGCAGCGCGCGGGCATTTCGCGTACAACCGGGGGGAAGCTGTTATGTATCTGTCCAATGAAGGCATTATCGTTATTCTGTTCGTCGGCCTGGTGGCGGGCTGGCTGGCCGGCAAGATCGTGCGCGGCACCGGCTTCGGCATCATCGGCGATATTGTGGTCGGCATCGCCGGCGCGTTCATTTCCAGCCTGATATTTCCCAGGCTCGGCTTCCACCTCGGCTCGGGCATCATCTCGGAGATCATCTATTCCGCGATCGGCGCCGTCGTGCTGTTGTTGATCGTGCGGCTGGTCCGAAGGGGGGGCCGGTTCTAGACTGCCTCCATGATAACCGGCCGTACACTTGACCGGGCGACCCAGTACTCCGCAGCGTCAGTGATGAAACGGAAAGGCCGCGGCGTACTGGATCACCCGCTTTCGCGGGTGATGACGAATTGTGGTGCCCCCCTAACTCGCGTGCCCGACCGCATCCGCGATCCATCGCCGCAACCCATCCTAAGAAGCGGACGCGGCGTAGTCGTCGGCCGCGCCGCAGCAGGCGGAGGTGGTAACCGGCCGCCTCGCTCGGGCGGGGGCATTGTTCTGGCCGTAGCCGACGAGGTCGGCCGGGGGTTCGACGCCCTTCGCCCTGGTGCAATCTTCGAAGAGCCGGCACCGGCGACCAGTTAACCGCTCCCGGCGGCTTCCCTTTGGGCCATCCCGGCCGATCGCGCCAACGCCTGAGCCTGCATTTCCGGCCGTCCGAACCGCTCGCCGTTAACCCGACTTCAATGGACGCTGGGTACAAAAATCGCTAAGAAATGACAGTGGCGTACCCTCGGGAACAAGGGGGTCGCGGACTCCCACGTGAAGAGACCCGAAGTGATGGCAGCCGTTCCCGGTGTCCGGCGTTCCGAACTCGGTGATGCGCTGCGCGCCTGCCGCAACGCGTTCATCGGCGTCGGCATCATGAGTTGCATGATCAACCTTTTGTATCTGACCGGCTCGTTGTTCATGCTCGAGGTTTACGACCGGGTGCTGCCGAGCCGCAGCGTCCCGACGCTGGTCGGGTTGGCGATCCTCGCCGGCGGCCTGTACGTGGCGCAAGGCGTTCTCGACCTGATCCGGGGGCGGATTCTCGGGCGGATCGGAACCTCGCTCGATGAGGCGCTCAATGCGCGGGTATTCGATACCATCGTGCGGTTGCCGCTGATGGTCGGCAGCCGCAACGAGGGGCTGCAGCCGCTGCGCGATCTCGACAATGTCCGCTCATTCCTCGGCGGCCTGGGGCCGAGCGCGTTCTTCGACCTGCCATGGCTGCCGTTTTATCTCGCGATCTGTTTTGCCTTTCACGTCATGATCGGGCTGACCGCTTTGGTCGGCGCGATCATTCTGGTCTCGCTTACCGTCGTCACCGAATTTTTGTCGCGCGCGCCGGCCCGCGAGGCCATGGGGCTCGCCGCGCGCCGCAATGATCTCGCCGCCACCAGCCGGCGCAACGCCGAGGTGCTGGTCGCGATGGGAATGGCCGGGCGGCTGACCCGGCGCTGGAGCGAAGCCAACGAAAAATATCTCGAAGGCAATCAGCGCGCCAGCGACGTCTCCGGCGGTCTCGGGGCGATCGCGAAGGTCCTGCGGATGACCCTGCAGTCGGCGGTGCTCGCGGTCGGCGCCTATCTCGTGATTCATCAGGAGGCGACCGCCGGCATCATCATCGCGGGCTCGATCCTGAGCGCGCGCGCGCTGGCGCCGGTCGATCTCGCGATTGCGCATTGGAAAGGCTTTGTGGCCGCGCGCCAGAGCTGGCATCGGCTGAACAAGCTGCTGGGATCGTTGCCCGCACGCGCGACGCCGACGCTATTGCAAAACCCGTCGAGCCGGCTGTCGGTCGAGGCCGTCAGCCTCGTGGCGCCGGGCGACCAGAAAATTATCGTCCAGGACGTGACGTTTACGCTTCAAGCCGGAAATGGCCTCGGCGTCATCGGCCCGAGCGGATCCGGAAAATCTTCGCTGGTGCGCGCGCTGGTCGGCGTCTGGCAGCCGTTCCGCGGCAAGGTTCGCCTCGATGGTGCGGCGCTCGATCAGTGGTCGTCCGACGTGCTCGGCCGCCACGTCGGTTATCTGCCGCAGGATGTCGAATTGTTCGCAGGCTCCGTCGCCCAGAACATCTGCCGTTTCGATCCCGACGCCGCCTCCGCGACCATTATCGCTGCGGCGAAAGAGGCCGGCGTCCACGAGATGATCATCAAGATGCGCGACGGCTATGATACCCAGATCGGCGAGCAGGGGGCGGCGCTTTCGGCCGGCCAGGCACAGCGCGTGGCGCTGGCGCGGGCGCTCTACGACGATCCGTTCCTGATCGTGCTCGACGAGCCGAATTCCAATCTCGATACCGAGGGCGATGAGGCGCTGACGCGGGCGGTCCGCGCGGCGCGCGAGCGCGGCGCCATCGTGGTGGTGGTCGCGCACCGGCCGATCGGAATCGAGGGGGTCGATCAGCTTCTGGTCCTCAAGGACGGCCGCATGCAGGCCTTTGGCCCCAAGGAAACCGTGCTGGGTCAAGTGCTGCAGCGGGTTGCGCCGCCGACCCCGATCAAGATCGTCTCCGAAGGAGGCGTTGCCAAGTCATGAGCGACAACGAGCTGCAGAGCGCGCGGCGTTCGATCCGGCTGCATTTGATCGTCGGGCTCGCGGTGGTCGCCGTTCTCGCCGGCGGGCTCGGCGGCTGGGCATCGACGACGCAGATCTCGGGCGCATTGATCGCGCCGGGATCGATCGTGGTCGAATCCAATGTCAAGAAAGTGCAGCATCCGACCGGCGGCGTGGTCGGCGAAGTGCTGGCGCGCGATGGCGATCTGGTCAAGGCCGGCGACGTTGTGGTGCGGCTCGATGACACCGTCACCAAGGCTAACCTTGCGATCGTCACCAAGAATCTCGACGGCTTATGGGCCCGGGCGGCGCGGCTCGAGGCCGAACAGCAGGGCATCAACAAGATCGTGTTTCCCAAAATGCTGCTCGATCGCGCCGCCGATCCCGATGTCAAGAACGTCATGGTCAGCGAGAGCAAATTGTTCGATGTCCGCGTCACCGGCAGGGTCGGGCAAAAGGCGCAGTTGCGCGAGCGGGTGACCCAGTTGAACGAGGAGATCGCGGGGCTGGCGGCACAGGAAAAGGCAAAGGACCAGGAAATCGCGCTGGTGGAAAAGGAACTCGCCGGCGTTCGCCAGCTCTACGACCAACATCTGGTGCAGATTTCGCGCCTGACCACGCTCGAGCGCGACGCCGCCAGGCTCAACGGCGAGCGCGCGCAATACATCGCCTCCCGTGCCCAGGCCAAGGGCAAGATCACCGAGACCGAATTGCAGATCATTCAGGTCGACAAGGACATGGTCAGCGAGGTGTCGAAGGATTTGCGCGAGACCAACGACAAGATCGGCGAATTCGTCGAGCGCAAGGTCACCGCCGAAGACCAGCTACGACGCACCGACATCCGCGCTCCGCAGAACGGCATGGTGCTGCAATCGACCGTGCACACCGTGGGCGGGGTGATCACCGCCGGCGACGCCATCATGATGATCGTGCCGCAAAGTGACGACCTTCAGGTCGAGGCCAAGGTCAACCCGCAGGATATCGACAAACTGCAGATCGGCCAGAAGACGCTACTGCGGCTGTCGGCCTTCAACCAGCGCACCACGCCGGAATTGAATGGCGTCGTCACCCGCGTCTCCCCCGACGTCACCACCGACCAGCGCACCGGGCAAAGCTACTACACCATCCGCGTCTCGATGCCGCCGGAAGAAGTCGCGCGCCTCGGCGGGGCCAACAAGCTGATCCCGGGCATGCCGGCCGAAGCTTTTGTCCAGACCGGCGACCGCACCATGCTGTCGTATCTGATAAAACCGCTGAGCGACCAGTTGATGCGGGCGTTCCGGGAGAAGTAGCGCAATGTCGTCCCTGCGAAAGCAGGGATCTACCGTTTTCATGTCAAGAGGCTGTAGCACCTTTCCAAGGCTGTTCGGCTCACAACAGAGCAATGGAATAGGTTGGCTCTACTCTCAAACTCGCTGAGTGTGGCCTCGGCCGTTCTGCCGCGCATTTGACGCTGCGGGATCTTGAGCTGCCGAGTCCGCGGGATCGTCAGTACACCCTGCGGCGCACGGCGGCACCCCGCGGCGCGACCACGGCACCGGCAGGACGGGCAACAGGCCGTGCGACGACGGCAGCACCGCCGGCGACGACCGCAGCACCGCCGGCGGCGACGCAGCCTGCGCGAACCACGCCGCGAGCGCAGACGACGGCGCTTGCTTCCATGGTGCTAAAGGCAATGAAGCTACCTACCAGCAACAGAGGGATGATTAGATGTTTCATGACAGCTCTCCTCGAGTTGTAAATCGATAAATCGGCAAATCGCGAATTCGCGTCGTTTGCGATTCGGTGTTGCGTCGTTTTCAGCCGCGGCGGCGACTGCCGGTCTCTTCGCAAGCATCGCTCGTCTGCCCCCGGGTATTTCCGAGAAGCCGCCTGCGTTTCTGCAGGTTGATGGAAGAAATGCAGCGCGACTATGCAAAAAGCGCCCGTTCGAAACTTTTGCTTCGATGGCTCCTGGAAGATTCCGGCGGTAAGGATGGTCGCCGCCTAAAATCACCAACTAGCGCCGACGTCTCGATGCCGGCTAGCGATCACTCCGTTGGCCACGCACAGGTCTGGTGTATAGGTTTCCGATCCTCGCAACCTTGTTTTATGCGCGGCGCTTGCGGCGCGCTATGTCGTGCCGGCGATGTACGCCGACCAAGAGATTGGCGGATTTAGATTGCTTCGGGCCTGGTTCGATCCCATGGGTTACATGCTGCATCTTTGTGAAGATGATGAGAAAGGTCTCCGAAGCGGTACCGTAGGACAACGCGTTGGAGCCGACAAATTGGTAGGTACCGTGCGTGATTTTTCCACGCGATAATGCTGGCGCGCTTGTAAACCGGCGACCGCACCGTGCTTTCCCATTTGATCAAGCCGCCGAGCGACCAATCGATGCGCGCGTTCCGGGAGAAGTGACCGCAAGGGACATTGTCGTCCCCGCGAACGAACGCGGGACCGATAACCGCAGGCGCTAGTTATCGCACCAAACTATGCAAAGCAGATTTCAGCTTGATGACTATTAGCGTCACGGGATTGTGAGTGACATAACCTATGGTAGAGCGGTGTTTCTGTTGAGGTCGAGGCTCGCTCGATATCATCAGCAGGAGCAGATCATGCAGCAGCAAGCAAATGCATTCGCAAAGTCCGCCAGCCGACGTTCCATTCTGCGAGCTGGACTGGTGGGACCGGGACTCATCGGCGCCGGTCTGTTGACCAACGCGTTGCCTTCAAGAAGCTTTGCCCGCGATACGGAACTTACAGAGGGAGATATCGCTATCCTCCGCTTCCTCTGCGCGCTTGAAATCATCGAAACCGATCTGTGGCAGCAATACAACGAGCTCGGCGGAATCCCGGACGCCGAGGTTCCCGGCGGCTCTGGGAGTTCTCTTTACCAGGGGGCCCTTAATAATATCGACAATGACATGTCACAATACATTCACGACAATACGGACGATGAGTTCAGCCACTTCACGTTCCTCAATGCCTATCTGGAGTCAAAGAACGCCGCTCCGGTCAATCTCGACAAGTTCCGCACCTTGCCGAGCAGCCGGGCGACCGGGGCCCAGCAGATCGGGCGCCTGACCAACCTGATGCTGCTCACGATCGATACGTCCTGGTGGACGCGCTACCGTAGCAGCACTCTCAATCCTGATTTCGGCGATACCTTCGCGCAAGCCGTTCCCGGCCTGAGCAATGGTCAGTTTCCGGCCATCCCGCGGAGCGATGCCGACCTGCAGCCAACGAACCACATCCAGGCAATCGCCAACACGGCGGCATTCCATTTCGGAACGATCGAGCAGGGCGGCAGCAGCCTGTATCCATCGCTGGCGCAGCGCGTCTCCAACGTGGAAGTGCTGCGCATCCTGCTCAGCATCGGGCCGACCGAGACCATGCACTTCCAAGTCTGGCACGACAAGGCGGGCAACGCGAAGCCGATCACGGATCCGACCAATGGGCTTACGTTTCCGAACCTGGGCGTCGCCGGCATCAGCGAGGACCTGCAGGCGAACCTGATCATGCCGGAGCCCACCATTTTTCTGAACCGCAGGTTCCCGCCGTGCTCGATCATTCGCCCAACCGAGACGAAGGGAGCCGCCATGGGGGCCGTGCGGGCTTTGTCAGCGGATGGCTTGTTCATCGGGCAATCGCCGGGATTCTTCACGCTGTTGCATCAGCTGGCGAACGAGGCCGATGAGGCGCGGCGAGAGGTCTGAAGCCAAGGATTGACCGGGCCGGGAAGGGCGCCCAGGAGCGCATCCCACGCATGGGGTGCGCTCTTGGTTGGCTATGCGGTGACGGATGACGCCGCGGTGTTGAGCGCGCGCATGCACGGTCGACGCGCGCTGCGTCGACAGAAAGAGCAGCAAGGATGGGTTGAGCGCTGCGCGAAATCCATCGCAAGCCGCAATGACGAAACAGTCGTAGTCCGTTACTGATTTGCCCGACGGGCAAATCAAGAGCGTCGTAGCGCCTTGCGCCGCGGCGCTAATTTGTTGAACCGGATCAACGTGATTTGGGTCGTCCAGTCCCATTCGCAAAAATAAATCCATTCCCATCTGACCCAAATCACTTTTAAAACTCACCCCGTCTCGTCCCACTCGAGGGGCGTATCGCGGTCGTCACGAACGCGGGATGGGATGCGGTGAACGCCGATAGTGCCGTTGACGAACGGCACGAAGGCGGACGGCGAAGTCGTGTGGTCCTGACACCCCGACGCTGGTGTCAAGTTGGTGGAAGCGATTCCACTGATGACGGTGGCAAAAGAGCCCGGTCACCGGGGAGAGCACGAAGGAAACCGTTAAAACCGCTGCGTGCGGGAATGCCGGGTTGTTCCGGTGGACCTGTGGTGACTAACGCGCGTGTTTACTACACACCACGCGCGGCTGCGGGTGCATCGGCACCCGGCATTCCCCACGCCCTCTTGGGCGGAAGTTTCATGCACAACTCGGACGCATCGCGCCGCGGGAATGTGAAGCTGTATCTGGAACTGGCTGTTTGAAAAACTCTCGGTCGTCATCACCCGCGAAGGCGGGTGATCCAGTACTCCGAGACGTAAGTGATCAGACCGAGAAGCCGCGGCGTACTGGATACCCCGCCTGCGCGGGGTATGACGACCATGGTGGAGGCGCGAAGTTGCGCACTATCCGTCGAACCTTCACCGCGACAAATTCCGCAAGAGCAAATTCAACGCCGTCCCCGCGAACGCGTGCATATTCGCAAGCCGGTCGCTGCTGCCGGTCTCGAGCGTCATGACTTCCGCCTCTGGGCCCGCGATCGCCATGCAGCTATGTCCCGCCGCGTCGCCATAGCGGTTGCCGGTTGGCCCGGTGGCGCCGGTCTCCGACAGGCCCCAATCGGTCGAAAAGCGCTGGCGGACTTGGTTAGCGAGCAATTTCGCATAAGGCTCCGAAGACGATCGCAGACCCTTCATTGCGTCATCGGGGATGTCCATCAAAAGCCGTCGCGCATCGCGGGTATAAACCACGGCGCCGCCGAGGAAATAAGCGGACGCGCCGGGCACCGCGAGCAGGCTTGCGGAAATCAGGCCACCGGTCGAGGATTCCGCGACCGCGATGGTCTCGTGCCGCTCTTTCAGTTTGGCGGCGATCTTCTCGGCGATCCCTACGAGCTCTTGCATCTGGTTTCAAATCCTTTGGAGGAGTCTCTTCATGAATGTCCGCCGGGCGGGCTTGTCGGCGAGCGAGTGATAGACCACACGGATGAAGTTTTTGCTCGCAAGCTCGGTCGGTGCCCATTTGGCGTCGAGGTCGGCGAACGGTTTTGCGGCCACCACCTCGTCCTCGCTCTTGCCCTGCTTGACCAGCGCCGCCATCCGGTCGCGCGCGGTGACCAGCATGGCGCGGTACTCGATCAACGCCGCTTTGTCGGCGATCGGGCCGTGGCCCGGCACGATTCTCGATTTGGCGTTGGTCAATTTGAGATAGGCCTCGGTCGCCACGATCATGCCCTTGATGTTGCCGCCATTGGCGAAGTCGATGTTGGGATAGCGGCCATTGGTGAAGGTATCGCCGGTCGACAGCACGTTGGCGGTCTTGAACCAGACATAGGTGTCGCCGTCGGTATGGGCGTTGGCGATGTGGGTGAGATCGGCGACGCGGCCATTGAGCCTGATCTTGAAGGCGCCGGTGTAGCTTTTCGTCGGCAGCGCGCCCACAGGCGCCGGCGGCGTCTTGACGCCGGTCAGCCCATTGGTGGTCCCGGCGGCAAGGCGCTTCTTGACATTCACCTCGGCGATGACCTCGGCGCCGTCCTTGGCAAAGGCTTCGTTGCCGCCGGTGTGGTCGCCATGGAAATGGGTGTCGATGAGGTATTTGACCGGCTGGTTCGAGACCGCCGATATCGCGGCCCTGATCTTGTCATGCAGCGGCGCGAACTCGCTGTCGACCATGATGATGCCGTCTTTTGCCACCGCGACGGTGATGTTTCCGCCCTGGCCTTCCAGCATATAGACGTTGTCGCCGAGATTGGTGGTCTTGATCTCGACCTTGGAAAAATCCGGTGGCGGCGGGGCCGCGGCCGGCGGCGGTTGCTGCGCGCGGGCGGCGCCCGCAAGCCACAGGGTGGCTGCCGCCGCTGCCATTGCAATCCGAAGCATGAAAAACCTCCCCCAGGGTCGAATCCCGATTCTCTAGCATATCAATGCATCGTTTGCGCCAGTTGCGGGCGGCGGGCGGGCCTGCTTGAATGCCAGGAAACAATGCGGCGTGGCTTGCAAGGTGCCGTGATCAGGCGCCCCACGGGCAAAAGAGGAAAGCCAGAGGTCATGACGTCTCCGATCGCGGGCGGCGTGGATTGCGATCTGCATCCGGCCCTGCCTCATTTGACGAGCCTGTTGCCCCATCTCAACGATTACTGGCGCGACCAGGTCACGACCCGGGGCATGGTCGATCTGGTCTCGCAATCCTATCCGACCAATTCGCCGATCTCGGCGCGGCCGGACTGGCGCCCGGCGCAGGGCAAGCCCGGCTCCAGTCTCCACGACATGAAGGCGCAGGCGCTCGACCCGTTCGGCGTCAGCCACGCCATCTGCAATCCGCTGTACGGCGTGCAGATGGTGTTTTCCGAGGATATGGCCGACGCGTTCTGCCGCGCGCTGAACGACTGGCTGGTAAAGGAATGGCTCGACAAGGACGCGCGCTTGCGCGGCTCGATCGTCATTCCCGTGCAGAGCGTGGAAAAATCGGTCGCGGAGATCGAGCGCTGCGGCCGGGATCATCGCTTCGTCCAGGTGTTGATGCTGGTGATGGGTGATATCCCCCTCGGCAAACGCGCGTACTGGCCGATTTACGCCGCAGCCGAGCGGCTGGGGTTACCGATCGGCATCCACGCGGGCAGCAATTATCACAATCCGCCGACGTCAGTGGGATGGGGCTCCTATCACATCGAGGATTATGTCGCGCAGGCGCAGGCGTTTCAGACGCAGTTGACCAGCCTGATCGTGGAGGGCGTGTTCGCGCGGCATCCTCGCCTCAAAATGGTGATGCTGGAAAGCGGCTTCACCTGGCTGCCGTCCTATCTCTGGCGGCTGCATAAATTCTGGCGCGGCATCCGCATGGAAACCCCGTGGGTCGATCGTGCGCCGCTGGAAATTGTGCGCAGCAATATCCGCTTCTCGCTGCAGCCGGTCGATGCGCCGCCGGATCCCGACACATTAAATCGGCTGTTTGACCATATGCAGTCGGACGAATTGCTCTTATTCTCGACCGATTATCCGCACTGGCAGTTCGAAGGCGACGAGGTGCTGCCGGAGGGAATTTCGTCCGATCTCGTGCGCAAGATCATGATCGATAATCCGCACGCGACCTATCCGCGCCTGAAGCAGCAGGTGGCCAAGGAGACGACGCCATGAACATCCAGTTCCGCGACCGCCCGGAGCAGGCCTCAACCGTTGCCGCCAAGACCGCGATTGCCGATTGCGACATCCATCCCGCGCGGGCGACCAAGACCGAACTGTACCCGTATCTTGCAAAACGCTGGCACGAACATCTCGAGAGGTACGAAAAACATCCCTATCAGGGCATGATGGAAGGCCCGCCCTATCCGAAGGCGCAGCCCAACGCGTCGCGGCGCGACGCCTACCCGCCGGAAGGCGGCCCGCAGGGTTCGTCGCTGTCGTTCATGCAGAAGCAGCATCTCGATCCCAACAATGTCGTGCTTGGCGTGCTCAATCCGCTCAACACCGGGCAGGGTATCCGCAACCACGATCTGGCGGCGGCGATCTGCTCGGCGATCAACGACTGGCAGATCCAAAAATGGACAGCTAAGGATTCTCGCCTGAAGGGCTCCATCGTGGTGGCGAACGAGGATGGCCCGACGGCCGCCGCCGAAATCCGCAAGCGCGCGGGCGACAAGAATTTCGTCCAGGTGCTGCTGCTGAGCCGCAATGTCGAACCGCTGGGCCAGCGCCGCTATTGGCCGATCTACGAAGCCGCCGAGGAAGCGGGGCTTCCGGTCGGCGTGCACGCCTTCGGTTTTGGCGGCAATCCGATCACCGCCTCCGGCTGGCCGAGTTTTTACATCGAAGAAATGGTCGGCCATTCGCAGTGCCAGCAGACGGCATTGGCCAGCATTGTGTTGGAAGGCGTGTTCGAGCGACATCCAAAACTCAAGATGATCATGATCGAGGCCGGTTTTGGCTGGGCGCCGTCGCTGGCTTGGCGGCTCGACAAGGCCTGGCAGCGTTTGAAGAGCGAAGTGCCGCACGTAAAGCGTCCGCCGTCGGAAATTATCCGCGACCACATCTATTGGACCACGCAGCCGATGGAGGACCCCGAGCGGCGCGACCATTTGTTCGAATTGATCGACTGGATCGGCTGGGACAAATTATTGTTCGCGACCGACTATCCGCACTGGGATTTTGACGACCCGTCACGCGTGCTGCCCGCCGGCGTCAGCGACACCAACCGCGAGGCGTTTTATCTCGGCAATGCGCGGAAGGTTTACGGGCTTTCGTAGCATGATCCGGAAAAGTGGGAACCGGTTTTCCGAAAAGATCATGCGTCAGAGAAAAACATGACACGCCATGTCATCGCTCCGGTAGACGAACTGCCGCCGGGGTCGCGAAAGTTCCTCACCATCGGTGAGCGTCCGATCGCGGTGTTCAACATCAAGGGCGAGTTCTTCGGTCTGCTGAACCGCTGTCCGCATCAGGGCGCTGCGTTGTGCGAGGGGCCGCTGATCGGGCTCGCGCAATCCTCCGATCCCGGCGAGATCGAATACACAAGATTAGGCGAGATCATCCGCTGCCCCTGGCACGGCTGGGAATTCGACATCCGCACCGGCCAATCCTATTGCGACCCCAAACGCTTCCGCGCCAAAGCCTATCCGGTCAATGTCGAGCCGGGCGCCAGCGTGGTGAAGGGGCCCTATGTGGCGGAGACCCTCGCCGTGTCGGTGGAAAGCGATTACGTGGTGGTGGATTTGTAGGGATTGACTAACCTTTACCGAGAGCCCGATTCATAGCCGGTGTCGGCACTTCTGATATTACCCCCAAACCGGTCATCCCGCGGACATGGCAAAATCGACGCGATTGACTCAACTCGGAAGTCGGCGACCACCAGACATATTTCATTCGACCGGCCCCGACGTCCTCCCAGATGTCGAGCAGACAGTTACACTGCCGTTTTCTGAACCTCGGGGCGTCATCGGGCCGTGCACACAAGTGCCTGTCTTGGCGGGTACGGCCGCCAAGACTTCGTATTCAGCGGCGAGGTCATTTATCAGAGCCTCGACAGCAGGGCGACCAATTCACCTTGACGATGTGTTCCCGTTTTCGCGAAAATCGCTTTCAGATGGTTGCGAGAGGTTTCCCGACTCATATTCAACTCTTCGGCGACTTGGTCGAGCGATAGCCCTCCAGCAATTCGAATAGCAAGTTGCGCTTCCGTTGGCGTTAGTCCGAAAGCGGATAAGACCACGTTCTTTTCTACTCTCTGCCTGATACTTAAGTCGTCGAGAATCAGAATGGCCCTTGCACCAAGAAACGGACTCCGAGCAGCTCCGTCGACTGGCAGAATACGGATAACGACGGGTTGCTTTGCTTTTCGTCTAACAACAATGGGTGCTGCTTCTATCGCTGCCGTATCTGGCGTATTCCGTAGCTGACTGATCAAGTTCGTCAGCGCAGCTTTCGCGGATTGATCGAGTACAAAAAGTCTTCGATTTCTTATCCTGATTTCTTCATCAAACACTTTATCCGCGCTTGAATTCACATCTATTACGAATCCGCGCCGGTCGAGCGCTAAAGCCGGCTGGCGAACGAGATGCAAGGCGTTGGTCATCCCGGAAAGCACAAGCCTTCCCACCGCCTTCGATAAGGTCGCCGTTTCGCTCAGCCGCCGCGAGAGCTGCGATAGTGCGGCTAACTCCGGGGCTTCGAATTGACCTTCTTGTTTTGTCCTTTGCAGTGACAGCCCCCACAATGCGGAGCCAGACATGAATCCGACCGCCGCCCACCAGCGGAAACCGTAATTGTCGAGATCTGCATAGAGAGGGTCGAGCAGCATCTCTCGTTCAGACTTGAAGATGTCTTGATCGGTAACGACCGGAGAACCGGCCAAAAGCAGCGGAGTACCCCGGACTGCCCGCACATCATTAATATGAAGATTGTTTTTGAAATAGGATTGGAAAATTTCTTGCGCTGACCCGGTCATGGGAATGTCAGGGGTACGCATGTCACTTTGAAGAAGCGCGGCACCTGTCGTATTAGCTGCACGACAGATTTCCACCATAAGAGACGGCCATAAGCCAGGATCGATCACTGCCTCGCCGAGGCGGCTGCTGATAGCATTCAATCGATCAAAATCCACCGACGCCATAAAGAATATTCGGCCTCTCTAGAGAACTTATACTCGGCAAAAAATATCTCGATTTTTGGTCCCCTAACCCATTTGGGTCAGGACCACCGACCGTCAATCGTCAAAGGTACCGCCAATCGGCTTTTTGTCTAGGCTTGCGAACGTTTCTTAGCCTCGTCTGGGCTCTATTTGCTGTCCGACCGGAGCGGTCATGATTGAATGCCTTCCGAATGAGCACTAATGCAACAACCATGGGCAAATTAGTACGGCGCGTTCAGCGCTCAATCAATTTTGAACCCGGTTCGACAGCGTTCAATGGGATTCATTTCGGGGGAACGCCAGCGGTCATAAAGCGGATCGAAAATTCTATTCTCATTGGGATTCCGCTTATCGGTAGCGTCATCGCAATCGAACACATGTCCCGCTGTGGTCTATCGTTGATAGATTTGTCGGCCTTTCTCATCTTTTATCTTTTCGTCGGTTTGGGAACGGCCCTGGGGCTTCACCGCTACTTTTCTCATAGAAGCTTCGATACAACTCCCGTTATCGCCTTCTTGCTTGGCGCTTTTGGCTCAATGGCATTTCAAGGTTCTGTTCTGCGGTGGGTGATTGACCATCGTCGCCATCATTCACACACTGACGAATTCGGTGACGTCCATTCCCCGTATGTTGATCCGTGGGGCCAAGAGAAGGGTGGCCTACGAGGTCTACTTTACGCGCACTTGGGCTGGATGTTTGATTGTACGACCACCGATGTGCAGGTCTACGGCGCTGGCCTGGAAAAAGACCGCCTGGTGATGTTTTTGAGCCGCACACATTGGATTTGGCCAGTACTTTCCCTCGCATTACCATATTGCTTTGGGTTTGTTTTTGGTGGGATCGAAGCTGCCTGGAGCGCTTTGCTAATTGGCGGATGTCTCCGAACGACGGTGCTCCATAACGTCGTATGGTCCGTAAATTCAATCGGCCACCGTTTCGGTAGTGAGGAGTTTAAGCAGGGCAACGGAAGCAAGAACAACTTCTTCATAGCTTTGCTTACTTTCGGCGATGGATGGCACAACAATCATCATTGCTTTCCCAGATCCGCTTTCCACGGACTCTCTGCAAGAGAGATCGACGTCAATGGTTGGTTGATCACTCAACTTGAGCGATTTGGATTAGTATGGAATGTCGTACGAATTCCTGGAAATCGCATCGAGGCTGCTCGAACGGCCGCCGGGAGTAGCTTCAAGCATGCATGATTCTGCTACCAACCCTAACTATGACGCGGGTTTCGCAAACCTGCTTTCAGAACTTGGTGGCTTCATTGAAAAGTCGGGTCCCGAAGCGCATGAATACGAGCGGATCTCTGCGCTTTTTGATAAGCTCCAAAAATGTCGAATTCTAGAAAATGGTCAGGCAATTACGGAGTTCGTTCAGCGCTCGAAAGGTGCATTCAACACCACGAAAACAAATCAAGGGTTTGTTTGTATTCGTCCGCATGGGTATCATGGCGATTTCGAAATAATTGACCGAATCTACAAAATGGAGACTTCAACCGACCCCGCGCTGGAGCGCTGGGATCACTATTTCCATTGGAGTTCAGCGCCTCGTGCAGTACGCGCTCGCAAGGACTACTGCATAAGATTGTTCGAAGATACGGTCGCGTCCAATAGCCAGCCTGTCAGAATTCTGAATGTAGCAAGTGGGCCAGGTCGAGACGTATTTGAATTTCTTAGCGAGTCATCCAACGATAAAACACGCAATGCTAAGATTCACTGCGTAGATCAAGATCCGAACGCCGTAAGACATGCCAAGCAGCTCCTGGAACCATTTAGCCATCAAGTGTCTTTTGAAAATAAAAGCATTTTCCGATGTCGGCTGGCTAATGATTACGATCTTGTTTGGAGCGCGGGGCTATTCGACTATTTGGAAGATGATCTATTCGTCAGATTGTTATGTAAGTTGTCGGCAGCCTTGTCGCCTATGGGCGAACTTGTTATAGGCAATTTTTCTAATCGAAATACGCACCGAAGCTACATGGAATTTGGCGGCTGGCGACTGATACATCGTGACGAGGATGATCTTCTAGCTCTTGCAAAGGCCGCAAACATTCAAGGGGCGTCGGTCCGAATCGATCAAGAGCCAAACGGTATCAATCTATTTATCCGTATACGGAAGCTGTAAAAGGACGCCAATCGGGGAGCCGGGCCGCGGCCTGAATGAGCGGGTTTGCATTCCGTAGGGGATATCGGCTTGAAGGGAGAGAGTTATGGCTGCCTATTTCATGGTTCAGAGTACGATCAATAACGAAGGGCAGTATCAGAAATATCGCGAAGCCGTCGTCCCTCTTATCGTGAAGTTCGGTGGGAAGCTTTTGGTCAGGGGCGGGAAAGTCGAAGTCCTCGAGGGACAACCTGATGGACGGCCGATGGTCGTGTTCGAGTTTCCTTCGATGGAAGCCATCCATGCATTCTGGCACTCGCCGGATTATGCCCCAGTGAAGATGCTTCGACACGGTGCCGCCACGCTGAATATTTTGGCTGTTCCGGGGATCTAAACCAAGTCGTCCGAAATTACAGCGGCATGCAAGAGCGGAGTGCGGTGCAGCAGTCGTCGGCTCGGAGAGTTCCTGCAATAACGATTGTTGCCTAATCGGTATGGTTCCGATCTGTTAGCGACGCCGGTTGGCATTTCGCTGTCGGCGGTGGATGGGGGTGTACGACATGACGATCAAAACATTCTTTACAATCATTGCCGTTCTTGCGTTGGTGCATGGTGTCGGCTTTGTATTAGCTCCGGAACAGGTGGCGACCAGCTATGGAATGACGACATCGCCTTCCTCAGTTCTTATGGCGCGACTGTTCGGTGCAGCACTCTTGGCATTGGGCCTAATTTTCTGGTTCGCCCGGGACAACTCTTCCGAATCGGTGCGCGGCGTGCTCATCGCCACCGTGATCGCAAACACGGTCGGTTTGGTTGTAGTTGTTATGGGGACCATGGCAGGTACGATGAACTCGATGGGATGGGTTGCTGCCTTAATTTATCTCTTCGGGGCGGCGGGGTGTGGCTACTTCGTCATGGCGCGATCGCCCCAGCTATCGTCGCGCTAAAGACCAGCGCCGTCGCCCTTTCGGCGGCAAGGCGACAAGGCTAGACACGCGAGCCTTTCGTGGGTCGGATTTGGGTCTGCTGGCGAGGCCCGGCCCGTGCTCGACGCAGCACGCGACCGGGCCGCCTCAGTTGGCGACTCCTCCATTCGAGCGGGCGCGCAATTTCGCTTGTCGGCACATTTCGGACATCACGCGACGTCCGACTTGAGTCCGGGATGCATAGCAAAGCGGAGGCCCGCCCAACAATGTGGATTCATGCGTTCACGCCTTGATGGCGGTCGTGGCTGCGGCAAAATAACCCGACGGGCAAGACTTCGCTTAACCCGTCGGGCAAATCAGTTTTAGGACTCCCGACATCCTGTCCCCGAGGAAGGGGCGTTGGCCATCGTCACGAACGTTGGGATGGGATGCGGTGGACGCGGCGGCGTCGTGCGCGCGATGGGATTGCAGGGCGGGCTTTTAGGGCTCGTGAGCGATCACAGGACGTGCTGACGAGCGGTGCTGAAGCGTACGGTGAAGTCGTGTGGTCCTGACGCCTCAGTGGTTGGCGTCAAGTCTGCGGAAGGCAAGTCGGCCCGACCGGGCGCGGATGAGCCAGCTATCCGCAGACGACGGAGACAAGAAAGCCCGATTCTCCGGGGAGAGCGCGAAGTAAGCCGTAAAGCCATTGCGCAGGGAATGTCGGAGTGCCTCCGCTGAACCTGTATGCTCGTGTGCGTTTTCTTTCGTGCATTTTGCACACGAGACCGCGGGTGCAGCGCGCATCCGGCATTCCCTGCTCCCTCCTGTTTGAGGGAAAACAAAACGCAAAGCTCGGGCAAATCGTGCCGCGAGAATGCGGACGCGTACCTGCTGTTTGAAATTTGAATCGCAATTTCCGGCCCCGTCATTGCGAGGAGCACTTGCGACGAAGCAATCCAGCTTTCCGTGCCGCGGCGTGATGGATTGCTTCGCTTCGCTCGCAATGACGGGGTTAAACCGTATGCCCCGCCTGCCGCCGCTCCTTGGCGTAGCGCACCAGCGCGACATAGCGATAGATGCCGTGCACGAACTTGCCGTAGGGCATGGTGACGAACAGCGAAAACACCACGCCGAGATGCAGCGCCAGCAACGGTCCCATCGCTGCCGTGTCGCGTAACAGCAACAGCGCGATGCCGGTCAAGCTGGTCAGGAACAGCATGGCGATGAAGGCTGTATCCATGCCTGCGCCCTTCTCGTCGACCAGCGCGGGATCGCGTTTTGATTTTTCCGCGAACAGGCCCGCGGGCCCGATCAACAACCCAATGCCGCCGAGCGTGCCCAGCACGACCGGCAGGTCCCACCACGCATACGGGGCCTCACGCGCCAGCAGAAAGTGATAGAGCGTCGCGACGCACGTCGCCGCGAAACAAAGCGCAAAACCGTAAAACGTCAAATGATGAAAAATCTTGCGCCGGTCGGTCGGCCGCTCATCCTCGTTGACGCAGCCGACGCCGCCGCCATCGAGATAGCGCAACTCGCCCGCGTCCTTCATCGCCTGCCAGAGCGATGGCGGATCGGCCAGCATGCCGATCGGCTCGCCGATATCGCGCCAGAAGGCGCGCACGCCCATCACCAGCGCCACGATCGCGTAAAGGAACGCGGCGCCGAATAGCGCCGCCATCGCGTTGTGCGGCATCAGCGCGTAAAAAGCGCCCGGGCCGGTATGGATGCCGAACAGCACCTGCCGGTCGTTAAACGCGGCAAAGCCGAAAATGAACGCCGCCACGCTCAACGCCGCGATGATGCTGATAGCAAGCCCATTGCGCGCGAACGCGCCCGAAAAGGCGCGCGGCCAGGCATAGGCGGCGTAGGATTCCGCGCGCGCGATAGCCAGCGTCTTCGGCACATTGACGTTGAATTCATGCGGCGGCGAGAACTGGCAGTCGGTGTAGCAGGCGCCGCAGGAATGGCAGAGATTGGCGAAATAATTCAGGTCGCCGTCGGAAAACGAGCGCCGCATTTCCATCGCCGGAAACACCGCGCACAGGCCCTCGCAGTAGCGGCAGGAGTTGCAGACCGTCATCAGGCGGTCGGCTTCCTCGAGAATTTTGCTTCCGTGCATGTTGCGCCGCTTCCGGTTCGAAATGACTCAGGGCTTTTTCGTCAGCCCCTTGCCTTCCAGCCATGTTTGAATCAGCGCGGCGATCTCCGCGTTGTTCTTGTCCATCATCATCATGTGCGAATTGCCCTTGATGCCGATTTTCGGCAGGTCGACGACGTCGACCGTGCCACCGGCGGCCTTCATGCTGTCGGCAAAGGCTATGCCGGTGGCGCGGATTTTCGGCCAGCGCGAATCGCGTTCGATGTAGTCCCCATAGACAAACAGCGTCGGGATATTTTTCAGGACATCTACCTTGGCGGGATCGCCGACGCCGGCGGGCTCGATCGCGATCAGCGCCTTGACCTTGTCGGGGCGGGCTTGGGCGACCTTGAAGCCGAACGTGCCGGCCTGGCTGTGGAACAGGATGATGCACGGTCCGACGCGATCGATCTCGGCGATATAGGCGGCGATCGCCGCATCGTCGGTGGTGGTCCAGCGCGGCACGTTCTGCTTGACGAAATTCTCGTAACCCTCGTTCGGAAACTGGCTGCCCGGCATCAGCTTGCGTTTGGCGGGATCGGGATCGTAGGATCCGGGGCCGTCGCCGATCCGAAACCGCTCGAACGGATTGCTGGTGGTCAGAAACACCGGCTCGCCCTTGAAGATGTCGGGGTATTGCGCCCAGCCGGCGCGGCCGCGTTCGACGGCGTCCGAATTGTAAACGCTCCAGCCCTTGCGCAGGAAATAATTCAGCCAGCCCTCGCGGCCATCAGGCGTGGTTTCGTAGGTGACGCCGGTCAGCCCGCCGCCATGCCAGAGCAACAGCGGAAAGGCGCCGGTTTCATTGGCGGGCAGAAAATACTGCACGTACATCTGCTCGACTTGATACGTCCCGTTCGGGTCGACCTTGGCCGGCACACCGCCAGCGGTAAACGTGACTTCCTTGACCGGCTTGCCGCTGATCTCCACCAGCCGTCCCCCGACATGGAACGAGCCCATGTCGCGGAGCGCGATCGGGTCAGCGGCGTTGGCCGCGGTCCCGGCCATCAGAACTGCCGCGGCGGAAAGAACGACAAGGCGTGTCATGGCTGCTCCCTACCAGTTCTCCCTCTCCCCGCTTGCGGGGAGAGGGTTGGGGTGAGGGGGACTCTCCACGGACCGTGCTCGCGGAGATTCCCCCTCACCCGGATTGCTTCGGACGATGCGGAGCCTGTCATCGGGCGCGCATTTCGCGCGACCCGTTGGCATCGCTCGGCGCAATCCGACCTCTCCCCGCAAGCGGGGCGAGGTGAACCGAAACGCTCTCTAATTCTTGGCATTTTGCGCCGCTTCCCGCCCAGCGATTCGGCCGAACACGCTGCCGATAGTCATGCCGATGCCGGCGGCGTAGCCCTTGCCGAGTACGTTGCCCGCCATGATTTCGCCGGCGGCGAACATGTTGGCGGCGGGCTTGCCGTCCTTCATCACCATGCGCGCCTGCTTGTTCACGCGGGTGCCCAAATACGTGAAGGTGATGCCGGGCCGCACCGGATAGGCATAAAAAGGCGGCGTCTCGATTTTTCGTGCCCAATGGGTCTTCGGCGGCGTCAGCCCTTCGGTGCGGCAATCGTCGAGGATGGTGTGATCGAAGGTGCCGGGCCGCACGGCGGCGTTGAATTCAGCGACGGTTTTTTCCAGCGCCGTGGGATTAAGATCGAGTTTATCGGCGAGCCCGGCGATCGAGCCGGCTTCGATCGGCGGGAACAGCGTCGGCATGAACGAGTTGCGCGAACTGGCGTCGAAAATGATGTAAGCGATCTGGTCGGGTTGGGCGGCAACCAATCGGCCCCAGATGGCGTAGCGCTTCGGCCAGATGTCCTCGCCCTCGTCGTAGAACCGCGCGGCGTGCTTGTTGACGACGATGCCGAACACGACCGAATCATGTCGCGTGATGATGCCGCCGTCGAATTTCGGCGCGCGGGCGTCGATCGCGACCGCGTGGCATTGGGTGGGATCGCCGACCTCCTGCACCCCGTTCGCCAGCAGCATTTTAAGGATAGACCCGCGGTTGTAGGGCGTGCCGCGGATCAGGAAATTGTCCGCAGCCTCGCCCCAATATTGCTTGAGCCATTCGATGTTGGCCTCAAAACCTCCGGCGGCGGCAACGAGCGTCGCGGCGCGCGCCTTGGCGCGACCGTCGCCTTGCTTGAGCACGGCGGAAAGAAACATGCCGTGCTCGATTTCGAGGTCGATCACCTCGGCGTCATAGAGAATCTCAATGCCCAGTTTTTCGGCGGTCAGATAGAGCGCATTCAGCATCGCGCGGCCGCCGCCGAGGAAGAACGAGTTGGTCCGCCCGAGGCTCAGCGTGCCGCCCAGCGACGGTTGCCAGCGCACGCCCTGCTCGACGATCCAGTGCAGGATGTCCTTCGATTCGGCGATCATGTGTCGCGCCAGTTCCTCGTCGGTCTGGCCGCCGGTGACGCGCAACAGGTCTTCCCAGAATTCCTCTTCGGTATAGGGCCCGGTGAGGATCTCGGTCGCCGCATCATGGGCGCAGCGCATATTGCGGGTATGGCGGGTGTTGCCGCCGCGGTAAAACTTTGGCGCGCCTTCCAGCACCAGCACAGAGGCCCCAGTGCGCCGCGCGCTGATCGCGGCGCACAGCGCGGCATTGCCGCCGCCGATCACCAGCACATCGAATTTACGGGATAAATCGACCATGCGTCTTGTTAGCTTTGTTTGCATGGAAATCAAAACAGGAAGGTCGGCCAGGCAGGCGCCCGGCCGGCCCTCAGGCTTAGGCGGTGACGGCTTCGCGGGTCTCGACCGCTCCTCCGCGGTAGATGGCGAGGGCGGCGATGAAGCCGCTGGCCGCCGCGCACATGAGCCAGAATCCGGGGGACGCTTTATTGCCAGTCATTGCAGTCAGCTTTAATGCCGCAAACGGCGTAAAGGTGCCGAATAGCGCTGCTGCCAACGCAAACGCCAGCGAGAAGCATGTGGTGCGGACGTGAGCCGGCACAATTTCAACCAGCGCGCCCAGCATCGTGCCGCTGTAGACGCCGAAATAGAGCGAAAACATCATTCCGACCGCCAGCAGCTTGCCGAAAGTCGGGGCGGCGGTGAGCCAGAGCAGCGCGGGATAGGCGGTCACGAAAGACAGCCCAGTAATTGCCAGCAACACCGGCTTCCGGCCGACACGGTCAGACAGTGCGCCCCCGACCGGATTCCAGATGAAGTTGGTCACGGCAACCAGGAGGGTAACCAGCAGGCTATCCTGGGCAGAGAGTTTCAGCTCCTTGCCAAAAGACGGCGTGAAGACGGTGACGAAATAGAAGGTCACGGTGGTCATTGCCGCCAGCATCATTCCAAGAAGGATGATGCGCCAGTTCGCCGCCGCTGAAGCAAACACTTCCGAGGCAGTTGGATGTTTCTTCATCGCCAGGAAAGCCGGGGTCTCTTCCAGTGTCCGCCGCAGCACGAAAATAACGGGAATGATGAGGCAGCCGATCAGGAACGGAATTCGCCATTTGGCGATTTCTAATCCCCCCAGCAACGTAACGGCATCCCCCTTCACCAATTCATTTAGCGCGTACCCGATGACCGCGGCGACGAAGATCGCGACCTGCTGGCTGGAGGACTGGAATGAGGTGTAGAAGCCCCGGTTGCCGGGCGTCGCGATCTCGGAGAGATAGACCGATACGCCGCCGAGCTCCACGCCGGCAGAAAAGCCCTGCAACAGGCGGCCGATCAGCACGATGATCGGCGCGGCGACGCCGATCGTGGCATAGCTCGGGCAGACCGTGATGACCACCGTGCCAGCCGCCATGATTGCCAGCGTGACGATCAAGCCAAGGCGGCGGCCGATCCGATCGATATAGGCGCCAAGCACGATCGCGCCGACCGGACGCATCAACGCGCCGAGCCAGAACACGCCGAACGCATTCAGCAAGGCCGCGGTCTCGTTCTCCGACGGAAAGAACGCTTTCGCGATATAGGGAGCATAAAAGCCGAACAGGAAGAAGTCGAACTGCTCGAGGAAATTGCCGCTGGTCGCGCGCAGAATGGCGCCGATGCGCGATTTGATCTGTGGCGGTTGTGACGTCGACGTCTGCGACATGGTGAAATTCTCCCCGTTTCGTGGCCTCTGCGGAAAGACTTCACGCTAGCCGACACTGCTCTATTTGTGTTTCTCAATCTGCCATGCCGGCGCGGCGCGACCAACCGGAAAACGTCGGCAAAACGGCGATACCGCGTTGCACGCGAATGGTTTTTCAGGTTTTGTTCTGCAACGAGGCTTTCAGCCATTGCCGAAAGGACGCGAGCTTGGGCTGGTCCGCGCTCGCCTCGGGGGAAACGAGATAGAATCCGGCGTCCGCCGGCAGCGCGATTTTGAACGGAACCACCAGGCGGCCCTTGGCGATGTCGGCCTCGACATAGGAGGTTCGGCCCATCGCGACCCCGAGCCCGTCAAGCGCGGCCTGAACCGTCACCAAAATCAGGTCGAAGGTCAGCCCGGGCTGCTTCGAGATATCCGCCGGCAGCCCGGCGGCGGTCAGCCACAGCCGCCAGTCGTCGTCATAGCCGCCACTCGAATGCAATAGCGTGTGATGGGCGAGGTCCTGCGGGCAGCGCAGCGGCTTCTCTCCGGTCAGCAATGCCGGGCTGCAGACCGGGAACAATTCGTCGGCCATCAGCCAGTCGGCGCGCAGGCCCGGCCAATGCCCGCGGCCGTAGCGGATCGCCGCATCGACATCGCCGCTCTTGAAATCGATCAGGCTGGTCGAGGTGGTAATGCGGACGTCGATGCCGGGATGCGCTTCCTGGAACGCGGAGAGCCGTGGCAACAGCCATTTTGCCGCCAGCGACGCCAGTGTCGAGACCGTCAGCACATGGTCGTTGTCGCGGCGCAGCACCCGGTCGGTGGCAAGCCGCAGATCGTTGAACGCCGCGCGGACCCCGGGGAGGTAGTCTTTTGCTTCCGGCGTCAGCGCCAGCGCGCGGTTCTGCCGGACGAACAGGCGAATCCCCAGTTCCTGCTCCAGCCGGCGGATCTGGTGGCTGATCGCGGTCTGCGTGACATTCAGCTCGGACGCGGCATTGGTGAAGCTCAAATGCCGGGCGGCAGCCTCGAACGCGCGCAATCCATTGAGCGACGGCAATCTGCCGGTCATGATGGGGCCCATCCCTTCCGGATACATGAATTTATGTCATGTGAAGCGGTACAAAGTGTCGTTTGTCGAAAGACCGAAAAAGCCCGATATTAGCGGCAAGAAATTAGCTTTAGGAGATAAAAATGTCCAGTTGTTCAGATGTATCGATGACAAATCATCATGGCCAGGGCTTTTTCTCGCAGCTCGGTGGAATCTTCCACACTTGGCGCGATCGTCAGCGCAGCCGGCGCGAACTGGCGCAGTGGACCGAACGCGACCTGCATGACGTCGGGCTTTCGTGGAGTGACATCGTTCACGAGACCGAAAAGCCGTTTTGGCGGGCTTAACGAGCAGCCAGGCCGGCGTCGCCTCTTTTGGGGGACGCCGGCCGACGACTTTCGGAACTGTCTTTCGGAAAACTTCGTGAGCCTCCAATGACCGCGCTTCGCCTCAACGACCTCCGGCAGCATTCGGATATCCTGCGGCTGCGCAGCGGCAAGTCGCTGACGGTGCGCTTTAGCGAGCCGCGCGATGCCGAGACATTGCAGGGTTATTTCCGGGCGCTCACGGTCCGCTCCCGCTACAATCGCTTCCTCGGCGCCATGAGCGAACTGCCGAAGGGAGAGCTTTATCGTTTCACCCATGTCGGCGAAGGCGACCGCTTCAGTGTCGTCGCAACCATGACGATCGATGGTTTTGAGACCATCGTCGGCGAAGCCCGCTATGCGTTCCACGCCGACACCAACAGTTTCGAATTCGGCCTTTCGATCGACGACCGCTGGCAGGGCCAGGGCATCGGATCGGTGCTGCTCGCGAACATGGAATGCCGAGCCGCGGCGTTCGGCGCAAAACGCCTGTTCGGCGATACGCTGCGCTCCAATGAGGCGATGATTGCGCTCGCCCGCAAATCCGGCTTTGCCTTCACCCACAACCCGGACGACTGGAAGCTGGTGCGCTTCGAAAAGCATTTCGATAGCGCACCGCAGGAAATTCCCTGCGCGAGCTGGCGGCTTGCGGCGCAACAAATCGCGCTTGAGGCTGCGGTTTGAAGCAAGAGCCCTAGAGCGTGATGACTTTTCTTTGAAACGTCATCCCGCTCTAACTTTTTGTTTGAGCATGATCTTTTCGGAAAACCGGTACCCACTTTTCCGGATCATGCTTTAGGCAACGCCACTGGCTATCCGAATTCAGCGCGCTCTCACGCTGTTTAAAAAAAGCTCGACGACAGCCCGCCTTCGCCGTTCCAGAAATTCCGGATCGTCGGCGATGCCGTGGAGGGCGAGGCGCGCGGAGTGCCCGAGCAGAAGATTGAGGAACAGGTCGGCTGCGAGTTCAGGGTCGTCCGCCTTGATCTCGCCGCGCGCGGCGAACAACCGAAGCAGAATTGCTACGCCCCGCACACCGCGCAGCCAACCATCCTCATGCGCGAGCTTTGCCAATTCGGGAAACTGGATGGCCTGCGCCGCCAAAATCCGCTGCAGCGTGGCGCACTCCGGCATCGATGCGTGGTCGAGCATGTGCCGGCTAAGCTCATGCAGCGTCGTTTCGATATTTTTGGGGTCGCTATCAGTGGCCTGGGCCTCGGCCGCCACCGAGAGCGGAGCCAGCCAATCTCGAATCCGGCCGCGCAGGACGGCCGCGAACAGATCGCGCTTGTCGCGGTAACGCGCATAAACCGTTGGCTTGCTTACGCCGGCCGCCTCCGCGACCGCATCGATCGATGTGCCGTCAAAACCTCGCTCCATGAACAGGGTCGTTGCAACGTCGAGCAACCGCGCGTCACGCCGCACCGCCTCCTCGCGGGTGGGCCGGCCACCCGCGCCCCGCCGGACGGGGAGTTTGGTCACTGCAATTCCCCCGTTCGTCATCCGCAATTCTCCTTGCCAAGCTGATCGTCGAGTTATACAAACGATACAGTATAGTTTATATAATGGCTAGCGGTAATTGCTGCCAGCAAGGCCGATTAACCGCTGCGGGAGGTTCATTGAGGCGTTCGGACGGCAAGAACCGCGGAGCTTACGGGTTCCCGATGCGACGGTCGGTTTGGGGAGCGCTCACCCAAGTCCGGACATCGTGATACGGCGCCGGTTTGGGAAATTAGCCCCCATCCCAGATCGAGCGTCGCGGTGCGGCGGCCGGCCTGCGGGATTCCGTCCCTCTCCCCAAGGCCGGCCGTTTGCTTGTGGCAGCGCGACGCAGTGCTTCGACGCGAGGGGGATCCCAGGGAGTACCGACCAATGCGTGAAAGCTCAACGTCCGACTACACGCCGCTCCGCGTGCCGGTCATTCTCACCCTTGCCGTCGGCATCGTAGTTGCTGCGCTAGCGATGCTTGCCTTGCTTTTCTTCTGAAGACCGCTGCTCCACCAGCCCTGATCGCGAGGCGTCATGAACGGTGCTTACATATCCGCGATCGCCGCCCTCGCAGGGTCGGGGATCGGCGCGATCGCTTCGTTCGCGACGACCTGGCTTAGCCAGGACGCGCAGGAGCGTGCCCGACGCGTTGCGCAGCGCGCGGCTCGCCGCGAACATGTCTATGGCGAGTTCATCGAGGAGGCTTCGAAACTATTTACCGATGCGCTCACCCATGAACTCGAGGATCCCTCGAAATTTGTCCGGCTCTACGCACTTGTCGGGAGATTGCGGCTGCTCGCGCCAGCCGATGTCATCGCAAGCGCAGAGCAGGTGATGCAGCATATCGTCGAAACCTACTACCTTCCGAACCGGGATTTCAGTAATCCGCAAGACAGGCCGCGGGACGACATCGATGTGCTTCGGGGATTCAGCGAAGCTTGCCGTGAAGACTTGGGCGTTTAGGTCAAGCTTCGCCGAAGCAACGTTTGTCGCAATCGATGCTGATTGCGCTACCGAACGCCAGGTCATGCTTTTGCAGTTTGGGGATGCCCGATGTTGTATCGGCGCGCCGGCACAGCACTGGAGAGCTTCCCGGACATCGCGCGGCGAGCTGCCTCGAACCGATCCCATTCGTCCTTGTCGGGCAGGGATGGAATGGTGACGATCTCGCCCTGGTCGAGACCGGCAAGCGCGGCATCGACCAAGTCTTCAGCCCGCATCACGATCGCGGCGGGTAAATTGTGAACCGGCAGGCCGGCGATATCCCAGAACTCCGTCGCCGTCGCGCCGGGCAAGACCGCCTGCACCCGTATGCCTTTCGGGGCAAGCTCATGCTGTAGCGATTGGCTGAACGCCAATACGAACGCTTTGCTGCCGCCGTAGACGCCGTTGAGCGTTTCGGGCGAGATCGCCACGATCGAAGAGATATTGATGATGGTGCCGCCGCCGCGCGCGACGAAGCCGGGCACCGCTGCGTAGCTCAGCCGGGTCAGTGCGCCGACATTGAGGCGGATCATCTCGTCCATCTTCTCGAGGTCGGAATTAAGCAGCGGCGCTGCGGCGCCGACGCCGGCATTGTTGACCAACAGCGTAATGCTCGCGTTTGTGCGCAGCGTCGTCTCGATCCGGGCAAGATCCGCCTTGTCGTTGAGATCGGCTGCAATCGTCTCGACCGAGCGGCCTGTCTCTTTTTTCAGCCGGTCGGCCAATGCGGCGAGCCGGCTCTGGTTGCGGGCGACCAGGATCAGGTCGTAGCCGCGTTTAGCCAGCCGATCTGCGTAGATCGCGCCGATGCCGGAGGAAGCGCCGGTAATCAGTGCTGCTCCCTTTGTTTTGGTGGTGCTCATCTTTGTCTCCTTTGTCCGCCGACGGCTCGTCGGCCACTTGCAAAGGAAATCTAGGCTTGCGGGCGCCTGTCTCAAATGTCATATAAACGGCGTTTTAGGACATGATGGAGGCAGCCAATGCAGCGCGTCGGTTTCATCGTCTACCCCGGCTTTCAGCTCATGAGCTTCGCCGTGATCTCGGTGTTCGAATTCGCAAATCTTCAGGTCGGCGAGCTGGCCTATGACGTGAAGATGCTGTCCGAGACTGGCGGGTCCATCCGCAGCTCGGCCGGCATGAGCGTTGCGGCCGAGCCGTTCGACGATGCGAATTTCGACACCCTGATTGTCGGCGGTGGCGCCGTGGTCGAACCGTCGACGCCAGGGCTGATCGAGTTTCTCCGGCGGGCTCCGGAACGATACCGGCGGGTTGCCTCGATCTGCATCGGCGCGTTCATCCTGGCCGAAGCCGGCCTGCTCGACGGCCGGCGCGCGACCACGCACTGGTATTACGCGCGAGAATTGCAGGCCCGGTTTCCAAGGGTGAAGGTGGACGAAGACCGCATCTTCATCGTCGACGGTCCGGTGTGGACCTCGGCCGGAGCGACCGCCGGCATCGATCTCGCGCTCGCCATGGTCGAACAGGATTTTGGCGCGGAGGTCGCGCGGGCCGTAGCCAAGAAACTCGTCGTCTATCACCGGCGCGCTGGTGGACAATCGCAATTTTCGGCGCTGCTGGAGATGGACCCGAAATCGGACCGTATCCAGAGCGCATTGGCCTATGCGAAGCGCAATCTTGCCGCACCGCTGACCGTTCAAGAGCTAGCCAAAGCGGCGCATCTTTCTCCGCGCCAATTCAGCCGTGCGTTCCGCGCCGAGACCGGTCAGTCGCCCGCCAAGGCGATCGAGAACCTGCGTATCGAGGCCGCGCGGCTGATGATGGAGCAGAGCCGCCATCCGATCGACGTGATCGCCCGGCAAACCGGCTTTGCCGATCGCGACCGCATGCGCCGCGCTTTCCTGCGCGCCTTCGGACAGCCGCCACAGGCGATCCGGCGCAACGCGCGGGCGGAGGCGGCGGCGTGACGCTCGTCAGATCTGGGCTATGCCGCCATCGACGAAGATCTCGCTGGCTGCGATGAAGCTACTGTCGTCAGAGGCCAGGAAGGCGACGACCTTCGCGACCTCCTCGTCGGTTCCCGTTCGTGCAAGCGGCGTTATGCTCGCCGCGTGCTCCATGAAGCTGTTCAGTGCCTCTCGTCCAACGCCGGTCTTTTCGTGTCCAGGTGTCGGGATCACCCCAGGGCTGATCGCGTTGACCCGGATGTTCCGGCCCTGCAAATCCGACGACCACGTCCTGGCGAAGTTGCGGACCGCCGCCTTTGTGGCGCTGTAGACACTCCAGTTGGCCCAGCCTTTTGTGGCGACGATCGAGGCATTCAAGATGATCGAGCCACCCGGCCCCATCAGTGGAAGGGCCTTCTGGACGGTCCAGATCACGCCCTTCACATTCACATCCAGTTGATTGTCGATGTGCTCCTCCGCAAGGCCGCCGAGCGGCGCCAGAACGACGGTGCCGCCATTGGCGAAAACGACATCGACGCGTCCCGCCTCATCGCGAATCTGGTCGTAGAGGCGGTCGAGATCGGCCGGCTTGGAGACGTCGCCCTGGACGGGCGTCGCGCTCGGTCCAGGAACGGCCGCGGCCGCTTCGAGTTCTGCCTGCCTGCGGCCCGTGAAGTAAACGCGCGCGCCTTCCTTCACGAAAACCTTCGCTGTTGCCAGGCCGATCCCGGAGTTTCCACCGGTGATGACTGCGATCTTTCCATTGAGTTTCGGCATTTTCTTCCTCAAGCATGTTGATTGAACCCGGCAGCTTCTCGCGATGGTTGGGTCGCGTTGGCGCGTAAAGTCCCGCGCTCCCGCTCTCCGCCATTCCCGCTGTTCGACAGTGCCGAGCACTTCGTTTCACGTACTTAGGCTTGCGAGCCCGCGTCTCAAATGTCATATAAGTGACGTTTTAGGACATCGTGGAGCGGCCCATGCAGTGCATCGGTTTCATCGTCTTCCCAGGCTTTGACGTGCTCAGCTGCGCGGTGATGTCCACCTTCGAATACGCGAACAGGGAGATCGGCGAGCCGGTCTATGACGTACGTCTGCTGTCCGAGACGGGCGGCTCCGTCCGCGCCTCGATCGGCGTCAGTGTCGCGACCGAGCCGTTCGACGATACGAATTTCGACACGCTGATCATCGGCGGCAGCGACGTGATCGGATCATTGACGCCGGGCGCGATCAAATTCCTGCAGCAGGCTTTGGGAAGATGCCGGCGTGTCGCCGCGATCTGCACCGGCGCGTTCAACCTGGCCGAAGCCGGCCTGCTCGACGGGCGACGCGCGACCACCCATTGGTATCACGCGCGCGATTTGCGGGACCGCTTCCCAAAGGTGAAGGTGGAGGAAGACCGCATCTTCATCATCGACGGTCCGGTGTGGACCTCGGCCGGCGCCACTGCGGGCATCGATCTTGCGCTAGCTATGATTGAGAAGGATTTTAGCGCGGACGTGGCGCGGGCGGTGGCGAGGAAGCTCGTGGTCTATCACCGGCGTGCCGGCGGCCAGTCGCAGTTTTCGGCGCTCTTGGAGCTTGAGCCGAAATCAGACCGTATCCAGAGCGCATTGGCGTATGCGAAGCGTAACCTCGATCAGCCGCTGAACGTTCGGCAGCTCGCCGAAGCCGCACATCTAAGTCCGCGCCAGTTCAGCCGTGCGTTCTGCGCCGAGACCGGCCAATCGCCGGCCAAGGCGGTCGAGAACCTGCGCATCGAGGCCGCCCGCTTGATGATGGAACAGAGCCGTCATTCGATCGACGTCATCGCCCGGCAAACGGGTTTTGCTGATCGCTACCGCATGCGCCGCGCCTTCCTGCGTACCTTCGGACAACCGCCGCAGGTGATCCGGCGCAACGCGCGTGCGGAAGCAGCGGCGTGAATGAAGTCATTTCCCCTTGAACACTGCTTTGCGCTTTTCGATAAACGCCTGCACCGCTTCGCGGTGATCCGCGGTCATGGTGGTGCGGATCAGGCGCTCGGCCTCATGGTCGCGGGCGGTGGCAAAATCGAACGTGAGGGCTTCGTCGAGATTGTCCTTCATGTAGCGCAGCGCAATGGTCGGCCCTTCGGCCATCGACTTGGCCACCGCAAAGGCCTCTTCTTGAAGCTTGGCGTCCGGCACGACGCGGTTGAAGAGGCCAATTCTCTCGCATCTGGCGGCATCGACTTTATCCGCCGTAAACATCAATTCCCGTGCCCGAGCGGTACCGACGAGGCGCGTCAACAGCCACGCGATGCCGTAATCGCCGCTTAGGCCCACCCGCAGGTACCCCGTCGAAACGAACGCCGATTCGGCGGCGATCCGGATGTCGCAGGCCATGGCGATGGCAAGGCCTGCGCCGGCCGCGGGGCCGGGCAGTGCCGCAATCGTCGGCTTGCGGACCGACACCAGCGCACCGGTCAGCAGGCGTTGCCGCTCCTGCAAATCGGCGACCTTCTCGTCATAGGACATGTCCTGCTTTTTCTTGTCGCGGTTGGCGCCCATGCCCTTGACGTCACCGCCCGAGCAGAAGGCAGTGCCTGCGCCGGTGATCAGGAGCACGCCGACATCGGGGTTCTCGCCGCAGGTCCTGATCATGGTGCGCAGCGCCGGCGTCAGATGGTCGGAGAGCGAGTTGCGTGCCTCGGGCCGGTTCAGCGTTATGATGGCGACGCGGTCGCGGATCGCGCACAGGAGTTCATTGGTGCCGGTGTCGATGGTGATTTCGGTGGCAATCTTTTGCTCAATACCCATTCGGTCCTCCCAGGGCTTGCGACCCGGTCATTGTAGTCCTATTGCATGACGCCCGTCATCCCTAAAACTTCTCGACCCATGGCCGCAATTCCATCTCCCAGGCCCAGGCGCTGCGCGGCTGCTGCAAAACATTCCAATAGCTCAACGCAATCGCGTCGGGATCGAGCATCGAATCCGGCCCGTCGGCGGGCTCCGAGCGCGCCGCGCTGCGAATGCCGCCGTCGATGACAAAATGCGCGATGTGAATGCCCTGCGGCGACAATTCGCGCGCCATGCTCTGGGCCAGGCCGCGCAGCGCGAATTTGCCCATCGCGAACGGCGCCGATTGCGCATAGCCCTTGACGCTGGCC
Source organism: Bradyrhizobium lablabi (assembly GCF_900141755.1). Taxonomy (NCBI): domain Bacteria; kingdom Pseudomonadati; phylum Pseudomonadota; class Alphaproteobacteria; order Hyphomicrobiales; family Nitrobacteraceae; genus Bradyrhizobium; species Bradyrhizobium lablabi. Next base: position 3,144,464 of record NZ_LT670844.1, on the reverse strand, counting down.
GAAGCACCCGTGAACAGGATCGCGCCGTGCTTGTTCGGCAGCATCCGCGTCGCTGCCTGCTGCGTCACCAGAAAGCCGCCGAATGCGCTCACCGCGATGGCTTTCTCGACATCCGCGGGCACCAGTTCCGTGAAGGGGCCGCGGGCCCTGCCGCTGGCGTTATAGACCACCACGTCCGGCACGCCGATCTCGCGCTCGACCAGGCCGAACAGCCGCTCGACCTCCTCCGGCTTGGTGGCGTCGCAGGCATAGGCCTTGGCCCCGGTCTCGGTGCAGAGCGCGCCGAGTTTTTCGACCTGGCGCGCGGCCAGCGCGACGCGGATGCCTTCGCGGGCGAACAGCCGCGTCAGCGACGCGCTGAGGCCTGAGCCTGCGCCGACGATCAGGGCGATCTTGTATTTTGGTATTTCCATGAATGTCTCCTCATCCTTCAGAATAGCGTCGTCAGCCGCGCAATCCGGAGAGGCAGCCCGCGGCCCCCAGGACGGAATCGAGCTCGGCCTTGTCGGCGACACCTGCATATTTGGCGCGCAGCATGCCGAGCGACCGTGCGTGATATTTTTGCGGTTTTTGGGTCCAGACCTTGTCATTGAGCGTGACGCTGAATTCGTCTCGCCCTTCGGCTACCGCCTTTTCGTTGGCGCAGGTCCAGGGCATGAATTGCACGCCGATCTGTCTCGTCAGGATCGGCATCAGTGTCGGCTCGAGCGTCGACCAGGCTTCGAATGCGCCTTCCGCCTTCGGCCACAACATCCGGTGCACCCAATCCAGCACATGCTGTGCGCTGCCGCCGATGATCGCGCCGCCGGTCGGGTCGGTCCACATTTCGTAAATCTGGCCCCAGAGGCCGAAATCAGCCAATGCCGGCCGGCCGCCGAACAGATATGGCCGCGTCGCGAGATGGCTATTCAATAATCCAAGCATCTCGATGAACCCCGCCTCGATCCGCGGCGCGGTCGCCTCATTGGACCCGACAAACCAGACCCGATCGACCATGCGGGCACGAACCTGGCTCGCGAAGGCGGTATGCTTGTCTTCGCTGACGTCGCCGCCGCGCATTCGTGCGATGCGCCCCGCTGCGCTGATCTGGTCGACCTCGCGCGCCCAGCGGAAATGGAACATCCATTTGTTGCCCCACTCGTCGCCGAATTCCTCGACCAGCGCGGAGATGAAGTTGGCGACGGGGTCGTCGGGATGGATCGACGGCTCCGGATAACGCTTTTCCATGGCGTCGATGATCGGGGTGGAGTCTTGAATGCCTGTTCCCTCCGGCGTAACCACGAGGGGAATGATCGGCATCCTGGCGTATTTCTCGTATTCCGCCTGGCTTGCCGCATTGCGCAAAATCCATTGATGAGGGATTTCCTTGTAGCGAAAATAGGAGCGCACTTTGACCGAATAGGGCGACATCTCGGCGCCGATGATGCGATAAGTGTCCGCCATGGGTTTCCTCTCTTATTCCCTGGATATTATTGTCTTTGGCGGCTTGTCGCCGGCCTTATCCCTAGCATGATCTATATCATCTAAAACTCAGGGTGGAACGAACAAGGGTTGCAAATGCACGAGCTAGCCAAGCACAACGATGTGACTTCAGCCGGTGAGCCGGGTTTGCTGGCGCCGGATACGTCGGGCATGAATTTCTACCGCGCCGATCCGGCTCTGGCCGATCTGCTGCGTATCCATCTGCCGGAGCCGCTGTTTCGCCATATCGAGCCGCATCTCGACCGCCTCGGCGCGCTTGCCGGCGGCCACCTCGACGAATGCGCGCGGTTGGCCGACCGGCATGTGCCGGTGCTGCACCAGCGCGACCGGTTCGGGCGTGACGTGCAGAGGATCGAGTATCATCCGGCCTATCGGGAACTGGAGCGCGCGGCGTTCGGCGAATTCGGCATTCATGCGATGTCCTTGCGCAAGGGCATCATGGGCTGGCCCGAGCCCTATCCCGTGGTGGCGAAGCACGCGTTTACGTTTCTGTTCAACCAGGCCGAATTCGGGCTGGGCTGCCCGATCAACGTCACCGACGGCTGCGCCAAGCTATTGGCAAAATTCGGCAGCGCGGCGTTGAAGGAAAAATATCTGGACGGGCTGACCCAGACCGACATGAGCAAACTGACCCAGGGCGGCCAGTTCATGACCGAGAAGGAGGGCGGCTCCGACGTCGGCAAGCTCACCACGACCGCGGTGCAGGAAGGCGATCACTGGCGGCTCCATGGTGAAAAATGGTTCTGCTCGAACGCGGATGCAAAAGTTGTGATGCTGTTGGCGCGGCCGGAAGGCGCGGTCGGTGGCACGCGCGGTGTCGGCCTGTTCCTGATGCCGCGGCAGCTCGACGACGGCTCGCAAAATCACTACCGGATCGTCCGCTTGAAGGACAAGCTCGGCACCCGCTCGATGGCATCGGGCGAGATCAAGCTCGAAGGCGCGATCGCCTACGCGGTCGGAAAGCTCGATCGCGGCTTTGTGCAGATGGCCGAGATGGTCAATTCGTCGCGGCTCTCCAACGGCGTCAAATCCACCGCGCTGATGCGCCGCGCGCATCACGACGCGATGACGGTCGCCGCAAATCGCGTGGTGTTTGGACAGCGCATCATCGATCTGCCGCTGGCGCGCCGGCAGTTGATGAAGATCATGCTCGCGACCGAACAGGCATTGTCGATGAGTTTTGTCACGGCCGACGCGCTCGACCGCACCGAAGCCGGCAGCCAGGACGCAGCGGCATTGCTGCGCATCCTGACACCGACGCTAAAATTCCGCGCCACCCGCGATGCGCGAAAAGTCTGCGGCGATGCGTTGGAGATGCGCGGCGGCATCGGCTACATCGAGGAATTTGCCACCAGCAGGCTGTTGCGCGACGCCCATCTCGGCTCGATCTGGGAAGGCACCGGCAACATCGTTGCGATCGATGCGCTCGGGCGCGCCGTCGGCCGCCATGGTGCTGATGCGGCGCTCGCCGCCGACCTGCATGCCCGCCTCGACGACAGCGCCAATGTGCCGCCGGCCTGGCGCGATCGTTTGCGCGATCTCACCGACCGCGCCGTCGGCTTTGCCCGCGAGGTCGCCGCGCGCAGCGACAACGAGGCCGAGGCGCGGCGCGCCACCAGCCTGCTCTATCATGTCGCGAGCGCCGTCGCTTTGGCCTGGGAGGGCGGGCGCATCCACGAGATGCGCGGCGATGCGCGCAGGCTGCTGCTGTCGCGGATGGTGATCGATCACCGGGTCTCGTCAAGCGATCCGTTCCGGCTCACGGAAAATTCGGTGCAGCGCACGATGTCAGGCCATCTGCTCGGCGAGCGCGCGGTCGGCATGGCCGAGGTTGGCGAATTGCTTTTGGCAGCGTAGGCTCAATGTCGCCACGAGCGCGGTTTTACTTCTCCCTTTGGGAGAGGGAGCCGACCTCCCGTGAGTGAAAACGATAAAGCAAAAAGGGGAAACACCGATGAAGGCCGCCGTCCTGCATGAAGTCAACAAGCCGCTGGTGATCGAGGACGTCAGCCTGCCCAATCCGGGGCCGCGCGAGGTCCTGATCCGCACCGCGGTTGCCGGCCTCTGCCATTCCGACCTGCATTTCATGGAAGGGCTTTATCCGCATCCGCTGCCGGCCGTGCTCGGCCATGAATCGGCCGGTGTGGTCGAGAAGGTCGGCTCCGACGTCAATTACGTCAAGCCGGGCGACCATGTCGTCACCTGCCTGTCGGTATTCTGCGGCACCTGCGACAATTGCACCACGGGGCGGACGGTGTTGTGCACCGACACCACGGTAAAGATGCTGCCCGGCGCATCCAACCGGCTGTCATGGGCGCGGTCGGAGAAACTGAATCAGTTTCTCAATTTGTCGTCGTTCGCCGAGCAGATGCTCGTGCACGAAAACGCAATTGTAAAGATCCGCAAGGACATGCCGCTCGATCTCGCCGCGCTGATCGGTTGCGGCGTCATTACCGGATTTGGCGCGGTCGTCAACACCGCAAAGGTCGCGCCGGGCGAAAACGTGGTGGTGATCGGCTGCGGCGGCGTCGGCATGGCCGCGATCAATGGCGCCGAGATCGCCGGCGCCGGCCGCATCATCGCGGTCGATACCAATCCGGCAAAACTTCAATTGGCCACAAAACTCGGCGCCACCGACATCGTCGATCCGCAAAACGGCGATGTGGTGCAGCAGGTGCGTGAGCTCACCGGCGGCGGCGTGCATCACTCATTCGAAGTGCTGGGGCGCAAGGAAACCGCGGAACAGGCGTTTGCAATGCTGGCGCCCGGCGGCACCGCGACCATTGTCGGCATGATTCCGTTCGGCCAGAAGATCGAGCTGCACGGTTTTGACTTTTTGCGTGAACGCAAGATCCAGGGCTCGTCAATGGGCTCGAACCACTTTCGCGTCGACATGCCGCGGCTGGTCGAATTTTATCTGCGCGGCAAGCTGCATCTGGAGGACTGGATCTCGGCCAAGCTGAAGCTCTCGGAAATCAACGAAGGCTTTGCCGCGATGAAGGCCGGCAAGACGGTGCGCAGCGTGATTATGTTTGATGCGTGATTGCTTCGCGCAACAACAATAAATTCTTCGTCATGGCCGGGCTTGTCCCGGCCATCCACGTCTTGGGGCTTGCTGCAAAGAAAGACGTGGATGCCCGGCACGAGGCCGGGCATGACGCCATTATTCAATTGAGCTTTCGTTGGGCTCACCTTGACACATGCGCCGACACCGCGAGCTAGCGGCCGTTCTGGCGCGCCCAGCAATCGGTGTAGCGGCCAAAAGCCTGTTTGCCGTCCGGCGTGGTGTAGCTCGTCGCGGCGTGGATGATGGCGAAATCGCCCATGATGCGAATCTTCACATCACGGGCTTCGAGATTTTTGATCGTCACGGGGATCGCCGTCTGTTTGAGAAAGCCGGCCCGGTCGACCAGCGACTTGTCGGGATTGGAACAATAGAAGTCCTCGGCGAGAATTTCGTCGAAACGTTTGACGTCGGAATTCTGGACGGAATTGACGTAATCGCGATTGAGGCTCGTCAGTTCGGCGAGGTCATTTCTCATGATGTTTCCTCCATTGGTTCTCCTCATGGTGAGGAGGCGCCCTTGCGCCGTCTCGAACCATGAGGCCCGTGGCCCATCCTTCGAGACGCGGCGAAGACGCCGCTCCTCAGGATGAGGACGAGTCTAATCATCAAACATCGGCGGCGGAACAAAACCGCCGAATTCGCGCTCGATCAGTTCGGCGAGTTTTAACGGCGTGCGGTCTTCCAGCCAAGGGCCGACGATTTGGACGCCGATCGGCAGGCCTTCCGGCGAAAAGCCGGTCGGTATCGCAGTCGCCGGCACGCCGGGCAGGGTGGCGATGCCGGGCCAGGTCAGCTGGTCGGGATAGACGTAGTCCTTGCCGTCGATATTGACGCGGCGGGTTTCCTGGTCCGCCGAATGAACGTGCGGATAGGCCGGCGTCGGCATCACCGGGCAGATCACCGCGTCAAAGGTCTTGAACAATTCACGCCACTGCGCGCGGAGCCGCGCGCGTCCGCCTTCGGCCATCACCCAGTCGCGGTGGCTAAGCGCGATGCCGCGCAGGCGCTCCGCCGGAAGACTCATATCGTCGGGCGCAAGCTGCGCGGCCGCGGCCTGCGCACCCGCATAGTTCTCCGGCAGAAAGTTTGCGCCAAGGAACGACATCAGCATCCGCATGTAAAGCCGCGACGACGCGGCGAAGTCGGGCAGCAACGGACTGCTGCGTTCGACTTTGACACCGGCCTTGGCGAGGTTGGCGGCAAGTTTTTCGATCCCACCACGGACGGTTTTATCGGTCGGCATCACCGGATCGGTATCGATCACGAGCACACGGAAATTCTTCAATTCGCCGTGGCGCGGCGGCGGCAGCGCAAGCGAGTAGGCCGTGCCGGCTTCCAGTGGGTCGGGCCCGGCAACAACGTCGAGCAGCAGCGAAAGGTCCGCGGCCGAGCGCGCCATCGGGCCGATCACGGCGAGATCGCGGTCCAGCGGCAGCGGCGGGAACGGCGGCGGGGTGTGGCCGCGCGACGGCACCAGCGCGTAGGTCGGCTTGTGGGCGTAGACGCCGCAATGGAACGCCGGCACGCGCAACGAGCCGCCGATGTCGGAGCCGAGCGACAATGGCCCGTAGCCGGCGGCGAGCGCCGCCGACGATCCGCCGGAGGAACCGCCCGGCGTGCGGCCGAGATCGAAAGGGTTATTGGTGGTGCCGTAGATGTCGTTGTAACTCTGCCAGTCGCCGAGCCCGAGGGGAACGTTGGTCTTGCCTAGGATCACGCCGCCGGCTTCCTTGACGCGGGAGATCGACAGCGCGTCTTCGCTGGGGCGAAAATCCTTCTGGGGCGGAAAGCCCCAGGTCGTGGGCAACCCTGCGATGTTGTAGGATTCCTTGACCGTGATGGGAATGCCGAGCAGCGGCTTGGCCTCGCCGCGCCCGCGCGCCGCGTCGGCGGCACGGGCGGCTTCGAGCGCGCGTGAAAAATCGCGCACGCAGATCGCATTGATCTTGTCGTCGTGACGCTCAATCCGTCCGATCGCGTCCTGCGCCAGTTCGACGGCCGAGACTTTCTTTGCCGCAAGCGCCGCCGATAATTCGGTGGCGGACTTGAAGCTCCATTGCGATTTGGCCAAGGCTTTTCTCCTGAACTCGTTGGTTTGTGAGTGCGGAGATGATGCCCGGTTGCGGCGACGGCCGCTAGACGGCTATTGCTGTGGGGGGGGACCGCTAGTGCCTGTTTCAATTGAATTGAATCAGGCTCTAGCGTCATTTTTTTGTTTGAGCATGATCTTTTCGGAAAACCGGGGTCCACTTTTCCGGATCATGCTCTACCCCGGAAGCATCCGCTGCATGATGCGGTCGCGGTAGATGAACAGATGGGCCAGCGCCGCCGCGACATGGATGCCGATAACTGCCAGCAGGCTCCATTCCATCGCCTGATGCAAGCCGTCGATGAGCTTCCCGGCCTCGGGGTTTTCCGAAGCCAGCATCGGCATCGGCGCGAGAAAGAAGAATTCCATCGACCAGCCGCGGAACGAGGCAAACAGCCAGCCGGTGATGGTCGTCGCCAATACCAGCGCATAAAGCAGCCAATGTACAGCTTCCGAACTCAGCCGCTGCCATGGCGGCAGCGAACTCTCGGGAGCCACGTGGTGAGTGAGTCGCCAGGCAAACCGCAAAACGATGAGGATAAGGATGGTCGTTCCAATGGAGACATGGAATGCCATGGCGACGCCGGGCTTCATGCCCCGGTGAATGTCCGGCATCAACCAGCCGATTGTATATTGTGCGACGAGAAGTGCGACGATGAGCCAGTGGAACACCTTGGCGGTGGTCCCGTATTGCAAATGATCAGTCATGAGATTCCCTTGGGCCAGAGCGTTGTCTTAGTCGCAACGATCCGGGCGATGCTCAAGTTATTCCATAGCAGGAAACAAGAATCACGGAATTAGAACGGGTCAAGCGAACGGCAATGCAATTCACCATCTTGCCGTGTTGCAAACGAGAGGCGCACGACGCGCTAACCATGCATTGTCCGCATCAGGGCTGAAACGCTCGCGCGGAGTGATGCGACATCGGGTTGACAGGCCCGGCGGTGGTCTGTTCGTTTGAAGCGCTGCCGGGAACCGGAAACGCGTATCCCAAAATCGTCTTGATGACCCAGCGATCAGAGCCCGGCGTCAATCCGTAACCGACGCCAAAATTCACGTCCATGACGCCGAGCTTGAAATCGGTAACGGCGAACAAGAGGTGCTGCTGGTCGGGAAGTTTTAGGAAATCCCCGATCTTGCCGAAATCCGCATAATATTCGAGGCCCACGAACAGATCCTTGTCGAGCTTTCGCGCGACGCGTACCGCGGGCGCAAAGTCCGCCTCACCATATTTTCCGAAGCCGATGTCCACGATCGGGTTGACGATCAATTCGTAATCCGCATTGCGGAGACCGATGATGGGCCGGATCTCCATGGCAAACCTGGTTTGGGCGAATTTCGGTGTGGTGTTGCTGAACTCGAAATTGACCCCGTAGAAAAGGTTACGCTGGTCGGCATTGGGCGAGACGAACAGGGTGCGCAGCTTGAAGGAGTTCGAGAGAAATTGCTGGTCCTTGATGGCGAAGGGCAAATAGAGCCCGACTTCCCACCAGTCGGTCAATCCGTAGGCGAATTCAGGTGTCCCATTGATGCTGTTGTTGGAGATGAGGCCGCCCGGAAACGGCGGGTCCTTCACGCCGAGTGGAATATAATTGAGGTGCTGCTGTATCGTGAGTTGGCCGACGGCTGCAATGCCGGCGTTGTAGACTTGAATCTCATCGGTAGCCTGAGCCGTCTGTGCCGCCACGATCGTGGCAGCCGCACCGGCCAGCACGTAGAGGCAGCGCAAGCCGCGTCTGAAACGACGTTCCATCATTGCTTGCTTCACCGCCTACGCCGCACCGATCAAGATGCCGACCGCGAGCACGATGACGCCGCCGAGCACGATCTGGAACACCGCCTGCAGGAACGGGGTATCCATGTAGCGCGCGCGGATGTAGGCAATCGCCCACAATTCGAAGAACACAACGATGCCTGCGAGCGCAGTCGCAATCCAGAACGCGTTGGGCCAGGAGTCCGGCACGAGAAAAGGCATGGAGTGGCCGAGACCGCCGAGCGCCGTCATCACGCCGCTGGCCGTGCCGCGCAGCCAGGGCGAACCGCGTCCGGTCAGCGATCCGTCGTCGGACAAAGCTTCCGCAAAACCCATGCTGATGCCGGCGCCGATCGAGGCGGCTAATCCAACCAGAAAGGTCGGCCAGTTCTGATGGGTGGCGAAGGCGGCCGCGAACAACGGCGCCAGCGTCGACACCGACCCGTCCATCAATCCGGCGAGGCCCGGCTGGACATATTGCAGCACGAACACGCGGCGGCGGGTCGCGTCCTCTTCGGCGCGCACGTCCGGCTTGAGGATCTCGTCGGTCAATTTGGCCGCGGTCTTTTCGTGGCCTTTTTCCGCCTCCGCGAGATCGCCGAGCAGCCTGCGGACGCCGACATCCTGGGTCTGCTCGGCGGCCTTGACGTAAAACCGCTCGGCCTCGAACTCCATCGTCCCGACCTCTTTCCGGATGGTGTCGAGCGGCAGGTTCTTGGTCAGCCAGATCGGCTTGCGGCGCAAAAATCCCCGCACATTGTCGCGTCGGATCGGCGGCAGGTTCGGGCCGAAGCGCTGTTCGTACATCTGCAGCAGCATGTGGCGATGGCCTTTTTCCTCCTCCGCCATCTCCTCGAATAATTTCGCAGATTCCGGGTAGCGCTCCGCGAGGTCTTCCGCGAAGGTCATGTAGATGCGGCTGTCTTCCTCCTCCGCGGAGATCGCAACCGCCAGCACTTCGCGCTCGGTCAAATCGGCGAAATTCTTCATTAGAACCGTCCTAATTTAGAATGGTTCTAAAGCTATAGAGGCTCGATCGAGCGGGGTCAATTCGCCGCGTGAAAAAAGGCGGATAGCTTCTCCGTGATACCCAAATCCCGCCGTTTGGAACCGTTGCGGCCGATGCCCGTTCGGGTTCCTATCGAAAGGGAACATCCACCGGGAGATCGCATGGACAAGGTCAAATACCGCTTGAACGATCCGCGGCTGGCGCCGCGCCGAACCAAGCTCGAGATTCCCGGATGGGCCGGAAAACGCGAACCGCGCGCCGATGGTTCGCGCGAACAGGTCTGGCACTGCGTTCCGTTTTCGGAAGGCGCGCAATACGGGATCGAGTTGTTTTATCCATACGACAACGAATTCCACGTCACGACCAAGGACAGCCATTTGGTCATGGAGGGAGATTGGGGGCCGCCGCCCGACGGCGGCGTGCAATGGCCGCCGTTCCGGAATTTCGGCGACCATTTTTACACCTACCAGATACTGCTCGATCTCAAGGTCGAGAAGGGCATGGCGATCCGGACCGAGCCGCATCCGCGGTTCTATACCGACCCGACCGACACCGTGCCGATCGCGGTGCCGGCGCTAATCCGGAACTGGTGGCCGATGATGTTCTTCTGCGTGTTCAAGGCGCCGGCCGAGGGCCGCACCCACATTTTCCGCCCCAACGAGCCGTTCGCGCAGATCCTCGTGATCCCCGAGGAAGCGCCCTTCGATCTCGAGCGGATGGACGAGGAGGAGGCGGCCGAGCGCGAATTGCAGGCGCGTCGCATCTATAACTCCAGGCCGACGCTGTCGGCCGGGACCGAATGGACGTCGTCCACCGATACCGTGTTCGACGGCACCTACCGCCATCTGCATCGCGCGGCAAAGGAGAAAGCCCGCGAGGAATAGAGCGTTTCGATGCGAGGCTTCATCCTTCGAGACGCCGCGCAAACGCGCGGCTCCTCAGGATGAGGTCTTAGACCCTCATGGTGAGGAGCGCGGCAATGCCGCGCGCCTCGAACCACGAGGCCGTTCATTCGCAGCCATGATTCGGCCCAACCGGAAAACATTCAGCGTAAAAAAACAGGACCCGAAGGGTCCTGTTTTCTCATCATCCGATGGCGCGCGACCTCAATAGTCGCGGCGATAGAAGCTGTGATGATGGTGATGATGGTGGTGATGGTGATGCCGGTATCGGCGAGGCACGATGATGACGCGGGGCCCCTCATCATACCCATAATATCGGCCATATCCGTTGTGGTGGTGGTGATGATGGTGATGATGCGGGTAGTAGAACTGGGCCAGCTGGACGTTGTCGTCCGCTGACGGGACCGGCGCCGATTCATCGATCGCCTGCAGCAGCGATGCCGCGTTCGGGATCGGTGTGAGAAGATCCGCGAAGGAATTAGCCCGCAAAATGTCGCTCGGGGCTGGATTAGGCGCCGGCGCGGCCTGCGCGGCATTCATCGCCCCGAGCGTCGCCACGGCTCCCAAAAGTCCAGCGATCTTCTTCTCCATAAATCTCTCCTCCTCCAGTGACTTTCGCGGGCGCATTACCCGGTGGTCAAGAACGCCGGCACCCGGAAACGGTTCCTGCGGCGAATAGCGCCATGATGCCGGAGCGATGATGAACTGGCGATGAACTTAACCGGACGCAGCCTCGCTCGCCTGCTTCACGAATTGCAACAGCAGGTGACTGACCTGCTCCGGCTGCTCCTGCTGTACCCAATGGCCGGCACCGTCGATCAGGTGAACGCCGATCATGCGCGCGCATGCCCTTGTCTGCATCGCCTCGAATGTGCCGGGGCGCTGATAGGTGCCCCAGTCCTGCTTTCCCGAGATGAAGCAGGAGGGCACGTCGATTGTGCGGCCGGAATAAGTCTCGAGTTCGGCGGTGAACGCGCCCGAAGTGCCGCAGCGATACCATTGCAAGCCGCCCTGAAATCCGGTGCGCGCATATTCGGCGCTGTAGAAGGCGAGTTCGCGGTCGGGCAGCCATGTGTTGGCGGCGATCGCTTCCGCTGACGGCATTTCCTCGGCCACGGTCTCGGCCATGTTCTTTGCGAGGTCCATGACGTAGTAGGTCGGCAGTTTTGCCAACTCGCCCGCCGACCACGATTGGAGCGGATAGGGCTTGTTGTCTTTCCAGTCGGCGCTCTTGTGGTGGTAATAGGCGCGCAGGAAATCGTGCACGCCTTGGGGCGCGCGGTGCATGTCGGCATTGGCCGCACGCGTCGAGTAGTACCATTGATAATGCTTGCGCGGCCGCGGCAGCGCCGCGAGTTCGCGATGCACGGGATCGGCTTGTTTCGGCCGCGCCGGCGCATCGGCGGTATTGAATGTGAGCTGCGGCGGCCCTGCGAACGGCGCGCTCATCAGGGCCACCGATCGAAATACATCGGGCCGCACCAGCGCGCACCACGCGGCGACCGAAGAGCCGAAATCATGTCCGACCACGGCATCGACCGATCGATAGCCGAAGGCCGACACGAGGCCGAGCGCATCGCGCACCAGGTTGAGCAGCCGGAACGAATTGAGATCGCCGTCGTAATCCGCATCCCAACCGGTGGTGCGGCCATAGCCTCGCTGGTCCGGCGCAATCACGTGATAACCGGCCGCCGCCAGCGCCGGCATCACCTTGCGCCAGCTAAAGGCGAGCTCGGGAAAGCCATGCAGCAGCAGGATGCAGGGCCGGCCGCGCGTCTCGAAGCCGGTTTCGAGCACATGCATGCGAAGGCCGTTGATATCGTCGACGAACCGCGAGCGGATGCCGGGGGGAAGGGGAATGTCGGGGAGGGAGGGCATCGGCTCGTTTCCTCGTCGTCATGGCCGGGCTCGTCCCGGCCATCCACGTCTTTTTATGCCGATGGATTGTAAAGACGTGGATGCGCGGGACAAGCCCGGGCATGACGACGTTGAGAGGTGATTGCTGCTACACCCGCGCCGCCGTCTTCGGCCAATAGCGATCCCGCAAATGCCGCTTCACCAATTTTCCGGTGGGCGTGCGTGGAAGTTCGGCCTCGAAGTCGATGCTCTTTGGGCATTTGATCGACGACAGATGTTTTCGGCAAAACAATATCAGTTCGGCTTCGAGCTCTTTGCCGGCGCGCGCCATGTCGTGCGGCTGCACCACCGCCTTGACTTCTTCGCCCATTTCCTCGTTGGGGACCCCGAACACCGCGACATCGGCGATCTCGGGATGCGTGATCAGCACGTCCTCGGTCTCCTGCGGATAGATGTTCACGCCGCCGGAAATGATCATGTAGGATTTTCTATCGGTGAGATAGAGAAAGCCTTCGTCGTCGAGATAGCCGACGTCGCCGAGTGTCGACCAGCCCCTGGCGTTATAGGCGCGTTTCGTCTTCTCGGGATCGTTGTGATAGGAAAACACCGGCCCATCGGCGAAGTACACCGTGCCGATCTCCCCCACCGGTAATTCCTGATCGTTCTCGTCGAGAATTTTGGCCTTGCCGACAACGGCGCGACCGACGGTGCCGCGATGGGTTAGCCATTGCTGCGACGTCGACACTGTGATGCCGTTGCCCTCGGAGCCGCCGTAATATTCGATCAGGATCGGTCCCCACCATTCGATCATTTTTGCCTTCACATCGACCGGGCAGGGCGCGGCGGCGTGGATCGCGCCTTTGAGCGACGAGACATCGTAACGGATGCGCACCTCGTCCGGCAGTTTCAGCATGCGCACGAACATGGTCGGCACCAGCTGCGACTGGGTGATCCCATGCTTCTCGACCAGGCGCAAAAATTCCTCGGCGTCAAAGGATTCCATGATGATCGAGGTGCCCCCTAGCGTGATCGCCATCATGTTGAAGCGCAGCGGAGCGGCGTGATAGAGCGGCGCCGGCGATAAATAAAGGCTGTCGGAATTCATTCCGCACATGTCGGCGCAGAGAACTTTCAGAAATGGATTCGGCAGGTCGATCGGGCCATGGGCGAATTGCTTCTTGATACCTTTGGGCCGCCCAGTGGTGCCCGACGAATACAGCATGTCGTAGCCGGCGACTTCGTCTGATATCGGCGTGGTCGGCTGCGCGATCGCTTCCTTGTCGAAGGAGCGAAAGCCCGGCAGCGGCTCGTCGATCATGTAGAAGCAGGCTTCGCCAGCCGCGCCGGTGATTAAGCCCTTAATCTGTTCGGCGCATTTCGGCGAGGTGATGACGATCTTGGCGCCGCAATCCCTAATGATGTAGGCGATCTCCTCGCTGGTGAGGTAGCGGCTGATCGCGGTATAATAGAGCCCGCTTCGCTGCGCCGCCCAGCAGATCTCCATGAACGCGAGGCGATTTTCCATCAACAGCGCGATGTGGTCGCCGGCCTTCAGGCCGAGCGCGCGAAACAGATGCGCGCCCTGGTTCGATAGTTCATCGAGCTCGCGATAGGTGATCGCCTTGCCGGTCCCCGCCATCTGATAGGCGATTTTGTCGGGCTGTGTCCGCGCGTGGATCGAGGGATGCGTCATGATGAAATCCCGAAACAATCAACGTGGTCGTCCCCGCCTAGTGCGCAATTGCGCACGGGGAGCGGGGTCCCATAACCACCGATTTGAATTGTTGAAACAAGCTGTAGCCCCAGCCCGGCAAACCGCCAACATTTGTGGTTATGGGTCCCGGCTCAAGGCCGGGACGACACCGGTTGTTGGGGCTTGCTATTAAAGCCGCCCCACGAGTTCTCAGAGCCGCTCCACGATCGTCACATTCGCCATGCCGCCGCCTTCGCACATGGTCTGCAGGCCGTAGCGCTTGTTGCGCTGCTTCAGCGCGTTGACCAGCGTGGTCATCAGCTTGGTGCCGGAGCCGCCGAGCGGATGGCCGAGCGCGATGGCGCCGCCGTTGACGTTCAGTCTCGCCGGATCGGCGCCGGTGGTCTTCAGCCATGCGGTCGGCACCGAGGCAAAGGCCTCGTTGACCTCAAACAGGTCGATGTCGTCGATCGACATGTTGGCCTTCTTCAGCGCGCGCTCGGTCGCATGCAGCGGCGCGTCCAGCATGATCACGGGATCGCCGCCCATCATGGTCATGTGATGGATCCGCGCCATCGGCTTGATGCCGAGCGATTTTAGCCCCTTTTCATTGACTACCATCACGCCGGAGGCGCCGTCGCAGATCTGGCTGGAAGAGGCGGCGGTGAGCTTGCCGTTTTCCGCGATCAATTTGACGCCTTTGATGCCATCGAGGCTGACATCGAAGCGGATGCCTTCGTCGATGGTGTGGGTATCGGTCGAACCATCGGCGCGAGTGATCTGCAGCGGGATGATCTCGTCCTTGAATTTTCCGGCTTGCGTTGCGGCAATGGCGCGCTGGTGGCTCTCATAGGAATATTCGTCGAGATCGTTCTTCGACAGGCCGTACTTCTCCGCCATCATCTCGGCGCCGGTGAACTGGCTGAACACGATGTTCGGATAGCGCTTCTCGATGTTCGGGCTCTTGTAATGGCCAAAACCGTTCTTGGCCGGCAATTGCGACGCCAGTCCCATAGGCACCCGGGTCATCGATTCGACGCCGGCGGCGATCACGCAGTCCATGCTGCCGGACATCACGGCTTGCGCCGCGAAGTGCAGCGCCTGCTGCGAGGAACCGCATTGCCGGTCGATCGAGGTGCCGGGCACGCTCTCCGGCAGCTTTGACGCCATGATGGCGTTGCGCGCGACGTTGTTGGACTGCTCGCCGGCCTGCATCACGCAGCCCATGATCACGTCTTCGACCTGATCGGGGGCGGCGCCGGAACGCTCGATCAGCGAATCCAGCACGGAGGCTGCGAGATCCGCCGGATGCCAGCCGGCGAGGCGCCCTCCCTTGCGGCCGCCGGCGGTGCGGGCGGCGGCGACGATATAAGCCTCGGCCATGATTGTTCTCCCTGATTGTTATTGGCTGGTGTTTCAATGACGGGAGCGGATTTAAGAGGCGCCTGGGGATTTAGTCAATCAATCAATTAACTCTTGAGTGCGGCGCCGGCATCGGCTTATCTGCCCTCGAATTTTCTTTTGGAATTCCCCCGCGGACGGGTCATGGGATCACAATTGACTACCAGCGTACCGACAAGGCTTCCGGGCGGAAGGAACACCACCGCGGAAAAACTCCTGGTCGCGGCCAGCGAATTGATGATCGAGCGCTCCTCGATCGAGGTGTCCTTGAGCGACATCGCCCAGAAGTCCGGGGTCAACGCCGCGCTAGTGAAATATCATTTCGGCAACAAGGACGGGTTGTTGCTGGCGCTGCTGGCGCGCGATGCCGCCACCGAAGTGGCCAACCTCGAATATCTCCTGGCGCAACCGATCACGCCGACCGCGAAACTGAAGCTGCATATCGCCGGTATCATCCGGGCGTACCACCAGTTCCCCTATATGAACCGGCTGATCCACTATCTCCTGCACGAAAGTAGCGCGGAGGCGGCCGATGAGGTTTCAAAATTCTTTGTCGCGCCGCTGTTGGATTTTCATCGCCGCCTGCTTGCCGAAGGCATCAGGGCCGGCGAGTTCCGCACCATCGATCCGGTGTTGTTCTACACCAGCCTGATCGGCGCCTGCGATCATCTGTTCTTCGGGCGGCACGCGATGTCGCGCGCGACCGGCGTCGGCCCGGTCACCGAGGAGGTCTGCCGCCAGTATATCCGGCATATGGAAGCTTTGATTTGCGGGGGCATGCTGACGACCAAAAGGGCGAATGGGGAGTAGCGAATAGCGAATAGAAGGCGGTTCTTCTATTCGCTACTCCCCATTCGCCTACCTAAAAGAAAACGCCCAAGGAAAGGTTTTATCATGCAGTTGAAAGACGTTGCTGTTCTCATTACCGGCGGTGGCTCGGGCTTAGGCGCCGCCACCGCGCGCGCCATGGCCGCCAAAGGCGCAAAAATCGCCGTGCTTGACCAGAGCAAGGAGAATGCCGAAAAGGTCGCGGCCGAAGTGAAGGGCGTCGCTGTTCACGCCGACGTCACCGACGAGGAGCAGGTCAAGGCCGGACTTGCGAAGGCGGAAAGCGCCCATGGTGTCGCGCGCGTGCTGATGAATTGCGCCGGCATCGGCGGCTCGCAGCGCATTGTCGGCAGGGACGGCGTCTATCCGCTCGCCAAATTTGTCCGCGTCATCAACGTCAATCTGATCGGTACCTTCAACGTGCTTCGGCTATTTGCCGAACGTCTGGTCACCGCGGAGCCCATCGGGGAAGAGCGCGGCGTCATCATCAACACCGCGAGTGTGGCGGCCTATGAAGGTCAGATCGGCCAGATCGCTTATTCGGCGTCCAAGGGCGGTGTGGTCGGTTTGACGCTGCCGGCGGCGCGCGACCTCGCGAGCCAAAAGATTCGCGTCAACACGATCGCGCCCGGCCTGTTCCTGACGCCGCTGTTGATGGGGCTCAACGAAGAGGCGCGCAAGAGCCTCGGCGCCCAGGTGCCGCATCCGGCGCGGCTGGGCGATGCCTCTGAATACGGCAACCTCGCCGTTCACATCGTCGAGAACCCGATGCTCAACGGCGAAACCATCCGCCTCGACGGCGCCATCCGCATGGCGCCGCGGTAGTTCTTCTTCCCCTCTCCCCTTGTGGGAGAGGCATAGGCGGCCTTCGGCCGCCGTTCTTAGATAAGACGCCGATGCTTTAGCATCGGCTATGGCGAAGCGAAGACGGGCGAGGGGTTCTATCCGGCTGGCAACCCCTCACCGCATCGAATGCGCGGCTGCCGCCGGTGATGCCCTCTCCCACAAGGGGAGAGGGCGCAGCAATCGGCGCCGCGATTCGCTGACAAAGGCATCAGGGCCTTTCTCGACGAGCGAAAGCCTGTCTATATCGGGCGGTAAGACATAAGGATCCGCAAAGGACCAAGAAATTCCGGGAGATGCAATATGAGTGGGAATGCAGCCGCGGTTTTGACAAAGCCGGGCTTTCGCAAGATCGAATGGCTGAAGCGGGATATCGCGGTCGAGCGGCGGGGCGACGGCGTCATCGTCTTGAAGTCGCGCATTCCCCTCAAACCGTATGAGAAGCATATCCCGGCCTCTCTCTCGAAATGGGCGAGCGAGCGCCCCGACCGGACCTGGCTCGCGCAGCGCACAGGCACCGCCCGGCAATGGCGCAAGCTGTCCTATGCCGAAGCCAAGCGCAGCGTGGACGCGCTGACGCAAGGCCTGCTCGGTCTGAAGCTCAAACCCGAAAGCCCGGTTGCGATCCTCTCCGGCAATTCGATCGAGCACGCGCTGATGACGATGGCGGCGATGCAGGCGCGGTTGCCGGCAGCGCCGGTGTCGCCGGCCTATTCGCTGATGAGCCACGATCACGCCAAGCTGAAATATCTTTTCGCTCTCATCAAGCCGGCGGTGGTGATGGTGCAGGACGGCCCGACCTTTGAGAAAGCGCTGAAGGCGCTTCCTCTCGATGGTGTCACCGTCATTCATGTTGTCCGTCCGTGCGAAGGCATCAAGAGCATCGCCTTCGCCGATCTCGCCGCGACGCGGATCACAAAAGACGTTGAGCAATCGATTGCGCAGATCACGCCAGATACGGTGGGAAAACTGCTGTTCACCTCGGGCTCGACCGGGATGCCCAAGGCGGTCATCAACACGCAGGCGATGATGTGCGCCAATGCGGCGATGATGATGCAGGTGCGGCCGCGCGATCCCAACGGGCCGCCGTCGACGTATCTCGACTGGATGCCCTGGAATCACACCATGGGCGGCAATGCGCTGTTCAATCCGGTGCTGACCGAAGGCGGCACGCTTTATATCGACGACGGCCGGCCGATGCCGGGCATGATCGAGGAGACGCTGCGAAATTTACGCGAGATCTCGCCGACCTATTACGCCAACGTCCCTGCGGGCTATGCCGCGCTGGCGGCTGCCATGGAAAAGGACGACGGGCTGTGCCGAAGTTTCTTCAAAAATCTGGGCATGATGGCGTATGGCGGCGCGCGGCTGCCGGACGATCTCTATGACCGGATGCAGGCGCTCGCGGTGCGCGCCACCGGCGAGCGCATCGTGTTCTATACCGGTTGGGGCTCGACCGAGACCGCGCCGACCGCGACCGGGACTTATTGGGATACCGAGCGCGTCGGCCTGATCGGCCTGCCGTTTCCCGGCGTCGAATTGAAGATGGTGCCGTGCGGTGCGAAATACGAATTGCGGCTGCGCGGCGTCAACGTCACGCCCGGCTATTTCGGTCAGCCCGAGCTCACCAAGGCCGCGTTCGACGACGAAGGCTTTTATTGCATCGGCGATGCCGGTGTGTTCGTCGATCCCGAAGATCCCGTGCAGGGCATCATTTTTGCTGGCCGCGTGGTCGAGGACTTTAAGCTCACGACCGGAACCTTCGTCCACGTCGGCTCCTTGCGCACCGACGCCATCGCCGCGGCGACGCCTGTCGTGCAGGATGCGCTGGTCACGGGGCAGGATCGGCCGTTCGTGGCGCTTCTGGCCTGGCCCAATTTGCACGCTTGCCGGCAGATCACAGGCAATCCCGACGCGAGCTATGAGGAAGTCGTAAAGCATCCCGAGGTGCTGGCCTGCCTGAAGCGCGGCCTGGATGCGCATAATAAATCGAGCGAAGGCGCCAGCAGCCGGCGGATTGCGCGTGCGATGCTGATGATCGAGCCGGCCTCGATCGACGGCAATGAACTCACCGACAAGGGCTACATCAACCAGCGCGCCGGCCTCGAGCGCCGCGCCGTATTGGTGGAGCGGCTCTATGCCGATGCGCCCGGAGAGGACGTGATCATTTTGAACTAATCGTAGGATGGGTTGAGCGCTTGCGAAACCCATCAACCGCAACCACAAACCGTCATTCCGGACGGTCCGTCTTCGGACCGATCCGGAATCCAGAGGTTCCTTACTTCGAGATTCCGGGTTCGCGTTTGCAACGCGCCCCGGAATGACAGCCAGTAAAAGGTACGCCGCCATGAATTTCGATTTCTCCGACGAACAAAAACAGCTCCGCGACGAAGCGCGAAAATTCCTCGCCGAAAAGTGCCCGCCGAAAGCGGTGCGCACCGTGCTCGACGGCAAGGAGCCATATGACCGCGAACTGTGGAAGGGCCTTGCCGAGATGGGCTTTCTCGGCGTCGCGATTCCGGAAGCGTTCGGCGGTGCCGGCGCCGGACATCTCGAACTCTGCGTGATCGCGGAAGAAATGGGCCGGGCGCTGGCGCCGGTGCCGTTTTCGTCCACCGTTTATCTGGCGGCGGAAGCGATTTTGTTGGCCGGCAGCGAGGCGCAGAAGCAAAAATGGCTGCCCAAGATTGCCTCGGGCGAAGCCATCGGCACGCTGGCCTTGTTCGAAGGAAAGGGCAATCCGTCGCCGAAGCTGATAAAACTTTCGGCAACCGGCGGCAGCCTCAATGGCGTCAAGAAGCCGGTGCCCGACGGCGCCATTGCTGATTTTGCCGTCGTCGCCGCGCGCACCGGCTCGAGCGGGCGCGATAGCGATATTTCGCTGTTTCTGGTGGACATGAAGGCCGGGGGCGTCGAAGCAAAGTCGCTGACCAATGTTGATCCATCGCGCGGACAAGCCGAACTAACGTTCAACAACTGCAAGGCCGAGCCGCTCGGCCCCGCCGGCGAAGGTTTTAGCATTATTTCGCAGGTACTCGACCGCGCCGCGGTGCTGCTGGCCTTCGAGCAGGTCGGCGGCGCCGACCGCGCGCTCGAAATGGGCCGCGACTATGCGCTCGATCGCATCGCCTTCGGCCGGCCGATCGGCTCGTTCCAGGCCGTCAAACACATGCTGGCCGATATGTATGTCTCGGCGACGCTGGCGCGCTCGAATTGCTATTACGGCGCCTGGGCGCTCTCGACCAACGCCTCGGAATTGCCGGAAGCTGCGGCCGCGGCACGCATCAGCGCGACGCAGGCGTTCCAGCACTGCGCCAAGAACAACATCCAGGTCCATGGCGGCATGGGTTTCACCTGGGAGTTCGACTGCCACATGTATTACCGCCGCGCCAATGCCACCGCGCTGTCGCTCGGCAGTCTGTCTTATTGGGAAGATGCGCTGATCGACCGCATGCGCAAGAAGAACGCGGCGTGATCACAACGTCATTCCGGGGCGCGCCAACGGGTCCGCGCAAAGCGCGGCCCGATGACAGGCTCCGCGCGAACCCGGAATCTCGGCGTAAGTAACTTCTGGATTCCGGATCGATCCGCGGGGGCGCGGATCGTCCGGAATGACGAGTGAGGACAAAGCGAATGAACTTCGATGACACCCCGCAAGAAGCCGCGTTCCGCGCCCAGGCAAAAGCCTGGATCGCGGCGAATGCGCCGAGGCAGTATGAGGAGGAACTGAAAAACTCCTCGCTCGGCCGCACGCAATTGAAGGGCGCCAACATCCTCGAAGTGGCAAAAGCCTGGCAAAAGAAAAAGGCCGACGCGGGATGGGCCTGCCTGCACTGGCCAAAGGAATATGGCGGCCGAGGTGCAACGCCCATCGAGCGCGTGATCTGGCAGCAGGAGGAGGGCGCGTTCGGCAAGCTCAGCTCGATGTTCATCATCGGCCACGGCATGTGCGGGCCGACCATGATGGCGTTTGCCGGCGAGGAGCAAAAACGAAAATATTTGCCACCGCTGGCATCAGGCGAAAAGATCTGGTGTCAGCTATTCTCCGAACCCGCCGGCGGTTCCGACGTTGCTGGCTTGCGCACGCGCGCGGAGAAACGCGGCGACGACTGGATCATCAACGGCCAGAAGATCTGGACTTCAGGCGCGCATTATTCCGACTACGGCATCCTCTTGACCCGCACCGATCCCAATGTGCCCAAGCACAAGGGGCTGACCATGTTTTTCCTGGACATGAAGAGCCCGGGCGTCGAGATCAAGCCGATCAAGCAGGCCAACGGCCAGTCCGATTTCAACGAGGTATATTTTGCCGATGTCAAAATACCCGACGCGCAGCGGCTCGGCGAAGTCAATGACGGCTGGAACGTGTCGCTGACCACGCTGATGAACGAGCGCATGTCGATCGGCGCCGGCGTCGCCACAGGTTTTCCGGAACTGTTCGAATTCTGCAGCAGTCTGATGCTGGAGGATGGCCCCGCGATTGACGACCGCGACGTTCGCTCAAAACTTGCCCAATGGGCGGTGAAGGCGAGCGGCCTGAAATACACCAGCATGCGCGCGATCTCGGCGCTATCGAAGGGCGAGCGTCCGGGCCCCGAAAATTCGATCGGCAAGCTGGTCGCGGGCTCGATGGTCCAGGATGTCGCAGCTTATGCGCTCGATTTGCAGGGCGCGGCCGGCGTGCTGAGCGGGCCTGAGGACGCGGAAGCCACCGGCAAATTCCAGGCGATGCTGCTGCGCGCGCCCGGCACCCGCGTCGAAGGCGGCACCGACGAGATCATGCGCAACATCATCGCCGAGCGCGTGCTTGGCCTACCCGGCGATATCAGGGTCGACAAGGACGTGCCGTTCAACAAGATACCGACCAAGGGACGCGCGTGAAAAAATCGACCTCATCCTGAGGAGCGGCGTCTTCGCCGCGTCTCGAAGGATGGGCCACGGGCCTCATGGTTCGAGACGGCGCAAGAGCGCCTCCTCACCATGAGGAGTGAGATGCTGATTCGGGTTTGAAACATGAGAGGCTCACATGAATTTCGATGACACCCCGCAGGAAGCCGAATTCCGCAGCCTCGCCCGCAAATGGGTCGACGCCAACGCGCCGAAGCAATATGAGGCGGAACTGTCGAAGGCTTCGCTCGGCCGAATAAGACTGCAGAAGGAAGAGATCGTCGACGTCGGCAAGGCCTGGCAGAAGAAGAAAGCCGAAGGCGGCTGGGCCTGCCTGCACTGGCCGAAGGAATATGGCGGCCGCGGCGCCACGCCGATCGAACGCGTGATCTGGCAGCAGGAAGAGGGCGTCTACGGCAAGCTGACGCAGCCATTTCAGATCGGCGAGGGCATGTGCGGGCCGACCGTGATGGCCTATGGCTCCGAGGAGCACAAACGCCATTATCTGCCAAAGCTCGCTTCCGGTGAACAGATCTGGTGCCAGCTTTTCTCGGAACCGGCCGGCGGATCCGACGTCGCAGGTCTTCGCACGCGCGCAGAGAAGCAGGGCGACAACTGGGTGATCAACGGCCAGAAAATCTGGACCTCCGGCGCGCACTATTCTGATTACGGCCTCCTGATCACGCGCACCGATCCCAATGTGCCGAAGCACAAGGGCCTCACCATGTTCTTCCTCGACATGAAGAGCAAAGGCGTCGAAGTGCGCCCCATCAAGCAGGCCAACGGCATGCAGGAGTTTAACGAGGTCTATTTCACCGACGTGGTTATTCCCGATCATCAGCGTCTCGGCGCGGTCGGCGACGGCTGGAACGTGTCGTTGACCACATTGATGAACGAGCGGATGTCGATCGGCTCGCGGCTTGCGACCGGCTTTCCCGAGATGTTCGAGTTCTGCTCCAATCTGATGACGGAGGACGGGCTCGCCATCGACGATCGCGCCACCCGCTCCAAACTCGCGAGCTGGGCGGTGAAGGCGAGCGGGCTGAAATACACCAGTTATCGTGCGATCTCGGCCTTGTCGAAAGGCGAGCGTCCGGGACCGGAAAACTCGATCGGCAAATTGGTGGCGGGCGCGATGCTGCAGGACATCGCGATGTATGCGATGGACCTCGAAGGCGCAGCCGGCGTCTTCACCGGAGCTGCGGAAGAAGAAGCGCGCGGACAATTCCAGCAGATGCTGCTGTCGTCGCCCTCGATGCGGATTGCCGGCGGCACCGATGAAATCCTCCGCAACATCATCGCCGAGCGCGTGCTGGGCCTACCCGGCGACATCCGCGTCGACAAGGATGTGCCGTTCAACAAGATTCCGACCAAGGGAAGATAAATCCCAGTTGGCCCAACAGAGGCGATGATGTGATGGATAGCAAAATCGACACCGCGCCGATCGAGGTCCTTGAAGACCTGCTGAGCGAGCGTTTTTCCTGCCGTGCGTTCCGGCCCGAGCCGCTGCCGCGCCCGACCATCGAGCGCATCCTGGCGGCCGCGCAAAAGACCGCGTCGTGGTGCAACAGCCAGCCGTGGCAGCTTGCGATCGCCTCGGGTGCTGCGGCCAAGAAATTTCGCGATGTGATGTATGGCGCCGCCAGTAGCGGCAAGCCGAACACAGGCGACTTTCCGTTTCCGCGCGAATATCGCGGCGTCTATCTGGAGCGTCGCCGCGAAAGCGGTTTTCAACTTTATAATTCGCTCGGAATTCCCAGGGGCGACAAGGCCGGTTATGCAAAACAGGCATTGGAAAATTTCAACTTCTTCGGCGCACCGCATGTCGCCATCGTCCATACCGACGAGGCGCTCGGCGTCTACGGCGCGATCGATTGCGGCGGCTATGTCACGAGCTTTATGCTCGCGGCGCAGGCGCTGGGCGTGGCGACGATACCGCAGGCCGCATTGGCGTTTCACTCCGAATTGGTGCGCAAGCATTTTGGGCTCGGCGACGACCGCCGGGTGGTGTGCGGGATTTCGTTCGGATATCCGGACCGCGAGCACAAGGCCAACAGCTACCGGACGACGCGGGCGAGCCTTGCCGATACGGTGAAGTTCGTGGACGAATAACCGGCTCCGCACAAAAGCCGTCATGCCCGGGCTTGTCCCGGGCATCCACGTCTTGAGGCCCGAGCAGGAAGACGTGGATGGCCGGGTCAAGCCCACCACTGTCCGGTTCATTGGAAGTATAGTCCAAGTTTCAACTGATCGGGGTTTATCGGGATCGGCTGTAGGGGTTCGAGCAAATGGTTGATCGGGCGTCTGTGCATGAGGTTGGTGCGGACGAGGCGGGCAAATTCGAGAGGGCTGTGCACCGCTTTTTGAGCCAGCTGGGCCATGCGCAAGATGAGAAAGGCGATCAGGGCGATGGCGATCTGAATGCGGACGGCATTCTCGGAGACACCGATGAAGTGCCTGATTCGAAGCGTCTGCTTGACCCAGCGAAAGAACAATTCGATCTGCCAGCGCTGTTTGTAAAGCTCTGCGATCTCTTCTGCCGGCGCGTCGAGATCATTGGTCACGATGCGCAACAGCTTACCGGTGTCGATGATCACGGTGATCTCTCGGACCGGAACTTGCAGCGGATTTTTGCGGCTGTTGGCGAGCCGGGCCGGCAAATGACCGACGCGGTCGCGCAGAATATTGCTGTTTTTGGGGACGCGGTTCTCCTTTACCACGCTGAACGGGGTATTCTTCTTCAGTCGCGTCACGAAGCGGCAGCCGGCGTCATCGAGCCGCGCCCACCAGCCATAATCGTAATAACCGAGGTCGTAGACGTAGGTTGCGCCCGGCTCGATCGGCATCGCCTTGGCGGCTGTGATGTCGTTGACGTTAGCGGGCGTCACCGCAAAGTAAACCGGCCGATCGGCATTCGGATCGTAGACGATATGCGCCTTGGCGCCGAACACATCGGCCGAAAATGTCGCCCAGCCCTCGCTCAGGCTGGAGAGCCGAACACTGGTGGAATCAATGAGCCGGACCGCGTCTGCCGTCGCGCGCCGCAGCCCACGATGCGCTTGCGGCAGCATCTGCGCGAACAGCTCGCTGAACACTTGCCAAGGCCGCGTCGAATTGGCGTCCGACATCGTCGAACGCTTCACCGGTGCCGCCCCCACGTGATAAAGCCGCGTCTCGTGGCTCGCCATCCCGGTCACGACCTCCCGCAGGCTCGTCGAGCCGCTCAATTGCCCGTACAGCAATGCGATGAACTGACGCTTCGTCGTCAATTTCCGCACCAGCCGGTCGGCCCCGTACTTCTCCACGATCTGTTCGAACTTAGACCAAGGAACGTGCTTTGTTAGACTGTGAAATACGCTATTCTGATGCCGCATGGCGTGGACCTCCTTCGGTGTCTCGAACGTGTGCGAAGCGCTCAAAACACAGAAGAATCCTCGTCATGCACCCTGTCTACAAAAATCGAACCGGACAGTGGTGGGTCAAGCCCGGCCATGACGAAGGATAAGGTCGAGGTCCGCGTTGAAAACCGATTAAAACTTCGGCGGGCGCTTTTCCGCGAACGCCGCGATGCCTTCCTTGATCTCGGCGCTGCGCATGCTGTCGCGGTGGCGGTGGTCGGCGGCGGCTTCATCGAGCCGGCCCCGGGCGAATTCGTTGATGGCGCGCTTCATGCCGGCCATCGCGACCGGGGCGTTGCCGGCGAGCGTCGCCGCCAGTCGATCGACCTCTTCGTCGAGCGCTTCCGCCGGCACCATCGCGGTGAGGTAGCCGATCCGGAGCATCTCCGCCGCGCCGATCTTCTCTGCGGTCAGGAACAGTTTTTTGGCATTGTCGACGCCGAGCCGCGACACGTAGCGGGCGATGCCGCTCGTGTAGTAATGCAAGCCCAGCCGGGCCGCCGGCATGAACATCTCGCACGTGTCGACGCCGATGCGGAAGTCGCAGGCCAGCGCCAGGTCGGTGGAACCGCCATAGACACCACCATTGATCCGGCAGATCGTCGGGATCGCGAGGTCTTCAAGCCGGTTGACGACGATCTCGAACGCCGATCCGGCGGTCTGTTCCTCGGCCTTAGCCGCGCGATCGGCGATCGAGCCAAGATCGTATCCGGCCGAGAAGGCGCGGCCGGTGCCGGTCAGCACCAGAACGCGGATCGCGGGATCTGATTCGATCCGGTCGAACAGGTTTGCCAGCACATCGAGATCCTCGGGCTGCAGCCGGTTCAGATGCTTCGGCCGGTTGAGGCGGATGGTGGCGCGTGCGTCCTTGATATCGAGCACCGGCGGGCTCGCTGCGTCCGTGGTGCGGGGAGCGTGTTCCTGCATCATTTGTTCTCCAGCGCGCGCCGCTTGGCTTCGGCATCGATGGTCTCGCCAAGATCGGGATGCCTCGCCATCAGCAGGCGGAAATCGACGAGATCGAGCACCAATAGCCGCGACACCCGCGTGGTCGTGATATTGGCAGAACGCGTGTTGTTGCCGAGCAGCGCCATCTCGCCGAAGAACGCGCCTTCGCCGAGCGTCACCTTCTTGCCCGGCAGATCGACCTCGACTTCGCCCGCGGCAATAAAATACATGCAGTCGCCGGCCTGGCCCTTGCGGATGATCATGGTGCGCGCCGGCAGGTCCATGGTGCGCAGCATATGCGTCACGTCGGCGATCGCCGCGGGACCAAGCGCCGCAAAGAACGGCACCTTGCTCACCGACTCCCAGGTTCTCAGGAAATTGTCGCGGCGGGTCTCGGCGGCAAAACCGGTGGCGAGGATACCGGTCCAGAGCCCGAACACGCCGAGGCCGCAGATCATCACCAAAGCCGCGATCAGCCGGCCGAGCGGCGTGATCGGCACCACGTCGCCATATCCGGTCGTGGTCAGGGTCGCGACCGCCCACCATAACGCCGCAGGCACGCTGCCGAACGCCATCGGTTGGGCGTCGCGCTCCAGGAAATACATTACGACCGAGGCCAGGAACAAGACCATCAGGAAGAGCACCAGCACGCTCAAAAGCGGCCCGGATTCCAGCACCAGCACCCGGCGTAATTGCCGTAGTCCCGGAATCCCCGGGACCACCTTGAACATCCAGAAGATGCCCAGCAGCCAAGCCGTTTTGGGATCGAAGCCAAGGATGAGAGCGAGCGGGATCGCAATCGCGGAGACGGCGTCGAGCAGCCCGCGGCCGGATAGCGCGTAAGTCCGGATGCGGCGCGCGTGAAAAGCGTGGCGAAGCCGGACCACCCATTCGAACGTGAAGAAGGAAAGACACGCCCACAGCACCGCGTCGACCCAATGATGCGCGGCCTCATAGGCGGGGTCGACCGTCAGCAGCACCATCATGACGACGCCGGTCAAGACCGCGACATAGGCCGTCCGGGTCAGGTTGCGGCCGGCCGTCGCCATCACGAATAGCGTCAGAGCCGGGAAAGAACGCGGCTTGGGCATCGGGGAGGCAGCGCCTTTCGCTGGAAAAAACACCAGATGCGGCCGCGCAGCGCGCGACCGGTCCCCCAAAGTGCCCGGGCGGGAGGAGGCCGTCAACGAGGTACGAAAGCAGCGTTAAACGAGCACCCCTACGCGCTTTGGGCGGACTTGACGATCACCACATTGTCCTCATGGCCGGCGTGGCGCTTCAGGCTCTCGCGCCGCATGCCGAGTTCGTCGCGCACGAATTCGTAGCCGAGCTTGAACGTCTCCAGTCCGTCGGTCGAGATGGTGCCGTCGCGCAGTCCGACCACCGCGCCGCGCAGGATCGCCTCGAGTTCATCCTGCAGCGCGTCAAGCGCGTCCAGCGAGGTCGCATGTTCCATCCGCTCGCCGATGTCGAGGATGGCGGTTGCGAGTTCGCTGGCCTTTTCCGGCGCGACCCGGGTCAGATTGGTGTAGATCGCGGCAAATATCGAACCGATGACGCTGAGCGCGCCGGCGCCCAGATACATCATGTCGCTGTAGCGGTCCATGAACGATTTGGTTTCGTCGTTGATGTATTCCGCCGCGCCCTGGTGGGCGATGACAAAGGCGTCCTTGTCGGTGTCCGCCGGTTCGATCTTGGTGGCGAAACCGTCGTCCAGCACCAGTTCGGCCTTGTTTTCGTAGATCGCGCGCGCGAGATCTCCCGCGGTACCCGTCGACATCCTGTTCTGCGCGACCAGAAGCCATTGCAACCCGATGGTATCGAGATCGTCATCGGGTATCGCGGGCGAGGAGGAAACCATGCCTGTTGCCAGCGTTTCCTCGGTAATCCCGGGAATTCGCCGGGCCAGCGCCTTCGACTCGTCGATCGCGTTCAGGGTGAAGCCGCCACGCTTGGCATATTCTTCGTAGCGTTTGTCCTTGACGATCGTCGACGCATGCGCGATCACCACCGCCGCGCCAAAACCGCCCGAGCTGAACAGCTTTTCGAACGAATTCGGCGGCGCCATCTGGACCCGCGCGGCCGCGTCGGAGTTTTCCGAGATGTCGAGGCTGTTGCGCACGAAGACCGCGCTGCTGTCGCTGGCAGCGAGAACCGCGATCTTCTTTTTCTTCAGTTCCGCGAGCGACTTTATCTTTTTGCCGGGAGGGCTGATCAGCAGCACGATGTCGTGTTCCAGGATCGCCAGCGCGCGCGCGTGCGGCGGAACTTTTGCGTCGGTGCGCAGCACGGCCAGATCGGCCTGCCGGCGATCGAACTGCGCGAGCGCTTTGGCGCTATCGGCGTTGGCCACGATCTTCAGCCGCAGCCGCGATGCGTTGCTCTTGAGCACGGTGGCAAGCTTGGCGGCGAATCGCGCCTCCGGGCCGTTGGCGTCGCCGACGGCGAACACCAGCGTTTCGTAATGCTTCAGCCAGATGCGGCCACCCCAAACGGTTGCAATGGTCAGTATCAATGTCAGCGCGGCAAACAGCACGACCTGTCGGCGATTGCTGGTGACGAGCGTGGGGGGCGCTTTCGCTTGCTGCGTTGGGACTTCAGCGTTCATGGCTCATACCCGCCCCCGCGGAGCGCATCGCGGCCTGACCAGCCCCGAAGGTTCGCCCAACGAGATCGTAAATATCTAAAAAAGAACGACAATTTTCCAGCACTATGATGATATCCGCCTCAGGGCGGATTGCAAATCAGGGCTTCCGGTAACCTTGCCGGCGGAGGCGCGCCGACCTATCGCAGTTAAGTCACACCAGAGGTTTTTCGGGTTCCCCGTAGGTGCATTCTGTCCGGGGAGGTGTCATAAATGAGCAATACCGGTCGAAATGTCCGGATTTAAGAAGAAGTTGCGCGCAAGCCTCCCAGTTCTGTCCGTGCCCTTCAGTCCGAGCGAGGCCGCCAGCTTTGTCGTTCCCCCTTTTGTCCTCGTCGGTCCCGGTTGGTGCGCTGATCGGCTGGATGCTCGTGCTGACGGTCAAGCACGTCATCGCCGATTTCGTCCTGCAGACGTCCTGGATGGCCATCGGCAAGGACCAGAAGACCGGATGGGCGCTGCCGCTCCTGGCGCATTGCCTCGTGCACCTTGCGGTTGCAATGGTGCTGATCCTGATTATCGCGCCGCGGTTCTGGTTCGTCGCCCTGATCGATTTTGCCATTCACATCACGGTTGACCGCGCCAAGGGACTTTGCGCCTCGCGATTTGGCGTCACATTGGAGAACGAGCACCCGTGGTTCTGGACGCTGATCGGGGTCGATCAGGCGCTGCACCATCTCACCGATTTTTTTCTCGCGATCCTCATGGCGGCGAATTGACGCGCCTGGCGGTTTGCGGCGCGACATCCATCTAGGCCGTCATACCCCGCCACCGGGTCTCGCCTTCGGCGAGCCCGATGACAGGCTCCGGCGGGGTATCTAGTATACCGAGGAGCCGGTGCTGGAACTCAATGCCGGTGGAATACTGGATCATCCGCTTTCGCGGATGATGACATTGGAAACCAGGGCGATCGCTATTGCCGATTGAGAGAATCCAAATGACAGAGCAGCCGCTGACCAAGAAGACCGTCGATGTGCTCGACAGCCGCATGGCTTATCACGAACGCGGCGAGGGCAGGCCGGTGCTGCTGCTGCACGGCAATCCGACCTCGTCCTATCTGTGGCGCGATGTCATTCCCGAGCTTGCCGGCCGTGGCCGGCTGATCGCGCCCGATCTGATCGGCATGGGCGATTCCGCCAAATTGCCGAATCCGGGTCCCGACACCTACCGCTTCGTGACCCACCGCCGATATCTCGACGCTTTCATTGACGCGGTGATCGGCGCTGAAGAATCCGTCGTGCTCGTGGTGCACGATTGGGGCTCGGCGCTTGGGTTCGACTGGGCCAACCGGCACCGCGACCGTATCCGTGGCATCGCCTATATGGAGGCGATCGTGCGGCCGATCGCCTCCTGGGACCATTGGAGCCCGCAGGCGGTGCCGATCTTCCAGGGCTTCCGCTCCGACAAGGGCGAGGCGATGATCCTCGACCGCAACATGTTCGTCGAGCGGGTGCTGCCGGGCTCGGTGCTCCGGAAACTGAGCGAGGCCGAGATGACGGAATATCGCGCCCCGTTTCTCGAGCGTGAGCACCGCTGGCCGACGCTGACTTGGCCGCGCCAAATCCCGATCGCCGGCGAGCCCGCCGATGTGGTGCAGATCGCGGCCGATTATTCGCAATGGATGGCCGAGAACAATATCCCGAAGCTGTTCGTCAACGCCGAGCCCGGTGCCATCCTGATCGGCGCGTCCAGGGAATTTTGCAGGAGCTGGAACAATCAGCGCGAAGTGACGGTCTCCGGCTCGCATTTCATCCAGGAGGATTCCGGGCCGGCCATCGGCCGGGCGGTGGCCGACTGGATCAAGGCGAACGGGCTGTAGAGCAAGCTTTGGCCTGTCCGATTCGGGTTATCCCTACAAGCATGCCCGAGCGATTACGGGAACCGTGGTTAACCTTTCGTTAGAGAGTCGCGTTGCATCTTGTTAACAGGGGGATTGCTCATGTTTTCAAGCCGCGACGCCTTTGAGAACGATTTCTGCCCGGTTGGGGATGAGTTGCTTGGCGAAATGTACCGCGCCAACGAAAACGGTCTGCCCCAATTGGTCGCGAGTGTCTCTTCCGATGTCAGGGCGATGCTCGCGCTGTTCTGCTATCGCCGAAGCCATCTGCATGCGCTGGCGCTCTCGATCGCGGCAAGCTGCAGCGAGCGCGAACTGGTCCATCTCGGCGGCCGCGTCGGCTCGACCCTTTACGCACTGTCTCGCGAACCCGCGGCACGCAGCGCGCCGTCGTCCTCCTACGGCAATCGCAAGCCGATCACGCTCTCAACCAAGCCGCTTTCCACCTTCTCGCCGATCGAGGACGAACTCGACGACGATTTTGCCGAAGCCGTCACGGCGTAGCAGCTGTCGTCCCTGCGAACTTCGCAGGGACGACACCAAAAAAATTAGACTAACACCGGCAGCCCGTGCCGTCGCCGCGCCATCTGGCATTCGACATCGCCCGGCACGCAGGTCCGGCACACTTCCGGGCGCACCGCGTAGACGGTACAGGAGGTCGCAACCCCGACCTTGCCTGACAGCGCCGAACAGCGGTCGCCCTCGCAGCGCATGCCCGACAATCTTTCATTGACGAATCTTGCCGGAATGAGATCAAGCGCGGCATCGTCCTCGGTGGTGAAGCGCGGCCAGTTCTGCGAATAGGAGCAGCAGGCGCCGCAGGCCTGGCACGGGCTTTTGTCGTCAATGATGCTGTCGCTGGTTTCCATGCGTCCCGTTTAGCGCGGAATTAGCCGACCGGCCATGGCCCGCGTGGCTGCATCCCTCAGGTATCGCCGGGCGGTTCCCACACAAGGCTCCTTCGCCACTTCGCCCGCAGCAGGTCACGCCGCTCCGGATATTTTTCGTCGAGATAGACGGCGTCGACGACGCGGTCGGTGCGGAAGCTGCGAAAATCCTTGCGCAGCTCGCACCATGCCGCCAACAGCCGCACCGCCTCGAGATAGCCGATCGCGATCGGCCAGATCGTGCGTTCACTGTCGCGGCCGTGTTCGTCGCGATAGCGCAGCGCGATCTTCTTGCCCTCGTGAATCTGCGAGCGCGTCCGCACCATGTCGATACGGTCGGCCTCCTTCTGCCAGGCCGGGCGGGCGCGGCTTGCCGGTTCGAGCACAAACGGCCTCAAGCGCTCGGGGACGGTGTCGGCGATCTTGGACATCAGGTCTTCGGCTGCGCGTGCCAGCACGGCATCGGCATGACCTGAGACCCATTGCGCGCCGAGCACGGCGGCTTCGATCTCATCGGGGGTGAGCATCAGGGGCGGCAGGTCAAATCCCTTCTCCAGGATATAGCCCATGCCGGCCTCGCCGCGGATCGGCACGCGCTGTCCGATCAGGGTGGCGATGTCGCGATAGATCGTCCGCTTCGAGGTCTCGAGCTCGGCGGCGATGGCATCCGCTGTCAGCGGATTCCTGGTGCGGCGGAGCACCTGGATGATCTGGAACAGCCGGTCGGCGCGTCTCATGGCGAAGTCTCTTTTGTCTCTATTAGAGGGCCGCTAACCGCTGCTGACAGCATGTTGGCAGCAGGGGGTCAGTATACCGGGACAACACTCCAACAAAGGGAATTTTGTCCATGATGATCCTATACGGCCTCGACCTCTGGACCTCGATGTCGCCGCTGCTGACACCACGGTGGCAGCAGGGGATGGCTAGCCTCAAGCGCCTGCTCAAGAAATCGGGAGCGCTCTGATGATCACCCTCTATGGCTTCGGCACCGGCTTCGGCTTGCCGGAAATCAGCCCGTTTGTGACCAAGACCGAAGTCCAGTTGAAGATGGCAGGTCTTGCCTATCGCAAGGAAAAGGCAATGCCCCCGGCCTCGCCCAAGGGGCAATTGCCTTATATCGTTGATGAAGGCGAGAGCATTGCCGATTCCACCTTCATTCGCGCGCATATCGAGGGCAAATACGGCTTCGACTTCGACGCGCCGCTCAACCTGCAGCAGCGTGCCCAGGTCTGGGCGTTCGAACGCATGATCGAGCACCACGTCTACTGGGCGCTGGTGGGCGCGCGCTGGGTCGATCCGAATAATTTTGCCAAGGGCCCGACGCATTTCTTCGATGGCGCGCCCGAGCATATGCGCGAGAAACTTCGCGAGGACGCGCAATTCCGCGTCGCCGAGAATTACCTGCTGAGCGGCCTCGGCCGCCACGCCCCGGACGAGGACGTCGACCTGGCCGCCCGCTCGCTGTTTGCGCTCTCCGTCCAGCTCGGCGACAAGCCCTATCTGATGGGCGACACGCCCTGCGGCACGGATGCCACCGCCTTCGGCGCGCTCGCCGGCATCCTGACGCCGTTCTTCACTTCGCCACTACGCGAGCGCACTGAACGCTTCAAAAATCTTACGGCCTATGTCGACCGGATGATGCTCCAATATTATCCGGATTTTGCGTGGGCTCCGCAGCAGGAGGCTGCATGAACCACCTCGGTCGTCCCCGCGAAAGCGGGGACCCAGACGCCGCGGCCGTCGGAAGCGGCACACTGGCAGACGGCTTTGGTAACAATTGACGCCTGTGGTTATGGGTCCCTGCTTTCGCTGGGACGACGATATTTTTATGTTACCCCGCCTTTCATCGCCGCCAGCTCCGCCTCCAATTCCGCGATCCGTGCATCACGCGAGGACAGCGCTGCCGCGACGTCGGCCGCATCGAACTTTTGCGGAATATGCTGCGGGCAGTTGGTGTCCCACGCCGAAATCTTGAACAAGATGACCTGTTCGGGCCGCGCCGTGTAGCCCTGCGGCATCAGCGAGGCCATCAGCGCCGGATCGTCATCGACCACCCGCGCCTCACCCCAGATCTTCACCCGGCGGCGATGGGCGTAGTCCATCACGAAGAGATGCGCCTTCGGATTTTCCGAGAGGTTTCCTTGCGTGATGTATTGCCGGTTGCCGCTGTAGTCGGCGAAAGCGAGGGTGTTCTTGTCCAGGATTTTGACAAAGCCCCTCGGCCCGCCGCGATGCTGGATATAGGGCTGGCCATCCGCGCTCGCGGTGGCGAAATAGAGGCTGTTGGCCGCGGCCAGGAACGCTTCGAGGTTTTCATCGATTTCGGTGCGCCAGCCGCCATTTTCTTCGGCATGCGCGTAAGCGCGGCGCGATCCCTTGCGGGTCTGAATTTCCTTCACCGCCGGGCTGAACGCCACGTCGCTGGAATAAGTGTGAACGTCTGACATCGGAGCTTCTCCTTGCAGTCAGCGGCGCCTTGCGCCGGTTTCCGCCCGCCAACATGGATATTTTTGAAATTTGAACAATCGTCCGGATTGACACTTCATCATTGCAAGATATGAAATAATGCCATGGACCGTATCGACGCCATGCAGGCCTTTGTCGCGGTGGCCGATTTGCGCGGTTTTGCCCCCGCAGCGCGCAAGCTCGGGCAGTCGCCCTCGAACGTGACTCGGCTGATCGCAGCGCTCGAGGATCGTCTCGGTGCGCGGCTGTTGCAGCGGACCACGCGGCAGGTCGCGCTGACCGATGTCGGCGCCCGCTATCTGGAGCGCGCGCGTCGCATTCTCGCCGACGTCGAGGAAGCCGAAGGCGCGGCCGAGGGCGAGCGGACGCGGCCGAGCGGGCGGCTGGTGGTCTCGGCGCCGGTCGGCTTTGGCCGTCTGCACGTCAGTCCGGTGATGTCGGCCTATTTGATGCGCTATGGCGAGGTCGCGGGCGAGTTGCGGCTATCGGATCGCGTGATCAATCTCGTCGAAGACGGCGTCGATCTGGCGGTCAGGATCGGCCATCTACCCGATTCCACGCTCGTCGCGCGCCAAGTCGGCGAGATGCGGCGGATCGTGGTCGCCTCACCCGACTATCTCAAATCGCGCGGCGAGCCGAAGCGGCCGGCGGCGATCGAGTCTCACGAAACGATCCAGTTCGGCGCGACGGCTTCAACCGAGTGGCAGTTCGTCGAGGACGGCCGCGAGGTTCGCCTCGCCGCTACGCCGCGCTTCACGACCAACAGCGCCGACGCCGCGATCCAATATGCCGAGCAGGGCGGCGGCCTGACGCGGGTGCTGGCGTATCAGGCCGCCGACGCCATCGAGCGCGGCCGGCTCAAGATCGTGCTGCAAAAATTCGAGCAGCCGCCATTGCCGATCCATCTGGTCTACCCGACCTCGCGGCTGTTGTCGGCCAAGGTGCGGACCTTCATCGACCTCGTGGTCGAGATCAGCGACTGGCATTTTGGAACGTAACGTTTGGTGTCGTCACCCGCCACCGGGTCGGCGCAAGGCGCCGCCCGATGACAGGCTCCGGCGGGTGATCCAGTAAACGCAGCGTCTCGATTCCCATAATCGCCGCGGCGTACTGGATACCCCGCTTTCGCGGGGTATGACGGCGGAAATTGATGCGGGCACCGGAACGAATTAAGGCTTCTTCGGCACCACGCGAAAGGTCCCGTTGGCGCGGGCGATCACGGCGTCGTCGGCCTTGATGAGACATTGCGCGAAGCAGATGGTGCTGCCGGTCCTGATCACCTCCGGCTCGACCGCGAGCCATTGCCCAAGCTGCGCGGAGCCGACGAAATCGACGGCGAGCCCGATCGTCACCAGCGAGGATGCAGCGCCCAGGCGAGCGACCTGCCCGCAGCTATGGCCCATCGCGTTGTCGGCAAGCGATGCGATCAGCCCGCCGTGAATCAGCCCGCGGGCATTGGTATGCGGTTTTGCCAGACGCAATCCCATGATGACGGCTTTATCGGACCGCATCGAATACAAGGGTTCCCAGGGATCGGTGAACGGGCTTTTGCGGAAATGCGGCTCGAAGCCTGCGGGGATATCGGTGTCAGTCATATGCAGCGCTCGAATGGTGGCGATCGTCGCTGCCATTGAACGCGATCTCATCGCGAAATGCACCGCATACAAAGTTTTAAACAGCCCCGGTCGTTATCACCTGCGAAAGCGGGTGATCCAGTATTCCAGAGACGTTTGCGATAGGAACGATAGGCCGCAGCGTACTGGATACCCCGCTTTCGCGGGGTATGACGACGGTGTGACGACAATTACGCCGGCAGTTCATACCCAATCGCGGATTCGACTTCGATCGTCTTCTGCACCGCGGGCCTTGCCATCATGCGTGCATAATGCGCGGTGAGGTTGGGAAAGATTTCGGGTGCGGGCTTCAGCGAATTAGCGAACCGCCAATACAGCCGAAATAGATGGATGTCGGCGATCGAATAATCTTGCAGCGCCCAGCCGCTGCCCAGCCGCCGATCGGCAATTCCCCAGACTTCCCTGGCATGATCCAGCCCACGCCGTCGCGCCGGGTGAAGCGTGGAGGCGGCAAACGACATCCATGACAGCGCCTGCGCGTCGGCCTCGATATCGTCGCGCGGCAGTAGCGCAGATTCCGGAAAACGCTTTGCGAGATAATAGAGGATCGCCGCGACCTCGGTGAGCGGGCGTCCGTCGACGAGGAGCGTCGGGACTTTGCCTTCCGGGTTGAGTGCAAGATAATCCGGTGAGCTCATGTCGTTGCCCTTGAACGACATCCGCTTTGCTTCGAACGGCACCCCAATTTCGTGCAGCGCGATGTGCACGGCCATCGAACTCGAGCCTGGCGCGAAGTAGAGTGTGAGCATGGTATGACCGCCCTCATCCAGCAACAAACTCCGCCCTCATCCTGAGGAGCGGCGTCTTCGCCGCGTCTCGAAGGATGGTCCGCGGGCCTCATGGTTCGAGACGCGCGAAGACGCGCTCCTCACCACGAGGGTCGTGTGTCGCGCGAGCACCTTAATACGGCAACCCGACATAATTCTCCGACAGCGATGCCGTCGCCGCCTTCGAACCCACGAGATAATTCAATTCAGCCAACTGAATCTTCGCGCCAAAACCTTCGGTGTCGGGAAAGCGATGCAGCATGGATGTCATCCACCAGGAGAAGCGCACCGCCTTCCAGACCCGCGCCAGTGCTCTTGCGGAATAGCCATCGATCCCGGCGGAAGATTTCTCGTCGTAATATTCGCGCAACGCGCTCGAGAGATAGTGCACGTCGCTCGCGGCGAGGTTTAATCCTTTGGCGCCGGTCGGCGGCACGATGTGCGCGGCGTCGCCGGCCAGAAACATCCGCCCGAACCGCATCGGCTCGGCGACGAAACTGCGTAAGGGCGCGATGCTCTTTTCGATCGACGGCCCGGTGACGAGACTGTCGACCGCCTTCTGGTCGAGCCGCCGCTTCAATTCATCCCAGAACCGGTCGTCAGGCCATTGATCGATATGATCGTCGAGCGGACACTGCACGTAGTAACGGCTGCGGTGCATCGAGCGCATGGTGCACAGCGCAAAGCCTCGCGCATGATTTGAGTAGATCAATTCATGGCTGACTGGCGGCGTCTCCGACAGAATCCCGAGCCAGCCGAACGGATAGACCCGTTCGAACGTCTCGATCGCCGAAGGTTTTACGCTGGCGCGGCTGACGCCATGAAAACCGTCGCAGCCCGCGATGAAATCGCAGTCGAGTTCGTAGGTGATGCTGTCCTTGACGTAAGTGACACGCGGGTGATCGGTGTCGAAGTCGTGCGGCTTGACGTCGGCCGCTTGGTAAACCGTGGTCAGGCCGGCGGCCTTCCGCGCATTCATCAAATCGAGCGTCACTTCTGTCTGGCCGTAGATCATCACGGTCTTGCCGGTCGCCGCCTTCATGTCGATGCGATGGCGGCTCCCGCCGAACGCGAGCTCGATGCCGTCATGCACCAGTCCCTCGCGATGGGCGCGCACGCCGGCGCCGACTTCGTCGAGCAGCGCCACCGTGCCTTCTTCCAAAAGGCCGGCGCGGATGCGGCCGAGCACATAGTCCGGCGTCTGGCGTTCCAGAATGAAATTGTCGATCCCGTAAGAGTGAAGCAGTTGGCCCAGCAGCAATCCCGCGGGGCCTGCGCCGATGATTGCTACTTTTGTCCGCAATACTTGCTCCCTCCGGTGTTATAGGCTTCAACCTGAGCTGCGGTCGCGGCCGCCGACTTGCAATGATAATTATATCATATAACAATATCTGCAAAGGGCCACTGAAAGCCTGTGCCAGGAGGGAGAGGATGTCGATGAGGAAGAATCTATTGGCGTTAGCGCTGGCGTTGAGCGTGACGCCCGCATTCGCGCAGGAAAAAACCTTCGAGCTGAAGATTTCGCACTGGGTGCCGGCCTCCCATCCGCTGCAGAAGGCGATGGAAGACTGGGGCGCCGCGGTTGAGAAGGCCTCAGGCGGCACCATCAAGTACAAGGTGTTTCCGGCGCAACAACTCGGTAAGGCAAAAGACCATTACAACATGGCGCGCGACGGCATCGCCGACGTCACCTACGTCAATCCCGGCTACGATCCCGGCGTCTTCCCGATCATCGGCGCCGGCGAGCTTCCATTCCTGATGTCGGATGCCAAGGGCGGCTCCGAGGGGCTGGACGCCTGGTATCGCAAGTATGCGGAGAAGGAGATGAAGGACGTCAAGTTCTGCCTTGCCTTCATCCATTCGCCGTCATCGTTCCACTCACGCACCAAGAAGATCGTGGTGCCCGAGGACATCAAGGGCCTGAGGATCCGGCCTGCGCATGCCACGATGGGGAATTTCGTGACGCTGCTCGGCGGCACCAATGTGCAGTCCTCGGCGCCGGAAGTGCGCGACATCATCGAGCGCGGCGTCGCCGACGGCGTTACCTTCCCCTGGGGGTCGCTGGTGCTGTTTGGCGTCGACAAGGTGACCAAGTATCACATGGACGCGCCGCTCTATGTCACGACCTTCGCCTTCGTGATGAACAAGGACAAGTACAATGAGATGTCGGACCGCCAGAAGAAGGCGATTGACGACAACTGCAATACCGAGGCGGCCGGCCGCGTCGGCGAACCCTGGGGCAAGTTCGAGGACGCGGGCGTCGACAAGGTGAAGGCCGAGCCCGGCCAGGAAGTCTATACGCTGACACCGGACCAGCTTGCACAGTGGAAGAAGGCCGCCGAGCCACTGGTCAAGACCTGGGCCGATGGCGTCAAGGCCAAAGGCGTCGATCCGGACGCGGCGATGGCGGAGTTGAAGGCGTCGCTCGCCAAATATAACGCCTTGACGCAGTAATCACGCGTCACTGACGCCTCAAGAGCGGCGGCGGGAAAATCTCCCGCCGCCGTTTTCACCGCGCAAACGCTTTCAAGGGGGAGAAATGCAGCGCGCTTCGATGGACCGCTTCATAGACACGATCGAATGGATCGCGGCCGGCTTCGTCGGCATCGTCGCGCTCGATGTTTTCATCTCGGTCCTGCTGCGCAACACGCTGAACTATGCGATCCCGGACTCCTTCGATATCGGGCGCTTGCTGCTCGGGATTTTGATCTTCTGGGGCATCGCCGCCACCAGCTATCGCGGCGGACACATCACCGTCGACCTGATCTGGGCCAATGTCGGCCCAAGATACCAGCGGATGATCGATGTGTTCGCGACGCTGGTGCTGTTGTTTGTGGTGACGGTGCAGACCTGGACGCTGTTCGACAAGGTGCGCGTCACCTATAACGACAACGTGCTCACCTTCGACATGCACATGCCGACCTGGCCGTTTTTTGCGGTGGCCTGGGCCGGCGACGTCTCCGCGGTGCTGTTGATCGCCGTGCGTACGTACCGCCTGATCTTTCATCCCGATCTGATGCACGACCCCAAGATCAAGACCGTGGAGTAGACGGCATGAGCACCGATGCCGTCGCCATCCTGGGGTTTGTCGCGCTGTTCACGCTGATGCTGTTGCGCGTGCCGGTCGGCATGGCGATGGGCCTCGTCGGCGTCTCCGGCTTCTCTTATCTCGTTGGCGGCACGCCGGCCTTAAAACTGGTCGGCCAGACCTCGATGCGTACGGTGACCGACTACACCTTTGGCGTGATTCCGATGTTCCTCTTGATGGGAACGTTCGTCAGCAATTCCGGGATGAGCCGCGAACTGTTCCGCGCCGCCAACGGGTTTGTCGGACATTTACGCGGGGGTCTCGGCATTGCCACGGTTGCGGCGTGCGGCGGCTTTGCCGCGATCTGCGGCTCATCGGTCGCGACCGCCGCGACCTTTTCGGCCGTGGCCTATCCTGAAATGCGCCGCTTCGGCTATCCGCAATCCTTTGCCACCGGCGTGATTGCGGCCGGCGGCACGCTGGGCGCCATGCTGCCGCCGTCGACCGTACTCGCGGTCTACGGCATCATCACCGAGCAGGACATCGGCAAACTGTTCATCGCCGGCATCATTCCCGGCCTGCTTGCGATGACCATGTACATGATCACCATCGCGCTGATCGGTTACTTCCGGCCGGGCTTTTTGCCAAAGGGAACGCACACCACCTGGCCCGAACGTTTTGCGGGGCTGAAGCAGATCTGGGCGCCGGTGCTGCTGTTCGTGTTCGTCATCGGCGGGCTGTACGGCCTGCCGTTCCTGCCGCGCTTTACCCCGACCGAAGCCGGCGGCGTCGGTGCCACCGGCGCGTTCCTGATCGGCCTGCTCACCGGACGGCTGGACCGGGAAAAGATTCTCGCCTCGCTTCTGCAGGCGACCCGCACCGCCGCCGCCGTGTTCACGGTGCTGATCGGCGCCCTGATCTTCGGATATTTTTTGACGGTGACGCAGACCCCACAGAAGGTCACGGAATTTCTCACTAGCCTCGGCATCGGCCCCTACGGCGTGCTGGCCCTCATCATGCTGATGTATCTGGTGCTCGGCTGCCTGATGGACGCGATGGCGATGATCATCCTGACGGTACCGATCATCTTCCCCGTGATCTCCCATCTCGGCTTCGACCCGATCTGGTTCGGCGTCATCATCGTGATGACGGTCGAGCTCGGCCTGATCCATCCACCGGTCGGCATGAACGTCTTTGTCATCAAGAGTGTGGTCAAGGACGTGTCGTTTGCCACGATCTTTAAAGGCGTGATCCCGTTCGTCCTGACCGACCTGGTCCGGCTCGTCATCCTCATTGCATTTCCGCTGCTGGCGACCTGGCTGCCGCAGCGGATGATGGCTCAATAGGGCATCGAACGGGGCCACATGGTTCGAGACGCGCGGCTTTGCCGCGCTCCTCACCATGAGGGTCTAACACCTCATCCTGAGGAGCATCGCGAAGCGATGCGTCTCGAAGGATGAAGCCATCGAACTGGAAAATATTTAGAGAGGGCTTGGAATTCTATGATCCCTGCGCTTCAAACCAAATATGTCTTCAGCCTCGCGATCAGGGTCGGCACCCCAATCGTTGCCGGCGATCACGGCCATGGTATCAGGCGGATCATTCCGATCCTCGGCGGCGAGGTTTTCGGCGAGGGCATCCAGGGAAAAATCTTTCCGGTCGGCGCGGATTTCCAGACCATTCGTCCGAACGGTTTTACCGAGCTCGAGGCAAAGTACGCTTTCGAGCTGGACGACGGCGCCATCGTCTACATCGAAAATATCGGCATCCGCTTTGGTCCGAAGGAGCTTCTGGACCGGATTGCAAAAGGCGAAACGGTCGATCCCGCTTTGATTTATTTCCGCTCGGTGCCGAGATTCGAAACGGGTGCCGAAAAATACCGCTGGCTGATGGAAAACCTGTTCATCGGCGTCGGCGCAAGGCACCCCGACCGCGTCGAGATCGCGGTGCATCAGGTGTTGTGAGGATCCGCCGAATCTCTCCGCGAATCGTCCCGGCGATTCCTCCCTCTCCCGCTTGCGGGGGAGGGTGCCGGGCCAAGCGAGGCGGGTGGGGGCTCTCTCCGCGAATTCCAATGCGGAGAGAGCCCCCACCCCAGCCCTCCCCCGCAAGCGGGAGAGGGGGCGCACCGCGCGTCCGTCTAGGATTGACTCCACCCGCAATAGTTATAAACTATAACTATTCTGCACAGGACGTAATAAACCGATGGGAAACGCCGCATCTGCCGCGACTGCGGGCCAGCCCGCGCTGCTCAAGGTCGAGGTTTCCGGCCCCGTGCTTTCCGTTGGCCTCAACCGCCCGGCCAAGCGTAATGCGCTGAACGACGGCATTATCCTTGCCATCGCTGATTGCTTCTCGAACATC
The DNA here is from genome assembly GCF_900141755.1 of Bradyrhizobium lablabi. NCBI lineage: Bacteria > Pseudomonadati > Pseudomonadota > Alphaproteobacteria > Hyphomicrobiales > Nitrobacteraceae > Bradyrhizobium > Bradyrhizobium lablabi. Next base: position 3,102,680 of record NZ_LT670844.1, on the reverse strand, counting down.
CCCGACGACATCCGAGCCGTGGTGATCCACGGCATCGGCGATCATTTTTCCTCCGGCCTCGACCTTTCCGAGCTGACCGAGCAGGATGCGACCGAAGGTCTGCAGCATTCGCAGATGTGGCACCGGGTGTTTGACCGCGTGCAATATTGCCGCGTGCCGGTGATCGCGGCGCTGAAAGGCGCGGTGATCGGCGGCGGGCTCGAGCTTGCATGCGCGGCGCATATTCGCGTCGCCGAACCGTCGGCCTATTTCGCACTGCCGGAAGGCCAGCGCGGGATTTTCGTCGGCGGCGGCGGATCGGTGCGGCTGCCGCGGCTGATCGGCGTCGCGCGGATGACGGATATGATGCTCACGGGACGGGTCTATTCCGCGATCGAGGGCGCGGCTTACGGTTTTACGCAATATCTCACCGAGGAAGGAAATGCCTATCCGAAGGCGATGGAGCTCGCCGCAAAGGTCGCGACCAACGCGCCGCTGACGAATTTCGCGGTGCTGCAGGCGCTGCCGATGATCGCGGAAGCCAACCCGCAGGCCGGACTTCTGATGGAGTCGCTGATGGCAACTGTGGCGCAGAGCGACAAAGAGGCCAAAACTCGGATACGCGCGTTTCTCGATCGCAAGACCGCCAAGGTAAAACCGACCTGACATGATTGCAAAACCCAACATGTCGGTCCCGACCCCGCGCAGCGACGCGCCGCTGCGCCCGATCTCGTTCGGCGACCCCGACGTCGCAATCGACCGCCGCAGCGACGGCACGATCTATCTCCGCCCGAAAATGGCGCTCGGCGAGTATCCGGTTCGATTGACCGATCGCCTGCATCATTGGGCCAAGGCGGAGCCCAACCGCGTCTTCATGGCGGAGCGCGATGCGAGCGGCGGCTGGCGGCAAATCACCTACGGAGAATTGCTGGTATCGAGCCGGCGCATTGCCTCGAGCCTGATCGCGCGCGGCCTCTCCGCGGAAAAGCCGGTCGTGATCCTCTCCGGCAATTCGATCGACCACGCGCTGGTCGCGTTCGGTGCGCTCTATGCGGGCATTCCGTTCTGCCCGGTGTCGCCGGCCTATTCGCTGGTGTCTAAAGACTACGGCAAGCTTGCTTTTCTGATGAAGCTGTTGACGCCCGGGCTCGTGTTCGCCGATGACGCCACGAAATTTGCGGAAGCGCTCGAAGCCAATGTCTCCCTTGGCACCGAGATCGTGGCCGCGCACGGCCGCGTGCCCGGCCGCGATGTGACGATGCTCGGCGAGTTGCTGGCGACGCCGGAGCATCGGCACCTTGATGCCGCGCATGACGCCATCGGTCCGGATACGATCGCAAAATTCCTGCTGACATCGGGCTCGACCGGCAATCCCAAGGCTGTCATCAACACCCAGCGGATGATCTGCGCCAATCAGGTGATGCTTCGCGAGACGCTGGCGTTCCTCAAAGACGAGCCGCCGGTGATCGTCGATTGGCTGCCGTGGAACCACACGTTTGGGGGCAATCACAACATCGGGCTGACGCTTTATAACGGCGGCTCGATGTATCTCGACGCCGGCAAGCCGATGCCCGGCGGCATCGAGGAGACCGTGCGTAACTTGCGCGAGATTTCGCCGACGGTCTATTTCAACGTGCCGAAGGGGTATGAATCGCTGCTGCCCTATTTGCGCGACGACAAGGCGTTGCGCGCAAAATTCTTCGCAAGGCTGCATGCGATGTTCTTCTCGGGCGCGGCGCTATCGCCGTTTATCTGGAACAGCCTTGATGAACTCGGCGCGCAGGAGACCGGATACCGCGTGCCCATGCTGACCGGCTTGGGGGCCACCGAGACCGCGCCGTTCTTCATGTCCGTAAAACCTGCCACCAGCCGCTCCGGCCATGTCGGGCTGCCGGTGTCCGGTAACGACGCAAAGCTTGTTCCCAACAACGGCAAGCTCGAGGTTCGCGCCAAAGGGCCGAATGTCACACCGGGTTATTGGCGCCAGCCGCAATTGACCGCCGCGGCCTTCGACGAGGAAGGCTTTTATAAGTTCGGCGACGCGCTGAAACCGGTCGTTTCGGACGATTTCAGCGCCGGCTTCGATTTCGACGGCCGCATCGCCGAGGATTTCAAGCTCGCCAGCGGCACCTGGGTCAGCGTCGGCCCCCTGCGGGCGCGATTTGTCGCGGCCTGCGCGCCGCTGGTTCGCGACGTCGTGATCGCCGGCATCAACCGCGACGAGATTTCGGCGCTGGTGGTGCTCGATCTCGACGGCTGCCGCCTGATCAATCCGACGCTTCCGATCGACGATCTTGCCGCGACCGCCTCCGATCCCCTGATTCGATCCGCGTTTCGCGAGCGGTTTGCAAAATTCCTGGGGACCGCGACGGGATCGTCGACACGGATCACCCGCGCGGTGCTGCTCGGCACGCCGCTGTCGATCGATCGCGGCGAAGTCACCGACAAGGGCTCGATCAACCAGCGCGCGGTGCTGGATCATCGCGCCGGCCTGATCGACGAGATTTATTCGCCAACGCTGCCTGCGCACGTGATAACGCTTTAGCCAACCCCAACAACAATTCCGCCAGGGAGAGACATCATGCAGTTAAAGGATCAGGCCGCCATCGTCACCGGGGGCGCATCGGGACTGGGCGCCGCCACCGCGCGAAGACTAGCAGCGCAGGGTGCAAAAGTTGCCGTCTGCGACCTCAACGCAAAACTCGCCGAGAGCGTCGCCGCCGAGATCAAAGGGACGGCCATCGTCTGCGACGTCTCCGACGCAGCCTCCGCCGAAGCCGCCGTCGCCGCGGCGGCCAAGGCCCATGGCCCGGCGCGGGTCTTGATCAATTGCGCCGGCATCGGCGTCGCCAAGCGGGTGGTCGGCAAGGACGGCCCGATGCCGCTTGCCGATTTCGATAAAGTGATAAAAGTCAATTTGATCGGCTCGTTCAACATGCTCCGCCTTGCGACCGCCGAGATGGCAAAACTGGAGCCACTTGCGACCGGCGAGCGCGGTGTCGTGATCTCGACCGCGTCGGTTGCGGCCTATGACGGTCAGATCGGACAGTCGGCCTATTCGGCGTCAAAGGGCGGCATCGTCGCGATGACCTTGCCGATCGCGCGCGAACTGGCGCAGTTCGGCATTCGCGTGCTGACCATCGCACCGGGGCTGTTCCTCACCCCGCTTTTGGCCAATCTGCCGCAGGAGGCGCAGGACTCATTGGCGGCGGCGATACCTTTCCCGCGCCGGCTCGGGCACGCCGACGAGTTCGCTTCGCTGGCGCTGCACATGATCGACAATCCTTATTTGAACGGCGAAGTTGTGCGGCTCGACGCCGCGCTCCGCATGGCGCCGCGCTAGGCACGTTGCATGTTCGTCAACCGCAGGAATGTGCAGATCCAGTGGGGCGACTGCGACCCCGCCAACATCGTTTATTATCCGCGCTATTTCGAGATGTTCGACGATTCGACCTCGATCCTGTTCGAGGCGGCGGGTTTTTCCAAGCAGGACATCATCAAAAAATATGGCCTGGTCGGCATTCCCATGGTCGATACAAGGGCGAAATTCCATATCGCATCCACCCATGGCGACTGGATCGCGATCGAGAGCCGTGTCGAAAGCTTTAAGCGATCGAGTTTTGAGGTGACCCACAAGGTGTTCAAGGGCGAGGCGCTGGCGATCGAGGCGTTCGAGACCCGCGTGCTGGTCGGCCGTCACCCCGACGATCCGTCGCAGCTGAAATCAGCAGCGGTGCCGGAGGAGATCGTTGCGAAGTTCATGCGGGGCTGATCAGCCGGGAGCGTGACCAAACGACGCGCATCGCCTAAAGAAGGGGCTGAATTGCGAAGCGAATTTTGATCTAGAGCATGATCCGGAAAAGTGGGTACCGGTTTTCCGAAAAGATCATGCTCAAACAAAGAGACTGAACAACAATTCCAAGGGAGGATCCAATGAAGAGGTTTTATCTGTCGGCTGCGGTGCTTGCGGCGTCGGTTGCGCTGCCGGCGTTGCCCGCGCCGGCACAGACCAATGAAATCACCATCGGCATCACGCTGACGACCACCGGACCGGGCGCGGCGCTTGGCATTCCCGAGCGCAACGCGCTCGATTTCGTGACCAAGGAAATCGCCGGCGTACCGCTAAAGGTCATCGTGCTTGACGACGGCGGCGATCCGACCAACGCTACCACCAATGCGCGGCGCTTCGTCACGGAGTCCAAGGCCGACATCATCATGGGCTCGTCGACGACGCCGCCGACCATTGCGGTATCCAATGTCGCCAACGAAGCCGGCATTCCCCATATCGGCCTGTCGCCGTTCCCGATCACGCCGGACCGCGCAAAATGGTCGGTGACCATGCCGCAGCCGATCCCGATCATGGGCAAGGTGCTGTACGAGCATATGAAGGCGCATAACGTCAAAACCGTCGGCTATATCGGCTACTCCGATTCCTACGGCGATCTCTGGTTCAACGATTTCAAGTCGCAAGGCGTCGCAATGGGCATGACGCTGGCCGATGAAGAGCGTTTTGCGCGGCCGGACACGTCGGTGACCGGGCAGGTGCTGAAGCTCGTCGCCGCCAATCCCGACGCCATTCTTGTCGGCGCTTCCGGCACCGCGGCGGGGCTGCCGCAGACCGAGTTGCGGGCGCGCGGCTACAAGGGCCTGATCTACCAGACCCACGGCGCCGCCAGCATGGATTTTATTCGCATCGCGGGTCCGGCGGCGGAGGGCGTGCTGATGGCGTCGGGGCCGGTGATGGATCCCGAGGATCAGCCCGACAGCGCGCTGACGAAAAAGCCCGGCCTCGCGCTCGACAAGGCCTACGAGGCAAAATACGGCGCGAACAGCCGCAGCCAGTTCGCCGGCCATTCCTACGATGCGTTCCTGGTGCTCCAACGCGTCGTCCCGGTCGCGCTGAAAACCGCAAAACCCGGCACGCTGGAATTCCGCGAGGCGATCCGCCAGGCATTGATCAGCGAACGCGACATTGCCGCCAGCCAGGGCGTCTACAACTTCACCGACAAAGACCGCTACGGCCTCGACGACCGCTCGCGCATTCTCTTGACGGTGAAGGATGGGAAATACGTGCTGGCGAAGTGAGGCCACACCACCACTGTCATCATCCGCGAAAGCGGATGATCCAGTAATCACCGCCGGCAGTGAAAGAATCTCGACGTCGCCGAGTACTGGATGCCCCGCTGGAGCCTGTCATCGGGCTCGCCGAAGGCGAGACCCGGTGGCGGGGCATGACGGCCGGTGAGCGTTAAACCGCGCTCGCGCCTTCGTGCTGAAATCCCAAATAGCTCGCGACGACGCGTGCGTTGGCGGCGATGTCTTTTGCCGGGCCATCGAGCACGAATTCGCCGAGCTCCATCACATAGGCGCGGTCGGCGATTTGCAGCGCGGCTTGCGCGTTCTGCTCGACCAGGAGCACCGACACGCCGCTGGCGCGCAATTCGGCGATGGTGCGGAAAATATCGGCGACGATGATCGGCGCGAGCCCGAGACTGGGTTCGTCCAGCATCAACAGCCGCGGCGCGCCCATCAAAGCGCGGCCCATCGCCAGCATCTGCTGCTCGCCGCCCGACAGCGTGCCCGCCAATTGCTTGCGCCGCTCCTTCAGCCGTGGAAACAGGGTGTAGACGCGCTCAAAGGATTTTGCGGCGGTGGCTTTTGCAATCCGGAACGCGCCGAGCTGCAGATTGTCCTCGACATTCATGGTGGAGAATAGTTCGCGATGTTCCGGCACGAGGCTCAAGCCCGCCGCCACGCGGTCCTCGATCTCGAGCCGCGCCAGGTCGGCGCCGGCAAAGCGCACGCGGCCCTTCAGCGGCAAGATCCCCATGACGGCGTTCAACAGCGTGGTCTTGCCGGCGCCATTGGCGCCAACGATGGTGACGATCTCGTTGTCGCCGACCTCGAGCGACACCGAACGCACGGCCTCGACCTTGCCGTAGGCGATATGCGCATCGGTGACCTGCAAAAGAGCGCTCATGCCGCCGCTCCGAGATAGGCCTTGATCACCTCGGGATTGGTCTTGATCGCGTCGGGCGTGCCTTCCGCGATCTTGGTGCCGAAGTCGAGCACGACGACGCGGTCGGCGAGATCCATCACAAATCCCATGTCGTGCTCGACCAGAAGCACCGACATGCCGCCGTCGCGCAACTGGCGTAGCAGCGCAGCCAGCTGCTGCTTCTCCATATGCCGCAATCCCGCCGCCGGTTCGTCGAGCAACAGCAGCATCGGATCGACGCACAGCGCACGCGCGATCTCGACGATGCGCTGCTGGCCGAGCGAGAGCGAGCCCGCCAGCGCATCGATCTGGTCGCCGAGCCCGACGCGCTCGATCTGACGCGCGGCTTCCGCCAGCAGCCTGGCCTCATCAGTCCGGTCAAGCCGGAACATGCTGGCGAGCGCTCCGGCGCGGCCGCGCAGATGCGCGCCGATCGCGACGTTTTCCAACACCGTCATGTCCGGCACCAGTTTCACATGCTGAAAGGTCCTGGAGATCCCGAGTTTTGCCACCTGTTGTGGTCGCGCATGACCGAACTTGTTGCCGAGAATCGAGATGCTGCCGCCGGTCGGGCGAAGCACGCCGGTGATGAGATTAAAAGTCGTGCTCTTGCCGGCGCCGTTCGGCCCGATCAACGCCACGATCTCGCGGGCCTGGACGTCGAAGGAGACATCGTTGACCGCGACCACGCCGCCGAACTGTTTTCGGGCATTGTCGATCTGCAGCAGCACGCCAACAGAGGCCGGCGGCTTTGGCCGCGGTGGCAATGGCAGCGAAGTATCGGGACGCTTGCGGCTTGGTTTGAACGGCAGTCGCGCCACCAGCCAGGGCCAGACCCCGGTCGGCGCAAGTTGCAACAAGAGCACCAGCAGGATGCCGAACACGATGGTCTCGAGCTGGCCCTGGCCTCCGAACACATAGGGTAAATAGCTCTGAAGAATTTCCTTCAGGATGACGACGATGGCCGCGCCCAGCACGCCGCCCCAGACATAGCCGGCGCCGCCGACCACCGCGACAAAGAGATATTCGATGCCCGCCTGCGCGCCGAACGGCGTCGGATTGGTGGCGCGCTGGAAATGGGCGTAGAGCCAGCCGGAAAGGCCCGCCAGCACCGCGGCGTAGATGAACACCAGGAGTTTGGCGCGCGGCGTCTGCACGCCGAACGCTTCGGCGGCGATATGCCCGCGCCGCAGCGCGCGGATGGCGCGGCCGGTGCGGGAATCCAAGAGGTTCATCGTCAGCAGCGCCGCGAGCAGCACCGCGATCCAGATGGCAAAATAGATCGCTCCGGGGTCGATCATTTTGAAGGAGCCGATCGAGAGCGGCGGGATCGCCGAGATGCCGTCATTGCGGCCCAAAAATTCGAGCTTGCTGAACAGATAGAAAAGCCCGAGGCCCCAGGCGATGGTGCCGAGCGGCAAATAATGGCCGGACAATCGCACCGTGACGAGGCCGAGCAGGACCGCGGCAAGGCCGCTCACCAGAAGCGAGGCCGGCAGCGTCAGCCATGGCGACATTCCATAGGCCGTCGTCAACACCGCCGTGGTATAGGCGCCAAACCCGCAAAACGCTGCCTGGCCGAATGAGGTGAGACCGCCCACGCCCGTCAGAAGCACGAGCCCCATCGCCACCAGCGCCGACAGGCCGATATTGTCCAACAGCACGATCCAGAACGGCGGCATGTCCGGGATGAAGGGGATCGCCGCCATGACGAGCGCAAACAGGATGATGGGCAGCCGCTGCGGCATCGCGGTCAATCCTTCTCTTCCTCGACCGCGGGCGCCGCCAGCGACCGCAGCAAGAGGACCGGAAGGATCAGCGTGAAAACGATAACCTCCTTGAAGTTACTGGCATAGAACGAGGAAAAGGCCTCGACCGATCCAACCACCAGCGCCGCGATCGCGGTCAAGGGATAGCTGACGAGGCCGCCGATGATCGCGGCGATAAAGCCTTTCAGCCCGATCAGGAATCCGGTGTCGTAATAGAGCGTCGTGATCGGTACGATCAGGATCCCCGAAATCGCCCCGATCACCGATGCCAGCAGGAACGCGATCTGTCCCGACAGCGTGGTCCTTATGCCGACCAGCCGCGCGCCGAGCCGATTGACGGCGGTCGCGCGCAGCGCCTTGCCGTACAGTGACAGGCCGAAGAACAGCCACAGGGCGATAATGAAGGCAATGGTGATGCCGTAGACGGCGAGGCTCTGGCCGGTGAAACGCAGCGGGCCGACCGTCAAGGCGGTATCCGCAATGGTCGGCCCGCGCTGGCCTTCAGCGCCGAAAAATACCAATCCAAATCCTTGCATCGCAAGATGGCAGCCGACCGAGGCGATCAACAGCACCAGCACCGAGGTGTGGGCAATCGGCTGAAACGCGATGCGATAGAGAAACAGCCCGATCGAGGCGACGATTAAAAGCGACAGCGCGATGCAGACGCCGGCCGGCGGATGGCGGCCGGCGAGCCAGGAAGTGATCGCGAAGATGAGCGCGGGCAAAACGATATTGACCGCGAAGGCGCGCCCGACAAGCGCGAGGTGCAGCGCTCGGCGGCCGGCGTACAGATCGAGGCCGAACGCGACGACGCCCATCGCCACCGCCAGCCGGGCGGTACCGGGCATTTGGCCGGAGGACAGCGAGGCATAGGTCAGCGCGCCATAGGTGACGAACTCACCCTGCGGGATCAGGATTACCCGGGTCACGGCGAACACCAGCACCAGCGCCAGGCCGAGCAATGCATAGATCGCGCCGTTGGTAATGCCGTCCTGCAGCAGGAACAGCATGATCGTCGTGTTCAAGATCGGACGCTCCCCCTCACACCTCGGGCCGGAAGCGGCTTGGGATGCCCCCCGGAAGGCCCGATCACAGCAGTTGAAAAACGCCGTGGGTATTTGATATAGTGTATAACAATTATTAAATATAACCTCAAGGGCCGGACAATTTCGGCCTCGGCCGCTTGCAGCCTACCGGGATTACGAGCATCGAGCGATGACTGTTTCCAAGACAGCTGCGGTCGAAACCGCCAAGGAAAGCGGCAAGACGTCCCGCCCCGCCCGCAAGGAGCCTGCCGAGGGGGCGGCGGAAGGCACGGCGCTGCAGCTCGGGGAGTTGTCGGAGCTGTTGGGCTATTCGCTCAAGCGTGCGCAATTGAAAGTGTTCGAGGATTTTCTGCGCTGCGTCGAGCCGCTGCAACTGACACCGGCGCAGTTTTCCGTGCTGCTATTGCTCGACAAAAATCCCGGGCGCAACCAGACCGAGATCGCCAACACGCTCGGCATCCTCCGGCCGAATTTCGTCGCGATGCTCGACGGCCTGGAGAGCCGCGACCTCTGCACGCGGATGCGTTCGACCAACGATCGCCGCTCCCACATCCTGGTCTTGACCGACAAAGGGAGAGCGGTGCTGGCGCGCGCCAAGAAGCTGGTCGCCGCCAAGCATGAAGCGCGTCTCAACGAACTCTTGGGCCCGGCCAACCGCGCTGCGCTGCTCGAGATGCTGGCCACGATCGCGAAGGAGTTTTGAGCACACCGTCATTCCGGGTCTGGTCCTTCGGACCATCCCGGAATGACGGCGTGGCTTAATCACGCCGCGACAATACGGCCGGGCGTCTCGCGCCGCGAGAGGAACAGCCGCTCGATCTCGGCCACGGGAAGCGGCCGGCTGAACAAATAGCCCTGCATCTCGGTGCAGCCTTCGGACGTGATCGTGTCGAGCTGTTCCGAGGTTTCGACGCCTTCGGCGGTCGCCGTCATGCCCATGCCACTGGCGAGCGCCGCCACCGCGCGGACGATGTTGAGCGAGCCGGCGTTTTCCGTGATGTCCTTGACGAAGGAGCGATCGATCTTGATCTTGTCGAACGGAAAACACTGCAAATAGGTCAGCGAGGAATAGCCGGTACCGAAATCGTCCATCGCGATCCGGATGCCGAGCGCCCGCAATTGGTGAAGCACGGAAAGCGTCGCTTCCCTGTTCTGCAACAGCACGGTTTCGGTGATTTCGATCTCGAGCCGGGTCGGCGACAGGCCGGAGGCTGCGAGCGCCCCCACGATCACCTGCATCAGGCCGGGGCTGCGGAATTGGGCGGCTGAAATATTGACCGCGACATGAAGATGCTCCGGCCACGCCGCCGCGGTGACGCAGGCCTGCCGGATCACCCACTCGCCCACCGGGACGATAAAGCCGATCTCTTCGGCCAGCGGAATGAACGAGGCCGGCGCAATCATTCCCTGTTTCGGATGGTTCCAGCGGATCAGCGCCTCGAAGCCGCTGATCTCGTTGCTCGCCAAATTGACCACCGGCTGGTAGTAGAGCTCGAACTCGCCGCCGGGCAGCGCCTTGCGCAGATCCTGCTCCATGGTACGGCGGGTCTGCATCTGCAAATCCATCGCCGGCTCGAAGAAGCGGAACGTGCTGCGCCCATCGCCTTTGGCGCGGTATAGCGCAAGATCGGCGTTGCGCAGCAATCGATCAGGCCGCAATCCGTCGTTGGGGCCGACCGCAATGCCGATGCTGGCACCGATCACGGCCTGATGGCCGTCCAGCTCGAAGGGTTCGCTCATCGAGGCAATAATGAGGAGCGCCAGCGCGGTCGCGTCGGCCGGATCGGCAATCGGCGCCTGCACGATAACGAATTCGTCGCCGCCCATCCGCGCGATGGTGTCGGTCTCCCCGACCAGGGCGCGCAGGCGCTCGGCGACGATCTTCAGCAGCTTGTCGCCGGCGGGATGGCCGAAGGTGTCGTTGACGGCCTTGAACTGATCGAGGTCGAGATGGTGAACCGCGACCATCTGCTCGCGATGGATGCGGCGGCCCAGCGCCTGCTCCAGCCGCTCGTTCAACAGCACCCGATTGGCGAGGTGGGTGAGCGCGTCGTGGTGGGCCATATATTCGATCTTGACCTCGGACTGCCGCTGCTCGGTGATGTCCTCGTGGGTCGCAACCCAGCCGCCGTCGGGCATCGGCCGATGCCTGATCTTGAAGGTGCGCCCGTTACGGAGTTCGACGATGCTGTCGGTCGGCTCGTTGGATATCGCAACATTGGTGCGCCAGTGCAGATATTCATCGCGCGACATCGCAGGAAAGCTGCCGGCCTCAAACCGCAAATCGACGACCTCGGTCAGCGGCGTGCCGGGACCGATGCGGTCGCGCGGCAGATCATACATGTCGATGTAGCGGTCGTTGCACACGATCAACCGATGGGAGGCGTCGAAGAAGCATAGTCCCTGCGACATGTTGTTGATCGCGGTATCGAACTGGAAATTTCGGATCCGCAAATCCTCTTCCTGCTGCTTGCCCAACTCGACTTGCGCCTGCAGGCGGGCGCCGATTTCTTCCCGCCCGGTGATGTCCTCATGCGTGGCCATCCCGCCGCCGCCAGGCATCGGGTGAACCGTGTAGGCGATGACCCTGCCGTCGGCGAATTCCTGTGTGGTCGTGTCGGCGACGACGGCGCCCTCGACGCGCTGCCGGACGTAATCCTCGGGCTTTGCTTGGACCTTGAGTCCCAAATTCAGCCGGTGCTGGATCAGTTTGGCGGTCGGCGTGCCGGGCTTCACCTGCTCGGGCGAAAGCCCGTAGATTTCCATATAGCGGGTGTTGCAGAACACGACCTCCCGCTTGGCGTCGAAGATGATCAGCCCGAGCGACAGATTGTTGATCGCATGCTCGAGCAGCCGGGTCGGGTCGGCCGGGCTCGGATCGGCGGTATGCGCAATAGATTCCGACGTCATTTCTGGTATTCCCCCGCCGCAAATTGTTGCGGCGCTCCGACGCTGGGAGCGGCCTATTAGAAGCCAAAGCTGGTGAACTCCGCCCTTGAGATGCCCGGATTTTTGGCGAGTTCCTTAAAATTCGCTCAACAAAGGGTTAATAATTTTGGCCGTCTGAGGGGGTCTTGGAGCGCGCCGCGCGCGCGGACTATTTCGGCGTCAGCTGCGTCGCGTAAGTCCTGACCGGCCCGGCATAGCCCTTGAGTTCGAGGCTTCGCGGTTGAGCCGCCACCTCGCCGGAGACGTCCTTCCATACGGCCTCGCTCAGGACCATTTCGCCGCCCTTGGCGGCGGCGACCAGCCGGGCCCCGAAATTCATGGTGTCGCCGAGCACGGCAAATTGGTAGGCACCTCCTTCGGCGCCGATCGAGCCCAAAAACGTCTCACCGGCATGCACGCCGACGCCTATTGAAAGCCAAGGTCCGGCCGGATCAGCATGGCCTGTGGCGCGAAGCAGTTTGAGTCCAGCCGCAACGGCGCGCCGGCGATAATCGGGACCGATCAGGCCGGGAACAAAGATGCCGATCACCTCGTCGCCGACCATCTTGTCGATGATGGCGTCGGTCCAGGTGAATATTTCGGTCGCGGTCTTGAAGAATCTCTGTATCAGCGCCGCGAATTCGGCGGGCCGCATGCTTGCAGCGAACTGCGTCGAGCCGCGTACGTCGGCAAAGAGCACCGCGATTTCCATCTCGGTGCCGCCGCGTTGTTCGGCGAGCACCGATTCACACTTCTCGCAATAATGAGGATTGCGCCGCCATTGCGCGCGGCCCATGGCGCGCATGATCGGCGCTGTGAAGCCGTCGAAGCCGGCGTAGCAGAGGCGGCAGCGGTCATGTGCGGTCGGAGACATCAGCCGGAGCATTTTCCGGCCCGCAGCATCGGAAGTTCACCCGAGAACATCGCGTTCCACAGGGGATTGAAATTCCTGCTTCCGTCGGCGGGATCAACCATGTCGTGCGCCCGCGGCGTCGCCTGCCTGGCAATCGATCGGCCGAACAGTACTGGAGGCGCCAAAACCCGCCAACCAGCTTGGATGATGCAGGCGCTCGCCTGGGTTCAAGCGCCTATTCGCGATCCACCAAAATCACCCTGATATCGTTGACATTGGTCAGCGTCGGGCCGGTCAGCAGGAGATCACCGGTGGCGGCAAAGAAGGCGGTCGCGTTGTTGTTGTCGAGATAGGCCTGCGGATCGAGGTTAAGCGATGCCATCATCGCAAAGGTGATCTGATCGATCATGGCGCCGGCCGGGTCGGTCGCGCTGCCGCCGCCGCCATCGGCGCCGTCGGTATCCGCCGCCAGCGCCGAAATGCCGGATGTGCCCTTGAGCAGGTCGGCCAGCGCCAACGCATATTCCTGATTGGGACCGCCATGGCCGTTGCCGCGCACGGTGACGGTGAGTTCGCCGCCCGACAGGATCGCGACGCGCTTGCGCTCGCTGCGCGCCCGCAGCGCAAGTTTCGCGTGATCCTTGGCCACCTCACGCGCCTCGCCTTCGAGGTCGGCGCCGAGATCGACGATGTCGTATCCCGCCGCGCTTGCCTCCCGGATCGCGGCGTCGAGCGATGCCCGCGGTCGCGCGATCAATTCGAACCGCGCGCGGACGAAAGCGGGGTCACCGGGCTTGCAACTCTCGTTTCTGGGGTCGTCTAGCGCGCGCCGGATCGCGTCGTCGACCTTGATGCCGTATTTCGCGATGATGGCGCGCGCATCCGCTAAGGTCGTCGGATCCGGTACTGTGGGTCCCGACGCGATCGCGGAGGGGTCGTCACGGGGAACGTCGGAGATCGCCAGCGTCACGATCTCGGCGCGCTTGCCTTCATGTGCGAGCCGACCGCCCTTGATCCGCGACAAATGCTTGCGAACCGCGTTCATCTCGCCGATCGGCGCGCCCGAGCGCAATAGCGCGCGGTTCAACAATTGCTTCTGCGCGAACGACACGCCTTCGACCGGCGCGATCCAGTTCGCCGAGCCGCCGCCCGACAACAGCACCAGCAGGAGATCGTCAGCGCCGGCGCTCGCGGCGAGATGCAGACTTTCCTCCGCGCTCTTCAGCGAGGCTTCGTCGGGAACCGGATGGCCGGCCTCGATCACCTTGATCCGTCGCGTCGGCACGCCATGGCCGTGGCGGGTGGTCGCGATGCCTTCGAGGCGCGACGGCGGCAGGCCAAGCTGGTCGAGATAGTGCCGCTCGGCCGCCGCGGCCAAGGCGGCCGCGCCCTTGCCGGCGGCGAGACAGATCACCCGGCCTTTCGGTGCGGGAGGCAGGTGTGCCGCCAGCACCATGTCGGGATGTGCGGCGGCGACGGCGGCATCGAAGATCGCGCGCAGGAGGGGACGTCTGTCGGTCATGGCTTCACGGGAATCGGGATGGACACTTGCACCGTCAGGTTATCCATCCGATTTTCGCAAAAGAAAACCCCCGCAGCACGCTGCGGGGGGTTGCTCCACCTCGCCCCGCTTGCGGGGAGAGGTCGGATTTGCGAAAGCAATCCGGGTGAGGGGGACTCACCTCGAACTCGTCATCCTAAGGAACCTGCGGAAGCAGCCCCTCACCCCAACCCTCTCCCCGCGAAGTGCGGGGCGAGGGAGCAGAAACACGCCGGCTCCGCGGAGAGGGAACTCAGCCCCCGACGTCGCCGGAGATCACGTCGCCAAATAGATCCCATTTCTCACCCTTGAACCGCATCAGCTGAAGCTGGCTGATCGGGGCGAAATCGGTCGGTGAGGTGTCGATCATGATGCCGGGCAGCAGGACTTCGGTGCGGAAATCCTTCAGGCTTGCCGCCTGCTTCATGACGTTTTCGCGGGTTAGGTCGTCACCGCACTTCTTGAGCACCTCGACCAGCGTTTGCGAGACGCCGTAGCCGACCACGGTCGAGCCGTCGAGCTTGTTGCCTTCCGGAAAATCCTTGGTCATGAAGTCATAGAACTGCTTCATGCCGGGGTCGTTGTCCCACTGCGGATCGGAAGCATCCTTCAGGTAGGTGGCGGAGATAATGCCTTGTGAATTCTCAAAGCCCGCCGGCTTGATCACCGCACCGATGGAAGCCGAGACGTTGTTGAGGATGTGAAGCGGCTTCCATTCGATCTCGGCGACCTTCTTGATCGCCTGCGCGGCGAATTTCGGCGTCGCGATATCGACGAACACATCGGCGCCGGTCGATTTGAGCTTGACGATGTGGTTGTCGACCGTGGGCTCGGTGGTCTCGAAACTCTCCTCGGCGATGATCATCGAGGCCGCCTTGGCGCCGAGCCCGTCCCTCAGGCCTTTCAGATAGTCCTTGCCGTAATCGTCGTTCTGGTACAGCACCGCGATCTTGGCGTCAGGCTTTTCCTTCAACAGGAACTTGGCGTAGATTCGCGACTCGCTCTGGTAGTTCGGCTGCCAGCCCATGGTCCACGGGAAGTTCGCGGGGTCGTTCCACTTGGTGGCGCCGGTGGCGACGAACAGCTGCGGCACCTTCTTCGAATTCATGTATTTGTGGATCGCGGAATTCGGCGGCGTGCCGAGCGGATTGAAAATGAACAGCACCTCGTCGCTCTCGACCAGCTTGCGCGCCTGCTCGACGGTCTTCGGCGGACTATAACCGTCGTCGTAACTGATAAAATTGATCTTGCGGCCGTTGATGCCGCCGGCATCATTGATCTTCTTGAAGTAGGCGGCCTCGGTCTTGCCGATCACGCCGTAAGCGGAAGCGGGACCGCTATAGGGCATGATGTTGCCGATCTTGATTTCGGTATCGGTGGCGCCGGTGTCGTATTTTTTTTGAGCGAGCGCGCCGCTGCTCGACGCAGCGAACAGAGCGAACGCGGCGGAAGCAATGGCTACTCTGCTGATGGCAACAGGCATTCCTGATCTCCCATTGTTGAGATGCTTGTGCATGCGCCATTTTGTTGATTGAGATTTCTTGCGACGCGGGCGGGATTGAATACCATTTGGGGGCGGCCAGCAACAAAAAGCCCCTGCAGCATTGCCGCAGGGGCTGCCTTTTTAGTAGTCAGCCGGCCGGAATAACCGGCTCGGAACGGTGTCAGCCGCCGACGTCGCCGGAGATGATGTCGCCGAACAGATCCCACTTCTCGCCATTAAATTTCATCAACTGGAGCTGGGAGATCGGAGCGAAGTCAGTAGCGCTGGTCTGCGCCTTGATGCCCGGCAGCAGCCCGCCGAGCTCGAGCCCGTTGATGCTCGCCGCCTGCTTCATGATGTTCGCCCGCGTCAGATCGTCACCGCAGTTCTTCAGCACATAAACGAGGCCTTGCGCGACGGTGTAGCCGTACATCAGGTTGGCATCGACCCGGTTGCCTTCAGGGAAGTACTTGGCGAGGAACTCGTCGAAGGCCTTCATGCCGGCATCGTCCTTCCACTGTGGATCTGACGCATCCTTCAGGTAGGTGGACGAGATGATGCCCTGCGAGTTCTCAAAACCGGCCGGCTTCATCACGGCGCCGATCGAGGCGGAGACGTTGTTCAGAATATGCAGCGGCTTCCACTCGATTTCGGAGATCTTCTTGATCGCCTGCGCCGCGAATTTCGGCGTGGTGACGTTGAAGAACACGTCGGCACCGGTCGATTTCAATTTGACGATGCTCGAATCGATGGTGGGTTGCGTGGTTTCGTAGCTTTCCTCGGCGACGATCATCGAGGGGGCCTTGGCGCCGAGCCCGTCCTTCAGGCCCTTGACGTAGTCTTTGCCGTAGTCGTCGTTCTGGTAGAGGATAGCGATCTTGGCATTCGGCATATTCTTGAGAATATACTTGGCGTAGATGCGGGATTCGCTCTGGTAGTTGGGCTGCCAGCCCATGGTCCACGGGAATTCCCTCGGGTCGTTCCACTTGGTGGCGCCGGTGGCGACGAACAGCTGCGGCACTTTCTTGGTGTTCATGTATTTCTGGATCGCCGAATTCGGCGGCGTGCCCAGCGAATTGAAGATGAACAGCACCTCGTCGCTCTCGACCAGCTTGCGCGCCTGCTCGACCGTCTTCGGGGGGCTATAGGCATCGTCGTAACTGATAAAATTGATCTTGCGGCCGTTGATGCCGCCCTCGGCATTGATCTTGTTGAAGTAGGCCTGTTCGGTCTTGCCGATCACGCCGTAGGCGGAGGCGGGCCCGCTATAGGGCATAATGTTGCCGATCTTGATTTCGGTATCGGTGGCGCCGATGTCGTATTTCTTTTGCGCCAGTGCTGGGTTGCTGGCTAACGCAAGCACTGCGAGGGCAGCCGAAAAGGCCCCCAATCGCAAATGGATAGCAGGCATGTCGACCTCCTTGGTCCCGGTTGAATGTGTCGATTTTCTTGATTGGGAGCGCTTGTTGGCTCCTCGCCGGATTGAATACCTTCCGCAGCCGACCAGCAACAAAAAGCCCCCTGCGACAGCGTCGCAGGGGGCGTCATTTAGTCGAACAGGGTCGGGTCACAGACCCGTGAAAGGCGCGGCCTAGAGCCCCGTTTCGATTCCATCGAAACGGGGCTCTAGATTTTTGATTTGACGCGTTTTCTTAACGCGAACCGGTTTCCACTTCGCTTGAAAACGCTTCTAGCCGCCGACTTCCCCGCTGATGACGGGTCCGAACAGATCCCACTTCTGACCCTTGAACCGCATCATCTGGAGCTGTTCGATCGGATAGAAATCCGTCGCACTGGTGTTGATTTTCACGCCCGGCAGCAGCGTGTCGGGGGCGAAATCCTTGATGCTGGCGGCCTGCTTCATGATGTTTTCGCGCGTGAGGTTGTCGCCGGCCTGCTTCAGCACTTGCACCATGGTTTGAGCCTGACCGTAGCCGAACACGACCGACCCGTCGGCCTTGTTGGCCTCCGGCGCGTACTTCGCAAGGAAGGCGTAGAATTTCTTCATGCCCTCGTCATTGTCCCACTGCGCGTCGGCGCCGTCCTTGGCATAGGCTGCGGAGAGAATATCTTGCGCATTCTCGAAACCGGCGGGCTGCAGCACCGATCCGACGGACGCTCCGACATTGCTCTGGAAGTACATCGGCTTCCAGCCGAGTTCGGCCACCTTCTTGATGCTCTGGGCGGCGAATTTCGGCGTGGTCATGCTGAAGTAGACGTCCGCTCCGGTCGCTTTCAGCTTGACGATGTGCGAGTCGATGGTCGGCTCTGCCACCTCGTAGCTCTCCTCGGCCACGATCATGGAAGATGCCTTGTCGCCGAGACCGTCTTTCAGGCCCTTCAACAGGTCCTTACCGAAATCGTCGTTCTGATACATGATCGCGATCTTTGCGTCAGGCTTCTCCTTCAAGAGATACTTCGCGTAGATGCGGCCCTCGCTCTGGTAGGCAGGCTGCCATCCCATGGTCCAGGGAAAATCCTTGTAGTCGCCGAATTTGGTCGCGCCGGTTGCAACGAAGAGCTGGGGCACCTTCTTGGAGTTCAGGTATTTCTGAATCGCCGAGTTCGACGGCGTCCCCAGCGGCCCGAACAGGAAGAGAACCTCGTCGCTCTCGACCAGCTTGCGGGCCTGTTCGACGGCTTTCGGCGGGCTATAGCCGTCGTCGTAGCTGATGAAATTGATCTTGCGGCCGTTGATGCCGCCCTGCTCGTTGATCATTTTGAAATAGGCGTCTTCGATCTTGCCGATCACGCCATAGGCCGACGCCGGGCCGCTATAGGGCATGATGTTGCCGAGCTTGATTTCGGTATCGGTCGCACCGGTGTCGTATTTCTTTTGGGCAAGTGCGGTGCCCGAGGTGGTAGCGAAAGCGATGACCGCCGTCGAAAACGCGGCGATTCGTAGTATTCTTGCAGAAAGCATTGTTTCTCCTTGTTAATTTTTCTTGAACTTGCCGACCAGTTGATGGGCGACCATGGCGACTTGCCTTGCGCCATGCGGCACCAGGAAGATCACGAGGAACAGCAGCACGCCGAACACCGCGCCGGAGAGGCCTTTTGAGATGCCCTCCGCGATGTTCGGTACGAAAATGATGAAGGCCGAACCCACGATCGATCCGGGCAGCCATCCGACGCCGCCGACCACCATGCCGAGAAACAGCGATATCGCGAGCTGGATGGTGTAGCCGTCGGGCGCGACGAACTGCACGGCGATCGCGCCCAGGCCGCCGGCAACGCCGGTGATGCCGGCGGAGACCCCGAACGCCAGCGTCTTGTACAGCGCAACGTCGATGCCCATGGCGGAGGCCGCGATCTCGTTGTCGCGGATCGCCATGAAGGCGCGCCCCGAACGCGACCTCAGCAGGTTGACCGAGAAGATATAGATCGCGATGGTGACGACGAGCGTGAAGTAATAGAGCCACATGTCCTGCGACATCGGCAGCCCGAACGGCGCGTCGGGTTTGGTCACGACCAGGCCCTGCACGCCGCCGGTCCAGTTCTCGAAATAGCCGAGTTTTAGCAGTTGCGGCATCGCGGTCGCCAAGGCGAAGGTCGCCAGCGCCAGATAGACACCGGAGAGCCGCAGCGCCGGCTGGCCGAACAGGAATCCGAAGCCGAAGCAGATGATGCCGGCGATCGGCAAGGTCAGGGCGTAATTCATGCCCAGATGTTCCATCAGGATCGCCGAGGTGTAGGCGCCGACCGCGTAGAACGCGCTCTGGCCGAGCGAGAATTGGCCGCTGCCGCCGGTCAGGATGTTGAGCGCCAGCACCGCGAGCCCGTAGATCAGGAGCATCGTCAGCTGGAAGATGATGAAGTTCTTGACGAACAAGGGCGCCGCGATCAGCAACGCCAGCACCACCAGCGAGGTTCCGGCGCCGAGCGTCATGGCCCGCTTGGGAACGGCCTCTACCGCCGGGGCTTCGGTGACGACTTCCTGAATTGCGCTCATGATCAAACTCGCTTCACGATGGGCCGGCCGAACAGGCCGGCGGGTTTGACGACCAGGACGGTGATGATCAGCGCCAGCGCGATCGGCAGTTTCAATTCATTGCCGACGCCGGGGATATAGGTCCCGACCAGATTTTCGAAGATGCCGACCAGGAAGCCGCCGATGACCGCGCCGAACGGACTGGTCAGCCCGCCGAGGACCGCGGCGGCAAATCCGTAGATCAGGACGCCGAGCATCATGTTCGGCTCCAGAAACACCACCGGCGCGATCATCATGCCGGCGATCGAGCCGATCGCGGCCGCCATGCCCCAGCCGAGCGCGATCATCCACGAGGTGTTGATGCCGACCAGCCGCGCCGATTCAGGCAGCGAGGCGGCCGCCCGCATCGCAAGCCCCATCCGCGTGAACTGGAAGAAGAAATACAGTCCGATCAACAGCAGGATAGTGATGCCGATCATGCCGGCCTGGTGGGTCGAGATCAGCTGGCTGCCGAGAAACGGCGAGGACCCGAACGGCGTCGGGTATTGCTTGATGGTGAAATCCCAGATCAAGCCGGCGACGCTGTTGATGATCGCGTACAGTGCGATGAAACCGGCAACGTTGGTCAGGATCGGCGCTTTCGCCAGCGGCCTGAACAGCAACCTCTCGATCGCGATGCCGCCGGCGAACGAGAATGCCAGCGTGAGCACAAAGGCGCCCCAATAGGGTACGCCCCACTGCATCAACTGCCAGGAGATGAAGGTCGAGAACATCGCCATTTCGCCCTGCGCGAAATTCAGATGATCGATCGCCTGGTAGATCATGACGACGGCGAGCGCCATGCAGGCATAGATCGCGCCGGTGGAAATCCCGGCCAGGATTTGATTGACGAAAAGCTCCATGACCGCGTTCCCCTTAGTAACCCAGATAGGATTTACGCACGTCTTCGTTATTCGCGATCTCGGCGGCGTTTCCCGACATCACGATGCGGCCGGTTTCGATCACATAGGCCTGGTCGGCGAGCTCCAGCGCGAGCTGCGCGTTCTGCTCCACCACCAGGATGGTGACCTTGTCCTCGCGATTGATCTTGCCGAGGATCTTGAACAGGTCGCGCACGATCAGCGGCGCCAGCCCGAACGACGGCTCGTCCAATAGCATCAGCCGCGGACGCAGCATCAGCGCGCGGGCGACCGCCAGCATCTGCTGCTCGCCGCCCGACAGCGTGCCGGCCTGCTGGGCATAGCGCTGCTTGAGCACCGGGAAATGGTCGTACATGCGCTCGATATCGGAAACGATGTTCTTCTTGTCGTTGCGTGTGATCGCGCCGAGCTGCAGATTTTCCTCCACCGTCATGGTGGTGAAGGTGCCGCGGCCCTGCGGCACATGTGCAATGCCGAGACGGACGACGTTCTCGGTCGACCGGCCGGACAACGGCTTGCCTTCGAATTCGATCGCGCCGGTCGAGCGCACCATGCTGCAGATCGCGCGCAGGGTGGTGGTCTTGCCGGCGCCGTTGGCCCCCAGGAGCGTGGTCAGGCTGCCCTCGTTGAGCGCAAAACTGAGACCATGAAGCGCCTGCACCTGGCCGTAATAGGCCCGCAAATCCTTGACGTTGAGCATCGCCGTCATTGGTCCTTGCTCCCCAGATAGGCCTTGATGACGTCCGGGTCGGATTGCACCTTGGCCGGCGTCCCCTCGGCGAGCTTGCGGCCGAAATTCAGCGCCACCACGTGGTCGGCGATCGACATCACCAGGCCCATGTGATGCTCGACCAGCAGGATGGTGACGTTGCGTTCGTCGCGAATCCTTCGAATGAGGTCGCCGAGCACGTGAACTTCCTCGTGGTTGAGGCCGCCGGCGGGCTCGTCGAGCAGCAGGATCTTCGGATCGGCCGCGAGCGCGCGGGCCAATTCGACGCGCTTCTGGGTGCCGAACGGCAATCCGGAAACCGTGACATGGGCGACGTCGTCGAGGTCGAGATAGCTGACGATGTCGTGGACGTGCTTGTTGAGGGCGGCCTCGCCGCGGCGCACCCAGGGCAGCTTCAGGGAGTCGCTGATGATGTCGCTGTTGGTGCGGGAATGGGTGCCGACCCGGACGTTGTCGAGCACCGACAGATTGGCAAACAGGGCTACGTTCTGGAAGGTGCGGCCGATGCCGATTTCGGCGATCCGGTGCGGCGGACGCGTCAGAATGCTGCGGCCTTCCATCAGGATGTCGCCGGCGCTCGGCTGGTAGAGCCGGGAAAGGCAATTGAAGAGGGTGGTCTTGCCGGCGCCGTTCGGCCCGATCAGGCCGAGAATCTGGCCCTGATGCATGTCAAAGGACACGCCATTCAACGCGACGATGCCGCCGAACACGACGCTGACGTCGCGGACCGCAAGCAGGGGATCTTGTCCCTGCGCGAGCTGTGCCTGCGTCATCTGGTCCCGCCCATATCACGCGCTGGGCTGGAGTGACCATGCGAACCCGTTCGCTGGTCGCGATGATGAAGGCTATCTGATCCCCTCGACCACACGTGCAACTTTCCCTCCTGATTTCAACTTCTTATTGTCTTTTTTTGATTGCGGCGCCGCGCCGCCCAAGGCGGCTTCGATGTTCCTTACCATCGCCACGAGGCGAGGTCCAATATCGTTGCGCAGCCGATCTTCCGTAAAACGGAATGCCGGAGCGCCACAGTTAAACGCGTAAGGACCGGTTCCGTCGTTCAGCTTCAGCGCAACGCCGACCGCATGGATGTCGTCATGCCATTCGCCCGCCGAGATGGCAAAACCGAGTTTTGCCACCGTTTCGCCGGCGCGCTCCATGCCGTCGCGCATCTTCGGCCAGCGGCTGCCGTAATGTTCGCGCAGTTCGCGCAGTAAGGCGGCCCGCTCGTCGGGCGGCAGCGCCCAGATATAGGCGCGGCCCATGGCCGTGGTTGCAATCGGTATTCGCGAACCGACGTCCAGTTGAACGCCGAGAGTCATGCCGCGGCTCTGGCCGAAATAGATCATGCTGGTGCGATCGCGGCCGCCGACCGCGACCGCGCCGCCGGTCTCCCGCATCACTTCCTCGCGAAACGGCTCGGACAAATGCCGAACGCCGAGATTGGCAAGGGCGGCATAGCCGAGCGACATGGCTGACGGCGCCAACTGATATTTCTCGAACCGCGGAACGGGTGTAAGGTAACCGAGCTTGGTCAAAGTATAGGTCAGCCGGGAAACGGTCGGCTTTGGCAAGTTGGTACGGGCCGCGATCTCCTGATTGCCAAGAAGCCCGTCGTTGGGACGGAATGCGCGTAGCACATCAAGGCCGCGGGAAAGCGCGACGACGAAGCTGCGATCGGTCGCCACCTTCTTGCCTGGACGTTTCATTTCCTGCCGCTGTACGGACCTCGTTGACAACGGACCTGCTTCAAAATAACCCTCCGTGTCAAGATGTGGAATTAAATTCCGCAGTGCGAAATAGCCGGTAAACGCAAGTCAAGCGGTTCACGTTAACAACAACACAACGAAGCGCAGCTTATTCCAGGGAGAGTCTCGTGAGCGAAGTCGTAAAACTCGAGCGTCATGACGTCGTCGGCATCGTCACGGTCAACAGCCCTCCGGTGAATGCGCTGAGCGCCGCGGTGCGCGGCGGCATTCTGGAATGCATCAACAGCGCCATCGCCGATCCCGAAATAAAGGCGATCGTGTTGACCTGTGCGGGGCGCACTTTTATCGCCGGCGCCGACATCACCGAATTCGGCAAGCCGCCCAAGCCTCCGGGCCTGCACGAGGTGCTGACCGTGATGGAGAACTCGCCGAAGCCGATCATTGCCGCCATTCATGGCACAGCCCTTGGCGGCGGCCTCGAAGTCGCGCTTGCCTGCCACTTTCGCGTTGCCACCAAGGACGCGAAGTTGGGTCTGCCCGAGGTAAAGCTCGGGCTGTTGCCGGGCGCCGGCGGCACGCAACGTTTGCCGCGCGCGGTCGGCCCCGAGCTCGCGGTCAAGATGATCGTCGGCGGCGATCCGATCAGCGCGTCTGACGCGCTCAAGAACGGCCTGATCGAGGAAATCGTCGAGGGGCCGGCGTCCGGCGGCGAGGCCTTTGCCCGAAAAGTGCTGGCGGAGAAGCGTCCATTGCGCAAATTGCGCGACGACGATTCAAAACTTGCCGCCGCCAAGGCCGACCGTTCGATCTTCACCAACGCCGTCGCATCGATGACCAAGAAGGCGCGCGGGCTGGAAGCGCCGTTCGCCGCGGCGGATGCGGTCGGCGCCGCGATCGACCTGCCGTTCGATGAAGGATTGAAGAAGGAGCGCGAAGGTTTTCTAAAGCTCGTCGCCAGCGATCAATCGAAGGCGCAGCGCTACGCCTTCTTCTCCGAGCGCGAAGCCGCAAAAATCGCCGGCGTCCCAGACGGCACCAAGCCGCGTAACGTCGAGCGCGTCGCCATCATCGGCGCCGGCACCATGGGCGGCGGCATCGCGATGTCGTTTGCCAATGCCGGCATTCCGGTAACGCTGATCGAGACCGGCGAGGAGCAGCTCAAGCGCGGCATGGGCGTGATGCAGAAGAATTATGAGGCCACCGCCGCACGCGGCGGCATTCCCGCCGACGCACCCGCCAAGCGGATGGCCCTGATCAACGGCGTGGTCGGCCTTGAGAACGTCAAGGACGCTGACCTGGTGATCGAGGCCGTGTTCGAGACCATGGCGATCAAGAAGGAAGTGTTCGCAGCGCTCGACAAATTTGCAAAGCCGGGCGCGGTGCTGGCTTCCAACACCTCGTATCTGAACATCGACGAGATTGCCAAGGAGACAAAGCGTCCGCAGGACGTGCTTGGCATGCACTTCTTCTCACCGGCGAACGTGATGAAGCTGTGCGAGATCGTGCGCGCGGCAAAGACCGCGCCGGATGCGCTGACCACCGCGGTTGCGGTGGCCCGCAAGATCGCAAAGGTGCCGGCGGTGGTCGGCGTCTGCGACGGCTTTGTCGGCAACCGTATGCTGGCGCAGCGCGGCAAGCAGGCCGAAAAGCTCCTGTTCGAAGGCGCGTTGCCCCAGCAGGTCGATGCCGTGGTCACAAAGTTCGGCATGCCGATGGGGCCGTTCGCGATGGGCGATCTCGCCGGCCTCGATATCGGCTGGCGCTCGCGCAAGGATCGCGGCATCAAGTCGGAAATCGCGGATGCGCTGTGCGAGGCCGGACGCTTCGGCCAGAAGACCGGCAAGGGCTATTACAAATATGAAAGCGGCTCGCGCTCGCCGCTGCCCGATCCGGAAGTGGAAAAACTGATCGACGAGACCCTGCAGCGGCTCGGGCGCAAGCGCCGCGTCGTCAGTGACGACGAAATCCTCGAGCGCATGATGTATCCGATGATCAACGAGGGCGCGCGGATCCTGGAAGAGGGGATCGCTGCGCGTCCGAGCGATATCGACGTGATCTGGCTCTATGGTTATGGCTGGCCGATCTATCGCGGTGGCCCGATGTTCTATGCCGACCAGGTCGGGTTGAAGCACATCGCCGACCGGTTGTCGTTCTACGCCAAGGAGACCAACGATCCCTCGCTGGAGCCGGCGCCGCTGCTCAAGCGCTTGGCCAGTGAAGGCAAGACCTTTGCGTCGCTGGCGCAGACCGCGAAAGCGGCTTGATGGTGATTAACAGCACAGTTTCTCCGTTCCCTTCCCCCTTGCGGGGGAGGGTTAGGGCGGGGGGTAGCCGCATCGGGACTGCCCGCCGTAGCTCACAGGGCGAAGGTGGGACTGCCCGTGTGGACCCCCTTCCCCAACCCCTCCCCGCAAGGGGGAGGGGAGCCTGCGCAGCAGCGCTCACCTCGCGATCGGCGATGCGCGCATGACCCATCCCGGCGAACAGTTTTATCCGGAAGGCGTCCATTGGGACGATCCGATCGCGCGGGGCACGCTCCCTGATCTGTTGTCGAATGCGGCCATGCAATATGGCGCGCGGCCGGCGATCGAATTCCGCGACCGCCCGATTAGCTACGCCGAACTGGAAGCGATGGTCGAGGTGGCGGCCGCAGCCTTCCTGCGCGCCGGTTACGGCAAGAACCATTCAGTGGCACTGTTCCTCGGCAACACCCCCGATCATCCGATCAACTTCTTCGGCGCGCTGAAGGCAGGCGCGCGGATCGTGCATCTGTCGCCGCTCGACGGCGAGATCGCGCTGTCGCACAAGCTCAGCGACAGCGGCGCACGCATTCTCGTCACTTCCAATCTTTCGGCACTATTGCCGACGGCGCTGAAGTTTTTGGCAAAAGGCCTGCTCGACCGCCTGATCGTCTGCGAGGACGACCACTGGGGCAAGGTCGGAACGCCGCAGACGCCGCTGCCGGCAAGTCCTGCGATCATCACCTACCGGCAGTTCATCGACGGTGCGACGAAGCCCTCGCAATGGCCTTCGATCGACGCCGATGACGTCGCGCTGTTGCAATATACCGGCGGCACCACGGGCTTGCCGAAGGGCGCCATGCTCAGCCACGGCAATCTGACTTCGGCGGTGTCGATGTACGATGTCTGGGGCAAGGCGGCCCGCGCCAAGCGCGACGCGATCGAGCGCGTGGTCTGCGTGCTGCCGCTGTTTCACATCTTCGCGCTGACGGTCGTGATGCTGTCCTCGCTCCAGCGCGGCAATCTGATTTCGCTGCACCAGCGCTTTGATGTCGAAGCCGTGATGCGCGACATCGAGGTGAAGCGCGCGACCGCGTTTCCCGGCGTTCCCACCATGTGGATCGCGATCGCGGCGCTGCCCGATCTCGACAAGCGCGATCTTTCCTCGCTGGCGAGCTGCGGCTCGGGCGGCGCGCCGCTGCCGGTCGAGGTCGCAAAAATCTTCGAGCGCAAGGTGGGCATGAAGCTGAAGAGCGGCTGGGGCATGACCGAGACTTGCTCGCCCGGCACCGCGCATCCGCAGGATGGTCCGGACAAGCCGGGCTCGATCGGGCTGATGCTGCCGGGCATCGAACTCGACGTGGTTGCGCTCGACGATCCGAACAAGGTGCTGCCCGTGGGCGAGGTCGGCGAAATCCGGATCAGAGGGCCGAACGTCACCAAGGGTTACTGGAACCGGCCGAAGGAAACCGCGGAAGCTTTTGTCGGCGACCGGTTCCTGACCGGCGACATCGGCTACATGGATGCCGATGGCTATTTTTATCTGGTCGACCGCAAGAAGGACATGATCATCTCCGGCGGGTTTAACGTCTATCCGCAGATGATCGAGCAGTCGATCTACACCCATCCCGCCGTGCATGAGGTGATCGTGATCGGCATTCCCGACGATTACCGCGGCGAGGCGGCGAAGGCCTTTGTCAAATTGCGCGCTGGCGCAACTCCATTCACCCTGGAAGAGCTTAAAACATTCCTCTCCGGCAAACTGGGGAAACACGAAATTCCGGCCGCGCTCGATTTCGTCGACGAACTGCCGCGCACCTCGGTCGGCAAACTCTCGCGCCACGAATTGCGCAACCGGCAGCCTGCGCAGGCGAAGCAACAGGTCGCATCAGGAGGTCGGTCATGACATCTCGCACCCTCGTCGTCCCCGCGAAAGCGGGGACCCATACGCCGGGGATACGCTTGAGGCAGTGTGGTAGCCGGCTTTGCTACTCACGAACGCCGGTGGTTATGGGTCCCTGCTTTCGCAGGGACGACGAAAGATAAAGATAACGCGTAGCTTACGAATAAAACTCATTCGCTCACAGGAGGATCCAATGGATCTCAGCTTCAGCAAGGAAGAAGTGGCGTTTCGCGAAGAGGTGCGGGCCTTTTTCCGCGACAACGTGCCGCCCTCGACGCGGCAGAAACTGCAGGAAGGCCGGCATCTTTCCAAGCAGGAGATGGTCGACTGGTGGCGCATCCTGAACAAGAAGGGCTGGGGCGTGACGCACTGGCCGAAGGAATATGGCGGCACCGGCTGGAGCTCGGTGCAGCATTATATCTTCAACGAGGAACTGCAGATGCACCCGGCGCCGGCGCCGCTCGCCTTCGGCGTCAGCATGGTCGGGCCGGTGATCTACACCTTCGGCAATGAAAAGCAGAAGAAGCATTATCTGCCGCGCATCGCCAGTGTCGACGACTGGTGGTGCCAGGGCTTTTCGGAGCCCGGCTCCGGCTCCGATCTCGCCTCGCTCAAGACCAAAGCCGAGCGCAAGGGCGATAAATACGTCATCAACGGCCAGAAGACCTGGACCACGCTGGCGCAGCACGCCGACATGATTTTTTGTCTTTGCCGCACCGATCCGTCCGCAAAGAAACAGACCGGCATCTCCTTCATCCTGGTCGACATGAAGTCGAAGGGCATCACGGTGCGTCCGATCCAGACCATCGACGGCGGCTACGAAGTCAACGAAGTGTTCTTCGACGACGTCGAGGTTCCCCTTGAAAATCTCGTCGGCGAGGAGAACAAGGGCTGGGACTATGCCAAGTTCCTGCTCGGCAATGAGCGCACCGGGATTGCCCGCGTCGGCGTTTCCAAGGAGCGCATCCGCCGCATCAAGGACCTGGCGTCCAAGGTCGAGTCCGGCGGCAAGCCGATCCTGGAGAATGTTAAATTCCGCGAAAAGCTCGCCGAGGTCGAGATCGAGCTGAAGGCGCTGGAATTGACCCAGCTTCGCGTCGTCGCCGACGAGGGCAAGCACGGCAAGGGCAAGCCGAACCCGGCGTCTTCGGTCTTGAAGATCAAGGGTTCGGAAATCCAGCAGGCCACCACCGAGCTTCTGATGGAAGTGATCGGCCCGTTCGCCGCGCCCTATGACGAGCACGGCGATGACGGCTCCAACGAGACGATGGACTGGACCGCGCAGATCGCGCCGAGCTATTTCAACAACCGCAAGGTCTCGATCTACGGCGGCTCCAACGAGATCCAGCGCAACATCATCACCAAGGCCGTGCTGGGGCTTTAATTCTTCTCCCTCGCCCCGCTCTTGCGGGGAGAGGGTTGGGGTGAGGGGCTTCCCACCGCGAACACTGAAGACAACAGTTAGCGCGGTACCCCCTCACCCGGATCGCATCTGCGATGCGACATAGCCGAAGCTACGCTTCGGCGTTCTTTAAGGAACGGCCGCCGGAGGCGGCCTATGCCTCTCCCCGCAGGCGGGGAGAGGTTAAGAAGCCAGCGCGTCGCGGCGACAAATGGTAGTCAGAGGAAACTAAAGAACATGGATTTTGATTTGTCCGAGGAGCAGCGGCTTCTCAAGGAAAGCGTCGACGGCCTCTTGGGCTCGTCCTACGATTTCGACGCGCGCAAGAAATACATGAAGGAGAAGGGCGGCTGGAGCAAAGCCGTCTGGGGCAAGCTCGCCGAACAGGGCCTGCTCGGCCTGCCGTTCTCGGAAGACGACGGCGGCTTCGGCGCCGGTGCGGTCGAGACCATGATCGTGATGGAGGCCTTGGGCAAGGCGCTGGTGCTGGAGCCTTATCTGCCGACGGTTGTGATCAGCGGCGGCTTTTTGCGGCGCGGCGGCTCGGCCGAGCAGAAAGCCGCGCACATCCCCGGCATCATCGACGGCAGCAAGACGTTTGCGTTTGCTCAGCTCGAGAAGAACTCGCGCTACGACCTGCAGGATGTGGCGACCTCGGCCAAGAAAAAAGGCTCGGGCTGGGTGATCGACGGCGAAAAGTTCGTCGTGCTCAATGGCGACACCGCCGATATCTTGATCGTCACCGCGCGCACCAAGGGCGGCCAGCGTGACGCTGGCGGCATCGGCGTGTTCCTGGTACCCGGCAACGCCAAGGGCGTTACAAAAAAAGCCTATCCGACCCAGGACGGCCTGCACGCCGCCGACATCACCTTTACCGGCGTCGAGGTCGGCGCCGATGCGGCGATCGGCGATCCCGAGAATGCCTTGCCGCTGATCGAGCGTGTGGTCGACGACGCCCGCACCGCGATGTGCGCGGAAGCCGTCGGCATCATGGATGAATCGCTAAAAACCACCGTCGAATATTTAAAGACCCGCACGCAGTTCGGCGTGCCGATCGGCAGCTTCCAGACCCTGCAGCACCGCGCCGCCGACATGTTCGTCGCGGTCGAACAGGCCCGCAGCATGTCGATGTTCGCGACCATGGCGTCCGACTTCGACGACGCCAGGGAGCGCGCAACCGCGATCGCCGCGGCGAAAGTGCAGATCGGCAAATCCGGAAAATTCGTCGGCCAGCAATCGATCCAATTGCATGGCGGCATCGGCATGACCCAGGAGGCCAAGATCGGCCACTATTTCAAGCGCCTGACCATGATCGAGAATAGCCTTGGCGACACGGACTATCATTTGCGCCGCGTCACCAACAGCGGCGGATTGGTGTAGCTCACGTCGTCCCGAGCGCGTGGAATTTGCGCTCGCGCGATTCACTATCCTCGTCATGCCCGGGCTTGTCCCGGGCATCCACGTCTTTACGGTATAGCAGCAAGAAAGACGTGGATGGCCGGGACAAGCCCGGCCATGACGAAACGAGAGCAAGCAAATAAAACAGAAGAGGGAGTACGTGCCATGAAAAACACCCCGTTCGATCTCACCGGAAAAGTCGCCGTCATCACCGGCTCCAGCCGCGGCATCGGCCGTTCGTCGGCGGAGCTGTTGGCAAAACTCGGCGCCAAGGTGGTGATCTCCAGCCGCAAGGCGGACGCCTGCGAGGAAGTGGCGGCCGGCATCCGCAAAGCGGGCGGCGACGCCCATGTCATCCCCTGCAACATCTCGCGCCGCGAGGAAGTCGAGGCGCTGATTGCGGGCGCCACAAGACACTACGGCAAGATCGATATCCTCGTCTGCAACGCCGCGGTGAACCCCTATTACGGCCCGCTGCTCGACATCAAGGACGAAGCCTTCGACAAGATCATGGGCTCAAACGTCAAGAGCAACATCTGGCTCTGTGCGCTCGCGATCCCGCCGATGGCGGCGCGCGGCAACGGCTCGGTCGTGATCATCTCCTCGATCGGCGGCTTGCGCGGTTCGACCGTGATCGGCGCCTACGGGATTTCGAAAGCCGCTGATTTTGCGCTGTGCCGCAGCCTCGCCGGCGAATGGGGCCCGAAAGGCGTCCGCGTCAATTGCGTCGCGCCCGGCCTCGTCAAGACCGATTTCGCCCGCGCCTTGTGGGAAGACGAAGAGCGCCTGAAACACCGCTGCGCCACCACACCGCTCCGCCGGATCGGCGAACCCGACGAAATCGCCGGCGCGGTCGCTTATCTCTCCTCCGATGCCTCGAGCTTCATGACCGGCCAGACGATTGTGGTCGACGGCGGCGTAACGACAGCGTCCGCGTAGCCTCTTCCCCTCTCCCGCTTGCGGGGGAGGGTGCCGAGCAAAGCGAGGCGGGTGGGGGCTCTCTCCGCGAATCCCATTGCGGCGAGAGCCCCACCCCAGCCCTCCCCCGCAAGCGCGAGAGAGGGGGCACACCGAGGGTGCGGCGCACTCGCCGCCATATTGACCTCCGCGCGCCAATCCGCTTGCCTTGCCGCAACACCACCAACCACCCCCGGGAAGCAACGCCAGGAAAAAACGCCATGTCCTTTGTGCTGGCCATCGATCAGGGCACCACATCCTCGCGCGCCATCGTGTTTCGCAGCGATATTTCCATCGCCGCCACCGCGCAGCAGGAATTCCCGCAGCATTTTCCGGCCTCGGGTTGGGTCGAGCACGAGCCGGAGGACATCTGGACCTCGACCGTCATCACCTGCCGCGATGCGATGGAGAAGGCGGGCCTTACGGCAAAGGACATCGCCGCGATCGGCATCACCAACCAGCGCGAAACGACGGTCGTTTGGGACCGCGCCACCGGCACCGCGGTGCATCGCGCCATCGTCTGGCAGGACCGCCGCACCGCCGACATCTGCGCCAAACTAAAAGCGGAGGGTCACGAGCCCGCGATCTCTGCAAAGACCGGCCTGATCATCGACCCCTATTTCTCAGGCACCAAGGTCGCCTGGATCCTCGATTCTGTGCCCGGTGCGCGGGCCCGGGCCGAGCGCGGGGAACTGATGTTCGGCACCGTCGATTGCTACCTGTTGTGGCGGCTGACCGGCGGCAAGGTGCACGCGACCGACGCCACCAACGCCTCGCGCACGCTGCTCTTCAACATCCACCTGGGGGAGTGGGACGACGAGCTGCTGAAAATCCTGCGGGTGCCGCGCTCGATGCTGCCGGAGGTCAAGGATTCTTCCGCCAATTTCGGCGAAAGCCGGCCCGAATTGTTCGGCGGCGCCATCGCGATCGCAGGCATCGCCGGCGACCAGCAGGCCGCGACCATCGGGCAGGCCTGCTTTTCGGCCGGCATGATGAAATCGACCTACGGCACCGGCTGTTTTGCGCTGCTCAACACCGGCGCCACGCCGGTCAAGTCGAAGAACAAGCTGCTCACCACGATTGCCTATCAGCTCAAGGGCCAGCGCACCTATGCGCTGGAGGGTTCGATCTTCGTCGCGGGATCGTCGGTGCAGTGGCTCCGCGACGGGCTCGGCATCATCAAGAAGGCCGCCGAAACCGGTCCGCTGGCCGACCAGTCCGATTCCACCCAGAGCGTCTACCTGGTGCCGGCCTTCGTCGGCCTCGGCGCGCCCTACTGGAATCCGCGCGTGCGCGGCGCGCTGTTCGGGCTCACCCGCAACACGGGACCTGCCGAGCTCGCCCATGCCGCGCTGGAAAGCGTCTGCTACCAGACCTTTGACCTGTGGGCCGCGATGCGCGCCGACTGGCCCGACGCCAAAGCCGCCAACATCGTGCTCCGCGTCGACGGCGGCATGACCGCCTCCGACTGGACCATGCAGCGCCTCGCCGATTTGCTGGACGCCCCGGTCGACCGCCCGATGATCCAGGAAACCACCGCGCTCGGCGCCGCCTACCTCGCGGGCCTCGCGGCGGGGGTCTATCCCGAACCGTCAAAATTCGCCGACAATTGGCGGCTGGAGCACCGCTTCAAGCCGAACATGAGCCAGGCCACGCGCGAGCGGAAGCTCGCCGGCTGGGCGCGCGCCGTGAAGGGAGTGCTGGCGAGCGATGAGGGGGAGGGGTAGGCGTTCTCAGTCGTCATGCCCGGACTTGATCCGGGCATTCACGTCTGTGCCAGCCCCGGCCGCGCTTTCCTGCTCCTGCGCCAGCAGCAGCTCTCTCAAGGTGCTCTCGCTGAGCTTGCCGGTGGTCGAGGGAATTCGCTGTTCGGCGGCCCCGATCGACGTAGAGGTATCCGGCAATGGGTGAGTGGCCGCCCGCGCCGCCGCGAATGCCCCGACCTCGCCGGTCTCTTCGAGGTCGCCGACCTCCCCGCTCGCGGCCGCGCCCTTCTTTTGCAGGCGGCCGGTCTTCGGCCGGCTCTCGGCCTTTTTCGGCTTCGGCACTGGCGTGTAGACGATCGGCGGCAGGATATGGTGGCGCGACACGGCTTCGCTCCCTCAGCCTATCCTGCATCAAGCCGGTGATTCGGGCCGGCCCGCCAGTCAAAAATGGAATTCCGCGAGCAGGCCGGGGGCCGGGCGAGCGGTTGGAAGGGATTGGTTCTTGGCGAGAGACGAGGGAGAGGGGTAGGATTCGCTCTGCCGTCATGGCCGGGTCCATAGGCGAGCGGAAGCGACGCCGTCCTTTGGACGCTATGGCGAGCGGAAGCGACGCCGTCCTTCAGCCGGCTATGCCCGCCATGATGAATAGGGAAGGGATGCGACCGCCATGATCCTGATCGGCCAATACGATTCCCCCTTCGTCCGCCGCGTCGCGATTGCGTTGCGGCTTTACGAGCTGCCTTACGAGCACTGGCCGTGGTCGACCTTTAGCGATGGCGACAAGATCGCGCCCTATAATCCGCTGCGGCGGGTGCCGACCATGGTGCTGCACAGCGGCGAGGTGCTGATCGAGAGCACGGCGATCCTCGATTATCTCGACGAATGGGTCGGGCCGGGAAAGGCCATGATTGCCGCGCGCGGGCCGGAGCGCCGCCATGCCCTGGAAATCTGCGCGCTGGCGACCGGGCTGGCGGACAAGGCGGTCAGTCTTCTCTATGAGCGTGCGCTGCGCAAGAAGGAGTCAAAGGTCTGGGTCGAGCGCTGCCAGACCCAGATCGGCGGCGTGCTTACGGCGCTCGAAAAGCAGCGTGCCGCCATCGCAAAACCGTTCTGGTTTGGCGAGAATATCGGGCATGCCGACATCGCGGTCGCCTGCGTGCTGCGGTTTACCGGCGAAGCGCATCCGGCCCTGTTTGACGGCGCGGGATATCCGGCCCTGGCCGCCCACGCCGCGCGCTGCGAAGCGCTGCCGCCGTTCCAGGAAATCGTGCAGCCGCTGGCCCCGCCGAGCGGGAAATGATCTGAGCCAGGAGCAACGCACACAGCTGTCATCACCCGCGAAAGCGGGTGATCCAGTATTCCAGAGACGCTGGTGATCAATCGAGAGGCCGCAGCGTACTGGATACCCCGCATTCGCGGGGTATGACAGAGAGGTTGAGGCTACGCCCTCGCCGCCTTCTTCCGGTATGCCAGATGCACCGCGCAGGTGCAGCCGGGCGGATGCGAGGCCACATCGTTGGCGGGGACGGCGGAGGCCGGCGCCAGTGTCGGCATCGCCTCTTTCACCAGCCGCTCTTGCGCCGATTGATCCTGCGCGGGGATATAGTTCAACACCGGCGCCAGCCAGCGCTCGGCCTCCGTGACCTCAAACCCCTTGCGCGCGGCGTAGTCTTCGACCTGGTCGCGCTCGATCTTGCCGACGCCGAAGTAAAAGCTTTCCGGGTTGCTGAAATAAAGCCCGGAGACGGATGAGCCAGGCCACATCGCATAACTCTCGGTCAGTTTGACGCCGGCGGTGTTTTCCGCGTCGAGCAGCGCGAACAAGGTCGCCTTCTCGGTGTGATCGGGCTGCGCGGGATAGCCGGGCGCGGGGCGAATGCCCTGGTATTTTTCCAGGATCAGGTCTTCCGGCGACAGCGCCTCGTCCGGCGCGTAACCCCAAAATTTCCGGCGTACGCGGGCGTGCATCCGCTCGGCAAAGGCTTCGGCGAGACGGTCGGCCAGCGCCTTGCACAGGATCGAGGAGTAATCGTCATTGGCGTTTTTAAAGCGGTCGGCGATGACATCCTCGCCGATCCCGGCGGTGACCACGAACGCGCCGATATAGTCGGCCACGCCGCTCGCGCGAGGCGCGATGAAATCCGACAGCGCCGCATTGAAACGGCCTTCGCGTTTTTCGAGCTGCTGGCGCAGCGTGTGGAAGGTGGCGATCTGGTTTTTGCGGCTGTCGTCGGCATAGACCAGAATATCGTCGCCTTCGGCATTGGCGGGCCAGAAGCCGATGGTTGCCTGCGCCTTGAACCAGTTTTCCTTCACGATCAGGTCGAGCATCTTGCGCGCGTCGTCATGGAGCGAGCGCGCGACTTCACCGACCTTGGGATCGTCGAGAATCGCCGGAAAACGCCCGGTCAGTTCCCAGGTCTGGAAGAACGGCGTCCAGTCGATGTATTTTGCGAGTTCGGCGAGGTCGTAGTCGCGAAAGCTTTTGATGCCGAGAAACGCCGGCTTCCTCGGCGGCGTTTTTGCAAAATCGATCGTGACCGCGTTGGCGCGGGCGTTCGCGAGCTTCAGCCGCTTCTTGTCGGCCTGTGCGCGGAAATGCGCCGCGGAAATTTTTGCGTAATCGGCGCGCACCTCAGTGGCGTAGGCCTCGCGCTTGTCGGGCGACAACAGCGAGGAGGCGACGCCGACCGCGCGGCTCGCGTCATTGACATGCACCACCGGCCCGCCGCGATAATTCGGGTCGATTTTTACCGCGGTATGGACGCGGCTCGTGGTGGCGCCGCCGATCAAGAGCGGCACCGTCATGCCTTGCCGCTCGAGCTCGCCGGCCAAAAAACTCATCTCGTCGAGCGACGGTGTGATCAGGCCGGACAGGCCGATGATGTCGGCGCCCTCGGCCTTCGCGGTCTCGATGATTTTTGTCGCGGGCACCATGACGCCGAGGTCGATGACTTCAAAATTGTTACATTGCAGGACGATGCCGACGATGTTCTTGCCGATGTCGTGGACGTCGCCCTTCACGGTCGCGAGCACGATCTTGCCGGCGGAGCTGCGGCCGTCACTGGCGATGCCGGCGGCAAGGTTGCGCGCCTTCTCCTCTTCCATGAACGGCATGAGGTAAGCCACCGCCTGCTTCATGACGCGGGCCGATTTAACCACCTGCGGCAGGAACATCTTGCCGTCGCCAAAGAGGTCGCCGACGATGTTCATGCCGGCCATCAGCGGCCCCTCGATGACGTCGAGCGGACGTTTGGCAAGCTTGCGCGCGTCCTCGGTGTCGACGTCGATGAATTCGGTGATGCCGTGCACCAGCGCATGCGACAGCCGTTTGTCGACCGGCCATTCGCGCCAGGCGAGGTCCTGCTCCTTTGTCTGTTTCTCCTTGCCGCGGAATTTTTCGGCCAAAGCGAGCAGCCGCTCGGACGCGCCGGGGTCGCGATTCAAAATGACGTCTTCGCAGGTCTGGCGCAGCTCGGGATCGATGTCGTCATAGACGATCATCTGCCCGGCATTGACGATGCCCATGTCCATGCCGGCCTTGATGGCGTGATACAGGAACACCGAATGCATGGCCTCGCGCACCGGCTCATTGCCGCGGAACGAGAAGGAGAGATTCGATACGCCGCCGGAAATATGCGCATGCGGCAGGTTTTGCCGGATCCAGCGCGTCGCCTCGATGAAGTCGACGCCGTAATTATTGTGCTCCTCGAGCCCGGTCGCGATCGCAAAGATATTCGGATCGAAGATGATGTCTTCCGGCGGGAAGCCGATTTGGTCGACTAGGATATCGTAGGCGCGCTTGCAGATTTTGGTCTTGCGCGCGAACGTGTCGGCCTGTCCGACTTCGTCGAACGCCATCACCACCACGGCGGCGCCGTGCCGCCGCGCGATTTTGGCCTCGTGGATGAATTTTTCCTCGCCTTCCTTCATCGAGATCGAATTCACCACCGGCTTGCCCTGAACACATTTCAGGCCGGCTTCGATCACCGCGAATTTCGAAGAGTCCACCATGACAGGGACGCGGGCGATGTCCGGCTCGGCCGCGACGAGATTGAGGAACGTCACCATCGCCTTTTCGGAATCGAGCAATCCTTCGTCCATGTTGACGTCGATGATCTGCGCACCGTTCTCGACCTGGTCACGCGCGACTTGAAGCGCCGCGGTGTAATCGCCCGCGGTGATCAATTTGCGGAATCGCGCGGAGCCGGTGACATTGGTACGCTCGCCGACGTTCACAAACGGGATCGCGGGCGTCAGCTCGAATGGCTCGAGGCCCGAGAGCCGCAGCCGCGGCTCGATCGCGGGAACGGCGCGCGGCTTGTGCGGCGCGACGGCGGCGGCAATCGCTAAGATATGGTCGGGCGTGGTGCCGCAGCAGCCGCCGACGATGTTGACGAGGCCAGCCTGCGCGAACTCGCCGATCAGCCGCGCCATATATTCCGGGCTCTCGTCATATTGGCCGAATTCGTTGGGCAATCCGGCATTCGGATAGGCGCAGACCAGCGTGTCGGCGACGCGGCCAATGTCCGCGATATGTGCGCGCAAATCCTCAGCGCCGAGCGCGCAGTTGAAACCGATGGTGACGGGTTTTGCGTGACGCACCGAATTCCAGAACGCCTCGGGGAGTTGGCCCGAGAGCAGTCGGCCGGACTTGTCGGTGATGGTGCCGGAGATCATCACGGGCACGTCGATGCCGCGCGCTTCCGTGATTTCGGCGATCGCGTACAGCGCGGCCTTGGCGTTGAGCGTATCGAAAATGGTCTCGACCAGCAGCAGATCGGCGCCGCCGTCCAGAAGCCCCTTGATCTGTTCGCCATACGCTGCGCGCAGATCGTCGAACGTGACGGCGCGGAAACCGGGATTGGACACATCGGGCGAGATCGACGCGGTGCGGTTGGTCGGGCCGATGGCGCCGGCAACAAAGCGCGGCTTGCCGTCCTCGGCGGTCACCCGCTCGGCGGCGGCGCGCGCCAGCTTTGCGCCTTCGAGATTCATCTCATATGCGATGCCGGAGAGGTCGTAATCGGCCTGCGCGATCGAGGTCGAGGAAAAAGTGTTGGTGGCGACGATGTCGGCGCCGGCGCGCAAGTAATCGGCGTGGATGTCCTCGATCGCCTTCGGCTGCGTCAGGATCAACAAATCGTTGTTGCCGCGGAGGTCGCGATGGAAATCCTTGAAGCGTTCGCCGCGAAACGCGGCTTCGTCATATTCGAGGCCCTGGATCATGGTGCCCATGGCGCCGTCGAGCACCAGGATGCGCTCGCGGGCGGCGGCGAGCAAAGCTGTTCGTTTGGCGGAAACAGGCACGGTCATCGGATCAGGCGGCTTTCTGTGCGCCATTGGGGCGGATGCCCAGCAAATGGCTGATGGCGAAGACGAGGTCCGCGCGGTTCATGGTGTAGAAATGAAAGGTGTCGACGCCGTTCTTGGCGAGCTTTTGCACCTGGCCGGCGGCAACGGTGGCCGCGACCAGCTTGCGGGTTTCGGGATCATCGTCGAGGCCTTCGAATTTCTCCGCCAGCCAGTCCGGCACGCTGGTGCCGGCGCGGGTGACGAAATTGCGGGCCTGCTTGAAATTGTGCATCGGCATGATGCCGGGCACGATCGGAATATCGATGCCGCGGGCACGGACGCGATCGAGATAGCGGAAGTAAATGTCGTTGTCGAAGAAGACCTGGGTGATCGCGCGCGTCGCGCCGGCATCGACTTTTGCCTTGAGGAAATCGATGTCGGCATCGAAGTCAGGGCTTTCCGGGTGTTTTTCGGGATAGGCGGAAACCGAAACCTCGACATCGCCATGCTGCCGCTTGATGCCGGCGACGAGCTCGGCCGAACTGCGATAGCCGTCGGGATGGGTAGAGTAGGGCGTGCCGATGCCGCCGGGCGGGTCGCCGCGCAGTGCTACGATATGGCGGACGCCGACCTCGTGATAGCGGCCGACGATCTCATCGATCTCGCCGCGTGCCGCGCCGACGCAGGTCAGATGGGCGGCCGGCAACAGGTCGGTTTCAGCCAGGATGCGGGCGATGGTGGAATGGGTGCGCTCGCGAGTCGATCCGCCGGCGCCATAGGTCACCGAGACGAAATTGGGCGAAAGCGGCGCGAGACGCTTGATCGTCTCCCACAGGCTGCGCTCCATCTCCTCGGTCTTCGGTGGAAAAAACTCGAACGAGATATCAGGAGTTTTGAACGCGCGGTGTCCATCCGGCGTGGGGGGCGCAACCTCGGTCATGGCAACCACAAACTCCACTCATTCCGGTCAGGCACAGGTCTAGCTGCAGGGCGCTAAAATAAGCCAAATGGCAGGGATCAGACAGCCCATCGGCCGTGGGAAATGGCCCAATATCTGTAGAATATATATAACGTAGGCCGGAAATATCAGGAAGGTGGGCAATATTCTTTGGCCTGGGTTTGCCCTGGAATGTCAGGATATATGCTGTAATTTATGGATTTCTCGTAAAAGGTGATTTGAGTTTGCTTGCGACCTTCAAGTGGGCATGATGCAAGATGATGTCCCCATCTGGATGTCGTCCCACTTGCCATCGTCCGAACCGTCACCCCGCCAGCCGCCGGCGCGGGCCTGATCTGCATGACAGGCATCATTGTCCGCCCGCTATCGTGCATTAACTTAACGCCCATGATCCCGCTTTCCATACTCGACCTCTCCGTCGTCACCACCGGCACCAAGCCCGCGGCCGCCTTGCGCAACAGCATCGATCTGGCGCGCCATGCCGATGCACTCGGCTATGTCCGCTATTGGCTCGCCGAGCATCACAATCTCGCATCGGTTGCAAGCCCCGCGCCCGATTTGATGATCGGGCAGATCGCCGCCGTGACCAAAAACATCCGGGTCGGCTCCGGCGGCGTGATGCTGCCCAACCACGCGCCGCTGGTGGTGGCCGAGCGCTTCAAGATGCTGGAGGCATTGTTTCCCGGCCGTATCGATCTCGGCCTCGGCCGCGCCCCGGGCACCGATGGCGCCACAGCCTATGCGCTGCGCAGCCGGCTCGACCGCCGTGAGGGCGACGACTTTCTCGAACGGTTGCATGAACTGATCTTGTGGGAGACCCGCGATTTCCCGCCAAACCATCCCTACAACAACGTGGTGGCGATGCCGGACGACACGCCGCTGCCGCCGATCTGGCTGCTCGGCTCCAGCGATTATAGCTCCGAGCTCGCCGCGCAAGTCGGGATGGGTTTTGCGTTCGCGCATCATTTTGCGTCGTTCGATGCGGTTGACGCGCTGACAAATTATCGCGCGCATTTCAAGCCGTCGGCCTGGCGCGCGACACCGTATGGCATTCTGGCCGTGGCCGTGGTCGCGGCCGAAACCGATGCGGAAGCTGAGCGGCTGGCGTCGTCGATGGATCTCAACCGTCTGCGCCGGGATCGCGGCCAGTACACGCCGCTGCCGAGCGTCGAGGAGGCTCTCGCCTATCCCTACACCGACAGCGAACGCGCCTCGATCGCCCGCAACCGCTCACGGCTGTTCGTCGGCAGCCCCGCAACCGTGATGCAAAAGCTGCAGCCGATGATCACGGCAAGCCAGGCCGATGAGCTCATGGTTATCACCGCCGTCTACGATCACGACGCCCGCAAGAAATCCTATAGTCTCTTGGCGGACGCATTCGGGTTAGACAAGAAGGCCGCGGCGTAAAATTCGTCGTCCCTGCGAAAGCAGGGACCCATAACCACCGGCGTTAATTTTGCGGAATGTGTCGACCACACTGCCTTGTAGATAAATCACGCGGTATGGGTCCCTGCTTTCGCAGGGACGACATGGTGATGTGGCTCTTTAATCCTGCTTCTCGCTAAACGTCGCGCGGAAGGGATGGCCGGGATAGACGCCGACGATCCGAAATTCACGCGAGAAGAATTTCAACTCCTCCAGCGCGAACGCGAGCCCGCGGTCGTCGGGATGGCCGTCGACGTCGGCATAAAACTGCGTGGCGAAGAAATTGCCGTCGACCATGTAGCTTTCGAGTTTTGTCATGTTGACGCCGTTGGTGGCAAAGCCGCCGAGCGCCTTGTAGAGCGCGGCGGGCAGGTTGCGCACCCGGAAAACAAAAGTGGTGACCAGCGGCCCCGAGCCCTGTTTGGCCCAGTTCGCCTCGCGCGCGAGCACCACGAAGCGCGTGGTGTTGTGGGTCTCGTCCTCGACGTCAGCCGAGAGGATATCGAGGCCGTAGATGTCGGCCGCGAGCTTTGAGGCAATGGCGGCCGCACTCTTGTCGCCGCGTTCCGCGATATCCCGCGCACTGCCGGCGGTATCGGCCGCCACGATCGGCTTGATGTTAAGCTTGCGGATGATGCGGCGGCATTGCCCGAGCGCGTGGACGTGGCTCTCGACCGTCTTGATGTCGGCAAGTTTGGCGCCGCGCGGCGCCATCAATTGATGTCGGATCGGCAGGAACCATTCGCCGACGATGAACAGGCCCGAAGCCGGCAACAGATGATGGATATCGGCGACCCGGCCGGCGACCGAGTTCTCGATCGGGATCATGCCTAGATCGGCTTCGCCGGAGGTGATCGCGGCCAGCGCATCCTCGAAGGTGGCGCAGGCCAGAGGCTCGGCGTCGGGATAGGCGTCGGCAATGGCGATATGGGAATTTGCCCCGGGCTCGCCCTGGAATGCGATTTTCTTAAGTCTGGTCGTTGCTTTGGTCATGGCGCGCCTTTTACCAGCCGCTTAGGTTTTGGCCAGTGCCGCCGATTTGAAGTTCCTGCAGTGTTTGCCGCGAGTCCACCCCGGGAACTTCAAATCGATAAGCGGCACTGGAAACCAATATTTGCTAGCGCCCCTCTTTGTTTCCGAAGTTCGTATAGTGGGGCCGCGAGGGTTTACGAACTTCGGAAACGGGGCGCTAGTAGCTGACGCGCGGTTTCGAGATCGGCCGGCGTATCGACGCCGCGCGGCACCGTCTCGACCAGGGTGATATCGATGCGCATGCCGGCTTCGAGCGCCCGCAGCTGCTCGAGCTTCTCCTGCTTCTCGAGAGGAGACGGCGGTAGCGCTACAAAACGCTGCAGGGCCGCGCGGCGGTAGGCATAGAGGCCGATATGATGGTAGCGCGGCCCGTCGCCGTAAGGCGCGGTCGCGCGGGTAAAGTAGAGCGCGCGCAGTCGCCCGGGGCTCACGGGCGAGCCGATCGCCTTTACCACGCTCGGGGCGGTGTCCTCTTCCTCGGTATGGATTTCGGCGGCAAGCGTCGCGATATCGACCGCGGGGTCGGCGAGCGGGCCGAGCACGCTTCTGATGTTTTCAGGCGAAATGGTCGGGAAATCGCCCTGCAGGTTGACGACGATTTCGGCCTCACCCCTCGGATCGAGCTTGCCAAGCGCCTCGTAGATCCGGTCCGAGCCGGAAGGGTGGTCGCCGTGCGTCATGACCGCTTCGCCGCCACGGGCGGTGACCGCCGCCGCGATTTCGGGCGTGTCGGTCGCGACCGCCACGCGGCCGATTTTGGCGGCCTCGGCCCGGCGCAGCACATGGACGATCATCGGCACGCCGGCGATATCCAATAGCGGCTTGCCGGGCAGGCGGGTCGCCGCCATGCGGGCGGGAATCAGCACCAAAGTGCGCTTTTCTGGCATCAGAATGAGGTCTGGACCCGGTTGATAACACGGTTGGAATGATGGGGATCAGGCGAAAGCCGGCGCATTTATACGGGTTGCCAGAGCACGGGCAAACCGATATCTGATCGTGGCTCGGGTGCGGTGCGAAAGCTTTAATCCTGATGCATCCGCGGCCGTTTCCCTCCGGCCTAAAGTCGACATTTCCGGCCTGGAGCCTGACCGAATATGGACTCCTTCGAACTCAATAAAATTCTCGGTGCTATTCTCGCCACCTGCCTTGTTCTGTTGGTGACGAGCTTCACCGCCCAGGCGTTGTTCGCCCCCAAGATGCCGGAAAAGCCAGGCTTCGAGATCGCCGTCAAGGAAGAGGCGCCCGCCGGTGGCAAGGAGGCCGCACCTGCGCCGTCCGAGCCGATCGAGAAGCTGTTGCAGACCGCCTCCGTCGAAAAGGGCGCCGCCGCGGCCAAGAAATGCGCCGCCTGCCACACCTTCGAGAAGGGCGGCCCGAATCGGGTCGGTCCGAACCTTTACGGGATCGTCGGCGACAAGAAGGGCGAGGGACGCGGGTTCAATTTCTCGGCCGCCATGAAGGCCAAGGGCGGTG
Organism: Bradyrhizobium lablabi; assembly: GCF_900141755.1. Lineage (NCBI taxonomy): Bacteria > Pseudomonadati > Pseudomonadota > Alphaproteobacteria > Hyphomicrobiales > Nitrobacteraceae > Bradyrhizobium > Bradyrhizobium lablabi. The sequence goes on along the minus strand of NZ_LT670844.1, from coordinate 3,060,008 downwards.
AATGGACCTATGACGACCTCAACCAGTTCATCGCCAACCCCAAGGGCTATGTTCCGGGCACCGCGATGGGTTTTGCCGGCATCCAGAAGGACAGCGAGCGCGCCGACGTGATCGACTATCTGCACACGCTTGCGGATAATCCGGTTCCGCTGCCGACGGCGTCGAAGTAACGGCCTCCGGCCGGAATGATCTTCTGCTGCAAACGGCCGGGCATCGCCTGGCCGTTTTGCTATCAGGTCACGCGCATGATCCGCCAAAGTGTGAGCGGTTTGGCGGTAAGATCATGCGCTTTTATAAGTTGGAGCGCGACCGGACGCAAAACCGGTACCCACTTTTGCTGGTCGCGCCCGCGTTATCGGGACGTTTCGCCGCACCGGCGCTCCGAGCGGGCTAGTATCATGAGGAAAAAGCAACTTAACCTGTCGAACCCTTGCCTTATATTGCGTCCTCAATAGCGCGGTACCAACAGGAACTCCCATTTGGCAATTACCCGACGACAGCTTCTTCAGAGTGGAACCCTTGCCGCCGCAGCCCCGGTCTTGGGAGTTTCGACCGGCCTCCCGGCGACAAGCCCCGCGGCGGCGCAGGCCGCGACTAGCGAACCGGCCTGGCGGCACGCGCTGTCGCTGTTCGGCGACATCAAATATCCCGCCGACTTCAAGCGCTTCGATTACGTCAATCCGGACGCCCCCAAGGGCGGCGTCGCCCGCATGATCTCGCTCGGCACCTTCGACAATTTCAACATCGCGGTTGCCGGCGTCAAAGGCTCGATCGCGCCGGCCGCCGCCCTGATCTACGAAGAGCTGATGGCGAAGTCGCAGGACGAGATCGTCACCGAATATGGCCTATTGGCGGAAGCCGCTTCCCATCCCGACGATTTCGCCTGGGTGACCTACCGGCTTCGCAAGGAGGCGCGCTGGCATGACGGCCAGCCGGTGACACCCGAGGACGTGATTTTCTCGATCGAGGCGCTGAAGAAATACAGCCCGATGTACGGCTCGTATTATCGTCACGTCGTGAAATACGAGAAGATCGGCGAGCGCGATATAAAATTCACTTTCGATGCTCCGGGAAACCGCGAACTGCCGACCATCGTCGGCGAATTGCCGGTATTGCCGAAGCATTATTGGGAAGGCACCGACAGCCAGGGCCGCAAGCGCGATATCTCGGCGACCACGCTGGAGCCGCCGTTGGGGTCCGGCCCCTACCGCATCAAACAGTTCGTCGCCGGCCGGTCGGTCGTGCTGGAGCGGGTCAAGGATTACTGGGGCGAGAAGCTGCCGGTACGGATCGGCGAGAACAATTTCGACGAGATGCGCTATGAGTTTTTCCGCGACAACACCGTAGCGCTCGAAGCGTTCAAGGCCGACCAGGCCGATTGGATCACCGAGAATTCGGCGAAGCAATGGGCGACCGCTTATGATTTTCCGGCGGTCACCGAAAAGCGCGTCGTCATGGAAGAATTCCCGATCAACGATTCGGGCCGTATGCAGGGTTTCGTGCTCAACCTGCGCCGCGACCAGTTCAAGGATGCGCGGCTGCGCCGGGCGTTCAACTATGCTTACGATTTCGAGGAGATGAACAAGCAACTGTTCTATGGCCAATACAAACGCATCAACAGCTATTTCGAGGGAACGGAGCTGGCTGCAAAGGGACTGCCGGAGGGGCAGGAATTGGAGATCCTCGAGACCGTGCGCGACAAGGTGCCACCGGAAGTTTTCACGACCCCCTATCAGAATCCGGTCGGCGGCAATCCGGAAGCGGTGCGGGCCAATTTGCGGGAGAGCATGCGGCTTTTGAAAGAGGCCGGCTACGAGATCCGCGACCGCAAATTGGTGGATGCGGCAGGCAAGCCGTTCACCGTCGAGATTTTGGTTCAGGACCCGTCCGCCGAACGGATCGCGCTGTTCTACAAGCCGTCATTGGAACGCATCGGCGTCACCACCTCGATCCGCGTCGTCGACGACGCGCAGTATGAAAACCGGCTGCGCAGCTTCGATTTCGATATCATCACCGATGTCTGGGGCGAGTCGCTGTCGCCCGGCAACGAGCAGCGCGAGTTCTGGGGATCGCAGACCGCCGACCAGCCCGGCGCGAAAAACACCATCGGCATCAAGAATCCCGCCGTCGATGCGCTGATCGACAAGGTCATCTTCGCCAAGGGCCGCGCCGACCTCGTGGCCGCGACCAAAGCGCTCGACCGTGTGCTGTTGTGGAATTTCTATGTCGTGCCGCAATTCACCTATGGCTTTTCGCGCTATGCGCGCTGGGATCGCTTCAGCCACGCCGAGCCGCTGCCGAAATATGGCCGTTCCGGTCTGCCGTCATTGTGGTGGTACGACGCCGACAAGGCTGCCAGGATCGGCAAGCGGTCTTGAGGGATTTTTCGCGCATGGCGCTGTTCTCCCGCCGGCATGTGCTCGGTCTCGGAATTGGCGCGCTGAGCGCACCCCTGCTGCGGCCCGCAAGAGCGGCGGAGGAGTTTGGCGCCGAGGTTCATGGGCTATCGGTGTTCGGCGACCTGAAATATCCGGCGGATTTCCATCATCTCGACTATGTGAATCTCGCCGCGCCGAAAGGCGGGACGTTTTCGACGATTCCCTCGGTCCGCTCGTATAATCAGTCCTACTTTACGTTCAATTCGCTCAACGCCTTCATCCTGAAGGGCGAAGGCGCGCAGGGCATGGACCTCACTTTTGCGACGCTGATGGCGCGCGCGGGTGACGAGCCGGACGCGGTGTACGGCCTTGCGGCGAAGTCGGCGCAGATTTCCGCGGACAAACTGACCTACAAATTTGCGCTGCGGCCGCAGGCCAGTTTTCACGACGGTTCGAAACTGACCGCGCATGACGTCGCTTTTTCGTTCACGACGCTGAAAGCAAAGGGCCATCCGCTCGTCATCGTGCAGTTGCGCGATATGGTGAAGGCCGAAGCGCTCGACGATATGACGGTGGCCGTCACCTTCGCGGACAAACGCGGGCGCGATGTGCCGCTCTATGTCGCGACCTTGCCGATTTTCTCGAAGGCTTATTATGCGACGCGTCCGTTTGACGAATCGACGCTGGATCCGCCGTTGGGGTCGGGACCTTACAAGGTCGGAAAATTCGAAGCCAACCGCTACATCGAATACGATCGGGTCAAGGATTGGTGGGGAGCCGATCTGCCGGTCAGCCGCGGCGTCTACAATTTCGATACCGTTCGCTACGAATTCTACCGCGACCGCGATGTCGCCTTCGAGGGATTTAGCGGCAAGAGCTATCTGTTCCGCGAAGAATTTACCGCGCGGATTTGGGCGACGCGCTACGACTTCCCCGCCATCAAGGATGGCCGCGTCAAGCGCGAAGTCTTGCCGGATCAGTCGCCGGCGGGTGCGCAGGGCTGGTTCATGAATACGCGCCGCGCGCAGTTCAAGGACCCGCGCGTGCGCGAAGCGCTGATCCAGGCGTTCGATTTCGAATGGACCAACAAGACGATTATGTACGGCGCCTATGCGCGCACCCAATCGCTGTTTCAGAATTCGGACATGGTGGCGAACGGGCCACCGTCGCCCGAAGAGCTCAGGCTGCTCGAGCCGTTTCGCGGCCAGGTGCCGGACGAGGTGTTCGGTCCGCCTTTCGTGCCGCCGGTGTCGGATGGGTCGGGGCAGGATCGCGCCTTGCTGCGCAAGGCCTCGCAACTGCTCAACGAGGCCGGACTCGTCATCAAGGACGGCAAGCGATTGCTGCCGAACGGCGAGGTCTTCAGGCTGGAATTTCTGCTCGACGAGCCTTCGTTCCAACCGCACCATGCACCTTTCATCAAGAATCTCGGCACGCTCGGGATCGACGCCAGCCTGCGGCTGGTCGACGCCGTGCAATACCGTGCCAGGGTTGAGGATTTCGACTTCGATATGACCACCGAGCGCCTCGGCATCGCGGCGACGCCGGGGGACTCGATGCGTCCGACCTTCTCGTCGCAGGCTGCCGCTACCAAAGGCTCGTACAATCTGGCCGGCATCGCCGATCCAGCCATCGATGCGTTGATCGAGAAGATTCTGGCCGCCGACACCCGCGCCGACCTGACGACCGCCTGTCGCGCTTTCGACCGGGTGTTCCGCGCCGGGCGGTATTGGGTGCCGCATTGGTATCGCGCCAATCACCCGGTGGCCTATTGGGATGTGTTCGGTCATCCCGAGACCTTGCCGCGCTATCAGATCGACAATTATTCGTCGAGCGTCGGCGAGCGCATTCTGTGGTGGTACGATGCCGCCAAAGCGGCCAAGCTCGAGCAGGCTAAATAATTTCATGAGCGCCTATATCGCCCGCCGCATTCTGCTGATGATCCCGACGCTGTTGGGGATCCTGTTCGTCTCCTTTGCCGTGGTGCAATTCGCGCCGGGCGGGCCGGTGGAGCGGGTGATCGCGCAGCTTTCCGGCGCCGATACCGGCGGCGTTTCGCGGATTTCGGGTTCATCCGGCGGCGATTTCGGTGCGCGCGGCCAGCAGGTGGGCGCATCCGCCGACGTCGTCAGCTCGAAATATCGCGGCGCCCAGGGGCTCGACCCCGACTTCATCAAGAGCCTGGAAAAGCAGTTCGGCTTCGACAAGCCGGCGCCGGAACGTTTTGCGTTGATGGTATGGAATTTTGCACGATTCGATTTCGGCAAGAGCTACTTTCGTGACGTCAGCGTGCTGCAACTGATCAAGGAGAAGCTGCCGGTCTCGATCTCGCTCGGCATCTGGATGACGCTTCTGACCTACCTGATCTCGATCCCGCTCGGCATCCGCAAGGCGGTAGCGGACGGCTCGAAGTTCGATACCTGGACCTCGGCGGTGATCATCGTCGGATTCGCCATCCCCGGATTTTTGTTCGCGATCCTGTTGATCATCCTGTTCGCCGGCGGTTCGTTCTTCAACATCTTCCCGCTGCGCGGCTTGACCTCAGACGGCTGGTCGCAATTTCCCTGGTACTGGAAGATCCTCGATTATTTCTGGCACATCACCTTGCCGCTGATCTCGATGGCGCTGGGCGCCTTCGCCACCATGACGCTTTTGACCAAGAATTCGTTCCTCGACGAGATACGCAAGCAATATGTGATGACCGCGCGCGCCAAGGGCTGCAGCGAGCGGCAGGTGCTCTACAATCACATCTTCCGCAACGCCATGCTGATCGTGATCGCCGGCTTCCCCGGCGCGTTCATCAGCGCGTTCTTTTCCGGCTCGCTCCTGATCGAAACCATCTTCTCGCTCGATGGGCTCGGCCTGCTCGGTTTCGAGAGCGTGCTCAATCGTGACTATCCCGTCGTGTTCGGGACGCTGTTCATCTTCTCGCTCATCGGCCTTGTGGTCAATCTGATCTCCGACCTCACCTACATGTGGATCGATCCGCGGATCGATTTCGAGGCGCGGGAGGTCTGATGACGATCACCGCAATCCCGCCGGTCGAAACCAAGACGCCGACGCCGCTCGGCCAAGCCGTGCCGGTCACGCGCCATGCGTTCGCCCCGTCGCCGCTCAATCAGCGCCGCTGGCAGAATTTCAAGGCGAACCGCCGGGGTTATTGGTCGCTCTGGATTTTCCTGATCCTGTTCTTCGTGTCGCTGTTTGCCGAATTGATCGCGAACGATCGTCCGTTCCTGATCAAATTCGACGGACATCTGTATTTTCCGGCGTTTGTTTCTTATTCCGAGACCACTTTTGGCGGCGATTTCGAGACCGCCGCCGATTACCGCGATCCCTATCTGCAGAAGCTGATCAAGGACAAGGGCGGCTTCATCGTCTGGCCGCTGATCCGCTATTCCTACGACACCCACAATCTCGATCTGCCGACGCCGGCGCCGTCAAAGCCTACCTGGATGCTGACGGAGGCCGAATGCAAGGAAGTGGTGCAGAAGAAGGGCCTGAACAGCTGCCGCGATCTCGAATATAACTGGCTCGGCACCGACGATCAGGGCCGCGACGTGGTGGCGCGGCTGATTTACGGCTTCCGCATCTCGGTGCTGTTCGGGCTCACGCTCACCATCCTCTCCTCGATCATCGGGGTTGCCGCCGGCGGCGTGCAGGGCTATTTCGGCGGCTGGATCGATCTCCTATTCCAGCGCTTCATCGAAATCTGGAATGCGATTCCCTACCTCTATCTGCTTTTGATCATATCGGCGGTTTTGCCGCCGGGCTTCTTTATCCTGCTCGGCATCCTGCTGTTGTTTTCCTGGGTGTCGCTGGTTGGCCTCGTGCGCGCGGAATTCCTGCGCGGGCGCAATTTCGAATATATCCAGGCCGCGCGCGCGCTCGGCGTCTCCAATGCCGTGATCATGTTCCGCCATCTGTTGCCGAACGCCATGGTCGCGACCATGACGTTCCTGCCCTTCATCGTGTCGCACTCGGTGATGACGCTGACGGCGCTCGACTTTTTGGGCTTCGGATTGCCGCCGGGCTCGCCGTCGCTCGGCGAGTTGCTGTCGCAGGGCAAGGCCAACGTCCAGGCGCCATGGCTCGGTTTTACCGGCTTCTTCGCGGTCGCGATCATGCTGTCGCTCTTGATCTTCATCGGCGAAGCCGTGCGCGACGCCTTCGATCCGCGCAAGACGTTCAGGTAGGCGCCGCCCATGGACGCGATCAACCAGCCGCTGCTCGATGTCAGGGATTTGTCGGTGGCGTTCCATCAGCCGAGCGGTACTTCCGTCGCGGTCGATCATATTTCCTTTGAGATCAAGCGCGGCGAGTGCGTGGCGTTGGTCGGCGAATCCGGCTCCGGAAAATCCGTCAGCGCCTTGTCGATCCTGAAGCTGTTGCCGTATCCGACCGCGTCGCATCCCTCGGGGAGCATCCGCTTCCAGGGCCGCGAATTGCTCGGCCTGTCGGAGCGCGAGATGCGCGGCATTCGCGGCAACGACATTTCGATCATCTTCCAGGAGCCGATGACCTCGCTCAACCCGTTGCATACGATCGAGCAGCAGATCAGCGAGATCCTGCAGCTGCACAATCCGATCAGCGGCGCGAAGGCACGGGCGCGAACGCTCGAGCTGCTCACGCAAGTCGGGATTCCCGAACCGGAGACGCGGCTGCAAAGCTATCCGCATCAATTGTCCGGCGGTCAGCGCCAGCGCGTCATGATCGCGATGGCGCTCGCCAACGAGCCGGATCTTCTGATCGCGGACGAGCCGACCACCGCGCTCGACGTCACCGTGCAGGCGCAAATCCTGACGCTGCTCGCGGAAATTCGCACCCGCCTCGGCATGAGCATGCTGTTCATCACCCACGATCTCGGCATCGTGCGCCGGATCGCGGACGTGGTCTGCGTCATGAACGGCGGCAAGATCGTCGAGCAGGGGCCGGTCGAACAGGTTTTCACCGCGCCGAAACATCCCTACACACGCGATCTCCTCGCGGCCGAGCCGAAACCCGATCCCGCGCCGCCGCAGCCGGATTCCCCCGTCGTGATATCGGCAAGCGACCTGAAAGTCTGGTTTCCGGTCAGGCGCGGGCTGCTCCGCTCGGCCGTCGGCTTCATCAAGGCGGTCGACGGCGTCACGCTGTCGGTGCGCAAGGGCGAGACGCTCGGCGTCGTCGGCGAATCCGGTTCCGGCAAGACCACGCTGGGGCTCGCGCTGTTGCGGCTGATCACCTCCCTCGGCCCGATCGTGTTTCTCGGCAAAAATATCCAGGGCCTGCGTTTCAAGGAGATGCGGCCGTTCCGCCGCGACATGCAGATCGTGTTCCAGGATCCGTTCGGCGCGCTGAGCCCACGGATGCCGGTCGGCGACATCGTCGCCGAAGGACTCAGCGTGCATCAGAGCGGGCTGTCACGGGAGGAGCGCGAGGCGCGGGTGATCAAGGCGCTCAGAGATGTCGGCCTCGATCCGGCGACGCGGTTTCGTTATCCGCATGAATTCTCCGGCGGCCAGCGCCAACGCATCTCAATCGCGCGCGCGGTGGTGCTGGAGCCGAATTTCATCGTGCTGGACGAGCCGACCAGCGCGCTCGACATGCTGTTCCAGGCGCAAATGGTGGATCTGCTGCGCGAATTGCAGCGCAAGCGCGACCTGACCTACATGTTCATCTCGCACGATCTGCGCGTGGTTGCTTCGCTGGCAAGCCATCTGATCGTGATGCGGGACGGCAAGGTGGTGGAGGAGGGTCCGGCGTCGGAACTGTTCAAGTCGCCGCAGACCGACTACACCCGCGCGCTGTTTGCCGCCGCATTCCGGCTCGAGGCCGCGCCGGGCGACGTCGTCGCCGAATAGCGCTTCACGCCAAACGCTTGATGGACGTGACCTCGCTGCCCGCTTTCCTGATGCGCGCGATGGCTTCGCCGGTACTCTCGATCACGGTTGCCATGTGATGTGCGTTGGCGTGGACGATGGTCTCGGCATCGCGCACGATGGCGACGTGGCCCTTCCAGAAAATCAGGTCGCCGCGCTGCAATTTTTTTGACTCGGCCGGATCGAGCGTTCTGCCTAGTCCGTCCTGCTGCATGTCGCTGTCGCGCGGGCAGCCAGTACCCCCCGCGGTCAGCGATACCTGGACCAGGCCGGAGCAATCGATCCCCAGACTCGTCTTGCCGCCCCACAAATACGGCGTGCCGACAAAGCGTTCGGCGACCGCGACGAAATCTTTCTCAGGATGGCCGATGCTGCCGACATGCTGCCGCGGCAGGTACCAGCCCTCACTCGTCACCGCGAAAGAACCGTCTTCGCGCGCAACCGTCACCAAGGCGCCCATCGCAAGCGTATCGAGCGGCGGCAGTTTTATGGAGGGACCCGGAAAGGCAAATGTCCGCAAGCTCGTGATCTGGTGCGTCGGCCTGCCGCCGGGTTTTGCCAGCGCGCGGTCGGGAAGCCAGCCGACATAGCCATCGCTGTTCAACTGGCCCCACGCATAACCTTCGCCGTTGCGGTCGTAGATGGTGACGTGCTCGCCTTTCAGCGCCTGCGTCAACAGCGTGGCATCGGAGGACGGCGCCTCGCGCAACGGCGCGAGCGCATCGGCAATCTCGAATTCCTCACCCTCGACAAAGCGCGCCGCCTTGACTTTGCCCTCCAGATATTTGGCGGCGAGGTCGCCCCTCGCCGGCGTCAGGCGCGGATCATCCATAGCGTTTGCTCAATAGTTTGTAGAGCGCGCGCGCAGCCTGGCATTCGCCGCCCTCGGGGCGCGCCGGCTTTGCCGACGGCGTCCAGCCATAGATATCGAGATGCAGCCAGCTCTTGGCATCCTCGACAAAGCGCTGCAGGAAGAGCGCGCAGGTGATCGAGCCGGCGAAGGTGCCCGACGGCGCGTTGTTGAGGTTTGCGACTTTCGAATCGAGCCAGGTGTCGTAGGCCGGCCACAGCGGCATTCGCCACAAAGGATCGTTCTCCTGTTTCGCGCAAGCCGCGAGATCTGCGGCCATCGTCTCATCATCGGTGTAAAAGGGCGGTAAATCCGGCCCCAGCGCCACCCGCGCCGCGCCGGTCAGGGTGCCCATATCGACCAGCAGATCGGGCTTTTCCTCATCCGCCAGCGCCAGCGCGTCGGCCAGGATCAGGCGGCCTTCGGCGTCGGTGTTGCCGATTTCGACGGTCAGGCCCTTGCGCGAGGGGAAGATGTCGAGCGGGCGGAAGGCATTGCCGGCGACCGCGTTCTCGACCGCGGGGATCAGGACGCGCAGGCGCACTTTGAGGTTTGCGTCCATCACCATCTGGGCCAGCGCCAGCACATTGGCGGCGCCGCCCATATCCTTCTTCATGATCAGCATGCCGCTGGAGGGCTTTAAGTCGAGCCCGCCGGTATCGAAGCAGACGCCCTTGCCGACCAGCGTCACCTTGGGGTGGGCCGGATCGCCCCAGCTGAAATCGATCAGCCGGGGCGCGCGCGACGACGCCATCCCGACCGCATGGATCAGCGGAAAATTCTGCCGGATCAGCTCGTCGCCGACGATGCAGTTGAAATTGGCGCCGAAGCGCTTTGCCAGTTGCTCCGCAGCCTGCGCCAATTCCTCGGGCCCCATGTCGTTCGATGGCGTATTGATGAGATCGCGGGCGAGACAGGCGGCGTCCGCCATCCGCGTGATATCGGTGGCGTCAATGCCATCCGGCGGCACCAGTCTGACCTCAGGCGCCTCCGTCTTGCGGTAGCGGCCGAAGCGGTAGGCGCCGAGCGCAAAGGCAAGTGCGGCAAGCCGCGTGTCGTGGGGCGCGTTGGCAAAGCGGTAGATGCCGGGCGGCAGCAGGCCGGGCAGCGAACCGGGCCGGAACAGGTCGCGGGATTTGGCGGTCGCGTCCTCGAGGCCGAACAGAACCTGCGCAATTTTTCCGCCCGCTGACGGCAGCGTGAGGCACGCGCCGGGTTTGGCGGCAAAGCCATTGTCCAGCGCGAACTGGCGGGCCTCGAGGGGAAGCCCGGCGCAGATCTCCACCCATGTCGCCTTGGTCGCGAACAGGATCGGGATCGAAGATGCGGCGGGGGCGGTTTCGAACACGGAAGGCATGCGGTTCTCGATCTTCAATTGGAGGCAGGGCAGGGGCGGAATTGGCGCAACGGGTCAACTGGCGAGAGCTTGCAGCTTTTTTGCGGCACCGCAATCGCTTGGTGCAGCATGCTGCCGCCCACTACACGCCGCCTGGGGATCGTGATAGGCTCTGCATGCCCAAAAATCCGGTATTCAAAATCGGAAATCTCATTTTTTCGAAACGAGGAACGTCGTGTGGGACATCGTTGTTTCCATCGGTCACGCGATTGAGCAGATATTGATCTACGTGGAAACCCATCACTGGATTTTCGGATTTCTGGCCGGGGGGTATATTTTCTACCTTCACGACCGGGCCGTTCACGCCCGCTTCGATGCGCTCGACAGGCGTGTTGATGAGATCAGGAAACGCCTCGCCATCGAATATTGACCGGCTGGGTTGAAGCCGGCGGCTGGCTTACCCTCTCCCCTTGTGGGAGAGGGTGCCGAGCGAAGCGAGGCGGGTGAGGGGTTCTCACCGCGGATACAGACCCCTCAACCGTCGCGGACCGCGCATAGCCGATGCAAAGCATCGGCGTCCTATTAAAGAACGGCGGCCAAAGGCCGCCTATGACCACCTTCTCCACGAGGGGAGAAGGGAAGAACGCCTCCGGCTGCCGCCGCATGCGGCAATTAACCAGCCATTAGGGTTAACAGTCTATTGCTGGCGCGTTCGGCTCGATCAATTTGCCCGAAATCGTGAGCTAAAGTGCCCATTCCTCTCAAGTGCAGCCTTGCCCGGCTTCTCGCCTCCGCGGCCGTGACGGCGATGTTGGCCGCGGGCCTTGGCGGCTGCCAAACCATGTCCGACATCACGGGATCGATCACGTCCAAGGCCGACGCCAACCCGAGCCCCGATGCCGAGCCGCGCCGCGCGGTGGATGCCTACGGCGAGCGCTATCGCGCCAATCCCAGGGATGCCGAGGCTGCGCTCGCCTATGGACAGGCGCTGCGCGCCACCGGGCAGCGCTCCCAGGCCGCCGCCGTGCTCGAGCAAGCCACCATCGCCCATCCCGGCAACCGGGCGCTGCTCGCCGCCTGGGGCCGGGCGCTCGCCGATAACGGTAATTTCCAGCAGGCATTCGACGTGCTGAGCCGCGCCCATACCCCGGACAATCCCGACTGGCGAATCCTGTCGGTACAGGGCACCACGCTCGATCAAATGGGCCGCCATGACGAGGCGCGCCGCTATTACGCCAGCGCGCTCAAGATCGTGCCCGACGAGCCGTCGGTGCTATCCAATCTCGGCCTCTCCTACATGCTCTCCAGGGATTTGCCGAAAGCCGAAGAGACGCTGCGGCAGGCTTATGCCAGCAAGGGTGCGGATGCGCGGGTACGGCAGAATCTCGGTCTGGTGGTCGGCTTGCAGGGCCGCTTCAGCGAGGCCGAAGGCATCGTCAAGGCCGATCTGCCGCCGGAGGAGGCGACCGCCAACGTCGCTTATCTCAAGGAGATGCTGAGCCACAAGGACAGTCCGCGCGGCCGCGCCGCGGCGGTCCCGATCGCAGCCCTCAGCCACGCTGAGTAAGGGATTCGAAGCTGTCATCACCCGCGAAGGCGGGTGATCCAGTATTCCAGAGACGCCGATGATGAAATCATACGCCGCGGCGTACTGGATCGCCCGGTCATAGGCGAGCGGAAGCGACGCCGTCCTTCGGACGGCTATGCCGGGCGACGACAGCATCGTGCGAGGAAATTTCGGCGAAGATGCCGCCGCTCTAGCCAACCGCCGCCGCCAGGTTCACTGCAGCATCGTGACCTTGATGTAGCTCGGCCCGAGAATGACGATAAACAGGCATGGCAGGAAGAACAGGATCATCGGCACGGTGAGCTTCGGCGGCAGCGCGGCCGCTTTCTTCTCGGCCTCGTTCATGCGCATGTCGCGGTTTTCCTGCGCCATCACGCGCAGGCTCTGGCCGAGCGGCGTTCCGTAACGCTCCGACTGTTGCAGAGCGAGACAGACCGATTTCACGCCCTCGAGCCCGGTGCGCTTCGCCAGATTCTCGTAAGCCACCTTGCGATCCTGCAAGTAGGATAATTCGGCCGTGGTCAGCGTGAATTCCTCCGACAGCGCGATCGACTGCGTCACGATCTCGGTGCTGACTTTACGGAAGGCGGTTTCGATCGACATGCCGGACTCGATGCAGATCAGAAGCAGATCGAGCGCGTCGGGAAACGCGCGCTTGATCGAAAGCTGACGCTTCGAGATCGCGTTCTTCAGGAACAGCATCGGTGCCTGCAGTCCGAAATAGGCCGCGCCGATGCAGATGCCGATCTTGATCGTCATCGGCTTTTCCAAATGCGTAATCACGAACACATACAGCACCGTCGCCAGGAAAAACACGATCGGCGTCACCAGGCGGAAGAACAGGAAAGTGATGTAAGGCGCCTGTCCGCGGTAGCCCGCCATGGTGAGCTTTTCGCGCGCGGCCTCCTGGGCCAGCCATTTTCCGAGGTTGAAGTCCTCCACCACCTTGGAGACGAGCTGCTTCGGCGTCTGGCGCAACGATACCTTCTCGGACTTGTTGAGACGCTCGCGCTCGCGCTGCTTGATACGCTCGCGCTCGCTCGCGACCGCCTTCATCCGCTTCGCCAGGCTTTCGCCGGCAAACAGCGGCATGATCAGCGTGTACGCGGTCGCGCTTACCGCGATGGCGGCGAGCAACATGGTCATGAAATGCGGGTCGTGGAGCTTTGTGATCAGAAAATCAGCCATGGTGCACCGTCAGAAGTCGAAGTTGATCATTTTCTTCATCACCAGGATGCCGATGGACATCCAGGTCACGCAGGCGACCAGCATCAATTGACCGGTCGGATGCGTCCACAGCAGCGCGATGTAGTCGGGCGTGGACATGTAGACGAGCAGCATGACGATCGGCGGCAGCGAGCCGATGATGGACGCGGACGCCTTGGCTTCCATCGACATCGCCTGAATCTTCTCCGCCATCTTCTTGCGGTCGCGCAGCACCTTCGACAAATTGCCCAGGGCTTCCGACAGGTTACCGCCGGACTTTTGCTGGATCGCGATGACGATCCCGAAGAAGTTCGCTTCCGGCACCGGCATCCGCTCGAATAGCCGCGCGCATGCATCGCCGAGCGGCATGCCGATCGCCTGGGTTTCAATGATGGCGTTGAACTCGCTCTTGAGCGGCTCCGGCGCATCGGCCGCGACGACCTTGATCGAGTCAAACAGCGGCAGGCCGGCCTTGATGCCGCGAACGACCACGTCGACGGCATCCGGCAGCGCCTTGAGAAAGTTCTTTTCCCGGCGGTTCTTGAGATAGCTCAGGCCCCAGCGCGGCAGGCCGAAGCCGGCGCCGAAGGCGAGGCCGGCTGCCCCCAATATCCCGCCCCCGGCCACCCACGCCAGCACAAAGGCTGCGGCAGCGAGGATGCCGGAAACGGTCATGAATTTCTGGGTCGACCAGCTGGCGAGGCCGGCTTGCATCAGGCGGACGTTCAGCGAAATCCGCTTTTCCTTCTGACGCCGCGCTTCGAGATCCTTCAGCGTTCCTTCGACCTGCTCGCGGCGCGAACGCTGGGTCTTCTCGGCCTGGCGCGCGGCCGGCTCCGGTTTCCCGATCGACGCACGGCGGCTCTCGGCCTGTTTCTCTCCCGACAGCAGAGGATAGACAAAGACCCAGGCCAGGCCGCCGATCGTGGTGGCCGCGAGAAAGGATAATGCGAGTGTTTGCGTGTTCATGGGCCGCCCCTTACTTCCCTTCGGCAGCGTCGAGTGCTGCGGCAAGCCGCTTCTCTTCGCCGTAATAGCGTGCGCGATCCCAGAACCGTGGCCGTCCGATGCCGGTCGAGCGATGCTTGCCGATGATGTTGCCATTGGCATCCTCACCGACCAGATCGTAGATGAACAGGTCCTGGGTAATGATGGTGTCGCCTTCCATCCCCATCACCTCGGTGATGTGGGTGATGCGGCGGGAGCCGTCGCGCAGGCGCGCGGCCTGGACGACAACATCGATCGAGGCGCAGATCATCTCGCGGATGGTTCGCGACGGCAGCGAAAAGCCGCCCATCGTGATCATGGATTCGCAGCGTGACAGCGCCTCGCGGGGATTGTTGGCGTGCAGCGTCCCCATCGATCCGTCGTGACCGGTATTCATGGCCTGCAGCAGGTCGAAGGCTTCCGGTCCGCGGACTTCGCCGACGATGATGCGTTCAGGGCGCATACGCAGGCAGTTGCGGACCAGTTCGCGCATGGTGACCTGGCCCTCGCCCTCGATGTTGGGCGGACGGGTCTCCAGCCGCACCACATGCGGCTGCTGCAGCTGCAGTTCGGCGGCGTCTTCGCAGGTGATGACGCGTTCGTCCTCATCGATATATTGGGTCAGGCAGTTCAGCAGCGTGGTCTTGCCCGAGCCGGTACCGCCGGAGATCAGCACGTTGCAGCGGCAGCGGCCGATGATCTGCAGGATTTCCGCGCCCTCCGGCGTGATCGCGCCGAACTTGACGAGCTGGTCGAGGGTCAGCTTGTCCTTCTTGAATTTGCGGATCGTGAGCGCGGGGCCGTCGATCGCCAGCGGCGGCACGATGGCGTTGACGCGCGAGCCGTCGGCAAGCCGCGCGTCGCAGATCGGCGAGGATTCGTCGACGCGCCGGCCGACCTGGCTGACGATGCGCTGGCAGATGTTGAGGAGCTGCTGGTTGTCGCGGAAGCGGATGCCGGTGCGCTGGATCTTGCCGCCGACTTCGATGAACACCGTGCCGGCGCCGTTGACCATGATGTCGGCAATGTCGTCGCGCGACAACAGCGGCTCCAGCGGGCCGTAGCCGAGCACGTCGTTGCAGATGTCGTCGAGCAGTTCTTCCTGCTCGGCGATCGACATCACGATGTTCTTGATCGCGATGATCTCGTTGACGATATCGCGGATTTCCTCGCGCGCCGACTCGCCGTCGAGCTTGGCGAGCTGGGCAAGGTCGATCGCTTCGATCAGGGCGCCGAAGATGGTCGCTTTGACCTGGTAATAGGTGTCCGACCGCCGCGCCTCCATCGCGGGCGGCGGCGCCGCCGGTCTGGCGGGCGCGAGCGGCGGCGAGGCAATGGCAGGCGGAGGGGCGGCGCGCGGAGCGACGGGCGCCGCCACCGGGCTGGAAGCCGGTTCCGGCGCGATCGCGGCGGGCTTCATGGCCCGCTGGTCACCTTCATTTCCGCTACGCTTACCAAACACGATAGTACTCCACGCGGGCGCTTACTTCTTTGCCCGCAACTTCTGGATCAGGGGTGACAGGAACGAACCCCGCGGCTTTTTGGTTTCGCCGCGGCCTGTCAGCCGCTGCGCGATCTGCAGGAACATTTCGGTGGTGCGATGCGCGGCGTTGATTTCCGCGATCATCTGGCCGTTGTTGGCGGCCGAGCCGAACATTTGCGGATCGAACGGGATCGATGCGATCGGCTGGCTCTCGATTGCCTTGGCGAATTCGCTGGCGTTGATTTCCGGCCGCTTCGGCACGCCGACCTGATTGAGGCAATAGAGCGGCATCCGGTCGTTGGGCCGCGACGCCTTCAAGAGGTCGAATATGTTCTTGGTGTTGCGCAGGTTGGCGAGATCGGGCGCTGCGACGATCAGGATATCGTCCGCGCCCACCAGCGCCCGCTTGGTCCAGCCCGACCATTGATGGGGAACATCGAGCACGATGCAGGGCATCGTGGTGCGAAGCGTGTCGAAGATCGAATCGAAGGCTTCGACGCCGAAATCGTAGACCCGATCAAGCGTCGCGGGCGCCGCCAGCAGGCTGAGATGATCGGTGCATTTCGACAGCAGGCGGTCGACGAACGCGGTATCGACCCGATCGGGCGAGAAAACCGCATCCGCGATCCCTTGCGAGGGATCCTGATTGTAGTCGAGACCGGCGGTGCCGAACGCGAGGTCGAGATCGGCGACCACCGAATCCAGCGCGAGGTCGCGCGCGATCGCCCAGGCGACGTTGTGGGCGATGGTGGAGGCGCCGACGCCGCCCTTTGCCCCGACGATGGCGATGATGCGGCCGACCGCCTTGGCCTCCGGCGCCGAGAACAATCCGCAAATCGATCGCACCACGTCGAGCGCATTTACCGGCGTGAGCACGTAATCGCTGACGCCGCGGCGCACCAGTTCGCGATACAGCGTGACGTCGTTGATGCGGCCGATCACCACGACCCGGGTTCCGGAGTCGCACACGGTCGCCAGTTGATCGAGGCCGGCGAGGATGTCGCCGCGGCCTTCGGTCTCCAGGATGATCACGTTCGGGGTCGGCGCCGTGCGATAGGCCTCGATGGCGGCGGCCATGCCGCCCATCTGAATCTTGAGGTGGGCCTTGCCGAGGCGGCGGTCTTCGCCCGCCGACTGCACGGCGGCCGCGGTTTCCACCGTTTCGCAAAACGCCTGCACCGACACGCGCGGTGCCGGCGCGATGTGATCGTCTGCCGGCGTCGCCGCGTCGTCTGGCTGCGCTTCGGGGGTTTGACGGGCGTAGCTGATCATTTGCCGGTATCGCTAAGTTTGGCCCTATCGGCCTCGGGATAGGTGGTCGTGGTGGTATTACCCTTTCGATATTTCTCGAAAGCTTCGGTGCGCCGCGTCGTATAGGAAGGCGTTTCGGGCCGCGGCTGCACCAGATCCGACGGGTTGTCGATCATCGCCGCCATGTTGCGCTGATAGGCGCAGCCGAAATTGTAATACGGCTTGTTCTCGTAATATCCCTTGTTCTTGATCGAGGGTCCGAGATCCTCCGGCCACACCCCGCAAGGACCAACGATGGCGGAAATTTTCGGATAATTCAGCCGGATCGTCGCCATTTGGCGCGGATCCGTCGGGTGATAGTGGTGCACGACGATGCCGCGCGGCGGCACGCCGGCGGAGGCGAGCAGCGCCTGAACTTCGCGGAATGCATCCGCCGCCGGCCGCGCATTGGGCGTGTCGACCGGCACATCGGCTGTTATCGCGCCGGTCGCTTCATGCAGCCATACTTCGGCGAGCCCCACCACATCGGCGCGCTGGTTCGCGGAAAGACCGCCGCGCGCGTGACCGACGAAAATCACGACCGAGCGGTTGGCTTCCTCGATCGCTATCGGATGACGCAGCCGATAATCGTTGGGAATGCTCGCCTGCGACACCCCCTCGTCGGTATGCGTGCAGGCGCCGAGCGCGACGGCAAGGCCGATCAGCGCTCCGGCGATGCGGAAAGCGCGCCTGTGATCGACGGGTATCCTGGCTGTCATCGTTTTCGTCCTCGTCCCGTCTCAGTCGGTGATAAAGCCATAGGTGCCGTGATAATTCCGTGCCGGCTCGACGCGGCCCGGAACGCCATAGATGCGGTTGACGCTGCCCAACAGATCGGCTTGCGGATCCGATGACGCCGCAAACCCGTCATCGGGACGCGACAGATCCTTCTGGGCAACGGCGCGCACCACGAAAGGCGTCACCAGCACCACCAGCTCGGTCTGGCTGTTGATGTAATCCCGGCTGCGGAACAGCGATCCGAGGATCGGCAATTGCGCCATCCCGGGCAATCCGTTGATTGCCTGCTTGGTCTGATCCTGGATCAGACCGGCCATCGCCATCGCGCCGCCCGATGGAATCTCCAGGGTGGTCTCGGCACGGCGGGTCTTGACCGAGGGAATCGTCGTTCCACCGGCGCCGCCAGTCAAAGAGTTCTCGGTCGAGACTTCCGACACTTCGGTCATCACCCGCAGGCTGATCCGCCCCTCGGTCAGCACCACCGGCGTGAAGTTGAGCGAGATGCCGAATTTCTTGTAGGTGACGGTCTGGACGCATTGTCCGATCGCGCCCGACGTCGTCGTTTGGCAGGTCACGCCGGTCGGAATCGGAAATTCGCCGCCGGATATAAAGGTCGCGGACTCGCCGGAGATTGCGGTCAGGTTGGGTTCGGCCAGCGTCCGTACCACGCCGGCGCTTTCCATCGCGCGCAGTGTGGCCTGCACCGATGGAGCGCCGCCGAACGACGTCGTCAGAGCGTTGTTGGTGACAAGCGGCGCACCGTTTGCGGTGAACGGGTTGGCATTGTTGAATTTCACGACCGCGGTGCCGTAATTCAGGTTGGCACTGAGGTCGATGCCCATCTGCTTGATGATGTCGCGCCGCACTTCCGCGACGGTGACCTTCAGCATCACCTGGTCGCGGCCCCGGACCGTGACTGAGTTGACCACCTTGTCGGCGCCGCCCACCAGCCGCGCCGCCAGTTCGCCCGCCTGCTGCGCCTCGATCGGGGACGCCGCCGAGCCGGTCAGGATCACGCCGTCGCCGAGGCCTTCGATAAAAATGTCGGAATTGGGCAGCGTCGCCTTGAGCGCGGCGCGTATGCCGTTGAGGTCTCTTGTGACGGCAATATCGTAGGCAGCGATTTGCTCGCCCGCGGCATCGAAGAACACGATGTTGGTCTGGCCGACCGCGGCGCCGATGATATAGGCGCGTTGCGCCGAGCGGACCACGGCGTTGGCAATCTTCGGGTCGGCGACCAGCACATCCTTGATGTCACGCGGTAAATCGATCACCGTCGATTTGCCGACGCCGAGCGCCAGCGAGCGCGCGTTCATCTGTCCGGCGGGCGCGGCAAGCGGCGCCGCAGCGCGATAGTCGCTCGCCACCACCGGCGTCAGGGCCGGATTGAGGGTCAGCGCGACGACGGCCGAAAACGACAGGGCGCGGACCAAAAAGGCCCGCATCGTCGGTTGATTTCCCCTGCATTCCATTTCGGTCGTCCTTTCGGTCACTTCTGTGCCATCGCCGGGGTCGAGACGCCGGAGCGAACCAATTTGATGCTGCCGCGTGTGGGAGCTTGATCGCCGGAAGTATCGGCCGCGTTGAGATCGGTAATGCTGTATTGCGCCGGCGGCAGCGTGCCCGCCGACGGCAGGTGCGCGCCGGGTTCAGCCGGGAAAGACCTGGTGTCCATCCCACGCGCAAGACATGCGGTGACGCCGCCGGCACCGACAGCGATGGTCAGGACGACAATGCGTGCGGTATTCATTACGCTTCACTTTCCACATTACGCGGCGACGCTTCCGCCGCCGTGATGGGAGTTGACCAGCTATTCGTCAAAGCATGGTTAATGAGGCGTATCTAAATCGCCTTAACGCCGGGTTACTTCAGGTATTTCGCGGCTAGCGGCCCGGTCAGCGGATCGCGAAGTGGGTGAGGTCGACCGCCTTGATCCAATCCGTCTCCGGGTAGATCAACAGCGCGCCGATCGCGAGCGCGATCCCGTAGGGAATTCCGGTTTCCTTGGCGTGCAGCCGCATCAGCCAGGCTTGCCCGGCGAACGGGGAGGGCAGCGGCCATTGCCGGAACTGCAGCAGCAGCACCGTCAGGCCGCCGCCAAGCAAGGAGGCATAGAGCAGATAGTCCATGAGATCGCCGAAGCCGAACCATAGCGCGGCCGCAGCCGCAACCTTGGCATCGCCGCCGCCGACCCAGCCCATGGCAAAGCAGGCGAAGGCCGCCACGAGCACCGCAGCGCCGGCGCCGACATGCGAGAGGATCTCGTAGGGGGCCATCCCGCCCAACAGCGCCAGCACCAAAAACCCCGCCGCCAGCGCCAGCGATACCCGGTTCGGTATCGTCATGGTGAAAAGGTCGCTCGCGGCGGCGAACGCCATCAGGGCCGGAAACAAAGCGAGGCGCGCGATATCGAGGATCATGGGGTTCTATGGTCCGTGCGGCTGACGCGGGGTCGGAGCATCGCCGCTAGGTTAGCGGCCAGAGATGAACAATCGGGAAACGGTAAGGACGCAATCACCAGATACTGGCGATCCGGGCGGCGAGGACGACCAGCGCCAGCGCCAGCGCGAGACAGACCAGTTGCGTCGAAGCTTCGTCGCGGCTCGCCGCCGGCAGCGACGCCTTGCCTCGCGTGACGGAAGCGACATCGGGCTTACGCATGGTTACGCCATCCATATCCGCCGGAGACAACAAAGGCCCCGGGGATGCCCCGGGGCCCTCGCAGCCGATTTCCGAACCGACGCTTACTTCAGCGAGGTCGAGATCGTGTTGAAGTTGGTGGACAGCTTGCTGCCGACGCCGTTAACAGCGGTGATGATCGCAATGGCGATACCGGCGGCGATCAGACCATATTCGATGGCGGTTGCGCCGGACTCGTCCTTCACAAAACGCGAAACGATATTCTTCATAAATAGCTCCATGTGTACACGTGGCTGGTCGAACTTAAGTTTGATCCCCGGCGTTCTCAGCACACCGTGACCATGGGGGAACCGTAAGCAGGGACGATTGCGGCACAGTTAATTCGATCGCGGAAACACCGCTGGAACGGGCTCTTGTTGAGCACAGTAAATTTCGAATTAAGAGCTTCGCTAGAATCCGATGTCGATCTTGGCGGCCTTCATCATGGAGACCGCGCGGCGTTATCATGCACGATCGACCACGCCGGATTCATGGCTCCTTAAGCCGCGAGGCGTAGGCGTAAGGTCCCCGATCAGATGAGGTAGTCATGTCCAGTTTGCCCTTGGAAGTCGTCCATCTGCTGGGAGAGACGATCGCCAAAGTGGTGCCGATCACGATCGTGCTGGCGCTGGTGTTCTCCGTGCTGACCCATTTCTGGGCCTGCAATGCCGGCACTCCGTGGTGGCGCAAGCGCGAGCTCGTGACCGACATTTGTTACTGGTTCTTCGTTCCGGTGTTCGCGCGCGTGCTGCGGATCGGGCTGTTGGTGTTCAGCGCCGGCCTCATTTTCAAGATTCACGACGCCGACGAACTGGTCGCGTTCTACGACAACGGTCACGGCCCGCTCGCCATGATGCCGCTGTGGCTGCAGGCCATCGTGTTCCTGGTTGCGTCGGATTTCATGCTGTACTGGCTGCACCGGATGTTTCACGGCAGCAGTTTCTGGAAATATCACGCGATCCATCATTCCTCGGAGGATCTCGACTGGATTTCGGCGGCGCGTTTCCATCCGGTGAACCTGTTCCTCGGAACCATCATGGTCGACGTCATCCTGTTGACCGCCGGCATCTCGCCCAACATCATGCTGTGGGTCGGGCCGTTCACGACCTTCCACTCGGCCTTCGTCCACGCCAATCTGAGCTGGACGCTCGGCCCGTTCAAATATGTGCTGGCGACGCCGGTGTTCCACCGCTGGCATCACACCTCACTGGAAGAGGGCGGCAACACCAACTTCGCCGGGACCTTTCCGGTCTGGGATATCCTGTTCGGCACCTTCCGGATGCCGGAGAACAGCCTGCCGGACAATTACGGCGTCGACGATCCGGCGATCCCCACCGAGATCGGCGGGCAATTGGCCTATCCGTTCCGCCACTAGCGCGATGGTTTGAGAGCTCTCTTCATGAGCGTCAGCGTCGACACCGTCCATCAAGAGAGGGCTTTCAGTCTTGGCCGGCTTCCGGCCTGGCTCTGGCTCGGCCTCGGCGTATACCTGCTTCTCGTGATCAACGGCGGCAGCCTGCTCAACGATTCCGATACCTACTGGCAGATCGCGGCGGGGAAATGGATCCTCGATCATAACGCCGTCCCGCACGTCGATCTTTATTCCTTCACCAAGGCCGGCGAGCCCTGGGTTTCGAGTTCGTGGCTGGCGCAGGTCTTGTTTGCCGAAGCCTACGAGCTGGCGGGCTGGAGCGGGCCGGTCGTGCTGTCGGCGGCAAGCATTGCCGCGACGTTTGCGCTGTTCGCGCACATTCTCGGGCGCAAGATTCCCGCAACCTACGCCAACATCATTGCGCTGGCGGCGCTGATGCTGTCGACGGGTCACCTGCTGGCGCGCCCGCATGTGCTGGTGCTGCCGGTCATGGTGGCGTGGGTCAACGGACTGGTGGAAGCGAGCGAGCGGCGCGAGGCGCCGTCGTTCTGGCTGCTGCCGCTGATCGCGCTGTGGGCAAACCTTCACGGCGGCTTCGTGTTCGGGCTTGCTCTGGTCGCGCCGTTCGCACTTGACGCACTGTGGAATGCGCAAGCCCCGCAACGTCGGCGGCTGGCGCTGCGATGGATCGCCTTCGGCATCGGCGCGCTGGTGGCGTGCTGCGCGACGCCCTACGGATGGGGATCGATCCTTGCGGCGCGCAAGATCCTCGACCTCGGCGAATTGCTGCATTTGATTTACGAATGGATGCCGGCGGACTTCAGCCGCCTCAGTCCGTTCGAAGCCTATGTCTTCGCCTCGATCGCGCTCGCGCTCTATTGCGGCGTCAAGCTTACGCCGCCGCGAATCCTGCTGGTGCTCGGGCTGTTTCACATGGCCCTTTCGCACGTCCGCAACATCGAGATCCTTGCGCTGCTGATGCCGCTCGTGGTGCTCACGCCCGTCGCGTCGCAATTCGGGCTAAAGGCGGTGCGCCCGGTCAGGACCAATTTCCCGATCGCGTCAGCCGCGATACTGGCCGCTTTGCTCGGCGCCTCGACCTGGGCCTTCGCGGCTACTTCCAAATATTCGCCGACGGCGATCCAGTCGCCGGCCGCCGCCGTCGATGCACTGATCGCGAGACACCCCAAGCGGGTTCTCAACGACCTTCCGTTCGGTGGATATCTGATCTCGCGGCAACTGCCCGTGTTCATCGACGGCCGCGCCGAGCTGTACGGCGAGGCCTTCGAGATGAACTATTACCGCGCGCTCCAGCTCAAGGACGTCAATCTTTTTCTCAACCTGCTCAGGGATTACGACATCGACGCGGTGCTGCTGACGCCGGTGACGCCGGCGGCAAGCCTCTTGGACCATCTCGACGGCTGGAGCCGCGTCTATGCGGACGACAACGCCGTGCTGCATGTCCGCACCGCCCATTGACCGGGCAAGCCATGACCGAACGCAATCAATCGCTGGACGTGTTGCGTGGCATGGCCATCCTATTGGTCCTGCTCGGGCATTGCGCCTGGTTCACGACGAGCATCGTCGCGGGCCTGGGTTCATTTGCATCGAACCATGGCGAGATGGGCGTTCAGCTATTTTTCATCGTCAGTGGCTATACGATGATGCTGACATACGGAGCCAGGGACGATCTCGCCGCGGCCCGCTCGTTCTATATTCGTCGCATCTTCAGGATCGTTCCGCTGTTTTGGCTGGCCATCCTTTTCTACCTCCTGGTGACGAAAGGCGAGGGCCTTATTAAGCTCTGGGCCCCCGACGGCATCAGTGCGCGCGACATCCTGCTGACGTTGTTTTTCCTGCATTGGTCGAGCGTCACCGCATTTAATTCGGTGGTTCCGGGCGGCTGGAGCATCGCCGTGGAAATGCAGTTTTACCTGCTGTTTCCGCTGATCATCTATATCCTCAGGCGGCGCAACGGCCCGATTTTCTTTTACGTTTCGGTCGCCCTGATCAGCGTTGTCGGGCAATTCGCGGCGCAAAGATATTTGATACCGCAGATGGCCGCCTCGCTGCCGGCGAACCAGGCGTATCTTGCTAACGCGTTCTTCTATTGCTGGCTGCCGCGGCAATTGATCTGCTTCGGACTAGGCATCTTGCTCTACCAGTGCATCGAGCAAAAAAATCCGCCGGCACTGGGTATCCTGTTGCTGATTGGAGCGTGTCTGTGCTGGTCATGGGAAGATTCGCGGGGAGCTCAAATCTTCGTTTTGTTTGTCATTTCGTTCGCGATTTTGGCATTGAACGTCGCGGTGTCGTTTATGGCGCTTCTGGGGAGACATTCCTACGCCATTTACCTCACGCACTTCGCCTGCGCGGCGGCGATCATCAGGCTGATTTCGGTCGATCTGATCCCGATGTTCGTGCTGGTCACCGGCGCCTCGCTGGGGGTCAGCTATTACGTGATCGAACCCTTGTTCGAGCGTCATTTCAACCGGCTTGGCCACGCCCTTGCCGCGCGCGCCCTCCGGCCAAAAGCCGTCGCAAGTGCGGCCTGAATGAAGCCCTCTGAATTCGGAGGGCTTGGTGGAACCATTTCAATACGCTTCGTTAATCGAGTTTTGACGGATCACTGATTAACTCCGGTCCTACGGCGGGAAGTTCCCGCCCGGCGTATTGTGAGAGTAAAGCGTATGAAATCCGCACGCATTATTGTTCTGGCCATCGCGTTGATCGCGGGCGGCCTGGCCGCCTATCTTGTCAGCGGATCCTCGGATAACAAGGCACCTGTGGAACCGGTCGCGCAATTGCCGACCGTCGACGTCCTGGTCGCCAAGGACGACATCGCCCTTGGCCAGACCGTCGCCCCCGAAAATCTGCTGTGGCAGACCTGGACCCAATCTTCGTCAAGCGGCAGCTTCATTCGCCGCAGCGACCGCCCCCAGGCGGCCACGGAACTCGCCGGGTCGATTGCCCGCGCGCCCTTTATCGCCGGCGAACCGATCCGCGAGCAGAAGCTGGTCAAGGCCAACGGATCGGGTTTCATGGCCGCGATTTTGCCCACCGGCATGCGAGCGGTCTCGACGGAAATCTCGGCGGAAACCGGCGCGGGCGGCTTTATTCTGCCCAATGATCGCGTCGATGTCCTGGTAACCAAGCGCGAACACGCGCCGGCAAGTCCCGACGGCTCCACGCCCCCCGATATCATCACGTCTCAGGCCGTACTGACCAATGTCCGTGTTCTTGCGATCGATCAGGCGCCCAAGGAGAAGGACGGTCAAAACGCGGTGCTGGGAAAAACCGCCACGTTGGAATTGTCGCCTAACGACGCAGAGATGTTGGCGAGAGCACGCCAGGAGGGCATCTTGTCACTGGCGCTGCGCAGCATCGCCGACAGTAGACCGGAAAAGGTCGTTGAGACCGCCGACAACAAGCTCATCACCATTTACCGGGGCGCCGCCACTCGCCAATCGTTCACCTGCAATCCCTCGTGCCGATGAGCGCGAAGCCTTGGCGGGCCGCTAAGTGAAGGTTCTTGCTTCCCGGCTTGGTGGAGCGGCTTCGCGCAAACATCCAGATCATGGTTAGCGCGCGGTTAATAGTGCGGCCCACGCTGCTTTGATTTGGCGAAACACTTCGACAATCAGTTTCAGCTAACTCTTGTACGCAGGCCATCGCTGCCGTTCCTGGGGTTCCTCGATGCCATCCTCCGCTGCCTCAACCGTCTCATTGCGAAAAATATTGCGCCGATTCCGCCGCAGCCGCCGCGGTTCGACGGCCGTCGAATTCGCCCTGGTCGCGCCGATGTTCTTTGCGCTGCTGTTTGCGATCCTCGAGACCGCGATGGTGTTTTTCGCAGGCCAGGTGCTCGAAACCATGGCCCAGGATGGCGCGCGCATGATCATGACCGGGCAAGCGCAGACCGCGAAGTACCAGCAAGCCGATTTCCAGTCCTATGTCTGCAACCAGATCCCGATCCTATTCAGTTGCGCCAACCTCTCTATCGATGTGAAGAGCTATCCGGCATTCTCGAACGTCGTCCTCAGCAGTCAGATCGACAGCGGCGGCTGTTTCGACCCCACCGGCATCGGCTACAACCCCGGCGGCCCCAGCCAGATCGTGGTCGTGCGGTTGTTCTACCAATGGCCCATGATCGTTACCGGGCTCGGTTACAACATTTCGAGTTTGTGTGGTGGCAGCAAGCGATTGCTGACCGCGGCCGCGGCGTTCCAGACCGAGCCTTACTGAGGGCCGAACCAGATGAAAACCATGTCAATGCAAGGGTTCTGGCTTCGCATGCGGCTCGCAGCCGTGCGGTGTCTTGAGGATGCGCGCGGCATCGCGGCGACCGAATTCGCCATGATCCTTCCGATCATGGCGGTGATGTTCTTTGGCGCGGTCGAGGTTTCATCCGGGGTGGCGGTCGACCGCAAAGTAACGCTGGACGCGCGAACGCTGGCCGACGTGACGTCTCAGGCGGCGCCGGACCCGGCGGTGACGAATGCACAATACGCGCCCGTCGACGATACCTATCTGAAAAATGTCTTCACGTCCGCCATACCGATCCTGAAGCCTTATGACGTAACAGCCGCGAAGCTGCAGATTTCGGAGATCTATGTCGACAACAACCAGGTCGCGAAGATCCAATGGAGCAGGGCCGGGTTCATCGCCAGCAACGGCGACACGCAGGCAACGCTGACGACTTCGACGCGCACTGCGGGCGACATCGTTACAGCTATCGTTCCGGCGGCGCTTCTCGTGAAGAAAACCTACCTGCTGTTCAGCGAGGTCAGCTATAACTACAAGCCTATGGGGATCGGCTATGTGCTGAAGAACAACCTGACGCTGAGCGACGTCGCCTATAGCAGGCCGCGTCAGGCCCTTTGCGTCGTTTATACTGTTCCTAACCCTCCGCAGCCCAACGTCGCCGCCAACAACAACCTCTGTCCGCAGACCTGAGGCGGATGACCGGCGGCACGCCAATGCAAACCGGCGGTACGCCAATGCAAGCATCGCTAAAAGAAAAAGGCCGCGCTATCAGCGCGGCCTTTCTTGTTTGATGCGGATGGAATTTCCCTAAAGTCCGGGCTCGCGTAAGGCCGGACGATAAGAAATTCGCTTAGCCGGCGGCGCGCAGATTGTCGGCCGATGACTTGCCAGAGCGACGATCGGCTACGATCTCGTAGCTGATCTTCTGGCCTTCACGCAGCGTACCAAGGCCGGCGCGCTCGACGGCAGAGATGTGCACGAACACATCGTTGCCACCGTCGTCCGGTTGAATGAAGCCGAAGCCCTTGGTTGCGTTAAACCACTTCACGGTTCCCATGCTCACGGGATAGTCCCTTCTCAAGAAAGATATAGTCGAAGCCCACTTTCAATGGGCTGGTGAGATCGAATTTTTGGAAGGGTCGTCAGCGTCTAAACCGGCTGTACCGGTGGATAGCTAATGTCGTCCGGCCGAAAATCGATAAGGTCATATTATTCCAAAATAGCCCCCAAAACAATCCTGAGGTGCGCGATTTTTTGGCCACGCCCGCCGTTGCGCGCGAGGGCTAGTAACGGCGCGGCGACACGTTTTCGTCGTGCGCGATTTCGAGGCAATGGCGATCGGGGCGTTTTCGCGCGAAGCGCGGTTGGCGTGACGAAAACGCGTCAAATAAAGAGCGGAGCCTCGGTTCTGATCCATCGGGACCGAGGCTCCAGCGCTTACCTGCGCCGGAACTGGCCGCGCGGCGGTGCACCACGCGGCGCGCCGCCGCCGCCACCGGGACGCTCGTCCTTGTGACGGAAGATCAGCCGGCCTTTTTCCAGGTCGTAGGGCGACATCTCGATCGTCACCCGATCGCCCGCCAGTGTCTTGATGCGGTTCTTCTTCATCTTGCCGGCGGTGTAGGCGACGATCTCGTGTCCGGCATCGAGCTGCACGCGGTAACGTGCATCGGGGAGGATTTCGGTCACCAGTCCTTCGAACTGGATCAGCTCTTCTTTAGCCATGGTTCTCTCCAGATCGATCGACGGCTAGCGTGGTCGTTGGGTGCGGTTGGGTTTGGTATTCGGTCGGCTTTCGCGATGCAAAAAAGCAACCCCTTGCATCCCTTCAGCCTTGCCGCCGCCTTGCGGCGAGGCTCGGTGCGGCTCCTGCCGGTTGGCCTCGTGCCGGTTGGTTGGCGGAACGCCATTATTACCACCGGAACGGCGGCCGCGGCGAGGACCTTTCGATCCCGGTGCCGCGTCATTGACCCTGGCGGCATGCACCCGCGGGGCGGGACGGCCGCCGCGATGATGCTGGGCCGGCGCGGGTGCTGCATCGCGGTGGCCCGGCGTGCGACGGTCTTCGCGCGGCAGGACGATGCGGATCAGCTTTTCGATGTCGCGCAGATACCCCATTTCCTCAGCGCCCGCGATCAGCGAGATCGCGACGCCCTCGGCGCCGGCGCGCGCGGTGCGGCCGATGCGATGGACGTAGGTCTCAGGCACGTTGGGAAGGTCGAAGTTCACCACATGCGAGATGCCATCGACGTCGATGCCGCGGGCGGCAATGTCGGTGGCGACGAGGGTGCGGATGTCGCCGGCGCGGAATGCCGCCAGCACCCGCTCGCGGTGGTTCTGCGACTTGTTGCCATGAATGGCATCGGCACTAATGCCGGCCCGTGCCAGGCCCTTCACGACCTTGTCGGCGCCATGCTTGGTGCGGGTGAAGACCAGCGCGCGATCGACCGGTTCCTGCTTGAGGAGCTGCGCCAGGAAGGCGGGCTTGTTGGAGTGATCGACCTGGATGATGCGCTGGGTGATACGCTCGACGGTGGAGGCGACCGGCGTCACCGCGACGCGGGCCGGATCCCGCAGCATCGCTTCGGCGAGTTCGGCGATATCCTTCGGCATGGTCGCCGAGAAGAACAGCGTCTGCCGCTTGATCGGCAGTTTGCCGACGATTTTGCGGATGTCGTTGATGAAGCCCATGTCCAGCATGCGGTCGGCCTCGTCGAGCACGAGAAACTCGACCTGGCCGAGCTTGAGCCCGTTGCTTTGCACGAGATCGAGCAGGCGGCCGGGGGTCGCTACCATGACTTCGACACCCTGCATGATCGAGCGGACCTGACGTCCCATCGGGACGCCGCCGATCGCGAGAGCCGAAGTGAGGCGGATATGACGGCCATAGGCGTTGAAACTGTCGAGAATCTGTCCGGACAATTCGCGGGTCGGAGAAAGCACGAGCACGCGGCAGGATTTGGGCTGCGGCCGGATGCGGTTCTCCAGAATGCGATGCAGGATCGGAAGCGCGAACGCGGCGGTCTTGCCGGTACCGGTCTGCGCGATGCCGACGACGTCACGGCCGGTCAGCGCGAGTGGGATGGTTTGAGCCTGGATGGGGGTGGGCGTGAGGTAATTCTCTTCTTTGAGCGCACGCGAGATGGGTTCGGCGAGGCCGAAATCCTGAAAGGAGGTCAAAAGGTGGGTTCTTTCCATTACAAAAGGCAGGCGCCCGGCGGTGTTCGCCAGGAGCGCGCGAGGGTGTCAGAGACACCCGCGTGTTTGGGGCGTCGGTTTTGGTTAGCTGATAAGGGCAAGCCAGAAACCGTTGGACGGGCTCAGAACACGCGGCTCGCAATGACCCGGTGATTCCCTAGGTCGTGCCCCTGATATGGAACACGAACACGGCGCTTTCAAGGTGAATCGTGCAGGGGCCCGCCGCTGCGGTTAAGAGGCGGACCCCAAAGGCCTGATTTACCAATCGAAATTGGGGTCTTGGTGCACGCTGCAGTGCAAAAAAGCTGCCTGCCGTAAATTTAGCCAACGTGTCATATTTGCTGGCGAATTAAACACTTTGCCGATTTAGTATACATCTTTTCAGTCTAAAATTTAGGCAATAGTCGCCGCGGATCGCCTCGCAACAGGGGATTCCTCAACGAAGCCATCACGTTACCACTGGTGCCTACCGTGGCATGGTTCTTGCGATTCCATTAACGCAGGCGGCCGTTGGGGCCGTTTCGTAGCGTTTCACGCCTGCGTCAGGGAGATGACATTTCATGCTTACACAACTTACTCACGATATAGCGACGCTGAGCCGCCGCCGCTGGCTTGCGGCGACCGCCGGCCTGGTTTTGGGCCTGGCCGCGTTCACGTCAGCGAAAGCCGCCGACGACACCATCAAGGTCGGCGTTCTGCATTCGCTCTCCGGCACCATGGCCATCAGCGAAACCACGCTGAAGGACACCATCCTCTTCCTGATCGACGAGCAAAATAAAAAGGGTGGCGTGCTCGGCAAGAAGCTCGAAGCCGTCGTCGTCGATCCCGCCTCGAACTGGCCGCTGTTCGCCGAAAAGGCGCGTGAGTTGATCACCAAGGACAAGGTTGCCGTCGTGTTCGGCTGCTGGACCTCGGTGTCGCGCAAATCGGTGTTGCCGGTGTTCAAGGAATTGAACAACATCCTGTTCTACCCGGTGCAGTATGAGGGCGAAGAGAGCGAGCGCAACGTGTTCTACACGGGTGCGGCGCCGAACCAGCAGGCGATCCCTGCCGTCGACTATTTGATGAAGGACGAAAAGGTGAAGCGCTGGGTGCTGGCCGGCACCGACTACGTTTATCCGCGCACCACCAACAAGATCCTCGAAGCCTACTTGAAGTCGAAAGGCGTCAAGCAGGAAGACATCATGATCAACTACACGCCGTTCGGTCATTCGGATTGGCAGACCATCGTCGCCGACATCAAGAAGTTCGGTTCGGCGGGCAAGAAGACCGCGGTGGTCTCGACCATCAACGGCGACGCCAACGTTCCCTTCTACAAGGAGCTCGGCAACCAGGGCATCAAGGCGACCGACATTCCGGTTGTCGCATTCTCGGTCGGCGAAGAAGAACTCGCCGGCATCGACACCAAGCCGCTGCTCGGCCATCTCGCCGCCTGGAACTACTTCGAGTCGATCAAGACGCCTGCGAACGAGAAGTTCATCAAGGACTGGCAGGCCTACACCAAGAACCCGAAGCGCACCACCAACGATCCGATGGAGGCGCACGTCATCGGCTTCAACATGTGGGTGAAGGCGGTGGAGAAAGTGAAGTCGACCGACGCCGACAAGGTGATCGACGCTCTGCCCGGTATCGAAACGCCGAACCTGACCGGCGGCATCTCGAAGATGCTTCCGAACCATCACATCACCAAGCCGGTGTTCATCGGCGAAATCAAAGGCAACGGCCAGTTCGATGTGGTGTGGAAGACCCCGGGCCTGGTGGCCGGCGATGCATGGTCGAAGGAGCTCGAGGGCTCCAAGGACCTGATCGGCGACTGGGTTGGCAAGAAGTGCGGCAACTGGAACACCAAGACCAACAAGTGCGGCGGTCAGGGCTCCTGAGCTAAGTCCTCGAGCATGATCCGGAAAAGTGGCCACCGGTTTTCCGAGAAGATCATGCTCAAATAAAAGATAAAGATAGAGCGGGATGACGATTCGAAGAAAAGTCATCACGCTCTAGCGCCCAAAAACCAGGAAGGCGGCGATATCCGCCGCCTTCCTTCTGCTTCTGCCGGGGTCGTCCAGTGTTTACCAAAGCCGTTAAATACGTCCGCGCATTCCCATTTGCATTCTTGCTGATTATTGCCACCGCGCTGCCGGTCATAGCCGGACCGTTCGACGACGCGGTCAGTAAATTCGCAAATGACGAGTTTTCCGATACCGAGGAAGCCATCGGCGTTGTCGCGGCCAGCGGCAATCCGCTGGCCTACCGCATCATCAGCGCGCTGCAGGACGACCGCTTGATGGCCGATCCTGATACCAAGAAAGTTTACGTCAAAGAAGCGGACGGCAAGATCATCGATGCCGCAACCGGCGCGCCGGTCGACAGCATTCCCGATAGCGCGGCCGCGGTACGCCTCAACAACCGCCTGCGCCGCACCGTGGAGGCAGCCCTCGGCAGCCTGACGCTGCAATCGCCCGATCCCGCCGCGCGGATCCAGGCCGCGCAATCGGTTTTCAAGACCCATGACGAGACCATGTTGCCGGCGATCGACAGTGCCCTCGCCAAGGAGACCAACAAGGGCGCGAAGCTCGCCTTCAACGAAGCGCGCGCGGCGATCCTGTTGTTCAAGGAGGACGCCACCGACGCCGAAAAACTCGAAGCCATCGCCGCCATCAAGTCGCGCGGCGATCAGGAAGCGCTGGCGCTCTTGACCGGGTTGAGCGGAGACCAGCCGCCGGCGATCGCGCGCGCCGCCGCCAGCGCCACCTCGTCGATCCAGAATACCCTTGCGATGTGGTCCATGGTGCAGAACGCCTGGTACGGGCTGTCGCTCGGCTCGGTGCTGCTATTGGCCGCGATCGGTCTTGCCATCACCTTCGGCGTGATGGGCGTCATCAACATGGCCCATGGCGAGATGGTGATGTTAGGGGCCTACACCACCTTCGTGGTGCAGGACATCATCCGCACCAGCTATCCCGGACTGTTCGACTATTCGCTGTTGATCGCGGTGCCGCTGTCCTTCATCGTCGCCGGCGCGATCGGTATCCTGATCGAGCGCAGCATCATCCGCTTTCTCTACGGCCGGCCGCTGGAGACCCTGCTCGCGACCTGGGGATTGTCGCTGGTGCTGCAGCAGGCGGTGCGCTCCCTCTTCGGTCCCAACAACCGCGAGGTCGGCAATCCCTCCTGGATGAGCGGCGCGTTCGAGATCGGACAGATCACGATCACCTATAACCGGCTGTGGATCCTCTGCTTCACGCTCGCGGTATTCGTCATCCTGCTGGCGATGCTGCGCTATACGGCGCTCGGGCTCGAGATGCGCGCGGTGACGCAAAACCGCAGAATGGCGGCATCGATGGGAATTGCGACCTCGCGCGTCGATGCGCTGACCTTCGGCCTGGGCTCGGGCATTGCCGGGATCGCAGGCGTTGCGCTGTCGCAGATCGACAATGTCAGTCCCAATCTCGGCCAGAGCTACATCATCGACTCTTTCATGGTGGTGGTGTTCGGCGGTGTCGGTAATCTCTGGGGTACGCTGGTCGGCGCCTTCACGCTCGGCATCGCCAACAAGTTCCTCGAGCCGGTCGCCGGCGCCGTGCTCGGCAAGATCGCCATTCTGGTCCTGATCATCCTGTTCATTCAGAAGCGCCCGCGTGGCCTGTTCGCGCTCAAGGGGCGGGCGGTGGAAGCATGATGCCGCTTGTTGCATTTGAATGCCTTGCCGGGCGCGGCTCTAGCGCCCTCTCCCGCTTGCGGGGGAGGGTCGGGGTGGGGGTCTCTCCACGAGCGCCGGCGCCAAGTGGAGGCAATTCCCCCACCCGCCGCGCTCTGCCGAGCGCGTCGACCTCCCCCGCAAGCGGGAGAGGTAAGAGCCAATGATGCCGCACGTGCTCACGCGCTCGCTGGATCGCAGCGCGACGCTGTTTCTGATCGTGGTCGCGGGTTGCGGAATCCTGATCCCGCTGTCGAACCTGTTGTTGCCGGCGGGCTCGTTCTTCCAGGTGCCGACCTATCTGGTGGCGCTATGGGGCAAATATGTCTGCTACGCCGTGCTGGCGCTCGCGATCGATCTGATCTGGGGCTATTGCGGCATCCTCTCGCTCGGCCATGGCGCGTTCTTCGCGCTCGGCGGCTACGCGATGGGCATGTATCTGATGCGCCAGATCGGCAGCCGCGGCGTCTACGGCAATCCGATCCTGCCCGACTTCATGGTGTTCCTGAATTATCCGAAACTGCCGTGGTACTGGCACGGCTTCGACATGTTCTGGTTCGCGGCGCTGATCGTGGTTCTGGCGCCTGGCCTGCTCGCGTTCTGCTTCGGCTGGCTGGCGTTTCGCTCCCGCGTCACCGGCGTCTATCTCTCGATCATCACCCAGGCCATGACCTACGCGTTGCTGCTGGCGTTCTTCCGCAACGATTTCGGCTTCGGCGGCAATAACGGCCTGACCGATTTCAAGGACATTTTGGGCTTCAACGTGCAGGCCGACGGCACCCGCGCCGCGCTGTTCGCGCTGAGCTGCCTGGCGCTGATCATCGGCTTTCTGATCTGCCGCGCGGTCGTGACCTCGAAGCTCGGCAAGGTGCTGATCGCGGTGCGTGACGCCGAATCCCGCACGAGGTTTCTCGGCTACCGCGTCGAGTCCTACAAGCTGTTCGTGTTCACGCTGTCGGCCTGCATGGCGGGCGTCGCCGGCGCGCTCTACGTGCCGCAGGTCGGCATCATCAATCCAAGCGAATTCGCGCCGGGCAATTCGATCGAGGCGGTGATCTGGGTCGCGGTCGGCGGCCGCGGCACGCTGATCGGGGCTGCGCTTGGCGCCGTCGTCGTCAATTACGCAAAAACCTTCTTCACCTCCGGCTCGCTCGCGCCGTACTGGCTGTTCATGCTGGGCGCGATGTTCATTCTGGTGACGTTATTATTGCCGAAGGGGATCGTCGGCACCTTCAACGCCTGGTGGGAGCCCTGGAAGGCGCAGCGCCTGGCGGTGACGGCGGCCGCCGCGAGCGCCGCGCGCGAGGACGGCGTCAGCGAACCGAACCCGGCGGAGTGAGCGCATGAACGTCATGGATACACGGGCGACTTCGGCGCTGCTCTATCTCGACGGCGTGCACGTCTCCTTCGACGGCTTTCACGCCATCAATAATCTGTCGCTGACGCTCGCGCCCGGCGAGATGCGGGCCATCATCGGCCCGAACGGCGCCGGCAAGACCACCATGATGGACATCATCACCGGCAAGACCAAGCCGGATGAGGGCACGGTATTGTTCGACGGCATCACGGATCTGACCCGTCTCGACGAGACGCGAATTGCCGAGCTCGGCATCGGCCGCAAATTCCAGAAGCCGACGGTGTTCGAAAGCCAGACCATCGAGGACAATCTGCTGCTCGCGCTCAATGTCGATCACAGCGTCAAGGGCACGCTGTTCTGGCGCGAGAGCAAGCCGGAAACCGAGCGCATCGAGAAGGTGCTGGAAACCATCCGCCTCACTGACGCGCGCAACCGCCTGGCCGGCAGCCTGTCGCATGGCCAGAAGCAATGGCTCGAGATCGGCATGCTGCTGGCGCAGGATCCCAAATTGCTGTTGGTCGACGAGCCCGTCGCCGGGATGACCGACGTCGAAACCCATCAGACCGCTGAGCTCCTGAAGGAAATCAACAAGGACAAGACCGTGATGGTGGTCGAACACGACATGACCTTCGTCCGCGAGCTCGGCGTCAAGGTGACCTGCCTGCATGAAGGCACAGTGTTGGCAGAGGGAAGCATCGATCAGGTTTCTTCCAATGATCGGGTGATCGAAGTGTATCTGGGGCGGTGAGCGCGATGCTGAAGGTCGAAAACATCAACCTCTATTACGGCGCCGCCCAGGCGCTGCGCGGCGTCTCGATCTCGGCCGAGCCCGGCAAGGTCACCTGCGTGCTGGGTCGCAACGGCGTGGGCAAGACCTCGCTGCTGCGCGCGATGGTCGGCCAATACCCGATTGCGTCGGGCTCGATCAATTTCGACGGCGCCGACATCACGGGCTTGAGGCCCTACGAGCGCGCGCGCAAGGGCATCGGCTTCGTGCCGCAGGGCCGCGAGATTTTTCCGCTATTGACGGTGGAGGAAAATCTCAAGACAGGTTTTGGGCCGTTGAAGCGCGAGGACCGTCATATTCCCGATGACGTATTCTCGCTGTTTCCGGTGCTGCAATCGATGCTCGGGCGCCGCGGCGGCGATTTGTCCGGCGGCCAGCAGCAGCAGCTCGCGATCGGACGCGCGTTGGTGATGCGGCCAAAACTGTTGCTTCTCGACGAGCCGACCGAGGGCATCCAGCCGTCGATCATCAAGGATATCGGGCGCGCGATCTCGTATCTGCGCAGCCTCGGCAACATCGCGATCGTGCTGGTCGAACAATATCTCGACTTTGCCTGCGAGCTCGGCGACTATTTCGCCGTGATGGACCGGGGCGCGGTGAAATTTTCCTGCGATCGCAGCACCCTCGATCCCGCCGAGATTAGTCGTCAGATGGCGCTGTAACGAGGCTTGGTGAGGCGGCCCGACAAGGCCGCGCGCCCTGTTGGGGAGGGTTTAGGGGCGGATGCGGACCGATACCACGAGCGCGGCGTCTGTGATTTTCGCGGCCAACCGGGCGCGGGGCGCGGTCAGGTTCGACGTGCGCCAGGTCGAAGGCGTGACCCGCCGCCATCATCTGCATGAATCCGGCTCGCTGCGCGTCCGCTTTCCCTCGCCCGAGGGCGACGGGCTGTCGGCGGTTTTTGTCAACACCGCCGGCGGCGTCGCCGGCGGCGACCGTTTTGAGATCGATATTGCGGCCGGCGAAGGAACGCGGCTTGCGGTCACGACCGCGGCGGCGGAAAAAATCTACCGCGCGCAGGGCCCGGCGGCGGAGCTCGATATTGCGCTGAAGGTTGCGGCCGGTGCGCACCTTGCTTGGTTGCCGCAGGAGACCATTCTGTTCGACCGTGCTCGGGTCTCGCGCCGGATCGACATCGACCTTGCCGCGGACGCCTCGCTCTTGCTCTGCGAAATCGTGGTGTTCGGCCGCGCCGCGATGGGCGAGCGGATGCTACATGGCGAGTTCGTCGACCGCTGGCGGCTCACGCGCGGCGGCCGGCTGGTGTTCGCGGAAAACATCCGGCTCGACGGCGATATCGGCGAAAAACTCGCAAAATCGGCGGTCGCAAAAGGCGGCGCGGCGATCGGCACCGCGCTGATCGTGCCGGGCGACGAGGCGCTGGTGACGCGGATTCGCGAGGTGGCGAATTCGTTCGGTGGCGAGGTCGGCATTTCCGCGTGGAATGGGTTTGCAATGGCCCGCTTCTGTGCCCAAGATGCGGCGCGGCTGCGCGCCGACATGATCGCGGTGCTCGGCCGCGCATCTGACGCCGCGCTGCCCCGGCTGTGGCTCAATTAGGTTAGATCAAGTAAGGCCTTTCCAATTTATTAGAGTGCTCGCATGAATCTGTCTCCCCGCGAAAAGGACAAGCTTCTGATCTCGATGGCGGCCATGGTGGCGCGGCGGCGGCTGGAACGCGGCGTCAAGCTCAACCACCCCGAGGCCATCGCCATCATCTCGGATTTCATCGTCGAGGGCGCGCGCGACGGCCGCAGCGTCGCCGAATTGATGCAGGCCGGCGCGCAGGTCCTGACCCGCGCCCAGGTGATGCCGGGCATTGCCGAGATGATCCACGACATCCAGGTCGAAGCGACCTTTCCCGACGGCACGAAGCTTGTGACGGTGCATGAGCCGATCAGATGAAATTGAAATCGTCATTCCGGGGCGCACGAAGTGCGAACCCGGAATCCAGAAGTTGTTGATCGAGATTCTCCGATGTGCAATTGCACATCATAGTTCGAGGCTGCGCCTCGCCCCGGAATGACGGAGGAGGAAAGATGATCCCCGGCGAACTCTTCATCCAGGACGGCGAGATCGAGCTCAATGCCGGCCGCAAGACGGTGACGCTTAACGTCGCCAACACCGGCGACCGGCCGATCCAGGTCGGCTCGCACTACCATTTCTTCGAAACCAACCCCGCGCTGAAATTCGACCGCAAGAAGGCCCGCGGCATGCGCCTCGACATCGCCGCCGGCACCGCGGTCCGCTTCGAGCCGGGCCAAACCCGCGACGTGCAGCTAGTGGCGCTTGCCGGCAAACGCACCGTCTACGGTTTCCGCGGCGATGTAATGGGGAAGCTGTGATTTCCTGTGAGGCGATCACCGCTGTCGGGCTCCCTCCCCCCTTGCGGGGGAGGGTTGGGGAGGGGGGTATGCCGCACACTCCGGTGGATGAGATACAGCGAGCCCGTGCTAAACGGTTGAGACGCGAAATGACGCGCGCCGAAATCTTGTTGTGGCGCCATTTGAAGGCAAATCGGCTCGCCGG
This sequence comes from Bradyrhizobium lablabi, assembly GCF_900141755.1. Classification (NCBI taxonomy): domain Bacteria; kingdom Pseudomonadati; phylum Pseudomonadota; class Alphaproteobacteria; order Hyphomicrobiales; family Nitrobacteraceae; genus Bradyrhizobium; species Bradyrhizobium lablabi. The sequence continues at coordinate 3,022,430 of NZ_LT670844.1, read as the reverse complement.
GCTCGGATTTCGCCGACAAAGCCCAATGGGCAACTACATCGCGGATTTCGTGGCGCACTCCTGTAAACTCGTCGTTGAGGTCGACGGCGAAAGCCACGATTTCGAGGAGCGCGTCCGCCATGATGAACGGCGTGATGCATGGTTTGCATCCCGCGGATATCGCATGCTCCGCTTCACCAATGACGATGTGATGAAGAATCTGGAGGGTGTCGTGCTGGCTATTGGTCAGGCAGCGGAGCAAGCGGCACCCCCCGCCCTAACCCTCCCCCGCAAGGGGGGAGGGAACCCTTCCGCCGGTGGCTCGCGTCAAAGTGACACGAAGGGGAAGCCGTGATCGCGTTCGACAAAAGCTCCGCTCCGTCGCTCCCTCCCCCCTTGCGGGGGAGGGTTGGGGAGAGGGGTGGCCGCGAGTCCCCAAGCCGGCAATGGGCACGAAAGTCGCTGCACTGGATTCCCAACGCGCTGCTCATTCTGGTAAGCGCTGAGACTGGCATATTGAGATTCTCGCGATCTGAGAGCTGGAGCACGACATGTCCGTCAAGATAAAACGTTCCGTCTATGCCGACATGTTCGGGCCGACCACCGGCGACCGGGTGCGGCTTGCGGATACCGATCTGATCATCGAGGTGGAGAAAGATTTCACCACCTATGGCGAAGAAGTAAAATTCGGCGGCGGCAAGGTGATCCGCGACGGCATGGGGCAGTCGCAGGTCACCAACAAGCAGGGCGCGGCCGATACCGTGATCACCAACGCGCTGATCGTCGACCATTGGGGCATCGTGAAGGCCGATGTCGCGATCAAAGAGGGTTTTATCAGCGCCATCGGCAAGGCTGGAAACCCCGATATCCAGCCCGGCGTCACCATCGTGATCGGCCCAGGCACCGACGTCATCGCCGGCGAAGGCAAGATCCTCACCGCCGGCGGGTTCGACAGCCATATCCATTTCATCTGTCCGCAGCAGATCGAGCACGCGCTGATGTCCGGCGTTACATCGATGCTGGGCGGCGGCACCGGGCCGTCGCACGGCACTTACGCGACGACCTGCACGCCCGGGCCCTGGCACATGGCGCGGATGATCCAGTCGTTCGACGCGTTTCCGGTCAATCTCGGCATTTCCGGCAAGGGCAACGCCTCGCGCCCGGCAGCGCTGGTCGAGATGATCAAGGCCGGCGCCTGTGCGCTAAAGCTGCACGAGGATTGGGGCACCACGCCGGCCGCAATCGACAATTGTCTTTCGGTCGCGGACGATCACGACATCCAGGTGATGATCCACACCGACACGCTGAACGAGTCAGGCTTTGTCGAAGACACCGTAAAAGCCTTCAAGGGCCGTACCATCCATGCCTTCCACACCGAAGGCGCCGGCGGCGGCCATGCGCCTGATATCATCAAGATCGCGGGCTTGAAGAACGTGCTGCCGTCCTCGACCAATCCGACCCGCCCATTCACCCGCAACACCATCGACGAGCATCTGGACATGCTGATGGTGTGCCACCATCTCGATCCCTCGATTGCGGAAGATCTCGCGTTTGCCGAAAGCCGCATCCGGAAAGAGACCATTGCGGCGGAAGACATCCTGCACGACCTCGGCGCGCTCTCGATGATGTCGTCGGATTCGCAAGCCATGGGGCGGCTGGGCGAAGTCATCATCCGCACCTGGCAGACCGCCGACAAGATGAAGAAGCAGCGCGGGTCATTGCCGCAGGACAAGGGCAACAACGATAATTTCCGCGTCAAGCGCTACATCGCGAAATACACCATCAACCCCGCGATCGCGCACGGCGTCTCAAAGCTGATCGGCTCGGTGGAAAAAGGCAAACTCGCCGATCTCGTGCTGTGGTCGCCCGCGTTCTTCGGCGTGAAACCCGAATGCGTCATCAAGGGCGGCTCGATCGTGGCAGCGCCCATGGGCGATCCGAATGCGTCGATTCCCACCCCGCAGCCGGTGCATTACCAGCCGATGTTCGCAGCCTTCGGCAAATCGCTCACGGCATCCTCGGTGGTGTTTTCCTCCAAGGCTGCGGTGGCCTCGGGGCTGGCCAAGAAGCTCGGCATCGAGAAAAGGCTCTATGCCGTGCAAAATACCCGCGGCAATATCTCCAAGAAGAGCATGATCCACAACGATGCCACGCCCAACATCGAGGTCGATACGGAGACCTATGAGGTCCGAGCCGATGGCGAGCTTCTGACCTGCGCGCCGGCCGAGGTGCTGCCCATGGCGCAGCGCTATTTCATGTACTAGGGTCATCCCGGCGCTTGAAGCCGGAACATAGCCGGGAGGACTTTCGTGATTTACGTCGTTGCCACGCTGACCGTGAAGCCTGAGACGCGCGCCGAATTCATCGCGGCCGCGACCGCGTGCATCAAGGAGACCCGCAAGGAACCCGGCAATATCGCCTATGACATGCATGAAAGCGTCACCGATCCGACCAAGATGGTGTTCGTCGAGCAATGGGAAAACGCCGAAGCGCTGGTGCCGCACCGCGCCGCCGAGCATATGAAAACGTTTGGCCGGACCGCCGTGAACTGTTTTGCCGCACCGCCGAAGATCGAGATCATCACGCCGGAAAAAGTTGATGTCCGCTAATCAAGAAAACCAACCGGGAGAAACACCATGATCTATGTCGTCGCCACCTCGCAGGTAAAGCCGGAGGCGCGGGATGCCTTCATCAAGGGCGCCAAGGAATGCGTCGCCGCCACCCGTAAGGAAAAGGGCTGCCTTTCCTATGACAGCCACACCAGCATCCACGATCCCAATCTGTTCGTCGTGGTCGAGCGCTGGGAGAGCCGCGAGGACCTCAACGCGCATGGCCGCGCCCCGCATATGAAGGTGTGGCGCGAATATTCCGCGCCGCTAAAAGTGTCGCCGACGGTGATCGAGATCATCAGCGACGGCAAGGTCGAGAAGCTATAAGCACATGATCCGCGCAACCAAGGTCCATGGTCAGCATCGCTGGACGGAAGCCCCGGCCGACACCGTCGTGCTGGATTTCGACGACCGGCACCGGCGGCGGATGGCGATGAGCGGCACGCGCGGACTTGAATTCCTGCTCGACCTTGAAAACGCCGTCGCGCTGCGCGGCGGCGACGCGCTGGTGCTGGAAGATGGCCGGCTGATCGAGGTGGTGGCGGCGCCGGAGCCGTTGATCGAGATCAGGGGGGCCGACCCGCAGCATCTGGTCCGTCTGGCCTGGCATCTCGGCAACCGTCATCTGCCGACGCAGATCATGGCAAAAGGCCTGCGCATCCGGCGCGACCACGTCATCGAAGCGATGGTGAAAGGCCTCGGCGCGCGCGTGATCGAGATCGAGGCGCCGTTCGATCCCGAAGGCGGCGCCTACGCCGGCGGCCACGCGCACGCCGGTGAAAGCGACCCGCACCAGCACGCGGGTCATGATCATGCATCGCACGATCATTCGTCGCATGACCATGGCGATCATCATCATCACCATGACGATCATCAGCACCACGATCATCATCACCACGACGAGCATTGCGACCACGACAATCACGGCCATTCCCATGCTCATGACCACAAGTAAGCCACCGATCGACGACCGGGATGGCCTGAGCGAAAGCGAGGCCGCGGCGCTTTTTCGGTTGATGACCTTTCTATCGCCGGCCTTTCCGGTCGGCGCGTTCTCCTATTCCAGTGGCATCGAATGGGCGGTGGAAGCCGGCGATATCGTCGACGCTTCGTCACTGCGGGATTGGCTGTCATCGATGCTGTCAGACGGGTCCGGATTTTGCGATGGCGTGTTTTTGGCGCAGGCGCACCGCGCCGCGTCATCTGGTGACGACGGAGCCCTTCGCGACATCGCCGAACTCGCGGCCGCCTTCGTGCCCTCGCGCGAGCGGCAGCTCGAGACGTCCTCGCAGGGACGCGCCTTCATCGAGATCGCGCGCGCGGCATGGAATTGCGACGGCCTCGAGCAAATGATTGCGGCTGGCGAGGTGCTCGTCTATCCCGTCGCAGTCGGTCTCGTCAGCGCCGCGCACAAAATCCCGCTCGCATCCACGCTGCACGCCTTCCTTCACGCGCTGACATCGAACTGGATCTCTGCAGGTAGCCGGCTCGTTCCATTGGGACAAACCGACAGCCAGCGCGTGCTGGCCCGGCTCGAGCCGGTCGTCGCCGCAACCGCCAGACGCGCGCTCGATGCATCGTTGGATGATCTCGGCAGCGCCAATTTTCGCGCCGATCTCGCGAGCCTGCGGCACGAGACGCAATATACCAGGTTGTTCCGGTCATGATGTCATCTATCAATCCGTCGTCCCCGCGAAAGCGGGGACCGATAACCACCGGCGCTAATTGTTGCAAAAGGCGTCGACCACGCCGCTTCATTGATAGATCACGCGGTATGGGTCCCCGCGTTCGCAGGGACGACGATAATGGAAAGAGCAACTGAAATGTCCAACCCCCACGGCCCGCTTCGCGTCGGCATCGGTGGCCCCGTCGGATCGGGCAAGACGGCGCTGATGGACCTGCTCTGCAAGACGATGCGGGCGCGCTACGATATCGCCGCGATCACCAACGACATCTACACCAAATGGGATGCGGAATTTCTGGTGCGCTCGGGGTCGCTGACACCGGATCGCATTGCCGGTGTCGAGACCGGCGGCTGCCCGCACACCGCGATCCGCGAGGACGCCTCGATGAATCTCGCCGCGGTCGCCGACATGCGCGCGAAATTTCCCGATCTCGATCTGGTGCTGATCGAATCCGGCGGCGACAATCTTGCCGCCACCTTCTCGCCGGAGCTTGCCGACCTCACGATCTATGTCATCGATGTCGCCGCCGGCGACAAGATCCCCTCCAAAGGCGGCCCCGGCATCACCCGCTCCGACCTCTTGGTCATCAACAAGATCGACCTCGCGCCGCATGTAGGCGCCTCGCTGGAAAAGATGGATACCGACGCGAGAAGGATGCGCGGCGAACGGCCCTTCGTGATGACCAATTTGCGCAAGAGCGAGGGGCTGGAGCGCATTGTCGGCTTCATCGAGGACAAGGGCGGGCTGCGTTCGCAGGCCAAGGACGGGGCAAAGGCCAAAGCGAGCTAAACGGCAAGCTCACCCATTCGTTAACGCGGAGTAATCCGCGCGCTCCGGTGTTAACACTCTTTTCCCCGCGACGCTCGATCGGGGCAAAATAATAGCCTTTTTGCGCTCCGCCGGAACCAAATCGATTTACCGCGATTAGCATTCTCCGGTCCTCGCCAGATTAAGCCCCCTGGCCCGCTCTATTAAGCTTCTCCATCAACCGCAGTTGCGTACGAATGATCGCTCCTCCAATATCCCTGACGGTTGATTTCCATCCTGTATCGGTTTGTTGCCGCCCCGGCGGACCCAAGATGCTGCTACTTCCTTTTCGCCAACTTCGCATGATTTGAGCAAGCGAGTGGTTCGGCTTGGTTTCATCATCGGCTTTATCGCGTTCATCGGAGTTCTGCTCTCCGGGCTTGCGGCGTTCCGGGTCCACGATCAGGAGCTGACGGTCGACGGCATCGCCCTGGCGCGCGCGATCGACATCCATGCCAGCCTGGTCCAGGACCGCTTGACCGAGCGCGAGTTGCTCGCCCGCGTCGCCTCCGGCCTGTTTCGGGCGCCATCGGTGATCAAGGCCAATATGCTGCAGCCGCTGCGCGCCTCGATCTATGCCTTCAAGACCGATTTTGTGGTCGCAAGCTGGGTCGCGCGGCTCAAGCCGAACGAGCTGGACGCGGCCCGCACGGAGCTCCTGAGCGCCGGATTTCCCAACCCGACCATCCGTAATTACGACGATAAACCGCAGGATACGCGCGCGCTCAATCAGCCGATCGATGTCTTGATGGACGTCGAACCGCGCAACGCCGAGACGATGGCATCCGCGGGCCGCGCGCTCGATCAGCATCCGATCCTCGGGCCGATGCTGACCCAGGCGATGATCGAGGGTAAGCCGGTCGCGTCCGACCCGCTCCCGCTATTGCGGTCGAACGGGCCGGTCGGCGTGGTGCTGGCCGCGCCCGTGCTTCAGGAGGGCGCGACGCAGCCGGCGGGTTTTGTCACGTTCTCCTATGAACTGGCGCCGCTGATGCTGGCGAATGACGATTTCTCGCTGTTCTCGGTGGTGCTGAAGGATCCGCGCAGCCCGAATGGTGAATTGATCGCCAACGACCAGGGCATCGTCACCGCGCGAACTGCTTCGCAGGAAGGGCCGCCGCCCTCGATGACGCGGACGGTGACGTTCGGCGGCCGCGACTGGCAGCTCGGCTATTACGCCAAGACCAATGCGGTGAAGCGGGCGGAGGAGACTGCGGCCGTGGTGGCGGCGATCGGGTTGGCACTGACCGGCATCGTCTGCGGATTGTTCGGCTATGTCGCCTACAACAATCTGCGGCTCAGCCGCGAGATCCAGGTGCGTATCGGCTTCGAGCGCCGGCTCACCGCCGTGATCGACGAGCTCAATCACCGGGTGAAAAACATCCTCGCGGTGATCCAGTCGATCGTGACGCGCACGCTGCGCCATGGCTCCGACATCGACGTCGCGCGCGAACTCTTGATCGGCCGCATCCATGCGATGTCGAACGTGGTCTCGCTGTTGAGCGAAAGCCAGTGGCAGGGCGTGAAACTGAAAGGCCTGTTCGAGGCGCGCGCGATCCCGCATGCCGAGCGCATCGCGGTGAGCGGTCCGGATATCGCGGTGAGCGCGCGCGCCGCGCAAAGCCTGTCGCTGTTGTTCTTCGAATTGGCGTCGCATTCCGACGAGGGGTTGTCGCTGGTCGGCAAGCACCCGCATATCGTCGCGCATTGGGAAGTGAACGGGGAGGACCCCGACACGATTTTTCATTTTCGCTGGGAGGAGTTCAACACCAGCGCCGCGACCCGCCGCGAAGACAGCGATTTCGGCGTCATCCTGCTCGACCGCGTCGCGCCGGAGGCGCTCGGCGGGGTCTCGAAGCGGTATTTCACCGACGTCTCTTACGTCTACGAACTCACCGCGCCGATGGAGACCGTGATCGACATGACCGAGCGCGACCGCACCGAACAATTTTCCGCCCCGCCGCGGGCGGGGCGGTAGCTACACATCATCAGCCGTCGTCCCTGCGAAGGCAGGGACCCATAACCACCGATATTCGACGTTTGAAAAGCTGGAGCGACCAGCTGACCTCACCACGCGCGCCGGTGGCTATGGGTCCCTGCTTTCGCAGGGACGACAACGGCGTGAATCCGTCATTGCGACCCTCAGCGAAACAATCCACGGCCCCGAAGCAAGCTGGATTGCTTCGTCGCCTTGCTCCTCGTCCCTTCTCCCTCGCCCCGCTCTTGCGGGGAGAGGGTCGGGGTGAGGGGCTGCCTCCGCGAACACCGAACGCGCGGATGGTCACCCGAAATTCTCGCTACGCGAGAATTTCGACCTCTCCCCGCAAGCGGGGCGAGGTAAGAAGAGGTCATTGCGACCCTCGGCGAAGCAATCCATGGCCGCGAAGCAAGCTGGATTGCTTCGTCGCCTTGCTCCTCGCAATGACGGAATGTGGGTCCTATCAGCCGCTGCCGCCGATCACGGCGCGCACGGTTTCATCGGGGCCGAAATCCTCGGCGCCATCGACATAGAGCAGCGCCGAGAGCTTTGAGCGCGCGCGGTTGACGCGGCTCTTGATGGTGCCGACGGCGCAGCCGCAAATGGCCGCGGCGTCCTCATAGGAAAAGCCGGAGGCGCCGACCAGGATCAGGGCTTCGCGCTGGTCCTGCGGCAGCTTGTCCAGTGCTGCGCGAAACTCCTCGAACTCCAGATGCGCGCTTTGCGCCGGCTGGGTTTTCAGCGTCTTGGCATAGCTGCCATCGGCGTCCTCGACCTCGCGCCGCCGCTTGCGGTAGTCCGAGCGGAACAGATTGCGCAGGATCGTGAACAGCCATGCCGCGAGATTACTGCCGGGCTGGAACGAGTCGATATTGGCCAGCGCGCGGAGCAGCGTCTCCTGCACCAGGTCGTCGGCGCGATCGCCGTTGCCGGAGAGCGAGATGGCAAACGCGCGCAGGCTGGGCACCGACGCCAAGATGTCGTCGCGAAGCGAGTCTGTGAGAGGCATTAGTCCCTCCCGTCATTCTTGATTGTTTGATCGCCCGTATCTTCCACTTGGGTATCGGGCTTGGGAACATCAAGCTTGCGGATCAGCTCCGCGAAACGATCCGGCACGCCCTGGCGCACGACATCGTCATACATGGCGCGGAGCTGGTGGCCGATCCTTGATTGAATTTCGGCATTGAGGCCGCCCTGCTTGCCCGGTGCCGCATTCTTGCTGGCTTGAGACTTTACATCTTTCATGACATGTTCCACGTTTCCCCGAGAGTTAAGCCATTGTAACTTCAAGAGTTATCTTTGAATCTGAAGCTCTGCCACGGCATCAACTGTAGGGGGACTAATTCGAGCCGGACGATAAAGTTCCTGGAGGCGGGAACTTTTATGCGGTTCACGCGTAAATAGGCACACCAGGGGGAACCGGGTCGCCCCAACGTGATGTTTCTGACCCTTAGGAAATGACGGAGTGGGGATGTCCCGATCACAGCTCGTTGCTGAACACTTACCGTTGTTGCGGCGCTATGCCCGCGCCTTGACGGGAAACCAGGCGTCCGGCGACGCCTATGTCGGAGCCATGCTTGAGGCGCTGCTTCAGGATCCGTCGCTGCTCGACGAGCGGCACGGACCGCGCGCCGGGCTGTTCCGGCTGTTTACCCAGATTTGGAATTCGGTTGCCGTCAACGACAATGCCGACGTGGCGACGTTGCCGATGCCGCCGGAGCGGCGGCTGTCGAACATCACCCCGTTACCGCGCCAGGCCTTCCTGCTGCTGTCGCTGGAAGGCTTCTCGGAGGAGGAGGTGGCCTTCATTCTCGGCACCGACATCGCCGAGACCCGTAAACTCGCCGACGCCGCGGGCCGGGAAATGGCCGCCGAGATCGCGACCGATGTGCTGATCATCGAGGACGAGACTTTTATTGCGATGGATCTGGAGAGCCTGGTCCGGAACCTCGGTCACAACGTGATCGGCGTCGCCCGCACCCATACCGACGCCGTCGCGCTCGCCAAGAACAAGCGGCCGGGCCTGATCCTGGCCGACATCCAGCTCGCCGACGGCAGCTCGGGGTTAGATGCCGTCAACGAATTGCTGCGGGTGTTCGAGGTCCCGGTGGTGTTCATCACCGCCTATCCCGAGCGCTTCCTGACCGGCGAACGCCCCGAGCCGGCGTTCCTGATCTCAAAGCCGTTCCAGCCGGCGATGGTTTCGGCGGTCGCAAGCCAGGCGCTGTTCTTCCAGCGCAACTCCCGCAACCGCACGCCGAGGGCGGCGGCGAGCTGAGCCAGCGGCGGCATTGAAAAAGTCCGGCGCGCTTTGCGGCGCGCCGGACTTTCGCTGTAACGGCACCAGCCACAGGGCTCGTACACAGCAGATTGCTTTAGATTGCTTTTGCCATAAAAAAGCAGGGCGCGACTGGCATCACCACAGTCGCGCCCTACATCGCCGGTCAATGGGGCAGGGGGGATAACCGGCTGCTGGGATGACGCAGAACCCCCCGGAGTCGTTCCCGCGCTCCCAAATATTTTTCAAAATTTTTTGCACACGGTTAAGTGATCACGGTTCAGAGAACCGCCATCGTCTGTTCGCGTTGTGTCCCTGATCGCCAATGGGGCGAGGGGTAAACCGAACATGTCACAGCTCTCCAGAGGAATTTCCAAGGGAATTCTGGGCGCGAGCGCCATCGCGTTGACGTTCGGCGCCGTCCAGTTCGCGTCGGGCCGCGATCTGCCCACGCTTCAGGCAAATTTTCTGCAGGGTTTTGGTGAGCCCGAGGCCAGCATCAATCGCGAAGCCAAGGCCGACCGTGCCGTTCGCGCGGCGGGGCAGGCGATGCCGACGCGGACCGTTTCGCTGCGGCTGGACGGGTTTGCCGCGACGTCGTTTCTTATCCGGGTACCAGTCGCCTCCGTGGCCCGCAGCATGGCGCGGCCGCCGTTCGTGACCAAATCGTCCGGCGCCCGCAAGCCGACGGTCGCCTGCGAACCCGTGGTCAGCGTGCTGACAGAAGTTGCAAAACAACTGCAGCCCGGCCGCTGCGTGACCTGAGCCGTTTCCCCTCCTGTCATTGCCGGGCCTGACCCGGCAATCCATCACGCTTCGAAAAGAACTTTTCCGAAGCCGCTGGATCACCGGGTCAAGCCCGGTGATGACGAATTGAGTGCCGTAACGGCCGTGCGCCAAAACAGAAAATTCGTGAACAACTTCAGGCTGATTTGGGTCGTCCAGTCCCCTTTGCAAAAATATGCCGCTTCGCGCTTACCCCAAATCACCTCTATATCCCCCGCCGTCTCGTCCCACAGAGGGGCGGCTCGCGATCGTCACGGACGCGGGGCGGGATGCGGTGGACGCGGGCGGCGCTATTGACGAGAGCGCTGACTTGCGGACGGCGAAGTCGTGTGGTCCTGACACCCCGACGCTGGTGTCAAGTTGGCGGAAGTAATTCCGCCGATGACGGTGGCAAGAAAGCCCGGCTCACCGGGGAGAGCACGATATAAGCCGTAAAACCATTGCGCGGGGGATGCCGGGTGATTCCGGTGTGACCTGACTAACGCGTGTGCGCTCTACCACTACCATTGCACACGCGGCTATCGGGCGCATCGGGCGCCCGGCATTCCCTGCGCCCTCGGATCTCAGAGGGCGGAATGTTCTTGCAAACCTCGCGCAAAACGTGCGGCGAGATCGCGAAGCTGCGGCTGTTTGAAAAATGAATCCGTAGCCCGGGTGCAGCGAAGCGTAACCCGGGGCCTTCGTTGCTTGAGGGTGGGGTCCCGGGTTTCGCTTCGCTTCACCCGGGCTACAAGCCTCCGCGCTCCCAGCTCACTCCGCCGGCGCCTGATCGCCGGCGGAATCAGTGTTGCGGCTCGCCATCAATCCCAGCGCCAGGCCGGCGACCGCCAGGATCGGGATCAGTTTCTTGACGCCGATGGCGCGGACCATTTGAAGACCGGCCGCCACCACCATCGGATCGGTAAGCGCGGTCTGCAACGCCGATTTGGTTCGCGCCGCGGCGCGGGCCTCGATCTGACGTTTGCGCGAGAGGTAGACGCCCATCATGATGAGGGCGAGGACAAGGAAGATGCACCCTGCCGCCACGCAGGCTGCGATCGGGCCGTAGGTCCGGAGCGTCCAGACAAAACCCGCGGCGAAGAGAAACGCGATCGCGATAAGCAAAGTGAAGGCCGCCATCGCCGCGAGCGAGGTCAGCCGCAACGCCGTCCCGGTCCTGTCCTTGAAATCATCGATCAAGCGCGCAAACATCGACGCCTCGCTCTAAAGTAATGCTCTCAAACATAGAGACGGCGCGTTCGCGCCGCTCTTCAGATCAAAATATCGCTTCGGCAGCCTTTAACGCCGCCACGCCGCGCCGATCAGAAAACCGAGGCCGAGCGCGATGGCAACAGTCGCCAGCGGGCGTTGCGTGATGATGTCTTCCAGGGTCTCCTCGATCGACATCGCGGCGTCCTGCGCGGCATCGAGTGCCGCGCCGCCGCGCTCCGAGAGGTCGTCGACAGCCGAATCGACATTGGCCCGGGCCTGCTTGTAGCCCTGGCGCGCCTGCTTCTTTGCGGTGCCGGCGAAGGAGTTGAGCACGTCGGTGATCTGATCGGTCAGAGCTGAAATATCGTTCTTCACGGCTGTTACATCCTTTTCGAGACGATCGTAGGTCGCTTTGTCCACGATATCCTTCATTCCGAGTTCGCCATTGGTACTGGACATCAAAAGCTCCCTGAAACTGGAATTGCATTGGGAGAAACGTTCCCCTGTGCCGGAAGTTCCGCAGGCCACTTCCTCCGCCTTCGCAAGTCGCCCGCGTTGACGAAACGCAATCAGTCCGGCGGCAACTGCGGCGAATGCACCGGAAAAAGATGCTCTTTGAGAATGAGCGCCACGATCAAGAGCGGCGACGACAGAAAGCCGCCCATCGGGCCCCACAGCCAGGTCCAGAATGCGAGCGCCATGAACACCGCGAGCGCGTTGAGCTCCAGCCTGCGGCCGATGATGGTGGGTGTGACAAAATGACCCTCGAGAAACGTCAGCCCGACAAAGGCCAGCGGCGCGATCAGGCCGGCGCTGAGCGTCGAGAAGCTGATCACGCCGACCACCGTCAGCGTCACGAACATCGCGACCGGGCCGATGATCGGAAAGAAATTCAAGGTCGCGGCGAGCGCGCCGAGCCCGGCCGGATTTGGCATGCCGGTGAGCGCGCAGATGATGCCGGTGGCGGCGCCGACACCGAGATTGATCGCGGTGACCATGAGCAGATAGCCGCCGAGCTGGCCCTCGATCTCGTTGAGGATCCGCAACGTGCGCAGACGCGCGTCATGTTCGGCGAAATTCATGATCAGCGTGCGGCGCAGGTCGCGCCAGCTCGCGATGAACAGGACCAGGGTCGCGAAGAACAGCAGGAATTCGGTGAAGGTGGGCGAGAGGAATTCCACGGTCGGCTGCACCCAGTCGAATTTCGGCAGCTGAAACGGCGCGGCTGGAAGCGATTCCGAGACGCCGAGCATGTTCTGCAATTCCTGCCACAGCACCAGCGGGCGGTCGAACACATGCAGTTTGTCCCGCAGCCGCGCGCCGAGCTCCGGCAGATGCGTGCTCCATTCCATCAGCGGCGAGGAGATCAGGCCGACAATGAAGGTAACCCCGGCGCAGACCGCGCTCACGATCAGCACCGCCGATACGGCGCGGGGAATGCGATGCCGCTCCAGAAATCCGGCGGCCGGCGACAGCATGGTGCCGACAATGAAGGCGGCCACCACCGGGAGGAAGAACCCCTTGGCGACGTAGAGCACCGCGACGACGCAGATCAGAAGCAGCGCCACCAGCGCGAACGCAACCGCCTCCGCGCGTCGGATCAGCGGCGGTTGTTCGGCATTGCTCTCAGACAGTGGTGTGCCGGCCGCTTCGACGGGAAGGATACGCAATGTTTCACCCTTGGCTCCGGACCGCTCAACTTGCGCACCTTGCAAAAGTTCCATCGCGGAAACGTGAGGGCGGCCAGCTTGACAGGCCCGTGCTCGGTTCGAGTCGCGATGGAACCGAGGAGCCCCGGTGACGTTGGTTCGCCGCAGAGCATCACCGTGATGCATATCCAACGGGGCAGCTCATGACACAGAATATCTCAGGTATCAGCACTCTTTCGCTGCGCGCGACAGGCGCGCTGGTGGTCGGCGCCGCATTGTTGCTTTCGCCCGTAATCTTCTCGGACGCGGCGAATGCGCAAATTCTCGGCTACGCATCTGCACCGCAGAGTGCATTTCCCTCGGCCAATGGGTTCGCGCCAGCCTCGCCGGCGCTGACCGACGAAGGCGACGGCACCACCAGCGTGCTGCCGGAGCGGCTGCGGCGCACAACGGTCACCTACAACACCACCGAAGCGCCCGGTACCGTCATCATCGATACCCCCAATACCGCGCTTTATTACGTGCTGAGCCAGGGCAAGGCCATTCGCTATGGCGTCGGCGTCGGCCGCGAGGGATTCACCTGGGCCGGCGTGCAGACCATCAGCCGCAAGGCCGAGTGGCCGGATTGGTATCCGCCGTCGGAGATGATCGCGCGCCAGCCTTATCTGCCGCGCTTCGTCGCCGGCGGGCCGGGTAATCCGCTGGGCGCGCGGGCGATGTATCTCGGCTCGAGCCAATATCGCATTCACGGCACCAACGATCCCACCACCATCGGCAAGTTCGTCTCCTCGGGCTGCATCCGCATGACCAATGAAGACGTCGCTGATCTCTTCAGCCGCGTCGGCGTCGGCACCAAGGTCGTGGTGCTGCCGAAGAATGCGCCGCGGCTTGAGGCGCGCGGGACGGCCACTGTTCACCCGGTGGCGCCGCGCCCGGCCGTGACCGCGCTGCCCACGGGCCGTCAGGCGATGAACGTCTCGACCTCGGCGCTTTACTAGAGTTTGGCGGGGACCAGGATGATCAGGAGATCAGGCGGAAAGGTCGCGCTGGGTGTCGCGGCGGTTTTGGGCGCCTCGGCCTTGGCGCAGGTCGCGCATGCCGAAGACTTCTTCTCGGCGCTGTTCGGCGCCTTCGGCCGCCGGCCGCCGGTGATCTCGATGCCATTCGCCAATGATGGCGGCCCGCTGGCGCCGCCCATCGATGTACGCCCGCGCGCCTGGTCCGGTGGTCAGGCCTATTGCGTGCGCACCTGCGACGGGCGCTATTTCCCGATTGTCGCTTCCGATAGCCAGAGCCGGGCGGCTTCCTGCAATAATTTCTGCCCGGCCAGCAAAACCGAGATCGTCTACGGCAGCAATATCGATGACGCCGCAACCGAGAACGGAAAACCATATTCCGAATTGCCGAACGCGTTTCGCTATCGCAGCGAGATCGTTGCGGGATGCACCTGCAACGGCCATGACCAGATGGGGCTGGCGCCGGTCAAAATCGAGGACGATCCGACCCTGCGCAAGGGCGACATCGTCGTGGGCGCCGATGGAGCGCTGATGGCCGCCGGGCGCGTCGCCGACAAGCGCGGCGCGTCGTTGAATTTCTCGCCCGCATCGGAACGGATCCGCGCGCGCTATCAACGCGTGCCGGTGGTGGCTCGGGAATAATCGTCGTCGCTGCGAAAGCAGGGACGACGTAGGGTTACGCCGCGCGGATCTTGCCGAGGAAGTCCGTCACCTGGTTGCCCAGTTGCTGGCTCTGCGTTTCCAGCGTCTGCGAGGCGTGCTTGACGTCCTCCGCCGCCGCGGCTGCTGCATCGGCATCGGTTTTGACGCCGGTGATATTCTCGGAGACGTTCTTGGTGCCTTGGGCTGCGAATTGCGTGCTGCGGGTGATCTCTTGAGTGGCGGCGCCCTGCTCCTGCACGGCGGCTGCGATTGCGGTCGCGACCTCGTTGACCTCGCCGATGATGCTGCCGATGCCCTTGATGGCGTCGATGGCGTCGCCGGCGACCTTTTGGATGTCGGCGATCTGCTCGGAAATCTCCTCGGTCGCTTTCGCGGTTTGGCTGGCCAGCGATTTGACCTCCGACGCCACCACGGCAAAGCCGCGGCCGGCTTCACCGGCGCGTGCCGCCTCGATGGTCGCATTCAGCGCCAAGAGATTCGTCTGCGCGGCGATGGTGTTGATCAGGCCGACGACTTCGCCGATCCGTCCCGCGGACTTTGCCAGCCCCTGCACCGTGCCGTCGGTTTCCCGCGCCTGGCTGACCGCGCGGCTGGCGATGCCGGCCGCATGCGCCGCCTGCTGGCTGATATCGTTGATCGATGCGCTCAATTCCTCCGACGCGGCGGCAACCGTTTCGACGCTCATCGAGGCCTCGCCGGAGGCCTTCTCGGCGACCTGGACGCGCTCGTTGGTCTGGCGCGATACCGCCGACAGACCGGAGGAGGTCGTCCGCATCTGGTTCGAGGCGTCGCCCAATTGCTGCAGGGATTGGCGAACCATGCCCTCGAAATCGCCGACATAAGCCTCGATCGCCTTTTGGCGCGCGGCGGCGCCGGCATTGCGCTCGCGCTCCTGCGCTTCGATCCGCAGCTTGTCGGTCGCCTGCTGCTTGAAGGTTTCGAGCGCGCCGGCAAGCGCCCCGATCTCGTCGCGGCGGGCGGTGTATCCGGTGTCGACGGCAAGATCGCCCGCGGCCACCTTCAGCATGGCGTCGCGCATGTTGTGCAGCGGCGTGATGACGCGGCGGGTGACCATCATCATGGCGCCGAAGGTCAAACCAAGCGCTACGGCCAGCAGCGTGAGCTGCACCACCAGCGAACGCAGCGCGGATGCGTGCTGGACGGCGGTCTGGTCCTTGGCCGCATCAAGCGCGGTCTCGGCAACCTTGACTGCGGCGCTGAGCCGGCCGACCGTGATCGGGGTCCACTGGTTGGCGGTCAATTCGGGCTTGCCGCCACTCATCAGCGTCGCTATCAGGCGATCGCGCAGGGCGACGTATTCCGGTTCGAAATAGGCGGTCTTGTTGGCGTCGATCGCGGCGGCAAGCGCCGGCGGCAATTTCATTCCCGCGGCCGTCAATTGCAGCGCGTTCCATGCGATATCGATGCCGCCGACGAATTTCAGATATTTCACCTGGGCTTCCGGCGACAGCTGTCCAGCGGTGATCGATTGCGAAACCAGCAGCGACGCCTCGCCGGCGGTGTTGCGGAGCAGCCAGGCGATCTGCTTGATCGCCAGCAACTGGTCGATCACCGGATCCTGATGGTTGACCGCGGCGGCAAGTGCGGCGGACAATTTGTCGAGCGTCTCGAGCAACGCGCCCGTCGTTTCCATGTATTCCTTGGGCAGCGCCGCACGGCGGGAGCCCTTCGGCTTGCTCATTTCCTCCCAGAATTCCTTCTGCTCCGCGGTCAGCGTCTTGAACAGGCGGTCGAGCTCCGGAACCAGCGTCTGCTGCTGGGCGAATTCGATGGAGGGCAGCAGCGTCAGCGCATTGGCCATCGCGGGCATCTGCGCGTCGCGAACGCTGCGCAGATATTTGTCGACCTCGCTGTCGACGGGAGCATCGGAGTTCAGGAGCCTCGTGGTGGTCGATCGATCGGTGCGCAGGTTGTGCATGGCCTTGAACAGGTCGGCCGACGCATCCGCGATCACCGCGATGCGGCTCGTCACCTGCAGGCGCCCCCAGGATTCCCAGGCGTTGAGTGAGAATCCGATGACAATGCAGAAGGCGGTTGTCAGGATGACGGCCTTGAGCAGCGCACCAACGGTCAAGCGATTCAGCATAATTGGCCCCCAGTCTCACGTAGTTAGGCCAATAAAGGTAAAGATTTAGACAGTGTGTTAACCCGTAATTCTACGGTGGCGGCGGAAGGCGGCTTCGCCGCGGCAGCCGCCGGTTCCTCCATTGGAACCGACCAGCCCGACACGCGTTAACAAACGCCTAATTTCGCATCTCACGTGGTCAGGGGGATTTCGGATGCTTGTCAGCGTACTCATCACGTTTCTCGTCATCATTCTCGTTCTGTACTTGATCAACATGTTGCCGCTCGATGGCCGCGCCAAGCAAATCGCGCGTGTCGTCGTCATCATCCTCGGCGTGATTTCGCTGTTGAAATACATCGCGGTGTTTTAGCTTCTCGTCATTGCGAGGAGCCAACGGGTCGCGCGAACGCGCGCCCGATGACAGGCTCCGCGACGAAGCAATCCAGCTTTCCCCATTGCCGCGCTATGGATTGCTTCGCGGAGCCTGTCATCGGGCGGCGCTTCGCGCCGACCCGTTGGCTCGCAATGACGAACAAAAAAGCCCCGGCATTTTGCCGGGGCTTTTCGTTCGTTCAGTGCCGCAAAATTACTTCAGCGTCCTGAACCAGTCATCGACGTCTTTGTGAATCTGGTCCTTGGCAAAACCGTAGCGCTGCTGCAGCTTGCCTTCGAGCTGCTCGCGGCGGCCCTCGATCACGTTGAGATCGTCGTCGGTGAGCTTGCCCCACTTCTCCTTGGCCTTGCCCTTGAACTGTTTCCAGTTGCCTTCGACCCGGTTCCAATCCATTCGCCATCTCCTCTTGCGTTGATGGCAAATCAACGATTGCGCAGTTCGAACGTTCCGACGGAACTCTAGCCCGCCGCCTTGGCTTCCCTGCGGCGCGCGGTGAGGATGTATTCGGTGTAGCCGTTTGGCTGCTCGCGCCCCTTGAAGATCAGATCGCACGCGGCCTTGAAGGCAACTCCGTCGAACGAAGGCGCCATCGGCCGGTACAGCGGATCGCCTGCATTCTGCTTGTCGACCACGACCGCCATCCGCTTCAGCGACTCCATCACCTGTTCCCTGGTGATGACGCCCTGATGCAGCCAGTTCGCCAGATGCTGGCTCGAGATCCGCAAGGTGGCGCGGTCTTCCATCAGGCCGACGTCGTGGATGTCGGGCACCTTGGAGCAGCCGACGCCCTGGTCGATCCAGCGCACGACATAGCCCAAAATGCCCTGGCAGTTGTTGTCGATCTCCTGCCTCACATCGACCGGCGCCCAGTTCGACTGCGACACCGGGATGGTGAGGATGTCGGAAAGTTTCGCACGCGGACCATTCTTCGCCAGCTCCTGCTGCCGCGCCAGCACGTTGACCTGGTGATAATGCAGCGCGTGCAAGGTCGCCGCGGTCGGCGACGGCACCCAGGCGGTGGTGGCGCCGGCCTGCGGATGCGCGATCTTCTGCGCCAGCATGTCGGCCATCTTGTCGGGCGCGGCCCACATGCCCTTGCCGATCTGGGCATGCCCGGGCAGGCCGTCGATCAGGCCGATGTCGACGTTCCAGTCTTCATAGGCCTTGATCCAGGGCTGCGCCTTCATGTCGTTCTTGCGGATCATCGGACCCGCTTCCATCGAGGTGTGGATCTCATCGCCGGTGCGGTCGAGGAAGCCGGTATTGATGAACATGATGCGCTCCAGCGCATTCTGGATGCAGGCCTTGAGGTTTACCGTGGTGCGGCGCTCCTCGTCCATGATGCCGACCTTCATGGTGTTCTCGGGCAGCCCCAACATTTTCTCGACCCCGCCGAACAATTCGCAGGTCAGCGCCACCTCGTCGGGGCCGTGCATCTTCGGCTTGACGATGTAGATCGATCCGGTGCGGCTGTTGCGCAGCTTCGAAGTGCCCTTGAGATCGTGGAGCCCAAGCAGGCCGGCGACGGCGGCATCCAGCAGGCCTTCCGGAATTTCGGCGCCCGTCTCGTCGAGCACCGCATCGGTGAACATGTGATGACCGACATTGCGCATCAACAAAAGACTGCGCCCATGCAGCGTGAGTTCCTTGCCGTCCGTCGTCTTGTAGACGCGGTCGGGGTTGAGCGCGCGCTTGAGCGTCTTGCCGCCCTTTTCGAAATCGGCCGACAAGGTTCCGTTCATCAGGCCGAGCGTATTGCGATAGACCAAAACCTTGTCTTCGGCATCGACCGCCGCGACGCTGTCTTCCATGTCGAGAATGGTCGAGACCGCCGATTCCAGGATCATATCGGCGACGCCGGCCGGATCATCCTTGCCGATGATGTGGCCGCGGTCGATCCTGATCTCGATGTGCATGCCGTTGTTGACCAAGAGGATCGCCGAGGGAGCCGAAGCATCGCCCTGAAAGCCCGCGAATTGCGCGTTCGATTTCAGCGCGGTGGCGTTGCCGCTTTTCAGTTTGACTGCAAGCTGCCCGGCGATGACGCTGTAGGAAGTCACGTCGGTGTGGCTCGCGGTCGCGAGCGGCACCGCGGAATCGAGAAACGCTTTTGCCTTCGCGATCACCTTGTCGCCGCGCGCCTTGTTGTATCCCTTGCCGCTTTCACTGGGATCATGCGGGATCGCGTCGGTGCCGTAGAACGCGTCGTAAAGACTGCCCCAGCGCGCGTTGGCGGCGTTGAGCGCATAACGCGCATTGGTGAGGGGCACGACCAGTTGCGGTCCGCAGATCTTGCTGATTTCCTCGTCGACATTGGCGGTCTCGACCTTCCGGGTCGGCGGCTCCGGCAAGAGATAGCCGATCTCCTTGAGGAACGCCGTGTAGGCATTCATGTCGAACGGCTTGCCCTTGTGGGCGCGGTGCCAATCGTCGATCTTTGTCTGTAGGGCGTCGCGGACCGCCAGCAGCTCGCGGTTTTTCGGCCCGAGATCGCGGATGATGGCGGCAACGCCAGCCCAGAACGCGTCAGGGGAAATTCCGGTTTTCGGGGTCGCTTCCTTGGCGATGAAGTCGAACAGAACGGGGGCGATCTTCAATCCGTGGGCTTCGATGCGATTCATGATGGGATTTTTCTTAACGGAAACCGCCGGCTAGGCCGCGGCTTTCAGGGGGACAAACGGCAAAACAGCCCCGCAAAGGGCATGTTCAATGCCCTTTTAGCGCTAAAGCCGGGGTTGTGAGAAGGGCTCTAAGTCTTTGTTTGACGCGTTTTCTTCACGCGAAACGGTACCCACTTCGCTCGAAAACGCTATGGGCGACGCCGAATTGCCCATAACAAAGGCGTGCAACAAAACCTTAGATATTGGCCGCGAGGTCCACCAGTTCGTCGAACAGAATGCCAGATTTCGCCAGCATCCGCTCGATCTCGTCGGTCGCCTCCGCAACCGGGCGCGTCGAGGTGTCGATGATCAATTCGCTCGATGTCGGCGGCTGGTAATCATTGCCGATGCCGGTAAACCCATTGAGCGTGCCGGCGCGCGCCTTGGCGTAATGGCCCTTGGGATCGCGGCTCTCACACACTTCGGCAGGCGTCGCGACATAGATTTCGCGGAACAGATCGTCGGCGATGCGGCGCGCCGCGGCCCGATCTTCCCGCGACGGCGACACCGCGGCGACAATCGCGATGTGACCGTTGCGCGCAAGATGGGTGGCGACTTCGGCGAGCCGGCGGATGTTCTCGGTGCGATCGCTGGCTGAAAAACCGAGATCGCCATTGAGCCCGGCGCGTAGCGTATCGCCGTCCAGCAGGATCGGCGAGCCGCCATTGCCGAACAGCCGGCGCTCCAGCGCGCGCGCCAAGGTCGATTTTCCGGAGCCCGGCAATCCCGTCAGCCAGACCACCGCGCCATTGTGGTGATAGCGCGCCGAGCGCTCGTCGGGACGGAGCGCCGATTCCACCGGCACGATATCGACGGGAATGGCGCGCTGTCCGGCATCGACCGACAGCACCAGCCCGCCGCCGGCAATGCGACCATTGACCTCGATCACCAGACGCCCGGTGCGCGGATTTTCCGTATAGGGATCGGCGGCCATAGGATGCGCCAGCGAGATGTCGATCTCGCCGACATGGTTGCGCGCGATCGACTTTGTCTCGACGCTCGACAATTCGCCGGGATCGACCGCCTTCTCTATCGCGACCACGGTGGCGCGGGTTTCCCGCGTGCCGAGGCGGACCAAAATCGAGTCACCTTTTGCCAGCGGCTTGTCGTGCAGCCAGAAAATGCGCGCGCGGATCCGGCTGGTATCGCGCGGACTGGTTCCGACATGCCCAATGACGTCGCCGCGCTCGATGAACAATTCGCGATCGAGCGTGATGCCGACCGAACGGCCCGCGCCCTGGCGTCCCCTGACCGGCGTCACCGGCCAGCTCTCGACAGTCCTGATCTTGGCAATCTTGCCCGCGGGCATGATGACGATCTCGTCGCCGGCACTGAGGCTTCCGGATTCGACGCGGCCCGCGACAATGCGGCGGTCATCGAATTTGTAGATCGCCTGCACCGGCAGCCGCAGCGCAAGTTGTTCCAGCGGACGCGCTGGCTCGAGCGCATCGAGCGCCTCGACCACGGTCGGTCCCTTGTACCAGGCAATTTTCGCCGTGCGCTCGGCAACGCCGTCACCATCGCGCGCCGAAATCGGGATCACCGCCGCGGGCGTGACGCCAAGGCTTGTCAGATGCGCGGAAATCTCCTTGCTGATCGCGTTAAAGCGCGCCGCGCTGAAATCAACCCGGTCCATCTTGTTGACGACAACCGCGACCTGTTTGACCCCGAGCAGATGCAGGAGATAGCCGTGGCGCCGGGTCTGGTCGCGCACGCCTTCCAGCGCGTCGATGATCAGGACGGCGCCGTCGGCCTGCGAGGCGCCGGTGATCATGTTGCGCAGGAATTCGGCGTGGCCGGGGGCGTCGATCAGCACGACGTCGCGGGAGCGGGTGCGGAATCTGATTTGCGTGGTGTCGATGGTGATGCCCTGGTCGCGCTCGGTCTGCAGCGCGTCGAGAAGAAACGACCATTCGAACGGCATGCCGCGACGCGCGCTGACCGCCTTGAGCATCTCGAGCTTGCCCTCGGGCAGGCTGCCGGTCTCGTGCAGCAGGCGTCCGACCAGCGTCGACTTGCCATGATCGACATGGCCGACAATGACGATGCGGACTTGCGGACGCGTGGTGCCGTTCGGCGTCGACGATACGCTTGATGGGACGATCATGTTCATCTGGGCACTCAACTTCTTTATCCGTTCAAAGATAGCCGGCGACGCGCAGCCGCTCAAAAGCGTCTTCGGTTTCGTGATCGAGCGCGCGCCCGGCGCGCTCCGGCACCTTGGTGCCGTCGAGCTCGATCAGGATTTCCTCGATGCTGGAAGCGTTCGAGACCACAGGATTGGTGATGTCCTGATCGCCCAGCGAGCGATAGCGCTTGCCGTCTTTGGCGAGGTAAAGCGGGATGATCGGGATGTTCTCGCGCTGAGTGTAGGCCCAGATGTCGGCCTCGGTCCAATGCAGGATCGGATGAACGCGCAAATGCGCGCCTGATGGCGGCGAGGCGTTGAACTGGTCCCAGAATTCCGGCGGCTGATCGCGCACGTCCCATCCGCCTTCAGTGCCGCGCGGCGAGAACACGCGCTCCTTGGCGCGGGTCGCTTCCTCGTCGCGGCGGATGCCGGCGATCAATCCGTCAAAACCATATTTGGCGAGCGCGAGCTTTAACCCTTCAGTCTTGCGCGCAGCGGATCGCGCCGCCGGCGGCAGGGTCGGATCGATGGTCTCCAGCGGCGGGCAGGGTTCGATCCGAAGATCGAGCTCCCATTCCTTGCCGTAGCGATCGCGGAATGCATACATCTCCGGAAACTTCTTGCCGGTATCGACATGCAATGCGGGGAACGGCACGCGGCCGAAGAAGGCCTTGCGCGCCAGCCAGATCATCACGTTGGAGTCCTTGCCCAGCGACCACAGCAGAGCGAGCTTCTTGAGCCGCGCGAAGGCTTCGCGGAATATGTAAATGCTCTGCGCTTCCAGCGCGTCGAGATGGTCCATCGTCGGCGGCTCGAAGCGCGGATGGGTGGAAATTTTCGTCGCCACCGAGCCCTCGGGCAGATCCGCCCTGAGCAACCGGTCGCCAGCGGAATTATTGTCGAGAAGATGCATCTCTGACCCTTGGACTTGAGAGGCGAAAATTCTATAGTTGCATTGCAATAGAGAAGAAATAATTTTCTCTTTGCGGGCGTTGAAAGACACATATATAGAAAATAATTCCAGTCAACCCCAGAAGTTGGGGAAGCGAGTATCGCATGCGATTCCTGCCGGTATTTCTCGATCTGCGCACCGGTCCAGTGCTTCTCGTGGGCGCCGGCGACCTGGCGCGGGCGAAGCTGCGCCTGTTGGCGGCCGCGGGGGCGCGTGTCCGCTGGTACGCAACCGACGGCGATCATGATGTGAGCGGGCTCTCTACGGAAGACGCCTCGCGGGTTGAGCTTGCCCATGGCGACCCACTCGCCGCCGAGCTTTCCGGCGTGATTGCGATCCTCTGTGCCGGCGCGGGCGAGGTTGGACCTGCGATGTCGGCGCGCGCGAAGGCGGTCGGCGTCCCCGTGAACGTGATGGACGACCTCGCGCATTCGACCTTCATCTTTCCCGCGATCGTCGATCGCGGCGACGTCGTTATCGCCGTCGGCACCGGCGGCGCCTCGCCGGTGGTGGCACGGCGCGTCCGCGAGCGCATCGAAGCGGCGCTGCCCGCGCGCATCGGCGATCTCGCAAATTTCATCGGCCGTTGGCGCAAGACCATCCATGGCCGCATTCCCGAGTTCGCGCTGCGGCGTCGTTTCTGGGAGCGCGTCGTCGACGGCCCGATCGGCGCCCTGGTGCTCGGCGGGCGCAGCAGTGATGCTGAAGCGGCGCTGAAAGACATCGCCGATCCCTCGGCCTTTGCCGGCGCGTCCGCGTCCGGTCAGGCCGACGGCCGGGTGACGCTGGTCGGCGCAGGTCCGGGCGATCCGGATTTGCTCACGATTAAAGCGCTGCGCGCGCTGCAGGACGCTGACGTCGTGTTCTACGATGAGTTGGTGTCGCCGGAAATTCTCGATCGCGCGCGCCGCGATGCCGCGCGCATCGCCGTCGGCCGCCGCGTCGGTAAACCCGGCATCGGCCAGGACGCCATCAACAAACTGATGATCGAAGCTGCGAAGTCAGGCCAGCGCGTGGTGCGGCTGAAGGGCGGCGATCCCTTTGTGTTTGGCCGCGGCGGCGAGGAAATCGAAGCATTGCGCGAGGCCGGCGTCGCCTATTCGGCGGTTCCCGGAATTAGCGCAGGCCTTGGCGCTGCCGCGCAATTCGAAGTGCCGCTCACTTTCCGCCACGAGGCTCTGCGCATCACCTTCCTCACCGCGCACAAGGCCAGGGACGCCCAGACCGTTGACTGGTCGACACTGACTGACGAGAAGATGACGGTCGTCGTCTACATGGGCATGACCGCGGCGCCATCGGTCCGCGCTGGTCTGTTGGCCGCCGGGCGCTCGCCTCAAACCCCGGTCGGGGTATTCGCGCGGGTGACGCGGCCGGACGCGCAAGCTTCCGTTGGCACGCTCGATCAATTGCCGGACCTGGTCGCAAAGATCGACGGCGGTCCCGCCATTCTCATCATCGGCGATGTGGTCGCGCACTCCGCGCCATGGCGCCACCAAAACCTCGCTCAACTGGCCTCTTATTTTCAGGTAGCTGCCGAATGACCTCCCCGCTGCAACAAAAAATCAAGATCACCGGCCCCTCCATCGTCACCGCCAACCGCACCTGGGACGGCGTCGTGATCTACCGCACGGCCGCAAAAGGCTGGTCGACCGATTTGTCCGATGCCGCGATCGTCCGCGCCGCGGATGAGGCGCGAGAGCTGCTTTCCGAATCGGTCGCCGACGATGTCGGCGCCATCGGCGCCTATATCGCGCCGGTCGAAATCAAGGACGGCGGCAAGATCGAGCCCGGCAATCTGCGCGAACAAATCCGCCGCCAGGGCGTCACCATCGAGCTGCCGGTTCCGGCGTAAGGTTTTTAAGTCCATGTACGCATATGATGAAATCGACCGCACGCTGATCAACGAGCGCGTCTCTGAGTTTCGCGATCAGGTAAAGCGGCGTCTTTCCGGCGAACTCACCGAGGACGAATTCAAGTCGCTGCGGCTAATGAACGGCGTTTATCTGCAGTTGCACGCCTATATGTTCCGCGTCGCCATCCCCTACGGCACGCTGTCGTCGGAGCAGATGCGCCGGCTCGCCCATGTGGCGCGGCGCTACGATCGCGGCTACGGCCACTTCACGACGCGCCAGAACATCCAGTTCAACTGGATCAAGCTCGCCGAACTGCCGGACGCGCTGGCCGATTTGGCCGAAGTCGGCATCCACGCCATGCAGACCAGCGGCAACTGCACCCGCAACATCACTTCCGACCAGTGGGCCGGCGTCGCGCCGGGCGAAATCGAAGACCCGCGCATCTGGGCGGAATTGCTGCGGCAATATTCGACACTGCACCCGGAATTCTCGTTCCTGCCGCGCAAGTTCAAATTCGCCATCACCGCGTCCGAGCACGATCGCACCGCCATAAAAGTGCACGACATCGGCTTGCGCCTGCACAAGAATGCCGACGGCGAAACCGGTTTTGAAGTGCTGGTCGGCGGCGGCCTCGGCCGCACCCCGTTCATCGGCAAAACGATAAAATCATTCGTGCCGGGCCGCGATCTCCTGAGCTATGTCGAGGCGATACTGCGCGTCTATAACCAGTACGGCCGGCGCGACAACATCTACAAGGCCCGCATCAAGATCCTGGTGCACGAGCTCGGCATCGAGAAATTTGCCCAGGAAGTCGAGGACGAGTGGCAGGCGATGCGCGACAGCGCGCTGACGCTGGACGATGCCATGGTCGAGGACATCCGCTCGCGCTTCACCTATCCGGCTTACGAGAAGCTGCCGCACATGCCGGAGGAACTGAAGAAGGCTGCGCACGATCCGCATTTCGAGGCGTGGCGCAAGAATTCGGTGTTCCTCCACAAGGTTCCGGGCTATGCGATCGTGACATTGTCGCTGAAGCCGGTCGGTGGACCGCCCGGTGACGCCACCGCCGATCAGATGGATGCGGTCGCCGATCTCGCCGACAAATATTCCTTCGGCGAAATTCGGGTCGGTCACGAACAGAACCTGGTGCTGCCCCATGTCGCGCGGCGCGACCTGCCGGCGCTGTGGAAGGCGCTCGACAAGGCCGGCCTTGCGACCCCGAACGTCAATCTGGTCTCCGACATCATCGCCTGCCCGGGCCTCGATTATTGCGCGCTGGCGAACGCGCGCTCGATACCGATCGCGCAGGAACTGACGCGGCGTTTCGCCAACCACGAGACCGCCAATCTGATCGGGCGGCTGCACATCAACATCTCCGGCTGCATCAACGCCTGCGGCCATCATCACGTCGGCCACATCGGAATTCTGGGCGTCGAGAAGAACGGCGAGGAATTTTACCAGATCACGATCGGCGGCCGCGCCGACGAAAACGCCGCGGTCGGCACCTTGATCGGGCCGGCGGTGCCCTACGGCGAAGTCGCCGACGTCGTCGAGGATATCGTCGAAGCCTATCTTGCGCTGCGCGAGCGACCCGATGAGCTTTTCATCGATACGGTAAAGCGGCTCGGCGTCGAACCTTTCAGGGAGCGTGTCTATGCCACTCGTTAAGAACGGTAAAATCGTAACCGACGCGTTCGTCCATGTCGCCGATGACGCCGAGATTCCCCTCGATGGCGCGATCCTGATTTCGGCCGCACGGTTTCTCGAAGACGCCGAGGCGCTGTCGCGGCGCGCCGGCCGCACCGGCGTGATCTGGCCGAACAATCGCGACGTCGACGATCTCGTGCCCTATCTCGACGGCCTTGCGGTTGTGGCCTTGGTGTTCCCGAATTTTCGCGATGGCCGCGCCTATAGCCAGGCGCGGTTGTTGCGGGAACGCCACGCCTTCAAGGGCGAGCTGCGCGCCACCGGCCAGGTGCTTCGCGACCAATTCGTGTTCATGCTGCGCGCCGGCTTCGACGCGTTTGAAGTGAAAAAGGAAAGCGACGCCGAGGCGTTCGCTGCGACGGCAAAACGCTACTCGGTGTTCTATCAGCCGACCGGCGATGGCCGCATCTCGGCGCTGCACCGGCGGATGCAACTGCGCCATTCGGAAAGTGCCAATCCATGAGTGCGCTTGCACATCAAGTGTTGCCGGACCCGGGCGCGCCTACCTCGCCGCCGGCCGAGGAACTCGATCGCGCGCTTCGCGGGGCATCGCCTTCGGAGGTGATCGCCGCCGCCCTGAAGACCGTCGGCCGCGAGCGTCTCGCGCTGGTGTCCTCGTTCGGCACGGAGTCAGCGGCGCTACTGAAGGTGATGGCCGATGTCGATCCGGCGATCCCGGTGGTGTTTCTCGACACCGGATGGCTGTTTGAGGAAACGCTCGCCTATCGCGACACGCTGATCGAAAAGTTGGGCTTGCGCGACGTCCGCTCGATCAAGCCGCTGGAAGAGACGCTGTCTCGCGAAGATCCCGATCGTGAATTGTGGTTCTCCGATCCCGATGCCTGCTGCCGGATCCGCAAAGTCGAGCCGCTGAAGCGGGCCTTGGCACCGTTTGCCGCCTGGATCAACGGGCGCAAGCGCTTTCAGGGCGGGCTGCGCGCCGATATTCCCGTCGTCGAGCAGGATGGCATCAGGCTGAAATTCAATCCGTTCGCCAACGTCTCGCGCGAAGCGATCGAGGCGATTTTCAAGGGCGCAAACCTGCCGCCGCATCCGCTCGCGGCCTCGGGCTTTCTATCGGTCGGATGCATGCCTTGCACCAGCCGGACCTCGCCCGACGAGGACGCCCGCGCCGGCCGCTGGCGTGGCCGCGCCAAGTCCGAATGCGGCATTCATACGGTGAAGACGTCGTAAGCTGGCTCAACCAGTAACGACTGTCATACCCGCGAAAAGCGGGTATCCAGTACGCCCTGGCTTTTCGGTTCTATCGCTGACGTCTCTGGAATACTGGATCACCCGCTTTTCGCGGGTGATGACGCCGGTGTTTGTGGCGGCTTCGCCGGGCCCAAAAAAGCCCCGCCGTTCACCTTTCAGCCACGGTTGGTATGCAACAACTGCCCCTCATTTGGGGGAACTTCGAATCATGCGGGCGGTGTTCGCCGTTATCGGGCTTTTGGCGCTCTCCGGCTGCGCGTCGGAAACACCGATCGAGCAGCCCTCGATGTATGTCAGCATGGCCGATCCGGCAGCCAAGCTGGATGCCCAGGCCGCCGCCTCGATGATCTCGCTGTACCGGCAGAACAATGGCGTCGGCGCCGTCGTGGTCGATCCTGACTTGATGAAGCTTGCGGAGCAGCAATCCCAGGCCATGGCGAGCGCGAACAAGATGGACCACGATGTCAAGGCGCCGCTCGCCAAGCGCCTGAACGCCTCCGGTTATCCCGCAACGCTAGCCGTGGAAAATGTGTCCGCCGGATATCACACATTGGCGGAAGCGTTTTCGGGCTGGCGCGACTCGCCCCCGCACCGGGCGAATATGCTGAAAAATGGTGTCACAAAATTAGGCATCGCGGCGAGCTATGCTCCAAATACCAAGTACAAGGTGTTCTGGACGCTTATTCTCGCATCCTCGGATCTGCGATAAACTCGGCGTGATCGCTGTCTGGCCGCCTGGCTGATTGACGGCATCGCGAACTGACGCCACGGTGCAATCGCATTTTGTCATTTGATCGAGCGGTCATGATGGATATTTCCAGCCCAGAGCCAGCGACGACACCTGCGAAGGCGAAGCGCGTGCTGGTCCTGCAGGGCGGCGGCGCGCTCGGTTCCTATCAGGCCGGCGCCTATCAGGCATTGTGTCACTTCGATTTCGAACCGGAATGGGTCGCCGGGATCTCGATCGGCGCCATCAATGCGGCGATCATCGCCGGCAACCCGCCGGAAAAGCGGGTAGAGCGCCTCAAGGAATTCTGGCAGATGGTTTCAGCACCGGTGCCCTGGAATCCCGTCACTAAAAGTGACCGCGGGCGTGTGTTGTTCAACGAGACCAGCGCCGCATTGATCGCGACCTTCGGCGTCCCCGGTTTCTTCACCCCGCGGATTCCACCGGCGCCGCTTTGGCCGCCGGGCAGCCCCCAATCGCAGAGCTATTACGACACCGCGCCGCTGCACAAGACACTCGAGCGCCTGGTCGATTTCGACCGGATCAACGATCTGACATGCCGTCTCAGCGTCGGCGCCGTCAGCGTGACGACAGGCAATTTCAGGTATTTCGACAATTTCGAATTCAGGAAGCAAGGCAAGAAAATCGGCCCGGAACATATCATGGCGTCCGGCGCATTGCCGCCGGGTTTCCCCTCCATCGTGATCGAAGGCGAGCATTATTGGGATGGCGGCGTCGCCTCCAATACGCCGCTCGACTATGTGCTGGACATGGAAACCACCAACGATCTCCTGATCTTCCAGGTCGACCTGTTCAGCGCGCGCGGTCCGCTGCCGGCCTCCCTGCTCGAGGCCTCGGAGCGCGAGAAGGATATCCGCTATTCCAGCCGCACCCGCATGAATACCGACAAGAACAGAGAGATTCACAACGCCCGCAAGGCGCTGCGCGACTTGTTGGAGAAGCTGCCCGATCATTTGAGGAATGATCCGTCGGTCGAAATCCTCTGCAAGGCCGCCAAGGAAAACACAGTCACGGTGGTGCACCTGATCTACAAGAGCAAAAATTACGAGTCGTCGTCCAAGGACTACGACTTCTCGCATGTCGGCATGGTCGAGCACTGGGAATCGGGCGTGCGCGACGTTCATCTGTCGATGCGCCACAAGGAGTGGCTGGAGCGGCCGCAAAACGGCGAGACCATGGTGACTTACGACCTCACGGGGGACGGCTCTGAGACCTCCGACGGCAAACAGGAGAACAAATAAATGGGTACATTGACAGGCAAGACTGCGGTGGTGACCGGCTCGACCAGCGGCATAGGCCTTGCGTATGCGCGCACCTTTGCGGGCGCCGGCGCCAATATCGTCATCAACGGCATGGGCGTGCCGGCCGACATCGAGAAGGAGCGCTCCGCGATCGAGACCGATTTCAAGGTCAAGGCGGTTTATTCGCCTGCCGACATGACCAAGCCCGCCGAGATCGCCGATATGATCGGGCTCGGCGAAAAGACCTTCGGTTCGGTCGATATTCTCGTCAACAATGCCGGCATCCAATTCGTCTCCCCGATCGAGGAATTTCCGCCCGAGAAATGGGAAGCGATCATCTCGATCAATTTGTCGTCGGCGTTCTATGGTATCCGCGCCGCCGTGCCCGGCATGAAGAAGCGCGGCTGGGGCCGCATCATCAACACCGCTTCAGCGCATTCGCTGGTCGCCTCGCCGTTCAAGTCGGCCTATGTGTCGGCCAAGCACGGCATCGCCGGCCTCACCAAGACCGTGGCGCTCGAGCTTGCGACATTCAAGGTCACCTGCAACTGCATCAGCCCCGGCTATGTCTGGACGCCCTTGGTCGAGCACCAGATTCCGGAGACCATGAAGGCGCGCAACATGACCAAAGAGCAAGTCATCCGCGACGTGTTGCTGGCAGCGCAGCCGACCAAGGAATTCGTCACCTCCGAACAGGTCGCAGCCCTGGCGCTGTTCCTGTGCAGCGACGACGCAGCGCAAATCACCGGCACCAATCTCTCGATCGACGGCGGCTGGACCGCGGAGTAGGGGCTGGCGCTCGTGGCCAGCGCCTTCTTAACCTCTCCCCGCTCTTCTGCGGGGAGAGGTCGCGAGCATCTTGCGAGCGGGTGAGGGGCAAGGCACGACGTTAGCCAAGATCGAGAAACATCAGAATCGCGGTCTTCCACGAGTTTGATCGCGTCTGATATTTTGCCTCGCCCCTCACCCGAAGCCTTCGGCTTCGACCTCTCCCCGCAAAAGAGCGGGAAGAGGTTAGGAGTCCCGCTTCCCGAACGCCAGCACGTGCAGGCCGAGCCGGCGCCGCACGATCCAGAACAACAGCACGGTCTCGAACACCAGCGAGATCGAGGTCGCGGCGGCGGCGCCGTGGCCGCCGAAGTGCGGCACCAGCGCCACGCACAGGGCCAGGTTCATGACAAAGGCCAGCGCATAGGCCAGCGCGCAGATATGCTGATGGCCGAGCATATTGAGTAATCGCTCGACCGGGCCGATCGCCGAGCGCACCACAAGCCCGATCGCGGCGACGAACATGATGTCGTAGCCGACAACGAATTGCGGTCCGAACAGCCACAACAGCGGCTTGCCCAACGCCAGCAGCACGATGGTCGCGGCGAGCGAGGGCCAGAACGTCCAGTTGATCGCATGCGCGACATAGGCCGACAGCCGCGGCTTGTCGCCAAGCGCGTGATATTCGGCAAAGCGATGAGCTGTTGTCGCCGACATCGCGTAATGAATGAAAGACACCAGCGCCAGCGTCTTGACCACGGCGAAATAGACGCCGACCTCTTCGGACGGGCGAAATTGCTGCAGCACCAAGACGTCGGTGTAGGACAACAGCAGATAAAAACCCTCGACCAGAAGGATCGGCAGCGAGATCGCGAGCCAGCCGCGGAAGTCGTAGGCCTTCGGGCCCGGCTCGATATGGCCTTCGAGCCTGCGGTTGAGCACCACCATCTGCCCGATCATCGCGATCCACACCGCACCCGCGCTCGCGAGCATCGCCGCGGTCGCGCCGAGATGAAAGCCGAGCGCAAACGCGCCCGCGGTGAAACCGATGATCAGCGCCTGGCGGACGATGAATTGCGGCATCAGCCCAAGCCGCATCCAGTCATGTGAACGCGCGATGCCGTCCTGGGTATTGGCGACCACGAAGGGCGGCAGCGTCAGGCAGCCGATAGTAAGCGGAACGATCTCGTTCGCACCGATCCAGGGCGACAGCGCTCTGATCACGCCCGCCAGCAGCAGCGAGACGGCCGAGGACACGGCAAACGTCATCCAGCGGCTGCCGGAGAGAAAGCCGCGCAATAGCGCGTGCTCGCCGCTGGTGCGGTATTCCGGGATGATCTTTTGCGCCGACGCCGAAATGCCAAAATCCATCATGCTGCCGAGCAGCAGCACCCAGGTCCAGACATAGACATAGACGCCGTAATCCGAGCCGCCCATCCAGCGCGCCAGCAGGATCTGCGAAAGATAGGCGAGGCCAGCGCTGACCACGCGAATGACAAAAATCGTGCCGGCAAGCCGCCTGGTCACCGACGCTTCGCCGGAGCCGCCAAGCAAGCCGTTCAGCATCGATCGCAGCCGAGCGATCACCCCTCGCGGCAAAGCTGTTGCGGATTGAGTGTCCGTCACGGCCACAGCAGGAGTTCCCCGAGGAACCGCACAAAGGCGGCGATGGAAGCGGCCTATCAACTATTCGTTAAGATTCGGTGGCTCTGTCGTCCCGAAATGCTTCCGCCGTCGTCCTGCGAGAGCAGGGACCCATAACCACCGAAGCTAGTTGTTAGAAAGCCGTCTGGCCCCAGCGCTAGATAGCGAGGCCGCGGCGTATGGGTCCCCGCTTTTTCGCGGGGACGACACCGAGGGTCAATCCAGATTGATATTGAACTCATACGACCGGTCGCCGCTGACCAGTGTCAGTTTCAGCGCGGCGCCGTCGGGATTCACCCCGGGCGGCACGCCATCGAGCTCAAAGGTAAAACGCTTGACCCCGGGCGGGCTGTGTTCGAGCAATTTCGGAACCGGCAGCCCCCAGTCCGGCGTCGGCCCTTCGACAAACAGGTTGACCGCCCGCTCGTCGGGACTGACCACGTCGACCAGCACGGTGGATTTGCCCTCGCGCTTGACGTCGCGGATGGTCAAGGGATTGGGATCGCCGACATTGGCCGGCTTCGGCACGGTATCGAGCGCTGCGAACAGCGCGCTGTCTTCAGTGCTCGCCACGCTGGTAAAAGGGAGTTCGATGCTGGCTTCAACGGGAATGCAGAGTTTTTCGCACACTGCATAGTTGATATCGGCGCGCAGCATCACCGGCTTGTCGGCACTTTTCGGGACGATCCGCAGCGGCAGCACGATTCCGTCGTGATAGCCGAGCGAATGGCCGCCGGCGCCGTCGTCGAATTTGGTCGGCGCCGGCCACAGCACGGTCACAGCTTCGACATTGTCCGATTTGGAGAAGTCGAAACGCGGCGGCACCCCGGAATCGCCGGGCGTCCGCCAGTAGGTTTTCCACCCCGGCTGCAGCTGGAAGGCGATGCCGCCCAGCAGCACCGCGCCGCTGCGCGATCCCGCCAAGAGCCGCACCGCGGAGTGTCCATCCCGCAGCCAGGGCGAGGCATCCTGGGCGTAAGCCGCCGTCGCCAGGGCTGAGGCAAACAGGCATGACGCGCATAAAGTTGCGGCAAAGCCGCGCGCGCCGCGCAGGGGAACTGTGACGATCATGAGACGTCTTTACAGGCTAGCGGAAGCGCAAACCATTGAATTGCTTGTGATGTGTGACTAAAGGCGGTTGCAAGCTTGATTGACAGACGCGCCACCCAATATCAGGATGTGGATCGACACGAGAGTCCTTTGCGGATGGACCCTGAAGGCAAAAAACCGAAGATGGTTCGCCGCAACGAAGCCGGCGTCGGCGACAATTTGCCCAATCGCGGCTACCTCGATGGTCAATTGCTGATCGCGATGCCGGTGATGGGAGATCCCCGCTTCGAGCGTTCGGTAATCTATCTCTGCGCGCATTCCTCCGAAGGCGCCATGGGTATCATCGTCAACCGTCCCGCGGGCAGCATCGATTTCCCCGAACTGTTGGTGCAGCTCGACATCATCAAGAAGGCCGACCAGATCAAGCTGCCGGTCAACGCCGAGAGCATGAAGGTGCTCAAGGGCGGCCCGGTCGATACGGGACGCGGCTTCGTGCTGCATACGAGCGATTTCTTCATCAAGGATGCGACGCTTCGGATCGACGACGACATCTGCCTCACCGCGACCGTCGATATCCTGAAGGCGATCGCGCGGGGCGCAGGCCCCAAGCACGCCATCCTCGCGCTCGGCTATGCCGGCTGGGCGCCGGGACAATTGGAAAATGAAATCCAGGACAATGGCTGGCTGCATTGCGATGCCGATCCGGACCTGATCTTCGGCGGCGACGTCGAGGAGAAATACCTCCGCGCCTTGCGCAAGATCGGGATTGACCCCGGCGTGCTGTCGAACGAAGCCGGGCACGCGTAGGGCGTTGTGTCACCCAAAAATGGATCGTCATGCCCGCGAAGGCGGGCATCCAGTAATCGCCGGCCGTCGTAGTTACAAACAGCTGCGTTTACTGGATCGCCCGCCTTCGCGGGCGATGACAGCTATGGTGAATTGGCTCACCAGCCCCTGACAAGCAGTCTTACTCCGCCGCCTGCTGCGCGACGGTAGGCTCCGTGCCGGCCACAGTGGCGCGGCGCATGTCGCGGGGCTGCGACTGGTCATAGCGGCGCACCCGGTGCATGGTCTGGCGGTTGTCCCACATCACGAGGTCATGCACCGTCCATTTGTGGACGTGGACGAACTGCGGCTGCGTGGCGTGCTCGCTCAGGTCGCGCAGCAACAGCCGCGCCTCCGGCATGCTCATGCCGACAATGGCGCCGGCATGCGACGACAGATACAGCGACTTGCGGCGATGCACCGGGTGGGTCCGCACCAACCGCTGCAGCACCGGCTTGAACATCGCCTTTTCTTCCTCGCTGTAATCGAGGAAACCCAGCGATCCCCGCGAATACATCAGCGAGTGCTCGCAGATCAGGTCCTCGATCTCGGCCTTGGTGTCGTCGTCGAGCGCGTCATAGGCCGCACGCATGTCGGCGAATTCGGTGTTGCCGCCCTTGGGGTTCACCACTCGCGCCGACAATAGCGAAAACTTTGCGGGAATCGGGCGGAATGAACTGTCGGAGTGCCACAGGCAGTTGCCGAGGTTGAACAGATGGACGCGGCTGTCGCGCGGCAGCGGCTTGCCGTCCTTGCCGAGGTTGGAGACGTCGTTGAGGCCGGTCGAGAGCCGCGACTCCTGCGGCTTGATGATATTGCCGCCGCGGGGATTCTCGCGCTCGCCGAAATTCAGCGCGAACGCCATTTGCTGCTCGTCGGTAATGTCCTGGCCGGGGAACAGCAGCACGGCGTATTTGTCCATGCCGGCCTCGATGTCCCGAGCCTCCTGCGGCGTCAGGGGCTTACGCAAATCGACGCCGGACACCTCGCCGAAAAAATGCGCCTGAAGCTGCCGGATCGAGACCGTCATGGCGTTTCTCCTGATCGAACGACGGAGCGGTTGCCCCACATTATTTTATTTTGGCGAAAAAATTACCCTCAGAGGATGCGATGTCAACGTTTTGCGGGCTGTGCAGCGCACACATCTGTCATGCCCGGACTTGATCCAATCTTCGCAAAGGCCCTTTCGAAGGGGATGGATTGCCGGGTCGTCAAGGCGAAGACGGCGCTTCGCGCCTTTTGCCCGGCAATGATGAGTTGTTCACGCATTCCGGGCCATCAGGCCGCCGTCGACCGGAATCACCGCGCCGGTCAGGAACGAGGCCGCCGGCAGGCACAGGCTTAAGGTCATGTGCGCGACCTCCTCGGGGTCGCCGTAGCGGCGCAGCGCGGTGCGGCGCTTGGCGTAGATCTCCTTGTGCTCGTCCGGGATCCGCGCCGTGATCGCGGTCGTGATCGGACCCGGGCAGATGCAGTTCACGGTGATGCCCTCGCGGCCGAGTTCCACCGCGAGCGAGCGTGTCAGACCGGTCACGCCCGCCTTCGCCGCGGAATACGGGCTGAGCTCGGCGGTGGCGCCAAGCGCCTCGGTGGAGGCGATATTGACGATCCGCGGCGATTTCGATTTCCGCAAATAGGGCAGCGCAGCGCGGATCACCCGCGGATGCGCCGTCAGCATCACCGCAAGCGCCTTCGCCCATGCCGCGTCGTAATCCTCATCGTCGATCTTGGCGTGGACCGACATGCCGGCGTTGTTGACGATGATGTCGAGGCCGCCGAAATGCGCGGCGACGTCGCCAACCACGGCGTTGATCTCTTCGCGATTGGCGACATCGAGCGTCCAGGCTTTTGCCGTCTCGCCCTTGGCCGTGATCTCGGCGGCGACGGTTTTGGCGCCGTCAGCCGCAAAGTCCGTCACCGCGACGTTGGCGCCCTCGGCGGCAAATACATGCGCGGTGGCGCGGCCCATGCCGCTTGCAGCGCCGGTGACGAGAACGGTCAATCCTCTGACCGAGCGGCTGAGCTGCTTGAAATCGGACATGCGTTTCTTCCCCGGACTATTTGCTGTTATGTTTTCGCCGCGACCCAAAAATTCGAGGCCCACGATGAACGAACTGGATTTTGGCGGCAAGCAGGTTCTGGTGGTCGGCGGCTCCAGCGGCATCGGCAACGGCATCGCGCAGGCCTTTCGCGCCCATGGCGCGCAGGTCCATGTCTGCGGCACCCGCGCGTCCGCCGCCGATTATTCGCCGGCCGAGGGATCGCAGCTTGCGGGTCTCGATTACGCGCAGCTCGACGTCAGCGACGCAAAAGCGATCGAGGATTTCAAGCCGGCGTTCGACCGGCTCGATGTGCTGGTGCTGGCGCAGGGCGCGGTGATCTACCGGCGCGGCGAATTCGAAATGGAAGGCTTTCGAAAAGTGCTCGAAGTCAATTTGATGAGCCTGATGGCCTGCGCCGGCAAATTCCAGGCGATGCTCCGCGCGAGCAAAGGCTCGCTCATCATCGTCAGCTCGACCGCCGCCTATCATTCGACAAAGGGCAATCCGGCCTACAATGCCTCGAAGACCGGCGCCGTCGGATTGACCCGGACGCTGGGGCAGGCGTGGGCGGAAGACGGCATTCGCGTCAATGGCATCGCGCCCGGTCTTGTCGATACCAAAATGACAAAAGTGACGACGGCAAATCCGAAGCGGCTCGAAGGCGCGATCGAGCGCATCCCGCTGAAGCGATTGGGAACGCCGGCCGACATGGCCGGCGCGGCGCTGTTCCTGGCCTCGCCGCTTTCATCCTACGTCGTCGGCCAGACGCTCGTGGTCGACGGCGGACTCATTCTGTAAGCGTTAGGAACCGCAACGAGCCTCATCGGTTAGCTCATCGAGATTCATTTCGAGGCGCGTATTCCGCAAAAGTGGAAACCGGTTTTGCGATTCCGAATACGCGCGCAACAAGGAGTTAGGCGATGAACAAGGATCGAATTGCCGGATCGGCAAAGGATTTCGCCGGTAAGGTCGAAGGCGCTGCCGGCGATATCGCAGGCGATGCCCAGACCAAGGCCGCGGGCCGCGCCCGCGAGGCGGCAGGCACCGTGCAGAACCTGTACGGCCAGGCAAAGGACGCCGCGCGCGAAGCCAGCGATACCGTCGCCAGCCAGGCGAGGGACGTCTACGAGCACAGCGGCGAGACTCTTCGCGACGGTACGCAGGCGGTAGCGAGGAAGGTGCAGGACAATCCGCTCGGTGCGCTGTTGGTCGCGGCCGGTATCGGATTTGCGCTGGCGCTATTCATGACGCGCCCGCCGCGGCGGCCGCCGCCACGCTGGCGCTATCGATATTAGGCGAAGTCGATCGCCAAACGCTTCCTTCTGAGCGGCAGCCTTGGCCGCTTTTCGGACGGCTGCGGCCTCATGCTTGGAGACCCGCGAGACTCGCTCCTCACCAGAAACCTGGTAGTCCCGCCGACCGTCCGACGTTGGCCGGTGGGCGCGGAACGTTGCCGGGCGGACGCGGCGCGAATTGAGGCTGACGCGGCGCGTTGCCAAATCCGAAGAAATTCCGCGGCGGTGCGCCCGATTGACTCGGCGCAGGCTTTTTCGGCTTCAGTGGCGCTGCCGGCGCGCCCGGCGCGGCGACCGTTCCGTCGGGGGCAACGGAGGCCACCGGCGTTTCGCCCTTGGCCTGTTCGCGCCCGACTTCGCGGCGCGGCCAGACGAAATCATCGGCGCGGCCGGCCGGCGGCGCCAGCGGCTCGCCCTTGACCAGCGTTCGCGCCGCCAGCGCATCGACCGCGGCCGGGCGGGAGCCGGGGCCGCCGAGCAATTGATCGGTGCCGACCGACGACGCCACCAGCGGCAGGATCGGTCCGGCCAGCGGCCGCGGCGCCGGCTGGCCCGGCAGCGCATTGGCATCAGGGGTCGCCGGTTCAGTCGGCAGCGTGATCGGGGCCGAACGCGCAGCCAACAGCCGGGTGACCTCGCGCTCGACATAATGGGCGAGTTTTCGCGCGCCGCGCTCGGTGAAGTACACGCCGTCATAGGTGCGCAATTGGCGCATCTGGCCTTCGAAGTCCGGGCCCTTCTGCACGAAGCGGCCGGCTTCGTCGACAAAACCGTCCCAGACATCGACATAGGTGATGCCGGCCTTGCCGGCGGCATCGCGATAGAGCGCATCCAGGAACAGCATGTCGGAGGTCGCCTTGGCGCCGCGCACCGCGGGCAGGCCGACCCACAATACCGGCACGCCCTTGGATTTCATCACCGCGATCATCTCTTCGATTTTCTTGGTGTAGAGCTCGACCCAGCGCTCCTCGCGAAACTCGTAGAGGCCGTTCGGCGAGCGCGCGCTTTTTTCCGGTGCGATCGCCGGCGGCGCGTCATTATCGGCATCCTCCGGAGCCAATTCGGTATCGACCGGCTTGTCTTCCGGTTTTGCAGCGGCGGCGTCGCCGGGTTTTCCATCCGAAGGCTTGGCGTCGGGCTTGGCCTTGGCGTCCTTCTTGTCGCCCTTGTCGCCAGTCTTCTTGTCCGACGACTTGCTGTCGGATTTATCGACCGCCGGCTCGCGCAGCGCGACGCGGTCGTTGAGCCCGAGCATCACGACGATGGCGTCCGGCTTCTCGTTGGCGAGGATGCCCTTGGCGGCGGCGGCCCAATCGGCCGGATCGCCCTTGGGCTGATACTTGATGAGCCCGGAGACGGTCTTGCTCCGGCGGATCACGCCCATGTCGGGCTGTTCGGTGTAGGCGTACTCGAGACCATAAGCGAGCCAGTCGGCCATGGCGTCGCCGAGCACCACGACGTTGCGCTCCGGCGCGGTCGCGTTCTCGCGCTTCTCCGGCGGCGGCGCCTTGGAAAAATTCTCCACCGGCCGCTTCGGCGCCTGCTGCTGGAATGGCGCGAACAGATCGCCGCCGAACCAGCCGCCGCCACCGCCGAATCCGCCATTGCTGCGCGGTTGCGGCCGCGGCGGCCCGCCAAAGCCGCCGAAATTGAAAAACTGCGCGGAGGCCGGGCCGGCGATCCCCACCAACAGCGCGATCGCCACGGCCAGCGCGACCAGCGGACCGGTCTCGGTGAACAGGCGCAAAAAGGAGTTTTTCTGGTTCATGCGGCTTCGTCGCAATCGATCGGCAATAACTATGATAGCGGAATCAGGCTGCAAGCGGGCAGATTTCGAAGCCATAAACCGGGCATTTCCCGCAGCCGTCAAGGGCTGCGCGCAAACGTGGTTTTCAGGGTTACTTTCGGGGCTGAAACCGGCGTTTCAGTGCCCCCTGAGCCGCTCCAGCACGTCGGAGGAGGCAAATCCGTCCGCCGGCGCCCCGATTGAGGCCTGGAAGCTGCGCAGCGCCTCCCTGGTCTGACCGCCGAGTTGCCCATCCGGAGTGCCGCGGTAAAAACCGCGCTGGGCCAGAAGCTGCTGCAGTTCCAGCCGCTCGGCCCGCGACAATTCGCGCTCCTGCCGTGGCCAGGGCTGCACGAACGGCTGACCGCCGCGCAAGCGGTCGGCGAAATGGCCGATCGCCAGCGCATAGGCCTCGGCCGGGTTGTATTTCATGATCACGCGAAAATTCTGCAGCATCAGGAAACCGGGGCCCTCGGCGCCGGCCGGGGCCAAGAGATAGGCTTTCTCGGTCGGATGCGGGAAGGGTTGGTTTCCGGCGCGGTTGATGCCGAGATGCTCCCACTGCGCGATCGTCATCGTCTTCGCGCGGTCCGCCAGCATGTAGTTGAAGTTTTGCGGCACCACGACCTCGTAGCCCCAGGTTTGGCCGGTCTGCCAGCCGTCCTTTTTCAGATTATTGGCGGTCGAGGCAATCAGATCGGCGGGATCGTCGACGACGTCGCGGCGGCCGTCGCCGTCGGCATCGACGGCATAGCGCTTGAACGCGGTCGGCATGAATTGGGTGGGCCCGAATGCGCCGGCCCAGGAGCCGCGCATCTGTTCCGGCTTGAGATCGCCGCGGTTGAGGATTTCGAGCGCCGAGAGGAACTCGTCCTTGAAATAGGCTTGGCGGCGGCCGATGCAGGAA
The DNA here is from genome assembly GCF_900141755.1 of Bradyrhizobium lablabi. Classification (NCBI taxonomy): domain Bacteria; kingdom Pseudomonadati; phylum Pseudomonadota; class Alphaproteobacteria; order Hyphomicrobiales; family Nitrobacteraceae; genus Bradyrhizobium; species Bradyrhizobium lablabi. The sequence continues at coordinate 2,982,485 of NZ_LT670844.1, read as the reverse complement.
AGCGTCGCGGTCGATTGCAGTACGCTGCGGTCGCCCATTTGCGTCGAATAGTTCGACTCAATGCCCCAGATCGCCGCGATCGCATAGCGGTCGACGCCATAGGCTTTTTCGGTCGCATCGAACTGCGCTTTGTACTTGGCGAGGATCTCTTTTCCCTTGGCGAGGCGGTTGTCATTCACCAGGATGTCGAGATAGTCCCAGATCGATTTGGTGAATTCCGGCTGCGAATCCATCAGGTCCATGATGCGCAGATCGGGTTCAAGACCCGCGGTAAAACGCTGAAAGTTCTCTTGCGTGATGTTGCGGCGCGCAGCGTCCGGCCACATCGCGGCGACACAATTGCCGAAATTAGCGGCAGCCTGTCGGATCGCGCTCGCCGTCATCAGGGGATGGCCAGAGGCGCCGTCCTCGCCGCTCCAGGGCGGCGCCCCATTACCGCCCGGTGTCGTCTGCGGTTGCGCGGGGGAAGCGGAGTTCGATCCGGAAAAAATGTTGCCGAACAGGTTCGACAGCCCGCCGCCCGTGGACTGCGCGCGGGCGTCGCCGGATACCAGGAGCGCCACTGCAAGGACCAGCGCGCTCCATCGCCTGTCGGCCAAACGTCCGGTCGGTCGTGTCATGATCCACCCGCAATACACGCAAATATCCCGCTTTCAGCAGGCATTGTCACGGTTTCCAATAGATTAACAAAAGCAAGATTTTGCAGGCAGGAAGGCGGTTCAGCCCCGGCAGGGCAGCTGCGGGCCCTCCTTACATCCGCCTTTGTTACCGGCTGCAAAACAGTTACCAACATGCCATTGAAAAGCACCGCCCGCCCGCACCCTCAAAGGTAATCCGCTCATCCCATGAAAATCCGCAAAGCCGTCTTCCCGGTCGCCGGCCTCGGCACCCGCGTACTGCCCGCCACCAAAGCGATGCCGAAGGAAATGCTGACCATCGTCGACAAGCCCTTGATCCAATATGTGGTCGACGAGGCCAAAGAGGCCGGCATCGAACATTTTGTCTTCGTCACCGGGCGCAACAAGGGCGTGATCGAGGACCATTTCGACCGCATGTTCGAGCTCGACACCACCCTCCAGGCCCGAGGCAAGAAGGCCGAAATCGAAATTCTGGCGCGCGACCAGCCCGAAGCCGGCGCCATGAGTTTTACGCGGCAGCAGGCGCCGCTTGGACTTGGGCACGCGGTGTGGTGCGCCCGCGACATCGTCGGCAACGAGCCGTTCGCGGTGGTGCTGCCGGATGAGCTGGTCTTGAACACGCCGGGCTGCCTTGCGCAAATGATCGAGGCCGCCGGCAAGCTCGGTGAAAAATCCAACCTGATCGCGGTCGAGGAAGTGCCCGCGCATCTCACCCATCAATACGGCATCTGCGGGGTCGGCAAGCGCCATGCCCACGGCAACATGTTCGAGGTCGACGGCATGGTGGAAAAGCCGCCCAAGGGCACCGCGCCGTCCAATCTCTCGATCACCGGGCGCTACATCCTGCAGCCGGAGATTTTCAAGATCCTGGAGACGCAAGAGCGCGGCGCCGGCGGCGAGATCCAGCTTACCGATGCCATGATCGGCCTCGCCAAGACGCAAAGTTTCTACGGCGTCGAGTTCGAGGGCGAGCGGCACGATTGCGGCTCGAAAGCCGGCTTCCTCCGCGCCAATATCGCCTACGGCATGGCCCGCGCGGAGTTGCGCGACGGTTTGCGGGAAGAGATGAAGAGGTATCTGGAGAAGTGAGGGAGTGCAGGCTCTTTCCACCGTCATTGCGAGGAGCGAAGCGCCGAAGCAATCCACCTTTTCCCCGGGGCTCCGGATTGCTTCGCGGAGCTTCGCCGGCACTCGAATGTCCTCCGCGAGATTTGATCCGTTCTCCGCCAAAATATATCGTATCCTGATTAGACCGTCGGGTTTGCAGCCGCATTTATTGGGACGCCATGGAGTGGTCGGCAAAACAGTGTCAAACGGATCAGCCCTTTGGCAGCTGGGCTGACGATCTCGCGAACGCTTTCGTCCAACTGGAGCCGCGCAAAATAATCGAGCATCCTTTCCAAGGGTCGATATCCAGGACTGACGCTGCTCCCATCCAGATTTCCCGCGTCACGGCAACCAAACACAGGGTTCTGCGCTTGCGTTCCCACATAGCGCGCAGTAGCGACGATCTGTGCTTTATCAATCTTCAACTTGAAGGGGTGGGCCGCTACACGCAGCGCGGTCACGAGCAGATCTGCGGGCCGGGAGATCTTGCTGTCGCGGACACGACGGAGCCGTTCGAAATCGCAAATGGTCGTGATTTTCAACTATTTTGCTTTGCCGTACCGAGGCATCTGCTGCCGAGCAATTTTTCCGAGCGGCCGCGGCTGACCCTGTCTGCGACAGAAGGAGGCCGTGCCCTCTCCCGCACGCTCGCAGGTTATGCCGAACTTTGCCTCAGCTTACAGGCACCTTCGGAAATGGCTGCCCTCAGCGGCGCACACATTGTCGATCTGATTTTTCATGCAACTGGTGTGCTCGCAGAAGGGGTGTCCGAGCGGACCAACGCCCCCGTATTGTTGTCGATGATGCTGGACCATATTGATCGTAATAGCGACGATCCCAGCATTTCCGCTGCGACCCTGGCGCGAAAATTTCATTGCTCGCAGCGCTATGTGCACAAGCTGTTTTCCGAGACGGGTCGGTCGGTTGGAGAGCACGTAACCGGCAAGCGGATTCTTGTCTGCACCCGTAATTTGCTCGACAATCACAAAAACAAAACGATAGCGGAAATCGCGTTCGCTGCGGGCTTTCGGGATATTTCGCACTTCAACCGGCTGTTCAAGCGCGCCAATGGCGCGACACCCCGAGAGTTTCGTCGCACCATGAGTTCGAGCTCTGGCTAAAGCGCGATCCGGAAAAAAGCTGGTTCTCCGAAAAGATCACGCCCAGACAATAACCCGTAGCGCGACTGCGGTTGATCTCGCAGGCTGTGGTGCACCATAAGCCAATAAATCGGGCGCTACCCTCCAAGACTTTCCTGCTCCGATCGGATAGCCGTTTGCCGGGCGGCTAAAACGTCATCAAATTGGGAAAGTCTCGATGGCAATCGACTTTACGCTTACGCCACAGCAGCGCGAGCTCCAGCTCGAATCCCGCCGGTTCGCCGCAGACGTGCTTGCAGGGGCAAAGGCCGCCGAGTTGCTGCCAACCCCAGAGGAGCGATTTCTTGCGACCCGGCCTATCTACGAAGCCCTGGTGGCAGCCGGCTTTTTGCGGAAATGCATTCCGGCTCCGGCAGGTGGCGAGAACGCTGGCCTGATCGACATGGCCGTCATGGCCGAGGAATTCTATAGCGTAAATGCAAGCGTCACCTTGACGATGCTTGGAACTGTGCTCGGTCTTTTGCCGATTTTGCTCGGAGGCACGCCGGAGCAGTGTAGCCGGCTGCTCGGCCCGTTCTTGAAGAAGAGCGGGGCGCCGTTGGCCGGGTTTTGCTCAACCGAACCAGGTGGCAGCGCTAACGCCGCTGCTCCGCTGCCAGGCGAGGGTGTGCGCACCGTCGCCAAACTCCACAGCGACCGCTGGATCATTAATGGCCGAAAGAAGTGGGTTTCCTCGGCGACTGGCTGGGATCGGAAAGGTGCAGACATTTTATGTGTAGTGTGCCGTACCGACCCTGACGTTCCGCCTGAGAACGCCATTTCTGTCATTGCGGTTGAACGACCCGCATCAGGCATCGTCTTTGAGCGCGCAATCGATTCTGTCGGTCACCGTGCGCATCTCACGCCGGAATTCCGTTTCGAGAATGTCTCCGTGCCGCGGCACAATCTGCTCGGGGAGGAGGGTGGCGGTCTCGCGCTGACGGCTGCCAGCTTTACCGGCACCGCGGCGTTGGTCGGAATCCTTGGCGTGGCGTTGATGCGGGCGGCGTTCGACTTCGCGTTGAACTTCGCCCGGACCGAACGGCGTGGCGGCGTTCATCCGATCATCGAGCATCAGGCGGTGGGATATGCGTTGGCCGACGCAAAAATGATGATCGAATCGGCGCGATATCTGAGCTGGCGCGCGTGCCATGCCGTCGACACGCAGTCTCCTGCTGCTGATGAACTTGCGATCCAGGCCAAAATCTACGGCTCCGAGACGGCGGTTCGTGTGATCATCGATCTGATGCGCGTCGTCGGCATCGACAGCTATGATCATGAAGCCCCACTGGGACGTCTTTTGCAGGATGCACTCGCTCTTCCGATCTTCGACGGCGGTAACATGGGTGTCCGCCGGCGTCAGCTTCATACCATGATGAAACGACCGGATTACGATCCGCTACTGGCGAGCGGCGCGGCCTGAAGCATCACATCACGGGTTGTTCGAGACCGGCCCCCTCTTGATTATTCAGTGCATCGAACGTCATCAATAGATTGGTTTGAATAATGAGATCAGCTCAGGCAGTGGCCGTGATAACGGGGGCATCGCAGGGAATCGGCGCAGCGCTCGTCCATGCCTTCAGAAGCCGCAACTACCGGGTCGTTGCGACTTCGCGATCTATCAAACCAAGCGACGATCCTGATATCGCGACGGTGCAAGGAGATGTGGCCGACCCGAAGACAGCTAATCTGGTGTTCAAGGAAGCGATGGATCGCTTCGACCGTGTCGACACGCTGGTCAACAACGCCGGTATGTTCATGGCCAAGCCGTTTACCGCCTATTCGAACGATGACTACGCTGCCTATATGGCCACCAATGTCACGGGCTTCTTTCACATGACCCAACGTGCGATAGAGGTCATGAATAGCGAAGGAAGTGGTCATGTCGTGACTGTCACGACCAGCCTGGTTGACCAGCCGATGACCAGCGTGCCGGCCGTACTCGCATCTCTCACCAAGGGTGCCTTGAACGCCGCGACGAAATCGCTCGCGATAGAGTACGCAAAAAATGGCGTGCGTGTGAATGCAGTTTCGGCGGGAATCATCAAGACCTCGATGCATCCGCTCGAGGCCTATCAGGTCTTGGCCTCGCTACATCCCATGGGCCGAATGGGAGAAGTGTCGGACATCGTTGACGCGGTGATGTACCTGGACTCGGCGGGATTCGTAACTGGAGAAATTCTCCACGTCGACGGAGGACAGGCGGCCGGTCACCATGCGATCAAGTGAGGACGGTTGCGTCCGTTCGTAGACGGATGGTCCAGAGCCGGAGTACATGCCAAGCTGGACGATGCGCGCCACGGCTGCCAAAGAGCGCCCACCTCGGGATGACGTCTACGCGCCATTGTCTTCGCCGCCCTCACGCCACCAGCGAGAGCTGCGGAAAACTCGCCAGCGCCGACTGGTTGCGGCCATTGGCCTTGGCGGCGTAGAGCGCCTTGTCGGCGGCTTCCACCAAAATCGTCCGATCCAATGCCGCCGACGGCGTCAGGCTGGCAATGCCGATGCTGACGGTCGTCGGCGTCGGTCCACCGGACCATTGCTGAACTTTCAGCCGGATGGTTTCGGCGATCCGCAGCGCGTCCGCGGGTGAGACCCCCGGCAACAGCACGGCAAACTCCTCGCCGCCATAACGCGCGGCGCAGTCGCCGGCGCGCCGCACCGAATCCGAAATGCAGATGGCGATGCCGATCAGCACCTCGTCGCCGGCCTGATGCCCAAAGCTGTCGTTGTAGGACTTGAAGTGGTCGGCATCGATCATCAACAGCGCCAGCGGCATTTTCTGGCGGGTGGCGCGGCGCCACTCGGAATCGATCTCGGCGTCGAATTTGCGCCGGTTCTTCAACCCGGTCAGCGCGTCGGTGGTTGCAAGCTCCTCAAGCTTGTCCTCGGCCAGCGCGCGGCGGGTAATCTCACGCGCCAGGAACAGCGTCACCGCGATCACGAAGACAGTCAGCGCCAGCATGATGCCGGCGATCCGGGTTGCTTCGGTGCGCCACAGGCCAAAGATGCTGTCCAGCGGCTTTCCGACCACAACGAACAGCGGACTAGAGCCGCTGCGCCGGACGTACATGCGCGGGATGGGATCGACCGGGCCCGCGCCCGAATATGATCCGGTATTCTGCAAATTCGCCGGGTTCCAGTTCGGCCGCTCCGCCAGATTCTTGCCGATGACGTCGAGGTCGAACGGCGTCCGCATGATGATGGTGCGGTCGGTGCGCAGGACGGTGATGGTATCGCCCGGGCCGAGTTTCAGCCGGCCGAACAGGTCGTGAAAATAGGAAAAGCGGATCGAGCCGGCGACCACGCCGAGAAAGCTTCTGTCGGCGCCGCTGATGCGGCGGCTCAGCACGATGGAATAGGCGCCGCGATGCAGCATCGGGCGGCTGATATAAAGGCCGACGTCGGGTCCATCGCGATGAACCCGAAAATACTCTTCGTCGCTGCGATCCTCCCGCACCGGATCGAGTGTTGAGGCGTCGTTGGTCAACCGTCCCTCGGCGTCGAACACCTGGATCGCGCCGAAATATTTCGCGGTCGCGGCATGATCGAACAGGATCAGATGCCGGACCTCCCTGCTGACGTCCCTGATTTCCGGCATCACCACGTTGCTCGCAACCGCGCGCAGCGACAGGTCGTAAAGCTCGATGTTGCGGCTAATGTCGGCCTCGATGCCGGAAGCAAGATTTTCAAGCGTTTGGCGCGCCAGTTCTTCCTCGCCACGGCGCATGTCGAGCATGACGCTGGCGCAAATCGCGGAGAAGCCGATCACCGTCACCACCGATGAGGCGATCAAGAGCTTCGCCGATAGCAGCCAGGGCCGGCTGGCATTATTTTTGCGCCGTCCAAATCGCATCGTTCGCTCCCGATCCTTCTGGATGCAACGGGAGTGGTTGCCGCGGCCTTAAGTGGCGACAAGGTTTTGCTAATGAGTTAACTTTTGGTTGCCGGATTCCGGCGATAAGGCCGCTGCGGGCGGGGGCGGCTTCGAGCAACCGCGCAACCGGGGATACAAGTGAACGACTACGACGCGCTGCGCGATTATTTGAAGAAGCAGAAGCTGCCGGAATTCGTGCTGAGCTTCGAGCAGATCGAGGAGATCATCGACGCCGCGCTGCCGCGCGCCGCGCATCGCGCGTCGTGGTGGGAGACGCTGCGCAGCCCGCAGGAGAAGATGCCGCAACGTGAAGCCTGCCTCGCCGGCGGCTACATCGCGACACGGCAGGCCGATGGCAAGAGCGTGCGGTTCAAGCGGATGAAGTGAGGACCCGAGATTGCGCACCGTCGCTCCACGGTATTCCTCAACCAATACGGCTGCAACCGTAGCCGGTTTGGAACCGGTTCGAGTAGTCGAAGTTGGATATTCGTCGGTGTAAATACATGTTCCTCTCGCCGGAAGCCCAACGAATATTGCAGAACTATTGACGCGTCGTGCGCAAGCGGTGCGGGGCGCGCCGGCTTCCGCATCCACCGATCGGGTGATGCGTCTTACCGCTGCGGTTCGGCAGGTTGTGACCTGTCCCGCGAGCTGCACACCGCCAGCCATATCCACGTCTCACTCTCGAATAAGGGAGTAAGCTGGATGGAATACCCAACCTGGTCTGGGTGAAGACTGCCCAGCCTGAATCTCAAGAGGAGGACGCGTCATGACTTGGACACCTGACCCGAGTTTCTACCCCTCCCCGCGCATGGCAATGAAGGCGGGAGCCGAGACGCTAGCCTACGTCGCGGCTTTCGATCCGGACCGAAAGAGGCCGGATGCGATCGCGGTTGTCGATGTGGACCCCAAGTCCAAATCGTACGCGACCATTGTCGGCACGACCTCCATGCCCAATGCCGGCGACGAGCTGCATCACTTCGGCTGGAATGCCTGTTCGTCTTGCCTGTGCCCGAACGCGCCGCACCCGCACGCCGAACGCCGCTACCTCGTTGTGCCGGGGCTGCGATCCTCCCGTATCCATATTCTCGACACCAAGTCCGATCCAAAGAATCCGAAGATCGTCAAGGTGATTGAGCCCGACGAGGTCGCCGACAAGGCGGGCTATACGCGGCCGCATACCGTCCACTGCGGCCCGGAGGGCATCTATGTGGCCGCCCTTGGCAACCGTGAGGGCAAAGGGCCGGGCGGCGTGTTCCTGATGGACCATGAGACCTTCGACGTGCGCGGCCAGTGGGAGATGGACCGGGGTCCGCAGTACTTCGCCTACGATGCCTGGTGGCACCTCGGCCACGATACCCTCGTGACCAGCGAGTGGGGCACGCCCGACACCTTCGAGAACGGCCTCATCCCCGAGGTCCTGCTCGGCGCCAAATACGGCCGGCGGCTGCATTTCTGGGACCTGCACAAGCGCAAGCACCTGCAGACCATCGACTTCGGCGACAAGTACCAGCTCGTATTCGAGCTTCGGCCGGCGCACGACCCAACCAAGGCCTACGGCTTCGTCAACTGTGTTGTGAGCCTGGAGAACCTCTCGTCGTCGATCTGGACCTGGTATCGGGACGGCGACAAATGGGCGGTCAAAAAGGTGATCGAGATCCCGGCCGAGCCCGCGAGCGAGGACCAGCTGCCGCCGCTGCTGAAGGGCTTCAAGGCCGTGCCACCGCTCGTCACCGACATCGATCTGTCGATGGACGACAGGTTCCTCTATGTCGCCTGCTGGGGAACCGGCGACCTGCAGCAGTACGACGTGTCCGACCCATTCAATCCAAAGCTCACGGGAAAGGTACGTATCGGCGGCATCGTCTCGAGGGCGACGCATCCGGGCGCCAAGAACGGAGCGCTGAGCGGCGGTCCGCAGATGGTTGAGATCAGCCGCGACGGCAAGCGCGTGTATTTCACCAACTCGCTCTATGGTGCCATCGATCCACAGTTCTATCCTGACGGGCTTAAGGGGTGGATGGTGAAGCTCGATGCGAACCAGAACGGCGGCATCGCTTTCGATCCAAGGTTCTTTGTCGAGTGGCCCGCCCCGCACCGCCCGCATCAGGTGCGGCTCGAAGGCGGCGACTGCTCGTCGGACTCCTATTGCTATCCATGACCGAGCCGAACAGCGGGTCGGGCCTCACGGGCCGTCCCGCCCGGTTGCCCGGAACACGCAGATGAATGACGCGCATGAATGACATGTGGCAGCCACTGGTTTTCGTCGGGCTTGGCGCGTTCCACGGCATGAACCCGGCCATGGGCTGGCTGTTTGCCGTGGCGCTCGGCCTGTACCGCCGCAGCCGAACGGTGGTGTTGGTGTCACTCCTCCCGATTGCCGCCGGCCACATGGCGTCGATCGCGGCTGTCGCGGGCCTGCTGGTTGTCACCGGTTACATCGCTTCGCCCAATATCGTGCGGGCCGGTTCAGGTTTGTTGCTGCTGGGCTGGGCGGGCTACTACTGGCGGTTTGGCCACCGCCACCGGGTGCGCTTCGGCATGCAGACCGGGTTCTGGGGGCTTGGTGTCTGGGCGTTCCTGATGACCACGGCGCACGGTGCCGGGCTCATGTTGTGGCCGGCGCTCATGCCGTGGTGCGCGCCGGCCGGAACCAACGGAGCCGGTCTCGGCGGCCCGGTAGCGGCGGCGCTTGCCGGCGTTGGGCTCCATAGCCTGGCGATGCTTGCAACGACGGCCCTCATTGCCTCCCTCGTCTACGAGTGGTTCGGCCTTGCTCTACTGCGCAGTGCCTGGCTCAATCTCGACTTGATCTGGGTCGCCGCCCTCGTCGGAACCGGCACCTTGCTGCTGCTCACAGCGTCGAACGGAAGCTGAGTTGATGCCGCGACGCCACGACCGGCGCGCGGAAAATGCGCCGCGCTTCCCATCAATGCAATTGCGACAGCCTGTCCTGCGTCGCGAGCTCGATGGCGCGCTCGGCGTCCTGCGGCAGCAGCAATCGCTCGGCGACCATCCGCGCCGCGGCGGCTCGCACGGCGGCGACGTAGGCTGCGCTGTCCGCGTAACGCTCGGCGAGCGAGGGACGCGGATCGCCCGAGGCCTCGCGCTCCGCCCGCGTGGCGGCAAACGGCACTACCGCTCCCTGCAGCGGAAACAGCGCATTTGCGCCAAAACCTTCGGCACGCGGATTCCACCCCGTGTAGGTCGCCCGCGGCACCGCCAGCGGCAGCATCCGAATGCCTGCGATGGCCATGCCGTCGCGGTCCGCGCGCGGAACGAACACCGGATAGCTTCCGAGCCCTTTTGGGGGAAACACTGACGTGTCGGTAAAACTCGCGCCGGTGTGGATGGCGGTGTAGGGCAGGCCCGGGATGTTCCGCGGCACGGCGTCCGATGCTTCCACGAGCGTGCCATGGGCGCGCATCGGTACGCGGCTCGCCGGCGGTTCGACGCCGGTCGTGATCCACCCTTGCATCGCCGTCAGCAGCGCGCGCATCGGCGCGCCGGCGTGCATCGGGTTGACCGGCAGCGCCATCGTCGGCGCTTTCCGCATCAGCCCGCCGGCCTCGGCGAAGTGCGGCGAGCCCGCGATCATGTAGGCGCGCACATCGCCCGGCAGGTCGAGATGGTTGCCGGCGAGGTCCGTGACCAGGAGCGAGGCGCGTGAGGCCCACCATTCGTGTTCGCTGTCGGTCTGAATGATGCGGGGGCAGGTCGCGCTCAGCCGACACCGCTGCATCAATCCGTCGTGCCGGCCGCTCATGGGGTCGGTCAGGGTCTGGTAAGTGAATGGGAACAGATCCGCCTGCCAGGCCGGATCCTGGGGATGTCGCGGGTTGCGCCCCGGCAGGCCGAAGCGATAGTTGGTCGCCATGCGCCGCGCACCTGCGACGTGCGGCATCAGGGCGTCGAACACCATCCCTCCGGCGAGGTCCTCGTTGAAACCGAGGTAGAGGAAATCGCGCAAATATCGCCCGGATTGCGAGACGCCAAAGCCGATCGCGCGTTGCGCGAAGCTGCCGCCAGCGGCGAGCGGATTTGCTGACGTCGTATTTCGCCTGAGAAATGAAACGACGTCGCGCGTGGCCGCAAATCCGAGCCCAAGCACGGCGGGATCGCGTGCCACATAGCTCACCTCGTAGAGAGCCCCCGCATCGAATCCGGTTTCCGGCCGGCTGATCTCGATGCTCTGGTCGCCGGTCGCCCGAACGGCAAGCCCTGCCGGCTGCTCGCGCGGCGCATCCCACTTCGCCCGCACGCTCACCTTAAGCGACGAGGCATCCGCGATCGGCCACGACAAATTGGCGGTAGCCGGGTTGCGCAGGTGATCGAACACGAACTCGTCGCGCGCCGGGCCGGTCACGCCTCGCAGCACGGGCGCTGCGAGCGCGAGTTGGCCGGGCTTTGAGGGAATGTCGGCCTGCCAGCCGATCCAGACAAGCGTGTAGCCCTGGCCATGCAGGAAGCCTATTCCGGCATCTGCCGCCTTTTCAGCGTCATTGGATCCAGGCTTTAGCGCATCGTCGAACAATTCCGGCGCGAGTTTTGTCCCGCGATTGGGAATGTCGACCAGAAGCGTGCCATTGGCGCGGAGCGGATCGGCCGGGCGCAGCAGCACGACATCGGCGGTTGCTTCCACCAGGCCTTTTTCATCGCGCGGGGCCTTGTCGATGTCGGCAATGATCGCGTTGCGCGGGTCGGTCGGGTCGACCGCAATGGTGGCGCGCCCGGTAATCTTCACGTAGGGACCGACGCTGCCAAAACTCCGCCCCTCGAACGCCGGACCGCTTTGCAGCACCTCGAAGCGGATCACCTCCGCCTGACCGCTCAGCGGAGCTAACAAAGATGCGCAGAGGAAGACCAGGCGAAGCTTTGACATCGATGATAACCTCTCGTTCGCCGGTACGACGCGATCAGTGCCCGTTGGTCACTCGCCATTGAAGTAGAGCTCGCGCGCCGTCGCGCCGAAGATTTTCGCCCGCGCCGCGGCGTCGGGGATCGCCTCGACCAGCCAGTCGATGGTGGCTTGATACGGGAACTGACCCTCATGGCCGACGAACGGACAGTCGCTCGCCCACACCAGCCGATCGGGGCCGGCGACGCGGAGAAGCTCGCGCGCGACTTCCTTGGCCTGTGGCCCGAGCCGGTAGCCGCCGGACACCTTCACCCAGGTGCGACCGGTTTCGATCGAGCGCAGCAGCGCCTTGAAGCCGTCGCTGTTGACGCCGGATTTCGGATTGGGGCGGCCGAGATGATCGACCACGATCTTGACGCCGGAGGCCTCGAGCGTCGGCAGGATTTTCGGCAGATCGTCGCCCTCGACATGGGGATGAACGTGCCAGCCGAGATCGGCGAGGCGGCGAAACAGCGCGCGGTATTCGAAGGTGGTGATGTCGGGAAGTTTTGGCAGCCCGATGAAGGGCAGGCGCATGCCGACGAAACCGTCGCGGTTCATGGCCTCCAGCGCAAATCGATCCACCGGAGGATTGAAGATCGCGGTGCCGCGCAACCGCGCGCGGTGGGCCCGGAGCGCAGCGAGGATGTAGTCGTTGTAGTCACCCCACGGGCTGGCCGCCGCGATAACCGCGCGGTCGACGCCGTTGTGTTCGAGGGTCGCGATCAGCTCCTCGTGGGTGAAGCTGTAGTTCGGCGCGTGGCGCGGATTGTCGATCAGCGGCATGTCTGACGTGAAGACATGGACGTGGGCGTCGATCTTGAAACTGTCGGGCATGGGCACTCTGCAATCTGCTCAGTTCGGTTCAAGACCGGCCTTCTTGACCACGCCGGCCCACATATCGATATCGGATTTGAGCCGCGCCTCGAGCTCTTCCGGCGAGCCCGCGACCGGCTCGCCGCCGAGTTCGATCATGCGCTTCCGGAAATCGGGATCGCCGATGATCGCACGGACATGGCCGTTGAGGAGGGCGATGATATCGCGTGGCGTGCCAGCCGGCGCCATCAGCGAGTTCCAGCCGTCGACCGCGGCGTCGATGCCGCTCTCGCGCAGCGTCGGCACGTCCGGCTGCAGCGGCGAACGCTTGATGCCGGATGAGGCGAGGGCGCGGATCTGCCCGGCGTCGATCGCCGACTTGAGCGCGGCGTAGGTCTCGACGCCGATCTGCGTATCGCCCCGGAGCAGCGAGGTCAGGACCTCCGCCGAGGTGCGGTGCGGCACCACCGACATCGGAATGCCGCTGGCCGAGCGCAGCAGTTCGCCGGTGACGTTCTGGGTGCTGCCGGGATTGATGGTGCCGACGTTGAATTTCTGCGGATCGACGCGGGCGGCGTCGAGCGCGTCCCTTAGCGTGTGCATGGGCGAGTCCGCCTTCACCAGCAACAGCAGGTCGAATTGCGCCAGGGTCGAGATCGGCGCGAACGCGGTGGCGGGATCGAACGGCATGGATTTCAGCAGCGACTTCGACAGCGCGATGCCGCTGGAGAATACGAACAGAGTGTAGCCGTCAGGTGCCGCCGAGGTGACGGCGTTACCGGCGGTGATTCCGCCGGCACCAGGGCGGTTCTCGATCACGACCTGGGCGTTGGCGCGTTCGGCGAGCTTCTGCGCCAGGAGACGGACGGTGATATCGGCGAAGCCGCCCGGCCCGAACGGCACAACGATGCGGATCGGCCGGTTGGGGTAGGGCGCCTCGGCGCCCGCGGGAACAACCCATGCAGCGCCGATCACCAGCGCCATCAGCAGGCCCGCCGTTCTGAGAAGCAAGAAAGCCCCCTTGAATTTCCTCCGCTGCCCGGTCCGAAGAAAGCCGGGCAGTCGATCTTTGAGACAACGTACAACGGCGATGCAGCGTCGGTCCACCCTCGCGGGGCTGACGTCAGATTCGCGGCTAACGTCCGCTTTGCGCCAACAGGAGACATTCGCCAAGCAAGATGCAACGACAAGATCGAACGCGGCACCGCCGTCATTGAGCGGCCATGGATTCGATTTCTGAAGAGCTCCCGCGCAACCGGCTGAAGCAGCCAGGGCTCAGCCGCCCTGTGGCGGGCCTGCAAGAGCCGACGACGCATGTCGGCGGCGACTACGCCCTCATCGCCGCTAACCGTAATCGAGTTTTACGATTGACTTAGCGTTTGCTGCTTCCGCCCTCCGTTGCTCGGCTCTTCCTACCCGCCATGTGACTCAAATACGCCAAGATCAGCCCGAGTTCCTCATCGCTCAGGTCCTCTTCGGCAAAGCTGGGCATCCGCTGCTCGGGCCAAACCCGAACCGAGCGCGGATCTCGGATCAGCGCGCGCAAACCGTTTTCGGTGAAGTACTCCGTCGGGTTCATCGGCAAATTCAGATCGGGGCCAGCCGACGCCGATCCTGCCTGGTTCATCGTATGGCATGTAAAGCATTTGTTCACGAAGATGGTTTGCCCGTCTCGCGCCGGATGGAGCGCAGGGAGCATGGGATCAACCGCGAGCGAGGGCCACCGCTTGGCTGGCGCGTCTTGCACCGACAAACTGACAACTTGGTAGGGCCACTTCATGATTGGGACGGATGACGCTTGATCGCCGAGCCATACGATATAGAAGGGGCCTGCGCTCTTATCCTTACCTGGAATTGGCGGCCACGGCGTGTCGGCGACTTCGATTGCCATATACGCGACGAAGCCGTCGTTGGCGTAGACCAGATCGCGAGGGAGTTGCGTCACGAAGCCATCTTGCCCTGTCGCTTCCACCACGGCATCGGGCGGAATGGCAACTCCTTCAAGTAACTTCGCGAGCGCCACGGCTCGATACGTCCGAGGAGTACGGTATGCGACATCACGCGACGTGGTGATCTCGACGACATCCGTGCGGGCAAGCAGCGCGTCCCGATCGAAGATATGGACGCCGCCATCGGCTGACACCGTCAACGTCGGACCGGCTGCCCAAACCGATGTTGGCATTGTGAAGGCAACCAGCGAGAAAGCTAACGTGACAGCGAGCCCGATCATCGTTCTAGGCATATCCGAAGCGTCCCTCGAACGCGGCAATGGTATGCGCACGACGCGACTATCGCAGAGTTACACCTATTCCCAACTCCTCCAGCAGCGAAGCCGATGCGGTGACCTGCGCCATGGAAGTGCAGGCTAAGCCGCGTTAAAAATGATAGTCCGCCTCCACTTCGGGGCTTCCGGGGGCTTCGGCTCCACGTATTCACACAACCAAAAAACGGGACAAGACAATTGGACGCAGGTTTCAACCATCGTCGCCGGATGCATCGTCATCAGTGCACTATCATATAGAGCGGAGGAAGGAGGTGGGCATCATGCGCATTCAACATTGGCAAGACGTGGCCAGTCTATTGTTGGGCGCGTGGCTGGTCTTGTCGCCGTTCGCCCTAGGCTTCGGTGGGGCGGCTCTCTGGATAACCATCGTGCTTGGGTTGTGCGTCATTCTGTTTGCCATAGAGGGATTTGTCATTCCGTCCTATCTGGAGGAATGGGGAGAACTTCTCATCGGTCTCGCTCTGGTGGTGGCACCTTGGACGGTCGGCTACGAGCCGGTATCCGCCACGGTAAGCAGTATGGTGTCGGGCATACTGGTGATCTTGCTTGGAGCCTGGGAACTAACGACCGATCGCGATTTCATCACCTGGTGGCACGATCGCTGGCATCACCCAGCCAGCTGAGAAGGCTCGCGGTCGGAGGAGAGGTATAGGTCGCCCCTTAAGTGCAGGGCCTGGCGGCCCCGCACAGGGGCGACTTTGTTACGATGCGGTTCTAGGCGCTATCGGTTCCCAGATGCTGATTTTACGAGTCTCCGGCATTAGGAAGAGGGCGAGCACGAAGCACACCGCGGGAACCGCGATCGGGTAGATCAGCGCATAGCCGATGCTGCCGGTGGCCGCGAAAGATGCCGAAGTGATGAATGGCACTAATCCGCCACCCCAGCCGTTGCCGATGTGATACGGCACCGACACCGACGTGTACCGAATCCTGCCGGGGAAGAATTCCGCCAGAAACGCCCCGACCGGCCCATACACCATCCCGACGTAGCAAACGAGGATGAAAATGATGAAGACCGAGATCGGATAGTTGATGTTGCCGGGCTGCGTGACCGTTCCCAGCCACAAATACAGCGGATAGTACGTGATCGAGGCGAGTAACATACCTCCCAGGATCACCGGCTTGCGGCCGATCTGGTCTGACAGCCAGCCAAAAAAGATCAAGCTCGGCGTTGCAATGAGCAACGCGGCTCCCACGATGTACGCTGAGGTCAGCGCGTCCACCTTGGAAACCTGCTGCAGAAAGTACAACGCCCAGAACTGACCGCTGTACCAGACCACTCCCTGCCCGATCAGCACGACGATGGCGATCAGTATGTATTTGATGTTCGAGCTAAGGAAGGCCTCCTTCCAGGGATTCCTGGTCATCTGCCCCCTCGCCTTGATGTCCTGGAAGATCGGCGTCTCCTGGAGCTGGAGCCGGATGTAGATTGCGATGGCCACCAGCAGGAACGAAACCAGGAACGGAACGCGCCACGCCCATTCGTCGAATACTTGATTGCCGAAATACGTCCGCGTCGCAATAATGACGGCCAGCGACACCACGATCCCGAGAGTCGGAGAGGTCTGCAGCCAGCCGGTGTAGTAGCCGCGGCTGTCGTCCGGCACATGCTCGGCAACATAGGTGATGGCGCCGCCATACTCGCCGCCCAGGCACAAGCCTTGAATCATCCGTAGGCCGAAGAGAAGGAACGCGGCGGTCAGGCCGATCGACTGGTAGGTCGGGATCAATCCGATCGCCCCCGTGCCCAGTCCCATTCCGCTGAGCGTAATGAGGAACGTATATTTGCGGCCGACTCGGTCGCCCATCCATCCGAAAAGGAAAGCTCCCAGTGGACGGATCAGGAATCCTGCGGTGAACAGTGCAATCGTGCTCAGCAGAGCTGCGACCGGGTGGGATTGTTCAAAGAACTTGACCGACAGAACTGCGGCCAAGCTGCCGAAGATATAAAAGTCATACCATTCGATGACGTTTCCCACCGACGCAGCGATAATCACGCGGCGGAAATCCCTTGGGATTTGAATTGCCATGTGCGCCTCCTCATATTTCAAGGCATTGCCTCGCGCTTTTTCAGCGCGTAATTTGCTCGCGGAGCACGTTTCACGTGTGACGTTACAGGCGCGTATCGCGAGTTGCGTCCGCAACGCCTAGCCTCGGGGGAACTTTAAACCACCCGAGGAGAGCTCCAACGGCCTTCGGTGCCGCGAGCCACCCTTGCCTCCTTCCCGTCTGTCCGAGAGCGGAAGGCGGAAAGCAGTGTAATCCTATCCGGACCGGCACCTTATGAGACTTTTGGCTCAAATCGAACTGAGCCAAGCGCAAGGAACCGTCGCTGAAGTCTAACGATTGGTTGGTTGTCGGGATTCGATGATGTTGACCTGTCGGCTTCGGCGGCGCGGCGTCCCAGGCACATCGAAAAATCCTACGATAGTAGCGGCAGCGATAATCGGCCGGCTTCGACAGCAGTGCAGCCGGGCGGAACCGGCTTACCGATTTCCGAACGGCGCCCCGCGCCACCGTGATCGGCGCGGCAGACCAACGAAAAGCTGTTGGGAAAAGAAGGCTAGACGGTAAGGATGTCCGATAAAGAGGTTCAAATTAATTTCGATGCTCCCGCAACTCTCAGAAAATGGCCATCAACAGTGAGCGTGTTAGCGCCTCCCTCGGCGCACGCCCTTACTTGATCATCGACGGCACTCTCGATGAGTGCATCCTTTGGTCGTTCGACGGTTTTAATGCTGCACCGCGGGGGCAACACTGGTGACCGAAAGGCGCGAAAGTCTGCTTTTGCCGGGATTTTCGTTTCGGTCAGGCAACCGGCGGAATACCCCACCTTCGCAGATTTCCGGGAATTTCATTTTGGAATTCGCGTCATGTCCAATATCGTTAGGCTGCGGATCCCGAGCTTGATCGGCGGTCGCCCGCGAACGGGTCCCTGAACAATAAAATAAAACCGAGAAAAGCTGGGAACGCCGAATGGATTTCATCGAATTGGGAGGCGCAGCCCTGCGCTACGAGCTGAGCGGCAAGGGAGACCGCACGCTGGTGCTGGTGCATGAGATGGGCGGCTCGCTCGAAAGCTTCGACGATGTCGCGCCGCGGTTCGCGGAATCTCGCCGCGTATTGCGCTACGACACCCGCGGCGCGGGACTGTCACAGAAGGCGCGAGGCGAGCTTGGCCTCGATACGATGGCCGACGATATCGCAGGCCTCCTCGATCACACCGGGATCGCCGGCAAGGTCGCGCTTGCCGGTATCGCCGTCGGCGGTGCGATCGCGCTTCATTTCGCTGCCCGATACCCTGAGCGCGTAAGCGCCGTCGCGGTCGGCAGCCCGGCGACCGGCATCGCGCCGGAGCGCCGCGCCGCGGCGCTGGAACGCGTCGCCAAGATCGAGGCCGCCGGCATGGCATTCGCGGTCGAGGATGCGATGCAAAACGGCTATGCTCCGGAGCTTCGCGGCGATCTCAAACGCTTCGCGCGCTACCGGGCGCGCTGGCTCGGCAATGATCCCGCAAGCTATGCGACGGTCTGGCGAATGCTGGCGGGTGCCGACATGCAGGGCGAACTGGCGACGCTGCGCTGTCCGGTGCTCGTGATCGGCGGCAGTCTTGATCGCGTGCGCCCGCCGCCACTCGCGGAAGCGGTGGCCGGCGCGATCCCCGGCGCACGCTACGTCGAACTCCGCACCGGCCACTATATGGCGGTGCAAACGCCTGATTTGATCTTCGAGTGCATCGACGCCTTTCTTAAAGAGATCGGCGCCTGATCGAGCCGCATTATCCCCCAGATCCCACCGAGGTCTTCCCGCATGACTGCGCAACCCGCACAACAAATTCCCGGCGTCTATCATCGCAAGATCGGAGATATCGTCGTCACGGCGATCAGCGACGGCTATCTGGACGGCAGCATGGACGTGATGCGCAATGTCGATCTCGAACAGGCGCATCGGATCCTCAAGGATGCGTTCCGGCCGGCGCGGCGAACCAATGTCAACGCCTTCCTGATCCATTCAAAGGGCCGCATCGCGATCGTCGACACCGGATCGGGCAATTATCTTCAGCCCAGCGCGGGCTTCGTTCAACGCAACCTCGCGGCGGCCGGTATCGATCCGGCGTCGATCGATACCGTGTTGCTCACGCACATGCACCCGGATCATTCCGCAGGGCTGACCGACATGTCGAACGGCGAGCGCTTGTTTCCGAACGCCGAACTGGTCATGCACGAAAACGAGCCGGCGCACTGGTTCGACGATGGCGCGATGGCGAAGGCCGATGAGCGGTCGAGGAAGCTCTATTTCCTCGCCGGCCGCGAGCAGGTCACGCCCTACAAGAACCGGACGCGATTATTCAGACAGGGCGAGGTGTTTCCCGGCGTCACCGCGGTACCGAGCCTCGGGCATACGCCGGGCCACACCGCCTATCTCGTCGCATCGGGCAACGATCAGTTGATGATCTGGGGCGACACCGTGCACGTGCCGGAAGTGCAGACCGCGCTTCCCGAAGCCGGCATGGCCTTCGATACCGATCTCGCCGCGGCCGCGGCGTCGCGCAAACGCATGTTCGATCGCGTCTCGACCGACGGCATGCTGGTCGCCGGGATGCATCTGCATTTCCCGGCATTCTCGCGGCTGGCACGGCGCGGCGACGCCTACGCGCTTCATCCCGAGGCTTGGGTTCACACGCTGGATGCGGTCTAGGGCATGATCCGGAAAAGTGGGTACCGGTTTTCCGAAAAGATCATGCTCAAACAAAAAGATAGAGCGGGATGACGATTCGAAGAAAAGTCATCACGCTCTAGGGATTGCCGCCTTGCTCGCGGCCCCGTCGCGCCGACCAACCATCAAGGATAAGCTTATCCTGTACCAGCATGAGGTCGCGGCCGTTAAACCGCGACCCCACGACGGGCTTTCTTTGCCTATCTTGCGGCTGTTTCTTCTCGGTCTCCCGTTCCGTAGACGGCAATGCATCCGGTCACGCAGTCGGGAAACACATTATTTGCACCAAGCGGAACGAACACATGGTTGTTGCCGGCATTGGCGGCCACCGAATGGGCGGTGCTTGCGGCATGAGCGGTTGGGCCCGTGGTTGCAGGCACGTTGAAGGTGGGCACCAGTTGCTTGAGGGCCTGATCGCGCGCGTCGATGACGCCGAGGATCGCAGCGCCCTGAGCCGTCAGCGGCGTGCCGGCGACGACCTCGGTCGGACGCAACGGGCTGGTCGAGGAGGCGGTGTAGTAATTTCCGTCACCTGAATTGAACCATACCTCGTCGCCAACACCGACGCCCGGCACCGTCGCGTCAATTTTACCTGTCCAGGCGTCGATGATCACCTGGATCGGCGCCGCGGTCACGTCCTTGGTCGAATCCCAGAGATTGCCCGCGGTGTCGAAAACCGTGTTGCAACCCACCAGCAGATCGACGTTGGGGCCCAGTGTAAGGCCTGCCGGAGAGCAGAACTCGATCGGATATTGTGCTTCCACCGTGCCGGCAGTCGATATCCGAACCACGGCCCCATCCTTAGCGTTTGGGCCGATCTGCGGGATCGAGACGTAGAACTTGCCCGAAACCGGATCCCATACCGGCTGTTCGGCTCCATTGGTCGCGTTCACCCCGGTATCCATCGTATCAAACGATATTCGCTTTGCGACCATGAGGGCGCCGGTCGCCTTGTTGACGTTGATCAACGTCGCAAAGGGTGGCGTGTCCGCGTTATTGACGGCCATCAGCAGCCCGTCTCTGGGATCATATGCCATTTCGTCCGCACGAAGGCCCGGTGTGCCGCCGGTAGACACGTCGGCCACCGTCTTGCCGTTGCGCAGATCGATCGTGACGACGCGGCTGTTGGCGTCGGTCACAAACAGCCACGGAAACGCAGCAACGACGCCGTTGGGCCCTGAGGTGCCGTTATTCCCGGTAAAGCCCTTGAACGCAGGCGTGGCACTGAGCTGGGTGATCAACTCGTTGGTTCTTGCATCGACGACATCGACGACGGCGTTGGAGCGATCGGCAAGATAATACGTCTGCGTCGACTGATCGACGAAGCTAATGTCGAACACATACATCTTTCCGGCAGTTGTGTTCGCCGCCGTTCCAGGAATCGGAACCGTCTTCAGCAAACGGACCGCCCCTTCGTTTCGCTCGCCCTCTCTTGAGGATGCGCCAGTCGCAAGCATCGCTGCCGCCAGGATGCCGATTGTGCACAACAACGTTCGGTTTCTACTCATTGCACGCCTCCCTATTTTTTTATCGAGCCTGTTCTCTCGGCTCTCCGATATCATTCGCCGCTTTTGAAGAAGGTTTTACGACGATGACTTCTGACGGGAATGTTGTGGAATTCGGTGCGATGCGTTGCTGGAACTTTTCGGACATCGCTGCTTTAACCCCTTCTGCTTTGCGCGGTAGCGGCCATCGTCGCTGACAAGTGCGCGCTCAAACGTGCGAGCGCTGACAACGAGCGTGTGCAATTCAGAAATCATGAGTCTGCTTAGCTCAGACTTGGTCGGATAGCGTTTCACTCAAACCCAAACCCTGCACCAAGCCCGCTTGCGGCGCGCGGCGCGAAACCGGCTTCAAGCCGACTTGGTTCGGGAGAGTGCTGATTGCGCGGCCCGGCTTGTCCCGGACCGATCCACGCTGTTGGCACCGGCCCAGCGATGCGCTCCCTGTCATCCCGCCCTTGCCCCGCAAAAAGCCCCCGCCGCACAAATATTTTTGTATTTTTGTCGTGACTGGACCGCAATTTATGACAGTATTGCTACAGTCAAGTGTCAGTTCAGTTACACGCGGAGCGGTTCATGAGTTTGGAATGGCGGGCGCGGTCAACTTCCGTATCAAGGTCCTTGGCCTGGTCAAATCCCCTGGCCTGGTGGTGGGGCGTGTTAACCGTGGTCAGCGGCGTAAATATCGCGGTTTGGTTCGTGCTGTACCGCCAGTTCCACGAACAGCTGACGGGCAGCCTCGGCGGCCCGTCCGGCATCGGGCTCATGCTCCTGCTCTCGGCGGCTTATGTTTTCGGCTGCGCATTCCGCTCGTTTCTTCCGCGCGCCGATGTTCAGCGCATCTGCCTGTTCGACACCTGGCTGTCGAGCGTTGTCGTCGGCCGGTCGGTAGCAACCGTGGCCGAGATCTGCTTCGCGGCACAATGGGCGATCATCCTGCACCAGCTGGGCACGATGACGGGGGCGGACACCACCTTGAACGCTGCGGCGGTGATTGTGCCGTTGATCCTGATCGCGGAATGCTTCTCATGGTATGCGGTAGTGACCACCAATTATCTGGGCAACGCCATCGAAAATTCGATATGGGCCGTTGTCTTCTTCATAGTCGGGGCTGGCCTTTGCCGGTTACTGCCGGAGTTCGACGGTCCGGTTCGCGTGGTCCTTATCATCGCGATCATCGGGATTGCAGGCTATCTGGCGTTTCTCATGACCGTCGACGTCCCGATGTATCTGAGCCGATGGCGGGCCGGGGTTGCCGATGGCAGCAAGCTTCTCGGACCTCTCGAGGGTCTTCGTGACGTGAGCACGCGTTGGGTCGTGACGCACGACCTTGCCGAGTGGAAGGACGAGATTGCGTGGATGTCGCTTTATTTCAGCGCGGCGGTCTGGGCCAGCCTCGCGCTTTGCGTTTGCTACTCGCTCGAGAGCCATCTCCCGCGCTATCGGACCGAAGTTACGATCGCAAGCTGGTCGTCGGACGCGTTCGCGGCGGCTGGCAAGCAGCAGTCGGTAATCTACCTTCCCGCCTTGCCTCCATTGGCGCACTGCAGGCCAGCGCCGCCGGTGTGCGAGGGCGGTTCCGAGTCGGGCACTTAGCTGACGTCACTGCTTTAGCCGATGTTCGCTCCACGCCAGAACCAGACAGAAGCCGCCTGACGGCGGCGCCGGACGGCCATCAGGCGGCGGCGCGTCCCGTGACCGGCGTGATCTTCTCGAGCTCTTTTCCGATCTGGCTCTTCGCCGTCCGCATATCGAACTCATTTTGCAAGTTCAGCCAAAGCTGGGCCGACGTGCCGAGCGCCTTGCCAAGCCGTAGCGCGGTATCGGCCGTAATGGCGGTCTCTTCGTTGACAATTCTTTCGATGCGGGTGCGTGGAACCGCACACGCCTTTGCGAGCGCGCCTGCCGACAAGCCTAACGGCACAAGAAACTCTTCCCGCAAGACTTCGCCCGGATGCATCGGCGCAAGCTTCCTGGCCATGCAATTCTCCTCTGGTCATCTGATCGGCGGTTAATGGTAATCGACGAACTCCACGTCCTTCGGTCCCTCCGCCGTCCATACAAAGCAAATCCGCCACTGATCGTTCACCCGGATCGAGTGCTGTCCCTGCCGATTGCCCTTGAGGGCCTCCAACCGGTTTCGGGGCGGAGCTCTCAGGTCGCTAAGCATGGCCGCTGCATTCAGGTAGCCGAGCTTACGCCGCGTGACGGCGAGCAAATCAGCAGGAAAACCTTTCGAAGCCACGCCGTCGAACGCCGCGCGAGTCCGATCATCCTTGAAGCCCCTAATCACACACGTTCATGTATCATGAGATGATACATGAGTCGATATTAATCTTATGATTGATCTATAACGGGTCGCGCGTTGTCACGAACGCGGGACGGGATGCGGTGGACGCGAGAGCGTCAGGCGCGCAAAGCGGTCGCAGGGCGGGTCCAACTCGTAAGCCTAAGCGATTTGCACCGCAAACGGCTGGGCAGCTATCCACAGCTCCTAGCCCCTCATGCGGCACTGCGAGCGACAGCCGCGGCCTGGAGGCTTCCGAGCAGGGGTCGGGAGATCCCAGGAGCCGTCGTGGCGGCGGCCGTTGATGAAGAACGTCGGCGTCCCCTTAACGCCGCTGCGAACGCCGCTTAAGAAGTCGTCCCGCACCTTGCCGAGGTGAACGCGCCGCACCAGCTCGTCGGCGACGCGTTCGAGGTCGAGCCCGATCGCTGCGGCAAAGGCCAAAAGCGCCGCGGGAGCGGGCTGGTCCTGGTTCTCATAGAGCATGTCGTGCATGGCCCAGAAATGTCCCTGGGCGCCGGCGGCCTCCGCCGCCGGCTCGGCCATCGGGTGAAGCGTGGTCAACGGAAAATGCCGAAACAGAATCGAAGCTCATCGCTCATCCGTCGCTGTGCCTCGGATACGATCGCGTGCGCCGCGCGGCAAAACGGGCATTGGTAGTCGCCGTATTCGACGAGCGTCACCGCCGCGTTTTGCGGTCCCCTGATATGGTCTCGCTTGGCTGATACAGGCACCGCCAAAGCGGGGGCCCACTCGGTCATGCTCATGTCGTGCGCATCTCGGGTCGTTGCTACGCTCGAATCACCGGCCCCGCGGGCCCGTTGCGATGCCTTGTTTAGCAATGAGGGTCGGCTGCTCCATTGACGTCGGCCAGTTTCAGCGCAGTTCCTGCGCCTGATCGCTGGATAGTGGAACGGCGTGCGCAATGCAGAAGTTGACCCATGGCATGACCGGTTCAATGGAATTGTGCTAACGTGCACCCGGTGTGGTGAGGGCGCGCGAGATGCACCTTGCTAGAGTAGCTATCGGCCTGGTGACCGCAGGCGCCCTCGCAATGGCAGCAGCCGCGGCGAGCAGGGCGCAGCCTGCCGCAAGCGCACCCCCGGCGGTCGGCGTCGTTGAAGCGACCAGGCGACCGATCACCGAAACCAGCGAATTTCTTGGAAGGATAGAGGCGGTCAGTCGGGTCAGCGTGGTCGCGCGCGTCACCGCGTTTCTGGAAAAACGGCTGTTCACCGAAGGCGCCGAGGTCAAGACGGGAGATGAACTCTATCAGCTCGAGCGCGGTCCGTTCCAGGCCGATCTCGACTCGAAGAAGGCGCAGGTCGCGCAGTTGCTGGCGACGCTGGAAAACGCAAAATTGACCACCGAACGGGCGCGTATCCTGCTCAGCGGGCCCGCCGGACAACAATCGACCTATGACGCCGCGCTCGCCAACCAGCGCAGCCTGGAGGCCCAGGTACAGGGCGCCCAGGCCCAGGTGCAAGCTTCCCAGATCAACCTCGACTACACCGACATCCGCTCGCCGATCGATGGCAAGATCGGGCGCACCGCGGTGACCGAGGGGAATGTGGTCAGCCCGGCGTCGGGCGTGCTGACGACCATCGTCAGCCAGGACCCGATGTACGTCACCTTCCCGGTTTCGGTGCGCCAGGGGCTGGAGCTGCGCGACCGCTATGGGCCGCGCGGCGGACTTAACGCGGTGGTGATCAAGCTGCGCCTGCCGGACGGCCGCCTTTATGATCAGACCGGAAAATTGAACTTCGTCGACAACACCGTCGCCCAGAGCACCGATACTGTCACGGTACGCGGCGCGATCCCCAATACGACACTGCCTAATGCTTCCCCGATCGGCGGCCCGGTACGCGAGCTTACCGACGGCGAATTCGTCACGGTCTTGCTGGAGGGTGTGCAGCCGGTCGAGGTGCTGGCTGTCCCGCGCGCCGCCGTGCTGTCCGATCAGCAAGGCGATTATGTCTTCGTCGTCGGGCCGGACAACAAGGCCGAGCAGCGCCGGATCCAGCTTGGGCAGTCGACCCCGACCATGGCTGCGGTGATCAGCGGACTCTCGCCGGGCGACAAGGTGATCGTCGAGGGCCTGCAACGGGTACGTCCCGGCCAACCCGTCTCACCCGGGCCGGCGAGCCCGCAGATCCAGGCCATCATGAAGGTCGTCGCGAGCGGCGATCCCGCGCAAGCCGATAGCGGCGCCGCGGCCAAACCGGCGGGTGACAGCAAATGATTTCCGCGGTTTTCGTCGACCGTCCGCGTCTCGCGATCGTGATTGCGTTCGTCATCACCATCGCCGGCGCGCTCGCGTTGCTGCAGATTCCGGTGGCGCAATTTCCTGACATCGTGCCGCCGCAGGTTACGGTGACCGGCGTATTTCCGGGAGCCTCCGCGGAAGTGGTCGAGAGCAGCGTCGCGCAACCGCTCGAGGCCCAGGTGGTCGGCGTCGACCGCTCGCTATACATGAAATCGACCAGCGGCAATGACGGCAGCTACACGCTCACGGTTTCGTTCGCGCTTGGCACCGATCCCGACATCAATACCGTCAACGTCAACAACCGCGTTCAGAGCGCGCTGTCGCAGCTGCCCGTCGAAGTCCAGCAGCAGGGCCTGGTGGTGCAGAAAAAGTCTTCGGCCGTGCTGCAATTCATCGTGCTTTACAGTGCGAATGGCGAGCAGGATCCGGTGTTCATCACCAACTATGCCATCATCAACGTGCTCGACGCGATTTCCCGCACGCCGGGGGTCGGGCAGGCCAGCCTGTTCGCGAAAATGAACTATTCGATGCGGATCTGGTTCGATTCGCAGCGGCTCACCAGCCTCAATCTGGCGCCCTCCGATGTCATCGCCGCGATCCGCGCCCAGAGCGTGCAGGCGCCGGTTGGCCGCATCGGCGCCCGGCCGATCTCCGACGAACAACAGTTCCAGTTCAACGTGCAGACGCAAGGCAGACTGGCCACCGCGGAGCAGTTCGGGAATATCGTGTTGCGGGCAAATCCCGATGGTTCGATGTTGCGGGTCCGCGATGTCGCCCGGGTCGAGATCGGCGCACAGAATCTCGACAGCGAGTCGCGCATCGACGGCCGCCCCGGGGTGCCGATCGGCATTTATCTCGCGCCCGGCGCCAATGCCGTGCGGACGGCGACGGCGGTGCAGGCGACGCTGCAAAAATTGTCGGGGCGGTTCCCGGCGGGCCTGAGCTATCTAGTGCAATATGATTCCACGACTTTCGTGAACGACACCATCAAGGAAGTGCTGAAGACGATCGGCGAGGCCTTCGTCCTCGTGGTGATCGTGGTGTTTCTGTTCCTCGGCAATCTGCGCGCCACCGTGGTCCCGGCGATCGCTGCTCCGGTCAGTCTGATCGGCGCCTTCGCGGTGCTGCTGGTGCTCGGCTATTCGGCCAACACCGTGTCGCTGCTGGCGATGGTGCTCGCCATCGGAATCGTGGTCGATGACGCCATTGTGGTGGTCGAAAACGTCGAGCGCGTGATGGAGGAGGAGCCGGAGCTTTCGCCGGCCGATGCCACCAAGAAGGCCATGACCCAGATCACCGCGCCGATCATCGCGATCACGCTGGTGCTGTTATCGGTGTTCGTGCCGGTTGCCTTTATCCCTGGAATCTCCGGAACGCTGTTCCGCCAGTTCGCCGTGACGATCAGCGCGGCGATGGTGATCTCGGCCTTGAACGCGTTGACCTTGTCGCCTGCACTGTGCGCGGTGTTCCTGCGCCACACCGGGCCGCGGCGCGGCATCATGGGCAGGGTGCTCGGCGGCATCGATTGGGTCCGCGACCGCTATGCCAGCCTGGTTCGCCGGCTGGTTCGTATCGCGACGCTGTCGCTCATGCTTGTCCTGGTGTTCGCGGGCGGCACGTTCGGTATCTCGCTTTTGACCCCGACCGGGTTTTTGCCGGAAGAAGATCAGGGCGCCTTCTTCATCTCGGTGCAATTGCCCGACGGCGCGTCGGTGGCGCGCACCAGCGAAGTGACCAAACAGGTTGAAGCCCTGCTCCAGCAGATGCCTGCTGTCGAGCATACGCTTTCGATCATCGGCTTTTCGCTGCTCGATGGCGCGTCCGAGCCGAACAACGCCTTCATGGTGGCGCGGTTGAAGCCGTTCGCCGAGCGCAAGTCGGCGGCGGATTCGGCGCAGGCGCTGATCGGCCGTACCTTCGCCTTGGGCTCGCAGATCCGCCAGGCCAACGTGCTGCCGTTCAACCTGCCGCCGATCATCGGACTTTCGACCAGCGGCGGTTTTGAGTACCAGCTCGAAGCGCTGGAGGGGCAGGATCCGGTAACGATGGGCAGTGTCGCCAGCGGACTGATCGGTGCCGCCAACCGCGACCCGCGGCTGGCGCGCGTGTTCACGACCTTCACGGCGACCAATCCGTCGGTCTATCTCGACATCGATCGCGCCAAGGCTCAGGCGCTTGGGCTGAACATCAGCGACATATTCACCGCGCTGCAGGCGACGCTCGGCGGCGTCTACGTCAACAACTTCAATCTCTACGGCCGCACCTGGCAGGTCAACGTCCAGGGCGAGGCGTCCGACCGCAGCGACATCTCGGACATCTGGCGAATCTATGTGCGCAACAGCGCCGCCCAGATGGTGCCGATCCGCTCCATCGCAAGCGCCAGGATCGTGACCGGGCCTCAGGTCATCACCCGCTACAACAATTACCGCTCGGTCACCGTGAACGGCAGCCCGGCGCCGGGCGTCTCGTCGGGGACGGCGCTCGCTGCGATGACACAGATTTCCAGTGCAACACTGCCGGCGGGCTACAGTTTCGAATGGACCGGCACCGCCTATCAGGAGCAGCAGGCCTCCGGCCAGACCGGCATCATCCTCGCTTTGGCGGTGCTGTTCGCCTATCTGTTCCTGGTTGGGCTGTATGAAAGCTGGATGATCCCTGTTCCCGTGCTGCTGTCGGTCGTGGTCGGCGTGCTCGGATCGTATCTGGGCATCAAGCTTGCGGGCCTTAATCTCGATCTCTATGGCCAGATCGGGCTCGTGGTGCTGATCGCTTTGGCCGCCAAGAACGGCATCCTGATCGTCGAATTCGCCAAGGAGCAGCGCGAGAGCGGCGCTGCGATCGAGGATGCCGCGATTTTGGGTGCGCGGATGCGGTTTCGCGCCGTGATGATGACCTCGATCGCCTTCATTCTCGGCCTGCTGCCGCTGGTCATTGCCACCGGCGCCGCCGAGCTCAGCCGCCGGGCCGTCGGTACCGCGGTGTTTGGCGGGATGCTTGCCGCGAGCTCGATCGGGATCTTTATGGTGCCGATGCTGTACGTGACATTCCAGAAGTTGCGTGAACACGCATCGAAGCGTTTTGGTCGCTCCAGCAAAGAGCCGCACCCGCCGGACAGCCTGCCGACGGGCGTGTGACGGCACCGAGCCGCAACCTCCGTGCAATTGCGACGACCTGTCTCCTGAGTTGGCGGGCGAACGCGATTACGCGATCGGGTGGTGGTGCGGCCGGAACAGGCGGCCCTTTTCCGTGATGGCGACCACCGCAAGGGTAGCCAGCGTACAAAGCAGAAAGCCGGTCGCAAACGGCACCAGCGTGCCGTTATAATCCTGACCGATGACCGCGCCGATCCCGATGCCCAGAAGAGTGGTGATCGAACCGTACAGCGACGAAGCGGTGCCTGCGATATGGCCTTGCGGCTCCATCGCGAGCGCCGTGAAATTCGCGATCATCAGCCCGAACGAAAACATCATCAACGCCGCCAGCGCCATGAACAGCGGCAAGGGCAGGATCTGGAGTTTTGCCGCGACGTACATGATCGCCGCGACGACGACGAAGCCGACCAGCGCGCTGTGCGACATCACGCGCATGCCGATACGGCCGACAAGCCGCGCGTTCAGAAAGCCGGCAACGGCGACCCCCACCGCAATGGCGGCGAAGGCGAGCGGGAAATAGGGCCCGAGCTGGTAGATGCCGGTGAACACCTGCTGCGAACAGAAAACGAACCCGAACAGCGCGCCCTGGACGCCACCGGCCGCCAGCGCATAGCCCAGGGTCTGGCGATTGGTCAGGGTTTGTCGATAGGCGTCCAGCACCTGGGGGATCGCAAAGGCCTTCCGTTCCGACGCCGGCAGCGTCTCGGGCAACCGAAACAGACTCCAGAGCAGCGCCACGATGCCGTACGCCATCAGCACCGCGAAGATGCCGCGCCAATGCACCATCAGCATCACGGCCTGACCGAAGGACGGCGCCACCACGGGCACGGCGATGAAGACCATCATCGCCAGCGACACCACGCTCGCCATGCGGCGGCCGGCGTAGCAGTCGCGGACGATCGAGGTCGCGATGACGCGGGTGGCCGATGTGCCAAGACCCTCCAGCGCGCGCGCCAGCAACAACATCTCGAACGATGGCGCCGCGATCGCAAGCACGCTCGCGATCGCGTAGAGCACCATGCCGCCGAGCAGGACGGGACGGCGCCCAAAACTATCGGACAGCGGTCCGATCAGGAATTGGCCGACGCCGAAGCCGATCATGAATGAAGACAACACCATCTGCAGCCGGTTCGCCGCGTCGATATGGAAGCTCGAGGCGATGTTCGGCAGCGCCGGCAGCATCATGTCCATTGCGAGGGGATTCAGCGCCATGATCGCGGCGATCACCACGACAAACTCGGCGAACCCCATCGGGTAGTGTTTAGGTACCTCGCCGGTGACCTCGATCGGGGCGTCGGCGTTGACGTCAACCACGTGCTGAACTTCCGTATTTACCATTGAATTTGAAGGAGTTTTATCGCCTTTGCTGCGCTGCACAACCCATGATTTGGGATGGCAGGTCGGCGGCTTTGGCCGTTGCTGGAGGGTCGCTTCCTGCGGACGCCGTGCCGCAGCGAAAACAGGCGCAAATCCGCGCCGCCACCAAGTGATATGCTATCGCGCGCAGCGTGGTCCGTTGGGAGGGGAGCATGCACAGGAGGGAATTCGCAAAGTTGATAGGAGGCCTGGGGGCGGCGGCGGCTTGGCCAACTATGGTCGTCGCACAGCAATCCGCGAAGGTTTGGCGGATTGGATTTCTCGCCCACAGATACGAGACGTTTTACGATCCATTGTTTCGGGGACTTGAAGAGCTAGGATACAAGGAAGGTCGCAACCTCATTGTTGAGCGGCGGTATGCGGAAGGACAGGCCGAACGATTTCAGGAATTTGCGAATGAAATGGTCCGGCTGAAAGTGGACCTCATCGTGGTCGTTACCACGCCGGCTGGCCTGGCCGCCAAAAAGGCAACCTCAACCATCCCTATTGTCCACCCAGCCGCAATTGATCCCGTAGGAACGGGTCTGGTCGCCAGCTTGGCTCATCCCGGCGGAAACTTGACAGGGCTGTCCGTCCTTAACGCGGAAATGAGCGCCAAGCGGCTGGAGGTTCTCAAGGAGGTCGTGCCGGCACTAACAAAAGCAGCGCTTCTCTGGAATTCAGCCAATCCGGCTAATTCTTTGGCTTGGAAGGAGTCGGAAAACGCTGCTCGCGCGCTAGGCGTTATCCTAAGTTCCCAGGAAGTGCGAGAGCCTAAGGATTTTGAGCGCGCTTTCGACGCCATGACTAAGGACCCGCCAGAAGTACTGCTCGTATTACAAGACGCCCTGACGTTGGAATACCGCAAGGAGATCATTGCGTTCACATTGAAGAACCGTTTGCCAAGCATGTTTGTTGGCAAAGAATGGGTCACCGAAGGCGGTCTAATGTCTTATGGCGACCGCTTACCTGAGCGATATCGCCGCGCCGCAGATTTGGTCGATAGGATTTTGAAAGGCGAGAAGCCAGCTGATTTACCCGTCGAGCAACCGACGAGGTTCGAGTTCGTTATCAACCTGAAGACAGCAAAGGCCATAGACCTCAAGATTCCACCTTTCCTCCTAACCCGTGCCGACGAGGTAATCGAATGAGTTGGATCGGAGGAACAACGGCGCATGCTGCCGATTTTGTTTTTGCGACAGGATCAATCTCTAAGTGATGCACGACGGCTGCTTGGGCGATCCTTTGGAAAGCGCATGTACAGAAGGGACTTTGCAAGGTTCTCGACCTCGACGACACGCTGACCGATCCGAAAATCGGAATCACCCGGTCGATCCAATATGCGCTGGGTGCGCTCGATCATCCCGTCCCGGCGGAGCAGGATCTGCTGTGGTGCATCGGGCCGCCCTTGAAGGCAAGTTTCAGGACCATGCTCAGTAGCGAAGCTTTGGCCAAGTGCGAAAAGAAAGCGGCCCCCGACGAACAAGCCGTCAAGGGCCGCCGACAGATCGACACAGATAGAGAGAGATCAGTCTCGCTCACACCGGCCGAATTGATCGTCCGCGCGGGTGGGAATGTCCGAGTTGGCGCAGCCGAAGAACCCTTGCAGTCCGGGCTGGCCGGCGTAGCCGAGATGATCGAGCCTGAAAATGTCCTCTACCGTCTTCAGCATGGAATAGTGGTTGTAGGGGACGTTGGACACGATTCCGGGCTTCAGGAACGGCGATAGCAGCACGGCGCCCGTGCGATCGCCACCGAAGCTTTGGAAGCTGAATATCACATTGGGGAACGGAGTTGTGGTCTGCGGGAAGGGCCCGATGTTGGGTCCGGGTTGCTGACCGCAGCAGGTCTCGCCCGCTGCACTGATGACGAAGTTGCCCTTTCCACCCGGCGCTGCGTCGAGGCTAGCCTCGTCGAAGTTGATGATCAATAACCCGTCCTCCTTGTAGGCGGGCGAGTTCAAGATCATCGGGACAGTTTTCTGCAGGAAGGCATCGGCCCCGGCGAGGCCGCCGGTCTCTCCGTTCTTGCATTTCGCATCATGGCCGTCATGGCAGAGATTGGGCGTGATGAACGCGAAATTCGGCGTCGTCGACTCGTAGGCCAGGTCCTGCGCCAAACGATTGAAGTTGACCACGTTGTTGGCGCAAGCGCCGCTATCGATGAGCGAGTGGAAGTAGACGAAAGGATTGTGGCGCGCGGCGTACTGATCCGCCGCCTCGGCCGCTTGCGTATCATCGCCTTGGTTGAGGGCTACTTTGCCAAGGGCAAGGGGCTGGCCGCAGGTTGCCTGCTCGCGAGCCGGATCGTTGCCCATGTCCTCCATGTAACCACGCCAGGTCTTGCCGGCTGCTTTGAGCTGATCGGGAAGCGTCCTGATGACGGCGGGGTAGACGCAACCGGTGCCGATCGCTTGACCGTCCAGAGTGATCCCGGTGAGCGCGAAATCCTGATATACGCCGCAGTCGTTGCGGGTCTGCGGCGTCGCCGCCTGGCCGCTGATCATCGCGATGTAATTGTCGAGGCTCACATGCCCGGTGCCGAAATAATTGTTGAGCATGACGCCCTGGCTCGGCAGGGTCTTCGACAGGAAGGGCGCGGGCGAATTGGGTCCAAAGGTGACGTCAAAGCCTTCGTTCTCGAGTACAATGACAAAGACATGGCCGATCCGGCCGTCTCGATCGCCGTGATCACCGTCGCGCGCCATCGCCGACGGTGCAGCCGCGAGCGTTCCTATGAGCATGGCCGTGGCGAGCGGCCATTTGGCGAAGTCGAACATGGATGACCCCCAAAAGCTGATGACAATTCGATTTGCACGGGTCACATTGGCGAACCGCGCCGGGATATCGTGCTAGCGACCTAGTATTACAAGTGCGCGACGGGGGCATGAACCGAACCCGGGCAGGCAGGCTCTTGAAAAGATCGAACGCGTCCTTGTGTCAGCACGCCCTGGTTTGAGTGGATGATGGACGCGATCTTTTTCGACCTTGACGGCACACTGACCGATCCCAGGATCGGAATCACGCGGTCGATCCAGTATGCGCTGGCTGCGCTCGATCATCCCGTCCCAGAGGAGCAGGATTTGCTGTGGTGCATTGGGCCGCCCTTGCTCAAAAGTTTCAGGACCATGCTCGGCAGGGAGGCTTTGGCGGAGCGGGCGGTTGCGCTCTATCGCGAGCGGTTTTCCGAGATCGGGATTTACGAGAACAGCGTCTATTACGGCATCCCGGATTTGCTCGCCGCGCTCGTTGGCGGTCCGCGGCTGTTCGTGGCCACCAGCAAGCCCGCCATATTCGCCGAACGCATCATCGCCCATTTTGGCATGACGTCATATTTCGAACGGGTCTTCGGCAGCGGGCTCGATGGCGCCTACGCCGAAAAAACCGAGCTCCTTAAATACGCACTCGAGCAAAGCGGGCTGGACGGACGCCGCGCTGTGATGGTCGGTGACCGGAGTTTCGACATGATCGGCGCGCGCCACAACCAGATGACATCCGTCGGCGTTCTCTATGGCTATGGATCGGAAGCCGAACTGCGCGGTGCCGGTGCGCAACATCTCTGCGCGACGCCGCAGGATTTGCGGACTTTGCTGGATCGCTTGAAAGGCCGGGATTGACCTGCGAGAGCATCAATATGCATCGTTGGTGATCCGGCCCCGGCCTTCGCCGGGACGACGGGGGAGGGCTAGCTCGCCGCTTCCAGCCGCACTTCGGTCAACAGCCGCATCGCGGCATCGGCATCCATCGGCTCGCCGAACGCAAACCCTTGCGCGTATTCGCAGCCAAGCTGATAGAGCTCGACCGCATCCGAATCGGTCTCGGCGCCTTCGGCAACCACGTCCATGCCGAGGTCGTGGGCGAGCGCGATGATCGATTTCAGGATCACCGGGCGGGTGCCGCGGCTGGTGGTGCGGACAAAGGATTGGTCGATCTTGATGGTGTCGAACGGGAAGCGCTGCAGATAGGCGAGCGAGGAATGGCCGGTGCCGAAATCGTCCAGCGATAAACCCGTGCCGAGCTCGCGGATGCGGGTCAGCATCTGCGCGGCGTGCTCGGGGTTCTCCATGACCAGCGATTCCGTCAGTTCCAGTTTCAGCGTGCCGCGCGCCACCGAGGAGCGCGACAGCACGGTGCGGATGTCGTGGATCAAATCGTGCCGCAGCAATTGCCGCGAGGAGACGTTGACGCTGGCAAAGATCGGCTCGCGCGAACGCATCGCGCGCTGCCAGACCGCGAGCTGCCTTGCGGTCTGGTCCAGCACGAACATGCCGAGGTCGACGATCAGGCCGATCTCCTCGGCGATCGAGATGAATTCCACCGGCGACATGCGCCCGAGTTTTGGGTGATCCCAGCGCGCCAGCGCCTCGAAGCCGGCGATGGAGCGGTCTTCCAGTCGCACGATCGGCTGGTACAAAATGGTGATTTCCTCGCGCTCGATGGCGCGGCGCAGTTCACTTTCCAGGGTCAGCCGGTCGGTTTTGCGCGCGCGCATCGCCGGCTTGTAGACGTCGATACGGTCGCCGCCGATGCGCTTGGAGTGATACATCGCAAGCTCCGCATCCTTGATGATCTCGTCGGAGAGCTGCGTCTGCGGATCGGACAGCGCGAGCCCAATCGAGGCCGTGAGAAAAATCTCGCGGTCGTTGAAGGCGATCGGGGCGCGGATGGTTTTGCGGATGGTTTCGGCAAACGCCGTGATGCGCGACGGTTCCTGTTCCGACATCAGGATCAGGCCGAACTGGTCGCCGGCGAGCCGTGCCAAAGTGTCCTGTGGTTTGAGGATGCGGGTCAATCGCCGCGCCAATGTCAGCAGGATGGAATCGCCGACAGCGATGCCGACGGAATCATTGACCTGCTTGAAACGGTCGAGATCGATCACCATCAGCGTCGGCCGCAGGTTCGGCATGGTTTTGGCGAAATTGGCGACCGCCCCTAAGCGGTCGATGAACAATTTGCGGTTCGGCAGGCCGGTGAGATTGTCGTGCACGCTGTCGTGCAGCATGCGCTCCTCGGCATTTTTCGCTTCGGTGACATCCGTCAGCGTGCCGACCACGCGCGAAACTTCGCCGTCGGAGCCGACCACCGGACGGGCTTTGAGCGCGAACCACATGAAGTGACCGTCGGGCGTGCGCAGCCGAAAATCCTGCACCAGGCGTCCGCGGCGCTGGTCGAGCACGCTGTCGAGCGCGGCGCGGAAACGATCCTGGTCGAGCGGATGCAGCACCTCGAGCCATTTTGCCGCCGGACCTTCCAGCGTGCCGCGCTTCAAGCCGAGCAGAGCCTCGGTTTCGGGGCTGGTGAAGACCTTGTCGGCCGAGACGTCCCAGTCCCAGATCAGGTCGCCCGAGCCGGTCAGCGCCAGCGCCCGCCGCTCGACGTCGGAGACGACGCCGGTGGTGGCGCCGCCGCCGGCGAACGCGTGCTGCATCACCGTGAACCCGATCAGCATCACGATCAGCACCAGGCCGCCGAGCAGCGCCGGGCCGACGATGTCGTTGGTGACGCTGCCCGCGACCGTCATGCCGGCGGCGATCACCCAGACCACCAGCAGGAACCAGGTCGGGATCAAGAGCACGGCGCGATCGAAACCGTGGGTCGACAGATAAACGATCAGCGCAAAGCCCGCGAACGCGATCAACACCAGCGACATTCGCGCGATGCCGGAGGCGACCGCCGGATCGAACAGCGCCAGCGCCACCAGCGAGCCGAGAAAGAAGAGCCAGCCGACGGTGATATGGGAATAGCGCACATGCCAGCGGCTGAGATTGAGATAGGCGAACAGAAACACCAAAAGCGTCGCGGCCAGAATCGCTTCGCCGGCGGCGCGCCAGACCCGCTCGGCATTATTCGACATGTCGAGCACTTTGCCCCAGAAGCCGAAATCAACGCCGATATAGACCAGCACCGCCCAGGCAAGGGCTGCTGCGGCCGGGAACATGATGCTGCCCTTGACCACGAACAGGATGGTTAACACCAGCGCCAGCAGGCCGGAAATGCCGATCACGATGCCCTGGTAGAGCGTGAACGAGTTGACCTTGTCCTTGTAGGCGTCGGGCTCCCAGAGATAGAGCTGCGGCAATTTATCGGTGCGCAATTCCGCAACGAAGGTGATGACCGAGCCGGGGTCGAGCGTGATGCGGAAGATGTCCGCGGTCGGGCTTTCCTGGCGTTCGGGACGGTCGCCGGTTGACGGCGTAATGGTGGCGATGCGCGACAGTCCGAGATCGGGCCACAACAATCCCGAGGAGACGATGCGGTAATGCGGCGCCACGATCAGGCGGTCGAGCTGGTCGTCGGTATTGTTCGCAAGCGCGAACACCACCCAGTTCTGGCCGCCCTCGCGGGCGCGCACCTCGATGCGGCGGACGATGCCGTCGGTGCCGGGAGCTGTCGAGACCTGGATGCGGTCGGTGTCGCTGTGCTGATGGTCGAGCACCGCGGTGAGGTCGATCGCGGGCGCGTCACCGCGGACGCTGACGGCGTCGATGGCGCGCGCCGGCGGTGCCGCGGCAAAAATCATGAGGCCCAGCGCGAGGGGCGCAAGGCACCTGATCAGACGCAATGTCAGTTCTCCGCGATCACATGATGCTTCCGCGCGGAAAGCGGCCCGCCCGGCATTCTCGGATAAATGACATGAATGCGAGGAAAATCAAAGGGTTTCCGGTCACGCGTCGCTCGCGAGCGTTAAACGGCCAACACAATTTTGCCAATATGTTCGCTGGTGTCGATGCGCCGGTGGGCGTCGGCGGCCTTTTCCAGCGGGAATGTGCTGTCCATCAGGGGTTTTATGCGCCCCTCGCGCAGCAGTGGCATCACCTTGGCCTCGATGGCCGCGACCATCGCCGCCTTGTCCGTATTGCTACGGGGGCGCAGCGTCGAGCCGGTGTGGTGCAGCCGTTTCACCATCAGCAGGGCAAAATTGACCGTCGCCTTGGCGCCGCCGAGCGTCGCGATCTGGACGATGCGGCCCTCGACCGTGGCCGCGTGGTAATTGCGCTCGATGTAGTCGCCACCGACCATGTCGAGGATGAGATTGGCGCCGGCACCGTCGGTCGCGGCCTTTACCTCCGTGACAAAGTCTTCGGTCTTGTAATTGATGGCGCGGTCGGCGCCGAGTTTGAGGCAAGCGCTGGCCTTTTCGTTCGATCCGACAGTGACGATCACTTTTGCGCCGAACGCCTTGGCGAGCTGGATCGCCATGGTGCCGATGCCCGAGGAACCGCCATGGATCAGGATGGTCTCGCCTGCTTTCAGTCCGCCACGCTCGAACACATTGTGCCAGACCGTCATCAGCGTTTCGGGGATCGCGCCGGCCTCGAGCATCGACAGCGACGGCGGCACCGTCATCGCCTGGGTATCCTGCGCGATGGCATATTGCGCGTAGCCGCCGCCGGCGACCAGCGACATCACCTTGTCGCCGACCTTGTGTTTGGCCGCGCCGGGACCGACGGCTACGACTTCGCCCGCGACTTCAAGGCCAGGCAAGTCGCTGGCGCCGGGCGGCGGCGGATAGACGCCGGAGCGCTGCGCGACGTCGGGACGGTTGACGCCGGCGGCCGCGACCTTGATCAGGATTTCGCCCGGACCGGGTTTTGGCACCGGGCGGGTTTCGGGCAACAGCACCTCGGGGCCGCCCGGCTTGCTGATGCCGATCACGGTCATTTGCGCGGGCAGATTTTCCATGATGTGTCCTTGGCCAAAGCCTAATAATTTGAAGAGGCACCTGCTTAGCCAGCCGCGCCGCGGCTTGCAACCGCTTCAGGGAACCTCGCATCCGGAGGACAACGCATGGCCACCGAAGACGACGACAGACCAAGGAAAAAAGTCACCCATGAGATCGGGCAGGACCTGTCGCTCTTGTCGGTCGAGGAGCTCACCGAGCGCATCGCGCTGATGACGTCTGAAATCGAGCGGCTGCACGCTGCGATGACGAAAAAACGCGCCTCGAAGGACGCGGCGAACAGTTTTTTCAAATCGTGATCTGATTAAAGCGCGATCTCTTTCTTCCCTGTCCCGCGCTTCGCGGGGGAGGGTGCCGAGCCAAGCGAGGCGGGTGGGGGCTCTCTCCGCGAATCCCAATGCGGAGAGAGCCCCCACCCCCAGCCCTCCCCCGCAATCGCGGGAGAGGGGGCGCACCGCGCTCGATGCAGCCACTCGGCCAATGGCCGACATGGCAAACGAAGCTTAAATAAAATCGCGCGTTTACGATCGATTAAGCTTTCTCACCTATGACTTGCAGTGTCCTCGTTTGGACACCGAGTGGCTCCTGTCCACTCTGTTTGACGCCTCCCTGTTATCAACTTCAAAGCCGCCGGAAACGGCGGCTCTTTTTTTGGCGTCGCGGCATTTTCGGCCGCTTGTCTCAAATCCGCACCCTTTTATTGCGGTTTGATGAATGACCGCACATCGCGGAAACCATAAAAACGCTTGCGGCTGGACTCTCCCCTTAAGCCGAGCAATGATTTGTTCATCATAAGCCGTGCGGTGTTAACCCCGGTAACGTAAACAGTCGTGTGAGGCGTTAACCATGTCGGATCGTTCGCAAGGCGAAACCGCTCTCGTCCAATTCAACGAACGGCTCACCAATTCCGCCGCCTTCGGCAGCCTGTTCCGGCAGGGCATGGACCTGGTCGAGGAGACCGCCGCCTATCTCGATGGCGCCGGCCGCGCTGAAGCCAAGGCGCTCGACCGCTCCGTCAGCCTGACTTACGCGACCGAAAGCATGCGGCTGACCACGCGCCTGATGCAGTTGGCGTCATGGTTGTTGCTGCACCGCGCGGTCAAGGAAGGCGAGATGACGCTGACCCAGGCCAATCGCGAAAAGACCAAGGTCAAACTCTCGGCCGCCGATCCCGGTCCGGACGAGATGATCGAAAAACTGCCACAGCAATTGCAGGACCTGATCGCCCGCTCGATGGCGCTGCAGTCAAAAGTCCGCCGTCTCGATACCACGATCCACGCGCCGGCCACTGAGCGCGCCGCGATCGGCAATCCGCTGGTGCCGCAGCTCAACCGCCTGAAGGCCGCGTTCGAGCGGTAAGGCTCTCTGCAATCCGATCACCGTCATTCCGGGGCGATGCGAAGCATCGAACCCGGAATCTCGAGATTCCCCGATGCGCAATTGCGCATCTGAGGTCTGGTGCTAACGCACCATCCCGGAATGACGGCTCCCAAAACAAAAACGCCCCTGACCGAGCAAGGGCGTTTTGGCATCTCGCCTCGAACGAAGGCCTAACCGGCCTCAATCCTTCTTGAGGAAGCCCGAAAACTTCTTCTGGAACCGCGACACGCGGCCGCCGCGGTCGAGGATCTGCTGGGCGCCGCCGATCCAGGCTGGGTGCGACTTGGAGTCGATATCGAGGTTCAATTTGTCGCCCGGCTTGCCCCAGGTCGAGCGCGTCTGGTACTCGGTGCCGTCGGTCATGACGACCGTAATCATATGATAATCCGGGTGAATTTCGGCTTTCATGGCAATTCCTTCGGCGCGCCGCGCCTGTCCTAGAGATGCAAAAGGGGACGGATTTGGGCCGCTCTATAACGCCTAAAGCCCGCCAAAACAAGCCAAGGATCTGAGAAGTATCGGACAAGCATCGCGAAAGCATCTGCCAAGTATGTTCCCGGATTGGTTCATTTCGGGTTTGCCTGCGCTGGCCGCGGTGCCTATCTGGAGCTGACAGAAGCGATTGGTCGAGACCTCATGAGCGTAGTGGAACGGCTTGAAGACCGGCATGGCGAGGTGCCACCGCGGCGCGATTTGGATGCGGCCGAGCTATCCTCGATCGAAGCGGAACTGACGCAATCGGCGGCGAAGAGCAGCGCGCGGTTACGTCCGTTATTGGCGCTGGCCCCTTATATCGCGCGTTACCGTGGACGCGCGGTGCTGGCGCTGATCTCGCTGACGATTGCCGCAATCACCACGCTCGTGGTTCCCGTCGCGGTGCGGCGGATGATCGATTTCGGGTTCACGCCCGAAGGCATCGCATTGATCAACAGCTATTTCAGCGTGATGATCGCGGTGGTCGCAATATTGGCCTTCGCCAGCGCGTCGCGATTCTACCTGGTGATGACCATCGGCGAACGCATCGTCGCGGATCTGCGGCGCGACGTGTTTTCTCATTTGATGTCGCTGTCGCCGGCGTTCTTCGACTCGGCGCGCTCAGGTGAACTGATCTCGCGGCTCACGGCCGACACCACACAGATAAAATCGGCGGTCGGCGCGTCGGTGTCGATTGCGCTGCGCAACTTCTTGCTGTTCGT
The DNA here is from genome assembly GCF_900141755.1 of Bradyrhizobium lablabi. Classification (NCBI taxonomy): domain Bacteria; kingdom Pseudomonadati; phylum Pseudomonadota; class Alphaproteobacteria; order Hyphomicrobiales; family Nitrobacteraceae; genus Bradyrhizobium; species Bradyrhizobium lablabi. The sequence goes on along the minus strand of NZ_LT670844.1, from coordinate 2,942,192 downwards.
CGGCGCCACCATCATGATGGTGATCACGAGTCCTCGATTGTCGGGCTTGGTCCTTTTGGCCATTCCTCTGATCGTGATTCCGCTGGTGGCGTTCGGGCGCTGGGTGCGGCGATTGTCGCGAGGCGCCCAGGATACGCTGGCGGAGGCGACCGCCTATGCCTCCGAACTGGTCGGTGCCATCCGAACCGTGCAGGCCTATACCAGCGAACAGCTTGCGAATGCGCGCTTCGGCGCCGAGGTCGAGCAGGCCTATGAGGCGGCGCGCAGTTCGACGCGGGCACGGGCGGTGCTGACCGCGATCATCATCTTCATCGTATTCACCAGCGTGGTCGCGATCCTCTGGATCGGCTCGCATGATGTGCTGACCGGCGCGATCACCCCCGGCCGGCTCGGCCAGTTCGTGCTGTACACGGCGTTCGCCGCGGCCGGCCTCGGCCAGCTCTCGGAAGTCTGGGGCGAGGTTTCCGCTGCCTCTGGCGCAGCGGAACGATTGTTCGAAATCCTGCGCGTCAAGTCGGCGATCGCGGCTCCGGCCTCGCCGCGGGCCTTGCCGGCGCCGGCGCGCGGCGATGTCGCCTTCGAGGGCGTCAGCTTTGCCTATCCGACGCGGCCGGATGCGCCGGCGGTCGACGGCGTTTCCTTGGGGGTGCGGGCCGGCGAGAAGGTCGCGATCGTCGGTCCCTCGGGCGCCGGAAAGAGCACGCTGTTTCATTTGCTGCTGCGGTTCTACGATCCCGCGCGCGGCGTGATCGCCTTTGACGGCGTTCCGATCAGGGCGGCCGATCCGCGCGAGCTGCGCGCGCGCATCGCGCTGGTGCCGCAGGAATCGGTCGTGTTCGCCGCGAGTGCACGGGAAAACATCCGCTTCGGCCGGCCCGACGCCACCGATGCCGAGGTCGAGCGCGCGGCCGATCTGGCGCATGCCACCGAATTCATCCGCCGGCTGCCCGGCGGCTTCGAGGCCCAGCTTGGCGAGCGCGGCGTGACGCTGTCCGGCGGCCAGCGCCAGCGCATCGCGATCGCGCGCGCCATCCTGCGCGACGCGCCGCTGTTGCTGCTAGATGAAGCCACCTCGTCGCTGGATGCGGAGAGTGAAACGCTGGTGCAGACCGCGCTGGAAGAACTGATGCGCCACCGCACCACGCTGGTGATCGCCCATCGCCTCGCCACGGTTCTATCCTGCGACCGCATCCTGGTGATGGAGCAGGGGCGCATCGTCGAGCAGGGCACCCACGCCTCGCTGGTCGCCGCCAACGGGCTTTATGCGAGGCTGGCAAGGTTGCAGTTCGAGGGGGTGTGAGGCCGGGCGCCACGCACGGCCGTCATCACCCGCCACCCGGTCCGGCCTTCGGCCGGCCGGATGACAGGCTCCATCGGGTGATCCAGTATTCCAGGACGCCAGCGATCGAACCGTGAAGCCGCGGCGTACTGGATACTCCGCTTTCGCGGAGTATGACGACCGAATATGGAGAGGCGCCGTGAACAACACTTACGGTTTCCACTCCATCCGCAGCACCGGCCTCCCCGACGTCGGATTCACATCCTCGCCTGCATGCACAAACCCGTTGCGCTCGTAGAAGCGGATCGCACGCGCATTGTCGGTGTTGACCAACAGCGTGATGCGATCAGGCGAGCGGCGCTTTGCCTCGTCGACCAGCGCGGTCGCAAGCTCCGAGCCCCAGTGATCGGGGGCAACGACGAGCTGGTCGAGATAGCCCGATGCGTCGATCGTAACAAAACCGGTCAGGACGCCTTCTTGCTCAGCGACAATGATCTCAGCCTTCGGCGCCAACTCATTGCGCCAGCGCTCGCGCCACCAATTTACCCGCGCGGCGAAATCGATCGATGGATAGGTCTGCTGCCAGGTCTCAAGCCACAGCGCGATGGCCGCGTCTTCGTCCTCGGCGCGATAGGGACGGAGATGAAAGGGGGCGCTCATCAAGCTAACGCCGTCATGCCCGGGCTTGTCCCGGGCATCCACGTCTTTCTTTTCGGTGGCGCCAAAGGACGTGGATGGCCGGGACAAGCCCGGCCATGACGACGAGGAAGGATAAGCGCCGAAATCACGCCTACCGTTCCGTCAGCTTCAATTCGATACGCCGGTTGCGCTGATAGGCCTCTTCGGTCGGAGCTGTATCGAGCGGCTGGAATTCCGCAAAGCCGGCCGCGACCAGCCGCTGCGCCGGCACGCCGAGCGAGATCAGGTACTGCACCACCGAAATCGCGCGCGCCGACGACAATTCCCAGTTCGATTTGAACTGCGGGCTGTTGACGATCGGCCGCACGTCGGTATGGCCGTCGACCCGCAGCACCCAGGCGATTTCGCTCGGGATCTGCTTGTCCAGATCAATCAGCGCAGTCGCCACCGTGTCAAGTTCGGCGCGGCCTTCGGGCAGCAATTGCGCCTGTCCGGTGTCAAAAAATACTTCTGACTGAAAGACAAAGCGGTCGCCGACGATCCGGATGTCGGGCCGGTTGCCGAGAATGGCGCGCAAGCGCCCAAAGAATTCCGAGCGGTAGCGCGACAATTCCTGCACCCGCTGCGCCAGGGCGACGTTGAGGCGCTGGCCGAGATCGGCAATCTTGCCCTGCGATTCCTTGTCGCGCTGCTCCGAGGCATTGAGCGCGTCTTCCAGCGCGGCAAGCTGGCGGCGCAAGGCTGAGATCTGCTGGTTCAATACCTCGATCTGGGCCAGCGCCCGCGCGGTCACCTGCTTTTCGGAATCCAGCGCCTTGTTGAGTTCGTTGGCGCGGCCGGCGGCATCGTTGCCGGCGCTGGCAAGGCCCTCATAGAGCCCCTTGACGCGATCGCGCTCGGCCTCGGCGGAGGCGAGGCCGGCGCGGAGCTGCGAGAGCTGGTCGTTGAGATTGAGCTCGCCGAGTTTTTCCAGCGACAACAAATCGTTGAGCTGCGCGATCTTGGCGTTGAGCTCTTCCAGCGCCTTGTCCTTGCCGGTGACCTCCTGTGACAGGAAGAACTGCACCACCAAAAACACCGACAGCAGGAACACGATCGACAGCACCAGCGTCGACAGCGCATCGACAAAGCCCGGCCAGTAGTTGAATCCGGACTCGTTGCGGCGTGAACGGGCGAGGGCCATTTCAAATTCTCCGTTAACGCATTCTTCCAGTTCAGTGGCTTCATCCTTCGAGACGCCGCGAAGACGCGGCTCCTCAGGATGAGGTCTTAGACCCTCATGGTGAGGAGCGCGGCAACGCCGCGCGTCTCGAACCATGTGGCCGGGGAAACGTGCTGCGTCCGGGGCACGATCCCTAACTCTTCTCAGGCTGGCGCGCGAGGCGCTCGAGCAATTTCTTGATCTCGCGGTTCTGCTCGCCCTGGCCGTCGGCCCATTCGCGGATCATCTGCTGCTCGGTGCGCATATGCGCGACCAGGCCCTGAATCGCTTCGGCGAGATTGGCCATCGCCGCGGTCGTGCCGCGACTGGCGCCGCCTTCTTCCAAGGTCAGCCGCAGCCGGTCGACCGCGGCCTGAAGTTCGCCGCTGCCGCCGGTTCCGGTCTCCTTGGAATATTCCCTTACCGTGGTCGCGAGCCAGTCTTCGAGGTCGGTGTAGAAGCGGTTCTGCGCCTGGCTCGATTGCAGGTCGAGGAAGCCGAGGATCAGCGATCCGGCGAGGCCGAACAGCGAGGACGAAAACGAAATGCCCATGCCGCCGAGCGGCGCGGCGAGACCTTCTTTCAGCGTGTCGAACAGCGCGCCGGCGTCGCCGCCGACCTTTAGGCCGTCGATCACCTTGCCGACGGAACCGACGGTTTCGATCAGGCCCCAGAACGTGCCGAGCAGCCCGAGGAACACCAATAGGCCCGTCATGTAGCGGGAAATGTCGCGCGCCTCATCGAGCCGGGTGGCGATCGAATCCAAGAGGTGCCGCATGGTCTGCTGCGTGATCGTCATGCGCCCGGATCGCTCGCCGCCGAGGATCGCCGCCATCGGCGCCAAAAGGGTCGGGTGGCGTGCGATCGCAAGGCCGGGATCGGCGATGCGGAAATTGTTGACCCAGGCGACCTCCGGATAGAGCCGGATCACCTGACGGAACGACAGGATGATGCCGACCGCGAGCACGAGGCCTATGAAGGCATTGAGGCCGGGATTGGCGAAGAACGCGGTGATGATCTGCTTGTAGAGCACGACCATCACGAGCGCGCACAGCACCAGAAACACCAGCATCCGGACCAGGAAAATCCGCGGCGAGGACAGCTTGGTGAGTTCGATTTCCATCGCGGAGCGGGAGGAGGGGCCTGCGGGCATTACCGATGTCATCCGTTGGGGGAGCCGATTTCGGGCACCAATATGGCACAGCGTGCCCGAGAAAAAAGCCGGTTGCCGTCCGTTTGCGGCGGGAACAGGGAACTTCGGCGTGAAACCGGGCTTGAAGCAAAGCGTATTTCACAAATGCTTCGCGCCTCCAAGGCGGTTAACGGGCTTTTTGCATGAACCTTTCGCATCTTTGGGCGCTGGCCGGGATTGCATTGTCGCTCTCGATCCTGATGGCGATCGCCTGGCCGGTGCAGCAGCGCACCGGCAATTCCGGCGGGGTCGATACCATCTGGACGTTTGCGGTCGGGCTGACCGGAGCCGGGAGCGCGCTGTGGCCGATCGCCGGCGCCGCGCCGAACTCGCCGCAAAAGGGAGCTGTTCCATGAGCTTCGCGTCAAAGATCATCGGCACCGCCGAGCGGGTGCCGCTGCCCGACCTCATCATCCGCGCCGCGATCCAGCGGCTATGCTCGCGCACCGCGACGCAGTTCGCCTCCGGCAGCGCGGCAAGCGACGCGGCCTTTGCCGACGCCATGGCGGCGCGCGCGATCGCCGAATTCACCGACGAGGCCAATGTCGGGCATGACGAAGTGCCGGCGGAATTCTTTGCCTGCGTGCTCGGCCCGAACCGCAAATACTCATCGTGCTTCTACCGGGAAGCAAAATCCACCTTGCAGGAGGCCGAGGAAGAGGCGCTGCGTCAGACGGTTGCGCATGCCGATCTCGCCGACGGGCAATCGGTCCTCGAACTCGGCTGCGGCTGGGGCTCGCTGTCGCTGTGGATGGCGCGGCAATTCCCGAATTCGCAAATCATCGCGGTATCGAATTCGCGCCCCCAGCGCGACTATATCGAGCGCGAGGCCAATTCGCGCGGGCTGAAAAATCTCCGGGTCATCACGTCAGACATGAACGTGTTCGACCCCGAGCGCCAGTTCGACCGCATCGTGTCGGTCGAGATGTTCGAGCACATGATGAACTGGCGCGAATTGCTGAGGCGGGTCAGATCATGGCTCGCCCCCGACGGCTGTTTCCTCCTGCACATCTTCACCCATCGCTCGGGCACCTATCTGTTTGATCGCGCTGACCGCGAAGACTGGATCGCGCAGCATTTCTTCACCGGCGGCGTCATGCCGAGCCATCATTTGATCCGGCAATACTCTGACTTGTTCGATGTCGAAAAGGAATGGCGCTGGAGCGGAACGCATTATCAGCGCACCGCGCTCGACTGGCTCGGCAATCTTGATTCTCGGCGCGAGGAGATCGAAGGGATTCTTCGCTGCGTCTACGGCAACGACACCGGCTTGTGGATGCGCCGCTGGCGCTGGTTCTTCCTCGCCACATCAGGGCTGTTCGGCTACGCCGATGGCAGCGAATGGGGGGTCAGTCATTATCGGATGCGGAAGGTGTCGTAACCGCCGTCATGCCCGCGAAGGCGGCATCCAGTACGCCGTGACGCCTGAGTTCAACACCGGCGCCACGGCGTACTGGATCATCCGCTTTCGCGGATGATGACGGCAAGGCGCCGTCACTTCCCCAGCGGCTTCAAAATCTTCACCAGCTCGGCATGAATGAATTCATTGCCGCAGATCACGTTGCCGGTTTTCAGCGGGTCGTCGTCGCCTTCGATGCCTGAGACGATGCCGCCGGATTCGCGCAGGATGATTTGCCCCGCCGCCATGTCCCACGCTTGCAGATTGCGTTCCCAATAGCCGTCGAGGCGGCCGGCGGCGACGAAGGCCATGTCGAGCGAGGCCGCGCCGAACCGGCGCAGGCCCGCCACGCGCGGCTGGATTTCGGCAAGCTCTGCGCGCGACAATTCGAAATCGCCGCGGCCGATATGCGGCAGCCCGCAGGCGATCACTGTGTCGGAAAGCTTGCGGCGGCCGGCGACGCGCAAGCGCTGATCGTTGAGGAAGGCGCCCTTGCCGCGCTCGGCGGTATAGAGCTCGTCATTGGCGGGATTGTAGATGACGCCGGCAATCAGCGTGCCCTCGCGCTGCAGGCCGATCGAGATCGCAAAGTGCGGGATGCCATGCAGGAAATTGGTGGTGCCGTCGAGCGGATCGACGATCCAGGTGTGGGCTTTGTCGTCGCCAATACGCGACCCGCCCTCCTCGCCGATAAAACCGTAGCCCGGCCGCGCCTTGGTCAGGTCGTCGTGCAGCATCTCCTCGGCGCGCTTGTCGGCGAGAGAGACAAAATTGGCCGGCCCCTTCAGCGACACCTGGAGGTTCTCGATCTCGCCGAGATCGCGCTTGAGACTGCGGCCGGCGTGGCGCGCGGCTTTGACCATGACGTTGATGAGGGCTGAATGCAGCATGATTTCGGCTTCAAAGCGACCCGAAGCGTCAGGTCAGGACAGGGATGGGCGGATTGGTGGCTGTGGGTTGCCCTGCGGTTGCGATGGCGTCAAGGCGGATCATTTGGTGCCGAGCCATTTGCGGGCGGCGGCTTCCGCCTTGGCGCGGTCCTCGGGGCTTAATTCGGCGAGCGCCTCGTCCAGCAGGGGGTCGCCCTTGCCGGCGGTTTTCGCGACAATGTGCCATTTAAGGCCCTCGATCTTGTCCATCGGCGCGCCCTGTCCGCCCACCAGCACGCGCGCCAGGCGGTTTTGGGCGATCGGGCTGTTTTGCTTGGCGGCCTTGCGCAAGAGCGCCACCGCGGCGGCCTGGTTCTGCGGCGTGCCGGTACCGTTAAAGAGCGCGATGGCATATTCGACTTCGGCGTCCACGTTGTCGGCGAGCGAAGCCGCCTGCAACAGCCGCACCGCCTTTTCCATGTTCTTCTCGACCCCGGTGCCTTCCTTGTAGAAAGTCGCGAGCGCGTATTGCGCTTCCGCATTGCCGGCGTCGGCGGCAAGCCGAAGCAACTCCGCCGCGCGTTTGAGGTCCTGCGGCAGCGTCTGTCCGTCGAGATAGAGCAGCGCCAGATTATACGCCGCCTTTGGCTCGCCGAGCTTCGCCGAGGACGCCAGCAGTTTGACGACTTCCTCGCGGTTGGTGGGGCCGCCGCGGCCGGCGAGGCGCATCATGGCGAGCGCGAACATGGCCTCGCGGTCGCCGGCATCGGCGGCGCGCTTGTACCATTCGGCGGCCTTGGCATAGTCGCGCTTGACCCCCATCGCATTGCCGTAGAGTTCGCCCAGCATCGTCATCGCCTTGGGATCGCCCTTGTCCTGCGCGCGCTTGATCGCAAGATCGAACGCGGTCTTGTACATGCCGCGCTGATAGGCGCCGTACACCAGGTCGACATTGGGGTCGTCGGGCTCGGGCGTCGGCGTGACGGTCGCGGTCGGCGCCGGCGTTGCCGCGGGCTTTGGGGTCGCCGCCGGCTTCTTGGCGATGATATGGGCTTTTGCCTTCGGCTTGGCGGGCGGTTGCGCGGGCGGCGTCGCTGCGCCGGGAGGCGATAGCGAGACTTGCGCCGCCGCGCTTGCGGTCAGCATCAGGGCGCAGGCCACGATCGATATCGGACGCAGGAGCTTCATTCGCCCGCTAACCCTGTTCGGCTTTGGCTTTTCCGGACGTTTCGGCGTAAGCCTGCCTGATGGCCTGCTCCACCTCCGTCAGCGCCACTGCTGCGCCGCGGGGATCGGCCCAGACGAAATCGCCGGCGAGGACGAAATCCGCGCCCGCCAACGCGAACTCATAAGCCTCTTCGCGGGAAGCCGCAAAGCCGACGCAGGGCGGTTCGAACAATTCGGCCCACCATTGCAGGCGCTCGGCGATCGCCTCGACCGACGGCCGCTTACCCCGCGCGTCGGGCTCACCGAACAGCACGTAATCGGCACCCAGCTCGCCCGCGGTCATCGAATCATGCCGCGTCGCAAGCCCGCCGATCCCGGCGATGCGGTCGGGCTTTAGCGAAGGCAGCGCCTCATTGAGGGCTTCTATCCCGGTCAGGTGGGCGCCATCGGCGCCCGCCCGCGCGACCAGTTCGGGATGGCCGTCGAGCAGAAGCGCAGCACCTCGGTCCTGGACCGCGGGCGCCAAGGCTTTGATTCGCGAAATCATGCCGCGCGGGTCGGTTGGCTTCAGCCGCAGCAGCACCGCCGCGACGTCGGCTCCGGCCAAGAGACCCGGGAGGTTAGCTACCAGAGATGCGGGATCGTCCACTTCCGGTGTCGCGAGATAGAGACGCGGCACCGGGCGCGGCGGAACGGGTTTGGTGGCCATGATGTCGGCTTGATGCCCCCGGACTACGGCCAAAAAAGGGGCGGGTTAAAGCCCGCCGCCCTGACGTCACGCGACTTTGGGATCGAGCTCGCCCTTGACGTAGCGCTTGGCCATCTCGGCGGTGGTGAGGACTTTCTTGATCTTGCTGGCCTGACCGGCGGTGTTGAATTCCTCCAGCCGCTGCTTGCAGAGCTTGCTCATCGCCTCCATCGCCGGCTTGAGATATTTGCGCGGATCGAACTCTTCCGGATTGCTGGTCAGGACCTTTCGGATCTGGCCGGTCATCGCCATGCGGTTATCCGTGTCGATGTTGATCTTGCGCACGCCGTTCTTGATGCCGCGCTGGATTTCGGACACCGGCACGCCCCAGGTCGGCTTCATCTTGCCGCCGTTGGCGTTGATGATCTCCTGCAGATCCTGCGGCACCGAGGACGAACCGTGCATCACCAGATGCATGTTCGGCAATTTGCGGTGGATTTCCTCGATCACGTTCATGGCGAGGATGTCGCCGTCCGGCTTGCGGGTGAACTTGTAGGCGCCGTGCGAGGTGCCCATCGCGATCGCCAGCGCGTCGACTTTTGTCTCCTTGACGAATTTGACCGCCTCATCCGGATTGGTGAGCAACTGGTCGTGGGAGAGTTTTCCCTCGGCGCCGTGGCCGTCTTCCTTGTCGCCCATGCCGGTCTCGAGCGAGCCCAGCACGCCCAGTTCGCCCTCGACCGAGATGCCGCCGAGATGGGCCATGTCGGTGACCGTCCTGGTGACGCCGACATTATAGTCCCAGTCGGCCGCGGTCTTGCCGTCGGCCTTCAGCGAGCCGTCCATCATGACCGAGGTAAAACCGGCCTGGATCGCGGTCATGCAGGTGGCGGGCTCGTTGCCGTGGTCGAGATGCACGCAGACCGGGATCTGCGGATAGATCTCGGTGACCGCGTCCATCATGTGCTTGAGCATGATGTCGTTGGCGTAGGACCGCGCGCCGCGCGAGGCCTGGATGATGACCGGCGCGTCGACCGTGGAGGCGGCGTCCATGATCGCGAGCGCCTGCTCCATGTTGTTGATATTAAAGGCCGGCACGCCGTATTCGTGTTCCGCCGCGTGGTCGAGTAATTGACGCAACGTGATGCGAGCCATCTCTTTTGTTCTCCGCGTTTGGGGTGACAGCAGGCTGTCACTGTTTCAAATTCCAAAGTATCCGGTTCTCAGACAAAACCCAAGAAGGCTGCAAGCGCTCGCTCGACCCTTCCGAGATCGGCAGCGCCAAGACGTCCGAACACGTTACCCACTTTGGTCAGTGGCAACGTGCTGCACTTGTCGGCCATCACCTGAGATGGCGACTGCAGCCCATTCTCGGAACTTGGGTTGATCAAGATGCGGAAAATTTCGGCGGGGAGAACGTCGGAGGTGAAAGGCAGAAACGTTATTGAACCAAGATGATTGAACCGGTCAGCTTGCACGATAACCGCGGGACGGGGCTTGCCATATGCGCCGGGCAAAGCGACCGCCACGATATCCCCTCGGTTCATTTTCAGCCTTCGATCTCGATGTTGGACAGCTGTTCGAGCAGAAGCTTCTCGTCTGGGCTATTGTTAATGATTTCGATTTCGCGCGCGAGCTGCTCGGCATATCCCGGCGCATTTACATCCGGAACCCAGATCGTCACCGGCTTGAGTCCGGCCGCCTTCATCTTGTCTCGGTGCTTTTGGACCCGCTTTGCGTTATCGGCCATGACACGTTCCCTTCGAACCGAAGTGTTACATGTAACATAAATCGTGGCGGATACTGGTTCAAGTTGCGTCACTGTGCCCTTAGCACCTCGACCCCGGGCAGGGGTTTGCCTTCCATCCATTCAAGAAACGCGCCGCCCGCGGTCGAAACATAGGTGAAATCCTGGGCGACGCCGGCCTGGTTGAGCGCCGCCACCGTGTCGCCGCCGCCGGCGACCGAAATCAGCTTCTTTGCCTTGGTCCGCGCGGCGGCGTGGCGGGCCGCCGCCACCGTGCCGCGGTCGAACGGCGGCAGCTCGAAGGCGCCGAGCGGGCCGTTCCAGACCAAGGTCGCGGCGTCGTCGATCGCGGCAATGATCCGCTCGATCGACTGCGGGCCGACGTCGAGGATCATGCCCTCGGGCGGGATCGCGTCGAGGCCGTAGGCATGCGACGGCGCGTTAGCGGCGAAGTGAAATGCGACAATGGCGTCGACGGGCAGGATGATCGCGCAATTGGCTTCATACGCCTTTTCCATGATCCGCAGCGCAGTCGCCGCCAGATCCTTCTCCGCCAGCGACTTGCCGATGCCTATGCCCTGCGCGTGCAGGAAGGTGTTGGCCATGCCGCCGCCGATCACCATGGCGTCGACTTTCTTGACGAGGTTTTCCAACAGATCGATCTTGGTGGAAACCTTGGCGCCGCCGATGATCGCAATCACCGGCTTGGTCGGGTGCTCCAATGCCTTGCCGAGCGCCTCGAGCTCGGCCTGCATGGTGCGGCCGGCATAGGCCGGCAGCACATGGCCGAGGCCCTCGGTCGTGGCATGCGCCCGGTGCGCCGCCGAGAACGCGTCATTGACCCAGATGTCGCCGAGTTTTGCCAGTTCAGCCACGAAGGCCGGATCGTTCTTTTCTTCTTCCTTATGAAAACGCGTGTTTTCCAGGCAAAGGATGTCGCCGTCCTTCATCGCAGCGACGGCTTTTTGCGCCGCCTCGCCGATGCAATCGTCCGCGAAGGCGACCTCCTTCTTGATCACTTCCGCTAACGCCGTGGCAACGGGCTTGAGCGATTCCTTGGGATCGCGTCCCTTGGGCCGGCCGAAATGCGCGAGTAGGATCACCTTGCCGCCCTTGGCGGATATCTCGGTGATGGTCGGCGCGACCCGTTCGAGCCTTGTCGCGTCGGTGACGCGGCCATTTTCCATGGGCACGTTGAGATCGACGCGCAGCAGCACGCGCTTGCCCTTCGCGTCGACATCATCGAGGGTGCGGAAAGTTTTGGACATAGACTGTCTCTCGCGGCCCATCCTTCGAGACGCCTCGCTGCGCTCGGCTCCTCAGGATGAGGTTTCTCCCTCATGGTGAGGAGCGCGCTCTTCGCGCGCGTCTCGAACCATGAAGCCAAAAATCAGAGCAATTTCCCCATCGCCACGGCGGTGTCCGCCATGCGGTTGGAAAAGCCCCATTCATTGTCGTACCACGCCATCACCCGCACCAGCGTGCCGTTCTGCACCTTGGTCTGGTCCATGTGGAAGGTGGCGGAATGCGGATCGTGGTTGAAGTCGATCGAGACGTTGGGCTGTGTGGTGTAGCCGAGGATGCCCTTGAGCTGCTGCTCTGAGGCGCGCTTCATCGCCTCGTTGATCTCTTCCTTTGTGGTCTTGCGGTTGGCGACGATCTTGAGATCAATCACCGAGACGTTCGGCACAGGCACCCGGATCGAGACGCCGTCGAGCTTGCCCTTCAGTTCCGGCAGCACCAGGCCGATCGCTTTCGCAGCTCCCGTCGAGGTCGGGATCATCGACATCGCCGCCGCCCGGCCGCGATAGAGGTCCTTGTGCAGGGTATCGAGGGTCGGCTGGTCGCCGGTATAGGCGTGGATCGTGGTCATGAAGCCGGTCTCGATGCCGACGCTGTCGTTCAAGACTTTCGCCACCGGCGCCAGGCAATTGGTGGTGCAGGAGCCGTTGGAGACGACGAGCTGATCTTTTGTCAGTTTGTCGTGGTTGACGCCGTAGACGATGGTCGCATCGGCTCCGTCGGCCGGTGCGGACACCAGCACGCGCTTGGCGCCGGCGGTCAGATGCGCGGAGGCCTTGTCCTTCGCCGTGAAGATGCCGGTGCATTCCAGCGCGATGTCGACGCCGAGTTCCTTCCACGGCAGTTTTGTGGGATCACGCTCGGCCGAAACCTTGATCTTGCCGTTGCCGACGCTGATCGAATCGCCATCGACCGTCACCGTGCCCGGAAAGCGGCCATGTACCGAATCGAAGCGCAGCAAATGGGCGTTGGTCTCGACCGGGCCGAGATCGTTGATGCCGACCACCTCGATATCCTTGCGGCCGGACTCGGCGATCGCCCGCAGCACATTGCGGCCGATGCGGCCAAATCCGTTGATCGCGACCCGGATTGCCATTCAACTTCTCCTCAAAGGTTCGAAAATCGCATTGTTTGCGGCGGGTTTGACCGTTTTCTAGGCAGTTTCATGCCCTGAACCCACGGCCGTTGCAATGCATCATAAACCCGAACATTCCGATAGCGCTACTTCACATTCAGAGGTTTTGCAGGCGCTTTGCCGCAGCCTCGACGGCCGCTTCGGCCGTGATTCCGAAATGCTTGTACAGCGCCTTTGCCGGTGCGCTGGCGCCGAACGAGCTCATGCCGATGAAAATCCCGTCCAGGCCGATCACTGCGTCCCAGCCGAACCGCACCGCGGCTTCGATCGCGATCTTGACCGGGGCGTTGCCGATGATCGCCTTGCGATGTTCCGCAGGCTGCGCCAGCAGCAAGTCGAGCGAGGGCACCGAGACCACTCGCGCCGCGATGCCGCGCGCGGCGAGTTCCTTCTGCGCGGCGACGGCGATTTCGACCTCCGAGCCTGAGGCAAACAGCGCCACTTTCGCCTCACCTTGCGCGGCCACCAGTTGGTAGCCGCCATGGCCCGATAGATTTTCCGAACTGGCCGATACGCGCACAGGCGTCAGGTTCTGCCGCGACAGCGCCAGCACCGTAGGTCCCGTGGTGTGTTCGAGCGCGAGCTGCCAGCACTCGGCGGTTTCCACCGCATCCGCCGGGCGGAACACGCGCATGTTCGGCATCGCGCGCAGCGCCGCCAGATGCTCGACCGGCTGATGCGTCGGCCCGTCTTCGCCGAGCCCGATCGAATCGTGGGTCATGATGTAGACCACCGGCGTATGCGACAGCGCCGCGATCCGCATCGAGGGCCGCGCATAGTCCGTAAAGCACAGGAAGGTGCCTCCGGCCGGCGCGAAGCCGCCATGGGTCGATAGGCCGTTCATGGCCGACGCCATGCCCATTTCGCGGATGCCGTAATGGATATAGCGGCCGGAAAAATCGGCCGGAGTTACTTCCTTCAGGCCCTTGGTGCGGGTGTTGTTGGAAGGCGTGAGATCGGCCGAGCCGAGCAGCAATTCCGGCATCGCAGGGACCAGCGCCTCGAGCGCCATCTCGCTCGCCTTGCGGGTCGCAATCGTCGGCGGCTCGGCGACGAGTTTTTCCTTCAATTTGCGGATGGTGTCGGCAAGTGCCGGCGGGCGCCGTCGCTCGATCACGCGCCTTGTGAATTCTTCGCGTTGCGCATCGCCCATGGCGTCAAAACGGCTGCGCCAATCAGCATGGGCGCTGGCGCCCTGCTTGCCGACATTGCGCCAGGCGGCCAGCACGTCATCGGGAATTTCGAACGGGCCGTAATCCCAGCCCAGCGCCTTCTTCGCCGCCAACAGTTCGTCGGCGCCGAGCGCCTCGCCATGCGCTTTCGAGGTGCCGGCTTTGGTCGGCGCGCCGAAACCGATCGTGGTCTTGCAGGCGATCAACGTTGGTCGGTCGGACGACTGCGCCTGCGTGATCGCAGCCGCGATCGCCTTTTGGTCGTGGCCGTCGATCCGGACCGCGTTCCAGCCATGGGCCTTGAAGCGCGTCACCTGGTCGACAGAGTCGGTCAGCGTGATTGGGCCGTCGATGGTGATGCCGTTGTCGTCATACAGGAAAATCAGCTTGTTTAGTTTCAGGTGCCCGGCAAGCGCTGCCGCTTCATGGCTGACGCCCTCCATCAAATCGCCGTCGGAGCACAGCACATAGGTGTAGTGATCGACGATATCCTCGCCGAATTCCGCCGCCAGCAGTCGCTCGGCGAGCGCCGAGCCGACCGAGAACGAGATACCCTGGCCGAGTGGCCCGGTCGTCGCCTCGACGCCGGGCGTCATGAAATTTTCGGGGTGACCGGGGGTCTTGGAGCCGAGCTGCCGGAAATTCTTGATCTCATCCAGCGTCATTTCCGGATAGCCGGTGAGATAGAGCAGCGCATACAACAGCATCGAGCCGTGGCCGGCGGAGAGAATAAAACGGTCGCGGTCGGGCCAGCGCGGATCGGCGGCGTCGAACTTTAAAAACTGCGTGAACAAGACGGTTGCGACATCGGCGGCGCCCATCGGCAGGCCGGGATGGCCGGATTTGGCCTTTTCGACGGCATCCATCGCCAGCGCGCGGATCGCATTGGCCATACGGGAATGATCGACGCGGGTCATGATGAAAATCCGCCTGAAATGAGGTGCTTGGTGGCGATCCGCTGGTCTTGCGAATGGCCTTGGAACACCCCTGTTGGCAAGGGGAAACGAGCGCTGGATAGCATCTGTATCCCCGAACTCCAAGGCAGTGCAACGCGCCGCGGTGCCGAAAAGTTGCTTTGCGGTGCATAGCTTTGAACCGGCGTTGCGCTGGCCTTGCTTGCCACGTAAATTTCGCCTCGTAACCGCTTGCCGAACCGCGGATTTTTTCGCAGGCCCGGCGGGCTTGAGCCAGGGTCCGCGCCATCTGATGAGCGATCGTCCCGCCAACGGTGCCGGCAATGCCGAGCCCCTATCCGTCGACATCGACGCCGCGACGCGGCGGCTGATGGCGGCGCTCGACGCGCTGGAAAGCGCGGTGGAACGGCGGCGCGAAGCCGATCGCGACGAGAATGAGCTGGCGATCCGGATCCAGGCGCTGGGCGTCGACCGCTCGCGGCTCGCCGACGAGCTCGATGGCTCGCTGGTCAAATCGCGAAGGCTCGAGCGCACCAACCGCGAGATTGCCGAACGGCTGGATGCGGCGATCGGCACCATCCGCGCCGTGCTCGATGCCGGAGAGACCTCATGAGCCATATCAACGTCACCATCAACGGCCGGCAATACCGGATGGCCTGCGAGGAGGGGCAGGAGGTGCGGCTGTTAAAGCTCGCCGAGTCTCTCGAATCGCGCATCCAAAGCCTGCGCGGCAAGTTCGGCGAGATCGGCGACGCGCGGCTCACCGTGATGGCGGCGCTGACGGTGTGCGACGAACTGCTCGATTCCGGCAACCGCATCCGCACCCTGGAAGAGGAGATCGAGTCGCTGCGCGACGTCCGTGTCGCCGCCGCCGATCGCGCCCGGGCGACGCAGACAGCCGTCGCCAATGCGCTGAACGCCGCCGCCGACCGGATCGAGAAAACGACGCAGGTCTTGAACCGCACCATCGGCGGCGGGGTCGCGATCGGGTAGTTCATCCGTCATTGCGAGGAGCGCTTGCGACGAAGCAATCCAGCTTTCTTTCCCCGACCGGAAAAGCTGGATTGCTTCGCGGAGCCTGTCATCGGGCGCGCTTGCGCGCGACCCGTTGGCTCGCAATGACGGGGTGAGAGCGGGGCTTGAGCCTCGCCGTCCTGCGGGGTGGCGGTTCGGCGACGCGCTTTCTTACCCTGCCCCTCCAGGGGAGGGTGAAGAGGCTGGCGGTTTCCCCCCGTCGTGGTTACATTGCCCAGGCGAGGCTGTGTCGCGCGTCAGGAGCCATATATCCCCGGGGCCTTATCGATCCTTTAGGGAACTGTCCCTGGCCGGGTCCGTGGATCCGGTCATATGGTGCCCACCTACTTTCGTAGGGAACTCCGGGATCGAGTGCTCCAACGGCGATTGCGGCCTCGCGCTTTTTGTTTTCTGTTGCTTTGTTGCTCAGTTCATTGATGCCGTCATACCCCGCCACCAGTCGTCATACCCCGCGAAGGCGGGGTATCCAGTACGCCGCGGCTTCTCGGTTCTATCATTGACGCCTCGGAATGCTGGATCATCCGTTGGAGCCTGTCATCCGGCCGACCGAAGGCCGGACCGGGTGGCGGATGATGACAACGAAATTGGTGGTGGCAGCGAAAGCACAAAACCGCCCCATGTCCCATGCCACAGCAAGCCTCTCCAAAGCCGATCTCCGCGCCGCGGCGCTGGCGACGCGCGATGCATTGAGCGGCGAAAACCGCGCCGCTGCCGCCGACGCCATCGCCTCGCGCGGATTGCCGCTAGCGCTGCCGCAAGGCGCCGTCGTCGCCGGCTATTCGCCGATCCGCAGCGAGATCGATCCGGGGCCGCTGTTACGAAAACTCGAAAGCCTGGGCGCGCGGCTGGCGCTGCCGGCGATCAACGCGCGCGGGCAGTCGCTCAAATTTCGCCTCTGGCATCCCGGCGACCGATTGCTGTCCGGCCCGCTCGGCATTCTTGAGCCCTCGCCCGCGGCCGCCGAAATCATCCCCGACATCCTGCTGGTGCCGCTCGCGGCCTTCGACCGCGCCGGCCACCGCATCGGTTACGGCGCCGGGCATTACGACCGAACGCTTGCGCAATTGCGCAAATCGCGGTCGGTGACCGCGATCGGGCTTGCCTTCGCAAGCCAGGAAGTCGCGGTCGTGCCGGCGTTGCAGCACGACGTGGCGCTGGATTATGTGCTAACGGAAAGCAAGATTCTCGATTTCCGGAGCTCATAGACTTGCGCATTCTGTTTGTCGGGGACGTGGTCGGCCGGGCCGGTCGCACGGCCATCTCGGAACACCTGCCCGGCATGATCCGCGACTGGGCGCTCGACCTCGTCGTCGTCAACGGCGAAAATGCCGCCGGCGGCTTCGGCATCACCGAAGTGATCTACCAGGAAATCATCGACGCCGGCGCCGATGCCATAACCCTCGGCAACCATGCCTGGGATCAGCGCGAGGCCTTGGTGTTCATCGAGCGCGCGCCGCGCTTGGTGCGGCCCGCGAATTTTCCCAGAGGCACACCCGGCCGCGGCACCGCGCTGATCGACACCAAAAACGGCAAGCGCGCGCTCATCATCAACGCCATCGGGCGGGTCTTCATGACCCCGTTTGACGACCCGTTCGCGGTTCTTAACCGCGAGCTCGAAGCCTGCCCCCTGGGCGCGGCGGCGGATGCGATCGTGGTCGATTTCCATTGCGAGGCGACCAGCGAGAAACAAGGCATCGGCTTTTTCTGCGACGGCCGCGCCAGCCTCGTGGTCGGCACCCACACCCACGTGCCGACCGCCGACCACCAGATCCTTTCGGGCGGCACCGCCTACATGACCGACGCCGGCATGACCGGCGATTACGACTCGATCATCGGCATGCAAAAGGAAGAGCCGCTGCGGCGCTTTGTGACGGGCATTCCATCGGGGCGGTTCGAACCGGCGCTCGGTGTTGCGACACTCAGTGGCGTCGCGGTCGAGACCGACGACGCGACGGGGCTCGCATTGCGGATCGCGCCGGTGCGGGTGGGGGGAAGGCTCGAGCCGACGCTGCCGGGGTTTTGGGTGGGGTAGCTAGTGGACTTACTGGCGTGTAAATCTTTTGAGATATCGACGCCTGCGGCCGGACTTCGAATCTGGCGGTCAAGAGTTCGAATCTCCTCCGGTGCGCCACTTCGGTAGAGGTATCGAGTTGGCGGATTGCGCCTTCGGCTCAATCCGCCCTACGGGCTGGGTTATTCCACAACCACCGGATGCCGCCACTTCGCGTGGGAGCTGTGGCTCTACTCACGCAGCCGTGCGTCGGACATCTTTGATGGTGACGTCCCCGGCCTTGTTTTCCTGTCCGGCCCCAATTTTGATCTCGATATGACAGCCGAGAGCGGTCAGAAAGCGCATCAGCCGTTCGAGGGAAACTTCGCTGAATTTTCCTCCCAGGATTTTCGACAATTCGGGCTGAGTGGCTCCAATCCTCCGCGCGGCGGCGCGTTGGGTCAAACCGAGCGAATTGATTGCCTTGTCTAGCCGAAGGACGAGCTCAGCCTTCAGAAAATGCTCTTCGGCGTCGGGAAATCCGAGCTGCAGCCACACGTTTCGCGTCGGGTCCTTGGCCGCAGGTGTTTTTGTCATTGTCGTCCTTCCTTCTCCTTGATCAAGTCTTTCAGGCGTTTTTCGATCAAGTCGATTTCTGCCTTGGGCGTCGCGATGCCCTTCTTTGATTTCTTCTGGAACGCGTGAAGGACGTAGACGGCGTCGGCGTAGCGCACCGTGTAAACTGCCCGGTAGGCGTTGCCATCATAGCTTTCCCTCACCTCGATCACGGTTGCCCCGCCGAAGCCGCCAAGCGTCTTGGCCGTGCTTGAATGACGTTCGCCCATTTGCGCCAAAAACAGCACATAGCCCATCTCGCGCTGCACGGTCGGAGGAAACGCCATAAAGTCGGTCTTCGAGGCTCCGCGCCAGATAAGCGGCCTCGGCTCGTCAGCCCTTCGAACCATGACGGATTATGTGATATTTCACATAATTCGTCAAGCCGCGCGAACGAAGGTGGCATTGCCATCGTGGTCGATTTCCATTGCGAGGCGACCAGCGAAAAGCAAGCCATCGGCTTTTTCTGCGACGGCCGCGCCAGCCTCGTCGTCGGCACCCATACGCATGTGCCGACCGCCGACCACCAGATTCTTTCGGGCGGCACCGCCTACATGACCGACGCCGGCATGACCGGCGATTACGACTCCATCATCGGCATGCAAAAGGAAGAGCCGCTGCGCCGCTTTGTGACCGGCATTCCCTCGGGCCGGTTCGAACCGGCGCTCGGTGTCGCGACGCTGAGCGGCGTCGCGGTCGAGACCGACGACGCGACGGGGCTTGCATTGCGGATCGCGCCGGTGCGGGTGGGCGGCAGGCTCGAGCCGACGCTGCCGGGGTTTTGGGTGGGGTAGATTCGCGGGGCGGCGGTCGCATCTCCCACGCCCCGCTCTTTGCGGAGCGTGCCAGAGGAGCAGCCCCCGCTGCCACAGTCTGCACTCGCGTCATCGCGGCGCGGCGGCCGATCCCGGTCCACTCGTTCGGCGAGCCTTGCTGGATGCTCGGGCGGTCAACTCATTAATTCTGGAGAGGAACAGCTTGAGAATCGGCGAGGTGTTCGCCTTGCTGTAACCCACGGCGAGATCGATCGTTGGTGCTTCACCCTCCAGCGGACGGCTGACCACGGACCACGGCAGCAGATTCTTCGCATAGGCGGGCATAAGCGCCAACCCGCGGGTGGACGCAACCAGGGACATGGCCATCGCCATGTTGTCCACCCCATGATCCAATTTGATGTCGAGCCCGGAGCGGCGCAGATAGTCCTCGGTCACGGCGCGCAGCACGGTGGCCTTGTTTGAACCGCCGATGAAGATCTCGCCGACGAATTCCCGCGGGTGAACAGCTTCGCGGCTGATGAGGCGATGGTCGCTCGGCATCAGGACGATGAGCGGCTCGTGGTCGACCACCTCGTAGCACAGGTCAAAGGCCGGCTCGGCGCGCAGGAAGGCTACGTCGAGCCGGCCGCGGACGAGCGCCTCGGCGAGATCAGGCGAATAGTCGCTCGATATCGTGACCTGGATGTTCTTCAGCTCGTCGCGCAGCAGATGCATGGCCCGCGGCAGCCAGTTCATCTCGTGTCCGGTTTGGAAGCCGATGGCGAACGTCTTTCTTGCGGGCTGTGCGGCCCTGCGCGCCGTTTCCACCGCGGCATCGACCTGCGCCAGCGCCAGCCGTGCATGGTCGAGAAAGGCCGTGCCTGCGGCGGTCAGTTCGATGCCGCGCACGCTGCGGCTCATCAATTGGACGCCAACCTCGTATTCGAGATCGCGGATTTGGCGGCTGAGGGAAGGCTGTGCCGTGTGCAGCCTTTTCTCAGCCGCGAGCGTCAGGCTGCCCTCCTCGGCGACCGCGATGAAATAGCGAAGGTGCCGTAGTTCCATCTTCCATACCTCCAGGGCATGCCCCTAAGCTTACAAAGTCTTTTTCGCGTGCGCCGGGGGAGCCTACATAGCCGCTCACGAAAGAACTAGTGACTGTTCTCGGCTCTCTAAGCGCCGGGGCCAGACATTTCCCTTCCATACTCTGCCGGTAGGGCAGCAAATTGCGAGAATTACAAAATGAGCAACCCAGTCGTATTGATCACCGGTGGATTAACGGGCATCGGGCGCGCCGCCGCCGTCGCCTTCGCCAAGAAGGGCGCGAGGGTGGTCGTTGCCGGTCGGCGTGATGAGGCCGGCAAGGCGCTCGTCAAGGAACTCCGTTCTTTGGGTTCCGAGGCCGAGTTCATCAACGCCGACGTCCGCAAGGAGGACGACGTCCGCGCCATGGTCGACAAGACCGTCGCACGGTTTGGCCGTCTCGATGTCGCGGTGAACAACGCCGCCACCGAAGGTGCGGTCGGCCCGATCACCGACCAGACCGCGGAGACCTTCAATCAGACCTTCGAGACCAACGTTCTCGGCGTCGTCCTGAGCATGAAGCACGAAGTGCGCGCGATGCAGGCGCAGGGGAGCGGCAGCATCATCAATATTTCGTCGACCTACGGACACAGGGGCGCGGCTTACGCCTCGATCTACGTCGGCGCAAAGCACGCTGTCGAAGGCATCACCAAGTCGGTGGCGCTCGAAATCGCCAAGTCGGGCATTCGCGTGAATGCCGTAGCCCCTGGCCCCACGGACACGGGCATGCTGACCCGCTTCACCGGCACGTCCGCGAACAAGGCCGGCCTGGTGAGGCAGGTTCCGCTGGATCGTCTCGGTCTCGCCGAGGAAATCGCCGACGGTATCGTCTTCATCGCGTCGGACGGAGCCAAGTGGATCACGGGCGAGGTCCTTAACGTCGACGGCGGTATGACCGCGAACTGATCCTGTCCGCGCGCGGAGGTTCGCTCCGCGCCCGATTGAGGGGCGGTCTTCCCGAGGCCGCCCGCCTTCGAACCACTTCGCATATCGGCCTAAGCGCCACCGCCAGAGGGAACCTCAATGACCCAGCACAGTCACCAGACCGCCCCGACGCAGTTCGTCGAAGCTAACGGCATCCGCTTTGCCTATCGCCGCTTTGGCAATGCAGCCGGCGTGCCGCTCGTCTTCAACCAGCACTTTACGGGCACCATGGACCATTGGGATCCGGCGGTGACCGACGGTTTCGCCAAGGACCGCGAAGTGATCCTGTTCAACAACGCCGGCATATCCAGTTCTTCTGGAGAGGTGCCCACGACGTTCGAGAAAATGGGCGCCAACGCCGTGGCCTTCATCAAGGCGCTGGGACTGACGAAAGTCGATGTGCTCGGCTTCTCGATCGGCGGCTTTGTCGCGCAGGAAATCACCCTTCAGGCTCCCGATCTCGTCAGGCGCCTGGTGTTGGTCGGCACCGGTCCGCGCAGCGGCGAGGGCATGGCCACCCTCACGCCAGAGGCGCAGGAAATCTTCGGCGCCACCTATGACGAGCCCGATCATCTCTGGCTTCGCGTGCACTTCACGCCGTCCGAGCAGAGCCAGGCTAAGGGACGTGAATTCCTCGAGCGCTTCCGGCTGCGCAGCGAGAACCGCGATCCCGAGGTGAACGGGACAGTCGCGCCTGCCCAGCTCGAGGCGATCGGCAAATGGGGCGCGCCGCAGGAGAAACCGTTCGAATATCTGAAGTCGATCCGCCAGCCGACCCTGGTCGTGAACGGCGGCAAGGACGTGATCATCTACTCCGTGAACTCGTTCATCCTGCAGCAGCAACTGCCGAACGCCCAACTCATCCTCTATCCCGACGCAAATCACGGCTCGCAGTACCAGTATCCCGAACTCTTCGTCCGTCATGTCTCGATGTTCCTGTCGGCGGACGAGCGCCGAGACGGGTGAGGATCGAAGTCACGTTATCCGCCACAGCAACAACCCGGACGATGATCATGCCTAGTCTCACCGGCAAAACCGCTCTCGTTACCGGCGCTTCGCGCGGCATAGGACGCGCCAGCGCACTCGCGCTCGCTGCCGCCGGCGCCCAGGTTCTCGTGCATTACGGCCGTGGAGCGAAGGAAGCCGACGAGGTTGTCGCAGAGATAAGCGAAGCCGGCGGCCGAGCGGATGCCATAGCGACCGACCTCGCCGCCGCGGACGGCGCCAGCAAGCTTGCCAGGCAGGCCCGCAGCATTGTCGGAGATCGCCTGGACATCCTGGTCGCCAATGCAGGGGTCTTGAAAGCGGCGACCATCGAGGAAACGACGGTCGAGGATTTCGATAAGCTCTTCGCAGTGAATGTCCGCGCACCGTTCTTTCTTGTGCAGCAGCTGCTTCCGATCATGTCGAAGGGAAGCAGCATCGTTTTCCTCTCGTCGCTCGCGGCGCGCGCCGTGGTTGGTACGGAACCAGCGTATGCAGCAACCAAGGGCGCCATCGACACCCTGGTGAAGCATTTCGCCTCGGCACTTGGCGCACGTGGTATCCGCGTCAATGCCGTCGCGCCCGGTGTCGTCGAGACGGACATGTTGAACTTCACCAGGACGGACGCCGGCCGCGACGACGCGCTGGGCATGCAGGCGCTGAAGCGCCTCGCGCAGCCCGACGACATCGGTGGCGTGATCGCCTTCCTGGCATCGGACAATGCAAGGTGGATCACCGGCGATACCATCCACGTGGATGGCGGTTCGAAGCTCTAGTACACGGCCTAATTCAATTGAATTTCGGCCCAGTTGACGGCCTCTACGGATTGTACGGCCTGGGGATGCCGCTTTACTTCGTAACGCAAGGGTTCGGCAGCGTCATATTGACCGTGACGGCTAACGCCGTCCGTCTCCTTGCGAACATAGCGTGCGCGCTGGTCGCCATCTTCTGGCTCGATCTCGGCGCGATCGGGTTTTGCGCGTACGCCGCATTGACTGCGGCGGCGATGCTCGGGGTGAAGGAGCCATCCGCGGGATGATTCAGTTATTGTCGATTGGTTCCGATCGCGATTTGAGGTAGGCTGAGGGAGCGGGGGCATCGCAGCCTCCCCGTCAAATGGGACACCCATTCAAGCGCTGCTCGCTTTGGCTTGGAGCGAGCGCATGAATGTGTTTTCCATGGACGTGTTTTCCCTCGATCTCACCACCTTTCTCATTGCGACGTTTGCCGGGGCGCTGGTCGCCGGCCTGTCGGGCTTTGCCTTTGGATTGGTCGCGGCGTCGATCTGGCTCTACATCCTCACGCCGTTGCAAACCGCGACGCTGATCGTTGCGTTCGGCTTGATCGTGCAGGGTTACTCGGTCTGGAAGCTGCGGCACGCGCTCGACTGGAGCAAGCTCTGGCCGTTCCTGGCCGGCGCCGTCATCGGTGTGCCGGTCGGCATTTCGATTCTCGGCTGGGCGGACCCTGCGCACGTCAAGACCGGCATCGGCGTATTTCTCGTGCTCTACAGCCTTTACGCACTCCTTCGTCCGAAAATCGCATCGGTGGGTGGAGGCGCAACCGTTGACGCCGGCATCGGATTTCTGAATGGCGTGCTCGGGGGAATAACGGGACTCGCGGGCATCGTGGTGACGATCTGGTGCGGCCTGCGCGGTTGGCCGAAGGATCGGCAGCGCACCATCTTTCAGCCGGTTGCTGTGGCGACCTTCGCCATGAGTGCTGTGTGGCTTGGCGTCAAGGGCGTGGTATCGGCGGACACGATCCGAATGTTTCTGTTCGGATTGCCGGTACTGCTCGCCGGGACATGGCTTGGCATGAAACTTTACGGACGTCTCGACGAGGCTACTTTCCGGAGAGTGGTGCTGATCCTTCTGCTGGTGTCGGGCGCGGCGCTGATTTACTGAGGGCACACCAAGAGCAGGCCGATTATTTTTCTGAATGAAGAAGTATTCGATTTCCGAGTTTGGGCATGCGGCGGCACCGCGAGGCGGGGTGAACTCGTCCGCGTTGCGCCACAAACTCGAAGCGACGGACCTCTGGCGGCAACGGATTGGCGCGACGACAGACGAGTTTCTAGCGCCGTTCTTGGATTTGGCCGCTGCTATCGACGACGAGGGACACTTCCTTGCCGTCTTTCATCGCCTTGACGGACGTACCTTCCGCGGTGGATTTGATTTCTCGGATTTGCGAATAACCCGCGGATTCAAGCTTGGCTATAAGCTCCTGCTGGGTCAGGGCATGGGCAGGCGAGAAGACGCCAACCATCAGCATAGAGTAAAGAACCGCTTGAGAGACTGCTCGCGCCGACATGATCCGTGCTCCCTGGCTTGTGCGAATCCCGAAAACATCGTCCGTGCCTGCAACGCTTATTCGACACCGCGGTTCCGCCTTGGGACGCAATCGCGACGCTCGCGCTTTTTCTAAATGAGACCAGCCCGAAAAATCGTCCTGCAAAAGTTCCGAAGCAACACACTTCGTTGCGGTGCCGCGCACAAATCCGCACGAATTTGTGATGCCGCACGCGAACCTCTTTGAGGGCACAGGTTTATTGCTCAACACAGGCGCAAGCGACCCGAGCAGGCCAAGATTTGTCCGTGCTCGGTGATTGTCCGTCTTGCGTTTGGGACGGGCCCTGATTAATAAATCCGAAGGGGAAAATGCAGTCTCCCCTTGAGACCACGGTCCAAGCACTGCGCAACACTCGACTTGTCGAGGAGATTTGCGCATGGACGACCGTAAACATTCAATTTCCCCAGATGCCCTCTATGCACGGCTAGGCTCCGAGGCGGCGCCGATCGTCGTCGATGTTCGGCGCGATGCTGACTTTGCCGGCGCCGACACACTCGTGGCTGATGCGTTTCACTGCTCTCCCGATGACGTGGAACAATGGCGAACCGAGTTGCCGTGCGGCCGGCAAGTCGTCACCTACTGCATTCACGGACAGGCAGTTAGCCAAGGCGTAGCCACTGCGTTGCGTCTCATGGGATTGGAAGCCAACTTCCTGGAAGGCGGCATCGCGAATTGGACTGAGCAGGGATTGCCGACGCGCCGTAATATCGGGGGGTCTCCTGGCAAATGGGTGACCCGAGAACACCCGAAGATCGATCGGATCGCGTGTCCCTGGCTGATCCGGCGCTTCATCGATCCCAATGCAGAGTTCATCTACGTCCCGAAGGATCAGGTCGTTGCAGTTGCCCAACAGATGGGTGGGATCGCGTACGACATCGATGGTGTAGAATTCACGCATGAGGGCGAGCGCTGCTCGTTCGATACCATCCTGCGCGTATACGACATCAAGGACCCGGCGCTCGATCACCTCGCGACGATTGTCCGGGGCGCCGATACATCGCGGCATGATCTAAGCCCTCAATGCGGCGGCCTGTTCGCGATCTCGCTCGGTCTCTCGGCGAATTTTCCGGACGACCATGAAATGCTGAAGCATGGCATGGTCATCTATGACGCGCTCTACACTTGGTGCCGCTCTCTGCAAGCCGAGACACATAATTGGTCCGCGCAAGCAATTGGGGCCTGAAGGTGTTGAACAGCAAATTCATTCGTCGTCGAGCTCTCACGCTTCATGTGCTCCTGGCTCTCGCGTGCGTTACTTGCGTGGAATTGGGCTCAACCGCTCTCGGGGCAGCAACCTCCATCGACATCCGAAAACGTGAGATCGGAGCTGCCCCGGCCGAATTCGATCTATCGCAAGGACAGTGGACGATAGTGGGTGACCCGACCGCCAACGCCGGCCTTGCCATCGAACAGTCCGGCGTACAGACGGCCGAGGACGGATTCCCACTCGCGATCTACAAAACTGCATCGATCAAGAATGCGGAAATCAGCCTTCGCCTTAAAGCGGATGGGGGAAAGTCAGATCAGGGCGGTGGGGTCGCCGTGCGACTCCGCAGCCCGCAAGATTATTATCTCGTTCAAATGGATGCGCTGAGGGATGAAGTTCTTTTCTCACGCGTGAGCGACGGCGCGTCGGAGGAGATCGTAAGCGTTGACGCGGACGTTGCATCGCACAGTTGGCATACCCTGACGGTTCGAGCCAGGGACGACGAATTCGTCGTCTCGCTCGACGGCATTTGGGTGTTCACCGGGTTCGATAGAACTCTATCCGGTGCGGGAAAGATCGCACTCTGGACCAAAGGCGACAGCGTCACTCGCTTCGACCAGATCGAGATCGCACCGTTGCCATGAGTCCGCAATCAACCAGTCGTCTGCCACGTTCACCTTTCGGGGCTGTCAACACAAGGAGTCTTCCATGACCATCACGACCGAACGCCGAAGCTTCATTCAGGGAGCGGGACTCGCTGCCGCCGCCGCATCAGCGACCCTAGTGGCAAGCCCCGCATTCGCCCAAGGCAACCAAGGAAGCGGAGCCAAAACGATGCCGTATCAAGCAAAACCTTTGTCACTCGATCCGAAGTCGATCAAGGGCATTTCTGAAAAAGTGCTCGTAAGCCATTACGAAAATAACTACGTCGGCGCCGTAAAACGCCTCAACGCGATCGGCACGCAGCTCGCCGAACTCGATTTCGCCAAGGCGCCGAATTTTGTGATCAACGGCTTGAAGCGCGAGGAATTGATCGCCGCGAACTCGATGATCCTGCACGAGATCTATTTCGACGGGCTCGGTGGCGGTGCCAGTGCGAGCGGCGCGCTGGCAGGCGCCATCGCGCGGGATTTCGGCAGCCTCGAGCGTTGGCGCACGGAATTCGCCGCGATGGGCAAGGCGGAAGGCGGCGGCTCGGGCTGGGTGATCCTGTCCTATTCGCCGCGCGACAAGCGCCTCGTCAATCAATGGGCGGCGGACCACACCACGACATTGGCCGGCGGCCGGCCGGTGCTGGTGCTCGACATGTACGAGCACGCCTATCACATGGACTACGGCGCCGCAGCCGCGCGCTATGTCGACATCTACATGGAGGCAATCCGCTGGGACAACGCTTTGAGGCTGTACGATCAGTACAGCCGCGAAAGCTAGCAGCTATACTGCGCGACGTCCCTCGCTTGCGTCCGAAGGCGGGAGGCGGCCCCGCAAATTAGCTGTTGTAGCCTGGATAAAGCGAAGCGAAATCCGGGGCAATGCTGCAATTGGATCCGCCGGTCCTGGATTGCGCTTCGCCCGCTGCTTCAACCGACTTGGGTAATGGTCCACTAGCTGAGGCTGGCAAACCGTTCAAGATTGTCCAACAGCCTTGGATTTGGGAACTGAAACAACTCATTCCTCAAGGATGTTATGGCGATGTCACATCCGCTCTCGACGATCGTGACCATGTTAGCCGGCATCGTGGTGCTGGCTAACACCGCAGTGTTTGCCCAGCCCGCGGAGACGGCGCCGCTCCAGCTTGAGGCAAAGATTCCCTTGGGCGACGTGCGCGGCCGGATCGACCACATGGCTGTTGATTTGAAGCGGCAACGTCTATTCGTTGCCGAATTAGGAAATGGCAGCGTTGGAATTGTCGATCTCCAAAATCGCAAGTTGATCCGCAGGATTTCAGGACTGAAGGAGCCCCAGGGCGTCGGCTACGAGCCGTCGACCGACATGCTTTATATCGCTAATGCCGGAGATGGCTCGGTACGATTGTTTGAAGGAAACGACTACAAGTCCGCCGGACAGATCGAGCTTGGCGACGACGCGGACAATATTCGCATCGACGCCGCGACCAGTCGGGTCTTCATCGGATACGGCAACGGGGCGCTTGCCGTCATCGATCCTTCGACCCATGGCAAGGTTGGCGACGTTCCGGTGAAGGCGCACCCCGAAGCTTTCCAGATCGACCCGGATACCAGCCAGATCTTCGTCAACGTGCCGGATGGCCACGGTATCGCAGTCGTTGACCGCGTCTCGCAAAAGCAGATCGCGAAATGGCCAACCCATGGTCGGGGCGCGAATTTTCCAATGGCGCTCGATCAAGGCCGCCGCCAGGTTCTTGTAATCTTTCGGGCTCCTGCGGAGCTCGGCGTTTTTTCCATGACTGGTGGCAAGCTCATTGCGACCGCCGAGACCTGCGGTGATGCTGATGACCTGTTTGTCGATGCGAAGCGGGCGCGCGTTTACGTGAGCTGTGGCGCCGGTTTCCTCGACGTTTTCGAGCCAAAAGGTGTGGCATACCGCCAACTCGCGCGTATTCCGACGGTTTCGGGCGCGCGCACCTCGCTCTTCGTGCCCGAACTTGATCGTTTGATAGTTGCCGTTCGAGCGAGTCCGGAAGTACCAGCAGCGATTTGGCTGTACCGTCCGCTGCCTTGAGCAAGTGACCGCAGAGCACGAGGGCAGCGCATGCTCGCGAACCTCCAGCGTCGGGAACCGCGACTTCCGAAATGGTTTATGCCGGCGCCGGTCATTGCGTTGAGCCTGGCAGCATGGTCTCCCCCGGCTTTGGCCTATCGTCCCTTCGACGGAACTGATGCGGCGGTTGCTGCTCCGGGAGAGCTAGAAATTGAATTGCAGCCCGCCGGACGTTTGCGTGAGGAGGGAAATACTACGCTTGTCGCACCGGCAACCGTCTTTAATTACGGGTTGAGCGAAGGATGGGAGGCCGTGTTCGAAGGCCAGGGCCAGACGCCACTTTCACCAACAGGTCCCACCAGCCTGACGGCCACGGGAGCGTTCCTCAAGCATGTCCTGCAACCCGGCGCTCTGCAGGACAAGACGGGGCCGAGCGTTGCGACGGAATTTGGCGTGCTGCTTCCAGACAGCACCGGCAATTCAGGCGTCGGTGCAAGTCTGGCTGGAATCGTTTCGCAGCGCTGGGATTGGGGAACGATCCATTTGAACGCCGAGACGGCGCTTACCCGCGAGCATCACGCCGACCTGTTTCTCGGCGCCATTATCGAGGGTCCATCAAAATGGACGATCCGACCGGTTGCGGAATTTTTTTACGAGAACGAATTTGGCAAATCGGAAACGGTATCAGCATTGATCGGGCTCATTTGGCGCGTTCGTGATGATCTCAGCTTCGACGTTGGGTTACGTCACGCGCTCACGAACGGTCATCCGGTGAACGAGGTGCGCGCAGGGCTGACATTTGGCTTTCCTTTGGTGCCATCGCCGGTAATTCTTGGAACGCGCCCACTCCACTGATTTGCCCGACGGGCAAATCACTAAATTCGTGTCCAGCCCCTCTCGCAAAAATATTCCTCTTCGCCGTTGACCCAAATCACCCGTATATCCATCACCGTCTCGTCCCACAGAGGGGCGGCTCGCGATCGTCACGGACGCGGGGCGGGATGCGGTGGACGCGAGCGGCGCTATTGACGAACAGCGCTCAAGCGGACGGCGAAGTCGTGTGGTCCTGACACCCCGACGCTGGTGTCAAGTTGGCGGAGTTGTCTCCGCCGATGACGGTGGCAAAAGAGCCCGGTCACCGGGGAGAGCACGAAGCAGCCGTTAAAACCATTGCGCGGGGAATGCCGGGTTGTTCCGGTGTGACCGTGGTGACTAACGCGCGTGTTTTTTTCTACACGCGCGGCTGCGGGCGCATCGAGCGCCCGGCATTCCCTGCGCCCTCTGTATTTTCGAGGGTCAAATTGCTTGCACAGCTCGGGCGCATCGCGCCGCGAGTTCGCGGATGCTTGTCCTCTCGCGAGTTCCAGCCAAAATCGATCCATCTCTGACTGTCAAAATGATTAATTTGGCGACCTTGCCATCATCCTCGCCGGAACCAACACCCACGTTGGGACGTTCGGTCAAAGGCCGGAACCCCTGATGACCAAACCAAGAAAAGACAAACCATCGAAACTGGAAAAAGGCTTTCGCGACAGCGAGCGCAACTTCCGGCTCCTGGTGCAGGGCGTTACCGATTACGCGATCTGCATGCTCGATCCTGAAGGCCACGTCATCAACTGGAATGCCGGCGCCGAACGGATCAAGGGCTACAAGGCCAAGCAAATTCTCGGCAAGCATTTTTCCATCTTTTATACACCCGAAGATCGCGAGGCGGGTCTTCCGGCCAAGGCGCTGGCAACGGCGCGCAAAGAGAAGCATTTCCTCACCGACGGCTGGCGCGTTCGCAAAGATGGTTCGCGGTTTTTTGCCTCCGTTGTCATCGATCCGATCTTCGAAAAGCGAAAGCTGATCGGTTACGCCAAGATCACGCGTGACGTGACCGAGCGACAGCAGGCGCTGGAGGACCTCAACAAGAGCGAGAGCCAGTTCCGGATGCTGGTTGGAGGCGTCACCGACTACGCGCTTTATATGCTGACGCCAACCGGGGTCATTTCGAACTGGAACGCCGGGGGCCAACGCATCAAGGGCTATCTGCCTTCGGAAATCATCGGCCAGAATTTTTCGAACTTTTACACCCCGGCCGATCGGGCCGCGGGCAAGCCGCAGCGCGCCCTAGAGATCGCCGAGGAAACCGGCCACTACGAGGAAGAAGGCTGGCGCGTCCGAAAGGACGGCTCGTTTTTCTGGGCCAGTGTCGTCATCGATCCGATCCGCGACGACCGCGGTCAACTGATCGGGTTTGCAAAAATCACCCGCGATATTACCGAGCGGCGCGAAGCGCAGCAGAGGCTCGAAGAGATGCAGCGGCAGCTCGCCGAATCGCAAAAGATGGACGCGCTCGGCCAATTGACCGGCGGCGTCGCGCACGACTTCAATAATCTGCTCATGATCATCGCGGGCAACCTTCATCGCATCAAGAAAGAGCTGTCGAGCGAGGCGGGTCTCAAAGCGTTGAATGCCATCGACATTGCCTCCCAGCGCGCGGCCTCACTGACCAGCCAATTGCTGACCTTCGCGCGGAGGCAGAGCGTCAATCCGCAGGCCATCGATGTCGTCAAGCGGGTGATGTCGTTGCGCGAGGTCCTCAATAGCGGCCTCGGTAGCGCCGTTGCGCTGGAAGTCGACTTCGCCGACGGCGTTTGGCCGATCGTCGCCGACCCCGCCGAGTTCGAAACGGCGCTGGTCAATCTGGTCGTCAATGCGAGGGACGCGATGCCGGACGGCGGCGCCGTCACCATCTCCGCATACAATGAGGCCGAATCCGGACAAGTCGTTGTCGGTGTCGCGGATACCGGTGTCGGAATTCCGGACGACGTTCTTGCCAAGGTGTTCGAGCCCTTTTTCACCACCAAGCCTATCGGCAAAGGAACCGGACTTGGCCTTTCGCAGGTTCATGGGTTTGCCCATCAGGCTGGCGGCAACGTCGAGATATCCAGCCAGCTCGGCAAGGGAACGACAGTCCGCATGCGCCTGCCGCGGGCTGCCAGCGACGAAAATCAGGATTCGGAGGGGTCAAGCAAATCCGGTTCCGGGACTATCCTCCTCGTCGAAGACAATCCGGAAGTGGCCGATGCCTCTACCGGATTGCTCGAACAGCTCGGATATCAGGTTCGCTGGGTGTCCGATGCCGAAACGGCACTGCAGGAAATCGAGCGCGACGGCATCGACATCGTTTTTTCCGACATCGTGATGCCGGGAAAGATGGACGGCGTGAATCTCGCGCGTGCCATCAGAAAGATGAAGCCCGACCTGCCGGTGCTGCTCACGACCGGATACAGCGGCAGCCCGAAGGATCTGCACATCGACTTTCCGGTGTTGAAGAAACCCTATCTGCTGCAGGAACTGAGCCTGGAACTCACCAAATTGACCGAGGGCTAGATCGTGCGAGGCACCGAACAGGAACCATTCCAGGGGAAAGCGGTTTGAGCCGACAGGACTGGGAGCCAAACAACCGAGGAAGGTTCAAGATGGCGAGAGACGAACACAACAAAGCGGCCGAACATCACGAAAACGCTGCCAAGGCCCATCGATCCGCCGCCGAACATCACGGCAAGGGCGATCATGCCAAGGGCAAGGAACACGCCGTCAGCGCGAAACAACACTCGCAAACGGCCCACCAGCATAGCGAGCAGGCCCATTCGAAAAGCCAGCAGCAGAAGTGAAGCGATCAGCAACGAAGGCCCGGTTCAGCGCCGGGCCTTTTCATTCACGCGTGCCGGTCAGGCGACCTTGCGCTGCTCCTGGAGTTGAAACTCCAGTTCTTCGACGAGCTCTGCCAGTCGCTCTCGCGTCAGCGGATCGGTGGGCTCGGCGGCCAGCCGGCGGGCCTGCTCCAATTTCCGCTCCAGTTCTCGACGGTTGATCCGTGCCATTTCAGTGCTCCTGCCAATCGGACGGCGGGATTACTAAAATGTTCTGGAAATTCTTTACAAGTGGTTAACCCTCGCCTTCTTGTGAACTACTCCGACGCCTGCTGTCGCAACTCGGCCACGTCCTTGGCGGTGAGCTGCGATGGCTTGGCTCCGAAGCGGGCGGTGACGTAATTGGCCACCGCTGCGATCTCGTCGTCGGAATAGGCATTGCCGAACGCGGGCATCGAGATGGCATCGGGCGGGTTATGCCGCCTGGTTCCGTGAATCACGACTTGCGCCACATTGATCGCGCTGGGGTCGTTGACCGCCCAGGCGCCGGTGATGGTGGCGAAGGGCGAGATCGGGCTCTCGCCGGTCCAGCCATGGCAACTGACGCAGGCGCCTTCGAACACCATCTTGCCGCGTGCGTCCGCCGTGACGCCCTGCTTGTGCGATGGCGGCGCCGGCGGCGCCAAGGTCGCGGGCAGATCGGGCGAGGCGATCGGCGGCACGGTGCGCAGGTAGGCCAGCACGGCGCGGATGTCTTCCGGCGCGAACTGGTAAAAACTGTGGTCGACCGCTTCGGCCATCGGCCCTGAGGCGGTGCCGTGGCCGTCGGCGTGACCGATCCGGAGATAGGCGACGAGATCCTCGTCGCGCCAGGCGCCGACGCCGGTGGCCTTGTCCGAAGAGATGTTGAAGGCGCGCCAGCCCGCGGTCACCGCGCCCTGGAATTTCTTGTGGTTGTCGAGCGCAAACGCCAGATTGCGCGGCGTATGGCATTCGCCGCAATGCGCCAGCGCCTCCGCGAGATAGGCGCCGCGATTCCACTCCGGAGACTTTTCCGGGTCGGGCTCGAAGCGGGTGTCCGGATTGAACACCGCCGACCAGATGCTCATCGCCCAGCGCTGGTTGAACGGAAATTGTAGCGTGTTTTCGGGCGCCACCGCCCGCACCGGCGGCAAGCTGAACAGGTAGGCTTTGATGGCTAGCGCGTCGGCGTCGGTGATGTAGGTATAGGAGGTAAACGGCATCGCCGGATAAAGTCTGGCGCCGTCGCGGCGGACGCCGCGATGAACGGCATTGATAAAATCCTGGTCGCTGTAATTGCCGATGCCGGTCTCTTTGTCCGGGGTGATGTTGGTGGAATAGAGCGTTCCGAACGGCAGTCGGAAACCAAGCCCGCCGGCATAGGGCTTGCCGCCTTCCGTGGTGTGGCAGACCATGCAGTCCGCGGCTCGCGCGAGATAAGCGCCGCGCTCGATGATATCAGCCTTGGCGAGCGACGCCGGAACGCCGGTCGGATCGGGGCCGTGATAATCCGCGAGCGTTACCTTTGCGTCGCGCGTGAAGGTCATCGGGCCGGGCCCGCGAACGAACAGGATTCCGAGCCCCAGCGCGATCACGACGATCGCGACAACGCTGAGCCAAATGCGACGCGCGGCGCTCATGATTTTTTCCCCGCTGAAATCATGGCGCGGTCGATCGGCAGCCGCCGCAAGGCGACGCCGGTTGCGGCATAAATCGCGTTGCGCAGCGCCGGCGGCCCGGCCGTCACGCCGGTCTCGCCGATACCGCCGGGCGCCTCGCCGCTCTTGATGACGTGGACGTCGATCTTCGGCACTTGGTCGATGCGCAGCATGCGGTAGTCGTTGAAGTTGGATTGCTGCACGCGGCCCTTGTCGATGGTGATCTCGCCGTAGAGCGCTGCCGTCAGGCCGAAGATCAGGCCGCCTTCGAGCTGCGCCATGATGGTATCGGGATTAACGGCGATGCCGGTATCGACCGCCGATGTCACCCGGCGCAGATGCACCTCGCCTTGTTCGTCGATTTCTGCTTCCACCACGGTCGCAATAAAACTGCCGAACGACGGCTGCGCGCTGACGCCGCGCCCGACGCGCGCCGGGAGCGGCTGACCCCAACCGGATTTTTCTGCCACCAGATTGAGCGCGGCCAGCAGGCGCGGGTTCTTTCCGAGCATGCCGCGGCGGAAATCGATCGGATCCTTGCCCGCCTTGCGCGCGAGTTCGTCCATGAAGCATTCGATCGCGAAAACGTTGTTGTTGGGGCCGACGCCGCGCCAGAACCCGGTCGGCACCGCCGGTGGTTCGGCCCGCACATATTCGACATGGACGTTGGGAATGTCGTAAGGCAGGTCGGCCGCGCTATCGATGGCGTCGATGTCGATGCCCTTCTGGAACGCCGGCGGCAGCCAGCGCGCGATGATGGACGAGCCTGCGACCTTGTATTTCCAGCCGATGATCTTGCCGTCGGACAACGTCGCGGCAATGGTGTCGCGATAGACCGGACGAAAGATATCGTGCTGGATGTCTTCCTCGCGGGTCCACACTACCTTTACCGGACCATCGACCTCTTTCGCCACACGAACGGCCGCGACCACCATGTCGGGCTCGAGCCTGCGGCCGAAACCGCCGCCGATCAGGTGGTTATTGACGGTCACTTTCTCGACCGGGAGCCCGGCCGCTTTCGCCGCCTCCGACTGCACCCGGGCCATGATCTGGGTGCCGGTCCAGATTTCGCAGGAGTCGGGCTTGACATGAACCGTGGCGTTCAGCGGCTCCATCGGCGCATGCGCCAGAAACGGCAGCTCGTATGCCGCATCCAGCCTGTCGCCGGTCGCAAGGCCCTTGGCGATATCGCCTTCCGATTTCGCGACCGCGCCGTCCTTTTCGCTTGCTGCGCGCAAATCCTGCCAGATGTCGTTCGAACTGATGCGCGCGTTCGGGCCTTCGTCCCAGTCAACCACGAGCGCGTCGAGGCCTTTCTTTGCCGCCCACATGTGATCGCCGATAACGGCGACCATATCGTCCAGCACGACGATCTTCTGCACGCCCGGGATTTTCTTGGCGGCGCTGTCGTCAACCTTGCCGACCTTGCCGCCGAACACCGGACACGCCTTGAGCGTTGCGAACTTCATGCCGGGCAGGATCGCGTCGATCCCGTAGACAACCTTGCCGTTGGCCTTGTCGGGTGTGTCGAAGCGTTTCAGCGGCTTGCCGATCAGCACGAAATCCTTGGGATCCTTGAGCGCGACATCCTTTGGCGGCGTCTGGCTGCTCGCGCTCGCCGCCAGCACGCCATAGGAAAGCTTGCGCCCGCTCTCTTTATGAATGACCTCGCCTTTCGATGCCGTGCAGCTTGCCGGCTCTACCTGCCACTGTTGTGCGGCGGCTTGAATGAGCATGGCGCGGGCTGTCGCGCCGGCCGCGCGGAGCGGTTTCCAAAAGACCCGGACCGACGTAGAGCCTCCCGTCGCCTGGATGCCGAAAGCTGGATTTGCGTAAAGCTTCTCGTTAGGCGGGGCATGCTCAAGAACGATCGATGAAAAATCGGCGTCCAGTTCTTCGGCCAAGATCATTGCCACCCCCGTATAGATTCCTTGCCCCATCTCGACCTGCGGCATGACCAGCGTGGTGTGGCCGGCCTGGTCGATGCGGATGAAGGCGTTGGGCGCAAACTTGCCGATCGTGTCGTCCGGCGGCTGCACCGGTTCGTTTGGCGTCAGCGCGCGGAGCGGGAGATGGAAGGCGAGCAGAAATCCGCCCGCCAGACCACCGGTCAACAGCGCGCGGCGCGAAACGTCAGTTGAATTCTGTTCTGCGAGTTTCATGGCTTAGCCCTCACGACTGGCGGCCGGAGGCGGCCTGCTTGATGGCGGCGCGAATCCGTACATAGGTGCCGCAGCGGCAGATATTTCCCGCCATCGCGGCATCGATATCGGAATCGTCGGGATTGGGGGTCGAAGCCAGCAGCGCCGCTGCCGACATGACCTGGCCCGGCTGGCAATAACCGCACTGGATCACCTCGAGATCGAGCCAGGCCTTCTGCACCTTGGCGCCGGCCGGCGTCGCGCCGACGCCCTCGATGGTGGTGACGGCGCGGTCGCGCAGCGCGCCGACCGGCAGCATGCAGGAGCGCACCGGCTTGCCGTCGATATGCACGGTGCAGGCGCCGCATTGCGCGATGCCGCAGCCGAATTTGGTTCCGGTCAGGCCGAGGATGTCACGCAACACCCAGAGCAGCGGCATGTCCGCCGGCGCGTCGAACGACTTCTGTTCGCCATTGATTGTCAGGGTCGTGGCCATCGGCGCCTCCAATTCAGCAATCACCGCACAGCGCCCGCCGCGATGAAGCTCGCCCAGGGGCCGATTGAGGTGGTGGCTAGATAATATCGCGCTGCTATCCGTCAACAAAGCCGAGATTTATTTTGCAACGCTGGCTTGCGTCGCCGTTGATTTCTGGACCATAGCCTCGCTGAAACTCTGTCTCGGAAATTCAAGATAGCTGTCGAAGGTTCTTCCTCCAAGGACGTAAACGCGACGATTCAGGCCATGGAACCCTCGTTCCAAGCTGGGGTAGAATGAAGGTCATCATATTAAAGTCATATTGTTCGCGCCGAGCAGCATGTTCTTCCTTCGACGCATCGTCCGATCAACATGATTTCTCGGATCGATCTCAGTGTGCGAGGTTCAGGCGGCGGGCATCGAGACTAACCGAGCCCGGGCCGAAAGCGGCGACCTGAAGCAGGCCACCGGTAATTGCGACATCCTTCAGGAAGTGGATCATCTGGTTTGTGTCGGCGAATTTGTTGTGGAATGCCAGCGCGGCCGCCAGAGTGAAAACCGCCAGGATCAGCGCGACGATCCGGGTCTGAAAGCCAACAATAAGCAGCAGTCCGCCGCCGACCTCGATGATGATGGCAATGAGATAAGCGAGCAGCGGTGCCGGCAAACCCGACGAAGCGATATAGCCCTGGGTCATCGCTGGCGCGGCAATCTTGCCGACACCGCTCAGGAGGAAGAGAGCGGCGATGAGAATGCGGCCGGAGGCCGCAAGTGCAGTGTCCAAGTTTTGCATGGTCGGATCTTTCGGTCTTTCGATGATATGCGGATTTTCCAGAGGGAGCGGCCGTGCCCTCGCGCGCGGCTACAACAAGCCCTGCTTTTGCAGTTGCGCTTTTATTTCGCCGATGTGCCGTTCGCCGGCTTCAAGCGAGGCTGGACTCGTATGCACGGAGTAATGTCCGAGGGCGAGTTCATATGGATGTCTTGCGGCCGACCCGAGAACGAATTCGGTGTCGGTTTCGGCGTGGAAGTCGATCGCCTCGTTCGACGGCTCAAAGGAGGCAAGTTCGCCCGCCTGCACGGGCTCGGGAACGGCAAGACTTCCGGTAGCGAGCGCAACCCAGCAAACGCTGTGATCGGCTGGCGGCTGATAGCGCCAGGATTCGCCGGCCTTCAGGCGCACGGCCAGGTAATTTACCGGCGATGGCGCGGGAAGCGCGCTCGAAACCGCACCGAGTTTGCCGAGCAGGACGGAAGCGGGTCCGATCCGGCGAATGTCCTGCGGGGTCTGGTAGATGCTTTCGGCTGGCGTGAGTTCGTGCTCGGGCGGCAGCGCGATCCAGAGCTGGAAGCCGCGTGTCCGGCCGGATTCGCCATCGCCGCCGCCGTGCCATGCACCGCGGCCGGCCTTGAACCATTCGACCCCGCCCTGGGGCAAAATCCCGGTGGCTCCCGTGGTGTCTTCGTATCGGACACTGCCTTCCAGCAGGTAGGTCAGCGTCGCAATGCCCGAATGCGGGTGCAGCCCGAAGCCCGAAAACGAGGCTCCTTCGTTATCGAAGAGATCGAGAAAGACGAACGGCTTGAGACTTTGGCCGAGGTCAGACGGGCTCATCAGGCGGGTGATGGGCCCGTGACGCCGGCCACGCGTCCGGTGCACGATCTGACGCGGGCGCTCTCCGATCACTGCAGTCGATTTAGCCATGGCGAAACTCCTGGGTCCCCACGGCGGAGAACTAAGGCTTTTCTCGACCCAAAAAAATCCGTATAAAACTGGAAAATCTTTTCAGGGAATTTGAAATGCGGAGCCCCGCGGTACCGAGCGTCGATCAGCTTCGGGTGCTATTGACCGTCGCCGAAGCGGGAAGCTTTACCGCCGCCGCCAAACGGCTGGGGCGCGCCACCTCCGCGATCAGCTACGCCATCGATACGCTGGAGGCGCAGCTCGGCATTTCTCTTTTCGATCGCGGAACGACCCGCAAGCCGAAGCTCACGCAACAGGGCAAAGCGGTTGTGTCCGAAGCGAGGGCGGTCGCACTTAGCATCGAAACACTGCGCGCCCGGGTCCGGGGGTTTCTGCAAGAGCTTGAGCCTGAAGTGTCGCTCGCGGTCGACAGCATGTTGCCGAACGATCGGCTCACGACGCTGCTCCGCGAATTCCACGCGCAGTTTCCGACGGTGCCGGTTCGTCTCCTGGTGCAGACCCTTGGCG
This sequence comes from Bradyrhizobium lablabi, assembly GCF_900141755.1. NCBI lineage: Bacteria > Pseudomonadati > Pseudomonadota > Alphaproteobacteria > Hyphomicrobiales > Nitrobacteraceae > Bradyrhizobium > Bradyrhizobium lablabi. Next base: position 2,903,716 of record NZ_LT670844.1, on the reverse strand, counting down.
ACGTCGAGCGCGTGGTTCGAAACGGCGATGCCGACATCGGCGTGGGAAGCCTCATGCACATGGATATGACCGGATTTCGCCGCATCGATCTAGAGGGGATCCGCCTCGTTCCCGTCGCTGCGCCAAGCCATCCGCTGGCTAACGCGAGCGAAACCGATCCACCGCAGGCACGTGATTTCGTCCAGCTTGTTCTCTCGGAGCAACCCGCGGGCGAGGGCCGGGACTTCGGTGTCGTCAGTCTCAATACCTGGCGCATCAGCGATCAAGCCGTCAGGCACAAGCTTCTTCTCGCTGGGCTAGGATGGTGCGGAATGCCGGAACCGACAGTTCGTGCCGATATCGAAACCGGTAAGCTCGTGCGGTTGAAGCTTCCCGAGTGGCGCGGTGGAGAATATCCCATGATGGCCATCCACAAGATCGATACTCCGCCGGGTCCGGCCGGGCGGTGGCTGATCGAGAGGCTGGTGACACTCACCGACGAGGCGGAGCCGTCGGCTCGACAAATTGCAAAGCCGCAGGCAAGCAAGGCGCGCGGGCCGAGCCTTCACCCGTCAGCAAAGCGGGCGAAGCGTCGACGGGTCCGGTCCCCCAGGCTCGCGCGAGCGTGACGACGAAGCAGAGCCTAAAAGCCGTCGCTGGCCTGCTGTGGTGGTCTTCATGATCGGAAAGCCATATGGTGCGGTAGAAGCTACCGTCGCGGCGCAGGCTTAAGAAACATGCGGACCTGTTCAACATTGCTGCAGATCGCGCTGGGCTGCCTGCTGCTGCCGCTTCCCGGGCATGCCGAAGGCATCGATACCGAGCATCTGTTTGGCTTTACAATCGGGTCCGATATTGGCGAGCCCGGCGAGCGGGAATTTCAAAACGAAACGACCGGACGGTTCGACAAGAGTGCCGGCACCTATCGTGCGGTGACCAACTCGGCCGAACTCGAATTTGTGCCGGTCAAGAATTTTCGTGTGGAGTTCGCTGCCGTCGCGGCGTCCTACAATATCGGCGGCGTTCCCGGATTTGACGATGTCAATCAAACGGCAGTGCAGGGCGCCGCGGTGGACTTGCGATACAGGTTTCTGGATCGAGCTACCTCGCCCTTCGGCCTGCTGTTCGAGGCCGAGCCGCACGCAAATCGCCTGGATGAGACATCGGGGCAGCATGTGCGCGCGTATGGAACGGACTTTGCTCTCGCGTTCGATCGCGAGTTCATTGCCAACAAACTGGTCGCCGCCGTCAACCTCCTCTACCAGCCGGAGTGGACGAACTTTCTCGCCACCGGCAAAACGGAGCACGACGCCACCCTCGGCGTCGCAGGAGCGATAATGGCGCAAGTCCGACCCGGCGTCCTGATCGGCGGCGAAGCGCGTTACTTACGGAAATACGAAGGCTTCGGCCTCGATGTATTTGCTGGTCACGCGCTGTTCGTCGGACCGACCATGTACATACAGCTGTCGGAGCGCTCGCGCCTGACGGCGGCCTGGAGTTTTCAGGTCGCGGGCCGCGCGGCGGAAATGCCGGGCTCGCTCGATCTCGTTAACTTCGAGCGTCACCAGGCGCGCTTGATCTACGGCATCAATTTTTAAAAGCTAGAGCATGATCCGGAAAAGTGGGTACCGGTTTTCCGAAAAGATTATGCTCAAACAAAAAGATAGAGCGGGATGACGATTCGAAGAAAAGTCATCACGCTCTAGAATCCGAAGAACTTGGCGCGAAGTGCGTCCTCGTAGTTCTCCTTCGCGGCTTTCACCGTGCTGCGCATCTCGTCCTCTTCGAAATGCGCCTTTTCCCACTCGTCGACCTCGGCCACCGTGTGATTGACGGAGGCAAGCGCTTCCTCTTTCCGGATCGAGGAAATCCAGGCCTCCACCGCGTTCTTGTAGGCGGCCTGCAGCTCGTCGAGTTCAGGATGCTCACTGCTCATTTTAAAAGCCCCGCCAATTCCGTTTCGCAAGCGCGCGCAGTTTATAGCGCGGCGAAATGAAGGAACGACGACATCGCCGGCGAGCGGCGCGCGTCGTGGGATAGCTCAGGACTGCCGAAAGCCCATGCGGAACGCGCCCCAATGGCGGCCGCGGACATAGATCGGCGAGGAGACGTCCTTCATCAGGACGAAATTGCCGCCGCCCATGTCGCGCCGGTAGGTCTGCAGCAAAAACGGTTTTGTATTGGCCGCCACCTTCTTCACCGCGCGATCGTTGAACAGCCGCTTGTTGCGGCAATTGGCGTTGTTCCAGACCGGGTCGGGCCCCTGTGGCAGGCGGTAGTTCGGATTATGGGTCGGAAGATAGCCGCCCTTGGCCCAGGCGACGCAGAACACGACCCGGGGGTCGATTTTTTGGATCGGGTCCTGAATGGCGGGCAGAATCCGGTCGGTGAATGCGACATAGTCGGTGAGGTATTGCTTGGGATTGGTGCCGGCAATCTCGCGATATTTTTCGTCCATCAATTGCTCGACCGTGATCTCGCCACGCTCGATCGCCGTCTCGAATGCTTTTGAGATTTGCTTTGCAGTGTCGATCACGACGCGGATCAATGGTGCGTCCGACGTCTCGACGCCGCTGTCGGCGATCAGCTCGATCAGCCCCTCGGACAGTTCGAGCAATTTGGCGACCCGGTCGTCGGCGTGCTTGAGCTCGGTCGATGACAGCTCGACGCCCTTGGCGAGGTTGCCGAGTTCGCCGATCACCATGTCGCAATGCGCGAGATTGGAGGTGGCGGCTTTGGTGACCCCATCGATCTCCCTGCCGACCGCGGTAAAGCCGTCCTGGACGCGGACGATGATGCCCTGAATCTGCTCGGCGCCTTCGCCGGCGCTCTTGGCGCGCAACGAGGCGTCGCCGCTTGCGCTGATCAAATTGCCGACCTGGCCGTCCAGATCGCGGACGGTATCGCCGATCAGATGCGTGGCCTGGCGGGTCGCCTCTGCAAGGCTCTTCACTTCGCTGGCGACGACCGCAAAACCCCTTCCCGCGGCGCCGGCCCGGGCGGCTTCGATGGTCGCGTTCAGCGCCAGCAGGTTGGTCTGTTTCGCGATCGCTTCGATCGAGCCGGAGACTTTTGCGACCTGCGCCAATGCCGTCCCGACGTCGCCGAGGCGAAGTTCGATGCGCTTAACCGCCTCGATCAGTTCGGCGATATGCTTCACCGCCGTATCCACCGCGGCACGCGATTGGGTGATTTCACCGACGGCCGCCGTCGCCGCGGACTGCACCGCGCCGGAGGCGCTGGCAATATCGTGATTGGCGGAGACCATCGTCTCCGCGGTCTTTTGCAGATGCCCGAACCGCTCGGCCTGGCTCGATACGCGGCCTGCGACTTCCTGCAGATTTCCCGCGACGTCGGCGAGCTCGACGCCGAGGCCGCCGATCCGGTTCGCGAGCCGGTCGACCAGACGTTCGCTGTCCGAGACAGTGGCGTCAGCGCGTTCCAGTCTTGCGGGTTGCGTCATCGGTGTCGCTTTGGTCACAGTTTGTACGCGGTACGGAAGCCGCCCCAGTGCCGGCCATTGACGCGCACCGGCACGTCGATCTCGCGCATCATGATGGTTTTGCCGTTGCCCATGTCGCGGGCGTAGCTCTGGATCAGATAGGAGCGGGTGTTGCGGCCGGCGGCGAGGCCGGCGGGATCGTTGAAGATGCGGCGGTTGCGGCAGCTGGCGGTGTTGAAGGCGACGTCGCCGGGCCGCTGCGGATGCGAGTAGATCTTGTTGTGCACCGGCAGATAGCCGTTGCGGTCGATCATCACGCAAAACACCATGCGCGGGTCCTTGGCGAGGAACGCCTCCTGGAATGGCGGCAGCGCGCGGTCCGCCCAATCGAGAATTTTGGTGCGGTGCTGCAGCGGATTGCTGCCGGCGATCTCGACATAGTTCGCGTCGAACATGTCGTCGATTGAGATGGCGCCGCTTGCCACCGCATCCTCGAAAATCCGGGTCAGCGCGGTGCCGGCTCCCATGGCGCGGGTAACGAATTCGGTGTTCTCGTCGCGGATCAGCCACAGCCGGTCTTCGACCTTTTCGGCAAGCTCGGCATCGAGGCGTTCGAACCGCGCCTGCGCGCCGGCCTTGGAATGCTCAGTGATGCGAATTCGGCAGGCGCCGATATTCTCCAGTATCGCACCGAGGCTTTCATTGCGCGGCAGCCGTTCGGCGTCTGGCCCGCAAATCAAAATGCCTTCCATGGAAATCTCGTAGACCGGCGCCGCGACCAGGCCGCGCGCGGTCTGGATTTCCATTTTCAGGTTGCACGGCAGCTTTTCGCGCTTGCGCCGGTCTTCGCGGTCGCCCTGGCGCAGCAATACCGCGCAGCGGGATTTTAATTTCTGCGCGAACTGGGTGACGGCCGTGCCGGCCTTGGCGACGCTCTCGCCATGGGCTTCGGCTTCCTTGGTGGCGCTGTCGATCTCGGCCGCACTGTCGCCGACCGAGACGATGAAATGTGAGGCGCTGGCGGCGCTTTCGGATATCTCGCCGGTGGTTTCGTTCTGCTCCGCCACTGCGCCGTTGACATTTTCGAATACCGGGCGGATCGCCTCGATCGCCAGCGAGATGCGATGCACGGCATCGACCGAGCCGGCGGCATCCTTCTGCAGCGCGTCGATCTTCTTGCTGATCTCTTCGGTGGCGCTCTGGGTCTGCACCGCGAGCGCCTTGACTTCGGTCGCAACCACCGCGAAGCCGCGCCCGGCCGAGCCGGCGCGCGCCGCCTCGATGGTGGAGTTGAGCGCGAGCAGCGTGGTTTGCCGCGCGATCTGCGCGATCAAATTGACGACGTTGCCGATCGCGGCCGAGGATTCGCGCAACCGATCGACATTGGCGCTGGCTTCTCGGGCGGCGGCGCTGGCCTGGTCGGCGAGCTTGCCGGCGTCGCGCACCTGGGCGCCAATTCCGTGCGCCGACTGGGTGAACTTGTCCGCGGCCTGCGAGAAAGTGGTCGCGGTGTTCTGCGCGGCGCTGGTGCGCCCGGTCAGCGCGTCGGTGCGCTGGCGGATGGTCGCAAGTGTCGCCGCCGTCGCCTCGGCGCCGCCGGCGACCGAATTGGCCGCGCGCTCGAGCTGCCGGATCATGGCGCCGAGTTCGAGTTCGAGCAGTTCGAGGATTTCCCTGGCGGAATCGCCGTCTGAGGGGGCGTTAGCCTCGGCGGCCGCCGCCGGCGTCACCGCCTGCGGATCAGCCACCGGCGCAGCCGGTTCCGGCAGACGCTTTCGAAACAAACCGAACGCCATGGGCTCTCTCGGGCACTTGCAATGAGGACGTCATCCTCGCATTTGGGCGTGAAGTCATAGTTAACGATTGCCTCATATTCCGGCAGAAGGCACTACCTGTATACCGAAATGACCGCCGAATCTTTGATTTTGACGGTTTCCGGGCCTATAACGCCGCGCTCTCCCACCCCCGTTTAGTTACCGGATGAAGACCTAAGAGAGACCGCATGGCCGGACATTCCCAGTTCAAGAACATCATGCACCGCAAGGGCCGGCAGGATGCCCAGAAGTCGAAGCTTTTCAGTAAGCTGGCGCGGGAAATCACGGTGGCGGCCAAGATGGGCCAGCCCGATCCTTCGATGAACGCGCGGCTGCGCGCGGCGATCATTTCCGCCCGCCAGGAAAACATGTCGAAGGACTCGATCGAGCGCGCGGTCAAGAAGGCGAGCGGCAGCGATAGCGAGAATTACGACGAGATCCGCTACGAGGGCTATGGTCCGGGCGGGGTTGCCGTGATCGTCGAGGCGCTGACCGACAACCGCAACCGCGCGGCATCGGACATCCGGTCCTATTTCACCAAGGCGGGCGGCAATCTCGGCGAAACCGGCTCGGTCGCCTTCATGTTCGATCGCACTGGCATCATCGAATACGACGCCAAGGCCGCCTCCGACGATGCAATGCTCGAGGCGGCGATCGAGGCCGGCGCCGACGACGTGTCGTCGAGCGAAAACGGCCACGAGATCTACGCCTCGCCGGAGACGTTTCGCGAGGTGGCAAAGGCGCTGGAAGCGAAATTCGGCGAACCCCGCAAGTCGGCGCTGACCTGGAAGCCGCAGAACACGGTTCCGGTGGACGACGAAACCGGCGAGAAGCTGTTGAAGTTGATCGATCTCCTGAACGAGCACGACGACGTCCAAAACGTCTACGCCAATTTCGAGGTTTCCGACGCGCTTGTTGCGAAGATGGGCGGATAGGGCGCCGGGCGCCACACACACAGGTGTCGTCGCCCGGCTTGACCGGGCGATCCAGTATTCCGGAGCAGTTGCGATTGAACCGAGAGGCCTCGGCGTACTGGATCACCCGCTTTCGCGGGTGATGACGACTGGTGGTCTATTTCGCCGACCCGGCTCCGGCGCTATCACTACCCCATGACCCCACCGCCGATTCGCCACCCCGTCCGCATCCTTGGCATCGATCCGGGCCTGCGCCGCACCGGATGGGGCGTGATCGAGATCGAGGGCAACCGGCTGACTTTCCTCGGCTGCGGCTCGGTGGAACCGGCTGACAGCCTGCCGCTGGCGAGCCGCCTGCTCGCGATCCACGAGGGGCTCGCGGCCGTGCTCGGCGATTTCAAGCCGGCGGAAGCCGCGGTCGAGCAGACCTTTGTCAATAAAGACGGTGTCGCTACCTTAAAACTCGGGCAGGCGAGGGGGGTTGCGATGCTGGCGCCGGCGATGTTCGGGATATCGGTTGCCGAATACGCGCCAAACCAGGTCAAGAAGACCGTGGTCGGCGCCGGCCACGCCGACAAGAACCAGGTTCTGGTGATGCTGAAAATCCTGCTGCCGAAGGCCGAACCGAAATCGCCCGACGCCGCCGATGCGCTCGCCATTGCGATTACCCATGCGCATCACCGCCAGAGCACCCCGCTGCGGCTGAGGATGGTCGGGGTATGATGTCCGCGCATCGCTCTCAGCCGTCATGGCCGGGCTTGTCCCGGCCATCCACGTCGGGGACATCGGCAAGAAAGACGTGGATGCCCGGGACAAGCCCGGGCATGACGAGCGAGATGTGCCTGGCCTTTCCGAGTCCTCATCATGATCGGTAAACTAAAAGGCCTGATCGACAGCTACGGCGAGGATTTTGTCATTCTCGACGTCGGCGGCGTCGGCTATCAGGTGCATTGCTCGAGCCGCACGCTGCAGGCGCTGCCGGCGGCCGGGGAGGCCGCCGTGCTCTCGATCGAGACGTATGTGCGCGAGGACCAGATAAAACTGTTCGGCTTTCGCAGCGATGTCGAGCGCGAATGGTTTCGGCTGTTGCAGACGGTGCAGGGCGTCGGCGCCAAGGTCGCGCTCGCCGTGCTCGGCACCTTGCCGCCGTCCGATCTCGCCAACGCGATCGCGCTGCGCGACAAGGCGGCAGTGACGCGCACGCCGGGCGTCGGCCCGAAAGTGGCCGAGCGCATCGTCACCGAATTGAAGGACAAGGCACCCGCCTTTGCCAATGTCGATCCGGCGCTGGTGCATCTGTCCGGCGCGATCGACGATTCCCGCGCGCCGCGCCCGGTCACCGACGCGATCTCGGCGCTGGTCAATCTCGGCTACGGCCAGCCGCAGGCGGCGGCCGCGATTGCGTCGGCTTCGCGCAGCGCCGGTGAGGGCGCCGAGACCGCGCAGCTCATCCGGCTCGGGCTGAAGGAATTGGCGAAGTGAGCGTTGGTGCTTTATTCCATCGCCTGGCGCGGGTGATCGGCATCACCATGATATTTTCGGTCGTGGGGCCGATAGCCTTCGCGGCGCTTATTCTGCTGATCATCGCCGGGTTAGGCGCACCGATCCTGCAGCTCGTTCTCGCTTTTGTAGGTCTTAAGGCGCTGGGCACCATGGTTTCGATCGCGGCGTTGCTGCTCGCTGTCGCAACGGTGCTGGCCTCATTCCCGCCGTCAGCCGTGGCGGGATTGATTTTCGCCTTGGCCGCGGTCTATGCCGGGAAGAACGCGCTGTGGGTGGCGTGGCTCGCCGTGGCCATCGCGATTATCGGCGTTATCGTGTCCGGCACCATCCTCGAGGAATCTTCGGCCGCCATGTTGCCAGACGCGGGGCAGGTGCTCGTGGCATTTGCCATGCTCGCGGTGCTCGCAATCCTGCCGACCACTCTTTGTTGGTGGCTCACCAAGCCGCTGTCTCGTGCTATCCTGCCCGCATGACCCCGCCCTCCCGCATCATCACGCCTGAGCGCCGCACCGAGGATGTGCCCGACACCGCGCTGCGCCCGCAACTTCTGTCGGAGTTCGTTGGACAAGCGCAGGCGCGCGCCAATCTCTCGATCTTCATCGAGGCCGCGCGCAAGCGGGGCGAGGCGCTGGACCATGTGCTGTTCGTAGGCCCCCCCGGTCTCGGCAAGACCACGCTGGCGCAGATCGTGGCGCGCGAATTAGGCGTCGGCTTTCGCGCAACCTCCGGTCCCGTGATCGCCAAGGCCGGCGATCTCGCCGCCCTTCTGACCAATCTCGAAGAGCGCGACGTGCTATTCATCGATGAAATCCATCGCCTGAGCCCGGCGGTGGAGGAAGTGCTTTATCCGGCGATGGAGGACTTTCAGCTCGACCTCATCATCGGCGAGGGACCGGCGGCGCGCTCGGTCAAGATCGAATTGGCAAAATTCACGCTCGTTGGTGCGACCACGCGCGCCGGGCTTCTGACCAATCCGCTGCGCGACCGTTTTGGCATCCCGGTGCGGCTGAATTTCTACACCGAAGAGGAACTGGAGAAGATCGTCACCCGCGGCGCGCGCGTGCTCAAGATCGGCATGACGAGCGATGGCGCCAACGAGATCGCGCGCCGCGCCCGCGGCACGCCGCGGATCGCCGGACGGTTGTTGCGGCGGGTGCGCGATTTTGCTTCCGCGGCCGATGCCGCCGCGATCGACCGTGCGATTGCCGACAACGCGCTGAGCGCGCTCGAGGTCGACGGCGCCGGCCTCGATGCCATGGACCGGCGCTATCTCTCGACCATCGCGATGAATTACGGCGGCGGCCCGGTCGGCGTCGAAACCATGGCGGCGGCGCTGTCGGAGCCGCGCGATGCGATCGAGGACATCATCGAGCCGTTTTTGATTCAGTGCGGCTATCTGCAGCGCACCCCGCGCGGCAGGCTTCTGACCTCGCACGCCTTCCGCCATCTTGGTCTCGCCGAGCCCGCGCGCGATCCGGCGCAGTTCGGATTGTTCGGCAACGGCGACGATGATGGTTAACGCGCGCGGCTGCTGGCTTTCTGCACAAACCTACCCCAATTAAGCTGCAATCCGTGCTTAGCGTAAGCGTGCATCACAATTAACCATTCATGATCTCGCGCCGCCAGTTCTTTCGTTTCTTTGCCGGGTTCGGTGCTTTCAGCGCCACGACCGCGGCATACGGTTTTGGTATCGAGCCCGAGCTGCGGCTTGATATTACGCGCTATGACATCCAGCCGCCGCGATGGCCCGCTGGTCTCCAGCTCAAGATCGCCGTCATTGCTGACCTGCATGCCTGCGATCCCTGGATGTCGCTGGAACACATCCAGTCGATCGTCGAGCGCACCAACGCACTCAACGCGGATATCATCGTGATGCTCGGCGATTATGTCGCCGGCCATCGCCACGTGACGAGTTTCATTCCGGCGGACGAATGGGCGCCGGTGCTGGCCAGACTAAAGGCTCCGCTCGGCGTCCATGCGATCCTCGGCAATCATGATTGGTGGGAAGACAAGACCGTGCAACGGGAAGGACGCGGGTTGACCAACGCCCGGCGCGCGCTCGAAGCGGTCGGTATTCCGGTTTATGAGAACGACGCGATGCGCCTGACCAAAGACGGGCGTCCGTTCTGGCTCGCCGGGCTCGGCGATCAACTGGCCTATGTTCCGGCACGGCGTTTCCGCCCCGTTCCGCGCATCGGCGTCGATGATCTCGCAGCGACGTTGGCGAAAGTGACCGACGATGCGCCGCTCATTCTTTTGGCGCACGAGCCCGACGTGGCGGTGCGGGTGCCGGAGCGGGTGGCGCTGCAGCTGTCCGGCCATACCCATGGTGGCCAAATTCGGTTGTTCGGCTGGTCGCCGGTGGTGCCGTCGCGTTACGGCAACCGGTTCGCCTATGGCCACACAAGGGCCAATTGCGACGTCATCGTCTCCGGCGGCCTCGGCTGCAGCATCATGCCGTTCCGCCTCGGCGTCCCGCCGGAGATCGTGCTGGTGACGCTGGGCGGATCGGCTCCGGCCGCGGCTTAGACCGCTGCTGTGTCTGTGCAGCAGCATCACGCGGATTACCCGAGTTTTGAGGGAAGAGTGGGCATGGAAATGTGCATCAGATGATGCTATATTTGGTGCCTCGGAGAAAATCGGATGCGTACGACGGTAGCTCTCGACGATGAATTGCTCGCCCGCGCCGAGCAATTGACCAATGTTCACGAAAGGTCGGCCCTTCTTCGCGAGGCACTCAAAGCGCTGATTGAACGTGAAGCGGCCCGTCGGCTGGCGCGGCTCGGCGGCACCGAGCCTCAACTTCGCCCGATCCCGCGCCGGCGACCCCGTTGATCCTGGTCGACACCTCAATCTGGGTCGATCACCTCCGCAGCAAAGATGCAGGCTTAACGCGGCTCCTTGACGTTCAGCAAGTATCCACTCATCCGTTCGTCGTCGGCGAAGTTGCAGTAGGCCATCTGCGAAATCGCGACGAAGTACTGTTGATGCTGAGCTTCTTGCCAGTTGCCAACGTGGCATCTCATGAGGAGGTTCTCGAGTTCATCTCTAACTTCTCGCTTGCGGGGCAAGGATTGGGTTATATCGACGTCCATCTTCTGGCGGCAGTGAGTTTGACGCCTGGAACTTCGTTGTGGTCGAGAGACAAGCGATTATTTGCGGCCGCAGTACGTTTGACTCTTTCAGTCCGGTCTTGATGTCATGACTAAGACTGCCCATCTCGACGGCGTAATCCGCGACGGCCGCCATCACATGCAGGTCCGGGTCTTTTACGAGGACACCGATTTCTCCGGCATCGTCTACCACGCCAATTATCTGCGCTTCATGGAGCGCGGCCGCACCAATCATCTGCGGCTGATGGGTGCTGAACAGCATGCGCTGTTCGCGGAAGCGCAGACGGAAACCCCGGGATTTGCCTTCGTGGTGCGCTCGATGCAGATCGATTACCTAAGACCCGCGCGAATGGATGACGTGCTCGACATCGTGACCTGGCCGGTCGCGGTGAAGGGCGCTTCCATCACGCTGGCGCAGGAGGTGCGCCGCGGCGAGCATTTGCTGGTGAAAGCGCAAGTCCGCGTCGCCTTCATCAGCGAGGGCCGGGCGCAGCCGATCCCGAAGTCGCTGCGGGTGCTGCTGAAGGCCGATCTGATCTAGCGATGGCAACTTGCCATCTCGTCACTAGATGCAGGCGACCACTCTCGCAAACCCTTGAGGTTCCCATGTCGCGTCCGCCGCTTCCGCCGTTCACCAGAGAAACCGCCGCCCAAAAAGCCCGCATGGCCGAGGACGCCTGGAATTCCAGGGATCCCGAGCGCGTGGCGCTGGCCTATACCGAGGACAGCCGTTGGCGCAACCGCTCGGAATTTTTTGAAGGCCGCGCCGCGATCATAGCCTTCCTCACCCGCAAATGGGCGAAAGAGCATGAGTATCGCCTGATCAAGGATCTCTGGGCGTTCGACGGGAACCACATCGCGGTGCGCTTTCAATACGAGTGGCATGACGATGCCGGGCAGTGGCATCGCTCCTACGGCAACGAACAATGGGAGTTCGATGAGCACGGCCTGATGCGCCGCCGCGAAGCCAGCATCAACGATGTTACGATTACCGAAGCCGACCGCCGCTTTCGCTGGGCAGCACCTGGTCCAAGGCCTGCGGATGTCCCGGGGTTGGGCGAGAGCCCGTTTTGATGGTGTAACTAAAATTCCGGTGTCGCCCCCGCGAAAGCGGGGGCCCATACGCCGGGAATTTTCCGTTGCAGCGTGGTGTACGACGACTTCCTTAAATCACGCCGCTGGTGGTTATGGGTCCCCGCTTTCGCGGGGACGATTCGGTGAGAGATAACGCCTACGCCGCCGCCTGATGGCGTGCTTGCTCGGCCTGATAGAGCTTGAACTCTTCCGCGACCGCTCTCGCGATGCTGGGCCGCGCGCGCAGCCGTTCGTAATAAGCCTTCACAACAGGCCATTTGGCCAGTTCGATCGGCGGCGTCGCCATGGTCCAGTTGATGACGGTGACGAGGTAGGCGTCGGCGACGCTGAAATGGTCGAGCAGGAATTCGCGGCCCTTGAGATAATTTTCGAGGTAATCGAGCCGCGACAGGCCCTTGCCGAGGATGTAGGTCTTCATTTCCGGCGGCGCCTTCTTGTCGAGCACCGGCACGAACAAGCCCTTGTGCAGTTCGGTGCCGATGAAGCAGAGCCATTGATGCAGCCGGCTGCGCTCCATGCCGGGTCCGGCTGAGATGCCGGCCTGCGGAAAGCGGTCGGCGACATATTGCAGGATCGCCGCGTTCTCGGTGAGCACCAGTCCGTCATCGGTGCGCAGCGTCGGCACTAGCCCGAGCGGGTTGACCTGATAAAAATCCGAGCCGTCGTTCTGCACCACCTTGGTCTTCGGATCGACCTCAAGATAATTGGCGTCGGTGCCGGCTTCGTACAGCGCGATGCGGGTCGCCAGCGAGCAGGCCAGCGGCGAGAAATACAGGTCCATGGGAAGCCTCCTTGGCGGTTTGGTCCGGCGTTTTTGACCAGGGTTGATTTTTATACCATTTCGCATAATATAAACGCCGTCAAGGGATTTTTTGCGAAATGGTACAAAAAAGTAAAAAGCTGGCAGCTAAGCCTGATTCCGTTACGCCGAAGCGCCGGGGCCGGCCGCGCGCGTACGAGCCGGAGGTCGCGCTCGGCAAGGCGCTCGATCTGTTCCGCAAGGACGGGTTTGCGGCGACTTCGCTCGACGATCTCAGCGCCGCCACCGGCATGAACCGGCCGAGCCTTTATGGCGCGTTCGGCGACAAGCGCGAGCTCTACATCAAGAGCTATGCGCGCTATCGCGCCGACGCGCGCGAGGCGATGCTCGAAATTTTCCGGGACGAAATGCCGATCCGCGAGCGCCTCGCGCGCATCTTCGCGGTGGCGCTCGATATTTATCTTTCCGGCGAGAGCGGCCCGCGCGGCTGCTTCACGGTGATGACGGCGGCCTCGGAAGCGGTGTTCGACCCCGATATCCGCAGCATGGTGCTGGAAGGATTTTCCGAACTCGACAAGGCATTCGCTGCTTGCTTCCGCTCCGCCAAGGAGAAAGGCGAGCTTCCGGCGTCAGCCGATCCCGTGGTGCTTTCGCAGCTTGCGTCCGCGACCATCCACACCATCGCTATCCGGGCTCGGGCGCGGGTACCGCGCAAGGAGCTGGAAGCGATCGTGAAGGGTGCGATCGACGTGATGGTGCGGTCCTAGCCCCGCGCGTCGTCGCCGCTTAAGCGAGAACGACGTGGAGATTTTTTACGGCTCCCCTGTCGGCACCAACACTTCTCGTTCGTCATGGTGTCGTGCTTTCAAAATCTAGGAGCTTGAACATGGCCGACCCCGTACAAGCCGTTACGCCGCATCTCATCGTCAACGATGCCAACGCTGCGATCGAATTCTACAAGAAGGCGCTTGGCGCCTCCGAGGTGATGCGAATGCCGGCGCAGGACGGCAAACGCCTGATGCATTCGGAAATTAGCGTCAACGGCGCGCGGATTTTCCTGATGGATGACTTTCCCGAACACCGCGGCGGGCATGGCATGGTGGACGCGGTGTATCCGCCCGACCAGATCAAGGGAACCTCGGTCACCATGCATCTCGAAGTCGAGAACTGCGACGCGGCGGTGCAACGCGCCGCCGACGCCGGCGCCGTCGTCACCATGGCGCCGTGGGACGCATTTTGGGGCGCGCGCTATGCCCGCATCATGGACCCGTTCGGCCATTCCTGGAGCTTTGCACACGCGTTGCCGGCGAAGGGCTGAGTTTCTACGGGAACAAGGCGCCGCCCGGTGAGAGCCGCGCGGCGCTTGACATCGATATCGGCCTGCCGTATTTAACCCAAAGGTTATTTAACCAGAAGGCTAAACACAGAATGCCGTCCGATCCGCTCAGCACGACTTTTGCCGCACTTGCCGATCCGACGCGGCGGGCAATCCTGTCGCGGCTCACGCTCGGCGAAACCTCGGTGATGGAACTGGCCGAGCCGTTCGACATGAGCCTTCCGGCGATCTCGAAACATCTCAAGGTGCTGGAACATGCCGGGTTGATCTCGCGCGGCCGCGAGGCGCAGTGGCGGCCGTGCCGGATCGCGCCGGTGTCGCTGAGGGCAGTCGATGGCTGGCTGGGAGGCTTCCGCCGGTTCTGGGACGAGAATTTCGGTCGCCTCGACGACTATCTGGAAGAACTGAAGGCCAATCAGGCCGCGAAAGCCGGATCGCAACGTACGCGCAAGCCGAACAATAAGCCGAAGCCTACCAAGGAGAAGCACCGTGGACGCAAGGATAGATAAGACTCTGAAAATCACCACCCCGTCGGATCTCGAAATCGCCATGACGCGGATGTTCGACGCGCCGCGGCATCTGGTGTTCGACGCCATGACCACGCCAGAGCATCTCAAGCGCTGGCTCGGCTGCGCCGAGATGCCGATGACCGCCTGCGAGATCGACCTGCGGGTCGGCGGCGCTTACCGCTTCACGCTGCGTTCGCCTGACGGCCGCGACACCACGCTGCAAGGCGTCTATCGCGAGATCGTGCGGCCCGAACGCCTGGTGTTCGTCGAGCGGATCGTGTTGCCGAGTTACACCACCGACGAATACCAGGTGACGTCGAGCTTTGCGGATCTCGGCGGCAAAACCAGACTGACAACGACCATCCTTCACAACAGCAAGGAAAATCGCGACGGGCATCTGAATTCGGGCATCGAGCGCGGCGTCACGCCGGCCTACGACCGCCTCGCCGATGTCGTTGCGGGGTTGGCGTGAAGTAAAATTCCATCGTCGTCCCTGCGAAAACAGGGACCCATACGCCGCGGCTTCTCGGTTTTGCGCCGGGGGTAGTTGGCTTTTGTAACAACAGAGGCCGGTGGTTATGGGTCCCTGCTTTCGCAGGGACGACGATGGATTTATAGCTCGCGCTTAATACCCCCGCGCGAGATCGACGACGTTTTCCAGCGCCCCGCCGGCCTCGAAACGCTCGATCTGGCGCGCGACGTATTTTGAAATCTCGTCGGCGTCGGTATCGGCGGCGTTGTGCGGCGTCAGCACGACTTTTGGGTGCGTCCAGAACCGGCTGTCGGCGGGAAGCGGCTCCTTTTCGAACACGTCGAGCGATGCGGCCCCGAGGGTGCCGTCATCGAGACACGCCAGGATGTCGGCTTCGTTTTGCAAGCCGCCGCGGCCGGCATTGATCAGGACCGGCGCGCCCAGCGGGCTGTCGCGCTTAAGTTTTGCGAATAATTTTCGATCGAGGATGTGTCTTGTGTCCGGCGTCAGCGGCAGCAGGCTGACCAGGATATCGGTTTGTCGCAGAAACGTATCGAACTCTGCCTCGCCGTGAAAGCAGGCGATGCCGTCGATCTGCTTGCGGCTCCGGCTCCAGCCCGACACGAGAAAGCCGAGATGCCGGAGCGCCTCGGCTGCATTCGCCCCGAGCGTACCGAGACCCATGATCCCGACCGAAATCGCACCCGCCGGCCACTGCGCCCGCGGCGCCCAGCGTTTTTCGCGCTGGCTTTCCCGCAGATAGAGCTCCTGGCGATGATGCATCAGCACGTGCAGCACGACATATTCCGTCATCCGAAAGGTGAGGTCAGCGACCGCGACGCGAACCAGCGGCACTTTCGGCAGGCTGTTGTCCGCCATCAGCGCATCGACGCCGGCGCCGAGGTTGAAAATCACCCGCAGGTTCGAAAATGCCGCGAGCTCGCCCGGGGCCGGCTTCCACACCGCGGCGTAATGGATTTCGGCCGGATCGAACGCCATATCGGGCAACAGCACGACGCGGCGATCGCTGCACACCTCGTTGAACCGGTTCTTCCATCGTTCCGGGGACCAGTTTTCGGTCCCGCCGTGCACCAGCAGGGCGAGTGCGCCTTTCTTCATCGGATTTTTGCCTCATAATTGGGGAATTCCGGACCTTACCGGCACGCGCCTGTCTTGCAAAATATTTCCGCTGGGCTGTCGGCTCCGGGCATACTGAAACGTCCTTGGATTAAACGGGAACCCTGCGCATGCTTTACGCCATCCTTTGCTACCACGATGAAGACTTCACCGGCTCTTGGACCAAGGAGCAGGACGCCGCCGTCATGCAGAAACTTGCCGTCGTCCAGGACAAACTGACAAAACAGGGCCGGCTCGGCCCGGTGGCGCGGTTGTTGCCGACGACGGCGGCGACCACGCTGCGCAAGGAAAATCCGCCTGTTGTGCTCGACGGCCCCTATGCTGAAACCAAAGAGCAGTTGCTCGGCTTTTACGTCGTCGACTGCAAGAATCTCGACGAGGCGCTCGACATCGCGCGCGATCTCGGCGCCGCCAATCCCGGCGGTGCCTATGAAATCCGCCCTGTCGGCATGTTTACGCCTGGGAGTGTGGCAAAGTGACCGACACCGCCTGGATCGATGCCGCGCTGACCTCGGCGCGTCCCCAGGCGGTCGGTGCGCTGCTGCGTTACTTCCGCAATCTCGATACCGCCGAGGAAGCCTTCCAGAACGCGTCCTTGCGCGCGCTGAAAAGCTGGCCGCAAAATGGCCCGCCGCGCGATGCCGCGGCATGGCTGATCATGGTCGGCCGCAATGTCGCGATCGACGAGGTGCGCCGCAGCCGCAAGCAGCAGCCATTGCCCGAGGACGATCAGTCGATCTCCGATCTCGATGATGCCGAAGACGCAATCGCCGAACGCCTCGACGGCTCGCATTACCGCGACGACATTTTGCGATTGCTGTTCATTTGCTGCCATCCGGATTTGCCGGCAACCCAGCAGATCGCGCTCGCGCTGCGCATCGTCTCCGGATTGACGGTGAAACAGATCGCGCGCGCGTTTCTGGTCTCGGAAGCCGCCATGGAGCAGCGCATCACCCGTGCGAAAGCGCGGGTTGCCGATGCCGACGTGCCGTTCGAGACGCCCGGCGCGGTGGAGCGCACCGAGCGGCTGTCGGGGGTCGCCGCGATGATCTACCTGATTTTCAACGAGGGTTATTCGGCCGGCGGCGACACCGCCGAAGCCCGCGCACCTCTGTGCGAGGAGGCGATCCGGCTGGCACGGCTGTTGCTGCGGCTGTTCCAGAGCGAGCCCGAGATCATGGGGCTGACCGCGCTGTTGTTGCTGCAGCACGCCCGCACGGCGGCGCGTTTCGACAAAGACGGCACGCTGGTGTTGCTCGACGATCAGGACCGCGCGCTGTGGAACCAGAAGATGATCGCGGAGGGGCTGGCGCTGATCGACAAGGCGATGCGCCACCGCCACAGCGGGCCCTACCAGATTCAGGCGGCGATCGCCGCCCTGCATGCCCGCGCCGCAAAACCCGAAGATACCGACTGGGCCCAGATCGATCTGCTCTACGGCGCGCTCGAACTGATGCAGCCCTCGCCGGTGGTGACGCTCAACCGCGCGGTCGCGGTATCCAAGGTGCGCGGGGCGGAGGCCGCACTCGCGATGATCGAGCCGCTCGGCGAGCGGCTGTCGAATTACTTTCATTTCTTCGGCGTGCGCGGCGCGTTTTTGATGCAGCTTGGCCGCAATGACGAGGCCCGCATCGCCTTCGACCGCGCCATCGCGCTGGCCAATACTTCCGCCGAAGCCGCCCACATCCGGATGCATCTCGACCGCCTGATGCGCGACAGCCAGCCGCGCGGCGCCAAGGCGAAATAGAGCCGTAGAGCTTATCATCCGTCATGGCCGGGCTTGTCCCACCACTGTCCGGTTCATTGGAAGTATAGTCCAAGTTTCAACTGATCGGGGTTTATCGGGATCGGCTGTAGGGGTTCGAGCAAATGGTTGATCGGGCGTCTGTGCATGAGGTTGGTGCGGACGAGGCGGGCAAATTCGAGAGGGCTGTGCACCGCTTTTTGAGCCAGCTGGGCCATGCGCAAGATGAGAAAGGCGATCAGGGCGATGGCGATCTGAATGCGGACGGCATTCTCGGAGACACCGATGAAGTGCCTGATTCGAAGCGTCTGCTTGACCCAGCGAAAGAACAATTCGATCTGCCAGCGCTGTTTGTAAAGCTCTGCGATCTCTTCTGCCGGCGCGTCGATATCATTGGTCACGATGCGCAACAGCTTACCGGTGTCGATGATCACGGTGATCTCTCGGACCGGAACTTGCAGCGGATTTTTGCGGCTGTTGGCGAGCCGGGCCGGCAAATGACCGATGCGGTCGCGCAGAATATTGCTGTTTTTGGGGACGCGGTTCTCCTTTACCACGCTGAACGGGGTATTCTTCTTCAGTCGCGTCACGAAGCGGCAGCCGGCGTCATCGAGCCGCGCCCACCAGCCATAATCGTAATAACCGAGGTCGTAGACGTAGGTTGCGCCCGGCTCGATCGGCATCGCCTTGGCGGCTGTGATGTCGTTGACGTTAGCGGGCGTCACCGCAAAGTAAACCGGCCGATCGGCATTCGGATCGTAGACGATATGCGCCTTGGCGCCGAACACATCGGCCGAAAATGTCGCCCAGCCTTCGCTCAGGCTGGAGAGCCGAACACTGGTGGAATCAATGAGCCGGACCGCGTCTGCCGTCGCGCGCCGCAGCCCACGATGCGCTTGCGGCAGCATCTGCGCGAACAGCTCGCTGAACACTTGCCAAGGCCGCGTCGAATTGGCGTCCGACATCGTCGAACGCTTCACCGGCGCCGCCCCCACGTGATAAAGCCGCGTCTCGTGGCTCGCCATCCCGGTCACGACCTCCCGCAGGCTCGTCGAGCCGCTCAATTGCCCGTACAGCAATGCGATGAACTGACGCTTCGTCGTCAATTTCCGCACCAGCCGGTCGGCCCCGTACTTCTCCACGATCTGTTCGAACTTAGACCAAGGAACGTGCTTTGTTAGACTGTGAAATACGCTATTCTGATGCCGCATGGCGTGGACCTCCTTCGGTGTCTCGAACGTGTGCGAAGCGCTCAAAACACAGAAGAATCCTCGTCATGCACCCTGTCTACAAAAATCGAACCGGACAGTGGTGGGCTTGTCCCGGCCATCCACGTCTTCGGATGCGCGCACAAGAAAGACGTGGATGCCCGGGGACAAGCCCGGGCATGACGGAGTGAAATTTTTTTCACCCCCCTGTCGTCCCGCCCCGGTCTCGTTCGTCTTAAAGGCATGCATCAGCTATTCCTCACGGAGAAAGCCATGTCGACGATCGCAGAGACCGCGCCGGTCTCAAGACCCGCGCTCTGGTTGGGCCGCGTTCTCAGCGGTCTCGTCATTGTGTTCATGCTGTTCGACGGCGCCATTAAGCTGGTGCCGTGGCCGATTGTCACGGAAACGATGGACCGGATCGGCTATGGTTCGAGCGAAAGCCTGGCGCGAAGCCTCGGGATCATCTCGATCGTCTGCACCATTCTCTACGCGATCCCGCCGACCTCGTTCGTCGGTGCGATCCTCTTGACCGGATATCTCGGCGGCGCGATGGCATCGCATGTGCGGATCGGCAGTCCGCTGTTCACCCACATCCTGTTCGGGTTTTATCTCGGGCTGATGCTGTGGGGCGGGCTATGGCTGCGCGACGGCAGTTTGCGCGGGCTCATACCCTTCCGCCGCTGACTGTACGCGCTGACAATTTCACGAAGTAAGGAGCTTTCCATGGTTGAAATCATTGCCATCATCGCCATCGTGCTCGCCATCGCGATTGCGGTCATCCTCATCCTCGCCGCGACCAAGCCGGGGACGTTCAGCATCCAGCGCGCTACCACGGTCAAGGCGGCGCCGGAAAAAATCTTCCCGCTGATCAACGACTTCCACCAATGGGGCAGCTGGTCGCCCTACGAGGCCAAGGATCCCGCGATGAAGCGCAGCTATAGCGGCGCCGCGAGCGGCAAGGGCGCGGTCTATGGGTGGGACGGCAACAAGAATGTCGGCTCGGGGCGGATGGAGATCCTGGATACGACGGTGCCGACCAAGATCGTCATCAAACTCGATTTCTTTACCCCGTTCGAGGGCCACAACACCGCCGAGTTCACAATGCTGCCGCAGGGTGATGCCACTCATTTGACATGGCTCATGCATGGCCCGGCGGTCTTCGTGTCCAAGGTGATGCAGGTGTTCATCAACCTGGACCACATGATTGGCAAGGATTTTGAAATCGGTCTCGCCAATTTGAAAAGGCTCACCGAGAAATAGTCCACCACTACCAGCCCCAAGGAGCAAGCGATGCAGGTCAATCCCTATCTCTATTACAACGGCAATTGCGAAGCGGCGTTGAAATACTACGAAAAGGCGCTCGGCGCGAAAATCGAGATGATGATGACGCATGAGAGCGCGCCGGCGGATATGCCGACGCCGCCGGAGTGGAAGAAGAAGATCATGCACGCCCGGGCATCGCTCGGGGGCGCCACCATCATGGCGTCCGACGCGCCTCCCGGCCACTTCCACAAGCCGCAGGGCTTTTCGGTTTCACTATTGGTCGAGGACCTCGCCGACGCCGAGCGAAAGTTCAAGGCGCTGTCCGACGGCGGCAGGGTCGATATGGCGTTCGCCAAAACCTTCTTTGCCAAGGGCTTTGGAATGTGTGTCGATAAGTTCGACATTCCCTGGATGGTGTTCTGCCCGGCGGAGCAGGGATAAGTCAGCGACACGACGGATAAATCGCCGACAATTCGCGCCCGCGCAGTAAAAGCAGGCGCGAGGTCAACCCACCGCGGCGGAGAATCCAGCCCCGCACCGCGGCGGGATAGGCCTCGAGCACGAGTTCGGACGCCTCCGGCTCGGCATACATCCGCCCCCGCCGGTCGATCGAACGCGCGGCGTGGAATCCGAGGATCGCGCGCCGCGTCACGCAGATGCGGCTGCTCGGCACCATGCTCAACACCAGCGTGCAGGCCGACAGGCACGGCCCGTCGATCACGACGCGTTCGCCGGAATCACGCACGCGCTCGAACAGATCGAGGAACGGCCCGACCTGTCCCCCCGGACTGGCGAGGATGCGGACCTCGGCCTGGGCAGGCGGCGCGGCGAGGGCAAGCACGAGTGTCGCGAGCAGGATGATTCTGGCGAAAGCTGTCCGCATGCAAAGAACGCTCCTTCGAGCGAATAATGAAATCAGCTAGGCAATTGTGAGGCCGGCGGCAAGATTATTGATGCGTCCGCCAGCTCCTTGCTTACCTCTCCCCGCCTGCGGGGAGAGGTCGCCGCGCTCTTGCGCGGCGGGTGAGGGGGAGCCTCCGCATGCCTTCTGCTTCAGCATTCGTGGAAGCAGCCCCTCACCCAACCCTCTCCCCGCGAAGGGCGGGGAGAGGGCGAAGAAGGCGCTATCCGTTCCTTCGCTGCCCGCGCAGCGTCGGCAGTCCGATGCCGGCGGCGTCAAATCCGCCGTCAACGGCGAGAATCTGTCCGGTGATGTAGCTCGCACGCTCGCTGCACAGAAAGAACACCGCCTCCGCTAGTTCCTCTTCGAGGCCGTAACGGTTGAGCGGGATGGCGTCGTGATAATCGGCGCGGATTTCCGGGGTGTGGACGGCTTTCGCCATCGCGGTCTCGACCGGGCCGGGCGCTACGCCGTTGACGCGAATGCCGAGCGCGGCGAGCTCGACGGCGAGTTGTTTGGTCAGATGCGCCAGCCCGGCTTTGCTGGTGCCGTAGGCCGAGCGCAAGGTAGAAGCGCGCACCGCCGAGATCGACGTGATGTTGACGATCGCGCCGCCATGTTCGCGCATCAAGGGCACCGCCGCCTTGGTGCAGAAGAACGGCCCGGTCAGATTGACCTCCAGCACCCGGCTCCAGTCCTCGTCGGAAGTTTCCAATAGCGGCGCGAACACCGCGATGCCGGCATTGTTGACCAGCGCATCGAGCCGGCCGAAGCGGCGTTCGATTTCCGCGAACGCGCTCGCGACGGCTTTCGCGTCGGAGACGTCGCAATGTAGCCCCAGCGTCCGGCCGGCGGCGGCCAGCCCCTCGACGCTTTTCCACAACAACTCGCCTTCGATGTCGAGCAGCGCCGCCCGCCAGCCCTCGGCGAGAAACCGTTTTGCCACCGCAAGCCCGATGCCGCGCGCGGCGCCGGTGACGAGTGCGACTTTTTGCGGGGCAGGGGTCATGCGTGGGACCGTTTGTAGTTGATGAACTGCCGTTTCTATAACCCATGCAGCGCATCATGTCCCGGACGCGGCCCAGCATCCGGGGCACGCCTGTGTACCCCGCGCCTCTCACGATCGCAGATTGGTCAGGCCGTCGTCCTGTTCTTGATGGCGCCGACGATCGCGGTCAGCACCGCCCCTGCAACGCCGCCACCGGCCACCTGGCCGATGATGCTGCCGATATCCGGCGTCGAGGCGGAATTGGCGAGCAGCGGAATAAGCATGCCGAGGATCTGTCCCCCGACGCCACCGCCGACCGCGCCCGCAATGGTGTTTCCAAGCGTACCGAGATCGATATTCTTGGCGGCGCCCGCCGCAACATTACCGCCGACGGCGCCGCTGATGATTTGTATGATCAGATTGATGAGTACTCCCGACATGGCGCGATACTCCCCGATCCGGTGTTCAATTTTAAGCGTTAAGCATGGCGCCGGACCATCGCCGCGTGCAGTCTAGGCCTTCGGACCGGGAAGGTCATGCTGCGTCAGCGAAGAATTCGAATGAAAAATGTGACAATTGCTCTGTCAGTGGCGTGAAGGGATCAATCAATGAAGGCCATCGCTCATCAGAACAATGCTCGGGAAGCGTGGCGCCCGGGCGTGGAGACCCGCATGCTGGTCTCGGCCAGAAACGGCGCGGCGCAATTATGCATCTTCGAGCAATGGGTGGCGCCCGGCGTCGGTGCGCCGACGCATTCGCATCCGGTGGAGGAGGTGCTGACCGTGCGCGAAGGCGAAGCCGAGATGTGGATCGATGACGCGCGAATCATCGTGCAGGCGGGTCAATCGCTGATCGTGCCCGCGGGGCGCAAGCACGGCTTCCGCAATTCCGGCCCCGCCACGCTGCATCTGCACGCGGTATTGGCCTCGCCGATTTTCGAAGCCACACCGGAAGGGGCGATCGAGACGGTGCGAAGGTGGGAGGCGGTTTGAGCTCCAAATTCCTCCGCCGTCATGCCCGGGCATAGCCGTCCGAAGGACGGCGTCGCTTCCGCTCGCCTATGCCCGGGCATCCACGTCTTTCTTCACCCGTGCCCCAAGACGTGGATCGCCGGGACGCGCCCGGCCATGACGCGGAGGGAAATCGGCAGCGCGTGTTTACTACACTACACGCGCGGCTGCGGGTGCATCGGCGCCCGGCATTCCCCACGCCCTGTTCTGGGCGAAGAGTTGATCCAAGACTCGGGCGCATCGCGCCGCGAGATCGCTGAGTCGTGTTGCGATCTTTGCCGCCTACCTGTCGAACGACCGCGGGACGGTCGAAGACGCGCTCTTCCCCCTGAGCCAGTGCCGACACCCTCAAAAATAATTTCGTCGCAAATGTCGGCACCGCAAAATTCCGTTCGTCTCCTAGATTAGCGCCGGTTTGCAACCGGCATCCAATCGGTTGAAGGGACGGCAGCATGGCGAAGCTGATCATGTGGAATCTGATGACGCTGGATGGCTTAATCGAAGGCGAAAACCGCGACCTCTCCTGGCATCTCGATGTCTGGGGCGAGGAACTGGAGCGGCTTTCGATCGAGCAACTGAAATCCGCCGGTGGGCTGATGTTCGGCCGCGTCACCTATGAATTGATGGCGAATTATTGGCCAAACGCGACCGGCGAGGTTGCGGACCTCATGAACGCGCTGCCGAAATATGTGTTCTCCCGCACGCTGACCAAATCCAATTGGAATAACACCCAATTGTTCGGCACGGATGTGCCGGGCACCGTGTCAAAGTTGAAGCGTGAGAGCACAAAAGAGATTTTTCTGTTCGGCAGCGCCGATCTCGCGGCGAGCTTGATACCGCACCGGCTGATCGACGAGTTTCGTATCGCGGTCAATCCGATTGTCCTCGGCGGCGGCGCGCCGTTGTTCAAACCCGGCGAACGGGTCCGGCTCAAGTTGCTCGACAGCAGATCGCATTCGACCGGGATCGTCATCCTGCGTTACGAACCCGCGAAATAATGGAGGATCGCAATGTCCAATAGGGACAGGGCGGAGATGATCCGGGTGCTCTTTGCCGCCTACCTGACGAACGACCGCAAGGCCGTCGTAGACGCGTTCACTGACGACTTCCGCTTCACCAGCCCGTATGATGACGAGATCGACAAGCCGACGTATTTTTCGCGCTGCTGGCGCGTCGCCGACTGGATCGAACGGCACGAACTCGAAAAAATCCTGGTCGAGGGCGATGAGGCTTTTGTCGCCTACAAATGTCTCGCCAAGAGCGGAAAGCAGTTCCGGAATACCGAGTTCTTCGGCTTTGCAGGCGACAAAATCAAACGTATCGACGTGTATTTCGGCGCCAGCTATCAAGACGGCGTCTTCGTCAAGCAAAAGTGAAAACTGATCCGGAGCTTCGTGCATGTCCCTCACGCTGCATTTCCATCCCCTGGCCTCGTACTGCCACAAGGTGCTCACCGCGCTGTATGAGAACGAGACGCCGTTCACGGCCAACATGGTCGATCTCGGTAACGAGGCCGAGCGCGCGGCGCTCTTGAAGCTATGGCCGATCGGGAAGTTCCCGGTGCTGCGCGATGACGCGCGGGACGACACCGTGCCGGAATCGACCGTCATCATCGAGTATCTCGATCGGTATTATCCGGGCCGCACGCGATTTATCCCGGAGGATGCCGACCGCGCGCGCCAGGTACGGCTGCGCGATCGATTTTACGATCTTTATGTGCACGAGCCGATGCAGAAGATCGTCGGCGACCGAATCCGGCCGCAGGGCAAAGCCGATCCGCATGGCGTCGAGGAGGCCAAAGCGCGGCTGCGGACTTCCTACGCGATGATCGATCGGGAGATGGCAGGGCAGAGCTGGGCGATGGGCGAAGCGTTTAGTCTCGCCGATTGCGCCGCGGCACCCGCTTTGTTCTATGCCAACGAGGTCATGCCGTTTGGCGATGCGCACCGGAACGTCGCGGCGTATTTCGATCGCCTGAAGGCGCGGCCGTCCTACGCGCGCGTCCTGAGAGAGGCCGAGCCTTATTTCGCGATGTTCCCGAGAGAAGCCCGCTCCTGAGGCCGTACAAAAATACTCCGGGCATGTCGATTCGGTGTGGTTCCAATCGTCTTTCTTGCAGGAATATTCAGGATACCTGAGGAAGGAACCAACATGATGAAGATGACCAGCACCGGGGGCCTGTCGAAGGCGCGCCTCGGCCGCATGCACGATGTGTTGGCCGGCCACGTCGAGGCGGGCGAGTTGCCCGGGCTGGTGACGCTGGTGAGCCGGCATGGCGAGATTCATGTCGACGCGATCGGCAACGCGGCGATCGGCGGCGCGCCGATGGCGCGCGACACGATTTTTCGCATTACCTCGATGACAAAACCGGTGACCGCAGTTGCCGCCATGATCCTGGTCGAGGAATGCAAAATACGGCTCGACGATGCCGTTGATCGCTGGCTGCCGGAATTGGCCGATCGCAAGGTGTTACGAACGATCGATGCCGCTATCGACGACACGGTGCCGGCCAAACGCGCGATCACCTTGCGCGATCTGCTCACCTTCCGGCTGGGCTACGGCATGATTGCGATTTTCCCGGATCGCTATCCGATCCAGACGGCGATTGCGGAAGCCGGCTTCGCGCCGGGGCCGGTGTTTCCGTCCTTCCCGCCGGACGAATTGGTGCGGCGCTATGGCAGCCTGCCGCTGATTCATCAGCCCGGCGAGCGCTGGCTCTACAACAGCGGAACGGAAATCCTGAGCGTGTTGATCGCGCGGGTGGCCGGCACTACGCTCGGCGATTTTTTTCGAGAGCGCATCTTTGATCCGCTCGGGATGAAGGATACGGCGTTCAGCGTGCCGGAAAGCAAATACGACCGGTTTGCCACCAGCTATGCCCGTGATCACGCAACCCAAAAACTGAAAGTGTTCGACGATCCCGTCACTGGAAAATTCTCGAGCCCGCCGGTGTTCGAAAACGGCAGCGCCGGCCTAGTTTCGACTGCCGACGATTTCAATGCCTTCGCGCAGATGATGCTCAATGGCGGTCGTCTGGGCAGCGAGCACATCCTGTCGCGTCCATCGGTGGAGTTGATGACGGCCGACCAGATCACGCCGGAACAGAAACTGGGCTCGGAGTTGTTGCTGGGCGACAACCGGGGCTGGGGTTTCGGCATGTCGGTTTCTACCCGGCGCGACGATCTCCACAACTCGCCCGGCCGGTTCGGCTGGGACGGCGGGTACGGCACCTCCTGGTATTCCGACCCGAACGAGAATCTCACCGGCATTCTGCTGACCCAGCGGATGATGGATTCGCCGCAGCCGCCGCGCGTGATGGCGGATTTCTGGACCTCGGCCTATCAGGCGATCGACGATTGAGGGTCGCTTTAGCGCCCGACCTACCAGCGAAATAATTCCGCGGGGACCTGTCGTTCCCGCGAAATCCCGTTCGTCTTACTCATCAGAGCATGATCCGGAAAAGTGGGTACCGGTTTTCCGAAAAGATCATGCTCAAACAAAAAGATAGAGCGGAATGACGATTCGAAGAAGAGTCATCACGCTTTAGGGCCGGCGCGAAAGCCGGCGCGCAGCAACGGTTCGAACGGAGGCGCATGCATGAATCATCTCGGCTATCGTTGGGTCATCGTCGCCGCCGGCGCGCTGATGACCTGCGTCGGCATCGGCGCGATGTTTTCACTGGCGGTCTATCTGGCGCCGATGTCGGTGGAGACCGGCTGGTCGCGGGCCGGAATATCGAGCGCGATGACGCTGGATTTCCTGACCATGGGCGTCGCGGGCTTCGGCTGGGGCGCTTTGAGCGACCGGATCGGCACCCGCATCGTCGTCTTGATCGGGGCGGTGCTGCTTGGAGCGGGGCTGGTGCTGGCGAGCCGGGCGACCTCGTTGATCGAATTCCAGCTCGTCTACGGCATTCTGGTCGGCCTTGCCGCCGGCGCCTTCTTCGCCCCGATGATCGCGGCGGCCACGCAGTGGTTCGAGAACAATCGCAGCCTTGCTGTTTCGCTGGTGTCGGCGGGCATGGGCGTGGCGCCGATGACGATCTCGCCGTTCGCGCGCTGGCTGATTTCAACCTACGACTGGCGCGTCGCCATGATGACCATCGGCATCGGCGCCTGGATCCTCTTGATCCCGGCAGCGCTCCTGGTGCGCAAGCCTCCGGCCGCGTCGACGACCGGCGCGGCATCGCCTCTGGCGATCGAGGCGGGCGGGGCCGGGATGTCGGCAACCCAGGCGCTGCGTTCGCCGCAATTCATGGTTCTGGCGCTCACCTTCTTCGGCTGTTGCGCCGCGCATTCCGGGCCGATCTTCCACATGGTGAGCTACGCCATCTCATGCGGCGTCCCGGCAATGGCGGCGGTGAGCATCTACAGCCTCGAGGGTTTGTCGGGACTGGGCGGCCGCCTGCTGCTCGGCGTGCTCGCCGACCGGCTCGGCGCCAAGCCGGTCCTGATCGCGGGCCTATTGGTGCAGGCGCTTGCGATCGCGACCTATCTGTTCGTCAACCGGCTCGGCGAGTTCTATGCGCTGTCGGTGATCTTCGGCACCGCTTACGGCGGCGTGATGCCGCTTTATGCCGTGCTGGCGCGCGAATATTTCGGCCAGCGCATCATGGGCACGATATTCGGCGCGGCGACGATGGTATCGAGTCTCGGCATGGCGATCGGGCCATTGGCCGGCGGTTTTGTGTTCGACACGTTCAATGCCTATAGCTGGCTCTATATCGGCTCGTTCAGCCTGGGGCTCGGTGCGATGGCGGTAGCATTTGCATTTCCGCCGCTGCCGCGCTCGCGCGATCAGCTGCAGGTGGCGTGAGGATCCATGCCGGCAATCAGCTTCGAAATAATTCCACCGGATATGTCGGTGCCGAAAAACCCGGTTCGTCTTGTTGACGAGCGCCGGTCAAGTGCCGGCCTTTTAAAATCAAAGGGAGCATGACGATGCGATTCATGGTGATTGTGAAAGCCGACAGGAACAGCGAGGCCGGCATCATGCCGAGCACCGAGCTGCTGATGGCGATGGGAAAATTCAACGAAGAGATGGTCAAGGCCGGCGTCATGCTGGCCGGCGAGGGCCTGCATCCAAGTTCGAGAGGCGCCCGCATCAAATATTCCGGCAAGCAACGCACCATCACCAACGGTCCTTTCAGCGGGACGAACGATCTCGTCTGCGGCTTCTGGCTGATCCAGACCGAATCGCTGGATGAGGCGATCGAGTGGATGAAGCGCGCGCCGTTCGACGGTGGGTCCGAAATCGAAATCCGGCAGGTGTTCGATGCGGAAGATTTCGGCGAGGCGCTGACGCCCGAATTGCGCGACCAGGAACAACGTCTGCGCGCCAGTCAGTGAAGAAGTAGAATTGCCCACACCGTCATTCCGGGGCAGCCCGCAGGGCTGAACCCGGAATCCCGAGATTACGGCCCGAGATTCCGGGTTCGCGCGTGGCGCGCCCCGGAATGACGAAAGCCGAACTAGCAAGGACTCCGACCATGCGATTCATGATGCTGATGATCCCGTTAGGCTACGAGACCGCGCCGCCCGAAATTAAGCTCGACCCTGAGCGGGTGTCCGCGATGATGAAATACAACCAAGCCCTGAAGGACGCCGGCGTACTGCTCGCGCTCGATGGCTTGCATCCACCGTCGACGGGCGCTCGCGTCTCATTCGGGACCGGCAAGCCCGTGGTGACCGACGGTCCCTTCACCGAGTCCAAGGAGGTGCTCGGCGGCTACTGGATGATCGACGTGAAATCGCGCGAGGAGGCGATCGAGTGGGCGAAAAAGTGCCCGGCGTCGAGCAATGAGATCATCGAAATCCGCCAGGTGCAGGAAATGTCGGATTTTCCGCCCGATGTGCAACAGGCCGCCGCCGGATTCGCCGAATTGCAAGCCGGAACCAAGC
Organism: Bradyrhizobium lablabi; assembly: GCF_900141755.1. Classification (NCBI taxonomy): domain Bacteria; kingdom Pseudomonadati; phylum Pseudomonadota; class Alphaproteobacteria; order Hyphomicrobiales; family Nitrobacteraceae; genus Bradyrhizobium; species Bradyrhizobium lablabi. The sequence continues at coordinate 2,874,625 of NZ_LT670844.1, read as the reverse complement.
GTTAACGTTTGGCAACCTTGGACAAGCTAGAGCGTTTTCAAGCGAAGTGGAAACCGGTTCGCGTTAAGAAAACGCGTCAAAACAAGAATCTAGAGCCCATTCCGGTTCGATTTCATCGAAACGGAATGGGCTCTAGTGACCTTTGCGCCCGGCTCATGTAAAAGCCTTTCACATGAGCTGGCGCAAGGAAGAGCGCCGCGCCGAGCGCGGCTACCATCACGGCAATCTGAAAGAGGCGCTGCTGCAGGCAGCACTCGGACTGATCGCGGAGAAAGGCGCGGCCGGATTTACCTTCGCCGATGCCGCGCGCATGGCCGGCGTCAGCCCGGCGGCGCCCTACCGGCATTTTCGCGACCGCGACGAGCTGCTTTCCTCCATCGCACAACGCGGATTCGAGCAGTTCGAGGCGGTGTTGACGGAGGCCTGGGACGACGGACGCCCCGACACCGTCACAGCGTTCGAGCGGGTCGGCAAGGCCTATCTCGCGTTCGCCCGCAACGAGCCGGCGTTCTATTCGGCGATGTTCGAATCGGGGCTTCCGGTCGACGTTAGTCCCGCATTGATGGCCGCAAGCGAGCGCGCCTTCGGCATCATCAGGGCCGCCGCCGAGCGCCTCGCCGCGCTGGCGCCGCCTGGTGTGCCGCGCCCGCCGGCGATGATGATCGCGTTGCATATCTGGTCGATGTCGCACGGCGTCGCCTCGCTGTTCGCCCGCGGCGATGCGGCGCGCCGCAAATTGCCGATGACGGCGGAGGATCTGCTCGAAGCCGAGGTGCTGATCTATCTGCGTGGCCTCGGCTTCCTGACCGACCAGCGGCCCTCGGCACAGAAGGACAAGGCCGATCAAAAAGCGGCCGAGCCGCCTCCCATTCCGCCTTCAGGCCCTCCTTCAGGCCCTCCCTCAGGTCCTTGGGGCACCCCAAAATAAATTCGAGGACGCGGGTTGCGCCCAGCTTGACAAAAATCCGCGATGGGTTACCTATGTAAATGTTATTTACATTCACAACGGCGTGATGCCGTCATGGAGAGGGAAATGGCCTACACCGCAGATGTCAATCGCTGGCGCGGCCCCGCTGAAGAGCCCCACTACCGCCCGCATATGCTCGATTCACCCTGGCACCCCGGCTGGATCGCCGTGACCGTGCTCGGCTTCATCATCTGGTGGCCGATCGGCCTCGCCCTTCTCTTTTTCACACTCGGGAGCAGAAAAATGGCTTGCTGGAGCAACGGGGACCGCTTCTCGAACAAGATGGAGCGCATGCAGTACAAGATGGAGCGGATGCGCGACCGCATGGAGCGCCGCGGTTTCCCGTTCGGCCCGCCCACCAGCGGCAACCGCGCCTTCGACGAATACCGCATGGAAACCTTGCGGCGTCTCGAAGAAGAGCAGACCGAGTTCAAGGCATTCCTCGACCGGCTGCGTCACGCCAAGGACAAGGAAGAGTTCGACCAGTTCATGGCGCAGCACCGCACACGCCCGACCCCGCCGCCCCAGGACGGCCAGCCGCAAGCCTGAGATCCCAAGCCTGAGACCGGAAGGCCAACGCCTTCAGGCCGCGTGCCCCCACAAAACCTGACGGCGATGACCGCCCGTTTGCGATGAGCAGACGGGCGGTTTTGTTTTGTGCAGCGGGCGTTCCGTCAAGGCCGGGCCCGAGCCTGTTCGGTTCTGATTGAATCAGGGCTGGGCCTAGGGCGCGTTCTCAAATCAAGCTTTAATTGGCGCGGCTTGATCGATGTCCGCTATAGCCCGACAGTGACCAAATTCTATAGCGCGGAGAGACGTCGCGATGTGCCAAATCCGGACATTCTGGGACCGCAGTCGTCGCCTCCGGACGGGACTCCAATCGGGTCGTGGCGGCGCACTTACCGCCGACCGAGCCGCGGGGCCGGTCAGTCACGCTGACCCGCTATGGCCGGAGTGAAGCTGCCGACACCGGGTCCCGTCTTCCGTCACAGGCTCTAACCAATTTGAGACATTGTGCATTTTTGATGCTGTTTCTCAGGCGCGTCAGGTCGCGTACAATGTAGTTGCCCTTGAAACGGGACAGCCGAAATCGCCGTCCGGGGCGAACGAGCAGCACTGATGCCATCGGCAGGCACGCTCTCTTGAGAGACCGATGCTTTTTTCGGTTCGCACCACCATTCACATTCCACGAAATGCGCGCGCCGCTTCTGCGGCGGCTCGTCGCGTAACGTCAGGAGAAAAGCGATGAACAAGATCGATCGAAGGTCAGCATTGGGAATCGGGTTGGCAGCGGCTACGGTGGCCATCATGAAGCCAGCCGCCGCTCAAACCACGGGCTACAAGGACACGACGCCGTGGCCCGGTGTCGTGGTGCGTGCTTACGATGGCGAGACACCATCCATCATCCCCGGTTTTAAGACCGTCTCAATGCGCGATGTCATTATGCAGCCGGGATCGAAGACAGCCGGCCCCCCGATGATGAATGCCATGATCTGCCATATCCCCGAGGGGGAGCTTCGGATCGAGCAGGAGGGAAAGACCTTTACGGCCAAGAAGAACTTTGTCTGGACCTGCAACAAGGACACAAAAGAGCAGGCGTACAACGATGGGAGCGGGGTCGCGATCATGCGGATCACGGACCTGAAGGCTTAAGGCTTGTTTCTTCGTAAGAGACCGATTGCAGGTGCGGATGGCGCACTCGACGAGGCGCCATCCGCGGAATGTCGATCGCCAATGATTGCCGTGGGCTCTGAAGGATGTGAGAAGACGCTGCCGCCGAGAGTCTTCCTTGGGACCCAGAGCGCGTTTCGACCGCGCCAATCGCGGCCTTCTGACGGAGGCCTTCCGCCGGAGACGGCGGGTACATCGCCTGCGACCGGAACACAGAGAAGGAGTGCGTCCCCGTCCGCCGCAGCCTTGGCGAAGGCGGAAGCACTTGCAGCCATTCAGCCGACGAATGGTGCTAAATCGTCGAAAGAGAAGGACGGGTTTGGTGTGGTGGAAATAGAGGAAATGCTTTTTCGATTGGGTGAGACACTTTGCGCGTGCTACGATGGATTGTGCTTTGCTTGGCGAGGTAATCGGTGGCGACTCTCAAAGAATATTTTCAGACGGATTTTGCGAACGCCCTGACCTTCTTTTTTTCTTGGAAAACGACTGGCCCGAATCCGATCGACATCGATGTGAAGGTGGGAACCGAGACTTATTCGTCGGCGAAATTTGTCGCCTATTGGGTTCCACATCACGCACACTTTCTGCAGATTTTCGAATCGTTGGTGAACAGCGTGGATGAGGCTGTAACCCAATCAAATGGCATCAGGACTCTTTCGTCATTTGGTGGTGACGTTCAATATGGCTTGATAGGGTCTGACAATTCGCCCTTCTCTAATCGTGTCTATATCTATTCTGATGATGTCGTAGATGATGCGCCCGACCCGGCGTTAGACGCGTTGTGTAAGCAGAAAATGCTATGGCTAACCGTGAGGGGGCAGCAGTACATGAAGACGAAAATCGAGCTCGAAAAACCGATGGCTTTCATCTCTCATGACAGCAGAGACAAGACGGACATTGCGCTCCCGATTACGATCGGACTACAAAAACTTATGTGCCACGTTTGGTACGATGAATATTCTCTCAAGGTAGGCGATAGCCTTCGCGAAAGCATTGAGAAGGGTTTGAAAGAGACCAAAAAATGCGTATTGATTCTGAGTCCGAATTTCATTTCCAATGGCGGATGGACAAAGGTGGAGTTTAACTCGGTATTCACACGAGAGATTTTGGAGCAACGTTCTGTGGTGCTGCCCGTATGGCATAACGTTTCAGCTCGACAGGTGTATGAGTATTCACCGAGCCTCGCTGACAAGGTCGGTCTCAATTGGGAACAACTGGGGGAAGCTGAAGTCGTTCGAAAACTGTACAACGCAATCACTGAGCCGTAACTAGCACCGCAGTGCGCGCAAGCCCTCTACTACCTCACATACCCAGGAGATGGATAGTACTGGGTCGCCACGTGCAAACATTCTGTACATTCGGGAGTGACTGAAGCTCGGGGATGCTTTTTGGTTGATATCGATGAGTTTAGAGAGTCTCAAATAAGGCTGTACGGGCTCACCAAGGCCAATGAGAGCTATACATTCTATCACGATGAGACGAACAATATCCGCAAGCTGCATGTCGCCGCTCACGGCCTAAACGTCGCCGAATTGAAGGTATTCGTCTTGGGCGGCGTGGTGCATGACGGTGCGCCGCGCCCCATAGACGTTCAGCCTTTGCGGGCGGCCATGCAAATTCAGAAGACGGCCCGCGAAATCAAACTTGAGCACGTCGCGAAAGGCGATTTTCTGGAGCTATTGCGCTCTGCCAAGCTGACCACGTTCTTGCGCTGGATCACCGACAACAGGCTAATGATTCACTACCATGAACTTGACCCGCTCTATTGGTCGATTGTCGACATCGTCGATTCGATTCTACCCAAGCTCCGCGATCCCGTCCTGTTCCAATACCATGCGCTGCTGAAGAGCGACCTGGCTGCGGTGCTGAGGAGTGATCTTCCGGCCACGATCGGCCTATTCCATCACTACGGCTATCCTGGCTTGACCCCCGAAAGTCGTAAGCCGTTCCTGAATGAACTCGTCGCCCTGCTGGAGCACAATAGCGCTGTGCTGCCGGCGCTCAATGCAACCATGCTGAAGGGCGTGCTCAAGTCTGGACGAGGGCTCGACAGCCTCGACTTCATTGAAGGCTATCCGCCCAACATGCTGATTGACGACTTCAGCACCTTCTACTTGGGCCGCATTGCCATATTCAAACACGCCACCCATGTCCTGGACATGGAGGAGTCGATCCAGGACCGTTTCCTGAAAACGCCCCTCACCAGGGGCGGCGAACCGGTCATGCATTATCGCTTTGCGGACTCCAAAGCCGAGCCCGGCATCCAGCTCGCCGATATCGTCGTGGGAGTGCTAGGCAAGATGCACAGCTACTTCACCGAAACGCCACGGGACGAGGTGGCTGCGGATCGAGCGAACTTGACTGGCACTAGCCTGCAGAATTCGGAGCTACTTCGCGATCTTCTTGCTGCTTCGCACGATGCCAACATTGCCTTCCTGAATCATGTCTCCAGCATGCACGATCTCGACAAGCTAGATCTATTCCTGGGCTTCCAGGATGGTACCTACGCCCCCCCGATGAAGTCCTAGACGACGTCGGTCGCAGCCGCCGTCAACCGGCCGGATTACGCCCGCTTTTAATGAGTTCGAAATCGCCCCTGACCCAGCTCACATCGGCAAAACGATACATCGCTTCAAGGTTTTCATAGGGGTCGCCGTGCCGCTCCGCTCGCTTGGCGAGGTCATAAACCATCAGAGCGTTGACAGCGGCGGCGCGGGTCGCCGGATCAACCACCTCCATGTCCGGCAGAATGGAATGGGGATGACCATGGCGGCTGATGCTCTCGACGATAACGTCGCATCCGGGCAGGCCGTCTGTGAATAGAGCTACCGTCGTTCCCGCGACCACGTCCGCGAGCTGAATTGCGGGGTGATCGCGCGAGTCCACAAAAGCGACAGGTTCGAGAAGCTTCCAGCCTAGCGGCTCCGGGTTGTGTTTCATGCGCGCTTGGTGGATTCCAGGGTCGTTATCGTCGCCGGTGAATTTCGAAGCGATCGCCTGAAGCGGCTTGCTTGAATCGCACCGCACCGACAGCAGTTTTCCGGTGCGGCCCCAGTGGTTGAGATGACTCCACAAAGCTGCGGCCGAAAGGTCGAGAACCCAGCGCGCTTGATCAGGAAGGACAACATCAAGTCGGGCGTTGTCGGCCGTAATGATGTCACGGTATCCATAGGCAAAACGCAGGACGGATTCGAACGGGTGTTCGGTCCCCGCGTCGGAAAGCGGAGGGCGCGGGTTATCAAAGAGGAATGGCGCATCAGCAGGATCGCGCGAGCGCATGTATTTTTGAAATTGCTCGATTGCGCGCCTCGCGTCGCTGCTCGGATCGGTCATCCAAAGATAGGAATACATCGCAATGAAGCGGTGGAAATTCTTCTGATAGAGAAGTCGCGGATTGTCCTGGTAGACTGGCTCGTAGATGTACTCGAAGAACCATCCGCAGAGCGCCAGGAGCTTGTCGTTGACGCTAACGACGTATCGACCGTCCATAGCACTGAACAGCGCGGCCACAAGCTTTCGCCCACGTTCCGTTGCGAGAAGCTTGGATGCCTTGAGCTCAGGCATCTGCACAGGATGGTCCGCGCGCACCTTCCGAATGATTTCGAAGGCTTCTGCGTCGCTGATTGCGACCGAACCGAAAGCAAACATCCGCTGATCCTTCTGGAGAAGGTCAGGTCCAGTATGGCCGGCTTCATCACATGAAATGTCTAGAATCTCGGACATGATCGGCGACAATAAAGAGAATCAACCAAAAGTGGAATGAGAGAAGTTTCGGAATCAGGCGCGTCCGGCTTCGCCGGTCAGGCTCTACTCGCTGCGCTCACCCAGCCCCGTAGCCGTGGTCGGCCAGCCGATCCAGAAGCGCGCGGCCCAGCGGACCCCCTGGAAACGACGGCCGCGGACCATTAGGCGGGAGAAGATTCGGCGGGAGGACAACCACCACGCCCACTCGATATATCTTTCCAGGGTTCTGCGCCCAGCCCTCTCTGGCGACCGGGGCGAGCCAGCAGCAAGTATGGCCACGTCCGCCATGCCCCCAAAGCAGAAGTAATTTCGACAGCCTCAGGCGATGTGCCGTCATAGAGCCTGATAGCAACAAACCGCCCGTTTGCGATCAGCAGACGGGCGGTTTGCTTTATGCGCCGGCGCGGCGTCTTTCCGGTTTGGTCGGAAGTGCTGCGACCTCGCGTCCGATCGCATCATCTGCGAGGCGCAGATCGTAGGCGGATTGAAGATTGAGCCAGAATTGAGGGCTGGTCTGGAACCAGTGTCCGAGACGGAGCGCGGTATCGCCGGTAATCGCACGCTTGCCCTGAATGATCTGCGAGATGCGGTTCGGCGGCACGGAAATCTGACGCGACAGCTCGGTCGGCGTGATCTCGAGTTCGTTCAGTTCGTCGGCGAGAATCTCGCCGGGATGAATTGCGGGGCGGGGCATCGTCGTCTTTCCAGTCAATGATAATCCACGATCTCTACGTTCGACGGACCTTTTGCAAGCTCGGGCCATTCGGAGCATATCCGGCTCGAAGGACGGATCAATGCCCGCCTCCGGCCGTTCGCTCGCATGACGTTGCGGCCGGCCACGGCGTTGCGCCTCGAAAGAAAATTCGCCTGCCGCATCAAGCTGATTTGCCCTGTCCAGATCGCTTGCGAAAAATATTCCGCTTAACCCGTCGGGCAAATCATCTCTACAAGCTTGCCCGTCTCACCCGAAAGAGGGGCGGCTCGCGATCGTCACGAACGTGCGGTGGGATGCGGTGGACGCGGCAGCGTCGGGCGCGCGTGGAGTCGCAGGGCAGGTCTTATGATCTGTGAGCGAACAGCCAGCGCGCGGACGAACGGCGCTTCAACGCCTTCGCCAAAGCCTCGGTCGGCGGCACATGGCCTGTCGATGCGTTTGGCAAGGTCGCTGCGTACGGCGAAGTCGTGTGGTCCTGGCATCCGTTGCTGATGTCAAGCCTCGCAGAGATGCGTCGGCCCAACCGGGCTTAGACAAATCGTAATCCGCGAGGCGACGGTGACAAAAAGGAATTCGTCGCCGGGGAGAGCACGAAGGAAACCGTTAAAACCATTGCGCGGGGAAAGCCGGGTGATTTCCGGCGTACTCGTGGTGACTACCGTGTGCTTACTACCAATGCACACGGGCTGCGGGTGCATCGGGCATCCGGCTTTCCCTGCGCCCTCTGTCTTCAGAGGGACAAGGCTCTCGCAAACCTCGGGCTCATGGCGTCGCGAGAAGGTAGACTTGTATCCTTTTTCAGGATTGACGGGCGGGGCACGCCTGGGAACCCCCGGGGAAACTAGCCCGGCTCCCCTAACCGCCCGGATTACCTTGATTCCCGCTGCCAAAATCCCCTGTGGTAACCTGGCGTTAACCATGATTAGCGTCTGGTTAGGGGCGTAAAGTCGCGCTCATAGCCCTCGTTTTGACATGTTGGCAGGGGAAGCAGGCCTCGGCTTTGGACGGGCCTCCCATGTGACACATCAAGGCTTTAGCGCGAGCGCCTGCTGCCGCGCGCGTCGCGTGGCTGTGGAACCGGCAGCCATTTTGCTTCCGGAGGATCTGGGACACTGGCGTTGAGAGGAACCCGCTTATGAATCCGGCCGAAATGGCTCAGTCAGCCTTGCCGATTGCATCCGCCGACGTATCGTTGATTGCGCTGTTCCTGCAGGCCCACTGGATCGTGAAAGCGGTCATGCTGGGGTTGCTCGCCTGCTCGGTCTGGGTCTGGGCGATCGCGATCGACAAGATCATCCTGTATTCCCGTACCAAGCGCGCCATGGATCGCTTCGAACAGGCGTTCTGGTCCGGGCAGTCGATCGAGGAACTTTACCGCGCGCTCTCGGCCAAGCCGACGCAGTCGATGGCGGCCTGTTTCGTCGCCGCAATGCGCGAATGGAAGCGGTCGTTCGAGAGCCAGGCGCGATCCTTTGCCGGGCTCCAGATGCGGATCGAAAAGGTCATGAACGTCTCGATCTCGAGGGAAATCGAGCGGCTGGAACGCCGCCTCTTGGTGCTGGCAACCGTCGGCTCGGCCGGCCCGTTCGTCGGCCTGTTCGGCACGGTCTGGGGCATCATGTCGAGCTTCCAGTCGATCGCCGCCTCGAAAAACACCTCGCTGGCGGTGGTGGCCCCAGGCATCGCGGAAGCGCTGTTTGCCACCGCGATCGGCCTTATTGCCGCAATTCCGGCGACTATTTTCTACAATAAGTTCACTTCCGAGGTGAACCGCCAGGCCCAGCGGCTGGAGGGGTTTGCGGATGAATTTTCCGCCATCCTGTCGCGCCAGATCGACGAGCGGGCGTGAGGAACGGTATATTGTGAGCGCATCGTGAGCATCAGACCATGGCGATGAACGTGGCAGGTTCGTCCGGCGGCGGACGCCGCGGCCGGCGCAAGCCGGTGATGGCGGAGATCAACGTCACGCCGATGGTCGACGTCATGCTGGTGCTGTTGATCATCTTCATGGTCTCGGCGCCGCTTTTGACGGTGGGCGTGCCGCTCGATCTGCCGCAGACCCAAGCCAAGAGCCTCGACCAGGACAAGACGCCGTTGCAGCTTTCGGTCGATGTCAATGGGAAAGTATTCATCAACGATACCGAAGTTGCGATGACCGATCTGGTGGCGAAATTAAAGGCGATCACCGACGCCCGCGGCGGCATGGATGAGCGTATATTCATGCGGGCGGACAAGAAGGCCGATTACGGAACCGTGGCGAGGGTGATGGGGCAATTGTCGGGCGCAGGCTTCAAGCGACTGGCGCTGGTCACCGAAGTTGAGCAGGGGCAGTAGAGGGTGAACGTGAAGGTCGACAAGACACTTGTTGCGTCTGTGGCCCTGCACGTCCTCGTGATCGGGTGGGGACTGGTATCGTTCTCCTCCAAGGCGTTCGAGTCGACGGAGATCGAGTCCATACCGGTCGAATTCGTGACCGACGATCAGCTCAACAAGATCACAGCCGGCATGAAGTCGGGCAAAAAGGAAAACCCGAAGCCGCTGGTGGAGAAGGTCGCCGAAGCCAAGCCGGTCGATGACGCCGTCGGCAAGATCACCGAGAAGAAAGCCATCGTCACCGATGCCGCGCCGGATCCTGCGCCGAAGCCGGTGGAAAAGCCGCCCGAGAAAAAGCCCGATCCGCCAAAACCGGTCGCCGAGAGCAAACCCAAGGACGAACCGAAGCCGATCGAGAAGAAGCCCGATCCGCCCAAGGTCGATCCGATCGCCGAGGCTTTGAAAAAAGAAGAAGCCAAGAAACCGACACCGAAGCCCGAGGCCAAGGCTGCGCCGCCGCCTCCGGTCAAGAAGCGCGAATACAAGTTCGATAAGGAAACCATTGCGGCGCTGGTGGATAAACGCGATCCGACCCGACAGGCGTTCGCCGGTGACACGCTGAATTCAACTCCGGCGCTCGGAACGGCCAAGGGAAGTGCGGCAACGCTATCCGCAAGTTATCTTTCCGCGCTGGTCAGCAGGATCCATGATTGCTGGCAGCGGGACGGCGGTGGGTTCGACGAAGACGAGGTAAAAATTCCGATCACGCTGACGTTCAAACAGGATGGCACGCTGTCATCCCCGCCTTTGCTGGAGAGTGAGCCGCGCAACGATCGCGAGCGCGCGATCTTCGAAGGCGCCCGCCGGGCCATCATCAATTGTCAGCCATACACCATGCTTCCGCCCGCGAAATATGCCGAATGGAAGTCGTTACCGTTCCTGTTTCATAACAAGGCTTATTAGTATGTTTCGTCCGTTTCGCGACAATTCGATGCCCGGCCTGTCATCAGCGATTTCCCGACGTGCTTTCACAATGGCCGGCGGTGCCCTGGCGTTGTTGGGAATGGTTCGGCCGACAGCACTATCGGCACAGGCCCCGCAGCAGCGGCTTGAGGTTGTCCCCGGCGGCACTCAGGCCGTTCCGATCGCGATCCCGAATTTTGTTCCGGGATCGCCGGCGGACAGCGAGGTCAGCGCTGGCGTCGCCCAGGTCATCACCAACAACCTCAAGCGCAGCGGACTGTTTGCGCCGATCGACCAGGCGGCTTTCATCGAAAAGATCAGCAATATCGACGTCGCGCCGCAATTCCAGAACTGGAAGACCATCAACGCCCAGGCGCTGGTTACCGGCCGCATGACCCGTCAACCCGATGGCCGCCTGAAGGCCGAGTTCCGCTTGTGGGATGTGGCCGCCGGCCAGCAGCTCACCGGCCAGCAATACTTCACCGCTCCGGAATACTGGCGGCGGATCGCGCACATCATCTCCGACCAGATCTATGAGCGCCTGACTGGAGAAAAAGGCTATTTCGACAGCCGCGTGGTGTTCGTCGACGAAAGTGGCCCTAAGGAACACCGCATCAAGCGGCTGGCGCTGATGGATCAGGATGGCGCCAATGTCCGCTATCTGACGCGCGGCTCGGACCTCGTGCTGACGCCGCGGTTCTCGCCGTCGACCCAGGAAATCACCTATATGGAATTCGGCCAGGGCGACCCGCGGGTCTATCTGTTCAATATCGAGACCGGGCAGCGCGAGATCGTCGGCAATTTTCCCGGCATGTCGTTCTCGCCGCGCTTCTCGCCCGATGGCCAGCGCGTCATCATGAGCCTGCAGCAGGGCGGCAATTCGAACCTGTTCGTGATGGACCTGCGTTCGAAATCGACCACGCGATTGACCGATACGCCGGCGATCGATACTTCGCCGTCCTATTCGCCCGACGGCAGCCGCATCTGCTTCGAATCCGACCGCGGCGGCAAGCCGCAGATCTACGTGATGCCGGCAACCGGCGGTCCGGCGCAGCGCATCTCCTTCACCAAGGACGAAGGCGACGGCGGCAGCTACTCGACCCCGGTGTGGTCGCCGCGCGGCGATTACATCGCCTTCACCAAACAGGGCGGCGGACAATTCTCCATCGGCATCATGAAGCCGGACGGTTCGGGCGAGCGGATTCTCACCTCCGGATTCCACAACGAGGGACCGACGTTTGCGCCGAACGGCCGCGTCCTGATGTTCTTCCGCGATCCCGGAGGCAACAGCGGGCCGTCGCTGTTCACTGTGGACATTTCCGGACGCAACGAACAGCGCGTTCCAACGCCCGGCTTCGCCTCCGATCCGGCGTGGTCGCCGCTATTGTCGTGAGCCCGCGGCACGCTGTCCCAAACTCGGCAAACCTTGCCTAGCCTGCTGATTTATCGGGCGGATTTTAGTCCTGCAGGACGGCAGACAACGTCCTGGTAACGATGTTCCCTCAGAAAGACTTCATCTGCGACGGTTAAAAGTACGGGCTCGAAGAGGACGTTTGCGCCCCCGATGCAGTTGGTCGATCAGAAAGAGCGAAGCAGCCAGGAAGAACTGGAGCCGGTGCTTTATGCAGCGCTGGTCGATTCCATGTGCCAGAATTTCTGGCCCATGCTTATCGGCACGTTCTGCGCCGGAGCCGCCGCCCTGATGACGGCGCTCAAGACCGGAAATGTTCTGCTCTGGCCGTGCGCCGTCCTGATCGTTGCAATCGGTACCGTACGCGCGTTCCATATGCGCCGCTACGAACGGCGCACGTCAGTGCTGACGTTCGAGCAGGCGAAATATCTGGAGCCGCGCTACGCGATCGGCGCCATTGTCTACGCCGGCGTACTTGGCGCCTGGTGCTTCATCACCATTCTCGGCAGCGACGATCCGATCGCGCACATGCTCTGCGTGGCCGTGACGATCGGCTATACCGCGGGCGGCGCCGCCCGCAATTACGGTCGCCCCAGGCTCATCCAATTGCATATTCTTTTCGCCTGCGGGCCAATGTCGCTGGCGCTGGCGCTGCATGGCGGATTCTACTACATCGGCTTGGCCGCGCTGCTGATGCTGTTCTTCATCGGCCTGAAAGAAATCAACATCAGCCTGCACGCCATTTTCGTAAAGGCGCTGACCTCGAGCTTCAGGGAGGCGGCTCTTGCCGGCCAGTTCGACACCGCCCTGAACAACATGCCTCACGGCCTTTGCATGTTCGCCGCCGACGGGAGGCTTGCGGTCATGAACCACCGTTTCAGCGAGATGATGAAGCTGTCGGATGATCTCGTGCATCGCGGTGCTTGCGCGTCCGACATCGTCGATGCCTGCGTCAGCGGCGGATCGATCTCGGCGGCGAGCGGAAAGATCATTCGCTCGGAAATCGAGAATTCGCAGGCGAGGGACATCATCACCACCGATCCCGACGCCGCCAGCGCCCGTTCGCTGTCATGGACGTTTCAGCCGATGGCCAATGGCGGCGCCGTCGTGCTGCTCGAGGACATCACCGAACGGCGCAACGCTGAAGCCAGAATTACCCATTTGGCGCGCTACGACGAGCTGACCGCGCTCCCGAACCGGGTCAATTTCCGCGACGAGATCGAGCGCCTGTTGGCGGTGCCCCATGATGCCGAGCAATTGTCGGCGCTATTGTTTGTCGACCTCGATCAATTCAAGCAGGTCAACGACACGCTCGGCCATCCTTGCGGCGACCAGTTGCTATGCGCCGTCGCCGACCGCCTTCGCGCCATGCTGCGCCCGGAGGATTTCGTGGCGCGGTTCGGCGGCGACGAATTCGTGGTATTTCAGCAGAATATCAGATCGAACGAGGAAGCAGCCCATTTGGCCCAGCGAATCGTCGATCATCTGAGCGAGCGCTACAAGATCGACAATCATCTGGTCGAGATCGGCGCCAGCGTCGGCATCGCCATGACATTGCCCGGCGTCTCTGCCGACACGCTGTTGAAGAACGCGGACATGGCGCTTTATCGCGCCAAGGCGGACGGCCGCGGAACCTTCTGCTTCTTCCGCGACGAGATGGCGCAAACCGTCGAGGCGCGCCGCATCCTGGAACTAGACCTGCGCAAGGCGCTGGCGAACGAGGAATTCGAGCTGTTCTATCAGCCGCTGGTCAATCTCAAAACCGGACGCATCGCGACCTGCGAAGCGCTGCTGCGATGGAATCATCCGGTGCGCGGCACGGTTTCCCCGATCGATATCATCCCGGTCGCCGAGGATATGGGCCTGATCGTCGATCTCGGCCGCTGGATCCTGCGCAAGGCCTGCATCGAATGCATGAAATGGCCGGAAGGCGTCAGCGTCGCGGTGAATTTCTCGCCGCAGCAATTCCATCAGCGCGACGTGCTGAGCGAAGTTCGCTACGCGCTGGAGGTCTCCGGTCTGTCGGCGCACCGGCTTGAAATCGAGATCACCGAATCCTCGCTGTTGCGCAACACCCAATTGACCCACGACGTGTTGTCCCAATTGCGCACCATCGGGGTGAAAATCTCGCTGGACGATTTCGGCACCGGCTATTCGAGCCTGAGCTATCTGCACAATTTCCCGCTGCAGAAGGTGAAGATCGATCGGTCCTTCCTGGAAGGCATCGACAGCGATCGCCCGCTGACGCTGTTGCGGGGCGTGGCGCGGCTTTCGGCCGATCTCGGGATGTCGGTCGTGGTCGAGGGCATCGAGACCAACGAGCAATTGGAACGGATCAGCGCCGACGGCACGGTGACCGAGGCGCAGGGCTACCTGTTCTCACGCCCGGTGCCGGCGGTGCGGATACGCCAGCTCCTCAATGCGTCGCACGGCCGCCATCTGTCCGAAGAGCAATTGCTCGCGGTCCCGTCACGCTCGATCGCCTGAAAAAATTCCAAAGGAGCCTGGCCGGCGGGCACTTGTCTCGACGCAGTGCCGCCAACCCGTAGTTGTATGGGGTTAACCCTAACCTTTCGATCCCTTTGCATCTTCGTTAAGAAGCTGTTAATGTTTTTGTCTGCGCGTAGAAGTTGTTGGGAAGTTGTATGGAGTATCGCATGGCGTCCGCCGCCGAAGCGTCCACCTCGGCTCTTGGACGGAGTTTGGACCTGCTGGATCAAGTCGACTATCGACTGGCGCAGACGCCCGAGGAAAAGGAAGAAATCTATCATCTTCGCTACCGGGCCTACCTGCGCGAGGGGGCGGTCACGGAATCCGCCGATCAGCGGGTTAGCGATCAATATGATGACCTGCCCAATTCCTGGACATTTGGCGTTTATCTGCAAGGTGAACTCTATAGCTCGGTCCGGATCAGCGTGCTGACCTCCGAATGGCGGTTGTCCTGCTCGGCGGAGGCCTTTGGCGAGATTCTCTATCCCAGGCTCGATCGCGGCGAGGTCATCGTCGATCCGGCGCGGTTCGTGGCGGATCCAGACAAGGCCGGGCGGTTTCCCGAACTGCCCTATGTGACGCTTCGCCTGGCCTACATGGCGTGCGAATATTTCAACGCCGACCTTGGGCTCGCCATCGTTCGCGCCGAACATCAGGCGTTTTATCGCCGCGTCTTCCTGCACGAGAGCATCGCGGAACCACGCTTCTTCCCGGGGCTCCTGAAGCCGGTCGGGCTGATGGCTGCGGATTTTCCGGCGTTGCGCGAGAAGGTCTTTGAGCGCTATCCGATGATGCGTTCGACCGCTTTCGAACGGCGAATGTTGTTTGAGCGGAGCGGCGAGCGCCGCTCGCCGTCTCCGAGTGCGACCGTATCCACTTTCGAGCGTGCCTCAATCGTGCCGCGGTCCTGACGGATCGGGCCAGCGCGACTTTCGGCAACGGCACGGATCAAATCCGCCCGCTTGCCTTTTTCCTGAGCACTTGTTCCCGGCACCGCCCGCTTTGCGGGCTCCCCCATTTTTCCGCGGGATCGGCATCTAAATCGATACCAAACCGCTGACCCCGGCCGACTCCCGGCTTGCCTTCACCCTCGCGCCACATTTACAACCCATTAACTATCGCGGTTGCTTTTCGGCGTTTGTCGGCATTTGATCGGGTCTGGCAACACCCCATCAAGGTTGACGGAACGTTCGCTTAACCATCGCCCTGTAGACCGGATGACAGTCGTATAACGTGAGCGTGGAGGCTCCGGAATGAAATACCAGATGCGTATCCTCCAGGGATTGAAGCTGGCCGCGGTGCTCGCGGTGGCCCTGTCGATGGGCGCCTGCGCCAACAAGAACCTCGGCGCCGACGCGATGGCCAGTGCGGCTACTCCGGGCAGCCAGCAGGATTTCGTGGTCAATGTCGGCGACCGCGTGTTCTTCGAGAGCGACCAGACCGATTTGTCCCCGCAGGCCGTCGTGACCCTGGACAAGCAGGTGCAATGGCTGCAGACCTATCCGCGCTACTCCTTCACCATCGAAGGCCACGCCGACGAGCGCGGCACCCGCGAATACAATATCGCGCTCGGTGCCCGGCGCGCCCAGTCGGTTCGTACCTTCCTCGCCTCGCGCGGAATCGATCCCTCGAGGATGCGGACCATCTCCTACGGCAAGGAACGTCCGGTCGCGGTCTGCAACGACATCTCGTGCTGGTCGCAGAACCGCCGTGCGGTTACCGTCCTGAACGCCAACTCCTAAGAGCGTTTGCGGGTCGCAAATGTTTGTTGCCGGCGCCTTCGGGCGCCGGTTTTATTTTGGCGGCGTAGCTCCAGGCGCTATTTGTTTCAGTCACATTTTTGGCGTACTCCCTCTCTCAATGTGTTCCCGCTTTCGATGTCACATCGTCAGGCCAAAATGACATTCAGATTTAATAGGATTGCCGGTGCCGCGGCATTGTCCGCGCTGCTGGCGCTGTGGTCGCAGGCGTTGCCCGCGCAATCCCTGGCGCAATCCGACGACGCCGACCCGGAAATGCGGATCCAGCAGCTTGAGAATCAGCTGCGGCAACTCACCGGCCAGAACGAGGAACTGCAATACCGCAACCGCCAGCTCGAGGAGCGCCTGCGGCAGCTCCAGGGCGGTCAGCCTGGCGCCCCCGGCCAGCCTGTTGCCGGCCAGCCTCTCGTTAATCAGCCTCTCGTTAATCAGCCTGTTGTTGGTCAACCTGTCGTCGGCCAGCCCAATATAGCCGCGACGCCGCCGGCGCAGCTCAATCCAACCTATCGGCAGCCGGGGTCTGACCAGCCGCAGATCGCCGCTCCGGCGCCGACCATGCAAGAAGCGCCTGGCGCGCCACAGGGCGTGCCGCCGGCGCAAGCGCGGCGCCGCGGCGATGCCTTCGATCCCAACCAGAACCCGAACGCCCCGGGCGCGCCGCGCGCGCTCGGGGGCGGTCAGCTTCCGATCCCCGCTGAGGCGCCCGTCGGCGCGCCGGGCGGCCGCGGCGCAGGCGAGCCGCTCGATCTTGCCAATACCGGCGCAGCCGGCAATCCAGCCGGCGGGTTACCGCCGCCACGCGGCGGCGGTACGACGCTTGCCACCCTGCCGCCGTCAGCAACCCCGAAGGACGAGTTCGATCTCGGCATCGGCTATATGCAGCGCAAGGACTATGCGCTCGCCGAACAGACCATGCGCGACTTCGCGCAGAAATACCCGAGCGATCCCCTGATCGCGGATTCGCAATACTGGCTCGGCGAGAGCTTCTTCCAGCGCCAGCAATATCGCGATGCCGCCGAAACCTTTCTCGGCGTCACCACCAAATTCGACAAATCAGGCAAGGCCCCCGATGCCCTGCTGCGGCTCGGGCAATCGCTGGCGGCGCTAAAGGAAAAGGAAGCCGCCTGCGCCGCATTTGGCGAAGTGACGCGCAAATATCCGCGCGCCTCGACCGGCGTCAAAGCCGCCGTCGATCGCGAGCAAAAGCGGGTGAAGTGCTAACGGCTGATCCGGGGCGGCGGTTCAAAATCCTTCGGGCCAACGACGAGCCCCATGGAAGATCCGGAGAATCTGTGCCGTGTTGCCGTCCTGCTCAATGTAGGCGCGGAGTGCGACAAGGTCGTTGACTGCCTCGGGCGACCAAACCGGGATCATCAGCGTTTGGGGATCGGCTGCTCTCTACCGCTGCCCCAGGATGTGATCCAATCCTTGACCCCCTGGTGCGGAACTCCTTCGCCGCGATCGAGAGAGGCGATCGCTTGCTTGATGCCGGCAACCTGCCACTCATTGACGTCGAGGTACTCGTTGATCGCCTCGGCCGCGAGGAACGAACGGCTGCGGCCCGTGTTCTTGGCCAATCTCTCGAGACGCTTCTTGGCGGCCGCATCGACCCTCACGGTGAAGGTTGTTGAGCGCATGATCTCGGTCCCGTTGTGTTTGCTTGTGTACAATATAACGCAGGTCCCGATCTGGACAAGCCGGCGTTGCCGGCCAGCGTTGAATGAGTGCTTCAGCCGATATGAAAATCCCTGTTATCAGTCTATGACTTGGCACGGATATGGCGGTGCCGGTTTTTGGGCAGTGCACACCCGCTCCTGATCAAATCGATGATGCCCGACGACGACCATTCCCCGATCTCGGTGAGCGACGCAAAACGCCTGTTCGCGGACTGGAAGGGCGCGCCCGCCATCGTCCTTGCCGTTTCCGGCGGGCCGGATTCGGTCGCGCTGATGTGGCTTGCGGCGCGCTGGCGCCGCGCTTTGGCACACGGTCCGCGTCTGTTCGCCGTCACCGTCGACCACGGCTTGCGCGCCGAGGCCGCGCGCGAGGCCCGTGAGGTCAAGCGCCTGGCGCGCACGCTCGATTTGCCCCACCGCACGCTGCGCTGGAGGGACGCAAAGCCGAAGACCGGATTGCCGGCCGCGGCGCGCGAGGCGCGCTATCGTTTGCTGGCGCGGGCGGCGCAACGAAGCGGCGCAACGCATATCCTGACCGCGCATACACGAGACGACCAGGCCGAGACGCTGTTGATGCGGATGCTGCGCGGCAGCGGCATCGCCGGTCTTTCGGCGATGGCGCGCCTCTCGGAACGCGACGGCGTCCTGTTGGCGCGTCCGTTTCTGAATGTTTCAAAGTCCCGGCTGATCGCGACGCTGAAGCAAGCAAAGATCGACTTCGCCGACGATCCAACCAACCGCGATGTGAGTTTTACCCGGCCGCGTCTGCGCACGCTGATGCCCCTTCTCGCCGCCGAAGGTGGCGATGCGCGCAACCTGGCGCGGCTGGCGTCGCGGCTTGGGCGCGCCAATGCCGCGCTGGAAATTCTGGTCGATGGCGCCGAGCGCTATCTCGCGCTTAGGGGTGGCAAAGCGTCGCATTCGCCAATCAATGCCAGCGGATTCGATGCCAATGTTTTTGCCGCGATGCCGGAGGAAATCCGCGTGCGGCTATTGCTGCGCGCGATCAATCGGGTCGGTCATGAAGGGCCGGCGGAACTCGGCAAGGTCGAGGCCTTGCTGCAGGCATTGGACCGGGAAATTACGGAAAAAAAAACCGCCGGGCAAAAGGCCCGGCTGAAACAGACCCTCGCCGGCGCCCTGGTCAGCCTGATCGACGGCCGGATCCATATCGAGCCGGCGCCAACCCGCCGGAGACGAAATAGCGCCCATTTTGGCGGCGATCCGGATTCCACTTGAGCCGCCAAATTGCGCCGAGGTTCGACCGAATTACCTGCAAGGCGGCCATAATCCATCTTTGAGTCTTAACCACCCAAGAAAACACCCATTCCAGCGTCATTATTTGAGCGGGAATCACGCTAGGATGGGCTAAATAGTCCCATCCGGTTCCCTTGGCATCGACCGGGGCCGCACCTAGATTGTATGCAGTCAACCCGAGGGATTCCCTCGTGCCTGTCCGAGGACACTACCCAAGGAATTTAGGGCCGCGATCCGCGCGACCACGAAGGAAGATCGATGAACGCCAATCTGCGCAACTTCGCCCTCTGGGTCATAATCGTTCTGCTGTTGCTGGCATTGTTCACGCTCTTCCAGAACCCGGGTCAGCGCGCGTCGTCGCAGGACATCTCATTCTCGCAGCTTCTGACTGAAGTCGATCAGAACCACGTTCGCGACGTCGTCATTCAGGGACCGGAGATTCACGGCACCTTTACCAACGGCTCGAGCTTCCAGACCTATGCGCCGAACGATCCGACGCTGGTGTCACGGCTCTATAACGGCAAGGTCTCGATCACCGCAAAACCGCCCGGTGACAACGTGCCGTGGTTCGTGTCGCTGCTCGTCTCCTGGCTGCCGTTCATCGCGCTGATCGGGGTGTGGATCTTTTTGTCGCGGCAGATGCAGGGCGGCGCCGGCAAGGCGATGGGTTTTGGCAAGTCGCGCGCCAAGATGCTGACCGAAGCGCATGGCCGCGTGACCTTCGAGGACGTCGCCGGCGTCGATGAAGCCAAGCAGGATCTGCAGGAGATCGTCGAGTTCCTGCGCGATCCCGGAAAATATCAAAGGCTGGGCGGACGGATTCCGCGCGGCGTGCTGCTGGTCGGCCCTCCCGGCACCGGCAAGACGCTGATCGCGCGCGCCGTTGCCGGCGAAGCCAACGTGCCCTTCTTTACCATCTCGGGCTCCGACTTCGTCGAGATGTTCGTCGGCGTCGGCGCCAGCCGCGTCCGCGACATGTTCGAGCAGGCCAAGAAGAACGCGCCCTGCATCATCTTCATCGACGAAATCGACGCGGTCGGCCGCCATCGCGGTGCAGGTTTGGGCGGCGGCAATGACGAGCGCGAACAGACCTTGAACCAATTGCTGGTCGAGATGGACGGCTTCGAGGCCAATGAAGGCGTGATCCTGATCGCGGCGACCAACCGGCCCGACGTGCTTGATCCGGCGCTGCTGCGTCCCGGCCGCTTCGACCGTCAGGTCGTGGTGCCGAATCCCGATGTCGTCGGCCGCGAGCAGATCCTCAAAGTTCACGTCCGCAAGGTGCCCTTGGCGCCGGATATCAACCTGAAAACCATTGCCCGCGGCACGCCCGGATTCTCCGGCGCCGACCTGATGAACCTCGTCAACGAGGCGGCGCTGACCGCCGCGCGCCGCAACAAGCGCATGGTGACCCAGGCCGAGTTCGAGGAAGCCAAAGACAAGGTCATGATGGGCGCCGAGCGCAAGTCACTGGTGATGACCGAGGAAGAGAAGATGCTGACCGCCTATCACGAAGGCGGCCATGCCATCGTCGGCCTCAACGTGATTGCGACCGATCCGATCCACAAGGCGACGATCATTCCGCGCGGCCGTGCGCTTGGCATGGTGATGCAATTGCCCGAGCGCGACAAATTGTCGATGTCGCTCGAGCAGATGACCTCGCGGCTTGCCATCATGATGGGCGGCCGCGTCGCGGAAGAACTCGTGTTCGGTCGCGAAAAAGTCACCTCGGGTGCGGCGTCCGACATCGAGCAGGCGACCCGCCTGGCACGGATGATGGTCACGCGCTGGGGTCTCTCCGAAGAGCTCGGCACCGTGTCCTATGGCGAGAACCAGGACGAAGTTTTTCTGGGCATGTCG
This sequence comes from Bradyrhizobium lablabi, assembly GCF_900141755.1. Lineage (NCBI taxonomy): Bacteria > Pseudomonadati > Pseudomonadota > Alphaproteobacteria > Hyphomicrobiales > Nitrobacteraceae > Bradyrhizobium > Bradyrhizobium lablabi. The sequence continues at coordinate 2,853,798 of NZ_LT670844.1, read as the reverse complement.
GTATCGCGCACCCAGAATGCTTCGGAAGCGACCGTGCAGAAGATCGACAGCGAGATCAGGCGCCTGGTCGAGGAGGGCTACAACCACGCGACCAAGATCCTGACCGAGAAGCGCGCCGATCTTGAAGCTCTGGCCAAGGGACTGCTCGAATACGAGACCCTGACCGGTGACGAGATCATCGACCTGCTCAAGGGCAAGAAACCGAACCGCGAATCGGTGCTGGAGCCGACCACGCCGCGCACCTCGGCGGTGCCGCCGGCCGGCAAGCCGCGCCCGCGCCCCGATCCGGATCCCGGCCTGGAGCCGCAGCCGCAGGCGTAACGCTGGCCAAGCTTAAGTTGGCCGGCTACTCCGGAAAGCCACTCGTGCAAAAGCTCGGCATCAAGCCGGGCTTTTGTATTTTTGCGGTGACCTTGTCGCAGATCCGCCCGTCATGGCATGTTTCCGGCTGAGAGCGCGGGCCTAAACCGTGCCCGTCGCGGCCGCCGTCGCGCGTGCCCGAAGGCAAAAGGGGAGGGACTTGATGCGTTTCGTCGCGAGATCTGGCGCGTTTGCGATGCTGACTTCCGCACTGATCTGGCCGCTTGCCTTGTCGGCCGCCGAAATGCGCGGGGTCACCGCGACCGAAATCAGAATTGGCCAGACCATGCCCTATAGCGGCCCGGTCTCGGCGTTCGGTGCGCTCGGCAAGGGCGAGGTCGGCTATTTCAACATGCTCAACGAGCGTGGCGGCATAGGCGGCCGCAAGGTCAATCTGATCTCGCTTGACGACGGCTACGCGCCGCCGAAGACCGTGGAGCAAACCCGGCGATTGGTGGAAAGCGACGAGGTCGCGTTGATCTTCTCCTCGATCGGCACCGCCCACAACACCGCGATCGCAAAATATCTGCAGGGCAAGAACATCCCGCAATTATTCGTCGGCTCCGGTGCCTCGAAATTCGCCGACATCGCGCAATATCCTCAGGCGACGCTGGGCGTGCAGGGGCCGTTCCGCTACGAGGCGCGGCTCTACGCGCGCTATGCGCTTTCGAAAAATCCGAACGCCAGATTCGCGGTGATTTCGCAGAACGACGATTTCGGCCGCGATTATCTGTTGGGGTTGAAGGATGTGCTCGGCGACAATTACGATTCCATCGTTACGGCGGCAACCTACGAAGTCCAGGACCCGACCATCGACTCTCAGATCGTCAAATTGAAATCCTCCGGCGCCGACGTTTTTGTCATTGCGGCAACACCGAAGTTTGCCGCCCAATCGATCCGAAAAGCCTTCGAGATCGGCTGGCGGCCGCTGACGTTCCTGTCCAATGTCGCGGTCTGGGTGAACACGGTGCTGGAGCCCGCGGGCCTCGAGGCCTCCACCGGCGTTCTCTCCACCGCTTATGTCAAGGATCCCGACGATCCCGCCTGGAAGGACGATGCCGGCGTCAAGGCCTGGCGCGAATTCATGACCAAATATGTTCCGGACGGCGACCAGCACGACAACAATTATGTCAACTCCTATAATAGCGCGATGGCGCTGGAAGCCGTGCTAAAAGCCTGCGGCGACGATCTGTCGACCGAGAATATCTTGAAACAGGCCTATTCCATCAGGGATCTGGAACTGCCGATGCTGCTGCCCGGCATCAAGGTCAACACCTCGCCGACCGACCACGTGCCGGTCGACCAGATGCAGTTCATGCGCTTCAACGGCAAGAGCTGGGAGCGGTTTGGCGAATTGCAGACCGGCAATTGACCCGAATGAACCTCACTCGCGTCGCGCTCATTGCAGCTGTGGTTGCCTGTGCCTGGGCGGCCTGGTCTTGGCGGCCGGTGAGAGACAACCATGAGCCGATACGGGCGCTCATCATATCCTCGGCGCTGGCGCGGTTTGATGACGCAATCGTCGTTCTCGGCGACAGCATCGTCGAGGCGTCGACCTTGCCGCGCTCGCTATGCGGCCACGCCATCGTCAACGCCGGGATCGGCGGCGCAACGACCGCGAGTAACCTTCCCGCCATTCTCGCGCGCTCGCTTGGCGGGAAGCGCGCGGCGCTCGTCGTCGTCTCGCTTGGTACCAACGATGCGCTGATGCCGCACAGCCCTGAGCAATTCAGCTCAAATTACCGGGCGCTGTTGACGGAGCTGACAGCGCTGACGCCGCGCCGCGCGGTCGCGGCGATAACCCTGCCCGAAGCGGGACTCGAAGGAACGCCAAAGCCCGGTTCTGCCCTGATCGATAGTTATAACGCGGTCTTGCCAAAGCTCGCCCAAGAAGCCGGGGCTACATTCATTGCTTTGCCGGCGATGCCCGAGCATCACACCCTGGACGGTGTCCATCTTAACGCTGTGGGCTATGAGGTCTGGGACAAGGCTATTTTGCGCGGGATCGAGTCCGCGCTCTGCAAATAGCTCGGTGCCTACGCCGTGATCCCGAATGTCGGCGATTGGGGCTGGTTGATCGGCGCCGCGCTGGGAGCGCTGGTGTACCCCGCACTGATGTGCCGCGCCTGCGCTGGCCCGTCCCGGCGGTGTCGCGGCGTGACGGCGCCGGCCCGGCCGCCTCATTCGATTACCTGGTCGACGTGGCCGAGCGGCGTTGCCGGATCGGCATCAAGCTGGCGGCCCAGCCAAAGGCTGGGCCGGAGGTCACCTGGGAACATCCGGGGCTGCCGTTGCATTCGCCTGCGGCCCGCCTTCGCGAACGTGAATGACGACGAGGTCGTCGGCATAGATGCGCTTCCAGCCCTGAATGTGGTCCAATATTTGCGATGCGGGTGTCTTGACGAACAGCAGCGTTGCTTCGATCTGATAATCGTCAAGCATCTGAATCAGGTCGTCGACGCGGCGCCCTTCGATGGCGTGGAAATACTTCATGACGAATTTCTCGCCATAGAGTTCGGCGCGACCGTCGATGAAGGGCCTCATGCCCCTGGTGATCATATAGCCGCCGTATTCAGGTTGGTTGAAGACGCGCTTCACCTGACGCTGTTCGAGGATGTCGACGGCGGCAGCGGGCGTATGCCCGCGCGCGAACGCGTAGTGATGATGGGCCAGATAGGACGAAGTCGAAACCCATCCCGCCACGGCGATTGTCAGCGCCGCGACAAGGGTGATGTAGGGATTCAAGCGGACCTCGCTGGGGAGAATGGCGGCGCCGCCCGGGTTCGATTGCTCAGCGAACGGCTTGGCCACCACCAACGGCGCGAGGAAGGCGAAAATTTCGATATTCCTGACATGTGTCAGCGCCATCCAGATCAGCCCTAGCAAGAGCATGATCCGCGGCGGCGAGAGAACAAAACCCCGATAGAAGGCAAGACCGATCAGGCCCAGCAGCGCGCCTTCGAAGAAGCCGAATGTGCCGAAATTGACGGCTTGCCATTCCGTGATGACCGATAGCAGCTCTCCCAGGCCGAGGATGCTCGCGGCGCCAAGCGGCGTATACCAGCCGTAGGGGGTGGCGCAGCTCGCGACCAGTGCGGCCACCCCGAACAGGGCCCAGCGCGCCGCCAGCGCGATGCGACGTTCGGCATCGGCGCTCCACAGCGCTTCCAGCCCGATGGCCCCGATCAGGGCCAGTCCCAGGACAAAGCCGCCATGAAGGCTGGTCCACAACGGGATCAGCGGCAGCAGCAGCCAGGACGGGGAGCTGCGCCGATCGGCAGCCGCCATCAATCCTCCGACGAAGGCCACCATCACCGGCATCGCCAGGATGTGGGGCCGCGCAATGAAATGGTGCGCCGACATCAACAGCGCCAGCATCGCCAGCACGATCGCGCGGGCCGGATCGAAATTCGCCGAGAGCAGATAGATAAAGATTGCGACCGTCGCACCGAGCGCGAGCGAGGCCAGGATTACCGGGCCGCCCCAATCCAACCACCCGTACGCGGCGGCGTAGAGCACCTCGGCAAGCCAGGACGAGGATATCCAGGGTTCGCCGAGCCGCGTCAGCGAATAGACATCCGAATACGGCATCGCGCGGTGATCGATGATCCACTGGCCGATCTTGATGTGCCAGTAGGTGTCCGAATCCTGCAGCAGATAATTGCCGTGAACGAGGAAGAAGACATAGATGCCGGCGCCGGCGCAGAGCGCCACCAATCCCGGGGCACGGCTGACGACCGCCGTACTGCGGCTTTCAATGGAAATGGACATTTCGCCTCCGTCCGGTCGCGGCGGCTTGATGGCCCCGTCGGCGCCCATTCGAGCACGTCGGCCATAAATTTAGGTAAAGGGGCCGCCCGATGATCGAAATGGCGAGAAACGGGCAGGGCGCTGCCGTGGAAGCCGGTCGCCAATCCGTGCCCACCGATTTTATCGATCCTGTTGGCGTTTCATTTACCGTCCGCAACGTGCGTGAGGCGGAGGCTAAGACGGATGCATCACTGGGCGTTTTGTCCGGGACGGTTTCCTGTCGTATCCGGCCAGCGTTGACGCCTCTTGTCTTCCGTCGTGAATAGGTGTTCACTTCTTCGGAGGCGAATACCTTTATCGCCCAAGAACAGTGAATAAGCGTTCGGCCATTGGTTTTGGCCCGGCGCCAGGGACGAGAAACACGCAATGGTCTATCGGCGAACCCACCAGGTTGTCAGACGCCTCGCGGCGCGGCGCAGCGCCATTCTGACGGCGGCGCGCGATGCTGCGGCTGACGGCGGCATGGCCGCGGTGCAGATCGCCCCGGTCGCGATCCGTGCCAATGTCGCCGCCGGCACCGTCTATCGCTATTTCCCTTCCAAGGCCGATCTGATCTCTGAGCTGATCGCCGAGGTCTCGCGCGATGAACTGGCCGCGATCCGCCGCGCCGCGGACGCGGCCCCCGGACCGTCTTCGGCGCTGGCCGCGGCCGTCACCACCATTGCCGTGCACGTGCTGTCGCAGCGCAAGCTCGCCTGGGGGATCCTGGCCGAACCGGTCGATGTCGACGTCACCGCGACGCGGCTTGCAAGCCGTCGCGAAATCTCCGGCGAACTCGCCGCACGCATCGACGCCGCAGTCCGCGCCGGACACCTGCCCGCGCAGGATACGGGTCTGGCCGCAACCGCGCTGCTCGGCGCGCTGCACGAATCGCTGGTCGGCCCGCTGGCGCCGGACAATCTCGACGATCCCATAAAGCTGCGCGACGCCGTGCAGACCGTGACGCTCTTGGCGCTCCGCGCCGTCGGCGTGATGGACGCCCGCGCCCGCGGTCTGGTCGTGCAGGCGGTGCTTCCGGCGAAGACGCTGGTCGGGGCGTAGGTCCGGGCTTTCACATATTCCGCCGCATTGGCCGCCTAGAGTGCGCTCCTTGTTCAACCTCATCCTGTGGAGCAACCCATGACGACGACATATGGATCGGCCAAATGGCAGGGCGGCATCAAGGACGGCAAGGGCGCGATCTCGACCAAGAGCGGCGCGCTGAAGGACTACCCCTATGGCTTCGCCAGCCGCTTCGAGGGCAAGCCGGGCTCCAACCCGGAAGAATTGATCGGCGCAGCCCACGCCGCCTGCTTCACCATGGCGCTGTCGCTGATCCTCGGCGAGGCCAAGCTCACCGCCGAGCACATGGAGACGAAGGCCGACGTCACGCTTGAAAAGCAGGGCGACGGTTTTGCCATCACCTCGGTGCATCTCACGCTGAATGCGAAGGTCCCGGGCGCTGACAAGAAGAAATTCGAGGAATTGGCGGGCATGGCAAAAGCCGGATGTCCGGTGTCGAAATTGCTCAATACCAAGATCACGCTGGACGCGACGCTTTCGAGCTAACTGTCATTCCGGGGCGCGCGAAGCGTGAACCCGGAATCTCGAGATTCCCCGATGCGCAATTGCGCATCTGAGGTCTGGTCCTTCGGACCATCCCGGAACGACGGCGGTGAATGGGTTGCGCGCAGCCGCCTCACATCTCCGCGTCGCCGTCGGGGCCGACGGAGGCGATGCGCAGCATGTTGGTGGTGCCGGGAGCGCGGAGCGGCACGCCGGCGACGATGATGACGCGTTGGCCGGCCCGCGCAAAACCGTCGCGAAAGGCGATCGAGCCGGCGCGGCTGACCATGTCGTCGAGGTCCTTGGCGTCTTCGGCGACCACGCAATGGACGCCCCAGACCGCGGACAATTTGCGCCCGGTCGAGAGGTTCGGCGTGATCGCGACGACCGGCGGTTTGGGGCGCTCGCGCGCCACCCGCAGCGCGGTCGATCCCGAACTGGTCCAGCAGATGATGGCGCTTAGATCCAGCGTCTCGGCGATTTGCCGCGCGGCGTCGGCGATGGCATCTCCAACGGTCGGCTCCGGCTCGGCGCGTTGCGCATTGAGCACGCCGCGATAGGTCGGGTCGCGCTCCACTTCCTCGCCGATGCGGTTCATGGTCGAGACCGCCTCGACCGGAAATTTGCCGGCCGCCGATTCCGCCGACAGCATGATCGCGTCGGCGCCTTCATACACGGCGGTCGCGACGTCGGAGACCTCGGCGCGGGTCGGCACCGGCGACTGGATCATCGATTCCAGCATCTGGGTTGCAACCACCACCGGCTTGCCGGCGCGCCGCGCCATTCGCGTCATTTGTTTCTGCAGGCTCGGCACCCGCTCCAGCGGCAATTCGACCCCGAGATCGCCGCGCGCCACCATCAGTGCGTCGGACGCCTCCAGGATTTCGGGCAGCCGATCGATAGCCTGCGGCTTTTCGATCTTGGACATGACCGCGGCGCGGCCGCGGATCATCTTCTTGGCCTCGACGACGTCCTCGGCGCGCTGCACGAAGGAGAGCGCGACCCAGTCGATGCCCGTGACCAGCGCGGCTTCGAGATCGGCGCGGTCCTTCGGCGTCATGGCGGAAACCGGCAGATCGGTGTCGGGAAGGCTGACGCCCTTGCGGTCCGACATTTTTCCGCCGATCACGACGCGGGTGACGGCGCGGTCCGGTGAGGCTTCCTCGACGATCAGACGCACCTTGCCGTCATCGAGCAACAGCGCGTGACCCGGCTTGAGCGCGGCGAGAATTTCCGGATGCGGAAGCTGGACGCGGGTGTTGTCGCCGGGCGTCTTGTCGGAATCGAGCACAAAACTTTCGCCATTGTTGAGCTGGATCGCGCCCTCGGCGAACGAGCCCAGGCGAAGCTTTGGGCCCTGCAGATCGACCAGGATGCCGATCGGCCGGCCGTAGCTAGACTCGACATTGCGGATGGTCTTGACCAGCTCCCGCATCTTGTCGTGCGAGGTATGGCTCATATTGATGCGAAACACGTCGGCGCCGGCCTCGAACAGACGGCGAATCATCGCGCTGTCGGAAGAAGCAGGGCCGAGCGTTGCGAGAATCTTGATGCGGCGCAGACGTCTCATGGCTTAGTTCCGGGCGCTGCGGCTGGCGGTTGACCAGACGCGCCCGGAGCCGTCCCGCCCGGCGGGTTGGGCAGGCCGGGCGCTGCGCCCGGCGAATTGGAGAGACCCGGCAGGTTTGTCGTCCCGCCCGGACCGACCGTTCCCGGGATGCCCGGCACCCGCTGCGCCGGCTGCTCGTTGGACTCGGTCAATTGCACCGTCCAGGCGCGCTGCTCGCCGGTGTCGACCTCGAAGAAGCCGGTGCGGTCGAATCCGCGCGCCAGGCAGTTCTCGGTGCCCTTGATGGTGAATTCCTTGTCGCGCGAGCACATGAAGGCCTGTCCCGACCACTCGCCGCCGCGGTCGTAATCGAGTGCATAGATATAGTAATAGCGGGCGACCAGCGTGCCGCGCAGCAGCGTCTCGCAGCTTCGCGACGACACGTTCCACCAGCCCTCGGTGGTCCAGCCCTCGGCATCCTTGTAGCCAAGCGCAATGCCGACCCGGCTCGAGGTATTGTTGCAGAGACGGAAATCGGCGGCCGCCGGACTGCTCCACAGACACAGTAGAGCGAGCGCCAGTGCCGGGATCAGACCGGCGGCAAGCGAATGGGTCAAACGGTTGTGGCGATGGGGAGCGTCGGGGATCATTCAGCCAAGCTATATCAATTCGTTGACGATTTCGCGTGAGCCGGCGGGACTGTCAACGGTCACGAGGACATTCTAGGGCAATGAGCGCCGAAAATCCCGCCGTCGGCGCGCTATTTGCGCTGGGATATGGCAAAATATGTGACAACGCCCATCTTACCAATCGATATACCTCCGGCAAAGGACGAGGGTGCGGCCATGGCCATTGACGACAAAACCAGAACGGAACTCGAAGCGGCGGCCTTCCGCCGCCTGGTGGGGCATCTGCGCGAGCGCACCGACGTTCAGAACATCGACCTGATGAATCTGGCGGGGTTCTGCCGCAACTGCCTGTCCAACTGGCTCAAGGAAGAGGCCGACGCCAGGGGGGCTGTCATGAGCAAGGACGAGAGCCGCGAGGCCGTCTACGGCATGCCCTATGAGACCTGGAAACAGACCCATCAGGGCGCCGCCAGCCCCGAGCAGCTCGCCGCGATGAAAAAGGCCCATAGCGGGCATTGATTCGCCCACCTAGTCCCTCTCCTCATCCTGAGGAGCTTGCGAAGCAAGCGTCTCGAAGGATGAAGGCCACAGACCTCATGGTTCGAGACGCGCGCTTTGCGCGCTCCTCACCATGAGGGAATCTTTTCTCCTGTGGGCGCGCTGTGGATGAGCGCGATGTTGCCTTGACGCAAGGCGCCGCACTCTTGAGGGTCATTTCGGGATGCGGTGCGTGGAAAGCGTGCGGCGCTTCTCTTCACACTCAACCAATAGTTCCACTCAGGAGTAAGCGATGGCCACCTCTGCTGCCGCCGTCAAGGAAGCGCCCGCGACCACATTCGCCAAAGACCAGCTCAAGGCCATCATCGAGCGCGTCGAGCGGCTGGAAGAAGAAAAGAAGACGATTTCCGACGATATCAGGGATGTTTACGCCGAAGCCAAGGGCAATGGTTTCGACGTCAAGGCGCTGCGCACCATCGTACGTCTGCGCAAGCAGGACGCCAACGAGCGCGCCGAGCAGGAGACGATCCTCGAGACGTATATGCAGGCGCTGGGGATGCTGTGAGGCGCCAGCCAGCCGCTCTTTGCGGCGCACGCAAGCTTGGGCAAAGGCCTGCCATCTGCTAGATTGCTCGGTGAAGGAACCGAGAGATGGACGTGCCTGGACCAGAGCGTAGGCTCGCAGCGGTCCTCGCCGCCGACATGGTCGGCTTTAGTCGACTGATGGAGGTCGACGAGACCGGGACACTCGCGCGTCTCAAGACCCACCGGATCGAGCTCATCGATCCGGCCATCGCGAAGAACCGCGGCCGCATCATCAAGACCACTGGTGACGGCATGCTGGTCGAGTTCCACAGCGTCGCCGATGCGGTCTTGTGCGCTGCCGAAGTTCAGCGCCGGATGGCGCGACGCAACGCGGACGTCGCGCCGGGCCGCTGGATCCAGTTCCGGATCGGCATCAATCTGGGCGACGTCATCGTCGAAGAAAACGACATCTTTGGCGATGGCGTCAATGTCGCGGCGCGCCTGGAAATGCTTGCAGAGCCGGGCGGCATCTGCATCTCGGGCGCGGTGCGCGATCAGGTCGGCGACCGGCTCGCCGACATCATATTCGAGGATCTCGGCGACCAGAGCGTCAAGAATATCGCCCGTCCGATCCGGGTCTATCGGATCCGGCTTGAGCCCAACGCGATCACCGCGCCAGGGGGCGCGACGGACGCTGCTGTGGCGACCACGATCTCCAAGAAACCTTCCATCGCCGTGCTGCCGCTCGTTAACATGAGCGGGGACCCGGAGCAAGAGTTCTTCGCGGACGGGCTTACCGAGGACATCATTACCGAGCTGTCGCGCTTCCGCGACCTGCTCGTCATCTCGCGCAACTCGACCTTCGTGTACAAGGGCAAGGCGGTGAAGGTGCAGGACGTCGCGCGCGAATTCGGCGTCGATTACGTCCTTGAGGGGAGCGTGCGGAAAGTGGGTGATCGCATCCGCGTCACCGTGCAGCTGATCGACGCAGAGACCGACCGGCACATTTGGGCCGAACGCTATGACCGCAAGCTTGAGGATATCTTCGCCATCCAGGACGAGATGACCTGCGCGATCGTTGCAACGCTCCCCGGCCGTGTCGAAGCCGCCACGCACGACCGCGCGAAGCGCAAGCAGACCAACAACATGGCGGCTTATGAGTGCGTCCTGACCGCCAGGGTGCTGCACCACCGCTCGATCCGGGAGGACAACGCCGAAGCACAGCGCCTGCTCGACCGCGCCCTCGTGCTAGACCCGAACTATGCTCACGCTCACGCCTGGAAGGCATGCGTACTGGGCCAGACGTGGGGTTATGGGTGGTGCGCGGATCGCGATGCCACGTTCCAGCAGCTGGCTGCGGAACTGGAGGTCGCGCTGGCGCTCGACGACAATGACAGCGACGTACACCGGATTCTCGCCGCGGTAAACCTGATGCGCGAGGATCATGACAAGGCCACGTACCATCAGGAGCGTGCGCTCGCGCTCAACCCCAACTACGACCTTGTGGTGGTGCAGCAGGGCGAGCTTCTAACGTGGCTGGGGCGGCCGGAGGAGGGCATCGACTGGATCAAGAGGGCGATGCGCCTCAACCCGTACCACCCGGAGCGCTTCTGGAGCCATCTCGGGCGCGCCTGCTATTGCGCCGAGAAATACGCCGACGCCGCCGAGGCCTTCTCACGGATCACGCGGGCCGACCATACACATCATGCCTTCCTCGCTGCCACTTTTGCGCAGATGGGCAACGCGGTTGCGGCCACCGCGCACGCTGCGGAAACCCTCAAGCGCGAGCCGAAATTCTCGGTGGCCACCTACCTCGCCACCCAACACTACAAGCGGGATGTCGACCGCCAGCGCCACGAGGCTGGGCTCCTCAAGGCGGGCTTGCCGGCCTGACCGGGGCGGAGCGAATGTCTGAAAGGGCTGTAATCCCTAGCGCAGCGACGCCGTGCGCATCACGAAGGACTGCGTCGCAAGCGTCGCGGTCGCCGAGCCCGAGAAGTGGTCGCAGGACATGCCCATCATCGGGTCATCGGTGAAGCTCATCGCGACCGCGGTGTCCGGCTTGGCGAAATGCGACCGCATCAGGGTCATGTCGACATCGCCGATCACGGTGGCATTCATCGACGTGCTCGCGCTCGGCGCCAGGATCATCATGCGCATCCAGGTGTCGCCGGTGCCCGAGGCCGCAAGCCGGGTCGAGGTCGCGATCAGGCTGCCCTGACCCTGCGGCCCCTTGGCGACGACCGTGTCGATCCTGGTTGAGGCCATCGCGTTGCGAGGCGCCGATGCAGGGCGGCTGCTGTGGGGGATCGGCGCGCTGGCGGCGACGATATTGGCGCGATCGACCGGCGAATTGGCTGCCGGCGCGTAGGCCAGTGCCTGGAACGCGGCAGGAACGCTCGCGGTCGGTTGCGGATCGGCGGAGTCGAGCGCGCGGCGGGCGCTGAGCGCTGCGACCTGGGCGGGGGTTGCCTGTTTCGGCGCCGCGGCGTCGTCGCCCCAGAAGCCGCGGGCGTTGATGATGTCAGCCGGCGTCTCGGGTTTTGCTTCGGTCTTTGCAGTTGATGCGGCCTGCTTGTCGGGTGAACTAGCCGGCTTCGGCTTCGGCGGCTGCACGATCTGGACATCGGCGGACGCCAATTGCAGGGTCGCGGCGGGCTTTGCGCGCGGCATCGGCACCGAATCGGCCGATTTTGCGTCGGCGGATTTGGCGGGAGCGGCTGCGGCCACAACGCTCGCAGGCGCTGGCTTTTCGCTGGGGGCGCTCGCGGCTTCGTCTTCGTCGTCGCTCGATTTACCCTTGAACAACGCGGCGAATAGGTTCGGCATGCTCTTGGTCGAAGCACCGTCGCCGTCACCGCGCTTTTCGATGTCGGCGCGGGCGAACTCATAACCCTTCAGCGGTGTGCCGTCGGAGGGCACGTGCACGGTGCGCCCATCCGGGAAGACGCGCGCCAGCTGGTCGTGGGTCATGCGCGGCCAGTGGCGAATGCTGCCGGTGTCCAGATGGACGAAAGGCGAGCCCGAGGTCGGATAGAACCCGACGCCGCCGCGCTGCAGGCGCAGCCCGGCGAACCGGATCTGCTCGAGCGGCACATCCGGAATGAAGAAATCCATGGCGTGGCCGAGCATGTGCTGGCTGAAACGCGCCACGCCGGAGGAACGGCGGCGGAGCATGGCGTTGGTGGCGGGGGAACGGTAGGCCGAAATGATCTGGATCGGCTTCTTGCCGTCGACGTCGCGATAGACCTCCCAGAGGATATCGAACAAATGCCGATCCATCACGGTCTGGTCCTGGCTGCGCCAGTCGCGGAGATAATGATTGAGCTGTTTCAGCGCCTCTTCGTCATAGCGCCCGTCGCGCTTGAAGGTGACGGTCAAGTCTTCATCGGAATGGGTGTGGTGAAACGACAGCGTGCGGGTTTCGTTCAGCGCCGTCGCGTCATGGACTGATCCGGCTCCGACCAGCAGCAACAGGGATGTGAGGCCGAGATGGACTCCGGCTTTTGGTAGTGAGCGCGAATTGAATTGGCGTGCGAAACCAGTCAGCACAAATGAGCCCACCCTGAAGTCGACCGAGCAAGGAACTCTTCCGCTACCCCGTGTGGCGAAAGAGGGTTAACGCAGTCTTAATTCTGGGTGGGTTAATTGGATTTTATTCCCACCCCCCAAGTCGGCCTTAACCTAACCCGCCGAGTGTGGCGAAAAATAGCCCACTGGTTAAGACCAGATGGAGAGTGGTTAATGCGGAAGGCCCCGCTCGAAGAGCGGGGCCTTTGATTCGGTTAGGGAATTCAGCTCAGACCGTCTCAAGGATGGTGAACGATCAGCGGGTATAATAGAGCCGCCGCTGCTGCGGCTGCCCCCGGCGGCCGGGTATCGGCGCGGGCGGCGTCGGCGGCCCGAACAGCCGCTCAAAGAACGACGGACCCGAAGAGAACGAGTTGTCGCTGGCGAAGTTCACGCCCGCCGGCAGATTGCCGACCGGATGGGAATAGCTCGGCTGCGAATGCGCGACCACGTTTTCCAGATCCTTGCTTCGGGTGTTCTTCAACAACGCCAGCATGGTGGCGTCGCGGCCATAGACATCCCGGCGGAATTGCAGCTTGCCGGCATCGTCCACAAACGCGGTCTGGTAGGTGATGTTGACCGGGATCGGGGTCGGGAATTTGATGTCGATCTCGCTGTGACCATACATGCTGTGGATTTTTTCAGGCGTGTAGTGCTCGTTCGGCGCGGTGATGTTGAGCAGCGTCGCGGCATAAATATCCGGATTCTGCACCCGCATGCAGCCGTGGCTGAACGCGCGCTCTTCCTTGGCGAACAGGTTCTTGTCCGGGGTGTCGTGCTGATACACCAGGAATTTGTTCGGGAAATTGAAGCGGATGCGCCCAAGTGCGTTGGCCTCGCCGGGCGGCTGCGAGATGTGGATCGAGCCGTCGGCGGCGCGGTCGAGCTTCAGCCCCATGCGCTGCAGCACCGTCGGATCCTGCTGTAGCGCCGGCAGATATTCGTTGTAGATGATCGAAGGCGGCACGTTCCAGGTCGGATTGACCGTGATGAACTTCATCGTCTCGGTCAGAAGCGGCGTTGCGTGAATGCCGGGCTGTCCGGTCACCACCTTGGTGGTCCAGACCGGGCCGCCGTTCTGCATCACCTTGAGCGTATAGTCGGGGATGTTGAGAATGACATAGGCGTTGCCGATCGAGGGCGCGCCGAGCTGGCGCGGCAGCCAGCGCCAACGCTCCATGTTGACGATCACGATGTCGATCTGCTTGTCGCGCTTCGGGCTGTTGATGGCCCTGACGGTCTTGTCGTCGAGGATGCCGGTGGGCTTGAGTTCGGCGCCTTCCTGGAATTTGCGCACGGCCTCGGCGACCTTGGCATCGTAATGGGTGTCGTCGGCATTCTCGGAGATGCCGAGCTTGGCGCGCAGCTGGGGCACGCGCGGATCTTCCATCATCGCTTCAGGCAGCTTCTTGCCGCGGGCCGGCGTGAATTTGAGGGCCGGTCCGTCGGCGATCTGGATCACCGGTCCATCGCCCTGGCCGCGCAATTCGGCGAGTTTTGCCTTCAGCTCCTTGTAGAGCTTCTGCGGCGGGTTGTAGCCGTCGAGCGCGGCGGAGGCGTCCTTCGCGGTCGTGACATTGGTCAGCACTTCAATGGGATCGGTCGGGTGCTCTGGATAGGAGATGTCGCCGGACACCTGCGACCAATGCATCCGGCCGCTCTGCGCGTGGCGGGCGTAATCCAGCATGCTGGCGGTCAGCTTCAGGTCGGCTTCGGCGAGTGCGTCCGGATTGGTCGCGCCGGCAAAATCCGGCACCGGATAATCGGCGGCGTTCAAGCCTTCGGAAGCCGCATCCTTGAGGCGGGCGAGGACGCCCTTGCCGCTCTCGGTGAGGCTGCCGGCTTGCGTCCACAGTGGTGCAAACTCGCGTGCGGTGTAAAATTTCTCGACCGCCGTCCGTTCGGCCTTGCGGTCGAAATAGCGCAGCGATTTCGCAGCTAGCATCTCGCGCAATTTGTCGGCGACCGGCTGGTCTGCCGGGGGCACGTTGCTGGCGGCCTTGGTCGGCTCCTTGGCGGGCTCGGGAGCCGGGGTAGCGGTCGCTGCAGCCGGCGGCGCCGCCGCGGGCGTCGTGGTCGCAGTATCGCTTTTGGTCGCGTCGTTCTTGGTGGCGTCGTTTTTGGGAGCGTTGGTGTCGGTGGCCGGAGCGGTGACGACATCGGATGGCTTGGTCTCCGGTGCCTTTTCCGCTGCTTTCGGTGCATCGGCTTTTGGCGCGTCGTTCTTGGCCGGGTCGGGCACCGATGCCGTGGTGTCCATCTTGAAGTCGTTGATGGTCGGGGGCGGGACATTTGCCGGCTCGGGACGCGGCACCGCCGCATCGATCGCGAGTTCGGCGGCGCTGTTGCGGACCGGATCGGCCTGCGCCAGTGCTGAGGTAGCAAGTGCCGAGGTCGCAGACACCGTGAGGAAGGTTGCCGCAATCGTCATCAGGACGCGGTCAAATCCACCACGGTTCTTCAACAAGCAGTCACGCATCGTCACACCCCTTCGGCGAAGCTGCCGGCATGGAACAGTTCCATGGAGCAGCTCGTGATATCGTCCGTCCTAACCTAGGCTAAAGCGCCGGCCTGATCGGTTGTTAAGCGCATTCAACGTCATTGGTTCACGTCGGAATGCGCCCCTTTTGAATTTTCGTACGCCTGCACGCCACGATTCATACGCAGACGATACACGGGCCCCATTCGCGAAAGCCAGCGCCACACGGGGCAACTCACGACAAACTGACTTCAAAGGACCCCCGTTGGCAACTGATTGTGCGGGTTGCCTCGCACTTTTCCTTTTGTCTGTCACCGTCAAGCAACGGTTCAAACGTTCCGGAAATCGCTAGCGTCTTCAGTCTCTTCGTTAACGAATACGGCAGCGCAGAAATCGGGCATTCGCCTTAGTTCGCGTCGTCGGTGCCGGCGGTGGAATCGTTCGTGGCCGCCTCGTCGAGCTTACGGTAAAGCGTCGAGCGGCCGATTTTGAGGCGGCGCGCAACCTCGGACATCTGCCCGCGATAATGCGAGATCGCGAAGCGGATGATCTCGTTCTCCATTTCTTCCAGCGGCCGCATGTCGCCCGATCGCGTCAGCATCGCCAGCATTCCCGCCGCCGGCAGGGGCGCGATAGGTATCTCGTTACCTGAAACCATGGCCGGCGCGGTTGAATGAAAGGCGGGCGCAACGATCAGCGGCTCGCCGTGCTGGCCGTTTGCTTCCGGCATGGCGGGCGATTGGGAGATTGCCAACGGAAAATCGGCCAGGCCCAACTGGTCGCCGTCACTCATGACGACGGCGCGATAAACCGCGTTTTCGAGCTGGCGGATATTGCCGGGCCATTCGAGTTGCGCGAGCTGCGCCATCGCTTCGCCGCTGATGCCGGTGATGGGGCGATTTTCCTCGGCGCAGAACCTTGCCAGAAAGTGCCGCAACAGATGCGGGATGTCCTCGCGCCGCGCCCGCAATGGCGGGATCGTCAGCGGCAGGACGTGAAGACGATAGAACAGGTCTTCGCGAAAATGTCCGCTTTTGACGCGGTCGAGTAATTTGCGGTTGGTCGCCGAAATGATGCGGACGTCGACTTTGACCGGCTTGCGCCCGCCGACCGCTTCCACCGCGCCTTCCTGCAGCGCGCGAAGCAGTTTCACCTGGGCTGCCAGCGGCAATTCGGAGACTTCATCGAGGAAGAGCGTGCCGCCGGAGGCTTCGACGAATTTGCCGGTGTGGCGTTCGGTGGCGCCGGTGAACGCGCCCTTCTCGTGACCGAACAGGATCGACTCGACGAGATTGTCGGGGATGGCGCCGCAATTGACCGCGACAAAAGGTTTCGATTTGCGCTCGCCGCTGCCATGGATGGCGCGGGCGAACAATTCCTTGCCGACGCCGGATTCGCCTTCGACCAGCACCGGAATGGTGGAAGAGGCCGCCTTTTGCGCGATGCGCAGCACGCCGGCCATGATCTCGCTGCGGGTGACGACGTCGGCAAAGGTCAGACGGCCTTCGCGGCTGTGGCGGATGCGCTGCAATTCGCCCTTCAGCGCAGAGGCGTTGAGTGCATTGCGCAGCGACACCTGGAGCCGCTCAATGCCGACCGGTTTCACGACGAAATCCTGGGCGCCGGCACGCATCGCCGAGACCACATTGTCGATGCCGCCATGCGCGGTCTGCACGATCACGGGAACGTTGAGGCCGGCGTCGCGGATTTTGGCCAACACCCCCATGCCGTCGAGGCCGGGCATCACCAGATCGAGCACCACCGCATCGATCGGCTGCGCGTCGGCGGCGGTCAAGGCGGCAATGGCGGCGTCGCCTGAATCGACCACGACCGTCTCATAGCCGCATTTCTGCACCATGTTTTCCACCAGGCGGCGTGCGACGGCGTCGTCGTCGACAATCAAAATGCTGGCAGCCATGGCGTTCCCCACTCGTTACGATTATCTGTCTCGAATCGGGGCACTCTCGCCGATGCCGATTAACGCCCTCTTAAACCTTGCCGTCCCGCCCTCGCCTCGCACCCGCAGCTCCGGTTGAACACAGGTTTCGAACAAGATGACCTCGCGCTCCACATCCGCTCTCCGCAAGTCCGCAGCTCACAAGCCGGAAGGCAAGAAATCCGCGGCCAAACCCATCGCCAAATCCAAGACCGGCAAACTGCCGGAATGGAATCTGGCCGATCTCTATTCCGGCATCGACGCGCCGGAAGTTAGGCGCGACCTCGAGAAGATGGATTCCGAATGCGTCGCGTTTGAGACCGACTACAAGGGCAAGCTCGCGGAAAACACCGCAACAGAGGGCGGCGGCAAATGGCTCGCGGAGGCGGTCAGGCGCTACGAGGCGATCGACGATCTCGCCGGCCGCCTCGGCTCTTATGCGGGCCTCGTTCATGCCGGCGACAGCGTCGATCCCGCGATTTCCAAATTCTATGGCGACGTTTCCGAACGGCTGACCAACGCGTCGGTGCATTTGCTGTTCTTTCCGCTCGAACTCAACCGCATCGACGATGCCGTGATCGAGCGCGCGCTCGAGAGCCCGGAACTGGCGCATTATCGCCCGTGGATCGAGGATCTGCGCAAGGAAAAGCCGTATCAGCTCGAGGATCGCATCGAGCAATTGTTTCACGAAAAATCCCAGAGCGGCTACAGTGCCTGGAACCGGCTGTTCGATCAGACCATCTCCGCGTTGCGCTTCAAGGTCTCCGGCAAGGAGCTTGCGATCGAGCCGACGTTGAGCCTGTTGCAGGACCGCGTCGGCGACAAGCGCAAGGCGGCGGCGCAGGCGCTGGCGAAAACTTTCAAGGCCAATGAGCGGACCTTTGCGCTGATCACCAATACGCTCGCCAAGGACAAGGATATTTCCGATCGCTGGCGCGGATTCAAGGACGTCGCGGATTCACGGCACCTCAACAACCGCGTCGAGCGCGAGGTGGTCGACGCGCTGGTCGGCTCGGTTCGATCAGCCTACCCAAAATTGTCGCATCGCTATTACCAATTGAAAGCCGGCTGGTTCAAAAAGAAAAAGCTCGCGCATTGGGACCGCAACGCGCCGCTGCCGTTTGCCGCCACCGGCAGCATCGCCTGGCGCGATGCGCAGAACATGGTGCTGACGGCCTACCGCGGCTTCTCGCCCGAGATGGCGAGCATTGCCGAGCAATTCTTCACCCATCGCTGGATCGATGCGCCGGTGCGGCCCGGCAAGGCGCCGGGCGCGTTCTCGCACCCGACCACGCCGTCGGCGCATCCGTATGTGCTGATGAATTATCAGGGCAAGCCGCGCGACGTGATGACGCTGGCCCACGAGCTCGGCCACGGCGTGCATCAGGTGCTGGCGGCGAAGAACGGCCCGCTGATGGCCCCGACGCCGCTGACGCTCGCCGAAACCGCAAGCGTGTTCGGCGAGATGCTCACCTTCAAGCGGCTGTTGGCGCAGACCAAGAATGCAAAACAGCGCCAGGCGCTGCTCGCCGGCAAGGTCGAGGACATGATCAACACGGTGGTGCGGCAGATCGCGTTTTACACGTTCGAGCGCGCCATCCATACCGAGCGGAAAAACGGCGAATTGACCGCGAAGCGCATCGGCGAAATCTGGCTCAGCGTGCAGGGCGAGAGCCTCGGGCCGGCGATCGACATCCGGCCGGGCTACGAGAATTTCTGGATGTATATCCCGCACTTCATCCATTCGCCGTTCTACGTCTACGCCTATGCGTTCGGCGATTGCCTGGTGAACTCGCTCTATGCGGTCTACGAACACGCCCAGGAAGGCTTTGCCGAGCGTTATCTCGCGATGCTCTCAGCCGGCGGCACCAAGCATTATTCCGAACTCCTGAAACCTTTCGGGCTGGACGCCAAGGATCCCAAATTCTGGGATGGCGGGCTGTCGGTGATCGCGGGCATGATCGATGAGCTGGAGGGGATGGGCTGAACGGCGGCGGGTGTAAAACATTTGTTGAACGGGACGTGCGGCCGTGTTATACATTTCGTATAACGGAGTTAAGCAATGAACGAACAATCGAAAATTGGGCCCGATCCCCGCGGCCAAGTGATCGGGACCGTCGAAATCAAAAAGATTGGCAATTCTTCGGGAATTATTCTCTCGAAAGACGTCCTGGCTCGGATGCACGTCGGCGTCGGCGACAAGCTTTATGCGACCCTGACGCCCGATGGCGGGTTTCGGCTAACCCCTTACGATCCGGATTTCGAGAAGGCGATGGAAGTCGCCCGGCGTGGCATGAAGCGCTACCACAACGCTTTGGCCAAGCTTGCCAAATGACCGAGCCATTTTGGCTCACCCGCCAAATGGTTGTTGCGATTCACGACGAACAACTCACCATCCACGGCGGCGCGAGCGGTTTGCGCGATGAGGGCATGCTGGAGTCCGCGCTCGACCGGCCAAAAAACCGCTGGTCTTACGAGCAGGCGGAACTAGCCGAATTGGCCGCGGCCCATGCCTTCGGTATTGCGCGCAACCATCCATTTGTCGACGGCAACAAGCGTACCTCGTTGCTTGCGCTATACACCTTCCTCGGTGTGAACGGCGTCGATTTTGTCGTGCCTGAAGCGGACGCCGCAACCATGATCCTCTCGCTGGCAGCTGGCGAGGTCAGTGAGGAAAACCTCACCCGCTGGATCAGGGATAATTGGCCGCCCGAGCCATCCAAATAGAGGGAGCAGCGGACTCCGCGCCGTTGCCCTCTCACCGGGTTTGCGGTAATTCCACCGCGACACGCGAGCATTAACTGGGGATACCTATGGCAGAGCATAACGAAGTGGCCTACACGACCGCGGATGGTAACGATTATCCGGCGCATGAGCAGACTTATGAAGGTTTCATCAAGCTGGTGAAATACGGCACCGCCTTCGTGGTCTTCATCCTCGCCATGATGGCGATCTTCCTGACCTGATCGGTTGCTGACGTTGCGCCGCCGCCCGGCGGTGCAACATAAGAATTGCACTTAATTCCCTTCGCAAAACCGGTATCCATGCTTGCGAATTAAGCGCTAGTTTGCGCGCGCGTCCCCCGCGCCGCCGGAGGCTCCATGAAGATTGCCGTTGCCAAGGAAATCGATCCGTCCGAGCCGCGGGTCGCGGCTTCCCCCGACACCGTGAAAAAATTCAAAGCGCTCGGCGTCGATATCGCCGTCGAGCCGGGTGCCGGCATCAAGTCGGGCCTGCCGGATTCCGAATTCACCGCGGCCGGTGCCAGCGTCAGCGCGGACGCGCTGAAAGACGCTGACATCGTCATCAAGGTGAAGCGGCCCGAGGCTTCCGAGCTTGCCAATTACAAGCGCGGCGCGCTGGTGATCGCGATCATGGACCCCTATGGCAACGACGCTGCGTTAAAGGCGATGGCGGATGCCGGCATCTCAGCATTCGCGATGGAGTTGATGCCGCGCATCACCCGCGCGCAAGCGATGGACGTGCTGTCGAGCCAGGCCAATCTCGCCGGCTACCGCGCGGTGATCGAGGCCGCTGAGGCGTTCGGCCGCGCCTTTCCGATGATGATGACGGCGGCCGGCACCGTTCCCGCCGCGAAAGTGTTCGTGATGGGAGTGGGAGTCGCCGGCCTGCAGGCGATCGCGACCGCGCGCCGGCTTGGCGCCGTCGTCACCGCGACCGACGTGCGCCCCGCCGTTAAAGAACAGGTCGAGAGTCTCGGCGCCAAATTTCTCGCGGTCGAGGATGAAGAGTTCAAGCAGGCCGAGACCGCCGGCGGCTACGCCAAGGAAATGTCGAAAGAGTATCAGGCCAAGCAGGCGGCGCTCACCGCCGAACATATCAAGAAGCAGGACATCATCATCACGACCGCGCTGATCCCGGGCCGGCCGGCGCCGCGGCTCATCACGGCCGAGATGGTGAAGTCGATGAAGCCCGGCTCGGTGCTGGTTGATCTGGCGGTCGAGCGCGGCGGCAATGTCGAGGGCGTCAAGAGCGGCGAGACCGTGGAGCTCGATGGCGTCAAGATCGTCGGCACCCCCAACTTGGCGGGCCACGTCGCAGCCTCCGCGTCGAGCCTTTATGCGCGCAATTTGTTTTCCTTCATCGAGACGCTGGTCGACAAAACGACCAAGGCGCTCGCGGTGAAGTGGGACGACGAACTGGTCAAGGCCACCGCGCTGACAAAAGACGGCGCCGTCATTCATCCGAATTTCCAGCCGAAAGGCGCGTGAACGATGACGCGCGAACCAAGCTTTTTTCGTCATTCCGGGGCGCCTCCAACGGGTCCGCGCAAAGCGCGGCCCGATGACAGGCTTCGAGGCGAACCCGGAATCTCCACTGCAAACCAATCTCGGGATTCCGGGTTCGGCGCGCTGCGCCGCCCCGGAATGACGGGCTAACAGGAGAGCCGCCATGGATCATCTCGCGCAGGCCGTCGATCCCTTCGTGTTCCGGCTGTCGATTTTCGTGCTCGCCGTGTTCGTCGGCTATTTCGTGGTGTGGTCGGTGACGCCCGCTTTGCATACGCCGCTGATGTCGGTGACGAACGCGATCTCGTCGGTGATCGTGGTCGGTGCGCTGCTCGCGGTCGGCGTCGCGCAGGTCGGCAGCGGCGCGGCCTGGGCGCGCGGCTTCGGTTTTGTGGCGCTGGTCTTTGCCTGCGTGAATATCTTCGGTGGCTTCCTGGTCACCCAGCGCATGCTCGCGATGTACAAAAAGAAAACCAAGTGAGCGGCGTGCACCTCACGGTGAGGAAGACAATGGGGGCCCCTAGATGAACGCCAATCTGGCTGCAATTTTATACCTCGTCGCCGGCGTCCTGTTCATCCTGTCGCTGCGCGGCCTGTCGAGCCCGGCAACATCTCGCCGCGGCAACTTCTTCGGCATGATCGGCATGGCGATCGCGGTCGCGACCACGCTCGCGGCGCATCCGCCGGCCGACGGCATCGGCTGGGTGCTGGTGTTCCTTGGCGTCGCCATCGGCGGCTCGATCGGCGCGGTGATCGCGCGTCGGGTGCCGATGACCTCGATGCCGGAACTGGTCGCGGCGTTTCACTCCCTGGTCGGCATGGCCGCCGTGCTGGTCGCGGCCGGGGCGTTCTACGCGCCGGAAGCCTTCGATATCGGCACGCCCGGCCACATCCATCCGCAGAGCCTGGTTGAAATGTCGCTCGGCGTCGCCATCGGCGCACTGACTTTTACGGGCTCGGTGATCGCGTTCGCAAAACTGTCGGGCCGCATGAGCGGTGCGCCGATCATCCTGCCGGCGCGTCACATCATCAACATCGCGCTCGGCGTCGCGCTGGTGGTCTTCATCGTCCGCCTCGTGATGTTCGGCAGCGAGCTCGACTTCTGGCTGATCACCATTATCGCGCTGGCGCTCGGCGCGCTTCTGATCATCCCGATCGGCGGCGCCGACATGCCGGTTGTGATCTCGATGCTGAACTCATACTCCGGCTGGGCCGCCGCCGGCATCGGCTTTACCCTCGGCAATTCGGCGCTGATCATCACCGGCGCGCTGGTGGGATCAAGCGGTGCGATCCTGTCCTACATCATGTGCCATGCCATGAACCGCTCCTTCATCTCGGTCATCCTCGGCGGGTTCGGCGGCGAAACGGCTGCCGCGGGCGCCGGTGGCGGCGAGGTCAAGCCGGTCAAACTCGGCTCGGCGGACGACGCCGCCTTCATCATGAAGAACGCGCAGAAGGTCATCATCGTGCCCGGCTACGGCATGGCGGTGGCGCAGGCGCAGCACGCGTTGCGCGAGATGGCCGACAATCTCAAGAAGGAAGGCGTCGAGGTGAAGTACGCGATCCACCCGGTGGCGGGCCGTATGCCCGGCCACATGAACGTGCTGCTCGCCGAAGCCAATGTGCCCTATGACGAGGTGTTCGAGCTCGAGGACATCAACTCCGAATTCGCGCAGGCCGACGTCGCCTTCGTGATCGGCGCCAACGACGTCACCAATCCTGCGGCCGAGGACGATCCGAAATCACCGATCTACGGCATGCCGGTGCTGCAGGTCTGGAAGGCCGGCACCGTGATGTTCATCAAGCGCTCGCTGGCCTCGGGCTATGCCGGCATCGACAATCCCCTGTTCTACCGCGACAACACCATGATGCTGCTCGGCGATGCCAAGAAGATGACCGAGAACATCGTCAAGGGGATGTAGTTCAGCGGCGAGAGATCAGAACCGTGCTGAAATGGCTCATCGTCGTTGCAGCGGTCGGCTATCTCGGCTTCCTTGCCGCGCTGTTTTTCGCGCAGCGGTCGTTCATCTTTCCGGTCCCGCAAACGGGACGCACGGCGCCCGCCGCCGCGGGCCTTCCGGAAGCCGAGGAACATATCCTGACCACCGCCGACGGCGAGAAGGTCATCGTCTGGCATGTCCCCGCAAAACCGGGTCATGCGGTCGTGATTCATTTTCCCGGCAACGGAGATTATCTCGCCGGGCTCGTCGGCCGCTTCCGCAATATCACTTCGGACGGGACCGGGCTCGTCGCCTTGTCATACCGGGGTTATGCCGGCTCGAGCGGCCGGCCAAGCGAGCAGGGCCTGCTCCAGGATGCCGCGGCAGCCTACGCCTTCACGTCGGCGCGATATGGCAGCGAGCGGATCGTCGTCTGGGGCTTTTCCCTAGGCAGCGGTGTCGCGGTCGCGCTGGCGGCCGCGCAGCCGGTCGGAAAGCTGATCCTGGAAGCCCCCTATACGTCGATCGCGGACGTTGCCGCCGCGGCTTTCCGATTTGTGCCGGTGCGCTGGCTGATACGGGATCCGTTTCGTTCCGACACGCGCATTGCGCGGGTGACGGCGCCTCTCCTGATCATGCATGGCGAACGCGATTTCACTATTTCGATCGATTTTGGCGAGCGCCTGTTCGCGCTTGCCCATCAGCCGAAACAATTCGTGCGGTTTCCTGAAGGAGGCCACAACGATCTGGACAGTTTTGGCGCGATCGAAACGGCTCGACATTTCATCAATGCCGCAAACAGCTGACGACTGCCATTCTTTGACGGATAGTTTCCACCCGGACCTTGAGGATGTGGTGACATGAGCGTGCACGGCCCGATGCCGCCATCGGCGTGGATTTTTCCGACGCTGTCGGTTTTGTTTTTTGCTGCCGCCACGGCACTCGGCATCAGCTTCACGCCAACGCCCGCGGGGCTGGTGTTTGCAGGTCTGCTGCTGGTCGTCCTGTTCGGGACTGTGTTCGCCGCGGTCCATCACGCCGAGGTGATCGCGGAGCGGATCGGCGAACCCTACGGCACGCTGCTGTTGACGCTGGCGGTCACCATCATCGAAGTCGCGCTGATCGCGACCATCATGCTGGGCGAAAAGCCCGTTCCCACATTGGCGCGCGACACGGTATTCGCTGTCGTGATGATCGTTTGCAACGGCCTGGTCGGCATTTGCATCCTGACTGGCGGCCTGCGCTACCGCGAGCAGGATGTGCAGGTTACAGGGGCGAGCCTGTATCTGAGCGTCCTGATCGTGATGGCGACCATCACGCTGATAATGCCAAATTATACGCTGACCACGCCGGGACCGGTCTATTCCGCGGTCCAGCTCGGTTTCGTCAGCGTCGTCACGCTGATCCTCTACGGCGTGTTCCTCTACACCCAGACCGTCCGACATCGGGATTACTTCATCCGCGAGGTCGCGGGCCAGGCGGACGACGGGGCGCCGACATCCAACCGGATGCTCGCTTTGAGCGCCCTGCTGCTGCTGATATCGCTGCTGGCGGTGGTGCTGCTGGCGAAGAAATTCTCGCTGGTGATCGATTTTGCAACCGCCAGGATCGGCGCGCCGCCGGCTTTTGCCGGCGTGCTGGTGGCACTCTTGATCCTTTTGCCGGAGAGCGTCGCCGCGGTCGCGGCCGCGCGCAAGAACGATCTACAGAAGAGCGTCAATCTCGCGCTCGGCTCCTCGCTTGCAACCATCGGGCTGACGATCCCGGCGGTCGCGGTAGCCGCCTACGCGCTGGGCAAGCAGCTGGTGCTTGGGCTCAACGACCAGGAGACGGTACTGTTGGGGTTGACGTTCGTCGTGAGCATGCTCACCTTCGGCACCGGCCGCACCAACATCCTGTTCGGGCTGGTTCACCTCGTGGTGTTTGCGGTATTCGTATTCCTGGTATTTGTGCCCTGAGGTCTGGAGAATCCCACAATGTTAAGCGCCAAATCTGACGTTCAGGTCGACACGGCAGAGGTTCGCGTCACCGAGTGGCGGCTGGCCCCCGGCAGCGCCACCGGTCATCACATCCATGAGATGGACTATGTGATCGTTCCCGTGACCTCGGGCGAAATGACCATCGTGGCGCCCAATGGGGAACGCTCCAAGGCCCAGCTCGGCCTCGGCAAATCGTACTTTCGCAAGGCCGGGGTGGAACATGACGTGCTCAACGAGACCGCTTCCGAGATCGTGTTCCTGGAAGTCGAGCTGAAACCGTAACAGCTGTTTACCGATTAGTATCGAATTGCCACCGATCTGTCGCAGTTGATCCCTCAATGCGCCTCAAAGTTCCCGCATCCAGATCGGGGTGCGGGGAGTGGTCGGCATGCTGAAATACCTCTCGAAAATAACGATGGATATGTTGCCGTCGGTGGCAGCGACCATCATCGGGGCCTACGTCGTCAATCATTACATCATCGCCAGGCCCCCAGTTGGGGCGCCGGTCGCCGCTGCGGTGTCCTCCGCCGACCCCAAGAAGGCCGATGCCAAGAAAGCCGACGTCAAGGCCGACGCGAAGCCGGCGGAGGTCGCCAGCCTCCCCGAGCCCGGCGTCAAGGCCAAGGGCATCTCTGAACGGGCGATGCTCGAGAAAACCGCCGCCGAAAAGCCGGCAGCGGTCGAAAAGCCCGTGGAGAAACCGGTCGCCGAGAAACCGGTCGCCGAGAAACCGGTCACCGAGAAACCGGCCGACAAGCCGACGGAGACCGCGAGCATTCCCTTGGATACGCGGCGCCATCAGCCGCAGCTGCGCGAAAAGGCGATTGCCCGGACGGTCCCGGCTCCGGTGACGTCCGCCGCGCCGGCTACCGCACCGGTCGTGGCTGCGCCGAATAACGCCCCGGCGGTCGAGGCTGCGATCGCTCCGGAAGATCATCGCGACGCCAACGATCTCGCGCGCGCGGCCATCGAGCGCCTGCGCGGTACCGGTGATGGTTCGCCGCGTGCCCAGGAGGCCGCGCGCACCCCGGATGCGCCTCGTGTCGCATCGGCGCCGCCCGTCGCCCCCGCGCCGGCGGTTCGACCGCTGCCGCCGCCGATCATGGTTTCGACGCCGGGAACCGAAAGCGTCGATGCGCCCACCGGATCGTTGCAAAGGCCGCCTTACGCAGCCGCCGATCCGCGCCGTCCGGTCCCGCCGGCCGACATCCCCTTGCCGTCGCCCGTGTCCTCGCCCTTGCCCTCGCCGTCGGGGCCGCTCGATCTGCATGCCGACGCTTCGGCGCCGCCGGCGCGGGAACACACCTCGGTTGCCGAAGACATGCTGTCGGCTGCCAAATCGGTGTTTCACGCGGTATTGCCGAAATAGCTGGCGGACGCCGCAGCTTTATCCCGCCTTGCCGCCGACGCGGGCAAAGCCGCTTCGCGCGGCCTCATCCTTGGGCCGAAGGTTGATGGCGCGGGCGTATGAGCCGGCGGCCTTGGCCCTGTCGCCGAGGCGCTCATAGGCAAGCCCCCGCGTGGTCCAGATCTGGGCGTTCTGCGGGTCGGCCTCCACCGCCTCGTCGAGATCGGCGGCGGCTTCCTTGACCTTGTCGAGTGCGAGGTAGCTGACCGCGCGGCCGAGCAGTGGATCGGCCCGCTGCGGCGTCAGGCCGTTTGCCGCGGTGAAATCGTCGATCGCAAGCTGGTGCTGCTTTTCGCCCTGATAGAGCAGGCCGCGGGCAAACAGCGCCTGGGCGTTGTGGGGATCGAGCGCGAGCGCGTGATCGAATTCGGCAAGCGCTTCGTCGGTGTTTCCGGATCGTGCCAGCGTTTCGCCGCGCGCGGTAAGCGTCTGTGCCTCGGCCACATTCGCGCCGGTCGGCGCCGACTTCGGAGCCGTTCCGCTGTCAGGTTCCGGCATCAGCGATCCGAGATTGATCGAGCAGCCGCAAAGCAGTGTCACGATCAGGGCGGCCGGCGCGCACGCGCGTAGAATGAGCCGCGAAGCTCCGGAAGAAGGGCAGGGAACCGGAAGGGCCATCTATGCAGATCACTCGCGCGGCGTAACCCCGTGATTGGTAGCCTGCCGCGCTGCAAAATGCATCGTTCAAAAAAGATAACGAAAAAAAGACAACCAAAAAAACATAACGCGGGCCACCAGGGCCCGCGTCATGAAATCCAATCTGCCAAAATTTTGTTCAGCGCGATCCGCGCGGACCGGCGCCGGGACCGCCGCGGCCGCCGCCGGGACCACCGCGCTCGGCGCCCGGACCTGCGCCAAACACCGGCTTCGGCTTCATCGGCAACAGACCTTCGCGCTGCAGCTTCTTGCGGGCGAGCTTGCGCGCGCGGCGCACGGCTTCGGCCTTTTCGCGGGCCTTCTTCTCGGAGGGCTTTTCGTAGTGGCCGCGGAGCTTCATCTCGCGGAAAATACCCTCGCGCTGCATCTTCTTCTTCAGCGCCTTGAGGGCTTGATCGACATTGTTATCGCGGACGAGAACCTGCACGCGGCATCCTCTTTCAATTAGTCGGATTGGATTCTGGTAAAGCGAGGGGCTGGCAAAAAGCTTAAGCCCCGAACCTTGAGCGCGCGGATGTATCAGACAAAGGGAGCAATGTCCACCGCAAGACACGGAATTGTGCGCGCTAAGCGGGGCTAAATCAGCCTCTGTTAGGGCCGATCAGGTGGTTTTCGGCGGCAATGTTCCGACCTGCGTCACATGGCCCATTTTCCGGCCCGGCCGCGGCGGACCCTTGCCGTAGAGATGGACGGTGGCGCCCGGGACGGTCAGCCATTGCTCATAGCTGTTGATTTCGTCCCCGATCAGATTGGTCATGGTGACCTCGCCATGGCGGACCGGCTTGCCGAGCGGCCAGCCGGCGATGGCGCGGATGTGCTGCTCGAATTGCGAGATCGAGGCGCCGTCGAGCGTCCAGTGTCCCGAATTATGTACCCGCGGCGCGATCTCGTTGACCAGTAATGTCGGCCCGCCGGCGCCCGCCACCACGAACATCTCGACCGCCAGCACGCCGACATAATTCAGCGCGCTGGCAATGCTCTCGGCGATGTCGCGCGCCTGCGCCGCCAGCGCGTCCGAGATATCAGCCGGGGCGCGCGAAATTTTCAGGATGTGGTCGCGATGCTCGTTTTCGGTGACGTCGAAGCACTCGACATGGCCGTCGGCCGAGCGCGCCGCGATCATCGAGACCTCGCGCTCGAACGGAATGAAGGCCTCGAGGATGGCGGATCTGGTGCTGAGATCGGCCCAGACTCTATCCGGATCGTCACCGTCGCGGATGATCGCCTGACCCTTGCCGTCATAGCCGAAGCGCCGCGTCTTGATCACCGCAGGCAGGCCGATGCGCGCGATTGCGGCGCGCAAGCCAGCCGCCGACGTTACATCGGCGTAGTCGGCGGTGCCGATGCCCAGCCGCTTGACGAAATCTTTCTCGGCGAGGCGATCCTGCGTGGTTTCCAGGATTTGCCGGTCGGGCAATACCGGACGGCGCGCCGCCAGGATCATCGCGGCCGCGGCCGGCACGTTCTCGAACTCGTAGGTGATGACGTCGACGTCGCCGGCGAATAGCTCGAGCGCCTCGACATCGGCATATTCCGCGCAGGTCGCGTTCATCACGACGTCGAACGCCGGCGAATCCGGATCCGGCGAAAACACCTGGCAGCGCAAGCCGAGGCGCGCCGCCGCCATGGCCAACATCCGGCCCAATTGTCCGCCGCCGAGAATTCCGATGGTGTCGCCGGGCTTCAGCTTCACCTGAGTTGACGCCGTCACGCAGATCCCTCCGGGCGCTCGCTGACCGCCTCGGTCTGCTGTTGGCGCCACGCGGCAAGCCGGCCGGCCAGCGCCGGATCGTCCAGCGCCAGCACGCTGGCCGCGAGCAACGCAGCGTTGATGGCGCCGGGCTTGCCGATCGCGAGCGTCCCGACCGGGATGCCGGCGGGCATCTGGACGATCGACAGCAGCGAATCGACGCCGGACAGCGCCTTGGATTCGATCGGGACGCCGAACACCGGAAGCTCCGTCAGCGACGCGGCCATGCCCGGCAGATGCGCCGCGCCTCCGGCGCCGGCGATGATGATCTTGAAGCCGGCGGCTTTCGCGCCCTTGGCGAAGGCGAACAGCCGGTCCGGGGTACGATGCGCCGAGACGATGCGCTTCTCGCACGCAATACCCAGCGCGGCGAGCGTATCGGCGGCATGGCGCATGGTGTCCCAGTCCGACTGGCTTCCCATGATGATGGCTATGGCGGCGGTCATGCGGTCAATTCTTTTCGGGAATCCAAAAACATAGGCCGGATTATAGGATCGGCCCAAGCTTCGGCAAGGCGTGGCAAGGGGACCGGAATGGACTATCCTGTCTTGGTGAATCCCGGCAAGTCTTCTTAGGGATCTCGATTGAAGAACTTAGGGATGCCGATGAAGAAGAAAACCAGGATGACCGCATCGAAGGGTGCGAAACGCCGTAAAGCTGGCCTGGCGGAGCGTAAGAAGGTCCCGCAGCGCGCTGGTCCAGCGAAAAAGGCCGCCTCCGCGCCGGCGCAGCCTACCCCGCCCAATGATGCCAAACCGGCCGTTCGCAGGCTGCGCGCGCAATTGGCGCAGGCGATGGCGCGCATCGAGGAGTTGCAGGCGTCCGCGGATACCGACTTCCTGCTGGGTATTCCGAACCGGCGCGGCTTCGAGCGCGAACTCCATCGCGCGATCGCCTACATCAAGCGCTATCGCGCCGGCGGCGCCCTGATCGTGCTCGACGTCGATCGCTTGAAGCCGATCAACGACGAGTTCGGACACGCCGCCGGC
The DNA here is from genome assembly GCF_900141755.1 of Bradyrhizobium lablabi. Taxonomy (NCBI): domain Bacteria; kingdom Pseudomonadati; phylum Pseudomonadota; class Alphaproteobacteria; order Hyphomicrobiales; family Nitrobacteraceae; genus Bradyrhizobium; species Bradyrhizobium lablabi. The sequence continues at coordinate 2,823,924 of NZ_LT670844.1, read as the reverse complement.
GATTCTGTGCTCAAGGCCATCATTGCCGCGATATCGCGCCAGATCCGTTCCTCCGACGTGATCGGGCGGCTCGGCGGCGACGAGTTCGCGCTTCTGTTGTGGAATCTCAGCGAGACCGACGCCAAGGCGAAAGCGGCGGCGCTGGAAGAAGACATCGATCGGCTCAGCTTCAGCTTTGGCGGCCGTACCGTCAAAGCGGGGGCGTCGGCGGGCGTCGCCATTCTCGGTCCGCACGCCGAAGCCAATCGCGCGCTGGAAGAAGCCGACAGCGCGATGTATGTGCGCAAGGCGCAACGGCGGCATGAGGTGTGAGCAGGATCATGACAATCAAACCCAGCCCATTCAGGCTTCGTATCGAGGACGCCGACATCGCCGACCTCCGCGACCGTCTTGCCCGCACACGCTTTCCCGACCAGGCGCCCGGCGACGCATGGGCCTATGGCACCGATGTCGGTTATCTTCGCAAGCTCACCGAATACTGGCGCGATGGTTTCGACTGGAGAGCGGAAGAAGCCGCCCTGAACGCCTTTCCGCAATTCCGCGTCCCGCTCGAGGGGATCGACCTTCACTATTTGCACGTCAAGGGCGTCGGTCCCGATCCGATGCCGCTCCTCTTGCTGCACGGCTGGCCGGGCTCGGTGTTCGAGTTTCTCGACATCATTCCACGCCTCACCGACCCCGCGCGCTTCGGTGGCGATGCGCGCGACGCCTTCACCGTGGTGGCGCCGTCGTTACCCGGCTACGGCCTATCCTTTAGCCCCGGTCAAAGGCGGTTCGGCGTTCCCGAAATGGCGGATTGCGTCGCCGCCCTCATGCATGATGTGCTGGGGTATGCGCGCTACGGCGCGCAAGGTGGCGATTGGGGCGCCGCGGTCACCAGCCGCCTCGGCTATGCGCATGCCGATCGCTTGATCGGCATCCACATCAATCTGATGATGGCCGCCGGCCGCGATGCTTCCGCCTTTGCCAATCCGACCGAAGAGGAGCGGCGTTACCTGAGCGAGCTTGCGCACTGGACCCGCGAAGAGACCGGTTATCAGTGGATCCAGGGCACGCGACCGCAGACGCTCGCCTTTGGCCTGACGGATTCGCCCGCGGGGCTCGCGGCGTGGATCGTGGAGAAGTTCCGCGCCTGGTCCGATTGCGGGGGCGACGTCGAGAGCGCGATCAGCCGCGACCGCATGCTCGCCGACATCTCGCTTTACTGGTTCACCGGGGCGATCGGTTCGTCGTTCTGGCCTTATTATGCCCGCCTGCACGGCTCGGCGATATTGCCCCCCGGCGATACAATCTCGGTTCCGACCGGCTACGCGCAATTTCCCCGCGAGATCCTGAAACCACCGCGCACCGCCGCCGCGCGCGTGTTCACCGACATTCGCCGCTGGAGCATCATGCCCAGAGGTGGACATTTCGCTGCGCTGGAACAGCCGGCATTGCTCGCCGATGAGGTGCGCGCTTTCTTCCGGGAATTGCGCTGATCTAGAGCATGAACCGGAAAAGTGGGTACCGGTTTTCCCTCGCGACAAACGCGAAGCGTTTGCGCGGAGATCTGCTCAAACAAAAAAGATAGAGCGGGATGACGATTCGAAGAAAAGTCATCGCGCTCTACAACCCGCTCAGATCGTCCGGCACATTGCCGAATTTCCGGAGCAGTTGCGCGTCGCCGAATTCGCCGATCATGGGATCGCCGGTGCGGCTGAAGGCGACCGCGCCGATGCTGCCGGCGGCCCGCGACAAGATCTCCGCGCGGCGCAATGCGGCGGTCGAACTCTGGCATTCTTCGGCCGCGCCCGCGACCGGCGAGCCGGTCTCGTCCTGCAGGAACGGCAGCGCGACGTAATAGGTGACATCGGCCATGGTCTTGGCTCCAGGTCTTTGACTCCAGGTCTTTGACTCCAGGTCTTGGCTCCAGGTCTTTGACTCCAGGTCTTTGACTCCAGGTCTTTGACTCCAGGTCTTGGCTCCAGAATGATCAGGCGGCATCGCTCTTGGCTAATCCGACGGGCGCGCAGCCGCACGAAATCGCGGCCTGCAATTCGTGAACTTCGTTTTCCAGATATTCGTTCGCCATGATCAGCGCCTTGATGGTGCTGCGCAGGTTGCCGTCGCACATCGCAATCGCCTGGTCGCAGGCCTGTTCGTAATGATGACGGTCGGCGGTCGAGACGGGTTCGGACATGATAAAACTCCCGAGAGGGCTGGCGGCGAGAACGCGCCGATGTTCCTATTTTGTTCTCAGAGAGTCAAGGGGAGAGTCAAGTGGTCTAACCCGCGCATCCACGGCCGATCTGTCGATCTCCTGACCGTGGGGCTCAATGCCGGTCGCATAGATCCAGCCAGCTCCGTCCGAAAGTCCGGGCGGGAACGAAAACGACATCAGGCGCTTGATGGGTATTCGTAGGGAGTACGGCGCATGGGTCTTGTTCGGTCCAAAAGACCCGTGGTGCTGATTGTCGAGGACGAATTTCTATTGCGAATGCACGCGGCCGACATGATCACCGCCGCCGGCTTCGAGGTGGTCCAAGCGGCCAATGCCGACGAGGCCATCGACATTCTGGAAGCCCGCCGCGACATCACCGTGGTGTTCACCGATATCCAGATGCCAGGCTCGATGGACGGGTTGAGGCTCGCCCGCGCCGTCAGGGGCCGCTGGCCTCCGATCAAGATTGTCGCAACTTCCGGCCAGTCCGATTTAAGGGAAACCGATCTGCCCGAGGGCGGCCGGTTTCTGCAGAAGCCCTACGGTTCGATGGAGCTTGCAGGTCTGCTGCGCGAATTGACGGGCGACGCGTGAATCTTAAACTGTCATTCCGGGGCGCACGTAAGTGCGAACCCGGAATCTCGAGATTCCGGGTCTGGTCCTTCGGACCATCCCGGAATGACGAGACTAAAACTACGCGATGATATCCGGCGTGATCTGGTCTTCGATGAAAGCAATGCGGTCGCGCAGCTGCAGCTTGCGTTTTTTCAGCCGTTGCAGCCGCAACAAATCCGGCGCCGGCGATTGATGCAGCGCATCGATCGCCGCGTCGAGATCGCGGTGCTCCTGCTGCAGCCGTGCGAGCTCGTTTTCGAGTTCGCGCTCATCTTCGTTGGTCATGGTGTACGTTAGCTGAAAAACGCGATGAGATTGCGAAAGGGTACGAAAAGCCGCTGTTACGAATATCGTCCCTGCCAGCGGACTGTGCAAGCAGGCACCGGTTCCGTACTCACGATTCGTTACAGAAGGCCGTGGAAATATGAGGGTGCGCTTTTCGATACCCATCGACAGTTTTGGGGGTTCGTGTAAACTCGGGCGTCCGGACCAAATCTGAAGTCTCATCCAACCGAGGAGGTTTCGAATGGCAATTCAGGCGCATCTCGTTGAACTGGAACGGAAACACAAGGTTCTAGAAAACGAATTGCACGAAGCTCTCGTGCACCTTTCAACAGACGACCTGCAAATTGTTGAGTTAAAGCGCCGGAAATTAATGGTTAAGGACGCGATCGAGCGGTTGAAGCATACCGCCTTGGAAACAGTGCACTAGTTTCGCTTCAGGTTTCACAGACATCGCCATCATGCCGGGATGAATGCAACTGCGTTCATCCTTGAGCTGTGTGCGCTTGCACGCCGCGAATGATAGGCCGCATTGACCAACCTCGAGGCTCGCGCCTCGGGGTGGTTGTGTTCATGGGCCCGCAAGTTCGCCAACGTAATCGGCGATCGCCAGCGAGGACGTCAGCCCCGGCGATTCGATTCCGAACAGATTGATCAGCCCTTCGACACCGTGATGTCTGGGCCCCTGGATCAGGAAATCCTGCACCGCCACCGCCGGCGGCACGATCTTCGGCCGGATTCCCGAATAGCTCGGCATCAGCGCGCCGTCGGGAAGTGTCGGCCAGTAGCGCCGGATCGCCGGATAAAATCTTTCCGCCCGCAAGGGATCGACGGCGTAGTCGATGCTCTCAACCCATTCCACGTCGGGGCCGAACCGGGCCTGTCCGGCCATATCGAGGGTGAGGTGCACCCCTAACCCGCCGGGTTCGGGCACCGGATAGATCAGGTGCGAAAAGGGCGCCCGCGCGCTGCAGCTGAAATAGTTTCCCTTGGCGAGATAAGCGGGCGGGATCAGGTCTATCGGCATGCCCTCGATGGCGCGCGCGACCGCCGAGGCTGCGAGCCCCGCGGCATTGACCAAAAGCCTGCATTCGAGGCTCATCGGTGCGTCGCCGCCGGCGTCGAGTTCGATGCGCTCGCCGCTCGCCCTCGCATGCAGCAGGGGGGTGTGAAAGGCGAGCGCCGCGCCGGAATCTTCGGCCTCGCCACGCAGCGCCAGCATGAACGCATGGCTGTCGATGATGCCGGTGGAAGGCGAGAGCAGGGCGGCGTCGCAGCTAAGCGCGGGTTCCATGGCCCGCGCGTCATCGCCGGAGAGGGTTTTGAGATCGTCGACGCCATTGGCTTCGGCGTGAGCCCGGATCGAGGCCAGTTTCGCCGTCTCCTTCGGTGTCGTCGCCACGATCAGCTTGCCGCAATTGCGATGCGGAATGCCGTGCTCCCTGCAATATGCATAGAGCGCATGCCTGCCACTGACGCACATCCGCGCCATCAGGCTGCCGGCCGGATAATAGATACCGGCGTGGATCACCTCGGAGTTGCGCGACGAGGTGACGGTGCCGATGCCCTCGGCCGCCTCCAGTACGATTACCTCGCGGCCGGCCTGCGCCAGCCGCCGCGCGACCGCCAGACCGATCACCCCCGCCCCGATGACGACGCAGTCAACTCGTTCCATTCGCTGGTGCTTCGGATCCTGGGATTGCCGCCTTGTTCGACGTCTCGTTAAGGCCGCAAAGGTCGGGGGTCAATCGCATGCATGATCGCAACAACCCGTTGGATTCGCTTCGGAACGCCTTCGCGCGGGACTTATGTTAGTGAATCATTAATCATGTCAGGCCAATTGCCGTAATTTAACTCGCATTTTCGGGTTGTAGGGGTACGCGTTTACCCGATCCAAACCCGTCAAGCCAGACACTCCGCGTTGAAATCCGCGGGTGACTGATGGCTGACAAGGACTGGCAGGCAGGCGGCAAGAACTCGATTCCTGCGCAGGCTCTCGTTTGCCTGGCCGCCACCATTGTGCCGTTCGGAACCGCTTCGGCGTTGTCGGATCGATTCGCGCCGGCGAGCTATGTCGGCTCGGCCGATCCCAATATGGTTTGGGAAATGCTGATCGGCGGCATCGTCGTCTGCTCCTTCATTGCCGCGAGCGCATTGTGGATCCATTCGACATTGCGCCGGGCCAGGCGTTCGCAATTGCGCAGAAATGGCTATGTCTCCTCCGCCCTGAACCACCTCAGCCAGGGCGTGCTGATGACCGATCCGCAGATGCGGATCGTGCTCTGCAACGATCGCTATCTCGAGCTCTACGGCCTGGTGCGCTCGGATCTGACCAAGGACATGACCGGGCCGGAACTTTTGGAGCTGCGCCGCAAGCGCGGCTGGCTCGATATCAGCGTCGAGGATTTCTACAAATACTCCGAACGCCCGGAAGGCTTCGTCACCGAATTGCCCAACGGGCGATCGGTGCTGGCCAGATATTTTGCGTTGCCGAACGGCGGTTCGGTGGCAACCCATGAGGACTGCACCGAACAGCGCACGCTTTCCAGGCAATTGGCGACCACCAAGCAGTTCCTGGAATCGATGCTCGACAACGTGCCGGTATGCGTCGCCGCCAAGAACATCGAGGACGGCCGCTACATTTTTGCCAACCGCGCCTTCGAACGCTTCTCGCGCTTTTCCCGCGATCACATCGTCGGCAAGCGCGCCGACGAGATTTTCCGTCCCGACACCACCGCCGGCATCGAAGCGGCGGACCGGGCGGCGCTGGATTCGGCCGACGGTCATTTCCGCAATGAAATCGTGGTCGAGCGCGGCTCGCAGAAGCGCGTCATCTCAAGCCACCGCGTCATCGCGCGCAACGAAAAGAACCAGCCGGAATTCCTGATCGCGCTGTTCGACGACGTCACCGATCGCAAATCGCTGTCGCAGGAGCTCGAGAACACCAAGAAGTTCCTCGAACTGGTGGTCGACAACATTCCGGTCTCGCTGATCGTCGAGCGCGTCAGCGACGGCAAATACCTGCTCGCCAATCGCAGCGCCGAGGCGATCCTCAACCGCCGCCGCGAGGACGCCACCGGCTTGACCGCCGCCGATATCTTCAATCCGCGCGAAGCCAAGCTGATCATCGCGCGCGACGAGGCCGCGATCAAGAAACGCGGCCTGCTCACCGAAGAACACCCGATCAGCACCAAGGACGGCTTGCGGCTGTTCCTGACCCGCCGCATGACGGTGCTCGACGACACCGGCGCGCCGAAATATCTGATCAAGACCCACGAGGACGTCACCGACCGCCGCCAGACCGAATCGCGCATGGCCCACATGGCCTATCATGACGGCCTGACCGATCTGCCGAACCGCGCGGCGTTCCTGCAGGCGCTCGCGCAGATGATCGAGGCTTGCGACGGCACCGGCGAGGAATTCGCGGTGCTGTCGCTCGACCTCGACGGGCTGAAGGAAATCAACGACGTGTTCGGCCATGCGACCGGCGACAAGCTGTTGATCGAAGTGGCGCGCCGCCTCCAAACCTCGGCGCGCGGCGGCGTGGTGGCGCGCCTCTCCGGTGACGAGTTCGGATTGATCATCGACGGCAAGCAACCGGTCGCCGGGATGCTGCTGGCCGAACAGCTCGCCGAAACCCTGGCGAAGGAGTTCCTGATCGACGGCAAATCGGTCCGCACCGGCGTCACCACCGGCATTTCGATATTCCCCCACAACGGGTTGGATGCCGCTTCGCTGCTGGCCAATGCCGGCGCGGCATTGTTCCGCGCCAAGGCGAAATCGCGCGGCACGATCAGCATCTATGAACCCGAGATGGACCAGCAGATCAGGGATCGCCGGGTGCTGCACCAGGATCTGTCGCTCGCGATCAAGAACGGCGAGCTGTCGCTGCATTACCAGCCGCAGGCGATGGCGCGGCAGACGGTTGCCTCCAGCGAGGTCATCGGCTTCGAGGCGCTGGCGCGCTGGCTGCATCCGGTTCGCGGCTTCGTCCCGCCCTCTGATTTCATCCCGCTCGCGGAAGAAAGCGGCCTGATCGTCGAGATGGGCGAATGGATCCTGCGCGAGGCCTGCCGCGAGGCCGCCTCCTGGCCGATGCCGCTGCAGATCGCGGTCAATTTGTCGCCGGCGCAGTTCATGCACGGCGACGTTGTCGGCGTTGTGCATTCCATCCTGCTCGAAACCGGGCTGTCGCCGGGCCGTCTCGAGCTCGAAATCACCGAGGGCGTGCTGATCGAGGATTTCGATCGCGGCCTGGCGCTGTTGCGGCGGCTCAAAGCGCTCGGCGTGCGGGTTTCGATGGACGATTTCGGATCTGGCTATTCCTCCCTGAGCTATCTGCAGGCGTTTCCGTTCGACAAGATCAAGATCGACCGCGCTTTCGTCATCAATCTCGGACACAATCCGCAATCGGCGGCGATCATCCGCGCCGTCATCGGCCTCGGCCATGGTCTGGAGATGTCGATCGTCGCCGAGGGCGTGGAGACCCAGGAGCAGCTCGGCTTCCTCGCCGACGAGGGCTGCGACTCGGTGCAGGGCTATTTCCTCGGCAAACCCCTGCCGATCGGGCAATACGCCGCGCTGGTCGGCCGCAACAGCGGCAACGCCATCGAGCCCGCGCGCAAGACCGGCTAGCGACTGATTCAGTCGCTATCTTTTGTTTGAGCATGATCTTTTCGGAAAACCGGTTTCCACTTTTCCCGATCATGCTCTAAGTCTGGCGCATGGCGGACTACGATCTTGCGATCATCGGCGGGGGGTTGAACGGGGTCAGCGTTGCGCGCGACGCCGCCGGACGCGGCCTGCGGGTGATCCTGTTGGAGCAGGGCGACCTCGGCGGCGCCGCTTCCCAGGCGACCTCGCGAATGATCCATGGCGATCTCGCCGTGCTGGAGCGCTGGCGCTTTCGGCGCGTGCGCGCGGCGCTGGCCGAGCGCGAAATCTGGCTCAAGATCGCACCGCATCTGGTGCGTCCGATGCGCTTTGTCATCCCCGCGCATGCCGACGAGCGTCCGCCATGGCTTTTACGCGCGGGGCTCTTGCTCTACGACCGGTTGGCCGCGCGCGGCCTGCCGCCGTCGGCGACCGTCGACGTCACCCACCATCCGGTCGGCAATGCGCTGAAGCGGCCGTTTGGCACGGCGTTCGAATATTCCGATTGCGTGGTCGACGATTCCCGGCTGGTGATCGCCAACGCTGTCGACGCCGCGGAGCGGGGTGCTATCATCCGTACCGGCGCGCGCTGCGTGCGCGCCGACCGCACCGAGATCTGGCGGCTCGCCGCGATCGATCGCGGCCACCGCCAGGTGATCACGGCAAGGGCGCTCGCCAACGCCAGCGGCGCCTGGACTTCCTTTGTCGCGGAAACCGTCCTGCGCATGTCGCCGTGGAAAGCGGGCACGGGGCAGATCAGCCAGATCGTCGTCAGGCGCCTGTTCGACACCGACAACGTCTATGTTTTCCAGAATGCCGACCGGCGGCTGATTTACGCCTGCCCCTTTGAGCGCGACTTCACGCTGATCGGCAGCGTCGGGCACGCCTTCAAGGGCGATCCCGCCGTGGTGGCGATCGCCGCAGGCGATGTCGCCTACCTCTGCGACGCCGCCAACCGCTATTTTCGCGAACGCATCGACGCATCCGACGTGATCAGGACGTTCTCGGGCGCCAATTTGGTGACGAACCCGCGGCGCGCCGCGCGCGACGGTACCATGATGTTCGACACCCGCCGCCGCAAGGCGCCACTGCTGACGATTTTTGGCGGCGATGTCACTACCTCGCGGTGGCGCGCCGAGCGGGCGGTCTCGGAGCTGACGCCGTTCTATCCGATGTCGCCGCGCTGGACCGCGACCAAGCCTTTGCCGGGCGGTGATTTTGCGTGGGACCGCTTCGAGATCGAGGTCGAACGCGCGCGCGAGCGCTGGCGGTTTCTGTCCGAGCCGGAGGCGCAGCGCCTGGTCGCTGCCTACGGCACGCGGCTTGAGGCGATCCTTGGTGACGCCAAAGGTCGCGCCGATCTCGGCTCAGCCTTCGGGCCGGAGCTCACGGGCGCCGAGGTGCGCTATCTCATGGCAAAGGAGTGGGCACGCTTTCCCGACGATATCTTGTGGCGCCGCTCGAAACTCGGCCTGACCATGCCGCCGGCGGATCGCGACGCGCTGGCGAAGTTCATGGCGGGTGCGGCGCCCGGATGACGCGGCTCGCTAACCTACCACCGTGAGCACGCCCATCTGCGGGTTAACTTCTACCTCAGCGCCATTGAGAATTGCCGTGGTTATGTCTTCGTCGAACCCGGCGAGCATCGGGACATCGCCCAGCGCGGCACCTTGAGCGAGAATTGGGTTCACGGAATTGAACACCAGCGCCAGCGGCACAATCCCCCGCGATTTCATCTCGTGCAGCATCCATGCCGTGGCTACGCCGCCTTTGGCGGTATCCAGCACCAATATCTTGCCGACATAGGATTGGCCGGCCAGTTTGTGCGAAGGACGACAGAAGATGCCGTTGACGCGGTCCAGGTCATAGCGAGCTGAAAAGCCGTCACTGGCAACCAGTGCGGACCCGCGCACCGTACGTCCCATGGCATGTCGCGCGCGAAAAATCTTGCTGCTCATGTTCGCGCCAATTTTCCGCTGACTGCAGCATCCACACATGCCTCCATCGAGGCCAGCATCGGCCGGTAACCGTACCCGCCCAATATATTGACCAATTTCGCACTGTTGGTCGCCAGACGCTTCCAGCCCTTGGCCTCTGAAATCTCGCGCGCGTAGGATTGGTAGAAACACATGCCGGACAATACGCTGCCGCCGGCAGCTTCGATTCGTGCGGTGTAACCCATGCGATCTGCGTCCGGCTTTACCTGCGGGCTGGTTACTGCGAGCAGCGGCACGGCGAACCGCCGTCCCTCGCAGAGGTCGGCCAAATCGCCCAATTCAAAAAGGCTCAGCTGCGGTGCCGAGAAGACGACGACGTCCACTTGATCGTCGGTGTGATAGGATCTTTGCAACTCGTCGATGTCGGCGCTGGTCACGCGGAAGCTCGGCAACCCAGGCGCCGCCACGTCGGTCAATTTACCTGCTTCGGGCGTCAGACCCGCAATGTGAAACAATGCGATCGAGCCGAAGCTCGCCATCGACGCGCCGAAATGCTTGAGCTGATCCGATTTGGGCGCTCCCTCAATGCCCTCGATCACCGGGACCGCCCAATAATTGCCCGCGATGCGCCCGATCACTCCGCCCAGAGCGCCCCAGCCGTTGAGCGAGGTTGGCGTGAATTCCACCTGAATGCGTAGCGTGGCGCGCCGCATCTCGGGCAGGTGAAAGCCATAGCGCGGAGTCCTTGCGGTAAGGCCGGCGGCCAGTGCCGAAGGGCCGCCTTCGAAATTGGATCGCGCGCCGCATATCGAGTTTGAATAGATGACCACGCCGGTATCGCCGAAAGCCACGTGCTCGTTGCGTGTCGGAGCCTGGATGGTCTGATAGTTGATGCACGTGTTGGTCATCGCGACGCCCAGCTTTTCGAATGCCGAAATCGCCCGCTTTTCGAGATTGAGCATCGCCGAGGTTTGTCCCAGCAAATCGGCATTGGCAAAGTCTGTGCCGCGCGGATCGGTAATCGTCGGGATGCGCACGCGCCGCTGCCCTTCGACGACCGCGGCCAAACCCTCCAGCCAGCGGACGCCGGCTTCACCAAGGCTTTCGGTGTCGGCCATCAGGTGCGCCTGCGTCACCGTGACCATATCCTCGGCGCCGAAGAACTCACCCACCTTGATCTGGTGCTGCAAGGCTTGCTGCGGAACGAGGCCGGCCTTGCCGGCCAGGATATATTCTTCTTCATCGTTGAGCTTCATGTCGATCAATCAATCCTGACGCCTGCGTCGCGCACAACTTTACCCCATTTGGTCAACTCACTCTGCTGAAATTTGGCGAAGGCGTCACCGCCGATGACACTGGGGATCACACCTAACGGCTCGAGCCGGCTTCGGAATGCATCGCTGCGGACGATCTGTTCGATTTCGCTGGCCAGCGTCGCCGTCACGGCCTTGGGCATCCCGGCGGGCCCGAATACGCCCCACCAGGCAGTCGTCTCAAAACCATCGTAACCGGACTCCGCAATCGTTGGCACGGCGGGCAAAGCGGCGGACCGTGTTTTGCTTGAAATAGCAAGTGCGCGCAGCTTGCCCGCCTGCACATTCGACAGCACCGACTGCAGCGGGTCGAACATGATCTGGATCTGACCACCAATCAGGTCGATGACCGCCGGCGCACTGCCCTTGTAGGGCACATGCTGGATGTCGACGGCCGCCACGTTCTTGAACATTTCCCCGGTGAGATGCCCGGGCGTGCCGGCTCCCGCGGAGCCGTAGTTAAGTTGACCAGGGTTTCGCTTGGCGAGCGCGACCAGGTCGGCAAGATTGCTCATGGGCTGCGACGGATGCACGACGATTGCGACCGGCGCCTGCGCCACCAGCGAGATCGGTGTGAAATCGCGAACGGCGTCGTAAGGCAATTTCGGATAAAGCGCAGGGTTGATGGCTTGGGTGCCCACGGTCCCCATGAGCAACGTTTGGCCGTCGGGTGCGGACCTCGCCACGGCTTCGGCTCCGATAGAGCCACCGGCGCCCGCGCGATTGTCGATCACGATCGTCGCTTTAAGGACATCGCCCAATATCTGCGCGAGCGGGCGCGCCACGATGTCGGTCGGTCCGCCGGCCGGAAATGGAACGATCAGGCGGAATTGCCGGCCGGCCAAGGATTGGGCCTTCGTCGGTCCAATCCATGCCAGCAAACCGGCGCTCGCCGCGGCCGAAGCAATTCCGAAGAATTGTCTGCGCCGCATCGAAGCCCCCTCGGTCCCCATGGCGCCGAGATAGCTTCGGCTCGCCGGCGATGCTAGCGGGTGTTTCGCGGGAATGGCAGCCCGAAAGCAGTCACGGCGATCTTTTTTGTCGTCGCGCTCTCTTCGCGGATGATGACCTCCTGTTTTCTGCCCCTTCGTCGGTTGCGAATTCGCGGCCGCGCCGGGGAGGCCGCGGGAAAAGCTGCAGATAATATTCGGGGGCGCCCCCGCTGAACCGGTTGAGCCGGTGCCGATCCGCCGCTAGCTTGCGGCCATGATGGGGCAGGCTGGGATCGTGGCTGAGGACGGGGCGAGAACCGCGACCGATATGGATTCGGCAAAAGGCGAACCACAGCCGGAGGCGGCCGACCTTCCGCTGCTGCGCATCGACGCGGTGGTGAAAAAATTCGGCGCCTTTTGCGCGGTGGATCGGCTGTCGCTCGACATCAGGGCCGGCGAGTTCTTTGCCCTGCTTGGTCCGAGCGGCTGCGGCAAGACCACGCTGCTCCGGATGCTCGCCGGTTTCGAGACGCCGGACGAGGGACGCATCCTGCTCGACGGCAGGGACATCGCGCCGGTCTCGCCGCACCGGCGTCCGGTCAACATGATGTTCCAGAATTATGCGCTGTTCCCGCATCTGACCGTGCGCGACAATATCGCATTCGGATTAAGGCGCGCGGGCATGCCGCGGCCCCAGATCGCCGCCCGCGTCGCCGAGATGGTCGCACTGGTCAAGCTCGAGGGGCTTGAGAAACGAAAACCCGATCAGCTTTCCGGCGGTCAAAGGCAGCGCGTGGCGCTGGCGCGCTCTCTGGCCCGCCGTCCGCAGGTGTTGTTGCTCGACGAGCCGCTGGCGGCGCTGGACAAGAAGTTGCGCGAAAGTACGCAGGCAGAATTGATGGAGCTGCAGCGCCGGCTCGGCATGACCTTCATCATCGTCACCCATGATCAGGAGGAGGCGATGACGGTCGCTGACCGGATCGGCGTGATGGATAACGGGCGGCTCGAACAGGTTGCAGCCCCGCGCGAGCTTTATGAGGCGCCGAGTTCGCGCTGGATCGCCGAGTTCGTCGGCGACATCAATCTGTTCGACGGGCAGGTCGCCTCGCGCGAGGCCGGCCGCGTGACGATCTCGACCAAAGACGCCGGCACGATCGTGGTCGCCGAGCCGCGTCAGCCGATCACGAAAACCATCGTCGCGGTGGCGATCCGCCCCGAAAAGATGAAATTGTCGCGCCGCGGCCCGGTCGCGGACGCGCTCAGTGCGCATGCGATCAACCGGCTGGAAGGCGTGGTGACCGACGTCGGCTATCTCGGCGGGCTCACGACGTACAAGGTGAAGCTCGACTCCGGCGCAATGGTGCGCTCGTCGATGGCGAATACGGCGCGGCTCGACATCGACGCCTACAGCGCCGGCCAGCGCGTGGTGGCGTGGTTCACGCCCGACGACTGCGTGGTGCTGGAGCAATGAGCGCGCGACAAACTTTCACCCGCCCGGCTCGATCAGCGGCGATCGCGCCCTATCTGTGGATGCTGCTGTTCTTCCTGGTGCCGTTCGGTTTTGTGCTCAAGATCAGCCTGTCGCAAACCGCGATCGCGCAACCGCCTTACGTGCCGGTGTTCGATTTGACGCAAGGCGCAGCCTCAATCAAGGCGGCATTCTCGGCGCTGTCGCCGGATAATTTCAAGCTGCTGGCCTCCGACGACCTTTATGTCCTCTCATATCTGCGCAGCCTCGTCGTCGCCCTGGCCTCGACCTCGATCCTGCTCATGATCGGCTACCCCATCGCCTACGGCATGGCGCGGCTGCCAAAACGCTGGCAGGCGATCGCGATGATGCTGGTGATCGTGCCGTTCTGGACGTCGTTTTTGATCAGAATCTATGCGTGGATCAACATCCTGCAGCATGACGGGCTGCTCAACAAAATCCTGCTGGCGCTGCATCTGGTGTCGGCGCCGGTGGTGTGGCTGTCGACCGACAGTGCGATGTATCTCGGCATCGTCTACTCTTATCTGCCGTTCATGATCCTTCCACTTTTCGCGACGCTTGCCAAAATGGAGCCCGCGTTGCTGGAGGCCGCCAGCGATCTCGGCGCCACGCCGCTAGCGGCGTTCTGGCGCGTGACGTTTCCGTTGTCGCTGCCCGGCGTCGGCGCCGGCGTGTTGCTGTGCTTCATTCCGATCGTCGGGGAATTTGTCATCCCCGATCTGCTCGCGGGTTCCAACTCGTTGATGATCGGGCAGACCTTGTGGCTGGAATTCTTCACCAACAAGGACTGGCCGGTGGCGTCGGCCGCGGCGGTGGTGTTGCTGTTGCTCCTGGTCGCGCCGCTCGTGCTCTATGACCGGCTGCAGCGCCGCCAATTGGAGAACGCGCGATGACAACCCGCGCGGTGAACCAGCTGTCGCGCTTCAACGCGGTCTCGCTTGCGGCGGGCTTTGCGTTTCTGTACCTGCCGATCGTGATCCTCGTGATCTATTCGTTCAACGCCTCGCGGCTGGTGACGGTGTGGGGCGGCTGGTCGTTGCACTGGTATCGTGAATTCTTCAACGACCGCGCCATGCTGGAGGCGGCCTGGATGAGTTTTCGGGTGGCAGCGACATCCGCCACCATCGCAACCTTGCTTGGCACGCTCGCGGCGATTGCGTTGTCGCGCGGCGAGCGGTTCAGGGGACGCACGTTATTTTCGGGGATGCTGTATGCGCCGCTGGTGATGCCCGAAGTCATTACCGGGCTGTCGCTGCTGCTGTTGTTTGTGGCGATCAACGCCGAGCGCGGCTTCTGGACCGTGACCATCGCGCACACCACGCTGACGCTGTGTTTTGTGGCCGTCGTCGTGCAGTCGCGGCTCGGCTCGCTCGATCGCAGCCTCGAGGAAGCGGCGATGGATCTCGGCTGCGATCCGGCGCGTGCCTTCGTCGCGGTGACGCTGCCGCTGATTGTCCCTGCGATCGCCGCCGGCTGGATGCTGGCCTTCACGCTCTCGCTCGACGATCTCGTGATCGCGAGTTTTACCACCGGCCCCGGTTCGGCGACGCTGCCGATCCGGATTTATTCCGAGGTGCGGCTCGGGGTAAAACCCGAGATTAATGCGATCTGCACCTTGGTGATCGCGTTGATCGCGGTGGTGATTGTGGTCGCATCGCTGGCCACAAAACTGTCGAGCGCGCGCGGCGAGAGCGCCGCGCCGTTGTAGCCTCTCCTCACACCGGCGTGTAGATCACAAGCTTCAGCGCCGGATCGTCATTGGCCTGAAAGCTCGCATGCTCGAAGCGCAATTGGCCTTTCTTCGGATGGTTCATCACTTTCTGGCCGCCCGCGACGCTCTTGATGTCGTGCGCGCCCCACCAGCCCGCGAATTCCGGGCAGCCTTCTCGCAGGCGCTGCAATAATTCGAGAAAGGCGGGATCGCCGGCCCAGAGATCATGCGTGGCGCGGAATTGCGCCACCATGCGTTTTGCTTCGTCGGCCCAGTTGGCGAACAGGCGTCTTGAGCGCGGATTGGTCAGCATGCTGATCAGGCTGTTGCGATCCTCCTCACGCAGGCGGCCGAAGGCAAAAATGTCGTCGGCGGCCTTGTTCCACACGAGAATGTCCCAGCGTCGGCCTGTGATGTAAGCGGGCTGATTGAGGCCTTCGACCAGCCGCCGCAGCGGTTCGGGCACGCTCTCGCGAGCAAACGCCCGGCGATCGGCGTCCCGCGCTAGCGCGCGCAGATGGCCATGCTCGGCCTTGCTCAGTCGCAGCGCGCGCGCCAGCGCGTCGATCGTGGTGACGGAGGGGCTGACGGTGCGGCCCTGCTCCAGCCTTATGTACCAGTCGACACCGATGCCGGCGAGCTCGGCCACTTCCTCGCGCCGCAGGCCCGCGGTCCGCCGCCGCCGGCCGACGATCGGAAGTCCGACGGCCTTGGGCGTCAGTTTTTCACGGCGCGACCTCAGGAAATCGCCGAATTCACTGCGGCGCGGATCAGCCATCGCCTTCACTCCCGAACCAAAGGAGGACTTCCTAGTCCTAGGATAATACCAGGCCTTCCTGGCCCAGGGAAGCCTGCCAAAATGACAAGAATTCCACAAGGAGTAGAACGACCATGAAAGCTGCCATCCTCAAAGCGTTCGGAACGCCGCTTGCGATCGAGACCGTGCCTGATCCCGTGCTCGGCACCGGCGAAGTCATCGTCGACGTCGTGGCGACGCGGGTGTTGTCCTATGCCAATGAGGTGTTCAGCGGCGAGCGTAAATATTTGCTCGACCTGCCGGTGATCCCGGGCCCCGGCGCGATCGGCCGGGTCCGCGCGTTCGGGCCGGACGCTACGCATCTGGCCAAGGGCGACTGGGTGTTCTGCGATCCGACCGTGCGCTCGCGCGACGACGTCGTCTCGCCCGACATCACGCTGCAGGGCTGGGTCGCCGCCGGCGAAGGGGGCTTGCGCCTGGCAAGACATTTTCACGACGGCTCCTGGGCCGAGCAGATGCGGGTGCCGACCGAGAACGTCAAGCAGCTCGGGCCGATGAATGAGGCGGAAGCGGTGGCTTGGTGCGCGTTGGGCACGCTGCTGGTGCCCTATGGCGGATTCCTCGCCGCGAACCTGCAACCCGGCGAGACGGTTCTTGTCAGCGGCGCCACCGGCAATTTTGGCAGCTCCGCGGTTACGGTTGCGCTGGCGATGGGGGCGGCATGCGTGGTCGCGCCCGGCCGCAATGAAAAGGTGCTGAACGATCTTTCGCGGCGCTTTGGCGAGCGCGTGCGACCCGTGAAGCTGAGTGGCAACGAGAATGACGACCGGGAGCAGATGAAACGCGCCGCGTCTGGTCCGATCGACTGCGTGCTCGATATCATGCCGCCGTCGGTCTCGTCGACCACGGTGCGCGCGGCGGTCATGACGGTGCGGCCGTATGGGCGTGTGGCGTTGATGGGCGGGGTCGGCATGCTGGGTGGCGCCGGGCTTGAGTTGCCGTATCCGTGGCTGATGCGCAACTGCATCACGATCAAGGGCATGTGGATGTATCCGCCGGAGGCGACCATTCGCCTCGTCGGGCTGATCAGGTCGGGGCTGATAAAACTCGACCACTTCGCGGCGACGACGTTCGATCTCGATCATGCCAACGACGCGGTGGCGCATGCCGCGGCCAACGCCGGGCCGTTCAAGATGACGGTGATCCGGCCGTGATGGGGGCACCACTCTAAGTCCCGTCATTGCGAGCCAACGGGTCGGCGCGAAGCGCCGCCCGATGACAGGCTCCGCGAAGCAATCCATCGTGATGGACGAAGAATGGATTGCCTCGTCGCTGCGCTCCTCGCAATGACGTGGAGGGTTGGTTGCCACGCCCACATCACTGTTGCCTCGTCCACCTCACGACTTCACCGCGCCCGCGGTGAGGCCGCCGACCATGTAGCGCTTGAACGCGTAGTAGATGGCGGCGGGGGGTAGCGCATAGATGAAGCCGGTGGTCATCAGCAGTTCCCAGGGCGAATCGTCGGCGGACAGGAAATTGCCAAGCGCCACGGGGAGCGTGATGTCGCGGTCGTTGGAGAGCAAGAGGAACGCGTAGAGATATTCGTTCCAGGCGAGCAACAGCGCGTAGGTGCCGATCGCGACCAGCGAGGGCATCATCAGCGGCACGTAAACCAGCCGGAACAATTGCAGCGTGGTGGCGCCATCCATGATGGCGGCTTCGTCGAGCTCGACCGGCAATTTGTCGCTAGCCTGTTTCAGCACCCAGATCGCGTAGGGCGAGGCGATCGTCACCATCGCCAGGATCAGTGCCCAGTGATTGTTTAAGAGGCCATAATTGCCCATGGTCCGGTACATCGGCACGGCCAGAAACGCCGCCGGGATGAAGTAAGTGAACAGCGCCAAATTCATCACCCAGCGGCCGCCGGGGACGCGCAGGCGCGAGATCGAGAACGCGGCGGCGGTCGCGATGAACAAGGTCAGCGCGCCGGCCGCGACCGCGATCACCACCGAATTCCAGAACTGAATCCAGAAATCCCGCAGGAAATAATGCTGCTGGTAAAACACGATTTCAAAATTGTGCAGCGTCGGATGCGCGGGCCAGAGTTTTCCGGAAAACGCGTCTTCCTTGGGCGAGATCGCGAACAGGAACATGTGATAGATCGGCAGCATGGTCCAGATGAAGACGGGAATGCCGATCAGCAATAGCCGCGCCTCGGTCGTGACATCGCGTAAGGTGAGGGCGCGTAAGTGCGGAAGCTTCATCGCGACAGCCGTTTCATCATGAAATAGACCAGCGGCAGCACGAACGGCAGCGCGCAGACGATCGAGGCCATCGCCAGCGAAAGCTGATCGAGCCGGAGGTAGCGGATGCCGAGGGTTGCGAGCACGTGGGTAAGGTCCGCAGGTCCCCCGCCGGTCAACAGATACACGCTGTTGAAATCGCCGAGCGTCCAGATCATCGAAAGAAGCGTGCAGGTGATGTAGAGCATCTGCATCGAGGGCCAGGTGATAAAGCGGAATTTCTGCCACCAGGTGGCGCCGTCGACGTCGGCCGCCTCGAACAAGTCCTGCGAGATCGCGAGCCGCCCGGTCATCAGGATCAAGGTCCAGAACGGCAGCGATTTCCAGATGTGCACGCCGATCGCCATGGTCAGCGCCACCGCCGGGTCGTTCAGCCAGTTCGGGCCGTCATCGCCGGTGAATCTGAAGATCAACTGATTGATCATGCCCCATTCGGGATTGAACATGAATCGCACGGAAAGAATGGTCGGGATCGACGGCACCGCCCAGGGCAGGATGAACAATACCGACAGCCATTTGATCCACCTCCGCTCCTGGACGAAGAAGCCGGACAAGAACAGCGCGATCAGCATTTTGAAATTGATGCCGATCAGGAGGAAGATCAGCGTGTTCACGGCAGCGCGCGCAAAAATCGGGTCGTGATAGAGCGCGACATAGCTTTCCGGATGCCGCGCCAGCCACAATCCGTAGCCGACGGGATAGACCACGAACGCCAGGAACACGAGCGCATAGGGCGCCAGCAGCACGATGCCCCAGACCTGCGGCATCGTCAGCCGCGCCGATAACGGTGCGCCTGGCATTGCGTGGTCTTGGGAAAGCGTGATCGCCATATGCGCTTACTCTTGCTTTCTTTAGCCTCTCCCCGCTTGCGGGGATCGCACTTGCGATCCGGGTGAGGGGCTCTCTCCACGAGTCCTGCTGCGGAGAGAGCCCCTCACCCCAACCCTCTCCCCGCAAGGGCGGGGCGAGGGAGAAGTTCCCGCGAGTTGCGCTCGCTGAGAGAGCCCCTCACCCCGACCCTCTCCCCGCGAAGAGCGGGGCGAGGGAGCAGTCGAGCGGCGCTCGGTATCATACTTCACCCCGCGACTTGCTTGATCCGCGCGATCAGCTCATCCACCGCCTTGTCGACCGGCACCTTTTCGCTCACCACGCGGTTCATCGCCTTGGCCCAGACGTTCTCGTTGTTCAAAATCGTGAACTTGTAGTTCTTGGTAAAATCGAACGGCGTGGTGCCGCCGGTGAACTGAGCGTACACCGCTTTGCGATGCCGGTCAGCCTGCCAGAACCGGCTCTGCTGGCTTGCCGTCGTCACCGGGAACCAGCGGCCGAGCGCGCCTTCGACATAGGGCCTTAAGTTTTCTTCCTGCAGCAGGAACTTGATGAATTCCTTGGCCTCCGGCTTGTTCTTGGCCGCCGTGAAGATCACGCCGGTCTTGACGTCGGAGCGATATTTGATCGGCGTGCCGTCCGGCTTGTTGGGGAAGGAGGCGGTGATGATGGTTTCCTCATACGCCTTCTTGCCGGCGGCGCGCTGCTCCGGCGTGAGCGCCGGGTTGGTGGAATCCTCAAACCATTTTGCCGCGATCGAGATGGTGAAATTATGCGTCATCACGATCGTCTTGTTGTGGAAGGCGACGTTGTTGTCCGGGTCCTTCCAGGTGGTGGAGGAGGGCGGCGTGCATCCCCTGACGTAGGTGTCGGTGTAATCCTTCAGCGCGTGGATCAACCCGTCGCGCACCTTGGGATCGTCGACCAGGAGCTTGCCGTCGTCATCGACGAGCTTCACGTTGTAGGCGTCCATGAAGGTGTAGAACGACTGGAACGAGTCGGTGGATTCAACGCCCATCGGCTGGCCGACGCCGTAGATGCGCTGGCCGGTCGCTTTCCGGATCGCGGGCTGCACCTTGTCGCACCAGAACGACCAGTAGTCTTCCCATTTGGTCGGGATGTCGCTCGCTTTGAAGCCGGCCTGCTCCAGCATGTCGCCCCAGATCTGGACGTGCATGCTTTGCTGTTTCAGCGGAAAGCCGTAATAGGCCTTCTTCTTGGTGACGTCGTTATAGAGCAGCGCGGTTTCCAGCGTGTTCGGCGCGAACGCCGATTTCATCGGCGTCAAAATGTCGGAGAGATCCTCGAGCTTGCCCTCGAACGCCCATTTGCCGGCCGCCTGCACGTCGTAGGAATCGGAATAGGCGACATCGGGCACGGTGCCGGAATCCAGCGCCGCCACCGTCTTCGGGATCATGTCCTGGATGGCGTATTGCGACAATTCGACCTTGATGCCGGTCTTGGCCTCGAACTTCTTGATCGCGTCCAATAGCGCGTCGTCTTCGGATTTATAAAATCCCTTGCCGAACCAGACCGTGATCGTCTTCTGCTGCGCCATCGCGGGCGCTGCGACAAAGCTGAGCCCGATCGCGGCGGAAACCGCCAATGCAAACGTCCGTAATCCCCATGCTTTCACGTTGTTCTCCCTGAATCTGCCGATATTTTTTAACCGGTTGGATAAAACCCTAGCGCATTGCGCGGGCCTGATCCAGATGCCGTGTTCAGGTCTTGCGTAGGGGTTGGGGGTGGTAGGGCTGTAGGGTGTCGCCGCAACGGCAGTGAGCTCCCTCTCCCGGTTGCGGGGGAGGGTTGGGGTGGGGGTGCCTCCGCAAAACGCGCTGTTCGAGTGGATAGACTTTCCCCCACCCGCCGCGCTTCGAGCGTCGACCTCCCCCGCAAGCGGGAGAGGTAAGGCGCGTTCGCGCGTGCGACGATTCAACTTTCAAACAGCTAGAGGTCGTCATTGCGAGCCAATAAGTCAGCGCCTCCCCACAACCGGGTGTCATGCCCCGCGAAGGCGGGGCATCCAGTACGCCGCGGCCTCTCCGTTCATCACTGGCGTCTCTGGAATACTGGATCGTCCGCCGGAGCCTGTCATCGGGCGGCGCGTTGCGCCGACCCGGTGGCGGACGATGACAACTGAGGGAGTGGCGCGCTCGTCGCAATGACGGCCGGATAGGTCTTCGACGGCTGGATACATCTTCGCGATCTCGCGACGCGAAGCGCCCGAGGTTTGACAAAATCATCCGCCCCGTGAGGGCGTGGGGAATGCCGGGCGCCGATGCACCCGCAGCCGCGCGTGTAGTGTAGTAAACACGCGCGTTAGTCACCACAGGTCCACCGGAACATCCCGGCATTCCCGCACGCAATGGTTTTACGGCTTATTTCGTGCTCTCCCCGGTGACCGGGCTCTTTTGCCACCGTCGCTTGCGACGTTACCGCCACCAACTTGACACCAGCGTCGGGGTGTCAGGACCACACGACTTCGCCGTCCGCCTTCGTGCCGTTCGTCAATGGCACTATCAGCGTCCACCGCATCCCGTCCCGCGTTCGTGACGACCGCGAAGCGCCCCTCGAGTGGGACGAGACGGTGATTGATATACGGGTGATTTGGGTAAAGCGCGAAACGGAATATTTTTGCAAAAGGGGCTGGACACGAATTTGCTGATTTGCCCGTCGGGCAAGTATTGATGTCACCACAACGGCAGTGAGCTCCCTCTCCCCTTGCGGGAGAGGGTTGGGGTGAGGGGTCCACACGGGTGGTCTCGACGTCGCTGAGGTCCACACGGGCAGTCCCGATGCGGCCACCCCTCACCCGGATCGCAATGCGATCCGACCTCTCCCGCAAGGGGAGAGGTAACGCGCTTCGCGCGTGAACCTGCCGCGTAACCCGCCTTGACTTTGATTGGCCTTTGATTGAATTTTTAATCATGGCGTCGTTCACCAGATTTGCCGACGAGTTGCGCAGGACGGCGTTTTTCACGGCTTGCATCGACATTGCGCGCCGGACGCTTCCTGCGCCTATCCTGGTATGGCTGCGCTCGCAGATGGTCCGCAATCTCACCGGCGGGCCGCGCGAGGTATTCACCGAGATTTTCCGGCGCAACATCTGGGGCTATCAGGAGACGGTTTCGGGCGGCGGCTCGACGCTGCATTACACCAAAGGCATACGGGAAACGCTTCCCGCTCTGATCGGCGATCTCAAGATCGGCACCATGCTGGATTTGCCGTGCGGCGACTTTCACTGGATGTCCGAGATAAAACTTCCGGTCACGCACTATATCGGCGCCGACATCGTTCCGCGGCTGGTGCAGAATACGCAAATCCGCTATGGGCGCGAGGGGCGGGAATTTCGCACCCTCGATCTCTGCAGCGACGCGCTTCCGCAAGTCGACCTGCTGTTGTGCCGCGACTGCCTGATGCATCTTTCCGAGGAAATGATCTTTCTGGCGCTCGCCAACATCATCCGCTCGGACATCAAATATCTCCTGACCACCACCTATCCCGAGGGACGAAACCGCGCCATCCGCATCGGCGACTGGTTTACCGTGAACCTCTGCGCGCCGCCCTACAATCTGCCGCCGCCGCTGCGCACCATCGACGACTGGGTGCCGCCGTTCGACCGCCGTCATTTGGGACTGTGGGAAATCGAAAGCCTGCGGCGCGTGCTTTCGTGATGCGGGCTCTCGTTTCGCCTTTCAAACATGATGCAGCGCGTAGGACCACAGCGGCAATGTCAGAAACGACAGCGATATGCCGACGCCGACCATCAACGAGACCAGCGGCGGGTTCAGGCCATGCTGAACCGCGACGATGGCGCCGCCGATTTGCGGACCCATCGCCGCCTCAAACAGGGTCACGCGGGTGGTTTCTTCCGTGGTGCCGAGGATGCTGAAGTACAACAAAGCGAGGGCTGCGGGCGCGAGCAGCAGCTTGAACCCGAGGCCGGTCGCAAGCGCGGTCTTGAGCCCCTTGGTTCGATCGAACCGGAGTTGCAGGCCGACCGAAACCAGGGCCAGCGGCGTCAGCGTATCGCCGAGCCGCTTCAAGGCGTCGGCAATCCAGATGGGAGACTCAAAGGGCATCAGGGCAAACGCAATTCCCAGCGCAATCAGCGGCGGGAAGGCGATAATCCGCTTGAAGATGTCGGCTTTCGATCCCGTGCCCGCGGAATAGATCGTGGCGACGGTGATGCCCAGCGTGCTCAGCACCAGATAAGTGCCGAGCTGGTCGATCAGGATACCGATTGCCATATTGGGGGCGCCAAAGAACGCCTCGATCATCGGCAGGCCCACGAACGATGTGTTGGCGAGGCCGCCCGCCAGCATCAGCGCGCCGGTGGTCTCGCGGGTGAATTTCAAGCGCGCGGACAGCGCCCAGAAGAACAAGACGCCGAGCGAGAACATCAGCCAGGGCATCGCGATGCTGAACAGCAACGAGGTGTGCAGTTTGACGTTGTGGATCTGCAGGATGATCAGCGCCGGCAGCGAGATGTGAATGATGAAGGCGTTGAGCGCGAGATGCGCATTGTCCGGGAATTTTTTCGCGGCGCGCAGACCCATTCCGAGCAGCAGGCAAACGAACAGCAATACGATATTGTTCATTGCATGACCTCCGAAGGTTTGTCGGTGGCTGACGCCGCAGGCGGCAATGAACCGCGTGAATGCAGCGGCACCGGCCGTGCACTTAAGAATTTTTGAAGTGCTGAATTTTTTTGTTTGTCCAACCGCGGAATTGTCGTTGGGTAATCTCGTATCCCAAGATCAGTTCGGCGTTCCCTTGCATAGCATCGAACGCATCGATCCAATGTGAACCGGCTCACAGTTGACTCGCTTATGAGTTCGTTCACGTCTCGGAGACAAAAATAATTCGGAAGACGACAGTCGTCAGCGTCAATCAGCGTCAAGAATGGGCGAGACGATTTTGACGCTCGAACGGCGGAGGGGGAAAGGCGTAACGGCCTACGTGTCCGCAGCCTGTCTTAACCAAGAGTGATGACCCGGTCGTTTTTCAGCGTCAGGTGGTATTGCCAAGTGCGGGACGTTCCCCGATAGTCCCACCCGGGGGGAATGGGGAATGCGTAAGCGTGCGATTATTTTGCTCGCGCTCCTGGTTACGGGCTGCGCGACGATCACCAAGGGGACGACACAGACGGTTGCGGTGGACACGCCCGGCGTGCCGGGAGCCGTCTGCACCATACAGACTCAAAACGGCCCGCAGATGGTTTCGACACCGGGCACCGTGGTTCTCAGCAAGGGCTCCGCGCCATTACCCATCCAATGCACCAAAGAGTGCTATGCGATGGGATCGAGCATCATTCCCTCAGGCACTGAAACCATGGCGGCGGGGAATGTCGTGTTCGGCGGCGTGATCGGCCTCGGCGTCGACGCCGCCAGCGGCGCCATGAACAAGTATCCGGATATCGTGACCGTGGCGATGATGCCCGATCAAACCTGCCAGCAACCGGTCGCGCCGAGGCGGGCGCCGCGGGTGTCGAATGCCAAATAAGGCTGGAGCCCGAAGGACGGCTAGTTAGTCTAAAGCGTAACCCGCCTCCTCGGCTTAGCTGTTGCGCTTGCAAATACTTCCCCGCTGATTGCGCTTTTTCCCGATGACGGGCTCCTGCGCAACTAGCTCGTGATCGTCGCTTACCGGCGGATTAGTTAGCGCCAATTCTTGATCACTAGGAAATAGAAAGCAATGTAAAAAATTGCCGAGAACACCCACGTCATGACCGAGCTTTTGCTTATCCGGGTACGCGAAGTAACTCTGCTGTAGTGACGACCACCGACGAACGTGTAGAGCAGCCATTGATAAAAAATACCCGGAAAAAGAATTATCGAAAGAAGCAAAGGTCGTTCAGCTTTGTTGGCCTTCTTCTGTGGTTTGGCCATGCTGATCCCCCTGCGCCAACTAACGTCCGTATCTTATCCGCATGAACGCTTGGTATTGAGGCGTGTTTTTGACATGCGAGTGTTTCGGCTGTTTAGCGTGACACTCGACACAAACCGCTTTCAAGTTCTTTCGGCCACTGTCCGCGCGATTTCCGTTTAAGTGGTGGACATGCAAATATTGCCTGAGTGCAGGCGACGAGCAGTCGTACTTGCAAGTTGCTTCTTGGCACCGCCAACCTGCTACGGTTCTCACCAGTGTGCTGATTCTTGCAAAATCCGCCGGGTATGCGTTAATAGGAGTAACATCCCCTCCGCCATATCCAGTGCCATCGAGTAATCGGGGATACTGTTCGAAAAAATTTGCAGGGGTGAACGCATTTACATGCAGCGTCCGCTCTGGACGAGTCAGATTGTTCTTGAACCCGTTGAATTCCAGCGTGCTCAGACAGTGTTGGCAAACGTTCAATGTTTGGTTCTGAGTCTTCATCCTGTCGCCACGAAACACATTCAATCTGAAAATGCCGTCCACTCTCGCCGAAATCAGATACCGGTGTGAGCGCCCAATCTCACTCATGTTCTTTAATACTGGACAGTGAGCTAAATGATATTTCGGGAGGCTAACTTGTTCTTGATATTGATGCACATCGCGAATGTAGAGCAGCACACGAGCGTTCTTGTAAATAAGTGTGCCATCATCGTGGATGTTGATTTCATCAAATCCAACCTCGAGTCCGTCGCCTTCATAGAGTCGATCTAGTTCATCAGGTGTCAGCTTCGCAGCACTTATCGTTATTGTTAGAGTTCCATAGACGTCCGACGGAATTCCCATCCGCGCTCTTAGGTCGTTTAATGGTGCGAACTTGTAAAAATCTGTGAGCTTCATTTTTGTGAAGCCATTAAAATTTGGGCTATGCGCGCATCTGCGTTCGTCCGCACCCGAAACTCGACACGTTGCGAAGCCGCGATGTTCTCAGTTTTGTCGGCATTCAGACGAAGTTTGGAAGATGATAGCCCGTTTGCAGTAAGCAATGATTGTATCCATCGCTTGTAGCCAAATATGTTTGTTTTTGAGAGCACATATTCGAGGGTAGTACGCGTTCGTTGCTGTGACAATTCCATGTTCTTGAAATACGCATCATCTTCGTCCTTAGCATCTTTCCAGAAGCCGGACGTGTGCCCCTCAATACGAACTTCCTCAATTGAGTCTTTGTACTCTGACCTCCCCAGAATTCTTACGTACCGAGGGAAGAAATCATCTAGAATTCCTTTGAACCTTGTTTTGAGTTCCGCCCGGCTCGTGTCAAAGAGCACGTCGGGTTCTCTAAATCTGATGGTCAAATCAGTGTCTAGGTCTGCCCCCCAATCTTTCAAATCCTTCTTAAATTCTTCGTCGAGTGACTTATAAAGCTCGTTTCTCATGTCATCATAAAGAACCGCAATTTGTTGAACGCGTTTTGCCTGTTCCTCAGCCTTTGCTTTCAATTCTTTTGTAACAGCTGCTTCGGCTTCAACCTTCACCATAAAAACAATCGCCACCAACATAAACATCATCATAAGACCGGTCATGAGGTCGCTTAACGGAATCCAATGTTCCTCTTTGGCAGCTGCAACTTTTCCATCTTTTAAAAACTTCACGATGCACCTATTTTGCCATCTCGACAACGCGGCGAAGCTTTTCTGTTAGCGGTCCGTAGTCACTGACGAAGCGCTCTGAAAGAGCAGCCAGCTGGCGCCCAAGACTTTCCAGGGATTTCTTAAGTTCTTCCGTAAGCGCGGCGTCGAGATTCGATATCTGCTCTTTTGTTTTTGCCATCAAGTCGGTAACTTGTTTGTTTGCTTCGGTGTTCGTTGTTACGAAGCCTTGATGACTCAACTGAACCGCATTCTTCAGTTGCTGAGCGTTTTCGTTCAATGCGGCGTTTATCGTTTTTTGATTGTCTTGAACCGCGCTCGAAAGCTGCGCGGTAAGTTCCATAATCTTAGCTTGCACAGCGGGAAGGCTTCCAGACGCTTCCTTTAACAACTCGGCAAGAGAACGCGAAAGATCAACTAGTTGAGTTTTTTGGATCGAAAGGGCCTCGAGCATTTGACCTAAGTCATGCGCGACCTTCGAAAACGACTGCGAACTTGACACAAGGGAAGAGTAGTCGCTTGTCGTCTTCCTCATCAGGCTAACCAATGACTCGAGCGATGCTTCGGATTTTTCGATGTGAAGCCGATATCGTTCCTGCCAAACAAGTAGCTGACCTACTGCGTCGTTGAGTGCCTTAAAGTTATCGCCAAACTGTTCCGTAATCTTGGCGTTGAAGTCCTTGATGACATCGCGGAGGGCTTCGACCAAGGCCTGTGATCCCATCTTCGACAACTCTTGGAGTGCCTGCAATTGAGCGGCCTTTAGTGCGTCCAACCGGTCATTACTGTCGGAGCGCAGTAGCTTGATTTGAGTGATCAATGATGTTTCTTCATTGCCGACTAAAGCCGTTTGAATACCGGATAACAGGCGAGCCAAATCAGCCCCTGTAACTTCGCCGTCGTCACCCGTGCCTACGGCAACAGCGCGATCAAAGAATTGATGTCGAAATTTTAACAGGAGTGCGCCGCCCACGCCTGCCACCGAGGCCCAAAACGCTGTTTTTAGACCGCCAAGGAGTGCGGGGACGCTTGCCTGAATGTTGTTGGCATCGAATTCAGAAAGACCAAGTGCGATTCCAAGAAACGTTGCGAAGATACCAAGAGTAGTAAGAATCGTCGGTCCGAACGAAACCGCTTTCTCATTGTAAAACAGGTTGAACAGCAGCCAGAAAATAAAAATTGCCGCCAACATAAGTTGTGTGGTTTGGGGCAAAGCCCAATACCAATTTTCGAATAGATGCCAATATTGTTCAAACATATCGCCCCCCAACCCTAAGTAGCAATTTAGACCCGTCGACAGGCCATTGTCATCACCGAAGGTGGGGATCGGGGGCTAGTAGTTCTTGGCGCAGATTCGCCGATGGGCGTAATCCGCCGCTGGTCGTGGGGATGGCGGGTTACGCTTGCGCCAACCGCCCCACCCAACCCCCGCCCTCACGGCTTAAACAATATCGTCCACCCCCACCCAATCGCCGCGCTCAGCCCCGCAACACACGCCGCAAGCGCCGCAAGTCGGGTCCAAAAAATTTGCCGGTCGAGCCGGGCGGCTTGTTCGGCGGATTTTTGTTGATCGCGCCAGGCCAGCCATTCCTGCGCGAAGCCTGCGGTCATGTTGGGCTCGGTGCCGACCGCGATCGAGGCATGCGAGCTGTGCTCGAACCGGGCCAGCCGCGCCCTCACATTCTCCGCGCCGGTCTTTTCCAGAGCGGATAGCCAGCGCTCGGAGGCGTCGTCCGAGTGGTGCCAGGTGCAGGTGTGATAGGGGAATTTTTCGTCGGTTGTCATGTCGCGGATGGATGGTGGGTTATCCGCCGTCGCTCTTCGAGCTATGGCGGACGAGCGCTAACCCACGCTAAGAACTAGCCCACGCTCTCAACGCCGGACAAAGCCGTTAGTTCGGCTTGCTCGCATCCGCCGCCGGCGCACCCGCCGGCGCGGTCGCGGCGGCATCCGGCGTCGCGTCCTTCTGCCCCCCGCCGGTAAACCGCTCCAGCACCGAGCGCACCGCATCCCGTGTCTTGCGGTCCTTCACGGCGTTGAGCAGGGCGCCGGCCGCCGGCGATCTCCGGATCAGGCTTTCGGGGTCGGGAAAAATCAGCGGATCGTCCCAGGGGCCCTGCACCACGAAGGGCAACTCAAAACCGGGCGTGGCGCTCTGTGAGGTCAGGCTGGCGACGCCCTTGAGATCGTATTCGCGTGCGGGCACTGACGCGGTGCCGGTCAACACCATGCGCGCGGCGGGGCCTTCGACGTGGACGTCTTGGGCAGTCGCAATGCCGTCGGCGAATTTTACCGCGATGGTCAATTTGTCGAACGGCGTCGAGCCCTGGCGGAAATTGCCGCCGCCGGACAAGGGCCGGCGCTCCAGGCGCTTTAAGAGCTGCTCGGCGTTGACGCCAGCGATCGCGCCGTCATGGCCGGTCAGGGTCGCGGTGCCGTCGAGCGATGACACCAATCCAAACGGGCTCGATCCCGAGGCCACCAGCGATACGTTGAGATTGCCGCGGCCACTCAATCTGGTGACGCCGAACAATTCGGTGGCGAGCTGCTGCAAATCGACGTCGATGAACTGGAATTGCGCCTTGACGTCGGCAACCGCGTCGGAGCGCGCGACGCCGAACGAACCCCTGGCGATGCCGCCATACATCTGCGCTTCGCCGACGCTCAAGGCCAGCGCGCCGCCGCGCAGGTTGGCGCCGAGCGCGGTGCGGCCGAGTTTTGTCGGGCCGACGGTCACTTGCGCTGCAGACAAGCGCATGTCGAGGTCGGTGGTCGACAGCGAGTTCAGATCGAATAATTGCCGGTTCCAGTCATGCGCGCCGCTCGCCAGCAAGCGGAAGGTCGAGATATAGGGCGTGAAGTCGAGATTGCCGGCGGCGAGCGTCGCCTGCAGCGTCTGGCGGCCATTATTGGCGTAGGTCATGACGCCTTCGGCGACATTGCCGTCGAGCTCGACATTGACGTTGGTGAGCGCGATCGACGGGCCCACCACATTGGCGCGCGCCTTCAGGGCAAAACGGCCAAAACCGCCGGCACCGGGCGGGGCCTGGCCGGTCCAGCGCATGGCGTTGCGTAAAGACGGGGTGTCGATGGTCAGCGTGCCTTCCATCATCATCGAGGTGCGGTCGGCCACCGTGCCGTCGAACGCCAGTTTTAGCGGCGCGCTCGCGAGCCGCGCCTTCAGGCCGGAGCGGTCGCCGGACAAGGCTGCGACAAAATCGCTGGCCGAGATCGAGCCGTCGACCCGCTCGCCGCGCCAGTCGAACTGGCCGGTGGCGGCAAAGGAACGCGAGATCGAGGGCCAGGCCAGCGACAGGTCGATGGCGCCGAGCTGTTCGGCGAGGTGATTGGAAGCGTCCTCGTAGTCGAGCACGCCATCCTGGATCCGGATTTCCGAGAACGACAATTGGTTGTCGGCGCCGGGCTTCATGTTGCGCACGATGGTGTCGATGAACGGCGTCCAGTTGCTTTCGCCATCGGCCTCGCGGATGACGCGGATATGCGGGCGCAGCATCATGACGTCGGCGATCTCGAAGCGCTGCAGCAATAGCGGCAACAGCCGCAAATTCGCGGTCAGGACGTCGACCGAGAGCGCGGGGTCGGCGGCGGCGCTACCTTTCAGCCCGACGTCGTGAAAGGAGACATAGCTCGCCGGAAACACCGAGACGTCGATGGTGCCGCGGACGACGAGATCGAGCCCGGTGACGGCGCGGATTTGTGCTTCCACCGCCTGGCGCAGCGCGTCCCGGTTGAGGAACCAGGAGGTCGCGATCAGGCCGACCAGCGCCAAGCCGAGCAACGCCGCAATCGGCGTCCCCAGGCGCTTCATTCCTTGGGCCATCGTCAATGACATATCCTGATTGGTGTTGAGGGGCGCGTCGCTGCAGCAAGAGGGCCGGGCAGGCCGCCCACCGACCACGGGGTGCCCCGAGTCGGCAAGTTAACAATTGCCCAAACCGGCCGCCGCCGAGCGGGATGGCGCCCGTGCCAAGGCGCGCAACTTGATGGGTTTTCTTGACGCTTTCAAGGCCGGGTTGCAAGGGCGGCGGCGTCCCGAACCCTCTCCGTCATGGCCGGGCTTGTCCCGGCCATCCACGTCTTTCTTGCGGCGATACCGGCAAGACGTGGATGCCCGGGACAAGCCCGGGCATGACGACCTTTCTCCCAGACCCCCGTCATTGACGCACTGCGAAGAATTCGCCTAATAATTCACGAGAAATTGCGGCGGCGACAAAACTTCCTCCCATCAGGTCGTATTTCCATGAACAAGGTCTATCCCGACGCCAAATCCGCCCTTACCGGCATCCTGAAGGACGGCATGATGATCATGTCCGGCGGTTTTGGCCTCTGCGGTATCCCGGAAACCCTATCGGACGCGATCCGCGATTCCGGGGTGAAGAACCTGACCGTGGTCTCCAACAATGCCGGCGTCGACGGCATCGGGCTCAGCCGGCTCTTGGAAACCCACCAGATCAAGAAGATGATCTCGTCCTATGTCGGCGAGAACAAGCTGTTCGCCCAGCAATACCTCGCCGGCGAGCTGGAACTCGAATTCAACCCGCAGGGGACGCTGGCCGAACGCATCCGCGCCGGCGGGGCGGGTATCCCCGCGTTCTTCACCAAGACCGGCGTCGGCACCCTCATTGCCGAAGGCAAAGAGGTAAAGGAGTTCGACGGCGAGAAATACATCATGGAGCGGGGGCTGGTCGCTGATCTGGCCATCGTCCATGCCTGGAAGGGCGATACCGCCGGCAACCTCGTCTATCGAAAAACCGCGCGCAATTTTAATCCAATGATGGCGACCGCTGCGAAGATCACCGTGGCCGAGGTCGAGCATCTGGTGCCGGCCGGCGAGATCAATCCGGACCACATCCATACCCCCGGCATTTTCGTGCAGCGCATGGTCGAGGTCGGCACCGCCAAGAAACGCATCGAGTTCCGCAACACCCGCCCGCGTGCAGAGAAAAAGGCGTCGGCGGCCGCAACGGGAGAAGAAGTCTGATGGCCTGGACCCGCGAACAGATGGCCGCCCGCGCCGCCAAGGAATTGCGCGACGGCTATTACGTCAATCTCGGTATCGGCATTCCGACGCTGGTGTCGAACTATATCCCCGAGGGCATCGACGTCAGCCTGCAGAGCGAGAACGGCATGCTCGGCATGGGACCGTTCCCCTATGAGGGCGAGGAAGACGCCGACCTCATCAATGCCGGCAAGCAGACGGTGAGCGAATTGCCGTCGACCAGCTATTTCTCATCGGCCGAATCCTTCGGCATGGTGCGCGGCGGCCATATCGATCTGTCGATTTTGGGCGCGATGCAGGTGGCCCAGAACGGCGACCTCGCCAACTGGATGATCCCCGGCAAGATGGTCAAGGGCATGGGCGGCGCGATGGATCTCGTCGCCGGCGTCAAACGCGTCGTGGTGGTGATGGAGCATTCCGCCAAGGACGGCCCAAAGTTGTTGAAGACGTGCAATCTGCCGCTGACCGGCGAGCGGGTGGTCGACATGGTGGTGACTGATTTGGCCGTCTTCACCATCGACAAGCACGGCAAGGACGGCATGGCCCTGATCGAACTCGCCGACGGCGTCACGCTCGACGAGGTGAAGGCCAAGACCGAGGCCGAGTTCCGGGTGGCGCTGAAGAACGCGTGATTCCCGTCATTGCGAGCCAACGGGTCGCGCGAACGCGCGCCCGATGACAGGCTCCGCGAAGCAATCCATCGTGCCGCGAAAAGAAAGCTGGATTGCTTCGTCGCTTTGCTCCTCGCAATGACGAAGGGACAGTCTTTACGACGCCTCCTTCAGCACCGGTGCGGCCGTCTCCTCCCCCTTCAACTCCTCCAAACTGCGGTGCCGCGGTTCGATGCCGAGCGCCCAGACGGTGATCACCTGCACCACCAACAATCCGACCATCAGCGCCATCACGCCTGCGACGCCGCGGGCTTCGAACAGCATCACCACCAGGAACGGGGTCACGATGGTGGCGCCGCGGCCGAGCGTGTTGACGATGCCGGAGGCGCGCAAGCGCACCTCGGTCGGGAACAGTTCGGGGATGTAGATCCCGAACAACAGCGCCACCAGCACATAGATCGGCACCGTCAGGGCAAAGCCGACGGCCGGCAGCAGCACCGGATCAGAGATCATCGGATAGATGATGCCGAGCACGACCGAGATCAGCGAGGCGGCGATGATGGTCGGCTTGCGGCCCCAACGATCCGCGGTCAGCGCGCCGATCGCGGAGCCGACCGGCGCGCCTAGCGCCATCAGCAGCGAATAGCCGAACGAGGTCGCGATCGAGAGCCCCTGCTTGATGAAGAACACCGGCAGCCAGGTGACGAAGCCATACAACAACGTGTTGATGGTGATCAGGCACACTGAACCTACGATCATGCGCGACAATAAAGGTGGCGCGAACAGCGTCGCGACGTCGGCGGACGCCGCGACGGTGGCTGTCGCCGCCGGCGCCGGCAGCGGCTTGCCCTGCGCCGCCTCGCGCTCGATCGCGCGCATCAGCGCTTCGGCCTCCTCGGTGCGGCCGACCGCCTCGAGCCAGCGCGGCGATTCGGGGAGTGCTTTACGCAGATACCAGACGATCAGCGCGCCGATGCCGCCGAGCACGAACATCGCGCGCCAGCCGAATTCCGGCACGATCAGGGATGCCACCAACAGCGAGATCGGCAATCCCGTGACGACGCAGACGGTGGTAAAACCGAGCCATTTGCCGCGCGAGCGCGCCGGCACGAATTCGGTCATGGTGGCATAGCCGACGACGTTCTCGGCACCTAAGCCCACGCCCATCACAAAACGGCAGGCGATCAGGACCATCATGTTCGGCGCCAACGCCGCCGCGAGCGAGGCCAGCCCGAACAGCAAAAGATTAAACTGGTAGGTGAACCGCCGCCCATAGCGGTCGCCGAGGAACCCGGTGCCGAACGAGCCCAGCATCATCCCGACAAAGGTCGCCGAAATAAACACGGCGTTTTGCGGCAGCGTGGAAAATCCGCTCTTCAAGGTCACGCCGAGCACGGTGCCGGCGAGATAGATGTCAAACCCGTCGAAGAACATGCCGATCCCGATCAGCAGCATGATGCGGCGATGGAATGGGCCGATCGGAAGCCGGTCGAGGCGGCTGCCGCTATTGACTGATGTGACCATGTGCGTTTCTCCCCTGTCCCTTATTCGGTAATGCTGCCGGTCTTTCTTGGAGGACCTGATGCAGTCGCTTGTTGTAAGCTAGTTCAATCGCCGTTGCGCCGCCGTGTCGCGGTACCAGTCGAACGGCTGGTCGCCAGTGGCGACCATCACGCTCTTGGTATTGAAGTGGTCGTTGAAACTTTCGGTGCCGAACTCGCGCCCGATGCCGCTATCATCGATGCCGCCCCAGGGCGAGGCTGGATCAAGACGGTGATGATCGTTGATCCAGACGATGCCGGCCTTGACGTGTGCTGCGACGCGATGGGCGCGGCCGATGTCGCGGGTGCGGATCGCGGCCGCCAGCCCGAACGGTGAATCGTTGGCCAGTCGCAAGGCCTCCTCTTCGTCCTTGAACGGTGTCACCGAGGTGAACGGTCCAAAAACTTCTTCCTGGAAGATGCGCATGTCGGACTTCACATCCGCAAACACCGTCGGCTCGACAAAATAGCCGTTCTCATGGCCCGGCACCTTTGCGGCGACGCCGCCGGTGACCAGCCGCGCGCCGTCCTCATGGCCGAATTTTGCGTAAGACAGCACGCGATCGCGCTGCCGCGCCGAGATCACCGGCCCGAGCTGGGTCGCGGGATCGAAGGGATCGCCGATCCGGATATTTTTCGTTTTCGTCCTCAGCTTCTCGACGAACTCATCGTAGACCCCGGCCTGCACCAGATGGCGCGAGGCGCAGACGCAGGTCTGTCCGGCGCCGATGAAGGCGCCGAACGCCGCATAATTGACGGCCTGATCGATGTCGAAATCATCGAACACCATGACGGGAGTCTTGCCGCCGAGCTCGAGCGTCTGGTGCGCGAACACTTTTGCAGCCGCAGAGCCGGCGATGCGGCCGGCTTCGGTGCCGCCGGTCAGCACCAGCTTGTTGATGTCGCCGTGTTCGGCTAGCATTTTGCCGGTCGATTGGCCGAGGCCGAGCACGATATTGAACACGCCGGGCGGCAATCCCGCCTCGCTAAAAATCTGCGCCAGTTTCAGGGTCGTCAGCGGCGTATATTCCGACGGCTTTACCACCGTGACGCATCCGCTCGCCAGCACCGCGGCCAGCGACTTGCACAGGATCATCAGCGGATGATTGAACGGCGTGCAATTGGCGACGATGCCGATCGGCGTGCGCAAGGTGTAGTTCAGGTACGAGCCCTCGACCGGGATCACCGCGTCGCGGCGCGCCAGCGCGAGGCCGGCAAAATAACGAAAGAAGTCCGGCAGCCGCGACAGCTGCGCGCGGGTCTCGTTCAGCGGCCGGCCGTTGTTAAGTGTCTCCAATCGATAAAGCTGCTCCAGATTGGCCTCGAACGCGTCCGCCAGCCGGTTGACCAGCCGGGCGCGGGCGCGAATGTCCATGCCACCCCAGGGGCGGCCTTCGAACGCGGCACGCGCGCTTTTCATCGCGCGATCGACGTCATCAGCGGTCGAATTCGGAATCCGCGCGATCACGTCGCCGGTTGCGGGATTGCGGACGTCCAGCATCTCGCCCGCGCCTGCCTCGATCTCGCGGCCGTCGACGAAATTGCCGTGAATTTCCACGTCGATTGTTTTTGGTTTGGCGGAAATATTCATCG
The DNA here is from genome assembly GCF_900141755.1 of Bradyrhizobium lablabi. NCBI lineage: Bacteria > Pseudomonadati > Pseudomonadota > Alphaproteobacteria > Hyphomicrobiales > Nitrobacteraceae > Bradyrhizobium > Bradyrhizobium lablabi. Next base: position 2,788,613 of record NZ_LT670844.1, on the reverse strand, counting down.
ATCCCTTCCTTCGACGATGACGGCGTTGCGCTTGAGCGCCGGCAGCACGCGTTTTTCGGTCTGGCTGATATGGGCCTTGATGATGCGCGCGGCGCTTCGCCCGTCGCGGCGCTGCATCGCCTCGATCAGGGCGACATGCTCGGCCACGAGCTGCGCCGGATTGTGATCCCTGACATTGGCGACGCTGACCCGCACCAGACGATCGGCCTGTCCGATCAGGTCGCACAGTGCTGCCGCCATGCGGCGGTTGCCCGAGGCATGCGCGAGCGCCGAATGAAAGGCGCGGTTATAGGCGATGAAATCCTCATGGTTGCCGGCGAAGCGCCGGAATTCATCCAGCGCCTTGAGGACATCATCGGCGGCATTCTCGATCGCCTCCGCGACGCAGGCCGGCTCCAGCGCGAAACGGAACCGCAGCAAATCGCGCGCGTCGGCAAGCGAGATCGGATTGACGCGATAACCCTGGCGCGGTTGCACGGTGACGAGATGTTCGCGCTCGAGCCGCAACAGCGCCTCGCGCACCGGCTGGCGGCTCACCGCATAGCGCTCGGCAAGCTCCTGTTCGCGCATATCATCACCTGGCGCCAGGCGGCAGGTTAGAATATCAGAACGGAGGTTTTCGTAGACATTGTCGCGTAAAAGCAATCGAAGATTCCCGCTGACCGGACGCCAATCTTGCAGCCGTGAAATATCACGTCAAGTAGCAAAGGCTTGAAAAGGCTGAAATTTGATCTATCAATGGGATGCCGCCGCCGAGCGTCCGCGCGCCGCAATCGATGAAAGAGAGACCCGCATGAACCGAGTTTTCGCCAATGGCACGGTCCATGCGGAGCAATTCGGCGACGGGCCGCCGCTTTTCCTGCTTCATTCGCTGTTGTCGGATCGCGCCAGTTTCGACGCCATCGTCCCGCAACTGTCGCAATCGTTCCGCCTCATCGTTCCCGAATTGCCCGGCTTCGGCCGATCCCGCGCGGTCGGTGGCGGCCTTGCCGCGGTCGCCGACCGGATTGCGGAAGCCGTGAAGGAGGCGGCCGGGGGCGAGGAGGCGATCGTGCTCGGCAACGGCTATGGCGGGTTCGTCGCGCTGCAGATGGCAATTCGCCATCCCGCGATCGCTACAAAACTTGTTCTCGCCGATTGCGGCGCGGCGTTTTCCGAAGAAGGCCGCCAGGCGTTCCGCAACATGGCGGCGGCGTCGAAGGCCAAGGGATTACCGGCCATCACCGATGTCGCGATGCGCCGGCTGTTTGCGCCGGAATTTCAGGCAGAACATCCGGATTTGATGCGCGATCGCCGCGAGGCATTTTTAAAGACCGACCCGGAAGTGTTTCAGGCCGCCTGCGCTGCGCTCGCCGAGCTCGACCTGCGGCCCGAGCTCGCGAACGTAAAAGTGCCGGTGCTGGTGCTGGTCGGCGAGCAGGATGAGGCGACGCCGCCGCCGATGTCGCGTGAATTGGCCGCGCTCTTGCCGGACGCGCGGCTCAAGATCATTGCCGGCTGTGCACACGTGCCCCAGCTGCAATCGCCTGAAGCTTTTCTCGACGCGATCGGCGATTTCCTGGCGGCGGCCTACGCCGCAAGCTGACGAATTTGGTGCGATCGGCCTGCGCGCGGAGCGCCGGCCTGCCTTACAGCAATCGTATCGCGAGCCAGACGGTCGCCCACAGCGAAAGCGACAGAAACACGACCGATAGCGCGAAGGCTAACAGCATCCGCCGCAACGGGTTGCTGCCGTCGGCGAGTGAGGATCCGCCCCGGCCGGGCCGGAAGTCGTCATGTTGGGGAATATGACCGCGGATTCCGAAAACCCACAAAACAGCGTCCAGAATGTACAGGCTCATTCACGCAGCTCCAGTTTGTCGAATCATGCGTCACTGTCCCCCGCTAACGGACGCCGCTCTTGACGCCAGCGCAAGCTTTTCGCGCGTTATCCCGTATTCAAACCGGGGGCGCGGCTGATCGGTAAGGCTTGCTCGATGTCTGCGATGCCCCGATAACGACCAAATCCTGCAGCGCAGCGAAATGTCGCGATGTGCCAGAACCGGAAGTCACGCCGGTGCTGGCTGGTGGCAGCAGACACATATCTTATTGCCGTCCGGATCGCGAAAATATGCCCCGTAGTAGTTGGGGTGATAGTGCGGCCGGAGCCCAGGCATCCCTTCACATCGGCCACCCATTCCGAGTGCGGCCGCATAACAGCGATCAACTACCTCACGAGTTGAGGCGAGGAAGGCCGTCATGCCTCCGTTGCCCGCATTTGTCGGCTGACGATCGTACGGAAGCCCAATGAGGAATAATGGCCGTTCCTTTCCGGGAGCGATCCAACCCGCCCACGACTGTTCCGGCCTGCAGAACTTGAGCTCGAATCCCAGCTCGTTCATGACGACCGAGTAGAAAGCGTACGATCGCTCAAAATTCGTGATACCGACATGGACATGAGAAAACATTGTAGTTCTTCCACGCGCTCCATGGTTCGTCGGCAAGCATCGTGAGTTGGTCCGTGAGGGCCTGAGAACGTGTCATGATGCAGTACGCGCTCAACGTCCACAATGGGTCAATCTCGTCGTATCGAGCCGTGCGCCGATCACTTCCGGTCTACCCCAATAAGCAGATTTCAGATCCGGTCGGCACTCGACCGTCAGTCGTATCGCGAGCGCACACGCTGCATAGGGGATGCAAAATGGTAGTGGGTCAGTTTTATTGTGGCAGAGTTCCACACTGGAAAACGTCCGGTTTGGGGCGCATATTCCGAGAATGGAGACAATCGTCCGATGTGATTGCGGCGCCGAGTACCGACGCACTGAAGAGAAGTTCCTGGTACCGCATACCGGTCACGCATCCTGTGAAGTCTGCGGGGCTACGCTAGAGACTTGGCTGGAAAGTACCCACCTTGCCATATTCGAGCTGGTCAAGCGTCCAGACGGAAAGCCTGGTAGTGGGTCGGTTTGATTGTGGCAGGGGTCCGGGCTGGAAATGGGCCGGCTCGCGGCGCAGACTCGAAGCGTGCGAGAACGGCGGCCATCTTTCGTTGTAGGCAGGGGCACTCCCAATTACGGCTGGGAGGTCCATATCGTCTCGCCTAACGGCGAGATGGAAATCGTTACCGGCTTTTGGACCGAACACGGCGACGCCGGATGGGGCACCAAGCAATGTGAAAGTTGGCATGCCCGACAAGCACACCAAACGGGCTGGGGACCCCGACCGGCTTGCTAAATCGATCGTCGATATGGCGCAGGGCAAGAAGCCGATCTGAAATGAAAGAGGCCGCCAATTGAGGCGGTCCCGCTCGGCCGCTGTCCACACTCTGATGAACGTCTATCCACTGAACGGTGCCTTGCGGCAAACCGAAGCGCCCTCACTTCGGCGGCTGTAGTTCGCCAGTAAACCAGCCAACCACAGCGGATTGCATTGGATCATCTGACGCTATCGCGATTTGTTCGATGTGATCGCATTTGGAGCAGTCGAACGTGCGAAGTTCAAATCCTGTAGGCCCTGGCCGGATATGCGTAAGCGTCATGCGCGTTCGGCATTTCGGGCAGCGGAGTTCCTGAATTGCGAGCAGTGGGATTGTGGCTGGGTAATCGGTCATTGCATTCCACCCTGAATATCAGGCGGGAGCGCAAAACTCTCAGTCACCGGTAGAAGCCGAAGAGGGGCGGTGATGGGATCAGTAGATTCCCCTCACGTCCGGGAGTCGATCTAAGAAACATTAATTCGGCGAGCCCCTGTTTGCGCCGAAAGGAACGCGCTTTGGCCCACAGATACCGCCGGATTGCCGAAGGGGTGTGCGCCAAACAGGCCTTTGGCCCAAGCAACAACCAGAAAACCCTTCGAACTTGCCGGTAATCGTCATTGGTAGTTCAGCGATGTACTCAATTGCGCGCGGATATTTGTAAAGCGCAGTGATCATGGTCTTGCAACGCACGGCCGGACCATACATGTGGGTCAAACTGAGAAGAACTCAGTGTGAGCAAATGTCTTCCGGGTTACCCTGAAAGCGGACATTACCCAATACAGTCAGCATGTCTCAAACGTGCCAACACCGGGCTCACGCACCGCTGCAAACGCGGCGGCGTTGACTTGTTGGCAAAACATTTTCGCGCATTTGGACTAGACTCTGTTGACTTGTTGGCAAAAGAATCTCGCGCATATGGACTAGACTCCGCCGCAATGTCAGGAGGAGGCCATGCCGCCTGTTGTGCACGCGCCGATGCTGTCGCCGAAATGGAGCATCGCCACCGAAGGGCTCGATGCGGAGGAACGTCAGTTCATTCTCGACCGGATGCGTCCGCTCTCGTTCGATCCGAGGGCGATCTTGTTCGACCAAGGCGAGCCGAGCGACACGCTGGTCTTGCTGACCGAGGGACGCGTGCGGCTCTACCAGACCCTGGAGAGCGGCGAGGAGTTCACCTTCGGGCTCTGCATCGCCGGTGCCATCTTAGGTCTTGCGGCGCTTGTGACGCGCGAGCCGCGCATCCTGTCGGCCGTCGCCCTGGAACCGGTCACAGCTTCCGTCATGACAAGAACTGACTTCATGAATTGTTTGAACATGGTGCCTCGCTTTCACTGGAACATCACGCGTCTGTTGGCGATCCTCGCCCTCCAATCGATCGAGCGCAGTGGACCTCTAGTACTCGACAGCGCCGCGGTACGCCTCTGCAGCACACTCAAATCACTGGCACGGCAGGAGAGCGGTGATGCGGCCGGTCTACGGCTGCATGTCGACGGACTGACGCAGGAAGAACTCGCCAAGATGGTCGGCGTTAGCCGAAACTGGATTGCGATCGCGCTCGGCGAGCTTGAGCGGCTCGGACTGATCACCAAGCGGCGCGGTCACATCACCATCATCAGCGCTCGCCGCCTTGACGCCTTCATCGTCGGCGCGCGCAACCACTGACCGGAGCGCGAGCAGCATGAGCGTGTACATCATCGCCCAGCTCAAATTCACCCGTCGCGAGCTTTACGACCGCTACCAGGCACATTTTTTCGACGTCTTTCGCAAGTTCAAGGGCAGGCTCCTGGTCGCCGATGAGCGGCCGCAGGTGCTGGAGGGACCTTTCGAGCGCGACAAGGTGGTAGTGCTAGAATTTACCGACCAGGCGGCCGCGATGGAATTTCAGGAGTCGCCCGAATATGCGGAGATCGCGGTCGACCGCAAGGCCGGCGCCGACGCCGTCGTGCTCATGGTGCGCGGCCAGAAAGATGAGAGCCTGGACAAGATAAGGGCGATAGACGCCTGGGCACTGACGCAAGCGCCGCATTGACCTTTCGCCACCAACAGCGCCCGATCGATCAGGGAGACTTTTTCAAAAGGCAATCACCGCACGCGATGCAGGGGGGTGTTAACTCTTATGTAGGAGATAACGATGAGCGATACGAATTCCGTGATTATTCGCAAAGCCTACGAAGACTTTGCGCAAGGAAACGTTCCTTCGGTGTTTGCGGCCTTCGACGCGGGCATCACCTGGCACGTTCCCGGTCATAGCCCGTTATCAGGCGACTATACAGGCCACGATCAGATCGGAGGCTTTTTTCAGCGCACGATGGAGCTCTCCAGAGGCGCGTTCAGCATTGATGTGCACAATGTGATGGCTGAAAATGATCTCGTTGTCGTCTTGGTCACCGTGAATGCTCAACGAAACGGGCTTTCCGCGTCGTTTCCGGAGATCCACGTCTGGCGGATGAAGAACGGAAAGGCGACCGACTTCCGCGAGTATCAAGGCGATGAGCAGCGAGAGGACCGGTTCTGGTCCTAAGACGCTGGCATCTCCCTTCAGACTAGATGTCCGCTCGGGCATTCGCGACTGGCTCGAGCCAGTGATGCAATTCCGGGGATGATTTTAAGAAAAGAGGGCGTTGATGATCACGATCAAGATCACCACGCCGATCAACATCCAAAACACCTGGACGGCGATGGCCGCGATGCCGAGTGCGGCCGCGACGCCTGCCAAGAGTTTTTCTTCTCGCAGGATGACCGAGAAGACTGCGAGAGCAATGGCGAGCAAGCCCAGCGAGACCGCCACCGTTGAAAGTCCCTGGGTCCATGTGTAGCCGACAGTGCGTTGCTCGGAAGCCTCGCGAGATCTGATTTCAAGTCGCTTGGCACGGAAAATCAGATGGTCCTTTACTCTCGGTCCGGCATCGTCAATCACCTTGGCGGGTTCGGGCGGAAAGACCGCCGGCAACAATTGGGTCAGCACCGACGCCAGGAGCGCCAACAGGCCGACAACGCTTCCGATGGTGCCGAGCCGGCAGGATTGTCTGACAGCATTCATCACCTGAAATCTCCGCGCCACCTTGGACGGGGTGAACCGGGCTCATGCAGCCCACTCTTGGTGGGTTCTAGCCTCCTGAGGGTTCAACGTGAGCTTAAGCTGCGGTCCCGGCGCCCTGATGAGGGCATCGGTCAGGCGCGGGCACCGAGCGTTCGATGCGGTCCACTAGAGCGTGATGACTTTTCTTCGAATCGTCATTCCGCTCTATCTTTTTGTTTGAGCATGATCTTTTCGGAAAACCAGTACCCACTTTTCCGGATCATGCTCTAGGCCTTCACCGGTCGATTGGCATGACTCACCTGCGGCACGCCACGGTTGAGCGACATATGGGAATGCATGCAAAGCCAACCATCGGCATTCCTGGAAAACACCATGGTGGCGCGGCCGGGGCGCGGAAACGGGTTGCCATCGGGATGATAGCCCGTGCTGGTCCACGGCGCGATCACGATCGCCATCATGCCATCGGGGGACGCCAGAACCGATGTCTGCTCAAGGACGAAACGGAAGTCGGTGGTCTTCGGCCAGACATTGTCCCATTGCGTCGTGACCCATTTATCCAGGCCGGGGATGACATCGTTGTGCGTGCCGAAGGCAAGCACATCTGGATGGAAGAGCGGCCTTGCCGAGGCGTAGTCGACCTCACGGACATAGCCCGCGAAGGTTTCCAGCCACTGGCGGAAGAACTGCGTTATCTCTGTGTTCGCGGTCGGCAAAGCATCCATTGCCTGCTCCATATTCGGCCACCGAATGGCACAAGGTCGCCCACCGCGTTGACGAAGCCGGCGCCGGACCGATCACGCCGTCGTCAGGCTCGGCAGACTATCAATCCGGGTCGTTTTGTGGTATTTTGTTGACGTGAAACGCCTGATCACCATCCGCCGTTTGCTCGCGATCCTGATGATCGCGGGGCTGGTATTGGCCCCGCTGTCCTCGCCCGTGATGGCCGGCGTGACTTCCGATGCATCGATGTCGGCGATGGCGGACGATATGTCCATGGCGGCATCGGCGGACCAGATGGCAGGCGAAATGCCGTGTTGTCCGCCGACAGCTCCGATGCCTATCGGCTGCGACAAGTGCATCTTCATGGCGGCCTGCACGGCGCAATGCTTTGTCGGCATGACGATGGCTCTGTTCCAGCCGTTTTTCGCGGTGTCGTCTGGTCTTGCTCGACCGCAGAATGATTTCCGGCCCGACGGCCTCGGCCATCCGCCTCCCGAGCATCCTCCTCGCATTCTGGTTTGATCGGCGCTTGCTGCGCCGGTTGCTGCCGCGTGGCCTTAGAGCCGCGCGGATAAACGCATGCCGCCTTGCGGCGACCAGAAATTATTGAGGATTTGAAATGAAGACGTCTCGCTCCTCGCGCGCCTTGCAGGCCGCGCTGATCGGCATGGCCATGGCTGGTTCGACCGCCATCGCCCGCGCCGACATCAAGGACTATCAATTCGAACTCGTCGATCAGACCGTTCAGGCCGGCCCCGACAAGGTCATCACCGTCAGGCTGATGAATACCAAGACCGGCAAGCCGGTGCCCGATGCGGTGATCTTCGCCACCCGCCTCGACATGGCGCCCGACGGCATGCAGGAGATGGCCACCAAGATCGCAGCCGTGCCGGGCGGCGAGCCCGGCACCTATAAGTTCAAAGCGACCTTCGGGATGGCGGGCCGCTGGCAGCTCTCCCTCGGCGCCAAGGTGCAGGGCGAGACCGGCACGGTCGAAAGCAAGCTCGTCCTTAAGGCGACGCCGTGATCCGCTCGGTCGGAATCACTTATCTCGCTGCAATTGGAGCAACCACCGCAGCGCTGTGGTTGTCTCCGGCAGCGGCGGGCGATCAGACCATGCCCGGCGCGACGGTGGAAAGCGTCGTCGCAATTGCCAAGCGCCTTAATCCGACGGTGGCGGCGGCCTCGCTCGACTTCGATGCGGCGGTCCACAAGATCGGAACGGCCGGCGTTTTGGCCGATCCGACCCTCATCCTTGAAGCGTGGGACGTCAACCGGCTTGGCGTCGGGCAGCGTCGCTTTGGCATTGAACAAGAGGTGAAGCTCTGGGGCAAATACGGCCTCGAGCGCGATATTGCGCAATCGGACGCCGACGCCGCAAAATTCCAGGGACGCGCGACCGTTACCGAACTGATTGCGCAGGTCATTGCCGCGCATGGTGAATACAACGCAGCGTATGAAGCCGTAGGAATCTCGACCGAAATCAAACGGCGCTATGACGAGATCCTCGGGTTGCTGCGATCGCGATATGGCACAACGTCGCAAATCTATACAACGCGTCAGCTACCGCCGGCTCGCTCGTCTGTCGACAACGCGCGAAACGGTTTTCAGGCCGGCTCGTCCGATCTTTCTTCAGTTTTCGAGTCGGAACGAAGGCTTCGCGCGGTTCAGCTCGACTTGCTGAAGCTCAAGGTGGAATTGCAGACGAAATATGCGGAGATGGAACGTCTGGCGGGAGGTTCGCTATGAGAGGAACGTATTGGGCGGCTTCACGTCAGCGTGAGCACGTAACCGGCCGGCGATCCGCTCCGAACTCACTGAGGAAGCGCACATCATACGCTTCTCGTGCGCAGGTGCCCGCCAGATTCAAGCGCGCTGAGATGGAACGCTTGGCGGGAGGTTCGCTATGAGACGGCCAGTAAGCGCTTTCTTGATCGTGTCCGCAGTCCTGGCTGCCGGATTGGTCGGATTGGTTGTTGGGCGTTCGAACGGTCGGCCTCTCGGATGGCTCGACGGTGTTCTGCCCGCGGCCGCGAAACAGAGCCCAACTCAGCCGGAAGCGACCGGACCGATCATCTACTACCGCGATCCGGACGGTCTGCCGGACTACTCGCTGACTGCGAAGAAGACTTCGGCGGGCAAGGACTATCTCGCAGTCCACGCAAGCGAAGATGTGAGTTTCGAGGAGAAAGCTCCGGAAACCATGACCGCGAAGGGCGGAGAACGTGGCAAAATCCGCTACTACCGAAATCCGATGGGCCTTGCCGACACCTCGCCGACACCGAAGAAGGATTCGATGGGCATGGACTATCTGCCCGTCTATGAGGGCGAGCAGGACGATGATTCTTCCGTCAAGGTCAGCACGGGCAAACTGCAAAAGACAGGTGTTCAGACCGAGATTGCGGAACGGCGCGCCCTGAACACGGTGGTTCGTGCACCGGGCACCGTTCAGGAAGACGAGCGGCGCAAATCGGTCGTGTCGCTTCGTTTCGAAGGTTTTATCGATACCGTCGAAAACGTCACTACCGGCACGCATGTCCATAAGGGCCAGCGCCTGATGCGCATCTACGGCCCGAACCTGTCGAGCGCCGCCGCCGAATATCTTTCGGCGCTCAATGCCCGCCCGGATGCCGGCATCAGCAACCAAGCCTTGAAAGGCGCACGCCGGCGCCTTGAAAATCTGGATGCCCCTGAGGCGTTTATTGCCGACATCGAGCGTACGCGCGAAATCCCGGCCTATGTGAGCTGGCCTGCACCGCAGGACGGCGAGATCGTGGAGCGCGCAGCCGTCAACGGCATGCGCGCGGCTCCCGGCGACGTTCTGTTCCGGATCTCGGATCACGAGGTCGTCTGGGTGTTGGCCGATGTCGCCGAGCGCGATCTTTCACTGATCGAGGTCGGACAAAAGGCCAGCGTCCGGCTTCGCGGCTACCCCGATCGGGTCTTCGTCGGCAAAGTCGCGTTGATCTATCCGCACATGATGGCGGAGACGCGGACCGCGCGGATCAGAATCGAATTGCCAAATCCGGACGAAGTGCTGCGGCCGGACATGTATGCCGATGTCGAAATCGCTACCGGCGCGGAAACCCCGGTTTTGACGGTGTCCAGCAGCGCTGTCCTTGACAGCGGCGAGCGGCAAATTGTCCTTCTCGACAAGGGTGACGGCCGTTTTGAACCGCGCGCGGTCAAGCTTGGGCGCCGCGGCGACGGTCGCATCGAGATCAGGGAAGGGCTCGCTGAAAACGACAAGGTGGTCGTCTCCGCGAATTTCCTGATCGATGCCGAAAGCAATCTCAAAGCCGCGCTCAAGGGCCTGGATTCCGGGGGGAAGTCGCCATGATCGCGCGCCTGATCGCCTGGTCGGCCCGTAACCTGCTGCTGGTCCTGTTCGGCACAGGCTTTGCCGCCGCGGCCGGAATCTACGCGCTCGTCCATCTGCCGCTCGACGCCATACCGGACCTCTCCGATACGCAGGTGATCGTCTATACGGAATATCCCGGGCAGGCGCCGCAGGTGATCGAGGATCAGGTCACCTATCCCTTGACGACCGCGATGCTGACCGTGCCGCGTTCGAAGGTGGTGCGCGGTTTCTCCTTTTTCGGGGTGTCGTTCGTCTACGTCATCTTCGAGGACGGCACCGACATCTATTGGGCGCGTTCACGCGTGCTCGAATTCCTCAACGGCGCGGCCTCGCGATTGCCCCCCGGCGTGACGCCGACCATCGGCCCGGACGCGACCGGTGTGGGCTGGGTCTACCAATATGCCGTAGTGTCGAAAGAGTTGAACCTTTCCGACACGCGCACCATCCAGGACTGGAACCTGAAATTCGCGCTGGCGAAAGCCGAAGGCGTCGCCGAAATCGCCAGCGTCGGCGGCTTCGTCAAGCAATACAACGTGATCCTCGATCCGCAGCGCATGCGCGATCTCGGTATCACCATGCAGAAGATGCGCGACGCGATCCGCGCCAGCAACGCCGACGTCGGCGGCCGCACCGTCGAGCTCTCGGAGTTCGAATACGTCATCCGTGGCAAGGGCTATCTGAAGAGCATCAACGACCTCGGCAATATCGTACTCAAGACCAGTAACGGCACGCCGGTCCTGCTGCGCGACGTCGCCCGCGTCGAGCTCGGCCCTGACGAGCGGCGTGGCATCACCGAGCTCAACGGCGAGGGTGAGGTCGCAAGCGGCATCGTGCTGCAGCGCTTCGGCGTCAACGCGCTCGACGTGATCGAGAACGTGAAAAAGCGCTTCAAGGAGATCGCCAGCAGCCTGCCGAAATCGGTGGAAATCGTTCCGGTCTACGACCGCTCGAACCTCATCAATGCCGCCATCGCGACGCTCAAGCATACGCTGTTCGAGGAGAGCATTATCGTCGCGCTGGTTTGCATCGTCTTCCTGCTGCACGTCCGCAGCGCGCTGGTCGCGATCCTGATGCTGCCGGTCGGCATATTGATGGCGTTCGGCGCGATGAAGCTGCTCGGGCTGGGTTCGAACATCATGAGCCTCGGCGGCATCGCGATTGCGATCGGCGCCATGGTCGACGCCGCCATCGTCATGATCGAAAATGCCCACAAACATCTTGAACGGGCGGAGCCGGGCCAGTCCCGCGTCAAAATCCTGATCGAGGCAGCGTCCGAGGTCGGACCGGCGCTGTTCTTCAGCCTGTTGATCATCACCGTCTCGTTCATGCCGATCTTCACGCTGGAATCACAGGAAGGGCGGCTGTTCAGCCCGCTCGCATTTACAAAAACCTTTTCGATGGCGGCGGCGGCGCTGCTGTCGGTCACGCTGGTGCCCGCGCTGATGGTGATCTTCGTCCGGGGCCGGATCGTTCCAGAGCACAAGAACCCGATCAACCGTTTCCTGATCTGGATCTATCGGCCGGTGATCAAGGGCGTGATGTGCGCCAAGGCGCTGGTGATCGCCCTTTCGCTCGCGGCGCTCGCGGTGACGATCTGGCCGGCGCGCCAGCTCGGCACCGAGTTCATGCCGAACCTGAACGAGGGCACGCTGCTCTATATGCCGACGACGTTACCTGGCATCTCCGTCACCAAGGCCGGCGAATTGATGCAGACCCAGGACAAGATCATCCGCTCGTTTCCCGAAGTGGCCTCGGTCTACGGCAAAGCGGGGCGCGCCGCGACCGCGACCGACCCGGCGCCTTCAGAAATGTTCGAGACGGTCGTCAACCTCAAGCCGAAGGAGGAATGGCGTCCCGGCGTGACGGTCGACGGCCTGATCGCGGAAATGGACAAGGCGCTGCAGTTTCCGGGCGTCTCCAACGCCTGGACCATGCCGATCAAGGCGCGCATCGACATGCTGTCGACCGGAATCCGCACCCCGATCGGCGTCAAGGTGATCGGAACCGATCTGGTCGAGATCGACAAACTTGCAAAGCAGATCGAACAGGTGCTCAAAGCCGTGCCGGGCACGTCGTCTGCCTATGCCGAGCGCGGCATCGGCGGCTACTACCTCGATGTGACGCCCGACCGCGCGGCGCTGGCGCGTTACGGGATCATGGTGCAGGACGTCCAGGACGTCATCGCGACCGCCCTCGGCGGTCAGACGGTGACAACGACGGTGGAAGGCCGGCAGCGGTTCAGTGTCAACATGCGCTATCCCCGAGACCTGCGCGAAAATCCGCAGGCGATCGCCAACGACGTCCTGGTTCCGATGCCGGGCGGCGGTGCGGTGCCGCTCGGGGAGGTCGCGAAGGTGGTGCCAGCGCGCGGGCCGACATCGATCCGCACCGAAAGCGGGCAGTTGGCGACCTACATCTACGTCGACATCCGCGACCGCGATCTCGGCGGCTACGTCGCCGACGCACAGCGCGCGGTGCAGGCCAGCATTCAGTTCCCGCCCGGCTATTATGTGATGTGGAGCGGCCAGTACGAATATCTCGAACGCGCCACCGCGCGCCTGAAGATCGTCGTGCCGGTGACACTGTCGATCATCTTCCTCTTGCTGTACCTCAACTTCCGCTCCATCACCGAGACCATGATCGTGATGCTGTCGCTGCCCTTCGCGCTGGTCGGCGGTCTCTGGCTGATGTGGTGGCTCGGCTTCAACCTGTCGGTGGCCGTGGTCGTCGGCTTCATCGCGCTTGCCGGGGTCGCCGCCGAGACCGGCGTCGTGATGCTGATCTATCTCAATCATGCGCTGGCAGAGATCAGGGCGAAACGTGACATTGAGGGCCGCGCGCTGACGCGGGGAGATCTTTACGACGCCATCATGGAGGGCGCGGTCGAACGCGTACGTCCGAAGATGATGACGGTAGTCGCCATCATGGCAGGCCTGCTGCCGATCATGTGGAGCACCGGCACGGGCTCCGAGATCATGCAGCGCATCGCGGTGCCGATGATCGGCGGCATGATCTCCTCGACCTTGCTGACGCTGATCGTGATCCCGGCGATCTTCGGGTTGGTCAAGGGGTTTGGATTGCCGAGCGAACCGACTGCCGCTGTTTCAGTGGAACGGGCTAGTCAGGATCAGACTTCGTCAAATGCCTTCGACCGCCCAGAAGCAGCAGAATAACGCGCCGGCCCCTGTAACCAAACCCGCCGGGCCAACGAACTAATAGAAATACGCAGGCATGACGACCCACGAAATCGAACTCAAGGCGCTGATGCTTGCGAGCCTGGACGGCGACGCGGCTTCGCACCGCGCGCTGCTCGAACGATTGAGCCGCCGCCTGCGTGCCTATTTCAAAGGCAAGCTCGCGGGCATTGGCAGAGGTATATCGGAGGCCGAAGACCTGGTTCAGGAAGCGGTATTGGCGATCCACCTCAAGCGACATACCTATGATCCCACTGAGCCTCTGACCCCGTGGGTCCATGCCATCGCGCGCTACAAGTTGATCGATTTCCTGCGCCGGAGCCGCACGTCGTTTGCTGAGGTGTCTATCGAGGAGGCCGATACCATGATGGCGCACGACGACAATGTCGACGCCGAGAGTTCATACGATCTCAGAAGGCTCATGCAGCGGTTGCCGGAAAAGATGCGATGTTCCATCGAGGCGGTAAAACTGGATGGACAGAGCATCGCCGAAGCAGCAGGCCGGTGCGGCATCTCTGAATCCGGAGTGAAAGTGAATATTCATCGTGGGCTCAAGACACTCGCTGCCCTGATTGCCCGGGAAACGCAAACATGAAGACGGATGACCTGGTTGCCCTTTTGAGCACCAACCCTGAGCCGGTCGATCGCAGGTCGGTCGCTCGCACGCTTTACGTCGCGCTTGCCGCAGGTTCAATCGTGGCGCTAGGCATCGCACTCGCCGGACTGGGCGTCCGCCCAGATTTGATGACGGCCCGCGCCTTTGCTTTTCTGCTATTGAAGCTTGCATTCACGGTTGGGATCGTCGGCGTCGCATCGACTTACCTGACGAGGCTGGCACGCCCCGGCGGGGAACGAAAAACCTCGGCAGTTTTGGTTGCAATACCATTCGGAGCTATCGCGGTACTTTCCGTCATCAGCCTTGGATTCGCGCCAAGCTCCCACTGGGAAAAGATGCTTGTGGGAGATCAGTGGCTGGAATGCCTGCTCTCTATCCCGATCATCGCGATCGTGCCCTTCGCTGCTGCCATCTGGGCCGTGCGAAGAGCTGCGCCCACGAATCTCGGTCGCGCAGGTGCTTTCGCCGGTCTCATTGCAGGCGGCGTCAGCGCGATGGCATATGCGCTTCATTGCACGGATGATTCACTGCCGTTCGTCGCGGTCTGGTACGGCGGCACGATTGTGCTGTGCACCTTAGCAGGCGCAGCATTGGGACCGCGTCTCTTGCGTTGGTAGACGTGTCTTCACGTCGGCGTGAGTCTGTAACCGCCGGACGATTAGCTCCGAACTCATTGTTGGAAGCGCATCACGCGCCTCCGACAATGATGGAGCCGGACCATGTTAACGAAACACCTTCTCACGATCTCGCTGTTGCTGCCGCTGGCGGCGATATCTGCAACGGCCCATGCGGGCTCGACGATCTCGGACAAAAGCTATTGGCCGAGCGAGGCCAGGCAGAGCGCGCAAACCACAACGGTTAGCTCGCCAAGCGATTTGAATTCTTCGTTCGCCCTCTATCCGGCAGCGTCACGTTTGCAGCCCGCGACGAGTCCGAACGACGGTGGATGGCATTATCAAGGCGGCCCGAAATCTCAGGTGACGCGCAGTGGAGGCAGGTAATACCAAGATGCGCACCGGCCAAAATGTAAGCGGGTCGTCGGCCGCCGCTTTTTGACCCGGCCCGAAGCGTAAAAGGGTTGCGGATAAGCACTCGATCTCCGCAACCCTTTTCACTTGGTGTTCGCCAAAACGAAAAGAGCATCCCCATGGCCTGGCACAGTCGTGCGTTGGACCCACGACAACAAGCAGCAAGCCGCGTGATCAGGCTCCAGGAGGCCGGAAACGCGAAAATGTCGCACTACCATCCATGGCTCCGCCTGTACGCTGAGGACGTTGGCTGATATTCTTCCATGGTCAGGACAGCAAGTCGCAGTCCGCTAACCGTCTCATGGCTCCGTCGAGCAGTGCAGGACCCTCATATCCAATCCCGATTCTGCTCGCATTGACCGGGGCTTTTGACGCTGAAGAGGATAATCGAGCGGCTGCATAGTCCCTGACAACCTGACAACGCGATGGGAGGTGTGCCATGGCTGCATCTGACTGGCGTCTCGAAGGCGAATGGATCAAGAACTGCAATTGCGCGTTTGGTTGTCCCTGCGATTTCAATGCGCCGCCGACTCACGGCTCGTGCAAAGCCCTGGTCGGCCTGAGGATTACCAAAGGACATTTCGAGGGGACCAAGCTCGATGGTCTCGTTTTCGCGGCAACCGTTGATTTTCCCGGAGCGCTGCATGAGGGCAACGGGAAGATGCAGCCGATCATCGATGAGCGCGCTACGCCGGAGCAGCGCCAGGCACTTTTCAACATCATGTCGGGCAAGAATTCGGCCGAGGGTACGCTGTTCCAAATCCTCAGCGTGATCGTAACTACGATCCATGATCCGCTGTTTGTGCCGTTCGAGTTCTCATTCGACAAAAATGGACGCGTCGCGCGCCTCGTCGCCAAGGGTGTGCTGGAGACCGAGGTGGAGCCGATCAAGAACCCGGTGACGGGCGCGCCCCATCGCATCCAAGTTGTGATGCCCGAGGGCTTTGAGCACAAAGCCGCCGAAGTTGCCTCCGCCAACATCCGCTCGACCGGCGCGATCAAGTTTGAAACGAAGGGCACGCACAGCTCCCTCGCCAACGTCGTGCAGACACCTCAAGGTGTCGCGGCTTGACGCTGCGCCAAAGGTCGCTTTTCCAGCGGCCGAGATGAGCCCATGACCGAGACGTCTGTGCTCGAATATCTGCTGCGGCGCGACCGCCTAATCGTTGTCGCCGGTTTGGCTGGCGTTGTGGTGCTGGCCTGCATCTATCTAGCCGCCGGTGCAGGCATGGATACCGACATGGCCGATATGTCGATGGACATGCCGATGCCGTGGTCGCCGGCCTACGCCGTGCTCGCGTTCGTCATGTGGTGGGTGATGATGGTCGCCATGATGGTGCCGAGTGCCGCCCCCACGCTCCTGTTGTTTACAACCATCCAGCGCAAGCAAGCGGCCTCGGTCCGTCCCTTCGTGGAAGCCTGGGTCTTTCTCAGTGGCTATCTCCTGACATGGGCCGGTTTCAGCCTCGTCGCGACCCTGGCGCAATGGGGGCTCGAGCGCGCCGGGCTGCTGTCGATGGCGATGACCAGCACCAGCGCCGTACTTGGTGGCCTCATCCTGGTTGCCGCAGGGCTTTATCAGTTCACGCCTGTCAAGAGCGCGTGCCTTCGCTACTGCCAGAATCCGGTGCTGTTTTTGAGTCGGTACTGGCAACCTGGCGCCGCGGGAGCTTTGCGTATGGGACTCCGGAACGGCGGCTATTGCCTCGGTTGTTGCTGGTTCCTGATGGGGCTGCTGTTCGTCGCCGGTATCATGAACCTTGTCTGGATTGCCGGCATCGCCCTTTATGTTGCAGCCGAGAAGCTGCTGCCGCTCGGGCAGCGGCTCAGCCGCGCCGCTGGTGTGGCCCTGATCGTATCCGGCACGATCGTTCTTGCGCGCGCAACTTGAGAACAAGTTCTACGAGGATTCGGGGTGTCCATCTATTCCGGGGACAATCAGTCACGCATGATGGGCGACCCATTGGTCCGACATGCGTTGATGATGTGCATTTCAAGCACAGAGGCGGCGAATGACAGAATCGATCCTACGCGCACTCGGCATGGCGTTCGCCATGGGATGGGAAATCCTGTGGCCCCTGATTCTGGGCTTCACACTGTCCGCGATTGTGCAGGCGGTCGTTTCCCACCGGGAAATGGCGCGGCTGCTGCCGGACGATCGGCCGGCCACGATCGCGAAAGCGCTTGCGCTCGGCGCGGCATCCTCATCCTGCTCTTATGCAGCCGTGGCGATTGCCCGCGCGCTGTTCCGCAAGGGCGCCAACTTCACCGCCGCGATGGCGTTCGAAATGGCCTCCACCAATCTCGTGGTCGAACTCGCCCTCATCATGCTGGTGTTTTTGGGCTGGCAGTTCACATTGGCCGAGTTCATCGGCGCGCCGATCATGGTCGGATTGCTGGTTCTGATGTTTCGGCGGTTTCTCAGTCGCGAGCTTCTGGAGGAGGCGAGGGCGCAGGCCGACCGAGGCATCGCCGGCCGTATGGAAGGCCACGCCGCAATGGATATGTCGGTCCCTGAAGGCGGCACGCTTTGGCAGCGGATCACATCCGAACAGGGTTTTACCGCGATCAGCCATTATTTCGTGATGGACTGGGCCTCGGTGTGGATGGATATCGCCGGCGGCCTGCTGATTTCCGGGGCGCTGGCAGCCTGGGTGCCGGCCGAATTCTGGCAGTCGTTCTTCGCCGTCGACCACCCGTTGCTGGCCAAATTATGGGGACCGATCGTCGGGCCGCTGGTCGCGGTGATCTCGTTCGTCTGCTCGGTCGGAAATATTCCGCTGGCCGCGGTGCTCTGGAACGGCGGCATCAGTTTCGGCGGCGCGATCGCGTTCATCTTTGCGGATTTGATCATTCTCCCGATCCTGAACATCTACCGCAAATATTACGGATTGAAGATGGCTGGCTTTCTGTTCGTGACGTTCTATGCCGCCATGGCCGGTGCCGCGCTGATCGTCGAACTGATCTTCGGTACCCTCGGTCTGGTCCCGGCCCAGCGCAACGCGCGCGTGGTTGATGCCGCCATCACCTGGGATTACACCACCTGGCTCAACATCGCCTTTCTCGTTCTCGCAGGCGTGCTGGTCTGGCGATTCTTCAATACGGGAGGCCTCGGGATGCTGCGGATGATGAACAAGCCTCCTGCGACGGGGCACTCGCATCAACACATGTAGTTGTAGGATGCGTTGAGCCAACGGGTCGCGCGACCAGTGCGCCGTACCTCGAAGCGCGGAGGCGGAATGCGCGCCCGATGATAAATTCCGCGAAATCCATCAATCGCTCCGATGAGGAGCCCCGTCGCATTATTCCAACCGGCCGCTAGATACTACCTCACCCGACGCCAGCGCCCGTTGAGGTAACCCAAGGTGAGTTGGTGTTTCCGCGATATTCCATCCAGGCCTGCCTCAAAATCTGCACCGACGAAGTAAGGAAGATGGCAGCCATCACGCCTGCCACAGCTAAATCCGGCCAAGCGCTCGCCGTTCCCCAAACGGTGAGCGCAGCAATCATTACTATGACGTTGCCGATCGCATCGTTGCGTGAGCAAAGCCAGACCGAGCGCACATTGGCATCGCCTTCCTTGTAGCGCATCAGCAGCAACACCGACGCAAGATTGGCTGCCAGCGCGAGCATCCCGATAGCACCCATCAGTTCGGCACGGGGCACGCCAAGGACGAGCGTTTGGTAAACTGTTGAACCAAATACCCATAGCGACATCGCGCTTAGCGAAACGCCTTTGGAGAGCGCCGCCATAGCGCGCGTTTTCATGGTGGCGCCAATGACCGCCAAGCTTAAACCGTAAGTGACCGTATCGGCGAGAAAGTCGAGCGCATCAGCCTTGAGCGCTTGCGAGCCCGCAACATGGCCGGCGAACATTTCGGCGAAAAACATCAAACCGTTGATACCGATTACCGTCCAAAGCACGCGCTTGTAACGCGGCTCGACGCCGTCAAATACCGGCACGCCCACCGAACAGCAGCTATCCCCGCCGCTGGCTGCGGCGGTATCAATTTGATGATTACGCTGGCCATTTGAGCCACAACAGTGGTCGGACATCCTGACGCTTCCCAATGATCTGCAAAGAGCGTACAACCTCTAGCGACTAGAGGTTCAAGTGAAAAATGGATGTTTCGATCGGAGAATTGTCGCGACGGACCGGCGTGAAGGTGCCGACGATACGCTATTACGAGCAGGTCGGCCTGCTTGCTGCGCCCGTTCGTACCGAAGGCAAGCAGCGGCGCTATGGCGCACCCGACATCATGCGACTAAATTTTATCCGGCATGGCCGCGAGCTGGGCTTCGAGATAGACGACATTCGAGAGCTTCTGGCATTAAGTGCCCAGCCCGAAAAACCTTGCGACAACGCGGACAAAATTACCGCCCGTCACCTGGCGGCAGTTGACCAACGCATTTCGCAACTTAACGCACTGCGCGGCGAGCTCGCTCGGATGCTCGACAATTGCGAGGGCGGCCGTGTGGCCGATTGTCGGGTGCTTGAAAGTCTGGGCATGCCGTCTGATCGGTCCACCAAATGACTGCTTGCCCGGCGCGAGCGCCGGTTGAGGTAAACCCATGAGCGCCGAGAACCGTCACGACCACTGGCAAAAGGTCTACACCAGCAAGGGCGAGAACGAGCTCAGCTGGTTCCAGGAAAGCCCGGTCCCCTCGTTGGAGTTGATCGAGCGCGCGGGAGCAAATCCCGACTCGGCGATCGTTGACATCGGCGGTGGCGCGTCACGCCTGGTTGACGCGCTGATCGAACGTGCCTTTCGAGCCATCACCGTGCTCGATCTGTCGGAGGCTGCGCTAGCGACAGCCAGGGCCCGGCTCGGCGAGCGCGCCCATGATGTTCAATGGATCGCGAGCGACGTGACAACATGGGAGCCGCCGGCATCCTTTGACATCTGGCACGACCGCGCCGCGTTTCACTTTCTCACCGAGGCGCGCGATCGGGCGGCGTACCTGGCAGCCCTGCGAAAGGCCCTCAAGCCTGGCGGCCATGCCATCATCGCGACCTTCGCACTCGATGGTCCCGAGCGCTGCAGCGGCCTGCCTGTTGTGCGTTACGATGCAGCAGGCTTGGGGCAAGCACTTGGCGACGGTTTTGCGCTGGTCGAGACGCGAAACCATCGGCACACCACGCCGTGGCAGTCCGTGCAGCAGTTTCAATTCAGCCTGTTCCGGCGTGTCCAGAAGCCCGAAGCAATAAGCATGGTCCTTTCCGCGCTTAGACGGTAAACGGGCCGGGATGCATGATTTCGCCCAGGCCATTGTTACCGCCCTTTCGTTAATCTCCAGCTTCGATTCCGAGATTGTCGGCATCGTCGGCCTGTCGCTCCGCGTGAGCCTGTCGGCGAGCCTGATTGCCATGATGATCGGCGCGCCACTCGGCGCTGCGCTGGCCGTCAGCCGGTTTCGGGGACGGCAGGCCGTCATTGTGCTGGCCAACGCCTTGCTGGGCCTGCCGCCGGTCGTGGCGGGGCTTTTTATCTATCTCTTGCTGTCGCGGTCGGGGCCGCTCGGCTTTGCCGGGCTGCTCTTTTCGCCGACCGCCATGATCATCGCGCAGGCCGTCATCACCACGCCGATCGTGATCGCCCTGGTGCATCGGCCCACTTCGCTGCTTTGGTCCGAATATGCTGACCTCATGCGTACCGACGGCGTGTCCAAAGCCCGCAGCATCCAATTGCTGTTCCTGATCGGGCGGGACTCGCTGCTGACGGCATTTCTCGCCGCGTTCGGTCGCGCCATCGCGGAGGTCGGCGCGATCATCATCGTCGGCGGCAACATCCGCGGCTATACCCGAACCATGACGACGGCCATCGCGCTCGAGACCGGCAAGGGCGATCTCACCTTGGCGCTTGCGCTTGGGTTTATTCTGCTCTCATTGAGCGTGATCGTGAGCAGCGTGGCCTTTTTGCTAGTGGGACGCGTTGGGGAAAAATAACTGCTCGCCGTTCACCTTGTAGCCGGCGATGGTTGTTTGGCCCTCCGGCGAAATAAGCCAATCGACGAAGGCCTGCCCTTCCCTGGCCTTGACGTTCGGGTGTTTCAAAGGATTTACCAGCATCACGCCATACTGGTTGAACAGCCGCCGATCGCCCTCGGTCAGCACAATGAGATCGCCGCGATTTTTGAACGACAGCCAGGTGCCGCGATCCGTCAGCAGATAGGCGTTTATCGCGGAAGCCATGTTCAGCGCAGCGCCCATCCCTTGGCCGATTTCGCGATACCAGGGGCCTTTGATGGTCTCGAGATCGATTCCCGCCTCGCGCCACAGGCGAAGTTCGGCTTCATGCGTCCCTGATCGATCGCCACGCGAGATGAAGGTCGCCTTGCCGGCGGCGATGGCGCGCAAAGCCGCGGTGACGTCTTTATCGCCCGCGATATGCGCGGGATCGGCTTTCGGACCGGCGATGACAAAATCATTGTACATCACGTCAAACCGCCGAACGCCAAATCCCTCGCCGAGGAATTTTTCTTCCGCTGGCCGATCGTGGACAAATACCACGTCGGCGTCGCCGCGCCGTCCAATGTCGAGCGCCTGTCCGGTTCCGACGGCGACGACTTTCACCGCGATACCGGTTGCAGCCGAAAAGCGCGGCAACAGATAGCCGAAAAGTCCCGACTGTTCGGTCGACGTTGTCGATGCAACGATGATCGAAGGCTGCTGCGCAAAGCCAGGCCCGCTGGCTCCCAGACCGGCGACGATGGCAACGAGAGGGAGCAGGAACCGCTTCAGCAACATCTGAGAAACTTACGTCCGCGAATTACGCCCGCGCCATCGCGTGCGAAAACACCACTTCGACCAGTGTGCCGGAATGCGCCCCGGTCTTGATCTGGAATTGCGCGCGGTTGGCTTCGACCAGCGCTTTCGTCAGCGAAAGGTTGACGGCGGCGCTGTCGGAGGCTTGGTCGGAGGGGGCTCGGGTGCGGAACGGCTCCATCGCGGCGGCGACCTCGTTGTCGTTCAGCCCTTGGCCGGTGTCGCGGACCCGCAGGATCACGTCGCCGAAATCCGACAGCGCGGTGGAGACGATGACCTGGCCGCCGGCGTTGGCGAGATGGATCGAGTTGCCAATCAGATTCAGCGTGATCTGGCGCAGCGCGCGGGCGTCGGCGACCACAGGCGGCAGCATATGCGCCAGCGAGGTGCGGATGATGATGCGCTCGCGGTTGGCCTGCGGCTGCATGACAGCGACGCAGCTCTCGACGAGGTCGTTGAGGTTCTGGTTGGCGAAGGCAAGATCGAGCTTGCCGGTCTCGATCCGCGACAGATCGAGCAAATCGTTGATGATGGCGATCACCCGCTCGCCGGAGGCGCGGATGTCCTTCATGTATTCGACATAGCGCTCGTTGCCGAGCGCGCCGAACCGCTCGCCGATCATCACTTCGGCAAAGCCGATGATGGCGTTGAGCGGCGTGCGCACCTCGTGGCTGATCCGCGCCAGCATGTCGGCCTTGGCGTTGGCCGCGCGATCCGCGAGCCGCCGCGCCTCGCGCAATTCGCTCTCGCTTTTCTTGGCCTGCGACAGATCGCGGAACACCGCGAAGAAATTCGGGCCATCGGGCCGGGTCCGCCCCATCGTCATCGACAGCGGAATGAGGCCGCCCTCGCGCACCTTGCCCAATACCTCGCGGCCGTGCTCGAGCAGGCTCGCAACGCCCGAGCCTTTGAGGCTTTCGAGATAATCGCGGACCACGCGCTGGCTTTCCGGCGCGAACAAATCGGAAAGATTGCGCTTCACCAATTCCTCGCCGTCATAGCCGAACAGCGCTTCGGCGCTGCGGTTGCAGGAGTTGAGGTTGCCCTCGGCGTCGAACATCACGATGCCTTCGGCCGCGGTGTCGAGGATGGCGCCGAGCTCCTCGGCATTGGCGTGGCCGACCGGGGATGGTTCGGGTACTGCCGAAGGCTGCGACATCGCGGCGGCGATCTCGGCGATCTCGGCGGTCTTGGTGGCCGCGGCCAAGCAGATCAGCGCCAGCGCGGAATCTTCGTCCCATGAAATCGTATAAAGCCGCGCTTCGGTTCCTGACGCCGTTTCCGGCGGCGCCTGGCCCGAAGAAATCGTCACGGGCGTGCCGGTGTCTGACGTGCTGCTCGCGGAGGAAACGCCGGGCTCGACATAGAGCGCGTCGAGACCGCCGGCCTGTTCCAGGGCAAGAAGGTTCGGATAACCGATCCGCGCCAGAAACGCCGGGTTGGCATAGAGCAGCCGGTCGAGCCGGTAGATCAAGACGCCGACCGGGAGCAAATCGAGCAGCATCTTGTCGCGCCGCGCTTCGCCGCGCGCGGGCGGTTCGGGATGCGCGAGCCAGCCGGGTTTTTCCGCGGCCTCGGGCGGTTGCTCCGGCGGCGCGACGACGGGTTCGGGCACCTCGGATGTTTCAGCCGGCGTCTCGGGCGCGCCGTTTTCGCTCTCGAGCCGCGCCGCCAATTGGCGGGCCAGTTCGTTGAAGGCCGAGTTCTCAACCGGCGTGAGCACCGGCGATTTCTGCTCGCCGGGGGGCCGGAACGGCAGGACGTTCTTTGCTTCGATGGGCGTTTCCACGGGCGTTTCCAAATCGGTTGGTGGTGAAATCTCTGAAGCAATCGACGCAGGCGAATCAGGGGTACTCGTTTCAGGCGTACTCGAGGATGCAATATCGCCCTGATCGGGCGGATCCGCGGCGGGCGGGCCTTTGGCCACATCGACTTGCGCGGGGCCGGGCGGAGGCGGATCAGAGAACAGTTCATAACGGCGCAGTGCTGCGAGCCGCGCCAGACCGTCGAGATCGCGGCAAACCCCGAACCCCCGATAGCCGGCAAAATTCCGCGCCCGATCGTAGATCGGCAGCCCCGACAATTCCACCGGCAATCGGCCGCCGCCATCGACCGGCCAGTTCAGGGTGACGCCGCTCCAGGTATCGCGGGTGGCGACCGCCTTGAGCACGCGGCCCTCGGGATCGAGCCCGAACACGTCTGCGATTTCGCTCCAGAGCCGGCCAAAGCCCGCGGGGGTGCGCACGCCGATCAGGCGGGTGAATTCGTCGGAGCCGAGCGAGAAGCGCCCCTCGGCGTCCATCTGCCACATGAAGCGCAGCGGGTGCCGGCGCGGATTCGGCCCATGGTCGTCGAGCCATGACAGCGTCCAGACCGGCGGCGGCGCCAATGATTGAGCCGGTGCGTCGATCGCCGGCGGCGCGGACTCTTCGGCCTGCTGCGGCGCGGACCCTTCGGCGGGCGAAGGTGGCGGCGACGGCTCATCGGCAACCGCTTCGACAAAGGGCGACGGTTCGTGCCGATCGGTTTTATCAGTGGGCGCGGTTGTCGCCTGCGTTGGTTCGGCGCGTGGCGCTTCGACGTGGGGGATGTCGAGCTGCAACACCGTCTGCAGGTCGGGTTCGGCGGGCCCATCGGCGACAGCGGGCTCATTGGCGACGGCGTGCTCATTGGCGACGGCGGGCTCGGTGGCCGCCTCTTCCGGCGGATCGGCGAATTCGTCGATCAAGGCAAACTCGGCCGGCGCTTCGCCCGATATCGCTGGCTGCTCATAATCTGCTATCGCCGGATCCGCCGCGGGCGCGGCCGGCTCGGGCGCCGGCGCGATTTCGGCCGCTTCGCCCGATGCGGGTGCGGCTTCCTCAGCCGGAGCACACACAATTACCGGCGCAATCAAAGCGACCAGGCCCACATCGGCGCCGGTGCCGACGCGTTGCAGAATCAGGTGACCGATGCCGAACGGCGTCTCGACGCGCCCCTGCGCCAGCGCATCGCTGCGCGCCGCGTCCAGGCCCGCCTCCGACAGATTGCGAAAACCGAGCAGCGTGCGCGCGGCGTCGCTGGCGCCGACGAACATGCCGTCGCGCGCAAACGCCGCGATCGGCGTGTCGATGCCTTCGACCAGGCGCTGCAGTCGTTCGAGCAGCGGCATCGCGCGGCCGACCGGCTCGGCGGCCGTGATCAGAATGCCGTGGCTGCCGTCGGCAAAATCGAGCCGCACGCAGCCGCAGGTGACGAGCTGGCCGAGCGGCGAGCCGAAGCCGCGCAGCCGCTCCAGCCGCATCGCGCCGGTCGGGCTCAGCCGGCTTGCGAGCCGCGCCACCTGGCGGCGATGCGCATCGGCGGGCCCAAACATCTTTTTGGCAAGGCTCGCGGCGTTGGCGGCGCCGAACAACTTGGCGCCGACCGGATTGGCCCAGAGAATCCGCCTGCCGTCGGTCGACCACAGCCAAGCCGGCAGCGCACTCGTTGCATGCAGGGCCAGTCGCGGATCGCCGACGCCTCGCAACTGGAATTCCGCGTTGTTCATCGCAGCTATGTGACCGGCTGGCTTTAGCTCAAAGCATGGCGAGAGGGTTCGGCTGCCAAACCATGCCAGCCTTAATGGACGGAGTATTGCCCGGGTGCGAGAGCAGGTCCACGGCTTGACAGCGACGGAATTATCGAAAGCCGCGATAACGTTAATTCGCCGGCGATCGCGAAATTGGGCTGAACCTTCGCAGCTGTGGTCGCGTTGCAATCTTGCAAACCGCAGTCAGAAGTCCACGATAGGGCCCCGATGGGCGCCGCGTCATACCGGCGGGGTCTTTTTGTCGATAGGTTTGAGGTGCGCGAACCGGGCAGCGGGGCCGTGGATGGCCTCGCACATGCGAATGCCAAAACAGGAGTTGGGACCATGAGCGAAGAAGGCCGTGACCGTTTCGAGATTCCAAAGGAAATGCGATCGATCGCCGAGGCGAGCGTCGATCAGGCCCGTAAGGCCTTCGAGAAATTCGTCACCAGCGTGCAGCAGACCGCGGGCTCGATCGAGGAACGCGGAGCGACCGTTCGCGCCGGCGCCAAGGACGTCAGCGCCAAGGCGATTTCCTACGCCGAAAAGAACGTGCAGGCGTCGTTGGACTTCGCCGAAAACTTGCTGCACGCCAAGGACCTGTCCGAGGTGATGCGGTTGCACAGCGAATATGTGCAATCGCAGATGCGCTCGCTGGCGGAGCAGGCCAGCGAGATGGGCCAAATTGTCAGCAAGGCGGCGATGGAAGCGGCCAAGCCCAAGATCTGACAGAACCTGAAACGCCGGGACCTGAAAAACCAAGGACCTGACAATATTTTAGGCGGCCCCGACCCTCGCTCCGGCGACGCCAAGAGGGTCGGGGCAAATGCCCCGGATTTGAGCAGAAATGCGGCATCGCACCTAAAATTACGGCATCTTTCATTGCGTTGCACAAAATTGACATTATCTGGGCGCTGAGTGTGGCTGCCCTACGATGGGCATTCCCACTGCGTGATCCAAGTCGACGTTCTCGCGGCCTATTGGCTCGCGCGCGCGCAAGGGGTCACATCCGTCTCACCCCGTTTCGAAGGTTTCATTCCATGGCAAATCCCACCGATCCCTTCTCCTCCTCGGTTATTCCGTTCGAGGTTCCCGAGCAGATGCGTGCGTTCGCCGAGAAGGGCGTTTCGCAGGCGCGCGACAGCTACGCCAAGTTCAAGGATGCCGCCGAGACCCACAACGGCACCATCGAGGCCGTGTTCACGACCGCCAGCAAGGGTTTTAGCGAATATTCCGCCAAGCTGATGGAGATGATGAAGGCCAACACCACCGCTTCGCTCGACTTCGCGCAGGAACTGCTCGCCGTCAAATCGCCCTCCGAAGCGCTGGAGCTGTGGACTTCGCACGCCAAAAAGCAGTACGAGACCCTCGCCGCGCAGGCCAAGGAGCTTGCCGAATTGAGCCAGAAGGTGGCGACCGAGACCGCCGAGCCGATCAAGGCCAGCGCCTCGAAGCTGTTCAAGCCGGCCGCCTGAGCGATTCAGCAGTTTTGAACGAAGCCCGGGCGTCGGCCCGGGCTTTTGTTTTTCGCCGCGTTCGAAAAATGGTGTCGTCCCGCGAAAGCGGGGACCCATACGCCGCGGCCTATCGGTAAGGCGATGGGGTGAGTTGCCTTTGCAGCAATTAACGCCGGTGGTTATGAGTCCCTGCTTTCGCAGGGACGACCCGCCTGTGAACTTTGTTGCTCTCCCGAACGACCACAACGGGGTGTCTTGGCCTTGCCAAAGGCGGGCGTTGCACCTAGTTTCCGCCCCGTTCGGCGGCCCCTTTTTGGGGCCCCACCAAGGATGCAGTTGTAGCTCAGTTGGTTAGAGCGCCTGTCTGTGGAACAGGAGGTCGGTGGTTCGAGCCCACCCAACTGTACCACGCACAAAAATTTTGCAGCAGTTCCATCAAGTTGCTGATACAGCACGTCATTTCGTGCGCCTCGACTACAAAAGGCGCACCAAATGGCGCTGAGAATGGTCGGGCTTAATCGAAGTAAATCTGGCGGGTACATCGCACGTAAGGCTATCCCCAAGGACGTTCGTGACGAGTACGCGAAGTTTGTACAAGATGCGGCAGGAGGAGCGGTTCACGCTCGGGGGCGAGTTCTCAAAGCGGTCGCGAAGGCGAAGCTCGGCGAGTGGTTGGCCGAGATTGAAACTCGCATTGAGAAGCTACGTGCTCACCTCAACGGAGGTGGTCACACGTGGGCTTCGCGAGCGCCCCAAGAGAGTACAGGAACCTTTTGTAAATCCGGTGCCCCGTATCCCAAGTTGTATAACGTAATGCCTAATTCATTGATGGAACGTTTGGTGAACAGTCGTCACCAGACTGCAATCGCCCACAGTAGAACTAGGGGAACTTTAGCGATATTATCTTCTCTCTTCGCAAGAGCGCGGCGCGCAGCGTCCGAAGAAGCGGAGTCTGATTAAGCTCAATTACGAGGACTCACTTTTTAACCAAGGGAGTATTAGTGATGGTGCAATCAACAGTAGGACGAGTCTCGAGCGTGATTGATCTAGAGCGCGAAATCGAGGCAGAGTTTCGAAACAGGCCGCCAGTCCACGAGCCGCATCCTGTCAATTTCGCGCCGCCAAGGGTGGGTGCGCCGACCCCGTCGATGCCGGATTATGTCGAGCATCGCGAGGGGGCCACGGAGATCGGCAAGCTGACGGCGGAAGCCATTGTCCGCGAATACGAAGCTGCGGCGAAAGACATCGAGGCGATGGGCGCGGAGCTGATCGAGCGAGTCAAGCAATGCGAGGCGATGACCCGCGATGCGCTCGCCGTGACCCAGGAGATGAAGGAAACCGCAATGCGCTACCGCGAGGAGGCCAAGCGCATCTTCGTTCAGATTGAGGACTGCTCGCAGATGACGGCGGAGGTCCGCAAGACCTGCACCGAATTGAAGGAAAGGATCGGCGCTCCGGCCACGGCCTGATCTAAGTCCGGCCCACTAGGAACTTGGTTCCGCGCGTGGGGGCGAAAGCGTACATCTGCCAAGCGAGACACGGTCGCGTGCAGCCGAGCAGCAGCCGCAGGCTTTACTGGAAACTTTGAAATCGCGATCCATTGATCGCCAAAAATAGAGTTCCTACGAAAAAGGAGGCTCATTTCGCGCCGTGTCCCCATGTGATCCCACAAGTTCTCTCATGCCCCACGTCTATGCGAGAAACCGCGCGACCCCTACCGCCAAGCCCATGAACACAAGCGCAGCCACTTCGCATTCGAATGCGACGACTCCGATGAATGACAATAGAACTGAGACAGCGACCATTGCGGGTGGCCTTTGGGTTACACGTGGGTACTTGTGGATTGAATGCCCTGAAGTCTGTTCAGCAGGCGTGCGACGGCGGTTGGATGCCACGTATCCCCACGAGGTGCCCGAATGCCCCGCGCGTGCAACTCATCGGCAATCCCTCTCACGCTTGTAATGCCCGAACGCCGAATGTCCTCCACGATGACGCGTAGGTCAAATTCGTTAGGTTTATCAAGGCTTAGTCGCTTAAGCGGCAGTTCCCACCCAACTGTACCACGCATCAATTCACATCGCGCGTAGTCGAAGCCGAAGCGGGCAGGGTGCTGTCCACTGGCCCTCTCAACCCGGACGCTCCCTGTCCTTGCCAACCCAACCTCATTCACCCACAATCCGCACCTAAGCGCTTGGGGGGGGATTCATGTCTGCAGTCCGGTCCAGGAAGATCCAGTGCGGCTGGATGTTCGCAACTTTGTTCGCGGTTTCGCTGTGGCCCGCGGCGAGCCGGGCCTACACGCCCGAACAGGAGCAGGCGTGCACCGGCGACGCGTTTCGCCTTTGCGGTTCAGATATTCCGGATGTCGACCGCGTCACGGTCTGCATGATTCGTAACAAGGCGCAGCTCTCGCCGGGCTGCCGCGCGTTCTTCAGGCCCGACCCCGAGGTCACGCCGGTCACCGCCGGCCGGCCGCTCACCATCAAGCCGGCCTCGTCGCACAAACCCGTCAGCGCGAAATCGCGCAAGACCAAGAAGCCGAAGCCGGCCGCGACCTGATCGCGGCGCAAGCCGCTCTGCGCTTCATCCATGGAGTCCGGCGATGATCGTCGGCGAGATTGCGCCCTTCGCGCCCGCGCGCGCCGGGAAATGACGAGCCTGCCTGCTTTACGGGCACACTTCGCCGCGATCCGGACTCGTTTTGTTCGACAAAATGGCTTTCGTTTCCGCAAAAGAGTCGAAAACGCGGATGCACGGATAGGTAGAGCGCGCACCAAACGGGTGTCAGCACGCAAAAAAATCGCGCGATCGCTCGTTCAAGCGCGTTTTTCGAATCGATTTTCGGGTTTTTTTCGCTCTGCTGCAACGCACGGTGTGACTCAAAAGCCAACGCCGCTGATTAATCAGGGGCTACGTTGTAATTTCAGTAAATTTTTCTTTCACGAATCAGCGCGCTGATTCATTTTCAGCTTCTGGGGTCAATCTGGAGGCCAACGTAATGAACGTCATTGTTTTCGCATCGCGTAAAGGTGGCTCGGGAAAAAGTACTCTGGCTGCCCATCTCGCTGCCCATGTCCATAAAGCAACCAAACCGTGTCTATTGATCGACGCCGATCCGCAGGGATCGTTGACGCTCTGGCACAAGCTGCGCGGCACCAACGAACCGGCGATCAAAACCGCCGTTACTTCGGTCGGCGGGATTATTGCTGCCGCCAAGCGCGACGGAATTGAATGGGTATTCATCGATACGCCGCCGAATATGTCGGCGGTGGTGGAGGATTCCATCAAGAACGCCACCATGGTGATCATTCCGGCACGGCCGGGGGTCTTCGACGTCAACGCGGTACAGGAAACCATCCAAACCTGCCGCGCCGCGCGAAAGCCCTATGCGGTTGTGCTCAACGGCGCTCCGGCGCGCCGCGACGACGTCGAGAGCCCGATCGTCACCATCGCGCGTGAATCGCTGACAAAATTCCGGGCGCCGGTATGGGGCGGCCAGATCACCAACCGTGCCGACCTTTTGATGGCGCTCAGCCATGGCGAAGGCGCGCGCGAATATTATGCGGAAGGCCGTGCGGCGGCCGAGATCGGCCGGTTATGGGCCGCGATCGAACGCTCGGTGAAGGCGATCCGTGGCAATGCGCCGGCGAGCGGCGCGATGCACAAGCAGGCGGCGTAGTCTCGCCGAACTGCAAGGGCCGGCAAAGAACGCGCGGGGGCCCGCGCGTTTTTCTGTTGTTCTAAAAACATCAACCCTGCGTAACGGTTTCGCCGTTACGCAGGGTTGATGTTGCTTGCGTGGAATAATGTCCCACCGTCATTGCGAGGAGCGCAAGCGACGAAGCAATCCATTCCTCCTTTTAGGGGGCATGGATTGCTTCGTCGCAAGTGCTCCCTTGCGCAAACGCTTCGCGTTTGTCGCAGGCAATGACGGAGCGGGCGGTGGAGTCGGTTCGCGAATTACGCGACCATCAGCACGTAAAAGACAATCACCGGCGACAGGCTCAGGATCACCGACCAGATGCCGAGCGCCCAGAGGATGTCCTCGGTCCTAAAGCCCTGTTGTTCAGGAACCGGATTTTCCGTGGTATTCACGACGCCCCCGCGTTGTTTGTTTTGTCGGGGACCTTGATACGCGCGGAATTTTAAAATCCCGGTCGTGATTTCGCTTGCATTTGACCACAGGTGCTACCGCCGATTAACCACGGCAGCATCTCGTCCGTCGTGTCGGCGTCAGGCAAACAGCCGCAGCGCCACGACCGGCATCAGGCCGAGCAGCCCGACCCACAGGCCGAAGGTCGACACCAGCAGAACATCCTGCATGCCCTGGGATCGCTCGGAATTGACAAATTCGGCGGTTTGCGCGGTGTGATCGGTCATTGCTTCCCCCCGGGTTTTTGGTTCGAGGGGATTTCAATAGACTTCAAATTTTAAAGCCGCGGACGCTGCATCGCTCGGATTTGAGCGGGTGGCGACACCGTGCGTTAACCAGCGGGTTAGCGCGGGGCTTCATCCTTCGAGACGGCCGCGTTGCGGCCTCCTCAGGATGAGGTCCTCTATCCCCTCATGGTGAGGAGCGCGGCAATGCCGCGCGTCTCGAACCATGCGGCCCGGATGCGCGCTCCGATCCGGCGCACTAGCGGTCGGCGCGGCCGACCACGTCCATCAATTCGGCGATCTTGCGGCGCTGGTCGGCCTTGTCGCCCGAAGAGATCGCGTGCTCGACGCAATGGGCGACATGGTCGCGCAGGATTTCCTCCTCGACCCGGCGCAGCGCTGCTTTCGCGGCCGCGATCTGCGTCACCACGTCGATGCAATAGCGGTCATCCTCGACCATCCCGGCGAGGCCGCGGATCTGGCCTTCGATTCGTTTCAGCCGTTTGAGGCAGGAGGTCTTGATCTCGGTGCGCATGAGCCTCATATACCCCCCTAGGGTATATTGTTCAAGGTGCCGGGAGAAGTTTGATGGCGCAGCTCGATGAAGATAACGCACATGGCTTAGCTCACGCCGGCCATCATCATGGCCAGGCGCAGGCAAAATCCTGCTGCGGCGGCAAACACGGCGATGCTGACAAAGCCGCCGGCACGCCGGTCGCGATCGATCCGGTTTGCGGCATGAGCGTCAACCCTGATACCGCAAAGCACCGTTTTGCTTACAAGGGCCAGGACTTTTTCTTCTGCTCCGCGCGCTGCCGCGAGCGTTTTGAGGCCGAACCCGAAAAATTCCTGCAGCCGAGCGAGCCGGAGCCGGCGGCCCCGGCCGGCACCATCTACACCTGTCCGATGCATCCCGAGGTGCGTCAGGTCGGCCCGGGCGCTTGCCCGATCTGCGGCATGGCGCTCGAGCCCGAACAAATTTCGCTCGACGACAAGCCCGATCCTGAACTGATCGACATGACCAGGCGATTCTGGATCGCGCTGGCGTTGACGCTTCCGGTGTTTGCGATCGAGATGGGCAGCCATATCGGCCTGATGCATCTGGCGCCAGTGAGGTGGTCGAACTGGATTTCGCTTGTGCTCTCGACGCCGGTGGTGCTGTGGGCGGGTGCGCCGTTCTTCGTCCGCGGCTGGCGCTCGCTGATCACGCGCAATCTCAACATGTTCACGCTGATCGCGATGGGCACCGGCGTCGCCTGGCTCTACAGCGTGGTCGGCACGCTGGCGCCGCAACTCTTTCCGCCCGCCTTCCGCGACATGCACGGCATGGTCGCGGTGTATTTCGAGGCCGCCGCCGTCATCACGGTTCTGGTATTGCTCGGGCAAGTGCTGGAATTGCAGGCGCGCGCGCGCACCTCAGGCGCGATCCGCGCACTGCTGGGGTTAGCGCCCAAAACCGCGCGGCGGATCACCGATCATGGCGACGAGGACGTCGCGATCGACGCCATCAAAGTCGGCGATTTGTTGCGGGTGCGTCCCGGCGAAAAAATCCCGGTCGACGGCATCGTCACCGAAGGCCGCTCGGCGGTCGATGAATCCATGGTGACCGGCGAATCGATGCCGGTGTCGAAGGTGGAAGGCGCGCGCGTGATCGGCGGCACCGTCAACCAGAGCGGCGGGCTCGTGCTATCAGCGGAAAAAGTCGGCCGCGACACCATGCTGGCGCGGATCGTCGATATGGTGGCCCGCGCACAGCGCTCGCGCGCGCCGGTCCAGCGGCTCGCCGATCAGGTTGCCGGCTGGTTCGTGCCGGCGGTGATCGCTGCGGCGCTCCTGGCGTTCGCGGCCTGGATGCTGTTCGGGCCGGAGCCGCGCTTCACCTTCGGCCTGGTCGCAGCCGTTACGGTTTTGATAATCGCCTGTCCCTGCGCGCTCGGACTTGCCACCCCGATGTCGATCATGGTCGGCGTCGGCCGCGGCGCGCATTCGGGAATCCTGATCCGCGACGCCGAGGCGCTGGAGCGATTCGAGCGCATCGACACCATCGTGCTCGACAAGACCGGCACGCTCACCGAAGGCAAGCCCAAAGTCGTGTCGATCGTCACTGCCGACGGGTTTGAGGAGAGCGAATTGCTGCGGCTTGCCGCCAGCGTCGAACGCGGCAGCGAGCATCCGCTGGCGCTGGCCATCCTGAACGCGGCAAAGGCGCGCGGTCAAAAACTCGGCGAGGTCAGCGATTTCCTTTCGCCCTCCGGCAAGGGTGCAACCGGGACGGTCGACGGCCGCCGCATCGCGCTCGGCAATGCGACGCTGATGAGCGAGCAAGACATCGCCACGCATGATCTCGACGCGCCCGCAGAAACTGCACGCAGAAACGGCGCCACCGCGATCTATGTCGCGATCGACGGCCGTGCCGCCGGGGTCATCGCCATCGCCGATCCGATAAAGCCATCGGCACAAGCGGCGCTGCAAAAGCTGCGCGGCGACGGCTTGCGCATCGTCATGCTGACCGGCGACAATGTTACGACCGCGCGTGCGGTGGCGTCCCAGCTTGGCATCGAGGAAATCGAGGCGGGTGTGCTGCCGGAACGCAAGAGCGAGGTGGTGCAGCGGCTGCGCAACCAAGGCCGCCGCGTCGCCATGGTCGGCGACGGCGTCAATGACGCGCCGGCTTTGGCCGCGGCCGATGTCGGTATCGCCATGGGCGGCGGCACCGATGTTGCGATCGAAAGCGCGGGCGTCACGCTTCTGACCGGTGACCTCTTGGGATTGGTGCGGGCGAGGCGATTGTCGGTCGCGACCATGCGCAACATCCGCCAGAACCTGGCGTTCGCGTTTGTCTACAATTCCGCCGGCGTGCCGATCGCCGCCGGCGTGCTCTATCCGGTGTTCGGCATCCTGTTGTCGCCGATGGTCGGCGCCGCCGCGATGGCGCTGTCCTCGGTCAGCGTGATCGGCAACGCGCTAAGGTTGGCAAGGACGAAATTGGATTAGAGGGCGGTGATCGCCGCTTCTCCCTCTCCCCGCTCTTCGCGGGGAGAGGGGTGGGGTGAGCGCCGCTCGATCTCCCGATCGATCCGCGTCGCCAACTCCGCGCTCACTTCGGTCATCGGAAGCCTTACCTCCGCGCTGTCGATCAATCCGGTGCGCCACAGCCAATACTTGATCGGCGCCGGGCTCGGCTCGGAAAATAGCAACCTGGTGAGATCGGCAACCGATTGCCAACATGCCAACGCGGCATCGCGCTCGCCCGCGGCCATCAAGCTTTGCAACCTCGCAAACGCTTCGGTTTCGACATGGGCGGAGGCCAGGATAGCGCCATCGGCGCCGTCGGTCAGCGCCTCATGGTATTGGGCATCCTCGCCGGTGAGCACGGAAAAATCATTTGGGCGCCGGCGCAACAGATCGAGCGATTGATTGCGGTCTGCTGAACAATCCTTCAACCCGACGATGTTCGGATGCATGGCGAGGCGCAGCATTGCCTCATTGCCGAGATTGACGCCGGTCCGGTAGGGAATGTTGTAGAGCGCAAGCGGATGCGCGGCGCGATCGGCCAGCGCGCCAAAATGCAGCTCCAGGCCGCGCTGCGACGGCCGCGAATAATACGGGCAGGAAATCAAATATCCGTCGATCGGCCATGCCGCGGTCGTCTCCAGCGTATCCAACAGCGCAGCGGTGTTGCTGCCGGACAGGCCAAGGCAAACCGGAAGAGGTCGGGCTCCCGCCTCGTCCCGGACCGCGAACACCAACCGTTGGGTTTCTTTCGGTGTGAGTGTCAGACCCTCGCCGGTGGTGGCGGCAAGGATCAGCCCGTTGACGGGCAGGGCCGTGTAGTGCCGCACCAGCCGCCGCAGCGAGGCCTCATCGAGCGCACCTTCTCGAAACGGCGCAATCAGCGGCAGCCACAAGCCATGTAGGCAAGATCGAAGGTCGGAAGCTCGAAGGTCGGAAGATATTGGGTCGGTCATTTGTCCATCTCCTTGGAAAGTTGAGCCGGAGACGGGACACTAAAAAACCCCGTCCAGACGGCGGGGTTTTGCGGATCGGGCGAGGGCGAGAGGTCTATCGCGCGCGTCGATCTGCGGTCCCCGGAAGGGGCGCTTTTTTCGACGACGCTGCAGTGCACGAATTCGTGATCATCAGAGGATGATGATCGGCGGCACTAGCGCTGTCAACAGGCGGAATAGGTGCAGCCGGATGCATGCAACCGCCGCGAGTTAGCGCGATCCGACGGTTTTCGGGCGGCTATTTGCTGAGCAACAGTTCCAGACGAAAAAAAGCCGGGCTCGTAAAAGCCCGGCTTAAGGTATTGGCCACGTGAGGCCGACACAATCACCTTCCAAGAGGGATTACTGAACTTTCGCGCCACTGGAGGAGGGGGACAAATGCGCAACGCGACTGCTCAGCGTGAAAACATTATGGTCCCCGTTAGAGCCTTGCAGCAACCGTCCAAGCCGCATGTCAGTCATGCGGAGACCGGGGGCTGTTGTCGTCAGACGTCGACAAGCGCGCTGTAACGCTTTTGCTTACCTTTGATTCGAAAGAACATGAATCTAAGATTCGCACGGTTTTTGGTTGAGACATTCTCCAGAGCGGCCTGCAAACGACATTCGGATAATCTTTAAACGCGCGAAGCAGCGACAAACCGCTACGACGGCCAGCGCTGCGCCTTGCTGACGACGAAGTCGCGGAACACCTGCACCCGTGCCACCGTCTTCAACTCTTCGGGATAGACGAAATAGGTGTCGACCTGGATCGAGTCCGTCTCGCCGAACAGCTGCACCAGGCGGTTGTTTTCCTCGACCAGATAGTCCGGCAGCGCCGCGATCCCGAGCCCCTGCTGGCATGCGCGCACCAACCCTAAGATGTTGTTGACCTTGAAATAGGCCTCGCGCGGACCGGAGCCGTTGCGGCCGGCATCGATCAGCCAGCTGCGGTTCGCCAAATGCGCCGGAACCTGGGAATCGCTCAGCATGATGATGCGATGGGAATCGAGGTCGTCGAGGGTGCGCGGCGTACCGAAGCGCTTGATGTATTCCGGCGAGCAATAGGCGTGGAAGCCGATCGAGAACAGCTTGCGCTGGATCAAATCGGGCTGGGTCGGCTTGCGGGTGCGGATCGCGACATCCGCCTCGCGCATCGAGAGATCCAGTTCCTCGTCGGTGACGATCATCGAAATCCGGATCTCCGGATAGAGCGCGGTGAATTCATGCAGCCGCGGAATCAGCCAGTTGATGCCGAGCGCCGGCGGCGTCGTGATCTTGAGGTCGCCGCTCGGCCGCTCGCGGCTGTCGGTCAGTTTGGCACGCGCCGCCTGCAATTGCATGAAGACGTCATGCGCGGTGCGGAACAACAAATCGCCCTGTTCGGTGAGAATGAGGCCGCGGGCATGGCGGTGAAACAGCGACACCGACAGTTCCTGCTCCAGCGCGCTGACCTGCCTTGAGACCGCAGACTGCGACAGCCCAAGCTGCTCGCCGGCATGCGTGAAGCTCCCCGCTTCCGCCGCTGCGTGAAACACCTTCAGCTTATCCCAATCCATATCCGTAAATCCGTCGCGGGTTCGAGCCATGATCATTCCGCCGCCGCGCGTTCGCTGGCGCGAAGGGCGAGAAATCGTTCGGCCTCAAGTGCGGCCATGCAGCCAAGGCCCGCCGCCGTGACCGCCTGCCGGTAGGTTTCGTCGGCGACGTCGCCGGCGGCGAACAGGCCTGCGACTGACGTCGCGGTCGAATTCGGCGCCACCTCGACATATCCCGATGGTTTCAATTTCACCTGGCCGAGCACCAGCTCGGTCGCCGGCGCATGCCCGATCGCGATGAAGACGCCGTCCGCCGGCAGCTCTTTCAGCGCGCCGGTTTTGACATTCTTCAGGCGGACATGGGTAACCTTGGCAGGATTTTCGCTGCCGCGGATTTCGTCGATCGCGCTATCCCACACCACCTTGATCTTGGGATGCTTGAACAGCCGTTCCTGCAGGATGCGCTCGGCGCGGAAATGATCGCGGCGATGCACGATGGTCACTTGCGAAGCAAAGTTGGTGAGGAACAGCGCTTCCTCCACCGCGGTGTTGCCGCCGCCGACCACGATGACTTCCTTGCCGCGATAGAAAAACCCGTCGCAGGTCGCGCAGGCCGATACGCCAAAACCCTTGAATTTTTCTTCCGACGGCGTGCCGAGCCAGCGCGCCTGCGCGCCGGTGGCGAGGATCACCACTTCCGCGAGATAGACGTCGCCGCTGTCACAGGTCAGGCGGAACGGCCGCCGCGCGAGCTCGAGCTTGGTCACGAGATCGGTGACGATCTTGGTGCCGACATGGGCGGCCTGCTTCTCCATCTGCTCCATCAGCCACGGACCCTGGATGACATCCGCAAAGCCGGGATAGTTTTCCACGTCGGTGGTGATGGTCATCTGGCCGCCGGGCTGGATGCCCTGGATCAGCACCGGCTCAAGCATCGCCCGCGCGGCATAGATCGCCGCAGTGTAGCCGGCCGGGCCGGAACCGATGATGACGACCTTGGCGTGGATGGGAGCAGGCATAGGGTCGATCCCTCTCTTAAGGGAATTTAGGCCAGCGCTTAAGCGGAATGCGCCCGGAAAGGCATCGCGGCGGCGCGGAAAGTGTCGAATCCAAGATAGGATATCTGGCAAGCTATGCAAGAATTGCAATCCATATCAGCGAATTTTCCCCTCACGCGCGATAAATGACGCGGTGCACGCGCAATAAAATTGCGCTAGCTGCGCCAGCTGCGCTATGAGTGTTGCCGATATTCCCGGAAGAAGCCCCGACAGTTTAAGGACCTGGAACCGCGTGTCGAAGAATCTTGACGAGATCGACCTCAAAATCCTCAGCGAAATCCAGGCCGACGGCCGAATCACCAATGTGGAGCTGGCCAAACGCGTCGGTATTTCGCCGCCGCCCTGCCTGCGCCGGGTGCGAACGCTGGAGGAAGCCGGCTACATTCAGGGCTATCGCGGACTTTTGGATCCGCGCCGACTCGGTTTCGACGTCACGGTGTTCGCCTCCGTGCATCTGTCGAGCCAGGCGGAAGCGGATCTGCGCGCGTTCGAGGAATTCGTGCGCGCCGAGCCCTTGGTGCGGGAATGCTGGATGCTCTCGGGCGAGGTCGACTTCATCCTCAAATGCGTGGCGCCCGACATGGCGACGTTCCAGGATTTTGTCACCCATCTGACGGCCGCGCCCCATGTCCGCAACGTCAGGACATCGCTGGTGCTGCACAACTCGAAATACGAGGCCGCGGTACCGCTTGAAGTGAAAGTGCCGGGGTAGACCTCATCCTGAGGAGCTTGCCACCGGGTCCGCGCGAAGCGCGGCCCGATGACAAACTCCGCAAGCGTCTCGAAGGATGGCCGCACATTCGGACTCGCCGCCATCCTTCGAGACGCGCGCAAGAGCGCGCTCCTCAGGATGAGGTCGGAGATATATCCACGGCGTCTCAGGATGACGGTGAGCCCTCAACCCTTCTTGCCGATCAGCGCATCGAGGCTCCACGGTCCGCCGCCGGCACATACGAAATAGAGGCAAGAAAAGCAGAACATGATCGCGAGGTTGCCGCCATTCAGCAGCGGAATGAAGTTTCGCGGGAAATGCTCGATGAAATAGGCACACGCCATTTCACCCGAGAGGATGAAAGCCACCGGCCGTGTCAACAGACCGAGGATCAAGAGTCCGCCCAGAATCAATTCGAACATGCCGGCAACGCCGAACAGCGAAAACGCCTGCACTTTCTCAAACGGCGTCCCCGGCGGGAATTTCAAAATCTTCGCGACCCCGAACTGAAACATCAGCAGTCCGGTGACGACGCGGAAAATGCTGAGAACCTGCGGCTCAAAGCGTGCAAGCATTTTGTTGAAGCTGTCCATGGCCGCCCCCTATGCCCGCTTCATCGTGGCGTCGACGCTCCACGGGCCGCCGCCCGCGGTCGACAAATAGAGGCAGGTGAAGCAGTACATGATCGCCAGCGTGCCGCCGTTGATAAGGGGATAGAAGCTCTTTGGCGCATGCGCCATGAAATAGCCGACCGCCATTTCACCGGAGAGAATGAAGGCTGCCGGCTGCGTAAACAGGCCGAGGATCAAAAGCGCGCCGCCGATCAGTTCGATGAAGCCGGCGGCGCCCAGCAGCGACAAAGGCTGCACGTCGGCGTAGGCCGGCAGCGCAGGAAAGTGAAAGATCTTTCCCATGCCGTGCTCGATGATCATCAACCCCATAATGATGCGCAGCACACTCAATGCGCGCGGCTTCCATGCCACCAATGTTTCGATCATGCTTGTTCCCCCAACGTTTAAGGCGTCTGACAAGTATCGCGTCGTGGCGCTGAGGGGAAGGATATAAACCACAGAAAATCGGTAACGTTTCGCAGAGCAGCAAAGGAATAAGGCCGTGGCCTAAGTGTTTGCAGCAACCGTCACGCCTGCGGTCGAATCAGCGCAAGCAAAAAGGACCGGGAAGTTGTCCCGACCCTCTTCATGTTTGCGCAAAACGCCGTTGCTAGCGCCACTCGACCTTGGTGATCTCGTAGGCCTTGGCGCCGCCGGGGGCAACGACTTCCACCGAGGCGCCCTTCTTCTTGCCGATCAGCGCGCGCGCCAACGGCGAGGTGATGGAGATGCGGCCCTTCTTGGCGTCAGCTTCCGGCTCGCCGACGATCTGCCACACCGCCTTCTTGTCGGTGTCCTCGTCGACCAGCGTCACGGTGGCGCCGAACTTGATGGTGTCACCGGAGAGTTTTGAGATGTCGATGATGTCGGCGCGGGCAAGCTTGTCCTCCAACTCGGCGATACGGCCTTCGTTGTGGGACTGCTCTTCCTTCGCGGCGTGATATTCCGCGTTCTCCGAAAGGTCGCCATGCGAGCGCGCCTCCGCGATATGCTCGATGATGCGCGGACGATCCACCGACTGGCGCTGCTTCAATTCGACCTCGAGGGCGGCATAGCCGCCGGCGGTCATCGGAACCTTTTCCATCATCTTCTCACGTCCTTCAACATCATGCGGACCAATCCGCCGGCCACGCATAAACGCCGAAACAGAATACGCTTGCGACTGAAGAGTTCCAGCCACAAGGGTTTCATTGCCGA
Source organism: Bradyrhizobium lablabi (assembly GCF_900141755.1). Taxonomy (NCBI): domain Bacteria; kingdom Pseudomonadati; phylum Pseudomonadota; class Alphaproteobacteria; order Hyphomicrobiales; family Nitrobacteraceae; genus Bradyrhizobium; species Bradyrhizobium lablabi. The sequence goes on along the minus strand of NZ_LT670844.1, from coordinate 2,748,170 downwards.
TCAATTACCGCCCCCCCGGGGAGCCCGGCCAACCGATCAGGTTTCGGAAAAATAACTCTGCAGCGTGCGGACCTCAAGGTCCCCGCCCAGATAGGCACGGATGCCCTGGGCGGCCGCCACCGCTCCGGAAAGAGTGGTGTAATATGGCACTTTATGCAAGAGGGCAGCTCGCCGCAATGAGCGGCTGTCGGCCAGCGCCTGCGGCCCCTCGGTGGTATTGAAGACCAGCTGGATGTCGCCGTTCATGATGGCGTCGACGATATGCGGCCGGCCCTCCAGCACCTTGTTTACCTTTTCGGTCGGCACCCCCGAATCGGTCAGGAAGCGCTGCGTGCCGGAGGTCGCCATCACCCTGAAACCGGCCTCAGACAATAGTCGTACCGCATCCGCGATCCGGGTCTTGTCGATGTCGCGGACCGAGACGAACACGGTGCCCTTGCGCGGCACCCTGGTGCCGCCGCCGAGCTGGCTCTTGGCAAACGCAATCTCGAACGAGCGGTCGATGCCCATCACCTCGCCGGTCGAGCGCATCTCCGGACCCAACACCGTATCGACGCCGGGGAAGCGGGCGAACGGAAAAACCGATTCCTTGACGCCGACGTGGCCGAGCTTGCGCTTCTTCAAGTTGAAGTCGGAAAGTTTCTCGCCGGCCATGATCCGTGCGGCGATCTTCGCCACCGGCGTGCCGATCACCTTGGCGACGAACGGCACCGTGCGCGACGCCCGCGGATTGACCTCGAGCACATAGATCTCGCCGTCCTTGATGGCGTATTGCACGTTCATCAATCCGACCACGTCGAGACCAAGCGCCAGGTCGCGGGTCTGCCGCTCCAATTCGGCGATCATCACAGCATCCAGCGAATGCGGCGGCAGCGAGCAGGCAGAGTCGCCGGAGTGAATGCCGGCTTCCTCGATATGCTCCATGATGCCGACGATGAAGGTGTCCTTGCCGTCGCACAGGCAATCGACGTCGATCTCGGTGGCGTCAGACAGATAGCGGTCGAACAGCAGCGGATTGGTGCCGAGCACGGTGTTGATCTGCCCGGTCTTGTCGTTGGGATAGCGCGCCTTGACGTCGCCCGGCACCAGTTCCGGCAGCGTGCCGAGCAAATAATCGGAGAGCTGGTTGTCCTCGCGGATGATCTGCATGGCGCGGCCGCCGAGCACATAGGAAGGACGCACGACCAGCGGCAGCCCGAGATCGGCGGCGACCAGGCGGGCCTGTTCGACCGAATAGGCGATGCCGTTCTTCGGCTGCTTCAATCGCAATTTGTCGAGCACGCGCTTGAAGCGGTCGCGGTCCTCGGCAAGATCGATGGCGTCGGGCGAGGTGCCGAGGATCGGCACATCGGCGGCTTCCAGCGCGTGCGCGAGTTTTAACGGCGTCTGGCCGCCGAACTGCACGATCACGCCGTGCAGCGTGCCGTTCTTGCGTTCGGTCGCGATGATTTCGAGAACGTCTTCCGCGGTCAGCGGTTCGAAGTACAAGCGGTCGGCGGTATCGTAATCGGTCGATACCGTTTCCGGATTGCAGTTAATCATGATGGTCTCATAGCCGGCGTCGTCCAGCGCGAAGCAGGCATGACAGCAGCAATAATCGAATTCGATGCCCTGGCCGATCCGGTTCGGTCCGCCGCCGAGGATGATGACCTTCTTCTTGTCGGACGGCGCGCTCTCATCGGCGAGGTGACCGGCGAACGGCGCCTCATAGGTCGAATACATATAGGCGGTGGGGGAGGCGAACTCGGCCGCGCAGGTATCGATGCGCTTGAACACTGGGCGAACCCCGAGCGCGTGGCGCCGCGCCGTTACTTCGGCTTCCGTTGTCTCGGCCAGCACCGCCAGCCGCGCATCGGAAAAGCCCATGGCCTTCAGGGTCCGCATGCCGAACGCATTCGCCGGCAATCCGTTAGCCTTGATCTTGCTCTCCATCTCGACGATGCCGCGCAGCTCGCCAAGAAACCACGGATCGATCTTGCAGGAGGTGAAGATCTCCTCATTGCTCCAGCCGAGCCGCATCGCCTGGGCGACCTGCAGCAGACGGTCCGGCGTCGGCGTGCCCAGCGCGGCGCGGACGGCATTCTTGTCGTCGCCGTGTCCTAACCCCTCGATCTCGATTTCGTCGAGCCCGGTCAGGCCGGTTTCAAGGCCGCGCAGCGCCTTCTGCAGGCTTTCCTGGAAGGTGCGGCCGATCGCCATCACTTCGCCGACCGACTTCATCGAGGTGGTCAGCGTGGTGGAGGCGCCGGGAAATTTTTCGAACGCAAAGCGCGGGATCTTGGTGACGACATAGTCGATGGTCGGCTCGAACGAAGCCGGCGTCGCGCCGCCGGTGATGTCGTTGGCGATCTCGTCCAGCGTGTAGCCGACCGCAAGTTTCGCCGCGACCTTTGCGATCGGAAAGCCGGTCGCCTTCGAGGCCAGCGCCGAGGAGCGCGACACCCGCGGGTTCATCTCGATCACGACCATGCGGCCGTCGGCCGGGTTGACGCCGAACTGCACGTTGGAGCCGCCGGTCTCGACGCCGATTTCGCGCAGCACCGCGAGCGATGCGTCGCGCATGATCTGGTATTCTTTGTCGGTCAAGGTCAGCGCCGGCGCCACCGTGATGGAATCGCCGGTATGCACGCCCATCGGATCGAGGTTCTCGATCGAGCAGATGATGATGCAATTATCGTGTCTGTCGCGCACCACCTCCATCTCGAACTCTTTCCACCCGAGCACGCTTTCCTCGATCAGGACCTCGTCGGTGGGCGAGGCGTCGATGCCGCGCTCGACGATCTCGATGAACTCGGCCTTGGTGTAGGCGATGCCGCCGCCGGTGCCGCCCATGGTGAAGGAGGGGCGGATGATCGCGGGTAGCCCGATGTCGTCGAGGGCGCGCAGCGCATCGGGCAGGGTCTTGGTCTGCACCGAGCGCGGCGTTTCCAGGCCGATCCGGGTCATGGCCTCGCGGAACCGGCCGCGATCTTCGGCCTTGTCGATGGCATCAGCGGTGGCGCCGATCATCTCGACGTCGAACTTTTTAAGCGTCCCCTGCCGGCGCAGCGACAGCGCGCAGTTCAGCGCCGTCTGCCCGCCCATGGTGGGCAACAGGGCAAAACCGCCAGGGATGATGTGGCGTTCTTTCTCGATGATCTTGGCGACGATTTCCGGCGTGATCGGCTCGATATAGGTGGCATCGGCCAATTCCGGATCGGTCATGATGGTGGCCGGATTGGAATTGACCAGGACGATCCGATAACCCTCTTCCTTCAATGTCTTGACCGCCTGCGTCCCCGAATAATCGAATTCGCAGGCCTGCCCGATCACGATCGGGCCGGCGCCAATGATCAGGATGGTGGAGATGTCGGTTCGTTTGGGCATCAAATCTCGCGGGAACGGGAAATCGGGCACAAAAAAAGGGCGCGCATGCCGCGCGTCCCTTTGAGCAAGAGCGCCAGGTCAGACCTCGCGCGCGGGTGGTCTTTAGACCAGATTCCGCAGCCGTGAAAGGGTTTTAGCGCCCCATCAACCGGCAATTCGCCCTTCGATCTACGGCGGGGCAAGCGTTCATCGGGGCTGGCTTGCCAACCGAAGCTGCAAAGCAGCGTAGGTTGGAGGCCCGGCCTGGATTTGAACCAGGATAAAGAGCGATGCACTGCTCTCGCGTCGACGCTTTCCGCCACCGGGCCGTTCCGATCATCGCCGATTGCGCAGGCTTGAGCCAGGCTTGCCGTTTATTAACCCTAACCGGGCGCGATCAGCGAAAGTGGTGTCCGGTTTTGCCTCCGATCGCGCCCGAATGATCAAGCTGCGAAGGCGTGCCGCGCCACAAACGTCATCCGCCACGGATTGTGTCCGATATTTGTTAGCGCCCGCGAGGCGGTAAATCCGGCTGCCTTAAGCTTTTCGATCATCTCGGCCTCGCTGTAGCGATGCAGCCCAACGCGCGCGCGCAATTGCCGGTAGTCCGACAGCGCGGTCGAGACCAGCCCGATCAGGGCATCCCTGAGAAAGCCGTGGGTCGCCGCGAAGCGCAGCAAGGCCAGCACATCGCGCCCCATGCCGACCTCGGGCCGCAGGATATCGCCCAGCACCAGCCGGCCGCCGGGTTTCAACAGCCGCCGCACCACCGCGAACGCGGCATCGAGCTCGCTCGGCGTCATGTATTGGGCGACCGAATTCATCACCACGAGATCGACGGATTTTTCGTGCATTTTCCGCAAATCATCCAGCGACCGCACCCGAATTTTTGTGTTCGGGGCAAAGCGCGCGATCAGCCGGCCGCGCACGCCCGGCGCCGGCTCCGCCAGATAGAGCTTGCCGCAGGCCTCCGCGACCCGCGCCGCCGACAGCGCCTCGCCGCAGGCATAGTCGACCACGACCGCGTCCGGCGAGGAGATGTAGCCGATGATATCCTTCGCGATGACCTGGAAATGCAGGTCGCGGTGCAGTCTGCTCGCGTAAATCGTATGCGTGGAATCGTAATAATCGATCCAGTCGTCCATATCACAGGGGTCCGGCAAAATTGGGGGGTTCCCGATGCAGGAACCGCTGCCTATCTGATGCGTTAGATGGTCCGGTGGCCGCTGTCCAATGCGGTCAAAGCCCGGTTTCCTAACAGTCCAGGTAAAGTTCAGGAACAGTTCAAGTCCGGTTTCCTAACAGGAAGGTGCATTGTGAGCAAAGCCAAGTCCGACAAGGTATCCCCCGATCTCGACACCCCGACCGATCTGCCGCAGGGAGCGGTTGAGAAGATTTCGGCGTCGCTCAACGTTCTGTTGGCCGACGCCTTCGCGCTCTACGTGAAGACCAAGAATTTCCACTGGCATGTCTCTGGCCGGCACTTCCACGATTATCATCTGATGCTCGACGAGCAGTCGGATGCGATTTTCGCGACCACCGACCAGCTCGCCGAACGCGTCCGCAAGCTCGGCGGCACCACGCTGCGCTCGGTCGGGCAGATCAGCAAACTGCAGACCATCCAGGACAACAATGAGAGCTACGTGCCGCCGCGCGACATGCTGCGCGAGTTGATGGAAGACAACAAGCACATGGCCGCCGCGATGCGAAAGGCGCACGAGCTCTGCGACCAGCACGGCGATTCCGGTAGCGCCGGGCTGCTGGAGACCTTCATCGACGAAACCGAGCGCCGTACCTGGTTCCTGTTCGAAGCCAGCCGTCAGGAAGGCAGCAACGCGGCGTAGTTGAACCCTCTCCCCCTGTGGGAGAGGGTGCCGAGCCAACGGGTCGGCGCGAAGCGCCGCCCGATGATAAACTCCGCGAGGCGGGTGAGGGGTTCTCTCCGCGGTGAGAGACCCCTCATCCGTCGCGGACTGCGCATAGCCGATGCAACGCGTCGGCGTCCGAAAGAACGGCGGCCAAAGGCCGCCTATGGCCACCTTCTCCCACAAGGGGACAAGGGAAGATGGCCCGCCTCAAGATTCCCGCGCCTTCCACAATCTCACCAGCGGCCCATCCGCGCCCAGCAGCGGGTCGGTCTTCGGCAGCTCGACCTGCGGAATCGTCTTCAGCGCCTTCCGATGATTTTCCGGCGTCGGGCGCGTCACGTGCATCCTGGGGCCGGGCGGATAGGCGCCGACCACGGAAAAATCTGGGCTTGCGGAAAGACATTGATGCCCGGTGCCGGCCGGCAAGATCGCGACGTCGCCCGCCGCGATCTCGAATTCCTTGCCGCGGTCGCCGCCGAAGCGGACCCTGGCATGGCCGCGGGCGATGCCGAGCGCTTCGTGGACCGTCGCATGATAATGCAGATAGTCGTAGACGCCGTTGCGCCACATGTCGCCCCAGCCATTCTTGCCGAACAGTCCCTCGATGGTTTTTTCGGGATGATCGCTGTCGACGTCGATTGCGGCCTTGTAGACCAAAAACGGCATCGGGTTGTTTGGAACCAGGCCGTCATCCGCAAAGGTGATGGTGAGAGGCTTGATATCCTCGCTGACGACCGACATGGCAATTCTCCCGCACTTTTTTATCGGCGCATGATCACTGGACCAACTAATTCGTTGGCCCAGCCCAACCGGAATGATCACGCCGATAGCGCAGGTTCAACCGCCGGCGGCGGCTCACGTTCCCTTCGCGGGAGGGGGAGTGGGTTCTGTCGGCTGTTTCGTCGGCCCGACACAGGCACCTTTAACCGCGCATTTTACGATCGAAGTTGGAGCGCCTTTGGTCGATGCAGCGGGCGAGCCGTTGGTCGCTGGAGGCGGAGAGCCTGCGGTCGATGCAGGCGGCGGTGGCGCGACCGCGGTCGTCACGGGCGGAGTTGGGGAAGCCGAAATCGTTCCGGTCTTGGGTTTTGGCACGACGGCGGTATTTGTTGGCGCGGGACCGCCGAGCACATTCTGTTTGACGGGACCCGGTCCGCCAACAACAACCGGTTTCTTTGCCCCGCCGCCGATAGCGGTTTGCGCCAAGGCCGGACTAAAAGAGGCCGGATTAAAAAAGGCGCACATGCACAGAAAACTGACCGATATCACTGCTCCGCTTTTCATGAGCGCGTCCTTTCAAGGAAGTGCGGCAGTCGACGATTGCCGCTCTCCAGCGATCTTACAATGATTGACGATCGCTTGCACTAAATGTCATTTTCACATGACCGGGAGAAAAGGGGAATGACGTGAAACCTGCCATCATTGTGACGGCGCTGATGCTCGGCATGCTGCCGGCCGCGCGAGCCGATGCCGCTTCACTTGCCGCGCCCGCCGGCCGCAACGCGTGCCTGGTCGAGGTTCTTCATTCCGAAGAACTGCCCTATGCACCGGATTATCATCACCTCGTCAAAGCGACCCTGCTGGTGACGCCACCCGCCGGCCCTGCCTTTGAAACGACCGTGCTGAAATACATCACCTGGCAGGCGCCTCCTCCGCGTGAGGGCCAAAGACTCAGAGTGTGGTGCGATCCGGCCAATCTGGGTACCTTTCCGTTCCATTGAGCGGCGCGGCTTCAAGCCGGATGAAACGGGTGAGATTTAAGCGCGCTTCTTCGCCCGCATCAGCTCGGCGAACCGCTTGAACAGATAATGCGAATCGCGCGGGCCGGGTGAGGCCTCGGGATGATACTGCACCGAGAACACCGGCTTGCCGTCGAGCTGGATGCCGCAATTGGAACCGTCGAACAGCGAGACATGGGTCTGCGTCGCGCCCTTCGGCAGGGTCGCCTGGTCGACGGCAAAACCGTGGTTCATCGAGGTGATCTCGACCTTGCCGGTGGTTTCGTCCTTTACCGGGTGATTGGCGCCGTGATGGCCCTGATGCATCTTTTTGGTCTTGGCGCCGACCGCCAAGCCCAGCATCTGATGCCCGAGGCAAATTCCAAAAGTCGGCGTGCCCGATGAAATCACCTTCTGGATCACGGGTACGGCGTACTTGCCGGTTTCCGCGGGATCGCCGGGGCCGTTGGACAAGAACACGCCGTCCGGCTTCATCGCCAAAATGTCTTCGGCCGAGGTCGTCGCCGGCACCACGGTGATCTTGCAGCCCTCGCCCGCGAGCAGGCGGAGAATGTTGCGCTTGATGCCGTAATCGATGGCGACGACGTTGAATTCAGGCTCGGTTTGCCGTCCAAAACCTTTTTCCCACGCCCACGGCGTTTCGTCCCAGGTAAAACGCTGGCCGGATGTGACCAGCGGCACCAGGTCCATGCCCTCGAGGCCCGGCCATTCGCGCGCCTCTTCTTTCATCCCGTGCAGGTCGAACTGGCCGTTCTTGGCGTGCGCGATCACGGCGTTCGGCATGCCCTTGGAGCGGATCAGCGCGGTCAGCGCGCGGGTGTCGATGCCGGAAAGCCCGATGATGCCGCGCGCCTTCAGCCACTGGTCGAGATGGCGCGTGGCACGGTAGTTCGAGGGATCGGTGATGGCCGAGCGCAAGATCACGCCGCGCGCGCCGGGCGTCGCCGCCATGTTCACCGTCTCGATGTCCTCGTCATTGGTGCCGACATTGCCGATATGCGGGAAGGTGAAGGTGATGAGCTGCCCGGCATAGGAGGGATCGGTGAGGATTTCCTCATAGCCGGTCATCGCGGTATTGAAGCAGACTTCGCCGACCGCATGGCCTTCCGCGCCGAGGCCGAAACCTTCCAGCACGGTGCCATCGGCAAGCACGAGGAGCGCGGTCGGCGTGAGGTCCGGCCAGGCTGAGGCGTTTTCCGTTATTGTCATGAGCGCATTACATAGTCGTCACGCCTAGCGAGGTCAAAGCCGGAAACGGCGGATCCACATGCGCCATGCGCCTATTTGACAGGCGGCCGCCAGCTTTTAAGCTGGGGCTCGTAGCTATCAGCCGATTTTCATCAAATTCCTCCGATCCCGGAGCCGGGCATGGACAATTCGATGCCGATCTTGCTCGTTCCGGGCCTCGGCGGCTCGCCGCGGATCTATGCCCCGGTGGCGCCGGCGCTGTGGCGATTTGGCCCGGTCACGGTCGGAAACCACATCCGCGACGACAATATGGGCGCCATCGCGCGGAGGATATTGGCCGAGGCGCCGCCGCGCTTTGCGCTGGCCGGGCATTCCATGGGCGGCTATATCGCCTTTGAGATCATGCGGCAGGCGCCGGCGCGGGTGGCAAAACTGGCGCTGATCAACACCCAGGCGCGGCCCGATACGCCGGAGGCGACCACCCGCCGCCGCGGCCAGATCGCGCGGGCGCAGGCAGGAGAATATCACGCCGTGCTCGATGATCTCTTTCCCGGCTTCGTGCATCCGTCGCGGCGCGACAACGCCGAACTGCGCCAATTGGTGCACGACATGGGCGATGACATCGGCGCAGACGCCTTCGTCCGCCAGCAGACCGCGGTGATCGGCCGTGCCGATTCACGGCCGTCACTGGCCTGGATCAAATGTCCGACGCTGGTCTTGACCGGCGACGAGGACAACACCATTCCGAATGCGCTCTCCGCCGAGATGGCGGACGGCATCCACGGCGCGAAACTCGTGATCCTCCAGAATTGCGGCCACCTGCCGCAACTGGAGCAGCCGCAGGCGACCGCCGACGCCCTGGTCGAATGGCTGCGGATCTAGTTGTTATATGCCAGAGTTGTTTGACGGCCGCGAACGGCCTAGATCAGGGGCTTTAAGATAATGCGGCCTTACCGGCTCGCGAGAGGATAAAGACGATGCTGCGCGACGACATCAATAACGCGGTCAAGGACGCGATGCGGGCCAAGGACGAGCGCAAGCTGTCCACGCTGCGCATGGTCAATTCGACCATCAAGAACGCCGACATCGCCGCGCGCGGCGAAGGAAAGCCGCCTTTGACCGACGCCGACCTGCTCGGCGTGTTCCAGAAAATGATCAAGCAGCGCCAGGAATCGGTCGAACTCTACGAGAAGGGCGGCCGTGCCGAGCTCGCGGCAGGGGAGCGCGAGGAGATCGCGATCATCTCCGCTTACTTGCCGAAGCAGATGTCGGACGCCGACGTCAACGCCGCGATATCAGCCGCAATCGCCGAGACCGGCGCCGCCGGGATCAAGGACATGGGCAAGGTGATCGGCGTGTTGAAGGCGAAATACGCGGGCCAAATGGATTTTGGCAAGGCCAGCGGCATGGTGAAGGCGGCGCTTTCTTCTTAACCTCGCCCCGCCTGCGGGGAGAGGTCGAAGCCGGAGCGAAGCAAAGGCTTCGGGTGAGGGGGCTCTCCGCGATCACGGCGTTTGTGGTGACAGCCCCTCACCCGCTCGCTACGCTCGCGACCTCTCCCCGTGAAGAACGGGGAGAGGTAAAGTAAGAAGATTCTCAACTAGCAGGAAAATCCATGTCAGTGTCGGTCGCCGAAAACCTCGACGGTGCAGAACCCATGTTGTTCCAGCCGTTCACGGTCCGGGGGCTGACGCTGAAGAACCGCCTAGTGGTGCCGCCGATGGTGCATTACCGCGCCGCGCCCGGCAACACTTGCGGCGCCTTTCACAACGTGCATCTCGGCCGCTATGCGCTCGGCGGTTTTGGGCTGGTCTTTGTCGAGGCTACCGCGGTCGAACAGGTCGGCCTGATCAATGAACATGACCTTGGCATCTGGAATGATGCGCAAGTGCAGAGTTTCAAGCCGCTCATCGCCTTCGTGAAGGGTGAGGGGGCCGCGATCGGCATTCAGCTCGCCCACGGCGGGCGCAAGTCGTCCTCGCAGCGGGCGATGGACGGCATGGGCCCGCTCACGGCGCAGGAAATCAAGGCCGGCGCGAAACTGTGGCAACCCGTCGGCCCCACCAGCGAACCCGTCGCGCCGGGATGGCTGACGCCGCACCAGCTCACGACCGACGAGTGCAGGGCGATGGTGCGCACCTGGGCGCATGCTGCCAGAAATGCGGTCAAGGCCGGCTTCGACGTGATCGAGATCCACACCGCCCACGGCTATCTGCTCGCCTCGTTTCTTTCGCCCGTGTCCAACACGCGCAATGATGAATATGGCGGCGACCGCCAGGGGCGCATGCGCCTGCCGCTCGAAATTGTCGAGGCGGTGCGGCGTGAAATGCCGGATACGATGCCGCTATTTGTCCGCGTCTCCGCTGTCGACGGCGCTCAAAACGGCTGGAACCTGGATGACACAATTGCCTTCGCGTTTGAATTGAAGGCCCGCGGCGTCGACGTGATCGACTGCTCTTCGGGGGGCATTTCAGGCTCGGCGACGGCAGCGCAAGTCCCGCGCGGCCTCGGTTTCCAGGTGCCCTATGCCGAGCGGGTCCGCAACGAAGTCGGCATCGCATCGATGGCGGTCGGCATCATCCTCGAAGCGCAGCAGGCGGAATCAATCCTCAAGAACAAGCAAGCCGACCTCATCGCGGTCGGCCGGCAATCCCAGTTCAATCCGAACATCGCCCAGCACTGGGCGCATGATCTCGGCCTCAACCGCAGATTCGAGGACTGGCCGGCGGAATATGGCTGGTGGCTCGAAAAGCGAATCCGAACCATCGAAGGGTTTGCCACGCCGACCGGGGTCGTGAGGCGGGATGTCCAGGGCGTCAACGCCAAGGAGTAACGCAACTCGTCTTACGTGCCCTTATCAGTAGCACCGCATGATGTTGACGGTTTGCTCTCTGCCGTCATGCCCGGGAATCGTTACGGTTTCCGCCGGGCAGCTCGACACATAGGGCCGGTCGGAAGGAGCGACCGCCGGCGGAAATCGATGGGCCCAATCCCAGGGAACATCATATGTTTGCGTGTAATGGATATCGCCTGATGTCGGTTGCGTGCCGCCGACCACCGGTTCGCCACCCGGTGACCCGTAGCCGTAATCCTCTACGCCCGGCCAAAAGAACGCTGCATTGTTTCTCCGGTGGTGGTGCCGGAACAATTGGGCGGCAGAGGCATGGGAAAACGAATGCGTCGGGGTTACCCCTCCGCGAAACGCTGCTCCCGACCTGGCGAACGTCTCGTTCGGGGCAAGCACAAGCGCAACCACGCCGAGCGACGCGATCAACGCTCCATACATTCTATACGTCATGGCACATACCAATCCGTTGGTTAACTAAGCAGCTCCCCAACGCACGCTAGGCCGGGCCTTCTGAGCCCGCAAATGCATAATTAATTTTTAGTTAAGGCGTAATGTTAACAAGGGAACCCTACCGTGGAACTGGCGCTGGGGCCGTCCATCTTGGTGCGGTTTGAAGACGCCCGCGTCGAATATTGTCAGGGGCGTCGAGGGTGTTGCCAGTGAAGAGATACCCCATCGCACGTGCGATGGGGTGAGCTCAGCGCGAGCACTCGCCCTCAATCGTTGTCGGCGGTGTGGTCGTGATCATTGCCGGGCGGCAGGGTGCGGCCCGTCAGCTGGTCCCAGAACGCGCAACTGTGCGTGGTCGCGAAGTTCGTCTCCGTGGCCGGCGTCGGCGGCACGAGCGACTGCATCACCTGGCGTTCGCGATGGAAGCGCGGCCAGTGCGGCGAGTCATTCCCGTTGGGGTTGCCGCTCTCGGCGAACTCCGTCCAATAGCCGACCATCTTGTCCGACAGCTGCTGTTGATTGCCGTTGAGCGGGGTCTGCGGGAGATTGAGACCAAGTCCCGATGGGCTCGCGAACGGGAAGATGTACTGGATCTCCGCGGCGTGCGCTGCGCCGTACCGGAAGCTCACGGCGGGCAGGAAGTTCTGCGGCGCATTTTCGTCGTTGAACTCGTAGGCGAAGGTCGGGACGAACTCCGACGCAAGCTCGTCCGCGAACCGCGCCGTGCAGGCGAAGATCGCGTCCGTTCCCAGGGCGCCGACCGCCTGGTCATAAGACGGGAAGCTGCCGCCCGGATATTGCGCCTGGACTGCCGCGACCGCCGGGCTCCCGGGAGGGATCGCGAGCGTGGCGGCGATCACGGCCGGATAGGTGGCGGCGGTCGCGGGGTGGCCGGTGAGGTCGAGGTCGAGCGCCACGAACAGGTTCCACTCGTCGTGATTGGAGCCGTTGATCAGCGGGACGCGATTGAAGTCGCCGCTTCCGAGCGCGGCGGCGATCGATTGCGTCAGGACCTTGCCGTCGACGTTGGGCGCCGGGCCGAAGCTTGAGACGCCGAGTACAGTCGAAACCGTGAGCGCGCGCAGGCACGTCAGCACATCAGCCGGATTGGGCTGATGGCACCCGACGGCATTGGCAAATTTCGTTCCGGCCGCCTCGGCCTGTGCCAGCGTCGGCTGCGTCAGCATATAGCCGCCGCTCTCGACGATCGCGCGATGGAATAATCCCTTGGCCGTCGGCGACACCAGGTTGACGAACGTGCTCAGTCCGCCCGCGGATTCGCCGAACACCGTCACCTTCTCCGGGTTGCCGCCGAACGCGCCGATGTTCCGCCGCACCCACTTTAAGGCAGCCTGCTGGTCCTCGAACCCGTAATTGCCGGATATGTGATCGGGCGACTCACCGGTCAGCGCCGGATGGGCGAGGAATCCGAGCGCGCCCAGCCGGTAGTTGATGGTCACGACGACCACGCCGCGCGCCACCAGCTTGGTCGCGTCGAACTCGTTGCTCTCGCCAACCGCGAGCGCGCCGCCGTGGATCCACACCATCACCGGGCGGCCGTCGTCGCGATCAGACTCGCGATCGCCGCCTTTGTTGGGGGTGTACACGTTGAGGAACAGGCAATCCTCGGTCAGCGACGCGTTGCCGAACGGCGTGAACGCTTGCGGACAATGGTTGCCGAACTGTGTCGCGTCCTGCGTGACGGCCGAGGGCGTCACCGGCTGCGGCGGCTTCCAGCGCAGATTGAGGGTCACCGGCTGGGCGTACCGGACGCCGAGGAATTGCCGCACCGTGCCTGTGGTGTCGAGCTTGCCCTGGAACGTGCCGTCCGGCGCCGCCACCAATGTAGAGGCGGCGAGTGACCGGTCGGCCGGCGCTGCCAATGCGAAGGCTATGCCGAGCAGCAGCGCCGGGCAGAGCGTGCCCCGCAGCCACGATCGCGGCCGCGCCGATTGTTGCTGGGCCGCTTGTTGTTGTCGTTGAATGCAAGCGATTTTCCCTCCGAACATGACGTTTCCTCCTGAAGATTGTTGCACTGTTCTTTTTTGTGCGACGCAGCTCGAACCGCCACGCGACCCAGCAAGCCCAGAAGGATTTTCTTTTTCCGAGCCTCGGGGGAGCAAGGTTGACAGCTCGATATCGCAGGTTGAACGATACTGCCCAAGTTATGTCGCGCGTGTGAAAGGCCTCGCGCGCACTTCTGTGCTCATCTCGCAACACCCGATCTTGTTCCTCAGCTTGGAACAGATCTTCGGACTCCACCTCGATAAGGAGGTAGTGCTAGCTTGAGGATACCGGGGCTGAGCGGTTTTTTAGTCTAATGAATTTTGAGCCCGGTGGGCCGCTGGCCATACTGCCGGCGGCCCTTTGCCCATTCGCGCGAGCCCCCGACGATACAGGAGGGTTCATGCCGAAGCGGCCTGGGGCAAATTACTTCGATCTCTCGAACACCAGCGTCGATGTAGCCATTTCGCCGCTGATCGGATTTTTGAGCAGCGGGGTGGGGATCGTGAGCCTGTTGCCGTCGAGCGACAGGAAGCGCGTCTGGTCAGTACCGGTCCATTCTTCATTCCACGCGATGTCGACCTTATTGGTCATCTTCAGGCCTTGCGAATTATTGGGGTCGGGCGAGAACGTCACCAAGCCCGAATAAGCGAGCTCGCTCTTTTGCAACGCGGCGAATTCCTCGGTCGTGCTTGCCGCCTTGCGGCCGTCGCCGGTCTCGATGATCATGAAGCGATGGTCTTGTGTGATGATCAGGATGCCTTTGGGATGCTCACCGAGATTCTCGATCACCTTGTCGCTGCCCTCCACCTGACGGACCGTCGACAACATTTTCCAGGTCCCGACGAGATCCTCCGGCGAGAGCGCCGAGGCCGGATCAGCGGCGCCTAGCATCAGCGCGATCAATCCGAATGAGGCGATAATCCGCTGCATGAAGGTCTCCCTGTGCCTGGCTGCTTTCGATTTATCACAAGTCGAGGCAAGCTCCGACGACACAAGAGGGTTTATGTCGAGGCGGCGATCGTCTAGCCTGACACAATGCTTACCGAAACCACCGACTACGAAAAGCTCTACCGCGATTTTCGCTGGGATATCCCTGAGCGCTTGAACCTTGCGACCGTCTGCTGCGATCGCCATGCCGATGGCTCCAAACGCCTGGCGCTGATCTATGTCGACGAGGAAGGTGTTGCGACGCGGACCTCGTTCGACGAGGTGGCCGAGTTGTCGCGCCGCTTCGCCAATGTGCTGAAGGCGGACGGTCTTGGCCGCGGCGACCGGGTCGCGGTGTTCCTGTCGCAATCGCTGGAACTGCCGATCGCGCATCTGGCGGCGTTTCGATCCGGCATGGTGTCGATCCCGCTGTTTGCGCTGTTCGGCGAGGACGCGCTGGAGTTTCGGCTTTCGAATTCCGGCGCCAAGGCGATCGTCACCGACGAGGCCGGCTGGCAGAAACTCGCCAGGATCCGCGACCGGCTACCCGATCTCAGACATGTCTATGTCATCGGCGATCGTGCGCCTGCCGGCACCAAATCCTTTTGGGCCTCGCTCGAGGCGGCATCTAGCGAGTTTACGACCGTCGACACCTCGTCCGACGATCCGGCCCTGATCATTTATACCTCCGGCACCACAGGCAACCCAAAAGGCGCGCTGCATGCCCATCGCGTCGTGCTCGGCCATCTGCCGAATGTCGAGATGTGCCACGATTTCCTGCCCAAGCCGGGCGATTTGATGTGGACGCCGGCCGACTGGGCCTGGATCGGCGGGCTCATCAACGCGCTTTTGGCGGGCTGGTATCATGGCGTCCCGATCGTCGGCCACCGCGCGCGAAAATTCGATTCCGAGGCGGCGATGCAGATGATGGCCGACTACGGCATCCGCAACGTCTTCCTGCCGCCGACGGCGCTAAAGCTGATGCGGCTCGCCGGCGTCAGGCATGACGGCGTCAGATTGCGCAGCATTTTCACCGGCGGTGAATCGCTCGGCGGCGAATTGCTCGACTGGGTGCGCGCGACCTTCGGCATCGACGCCCACGAAGTGTTCGGCCAGACCGAGTGCAATCTCGTGATCGGCAGCAACTCAAAACTGTTCCCGATCCGCCCCGGTTCGATGGGCAAGGCCACGCCCGGCTTCGACGTCCGCATTGTCAACGACAAGGGCGAGGAACTGCCGCGGGGAAGCCGCGGCATCATCGGTGTTCGCCAGCCTTGTCCATGCACCATGATCGAATACTGGAAAAATCCGGAAGCGACGGCAAAAAAATACGCCGGCGAATTTTTGCTGACCGGCGATCTCGGCGTGCAGGATGAGGACGGCTACTTTTGGTACGTCAGCCGGGAGGACGACGTCATCACGACCGCGGGCTATCGCGTCGGCCCCTCCGAGATCGAGCATACATTACTAAAGCATCCGGCGGTGGCGATGGCGGCGGTGGTCGGGATTCCCGATCCCGTGCGCACCGAAGCGATCAAGGCCTGGATCGTGCTGCGGCCGGGCTTTGCGCCCGACGATGCGCTGGCCCGCGAGATCCAGGAGTTTGTCAAAGTGCAGCTTGCCGCGCATGAATATCCGCGGTTTGTGCAATTCGTGGACAGCTTGCCGATGACGGCGACGGGAAAGGTGCTGCGGCGGGAGTTGCGCGCGCTGGGGTAGGGCTGGCTTACCTCGCCCCGCTTGCGGGGAGAGGTCGAAATTCTCGCATCGCGAGAATTTCGGGTGAGGGGGACTCACCACGAGGACTTCTCTTTCAGAGTTTGCGGAGGCAGCCCCTCACCCCAACCCTCTCCCCGCCAAAGAGCGGGGCGAGGGAGCCCTTCTTGCGTGCGTCCCTTCCGCACGGACGACATCTTCTACGGCGTCGCAATCCCCATCTTCTTCAGCGCCGCCAGCATCTTTTGCGGCGGCTCCATCTTGATGACAAGCGGCTCTCCGGTCTCCAGCACGCTCTTCAGGCTCGACAGGATCGCGGGCCAGCCGGTGCGGCCGCCCGAAAGAATGTCGTCGTCGATCGGGCGATCGTGGGCCTCGGTCAAGGTCAGCCGGACTGCGTTGCCGGCAGGCTCGATCTCGTAGGTCACGAGCGTAGGCCCTAGCTTTTCGATCAGCGCCGGCCAATTGACGTTGAAGGTGATCGTGAGTTTGCGCGGCGGATCGCACTCGATCACCTCACCGCTGATATGCAATGAACCATCCGGCGTGCGCACGACGTACGCACCGCCGATCCTGAGATCGACCTCAACCGAATTGCCGAAAAAATATTTTCGGCTGAATTCGGCTGATGTCAGCGCTTGCCACACCTTCTCCGGGGTGGATGCGATGTAGATCGTATAGACGATCGACGGTTTGAAGTTGTCGATGTTCATTGAAACCCCTCGATGCCGAGTGCGGCTGGAGGAATCGTCAGCGCATTGCCGGTTTCCAGCAGGCTCTTGAGGCCGGCCAGGATCGCCGGCCATCCCTTGGAAATGCCGTCCAGAAGCTTGCTGCCGGCTTCGAAGTCTTCATGGGTGAGCGTCAGCTTCACGACCTTGCCATGCGGCGCGAGAACGAAAACGACCTTGGTCGGGCGCTCCTTGCGGGCGGCTTCGCTCAGCACGTGGTGGAACGTGTAAGACAACCGTCGCGGCGGATCGAACTCGAGAACCTCGCCGACATCGGTAGTGGTGCCGTCCATGACCAGCGCGAAAGGCGAGCCGATCTTCCAATCGGTTTTCAACTCGGTGTTGAACCAGTAACGTTTTGAGAATTCGCTGCTGGTCAGCGCCTCCCACAGCTTTTCAGGCGTGGTCTCGATATAGGTAACGTAGACGAATTCAGGCTTGCGCATCATTTCTCTCCAACTCATGAACTCGCGATCTATGCCGCGCCTTGCTGGGCGCTCTCGTCTTCGTACCAGTGCGCGCGCAGCACGCGGCCGGCCTCCAGATAGCTCTTCAGGCTCGACAACACGAACGGCCAGCCGCGGCTGATGCTCTCGAACGCCTTGCTGCCGGGCTCGAAACCGTCGTGAACGATGGTGAGCCGGACCTGATCCTTCTGCGGCTCGATCTCGAAGGTGACGCGCGACGGCGGTTCTGTGTCCATGCCGCTGTGCTGCGGATGAAACGAATAGGAAAGCCTACGCGGCGGATCGTATTCGAGCACTGTTCCGGTGACGTCGGTCTCTTCACGTTTGAGCTTGAGCGCGAACGCGGCGCCGATCTTCCAGTCCGAGACCACGCGATTGCCGGCCCAATATTGCTCCGACATTTTTGCATCCGTCAGCGCTGCGAAGACTTTTTCGGGCGTCGAGGCAATGTAGATGACATAGACGAATTCCGGCTTACTCATCGCGCTTCTCTCCAGTTGTGGTTTCAATTCGGTGCGACAGAGATTTCAGCGGGCTTTCTTCCAATTCCGGCGTGTCATCGGCAGCGAGGCTCCGGTTTCCAGCAGGCTCTTCAAGCTGGACAGCACAGCCGGCCAGCCGGCGCTGATGTTGCGCAGCGTCTCAGGCGTGAGATCGCTGTGGGTGACGGTCAGGCGCGCCGAGCCCATGAACTCCTCGATCTCGAACGTGACGCGCGAAAAGGCCGCTTTGTCGGTTTCGTCCGGCCGCGCCCATGTCAGCACCAGGCGCCGCGGCGGGTCGCTTTCAACGATGTGGCCTGCGACCGCAATGTCGGTCGCATCGTCATAGTTTTCGTGCCGCCACGCCGAGCCGATCTTCCAGTCCGACTGGTTGCGATGCCGGCCCCAGAATTCTTTCGTCATCTCGGGGTCCATCAGCGCCTGCCAGATCTTTTCAGACGGCGCATGAATGTAGATGACATAGACGAATTCCGGCTTACTCATCGCGGTTCTCCAGTTGTCGTTTTAACTCGGTAAGCGCGACAAGTTTGGCGCGCTCGAATTTTTTGATCCAGCGTTCGCCGATCTGGTGGATCGGCACCGGGTTGAGGTAGTGCAGCTTCTCGCGGCCATGCTTGAAGGTCGTGACGAGGTTGGCGTCTTCGAGGATCACAAGGTGCTTTGTGACCGCCTGCCGCGTCATGGCGAGGCCGTCACAGAGTTCGTTCAGGGTCTGTCCGTTGTTGGCGTGAAGCCGGTCCAAGAGCGACCGCCTGGAAGCATCGGCCAGCGCTTTGAAGACCTCATCCATGGCGGACACAATAGGCAACCAAATGGTTGCATGTCAAGCCGCAGTTTTTCGCCGTCGGTTTCTTGGGGCCAAGGCGTGAGGTTTTTGCTGCCTGAGGGAACTCAGACTCGCCGCACCATCGCGGGCGTGAGGTCTCTCACGGATGGCGCGCCAAGCTGCGCCATGGCGTTGCGGGTTTCGGCGCGCAGGATGGCGAGCACGCGCTCGACGCCCGGCTGACCGAACGCGCCGAGCCCCCAAAGATAAGGCCGGCCGATACAGACGGCTTGCGCGCCGATCGCGAGCGCCATGACGATATCGCTGCCGCGGCGAAAGCCGCTGTCGACCAGGACCGGCATGCGGCCGCCGACCGCGTCGACAATTTCCGGCAGCACCGCGATGGTCGCACTGACGCCGTCTTCCACACGCCCGCCGTGATTGGAGACGACGATCGCATCGATCCCGGCCTCAGTGGCGAGCTTTGCGTCTTCGAAGCCAAGAATGCCCTTGAGCACGAGCTTGACCTTGACCGCATCGCGCAACCGCTTGATCAGGTCCCAGGTCAGGTTGGTAACGACGGTCGTGCTGACGCCGCCGAGATCGATGCCGGCAAAATTCGGTTTTCGCGATAGATAGTCGTTGAGGCCGTGACAGCTTCCGCATTCGCGCGTGTCGGTTCGCCGCAGTCTGACAAAGGTCTCCCATTTCGCCGGCGTTCGCACGTCCAGCGTCACCACGATCGCCGGCGCGCCCGCGGCCACCGCCCGTTTGACCAGGCCTTCGGCAACTTCCCAGCGTTGCGTGGTGTAGAGCTGAAACCACACCGGCGCGCCGCGCGCGGCGATGGCGTCCTCGATCGAGGTCGTTGCCACGGTGGATAGAATTTGCAGATGATTGCCCGCTTTCGCCGCCTTGGCGACGGCGATCTCGGCATCGGGGTGAAAGGCGCGGTTGCTGCCGGTCGGCGCAATCACGATCGGGCTATCATATCTGGCGCCAAGAATCTCGATGCTCATGTCGATGTTGCTGACATCGACCAGCCGTCGCGGCCGCAACGCAAATTTCCGAAAACCCTCGCGGTTGGCACGCAGCGTTGCTTCGTCATCGACGCCCGTTGCCATGTAGCCGAAATGCGCGGGCGGAACATTCTGCTTCATGACCGGCTCGAAATCGAACACGTCGAGCGCCTGCTTGGGATCGGTAATCAATTTGTCGAGATCGCGCGGCGCCCATTCGGCCGGGTCGGACGGACGCAATGCTTCCGCCAAAGCCTCGCGCGCGAACAGCGGACTAGCAGCGAGGAATTGCAACAAACGGCGGCGGCTGGCGAGCTGAATGTGATGCGGCGACATCGTTGGCTCCCCCAAAAAGAAGAGATACTCGCGCATTCCAAGCTTCGCCGCACGCTGCATTGCACTCTGCGCATTCAGCATGCCAGGCGTAGTGCAATCGGGGCGGCCTTCGCTATGATAGCTTTGCCAAACCAGCCAACGAAGTTTGGTTTTCGACAGCCCGGGTGGAAAAAACATGAACCGTTACGTCAAATCGGCAACCTGTCTCTTGATTTTCTTGATCGCCTCAAGCGTCGGCGTCTATGCGCAGAGCCAGATAATCGGCGCTCCGCCCGAAGCTTCCAATATGAAGCTGGTTGGTTGGAACGACCTGCAGGCGAGGAGCGCCTATCAGCCGACCATCCACCATCAGGGTGACCGCTGGATCGCCTATATCGGTCATCACGGCGGCACCGACGATATTCCGGCGCCGATCAATCCGCTGACCGGAAAGGCCGAGCCGAACGGCACCTCGATCGTCGACATCACCGATCCCGCGCAGCCCCGATATCTGCGGCACATTCCGGGGCAGGAAGGAAAATATGAGTCCGGCGGCGCGCAGATGGTGCGCGTCTGCGACGGCAAGGCATTGCCCAAGGGCGACCGCAACGCGGTCTATATGCTACGCACCTTTGGCAGCGAGGCGCACGAAATCTGGAACGTCGCGGACCCCGCCAATCCCGTGCTGGTCACGCGCATCGGCGGCTTGAAGGACACGCACAAAAGCTGGTGGGAATGCGACACCGGCATTGCGTTTCTGGTGTCGGGCGCGCCGGACTGGCGCACGCGCCGGATGACGCAGGTCTATGATCTCAGCGATCCCGCGCATCCGACAAAAATCAGGGATTTTGGTCTCCCCGGTCAGGAGCCGGGCGCAACCGGTGCGGTGCCGACCGAGGTTCACGGGCCGATCTCGACCGGGCCGCAAGGCAACCGCATCTATTTCGGATACGGCACCGACAAGGGCGGCGTGCTGCAGATCGTCGATCGCGACAAGCTCATCAACGGCCCGAAGGAGCCGACGCCCGAAAACCTCCGCTTTCCGGAAATTGCGCGAATGCCGATGTCGGCTTTCAACGGCGCTCACACCACGTTCCCGATGTTGAAGATGCCGATTGCCGAATTCGCCCATGACAAGGACGGGAGCAGCCGCGACATCGTGATGATCGTCGACGAGGCGATCGTCAACGAATGCGCCGAGCCGCGGCAGATGGTGTGGTTCGCCGACGTCACTGTCGAGAAAAATCCGATGATGATCTCGAGCTATACGGTGCCGGAAAAGAGCGGCTCGTTCTGCGAACGGGGCGGGCGGTTCGGCTCGCATTCCTCCAACGAGAGCATGGCGCCCGTCTACTACAAGAAGATGGCGTTCATCGCCTTCTTCAATGCCGGCGTGCGCGCGCTCGACATCCGCGATCCCTATCATCCGACCGAGGTCGGCTATTTCATTCCCTCGATCACGGCGGCGACCGACAAGCGTTGCGTCACCAGCGAAGGCAAGGACCATTGCAAGGTCGCGATCCAGACCAACAATGTCGAGACCGACGAGCGCGGCTATATCTATATCGTCGACCGCGCCAATACCGGCCTGCATATCCTCGAACTGACCGGCTCCGCGCGCGCGGTCGCCGGGTTGCCCTGATGCGCGGCGATTTCAGATGCGAAGACTGCTGCTGAGCGCGTTTGCGATCGCGATTTTCGCGCTGTCCGGCTCCGCCGGTTACGAGCGGGCGCGGTCGAACGCGGACGGCTGGCGCGAAATCGCCTGGCCGTTTCCGCGCGACGGCTGGCCGGCGGGCCGCGCCTTCCGCTGCGAAAACGAGTTTTGCGGCGAGCAGGTCGAAATCTATGTGCGGCCAAAAATCGGCTTTTGCAATTGCGATAGCGGCGTCGCCGATGACGACGAAGTCGACCGCGTCGCTGATCTCGATTTGATCAGCGAACGGTTTGCCCCGCTTGAACCGGGGAGGGTGATCCGGATTGCCGATATGCCCGGACGCTTGCGGGCCTATGATCTCCGCATGTCCGAGGGTTCGCCGCATTCGGCAATCGGCATCGCCGTCTCCCACCGCTGCGACCTCTTGGTGGCGGTCGCGCAAGGCACGGGCAAGGCGTCAGTTGTTCAGCGCGTAGCGCTGGAGTTTCTAGGCTCGCGCGAGATCATGCGCTGGATGAGACTCGTGATGGACGGAGGGTAAGGCGTGCTTAACCTCGCCCCGCTTGCGGGGAGAGGTCGGATTGCGAAGCAATCCGGGTGAGGGGGACTCACCGCGCATACGGTATTCGTGGAGGCAGCCCCTCACCATAGCCGATGCTTCGCATCGGCGTTCTTCTATCTAGAACGGCGGCCGTAGGCCGCCTATGCCCTCTCCCCGCGAAGAGCGGGGCGAGGGAGAAGGCGGCTATTGCCCGTGGCTGACCAGCACGTAGCGGCACGCGGGAGACAGCTTTGGACGATTTTCCTTGAGGCAAGCCAGAATGGTAAAATCGCCCTGATCCATCAGCTTGCGGCAGAAGCGCTGCACGTCGCGGGTGCAAGCCTTCTCTTCTTGCTCCGTGCCGCTGTGAGCGAGGACGCCGGTTGAAATCAGGAGAAATAGCAGGGCGAGCGTCAGTAAGGCTTTTTGCATGGTGTTGCCTCCATTAGACTTCAGACAAGTGCAACGCGATCGAAGCGCGAGGTGCCGTTCATTCCATCGCCATCGCATGGTCGTTGTCGGCAGAAATTGGCGTGTGCTTCAGCAGCAGGATGAGTGGAATGGCGGCAAGTGGAAGGATCATCATCAGCTTGAAATCGTCGATGTAGCTGATGATTGAAGCCTGGGTTTGGATGACCTGATCGAGCGCCGCGCGTCCGCTCGCGGTCCAGGGACTCAAGGCCTGCCGCACGGTGCTGTTGTCGAATGCGTGATTGAAGGCTGTGACATGGCTCGCGATCGTCGCGTGATTGACCTGATTGTTTCTGATCAGCAGATAAGACACGATCGATATGCCAACACTGGACCCGACGTTACGGGAGAGGTTGAACACACCGGTGCCGTCCGCTCGCTGCTCGGGCGGAAGTGTGGCGAAGGTGACGGTGTTAAGCGGAACGAACAAAAATCCAAGCCCGGCTCCCTGGATGAATCCGGTTACTGCGATCGTCCATTGCGAGACGTTCGGATTCCATCCCGTCATGTCGTACATGGCCCAGGCCGTCAGCAGCAGGCCGGTCAGGATAAGAAGCCTTGTATCTATGCGCCCGACGAGGCGGCCGACCAGAAACATGCAGACCATGGTGCCCAAGCCCCGCGGGCCCATGACGATACCTGCGGTCACCACGGGATAACCCATCAGGGTCTGCAAATAGGGCGTCAGCAACGCCAGTGACGCGAGATAGGTTATTCCAACGATGAAGATGAACAGCACCCCGACCGCGAAATTTCGATCGAGAAACAGTCTGGGATTCACGAAGGAGTTTTTCGCGGTAAGGGTGTGGACGAGGAAGATGTAAAGTGCCGATGCGCAGACGACCGCCTCGATCAGAATTTCGAAGGAAGAGAACCAGTCAAGTTGCGCACCCCGATCCAGAAACACCTGCATGGCGGCAATGGAGATGCTCAAGCTGCCAAATCCGAGCCAGTCAAGCTTCGCTGCCGTGCTGATCTTCGTCTCGCTGAGAAAGAACGATATGCCGGCGAATGCGAGCGCTCCCAGAGGCACGTTGATATAGAATACCCATCGCCAGCTGTAGTGGTCGGTCAGCCAGCCGCCGATCACCGGACCCAGCACCGGCCCGACCATCACCGAGACGCCGAATACGGCCATGGCAGACCCGCGTTCTTCCACCGTATAGATGTCGAGCAGAACGGACTGGCCAAGCGGAACCAGCGCTGCGCCGAAGAATCCTTGCAGCAATCGGAAAACCACGATCTGGACCAGCGACTGCGCGATGCCGCACAGCACGGATGCAAGGACGAAGCCGACGACGGCCGCCATCAAGACGCGCTTGCGGCCGAATTTGCTGGCAAGAAACCCCGATGGCGGGGTCATGATGGCCGCGGCCACGATATAGGAAGTCAGCACCCAGTTAATCTGATCCGCGCTTGCCGACACGCTGCCCTGCATATAGGGAAGCGCGACATTGGCGATCGTGGTATCGAGCGCCTGCATGATAACGGCCAGAATCACACATGCCGTGATCGCGCCGCGGTTGATCGGCTGTGGAGCGCCGGCAATAGCGTCAGCCATCTTTAGCTTCCGATGACGATCCAAAAAGATCAGTTATAAAACTGGGCAGCCCGCGCTCATGCCCGGTGTCGACATTCACCTCGACGCTCATGCCGACGCGCAGCGGCGGCTTACCGGGGGCATTACTGACACTGACACGCATTGGAATGCGCTGGACGACCTTGACCCAGTTTCCGCTGGTATTCTCCGCCGGCAGCAGGGAAAAGCTCGATGCTGACGCTGGACTTATGCTTTCGACAGTGCCGACCCACCGCTGGCCTGGAAAAGTATCGACCTCTACCGTCACTTTCTGTCCCGGCTTGACGTAGGTCAGCTCGGTTTCCTTCGGGCTCGCCTGAACCCAGACGTGATCGGTCGAGACGATGTTGAATGCCGTTGCCGCGGCAGCAAGGTACTGGCCGGGCTGCAGCGACGGTACGTTGGTCACGATGCCGGCGAAGGGGGCTCGCACGATGGTGTGCGCGAGCTGGCGCGCGGCCTCGTCGCGCGCGGCCAATGCATCCTTGTATCGCGGATGATCCTCGATCGGCGCGTCGGGGTTGCCGTTGAGGTTTGCGGCAATGCCTGCAAGCTGCGCATTCAGCGAGGCAAGCTTCTGCTGCGACCCTTGCAGGGTATTGCGGGCGGCGTCGAAGGTGGCTTTTGGCGTAAAGTTGTTGGCAATCAGTTGCTCCTGGCGCTGGAAGTTGACCATGTTGAAGTCAACATCCTTCTGGGCCTGTTCAACCTGGGCCTGCATGTTGCGGTAGTTGGTCTGGAGCGCAACGAGATCGTTTCGCGTGTTTCCGATTTGGGCCTCGGCGCGATCCAGTGCGAGCCGAAACTGCAGATCGTCGAGCTTGAACAGGACGTCGCCTTTCGCGACCTTCTGATTGTCGTGAACCGAGACCTCACGAACGATTCCGGACACGTCGGTCGACAATCCGACCATGTCGGCCTGCACATAGGCATTGTCCGTCGACATCACGGCGCCGCCTGTCACATAAAAATATCCGCCGGCGATGAGCGCCACCGGCAGCAACGCGAACATCAACGGCCGACGCAACGATTTCTTCGACGTCACGGAACTCGCCGCCGCAGCGGCGAGGGGCGGTTCAGCCGACGGCCTCGCCTCGGGCTTGCGATCGTCTGGGCCGACTTTTGATTCTGGTTTGACGACCCCGCCTGTGCCTGAAGCCTTGGCCTCCGACAGACGGCGCGTCAGGTGACGGATCTTGTGCTCGGGACGGGGGCCATCGATTTCTTCGACGTCTGCACCGCGGATGCCTGAATGGATTTCGTTCGGATTAGCCATGACTTGCTCTATTTCCTTCCACCCGCCCATCACATGCGCGAGCCAGGTTTCGCGTCGAACTTGAGTGCGGCGTTGCAGACGCCTGAATCCGGCAACGGCCGGTTCAGGGCCAGGTGCGCGAAACCGGGCCTTTAAGACTTACTTTACAAACCGTGGTCATACCGTTAGCCAGTATCAAAACCACACTGTATCGTTTACATAATACAGTTTCAGGTGACTGACAAGGAGGATTTTGGATGACGATGGATGGAAGTGACGTTGTGGAACGGGTGAAGGAATCGAGCAACACACGTTGCGAAGCAAACACTCGGCTGGAGACGAAGCAGTCGCTCGCGTCCGCGCCAAGTCCCCCGTAGCAAAATCGTTGTTAAGCAAGCCGGGAAAGAGTCATGTGTTCACGTCGACAATCGCATGTCCGGCCATTTGCGCTGTTAGCTGCAATGTTGGTTCTTGCCGGCTGCAGTTCTCTTCCTCGCACATCGTACACGGCGTCCGATGCGGCATCTTCCCGGGTGTTGGATCTCGGCGAACTGCGTAGTTATGCGGACGAGCCTGCATCGACTTTTCTCAAGACGAATGTGAATCCTCGAGCCGGCGTTCTCAGCTATCTTGCATTGTCGGGGGGCGGCGCCGATGGCGCATACGGTGCCGGTGTGCTGAACGGTTGGACGGCGGCAGGGACGCGTCCCGAATTTTCAGCAGTTTCGGGGGTGAGCACGGGTGCCCTGATTGCCCCATTTGCATTTCTCGGCCCTGCTTACGACGAGACATTGCGAGACGTCTACACCAGCGGCATCGCCGAAAGCTTGCTCAATACGCCAAGCGTCGTGCATGCTCTCTTCGGATCCGGCCTGTTTGGAAATACGCATCTGCGCGAGCTTGTTGCCCGCTATGTCGGCCAGAACATGCTCGCGGCAATCGCCGCCGAACACGCCAAGGGCAGAAGGCTTCTCATCGTCACGACCAATCTCGATACGCAGCGCACGGTGATCTGGGATATGGGCCGCATCGCGGCGATCGGGTCCCCCCAGGCGCTGGATTTATTCAGGGATGTCCTGGCCGCGTCCGCAAGCATCCCGGTGGTGTTCCCGCCGATGCTGATCGATGCCGAAGCGAACGGGCGTCGCTTCCAGGAGATGCATGTCGATGGAGGCGTGACGGCGCCGGTCCTGACGTTGCCGGAAGCATTCCTCTTGCGAAACGGAGCGTTCGCCAGAGGTCTTCGCATGAACATCTATGTCTTGGTGAACGATAAGGTCGAGCGAGACTTCCAGCTGGTGCCGAACAGCACGATCGGCATCGCCGTACGAGCTTCCGCGTCGGTAACCAAGACGCAGATCCGCTCGGTGCTCTATGAGACCTATGATTTCGCTCGCCGCAACAATTTCGGATTCAATCTGACCTACATCGCCAAGGATGTTCCGTCACCTGGCGCATCCGGTTTTGAAACCAGCTACATGCGCTCCCTTTTTCAATACGGATATGACAAGGCCAAAACCGGTGATTTCTGGGCGAAGGCGCCGCCACCGGATGGTTCCTTGCAGAGCGATTTTCGTTACCGAAGATCGGCAACGATGCAATGAGGGGCGAGACTCGCATGACCGCTGTAAAGCGTCGTGCGGTAGCGATCCTCCACGCATTCGAGGAGGCGGACGCGCAGCTTGTCGGCAAGGCGGTGGTCATGACCGACGGTACGGCGGGGACGGTGGAGGCCATCTGGCTTGACGATCTTCACGGCCTGCTAATTTCCATCGAAGGCCACCCGGGAAAGTGGCCTGTCTCAACCGTCAAATTCGCGCAAAGCTAAAGCATGATGATTTTGAGTTTGAATCGTCGCCTGCGCAAGTTCGATCACCTCGCCCCGCTTGCGGGGAGAGGTCGGATCGCGCAGCGATCCGGGTGAGGGGGATTCTCCGCATACGTTGTGCTTCACCATTCGCGGAAACAGCCCCTCACCCCAACCCTCTCCCCGCAAGAGCGGGGCGAGGGAGAAGTCACCGCGGTGCCTCAACCTAAAGTCATCACGCGCTAGCTGCAGGCTCTCAGCGAGGCCTCACGCCATTCAGGAAAAGTTTGACGGCAGCCTCTCTCCGTTGTTCCTGAAACTTTGGACGGGTTGCGACGCCGTGGTGCTTGTCGGTATTTCCCAGTACAAGACTGAGGAACAGGTCGGCCGCCATTGCCGGGTCGTCGATCTTGATCTGGCCGCGGTCGGCAAACTGTTGAAGCAGGCTTGCCACGGCCCGAACTCCACGCAGCCAACCCTCTTCATGCGCGAGCTTTGCCAGTTCCGGAAACTGGACGACCTGAGCCGCAAGAGTTCGGCGCAGCATGATCACCTCGGGTGTCCAAGCGTGGGCCAGCACGTGCCGGCTAAGATCGTGCAGCGTCGTCTCTACGCTCTTGGGGTTGACCTTGGCGGCCTCGGCCGCCGCCGATAGAGGAGCAAGCCAGCGTTGGATCGTGGCTCGCAGCACGGCTGTGAACAGATCGCGCTTGTCACGATAACGCGAATAGACGGTTGGCTTGCTCACGCCGGCGGTTTCCGCGACCGCATCGATCGATGTGCAGTCAAAACCGCGCTCCATGAACAGCTTCGTTGCGACATCGAGCAAACGCGCGTCGCGCCGCACGGCCTCCTCTCGGGTGGGACGGCCGCCGCTCCCCCGCCGGGCAGGGCGCGTCGCCACAATAGTTGCTTCCTTCGCCATCCAAAGCCCCTTGTCAGCCAGCCGAAGTGGGATTATATAAACGATACAGTATAGTTTTGATGTGACGCAATATCAATGCTGTTCGTAACACGAGTCTCCAAGGCGCCGAATACCCGGCCACGTCGCGGAACCGGTCACAAAGGGAGGGCAATGATCGAACCTGTCGCTGAACCATACCTGAAACGGCTTTCAACTATTCACCGTTAGCGCCGGCGAACAACCCCCGTCCCCCAAGAACGGTCGCGGCGCGAGAGCCGCCGAGAACAGCCCCCTCGGCGGCTCTTTGGGCGGGTCAGGACGAGCCGCGCTCGGAGCGCCGATCCGGGTGCGCATTCTCGCTACGCTTTTCCCGCGAGGGGGCCGCACGAGGGCGATCTTTCGGTTGTGGGCCGAACGTGCATAATCGAGTTGTCATTCGATCAACCCACGAGCCCCCCACATGTCCCTGCAAGTCTATCTCGCCTTCGTCGCCGCCTGCATCGCGCTGGCATTGCTGCCTGGCCCGGTCGTGACGCTGGTCATCGCCAACGGCCTGCGCCACGGCACCCGCGCGGCGCTCACTAATATCGCCGGCGTCCAGGCGGGCCTTGCAATCGTGATCGGCATCGTCGCGATCGGGCTGACGTCACTGATGGCGACCATGGGCTACTGGTTCGACTGGGTGCGCTTTGCGGGCGCAGCCTATCTGATCTGGCTCGGCATCAAATTGATCCGCAGCCCCGTCGAGGGCGTCAAGGACGACGCGCCGCCGCCCCCGCCGCGCGGCGGATTTTTCCTGCAAGGGTTCCTGGTGCTGCTGTCCAATCCAAAAGTGCTGGTGTTTTTCGGCGCCTTCATTCCGCAGTTCATGGACATGAGCCGCGACCATTTTTCGCAAGTCGCGCTGCTCGGGGTCACCTTCATGATCACGGGGGCGATCACCGATTCGATCTATGCGCTGCTCGCCGGCCGGGCGCGGTTGTTCTTCTCGGCGCGGCGGACGCGGCTGTTGTCGCGCCTTTCCGGCGGCTTCATGATCGGCGGCGGCATCTGGCTGGCGCTGACCCGGGCGCGCTGAGCGCGGCAGCATGATCCGGAAAAGTGGAAACCGGTTTTCCGAAAAGATCATGCTCAAACAAAGAGATGAGATCGTGATCCGATTGAATCTAATCGGATCACGATCGGGAGGGCATTGAACCGGCCGAGCCGGCGTTGCGTCTAACCGCCAACTGCCGGTTTTACGAGGATGCGTTCGTGCCCGATCTACCCTGGCAAGTCTATGCGATGCTGCTCGCGCCGCTCGGGCTGATCCTTTTTGCCGCGACCTATAAAACGCTGGAGGTGCGCGCCGCCAGGAATTGGCCGCAGGCGACGGGCAAGGTGGTGACCTCTACTTCCGAAGTGCGCGAGGTCAGGGTGATCGACAACAGCCGCGACGACGGCTATCGCTTCGAGCGGCGCAACTTCGCCAATATCGTCTACGAATATTCCGTCCGCGGCCGAAGCTTGCGCAGCAACCGCGTCAGCGTCAGTGAAGACCGCGGCAATTTCGAGGTCGCCGAGACCATCGCGCGCTATCCGGTCGGCACCGTTGTGCCCGTCTACTACAACCCGCTGTATCCGCACGAGGCGGTGCTGGACCGCGACCTGCCGAAGGTCCTGTGGGCCTGCCTCGGTATCGCAACGGGAATCGTGCTCGCGGTTGTGTTCGGCTCGGCCATCGGCCTGCATCAGCTAAGCGAGTTCATCGCGACGCGGCTCGCCAACCCCAAGACGTCGCCGCTGGTAGTCGCGTTCGGCGCATTCGGCTTTGTGACGGCGCTGTTCGCGCTCGCACTGCAGCGGCAGGCATCGCTGGCAAAGGACTGGCCGGTGGTGCCGGGCACCATCCGGATGTCGGCGCTCGAACAATACCGCACCGCGCCGGAAAGCGACTTCGTGCCGGGCGAGGCGATGTTTCAGCGAACGGTCTCCTACACCTACCGCTACAACAATGTCGCCTACACCAATGTCCACTCAAGCCTCACCACCGGCGTGCGCTCGACCTCGGGCTGGCTCGTGGGCAAATTCACCAACGCTTATCGAAACGGCGCCATCGTCAATGTCTACGTCAACCCCGCCAATCCTTCCGAGGCGGTGCTCGACCCGCGCGCGGGTTTTGCGTGGATCCTATGGCTGATCGTGCTCGGCTTCGCGGCCGGCGCGTATTTCGTTGCGCACGCGGCTTAAGCCGAAAAGAACCCCTGCGGGCGCAACGTCGTCTCGATCTCGGCAAGAACCCGCGCCAGCCGCTCCGCCCATTCGGTCTGCCCGGAGGGATCAGTGATCAAATCCTGCCGGATCTCGATGCCTGAATTCATCAGGCCGCGCGCCTCGCCATGCACGGGGATCGTGTAATCGGTCTCGTCGCTCACCGCATAGGGCTCGTTGTCGCCGACCACGAGATCTGCCTCGGCGCGCAACATCTTGAGTAAAAGCGGCGGCAATCTCGTATCGCGATGATAGAGCGTGCCGATATGCCAGGGTCGCGCGATCCCGGCATAAACCGGTGTGAAACTATGCAGCGACACCAGCACCGTCGGCAGCTTCTCGGCGAGCCGGGCGTCGATCACCTCACGGATGCGATGATGGTAGGGATCGAAGATCTGCCGGCGCCGCGCTTCGGCCGCGTCGCGCGAAAGGCCTTCATTGCCGGGTATCACGGTCGCCTCGCTGATGCGCGGGATCGAGCCTGGCGCGGCCGGCGGGCGGTTGCAGTCGATCACGAGCCGCGAATAACGCTGCGCGATCAGATGCGCGTCGAGATGCTTTGACAGCGCGGAGGCGACGGCGGCAATGCCGATATCCCAGGCGATATGCCGCGTCAGCTCGCTCACGGGAAGCCCGAGGTCGCCGAGCGCTGCCGGGATCAATCGGCCGAAATGATCCGACGTCAAGAGGAACGGCGAGCGTCCCAACGCATTTTCTTCATGAACCGGCGCGGCATCTTCCCGACTAAGTAAAGATGCGTCGACTTCGCTGTCCAAAGCCATTGTTCCTTAACTATTGCCTATCGAAGCGGCATTCCGATTTAGGAATAAGCAGGGATCGGTATAGATTACATCGCATAAAGTCATAATTGTTGCACAACGATGCCGCTGCTCACGATCCATCACAAGACCGAATACCGCTACGCCCACCCGGTAGCGTTCGGCGAACACCGTATCATGCTGCGCCCGCGCGACGGCCATGATCTGCGCGTGCATGCGCACCGTCTCGTCATCGCGCCGAAGCCGATGTCGCTGCGCTGGATCCACGACGTGTTCGGCAACAGCGTAGGGATCGCGACCTTCGACGAGCGCGCCGATAGCCTGTCGTTCAATTCGACCGCAACCGTCGAGCACAATCCCGCCGAGGAATTCGCGCTGACCCCGGACGATCCGGCGTATTTCTATCCGTTCCACTACGACGACGACGAGTTTCCCGATCTCGTCCAGTTCATCACGCCGCAATACAGCGATCCCGACGGCGAGCTGTCGGCCTGGGCGCGGATTTTTCTCGACGCGCAGGGACCGACCCCGACTTTCAACATTCTGTGCAACATGACCTACGGCATCCGCGAGATGTTCATGTACCGCAAGCGCCATGAGCACGGCACCCAGCATCCGCTCGATACGCTGCAGACGCGATCCGGCACCTGCCGCGACTACGCGCTGTTCATGATCGAGGCGCTGCGGCGGCTCGGCATCGCCGCGCGCTTCGTGTCGGGATATCTGTTCATACCCGGAGATCGCGCGCACGGCTATGTCGGCGGCGGCTCGACCCATGCCTGGGTGCAGGTCTATCTGCCGAGCGCGGGCTGGATCGAGTTCGACCCGACCAACGGCATTGTCGGCACCCGCGACCTCATCCGCGTCGCGGTGGCGCGCGATCCGCGCCAGGCCATCCCGCTGC
The DNA here is from genome assembly GCF_900141755.1 of Bradyrhizobium lablabi. Taxonomy (NCBI): domain Bacteria; kingdom Pseudomonadati; phylum Pseudomonadota; class Alphaproteobacteria; order Hyphomicrobiales; family Nitrobacteraceae; genus Bradyrhizobium; species Bradyrhizobium lablabi. Next base: position 2,716,134 of record NZ_LT670844.1, on the reverse strand, counting down.
ACGGCGTCTATCTCGGTTCGGCCGATGCCTATGTCGGCATGGAGGTCGCTATCAACGTCGTGTCTGCCGGCGAAGAGGCAAGAGCAAGGGTATAGTCATGGAAATCAAGGTCGGTTTCGAGATTTCTTACGCGGCGCCGGCGGCGACGCCGATGGTGATCATGCTCTCGATTCACCCCTCGCGGCAAAAGGACATCATCGGCAGCGAGACCATCGTCGCCGAGCCGAACGTACCGATCGGCTTCTACCGCGACAGCTTCGGCAATATCTGCGGGAGATTGGTGGCGCCCGCCGGCGGCGTGACCTTGCGCTGCAAGGCGCTGGTGCGCGACAGCGGACTACCCGATGTCGTGGCGCCGAGCGCGCAGCAGCTTCCGATCGACAAATTGCCGGATGAGTTGCTGCTCTATCTGATGGCGAGCCGCTATTGCGAAACCGACAAGCTCACCGATATCGCCTGGTCGCTGTTCGGCACCAGCAAGCCGGGATGGGCGCGGGTGCAGGCGATCTGCGACTTCGTGCACGATCATGTCACCTTTGGTTACCCGCACGCCCACCACATGAAATCCGCCCATGACGTCTACGAGCAGCGCACCGGCGTGTGCCGCGATTTCGCGCATCTGGCGTTGACCTTCTGCCGCTGCATGGGCATCCCGGCGCGCTATTGCACGGGTTACATGGGCGACATCGGCATTCCCCCCGAGCCCGAGCCGATGGATTTTTCCGGCTGGTTCGAGGTCTATCTGTCCGGCCAATGGTACACTTTCGACGCCCGCCACAATCACCCGCGCATCGGCCGCATCCTGATGGGGACGGGCCGCGACGCCGCCGACGTCGCACTGACCACGAGCTTTGGCCGGATGAACCTTGCAAAATTCGTCGTCGTCAGCGACGAGGTGGTGACGGCGTGATTGCGTGAGGATGGCACCGGCCTCACCCCGTCATTGCGAGGAGCAAAGCGACGAAGTGGTGACGACGTGAGGATGGCACCGGCTTCTCCCCGTCATTGCGAGGAGCAAAGCGACGAAGCAATCCAGCTTTCCGCTTGCGGGGCTCTGGATTGCTTCGCTTCGCTCGCAATGACGGGGTGAGATAGTCGATGACCTCCAACCATCTCTTCGTCTACGGCACGCTGATGCGCGGCTTCGATCATCCGATGGCGCAGCTGCTCTCGGCCAACGCGGACTTTTTGGGCGAAATGCGCTGCCAGGGCCGGCTTTATCTCATAAAACATTATCCGGGGCTGGTGCTGTCGGACGATCCTGCCGACATCGTGTTCGGCGAAGTGTTTCGTCTGCGCGAGCGCGACGCCTTGCTGCGCGAGCTCGACATGTATGAGGCCTGCGGCGAGGGATTTGCGGAACCGACCGAATATATCCGGCAGATGCTGCCGGTGACATCAGACGACGGCGCCGTGGGCGAAGCGTGGACCTATATCTACAACTGGCCCGTCACCGGCCTGCCGCGGATTGCTTCGGGCCGGTTTATGGAAGAATAGGCGCAGAGACTAGACGCGACGGCGGTTCACTCCCTCTCCCGCTCTTCGCGGGGGAGGGCCGGGGTGGGGGCTCTCTCCGCGTCGACGGTGCTCGACGTGAATGCACGGCCACAGTGAGATCGCGCTTCTCGACAATCCCAGTGCGGAGAGAGCCCCCACCCTAACTCTCCCCCGCGAAGAGCGGGAGAGGGGACGGCCGCGGCGCTAGCGCCCCCTGTGAATAGCCCGGCGGTTCACTCCCTCTCCCGCTCTTCGCGGGGGAGGGCCGGGGTGGGGGCTCTCTCCGCGCTGGGACTGTCGAGAAGCGCTATTTGGCTGCAGGCGTTGGGTTACGTCGAGCACCGTGACCGCGGAGAGTCCCCCACCCCAACCCTCCCCCGCGAAGAGCGGGAGAGAGGACGGCCGCGGCGCTAGCGGCCCCTGTGAATAGCCCGGCGAACTCCCTCTCCCGCTCTTCGCGGGGGAGGGCCGGGGTGGGGGCTCTCTCCGCGCTGGGACTGTCGAGAAGCGCTATTTGGCTGCAGTGAACCTCCTCCGAATTGATGGACACCTGTAGTAGGCTCAAGGAGCCAGGAGGTGTCGGATGGAAGGACGTCAACGTCGGTCGTTTACGGACGACTACAAGCGGCAAGCGGTCGATCTGGTGGCTTCGAGCGGCCGATCGATCGGATCGGTGGCCAGGGAACTTGGGCTGCGCGATTCGGTGCTGCGGCGCTGGGTGGAACTACGTGGGGCTGGGCGGGAGCCGACGGCGGCGGCGCGGCGCCCCACAACGCAGGCGACGCTGCCGTCGGCGGACCACGCGGCAGAGATCGCTCGTTTGCAGCGAGAGAACGAGCGGCTGCGCATGGAGCGCGACATTTTAAAAAAGTCGATCGCGATCTTTGCTGGAACGCGGACATGAGATTCCGCTTCATCGAAGATCGCCGCGCCGATTACCCGGTGACGATCCTGTGCGACGTGCTCGGGGTCTCGCCGGCCGGCTATTATGCCTGGCGCTCCCGCCCGGAGAGCCGGCGATCCGCCGCCAATCGTCACCTCATTGACGACATCAGGCGGGTCCATCGCGATACCTGCGGACGCTATGGCAGCCCGCGCATCCATGTCGAGCTGAAGGCGCAGGGCCGCGGGGCGAGCCGCGGTCGCATTGAGCGATTGATGCGCCATCACGGTATCAGGGCCATCATGGCGCGGCGAAGCCGGGTGCGGACCACCGACAGCCGCCACGACCTCCCGATCGCCCCGAACCTGCTCGACCGCAACTTCACCGCCGCCGCGCCGAACCGGATCTGGCTCGCCGACATCACCTATGTCGAGACCGATCAGGGCTGGCTCTATCTGGCCACCATCTTGGACCTCTACAGCCGCAGGATCGTGGGCTGGGCGATGGAGAATCATTTGCGCGCCGACCTGCCGTTGGTAGCATTGAAGATGGCCATCTCGGCGCAGCGGCCTGGCGCCGGCCTGATCCACCATTCCGATCGGGGCGTTCAATATGCCTCGGCGGACTACCGCAAGGTGATGCAGTCCGCCGGCTTCCGGGCCTCGATGAGCCGCAAGGGCGACTGCTACGACAATGCCCCGATGGAGAGCTTCTTCCACACGCTCAAAACCGAGCTCGTTCATCACCGGCAATATGCAACACGAGCAGAAGCCAAACGCGATATCTTTGCCTACATTGAAGGCTTCTACAATCGAACTCGGCGTCACTCGGCCATCGGCTACATCAGCCCGATCGAGATGGAGCTAAAAGCAGCTTAACCCTGTCCATTTTTTCGGGGGAAGATCACAGGCGTTGGGTTACGTCGAGCACCGTGACCGCGGAGAGTCCCCCACCCCAACCCTCCCCCGCGAAGAGCGGGAGAGGGGGCGATGGGGCGAGCGCGGCGTGTGAAGCGGCCCCCTGTGAATAGCGGCGAGAAGGCCCACAATCTTCGTATTTTACCCCGCCGTCCCTATATCGATGATCGGTTGGCATCGTCCCCCGACTCACCCAGAATCCCAAACATGCGCTTCACGCCCCAATTCCTTGATGAGCTGCGTGCCCGGCTTCCGGTCTCCGAAGTCGTGGGCCGCCGCGTGAAATTGAAGAAGGCGGGAAAAGAGTGGAAGGGGCTGTCGCCGTTCCAGCAGGAAAAATCGCCGTCGTTCACGGTTAACGACCAGAAGGGATTTTATCACGACTTCTCCTCCGGCAAGCATGGCGACATCATCTCCTTCCTGATGGAGACCGAGGGCGTCGGTTTTACTGAGGCCGTCGAGCGGCTCGCTGCGATGGCCGGCGTAGCGCTGCCCGCCGCGACCCCTGACGCCGCGCGGCAAGAACAGCGCCGCAAAACGCTGCATGACGTGATGGAGCTCGCGGCAAAGTTCTTCGCCGATACGCTGGCCTCGCGCAATGGCGCCAAGGCGCGCGGCTATCTCGGCGACCGCGCGATCTCGCCTTCCGTCCAGGTGCAGTTCCGCATCGGCTATGCCCCGGGCGAGCGTTTTGCGTTGAAGGAATATCTGGGCGCGCAGGGCATTCCGGTCGAGGACATGGTCGAAGCCGGCCTCCTGGTTTCAGGCGACGACATCCCGGTGCCCTATGATCGCTTCCGGGATCGCGTGATGTTTCCGATCACGGACTTGCGCGGCCGCGTGATCGCCTTCGGCGGCCGCGCGCTGGAAAAGGATGCGCCGGCCAAATATCTGAACTCGCCGGAAACCCCGCTGTTTCACAAGGGCGACAATCTCTACAACTTGGCGCCCGCGCGGCAGGCCGCGCATAACGGCAGCGCGCTGGTGGTGGTCGAAGGCTATGTCGACGTCATCGCCATGGTCGGCGCCGGTTTTGCCGCAAGCGTCGCCCCGCTCGGCACGGCGCTCACCGAAAACCAGCTGTCACTGTTGTGGAAGATGGCGGATGAGCCGATCCTGTGCTTCGACGGCGACAAGGCCGGGCAGAAGGCCGCCTGGCGCGCGGCCGATCTGGCGCTGCCGCATCTCAAGCCCGGAAAGAGTCTTCGTTTTGCATTGTTGCCCGAAGGGCAGGACCCCGACGATCTCGCCCGCTCCGGTGGGCGCGGTGCGATCGAGGAGGTGATTTCCGCCGCGCGCGGGCTCGCCGACATCATCTGGTCGCGCGAGATCGAGGCCGGCACTTTTGCGACGCCCGAGCGGCGCGCGGCGCTGGAGGCGCGGATCGGCGAACTTACCAATGGCATCCGCGATGAAGTGGTGCGGCGCTATTATCGCCAGCATCTCGCCGAGCGCTTGCTGCGCACCTTCGCACCCGAAACCTCGCAAGGTGGTTACGGCAAAGGTGGTTACCGTGGCGGCAGTCTCAGTGGCGAATCAGGCCGGCGCTTTGCCCCGCGCGGCCCGTTCAAGCCGGGCGCGGCAGGCCGGTTTGGCCGCGGGCAGGGCGGCGGCGGCAGCCCCGCTCTCAGCCCCGGGCCCTATCAGGCGGCGAGCCCGCAGCTTGCGCTGAGCCCGATCATGCGCGGCCAGCGCAGCGCGATCTCCCGCCGCGAGGCCCTGATCCTGCAATCCCTGATCAATCATCCTTGGTTGCTGCACGACCATCTCGAGGAGGTGGCGGCACTGGAAATGGCTCACCCGGAGGCCAACAAACTGCGCGCCGGCATCATCGCCGCCTTCGCGAAAGACCATCACCACTCTCCGGAACCATCGGAACAAGCCGAGAAGATGCGGGCCGACCTCGCAGCGGGCGGTTTTTCACAACTACTTCAAAGGGTTGAGCTGATAATCACGACCCCGGCGGTGTGGGGCGCAGGCCCCGGCGCCGCCCGCGATGACGTTCTTTCCACCTGGCATCAGCTCGTCTCCTTGCATCGCCAATGGCACTCATTACTTAGGGAATTGAAGGATGCCGAGCTGGCCCTGGGCGAGGAAGCCAGCGAGGCAAATTTGGCGTGGCTGCGCGATGTCAAGGCGAGGCTGGCGGAAGTGGACGGCACCGAGGCCCTGATCGAGGGTTTTGGGGAGTCTTCGGGACGGTTCCAACGGAGCGTTTGATTAAAAAATCATGCGGACGGGAGCGCTAGGGCCCCCGAAATGACTCGCCAAATCCATGGTTTGGCTGCAAAAACAGGGTTAAGCGAAGCTTAAGGGTATCCATAGCATTTTCAGGCGAAGTGGCCGCCGGTTCGCCGTCAGAAAATGCGTCAGAAATAATCTGGCGCGTATTCCGATCGAAAAACCGGTAACACTTTTTCGGAATACGCGGCGGGTTAAGGGTTCGAAATCGACAAGCGCAATTTGGGGGTGGCGACGGTTTGCGCCGCCCTTTGCGCGTCGTAGGTAAGTCTAGAGTTTGAAAGCGGGCGCGGCAACGTTTCCTGCATGACGCGCGTTTGAGGAGCAATGAATGGCCAGCAAGGCAAAGACGCTGCAGGTAAAGGACAAGGAAAAAGACGACAAGGCAGCCGACGCGCCTGAGAAGGATTCAGCCGAAGCCCCCTCGCCGTTGCTCGACCTGTCCGATGCGGCCGTCAAGAAGATGATCAAGCAGGCCAAGAAGCGCGGCTTCGTGACCTTCGATCAACTCAACGAAGTCTTGCCCTCCGACACGACGTCCCCTGAACAGATCGAAGACATCATGTCGATGCTCTCGGACATGGGCATCAACGTCTCCGAGGCCGAGGACGCCGACAGCGAGGAAGAGACCAAGGAAGAGGCCGAGGACGAGACCGACAACGAACTGGTCGAGGTCACCCAAAAGGCCGTCACCGAAGTCAAGAAGTCCGAGCCCGGCGAGCGCACCGACGATCCTGTCCGCATGTATCTGCGCGAGATGGGCACGGTGGAATTGCTCTCGCGCGAGGGCGAAATCGCGATCGCAAAACGCATCGAGGCCGGCCGCGAGGCGATGATCGCGGGCCTCTGCGAAAGCCCGCTGACCTTCCAGGCCATCATCATCTGGCGCGACGAGCTCAACGAAGGAAAGATCTTCCTTCGCGACATCATCGATCTCGAGGCCACCTATGCCGGCCCCGACGCCAAGAACAACATGAACCCGCTGCTCGCTGCCCCGCTCGGCCCCGACGGCCAGCCGCTCGCGGCCGCCAACGGCAACGGCAATGGCAACGGCAACGGCAATGGTGAGGCGGCGATGCCCGCTGCCGCAGCGCCCCCGGCTGCTCCTCCGTCGCCGACCCCGTTCCGCGCCGCTGCTCCCGGTGCCACCGAGGGTGAAGGCGAGGAGAAGGACCCGGCCGAAGCCGCCGCCGAAGGCGACATGGATGACGACGAGTTCGAAAACCAGATGTCGCTGGCCGCGATCGAAGCCGAGCTGAAGCCGAAGGTGGTGGAAACCTTCGACAAGATCGCCGACAACTACAAGAAGCTGCGGCGTCTTCAAGAGCAGGACATCTCCAACCAATTGCAGAACGAGACGCTGTCGCCGGCGCAGGAACGCAAATACAAGAAATTAAAGGACGAGATCATCGTCGAGGTAAAATCGCTGCGGCTCAATCAAGCGCGCATCGATTCGCTGGTCGAGCAGCTCTACGACATCAACAAGAAGCTGGTCTCGTTCGAGGGACGCTTGCTTCGTTTGGGCGACAGCCACGGCGTCGCCCGCGAAGACTTCTTGCGCAACTATCAGGGTTCGGAGCTCGACCCGCGCTGGCTCAACCGCGTCTCGAAATTGTCCGCCAAAGGCTGGAAGAATTTCGTCCATCACGAAAAGGACCGCATCAAGGAACTGCGCCACGAGATCCAGTCGCTGGCGGCCCTGACCGGGCTTGAGATCGGCGAATTCCGCAAGATCGTGCACGGCGTGCAGAAGGGCGAGCGCGAGGCGCGCCAGGCCAAGAAGGAAATGGTCGAGGCGAATCTGCGGCTCGTGATCTCGATCGCGAAAAAATACACCAACCGCGGCCTGCAGTTCCTCGACCTGATCCAGGAAGGCAACATTGGTCTCATGAAGGCGGTCGACAAATTCGAATACCGCCGTGGCTACAAATTCTCGACCTATGCGACCTGGTGGATCCGGCAGGCGATCACGCGAAGCATTGCGGACCAGGCCCGCACCATCCGCATTCCCGTGCACATGATCGAAACCATCAACAAGATCGTGCGCACCTCGCGCCAGATGCTGAACGAAATCGGCCGCGAACCGACGCCGGAAGAACTCGCCGAAAAGCTCGGCATGCCGCTCGAAAAAGTGCGCAAGGTTCTGAAGATCGCCAAAGAACCGCTGTCGCTTGAGACGCCGGTGGGCGACGAGGAAGACTCCCATCTCGGCGATTTCATCGAGGACAAGAACGCGATCCTTCCCATCGATGCCGCGATCCAGAGCAACCTCCGCGAAACCACCACGCGCGTCTTGGCCTCGCTCACCCCCCGCGAAGAACGCGTGCTCCGCATGCGCTTTGGCATCGGCATGAACACCGACCACACGCTCGAAGAAGTCGGCCAGCAGTTCTCGGTGACGAGAGAGCGTATCCGCCAGATCGAGGCGAAGGCGCTGAGGAAGCTGAAGCATCCGTCAAGGTCAAGGAAGCTGCGGAGCTTTTTGGATAATTGATGCAGTCAATATTGACTGTCATGCCCGGGCTCGACTCGGGCATCCATCGAAACAAAGCGGCGGGCGAAAAGCCTGCCGTTTTTGTTTAAACGCACATTTACAACTTATGGGCGGTCGATCTTGCAGGGCTCGCTCACACGAAGGCCTTCATTTCTGCACTTCTGATAAAAGGCGTCGGCACTTGCTTTATCAGCGAACGATTTAACCGAAGAAACTCCGCCACTCCTGCTTGTGGCCGCGCGCAACGAGCGGCCGCGTCCGTACATAACTAGCCACATTTGAGCCTCCCGCGAATCAGATCCATCCTGATTATACGCCCTGGATGATCGCTGGAGGTAATGGAAGCGCGCTCCCTCTCCCGCTCTTGCGGGGGAGGGCTGGGGTGGGGGCTCTCTCCGCAGGACTCGACGATGATCGAGGTCACCAAACTCAAATGTCTCGGCGGCTATCACCTGCACGCCACGTTCAGCGACGGAACGGCGGGCGAGCACGATTTCTCCGTGTTGGTCGCGCAGAGCGGTCCGATGGGGGAGCCTTTGCGCGATCCCGCGTATTTCGCACGCATCTTCCTTGAGGATGGCGCGCCGACCTGGCCGAACGGTTTCGATATGTGTCCCGATTGGCTGCGTCGCGAAATCGAGGCGGCCAATATGCTTGAGCGAAATCCTGGGGCTAGGGCAGCCCAAGTCGTCGCCCGTCGCATTACTTTTAGGGATGGCCCCGGCTAAGCGCGCTTAGACCGCCGACGCCTCGATGGTTTCGCTGCTTCTCGTTCTAGCTTGGCCAAACCATCCGTAAGAACGTCAAGTGCTGATTTCCGTCTGGTAAATTTACCAAATACCTCATCAAACTTCGCCAACGTCTTTTGCAAATATCGGGCGGCTAGATGCAGATAATGCGGATCGAGCGGTATGTCGATGATCGCCGGTACCGAATGATACCTATGAAGCGGGTTATTGCAGGGGATAAGATTATACCTCGCCACATGGTACCACGTTGAGTGAGTGCATGAGCTGAATGGGGTGTAAACGTAATTATAGAAATCCAAGCAGCCCGCTTCATCCGCCATAGTCCTGGTCGATATCCCTGACCAGCTTCCGAGATTTACATCTGTAAGAAATGTCGCCCGTTGTCGATTGATCCAATCCTCCTGAATTTGGTTACGTTCAATTTCACCGCGTTTTGCTTCCCTTGTTGCAAGATCGGCTCGCCGATGTTCGAGCTCAAGCTTTGCTTGGCCAAGGCCGTACAGGATGAATTTCTTTGCTCGATCATCCGGATCACAAAGCACCCAAGCAATATTAATGTAAACATCGGCCATCGTGCGAAGGAACAGCGGACCTACGTGACCATTCCAGCTAGAAAAGGAAGACGCAAGTTGAACAGCGAGTGTAACTTGCCTCGCTAGAAGCGCACCAATCACTTCGTGGACTTCGTTTTGACTGAGATCGGCAGGCCATTTTTTCAGCCGGTATTCAAGTTCGTCTTGGGCCCGCCGAGCGAATGCGTCGACGACATCTTGAAGCTTTGTCTGGAGTGCCTTTCCTTTCATCGATTGAGTTCACAAGGTTCGATCGCCAAACCGCGATTCCAGAAATAGTCTGGCCATGGCGCATTTGCGTAGTGGATTTGAGAGCCGAAGAACATGTTGAGTCCGCCTCTGATACTGGCGCCAATTTTTTGAGATATTTCAGTGTCAGGGTAGTCTTGGATCTCAGGAAATCGGGCCAAACTCAAATCCGCAGTAACTTTTAATATATCCGCGTCGAAGGCCAACCAAACTGCCGTTGCCTGAACCATCATCGGTCCGCGCTCTGAACGCCGGTACAAAGAAGAAATGACTTCCTTAAGTGGAACTAAGGCACTCCTGTGCAAAGAACGCCGAGGCGGCTTTGGATAGAGGGGCGCAAGAGGGCATTCCGGATACCAACTTATTAAGGGCTCCAGTGGGTCTAATATGTCAGTGAGCATTTGCTGCCGTTGAAGTTCGAGCCTCAACTGTGCGTAATCCCCCGTCGATAGCGAAGCATATTGACTTGCTACCGCAAACCACTTGCTGGCTGAGTTGGGTTTGATACTACGTGCCAACCTTGAGAGTGCGGTAATTATTTCGACAGCCCGTCGGTCACCGTGTAAGTTGTGGATCAATGCGATCCAAAGAAGTTCGGGAAGGATTGTCCTGATCCAGGAGACCTCATGCAATGGCCCTAGCATATGGGTAAACGGTGGAACGAGGACTTTCCCCTGTTGTTTGTGATCTGAGAGAACCCTTCGACGATTTTTCATCCTTGGCCTATTCTCCTATTGAGCGCAAAGACGGGGAAGCGACTCGTTGGCAGCTGGCTCGAGTGTATATTTCATCGACTAGGTGCGCCGCATATTTTTAGCATTCGTAGCTGCGCTCGAAGAATGACGAGGAAGGTGTTAGGACTTAGCCAACATTTCACGCTCTCCGCAAAGGGACCGCTTCGCCATGACCCTCCCGCGCCTCTCGTTCCCCCTCCGCCTCACCGTCCTCCTCTGCGCCCTCCTCCTCTCCACCCCCTCCCACGCCGCCCGCTGTGGCGGCGATTTCGGCTCGTTCGTCTCAAGCATTTCCGCGGATGCGCAGGCGGCGGGCATCTCGCAAGGCGTGATCGGCTCGGCGCTTTCCGGCGTGAGCGAGGATATGGCGGTTTTGAATTTCGATCGCCGCCAGCGTTACACCTTCAACAAATCGTTCGAGCAATATGTCTCGACCCGGGTCGGCGCCGGGCGCATCAATGGCGGGCGGGCGATGCTGCAGCGCCACGCGGCGCTGCTGTCGAGCATCGAGGGGAAGTTCGGCGTGCCGCGGCAGATCCTTGTCGCGATCTGGGGATTGGAAACCGATTTCGGCAAGGGCGACATGGGCAAATTGCCGGTCATCCGCACGCTTGCCACGCTCGCGCATGATTGCCGCCGCACCGAGTTGTTTCAGGGCGAATTGCTCGCCGCCTTGAAGATCGTGCAGCGCGGCGATCTGCCGTTGCGGGATATGATCGGCGCTTTCGCCGGCGAAATCGGCCAGACGCAGTTTCTGCCGTCGTCCTACATCAAATACGGCGTCGATTTTGACGGCGACGGCCGCGTCGATCTGCGCCACAGCGCCGCCGACGTGCTCGCCTCCACCGCCAATCTGCTGCACACCAACGGTTTCAAGATGGGCGCGCCCTATGGCGAGGGGACTGCGAATTTCGAGGCAATGCGCGAATGGAATCACGCCACGATCTATCGCAAGACGATCGCGTATTTTGCGGATCAATTGGTGGGGCGGTGATTTTTCCTCCGTCATTCCGGGGCAGCCCGCAGGGCTGAACCCGGAATCTCGAGATTCCGGGTTCAGCCCTGCAGGCTGCCCCGGAATGACGACCGTTGAAGTTTCCCGTCATTGCAAACCAACGGGTCGCGCGAACCTCTCCACGTCATTGCGAGGAGCGCAGCGACGAAGCAATCCAGCTTTGGCGCCGAGAAACAGAAAGCTGGATTGCTTTGTCGCTACGCTCCTCGCAATGACGAACTCAAAATCGTGTGCCGCGGTCAGAAATTGCCCGACGGGCAAATCAGTAAATTTCCTGTCCAGCCCCTTTCGAAAAAATATTCTGATTTTCAGAAGACCCAAATCAATTGTATATCCTCTGCCGTCCCGTCCCACAGAGGGGCGGTTCGCGATCGTCACGGACGCGGGGCGGGATGCGGTGGACGCGGGCGGTGCTAAAGACGAGAGCGCTGACTTGCGGACGGCGAAGACGTGTGGTCCTGACGCCCCGACGCTGGCGTCAAGTTTGGCGGAGCAATCCGCTTAGCGACGGTGGCAAGAAAGCCCGGTCGCCGGGGAGAGCACGAAATAAGCCGTAAACCATTGCGCGGGGAATGCTGGGTGTAACCGGTGTGACCTGACTAACGCGTGTGCTTTCTACCACTACCTCTGCACACGCGGCTATCGGGCGCATCGGGCGCCCGGCATTCCCTGCGCCCTCTGATCATTCAGGGGCAGGAATCAAAGCAAAACTCGGGCGCAAGGCGCGGCGAGATCGCGAGACTCTGTCACGGCCCCTCCACGTCATTGCGAGGAGCAACGCGACGAAGCAATCCAGCTTACTTCCTTGCGGCGCGATGGATTGCTTCGCGGAGCCTGTCATCGGGCGGCGCGTTGCTCCGACCCGGTGGCTCGCAATGACGGAGAGAGCGTACTGGATACCCCGCCGGAGCCTGTCATCGGACGGCGCGTTGCGCCGACCCGGTGGCGGGGTATGACAATCATTTCCATATCGTACACACATGTGCCCGGAATAGAAGCGCGCTATCATGGTTATGAATTCGAGCTTCATCGCAGCGCCCGTCAGCACCAATAGCAGCGGATCGTGATCTCACCCAGATCGATAACAGGCGGCGCGATCCCAGTGCTGGCATCGGCGATGGCGGTCGCCGGCGCGATGCTGGCGCCGGAGGCTTATCTGCGCATCAGCCTCGCCGCGCGCTTCGCCGGCCCCGACATGGCGCATTGGCTCGGCCGTGACGAACTCGGCCGCGATACGCTGAGCCGGCTGCTTGCCGGGGCGACAACGACGATCAGCGAGACGCTTGCGGTGGTCGCCGTCGCGCTCTGCGCCGGCCTGCTGCTTGACCGGGCGCGGCGCGCATTTCCGAGGCTAGGCATCGCGATCGTGGCGCTGGCGCGAATTTGCTTCATCGTGCCGGGATTTTTGCTCGGCCCCTCGCGTGGGGGCAATGTCACGATGGCGGCGCTGAGCGCGGTATTGTCGCTGCCCGGATTTCTCGCCGCGATCGCGGCGGTCGCGGTTTTCGGCCCCGGTCCGCTCACCTGCATCATCGCGCTCGGACTGCCCTTCGCGGTTGCGGTCGCCCATACGCGGCCAGCGACGCCATTTGCCGCATTGGCCGCAAAACTGTTTGCATGGGCGATGCTGTCGCTGAGCGCGCTGGATGCGATCGGCCTCGGGACGATGCCGCCAAAACCGAGCTGGGGAACGATGCTGGGCGGCCTGAACGGCCTTTCATCGCTGCGCGCGCCGGTGATTTTTTCAGCCGCATGCCTGCTGCTGGCGGCGACGGGGGCCCTTATGTTGAGTGAAGCGCTGCATGAGACGACAGGTCCGTCGACATAACTCCCGTCATTCCGGGATGGTCCGAAGGACCAGACCCGGAATCTCGAGATTCTCCGATGTGCAACTGCACATCGTAGTTCGATGCTTTGCATCGCCCCGGAATGACCAGAGGTCACTTCCCCGCCTTCGTCGCCTTCTCGATGATGCGCCCCAGCACCGACCAATAGGTGCCGGGCCGAAGACGCTGCAACAGGTCCATGAAGCGGGCGTCGTTGCCGATCAGGATACGCGGCGCGTTTTTTTCGATGCCGGCGATGATGCGGAGCGCAGCGGCTGTGGGCGTGGTTTTTGCCACCGCATCGAACCGCTCGATGCTTTCCGCCCGGCGCGCATTGTCGGTGACGCCTGTACCTGCGCGGGAGTTGCGGACGATGTTGGTGGAGACACCACCGGGATGCACCACGGAAAGCCGCACCGGGCTCGCCGCCGTCTGCAATTCGTGGCGCAGGCTTTCCGAAAAGCCGCGCACCGCGAATTTCGCCGCCGCATACGCGGTCTGCCCCGGCGGCGCGACGATGCCGAAGATAGAGGAGAGATTGACGATATGGGCTTCGCGTTGGCGCGAAAGATGCGGCAGGAAGGCGCGGGTCGCATGCACCACGCCCCAGAAATTGATGTTCATCAGCCAGTCCATCTGGGCCTGGTCGATCTCGTTGAACTGGCCGAGCAGGGCGACGCCGGCATTGTTGACGAGGATGTTGAGGCCGGGATGGGCCGATGTCGCGGCTTGCGCGAACGCTTCGATCTCCTGGGGCACGCCGACATCGACGCGGTGCACGCTGACTTTTCGCGATGGGGTTTTTGCGATCTCAGCCGCGACCGCCTCCAGGCCCGCCTCGTCCCGATCCGCCAGCGCCAGATCGCAGCCGCGCGCGGCGAGTTCGAGCGCCAGCGCCCGGCCGATGCCACTGGCCGCACCGGTCACGGCGGCGGCGGATCCACGGATCGCAGTCATCTGATGTCAGCTCCATCGGGGGAAAAGTTTTGCGCCGCAACCCTTATACGGCCGACAGCCTTTGGCAACCGGATGCGGCCGCAGAACCCCGCGCTTCCGCGGCCACCGGCGCCGTGATATGGGCAAGAGCCATGTCGCTGTCCTTCCTTCTGACCTCGCTGATCGTGATCATCTCCCCCGGCACCGGCGTGCTCTATACGCTGGCAGCGGCGCTGACCAAGGGATCGCGGGCCAGCATCGCGGCGGCCTTCGGCTGCACGCTCGGGATCGTCCCGCATATGCTAGCCGCCATGCTTGGGCTTGCCGCGGTCATGCACACCAGCGCCTTGGCGTTCTCAGTGCTGAAATATTGCGGGGTGGTTTATCTATTGTATATGGCCTGGCAGACCTTGCGCGAGCAGGGCGCGCTCGCGGTCGATGCGCGCGTCGACGCCCGGTCGGACCGGCGGGTGATCGTCACCGGGTTCTTGATCAATATCCTCAACCCGAAGCTATCGATCTTCTTCCTGGCGTTCCTGCCGCAATTCATCGCCGTGGACGACGGCCATCCGCTGCTGCGGATGCTGGAATTGAGCGGGGCGTTCATGGCGATGACGCTGGCGGTGTTTGTGGTTTACGGCTTGTTCGCGGCCAAAGTCCGCGACCGCATCGTGACCCGGCCGAAGGTGATGAAGTGGCTGCGCCGCGGCTTCGCCGGCGCCTTCGCGGCGCTGGGCGCAAGGCTGGCGTTCGCGGAGCGGTGACCCTGTCCCCTTCAGAGCCGTCATTGCGAGCGAAGCGAAGCAATCCAGCTTTGGCGCCGCAAGGAAGAGTGGATTGCTTCGTCGCTTTGCTCCTCGCAATGACGGGGAGGGGGCGGAATGAAAAAGCGAGCCTCCGGGCCCGCTGTTTGCTGAAAAGTGTCCGATCGCGCCGGGTGCCCGGGCGGAGCGAGGCTCCACCCGGGCTTGAACGTTACTTCTTCTTCGACTTCTTGGCCTTCTTCGCCTTCTTCGCCTTCTTCGCTTTCTTAGCCATAGTATCCTCTCAAGGTTTAATGGATGGAAACGCGACACGAGGCATGCTCGGCGGAGGGCCAGCCTCGCAACATCCTCAAATGCAATCCCAACAGATTCGCAGGCTGCTGCCCCGCACTGTCACGCCGCTGTCATTGCGTTATCCACAGCTGTTATGCGTTTTTAGCGTGTTTTTCCGCCTTCGATGCGCCTCGCGCCGCAAAAAATCGCGCGACGGCGACCGTCGCGCCGCTCCGGCAGGGTTAACATCGCGACAATGCGGCGGCGCATTCTGCGTCGATCCGGAACAAATGCGCGTGCTGGCGCCGATCTTCATTGAATCAAAACCAAGGCGCGGATTGCTTCGCGGCGGTGAGAGTCCGTTAAGCGGCGCGGCTGCATTTTTACCCGTAGCAGGACGGGAATGGTCATGGGTGGACCGTTTAAGAACAGGGGAGGCAGGGCCAGACGCGCTCTGCATGGGTAATGCTAAGCGTTCCGACGCTGTGGACGGTGTCTATCATCAATTTTCTGGCGCTAGGCCTGATCTGGGCCTATGTCGCGCGCAGCTACCCCAACTTGAAGGCCGCACGATTCTGGACCGGCTCGGCGTTCGCCGCGGCCACCGGCGCGACGTTGGCGATGCTGCGCTTTGCCGTGGATTCGCTGCTGCCGCTGCTGGCCGGCGGCACCGTACTGATTTTCGCCGCCTGCCTGGCCGCGATGGGGATCAAGCGGTTCTACGACCAACCGACATCGTGGCGCGCCACCGCGCTGCTCACGGGATTGAGCTGCGCCGGCCTGACCTTCTTCATCTTCGCTTACGACAGCATGCAGATGCGGATTCTCATCTATTCGCTGGCCGAGGCGCTGCCGCTCGCGCTGACGCTGAAGCTATTGCTGTCGCAGCAGGACGGGCGCAGAAACCCCGGTGCCCGGCTCGCCGGCATTGTCGCCATCTTCATCATCGCCCTTTATGTCCTCCGCGCCGGGGGGAGCCTGCTCCATGTCGGCGTCGAGTTCTCCTTCATCCAGTCCAATCCGGCGCAATGGGTGATGTTGCTGGCGCTGATGTTCCTGTCGATGACGTTGAATTTCGGCTTCCTCTTGATGGCGATCGACCGGCTGCGCAACGAGGTCGCCGATCTGGCGCTGCTCGACGATCTCACCGGCGTCGGCAACCGCCGCCATCTGTTGCAGCGCCTGACCGAGGAATGCGCCAGGTCCGAGCGCAGCGGCGAGCCGTTCTCGCTCTTGGTGATCGATCTCGACGGCTTCAAGACAATCAACGACACCCATGGCCACGCCGCAGGCGATGCCTGCCTGCAGCATTTCACTCTGATGGCGCAAACGCGGCTGCGGCCCAGCGACATGCTGGCGCGCACCGGAGGCGACGAGTTCTGTATCATGCTGCCGTCCTCGACGCTGCGCGAGGGCGCGATCATCGCCCGCCGTGTGCTGGAAGTGTGCCGCCGCGACGCCGAACAATGTGTCGGAGCTGATGTGCCGATCGCGGTCTCGATCGGCGTTGCGCAATGGACGCGCGAGATTGGCCAGTTTCCGGACCGGCTGATCGCCGCCGCCGACCATGCGCTTTACGCCGCCAAGAAAGAGGGCAGGAACCGCTATGCCCTCTATGACCCAGCGCCGCCCTTGGTGCCGGCGGATGGGGGGATGCCGGCGCTGGCGCTGCGCAAACAGGCGTGAGCGTGCTAGACGCTTACGCCATGAACCTCCGCCTCCTGATGACCGTGCTCTGCGCCGTCGCGATCTCCGCCGCGGCCTCCGCGCAGACGCCCGACCTTGCCGCGATCGCGCGCAGCTCAGGCACGCCCGAAATTCCGGGCCTGAAAATGGTCTGGCTGGCGCCCTGGGGCGATTTCGCAAAAGCCCATCCGTGGAAAAACATCATCGTGCACCAGACCGAAGGGCCGGCCGGCTCGGCGCGGGGCGGGGCCGCCGAGCAATCCAAGAATCCGACCCGGCGCGGCGTCATGGTCTGGGTCGAAACCGACGGCACGGTGTATTGGGCGGTGGCGGAGACGCTCATTCCGACCCATGGCGATGGCGGCAACCGCAACGACAACAAGTACATCGACAACGCACCGACTTTCCATCAGGTGGTCGGCAACAATTCCATCGGGGTGGAATTCGCCGGCAATTATCCCGACGTTACGCGAGGCGCCACCGAGGCGCAGGTCGCGGCGTGGCGGGTGCTGGTAAAGGTGCTGCGAGCGCGTTACGGCATTCCGCTCGATCACGTCTATGCGCATAACTGGATCGACTACAAGGACGCCCGCTATTGTGAAGGCTGCGCGCTGGCGACGCTGGCTAGAGAATGGGGGGAATAGGGGAATCGTCATTCCGGGGCGCGCGTCAGCGCGAACCCGGAATCTCGCGTCATCTCCTCGGGATTCCGGGTTCATCGCCTTCGCGATGCCCCGGAATGACGATGTCCGCTTAGATCGGCCGCTCCATCCAGCGGAAGAAGCGGTTGATCAGGCCGGGCGGCCGGGGCGGCTGCTCTTGCGGCGCCCCTTCGTCCTCGTCCTCGGCGATGCAGCGCTTTACGAAATAATCCAGGAAGCGGATGTCGTTCGGCTCGGTCACCGTAAAACTCTCGTCGCCGACGAACACCGTATAGGCGTAGAAAAACGGCCCGATAAACGGCACTGACGGCGGCGTGGCGCGGTCTTTCGAGATCACGAACTCGGATGGCTCAAGTCCATGCGCGATCATGACCTGCTCGAGTCGCGGCAGCTTGCGCATGAATTCGGCGGAAAACCCGCCGACGGTCGATTGCAGCGTGATTGGCATGGCCGGCCCTCAAAGCGAACGCCTTGCCTGTCTTGGTCGGCTGACCCGGCCTGCCGGTTCAAGCCATCTTGGCGCGCCGCCTGCGCCATTATAGCCTTCGCGGCGGCAGGAGGTATTCATCATGTCAGCATCATTGGTCCGACCGGCACTATGGCGGCCAGTTTGCGTCCGCGGCGCCGGCGCCTTGGGCGTGTTTCCGGCCATCGTGCTGTTGTTGTGCACCTCGCTCCTCATAGCCCTGGAGACGCCGAGCAAGCCGTTTTTGGAAAAGAACAGCTTTTATCTGTCCTCGGCCGGCTTTCGCGTTCAACTCGCCAACGACCCGGCCGGGCAGAAGGCGCTGCGCGCGCTGCCGGCGCATCGCTTCGTGGTGCACAAGGTCGGCGACGATTTGCGTTACCTCTACGCCGAGCCGCAGCATTGCGTCTGCATCTTTATCGGCACGAAACAAGCCTACGACAACTACCGCGATATTCTGAGCCAGCCGCTGCCGCAGGCCGACAATGTCGCGCCCGATTACAAGACCCAGGCCGGCGCGCTGTTGAACGGCGAGCCGGTGTGGCTGAACACGCTCAACGAGCCCGACAGCCTCGCGGAATATCTCAGGGCGTATTACTGAGCGGGCGGGCTCAGGCGCCATCCATCACCGCGAGCAGATCGCTGAGCGACTGCTTGCAAGTGGCGGCGTTCGGGGTGCTGGCGCGCAAGGCCTCTAGCGCCCGGTCGATCGCCTTGTCGACCTTGTGCCATTCGGCGGCCGCCCTCGGCTTCAGCCCGGCCTCAGCCTCGTCCCACGAGGTTTCGAGGTCCTTGATCCGCGCCTTGGCGCCGGCGAGATCGCCCTTGTCGACCAGCGCGGCGGTGTCGGTGACAATGGTGCGGAAGGGCGAGAGGTCGCCGAGTTTCGAGGACATTGCGGCCTCAGCGGGAGTTATCATTGCGCCGGCGATCCATGGCTGGACCGAGGCGGATCCCGCAAGCGCGGCCGCTGCCATCAGGGCAAGAACGAGTCCTGGTTTTCTCATCACGTTTCTCCGTTGCTGTTTAAGCTCGCGCGTCTCGCGCAAGCGCCCTGTGAAATCGGCGGGTTCGCATCACCGCGTTCCGCCGGCGCCCTGGTGCGACTGCGCACGCCGCTCGGCAAAACTGATCGCGGCGACCAGCGTGACGATGACGGCGAGGAAGGCGACGCTGGTGTAGACGGTGCCGAGCCCGAGGCCGCCATAGGCGCGCGCCTGGGACAACAGATCGCCGAGCGAGGCCCCGAGCGGCCTGGTCAGGATATAAGCCAGCCAGAACGTCAGGACCGCGTTTGCCCCAAGATAGTAGGCGGCCGCGATCGCGCCGATCAGGGCGCCAAACGCCAGGACACCGACATTGAAACCGAGGCTGAGTTCTTCCGTCGCGAGGTCCCCCGCGGCGGTGCCGAGCGCAAACGTGAAGAGAATGGCGGCCCAGTAGAACAGCTCGCGCCGGGTGGTGACGATGGTGTGGATCGAGAGCGTGCGTTCGGTGCGGTACCAGACCGCAAACGTTGTGGCCAACGCCACCGCGAATACGGCGGTGCTGGTATAAAGACTGATGCCGAGTTTGTCGGTCAGCGCATCGGTGATCTGGGTGCCGACGATGCTGACCAGCACCACCGTCAGCCAATAGATCCAGGGCACGTAGCGCTGCTTGCCCAATTGCAGCAGCAACGCCGCTGATAGCAGCGAGACGGTGATGGCGCTGGTGACCGCGGTCCCCAGTCCGACGTGCACGGCCAGATAATCCGCGCCGGTCTCACCCACGGTGGTCGACATGATCTTGATGACCCAGAACGCAACCGTGACCTCCGGGACCTTGTTGAGCATGGCGGCGGCGTGGCGGTTCGCAGGATCGCTCGCATACATCATGATTTGGCTCGCATTTGAGGACAGACCGGGGCAGCTCTGGAGGCTGTCATTTGCGAAAACCCTGCCGGTGCTCACTTAGGTGCGACTTAGAATGAGATATTTTCTCCGTCCCGCGTTTGCCGCAGCGCCGCTCCTCGCCGGTGGGACGCTCGCTAAGTCGGCCCTAAGTTTCGGCAGAAGGAATGCAGGTTTGGACAATTTTGGGGGGATTGCGGCGTGAAGGCCGGGGCTCACAACAGGACAAACAATGCGCGTTCTGCTCGTCGAGGATGACCGCATGGTCGGGGCGGCGGTGGCGCAGGCGCTGAAGGATGCGGCCTATGCCGTCGACTGGGTCACCGACGGCCAAACCGCGATCGAAGCCGCGGAAGTCGAAAGCTACGACGTGATGCTGCTCGATCTCGGCCTGCCCGGGACCGACGGCCAGGATGTGTTGCGCCGGCTCCGCCAGAGCGGCCGTCAGCTTCCAGTGATCATCGTGACCGCGCGCGACGGCATCAACGACCGCATCGACGGCCTCGATCTCGGGGCCGACGATTACCTGGCAAAACCCTTCGAGATACGCGAGCTATTGGCGCGGATGCGCGCGGTGCTGCGGCGCCCGGGCAGCGGTTCGTCATCGCTGCTCAGCAACGGAAAGATAAGCCTCGATCCCGCGACCAGGGAAGCCAGCTTCCTCGGCGAGACCTCGCTCTTGACCGCGCGCGAATTCGCGGTTCTGCAGGCGCTGCTGGTTCGCCCCGGTGCCATTCTCTCGCGCGCCGACCTCGAACGTCAGATCTACGGGTGGAACGAAGAGGTCGAGAGCAACGCGATCGAATTCCTGATCCATACGATCCGGAAGAAGCTCGGGGCGCCTGCGATCCGCAACGTCCGCGGCGTCGGCTGGATGGTGGACCGTCCCTCATGACATATTCCCTTCGTGGGCGCCTCTTCATCGGACTTGCGCTCCTGATCGTCTCGACCGGCCTCGGCGCCGGCCTTGTCGGCTTTCGCTGGGCCTTCGATGAAGCGATCGAGACGCAGGACACGATCCTTCACCAGATCGGCGCCATCGCGCTCAATACGAGGTTGCCGAGCGATGCGCCGATCAACGCCGGCGTCGATGCGGAAGCGCGGGTTTTTGTCGAGGAACTGGGCGACCGGCCGAGCGGTTCGACCGACGCGCGCTCGCTCTGGACCCTTAAAGACGGCCTGCACATCGTCTCCCGGGACAACCAGCCGTGGCGGATCCTGCTGCGGACGCGGCCGGACGGCAGCCGGTTTGTCATCGGCCAGACTACCGCGATCCGTGACGAGATCGCCCGCGACAGTGCCTTTCATACCATCCTGCCCTTCTTGGCGCTGGCGCCCTGCCTGATGCTGGTGATCGCCATCGTGGTGTGGCAATCGCTGCGCCCGATGATAAAACTCGCGGGGCAGCTGGACGCCCGGCGCTCGGACGATCTCGGAAAGCTGTCGCTTGAAGGCACTCCCCTCGAACTGCATCCGTTCATTGCCTCGATCAACCGGCTGCTCGAACGAATCCATGCGATGATGGAGCAGCAGCGGCGTTTCGTTGCCGACGCCGCGCACGAACTTCGTACCCCGATCACCGCGATCAGCCTGCAGGCCGAAAACCTCAGTCAGACCGAACTGCCGCCGGACAGCCGTGACAGGCTGACCGCGCTCAAAAGCGGCGCCCGCAGAACCGCGCACCTGCTGGAGCAATTGCTCGCGCTGGCGCGGTCCGACATGGACCGCATGCCGGAGGCTCCCGTCACCTCGCTTGATCGCTGCGCCAAAGAGGTGGTCGCGGATTTCATAGCCACCGCGTCAGACCGCGGCGTCGACCTCGGGTTCGAGATCATCGAGCCGGCAGCGGTCAAGGGCGAAGCGGCGATGCTCACCTCGGTGATCCAGAATTTGCTGGACAACGCGCTCCGCCATACGCGGCAAGGCGGCCGGGTCGATATCGGCGTCTATCGCGAAGGCGCGAAAGTCATCCTGCAAATCGACGATACCGGCCCGGGCATTCCGCCATGCGATCTGGAGCGGGTGTTCGAACCCTTCGTTCGCGGCAGCCGGCCGACCGAGGAGGGCACCGGTCTTGGCCTCTCCATCGTCAAGCGCATTGTCGAGCGGCTCAATGGAAGCGTGACGCTCGAGAACGTGCCGAAATCCGGCCTGCGGGCGACGGTTTCTTTTCCGCTGGTGGAGCAGGGTTCATAGCGGGGACGACAGTCCGTTTTGCGCCCAACAAAAAAGCCGGCGTTGCCGCCGGCTTTTTTCACGCATCGCCTTACGCCACAACAGTTAGTGCGCGGCTTCCAGGGCGGCGGCTTCCTGCTTGGCGATCGTGCCCTTGACGGCCGACTGCACTTTCTCAAAAGCGCGAACCTCGATCTGCCGCACGCGCTCGCGCGACACGCCGAACTCGGCGGCGAGGTCTTCGAGCGTCATCGGCTCTTCCGCCAGGCGCCGTGCCTCGAAGATGCGGCGTTCCCTGGGGTTGAGCACGTTGATGGCTCCGGTCAGCGCCTCGCGGCGATGATCGAACTCCTCGCTCTCGGCCATGATGGCTTCCTGGTTGGGCGAGGTATCGACCAGCCAGTCCTGCCATTCGCCTGCCTCGCCGTCGTCGCGGATCGGTGCGTTGAGCGAGGCATCGCCGCCGAGCCGGCGGTTCATGTCGATCACGTCCTGATCCGTCACGCCGAGGCGCTTGGCAATCAGCTTCACCTGGTCGGGGCGCAGATCGCCCTCGTCCAGCGCGGAGATCTTGCTCTTCGCCTTGCGCAGGTTGAAGAACAGCTTCTTCTGGTTCGCGGTGGTGCCCATTTTCACGAGCGACCAGGAACGCAGGATGTACTCTTGTATTGACGCCTTGATCCACCACATGGCGTAGGTGGCGAGACGGAAGCCCTTGTCGGGCTCGAATCGCTTCACCGCCTGCATCAGGCCGACATTGCCCTCCGAGACGACCTCGGAGATCGGCAATCCGTAGCCGCGATAGCCCATGGCGATCTTGGCCACGAGCCGAAGATGGCTGGTGACAAGGTGATGTGCCGCGTCGCGATCGTCATGCTCGCGCCAGCGTTTGGCGAACATGTATTCCTGCTGGGGTTCCAGCATCGGGAACTTGCGGATCTCGGCGAGGTATCGGGAAAGGCCGGATTCTCCATTGAGTACCGGCAGTGTAGCTGTACGGGCCATTTAGCGCCCTCCAGTGGTTCAGGCCCCCGATAGCGGCGGGCCCGGCAGACGGCCGCTGTGTTAAAGCCAGTCGTTCTGCGATGTTCCGCGTTGGATATTCAACGCACGTGCAACATACACTATTCCGGGGTGCTTTTGGAAGGATCGCGGGGGTCACGTCACCGTGTGGCTGGTATAACCTATTGTCATAACAACGCTTTTCCAAAGGGCCTGCGTCATAGCGCCGCTCTGAGGCAATTCCTTAGTAGCATCAGGTCGTCGGGCAAATCCGAGATCCACTCCAGAATCGCCCCGTTTTTGGGGTGTTCCAGGGTCAAGAGGTATGCGTGCAGCGCTTGACGGCCGAGGGCCGCGAGTGCCGCCTGGGCCCGAGGGCCGAGATGGCTGGCCTTGGTGTTGAAGTGCGGGCCATAGACGCCATCGCCCATCAGGGGGTGGCCGATATGGGCGAGATGCACCCGGATCTGGTGGGTACGGCCGGTCTCGAGTTGGCAGGCGAGCAGCGTCGCTACCGGCTTGCCGTCACGTCCGGCAAAAGTCTCCTGAACCTCCCAATGGGTGACCGCCTCGCGGCCGCCCTCGCGCACCGCCATTTTCTCCCTGGCATGCGGATGACGGTCGATCGGCGCCTCGATAGTGCCGCGCTGGCGGTTCGGCACGCCCCAGACGAAGGCCATATAGCCGCGCCGCATCTCGCCGGTACGGCCGTGGTCGGCGAATTGCTCGCTCAGCGACTGGTGCGCGCGGTCGTTCTTGGCCACCACCATCAGCCCGGTGGTGTCCTTGTCGAGGCGATGCACGATGCCCGGCCGCCGGACGCCGCCGATCCCGGAAAGGCTCGCCCCGCAATGGGCGATCAGCGCGTTCACCAAGGTGCCGGTCTCGTGGCCGGCGGCGGGATGGACGACGAGGCCCTTGGGCTTGTCGATGACGATGATGTCGTCATCCTCATGGACGATATCGAGGGCGATATTTTCGCCTGCGGGCTCGGCAGGGGCCGCTTCCGGCACGTCGATTGTGATCGTATCGCCCGCGACGACATGATAAGCGGGGTCGCGGATGGGGGTGGGTCCGATGCTGACCGAACCTGCAAGGATCAGCGCTTTCAGCCGCGACCGCGACAGCTCGGCAAGGTGATGCGCGAGCACGCGGTCGAGCCGGACCGATCCCTCGTCGCCTGAGACCGTGACCTCCATCCTTTGACCGCTAATTGAAGACGAGCCTTGTTGCAAAGATGAGCCTTATGACCGAAACCGTTGTGCCCGAACCGACCCCGGAACAGGCCGCTCTGTTCGCGCGGGTGCGGCGGATGATGCTGATTGCCGGCCTGACCACGGCGCTGGCGGTTGCCGCCGTCCTGATCGCCATCGGCTATCGCCTTTTGCGGTCAGAGGGAAGCACTGTTGCGACCGACACCATTTCGGTCCTGCCGAAAGGCGCCCGCATCGTTTCGACCGGCCTCGCCGGCGACCGCCTGGTGGTGACGCTGGATATAGGTGGCGCAACAGAAATCCGCACCTTTGACGCGCATACGCTGAAAGCCACCGGGCGGCTGAAATTTGCCAGTGAACCCTGATTCAGCCGTCTTGATTGAGCCGGCCTTGCAGCCGGCGGATTTCGCGGGTATTCCCTGAAACGCAACGCTCCCTTCGTCTAGCGGTTAGGACGCGGCCCTCTCAAGGCTGAAACAGGGGTTCGATTCCCCTAGGGAGCGCCAAATTGCCGCCACTTCGTACGCAGAAGCACGCTTTTCGATCCTATGATGCGAACTTCTTTCGCGTCCTCTTCGACCCGCCGGGCTAACGCGCGGGTGGTCGCGGCGGTAGCCGCCCGACTCGGTCCACATCCGCCTGCGGACCAACCGTTCACCGTGAACTCGTCACGACTGGTTGCATCACATTCTTCACGACATATTCGCCGATCTCGCGGCCCATCTTCGTCCCAACCTCGGTCGAGAACCGGTAATGGAAGCCGGCCCAGATGCGCGCATTCGCGACCTCTTCGGCAAAGACCTTCATGTTGGTCCAGCGGTGGGTCACGCCGGGAGCGGTCGGGCTGGTCACCGCGACTTCGGGAATGTCCTCGGTTCCGAGCACCGTCGTGACGACGCCGGCGACGCTGCCGCTCGAGACGCAATGCGCGCACGGATATTCCGGATGCATCGGCGTGTTGTCGATCGGCTGCCAAGTCGCATGACGCTCGGTGGCCGGATTATCGTCAATATCGCCGTTGCGGATAGCGGTGATCGGACGCCAGAAGTTGTAATGATACTTGGCCTCGAACAGCGCGATCAGCGCATCGTTGAGCCCAACCGCCACGAGCGCCATGAACCGCGCGCTGTCCTCGACGTTCATCTGCTGTGCCGTCGCAAGATGACGCGCAAAGGGGTGGTAGGCTTGTGGGCCGACCATGAGCCAGAACCGCGCGGTCTCGGTCTGCTGCGCCGAACGCTTGGCACTCGTCTTGGCGCCATAGTCACAGAGCTCGTTGAAATCTTTCGCCCACGTTTCGCTGCTCAGCGCGATCGGCGGCGGCGGTCGGAATTGAGATGCTTTGGTCATGGCAAACGGCTTCACGCCCGGCCAGGTCGAACCTGCCGTGATCGGCGTTGGGATGTAGGCGCCAGGCGTCGTCCTCGGCCGATAGTCATCGGGCGCATCGGAGCCGTCATCAGCCCGGGCCTCCAACACTTTTGCCGCGACGGCCTCGCCGAGCTTGATGCCATCCCATTTCGCTTCGCCGTCGGGAATCGATGCAAGGTAGGTCGCGATGGCGACTTTCATCTCAGCCGCTGTCTTCGCATCGATAGTCGCCAAAATCGTACCTGCAGCCGCCGCGGCAGCGGCTTCCTTCGACGTGGTCGGCGCCGCGGGCAGCTGCACCAGATACGGTCGGTAGCGCCGCGCGATCGAATTTGTCGCGTCGAACATCGCGACGTGAACCATCGCCATCACACGCTGAGCCGGATAAGTCCCAATTGGCGTAGCGACGGCGACGGCCTTTTCGTCCCAATCGGTGATGACGTTGGCGCGAGCCGGCGCCTGGATGGCAACTGCAAGCGAGGCCGCGATCAAGGCGGCCGGAATCGGACGGCTCATTGATGCACGCATGTTTCCCTCCATGAATCTCTGACACTCCGCACGCGTCGGAAATGTGCCAGCTAGGCTCCCAGGGTTTATTTGGCCGTTCGCAGCGGGCTTCTCGTTAGTGTCTGTGAGGGAGGCTCGCCGTAACGTTGGCGATACTCGACGGCAAAACGTCCAAGGTGGCTAAAGCCCCAGCGCAGCGCAATGACCGAAACGTTATCGGTGTGTTCGGCGCATAACAGTGCTTGGTGAACCTTTTCGAATCGGGCGTTCCGCAGGTACTGCATGGGAGA
Organism: Bradyrhizobium lablabi; assembly: GCF_900141755.1. Lineage (NCBI taxonomy): Bacteria > Pseudomonadati > Pseudomonadota > Alphaproteobacteria > Hyphomicrobiales > Nitrobacteraceae > Bradyrhizobium > Bradyrhizobium lablabi. Next base: position 2,689,719 of record NZ_LT670844.1, on the reverse strand, counting down.
AGCGCCATGGGCGTCCTTGAAGTGCTTGAACAGAGTTCGACCTGCGACTCCTGCGGCGGCTGCAATTTCGCCAATTCCGAGCGGCAAGCCCAGCTCAGCATTCATATACTCGACGGCACGCTTAACGGACGCGGGGGCGATGGATTTTTGCATCCGATGCAGAGCATCGGAGTAATTGTTGGGATGCTCAAGGAGAAGCTTGGTGGTGATGCATTCCTCGAACAGGCCTGTCGCGATTGGGTTGTTCGCGAGCGCATCGCCGCCTTCGAGATCACTGATAGCCAGACCGACGCAGTTTCCCAAGCTGCGACCATGTCCTTTGGTCAAATCGATCGACGCCGTGAAAACGACTGGCTCGGAGAGAGGCGTTCCCAGGAGCGCGGTCAGTTGGCGATTCATACGCTCTTCTGTGATCTGCACATGCACGCGGGCCCCGACGCCCTGCGTGCGGACCACATATTGCAACGTCGGTGACGACACGAACCCTTGTTGGGGGCCACATATCAGCGTTTCCGCCCCGATGGTCGCCTCGATCGCCTCCTCCAGCGGGAGATTGATCCAGTAGTCGTGGCGAGCCGCATGGGTTCGAGCCGCAATTGGCGCGCCGTATTGATAGTATCCGACGTACGCGCCGGGCAAATAGACGCCGTTGATACGCAGGTCGATTTGCCGCGCATCGCTGCGCGACAGATCCAGCTCGTAGTCTTTGGTGCTCAGGAACGCGCGTGCCTCGTCCGCGTCGCGCGTGTGAAACCGGCTCAGGCGGCCCAGGATCGACTTGGCGGGACCCAACATCGTACGGCCCTCCGCGCATGCTGTTTCCTCGATCCACTATAGCACGGCCGGGGCGCGGGAGGGGCGTCCCTCTAACATTGATGCAGTATTTGGATAGCAGGAGCGCTCGCGTTGCGCACAAGTGAGCCGAGCCGGTGGTTGACGAACGAGGTCACCGTCTGCGCGCCATGCATCCGCAGTATGCAGGTGGCATTCAAGCGTAGCACGAAATCGCTGGTCGTCGCAGTTTCGGCTACGGTGGAGCGATACAGGCTCCCAGATCATAGCGCCACGGCGAAACAATAGTGCCCATCTTCATCGACAGTGGCGCGCCATAGGATTTTATTCCGATATCGTAATCTCTTGATGTCACTGCGTTGTGCGATGTTTCGCGTCCGGCTTCGCGGGTGCGCCTTGCGTTGCGGCCGAAGTCACAACGCTTCCCGGCGGCACCAGGAGTTCTATCGGGACTGGACGGTGAGCTGCGTCGTCCAGGCCGCGCGGTCAGACGTCAGCCGACGCCTAGCACGGGCCAGTCGCGAGCCACAGCTACGCTATCGAGGCTCGACGGCGCCGCCACGAACTGCGTGACAATAAAGATGTCAGGAAGCTGTCTCGGCGGGCGATCAGCACAAGAACCGCAAGAGCTTCGAGCGGCACAAGCGCCGGCTGTAACGAACTCCTCGCCGCGCAAGACATCCCGATTATCGAAAAATCCGATGTGAGAGTCAGAAAGCGAACGGAAGCTCCGACGTTAGTCAGCCATATCTTGGTCAGGCGGGTGCGAGGCGGTTATTCGCGGCGTACCTGACCACGGTGGAAGTTGGGAAATGGTTCTCGGCTCCATTTCTGCGATGCAGCCTGCGCCTCGGAAGGTTCGGGACGCAAATCGGTTTGCTGTTGAGTTTCGTTTGAAAGGAAGAAAACCTGTGAATGATGCCAATGTGAAAGTCGAAGCGAATGCCAATCCGCAGAATGCGACGGTCGATGCTGGCGAAAAGCAAGGCCTTGACATGCCGCTTTTCGCGATGCCGGGGATGTTCCGTGGGATCGCCGAGCAGAGCGTCGTGCGGGCGAGGGACAACTGCGAGAAGATAAAGGCTGCCTCGGGGGAGATAGCCGACATTCTCCGAGAAACCTATTCGACCAACGCAAAGGGCGCCGCGGACTACGGGGTCAAGGTCATCGAGATCTCGGGCGTCAACACCAACTCCGCTTTCGATTTTCTCACCAATCTCATGGATACCAAGTCGCTATCGGAAATCATAAAGCTGTCAGCCACGCAGAGCCGCCAGAGCTTCGAAGCCGCGTCCGCGCAGAACAGGGAACTTTGGGAGCTCGCTCAGAAAGTCGCGACCGAGGCGGCCGAGCCGATCAAGAAGAGCTTCACCAGAGTCCTGCAGAAGGCCTCCTGAATCGAAGTTTTGCAGGCCGCCGGGATCGGCTGGAACAAGCGCCTCCCGCGAGAAGAGGTGCAGTCCAGCCGATGGCGAACGGACACGTTGCTGCGACACAAAAGCGAAACAGGGGGGATCAAGATGGGCATCGTTATGATCAAATGCCCTCAAACGGGACGCGAGATCCCGACGGGCATCAAAGCGGATCGGGAGAGGTTTCGATGCAGTGCGGTGTTCTTCGCGCGCACCTACTGCTCAATCTGCCAAGCCAATCACGAATGGTTCGCCAAGGAAGCCTGGGTTTACGAGTCGAGCTAGATAGCGGAGATGATGTGCTGAGGGGCTACACTTGGGCCCTGCGATCCGCGCGGAGCCGTTGAGAAATGACGAAAACGCGTCGGCCCTTAGTCAATTCCGTCAATCGCCCCTTGACCGCTCACTAGTCGCCCCCTGGGTTCGCGTGTCCGGCTCCGCTTCATCCACTTGGGCCAGAAGGGGATCTTGAGCGCGGGGAATTTTGTGCACCGGCGGGGCATGAATGCGAGGCTTCATTCCTTCCGGCGAAACAATGCGATCGATTCTGCTGCGCATGGCCTCGTAGCACTCGCACGCCGCTGCTTCGAGCCGCGGTCTGTCAATCTCGATCAAGCCCCGCCGATTGGATCGGATAGCCCGCGATGCCCGGAGCTTGCGCACAACATGCGTCACCGTCGTTCGTCGTACGCCAAGCAACTCCGAAAGCGCCTCTTGCGTCAGTGGCAGGAAGTCTCCGTCAATGCGGTCGCGGATGTGAAGCAACCACCGGGCCATGCGGGCCTCGGCCGAGTGCAACGCATTGCAGGCGGCCACGTGCTGGAATTGCGCCAGCAGCGCCCTGGTGTAGATCTGGACCACATGTCGGATGGCGCGACTTTGGCTGAACGCCGCATGAAATCGCGCTGGAGAAATTTGCAATGCGGTCCCGGTCACCCGTACGACCGCCGTCATTGGAGAGCGGGAGGGTCCCAGCGCTGACAGGATGCCCGCGGCTCCCTCATTCCCGATGACCGCGGTTGCAACCGTTTGTCCGTTCGGCATGTCCATTATGAACGCGATCGTCCCGCTCTCGGGGAAGTAGATCTGTTCAATTGGATCTCCCGATCGCACCAGCACTGCGTCGCGTTCAAGCGATATTTTCCGGAGGTGAGGAGCGAGCAAACCAAAATCTGCTGGCGGCAATGCAGCTAACAGTCGATTACCAACCCTGGTAGGGTGCTCCATCACGGGAAAGCTCCTTCCCTCGACGGACGCGCGGCTCTCTGCAGAATATTTGTGGCGCCAGGCTGCGTGCGGAAACCTCGAAAAACAGACCGCGCCTGAATACCAAAACCCACCGCGCCCTATAAAGTTCCAGTGGATAGATTTTTTGGCAGGTTAGATATCAGCCGCCCGTTTCCGCCCGCCAGATAACCTCGGCGGCTGGGCCCCGCTGGGGCCGTCGGTTTCGGGCGGCGCACGGAAACTCATCGCCGCCAAGATCGTGCGGCTTGGCGGCTATCGCGAGAGGAGCGCCGGCCGTGTTTCAATGATGGGCCGAAACGCTCTTGACGCACTCGGACAGCAAATCACCGGACGCAGAATGGCTGACGTCACCCAGACTGATGATGCCGACCATCCGCTTGCTCTTGTTGATCACCGGCAGCCTGCGGAGCTGCAACTTCTCCATGTGATGCACCGCCTTTGCGAGGTCATCGTCCTCCCGGCAACAATGGATGCCTTCGGTCATCACATCGCGCGCCGTCGCGAGGCCAGCATCGAAGTTGTTGCTCGCGAGCCCTTTGCAGACGATGTCGCGGTCGGTTACCATCCCGACCAGTCGGTCGTCCTCCCCAACCGGAATGCAGCCGATGTCATGTCCCCGCATTAATTTCGCAAGTTCGGTGACAGGGGTGTTGGGGCTGACCCAGTCGACACCCTTGTGCATCACGTCTTTGACTTTCATGGCGAACCTCCGTTACTGGGTTTCAGGTGCACTTGATGCAATGCAGCACGGCCCCCCGTTTTCTCAACTATACAACCGATCGGGTGCGACGGCACCAGCGCCTCAGCGCTATATCTCGACCTGCCGCGCAGAATCCCCACCTCTCGTGGCATAAGGATGCGTCGGTATCGCGTACCACTCCAACTGCGGGATGCGGGCGGATTGTCCCCCAATAATAATATGCCCAGCCGCAGATGCGACCGACCTATCCTCAGTCGTGCGCGCTAAAACGCCCATGCAGTGCGTTGGCCGTCAGGCGCGCAAACTGCGCCTGGCTCAGATGAAGCAGCGTCTCGTGATCGCCTGCTTCCATATAGATCTCCGGCTGCGCCTCGATGCTATCGTCGACGATGAGATCCAGTCCATAGCATTTGCCAACGGCCGGAACTGCACCGTGCGCGCAGTCGCGGAACAACCGATTGATCTCGGCTTCATTGGCCATGTCGACATTGTCACCGAGTTTTGTCCTCAGTTCTGATAGGCGAAGGTGGTGCGATGCGGGCATGACGACCAGCATATAGTCGCCATCGCGCCGCAACACGATGCCTTTGGCGAGACGATCGCCCGAGACGTGGCATGCCTCAGCCGTGCGAGTGGACGACATGGTAAGTTCGTGCGGGATCTCCTCGTATTGGATGTTTTCGGCGGTCAGATATCTCTTGAGTGTGGGAGCAATGGACATGACGTGACCTCCGGCGCGATATGCAAACCGTCCACCGTGAGGTCTTCCCTGCAGACTCTCGCCGTACGATGGGCGGCTGCGTGGTTATAAACCCAGCATAGGTCTTCCATCCGCCAGCTGCAATTCGTCGTTGATGACCAACTCTGTCGCGAGATAGAAAGGGTCTAAAATCCAAAGCGCAATAGACGGCTGAGAACCCGCACCAACCCTGCCACGAGAATGGCGATGAACATCGATCTGACCCGCCGTACCCTGCTACGTCTCGCCGGCGTCTCCTCATTCGCGGCGGCTGCCGCGGCAGCAGCGCGCGCCGAAGGAAATGCTGCGGGCGGCGGGCCCACCTTTGCCAGCCGCACCCCGATGCGGGTCGGAATGGTGACGATGCGGGTGCGCCAGCTCGACCCCATCGCCGACTTCTATCGCGATGTGCTTGGCCTCACCGTGATGGAGCGCTCCGGCACGGCTGCGCTGTTGGGTTCGGGCGGCGTGAAGCTGCTTGCGCTCGAGGCGCATCCGGACGCCGCCACCGAATCCCGCAGCGCGGCTGGTCTTTTTCACACCGCTTTCCTGATGCCGACGCGCAAGGATCTGGCGCGCTGGCTTGTCCATGCGGCGATCAATCGCGTTCCGTTCTCGGGTTTTGCCGATCATCGCGTCAGCGAATCCGTTTATCTCGACGATCCCGAAGGCAATGGCATTGAGGTCTACGCCGATCGGGACCCGTCGCTGTGGCAATGGAGCGCCGGAACGGTGACCATGGCTACCGACCAACTCAACATCGACGATCTGCTCACGCTGACCGACACACGCGCCAGCGACTTCGCCACGGCGCCCGACGGATTGCGTATCGGACACGTCCATTTGCGCGTCGGCGATATCGCCCAGGCGGAAAATTTCTATCACGGCACCGTCGGCCTCGATCCGACGCGCCGCCGCAACGGTGCCTCGTTCCTGTCCTCCGGGCATTATCACCATCATCTCGGCATGAACGTCTGGCAAAGCGCCGGCGCCGGCCGCCGCGACGAGAGGGCCACCGGCCTTGCCTGGTTTTCGCTGGAAGTCGAGAAGCAGGATTTGCTCGCAGCCCAACAGGAGCGCTTGCGGAAGGCGGGAGCGCAACTCGCCACCGTGGAAAACGGCCTCGAAGCGGTCGATCCCTGGGGCACACGCGTGCGGCTCGTCAAAGTCTGATCGGTGTCCGGAGGCTGCGTCTGAGAAGCCGCTTCTGGATGGACGAAGAAGTTCGGATGCGCGCGGCGTGGGCGATCAGCACGATAGCCGCGTGCCCGCCTCCTTTACCGATCGCGCTCGTAAACGAAGCGATGGCCCCCCAATGGAATCCAGCGATGTCCGGCGCGAAAAAGCCGCCGGACCTGAATCCGGCGGCTTGATCGGTGCTTGTTCTTGATCGGTGCCTGTTGATGAAGGCTTTTATTGCCGATCACCTCCGCGGCAGAGCGATGTGGACGGCCGGAACTGGCGGCGCACGGAATGCCGGGGTCGGGACCGACGGCGCGCGGATCACAGGCGCAGCGACAGTCGCTATTCGGACCGTCGGAGCCACCACCGCGCTCTTGGCAGCAGATCCGACCAGGTTGACGGTGCGGATGGCGGGTCGCTCGTAAACGGTGCTCCCGATCCGGATCGTCGCAGCAGTGGCCGTGCCGGCGCGTTCGTACATGCCGCCGCCGACTGGACGGTCGAGTTTCGGAGTGGTGCCGGTGCCGGCGCGCTCGTACATGCCGCCGCCCACCGGGCGATCGCCGTTCGCCGTGGTACCGGTGCCGGCGCGTTCGTACATTCCACCGCCGACCGGGCGGTCGCCGTTCGCCGTGGTGCCGGTGCCGGCGCGCTCATACATGCCGCCGCCGACCGGGCGGTCGCCGTTCGCCGTGGTGCCGGTGCCGGCGCGTTCGTACATTCCGCCGCCGACCGGGCGGTCGCCGTTTGCCGTGGTGCCGGTGCCGGCGCGTTCGTACATTCCGCCGCCGACCGGGCGGTCGCCGTTTGCCGTGGTGCCGGTGCCGGCGCGTTCATACATGCCGCCGCCGACCGGGCGGTCAGGGGTCGGATGGCCGGTGCCAGCCCACTCGTACATGCCGCCGCCGACATAGCGGTGGCGGTCGCGGCACTCGAGGTCGCAGCCACCAACCTGGCGCTCATGGGAGGCCGTATCAGTGTGGGCCCTCTCCCACATTCCGCCGCCGACATACCGATCCTGCGCATGGACAAAGATCTCCTGAGCGGATGCCGGTGTTGCAACGAACGAGGAGCCTGCGAGCAGCGCCGTGACGCTGATGGCGAGAGCGAACTTTCGGTTTTTGAAGGTAAACATCGTCGATCTCCTGGGGTTTTGGGGGTGGCCATCCACCCGGTAATTCCATGGACGGACCGACGACGATTTTTTTCGCTGCGAACGTTCGATGGGACGCGCGGATTTCGGGCAAGGGCGCATCCGTACCTCAATACCGCTCGCCAGCGAAAGTTCTAGGAAGCTTCGGGCGAGCAACGGCGACGCTGACACGGGCGTATGCCGCTTCCGGCCATTCCGGCCTATTTTCTCCAAGGGTGGAGATGCCTCGCTTTTTCTTTGTGTCGGCCGACGGTCCTGTACTAAATTTTGAAAGCTGCCCGTCCTGTGGCCGAAAACGAGCACATCTGCTTGGCGGCCGGGGAGGGAGATGAATTTGCAGAATCCGATAGCCTCGTAATCAGGTTAGCCTTGCGCACTTTAATTGCTCCAAGATCAATGTTGGACCCCTGCGGTCCCTGTGGATTGACCCATGCTGCAAGCAAATCCGCGGCCCGAACTAGAGCTGGTTAGAGCTGTCGTTTCCGGCGATGCCGCGGCCGCCCAACGATTTTTGGAGATGGCGTCCGCCACCCTGTGGTCGGTGGTGGTCAAGCTCGAAGGTGATGGCGCCGAGGGCGAGTCCGCATTCCTTGGCGTGATAGAAGGCCTGAAGGCAGACGGCTATAGCCGACTCCGGGCGTTCGATGGCCGCAGCCGTCTGTCCACCTATTTGGCGATCGTTGCGCGCGACATTCTTGCTGACCGGCTCGCGCGCGGTTTTGTGGAGTCCCCGCGCAAGAGCTGGACCCGCTTCGAGCGTTTTTTCGGCGAGGATATTCGTCGGCGGGTCGCGCACCGGTTTCCGCGTGAGACCGGTACCGGCCGACGTGAAGATGCCTATCAGGAGGTCTGCCTCAAATTTATCGAAGACGATTACCGGCGCATTCGCGCTTATGACGGGCTTGGCAGCTTTACCGGTTTCATCCTTACCGTGGCGGAACGGATCCTGCTCGATTTGGTGCGAAGGGATGCCCCAAGAAGGCGCCTCCCGGCGGCGGTCGCGCGGCTTTCTCAACTCGATCAGGATATCTATGCAGCGATCGTCTGGGGCATGCACCCGGTCGATGCTGATCGGTTAGCCATGACAATGCGCGGCCGCTTTGAGCGTGACCCCGATGCGGAGGAGATTCGCCAGGCCCTCCAGCGTGTTGCGGAGGTGGCGCCGTTGACCGCGGCTGCCACGTCCGGACGGAGCGAGATGGTTTCGCTCGACACTTCGGGAGATGACGACCAAGGCATTGTTATTCCGGATTCGGGCGCTACCCCCGAGCAACAGCTGCTGGACGCCGAAGAGGAACAGACCCGTTCGGCGCTGCTCGACGCGGTCAAACAGGCCGCAGACGATCTTCCGGCAGACGAGCGCCTATATCTGCAAATCGTGTTCTCGGCGACCGATCCGATGCCGGCACGCGAGATCGCGCGAACGATGCAGCTACCTGTTGAGGATGTTTACCGGCTGAAACAGCGGGCGCAGCGCTGGTTGACCGAGCTGGCGGCCCGTCTCGGAAAAAAAGATGAGCTCAAGGCGCAAAAAAACTGACTCTGTCCGTCTGAATACGAATGGACCCCAGAGCGGAATGAACAAACCATGACCGATCACCTTAAGCGAGAGATCGAGCGGCTACTCGACGAACCGGGCGAACAGCCTGCACCCGGCCAGGCGTCGGACAGGCTGCGTTCGAGATTGGCCGCCACCTTGTACGAAGGGCTTGAAAGCGCCCCGGCTGCTTCATCGAGCGCCGAGGCCGGAAATCCCGCGTCGATCGCCGCGTTTGTCGATGGTCAGCTAGGCGGTGCGGAGCGTGACACGTTCGCGAGCGCTCTTGCGCGGCAGCCGAGCATTCGCGCTGACGCGCAATCTGCGGCCGACTTGGTTTACTCGATTACCGACAGTCCGAAGCAGGTTCCGAAGCACCTCATGGCACGCGCCGCCGTGCAGTTCGCACCGGATCCGCCGCGCCCGGCCGAGGCGCGCTCGCGATGGAGCTTCTCTTTCGCGGCGTTGTTGCCAAGGCAGCGATTGGCCTTGGCGATGGTGGCTGCCGTGGCCCTGATCGTCGCCGTGCCGGCGGGGCTCATGGTCGGTGGCCGGCTTGGTGGGCCGGGTGGCGGCGCCGAGCCGGAGTTAAGCGCCGTCCCTGAGCCGGATCCAGCGACGCAGCAGCTAGAAGCCTGCAAGGACAAATCGAAAGACGCATCGAAGGCCGCGAAGGCGAAGACGGCCGCCTCTCCCCAGAGCAAGGATGCCGCCTCAGACGCCAAGGATCCCTGCAATCCGCCCGTGCCTGACCCCAATAGCGCTGCGAAAAAATAGTTGATCAGGCGCTTGTTCGATCAACATCGATTGGCGCTGCCGCGTGCCGCACCTCTCAAAAAAAGTTCGAGAGGCAACTGCCTTATTGGCGGTTTGCGGCGGGTGTCACGGTTGTCTCGGAAGCTTCTGCCGGCGCAACCGTCAGAATGGCCTGATAGGCGTCTACCAGGCCGCCGCCCGACTGATCATCGACCGGCGTCGAGCCGAGGTGCCGGGCACTCGCCATGAGCGCATCGCGAACTCCGTCGGGGGTCAATCCGGGCTTGCGCTCAAGCATCAACGCGACCGTACCTGTCACATAGGCCGCCGAAAACGAGGTTCCGGACATCCGCTGCAAGGAGTCGTTCGGGGCGAGCAGGATCAGATCGACGCCGGGGGCCGCGACCGCCACATAGCGACCGCGATTGGCAAAGGCAGGGATCTGGTCGTTCTTGTCGGTCGAGGTGACCGCGATGACATTTCGGTCGGCGGCTGGAAACAGCGGTGGCGAATTCGCACCCTTGTTTCCGGCAGCTGCAACCAGAACTACGCCTTTGCCATGGGCCGCCGCGATGCCACGCGCGATGCCAGGATCCTGCGGACCGGCAAAGCTCATGTTAATGGCGCGCGCGCCGTGCACGGCGGCCCAATCCAGTCCTTTCATTATGGCGAAGGTGGTGCCATCTTCGGGGCGACCGTTGCCGCTAAATGCCCTTATCGCCAGAATCTGCGCGGCCGGCGCAACGCCCATCAGGCGGCCATGTGCCGCGATACTGCCTGCGATCGCGGTGCCATGTTTATGGACGGGTTCACCAACTAAAATCGCATCGAACGTTTCGGCGATGTCGCCGGCAAGATCGGGATGCGAAACATCGATGCCGGAATCGATCACGGCGACCAAAACCTTGCTGCCGTGCGCCAGCCGATGGGCCTCGGGAAGGTGCATTTTCATGAGCTCGTACTGCGACTCGTCGCCCCCCGTCGCGAGAGGATCCGGCGCGTTCTCCTCCATAAGGGCAAACAGGTAGTTCGGCTGCGCGAAGAGTACGCTGTTATCGGTCTCGAGTGCGCGCACAACCACCGGCACGGAGCGGCGGTCAGGAATTCGCAAGCGTAACAGTTTGGTCCCACCGAGCTGGAAATCGACAGCCTCCAGGTTTGCGAGGCGAAACCGCCGCGTCAGCGCATCGGTCTGTTGGCTGCTGAGCGCACTTGCGACTTCAACCACCACCTCATCGGGTACAAAACGCCGCTCATCGGCGGGAGGCACCCCACTGGGATTGCGCGCGGCCTGCTGCTGACCATTGGTGGGCGGCTTGATATCCTCCTTGCGCTCCTTTTTCGGAGCCAGAGCCTGCTTGGTGTCAGCCGGGCGGACGGTTTTGGCATTCTTGGGCTGGGAGCCGGAATGCTGCTGGTTTTGGTCGCGGGCGGATTGGATGGCCTGCTGGACGGCGTTGTTGGTGATATCCCGTTCAATCATCTGGGCCACTGAAGACGAGATTGAACTGGCGATGCCGGTACCGAGCACCGCCAGCAACACGATCGAATTCCTAACGGATGGCGTTTTGAACATGGCAAGCCCCCCGGGGGCAAATGGTCTGACGAAATCTTCTCACCAGCCTAACAAAGGCTACTGTATCGCCGCGTCTCAATCCAGACAGCCGCGCCGCGCCTTTCGCCGCCGGTAAAGGTCGCTGCAATCGGCAAGGTCGTTAATTGCCGCGTCAGCTCTTCACGTAACACTGCACGGCGTGGACCTGGACCGAACCGGACGTATAGTTCGAACTCACACTGCCGCCGCCAGTCTGGTAGGCCAGCACCGGAGAACAGCTTCCGCCAGTGGGACCGGTCAGGCCTGTCACCAACTTGCCGTTCACGTAATAGCCAATCACGCGGCCGTACTGATCCGTAAACGCGGGATAGTCCACCGGCGTGAATGTGGTCTTCTTGGGAGCAGGAGCCGGCGCAGGCGCAGGAGCAGGAGCCGGAGCGGGCGGATGGTTGGCAGCGACGGTCGGCGTTGCCGGCTGAGTGGTCACCGGAGTCGGTGCCGGCGTCGCATTCGGGTTGGGAGCGGTCGTCGCCGGGTATCTGGAAATCGACGACATGGCCCCCACGACCTTGCCGCTCTGGTAGATCAGAACGGTATCCTGCGTTCCCGCGCCTGCGGGACCCTGCCACTTCGACAACGTGGTCTGGAAAGTCGCCGGCTTGCCGTTGAACGTCGACGGCCTGGATGACGACCCAATAACCGTCGATGTTACGGCCGGTACGGTGGGCTTGGGAACGACGACGTTAACAGCCGGCTTGGGAACGACGACATTGACGGCCGGCTTGGGTACCACAACGGTGGCATTGGCCGCCGATCCGAACAGCGCCAATACGGAAACTGCGGCAAGTGTGGCCGCGGGGCGCGAAAAGTGGGACATGATCTCCTCCATTTGACTGGGACCGACCATTCGGCCCGCTAAGTCCATGGACGGACACGCCTCGCTTTTTTGCGCGGCTCCCCGGTAAAATTCCGATTGAGAGATCGTCAATCCTGCCCGGGGAGGTTCACACCCCTATCGCGTTCCTTGCCACCACGTCGCGGTAAAACGCCACGCTCAGCTTCGGCACGCGGGCCTGGGTCTCGAAATCCACCCGGTACAGGCCGAAGCGTTTGTTGTACCCGAAAATCCATTCGAAATTGTCCATCAGGCTCCACAGGAAATAACCGCGGACCGGGACACCCTCGGCGGTGGCGCGCTGCAACTGCGTCAAATAGTTGCGCAGGTACATGATGCGATCGAGGTCGTAGACCTTGGCGTCGGCGGTCAATTTGTCCTCCGAGGAAGTGCCGTTCTCGCTGATGTAGATGGTGTCGATATTCCAGATTTTTGCCGCGAGCCGCGGCACCCAATAGATCGTCTCCGGGCCGATCCTGAGCCATTCGGAATTCATGTGCGGAAACGAGGCCGGGAAGGGCAGCACGGCCCAGCCCGGCTTCTTGTCGGAAGCCACGATGTAGAACTGCGGGGCGTAGATGTTGAGGCCGATGAAATCGTTCGGCGAGGAAATGATCTTCAATTCGTCGGCGGTGAATTTGGGGGCGGCGGCGCCGGCATATTCGAGAAAGCCGTCGGTGTATTTGCCTTCGAGAATGACGCCGAGGAAGCCCGCATTCAATTCGCGCGTCGCCATCTCGGCGGCGCGAATATTTTCCGGCGTGTTGATCGCGGGCAGGCACGCCGCGATGTTCTCGGCCGGGCCGACCTTGGTGCCGGCGCGCGCTTTGGCGCGGATCGCCTGCACGGCAAGACCATGCGCCAGCGCCACGTGGTGCCGGACCTGGTTCAGTTGCGGCGGCGGCAGACTGAGGCCGGGGGCGTCGATGTTCCAGCCATAACCAAAATTCACGAACCTTCCGGCTTCGTTGACCGTGAAGAAATTCCTGACGCGATCGCTCAAACGCTCCGCCACGTAACCGGCGTAGTCTCCGAACGCCTTCGAGGTGTCGCTGGATTGCCATCCGCCGAGGCGGTCCTGCAGCGCCTGCGGCAGATCCCAGTGATAAAGCGTCGCGTAGGGTTCGATGCCGTTCGCCAGCAGTTCATCCACCAGACGGTTGTAGAAATCGAGGCCCTTGGGGTTCGGCGCACCCGACCCGTCCGGAAACACCCGCGGCCACGCGATCGAAAACCGATAGGCCTTGACGCCGAGATCCTTGATCAGGCGAACGTCTTCCTTGTAGCGGTGGTAGTGTTCATTGGCGCGGTCGCCGTTGCTGTGGTCCTCGATCCGGCCCGGTGTGTGGGAAAACGTGTCCCAGATCGAGCGGCCTCGGCCGTCTTCATCGACCGCGCCTTCGATCTGATAGGCCGACGTCGCCGTGCCCCATACGAAGCCGTCCGGAAAACTCGCCGGCGCGTAGCGGTCGGGCGCTCCTTTCGGCTCGGCGTCCGCAGCCTTCGCGGGGGGCGCCGCCGCCATACCGAGCGCGGAAAAGCCCGCAAGCTTGGCAAAATGGCGGCGCGAGAACTTACCGAACATCGACATCTCCCGATTTCGCGTTGACCCGCATCCGCCTTCGTCCCCGAGGCGGGATGCGGTCTTAAGGATCGATTTGATAGGCGGAAATCCTGTCGATCTCGAATGCGACCGTAACAGGAGATTCAGCATCGACGAATCCGACGCCCTTGAAATATTTGGCGCCCATCGCAAGGTTGACGATCATATACATGGGATCGTCGAAGCCTGACGGGACCTTGATATCCGACACCGGCTTGCGGTCGATGAAATAGACGATGCGGTCGGGCACCCACAGCACGCCGTAATCGTGGAAATCGCTGGACGCGTCCGGCACCATGAAGTCGAACCCGCAGGATTGCACCAACTGGGTGGCCGGAATCCGCCAGTGCGTCGTCATCGCCATGTCGCCGATCTCTTGCCCGCGCCCTTCCATCACGTCGAGTTCGGGAGGCCAGCCGCCGTCGTCCGCAAGCAGCCAGAACGCCGGCCACACGCCGTGCCCGATCGGTATCTTGGCTCGGATCTCGAAATACCCGTGTTTCTGCGAAAACCAGCCCTGGGTCGTCAGGATGCCCGAGATGTATTCATTGTTGAACAGCACCGGCTTGAGTTCGGGCGGCGTCCGGCTGGCAATGATCGATAAGATTCCGTCGTGTACTTTGAACGGGTCGAGCCCGAGCGGTGTTGTTCCTCGTCCGGCGTAGCGCGGGTCGACATAGATCTGCTGTTCGCCGTTCCAGCTGTCTTTTCGTTTGAAGTCGGAGCCTTCGCCGCCCCAATAGCGCGCGTCGGGCCAGGCGGCGCCGCCGGCGTAGTGCGGCACCCACTTTCCTTTCAGCGGATGGACGTCGAAATCGTCGTGAAACGTCCGGTGCAGGGAGAGCGTTGCGAGTGGACTTGTATCGGTGGCGTCGAACCGGCGACATAGTTCGTCGGGCTGCTCGTTCCGGACCGCCAGCGAAAGCTCTGCGGGCGCAACTTTTAGATCGTCTTGCGCGAAGGCCGGCGCCAGGACGGAGAAAAAGCCGATGGCGGCAAGAACTCTCGGCGTCAAATTCGTCGGCCCTCGGTTTACACAGGGGCTAAACAACGGCGCCTCCTGCAATCGAATTCTCCATCGCATCTATATCAGTTTTGTGTTGGAGAATACGCGATTTTCAGCGAACACGTTTGCGAAGGGTCCGGACATTTTTCCGCCGCGATTGACATGCGCCGATGAATGTCGAACGATCTCGGCACGCAACGTCAAAGGCACCCGAAGAAGATGTCGAAAAATCCCGATCCCGCCGGCCACCTTCCCGATTTGCAGAGCCCGGCGGTGGTGCCGGGTTTGTCGAAGCGCCTCGATGTGCGACGCGACAGTTGGGGCATCCCTCATATTCGTGCCGCTTCGCAGGCCGACGCCTTTGCCGGACTTGGCTTCGTTCATGCCCAGGACCGGCTCTGGCAAATGGAAGCACTGTTGCGGCGTGGCACCGGGCGCTACGCGGAATGGCTCGGAAAGTCGGCGCTCCCAGGCGATGTTCTGGCGCGACGCGTCGATACCAGCGGAGCATCGCGGCGCGACTACGCGATATTGAGCGCCGAGACCCGATCGATGCTCGAGGCGTATGCGCGGGGCGTCAACGCCTTTATCGCGCTACGCCGTTGGCCAAGGGAATATGCCATTCTCAAAGCCCAGCCGCAGCGATGGGAGCCCTGGCATTCGATCGCGGTGATGCGTCAGATCGGGTTTCTGATGGGCTCGGTGTGGTGGAAGCTGTGGCGCGCGGCAGCGCTTCCCATCGTCGGCGTCGCCGAAATCTCAAAGCTGCGGTTTGACGATGGCGGCGACGACCTGCTTTGCATTCCGCCGGGCGAGCAAGGCCGCCGCTATCTCGCCGCGCTCGCCGATCTCAGACCGGGGCTGGAAGCCCTGATCGGCCCTGGCCATGATCTTCAGGAAGCGGAAGTCGCCGGCGGCAGCAACAACTGGGCACTCGCGCCCGAGCGCACCGCGACCGGCCGCGCCATGCTCGCGGGCGATCCGCACCGTGTTCTGGAAATGCCCAACATGTACGCCCAGGCCCACCTGGCATGCGATGAGTTCGACATCGTCGGCCTCACGGTGCCCGGCGTTCCCGGATTTCCGCATTACGGCCACACCGCCAAGGTCGCATGGTGCGTCACCCATGCGTTCGTCGACATCCACGATCTCTACATCGAACGGTTCGACGCCGCCGCCGAGAACACCCGCTTTGAGAATCGCTGGATACCGGTCAAGCGCCGCAAGGAGACGATTTCGGTTGCCGGTGAAGCCGATGTCGAGATCGAGGTGCTCGAGACCTGTCATGGGCCGGTGATCGCCGGTGATCCGGCCGCCGGCACGGCGCTGGCGCTTCGCTCGGTGCAGTTTGCGGTTCCGGATCGTTCCTTCGATTGCATGCTGCCGATGCTGCGCGCCGGGACGGTCGAGCAGTTCTATGAAGCGACCCGCGACTGGGGCCTGATGGACCACAACCTCGTCGCGGGCGATACCGCAGGTCATATCGGCAATCGCGTGCGCGCCAAGGTGCCGGCGCGACCCAGGTCGAACGGCTGGCTGCCGGTGCCGGGTTGGACCGGCGAGCATGAATGGGATGGCATGGTGCCATTCGAGGACATGCCATGCTGCATCGATCCCGCGGGCGGCAGGATCGTCACCGCCAATAATCGCGTGGTCGAGAATGGCGAGCGCTATTTGTCGACCGACAGCATGCCGCCGCATCGCGCCCGCCGAATCTGGCAGAGGCTGGCAAAGCTCTCAAAGGCCGGCGTCGACGACATGGCCTCGGTCCATCGCGATCTCGTCAGCGTGGTGGCGCTGGAATTTCGCGATCGCGTCCGCAACGTCGAGGTGACCGGGAGCGCCGCCGAGCTGCGCGATCGCATCGTCAATTGGAACGGCGAAATGACGCCGGATTCGCACAGCGCCGCCGCTTATGTCGCGTTGCGGACGGCTCTGACAAAACTGGTCGCCGAGAAAAGCGGCTTGAGCGCGGTTTCCGAGAGCCCTTATGCGAAGGTCACGCCGGGGATTTTCGGCGAGAGCCAGATCTGGTGGACCGTTCCTCAATTGCTTCGTGCCGACGACACCGGCCTGATCGGAGGGGCCAGTTGGGATCGAGTGCTGGCGGAAGCGCTGCAGCGCGCCGCGCAGGATTTGCCATCCGAGCCATGGGGCAAGCTGCATCGGCCCACATTACGTCATCCGTTGTCGCAGGCCTTTCCTGAACTGGCCGCAACCCTCGACAAGGACTGCGCCCCTGTCGGAGGTGACAACGATACGGTGTTCGCCACCGGCTACATCGCCCGGCTCGGCATGCGCGCGACCTATGCATCGCTATGCCGCTATGTGTTCGACGTCGGAGCGTGGGACAATTGCAGATGGATCGTCTTTCACGGCGCGTCGGGTCACACCGACAGTCCGTGGTACGACAACCAGAATGCCGTCTGGGCGGCGGGCGAGATGGTGCCGATGCTTTACGATTGGGCCAAGATCGAAGCCGCGACCACGACCCATCAGCAATTATTGCCTGACGAAACTTTGGGCACGGCTTGACAGCGTGCGCCGAGCCGACGAGGCCAGTGCTATGCGCGGAGCTTGTCGAAGAGGCGCGGATTCAGCGGTTGTCTCCCCTGTCGGTTCGGCTATCCTTTTCAAAACCGCGCGGAGACGTCGCATTTGACTGAGAGCAGGATTGCAGGTCTGGACCGAAGCCTGCGTCAACGCGCGCTCAAAGTCGTGCCCGGCGGCATGTACGGACATATGCGGGTCGCGGGCTTGCCCGAGGGCTATCCGCAATTTTTCGCGCGCGGCGAGGGCTGTTATCTCTGGGACGTCGACGGCCGCAAATATCTTGATTTCATGTGCAGTTGGGGTCCCGTCGTGCTCGGGCATCGCCATCCCAAGGTCGATGAGGCCGCGCGCCGCCAGATGGAGCAGGGCGACTGCCTGAATGGTCCGAGCGAGCGCATGGTCGAACTGGCCGAGCGGCTGGTCGGTTTGGTGACGCACGCCGATTGGGCGATGTTTTCCAAGAATGGCACCGATGCGACGACGACGTGCGTGACGCTTGCGCGCGGCGCCACCGGCAAGCGCAAGATCGTGCTGGCCTCCGGCGCCTATCACGGCGCGGTGCCGTGGTGCTCGCCCTATCCGTATGGTGTCACGTCTGAAGACCGCGTCCACGCGATCTACATCAAATACAACGATATCGCGAGCCTGGAAGCCGCCGTGGCGCAGGCCGGTAATGATCTGGCGGCAATCCTCGTGTCGGCCTTCCGTCACGATTACGGCCAGCATCAGGAATTGCCCGATCCCGCCTTCGCCAGGCGCGCCCGTTCGCTGGCCGATGCCAACGACGCCGCGCTCATTCTCGATGACGTCAGGGCCGGCTTTCGCCTGACCCTGCATGGAAGCTGGGATCCGATCGGCGTGCAGCCGGATCTGAGCGCGTGGAGCAAGGCCATCGCCAACGGTTACGCGCTTGCGGCCGTCATGGGCAATGAGCGCTTTCGGCAGGCCGCATCGCAGCTCTACGCGACCGGCTCGTTCTGGTGCGGCGCGACCTCCATGGCGGCGGCGCTGGCGACGATCGACGTGCTGGAGACGGCGAACGGTCCCGAGCACATGCGGCTGATGGGCCAGCGGTTGCGCGATGGTGTCGCCGCGCAGGCCGCCCGTCATGGCGTCGCTATCCGCCAGAGCGGCCCGGCACAAATGCCGAGCATCCTGTTCGAGGATGATGCCGATTATGCCAAGGGCTCGCGCTTTGTGCTGGAGGCGCTCAAACGTGGCGTCTATCTGCATCCGAAGCACAACATGTTCCTTTCGCTCGCCCATACCGCGGCGGATATCGATTTGGCGTTGTCGGTTACCGACGAGGCGTTCGGGGTCATCGCGAAGTTGCAATAGCAAATCGCTTCGCCCCGGGATTTGCGACGAGTTCGAGGTCAAGTTCGGGGTTTGAAGGCATGAATCGATCTGTTGGGCGAAATCTCGTCGCGTTTGTGGTGACGCTTGCTTTCTCGTTCGCCGTGGGCGAGGTCGCGGCAGCCGAGCAGCCGAAAAAAGGCGGCACGCTGGTGTACGCCAGCGTCTCCGGGCCGGGGACACTCGATCCCTATGTCGCCTCCAGCTCGGTTGAACTCGAGGTCATCAACAACGTTTTTGAAGGGCTGGTCACGCTCGACGCCAATAACGCGACGCGCACGATGCTGGCCTCGAAAGCTGCGGCGTCGGAGGATTTCAAGACCTATCGTTTCGAACTCCGCAAAGGCGTGAAATTCCACAACGGGCAGGAGATGACCTCCGCCGACGTCAAAGCATCGTTCGAACGTTACCAGCGGGTCAGCCCGAATGCGAAAAACCTGGAGGGCGTCGATCATTACGATACGCCGGACCCCTACAGCTTCATCATCGTATTGAAGCAGCCGAACGTCGTCCTGCTCGACGTCCTCAAATCCCCGATCTACCCGCTGATGATCCTCCCGGAGCAGCAAAAGGACAAGCCCGCGCGCGGCATCGACATCATCGGCACCGGACCGTTCATGATGGGCGAATGGGTCAAGGACAGCCACCTCATCATCAAGCGGTTCGATGATTATGTGGCCGATACCAGCGTTGCCGGGCGCGACGGTTACGGCGGGCGCAAGACGGTTTATCTCGATGCCGTGCGCTATCGTTTCATGCCGGAAGCCACCACCCGCATCGCCGCCTTGCAAAATGGCGAGGCGCAATTGATCTCGACCGTCCCGAGCGAACTCAGCGCCCGCATCACCGAACGCAAGGATCTGGCGATCCGCGAGGTGTTCCCGGTGCTCGGCAGCTACATCATCGTCAACTCGCAGAAGGGGCTGACGGCCAATGTAACCATTCGCCAGGCCATCGCCGCGGCGATCAATGTCGACGAAATCATCGAGGGGGCCGGCGGCATCAACAAGCGCAATCCATGGATGTCATTTCCCGGCACGCCCTATTATCTCGGCGAGAGCGCGCCGACGCCCTGGTACGACCTGAAGGACGTCGCCAAGTCCAAGGAGCTTCTCAAGCAGGCCGGCTACAACAACGAAAAGATCATCATCGAGACCAACAGCAACTACCAGTGGATGCGCTCGACCATGCTGGTCGTTGCCGAGCAGTTGAAGGAAGCGGGAATCAACGTCGACGTTCAGGTCACCGACTGGACCACCAACGCATCTCATATGCAGCAGGGCACCGGTGACTGGAATCTGTCGACCACGGCGTTTGGGCCCGATCATATTCTCGGTCCGCAGCAGTGGCGGCCGATGCTCTACACATTCCCGCACATCACCGGCAACGATGCCCTCGACAAGGCCTATAGCGAGTTCTTTGCCGCGCCCACGCTGGACGAGCGGCGCGCCGCCTGGCTGAAGATCCAGCAACAGGTGCTCGGCGGCGCATACCTCATCAAGATCGCCGATACCGGAAGGCTGAGCGGATATTCGAAGAGGCTGAAAGGCCAGAGCGAATATGCCGGCGTGCTGCAGCTATGGGATCTTTGGCTCGACTGATCGGTGTGTCGGCGGTCCCGCGCGAAAGCATCGGCCGCAAAGGACGCGGCTCGTAGCATCGCTCAGGCGCGTTCGTTCCGAAGGGAGTTGGTTCTGCTACGCATCATTGCCTTTAAGTTCCTGCAAGCGGTGCCGGTGATATTGATCATCTCGATCCTGGCCTTTCTGCTGCTCAGTCTATTGCCGGGTGATCCCGCCATCATCATCGCGGGCGAGCAGGCCTCGCCGGAAGCGGTCGAGCGCGTACGTCAACAGCTCGGCCTCGACCGTCCGTTCCTGCAGCAACTGGCAATCTGGCTGCTCAATCTGGCGCAGGGCAATTTTGGCTCATCGCTGGTCTTGAACCAGAGCGTGCTTTCGGCGGTCGGAGAGCGGCTGCCGGTGACGCTTTCGCTGACGGTGCTGTCGATCTCCATCACGATTCCGATCGGTGTTTTCCTGGGCTCCCTGGCTGCCTACTATCGGCGGTCATGGATCGACGCCGGCGTCATGACGTTCGCCCTGGTCGGCGTGTCTATCCCGGCATTCTGGATCGCCATTCTCGGCATTATCCTGTTCAGCGTTCGCCTCGGTTGGGTCCCTTCCAGCGGCTTCGCGCCGATCTCGCAAGGTTTCGGAGCATGGTTTTCTTCCGTGATCCTGCCGGCGCTGATCCTGTCGCTGTTTCAGATCGGCTTCCTCGCGCGCATGACGCGCTCGGCGATGCTCGACGTGCTGGGCCAGGATTTCATTCGAACGGCGCGCGCCAAGGGACTGAGCGAGTGGCGCACGGTCGGCAAGCACGCGCTGCGCAACGCGCTTATTCTCATCATTACCGCGACCGGCATCCTGGTCAGCACGGCCATTGGCGGTTCTGTTGTCATCGAGCAGGTTTTCGCGCTGCCGGGCATCGGCCGCATGGTGGTTCAGGCGATCCTGGCGCGCGACTACCCGCTTGTTCAAGGGACCATGCTGATCTTCGGGTTCACCTTCGTGATCATCAACCTGATCGTCGACGTGCTTTACACGTTCGCCGATCCCCGCGTGCGCCATGACTGACATCGGCGTCGAAGCCATCGTCTCCGGCGGCGGCCTCAATTCGCCGCAGCGTGGCCGCTCGGTCGCGAAATTGTTCAGGCACAGGTCATTCGTGATCGGCTTTGCGATCATTGCAGCGCTTACGCTGGCTGCGATCCTTGCGCCGCTATTGACCTCGCTCGATCCGTCGGCAATGAAAGTCCGGCTTCGCTTTCGTCCTCCGGCACCAGGTTTCATCTTCGGTACCGATATGTTCGGGCGGGACATTTTCACCCGCGTGCTTTACGGCGCCCGCGTCTCGCTGTTCGTCGGGCTCGCGGTCTCCGTCATTTCCGGTTTCTGCGGCGCCGTCATCGGGGTCGTTGCGGCGCAGTTCCGAAAGCTCGATGCGCCGATCATGCGGTTGATGGACGCGCTGATGTCGTTTCCGGCCATTCTTCTTGCGCTCGGCATTGCCGCAGCCCTTGGCCCGCGGGTCTCGAGCGTAATCGCGGCGTTGACGGTCGCCTACGTTCCCGCCGGCGTGCGCATCGTTCGCGCGGCGGCGCTCGTCGTGCGTGAGATGGATTATGTGCAGGCCGCGCGACTATCGGGTGCGTCAGCGTTGCGGATCATCGTGCGGCACATTCTGCCGAATTGCTTCAGCCCGCTGCTTGTCCACCTGACCTTTATCTTCGCTTACGCCATCCTGGCCGAGGCGGCGCTCAGCTTCCTCGGTGTCGGCGTGCAGCCGCCGCTCGCAAGCTGGGGCAACATCATCGCGGAGGGGCGCGACTATGCCACGGAGGCGTGGTGGGTGATGCTGTTCCCGGGGATCGCGATCAGCCTTGCGGCGCTCGGCATGAACCTGCTCGGCGACGCGCTGCGCGATATTCTGGACCCACGGTTGAAGGGAGGCGATTAGCGTGGCCGCACTCCCACTGCTCGCGATCCGTGACCTGACGGTGCAGTTCCGCGTCGACGCCGGGTGGCTGACGGCGATCGAGGGCGTATCGATCGACATCGCCGAAGGCGATTGCGTCGGCGTGGTCGGCGAATCCGGCAGCGGCAAAAGCGTCACCGCGCTTTCCATCCTGCGGCTGCATGACCGCGCCGCGACCCGTATTCCCCAGGGTTCGATCAGCTTTCAGGGAGTGGACTTGTTGAAATCTTCGGATCGTGCGCTGCGCCGCATTCGTGGCCGCGAGATCGCGATGATTTTCCAGGATCCGATGTCGTCGCTCAATCCGGTGCTGACGATATCCGAGCAGATTTCCGAGACGCTTCGACAGCATCAGGACATGCCGGAGGCCGCCGCGCGCCGACGTGCCGTCGAGTTGCTCGATCTGGTTCGGATTCCCGATGCGCGCCGCCGCGCCGACGATTACCCGCATCGTCTCTCCGGCGGCATGCGCCAGAGGGTAATGATTGCGATGGCGATCGCCTGCCGGCCGCGCCTGTTGATCGCGGATGAACCGACCACCGCGCTCGATGTCACGATCCAGGCCCAGATCCTCGAACTGTTGCGGGATTTGCGTCACGAGCTAGGCATGTCGGTGATGCTGATCTCGCACGATCTCGGCGTCATCGCCGAGTTCGCGCAGAGCGTCGTCGTGATGTATGCCGGGCGCGTGGTCGAGCAGGCGCCGGTCGCAACGCTGTTCCGCCGGCCGGTTCATCCTTATACCGCCGGACTGATGGCGGCGGTGCCGAAACTCGACGGCGATGCCGCACGCTTGCGGACCATCCCCGGCCGGATCCCAGGGCCGCAGGAAAATATCCGGGGCTGCCGCTTCGCGCCGCGTTGCGACTTTGTGCAGGAGGCCTGCCGGCAGGCGCCGCCGCCGCTGCAGCTGGCAGGCGCGTTGCACAGCGTCCGCTGTCCGCCGCGCGTGGTTCTTTTCGGCAATGCCGATGGCTGACGCGCCGATCGTGGAGGCGCGCGGCCTCACCAAGACATTCATGGTCGGCCACGCCGGCGGGGTTTCACCGCTGCACGCGTTGGACGATGTCGATTTCGACGTCATGGCCGGTGAGACGCTGGGGCTGGTCGGCGAATCCGGTTCGGGCAAATCCACCGCGGGCCGCATTCTGGTCGGGCTGATCCCGGCGACGGCGGGCAGCGTCTCGTTGTTTGGACATTGCATCACCGGCCGCGACGGGTCCGCGGCGCTTCGCGCGGTGCGCTCCCGCCTGCAATTCGTGTTTCAGGATCCGTTTGCGGCGCTCAATCCGCGGATGCGGGTCGGCCGCTCGGTCGCGGAGCCGCTGGAGATTGCCGGAAAACTGTCGCGCCGCGACCGCAACGATCGTGTCGCCGAATTGTTCGAACTCGTCGGACTGCCGAAGGGCAGCACCGATCGCTACCCGCACGAGTTTTCCGGTGGCCAGCGGCAACGCATCGTCATCGCCCGCTCGCTCGCGCTCAATCCGGATTTCATCGTTTGCGACGAGCCGGTATCGGCCCTCGACGTCTCGATGCAGGCGCAGATCGTCAATCTGCTGATGGACCTGCAGCAGCGGTTGGGCCTGACCTATCTCTTCATTGCCCATGACCTCGCGGTGGTCCGGATCATCTCGACCCGGGTCGCGGTGTTGTATGCCGGCTCGATCGTCGAGACCGCGCCGAAGCACGATATCTACGCACGGCCGCAGCACCCCTATACCAAGGCGCTATTGGACGCGGTGCCGCGTCCGGATCCGGCATTTGTCCGCGCGCGGGCGATTTCCGGCGAAGTCCCGAGCTTGCTTGATCCGCCGCCGGGTTGCCGATTCCATCCGCGCTGCCCGCTGGTCATGGATCGCTGTCGCGCCGAGGCGCCGAAGCTGCTGTCGTCCGGAAAGGACCGGCAGGTCGCCTGCCATTTGTTCGAAGCGGCTCGTTAAGAAACGCTTCATAATCTCCGCGACTTGTTCGAACGCAAAATTATCGAAAATTAGGGTTACCCGTTCGTCAACGCTCAGTTTTTCTTAAGCATTCCCACCCACTGTAGTTAACGGCGCGTCGCGTGTCGGTAGCAAGTGTGGGTCGTTGTCATGAAAAAGATCTCAGTTGCGGTCTGCGGCCTGCTGTTGGGGTCCGGTCTCGCAAGAGCGGCGGACCTGCCGGATGTGGTGGTTGCGCCAAGGGTGCTGTGGTCCTGGACCGGTCTTTACATGGGCGGGCAGGTCGGCGGCGGTTTTGGAACGTCGCAAGTTTCCGATCCCGCAGGGCCCGGGATTTATGGCGGCAATGTCCGAAGTCCCGCCGTGCTGGGCGGCGGGCAGATCGGCTATAACTGGCAAACTCCCAACTCGAATTGGGTGCTTGGCGCGGAGGCGGAGGCCAGTGCGGTGAGTGCCGACGGTACCGCGACATGCCTTGCTTCGTCCGGCTTTTTCTTCTCGGCCAATTGTCATGTGCGCCAGACGGCAACCGGCAGCCTGACCGGTCGCGTCGGTTACGCAGCCGGCACCGGGGGACGCACGCTGATCTATGCCAAGGGCGGGCTCGCCGCGCTCCGCGAGCAGGTCGACCTCACGACCAATGGTCTGGTTCCCTTGACATCGACCGGCTTCGACGGTGTGCGATGGGGATGGACGATCGGCGCCGGCGTCGAGAAAGCGCTGACACCGGCGTGGTCGCTCAGGCTGGAATACGACTATGCGAATTTCGGCGGTCTCGGCATCGCCACACCGGCGAGCCTGTTACAGATTGGCCTGCCGGCTAGGTTTCTTCAGACGACAGGCACTACCAGCAGCGTCAGTCAGGACATGCATATCTTCAAACTGGGCCTCAACCTGAAGCTCGGCGAAGATCTCCATGCCCAGTGGGAGCCGCCGGCGTCGGACTATCGCCTGCGAGGGACGTCCGAGGCGGCCTACGTCCCGGATGCCGAAATCGAGATCGGCGGACGTACCTGGTACTCCTCCGGCAGGTTCCAGAAGGATCTGGGCGCAACCCCGAATACGCCGCAGCAGGACCTCCTGGTTTCGCGCCTGACCTACGACACGACGTCGGCGACCGGCGAGTTGTTCGGCCGCATCGACACCAGTACAAATTTCTTCCTCAAGGGTTTTATCGGCGGCGGCAGCCATCTGTCGGGCAAGATGCATGACGAAGACTGGGGCATCTTAACTCCAACCGCAATTGTTCCCTACTCCAACACGCTTTCCGATCCGGTGAACGGCGATCTGGCTTACGGCACCTTCGATGTCGGCTACGCGCTGTTTCACGGGCACAGCTCCAAGGTCGGCGGCTTCATCGGCTACAATTATTTCAGGGAGAACAAGTCGGCCTATGGCTGCGTCCAGATCGCCAACGCAAATTCCGACTGCGTCCCCTCGATTGCGAATTCCACGCTCGGCATCACCGAGAATGACACCTGGCATTCCATGCGGCTCGGTGTGAATGGTGAGGTGAAGCTGATGGATCGATTGACCTTGACCGCCGATGCCGCCTATCTGCCGCTGGTGTCGTTTACCGCCAAGGACAATCATTTGCTGCGAACCGACGTGACCGACACCGTCTCCCCGGAAAGCGGCAATGGCAGGGGCGTGCAGCTCGAGGCCATCCTGGCCTATGCGCTGGGTAATTCCTTCAGCATCGGTGCCGGCGGCCGCTACTGGGCAATGTGGTCGAATAATGCGTCCACGAATATTTTCGGTTCACAGTGTCCCTGCCAGACCCTGCCGGTTCGAACCGAACGCTTCGGCGCCTTCGTGCAGGCTTCCTACAAGTTCGAGGGATTGAAGTAGGTTTTTGGGCCGTCGCCCAAGCGCGAGAACAGGGGCTTTCTCGCGAGCGAACCGTCGACTATAGAAAATCCTAAGACGAGGCGACGCCCGCCGGCGCGCGCGCTTTGTCGGCTGCGCCATGACGGCGAGGAGGTCAGGTGAGCTTTGATCACTGGTGGATCGGCCTATTTGTCGATGAGGCCGCCTACCAACGCTTCAAGCCGGATTTTGACGCCGCGACTGAGAAAGCCGTGCTCTCCTCGCAATCGCAACAGGCGGTCACGGCCTGGCGAAGTCGCCCGTCCGATTTCGAGCAGGGTGCCGCGCCTGTGGGCCCGGAGATAGAGGGCGAGGCGAACGCCTTCATTTGGGCGTTCAATCTTCCCGGGTTCGACGAACTCGCCAAGCAGTTTTTCGTGCAAGGCGGCAAGTTCGCTGACTATCTGGTCGAAGCGCATGTCTTCCGAATGGCGATATGCGCGCGGCACACCCCGGTCAGTATCCTCTGGCATGCAATCGGCTACGAGCGCGGCAGCCTGCTACCCGGCCGGATGGGCAACCTGCTCCTGCATCCCCGTGAGATCGAGGCTGCAAACGAGAAAACGCGCCGCGCCTATGCGGCGACCTCACCGCAAGAACTGCTCGACGCGGCAAGGCGCTATTGTGGCTGGAGCGTATCTGACGAAACCTTGCGCGACGTCATCGATTTTCTGCCCGATGGCTTGACCCGCGCTGCAGAGCTGCAACGGGGATTTCTGGCGCTGGCGCGTCCACAAGTCTAAGCGTCGGTCAGGACGACATCGCCTGTATCCAACGGATGGGTTCGCGCTGCGAGCCACTCGGCACGGGCCGCCGCGCGGCGCCGTCCGCGATCGTCGAGCGGCAGTTTCAAGACGTCCAGCAACGCCTGGATCTCGCGTCGCGCTACCGAATGGGACGGATCCAGGTCGCCCGCCGGCGCGCGGTCGCAGACATCCAGCGCCGTGAGCCCGCGCGGGAAAAGATCGCGGTATACCGGGCGTTCACAGAGGCCGGTTGCGGCCCGAAACCCCAACGCGAGCGCCAGTTCCTGCAAGCCATTGCAGAAAACCGCCTCGATCGGTGATCCGAATGGCGAAACGCGGTTGCGCACCACCACCCAATCGGTGGGATCGCCGTCGACCGATCGACGGTGGCGGCGCATCTCGCGCACCAACTCGGCATAGTGGCTGACCCCAGTTACGGTGGATGTCATGGGATCGATCTTCGCGAGCACGTCAAGATCGAGAAAGCTGTCGTTGAGCGGCGTCACCAGGGTATCCGTGACCGAATGCGCAAGCCGCATCAAATAGCTGTCGTGCGGGGGCGTATCGATCACCACGAAGTCGTGATGACGCTCGATGGCCGAGACAGCCTGGTCGAAGTCGGCGAACTCGGCAGCCTCGTTCTCGCTCACGGCGGAACCTTCGGCGCGCGCAATGGCGAGGTGCGTCGGCAACTCGAGATCGACATGGCATCTGCGGGCCCAGGCGCGCCGGTTCTCGATATAATGAGTGAGGGTCCGCTGCCGGCTGTCGAGATCGATGGTGGCCAGCCGCTGGCCGCTCTTCATCAGCGCCACGGCGATGTGCATTGCAATCGTGGTCTTTCCGGAACCCCCCTTCTCGTTTCCGACCACGATGACGTGGGGTGACCCGCGCGAATTTACCGCGACGTTCAGCATGGCTGCGGCTCGAAACAACCGGTTTGATGAAGGCAACCGCTAACGCCACCACTCGACATTCTGTTCGAGGAAGGACGCGATCGGCAGTTCATGGAAGAACGTCGCTGGGACGACATTTGTTCCGCAGATCGAATGCGACAAAGGTCGCTACGCGTCGTCAATGTCCGTTGCTGGATGTCAATTTCCGTTGTCCGACCTCTCGCCGCGCCCGCTGGTTGCGCAATGCGAGTGCAGCGGCGCCGTCAGGGCTGGTGCCGCCTCGTGATCGCGACCTGCGCGGCCTGGGCGTAGAGGCTCGAGATCAAATCCAGATGGCTGCTGGTCATCTCGGATTTCGCGGCCCAGCCGTCGAGCCCCTCCAGCATCGGCGGCAAGGTTGCCGCGCGCAAGGCGGCGTAGGCTTCGGTCACCGAATGCCCGGTCGAGGTGGCGCGATAGCGGGTTTCCTTGCGCGATGAACTGCCCTCGGTTTCGATCAGGCCGGCGCGGACGAGCTTGCGCGTGGCGTATTGCAGATTGGGCACGTCGACACGGTTGAGCAACTGCCCGATCTCGGAAAGCCGTTTTGGTTCATCGCCCATCCGCACGACATTGAGCACGGCGACATCGTCGCCGGTCAGCGGCACGTCGCAGACCGCGGCAAGGCACGCCGCCTTCCAGCGATAATAGGCTTGCGCCAATCGCTCCAGGCCGAACTCGAAATCGGTCAGCCGCCGCTCGGTTTCGGTGCGCGCGAGATGCCAGGCCCCCGGCCGTTCGGTGACGGCAGCTTGCTTCTTCGGCTTCGCTGTCTCGGCGATTTTCTTCACCGCGATCTTGGTCCTCTTCAAAACGGTCTCCCGGTGTCTTTCGCTCAAGATGTCGTTCGTTCAAGGCGCCGCGCGCTCAAGGCGTAGGCAAGCCCTGCTCAATCTATGCTATTTACAATTGTAATTCTTACATTAAAAATTCAATTAAGAAAGCACGATGAAGTGGCAGCGCACACCATAACGTGCGCCTTTCGAACGGGAGCAGTATCGATGGCAGGCAAATGGATTGATATCGCGGCCGCCGATGGCGGCACCTTCAAGGGATATCTGACTATTCCGGCATCGGGATCGGGGCCCGGCATCCTGCTGCTGCAGGAGATTTTCGGCGTCAATTCGTCAATGCGCGAGGTCGCCGATTATTATGCCGAGGAGGGGTATGTCGTTCTCGCGCCGGACCTGTTCTGGCGCATGGAGCCTGGCATTGAGCTCGGCTATTCCGAGGCCGACTTCAACAAGGCGTTTGGCTACTATCAGCGCTTCGATGCCAATCAGTCGATCAAGGACTCCGCCGACGCACTGAAGGTGCTGCGCGGGCGTCCCGAATGCACCGGCAAGGTCGGCGCGCTCGGGTTTTGCTTGGGCGGCAAGCTCGCTTACCTCACCGCCGCCCGCACCGACGTCGATTGCGCCGTCAGCTATTACGGCGTCGGCATCGAGGCCGACATCGGCGAGGCCGCAAAGATCAAGGGTCCGATGGTGTTTCATTTCGCCGAGCTCGACAAGTTCGCGCCCGCCGAAGCGCGCGAGCAGGTGAAGGCCGCCTTCGCCAAACGTCCCGACGTCGAATGTTATCTCTATCCCGGCTGCGACCATGCCTTCGCAGCACCGGAGCGGACCAGCTTCAACAAGCCTGCGACCCTGATGGCGCATTCGCGCTCGATCGCGCTGTTCCGGAAAGTTCTGGGCCCGCATTACGATCTCTCGACCTTGTGGGATCGCCACACCGAACTGGAATTCGGCATCCGCTCGGCTGAGGCGACCATGGGAACGATGGTGGCAGAGCCCTATGTCAACCACATCCCGACCATGACCGGCGGCGTCGGCTATCGCGATCTGCTGCGCTTCTACGCCAATCATTTCATCCCGAAGACGCCGAAGGACACAAAGCTGATCCCGATCTCGCGCACCATCGGCGCCGACCGCGTCGTCGACGAGATGCTGTTTTGCTTTACCCACGACATCGAGATCGACTGGATGCTGCCCGGCGTGGCGCCGACCGGCAAATATGTGGAGATCCCGCTGGTCGCGATCGTCCGCTTCCGCGGCGACAAGCTCTACAACGAGCACATCTACTGGGATCAGGCTTCGGTGCTGGTGCAGATCGGATTGCTCGATCCCGCTTTGCTCCCGGTCGCAGGCGTCGCGACGGCAAAAAAGCTCGTCGACGAGACGCTGCCGTCGAACACGCTGATGGCGCGCTGGGCGGAGAGTGCGCCGCAGGCCGCCGAATAGTCGAATTCAGTTGACGGCGCCCGCTCCGGGCGCCGTTCTCGCATAGGGGGAGTAGTTGTCATGGTGTCGTCAGTGCTGTCTCGCCGTCACGTCCTTCAGCTGGCGGGCGCTGCCGCCCTTCCGCTCTCTTCGGGTTTGCTCAGCGGCGGCGCGCAGGCCGCGGCACCGGGAACGCTGACAATCGCCTACAATGTCAATCTGCCGTCGTTCGATCCGACTGTCGGATTGTCCGCGGTCAATCCGACCATCCAGTCGATCTATCAGTCGGTGTTCGATCCCTATGTCGGTCAGGCGCCTGATCTATCCTTCAAGCCGGGCCTGCTGACAAAATGGGGCTGGAACGCCGACCGCACCAAGATCACGCTGGAGCTGCGCAAGGGCGCGACCTGGCATGACGGCTCGCCGGTGACGCCGGAAGACGTGGTGTGGTCGCTGCAGCGCGCCGCCGATACGAAAAGTGGAAATCCGATCCAGTTCGTCTGGTCCAAGGTCGGCAACTACAAGATCGACGGCAACACCATCACCGGCGACGTCAAGGAGTTCGAGCCGACCTTGTTCAAATGGATGGCGTTCCTGACCGCTTACGTCCTGCCCAAGGCCTATTATGAGAAGGTCGGCGCGGACGGTTTCGAGAAGGCGCCGATCGGTTCCGGCCCGTACAAGGTCGATGCCTTCGAGCGCAACGCATTCCTCCGGCTCAAGGCGCATCCGGGCTATTGGGGTCCGAAGCCAGCGTTCGAGACCGTGGTGTTCAAATTCGTCACCGATCCAACCAGCCGCGTCGCCGAGATGGAATCCGGCGGATCGGACGTGACGTTCGAGATTCCCTACGAGGAGTTCGACCGCCTGAAGAACAAGCCGGGACTGGCCGGGCAGACAAAACCGGTGTCCGACATCGCGATGATCTTCATCACCGACATCGACCCGATGCTCGACCGCAATGTCCGTCTTGCCGCCAATCACGCCATCGACAAGAAGGCGATCGTCGACCGGCTCTTGAAGGGCTACGGAGTTCCGATCGCAACCCTGGAAGCGCCGGGATATGCCGCGTTCGATCCCTCGATCAAGGTCGCCTACGATCCGGAACTCGCAAAGAGCCTGCTCGCCAAGAGCGGCTTCTCGCCGGAGAAGCCGGTCAAATTCACGATCCAGACCACCCGCGGCTTCAAGCCGAAGGATTACGAGATGATCCAGGCGATCGTCGGGATGTGGCGCAAAGTCGGGATCGAGGCCAATATCGAGGTCTACGAGATCGCACAGCATTTCGAATTGCGCGCGCGCCACGCGCTGGCGCCGGCCGCGTTCTACAATTGGGGCAACGCGATCGGCGATCCCTCGACCTCCACAGGCTTTGCGATGTTCGGCCCCTCGCCGCATTGCGCCTGGAAGGGCAAGGATCTGGTCGAGCGCATCGGTCCGCTGTGGGGCGAAAAGGATGAAGCCAAGCGGATCGCCGGCTACAAGGCGGTCGACAAATATATCGCCGAGGAAGGCGAGGTGATCCCGCTGTTCCAATATGTGCAGCCGATCATCCACAAAAAGGGCCTGAAAGTCGTGGCGCAGGCCAACGGCATGATACTTCCGCAACTGATCACGCAGGCCTAGGGCGACAGACAAGGCGGCACGACGATGCGCTGGGGCGAGATCATCAGGCGACTCGTCCTTATCCCGCCGACGCTTGTTGGCGTCGCGGTGATCGTCTTCGTGCTGCTGCGCGTGGTGCCCGGCGATCCCATCGCCATGATGATTCCGCCGGGCGCGACGCCAGCCGACATCGAGCGGCTGCGGGCGTTTTATGGGCTCGATCAGCCGATCCTGCAGCAATTTTTCACCTGGTTCGGTCAGGCATTGAGCGGCGATTTCGGCCGCTCGATCAGCGTGCACCAGAGCGTGTTCGAGTTGGTGCGGGCGCGATTGCCGGCGACGCTGGAACTGGCACTGCTGGCGAGCCTGATCGCGGTGATGTTAGGGACGATCGCCGCGCTGATCGGCATCCAGCTTCGCGGCAAGCGGGCGGAATGGGTGGTCGACGGCGGCGTCGGCGTCTTCCTTGCCATTCCGGATTTTCTCTGGGCGTTGATCCTGTTGTTGGTGTTCGGCGTGTTGATCCCTCTGCTGCCGATTTCGGGCCGCATCGACCCAGAGATCGACGTCAACCTCCGCAGCAACTTTTATCTCGTCGAAAGCCTGCTGACAGGGCGGTTCGACATTGCGGGTGCGCTGCTGCCGCACATGATCCTGCCGGCGGTAGCGCTGGCGCTGCCCTTCGCTGCATTGGTGGCGCGGATTCTAAAAGCCTCGCTGGCGGAGGCGGAAGATCAGGATTATGCGCAGATTGCGCGTGCCCGCGGCTTTTCGCGCCCAAAAATCCTGCTGCGCGAGGTATTTCCCAATGCGTTGATCCCGACGGTCGCGCTCGGCGGCGTTCAGGTCACGCTGCTGCTCGGCGGCACCGTGCTGGTCGAGCGCATCTTCTCCTATGAGGGGATCGGCAACATGGCGATCGACGCGGTGATCAACCGCGACTTTCCGCTGATCCAGGGTCTCATTCTGACCTTCGCGGTGCTGTTCATCGCGCTGAATTTCGCCGTGGACCTGTTGGTGACGCTGCTGGATCCGAGGCTGCGCCATGGCTGACCTTGCCCTCGATCATGCGGCCGCGCCGCCGTCGCGATGGATCGCCGGATTTCGGCGGGGCGGGCCGCGGCTCTGGATCGGCGCGGCGCTCGTCTCTATTCTCGTGCTGGTCGCCTTGCTGGCGCCGCTGCTCGCGCCGCACGATCCGCTCGAGCAGGATTTGCTGTCGGCGCAATTGCCGCCGGCCTGGGCCAATGGCGGTGACCCCGCTTATTTCCTCGGCACCGACAGCCTCGGCCGCTGCGTGTTGTCGCGGTTGATCTACTCGGCACAGACCGCGGTCGCCGTCGCGCTGATCGCGGCAACGCTGGCGGCGCTGATCGGCATCGCGCTTGGGCTGATCGCCGGCAGCTTTGGCGGCTGGGTCGATCAACTGACCTCGCGACTGATCGATGTCTGGATGGCGTTTCCACCGGTGCTATTGTCGATCGTGCTGGCGGCGGTGATCGGCGCGGGATTGACCTCGGTGATCGCGGCCATCGTTGTCGTCGACTGGACCCGCTTTGCCCGCGTGGTTCGCGCCGAAACCATGGTGCAGCTCAAGCGCGATTATGCCGCCGCCGCGCGCGTCATCGGGCTTGGCCGCGGCGGTATCCTGCGACTCGAAATCCTGCCCAACCTCGTTCCGCTGGTGGTCACATTGCTGGCGGTCGAAATGGGGATTGCGATCCTGGTGGAAGTGATTTTGTCGTTCGTCGGCATTTCGGTGGCCGGCGACACGCCGACCTGGGGCGGCATGATCGCCGAGGGACGCCAGATCGTCTATCAGGCGCCGTGGATCATGGCGCTGCCGATCGGCTGCATTATCGCAAGCGTAATCGGCTTCAACCTGCTTGGCGACGGTCTGCGCGCGCTGCTCGACCCGGTGCAGCGACGATGACCGCCGTCCTCTCTGTCCACGACCTCCACGTCGCGATCGGCCATCGCGAAAATGCTGCGAATGTTTTGCGTGGCGCCAGCCTGGACGTCGGCGCCGGCGAGGTGAGGGGACTGGTTGGCGAATCCGGCGCCGGCAAGTCGATGCTCGGGCGCGCCGTGCTCGGTCTATTACCGGCGAACGCCGTCATCACCGCTGGCACCATTTTGTTCGAGGGACGCGATCTCGTCGCGATGCCGGAGCCGGAGCGGCGCAGCCTGCTTGGCCGCCGCATCGCATTGATCCCGCAGGATCCGATGACCTCGCTCAATCCTGTAAAACGCGTCGGCGGGCAGATCGCGACGCTATTGCGGCATCACCTTGCGCTGTCGAGGCGCGATGCGTTGGCGCGTGCGGAGGAATTGCTCGCCGAAGTCGCGATCCGCGAGCCGCGGCGGGTGCTGGAGCTTTATCCGCACGAAATCTCCGGCGGGATGCGGCAGCGCGTCTTGATCGCGATGGCGTTCGCCTGCGATCCGAGCCTGGTGATCGCGGACGAGCCGACCACGGCGCTCGATGTCACCGTGCAGCGCCAGGTGCTGCAACTGGTCGAGCGATTGCGTCTGCGCCATGGCGCGGCCATCCTGTTCGTGACGCACGACCTTGGCGTGGTGGCAAAAATCTGCCGCACCATGACCGTGCTGCATGCCGGGCGCGTGCTCGAGGAGGGCGAAACCGCGGATGTATTGGCGAAGCCGCGTCATCCCTATACGCGCGCGCTGTTGGCGGCGACGCCGCGTGCCGACCGGCCGGCCGAGGCGCTGCGGCCGGTGCCGCCGGCTTTGATCGAAAGCCTGTGGGCCGAGGCGCATCGGCTCGACCGGCAGTCGGCGGTGGCAATGTCATGAGCGATGTCCTGCTCCGCACCGGCAGCTTGTCCTTCGCTTATCCGGAGCGCGCGGGATTATTCCGTCGGGCGGCCTCGCGCGAGGTGGTCAAGCAGGTCGACCTCGCGGTGCCGCGCGGCTCGGTGCTCGGGTTGGTCGGCGAATCCGGGTCAGGCAAGACCACGCTCGGCCGGCTTTTGGTGCGGCTGTTGAAGCCGACCTCCGGCGGCATCCAGTTCGATGGTCTCGAAATCGGCGGCATCAGCGAGGCCGAGATGCGGCCGCTCCGCGCGCGCATCCAGATGATTTTCCAGGACCCGCAATCATCGCTGAATCCCCGGCTGCGGCTCGGTGTCACGCTGACGCGTCCCTTAAAAGTGTACGGGCGGATAAAAGGGCGGCGGGATCAGCGCGATCGCGCGGCGGCGCTGCTCGATCTGGTCGGACTGCCGACCGCCTTCATCGACCGCTATCCGCATGAATTGTCGGGCGGCCAGCGCCAGCGCGCCGGGATCGCCCGGGCGCTGGCGCTCGAGCCCGATTTCATCGTCGCCGACGAGATCGTATCCGGCCTCGACGTCTCGACGCAGGCGCATATCCTGCTGCTCCTGAGAGAGCTGCGCGCGCGGCTGGGCCTGACGCTGGTGTTCATCAGCCACGATCTGTCGGTGGTCCGCGTGCTCTGCGACGACGTCGCGATCCTGCACCATGGCGAGGTCGTCGAATACGGGCCGGTCGCCCGGATCTTCTCAGCCCCGCGCGACGACTACACGCGGCAGCTGCTCTCCGCGATCCCATTACCCGACGTCGAGCCGGGCTGGTTGGACGATTCCAGCCCTTTTGTTCCTCCCCAACAGCAAGGATCAGCCGCATGACCGAGACCATCAAGGGTTCTGTCGTTCTCATCACCGGGGCCAGCGGCGCGATCGCGCAGGCGCTGATCGCAGCGCTCACCGCCCGCGGCGCCGCCAAGATCTACGCCGCCGCACGGGATATTTCAGGGCTCGCCGCATCGCCCCATCTGGTGCCGATCAAGATGGACGTCACCAGCGACGACGACGTCGCCAAGGCCGCCGCGGCTGCGACCGACGTCACGCTGTTGATCAACAATGCCGGCGTCAACCACAACACCAGCTTCATGACCGCACCCAGCCTCGCGATGGCCAAGGAGGAGATCGAGGCCAATTATCTGGCGCCGCTGCGGGTGACGCGGGCGTTCGCGCCGGCGCTGACCAAAAATCGCGGCGCCGTGCTCAATATTCTGACCATCCTGGCGCGGGTCAATTTGCCGTTCATGGGTTCCTATTGTGCGTCCAAGGCGGCGGGGCTGAGCCTGACGCAAGGGCTGCGCGGCGAACTGGCACCGCAGGGCGTCCGGATCGCAGCCGCAATGCCCGGCGCGGTCGACACAAGGATGACCGCGATGCTGCCGATACCGAAGATGACGACGGCTGATGCGGCGGCGGAAATCCTCGACGGGTTCGAGGCCGGCGAGGAAGAAATCTATGTCGGCGAAATGGCGCGCGGCCTGGCCCAGGGTCTCGCCCATGACCCGAAGGCCGTCGAGCGTCAATTGGCGTCGCCGGGCTGAGCCTCCGAAAAGTTTTGCAAACCGCGATATCGAACCGAAGGGAGTAACCATGAGCGTCATGACAAAATCCGCAATCCTGAGCTTCGCCGCCGCGCTGGCGATGGCCATCTCGTCGCTGCCGGCAGCGGCCGACTCCATTCCCGGTATGCGCGGCCATGATCACACCGGCATCACCGTGCCGGATGTGAAGGCGGCGACCGCCTTCTTCACCGACGTGATCGGGTGTTCGCACGCGATGTCGTTCGGGCCGTTCTCTGACGACAAGGGAACGTTCATGCAGGACGTCGTCAACGTCAATCCGCGCGCGGTGATCGACGAGATCAGCATGGTCCGCTGTGGCTATGGTTCCAACATCGAGCTGTTCCAGTATCAATCGCCCGACCAGGCCAAGACGCTGCCGAAGAACAGCGACATCGGCGGCCATCACATCGCGCTCTACGTCGATGACATCGACAAGGCCGCAGCGTACCTGAAGGAAAAGAACGTCAAGACGATGCAAGGGCCGATCCCGATCAAGGAGGGGCCCGCGGCCGGGCAGTCGATCCTGTATTTCTTTGCGCCCTGGGGCCTGCAGATGGAGCTGATCAGCTACCCGAAGGGAATGGCGTATGAGAAGGACGCGAAGTCAGTGCTCTGGTCGACGACGGAGCCCATGAAATAAGGCGACCAGCGCGGTGCGGGCGAAGACAAAACGCCGTCCGCACCGCGCCGATGTTTCGTTGCGATCAGCGGTGTTCCGCCTTGGCACGAATGGTAACATCGGCTCCGGCGTGTTCTTGCACAGCCCTGAGGGCGGCCGATACGCCCTCATGCACCAGGTTGCGCACGTTTTCGTCGCCGATGTGCTTTGCGGTGTTCGATACCGATGCGAGGATAATGACATCCTGCATAAAAGCCGGGTAGTTGATCGGGCCAGGTCCGGGACGACCCCAGCTGACCGGGAGTTCGACGATCGGCACCAAGAAGCAATGTCGCATGCCACCGTAGTTGATACAGATTTCCATGGCTGAGCCCTCGATTTGAAAACATCCACCCGCAGACCACGGTAGGTCGGACCCGAGCGGAGCGATGTGAAGCGCTTCACACCTCAAGGTTTCGTGTTTGTATGCTGCAATCACAACCAAGAAGGAGATTTATTTTGTCCAAAAGATCTGATCGCATGTGCCACGTTGGGGTGGGCCTGCGAACAGATCGACGCTATATCGGTGCCTAACATGTCTGATTTCCACGGCGTCTTCCCCTATCTGGTCTCCCCGGTCGATGCGGACGGAAAGGTCCGCGACGGCGTGCTCGGCCGTCTGTGCGACGATCTCATCAAATCCGGGGTGCACGGATTGACGCCGCTCGGCTCGACCGGCGAGTTCGCCTATCTGAATAACACCCAGCGTGCTTCGGTGGTGCAGACGACGATCGAGGTGGCAAAAGGCCGCGTGCCCGTGGTCGCCGGCGTGGTCTCGACCTCGACGGCGGACGCGGTCGCGCAGGCGAAGTCGTATCAAAAGCTCGGCGCCGACGGCATCCTTGCGATCCTGGAGGCGTATTTTCCGTTGCAGGATGCGCAGATCGAATCCTATTTCCGCGCCATTGCCGACGCGGTCGACATTCCCGTCGTGATCTACACCAACCCGCAATTCCAGCGCTCGGATTTGACGCTCGACGTCATCGCGCGGCTCGCGGCGCATCCGCGGATCGGATACATCAAGGACGCTTCCACCAATACCGGGCGGCTGTTGTCGATCATGAACCGCTGCGGCGACAGCATTAAAGTGTTCTCGGCATCGGCGCATATTCCTGCCGCGGTGATGCTGATCGGCGGGGTCGGATGGATGGCGGGACCAGCCTGCATCATTCCGCGCCAGAGCGTCGAGCTCTACAATCTCTGCAAGAGAAAGCGCTGGGACGAGGCGCTGACGCTGCAACGGAAACTGTGGCGCATCAACGAAACCTTCGCGCGCTACAATCTCGCCGCCTGCATCAAGGCAGGCCTCGCGATCCAGGGCTACGAGGTCGGCGATCCCATCCCGCCGCAAGCCGCGCTCACGGCCGACGAGCGCAAGGCGGTCGAGGCGGTGCTGCGGGAGGTTGGCTGAGCCGGCGTCTCACGCATGCGCGGTCTTGCCGCCGTCGACCACGATCTGCGCGCCATTCATGAACGTGAATTCGTCGGACGCCATCATCAAGGCCGCGGCCGCGATCTCCTCAGGACGCGCGAGCCGGTGCGCGACCGCAACGTTCGACTTCGCCCACACCGAGACCGCCGCTTCCCACACCGGATCGGGTGCGCTCATCATGCCGGCCGCCCGGCGGACGAATTCGGTGTCGGTGGTGCCGGGAATCAGCGTGTTGATGCGGATGTTGTTGTCGGCATAGTCCTGCGCCGCCGCCTGCACCATCCCGACCAGACCGCGCTTCGCCGCGCTATAGGCGCTCCGCTTTGGATTAGTCGCGATGGCGTTGGAGGACGCCGTCACCACGACGACTCCTCCGCCGCGCTTGATCAGATGTGGGATCTCGTATTTGAGCGCGAGAAAATTTCCGCGCAGATCGGTGTTGACGACGTCGTCCCATTCCACTGCTGTATATTCGTGCAGCGGCTTTTCGATGGTGATGCCGGCGTTGTTGAAGCAGACGTCAAGGCCGCCATAGAGTTCGGCGGCGGTGTCGACGAAGCGCCGCACATCGTCCTCGATGCGCACGTCGGCGCGGATGTATTTTGCTTCGCCGCCCTCGGACTTGATCTCGCTTTCGACCTCAGCGCCGCGATCGGTGCGGCGGCCGCAGAATGCGACCTTGCCGCCTTCGGCCGCGAACATCTTTGCCGCTACCGCGCCGATGCCGGAGGTGGCGCCGGTGATCAGGATGACCTTGTTCTTGAAACGAGCGCGGCCTTCAACAAAGACTTGCGGGCCCTTTTTCGAGCCGACGATCGCGCCGGCGCTTACGGCGCCGGCCGCGAATCCGGCGACGCCCGCGACGGCACCGGTGAGCAGACTGCGGCGGCTGGCGGCGGATTCACTGGCCATGGGGCTCTCCTGCGGCTACATAAGTGTTCTTTGAACATATACGAATTTGAACAGGACGACAAGTCCTGTTCAGCGGGAAAAGTGGCTTTCAAGACCTGCAGAGGTTACGAGAGCCCATGGAGCAGAAAAAAATGCGCCGACCGCTCGCGGTCAGGTCTCAGCGAAAGCCGAAAGGGTCCGGTCAGGAGCGCCGTGAGGAGATCATCGCGGCGGCCAAAGAGCTGTTCATGACCGAGGGCTTTGCCAAGGTGACAACGCGCGCGATCGCGGAGAAGGCGGGGCTCTCGCAAACTGGGGTCTATCTCTATTTTCCGGCGAAGGAAGACATCCTCAAAGCGATCGGCGATGAGACGCATGATGCGATCAGTGCCGCCTTCGATCGCGCTGCGGCCAAACCCGGCACCCCGCGCGAAATTTTTCGACGGTTGATTCATGCCTATATCGATTACGGGCTGTCGCATCCTGCTGAATATCATTTGACCTTCACTGTCGGACCTGACGCGCTGACGCCGATGGCCAAGGATTTCTCGCGGCCGCTTGAACTGCAGGAGGCGGGCGCCCGCAGTTTTATGCGGTTTCGCGATCACCTCACGAAGCTCGCGCCGGCGGGTTTGATGGGAGACCTCGATCCGATGTTCGCGACCCAGATGCTTTGGTTGGTCGGCCACGGCGCGGTCTCGCTGCTCACCACCCGCTCGCACTTTCCATGGGCCGACAAGGAAAAACTGATCGCGGCCCTCGAAGACGTCATGATCAATGGCATGGCAAAGATGAAAGCTCGCCTCTGACCGTCATCGGGCCCGCGCCTTGCGGCGCATCCCGGAATGACGGCGGCAAGAGGGCGCGACGCTAAAATCGTGAGTTGGCCCATCCCTTGCACATCAATAAGAAGCAGATCGACTAAAACCAAACCAATCCAAAAGACTCGAAGGATAAACTGATGAATATTTTTCCCGGCAATATGCGTTTCGGGGCGGGTCAGCCCGTCAAGCGGCTCGAGGATCGAAGGTTACTCACCGGGAAGGGACAGTTCATCGACGACCGGCCGGAAGAAGGCGCGCTGTGGCTCTATGTGCTGCGCTCGCCGCATGCGCATGCGAAAATCGCCTCGATTGACACCAGGGCCGCCGCCGACATGCCCGGTGTCGAAGCCGTTTATACGGGCGCCGACCTGATCGCCGATGATATCGGCACCCTCCCGACGCTATTGGTGTTCAAGCGGCCCGACGGCTCGCCGATGACGGTGCCGCCGCGCCGGCTGCTCGCTCATGAGATCGTGCGCTTTGCCGGCGAGCCGGTCGCCGCCGTGGTCGCGACATCGCGCGTCGCAGCTCAAACCGCGGCGGAAGCGGTCGCGGTTGACTATGAAGTGCTGCCCTCGGTGGTCGATCCGGTTCTGGCGACAAAACCCGGCGCGCCCGCGGTGTGGGCGGAAGCGCCCGACAACATCGTCGCAGCCATGAGCTATGGCGACGCGGCCGCCGTCGAAGCCGCCTTCGCCAAAGCTGCGCACAAAATCTCGCTCGATCTAGTCAGCCAACGGCTCGTTCCCTCCGCCATGGAGCCGCGCTCGACCATCGCGGAAATCGAGAAAAAATCCGGCCGGCTGATCCTGCATGTGCAGTCGCAGACGCCGGGCTCGACCCGTGATCTGCTGGCGGAGGCGGTGCTGAAGCGGCCGAAGGAAAGCATCCGCGTGCTGGTCGGCGATATCGGCGGCGGCTTTGGCCAGAAGACCAGTCTCTATCCCGAAGACGGCATCGTGGCCTACGCCGCGACCAAACTCGCGCGCAAGATACGCTGGCGCGGGGAGCGCACCGACGACTTCGTCGGCGGCACCCACGGGCGCGACCTGACATCGACCGGCGAATTCGCGCTCGACGAGAAAGGCCGCGTGCTGGCTTACCGGGTGCGCTCGGTCGGCGGCACCGGCGCCTATCTTTCCGGCACCGGCGCGATCATCCCGCTGGTGCTCGGGCCATTCGTGCAAAGCGGCGTCTACGACCTGCCGCTGGTGCATTACGAGATCAAGGCGGTCATGACCAACACTGCGCCGGTCGGCGCCTATCGCGGCGCGGGACGACCCGAAGGTGTGTTCATCGTTGAGCGCTTGATGGACGCAGCCGCGCGCCAGATCGGCATGGACCCGCGCGCCATCCGGAAAGTGAACTATATCAAGCCGGCGCAACTGCCCTACACCAACGCGGTCGGCCAGGTCTATGACTCAGGCGCGTTTGCGCACATGCTGGACCGCGCGTCAAAGCTCGCGGACTGGGACGGCTTTGCCGCACGCAAGCGAGCCGCCAAGAAAAAAGGCCTGCTCTATGGCAGGGGGCTCACCAGCTACATCGAATGGACCGGCGGGCGCGCGCATACCGAAAAGGTCAGCCTGCATGCGACCGCGGAGGGCCGCGTCATCCTGCATTCCGGCACCATGGCGATGGGGCAGGGGTTGCAGACCACCTACACCCAGATGGTGTCGGACGCGCTCGGCGTTCCCCTGGACAAGATCGACGTCGTGCAGGGCGATACGGATTTGGCGACAGGATTCGGCAGCGTCGGCTCGCGCTCGTTGTTCGTCGGCGGCACGGCGGCGGTGGTATCCGCCATCGACCTGATCGCGAAGGCGCGCGAGAAGGCTTCACAGATGCTGGAAGCGTCCGTCGAGGATATCGAGTACCGCGACGGCATGCTTACGGTGGTCGGTACCGACAAGCGCATCGGCCTGTTCGAAATTGCGAAGAAGGAAGCAGGCTCCCGGCTGAGCGTCGACAGCGAGGGCGAGGTCGACGGGCCGAGCTGGCCGAACGGCACGCATATTTGCGAGGTCGAGGTCGACCCGGAAACCGGCATCACGCGGGTCGTGCGCTACACCACGGTCGATGACGTCGGCGTCGCCGTCAATCCGATGCTGGTGACGGGGCAGGTTCACGGCGGCGTCGCGCAAGGTATCGGTCAGGCGCTGTACGAGGGCGTGTCCTACGACGCCGAAGGCCAATTGCTGACCGCGAGTTATCAGGATTACTGCCTGCCGCGTGCCGACGACATTCCGCCGATCGAGGTGACGCTCGATGGTTCCGCGCCGTGCCGCACCAATCCGCTGGGCGCCAAGGGCTGTGGCGAATCGGGCGCGATCGGCGGGCCGCCCTGCATCGCCAACGGCGTGATGGATGCGTTGAGCGAACTCGGCATCAAGACGCTCTCGACGCCGCTGACACCGATGAAAGTCTGGCAGGCGATCCGGGACGCGAAGGCTGTGGGGGCGTGAGACAAAGAGACTCCCTCGTCATGCCCGGGCTTGTCCCGGGCATCCACGTCTTGACGGCCTAGCAGCAAGAAAGACGTGGATGGCCGGGACAAGCCCGGCCATGACGGAAAAATGAATTACTGCGTTCGCGGCAAATAAGCCGTGCAAGCGTCTTTTCGCCTGCTTACCCGACGCAATCGTTCTGATACGTTGCGCAGCGATTCCAACCGGGGAGCATTCAATGCGCAGATTATGGACCGTGCTGGCGGCGCTGGCGAGTTTGAGCCTGACCAATTGCGGCTACAACGCGATCCAGAGCAATGACGAGCAGGTCAAGTCGGCCTGGTCCGAGGTCGTCAACCAGTATCAGCGCCGCGCCGATCTGGTGCCGAATCTCGTCAATTCAGTGAAAGGTTTTGCGCAGCAGGAAAAGGATGTGCTGCTCGGCGTGACCAATGCGCGGGCCAAGGTCGGCAGCATCCAGGCGACGCCTGAGGTCTTGAACGATCCCGCCGCGTTCCAGAAATTCCAGGCGGCCCAGGGCGAACTGACCGGCGCGCTCTCAAGACTTCTGGTGGTGACCGAAAACTATCCGCAGCTTAAATCGGATGCGTTGTTTCACGACCTGATGGCGCAACTGGAAGGCACCGAAAACCGCATCACGGTGGCGCGCAACCGTTATATCAAGGCGGTGCAGGATTATAATGTCGGCATCCGCACCTTCCCGACCAACCTGACGGCGATGGCGTTCGGATACAAAGAGAAGCCGAACTTCTCGGTCGAGAACGAAAAGGAAATTTCGACCGCCCCGAAGGTGGATTTCAATCCGGCACCGGCCAAGTAGCCGGCCAACAGATTGACCGCGATGACCGCTGCAAGATTTCCCCTTCTTGCGCTGCTGCTGTGCTGGGCTGTCGCGGCCTTCGCCGATGTCGCGGTGCCGCCGCTCACCGGCCGCGTGGTCGATCAGACCGGAACGCTGTCCAGCGGCGATATTGCCTCGCTGACACAGCTATCGAAGAATCTGGAACTAAGGAAAGGCAGCCAGGTCGCGGTGCTGATTGTGCCGACGACTCAGCCGGAAACCATTGAGCAATTCTCGATCCGGGTTGCGGATGCCTGGAAGATCGGGCGCAAGAAGATCGACGACGGCGCGCTGCTCGTGGTCGCCAAGGACGACCGCAGGCTTCGCATCGAAGTCGGCTACGGCCTTGAAGGCGCGCTGCCCGACGTCACCACCAAACGCATCATCGACGAGATCATCACGCCGAAATTCCGGAGCGGCGACTTTGCCGGCGGCGTTTCCGCGGGCGTGGAACGGATCATCGGCGTGATCGACGGCGAGCCCTTGCCCGCGCCGCCGCAGCGGCAACAGCAGCAGCAAAGTTCCGACCTGACCTGGCTGCTCAATCCGCTCAATCCCTTTACCATCATCGCCATCCTGGTGCTCGGCGGGGTCATGCGCGGCATTTTCGGGCGCTTGCTCGGCTCGCTGACAACCGGCGGCATGATCGGGCTTCTGGCGTGGTTCGTTTTCGGATCGCTCATCGTCTCGGCGCTCGCCGGCATCGTCGCGTCGGTCTTCACGATGTTCAGCGACAGCATCACCACGCCGGCGCCGGCTGGCCGCGGCGGGGGTGGCGGTTGGGTCGGTGGCGGTGGCGGCTCGTGGTCCGGTGGCGGTTCAAGCAGTAGCGACAGCGGTTCCTTCAGCGGCGGTGGCGGCAGTTTTGGCGGCGGCGGCGCGTCGGGGAGCTGGTAGAGAGCCAACTGACATGGGCATCAAGCGCATCGGCAAGCATCTACTCGAGCACCACTGGCGGGCCCGGCGGGTCTTTCCGCGGAAGGTACTGACCGCGATCGAACAGGCGATCAAGACGGGCGAGGCCACCCACTCCGGCCAGGTCCGTTTTGTCGTCGAAGGCGCGCTGGATGGCAAGCCGCTGTTTAAGGATCAACCCGCGCGGGAGCGCGCGCTGGATATTTTCTCGCATTTGCGGATCTGGGACACCGCCCATAACAATGGCGTGCTGATCTATCTCTTGCTGGCCGACCGCAGGGTCGAGATCATCGCCGATCGCGGCATCGATTCGAAAGTGGGCGCTGCGGGCTGGGAGAAAATCTGCAAGGCGATGGAGACCGATTTCAGGTTTGGGCATTTTGAATCAGGCGTCATCAAGGGCATCGAGGCGGTATCGCGCGAGCTCGCCGCGCATTTTCCGAAACAGGGCGTGGGGCCGAACGAACTGCCCGACGCGCCGGTGGTGATCTAGTTAGCGAACTCTTAACGATAATGCTTTTCAGCCGGCCGCGATGGTTGCGAACAACCTTTTTATCACCCTCGGGCCGATAGGGTTTCCGCCAGCATGGTGCCTCTCCACCGGGATCCTCGATGATCTCCAAACCGGCACCAGGATGGGACGATGCGCGCATACGACGGCCCTGTGGCTGAAACCCCGGATTTCCTGCTGGCAGCGCTCGAGCGGGCGAATGAGGCCGTGGTGATCGTCGATCACGACCTTCGCGTCACCCATTTTAACGCGGCAGCGGAGCTGATCTGGCAACTGGACCGCGCCGAAGTGCTCGGTCGGCATGTAAGCTATCTCGGACTGAAGGACCTGGCTGTCGCGACGCCGGCCTCGGATCAGGGACGCGGCTCCGAGATCGCGATCCACCGCAAAGACGGCAGCCGGATCCTTGCTGCGCTGTCGCTTTCGCATGTCGAGCTCGGCGGTCAACGTCGCATGATCGCACTCGTTCGCGACATTGCTTCAGAGGTCGACCAACGACAAAGGTTGGCGCTGCTCACACTGGTCGCCGACACCACCAACCGCGCCGTCGTTGTCACCGATCACGATCTGAACATCGTCTACACCAACGCCGCGTTCACAGGGATGTTCGGATATTCGCCCGAGGAAGCGAAGGGACGCCAGGCGAGCGAGCTGCTTATCGGCCGCGA
The DNA here is from genome assembly GCF_900141755.1 of Bradyrhizobium lablabi. NCBI lineage: Bacteria > Pseudomonadati > Pseudomonadota > Alphaproteobacteria > Hyphomicrobiales > Nitrobacteraceae > Bradyrhizobium > Bradyrhizobium lablabi. The sequence goes on along the minus strand of NZ_LT670844.1, from coordinate 2,644,756 downwards.
TACCGACCGCAGGACGCTGGCGAGGCTGCGCCGCCGGATCGGCGACGAAAATGGCGGCGAGGAAGAAATCCTCTCTTACGACAGGAGCGGCGACGAAATCTGGCTATCGGCCAACGTCCAGACCTTCCGCAACCGGCGCGGGCGGCTCAAATACATCTTCGCGCTTCTGACCGATATCACCGAGACCAAGCAGTTGCGTTCGCTGCAGCAGTTGATCATGACCGCGCTGGCCGATGAAATCCCGATCGCCGATATCGCCGACCGGCTGTGCCGGCGTGTCGAGGAAATCGCGCCCGACGTGGTTTCTTCGCTGCTCCACATCGACGCCGGTGGATTGGTTCATCCGCTGGGCGGTCCCAGTCTTCCCGACGACTATTCCCGCGCGCTCGACGGCATCGCGATTGGTCCCGATGTCGGCTCCTGCGGATCCGCGGCATTTTACGGCAAGGCGGTGCTGGCGATGGATCTCGACACCGACCCGCGCTGGCAACCCTACAAGACCCGCCCGCTTGAGGTAGGTCTACGCGCCTGCTGGTCGACGCCGATCAAGTCCAAGGACGGCCGTGTGATCGGAACTTTCGCCTTCTATTTCCGGGAATGCCGTGCGCCGAGCCGCTGGCATCAGCGGATCGTCGACGCCTGCGTCCATCTCGGCGCGCTCGCGATCGAGCGCAAGGAAGCCCGCGCGCAGATCGCGCGGCTCGCTTACTACGACATGCTGACCGGCTTGCCGAACCGCACCCATTTGCGGAACCTGATTGCCGAAGCGATCAAGGCCTGTCCCGCGGGAAAACAGGTCGCGCTGGCGTTTCTCGATGTCGACAATTTCAAGGACGTCAACGATACGCTCGGCCACTCCGCCGGCGACGAATTGCTGGTCCAGTTTGCGCAATGCCTGCGTGCGCAGATTCAGCCGGGTGACTTGCTGGGGCGGCTCGGCGGCGACGAATTCGTCATCGTAATGCCGAACCGTGACGCCGCGGCAGCCTCGGTGGTCGCCTCGCGGATCACCGAGGCTTTGGTCGCACCGCTGTCGATCGGAAGCAGACAGGTGCCGATGTCCGCCAGCATCGGCATCAGCATCTATCCGGATAACGCGATCGACATCGATGCCTTGATACAACAGGCCGATGCGGCGATGTACCAGGCGAAGCAGGCCGGCCGTTCCACCTATCGCTTCTTCAGTGCCGACATGAACCGGCTCGCCGAGCAGCGGCTCCTGCACAGCGCGGCGCTGCGCAGCGCGATCGCAAATGATGGGCTCAAATTGCACTATCAGCCGCAGATCCGCACCATCGACGGCGCCATCCACGGCGTCGAAGCGCTGGCGCGCTGGCATGATCCCCTGCTCGGCGAGGTTTCGCCGGCAAAGTTCATCCCGCTGGCAGAGGAGTGCGGACTGATCGAGCAGATCGGTCTGTGGTCGATACGCGAGGCCTGCCGGCAAATGGCGGAGTGGCGCAAGGGCGGGCTGGATATCCCCTGCGTGTCGGTCAATCTGTCTCCGATCAATTTCCAGAACGTCAATCTCGCTTCCGCGGTCGCCGAAATGCTGGCGGATCATGGCCTGCCGCCGGACGTGCTGATGCTCGAGATTACCGAAGGCGTGATCATGAACGAGCGCTCGGTCGCGATCGAGACCATGAATGCCCTTCGCGAATTGGGCGTGGGGTTGTCGCTCGACGATTTCGGAACCGGCTATTCGAGCCTCAGCCGGCTGGCGCATTTGCCTATACGCGAATTGAAGATCGACCGCAGTTTTATGCGCGACGTCGAGAAGGATCCCAGCGCGCGGGCGATCGTGACATCAGTGGTTCGCGTCGGCCAGAGCCTGCAGCTCACCGTCGTCGCCGAGGGCGTCGAAACCGACGGACAGCGAAATCTGCTGGCGATACTGGGATGCGACGTCGTTCAGGGATTTCTCTATGCCCCGGCGCTGTCACCGCAGGCGTTCGGGCGTTGGCTATTGGACCATAGCGCCGAGCGGGCGCGGGTGATGCTCGCCCGCGTCGGCCGATCCCTGGCCGAGCCGCCGGCCGGTGACACAACTCTATCCGTCGTCCCGGACAAGCGAGCCAACGGGTCGCGCGAACGCGCGCCCGATGACAGGCTCCGCGAGCGCTGATCCGGGACCCATAACCACCGATGCGCGGTATTGTGCAGGCTGGAGCCCCAGCTTTGCACGACAACAAACATTTGTGGCTATGGGTCCCGGCGTTCGCCGGGACGACAAGTTACGCCTTCACCGAGGGCCGTTGTCCGACGCGCGCGAACCAGGCCGCGATGTTGGTGTTGGCGGGATCGAGCGGCTGGCCGACCTGGTTGCCGAAATCGATCCAGCAATAGAGCAGGATGTCGGCGAGCGTGAAGCGGTTGCCGCACAGATATTCCTTGCCCGCGATCTGGCCGTTGAGCCATTGCAGCCGGTTGGCCGCAATCATCTTGAGACCGGGGGAGGCGTCGGGTGCGCAGGGGATCCGCTTTTCGAAGAATTTCAGCGCCTCGCCAAAGCGGTAACCGTTGGCCAGGGGCTCGGCGATGTTGAGGTCGACGCGCCGGGTCCACATCCGGCATTCCGCGCGCTGTTCCGGCGTCGCGCCGATCATCGCGGGTGAGGGGTCCTTCTCCTCGAGATATTCGCAGATCGCGATAATCTCCGACAGATAGCTGCCGTCGTCGAGTTCGAGCGTCGGCATCTGGCCGTGCGGGTTGCGCTTGAGATGCTCGGCTTGACGGTTTTCGCCGCCGCGCAGGTCGACGGTCTGCTTGGGCATCTCGATGCCCTTCTCCGCCATGAACATGCGGACAATCCGCGGGTTGGGTCCGATCGAGTCATAAAGTTTCATTGTTTCCCCCTTGTTGTTCTTCAGCCCTGCCGTTGGCTGCTTTGTGCAGACCGCACGCCCCGTCGTCAAATCGATGAGACGCGCCTCACGTGTCGTCGAGCTTGTTGAGGTCGCGCACCGACTGCATGATCGGCTCGAAATTCGAGCGCGCATCGAGCGCGTCGAACAATTGCGCGGTGTCCGACAACAGCGTGTGCGAGCGCTGGATCGCGATCCGGACATCGTCCTGCGGCGTATCGGACAGCCGGCCGTGGCCCGATAACAATATCTTGGAATTCAATCCCTTCAGCCGCTCCAGCGACTGGATGTAATCGGCGATAGAGCCCGAGCCGAACACCCCGCCCATCACGCCGCCCGGCATCAGCGTGTCGGCGGCGAACAGCAATCCCTTTTCCGGATCGAACAGGCTGATGCAGGCCGAGGTATGGCCCGGCGTATACATCACATTGAGACGGAAATTACCGAGGTCGATCAGATTGCCCTCTTCAAGCCAGATATCGACATTGATCGGCACATTCGGCTCGTTGAACATCTTGCGCAGCATCGAAAAATCGTCGCGCAGCATGATCTTGTTGGCGGCAAGCCGGTGCGCGGCAATGATGGTGCGGTGACCGGCGAAATGATAGGCGGCGCCGATATGGTCGAGATGTTCATGGCTGAGGATCACCATGTCGATTTTTTCCGGCGGACAGTCGAGGTGATGCAGGCATTCGAGCAGGGCCGGAAAATTTGACGACAGCCCGACGTCGATCATGATGGTTCGGGATTTGCCGCGCACCAGATAAGCATTCGCCGCGCGGTTCTTGAAGCGGATCTGGTAGACGTCATCAGCCGCTTGGATCAGCGAGCAGACGTCGTTGTTCAAGAGCGTCGGAAACGGACTTGGCTTGCGGTCGCTCATGGATTGGCGGCCCGGAAGGTGACGGCGTTGGACGCCCTCAACCGCTTGGAGAGCGCATCCATGATCATCAGCGCAAACGCCGGCTGCTGGCTGACGAGATAGACGAAGCGGGCGTGATTGATCCGCATCACGCGTGTGTGCGGCGATGCCGCGATCGCGGTCGCCGAACGCGACGAGCCGTCGATCACCGCCATCTCGCCAAAAAATTCGCCCTTGCCCAGCGTTACGATCACGGTCTTGCTGCCGCCATTGATCTTGGCGATCTCGACCTGGCCGTCGAGCACCACGAACAATTCGCGCCCGGTCGAGCCTTCCTCGAAAATGACGTCGCCTACATCAAATTCGTTGATGCATCTTTCAATGGCCATCCTGTCCCCCGCCGTTCTGGCTGGTGGCCCATGTTAGTCGGGAAATCCGGCGGCGCAAACGAGGCAGGCGGGCCCGTCAGGCCTTTGCCGCAGGGCAATATGGCAACAACCGGACACGCGCCGCCATGCCCGCTCCATGGTCCAGGCCCAAATCCGCCCCGGAATATCTCCTAAAATTTCGGTAAGCCGGGGTGACCAAGCGATGCCGGTAACGATTTCGCAAGCAATGAAAGTTACCAAATAGTCAATCTTTCATGGAGATTTTGACGTGAGCGAACAACTGGCCGAGCAGAGCAGCGGTGAACCCGGTTCCCTCCATGCCGGGCCGGACGTTCCCCATTCGCAAGGCGCCCAGGGCGCGCCGGTGGCGGCCTCGGTGCAGGAACCGGAGAGCCCGGAGAGCGTCGATTCCCCCCAGATCGCGCCGGATCACGAGGCTCCTAAGACAGACGCGCCAAAAGCCGAGGCACCAAAGGTCGAGGCATCCGAACCGGCCGCGCCGCATATGCCTGGCAAGCTCATGATCATGTCACCCGGCGATCGTTCCTGGGACGGTGACAAATCGGGCACGAAGGCGGAAACCGAGCCGGCCTCCGGCATGTTCGGCAAGCGCCGGTTCGCCGCGCTTGCGGCTGTGGCGGCGCTTGCGACAATTATGGGGGCGTTGGGCGGCGCGCTGGCGACTGCAGGCTATGCGCGTTTCGTCGGCGGCGTCGAGCAGGCATCCAATAACAACGGCGCACTGGAAGCGACCGTGGCGCGGATCGATGCCGATATTCTGGCGCTGAAGGCCAGCGTCGAAAATACCGCAAAACTCGGCATGAGCCAGTACAACAAGACCAGCGACCGCCTCGACCGGGTCGAGAAAGCGCAGGTCGAGCCGGCCGCGAAGCTCGCCAGGCTCAGCGAAGCCGTCGACAAACTGCGCGCCGCGTCACAGGCTGCGACCGTCGCCGCCGCCGCGCCGGCCCCGGCAAAGGAAGTCACCGGCTCGATCGCGCCGCCTGCAAACGCATTGCCGGGCGCGGCCTCTGCGGCCAAGACCGAAGTCGGAAGATTGCCGACGGTGGAGGGGTGGGTGCTGCGCGACGTCTCCCATGGCGGTGCGCTGATCGAGGGAAGGCAGGGCATCTACGAAGTCTATGCGGGCGACCCCGTCCCGGGCCTCGGCCGGGTCGACGCCATCCGCCGTCAGGACGGCCGCTGGGTGGTCGTGACCACCAAGGGCCTCGTGGTCGCACGCTAGCCATGGCGATCCCGAAAGACATGCCTTCGGAGGTGATCCGGGTGTGGCCACCGGTAAGCTGAACTTTGTCAAGCGTGGCGCGACCAATCCTCAATCGCGTGAGGGCCAACAGGTGAGCGAATTGGAATGGTGGAAGGAGCACCAGCGACTTTGGAACCAGTTGGTTCCAAAGTCCGGCCAAGCGGACACCGTGCAGGGCGAACTCATTCGCTGTACTGGCAGGTTCTCGGACGAGGCATACCGGAACGGAAATGTGAACTGGGATGCAGGTCACGAACAGATGCTCGATTTCGTCGAGCGGACCTTGAACCAGGCAAATACGTTCGACGAAACGCAGAAAGCGAAGGTTCGGGAAGCTGTTCGATCGATACGAGAGAGCATTGACGGGCCTGACCTGTCAGGCCACGGCAGCGCCCTCTATCTGCTCAGCGAAATGGCGGTACGCTGGTGCTTGGCAAATCCGAAACCCGTCCCGCACGCGAAGAACCCCGATCTGAAACGATGATTGGCCGCGAGCGCCTTGAATAAGCCTCGTCGCGCGGTGTTTGTCAGGACATGGGCCGGACCTTGAGATTTCTCGTTGCCTTCATTCTACTCTGCATTCTACTCTGCGGCGTTCTGCCTCCGCGCAATGCGCAAAGCGCGCCGGCGCTGGAACGCGGCGCCGCGATCACCGACCCCGCGGCTTTGCGCGAGCTCGATCGCGGGTTGTTTGGCCTTAACCGCGTCATGCTGCCGATGCGGTCGGCTGACACTCCGCTCACGGGTAGCCAGTTGTTCGCGCTGCCGCCGATGGCGCCCGTCCGCAAGGCGCTCGACGAGGAATTCGATCGATACACTTCAAGGCACAAGGCTGATCTTCCCAACGAGAGCATCAGCGTTGGAGATTCATTCGCCTTTCAATTGTTCGATCGCGCGCAGCTTTATTCCGATCGCTCCCGCTTCGTGTTGGCCGGCATCGTCAACCGGATGGACCGCGCGTTTGTCGCGCCCGATACCTGCGGTGAAATCCGGCTGATCTACCGACTGACGCGCAATGACATGCCGGAGGCGCCGGGCGAGGGCGCGGCTTCGCCACGGCTGCCGATGACGCTCAACGTCGTGCTGAAAGCCAAAGGCGATCTTGCCATCGACGGCAAGGGTACGGCGATCACCTGTGCCGACATCGCCCGCCGCTGGCTTGCCGCCGGCGACTTGACGCTGACAGGTGCTGCGCTCGCGGAAAAACTGACGGCGAAAGACGGGCCGCTGGAACTGGTTCGGCCCGAAAATATCGACCGCATCGAAACTAATCTCCAGATCGCCCATGCGCCGAAATCCGACGTCCGCGATTTCCGCACCGACTATCTATTGAAAGTGTTTGATTACAATGCGCACTCGAAGGAGTTCGAGCAATCTCCGCTCGAGAACCAGATCGACCGCGAACGGATCTTGGCGGATGAAAATCTCAAGCGCGAGTTCAAGGCGTGGCTGCTCGACCCCGCGCACTTCGTCGAGCTCGACCGCGGCACGATTTTGATCCCCGAGAAATTTCTCGCCACCGGCGCGATCGCCCCAACCCCGGTCGGATTTATGAATTCGAACCTGCAGCCGGCCTTCGGCCTCGTGCAGGGCGACGAAGGGGCGGCCAATCCTGTATTTGCCGAAAGCGATGTCGTAGCGGCGCTGAAAAAGGCCGCCGAGCGCGGCATCACGCCGCAAAATATCCGCTCGGTCGCGGGCTTTGAGCGTCGGCTCAACGACGTCACCTGCGCCGGCTGCCACCAGACCCGCGGCATCGGCGGCTTCCATTTCCCCGGCGTCGACTGGATGGCCGTAAAACCCGACAATTCAATTGTGGTGCCGGCCTCGCCGCATTTCTTCGGCGACCAGATCCGCCGCCGCGATATCTTGACCGCATTCCGCGACGGCAAGCAGCCGGATTTTTCACGCGGCTTCTCCAGCCGGCCGCAAACGCGCGGCAATACCGAACTCGCCGGCACCGAATATCAAGACGGCTGGGGCGCGCATTGCTATCTCCCGCGCCCCAACGCCGCCGACAACGACAAAAGCTTCAGGTCGTGGACCTGCGCCGCGGGGCTGGCGTGTCAGGTTGCCGGCCAGACATCGCGAATGGGGATGTGTTTCGTCAAATAGCGCGTCCAACGCTGCGATGAGCTAGATTGACAGTGGTCTCACTAATCGTGTTTGATCCCGGTAACAATAAGCCTGCCGGGAGGAAACATGGACGACGTCATCATCGTCGGAGCCGGCATCGGTGGGCTCACGCTCGGCCTTGCGCTGCACGCGGCCAAAATTCCCTGCCGGATTTTCGAATCGGCCGCCGAGATCAGGCCGGTTGGCGTCGGCATCAATCTATTGCCGCATGCGACCAGGGAGCTCGCGGCCCTCGGCCTGGAAGCCGATCTGGCAAAAGTCGCGATCGCAACTGGTGATGCGACCTTCTTCAATCGCTTCGGGCAACTGATCTATCAGGAGCCGCTGGGGTGCGCGGCGGGCTATGAGCATCCGCAATTCTCGATCCATCGCGGCGATCTGCAGATGGTGCTGCTCGACGCGTTTCACGCTCGCGCGGGCGCAGATCGGCTGAACACCAGCCATCATTGCACAGCCGTCGAGCAGGACGCGACCGGTGTCAGCATGCATTTTTCCGACGGACCGGGGGGCGCCAGCCGCACGACCGTACGCGGCCGCGTCGCGATCGCCTGCGACGGCATCAACTCGGCGATCAGAAAGCAGTTTTTCCCGGAGGAAGGCGAGCCGCGCTATTCCGGCGTCAACATGTGGCGCGGCGTGACGCGCTGGAAGCCGATCCTGTCGGGCGCCAGCATGGTGCGGGCGGGATGGCTGTCGCACGGCAAGATGGTGATCTATCCGATCCGCCCCATCGGCGCCGACGGCTTGCAGCTCGTCAACTGGGTCGCTGAAATCGAAACGCCAACCTATCGAAAGCGCGACTGGAACCGGCAAGGCGCGCTCGATGATTTCATCGGCGCCTTTGCCGACTGGCATTTTGACTGGCTCGATGTGCCGGCGTTCATTCGCGCGGCCGATAGCGTGCTGGAATTTCCGATGGTCGATCAGGACCCGCTGCCTCGCTGGAGTTTTGGACGGGTGACGTTGCTTGGCGACGCGGCCCATCCGATGGTGCCGCGCGGCTCCAACGGCGCTGGACAAGCGATCCTCGATGCCCGCGCGCTGACCACGGCGCTATCTGTGAACAACGATCCGGTCGCAGCGCTTTCGGCTTACGAGAAGCAGCGGCTGGAAGCCACCACGCGGATCGTTCTGACCAACCGCACCAATCCGCCCGACGCCATCCTGCGCGAAGTATTTCAGCGCACAAGCGACCGGCCTTTTGCCGATATCGACGAGGTCATCAGCCGCGACGAGCTGGTCGCGCTGTCCGAAGGCTACAAGCGGATTGCGGGTTATTCGAAAGAGGCATTGCGCGGGTGAAGAACCAACAAGTCGCGCCGCCGTCATTGCGAGCGAAGCGAAGCAATCCATTTCGCAGCAGAAAGAGAAGGGTGGATTGCTTCGTCGCGGAGCCTGTCATCGGGCGCGCATTTCGCGCGACCCGTTGGCTCCTCGCAATGACGATAGAGTTTTTCCAGGGGAGGGAACAATGGCGATTTCTCAAGATGGTGGCCCGATCGACGTCGCTGACTTCATCGACAACCAGCCGGTCGGCGGATTTCAGATCGGCCTGCTCGCGACCTGCGCGGCGGTCTTGATCCTCGACGGTTTTGATACCACGGCGATCGGCTTTGTGGCGCCGCGGCTCGCCAGGGAATGGAGCCTGACCAAGGGCGCGCTCGGCCCGGTATTTTCGGCCGGCCTGTTCGGGCTGATGATCGGCGCGCTGGTGTTCGGACCACTCGCCGACCGCATCGGACGCAAGCGGATCATCATCCTGAGCACGCTTGCCTTCGGCCTCGGCGCGCTCGCCACCGCCTTCGCCCGCGACGTCAACACGCTGCTCGCGATCCGTTTCCTGACCGGGCTCGGTCTCGGCGGCGCGATGCCGAATACGATCGCGATGACCTCCGAATTCAGCCCGCGCCGCCGCCGCGCCACCATGGTGATGATCATGTTCTGCGGCTTCTCGCTGGGCGCCGCGCTGGGCGGGCTGCTCGCGGCGGCGCTGATCGAGCCGTTCGGCTGGCGCGCGGTGTTTGTCGTCGGCGGGCTCGCGCCGCTTCTGCTGGTGCCGATCCTGGCGTTTTGGCTGCCGGAATCCGTGCGGTTCCTCGCGCTCACCGGGCGCGCCAACGAGCGGGTCGCGGAATTGCTTAGGTTGGTCAGCCCGAAAGTTGCGTTCGCCCCGGCGACCACGTTCGTCGTGCACGAACCCGGGCTCGCCGGCATGCCGGTGCTGCATCTGTTCAAGGACGGACGAACTCTGGTGACGCTGTTGCTGTGGGTGGTGTTCTTCATGAGCCTGCTCGATCTTTATTTCCTGACCAACTGGCTGCCGACCGTGCTCAACGATCTCGGCGCCTCGGAATCCGGGGCGGCGGTGATCGGGTCGATGTTGCAGGTCGGTGGCGTGGTCGGCGCCCTCGCGCTCGGCAGCGTCATCGATCGTTTCTCGTTTCGCGCGCTGGCGCTGGTATATTTCATTGCCGTTTTTTCGATCGGCGCGATCGGGCAGCTCGGTCATTCGGTTGTCTTTGTTACCATGGCAATCTTCGTCACCGGGTTTTGCACAGTCGGCGGTCAGATCGCCGCCAACGCGCTGGCGGCCGGGTTTTATCCGACCGCGGTCAGGGCGACCGGCGTCGGCTGGGCGCTCGGGATCGGCCGGGCCGGCTCGATCGTCGGGCCGCTGGTCGGCGGCTGGCTTCTGACCATGAAATGGAGCCCGGCGGCGGTGTTCATGGCGGCAGCTAGCGCGGCCCTTTGCGCGGCGCTGGCGGCGTTTTTCCTGAGCCGGCTTGCCGGCATGGGAGGAAGCAGCCGGGAGACCGCGGACGCGCCGGCCGCGTTCGAGGCACCCTTGCGTCCATCGACGACGGTGGGGGCGTAGGTTAGTCTGCGATGCGGGAGCTGACCGGACCAGGCTGACGGGTGCGAGGCGGAGAGCGGGCGATGAACGACGACAGCAAAGAGCGCAATCGTGAAATCGCCCAGAACGAAGCCGAACGCCAGACCGTCAGCGACATCAGAGTGAGCGTATGGGCGATCGCGGTCGCCGTGATCATCGCCCTTGCCGCGATCGGCTGGGTGATCCTGATCCGCAATAGCTAAGGCAGTTCTCATTCCGTGGCTTCATCCTTCGAGACGCCGCGCAAACGCGCGGCTCCTCAGGATGAGGTCCTAAACCCTCATGGTGAGGAGCGCGGCAACGCCGCGCGTCTCGAACCATGTGGCCTCGATGTACGGCTGGCGCGAACCCGAATAGATCCCTACGCATGATGCGTGAGCCGCTTGCCCGGTAGCAGATCGTAAGCCGACCGCCAACCCGGCAGGCCGGCGACGCGCCGCAGCCAGGCGCTCACCGCCGGATGCGTGGCCGCAAGATCGTATCCGGTCTCGTCGCTCGGATAGTGCAGGTAAGCGATCATGGAAATGTCCGCCACCGTCGGCCGGTCGCCGATGGCGAACGCGCTTCGCCGCAGATGTTGCTCGAGGATGCCGAGGAAGTCGTCGAGGCGCTTTCGGAAGTACGCCAGCACTTGCTGATCGGGAGACGGCGTGAACGTCCGGTGGTAGCGATAGGTCGCCATGTAGCCGGTCAGCTTGTGGTTATCCCAGAACAGCCAGCGCAGCACCTCGAAATTCTCGGCAGGAGTCTCGCCGCCAAACCGGCCATATTGTTCGGCGAGTTTTAGGAGGATCGGCGCGGTCTGGGTCAGGCGCACGCCATCCTCTTCCAGCACCGGAATTTCCCCCATCTCGTTGACCGTCTGCCGCCACTCTTTCGTCCGCGTCGCGCCGCCGGCGAAATCGGTCCACACCGGCTCAAAGCTATGGCCGCAGAGCGTGAGCATCAGCGCCAGCTTGTAGCTGTTTCCCGATTCGGGGAAATAATGCAGCCGGTAGGTCGGCATGTTTACGCCCCTCTCAAGCCACCGCGCCCGAGGCCCGCAACTGCTGGATCGCCGCCTCGTCGTATCCGGCCTCGCGCAGCACCTCATCGCTGTGCTCGCCGATGTCGGGCGCCCGCCGCGGCTGCACCTTCTTGCTGCCGTCGATAAAGATCGGGCTGTTGATGGTGAGCATGCCGTCGCCCTCGCGTGGCACCAGCACCTCGTTGTCGATCATCTGCTGATCATGGGGAATATCGTCGAGGATACCGACCACGCCGAACACCAGCCCGTTGCCGTCGAGTATCTTGCGCCATTCGGCGAGGTCTTTTGTGGCAAAAATCTCGTCGAACAGCTTTATGAGTTCCAGCGACCGCTTATGGCGGTCCGGCTTGGTGGCGAATCTGGGATCGCTGACGAGATCCTCGCGCTCCAGGCAGCGCGCCAGCGTCGGCCATTGCCGGTCCTCGTTGAGCAGCGACAGGATCAGCCAGCGGCCGTCCTTGCATCGGTAGTGATTGGTCACCGCGTTCAGCGCGTGCTCGCGCGGGCGGCGCTCGCCGAATTTCGCGCCCACCAGTTTGGCTTGCGCCAGAATGCCGTTGGCCCAGATGCCGTTGGCCATCAGGTTCGAACTGACATGCGACCCCTTGCCGGTGCGCTCGCGCTTGTAGAGCGCAGTCACGATCGCGCCGTACAGCGCCATCGCGCAGGGGTGGTCGCCCATGCCGGCGACCGAGCGCGCAGGCGTCGTGGTGGTATCCGCGCGCACCAGATCCATCAGGCCGGAGCGCGCCCAATAGGCGTTGCTGTCGAAGCCGGGTTTGTTGGCCTCCTCGCCCTTCTCGCCATAGCCGGTGAACGAGGCATAGATCAGGCGCTCATTGAGCGGCGCCAGTTTTGCGTAGGTCAGCCCGAGCCGCTCGCGCACCGCGGGCGGAAAATTGGTGATGAAGACATCCGCCTCGCCGGCGAGGCGGTGCAGGACCGCCTGTCCCTCCGGCTTGGAAAGGTCGAGCGCAAGGCTTCGCTTGTTGCGGGATTCCAGCATCCAGGCGAAATTGTGCGGAGAGTGCGGATATCCCGGCAGGTTCGGCAGGTTGCGATAGGGATCGCCCGTACCGGGTGGCTCGATCTTGATCACCTGGGCACCAAAATCCGACAACACCGTCGCGGCCGCGGGCGCTGCGATAAAACTCGCGCAGTCCAGAACCTTGAGGCCTTCGAAAATGCCGTCTTCCATGGTCAGCTCGCTCCCGTGACGTTTTGCTCGTGTTGTTCCGTGTGCTGGAATTTTGCGCGGTAACAATCAATGTCGGGCGCCATTTGACCATGTTGGTCGCGCGATGCAACGGCAGTTTTTCCCCGTCATTGCGAGGAAGCAATCCAGCTTCTCGCTCCAAAAGCTGGATTGCTTCGCTTACGCTCGCAATGACGGAGAAACCCTATTTTCCGATCGCCTTGATTTCCGTCTGCAGGGCGTCGACCTGGGTGCGGATCGCGTCGACTTCCTTTTGAAGCACCGAATTGTCCTGCTGGATGGCCTCGCTTTCCGCTCTCGCCGCAGCAAGCTCGCCTTGAATGTCTTCCTGCTCCCTGCGGGCGAACTCGTGGCAGGCCTGGATGCCTTCAAGCCGGGCCGGATCGTCGGTAGGCGTTGTCGGTTCGCAACGGACGGTTGGGTTGTTCTGCTTGGCGAGCAGTTCGCCGATGCGGGCGCGGTTGGCCACCGTCCGGAATTTCAGGCTCTCCTGCCGGCTGCGGATTTGTGACCCGTTCATGCGGGCCTTCAAATTGTCCAGCCGGCCCTGGATCAGCGCCACCTGATGCTGCCGCTCATTGGTCCGCAATGCAGTCGTCACCACGACACCGAGCAGCCCGATCGAAACGACGAGGCAGAAAATCGGCAGCAGCAGAGTTTTGAAAGACCTGTCCGCAGGCGCGGCCTGATATTGCTTGCGCCGGGCCTTGTCCAGCGCCGCGGCCAGAAAGGAGAGCGAGGAAACCACGACGACAACGGCGCAGAACACCAAGATGAACGCGCCGCCGTCTGCAAACACCGAGACGCGGCCGCCATCGGTTTTTTGCAGCGCCAGCATGATGAGGGCCACGGACAGGATCGCCTGGCTGACGCCAAGCAACAGATAGTGGCGGAAGGAGACGGTCTTGCGCACGGCCTGGCGCATCTCAGCCGCCGTGATCCGCTGATCCGTGCGCGGCAGGCCGGCCAGCAATGGTTGCAACCGGCGCGCGGTCGGGCGGACGGAAACCAACGCGGCGGCATAAAGCCAGATCGGGACCAGCGCCAGCATGACGACAAAATCCCTTGGCGTCGGATTGTGATGGCCGGAGAAGTGAGCGAGCGCTGCCGTACTGATGCCGATCAAACCCGCAAATATCACCCAAAACACGGCCTGGCTTCGCGCCGTGATGATCGCGAGCAGTTTTGTCTTTTGCGCCTCGTCGACCAGATAGAATCTGGCGCGGCCGAGCACCCATGGGTTCGGCGCCCGGAAAACATAGCCGTCCGGCACCTTCTTGAACATGATCGCTTCGCGATTGTCGGCCATTGCTTCCTCCCTCGCGCTACCGCGCGAGCGGTTTTCGAAGGATGGTCGCAAGATCCGGCGATTTGGTTCGTGATGTCGATCACGGTTCCCGGCAGCAGGGCAGCCAGCTATTCCCTGTCGGTCATCAGCGCGGCGTTGCCGCCGGCGGCGGCCGTGTTGATGGTCACGGTCTGTTCGGTCGCAAAACGCGTCAGATAATGCGGGCCGCCGGCCTTCGGGCCGGTGCCCGACAGCCCGTGGCCGCCGAACGGCTGTACCCCGACCACCGCCCCAATCATGTTGCGGTTGACATAGACGTTGCCGACCGAGAGGTGATCGATCACGCCCTCGATGGTGTCGTCGATGCGGGAGTGAATGCCGAGCGTCAGCCCGTAGCCGGTGCGCTCGATGGATTGCAGCACGCGGTCGAGATTTTCGGCGCGGTAGCGCACCACATGCAGGATCGGCCCAAACACTTCCTCGGTCAGTTGCCCCGCGTCGGCCAATTCGAAGATGTGCGGCGCGACGTAATGGCCCGGCGGCGCGATCCCTTCGAAATGCACGCGGGCCTCGCGTTTCATGCGCGCGATATGGCTTTCCAGTCGCTGTTTTGCCTCGGTGTCGATCACCGGCCCGATATGCGTGGCGAGTTCGCGCGGATCGCCGAGCGCAAGTTCGCTAGCTGCGCCCGCGATCATTTCGATCATGCGGTCGGCGACGTCGTCCTGGACGAACAATAACCGCAAGGCCGAGCAGCGCTGGCCGGCGGAGCGAAACGCCGACGTCACGACGTCGTCGGCGACCTGCTCGGGCAGCGCGGTCGCATCCACGATCATGGCATTGATGCCGCCGGTTTCCGCGATCAGCGGCACGATCGGGCCGTCCTTGGCGGCGAGCGTGCGATTGATCGACCGCGCCACCTCGGTCGAACCGGTGAAGACGACACCGGCGATATCGGGATGCGCCGTCAGCGCCGCGCCGATCGTGCCGTCGCCGGGCACAAGATGCAGCACTGAAGTGGGCACGCCGGCTTCGTGCAGCAACCGTATCGCCTCGGCCGCGATCAGCGGCGTCTGTTCGGCGGGTTTTGCGACCACCGTATTGCCGGCCATCAGTGCTGCGGTGATTTGCCCGGTAAAAATCGCCAGTGGAAAATTCCACGGCGAGATAGCGACGAAGGCGCCACGGCCGCGCAGCAATAAGACATTGCTCTCGCCGGTCGGCCCCGGCATGGCGTCGCCCGCGCCGAACAATCTTTTGCCCTCAGCGGCGTAGTAACGGCAGAAATCGGCCGCCTCGCGGACTTCGGACAGCGCGTCGTCGAGTGTCTTTCCGCCCTCGCGTTGCAACAGCGCGATGAAATGCGCTGCGTTCTCCTCCAATAGTTCCGCGGTTCGCTCCAGGATTCTTGCGCGCGTCTCGGCGGGCGTTCGGCTCCAGGATGCAAATCCCTTGCGCGCGGCGGCGACGGCGTCATTCGCTTGCTCCGGTGTCGCATCGACGACGGTCCCGACCGAAATTGCCGGATCGATCGGGCTCGCGACCGGCCGCGGCGCGCCGGTTCCAGTTTTGCCGTCGATGAGAGGCGCAGCCATAACGGACCCGGTTTGCGCCGCGACCGCCGAGATCAATCCATCCAGCGCGGCGCGCTCGCCGAATTCGATGCCGCGCGAGTTCTGGCGCTGCGGCTGATAGAGATCGCGGGGAAGTCGGATGTTGGGATGCCGCGCGTTGTCGGGCGTACAGACGATATCGGTCGGGCGCCGCAGCAGCGTCGCGACGGGAACCGTATCGTCGGCGGCGATCGCCACGAATGACGAGTTGGCGCCGTTTTCCAGCAGACGCCGCACCAGATAGGCCAACAGATCACGGTGGCTGCCGACCGGCGCATAGGTCCGGTACGCCAGCGCCGGAAAATCATCGCTCAGTTGCGCGTACAGCGCTTCGCCCATGCCGTGCAGGCGCTGAAACTCGAAACCGCCTTTGTCATCGACAAGTTCGAGCACGGTCGCGACTGTCAGCGCGTTGTGGGTTGCGAATTGCGGGAAAATCCGCGGCCGCAGCGCCAGCATACGCTGTGCGCTGGCGACATAGTTCAAATCCGTCATCGCCTTGCGGGTGAAGACGGGATAGTCGTCGAGCCCGCGCTCCTGCGCGCGCTTGATCTCGGTGTCCCAATAGGCGCCCTTGACGAGCCGTACCATCATCCGCCGGTTGTGCGCCCGCGCCAGTTCGTCGATGGTGCCGATCACGTCATTCGCGCGTTTCTGGTAGGCCTGGATCGCAAGCCCAAAGCCGTCCCAGCCCGCAAGAGATGCGTCGCTGAACGCCGCCGTGATCACCGCAAGCGATAGTTCGAGCCGGTCGGCTTCCTCGGCATCAACCGTGAAATTTAAATCGAAAACTTTGGCGCGCTGCGCCAGCTCGATCAGCCGCGGCACCAGCTCACGCATCACCCGCCCGCGGCTTGATGGTTCGAAGCGCGGATGGAGCGCCGAGAGTTTTACCGAGATGCCGGGACGATCGGGCAACGGCCGGTCGTCGGCGGTGCGGCCGATGGCTTCGATCGCACGGGCGTAGGAATCGAAATAGCGTTCCGCGTCCGCCGCAGTGCGCGCGCCTTCGCCGAGCATGTCGAAGGAATAGCGCGCGTGACCCTCCGAATCCGGTTCGGCGCGCGCCAGCGCCGCCTCGATCGTCTCGCCCAGCACAAAATGGCTGCCCATCAGCCGCATCGCCTGCCGCGTCGCGGCGCGCACGGCGGGAACGCCGAGCCGTTTTGCCAGCCGCCCGATGGTTCCTTCCGGCGTCTCGCCGGGTTGAATGACCCGCGCCGACATGCCGAGCGCCCAGGCAGACGCATTGACCAGGAAGGCGCTGGACTTGGTTTCGTGGTGCACGAAATCGCCTTGGCCGAGCCTGTCCTCGATGAACTGGTCGGCGGTGCGCGCATCCGGCACCCGCAACAGGGCTTCGGCGAGCACCATCAGCGCCAGGCCCTCTTTGGTCGAGAGCGCGAATTCGCGCAGCATGTCCTCGACGCCGCCGAGGCGGTCGTCATTGGCGCGGATCGCCTCGATCAGGCGGGTCGCGGTGCGGTCGATCCGCCCGTCCTGTTCCGCCGTTAGCCGCGCTGCGGCAAGCAGCCGGGCCGCGATGACGCCGTCGTCCGGCGCGTAAGGCGCCGCAAATGGCGGATAGGTTGAGGAATCGGCATTCATGACACACTTCAGGTTTTCCGCGAGCCTATCATGCAACCGGTCTTGGCATCGCGAAACCGCTGCGATAGCTTTTGCCGGGTTTTTTTGGCTGGGAAGTGCGACGACGGATGCGGCTTAAGGGCAGGCGGGAACGATCTGGCAGAGCGAGTGCCCTGACGGTTTGCGCGTCTGCCGTGAGCTTGATCGGACTAGCCTCGATCGGAGGGGCCGTGCCGGCTCTCGCGGCCGAATTGAGCGCGCCGCAGGCGGCGCTGTACTCGACGGTGTCGATTTTCCCGCCCTCGGCGCAGCGCATGACGGTCTGCTACGGCTTCGTCTGCCGGCGCCGCGAGATCCTCGATTTCAAGCCCGGCGACCGCGCGGCCCTGACAAAAATCCTCGCCGCCGGCAAAGCATCGGCGGCGGCGGAGCGCGCGGCGGTGCAAAAAGCCGTGATCTGGTTCGATCGCCGCATGGGGCCGGTGATCGGAACCGAGAAGCGCGTCGCCAAGGCGGACATCCGCGCCTTCGACGACAAGCACAATTACGATTGCTGGGACACCACCCGCAACACCACCAGCCTGCTGTTGGTGCTGCAGGAATGGGGTCTCTTCAAATATCATGTGGTGGGCGACCCGCATTATCGCGGCAACGCGCTGGTGTTCCAGACGCCACACAACACCGCGGTGCTGGTCGACCGCGCCACCAAGGTCGAGTGGGTCGTCGACATGTGGCCGCGCGGCTATTCGGAGCCGCCCGATGTCATGACCGTCGAACGATGGGTCACGGAAGACTGATCGGCTTTACGCAACGCGCGCGGAAGCGGTGCCCGCCCCGCCGAACGTTCGCAATGTCTGAGATTTCCTGAAAGCCGCACTCCCGGATTATCTCCGAGAGGGCGCTGTCACAGCCCGCGCGCCTGGCGTCAAACCTTGAGGTTTTCGGCCGAGGTCTTGCCGCGATTGGCAACTTCTTCGTATTCGACCGTCTGTCCTTCGTTGAGCGTGGAAAGACCCGCCTTCTCAACCGCAGAAATATGAACAAAAACGTCCTTGCCGCCAGTGGAGGGCTGGATGAATCCAAAACCCTTGGTCGCGTTGAACCACTTCACAGTACCTTTAGCCATCACGTCGTCTCCGCGGGCGCAAAAAAACAATAGCGAACTGCTGGTCCCCGCAAACCGGCCATGCCCGACGCGCGCACGATACGCGGTATGTGCGGGGCATGATAGCGCAAACGACACATCGATTTCAGGGGAAAACCATCTTTTCGCGGGGCATTTGCCATTTTTGCCGCCTTCGCGCGCCTTTGTTGCGGCGAAACAAAGGCAAGCCGGCCAATTACAATTTTACCAGGTCGCGAGCACGGGCCGTCCCGGGCTCCGATTGCGGGCCCGCGAGAGGCGGACCTGCGATCGAATTTGTCGTCGCGGTTTCGTCATCGGCATCGTTTGATGCCACGCGGCGCCGGACTTCGGACGGCTCGTCCTGCCGCTTCGACCATGAGATGTAATAGGCGATCAGCGTCATGATCGCGATGCCCGCCGCGCTGACCAAAATCTGCGCCGGCACGGAGTCCGAACTTATCGTCAGCGCCAAATGGCCGACAAACGACAGGAACACGCCGGCGCAAAATACCGCGAGCGACTCTTCGCCGCATTTGATGATGGGCGCGAGGATTTTCCATTGCAGCCCAACCCAGTCCTTCGCCACCAATCGCGTCACGATGAACGCGAGCACGATAAAATGCAAAAGCCGATAGGGGGCGAGATTGGTCTTGTCACTGGGATTGAACGCGTCGACGAGCCACGCCGGCAACATGCTGCCGAATTCCGGAAATCGCCCCGCCATTGTCATCACGAAGGCAAAGGTGAGGTAAGCAATCCCGAGATAAAGCAGGGTCGGCCACTTGAGAATAGCGCGGCATTTTTCCAGCCCGCCGAGCGCGAGCCAGCTGCCCAGCACGAACAGCAATTGCCAGCAGAACGGGTTGAAGGACCAGTTGCCATCGGGAAACGACGGCAGATTCCAATCGAACGTCCTTGCGGCGAGATAGAGCGCTATCGACGCGGCCAGCGTCAGGTCGGGCCAAAGCAGCATCATCCCAAGCACCGGGGGGAGGCACGCCATCAAGATGATATATAGCTGCAGGACGTCGAGGTTGAGCGGCTTGGATTCCAGGAACAACCCGTGGATCAAGGTCCGGACCGGATGATCGACCAGGCCGGTGACATTGAATTCGGTGATGATGTCGGGCGCGGCATATTGTGCGGCGACGTGGGTGATGGTCACGACGTAAATCACGAACAGCACGATGTAGGCGGCATAGAGGTGCCCGACGCGTTTGAACAGCCGGGTCCCACCGACAATGAAGCCGCGTTCCATCATGATCCGTGCGTAGACGATCGACATCGCATAGCCGGCGATGAAGATGAAGATCTCCGCGGCGCCGCTGAATCCAAAATTCCGGATCGTGAACAGGTTCACGACATTGTGGGGAATGTGATCGACGAAGATGAACCAGTTCGCCAGCCCCAGAAAAAGATAGAGCCGCGGATCGCGACCGCGCGCGGCGAGAATAGCTTTGATATCCATGGATGCGGCCCGGTGCCGTAGCTTTTTCGAAATCGATGATTCGTATGGTCGGGAATCGTAGCGCAGACGCGCACCCGATCCCAATCGACTTTACGTGAATGGAACACTTGGATGCGCGGCGATACCTAACACTTGGTTACGCGCACGAAACAGTGATCGTCTGCGCGATGGCCGCGCGGCCTTAATACGTCGCGGCGAGATATTCGACGATCTTTGGAATATCCATCTCGTCGATCGGCGCGCCATAGAGTTTTATCATCTTGGTCAATTCGGCCTGCCAAAATCCTTCTTGTATTTCGCAGGTGTCCGGCCAGATTCCATCGGCTCGGTGTCACCGGCATTCCAGATGAACACAGCAAACCCCGGCCGCTCGTTGACGGCCGGGGCGTCTCGAATTGAAAGAACTCGACGTTCGATCAATAACCGCAGACGTTCACGGTGCGCAGGCGATAGCCGAACTGCGTCAGCACCGGGCGCGTCACATAGCAATCGTCGTCGCCGTAGCCGCCGCCGACGAAGCCGATGCCGATGCCGTGGCCCCAGTGGTGATGATGATAGCCCCAGCCGCCGCCGTTCCATCCGCCGCAACATCCTTTGAAGCCACCTCCGCCGCCGCCTGCGGAAGCGGCAGTGGGAGCCAGCGCCATCGCGCCAAGCGTAGCTGCGGCAACAATTCCAAGAGTGAGCTTGCGTAACATAGTCGATTTCCTTTCATGTGCGCCTTGGCGCGGGTTGCCAGTTTCAGTGTTACCCATCGCCCATCAGTCGCACCCTCGCAGAACGGGGTTCGAGAAAATTGCATTCGGTTCGAGGACAATTTTCTGAATACTTGTTCAGGTGTGGAATGTGTCGGATGCAGCAACGCTGCGCGAGATCATGATCCGCTTAAATTGAATCGGATCATGATCTCATCTTTTTTTGAGCATGATCTGTTCGCAAAATCGGTTCCCACTTTTCCGGATCATGCTCTAGGCCGCGGCGCTTTCCACATCGTTAACCAACGCCGACAATGTCCTGGTGTCGGCGATCGAGCGCACGATCATCGGCTCGCTGCGTCCGCGAATCTCGACTTGCTGCTGCGGCAACAAATCGGCCGACAAACCTGCAGTGATAAAAATCTCTTCCGAGACGATCGCTTCGCAGGAAAGACTCTTGGTCATGTCCTGCAGCCTTGCTGCGACATTGACGGCGTCGCCGAGCGCGGTGAACACCATGTGGTCGCGGTAGCCGATGTCGCCGATGATCACTTCGCCGCCGTGAATGCCGATGCCGAAGCGGATCGGCTCGCGCAGGTCGTGGCTCAGGAATTGATTGAGCTCGTCGATATTGACGGCAATCATCGCCGCCGCCTTCAGCGCCTGGCGACAGGCGGTGCGCGGGTCGGCCACAAGCCCGAACAGCGCCAATAGCCCGTCACCAACGAATTGGTTCGGCTGGCCGCCGCATTCGATCACAGCCTTCGACACTGCGCCGAGAAAGCGGTTGACGATGAAGACGGTATCGAACGGCAATTGGTTTTCGGCGAGCCGGGTCGAGCCGCGCATGTCCACGAACATGCTGACCAGATAGCGCTCCTGGCCGATCCGCTGTGGATGCGAGCCGGGCGAATTCGCCGATATTACCTGCGGCATGAAGAGCTGGAAGAAGGAGAGATCGGCCTCCGGCCTGAGCTGGCAGGCGAGGCGCACCGACGGGTCGGTAGCGCCGACGCGGTTGAGCACGAACGCCTCGCGCGGCGACGGCTGCGGCAGCGAGCTGGAATCGCCGATCACGCGAATGCGGCAGGTCGAGCAGCGGGCGCGGCCGCCGCAGACGCTGGCATGCGGCACATGATAGCGCAGGCTTGCCTCGAGCACGCTGAGCCCCTTGGGCACCCGAACCGTCCGGCCATTGCCATATGACAGGCTGATCATGCCGGCGCGGCGCTCGTTCAGCGAACGCACGCCTCTTGCCAACAGGACAAAGCCCACCAGAGCGAGGTACCCGATCAGCAGATTGTCGGTGATCTTATCGAGCACGGCCTGCTGGGCTGTGGTCCCGACCTTTTGCCGCGAAAGATTGATGATCCGCCAGTCCGGATCGTCGCTGTCGGCAACGACGCTGCGTCCGCCCTGATAAAAGCCCAATAAGGCAAGTGTCGGAATCAGCACCGCGGCGGCCAGCAGAAACGGCGCCGCGCGCTTGAAGAACGCCTTCATGCGAAGCCAGAAATAAAGACCGATGCAGCCATGTATCCAGGCGATGATGAGGACCGTGGTCATCAGCCAGATCCGGTAGGTACGCGCGACCCAGAACGCGTAAAGCTCCTGCGGATAGAGTTTTTCATGATCGAACAGAGACTGGCCGAGCCGCACGCCGACGATGTGGGAGATGATCAGCATGGGGATGCTCAAGCCGAGCACGAGCTGCAGCGGCTCCATCGCCTTCCAGCGAAATTCCCGGCGCTGGTAGAGCGCCCAGATCCCGAGGCCGGTGTGCACCAGCGCCGCGCCGTAGAACATGATCGCCACCGGAGGAAACCGCCAGAACAGGACGTGGTAATAGACGCCGGTGGCCAGCGCCTCCATCGAGATATTGCCGAGCGCGTGGTTGACGAAATGGCTGACCAGATAGGCAAACAGCACGAGCCCGCAAGCCAAACGGACCTGCCGGACACCGATGCCGAGGGTGAGTTTTTTGATGTTTTCCTTGAACGCGGTCATGTGACTCAATCAAAAGCCCATCTGCAATAGATCGACGATAGTAGAGTTTAATTCCATCAGTGGCCACCTTCTCGGCGTCGTCCCTGGCGAACGCCGAGACGGCCTTCCCTCTCCCGCTCTTGCAGGGGAGGGTGCCGAGCAAAGCGAGGCGGGTGGGGGCTCTCTCCGCGAGTCCCGTTGCGGAGAGAGCCCCCACCCCAACCCTCCCCCGCAGAAGCGGGAGAGGGGGTGCACCGAAGAAGCCCCGCGCAATTTCTCGACATTGACACCCCCCGAGGAGTCGGGGAGAAAGCCGCGTGACGATTGCCGCCCCCGATAGAACCATCGCCAAACCCGACAGCCTTGCCCGCCGGCAATGGCTTGCCGTAGCCGTGCTGATCGCCGCAATGACGGTAATGCGGGTGATCTACGCCTGCGCGATCGATCTGCGCACCGACGAGGCGTATTACTGGACCTGGTCGAAGGAGAACGTGCTCTCCTTCCTCGATCATCCGCCGATGATCGCCTGGTTCATCCGTTTCGGCACCGCGATCTTCGGCGACACCAATTTCGGCGTGCGATTTGCCGGCATCGTTGCGATGCTGGTCACGCAACTATTGCTTGCCGATATCGTCCGGCGCGTGACGCATGATTTTCGCGCCATCGTGCTCGCGCTCTTGATGCCGGAGGCAGCACTTTACTACGGGCTCTTGATGGCAAAAGTCTCGCCCGACGTGGCGCTGATCCCGTTCGCGGTGGCGATGGTATGGGCGCTGGTCCGGCTCGCCGAAAGCGGCGACGGCCGCTGGTGGCTCGCCGCCGGCGTATTCGCCGGGCTTTCGCTGTTGTCAAAGCTCACCGCGACGATGTTGCTTCCGGCGGTCGCGGCCTTCCTGCTGGTGCCGCACTGGCGCCGGCGCTGGCTCGCCAGTCCCTATCCATGGGCGGCGGTGCTGATCGCTCTGGCGCTGTTCCTGCCGGTCCTGATCTGGAATGCCGGGCACGACTGGGCCTCGTTCCGATTCCAGTTGGTGCGCGCAACCGCGAACCATGAGCTATCGCTGCGCACACTCGGCGATTTCATCGGCCTGCAATTCGGCCTGGTCGGATTCGTCCTGCTGCCGGTCGTGCTGTCGGGCCTCGCATTGACGGCGTGGCGCGGTTATCGCCGCGGCAATGCGGTTGCCATCCTGCTATCGACCGCCGTGATTGTTCCCTTTGCCTATTTCTTCTGGAAATCGCTGACGCTGCGGGTCGGCGATACCTGGCCGATGTTCATGTGGCCGATCGGATTTGCCGCCGCCGCCATCAACATCGCGATGCTGCCGCGCGAAGGTTTTCCGAAATGGATGATCAGATCGACGATCTTCTGGGCCAACACGGCCGTGGTTTCCGGTATTGCCTTCGTCGTTCTGGTCTTTCTCTATTACGTCGTCAGCCCCTTTAATTTCATTGGCAGGGCCGATCCGGCCGGCGGCGAGGCGGGTTTTGGCCAAGTCGCGGAGCGCGCGCAGGCCCAACTGCAGAAGACCGGCGCGAGCTGGATCGCGACCACGGACTACCGGACCTATTCGATGCTGCGCTGGTATTTTGGTGGCCGCGTGCCG
This sequence comes from Bradyrhizobium lablabi, assembly GCF_900141755.1. Classification (NCBI taxonomy): domain Bacteria; kingdom Pseudomonadati; phylum Pseudomonadota; class Alphaproteobacteria; order Hyphomicrobiales; family Nitrobacteraceae; genus Bradyrhizobium; species Bradyrhizobium lablabi. The sequence goes on along the minus strand of NZ_LT670844.1, from coordinate 2,620,732 downwards.
GTGATCCAGATCAACGAGCGCGAGCGGTTTTCCGGATTTCGCGACCCCGGCATGACGTCGATCGCAGGCCACACCGGGCTCTATGTCGGGCGCGAACCCGATGATACCAGCCCCTTATGGGCGTCGATCAACGCGGTCCGGGAGCCGCTGGAACGCGTCGACCGCAGCTGGCGCGGCATCGTGATGGATACCTACGCGCTGGAAAAGCTGACCGGCTGGACGCCGGAGCTCGCGCCGCCAGAGAACTCGCCGCTCTATCGCGCGCGCGTGCTGGCGGGCGAGGTTCGACTGCCATTGCGCGTCGGTGCCAGGGAGGCGGTTGCCCAGCCGTACTTCGGCTGTGACGAAATGGCACATGAGCGTTCCGTCTTATTTTTGACCCGTTCCATTCAGAGCTCGTTCAGTGCCAAGCATTGATGGTGTACATCAGCTTCCTCATTTTCGGGTTTTTCATGAAGCATCAACGCGATTTCGTATTGGCCTTATTCTCGGTGCTTGTTTTCGCAAGTTTGGCCTTTGCCAGCGCCCAGGCTGCGGAGACGCGTGTCGCACTGGTCATCGGCAACGCGAATTATCCGTCCGGCGCCCTTCCGACACCTGCCAATGATGCCGGTTTGATCGCGCAAACGCTTCAGGCCGCCGGTTTCGATGTGACCGGAGTTCGCGACCTTGATCAGGATTCGCTGCGGAAGACGTTCCGGGATTTCATCGCCAAGGTATCTGCGGCCGGCCCCGACACGGTGGCATTCATCTACCTCAGCGGTTACGGATTGCAACTGGAAGGCGAAAACTATTTCGTGCCGACGGACGCCAACATCGCACGCGATGTGAATGTCTCGTCCGAGGCCTTGCGCCTTTCGGACTATACCAGACCGCTTGCAGCGCTCGGCATCAAAGCCAGCATTGTCGTTCTTGACGGGGCTCGCGCCAGCCCGTTTGCCAAGTCCGGCCCCCCGCTTGCAGGCGGCTTGGCGATCGTCGAGCCGGAGCAGGGGACCTTGATCGCCTTCAACGCTGCGCCAGGAACGGTGGCGCAGAACGAGGCCGGTCCGTATTCATCTTATGCGCAGGCGCTTGCCGAGATGATGCGCGAGGGCGGCCTTCCGGTGACGGACCTGTTCAACCGGGTTCGTCTTCGGGTGAACGAGATCACCAAAGGCGCGCAAGTGCCATGGAACGCTTCAAACCTGCAAGCGCCGTTCTACTTTTTTGAGCGGGCACCGGATGCGCCGCCGCCCCAGGTTTCGGCCGAACAGACGTCATCGATCCGATCGAAGCCGATCCGTGATTTTGACGCCCGCGAAGCCTATCTCGCAGCGCTCGATCGCGACAATCTGCAGGACTATGAAAACTTCCTCGTCGCCTATCCCCGTGATCCGATGGCGAGACGCGTGCGAGCCATTATTGCGGCCCGCCGCGAGGCCATCACGTGGCGGCGCAGCCGCAACGTCGACACGCCACCCGCCTACTGGTCGTATTTGCGTCGTTATCCCCGCGGCTTCCATGCCGACGACGCGCGGCGTCGGCTGGCATATTTGACGGCTGCTTTCGAGCCGCCGCCGAGATTCGAAATCATCACCTACGATGTTCCGCCGCCGCCGCCGGAAGAGGTCATTTATGTCGAGCGGCCGGTGTTGATTTTCGACGACCCGGATTTTGGATTCGAACCTCCGCCGCCGCCACCGGTATTTTTCCTGCCGCCGCGGCCGGTCTACTTCATCGATCTGGCTCCGCCACCGCCGGCGATTTATGCCTACGTGCTTCCGGTTCCGGCTTATGCGCCGGTGCCGGTCTATATAAACACGCCAGACTACGTTGCGCCGCCGCCCAACAATGTCATCTACAACAACATCCACAACACGGTTGTCGTCAACAACACGACCAATACCGTTGTAATCACCAATCCGAGTGGGCAGAGCCAAACTTTCTCCCCTTCACCTCAGTCCCCTGCAACTCAGACGCAGCCTGCCCCCGCAACCAAGTCATCGCCTTCCAACGCCGGTATTGTCGGAGCCGGCATTGCCGGGGTCGGGGCTGCTGCTTTGCTGGCGCCCTCGGTTCCGCCGTCGCTCGCTCAAAAAGTGGTTCCGGTTCAGAACACGAGTCCGACAGGCACTCCAACTCCCGGTCAGCCGCAGCCTTCTCCCACGCCGACAGCATCGCCCACGCCTACGCCGACAGCATCGCCCGCGCCCGGGCAGAAGCAGGTCGTGCCCGATACCAAAGCCGGTCAGCCGCTGCCGACGCCTACGCCGACAGCATCGCCTGCGCCTGCGCAGAAGCAGATCGTGCCCGAAACCAAAGCCGGTCAGCCGCTGCCGATGCCTACGCCGACAGGATCGCCTGCGCCTGCGCAGAAGCAGATCGTGCCCGAAACCAAAGCGGGTCAGCCTCTGCCGACGCCTACGCCAACGGCATCGCCTGCGCCCGCGCAGAAGCAGGTCGTGCCCGAAACCAAAGCCGGTCAGCCGCTGCCGACACCTACGCCGACAGCATCGCCAGCGCCCGGGCAGAAGCAGATCGTGCCCGAAACCAAAGCCGGTCAGCCGCTGCCGACGCCTACGCCGACAGCATCGCCAGCGCCCGGGCAGAAGCAGGTCGTGCCCGAAACCAAAGCCGGTCAGCCGCTGCCGATGCCTACGCCGACAGCATCGCCAGCGCCCGGGCAGAAGCAGGTCGTGCCCGAAACCAAAGCCGGTCAGCCGCTGCCGACACCTACGCCGACAGCATCGCCTGCGCCCGCGCAGAAGCAGATCGTCCCCGAAACCAAAGCCGGTCAGCCGCTGCCGACACCTACGCCGACAGCATCGCCTGCGCCTGCGCAGAAGCAGATCGTGCCCGAAACCAAAGCCGGTCAGCCGCTGCCGACACCTACGCCGACAGCATCGCCTGGGCCTGCGCAGAAGCAGATCGTGCCCGAAACCAAAGCCGGTCAGCCGCTGCCGACGCCTACGCCGACAGCATCGCCTGCGCCTGCGCAGAAGCAGATCGTGCCCGAAACCAAAGCCGGTCAGCCGCTGCCGACGCCTACGCCGACAGCATCGCCTGCGCCTGCGCAGAAGCAGATCGTGCCCGAAACCAAAGCCGGTCAGCCGCTGCCGACACCTACGCCGACAGCATCGCCTGCGCCTGCGCAGAAGCAGATCGTCCCCGAAACCAAAGGCGGACAGCCGCTACCTCCGGTGACTCAGCCGAAGGCTCCCGCGGTCGCACCTCCGACGGCGCCGCCGTCACCTCCTGCTGTACATCCGGCGCCGCCACCGCCACCACCGCCGCCTCCGGCTGCGCGTCCGGCACCACCGCCACCGCCACCACCGCCGCCTCCGGCTGCGCGTCCGGCACCACCGCCACCGCCACCACCGCCTCCGGCTGCGCGTCCGGCACCACCGCCACCGCCGCCACCACCGCCTCCGGCTGCGCGTCCGGCACCGCCACCGCCACCACCGCCGCCTCCGGCTGCGCGTCCGGCACCACCGCCACCGCCACCACCGCCTCCGGCTGCGCGTCCGGCACCACCGCCACCGCCACCACCGCCGCCTCCGGCTGCGCGTCCGGCTCCGCCGCCGCCCCCACCACCGCCGCCTCCCGCTGCTGCGCGCCCAGCTCCGCCGCCTCCGGCGGCAGCAAAGCCGTGCACCCTTCCAAACGGTCAACCTTGCCCTCCGCCGAAATGAGGCAGGTGGCGCCGGATCGCAGAAGCAACAGGTCAGGCGCGCGCTTGGGATCGGCTGCCGCGGAGCACGGCATCAGCGCTCAAGAAGTCAGCGAGCGCGCGCCAGATCGTGCGCGTTCGTCGCGCGCGCTTGGCCCGTTCGAAACAGGGCCGCAAACAGCGGTCGGATCGCATTAATTTTGCTGCGGTTCCAAAAATAATCTGCCCGCGCGCAGGCAGACTTAAAGAAAGCATTAATCGCGCAATGTATGATAGGCCAATGGCGGTCGTGGGTTGGGACTTGGGGAAAATCTGATGGGCAAAATCGCTTCAGTGATCGTGGCTGTTACGCTGGCTACCGGTCCGCTTCTGTTGCCGGCGCCGGCAGCAGCGGAAAATGGCCAGATCGCCGCCGGCGTCGTCGGCGGACTGATCGGCGGGGCGCTGATCGGCGGCGCTCTGGCGTCGCGGCCGCCACCGCCGCCGCCGGTCTATTATGAGCCGGCGCCCGTCTACGTCGAAGAGCCTGCCTGCCGTGTCGTCGGCGAGCGCTACTGGGACGGATATGGCTGGGCGTATCACCGGATCCGGGTTTGCGATTGATCACAGCCCTTCTTCTGCGCCCTCGGCTTCCAAATTCCAAAAGAATCAAAATTCGGCCGCCGCAGGGCGGCCTTTTTGTTTAGCCCGAAAACCTATTCCTCGCCGCCGCGCTTGCGCAAGAGGTCCTTCGCGAGATCGGTAAGCACCGGCCGCGGCAGTGCAGTGAACGGCAGCGGTCGCGTGACGTCGATGGCGGCTAACCCGAGCCGCGCGGTCAAAAGTCCGTTGAGCACGCCTTCGCCTAATCGCTGCGACAGTTTTGCCGCCAGCCCATGGCCGAGCACCTGCTGCACCAGGCTGTCGCTCGCCGCCATGCCGCCGGTGATTGCGACATGGGCGATGACGTGACGCATCAGGGCGATCATGCCGAGCGCGCCCGGCCGTCCGCCGTAGAGCCGCGCCAATTGGCGGATCAGGCGTAACGATGCGGCGAACACGAAGAGAACGTCGATCAGGGCGCGCGGACTGACGGCGGTGACGATCGAGACGCGTTGCGCTGCTGAAGACACCAGCCGTCGCGCCTCCTGATCGAGCGGCGTCATCAATTCGCGCTCCGCTAACCGGATCATGTCGGCGCCGTCGATGATGTCGTCGGCGTGGTTTTGCAATGTGGCGCGGGCCCGCGCCAGATGCGGGTTTTGGTGCGCGAGTTTTATGAGATCCCCCACGATGGCCCGGCTTTCCGCGCGATCGTCATTTGCAAGCACCGCGCTCGCGCGGAGATGCAGTTTTTCGATGGTGGCAAGCCGTGCAAGCCCGAGCGCTTCGCGCGCGACAACAACGACAAACGCCAGCGCGGCGGCAGCGGCAAAACCCAACCCGATAAATCCGAGGCCTTCGCTGCGCGCAAACAGATCTTCGATCAGGCGGGTGACGCCGAGGCCGAGACCGAGCAAAATGAGACCGCCGGTCGCGGCCCAGAACAGCGTGCCCCAGCGAAAGCCTCGCCGCGCCGGGACCATCGGCGCCTCGAGCGGGACCGGCAGCAGCGCGGGATCGGCTTCCGGCGTGACGTGGATGGTGCCGCGCGCGGGGCGGCTCGCATCATCCGGATCGATCACGACCACGCCGGGATCGTCGAGCTTGAAGGTCGCAGGCTTTCGGTGCGGCGTGCGCTCGCTCATTGCAGTCGGTCTCCGATCAGGAACTGGAGGGCGCGGTCAAGGCGGATGTGAGGCAGGTCAGGCCCATCCGGCCCGTTGCCGTCGAGTTGCGGCGGCCGGAAGCGCAGGAAGCGGTAGTCGGATTTTTCGGCTGATGCGCTGGAAAGGCCGCGGAACGCGGTTTCGCCGGCGAACAGCTCTTCGGCGTCGGTGGGCAGGTCACCGGGAAAGGTCGCGACCTCGGTGTTACCGTCAAACGCCTCGCCATTGGCCCGCTCGCCGGGGGCGGGGGTGCCGAGGATCGAGGGCAGCTTTTCCCGGCCGCGCGCGACCATCGCCTCGCGGGTGGCGCGGACGGCGGCCAGCGCCACGACGTCGATTTCCGCGCCGGTATCCTCGGCACGCGCGACGGCTTTTGCCACCGTTCGCCGCAACACTGCCTCGAGGCGATCGTGGCTTAAATGGTGCAGATGATCGGCCTTGGTTGCCGCGAACAGAATGCGGTCGATGCGCGGCCGGAACAGACTGGAAAAAATCGTACTGCGGCCGATCCTGAAACAATCCAGAATTCCCGCCAGCGCCGCTTCCAGATCAACCAGCGCTTCCGGTCCCGAATTGAATGCGGAAAGCGCGTCGACCAGCACCATTTGGCGATCGAGCCGGGAAAAATGATCGCGAAAGAACGGCCGGACCACGACGTCCTTATAGGCCTCGTAACGCCTCACCATCATCGCCCACAGCGAACCTTCGGGCACGGTGCCCTCAGCCGGCAGATCGAGCGGCGCAAATGTCAGCGCCGGCGAGCCCGCGAGATTGCCCGGCATCAGGAAGCGGCCGGGCGGCAACAGGCTCATCGCAAAACGCTCGTCGCGGCAGGCGCGCAGATAATCGGTGAACAGTTTTGCAGCCGTCAGCGCCGCCTGCTCGTCTGCGGGCGCTTGTGCCTTCAAGGTCGCGAGATGTTGATGCCACTCGGCCGCCAGCGGCGCGCGCGGCCGCTCGCGGGACAAAGCGAGGCTCTCTCGTGACCATTGCTCAAAACTCTTGTTGAGCAGCGGCAGGTCGAGCAGCCATTCGCCGGGATAGTCGACGATATCGAGCGTCAGGGTGCGGTCCGCGCCATTTTGCCGCTGATAGTCGATCACGAGCCGCAATTCGCTGATGTCGACGGTGGAGTTCGGCCAGCGCCGCGCCTCGATCAGGGTACGGACATGGTTTTCGTAGTCGAAGCGCGGCACCGCGTCGTCGGGCTGCGGCTCGAGCCGGGCGCGGGCGATCCGCCCCGTCGCGAACGGCTCGAACACCGGAAAGCGGCCGCCGCGCGTGAGGCCGTGAACGAGCGCCGTAATGAAGACGGTCTTGCCGGCGCGTGACAATCCGGTGACGCCAAGCCGGACGGTCGGGTTGAAAAAATGCTCGCCATAGTCCCGCAACGCCCGCGCCGACAGGCGCGCTTCCTCGATCATTTCGGAGAACCTAAGGGCCATGCGGGTGGGGAGAGCTCGATATGGTGGTTGCAATACATAGGCAAACTACCCGGAAAGTGGCGATTAAACAGGCAAAATCAAGTTTCATATTTAGGACGCGATTTGAGGCGAGGAGATTTCAGGGTTCGTTGACCATGCAGGCGGTATCCTTTATCGCTGCACCCTTGGAGCTTGCCGAGCCGCATGACCATTTTCAGACTGAAACAGCTGGCCTCGACATCCGCCCATGCGGTGGCCGGCGCCGTGCGCTGGAATTACGACCGGGCCGAACTGATCGCCGACGGCATCGTGCACGGGATCGGGGTGCTCTGGGGATTGATCGCAGCCACCGTGCTGATCGTGTTGACGGCTATCTACGCCACGCCGTTTGAAGTAGCGGTTGTCTCGGTTTATGTCGCCGGGCTATTGAGCATGCTGGTGCTGTCGGCGACCTACAATCTGTGGCCGGTGTCGCGGGCCAAATGGGTGCTGCGCCGCTTCGACCATTCGGCGATCTATGTGCTGATCGCGGCCACCTACACGCCGTTCATCACGGAATTGAAGGACAGCATTTTTGCGATTGCGCTGTTGGTCGGGGTGTGGTGCGTGGCGATCGTCGGCATCGTGCTCAAGCTCGGCTGGCCCGGCCGGTTCGACCGGGTGTCGGTCGGGCTTTATCTCGCGATGGGCTGGAGCGGCATGATGCTGTATGATGCCGTGGTGGCGGCGTTGCCGACCATGGCGCTCGGCTTCATGATCGCGGGCGGCGTGCTGTACTCGACCGGGGTGATCTTTCACGCCTGGCAGCGGCTGCGGTTCCAGAATGTGATCTGGCATTGTTTTGTGCTACTGGGCGCGGTCTGCCATTACACCGCGGTGCTCGATCTGGTATTGACGTAAGCGTTTTGATTTCAAACGACGGATGCAGCGATGCAGGTGACCGGCAAGATCGTGGTTGTCACCGGCGGCGCCAACGGCATCGGGCGGGCGCTGTGCGAGGCCTTCCATCGCGCCGGCGCCGCCAGGGTGATCGTCGCCGATATCGATAGCACGGCTGCGAGAGCTGTCGCAGCCGCGGTCGACGGCGCGGCGTTCAAATGCGACGTCGGCAAGGAGAAAGACATCAGCCACGTCATCGAGGAAACCGAACGTCAGTTCGGCCCGATTGAGCTGTTCTGCTCCAACGCCGGCGTCGGCGGCGGTTTCGATCCGCTGTCGGAGAATGCCGGCGGCGACTCCGACGAACCGTGGTCGCGAAGCTGGGCCGTTCATGTCATGGCCCATGTCTATGCCGCGCGGCATCTGGTCCCGCGCATGAAGGCGCGCGGCAGGGGCTACTTTCTCAACACGATTTCCGCCGCCGGACTTTTGTCGCAGGTCGGCAGCCCCGCTTATTCAACGACAAAACACGCCGCGGTCGGATTTGCGGAAAATCTCGCGATCTCGCACAAAGCCCACGGCATCAAGGTTTCGATCCTGTGCCCGCAGGGCGTCGACACCAACATGCTGCGCTCGATCCCGAAGGGGCCGCAATCCGGCGACGGCGATCTGACCCCCGAACAGGTGGCGAGGGACGCGCTCGCGGGGATCGAGCAGGAGACATTTGTCATTTTGCCGCATCCGCAGGTGCTGGGCTATATGCGCAGGAAGACGGAAAATTACGACCGCTGGATCGCGGGCATGGCGAAGATCCAGGCCAAGATGCGGGAAGCTTATGGGAAGTAGCGGGCCTCAAAGTGAGGAGCGCAACACGCCCACCCCGTCATTGCGAGCGCAGCGAAGCAATCCATAGCGCCACGAGACAAGTATGGATTGCTTCGTCGCAAGGGCTCCTCGCAATGACGGGGTGAGGTCCTGCCTTAACTCCTCGGCGCATAAAGCACCGGCACGGCCGAATCCACCATCACTTCGATCAGGCTCGCACCGTCATGCGCAAGGCCGCGCTTCAGCGCGGCCGCAAGCTCCGATGATTTCGCCACACGCACCGCGTCGCAGCCCATCCCTTGGGCGATCTTGACAAAATCGATGCCGGGCAGTTCGAGGCCCGGCACGTTGCGCACCTGCATCACCTGACTGAAGGAGCGCATCGCGCCGTAGCCTGCATTGTTGATCACGACAACCGTGAGCGGCAGCTTGCGCTGCGCCGCGGTCCACAGCGCCTGGATCGAATACATCGCCGACCCATCGCCGATCAGGCAAACCGTCCGCCGGTCGGGGCGGCCAAGCGCCATGCCGACCGCGGCGGGAAGGCTATATCCAAGCCCGCCGCTTGCCATGGTGTAAAAACTGTCCTGGCCGCGCATCGGCATGAATTCATGCATCACTGGACGATGCGACGGCGCTTCCTCCACCACCGCCGCATCCGCGGGCATCGCTTCCGATAGCATGTGCAACAGGAAATTGACCGGGATCGGATCGGCCGCCGGCGGCGCGGGCGGAAGGACGCGGCCTTCCGGCATCGCGCGTTTTGTCGCGGGCAGCAGGTCGAGCAGCATCGCCAGCGCCGGCTTCATCGTTGCGACGATGCTGGTGCCGACCGGCGTCGCCGCGGCGGCGGTCGGATCGTCGGTGATCTGAAAAATCGTGGTCGCACCGTCGAAGATCGAGGCATGGCCCTCGACGTGAAACGTGAATACCGGCGCGCCGATCACGACCACGAGATCGTGCGCGCGCAACGCCTCCGAGAGCTGCCCCGGCGAGGCGTGGAGAAAACCCGCAAATTGCGGATGCCGCTCCGGAAAGCTGCAGCGCGCCGAAAACGGGCTGACCCACACCGACGCCTTTGCCTTTTCCGCCACGCGCACCATCAGATCAACGGCTTGCGCGCGGTCGATGCCGGGGCCGACCACGAGCGCCGGATTTTTGCTCGCGGCAAGCGCCGCGGCGAGCGCCTTTATCGCACTTGCGTCAGGGCCGAGCTCGCGGCTGACGTGGCGGGCCTCGACCGGCTGCGTCTGATGGGTCCAGTCGTCGATCGGCACCGACACAAATGTCGGGCCGCACGGCGGCTGCATCGCCACGTAATAGGCACGCGCGATCGCCGCCGGCACGTCTTCGGCGCGCGCGGGCTCGACTGAATATTTGACATAGGGCCGCGGAAATTCCGACGCCCGCTCGGCATACAGAAACGCCTGCAGCGGCAGGATAGAGCGCGCCTGCTGGCCGGCGGTGATCACCAGCGGCGTCTGGTTGCGGTGCGCGGTGTAGATATTGCCAAGCGCGTTGCCGACGCCGGCGGCCGAATGCAAATTCACAAAGCCCGCGTTGCGGGTGGCCTGGGCATAGCCGTCGGCCATGCCGATCACGGAGGCTTCCTGCAAGCCCAGCACATAGTCGATATCGTCGGGCCAGTCGGCGAGGAATGGCAATTCCGTCGAGCCGGGATTGCCGAACATTTTTTTCACGCCGAACGCGCGCAACAAATCGAGCGTCGCCTGTTTGACGGTGACGGCAGCACCAGCAGTTTTAGCGGGTTTACGGGACGACAATGTACAACCTCAAGCGCGAGACTCGAATAGGATACTCGTCATTGCGAGCCAACGGGTCGGCGCAAAGCGCCGCCCGATGATAAACTCCGCGAAGCAATCCATCTTGCCGTATCCGGGGCTGTGGATTGCTTCGCTTCGCTCGCAATGACGGTGTCACCACGTCGCGGTGCCCTTCATGGTCGGCTGGCCGGCCGAATTCGCGGTCCACAATTCCATGCCGTCATCGGTCGTGTTGGCATTGACGGAAAACTCGCTGCCCTCGAACAGCGGCTGCAGCCCGCGATAGGAAAATTTCTTCGGCGCCGCGCCGCCATGCAGTTTTGCGGCGAGTTCCACGATAAACGCTGCCTGCAGCGGCCCGTGAAAAATCAGGCCGGGGTAGCCTTCGACCTTGGTGACATAGTCGCGGTCGTAATGGATGCGATGGCCGTTAAACGTCAGCGCCGAATAGCGGAACAGCAGCACGGGATCGGCCATGTGGCTCTCGCGATGCTGCGCCGACGGCGGCGATGCCGGAGTTTTGGCCGGCGCGGCTGCCTGCGACGTCGACATGTCCCGATAAACAATGTCCTGCCGCTCGCGCAGCGCGGTGCCGCGCGGCGTCGTCACGAGATGGTCGACCGAGACAAAACACAGAGGACCGGTGCTGCCGGTCTTCATCGTCACATCGGCGATGCGCGAAGTCCGCGTCATCTCATCGCCGACCCGCAGGCAATCGAAAAATTCGAGCTCTCCGCCGGCCCACATCCGGCGCGGCAGCGGCACCGGCGGCAAAAAGCCGCCGCGCGTCGGATGACCGTCCTGGCTCAGCGCCGACATCGGGAACACCGGCTGCGCCAGGCACCAATGCACCGTCCACGGCGCGGCATCGCCCATCTTCGGTTCGCCGATCTCCTGGAACAGCGTCGCGCGCAAGCCTTTTACAGGCTGCGCGGTGACGATGTCGGAAGCCTGGCTGCTGCGGCCGATCCATTGCCGCAAATGATCGAGGTCTATCGTGTCTGTCATGACGATTTGGTCCGGACATGAGAGGGTTTTGCAACATCGCTCCGCTCGCCGATGCCGGGCACGGCGCCGTACTGACGCGGCGCATCGACGACGATCGCGGCCGGCGCGGGATAGCTGACCGAGCCCGCTGGCGTATCCACCTCGATGCGGCGCAGATGCGGATGTCGCGCGAGGTCGGCCATGGTGTTGACCTCGGCAAAGGCGATGTCAGCGTCGGCCAAACGTTTTACCAGTTGATCGCGGGTCATGGTCGCAAAGATATCGCCGACGGCCTTGTCGGTCAGCGCGCGGTTGCGCACGCGCTCGACATTGTTGGCGAATCTTGCATCGTTGGGCAGCTCAGGCTTACCCAGCACGTCAGCGCAAAGTTTCTTCCACTCGCGTTCGCTCTGGATCGAAATCAGGATGTCCCGGCCGTCCCTGGAACGAAACACGCCGTAAGGCGCGATCGAGGGATGGGCGAGGCCCATGCGTTTTGGCGGATGGCCGGCTTCGGCATTGAGCAGCGGCACCGTCAGCCAGTCGGCCATCACGTCGAACATCGAAATCCGGATATCGGCGCCCATGCCGTGGCGCCCGCGCGCGATCAGCGCTTCCAGGATCGCCGCATGGGCGGTAGCGCCGGTCGCGATATCGACGATCGAAAGGCCGACGCGGGAAGGACCGTCCGGCCCGCCGGTGATGGAAGCGAGCCCGCTCTCGGCCTGGATCAGGAGGTCATAGGCCTTGCGATCGGCGTAGGGGCCGTCATCGCCATAGCCAGAAATGGTGCAGCAGATCAGCTTTGGATAATCTTTCTTCAACCGCGCTAGCGAAAAGCCGAGCCTATCCATCGAGCCGGGTTTTAGATTCTGCAGCAGCACGTCCGCGCCGGCGATCAATGTTTCAAGGGCTTGCCGCCCTTCCTTGGTGGCGAGGTCGATGACCACCGAATCCTTGCCGCGGTTGAGCCAGACAAAATAGCTGCTCTGTCCCTTAGCGGCGGCATCATAACCGCGTGCAAAGTCGCCCTCGGGCCGCTCGACCTTGATGACATGGGCGCCGGCATCGGCCAGCCGCGAGCTGCAGAAGGGCGCGGCGACCGCCTGTTCGACGGCGATGACGGTTAGTCCCTCGAGCGGCAGCATCTTTGTTTTCTCAGTAGGAGCGGGGCATGCCCAGCACGTGCTCGGCGAGGAATGACAGAATGAGATTGGTCGAGATCGGCGCCACCTGATAGAGCCGGGTCTCGCGGAATTTGCGCTCGACGTCGTATTCTTCGGCGAAACCAAAACCGCCATGGGTCTGGACGCAGGCGTTCGCGGCTTCCCAGGAAGCATCCGCCGCCAGCATCTTGGCCATGTTGGCCTCGGCGCCGCAATCGAGGCCGGCTTCGTATTTGCGGGTAGCTTCCTTCACCATCAATTCGGCCGCGCGCATCGCAGCGTAGGCTTTTGCGATCGGAAACTGGACGCCTTGATTCTGGCCGATCGGGCGGCCGAATACGACGCGCTCTTTTGCGTAAGCCGAGGCCTTGGCGATGAACCATTTGGCGTCGCCGACGCATTCGGCCGCGATCAGAATGCGCTCGGCATTCATGCCGGACAAAATATAGCGGAAGCCTTTGCCTTCCTCGCCGATCAAATTTTCCGCCGGCACCTTGAGATCGGTGAAGAATACTTCGGTGGTCGAGTGGTTCATCATGGTGCGGATCGGTGAGATCGAAAGCCCGTTATTCTTGGCGGCCTTCATGTCGACGATGAAGACCGAGAGACCGTCGGTGCGCTTCTGCGACTGCTCCTTCGGCGTGGTCCGCGCCAAAAGAATCATCAGATCGGAATATTCGGCGCGGCTGGTCCAGATCTTCTGGCCATTGACGATATAGCTGCCGTCGCCCTGACGTTTTGCAAATGTCTTCAGCGAGGAGGTGTCGGTGCCGCTGGAAGGTTCAGTGACGCCGAACGCCTGCAATCGCAATTCGCCGCTCGCGATCTTCGGCAGCCATTTTGCCTTTTGCTCGTCGCTGCCGTGCCGGAGCAGCGTACCCATGGTGTACATCTGGGCATGACAGCCGCCGCCATTGCACCCGGTGCGCTGGATCTCTTCCAGGATCGCGGCCGCCGCGGACAGCTTTAGGCCAGCGCCGCCATATTCCTCCGGGATCAGCACCGAGAGATAGCCGGCCTCCGTCAGCGCATCGACAAAGGCTTTTGGGTAGGCCATCTCGCGATCGAGCTTGCGCCAATATTCGCCGGGGAACTGCGCGCAGAGCTTTGTGACCGCTTCGCGGATGTCGGCGTATTCGTCTTGTTCTGGTTCGGTCATTGGAATTACTGGCGGTGGCGGTGCGTCGATTGCTGATTTGCATGCAGTTGTGAAACCACCGCAAGCTCCCTATACTTAATTGTTATAAGCGTATTAACCGGCATTCCAAGATTGGCAAGCATGGATTTCCGGGCTTTGGCGAAGGCCGCTTAAGCGATGCCGATGTCAGTCAATCGAAAATCGTTGCCTTTGCATAGGAGCGGCGCCTCCATTGCCTTGGCCAGCGCGTAGGCAAAGCAATCACCGTAATTTAGCGCAGCGCTATGCCCGGTCCCCTTGCCGAATTGCAGATGCGCCGAGCGTGCCCCGTTTGCCTGATCCGGTGTCACCGGTTCAATCCGAATTCCCGCCGCCTCGATGAAATCGTCAAGCCACCGCTCGGCTCTCTCTGGCGCGATCTCCTTCAATCCGCGCAGGACAATTGAGATCTCCACCAGATTGGCGGCTGACATTACCGGATCATCGTCGGTTGCAATGTGGCGGGCATAATCTTCGGCATCATGCTCCTGGCGAAAGATGGCGATGATCGCCGAGCTATCGACCACGATCATTTCGGCAGTCCGTGCTCGTCGTACCCGAGGATTTCGTCGGGGCTGCGCCCCGTGTCGGCCAGAGCGGCATACCGGCTTCCGATCTTCATCAATTGCGCCGCAATGCGGTCTGGGCGCCGGCGCCGACGCTCTCGCGCCAGGCGCTCGCGCAAGGCCAGGGTCACGGCCGAGGTCAAGCTTTCGCCGGTAAGGTCGGCGAGCTCGGTCGCAAGCTTATGGGCCTCGTCGTTTTTGATGTTGAGATGCATGGCTTTTCTCATGGTAGAAATGTATATATTTTCTACCATCGACGCAAGGCGGGTCGAAGGGGCGTCTGCAACATGCCGGAGCTAGAGCGTGATGACTTTAGGTTGAGGCGCAGCGGTGACTTCTCCCTCGCCCCGCTCTTGCGGGGAGAGGGTTGGGGTGAGGGGCTGTTTCCGCGAATGCTGAAGCACAACGTATGCGGAGAATCCCCCTCACCCGGATCGCACCGGACGATGCTTCGCATCGCCGAGGCGATCCGACCTCTCCCCGCAAGCGGGGCGAGGTCATCGAACTTCCGCAGGCGACGATTCAACTCAAAATCATCATGCTCTAGCTGACGGGCGTGGAAGGTGACGTTGCCCGAAGCCGTCAGTCACTTCGACGCGCGTGGAACGTCCACGGTCATCGGAACTCGGTTGGCAGATCGAGGGCGCGCATGGTCGCGGTGCAGAAGGCGCACAGCGTTTCGGTGGCGCCGTTCTTGCTAACGTTTTTGCTGAAGATTTCGACCGTGGCAACCCCGATCGACCCCGACATCTTTAACAGCTTGGCGCGGGCGACCAATTCGGTGCCGTCCGCGGGGCTGAGGAAATTGACCTTGATCTCGACGGTGACCCCGATCCGGCCCTTCGGCAGGCTGGATGTGACCGCGATCCCGGCCGCCTGGTCGGCCAACGCGGTGATGACGCCGCCGTGGAAATGACCGAAGAACTGCACCAGATCGTCCCGGCGCGGCAGCGCCACCTCGGCGCGGCCCGGCTCGACCGCGACAATGCGAAAACCCGCGGCGCCGGAAAAACCCTTGGCGTTGATGGTCTCCGCAAGGCTCGGCGGGTTGAGGGCGATGTTCACGGGGCTTGTCTATTCATTGTTGATCCAAATGGCGGGCACGGCGCCAAGTGTGCGCCGTTGCCCGTCCTACGACTCAATTTCCGCGAGCCGCATTCGTGGAGAGAGCCCCCACCCCAGCCCTCCCCCGCAAAGGGCGGGAGAGGGGGCCGAGCGCGCGACGCGGCAACGTTTCTTCCCCCTCTCCCGCACTTGCGGGAGAGGGTCGGGGTGGGGGCTCTCTCCCCACGGGAATTGTCGAACGGCGGCCTTCACGACGCTATGCGCACCGGCAAGCTTTCGATGCCGCGGACAAAACTCGAATACACCCGCTTCGGTTCGCCGACCACCTCGATCCGGTCGAACCGCTTCAGGATTTCTTGCCAGACGATCTTCAATTGCAATTCAGCAAGCCGCATCCCGACGCAGCGGTGAATCCCAAAACCGAACGACAGATGGGTGCGGGGACGCGGACGGTCGATGATGAACTCGTTCGGATTGTCGATCGCCTCTTCGTCGCGGTTGCCCGAGACGTACCACATCACGACGCGGTCGCCTTTGCGGATCGTTTTGCCGCCGATCTCGGTGTCTTCAAGCGCGGTGCGCCGCATATGGGCGAGCGGGGTCTGCCAGCGAATGACTTCCGGCACCATGCTGTCGATCAGATCAGGATTGTCGCGCAGCTTTTGATACTGCTCGGGGTTTTCGTTCAGCGCCAGCACCGAGCCGCTCATGGTGTTGCGGGTGGTGTCGTTGCCGCCGACGATCAACAGGATGATGTTGCCCATCAGATTGTCGGGGTCCATGTGGCGGGTTGCTTCGCTGTGCGCCATCATCGAGACCAGGTCGTTGCGCGGCTCGGCATTGACACGCTCGTTCCAGAGCTTGGCGAAATAGGCCGCGCACTCGTCCATCTCGGCGCGGCGCTGTTCGGCCGATTCGACGATCCCGCCTTTCGGCAGCGCGGTCGAGACGTCGGACCAGCGCGTCAATTTGCGGCGTTCGTCGAACGGGAAGTCGAACAGCGTCGCCAGCATCTGGGTGGTCAGTTCGATCGACACCAGGTCGACGAAGTTGAAGGTCTCGTTGCGGGGCAGGCTGTCGAGCACCTTGGCGGTGCGGGCGCGGATCAAAATCGCGAGTTCGTCGAGATGCGTCGGCGTGAACATCGGCGACACGGTCTTGCGCTGGGCCGAGTGAAGCGGCTGGTCCATCGCGATAAAACTCGGCCAGTCGTAACCCGGCGGCACGTCGCGGATCGAGATGCCGCCGAGCGAGACGTCGGAGGAGAAGATGCCGTGATTGGTATCGACATGCATGATGTCGTTATATTTGGTCACCGACCAATAGGGTTCGATCGGCGCGTTGGTGCAGTAATGCACCGGCTCTTCCTTGCGCAGCCGCTCGAAAAACGGCCACAGCATGTCGTTCTGGAACAGCCGCGGCGCGCCCGGATGGAAATCCTTCAGCGGCGTGGCATAGGCCTCTTCGCGCGCCAAGCGCGCAAGCTCGGCCTTGTCGGCGCGGACTGAGGTCTGAATGTTCATCGCTGATCCGTCCCAAATGCTTTCGCGCTGGCTTGCGCTTCAGCCGGCGATCCTCACCGGCAGGGTCTCATAGCCTTTGACAAAACTGGAATACACCCGCTTGGGCTCTTCGACCACCTCGATCGTGTCAAAACGCTTCAGGATTTCTTCCCAGATGATCTTCAGCTGCAGCTCGGCAAGCCTGATCCCGACGCAACGGTGGATGCCGAAGCCAAAGGAGAGGTGGGTGCGCGGCCGGGCGCGGTCAATGATGAATTCGTAGGGACGCTCGATCACCTCTTCGTCACGGTTGCCCGAGACGTACCACATCACGACCTTGTCACCCTTCTTGAACTGCTTGCCGCGAAATTCGATGTCTTCCAGCGCGGTGCGGCGCATATGCGCCAGCGGCGTCTGCCAGCGGATCACCTCCGGCACGAAGCTGTCGATCAATGCCGGGTTTTCGCGCAGCTTCCGGTACTGATCCGGATTCTTGTTCAAGGCATAGATGCTGCCCGACAGGGTGTTGCGCGTGGTGTCGTTGCCGCCGACGATCAGCAAGATAAGATTGCCGAGGAAATTCTTCGGGTCCATGTCGCGGGTGGCTTCGGCATGCGCCATCATCGACAACAAATCGCTCTTCGGCGGCTGGTTGATGCGCTCGTTCCAGAGCTTTGCGAAATACGTCGCGCATTCCATTAGTTCGGCCTGCCGCTCGTCTTCGGTTGCGACCAGCCCGCCCGGACCGGGCAGTGTCGTTGCCATGTCGGACCAGCGCGTCAGTTTGCGGCGGTCCTGCCAGGGAAAGTCGAACAGCACGGCCAGCATCTGGGTGGTCAGTTCGATCGAAACCCGATCGACCCAGTCGAACACGTCACCCCTGGGCAGATTGTCCAGGCATTCGGCCGAGCGCTTGCGGATGTTGATCGCGAGCTGGTCGAGATGGGTGGGCGTAAACATCGGCGCCACGGTCTTGCGCTGCGCGCTATGCCGCGGCTGATCCATGGCAATAAAACTTTCGCGGCGCAGGTCCGGGGGGACGTCACGGATGGTGATGCCGCCGAGCGAAGCTGCCGAGGAGAACACCGCGTGATTGGTCTCGATGTCCATGATGTCGTTGTATTTGGTCACCGACCAATACGGCCCGAAGATACTGTCCTTGCAGTAATGCACCGGCTCTTCCTTGCGCAGCCGGTCGAAATAGGGCCAGAAGCTGTCGGAGCGAAACAATTCGGGATCGCCGGGATCGAATTGTGCCAGCGGCAGCGAATAGGCCTGCTCCCGCGCGGCGTTCTGGTCGGCAACTTGAACGGTTTCGATCGTCCCGTGCATCGGGCAGCTCCCTGATTGGCCGCTTGCTGGTTCCGCAAAGCGCGTCGTTTGGGCGAATTACATCCGGTTGCGCGCGCCAGAGCAAGGGCGAGTTTGCCGCATTCGGCCGCCTACCGGGCCGGCCCGCTGGTATACCGCGGAAGCCCCTTCTCAGGGCGCGAAGCCCGTGACAAGCTTATTTGCAAAGAATAAGGCTCTAGCCTTGCGAAAAGCCGCATGATTTGCCCGGAGGCAGGCCGCCATGATTCCCAACGCGCAACGGATATTCAACTTCGATCTCGGCGAAACTGCGGATGCGATCCGCGAGACCGTGCACGATTTCGCGAGCAACGAGATCGCGCCGCGGGCTGACGCGATCGACAAGAGCAATCAGTTTCCGAGGGATCTCTGGCCCAAGATCGGCGCGCTCGGTCTGCACGGCATCACCGTCGAGGAGGAATATGGCGGCTCGGGGCTCGGCTATCTCGAGCATTGCATCGCGGTCGAGGAGATTTCCCGCGCTTCCGCTGCGGTCGGGCTTTCCTACGGCGCGCATTCCAACCTTTGCGTCAACCAGATCCGCCGTAACGGCAACGAGGCGCAGAAGCGGAAATATCTCCCAAAACTGATCTCCGGCGAACATGTCGGCTCATTGGCGATGTCGGAACCTAACGCCGGCTCCGACGTGGTCTCGATGATGACCCGCGCCGAGAGGAAGGGCGACCGCTTCGTCATCAATGGCAGCAAGATGTGGATCACCAACGGCCCGGTCGCCGATACGCTGGTGGTCTATGCCAAGACCGATGCCGCGGCCGGGCCGCGCGGCATCACCGCCTTCATCATCGAAAAGGGCATGAAGGGATTTTCCACCGCGCAAAAACTCGACAAGCTCGGCATGCGCGGCTCCGACACCTGCGAGCTGGTGTTCGATAATTGCGAAGTGCCGGAAGAGAACGTGCTGAACGAGGTCGGCCGCGGCGTCAACGTGTTGATGTCGGGCCTCGACTACGAGCGCGCGGTGTTGGCCGCGGGTCCGCTCGGCATCATGCAGGCGTGCATGGACGTGGTGATGCCCTATGTGCATGAACGAAAACAGTTCGGCCAGCCGATCGGCACCTTTCAACTGGTGCAGGGCAAGATCGCCGACATGTACACCACGATGAATGCCTCGCGCGCCTATGTCTATGCGGTCGCAAAGGCCTGCGACCGCGGCGAGACTACGCGCGAGGACGCCGCCGGCGCCATCCTCTACGCCTCGGAAAAGGCGACGCAATGCGCGCTCGATGCGATCCAGCTGCTCGGCGGCAACGGTTATATCAACGACTATCCGACCGGGCGGCTGCTCCGCGACGCCAAGCTGTACGAGATCGGCGCCGGCACCAGTGAAATCCGGCGCATGCTGATCGGCCGGGAACTGTTCGAGAAATCGGCGTAAAAGCCATTCGAACCGGATTTCGTCTCGGCCGACAAAGCTATGTTCACAAATCCATGTTCTATATGTTTCATTATCGCGCAATTGCAATCAAGAGTTGATTTATGGATCAGATCAGTCTGGTGCCGCAGGCTCCGCCGCATTTGCCGGTAGCGTTTTCCGGCGACCGCAAGCAATTTTTCCGCCTCGTGCTGCGCGGTGCGGGGCTCGAGCTGATCACGGTCGGCTTTTACCGGTTCTGGCTGGCTACCGACATCCGCCGGCATCTGTGGTCGAACACCCTGATCGATGGCGATGCCGCGGAATATACCGGCCGCGCCAAGGAACTCCTGATCGGGTTTCTGTTCGCGCTCGCGATTATCGTGCCGGTTTATCTGGCTTATTTGCTCGCCAGCCTTGAGGCCGAGCGCGTCAAGGCGTTCGCCAGCTTTCCGTTGCTGGCGTTCTTCTATCTGTTTGGTCAATTCGCGATCTACCGCGCGCGGCGCTACCGGCTGACCCGCACGGTGTGGCGCGGGGTGAGGTTCTGGATGAGCGGCTCCGGCTGGGCCTATGCCGCGCGCGCCGCGCTCTGGGCCATGTTGGTCGGACTGACCCTTGGCCTGCTGCTGCCGTGGCGTGAAGCAGCCCTCGAGCGCTACAAGATGCGGCATTCCTATTACGGCGATCTGCAAGGCAGCTTTGAGGGCCGGGGCTCCGAGTTCTTCAAGCGCGGCTGGTGGCTGTGGCTCCTGGCGCCGCTCTATGTGACGCCGCTCGGGCCCTTCGTCTATGGCGCGTTCAAGGCGGTGGAATGGCAGTGGTGGCTTTCAGGCATTCGCTTTGGCGACGTGCGCCTGGAATCGACCATGCCGCGCGGCGCGCTGATCGGCCTTTACTGGAAGTTCATCGGCTGGCTTCTGCTGCTGGGGCTGGCATTTTCAGTTTATGTCGGGGCCTGCACGGCTCTGACGATAAGCCTGAGCGGAGTGCCGGCCGATCAGTTCTTCGGGCCGCATATGTCGGCCAGGAATATTCCGTTTCTGGTGCTCGTGGGTATCGGCTATCTTGGGTTTGCGCTGGCGATCAATGTGCTGATGCGGGTCTATCTGATGCGGGATCTGTGGGTGCGGGTGCTCGCCTCGACCAATGTGCACGGCATCGAGGCGGCGGCCAATGTTTCCGCAAGGGGCGATCTGGCGAGTGCGCTGGGCGAGGGTATCGCCGATGGACTCGATGTCGCCGGCTTTTAATTCGTGAGCATGAATGGATAACGGCCCTGGACAGGATACGCCGCTCAGGCCGGCTGTTTTTTTCGACGGGACGTCGAACCGGCGGCGCACGGTCACGCTTAACTTCGCCGGCGAGCTCGAAATCAACGAGGATGGCCACAAGATTTCCGCGTGGCCCTATGCCGATATTCGCCGCGCCGACAGCCCTTCCGGTACGCTCCGCCTGACCAGCCTGACGGCGCCGGCGCTGGCCCGGCTCGAGATCCGCGATGCGGCCGTGATGGCCGAAATCACCTCCCGCTGTGCGCGGCTGGATGAGAATACCCCCGGCCGTGGCATCGCGAAAATCATCGGCTGGTCGCTCGCGGCGGCGGTCTCGATCGTCGCCATGGTTTTGTACGGCGTCCCACTCGCCGCCGACCGTCTCACGCCGCTGGTGCCGCAGTCCCTCGAACGGCGCCTTGGCGAAGTTTCGGACGGCCAGGTCAAGGCGATATTCGGCAACCAGGTCTGCAGCAATGGCGCCGGACAGAAGGCGTTTGCAAAACTCGTCAATGCGCTGCGCGAAGCCGCAGGCCTCGATACTTCGGTGCAGACCGCGGTGCTGTCGAGCGTTATCCCCAATGCGTTCGCGCTTCCCGGCGGCAAGGTCTATCTGTTCAGCGCGTTGCTGGCGAAGGCAGAGAACGCGGATGAAATAGCAGGTGTGCTGGCGCACGAGCTCGGTCATTTGAAGCATCGCGATAATATGCGTGTCCTGATTTACAATGGCGGCACCTCGTTCCTGATCGGGCTGTTGTTCGGCGACGTCACCGGCTCCGGCGCGGTGATCTTTGCGTCGCGCCAGCTGGTGACGGCGTCCTATTCGCGCGAGGCCGAGCAAAATGCCGACAATTTTGCGATCGAGGTGATGCACCGGCTCGGCCGGTCGCCGAAGCCGATGGGCGAGTTATTGTTTCGCGTCACGGGAAAGCAGGGCGACCACATCCCAAGCATCCTGGCGAGCCATCCCCTGACCGAGGATCGCCTGGCGCGCATGAGACAAGAAGATCAGCCGCCAAGCGGCCCGCCGCTGCTGACGCCCGAGGAATGGGCCTCGCTCAAGGCGATCTGCGGCGGGAAGAATTGACCGCTATTCCAACACAACTCGTCATGCCCGGGCTTGTCCCACCACTGTCCGGTTCATTGGAAGTATAGTCCAAGTTTCAACTGATCGGGGTTTATCGGGATCGGCTGTAGGGGTTCGAGCAAATGGTTGATCGGGCGTCTGTGCATGAGGTTGGTGCGGACGAGGCGGGCAAATTCGAGAGGGCTGTGCACCGCTTTTTGAGCCAGCTGGGCCATGCGCAAGATGAGAAAGGCGATCAGGGCGATGGCGATCTGAATGCGGACGGCATTCTCGGAGACACCGATGAAGTGCCTGATTCGAAGCGTCTGCTTGACCCAGCGAAAGAACAATTCGATCTGCCAGCGCTGTTTGTAAAGCTCTGCGATCTCTTCTGCCGGCGCGTCGAGATCATTGGTCACGATGCGCAACAGCTTACCGGTGTCGATGATCACGGTGATCTCTCGGACCGGAACTTGCAGCGGATTTTTGCGGCTGTTGGCGAGCCGGGCCGGCAAATGACCGATGCGGTCGCGCAGAATATTGCTGTTTTTGGGGACGCGGTTCTCCTTTACCACGCTGAACGGGGTATTCTTCTTCAGTCGCGTCACGAAGCGGCAGCCGGCGTCATCGAGCCGCGCCCACCAGCCATAATCGTAATAACCGAGGTCGTAGACGTAGGTTGCGCCCGGCTCGATCGGCATCGCCTTGGCGGCTGTGATGTCGTTGACGTTAGCGGGCGTCACCGCAAAGTAAACCGGCCGATCGGCATTCGGATCGTAGACGATATGCGCCTTGGCGCCGAACACATCGGCCGAAAATGTCGCCCAGCCTTCGCTCAGGCTGGAGAGCCGAACACTGGTGGAATCAATGAGCCGGACCGCGTCTGCCGTCGCGCGCCGCAGCCCACGATGCGCTTGCGGCAGCATCTGCGCGAACAGCTCGCTGAACACTTGCCAAGGCCGCGTCGAATTGGCGTCCGACATCGTCGAACGCTTCACCGGTGCCGCCCCCACGTGATAAAGCCGCGTCTCGTGGCTCGCCATCCCGGTCACGACCTCCCGCAGGCTCGTCGAGCCGCTCAATTGCCCGTACAGCAATGCGATGAACTGACGCTTCGTCGTCAATTTCCGCACCAGCCGGTCGGCCCCGTACTTCTCCACGATCTGTTCGAACTTAGACCAAGGAACGTGCTTTGTTAGACTGTGAAATACGCTATTCTGATGCCGCATGGCGTGGACCTCCTTCGGTGTCTCGAACGTGTGCGAAGCGCTCAAAACACAGAAGAATCCTCGTCATGCACCCTGTCTACAAAAATCGAACCGGACAGTGGTGGGCTTGTCCCGGGCATCCACGTCTTAGCGGGGGCGGCAAGAAAGGCGTGGATGGCCGGGACAAGCCCAGCCATGACGGCGTTATCTCACTCCGGCAAATTATTCACCTTCCTCACCCAGGCCCGCACGTCGGCGAGCACCTCGGGCAGCACCGCCTTGACCTCCTCGACATTCATGCCGGCTGTGATGCGCGGATCATAAAGAATGTTCAGGATGTACTGGTCGTAGACGTCGAAAAATCCCATCGACACCTCATCGTTGAACATGGTCCAGGGCACCGAGGAGGTGTCGTTGATCGGTCCCAGCGACTGTAATAGCTCTTCATAGGCGCAGTCGAAGAAGACAAAATCGCCGTTGTCTGTGGTGAGGATGACGTCGGAATGCTCGATCTCATATCGTTCGTTCTTGCGGAAACCCGAGAGGCATTGCGGATCGAGCGAGGTTTTTATCTCGCGCGCCCGTTCACTGCCGTAAGATTTTGAAATCGTGCGATAGAGATCGCGGTCGCGCACCATTTGGACCAGCACATTGGCGGCCTCGGCGGTTTCTGCCATCGCGATGTCGAGATGCGCGACCTTCGCGCCGATGTCGGCCACGACTTTTGCAAGCTGCGCCTTGCGGTTCTGCGACTTGCCATCCGCGAACACGCGCACGGGCGCTTTGTATTTCCGGATGCGGTCGACCCGGCCGGCAAGATGATATTCGGCGCCGAACGCGGTTTTTAGAAATCCGTCGATGATCTCGGTATCGGTGAATGCCTTCTTCTCCGCGCGCTGGCGCGAGGCGATGGCGGGGATTTCAGCCGATGCTGGCAGCGACGCGACGACGCTGCCGAACGCGATCGTTGCCA
Organism: Bradyrhizobium lablabi; assembly: GCF_900141755.1. Lineage (NCBI taxonomy): Bacteria > Pseudomonadati > Pseudomonadota > Alphaproteobacteria > Hyphomicrobiales > Nitrobacteraceae > Bradyrhizobium > Bradyrhizobium lablabi. The sequence goes on along the minus strand of NZ_LT670844.1, from coordinate 2,596,714 downwards.
ACGCGATCGCGGTCATCGGGAAATGTGAGGATCGGGTCATTGCACAACACTAACACCATCGTCCCTGCGAAAGCAGGGACCCATACGCCGCGGCGGTTGTTTTGAGAGACGCGGCTTGACGGCTTTCGCGCAACAACTAAAGCCTGGGTTATGGGTCCCTGCTTTCCGCAGGGACGACAAATGAATATGGGTCGGCGTCGCGGCAAACCCTAGTTCTTCACGACCACCGTGGTGCCGACCGAGACGCGGCTATAGAGATCGACGACGTCCTCATTGGTCATGCGGAAGCAGCCGGACGAGACCGCCTGGCCGATGGTTTCCGGCTCGTTGGAACCGTGAATGCGATAGAGCGTCGATCCCAGATACATCGCACGCGCCCCGAGCGGGTTGTCGATGCCGCCGGACATGTGGCGCGGCAGATCGGGGCGGCGCGCCAGCATCTGCGAGGGCGGGGTCCAGCTCGGCCATTCCTTCTTGGCGGAGATGCGATGGGTGCCGCCCCAGCGAAAACCGTCGCGGCCGACGCCGATGCCGTAGCGCAGCGCCTGGCCGTTGGGGAGCACGAGGTACAGTCGCCGCTCGGCGGTGTCGATCAGAATCGTGCCGGGCGCGTAATTGCCGGTAAAGTTCACGGTCTGCCGCGGGATCGGGCTAGAGCCGCCCAGGCTGAAATTGGGCCCGCCGCCCATGATATCCCGCGAGTCAAAAAAACCCTGGGCTCGCGCCTCACCGGCACCGGCCAGCAAACTCACCGCCGCAATCAGCACAGCAAACGTACGGATCATCTTCGCCCCCGCAAAAAAATCGCTTCGGCCGCGAGAGAGGCCATAATCGGCGCGATTTCGCAAGCAAAGAGCCCGTGAGCGCTATCGATTTTCAAAGGGTGCGGTTAAAAAACCCCATCACTTGCGCTGGTATGGCAGCCTTGCCCGGCGAACCCTTTGACGAAACGCGCTGGGAATGATTGATCTCGGGTGGGTTTTAAACGCGGTCGCGAACGGGAGCGAATAATGAACGGTGCGGAAAGTCTGGTGCGGACCCTGGTCGCAGGCGGCGTCGATGTCTGCTTCGCCAATCCCGGCACCTCCGAGATGCATTTTGTCGCCGCCCTTGACCGGGTCGAGGGCATGCGCTGCGTGCTCGGCCTGTTCGAGGGCGTGGTGACGGGCGCTGCCGACGGCTATTTCCGCATGAAGGGCACGCCGGCCTCGACGCTGTTGCATCTTGGCCCCGGCCTCGCCAATGGCCTCGCCAATCTGCACAACGCCAAGAAGGCCAATTCCGGCATCGTCAACATCGTCGGCCAGCACGCCGTCTATCACATCGGATATAACGCGCCGCTGACCTCCGATATCGAGGGCCTGGCGCGGCCGATGTCGGCCTGGGTGCGGACCTCGCCGGATGCGCAATCCGTCGCCAGGGACGGCGCCGCCGCCATCGCCGCCGCCAAAAGCTCACCGCCCCAGATCGCAACGTTGATCCTGCCGGCCGACACCGCCTGGAACGAGGCCGACGGCATCGCGCAGGTGCCGGAGGACCAGCAGCGCGCCAGCTATTCCCCGCAGGCGGTCGACGCCGCCGCAAAGGCGCTGCGCGGCGGCGAGCCGACACTTCTGTTGCTCACCGGCAGCGCGCTGACCGAGCATGGCCTAAAGCTCGCGGCGCAGATCGCGGGCAAGACCGGCTGCAAGGTGATGGGCCAGACCTACAATCCGCGGATGGCGCGCGGCCGCGGGAGGTTCTCGATCGACCGGATTCCTTACGTGATCGAGCAGGCACTGCCGATCCTGAAAGATTTCAGGCACATCGTGCTGGTCGAGGCCAATGATCCCGTGGCGTTCTTTGCCTATCCGAACAAGCCGAGCATGCTCAAGCCCGCGGGCTGCGAGGTGCATCGCATGACCTCGGGCGGCGAGAATTCGGTCGCCGCACTTGAGGCGCTGGCCTCCGCGCTCGGCGCCAAGCCACAGGATGCAAAACCGCAAGCCATGGTCGAGCTTTCAAAGCCGACGGGCCCGCTGACCCACGCCTCGATCGCGATGGCGATCGCGATGGCGATCCCGGAAAACGCCATCGTGATCGACGAATCCATCACCACCGGCCGCGGTTTCTTTCCGCCGACGGCAGCCGCCCATCCGCACGACTGGCTGCAGAACATGGGCGGCTCGATCGGATTTTCGCCGCCGGTCGCAACCGGCGCTGCGGTCGCCTGTCCCGACCGCAAGGTGATCTGCATGGTCGGCGACGGCAGCGCGATGTACACGCTGCAGGCGCTGTGGACCCAGGCGCGCGAAGGTCTCAATGTCACCACCATCGTGTTCGCCAATCGCATCTACCAGATTCTTCGTGGCGAGTTCGACGGCGTCGGCGCCGGCGAGCCCGGCCAGCGCGCGCTCGACATGCTGAAGATCGACCGCCCGACGCTCGACTGGGTCGCGCTCGCCAAGGGCATGGGCGTAGCCGCCCGCGCGGTCACGACCGTGGATGAATTCGTCAAGGCGCTGGCGGAGGCGGTTCCGGAAAAGGGACCGCGGCTGATCGAAGTGCGGATGTGAGGATGGGCGGAAAGAGCTTACGATAAAATAAGGCCGTCATTGCGAGCGTAGCGAAGCAATCCATGGCACGGCATAGTGGCTGTGGATTGCTTCGCTCCGCTCGCAATGACGGAGGGGAGGCAGCATGCAGACCGAGATGAACAAGGTCTTAGCCGGGCTTGCCGAATTCTACGCGCACGAGACTTTCCTGCTGGAAAAGGATCTCGGCGAGCGCGCGCTGACGCATCGGCTCGCGGTGCATCTGGAAAAGCAGTTTTCCGGCTGGGACGTCGATTGCGATTACGACAAACTGGGCGAGCGGACGCTGCGGCTGCCGCATGGAACCATCGTCTCGACCGACGATCATCTGGGCAAATCGGTCTATCCCGACATCGTCGTCCACCAGCGCGCGATCCCCAACAATCTGCTCGCGATCGAGGTGCGCAAGGCCTCTAACCATCAGCCGCCGGAACACGACCAGCACAAGCTGCGCGCGCTGACCGACCCGCATCTGTGGTTCGCCTACTGGATCGGGGTTTTTCTCGTGCTGGGCAAGAACAGCGTCGTCTCCGACGTCTATGCCGGCGGCGTCATCGACAAGCCGATGTCCGGCTGGTTTTCCGAGCGGCTGAAGGAGATCGGGCTGGGGTAGTGTCGCTCACCTCGCCCCGCTTGCGGGGAGAGGTCGGATTGCATCGGAGATGCAATCCGGGTGAGGGGGACTCACCGCGCGCGTCTCTGTTCGGAATTTGCGGAGGCAGCCCCTCACCCCAACCCTCATTTGCGCTAGGTTTAGCTCTGGACACAAGGAATCGCGATATGATTCAAGCTTGGGATGAAGATTCGCCCTGAGATTTTGGATCACTGGCCGGAGGTGAGCGCGCGCCTTCCGGCGGATTTTGACGTGGAAGCAACGGCGCGGGCGCGAGGCGCCTTCACGCGGGCGCGGGAAATCAAGAACGCTGAAACGCTGTTGCGGCTGGCGCTGGCCTATGGAGGCCTCGGAATGTCGCTGCGCGAGACCTGTGCGTGGGCTGAGGCCGGCGGGATCGTCAGCTTGTCCGACCCATCCCTGCTCGATCGGCTGTGCAAAGCAGCGCCTTGGCTCGGCGACATTGTGGCTGCGCTGATTGCCGAACAGGCAAAAGTACCCGCTGGACGCTGGGCCGGGTATCGCTTGCGTGCATTGGATGGAACGTCGATCTGCCAACCGGGAGCTGACCGCACGACATGGCGCCTGCATGTCGGCTACGACCTGGCAACGGGTCAAGTCGATCAGCTCGAGTTGACCGACGGGTATGGTGCCGAGAACCTTCAGCGCCTCACCTACCGGCCGGGCGATATCGTGCTGGGTGATCGCTACTATGCGCGACCGCGCGATCTGCGGCCCGTGGTGGAGGCCGGTGCAGACTTCATCGTGCGGACCGGCTGGAACTCGTTACGCCTGTTGCAGGCGAACGGCGAGCCTTTCGATCTCTTTGCCGCACTTGCCGCTCAGGCCGAACAGCTAAGCGAGGTGCAGGTTCGCATCCACGAAGGCATCACGGGGTCTCCACCACCGGAGCCGCTGATGCTGCGCCTCATTATTCGACGCAAGGACCCGGAACAGGCGCAAGCCGAGCAGAAGCGTCTGCTCAAAGACGCCAAGAAGCGCGGCCGGCAACCCGACCCGCGCAGTCTCGAGGCGGCGAAGTACATTCTTCTCCTGACCTCGCTGCCGGTCGCCGCCTTCCCGCCGTCCGAGATCCTCGCCCTTTATCGCTTTCGCTGGCAAATCGAGCTGGCGTTCAAAAGGTTCAAAAGCCTGGCCGGCCTCGATCTGCTGCCGGCCAAGAAGCCTGAACTCGCGCGAGCATGGATCTACGCAAGGCTGATCGTCGCCATCATCGCCGAACAGATTGCCGGGCAAGTCCCGGACTCTTCCCCCTCTGGACCCGGCACCACGCGCAAGCCGATCGCGCTGGCGTCTCATGAAGATAGCCCTCGCCACCATTTGCGCCGCCATTCGCGGCCCACTCCTGTGGCAAACTGTCTGCAACCTCTTCACCAAAATCCGCCGTCACCTCTGTGAGCCACCGCGCCGACGCCGAAAACAATGCGACTATCTCAACGCACGCTTAACCTAGCGCAAATGACCCCAACCCTCTCCCCGCGAAGAGCGGGGCGAGGGAGAAGTGATCGATCGCTGCCACCATCTCACGCCAATTCCGCTTCCGGAATCTCCCGCGCCAGCCGCGCGCGCAGCGGCGCCAGCCGGTCCGCATGGTGCCGCCATTTGCCGACCGACGACGAATAGATCGGCCGCCGCACCTGGACGGCGCTCGCGGTCGACGACGGCGCCGGGCTTTCGTGAAACCGCAACACCTCCTCGTCCCAGGAAAGTCCGACAAAGTCGATCAGCCGCCGGCTCGCCGCCGCCTGATCCCTAATGATGTCCTCGTAATTGATTTCCAAAAGCGCCTCGGGCGGCAATGTCGCCCGCCAGTGCCGCGAAAGCCGGCGATAGGCCAAATAATATTCCGCGAGTTCGATCTGATGATAGGAGAACGCGAACTTGCCCTGAAAATGCGCCTTGTAGATCGCCCAGCACGAATCCATCGGGTGCCGCTGCACCAAAATGATTTTCGCCGCCGGCAGCGCGGTATGAATGAGGCCGCAATAGAGGTAGTTCTGCAGTGTCTTGTCGAGGAAACGCGATTCCCGCGGTACGCGGAACGCCGTCACGCTGTCGACATAGCGCCGGCCGAGCGCGGCCGGATCGCCGCCGCCTGAATTGTCCTTGATGGCGCGGCGCAGCTCGGTCGCGAACGCGCTGGTTTCCCCCGCCGAGCGCATCGCCGGGTGGCTGGCGATGATACGCTCGACCAGCGTTGTGCCGGTGCGCGGCAATCCTGCGACGAGCACGGGAGCAGCAGCGGCATGCCCTTGCGGGGCGGCGGCGATCCAGCCTCGCGTGTGGGTCTGGATGATGCGGTCGATCTCGGCGATTTCGGCCGCATGATCGTGCGCGACCAGGCGGTGCTGCAGATGGCAGGCGGCATCGACATGATCGAAGGCGCGGTCGTGGCGCTCGAGGTCCTCATATTCCTTGCCGAGCGCAAACCGCAGCATCACTTCGCTCGGGCCCGCCAGCCGGCCTTCGCCGACCAGCCGCTCCATTTCCGCGATATGGTTGCGCTCGGCGCTCTGGATGCGCAGGTCCGAGCGCAGATAATGCGCAAGACCGTAATGCCGGTCGAGCGCAATTGCCGCGTCGCAATGCGCTTCGGCCTCCTCCAGCGCCCCGGTCATGCGCTCGGTCGCGGCCAGATTGAACAGATATTGCGGCACATCGGGACGGGCCGCGACCGCGCGCAGGAAGAATTGCTTTGCCCTCTGATGCAGCCCGAGCAGGCCGAACATGGCCCCACACGCGTCCTGCGTTTCGGGGGCGTTGTCGGTGATCGCGGAAGCCGCCTCAGCGGCCTCGAGCGCGCCGCGCGCCTCGCCGGAAACGAAGCGGCATTTGGCGCGCAGGATGAGCGCGATCGGATCCTTTGGCCGCAGCGCGACCGCGCGGTCGGCACAGATGAGGGCCGCCTCGGGGCGCCCGCGCCGCAACGCAGTCTCGGTCAACAGCGCCCAGGCGGTTCCATCGTCCGGCGTGCGCGCGAGGACCTCGGCGCAAATCCGCTCGGTCGTCGCCAGGTCGCCGCGGGCAAAGGCGTCTCGCGCTTCATGGATCGGCGTTAGATTGGCTCGCAGCGGCGCGGTTATTCTCAAAGTGTCACTCCATGGCAAAGGCAAAGGCCGGAAGCGAAATCCGGCCTTCCAGAGTTGTGTGAGATGAAAGGCTGTCCCCTCAAGAGGGAACAGCCTTCGTCCATCAATTGTCGCCGTGATGATGGTCGTCGCGATCCCCGAACTGGAAATTGCCGAAGAGATCGCCGAGCGCCGGCCGGTTGGTCGGAACGTACGGGTTATCATCCGACGTCTTCGGGTTCGGCAGATTGTCCCGGCTGTACTTGGAGAGTTTCGGCAGATCCCAGTTCCGTTCGATGAATTTCGGGATCGAGGCATGGTCGGAATATTCATGCGAGACGTGTCCGCCTTGCGAATATTTCGACACCACAATCAGCGGGATGCGTGTTCCGTCGCCGAAATAGTCGAGCGGCTGGACGTAGCCTGAGTCGTAATAGCCGCCGCCTTCGTCGACGGTGACCAGGATCGCGGTCGATTCCCAGAGATCCTGGTTGGCCTGCACCTTGTCGATGATGTTCTTGGTGAAGGATTCGAACAGATCGACCCTGGACGAGGACGGATGGCCGTCGTTGAAGGTGCTCGGCTTCACGAACGACACCGCCGGCAGGCTGCCGTTTTCGATGGCGTCATAGAGATCGAGCGTGTCCTTCATATGCGCATCGCGCTGCGCCTGGTTGGTCATGACCGAAGCGGAGTAGAGGAACGGGTTGCAGATGTTGCAATAGAGATACGCGATCGGGTCGAGCGCTCCGAACTGCACGCCCTCGCCGGGGGCGGTCTTGAAGTCGTTCCAGCGCTCGCCGAAATACGCCCACGACACGCTGGCCGCGGTCAGCTCGTCGCCGATGTGCTTCTGCTTGATCACCGGCGGCAGCGTGAACTGGCCGTTGTTGACCGGATCGGTGACGCCGCTGCCGATGTAAGCCGGGACGTAGTTGTTGAGCAGGTAATAGGCGCCCGGCGCGCAGTCCGCCGGCACATGGACGGCAGTCAGATAATTGACGATCGCCGCGACGCCCGGCTGTGAGGGGTCGGAGCAGTTGGTGTAGCTGCCGCCGCCGTAACCGTCATTGGCGTACCAATTGTTGGTGTTCGGCGCCGGATTGGGGTTCTCGATCTGATTGGGGGGCGGGGTCGCGGGATCGCCGTTCTGGTCGGCGTAATAGAGCGAGCCGGCATAGCCGATCATCATGTGGTTGGCGTAGGTTCCGCCCATCACCGCCTGATGGTAATTGTCGTTGAGCGTGAACTCGCGGGCGAGCTTGGTCAAATAGGGCGCGTCGCCCCTGGCGACGTTGTAGAAGCCCATCGCGATATCGCCTTCCGCTAGGGGCTTCGGCACCGGATTGCCGTTGCTGCCGGAGGAGACCGTCATCTCGACGAACGGGAACAGGTCGGCCTGGCATCCGCTCGGATTGCTGGCGGTCACCTTGGCGGCGTCGCAGTCGAGCTGCTGCCACATCTGATAGAAGCGGTGCACCGGGCTGCCGCCGTAGGTCTTGTAGAGGCTCGAGGTTTCGTCTTCGCCAGCCGGCAGCGTCACCAGCGGATAGGGGCCGTTCGGCAAGTTGGCGTAGTCGAGGATGCGGGTATCGGGCGATCCGCCCGCAATGCCGGTCGCGCCTGTCGTCAATAGCGGCAGATCCCCCTTGCTCAGGCCGTAATCGCCCCGCTTGGCCTCCGACAGCGTGGAGAGGCAGCCCGGACCGTTGAGCGAAGCCAGTTCGACCGTGGTGTAGCAGGTCTTTGGCGCGTAGGAGGTTCCCGGCGCCTGCAGCTTGTTGGTCGAATTGTCGTAGGCGGTCTTCAGCGTGGGATTGATCGAGTAAAAATTGCTGACCGTGGTCGAGAACTGCTTCGCCTTGGCGTAGTTCGGGCCCGGCGAGCCGTCTTCCTTGATGATGCCCTTGGACAGGAGATTGTCGACATGCTCGCCCGCGCGCGGCTCGTAAGTCGCGAAAACATGGTCGAAGGTGCGGTTTTCGCCAATGATGACGATGACGTGCTTGATCGGGCTGTCGGTCTTCTTGTCGTTGGCATGAGCTCCGCCGATCGGCTGGGCCGCGTAAGCGTGAGGTGCCATCAGTGACAAGATCGCGGCGGTCACGACCGTACGATCGCGTAGACGTTTCGTCGTTTGCTTGAGCATTGACGTCTCCTGTTCGAAAATTTGAAAATGTGCGGATGTTGTTCGGCGAAGCGCGAACAAATCGAAGCTAAGTGTCCGACATGTCAGTCGTGCTTCGCGCAAATGTCAGTTCCGTTACAGGATGACGACGGCGCCGGCCGAGTCGGATGGCGTGGCTGACAGGGACGATGAAACAGCTACTGCTGTGACCCCGCGTAATGCGGTCACCCCCGCGAAAGCGGGGGTCCAGTAACCACCGGCGTTTACTGGATCCCCGCTTTCCGCGGGGATGACGTGCTGCCCGGGCAGCGACGCTAAGAAGAACCGCTAAGATGCGGCGTTGACTGATGCTTTTGACGTTTGCCAAAAACAATGGCACCTCTGACGAATTGGGATTTGAGTGAGGACCGAGGAAATGGGGGGCTGCCAATGAAAATCGCGTGCGCACGATCGATCTTCGCGATCGCTATCTTGTCGGCTGTGTCTTTGGCGCAACAGGCCGTTGCGGAAACCCCCGCGCCGGGACCGGCGGTTGAGGCTATCCTCACCAATCCCAAGGTGACAAAGGCGCTCGACGACATCAGGGCCGATGACGACAACGCCTTCGCCGAGCAGAAGCGCATCACCGAGATACCGGCGCCGCCCTACAAGGAAACAGTCCGGGCCGACTATTTCCTGAAGCGGATGCATGAACTCGGCTTCAAGGATGCCGCGATCGATACCGAAGGCAATGTGATCGCGTTGCGCAAGGGGACCGGCGGCGGGCGACCGAAACTCGTGGTGTCGGCGCATCTCGACACGGTGTTTCCCGAAGGCACCGACGTCACCGTCAAGGAAAAGGACGGCGTCATCCTGGCGCCGGGCATCGGCGACGATTCCCGCGGTCTCGCGGTGCTGCTGTCACTGGTCAAGGCGATCAATAGCAACGATATCGCGACCGTCGGCGATGTCCTGTTCGTCGGCACCGTCGGCGAGGAAGAGCTCGGCAATCTCCGCGGCGTCAAGGCGCTGTTCCGCGACCACACCGATATCGACGGATTCATTTCGATCGACGGGCTCGGCATCTCGCATGTCGTCAACCAGGGGACGGGAAGCCATCGCTACGAGATGATTTTCAAGGGTCCCGGCGGCCATTCCTTCCAGGAGTTTGGCCTGCCGAGCGCGATCCACGCCATGGGTCGGGCCATTGCAAAAATCGCCGATCTCGAGACGCCGTCCGATCCCAAGACCACCTTCACCGTCGGCACCGTCCGCGGCGGCACCTCCGTCAACGCCATCGCCAGCGAGGCACGGATGGCGGTCGACATGCGCTCGAATTCGACGGAGGAGCTTCTAAAGCTCGAAGCCCGCCTGCTCGATCTCGTCAAACAGGCGGTGGTGGAAGAAAACGCGCGCTGGAAATCCGACAAGATGACGGTCGAGATAAAACTGATCGGCGACCGGCCCGCCGGCATCGTCGCGCTGGATTCCCCGATCGTGCAGGCGGCGCAACGCTCGATGACGATTTTGACCCGCGCGCCGCACGTCACCTTTGCCGGCTCCTCGACCGATTCCAACCTGGCGATGTCGCTCGGCATCCCCGCCGTCACCATCGGCGGCGGCGGCGAGGGCGGCAACTGGCACTCGCGCAACGAATGGTACCGGCAGGTCGACGGCTACCTCGGCCCGCAAAACGCGCTGCTGACGATTCTGATGCTGACGGGGCTCGATGGGGTGACAAAGCCGGCGCTGAAGGTGAGATGAGGTTTTCGGCACATTTTGCAATACATAAAGAGACCACCTCGAGGACACATTTTACTAATTCTGTCCTCAGCTAATTGCTCGATCATTCTCCGCGTCGTGGAGCAAGCCTTCCGGGAGAATGACGGTGACAATGCAGACAGACGTACACGGATTTCGCCGCCGAACAGCTGACGCCCATCGGGAATTCGATTTCGAAACTTTTATGCCCGTGCTCATGATGTCGTCTATCGGGCTAACTCTAAGTCTTTTGCTCACAGCGCTTGTCGCGAGGGCGGGATAGGGGGAGCGTCTGGCGTCACTCGAACAGCTAGAGTTTTCCGCCATGGACTGTTCAGGAATGGATAGCATCCAATAACGCCAGGATCAGACATGCAGAAGATCGTCATTGAAGAGCACTTCCTCCTGCGAGCTCGACGAATACTTCCATATGCTCGTTGAAACGCGAAAACGCCGCCTGAGCGGAATATAATCGCTCGGCGGACGTTGGCTTCCGTGGTCGGGTACTTAAATCCCGGCATCCTAGAAATGCCATGGGACACCTGTGAGTCTCATCCCCCGTTTGGGTGAGAGGTACCGTTTTTCGTATTGCGCCATGGCCATATCTTCAATCCCGCCACTTTTCCTCAAATGCGCCTCTGTTCGTAACCTTCAAAAGCAAGGTTAAGACCCGACTTCGATTGCTTAGCTCCGCTGCCGATGGTTGTGATGGACCATGTCCATTTCGTTTCACAACGCCGACAAGCGCACGCACCGGAGGGTCATGTTGGTGGGCTTTTTGTTTTGCGCGGCCTTCGTGGCCTTCAGCTTCTTTGCCCGGCAGCAGCCGGACAATGATTATGTGCTCGTCAAAGCCGACAGGCTGGTGCGGACCGCCGGCACGCCGTTTCCCGCCAAGTGACGCGCTAGAGCAGGGTACGTCCCCGTCTCGGAGTCTGACTCGAAATGCAGCCAGTGGAATGGACGGGTATCGCGAAACTCGTCATGCCCGGGCCTGTCCCGGGCATCCACGTCTTAACGAGGTTACCGCAAGAAAGACGTGGATGGCCGGGACAAGCCCGGCCATGACGAAAAAGCGAGGATGACGGGGCAGCGGTTGTGCCCCGGCGCGGCCCGTCCGCTAATGCAATTTGAGATCAGGCTTCCGCTCGGTGTGGCAGCCGCCGCGACCGCCATAGGTACAGACGATATGGCAGCTCTCGTCCATGGCGCAGTCCAGATAGAACCAGGCGAAGTACGAGAACAGCACCAGGAAGGCGATCCACAGCGTAAACTTGGTCGATCGATCCATGCGGACACCCGAAATAGTTTTTCCGAAGCTGCTCGGAAAAAAACGGCTCCGTCATAGACCGCCGCGGCGAACGATGGCGTGATGCGTGTCACATCGACGCCGCAGGCCGAAAGCCGGGCGGGTTTCGCCAAAATAAGCGGCCTGCCGCCTGCGGTCATGGAACCCGGCGGCCATCAACGGAATTATCAGATTTGAACCTTCGGTTGGCTGCGGAGACATAACAACCAGAGGCGTTCTGCAGGAGGCCAAAATGGCCCATTGGCACGACACGATGGTAGACAGGCCCGAAAACGACGGTGCGGTTTATGTGACGGGCTGGACGATTTCCGGCCTGGCCGTGCTCGGCACGATCGTGGCGGTCTGGGTTTTGGGAATCTAGCGCCGGGAAGGCGCTTTACGGCATGATTTTGGGGCGCCGGTCCCCCTGGCGCCGATCTGGAGACTGCGGCCTTACCGGGAGCCAAGGGCCGAAACGACTTCCGCGTGAATTCCGCAAGCTTCCGTGCCCGAGGTTAGGCTGCGCGTCATCCCCATCGAAGCAAAGCGGCCTCCCCGGAGGGAGGCCGTTTGGTCAGATCGCTAGCGGCGATCGATGACCGTTCGGTCGTGGTCCCTGTCGCCATCGCGGTCGTGATCTTTCTTGATGATGACGGTTTCGCGGTCTCCGTCCCGGTGCTCGTCGCGATCACGGATATCCCTGCGGTCACGATCCCTGTCGCGGTCCCGATCATGCCCGGCGCCGACGGTTACGCCATTCGGCCCGACACCAACGCCAATTTCTTCCGCGCTCGCGGGCATGGCTACGCTGATCTGACGCCGCCGATCCCATGCCGAAAAGGCCGCTATGATAAGCCATAAAGCCGACGCCCATGAAACCGAGGATCATCATGGCCCAGGTTGAAAGTTCGGGGACGACTAGCGCAAAAAGCCGCAGGCATTGGCGCGCTGCGGCTCGCCGGGTTCGAAAATCTAATGTTATGAAATGTACCCAGCCCCGGCAGTCAAAGCTAAGGCCGCGTTCGGCCAGACGTAAATCGAAATGCGTGGTTCCGGTGAAGGAACAAAAGTTTTGTTGCTAGGCAGCCACAGAAGACGTCCCAATCGGACGCGCCGTGTCAAACAAAAAGATCGCCCGAACGCGGCCTTCCGGAAGTCATGAGGGGTGCGACTACGCGGCGTTCAGCGCTCAGAATGTGATTTTTTGGTCAGTTCGTCTTTGATTTCTTGTGCCTGCTCTTCGGTGAGCCATACCGCCGGTCGGCCGCCTTCTAAATGCCTGTCCCAAACCATCCAGCCGGTGGATCCTTTCCTTACAAGATAGCGCGTCAAATAAGGGGTTTGGCCAGTCATTTTCCCTCAGCTCCAGGGATTGACTATCGGGAACGGGGCGGGGCCGCTGCCTCCGATCAAGCAGCAGCGACCTCTGATCGCGGGTATGCATGGCATGGCGAGGATACATGAATGTCGGACCAAACCGCACGACTGCGACAACGTTAGGAGTTCGAACGGCACGATACGCGGGCACTGTAGGCCTATCTCGGTCATCGGAATATCCAGCACACGGTGCGCTACACCGAGTTGTCGCCGGATCGGTTCAAGGACTTTTGGAGATAGGTTAGGGCCGCGTAGCGATCCTTACGGCAGCGTCCCTCTCAGGTCGGCGACACCAATATCCAAGGTGGCTCGGCCAAGTCGGTCACCTTTCTCAGCCGGTCCGACACCTCGAACGAGGATCGCGCCAAGCAAAAACATCATGACCAACAGCCCACTCAGGGCCGCAGTTAGATATAGATTGGACCCGCGCATCATTACTGCACCCCATGCGCATCGCCCCGGCCCGCGCAACAGGTCGTTGAGTCGTTAGGCGATTTGGTGGCGTGGCGGTGGCGATCCGGCGTTCAATCTCTTTGCGCGCATCCTGAACGATCGCAACGTCGCCACGCCAACCGGGCAGGCCTTGGTCTGCCATGACCGTAATCCGCGCCCGCGATCGCTTGGCCGCGGGAGAGCATGCCCGAGATCATCCAGATCATCATGCTCGCCGCGCCCAACACCCACTTCGTCATCCTCGCACAAGCCGAGCTGTTCCGCGGCGCCGGAATAGCTGTGATCGCCGCCCTGCTGACGATAGGAGCGATCCTGTTCTTCTTCTCTCTCCGGCGATTTCGAGCATTTTTGCGATAACGGACTATCCCCGACGAAGCCGCTGCCGAAATCATGCGATTAGTGCGAAAGTAGAATTGGGAGCTCGATAGCCGACTGGAAAATATCTCGCGTTGCGCTTCCAAACATGAGTTCGCGCTCGAAAGCGTGTCCAAATCCGCCCATGACCAGAAGATCCGCTTCGATTCTGCGAGCGCAGTCCAAAAGGGCAGCACCCACGGTGAGGCTTCCGCGCCTGGCAATCTCAAAGCGGGCATCGATATCCCATCGGTAGAGATACCGACATAGATCCTTTCCCGTAAAAGACTCCGGGAAATCCTTGTCGTCAATCACGGATATGACGACGACCTGTCGTGCCAGTTTCAAGAGTGGAAGTGCATCATGCAATGCCCGGGCCGCCGAGCGCGTCGCGTCCCACGCGATCAGAATTCTGCCGTCGATCAATGAGCCTGCAGCGGCTGGTACAAGGATGATCGGCCGCCCGGTACCAAACAGAACAGCCTCGACAAGGCCCTGTCGAGGATAACGCAAAGGACCAAACACATCGAGCGTCACCAAGTCGCGCACACAGGCGTTGTCGATCAATACCTTACGCAAGGAACTGGAGCCGCGCTCCTCCTGCAACATCGCGCATGGCACTCCAGCAAGAGCAGCTGCTCCTCGAACAAGGCTTGCTATTCTGGTCAAGCGTTCGCTTGCCGATAACGGCTTATGCGCTTCGACGCCGCCCTGCATATTATCAGGCTCAACCGGAGGCGAAGGAAGGCCGGGCTCGATCTCTGTTATCAATGCTGTTAGCTGCGCGCCGAAAGAGCGGGCCAGGGCAAGCGTAAATTGGGCCGCATGTCCCAACTCGTTCTCGGAATGCAGAGTAGGAACCGTAAGGAGATCTTTCATGATATGGCCTCAGGTCGTGCCGATTGCTTCACCGTGATGAAGACGAGACTCGCCGGCGGACGATGATGCAGATCAAACGGCGGCGGACTCAACGTATTGTAACACGCAGCCCTGACATCGAAGGACGGCGTGTTGACTTGCCTGGTCTTCACGCAAGCCTGGGTGGCTTCCCGACCGGCTTCGCCCCCTTTTTAGGATATCTACCGGGCGTTACCAGGTGTAGCGCAGGCCGAGATCTCCCCTGACGCCATCGCGCCTGCCGCCGTCGGTGCCGCTCACTGCGAACTGATAGCCGGCCTGCGCATAGAGGCTGAGACCGGGGAGAAGCTTCGCGCTGAGGCCGCCGGCGAACTCCAGCCGCGTCGCCTGCTCCATCAAGGGCACCGGGTCGGGGCCGAAGGTGGTGATCGCATTAGCGCCCCAGTCGCGCCAGACATTGGCAAGCACATAAGGCTGCCACACACGCCCGGCGGGATCGCTGATGGTCCACTTGCCGCGCAGACCGAGCCGCCCGCTGGCGCCGGACGTGGTGCCGAGCCCGACCGGGCCCAAGCCGTCATTGGCGTCCTGGAAGGAAACCTGCTGCCAGATAATTTGGCCCTCGGGCTCCAGCACGAAGCGCGGCCCGAACCACGGCAGCGGGATCGGATAGCCCGCCTCCAGTGAGGAGATGAAGCCCGTGCCATTGGTCGGCAGGTTGGCAAACTGTGTCGCCGCGTTGCCGTTGTAGAACGAGCCCTGCAGCACCGCGTCGATGTACCAGCCGGTGGGACCATAATGGGTCCAGTAGCCCCCCAGCGTATAGGCGTTGAGATTCACCGAACCGGTGTGTTGCAGCACATAGGCGGTCGCCGCCGCGTTGGTGACGAGGCCGTCCACGCTCACGTTGCCGTTGCCATAGGCGAAGTAGACGCCGGCGGTGTCGCTGTGGCCCGGGATCAGGCTGCCGCGCCAGACGTCGACGCCGGTCTGGATGCCGGCCACCTGGCCGGTGGCGCGCGGGTCGGCAAAGGCCTGGTAGTGATTGTTGATCTGCTGGCCAAACAAGCGGCCCCAGACGCCCGGCGGGCAGTTGCCGTACGGGACGGGTGGGGCCTTGGTGATGGCTCCGTCGGGCGTGGCCGAGCTGCCGGTCGAGACGGCACTCAAGCACGCAGCGTCGGCCGCCGCATCGCCGACGCGCTCATGCAGGGTGCCGAGCGTGGTGAGTCCCATCTGCCGGGCGATCGGCTGCACCACGCCATAGGTCGCAAGCTCCGGCCCGATGATCGGCCAGACGCCGGGCGGCAGCGGTTCTGGCGGCGGAGTGGGACCAATCGGCTCCTCCGGCCCCGGCCCATTGGTGAAGCTCGAGCGCAAGAACCAGTCATTGGCGACGGTGGGGTCGCTGCCACCCTGGAACAGGCGATAGTCGAAGGCGCCCGCGCGCAGCTCCGGGTTGGCAAGCGTAAAGGCACCGGCGGTCGTAGCACCATTGATCGCATTCACCACCTCGATGCCGTTCGCTGTGGTCTCCGCGCCCGGCCCTCCGACGTTAGTGATTCGAATACCCGTGCTGCCCGTGGCGGTGCCGCCATTGACGACCAACCGATCGGACGGGGAGCCATCGGCACCGAGAAGAGTATTGAGCGCGAGAATGCCGTTCGTGCCGACATAATTGCCGGCGACAGTCAGCGTCGTGCCCGGAGTCGTTACACCTGGAACTCCGAGCTGCACCGTTCCCGCGTTCTCAAGGCCATTGTTGAGCGTCTGGTTAAAGCCTTGCAGGGCGAGCGTCCCGCCACTCTCCACAGCGGTATGGGAGTTCGCACTGAAGACATTGACGCCGCCCGCGGCAAGCGTGCCCCCTGCTATTATGGTGGTGCCGGTATAGGTGTTGGCGCCCGACAGGGTGAGCGTCCCGGTGCCCACCTTGATCAGCGAACCGCCGACGCCGCTGATTACTCCGCTGACCGTTGTCGAGAGATTGTTCAGGCCGGTGGTGAGTTCATTAGCACCAAGAATATAGCTTCCCGCGCCCTCGATCGAGCCGGCGGTCATTCCGCCAGACGTCAGGGAGGACATGTTGAAGGTGCCGCCAGCATTGGTGATGAATTGAGCCACTTCACCGTTGCTGGAGCCTGAGAAAGTCGTGGTCCCTCCGCTATTAGTCGTGATAATCGCTGTGCCGCCAGTGCTGGTGCCCGTGAAATTCAACGTTGCATTATTCGTGATATTCGCCTGATCGGCAGTGGCAGAACCGGAAAAAGTCGTCGTGCCGTTGTTGGTGATCGTTGATGTGCCGGCTGTAGAATTGGCGGTGAAATTCAAGTTGCTGCCAGTCGAGTTCAGGATGCTGGCATTGCCCGCGTTGCTGCTACCCTGAAATGTGATGGTGTTACCGGCAGTCAAGTTCTGGATGGTGGCGCTCCCCGCGTTGCTCGTATCAGTAAAGATGATACTGCCGTCGCCAGTGGTGGGATTATCATTTAAGATAGTGGCGCTGCCAGCGGTGCTCGCACCCGCGAAAGTGACGATACCTGCACCAGAATCATTTCGAATAAGGGAACTACCAGCACTGCTGCCGTTGTTGAAAGTGATCGTACCGATCGTACCGCCGCCGGTTTGATTTTCAAAGTCGGCACTACCTGCGGTACTGCCACTATTAAACACAATTGCTCCGCCTCTATTACCATAGAAAATCGTGTTGTCGCCTGCTGTACTGTTGTTGAAATTCAGTGTCCCTCCCGATAGGACGACAGTACCTTGGGGATTGCCGGAAGCATTTCCAACGCCGCCGTTGTTCAGGTTAAGAGTGCCAAACACACCGATACTGTATCGAGGCGCTCCAGCCAGGAATTGGAACTGGTTGAGAGTGTTGGTTGCAGGACTAAATATGTTTGGGTTTGTAACCGTCGCTGGCCCGAAAGACGCGGTGCCAGTCGGCACCGAGGCTGGCGTCCAGTTGCCGGGGGTATTGAAAGAGGTATCTCCTGGATTCGCTCCTAACCATGTGGCGTTGTTCTGGGCATGGGCTGGCATCGTTGCCAG
Source organism: Bradyrhizobium lablabi (assembly GCF_900141755.1). Lineage (NCBI taxonomy): Bacteria > Pseudomonadati > Pseudomonadota > Alphaproteobacteria > Hyphomicrobiales > Nitrobacteraceae > Bradyrhizobium > Bradyrhizobium lablabi. The sequence continues at coordinate 2,579,190 of NZ_LT670844.1, read as the reverse complement.
CGCCGCCATGACCACGGTGGACATCGGCAGCGATGCGGCTATGAGGGCGAAAGAACGAGGAGCGGCCGTCAAAACCGCGTATGGCTTGGGCCGCCTTATCCTCTGCTGCCATTTGTCAGCGATTGCCACGGTCGCTCCGCTCTCGGGGTCATCTGAGCTTGCGGAATCTCAATCTGAACTTGTATGCAAGCGAAAAATATCTTGAAGAACTTGCCACAAGTGTGGCCGTCAGCCGGACCGCTCAATCTTTCTCGATGGCTGTTGCGGCCGCGTTACGCTGGACAGCGATACTGACCAATTGGCCTCGATGTGCACAGGCAGCAAGGCGGAGGCGTTCGGACCCATGGTGGTAATCGTGGTGGGAAACGCACTTCCGGTCGGATTGATCGTGAGGTTACCTGTGGCTGAAATACGGATGCCGATTGCATCCTCGGTGTTGACCGTAATCGGCCCAAAGGCGGAGCCCGCGGCCGGATCGAGGATCAGGTTTCCCGGACCGACATTGGCTGCGAGGACGCCTAGGGGTGGCAGCAAGTTTGTTGAGCCGAGGACTGTGAGCGTGCTGCCACCGCCGCCCGTGGCATTGATGGTTGAACCGATGTCCCCTGGGCCGACCGTCGTCTGCGCTTGGGCGACTTCTGACGCCAGCAAGACCGAGGCCAGTACCGTCAAGAAAAAACGCAGACGCCATGCGCTCGGCGATGCCGAGCCGTACCGCGCCAGCCAGCACCGAAGTTGTCGCCCGGAACTAATTGTTCGGCGCCGTATGTTGTCTCCTCCGCGCATCAGTAGCGCGCCGAGCGATGCGCTCGCCAGCAACGCATAACAACACAGCCGCCACCGTCTCGGCAGCGCCAAACGGAACGGCCGCGGGCGCGTTCGGCGCCAATAGTGTTGCTGCCGATAGTACTGCTCTTGGTAAATCCTGCTTTGCGCGCTGGCGCACGGTTCACAAAAAACCGTCCGCAGGTGTGGCGGCCTCACAACATTCGATCGGGTCGATTTCGGTGTGCCGGCTCTCAGCTGTGGAGCAGACGGCATTCCGAATGTCGGCGGCCCAGCCCGACACGTCCATAGCTTTCGGAACCGCATGTCGCGCTCCCGCCCCAGTTCGCGCCCGCTTCCCCGAAGTTGTCAACTATAAAGCGAGAGGGCCGCGCCCGCAGTGGGAACTTGCCACGTCGCCGATGATTTCAATCGCCTGTGACATGGCAGCCGCACCCAAGCTTCCGGTCGGCGAACGCGCGCATACGCAACGCTTGCGGGACGGCTGAGGCGCACGACAACAGCGCATCTCGTGCGTTTCGCCTTCACGCCCGCCGCGACAGCAGCGCATCGCTGCGATCACGGCCGCGCGCTACTGCCTTGCGACTACATTGCATAGCGCAAAATAGCCGCGAGCGACTTACCGCCAGGAATATCAGCCTTTCTAACGCCGAGAATGTTACCGCCCGAACGGATGACGCGGCTCGCAATTTCGTCGACTACACCGTATTCCCTGGCGTTCGCCGATACCGAGAAGTTGACAGTGCCGTTGGTCTCATCGACGGTACCGGGAATGACCCCGTCGATATCGACCAGCATCGTCTCCACCGCACCATAGGTTGCTGCTCGCGCGGCATGTGCGATATCAGTCGTAGCTCGGCCTTCGTTCTCGCGTGCCGAGAACGCCGTTTTCCATTGAGTAATCTCGTCCCGATACAGACCGTCGAGCAGAACGCGAGCCCGATCCGCGAGCTGGGCATCGGTCAAGTATACGGGACTGCCGTCGATCCCAGCCTTAGCCAGAAGAGCGTAGGTATTGACCGACCGATAAATGGAGGCGAGCGGCTCGGTTGCGGCCAGCACCAGCGGGACGTCACTGCCGGTCAACAGCCCGCGTAGCGCCTGATCGACCTGGCGAGCGAATTGGCGCAACAAAACCTTCTGACCTTCCGATCCTTGAAGACGGCCGCTCGGCGAGCGGTCGTTGACGGAGGCGCGCCCGACCGCGCTGGCGGCATCCTTCGGCATGCCATCGACCCTTACGACCGCGGGCGGCAGGTCGGCCGAGATCTGAATGACACGGACCGCGTTTTCCGCCAGCGCCAACACGAAGCAGGTATTGGGAAATGCGATGGCGCGTAACAGCGGCTTGAGGTGAAATCGGTCCGATACTTCAACAATTGATACCAGCGTGTTGGGCACGCGGAACGTCCGCGCGTTGTCCGGGGTCGCCAACACTGCAAGACTGCGGGCCTGGAACCGCCAGAACTCGTCGTCATCGATCAGGTCATCGAGATGCTCCATAAGCGCGGCGACGCGCCGCTTGTCGGCGTTTGCGGTCTCGAGTTGCCGCAAGGCCTCCTTCGCGAGATTCTTCAATTCGATCCGATCACCCACCGTTTCCTGACTGACCGGCGTGGTGGGTAGATAAATGGAGACACAGATGTCGTCGCGGTGGGCCGTCAGCGACTTCAGATCAGATAAACTCGGGATGTCGACATAAAGCATGGCAGCGATACTCCCCTATCTGGATCGGCTGTTCGCGGACGGAATTGTAGCCTATGGGCTGGCTCCATGCTCTGTGCTCCTGGTCAGACTGTTCTGCGCTGGAGGCTGCCACAATGCGTAGATCGCCTTGCCGAGAATCCTCGCCCCGGGGCAATGCGAAAAGCATTCCTTCTGCAGCCGTAGCAGGCGCAATTGGCGGCGGTGTTGGAGGATAGATTCTCGGGATGCTCCTTCCGTTGCGCTTCTTTCGTCGGCAGCTGCCCTCAGCATCTGGGGCCAGTCAGTTCTAGTGAGCCATGAGTACCGGAATCTTGTTCTGTTTCATCATTTCGATCGTCACAGAACCAAACAAGGGACGCCCAGTGCGATAACGAGTGTAGGCGCCAAGAATGATCATGACAACGACTCCGCTCCGAGTCGCCAACGAGACGGTGACGGATCGGGTTGTTTCGATCTTTTCAGACGCGCAAATGGCCCAATCGGCGCCGCGCCAGACGGCGGTGCGCTCTAAATTCGCATGCTCAATCTAAGTCTGTCGCCAAGCGAATACAGGTCGGGGAAATTGCCGCAAGTGTGGCAAGCCACAAGGCGGTGTTGCATTTTCCAAGGGTTGTTGCTGCTGAATTACTCAGTGGACAGCGACACTGACCCATTCTTGAATTTTGACAGCTTATGCTTTCTTCGGCGGCACGGATTGTCGGGGACGATCGAGAGGCGTCACGGTCCACTCGACTGCGCGACTTGAAGCCCCAGCTTAAGCAGCTCGCTAGCGCTTGGGACTTCCGCCGATGGATGACCTACGGCGCTGGTGCAGAGCGATGGGCGATGACCTTCGACTTGGGCTTAGTCCAACGCGTACTCCCGGAGCACGAATCTGCGCAGCCGCAGCATTTCAGCGGGATAAAACCCGAGGCCGGATAGGGCTGGGTCTGGTGGGCGCACAAGGGATCGAACCTTGGACCTCTCCCGTGTGAAGGGAACGCTCTCCCGCTGAGCTATGCGCCCGGGATTCTCGTGTACAATCAAAGGCCGGAAGCGGCGTCGGATCGGACAAGACGGTTTGTCAGTGCCCGCGATTTACGAAGTGCGGGCTACAGGTGTCAAGCCGCGCGGCCGGTGTCATCGGGCGATTTGCGCCAAAACGCTAAATTCTTGAGGCCGATCAAGCTGATTTGGGTCGTCCAGTCCGGTTTGCAAAAATATACCGCTTCGTGATTTGCCCAAATCACCCATAAGACTCCCGTCATCCCGTCCCACACAGAGGGGCGGCTCGCGATCGTCACGGACGCGGGGCGGGATGCGGTGGACGCGGGTGGTGCCAAAGACGAGGGCGCTTTCTAGCGGACGGCGAAGTCGTGTGGTCCTGACACCCCGACGCTGGTGTCAAGTTGGCGGAAGCAATTTCGCCGATGACGGTGGCAAGAAAGCCCGGCTCACCGGGGAGAGCACGATATAAGCCGTAAAACCATTGCGCGGGGAATGCCGGGTGTTTCCGGTGTGACCTGACTAACGCGTGTGCGCTCTCACACTATCGTTGCACACGCGGCTATCGGGCGCATCGGGCGCCCGGCATTCCCTGCGCCCTCTGGGTTTCAGAGGGCGGGAACCAAGAGCAAAACTCGGGCGCAAGGCGCCGCGAGATCGCGAAGTTGTGGCTGTTGAAATTCAAATCCGCCTCACACCCCAGCTGTCATCGTTCGCCACCGGGTCGGCGCAAGGCGCCGCCCGATGACAGGCTCCGGCGGACGATCCAGTATTCCAGAGACGCCAGCGATAGAACCGAGAAGCCGCGGCGTACTGGATACCCCGCATGCGCGGGGTATGACGACTTTATATGGGGTAGCTATGTGTGCCTAACGGTGGCGCGCCGCGGAATCTCAGCCCGCCCCCTGCTGTCGCGCCCGGGAGGCGTGGGACTGCAGCGCGCGGATGCGTTCGGCGAGCGTGCCGCCGCCCTCGGGAGCGGCGCTCGCTGCGGCCGCGCCATTGGCGGCGGCGCCGTTAGCGGACTTCGCCGGCACCACGGGCTCCGCGGCCAGCATGGCCTCGATCGGCGAGTTCGGCCCTTCCAATTGCATCGCGAGTTTTGCGACCTCGGCGGCGATGTCGTTGATGCGCTCGCGCAAGAGCGCATTCTCCATGCGCTCGGTCGCCCAGGAGCTTTCGGCCTGCTGCTGGATCGCGTTGATGTCGCGCTGCAGTTTGGCGCGTTCGTCACGCGCGATGCGAAGCTGCTCTTCGGCCGCCGCCTTCTCGGTCTTGAGTTTTTCCAGCGCCGGCCATTTGCCGCTGTTGTTGGCGGCGATCTCGCCGCGCAATTCCTTCAACGCGCTCTCCGCGGTCGCGTTCTGCTGGCGCAGCTGATTGTTCTCATAGTCGCGCTCGGCGAGCAATTTGCCCTGGGTGGCAAGGCGCGCTTCCAGATCGTTGACGCGGTTACTGAGCATCTCCGCTTCCTTGACCTGGACGATCAATTGGCGATCGAGATCCGTGACGCGCTGGCTCAAATTCTCGACCCGGCTGCGCGCCTCCGTGAGCTCGCGCGTCGCTTTCTCGGATTCGCCGCGCTCCTGTTCAAGCCGCGCCTGCGTCGTGGAGAATTCCTTCTCGGCGTCGCCGACGCGGTTCTTCAGTTCGTCGATCTGGGCGCGAACCGCGACCAGCTCGACCTGGCGGGTGTCCGCCATCATCGAGCGATCGGATAATTCGTGATTGATTTTCGTGAGTTCGCTCTGCTTGTCCTTCAGCGCCTTTTCGGCGTCGCGCAGCGCTTCGGTCTTGGCGGCGAATTCCTCTTCGGTGGCGCGCAATTGTTCCTTCATCGCCTTCTCGCGCGCTTCCAGCGAGAAGATGGTGGCGTTCTTTTCGCCGAGCTCGAGCTTCATGCGGTTGATCGCATCGGTCTTTTTGCCGAGTTCGGCGAGCTGGCTGGTGGTCTTGTTCTTGAGCTGGTCGACGCTCATCTCGAGCCGCCGCGCCGACATCGCGAATTCCGCGCGCAGCTGGTCCTTGTCGGCCTGGATTTCAGCCATCGACAACGGCGTCGCCGCCTCGAGCCGTTTGGTCGTCAGCCGCACCGCGCGGTTATGCACCAGCGGCACGATCATCAGCCCGAACAGCATCGAGATCAGAAAACCGATCGCCAAATACATGATCGGTTCGACCATGAAGGCTAACTCCCCGCCAGAAAATGATTAATGTCACAATGCCATGGCGGACGGGGGAAACACCAGCCCATTGCCGCATTAACGTCAATTCGTAACCGGAAAATTCGTGGGCGTCGGAAAACGCCGCCTAGAACGGGTTCCAGGTCGCGTGCGGGGTATATTTGAGGTAGCCGACATTGGCGCCGAGCCGCAATCCGAGACCCGAGCGGATCGGCACCAGAACGATATTGTTGGCGGTCAGCGCCGTCATCCCGAAACCGCCGATAATATAGGCGGAGCCGTCGATGCCGACGAAGCGCTGGTAGATCGCGATGGTTGCCGGCAGATTGTAGACCAGCGTCATGGTGCGGGCGCCGTCGCCGCCCCAGTCGAAGCCGACCGAGGGACCCTGCCAGTAGACCCGCAAATCGCCGGCATTCTTGGTGTAGAGCGTGCCTTCGCCGTAGCGGAGGCCTGCGACAAAGGCGCCGGAGCCTTCCTCGCCCAGGATATAGCCGTTCGGCAGGCCCCATTGGCTGACCGCGCGCTCGATCACGGACGCGAGCCCGCGCGAGACGTTGCCGAAAAACCGGTGCCCGGCGCTGGTCAGTTCGTCCGGCCCGTAATTGTTGGGACCGGGCTGGCGCTGCGGCGGCGGCAATGGCGGCGCTTGCTGGGCGAAAGCGGGCATGGCCCAGCACATCAACGCGGCGAGGCTCGCCGCGGCAAGGCGTGATGCGAAAGTCATAAAGAACCCCTGCGTATCGAAAACCTGGCCGCCGCCTTAACCTGATGCCAACGAGCACCGCTTTAGGTTGCGCCCAGTGTCCCCCGACTCGGATGTTATCGGCATCAACTATGACGGCACAGCGGCAGGAAAGAAACGACAGGCATTCGGATGCGGGCCTTCGCCCCGGAATAGCCTTGATCTCCGTATTGTCGGCCCTGGTCTGGCTAAGTCTTGCTGCGCCGCATGCGGCGGAGGCCGCAACCACCGAGCGGGTGGTGATGAACCGTTTTACCGGTCTTGCGATCGAGGGTTTCGACCCCGTTGCCTATTTTGTCGACCAAAGCCCGGAGCGTGGCCTGCCGGACTATGAGGCGTCGCAAGCCGGCGCGGTCTGGCGCTTCCGCAACGAGGGCAACCGCGCCTCCTTTGTCGCCCATCCCGAGATTTACGGCCCCCAGTTCGGCGGCTACGACCCGATCGATCTGGCGCGCGGCGTCACGGTGGCCGGTAACCCCCGGTTTTGGCTGATCTCCGGACAGCGGCTCTATCTGTTCAGCCGCGACGACAACCGCGATGCCTTCGCCGCCGATCCCGAGCGCGGCCAGCGCGAGGCGAAATCGCACTGGCCGGCCGCGGAGCAGGATCTGGCGCAGTAGGGGGCGCTCACCGCGACGCCGCCTCGGGATCGCCCCAGGCAATGAATTCCGGGACGATAAAACCTTGGCGTCCCCGGCCGAATTGCAGGGCGGCGCCTTGCCCATCGGTAATCTTGCCGCCGGCGGCGGTGACGACCGCGTGTCCCGCCGCGACGTCCCATTCGGAGGTCGGCGCCAGGCGCGGATAGATATCGGCGCCGCCTTCCGCGACCCAGCCGAATTTTAAGGCCGAGCCGAGCATCTTGCGGCTGGCGCCGGGCCTTGCGTCGATAAAGGCTTCAGTTCTGACATCGCCGTGCGAGCGGCTGACGGCCGCAATCCAGGGCTCGCCCGGTTTCGGGTGGCGGCGGGTATGGATCGGCGCGGCGAGGGATGCATTATTGGTCGCCAGCCGCTCCGCGCCGCGGCCGACCAGTCCCCGCCACACAATTCCAAGCGCCGGCGCGCCGATGATGCCGAGCAGCGGCGTCCCGTCGGTTACGAGCGCCAAATTGACCGTGAACTCGTCGCGGCCGGCGACGAATTCCTTGGTGCCGTCGAGCGGATCGATCAGAAAGAAGCTGCCGAGATACGGCGGCGTTGCCAGATCGACGCGCTCCTCCGACAGCGTCGGCAGCTCCGGGGCGAGCCGCGCCAGTCCCTCTGCGATGATGCGGTCGGCGGCGAGGTCCGCTTCCGTTACCGGCGACCCGTCGGCTTTGCCGTCGATCCGCATTGCCCCGCGGTTGACGGCGAGAATGGCGGCCCCTGCGCGGATCACGAGATCGGTCAGGGGCCCGATCAGAGCGGCGGCGGCGTCACGGTCGATCGCGGGTGCTTTGGAGGCTGCCTTATTCATGACGCGGGTCTCATATGCTGTTGGTCTTGCCTTTGGCCGTCGCTCACCCGTGTTGGCAGCACGCGCGTCCGCAGTGTATCAAGCCCGCGAGCATGCGTGATTCGCTTTTGTCCGCAATGTCGCGGATTTGCAGGAACACCTTATGTCAGCCACCCCGTCTCCCGGTCCCGCCCCCGACGCCCTCGAACTGGCGGCGCTGTTGTGCTCGCGGGTTTGTCACGATCTCATCAGTCCTGTCGGCGCCATCGTCAATGGGCTTGAGGTGCTGGACGACAATCCGAAGCCCGAAGATCGCGAATTCGCGCTCGATCTGATCCGCAAGAGCGCCAAGACCGCCTCGGCGCGGCTGCAGTTCTGCCGGCTGGCGTTCGGGGCCGCGGGATCGTCGGGGGCCCAGATCGACCTCGGCGACGCGCAGACCATGGCGCGCGGCCATCTCGAGGACGCCAAGACCAAGATCGCCTGGAATTTGCCGCGCCTGCTGCTGCCGAAAAACCGGGTCAAGCTGCTCTTGAACATGATGGTGATCGCGCAGCAGACCATTCCGCGCGGCGGCGTGCTGACAGTCGATTCCGTGGGCGAGGGGGAGGGAATCGGCTTTCGGGTCGCAGCCAGCGGACTGAACGCCCGCATGCCGCAAAATGTCGCCGACCTCCTGAGCTCAAGTGCGGCAGCCGCGGATGCCCATGCGGTGCAGCCTTATTATACCCGCCTTCTGGCGCAGGCCTGCGGACTGAAGGTGATGCTGGCGCCCGAGGGCGATTCGGTGGTGGTGACGGCTTCCTGAAGCCACACTGCTTTGGGATCGGAATACGAGCCAACATCCTCGAAATCCGGAAGTTATGGTTAACCAGACCTTTACAGGAGGCCTCCGGATTCGATGAGGCCGTCTTATCTCTTTGTTGATCCCGTTCTTTTCCAATTACTCAACCAATATTAAACGGTTTGCGGTGAAGCTGGCCAAATTACGAATGGCGTGTCGAAGTCGCGCGCCCGTGCGTTCGAAGGCCTGTTTCATGGATGATCTGCTGCGGGAATTTCTGACGGAGACCAGCGAGAGCCTGGATACCGTCGATAATCAGTTGGTGAAGTTCGAGCAGGAGCCGAACAACGCGAAGATTCTCGATAACATCTTTCGCCTAGTCCACACCATCAAGGGCACCTGCGGCTTCCTGGGCCTGCCGCGGCTCGAAGCGCTGGCGCATGCCGGCGAGACGCTGATGGGCAAATTCCGCGACGGAATGCCGGTTACGGCCGACGCGGTCACCCTGATCCTGAGCAGCATCGACCGCATCAAGGAAATTCTGTCGGGCCTTGAGGCGACCGAGGCTGAGCCGGATGGCTCCGATCAGGATCTGATCGTCAAACTCCAGGAAATGGTGGAACGAGGGATGGAAGCGATGTCAGAGCCGGTTGAGCCAGCCGTTCCCGCGAAGCCCGCCGTTGCACAGGGCACCCTGGTGCCGCAGGTGCTGGAGCGCGCATTGCGTCCCGGTGAAGTGTCGCTGGACGAACTGGAGCGCGCCTTCCGCGAGACGGAGATCGAGGTCGCGCCCGCGCCGAAGCAGCCAGCGCCGGAACCGGCGCCGAAGGAGCCCGCTGGTGCCGTCGCTGCGCCTGCCGCGGCCGCCGAGAAGCGCGGCAATTCAGCGAAGGAAAAGCTGGCCGCGAAAAAAGCCGTCGTCGATCCGGAAGCGTCCGCGTCCGAAGGCGATCGCATCGCCAACCAGTCGATCCGCGTCAATGTCGACACGCTGGAACATCTGATGACGATGGTGTCGGAACTGGTGCTGACGCGCAATCAGCTGCTCGAGATTTCGAGGCGTAACGAGGACACCGAGTTCAAGGTGCCGCTGCAGCGGCTCTCCAACGTCACCGCCGAATTGCAGGAAGGCGTCATGAAGACGCGCATGCAGCCGATCGGCAACGCCTGGCAGAAGCTGCCGCGCATCGTGCGTGATCTAAGCGGCGAATTGAACAAGCAGATCGAACTGGAGATGCACGGCGCCGACACCGAGCTCGACCGGCAGGTGCTCGATCTGATCAAGGACCCCTTGACGCACATGGTGCGCAACTCGGCCGATCATGGGCTGGAGACGCCTGCCGAGCGCTTGGCCGCCGGCAAGCCCGAGCAGGGCACGATCAGATTGTCGGCCTATCACGAAGGCGGCCACATCATCATCTGCATCGCCGATAACGGCAGAGGCCTCAACACCGAGAAGATCAAGGCCAAAGCGGTCTCCAACGGGCTCGTCAGCGAGGCTGAGCTCGAGAAGATGACCGAGGCCCAGATCCACAAATTCATCTTCGCGCCGGGCTTTTCCACTGCCGCTGCGATCACCTCCGTCTCCGGCCGCGGCGTCGGCATGGATGTGGTACGCACCAATATCGACCAGATCGGCGGCACCATCGACATCAAGTCGGTGGCCGACGAGGGCTCTTCCGTCACCATCAAGATTCCGCTGACCTTGGCCATCGTCTCGGCGCTGATCGTGGAAGCCGGCGGTGATCGCTTTGCCATTCCCCAGCTCGCGGTGGTCGAACTGGTGCGGGCACGCGCCAATTCCGAGCACCGCATCGAGCGCATCAAGGACACCGCAGTCTTGCGCTTGCGCAACAAGCTATTACCGCTGATGCATCTGAAAAAACTGCTCAAGATCGACGACGGCTCCTCTTCCGATCCGGAAAACGGCTTTATCGTCGTCACGCAAGTCGGCAACCAGACGTTCGGCATCGTGGTCGACGGCGTGTTCCACACCGAGGAAATCGTGGTCAAGCCGATGTCCACGAAACTGCGCCACATCGACATGTTCTCCGGCAATACCATTTTGGGCGATGGCGCCGTGATCATGATCATCGATCCCAACGGCATCGCAAAGGCGCTCGGCGCTTCCGGTGCGGCAAGCCATGAGATATCCGATGAGAATGCCGCGATGCGCGCCAACGCCGCCGAGCAGTTGACCTCGCTATTGGTGTTCCGCGCAGGCTCCACCCAGCCCAAGGCGGTGCCGCTCGGCCTCGTCACGCGCCTGGAGGAGATCGCCGCCGACAAGATCGAGCTCTCGAATGGCCGCTATATGGTCCAATACCGCGACCAGCTGATGCCGCTGGTGCAGATGGAAGGCGTCAGCGTCCAGACCACAGGCGCCCAACCGATCCTGGTGTTCGCCGATGACGGCCGCTCGATGGGGCTCGTGGTCGACGAGATCATCGACATCGTCGAGGAACGGCTCAACATCGAGGTCGCCGGCTCCCATGAGGGTATTCTGGGTTCCGCGGTCATCAAGGGCCAGGCTACGGAAGTGATCGACGTCGGCCACTTCCTCCCCATGGCGTTCTCCGACTGGTTCACCCGCAAGGAGATGAAGCCCTCGGCCATGGCGCAATCGGTGCTCTTGGTCGACGATAGTGCCTTCTTCCGCAACATGCTGGCGCCGGTGCTCAAAGCCGCTGGTTACCGGGTGCGGGTCGCCCCCAACGCGCAGGAGGGGCTCTCCGTGCTGCGCTCGGGGCAAATCTTCGACGTGGTGCTGACCGATATCGAAATGCCCGACATGAACGGTTTTGAGTTCGCCGAAACCATCCGGGCCGATCAGCACTTGAGCGCGATGCCGATCATCGCTTTGTCCTCGCTGGTGTCGCCGGCGGCGATCGAGCGCGGCAAGCTCGCCGGCTTCCACGATTACGTCGCCAAGTTCGACCGTCCCGGCCTGATCGCGGCGCTGAAGGAACAGACCGCCGACCTCAACCGGGCGGCATGAGGAATTAAAGCATGACCAGCAAGACCGAAACCAGCGAAGGCACCGTGGCCGAATACGTCACCGCCGTGATCGGCGGGCAGTTGTTCGGCTTGCCGATCTCCCGCGTCCAGGACGTGTTCATGCCAGAGCGGCTGACGCGGGTTCCGCTGTCCTCCAGCGAGATCGCCGGCGTCTTGAACCTGCGCGGCCGCATCGTCACCGTGGTCAACATGCGCGCCCGCCTCGGCTTGCCGAAGAATGACGACGGCAAGGCGCCGATGGCCGTCGGCGTCGACCTTCGCGGTGAGTCCTATGGCCTTCTGATCGACCAGATCGGCGAGGTGCTAAAACTCCCCGACGAGGGCCGCGAGGAAAACCCCGTCAACCTCGATCCCCGCATGGCCAAGCTCGCCGGCGGCGTGCACCGCCTCGACGGCCAGCTCATGGTCGTCCTCGACGTCGATCGCGTCCTCGAGATCAGCTCCGATATGCTGGCGGCATAAGACCGGCGACAATCCGGCGTAGACTTGAGTTGCAATGGAAATGTCCCATTCGGGAAGAAGTAGAGGCTAAAATGAGAACATGTCTTGTTGTCGATGACTCAAGTGTCATCCGAAAAGTCGCAAGGCGGATTCTGGAAGGCCTGGATTTCCAGATCATCGAAGCCGAGGACGGCGAGAAGGCCTTGGAAGTCTGCAAGCGCGGATTGCCCGACGCCATCCTGCTCGACTGGAACATGCCGATCATGGACGGCTATGAATTCCTCGGCGCTCTGCGCCGCATGCCCGGCGGCGACCAGCCCAAGGTGGTGTTCTGCACCACCGAGAACGATGTCGCGCACATCGCGCGTGCGCTTCATGCCGGCGCCAACGAGTACATCATGAAGCCGTTCGACAAGGACATCGTCACCGCGAAGTTCCAGGAAGTCGGCCTGATCTGACCGCCTCGCTTCGACCCGGTGGCTGAAAGCCCGTCGGCGTTACCCGCTTCAAGTGTGCCGCTTTCAGCCGTGCCTGGTGAAAAATGAGTGTTGCGTTGACAAGTTCCTCGATCCCGGCGTCAACGCGGCAACAGCCGTTGCGGGTGATGGTGGTCGATGACTCCGTCGTTATCCGGGGGCTGATCTCGCGCTGGATCGAGGCCGAAGCGGACATGGAGGTGGCGGCATCGCTGCGCACCGGCCTCGACGCCGTCAACCAGCTCGAGCGCATCAATCCCGATGTCGCCGTGCTCGATATCGAAATGCCGGAACTCGACGGCATTTCCGCGCTGCCATTGTTGCTGGCGAAGAAACGCAACCTCATCATCATCATGGCGTCGACCCTGACCCGCCGCAATGCGGAGATCAGCTTCAAGGCGCTCTCGCTCGGCGCTTCGGACTACATTCCGAAGCCGGAAAGCACCCGCGAAGTATCCGCCGCCGACATCTTTCACCATGACCTGATCCAGAAGATCCGCTCGCTCGGGGCCAAGCTTCGCCGCGCGGTGCCCTCGATGCCGTCACCGCCGCTGGATCGGTCGCGCGAGCCCTCGGCCCGGCCGGCTCTCCCTCCGCTTGCGCAGCCGCATGCGCATCCGCAGCCGCCGTTGGTGCGGCGGGCGTTCAGTATTCAGGCGCCACGGGTGCTGTTGGTCGGGTCCTCGACCGGCGGCCCGCAGGCGCTGATGTCGTTGGTCGCCGAGATCGGCCCGGTGATCGACCGTTTTCCCGTGCTGATCACCCAGCACATGCCGCCGACCTTCACGACCATCCTTGCCGAACATCTGGCGCGCGCGAGCCATCGGCCGGCGCACGAAGCCGTCGACGGCGAAATCATCAAGGCGGGGCAGATCTATCTCGCGCCGGGCGGCCGCCACATGCGCGTCTTCAAGCACGCTGCCGACGCGGTGATCGCGCTCGACGATGGCGCGCCGGTGAATTTCTGCAAGCCGGCCGTCGATCCGTTGTTCGCCTCCGCGATCGATGTCTGGCAGGGCAGTATTATGGCCGTGGTGCTGACCGGCATGGGCTCGGACGGCATGCGCGGCGGCAAGGAGATCGTCGCCGCCGGCGGCAGCGTGATCGCCCAGGACGAGGCTTCGAGTGTGGTGTGGGGAATGCCGGGCGCCGCCGCCAATGCCGGGATCTGCGCCGCCATTCTGCCGCTTAATCAGATCGCGCCGAAACTGGTTCGGTTGTTTTCGGGAGATCGGTCGTGACACCTCTCGACTATGAGTTCTTGCGCAAGCTTCTGAAAGACCGGTCCGGCCTCGATCTGTCGGCCGATAAGCAATATCTGGTGGAAAGCCGGTTGATCCCGCTGGCGCGACGGGCCGGTCTGCCCGGCATCCCCGAACTGGTTTTGAAAATGAAGAGCGGCGCCGAGGCGCTGACATCGGACGTGGTCGAGGCGATGACCACCAACGAGACCTTCTTTTTCCGCGACAAGATTCCGTTCGATCATCTCAAGCAGACGGTATTGCCGGAATTGGTGCAGGCGCGCGCCAGCCGCCGCGCCTTGCGCATCTGGTGCGCGGCTTCTTCCACCGGACAGGAGCCGTATTCGATCGCGATGTGCGTGAAGGAATTCGCAGGACTCGCCGGCTGGCGGGTCGAGATCGTTGCCACCGATCTGTCGCAGGCCGTGCTTGAAAAATCCAAGGCCGGCGTCTTCAGCCAGTTCGAGGTGCAGCGCGGCCTGCCGATTCAGATGCTGGTCAAATATTTCACGCAAACCGGAGAGCTGTGGCAGCTCAACGCCGATATCCGCGCCATGGTCCAGCACCGGCAGCTGAACCTGCTGCAGGACTTTTCGCATCTTGGAACGTTCGACGTGATTTTCTGCCGCAACGTCCTGATCTATTTCGACCAGGATACCAAGGCCACGATCTTCGAGCGTCTTGCCAGGCTATTGGAATCCGACGGCGTGCTGGCGCTGGGCGCGGCCGAATCCGTGGTCGGGATCTCCGACGTCTTCAAGCCCTATCCCGACCGGCGCGGGCTTTATCGCGTCAACCCCGACCGCGCCGCGCGCAAGGGGGCTGCGCCGGTGATGCCGATGAAGGCGGCCGCCACGGCGATACGCTGATTGGCTCTAAAGGATCGCGTGCGGCAAGAACCGCGAGGTATTGCCGGTGATCGGGTTCTCGTCCTCGCGGATCGAAAGCCCGCACGGGATGTGGTCGATCAACCAGCTTCCGAGCACCGGGTATTGGCCGGAAAAATTCGGCAGCGGTGCCAACGCCTGGCGAACATATCCCTCGGCGCCATAGGGTCCGTCCTGCTCCACAAGCGTGACGCCTTCGCGGATCAGCGCCACGTTGGCGCCTTCGCGTGAATAGAGCGGCTTGCGCACGTAGGAGGCGCCGAGCCGTCCTACGTTGGGGTCATCCTCGAAATAGGCCGGCAGCAAATTCGGATGATTTGGAAACATCTCCCACAGCAAGGCAAGAATGCCCTTGTTGGAAAGCACCGCCTTCCATGGCGGCTCGATCCAGCGCGTCGGCGCCTTGATCAGCTGCCCGCCGAACGCATCGCGAAACATCCATTCCCAGGGATAGAGTTTGAAGGCGAGCTCGATTGAGCGGTTATCGAGGTCGACGAAGCCGCCGTCATCGCGCCATCCGATGTCTTCGATATCGATCGATGTGGTGGCAAGGCCGGCCTGCCCCGCGGTGTCCTCGAGATAGGCGAGCGTCCCGGCATCCTCGGTGCTTTCGGTCATCCCCGCCAGATGAAGGTGACGCCCGTCGCCGAGCTTTTTCCACGCCTCGATCAGGCGCTCATGGATCGAATTGAACTGGTCGGCATCGGCGGGAATAATGTGCCGCTCGATCGCCTGCTCCAGCCAGGTCCATTGAAACACCGCGGTCTCGAAAATCGACGTCGGCGTATCCGCGTTATATTCGAGCAATTTCGCAGGACCGTGCCCGTCAAAAGCAAGGTCGAGCCGGCCGTAAAGGCTGGCCTCATCGCGGTACCAGCTCTCCGTGATCAGCGGCCAGAACGCTTCGGGTATTTTCAGCCGGCGCAGCGTGCGTTCGTCCTCGACCGCGTGGGCGACGAGCTCCAGGCACATCGCATCGATCTCGCCGGTCGGCTCCTCGATCTGACGCTCGATCTCCTCCAGCGTGAACGCATAGTAGGCGCGTTCGTCCCAATAGCGCTCGCCGTTGATGGTGTGAAAATCAAACCCGTATTCTTCAGCGGTCGAGCGCCAGTCCTGGCGCTCGGTGCAGATGATGCGCTGCATCATCTTTCGCTAGCCGCCGCCATGGGCATGGCCGTGGCCGTGGCTGTGGCTGTGAAAGTGATGCGGTACGCCGCCGAAGCCGCCATAGGTGGCGCTGCAATAGGGTCTGCCGTTCGCGCCAGGCACCGGCACGCGACCGCCTCCGCAGCCGCCTTGCGGCACAAATCCCATCGAAACCGCGCCGGCCGCCGCGGTACCCATCATGGTCAAAACGACACGGCGCGAGCGTTTCATCGTGCGGTCTCCGCTACCCGAAGGGGTGGTCCGGACGGCAGTTTCCATCACCTGACGCCAATCAGGCAAGGGAAAGCGGATCGTTTCACAGCATCGTGCGGCACCAAGCCCGCTGCTCAACCGCCGCCAAAACCAAACGCGTGCGCAAATGAACCGAACCCGCCGCGCGTCACGCCGCCAGATGCGGAATCCGTCGAAGCGCCGGAGTGCGAACCGCTTGACGAGGAATCGCCGCCGAAGAAATTGCTGCGCGACGACGATCCTCCGGACCAGCCGTGGCCGCCGCCGGAGGAGTATCCATTCCGGCATTCGGCCTTGGGCTGCAGGTCCGACGCCATTCCGGGCTGACTTGGCCCGCAATTCTCCCTTGGCATCAGCGCGGAAGCGCCGCCGCCAATGGCAAAGGTGCCCATCAATAGCAGCGCCACATGGTTGGAGCGCTTCACGGGCGGGGCCGGTGGGGTTGCGACAGCCCTGCGCTTGCCGAATTCCTTGTGTGGCTTCTCTGCCATGATCAATAGATCATCGAGGCGGCGTTGAGCGCGCCGGCGGCGAGCGAGGCAAGCCCAAGCCAGATCGCGGCCGCGAGTTCGCCGGAGGCGATCTTCGCCGACAGGTTCGGCACCGGGATCTTGACGATAAAATAGACGGCGATCTGCACGATCAGCGCGATCGCGCTCCAGATCAGGCAATCCACGATATTGGCGGCATGCGCGATGGCGCTGACCACCGGCAAGACGAAACCGAGCAGGCTCAAGCCGAGCGCGATCGCGGCCGCCGGGTCGTTGTCGCGGATCAACTGGAACTCGTCGTGCGGCGTGACGCGGGTGTAGACAAAGAGGTAGGCGACGACGGCCACGATCGCCGTGCAGAAGTAGACCAGGAACGCCGGCAGTCCGGCCAGTGATTGCAGGATCATGTCTCTTCAACCGATCTATGCCGCCGATATTTCGTTTCGCGGATTCTCATTTGGCGTGTATTATTACCATTCGACAACGTGCCGTTATCGCTTCTTCTCAGATTAGAAAAGGATCGTTTCGATGCCCGCAGTCGCCTTCTCAAATAATGACATCGCCGTCGTCGCCTGGACCTTCGATCGTCACCTCGACGGCTGTCTTGGCTTCGCCATTCATCAAATCGACCTCGGCGCCAATGGCAAGGAAATGGTTCTGCCGGCGTTGGCGCGCTTTGCAAACCAGGCCGGGGACCACCTGACCACCGAGCAGGCTCCGGTGCAGAAGTTCTGGTGGAAGGACCTGTTTGCGAAGCGCGGCGGCAGTTATCAGTACCGCATCGTGCCGATGGGCGGAAGCCCCGGTGCGACGCTGACGCCGCTCGCGGGCGTCGAGGCGCTGCTCAGCAACAAGATCACGCTGACGCCGAGCCGGCCGCCGTTCAGCGTCTATTTCAATCGCGGTATCACCGCGACGCAGGCATTGACCCACGCGTTGAACGACCACCCCAGCATCCCGGCGCTGGCTCCTCACATCGCCGATCCCACCGATCCCATTCGCATCAACCTGATGGGCCAGCTGTCGGAAGGCGTGACCTCGCTGCTCGACCGTGCCGACAAGGGTGGCGGCACCATTCACGCGGCGCTTTACGAGCTCAACGACCCCGACGGGCTTGAAAAGCGTCTGCAGGCTAACCCGAAAAGCCGCAATGTGATCCTCGGCAATGAGCAATCGGTCGACCCAAAGACGAAGGCAACGATCGAGGACGCAGACTCGGCGAACCGCGCCAAGCTGAAGTCGGCAGGGGTGACCGTGATCGACCGCCTGCTCGGCAAGGGCGATATCCCGCACAACAAATTCCTGGTCCTGAGCGAGAAGGGCGTGCCGACGGCGGTGCTGTCGGGTTCGACCAACTGGACCTCAACCGGGCTGTGCACGCAAACCAACAACGCGCTGGTGATCGAATCCGCCGACGTCGCCCAGCGCTACATGGACTACTGGAATGCGTTGAAGGCGGATATCGACGCCGCCAAGGGCAACCAGAAGAATTTGCAGTCGCCGACGCTGCGCGGCTTTGACCATACCAATAACGACAGCTCGGTCGCCAAGCCGATCAGCCTCGGCAACGGCGCCACCATCGAGGTGATGTTCTCGCCGAACACCAAACAGAAGCTGGCGACCCCGCCGAAGGAAACGCCGGACGACATGAAGCGGGTGTTCGACCTGATCAACGGCGCCAAGCAGGCGGTGCTGTTCCTCGCCTTCGATCCCGGCAACAATTCGATCCTCGATGCGGCCGGCCGGGCGCTGGCGAAGAATCCCGACCTGTTCGTGCGCGGCGCCCTGACCAGCCCGCAACGCGCCCTCAACTTTTCCCAAGCGCTGCATCAGGGCGGTGGCGCCGATGCCGCGGATGCCGGGGGTGGGGCTGCCGGTGCGGCGCAGCCGGCGGTCAAGGTGGTCGGCGAGCCCGGCAAGCCGAAGAAGAAAGGCGCCAAGCTGGACCAGGCCCAGCCGGACTCCCGCGCGGTGCCGGCCGGCGCCATCACGGCCAACGACGCCTTCGGCAAATGGGAGGCTGAGATGGCAAAGTACGGCTTTGCCATCATTCACAACAAGATCGTGGTGATCGATCCCTTCAGCGCCAACTGTGCGGTCGTTACCGGATCGCACAATCTCGGCTTCCGCGCCTCCCACAACAACGACGAGAACATGGTGATCATCCGCGGCCACCGCGGGCTGGCGGAAGCCTATGCCTGCCATGTGCTCGATATCTACGATCATTACGCCTGGCGGTTCCTGCTTAAGCAGCATCCGGAGATTTTCGGCCAGCCGCTGGAGGGCGACGACAAGTGGCAGGAGCGTTACATCACCGGCCCGGACGAGAAGGCGCCGGAGCTTCGGTTCTGGCTGTCGGCGGCAGGCGGTGGCGACACGTCGTCCTCGGGCAAACTGCCGCCGAAGAAGCCGTCGGGCTCAGCGCCGGCGCCAGCACCTGCGCCTGCGCCCAACAAGCCGCCGGCAAACAAGCCGAAGAAAAAGGCGGCAGCGAGCAAACAGTCCGCCACAAAAAGGTCAGCCAAGAAAAAGGCGGCCAAGAAGACCGCCAAGAAAAAGGTGACCAAAAAGAAAGCCGGCAAGAAGAAAGCCGGCAAGAAAACCGCCAAGAAGATCGCCAAGAAGACCGCCAAGAAAACCGTCAAGAAAACCGTCAAGAAGCGGGTCGCTAAGAAGCGCGCGGCAAAGAAGCGATAGGGCTCGGCGCGGCACCCCCTCCAAATAAAAACCCCGCCTCGAGAGGCGGGGTCCAGTCGGGAGGCGAGAGCCTGACCGGCTCTCCGTAAACGTCGATCAGGCCGGAATGCGCTCTTCGACCTCGTGCGGCTCGCGCAGCACATAGCCGCGGCCCCACACGGTTTCGATGAAGTTGCGTCCTTCCGAAGCGTTGGCGAGCTTCTTGCGCAATTTGCAGATGAAGACGTCGATGATCTTGAGTTCGGGTTCGTCCATGCCGCCATAGAGATGGTTCAGGAACATTTCCTTGGTCAGCGTGGTGCCCTTGCGGAGCGAGAGCAGCTCCAGCATCTGGTATTCCTTGCCGGTCAAATGCACGCGCTGGCCGCCGACCTCGACCGTCTTGGTGTCGAGGTTGACCACGAGATCGCCGGTCTGGATCACCGACTGGGCGTGGCCCTTGGAGCGGCGCACGATCGCATGGATGCGGGCGACCAGTTCGTCCTTGTGGAAGGGTTTGGTCATGTAGTCGTCGGCGCCGACGCCGAGACCCTTGACCTTGTCCTCAATGCCGGCAAGGCCGGAGAGGATCAGAATGGGGGTCTTGATCTTCGATACCCGAAGCTGCTTGAGCACGTCGTAACCGGACATGTCAGGCAAATTGAGGTCGAGCAGGATAATGTCGTAGTCGTAAAGTTTTCCGAGATCGACGCCTTCTTCCCCGAGATCCGTCGTATAGACGTTGAAACTCTCGGACTTCAGCATCAACTCGATCGACTGCGCGACGGCGCTGTCATCTTCTATCAGCAATACGCGCATGCCAGTCCCCTATAGTCGCCGCTCCGGGCGTCAGGTCGGCCGCAATTGCGGCACTCAAAACGCCTTTGAACAACTGATTCGGATCCTGACGACATATGGTTAACAAAATCTGATTCCTGTTCGCAAGCTCTATCAGTGCAATTTTTGTCGAATCGCCCTAAAGTGCTGCTCCGAAGCAGTTTTTTGTATCCGTTCTCGTTCAAGTTCCACATTAAGAGGCGGGCCTAACCGACTCCCACGACTCGACCTTCCTTCTGACGGCCGAGCGCTCTCAGTCACCCAAGACAGTGACGTAATGATTAACGATGCGGGTAAACACGAAGTTAAGGCCGGTTCCAAAATGCGCGGAAACTTAAGGTTTGCGCCATGAAGGCGCTCGCCGAGCAGATCGGCGACATCGACGGCGTCAATATCTATGGCCGCGTGGTCGGCGTGCGCGGGCTGATGGTCGAGATCGCAGGGCCGATCCACGCGATGTCGGTCGGCGCCCGCATCGTGATCGAGACCGGCGGCAACCGCTTCATCCCCTCCGAAGTCATCGGCTTCACCGGCAACAACGCGGTGGTGATGCCGTTCGCCGGCCTCGAAGGCGTGCGGCGCGGCTGCCGCGCCGTGATCGCCAATGCCGCCAGCCAAGTGCGCCCTTCGCTGCTCTGGCTCGGCCGCGTCCTCAACGCGATGGGGGAACCGATCGACGGCAAGGGGCCGCTGCAGCAAGGGCCGTCGCCAATGCCCTACCGCAACGCGCCGCCGCCGGCGCATTCGCGCAGGCGCGTCGGCAGACCGCTCGATCTCGGCGTGCGGGCGCTCAACACGTTTCTGACCTGCTGCCGCGGCCAGCGGCTCGGCATTTTCGCCGGCTCCGGCGTCGGCAAGTCGGTGTTGTTGTCGATGCTGGCGCGCAATGTCGATGCCGATATCACCGTGATTGGCCTCGTCGGCGAACGCGGCCGCGAGGTGCAGGAATTTTTGCAGGACGACCTCGGCGAAGAGGGCCTGGCGCGCTCGGTGGTGGTGGTGGCGACCTCGGACGAGCCCGCTTTGATGCGGCGGCAGGCGGCTTACTTGACTTTGGCGATCGCGGAATATTTTCGCGACGAAGACAAGGATGTGCTGTGCCTGATGGATTCGGTGACGCGCTTTGCGATGGCGCAGCGTGAAATCGGGCTGTCGGCCGGCGAGCCGCCGACCGCCAAGGGCTATACGCCGACCGTGTTCACCGAATTGCCAAAACTGTTGGAGCGCGCCGGTCCGGGCACCGGCGAGGGCACCATTACCGGGATTTTCACGGTGCTGGTGGACGGCGACGACCACAACGAGCCGATCGCGGATGCGGTCCGCGGCATCCTCGACGGTCATATTGTGATGCAGCGTTCGATCGCCGAGCGCGGGCGCTATCCGGCCATCAACGTGCTCAAATCGGTGTCCCGCACCATGCCGAGATCGGCCGATCCGGCCTATCTGCCGGTCATCACAAGGGCGCGCCAGGTGATGGCGACCTATGCCGATATGGAGGAACTGATCCGGCTCGGGGCCTATCGGGCGGGCTCCAGCACCGAGGTCGACGAGGCCATCGCGCTGCATGAGCCGCTCGAGGGCTTTCTGCGCCAGGCCAAGGACGAGGTGAGCGGTTTGGGCGAGGGTTACCGGCAACTTGAGCAAATCCTCAAGGATTTGGAAACGGAACGCTAACTTTGTCAGGCCATCATCCGCGCCACACATCTAGCGCTGCCGGTGGGGCCCCTGGGGGATACCGGCGCTGTCCCGCTTTCAGATCGGGACTTCTGGGGAGTATGAGTCGATGAAGTCACGTGAAACCCTGATCCGCCTGAAAAAGTTTCAGGTCGATGAAAAGCGCCGAAGGGTGGCCCAGATCGAAGGCATGATCGCCGACTTTCAACGCATGTCGGTCGACCTCGAACGCGAAATCCAAAGCGAGCAGGAGCGCGCCGGGATCAACGACCCCTCGCACTTCGCCTATCCGACCTACGCCAAGGCTGCGATCCAGCGCCGCGAGAACCTGACCCGCTCCGCCGACGAACTGCGTATCCAGCTCGAAGACGCCAAGGCCCTGTTGGGCGAGGCCTTCGAGGAGCTCAAGAAAGTCGAGCTCCTGGACGAGCGCGATCAGGCGCGCGAGCGCGCCGAGGAAAGCGCTCGCGAACAGGCCGATCTCGACAGCATCGGCCTGATGCGGGCGCGGCTCGGCGCCATCGCCTGACGCGCTTTCCTTAACTGATAACCGCCACATCATCGAAACCCGGGCCGCGAGGCCCGGGTTTTTGTTAGATGCCGCAATGTCCACAGGGGCGCCGCTGGCGACTTGGTGGCCCGGTTTGCCGCAGGATATGATACGACAGCCCGGACGGCCGCCTTTAGGTATGTACAAAAGCGATGGGGCATCGCGATTTTGGGGACGTGTGAATGCTGACGCCAGCTGAGTTGGTCTGGCTGATTGCCGCCGTTGCGAAGGGGGATCAGGCCGCTTTTGAGCGGCTATATGCCGCGACGCGGGCGAAACTCTTTGGCGTCGTGATCCGTATCTTGCGCCGACAGGATCTCGCCGAGGAGGTGATTCAGGAGGCCTACGTCAAGATCTGGAACAGCGCCGGGCAGTTCAATCCGGCGCTCGCCTCGCCGATCACGTGGATGGCATCGATCGCCCGCAACCGGGCCATCGACGTCGTGCGCAAGAAGAGCGAGCTCTCGATCGAGGAAGAGCCGACCGCCATGGAAGTGGCCGCCGAGAGCCAGGATCCGTTGGCACGGCGTGAGATGACCGAGGAATTGAAGCGGCTGCTCGAATGCATCGGCCGCCTGGAGCCGGATCGCCAGAAGCTCGTGCTGCTCGCCTATTACAACGGCTGGAGCCGCGAGCAGCTGGCGGCAAAATTCGAGACGCCGGTGAACACGGTGAAGACCTGGCTACGGCGCAGCATGATGGACATCAGGGAGTGTCTTGGACTGTGAAGATACTGGACTTTGAGGGAGATACTGGACTTTGAGATACCTTGGACGTTGAGATGACGGAATACAGCGAAGACCATATCGCGCTCGCCGCGGAATATGCGCTCGGCACCCTCGATGCCGATGAGCGGGCGCAGGTCGAGACCATGATGTCCGCCGACAAGGACTTCACGGCGATGGTCGAAGCCTGGCAGTACCGGCTTGGCGTGCTGAACCAGATGGTCGGATCGGTCGAGCCGCGGCCGGAGGTCTGGGACAGGATCAAAGCCGCGGTGGGACTGGCCGAGCCGCAGGCGCCACTGGTGCTGCCGGACGCGTCGCCACCCGTCGCACCGCAATTCATCGAGCCTTCCAGTGTCGAGGAAAACGCCAATGTCATCCGCCTCGCCAAGCAGGCGCGGCGCTGGCGCAATGTCGCGACGGCTGTCACCGCGATCGCGGCCGTGCTGGTCGCGATGATCGCGGTCGGCGCCTATCAGCCGGATCTGTTGCCGGATGGCCTGCGCCCGAAACCACGGACCCAGGTGGTTGAGGTCAAGACGCCTTCGACGCCCGCGCCGCCGTCGGCCCAATATGTCGCCGTGCTGCAAAGCCAGGGCGGGGCGCCGGCATTCATTCTCACGGTCGACGGCGCGACCAAGAATTTTACCGTCCGCAAGGTCGGCGCCTCGGGCGAGCCGGGCAAGAGTTTTGAGCTCTGGCTGATCTCGGACCGATTGCCGAAGCCGCGCTCGCTCGGCGTGATCGGCGGCTCCGACTTCACCGCGCGCCCGGTGCTGTCAGCCTATGATGCCGACGTCATCAACTCCGCCACCTATGCGGTGACGGTTGAGCAGGCCGGCGGATCGCCGGACGGTAACCCGCACTCCGCGCCGGTCTTCACCGGCAAGCTGATCGAGACCGTGCCGCCGGCTTCACCGGTGCCGGCGCGCTAAATCCTGTTCGCGCAAAAAAGAAAACGCCCGTGGGGAGCGGGCGTTTTCGGTAGTCAACTTGGGGGTAGTTGGGGTCTTCTAAATATCCACGAGGCGACTTTGGGGGGCTGGTAAAGAGCCGCGTGAATTCCGTAAAATCCTTCTGTTAGCGGACCATCGAGGTGCCAGAACTCGTCACTGCCACCGGCTTGCCTGCCTTGATGACGCGCGCGGTCTGGGTGTAGTCCTCCGAACTGGTGCGAGCCGAGATGCCGAAGCCTGCCACCGCGATGCCAGCAACGAGCGCCACGACCACGATCTTGAGATGGGTCGAGCGATCTGCGCTGTAGATCGAGTGGTTCATCAAAGCCTCCTGCCGCCTTCCTGTCGGATACGAATTTGTCTGGCTCGTTTGCCGACAGGTTCAACGTCTCGATGCAGGAAACGTAAGGATTCGACTTTCGGTTCCTTAGGGGCGATCACAAGGCAGTGAAGAGAGTTGAACGCCCGCGATCACACGGCGATGCGGGAACTCTTGAAATCGAAAATTATGCTGTAATTACAATATATTATTGGTTCAGCGCGTACCGCATTGCAAAATGGCCGCCGATCCGCCCCGGGCGAATAAATCGTTTGCCTGTTGCCGAGAAGCCCCACTGTCCCGAGCCCGAATTTCGCCGGGCGATCAGACGCTTCCGACCGTTTTGAGTCGCGCCCTGGGGTGGATTTCCGCCTGCGACAATACTGTCGTCTGTGCGCGAAAACGCTCCACCAGCGATCGCACGAATGGGCGGATCGCCGCCGAGGTCACGAGCACCGGCGCCTCGCCTTCGCGCGCGGCCTGTTCGAAGCGGTCGCGCACCACGGTCATGAACTCGGACAACTTTGACGGCTGCATCGCCAGGCTCCGTTCCTCACCCTGGCCGACCAGTGACTCGGCAAAAGCCTGCTCCCATTTTGCCGACAGCGCGATCAGCGGCAAATAGCCGTTGGCCGAGGTGTTTTGCGCGCAAATCTGCCGCGCCAGCCGGGCGCGGACATGTTCGACCACGGTCGCCGGGTTGCGCGAGAACGCCAGCGCGTCGGCGATGCCTTCGAGGATGGTCGACAGATCGCGGATCGAGATGCGCTCGGCCAGCAGCAATTGCAGCACGCGCTGGATGCCTGAAATCGTGACCAGGCTCGGCACGATGTCCTTGACCAATTCGCCCTGCTCCTTCGGAAGATCCTTCAGGAGTTTCTGCACCTCGCCATAAGACAACAGGTCGGACATGTTGTTCTTGAGCAGTTCGGTCAAATGAGTAGACAGCACGGTCGCGGCGTCGACCACCGTATAGCCCTTCAGCGAGGCCTCTTCCTTCAGCCCGGCGTCGACCCAGGTCGCGGGCAAACCGAAGGTCGGCTCGATGGTGTGAATGCCGGGCACACTGACCTGGTTTCCGGCGGGATCCATGACCATGAACTGGTTCGGCCAGATCTTGCCGGTGCCTGCATCCACTTCCTTGATCTTGATGACGTAGGTGTTGGCTTCGAGTTGGACATTGTCGAGGATCCGCACGGCCGGCATCACAAAACCCATCTCGATCGCAAGCGAGCGGCGCAGCGCCTTGATCTGCTCGGTCAGCCGGTCGGTACCGTCGGGGCCGTTGACCAGCGGCAATAGCGCGTAGCCCAGTTCGATCTTGAGATCGTCGATCTTGAGTGCGGCTGCGATCGGCTCCTCCGCAGAAGCCGCTGCCGCCGCAGCAGCCGGAGCGGCCGCGGCGGCAGCTTCGGCGGCCGAGGCCGCGTGCTTGTTCTTGCGCGCCGACCACGCCAACGCGGCAGCGCCGCCGCCGAGCGCGAGGAAGGGCAGCATCGGAATGCCCGGCAAGGTCGCCAGCACCAGCATGACGCCGGCCGACATGCCGAGCGCCTGCGGATAGCCGGAGAGCTGTTTCATCAGCGCCTTGTCGGCGGCGCCGCTGACGCCCGCCTTCGACACTAGCAAGCCTGCGGCGGTAGAGACGATCAGCGCCGGCACCTGGGTGACCAGGCCGTCGCCGACGGTCAGGAGCGTATAGCTGTGCGCGGCTTCGGCGAAAGAAAGGCCCTGCTGGGCGACGCCGATGATGATGCCGCCGATAATGTTGATGAAGACCACCAAGAGGCCCGCGACGGCGTCGCCGCGCACGAATTTCGAGGCACCGTCCATCGCGCCGAAGAAACCGCTTTCGTCCTCCAGCGCCTTGCGGCGCTCTTTGGCCACCTTCTCGTCGATCAGGCCGGCGGAGAGATCGGCGTCGATCGCCATCTGCTTGCCCGGCATTGCGTCGAGGTGGAAGCGGGCTGCGACTTCGGCGATGCGCCCCGAACCCTTGGTGATGACGACGAAGTTCACGATCACGAGGATCGCGAAGACGATAATTCCGATCACGAAATTACCGCCCATCACGAAATTGCCGAACGCCTCGATGACGTGGCCGGCAGCCGCGGTGCCCTCATGGCCGCGCGACAGGATCAGCCGCGTTGAAGCCAGGTTGAGCGACAGCCGCAGCATGGTCGAGATCAACAGGATGGTCGGGAACGAGGAGAATTCCAGCGGCGCCTGGATGAACAGCGACGTCATCAGGATCAGGATCGACAGCGTGATCGAGATCGCCAGAAACAGGTCGAGCACGACCGAGGGCAGCGGCAGAATCAGCACCACCAGGATGGTGAGGATGCCGAAGGCGAGCCCGAGATCGCCGCGCTTCAGGATGTTGATGATTTCGCCAAGACTCGGAATTCCGCTTCCCGGCGTCTCCGCGCCCTGACCTGCGGTAACATCGACCATCGTTACTGCTTCCCCCCGCGAATGCCGGTCACGGGCGCCAAACGTCTGCGCGGCGGCCGAAGGACCACCGTTTCGAAAGTGAGGGACCGCACTGGCGTCCACGGGTACTCCCCCGTTCTACGCGTTCGACGACACTCGACTTCACTCGGCAATTTTTGCCCGGTTTATGGTTAGGAAAGCGTTAACGGGGGGCCTGCCGTCGTTCCGGGGCGCCAACGGGTCCGCGCAAAGCGCGGCCCGATGACAGGCTCCGCGAACCCGGAACCTCGAGATTCCGGGTTCGATGCTGCGCATCGCCCCGGAATGACGGATGGGCCGGGGGCCGCGTGCGAAACCTCCTGTTGCGCTGCTTCCGCATGCCCAATATCGCGCCATGCTGCTTGACCCCGCGGCAGCGGGCGACGAAGTTGCCGACGTGCACGCCCCCGCCGATTCCTCCAAACGCCCGGCCGCCTTCACCCCTGATTCCCGTCAGGCCTGGGTGAGGCTTGCGCTTGCGCTGATCATCGGCTCGATCGGCAGCGTCGGCATGTGGTCGGTCGTGGTCGTGCTGCCGGTGGTGCAGGGCGAATTCGGCGCGACCCGCGGCGCGGTGTCGCTGGCCTTTACGCTGACCGTGCTCGGCTTCGGCCTCGGCGGCGTCGCGACCGGGCGGATCACCGATCGCTTCGGCATCGTGGCGGCGATGGCGCTCAGCATCGGCGTTCTCGGCGCCGCTTACGTGCTCGCCGGATTTTCGACCACGCTTTGGCAATTCATTGCGGTGCATTTCCTGATCGGCTTGGGGACCTCGGCGACCTTCGCGCCGCTGATGGCGGAGGCATCGCACTGGTTCGAGCGCTATCGCGGGCTCGCGGTCACCATCGTCGCGGGCGGCAATTATGTCGGCGGCACCATCTGGCCGCCGCTGGTCAATTGGGGCGTACAGTCGCTCGGCTGGCGCACCACCCATATCGCCATCGGCGTGTTCTGTGCGGTCGCAATGACGATCGTGCTCGTGGTGCTGCGCGCACGGATGGGCGGCGAGCATGTTCGCGATCACGATAACGCCCCGCCGCCGCGGGTCGATCTCCGCCTCTCGACCAACGCGCTGACGGCGGTATTGTGCATCGCCGGCATCTCCTGCTGTGTCGCGATGGCGATGCCGCAGGTCCACATCGTCGCCTATTGCGGCGATCTCGGCTACGGCGTCGCGCGCGGCGCGGAGATGCTGTCCTTGATGATGGCGTTCGGCATCGTCAGCCGGATCGGATCGGGATTTTTGGCCGACAAGATCGGCGGCATCCGCACGCTTCTGATCGGCTCCGTGGCGCAGGGCGTCGCGCTGTTGTTTTATCTGTTCTTCGACGGCCTCACCTCGCTCTACGTCATCTCGGCGATGTTCGGCCTGTTCCAGGGCGGCATCGTGCCGAGCTACGCCATCATCGTGCGTGAATCGATGCCGGCATCCGAGGCCGCAACCCGCGTCGGCATCGTGATCCTGGCCTCCGTCTTCGGCATGTCGTTCGGCGGCTTTGTGTCCGGCGTGATCTTCGATTCTACCGGCTCCTATGCCGCGGCATTCCTGAACGGGCTGGTATGGAATGCCCTAAACGTCATCATTGTGGTCGGGCTGTTGATTCGCTCGCGGGCGCGGTTTGTGCCGGCGTAAGCGTATCTCGGGGCTTCTTTCGGACGTTGGAATCGGCCGGCCCATTGGCACTTCAGGGGAAATCGGAACCGGATTTTGGCTGGTTGTTGCTGCCGGGTGACAGCGGCGCAGCGGGAATCCCGATACTCTTTTAGGCATTCCAGTTCCTTTTTTCAGGCAAATATTGGGTAAATCCATGAAAAAACTAGCCCTCACGGTTTCGATGCTGGCGCTCGGTTCGACCAGCGCGCTCGCAGCCGACCTTCCGGCAAAGGTTTATACCAAGGCGCCGCCGCCAATCGTGGCGGTTTACGATTGGACCGGGTTCTATGTCGGCGGCAATGTCGGCTACAGCTGGGGTCGGTCATCGACCAACGAGGCGTTCATCGACCCATTGGCCACGCCATCGCTAGTGGCCGCGACCTCGGCCAAGTACCATCTCGACGGCGTCATCGGCGGCGGCCAGATCGGCTACAACTGGCAGCGAGACAAATGGGTGTTCGGCCTGGAAGGCGACATCCAGGGCTCCGGTGAGAAGGGCAGCACCACCGCGGTCTGTCCGGGCGGCTCGCCCACCGCGACGACGCTGGTAGGCCTCAGCGGCCCCTGCACCGTGGGACACCTTGGTGACACCGCCCCCTTCAACGTTGCGGCGTTCCCGGTAACCACTGCGCTGAGTGAAAAGATCGAATGGTTTGGCACGGTTCGCGGCCGCATCGGCCCGACGATCACGCCGACCATCCTCGCTTACGTGACCGGTGGTTTGGCTTACGGCGAAGTGAAGGCGACCGAAACCATCGCCGGCACCAACGTGACCAACCCCTTCGGACAGGGTACCAATGGAGGGACCGTTCTGACCCCGTTCGCCGCCTCCTTTGGCAACACCTCGACCCGGGTCGGATGGACCGTCGGCGCCGGCGTCGAAGGCGTGATCAGCGGCAATTGGACCGCCAAGATCGAGTACCTCTATATGGATCTCGGCAATATCTCGGGAACGTTTATCACCCCGGTCATCGCGCCGAGCGGCGGCTTCCTGACCGCCAGCTACAATTCGCACATCACCGACAATATTCTTCGCGTCGGCATCAACTACCGCTGGGGTGGACCGGTGGTCGCAAAGTACTGAACTTTTCTAGGGCGCTCGCAAATTAAAGCCCCGGCATGGTCCGGGGCTTTTTTTGTGAGGCGCGCCTCACGCCGTCTGGCCGGCCTTGAGCAGAACGCAGCCGATGATCTTCAGGCTGCCATCGGGCTGAAGCTCGAGCGTATACAGCGCCTCCCACGCGACGCCGTCGGCGTCGACGATGTGGACCTCTTGGGCGATCCGGCCGTCGGCTGTGCGCGCCTCGCCGAATTCAAAGCTCTTGTGGCGATAGACCGGGGCGTAGCTGTTGCGAACCATCGACATGAAGATGTCGGCTTGCGGAAAGATGTCGCGGATCGCGGGCGCCGCGTAGGAATAGGCCGCCGCCGCATCGTCATGACTGAAGGCTTCGGCCTGGGAGCGGATGACGCCCTGGGCGGCAGCGACATCGTCGCCGGCGCGAGCCGGTGAGGCGAGGCCGATCAAACAAGTCACCAACAACACAAGAGCGCGCATGAGATGCTCTCCTTACCGCTGCTCTTCTCTTTTGCTCCATTTGCGAAGTAGGTTCCTCGTGCGGAGCGGTTAGGTTATCCCGACAATAATCAGGACTAAACCTGCAACTATGAAGATAAGCCCCAACTCACTGGATGGCGGCCGCCGCGAAGCAAGGGCCCGTCACCTCGTCCGCGACCGAGCGCGGTTCGCGCCGGACCACAAGCCTGAAAAGGCTCCCGCATTCGGGGCATTCGAATGACCGCATCTCGTGCCGGTTCTTGACCGGCAGGACGCTAATGAGTGTCCGCGTGACATTGCACGCGATGCAGTTCGGCTCAACATTCATGGCTGATCCTTCCTGGTGTCGATGATCAGGTACCCAATCTTGACGCGAACGGTTAACGGGCCCGTTAATTTAAGCGACCGTAGAAACCCGGGGTTAACAGGGTAGCCCGGCGCTATGCCTGCGCCCGTGCATATCGCCTCCCGGCTCGCTTTAGCGAATCGCGTTGTCGAGGTCGGGCGAGGGGCGCGCCGGAAACAGCCGCGCGGTCGAGGAGGATATCCGCTTGCATTTGGGCTCAACGGCATTCGGATCAAGCGTACCGTCAGAGCGGAAGCGCTTCTTGGCAAAGACATCATCCTGGCGGTTGACGACCAGGGTGGCGTGATCGCGCTCCAGCGTATCGGGGTTTTCTCCTTTGTCGTTGGAGCGAAAGACGACGCCCACGACCTTGCCTTCGATCGCATAGTCGCAGCCGCCCTTCCAGTCGCCCTGATTCCACTTCCAGCCCTCTGCGGTCAGGCTTCCGTCCGCCTCAGCCGTCACTTTCAGGATCGCATCGTGCGCCAGCCACACGCCGGCAAAGCCGTGGCGGTTTTCGTCAAAGCCCTCGAGCAGGGCAATTCGTTCGCGCTGCAGGCCGTTGAGTTCGTACCGTGCAGCGGCGGTGAAATGCATGAAGTAGCTCTGCTTGTTCTGAGCCGGATGCAGGGATATCGGATATTGATTGGACTGCGCACCAACGTAGCCGCGCTGGTCCTCGATCAGCGCGCGCCGCGTCGTCGGATCGAGCCGGGGCAATAGCGCTTTCCACGCGCGGTTCAGTCTCTGGTCGTTGTCGGCCAAATCGGGATCGGCGCAAATTTCCTCGTCGCTCGCGGTCGCCGGACGCGCACAGTCGAAGGTCGGTGCAACGAAACCGGCGTCAGCCTTGTCAGCCGTCGCGACGGCAGAGTCCGCGGCCCCGGCGGCGAAGTAGCTTGCGGTGAGCTGGCCAACAAATCTGCAACCGGGCAGGGTGGCATAAGTCGAATCCTTGCCGTCGACAACGACTCGAAGCGTCTGGCCCTGACGGCGGATTTTGAGTGTTAGCGGGTTGGTATCATCGGCGGTTGCCGTTGCCTCGCCGGTGGTCGGCGCGTGCTCCTTGAGGATGGTTCCGCTCAGCCAGCCGCGGGGCTCCGCACGTACCAGCGTACTCGCCTGGCATTCCCGGTGGCGCTCATCGTCCGTTCCATAAACGGCGCGCGTCTCGATCGCGATCCGGTACGCCCCGTCTTGCACCGGCGTCACAACGACGCTGCCGAATGCATTCACCCACCGTCCCGCAATTCCAGAGCGGCCTAGTCCGGCGGCGATCGCTTCCAGCGTGCCGACCCGTTGGCGCAGGCTCGCGACAAAGGCCTGCCGGTCATCGGCATTGTCGGATTGCGGCATCGATTCCGCGGCGTTGACGACGATTTCACCGAACCAGACCTGATCGCGCTTCAACAGTGGCTTGGCATTGACGGGCGCTTTGGCAACCGTTGCCGCAAACACCTTGTCGATTTGTGCGGCGAGCGTGTCGAGCCCGTCTTCCTTGCAGGCGGCGGGCTTGAGGGGGGCATCGCCGTCGCCGCACAGCCCGAGCTGGGTGGGCCCGCTGCTGATGGCGGCGACTAAATCGTCCATCGCGTTGGCGCTGGCGGGCGCAAGAACTGCGGGTGCAAGAACTGCGGCGGCCAAAGCCAGCGTCGCGAGGCGATGTGAAGCGAACATGGGTGTTCCGGCTCTCGTTCGAGGAATGAACGTTATTCCCGACCTAAGTCGCCCCATCCGTGGTTCAGGTTCAGGACGATGTGTTAACGCATGCGGGCATCATCATTCCGCGGCCGAGCGTGAGCCGCAAGAGCTGGTCAGAATTTCACGCCTGTGGCATTTCCGAAAGCGCAGGGCGCGCGAGCCGAAGAAAATCGATGCTGTGTTTTGTCGAACCGTCGCCGGTTGCAAGATCGGTCAGGATTTCTCCGATGACGCTGCAGAATTTGTAGCCGTGGCCGGAGCATGGCGACGCCAGAACGACCTGTTTATGCGCCGGATGATGATCGATGATGAAATGCTCATCCGGCGTGTTCGTGAACATGCAGGTGCGAAGCGCCATGGTCGGTCCGTTGCCGTGCGGAAAATAGCGACCGGCAAATTGGCGCAGCAGTGCTTCGTCGGTATCGTCGGGCTCACGCCGCAACAGGTCCGCTGCGCAGCTCTCACCGCGATGATGGTAGCGGCCAAACTTGAAACCGGGAACCTCATAGACGGGGAAGCCATAATAGCGGCCTTCCTCCACGTCCAGGTTGAAGACGGGGAACCGTTGCGTCGTAAACCATTCGGGACGCGTCGGCTGCAGCCACGCCAGCACCTGCCGTTCAGGAATCGCCAGCCGCCTTGCGAGTGGAGCCAGTTCGCCGATCCATGCGCCGGCGGTGATGACCAATCGCCCAGCCTCATAGCGCGCGCGGTCAGTCGATACGACAACGCCCTCTCCATCTGGATGAGCCTCCCAGCTCAGGACGCGTTCGCGCGCGTGGATTTCGGCGCCGTGAGACATCGCAGCGTTGACATGCGCCACGATCGCTCGCTCACTGGCCAACAAACCGCCTTGCGGCTGAAAGACCGCACGCGTCGCCGGTGGCAGATGGTAGCCGGGATACCGGGCATTGACCTCCGAGCCCGTCAGGACCTCGTGAGGCAGCTCGTGCAGTCGCGTCGTTGCGAGCGCTCCGCCGAACAGCTCGCCGTCCTCACGGCCCGCATCGATCGATCCGGTTGTGACCAGCAGCTCCTGGCCGCTCAGCTGCTCGATGTCACGCCAAAGGGCAAAGGCGCGCAGCAGCAGCGGAACGTAATCAGGGTGCTCAAAATAGGGCAGCCGAATGATGCGGCTGATGCCGTGGGACGACCCCATCGAATGGGGTATGTCAAACCGTTCAAGGCCGAGAACGCGCTGGCCCCGACGAGCCAATTGGAAAGCCGTCGCGCTACCCATACCGCCCACGCCGACGACAATGACATCATATATCATTCGCATCCCATCGATCAGGAAAACAGGGTGAGGTCGCCGATTGGAGCCAATCAGCTACCATCCGATCTTTTGCGTCTTTCGACAATGCGATTAATTCTTATCGCGGGTCTGGCTACCGCGACTATTTCAGGCGGATAGCCGTCGCTGTTGTCATTAAACGACACCTGTTGGCACAAATCTGACACGACTTGGGCAACACGACTCGGCGAATGTGCCTTTTTCGTAGAAAGCTTCGCTCGCTGCGCGGCTGCTGTCCGTCTTCGCTTTTGCAGAGCGACGTGCCTCAATCAAAGCGGACGTCCGCAGACACCTTTGGATTCATGAGTTCACGCCTCATGATGTGAGAGTGGAATTGGATCAACCTCGCATGATGCGCTGCATCATAGGCCGGCCCGCATGACGGGATCACGCGATCGCAAACTCCGGGTTGAGCTTTAAGGGTATCGCTATGCGAACCATCAAGCCAAGTCTATAGTCCGTCGCGAAAATCAAAAAAATCCGAGGTCAAAGAAATCTCGGCAAGTTTGGGAGTGAATCAAGAACGCTTAGGGAGGAAATCAAAATGTCGTTGACTCGTCGTCAAGCGCTGGCGTCCGCCGCCGCCGCGATTGCAAGCACCGTCGCCAAACCCGCGATCGCCGCAAAAGAACCGATTATGATCGGTTATCTTCCAGCTCTCACTGGTCCCTCTTCATCGACCGGAATCGGGATCAATCGCGGAATCCAGCTGGCGGTGCAGGAGATCAACGCGGCCGGCGGCATCGACGGCCGGCAGATTGAGTTGGTCGTCCGCGACACCCAAAGCGATCCGACGAAGGCCGTGAACGGAGCGGCGGAGCTCACACACTCAGAGAAAGTGAGCGTCGTCTTTGGCCCGGTCAATTCCGGCGAGTCGCTTGCGGTCGTGCCGTTGCTCGCACGCACAAACACGCCGCAGCTCCATCCGTGCTGGGTCGATAGCCTGACCGATCCGAAGAAATATCCGATGTGCTTCCGCAACGCACCCACCAACCAGCAGATCGGCGCCGCCGCGAACCGCTATGTGGTGGACGTGCTTAAGCGCACGAAGGTGGCGGTGATCAGCGATACCACCGGCTATGGCACCGCATCGGTCAACGCATATGTGCCGATGCTCAAGGTCAAAGGCGCAGAAGTGGTCTACCAGGGCAACATCGACGCTGCCAATCCGGATCTCACGGCCGAAATCATGCGCATGCGTTCCGCTGGCGCCGACGCCATCATGCCCTGGAGTGTGAATCCCGGATTCCTCTCGCGCATCATCAATACGCGCGGGCAGATGCAGTGGGACGTGCCGATCGTCGGCCAGACCACGCTCGGCTCCGGCCAAACCCGCGCATTGCTGGAAAAGCCTGAATACTGGGCCAAGGTCTATCCCAACAATTTCCGTCCGGTTTGCTACAGCCCCGATGGCAAGCTTGCCGATCGCACCGCTGCCTTCCTTGACCGTCTGAAGAGCGCCAAGATCGACCTGAGCGACACACTGCTGTGGTGGGTTGCGGTCGGCTATGACTCACCGTACCTGATCGCGGAAGCGATGAAGAATGTCGGCACCGAGCCGGAACAGGTCGTCGGCTATCTCAACAAGCTCAAGGCGTACCCCGGCGTCTACGGCGACATTTCCTTCACCTCCGAGCGCCACGATGGCTACCCGGATGAGGAAGTCATCATGGTCGAGGCCAATTCGCTCAAGAACGGCGCGTTCAGGCTGGCTCCTGGTTACGGCGCTTAGCTCCGCTTTTGGTGCGCAAAGCGAATCCTTCGAGAGCGTCCACCCGTTGATGGCCCTTCATGGCAGGCGTAGACGAAGCGGGGGTACGGTGATCCCGAACGAGACCGAATAAGCTACTGATTTCATATGGCCTGCCGAGCCGTAGCTCGGGTGCCGCGCGGCCCGCCTTCGCCCGATGGGCTCCGGCGAGGCAGCCTTCGCTGCGAAACGGCTCGCCGAGCCGAAGCTGGCGAAGCCAGCGAAGGCTGGTGGGCCCGGCAGGACTCGAACCTGCAACCAGACCGTTATGAGCGCCGGACTCTATCGGGAAATTCGAGCAAAATCAGCGTTTCTCGATCAAGATCATTCACGTTTGTGCGCGTTTGTTCACGGGGTTTCTGCCGGATAACTGGTGGCATAGAAGACCGCCGCAACCAACAGGCCTCGACCGGACGGGTCTGCGTTTCGTCCGTCATGCCGCTATCGGGCTAAAAGCGGACTCGGCAGGGATAAGCCATTTCGGTAGCGATTGACCCATCTCAGACCTGGGTTGACGATGGCAGAATGTCTGCCGTTGGGGCTAGAGTCATCACGCCCGTACGTGTCGCGTCGGAGCGCAAGGCGGAGGGGGAACAGCATGGCAGCGCGCGGATCAGGTGGACTGCTCCTTTGCCTGGGTCTGCTGCTTGCGATGCCGGCGCTGGCCGCCACGCCGGCCGACCGGGGCGAGTGCGCCGCCAGCGCCGACAAGCCCGACGTCGGGGGCGCGGCCTGCAGCCGCATCATCGACGATGCAAGCGAGCAGGTGGCAGAACGCGTCAAGGCCTTCAAGAACCGGGGCCGCGGCTCCTTCAACGGGAAGGATTACGACCGCGCGATTGCCGACTACGGCGAGGCCATCAAGCTCAGCCCGAAGGACGCCTGGGCCTTTGCGCACCGGTGCGAGGCTTACGAGAGCAAAGAGGACCACGACGCGGCCATTGCGGATTGCACCGAGGCGATCAAGATCGATCCGAAATATGGCTGGGCCTACAACAACCGTGGCGTCGCGTATTACGGTCTGCACGAATACGATGCAGCGCTGGCCGACCACGCCGAGGCGATCAGGGTCGATTCCAGGGACGTGTGGGCCTATACCCGCCACGGCATGGCATGGACGGAAAAGGGTGAATTCGACCAGGCGGTCGCCGATATCACCGAGGCGGTCACAATCGATCCAAAATACGCCTTTGGTTTCGGCCAAAGGGGTCAGGCGCTCTTCAAGAAGAGGTTGATCACGAAAAAAGGCGGATGGGAGTCCGCCATCGCAGACTACAGCGAGGCAATCAAGCTCGATCCAAATCTGCTTTGGCTGTACAGCTCGCGTGGCGTTGCCTACAGCAACAATCGCCGATACGACCTCGCCGTTCCGGATTGCAGTGAGGTCATCAAGCGCGAGCCCAAAAATTCCGGCGGGTACAATTGCCTTGGCGTCGCTTACGAAGGCTTGAAGGACTATAGCCGGGCAATCGCTGGTTATGATCAGTCGATCAGCATCAATCCAAAGAACAGCGTGGCGTATTGGAATCGCGGCAATGCCTATAAGGCGCTGCGCAAGATCGATGACGCGATCCGGGACTATGACCAGGCGATTGCGATAAACCCCAAGGACTTCAACTCTTTCAACTCCCGCGGCAAAGCCTACGTCGCAAAGGGTGACAGCAACCAAGCGATTGCAGATTTCACGCAAGCGATCCAGTTCGGTCCGTCCTATGTCGAAGCCTACAACAACCGCGGCCTCTCCAATGAAGTGCTGGGCCGCCACGCCGAGGCGATCGCCGATTTCCGCAAGGCGCAATCGATCGACCCGGCCGACCGGGTCAGCAAGCAACAGCTCCGCGTGCTCGGTTTCTGACCGCGTGCCGTGTTCCTTGGCGATAGGACATCGCTAGTGAACCCCGAATTCGGAAGCCGCCAGTGCGCCCACAATGAACTTGATCAGGACATGCGCGACTAATCGCGTGACCGGATCAATGGAGCCAGAAAATGAAGGGCAGGACATCTTGGATCGGCCTGTTCGTTGCCTGCAGCATCGGCGTCTGCAGTGGGGCGGCCGCCGCGCAGCCGGCGGCTCCGCCCGCGGGTTACAAGATCGAAGAGAAATACACCCGGAAATCGCCGGACGGCGCGACAACGATCGAGCAATACCTGAACAAGGATACGGACGACTGGAAATGGCAGTTCTGGGCGCGCCGGCAGGGCGCATTCACGCTGCTTGATCCGGAACCGGCCGGCTATCCCGCGGATTTTATCTTCACCAACGATCTGAAATGGATCGTTCGCGTGCAAAAGATCGGCTCGGGCACCTCCACGCTCCATCTGTACCGCCTCACGCCGCAGGGCTATTTGCGCGCGAGCAAGAAGCCGCTCGGCGACCTGGCGTGGGACTATCTGAAGACTCGGCCCGACTGGCGAAAGCTCGTGAAGGCGCCGGAGTATCACGACTCGGCGTATCTGCTGGAGGGGCTTGAGGAGAACTATCGCGGGCTCGGCGTCGATTGGCCGGCGAACCGCTATCTTCTGATCGCCCTGTCGGGGGATGCCGACGTCAAGGGTCGCAAACCTATGCAGACCGGCGTGGTGAACGGCTGGCGCTGCAGATACGACCTGCAGACCGGCAAGTTCGACGTGCCGGCACTTTTTTCAGCTGACAATGCGAAGGCCGTCGTGCCCGAGTGAGTGGGGCTTTTGATCGTCGCAACATCCGATTGGGAGCGGATACACGCTAAGGACGCCGCGGCTCTGCTCGGCCAGTCAGGCCCGCTGTTGACCCGCAAAAGAAGTCAATTTCTGTTGCCGCTATCGGCCTTCAGTTGAGGTGGCGATCGAGAAACTGGTGCAGGCGGTGACTTGCATTGTCCGCTGCCGCGGCGTTGTATTCCACCCAGTGACCAAACAAGGTCATGCCGGGCTGGAGGTGCGGGTAGTAGAATCCGTGGTGCGCGCCGGGATAGACAACGAGCTCGACTGCCGGCCCGTCGTTGCCCCAGCTGGCGATTTTATTGGAGCAGTCTGCCGCCGGCGTCCAATCGTCGAGGGCCCCAATGAAGATGAGCGTGGGTATCCCCGGACGCTCCACTGCCTGCTCACATGGAGGATTGAACGCAACCGCCGCCCGGAACCGCAAGTTGCTTGGAGGGGCGAACAGTTCGAACGAATTGGGCTCCGCCACAGAGAGGGTAACCCGACCGCCTGCCGAGAAGCCGACCGCAGCCACACGGTGTGGCTCGACGAAGGTTTGGCGAGCCAGGAAGACCAGAGCCCCGTAGGCATCCGGCCTACGCCTGAAGAACATGGCAAACGCGCTTGATATGCAGGCGTGATCGATACGGCGCGTAGCATAGCTGTCCACGAGCAGGATGACATAGCCCCAGGCGACAAGTTCATCGACCAACTTTTGCTTTGTCGTGTCATGCATCCCGGCACAGCCGTGCAGCACGATGACAGCGGGATAAGGGCCTGCGCCATCGGGCTTGGCCAGATCGCCCTGTATGCGGTCGCCCGGACTGAGCGCACCCGAACCGAGCCGTTGAGAGGCGCTTTCAAACTCTACGCGCTCCAGAGGTGTGGCCCATGCATCAGCCGTCAGCGCACGTACGGCGCACCAAAGCATCAGCACTACCGCGACTTGGAAAGTGACTGTTCTAGGCAATGGCGTCTCCCTCGAATCTTCGCCCGAAGTCGTCGTGCGGGTGCGAAGCCTTCGAGTCTCCACGTCCGCGGCGCTTCAGCCATGATGTTGCTCAAGTTTCCATTCCAACACAACATGCTCGTGCCTCAGCCTGGACAGCCCTTCGGTCGAGCCGCTCCATTGTGGTGCTTCTAATGCTTTTCCAGCCTGAACACGACGTCAGCTCGTGGCACATTTCGGAACTGCGGACGTCGCCAACGAATGTCCGATCATCGAACGGAAGCAGACATCGTGCGTGCTGACTTTCCGTTGTCGGCAAGACCTGCAAGCAGGCCGTCGCGCTCGGCCGGCTTGTCGTAGGTGCCATTGAGATGACTTGGTTATTCGCGCCGAGATCGTTTCCGATCCTGTCGGAATTTCTGGCGGCGTAGAAAATATCAAAATCGACAAGTCACTGATTTTATTGGTGGGCCTGCCTGGACTCGAACCAGGAACCAGACCGTTATGAGCGGCCGGCTCTAACCATTGAGCTACAGGCCCCGCCGGTCCTGCCGCTTTCGCGGACAGGCAACGGTGCTGGAGACCCCTTACAATGCGGTTGGCGATCCGGCAATGCCGGGCTGGTATTCGCGGGCGGTCATGCAATAACCCGCCATTTTGGGCGCTTCATCGCCCCAATCCACGGAGCCGCAGAGCCCGGCACAGTAGTTATACCAGCGCCCATTAAGGCGGCTTTAGCCCCTTTTGCATATTTTGAACGGGCACAGCACGATGGAAACAGACCATGCGGATTGGCCGGCTCTTTGCGGTATCAATGCTCTCGGTGACGGCTTTAGCGGTCATCCTTGGCGCGGAGGTCCTTGTTCCGCAATATCGTACCTATGCGAGCAAGACCGAAGCGATCAAGGCCGTCGAGGCGTTTGGCGCGGTTCTCGCGGTGGGTCAGCAGATCGCCGGCCATCGCGCGCCCTATCTCAGTCCACTGTTCAAGGAGGGTGTCGCGACACCGCCTCAGCTCGAGGCGATTGCGAAGGCCGTGCATCAGGCGGATGCCGCTTTCGCAAGCGCCCGGACGGCGGTTAGCGCGCTGAGCGATAGCGCTGCGATCGTCGAAGGCCTTAACCAGTCCGCGGCCAAGCTTGCCGATGTCCGCGCTGCGACCGATCGCGCGCTGGCTGTGCCGATGAGTGCGCGTGATGCCGCGGTGGTCAAAGGCTTCCTTCCCGGCGTGGCCCAGGCCGCCGCGATCATCGAACCGCTCTTGAATCGCCTCGAAAATCAGGTGACCGCCGCGGATGCGTCACTGACGGCGCTGTTGAATGTCGCTCGTACCGCCCAGGACCTGCGGATCTCCGCCGGCGGCCGCGCCGCTTCAATGTCGGCTGCGATCAGTTTGCGCCGCCCGCTGAGCGCGGCTGAAATATCCGCAATCGACCGTGCCCAGGGCCGCGTCGATTTGGATCACGAACGCATCGAAGCCGGCGTCGATCAGATCGGTAGCCCGGCGCGGCTTGTGAAACCACTGAAAGATGCGGTCGACGCGTATTTTGGAGGGGCCGCGCCCTGGATCGAAAAAGAGATACTGGCGGCGCGCGGCGACGGCAATTACGGCGTCAAGTCCGAGGATGAGCTGGCCGCCAGGGTCGTGCCGGCGGTGCAGAGTTTCTTCGCCGTGCGCGATGCGGCATTGGCGGAAGCCGCCGAACGCGCAGGCGCCGCACGCGACAGCGCCCTGATCATGCTGGCGCTGGCGGGCCTTGCCGTCGTGGCGCTGCTTGGCGTGCTCGCCGGCGTAACGCTGATGTTGCGTCGCCGCGTCATTACGCCGCTCGCGACCCTGACGGACGTGGTCGGCGACCTCGCGGCCGGCCGCC
This sequence comes from Bradyrhizobium lablabi, assembly GCF_900141755.1. Taxonomy (NCBI): domain Bacteria; kingdom Pseudomonadati; phylum Pseudomonadota; class Alphaproteobacteria; order Hyphomicrobiales; family Nitrobacteraceae; genus Bradyrhizobium; species Bradyrhizobium lablabi. Next base: position 2,538,592 of record NZ_LT670844.1, on the reverse strand, counting down.
ATGACGTCACCATCCCGGCCAGCGACCGCGCCGACGAAATCGGGACCATGGCCGGCTCGCTGCAGGTCTTCAAGGAGGCCCTGATCGCCAAGAAGGCGGCCGACGAGGCGGCGGCGGTGGAGGCCGATGCAAAAATCCAGCGCGGCCAGCGCGTCGACAAGGTTACCCGTGATTTCGAAGCGATGATTGGCGAGATCGTGGATATCGTGTCGTCGGCCTCGGGCGAACTGGAAGCCTTCGCCGGCACGCTGACGGCAACCGCGGAGCGTTCGGAAGAACTGACCACCATGGTCGCGGCGGCCTCTGAAGAAGCCTCCACCAATGTGCAATCGGTCGCATCCGCGACCGAAGAGATGGCCTCGTCGGTCAACGAGATCAGCCGTCAGGTCCAGGATTCGGCGCGGATCGCGAGCGAGGCGGTGGCGCAGGCGCAGCAGACCAATGATCGCGTCGGCGAATTGGCGCGGGCGGCGGCCCGGATCGGCGATGTGGTGGAATTGATCAACACCATCGCCGGCCAGACCAATCTCCTGGCATTGAATGCCACCATCGAGGCGGCGCGGGCAGGCGAAGCGGGCCGCGGTTTTGCGGTGGTGGCGTCGGAAGTGAAGGCGCTGGCCGAACAGACCGCCAAAGCAACCGGCGAGATCAGCCAGCAGATCGACGGCATTCAGGCCGCGACGCAGGACTCGGTCGGCGCCATCAAGGAGATCGGCGGCACCATCGGACGGATGTCCGAGATTGCCTCCGCCATTGCCTCCGCCATCGAGGAGCAGGGCGCGGCGACCCAGGAAATTTCCCGCAACGTGCAGCAGGCCGCGCACGGCACCCAGCAGGTCTCTTCCAACATCGCCGACGTGCAGCGCGGCGCCAGCGAGACCGGATCGGCATCGTCGCAAGTGCTGGCGGCGGCAAAGTCATTGTCCGGCGAAAGCACCCGCCTCAAGCTCGAGGTGGGCAAGTTCTTAAGCTCGGTACGGGCGGCCTGAAGAAGCAGCGCGTCGATTCTCGCGAAGGCGGAACTTCGCTTTTGGCGATGCCTTTAGTCGGGGGTTACTCCACCGACACCCCGGCAAACTCCACCACCTTGCGCCATTTCTCCGTCTCGTCGCCAATCAGCCTGCCGAACTCGGCCGGCGTCATCGGCTTCGGGATGCCGCCAAGCTCGGTCAGCCGCGCCACCAGTTTAGGATCCTTCAGCGCCTCGCCCACCGCCTTGTTGAGGATCTCCACGATCTCCGGCGGCGTGCCCTTTGGCGCGGAGATGCCATAAAATCCGACCGCCTCGAATCCCGGCACGGTTTCGGCAATGGCCGGGATATCAGGCACGCCGGGCCAGCGCTGCGGCGAGGCGACGCCGAGCGCGCGCAGGCTGCCGCCGCGCGCCTGTTCCATCGCCGTGGGCAAATTGTCGAAGATCAATTGCACCTTGTTGGAAATAATATCGGGAAATGCGAGCGCCGCTCCGCGATAGGGCACGTGGACCATGTCGGTCTTGGTCAGCGCCTTGAACAATTCCGCCGCCATATGCACCGACGTTCCGTAGCCCGATGAGGCATAGGAGACTTTGCCCGGATTGGCCTTGCAATAGTCGATCAACTCCTGAACGGTTTTAACCGGCATGGCGTTCGACACCAACAGCATATTGGTCAGTTGCATGATGCTCGCGACCGGCACCGTGTCGCGAATGAAATCGTAAGGCAGTTTCTTATAGAGCGAGGCGCTGATCGCGTTGTTGGGCCCGACAAACAACAGCGTATAGCCATCCGGTGGCGAACTGACCGCCGCGGCGGCCGCGAGGTTGCCGCCGGAACCGGCGCGATTCTCCACCACAAACTGCTGGCCAAAATGCTCCGACAGCCATTGGCTCATGACGCGTGCCACGATATCGGTCGGCCCGCCGGCGGCGAAACCGATCAGCCAGCGCACCGGGCGGTTCGGATAATCGGCGGCGGCGGAGGGGGCGGGACCTGCCCCAAGGCTTGCAAGGCAGACCAGGCCGAAAACGGCGGCGCGCAAAGATACCATGGGGTTTCCGTTGTTTTCTGTTCGTTGCCGCATTTTGTAATTACACAGCATGGTCTAATCCACCGAAACGCCGGCGAACTCGACCACCTTGCGCCATTTTTCAGTCGCGTCCGCAATCAGTTTGCCGTATCCGGCCGGCGTCATCGGCTTCGGGACGCCGCCGATTGCGGCGAACCGCGCGACAAGCTTCGGATCCTTCAGCACTTCATTCACCGCCTTGTTGAGAATGTCGATGATTTCCGGCGGCGTGCCCTTGGGCGCGGACATGCCGTAGAAGACGGTCGCCTCATATCCCGGCACGGTTTCGGCGATCGCGGGAATTTCGGGCACGCTGGGCCAGCGCTGCGGCGAACTGACGCCGAGCGCGCGCACGCTGCCGCCGCGCGCCTGTTCCATCGCCGTGGGCAGGTTGTCGAAGATCAATTGCACCTTGTTGGAGATGACGTCGGGAAAGGCGGCCGCCGATCCGCGATAGGGCACATGCAGCATGTCGCATTTGGTCATCGCCTTGAACAGTTCCGCCGACATGTGCACCGTGGTGCCGTTGCCGGATGAGGCATAGGAGACCTTGCCCGGATTGGCCTTGCAGTAGTCGATCAGCTCCTGAACGGTTTTGACCGGCATGGCGTTCGACACCACCAGCAGGTTGGGCACTTGCGTGAAGACCGCGACCGGCACGGTGTCACGGATGAAATCGAACGGCAGTTTCTTGTAGAGCGAGGCGCTGATCGCGTTGTTAGCGCCGCTGAATAACAGCGTATAGCCGTCCGGCGGCGAACTGATCGCGGCAGCGGTCGCGATGTTGCCGCCGGAACCGGCTCTGTTTTCCACCACGAATTGCTGGCCGAAATGCTCCGACAGCGCCTGGCTCATGATGCGCGCGACGACGTCGACCGGGCCGCCTGCGGGAAAGCCGATCAGCCAGCGCACCGGACGGTTCGGATAATCGGCGGCGGATGACGGCGCGCTACCTGCCGCCAGAAAAATCAGGCTGAACATCGCCGCGCGCAAACATGCGATCATGGTTCCCCCCGTCATTTCTTTTATCACTTGCTGTCGAACCCGACATCGACACATCAAGCTTTTGGCATCCGTTGCGCCATGCTTTCATACAATTGCAAATTTGCCTACATTGCCTTTGGCGAATATCTTCCGCGCGCCAGCCGGCGCGCCCATGGGGTCGACCATGAACATCGTTCGTGTGGTTTGCGCTGGCGTCATGCTGCTGGCAGGGAGCGTTGCGGCGCAAGAAGGAGGCAAGGCCATTCAAAAGACCACGATCAGTCTGGGTACCGCAACGCCGGGCGGCGGCTTCCCGCTTTACGGCAATGCCTTTGCCGAAATCATGAACGAGGCCGATCCGAGCCTTGCGATCGGGCCGCGCAACACCAAGGGCAGCAATGAGAACATTCCGCTATTGGAAGCTTCAAACCTCGATATCGCGCTGGTCGCCGGCGAGCCTTCCTATGAAGCCTTCATGGGCATCGGGCGGCCGCCGACCCGGCTGAAAATCCTGACCGCGATGTATTCCAGCCCCGGCATGTTCGTGGTGCGCGCCGACAGTCCCTTCAAGACCATTCACGATCTGGTCGGCCAGCCGGTCGCGTTCGGTGCCAAGGGCTCCGGCCTTCCAATCCTGTCGCGCTATATCCTCGATGGCCTCGGACTGAAGCAGGACGAGGATTTCAAGTCCCTCTATCTCGATCGCGCCGGCGATGGGCCGGCGATGGTGCTCGACGGGCGCGCCGCGGCGCTGTGGGGCGCCGGCATCGGCTGGCCCGGATTTGCCGCTGTCGCGGCGAGCCCCACCGGCGCCCGCTTCATCGCGCCGGATGCCGACGAGATCGCGCGCATCAGGTCAAAACACTCTTTTCTCAAGCCGCTGACGGTGCCGGCGGGCAGCTATCCCAACCAGAACGACGCGATCAATGCGCTCGGCTCCTGGAGTTTTATCCTCGCGCGCGAGAGTTTGCCCGACGATGTCGCCTATCATCTGGCGAAAACGCTGCATGGCGCGGAGGGTGTGTTCTGCAAGAAACTGGCGCAGGCTTGCGAGACGACGGCGGCGAACACGGTCGCCGCCGCGCCGAACGTGGAATTGATCCATCCGGGCGTGCTGAAATATCTCCGCGAGATCGGAGTGGTGAAGTAAATCTCCGTCGTCCCTGCGAGAGCAGGGACCCATAACCACCGATCTAAGTTTTGCGAAAGCTGGAGCTCCAGCCTGGCTCAATCGCGAACACCTGCGGTTATGGGTCCTGCTTTCGCAGGGACGACAGGAAGAAGTTATTTCTTCACCAAAGGGCACGCCGGATCCGGTGGGCCGAACGCATCCTCGCCGGAAATCTTTGCGAGGATCTTGTAATAGTCCCACGGATATTTTGACTCCTCCGGCTTCTTGACCTCGACCAGCATCAAATCGTGCACCATCAGATTGTCCTCGCGCAGTTTGCCGTTGCGCGCGAAAAAATCCTCGATCGGCTTCTCGCGCATTTTCGCGGCGACCTTGAGCGGCTCGTCGGTGCCGGTCTCTTTGATCGCGTCGAGATAATGCATCACGGACGAATACACGCCGGCCTGCCACATCGTCGGCATCCGGTTCATCTTGGCAAAATAGCGTTTTGACCATTCGCGGGTCTTGTCATCCATGTCCCAGTAGAACGACGTCGTCAGCAACAACCCTTGCGCTGCCGGTAGTCCCAGCGAATGAATGTCGGTGATCAGCGCGAGCAGGGCGGCCATCTGCTGGCCGCCTTTGAAGATGCCGAACTCGGCGCCGGTCTTGATCTCGTTCATGTTGTTGGGGGGACCTGCGGCGATGCCGATGATTTTTGCCTTTGAGGCCTGCGCCTGCAGCACGAAGGATGAAAGGTCCGGCGTTGCCAATGGCGGGCGCACCGAGCCGAGCACCTTGCCGCCATTGGCGTTGACCACCGCGGAGGCGTCGCGTTCGAGCGCGTGGCCGAACGCGTAATCGTCGGTGATGAAGAACCAGCTGTCGCCGCCGCGCTTCACCACTTCCTTGGCGGTGCCGACTGCGAGGGCATGGGTATCGAACACCCACTGGATCGCGTAGGGCGAGCAGAATTTTCCATGAAAATCCGCAGCACCAGTGGAGTGGGTGATGAACAGTTTTTTCTTTTCATTGGCGATGCTTTGGATCGCAAGCCCCACCGCCGACACCGGCACGTCCACGATCAGATCGACCTGTTCGACGTCATACCAGCGTCGCGCGATGCCGCCGCCAATATCCGGCTTGAGCTGATGATCGCCGACGATCACTGAGATCGGCTTTCCCAGCACCTTGCCGCCGAAATCATCCACCGCCATCTGCGCCGCGGTCACCGAGCCCTGGCCCGTCGGCGTCGAGGCCGGCCCGTTCATGTCGGTGAGGACGCCGATCTTGACCACATCGTCGGAAATTTGCGCCAGCGCCGCTGGCGATGACAGTGTTGCCATCGCGAACGCCGCAAGCATGGAGATTTTTCTCACTGAAATCACGGATGTCCTCCCATGGGTGTCGGGCACATTGGCCTTTATTATTGACCGGAAGCGTCACTCAGCCGGTCCGTTGCTTTTGCAACCAATTGGCCGTCCGCGTCAATCCAAGGGGATCATGATCTCCTCACGCGGCAAAGCGGATTTGGCCTGACGGTGCAGGGTCGTAGCCGGTGAGCTCGATGGCGCGCTGCTTCAGGGGCTTGTCGCGGAGGAAGCCGATCAGGGCCTGAATCTGCGGCCGGAAATAGCTGCGCTGCCGCATCAACAGATCGAAATTCTCGGACACCAGCGGCACGAAATCGAGCCCCGCCGCTGTCGCCGCGGCGCGCGTGGCGAGGCCGCAATCGGCCTTGCCGGCGCGGATCGCAGCCGCAAGATCGGGACCGGTCAGGCAGGGCGGCTCGAACCGGCGCAGATCCTTCGGTCCGGCGCCCGCGCGGCTCAAGAGCACCTCGAGCAGCATCTGGGCGCCCGCGCCGGGCTGCCTGACCGCCATTTTCGCACCCGCAGAAAGCACATCGGCGAGGGTGTGGATTTGCTTCGGATTGCCCGGCGGCAGCAAGAGACCCTGTTCGCGCCGCGCGAAACCGACCAGCACGGCATCATGCAGGCCCGGCAACGCGCGCACCGCCGCGAGATTGGCGTCGTCGGCGGAGCCGTCCGGAATGGTGTTGCCGTGGAAATGGATCGCCGCGACCATCACCTCGCCGCGCTGCAGCCGCTCGACGCCGCGTGCGGTGCCTTCACTGAGCGAGGCAAGCCCGGAGCCGGATTCGCGCAAGCTCCATTCCAACAGATCGTCCTGGCTGCCGCCGACGATCGGCGGCGGGTCGGCCGCCGCCATGCCGGCGGGCCGCGCCAATCCCGAAAGCACCCAAAGGTCGAGCTCGTGACGCGGAAACAGCCACTTGCCGGCGATCTTGCTGCAGGGAATCGCGCCCGACGTCACCAGTTCGTAGAGCTTGCGCTCTCCAAGCCGGACATATTCGGCGGCCTCGCTGGTGGTCAAAAAGTCCATCTTGCATTTGTATGCATATTTTTGGCCCTGTTCAATCATTTGCCAAATAGCGGAATTCGTGCCGAACAAGGTGGAGAGAGGCGGCAATGTCCGCGCCGCCGCCGGGACCGGTCGGCGCTATCGGCTTGCGTCCATCCTCTCCAGAAATTCCTTCACCGAGCTGACCGAGCCGGTATTGGCGGCGACATATCCCGGCAGCGCCGCAACCGCCTTATGGAATTCGCGGCCCTTCATGATGTCGAGCACGCGCTGCATCGGCTCCGTTTCCAGGAACGCACGCTTGCAGACAAAGAAATAGTCCTCTGTCAGCATCCGGATGAAATCGAGCCCGAACTGCCGGGCCGCGGCCTCGACGCCGAAGCTTGCGTCCGCCATGCCGCTGGCGACATAGGCGGCAACCGCTGCATGGGTGAATTCCATTTGCTGCGCGCCGTTGATTTTGGTCTGGTCGATCCTGTGCAAGGCCAGCAACTGGTCGAACAGCAATCGCGTCCCCGAATCGTGATCGCGATTGACGAAGCGCGCCTTGCGCTCGACGAGGTCTTTCAGGGATGCGATCTTGAGCGGATTGCCGGGCTTGACCATCAGGCCCATCTCGCGCGTGACGAAACTGATCACGCGATCTTCGCGCGGATCGAGCCACTCCTTGCAAGCCTGAATGCCCTGCGCGCGCAATTCGCCGTGCGGCAGATGCACGCCGGAGAGGTCGCAGGCGCCCTGCGCCAGCGACACCAGCGAGTTCTGATTGCTGACATAGCGCAGGTCGACCCCGATGCCGGGCTCGCGGTCGAGTAACTCCCGCAGTTTTGAGACGGCAAAACCATGGCTAGCGTGAACCCGGATCACCGACGGGCGCTGATGCAGGAACGGTTTTATCTCGGTGACGAGTTCCTGCGCCAGGTTTTCCAGTTGCGGGCCGAGACGCGCCTGCATGCGCTCGCCGGCCCAGACCAGCTTTTCGCCGAAGGCCGTCAGTCTCGTTCCCTTGCCGCGCTGGGTTTCGACCAGCGGCACGCCGAAGAAATCCGACCATTGCTCGACCAGATTCCAGACATGCCGGTAGGAAAGGCGGGCGTGACCCGCGGCGCTTGTCAGTTTGCCGGTTTTGCGGATCTCGTTGAGGATCCCCAGCATGACGATCGCCGTCTGCGGGCTGCCTTCCCGGTGAAAGCGCCAAACGGTATCGATTTCGATGCGCAGCATTTTCGCGTCCATAGTTATGAAATCTACTTCATATCATGGCGGGCCATAGGCAGAGCATATCATATTTACGATTGGCAATATGCTCCTAGGTTGAGCAATAAGTGCCGGAGGAAATATGATGTCGATTGCATATGATCATTCGCGTGACGCGCCGCCCGCCATGGCGGCCGCCAAAGACAAATTGCTGCTGATCGACGGCAGGCACGTTCCGTCCGCCTCCGGGCGCACCTTCAAATCCCTCAATCCCGCGACCGAACAAATCATCGCCGAGATCGCGGAAGGCGACGAAACAGACGTCGACCGCGCGGTGGCCGCGGCGCGCCGCGCCTTCGAAGGTCCGTGGCGCACGATGCGCGCCGCCGAACGCGGCCATATCCTGCTGAAGTGGGCGGAGCTTCTGAAAAAGCATTCGGATGAGATCGCTGCATTGGAAAGCCTCGATGCCGGCAAGCCGATCGCAGCCGTGCTGCGCCAGGATTTCCCGGCGGCGGTGGACACGCTGACTTACTACGCCGGCTGGGCCGACAAGATCAGCGGCGAGGTCGTGTCCACGCGCGACGACGCTTTGACCTACACGGTGCGCGAACCCATCGGCGTGGTGGCGGCCATCGTGCCCTGGAATTTCCCCCTGATGATCGGGATGTGGAAGCTCGCCCCTGCACTGGCGTGTGGCTGCACAATCGTCATGAAGCCGGCCGAGCTGACGTCGCTGTCGGCGCTGCGGATCGGCGAACTGGCGCTCGAAGCAGGCTTGCCGCCGGGCGTGCTGAACATCGTCCCCGGCCCGGGGCGGGTCGTGGGCGAAGCCCTCGTCAATCACCCCGACGTCGACAAGGTCACCTTCACGGGATCGCCCGGCGTCGGCCGGGGCATCATGAAGGGCGCCGCGGGCAATTTCAAACGCGTGTCGCTCGAACTCGGCGGCAAGTCCGCCAACGTCATCTTCGACGACGCCGATCTCGATGCCGCCACCAAGGCCGCGGCGGCCGGTATTTTCTTCAACGCGGGCCAGGTCTGCTCGGCGGGCTCGCGCGTGCTCGTCCATGACAAGGTTTACGATGACGTGGTCGAGCGGCTGACGGCGCGCGCCAGGGGCTTGCGCATCGGCGATCCCGGCGATCGCGCCACCGTGCTCGGCCCCGTGATCTCCGAAAAGCAGATGAAGATCATTCTCGATTATGTCGCGATCGGCCAGCAGGAGGGCGCCTTGCTCACGACCGGCGGCGAGCGCGTCGGCGACCGCGGATATTTCATCAGCCCCGCGGTGTTCGCCGGGGTGAAACACGAGATGCGGATCTCGCAGGAGGAAATTTTTGGCCCGGTCGTCAGCGTCATCCGCTTTCGCGACGAAGCCGAGGCGCTGCGCATCGCCAATGGCACCGCCTATAGCCTGGCAGCCGGCGTCTGGAGCCGCGACATCGGACGGGTGCAGCGCTTCGCGAAGAAGGCGCGCGCCGGCACGGTCTGGATCAACACCTACGGCTATACCGATGTCCGATTGCCCTGGGGCGGCGAGCGCGACTCCGGTCTCGGCCGCGAACACGGCACCGCGGCAATCGAGAACTTTACGGAGCCAAAGGCCGTCTGGATGAACCTGAACGTTTGATGGTTAACTCCTCTGCCATGTCGTCCCTGCGAAAGCAGGGACCCATACGCCGCGGCCTCTCATTGAGGCGCTGTGGTGTTGCCTTTGCCAACAATTAACGGCGGTGGTTATGGGTCCCTGCTTTCGCAGGGACGACTAAGCTGGGGATAGTTGCCAAGGCGCCAGCGCGTGGTCCACCATGCCCTGATGATCCCGACCCAGCGCCTGCCGGCCTCGCTCACTCCGCTCGATGTCGCGCTCGCGACCTTGCTCAATAATCTTGAGCCCGTCGCGCCCCGCGAGCTTTGGACCGCGGAAGCGTTGGGCTGCGTGGCGTCCGAGATGCCGCCGCTCCAGGCGGTTCCGCCTTGCGACGTCGCCGCGGCGGATGGCTGGGCCTTGCGCGCCCGCGACCTCGTCGGTGCGTCGTCCTATTCGCCGTTGCCGTTGGCCCTTTCTCCGACCTGGGTCGAAGCCGGCGATGCGATGCCGGAGGGGTGCGACTGCGTCGTCGATGCCTCCTGTATCGATCAGACAGGTCCAATCGCCGAGGCCTTGGTGGAAGCGATACCGGGGCAGGGGGTTCGCCGGATCGGCGGCGACATCGCCGAAGGCCGTTCTGTCGTCCCTTCGGGACAGCGCATTGGCCGAGTCGATCTGTTGAGCGCACGCGTTGCGGGACTGAAAAGCATTCGCGTACGTCACCCACGCTTGCGTCTCGTCGACATTCCCGCGAACTCAAGTCTTAGCCATACGGCGCTGCTGATCTGTGAACTTGCAGGTGCGGCCGGCGCCAGCCCGGCCTGGGCCGAAGCCAGTGGACGCGATGCGGCATCCATTGCCAAGGTGATCGAACCTGGCGACTGCGATTTACTGGTCACGATAGGCGGCAGCGGCGTCGGCTATACCGATGCGGCGATCGCAGCGTTGGTCCAGTGCGGCGCCGACATCGCGCACGGCATTGCCTTGCAGCCCGGCCGAACGGCTGCCGTCGGCAGGATTGGGAAGATCCCCGTCGTCGCGCTGCCGGGCGCGCCGGATCAGGCGCTCGCGGCGTGGTGGACGCTGGTGCTCCCGGTGCTGGACCGATTGTCCGGTCTCTTGCAGCGGCAGTCCTTCACCCTGCCGCTCTCTCGGAAGATCGCATCAAGCGTGGGCCTTGCCGAGATCGTCCTGCTGAAAGAAAGTGCCGGCGCATGGACGCCGCTCGCGGTCGGCGAGCTGTCGCTTGACCTCGTTGCCCGGGCCGATGCATGGCTGGTGGTCCCCGGCGCTTCTGAGGGGTTTGCTGCGGGAACGCCGGTGAATGCCTATCTGTTGCGGGACTTGATATGAGTTCCGACATGACCAATTCTCCACGGCCAAAGAGCCCGGACAGCGTCGATCAGGATCAGTTCCTGACGATCCTGTCGCGCGAAGAAGCGATGGCGCGTTTCGACGCCGCGCTGTTTCCGCGCGCGCTCCCGAGCGAGCAGCGGCGGCTTGCCGACGCGCAGGGTTGCGTGCTGGCGCAGGATATCGTGGCGCCGATCGACGTGCCGCCGTTCGACCGCTCCAATGTCGACGGTTTTGCGGTGCGCGCTGCCGATCTCTCCAAAGCCGGCGAAGCCGCGCCCGTGCGCGTCATGCTGAACGACGAAGTGATCGCCTGCGGCACCGCGCCGCTGCGGCCGGTGTTGTCAGGCACGGCGACCTCGATTGCGACCGGCGGCCCATTGCCGCGCGGCGCCGACGCCGTGGTCATGGTCGAGCACACAAACCCCGCCGGCGCCGGCGCGATCGAGATCCGCCGCGCCGCGTCGCCCGGACAATTCGTGTCCTATGCCGGCTCCGACATCGCGCGCGGCGAAACGCTGCTGCGCGCCGGCACCATGATCGGCTCGCGCGAGATCGGCATGTGCGCGGCCTGCGGCATCTCGGAAGTTTTGGTGACGCGACGGCCGCAGGTTGCGGTGCTCTCGACCGGCGACGAGTTGGTTCAGCCGGGCACGCCGCTGCGCCCTGCGGAGATTTACGACACCAACGGTGCGATCGTCACGGCAGCGGTGAACGAGAACGGCGGCGAGGCGATGTTTCTCGGAGCTGTCGCCGATGACGAGGAAGCGCTGGAAGCCGCGATGCGCAAGGCGCTTGCAACATGCGACATGCTGGTGCTGTCCGGCGGCACCTCGAAGGGCGCGGGCGATGTCTCCCATCGCATCATCGCCCGCCTCGGAAAACCCGGCATCATCGCCCATGGCGTCGCGCTGAAACCCGGCAAACCGCTGTGCCTTGCGGTCTGCGACGGCAAGCCAGTGATAATCCTGCCGGGATTTCCGACCTCGGCGATGTTCACCTTCCACGACATGATCGTGCCGGTGCTGCGGCGGATGGCGGGCCTGCCGCCGCGTTCCGATGCCAAGGTCACGGCAAAAGTGCCGGTGCGGATCGCCTCCGAACTCGGCCGCACCGAATTCGTGATGATATCGCTGGTCGAAGGCGCCGACGGCCTGATCGCCTACCCCTCCGGCAAGGGTTCCGGCGCCATCACCTCGTTCGCGCAGGCCGACGGCTTTTTGAAGATCGATGCGCTGGCAGATCAGTTGCCGGCAGGCTCCGAGGCCGAGGTGACACTGTTCACGCCGCATGTGCGGGTGCCCGATCTCGTCATCGTCGGCAGCCATTGCATCGGGCTCGATCTGGTCGCCGCACCGCTGGCCCGCGCGGGCCTCATGGTGCGCTCGATCGCGGTGGGCAGTCTCGGCGGATTGGCGGCGGCGCGGCGCGGCGAGTGCGATTTCGCGCCGATCCATTTGTTCGACGAGGCGACCGAAAGCTACAACGCGCCGTTCCTCATGGCCGGTCTCGAACTGGTGCCGGGCTGGCGGCGGATGCAGGGCATCGTGTTCCGCGCTGGTGATGCGCGCTTCGAAGGCCTGGACGCGCAAGCCGCCGTCCGCGCCGCGCTCGCCGACGCCGCTTGCATCATGGTCAACCGCAACCAGGGCGCCGGCACCCGCATCCTGATCGATCGCCTGCTCGGCGAGGCGCGCCCCGATGGCTACTGGAACCAGCCGCGCTCGCACAACGCCGTCGCCGCCGCCGTGGCGCAGCATCGTGCCGACTGGGGCATGACGATCGCGCCGGTCGCGCACGCCGCGGGCCTAGGTTTTATTCCGCTCGCGGAAGAGCATTATGATTTTGCGCTGGTGACCGCGCGCAAGCAGCGCCCGGCGGTGCAGGCGTTTTTGCAGGCGCTGGCGTCGGAAGAAAGCCGCGCGGCGCTGGAAGGGGCGGGGTTTCGGCCTGCGTGATCCTCATGGTGAGGAGCGCGTCTTCGCGCGTCTCGAACCATGAGGCCACCCGCGGCCCATCCTTCGAGACGCGGCCAAGGGGGCCGCTCCTCAGGATGAGGGCGGAGCAAGTGGTCACCCCCCATCCAACGCCGCCAGCCGCTCCGCCTCCGCGATATCCTCCACCGTGTTGGCGTTGAAGAACGGATCGAGCGGCTCCGTCGGCCACGTCACCGTCGCAAGCCGATAGCGCGCGGTCCAGCGGTCGATCTTGCGGATGTCTTCCACGACCAGTGCGTGGCGGAGTTCATCGCGCAGGGCCACGCTCCATAGTCCGATCACCGGATGCGATTGTCCGTCGGAGGCGGCAACCGCGAGCTGCGCGTTCTGCTCGGTGCGGGCGCGATGCAGGCGTGCGACGAGATCGCGCGGCAGGAACGGACAGTCGGCGGCGGCGCTGAGAATGAATTCAACTTCGGGTTTCTTCGCCGCCGCCCAGTCGAGCCCCGCCAAAATGCCGGCGAGCGGTCCAGGGAAATTCTCCACGGTATCGGCAATCACCGGCAAACCAAAACTCGCAAATCGCACCGGATCACCATTGGCATTGAGGATCAGTCCGTCGCATTGCGGTTTTAATCGCGCGATGACGCGTTCAAGGATGGTGCGGCCGCCGATCCGGCGCATCGGCTTATCGCCGCCGCCCATCCTGCGCGCCAGGCCGCCGGCCAGTAATACGCCGGGGATGTTAGTCGTCACGGTCGGCGCCCTTGCGCTTGTGACGCGCGGATTCCTCTTCGACAAAAGCGAGATTCTGATCGTAGATGATCCGCTCCTGGCCTGAGAGCGCAATAAAACGTTTTCCCCGCGTGCGCCCAACCAGCGTCAGTCCGACCTGCCGGGCGAGGTCGACGCCCCACGCCGTAAAACCCGAGCGCGAGACCAGGATGGGAATTCCCATCCGCACCGTCTTGATCACCATCTCGGATGTCAGCCGTCCCGTGGTGTAAAGAATCTTGTCGGCGGGATCGACGCCGTGGCGATAGATCCAGCCCGCGATCTTGTCGACGGCGTTATGGCGGCCGACGTCCTCGGTGTAGCAGACAGGCGTACCCTCCTTGCACAGCACGCAGCCATGGATCGCGCCGGCCTCCAGATAAAGCGAGGGCATGGTGTTGATCGTGTGCGTCATCTGGTAGAGCCAGGACGTGCGCAACTCCGCCTTGGGCAGGGCTACGCTTTCGACCGCTTCCAGGAGATCGCCGAACGCCGTGCCCTGCGCGCAGCCCGAGGTCTGTGTGCGCTTTTTCAATTTTTGTTCAAAATTGGTATGATGCTCGGTGCGCACCACCACCACCTGGAGGTCGTCGTCATATTCCACTTCGGTGACGACGTCGTCATATTTCAGCATGTTCTGGTTGAGCAGGTATCCGAGCGCCAGATATTCCGGATAGTCGCCGATCGTCATCATGGTGACGATCTCTTGCGCGTTGAGGTACAGCGTCAGCGGCCGCTCCACCGGGACATTGATCTCGACCGCCGCCCCGGTCTGGTCGGACCCGGCGACGCGTTCGGTCAGCCGGGGGTCCTGCGGATTGGGCAAGATCAGCGGGACGGGCGCTTTGTCGATCTTCATCATCATTTGCAGGCTAGCATACCATTGCCTGAAGCCTGATATAAGTATCCTAGAGCATGAGCGAAATACGGCCAATGGCGTCATTGCGAGCGAAGCGACTTGTCCGCCGTAGCTCGAAGAGCGAAGGCGGAAGCAATCCATGCATCCACGGCGAAGGTGGATTGCTTCGTCGCGGAGCCTGTCATCGGGCGCGCATTTCGCGCGACCCGTTGGCTCCTCGCAATGACGTCGGAGGACGCAGGTTCCGGAGAACGTGATGAAAGTGATAGGCCTTGCGGGATGGAGCGGCGCCGGCAAAACGACCCTGCTGGCGCGCGTCATCCCGCATTTGCGTGAGAGAGGCCTTCGCGTCTCCGTTATCAAGCACGCCCATCATAGTTTCGATGTCGACGTGCCGGGCAAGGATTCCTGGGTGCACCGGCAGTCGGGCGCCGAAGAGGTGCTGGTGTCCTCCGGCAAGCGCTGGGCCCTGATGCATGAATTGCGCGGCCGCTCCGAGCCGCGGCTGCCGGAATTGCTCAAGAAGATGTCGCGGGTCGATCTGGTCGTGGTCGAAGGTTTCAAGTCCGAGCCGCATCGCAAGATCGAGGTGCACCGCGCCGCCAACGGCAAGGCGCTGCTGTTCCCCGACGATCCCGCCATCGCCGGCATCGCCACCGATGCCGCGGTTGAAACCGAGCTTCCGGTCGCCCATCTCGATGACATCCCGGCGATTGCTTCTATGATGCAGCGGTTCGCGATATCGGTCCAAGACGTGCTGGCGCGAAGCGTTAGCCAAGTCTGAGACATAAGAAGTCTGAGAACCAAGAAGCCTGAGACAAAACATGGCGCAATTGTCCGACGATTGCTTTGCGTTCGGCGGGCCGATGATGTCGGTCGATGAAGCCGTCGGCATCATCGCCGCGCGGGTGACGGCGGTGCGCGATATCGAGACCGTTGCGCTTGCCGAGGCCGATGGGCGCATTCTCGCTCGCGACATTTCCGCATCGCTGCCGCTGCCGCCCTTCACCAATTCCGCCGTCGATGGCTATGCGGTGCGCAGCCGCGATCTGCCGCCTGGGAACGAAGCGGCGTTTCCCGTGACCTCGCGCATTCAGGCCGGCGCGTCGGCGCAGGAGCCGGCCACGCCAGGTCACGCCACGCGCATTTTCACCGGCGCGCCGATGCCGGATGGCGCCGACACGGTGTTCATGCAGGAGGATGTGCGCATCGATGAAGCCGGCAGGGTTGTTCTCCCTCCGGGGCTGAAACCCGGCGCCAATGTGCGCCCCGCCGGCGAGGATATTCCCGCCGGTCACGCCGCGCTTGATGCCGGCCGGCGGCTGCGGCCGCAGGACGTCGCGCTCGCGGCGGCGTTCGGCCTGACCCATGTCGATGTGGTGAGGCGCATCCGCGTCGCGGTGTTTTCGACCGGCAACGAACTGGTATCGCCCGGGGACAAGCGCGCGGCGGCGCAATTGTTCGATTCCAACCGCTTCATGCTATCGGCGATGCTCAAGCGCCTCGGTTGCGAGGTCAGCGATCTCGGTATTCTGCGCGATGATCGCGCCTCGCTGGCCGGCAGCCTGAAGAGCGTGGCGGCTCATCACGATCTGATCCTGACCACCGGCGGCGTTTCGACCGGCGAGGAGGATCACGTCAAGGCCGGTGTCGAAAGCGTCGGCACCCTGGTGCTGTGGCGCATGGCCATAAAACCCGGGCGTCCGGTGGCGATGGGGATTATCGGCGGCACGCCGTTCATCGGACTGCCGGGCAATCCGGTCGCGAGCTTTGTCACCTTCGTCCATGTGGTCCGGCCGACCGTGCTGGCGCTTGCGGGCGCGGTACACGAGAGGCTGGTGCCGATGCCGGTCCGCGCCGCTTTCACCTACAAGAAAAAAATCGCCCGCCGCGAATATGTCCGCGTCAATCTGCGTCGGGCGGGAGACGGCGTGCTCGAAGCGATAAAATTTCCGCGCGAGGGCGCAGGGCTGTTGTCGTCGCTGGTTGATACCGATGGATTGGTCGAACTCGGCGAGACAATCACGCTGGTGCAGCCCGGCGAGATGGTTGGATTTTTGTCGTATGCGAGTTTGATGTAGCCGCAACTCTCACCACCGTCATTGCGAGGAGCCAACGGGTCGCGCGAACGCGCGCCCGATGACAGGCTCCGCGACGAAGCAATCCAGCTTTGGCGCCGCGACACAGAAAGCTGGATTGCTTCGTCGCAAGTGCTCCTCGCAATGACGGGAATAGAGTCCTGTAGCCCGAATTACGGTGTTGGTTTTTGCCCGACGGGCAAATCAGCAAAAACCTGTCCAGCCCCTTTTGCAAAAATATTCCTGTTTCGTTCTCACGCAAATCACTTCATTAATTATCACCGTCTCGTTCCACAGAGGGGCGCTTCGCGGTCGTCACGAACGCGGGACGGGATGCGGTGGACGCTGATAGTGCCATTGACGAACGGCACGAAGGCGGACGGTGAAGTCGTGTGGTCCTGACACCCCGACGCTGGTGTCAAGTTGGTGGACGCAAATCCGCCGATGACGGTGGCAAGAAAGCCCGGTCACCGGGGAGAGCACGAAATAAGCCGTAAAACCATTGCGTGCGGGAATGCCGGGTTGTTCCGGTGGACCTGTGGTGACTAACGCGCGTGTTTACTACACTACACGCGCGGCTGCGGGTGCATCGGCGCCCGGCATTCCCCACGCCCTCAAGGGGCGGAGATCAAAGCAAAACTCGGGCGCATCGCGCCGCGGGATCGCGAAGCTGTATCCACCGTCGGAGCTATATCCAGCCGTCATTGCGAGGAGCGCCAGCGACGAAGCAATCCAGCTTTCTGTCTCGCGGCGCGAAGGATGGATTGCTTCCGCCTTCGCTCTTCGAGCTACGGCGGACAAGTCGCGGAGCCTGTCATCGGGCGGCGCTTCGCGCCGACCCAGTGGCTCGCAATGACGAAACCCCCCGTTGACGATCCGAACCTGCTTCTCCATCTTCGCAACCATGACCACGACGAAACTCGATCTCACCGGCCTCAAATGTCCGCTGCCGGCATTGAAGACGCGCAAGGCGCTCAAGGGGCTAAAGCCGGGCGACAGGCTGGAGGTTCACTGCACCGATCCGTTGGCGGTGATCGATATCCCCAATCTGATCGGCGAGACCGGCGACAAGGTCGAGATAACCGAACGCACCGAGCAGCAAATCGTGTTCCTGATCGAAAAGGCGGACGGCTTGTCGCCCGTCGGCGCGGAACCCGGGCTTCGAAATCAGGGTAGTTAGATGCATTGCCCTATGTCCGGAACCGACCCAAATCCCGGGAAATCGCTACCTTTGGCCTATCGACATGGCGCATCGGTTCTGCCCCAATCCTCCTTTTCTGCGGGGGTGGAGGGCAGATTCGAGCAGGTCACAGGACCCGCGATCCCGGGTAGAGTCCCGGGCTATGGCGGGCGGCACAAGCGGTCCCCCAAGGTTGTTAGAATTCAGAATGCGCTCCGCGATCCCGGCGCGTCACGGAATCGTGCGGGGCAGCAAGGTGGACGCTTGCACGCAGGACGGGAAATTAAGATAACGGGATCGTGGGATCGCAGACATGCCCGGCATGGGCGGCTGTAGGGGAGGTTCGAATGGCTACCATTCAAAGCGCCGGAACCATGTCCGGCGGCGCGGAGGGGATTCTCGACCGCGAGCACACCATTGCCAAGGCCGGCTTCAATCGCTGGCTGGTGCCGCCGGCGGCGCTTTGTATCCATCTGTGCATCGGCATGGCCTACGGCTTTTCCGTGTTCTGGCTGCCGCTGTCGCGCGCGATCGGGCTGACGGCGCCGAAAGCCTGCCCCGACATGTCGCTGGTGCAAGAGCTCTTCACCACCACCTGTGACTGGAAAGTGGCCAGCATGGGCTGGATGTACACGCTGTTCTTCGTGTTTCTCGGCGTCTCCGCCGCGATCTGGGGCGGCTGGCTGGAGCGGGCGGGCCCGCGCAAGGCTGGCTTCGTCGCCGCGCTGTGCTGGTCGGGCGGCCTGTTTCTCGGCGCGATCGGAATCATCACGCATCAACTGTGGCTGATGTGGCTTGGCTCCGGCGTCATCGGCGGCATTGGCCTCGGCCTCGGCTACATTTCCCCGGTTTCGACGCTGATCAAATGGTTCCCCGACCACCGCGGCATGGCGACCGGTTTTGCCATCGCAGGCTTCGGCGGCGGCGCCATGATCGGCGCGCCGCTGGCGAATTTGCTGATCAATTACTACAAGACTCCCACCTCGGTCGGTGTCTGGGAAACCTTCGCCACCTTGGGCGTGATCTACTTGGTCTTCATGATGATCGGCGCCTTCGCCTATCGCGTGTCGCCGGTCGGCTGGCGCCCCGACGGCTGGACTCCGCCCGAAAAAACCAACGCGATGATTTCGCATTACAACGTTCATCTCGACGATGCGCACAAGACGCCGCAGTTCTGGCTGATCTGGGGGGTGCTGTGCCTGAACGTGTCCGCCGGCATCGGCGTGATCGGCATGGCCTCGCCGATGTTGCAGGAGATCTTCGCCGGCAAATTGATTGGATTGCCAAACGTCGGCTTCAACGCGCTGACCGTCGAGCAGAAGGCAACCATCGCCGGGATCGCAGCCGGCTTTGCCGGCTTGCTGTCGCTGTTCAACATCGGCGGCCGGGTGTTCTGGGCGTCGCTGTCAGACTATATCGGCCGCAAGAACACCTATTTCTGCTTCTTCCTGCTCGGTATCGCGCTATATGCGCTGGCGCCGACATTCGCTGATATGGGCTCGAAACTGCTGTTTGTCGGTGCCTTCTGCATCATCCTGTCGATGTATGGCGGCGGCTTCGCCACCGTGCCGGCCTATCTCGCCGACATGTTCGGCACGCAGTTCGTGGGTGCCATTCACGGGCGCTTGCTCACCGCATGGTCGACGGCGGGGATCCTGGGTCCGTTTGTGGTGAACTACCTCCGCGAGTTCCAACTCGCGGCCGGCGTTCCGCGCGACCAGCTCTACAACAGCACGATGTACATCCTCTGCGCCATGCTGATCGGCGGCCTGATCTGCAACTACCTGGTCAAGCCGGTCGACCACAAATGGCACATGAGCGCCGACGAGGTCGCCAGGCTGCAGGCGGCGAGCGCCAAGAGCGAGGCTGCGGTGCAGCACGGCTCGTTCGGCATCGGCAAGGGTGGGCTGGACGTCAGGGCGGCGCTGTTCTGGGCGTTCGTCGGCATCCCGCTCGCCTGGGGCGTCTACAAGACGCTGGAAGGCGCGATCAAGATCTTCTGATCGCCGCTAATGGCCACGGGACGTGAACGCGCGTCCCGCGGTCAACCGCCATCAAGGAAATGACACCCAAGGGGACTTTCATGCTTCGCACCAGTGTTTGCCTCGCCGCCATGCTGCTTGTCGCCTGCAGCCTGCATACCGCTTCAGCCCAAAGCACAACGGCGCCTGCCGAGGCAAAGCCTTCGAAAATGAAGCTGACCATTGAGAAGCTGAAGGACATGAAGGCGAAATGGAGTGCGAACAAGCCCAAGCTTAAGGCCTGTCGCAAAGAGGTGAAATCGAAGGGACTGGCCGGCGACGACCGCTGGTTCTACATCGAAGACTGCATGGGCAAGACCTGAGGTTCGCCTTTCCGCGCCAACAGGTGTTTGATAAGGGGCATGACGGCGGAGGGCTGCGTGCCCCTTAAATCATTATTTGTGCAACAATATTGCTCTTGGCATCTGGCATGCCAGGCACTAAAGTTGCATCGCCAAAGAAACAGGAACGAGACGTCCCGATGAGCCATGACGTTCAACAAGTCCGCTCCTTCGAGCATCCCGGCGAGGGACGGCGGCGGGCTAAATCGACGCCCAAGGGACGTCAGGTCGATCCGGTAGCCGCGGAAGAAATAGCGCATTTGCTTGGCGACCGGCCGCGGCGGCGCGATCTGTTGATCGAATATCTGCATCTCATCCAGGACAAATATCACCAGATCTCTGCAGCCCACCTCGCAGCGCTTGCCGACGAGATGAAGCTTGCGTTTGCGGAGGTGTTCGAGACCGCGACCTTCTACGCCCATTTCGACGTGGTGAAGGAGGGCGAGGCAGACGTTCCGCCGCTGACCATTCGCGTCTGCGATTCGCTCACCTGCGCCATGCTGGGCGCGGAAAAACTGCTCGGGGAATTGCAGGCGACCGCCGGCCCCGGCATCCGCGTGGTGCGCGCGCCCTGCGTCGGCCGCTGCGATACGGCGCCGGCCGCCGAGGTCGGTCACAATTTTGTCGATCACGCCAGCGTCGCAAGCGTGCTTGCGGCCGCAAAGGCCGGCGACAGCCATGCGCATCTTCCAAAATATATCGATTACGACGCCTATGTCGCCGGCGGCGGCTACACGCTGCTCAAACGCCTGCGCTCAGGCGAATTGAAAAAGGAAGAGCTGTTGAAGGCGCTCGACGATGCGTCCCTGCGGGGTCTCGGCGGCGCCGGCTTTCCGACGGGGCGAAAATGGCGCGCGGTGTTGGGTGAGCCCGGGCCGCGGCTGATGGCGGTCAACGGCGACGAGGGCGAGCCCGGCACCTTCAAGGATCGCTATTATCTGGAAACCGATCCGCATCGTTTCCTCGAGGGCACGCTGATCGGCGCGCATATCGTCGAAGCGCCCGAAATCTACATCTATATCCGGGACGAATATCCGGCCTGCCGCGAGATTCTGGAACGCGAGATCGCGAAACTGCCGCCAGGCGGCCCCAGGCTGCACATGCGGCGCGGCGCCGGCGCCTATATCTGCGGCGAAGAATCCTCGCTGCTCGAGAGCATCGAAGGCAAGCGCGGACTGCCGCGGCACAAGCCGCCATACCCGTTCCAGGTCGGGCTGTTCGGCTTGCCGACATTGATCAACAACATCGAGACGCTTTGGTGGGTGCGCGACATCGTCGAGAAGGGCGCGGATTGGTGGAAGGCCCAGGGCCGCAACGAGCGCAACGGCCTGCGCAGCTATTCGGTCTCCGGCCGCGTCAAAAATCCCGGCATGAAGCTGGCGCCGGCAGGCGTCACGGTGCGCGAATTGATCGAGGAGTTCTGCGGCGGCATGGCCGACGGCCACACCTTCCATGCGTATCTGCCGGGCGGCGCCTCGGGCGGCATCCTGCCGGCATCGATGGACGATATTCCGCTCGATTTCGGCACGCTGGAAAAATACGGCTGCTTTATTGGTTCGGCCGCGGTCATCATCCTGTCGGAACAGGACAGCGTGAAGGGCGCGGCGCTCAATCTCATGCGCTTCTTCGAGGATGAAAGCTGCGGCCAGTGCACGCCGTGCCGCGTCGGCACCCAGAAGGCGGCAATATTGATGGAAAAGCCGGTCTGGGACCGGCAATTGCTCGACGAATTGAGCCAGGCGATGCGCGATGCGTCGATCTGCGGTCTCGGCCAGGCCGCCTCAAATCCGCTAACGTCAGTGATAAAATATTTCCCGGGCGAGTTCGTGCCGAAGGAAGCTGCGGAATGACGAAGATTCAGTTCGAACTTGACGGCAAGCAGGTCGAGGCCATCAACGGCGAGACCATCTGGCAGGTGGCAAAACGCCAGGGCCATGAAATTCCGCATCTGTGCTATTCGCCCGAACCGGACTACCGGCCCGACGGCAATTGCCGCGCCTGCATGGTGGAGATCGAAGGCGAACGCGTGCTGGCGGCCTCCTGCAAGCGGACGCCCAGCGTCGGCATGAAGGTGAAGTCGGCGAGCGCCCGCGCGGTCGCGGCGCAGAAGATGGTGATGGAGCTTTTGGTCGCCGACCAGCCGGCGCGCGAGACCTCCCACGATCCAGAGTCAAAATTCTGGCACTGGGCCGAAAAGGTCGAGGTCACCGAGAGCCGTTTTCCGGCCGCCGAGCGCTGGGATGGCGACGCCAGCCATCCGGCGATGCGCGTCAATCTCGACGCCTGCATCCAGTGCGGATTGTGCGTGCGCGCCTGCCGCGAGGTCCAGGTCAATGACGTCATCGGCATGGCTTATCGTAATCACGGTTCAAAAATCGTGTTCGATTTCGACGATCCGATGGGGGAATCGACCTGCGTTGCCTGCGGCGAATGCGTGCAGGCCTGCCCGACCGGCGCGCTGATGCCCGCGGTGATGCTCGATGAAAACCAGACCCGCGTCACCTATGCGGACAAGAAGGTCGATTCGCTATGCCCGTTCTGCGGCGTCGGCTGCCAGGTCACCTATCAGGTCAAGGACGACAAGGTGATCTATGCGGAAGGGCGCGATGGCCCGGCCAACCACAATCGGCTCTGCGTCAAGGGCCGTTTTGGGTTCGACTACATCCATCACCCGCATCGCCTGACAAAACCGCTGGTGCGGCTGCCGAATGCGAAGAAGGATGCGAACGACCAGGTCGATCCCGCCAATCCCTTCACGCATTTTCGTGAAGCGTCCTGGGAAGAAGCGCTCGACATCGCCGCC
Source organism: Bradyrhizobium lablabi (assembly GCF_900141755.1). Taxonomy (NCBI): domain Bacteria; kingdom Pseudomonadati; phylum Pseudomonadota; class Alphaproteobacteria; order Hyphomicrobiales; family Nitrobacteraceae; genus Bradyrhizobium; species Bradyrhizobium lablabi. The sequence continues at coordinate 2,515,929 of NZ_LT670844.1, read as the reverse complement.
AAGGGCCTCGTCAAGATCCGCGACGAGAAGGGCGTGAAAGCGCTCGCCGGATTCGGCTCGGCGAAGGGCTCGAACGAAGAGGCGTATCTGTTCCAGAAGCTGGTGCGCACCGGTTTTGGCTCCAACAATGTCGATCACTGCACGCGGCTGTGCCACGCCTCTTCGGTGGCGGCGTTGATGGAAGGCCTGAATTCGGGCGCGGTGTCGGCGCCGTTTGCCGCCGCCATGGATGCCGAAGTCATCATCGTGATCGGCGCCAATCCAACGGTGAACCATCCGGTCGCCGCGACCTTCATCAAGAACGCAGTGAAAAAAGGCGCCAAGCTGATCGTGATGGATCCGCGCGGGCAGTCCCTGTCACGCCATGCCTACAGGAATCTGGCATTCAAGGCCGGCAGCGACGTTGCGATGTTGAACGCGATGATCAACACCATCATCACCGAAGGTTTGACCGACGAACAGTACATCGCCGGCTACACCGAAGGCTTTGAGGATCTCAAGGCGCGCATCGGGGAATTCACGCCGGAAAAAATGGAGCCGATCTGCGGCATTGCCGCGGAAACGATCCGCGAAGTGGCGCGGCTGTATGCGCGCGCCAAGGCCTCCATCATCTTCTGGGGCATGGGGATCAGCCAGCATGTGCACGGTACCGACAATGCGCGCTGCCTGATTGCGCTCGCGCTGATCACCGGCCAGGTCGGCCGTCCCGGCACCGGGCTGCATCCGCTGCGCGGCCAGAACAACGTGCAGGGCGCGTCCGACGCCGGCCTGATCCCGATGTTCCTGCCCGATTATCAGCCGGTCGGCCGTACCGACCTGCGCGAGCCCTTCGAAAAACTCTGGCATCAGCAGCTCGATCCGGTTCGCGGCCTCACCGTCGTTGAGATCATGAACGCGATACACGCCGGCGAGATCACCGGCATGTATATCGAGGGCGAGAATCCCGCGATGTCCGACCCCGATTTGCAGCACGCCCGCGAGGCTTTGGCAAAACTCGAGCATCTGGTGGTGCAGGATCTGTTCGTCACCGAAACCGCGTTTCATGCCGACGTGATCCTGCCGGCCTCGGCGTTTGCGGAGAAATCCGGCACCTTCACCAATACCGACCGCCGCGTGCAATTGGCGCGCGAGGTGATAAAACCGCCGGGCGATGCGCGGCAGGATCTCTGGATCATCCAGGAAATCGCAAAACGCATGGGGCTGCCCTGGAATTACAGCGGCCCGGCGGATGTGTTCACCGAGATGACAGAGGTGATGCCGTCGCTGCAAAATATCACCTGGGAGCGGCTGGTGCGCGAGGGCGCGGTGACCTATCCGGTCGACGACCCCGCAAAACCCGGCAACGAGATCATCTTCACCACGGGTTTTCCGACCGAGAGCGGTCGCGGCAAGATCGTGCCGGCGCGCGTGTTGCCGCCGGATGAATTGCCCGACGATGAATATCCGATGGTGCTCTCGACCGGGCGCGTGCTCGAACACTGGCACACCGGCTCGATGACGCGGCGCTCGCAGGTGCTCGACCAGATCGAGCCCGAGGCGGTGGCGTTCATGTCGCCCAAGGACATGCGGCGGCTGGAGGTGTGGCCGGGCGATTTCGTCCGGCTGGAGACGCGGCGCGGGGCGGTCGAAGTGAAAGTGCGCTCCGATCGTGACGTCCCGGAGAACATGGTGTTCATGCCGTTCTGCTACGCGGAGGCCGCCGCCAATCTATTGACCAACCCGGCGCTCGACCCGTTCGGCAAGATTCCCGAATTCAAGTTCTGCGCGGTCAGGTGCGAGCGCGCGGAGGTGCGTACCGCTGCGGAGTGAATGATATGCTCAGTTCGGGCCGCTCGCGGCCGCAGCCTGCTGGGCGAGCTTGTTCTGGGCGAGGATGCCTTCGAGCCGCGCGATATTTTCCAATAGGCGCTGGCTGGTCAGCACCAGGAAGTAATAGCCGAATTGCGGGTTCTGGAAGTAGATCTCGAGCAGCTTCTCATAGGTGATGGTCAGCACATGCCCATCCTCGATGCATTCGATCGTCGCGGTGCGCCGGTTATCGGGGGTAAGAAAGCCAAGTTCGCCCATCAGGCGTCCCGGCGGGAGTTCGACGTTGATTTCCATCACCAGGAATTTTCCGGTGACGGTCAGAAGCATTTCGTTAGCGGCGTCGCCTTTTTTCATCAAAATATCGCCCTTGCGATATTTCCGCTCGGTCATGAACGGCTTGAGCCATTCCATCGACGTGTCGCCCTGTGTTGCGCTTCGCGCCTTCTTTATGAGAACGAGCATTTGACGGAGGCGAAAGGCATTGATGGGGACCAGCAGGAGATACAAGAGAAAGGTCGTGACGGTTCCGGTGAGCGCGCCGAAGGCGGCGAAGAAAGCGCAACCGATCATGTTCGCGACCCGCAGCGGCACCATGGTCTGTGTCAGCAAGGTGGCGACAAAGAAGATGGCGCCAACCAGGGCAAACATGTTGGCGAGGGTGATGTTGTGCAAAAAGATTTCCAGCAGGCGGTTGAAGATGGCGTCGTAGGTGACGTTGTTGGGGTCGAGACCCATTTGGGTCAGGATCTTTGCGATCCTGAGGTTGTCCGCTGCTGCGTCGAGAATGCGATTGAGGATCGTCGACAGGTCTGCATTGCTGGCCGTCATCGGGTCCCTCCGATGCCTTGGCGAAGCCCAAGATTGCTCCCGCCCCGCCCTATGCGGGTCCCGCAGGATCGCCGTCCTGTCGGGCGTTCGATTGAGGTTTTGCGATACATTTGGGCCTCTTTTTGCGCCGGAAACGCGGCTTGTTTGCCTTTATAGACCGAGCAAAAGGTTGGGATCATCACTGCACCAGAAACCTAAGCGCATCAATGGGGTGCGCCCCCATGGGAATTCCATAGAGAATTCCATCATGTTTCATAGTGATCAATTGGATTAGAGCCGGCTTGGGCCGCTATTCGGGGGAGGGGGCCTGAACAGATTTTACCGGACTTTGACGATGCCGCCCGCTCGGGCCGCTACGCGAAATTATCGCAACAGGCCGGCACATAGGGCGGGTTGGCGTCGCGCGGCGCGGCGGGGACGCTGGTCCGGCTTCGGGGCGCCGTGAGGCAACGGGCCTCGACGAACGCGCCCAGGATCGCCAGCGGCAAATCCGCGTGACGGATTTCGATCGATTGATCGAGCCATTCGGGGAGCTCGCGCTGGCGCGACAGCGCGCAATACCATTCACCACCGTCATAGGCGATGCGGCGAACCTGCCATTGCGGCAGCTCCAGGTCGATCAGTGCAAGGGCTGCATCGGTCCAGGCTCCCGACCCGATCAGTTGTTCGATCCGCGCGGATTTCCTGGTCTGCCGGACGACCTCCGCGATCAGCTCCGCCGTCACCGCATGGGCGTCGCGAAGTCGATCGCTGATTTCGCCGGGATCGGGATATCTTGAGAGGAGCGGCATGGCGTCATCTCAGCTGGGCGCAGTCGCAACCCGCATCCGCAAGGTGGTCAAAACCCTATTTAAATACAAGATGGCGCGGCGGCTCCTGAAATAAAGTTGTCATAAAGGAGGGCGAGCGCTTCCGCGGTGCGGCCCGGAAGCTGACGCCGGGTGTTCACGGCGACCCGACGCCGAATGTTTATAGGATTCCTATAACATTGGCGGCTTGGCCTTCTCGAAAACATATGCGGCGAGTGGCACCTCACTACACAGAATACGGGTAAGGCCAGGACCGCAATCCAATCGGCCCTTTGATCCATCGCCATCAGCCTTCCCGGCAACGCGCCACGCTCGCGCGCCGACAAGCGCGATCGGGACAAGGAGCATCTCATGCTGGACATCGCCATGCTGGCCCTCGGGTTCGGCTTCTTCGCGGCAGGCATAGGCTACGCCTATGCCTGCGAGCGGCTCTAGAGGGGGAACGATCATGATCTTCGATTATTCCCTCGCCGGTCTCGTCTCGCTCGGACTGCTGTTTTACCTGACCTACGCTCTGCTGCGCCCCGAGCGGTTCTGACCGCGTTTCGGCACGCCCGCCCCGCGTAAACCTCCAGAGGCTACGACCATGACCGCCATCGGCTGGACTCAAATCATTCTGTACTGCGCCATCATCGCCGCACTGGCAAAACCGCTCGGCTGGTATATGACGCGGGTGTTCAACGGCGAGCGCACCTTCCTCTCGCCGATTCTGCGGCCGGTCGAGGCGGGGCTTTACTGGGTCGGCGGCGTCGACGAGAGGCGCGAGCAGCACTGGCTGACCTATACGGTCGCGATGCTGCTGTTCCATGTCGGCGGCTTTCTCATTATTTACGGGCTGATGCGGCTGCAGGCGATGTTACCGTTCAATCCGGCGGACCAATCCGCGGTCGCGCCGGATCTCTCTTTCAACACCGCGATCAGCTTCATCACCAACACCAACTGGCAGAACTACGGCGGCGAGAGCACGCTGTCCTATCTCGTTCAGATGCTGGGGCTGACGCACCAGAATTTCCTGTCGGCGGCGACAGGCATCGCGCTCGCGGTTGCGCTGATCCGCGGCTTCTCCCGTTCCTCGATGCGCACCATCGGCAATTTCTGGGTCGATGTGACGCGCTGCACGCTCTATGTGCTGCTGCCGATCTGCGTCGTCTACGCGCTGTTCCTGGTCTCGCAGGGCATGCCGCAGACGCTCGGTGCTTATGTCGACGCCACCACGCTGGAAGGCGCCAAGCAGACCATCGCGGTCGGTCCGGTCGCTTCCCAGGTCGCCATCAAGATGCTCGGCACCAATGGCGGCGGCTTCTTCAACGCCAACGCCGCCCATCCCTTTGAGAACCCGACGGCGCTGTCGAACTTCGTGCAGATGATCTCGATCTTCGCGCTCGGCGCGGCGCTGACCAACGTGTTCGGCCGCATGGTCGGCAACCAGCGCCAGGGCTGGGCAATCCTCGCCGTGATGGGCGTCTTGTTCATCTCGGGCGTCACCGTGACCTATTGGGCGGAGGCCAACGGCACCACCGCGCTCCATGCGCTGGGGCTGACCGGCGGCAACATGGAAGGCAAGGAAGTCCGCTTCGGCATCGTCGCCTCCTCGCTGTTCGCGGTCATCACCACGGCGGCGTCCTGCGGCGCGGTCAACGCCATGCATGATTCATTCACCGCGCTTGGCGGCATGATCCCGCTGATCAATATCCAGCTCGGCGAGATCATCGTCGGCGGCGTCGGCGCTGGCCTCTACGGCATGCTGATCTTTGTCATCGTCTCGATCTTTGTTGCCGGCCTGATGGTCGGCCGCACGCCGGAATATGTCGGCAAGAAGATCGAGGCGCGCGAGGTCAAAATGGCGATGCTCGCGATTCTGGTGTTGCCGCTGATGTATCTCGGCTGGACCGCGGTCGCCGTTGTCTATCCGCCCGCAGTTGCCTCGATGGCCAATGCAGGCCCACACGGCTTCACCGAGGTGCTCTATGCCTACACCTCGCAAACCGGCAACAACGGCTCGGCTTTCGCGGGCCTCACCGGGAACACCCTTTTCTACAACGTCACCGGTGGTATGGCGATGTTTGTCGGCCGCTTCTTCATGATCGTGCCGGCGATGGCGATGGCCGGTTCGCTCGCGGGAAAGAAGTCGATCCCGCCGTCAGCCGGCACGCTGCCGACCACCGGCGGCCTGTTCGTCGGCCTGGTGGTCGGCGTGATCCTGATCATCGGCGGGCTGACCTTCTTCCCGGCGCTGGCGTTAGGTCCGATCGTCGAGCACCTCGCGATGAACGCCAACAACCTGTTCTGATCGATCTCAATTCGGAGTTACCTCCATGGAAACCATGAAACTGCAAAAGCGGGTCCCGGTCTCGGCGATGCTCGACCCGAAGATCGTAGTCCCCGCGTTCGGCTCGGCTTTTGCAAAACTCGATCCGCGGCTGATGATCAAGAACCCCGTGATGTTCGTGGTCGAGATCGTGGCCGCCCTGACCACGGTGATCTTCCTGCGCAATCTGGTGATGGGCGGCGGCGAGGGCCTCGCCTTCACCTTCCAGATCATCCTGTGGCTGTGGTTCACGGTGCTGTTTGCGAATTTTGCGGAAGCCGTCGCGGAAGGCCGCGGCAAGGCCCAGGCCGAGTCGCTGCGGAAGACCCGCACCGAGAGCCAGGCCAAGCTGTTGACCGGCTCCGACAAGAGCTTTCGTCTGGTGTCCGGCACCAGCCTCAAGGTCGGCGATATCGTGCTGGTCGAAGCCGGTGACAATATTCCTTCCGACGGCGAAGTGGTCGAAGGCGTCGCCTCGGTGAACGAAGCCGCAATTACCGGTGAGTCCGCGCCCGTGATCCGCGAATCCGGCGGCGACCGTTCGGCGGTCACCGGCGGCACGCAGGTGTTGTCGGACTGGATCCGCGTGCGCATCACCGCAGCCCAAGGATCGACCTTCATCGATCGCATGATCAAGCTGGTCGAGGGCGCCGAGCGGCAGAAGACGCCGAACGAGATCGCGCTCAACATCCTGCTCGCGGGGCTCACCATCATCTTCGTGTTCGCGACCGTCACCATCCCGAGCTATGCGGCCTATGCCGGCGGCCAGATTTCGGTGATCATCCTGGTGGCGTTGTTCGTGACGCTCATCCCGACCACCATCGGCGCGCTGTTGTCGGCGATCGGCATCGCCGGCATGGACCGGCTGGTGCGCTTCAACGTGCTGGCGATGTCGGGCCGCGCGGTCGAGGCCGCGGGCGACGTCGATACCCTGCTGCTGGACAAGACCGGCACCATCACGCTCGGCAACCGGCAGGCGACCGCGTTTCGGCCCGTCCGCGGCGTGACCGAGCAGGAATTGGCGGATGCGGCGCAGCTTGCCTCGCTGGCCGATGAAACGCCGGAAGGCCGTTCGATCGTGGTGCTGGCGAAGGAAAAATACGGCATCCGCGGCCGCGACATGGCGGAGCTTGCCGCGACCTTTATTCCGTTCACGGCGCAGACCCGCATGAGCGGCGTCGATGCCGGCGCATCCTCGGTCCGCAAGGGCGCGGTCGACGCGATCCTCAACTACGTCGATGGCGGACAGTCGCGCATCGTTGCGTCGGGAAATGCTGCCCGCGTTCTGCAACCCGCGATGTCGGATGTAGCCCGCGAAATCCAGGCGATCTCGGATGAAATTTCAAAAGCCGGCGGCACGCCGCTCGCAGTCGCCAAAGACGGCCGCCTGCTCGGCATCGTCCAGCTCAAGGATATCGTCAAGGGCGGCATCCGCGAGCGCTTTGCGGAGTTGCGCCGCATGGGAATTCGCACCGTGATGATCACCGGCGACAACCCGATGACGGCGGCGGCGATCGCGGCGGAAGCCGGCGTCGATGACTTCCTGGCGCAAGCGACGCCTGAGGACAAGCTAAAGCTCATTCGCGACGAGCAGGCCAAGGGCAAACTGGTTGCGATGTGCGGCGACGGCACCAACGACGCGCCGGCGCTTGCGCAGGCCGATGTCGGCGTTGCCATGAACACCGGCACGCAAGCCGCGCGCGAAGCCGGCAACATGGTCGATCTTGACTCCAACCCGACCAAGCTGATCGAGGTGGTCGAGATCGGCAAGCAGCTTTTGATGACCCGCGGCGCGCTCACGACCTTCTCGATCGCCAACGACGTCGCAAAATATTTTGCGATTATCCCGGCGATGTTTTTGGCGTTCTATCCGCAACTTGCCGTGCTTAACGTCATGCAGCTGACAAGCCCGCAAAGCGCCATTCTGTCGGCGATCATCTTCAACGCGCTGATCATCATTGCGCTGATTCCGCTGGCCCTGAAGGGCGTCGCATACCGCGCCATCGGCGCCGGCGCGCTGTTGCGCCGTAACCTGTTGATCTATGGCCTCGGCGGCATCATCATTCCGTTCATCGGCATCAAGGCCATCGACATGGTGGTCGCGGCCTTGCACCTGGCTTAACCCCGTCATTGCGAGGAGCGAAGCGACGAAGCAACCACTCTTTCCCTCGTTCAATGGATTGCTTCGCTTCGCTCGCAATGACGGAAGTAATGGAGACCTCACATGTTGAAAGAAATTCGCCCCGCCATCATCCTGCTAATCCTGCTGACGCTGATCACGGGTCTCGCCTACCCCCTTGCCATGACGGCGATCGCGGGGGCGATCTTTCCGAAGCAGGCGGCTGGCAGCATGATCGAGCGGGACGGCAAGGTGGTCGGCTCCGCCCTGATCGGGCAGGAGTTCAAGGGCGATCAATATTTCCACGGCCGGCCCTCGGCGACGACGGCGCCCGACCCGGCCGATTCGAGCAAGACCGTTCCGGCGCCCTACAACGCGGCCAATTCGGGCGGCTCCAACCTCGGCCCGACCAGCAAGGCGCTCAACGACCGTGTCAAGGAAGACGTCGACAAATTGAAGGCCGAGAATCCGAACGCCGCCGTTCCGGCCGATCTCGTCACCACCTCCGGCAGCGGGCTTGACCCCGACATTTCGCCGGAAGCCGCACTATTCCAGGTGCCGCGTATCGCGAGGGCGCGCAAGATGCCGGAAGATCGCATCAGCCAGCTGGTCACAGAGAATACCCAGGGCCGCCTCGCGGGTGTGCTTGGTGAGCCCCGGATCAACGTGCTGGCGCTGAATTTGGCTTTGGATCGTGCCGCCTCGAAATAGCCCACGCTAGGCTGGACCGGGCCGGAGGACTATATTGTGCTCATGGTTCAGCTGCGCGATCCCGAACAACGCCCCTCGCCGGAAGCCCTGCTGGAAGCAGCCCGGCGGGCGGACAGCCGCCTCGGCCGGCTGAAGATCTTCGTCGGCGCCGCCCCCGGCGTCGGCAAGACCTATGAGATGCTGCAAAGCGCGCATGCCAAGCTCAAGGCCGGCGCCGATGTCGTGGTCGGCGTGGTCGAGACCCATGGCCGGGCGGAGACCGAGGCGCTCTTGAAAGGCCTCGAAGTTCTGCCGCGCAAGCGGCTTGAATACCGGGACCAGATTCTCCAGGAGATGGACCTCGATGCGCTGATCGCGCGGCATCCGCAGATCGCCCTCGTCGACGAACTCGCCCACACCAACGCGCCCGGCAGCCGCCATCCGAAGCGCTATCTCGACGTCGAGGAGCTGCTCTCCCACGGCATCGACGTCTACACCGCGGTCAATATCCAGCACATCGAAAGCCTCAACGATGTCGTGGCCCAGATCACCCACGTGCGGGTGCGCGAGACCGTGCCGGATTCGATATTTGACCGTGCCGACGCGATCGAACTGATCGATCTGACGCCCGACGACCTGATTCAGCGGCTGAAAGAGGGAAAGGTCTACGTCCCCAAACAGGCCGAGCGCGCGCTCGAGCATTATTTCTCGCCCGGCAATCTGACCGCGCTGCGCGAACTGGCGTTACGGCGGACCGCCGAGCGGGTCGACGAACAGCTCCTAACTCATATGCAGGCCAACGCCATCGCCGGGCCCTGGGCCGCGGGTGAGCGCATCCTGGTTTGCATCAGCGAGGATCCGCGGGCCGCAGGCCTTGTGCGCTATACCAAGCGGTTGGCGGACCGCCTGCATGCGCCCTGGACCGCCGTCAGCATCGAGACGCGGCGCAGCCTGCAATTGACCGACGAAGAGCGCGACCGGCTTGCCGACACGCTGCGGCTCGCCGAAGCGCTGGGAGGCGAAGCGCTCACCATTCCGAGCGTCGGACGCCGTATCGCCGACGATCTCGTCAGCTTCGCGCACGCCAATAACGTGACCCAGATCATCATCGGGAAGTCGACGCGCTCCTGGTGGTTCGAACTCACGCGCGGCTCGGTAGTGCATGATCTGGTGCGGCGCGCCGGCAACATCAGCGTGAACGTCATCGCCGGCGAGGAACTCGCAGCCGACCCCGTTCCGAAGAAGACCGTGCGCGCGGCGGAACGCCCGGAACCGTTCAATCCGCGGCCCTATCTGATGGCGCTCTTGATCGTGGCTATCGGCCTTGCCGCCGCCGCACTGATCCAGCCATTGTTTGGCATCGAGAATGTTGATCTGGTGTTCCTCACAGCCGTGGTCGTCGTCGCGGTTCGCTACGGTCTGTGGCCGTCATTCCTGGCGAGCGTCGTCGCTTCGCTCAGCTACAATTTCTTCTTCTTGCCGCCGATCTACACCTTCACCATCACCGATCCGACCAACATTGCGGCCTTCTTCTTCTTCATGCTGATCGCCGTGCTGGTTTCCAACGTCGCGGCGCGGGTACGCACGCAGGCCGATTCCGCGATCGGCAGGGTGCGGACCACGGAATCGCTCTACGCCTTCAGCCGCAAGCTTGCAGGCACTGCGACGCTCGACGACGTGTTGTGGGCGACCGCCTATCAAATCGCGCTGATGCTCAAAGTACGGGTCGTGCTGCTGTTGCCCGAGGAGGGCGTGTTGACGGTGAAGACCGGCTACCCGCCGGAAGATCAACTCGACAAGGCCGATCTTGCGGCCGCGAACTGGGCTTGGGACAACGACCGCTCCGCCGGGCGCGGCTCGGATACGCTGCCGGGAGCCAAGCGCTTGTTCCTGCCGATGCGGACCGGGCGCGGGCCGATCGGCGTCATCGGCATCGATGACGACAAGACGGGACCGCTGCTGACGCCGGATCAGCGCCGCCTGCTCGATGCGCTGGTGGATCAGGGCGCGCTTGCGATCGAACGGGTGCTGCTGGTCGAGGATATGGATCGGGTCAAGCGCACGGTGGAGTCGGAGCGATTGCGCTCGGCGCTGTTGACCTCGATCTCGCACGATCTCAAGACGCCGTTGGCTTCGGTGCTCGGCGCCGCCTCCACGATGCGTGATCTTTCCTCTGCGTTGAGCGATACCGAAAAGCGCGATCTGCTCGCGACCGTGATCGATGAATCGGAGCGGCTCAACCGCTTCATCGCCAATCTGCTCGACATGACCAAACTCGAATCCGGCGCCATCGTGCCGAATACGGCGCGCCACGATATCGGCGAGATCGTCGGCAGTGCGTTGCGGCGCGCCAGCAAGATCCTCGTGCATCACAAGGTTTCGCTCGAGCTCGCGGCCGATTTGCCGATGCTGGAGCTCGACGCGGTGCTGTTCGAGCAGGTGCTTTTCAATCTCTTGGACAACGCGGCGAAATACGCGCCCACCGACACCACGATATCGATAAGGAGTTCGCGGGACCGGGATTTTGTGTCCCTGCAAATCATCGACGAAGGCGGCGGCATTCCACCGGGAGAGCAGGAGAGCGTATTCGACAAATTCTATCGCGCGCAAAAGGGCGATCATGTCCGGCCCGGCACGGGTCTCGGGCTCGCGATCTCGCGCGGTTTCGTCGAGGCGATGCATGGTACGATTACCGCGTCTAATCGCACCGACCGAAGCGGCGCCGTGCTTACCATCCGCTTGCCGATCCCGGCCGTATCCGACGCGCTGGACACCGCCGCATGAGCGCATCCCCGATCAAGGTCCTGGTCATCGACGATGAGCCGCCGATCCGCAAATTGTTGCGGATGGGATTGACCACGCAAGGCTATGAGATTCTGGAAGCCTCGAGCGGCAAGCTTGCGCTCGAATTGCTGACTGAAAATCCCGCGCTCATCATTCTGGATCTCGGTCTTCCTGATATCCAGGGCCACGAATTGCTGCGCATGATCCGCGGCCGCAACGACAGTGTGCCGGTCGTGGTGCTGTCGAGCCGCGGCGATGAGGCCGGCAAGGTCCAGGCGCTCGATCTCGGCGCCGACGATTATCTGACAAAACCGTTCGGGATGGATGAGCTGCTGGCCCGGATGCGCGCCGCGCTGCGGCATCAATTGCAGGTTCACGGCGAACGGCCGGTGTTCCGGTCCGGCGATCTCTCGGTCGACCTGGTGCGGCGCATCGTCAAAGTCGGCGAGCGGGATGTAAAACTGTCGCCGAAAGAATACGAATTGCTGCGCGTGCTGGTGCAGCACGCCGGCAAGGTCTTGACCCACAGGTTTCTCTTGAAGGAATTGTGGGATGAACTGACGGACGCGCAATACTTAAGGGTCTATGTGCGGCAGCTGCGGCAGAAGATCGAGGTCGATCCGGAGCGCCCGCAATTCGTCCTGACCGAAACCGGGATCGGGTACCGGTTGCGGGCGGGTGATTAGACCGCAGATCCAATTCTCGTCATGCCCGGGCTTGTCCCGGGCATCCACGTCTTGGCCACATTACAGCAAGAAAGACGTGGACGGCCGGGCATAGGCGAGCGGAAGCGACGCCGTCCTTCGGACGGCTATGCTCGGCCATGACGGAGACACATAGTGACCGGAACCATCTTTCTTCGCCAAGATTATTTTCTCGCAACCGGGCGCGCGGGCGCATTACACTCTTCCGGCGCGTTGCGTGCAGACCCAATATCGGCGCGGGATTTGATCGTGTCCTTGAGAAACCTTTCCACCTACCGGAAAAAGCGCGACTTCGAGAAGACCGCGGAGCCGAGCGGCGAGGCGGAGGTGACGCCCTCAAAACGCCGGCGCTTCGTCATTCAGGCGCATGCTGCAACCCGGCTGCATTACGATCTCAGGCTCGAATTCGACGGCGTCTTCAAATCCTGGGCGGTCACCCGCGGCCCCTCGCTCGATCCGCACGACAAGCGCTTGGCGGTGGAGGTGGAAGACCATCCGCTCGATTACGGCGATTTCGAAGGCACCATTCCGAAGGATCAATATGGCGGCGGCACGGTGCAGCTCTGGGACCGCGGCTATTGGGAGGCCGACGATCCCGAGAAGGGATTCAAGAAGGGCGACCTGAAATTCACGCTGCACGGCGAAAAGCTGCACGGCAGCTGGGTGCTGGTGCGCATGCGCAACGACCGCGATGGCGGAAAGCGCACCAATTGGCTGTTGATAAAACATCGCGACGAATTCGCCAAAGAGGGCGAGGCCAACGACATCCTGGACGCCGATCAATCGGTGGCATCAGGACGGACGATGGATCAGATTGCCAGCGGCAAGGGCAAAGCACCAAGACCTTTCATGACGGCGAAGGCCGGTCGCGGCAAGGCGGACGCGGTGTGGAATTCGAACCGCGGCGATGCGGCGGCCGCGCGCGCGCAGAACAAGGCGCCATTGCGACCCACAGCCGCGAAGGCGGCAAAAGCAAAAAAGGTCGCCGTGATGCCGGATTTCGTCGAACCCGAGCTCTGCGTCGCGGTCGAGCGCCCGCCGAGCGGAGAGGGGTGGGGCCACGAGATCAAATTCGACGGCTATCGCGTGCAATTGCGGGTCGAGGACAGCGACGCCCGGCTTAAAACCCGCAAGGGGCTGGACTGGACGGATAAATTTCAGGCCATCGCCAAAGCGGGCGGCGCGCTGCCCGATGTCCTGATCGACGGCGAGATCGCCGCCCTCGATCATAATGGCGTGCCGGATTTTTCGGCGCTGCAGGCGGCGATTGCCGATGGCAAGACCGACACCCTCATCTTTTTTGCGTTCGACCTGTTATTTGCCGGCGGCGAGGATCTTCGCTCACTGCCGCTCCGTGAGCGAAAGGCGCGATTGAAAAAATTGCTGGAGGCGCGCGCCAAGGCCAAAGCCCAGCTGATTCGCTATGTCGAGCATTTTGAAGAGGGCGGCGACGCCGTGCTGCAATCGGCGCAGAAGCTGTCGCTCGAAGGCATCGTCTCCAAGAAGCTCAGTGCGCCCTATCGTTCGGGCCGGTCCGAGGACTGGACCAAGGCCAAGACCCGCGCCGGGCATGAGGTCGTGCTGGGGGGATGGAAAACCACCAATGGCAAATTCCGCTCGCTGATGGCCGGCGTCTATCGCGGCGATCATCTCGCCTATGTCGGGATTGTCGGCACCGGCTTTGGCCAGGACACGGTCCGGCGCATCATGCCGGCATTGAAGAAAGCGGCCTCCCACAAGAGTCCGTTCGGCGGCAAGGATGCGCCTCGTAAAACCAGCGACGTGCATTGGCTGAAGCCCGAGCTCGTCGCCGAGATCGAAATTGCCGGCTGGACCGATGGCGGAAACATCAGGCAGGCGGCGTTCAAGGGGCTGCGCCAGGACAAGCCGGCCGATGAGGTGACGGCGGAGGAGCCGGCCATGACCAAGGTGGCAAAACCTGCCGGAAAGACCGCGGCCAAGTCGGGCGGCGCGCCGGCAACGCCAGCGGCGAACAAATCCGCCTCCGCCGAGGTGATGGGCGTCATCATCTCAAAACCCGACAAGGCGCTGTGGCCGGACGCCGGCGACGGCAAGCCGGTGACAAAACTTGATCTCGCCCGTTATTACGAGGCGGTGGGTGGCTGGATGATCGGCCATTTGAAGGGTCGGCCGTGCTCGGTGGTTCGCGCGCCCGACGGCATCAATGGCGAGAAATTCTTTCAGCGCCACGCGATGCCGGGCACCTCGAACCTTCTCGAGCTCGTGAAAGTCTCGGGCGATCGCAAGCCGTATCTGCAGATTGATCGGGTCGAAGGTCTCGCGGCGGTGGCGCAGATCGGCGGCGTTGAGTTGCACCCCTGGAATTGCGCGCCGTATGCGCCTGACATCCCGGGAAGGTTGGTGTTCGATCTCGACCCTGCGCCGGAGGTCGAATTTTCCGATGTGATCGAGGCCGCCAAGGACATGCGACAGCATCTCGCCGACGTCGGAATTGAGAGCTTCTGCAAGACAACCGGCGGCAAGGGGCTTCACGTGGTGACGCCGCTCGCCTACGGCGCAAAGGACAAGGTCACGTGGAAGGAAGCAAAGGCTTTCGCGCAGGGCGTTTGCCAGTTGATGGCCAATGAAAATCCCGATCGCTATTTGCTCAATATGTCGAAGCAAAAGCGCAAGGGAAAGATCTTCCTCGACTATCTGCGCAACGACCGCATGGCGACCGCGGTCGCGGTGCTGTCGCCGCGGGCGCGCGAAGGCGCCACCGTCTCGATGCCGCTGACCTGGGCGCAGGTGCGCGGCGATCTCGATCCCAAACGCTACACGGTTCGCACCGTGCCGGCGATGCTTGCCAAATCCAAGGCGTGGGAAGGGTATGATGACGCGGCGGCATCGATAAAGAGCGCGATCAAGAAATTGGCGGAGAAGGTTTAACGGTCATTCCGGGATGGTCCGAAGGACCAGGCCCGGAATCTCGAGATTCCGGGTTCGCGCTATCGCGCGCCCCGGAATGACGGTGATAGGCTTCACCTTGGCGGGCCGGCGAACAATCCGTCGAACCGGAACGAATAGCCGACGCCCGCGATATAGCTCGGCGCATTGTGATTGAGCCCGAAGGCGACGTGAAAATCGACCTGCTGAGTGGGGCTCAGGCGAAATACCCCGCCCGAATTCAACAGCACGCTCGGGCCTGCGTTCTCGGGATAGTCGCCGACATATTCCACAAACAGGCTGGCTTTCTCGGTCACCTTCTTTTCAATCACAAAAGTGGTTTCAGTGATGCGTTTGGTGGTCAGCTCCGCGGGGCGGAAGAACTCCGTCAGCATCCCGCTCACGCCCCAACCATCGTGCAATTCCCACGACCACGGCATTTGCAGATAGGGCTGCGCGCCACGGCCAGCGATGTCGACCGCCCCGGTCGGGAGCGCCATGCCGAACACCAGGGACAAGTCGATCTTGCCCGGGACCGGGCTGACCTGCCACTTCACCGCCGGCGCGACATCGGAAAACCCCGAGTTTCCCGGCGCGCGGACGTTGGCAAAATAGGTCGGTACGTCCACCAGCAGTTCAAGGCAAGGGGCTACGCCGAGGCGCCATCTGGAATTGGTGCCGTCGATATTGCGGCCGCCGTCCCGGGCGCTGACATTCACTCCGTTCTCGCTCTGCAGACTGCCCGTCGGTACCACCAGGCTGGAATTCGTGACATCCGGCCGGTCGGTCGCGATCTCATCCTTGGCGGTCGGGCAAGCGTCGGCCCGTGCCTCGCCCGCCGCTGACATCGCGAACGCCGCCAGCAAGCATGCCGGGAAGAGTCGTTTGCGCATGAAGACCTTGATCGAGGAAGGAGCGAGGGGGACGGCCGCCTGGTCGAGAGATAGGCATACAACCTATTTCGTCTTCCGCGAGAGCTGAAAATTTGCGGTTGGGCGGGAATATTTGTCGCCATTCTCCGATCGGGCGGGCGGCTTAAATCCTTCCGAGCAGTAGCAGGATCAGCAGGATGACGACGATGAGGCCGAGGCCGCCGCCGCCGTAATATCCGGTGCCGTAGAACGGCCCACCGCCGACGCCAGAGAATCCGCCGAGCAAAGCGATAATGAGAATGATCAGGATAATCGTTCCAATAGACATGCAGAAGTCTCCTCCAACCCGACAGCACTTATTGTCCTGTCATTGTCGGCTAGAAACAAATCGGAACCTGGATCGTTCCTTCCCTCGGCGGCGGTATGCCGCGCTCTTTTTTCCCGGGAATGTGGAACTACATGCAGCTACGTCAGAACATGCACTTTCGTCCGAAGAGGAATCCAAGATGTCCGCACCTCTGATCGTTTCGATCCCGCATCGCCTTGGCCGCGAGGAAGCGACCCGCCGATTGAAGGCGGGATTGACCCGCGCCGTGTCCAGCATCCCGGTGCTGAAGGTCGACGAGGAGCGATGGGAGGATGATCGCATGGTCTTTCGCGTCCGCGCGCTGGGGCAGGCGGCGTCAGGCCATCTCGATGTGGCCGACGATCATGTCCGGCTCGAAGTCACGCTGCCATGGCTGCTGCAACGCTTTGCTGAAGTCGCGCAAGTCGCGATCAGGAATCGCGGAAACCTGTTGCTGACCAAACGCAGCTGATGCAGCACGATTTTATTGCTCTGCAACAAGACCACTAAAACCGCTCGCAGCTCATTCCTCTAAACCTGCCGGTAACAAATTCTTTGGAATATTTAGTCCGCGGGGGAGGGAACCGACCTCAAGTCGGCACGACATCCGCCAGGCCGTCCGGCCGTCGATCCCGGGCGGCCTTTCGCTTCCGATGCATCTAAGCGCGCACACGCTTTCTCGCCGGCCTCACGGCTCCCACGAATTTGGCTTTCAATACCGCGACCGGCAGATGCCTGAAGACGTCGGAAAGGCGCAGCTCCGTCGCATCCGCTTCGGCAAAGCCTTTCACGGAATAGCCGCTCACATCGAGCGACGCGTCAAAGCCTTCCGCGGTGGGCCAGACCCGGCCGCCTTCGGAAAATGCTGCGAATGATTTTGCGACCACGATGATCACCGCGTTGCGGCCGCGGCGTCGGGCAAAGGCGATGACATGATCGCGGTGCGGCCCGCTGACCGGCAGCGGCTCGTAATCGCCATGGGCAAACAATTCGGCGAGTTCGGTACGTATCTTGAGCAGATGCCGGGTCCAGGCCAGCTTCAAATGGCCGTTGGACCAGTTCTTCACGAGGCTCTCCCAATCCGGCGTTTCCGCCGACGCCAGCGCCTCGCGGCGTTCGGCGAAATCCACCGGTCGCCGGTTATCCGGATCGACCAGCGACAAATCCCAAAACTCCGTTCCCTGATAGAAATCCGGCACGCCCGGCACCGTCGCCTTCAAGGTGAGCTGGCTCAGCGAATTCAGCGCCCCCAATAGCGCGGTTCGCCGCGCTAAAGTATCGAGCGAGTTCAGAAATTCCGCCGGGACCGAGCGATCCAGGATTCGCGCGATGAAGTCGCGCAGCCCCGCCTCATAGGCTTCGTTGGGATTGAGCCAGCTCGTTTCCTGCTTGCCTTCCCGCGCCGCCTTCAGCGCATAGGCCTGCATCCGTTCCAGGAACGTTTCGTCGTAGTGGCCGGAGGGCCATGCGCCGAGCAGGGCCTGATACAGCATATATTCAAAAGTCGCCGACGGCGCGCGCATCTCGCCGGCGATGACAAGATGCGGCGCGTTCATGACTTTCCATCGCGCCACCGCGCTGGTCCATTCGCCGGGAATTTCGGTTAGCGCCAATAGTCGCACGCGGGCGTCCTCGCCGCGTTTGGTATCGTGCGTCGAAGTCGCGGTCATGCCGTGCGGCCAATCCCTGGCGCGGGCTTTCATCGCGTCGTGAAAGGCATCGACCGGAAGCGCCCCGGCCGACGGGTCTCCGCCGACTTCGTTGAACGCCAGCAGGCGGTGATAGCGGTAGAACGCGGTATCCTCGAGCGATTTCGCCATCACGGGACCGGTGAACTGCTGCAGTTTTAGCGCGAAGCGGCGCACGCGCGGGGCGCTGTGCGCTGCCCGGCCCGGCTTGATCAAGTCCATGGTCAGCGTGTCGCGCAGAAAATCGAAGATGCCCTCGTCGGCGGCGAACCAGTCCGCGCGCGCCTTTTCGATTGTGCCCGAGATCAACGCGCGGTCGCGCTCGGTCGGACCGCTTTGTGTAAGATACGTGCGATAGACCGGGAAATGCAGGATGTAGAGTTCGAGCGCCTGCCGCAGGCCGACGGCGGAATAATCGCGGGTCGAGTAATGTCCGCTGGCGATCCGCGCGAGCAGGCGCGTCAGCACCGTGAATTCGCTGGTCAGCAGGGTTTCGAGCACCCGGCGTTTCGCCTCTTTCAATACGGGGTCGAGCCTCGGCGGCTGATTGCTGATCTGCCGCCACACCTCGTCGAGGGGGTCGAGGCCGCTGTCTTCGGCCAGCACCCTTGTAATGGCATTCAGCCACTCATAGCCCGTGGTGCCATCGACGCCGGCGAAGGCATGCAGCGTCTCGTGCTCGCCAAGAATTTTTTCGACCACCATATAGAACGGTTTTGCAGCCTTTCCCTGCGCATTCCGGATCAGACGGCGCAGGCGCTGAAAATACTGCACGGGATCGCGCAAGCCGTCGATGTGATCGAGCCGCAGGCCCTGCAGCTTTTGTTCCGAGATCAGCGTTTTGACCAGCTGGTGGACAGCGCTGAATGTGCCTGCGTCCTCGACGCGCAATCCCGCGAGCGTATTGACGTCGAAAAACCGCCGATAATTGATGTCGCTGGAAGCCAGCCGCCAGTGCCCGAGCCGGTAGTGCTGGCGTTCGAGCAAATGATGCAGCGCCAGTGTTGGCGCGGGGCGGTCGGGCCCGGCGCGATAGGCCTCCAGGCCGCGCACGATGATCTCGGCAGCGCCGGGGAGGGCTTTCAACTCCGCCTTGAAGGCGGGTGCTTCCTTGCGATTGGGATGGCGCAATCCCCTGTAGCGCGACGCGAGCTCGATGATGTGTTTTCCCGCCGCGCCATCCTCGTCGCCTGCGGCTTTGACGACGTTGCGCAAGATCTCGCTGTAACGCTCCGGCGCGATCGGCAGACGATGCTCGAAATACCAGGCTGAAAAACTGCCTTCGCCGGCGTCATAACGAAGTTCGATCTCGCCCTTTTCCAGCGCCTCGCCATAGGACGAGCCGATGATCGGCAGCAGCACGCCGGCCCGGCCCCGGTGAGGCAGTATGTCCCAATCGATGTCGAACGAGGCCGCATGCGCCGAGGCCGGACCCCATTCCAGCACGTCGAGCCACCATGGATTGTCGGAAAAATGCACGCCCACGTGATTGGGAACGAAATCGAGAATAAGCCCAAGATCGTATCGCTTCAGCGCCCGGCTTAACCGCTCAAAACCGTCGCTGCCGCCGAGTTCCGGATTGAATTCGGTGTGATCGACGATATCGTAGCCATGGCTAGAGCCCTTGCGCGCCTTCATGAAGGGCGAGGCATAGAGATGGGTGATGCCAAGCGCCTTGAGGTAGGGGACGATGGAAGCGGCCGCATCGAAGTCGAAGTCTGCCGTCAGCTGCAGGCGGTAGGTCGCGATCGGAATCGCCGGAGGCATCAGCCCGCGTCCAGATGCCAGAACACCGACCATGGTGCGAGGCGGTCGCTGATCTCGCCGCCCCAGATTTGGCTGCCCGTTGCTTCGCTTTTTTGACGGGCGATCTCGCGGTGCGACAGGTTGGCCAGCAACCGCAATCTTGAGCGATCGCCCATGCGCCAATGTGCCGTCAACAAACCGTTGTCTGCCGCATGGGCGTCGCCAAACGTCGCGCCGGCCAGCCGGGGCACGATCTCGCGTTGGCGGATCGCGAGCAGTTGCTGGACCAAGGCCAGCCGTTTCTTTGCTGCCTCGTCGTTGCGCGCCCCCCAATCCAGCACCGCGGATTGAAACGTCGATGGTTCGAGTGGATCGGGCACCTCGTTGCCATAGATCGCGTAGGCCCAGTCGTACTCCCGGCGCCGACCCTTGCGTACGGCTTCCGCGAGATCGCGCTTGAAGTCGCAAAAGAACGGGAACGGCGCTTTCGAGCCCCACTCTTCGCCCATAAACAGCATCGGGATGTTGGGCGCCAATAGCATGATTGCCAGCGCGGCCTCGATCGCCGCAATGCTGACATGATTTTCGAGCCGGTCGCCGAGCGCGCGGTTGCCGATCTGGTCGTGGTTCTGCAGGAAATTGACGAACGCGGTCGGCGCCAACTGGCCGCTCGGTTCGCCGCGCAATTGCCCGCCGCGAAACGCCGACGCCTCGCCCTGATAGACAAAGCCGGATTTGAGCGCCCGCTCGAGGTCCTGTAGCGGTGAGGCCGCGTAGTCGCCGTAATAGCCCTGGGTCTCTCCGGTCAACAACACGTGCCAGGCGTGATGATAATCGTCGTTCCACTGCGCGCGGTATTTGCCGCGCGGCGGGTCTTGCTCGGCGTCCAGCAAGCTCGCCAGGTTGTCGCCGTTCTCGACCACCAGATGGATGTGGCGGCCGGTTTCCGCGGCGAGATCACCTGCCGCGCGGCTCAGATCGTGCAGCATCGAGATCTCGCCGGGCTGGGAGATGGTATTCACCGCGTCGAGCCGCAGGCCGTCCAAGCGATATTCGCTTAGCCAATTGAGCGCATTCTCGATGGCGAAGGCGCGCACCTGCGGCAGGCGGTAATCGATCACGCTACCCCATGGTGTCTGCGCCTCGGTAAAAAAAGTCGGCGCATAGCGGCCGAGGTAATTTCCTTCGGGGCCGAAATGGTTGTAGACGACGTCCAAAAATACCATCAGCCCGCGCAGATGCGCCTCGTCGATCAGGGTTTTGAGATCCTCAGGGCGTCCATAGGCGCTGTCGGGCGCGTACCACAAGACGCCGTCATAGCCCCAGTTGCGCGATCCCGCGAAATCCGCAAGCGGCATCAATTCCAGCGCGGTGATGCCACACGCCACCAGGTGATCGAGCTTGTCGATCATGGCGCGGTAAGTGCCTTCCGGCGTGAAGCTGCCGACATGGGTTTCGATCAGGACGGTTTCCTGCCACGGCCGTCCCCGCCATTGCGAGGCGCGCCAGGGGTGGGCTGTGTGATCGATCACTTCACTCGGGCCAAAGACATCGTCAGGCTGAAACGCGGAGGCCGGATCGGGCACGTCGATCTCGTCGTCGATCCGGAATTTGTAGCGCGCGCCGGCTTTCACGCTGGCAATGTCAGCGGAAAACCAGCCGTCCTCGCCACGTCGCAGCGGATAGGATTTTTCCAGCAGCAGGTCGACGCGCTTCGCCGCCGGCGCCCATAAACAAAATGACGCGCCGTCTGCTGTCAGCCTGGCCCCGAAATGCCGCTCATTCATGCCGACCCCACGAATGCAAGAACCGAACGCGGAGGTGCTTTCGCCGCGCTCCCGGATGCAAAGTCACCGGTCCCTTGTTTAACGTCCGCAGTGTTCAATAGTTGCTGCCAGCTCTTGTATTCCGGCATCTTCGGCAGGTTGAATGCGATCTCTTCGGGGGCGGCGTTCAGCACGATGAAAATCGGCGACTGCCCGCGCTCGATCGGTCCCAGCACGTAAGCGAGAAACCGCCCCTCGGGGAATTTCCAATCTTCTTCTTTCATGTCTTCGGCCGCCGGCGTCAGCCACAACACGCCGTAAGTGCCATCCGCGCGCCGCCCTTCGAGCCAGCGATGCGAGCGGATTTGCGGAAATCGTTTGCGCAAGGCGGTCATGTGGCCGACGAAGTTGATCAGGTCGTCGCCTTCGCGGCCAAGGCCCTCCCAATTGACCCAGCCGATTTCGTTGTCCTGGCAATAGGCGTTGTTGTTGCCGGACTGCGAGTTGGCGACCTCGTCGCCAGCCAGAATCAGCGGCAGCCCCTGCGCCATTAGCAGACATGCGATCTGGTTTCTCCGCAGCTGCCGGCGCAGTGCCGTGATCGCCGGATCGTCGGTCGGGCCTTCATGGCCGCAATTGGTGCTGTGGTTATCGTTTGCGCCGTCGCGATTGCCTTCGCCATTGGCCTCGTTGTGCTTTTCGTTGTAACTGAACAAGTCCTGCAAGGTGAAGCCGTCATGGACGGTGATGTGATTGACGCTGGCGCGCGGCTTGCGGCCGTCGTGGTTGAAAAGGTCGGAGGAGCCGGTCATTCGGCTCGAGACTTCGCCGATCAGGCTGCCTTCGCCGCTCCAGTAGCGTCGCATCGCGCTGCGGTAGCGGTCATTCCATTCTGACCATTGCGACGGAAACGCGCCGACCTGATAGCCGCCCATGCCGAGGTCCCAGGGCTCGGCGACGAGTTTGACCGACGACAGCACCGGGTCCTGCCGGATCGCGGTGAGGAAGGCGCTGTTGCGGTCGAAACCGTTCGGCCCGCGCGCCAGCGTGGTGGCAAGATCGCAGCGGAAGCCGTCGACATGACAGACCTCGACCCAGTAGCGCAGCGAATCCATCACCATCTGCAGCACACGGGGATGCCTGAGATTGACCGAGCTGCCGCAGCCGGTGAAATCGTCGTAGAAGCGCGGATTTTCCGGCTTCAGCACGTAATAGGAGGCGTTGTCGATGCCGCGGAACGACAGCGTCGGGCCCATATGGTTGCCCTCGGCGGTGTGATTATAGACGACGTCGAGCATCACCTCGATGCCGGCATCGTGCAGCCGCGCCACCGTGGTGCGGAAGGCATCGAGCGGATTATCCTGCGAGTAGCGCGGCTCCGGCGCGAAGAAGGAGAGTGTATTGTAGCCCCAATAGTTCGATAGCTTCTTCTCCACCAGCACCCTGTCGTCAACGAGCCCGTGGACCGGCAACAGCTCGATGGTGGTGACGCCGAGCCGCCTCAGATGCTCGATCATCGCGGGCGAGGACAGGCCGCCATAGGTGCCGCGCAGATTTGGCGGCACGTCCTCGCGCTTCTGGGTCAGGCCCCTGACATGGGCTTCGTAGATGATGGTGTCTTCCCAGGGGATATTGGGGCGCATTTCGCGGCGGCCCCAATTGAAGGTTTCGTCGACCACGACCGCCTTCGGCATGGCCCGCGCATTGTCACGGCGATCGAACGAGAGGTCCTCGCGCGGGCTGCCGGTGCGATAGGCGAAATGCGCGTCGGTCCATACCAGCCGTCCGGCAAGCCGCCTGGCATAGGGGTCTAGCAGCAGCTTGTTGGCGTTGAAGCGGTGGCCGTGCTCGGGCTGGTAAGGCCCATGAACGCGATAGCCATAGAGCTGTCCGGGCGAAACGTCGTTCAGATAGCCGTGCCAGACATCCTCGGTGCGTTCCGGTAGTTCGATGCGTTCGAGTTCGCGGCGGCCCTGGCTGTCAAACAAACAAAGCTCGACCTTCTGCGCATTGGCCGAGAACAACGCAAAATTGGTGCCCCTGCCGTCCCAGCTTGCACCGAGGCGTGCGGACGTTCCGGCGGACAGACGCATGCGTTAGCTTTCCGGTACGAGAAAAATAGCAGCCAGGGGCGGAATGGTGAGACTGAGCGCGGGGGCGGGGCCGTCCAGGGTGAGGACTTCGCCGACATTACCGACATTGCTGCCGCCGTAATGCGAGGAGTCCGAATTGAGCACTTCGTGCCACTTGCCTGCGATCTGCACAGGGATGCGATAATTGTAATATACATTCGGCGAAAAATTCACCACCACGAGGCATCGCGCGCGGGCATCGTTGCCCTTGCGCATCCATCCGAAAACGTTGCCATTGGCGTCGTCGGTCACGAGCCATTCGAAGCCGGATGGCTCGCAATCCAGTTCATGCAGCGCCGGCAGCGCGCGGTAAAGCCGGTTGAGATCGCGGATCAGCGCCTGGATGCCGGCATATTTCTTCTGTTCGAGCAGATGCCAGTCGAGCGAGCGATCATGGCTCCATTCGCGTTCCTGGCCGAACTCGCAGCCCATGAACATCAATTTCTTGCCGGGATGGCCGAACATGAAGCTGTAATAGGCGCGCAAATTGGCAAAGCGCTGCCAGTCGTCGCCGGGCATCCGCCCCAGGATCGAGCGCTTGCCGTGAACGACTTCGTCATGCGAGAGCGGCAGGATGAAATTCTCCGAAAATGCATAATGCAGGCCGAACAGGATGTCGCCGTGATGATATTTGCGGTGGATCGGATCCTTGGAGATGTACTTCAGCGTGTCGTGCATCCAGCCCATGTTCCATTTGTAGCCGAAGCCCAGCCCGCCAAATTCGACCGGACCCGAAACTTGCGGCCATGAGGTCGATTCTTCCGCAGCCGTTGTGGCCTGCGGAAAACGCGCGAACACTTCGGTATTGAAGCGGCGCAGAAACGCGATGGCGTCGAGATTCTCCCGGCCGCCGAATTTGTTCGGAATCCAGCCGCCCGCGGGCCGGCTATAGTCGAGATAAAGCATGGAGGCGACCGCATCGACGCGCAGGCCGTCGACGGCGTAACGCTCCAGCCAGAACAGCGCGTTCGACACCAGGAAGTTTACAACCTCGGTGCGGCCGTAGTTGTAAATCAGCGTGCCCCAGTCGAGGTGGCGTCCCTGCAGCGGGTTGGCGTGCTCGTACAGCGCGGTGCCGTCGAAATTGCCGAGGCCGTGCGGATCGTCGGGGAAATGCCCGGGCACCCAGTCGAGCAGGACGCCGAGACCTTCGCGATGGCAGGCGTCGACCAAAGCGGAAAAATCAGCGGGTCCGCCGAAGCGGCTGGTCGGCGCATACATGCCGGTCGGCTGATAGCCCCATGAGCCGTCGAACGGGTGCTCGTTGACGGGCATAAATTCGACATGGGTAAAGCCGAGGTCGTGGGCATAGCGCGGCAGCTGATCGGCGAGCTCACGATAGGTCAGCCATTCATTATGGCCCTTGCGCCGCCACGAGCCGAGATGGACCTCGTAGATCGACATCGGCGCGCTGCGCGCGTTGACATTGGCGGGCGCCGGGCGCGGGTGCGGCAGTGTTGCCTCGTCGAACACAATCGACGCGGTGCTCGGGCGTATTTCGGCGGCAAAGGCCAGAGGGTCGGCTTTCAGCGGCAAATGCTGGCCCTGCGGACCGATGATATCGAATTTATAATGATCGCCGACGGTGGCATGAGGCACGAACAATTCCCAATAGCCGATGCCGCGTACGCGCATCGGATGCCGCCGCGGATTCCAGAAATTGAAATCTCCGACCACGCTGACCCGCCGCGCGTTCGGCGCCAGCACCACAAAGGCTATGCCGGGAACGCCGTCGAGCGTTATCGGATGCGCGCCAAGCTTGTCGTAGATCCGCTGATGGGTGCCTTCGCCCAGAAGATACAGATCGAAGTCGCTCAGGACGGGCGGAAAGCGGTAGGGATCGTCGAGATCGACCACCGTCTCGCCGAAGCGCGCGCGCAACTGGTAGCGCTTGGAGCCGTTCGGCAGGGAGCCTGCGAACAGGCCGGCGTCATGAATGCGCGAGAGCGTTGCCGCTTCGCCGTGCTCGCCGATTGCCTCGACGTTCGAAGCTTCGGGCAGAAACGCGCGGACTACGGTTTTGTCGCCCTCGGTGTGAAGGCCGAGATAGTGAAAAGGATCGGAGTGACGGCCTTCGACAATCGCATAGGCCTCCGCGGACAGTTTGGTCATGAGGCCTCGTTCGCATGCAACAGTCGAAGCATCCCGCGGAGCGGGACGCGCAGCCAGTCAGGCCTGTTCGCCAACTCGTATTCGATCTCGGCAAGCGTCTTGTCGAGCAGAAAGAACTGCAGCATCTCGTCGCCGGCCCGCGGATCGGCCGGCCACAGGGGTGCATTTGCCATGGTCTCGCGATAGGCAGCAAGAAATGTCGCGGCCGCGCGATCGCGCCATTCCGCGAGCGCTGCCCCAAGCTTGCCCTGCTCATCGGGCGCGACCTTGAGCGCGCGCTCAAGCGCAGCGTTGGCCGAATAGTCGATCGACCGGATCAGGGCCGCGACGTCGCGCGCCGCGGGCGCCTTGCGCCGGCGCTCTTCCAGCGTACGGCCGGGCTCGCCGGCGAAATCGACGATGAAGACGTCGTCCTTGACGATCAGTATCTGTCCCAAATGGAGGTCGCCATGGTGACGGATATTCAGGCCCTCGATATCCGACGGCAGCAACGCGCCGAGGCGGTCGCGCAAGGCCGCGCCTTGCGCCAGGGCCTGATCGACCAGCGGACGATCGACCTCTCTGATCGTATCGCGTTTTTGCTTCAATGCGTCAAAGGTCCGCTCGGCGCGGGCAAGTCTTTCTTCGATCCAATCGCTAACGAGGTCAGGCCGGATCGGTTCCGGCGCAAAATCGGCGAGTTGGTTGCTTGCCGCGAGCGCAAGGTGCATCTCGGCGACGCGCCGTCCAATCTGCGCCATGTAACGCAGATAGGGGACCTGCTCCTCGCTTCCGCCCGCATGCTCGCTTGCCGCCAGCAGGCGCTGCTCGTCGACGAAGCGATCGAGATAGGCCGAAGTCACGGTCCAGCCGTCGCCCTGGTTTTGAACGAAGGCATGAACGGCCGCGATCGCGCTTCGCTGGTTGCCTTCCACCAGCTCGACGCTGCCGAGCAGCGCCGGTGTGTTGGCAAAGCCCGCGACCTCGGTAAAGAACCGCCCCATCTCGATTTCGGGGTTGGCGCCGTCTTCGAGTTTGCGAAATACCTTCACGACATAATCATGGTCCACCAGCGCCGTGCTGTCGGGTCGCTCGGCTTCGACGGCGCGGATATGCTCGGGAGTCTTGATCGGCCCATCGGAAAGCTTGGCGGTCGGCCGAAATTCAAGGCGCAGGCCGCTTTCCTCGACGGTCAGGGCTTCGCGGAGATTGCGCAGCAGCAGCGCCATGAATATCTGGTCGGTCGCAACGTCCAGCAACGTGCCTTCGCGCGCCCCCTGGCGTACGGCGGCAAATGCGTGCGGGTTATAGCGCTCGCGATCGAAGCGCACCCACTCGATCCGCATCGGCAATACGTACCGCGTCGTCTCGCCCTTTTGGGTCGCCTCAAAGAACGCAAGCCAGGGCCGGTTGTCGCCGATATCGCAAAACGGGATCGCCGAAGTCAATGTCGGCTGGATCGCCTTCGGCGAATGCTCCGGATACCAGCGGGTTCGCGCCAGATGCCCCGGCAGGACGTCGCGTTCGAACACGCCGCGGGTGCGGGCCAACGACACCCAGGTCGCATTGAGCGGTACCACCAGGGTCTCGAATTCCGGCACCACGGTTGGTTGCACGTGCTCGGACTTGTCGCGCTCCTTGAGCTGGAACCAGTAGTAGCCATACGGCCCCAGCGTGATCATATAGGGAAATTCGCCGATCGCCGGAAAGCGGCTGCGGCCAAGCATCTCCAGCGGTATGCGATCCTTCCAGGCGGAAAGGTCGAGTTCAGTCGCTTGCGCCGAACGGGACAGGTTGGCGACGCAGAGAATGACTTCGTCCTGATACTGCCGGACATAGGCCAGCACCGAGCGATTGGCCGGGCGGATGAAGGTCATGGTGCCGCGGCCGAACGCCAGCGTCGACTTGCGCACCGCGATCAGCTTCTTGTTTGCGCTCAAGAGCGAAGACAGGCTGCGCGACTGCGCCTCGACATTGACCGCCTCATAGCCATAGACCGGATCCATGATGGTCGGCGCGTAAAGCCGCGCGGGGTCTGCGCGGGAGAAGCCGCCGTTGCGGTCCGGCGTCCACTGCATCGGCGTGCGCACGCCGTTGCGGTCGCCGAGATAGATGTTGTCGCCCATACCGATCTCGTCGCCGTAATAGATGATCGGCGTGCCCGGAAACGACAACAGCAGCGAGTTCATCAATTCGATCTTGCGCCGGTCATTGTCCATCAAGGGCGCCAGGCGCCGGCGAATACCGACATTGATGCGGGCGCGGGGATCGTTGGCGTAGGTCGACCACAGATAGTCGCGCTCGACGTCCGTGACCATTTCCAGCGTCAGTTCGTCGTGGTTGCGCAAGAACAGCGCCCACTGGCACCTGGAGGGGATATCCGGGGTCTGGCGCAGGATGTCGGTGATCGGGAAGCGGTCCTCCTGGGCGATCGCCATGTAGATCCGCGGCATCAGCGGGAAATGATACGCCATTTGGCATTCATCACCCTGGCCGAAATATTCCTGCACATCCTCCGGCCATTGATTGGCTTCCGCCAGCAGCAACTTGCCCTTGGCGTAGGCGTCGAGTTCGGCGCGCAGCTTTTTGATGATGGCGTGGGTCTCGGGGAGGTTCTCGTTGCTGGTGCCCTCGCGCTCGCACAGATAGGGAATGGCATCGAGACGGAAGCCGTCGACGCCGGCATCGAGCCAGCGTTTCATCACCTTGACGATGGCGCTGACGACGCGCGGATTGTCGAAATTCAGATCCGGCTGGTGCGAGAAGAAGCGGTGCCAGTAGAATTGGCCGGCTTCCGAGTCCCAGGTCCAGTTCGACTTCTCGGTATCGGTGAAGATGATCCGCGTACCCTGATATTTCTGGTCGGTGTCGCTCCACACATACCAGTTGCGCGCGCTCGACTTCGGGTCGCTGCGGCGGGCGCGCTTGAACCAGTCGTGCTGGTCGGACGTATGGTTGACGACGAGTTCGGTGATGACCCGCAATCCCAGCCGCTTGGCCTCGGTGATGAAGCGCCGAAAGTCCTTCATGGTCCCGAAATCGGGATTGATGGAGCCGTAGTCGGCGATGTCATAGCCGTCATCGCGGCCGGGTGAGGGGTAGAACGGCAACAGCCACAACGCGGTGACGCCGAGGTCCTGCAGATAGCCGAGCTTTTCGGTCAGGCCTGCGAAATCGCCGATGCCGTCATTGTTGCTGTCGGCAAAGGCCTTGACGTGAAGCTGATAGATGATGGCATCCTTGTACCAAAGCTCGTCGGCATCCAGCGCGGTGACCGGCAGCTCGGTGGCGTCGATGGATGATAATGGCTTCATGGCGCCTCACGCCAGGCAGCGAAACAGCAAGGCCGGATCGTGCATCGGATCGATGCGCAGGCGGATGCCGCCCCACTCAAGGGGGTAGCGTTCGCCGGTGATCACGTTCTCGACCGCGGTGACATTGCGTCGATCGCCTTGCATGCCGACCTGGATATCTCCGAGTGGAAGCCAAAACTCATGCGCCTCGCGCGACAGGGCGATCGCCGCGACGACGCTATTGGTCTGATTGACCGATTCCTTGACGAAGCCGATAACATTCCCGTCATCGATCCGGATAAAGCGCAGATTGCTGGTTTGTTGCAGCGCCGCGTTTTCCCGCCGGGCGCGGTTCAGATCGCGGATGTAGGGCTTCATGTTGCCGGGCTTGTCCCAGTCGCGCGCCTTGATCTCGTACATCTCCGAATCGAGATATTCCTCCTTGCCGGGGAGCGGATCGTGCTCCAGCAGTTCGTACCCGTTATAGATGCCGTAGCTCGCTGACAGCGTGGCGGCAAGGGCAGCGCGGGATTTGAACATCCAGGGCTCGCCGCCCTGCAGATGGTAAGCCAGGTTGTCGGGCGTAGAGACAAAGAAATTCGGGCGAAGAAAATCGCGCACCGGATAGGCCGTCAGCTCATTCAGATATTGCTCGAGTTCCGACTTCTGCGTTCGCGAGGTGAAGTAGGTCACCGATTGCGTGAAGCCAAGCTTGGCAAGCCCCTTCATCGGCTTCGGCCCGGCAAAGCTGCCGGCAAGGAACATGGTTTCGGGATGGCGGAGCTGAACGTCGCAGATCAGCCATTCCCAGAACCGAAACGGCTTGGTATGGGGGTCCGTGACCCGGAAAATATGGACCCCCTGTTCGATCCAGAACAGCACCATTTCGCGCAAGGCATTCCACAGCGCGGGCGCATCTTCGGACGAAAAATCGGGATAGACGAAGTCCTCGTGTTTTTTGGGCGGATCCTCTGCATAGCGCATCGAGCCGTCGGGCCGCCGCCTGAACCATTGCGGATGGTCCTTGAGCCAGGGATGATCGGGCGAGCATTGCACGGCGAAGTCGAGCGCGACTTCCATGTCGAGCCGCTTGCAGGCCGAAACGAATTCGCGGAAGTCCTCCAGCGTGCCCAATTCCGGATGCACCGTATCATGGCCGCCTTCGGTTGACCCGATGGCGTAGGGATTTCCCGGATCGCCTTCGACCGAAATCGCCGCGTTGTTGCGGCCCTTGCGGTTGGTGCGGCCGATGGGGTGGATCGGCGTCAGATAAACCACGTCAAAGCCCATCGCCGCGATATCGGGTAGCCGCGCGATGCAATCCTTGAATGTGCCGTGCTGGTCCGGCCTCTCGCCCTGGCTGCGCGGCACCATCTCGTACCAGGCGCCGGCGCGCGCCCGCGGCCGGTCCGCCATCAAGGGAAACAACCGCGATCGTGTCAGGTCGGGCCGCAATTGGCTTTCGGCCATGGCGTCCTGCAACTCATCGGTCAACAGGGGCGCGGCCTCGCCGGTCTGCAGAAAATCCTCGCATTGCCGCAGGATGATGGCGGCCGCGGCGGGGCCGCCGGCCTGCGCCTTGGTCAGCATACCCGCGCCTTCGAGCGCGTCGAGGGCGAGATCGACGCCGGCTTTTTGCTTGAGCTCGAAAGCGTGCCGCCAGGTGGCGAATTCATCGGTCCAGGCCTCGATCGCATAGACATGGCGGCCGGGATGATCGGGGACGAACGATCCGCTCCAGCGGTCGTCGGTGTGATGGGTCATCGGCTCGCGGCGCCATTCCCCGTCGCGCTCGCGACGCCAGAGCAGCGCCGCGCGGATCACATCGTGCCCGTCGCGATAGATATCCGCCCAAACTTCGACGCGTTCGCCAGCGATACGCTTGACAGGAAAGCGGCCGCCGTCCACCAGCGGATAGATATCCTCAATATAGAAAGCGCCGCCGGCCGCGGCGCTTTCGACAGTCTGGGCTGTTTTGTTCACGGTGATGCCATTGACATGGAAGAAACGTCCCGTTTCGATTGCGGGAAAGGAGACGCTCCGGACCTATATAGAAAGCCGTTCGCCGGGCATTGGTTCCCGGGGAACACCGGGGACGCCTGAGAGTTAAGCACGGCTATCCTCTTCCTGCATCTAGAGAATTTCGCGACATCTCGAACCGTCGCGTGCAAACGGCGTGCCTAATGGACCTTTTCACCAGAGCCAAAGAGCTGGGAATCCAGACCGAATTTGTGGACGGTCAGGGTCACCTGCATGTGACAGGCGAAGCCGCCCTGAAGATAATCCTCGATGGCCTGCCGGCCCCGTTGCCGCACCGGCTTCTCGACGGCGTGGTGGCGGTTCGGTCCGGCCGGCCCTCGCGGACCGGAGTCAAGGCTGCCACGTTTCCGCTGCGGTGGAAAATCGTTGACGGTCTTAAGGTT
The DNA here is from genome assembly GCF_900141755.1 of Bradyrhizobium lablabi. Taxonomy (NCBI): domain Bacteria; kingdom Pseudomonadati; phylum Pseudomonadota; class Alphaproteobacteria; order Hyphomicrobiales; family Nitrobacteraceae; genus Bradyrhizobium; species Bradyrhizobium lablabi. The sequence continues at coordinate 2,484,614 of NZ_LT670844.1, read as the reverse complement.
ATCGCCGAGGGCGAGGCCCATGACCGCCTCATCGCCTGGCCGGCCGATTTGCCGGTCGGCTCCTACCGCCTGCACCTGACGGACGCCGCCGCGCTCACCGAAGAAGCGCCGTTGGTTGTGGCGCCGCCAAGGGCGTTCGGCGGCGATTTCGACCGCTGCTGGATGCTGGCGGTCCAGCTCTATGGCGTCCGCTCGGCGCGCAATTGGGGAATGGGCGATTTCACCGACCTCGAAGCCCTGATCGAACTGGCAGCGCATTTGGGCGCCGACGGCGTCGGGCTCAATCCGCTGCACGCGCTGTTCGACGACCGCCCCGGTGATTGCAGCCCGTATTCGCCGAACAGCCGACTGTTTCTGAACGCGCTCTATATCGACGTCGAAAAGATAAGCGAATTTGAGCCCGGCGCTCTGGCCGGAATTGGCGACAGCCTCGCCCGGCTGAGAGCGGGCGAGATCGTCGACTATGTCGGTGTTGCCGAGCTCAAATGGCGGGCGCTGCGATCGGCTTTCAAGAAATTCAGCGCTGACCCGGCAACCGGGCGCCAGCGCGATTTCATGAGGTTTCGCGCCGAGCGCGGGGCGTTGCTGTCGCGGTTCGCCTGTTTTGAAGCGCTGCGGCATAAATTCAACAAGCCGTGGTGGGAATGGCCCGCGGAATGGCAGCAGCCTGACGCGGCCAAATGCGCCAGCCTGCGCGAGGGCCCGGATGCCGCCGAGGTCGAATTCGTCGAATTCGTGCAATGGGTCGCCGACCGGCAGTTGCGCGCCTGCCGCGATCTCGCCCGTCGGCTTGGCATGAAGGTCGGTCTCTACCTCGATGTCGCCGTCGGCGTGCAATCGGACGGCTTCGATGCCTGGAACGAGCAGCGCGCGATTTCCCGCCATCTCGCCGTCGGCGCGCCGCCCGATCCGCTGAACACCGTGGGCCAGAATTGGGGCCTCGCCGGCTTTAACGCCGCGGGCCTGGAAATGGAGGCGTTCGGGCCGTTTCGGGAGATGCTGCGGGCGTCGATGCGCTATGCGGGCGCGATACGGCTCGATCACGTGCTCGGACTAAAGCGGCTCTATCTCGTGCCGCACGGCTTTGCCGCCAAAGAAGGCGTCTATGTGCAAATGCCGTTCGAGGCGCTGTTGGCCGTGACCGCGCAGGAGAGCGTGGCGCATCGCTGCGTCGTGATCGGCGAGGACCTCGGCACCGTGCCGGAAGGCTTTCGCGAGCAGATGGCCGATTGGGGCATATGGTCGTACCAGGTGATGATGTTCGAGCGCGACGACCATGGCGCGTTTCGGGGTATGGACCATTATTTGTCCAACGCGCTGGTCACCTTCAACACCCACGATCTCTCGACCTATGCGGGCTGGCGCTCGTTCAGCGATCTGAAGCTGAAACGCTCGCTCGGGATCGATCCCGGCGAGAGCGACGATGCGCGCTGGCATGCCCTGGGGATGCTGAGCGAGCTGCTGCGGCATCACGCGATCCACCAACATGATCTCTATGCGGTGGTCAGCTTTCTGGCACGGACCAAGTCCCGCCTGCTGGCGATCTCGCTGGAAGATCTGTTGGGCGTGATCGACCAGCCCAATATTCCCGGCACCGTCAACGAACATCCGAACTGGCGGCAGCGGCTGCCGGTCGCGATCGAAGAAATCGCCGCGGCAATCGACGTTCCTGCGCTGAAGGCCGCGACGGCGGTACGGACACGCGCGGCGAACTGACGCCTCAGGCCTTGCAGCGGGGGAAAGAATATTGCCCTCAAGGATCGAAGACTACGGCCTGATCGGCGATTGCGAAACTGCGGCCTTGGTCGGCCGCGACGGATCGATCGACTGGCTGTGCTGGCCCGCGTTCGATTCCGATGCCTGCTTTGCGGCGCTGCTCGGCACGAACCGCAACGGCCGCTGGCTGATCGAGCCGGCGGAAGAGGTGAAAAAATCCTCGCGCCGCTATTGGGACAATACGCTGATCCTCGAAACGCGGTTCGAGACCGCAAACGGGACAATCGAGCTGATCGATTTCATGCCGCCGCGCGGCAAGGCCTCCGACGTGGTCCGGCTGGTGCGCGGGGTTGCGGGCAAGGTGAGGCTGCAGATGCAGCTCGTCATCCGGTTCGACTTCGGCGTCGATATTCCCTGGGTCAGGCGAACCGAGGACGGCGCGCTGCTGGCGATTGCCGGGCAGGACATGACCGTGCTGCGAACACCGGTCGAAACCCGCGGCGAGGATTTGACGACGGTGGCAAATTTCGAGGTCCGCGAAGGCGAAACCATTCCCTTCGTGCTCACCTACGGGCCTTCGCATTTGCCGCTGCCGGAGCCGATCGATCCCGCCCGGGCCTTGCAGGACACGTTGGACTTCTGGACCGAGTGGAGCAGCCATTGCACGTATCAGGGCGAGCACCGCGATCTCGTGAAGCGTTCGCTGATCACCCTGAAAGCCCTGACCTATGGGCCGACCGGCGGCATTGTTGCTGCGCCAACGACATCGCTGCCGGAAAAGCTGGGCGGCGCCCGTAACTGGGATTACCGCTTCTGCTGGCTGCGCGACGCCACCTTTACGCTGCTGGCATTGATGAACTCCGGCTATACCGAGGAGGCCGCGGCCTGGCACAATTGGCTGCTGCGCGCCGCCGCCGGCTGGCCGGCGAACATGCAGATCATGTACGGCATCATGGGTCAGCGGCGCCTGTTGGAATGGGAGGCCGGCTGGTTGTTGGGTTACGAAGGCGCGCGGCCGGTTCGGGTCGGCAATGCCGCCCATGCCCAGCTTCAGCTCGATGTCTATGGCGAATTGATCGACGCGTTTCACCAATCGCGCGTGGCCAATCTGAAGCTCGACGAAGAGACCTGGGCCCTGGAACTCGCGGTACTTCAGCATCTGGAGGAGGTATGGGACGAGCCCGACCACGGTATCTGGGAGCGCCGTGGCGCGGGCAAGCATTATGTTTCGTCGAAGGTGATGACCTGGGTCGCGTTCGACCGCGGCATCAAGAGCGCCGAAAAATTCGGCTTCGACGCGCCGCTCGATCGCTGGCGAGGATTGCGCGATAGCATCTGCCGCGATGTCTGCGAGAAGGGATTTGATCCCAAGTTGAACGCGTTCGTCGAATCTTACGGCTCGGATCTGCTCGATGCCAGCATCCTCTTGATGCCCTGCGTCGGCTTTCTGCCCGCCTCCGACCCGCGCGTTCTCGGCACGATCAGGGCCATCGAAAAATATATGATGCGGGATGGATTCGTGCTGCGGCACGATCCTCGCGAAATCTCGGATGAGAAGCAGCCGATCGAAGGCGCCTTCCTCGCCTGCAGCCTCTGGCTGGCGGATGCCTATGTGCTGGCCGGCGAGACTGCCAAAGCGGAGGCGCTGTTCGGCCGCGTGGTCGCGGTCGCCAACGATCTCGGCCTGTTGGCGGAGGAATACGATCCCGGCGTCGGCCGCCAGACCGGCAATTTCCCGCAGGCGCTGACCCATATCGCGCTGATCAATACCGCCCACAATCTCAGCGATGCGAGGCGGCCGCTGGAGAAGCGGGTGATGCAGCGGGCGACTTAGCTCCGCAGACAAATAATAGACGTCGTCCCGGCCAAGCCAACGGGTCGGCGCAAAGCGCCGCCCGATGAGCAATCGACTAGAGCATGATGATTTTGAGTTGAATCGTCGCCTGCGCAAGTTCGATCACCTCGCCCCGCTTGCGGGGAGAGGCATAGGCCGCCTTCGGCGGCCGTCCTTAGATAAGAAGGACGCCGAAGCGAAGCTTCGGCTATGTCGCGCAGCGATCCGGGTGAGGGGGATTCTCCGCATGCGTTGTGCTTCAGCATTCGCGGAAACAGCCCCTCACCCCAACCCTCTCCCCGCAAGAGCGGGGCGAGGGAGAAGTCACCGCTGTGCCTCAACCTAAAGTCATCACGCTCTAGCCCGCCTCGTTCCGCTTCAAGATCATCTCGATCGCCCCGGCAAAGCCTTCGTCCTCATTGGAGGTCGTGACCTGCGTCGCTATCTTCTTGACGTCGTCGGTGGCATTGCCCATCGCGATCGACATGCCGCTCTTGCGAAACATCGCGAGATCGTTCTGCATGTCGCCGATGGTCGCGACCGCATCGGTCGAAATACCGAGACGCTTCGCGATCGCCTCGACAAAGGTGCCCTTATCGTAGCCCGGCGGCGTGATGTCGAGATAATAGCTTTGCGAGCGGACGGCGGTGGCCGCTGACCCCAATGCCTGCTGCATCGTGGCTTCGCAGCGTTGCAGCAGCGCCGCATCGGCGGATGAGCCGACGATCTTGCAGGCGGTCTCAAGGTACGGCGCAAAATCCGCAACGATGGTCGGATCGGCACGGATCGCGCGCTTCTCATGCGGGACGTAATCGCCATCGGGATGCCGGGTGAGCCAGAGGTCGCTGGTGAACAGCCAGATATCGACACCGAATTGGTTCATGATATCGAGACTGCGCTGCACCGCGGCCGGCGGGATCAGGTGCTGCTCGATCGGGTTCAGTTGCGGATCGACGATGCAGCTGCCGTTGAAAGCCCCGACCGGCAGCGTGATCGCTAGCGGCTCGATCAGAAACCGCATGCCGATGGTCGGGCGGCTGGACGTGACGGTGAATCCGATGCCGGCATCGTGCAATCGCCGCACCGCAGCCCTGGCGCGGTCGGTCAGGGTCTTGTCTTTGGTCACGAGCGTGCCGTCGACATCGGATACAACGAGCGCGATGCGGGTCATGATCGGTTCCTGCGCGGTGCGCTGACGACAGCGGGTGTTTGTCGCAACTGGCGGACGATGTCATCGACAATGGCGTCGGCCGGCGCGTCGATGGATACCGTCAGGGGATTCTCGCTCTCGCCTGGCGGCTCGAGCGTCTTGAACTGGCTCTCCAATAACCCTGGCGGCATGAAATGACCTTTGCGGCGGGTGAGGCGGCCTGCGATCAGGTCCTGCGTGCCCTTGAGATAGATGATGCGGACATCGGTCCGTCCATGCACGAGGATCTCGCGATAGGCCCGCTTCAGCGCGGAGCAGGCGATCACCGCGTGTTCGCCGGCCTCGCAGACCCGGTCGATCTCCTCGGCGATCGCGCGCAGCCAGGGCCAGCGGTCTTCATCGGCCAGGGGCTGGCCGGCGCTCATCTTCGCGACATTGCTGGCGGGGTGAAACCTGTCGCCATCCTCGTAAATGCAGCCGAGCTGCGCGGCGAGCTTCTCCCCAATTGTGCTCTTGCCCGATCCCGATACGCCCATCACGACCAGCACGCAGGGCATTTGGCTGGATTGATCACCCACGAAAATCCTCCGGCAGCGCGGCCTGATCCACGAGCCAGATCGTCTCGCCCATGGCACGCGCGCGGCTCGCCGGCAGGTTCTCGCCATCAAACACGCGCGTCAAGATCGCGCGCTTTTCGGCGCCTGCGATTTCGAACAGGATTTCGCGGCAAGAATTCAGCGCCGGCAGCGTCAGCGACACCCGCGGCACGAAGGGTTCGACATGGGCCTCGGGGACACCGACCACCCAGCGCGTGGCCTCTTTGATCGCCGGATATTCCGGAAATAGCGATGCGATATGACCGTCCGGGCCAACTCCCAACAACACCATCTCGAATAATGGCCTGGCCGGATCGAGGTTTTCAGCGCCATAAAACGATTTCAACTCGCGTTCATAGGCATGCGCCGATTGTTCGGGATCGGCGGTGTCGGTCGCAATCGGATGTACGTTGGCCGCCGGCGCGCAAGCGTCGAGAAATGTCCGTCGCGCCATCGCCATGTTGTTGCGCGGATCGCTGGCGGGAACGAAGCGCTCATCGCCGATGAACCAGTGCACGCGATGCCACGGGATCCGGCTTCGATAGGGATCGGTCGCGAGCAATCGATAGAGCTTTGTCGGGCTCGATCCGCCGGTCAGGCAGATCGCCACCCGACCGCTGTTGGCTGAAATTCTTGCCAGGACGCGGTCCGCGGCGATTTGCGCAAGCGCCGCCGGATCGGCAACCGGGATGACCTTGCGTTGATCGCCGGCTGCCATCGTCAAGTGAGCTTCCGCCAGTTTCGGCCGTCGCGTTCCAACAGTTCGCTGGCCTCTTCGGGCCCTTCGCTGCCGGGTTCGTAAACCTTCAGCCCCTTGCCACCGGCCTTCTTCCAGGCATCGAGGAATGGCTGTACCGCCTGCCAGCCGGCTTCCACGCCATCGGCGCGCTGAAACAGGATGTTGTCGCCGATCATGCAGTCATAGATCAGCGTCTCGTAACCGGTTGAGGGTTCGGCCTGGAAGTAATCCTTGTAGCGGAACTTCATCTCGACGCCGTCGATATCGATCGCCGGTCCCGGCACCTTGGTATTGAACTGCAACGCGATGCCTTCGGTCGGCTCGGTCGAGATGATCAGGAAATTTTGCGAAAGCCTTTCCACCGGCGTGTCGCGGAACATCGCAAACGGCGCCTGCTTGAACTTGATCGCGATCTCGGTGCGCTTGATGCCAAGCGCCTTGCCGGTGCGCAGGTAAAACGGCACGCCGGCCCAGCGCCAGTTGTCGATCGTCAGCTTCAGTGCGGCATAGGTCTCCGTGGTGCTGCCGGGGTTGACGTTTTCGGTCTTGCGATAGTCGTCGATCTCGGTATCGCCGACCTTGCCCGCCCGATATTGCCCGCGCACCGAATTGCGCAGCGCCTCTTCCTCGCTCTGGGTCTGGATCGCCGCCAGCACTTCGGCTTTTTCCGAGCGCACCGCATGGGCATTGAATTTCGCCGGCGGCTCCATTGCGACCAGCGACAGCAACTGGAACAGATGGTTCGGCACCATGTCGCGCAAGGCTCCGGTCGCGTCGTAGAAGCTGCCGCGATGGCCGACGCCAAGTTTCTCGTCGACGGTGATCTGGATATGGTCGATGTGATTGCGATTCCAGATCGGTTCGAACATGCCATTGGCGAAGCGCAGCACCAGGATGTTCTGGACGGTCTCCTTGCCGAGATAATGATCGATCCGGTAAATCTGGTGCTCGTCGACAAGCTTCAGCAGTTCGCTGTTCAACGCCTCCGCCGAGGCGAGATCGGTACCGAAGGGCTTTTCCACCACCAGCCGCCGCCATGCACCATTTTCCGTCAGCATGCCGGTGCGGCCGAGCTCCTTGCTGATCGGAAGGAAGGCATCGGGCGGGGTCGCCAGATAGAACAGCCGGTTGCCGCCGGTTTTCCGCGCGGCCTCCAGCCTGTCGAGCTGCTCGCGCATCGCATCGAACGACGCCGGGTCTTTCGGATCGGCCTCGATGCAAGTGACACATGCCAGCAGGCGTCTGGCGAGAGCGTCGTCTACCTTGCGGGTGGCAAACTGGTGGAGTCCTTTGGTCAGGCTGTCGGTCAATTCCTCGTTCGACATGGCCTTGCGGGCGATACCGACGATGCAGAAATTGTCCGGCAAAAGATCGTTAGCTGCAAGGTTATAGAGAGAAGGGACCACCAGCCGGTGTGCGAGATCGCCGGTCACGCCGAAGATCACAATGGAGCAGGGATCGGGCTTTTTTTGTTTTGCTTGACTGACGGTCATTTTGCATCAGCCTTCGAACCGGACTGCTTCGGCGGCTCCCTGTGGCCGCCGAAACCGGCACGCATGGCGGAGAGAATTTTTTCCGCGAAGGTATGCTCCTTGCGCGAGCGGAAGCGCGCAAACAGCGCCGCGGTCAGCACTTCGGCCGGGACGGCTTCGTCGACGGCGGCGTTCACCGTCCAGCGGCCTTCGCCGGAATCCTCCACGAACCCCGAATAATTATCCAGCGTCTGATTTTGCGCGAGCGCCGAGGCCGTGAGATCGAGCAGCCATGACGGGATCACGCTGCCGCGCCGCCAGACCTCGGCAATGTCGGCAATATCCAGATCGAAGCGATGCTCCGGCGGCAGCGCCTCGATATTGGCGTTCTTCAAAATGTCAAAACCTTCGGCATAGGCCTGCATCAGGCCATACTCGATGCCGTTGTGAACCATCTTGACGAAGTGCCCGGCGCCGACAGGGCCGGCGTGAATGTAGCCCTGCTCGATGCGCGGATCGCGTCCCTCGCGTCCCTCGGTGCGCGGGATGTCGCCGGCACCCGGCGCCAGTGCCGCGAAGATCGGGTCGAGGCGGTCGACCACGGCCTTGTCGCCGCCGATCATCATGCAGTAGCCGCGATCGATGCCCCAGACGCCGCCCGAGGTGCCGACGTCGACATAGTGGATGCCGCGCTCCTTCAGCGCCTTGCCGCGGCGGACGTCGTCCTGCCAGAACGTGTTGCCGCCGTCGATGATGACGTCGCCGCTCTCCATCAGCTTCGACAATGCATCGATGGTGGCTTCGGTGATCTTGCCCGCCGGCAGCATCACCCAGGCGGTTCGCGGCTTCTCGAGTTTCTTGACAAAATCTTCCAGGGCGGTTGAGCCGACCGCGCCGTCGGCGGCGATGGCCGCAACCGCCTTCGGGTCCTTGTCGTAGACCACGGTTGAGTGTCCGCGCTTCATCAGCCGGCGGACGATATTACCGCCCATCCGGCCCAGGCCGATCATGCCGAGCTGCATCTTTGCACCTTTATTCCCTGAGCATGAACTCTTTCCGAAAGCCGATCATGCGCTAGTTCAATGCCTCGACAATCGCACGATCGAGCATCTTTAAGCCAGCGTCGAGATCGCCCTTCAGATGCACGCGCAGCGCACGGCGGCCGCGCTCGGTCAGTACGTCGAAATCGCCGCGGGCCTGGGCGGCCTTGATCACGCCAAAGCTCGCTTTTTGGCCGGGGACGGGGACGTCTTCGGCATCATCCGCGGTGATCTGCAAAAATACCCCGCTGTCCGGGCCACCCTTGTAGGCCTGGCCGGTGGAATGCAGGAAACGCGGGCCGAATTCGGCGCAGGTCGCGACATGGCGCTTGTCGCGCACTTCGAGCCGCATGTGCTGCAACGTGTCGATATGCGCATGATCGCGCTCGATATAAGCAAGCAGCGCCATATAGTCGTCCGCATGGATGCGGGAGAGGTGGGCTTTCAGCCAGGAGCTGAGATCGCCATCGGCGCCGGCCTTGCGCAAGTCAGCGGCATTTTTCTGGTCGGTGTAGAGATCGGCTTGCGCCGTGGACATCACCGGCTGCTCCGGCGGCAGTGTGCCGGATTTCTCGAACGCCGCGGTCAATTCCCGGGTCTTGATCTTGGCGGCCTCGACGTCGGGCTGGTTGAACGGATTGATGCCGAGGATTGCGCCGGCGACAGCGGTTGCCACTTCAAACCGGAAAAATTCCTGGCCGATGTGGTCGACCGATTTCATGACGATGCGCACGACCGGGTGCCCGGCCTTTTCCAGCGCGGCGAGCTTGTCCTCATGCGCGGCATCGCTTTCGCCTTCGGTTGAAATGTCGATGAAGAAGCGGTCGTTGCCATAGATCTCTGGCTCGCCCAGCGGCTCGCCGTCGATCGGGATCAGGCCCTTGCCTTCCTTGCCGGTGGATTCCGCGATCAATTGCTCGGCCCAGGCACCGAAATCGGAAATCTTCTTCGACGAGACGATCGTCACCTTGTCGCGGCCGTCGAGGCCGGCGAGCCCCATGGCGAGGCCAAGCTGGACGCCCGGATTTTCCTGCGGCGGCACGTCCGGCCCGCAGGAGCGCACCATCGCCAGCGTCTGCTTTATCAGCGTGCGGACGTCGATGCCGGCGGCCGCGGCCGGTACCAGCCCGAACGGCGAGAGCACCGAGTAGCGCCCGCCGATCGTGGGATCGCCGTGGAAGATGCGGGCAAAGCCCTGCTTGGTCGCTAGCTTCTCCAACGACGAGCCGGGATCGGTCACCGCGATGAAGCGATGCCCGGCCTTCTCAGCGCCGATCGCCTTCGAGACGCAGGCGAAGAAATAGTCCTTCATCACATTGGGTTCGGTGGTGCCGCCGGACTTGCTGGAGACGATGAACAGGGTTTTTGCGATATCGACCGCCTTCTCCATGGCGCGGACCTGCGCGGGATCGGTCGAGTCCAGCACGTGCAATTTCGGGAAGCCGGGCTTCTTCGCAAAAGTCTCCGCCAGCACTTCCGGACCCAAGCTCGATCCGCCCATGCCGAGCACCACGGCGTCGCTGAAATTTTGTCCTTTCACGCGCCGCGCGAAATCCTCGTAATCGGCGACATCGGCGGCGGCGGGGCTGTTCAGCCAACCCAGCCATCTGTCCTCGTCGGTTCCGGTCCATACTGATTTATCGTGGCTCCAGAGCCGGCGTATTTTCGCCGAGAGGCGCCATTCCTCGGTGGCGGTCTCGACCGCCTTGCCGATATCACTTCCGAGTTTCAGGTCCTGGCGGTCGATGGTGCCGCCGAGCACGGTGGCGCGCTTGTGCGCGACCGCGCCGTAAAGCTTGTCGGCGGCGTCCGCGAACAGTTTGACGCCGTCCTTGACGAGTTCAGCCGTGATCGCATCGAGCGAGATGCCGGATTTCTCGAGCTCGGCCAGCACGTGCCGCGCCTCGTCGACATTTTCTTCGAGACTGTCGCGCACCTTGCCGTGATCGCGAAAGGCGTCGAGCGTTGCCGGCGGCACGGTATTGACGGTGTTGGGGCCGATCAGCTCCTCAACATAGAGCACGTCGCGATAGTCCTTGTTCTTGGTGCCGGTCGAGGCCCACAGCAGGCGCTGCGGTTTTGCCCCCTTGGCGGCCAGCTTGTTCCAGCGCGGCCCCGAAAACAGCCGCTTATATTCCTGATAAGCGAGTTTTGCGTTGGCGATGGCGACCTTGCCCTTCAGCGCGGCGAGGCGCTCCTTTTCGGTCGGGTCGTTGGCGCGGGCGATCTTCTCGTCGAGCTGCTTGTCGACCGCGCTGTCGATGCGGCTGACGAAGAAGCTGGCGACGCTTGCGACATGGGAGGGATCGCCGCCGCCGGCGACATATTTTTCAAGCCCCTTCAGGTAGGCTTCGGCGACCTGCACATAGACCTTTTGCGAGAACAATAGCGTGATGTTGATGCTGATGCCTTCGCCGATCAGATGCGCGATCGCGGGAAGGCCTTCCGGCGTCGCCGGCACCTTGACCATCAAATTCTTGCGGCTGACGTCCTTCCACAGCCGCTCGGCCTCGGCGATGGTGCCCTTGGTATCCATCGCCAGATAGGGCGACACTTCCAGGCTGACAAAGCCGTCGTTGCCGTTGAGCTGATCGTAGACCGGGCGCAGCACGTCGGCCGCGTGCTGGATGTCCTCGACGGCGAGATGCTCGAACAACTCGGCCACCGGGCGATCGCCTTTTTTCAAGGCGTTGCCGATCGCGCCGTCATATTCGTCCGAACTTCCGATCGCCTTCTCGAAAATCGACGGGTTCGACGTGACGCCCTTGACCCCGTCGCTGTCGATCAGCTTCTGCAGGTCGCCCTTGGCGACGAAGCCGCGGGCCAGGAAGTCGAGCCAGACCGACTGGCTGTGATTTTCGAGTGCTTTGACGGGATTCATGATGCCCTGCTTCTGTTCGAGCTTGGTCTATTTCCTAGAGCGTGATGACTTTTCTTTGAAACGTCATCCCGCTCTAACTTTTTGTTTGAGCATGATCTTTTCGGAAAACCGGTACCCACTTTTCCGGATCATGCTTTGGGGTTCCGCACCTTCCGGCCGGACGCCGAATGTTGTCAACCTGTCCTTAGCCCGCGCTCGCGAGGAAAATATGTCGTAATCCCCCCGACATAACGCCATTCACAACCGCTCGATCCCCTCAGAAATCGGCTGTTTAGCGACGGCGAAACCGACGCGATCGATCAGAACCGGCCTCATTCACACCAATTGTGATCAGCCCCTTGATGTTTCGCGATATCTGGGTATTGCGCCCTGGCGGCGATTGCCGGATGCGCGCCGATCGATGCAGATTAGCCCCGCAAGTAGCGGGCGGGATCAATGAGTTACACGGCACGTATTGGAATTTCTGCGAAAGCGTTCCTGCTGGCGCTTACACTTGCAGCCATTTCGGCCGGGCAAGGCTGGGCCGAGGAAATCCATCTTGACGCGCTGATAATACCGGCGGCCGTTTCCTGGTCGGGCGGCTCAGTGTCGGTCAAGCTGGAAGCGATCGTGCTTCGGCCGGACGACAATTTGCCCCATCCGCTCGCACTGCTCAATCACGGCTCGCCACGAAGCCGGAGCGACCGCCCCAAGACGTCGCCGTACCGGATGTGGTCGGAGGCGATGGCGTTTGCGCGACGTGGCTTTGTCGCGGTCGCCTTCCTGCGCCGCGGCTATGGTCTTTCCGAGGGAGGGTGGGCCGAAGATTATGGCTCCTGCGCCAATCCGAATTACGCCAATGCCGGGCGCGCCGGGGCGGCCGATATCGCCGCCGTCGCAAAATTCATGACCGCGCAGCCCTATGTCAGTAAGGGCAAGTGGATCAGCGTCGGGGTTTCGGCCGGTGCTTTCGCAACGGTGGCGCTGACCGCCGACCCGCCGCGTGATCTCGCCGCCGCCATCGCCTTTGCGCCGGGAAGGGGATCCACCAGCGACGATACGGTTTGCGGCGAAAAGCAGCTTGTCGCGGCCTTCGCCCAATATGGCAAGACATCCCGCACACCCTTGCTCTGGGTATCGGCGGAAAACGATCATTTTTTCAACCCAAAGCTGACGTCGCTGCTCACCGCCGCCTTTGCGAATGCCGGCGGCAACGTCACTTTCGTCCAGACGCCGCCATACGGAACCGAGCGATACGCCTAAGGCCCCACGTCGAATGGCCGGTCCGGATGCATGCGAAAGGCAAGTCCGGCACCTAACAACAACAGACAAATTGAGCCGGCAAACGGCAAAGTCCAGCTGCCGGTTCGGTCGATCAAATAACCAAACACGAAGGGCGAAATGATGCCGGCAACGCCGAAGCCGAAATTCATCATGCCGCTCGCGGATCCGGAATATTTTGGCGCAATGTCCATCGGAACTGCCCAGATCGGTGCTACCACCAATTCGACAGAAAAGAATGCCGCCGCGAGCGAGATCGCCGCAACGTTGACATCGTGAACCAGCATCACTGGAATCAGGAACAGAAAGCCGCCGAGCATACCGGCGACGATAACGTTGCGCCGTGCCTTGGTCCGGTCGCCCGTACGGTGCAGGATCTGGTCGCTCACCACACCGCCCAAGGTGTCGCCGATCACGCCGGCAAGGAAGATGCCCGCTGAATAGAATGCCGATTGCATCAGATTCTGCTGATAGTTCTGGTAAAAAAACGATGGTATCCAGCTCAGGAACAGCCACAGCGTCCAGCCGTAGCAAAAATCGACCGCGGTCACCGGCAGCATGCGACGAAATAATTTGAGCCAGGGCACCGGCGTGGTCGCACTTCCACGGCTGCGTGTGGGAAGCCTCGCAAGTTCCTCGGCGGTCAGGGGCGGCGCTGCTGGTATATCGCGGAAATTCCACAACCAGACCACGACCCAGATCAGGCTCAACAGTGCCAGGACTACGAACGCACCGCGCCACGACACCAGCCCGACCAGCAAGGCGATCAGAGGTGGCGTTACCGCGTTTCCGATTCGGGCCGAGGAATGCGTAATGCCCTGGGCGAAACCCCAACTGCGTTCCGGCACCCATGCCGCCATCGCGCGCGTCGCGGTCGGAAAAGTCGCGCCTTCGCCGATCCCGAGAACGAGCCGTGCGGCGAACAGGCTCGCGAGTCCGCCGACGGCGCCGGTTGCCGCCGTTGCCGCGCATACGATCAGACCGCTGACGAACAGCGTCAGCCGGGCACCGAATCTGTCGCCGAAATAGCCTCCGATCAGCTGGAACAGCGCGTAGGGATAGGCGAATGCCGAGAAAGCCAGGCCGAGTTGGGTATTGCTTAGATTGAGGTCCGCCTTGATCAGCGGCGCGGCCGTCGAGATGTTGACCCGATCCACATAGAGGATCAGGTACATCAGGCAAATGATCAGCAGGACCGTATTGGAGACACTCAACCAGCGCATCAGAGGGGCGCCGCGCTGCCCTTGATCTGGGTTCGATGCATGATGCGCCGTGCCGAGGCGTCGAACGGGTCGCGCCGATGCATGGTGCAGCGGTTGTCCCACAGTACCAGATCGCCGACCCGCCACACGTGCTCCCAGGCAAACTCCGGGCGAGCGACGTAATCCCACAATTCGTCGAGCAGCGCCTCGGAGTCGGCAAGTTCGAGCCCCATGAGATACGCATTGCGCCGGCGGCCGAGGTAAAGCATGCGCCGCCCGGTGTCGGGGTGGGTGCAGACCAGCGGGTGTACGGCGCCTGGTGACGTCCGCGGATCGTCGGTTGCGGTGACGCCCTGGCGCAGATAGCCGCCGCTATTGTAGGTGCCGTCGTGCTTGATTTTCAGGTTCGCGATCCGGCGCTTCAACTTGTCCGGCAGTGCTTCGTAAACCGCGTACATGCTGCAAAACGAGGTGTTGCCGCCGGCCGGCGGCACCTCAAGCGCGTAAAGCATGCTCGCCATCGGCGGTACATCGAGATACGACATGTCGGTATGCCACACGGCTTCGCCGGCGCCGAGGCTGCCGATCGCCTGACCGTTCACGGTGACGTTTGAAACGATGTAGATTTCAGGCAGCCCGTCGACGAAGCGCCGGCCCGTCTCCTGTACCGGCGCCCAGTCGAGGTCGCCGAAGCGGCGGCTGAACGCGATGAGGTCCTGGTCGCTGAGCGTCTGGCCACGCACCAAAATGACCTGATGGTCGTGCCAGGCACGCTTGACGGCCTCGAACTGCAATGCGTCGAGATATCTGAGATCGATGCCGCGTATCTCGGCGCCCAGCGCCGCTCCGGTCGGAATCTCATCGATCGGCCCACTGGCGTCGCCTGAAACACCACGCTCGACGCTCAGAGCCATCGGAATCCTCCAGCTGCATGGACCAATCCCTCACTGCTATCATCGCGCGGCCGGCGAGGGAAGGCTACGGCACAACCAAGTAACCGCGGTGTATGCATTTTGGGTTTATAGGCTCCCACTTACCGCAGGCTGGCGTTGATCTTGTCCAGCGCCGCGGAGCCGGGGCACAGCGCTTTCTCGTCGAGCCCGTTGAGCGGCGTCTCGACCGTGTCAAGATGGTGGTGCAGGTCTTCCGAGTCGGGATCGACATAGAGCAATCCGGTGACGATCTGACCCTTGGCGGCGTGCTTCTGCAGGAACGCCATCGCAGCGACGCGATCATGCGCGTCGTAATCCGCGTCGATCTTGCGCAATGCCAGCCGCGTGCCGTCGTGCTGCTCGACCACCTGCACCGTCCCCGGCGCGTAATCCACCGTGATCGGGTCGCGGCCGGTGATGACGTCGAGCCGGTTCACCGCATCATTGTGCTCGCGCACATAATCGAAGCTCTTGGTCGAACCGGCGTGATTGTTGAATGCCACGCACGGGCTGATCACGTCGATAAAGGCCGAGCCCTTGTGCTGGATCGCAGCGGCAATCAGCGGCACCAACTGGGTCTTGTCGCCGGAAAAGCTCCGCGCCACAAAACTAGCGCCGAGCTGCAGCGCGATCGCGACCAGGTCGATGGCGTTGTCGGTATTCACCACGCCCTTCTTGGATTTCGAGCCGCGGTCGGCGGTGGCCGAGAACTGGCCTTTGGTGAGGCCGTAAACGCCGTTGTTCTCGACGATATAGGTCATGTTGACGCCGCGCCGGATCGAATGCGCGAACTGGCCGAAGCCGATCGAGGCGGAATCGCCGTCGCCGGAGACGCCGAGATAGATCAGGTCGCGGTTGGCGAGATTGGCGCCGGTCAGGACCGACGGCATGCGGCCATGAACCGAATTGAAGCCGTGCGAATTGCCGAGGAAATAGTCCGGCGTCTTCGAGGAGCAGCCAATACCCGAAATTTTTGCCACCCGATGCGGCTCGATCGACAGCTCGTAGCAGGCTTCGATGATGGAAGCCGTGATCGAGTCGTGGCCGCAGCCGGCGCACAGCGTCGAGATCTTGCCTTCGTAATCGCGGTGGGTGAAGCCGAGATCGTTTTTCGGAAGGCCCGGATGATGGAACTTCGGCTTTGCGATGTAGGTCATGTGACAGCCTTGCGGAGCGGTGTAACCTTGAGGTGGTCCTGATGGTCGCCGATGGCGCCGGCGATGAAGCGCGCGGTGATTGGCGTACCGTCATAATGCACGATCGGAACCAGCCGGACCGGATCGATGCCGTTCTCGTTGACGATCAGCGAGCGCAGCTGCGCATCGCGGTTCTGCTCGACCACATACACAAAGTCATGGTCGGCAATAAAACTCGCGACGCTGGAATGGAAGGGGAAGGCGCGGATCCGCAAGCGGTCGAGCTCGTGCCCGCGTGCTTCCAACAGCCCGATCGCCTCGTCCATCGCCGGTGAGGTCGAGCCGAAATAGATCACGCCGTATTTGGTCGGCTTGGCGGCGTTGGCCTGCAACGGTCGCGGCACCATGTCCTGGGCGGTTTCGAACTTGCGCACCAGCCGCTGCATGTTGTCGGCGTAAACCGCGCCTTCCTCGGAATAGCGCGCGTAACGGTCGCGCGAGGTGCCGCGGGTGAAAAACGAGCCTTTGGTCGGATGGGTGCCCGGATAGGTGCGGTAGGGAATGCCGTCGCCGTCGACGTCGAGATAGCGGCCGAAATCGCGGCCCGCTTCCAGCATCTCCGCGGTCATCACCTTGCCGCGGTCATATTGCCTGGCGTCGTCCCAGCGCAGCGGGCGGCACAGCCTGTGATTCATGCCGATATCGAGATCGAGCATCACGAAGATCGTGGTCTGCAGCCGTTCGGCAAGATCGAAGGCGGTGGCGGCGAATTCGAAGGCCTCCGCCGGGTCTTCCGGAAACAGCAACACGTGCTTGGTGTCGCCATGCGAAGCATAGGCGCAGGCCAGGATGTCGCATTGCTGGGTCCGCGTCGGCATGCCGGTCGAGGGACCGGCGCGCTGCACGTCCATGATCACGGCCGGAATCTCGGCGAAGTAGGAAAGCCCAATGAACTCCTGCATCAGCGAGATGCCGGGGCCGGAGGTCGCGGTAAAGGCGCGCGCGCCGTTCCACGACGCACCTATCACGATGCCGATCGAGGCGAGTTCGTCCTCGCCCTGGACGATGGCGTATTTGGCCTTGCCGGTCTCGGGATCGTGCCGCAGCTTCTTGCAGTGGCTGGCGAAGGCGTCGGCAAGCGAGGACGACGGCGTGATCGGGTACCACGCGCACACGGTGGCGCCGCCATAGACCGCCCCTAGCGCCGCCGCGCTGTTGCCCTCGATGAAGATGCGGTCGCCGACCTTGTCGGCTTTCTTGACCCGCAGGCCGATCGGGCATTTCAGATTTTGCAACGCCCAGTCGCGGCCGAGATGCAGCGCGTGGACGTTCGAGGACAACAACTTTTCCTTGCCCTTATATTGTTCGGCGATCAATTGCTCGACCAGCTTCGGGTCCATGTCGAGCAGCGCGCACAGCGCGCCGAGATAGATGATGTTCTTGAACAGCTGGCGCTGGCGGGGATCGGTATAGGTCGAGTTGGTGATCGCGGTCAGCGGCACGCCGATCACGGAGATGTCGGCGCGGAATTTCGACTGCGGCATCGGCTTGGTCGAGTCGTAGAACAAATAGCCGCCGGGCTCGATCGAGGCGAGGTCGTTGTCCCAGGTCTGCGGGTTCATCGCCACCATCATGTCGACGCCACCGCGGGCGCCGAGATGGCCGTCCTCGGTGACCCGCACCTCGTACCAGGTCGGCAGGCCCTGGATGTTCGACGGGAAGATGTTGCGCGGTGAAACCGGCACGCCATGGCGCAGGATGGAGCGAGCGAACAGTTCGTTGGCGCTCGCCGAACCCGAGCCATTGACGTTGGCGAAGCGGACGACGAAGTCGTTTACGCTGCTGATCGGCTTTTGGACGGGCATGATGAACCTGCGTAAGTCATATCGATGAGGTATTTTTGCATGTCCCAGGCGCCGGTCGGACAGCGTTCGGCGCACAGCCCGCAATGCAGACAGACGTCTTCATCCTTCACCATCACCCGCCCGGTCTTGAGGCCGTCGGCGACATAGAGGTCCTGGTCCGGATGCGGCGAGGGCGCCTTCAGCCGCCCGCGCAGATCGGCTTCCTCGCCATTCTCGGTGAAGGTGATGCAGTCCATCGGGCAGATATCGACGCAGGCGTCGCATTCGATGCAGAGCGGCGCGGTGAACACGGTCTGAATATCGCAGTTAAGGCAGCGCTGCGCCTCGCCGAGCGCCAGCTTGACGTCATAGCCGAGCTCGACCTCGGCGCGGATGTCCTTGAGCGCCACCACCTTGTCGCGATGCGGCACCCTGTAACGCTTGTCGGCGGAGATGTCGTTGTCGTAGCTCCATTCGTGGATGCCCATCTTCTGCGAGGAGATCTGCACCTCAGGCAACGGACGCTCGGTGATATCCTCGCCGGAGCAAAGCTTGTGGATCGACAGCGCAGCGTCGTGGCCGTGCGCCACCGCCCAGATGATGTTCTTTGGGCCGAACGCGGCGTCGCCGCCGAAAAACACCTTTGGATTGGTCGAGCCCATGGTTTTCGGATCGACCTTGGGCATGTCCCATTTGTCGAATTCGACACCGCAGTCGCGCTCGATCCAGGGGAACGCATTTTCCTGGCCGACCGCCACCAGCACGTCGTCGCATGCGATGGTCTGATCCGGTTCGCCCGTCGGCACCAGATTGCGCCGGCCCTTGGCATCGTATTCGGCCTTCACCTTCTGGAAGGTGACGCCGGTGAGCTTGCCATTGTCGTGGGTGAAAGCGACCGGCACCATGAAATTGAGGATCGGGATGTCCTCATGCATGGCGTCTTCTTTTTCCCAAGGGCTCGCCTTCATCTCCTCGAAGCCGGAGCGCACGATCACCTTGACGTCCTCGCCACCGAGACGGCGCGCGGTGCGGCAGCAATCCATCGCGGTGTTGCCGCCGCCGAGCACGATCACGCGCTTGCCGATCTTGTCGGTGTGGCCGAACGACACGCTGGAGAGCCAGTCGATGCCGATGTGGACATTGCTGGCTGCTTCCTTGCGGCCGGGAATATCGAGCTCGCGGCCGCGCGGCGCGCCGGAGCCGACAAAGATCGCGTCGTAATTTTCGCTGAGCAGTTTCTTCAGGCTGTCGATGCGATGCCCGCCTTTGAACTCGATGCCGAGATCGAGAATGTAGTCGGTTTCCTCGTCGATCACCGAATCCGGCAGCCGGAATTTCGGGATCTGCGTGCGCATCATGCCGCCGGCCTTGGGGTCCTGGTCGAACACGGTGCAGTGATAGCCGATCGGCGCGAGATCGCGGGCGACCGCGAGCGAGGCGGGGCCGCCGCCGATGATCGCGATGCGCTTGCCGTTCTTCGCCGACGGCCGCGGCATGCGGTGCTTGACGTCGTCCTTGAAGTCGGCGGCGACGCGCTTCAACCGGCAGATCGCGACGGGCGTTTCCTCGACACGGCCGCGGCGGCACGCGGGCTCGCATGGACGATCGCAGGTGCGCCCCAAAATTCCGGGAAACACGTTCGATTTCCAATTGATCATGTAAGCGTCGCTGTAGCGGCCCTCGGCGATCAGGCGGATGTATTCGGGAACGGGCGTATGTGCGGGACAGGCCCACTGGCAGTCGACCACTTTGTGAAAATAGTCGGGTGGCGCGATATCAGTCGGTTTCATTCCTACCTTGTTCCGTGCGGTTTAAGCGAAGCCGCTCGGCCTTTGACTTCTGTTGTGAACGCTCATCACGGCGCTCTTGTGGTTTGCCTGCCATATCATGGGCTTAGTGAATCCAAGCATTCAACATGATCGGCGCTGCACTGAAAAGCCATTATTTGCTTAATCGTCATTCCCTGGTGGATTAGCCGCCCAGCATTTAACGCGGCTGCAATGCATGCGGCACTGCAGCATTGTCGTCTTGTTGGGCACACGCCTTGAATCAGGACAATCAAATGTCGCTCTTCGCCAAATCCCACATCAATTTATAACTCCCAGCGGACACCTGTATTCCTCCCTCGAAGGCAGCGGGTCCGGTGAAGCGCGCAGCGATCGCGCCAGCGACCGCGTTCACATCTGTGGCATCGATCAGGACGAACCAGTCGCCGGCGCCGGGATCTGACACCGGGGGATCGTCGGTGAGCGGCTTGGAAAGCACGGGATCGTTCTCGATCAAATGCATAGAGAGGATACCGTCGAGTTTTTCCGGATCGAGTTTGTCTCGCAATGCGCTACGCAATTTATCCCCGCTGCCGGCAGCGGGGCGGAGGCGGATGATGCCGAGCGCCGCGCCGCGGCCCTGTCCGCGGCTGATGGTGATGCGCGCGACCGCGCGGATCATGTTCTTGAAGCGCGCGAGGTTTTTCTTCGACCAATCGGTCGGATTCATCAATGCGGTGCGGTAGGTCGGGCTGTCAAGCACGTCGAAGGTCGCGGTGGAATAGAGGCAGAGATATTTTGGAGAACCCTGATGCGCGACATAGCGCCGGGCTTCCAGAAAACCTTCGATGGCGACCCGCTCCAATAGATGTTCACGGTCATACCACCGATTGAAGTCGGCCTCATCGGATGGATCGATGTGCATCGAGGTCAGCAGCATTCCTTTTCCGGCAAGCGGCATGTTGTGAAAATCCCTATTGAGTGATTTCTGAGGCCAGATCCGCGATCGCCTTCATCACGGCATCCCTGACGCCGGGATCGTACAGCGAATGGCCGGCGCCCTCGACCATGCGAATTTCAGAGTCCGGCCATGCGGCGTTTAGCGCATGCGATGTCGCCGGCGGGCACAGCAGATCGTAGCGGCCTTGCACGATCATGCCATGAATTCGATTAAGCTTTTTCGCGTCCGCCAGGAGTTGACCCGGTCGCATAAAGCACTCGTTCTGGAAGTAATGCGCTTCCATGAACGGCGTGGCGGGCAGGGTGCGCGTCGAATTGAGCGAATTAGGATCGAGCCGGAGACGCCCGGGCGCGTGTTCGGAAAGGACCCGCTCGGTGTCGTGCCAGGCGCGGGCGGCCGGGCCGTGCACGGCTGGATCGGGAGAGAGAATGCGGCGCCAGTAGGCATCGAGCGGCTTCACGCGCTCTTTCCTCGGCAAGACTTTAAGGAAATCGTCGCTGAGGTCCGGATGGAAGCGCGGCAGCGCGTGGAGAAATGCGCCTTCCAATTCTTCGCGCGTGCCGAGAAAAGTCGCGCGCAACACGATGCCCGTGACCCGGTCGGGGTGCGCCTGCGCGTAAGCCAGCGCCAAGGTCGCACCCCAGGAGCCGCCGACAACCATCCAGCGCGGGATGGCAAATTTCTCGCGGATGATCTCCATGTCCGCGATCAGATGGGAGAGCGTATTGTTTTCGCGGCCGCCCTTGGGGCGGCTGCGGCCCGCGCCGCGCTGGTCGAACAAGACGGCGTGAAAGCGCTCGGGATCGAACAACCGGCGGTGATCCGGTTGGCAGCCGCTGCCGGGCCCGCCATGCAGGTAGACCGCGGGAATGCCGCCGGCGCGGCCGAGGGTTTCGACGTAGACCTCATGGCCGTCGCCGACCGATAGCCATTCTGACGTCAGCGGCGCGAACGGATCGGCGCGTTGGTTTAGGGATTTGCCGGCGTCGGCGTCAGGCGCCATCGTCGCCGCCTGTCTCCAGCGTGCCACCGGCGAAATTGCGATAGATGAAACGATTGTTGTTGCTGGCGGCCTCGGCCTCGGCCAGTTTGAAGATCTGCTCATGCATCGGCGACAGCGTGCAGGCCGGGTCGGTATTGCCGGCATTGCCGGTCAGGGCAAAAGCCTGGCAGCGGCAGCCGCCGAAATCGACTTCCCTGAATTCGCAGCTCTTGCAGGGCTCGGGCATCCAGCCGGTGCCGCGATAACGATTGAAGGCTTCGGAATTCTGCCAGATCCAGGCGATCGAATGATTTGAACGTACCGAGAGGAATTCGAGCCCGGTAATGCTTTCGGCGGCATGGCATGGCAAAATCTTGCCGGCAGGCGAGATGTTGAAGAACTGCCGGCCCCAGCCGCCCATGCATTTCTTCGGGCGCAGCGCGTAATAATCCGGCACCACATAGTCGATGGCGAGGACGCCCTTCAGCCGCGCCTGCGCCTCCTCGACAAGGCGGCTAGTTTCCTCGATCTGCGCCAGGGTCGGCATCAGCGCTGCGCGGTTCTTAAGGGCCCAGCCGTAATATTGCACATTGGCGACTTCCAGCCGGTCGGCGTCGAGATCGACCGCCATCTGGATGATGTCGCAAAGCTGATGCAGGTTTTGCCGATGCATGACCGCATTGACCGTCAGCGGCAAATCCAGTTCGCGCGTCCATTTTGCGACTTCTATTTTCTTTTTGTGCGCATCCTTGAAGCCGGCGACCCGATCGGCGACCACCGGCTCGTTGCCTTGAAAGCTGATCTGCACATGACACAGCCCGGCGTCGGCCAGCGCGCCAAGCTTTTCCTTGGTCAGCAGCACCGCCGACGTGATGAGATTGGAGTAAAGCCCGACATCGCTGGCGTGCTGTACCAGCTCGACCAGATCCTTGCGCGCGGTCGGCTCGCCGCCGGAGAAATGGATTTGCAGCACACCGATCTCGGCCAACTCGGAAAGGACCTTCTTCCATTCCTCGGTGGTGAGTTCACTGCCACTGCGGTCCAGCTCGACCGGATTGGAGCAGTAGGGGCATTGGAGGGGACAGCGATGCGTCAATTCGGCGAGCACCGCGAGTGGAATCCCGAACGTCTCGGCGGTCGAGCCGCGGCCCTCCAGCACCGCGAGCCCGTCGGAGGGTTCGCTTGCCGCTACGCCGGCATCGGTTAGCGTCGGACTCACGAAGCCTTCTCCCGCGCTTCAATCAAAAATCCCTTGTCGGCAAGGTCCTGCAGCATGGCGACGACATCGGTCGCAATCGCGCCGCGGTCGGCTGTGTATTTCGCGGCGAGCTGGTCGACCATCTCGCCGACGCTGCGGACGCCATCGCAAAGCCTTAGCACCTCTACCGCGATCTCGTCCGGGGCCAGCACGCGCTCCGGCGCCAGGATCACCCAGACCTGCCGCGTCTCATCGAATTTCAGCTTGGCATGCCGCGGCAGCACGGGCCGGCTCGCCTCGCTGACATTGATGTTGCGGCTGCCTGCCATCGCTTTGCCTCTAGTTGTTTGAGCATGATCTTTTCGGAAAACCGGTTCCCACTTTTCCGGATCATGCTCTAGTTGGCTTTGGGCACAAACGCGCCCGGCGGCACATGGCCCTCGACATAGGCATGATACAGCGCATCGAGCTGGACCCAAAGCACATTGGTCTTGAACAATAGCGCATTACAGACGGCTTCGCGCTCCGCCGGCGTTTTGGCATTGGCCTTGACGTAATCAAGGGCAAAATTGGCGTCGCGCGGCGCCTGCTGCATCCGCCGGCTGAAATAGCTCATGATGTCGGGATTGACGAAGTCGTAATGCGCCAGCATGCCCGAGATGCGTTCCTCGTGCAGGTTCGGCGCGAACAGTTCCGTCAGCGAGGAGGCGATGGCTTCCAGCGGGGACTTGTCCCGGACGAAATGCACATAGGCGTCCACCGCAAAGCGCGTCGCGGGCAGGATGCCTTCGGCGGATTCCACATAGGCGCTGTCGAGCCCTAGCCCTTCGGTCAGCTTGAGCCAGCGCTCGATGCCGCCTTCGGTGCCGAGATCGCCGTCATGGTCTTCGATGCGGTGCCGCCATTCCAGCCGGGTGCCGCGGTCGCGGAAGCGCGAGATCACCACCGCGTCTTTGATGGGGATCGTGCTCTGGTAATAATAGCGGTTCAGCGCCCAGGCCTGCACCTGTCCCTTGTTCAGCTTGCCGCCATGCAACAGCCGGTGAAACGGGTGCAGATTGTGATAGCGGGTGGCCCCGATCTGGCGCAGCGCCGCTTCCAGTTCCGCAGGTGTGTTCAGCGGTGTGTCGCTGCCGAGCGAAAACGCGGTCATCCCGTTCAAGGTCGCTGCGTTCGAGGTTACTACGTTCAAAGCACGATCTCCGTTCCATCGGCGGGAATCTGCCAGCCCGCGCGCTCGGCCATCTTGCGCTCAGGCGAGGAGGGCAGCAGCGCCGGATTCGAATTGTTGATATGCAGAAACATCTTCTTCCCGATATCAAGCTGAGCCAGCGCCTCGATCGCGCCATGTTCGCCCGACATCGCGATATGTCCCATGCTCTGCCCGGTCTTGTTACCGAGGCCGGCGGCAATCAACTCATCGTCGCGCCACACCGTGCCATCGAAGAAGACCAAAGGCGCACCGGCAAGCCGGGATTTCAACTCGTCCGTGACACCGGCGCAGGCGGCGAGAAAATAGAAATGTTTTGCCGTCGCTCTGTCGCTGACCCGAAGTCCAAGCGTGTCGCCGGCGCCGTCATCGCCGCCGGGGTGAGTCTCGCCTTCGAGATACCACGCGCTCTTGCCGGGAACCGTGAACGGCAGCACCTCGATGCCGGACGGCGAGCCGTCGGGCAATGCCGGCTCGAATGCCTGGTCCACCTCGATCGCCTCGCGGCGCACGTTCTTCTCGTTCAGCACGTTGAAGATGCTGTTGGCCTTGAGGATCGCAAGCACTTTTGCGTGCGCGTAGATCGAAAACGGCGAGCCTTCGCGCATCGACAACAGCCCTGCGACCGCATCAATTTCTCCGTTGGTCAGGATGACGCCCGATATCGGAGAATGGCGAAGCTCACCTGCTTTCGGATGAAGCTGCGGTGTTCCGATCAGTTGCTGGCGCAGATCGGGAGACGCATTGATCAAGAACCAATGCTCACCATCACGGCTGACCGCGACCGAAGCCTGGGTGCTCTGAAGTTCGGGTTGCTCGGTTCGCGCTGTCCTGCAAACCGCACATCCGCAATTCCATTGCGGAACGCCACCACCTGCCGCGGCGCCCAGGACGACGACGCGAAGCATGATCCGTCTCCCGGAGAATCCAAGCTTTGAGAGATTCCGAGCTTGAAAAAGCTCGAAGGTGGACACCGGGAATGGCCACGATCCTCGATTCAGGAACGTGTCACGCCTGGAGGTCCACCTTAAGTCAAAACGTGAAGCTTCAAAACCTGAAGCCCTCGCAGCCGCTTATTTGCGGGCGGCGCACGCATACATGTTGATTTCCATGCCGACCGGCACTTCGACGATCTTCGGGGTCTTCCAGGCCATTTTGGCTCTCCTTGTTAAACCGGACGAACTCCGCCCTCACCCAAGATAAACTAATCGGGATTGAAAAGTTCGCCAGTGAAATCTTTTGTCATAAAGCCTTGGATTCCTATGCTGCATCGCGAAAGGATTTCACTTATTTGTGCGCCGCCGCTGTCAAACCAAAGATGGATCAACGGGTTCAGACTGGGCACGCTGATCCGGACACGCGCGCCACGTCGAGACCGTCCGGCGCACTCCAGATAAAGAACTCGTGAGAACTCGCCGGTTCCTAACAGCCCGGCCCCAGCCAAAGTGGATTTCAAGCTATGCCGCGCTATTTCTTCAATACCCGTATCGGTGATGAACTGATCGCCGATCCCGAAGGTGAAACTCTGCGCAATGCGGACCGCGCCTGGGAAGTCGCGCGCGCGATGATCCGGGAACTATTAAAAACCGAAGGCGCGCAAGCGGGCTTGTTGAATGCGGTCATCGAAGTGACCGACGATGAAGGCGAGATCGTGCTGGAGTTTCCGTTTACCGAGGCGCTTCTCGGTCGCTCCGATATTCCCGCGACAAAACACTGACGCGCTCGGGGCGCGACACCCCCGGCTCGCCGATATTCCACCGCGTCGCGTCTCACCTTACGATCTCACCCCGTATGTTTCCGATTGCGCATGGGCGGAGAAATATCGGAGACTGCCGTCCAGGAAAGCTCACTTGGCGCCGGCATCGTGTTGCCGCGTGGAAAGGGCTTCCACCATAGGGGAGAACGTCATGAGAATCTATTCACCGCCGCGCAGCCTGTTGCTCGCCGGCGCTTTTATCGGCGCATTCACGTGTGCCGCCGCCGCGCAGCAGCCGGCCAATCCGCCCGCCGCGGCGGCGCCCGCTGCCGCCGCGCCGCTTCCGCCGGGTTCACCGCTGATCGGGCGTCCCGACAACGTGGCGGCGGCGAAATTGGCCCCAGTCGTGGCGCCGCCGCTCCCGGCGGCAACTGACAAACTGCCATTGGCGAAGCTCAAGGTACCGGCCGGATTCAATATCGAGGTCTATGCCGCCGGCATGGCCAATGCGCGTTCGCTGGCGCTCGGCGACAAGGGCACGGTGTTTGTCGGCAGCCGCCTCGTCGACAAGGTCTATGCGATCTCCGACAAGGACGGCAAGCGGACGGTCAAGGTTCTGGCCTCAGGCCTCTACCGCCCGAATGGCGTCGCGTTCAAGAACGGCACGCTCTACATCGCCGAACTGTCGAAAATCTCCAAGATCGACAAGGTCGAGGACAATCTTGATAATCCGCCGAAGCCGACGGTGATCTACGACAATTTGCCGAAGGACGAGGCCCATGGCTGGAAGTTCATCGCCATCGGACCCGACAACAAGCTTTATATTCCGGTCGGGCAGCCCGGCAACAACGTGTTGCATGACGACGCCCATGGCCAGATCAGGCGGATCAATCTCGACGGCACGGGCGCGGAAGTGGTCGCACTCGGCGTCCGCAATTCAGTCGGCTTCGACTGGCATCCGGAAACCAAGCAGCTCTACTTCACCGACAATGGCCGCGACTGGCTGTCGGAAGACGTGCCGCAGGACGAACTCAATCGCGTCACCAAAGTGGGTGAGGATTTCGGCGCGCCCTACTGCTACCAGGGCAATATCCCGGATCCCGAATTCGGCTGGGGACGTTCCTGCAGCGAATTCACCGCGCCGGTCGGCCTGATGGGACCGCATACCGCTTCGCTCGGCATGCGCTTCTATACCGGCAACATGTTCCCGAAGAGCTACAAGGACGCCATCATCGTGGCCCGGCACGGCTCGTGGAACAGGTCCAACAAGGCCGGCGGTGACGTCGTCGTCGTCAAATTGAACAAGGACGGCACGGTGAAGTCGATCGAGCCGTTCATCACCGGCTTCCTGGAAGACAACAAATATGTCGGCCGTCCGGTGGACGTGCTGCAGATGAAGGACGGTTCGCTTCTCGTCTCCGACGACTGGAACGGCGCCGTCTACCGCATCACCTACGGCAAGCCGAAGGTGGCGTCGCAGTAAGTGATGCAGTCATTCCGGGGCGATGCGATGCATCGAACCCGGAATCTCGAGATTCCCCGATGCGCAATTGCGCATCTGGGGTCTGGTGCTAACGCACCATCCCGGAATGACGGAGTGACGGGATTGCTTCGTCGCTTCGTAATGACGAATGAGGGTGCCAGGACTAACCGATGCATAAAATTTTTGCCGCCCTCGCGCTCGTGCTTCTTGCATCCTCCGTCAAAGCCGAAACCATCGAAGAGCGCGCCGTGACCTGCTTTGCCTGTCATGGCGAGCACGGACAGTCCGAGACCGAAATTACCCCCTCGCTCGGCGGCCAACAGGCGCCCTATGCGCTGATCCAGCTTTTCATGTTCCGCGAGAAGCTGCGTGACTTCGAGCCGATGAACGAAATGGCGAAGCCGCTCACCGACGACGATCTTCGCGCGTTCTCCGACTTCATCGCCAAATTGCCGAAACCGCAGCCTCCGCCCGACGCCGGCGACCCGGCGCGGCTGGCTCGCGCCCAGGCGCTGGTGCAGCAGCATCGCTGCAATTCCTGCCACAACACCGATTTCTCCGGCAAAGACAATGTTCCGCGCATCGCCGATCAGCGCGAGGATTACCTCACCAAAACCATGCGGGAATACAAGGACAATACCCGCCACGGCTATGACGGCACCATGGCCGAGGTGCTGCAGCCGGTGACATCAGATCAGATCGCCGATCTTGCCTATTATATCGCCCGCCTGCGCTGATCCCCCATGACGTTCGCCCGCTGGCGCTGCCGTCAAGGCGGCGCTACAAGCGGGCGTTCAAGCGGAGCTACTCATGGAAGATCTCTGGCGCCTGTCGGCCACCGATATTGCTGCCCTGATACGGTCAAAAAAGGTGTCGGCGAAGGAGGCGGCCTTGGCGGCGCTGGCTCGCCTCGACGCGGTCAACCCCAAGATCAACGCCGTTATCGACCACCGCCCGGAAGACGTGCTGGCCCAGGCCGGCGCCGTCGATGCGGCGATCGCGCGAAACGAAGATTTGGGCCGGCTTGCGGGTGTACCGGTCACCGTCAAGGTCAATATCGACCAGCAAGGGTTTGCCACCACCAACGGCCTCAAACTGCAGCGCGACGTGATTGCTAAGAGCAACAATCCCGTGGTCGACAATCTGCGCAAGGCCGGCGCTGTCATTCTGGGGCGCACAAACTGCCCGGCGTTTTCGTACCGCTGGTTCACCACCAATCTGATCCATGGCGACACCAAAAATCCTCGCGACGCTGGCATCACGCCGGGCGGTTCGTCCGGAGGGGCAGGGGCGGCGGCAGCGGCCGGGATCGGGCATATCGCGCACGGCACTGATATTGCCGGATCGATCCGCTATCCCGCCTATGCCTGCGGCGTTCATGGCCTGCGGCCGACCGTCGGCCGCATCGCGGCCTTCAATGCCTCGCTGCCGGAGCGCCCGATCGGGCCGCAGATTTCCGCGGTGTCGGGCCCGCTCGCGCGCACCATCGGCGACATAAGGATTGCGCTCCAGGTCATGTCCGGCAGGGATGCGCGCGATCCCTGGTGGGTGCCGGCGCCCTTGGAGGGGCCCGCGATGCCGAAACGCGCCGCGCTGTGTCTAGCGCCGGATGGCCTCGAGACGGTCGCGGAAGTGAAAGCCGCGGTCGCGGATGCGGGCAAGCGCCTGGAGCGTGCCGGATGGGTGGTCGAAGAGGTCGAGCCGCCGCCGCTGCGCGAGGCCGCCGAACTGCAGACCAAGCTTTGGCTCGGCGACGGCTATGAAGCGCAACTCGAAGCCGCCGAGCGCGAAGGCGATCCCGGCGCGCTTGCCTGCCTGCGCGGCAATAGGGCAAAAGTGTTTCCATTCGACGCGGCGGCGTTCTCGCAGGCGCTGACGCGGCGGGCGACATTGACCCGCGAATGGCTGCAGTTTTTCGAGACCTACGCCGTGTTGCTGACACCGGTATCCGGCGAACTGCCGTTTCCCGACGGCCTCGACCGGCGCGACGACGCCTCGTTTGCCCGGGTCTGGCGGGCGCAGATGCCGCAAATTGCTATTCCCTTCATGGGCCTGCCTGCGCTAACGGTCTCCACCGGATTGGTCGGGCGCGTACCGGTCGGCGTTCAGATTGTCTCCACCCGTTACCGCGAGGATCTGTGCTTGGCCGCGGGTGTGGCGATCGAGGCGGGTGGAACGCCGCGGATGCCGATCGATCCCGTTAGCTAGAGCATGATCCGGAAAAGTGGGAACCGGTTTTCCGAAAAGATCATGCTCAAACAAAAAGACCAATGACCTGATCCCGCGGAGAAGCAGCGCGATGTCTGGCGTTTATGATTTCACGGCAAAGTCGCTTGCCGGCGAGGACGTGCCATTAAAGCGATTCGAGGGGCAGGTGTTGCTGATCGTCAACACCGCGAGCGCCTGCGGCTTCACCCCGCAATACAAGGGGCTTGAGGCGCTGCATCAGGAACTCAGTCAGCGCGGCTTTTCGGTGCTCGGATTTCCCTGCAATCAGTTCGGCAACCAGGAGCCGGGCGACGCAAAACAAATCGAGCAGTTCTGCACCAGCAATTATGCCATCACCTTCCCGATGTTCGCCAAGATCGACGTCAATGGCTCTGGTGCCCACCCGCTCTACGAGTATTTGAAGAGGGAAAAATCCGGACTACTGGGTTCGTCGATCAAATGGAATTTTACAAAATTCCTGGTCGATCGCGCTGGGACGGTGGCGGCGCGGCATGCGCCGACCGCGAAGCCCGAAGGACTGATCAAAGAAATCGAGGCCCTGCTATGAACGAGAACGAAGACGCCGTCAGCGACCAATTGCCGGATCGCCTGTCGACCGATCCGAAAAGCCCTTACTACAACGCCGAACTCCTCGCGCGCGATGTCGGCATTCGCTTCAAGGGCGTCGAGAAGACCAATGTCGAGGAGTATTGCGTCAGCGAAGGCTGGGTCCGCGTCACCGCCGGCAACGCGAAAGACCGCTACGGCAACCCGCTCACCATCAAGGTGCACGGCCCGGTCGAGCCTTATTTTCGCGACAAGGGGCCGTCCTGATTCGTTTCCCCGTCATTGCGAGGAGCCCTTGCGACGAAGCAATCCACTCTTCCGCTTGTGACGCAGCAATGGATTGCTTCGCTTCGCTCGCAATGACGGTGTAGATAGTTTTAGCCATCCCTCGAAAGCAAAAGCCATGTCCGTCCGTATCGTCGACGTCCGCGAAGTTACAAAACCGATCTCGTCACCCATCCGAAACGCCTATATCGACTTCACAAAAATGACGACGAGCCTCGTCGCGGTCGTCACCGATGTCATGCGCGAGGGCAAGCGCGTGGTCGGTTACGGCTTCAATTCCAACGGCCGCTACGGGCAGGGCGGCCTGATCCGCGAGCGGTTTGCGCCGCGCCTCTTGGAAGCCGATCCCAAGAAACTGCTCGATGAGGGCGGCGATAATCTCGACCCCGACAAGATCTGGGCGACGCTCATGTCGAACGAAAAGCCGGGCGGCCATGGCGAGCGCTCGGTCGCGGTCGGTACCATCGACATGGCGGTGTGGGATGCGGTGGCGAAGATCGCAGGCAAACCGCTATTTCGTCTGCTAGCCGAGCGCCACGGGCGAAACGCAAATCCGCGCGTGTTCGTCTATGCCGCCGGCGGCTATTATTATCCGGGCAAGGACCTCTCCGCGCTGCGCGGCGAGATGCGCGGCTATCTCGACCGCGGCTACAACGTCGTCAAGATGAAGATCGGCGGCGCGCCGATCGAGGAAGACCGCCAGCGCATCGAAGCGGTGCTCAACGAGATCGGCAAGGGGGCGCAACTCGCGGTCGACGCCAACGGCCGCTTCGATCTCGAAACCGCGATCGCCTATGCCAAGATGCTGCGCGACTATCCCTTGTTCTGGTACGAGGAAGCCGGCGATCCCCTGGATTTCCAATTGCAGGCAGCCCTTGCGGAATTCTATCCCGCGCCGATGGCGACCGGCGAAAATCTCTTCAGCCATCAAGATGCCCGCAATCTCCTTCGTTACGGCGGGATGCGGCCGGACCGCGACTGGCTGCAGTTCGATTGCGCGCTGTCCTACGGGCTGTGCGAATATCAGCGCACGCTTGAAGTGCTGAAAATCCAGGGCTGGTCGCCAAGCCGCTGCATCCCCCATGGCGGCCATCAGATGTCACTCAATATCGCCGCCGGCCTCGGGCTTGGCGGCAATGAGAGCTATCCCGATCTGTTCCAGCCCTATGGCGGTTTCCCCGACGGCGTGCGCGTCGAGAACGGCCACATCACGATGCCGGATTTGCCGGGTATCGGCTTTGAGGGGAAATCCGATCTCTATGCGGAGATGAAGGCGCTCGCGGCGTAATGTGCTGTCATTCCGGGGCCTGCGAAGCAGGAACCCGGAATCTCGAGATTCCCCGATGTGCAATGGCACATCTGAGGTTCGCGTTTTCAACGCGCCGCGGAATGACGGCGCGTGGTAGAAGGCGCCGTTACGACAGCCGCATATCCAATAACCGCCGGCCTTCGCTCTTCAACAGCTTCTTCACCGCACTCGACGCGGCGATCTCGCCCTGATTGGCGTAGGCCTCGTGGTTCTTCTCGATATCCTCGAGGCGATAGAGATAGTTGACCATGATGCCGGCCGACTCGCGAAGACCCTTCGGCGAGAGATCGCCGAGCCAGTCGATCCGTTCCAGCCGCGCGCCATTGCCGAGATGGAACCGCGCGACCGAATCGATCAGCCGTCCCTTCGGCGTCCGCGCTTTCAGGAAATAATGCGCCGCGAGCGGCTCCAGCAACGCCCGCAATTGCGCCGCGAGCTCCGCATTCCCAAACCAGTCGGGCTTGTCGAGACTTTCCAGCAGTGCCCGGTCTTCGTCCGATACCGGAACGTCGCCCGCCTGCTTCAGCCATTGCATGAAGCCCGGCACTGGCGACAGCGTCACGAACGTGTCCAGTTTCGGCAATTCGCGCCGCAATTCCTCGACCACCTGCTTGATCAGGAAATTGCCGAAGGAAATTCCGCCCAAGCCGCGCTGGGTGTTGGAGATCGAGTAAAACACCGCGGTGCGGGCGCGCTCGATCGGCACCGGTTTTCGGTCTTCGGCGAGCAGCGGCGCAATGGCGCCGGGGATCGCCTCGGTCAGCGCCACCTCGACGAAAATCAGCGGTTCGTCGATCAGGGCGGGATGAAAGAACGCGTAGCAGCGGCGATCGTCGGGATCGATGCGGCGGCGCAGATCGTTCCAGTCGCGGATCTCGTGCACCGCCTCGTAGCGGATGATCTGTTCCAGAATGTTGGCGGGCGTCGACCAATCTATCCTGCGCAGCACGAGAAATCCCCTGTTGAACCATGACGACAACAGATGAACGACGTCGCGGTCGAGCGCGGCGAGATCCCTGTGGCCGTTCATGAGGCGAAGCAGATCGGCGCGCATCGCCACCAGCTCGCTGGTGCCGCCGGGCGCGCGGTTCAACCGGCGGATCAGCTCCTGCCGGCGTGGTTCGGAAGCAAAATGCAGCTCGCCCGCGTCGGCATCGTTGGGCTGCGCGCGCCAGCTCTCGATCGCCTGCGCCAGCCTTTCGCGGTCCGGACCGAAGTGACGCGCCAGGGTTTCGAAGAACTCAAGCCGGCCGGCGTCGTCAAGATGGCGATAATGATCGAGCACCTCGCTCGCCATCGCGGTACCGGAGGCTTCGCCCCGGCCCGACAGCAATGCATCGCATAATTCGATCAGCCCGGAGGAATCCTGTTTTCCGTTCGCTGACGTTCCGCGGCGCAGCAGCGTCCGGCCGCGCTCGGAAATCGAGGCCAGCAGGTCCGAGAAAAAGGCGTTGTTCATGGCGGGCAATTCGAATCCAGGCACGGCGGAACATTACATGGATTTAAGGCGGAGCGGATCACATTCAAGCGCAACTCCGTCATGCTCTTGCCCGATCGGCGGCACCATCGGTCACGGGCCGAAACGGCCTTATTTCAGTTCCCAATATTCCGTCGGCGTCTTGCCGGTGACCTGCCGGAACGCGTGGGAAAAGGCGGGTATGCTGGCATAGCCCAGCTCAGAGGCGAGCTGCTTGACCGGGACATTGGGCTCCATCGACAATCTTTCGATTGCGGCTGCAATGCGCGCGCGCTGGCACCAGCTTTTGAAACTTAGTTGCGTCTCCGATGAAAACAGCCGCGACAGCGTCCGCGCCGAGGTGCCGACCTCGCGCGCCAGCGTCTCGATCTCATGCGACGCGGTCGGATCGGCGAGCACGATGTCCGCCGCGCGCCGGCAGCGCGGCTCGTGCGGCAATGGAATGAAGGTCGCGGAATCCTCGGCCTGATGCAGTTCGAGCATGGCCAATCGGACCAGCAGCCCGGTGCGTTCGGAATTATTGCGGCCGTCGAACAGCGCGAGGATGGTCTCGTGCAACAGCCGCGACACCCGCACCACGAATTCCGCTTCCAGGCTCGCGCTGCGCTGTTCCCGCCTGAGCCACGCCACATCAAAATACAGCGTGCGCATGTCGATATCGGCGAGCACGTCGATCGCATGTTCGAGCCGCGCGGGCACCCACACCGCGCGGTCGGGCGGCACCAGCCAGCGTCCTTTCGGGGTCGTGACCTGCATGGTGCCGCGCGCCGCATACACCAATTGCGCCTCGCGGTGCATGTGGGTGTCGAGCCGCACGCCCTTTTTGTAATGGCGCGCCACCAGATGCACGCCATCGCCGGTCGTGCGTTGGCCTCTCAGAAGGGCCGCGATTGGCGTCTCGGCGATACTCATTGGCGACATCCCGTCAGGGCAAGGACATATAACCTATCCCAAGAAATTAGAGGAATCGTCCATGAACAGCCCCGCCCGGGTGATCGGGTTTGTCAACGCCGCCCATTTCATCGACCATTATTCGATGCTGATTTTTGCCGCCGCCGTCATCGTCATGGGGCCGGCGCTCGGCATGGCCTATTCGGAGCTCTTGCCCTACGCCACGCCGGCATTTGTGGCGTTCGGCGCCGGCTCGCTGTTGACCGGCTGGTTAGGAGATCGCTGGAGCCGCCGCCACATGATGGTGATCTTTTTTGTCGGCATCGGCGCCTCGATGATCGCCGTCGGCCTGGTGCAGACCCAGCTTCAGCTCGGCGCGGCGTTACTGTCGATCGGCGTGTTCGCATCGATCTATCATCCGGTCGGCACCGCCATGATCGTGTCCTACGCCGAGCGGCTTGGCCGCGAGATGGGGGTCAACGGCGTCTGGGGCAATCTCGGCGTCGCCTCCTCGGCGCTGGTCACCGGTGTGATCGGCCAATATCTCGGCTGGCGTTTTGCCTTCATCATTCCCGGCATCGTGACGATCCTGATCGGCGTGGCCTTTGCGCTTTCAGTGGTCCATGAGGACCGCACCGGTGCGAGGCAGGCGGCGGCGCAGGCGCGCGTGGCGAAAGAGGACATGTGGCGGGTGATCGTGGCGCTGTTGATCGTGGTGATCGCGATCTCCACGACCTTCAACGCGGTGACGGTGGCGCTACCGAAACTGTTTGCCGAACGATTGGCCGATCTGACCAAGAGCCCGGCGCTGCTCGGCGTCATCGCGGCCTGCGTCTACGTGTTCGGCGCGATGACGCAATACACCATCGGCAAATTGCTCGATCGGCATTCGCTGAAAACGGTCTCGCTGCCGCTGTCGTTCGTATTGGCGCCGTTCCTGTATCTGGCGGCGACCCTGTCGAACCTGCCGCTGATTCTGGTGTCGATCGGCATCGTGATGGGCGCGTTCGGACAGGTCACCGTCAACGACGCCATGGTCGGCAAATACACCAGCGAGGAATGGCGCTCGCGCGCCTATGCGGTGCGCTATTTCATCGGCTTCACCGCGGCCGGCGCGTCCGTCGGCCTGGTGGCATGGTTGTACCAGCAGGGCGGCTTTGTCACCATGCTGCATGCCTTCGCCGGGTTATGTTTGCTGGTGATCGCGGCGGCGATCATTTTGCCGGCGGAGATCAAGGTGCCTGCTGCGGGCGCGAACTGAGTGCGGCGATTTCCCGCGTCACTCGCGCGTCCATTCGTGTGGGGCAGGCTTGTTCCGACCCGGGAATATGATAGCCTTTTGGTGGCTAAGTAAAGTCAGGTCTTCGGGGGCAATTTTTTTGCGCCTCTAGAACCGCCGTTTGCGGTTCATGGAGACTCGATCCATGGCTGAAATTCGTAACTTCAAATCGGGCAAAAACCGTGGGCCGCCGGACGATGCGACGCCACGTCGCCTTGCCGCGATCGTCGCTGGCGACATCGCGGGCTACAGCCGCTTGATGCAATTGGACGAAGAAGGCACGCACAATCGCGTCAAGCGGATTGAGCGTGACCTGATTGAGCCCACCATAACAGAACACCACGGACGACTCGTCAAAACCACCGGCGACGGTTTTATTGCGATTTTCGACAGTCCGGTCGAGGCGGTGCGGTGCAGCATTGTCATCCAACAAAATTTGGTTGGTCGCAACGCATCACTTCCAAGGGATTATTGGGTTGAGTATCGGATCGGTGTCAACCTTGGCGACGTCATTATCGAGACCGACGACATCTACGGCGACGGCGTCAACATTGCATCGCGGCTGGAGAGCATCGCCGATCCCGGCCAGGTCTACATCTCGGGCGGCATTTACGAGCAGATAAAACACAAATTGGTTTGCGGATACGAGTCGCTCGGCGATCGTCGAGTCAAGAATATCACCGATCCGGTAAGGGTCTATCGTGTGCTGCCCGACCCGGCCGCTTTTCACAGGACCCGGAGGCGGCGCGAGAACTTTCTGCTTTTTTTGCTGAGCATTGCTTTGATGGTTATCGCCGGTGGGGCTCTCTGGTACCTGCTTTCGCAATCGCGGGGCAAAATGGGCAACCTGGCGTCAGCTCCGGTCACGGCCCCAGCGGCACCGCCGAGTGCGCCCTCCTTGCCGGCACCCGCCGCGGGACCGGCAGCACCGCAACCTCAGCCCGCTCCCTCCGTAGCACCAATTCCGCAACAAGCGGCGCCACGGCCTTCGCCCACTCCTTCGGCGGCACCAGCCACCCAACAAGCAGCGCGGCAACCTAAACCCGAGTCCAGCGCCACGCCTGCCACGCAGCCGGCCTCAGTGGTCCGAGAGCCCGAGATGAAAACGATGCGCGCCGGCATCTTCACCATGGGTAGCAATGACGATGTGACCGAAAAACCAACTCACCAGGTGACGATCAAGCCGTTTGCGATGAGTCAGTACCCGATTTCCGTTCGCGACTGGAACGAATGCGCCGCTGCGAAGGCATGTTCGTTCGCGGCAACCGGCAAAGATGATGCACCCATCACGAACGTAAGCTGGAGCGATGCAAAACAATTTGTCACCTGGCTCGCGGGCGCAACGCGAAAGGCCTATCGGCTGCCAAGCGAAGCCGAATGGGAGTATGCAGCGCGCGGGGGCACGCAAACAAAGTACTGGTGGGGCGATCAGTTTCAATCCGATATGGCCAATTGCAAGAATTGCAACGACATCGCGGGCGCCGAGCAGCCGGTGAAGGTCGGCAGCTTCAAGCCAAATCCGTTTGGACTATACGATATGGGTGGCGGCGTCGATCAGTGGGTCGAGGACTGCTGGCACAAGAATTACCAGGGCGCTCCGGCGGACGGTTCAGCATGGGTCGAGGGCGAATGCGGCTCGCACGTCATTCGATCCGGTTCCTGGAAGAATGACGCCCGTTATGTCCGGCCATCAAACCGCGACAGCTACGACACCAACGTCCGATATCCCAC
This sequence comes from Bradyrhizobium lablabi, assembly GCF_900141755.1. Taxonomy (NCBI): domain Bacteria; kingdom Pseudomonadati; phylum Pseudomonadota; class Alphaproteobacteria; order Hyphomicrobiales; family Nitrobacteraceae; genus Bradyrhizobium; species Bradyrhizobium lablabi. Next base: position 2,447,769 of record NZ_LT670844.1, on the reverse strand, counting down.
CCACGGATTCCGCGTGGCACTGTCCCCTTAAATTGAGAAGAGGACGTATCATGAAGATTACGAGGCTGATCGCGCTATCCATAGTTCTGAGTTTTCTGCCGTTTGCCGCCTGCGCTCAAGGAAAGCCCGCGCCAAAGGATGCCCTTCTCTATTTTGTCTGGCCGCAGGACGGCGCCACGATCAAAGGCGGTTTCTGGTGTCGTTTCGGGCTGCGCAACATGGGCGTAACTCACGCAGGCGATAATTTCCAAAACAGCGGCCACCACCATTTGCTGGTCGACGTGAATGAACCGCTCGAACCCAACGAACCGATTCCGCAAGACAAGTCACATCTTCATTTTGGAGCAGGCCAGACCGAGGCGCGCATCGAACTTCCGCCCGGCAAGCATACCTTGCAACTGGTGTTGGGTGACGCCGCTCATTATCCGTTCAACCCTCCGGTCGTCTCAGACAAGATTACCATTAGGATCAAGTAGACGTGGCGCCGCCAGTATTCGTTCAACGCGAATGTGCGCTGCTCAGACCGCTGACGGAAGAAGCCCCCGGCGACAAGCGCAGCGCATAGATGCCGTCGCCGAGCAGCGCCTGGACGATCAGCGCGATGATCCAGAATGCCGGGAATTCCCAGCCGCCATGGGGATTGGTGAAGAAGAATCCGGCGGCGCCATGCACCGAAAAAATGGCGCCCAGCAAAACCGGCGTGACCGCGATCGCAACGATGCGGGTCCACAGGCCCAGGACCAGCGCGATGCCGCCCAGCACTTCCGCGGTCATGACGAGATAGGCGAGTTCGGGCGGCAGTCCGAGGCTGCCGAAGAACTTCGCCGTGCCCGCCGGGGTGAAGACGAACAATTTCAGGCTGACATGCGCCAGGAAGAGGATGCCGAGGCTGACGCGCAGCAACAGCGCGGCGTAGGGAGCGGTCCGGGTATCGATCATTTTGGTCTCCTGATTTCTCTGAAGGACGTATGATCTATTCTTTTTGAGGGGATAATCTGGTAATTTGGAAATACAGTTCACACTCTTAGAGTGAGATGATCCATGCTGGACCGCCTGACCGGTCTCGAAGTGTTCGTGAAGGTCGCGGCTTCCGGCAGCCTGTCGTCGGCCGCCCGGGCCATGGGGATGTCGCAGACCATGGTCACCAAACACATCGCAGCCATCGAGGCCCGATTGGGCGTCAAGCTTTTCCATCGCACGACGCGGCGGCTTTCGATCACCGAGGCAGGCCGCAACTACCTCGAATCCTCCGGCCGCATCCTTGCGGAAATCGAAGCAGCCGAAGCCGCGGTTGCGGCCGATCGGGTCGAGCCGAGGGGGCTGTTGCGGATCAATGCTCCGGTCTCGTTCGGCACGCGGCAGATCGCGCCTCTGCTGCCGGAGTTCGCGGCGCGCCATCCGCTCGTGACCGTCGAGCTTGGCCTCAACGACCGGTTGGTCGATCTTGCGGAAGAAGGCTGGGATCTCGCCATCCGGATCGGCAATCTCGGCACTTCAAGCCTGATCGCGCGACGAATTGCGCCCTGTCGCATCGTCGTTTGTGCCGCGCCGTCTTATCTTGGGGCGCGCGGCACACCGCGCACGGTCTCAAACCTCTCTGACCATAATTGTCTTGGCTACACGTTATCGCAGCGGCCCGTGGACCAATGGGCGTTTGGCGCTCGCGCGGACGTCGACATTCAAATCGCGGGCAATCTGCGCGCCAACAACGGCGATGCCCTGCTGGTCGCCGCGGTCGCGGGACAGGGCGTGATCCACCAGCCGACCTTCATCGTTGCCGATGACCTGCGTGCCGGCACACTGGTGGCGCTCACGCTGGACCAGCCGACCGTCGACCTGGCCGGCATCTATGCGGTTTTCCTGCCCGATCGCCATCCGCCCGCGAAAGTGCGCGGGTTCATTGACTTCCTTGCGACCCGTTTTTTACCCGAACCGCCCTGGGATCGCGGCCTCGCGCCGCCTCACGCAAGTTTTGTCGCATCAGGATGAAAGGCTGCTCTCCAATGCCGTCGCGTGACGGCTGGGCAGGCCTTCGTGCCATTGCTCGACAATGCGTGCGGCAACGCTCGCGCCTTCGTTGTCGTAGACCTCTCAAGCGCCATACCCACGACGAAGAGGGGCTTGCGATCCTGCTGGTTTCATTGCCGCTTCCCTGGCGGCGTCGCGCCCCGCCATTCCCCGACATGGCCTAAATCTTGAATGCCTAACTTTCGAGCGAAGACAATGTGATCTCGTCGCGAGGCTGATATGGATATGCCATCGGATGCCCCGGTCGGCGGCTTGATCGATCGCTCGGCGACGGGCGTTGTTTCAAGTCCCTCGGACGCCAGGCTCGACCAGGCCAAATACCTTCATCATGCGGGCAGTCCCTGGTTTTTGGCATTGACCGCGCTCGGCGTCGTGTTCGGCGACATCGGCACCAGCCCGCTTTATGCATTCCAGGTGGCTTTGACGGGCACGGGCCATCCGGCGCCGACCGCGGCCGACGTTTTGGGGATTGTCTCGCTCATTCTTTGGGCGCTGATGGTCATGGTCTCGCTGAAATACGTGGTCTTTGTCCTGCGTGCCGACAATGACGGCGAAGGCGGTATCCTGGCATTGCTCTCGCTCGTCGGTGCCGACCAGGTCGCCAAGGGCGCAAAACTTCCCGCCATTGTCCTGCTTGGCGTGATCGGCGCCTCCCTGCTTTACGGTGACGGCGTCATCACGCCGGCGATCTCGGTGCTGTCGGCGATGGAAGGCCTAAAACTGGTCGCGCCGGGATTTGAGCATTTCATCGTGCCGGCCACGATCGCCGTGCTGGTCGGATTGTTCGTGATCCAGCAACACGGCACCGGGATCATCGGCAAGCTGTTCGGCCCGATCATGGTGGTCTGGTTTGTCGTTATCGGCGGACTGGGCGCCGCCAACATCTGGCTGGCGCCCGCCATCCTCAGGGCGGTCAACCCCGCCGAGGCCGCGCAGTTCTTGATTGCCGACCCCAAAGTCTCGTTCGTCGTGATTGGCGCGGTATTTCTGGCGCTCACCGGCGGCGAGGCGCTGTACGCCGATATGGGCCATGTCGGCGCCTCGGCGATCCGCCGGGCGTGGTTCGGCCTGGTGCTGCCGGCGCTGCTTTTGAATTATTTCGGCCAGGGTGCGCTGATCCTTGCTGACCCTACTGCCGCCGATAATCCTTTCTACAAACTGGCACCTGGCTGGGCGCTGATCCCGATGCTGCTGCTGGCGACCTTCGCCACCATCATCGCCTCACAGGCGCTGATCTCCGGGGTGTTTTCGCTGACGCGGCAAGCCATGCAGATGGGATTGTCGCCGCGGGCAAAGATAACGCCGACATCGTTTGACGAGGCCGGGCAAATCTATGTGCCTGCCGCCAATTGGCTATTGATGGTGGGCACCTTGTTCACCGTGGTGTTGTTTCGATCTTCGGAAAATTTGGCGGCGGCCTATGGCATCGCGGTGTCGGGCACCATGCTGATCACCACGATACTTCTGTATCGGGTCACGGTGTCGCGCTGGCAATGGCCGGCCGCTGTCGCGATCCCGGTCATCGCGGTGTTCGGCGCCATCGACGCCACGTTCCTGGTATCGAATTCCATCAAGATCGTCGAAGGCGGCTGGTTCCCGCTCATCGTCGGCACCGTGATCGCGATCCTGATGCTGTGCTGGCGCAAAGGCTCGTGGGAAGTCAAACATCGTCTGCACGAGATGTCGATGCCGCTGCCGGAATTTCTCGTCTACGCCGACAACGCCGTGATCGGCCGGGCGCCGGGAATGGGGGTGTGGCTGACCAAGGTCGATCACGGCGCCTCGCCGATGCTGCTGCGTCACATCGAGCACAACAGGGTATTGCACGAGACCGTGGTGCTGTTGACGTTCATATCCGATCGCCGGCCGCGGGTGCCGTTTCACGAACGCCATTCGGTCCACCGCCTCGGCCACGGCTTCTACCGGATCCAGGTCCGGCTCGGGTTCATGCAGACGCCGGATATTCCGCTGACCCTGATCAACTGCAACCGGCTCGGCTTCGACGCCGATCTCGAGCACAAGAACTATTACATCGCCCACGAGACCATCGTTCGCAGCGAAGAAGGCTCGTCGATGGGGCCGATCACCTTTGCGGTTTTCTCGTTTCTCAACCGGATCGCAAGCCGGGCCCCCGACTTCTTCAAGATTCCGCAGGACGCCATCATCGAGGTCGGATTCCGGGCGGCGATCTGAATTCTTCGCGCCTCCAACGGCCTCGTGGTTCGAGACGCGCGGCGTTTGCCGCGCTCCTCACCATGAGGGTCTAGACCTCATCCTGAGGAGCCGCGCTCTTGCGCGGCGTCTCGAAGGATGAAGCCCGCAACGTGGCCGTCACGGCTCACTTGTCGATCCAGGCATCGCGAAAGCCGTCATTGACGCCGATCGCCGTCGTGATCAGGTCCTTGACCTTGCACCTTGTGATGGTCGGAAATTGCAATTCCAGCATCCACGCCACCGGCACGTCTTCGACCAGGATTTTCTGCGCCTTGTCGTAAATCTCCTTGCGCTTCGAATCGGGCGTCGCGACCGCGCCGTCGGCAAACAGCTTGTCGATCTCGGGGTTGGAATAGCCCTCGACATTGTTGAACACCTGGCCCTTGATGATCTGGCTCGAGATATAGTTGCGGCCGACGCCGAGCGCGGGATCGCCATACTGATAGAGATAGGTGAAGGCGATGTCGTAATCCCAGTCGCCGATCTTCTGGTTCATGCCGGGCACGTCGGTGGCAATTGTTTCGATATTCAAGCCGACGTCCTGCAGGTTCTGCTTCACGGCTTCACCCCAGCGCTGCCAGGTCTCGCCATAAGGCAGCGGCAGCATCCGGATCTTCTCGCCGTTGTAGCCGGCTTCCTTCAACAGCGCCTTGGCCTTGGCCGGGTCATAAGGATATTTCCGCACGTCGTCGGTATAGAACTTGATGCTGGAGGCCGATGGGCCGGTCGCGACCTTGCCGAGCCCGTTCCAGATCACGTCCTTGGCGAAGTCGCGGTCCATCGCATACATGATGGCCTGGCGAATCCGCTTGTCGGCGGTCGGGCCTGCGCGATTGTTGAGCCACAACCAGGAGAGCGGGCTGAAGAACTCCCAGCCGGCGCCGGTGACGCAGGTATCTTTCAGCTTGCTCAGCCGCGGCACATCGAAATTTTCCACCGCGCCGCCGGGCAGCACGTCGATCTTGCCGGTCTCAAACGCCACCGCACGCGCCGCGGCATCCGGGATGATCTGCCAGTAGATCTCGTCGATATAGGGCTTGCCCTTGACGTGATAGTTCGGATTTTTAACGAGGTGGATGAAGGAGCCCTTCTGCCATTCCTTGAACATGAACGGACCGGTTCCGATCGGCGCGTTGTTGTAGGGATTGGTCTTGAAGTCGGTTCCCGCATAAAGATGTTTTGGGACGATCGGCATCGAGCCGACTTCGAAGATGCCGAGGAATGGGCCGAACGGCTGTTTCAAAGTGAAGACCACCGTCAGATCGTCCGGCGCCTCGACCTTTTCGACCTGCACCAGATTGTTGCGCGCCCGCGCATGGGTCTCCTTGAGCATCTCAAGCGAGAACAGCACGTCGGCCGAGGTGAACGGCTTGCCGTCATGCCAGGTCACGCCCGGCTTGAGCTTGAAGGTGTAGACCTTGGCGTCATCGCTGACGGTCCAGCTTTCGGCCAGCCCGGGCAGCGGCTCCAGTTTCGGGCTGTAGCGCAACAACCCTTCAAAGATGTTGCCGGACACCATCTGGGTCGGGCCATTCTGGATCATCGCCAGCATCAGGCCGGGCGGCTCCGGCTGGATCACGGCGTTGACGACGCCCCCCGGCTTTGGCTGCTGCGCCAGCGCGGCGCTTGCGCCAAGGATCATAACGAGGCCGAGCATGATTTTCTTCAGCATGAGTTACCCTATGATGGTTCGAGCCGAGGCTCACATGGTGGCAATGCTTGCCGCAAGGCGAAACTGTCGACAAAGGGCGACCAAAAATTGGACAGCTGTCGATTTTTAAAGCTTCGTGACGTTGCTGCGAACGGTTTTCCCGCTGTGGTCCCTCTGGTGACTTCCTTCGGTTCACTGATATGCTTGTGCTTCGGCCGCGGAGGGGACATGCGTTTTCGAAAGTGCTTATTGCCTGCGTTGCTCTTAACGGCAGCCCTGGCGTCGCTCGTGCCGACGGTCGCGGTCGCGCAACTGAACCAGGAGCGCAATTGGTGTGCCGGCAAGGCCGGAGTGACGCCGGAACTTCGGATCGATAGCTGCACGGCCGTGCTTCAAGCCGGACCGCAGTCTTCAAAACAACTGGCCTTTACCTATCGCGAGCGCGGCCTCGCGTATTTTTCCAGACGCGATTATGAGCGGGCGATCCAGGATTATGATCAGGCGATCAACCTCGATTCCCGATATAGCGATGCCTTCGACAATCGATGCTGGACGCGCATGATCACCGACAAGCTCGACGACGCGTTGAAGGATTGCAAGGAATCGCTGCGGCTGCGGCCGGGCTCCGCGCCGACGCTGAACTCGCTCGGCTTCGTCTATCTGAAGCAAGGTAAGCTCGATGATGCCATTGCCACCTACAACGCCGCCCTGCAGATCAATCCAAAGTCCGCCTATTCCTTGTACGGGAGGGGAATGGCGAAACTGAGGAAAGGCGATGCCGCCGCCGGCAAGGCCGACATCGCGGCGTCGAAAGCGATCAAGGACCTGACCGAGGAAATGAACGGTTACGGGGTGAAGTGAAGGGATGAAGGCTCGACCATAACGAGCCAAGGGGTTGAGGAATAAAAAGGATGGAGAATTCATGTCTGGTCAGTCGTTGCCGCGCATCGCCGGTCTCGTTCTGGGTGTAGCGGTCATGATCGCCGGCCCCGCACGCGCCGATGCTTTGAAGGACGAAATCGCGCCGACTGGCAGACTGCGGGTGGCGATCGGGATCTCGCCGGCCGGCGGCGCGTTCTGGTCCACCAAAAACGAAGCCGGCGGATATGCCGGGGTGCCAGTCGATCTCGGCAAGGAGATGGCGGCGCAGCTCGGTATTCCCGTCGAATATGTCGCCTACCCGAATTCGGGTGAGATCACGGATGCGGTATCGAAAGGCGCCTGGGACGTCAGCTTTCTGCCGAAAGACCCAGAGCGCGAGACCAGGATGTCGTTCGGGCCGACTTATGAAGTTGCTGACGCGACCTACATCGTGAAGCCGGGTTCATCGGTGACGGATTTCAAGTCGCTCGATCAGCCGGGGGTCAAGGTCGCCGCCGTCAATAACACCACCACCATGCGCGGCGCGATAGCGCATCTGAAAAACGCCAAGGTCGTGGGATATCAGACCTATGACGAGATCTTCGGCCTCCTCGAGAACGGCGAGGTCGATGCCTTCGCGCTGTCGCGCGACCAGCTCAACGCCATGGCGAAGAAAATCCCGGGAACGCGGGTGCTGGACGAAACGTTTAAACAGACCGTGACCGCGGTGGCGGTGCCATTAAATCATCCGCTGGCGCAGGCGTTCGTGACCAAATTCATGACGGAAGCCCTATCAAACGGCGTGCTGCGCAAGGCTTATGACAATAACGGTCTGAAGGACACGCCGATCCGGACAAAGTAGAGAAACGCCTCGTCTCACACTGCGCTCAAAAAGTGTCGATACGTGTGGGAGAGAAAGCCGACCCAGATCGGCCAGGCGAGCAGCCAGCAGCATGTGCCAATCGCGGTGGCGGCGGCCCATTGTGCGGGATTGATGTCGGCTCCGAGAGGAACCAAAATCACAGCCACGTAAGCTAGGTCGGTAAGAACGAACGGTGGTACCGCGCAGGCCAAGATGCCCCAAAAAATCCGCCAGACATTTCCGCGGGTGCGACGCCAGGCCTCCTTGAACGTCAGATTAAAATCCCCGGCCGCGCGCGCGGGAAGAAGCAAACACAAGCGCAGCACGAGCGTGACACCGACGATGTACGCCAGAACACCCACGGCGATTAACGCCGGCGCCCTACCGACGCCGGGCAACAATCCCAGCGGCCACATCGGCAAAAGGGTGACCGCCACCGGGAGAGCTGCAATCAGGCTGATCAAGATGCCGATGCCAACATAGCGCCATAGGCTACGCGTGCCGATATTGCTTCCGCTAAGACCCGGTGCTTCGTTCAAAAGCAGCAACCGGTGCCAGGCGACCGCGATGCTGACTGCAGCACATGTGAGACCCAAACCTGCGACGTTACCAAGGACCACCACGGGCATCGATTGTGCCAGCTTCGCTTGCATCTGCGGATTCGCTGTCAGTTCGGCCATCCAAGATGCCTGCAGCCAACCCACTATTCCGTCAAGCGTTGCAATCACGGGCAGCCAAAGCGCGGCTATTCGCAGCCCATCCCCAAAATGCTGGAAATAAGTCGCGTAGGAGAGGCGGATAGTCGGCCACAATGGCAACTTCGGAAAGTGTGAATCCGCGGGACTAACGATTGCGCTCATGCTGGCATTACCTTAATGCGTCGCGCCAGCCGCGATCGGGTCCATCCCGCTCTTGACGATCACGTCGCGGGCGGCGGGGGAAGCCAGAAACTTGATCAGCGCCTTTCCGGCTTCGGGCTCTTTGGAGACGGTCGCGATCCCAGCTGAAAACACCGTGATCTGCTGCAGCGCGTCGGGCAACGGCCCGACAATGTCGATGCCGGCGACGGGTTTTAATTCGCTGATCTGCTGAAAGCCGATCTCGGCGTCACCGTGCGCCACGATTTCACCCACCGGCGTTGCGGGAATCTTCCTGGCCTTGTCCTTCATCTCGTCGGCAATGCCGAGCTTTTTGAACATTTCAGTCGAAACATAGACGCCGCTGGCGCTGTCGGAATAGGCGATGGTTTTCGCCGCCAGCAGCGCGCGCTTGACCGATTCCGCCGAGGAGATGTCGGGTTTCGGCGCGCCGGCTTTCACCGCGATCCCGATCGGCGATTTCACGAGATCGACGCGGCTGTCGGCGTTGACCTTGCCCTGCTTGATGAGGTCGCCGAGCGCATAGCCGACCATGATCAGGACATCGGCGGGCTCGCCGCGTTCGAGCCGCACCGGGATCGCGTTGACCGTGGTGCCCATCGAGGGCCCGTATGCGATCAGCACCTTGTTGCCGGTCGTGCGCTCGAACTCCGGTACCAGCTCCTTGAAGGCCGCCGTCAGTCCGCCGGAGATCATTACCCGGACCTCGGCCGCGCTCGCGGTGCCCGCCAGCAGCAGCGCGGCGGTGACGCCGAGTGCGAGACTGCGGATTTTTACGGATACAAGACTCATGGTTATTCCTCCCGGGACGGCTCTTGAGCGGTCGTCCTTGATTACCCGAGACGATCGTAGCGGGCAAATCGGAGCTAGCCTGGAGTTACTGCTTCCGCTCTTCCGTCATTCCGGACGGTCCGCGACGCGGACCGATCCGGAATCTCGAAGCAACGGCGCGAGATTCCGGGTTCGCGCGTTTCACGCGCGCCCTCAGATGTGCAATTGCACATCGGGGAATGACGGGCTTACGAATTGACGTGCACGAAATCCCGCAGCAGCGGATAGATTTCGTTGTTCCAGCGGCGGCCAGAGAACACGCCGTAATGGCCGACGCCGGCCTGCATGTGATGCACCCGGCGATAGGCGCGCACGCCGGTGCAGAGATCTTGCGCCGCCAAGGTCTGGCCGATCGAGCAGATGTCGTCCTTCTCGCCTTCGACCGTCATCAGGCCCATCCGTTTGATCGAGGCGGGGTTCACCGGGCGGCCGCGATAGGTCAGCTTGCCCTGCGGCAAAAGGTGTTCCTGAAACACGTCGCGGATGGTTTCGATGTAGAATTCCGCGGGCAGGTCCATCACCGCGAAATATTCATCGTAGAACGTCTTGATCGTCTCGGCCTTTTCCGTCTCGCCCTTGGCCAGATGATCGGCGAGATCGATGTGCTGCTTGATATGGCGCTCGAGATTCATCGAGACAAAGGCGGTGAGTTGCACAAAGCCCGGGTAGACCTGGCGGAACGCGCCCTTGCACTGCACCGGCACGTAATTGATCAGATTGTCCTCGAACCATTTCAGCGGCTTGCTCTTGGCGAACTCGTTGACCTTGGTCGGCTGGATTCGCGTATCGATCGGCCCGGCCATTAGCGTCAGCGTCGCAGGGCGCGCAGGGTGATTGTCTTCCGACATGATCGCGGCCGCCGCCAGCGCCGATACCGACGGCTGGCAGATCGCGACCATATGCGCGCGCGGGCCCAGTTGATCGAGAAAGTCGATGAGGTGCTCGGTATAATCGTCGAGACCGAACCTGCCCTGATTGACGGGAATGTCGCGCGGGTTATGCCAGTCGGTGATGTAGACGTCGTGGTCCTGCAACAGCGTCTTCACCGTGCCGCGCAACAGCGTGGCAAAATGACCGGACATCGGCGCCACCAGCAACAGGCGCGGCTGCTCCGGCGAATTCTCCTTCTTGAAATGTAAGAGCGAACCGAACGGCGTCGCGTAAGCGACTTCCTCGGTCACCTCCAGTTCCTGGTTACCGACCAGCACCTTGTCGATGCCGTAAGCCGGGCGCGCATAGGTGAGCGAGGTGCGCGAGATCAGCTCCAGCGCCGCCGCGAGCCGCCCGAACAGTTTGTCGGAGACGCCTTGCGGAACCAGATTGAGATATTTCAGCGCATGAGCAGCCCCGCTCCGCCATGGCGCCGTGAGGTCCATGTGGTTCTGATACGCCTGATACATCATAGACATCATCCGGATCCGCCCCTGCCCGTGTTGCTATGCAATATCGAAGCCAGAGCGGAGTCAATCAGCCTTGTAAATTGGCACGTCGCTTGCTGCGCAAAGCCCGTAATGTGTAGATTATGGGCGCTTGGCCGCGGCACGCTTCGGCGGGAAGCGGTGCCCGCATGGCCCTGGCGGGCGTTCAGGTGTGAGGAAGAGCCAAATGGCGAAAGCGACACTTACCATCAGCAGCAAGAATTATTCTTCCTGGTCGCTGCGCGGCTGGCTGCTGACCAAGTTTTCCGGGCTCGAGTTCGAAGAGATCATCACCGCGCCGGACGATGCCTCGGCGCGGGCCGAAATCCTCTTGCTGTCGTCGTCGATATTGGTGCCGTGCCTGCGCCATGACGGCGTTACCGTATGGGATACTCTGGCGATTGCGGACTATCTCAACGAGGTCATGCCGGATGCCGGCCTATTGCCGGCGGACCGCATCTTGCGGGCGCATTGCCGATCGATCTGCGGCGAGATCCATTCGGGATTCACCACGCTCCGCGCCTCGCTGCCGGTCAATCTGAAAGGTCATTTCCCCGGCTTCAAGATCTGGTCGCGCGCGCAGGCCGATATCGATCGGGTCTGCACGATCTGGCGCGAATGCCTGGCCAAGTCCGGCGGGCCGTTCCTGTATGGCGAACGCACCATGGCGGACGCCATGTACGCGCCGGTGGTGACCCGCTTCACGACCTACGACGTCAAGCTCGAGCCCCGGCTCAAGGCCTATGCCGACATGATCATGGCGATGCCGGAGATGGTGGAATGGATCGCCGCCGCCAAAGCCGAGCCTGCCGACATCGAGGAGCTCGAGGTCGAATATTAGGCACCCAGATGCCTGTTTGAAGGGCTCAAGCATCGGGCAGCCTTGCTCAACTTGCTGCCATCCAGGCCGCTTCGACAGCCTGCTCCGCCGCCGCGGCGACGCCGGGCTTAAAATCGTTGAGCTCAAATTTTGGCTTCGATCCAAGAGCTTCGGCGTGTTCGCGGCAGCGCTTGTGGAAACCGCCGCGCTGCAACCGGGCTGGCGTGATTTTCGCATAGCACAATGATGGTTCGAACGCGCCGATCCGCGCTGCCAAAAAATTGGACGCCGGCGATCGTCGCGATCGCGCGAAAAGAGCGGTGGAGGCATTGAGATGAATCAGCACGCGGTCGTCAGCAAATTTTCCCACGTCAAACCAACCGATACCGAATTCACGGGAGGGGGTTTGCGCGACTTCTTCCTGTACCGCGATCTCGGCATTGCGGACGCCACCGGCGGCCAGGTGATCTGCCATCTGGTCAAGGCCAATGCCGACATGCCGCCGGAAGAAGGCACCGGCTGGCACAAGCACGAATGCGACTTCCAGATCGTCATCATGATGAAGGGCTGGGCCCGCTTCATGTACGAGGACAAGCCGACCCTGGTGCAGGCCGGCGACGTCGTGCATCAGCGGCCCGGCATCGTGCACTACCTGTTCGATTACTCGCCCGACATGGAGTATCTCGAAATCGTCAGCCCAGCCGATTTCAAGACCGTCGACGTGCCGCCGGCCGTCGACAAGGTGCCGCCAGTGACGCCCTGGAAATAACGACGCCCTGGAAATAACGGCCGTCTTCGGGGGGAGTTAATGTTTATCGACGGCCGCGGGCTTGCGGCCGTCACAGCACCGCTGGATGTGGTGCGCCGTCCAGGCTTGAAGCCGATATCTAGCCGTGAACATCGGGGTACGCAGCTTCACGGCTGATTCGGGCGCGATTCGTTCCGCCCGCGTTCCAAACCTTAAGCCTTGAGTGCAATTCCCGGCGGTTTCCGTCGCATTTTGGCACAGCGCGCCCTTACGGCTGCGCGGTTCCCCTGGGGCGCTGCAGGCGCCAGCCGACCACGGTCGCCTCGACGGTGCCGCCGGACTCATGGTTGCGCCATTCCCCATCGACAAAGCGGCAGGCGAACGGCAGCTGATAGGTGCCGCTGTGGTCCTCGCACAGAACCTGCACCGGCAGATCCGGCGGCGGTTGTCCGTTGCCATCGAATTCGGCCAGTCGTCGTTCGCGCGTTGCCATTTTATTGATTCTCCGAAAAAGTCTTGGCCACGGACCTCAACGCGCGATTGAGGTTTCCGTATGATATCCTGGCTTTCGTTCCACATTGCTCGCAACAAATTGACTGTAGTGAGCGCTCGCTGACAATGAGGGATCTTGATGATCGGCCGGATCGCGCTCGTCGCATCGCTGGTTTTTGCGCCCAGCGTGCTGGCGCCGGCGGGCGCGCGGGCGCAGGACGTCCCCGGCATCGAAATCTGCACCGTCGAAAAGACCATGGAACGGCGCACCTCTTGCCTGCAGAGCAATGTCGATTTCCTGCAGAAGACCATCACCAAACTTAGCGCCGACCATCAGCAGAAGCTCGAGGCCGCCAGGGCGCAGATCGAGGGGCTGAAGGCGACCGTTGCGGGCTTGCAGAAGACCGTCGACGATCTGCAGGCTGCGCAGAAGAAAGCGGCGGAGGATTTGAAGAAAAAGGCCGACGCTCCGCCCGCCAAGGATGGCTCGCCGCCGGTCAAGGATGGCGGCAAGTAGGGATCTCGGGCGGCGCGGCTACTGGGTCCCGATCTCGCCGCCGATCGCGGCGCCGAACAACTCGCCATGTTCACCGTTGAATCGCGACATCTGCATCTGCTCGACCGGGAAATAGTCAGTCGGGCTGGTGTTGATCCTGATGCCCGGCAGCAATAATCCGAGTTCGAAATCTCGGAGATTGGCGGCCTGTCGCATGATGTTCTCGCGGGTCAGTTCGTCGCCGCATTGCTTCAGCACCTGAACCATGGTCTGCGCGGTCAGATAGCCATAGACGCTGAAGGTGCTGGTCTTGTCGCCTTCCGGGAAATACTTGTCCATGAAGTTGGCCCACTCCTTGATGGCGGGATCGTCCTTCCAGGTGGGGTCGGTCGGGTCCTTCAAATAGTTGGTCGACAAGATGCCCTTCGAGTTCTCCAGTCCGGCGGGCCTCAGCACCGAGCCGACGGAATTCGAGATGCTGGCAAGGAACAATGTGGGCTTCCAGCCGATCTCGGCCGCCTTCCGGATCGCCTGGGCGGCAAATTTCGGCGAAGCCTCGTTGAAAAAGATATCGGCGCCCAGGGTTTTCAACGTCACGATCTGACGTTCGACCGTAGGGTCCGTGGGCTCATAGGGGATTTCGCCAACGATCATCCGTGCGGCCGCCTCTGCGCCGAGCCCGTCTTTGAGGCCCTTGAGATAGTCGCGGCCGGAATCGTCGTTCTGGTAGAGGACGCCGATTTTTCCCTGAGGCAGGTTTTGCAGAATGTATTTTGCGTAGATCCGCCCCTCGGTCTGGTAGGTGGGCTGCCAGCCCATGGTCCAGGGGAAATTCTTCGGATCGCCGAATTTGGTGGCGCCGGTGGCGACGAAGAGCTGCGGCACTTTCTTGTCATTCAGGTATTTCTGAATCGCGTTGTTGGTTGGCGTGCCAAGGCTCTGGAAGATCAGCAGCACCTCATCGCTTTCCACGAGCTTGCGTGCCTGCTCCACGGTCTTCGCCGGGCTGAAACCGTCGTCATAGGAAACGAAGTTGATCTTTCGGCCGTTGATGCCGCCCTCGGCGTTGAGCTTCCTGAAAAAGGCCTCCTGCGTGCGGCCGATCAGCGCGTAGGCCGACAGCGGCCCGCTATAGGGCATGATGTTGCCGATTTTGATCTCGCTGTCGCTGGCACCGAGGTCGTATTTCTTCTGCGCCGCGGCAGGATCGATACTAAATGAAAGGCCGAGCAGGACAAACGCCAGTACAATGCCGCGGGTGCGCGCCATCTCGACCTCCCTTATGCCGTCGGCTGTTGCCGATCGTTAAGGCAGTCTAGGGTCGGGGCGTTGGACTTGTCCAGCGATTGCGGCTTCCGTTCCTTCATTTCGCGCCGGAGCGCACGCTCAACCTCACACCATGAAAAATCCGTCATGAGCATGGGCAAAGGCCGCAAGCGCGTCGTGGTTGACCGGGGCGATCGAGCCGCCATGGTGGACAAGATCGAAGCTAAACGTCTGGCCCGCGTCGAGCGAACCGTCAGGTTTCTGCCCTTTGATGGTTTCGGTCACTTTGGCATAGTCGAAGGCGAGTGCCGTATCGTGGCCGCTATCGGCGGCGTAGCCGGCGAGCGTGACATTGTTGAGTGTGAGATCGTAAACCTTCTGCGGCGTGCCTTCGCCCAACTTCAAGCCCACGAGTTCTACGCTCTGGATATGCTTGCCGGTGGCGGCATCCTTGAGCAAGGTGACGAGACCGGGCGATGATCCTGCGATATCGACCATCAGCGGATCGAACTGCGCTTTGCTGGAACTGCCGCCGGCGCCCCCGTTGCTCAGCCTGGTCAGTTCGTTGAAAGCGAACTCGTCAACGGTGAAGTCGCCCTGATAGCCCTTGATCATCGAATCGCCGGTTACCCCATCGACCTTCAAGAGATAGGTCAGCGCGGGCCCGACATGGGAATGAGCAAAGGCCGCGAGGGCGTCGTGGTTGACGGGGGCGATCGAGCCGCCATTGTGGGCAAGATCGAAGGTAAACGTCTGGCCCGTGTCGGGCGAGCCGTCCGGCTTTTGGCCTGTGATGGTCTCGGTCAACTTGCTGAAGTCGAACGCGAGTGCCGTATCGTGGCCGCTGTCAGCGGCGTAGCCGGCCAGCGTCACGTGGTTGAGCGTGAGATCGTAGACTTTCTGCGGCGGGCCGTCGCCGGACGGCTTCAGGCCGACGAGTTCCACGCTCGGGATTTGCTTTCCGGTGGCCGCATCCTTGAGCAGGGTAACGAGACCCGGCGACAATCCTGCGATATCGACCGTCAACGGATCGAACTGGGCCTTGCCGGCAACGGCGCCAGCACCACCATTCGCAAGCTTGGTCAGCTCATTGAAGGTGAACTCGTCGACGGTGAAGTAGCCCTCATAGCCGTGGACCTTTGAATCGCCGGTCGCTCCATCGATCTTCAAAAGATAGGTCAGCGCGGGCTCAACATGGGAATGGGCAAAGGCTGCGAGGGTGTCGTGGTTGACGGGGGCGATCGAGCCGCCATTGTGGGCAAGATCAAACGTGAACGTCTGTCCCGTATCGAGCGAGCCGTCGGGCTTCTGGCCTGTGATGGTCTCGGTCAGCTTGGTGAAGTCGAAGGCAAGCGCCGTATCGTGGCCGCCGTCGGCGGCATAGCCGGCCAGCGCGACATTGTTGAGCGTGAGATCGTAGACCTTTTCCAACGCGCCTTTGTCCGGTTTCAAGCCGACGAGTTCTACGCTCGGGATATGCTTGCCGGTAGCGGCATCCTTGAGCAGGGTGACGAGACCCGGTGACAATCCTGCGATGTCGACCATCAGCGGATCGAACTGCGCCTTGCCGGCACTGCCGCCAGCGCCACCATTGGCGAGCTTGGTCAATTCATTGAAAGTGAACTCGTCGACCGTGAAGTAGCCCTCATAGCCGGCGACCTTTGAATCGCCGGTTACCCCATCGACTTTCAGAAGATAGGTCAGTGCAGGCCCAATATGGGAATGGGCAAAGGCCGCGAGGGTGTCGTGGTTGACCGGGGCGAGCGAGCCGCCATTGTGGGTAAGATCGAAGCTAAAGGTCTGGCCCGTGTCGAGCGAGCCGTCAGGCTTCTGTCCTTGGATGGTCTCGGTCAGCTTGGTGTAGTCGAAGGCGAGTGCCGTATCGTGGCCGCTGTCAGCGGCGTAGCCGGCCAGCGTGACATTGTTGAGTGTGAGATCGTAGACCTTTTCCAGCGTGCCTTTGTCCGGCTTCAATCCGACGAGCTCCACGCTCGGGATGTGCTTGCCGGTAGCGGCGTCCTTGAGCAGGGTAACGAGACCCGGCGACAATCCGGCGATGTCGACCATCAACGGATCGAACTGCGCCTTGCCGGCACTGCCGCCAGCGCCACCATTGGCCAGCCTGGTCAGTTCGTTGAAGGTGAATTCGTCAACGGTGAAGTAGCCCTCATAGCCCTTGATCGTTGAATCGCCGGTCACCCCATCGACCTTCAAGAGATAGGTCAGCGCGGGCCCAACATGGGAATGGGCAAAGGCTGCGAGGGTGTCGTGGTTGACCGGGGCGAGCGAGCCGCCGCCACGGGCAAGATCGAAGGTAAAGGTCTGGCCCGTGTCGGGCGAGCCGTCGGGCTTCTGGCCTGTGATGGTCTCGGTCAACTTGCTGTAGTCGAACGCAAGTGCAGTATCGTGCTTGCCGTCAGCGGCATAGCCGGCCAGCGTGACATTGTTGAGCGTGAGATCGTAGACCTTGTCCAGCGCGCCTTTGTCCGGTTTCAAGCCGACGAGCTCCACGCTCGGAATGTGTTTGCCGGTGGCCGCGTCCTTGAGCAGGGTGACGAGACCCGGTGACAATCCGGCGATGTCGACCATCAATGGATCGAACTGCGCCTTGCCGGAACTGCCGCCAGCGCCACCATTGGCCAGTTTGGTCAGTTCGTTGAAGGTGAATTCGTCGACGGTGAAGTAGCCCTCATACCCCTTGATCGTTGAATCGCCGGTCACCCCATCGACCTTCAAGAGATAGGTCAGCGCGGGCCCGTTATGGGAATGGGCAAAGGCTGCGAGCGCGTCGTGGTTGACCGAGGCGATCGCGCCGCCGCCATGAGCGAGATCGAAGCTAAAAGTCTGGCCAGTATTCGGCGAGCCGTCAGGATTTTGCCCTGTGATGGTCTCGGTCACCTTGCTGTAGTCGAACGCGAGGGCCGTATCGTGCTTGCCGTCCGCAGCATAGCCGGCCAGCGTGACGTTGTTGAGCGTGAGATCGTAGACCTTTTCCAACGTGCCTTTGTCCGGCTTCAATCCGACGAGCTCCACGCTCGGGATGTGCTTGCCGGTAGCTGCGTCCTTGAGCAGGGTAACGAGACCCGGCGGCAATCCGGCAATGTCGACCATCAACGGATCGAACTGCGCTTTGCCGGAACTGCCGCCAGCGCCACCGTTCGCCAGCCTGGTCAATTCGTTGAAGGTGAATTCGTCGACGGTGAAGTAGCCCTCAAAACCCTTGATGGTCGAATCGCCGGCTATTCCATCAATCTTCAAAAGATATGTCAGCTGTGCATTTGCCATCGATAATCTCCCTAAAGCGAGAGGCGACTAGCAGCTTGGTGACAGCACGTTCAAAAAAATTTTTGGTTCAATCCCTGTCTTTGAAGAGCAGCCAAAATAATCCACGGCTGATTGGATCACAAGTAGAGCTGATCGAACCGCAGTGCAGCATCTCTTCCAGGAGACGTTTAACACGCGCCCGAATTTAGCTGCAGCTTCCGCCGGCGGCATGTGAATTCCTTCACACATGCCAAAAATGAAATGGCGCATTCCGCCCAGACGGAATGCGCCAGATTGTCACAATTCCTTGGAATTGAACCTAGCTCTTTTCCCCTGACATGATCGGTCCGAACAAATCCCAACTTTCGCCCTTGAAGCGCATCATCTGCAATTGCTCGAGCGGGGCAAAATCGGTCGGGCTGGTCTTGATCTTGGTGCCGGGCAGGTACACGCCGATCTCGAAGTTCAGGCTTGCCGCCTGCCGCATGACGTTTTCCCGGGTGAGGTCGTCACCGCACTGTCTCAAGACCTGCTCCAGTCCCTTCGCCACGCCGTAGCCGAATGTGGTCGACGCGTCCTCCTGATCGCCTTCGGGATACCACTTCGTCATGAAGGCCCGCCATTCGTTCATGGCTGGATCCTTGTTCCATTGCGGATCCTTGGGGTCCTTCAGATACGCCGCGCTGAGAATGTCCTGGTCGAATTCATAGCCGGCCGGCTTCATCACGCCGCCGACCGAAGCCGACACGTTGGTGAGGAACTGCACCGGGTGCCAGGCCAGCTCGCCGATTTTCTTGATCGCCTGCGCGGCAAATTTCGGCGTCGCGACATTGATGAAAATGTCGGGGTTCGCACCCTTGATCTGCACGACCTGCGAATCCACCGTCGGCGCAGTTGTCTCATAGGAGCTTTCGACGACGATCAGCTTGCTGGCCTGGTCGCCTAATCCTTCGTGCATTCCGATCACGTAATCTTTTCCGAAATCGTCGTTCTGATAGAGAATGCCGATGGTCTTGCCGGGATAATTCTTCAGGATGTAGGCGGCATAGATGCGGGCCTCGACCTGGTAGCTGGGCTGCCAGCCGATGGTCCAAGGAAAGTTCTTCGGATCGTTCCACTTGGCGGCACCGCTCGAAACAAAGACTTGCGGCACCTTTTTCGCGTTCATGTATTTCTCGATCGCGCTGTTGCTCGGCGTACCCAGCGGATTGAAGATCAGGAGCACCTCGTCGGACTCGACCAGCTTGCGCGCCTGCTCGACCGCCTTCGGCGGGCTGTAGCCGTCGTCATAGCTGATGAAATTGATCTTGCGGCCGTTGATGCCGCCTTCGGAATTGAGCTTGTTGAAATAGGCGGCTTCGGTCTTGCCGATGGTCGCATAGGCCGACGCCGGTCCCGAATACGGCATGATGTTGCCGATCTTGATCTCGGTATCGGTCGCGCCGGGATCGTATTTTTTCTCTGCAGTAGCGGCGCTGCTCGCGACCGCAACCGCAAAAATTCCCGCAAGGCATAAGGATTTGACGTGGCTCAAGACACGGTAGTGCATCATCGTCCTCCCTGACGTCATTGCCGAAGCTCAGGCCGCCTCTTTGTGGGGCAGCTCGTTGAGCCATCGGAGCTGAATGCCGCTTGAGTATGCATGATCGGGGCGAGGTTGCCAGCGACGGCTGCGCTGCTATTTTCCGTGGGGTGGAAGAAGGCGTCAGTCTGAGAGCGTCCGGTGACGGTTCCGTGAAGCGGGCCATCAGAGCAAGGACTGTCAAACGCAACGCAGGTGACCCAGTAAAAAGGCCATCGCTTCGCATGAGGGCTCATCGTCCATGAATCCAGCCCAGAAGGCGCTCTGGTTTATCGAAAGCCATCTGGCCGACCCGTTGACGCTTGACGAGATCTCGGGCGTCGCCGGCGTCTCGCGCTTTCACATGGTCCGCTCGTTCGCCGCGGCGACCGGGTTTTCCGTCATGCGTTACGTCCGCGCCCGCCGCCTTTCGGAAGCCGCGCGTGCGCTCGCGAACGGCGCGCCCGACATCCTCACTTTGGCGCTGGATGCGGATTACGGCTCTCACGAAGCATTCACCCGCGCCTTCCGTGACCATTTCGGGGTGACGCCCGGGGCGGTGCGCAGCCTGGCGTGTATCGACCACATCAAGCTTCAGGAGCCGATCCAGATGGATTCAACCGCCGCAGACAATCTTCAACCGCCGCGTTTTCAAACCTCTAAGCCGCTGCTCATCGCCGGTCTCAGCGATCGCTACAGCCACGAGAACGGTGCCGGCATTCCCAACCAGTGGCAGCGTTTTCATCAATCCGTCGACAGGATCCCGGGGCGGATCGGGAAAGTCGCTTATGGCGTCTGCTGCAATGGCGACGATGCCGGCAATTTCGACTATATCGCCGGCGTCGAAGTTTTGGACTTCTCCGACCTGCCGCGCGAATTCGCAAGCGTCCGGATTCCCGAACAGCGCTACGCGGTCTTCACCCATCGCGACCACATCTCCACCATTCGCCGCACCGTCAACACGATCTGGAATCACTGGCTGCCGGCATCGGGATTGAAGGCGGCGGATGCCCCCAACTTCGAGCGCTATGACGAGAAATTCGATCCGCTCACCGGCCATGGCGGGTTCGAGATCTGGGTGCCGGTCAGGGAGTAGAGCGTTTTCAAGCGAAGTGGATACCGGTTCGCGTGAAGAAAACGCGTCAGACTAGAGCCGATTCGGTTCTGATCTAATCAGAACCGAATATCCGCAACGCTGGGCTGCCTTGCGCAGCCTGATGTCGGCTTGGCAAGCGATATCGACTTTGTCATAACGTTGCGCAACGAAATCGTTGCGCGCGCGGAATGAGCCTCAAATCCGCCGGCGCCCAAGAAAAGCCAGGGGATTCCGAATGCCCGATGTCCGCGTTCTTGCTACCGGTCTTGAATTTCCCGAAGGCCCGGTTGTCATGCCGGACGGATCGGTGGTGCTGGTCGAAATCCGCGGCCGCCGGCTGACCCGGGTCTGGCCGGATGGACGCAAGCAGGTGGTCGCGCAAATTCCCGGCGGCCCCAATGGCGCCGCGATCGGGCCCGACGGCAAATGCTACATCTGCAATAATGGCGGCTTCAGCTGGACCGCCTCGCGCGGCACCATGATGCCGGGCCCGCCGTCGCCTGCCGAATATATCGGTGGCTCGATCCAGCGCGTCGATCTTTCAACCGGCAAGGTCGAAACCCTGTTCGACAAATGCGGCGAGCATCCCCTGAAGGGGCCGAACGATCTCGTATTCGATAGACACGGCGGGCTGTGGTTCACCGATTTGGGCAAACGCCGTGCCCGCGACATGGATGTCGGCGCGTTCTATTACATCAAGCCGGGGATGAAGGAGATCGTCGAAGGCTCCTTCGGCATGCTGCCGGCCAACGGTATCGGATTGTCGCCGGATGAGAACACGGTCTATGTCGCGGAGACGCCGACGGCGCGGCTGTGGGCGTTCGACCTCGCAGCACCAGGTGAGGTAAAACCGCGCGATGTCATCTATCGCGGCGAACGCGGCAAGCCGATCGCGGGGCTCGGCGGTTACCAGATGTTCGATTCGCTCGCGGTGGAGGCTTCCGGCAATGTCTGCGTCGCGACCTTGATCTCGGGCTGCATCTCGGTGATCGCGCCGGACGGCAAGGTCGTCGAGCAGGTGCCGACCGGCGATCGCGTCACCACCAACATCGCCTTCGGCGGACCGGAGCTGAAGACCGCCTACATCACGCTGTCGGGCAAGGGCGAGCTGATTGCGATGGACTGGGCGCGGCCCGGCCTGCCGCTGAATTTTTTGAACAAGTGATGATATTGGTTTCCGTCATTGCGAGCGAAGCGAAGCAATCCATCGCACCGCGAAGCAGAATGGATTGCTTCGTCGCAAGTGCTCCTCGCAATGACGGCCTAAAAAGCGGAGTAACTAATGCCCTGGCCTGAACCGGTAACGCTGAGCGGTCCCTACGCGCAGCTAAAACCCCTGTCACACGATCATGTCGATGGGCTCGTCGAGGCCGTGAAGGACGGCGAACTGTGGAAGCTCTGGTACACGTCCGTCCCTCGCGCCGAAGACATGGGCAAGGAAATCGATCGCCGGCTTGGCCTGCAGGCGTCGGGCTCGATGCTGCCCTGGACCGTATTCGACGCCGACGGCAAAATCGCCGGGATGACCACTTACATGAACGTCGATGCGCCGAACCGGCGCGTCGAGATCGGCTCGACCTGGTATGCGCAGCGCGTGCAGCGCAGCGCAGTCAATACGCAGTGCAAATTGTTGCTGCTCGGCCACGCGTTCGAAAAGCTCGACTGCATCGCGGTCGAGTTCCGTACGCATTTCTTCAATCACCAGAGCCGGCGCGGCATCGAACGGCTCGGCGCCAAACTCGACGGCATCCTGCGCAACCATAGTATCGCGCCGAACGGCACGCTGCGCGACACGGTCGTCTACAGTATCATCGCCAGCGAATGGCCGACGGTGAGGGCGCATCTGAATTATCAACTGAATGAAAAGGCGCGGTAGCTTACCGCCAGAAGCCAGAGATGACCGAGACATTCGACTATGTGATCGTGGGCGCGGGCTCCGCCGGATGCGTGCTGGCGAACCGGCTGAGCGAAGATGCCTGCAACAGCGTCTGCGTGCTGGAGGCGGGCCCCAAGGATTGGCATCCTTACATCCATCTGCCGGCGGGTTTCATAAAAACCTTCCACATGAAGGGCATCAACTGGGCCTACCAGCAGGAGCCGGGCCCGTGGACCGGCGGCCGGAAGATCTACGCGCCGCGCGGCAAGACGCTCGGCGGCTCCTCCTCGATCAACGGTCACATCTACAACCGCGGCCAGCGCCAGGATTTCGACACCTGGGCGCAGCTCGGCAATCGCGGCTGGGGTTATCCGGACGTGCTGCCTTATTTCAAGCGGCTGGAGCGGCGGGTCGGCGAGGGCGAGGATATTTTTCGCGGCCGCGAGGGCAATCTCACCGTTACCACCATGGACTGGAAGGATCCGCTCTGCGAGGCCTTCATGGCCGGTGCGATATCGCTCGGCATCCCGAAAAACCCCGATTACAACGGCGCGATCCAGGAGGGCGTCTCGTACGCCCAGCGCACCATCAAGAACGGCCTGCGCGTCAGTGCCGCGACCGCGTTCCTGCATCCGGCGGAGAAACGGCCCAACGTCCATGTCCGTACCCACGCGCATGCGACTGAGATCATCTTCGAGGGCAAGCGCGCGGTCGGCGTGCGTTACATCAAGGGCGGCAAGGGCGGTAAGCCGTTCGAGGTGCGCGCCAACAAGGAAGTGATCCTCTCCGGCGGCACCTACAACTCGCCGCAACTCTTGCAATTATCCGGCGTCGGATCGCCTGACCTGCTGCGCTCGCACGGCATCGTGGTGCGCCATGCGCTACCGGGCGTCGGCGAGGGATTGCAGGACCATTACGCGCCGCGCTCGGTCGCCCGCGTCAAGAACATCAAAACCATCAACGAACGCCGGCGCGGGCTGAGCCTCGCGCTGGAGGCGATCAAATGGGCGACGACGCGGCGCGGCCTGTTGTCGCTGTCGCCGACCATGGTCTACTGCTTCTGGCACTCCGGCGAGACCACCGAGAGCTCCGATCTGCAATTGACCTTTACGCCCGCGAGCTACAAGGAGGGCGTGCAGGGACAGCTCGAGGACGAGCCCGGCATGACCGTCGCCTCCTGGCAGCAGCGGCCCGAAAGCCGCGGCTATGTCCGCATCCGCTCCGCCGATCCGTTTGCGCCGCCGATCATCCAGACCAATTATCTGGTCGCCGAACTCGACCGCCGCGTCATCGTCGCCGGCATGAAGCTGGCGCGGCGATTGCTCGCCTCCGCGCCGCTTGCACCCTATTACGCCTATGAGGATTTTCCCGGACCGGGCGTGCAGACCGACGACGAATTTTTGGGCGCCGCGACGCAGCGCGGTACCACCACCTTCCATCCCGGCTGCACCTGCCGCATGGGCCCGGCCGACAGCTCCTGGGCCGTGGTCGACGATCAGCTGCGTGTGCACGGGCTGCAAGGTTTGCGCGTGGTCGATGCTTCCATCATGCCGCGGATGATCTCGGCCAATCTCAACGCCTCGACGCTGATGATTGCCGATAAGGCGTCGGACCTGATCCGCGGCCGCACGCCGCTGGAGGCGGTCGCTGTTCCCGGTGCGGGCGTCTGAGGTAAGTTTCCGTCATTGAGGAGCCAACGGGTCGCGCGAACGCGCGCCCGGTGACAGGCTCCGCGACGCGGGTCGCGCTGTCTCGGCAGGCATCGATTGAACCCGGTCCAGCAGGGCATGGCAGTAGTCCAGGGTCAATTCCCGATCGCCATACAAGATATGATAGATGATCGGCGCCACGACGTGGTCGATCACCTCATCGATATCGAAAGCCGCTTCGCCGCGCGCTTTCGCTCGCGAAACGATGGTCGTCAGATGTTCGCGGGTAAAGCCTCCGCACTGGACCGGGTAGGTTTCCCCCGGCGGGGAAAACACATCCCTGACCAGCGCCCGGCCGACCGGCGATGACATCTCTTCCATAAATTGTTCGATGAAGGCCCGCAGGTCTGAGGTCACTGCGCCGGTGTCTTCGGGATCGGCGATCGGCCGCAACCGCTCGACGGCGACATCGGCCAGCAGCGCCGCGAGGTCGCCCCATCGCCGGTAGATCGTCGACGGTGTCACGCCGGCCTCGGCAGCTATTTGCGGCACCGTGAGCTCATCGCGATCGGTCTCGGCGCTGAGACGCCTCACCGCGTCATGCACCGCGCTTTGGATTCGAGCGCTCCGTCCTCCGACCCGAACGCGTTCCTTGACGGCCACTGTGGTGCTCCCTGCAACCTTGCCATGCCAAAAGGAAGGTCGATCTTAACGCAAATAATTTGCTTTAAGGCCTCGGTCCGCATAACTAAAGCAATATATTAGCTTTAGGAGCCTCCGTGCAAGCCTGCCCAGTAAGCCCCCAGTGTGATGCGTCCGCCAAAACCCTCCCCAGCAAATCCCAGGGCTGGACCCGCTCCCTGGCTCCGGGCGCCATGACGTTGTTCAGTTTCGCAGGGGCGATGCTGATCGCCGCGAGCAGCGCCGCGGTCACGCCGCTTTATCGGCTCTACCAGGAGTCGATGCATCTCACGCCGTTCTGGATCACGATCGTATTTGCGACCTACGTCGCAAGCCTGCTTGCCGCCCTGCTGACGGTCGGCGGATTGTCCGATTATGTGGGACGCCGGCCTGTGATCCTGGCGGCGCTACTCCTGAACGCCGCAGCGATGATCCTTTTCGCGGAGGCCCGGGACGTCGGGCAATTGATTCTGGCACGCGCTGTCCAGGGACTTTGCGTCGGTGTCGGCACAACTGCGTTAGGCGCGGCGATCCTTGATACCAATCGCGCGCGCGGTCCTCTGCTCAACAGCGTCACCGCCTTTCTGGGTATGACCGCCGGTTCATTGGGAGCTGCGGCACTGATTACCTTCGCGCCTGACCCGCTGCACAGGGTCTACGACGTTCTGCTTGGTCTGACCGCGCTGATGATCGCGCTGCTCTGGGTCATGCCCGAAAGTACCACGCGAAAGGCCGGCGCGCTGGCGTCGCTGCGCCCACAAGTCAGCGTGCCAACTCAGTCGAGGTCTGTCCTTATCAGGCTCACGCCCGCCAACGTGGCGGCCTGGGCGCTCGGCGGCCTCTACCTCTCGCTGATGCCGACCGTGGTAGCGACGGCGATGGGTGTCCACTCGCCCTGGGTCGGTGGCGTCGTGGTGTC
Organism: Bradyrhizobium lablabi; assembly: GCF_900141755.1. NCBI lineage: Bacteria > Pseudomonadati > Pseudomonadota > Alphaproteobacteria > Hyphomicrobiales > Nitrobacteraceae > Bradyrhizobium > Bradyrhizobium lablabi. The sequence goes on along the minus strand of NZ_LT670844.1, from coordinate 2,422,158 downwards.
AGCGCTGATGTTAACGGCGGCGGTCGCGGTAGCGAGGTTCAGGGACTGGCCGGCCCGGCGGCTGATTTTGACGGGCACCAGCACGTTGCCGTTGGGGGTAGCGGTCTCGATGTTCGGAATCCAGCAGCAGCAGGTCGCCGCGCTCTTGGCCGGGACGGTGATCGCCGGAGCGGGATTCGGATCGACCTTCTCGGGAACGCTGCGCGCGTTGCTGCCCACGGCAGGGCCCCATCAGCGCGCCGGGCTTCTCTCGGCGTTCTATCTGCAATCCTATCTGGCGTTCAGCCTGCCGGCGGTCGCCGCTGGACTTTCAGTCCCGCTGATCGGGCTTTCCACCGCCGCGTATATTTACGGCGCCGTCATCATCCTGCTTGCCGTCATATCAATGATGGCTTCGCTTTGGACCGATCGTTAAGGCGCCGCCTCGCTTCGATGGAATGCTCAGTCGTCATGGCCGGGCTCGTCCCGGCCATCCACGTCTTTCTTGCTTACGTGCAGCAAAGACGTGGCAGAATGCTCTATTTTATTGGCTGCATTCTCAGTCAGACTCTCGGGATCAGGTCTTCCTAAACCCTCATGGTGAGGAGCGCGGCAACGGCGCGCGTCTCGAACCATGAGGCTGTTGGTGGGTGATGATTCGACCCGCCCGGAATATGCTCTACCGGTGCGCGCGTCCTACGACGCGTAGCCCGCCGCTTCACGCAGATAGCGGGCCTGGAGGTGCACGAGCCGATCGCGGGTGATGTGGCCGGCACGCTGCAAGGCAATCAGCATGCACTCGATCTCGTCGAGGTTGACGGTGTCGCTAGAAAGACGCGTGATATGGTTTGCCAGCAGGTCTGATTGCGAAAATCCATTAACCGTGTCAAAAAAGCTCGCCCATAGGTCTGCCCTGCGCCGGAAGTCCGGTGCCGTTTGGTCGCGAAGCTACACTTCCCGCCGGCTCAAGAACGCCAGCCGCTCGAACAGATGCACGTCCTGCTCGTTCTTCAACAGCGCGCCGTGCAGCGGCGGGATCAGCTTGCGCGGGTCGCGCTCCCTGAGCATTTCGGGCGTGATGTCCTCGTTCAACAAAAGCTTCAGCCAGTCCAGAAGCTCCGAGGTCGACGGCTTCTTCTTCAGGCCCGGCACTTCGCGCACCTCGAAGAAGATCCGCAACGCTTCTTCCACCAGGCGTTTCTTGATGCCGGGAAAATGCACGTCGACGATGCGGTTCATGGTGTCGACGTCGGGGAACTTGATGTAGTGGAAGAAACAGCGCCGCAGGAACGCGTCGGGCAATTCCTTCTCGTTGTTCGAGGTGATCATCACGATCGGGCGCAGTTTCGCCTTGATGTTCTCGCCGGTCTCGTAGACGAAGAACTCCATGCGATCGAGTTCGAGCAGCAGGTCATTGGGGAATTCGATATCAGCCTTGTCGATCTCGTCGATCAAAAGCACCGGGCGCTTCTCGGCCGTAAAAGCATCCCATAATTTGCCGCGCTTGATGTAATTGGAGATGTCGGAAACCCTGGCATCGCCGAGCTGGCTGTCGCGCAGGCGCGACACCGCGTCGTATTCGTAGAGGCCCTGCTGCGCCTTGGTGGTCGACTTGATGTGCCAGGTCAGAAGCGGCGCGCCGATCGCTTTCGCAACTTCCTCGGCCAGCACGGTCTTGCCGGTGCCGGGCTCGCCCTTCACCAGAAGCGGGCGCTCGAGCACGATCGAGGCGTTGACCGCGACCTTGAGGTCATCGGTGGCGACATAGTCTTTGGTGCCGGTAAATTTCATCGAGCATTTGCCTTGTCGGTTATTTTTCAGCAGCAAGGATGCGCCGCTAAGCAAGCAGGAATCGAGCCAGATTGCATGGGGTTTTCGGGGATGAAGCTATGCGTCAAACGCGCCTGATCAGCGAGAGAATGACGAGAACGATCACCGCGCCGACGGTAGCATCGATGATTGCGCCGAGCGTACCGGAAGCGAGCACGACGCCCAGTTGCGGCAACAGCCAGCTTGCGACCAGCGCGCCGATGATGCCGACCACGATGTTTCCGATCAGCCCGAAACCGGCGCCGCGCACGATCAGCCCGGCGAGCCAGCCGGCGATCGCGCCGATCACGAGTGCCGCTAAAATACCCATTGATGATGCCCCACATATAATGCCCTGTCGGCTCAATTCTAGTTGAAAAACCCGGCAGGTCTAGGCTGCCGGGCAGGTGATTTTGGTGAGCACGCTGCCCTGATCCGCGGCCCAGCCCCTTGACGTTCGCGGTCCAGCGAGCAATCTGTAGCCCATGTTCCTGCAATTTTTCACATCGCTGCGCGACGCGCAGGTCCCGGTGACCTTGCGTGAATATCTGACGCTGATGGAGGCGCTTGACGCCGACCTCGCCGAGCAGACGGTGGAGAATTTTTACTACCTTTCGCGCGCGGCGTTGGTGAAGGACGAACGCAATCTCGACAAGTTCGATCGCGTATTCGGCACCGTGTTCAAGGGGCTGGAAAGCCTGCTCGACGCCATGGAGAAGGCGGACATTCCGGCCGAATGGCTGAAGAAGCTCGCCGAAAAATATCTCACCGAGGAAGAGAAGAAGCAGATCGAGGCGATGGGCTGGGACAAGCTCATGGAGACCTTGCGCCAGCGCCTGAAGGAACAAAAGGGCCGGCATCAGGGCGGCAACAAATGGATCGGCACCGCAGGCACCTCGCCGTTTGGGGCCGAGGGCTATAATCCCGAAGGCATCCGGATCGGGCAGGAGAAGAACCGCAACAACCGTGCGGTGAAGGTATGGGACAAGCGCGAATTCAGGGATCTCGACGGCAATGTCGAGCTCGGCATCCGCAACATCAAGATCGCGCTCCGGCGCCTGCGCAAATTCGCCCGCACCGGCGCACCGGATGAACTCGATCTCGACACCACGATCAAGGAGACCGCCAACCACGGCTATCTCGACGTCCACATGCGCCCCGAGCGGCGCAACGCGGTCAAGGTGCTGGTGTTCTTCGATATCGGCGGCTCGATGGATTCGCATATCGAGCAGGTCGAGGAATTGTTCTCGGCGGCAAAGACCGAATTCAAGCACATGGAATATTTCTACTTCCACAACTGTCTCTATGAGGGCGTGTGGAAGCAGAACCGCCGGCGCTTCACCGACCGCACGCCGACCTGGGATGTGCTGCACAAATATCCGCACGACTACAAGGTGGTGTTCGTCGGCGATGCCTCGATGTCGCCTTACGAGATCATGGTCCCCGGTGGCTCGGTCGAGCATGTCAACGAGGAGGCCGGATCGGTCTGGCTCGATCGCATCACCCGCACCTATCCGCACGCGGTGTGGCTCAATCCGGTGGCGCAGAAGCACTGGGACTATTCGGAATCCACCACCATCATCCGCCGGCTGTTTTCGGACCGCATGTTCCCGATCACGATCGAGGGCCTCGAAGGCGCAATGAAGGAATTGGTGCGGTAACAGACTAGTCGTCGTTCCGGGGCGCGCGTTAGCGCGAACCCGGAACCTCGAGATTCCGGGTTCGATGCGGAGCCTGTCATCGGGCCGGCCGTAGGCCGGACCCGTTGGCATCGCCCCGGAATGACGGAGCGAGAGGTATGATAAAATGCCCCAGACCATTCACCGCGGTATAAAATCCCTGATCGATGAGGCCAATGCGCAGATCGAAACGGTGAGCGCATCGCAGGCCATCGAGGCCGCCAAGGGCGATGACGTCGTGATCGTCGATATCCGCGATCCCCGCGAGATCGAGCGCGATGGCAGGATTCCCGGCGCCTTCTCCTGCACCCGCGGCATGCTGGAATTCTGGATCGACCCGGCGAGCCCCTACGCAAAGCCGGTTTTTCAGCAGGACAAGAAGTTCATCTTTCACTGCGCCGGCGGCATGCGCTCGGCGCTGGCAGCAAAGACCGCGCAGGACATGGGACTGAAGCCGGTCGCCCATATGGGCGGCGGCTTTGCCGCCTGGCGCGATGCCGGCGGGCCAATCGAGAAATGGGAACCGAAGAAGCCGAAGGGTTAGGGTATCCTCGTCATTCCGGGGCGCGCGCCAGCGCGAACCCGGAATCTGGATCGATTAAACGACGGCGAGATTCCGGGTTCACGCCTTCGGCGTGCCCCGGAATGACGAGCAGGGAGACATGCGCCATGACATCACCAACCGACGATCCCCTTGTCACCACCGACTGGCTCGCCGCCCGTCTCGACGACCCAAAGGTCAAGATCATCGACGCGTCCTACAAGATGCCCGGCGTGCTGCCGCTGCCCGCGGACGATTATCTCGCCGCGCATATTCCGGGCGCGGTGTTTTTCGATGTCAACGCCATCGCCGATCGCAACGACAAGCGGCCGCATATGTATCCGGACGCCGCGCAGTTCGCGCGCGACGTCGCAGCGCTCGGCATTTCCAATGGCGACACCGTGGTCGCCTATGATTCCGGCACTTGGGTCGCCGCGCCGCGGGCGTGGTGGATGTTCCTGTCGTTCGGCCATCCCAACGTGAAAGTGCTGGATGGCGGACTGCAGAAATGGCTGCGGGAGGGACGCCCCACCCATTCCGGCAAGGTCACCGCGACACCCGGAAAATTCCAGGCCAGGCTCGATTCAAGTTTCGTCCGCAGCCAGCCGCAATTGATCGGCAATCTCAAGACGCAGGCCGAGCAATTGGTCGATGCGCGCCCGCGTCCGCGCTTCGAGGGTACGGTGGCTGAGCCGTGGCCGGGCCGCCGCTCCGGGCACATTCCCGGAAGCCGCAACGTACCCTATGCCGAATTGTTCGACCCAAAGACCGGCGCGATGAAGCCGCTTGAGGAATTGCGCCAGGCGTTTGCAGGCGCCGGCGTTGACATGACAAAACCGATCGTGACCACCTGCGGCTCCGGCGTCTCCGCGCTGGTTCTGACGCTCGCGCTCTATCGGCTCGGCGTGCGCGGCATGGCGCTCTATGACGGCTCGTGGGCTGAATGGGGTCTGCCCGACGGACCGGAGGTCGCGACCGGGCCGGCCTGAACAAGCGATCAGGGGGTGCGCGCCGGCGTCGGCGCGAAGGGTTGCGTGAACGGGCTCGCCGGCTGCTGAGTGACCTGTCGCGCGAGACGGGCGCGTGCGGCAATCTTTCGGCGCTGCGCTGCCCGCCGCGACTGCGCCCGCTTGTTGATGGCGCTGCCGTCAGACTTGGCGTCGGCGCTCTTTGCCGGCGGCTGCGCCTCGATGGCGACGGGCGGGCCGCCAAGCGTTGCGATTTTGATCGCGGCGATGTCGGCCGCCGCCGATGTGGGCGCAAAGGCCGGGTCGGGTGCGGCCGGGGTGGCTTCAGATGCAACGGCGGCGACTTCGTTCGCCGGCGGCGGCAAGGCTTGCTCGGTCGCTGCGATCCTGGTTTCGGCCGCAGGCGCAGGTGCCTCCGCTGCGACGGCCGCCTCGGTTTGCGCCGGCGCTATTTCGGTGGGTGGCGAGTCTTGCGCGGCCGGCATTTCCGGTTTTGCCACCTCCGCCGGCAATGGTTGCTCGCTCAACGCCGCGGTCGTTTGGGGCTCAGCAGGTGCCGCCGCGGCCGGGGCCTGATCGGCTGGAGGCGCGGCCGAGGGAACATTATCCGGCGCTTGCTCCCGCTCCACGGGCGGCGGATCGACATGCAGTAGCGCCACCACCGGTCGCGTGGCCTCGCTTTGCTGCGCAAACATCGTCTCGGGGGTCGCGTGCCAGGATGGATTGCTGACGAATTGCTCGTGCGCCGCGCGCAGCAATGCCGCCGCGCCGAGCCCGAAGATCAGGATCGACATCGACAGCACGATCGCGGCGAACAAAAAACGAAAGCCGGGCAGCATGGAGAGGACGAGTTCCGCCTTTTGAGCGAAGGCCGTTGAGCGATTGGGAACGCGGTGACCACAAAACAGGCCGCGTTCGCGACGCGGCCGGCACCGCCGGCGCGAGAGCGAATCAGGCTCGATCGAGAATACCGCAACGGCCCTTCGCCGCTTGTTAAAAATCCGCGCCGCGAAGATCTGCCGGCACCGCCGATAACGCTTCTTTAACCTTGTGCGGCTTCGCTGCAACGGTGTTCACGATCATTACAAATGACGGGAATCTGACGTGATTTCGAGGATTTGTCTTGAATGCGCCGCTATCTTCGGCCAATTGCCACTGACGGTCCGGTGTGGGCTCGGGGCTATACAAGAGCGATGATGACCAAACGCATTCTGACGATTTGCACTGCCGTGGCAGCTGTCGCGGCGGGAACCTCGCTCGCGCTGGCACAGTCCTATCCGCCACCCCCCGGCGGTGTTTATTCGACGGCGCCGCAGCCGTATGTCCCGGGTGGCTACCCCGCCGACTATCGTCGCGGACCGGGAACGCCGGATTTCGATGCGTTGGACGATGACGAGGCGATGAATTCCCCGGCGCTGCCGCCGCCCGGCCCGGTGCTTTCGCCGGACGATCCGCGTTACGGCCGCCGTCCCGTCTATACCGACCGCAGCACGCCTCCCGCTCCGATGCCCACCGGTCCGATCCTGTCGCCGGATGACCCTCGTTACGGCCGCCCGGATGGACCCCCGCCGGCCTATACCGACCGGAGCGGCGCGCCGACCGGTCCGATCCTGTCCCCCGATGATCCGCGCTACGGCCGTCGCGACGGACCGCCGCCCGTGATCTATTCCAACCGCGCTCCCGAAGACGGCGCACCTCGTCCGCCGGAGACGGTTGGCGGCCAAGGCAGCGTTACCGGATCGGTGCAGCCGCAGCAGCCTCCGGTCGGCGCCGACGGCAAGCCGATGGTGCTATCCGCGCTGCCGCCGGACGAGCAGCCGGAGGTCGCGCCGGTGCAGCTCGCGCCGAACCTGCGCCGCCAGGAAGTGGCTTTCGCTACCAAGGAACCGGCGGGAACGCTGATCGTCGATACCCCGAACACCTATCTCTATTACGTGCTGGGTGGCGGGCGCGCGATCCGCTACGGCGTCCGCGTCGGCCGCGACGGATTTACCTGGACCGGCGTGCAGAAAATCTCGCGCAAGGCCGAGTGGCCGGATTGGCATCCGCCGCCGGAGATGATCGACCGCCAGCCTTATTTGCCGCGCTTCATGGCGGGCGGCCCGGGCAATCCGCTCGGCGCGCGCGCAATGTATCTCGGTAACACGGTCTATCGCATTCACGGCACCAACCAACCCTCGACGATCGGCAAGTTCGTCTCCTCGGGCTGTATCGGCATGCTGAACGAGGACGTCTCGGACCTGTTCGACCGCGTCAAGGTCGGCACCCGCGTGGTCGTGCGGCCCGGCGGCCCGCCGCCGGGAACCACCACCGCGTCGGCCCAGCCGCTGCCACCCGGGCCGCTGTCGCCCGGACCCGCAGGTGCCGCGCCGCCACCCGCCCAAGTACCCGCCCAAGTATCGGGCGTCGCCCCCGGCACCCAGCCGACCGTCGTGCCGCAGCTGCCGGCGCCGGTGACGGTGCGCTAACCGGTAAGATCGGCAAACACCATCCAAAAAAGGCGCGCCGCGGCGCGCCTTTTTATTGCTCCGTCATTGCGACCCGTTGGCTCCTCGCAATGACGGTTGTGCGTGCTACGCCAATCGTCGCAGCGTCTCGCCCTTGAACCAGGCGTCGATGCCTTCGACCATCTGGTTGTAGTGCGAGCGAAAGCTCTCCTCGGTGACATAGCCGAGATGCGGCGTCAGCACGATGTTGTCGAGTTTTCTGAAGGGATGATCCACCGGCAGCGGCTCGACCGAGAACACGTCGACCGCTGCACCCGCGATCTTCCGCTCGCTCAGGGTTTCCAGAAGTGCCGCTTCATCGACGATCGGCCCGCGCGCGGTGTTGACGAGGTAGCTGGTCGGCTTCATCCGCGCCAAATCCTCCCGTCCGACCAATCCGCGCGAGCGCTGGCTCAGCACCACATGGACGGTGACGATGTCGGCGGTCGAAAACAGCTCCTCCTTGGTGGCGTAGGCGACGCCGACCTCCTTGCATCGCTCCGCCGTCAGGTTCGGGCTCCAGGCGATCACGTTCATCCCGAACGCTTTTGCCAGCCCTGAAACCTTGGCGCCTAATTTGCCGAGGCCGACCACGCCGAGCGTCCGGCCCTCGATCTCGATGCCGACGAATTTCTGCAACGCTTCGCCCGCATGCATGCGCGCATTCTCGCGGCCGATATTGCGGGTCAGTTCCAGGATCAGGCCCATGGTCAAGGGCGCGGTGGGGTCGCGGCCCCATTGCGTGCCGCACAAGACCACCTTGTGGTCCTTGGCGGCCTCCATATCGATCGCGGCATTGCGCATGCCCGAGGTGATCAGCAGCTTCAGCTTCGGCAATGCGGCAAACAGCGCGCGCGGAAACGGCGTGCGCTCGCGCATCGCGCAGATGATCTCGAAACCCTTCAGCGCGCTGGCTGCGGCCTCGGTGGAAGCAAAGGGCTGGTTGAACACCGTGATGTCGACGCGGTCGGAGACTTTCGACCAGTCCGCGACCCGCAACGCCAAATTGATATAGTCATCGAGAATTGCACAGCGCAGCCGCGTCATGGCGAGGTCCGTTCATGGCGATGATGACGGCTCAAGCTAGACGCCGTCCGGGAAGCGCCATGGTCGCGCGCAATCCTGAAGCGCGCAAGCGGCTTGCTGCAGAAAAAGCGCCGGCTGTTTAGCGCGCAGGTGCCCTGCGCGCCTTCGTGGCGCGGATTTCCGCGACCATCGAATGGACCGCGGGTGACACCGCCATATGCTTGGCGTGCCAGGCGGGGCCTGGGCCGCGCATATAATGCAGTTCCGGCCGGTAGGGGTTGAACGCCCGGGTGAAGAACTGGCGCCAGAAGGTGCGGTATTCAGCGAAAGGGCTCGACCCGTCGCGGCTGCCCGCAGTGGGCGAAAGGGATTCCGAGGTGATCATAGTCATGACGGTCCTGCCTTTTTGTCCGACGACTTCGGTCGCGCGGAGCCCTTTTTTGGGGGCTGGCGGGCAGTTTCCGGTGTGAGTCATTAAAAGAAGGTTTCAATTGTTCCTACCCGTAATGATACTGGTGAACGGATGGAAAACACCGCGGCCGCGGTTGCCCTTTGGGGGCCGCGCCGCTACATCAGCGCCAGCAAATCTCCGTAAATCCACGGTTTTCAAGGGATCGCGATGGCCCGTCAGTTCGTCTATTTCATGCAAGGCCTGTCCAAGACCTATCCGCCCAACCGCAAGGTGCTCGATAGCGTCCATCTGTCGTTTTATCCCGACGCCAAGATCGGCGTGCTCGGCGTCAACGGCTCCGGCAAATCGACGCTGCTGCGGATCATGGCCGGCCTCGACAAGGAATATAACGGCGAGGCCTGGGTCGCCGAGGGCGCCCGGGTCGGCTATCTCGAACAGGAGCCGCATCTCGACGCCTCCAAGACGGTGCGCGAAAACGTCATGCTGGGCGTCGCCAAGCAGAAGGCGATCCTCGACCGCTATAACGAGCTCGCGGTCAATTATTCCGAGGAAACCGCCGACGAAATGACCAAATTGCAGGACGAGATCGAGGCCGCGGGCCTGTGGGATCTCGACAGCAAGGTCGACCAGGCGATGGACGCGCTGCGCTGCCCGCCCGACGATTCCGATGTCGAAAAACTCTCCGGCGGCGAGCGGCGTCGAGTGGCGCTGTGCCGGCTGTTGCTCGACCAGCCCGAACTGTTGCTGTTGGACGAACCGACCAACCATCTCGACGCCGAGTCGGTGTCGTGGCTGGAAGGCCATTTGCGCAACTATCCCGGCGCGATCCTGATCGTCACCCATGACCGCTATTTCCTCGACAATGTCACGGGCTGGATTCTCGAACTCGACCGCGGCAAGGGCATCCCCTACGAGGGCAATTACTCGTCCTGGCTGGTGCAAAAGCAAAAGCGGCTGGAGCAGGAGGGCCGCGAGGAGGCCGCGCATCAGCGCACGCTGGCGCGCGAGCAGGAGTGGATCGCGGCGTCGCCGAAAGCTCGCCAGGCCAAGTCCAAGGCGCGCTACCAGCGCTATGAAGAACTGTTGAAGCAGGCCAGCGAGAAGCAGACCCAGACCGCGCAGATCACGATTCCCGTGGCCGAACGGCTCGGCCAGAACGTGATCGATTTCGAGGGACTTACAAAAGGCTTTGGCGACGAGCGGCTTTTGATCGACGATTTGACCTTCAAGCTGCCGCCCGGCGGCATCGTCGGCGTCATCGGCCCCAATGGCGCCGGCAAGACCACGCTGTTCCGCATGATCACCTCCCAGGAGAAGCCGGACAAGGGCTCGATCACGGTGGGTGACAGCGTGCATCTCGGCTATGTCGATCAGTCGCGCGACAGTCTCGACGGCAAGAAGACGGTGTGGGAGGAAATTTCCGGCGGCAACGAGCTCATTCTTCTGGGCAAGCGCGAGGTCAATTCGCGCGGCTATTGCTCCTCGTTCAACTTCAAGGGCGCCGATCAGCAGAAGAAAGTCGGTGCGCTGTCGGGCGGCGAACGCAACCGCGTGCATCTGGCAAAAATGCTGAAATCCGGCGCCAACGTACTGCTGCTCGACGAGCCCACCAACGACCTCGATGTCGACACCTTGCGCGCGCTGGAAGAAGCGCTGGAGGATTTCGCCGGCTGCGCCGTGATCATCAGCCATGACCGCTGGTTCCTCGACCGCATCGCCACCCACATGCTGGCCTTCGAAGGCGACAGCCATGTCGAATGGTTCGAAGGCAATTTCCAGGACTACGAGAAAGACAAGATGCGCAGGCTGGGTCAGGATTCGATCATCCCGCATCGCGTGAAGTACAAGAAGCTGACAAGGTGAAGATGAAGCGGTTGGCGTTCATTGCCGCGGTGTTCGCCTTTCTCGGTGGATCGCATCCCGCCCGCGCCACTGATGCAGGCTTCACCCAATTCATCGCCTCGCTATGGCCGGAAGCGCAAGCCGCCGGCGTCTCGCGCGCGACGTTCGACACTGAGACAAGCGGCCTCGAGCCGGATTACAAATTGCCCGATCTGATCCTGCCCGGCAGGCCGGCGACCGGCGCGCCATCGCAGGCCGAGTTCGTGCAGGTGCCGGCGGATTATGTGAAGGAGGCAAGCATCGCGCGGCTCGCCAGCGAAGGCCAGCGGCTGATGCAGAAATACCGCCCGGCGCTGACCGAGATCGAGACGCGCTTCGGCGTTCCCGCGACCATCGTGCTCGCGATCTGGGGCCGCGAAACCGATTACGGCCGCTATACGCTGCCTTATGACGGGTTGCGTGTGCTGGCGACGCAGGCCTATGTCGGCCGGCGCAAGGATCAATATCGCACCGAGTTCATCCTGGCGCTGAAACTCCTGGGCGACGGCGAGGTGGCGCGCAAGGACATGCGCTCATCCTGGGCTGGCGCCACCGGGCTGACGCAATTCTTGCCGTCGGAATTTTACAAGCATGCCGTCGATCTCGACGGCGACGGGCGCAAGGACATCTGGCATTCGGTACCGGACGCGCTCGCTTCCGCAGCCCAGCAGCTCGTCAACAAGGGCTGGCAGAGCGGCGTGCGCTGGGCCTACGAGGTGCAGGCGCCGGCAAATGTCGATTGCACGCAGGGCGTGCCGGAGGTGACAAAACCGATCGGCGAATGGCTGCGCGCAGGTTTTGTGCCGGTGCGCGGGCAAAAGCTCAAGCCGGCCGAGCAGGCGGAGCCGGCCTCGCTGCTGCAGCCCGAAGGCATCTACGGCCCGGCTTTTTTGACCACCAAGAATTATTTCGTCATCAAGGAATATAATTTTTCCGATTTGTACGTGCTGTTCGTCGGCCACCTCGCGGACCGCATGCTGAGCCCGCTCGCCTTCGCAACGCCGTGGTCGGCGTCCACCCAGCTCCGTACCGCCGATGTCGAAGCGATGCAGCGCGGACTGACGCGCATCGGTCTCTATGCCGACAAGGTCGACGGCAAGGCCGGCATGAAAACCCGCGCGGCGCTCGGTGCCTATCAGAAGTCGGCCGGGCTCAAGGTCGATTGCTGGCCGAGCGAAACGGTGCTGCGTTCGATCAGCACGGCGCGCTGACTATTTTTTCGTCATTGCGAGGAGCGCAGCGGACGAAGCAATCCAGCTTTGACGCCGGGACGTAGGAAGCTGGATTGCTTCGCGGAGCCTGTCATCGGGCGCGCGTTCGTGCGACCCGTTGGCTCGCAATGACGGGCACAAAGAAAAAACCCGGCCGAAGCATCGGCCGGGTTCAAGATCGCGGCTGTTATCGCCGATCGGATCAGTAGCAGACCTCGACACGGCGGAAGCGCCAGTCGTAACCATCCCAGAAGCGCTCGCGAACCCAGCGGCAGGGGGGCGGCGCTTCTTCCACATACACCGGACCGCCATAGGCCGGGCGGCTGGAGGCGATGGCACCGCCGACGATCGCGCCGCCGATGATTCCGCCAGCCACAGCGGCGCCGAGGCCGCGCTGTGCGCTTGCCGGGGTCGCTGCGAGCGAAGCAGCGACGGTAGCGACCGCGACCAAGGCAGCAAATGTCTTCTTCATGTCTTGGGCTCTCCTGGAGATGGCGCCTTCGGTCGGCGCCGGGTTGATGGTTAATCACGCCTGATTCGAAACTGGCCGTCTCGCTAGAAGGAAGCGCACAACAGTCAATCGAAAGTAAACGTTCTCAGTGCGTGGCCTGAAAAAGCGGTTTTTTCAGGCCGATAACGATAAACGTTCCCGAAAACGCTATGTTTCGGGAACGGTCGGGCTTGTTTGCAACGAAGATGAACCGCGTTTAGCCGCAGACCCGCACGTTGCGAATCCGCCAGCCATAGCCATCCCAGAACCGCTGCCGCTGCCAGACGCAGCCGCCATAATAGTCGTCGTCGGCGATATAGGCCGGGCTGCCATAATAGCCGTAGCCGGGACCGTAATAGCCATAGCCGGGCCCATAATAACGAGGGCCGGCGAGCGCGCCGCCGACAATGGCGCCGCCGATGATTCCGCCCGCGATCGCTGCGCCGACACCGCGTTGTGCATGGGCCGGGGCGGGCGCCGCCACCGAGGACACAGCAAGGGTAGCGACGGCAGCGAATGCCATCAAAGTCTTCTTCATGGCGTCACCTTTCTCATCGAGCAAGGACGGCCGATGAGGCCGTCCGTCGCGGCGAAACTTCCACATTTCGCTTGAATGATCAATGAACGAGGGCGCCATATTTGGCGACCAATATGGGCCGTCCCAAGGCATTTTTGCAGTGCACAATCGGACGGCAAAGGGCTGGTCCGGGCGCGAGGAATCATGACCAACGCAATCACGGCATTTGTGATCGCGGTCGGCGGTGCGGCGGTGGTGTTCTACCTGCTGATGACCCGATTGGAGAACCGCAGGCGAATTCGCCGCTCGTCCGCCGATGGCGTCGCGCCGGACCCCGCCAGCTATTTCGGCGGCGATGGATGGTCCTTCGCAAGCTGGTTTGGCGGCGGTCATTCCGCGTTCGATGGTTCGGGACATCAGGTCGATTCCAGCGGCTTCTCTAGCGGCGGCGGCGACTTTGGCGGAGGCGGAGGTGGAGGCGACTTCGGGGGAGGTGGAGGAGGCGGCGACGGCGGAGGAGGCGGCGGCGGCGACGGCGGTGGCGGTGGTGGAGGCGGCGGAGGCGATTGACGCGACGCGCCGACGGAAAAAGCACCGCCATGTGGATCTGCCGCAACCAGCCCATTTTAGAGCCGTTCTAGGCTCTATCGGGATCAGTTTGGAATCACTTCAAAACACGGTTTTTCCTTTTGCATCCGGCCGCAGCCTTAAATATCTGATGGCTCAGCATCACCGAAGGGCATTTGCGTTTTCATGATTGTTTGTTCCTGCAACGTACTGAGCGACGACGATGTACGTAACGCCGTCAACGCCTCGGAAGACCTTCCGCGCAACGCCAAACAGATCTACGGCTGTCTCGGCTGCAGCGCCGAATGCGGCCGCTGCGCGCGCACCATCAAGACCATTATCGACGATGCGTTAGGCGCCTGCGCCAAGGCCTGCTGTGCAGGCTGCCCGCACAGCCGCAGCGATGTGGACGCGGATGTCCACGGCGAATTCGCCCTCGCTGCCTCCTGAAGCCCTCAAAATCCCGTTTGTTTCCGCCCGCCATTTTCAACCGATGGGTTGCTCCCGCGCGTAATGTGACCGAGCGCGATCAGCAAAAGTGGAATCCGGTTTTGCGTCCGATCGCGCTCTAATATTGTATTTAGCGCATGATCTTTTCGCCAAACCGCTTACACTTTGGCGGATCATGCGCTAGTAGCCTTCTAAGTTACCTTACCCGGCCAGCGGAGTGCATCATGCAGGGCGACGCAAAAGTCATTGACTACCTCAACAAGGGCCTGCGCCACGAGCTCACCGCCATCAACCAGTATTGGCTGCATTACCGGCTCCTGAACAATTGGGGCTTGCTGGAAATGGCCAAGACCTGGCGCAAGGAATCCATCGAGGAGATGGAGCACGCCGACAAGTTCACCGACCGCATCCTGTTCCTCGACGGGTTTCCCAACATGCAGGTGCTCGACCCCTTGCGGATCGGGCAGAACGTCAAGGAAATCATCGAGTGCGATCTTGCCGCCGAGATCAGCGCCCGCAATCTCTACCAGGAGGCGGCGACCTATTGCCACGGCGTCAAGGATTACGTCTCGCGCGATCTGTTCGAGAGCCTGATGAAGGACGAGGAGCATCACATCGATTTCCTCGAAACCCAGCTCGATCTGATTGGACGGATCGGGCTCGAGCTCTACACACAGAAGCATGTCGGCGGGTTGGAGAGCGAGCACTAGGCCTTACCGCGTTCATAGCTGTCATCACCCGCGAAGGCGGGTGATCCAGTATTCCAGAGACGTCGGCGATAGAGCCGAAAGGCCGCGGCGTACTGGATACCCGCCTTCGCGGGTATGACAGCGTTGGTGCGGCGCTGAAATACTTCCCTTACAGCTGCGTCTTGTAACGCTCTTCGACCACGGCCTGGGGTTCAGCCTCGCCGAGGCTGGTCTGGTCGTGGATCATCTGGCTGATGCTCGGCAGCACGGAACGTTCGACGCGGGTATCTGCCGACCACAATTTCGAGCGCATCAGCGCCTTGCCGCAATGGAAGTAGACCTCGTCTACCGCAATGCTCAGCACCACGCGTGGCGGCTTGCCGAACTCCACCATCGACGCCAACAGATCCGGATCCGTTGTGAGCTTGCCTTTGCCGCCGACGCGCAGCGTCTCGTCGATGCCGGGCACGAAGAAGATCAGTTGCAGCAGGCCGCTTCCCTCGACGATGTTGCGAAAACTGTCGATCCGGTTGTTGCCGGAGCGATCCGGCATCAGAAGCTGGTTAGGGCCTGCGACATGGACAAAACCCGGATTGCCGCCGCGCGGCGAGGCATCGACGCTGGCGTCGGAGCCCGACGTCGCCAGCACGCAGAACGGCGACATCTGGATGAATTTTTTCGCATGCACGTCGATCTCCGGCCGCGCCTTCGCGATCACGCGCGGGGTGGGTTTTGCGTAGATCGTGGCGAGGTCGCTGGCGCTGAGGTCGGTCACGGCTATTCTCCGATCATGGTTTTGGAGAGAGTATCAGCAAGCAGCGCGGTCGTCATCCCAGCGTGAGCGCAAGTGCGCTCATCGCGGAGGTGCGCGCTCTTGCGCGCCTCGAAGGATGATAGCCCGTGGCCCATCCTTCGAGGCTCGCTGCGCTCGCACCTCAGAGACTGACTGAAAATGCAGCCAATGGAACCGGTGGTTCTAGTGAAACTCGTCATGCCCGGGCTTGTCCCGGGCATCCACGTCTTACAGGTGGAAAACAAGAAAGACGTGGATGGCCGGGACAAGCCCGGCCATGACGTGGTTAGAAAGTGCCTGGATGGGCTGGCCGCATTTCCGGTCAGACTCTCAGGATGACGGCAGTTGTAGCATTCACACCGCGTCCGCCGGCACAAAACAGCTGATCACGATGCCGCCGCGGTGATGCACGTACCACACCACGGCCTCGCCGACCGGATTGCCGCGGTCGCGGATGATGGCGTGCGCGGGGACCTGCATCCACTGGCCCTCGATCGGCACCCAATAGGCGCCCTCGCGAAAATCATATTCGGTGCGATGGCCGTCGGAGATGTCGCAGCAGGGCACGCCGTTCGGCGCGATCACGCCCTTGAACCAGGCACGGATGTCGGAAGGCACGTTCTCAAATTGCCCGTTGTCGAAGGCGAGCGCCGCGCTGGTCAGCGCAGACAGGCACGCCAGCAGGGCGAGCTGCGCGAACCTTCGCATGCGATCCTCCGCATCGTTAAATTAGCGTCGTTGTATCCGGCTTCGTCATTGCGCGCGGGACTTCCCGGCGCGCACGAATCTTAAAGGGCTAAATGCAATTAAGCCCGAGCTCTCCTGCGGATGCACGCTCAAAAAATAAGCGACGCGCGCCATTTACCAATTGATGCGGTGCGAAATCGTCCGCCTCACATCGTGCGTTGCGGCGCCGTCTGCAGCAATTCCTGCAGTTGCTGTTTGTAGAATTTTGCGTCACCTGTCGTGAGATGGCCGCGCGTCTCGGTGCTCGCCGGGATCAGATAAAGTTTTGCATTTTTCACGCGTTTGATCGCGGCCTCGGTGACGCCGTTTTCCGGCGGATTGCGTTCGTCGTCGGCGGCATTGATGGCAAGCAGCGTCGCCTCGATCCGCTCCAACCCGGCAGAGGGATTGTAATCGTGCGAGGCTTCCCACTGGTAGATGTAGTCATTGGCGTCAGCCGTCACTGGCGTCGCCAGCAATTCGTCGGCCATCCTGTCAGCCTTTGCCGCCGTCGGGGCGAGCGTCTGATAGCCGAGCGTGCCGCCGGCGGAAGCAATGCGATAGGCGGCGATGGCGTATTTCATCATCCGCGGCTGTGCTGTGTAATTGCCGCTGATGTAATCGGGATCGTTGCGGATGGTTTCCAGCATCATTCGCCGCAGCATCCAATTGCGCGCCGCCATCTCGGTCGGCTGCGACGCCATCGGCACCAGCGCGTCCATCATGTGCGGATACTTCACCCCCCAGAGCCAGGTGTGCATGCCGCCCATCGAATTGCCGATCACAAGCCGCAGATGTTTGATGCCGAGCCCTTCCTTGACCAGGCGGTACTGCGCATCGACCATGTCGTCGTAATCATATTTCGGAAATGCCGTCTTCATGCCGTCGGAGGGTTTTGATGATTTGCCGTGGCCGATGCCGTCGGGAATGATGATGTAGTATTTCGACGCGTCCAGCGGCTGGCCGGGGCCGAACAACTCGCCGGCGAAAGTCGGCGTCAGCATGGTCGCGGCCGAGCCGCCTGAGCCGTGCAGCACCAGCACCGGCTGGCCGGTTGGCTCGCCGACCGTGGTATAGTGCAGCCGCAATTCCGGCATGGTTTCGCCGGTGTGGAATTTGAAATCCCGCATTGTCCAGTCGCCTTGCTTCGGCGCGGGATAATCGGCGGCCAGTGCCGTGAATGAAGTCATTGCAAAAATCGCCGTTAACACTGGGTGCGAAAATTTCATGGTGCGTCTTCCCCGGCACGGCCGCTCTCGGCGCCGTTTCGCCGTGAGCTTACCATGCCGCACGAGGCGAGCGGAGATGGCGGCGTCGCCGGTGCCTCAAAAAAATTTCGTCCTGTCAGGGGAATACTACGCCGTGTCCTCGACATCCGTCTCCGGACGGTCGCCGCCGGCTGAAGTCTCGGTGTGCCATTTGCCGTCGGGGGTCTCGTATTCGATCGCCTCGGTACGCCCGGGCACGCGCTGTTCGGCGGCGGCGCGCTTGGCTGCGGACAGCGCCGCGGCATGGGTGGCAAAAGCTTCCGAAAACACACCGTTAACGGTGTAGGCCCAGCCGCCGTCATGCTGAACGATCTTGTAGGTGACGTGGGACATGGCGGGCTCGCTGGCTTTGGCGGGGACGACGGGGGTGAACTCCGCTCCCATTCTATGCCAAAATGAGGCGCGATGCAGGTATTTTGGATCAGATGTCCGGTGGACAAGGGAGAAAAAAATGTGCCGCAACATCAAGACGCTGTTCAATTTCGAACCGCCGGCAACGGATGACGAGATCCACGCCTCGGCGCTGCAATTCGTGCGAAAACTTTCCGGCTTCAACAAGCCGTCGCAGGCGAACGCCGAAGCCTTCGACCGCGCCGTGGCCGAAGTCTCGGCCTCGGCCCGCCGGCTCCTGGCCTCGCTGAATACCCATGCGCCGGCCCGTGACCGCGAGACCGAGGCCGAAAAGGCGCGCGAACGCTCGCGCTTGCGGTTTGGATGAGGCTAGCTGTGAACGACGCGCGAGACTCGCCATGATGATCAGACGGTGGCCCGGCATTGTCATCTTCGCATTAATGCTCGGCGCGTTCGCATTCCCTGTCCGCAGCGCCGAGGTCGGTGACGACAGAGGTTTCGCGGCGGTGAAGGAGGCCTTCGGGCAAATCCGCGCCAACTATGTCGATGAGATCGACGACGCAAAAGTCATCGATGCCGCGATCAAGGCGATGCGGAAAGTCCCGGGGATCGATCCACGTTCGACCGCCGGCAACGACGTTCCGGATACCGGCGCGGCAGGCGATACCGAGCAACTTCTCGGCCGCCTGGAATCGACCTTCAAGCGAATTCAGGCGGAGAATGCCGGGGCGATCGAAACCCAGAAACTGGTCGATTACGCCATCTTCGGCATGATCACGGCGCTCGACCCGCATACCCAATACATCGATCCTCCGAAATGGCGCGACAATTTGGCGGCGTTGCAGCTTGGCGGCGTCGGCTTGAATCTCAACATCGATGCGGGAGAGGTCGGCGTCGTCAGCGCGATTGAAAATGGGCCCGCGCAAAAGGCGGGCATCGTCGCGGGCGATAGGATTGTCGCGATCGGTCGCGCGCCGGTCGCGGGCCTTCCGTTGCCGCAGGTCGTCGCCCGGCTGCGCGGCCCGCTTGATTCAAGGATCCTGTTGACGGTCTCGCGCGGCAAGAAGCCAATCGAATTTGCGGTCACGCGGGCGACGGTACATCCGCAAAATGTTTTCGTCAGGCGTCATGACGATTTCGGCTACATCGTGCTCACCGGATTTGGCGAGTTGACCGCGCCGAACCTGAAAATCGCGATCGAGAAGCTCCAGTCGGGGGCGGGCAAGGACAAGCTCAGGGGATACATCCTCGACTTGCGAAACAATGCCGGGGGATTCCTCGACGCCGTGGTTTCGATTGCCGGTGGATTTCTCGGCAACGGCCTTGTCGCGACCACGCGCAGCCGCGATCGCGAGACCCAGCGTTTCGAGGCAAATTCCCGCGACCTGACCGCGGCCAAGCCGATCGTCGTTCTCATCAACGGGGGGACGGCCGCAGGCGCCGAGATCGTGGCAAGCGCGCTGCAAGAGCACCATCGCGCCACCATCGTCGGCGCGCGATCGGCGGGGGCGGGAACTATTCAAACCGTGGTCGCGCTGGGCGAGGGAAACGGCGCGTTACGCCTGACGACGTCGCGTATCTACACCTCCGCCGGCCAACCGCTCGACCAACACGGAGTGAGCCCCGATTTTGCCGTCGAACAACCGGCGCCGTCGCCAAATGCGAGGCCGGCTGATCCCGCCGCGCCGGAAAGCATAGCGCAAGATCGGCAGTTTCAGTTCGCGCTGAATGTCCTGAAGAAAAAATGACGGCTGGCCACCGCCGCTGCGTTAGGCCGCAGACTTACTTCTTATCCTTGTCTTTGTGCTTGTGCTTCTTCTTCTTGTCCTTGCGGTGATGGTCGTCATCCTCATCGTCGCCGGATGCATCATCATGCTCGATCGCTTCCAGCGCCTCGCGTTCGGCGGCTTCGCGCTCGCTGGCTTCCTGGGCCTCGCGTTCGCGCAGGCGCTTGTAGTCTTCATAGGCGTCGAACAAAAGATGCAGCCACGGCATTACTTGTTCGATCGAAGGCAGTTGCCCGGGCGGGCCGGGTTCGCCGCGCGGACCTGCTTCGCCTCGCACGCCCGGCTTGCCCTGCGGACCGATCTCGCCACGCGCGCCTTGCGGTCCCTGTCGCCCCTGCCGGGTGACTGTATCGTCTGCCAATTGCTGCCCCCACGATTTCTGGTCGGTTCTTAGCAGACGTTTGATGACGGCATCAATTGAACGGCAGGGTTCCGCTTGATTTGATCAACAATGAAATCGCGGCAGCGCGGTTTATGAATGCTGCGCGCCGTCCCACATCACCGGCAGATTGAGCAAGCCCCGGAACGCCCAGCCACCGATCCGCACCGGCTCGCTGTGATCGAGCCGCAACCCGTTCAACCGTTTGAAGATGCTCGGCAGCGCGACGTCGGCGACCATCGCGCGCGAGGCAAACGCGCCGGCGCAATAATGCGGGCCGGCGCCAAACGCGATGCTCTTCTGGGTGTCGCGGGTGATGTCGAAATCGTCAGGCCTGGCAAAACAGGCCTCATCGCGGTTGGCCGAGCCGAACATGAAGAACACGCGGTCCTCCGGCTCGAAATCGACCCCGCCATAGGACCAATGTCTTGCGACGCGCCGCGGCGACATTCCGATCGGCGCGATCCAGCGCGCATATTCCTCGAACACATCCAACCACTTCGCTTTGCCCGCGCGAACCAGCGCGAGCTGGTCGGGATGCGTCAAGAGCGCCCAGACTGTGCCGGAGATGGCATCGCGCGGCTCGTTCTGGCCGCCCGAAATCGCCAGTTTGATGTTGGCGCGCACGCTTTCCATCGGTTGCGCGGCGGCGAGCAAGACGCTGAGGATCGAGCTGTTGGGATGTTTTTTCACCACCGGAACCATGTCGTCGATCGCGGCATCGATGCCGGCGGTCGCGGCATGGCAGCGCGCCTCGACCGCCTTGTCGCCACTGTAATTGGCGATGCCGTCGATCATCGCCTGCGACCACGCGTCCATGTCCTGGAAGCGTATGTTGGTCAGCCCGGTGATGTCCTTCAGGCATTCCGCCGACAGCGGCAGTGCGAACGCCTTGGCGAGGTCAGTGCGGCCGCGAGGAGCCAGCTCATCGAGAATGCGGTCGGCATGGGCCTGGAACTGCCTGATCCAGGTGTCGCGCACGGTGCGCGGCGACACCGACGGAAACATCGCCGCGCGTTCCTTCATATGCGCATCGCCATCCTTGCGCATCATGTTGTGACCCATCAACGTATTCATCAGCCCGGCCGGCTGGTGCGACGAAAACACGTCGATGCGCTTTTCCTGCGTGAAAATATCATCGCGCCGCGTGAACACAGTCGAGCCGAGCTGCGGCACGAATGCGATCGGCGCCTCTCTCCGCATTCTTGCCAGCGCGGGATAGGGATCGGCCCAGAACGCTGGAACGTCGATGTCGAAATGCGGGGCATTGGACATGGTGTTTCGCTCCACCCGGGACTTTCCGCCCGGCTGGCGCGGACATTAATCACAATGCGCCGGCACGTCTAATCCGTCGGCCGAATATTGCCGGATCTTGTTGCGCAAGGTACGCACGGACACCCCGAGCACGCGCGCGGCGCGGGTCCGGTTGCCGTCGCAGCGGGCGAGCGTTTGCAGCACCAGCTCGCGCTCGATCTCGTCGACGGTCGAGCCGATCAGGAGCGGCACGACTTCGTTCGGAGCGAGCGTTGGCGACGGCGGAATTTCAGGCGAAGGGGCGGGGAACAGATGAATAGGGAACACTTGGGTCATGGACGCAACTCCCGATCAAGTTTCGCCTCCTTACTGGAAGCGAATACATCGTGAACTGACCAGCCCCTGCCAACGGCAAGGTGGGGTGATTTGGTTAACAAAGTACTAACGGGGGCACGGCACCTCCGAACACGCCGGTCGTCATCCCCGCGAAAGCGGGGATCCAGTACGCCGCGGCCCCTCGGCTCAATCACTGCCGTCTCTGGAATACTGGATCGTCCGGTCAAGCCGGACGATGACAGTCGTTGGTTCGTCTTCAAATCGTCCGATATCCGCCATCGGCCATCACGATCGATCCCGTGACAAAAGCGGACAGGTCCGACGCCAGAAAGATCGCCGGCCCGACGATATCCTCCGGCTTGCCGGTGCGTCCGAGCGGGGTGTGATCGACGAAGACCTTCACAAGTTCCGGATTGCCGGCGCGCGTCTTCTCGTTCAGCGGAGTTTCGATAAAGCCCGGGCCGATCGCGTTGACGCGGACGCCGTCCTTGCCAAGTTCGGCCGCGAGCGCGCGCGTCAGGCCGAGCACGCCGTGCTTCGAGGCGGTATAGGCCGGCGAGGTCGGCGTGCGCAGATGCATGAAGGACTGGATCGAGCCGATATTGATGATGCGCCCCTTGGCCGCACGCAAGCTTTCCAGGAACGCTTGCGTCACATTGAAGACGCCGTTGAGATTGATCGCGATGATGTCTTCCCAATCCTTGGTCACGGCCTCGGCCGCGCCCAGCATGCCGTTGCGCCGTGCGATGCCGGCATTGTTGACCAGGATTGAAACCGACCCGACCTTGTCGGCGACTTGCTTTGCCATTGCGACGCAATCGTCGCGCCTGGTTACATCGAGCGCAAAACTCTCCGCTCTGCCGTTCGCGTCGCGAATTTCCCGCGCCGTCTCGGCTGCAGCTTCCGCGTTGATATCGAGCACCACAAGCCGCGCGCCCTCGCGCGCATAGCCGCGCGCGATCGCGCGCCCGATCCCGGAACCGGCGCCGGTGACGACTGCGATGTGATTTTGGAGAAGGGGCATGGGGGTTTCCTCTGCTTTTTGGTTTTTCGCGTTCGCTACAAACTAATTCAAAATTGCCGGCGCATAAACGGAAAGCTTTACCGCCGCGTTGTATTGATTTCGCCTGCCCATGGATAGACAGCTCTGGGAATGGAAACTCGGTATTGATCGGATATGGTCGGCGGCCGCGCCCGACTATCACGAGGCCGCGTGCCTTGCCGCCGAGATCGCACACTCAAGCCAAGAGGTGATGCTGCGGCAGGCGGCCAGCCAAGCGCTGCCGATCCTGCGCAGCGCCTCGGATGAAACCGCCGAGCAGGCGACCAAGGACGCGGCGCGGCGCCGCCTCGGCGTCGTTCGCGAAGTCCTGCATTCGCTCACCACCCAGCCGTTCGGCAAGCGCGGTGTCGCGCCGAAATTGCCGACGCCGGAGGAGCGATACCGGCATCTGCTCGGATTGCCGCTCGGCCGCCGGCTGTCCGGCGTCGAGATCCACCAAGCCTATAAACGCGTGGCCAAGCGGGCGCACCCGGACGCTGGCGGCAGCGCGCGGGAATTTCTGGAACTGTCCGCGGCGCGCGATGCGCTGATGAAGGAGAGATAGGCTTTTGCCGCGCTTGCGAGAGCCCCGCGCGCTCGGCTGGCCCGGCCCACCGGTTAGGCCTTCCGGTCATAAAATGAAGGGCACACTTTTATGATCTCGGCGTTCTGGGCATCGCTGAGAAAAATAATGTCGAGATGGGCGTTGGCGTTGAAGATCGACGCAAAACTCTTGCCAGCCTGCGCGACCAGCTTTTCGCTGTCGACCTCGTCGCGGGTCTTGAGGGCGAGGATCACACCGCTGGTTTTGCCGTCATAGAGCACGCGGGCGAGGTAAGCCTTGTCCACGGTGATGTCCTGAAGCAGCATCGTGGCGAGCGCATCCTTGAGGCGCCGCGCGGCCGGGCCATCCTGTTCGCCCAGGAATGTGATCTCGGGAGTGGGGAACTGGTCGATCAAGCGGGTCTCCCGGTCATGGCTGGCTGCGCTATTTCTGTTGCAGACAGCTCGGATAGGGCGCGGCTTCGCCTGATACGATCGCGCACAACCGGATCGGCAGCAGCTCGCGGAACCGCCCCTGCCATTTGGCCTCGTCGATGTCGGCGCCCGAGATCGGCGCCGCGCGCTCGGCCCATTGGATGGTATAGGCGTCTGATGCGCCTTTCACCGCGACGATCAGCGCTGTTTCGCTGTGCTCGTTGGCGCCGGCCTCGACCTTTCCGCAACGGGCTACCGCGACGAAGGCATCCCGGTCGCCGAATTTTGTCTCGCCAAGACTTTTTGCGGCGAAGCTGTCCGGACAGGCTTTCTTGAATCCTCCGGCGATCGATCCCGCCTGATTTTGCGGCGAGTAGTTGGGAGCGCTGGCAAGGCCCTTGTTGGCCGTGATGGTAATCATCTGCGACCACTGATTGACCGTTTCGCCCTTGAGCCCGGCTTCGCGAATGTAAAATGCGTCCTTGGTATTCTCGAAGGCGGCGACGAACTTGCTCGGCATCGAAAATCGCACCAATTGGCCGAATACCGGCGAGATCACGGTGAACGATTCCGGCACGGCGGCCGGGCTTTCGGCCCGCGATGGGGTGGCCGCGGCGCAGAGCAGGCCGGTCGCAACGATGACAGCGAATGTTGTCGGGGCTGAACTCAATGCGGGAAGACTTTCTCGTTGAATGGGCCAGCGCGCTTCATGCGCGCGCGACGCCTGCAACTGTCAAGGGCACCAGCCGAACGTTCGAGGCGAGAATAAGTGGGCACGGCGCGATGCCGCGACCGTGCCCACCTCTCCGCCGATCGAACACTTTCAAAACGCACAAGTTTCAGAACGCGCAGGTGCCGGCGCGCAACAGGCCTTCCTTGACGGCCAGCACTTCGATGAAGCTCGGTACCCGCGTGCTGACCGCCGCGTAGTTCGCCGGCCACGGCGCGGTAGGAATGCTCTCATCCCAGACCTGGCAGAAACCGGTGTCCGACCAGCGGATCAGATGAAACGGGTCGGCCTTCGCGGGGCTGGTGGCGGCCAGCGCGGCAAGGCCAATCCCGGCCGCGGCACAAAGGGCGGAAATTCGACGCATCATAATGGCTCCTCTTGGAAAAAATATCGGTCCGTCGCCGCAACATTGAGTTTGCGGGCGCGTTAAGCCGGGAAGCGATGCCCCAGCCATGCCTTGAGTAGCGACAAGTCGCGATCAGGTTCAAAGGGGGATGCGACGATGACGCTTCGCTTATCCGCCTTACCGGATCCGGATTTTTCCGCTAACATATTGCCAGGGTTGTGTTGCGCCGCACATTCTATCTGAATTGTTGGACCTTACATTTTCACAATTTCGGAGGCAGCGATGGCGAAATTTTCCGCTATTGGCCCGCGGCTAATAATATCCATTGTGCTTTTTGCTATGACGGTTCTTTGCTCGGCAGCGCAAGTTGCTGAAGACCCGGCGCGAAAAGCATTCATCCAGTCCGTGCAAGAAAGGGCTCAGCGGGACGCCAAGTTGGGCAATCCGCAGGAAGGGATCGCAGGGCTGAACATTCTTTTCGGTAATAAGGCAGCGCAGCTCGGAGTCACGCCTCTAGAGTTGTTGAGTACGTATGAAGATGCTTATGAGAAAGCAAAATCGTGGTCGGACTTCCTGGGACCGAAGATCGGCTGGATAGCCGCAGGGGCCGCTTTCATCTTGGGCATTTTTGCTGCCTTTCTGAAAGACAGCGTGAAGGAGCTGCTCCAGAAGTGGCGTGAACAACTGTATCGACGTCTCGCCGGGCATCGATGGCTGCGTCGCAAGGCGCTTCGTCGCTACCGCAAGGCGCTGATCGAGAAGTACCAAAATATCAAAATTCCGTTCCGCCCCGATCAGCCCCTCAATATGCGAGAGCTATACGTTCCCTTGAAATTGGTTGGCTCCAGCGACGTAGATCAGATCGCCGCTGATAGATCAGTTGCCGAATTCAAGAGATTGGTGGCGATCGGAGCTCCCGGTTCAGGAAAATCGATGCTGCTGAGAAGCCTGGCTCTGGCCTATGCGGAAGAGCGGCTTACCGGGGTACCCGGAAACCCAATTCCAATTCTCTTGGAGCTCAATCGGCTAAACGACTCAGACACCCCTTTGGAGGAGCACTTAACGAAAATCCTGGAACTGAATGACTTTCCGCATGGCGAGGACTTCGTGAATGCCGGTCTTACTGAGGGCCGGCTTCTCCTGATGTTCGACGGGCTGGATGAGGTAAATATTCTGCGTCGTCCACGTGTGGTCAAAGAGATTCAAGATCTTCTTGACCAATATGAAAGTTGCCGGGCGATCATTACGTGCCGCAACGCCGTATATAATCAAGAGTTTGTTGCCACCGTGGACGCCACTCTTGAGCTTGTTGAATTTAACGACCAGCAAATCGTGCGATTCCTTGCTGCGTGGAAAGAAAAAATGCGCGGCGACCGCTCAGTTGAACAGCTGATGCGCACGCTCCAAGATCGACCAAGAATCATGGCTTTGGCGAGGAACCCGCTTTTGCTCACGGTGATCGCGTACATGTACACCGATACGGACTTCGCATTGCCGCACAACCGCGCGGGCTTTTACGAACAGTCCACCAATGTTCTCCTGGGAATTTGGCAGCAAAGCTCGAACCGATACAGAGATGCCCACAAGCGATTGATTCTCCAACATTTGGCACTCTTCAATCAAGATCGTCGTGGCGAATCTGGGCCGGGTGGCAGGAGTATCGATCTCCCCACAGCGCTCGCCGAAGTGAAGAAAATATTGCCGGATCTCAACATCGCTTTGGACCAAGCGGAGTCGGTAATTGAGGAAATTGTCGAGCGAAGCGGTCTATTGCTCGCCGTGGACGGCGGAAGCCAATACCAATTCGCTCACCTGACAATCCAGGAGTATTTCGCCGCAGTCGCCCTCCAGAATGATCAGGCGGGTCTTTTCGGTCGCTTTCAAACAGATCCCAACGCATGGCGCGAGACGCTGATGCTATGGTGCGGGTTGGGTCGAGATAGCTCCGAGTTGATCGCAAAGGTATCGGAAATCGACGCTATCGCGGCGTTCGAGTGTCTCGCCGACGCCCAAAAAATCAAGCCAGAGATTGCGGATGCAATTGTAAATACGTTCGAGGCGCAGTTGACCGGTTCCGACCAGATGGAAGAACCGGTTATCCGAGCCTTCGCGGCAGTTGCGGCGGACGCGAGGCCCAGGGGGGTCAAGACGTTTCAAATTTTGCAAAATAACCTCGCTGGCCACAATGTGATTGCGCGCGAGCATGCAGCGAGCGCCTTATCGTTCACCAATTTACCGAAGGCTGCCGAGGTTCTATCCAGTCACTATATTCAAAATGAATGGATCAGGCCCAAGCTCGTTCGCTTGGGCAACCTTGCCGTTCCCGCGTTGGCCGCTCATGCTGCGAACGGATCTACCGCGGCAGTGGATGATCTCAGCGCGGTCGGCACACATGAAGCGATAATCCAATTGATTGATCTGCTTTGGCGGATCGACAACGGCAGTCCCTATGTTGCATGGCAGCTCGCCGGAATGATAACGAGGCGGGAATTTTTGGAGGTGATGGAACATTATTCAATTCCGTCTCATTCAGGCGAGAGCGAGCGGCTTGATTGGATATGGCGAACCGACGCCGGAACGTCCAATGCGATGACCGCAGTCGTAGGAAGAATTGCATATCTCCTTCAAAAAGCTCCGGCTAGTTCGATGCCTGCTACTGCTAACGTAAGTCCTTACCTTTTTGTGCCACTCTTAATCGATCAGCAACCTCAAATAACATCGTATCTCCGCCAATTCGTGGATGCAGAGATACGCAAAATTCCGGATTTTCCCGAGCGCATCCCTGAAAATGCTCAAATGGAGTTGCTCTTCTCCAGTGAACTTGTTGAGGAAGATTGGATGCGGTCACGCAGTCTGCATCGGGTAGAATACCCCCACCTTCGCTATGGCAGATTGCGCAAAAATGAAGTGGTTACCGATAAAGGGTCCGATGTCGGAGAAAAATTTGAACGCGAGTTCATGACCCAGCGATGGGCGCCGCTCCTTTTACAGGTCCCAAAGAAGATTCGACTGCCATTTCTTTTGGAACTGGTTCGAATGTCTCCGAGGCCAACACCCTGGCATTGGAGAAGAATCTGGCAGCCGTTTCATTATCAGTTTGAATCGAGCTGGCACTTCTTGGCTGTCCGGCTTCTTTGGACGCTGATTTCGCTCGCCGCTTTGACAGAAGTACCTAGATTGGCTGTCGAGGCATGGCCCAACAAGCCAGTCGAAATGGTCATCGTCTCTCTGACCGGGATTTGCATCTTATGCTGCATATTCCTGTCATGGAGGGGGCCGGACGACTATAGGTCGGATGATTCGGAAATGTTCTTCTTGGGTAATTTGCTGGGGTTTGGCGCGATACCATATGCCACAATCGCTGACCGAGATTGGGGAATCCTGAAACTTTCGCCGTATATGGTTTGGGCTCCTGGTGTGCTCATATTTCTGGCGCTACTGATCCACAGGTTTGCCGACTGGCCAACGGTTGCCGTGGCCATGGCGGCGGTCTTTTTGCCTGGCCTTGCTATTTCCTTGCGCGGCTTGTGGCTTGCCCGGTTGGTTCGAAATCCCTTGACGCACGTTGTCGAGCTGTTTCAGCTTACAAAGCCGATAACCGGGTGAGGAGAGGAGGGCGGATTACGCGTGCGCTAATCCGCCCTACATCGCTGCGTCTTGGCCCAGATCACTTCCCCGCGAGCGAGGCGACGCATTCGATCTCGATCAGCATCGCCGGATTGGGCAGCGCATGCACCACGCAGGTGGTGCGCGCCGGATAAGGCGCCGGCCCGAACGCCGAAGCATACAGCGCATTCATCGGCCCGACGTCGGAGGCGCGCGTCAACAGCACATTGACCTTGACGAGATCGCGAAACGTCGCGCCGGCTTCATCGAGCACGCGCTTGATGTTGCGCACCACAAACCCGAACTGCGCGTCAAACTTTTCCGGTATAGCGCCGTCGGCGTCAAAGCCGGGAATGCCCGAGACGAACAACAAGTCGCCGGTCCGCACCGCAAACGACAGCGGCGGCGTGGTGAGACCGGCGGGAGCGGCGAAATGTTTGATGGCGGCCATGGGGTACCTCCTGGGGTGAGGCAGGGGACTTTAGCGCAGTGGGACGCGTCTCGTGAAGCTAGTACGTAGGTGGAGTTAGGCGACTTGTCCGCCGTAGCTCAACGAGCGAAGGCGGACGGGCCGCTGATCCACCCTACGCTCGTCCGCCTTGCCGCTCGCGTTAGACCGTGCAGCGGCCTTGTTGCCGCAATGTTTCCTTCGCCGCAAACGCGGCGGAGAAGGTCGGCACCGGC
Source organism: Bradyrhizobium lablabi (assembly GCF_900141755.1). Classification (NCBI taxonomy): domain Bacteria; kingdom Pseudomonadati; phylum Pseudomonadota; class Alphaproteobacteria; order Hyphomicrobiales; family Nitrobacteraceae; genus Bradyrhizobium; species Bradyrhizobium lablabi. The sequence goes on along the minus strand of NZ_LT670844.1, from coordinate 2,393,173 downwards.
TTGCTAATGACCTTGTAATTCGACGGCCACTGCCACGGCTTGAACGTCAGGGTGTCGTTCCAGACCTGGCAGACGCCGGTGTTGTCCCAGCGGATCAGATAATAGCCGGCCTCTGCGGGGCTGACGACGGCGACGGCCGCAACTGCGATGCAGGCAGCGGCACAAAGGGCGGGAAGGCGACGCATGAAGAAACCTCCTGGCTAGAAATGCTGCACCGGGCTCCGCAGGACGCCGAGGCGGTGCCCATCTTTCGCGATGGTTGAGCCCGCAAGTGGTGCGGCAAAAGCCTGACGGTTTCAAGTCGAAAGGCCGCAAATTGTTCGCGGTAGCCCCGAGACGAACAGCAAGTCGCCGGTCCGCGCCGCAAACGACAGCGGCGGCGTGGTGAGACCGGCGGGAGCGGCGAAATGTTTGATGGGGGCCATGGGGTACCTCCTGGGGTGAGGCAGGGGATCAAGGGCGCCTGGTTGGTGAAGATAATACGCTATTGCGCCGTGCCCACCGTCCGGCACTCCACTGGTGACGGGCTTTCGGAAATACAGATTCGATTGTCAAACAGCGAGAGGATGTGCGTCCGCATTCTCGCGGCGCGATGCGCCCGAGCTTTGCGTCAATTTGCACCCTCTCAATGAACAAGAGGGCGCAGGGAAAGCCGGGTGCGCGCTGCACCCGCGGTCTCGTGTGCAAAAATGCACAAAAAACGCACACGAGCATACAGGTTCAGCGGAGGCAATCCGGCTTTCCCTGCGCGGTGGTTTACCGGCTTATTCCGTGCTCTCCCCGGTGACCGGGCTTTCTTGCCACCGTCATCCCTGAGAAGCTTGCTTCTCAAGAACTTGACGCCAGCGTCGGGGCGCCAGGACCACACGGCTTCGCCGTCCGCGACAACAGCGTTCGTCATTCGCCGCTTTCGCGTCCACCGCATCCCACCGCGCGTTCGTGACGATCGCGACCCGCCCCTCTCATCGGGTGAGACACGCGAAGCTAAATCACTGATTTGCCCGACGGGTTAAGCGGAAATTTGCCCGTCGTGGTGTTTTGTCGCGGCTCGGCGCGTCACGACTTCGCTTGCGCGAGGATGAGCGAACTTATCTCCGACCTCATCCTGAGGAGCCACGCGCAGCGTGGCGTCTCGAAGGATGGCCGCGAGTCCATATGTTACGTCCATCCTTCGAGACGCTTGCTTCGCAAGCTCCTCAGGATGAGGTCCGAGTCTTCCTATCGCAAGAGCAGCTATGGAGGCACAGGTTGGCGGATTACGCTTTGCCAATCCGCCCTGCGAACTCACGGGCTGCGGGCAAGGCCGTGCAAAGGTGCGCGCTATTTCCCCTGCAGGCAGCTTGGATAGGGCGCGGCTTCACCCGGCACGATCGCGCACAGCCGGATCGGCATCAACTCGCGCAGCCGCTCCCGCCACATCGCCTCGTTGATCCCAGGCGGCAATGACGCCTGCGGCGTGCGCTCGGCCCACTGGATCGTGTAGGCATCGGAGGTGCCCCTCACAGCAACGATCAGCGCGGTTTCGCTGTGTCCGTCCGCGCTCGAATTGACCTTGCCGCAACTTGCCACCGCGAGATAGGCATCCTGATCGCCGAGTTTTGTTTCCCCAAGATCCTTGACGACGAAGCTTTCAGGACAGGCCTTCTTGAAACCCAGCGCGATCGACGCCGCGAGTTTTTGCGGCGAGAAATTGGCTGATGTCGCCATTCCCCTGGAGCCGGTGACCGTGATCATTTGCGTCCACGCATTGCCCGTTTCGTCCTTGAGCACGGCTTCACGAATATAGAAATTCTCCTCGGTGTTCTCGGACGCCGTGACGAATTTTTGCCGGCATCGAATACCGCACCAACTGCCCGAACACCGGCGAGATCACGGTGAATGACGAAGGCACCGGGCTTTCGGCGCGCGATGGGATGGCCGAGGCACCGAGCAGGCCGATCGCAACAACAGCGGAAAAGTTTCTCACGTCGATCTCGTTTGCAGGAAGGCTTGCTTCGAGCGTCCGTTGAGCCACCCGTATCTGTCAAGGCGTATGAGGGCAAGGCAAGTGACGAGGTCTGTAGGGTGGGTTGAGCGATCTCGTCCGCCGAAGTTCAACGAGGGAAGGCGGAAGCGAAACCCATCGTGACAATCGCGACAGGCAATGGGTTTCGCAAGGGTTCAACCATCCTACGGGCTAGCAAAGGGAAAGCTTAATCCTTCCTGCCTTCCCTATGAAGGCTCAGTGGTGTACTCTCTCCAGAGTTGTGTCTGCCGAATTTAACCGAAATAGTATGGTCCAAATTGAAGACTCGGAGCATTACAGAGCGGGAAATCGCACTGATTAAAGCGATGCTGGCTCGCGGATTGAAAAACAAAGATATTCAGTTCTTCTTCAATCGGCCCGAGCGTCCTGTCAACACGGGTCGTATTTCGACTATTCGATCCGGATCGTACAGCAATTCGAGTCAGATAACCGCCACCTCTGACGACGAGCTAGAAGCTTTCCTTCGATCCTTTGATGAATCTTCGAAAAGCACAAGAGGCAAAAAGATCGAACGCACGATTGGAGAAAGAGCAAGAGCGCTCTTTCGCAAATCGAACGACGGTACGTGGAGCCTTGAGGGCGGCGAGCACGAAAGTTGCGAGTGCAAGAAAGATTTTGATCCCAAGAAGATGACCGCGATTGTTAAGGCCGTCGCCGCACTCGCGAACAATAAGGGAGGCCACATCTTTTTCGGTGTTTCCAACACTGGCTTTAAGGTTGAGGGCATTGGGGAGGAGTTTTCCAAGACAGATATTGTGCAGATCGTCGATAAGCTAAAGGCTCATCTCTCGCCTACGCCGACGATCGTTGCCAAGGATACAATTGATTTTGACGGATTGTTGGTAGGGTTTTTGCAGGTCGCCAAGTATCTAAATCCTCCAGTCATCGTTTACCGAGATGGGGATGGGTTGAACGAGGGCGAAATTCTTTTCCGTTATCCTGGTCAATCATCTCGCATTAAATTTGGAGATCTTCGAGCTATGCTCGATGAACGAGACCGGTTGGCTCAATCGGCGCTTGCACAGGCGGCCGGACGAATCGCTGACATTGGCACCAGACACGCAATGATCCTCGATACGCACAGAAATGTGCTCGAAGACGGAGGACATTCAATTCTCATCGATCAAAAGTTAGCCGAGAACCTAAAGTTCATCAAAGAGGGTGAATTCGAAGAGAAACTCGGAGCACCCACCTTGAAGCTTGTCGGCGAGGTCGCTCCGGTTACCGTCAAAGGTCCAACGACCACAATAGTTGCTCATGCGGCTATATTTCAGGAAAGCATTCTCGACAAATTTCTCAAACAGGAGAAAGTGGATAACCCAATTGAATACATATACGCCGGCCTAGCTCAGTCAAGAATGTGGTTACCGATCTTCTATTATGCGCGGATGTGCAAGAAGTCGAACAAAGAAATTGCACCGCTGGTTGACGCACTAAAGGTCGCGCAAAAGGGCAAGAAAAAAATTCTTGTTGATCGATTGGACGAACAGAAGTCGGCCTTTGCGAAGGCCGTCACCAAAGCATCTAAACGGTGGAGGGACGACATCGCCAAAGGAGTAGTTTCTCTCCCTACTACTGCAGAAGAGGCGGCTCTCTTCGCCCAAGGGGTCACGGGAGTCAGGAAGACGACAGCGAAACTGGAGGCCCTATTAAGTGCGCTAGGGGTCGGTAAAACCTTCGCTGAAGCTGCAGATCAAGGGGACCTGATGGGGCTGATTTTCAAGGCTGCCTGCCGAATTGATGAGTTGTTTTTTGCTGACTCCAATTAACTAGAGCGCGAGTGGCCCGCATGAGCTTGGCGATATGGGGATTTCCGCCATCCCCGGATATCGCTGCGCTCATCCGGGCTACGCTCGCTTGATGTTACGCACCACAAACCCGAACTGCGCCTCAAAGGTCTCCGGTATAGCGCCGTCGGCGTCAAAGCCGGGAATGCCAGAGACAACCAGCAAGTCGCCGGCCCGCATCGCAAACGACAGCGGCGGCGTGGTGGGACCGGCGGGAGCGGCGAAATGTTCGATGAGGGCCATAGGGGTACCTCTCAGTTTGAGGCGGGAGAGTATAGCGCCGTCGTCGCCGGAGGAGGACGGAAAATGGCCGGATGACGCTGCACCAATCGGCTCAACGCGCTAGACGTGTCCTACTCGTAAATTATTGGGATCACGAACTTATTTTAACTCTCTTGCAGATAGCTGCGCGCATACTATCTAAGATGGTGGAGGGTTGGCATGAGTGGCTGATGGCGCCTCCTTGATACGGAGGTAGACCCGCAAGGGTCTCGAGGGTTCGAATCCCTCACCCTATACGGAAGGCCCGCTCCGCAGCTGCGTAGAGCGGGCCTTTTGCTATCTTAGTTTCGAGGATCATTCGTTGGGGTTAAAGGCCACGATGGGCGAAGCGAGCCGCAAAGCAAAAATCCGCGTGAAGCGCGAGGGTCTCAGTCGGCCCTTAACTGCGGCACGCTTTGACATTTACGCGATGGGCACTCGTTTATCTTTTTCGCGAATGATCTCTGAAGAACTTACGTATTGGTCGGACGCTGACGAGCGGCTATTGGGGATGGTCTTTCGTGACCTAGTCGATGACGATTACGGGTGGATACTGCTGGCCCGCGATCGGATTGGCAGATTCCGTTGTATAGACGTGCAAGCAAGCCTACGAAATGAGTCGTATGCGACAAGAGGAATTCGTGAGCGGATAGCCACGGCGCTTGAAGACCCAAATCTTGCGGAACTTGGGTTTCAAGCGGACGAGCCTAACGAACCCTTCGATTTGCTTTATGTGCCTTCGACAGTTGATAGGACTAAGCTGCACCCATATTTCAAAATATTACTAGAGGAATCGGGAAGAGCTCCGGCGCGTGCCGTTCTTAGGGAAATCGGTCCGTGGCTCGCGCCCAGCGATCCACACTTCGTCAGTGAATTTCAATTCAAGCAATTCGATCAACGACTTTGGGAACTATATCTTTGGGCGACATTTCGCGAGTTGGGCTTTGACATAAAGCAACCGGAGGCGCCGGACTTTCTATGCCGAGCACCGGGTATGGAGTTCACCGTCGAGGCCACAACCGTAGGACCTTCAAAGGATGGCCCGCTAGCAGCACATCCAGACCCAAAGACACCGGATGAGATGCGAGAGTTTCTGGCCCACTATATGCCGATGAAATTCGGCTCTAGCCTGACGAGTAAATTGAACAAGAAGAATAAGGACGGAGAAAGCTATTGGGAGCGTGGAGACACGGCAAACAAGCCATTCATCCTAGCGATCGCCGACTTTCACATTCCTGGCTCGAAAGAGGAAGTTGGGTCGATGACTTACACGCATTCAGCGCTGTGGCCCTATTTGTATGGGCATCGCGTAGATTGGGAAAGGGTCGAAGGAAAGTTGATCATAAAGGCCGTTAAGAATCCCGACCACCATTACAGGGGAAAAGTGATACCAACGGGATTCTTTGATCTGCCAGGTTCGGAAAACGTGTCTGCCGTCCTTTTTTCAAACGCCGGAACATTGGCCAAATTCGATCGCATGGGAGTCGCGGCCGGATTTGCACCGCCAGATCACAGCTACTTTCGCATCGGGATTTCCTATGATTCAGATCCCAATGCGGTCGTTCCCAAAGTATTCAGCCTTGAAGTCAACGACACCGAATACAAAGAAAATTGGTCCGACGAACTCCAGATTTTCCATAATCCAAATGCAAAGCATCCCTTCGCCCCAGATGCTTTCGGGGGAATTACGCAACATTTCTTTACAAACGGAGAACCATATTCCATTGTTCCAGAAAATGGGATCATCGCCTCCTGGACAACCATATTCCGCCTTGTTGGCGACAAAGCCAACGAACAAAAAGAGACTCTAGTCTAGTCTAGTCTAGGCGAAGCGACAGCGCTGAGAAATCCCCGCGCTGCCGCATATTGGACTGAACGCATTAGAGCACCCGATTACTCTCCTTCACCTTCTCCGCATCCAGATACACGTTGCTCCCCATCTCCTTGAACTTGGCCGACATCTGCGCCATTCCATCCTCAATGGTGCCGGCCACGCTCATCCCCACCGCCGCCGGATCGTTCAGCGTCGCCGCGTAATCCCGCACGTCCTGGGTGATCTTCATCGAGCAGAATTTGGGGCCGCACATCGAGCAGAAATGGGCGACCTTGTGGGCTTCCTTCGGCAAGGTCTCGTCGTGGAACAGTTTTGCGGTCTCGGGATCGAGGCCGAGGTTGAACTGGTCCATCCAGCGGAAGTCGAACCGCGCGCGGGAAAGCGCGTCGTCGCGCAGTTGCGCGGCGGGGTGGCCTTTTGCCAGATCGCTCGCGTGGGCGGCGATCTTGTAGGTGATGACGCCGGTCTTGACGTCGTTGCGGTCGGGCAGCCCGAGATGCTCCTTCGGCGTCACATAACACAGCATCGCGCAGCCGAACCAGCCGATCATGGCGGCACCGATGCCTGACGTGATGTGGTCGTAGCCCGGCGCGATGTCGGTGGTCAGCGGCCCCAGGGTATAGAACGGCGCCTCGCCGCACTCTTTAAGCTGCTTGTCCATGTTGATCTTGATCTTGTGCATCGGCACATGGCCGGGGCCTTCGATCATCACCTGGCAGCCCTTGTCCCACGCGATCTTTGTCAGTTCGCCGAGCGTCTCGAGCTCCGCGAATTGCGCGCGGTCGTTGGCGTCCGCGATCGAGCCGGGACGCAGGCCGTCGCCGAGCGAGAACGACACGTCGTATTTGCGCATCAGGTCGCAGATCTCGTCGAACTTCGTATAGAGAAAGCTTTCCTTGTGATGCGCCAGGCACCACTTCGCCATGATCGAGCCGCCGCGCGAGACGATACCGGTGACGCGGTTGGCGGTTAAGTGGATATAAGGCAGCCGCACGCCGGCATGGATGGTGAAATAATCGACGCCCTGTTCGCACTGCTCGATCAGCGTGTCCTTGTAGAGCTCCCAGGTCAGTTTTACGGGATCGCCTTCGCACTTCTCCAGCGCCTGATAAATCGGAACGGTGCCGATCGGGATCGGCGCATTTCGCAAGATCCATTCGCGGGTGGTGTGGATGTTGCGGCCCGTGGAGAGGTCCATCACGGTGTCGGCGCCCCAGCGGATCGCCCACACCATCTTGTCGACTTCTTCCTCGACCGAGGACGTCACCGCGGAGTTGCCGATATTGGCGTTGATTTTTGTCAAAAAGTTGCGGCCGATGATCATCGGCTCGAGTTCGCCATGGTTGATGTTGCAGGGGATGATGGCGCGGCCGCGCGCGATCTCGGAGCGTACGAATTCGGGCGTGATGAAAGCGGGCAGCGATGCGCCAAAGCTTTCACCGTCGGCAAGGGCGGCTTCCGCGCGTTCGAGCTGAACCTTGCGGCCGAGATTCTCGCGGTTGGCGACGTAGATCACCTCCTTGGTGATGATGCCGGCGCGGGCGAATTCGAGCTGGGTGATCTTGTGGCCGTCGAGCCCGCGCAGCGGTTTGTGATGGGCATTGAACGATTTTGCGGCGTGCGACGCGCCGACGTTGCCGTTGTCCTCCGGCTTGATCTCGCGTCCCTGATATTCCTCGACGCCGCCGCGCTCCTTGACCCATTCGATACGCGCGCGCGCCAGCCCGGCATTGACGTCGATCGTGACGGCCGGATCGGTATAGGGACCCGAAGTGTCATACACCGGCAGGTTCGGCTCGCCGGCGCCCTCGCTCAACATGATCTCGCGCAGCGGCACGCGCACATCCGGCGCCTCGTCCGGCGTCACAAAAATCTTGCGCGACGAGGGCAGCGGGCCTGTCGTGACGGCGGGAAGCGTGGTGTCGGGATTAGAGCGAATGTTCATGGGGTCCTCCTTTGAAACTGTTTATCGCTGCTTTGCATTTTGATCGTCATTGCGAGCGCAGCGAAGCAATCCACTGGCAGCCGCGCGAATGGAGAGATGGATTGCTTCGTCGCAAGTGCTCCTCGCAATGACGGGGATGGAATCATCACGCAGCCTCCGCGTCCCGCCCGAGCCAGGCGCGCACGCGCGCGTCGGGATCGGGATGTTGCGTGATGTCGCTGACGACCGCGATGGAATCGGCGCCGGCGGCAAAAATCTCGCGCGCCTGTTCGAATTTGATGCCGCCGATCGCGACCAGCGGAATGTCGCCGACGCGCTTCTTCCATTCCGTGATCTTTGGGATGCCCTGCGGCGCGAACCGCATCGATTTCAGCGTGGTCGGGAAAATCGGCCCCAGCGCGATGTAGTCGGGGTCGGCACGCAATGCCGTCTCGAGCTCCGCATCGTCGTGGGTCGAGATGCCGAGCGTCAGCCCGGCGTCGCGGATCGCCTTGACGTCGGCGTCGACCAGATCTTCCTGGCCGAGATGCAGATGTTTGGCGCCGGCGACAATCGCGGCGCGCCAATAATCATTGACCACGAGTTTTGTCGGCGTGCCCTTTGTCACCTCGAGCGCATCGCTGACGATCTGCAATGACTGGGCGTCATCGAGATTTTTCGAACGCAACTGGATCGTGCCGACGCCGAGTTTGGTCAGGCGCGCGACCCAATCGAGGCTGTCCACCACGGGATAAAAGCGATCAGGATACGCGTAGCGATCAGGATACGGCATGCCAGAACGGGGTCCCAACGACAGGGGTTGAAGGAGAGGCAAAATCGCGGGCTTCCATCAGCCCGGCTTCGTAAGCCGCGCGGCCGGCCTCGACGCCGAGGCGAAACGCATTCGCCATCGCCACGGGGTCGGCGGCCTTTGCGATTCCCGTATTGAGCAGCACGGCGTCGTAACCGAGTTCGAGCGCCTGCGCCGCGTGCGACGGCGCGCCCAAACCGGCATCGACCACCAGCGTGATATCGGACAGCCGGTCGCGCAGCAATCTCAGCGCATCGGGGTTGATGATGCCCTTGGCGCTGCCGATCGGCGCCGCCCACGGCATCACCACTTTGCAGCCGGCATCGACGAGCCGCATCGCGACGCTCAAATCTTCGGTGCAATAGGGGAACACCTCAAAGCCGTCCTTGATCAGGATGGCGGCGGCTTCGACCAGCCCGACCACGTCGGGCTGCAGCGTGTCGTTGTCGGCGATCACCTCGAGCTTGATCCAGGAAGTGGCAAATAATTCGCGCGCGAGTTTTGCGGTGGTTACGGCCTCGCGCACGCTGCGGCAGCCTGCGGTGTTTGGCAGCACGGTGACATCGAGCTCGCGGATCAGCGACCAGAACGCGTCCCCAGTTTTGCCGCCGGCGGCCTCCCGCCGCAGCGACACCGTGACGATCTGCGCGCCTGAGGCCCGGATCGCGCCTTGCATGATCGCGGGCGACGGATACAGCGCGCTGCCGATCAAGAGGCGGGAAGAAAATTCGCGGTCGTAGAATTTCAGCATTTATCCTTCTCCGGACGGCGCTGCGCTCCCTCGCCCCGCTCTTGCGGGGAGAGGGTTGGGGTGAGGGGCCTCTCGGCAAGGGAGGACTCGCGGAGGGTCCCCCTCACCCGGAGACGCCGCTGCGCGCCGTCTCCGACCTCTCCCCGCAAGCGGGGCGAGGTAAGAGAAAGCTCGAATGCCGACGCCAGCATCCTCACCCTCCCTGCCTTGGCGTGATGATCTCGATCTCGTCGCCGCTGTTCAGCCGCGTCTCCGCCCACTTGCTCCGCGGCAGCACGTCGTAATTCAGCGCGATGGCAAAATGCGCGCCTTCGTATTCGAGTTCGGAGAGCAGCGCGTCGACGCGTGTCGAAACAATCTCCCGCGCCTCGCCATTGACCATCACGCGCATTGCATCACCTCATTGTCGATCTGGCCGCGCTCGACATAAGCGAGCGTCAATTCCGCCAGCGCCGGCGCGATCAGAAAACCGTGGCGATAGAGGCCGTTCACGGCGATGCGCTCGTTCTGAACCGCGATGCGCGGCAGATTGTCGGGGAATGCCGGGCGTAGCCCTGAGCCGAATTCGACGATGCGCGCTTCGGCGAACGCCGGATGCACCGCATAGGCGGCGCCCAAAAGCTCCAGCGCGGAGCGGACGCTGACGCCGGTGTCCTCGGCCTCGATCGAGGTCGCCCCCAGCATGAACAGATTGTCCTCGCGCGGGATCACGTAGAGCGGCCAGCGCGGATGGATCAGCCGCACCGGGCGCGAAAGTCTTACCTCTGAGGATTCGATCAGGATCAGTTCGCCCTTGACGGCGCGCAGCTCGGGCTCGGCGTCGCGCGCGGAAATTCCGCGGCAATCGATCACGATGCCGTCGATGTCGTTGAGCGCCGGCTCGCTGTTGAATTTTATCGTTCCGCCGGCGGCGATGATCCGCTGATGCAGTTTTGGCAAGACGCGGCGCGGCTCGACATGGCCTTCGCCGGCAAAGAATAGCGCCTCGCGAAACCGGCCCTCGAGCGAGGGTTCGAGTTTTGCGATGGCGTTGGCGTCCAGTCGCTGATGGCTCGTCGTGAGTCTCGCAAAGCGCTCGAAATCGCTGCGGTCGCGGGCGTGCGCCACCACCAGCGAGCCGTTGAACGGGGTGTCCGGCAATTCCTTCCGCCACAGGTCGAGCGCGCGCAGGCCGAGCCGGCTGATCACCGGCTCCGAAGTCTCGGCCTCGCACCAGGGCGCCAGCATGCCACCGGCCCAGTGGCTGGTGGCGAGCGTCATTGCTTCGTCGCTGCGCTCATGCAGCGTGACATCGTGGCCGGCCTGCGCAAATAACAATGCCTGCCATGCGCCGGCGATGCCCGCGCCGATCACGGAAACGGGGGATTCCCCCCTGGACGCGACGGGACCTTGCCCGCGCCGTGCGCTGAAACTCTGGTACATCCCTGTCCCTTCGCCGGCATGACCCGGATCAGGTTCAAAGGGTCACCGCGGTCTCGCGTCCTTGCACAGGATTTGAGCGTGCGGTCTCTCAGCTCCTCATCGGAGCTCCCCTCGGAACACGCCCAATGTAGGCCGATGGCAGGAAGTGTCAACGTACCCCCCTTCGTCATGCCCGGGGCTTGTCCCGGGCATCCACGTCTTGTCTGCTGCAACACACAAAGACGTGGATGGCCGGGCATAGGCGAGCGGAAGCGACGCCGTCCTTCGGACGGCTAAGCCCGGCCATGACGGTCATTTCGCTGGAACCTGTTGCGCATTGGCGTCCGCCGGGCTCTTCGACGGAGAACTCGCCAGCACCGGTTCGGTGTACCTTAAATGTTCGTGCCGCTGGCGCTTGGCGGCTTCGTAATAGCCGCTAGCGTAATAATGCATGGCGCGGTTGTGATCGCCGTTCGCGGCGCGATAGGCGCCGGCGAGATATTTTACTGCATAGGTGAGATTGGTGTCGGGATCGCGTAGTCCTTCGGCGCTGCCGGTGTAGCCAAGGCTGCGCGCGGTCGCGAGCTTGATCTGCATCAGCCCGATGGTGCCGCCACGTCCGACCAGTCTCGGCTGATAGCGGCTTTCACGCACGATCACGCGATGCACCAGCGCTTCCGGCACGCCATTGGCCCTCGCGTGGCTGGCGACCAGCGCATCATATTCGGCGCGTTGTGCCAAAGCGGGTTGCGAAAGCGACAGCGCCGCGATGGCGGCGAACGATGCAAGCGATAGCTGGCGTTTCATTTCGCGTAAGGCCTCGGACAAGCGTGGTATAGCGGTTGAGCGCTTAAGGACCCCAATTGTTGCAATCGCCGGGCAACATTGAGTCATTTCAATGGCAAGCGGTCGTTGCATTGATGGGCTGCAGTTAAAATGACTCAAGGCCGCCGAAGGTGTATGATCAGGCGGACCGGAGCGCTCCGCATCCGGCAGCAATCCTGTCCAAACTCACGTTCAAACAAAAAAACACAAGGGAGACGCATGATGGCGCGAGAAAATCTCGGCTATGTGCCCCAAGGAAATCCCTGCGCCCAATGCGGCAAGCCGATCGCCGCGCCCGAATGGATCGAGAGCGGCCCGCGCCGCATTTGGTATCTCTGGAATTGCCGGGCCTGCGGCTATCAGTTCGAGGCGATGGCCATTCTCGAGCAGGAAGAATCCGATTCCACGCCGCTCGCGGCCTGACCGCTTTGCGCTTTCACGCCGCCGACTGCTGGCCCTGCTGACGAACCGGTAACTGAATCCGGACGATCAAGCCATGCGGCTGCCGGTCGTTGAGCGACAATGCGCCGCCATGCGCCAGCACGATCGCGCGCGCGATCGACAGCCCGAGGCCGAAGCCTGCCGTCTCATCCATATTGCGGGCGTCGTCGCCGCGCACGAATGGTTCAAGCATGACATCCTTGCGCGCATCGGAAATGCCGGGACCATCGTCCTCGACATCGATCGTCAGATGATCCGGCGACACCCTGAGGCGGATGGTGGCCTCGGCGCCGAACCGGACCGCGTTCTCCACGAGGTTGGTGATGCTGCGATGCAGGTCGTCGGGCCGGACGGTCGCCATCGCGTGCGCCGGGCCGTCGTAAGCGACCTTGTGGCCCATGTCGGCGAATTGATCAGTGATGAGCTGCAGCGAGCTGGCGATATCGACCAGCGTCATCGCTTCCAGCTTGCGATCGTTGCGCAGGAAGGACAGCACCTGTTCCAGCATCGATCGCATCTGGTCGAGATCGCCCAGCATGCGGTTTCTGTGCGCGTCGTCCTCGATGAATTCAGAACGCAGTCGCATCCTGGTGATCGGCGTCCGCAAATCGTGACTGATCGCGGCCAGCATCTTGGTGCGGTCGTCGATCAGGGTCGAGATGCGCTCGCGCATCCGATTGAGCGCTTTTGCAACGGAACGAATTTCTTCAGGACCGCGCTCCGGCAGCGGGGAGGCGGCGCCGTTCAAGCTGAAATTTTCGGCGGCCTTTGCAAATGACGACAGCGGCGCGGTCAGGGCGCGGGCCGCCCACAGCCCAAGCAGCGTGAGGCTGATGACGGCAAACAGCAAGGTCATCATCCACGGTCCGCCCCAGAACGGACGTTGCCACTGGTCCGGCAGCAAGGTAGCGGAAATCATCGCGCCGTCGGGCAGCGCGATGCCGACCTTGTGGTCGCCGTGCTCGGGATCGAGCGAAAAGATCCTGTAGCCAGAGCCGAGCCGGCGATGCAGGCTGTGCAGCGCGCGGTCATCGGCTTCGATCTCGGCGGGCGCGGGGGCTTCGACAAGATCCCTTATGTCCAGTTGCGGAAAAGCGCGCGCGATGTCGGTGAACAATTTTGGCCGCGCCTCCGCAGGCGCCGCGCCGAGAAGCTGGACGGCGGCCGCGAGCTGGCCGTGGCCGCGGTCGATCCCCGGATCGGGCCGGTCCGGCCGATGGATCAGGAAGGTCGCGGTGATGATGACGTGAATGACGATGATCGAGGTCACCACCAGCGCCGCGATCTGTCCGCTGATCCCTTTCAGGTTGAAAAACCCAGATAGCTTCATGGTCAGCCATTGATCGGGATCGTCACCGCGTCCACGGTGGGGGTGAACAGGTAGCCCCCGGAGCGCACCGTCTTGATCATGGTGGGTTCCAGCGGATCGGTTTCGATCTTGCGGCGGATGCGGCTGACCAGCACATCGATACTGCGTTCGAACGAGCCGGCGCTGCGGCCTTGGGTCAGATCGAGCAGACTGTCGCGCGACAGCACGCGGCCGGGCCGCTCGCAAAACGTCCGCAGCAGGTCAAATTCGGCGCTGGTCATGGCGACCCGCGCTCCGGCCGGATTGCGCAGCTCGCGCAGCCTGAAATCGATCCGCCATCCGAGGAAAGTCAGCGCGGTCGCGCCGTTGATGGCGCTGGCGGTCTGCGCCGCCGCCTGCCGGCGCAGCACGGCGTTGATCCGCGCCAATAATTCGCGCGGATTGAACGGTTTTGCCAGATAATCGTCGGCGCCCATCTCGAGGCCCAAAATCCGGTCGACGTCCTCGCCGCGCGCGGTGAGCATGATGATCGGCGTCTGCGATTGCGCGCGGACCTTGCGGCACAGGCTGAGGCCGTCCTCGCCCGGCAGCATGACGTCGAGGATCAAGAGGTCGACGCGATGGTCGGCCATCGCCTTGACCATCTCGCGTCCGTCGGTCGCGGTCGTCACGTTGCAGGCGTTGCTGCGGAGGTATTTCGCGATGAGCGCCCGCGTCTCGCGGTCGTCTTCGACGACAAGAATGTTCGGTGATGCGGTGGCCATCTGGACCCTTTGCCCCTGATTCGAGGACACTACCCGGAGATTTTTGTTTCGGAATGTTTCTGGATTCGCGGAGGTAACACAGCGCAACACGCCGGCAGGGCAATAAAAAGGCCGCGTTAACAACCTCAACCCTACGGTCGAGGCGTCTCACAAGCACTTCGGAGCCACCATGACCTCGATCTCAGCGACCACCAGCAGTACCTACACCTCGCCCCTCCAGAAGCTTCAGGAGGAGCTGCAGGCGGAAGTAAAATCCGGCGCCATCAGTTCCTCTGACCAGAGCGCGCTGTCCTCCGCGCTGACCGAAATCGACTCTTCCCTGCAGAGCAGCCGGGCGAGTGATCAGACCAGCGGCACAAGGCCTTCGCCCGGCGATCTGAAGTCGAAGATCGACAATCTGATCGCCGGCGAAGTGTCGAGCGGCAAACTGACCAGCGACCAGGCCACCGAGCTGCAGAACGTCTTCAAGGCCACGTTCGCCAATGGTGGGCCGGGTGGTCCAGGCGGCGCCGGCGGCCCGCCGCCGTCCCCACCGTCCGGCGGCAGTGACAGTTCGTCGTCCGGCAGTAGCTCCAGCAGCTCGACCAGCACCACCAGCGCGGCGGATCTTTTGCAGCAGTTCATCAAGTCGCTGCAGGATTCGCTGTCGGCCTCATCGACGTCGTTGTACAGCGCAAACGGCAGCACCAATTCCGCCAGCGGCAGCAGTTCGTCGTTCTCGGCGCTGCTGATCAACTACCAGACCTGACCTCAAGCCGACCCATGCAGACGGCGGCCACTAGATCGTGGAACGCATGTTCGACACCATCGTTCTGCTTGCGGGTCCGGCCGAGCTGACCGTGTTGCCGTCGGTGTTGCGTGGGCACAATCCGCATCTCGCGGTGATACCCGTCGGGACCCGCGCCGAACTCGCCGCCCTGGACGCCGATTTGCTGCGGCGGGCCCGGCTGATTGCGTTCGTGACGCCCGTCATCGTGCCGGGGAGCATCCTCGCCCGGCTTGGCTACGGCGCCTTCAATTTTCATCCCGGTCCGCCCCGCTACCCCGGATGGGCGCCCTCGCAGTTTGCTCTTTACGATCAGGCGACCGAGTTCGGCGCGACGGTTCACGTCATGGTCGAACAGGTCGATGCGGGCCCGATTATCGACCTCGCGCTGTTTCCTGTTCCAGCCGATATCTCCGTCCTTGGCCTGGAGGGACTGGCTTATGCTCACCTTGCGCATCTATTCTGGTCCATGGCGAAATCGCTTGCGACCGATCCGGAGCCGCCGCAAACGCGCCCGATCAAATGGGGCAGCCGGAACTGTTCACGTCGCGCTTATCGCGCGATCTGCAACATCCCCCTCGACATTGCAAAGGATGAATTGGAGCGCCGCATCAGGGTGTTCGGCGGCAACTATTTCGGAATAATGCCGACGATCAATCTGCACGGGGTTGAGTTTCGCGCCGTGTTGCCGTCTCCCGGCCAGGCGGCCACGCAGACGGCAGCCGATAGCCCGACTTCAATTGCGATCTGATGGAACCGGGGAACGGCCCAAGCGTTGGTTCCACTTCACCAACCCCATGGGAGGGTGATGATGATCGACGTCATGGCGAAACCGCATCAGTTGATCGCGAGCGACCGGGTCGAGGGCACGGCGGTGCGCCGGCCGAATGGCGAGCGGATCGGTCACATCGAGCGGTTGATGATCGACAAGATCAGCGGCAAGGTTTCCTACGCGATCCTCAGTTTCGGCGGGTTCCTCGGCATCGGAACCAATCTGTTGCCGCTGCCCTGGGCGCGGCTGACCTACAATCCGAGGTTCGAGGCCTACGAACTCGACATCGACGATGAAGAACTCCGCCACGCGCCATCGTTCGGCGCCGACAAGGATTTTGATTGGGGCGACCGCTCGCAGGAAACCGAACTGCATCGCTATTACGGAACCCCGCCCTACTGGGGCGGGTTCTGATCGCGCACGAAATTTGCGCTTCGTGCGGAGGGCGCATCCGCACCAGCACTGTCATCGTCAACACTGTCATCGTCGGGCTTGACATCACCACCGTCATCGTCCGGCATAGCCGTCCGAAGGACGGCGTCGCTTCCGCTCGCCTATGACCGGACGATCCAGTATCCAGAGACGGCAGTGATTGATCGAGGGGCCGCGGCGTACTGGATCCCCGCGTGCGCGGGGATGACGACTGTTAATGTGGCGCGATCCGCGTTCTTCATCACTTGTTTTCTTCGTCACCTCGCAACATCGACGATGCATTGCAACGAAGATGCGTTGCAATGTTGAAATGCGATATGGAACTGGAACGGCAGATCGCGTTCCGGGTTTTCTCCGAACAATGTTTAAGCTCAGGGAGAAAACAACATGTTTGCAAAATATATCGCAGTCGGTTTGGTCGGGTCCGCATTGCTTGCGGGCGCGGCGTTCGCCCAAACTCCAACGACAACCACCGACCGCGCCAACATGGCGCCGGCCGCGGCGTCAAGTTCGTCGTTCCAGGGTGACTGGCGCGGCTCGAAGATCATTGGGCTGAATGTCTACAATGACAACAACGAGAATCTCGGCTCGATCAACGAACTCCTGATGGACAAAAACGGGAAGGTTCAAGGCATCGTGCTCAGTGTCGGCGGCTTCCTCGGCATGGGCAGCCATCTGGTTGCCGTTCCCTACGAGAAGGTCAAATTTGTCGATCAGCCGGTCGCCTACACGGGCGCCGGCGCTTCCAATGCACCAGCCAACCGGCCGGCTTCATCGACGACCACGGGCTCGAGCACCAGCACGACGTCTGGCGCCGCGACGACGTCGGCGGCCAATCCGTGGTACCCGGATCATGCCGTCTTCAACGCGACCAAGGATGAGCTGAAGGCAATGCCGGAGTTCAAATTCTCGACCTGAGCCATCACCGGGTTGACCGGCTGAACCGGCTGGCGCGTCCGGCTTTGCCGGGCGCGCTTTGCTTTAACTCATGCTAGGCTCGCCTCCGGCAGGAGCACCTGCCTCCTGCCTAATGCCGAACGGGAGGACGACATGAGTGAGAGCGTCTACAAAGTCATTGAACTGATCGGTACCAGCAACGACTCATGGGAAAAGGCGGCCGCTGCAGCGGTGGAAAGGGCCGGGAAAACCCTCCGGGATCTTCGTGTCGCCGAAGTTGTCAAACTCGATTTGCAACTCGATGCCAAGGGCAAGATCGAAGCCTACCGCGCCAAGCTCAACGTCTCGTTCAAGTACGAGGATTGAGGCAGCGGGAGTGCGGCTTCTTACCTCGCCCCGCTTGCGGGGAGAGGTCGGATTTTACGCGTAGCGAAAAATACGGGTGAGGGGGAGTCTCCGCGAGTCCGAGTGCGTGGAAAGAGCCCCTCACCCCAACCCTCTCCCCGCAAGGGCGGGGCAAGGGAGAAGCGAAGAACCTCAATTCGTCTTCACCAGCGGGCAGCCGCCCTTGTCGAGCGGACGGAAGGCTTCGTCGCCGGGGACGGTCGCGATCAGCTTGTAGAGATCCCACTCGCCCTTGGACTCCTCCGGCTTTTTCACCTCGAACAGATACATGTCGTGGACCATGCGGCCGTCGATGCGGATCTTCCCATTCTTGGCAAAGAAGTCGTTGATCGGGGTGGCGCGCATCTGCGCCATCACCTTCGGCGCTTCATCCGTGCCGATGGCATCGATCGCCTTCAGATAATGCATCGTCGCCGAATAGAGTCCGGCCTGGATCATGGTCGGCATATGACCGACCTTGTCCATGAACCGCTTCGAGAACGCGCGGGTCTCGTCATTCATGTCCCAGTAGAACGCGTCGGTGACGATCAGGCCCTGGGTCGCCTTGACGCCGAGCGCGTGCGTATCGGTTATCTCCTGCAACAGCGCGATCATCTTCTGGCCGCCATCGGTGATGCCGAATTCGGAGGCCTGCTTCAGCGCATTGGTGGTGTCGCCGCCGGCATTGGCGAGCGCGACCACCTTGGCCTTGGAGGCCTGCGCCTGCAGCAGGAACGAGGAGAAGTCCGACGAATTGAGCGGATGGCGCACGTCGCCGAGCACCTTGCCGCCGCTCTCCTTGACGACGTTGGCGGCATCGCGCTCCAGCGCCATGCCGAAGGCGTAATCCGCCGTGACGAAGAACCAAGTGTCCTCGCCGCGCTTGACCATCGCCCTGCCGGCGACGTTCGAGAGCGCGTAGGTGTCGTAGGTCCAGTGCACGGTGTTGGGCGAGCAGGCGACACCGGTGATGTCGGAGCTGCCGCCGCCGGAATTGATGTGGATCCTGTTCTTCTCGCGCGTCAGCGCGGAGACCGGCAGCGCGACGGACGAGGTCGGCACGTCGAAGATCGCGTCCACCTTGTCGTTGTCGTACCAGCTGCGCGCGATGGCAACCCCGACGTCCGGCTTGTTCTGATGGTCGGCGGCGATCACCTCGATGGGCTTGTCTTTGACCTTGCCGCCGTAATCGGCGACCGCCATCTGCACGGCGGCCAGCGAGCCCTTGCCGGTCGCATCCGCATAGAGGCTCGACATGTCCGTAAGCACGCCGATCTTGACGACGTCGTCGGAAATCTGCGCGTTCGCCGCACCGGAAACGGCTAGCGCGAGGCCGGCCGCGAATACGGCTGCAACTGACTTCATGGTTTCTTCTCCCAGGCTTCTTGTTTAAGGGCTTCGGTTTGAAGTTTTGCTTGTATCCGGCTTGGACGACGGCTGCAAAGCCAAAGGCGGGGAGGGAACGTGGGGGAATGGTTAAAAAGCGGGCGGCATTTCTTTCTTACCTCGCCCCGCTTGCGGCGAGAGGTCGGATTTTGCGCGTGGCGCAAAATCCGGGTGAGGGGGACTCTCCGCGAGTCTGAATTTGTGGAGAGAGCCCCTCACCCCAACCCTCTCCCCGCGAAGGGCGGGGCGAGGGAGAAGGAAGCGGGCGAGCGAGAACATCTAAAACCCCGGCAGCGCCGTGATGACGACATTGATCGCGCCCTGGGCTTCCGCGATCACGCGCAGCGTTTTGGAATCGAAGGCGATGTCGGCTAGCCGGAGGCTGGTGATTTCCGCAGCTACCCGCACGCCGTCCTCGTTCTTCTGATAATCCGCGATCGCGGCCGCGATCTTTTTCTGGGCGTTGGCGGCGAACGGCTTGAGGTCGATCGTTGCCTTCTCCGCCAGCGCCTTCTGTAGATGCGGCATGGCCGCGCGCGCGGCCGCGCCGAGCAGCCCGAAGGCGGCTTCCGATTCGACCGCGAGCTCGATGTCGGTCAGCCGCAGCGTCTGCTGCGCTTCGTCCAGCACCGGTCGGCCCCAGATGTGCACGTCGGCTTCACCGCCAAATCCAAAGAAACTCTCTTTCTCCTTGGCGCGCACCCGCAGCGAAATCAGGAGCCGGTTGCCCGAGGCCGTGACGCTGGCGCGCTTGACGGCGACGTCGACCGAGCCCGAACCGTCCTCGGGAAAGGTCCGCCCCGAAAGCTGCGTCTCCAGGATCTTGTTGAGGTCGGTAAACGGTACGTCGATCGGCACCCCGATGGCGACCCCGCCCGGCGTCGGCGGCACGATGCTGATAATGGCGGGAAACGGGCAATCGGGTTTGGTCTCGACCGGGGTGATGCGGGTCTCCGCCTCGATACCGATGGTCAGCGTGACCGCGGACGCATCGACATGCGGCTGGGCTGCGATCGCCCGCGTCGGCCGCATCTCCAGCCAAAGCGCCGGCAGTGCCGTGGTCGCGGCAGTGCCTTGCAGCGGGATCGAGCGGCAGGCCCTGGCCCATTGCGCCCGCGCGTTGCGCTCCAGCGTCGGATCAGTGCGCAGCCGGCTCTCGACGGCGGCGATCTGTTCGCCGACCGTCTTGTCGAGCAATGGCTTGACCTGCGCCGGGACGTTGACGCGGGCGCCGGCCACCGCAAGGCTGGTGTCGCCCAGATCGACCTGCGCGGCCAGGTTAGGTTCGAGGTGCCAGCTGGCGGCGATTTTTGGCCGCGAGGTGAAGGTGACGCCGCCCTTGATCTCGGCGCTGGCGTTGAGCGCCTTGATATTGACGCTGCCGATCTGCTTGCCGAGATTGCCGCCGAGCAACCCGCCGATCGCGTCACCGACCGCACCCGTTGCTTTCGACGATAGCGAACCCGTGACATTGAGCTTTCCGGTCAGCGCGGTCGACAGCGACAGCACGTCCTGCGCGCCGGTCGCCGCGATAGGCCCGCGCGACGCGGTCCAGCCGATATCGGCGTTTTGCAATACCTGCGACACCGGGTTGTCGGCCTTGCCGGCGAAATCGCGCGGCGCCGCGCGATCGGCGGCGTCGCGAATCGCCGACAGCGCAACCGAGACCGGCGCAATGATGCTGGAGTTGCGCGCGGCCGGCGGCAGCGGCGGCAATTGCGTCAGCGGCGGAGGGGCGATCGCCGCGCGCGGCGACAGCCAGTCCATGGCTTTCAGGCTGACGAAAAACGAAACCACGATCACGGCGATCGCGAGCAGGATGGTTTTGAGGCTCACCGCCTGGCGCATCATGTCCCCGGACTGATTCCGCGGCACAGACTATAGAGCGGCCGGTAGCCGCGCCATAGCGCGGCAATGTGAATAAATCGAAAGAATCCGGGGCCTTACTGTGGCGATGGGATGGCGCGAGAGGAACGGCAAAGCGTCCCCACGATGTCGTCCCTGCGAAAGCGGAGACGACAAAAGTTTGTGTCCGGTCAGAAACAAAAATGGCGCGGAGACCGCGCCATTCTTTCCGCTAGATTTTCAGCTGGGCCGATCAGCCGCGCTTGCCGTTGGTATTGTCGGCGCGGCGGTCCATCGGCAGCACGATCACCTTGGTGCCGACATTGACCCGCGAATAGAGGTCAGTGACGTCGTCATTGGTGAGGCGGATGCAGCCGGACGAAACATGGGTGCCGATGGTGCCCGGCGCGTTGGTGCCGTGGATGCGGTACACGGTGCCGCCGAGATACATGGCCCGCGCGCCGAGCGGGTTGCCGGGGCCGCCGGCCATCTGGCGCGGCAGATAGGGCTGGCGCGCGATCATTTCCGGCGGCGGGGTCCAATCCGGCCACTCCGCCTTCTTGGTGATCGATTGCACGCCGGACCAGGTAAAGCCGTCGCGGCCGACGCCGATGCCGTAGCGGATCGCCTGGCCGCCTCCGAGCACATAATAGAGATAGGTGTTGGGAGTATCGATGATGATGGTGCCGGGCGCCTCGTGGCTGGCATAGGTCACGATCTGGCGGCGCAAGCGGGCCGGCAGTTCTGTGGCGGTGCCTTCGTCCTCGGAGGGCGCGGCCTGGACCGGCGGCGGCGCCGATTGTACCGGCGGCGTCATGACAAAGGGAAACAGCTCCAGCGGCGCGGCCACAGCGGAGCCGGAAAACGAAAGCGCGCCGATCGCCAGCGCCCCGAAGGCAGCGGCACGGCGGGCATACGGCTTGAATGCATCCAGATTGAGCATCGAACGTCCCCTGTGTTTTTAGTCTGTCTGTAGCGCCCTGGCGCCCATTCGGCGCCTCGTTGGGGAGGACATGTACAGGGCGGCCGTTTCAGAACGTTTGCGTCGAAACCGCAAAATGGTTTCGTCGAGGTAAGGAAATGTTTCGTTAGTGTGTCGTGGCCGGCCAAAAAGCCGTGAAGGGGATGCGAAAAAGAATGGTTACGGATCGATGACGTCACACGCCTGAAATATCCGTGGTTGAACGTCGCGCCTTGAGAATCACCTTAAGGCCGTGGATTCCCGTCATGCGGATATTGATTGCGACCGACGCTTGGCATCCGCAGGTAAACGGCGTGGTGCGCACGTTAACCTCGCTCGCCCGCAGCGCCTCGGCGCTCGGCGCCGACGTCTCCTTCTTGACCCCCGAGGGGTTTCCGTCGGTGGGCGTGCCGACCTATCCGGGGCTTCGGATCGCCTTGCCGAACCGGCGCGAAATCGCCCGCCGGGTCGAGGCGGCAGCACCTGAAGCCATCCATATCGCAACCGAGGGGCCGATCGGTTGGGCGGTGCGGGCCCATTGCCTGCGCCGCAAGCTTGCCTTTACGACCTCGTATACGACGCGCTTTCCGGAATATATCGCGGTACGCTCGATCATCCCCGCCGCGCTGAGCTATGCGGTGCTGCGGCATTTTCACGCCGCGGGCGCCATGACCATGGTCGCGACTCCGTCGCTCCGGCAGGAGCTTGCCGCCAAAGGTTTTAAGAAGCTCGGCTTCTGGGGCCGCGGCGTCGACACAAATCTCTTCAACCCCGACGATCCGGCGAAACTCGATCTGCCGAAACCGATTTTCATGACGATGGGCCGTGTCGCGGTGGAGAAGAACATCGAAGCGTTTCTTGTCCTCGACCTGCCGGGATCGAAGGTCGTGATCGGCGACGGGCCGCAGAAAGCCGAGCTTGAGCGGCGCTATCCGCAAGTGAGGTTTTTGGGCGAAAAAACCGGCCAAGACCTGACCTCGCATCTGGCGGCAGCGGACGTCTTCGTCTTCCCGAGCCTGACCGACACATTCGGCGTGGTTCAGCTCGAAGCGCTGGCCTGCGGCACGCCGGTCGCGGCTTTTCCGGTCACCGGCCCGCTTGATGTGATCGCCGATCATCCGATCGGCGCGCTGGACAACGATCTGCGCAGCGCTTGTCTGCGCGCGCTGACCATGTCCCGCGACTCCTGCCGGAGTTTTGCGCTGGAGCGTTCCTGGGAGAACAGCGCCAGGCAGTTCATCGGCAATTTGAGTGCGTTGCAGCCGAGCCGCTCGCTGCGGCCTGCCGTCCGCGTGGCCGGCAGAAGCACGGTGCAAGGTTGATTTGGCAAAGGCTGATTTGGCGAGTCTTACTCAATCAAGGCTGATTTAAAACCCTTACAACGACAAACGAGAGTTACCATGGCAGAAATTATGAAGCTTGACGGCGCAAGGCAGTTGGATTTCGACCGCGAGACGGTCGAACAGGCCTATGACCGCTGGGCGCCGGTTTACGACCTCGTGTTTGGCGGCGTGTTCTCAAAGGGACGCAAGGCGGCGATTGCGGCGACCAACAAGATCGGCGGCCGCGTGCTCGAGGTCGGCGTCGGCACCGGAATCTCGTTGCCGCAATACGCCCCGCATCTTCGCATCTTCGGCACCGATATTTCCGAAGCGATGCTGCGCAAGGCCAAACGAAGGGTCGACGAGCTCCGCCTGAAGAATGTCGAGGGCCTCGCCGTCATGGACGCCGAAAAAATCGAATTTCCCGACAATTCGTTCGACGTGGTGATGGCGCAATATGTCGTCACCGCGGTGCCTAACCCGGAAGTGGCGCTCGACGAGTTCGCCCGGGTGCTGCGGCCCGGCGGCGAACTGATCATCCTGACCCGGGTCAGCGCCGATGCCGGGGTGCGCCGTTTCATCGAGCAGCGGTTGCAGCCGGTGGTGCGTCCGCTCGGCTTCCGCACGGCTGAATTCGCCTGGTCGCGCTATGCTCAATGGCTGGCGGGCGCGCATGGCGTGGAATTGGTCGAGCGCCGCCTGGTACCGCCGCTCGGTCACTTCTCGCTGGTTCGCATCCGGAAAACCGAAATGGCGGTCGCCGCCTGAATTAGGGCGGCTGACGTTCGCCGTATGGCGACGTCATCGCGTCACGTCATGTGACATTTTGATGATGTCATATGCCGTACATCGAATCCTTGTAAAACGAATCAACCTATTTTTTGGGGTGAGAGAATGATCAAGAACTTCCGGGAGCAGCTGCGCATCCAACGCTGGGATGATCACCGCTATTACCATCACAGCCGGATCAACCAGAGCCTGCACTTCGTCAGCGCAGTCAGCTTCATGATCGGCTATGCGATGATGTTTTTCGATCCGGTGGCGTCCGCGCTGATTGGCTGGCTGGTCTCGATGACGTCACGCCAGGCCGGGCACTTCTTCTTCGAGCCGAGGGGCTACGACCACCTCAATCAGGCGACCCACGAGCACAAGGAAGAGATCAAGGTCGGGTACAATCTGCGGCGCAAGGTCGTGCTGATGTCGATCTGGGCTGCATCGCCGGTGGTGCTGTACTTCGATCCGACCCTGTTCGGCCTCTTCACGCCCTGGGCCTCGCCGGCCGATTTCATGCGTCAAGTAGCAAAAATCTGGCTGGTGGTGGGCGTCGGCGGGCTTTTGTTCCGTACCGTGCACCTGTTCTTCATCCGCGATGTCGAAACCGGCCTGGTCTGGATGACCAAGATCCTGACCGATCCCTTCAACGACTTCAAACTCTATCACAAGGCGCCGCTCTATCTGTTGAAGGGCGAACTGATCGACCCCGGCCATGATCTCATCGAGCACGGGCTGGAAGAGCAGCACGCCTGAACTTTGACTCGCAGTGCAGTCTCAACGTCGTCAGGCCCGGGCTTGTCCCGGGCATCCACGTCTTGGCGGTCTAACCGCAAGAAGCGACGCCGTCCTTCGGACGGCTATGCACGGCCTCGTGGTTCGAGACGCGCGGCGCTGCCGCGCTCCTCACCATGAGGGTCCGGCGAACCTCATCCTGAGGAGCATCGCAGAGCGATGCGTCTCGAAGGACGAGGCCCCCGTGTTGGCAAATGCGCTAGCGGGAAAATCGGCTGGCCAGCATCTCTTTCAGAATCTGCCGGCGGATTTGCTTGTTGGTGAGGGACGCGCCGTTCCACCACCAGCCGTCCGCTTTCATTTTTTCCGCGGCGGCGACAAAGCGCTTTGCGACTTCGGCGAAATCCGCTTCCGTGTAGTTCAGGCTGAAGATCAGCCGGCCGGTGCCGACCCAGCTCAGCGCGAGCCCTTCGGCGCGCAGGTAATATTGCAGCATCCAGTTGTAACGGGACGGCTCGGTATAATGCACGGTCCAGATCGAGGACATATTGGCGACGCGGACCGGCAGGTCTTGCGCGGCAAGCGCCTCGTTCAGCTGCGCCGCGCGGGAATTCCAGATCTCGTCGAGCCCGTTATAGACCGCGTGGAAATTCGGACTGGCGAGGCGGCTCAGGAATTCGTCCATCGCCGTCATGACGTAAGGGTGCGAATTGAAGGTGCCGCGCGCGAAGCAGACGTCGGCGGGCCGGTCGTCGCGGAAGCGGCGCATCAATTCCTTGCGTCCACAGACGACGCCGACGGGCAGCCCACCGGCAAGGCTCTTGCCATAGGTCACCATGTCGGCGCGCACGCCAAAATATTCCTGCGCGCCGCCGGCGGCGAGCCGGAAGCCGACGAATACCTCGTCGAAGATCAGGACGATATTGCGCTCGGTGCAGACTTGCCGCAGCGCTTTGAGCCATTCGCCATAGGCCGCGCGATCAAAACTTGCGCCGCGCGAGCTGTCGACCAGGGCGGAATCGCCGGGCGCATTGGCGTTCGGATGCAGCGCCTGCAGCGGATTGACCAGCACGCAGGCGATATCGCGCCGCGTCCTCAAGACGTGAAGCGTGCGCTCGGACATGTCGGCCAGCGTATAGGTTTCGTGCGGCGAAATCGGATTGCCGACGCCGGGCTGCACGTCGCCCCACCAGCCGTGATAGGCGCCGGCAAAGCGAACCAGATGCGAGCGCTTGGTGTGGTAGCGCGCGAGCCGCACCGCCTGCATCACGGCTTCGGTGCCGGACATGTGGAACGAGACTTCGTCGAGCCCGGAAATCTCGGCGAGCCTGCGGACGTTTTCGGCGACAACGGGATGATAGAAGCCGAGCACGGGGCCCAGCGCCTGCGCCCGCTTCTCGGCACCCGCAATGCATTCCTTGTAAAAATCATTGCCGAAAATATTGACGCCGTAGGAGCCGGCAAGATCGTAAAACACATTCCCGTCGAGGTCGGTCAGGGTGACGCCGCTCGACGCCTGCATAAAACTGCCGGCGCCGAGATGCTCACGGACCAGCCGGCTATATTGAAACGGCACACGGTAGCTTTGGGTGAATTGCAAGTCGGAAATCTGGCCTGCTGCTTCCTTGGTCATCTGCCGGCTGCGCGCAAAACGGTCCTCGTAGAGGCCCGCAAGCCTAAAAAAGCCATCATGGCGCTGCGTGGCCACTTCGGACGGCGCGCCGTCCGACTTGAAAAAATGGTTGAGGTCGAACTCGTAAAACGGGATCAGCCGCGCCACCGCGCGCGACATCTTGGAATGCCCGGTCAGCGAGCGGTGTTTGGCGCGCGACAGCGCCAGCCGGGCTTTCACCTTGGGAGCGACCACGGCGGTCGCGGCGACCGCGCCGGCGGCGAGAGATAGAATCGAGAGCTGCGAATCCATGACAAAAGCGCTAACCAGTCCTTCTGACAGATTCATGACAGTCAAAAGCCTCATTGCCACCTTTACCCAGCAGGAAGACCTCAACTTCCTGTTGACCAACCGTGTCCCCCGCGCCGCTTTGACCCGGTTCATGGGCTGGTTCAGCAAGATCGAACAGCCGTTGATTCGCGATCTCTCGATCGCGTGCTGGCGGCTGTTCTCCGATCTTGATCTTACCGAAGCGCGCAAGACCCATTTCAAGAGCCTGCACGACTGTTTTACCCGCGAGCTGCGCCCCGGCCTGCGGCCGCCCGATCCGGACCCGTCGATCGTGGTCAGCCCGTGCGACGCCATCATCGGCGCACACGGCGCGATCGCCGATACCGAATTGTTTCAGGTCAAGGGCGCCGGGTATTCGCTGCTGGACCTGCTCGGCGATCCCGCGCTGGTCGATACCCACCGCAACGGACGATTTATCACCTTACGGCTGACCTCGAGCATGTACCACCGCTTTCACGCGCCGCATGATTGCCGGATCGAGCGGGTCAATTTTATCTCCGGCGATACCTGGAACGTCAATCCGATCGCGCTAAAGCGCATCGAAAAGCTGTTTTGCAAGAACGAGCGCGCGGTGATTCAAACGCACCTGGCGACAGGCGAGGCGCTGACCCTGGTGCCGGTCGCAGCGATCCTGGTCGCCAGCATCCGGCTGCATTTCCTCGATGTGCTGCTCAACGCCCAAAGCCGCGGGCCAACGGCTTTTCCTTGCGATGTCAGCGTGCGCAAGGGCGATGAGCTCGGCTGGTTCGAGCACGGCTCGACCATCATCGTGCTGTTGCCCGATCATTTTGAATTCTGCGACAACGTAAAGGACGGCGCCTGCATCCGCGCCGGCGAACCGCTGCTGCGCAAGCCGGGTTGATCCCTCACCGGGAACGCAACAACAGCCGAGCAATAACTCGTCATCACCCGCGAAAGCGGGTGATCCAGTACGCCGCGGCCTTTCTGCTTGATCACTAACGCTGCGGGCTACTGGGTCGCCCGGTCATAGGCAAGCGGAAGCGACGCCGTCCTTCGGACGGCTATGCCGGGCGATGACAACTGTATGTGACGCTTCCCGCAGCGCTTTACCTTCGCTTCTTTCCCTTGGGTGGCGGCGGAGGCGGACGCCGCGGCGGCGCCGGCGGCTTGTTCTGCAAGGCCGGCCGCTGCGCGCCGGGCGCATTCGTCTCACGCGGCGTGCCCGGCGTAGTCGATTCACGCGGCACGCCTGGCGTCGTCGGTTCACGCGGTGTGACGGGGGCGGTCGTCTCACGCGGTGAACCCGGCGCTTTCGGCGGCTGCGGCGCGCCCGGCGTCGGCGGCGATTGTTGCTGGCCTTGTTTCGGCAATCCCTGCTGCTTCGGCGATCCCGGCTGCTTTGGTAGTCCGGGTTGCTTCGGCGCTCCCGGCTGCTTCGGCAATTCGTTCTGTTTCGGCAGGCCGTTTTGCTTCGGCAGGCTGTTCTGCTTCGGCAATCCAGGCTGACGCGGCGGGGCGGCACCGGGCGCCGCGGGCCGGTTCGGGTTTTGCTGGCGCTGAATCTGCTTTTGCGTGACGATCTGGCGGCCGACGCTCTGCGCCGCGTGCACCTGGCGCACGATGCCTTGGTCGCGCTGCGCCTGCTGCGGAGAGATCGCGATCGGTGCCGCCGCGACGCGCCCGCCGGCGCCGGGCCGGATCGCAAAGCCGCTCGCGCCTTGCGTCAGCGCGCCGAGCCGCGCGCCCATGCGATCGTTGACCTCGATCCGCCCGACCCGGCCGTCCGGATCGGGATAGAGTTTTATCGCGACATTGTTCGCGCTGGTCGCCGAAGCGCCTTCCGGCACCTCGACCAGGCCGGTGGTGCCGCGAATGCCGAGCGTTGCCGTCGGCGTCGTTATTTTCATGTCGCCGCTTTTGGCGACCGCTGCGGCGACAAAGGCGACCGTTCCTCTTGCGATATCGAACACGGCCGAGTTCTGTTTGCCGCCATCTTCATAGACGTAATTATCGACCATGATCCTGGCGTTCGCGGTGAGATTGAACGTGGTGCCGTCGTTGAAGGTGACGCCGAGCGTGGAATTCGCCGAGGTCTGCAGCAAATCGTTCAGATAGATGTCGTCCTGCAATTTCACCGCGATCGAATTCTTGTTGCGGATGGCGGTCGCGATGCCGGTCAGCGTCGCGACGTTTCCGATCGGCTCGTCGGCTGCCGTTTGCGGAGCGGCCGGCGGCGTTGTCGGCGCGGGTTGTGGCGTTGTCGTCGGCGCTGCAGGTGCAGGTGTCGCTGCCGGCGCGGGCTGGGTCTGCGCAAGTTTTGTCAGGCTCGACGTCGCGCCCAGGCCGAGCGAGCGACTTTCAACTTCGATCGGCGAGGGGATCGCCAGAACATTCGCGATGCCGGCCAGCATGAAGCCGCCCGCAAGCGAGAGCGCGAATGAACACCGGCGCCGCGTCACGTGAAGATCCCGAGCGAGGAGAAAACAGGCGAAGAACAGTTTGCGATTGAGGACTCTGCCGCCTGAATGCCAGATGAATGCAGAGGGTGGGTCGATCGAGCCCGCAATTCCCCGTCATCGTCCGCGAAGGCGGACGATCCAGTACGCCGTGACGGCTCTATTCAAATGAAATTCACTGGAATACTGGATGCCCCGCTCGAGCCTGTCATCGGGGCTCGCCGAAGGCGAGACCCGTGGCGGGGCATGACGAACCACCACGACTGCTTACCCGTGCTTGAACTTCGGCGTCAGATCGATCGGCTTCGCGGGCCTTGCGACGGGTCGCTCGTAGGCCGGCGTTTCCGTCGCGGCCGCCGGCGTCTCCACTTCGAACACCGCCTTGCAGCCTTCGCTCAGCTGGTCGCGCTGCCGCGCCATGCAGGCGGTGATGCGCTCGACGTTCGGGATCTCCGAGCTGCACAGCCGCATCGCATCGCCGGAGCACAGTTCCTGCTCCTCGAGCGTATAGGCGTGCGACACGCTCGTCATTGCCAGCATGAACGCCGTCGCAACCATCAATTTGCAGGTACCGAAATTCGAACGCGTCGAAATCATGGGACGTCCCCTGTTGATCGCTATGTCAGGCGCCGATCTGTCGCCTCGACGGGTGCGAAAACTAGGTAGTCATGATTTCCTGGCGTTTGCTTCAAAAACACAAAACGGTTTCGTGAGCTTTCCGAATTGTTTCGTCGCCGCGCCGCGATGGCGCGTTTGTTATCTTCCTGGCCGTTTTGGTATCGCTAAAAGACCCCGCGGCGAAACCGCGGGGCCTCTTCACGCTAACGTCATTTCGGCGTGACTTTAGCTGACGCGCTTCCAGGTCTGGCCGCCGCAGAACATGCCGCCGAAGGCGCAGCCCTGCACCCGCAAGGTATTCGGCCCCTTCATCGCGATGTTGGAATCGTAGGTCCGGCCGCTGTCGGGATCATGAATGTGGCCGACCCATTTGGCGTCCTGCGGCCGCATGTTGATGAGAATTTTCTCGTTGGTACCGATAGTGTATCCACACAGGTTCTGGCCGCACTGCTCGATGCGAACATTGCCTTTGTTTTCTTCGGTGGCCCATACGCCGAGCGGTGTCGTCGGTGCCTGGGCGGGTATCGCGGCGACAGGCGCGGGCGCGACGGCGACCGGCGGCGTCGCGGCAGGCGATACGGTGGGCGGCGGCGCAACGGCCGTAATGACGTCGCCCTTGGCGGCGGGCGCCGACGCGGTTGACGTAACCGCTGCTGGGGTCCGGCTCGTATCTTGACTAGGCTGCGGCAGCGCCGCCTCGAGCGCGGGGGCGGGGGCAGGCGTCGGCGCGGGCGGGTCGGTGCGCTGCGCGACATCGTCATCGTCGTGATTGGTTTTGAGGTTCTTCAGGCCAAAGCCGGAGCCTGTGAGACCCGGCGCGGTGATCTGGACGCAGGACAGCGAGTCGCAACCTTTCGGCGACTGGATATGGATCTTGTGTCCCTCGATCTCGAACGAGACCGAATTGCCGGCATGGGCCGAGGTCGTGGCAATCAATAACGCGGCGGCGATGACGAGTTTTTTCATGAGAGCCTCCTGGAGCGGTCCTTGAATTCGGCGCGACCCTAGGCCTCGCGGGTGGTCCTTTCCGTGATGCAGGTCACAAGGCCGGCGAAAGCCAGCCGGTTGCGCCGCAGGTCCGGCCACGGTGACCCAAATCACATTCAGCGGCGCATTACCGGAGTTCTAATTTCCGCATACTCCTGGGAGGCGATTGCGATGAAGCGATTTTTTTATCTCGTCGTGCCGATGCTGCTCAGTTCATCCGCCCACGCCGGCAGTTCGCTTTCCTTCAGCATCGGCGGTCACCGCATCCACATCGAAGTGTCCAGGCATTGCCGCTCGCCGTCGTGCCTCTCCGTTTCAATTCCGGGAATTTATGAGACGCGACGTTGGCGCAATCGAGACGATGATCGCGACGAGGCCGCGGCGGCAAAACCGGTGGCCGCGCCGCCGCCGCAACAGGCTTCGGCGCCCGCTCCTGTTGCGCCAGCAATCAAACCTTCCGTTCAGCCTGTCGTCTCGCAGTCCGTTGTCTCGCAGCCGGTCGCCTTGGCGCCAGCGCCGGCGACCGTGACGCTCGCGTCGTCCACGACGAGGGTCGTCGCGCCGCCGCCAACGCCGGTCGAGGCCGCCACGACAGCGTCGACGACACCGAAGGCGACCGGGTCCATCATAGTGATGCCGGCGCCGCCGCCAGTTGTCACACCGCCGGCACCGTCGCCGATCGCTGCGCTGACCGTTGCCGCGCCGCCCGTTCCCGTCGCCGCGCCGCCGCCGCTAAAAGTCGCGCACGAAGCCGACGATGCGCTGCCTGCGACCCCGCTTGGCGACTGGCAGACCGAAGGCAAAAAGGGATCGGTCCGCATCGAGCCGTGCGGCCATTTGCTGTGCGGCTATATCATCGACCCCGCCTCGAACGCCGCCGGCGAAACGCTGCTGGTCAACATGAAGCCCAAAGCTTCTGACAAGACTGCCTCCAACGAGACAGCCTCCGAGAAGGCCGACACCGAATGGTCCGGCAACATTTTCAGCCGCGACAGCGGCAACACCTATTACGCGACCATGACGATGAAGAGCCCGAACTCGCTGCGGGTCGAAGCCTGCGCGCTCGGCAGGTTCTTCTGCTCCGGCAATCTCTGGACCCGCATCGCAGTGCAGCCGGACAAGCTGGTGACCTCTCGGCAGCTATCGCCGGCGCCGCCGTCATAGCAATGGTGTTGTGACGAACCCGCGATGTCGTTGCGCTGCGTATCCTTGGAAAGCGACCGCCGAGCCCCGGGGAAGGCGCAGCGCTGGCGACGACGGAGGGAAAAAATGCAGGCTCCTGCGTAGACAGCCCGAGCAAGTCACCTGTTTCGCTACCGCAGGATGTTGCCGAATTGCCGCATCCCGCCGGATTCTGACGCTTTGTTAGGCGATTGCTCGCCCGGCGCCCAACATATCCCGCTAAAATGCGCCGCAAGCACGTTTCGGCTGGGGAGGCTTCGTGCGGGGTGTTGGGTTGCGTCGGGCAAAATCAAGAAAAATGAGATCGCTGTTTTGGAGCGCCGCGCAAATGCGCAGTCGGTATCGTGTTGACCGTCTGTGGTTTGCCGCGATGTGCCTGGTCGGCGCTGGCGCGTCCGCGCCGTCGGCAGCCTTCGCTGCCTGCGCACCGCCCACCGGCGATAACGTCACGGTGACCTGCAGCGGCACGACCCTGAATCAGGGTCCGGGGCTGAATATCGGCTACGGCAGCACCGCCGGCCAGAACGGGGTGACGATCAATGTGCAGGGGGCTGCGTCGGTGACCGGCACCAGCATCGGCATCAATGTCGGCGATAACAATACCATCAACAATCTCGGCACCATCACGACCTCCGGAAACGATGTTTTCGGCATCCAGGGCAATACGAATTTAACCGTTACCAACTCGGGCACCATCGGCAGGCTCGATATTCAGAACAATATCTTCGACGCTGCCGGCATCGCTGCTTCGACCTTCTTGATCACCAACAATGCCGGCGGGACCCTCCAGGGAACGTTCGGCATCCAGGCCTTGGGCTCCGGCACGGTGATGAATTCGGGTCTGATCATCGGCGGCGGTGGCGGCGACGGGATCAATTCTCTCGCCATCCCCAGCGTGCTCACGGTGACCAACAATGCCACCGGCGTGATTACCGGCGACGCAAACGGCATCAACGCCATCAGCGCCGTGGTTTTCAACTATGGAACCATATCCGGGGTGAACCCCGGCAGCACGGGCCTCAACGCCAATACAGTGGTTTTGACAAATTACGCGTCCGGCGTCATCACCGGCGACCAATTTGGCGTTTCAGGCAACCAGACGCCGACCCTCACCATCACCAATCTCGGAACGATTTCGGTGACTGGTTTTGGAGGTGCCGCTGTCCAGGGCAATGTCGTCAATGTCGTCAATTCCGGAACCATCTTGTCCGCACCCGGCACCGGCGCACAAGCCATCGGGTTGAACAACGGCAGCATCACCAACAATGCCGGCGGCGTCATCAGCGGCGACTTCATTGCCATCGCGGCGACCGGCAACACGTCGATCTTCAACGCCGGTACCATAACCACCAACTCTGGTCCTGCGATTCAATTCTCCAGCGGCGGCAATACGCTGACGCTCGCGCCCGGCAGCGTCATCAACGGGACCGCGCACGGTTTTGGCGCCGATACCTTCCAACTCGCCGGCGACGGCACGGCGAGCTTCAATGCCAGCCTGTTCACCACGCAATTTTCCGGCTATGCCGTCTTCAACAAGATCGGCACCTCGACGTGGACATTGACCGGCAGCAATGCGACGGCAATGCCCTGGACCATCAGCGCCGGCACCCTCAACGTCAACGGCACTTTGCAAAATTCCAGCATGACGGTGAACGGCGGCACGCTTGCCGGCACCGGCACGGTCGGCAATACCAGCATCAACAATGGCGCAAATTTCGCGCCGGGCAACGGCACGCCGGGCACCTTCATGACCGTGAACGGCAATCTCGCCTTCCAGTCCGGCGCGCTCTATCTGCTGCAGATCAATTCCACCGCGACCACCTTCACCAATGTCACGGGCACCGCAGCGCTTGCCGGCACCGTGCAGGTGACATCGCCGACCAATTCCTACCGGTTCAATTCGCCCTACACGATCCTGACCTCGGGCGGACTGGGCGGCGGCCGGTTCAACGCGCTGACGACACCGGCCGGCATCAATGGATCGCTGATCTATAGCGGCAACAATGTGCTGCTCAATCTGATGTCGGGGCTCGGCCAGCTTCCGGGCGAGACGGTCAACCAGCGCGCCGTCGGATCCGCGCTCGATGCCGCGTTCAATGCGGCCGGCGGGGTCAGCGGCCCGCTCAGTGCGATCTTCACCAGCAACATCGTCCAGAATCTCGCGCAGGTTTCCGGCGAGGTCGCAACCGGATCGCAGCAGACGACGTTCGATGCGATGAACCTGTTTCTCGGCCTGCTCACCGATCCGTTTATCACAGGACGCGGCAATCCGGTGACGCCGTCGAGTGGCGCTGCGCCGTTCGCGGAGGAAGATGACAGCGCCAGCGCCTACGCGGCGAACGGAAAGTCGCGCAGCAAGAGCGAGCGGGATGCTTATGCCGCGATCTATCGCAAGGCGCCGCTGGCGCAAACCTACGATCCGCGCTGGAGCGTTTGGGCGGCCGGCTTCGGCGGTTCTCAAACCACCGACGGCAATGCCGCGCTTGGATCGAACAACACGACAAGCCGCGTGTTCGGCGTTGCCGCCGGTGCCGACTATCTGTTGTCGCCGCGAACCATCGCCGGTTTTGCGATCGCCGGCGGCGGCACCAATTTTTCGATCGCCAATGGATTTGGCTCCGGACGCTCCGACCTGTTCCAGGCCGGCGCCTTTGTGAAGCACACCGTCGGGCAAGCCTATATCTCCGGCGCGCTGGCCTATGGCTGGCAGGACATCACGACCGATCGAACCGTCACTGTCGCCGGCCCTGACCGGCTGCATGCGGACTTCAACGCCAACGCCTATTCCGGCCGGGTCGAAGGCGGCTATCGCTTCGTCACCCCGTGGATGGCAATGGGCATCACGCCATATGCCGCCGGACAATTCACGACGTTCGATCTGCCCGCCTATGCCGAGCAGGCGATTACTGGCACCAACACATTCGCGCTGGCTTACGGTTCGAGGAGCGTCACCGACACGCGCAGTGAGCTTGGCATCCGCACCGACAAATCCTATGCCATGCAAGGCGCGATTCTCACCTTGCGCACCCGCTTCGCCTGGGCGCACGATTTCAACCCCGACCGCAATATCGCCGCCACCTTCCAGACGCTGCCCGGCGCAAGCTTCGTCGTCGGCGGTGCGGCGCAGGCACATGACTCGGCGCTGACGACCGCTTCCGCCGAAATGAAATGGCTCAACGGCTGGTCCGCGGCCGCGACGTTCGAAGGCGAGTTCTCCAATGTGACCCAGAGCTACGCCGGCAAGGGCGTGGTGCGCTACGCGTGGTGAGGGCCGCTTCGCTCACGCGCAGCATTTCCAATTTGTAATCGAATCCATCTGAACCGGCGTCTCCATCTGACACGACCGATAGCTGAAACCGCTATCGCGAAGATGGAGATCGAAGATAAAGCGCTTATTTCTGGTTACGCTGTTGCTGCTCGGCGGTGCGCTGAGCGCGCAGGCCGACAACGACGTCTATAACAACATCACCAGGCATCCGCGCAGCGACGACGCGCTGCAGGCCGACACTAGCTATTGCTCGCAGATGTTGGGCGCGCCGCAGAGCGGCACGCCGACGTCGCGCGAATACAAACGCTGCATGCTCTCCCGCGGCTGGCGCTTTGGCCACACCGTGCGCGACCACTCGAGAGACGGCATGTATCCCGACCCCGACAACCCCGGCCTGATGTGCAAGGATTTTACGATCGGCGGCATCACCGGATCGAGCTGCTCGAATTTTTGAAGGGCGGGGCGCGCAACGAAAAACGCCCGGCTGTTGGAATGATCCAATCCGCCGGGCTCTCAAAATCCAAAGGTGTGATGCAATTTGTGAGGCTTGGCCGTCCTAGAACACGCCGAGCACGATGGCGCCGACAAAGGCGAATGCAACATACGCGGTGACAACGCTCAATCTGGTGACGAAAGGACCGAAGGACGTCATTTTTAGAAAGCTCCCTGGTTCACGTCGCTGCCCGCTGTAACGCGCAAAACTAGCAAACGGTTCCCGGCTGAAAAAGTCAGCGCTGCTGTCCATCCCCGACATCCCGATCGTGCTGCACCGCCGTCAACATGGTTAAAAAGTCGTGAAAACAACGCGTTGAAGAGTCCTTAAATAAATTCGTCGAACGTGCGCGGATGACGCGCGGAGTTCGTTTTTATCTGGTCGGCTCCTTCGTCCTTGTCTCGCTAGCGGGTTGCGGCCGCGGATTCTTCCAGTCCGCCGAGCGCGAGCCGTGGCGGGCCGAGGCCGAAATCGCCTGCCTGAAGTCCGGCGCGGTCAAGGAAAGCCCCGATCTGGTCCGGATCAACCCGATTTCGGGCCCGGGCGTTTGCGGCGCGGAGTTTCCCCTGAAAGTCGCAGCGCTCGGCGAAAGCAGCGGCAGTTTTGGCTTTGCCGACGAAGATTTGCGGCCGCCCGGAAATATCGGCAATGCACCGCGCTGGCCGGTTTCACCGCCTCCCGCGCCGCCGCAATCGTCCTATCCGGATACGGCCATGCGCCAGCCGGGTTATGGCGCGCAGCAAAATGGGCCGATCTCACTGACGGCGCCGGGCGTAGCACCTGATGAAGACGAGATCGAGCTGCCGCCCGAGGGCACGCCCGGCATGAGCCAGCCGCCGGCTCAGAGATCGTATCAAGGCCAATATCAGGGGTCGTACCAACGGCCATATCCGGATGCCCAAGCCTATCCGCCGCGCGACCGCACTTCCGCGCCCTATTCGCCGCGCCCCGATACTGTCCCGGCGCAGCCAGCCGAACCGCTGCCGCGGCTTGGGCCGGCGCAGCAAAATTCCGTCGCGGCGTTCGGGCCGGTCGCCGTAAAACCTGCGGCGACGCTTGCCTGTCCGATCGTTTCCGTGCTCGATCACTGGCTTTCAGATTCCGTGCAGCCGGCGGCGCAGCGCTGGTTCGGCGCGCGCGTGGTCGAGATCAAGCAGATCTCCGCCTATTCCTGCCGCGGCATGAACGGCAATGCCTACGCCCACATTTCCGAGCATGCGTTCGGCAATGCGCTCGATATCGCAGCCTTCACCCTTGCCGACGGACGCCGCATCACCGTGAAAGACGGCTGGAAGGGCATGCCGGAAGAGCAGGGCTTTTTGCGCGATATCCAGGCGGCTGCGTGCCAGCAGTTCACCACCGTGCTCGCGCCGGGCTCCAACGTCTATCACTACGATCACATCCATGTCGACCTGATGCGCCGTGCCTCGCGGCGCCTGATCTGCGAACCCTCGGCGGTGTCAGGCGAAGAGATCGCCGCGCGCGCCACCGGCCGCAATCCCTACGCCTCCTCGCGCGATCCGTACGTGACGGGATCGCTCGGCGGCAAGCACGTCGCGCACCGGCACCGGCCGAACGACAAGGTCAACGAGGAAGACGAGTTCGAGGACGAGTAGCGTCGGCGGCGTTGCGAGCGCAGTGTCGTAGGGCGGATTAGCCGAAGGCGTAATCCGCCACTCTCGTTACTGTGCTATCCTGCGCCTCATGTCGAATTATCGTCGCGCATTCGTGCCGGGCGGATGCAGGTTCTTCACGGTCAACCTGTTGCATCGGCGGCAGACCCTGCTTGTCGACCATATCGCGACCTTTCGCGATGCGGTCGCCGCTACTCGCGAGAGCCATCCCTTTACGATCGACGCGTTCGTCGTGCTGCCCGATCATCTGCATGCGATCTGGAAACTGCCGCCGGACGATTGCGATTTTTCCACGGGTTGGCGGCTGATAAAGAACCGTTTTGCGAGAGCGCTGCCGAAGCGGGAGCGGCTCAGCGCCGTTCGAGCCGCGCGCAACGAGCGTGGCATCTGGCAACGGCGCTTCTGGGAGCATCTGATCCGCGATGAGGCTGATTATACGCGCCACGTCGAATATTGTTATATAAATCCGCTCAAGCACCGACTGGTCACGCGCGTGCGGGATTGGCCCTATATTCCTCGTTCCATCGCGATGTACGCGCTGGGTTGTTCCCGGAAGATTGGGGTGGCGACAGCGAAACGAGCGGTGATTTTGGCGAACGACGGTGATCGTGCCGGTTGGCTTGGAACGGCGGATTACGCCTTCGGCTAATCCGCCCTACGGCTTCGCTCTACTGATCTGCGAACCCTCGGCGGTGTCAGGCGAAGAGATCGCGGCGCGCGCCGCCGGCCGCAATCCCTACGCCTCGCGCGATCCCTACGTAACGGGATCGCTCGGCGGCAAGCACGTCGCGCACCGGCACCGGCCGAACGACAAGGTCAACGAGGAAGACGAGTTCGAGGACGAGTAACTAGGGTGAACTCGTGGCCATCCTTCGAGACGCGCGCCAAAGCGCGCTCCTCAGGATGAGGTCCTCTAACCCCTTACGATGAAGTCCAACCCTCATGGTGAGGAGCGCGGCAACGCCGCGCGTCTCGAACCACGAGGCCGTTATGCCACGACCCGCTCCAGCAAATCCTGCACGACGCCCTGCAGCAGATCGAGCTTGTACCCCGTCATCGGCAACGGTTTTGCCCCCGTCGTCGCCGCCCTCGCAGCCTCCGCAATCGTCGCCGCCTTCGCCGGTCTGCCCTGCAGCGCCGCTTCCGCCGCCGAAAGCCGCAGCGGCACCGGCGCGATGCCGCCGGCCGCGATGCGGACGAACTGGAAGGTGCCGCCAGAGACCACGGCGCGGATGCAGACTTCGACCAGCGGCCATTCCGCATGCGTCCGGCTGATGGCGCGCTTGTAGAGCGCGCGTTCGCCCGCGACCGGCGCCGGCAGTTCGACGCTCGCGATCATTTCGCCCGGCGCCAGCGTGTGGTCGGCGGCGCTCGAGCCGTCGCCCAGCAATTCGCCAACCGAAATCCCGTGCCTTTTATTGGTGTCGATCTTCGCCTCATAGGCCAGCAGCGCCGCCGCCATGGTCGAGGGATGCACCGCCACGCAGGGGCCAAGATCGAAGGCGACGCCGTAGAGATGATTGCCCGACCGGGCCGGACACTCCACGCCGCCCTTTTTCAGGCAATCGATATGCGGATTGCGAAAGTACCAGCACCGTGAGCGCTGCGCGAGATTGCCGCCAAGCGTCGCGAGATGACGGACCTGCGGCGTCGCGAGGCCAAGCGCGGAAGCCGCAAGACCCGGATAGGCCTGCGCGATGCGGGCGTCGGCCGCGATCGCAGCGATCGTCATCAGCGCCCCGATCCGCGCCGCGCCGTCGGCGCCCCAGGCGATCCCGACGGCATCAGGTGTTGCCGCGATATCGATCAGCGGTCCCTTCGACACGCCGCTGCGCCGGCGTTCGGAAAGGTCGGTGCCGGCGGCGCGGAATTCGGCGGCTTGCGTGAAAGCGGTCATCGTTGCGGAATTCATGCGGCCGCCCTCCCTTTTAATGCGGCAACCAGACGATCAGGCCGGATCGGAATCTCCGTCAGCCTGATCCCGATCGCGTTGCAGATGGCGTTGGCGATCGCGGGCGAGGTCGGCACGGTTGCGACCTCGCCGATGCCGACGCTGCCGCCGAGCACGTGGTCAAAACCTATTTCGTCGAAATGCACGTCCATCGGCGGCGTGTCGGCGATGCCGGGAATGCGGTAATCCTCCATTCCGCCGGTGAGGATGTCGCCGGTGCGCGGATCGACCTCGCGCGCTTCATAGAGCGCATAGCCGATGCCCTGAATGACAGAGCCCGTCGCCTGGCTCCGCGCTAGCGCGGGCGCCGCGATTTTTCCGACCGCAATCCCGGTCGCAACATTCAGCACGCGGACATGACCGAGCCAGGTATCGACCTCGACCTCGATCACCTGCACCGAGCTCGGCACACCTGCGCCGATCGCGATGTTGGACATGCGGCGCATCATCCAGCCAAAGATCGTCCCCATCAATCCCGCCTCCTTCAAGGGCGAACGGATTCCCGGAAGCGTCGGTTTTGCGTCTTCCGGCCGCACCGCTGATCTCGCAAGATCAGGCGACGCCGCGATCAATTCGCGCCATGGCGCGTTGGAGCCGGGCGTCGGCGGCCGTTTCGAGCTTTGTAAGATGGCGGCCTTCAGCGCGTTCACCGCAAGCAAGGTCGGCGGGATCACCGAGGCGGTGGTCCGGCTGCCGGTCGACGGCGGGCCTTCCGGCAGACTGGAATCGCCGATCCGGACCTCGATGTCGTGCGGCTCAAGTCCAAATTCATGCGCGACCGTATTGGCGATCACGCTGCGGCAGCCGTTGCCGATATCCTGTATGGCCGAGCTGGCAACGAGCCGCCCGCCCTTGACCGCGAGCTCGACCTTCGAGCCGGGCTGCCAGAGATAAAGCCAGTATCCGGCGGCGACGCCTGTGCCGCGGCGATAGCGCCCGGTCTGCGCGGCCTGCGTCTTCCGGTCGCGCCAGAGCTCGAGGCTCGATGCCCAATCATAGAGCCGCGCCCGGTTCGGATCGGTATCCCAGCGCTTGCGCAAGGCAATCGGATCGACCTTCATGCGCAAGCTTGCTTCATCGATCGCCTGTTCCAGCGCGAATGCCATCGGCGGTCCGCCGGGGGCGCGGAACGCGGAGCCGGGCGGCAGATTGCTGATGACATCGAAATCGACGAGTTCTTTGGCCTGCGCCGGGTAAATCAAACGCGCCAGCACCGCGATCGTCGAGTTCACGGCGGCGCCCGTGTCGGCATAGGCCTTGAACGAGACGGCTTTGAGGTCGCCTTGTTCTGATGGTAACAGCGCGATCTCGACTTGCGCCGCCGGCCGGTAGCCCGTGACGGAAAGTTCTTCATGCCGGTCATAGGCGACCCTGACCGGCGCCTTCGCCGCGCGCGCGAGCTCAATCGCCGCAACCGTGTCCATGCCGAGCTTGCCCTTCGAGCCAAACCCGCCGCCGACGTGATCGGCGATGACATGGACCTTGTGGTGGTCGAGCTTGCAGCGTTTTGCAATCGCTTCCTTCAGCTCGAACACGCCCTGCGTCGAGACGTGCACGGTGAGGCGGTCGCCATCGAAGCGGGCGACGGTGGCGTGCGGCTCCAGGCAGGCATGCTGCTGCGTGCCGGTCCGAAAAATCCCCTCGACCAGCAACGGATCGTGCGCCTTTCGCGCGTCGTCGAGCCAGCTTCGCGCCTTCTTGGC
Organism: Bradyrhizobium lablabi; assembly: GCF_900141755.1. Lineage (NCBI taxonomy): Bacteria > Pseudomonadati > Pseudomonadota > Alphaproteobacteria > Hyphomicrobiales > Nitrobacteraceae > Bradyrhizobium > Bradyrhizobium lablabi. The sequence goes on along the minus strand of NZ_LT670844.1, from coordinate 2,352,552 downwards.
CTTGTGCGAGAACGCCCCTGACGGCCCGCGCACATTGCCCCTCCAGGGCGCCGGCGCGCCGCCGCCCTCCGAGACGTTGCCCGCTTTCTTGCGGCTCGATTTTTCGAACACGATTGGCGCATCGCTCTTGCGCGCGTTGTCCAGCCCAATCACCGCGGGCAGATTTTCGCTCGTGTGCTTGATCGCGGCGAGAGCGGCGAGCGCGGTCTTGGAATCTTTTGCGGCGACGGCGGCGATGGGTTCGCCGACATAGCGCGCGATACGGTCGTCGCCGAGCAGGGAAATCGCGGCGCTAACGCCCGGCATCGCGCGCGCCGGCGCGAGGTCGATCTCAGTGAAGCGGGCATGGGCGAACGGCGAGCGCAGGATCATGCCTTCGAGCTGTCCGTCATGATGGATGTCGACGGTGTATTTTGCCGCCCCCGTCACCTTGTCGCGCGCCTCGAGGCGCGGGGAGGCGATGTTGTCGCCGTCAAATCGTCCGGCGCACGCCTCCGCCACCGCGCGAAAAATGCCGTCATAGGCGCCGCAGCGGCACAGATGGCCCGACAGCGCGGCCCCAATTTCCTCCCGCGACGGCATCGCCGTTCCCTTGGTCGCCCGCCAGGCGTCGCAAAACGCCGCAGCTTCGACGACAAAACCCGGCGTGCAGAAGCCGCATTGCAGCGCGTCGTGCGCCATGAACGCCTTCTGCACCGGATGCAGTTTTGCCTCGCCGATGCCTTCGACCGTCGTCACGGTTTTGCCTGCGGCCGCGCGCGCGGGCATCAGGCAGCTCACGACCGGCGCGCCGTCGACCAGCACCGTGCAAGCGCCGCAGACGCCGGCCCCGCAGACCAGTTTTGTTCCCGTCAGGTTGAGGTCGCCGCGCACGACGTCGATGAGAAGCGCATCGGGATCGTCGGGCAAGGTCGCGGAGCGGCCGTTGATCATCATCGTGCTCATTTGCGATCTCCAGGTTTGGGGCGGGCGGATTTTTTCGCTAGCTTGGGTTTTACGCTGCGCGGCTTCGGCGACGCGCCGATGGCGCCGGCGATCAGCGTGCGCAGCATGGTCTCAATATCTCCGAAGAAGGCGTCGACGGGCTGCATCTTCGGGTGCATCGATTTGCTGCCGTTGATGGCCATCTCGACGCATCGCGCGAGCTCGGCCGAGGAGATGGCAAGCACTAGCTTTTGCCTGCGGCGGATATTTTCGATCGTTGCGACACCCTGTTCGGCATAGCGGCCGGCATATTTCTGATAGAGGTCGCCGGCGTGCACCAGGTGTTCGGAGAACAGCTCCTCGATATGGGGCGAGCCGTCGAGCGAAGCGATCAAAAGGCTGAACCGCGCGATGATCTGTGCGATCAGGATATCGGCGAGGCTGCCGCCTTCCTGCTCTTTTGCGTTCGCCGCCGCGCTTCCCGCAGCCAGCGCGCTCACGTGCAGCCGTTCGAGGACAGCGCGGAACAGCGCCTCCTTGGATTTGAAATGATGATACAGCGCCTGCCGCGTCAGCCCGGCGGCTTCGGCCGCCTGCTCGATCGACGACCGCCGAAAACCATGCCGGCGGAACACGGTCATCGCAGCATCAAGAATCCGGTCGCGGGGCGTCATTTGACGAATTTGACAAAATGAGGAGAAATGTCAAATCACGAAGATGAGTGCCTCGGCGGATACAGCGGAGCGAAATCCGGGGCCGTCGCTTGAGATCGCCATCCCGGATTGCGCATCGCTATGTCAGGCTGCGACGCGAGAGACGGCTAATAGCTTCGACCGACCGCCAGTGGGCCAGCGCTGCAGGAAAAAAACAGAGTTCTGTCAAAAGGTTGAAGATAATTCTCGAAAAGCGCAAGTTGCGCTTTTCACGTAAATTGCGTATATTGCGGGTCTAAAGAGGAGTAAGTTGGATATGTCTGACACCATCCCGGCTTCGGAGTTCACCAGGAATTTCGGCCGCTATCGAATGCTCGCCCAGCGAGAGGCCGTTGCGGTATCGAGCCACGGATCGATCACCGGCTATTTCGTTGCGCCGGACGAGTACGAGGAATTCCGCCGTTTCAAGCAGCGTCGTCGCAGCTTTGCGACTGCCGAACTTTCTGACGAGAAGGTTCAGGCGATCGGCTCCTCACGCATGGACGAGCGGCATGCGCATCTCGATTCCGTGCTTGAACAGAAATAGCGCGGGCGGGTGCCGATACCCACGCCCGAACCGGGCCTTGTCATTTCCTATGCCTATCTTTGGCACCACGAACATGAAGCGGGACGAGAAGAAGGGCGCAAAGATCGCCCGAGCGTGATTGTGCTGGCGGTCGAGCGCCCGGCGAATGACACGACGATCGTTGTGGTGCTGCCGATCATGCATGCTCCTCCGGTCGATCCTGCGGCCGCGGTTGAAATCCCGGCTACGGTCAAACGTCATCTCCGGCTTGACGACGCGCGTTCCTGGATCGTTGTTGCCGAGGGCAACGAGTTCGAATGGCCGGGCTATGATCTTCGGAAAATCGGCCGCAGCGATCGCTATGAATATGGCTTCCTGCCGCCCCGATTCTTCAACCAAGTAATCGAAGCCTTCGCCGCGTGGCACCGTGTCCGCAAAGCAAAGCTCACCTCGCGCGAGTGATCCCGGGAGGAAACGGCGAGAACATTACGACGTTACCCCATCTACGACACTAACCCAGCCTACGGGCTAGGCAGCTACGGAAAGAGGCCGCCAACAATGGCGGCCCGTCTGTCACTCCCAACTTCATTTTGAATCGGCGAGAGCGCCGCGGCAGCCTTCGGTGGCGCCTTCGCGTCCCCACTTTCCTTGGGTGCAAACCTGCAAAACTTTGTCGGCGATGCAGAAGGCTGACCCTTCGCTGAAAGATCGGCCGGCCCAGACGCAACCGTTGGCGGGGACCGGAATCAGTGCCGGCTCCGGGACGAATATCGGCGGCAGTTCTGATGCCGTTGGGGGCGACGGTGCCGGCTGGGCGTAGGCGGCGGAAAACAGCAGAGCACTGATCAAGATCGTCCTGGCAGGCATAGTCAACATTATCGCCCCGCTATTGATTCTGCTTCAGATGCGGCCATCGTATTACAATCACAGAGATTACCGCATACACCACCCGCAAGACGCTTTGGTGTATCCACTCGATACTTTTCTGGCGGTTCTCAACCCATGTAACCCGTCCCCCGCGCGTTACGGCGGACTGGCCGGCTGATTTCAACGGACGGCCGATGCGACGTAAGCCTGTTGCGGAAACGACAGGCGACCGTCGCGCAACATATCCTTGTCGAGAAGCGCCTCGGCCTCGATCGCTATGTCCCTGATGGCGGTTTCGCGTTCGCTGTCGGTTCGATCGCCAAGCAGGCTGGCCATCGGCGTGGCAATCAGTTGAAATCGTACATAGTCGAGGGCCGACGGGAACGTGATCTGCTGCGTAATCGTATTGACGCGGAGCTGCTCAAATCCCTCTGCGGTCATCAGCGCTTCGACCTCGGCCGCATCCTTGAAAATGTGTTCTGCACGTTTGGTCTTCGACGCATCCGCGGTGGCTTGTTACCTGCGTGCCGCCCCAAGGGTTATGACAAAATCTTGTCGCAGAGTCGCCCAGCGAACAGACCAAACTCTGTCGCCAAACCTATGATTACGTTAGGGCAACGGGCGATGCGTGTTTCATCTTCCACCGCGGAGCGGCCGATGTGTCCCGCCTGCAAACACAGGATGGGATTGGCTCGAATTTCGCCGGGCAAGCGGGGCTTCGAGCAACGCACCTTCGAGTGCAGCACCTGTCATCGTCTCGAGACCGTTTCCTTCCCTATGGACCCAATGAAGACCGACGCCCTGGGCTGGCTGGCCGGCGATCTAAAGCCGCCGCGCTAGCGGCTTAAAGCTTCGGTCTTGAAAGAGGATCGAACCAGATGAACAAATCCCCCGCGCGGGCACGGCCAAGAGGTCTGGGCGCTCCGCTCAAGTCGCAAGCGTTACCGAAAGACAAGCGGAAGTCGTTGCCCAGCGAACGACTGAAAGCAGCACACGCAATCGCTGCGGCTCGCTCCGGTGGGCTGAAGGCGAAGAAATGAGACGATGACAAGTGATCAGCCAGACTCACCACTGGCGGGGTTAGATCTAACCACGGCGATCCGTCTCCGGTGGTCGTTGCGTGACATCAAAGGCAAGCGAACCAAACTCATGCCGGTCAGTCCGGACGATCTCCGGACCTTGATCGAGATGGGCCTCGTCGAGATGCAAAATGAGGAGCCCGTGCTTACCGACTTGGGTCATCGGACACTCGATTGACAAGTCAAAACGGGCGAAAGGGAAAAGGAGCGGACGCGAACCTGGGCCATCTCGACAAGTCCCACCGTCGCGGCCTACACCAACACCGACCCGGCCGGAGAAACCGGCGCGCCCACAGCGCCGGCCGGACCCTCGCCACAGCGCGACCCGCGCCTTGCGTGCTAGGCTTTTTCGATCAGAACTTTTCCCATCCTACGAGCTTGATGGTGAGCGAAGTTTCATTGAAGTTTTGCGAAATCACGTTCGGCAAATGATGTTTTGATTTGCCCGACGGGCAAATCAGTAAATTGTGTCCAGCCCCTCTTGCAAAAATATTCTGCTTCGCGCTTGACCCAAATCACTCGTATATCCATCACCGTCTCGTTCCACAGAGGGGCGCTTCGCGGTCGTCACGGACGCGGAACGGGATGCGGTGGACGCGAGCAGCGCTATCGACGAACAGCGCTTAAGCGGACGGCGAAGTCGTGTGGTCCTGACACCCCGACGCTGGTGTCAAGTTGGTGGAAGCGATTCCACTGATGACGGTGGCAAAAGAGCCCGGTCACCGGGGAGAGCGCGAAGGAAGCCGTTAAAACCATTGCGTGCGGGAATGCCGGGTTGTTCCGGTGGACCTGTGGTGACTAACGCGCGTGTTTACTACACTACACGCGCGGCTGCGGGTGCATCGGCGCCCGGCATTCCCCACGCCCTCTTGGGGCGGAAAGTTCTTGCACAACTCGGGCACTTCGTGTCGCGGGAATGTGAAGCTGTATCCAGCCGTTGACTTCAGCTGTCATCACCCGCGAAAGCGGGTGATCCAGTATTCCAGAGATGCCAGCAATGGAACGGATAAGCCGCGGCGTACTGGATACCCCGCTTTCGCGGGGTATGACGACCTGGCCAAAGGTAACGTCCCAGCAAAGCTCAGCCCGCTTTCCTGCCGTACCCCGCCAAAAACATCCGCGTCGCGCTTTCGACCACTTGCGCGATGCGCTCGGGGGAAGGGGGCGGGGCGGCCTGGAAAATGAACGGCAAAAACAGCGATGCCTGGCACATGTTCATGAATTGCGACGCCGCCAATTGGCACTCGGGAATCGCAACATCGTTACGCTTCGCGCGCGCCTCGAGATAGGAGGCCAGGCGGTTGATGGTGTTTTCCAGCACATGCTCGTAATAGCGCCGGCCGACATCGGGCATCCGCTCGGCGATCGACATCACGGTGCGGATCGCCGATCCGCCGCCCGGCCGGCACAGCAACTGGATATAGGCCCGGCCGAATTCGCGCAGCGTGGTGGCGACGTCGCGTTCGGGGTCGAAATTGAAATTAACCTTCTTCTGGTCGAGCATTTCCTGCTCGACGATGGCCTCGAACAGCCGGTTCTTGTCGGCGAAATAGACGTAAAGCGTTCCCTTGGAGACGCCGGCGGCGCGTGCGATCTCGCCCATGCTGGCGCCGTCAAAGCCCAGATCCATGAAGACCTTGCTGGCGCCGGCCAGGATTTGCCGGCGCTTGGCGCTGTCTTCATCGACGAGATGGAGAGGTGTACGATCGGCTGCAACCATTGGTTTAGGTTCTCGGGAAAGATTTGAGCCCTCAAAACGCCTCGGAACGAAATGACCCTCTATATGGTCGGTAGGTACGTACGAATATATCTTGACCGAACCGTTCGGTCAATGCTAATTTCAACATGCGACGTCGCCGGGCGACTGCTTGCCCGTGCGTGCGTCGCTGCATTTGTAGTGGGGAGGCCGTGATGGCCGCAGCGAGAGACCAGGCCGCGCGCATCCTTCGCACCGAGCCAGAGAAGGCAGAGAGCGAAGCCGCGCGCGACAATTCGGCCGCGCTCGCCGATCAGCTTCGTTCGCATGTTGCCGATGAAACCGTTGCACGCCGTCCAGCGGAGACGCCGGTCAAGCCACCAATCGAAAAGCCGGCCGCTGCACCTGCCGCGACGGCGGCATCAGTCGCGCCGAAATCCGGAAAACGCAAATTTGTCCTGATGGGCATCCTGACCTTGCTCGCGCTCGCCGCGGCAAGCTACGGCGGATATTACGTCCTGGTCGGACGTTTTTATGTGTCGACCGACGATGCCTATGTGCGCGCCAACAACACCGTGCTCGGCGCGCGGGTGGCGGGCCATATCGCGGCGATCCTGCCCGGCGACAACACGCTGGTACGGACCGGCGACGTGATGTTCCGGATCGACGACGGCGATTATCGCATCGCGGTTGACGCCGCGCGCACCAAGATCGCGACCCAGCAGGCCACCATCGACCGCATCGGCCGCCAGGTCACTGCGCTGGAAAGCGCGGTCGAGCAGTCCAAGGCCCAGGTCGTCTCGGCGCAAGCCGGCGTGAAGCGGGCCGATCTCGATTTCGACCGTCAGCAGGCGCTGTCCGCCAAGGGCTTTGCCTCGCACGCGACCTATGAAGTGTCCGAAGCCACGCGCGACCAGGGCGTCGCCGCGCTCAAATCGGCGCAGGCCGCCTATGACGCCGCGCTCACCAATGTCGAAGTGACAAAGGCCCAGCAGGCCGAGGCCCGCGCGCAGCTTGCGGAACTGCAGACCTCGCTCGCCAAGGCCCAGCGCGACCTCGACTTCACCTATGTGCGCGCGCCGGTCGACGGCACCTTCTCCAACCGTCTGGTCAATGTCGGCGACTTCGTCGTCGTCGGGCAGCGGCTTGGCAATGTGGTGCCGCTCGACGACGTCTTCATCGACGCCAATTTCAAGGAAACCCAGCTCAAGCGCATCCGTCCGGGCCAGCCGGTGACGATCTCGGTCGACGCCTACGGCCATCGCAAATTCGCAGGTTTTGTCGACAGCATCTCGCCCGCGGCAGGCTCCGTGTTCACGCTGCTGCCGCCGGACAACGCTACCGGCAACTTTACAAAAATCGTGCAGCGGCTGCCGGTTCGCGTGAAGGTGCCGAAGGATGTCGCGCGGCAAAACCTGTTGCGCGCGGGCATGTCGGTCTATGCCACCGTCGACACCCACAACGGCGCCGCCGATGCCGACAGTGACGCCGACCTCGACGCACCGACCATGATCCATCCGCAATAGATTTTGCGCATCGGGCGACGAGGCCCGGTGCCTGAGCCCGTCTCGAACCGAAGCAGATTATGGCCGACGCCACCACAGCCTCACCCGCCATGATGCGCGCCGCGGCGCCGTCGTCCGAGCGTATCCCGGCGCGGCGGCTGATCGCGTTCCTGATCATGGTGTTCGGGATGTTCATGTCGATCCTGGACATCCAGATCGTCTCGGCCTCGCTCACCGATATCCAGGCCGGCCTGTCGGCAAGCTCCACCGAAGTATCTTGGGTCCAGACCTCGTATCTGATCGCCGAAGTGATCGCGATCCCACTGTCCGGGTTCCTGTCGCGCGCGTTCGGCACGCGGTTGTTGTTCGCGATCTCCGCCTCCGGCTTCACCATCGCGAGCTTCCTGTGCGGGTTCGCCTCCTCGATCGAACAGATGATCCTGTGGCGTGCGATCCAGGGATTTTTGGGTGCCGGCATGATCCCGACGGTGTTCGCTTCGGCCTATACGGTGTTTCCGCGCTCGAAATTCTACATCGTCGGCCCCATCATCGGCCTGGTCGCGACGCTGGCGCCGACCATTGGCCCGACCGTCGGCGGCATCATCACCGACCTGATGTCGTGGCACTGGCTGTTCTTCATCAACGTCGTCCCCGGCATCGGCATCACCATCGGCGTGCTGGCGCTGGTCGATTTCGACCAGCCGAATTTCGAACTGCTCGATCGCTTCGACTGGTTCGGCCTGATCGCGATGGCGGGGTTTTTGGGCGCGCTCGAATATGTGCTCGAGGAAGGCCCGCAATATGAATGGCTGCAGGATACTTCCGTGGCGATCTGCGCCGCGGTCTGCGCGGTCTCGGCGATCGCCTTCTTCTACCGCGTCCTGACGGCGGAGGAGCCCATTGTCGACATCCGCGCCTTCACCGACCGCAATTTCGGCATCGGCTGCCTGATCTCGTTCGGCGTCGGCATCGGCCTTTACGGGTTGACCTACATGTATCCGCGCTATCTCGCCGAGGTGCGCGGCTATAGCGCGCTGATGATCGGCGAGACCATGTTCGTCTCCGGCGTCACCATGTTCCTGACCGCGCCGCTGGTCGGACGGCTGATGCTCAAGGTCGACATGCGCTACATCATCGCCGCCGGCCTGATTATTTTCGGGCTCGGCTCCTGGCAGATGACGTGGATCACCCGCGACTATGATTTCTACGAGCTGTTGCTGCCGCAGATCCTGCGCGGCATCGGCATGATGTTCGCGATGGTGCCGACCAACAATATCGCGCTCGGGACGCTGCCGCCGGACCGTGTGAAGAACGCCTCGGGATTGTTCAACCTGACGCGCAATCTCGGCGGCGCGGTCGGGCTCGCCATCATCAACCAGGTACTCAACGAGCGCACCGATTTGCATATCACGCGGCTGCAGGAGCGCGTCACCTGGGGCAATGCGACGGCGACCGAGACGCTCTCGATGTTCACCCAGCGCCTGCAGGGCATGGGCGATTCCGCGCTGATGGCGATGAAGCAATTGTCCCAGATCGTGCACCGCCAGGCGGTGGTGATGGGATATGGCGACGCCTTTTTCATGCTGACGCTGTTCTATTTCGGCCTCAGCCTGTTGGTCATGCTGCTGAAGAAGCCGGCCGTGGCCGCGACCGAGCCGGCGCATTAGCAATATTGTCTGGCGCAGCCGTTCATGCTTGAACGGCGCCATGATGCGCAGCCTTTCTATTTCCGACAGCGGATCGCTGAAGCGTGTGCAGGCGGCCTCCGCGCGATGGATCGCCGCCGCGCTGGCGCTGACGGCGGTGGTGTGGCTATTGGCGCTGGCGGGACTGTTGGCGATCGCCGATCGCGTCCATGACGACGTGCCGGCCATGCTTGCCGTAAAGCTGCCGCTGCTCTCGTCGCGTCCCGAACTGATCTTCGCCGGCGAGAGCCGTACCGTCTATCAGGTCGATCCGGCCTTGGCCGCACAACTGCTCGGCAAGCCGAAGGGCTTTGCCGTCAACATCGCCTATGACGCCGGCGAGCCATTGGCGCTTCTCGCCGCCATCCGCCGCGCGCCGGCGTCGTTCCAGAAGGCGCATGTCGTCATGAGCGTCGCGCCATTCCTGTTCAATGAGGGCGTCCGCTCCGCCGCGGTTTATCCGCAGGACGTCGCCGCAAGGCTCGGCGTCGCCGAGCAGATGGTTACGTTCCTGCCGCTGCGGATCGGCACCCTGATCCGCTTCATCCGCGAAGCCTTCAACGCGCGGCTCGTTGCCGATCAAGATGTCGCTGATCTCGGCGCGGCGCCCACCTCGCTCGGCTTGAGGATCATCGACTATACGCAGGGCGACGACCGCTGGCCCGCCGATATCGGCTCGCACGCCCATTACGGCAATTGGGATCTGTCCGGTCCCAAGGCGCGCTTCGAGATCGGCGCGCTCTGCGACATGGTGGCGCTGACCAAGAAGCTCACGGTCGTGGTGCCGCCCTGGGCGCCGCGCTACGACCGCGCACATGACCCGGGTTGGCGCGACAAGGACGATCAATATGCCGCGCTGGTCACCGATGCCGGCCGCCGCTGCGGCTTCGAGGTCCTCAATATCCAGTCGGTTCCCGGGCTGGAGCAGGCCAATTACGCCGACGAGATGCACGTCAACGCCTCCGGTGTGCCGATCTACACGCGCTATCTCGTGTCGCGGCTGAAGCGTTAGCCGCACCGCGATGCTATTCTCCTCCTACACCTTCTTGTTCCAGTTCCTGCCCGGCACCGTGCTGGCCTTTGCCGCCGCGCGCCGCCATTCGCCGCGCGCCGGCATTATGGTGCTGGCGGCGGCGTCGCTCGTCTTCTACGCCGCGTGGCAGCCGGTCTATCTCTTGCTGCTGCTCGCCTCGATCGCGGTGAATTTCTCGCTCGGCCTGCGGATGGAAGACCCGCTGCGCCGCCGCGCCATCGGCACCCTTGGCGTCGCGCTCAATCTCGCGCTGCTCTGTTACTTCAAATACACCAACTTCATCTTCGACAGCATCAATACAATGACCGGCGCGCCGCTGCCGTTCTTCAACATCGTGCTGCCGCTCGGCATCTCCTTCTTCACCTTCCAGCAGATCGCCTATCTGGTCGATGTGATGCGCGGCGCCAAGGTCGAGCGCGATATCGTCAGCTACACGTTATTCGTGTCGTTCTTCCCGCATCTGATCGCGGGCCCCCTGGTGCATCACGCCGAGATGATCCCGCAGTTCAAGCGCGGGCGCACATCCCGTTCCGCGGTGCTGGCGGCGAGGGGCCTTGCGATCTTCGCTGCCGGATTATTCAAGAAAGTCGTGATCGCCGACAACCTCGCGCAGTTCGTCTCGCCGGTATTCGCGCATCTCGATGCCGGCGGCAGCGTCACCACATCATGGGCGTGGCTTGCGACATCAGCCTACACCTTGCAGATCTATTTCGACTTCTCCGGCTATTCCGACATGGCGGTCGGACTTGCGCTGTTGTTCGGCATCCGCCTGCCGGTGAATTTTCGCTCGCCTTATCGGGCGAGTTCGATCATCGAATTCTGGCGGCGCTGGCACATCACGCTGTCGCGGTTCCTGCGCGACTATCTCTACATTCCGATCGGCGGCAACCGGCTCGGCGAGCAGCGCCGCTACATCAATCTTATGGTGACGATGCTGCTCGGTGGGCTCTGGCACGGGGCGGGGTGGAATTTTCTGGTCTGGGGCGGGCTGCATGGGGTCTATCTCAGTATCAATCATCTTTGGCGCGCCTGGCGTGGCGGCGATAAGCCCGCCGCTGCGACGGGGTTCGTTGCAAAAGGACTGTCGTGGTTCATCACGTTCGTTGCCGTGATCTTCGCCTGGGTGTTCTTCCGCGCGCGGACCATGGCGGGGGCATGGCAGATGCTGGGCGGCCTCGTGGGAGTTAAGGCCGGCAGTTCCGCTTACGCCTCCTCCGGCATCCTGCGGCTGATGGATTTGCCGGTCCTGGTCGGCGAGGAGCGGCTGTTGCTGATCGGCGGTGGTGCGGTGACGCTGGCGCTTCTGATCGCGCTTTGCCTGCCGAACGTCCCGCAACTGTTCGGTTATCGCGAATACCGCCGCGCGCCGGAAAAGGCTATTTGGCTGCGATGGCGGCCGAACGCGGCATGGGCGCTGGTGTCAGCATTCGCATTCGCGATCTCGCTGTTCGGCATGTGGCAACGGCTCGAATTTCTGTACTTCCAGTTCTGAGCGCGCCGCCGATATTGCAAATCAGCCGCGATGCATTTATAAGCAACGCATTGTCGCTCGAACCGGGGAGATTTGCATGATTTCGTCATATTCGCAGATCGTACGCCCGCGTCCGATGCCCATGCTGGACGCCTGTTTCGCCCTTTGAGGGCGGTTTCCGTCAGCATCGACCGGGCCTGACGTCCCGATCATCCCAAGCTTCCCAGTAAGTTACCTGTTTTCAACGACGCTTGCGTTCGGCCCGTTGCCGTCCGCGCGTCCATCAACGGAGCCGGCGCGCGCGAAAGCGTAGCCGGATGACGCCATGACCGTTTTTCACACCAAACGCGCCGCTGCCATTCGTGTGGTGTTGCCGTTCGTGTTCCGCCACTGGCTCAACCAGCCTGTGATGGCCGCAACCACCGCCGCCGGCCTGTTAGGGGCCACCATGGCCGACCTGTTCATGCCGGTATTCTCAGGCCATCTCGTCGACGCCATGACCTCCGCCGCGTCGGACCCCGTCGCACGCCGCGCGGCGTATACCGCCTTTGCCGCGATCGTGGGGCTGGGTCTTGCCTCGATCATCCTGCGCATGACGGGGCTATACACGATCGTGCCGTTCACGTTGCGGATCATGTCCGACGTGGCGCGCGACGCCTTCACGCGGGTGCAGCGCTTCTCCACCGACTGGCACGCCAACAGCTTCGCCGGCTCGACCGTGCGCAAGATCACCCGCGGCATGTGGGCGCTCGACCTGCTCAACGACACCATCCTGATGGCGCTGTTGCCCTCATTGGTGGTGCTGTTGGGCTCGATGATCCTGCTCGGGCTGCACTGGCCGTCGCTCGGCCTCGTGATCGCCGTTGGCGCTGCGATCTACATCCCGATGATCATCCTGTTCTCGACGCGCTACATCGCGCCCGCGGCGCGCGTCTCCAACGCCTGGGACACCAAGGTCGGCGGCACGCTTGCCGATGCCTTGACCTGCAACGCCGTGGTAAAATCGTTCGGCGCGGAACAGCGCGAGGACGTGCGGCTAAAGCGCGTCATCAACCGCTGGAGCGCCCGGGTGCGGCGGACCTGGCTGCGCTATACCTATACCGCCACCGCACAGCTTGCGGTGCTGCTCTGCCTGCGCGCCTCCGTGATCGGCGGCGCGCTGCTCTTGTGGATCGCCGGCCGCGCTTCGCCGGGCGATGTGACCTATGTGCTGACCAGCTACTACATCATCCACGCCTATTTGCGCGACGTCGGCATGCACATCAACAATTTGCAGCGCTCGGTCAACGACATGGAGGAATTGGTCGCGATGCATGACGAGCCGATCGGCATTGCCGACGCGTCCGGCGCACGGCCGATCGATATCCAGGACGGACGCATCGTGTTCGAAGACGTGACCTTCCATTACGGCGGGCACCGCGCGCCGCTGTACGACGGCCTGTCGGTCGACATCCGTGCCGGCGAGCGCGTCGGCCTGGTCGGCCGCTCCGGCTCCGGCAAGACCACTTTTGTCAAACTGGTGCAGCGGCTTTACGATGTCACCAGCGGGAAAATCCTGATCGACGATCAGGACATCGCGAAGGCGACGCAGCAATCGCTGCGCAGCCAGATCGCGATTGTGCAGCAGGAGCCGATCCTGTTTCACCGCTCGCTGGCCGAGAACATCGCCTACGGCCGGCCCGGTGCCAGCGGGGCTGCGATCGAGCAGGCGGCGCGGCTCGCCAATGCGCATGAGTTCATCCTGCGGCTGCCGAAAGGTTATGGCACGCTGGTCGGCGAACGCGGCGTGAAACTGTCGGGCGGCGAGCGGCAGCGCGTCGCGCTGGCCCGCGCATTTCTCGCCGATGCGCCCGTCCTGATCCTGGACGAGGCGACCTCGAGCCTCGACTCAGAGTCCGAGGCGCTGATTCAGCAGGCGATGGAACGGCTGATGAAGGGACGGACCTCAATCGTGATCGCGCACCGGCTGTCGACCGTGCGCAGCCTCGACCGCATCCTGGTGTTTGATCGCGGCGAGATCGTCGAGCAGGGCACTCACGCCGCGCTCGCCAATCGTTCGGGCGGAATCTATCGCGGGCTGTTCGAGCGCCAGGCGACGGAATTCGATCGTATCTCGGCGGCGGAATGAGGGATGCGGATTGCAGCGTTTCGGCCACTTGAGCTAGGTATCCGTGATAATACGACCTAAAGCGCGCAGGGGGCCGATATGACTGAAGCCGCGAGAAATGAGCCCGGGCTTTCCGGGCTCGCCCTCGTCATGTCCGCCCGGCGCGATCCGGCTGCGCGGATCCTGAATCTCGACCTGCTTGCGGTTTTGATCGCGATCTTGCTGCCGTGGTCGACCAGCGGCGTCCTGATTGTCGCGGTGCTCTGGATCATCGCGCTGCTCCCGACGCTTGAGATTCGCCCGTTCGCTCGATCGCTGGCGCGGCCGATTTGCATTCTGCCGATCGCCTTGTTCGGCCTGGCGCTGGTGGGAACGCTGTGGTCGAGCGCGCCCTGGGGCGAGCGTATCTTTGCGGTCGGCCCGACCGCAAAGTTCTTGATGATGCCGCTATTGCTTTATCATTTCGAACGCACGTCGCGGGGGATGTGGGTTTTCCTCGCCTTTCTCGCGTCCTGTGTACTGCTGATGGCGGCGTCCTGGCTGGTCGCCTTCGATCCCGATCTGTCGCTCAAACTCTATTTCTCGCACGGTCCTTATCAGGTGGCGAACGGGATCGTCGTCAAGAACTACATCGACCAAAGCCAGGAATTTGTCTTATGCGCGGTGGCGCTGGCCTATCCGGTCATGACGTTCCTGCGGGCGAATAAGACCTGGCTAGCGGTGCTGCTCGCGGCCATCGCCGCAAGCCTGCTGATCAACATGATGTTCGTCGTCGTTTCACGCACGGCGCTGGTGACCATGCCGATCATGCTGGCTTTATTCGCGCTGCTACATTTGCGATGGCGAACAGCGATTGCCGTATCGTGCGCCGCCGCGGTGCTCGCGGCGGTGCTCTGGAGCGCATCCCCGCAGCTCCGCGCCACGGTCTCGAAATTCTTCACCGACTATCAGGTCACCTCAACCCGGAACAACGAGACCGGCATCGGTTCGCGGCTAATTTATTGGGGTAAATCGCTGCGGTTTTTCGCCGAGGCGCCTGTGCTGGGATACGGCACCGGAGCGACGCGCCGCTTGTTTGAAACGACCGCGGTCAGCGAGGTCGGTGCACGTGCCCAGATCGTCTCAAATCCGCATAATCAGACCTTGAACGTGGCGGTGCAGTGGGGCGTGATCGGCGTGGCCGTGCTGTATGCGATGTGGATAGCGCATTTGCTGCTGTTTCGCGGCGAGGGTCTGGTGAACTGGATCGGGCTATTGGTGGTCGTGCAAAATATCTCGACCTCGCTGTTCAATTCGCACCTGTTCGATTTTCACGAGGGCTGGATGTATGTCCTGGGCGTCGGCGTTGCCGGCGGCATGGTGATCGGCGCGAGGCGGGATGATGCGCCGCTTCAATGACCGAGACTGCTCCAGACCAGGCCGATCCCGGACAGAAACAACAGGCCAAGCACGATATCGCGGAAATGATGGTCGCTTAACACTTGATAGGTGCGCGCGCCGAGCCACGCGCCGAAAATCGTTCCGGGCAGCGCCAGCAGCGCGAACCAGACGACTTCCCGGGTGATGAAACCGGTGCCGGCCTGCACGCACAGCGACGCCGTCAGCACCGTCCAGTTGAACGTCTGAAAAACGACGCGGCGCTCATCCTTGCCCCAGCCGCGCACGCTGGCCCACAGCGTTGGGATCGGGCCGGACAGACCGGCGAGGCCGCCCAGGATGCCACCGGCAAATCCGATCGCGGCGTCGGCGAGCCGGCCGCCGAAACTCCACGCGATGGGCGTGCTGTTGAAATAGAGCGCGGTCGGAAACACCAAGAGCAGCACGCCGACGCTCAATTTGAAAACATTGGGATCGGCGTGCGCGATCAGCATGGTGCCGAGCGGCACCCCCGCAAGGCCGCCGATCAGGAACGGCCACACCAGCTTGAAGTCGATCGCGTGCCAAATCGACGGCAGCGTCGAAGTCTGCGCGACGATGGAACAGATGATGACCAGCGACACGGCGATCGAAGGCGGCAACGCATAGAGCCAGATCCCCAGCGCAACGAGCCCGGTTCCGAAGCCGGCGAGGCCGGTCACGAAGCCGCCGGCGAATGCGCCGAGAAATAGGAGCACATAGGCGATCGTGGTCATTGCTGTTCAGGATTTCCTACGTCATTCCGGGGCGCATCGAAGATGCGAACCCGGAATCTCGAGATTCCGGGTCTGGTCCTTCGGACCATCCCGGAATGACGGTTGTAAAGTTGGCGAAGAGACGTTTTGTGCCTTATAGCGTTCCGGTCGCGATAACCAGTGAGGAAAAATCATGGGGGCAACCTTTCTCGTCTGCCACGGCGCCTGGTCGGCGGGATGGGCGTGGAAAAAGATGCACAAGCCGATGCAGGCGGCCGGGCATCGCCTGGTGACGCCGAGCTATACGGGTCTCGGCGAGCGCGCGCATCTCGCCGATCCGTCGATCGATCTCGAGACGCACATCCAGGACATCCTCAACGTCATCAAGTACGAAGACCTGCGCGACATCGTGCTGATCGGCCACAGCTATGGCGGCATGGTCGCAACCGGCGTCGCCGACCGCGCGCGCGACCGCATCGCGCAATTGATCTATATCGACGCGTTCGTGCCCGAGGACGGACAGTCACTGCTCGATCTGAACGAGCCGGCGCGGCAGCGCATGCAGGAACTCGCGAAGACCGGCGACGGCTGGCGCGTACCGCCGAACCCGACGCCACCGGATACGCCGCAAGCCGATCTCGAATGGCTGACCGAGCGCCGCGTCGACATGCCGATCAAATGCTTTCTGACGCCGCTCAAGCTGCATGGCGGCAGACTGACGTTGCCGCGCAGCTATATCTACGCCAAGCGCATCACGCCGGCGGACACGTTTGGTCAGTTTGCCAAACGCGCCAAGAGTGAGCCCGGCTGGAAGTATTACGAGATCGACGCCAGCCATTCGCCGAATGTGACGGCGCCGGAAGCGCTGATGGCGTTGTTGGAGAAGATCGTCAGCAACGGACTATATAACTGAATGTCATTCCGGGGCGTGCGAAGCACGAACCCGGAATCTCGAGATTCCGGGTCTGGTCCTTCGGACCATCCCGGAATGACAGTCTCAAAAATGGCGAGGGGTCCGGCGTTGTTGCGCCGAACCCCTCATTTAGAAAACATCAGCCGGCCTGTAAGCCGGGTTCTGTAGGGCAGCGCCTGCTTGTGGCAGGCGATACGTGACGGCCATTCCTCTGGGACAATGTTTGCACATTGCCTCGAGCAACCTACCCGGACGGCGAGCCTGACATTGCTCCCGCGGCGTTATCGCTTTCGCGAACTGCCCGCGTTGCCGTCCCTATTCGGTCTTGCTCCCGGTGTGGTTTGCCATGCCGGTTCCGTTGCCGGAGCCGCGGTGCGCTCTTACCGCACCTTTTCACCCTTGCTGCGCCCCCACCCTTTATCCCTCCCCCGCAAGCGGGGGAGGGTAGGGTGGGGGAAGCGGTTCGTTCTCTGTGGCACTTTCCCTGGGGTTGCCCCCGCCGGATGTTATCCGGCACCGTATGTCGATGGAGCCCGGACTTTCCTCTCCAGCCACCTTTCGGTGATTGCCGGAGCGGCCGTCCAGCCGACTGACGCACCTTGCATGGGGGCTCCGGGCCGCCACGTCAAGCCGATAACGCCAGCGGAAGCCGGCAAAATAAATTATCCTGAAGATGTCGTTTTGCGATCGGCCCGTTCGACTGGATGCCGGCGATCAAGCCGATCAAAAGGAGCCAATCATGCAGTATTTGTTGATGATCTATCGGAACGAAGCCGAATTCGGCAAAATGGACGCAACGGCGCGTCAGAAGATGACGGCGGAATACGGTGCATTCACCCAGTCCATCATCCAGAGCGGTCATTTCAAGGCCGGCGATGGACTGCAGCCGACAACGACTGCGACCACCGTGCGCGTTCGCGACGGCAAGACCTTGACGACGGATGGCCCGTTCGCGGAGACGCGCGAGCAACTCGGGGGCTACTATCTGGTCGAAGCCAAGGATCTCGACACCGCGCTCGCCATCGCCGCGCGCATTCCCCATGCCAGGACAAGTGCGATCGAGGTCAGGCCGGTCATGGTTTATGACTAAACGACTTCGTCTTCGTGATTCCGGGCTCGCGCAAGAGCGCGCCCCGGAATGACGGCTAGTTTGTTGAAACGGCTACCCATGACTCCCACCGCTATCGAAAAAATTTTCCGCGACGAGGCGGGCCGGGCGCTGGCAACGCTGATCCGCCTCGTCGGCGATTTCGATCTCGCCCAGGACGCGCTTCAAGACGCCTTTGCCGTGGCCCTGGAACGCTGGCCGGCGGGAGAGCCGCCATCGAATCCGCGGGCATGGCTGGTGAATGTCGGACGCAACAAGGCGATCGACCGGGTCCGCCGGCAAATGACGTTTCGCGGCAAGCAAAGCGAACTGGCGCATGAATTGCTGCTCAACGCGTCAGCTTCCGATGAAGCCGCCGATGCGATGGCGCTCGACGACGACATGCTGCGCCTGATCTTCACCTGTTGCCATCCGGCATTCGCCGCCGACGTTCAGGTCGCGCTGACGCTGCGCACG
Source organism: Bradyrhizobium lablabi (assembly GCF_900141755.1). Taxonomy (NCBI): domain Bacteria; kingdom Pseudomonadati; phylum Pseudomonadota; class Alphaproteobacteria; order Hyphomicrobiales; family Nitrobacteraceae; genus Bradyrhizobium; species Bradyrhizobium lablabi. The sequence continues at coordinate 2,334,379 of NZ_LT670844.1, read as the reverse complement.
GTCTGCGGGCTGACCACCGCCCAGGTCGCGCGCGCCTTTTTGACCAGCGAAGACGCGATGTCGCAGCGCCTTGTCCGCGCCAAACAGAAAATCCGGCTCGCCGGCATTCCCTATGAGGTGCCGGACCGCGAAGCGCTGGCGCCGCGGCTGCGCGGCGTGCTCGCGGTGATCTATCTCGTCTTCACCGAAGGCTATGCGGCGACCTCAGGCGAGGATTTGATGCGGCCGGATCTGGCGCGCGAAGCGATCCGGCTTGGCCGCCTGATCGACGCATTGATGCCGCAGCGGGGCGAAGTCAGGGGATTGCTGGCCTTGATGCTGCTGCACGACGCGCGCCGCGCCGGGCGCCAGACCGCGGGCGGCGACATCGTGCTCTTGGAAGAGCAGGATCGCGGGCTATGGGATTCTTTGCAGATTGCCGAAGGGCTGAGGTTGGTGGAAGTGGCCTTGCGGATGCCGGGCCGGCCGGAAGCCTACGCGGTGCAGGCCGCGATCGCCGCCCTTCATGCGCGGGCGCCGAACTATCAAGACACCGACTGGCCGCAGATCGCAGGTCTTTATGAAGTGCTGCTGCGCATCAGCCCCTCGCCGGTGATCGAACTCAATCACGCCGCTGCCGTGTCGATGGTGGACGGACCTGCGCGCGCACTGGACTTGATCGACGCGCTGGAAGCGCGCGGCGGACTTCAAGGCTATGAACTGATGCCGGCGGTTCGCGCCGATTTGTTGCGCCGGCTCGGCCGCAAGGACGCCGCGCGCGAGGCGTATCTCGCGGCGACGGCGGCGACGCAGTTGGAGCCATTGCGGCGGCTATATGCAAGGCGATTGGCGGAGCTGCGAGACTAGGTAAGGGGCGAGGATGCTTTCTTACCTCTCCCCGTTCTTTACGGGGACAGGTCGAAATTCGAGTGCAACTCGAATTTCGGGTGAGGGGCAGGGCACACTGTCCACCTCGCGTCTCATCACTTGCGGATAGAAGAGCCCCTCACCCCAACCCTCATTTGCGCTAGGTTTAGCTCTGGACACAAGGAATCGCGATATGATTCAAGCTTGGGATGAAGATTCGCCCTGAGATTTTGGATCACTGGCCGGAGGTGAGCGCGCGCCTTCCGGCGGATTTTGACGTGGAAGCAACGGCGCGGGCGCGAGGCGCCTTCACGCGGGCGCGGGAAATCAAGAACGCTGAAACGCTGTTGCGGCTGGCGCTGGCCTATGGAGGCCTCGGAATGTCGCTGCGCGAGACCTGTGCGTGGGCTGAGGCCGGCGGGATCGTCAGCTTGTCCGACCCATCCCTGCTCGATCGGCTGTGCAAAGCAGCGCCTTGGCTCGGCGACATTGTGGCTGCGCTGATTGCCGAACAGGCAAAAGTACCCGCTGGACGCTGGGCCGGGTATCGCTTGCGTGCATTGGATGGAACGTCGATCTGCCAACCGGGAGCTGACCGCACGACATGGCGCCTGCATGTCGGCTACGACCTGGCAACGGGTCAAGTCGATCAGCTCGAGTTGACCGACGGGTATGGTGCCGAGAACCTTCAGCGCCTCACCTACCGGCCGGGCGATATCGTGCTGGGTGATCGCTACTATGCGCGACCGCGCGATCTGCGGCCCGTGGTGGAGGCCGGTGCAGACTTCATCGTGCGGACCGGCTGGAACTCGTTACGCCTGTTGCAGGCGAACGGCGAGCCTTTCGATCTCTTTGCCGCACTTGCCGCTCAGGCCGAACAGCTAAGCGAGGTGCAGGTTCGCATCCACGAAGGCATCACGGGGTCTCCACCACCGGAGCCGCTGATGCTGCGCCTCATTATCCGACGCAAGGACCCGGAACAGGCGCAAGCCGAGCAGAAGCGTCTGCTCAAAGACGCCAAGAAGCGCGGCCGGCAACCCGACCCGCGCAGTCTCGAGGCGGCGAAGTACATTCTTCTCCTGACCTCGCTGCCGGTCGCCGCCTTCCCGCCGTCCGAGATCCTCGCCCTTTATCGCTTTCGCTGGCAAATCGAGCTGGCGTTCAAAAGGTTCAAAAGCCTGGCCGGCCTCGATCTGCTGCCGGCCAAGAAGCCTGAACTCGCGCGAGCATGGATCTACGCAAGGCTGATCGTCGCCATCATCGCCGAACAGATTGCCGGGCAAGTCCCGGACTCTTCCCCCTCTGGACCCGGCACCACGCGCAAGCCCATCGCGCTGGCGTCTCATGAAGATAGCCCTCGCCACCATTTGCGCCGCCATTCGCGGCCCACTCCTGTGGCAAACTGTCTGCAACCTCTTCACCAAAATCCGTCGTCACCTCTGTGAGCCACCGCGCCGACGCCGAAAACAATGCGACTATCTCAACGCACGCTTAACCTAGCGCAAATGACCCCAACCCTCTCCCCGCGAAGGGCGCGGCGAGGGAGCGCACTTCCGCTGGCGGGATATTCCAAGCAAGCGATGATCAAGCGCTACTTCGCCGCGACGACCTTGTCGCCGACCGGGAGGCTCGCCAGCAGCGCCTGCAGCGTGGTCAAGGTCGAATGATCGGCGATGCCGTCGACGCGGGCGGGGCGGAAATGGCGCTGGAAGGCGGTGACCACTTCCATGGTCGCGCCATCGTATTTGCCGTTGATCGGGATCGCGTAGCCATATCTTGCCAGCGCCTGCTGCAGGTGGCGGACGTCGTCGCTGTCGGTGCCGAGCTTCAGCGTTTCGCCGCGCACGACCGGCGCGGGCTGCACCCAGTGGCCGACGCCGGAATTGGCCAGCGAATGCCACGGAAATTTCTCGCCGGGGTCCTTCTTGCGCGCCGGTGCGACATCGGAATGCCCGAGCACGCGATGGGTCGGCACCTTGCGGCGGAGCATGATGCCGCGGCACAGCGCGATCACGGCGGCGATCTGGCGCAGCGGATAGTCCGGATAGCCCCAGTCATGGCCGCGATTGATGATCTCGACGCCGATCGAACAGGAATTGATGTCCTCCTCGCCGGCCCAGGAGGCGACGCCGGCATGCCAGGCGCGCTTGCCTTCGGGGACGCATTGCACGATTCGGCCGTCTTCCAGCACGATGTAATGCGCCGAGACGTCGGTGCCCGCGGTGCAGAGCTGCGCGATCGCACCCTCCACGTCGGGCATTCCGGTGTAGTGCAGCACGATCATGTCGGGCAGGCGGCCCTTGTTGCGGTCGCCATAATTCATCGACGGGATGACGTCGGAAGCGATCGATGAATCGGGAGTGAAGGTCTTCATGTTCGCATTGGGCCTGGGGAGCGGGAGGACGCGGCGCTTCGAATCAACACCAACAGATGCGAACGAACCGAGCGGCATAGGATGGCTCAAACCAGGCAAGAGAGCGGCAACGGCTACGTTTTCAACACGAGCCTCGTTTACTATTCCTTTACCCTGCCATCCGCGCAATGTGCGATCGGGTTATCCCTTCGCATTTTGTCCAAGGTGTGTGCGGGAAGCATCACCGCAAGGGTGCCCCCGCACCGATCCGAGGGGACAATTGATTGTATCCATCCCTTCAACGCTTTCTTAACGCTAACTGCCGTTACTAAGTGGTGAAGAGCCGAACCAGTTTTGGGGGACGGCCGAGGCCTCTTTCACGCTCGAAATCCCATGGCAGCCCAAGAAATTCCGTGCGGAAACCAGGGCTTGCGAACGGGAACAATCGGGATCGGCAGTCCTGCCTTGCAAGGGCTTTTCGAATCGAAAAGCCCGGCGAAGCCTGTGGATTTGAGGCGCAATGGGCCCGCTCGAGCCAAAGTTCCATGTTTTGCGCCGGATCGCGCCGGGGGCGGCGGCATGAGCCCTGCTCCTCCGCGCCATGTTCCCGTCCTTGGCCGCCAGGCGATTGAGCTGTTGAACCCCCGTGACGGCGGCATCTATATCGACGCCACTTTCGGCGCCGGCGGTTACAGCAGGGCTATTCTCGACGTCGCGGGAACCCGCGTCGTCGGCATCGACCGCGACCGGTCGGCCATCCTGGGCGGGTTCGATCTGGTGGACCGATCCCGCGGCAAGCTGACGCTGGTCGAGGACCGGTTTTCCAATCTCGCCGAGATTTGCGCTGCACAAGGTTTTGCGGCGGTCGACGGCGTCGTGATGGATGTCGGGGTGTCGTCGATGCAGCTCGACGAGGCCGAGCGCGGCTTCTCGTTTCGGCTGGGCGGCCCGCTCGACATGCGGATGGGGAATGATGGCCCGACCGCAGCGGACGTGATCGCGAAAGCGTCCGAGACCGATCTCGCCAACATCATCTACATTTTTGGCGAGGAGCGGCATTCGCGCGCCGTTGCTAGGGCGATCGTCGCCGCGCGCAAGGAAGCGCCGATTGCGACCACCCGGGCACTGGCCGATATTGTGGCCAAGGTCGTGCGCTCGAAGCCGGGCGAGATTCACCCGGCGACGCGGACGTTCCAGGCATTGCGCATCTTCGTCAACGCGGAACTCGACGAACTGCATCTGGCGCTGGCGGCGGCGGAACGCGTGCTGAAGCCGGGCGGCCGGCTGGTGGTGGTGTCGTTTCATTCGCTGGAAGACCGCATCGTCAAGAATTTCATGGCCGAGCGCGGCAAGGCCGGCGGCGGCTCGCGGCATCTGCCCGAGATCGCGCTAGCTCCGCCGAGTTTTGCCATCCTGACCAAGCGTCCAGTCGCGCCGGATGATGCGGAGATTTCCGCCAACCCGCGCGCGCGGTCGGCAAAACTGCGCGCGGCCGAACGCACGGAAGCGCCCGCGCATGCCGCCGCTTCGTTGCCGGCATGGCCGACGCTCCACGACGTGATGAGGGGAGGCTGACCGTGCGGATCATCCATCTCCTCGTCATCGGCGCTTTGGTGTTCGCCGCTGCTTACGTCTACCGGATCAAAATGGACTCAACCGCCCGCACCGAGCGGGTGTTGCGGCTGCATGCGGAAATTCGCGAGCAGCGCGACGCCATCGCGGTGCTGCGCTCGGAATGGGCAAAACTCGACGCGCCGCTGCGGCTGCAGGGTCTCGCCGAGCGCCATCTGCCGCTAAAGCCGCTCAACGCCACGCAATATGATTCACTGAAGAACCTGCCGGAACGGCCCCCTAGCCTGGTCAGGCCGGGCGATCCTGATCCGATCGGCGCGATGATCCAGACCATCGATGCCTCCGCCGACGCCTCTTCGGTCACGGGCTCGGTGCCGACGTCGGCGCCAGCATCGGAGGGGCAGCAATGAGCGATTCCGCGCCCGCACCGGTAAAACCCGCCGAGCCCTGGCGGCAGCGGCTGATCCGCAGCCTGCTCTACGGGCGCAACGTCGACCGCGCCGCGAAGGCGCGCGCCCGCGTCGGATTTGCGATCCTGGCATTCGCCGCGATCTATGCGGTGATCGGCGGGCGGCTCGTGATGTTCGCGGTCGGGGCCGACGCTCACGGCGCGCGCCGCACCGCCGCGCAAGACGCCATCGCCACCGCCCGGCCCGACATCGTCGACCGCAACGGCGAAATACTCGCCACCGACGTCAAGGCGCCCAGTTTGTTCGGCGAGCCGCGCCGCATCATCGACCGCGACGAAGCGATCGAGCTGCTCACCGCGACATTGCCCGATCTCGACACCGGCGAAGTGCGCGACCGCCTGTCGTCGAAAAAAGGCTTTGTCTGGCTGAAGCGCGAAATCACCCCACAGCAGCAGCAGGAAATTCACCGCCTCGGCATTCCCGGCATCGGCTTCCTGCGCGAGAACAAGCGCGTCTATCCCACCGGCAACGAAGTCGCGCACCTGATCGGGCTCGTCAATATCGACAACCAGGGCATCGCCGGGATGGAGAAATGGCTCGACAGCAACGGGCTTGCCGATCTGCATCGCGCCGGCTTTGCCACCGACCGGCTGCAGCGGCCGGTGGAATTGTCGGTCGATCTGCGCGTCGAGCATGCGCTGCGCGACGAACTCCTGAAGGCCAAGGATAAATTCCACGCCAAGGCAGCCTCCGGCCTCGTCTCCAACGTCAAGACCGGCGAGATCGTGGCGATGGTGTCAGTGCCGGACTTCGATCCCAACAGCCCGAAAGAGGCGCACGATCCCGATCGCATCAACCGCCTGACCACGGGCGTCTATGAATTGGGATCGACGTTCAAGGCCTTCACCCTGGCGATGGCGCTGGATTCCGGCAAGTACGATCTCAACTCGATGTGGGACGCGCGCGGTCCGCTGCACTACGGCAAGTTCACGATCCATGACGACGAGCCGAAGGGCCGCTTCCTCAACATGAAAGAAGTCTTCACCTTCTCGTCCAATGTCGGCGCGGCGCGCATCGCGCTGGCGCAGGGCGTCGAGGCGCACAAGGCGTTCTTGCGCAAGATGGGACAGCTCGAGCGGCTGCGCACCGAATTGCCCGAAAGCGCTTCCCCGATCGTGCCGCGACACTGGGGCGAATTGAACACGGTGACGATCGCGTTCGGGCACGGCATGGCGGTCGCGCCGCTGCAGGCGGTGATGGGCATCGATGCGCTGGTGAACGGCGGCTATCTGATTCCTCCCACCTTCCTGAAGCGCACCGAGCAGGAAGCGATGGCGGTGGCAAAGCGGGTGATCAAGCCCGAGACGTCAGAGAAGATGCGGTTCTTGATGCGGCTCAACGCCGAAATCGGCACCGCCCGAAAAGCCGACGTCAAGGGTTACTATATCGGCGGCAAGACCGGCACGGCCGAAAAGGTCATCAACGGCCGCTACGCCAAGAAGCACGTGCTCACCGCGTTTACGGCGGTGCTGCCGGCCGACAAGCCGCAGTATCAGCTTCTGATCATGCTCGACGAGCCGCAGCCCTTGAAGGAAACCTACGGTTTCATCACTTCCGGCTGGAACGCGGTGCCGACCGGCGGCAATGTGATCGCCCGGATTGCGCCGCTTTTGGGCATCGAGCCGCGCTTCGATCTGCCGCCGTCCGACCGCCTTATTCTTGCGGCATCGAAGACAACCCAGTAAGGCGTAATATCACGCGCCGGCCGGACTGGAAGACCATGAGACTTCGCGACCTCTTTGGCGATGACGCCACGCTCCCCCCGCAGGCGGAAGCGGTTGTGGTCACAGGCCTTGCGGTGGACAGCCGCCTGGTCAAGCCGGGCGAAGTGTTCTTCGCGCTCGCCGGCCAGAAGACCGATGGCGCGCGCTTCATCGATGCGGCGATCGCATCGGGAGCCGTCGCGGTCGCGGGCGATCATCCGCCGGGAGGCGCGTTGTCCGTGCCGTTCATCGTTACCCGCAATCCGCGCCGCGCGCTGGCGCTTGCGGCGGCGAGCTTCTTTTCGCGGCAGCCGGCAACGATCGCCGCCGTCACCGGTACCAGCGGCAAGACGTCGGTCGCAGCCTTCACGCGGCAGATCTGGCTTAGGCTCGGGCATGCCGCAGCCAGCATCGGCACCATCGGGCTGGTGTCGCCGAAGCGCACCATCTACGGATCGCTGACGACGCCGGATCCGATCGCGCTGCATCGGCAACTCGACGAGATCGCGACGGAGGGCGTCACGCACCTCGCCTTCGAAGCCTCATCGCACGGGCTCGATCAATATCGATTGGATGGCGTGCGCGTTGCCGCCGGCGGTTTTACCAATCTGTCGCGCGACCACATGGATTACCATCCCGACGTCGCGCATTATCTCGCCGCCAAGCTCAGACTGTTCCGCGATCTCGTCGCACCCGATGGCGCCGCGGTGATCTCGGCCGATCATGATTGTTCGCAGGCCGTGATCGATGCGGCGCGCGCGCGAAAACTTCGGATTCTTACCGTGGGCCGCAAGGGCGACGGGAGAGGCGACGGCATTCGCCTCCTCGAGGCCGAGATCGACGGTTTTGCGCAAAAACTCACGCTCGAACATCGCGGCGAGAGACAAGCGGTCCGGCTGCCGCTGGTCGGCGAATTCCAGATCGAGAACGCGCTGGTGTCCGCAGGGCTTGCGATCGGCACCGGCAGCGAGGCCGATCAAGTATTCGAAGCCCTCGAACATTTGGAAGGTGCAAAGGGCCGGCTGGAGCGGGTCGGCGAGCGCAACGGCGCATCGATATTTGTCGATTACGCGCATAAGCCGGATGCGTTGGCAAAAGCGCTGCAGGCGCTGCGGCCTTATGCCAAAGGCAGGTTGGTCGTGGTGTTCGGCGCCGGCGGAGACCGCGACGTGGGAAAACGGCCTCTGATGGGCGCGATTGCCGCCGAGAATGCCGATCATGTCATTGTCACCGACGACAATCCGCGCAGCGAGAAACCTGAAGCGATCCGTGCGGCGATCCTGGCCGCGACGAGGGACGCCAGCGAAATCGGCGACCGCGCGGAAGCGATCAATAACGCGATTGCCGGTCTAGAGCCCGGCGATGCGCTGCTGATCGCCGGCAAGGGCCACGAGACCGGACAGATCGTCGGCGACCGCGTATTGCCGTTCAGCGATCATGATGTGGTGGCTTCCGCGCTTGCCTCGAGGGTCGCATGAGCGCGACGCCATTGTGGACGGTTGCCGAAATCGCGCGGGCACTGCGCCTGTCGGAAAAATTTCCCGCAACCGAAATCGATTTCGTCACCCAGGACAGCCGCCTGGTAAAACCGGGAAGTTTGTTCGTGGCGCTGAGTGGAACGCCCAGCGGCGGTTTTATGTCGAGTTTTGCGAGTGCGCGCGACGGATGGGAATTCGCAGCCAATGCCGAGGTGGCCGGCGCGGTAGCGATGATCGTTCCGCACCGGATCGATGGCGTGAGCGTCCCGCAACTGGTGGTGAAGGACACGCTCATCGATGGCCTGTGGGCGCTCGGCCGCGCGGCGCGGACGCGATTCAAGGGGCCGGTGATCGGCCTGACCGGCAGCGCCGGCAAAACCAGCACCAAGGAATTCATCGCCGCTTACCCCGGAGCGTATGCCAGCCCGAGCAGCTTCAATAATTTTTGGGGAGTGCCGCTGACGCTGTGCAATGCCAACCCCGAAGCCAGCGCATGGGTGGTCGAAATGGGTATGAACCAGGCCGGCGAGATTTCGCGCTTGAGCGGTCTGACGCAGCCGACGGTGGCGCTGATCGTGAACGTGCAGCCGGTCCATCTGGAAAAGCTCGGCAGCCTCGAAGCGATCCGGAGAGAGAAGGTCAGTATCGCGCAGGGCCTGCCCAAGGACGGCGTTCTGGTGCTGCCGATGGGACTCGATGCGCCGGAATGGAACGGCAAAACCGTCCGCTTCGGCGATGCGTCGGACGTGCGGGAGTTGAAACATGCGGCGCACGGCGAGAACTGGGAGGTAACCGCTGAACTGGGGGGCAAGCAGGTTGCGTTCAGCCTGACGCCCGGCGCGCCTCACCGTGTACAAAATGCGTTGGCGGCGCTGGCGGCAATTCGCGCCGCGGGCCTGGATGAAGCGACGCTGGCAAAAGAACTCGGCCATGTCGGCATCATGAGTGGGCGCGGCGTCGAGCAAACCGCCGGCGGCGCGACGCTGATTGACGACAGCTTCAACGGCAATCCGGCCAGCATGGTCGCGGCGCTCGACAGCCTGATGGCGCGGCCGTTGAAAGCCGGGCGACGCATCGCGGTTTTGGGCGACATGCTGGAACTTGGCGTCGAGGCGCCGGCCTATCATAAAGGGTTGGCCAAACATCTTGCCGGAATCGACGGCGTGTACTGCGTCGGTCCCTTGATGCGCCATTTGTATGACCTGCTGCCGGCCGCCAAGGGCCTCGGCTGGCATGAAGACCCGGCGACGCTTGAGCCCAGGGAAATCGCGGCCCTGCTCAGGGACGGCGACGTGGTGGTGGTCAAGGGCAGCAAGAAGATGTTCTGGGTGAACAAGTTTGTGCCGAGGCTGTTGGCCGCCTTGCAGGCGAGGGCGCCGGCGAGTTGATAGCTAACTGCCTTGTGGGACGTCCTTTCCCCGGGTAAACGGGGCGGAAATGTGCGAAAGCGCGGCTGGTCTCCAAGCGCGGGCGGTTGCTGCAATAGCGCCGGCGACATCATCACGATCAAGGGGTCGCCGGGCTCGAAGGTGAAAAGAATTGTGAATGCGCTCGAAATGCGCTTTCCCGGCAAAACCGCGCATGAAAAAGCCGCGGTATAGGGCGGATTTGAATGTTTTACTGGCTGATCGAGCTTTCCAATACGGTTCCCGGTTTCGGCTTTTTGCACCCGTTTCTGAACGTGTTTCGCTACATCACCTTCCGCACCGGCGGCGCGATGGTGACCGGGGCATTGTTCGTATTCCTGTTCGGACCCTGGATCATCGACCATCTGCGGCTTCGGCAGGGCAAGGGCCAGCCGATCCGCTCCGATGGCCCGCAGTCGCATCTCATCACCAAGATCGGTACGCCGACCATGGGCGGGCTGATGATCCTTTCCGGCCTCGTGGTCTCGACATTGCTGTGGGCCAATCCGGCCAATCCCTATGTCTGGATCGTGCTGGCGGTGACGCTCGGTTTTGGGTTCGTCGGTTTCTACGACGACTATCTGAAAGTGACGAAGCAGAGCCATAGCGGCTTTGCGGGAAAAATCCGGCTCGCGATCGAAGCGGTGATCGCGATCGTCGCGTGCTACGCGCTGGTCCGGCTTGGACGCGACCAGCTCTCCAGCGCGCTCGTGATCCCGTTCTTCAAGGAGGTCGTGCTGAATTTCGGCTGGTTCTTCGTGCTGTTCGGTGCGTTCATCATTGTCGGCGCCGGCAACGCGGTCAACCTGACCGATGGCCTCGACGGTCTCGCCATCGTGCCGGTGATGATCGCGGCGGCCAGTTTCGGACTGATCGCCTATCTCGTCGGCAACGCGGTATTCTCCGATTATCTCCAGATCAACTACGTCGCCGGCACCGGCGAGCTCGCGGTGCTGTGCGGTGCGGTGCTCGGCGCGGGACTGGGATTTTTGTGGTTCAACGCGCCGCCGGCGTCGATCTTCATGGGCGACACCGGCTCGCTCGCGCTCGGCGGCATGCTCGGCTCGATCGCGGTCGCGGTCAAACACGAGATCGTGCTCGCCGTGATCGGCGGGTTGTTCGTGCTGGAAGCGGTGTCGGTGATCGTGCAGGTGGTATCGTTCAAGCTCACCGGCAAGCGGGTGTTCCGGATGGCGCCGATCCATCACCATTTCGAGCAACTGGGCTGGACCGAACCGCAGATCGTGATCCGGTTCTGGATCATCTCGGTGATGCTGGCGCTCGCCGGCCTCTCCACGCTGAAGCTGCGGTGATGACCTTGTATCCTCTCAGCCGTCATTCCGGAGGCCGCCAACGGGTCCGCGCGAAGCGCGGCCCGATGACAGGCTCCGCGGCAATCCGGAATCTCGAGATTCCGGATAACCGCTGTGCGGTTTCCGGAATGACGTGCCTGTCATGATCCCCGTCACCTCCTTTGCGGGCAAGACGGTCGCGGTGTTCGGCCTCGGCGGTTCCGGGCTTGCGAGTTGCCACGCCTTGAGAGCGGGCGGCGCCGAGGTGATCGCGAGCGATGACGGCGCCGACAAGCTCGCCGAGGCCGTGCAGGCCGGCTTTATCACCGCGGATTTGCGCAAGATGTCGTGGGCGAATTTCGCGGCGCTGGTGCTGACGCCCGGCGCGCCGCTGACGCACCCGGGGCCGCACTGGACGGTGCTGGCGGCGCAACAGGCCGGCGTCGAGGTGATCGGCGATATCGAATTGTTCTGCCGCGAACGGCGTCGTCACGCGCCGGATGCGCCGTTCGTCGCCATCACCGGCACCAACGGCAAATCGACCACCACGGCCCTGATCGCGCATCTGATGCGCGTCGCCGGCTACGACGCCCAGATGGGCGGCAATATCGGCACACCGATCCTGTCGCTGGAACCGCCGCGCATGGGTCGGGTGCATGTGATCGAGATGTCGTCGTACCAAATCGATCTGTGCCCCTCGCTCGATCCCTCCGTCGGCATCCTGCTCAATGTCAGCGAGGACCATATCGACCGCCACGGCACGCTCCAACATTATGCCGCCGTGAAGGAGCGGCTGGTCGCGGGCGTGCAGAAGGACGGCACCGCGATCGTCGGCGTCGATGACGGCTGGAGCCGCAATACCGCCGACCGCATCGAGCAGGCCGGGGCGCGCGTGGTGCGCATCTCGGTGAAAAATCCGCTGCCGGACGGCATCTATGTCGAGCGCGAAATCATCTGGCGCGCCGCCGGCGGCGCGCGTAGCGAGGTCGCGCGGATCGGCGGCATCGGTTCCTTGCGCGGCCTGCACAACGCGCAGAATGCGGCTTGCGCTTCGGCCTGCGCGCTGGCGCTCGGGGTCTCCACTGAAACCTTGCAAAACGGCTTGCGCAGCTTTCCCGGCCTTGCACACCGCATGGAGCAGGTCGGTCGCCGCGGCAACGTGCTGTTCGTCAACGACTCCAAGGGCACCAATGCGGATGCGGCGGCGCACGCGCTGTCGTCTTTCGCGGACATCTTCTGGATCGCCGGCGGCAAGCCGAAGCAGGGCGGCATCACGGGCCTCACCGAATACTTTTCACGAATCCACAAGGCCTATCTGATCGGCGAAGCCGCGCAGGAATTTGCGACGACGCTCGGCGATGCCGTGCCGCACGAGATCAGCGAGACGCTGGATGTGGCCGTTGCCAATGCCGCGCGCGATGCCGAGGCCTCCAGGCTCGCCGATCCCGTAGTGCTGCTGTCGCCGGCCTGCGCCTCGTTCGACCAGTACCGCAATTTCGAAATCCGCGGCGCCAAGTTCCGCGATCTCGTGACGGCGTTGCCCGGCGTCAAGCCAGTGGTGTGACTAGCACCGTCATGGCCGGGCTTGTCCCGGCCATCCACGTCTTCCTTCCTTCTGGCACCAAAGACGTGGATGCCCGGGACAAGCCCGGGCATGACGAGTGGAGAGGGCGCCTCACTCAAAACATTTCCAATTCATTAACCCCTTGGAAACCATCCTAGGCGACCAATGGGCAAACCTCCGCCTGTTTGGGACCGCCCATGATCTCCCGTGAACAACGCACCCCCTTTAGCGAATGGTGGTGGACCGTGGATCGCCTGCAGCTTGCGGCGATTATCGCGCTGATGCTCGCCGGCATTATCTTGTCACTTGCGGCGAGCCCGCCGGTGGCGACGCGGATCGGGCTCGAACCCTTTCATTTCTTCAATCGCCACGTGCTGTTTCTGTTGCCCTCCTTCATTGTGATGATCGGTGTGTCGTTCCTGTCGCCGCGGCAGATCCGCCGCACCGCGCTGATCGTGTTCGCGGTCTCGATCGCGCTGATCGTGGTGACGCTGTTGATCGGGCCCGAGGTCAAGGGCTCGCGGCGCTGGATCACCCTGATCGGCGTCAACATCCAGGCCTCCGAATCCGCCAAGCCCGCCTTCGTGGTGCTGGCGGCGTGGCTGTTTGCCGAATCGGCCAAGCGGCCGGAAATGCCGGCGACCTCGATGGCGCTGGTGCTGTTGATGATGCTGGTGTCGCTATTGGTGATGGAACCGGATTTCGGCCAGACCATGCTGATCCTGATGGTGTGGGGCGCGCTGTTCTTCATCGCGGGCATGCGGATGATCTGGGTGCTCGGGCTCGGAGGCGCGGCGACCGCCGGACTGTTCGCGGCCTATCTCCTGGTGCCGCACGTCGCCGGCCGTATCAAGCGCTTCATGAATCCGGCCTCCGGCGACACCTTTCAGGTCGATACCGCGATGGAGGCCTTTTATAACGGCGGCTGGTTCGGGCTCGGCCCCGGCGAAGGCATTGCCAAACGCAGCCTGCCGGACAGCCACACCGATTTCGTATTCGCGGTGGCGGCGGAGGAATTCGGCATCATCCTTTGCCTCGTGCTGCTGGCGCTGTTCGCCTTCATCGTGATCCGCGCGCTGTCGCGGGCCTACGCCACCGAGGACATGTTTGCGCGCTTTGCCGCCTCCGGCCTTGCCATTTTGTTCGGCGTGCAGGCGGCGATCAACATGTCGGTCAATCTGCAATTGATCCCGGCCAAGGGCATGACGCTGCCGTTCATCTCCTATGGCGGCTCCTCGATCGTCTCATTGGCCTATGGGGTCGGCATGATGCTGGCTTTGACCCGGCAACGGCCGCGCACCGAGATGGAATCGATCGGCGACGCCAACGCGGCGCGCAGCTACGCTTGACCTCGGAGTAACTTTTCGTCATTGCGAGGAGCAAAGCGACGAAGCAATCCAGCTCTTTTCTTCCTCGCAATGACGGTTCCTCGTCTCCAGATTGCGCGACCCATGGACTCTTCGCCTCTCATTCAGCTCGCCGCGGGCGGCACCGGCGGCCATCTGTTTCCCGCCGAGGCGCTGGGCGTCGAGCTGATCAAGCGGGGCTTTCGCGTGCGGCTTGCGACCGATGCGCGCGCGCTGCGCTACAGCGGACTATTTACCAGGGACATGATCGATGTGGTGCCGAGCGAGACCGTGCGCAGCCGCACGCCGTGGTCGCTCGCTTATACCGGAATGATGCTCGCCGCCGGCGCCGTCGTGTCATTCAACCTGATGCGCCGATCAAGACCCGCGGCCGTGGTCGGCTTCGGCGGTTATCCGACGGTGCCGCCGCTGATCGCGGCGCGGTTTTTTGGCGTGCCCGGCATCATTCATGAGGCCAATGCTGTGCTCGGCCGTGCCAACCGTTTTTTGTCGAGCCGCGTCAGCGCGATCGCGACCTCGCTGCCGGGCGTGCTGGATCGCGATCCGGCGCTGGCGCCGAAAACGACCGCCGTCGGCACCCCGATGCGGCCGGCGATCCTGGCGGCGGCTGCGGTGAAATTCGTCACCCCGGACCCGGCCGGCCCGCTGCGGCTATTGGTGGTCGGCGGCAGCCAGGGCGCGCGCGTGATGGCCGACATCGTGCCCGGCGCGATCGAGCGGCTGGAGCCGTCGCTGTGGAGCAGGTTGGTCCTGACCCAGCAAGTGCGCCAGGAGGATATGGCGCGGGTGCGCGCAGTCTATGACCGGCTCAAGATCAACGCCGAGCTCGCGCCATTCTTCCCCGATCTGCCGGCGCGGCTGGCGTCGAGCCAGCTGGTGGTGTCGCGATCCGGCGCGGGAACCGTCGCCGAACTCGGCGCCATCGGCCGCCCCTCGATCCTGGTGCCGCTGCCCGGTTCGATCGACCAGGACCAGTTCGCCAATGCCGGTGTGCTGGCGCAGGCGGCTGGCGCGCTGCGGATAACGCAAGCCGACTTCACCCCCGACCGCCTGGCCGCGGAAATCTCAGGCTTGGCGGCCGAGCCGGCCCGGCTCGCTGCCATGGCGGCCGGCGCCCGCACCGTGGGCCGGCTCGATGCCGCCGAGCGGCTGGCCGATCTGGTAGTGAAAGTGGCCGGAATCTAGGCCATTGCGGGCAAAATTGCCCTTGTCATGCCCCGCGAAAGCGGGGCATCCAGTACTCTGCGCAGCCGATCTGAATCGCGGGCTTCGCGGAATACTGGATCGTCCGCTTTCGCGGACGATGACGCCTTGGGGAAGCAACCATGAGACTGCCGCGCGAGATCGGACCCATCCACTTCGTCGGGATCGGTGGCATCGGCATGAGCGGCATCGCCGAGGTCCTGTGCAATCTCGGCTACACCGTGCAGGGCTCGGATGCGTCGGAGAGCGCCAATGTCGGCCGGCTGCGCGACAAGGGCATCAAGATTACCGTCGGCCACAAAGCGGAAAACGTCGCCGGCGCCGATGTGCTTGTGGTGTCGACCGCGATCAAGCGCGACAATCCCGAATTGATGGCGGCCCGCGCCCAGCGCATCCCGGTGGTGCGCCGCGCCGAAATGCTGGCCGAGTTGATGCGGCTCAAAAGCTGCGTCGCCATCGCCGGCACCCATGGCAAGACCACCACGACCTCGATGGTCGCGGCGTTGCTCGACGCCGGCGACCTCGACCCCACCGTGATCAATGGCGGCATCATCAATGCCTATGGTACCAACGCGCGGTTAGGGGCCGGCGAGTGGATGGTGGTCGAGGCCGACGAGAGCGACGGCACATTTTTGAAATTGCCGGCCGATGTCGCGATCGTCACCAATGTCGACCCCGAGCACCTCGACCATTTCAAGACCTTCGACGCCGTGCAGGACGCGTTTCGTAATTTTGTCGAGAACGTGCCGTTCTACGGTTTTGCGGTGATGTGCATCGATCATCCCGTCGTGCAGACCCTCGTCGGCAAGATCGAGGATCGCCGCATCATCACCTATGGCGAAAATCCGCAGGCCGACGCGCGGCTGATGGACCTCGCGCCGATGGGCGGCGGCTCGAAATTCAAGGTCGTGTTCCGCAACCGCAAGACCGATGCCACGCATGAGATCGCCGACATCCTGTTGCCGATGCCGGGGCGGCATAATGCATCGAACGCGACCGCGGCGATCGCGGTCGCGCACGAGCTCGGACTTTCCGACGACGCCATCCGCAAGGCCATCGCGGGCTTTGGCGGCGTCAAGCGGCGCTTCACCAAGACCGGTGAATGGAACGGTGCCACCATCATCGACGATTACGGCCATCATCCGGTCGAGATCGCGGCGGTGTTGAAGGCGGCGCGGGAATCCACCAACGGCAAGATCGTCGCCGTGGTGCAGCCGCATCGCTTCACCCGCCTGCAATCGCTGTTCGAGGAATTTTGCACCTGCTTCAACGATGCCGATACCGTTGTCGTCGCCGAAGTCTATCCGGCCGGCGAGACGCCGATTGCGGGCATCGACCGCGACCATTTTGTCTTGGGGTTGCGCGCGCACGGCCATCGCGAAGTGATCCCGCTGCAGAAGTCGGCCGACCTCGCGCGCGTGGTTCACGGCATCGCCGGCCCCGGCGATTTCGTCGTCTGTCTCGGCGCCGGCAACATCACGCAATGGGCCTATGCCCTGCCGGGCGAATTGAAGGCGCTGGGATGATGGGTTCACAGTGCCTAGGCTCGTCATGGCCGGGCTTGTCCCGGCCATCCACGTCTTTACTGCGCTATCGTCGGATAAAGGTCGTCCCAATTAGGATTATCGACGACAATCTTTCGGACCTTCCAGGAGCGCGGCCAATGCTTGATGTTGTGCTCGCGCTGAATGGCATCACGGATGTCATCGAATTTTTCGAAATAGACCAGTCGCTTCAGCCCGTACCGCTTGGTGAAGCCATCGACGAATCCGGAGCGATGTTCGAAGCTGCGGCGAACGAGGTCGTTCGTCACGCCAACATAGAGGATGCCGTTGGGTCGATTGGTCAGAAAATAAACGTACCCGCCTGCCATACTGAGAAAGTGCAAGACGTGGATGGCCGGGACAAGCCCGGCCATGACGAAATTAGATGCTATGGCGCGCTCGCATGACGTTTCCTGACATCACGCCCGACCTCAAAGCCGCGATGCCGGACTTGCGCGGGCGTTTGTTGGCGAACCAGTCGCTCGCCGAACTGACCTGGTTTCGGGTCGGCGGCCCGGCGCAGGTGCTGTTCACCCCAATGGATGAAGACGATCTGGCCTATTTCCTCGCGCATTTGCCGGAACAGCTTCCCCTCTATGTCGTCGGCGTCGGCTCCAATTTGATCGTGCGCGATGGCGGCATGCCGGGGGTGGTGATCAGGCTCTCACCGCGCGGCTTTGGTGAGACCGGCACACAAGACGATATCGTCAGCGCCGGCGCGGCGGCGCTCGACAAGCGCGTGGCGGAAACGGCGGCGGCGGCCAATCTTGCAGGGCTCGAATTTTTCTTCGGCATTCCCGGCACCATCGGCGGCGCGCTGCGCATGAATGCCGGCGCTAATGGCAGCGAAACCAGGGATGTCCTTCTTGGCGCCACCGGCGTCAGCCGCGACGGCAAGAAACACACGTTTACCAATGCCGATATGAAATTCGTCTACCGCAACAGCGGCGTCGATCCTTCCATCATCTTTACTTCCGCGCGGTTTCGCGGGGCGCCTGCTGCGCCCGAGGCGATCCGGGCGCGGATGAACGAGGTGCAAACCCACCGCGAAACCGCGCAGCCGATCCGCGAAAAGACCGGCGGCTCGACCTTCAAGAATCCACCGGGAAATAGCGCCTGGAAGCTGATCGATGCCGCCGGCTGCCGGGGCTTGCGCCTCGGCGGCGCGCAGGTGTCGGAGATGCATTGCAATTTCCTGATCAATACGGGGGCCGCGACCGGCCATGATATCGAAACCCTGGGCGAGACGGTGCGCGCGCGGGTAATGGAAATTAGTGGAATCGAGCTACACTGGGAGATCAAGCGGATCGGGATTCCAAGGTAGTCGTCATTCCGGGGCGCGCGTAGCGCGAACCCGGAATCTCAGGTGATACGGAGAAAGATTCCGGGTCTGCACCTTCGGTGCATCCCGGAATGACGAAACAGCGGAACAAAACTGATGCGGATTACCATTCTTTTCGGCGGCACCAACAAGGAGCGGCTGGTTTCGGTGGCGAGCGCGCAGGCGCTGCATGCGGCGCTGCCTGACGCCGATTTGTGGTTCTGGGATGTCGATGACACCGTGCACGCAACGCAGCCCCAGCTGCTTGAAAACCATTCGCGGCCATTCGAGGACCCGTTCAAATCAGGCGCGCCCAGCATCGGCCGGATCGAACAGGCGCTCGATATCGCAAAATCCGAAGATCGCCTCCTGGTGCTCGGCCTGCACGGCGGCATGGCGGAGAACGGCGAGCTGCAGGCGATGTGCGAAGGGCGCGGGATTCCGTTCACCGGCTCCAGTTCGGCGTCGTCGCACCTCGCCTTCGACAAGATCGCAGCAAAACGCTTTGCCGAGATCGCGGGCGTGAAGGCGCCGAAAGGCGTGGCGCTGGAAGAGCTCGAGACGGCGCTGGCCGAATACGGCAAGCTGATTGCCAAGCCGGCGCGCGACGGCTCGAGCTACGGCCTGATCTTCGTCAACGCGACACAGGATCTTGCCGCCGTTCGTCGCGCGGCCAACACGGAAGAATATGTGATTGAACCGTTCATTGCAGGGACAGAGGCGACCTGCGGCGTGCTGGAGCAGTTGGACGGTTCGGTGATCGCGCTGCCGCCGATCGAGATCATTCCGGCAGAGGGCGGGTTCGGGTTCGACTATCGGGCGAAATATCTGGCCAAAGCGACCCAGGAGATCTGCCCCGGACGCTTCGCGCCCGAAATCACCGCGCAGTTGATGGACCAGGCGCTGCGGGCGCACAAGGCGATGTCGTGCGGCGGCTATTCCCGCTCGGACTTCATCGTCTCGGCCAAGGGTCTCGTTTATCTCGAAACCAATACCCTGCCGGGCCTGACCAAGGCCTCGCTCTATCCGAAGGCGCTCAAGGCCAAGGGCATCGATTTTGTTGATTTCCTGCAAGACCAGATCGCCTTGGCGGTAAAGCGCGCGCAGAAGTAGGGCTGGGCCTTAACGGGGTCCTGCGTCACTGGCATCAATGTCGAGCAGGGGTCGAAGGTCTTCGAGGTCGGTGACGAGTAACATGGCCTCAAGCACGGGACTGCCATGATCGGGGTCAAGGGCCTGGAGGATAAAGTGGCGCGGTCCCGTGCTCATGGAAGCCGCCGATTCAATGGCCGCATCCTTCATCCCATCCCTGTGAGGCCCCAAATTCGTCTACCGCTGCTCAGTCGTAAATATCTCCCTCGCCTTCGACAAGGGAAGCCGCCAATGGCATCGAAATTGTTCCATTAGTAAAATTTTAACATTTCGAGCCAAACTACTCAGAAAGCGGGCCAAAACGCACCCTGCTCAGACCTAATTTACACTTTGTTTACCAGGAAGTCCGAAGGTTAACGCTGGCGGCGCATGTGGCGCTTGGCTGCCGGGGCGTGAGCTGTTGCGGATTTCCGCTTCGACGACCGCATCGAGGGAACGGGTGGCCTCCTCTGACTTGAGGTCGGCACCAGCCCGGCATGACCGAGACGTCATATGTGCCGGAACTCGCAAAGCTTTTGCGGGCGCAACTTTTGACGAGCTCGTGCAATGGATGGTGCAGGACGCCTCGCTCGGTCGCTGAGATCGCCGAGGCCCCAAACTGACCTGAAAGCCGCCGCCATCGGCGCGGGCATGCTGCTGCGCGAGTGGCTGGCGTCAAAGCGTGTCGTAACCGGTCCATCACTCGAGCGCGAACCGCCGCACCGGCTGATCGCGATGATCGAACGCTATATCCCGCGCCGCGCCGGCATCGCCGCGACCGTGCTGATCCTGCTCGGCAGCACAGGCTTCGGCGTCGTCAAAGGCGGCCATCTCGAGGAACTAACCTCGGCCTTGAGCGACACCCGCAACGCGATCGCCAATTCCGTCGGATTTCGCATCACTACCGTCGCCATCAACGGCCGCAAGCAATTGACCCAGGACGAGGTGCTCGCGACGGGCGGCGTCAATGGCCGCTCGTCGCTGTTGTTCCTCGATGCCGCGACCGTGCGCGACAAGCTGAAGGCCAATCCCTGGATCGCCGACGCCACCGTGCTGAAATTCTATCCCGGTCAGCTCCAGATCGACATCGTCGAGCGCACGGCATTCGCGCTATGGCAGCAGGATGGCCGGCTCTCGGTGATTGCGGATGATGGCGCGGTGCTCGAGCCCTACGTCTCGCGCCGGTTCCTTTCGCTGCCGCTGGTGGTCGGCAAGGGCGCCGAGACCCGCGCGCGCGATTTCCTGGCGCTGCTCGCCCGCTATCCGCAAGTGAACTCCGTCACCAAGGCGGTGATCTTCGTCGGCGAGCGGCGCTGGAACCTGCGGCTCAAGGACGGTCTCGATATCCGCCTGCCGGAAAACGACGTCGGCAACGCGCTGGCGAGCCTGAGCAGGCTCGACAAGGAAGAGAAGCTGTTCTCGCGCGACATCGTCGCCGTCGACATGCGCCTGCCGGACCGGCTGACGGTGCAATTGTCCGACGAGGCGGCGAAAGCCCGCGAAGAATTGTTCAAGGACAAGAAATCGAAGAAGAAGGCCGGTGATGCATGACCGGCCTTGACCGCAACCAGACGCCGAAGACGCGCCCGATGCCGCAGAAGCGCACCGCGCTGGTGGCGTCGCTCGACATCGGCACCAGCAAGATCGCCTGCATGATCGCGCGGCTAAAACCGTGCCCGCCGAGCGATGCGCTGCGCGGCCGCAGCCATGCCGTCGAATTGATCGGCTACAGCCAGATCCAGTCGCGCGGCGTCAAGGCCGGCGCGGTGGTCGATCTCGCCGAATGCGAGCAGGCGGTGCGTCAGGCGGTGGCCGAGGCCGAACGGATGGCTAAGGTCCGGGTCGAATCCGTGCTGCTTTCGGTTTCCGGCGGCCGGCTGCATGGCCAATTGATCGAGGCCGCCTCCGATATTCGCGGCGGCGCCGTCACCTCGGCCGATGTCAGCCGCGTCACCTCGACCGGCATGCGCCACGCCACCGGCGCGGGCCGCACCGTGCTGCACGCGCTGCCGGTCGGCTACGCGCTCGACGGCGTCAAGGGCATCCGCGATCCCCGCGGCATGGTAGCGCGGCAATTCGGCGTCGACATGAACGTCGTCACCTCGGATGCCACGGTTGCCAAGAATCTGATGCTGGTGGTCGAGCGCTGCCATCTCAATGTCGAAGCCATGGCGGCGAGCCCCTATGTGGCGGGGTTGTCGGTCCTGACCGACGATGAAGCCGATCTCGGCGCCGCCGTGGTGGAGATGGGCGCCGGAACCACCACGATCGCGACCTATTCCGGCGGCCGCTTCGTCCACGCCAGCGGGTTTTCGGTCGGCGGCCACCACATCACCATGGATCTTGCGCGGGGCTTGAGCGCATGCATTGCGGATGCCGAGCGAATCAAGACGTTATATGGCACCGTGCTGACCGGTGGTTCCGACGCGCGTGAGTTGATGTCCGTGCCGACCACCGGCGACAACGAGCTGGATGTTCCTCAGGTCGTGTCCCGCGCCACGATCGTGAACATCGTCCGGCACCGCGCCGAGGAGATTTTTGAAATGGTCCGGGACCGCCTCGCGGATTCTCCTTTTGCGGCAGAGCCAAAGGCGCGAATTGTCTTGAGCGGGGGCGCGGCGCAGCTCACCGGGTTCCCCGAGCTTGCAACCCAGATCCTCGGCCGGCCGGTGCGGCTTGGCCGTCCGCTCGGCTTTGGCCGGCTGCCCAACGAGGCCAAGAGCGCTTCGTTCGCGGTTCCCACGGGCCTTCTGGTCTACCCGCAATACGCTCATCTTGAACATGTCGAACCGCGGCATACGCGGCAGCTGAGGACAGGGACTGACGGCTATTTCGGAAAAGTCGGACGATGGCTTCGCGAGGGCTTCTGATGAATCTTTTCCATCACATTCGATTTTCACCAACTCCCGCGGCCGTCGGCCGGGGCGAACCAACGCGCGCGTAATCGAGAGGCAACCATGGCACTCAATCTTACTCCCCCTGACATCAGCGAGCTGAAGCCGCGGATCACCGTCTTCGGCGTCGGCGGCGCGGGCGGTAACGCCGTCAACAACATGATCACTGCCGGCCTTCAGGGTGTCGATTTCGTCGTCGCCAATACCGACGCCCAGGCGCTGACGATGTCGAAATCGCAGCGCATCATCCAGATGGGCACCCAGGTCACCCAGGGCCTAGGGGCCGGATCCCAGCCGGATGTCGGCGCGGCCGCGGCCCAGGAAGTGCTCGACGAGATCCGCGACCATCTCTCCGGCGCCAACATGGTGTTCGTCACCGCCGGCATGGGCGGCGGCACCGGCACCGGCGCCGCGCCCGTCATCGCCAGGACCGCGCGCGACCAGGGCATCCTCACCGTCGGCGTGGTGACAAAACCGTTCCACTTCGAAGGCCAGCGCCGCATGCGCACGGCGGAAGCCGGTATCGCAGAGCTGCACAAGGTGGTCGATACGCTCTTGATCATCCCGAACCAGAACCTGTTCCGGGTCGCCAACGAAAAGACCACCTTCGCCGACGCCTTCGCGATGGCCGACCAGGTGCTCTATTCGGGCGTCGCCTGCATCACCGACCTGATGGTCAAGGAAGGCCTGATCAACCTCGACTTCGCCGACGTCCGCGCCGTGATGCGCGAAATGGGCAAGGCGATGATGGGCACCGGCGAGGCTTCCGGCGACAAGCGCGCTCTGACCGCGGCGGAAGCTGCGATCGCGAATCCTTTGATCGACGACTCTTCGATGAAGGGCGCGCGCGGCCTGTTGATCTCCATCACCGGCGGCAAGGACCTGACGCTGTTCGAAGTCGACGAAGCCGCGACCCGGATTCGCGAGGAGGTCGACCAGGACGCCAATATCATCGTCGGCGCCACGTTCGACGAGAGTCTCGACGGCCTGATCCGCGTCTCCGTCGTCGCCACCGGCATCGAGCAGGCGCTGATCTCGCGCAACGCCGGCGCGCCGTCGGCACCCGCCGTCAACGCCGCGGCCCCGGGCGCAACGCCGGACAGCCGCCTCGCTGATCTGACGGCGCGGTTGCGCGCCGACAATGCCCGTCTGGCCGAACGCGCCCAGAAGCTCGAGGCAACGAGCCCGGCCCCAGCGGCAGCGGCTGCGCCGCCGCGCGCCGCGAGCAGCGTCGAACGCGCGGCACTGGCGGCGATTGCAGCAGCCGTTGCACCTGACGTCCCGCAGGCGGCCGCAGCACCGCTGCAGCCCGCCTCCTATGGCGACGTCACAGTGCGGCCGATCGCGCAGAAGCCGACCTTGTTCCCGGATCATGATGTCGCCCGCGTCGAGGTCCCCGAGCCCGCGACACCCGAGACGTTCATTCCGCAGGCCGCGGAACGCCCGCCGGTTCGCACGCCACGGATGCCGAAATTCGAAGACCTGCCGATGCCGGCGCAGAACGAGATCCGGCAGGCCCGCGGCGAGGTCGAGGAGGATCATCCGCAAAAGACCCGGATGTCGCTGTTGCAGCGACTTGCCAATGTCGGCCTCGGCCGCCGCGACGAGGAAACCGAGCCGCCGATCGCGGCCCGCGCCTCGGGTCCGTCGATGGCGCCGATGCCTCCGCTGCCGGAGCGCAAGTCTCAGCGTTCGGTCGCGCAGCAAATCGCCGCGAACGAGCCGGTATCGGAGTATGCGCGCCGGCCCGCCCCGCAAGGGTTGGACGTTCATGGGCGCCCGGCACCTGTTGCAGCGGCGCCACAGGGCGACGATCATTTAGATATTCCGGCCTTCCTGCGCCGCCAGACCAACTGACATTTGTTACAATTGTGGAGACGGAAAAGGCCCCGGCTGGGCAAGCCGGGGCCTTCGTTTTTGCCGGGAAACGGCCGCAAGCGCTTCCTCAAGCAACTGATATTAAATGATTAATTATGTATTTCGTGATGGGATGAATTTGCCGGAGCCGCCCCCAACCGCGGCCTTATTTGGTTAACCTTTGGCGTGAATACGGCAGAGATGGGGTAACAATCGGTAAAAAAGCGTGAGTTGGCGCGCTTTCAGGCGGTGACTATGGTCTGCCGTGACTTGGGGATACTTGAGACGGAATCAGCGCTTAAGCGCGTCGTTCCGATTTTAAGTAAAGTCGGTAGTGGGCGGTTTAAGATGAAATTTAGCCGGCAGACAACGCTTCGGTCGCAAGCAACCGTGACAGGCGTCGGTGTTCACTCTGGTTTACCGGTAAGTTTGACGATTGGACCTGCACCTGTTGATGCGGGTTTTATTTTTGTCCGCACCGGACTGGAGGGTTGCGACCGCGAGGTTCAGGCCTCACCCGAATCCGTCATCGCCACCGAATTTGCAACCGTTTTAGGCGACCGCGAAGGTCCGCTGGTTTCCACCGCCGAACACGTGCTTGCTGCCCTGCGGGGCATGGGCGTCGATAACGCTACCATCGAAGTCGATGGACCCGAAGTTCCGATCATGGACGGTAGTGCGGCGCCTTTCGTTGCCGCGATCGATCAGGCGGGTATTGTCAATCAGTCGGCGTCGCGCCGCTTCATCCAGGTGCTGAAGCCGGTGCAGGTCACGATGGGTGATTCGTTCGGCGAATTGCGGCCCTACGCGGCCGGCTTCCGCGCCGAAGTCGAAATCGACTTCGCCAATCCGATGATCGGCCGCCAGAACTATGTGCTCGATCTCAGCCCAGAGCGGTTCCGCCGCGAGATTTCCCGCGCCCGGACTTTTGGATGCATGAACGATGTCGCGCGGCTCTGGAGCGCCGGCTTTGCGCTCGGCGCCTCGTTCGAGAATTCGGTGGTGTTCGACGAAACCCGCCTGCTCAACACCGAAGGACTGCGCTACAGCGACGAATGCGCGCGTCATAAAGTGTTGGACGTGATCGGCGATCTCGCGCTGGCGGGACTGCCGCTGCTTGCCGCCTACCGCTCGGTGCGCGGCGGCCACAAGCTCAACCACGCGGTGCTGACGGCCTTGATGGCCGATCGCAGCGCCTGGCGGGTGATCGAGGCCGAGACCGTGCGGCGCTCGCGCGCCCAGACCGAGGTCGGCAGCGGGATGGTGGGCGGCCTGATCGCCCCGGCTTACAGCCCCGACGTGTCCTGAGCGTTCTCAGGACGTCTCCTCGAACTCCTGAACGTCCTCAGCACGTTGGCCGCGCGCCCCCAAAATCCCTCATTTACCGTAGTAACCATGATCGGCCACGATCCTCCCGGACCGCCTTAATCCGGGCGAAATGCCTGCGTATCCGGTTGGTTAACGGACTTTTTTCGGCTACACAGACCCGGGTTGCACGGCAGGGCGCTACGGGCGGCAAGCATTGCGGCCATGACCACGCTCAGGGGCGCGCGGCGCGGCGGGCACCGTATCAGCGTCAGGTTGTTAGATTTGCGTCAGGTCTCAGGATTCATGTCGGCACAGCGTATGACGCTCGAACTGCGCAGGAAATTGGCTAACGTTGGCCGCGGCCGGCTCGGCCGGCAATTGCGGCTCGCCACCGGCCTGATCGCGCTCGCGATACCCCTAAGCGGCTGCGGCACCGGCGCGCTGTGGGACAAGTTTTTGGCGAAAGACGACACCTTCGTCGATGAGCCCGCGGACAAGCTCTATAATGAGGGCTTGTACCTGATGAATCAAAGGAAAGATCCCAAGGCGGCGTCGAAGAAATTCGAGGAAGTCGACCGCCAGCATCCTTATTCCGACTGGGCGCGCAAATCGCTGCTGATGTCGGCCTATGCCTTCTACAACGCCGGCGATTACGACAGCTGTATCGGTGCGGCGACCCGCTACGTCACCCTGCACCCCGGCAGCCCCGATGCCGCTTACGCGCAATACCTGATCGCGGCCTCGCATTACGACCAGATTCCGGACATCACCCGCGACCAGGGCCGTACCGAGAAGGCGACCGCCGCGCTGGAAGAGGTGATCCGCAAATATCCGACCTCCGAATATGCCGTTAGCGCCAAGGCAAAGCTCGAAGGCGCGCGCGACCAGCTCGCCGGGCGCGAAATGAATGTCGGCCGCTATTACATGGAAAAGCGCGACTACACCGCCGCCATCAACCGCTTCAAGACCGTGGTCACCCGGTACCAGACCACGCGGCATGTCGAGGAGGCGCTGGCCCGGCTCACCGAGGCCTATATGGCGATCGGCATTGTCGGCGAGGCGCAGACCGCCGCCGCCGTGCTCGGGCACAATTTTCCCGACAGCCGTTGGTACCAGGACGCCTATAATCTCGTGAAATCCGGCGGCGTCGAGCCGAGCGAGAACACCAGTTCCTACATCTCCAAGGCGTTCAAGAAACTGGGACTAGGCTAGAGCCCGATCGGTTCTGGTTGAATAGAATCGAGGCTCTAATCTTTTGTTTTGGCGCGCTTTCTTGACGCGAACCGGTATCCACTGCGCTTGAAGACGCTCTAATATCTTGGACCCTAGGGTTGGCTGGACCTTGCGGCATCCTCTTGGGCGAATTACGGATTGGTACGAACCAACCACACCGGGATTGATTCCGCATGCTGGCGCGTCTGTCGATCCGTGACATCGTCCTGATCGAACGGCTCGATATCGAGTTTTCCCGTGGCCTTGCGGTGCTTACCGGGGAAACCGGCGCGGGCAAATCCATCCTGCTCGACGCCTTCGCGCTGGCGCTCGGTGGCCGCGGCGATGCCGGTCTCGTCCGTCACGGCGTTGAACAGGGGCAGGTCACCGCCGTGTTCGACGTGCCGAAAAACCACCCGGCCGCGAAAATCCTTAAGGGCAATGGGCTGGACGATCCAGGTTCCGAGAATTCCGGTGAAATGATCCTGCGCCGGGTGCAGCTTGCCGATGGCCGCACCCGCGCCTTTATCAACGACCAGGCGATCAGCGTGCAGACCCTGAAGGCGGTCGGCTCAGCGCTGGTGGAAATTCACGGCCAACATGACGAGCGCGCGCTGGTCGACGCCTCGACCCACCGCCGCCTGCTCGATGCGTTTGCGGGGCTCGAGAAAGACGTAGCAGCGCTGGAAGCGCTCTGGGATGCGCGGCGCGCCGCCAACAATGTGCTCGAGGAGCATCGCGCCGACATGGAGCGCGCCGCGCGCGAGGCCGACTATCTGCGCCATGCATCCGACGAGCTGAAGAAGCTCACGCCGAAAGAGGGCGAGGAGACCGCGCTCGCCGAGCGCCGCACCACCATGATGCAGGGCGAGAAGATTGCGTCCGATTTACGCGAGGCGCAGGAAGCCGTCGGCGGCACCCATTCGCCGGTTCCGGCGCTGTCGGCGGCGGTGCGGCGGCTGGAGCGGCGCGCCGGAAACTCGCCCGCGCTGGTCGAGCCCGCGGTGAAGGCGATCGATGCGGCGATCAATGCGCTGGAGGAAGCCGACCAGCACCTCAACGCCGCGCTGGTCGCGGCGGATTTCGATCCCGCCGAGCTTGAGCGTATCGAGGAGCGGCTGTTTGGCTTGCGCGCCGCGTCACGCAAATATTCGACGCCGGTCGACGGCCTGGCGGCGCTGGCCGCGAAATATGCCGCCGACGTCGCGCTGATCGACGCCGGCGCCGATCAGTTGAAGAAGCTGGAGGCAGCCGCAGACGAGGCCGACAAGCGTTACACGACCGCCGCCGCCAAACTCTCCGCCGCACGCGCAAAATCCGCGGAAAAGCTCGACAAGGCGGTCAATACCGAACTGGCGCCCCTAAAACTCGAGCGCGCAACGTTCACCACCCAGATCGAATCCGACCGGGAGTCGCCGGGCCCACAGGGTTTTGACCGCATCGAATTCTGGGTCCAGACCAATCCCGGCACAAGGCCGGGGCCGCTGATGAAGGTCGCCTCCGGCGGCGAGCTGTCGCGGTTCTTGCTGGCGCTCAAGGTCGTGCTGTCGGATCGCGGTTCGGCGCCGACCTTGGTGTTCGACGAAATCGACACCGGCGTCGGTGGCGCGGTGGCGGATGCGATCGGTGCCCGGCTGTCGCGCCTGGCCTCCAAGGTGCAGGTGATGGCGGTAACGCACGCCCCGCAGGTCGCCGCAAGAGCCAACCAGCATCTGCTGATTTCCAAGGACGCGCTCGACAAGGGCAAGCGCGTCGCCACCCGTGTCAACGCGCTCGCCGCCGACCACCGCCGCGAGGAAATCGCCCGCATGCTGGCCGGCGCCGAAATCACAGCCGAAGCGCGGGCGGCGGCGGAACGGTTGCTGCGAGCGGCGACGGCGTGAGTCTGCTCCCTCGCCCCGCTCTTCGCGGGGAGAGGGTCGGGGTGAGGGGCTCTATCCGCGAACGCTGAATTCGCAACGGCATTGTGCCTTGCCCCTCACCCGAAATTCCCGCTTCGCGCGAATTTCGACCTCTCCCCGCAAAAGAGCGGGGAGAGGTTTGGAAGCCGCGCCGGCTTTTCTCGAAATGAACTTCGTCGTATCCATTGGCCATGGCTAAAGCAGCAAAGAAAATAACCCCCCCCGACGTCGCCACCCTCACCAAGGCCCAGGCCAAGGTCGAGCACAAGCGGCTGGCGCTTGAGCTCGAGAACCACGACAAGGCGTATTATCAGGACGATGCGCCGAAGGTTTCGGATGCCGAATATGATGCGCTGCGCCAGCGCTTCAACGCCATCGAGGCCAGGTTTCCGGATTTCGTCACCAGCGCCTCGCCGTCGCAGAAAATCGGCGCGGCGCCGTCCGGGAAATTCAAAAAGGTCCGGCACGCGGTACCGATGCTCTCGCTCGATAACGCCTTTGCCGAAGAAGACGTCGTCGATTTCGTCGGCCGTATCCGCCGCTTCCTCAGGCTCGGCGACGACGACAATATCGACTTCAGCGCCGAGCCGAAGATCGACGGGCTCTCGATGTCGCTGCGCTATGAAGGCGGCGAGTTCGTCACCGCCGCCACCCGCGGCGACGGTGCCGAGGGCGAGGACGTCACCGCCAATATCCGCACGCTCGAGGACGTGCCGAAGAAACTAAAGGGCCGTAACGTGCCTGAAATCTGCGAGGTCCGCGGCGAAGTCTACATGACAAAGCAGGCGTTTCTTGCGCTCAACGAGCGCCAAAAAGCCGCCGGCGACACCATCTTCGCCAATCCGCGCAATTCGGCGGCGGGCTCGCTGCGCCAGAAGGATCCATCGATCACCGCCTCGCGCCCACTTGGCTTCTTTGCCTATTCCTGGGGCGAGATGAGCGCGATGCCTGAAGCTACCCAGTCGGGCATGATCAAATGGTTCGAGCGCTGCGGCTTCAAGACCAATCCTTTGACAAAACTCTGTCATTCAGTCGAGCAGCTGATCGCGTTTCACCGCAGGATCGAGGAGCAGCGCGCCGAGCTCGATTACGATATCGACGGCGTCGTCTACAAGGTGGATCGCCTCGACTGGCAGGAGCGGCTCGGCTTCGTATCGCGCACGCCGCGCTGGGCGATCGCGCACAAGTTCCCGGCCGAGCGCGCCATGACGGTGCTGCGCGATATCGAAATCCAGGTCGGGCGCACCGGCTCGTTCACGCCGGTCGGCAAGCTCGAGCCGGTCGGCGTCGGCGGCGTCATCGTGCAGAACGTCACGCTGCACAACGAGGATTATATCAATGGCATCGGCGGCGACGGTGAGCAATTGCGCGACGGCCGCGATATCCGGATCGGCGACACCGTCGTCGTCCAGCGCGCCGGCGACGTGATCCCGCAAATCGTGGACGTGGTGATCGAGAAGCGGCCGAAGAACGCGAAGGTCTTTCAGTTTCCGAAGAAATGTCCGTGCCCACTGCATACCGATGTGGTGCGCGAGGAGACCGCGACCGGCGAGGAGGGGGCAAGAGCCCGCTGCACCGGTGAGTTCGCCTGCCCCTACCAGAAGATCGAGCACTTAAAACTGTTCGCCTCGCGCCGCGCCTTCGATATCGAGGGCCTCGGCGAGAAGCAGATCGAATTGTTTTTCGAGAATGGATGGGTGAAGGAGCCGGCCGACATCTTCACGCTGCCCAAGCGCAACATCAAGATCAGGCTGGAGGAGATCGAGGGCTACGGCGAAACGTCAGTGCGCAACCTGTTCGCCGCGATCGAGGAGCGGCGCAGGATTTCGCTGGAGCGTTTTATCTTTGCGCTCGGCATGCGTCATGTCGGCGAGACCACGGCGCTGGCGCTGGCGCGCGGCTATGGTTCCTGGCAGGCGTTTCACGACGCCTGCCTGCGGGTCGCCGAGGGCGACGAGGAGGCGATGGCCGAGATGGACGCGCTCGACCAGATCGGCGAGACCGTGATCGCCAGCATCAGGACCTATTTCGGCGAGAGCCATAACCGCGGCATCGTCGAGCGGCTGACAAAGGAAGTCACCATCCTCGATGCCGAAAAACCCAAGAGCAATTCGGCGATCGCCGGCAAGACCGTGGTCTTCACAGGCACGCTGGAACAGATGACGCGCGACGAAGCAAAGGCAAAAGCCGAGCGGCTAGGGGCCAAGGTGTCGGGTTCGGTGTCGAAGAAAACCGATTACGTGGTCGCCGGTCCCGGCGCCGGCTCGAAGCTCGCGGAAGCCAAGAAGCACGGCGTCGAGGTGCTGACCGAGGATGAATGGCTGAAGCTGGTCGGAGAGTGAGGTCGATGTGCTCCCTCTCCCCGCTCTTTTGCGGGGAGAGGGTTGGGGTCATTTGCGCTAGGTTAAGCGTGCGTTGAGATAGTCGCATTGTTTTCGGCGTCGGCGCGGTGGCTCACAGAGGTGACGGCGGATTTTGGTGAAGAGGTTGCAGACAGTTTGCCACAGGAGTGGGCCGCGAATGGCGGCGCAAATGGTGGCGAGGGCTATCTTCATGAGACGCCAGCGCGATGGGCTTGCGCGTGGTGCCGGGTCCAGAGGGGGAAGAGTCCGGGACTTGCCCGGCAATCTGTTCGGCGATGATGGCGACGATCAGCCTTGCGTAGATCCATGCTCGCGCGAGTTCAGGCTTCTTGGCCGGCAGCAGATCGAGGCCGGCCAGGCTTTTGAACCTTTTGAACGCCAGCTCGATTTGCCAGCGAAAGCGATAAAGGGCGAGGATCTCGGACGGCGGGAAGGCGGCGACCGGCAGCGAGGTCAGGAGAAGAATGTACTTCGCCGCCTCGAGACTGCGCGGGTCGGGTTGCCGGCCGCGCTTCTTGGCGTCTTTGAGCAGACGCTTCTGCTCGGCTTGCGCCTGTTCCGGGTCCTTGCGTCGAATAATGAGGCGCAGCATCAGCGGCTCCGGTGGTGGAGACCCCGTGATGCCTTCGTGGATGCGAACCTGCACCTCGCTTAGCTGTTCGGCCTGAGCGGCAAGTGCGGCAAAGAGATCGAAAGGCTCGCCGTTCGCCTGCAACAGGCGTAACGAGTTCCAGCCGGTCCGCACGATGAAGTCTGCACCGGCCTCCACCACGGGCCGCAGATCGCGCGGTCGCGCATAGTAGCGATCACCCAGCACGATATCGCCCGGCCGGTAGGTGAGGCGCTGAAGGTTCTCGGCACCATACCCGTCGGTCAACTCGAGCTGATCGACTTGACCCGTTGCCAGGTCGTAGCCGACATGCAGGCGCCATGTCGTGCGGTCAGCTCCCGGTTGGCAGATCGACGTTCCATCCAATGCACGCAAGCGATACCCGGCCCAGCGTCCAGCGGGTACTTTTGCCTGTTCGGCAATCAGCGCAGCCACAATGTCGCCGAGCCAAGGCGCTGCTTTGCACAGCCGATCGAGCAGGGATGGGTCGGACAAGCTGACGATCCCGCCGGCCTCAGCCCACGCACAGGTCTCGCGCAGCGACATTCCGAGGCCTCCATAGGCCAGCGCCAGCCGCAACAGCGTTTCAGCGTTCTTGATTTCCCGCGCCCGCGTGAAGGCGCCTCGCGCCCGCGCCGTTGCTTCCACGTCAAAATCCGCCGGAAGGCGCGCGCTCACCTCCGGCCAGTGATCCAAAATCTCAGGGCGAATCTTCATCCCAAGCTTGAATCATATCGCGATTCCTTGTGTCCAGAGCTAAACCTAGCGCAAATGAGGGTTGGGGTGAGGGGCAGGGCACGCCGCTAACTGCAGCGGAATTGTCTTCGACCCGAAGAATTCGCGTTTGCGATCGTGCCTCGCCCCTCACCCGGCGTCGCCGCTTCGCGCCGCCTCCGACCTCTCCCCGCGAAGAGCGGGGAGAGGTTGAAGAAGCAGCCCCCTACAACAACCCCGACTCTTCCTCCTCCGCCTTTTCGATCAATTCCTCGCTGACCAGGAGGATGCGTCGGGGGACGAGGAAGATCATGGTCGAGGCGCAGGCTGCCGATAGAACGACAATGGCCACGTTGAGCGCCACCGGCGTCGCAAAATGGCCGCCGAGATAAGCGCCGAATTGCGAGAACAGCGAGCCGATCCCCATCTGCAGGAATCCCATCGTGCCCGAAGCGGTGCCGGCGGCCTCGGGGCGGACGCTGATGGCGCCGGCCGCCGAGTTCGACATCACGAAGGCGTTGGCGAACATCACCAGCATCTGGGTGCCGAACAGCCAGGACGGCGCCAGATTGAGGCCTGCGATGCCCCAGATCAAATTCAACAGGCTGCCGACAAATTGCAGCGCCAGCCCGAACCAGATCAAATTTTCCAGCGAGTGGCGCGGCGCGAAGCGGACGCAAAACAAATTGCCGATCAGATAGGCAAATCCGGTGCTCGCAAACCACGCGCCGTATTCGGCGCTGGAGCGGCCCATTTGCGTCACCACGATATAGGGACCGGCGCCGGCGAAGGTGAAGATGATCTGCGAGGCCAGCACCTGGCACAGCATGTAGCCGATGAAGGCGCGGCTGGTGATGAGGCTGCCGACATCGCCGCGGAAGCCGCCGGCCTCGACGCGGTCGCGTCGCGTTTCCGGCAGCGTCAGCGCGATGGCGACCGCGATCACCAATGACGCCGCGGTGATGAGGTAGAAGATCGCGCGCCAGCCGAAGGCGGTCTCGATCAGGCCGCCGGTCAAGGGGCTCAGCATCTGCGCGATCATCATCACCGCGATCACCAGGCTGATCATGGCGCCGATGCGCTCGCGGCTATAGAGATCGCGGATGATGGCGCGGCTCACCACCATACCGGTGGCGCCGCCGAGCGCCTGCAGAAACCGCGCCGCGATCAGTTGCGGCAGGGTTTCCGCGAAAATGCACGCCACGCTCGCTAAAACCATCAGGCCCAGACCCGCGAGCAGCACCGGGCGGCGTCCGAAGCGATCCGACAGCGGCCCCATGATGATTTGCGAGCAGGCGATGCCGACCATGTAGAGCGACACCGTCATCTGCGCGATCGAAATGTCGCGGCCGAACGTTGTGGCGAGCTGCGGCAGCGCCGGCACCAGCAAATACAGCGAGATCGGCGCAACGCCGGTCATCGCGACCAGCAGCAACAGCATGATCCGGGATGTCGCGCCGGTGCCGTCTTTCGCCGCCAGAGGCGGCTTGCCCATCGCTCCGTGCATTCTAACCTGATCCAATCGCGTGAATCAGACTGTAGCGTTATCCATCAGCGCGAATACGGATGTTTCGGAATGCGGCTATCCCGTTTTCGGGATGCGGCAATTGCTCAGCGAGCGGGCAGGTCGCGGCCAAAAATAAAGCTGTCATCACCCGCGAATGCGGGTGATCCAGTATTCCAGAGACGGTTGTGATCCAATCGAGAAGCCGCGGCGTACTGGATACCCCGCTTTCGCGGGATATGACGACTGTTGTTGGGGCGACGGCGCGTTGTCTACGACGACTCTACCCTACAGCGACAGCGGGGCGGTCGCAGCGTCGAGCCAGACTTTGGTGACCTCGTCGAGATGCGCTCGGACCGCGTGGCGGACGCGGTCATGATAGTCGTTGAGCCAGCTCAGCTCATCGCCGGTGAGCATGTTCAGATCGACCAGCCGGCGGTCGATCGGCGCCAGGGTCAGCGTCTCGAAGGCGTTGACCGGTTTTTCCGCGCCGGGAATATCGATACCAACCACCAGTTCAAGGTTCTCGATCCGGATTCCGAACGCGTCGGTCTTGTAATAGCCGGGCTCGTTGGACAGGATCATGCCGCGCTTCAGCGGCGTGGTGCCGAGCTTTGAAATTCGCGCGGGCCCCTCATGCACGGAGAGATAGCTGCCGACGCCATGGCCGGTGCCGTGCTCAAAATCGATGCCGGCCTGCCACAAAAATTGCCGCGCCAGGGTGTCGATCTGCGCGCCGGTGGTGCCGTCGGGAAATACCGCCCGCGCGATCGCGATGTGGCCGCGCAGCACGCGGGTGAAGCGGTCGCGCATTTCCGCCGTCGGTTCCCCGATCGCGATGGTGCGGGTGACGTCGGTGGTGCCGTCCTCGTATTGCGCGCCGGAATCGATCAGCAGCAGATCGCCCGGCGCAATCCGGCGGTTGGTCTTGCGGGTCACGCGGTAATGCACGATGGCGCCGTTCGGCCCGGTGCCGGCGATGGTCGGGAACGAGACGTCCTTGAGCGCGCCGGTGTCGCGCCGAAATGTTTCCAGCGCCTCGACGGCGTCGATCTCGGTCAGCGCGCCGGACGGCGCCTCGCGGTCGATCCAGGCCAGGAACCGCGCCAGCGCCACCGCGTCGCGCCGGTGCGCCGTCTGGGTGCCCTTGATCTCGGTCGGGTTCTTGACGGCCTTGAGGAGAGTGACCGGGTCGCTGCCGCGGACCGGCTTGCCGCCGGCAGCAGTGATCAGGCGGCTCAGCGCGTCGGCGGCGGTAGCGCTGTCGAGCGCGATCGATGCGCCGCTTCGCGAAAGCTCGGTGAGTTTTGAAACCAGCGCTTCCGGCTCCCTGACATCGGCGGTCTGTTCGAGATGGTCGCGGGCGCTGTTGGAGAGTTTTCGGTGATCGATGAAGACGGTCGGGCGGCCGTCCTTCGGCACCAGCGCGTAGGACAGCGGCAGCGGCGTATGCGAGACATCGGCGCCGCGGATGTTGAAGGTCCAGGCCACCGCATGTGAATCCGACAGCACCAGCGCCTCGGCGCCGAGTTTTTCGATCTCGGGCCGGATGCGGGTGAGCTTTTCGGCTTCTGCCTCGCCCGCGAACGGCGTGCCGTGAACCGATACCGGACCAAGTGGCGGCGGCGGGCGCTCGGGCCAGACGGCGTCCACGGGGTTGGTGTCGACCGGGACCAGTTCCGCGCCGGCTTTCGCGCAGGCCGCCGCCAGCCGCTCGGCGGCCGCCGTGGTGTGCAGCCATGGATCGAAGCCGAGGCGGTCGCCGGGTTTGAGATGCTTCGTCAGCCAGCTTTCCGGCGGTGGATCGACCAGCGGCTGGATTTCCCACGCCTTGCTGTCGACCTGCTTGGCCGCCTGCAGCGTATAGCGGCCGTCGACGAACACCGCGGCCGTTTGTGACAGAACGATGGCGAGGCCGGCCGATCCGGTAAAGCCGGTGAGCCAGGCCAGCCGTTCTTCCGATGGCGCGACATATTCGTTTTGCTGCTGATCGGCGCGTGGAACCACGAACCCGGCGAGCTTGCGCCGCGTCAGTTCCTCGCGAAAGGCCGACAACCGCGCGGTCAGCGCGACGCCGCCTTCGGGTTCTTCGAATGTCTGGAAATGGGCTTCGAACATCGCGCCGATATCCTAGGATTGAGTGGATGTTTCCGCAATGCGTCACAAATCCTTTCAATTTGGCAAAAGGTATGCTTGAATTGCTGCACCTGCGTTAGACGGGATGGAACGATTTACTGTCAACGACTTACTGTCAGACGGTCGGGGGCAGTTGATCGATCCGGAGGAACTCCAGGGGTGTTTCAACTCAACGGCGAGGGGATACACAATGCCTGTATTTACATTTGAGAAGATCTCGCCGCCGGTTCGCCGCGGCCCGCTTGCTCCTATCGTAAAGAAACAGCGCGGTGTCATCGTTCAGATCCTGGATCGTTTCGTCGAGGCGCGCGTCAGGCGCAGCCGGCGCGCGGAAAAGGGCGTGATCGCCCGCAACTCGAAGAAGCCGACGAAGTAGAGTTCACGAATAACAATTATTGTCATTCCGGGGCGCGCGAAGCGCGAACCCGGAATCTCGAGATTCCGGGTCTGGTCCTTCGGACCATCCCGGAATGACGATCAGTGAGCCTTACGCAACAGCAGGCTGCTCCAGCCCTCGATCCGCAACTGCCGCAGCAACAAAACTCCGCGCGCGCGATAGGCCGCGATCACGCCTTGCGCCTGATGCGGCAGCAAGCCCGATAGGATGACCAGCGCCGAGGGCGCGAGATGCCGCACCATCGGCGTCGCCATCGCCCGCAACGGATTGGCGAGAATATTCGCCAGCACCAGGTCGAACGGACCATGCTTTGCGAATTCCGGTGCTGAAAACCCGGTCGCATGGACCGTCCGCACGAGATTTCCGGCGCCGTTGAGCCGCGAATTGTCGCCGGCCACCTGCGCCGAAAGCCGATCGATGTCGCTCGCCAGCACGCCGCGGTGGCGCGCCTTGGCCGCCGCGATCGCCAAGACGCCGGTGCCGGTGCCGAGGTCGAGCACGCGTCTGGGGCGGTGCGCCTTCAGCACGGAATCGAGCAGCAAGAGGCAGCCGCGGGTGGTGCCGTGGTGGCCGGTGCCGAACGCCAACGCCGCCTCGATCTCGATGCCGAGCTTGTTCGGCGGTATTTTTGCGCGGTCATGATGGCCGTGCACGATAAATCGCCCGGCGCGGACGGGAACGAGTTCCTCAAGCGTCGCCTTGACCCAGTCCTTGGTTTCGACCGTGTCGAACGCGATGTCTCGCGCGGCCTCATCGCCGGCGGCTAGACGGACGAGTTCGCGGATTGAGGTTTCGTCGGGCGCTTGCGCAAAATGCGCGGTAATGTCCCAGCGCCCACCAGAACCCTCGAATGCGGCGATCGCGGCCTGGCCCTCGAAAAAGCTTTCGGTGAGGAGGTCGACCACGCGCTTTGCCGTTTGTTCGTTGCCGATGGCGAAGCTGGCGCGGTGGGTAGAGGGGGTGGGGGTCGAATTCATCTGTGACTATTGCCGCACGGCTGTGGCGCTCTGCTTCGCCATTTCAACTACCCGGCATTCGCAACCCTTGTTCCCTTGGCCCGCTAGGCATCTGCGGGAACCCGGAACAGGCTGTCGATCAGGGCCGTTTGTGCGGCTCCATCCGGTTCCAGGAATTCTGCGACCGGCAACTCGTCGAGGCCGTTATGCCCGGACGCCTGCCATTCGTGACGCACCAGCAGACGCCTGGTTTCGGTATCGAAAACCAGACACCACGAATCTTCGTCGGCCCGGGCAGGCCCACGCGAACTCCAGTAAAATTTACGATTGATCACCGCCATAGCCGCTCCCTTCCGCGCATTCCAAGGAGCATAGCAAGGACGGCCGCAGAAGTCCGACGATAAGGGAGAATTCAAACGGAAGCGCCACCGCGTGTTCGGTAGTGTCTCAGTTCGAAATTTAGCGGTAAGCTTCGCAAGGAGCCATAGACCATGAAGGCTAGACTTATTATCGCAATGGCAATCGGGGCGCTCATCTCGATGATTTTTCTGGCCGTACCGTCGCTAAGAAACGGCACTAGCGCATGGGCGTTTTTGGAACTTCCGGGCATGATTGCAGTGCTTCAAGCTTCGCGTCGTTCGCTGAGCTATTTATCCCATCTCGATTTAGCGGCCTTTTTGGCGATCTCAGACCGCTTCTTGGCCGTCATTCCCGCCGCCCGCGCCTTGCCGCCCATGCGCCCCAGCGCCACGGCGGCGGCGTTCTTGCCGTCCTCGGTAGTGATGTCCTCGATCTCACCGGTCGCGATCTTGCCGATCATGACGGCAGCGCCGATCACGTCGGCGGGGCGCTTTTCGCCTTTAGGTCCTCTGGGCATCAGGAACCCACCTCATATGTTCCTAAACCAACACCGTTTTTCATTATCTGTAGACGAACACGAGATACGCCGTTTTCTGTCAGCCACGTGATAGAGCGATTTATCCCGAGCGCCTTAGCTGCATTATCGTCGTCGGCGTCAGCAACGTTTATCGGCCCCAAATCGCGGTAATCATCCCAATCCAGAAGGACCGCTTTATAATTTGGCAACACACCCTCCATGCTTTCCACCAAGTCATCAGGATGCTAATGCTTAGCGGTAAGCTTCGCAAGGGAGGCGCGCGGACATGAAAAGAAGTTTTATGATCGCAATGGGGATTGGGTTTCTCATCTCGACGGTTTTTATGGCCATACCATCCACTAACGAGTGGGCGTCCTTAGAACTTCCGGGCATGGGCGCGGCGTACTTGTTCTGGGGAGCGGTAGGCAATTCCGTCATCGTGGGCACAGCTATTGGGTGGGCCGTGAATGCGGTTGTCTACGGCCTCGTTGCCTTGATCATCATCGGCGCTCTCAAAATTTCAAACTGAGGCACTACCGCGTGTTCACAGCCTGTCTACTCCAGGCGCAAGGGCTGTTCACAGCGTTATTTGCGGAAACATACCCTGGTTTTTCACAGGCTTGTCCCCCTGGTCCCCCGCAGATCGATACCTGAAATCCGGTAGTGTCTCAGTTTGAAATTTTTGGGAGGCTGCTTTGCCGGAAGTGCTCAACGGCACCATCAATTCGAACCCAGTCATGTTTCGACTGCTCAAAAACTGATATGACGGGGGCTGGGTATTTTGGGTCTGCCATCGCGCCGACTGCTACGGCGATCAGCGCGGGCAGATTGCTGAGTTTCCAGTAGACTGTTGAGCCGCACTGTGGACAAAAATAGTTATGGATCTTCCCGCCGCTTGCGGCGGCGTGCGTGAACTCTTTTGAGGTTCCTGAGATGTTGACAACCTCAGCGGGGTAGTAAGCGCCTACACCGAACGGCGCGCCGGTTCGGTGTTGGCAGTCGATGCAGTGGCAAGCAACGACTAGCTTGGATGGTTCTTCTGGAAGCGAGAGCGTGACTGCACCGCAGCTGCATCTGGCGTCGCCCATCGGAAAAGTCTCCCACCGTCTCTAAGCTAAATTTTCAAACCGAGACACTACCTGAAATCCACTGGCTTCTGCACGGGGTTATCAACGCGTTTTCCACAGCCTATCCACCGACTTTTCAACCGATTGCAATCGCCATCGCGAGGAGCGCCGGGCGCGCCGGTGACGCCGCCGCCCGAATGCGGGCCTCAGGGATAAAGCCCCTTCACACCGGCGCGATCGTGTAGGGTTGCGAGGCCGGGCCTTGAAGCAATCGGCGGCAGAGCCCCTCACTCCATCGCAGGACTTCGCATGCTGACCCTGTTTTCCTACCCGGACCTGTGTGGCGTCGCCGACAACAATGGCTATGGCCTCAAGGTCTACGCCTTCCTGAAATTGTGCAAGGTCGCATTCCGGCACGAGCACATCCTCGACGCATCGAAAGCGCCGCGCGGTCAGTTGCCTTATGCGTGGACGACGACGCGACCATCGGCGACAGCGACGCGATCATCAGCCATTTGATCCAAAAATACACGCTCACGATCGATGACGGACTGAAGCCAGACCAGCGCAACACCCATCTTCTCATCAGGCGAACGCTTGATGATCTCTACTGGGTGATGTCGTACTCGCGCTGGAAGGACGACCGCTTCTGGCCGTTGTTCAGGGACATTTTTGTTCGCGCCAACCCGAATGTAACCGCGGAAATCCTCGAGACGGCGCGGGAATTCAATTTCAAGCGCTACCATTTTCAGGGCATCGGGCGCTACGAGCCGGCCGACGCCTACGCGAGGGGCGTCGCCGATCTCGATGCGCTTGCGAGCCTGCTTCCCGAAAGCGGATACATGTTCGGCGCGAAGCCCGGCAGCATCGACGCGGCGCTCTATGGATTCATTGCCAACATCTATTTCTATGACATCGACACGCCGCTCAAGGAGTGTCTCATGTCAAAAGAAAACCTTGTCTCGCATTGCAAGTCGATCCACGCGTCGCTCTGACAGGCGCGAAGTCTGTCGGCGCACTCACCCAAACAGCGCGCGGTGATCCCCGAGAATTACGCGCGCGGCATTGTGGCCCGGCGCGCCGGTGACGCCGCCGCCGGGATGCGCGCCGCTGCCGCAGTGGTAGAGCCCCTTCAGCGGCCCGCGATAATCGGCATGCCCGAGCATCGGGCGGGCCGAGAACAGCTGGTTCAACGTCAGCGCGCCATGAAAGATATCGCCGCCGAGCAGGCCGAACTGGCGCTCCAAATCGAGCGGCGAAAGAACCTGCCGGCCGATCACACTCGCCGCAAAACCCGGCGCGTATTTGTCCACGGTTGCGATCATGAGATCGGCGACCTCCTCGCGATAGTCGTCCCATGATTTGCCGTCCGGCAATTGCGGCGCGACGTGCTGGCAAAACAGGCTGGCGACATGCTGGCCCGGCGGCGCGAGCGTGTCGTCCAGCGTTGACGGGATCAGAATTTCGACCACAGGCTCGCGGCTCCAGCCGTGCGTGCGGGCGTCCTGCCAGGCGCGGTCCATGTAGCCGAGGCTGGGAGCGATGATGATGCCGGCGGTGAGATGGTCGCCTTCGCCCGGCAGCGCCGTGAACGAGGGCAGGGCGCTCAGCGCGACATTCATCCGGAACGTGCCGGAGCCGTTGCGCCAGTTCTTGATGCGGGCGAGGAAGGCAGCGGGCAAGGCATCAGCCGGTAATAGCCGCGTGTAGAGCAGTTTTGGATTGACACTGGAGGCGACGTATTTCGCCCGAACCGCCTCGCCATTGTCGAGAATGACGCCGACCGCGCGGTCGCGCTCGACAATCACTTCGCGCACGCCGGCGTCGAGCTCGATCTCGACGCCATGCCCGCGGGCCGCGGCCGCCATTGCCTGCGTAATCGCGCCCATGCCGCCGATGGCGTGGCCCCAGACGCCCTTCTTGCCGTTCACCTCGCCGAACGCGTGGTGCAGCATCACATAGGCCGAACCCGCCGCATAGGGGCTGGCGTAATTGCCGACAATGGCGTCGAACCCGTAGAGCGCCTTGACCAGATCGCTCTCGAAGACGTCGTCCAGCATCTCGCCGGCCGAGCGCGTGAGCAGATCGAGCAGCGAGCGCTGCTGTTCCAGCGACAGTTTTCGCAGGATGCTGGCGGTGCCGAGCGCGTTGAACGCCTCGCGGATCGCTCCCGGGCCAATACCCTCCACCAGGTTCGGCGGCGCACGCAACACGAATTCGCGCAGCACGTCGGCGATCACTTCCAACTCGCGGTTGAAGGCATCGATCCCATCGGCGTCGTGCTCGCTGAGCTTTGCCACGGAGGCATGGGTGCGGCCTTCGCCGGTTAGCAAATAACTACCATCCGGGGCGGGCAAGAAATTCTGCGCGCGGCGTTCGACGATTTTCAGGCCGTGATCGTGCAGCCTCAGATCGGCAATGATCCGCGGGTTGAGCAGGCTGACGGTATAGGCCGCGACCGAATTGCGAAAACCCGGACAAAACTCCTCCGTGACCGCGGCGCCGCCCACCACCTTGCGGCGGTCCACCACTTTGACGCGCAAGCCCGCCATCGCGAGGTAAGCCGCGCAAGTGAGGCCGTTATGCCCGGCGCCGATGATGACAACGTCCGTTTCGTTCATGTTCGCTTCAAGAATTATTGCTTAGTCCCGTCATTCCGGGATGGTCCGCCTGAACTCGGGTTCACCCGAGTTCAGCAATATCATTTGTCCAAGTCGGCAACAGCCGACTTGGATGGACCAGACCCGGAATCTCGAGATTCCGGGTTCGCGCTTTCGCGCGCCCCGGAATGACATGCCAATGCTTAGCGAAGATGTGAACATCAGCCCAGCACCAATTGCCGATGACGGTTCCGCGTCCCCGCATTGCCCGCCGCGCCGCACTATGCTCCATTGCGCGCGCCGGCAGGAACCCCGCCGGAAAATCCAGCCACCGGCGCCCGCCGGGTTCAAGCCGGAGCTTTTATGCGTTCTCCTGATCCGTCCGCCGTCACGGACCAGCCATCCGCGGGCCGAAACCGGCTGGTGCTGATCGTCTATACCGCCGCCATCTTCGTCAGCGCGCTGTTGTTGTTCTCGGTGCAGCCTCTGTTCACCAAGATGGTGCTGCCGCGGCTCGGCGGTTCGCCGGCGGTGTGGTCGGTGGCGATGGTGTTTTTCCAGTCGCTATTGCTCGCCGGCTACGCCTATGCGCATTTCCTCATGCAGATCCGCAGCCGATGGATTCCCGTGGCCGTGCATCTCGTGCTGCTGGTGGTCGCGCTGCTGACCCTGCCGCTGTCGATCGCGAGCGGCTGGGGCGAGCCGCCGAATTCGGGCTATGCATTCTGGCTGCTCGGCCTGTTTGTGGTGTCTATCGGATTGCCGTTCTTCGCGCTCGCCGCCAACAACCCGCTGCTGCAGGCCTGGTTCGTTCGATCAGGTCATCCGAACGGTCCCGACCCCTATTTCCTCTATGCCTCCTCGAATATCGGCAGCTTTTTGGCGCTGTTGTCCTATCCGGTGCTGCTGGAGCCGATGTTCACCCTGCGCACCCAAAACCTGATCTGGAGCGGCTTTTATGGCTTGCTGATCGTCCTGATCGCCGCCTGCGGCGCGCTGTTGCTGCGCTCGCCGGCGAACGCGGTGGTCGATAGGCCGGCGGAACAGACTGACGCGCCGCCGCCGTCCTGGATGCTGCGCGCGCGCTGGATCTTTCTCGCCGCGGTCCCCTCGGGCCTGCTGATCGCGGTGACCGCGCACATCTCGACCGACGTCGCGGCCGCACCCTTGCTCTGGGTGCTGCCGCTGTCGCTTTATCTCCTGACCTGGGTGCTGGTGTTCCAGTCGCGCCCGCTGTTGCCGCACAAATGGATGCTGATGGCCCAACCGCTGGCGATCGCCGGCGTGATCGTGCTGCTCGCGTTCGGCGGCGAGCAGAATTTGCTGCTGACATTGGGCGGGCACCAGCTTTGCTTCTTCGTCATCGCGATGGCCTGCCATGGCGAACTGGCGCGCACCCGCCCGGCCGCGAAATATCTCACCGGCTTCTATGTCGCGCTGTCGTTCGGCGGCATGCTCGGCGGCCTGTTCGCCGGCCTGATCGCGCCCTATGCATTTTCCTGGGTCGCCGAATACCCGATCCTGCTGGCGTTGGCGGCGTTGTGCCGGCCGCCCGGCGACGAGCGCCTGCCGCGCTGGAGCGCCTGGTACTGGCCGTTTCTCGCCGCGCTTGCGGTCGCGCTGATCGCGCCCTCTTATTCGCAAGGCAAGGTCATGGCGTGGCTCGATCAGCATCGGGTCTGGATGATCGGCGCGGTCGGCGTGCTCTCGGCCCTGCTGGCGCTCGGATTGAACGCCAGCCGCTGGAAGATCTTTGCCACCGTGGTGGTGGCGCTGGTGCTGATCCGCGCCTATCCGGCCGATGACGGGCGGGTTGAAACCGTGCGCAGCTTTTTCGGCGTCCACAAGATCGTGGTGACGCCGCACGGCCAGTATCACGTGCTGATGCACGGGACTACAATTCACGGCGCGCAAAAATTCCAGAATGACGACGGCACGCCGATTACCGGACGGCCCGAGCCGATCACCTATTATCACAAGGACGGCGGCATCGGTCAGGCGATCGCGGCGGTGCGCGAGCGCAAGGGCGCGCCATTGCGGGTCGCGGTGATCGGGCTCGGCTCAGGCACGCTGACCTGTGCCTCCGAGCCCGGCGAGACCTGGAAGTTCTTCGAGATCGATCAATCGATGGTCGATACCGCGCGCGACCCGAAATATTTCACCTACATCCAGAATTGCGAGCCGGACCTGAAGCCGGTGATCGGCGACGCCCGGCTGACTTTTGCGAAAGAGCCTGACGGCATCTACGACCTGATCATCGTCGACGCCTATTCGTCGGACGCGATCCCGATCCATCTCGCCACCAAAGAGGCGATGGCGATCTACAAGGACAGGCTGGCGCCGCAGGGCGCTGTCGTGATGCACGTCTCGAACCGGCATCTGGAATTGTCCAGCGTCGTGGTCGGCATTGCCGAGGCCAACGAGCTCCAGAGCTGGGTCTACAGCGAGGATTCCGGGCGCGACAATGAATACATTTTTGCCACTTCCGTCGTGGTCTGCGCGCGCGACGAGGCCGATGTGGGCAAGCTCGCCTCGTCAGACGAGTGGGCGCTGACCGAGGCCGACGAGAAGCAGCGGGTCTGGACCGACGATTATTCCAACGTGCTCGGCGCGGTCTATCGCCGGCTCCGCGACGGCGAGCAGTAGGGTTTTGGCGGACGGTCAGCGGCCTTAGGCTGGGCGCGCCCCCGACAGCTGTGTGCGGAGAAATGCTTTCGCCGCCTCCCATGCACTATCGTCTCCAAAAGCGCGCAGGGGGATCGCCACCGCGTTTGACTGCCCGATCCAGATCAGCAGCAAGCCTTTTTCACTCGTAAACCCGCTGATGGCGGCCCACCGCCACATCGCCTGCGACAGCTGGCCAGTCAGGGTAATCCCCGTCGCATCGAAGACGGCGGTCTTCGGCTCGA
Organism: Bradyrhizobium lablabi; assembly: GCF_900141755.1. NCBI lineage: Bacteria > Pseudomonadati > Pseudomonadota > Alphaproteobacteria > Hyphomicrobiales > Nitrobacteraceae > Bradyrhizobium > Bradyrhizobium lablabi. The sequence goes on along the minus strand of NZ_LT670844.1, from coordinate 2,289,824 downwards.
ACGCGTTGAGCGTTCCAGCCACTAATGTATTGATCGACTTTCGACGCAGGAAAATGCCGGCGGCGACTATCGCGACTGTACCAAGCAGGAATGACGCCAGGCTGAATTGGCCGATCAAATCGATCGTTGCGGCGCTGGCGGACTGGCGCGCTCCGATCAATCGGAACATCAGCGCAACCGGGATCGCAGCAAACAACGCCGCGGCATAAGCGAGAAAGTTCGCCCATCGGGACGCGCGCCGGCTGCGAACGGCGAAGTAACGCGCGTAATCGTCGGCGGTCATTGCAAATGTCACCGTCATTCGATCGGGCATAGAGTTACTCATCTGCAGTCCTTGCTCCCGGAGGTGATCTGTCTGCGCGTTGGTGTCGTCGGCTGTCAGGATGGTTCGGTCCGCCACTCGGGACGGGCGGCGCTACCATGCGATGAAAGGGCTTGCAATCGAGCTTTGCCGACGGGATGTTGTCGTGCTGGAATCGATCGGAGCGCGGTCAAGCAAGCGCCGACCGTCTATCCATCCAATAGACTCAGGGGCACGGAAATCCGATGCACGACAAGGTCGATGTCCTGATCATCGGTTCCGGGGCATCGGGCGCCGCCGTGGCGTGGAGCCTTGCCGACACCCGAATGCGGATTCTCTGCCTCGAGCAGGGCGACTGGGTGAAGCCGACCGACTATCCCAGCAATGGCCGGGACTGGGAGGCGCGGCTGTTTTCCGATTTCGCCATCAATCCCAACCGCCGCGCCCGGCCGACCGATTACCCGATCAACGATTCCAATTCGCCGATCAAGGTGGTGAATTTCAACGGCGTCGGCGGCAGCACCATCATGTACACCGCGCATTTTCCGCGTCTGCACCCCTCGGACTTCAAGGTGCGGACGCTCGACGGCGTCGCCGACGACTGGCCGATCGACTACGCGACATTGGAGCCCTATTTCGCCGAGAACGACCGCATGATGGGCGTCTCCGGTCTCGCCGGCGATCCCGCTTATCCGCCGAAGCAGCCGCCGATGCCGCCATTGCCGCTCGGTAAATCCGGCACGCGCTTCGGCAAGGCGATGAACGAGTTGGGCTGGCACTGGTGGCCATCCGACACCACCATCGCTACTACCGACTACGAGGGACGCGGGCGCTGCATCAATCTCGGCCACTGCACGCCGGGCTGCGCGCAGGGCGCCAAGGCTTCTACCGACATCACCTATTGGCCGCTTGCGATCCGCGCCGGCGTCGAATTGCGCACGCGGTGCCGGGTGCGCGAAATCACGGTCGACGCGCAGGGCATGGCCTCGGGTGTGATCTACTACGATGCCGAAGGCAAAGAGCATTTTCAGCCAGCCGAAATCGTCATCCTCGCCTGCAACGGCGTCGGCACGCCGCGGCTGATGCTCAATTCGGTGTCGGCGAAATTTCCCAACGGCATCGCCAATTCTTCAGGCCTGGTCGGCAAGAACCTGATGTTTCATCCCTACGCCCTGAACTACGGCTATGTCGATGAACCGCTCGACGGCAATCATGGCCCGCCTTTATGTCTCTGGAGCCAGCAATTTTATGAGACCGATTCCAGGCGCGATTTCGTGCGCGGCTATACCTTTCAGTTCGGCCGCGGCGTCGGCTCGATCTTCGAGGCGATCGTCAGTTCGGCTGCGGGGAGGCTGCCCTGGGGCGAGGAGCATCACGGAGCCTACCGCAAGCTCGTGAACCGCCGCATCGGCCTGTCCGCAATCTGCGAGGACCTCCCGGAGGAGCACAACCGCGTCACGCTCGATCCTGACCTGAAAGATTCCAGCGGCATCCCGGCGCCGAAGATCGATTACACCATCAGCGCCAACAGCCATAAGATGATGCAGCACGGCATTGCGCGGGCGAGGGAAATCCTGACTGCCGCCGGCGCCAGCAATATCTGCGTCGAGAGCCCGATTCTGAACGGCGGCTGGCATCTGCTCGGCACCGCGCGGATGGGCACCGATCCCGAGCGTTCGGTGGTCAACGGGTGGGGCCGCTGCCATGACGTCAAAAACCTGTTCATCGTCGATGGCAGCATCTGGGTGACTTCCGGCGGGGTCAACCCGACCTCCACCATCCAGGCGTTGGCGCTCTACATTGCCGACAGCATCAAGCAGCGCCTCGCTGATTTGTTCGACTGAGAGATCGACATGCCAAACCATGACCTCACTGCCGAACAAGTCCGCGACCTCCGCGCATTGGCCGGCATCATCATCCCTCCGAGCGCAACCTATGACGTGCCGGGCGCCGATGATGAGAGGATTTTTGCCGACATCCTGCGAAGCCTCGAGCGCGACCGCGACGATGTCTGCCGCGCGCTGGCGCATCTCACTGCGCTCGCCGCCGGCGCGTTCGCCGACCTTGAACCGCCGCGCCGGGCTGAAGTAGCCGCAACGTTTCGCGAGGCCGGCGGCGCAGCGCTGACCGCGCTGGTTCGCGTGGTGCTGCTTTGCTATTACCGGGATGACCGGGTGATGCGCTCGCTCGGCCAGGAGCCGCGCTCGCCATTCCCCAAGGGCCATGTCGTCGAGCAGGGCGACTGGTCGCTGCTCGAACCCGTTCGCAAGCGGCCGCCGATGTACCGGGTGGTGGACTGACCGCGCAAAGCGGCGATCGAAATATGCAACGGAGGAAACCATGGTCGACCGTCGCACATTTACCATGCTTCTTGCCGGCGGCATTGCAGCGCCCGGCGTGTCGTTTGCCCAGAACGCCAAGGTGAAAAACGTGTTCTATTCAGGGGTAGGTCCGGAGCTCACGCTCTACAGCGTTGATGTCGATGAAGCCGCCCTCATCAGGCGCGGTACCGTGTCGATGCCGGCCAATATCCAATATGCATGGCCGCATCCGTCGAAGCGTTTTCTATATGTCGTCTCGAGCAACGGCGGTCCGGGCTCGGCCGGTGTCGCCGGCGACAGGCATTTCGCGAACGCCTTCAAGATCGACCCCTCGACCGGCGCACTCACGCCACATGGAGGGCCGCTACCGCTGCCCTCGCGTCCGATCCACACCAGCGTCGATCTATCAGGCGAATTTCTGCTGACCGCCTACAACGATCCGAGCGGCCTGACCGTGCATCGCATCAACGGGGACGGCTCGCTGGGCGAGCGCGTCGATCAACCTGATACGCTCGACACCGGTAAATACGCGCACCAGGTCCGCGCCATGCCCGACAACCAACGGGTCATCATGGTGACGCGTGGCAACAACGCGCCGACCGACAACCCGGTGAACCCGGGCTCGATCAAGACCTTCAGCTTCAAAAACGGTGTGCTCGCAAACCTCGCGGCGATTCACCCAGGCGACGGTATGCAGTTCGGGCCGCGGCATCTCGACTTTCACCCGACGCAGCCATGGGTCTATGTTTCGGTCGAGAGCCAAAACAAGCTTGCTGTCTACAGGCTCGATCCCGCGACCGGCATCTCGCGCGAGCCATTGTTCATCAAGGAGACGCTCAGCGATCCCTCGTCAAAGACACGGCAGGCCGCAGGCCCGATCCACGTCGGTCCTGACGGACGGTTCGTCTATCTCACCAACCGCGCTTTCTGGCTCACCGACTTCGAGGGCAAAAAAGTGTTCGCGGGCGGCGAGAACTCGGTTGCGGTCTTCGCCATCGACCAGACCACCGGCGAGCCGACATTGATCCAAAACGCCGACGGACATGCGAACTACCTCCGCACCTTCGGGATCGATCCAACCGGTCATCTTCTCGTCGCGGCGTCAGTCTGGCCGATGCCGACGCGGCAGGGGACAGATATTACCGTCGTTCCTGCAGGGATCAGCATGTTCCGCGTCGGCGGCGACGGGAAATTGGAATTCGTGCGCAAATACGATATCGACGCGACCGCGGAAAAGCAGCAGTTCTGGGCCGGTATGGTCACCCTGTCATGACCGCGCGAAACCTCCGCAGCGATGTCGGCGACGCGTCAGGTCGCGGAGAAGCAGGCGCTCGGCGAGTTGCGCGACGTTCAGGCGGCCGGGTAAGCCAATTTTTTCGGCATGGCTGGTCTGCATCGCTTTTTCCATACGCCGGCCGACGATCTGCGAACGACCAGTCCGGAGATGCTCGAACCCGTCGCCCGCGCCTTCGCTCCTCCGGAGGCTCGCTGAACGGTCCCCGTTCCCCTGGCCCTGTCACCCGCACGACACGGTTCCACAGGCAGTGACCCACCGCTGCGGGCTTGGGTTGCAGCGGCTCACCGGACTATGTACTGATATCGTATTGTTCCCTCCCGGAATCCCCGCCTGTGCGAAAATGCGCGACATTCGGATAATCAGAAGCCGCCATCTTCATAAGATTCAGCGGCGGCATTTTATCATTTTCGATGTGTTGCCCTTTCTCGGTACGCTCATCGCGTTGGGCCTGTTGTTTTACCGGCCCATCCGTGCGCTCGAGATCGGCCTGTTCTTCAGCATGTGGCTGATCACGGGTTTTGGCCTGACGGTCGGCTATCACCGTCTCTTCACCCATCGCGCGTTTTCGACAAGCGTGGCGATGAGCTGCATCTTCATCGTCATGGGGTCGATGGCGGGACGCGGTCCGATGATTTCGTGGGTCGCAATGCACCGGCGGCATCACGAACTCTCGGACCACGAAGGCGATTTGCACTCGCCCAATTTGCACGGCACCACCTTTTTCGGCCGCCTGTTGGGCTTCCTGCATGCGCATCTGACCTGGATGATCGAGCATGATTACCCGAACGTGGCCCACTATGTCCCGGACCTGATGGCGGAGCGCAGGCTGGTCGCGGTCAATCGACAATACTATGCGTGGGTGCTGCTCGGTCTTTTCATCCCCGCCGCGATTGGCGGACTTGTGTCCGGAAGCTGGTGGGGCGCGCTCACCGGCTTTCTCTGGGGCGGCATCGTGCGCATGTTCGTGGTCGAGCAATCGATGTCGGCGATCAATTCGGTGATGCATACGTTTGGCTCGCGGCCGTTCTTTACCCGCGACGACCACAGCCGGAATCTCGGCGTGATGGCGCTGTTGGTGTGGGGCGAGGGGTGGCACAATAATCACCATGCCTTTCCCTATTCGGCGGCCTTCGGGCTGCGCTGGTTCGAATTCGATCCCGGGTTTCTGCTGATCCGGCTGTTGGAACTCACGGGCCTCGCCTGGAACGTGAAAGTCCCCAGTCGCGAGAAGATCGCGCTTCGCCGGGCGCGCCAGCAAGTCCAGGCAGAACCCGAAGCAGCGGCCGAACTCGAACGCGGGTGATCAAGAAGTCTCCCGGGAAAACCGGTGATGCAGGCGTGCCCGATTTGAATAAAGGCGAGCAGGCGCACATGGCGAAATGCCCGGGATCGTAGACCGATGCTGTTCAACGATTATCCGTTCCTGCTCGGCTTCCTGCCCGCCGCCATCCTGCTCTATCGCCTTGCCGATCCGCATCCACGGCTGCGGATCGCGACGCTGGTGCTGCTGTCGTTCGTCTTCTACAGCTACTGGAATCCGCCGTTCATCCTGCTGCTGGCGCTGTCGATCCTGGTCAACTGGCTGGCGATGCGGGCCTATGAAAGGACAAAACAGAAGGCGATCGTGACCGCCGCGATCGTCATCGATCTGGCCGTGCTCGGCGTGTTCAAATACGCCAACTTCTTTGCCACCAATCTTGGCCTGGTTCTGGGCCGCCCGATGCCTCATTTCGACATCGTGCTGCCGCTCGGCATCTCGTTCTTCACCTTCCATCACATCATGTATCTGGTCGATCTGCGGCGCGGCAAGGCGCCAACCTTTCCGCTGCCCCGCTACGCGCTCTACATCGCGTTCTTTCCGCAGGCGATCGCAGGACCCCTGGCGCGATGGTCCGAGGTCATGCACCAGTTTGGCCGGCAAGTGTATGCGCCCGGCTGGCAGCGCCAGTTCTGCCTCGGCACAACCTTTATCGTGATGGGGCTGTTCGAGAAGATCGTGCTCGGCGACCGGATGGGGAGACTGCTCGATCCGATCTATGAACAGGCCAGGCTCGGTGTGGTGCCGGACGGGGAGTCCTGGCTGGCGCTCTGCTTCAGCTTCCAGATTTTCTACGACTTCGCCGGCTATTCGGACATCGCGATCGGCCTCGGGCTTTTGTTCGGCATCCAACTGCCGTTCAACTTCAACGCGCCGTTTCGCTCCACCAACATTCAGGATTTCTGGCAGCGCTGGCACATGACGCTAATGCTGTTTCTGCGCGACTATGTGTTTCACCCGCTCGCCAATGCCCGCATCCTGCCGCGGCGGTATCTCGCCGTGCAGTACTTCGCGGCGTTGCTTCTGACCATGGCGCTGTGCGGCCTGTGGCACGGCGCGAGCTGGACGTTTGTACTTTGGGGCACGCTGCATGGCGTGGCGCTGGTGGTTTGCTCGCTGTGGCGCCGCTTTGGTCCCAAACTGCCGGCGCTGCTCGGATGGATGCTGACCGTCGCCGTCGTGCTGCTGACCGGCGTGATCTTCCGCGCCGGGACGCTCGATGCCGCGTCGCATGTTTTTCAGGGCCTTGGAACCTTGCCCGATCTGAGCCGGGTGAGGCATCTGTTGCCGATCATCGTGGCAGCACTTGCGGCCTGCCTGTTGCCGGCGAGCCAGGACGTTATCGCGCTATTGACCCGCAAGCCGAGACCGCTGCTGGCCGGTTTGCTGGGTATCGCCATGCTGGCGCTACTGATCGAACTCGGAGACCAGGACGTCTATGAATTCGTCTATTTCAAGTTCTGACGACGCCATCCAATGCGGCCGGAGTCTGGCGGCCTTTCTCGGCGCGCTCGGGCTCGGCGCGCTGTTGGTGCTGGCCGTCATGATCACCGTCGATCCCTATGACAGCGGGCGGTTCGGCCTGCTCGGCATCGTGGGCGTCGCCGATTCCACTGAGGTTACCGCCAATGCCAGCCGGGCGCGCGATCCGCAATTCGATTCCGCGATCTTCGGCAATTCGACCGGCCAGCGCCTCAATCCGGCGGAGCTGTCGCAGGCGACCGGCAACCATTTCGTGCAGTTGACCGCGCCTGGCTCCGATCCGCGCGGGCAGCTGGCGATCCTTGATTTCTTCGTGCGGCATCATCGGCATATCGGTGCGCTTGTGTTCGTTACCGATCCCGCCTGGTGCACCCACGATCCCGCGCCGCCGCTCAAAAATCCGTTTCCGTTCTGGCTCTACGGCGACAGCTCGCTGGTCTATGCCGGCCGGCTGTTCTCCTGGCGCGCGGTCAATCACGCCTATCAACGGATCATGATCTTCCGTGGCGTGCAGAAGCGCACCGCGCCGGACGGCTTCTTCAACTACGAGGATGTTTTTCCCCGCGATAAGCACCCAACGATTACGCCCGCGGAAGAGCCGGCATTCACGGGCCAGGTCAGTGATGGTTTCCCGCTGGCAACGTTGCTCGACGGCGCGGTCAAAAAGCTTCCGGCTGACGTGTCCGTACTGGTGCTGATGCCCCCGATCTTCTATGCGATCGTCCCGCGGCCCGGCAGCCGGGAGGCGGCGGAAGGCGAAGCCTGCAAGGCCGCGTACAAGCGCATCGTGGCCGGTCGGCCGCATAGCAATCTGATCGATTACCGGATCGATAATGCGCTGACCCGCGATCCCCTGAACTTCGTCGACACCAATCATTACCGGACGAAAATCGCGCTCAAAGTGCAAGAAGGCATTGTCGCGAGCCTTCGTCTCGGCGAGGCCGCCAAGATCGAATTTTGATCAATCGATTTCTGATCAATCGGCTTCCGCCGTCATGGCGTCGAGCCGTCCTTCGAGCCACAGCCGGCGCGTGAAGCTGCGCTGGATCTTGCCGCTGGTGGTCTTCGGCAAATTTCCTTGCCTGATCAGCACGATGTGGCGCGCGAACAATTCGTGCTGCTCCGCCACCCCTTCGCGGATCAGGCCCGTCATTTCAACCGGATCGATCCGGTTGCGCTCGGTGCGCTCGATCTCCTGGACGACGACGAGGATTTCCTCGCCCTCATCGTCGGTCACCGAAAATACCGCGCCGCAATTTTCGCGCAGCGCCGGGTGCAAGGCTTGCACGGTGTGCTCGATATCCTGCGGATAATGATTGATGCCTCTGACAATGACGAGGTCCTTGATCCGGCCGGTGATGAACAATTCGCCGGCTTCATCCAAAAAGCCGAGGTCGCCTGTTCGCAGCCAGCTTGCCCCATCGCCTTCGCCCGCGATTTGCGCGTTTAAATTGGTCTTCGAGGCCTCAGTGTTGCGCCAATAGAAGCGCGCAACATTCGGCCCGTCGACCCAGATTTCACCGACCTGGCCGGAAGGCAATCGAACGCAGTCATCGGGATCGACGATCGCGATCCGCTCGCCGGTAAGCGCGCGGCCGCAGCCCACCAGCGTCTGAATGTCGGATTCGTCGACCGGCGCACGAACCGCGTGGGCCTGAAGACCGGATCGGCTGACGGCCCGCGTCACATGATCCGCGCCCCGCCTTCCACCGGCGATCAGCAAGGTCGCCTCCGCCATGCCGTAGGCCGGGAAGGTGGCGTTGGGATTAAAACCGTGGCCGGCAAAGGTCTCGCTGAAGCGTCTTATGGTTTCGGCGTGAACCGGCTCGGCGCCGTTGAGCGCGACCTTCCAGGAGGAGAGATCGATGCCCTCCATCTGGTCGGCGCGATAGCGGCTGACGCACAGGTCAAAACCGAAATTCGGGCTGCAGCCGACCTCGGCGCGATAATGATGGATCGCCCGCAGCCAGTTGAGCGGCCGCTGCATGAATGCGTTCGGCGCCATCAGGACGCAGAGCGCGCCGACATAGAGCGCCTGCAACGCGTTCAGGATCAATCCCATGTCGTGATAGAGCGGCACCCAGTTGACATAGGTCGATTGCCTGGTGTTGCCGAGCGAGATCCGGATCATTTCCAGATTGGCGAGCAGATTGGCGTGGCTGACCGCGACCCCCTTGGGATCGGAGGTCGAGCCTGAGGTAAATTGCAGAAACGCGATCGCTTCCGGCGCGGGTGGCGGCAGATCGGCCGCGCCGTCCCCGATTTGGGTCAGCTCGACCGAGAGCCACTGCAGCCGTTCGCTTGCGAACCGGGCCCGCAAATCGCTGCGGATTGCGAAAGCGGGGCTGGTAAGCGCGACCACCGGCTCGCAATTCGCCATGATCCCGGCACTGGAATCCCGCGCGCTCTGCCGGCGCGGCACCATCATCGGCACCGCGATCACCCCCGCGATCAGGCATCCGAAGAAGGCGACCAGGAATTCGAGGCCGGGTGGAAACACCAGAATGGCGCGGTCCCCCGGCTTTGCCATTCTCGTCAGCCGTGCCGCCAGCGCCTGCGCGGCATCCTGCAACTCGCGAAAGGTCAGAGCGGCTTCTTCCGTGCCGCGGTCCGAGAGGAATAGGTAGGCACGGTCATCCGGCTGGGATTGCGCGCGATGCGCGAGCAGCGTCACAAGCGAGGAAAACGTTTCCATGTCGGTAACGATGCCCGGCGGCCGCAGGCCCTTAAGCGGCAGAACGCGTTGCAAGCTTCTCGGCGAGAAAACGGGAGAGCTGAATAATGGTCGGATGATCGTAAAAATCGTCCGGCGAGAGCTCGACGTCGAGCTTCTCCTCCAGCTCCATCATGACATAGACGACCATCGCCGAGTCCAGCCCGAGCCGGTTGAATTTTGTGTCGGTCTCGACCCGGTCCTTAGGCAAGCGCAGGACCTTGGCCAGCGAAGCAACACAAAGTTCCGAGATTTGCTCTTGCGTCATGTCTGATCACCAACAAAGAAGAGTGGTGACAATACGGGCGGTCCGCGGAATGTCAATTTTGCGGACCGGCGGCGGATGATGGCTGAAGGGTGGCGGGCTTGATCAACAAGCCGGCGCGCCCTGTCAGTTGAAAAACCCGCGCGGCTGGTAATACGGCCGCGGCGCGTAGACCTGCGGCGGATATTGGGCCTGCGGCGCATAGCCGCGATTGTCGTAGTAATTGCGCTGCTGAGGCTGCGGATAGGCCTGTGCGTCGTAGAGCCGCCGGTTGGCGCTGCGCGGCGCCGGATAGCGCGCCACGTCCGGATTGCCGTCGGCCGGATAGATGTAGCCGTCATCGGGCCGCTCTTGCGGATACTGGGCTTGCGCCGGCTGTTGCGGCGTCAGCACGATGGGCTCGCCGGCGGAGTTGTACAGCTGTTCGTCCTGTTGCGCCGGGTCACGGCGCGCGACGGCGGTATTGGCGCCGCGTCGCGGATTGCGCGCCAGCGCGATCTGCGATGAGCCGGTCAGCGTCACGGTGGTGTTGAGCACGCCTTGCTCCTGCACCAGCGCATAGAGCGTCGCGGCGTGGGCGCGCGACAGCCGCACGCAGCCGTGCGAAGCCGGGCTACCGAGCTTGGCTTCGGAATCGGTGCCGTGAATGGCGTGTCCGATCTTGGTGAAGAAGATCGAGTGCGGCATCGGCGCGTCGTCAAATTCCTTGGAGTAGTGGTCTTCCTCCATCCGGAAAGTACGGAAGCTGCCGTTCGGCGTCTCATAGGAGGGAATGCCGGTCGAGACCGGCCAATGGTAGCGCTCGACGCCATCGACGGCGACGGTCATCTGCTGGCTATTCTTGTCGACGGTGATGGAAACATTTGCCTGCGCGGCGCCGGTGGCGAACAGCATCAGGCCAGCGAAAGCAACGAGGAAGGAACGCATCTTTACCTTGGCCTCCGGGCCCCTGACTGCAGCACGCTCTCCGTCCCCCCGCGCTCAATATGCCCGGAATTCGGCTTCGGTTCCAGCGCCGTGTTGAGGGCATCGTTAATGTGCGGCAGGGCGCCAACAAGGCGGCCGTGGGGTGTTATCGAGCCGACCGAGGTATTTTTCGTGAGGTGTTGCCGGATCGTGCCGACTCGAATTCGTCACAGTCGTGCAACCATTTAGCCGCATCGGCGTTGGAGATTCCCGCACGACCGGCGCAATCGCGGCCGAGAACCAAGGAATTCAGATGAACAAGATCAAGGCGGCAACGATGCCGGAAGGTTTACCGGCAAAATTCCTTGCGGCCGCGGCCCTTGCCCTCGCATTGCTCGCAATCCCCCGCGCAGGTCATACGCAAGGCATCGTGCGCGGCGCGCAAGAAGGGGCGGCGGAAGGCAACCGGGTTGCCGGCCCGGTAGGCGGGGTGGTTGGCGGCGCCGTCGGTGCCGGTGTCGGCGGCGCGGTGGGCGCCATTCATGGGGTGTTCGGAATTCCCTATGGGCATCGCTACCGCTGCCGCGGCTACTACGACCGCTACGATCGTTTCCACTGCTTCCACTAGCAACGTCATTCCGGGGCGCGCGTTAGCGCGAACCCGGAATCTCGAGATTCCCCGATGTGCAATTGCACATCTGAGGTTCGCATCTTCGATGCGCCCCGGAATGACGGCTGCGCCGTCAGTTCTTGATTCGATAACCCGTCTTAAAGATCCACCACACCACGACCATGCAGATGGCGAGGAACGACAGCGTCATGCCGAAGCTCAGGGTGACGCTGACGTCGGCGATCTCGTAAAAGCTCCAGCGGAAGCCGGAAATCAGATAGACCACCGGGTTCAACAGCGTGATGGTGCGCCAGCCCGAGGGCAGCATGTTGACCGAATAAAAACTGCCGCCGAGGAAGGTCAGCGGCGTCACCACCAGCATCGGGATCATCTGCAGTTTTTCGAAACCGTCGGCCCAGATGCCGATGATGAAGCCGAACAGGCTGAAGGTCACCGCGGTCAGCACCAGGAACGTCAGCATCCACCAGGGATGGTGAATCTGCAGCGGCACGAACAGGCCGGCGGTGGCGAGGATGATCAGGCCGAGCACGATGGATTTGGTGGCGGCGGCGCCGACATAGCCGAGCACGATCTCGAAATAGGAGATCGGCGCCGACAGCAATTCGTAGATCGTGCCGACGAATTTCGGGAAGTAGATGCCGAACGAGGCGTTGGCGATGCTCTGCGTCAAGACCGACAGCATCACCAGCCCCGGCACGATGAAAGTGCCGTAACTGACGCCTTCGACCGAGGTGATGCGCGAGCCGATTGCCGCGCCGAACACCACGAAATACAGCGACGTCGAAACCACCGGCGAGACGATGCTCTGCAGGATCGTGCGCCAGGTGCGCGCCATTTCGAACAGATAGATCGCGCGGACCGCCCTGAAATTCATGGCGCCCTCACCAGGCTGACGAAGATGTCTTCCAGCGTCGACTGGGTGGTGTCGAGATCGGAAAAGCGGATGCCGGCGTTGCGGAGGTCGCTGAGCAGGCTGGTGATGCCGGTGCGCTCGCCCTTGGTGTCGTAATTGTAAGTCAGCTGGCAGCCTTCATCTGACAGTTCGAGGTTATAGGGCGTAAGCGCCGACGGGATCGCATCGATCTTGCCTTGCAGATGCAGCTTCAACTGCTTCTTGCCGAGCTTTTCCATCAGCTTGGCTTTCTCCTCGACCAGGATGATCTCGCCCTTGTTGATGACGCCGATGCGGTCGGCCATTTCCTCGGCCTCCTCGATGTAATGCGTGGTGAGGATAATGGTGACGCCGGAGGCCTGCAGCTGCCGCACCACTTCCCACATGCCCTTGCGCAGTTCGACGTCGACGCCGGCGGTCGGCTCATCGAGAAACAAGATCTGCGGTTCGTGCGACAGCGCTTTGGCGATCATCACCCGGCGCTTCATGCCACCGGACAAAGTGACGATCTTGGCGTCCTTCTTGTCCCACAGCGACAGGTCCTTCAGCACCTTTTCAATATGGGCGGGGTTTTTCGGCTTGCCGAACAGGCCGCGGCTGAAGCTCACCGTCGCCCACACTGATTCGAAAGCGTCGGTGTGCAGTTCCTGCGGCACCAAGCCGATCAGCGATCGCGCCGCGCGATAGGATTTGATGATGTCGTGGCCGTCGACCAGGACCTTGCCGTGGGTCGGATTGGCGATGCCGCAGATGATGCTGATCAGCGTGGTCTTGCCGGCGCCGTTCGGGCCCAGCAGCGCGAAGATCTCACCGCGGCGGATTTCCAGGTTGATGTTGTCAAGCGCCTTGAAACCGGAGCCGTAGATTTTCGACAGATTTGCAACAGATATAATGGGGGACATGCCTGGCTTGATGATCACTGGGGAAATCGAAAAATGAGGCCGGCCGCGGCTTTGCGGATTGGGGGCCGGATCGAAACGGGCGTGGCACCGACAAATAGGGACGCCCCGGCAATCGCGCAAGCGTCGTGAGCCAGGCCGTATGGGGAGGTTAGCCGGGCAGGGACCGGTCCGCCTTCAGGGCAGGCGTCCGCAAATCCGGCACGGCGCCGGATTCATCTGAAATAATCGAGAATGAGTTGCAGTTCGGAGGGCGAGGCAGGTGTTCCGTTCAGGCCCGCATCGATGACCCGCCGGCACACTTCGACGGTTGCATGGTCGCCGAGATCGTTGGCGGCTTCGAGCACGAGCCATGCCGCATCCAGCGATTTGTCCGCCTGCGGTTCATCGGATGCGACGCCGGGGCGTTTAAGAGCGGCTGTGCCGAATGTCATTGCCGATGCTCCTCCGCCAAATTTCAGATCGCTCATCTCGATGCACCCGCGGCGGTGGACTGCCGTCGCGCGTTGGAATCGGCAACCGCGGCATTCTTGCGCGACTGATAGAATTTCAGAACGCTGCGGGATGTCTCGAGATTGAGGCGGCCGAATTCCTTTTCCAGGTCACTGAGGTCCTGAGCAGTGATGCGGTGATCCTTGGCGCCAAGGAACAGCAGCGACATCGTCGTCGCCCACGAAAAATCGAGGGCCTTGCAGAGAATCAAGAGCATTTCCCTGTTCTTGTCCAGCAGGGCCCGTTCGATCACGTCGCCCGGCAACGCGCACAGCAAGGACAGTCCGATGGTGACCTCTTCGATCTTATGAGACCGCGCGTACAGCGATATGCTGGTCTCGTTCAAATTGCCCAGCCGGTGCTGCGTCGCCACCACCCGCTTGGCGACGAAATAGGTTCGCGAAACCGGGCCGAATTTCGACTGCAGCTCGCCCGCGACGTCGGTCACCGAGGACTGAATCTGATCGACCATGCCGGGCCGCTCGCGTTCCAGCCGCTTTCTCACGTCTTCCGACGCTTTGGCGATCAGCTGCTGAAACACATGCCTTGGGATGTCCTTGCGCAGCCCGAGCTGCTCGGCGAGGATCGAATCGCCTTCGGCGCGCTTGATCATGTGCAGAAAGCCGAAATCCGAGAAACGCGCGCCGTTGTTGGTAGCGACCGACTTCACGACCTCCTGATCGCCGCGCGTCACCAGTTCGTCGGTGACCGTCTCGTCGAGCGATTTTCGTTTCGAGATCGCGAGCAGATGCGTCTGGCTCTTGAGGCAGGCGTTGGCGATCAGGGCGTAAGGCTCCAATCGCTCGGACTCCTGGAGCACGGGTCCTGCGACTTCGATCTCGTCGTCGAAGGCAAGCTTGTGAATGATATTGACCGGGGCCTGGTCGAAGCGGGCGAGCTGCTTGGAAAGCTGCGCCCGGGTTGCCACTTCGATCTCATCCGCGAGCCGTCCGATCACCTCGCCGAAGGTCCATATCTCTTCCTCGCTATAGCGGCCGGTGATCATCAGATCGGTGGTATGCCACAGCGCCTTCATGCGGCTTTCGGGCGTCCCCCGCTGGATCGCCTCGTCTAACCCCCTCAGAAACGTTTTTACGTCACTCATTATGGCAAACCTTACGCCGCAATCACGCCCCACCAGCGATATGGGCAACGAGCATAGAACGCAGACGCAAGTTTTCCGTAAAAGTGGCGAAGAAGTATTGCTTCTAAAAATTCGTTAAAATGCGACGTAATTTGTTCGGATCCCGTTGATGGCTTGCTTCGCGAGTGTCGTCGTTGGCGGCGCCGCGACGCCTCGCTCGGCTCTCCAAAGATCGACTGCGCACCCGGATCGGCGGCTCACGCGGCGGATTGGCCGGCTTTAGCGCCATGTTTCGGAAATCGGGTGGCGCGCCGAGGTTCCATGTCGGACAACATCCCTGACGCGTTCCGCGATGAAATCCGCGGAGGCGCCGGCCGGCGCGCGCGGATGATCGGCGTTAACGGGCGATGAAAACCAATGGCGAGCGAGGCACTCATTAACCACCGCATGAATGGAGGCGAGTGGCTGGCGCTGCTGCTGCTGTCGGTGCTTTGGGGCGGTTCGTTCTTCTTCGCGGCCGTCCTGATCAAGACATTGCCGCCTTTCACCATCGTCTTCCTGCGCGTCGGACTGGCCGCTGTGATCCTGAATGGGCTGCTGAAAGCCCTCGGCATGACCATGCCGGACACGAGCTCCGCGTGGCTCGCCTTCACCGGAATGGGTCTGCTCAACAATGCCGTCCCGTTTTGTCTCGTGGTCTGGGGCCAGAACCACATCGCCTCCGGCTTGGCGGCGATCTTGAATGCCACCACGCCGATCTCGACGGTCGTGGTGGCGCACTTGCTGACCGACGACGAAAAAATCACCGGCAACCGGCTGCTCGGCGTGGTCGCCGGATTTTTCGGCGTGACGGTGTTGATCGGTCCGGAGGCATTGAGCGGCTTGGGCACGAATGTGCTGGCGCAAATCGCGGTTCTGACCGCGGCGATATTTTATGCGTTTGCTGGCGTCTATGGCCGTCGCTTCAAACGCATGGGCATCGCGCCGATACAGACCGCGACCGGGCAGGTGACGGCGTCGGCCGTGATGCTGTTTCCGATCGCGATGTTCGTCGACCATCCCTGGACCTTGCCGATGCCGGCGTTGCCGGCCTGGGCCGCCATTATCGGCAGCGCAACGCTTTCGACCGCGCTCGGCTACGTCTTGTATTTTCGTCTTCTCTCAACCGCCGGCGCGACCAACCTGTTGCTGGTCACCTTCCTGATCCCCGTGAGCGCGATCCTGATGGGTACCTTTGGATTAGGAGAGCATCTGGAGGTCAGGCATTTTGTCGGGTTGGCCCTGATCGGCTCGGGGCTCGCTGCGATCGACGGCCGGCTTTTGGGACGAATATTTCGGCCGGTCTAGTCAGTGCGCTTCGGCAGGATCGAACGCCCTCATTCCGCCGCGTGGGCGGGCGCGGGAAATTCGACCAGGGCAACTACGGCGTCCTTTGCATCTTCAAGAAACTCTGGGTCCTTACGCAACTCATCGATGGTGCTTGGCGGCTTGAAACCGGTCGACCCGTCAGGGTTAGTCCAGTCCTCTGCTGCAAATTGCAGAACCTCAGCGGCCTGCTGCATGGCTTCGTCAATAGTGTCTCCTCCGGTGATTACACCCGGAATGTCCGGAAACGACACGCCATAGCAACTGTCGGTATCTTTGTGGATCAATGCGATGTAGTGCGGCATCGCGATCTCCTAATCCTTGTCCCAGCCCACCTGCCGGTAAATAGCACGAACAGTGCCAAGCGGCAGGTCTCGCTTCGGATGAGTGACAATCGTCATCTTGTTTGATACCGGATGGCGAAACTTGTGATGGGACCCTCGTACGCTAACCAGCCTGAAGCCGTCTTCCTCAAGGCGCCTGATAATATCACGACTATCCCTCAGCATCACGTGCCCCCCATCGATCATATGATGGAAGGCTAATGGCGGCTAGTCCACGTTGAGCGTGGAAGGTTTACACCCGCTCCACAAAACTATCGACCACCTTCTTCTCACCGGCCTTTTCAAACGCGATGGTGAGCTTGTTGCCGTCGATCTTCACCACCCGGCCGTAGCCGAATTTCTGGTGGAACACGCGGTCGTCGAGCGAAAACTCCGACGTCGTGCCGGTGGACTTTGCCACCAGCTCGCCTTCGATCGTCATGGGCGCGCGCTTGGTGCGTGAAAAACCGCCGGTGTCACCGCGTCCACTCGAAAACGGCGACTGGCGTTCATCAAAACCGCCGCCGCGCCCGCCTTGGCCGCGGGCGCGGTTGGCCTGCGCGCGCTGCCAGCCCGGCGTCGTATAGCTCGAGCCGAAGGCTTCGACATTGTCGAAGCGCGAGGGGCCGTAGCCGCCAGAGCCGCCCCAACCGGAGCCACCTTTTGACTCGGTGATCTCGACATTGTGCGCCGGCAATTCGTCGAGAAAGCGCGACGGGATCGTGGTCGACCAGGTGCCATGGATGCGGCGGTTGGTAGCAAAATAGAGTTTGGCGCGGCGGCGCGCCCGCGTCAGCCCGACATGGGCAAGACGTCTTTCTTCTTCGAGGCCGGCGCGGCCCTGTTCGTCGAGCGTGCGCTGGCTCGGAAACAACCCTTCCTCCCAGCCGGGCAGGAACACATTGTCGAATTCGAGTCCTTTGGCGGAATGCAGCGTCATCAGCGACACCGCATCGTCCTCGGCGCCGCCCTCGCGGTCCATCACCAGCGAGATGTGCTCCAGAAAACCTTGCAGGTTTTCGAATTCCTCCATCGAGCGCACCAGCTCTTTAAGGTTCTCGAGGCGCCCGGCGGCATCTGCCGAGCGGTCTTTCTGCCACATCTCGGTATAGCCGCTCTCGTCGAGCACGATCTCGGCGAGTTCGGTGTGCAGGGTGACTTCGCTTTGCGCGCGCCAGCGATCGAAACTGGCGATCAGGTCGCGTAAGGCGCCGCGCGCTTTCGGCTTCAATTCGTCGGTCTCGACCACGGCGCGGGCGGCCTCAGAAAGCGGAATGCGGCGCTTGCGGGCGTGATCGTGCAGCATCTGCACCGTGGCATCGCCAAGCCCGCGCTTCGGCACATTGACGATGCGCTCGAAGGCGAGATCGTCGGCCGGCGAATTGATCACGCGCAAATAGGCCAGCGCGTCGCGGATTTCGGCGCGCTCGTAGAACCTCGGACCGCCGATCACGCGATAGGGCAGGCCGAGGGTGACAAACCGATCCTCGAACTCGCGCATCTGGAACGAGGCGCGCACCAAAATGGCGACGTCGTTGAGCTTGTGGCCGGCGCGCTGCAGCTCCTCGATCTCCTCGCCGATGGCGCGAGCTTCTTCCTCCGAATCCCAGGCGCCGGTGACGGTGACTTTCTCGCCGTCGACATCCTCGGTGCGCAGCGTCTTGCCCAGCCGTCCCTCATTATGTGCGATGAGATGCGAGGCAGCAGCGAGGATGTGGCCGGTCGAGCGGTAATTGCGCTCGAGGCGAATGACCTTGGCGCCGGGAAAATCGTGGTCGAAGCGCAGGATGTTGTCGACCTCCGCGCCGCGCCAGCCATAGATCGACTGGTCGTCGTCGCCGACGCAGCAGATGTTTTTGGGGGGCGAGGCGGGCGCGACAATCTTCTCCCTCACGGGGAGAGGGTCGGGGTGAGGGGCTCTCTCGACAGGCTCGACTCGCGGAGAGTCCCCCTCACCCGAATTGCTTCGCAATTCGACCTCTCCCCGCAGGCGGGGCGAGGTGGAAGAAGACGGCGCCTGCGCCAAAAGCCGCAGCCACAGATATTGCGCGACGTTGGTGTCCTGATATTCATCGACCAGGATGAACTTGAACCGGTTCTGGTAATTCCGGAGCACGTCGGGATGCTCGCGGAACAGCCGGATGTTCTCCAGCAACAGATCGCCGAAATCGGCGGCGTTGAGGATCTTCAGGCGTTCCTGGTAGAGGGCATAGAGCTTGCCGCCGCGGCCATTGCCGAACACTGCCGCTTCGCCCGCCGGCACCTGCGACGGCATCAAGCCGCGGTTCTTCCAGCCGTCGATCAGACCGGCAAGCATGCGCGCCGGCCAGCGCTTGTCGTCGATATTGTCGGCCTGCAACAATTGCTTCAACAGCCGGATCTGGTCGTCGACGTCGAGCACGGTGAAATTGGATTTCAGCTGCACCAGTTCGGCATGGGTGCGCAGGATGCGCCCGGCGATCGAGTGAAAGGTGCCGAGCCACGGCATGCCCTCGACGGCGTGGCCCAGCATCTGGCCGAGCCGCAGCTTCATCTCGCGCGCCGCCTTGTTGGTGAAGGTGACAGAGAGAATTTCACCGGGACGGGCGCGCCCCTGGCTCAGGATGTGGGCGATCCGGCAGGTCAGCACACGCGTTTTGCCGGTGCCGGCCCCGGCCAGCACCAGCACCGGGCCATCCAGCGTCTCCACCGCCTCGCGCTGTTCGGGGTTGAGGCCTGAGAGATATTGCGGGGTCACAGCCGCACGCGCGCGCGCGGCGATGCCGCCGGCCGCGGGCTGGTGATCGGGGACGCCGTGAGGGGTCAGTCGGTTCGGCTCGGTCATTTGCGATTCGTCTTCCGCCCACGATGGCACCGCGGGGCGGTGAAGGGGAGCCTTCTTAGCAGGATTGCAAGGCATATAGGGTTTTGGCGGCGGATTTGACAGGTTTTATCCCGCTGTCCCCGATAAGCGCGTTTGGCCATCCAGCCCCGATTTTGTTCCCTCGAGGCGCACTTTTTTCCCAAGATACGTGCCGAAAACGGCCGGGAACGTTTGTTCCGAAGCCGGATTGATTCTCCAGCCGCGCGCGGCGCCAGTGGCCGCGCTGATATCGAAATAGAGCGTGGAAATCGGAGGTTCTGATCATGCTGAGTTGGGTCGTTACGTTTTTGGTCATTGCGCTGATCGCGGGCATTTTGGGCTTTGGCGGCATCGCCGGAGTTTCCATCGAAATCGCGAAGGCCATCTTCTTCATCGCAGTGGTGCTGTTCCTGGTCTCGGCCGTAGTCGGCCTCGCGCGCGGCCGCACCCGCGTCTAGGAGCGACGGCAGCGCCGCGCCATGCTCGAATCGATAGATTAACTCCGTGTCGACGCCGACTCGCTCCGCAAGTTCGGCCTGCGTCCAACTGCTGGATTTCCGTTGCGCGGCGAGACTAGCTCCTGGTCGATGCGCGAGCGCCGCTCGCGCCTTGCGTCGAACGGCAATAACTGTTGTCCACCGGATCAACAGCTATGGTTGACGTCCACGGCACTCACGAATTACACAACCACTCGCGCGCTACGCATGCCGGACACTACGCTGCACCGCCAGCTACCGCGGAACTCATGTATGGTGGTGCTTCCGTCGCGCGAACGGCAGCTGCGAGGCTAACCATCTCCGGGGATCTCGGTGAGCGCTATGACCCAAACTAAAGCACCGCATACCGATCGACCGCAGCTAGGGGATGCGTCGGGTCAGCTTGAAACACAGACTGACGAAGAGAGGAAATTCGAAGAATATCTACAATCACAGTCCGCTATTCGTGACATCCTCTACATGTATCGCGAGTTGGTTCGCTTCTGGCGCGGGCTCCACGAGGATTTCGGATGGGAGGACGGTACTTTCGATCCGCTCTCCTACATCGACATTTCGGATGATACGGGACTGGATTCCGATGATTTGCGATTATTGCGTGAGGGGTCAGCCATAAAAATCCTTTGCAATATGCTTCTGGCATATGGTCAAGGAGGCTATCCAGCACACAACAGCTATTTTATGCAAAGCGTCAAAGATGCCTACGTGGCAGGCCGCTTTCATTTGGTACCAGAGCTGGAGGCAGCAGTCGGCTTAGGGCTTCAGTCAGAAATTGCACTTAGAGACAGATCGCAGGACATCTATCGCAAGTATGTATTCGCCTATTTTGCAGATCTCGTCCAAGACAAATCCCCCAAGGCTTTGTAACCCGAGTGATATTGCCGGCAGGGCAGATGACAAGCGTTTTACCTGTGTTCAGTGCGGCGCGCTCGTCTTGCCATCCACGGCGCAAAGAACGGGAGGGTTATGCATGCCCTGCAAGAGCGGAACACGCAGTCAATAAAGGAATCGAAGCGTTGAAATCGGAACAGACGGGAGCGATTGGCCGAAGAAGTCTGCCCCGCCAGCCTGCCCCGATCTTGTTTCTTTAGTCGCAGGCTATTTTCGCAAACTTGCTGCCTGGAACACCAGGCCGCACCCGCGTTAGCTTCAATCGCTATTTCGAGGGCATCGCGACCTTGCGGCCGATGCCCTCGGGACGCGGCAGCGCCGAGTGCGCGTTCGCCAGCGTCGCGATGCGGTCGCGAATATCGGTCGGAAACGGCGCGGTCTTGCGCGCCGTCATGTCGATATGGATGGTCATGTTTTCGGACGTGGCCGACAGCCAGCCCTCGCTGGCGTGGCGCAGTTCCTCAAACGTATGCAGCCGCTTCTCGTCGGCGCCGAGCAGCAGGATCGAAATTTGCACGGGATCGCCGAGATGAATTTCCCGTAAGTACCGCACATGGCATTCGGCGGTGAAGGTCGACCCCTGGCGCGCCTTCATGTAGCCGGGGCCGATTCCGAGCTTCGCCCATAATTCGTCGATGGCGCGGTCAAACATCACATTGTAATAGGCCATGTTGAGATGGCCGTTATAGTCGATCCATTGCGGCTCGATCTGCATCACCGACGATAAGAACGGCGCGGGCCGGAGCAGCACATCGTCGCCGGTGGTCACCTCGGTCATTTATCCATCCCCGATTGTTCGATTTCGCTCTCTTGACCCCTTATATATCCTTTGCCACGGTCGGTCTTGAGCCGGGAGGATGTCGCTTGGGCCTAACCATCACCAATCAACTGAAACGTCCGGAACCGCAGGCGCTGGCGAGCGCCGTGGAAGCATTGGCGGCGCGGTTCGGCAACCGGCTGATCACCTCGCAGGCGGTCCGCGACCAGCACGCCCATACCACCACCTGGTTGCCGTCCCAGCCGCCCGATGCGGTTGTCATGGCGCAGGAGACGGCTGACATCCAGGACGTGGTGCGGATTTGCGCACGCCATAGCGTTCCCGTGATCGCGTTCGGCACCGGCACTTCGCTGGAGGGGCAGGTCAACGCGCCGGCAGGCGGTGTCTGCATCGACCTGCGCGACATGAACAAGGTGCTGGAAGTCCACGCCGAGGATCTGGACTGCGTGATCCAGCCCGGCGTCACCCGCAAGGCGCTGAACGAGTATCTGCGCGACCAGGGCCTGTTCTTTCCGATCGATCCCGGCGCCGATGCCTCGCTCGGCGGCATGGCGTCGACGCGGGCGTCCGGCACCAACGCCGTGCGCTACGGCACCATGCGCGACAATGTGCTGGCGCTGAAGGTAGTGCGCGGCGACGGCGAGATCATCACCACCGGCACGCGGGCGAAAAAATCCTCTGCCGGTTACGACCTGACGCATCTCTTCGTCGGCGCCGAAGGCACGCTCGGCATCATCTCCGAACTGACGATAAAACTGCGCGGCATTCCCGAAACCATTGCGGCTGCGGCCTGCTCGTTCGAGACCGTGCGCGGCGCCTGCCAGGCGACGATCCTGGCGATCCAGACCGGCATTCCCGTGGCGCGCATCGAATTGCTCAACGCGGCGCAGGTCAGGGCTTGCAATTCCTATTCGAAATTGTCGCTTCCGGAGACGCCGCTGTTGCTGCTCGAATTCCACGGCAGCGAGAACGAGGTCGCCGAGCAATCCAAAAATTTCGGCGAGATCGCCAAGGAATGCGGCGGCGGCGAATTCTCCTGGACCACACGGCCCGAGGATCGCACAAAACTCTGGCAGGCACGGCACGACGCCTATTGGTCGGTGAAGGCGCTACGCCCCGGTGCGGGCGTGGTGGCGACCGACGTCTGCGTGCCGATTTCGCGGCTCGCCGACTGCGTAACCGAAACCGAAGAGGATCTGAAGCGCCTCAATCTGCTGTCGCCGATTGTCGGCCATGTCGGAGACGGCAACTTCCACTGCTCGCTGGTGTGCGACATCGACAATCCCGACGAAATGGCGCGCGGCGAAGACTTCATGCATCGTCTGGTCGAACGCGCGCAGGCGATGGGCGGCACCTGCACCGGCGAACACGGCATCGGGCAGGGCAAGCAGAAATACCTCAGGGCCGAGCTCGGCCCGGAAGCGCTGGATGCGATGCGCGCGCTGAAGCAGGCGCTCGATCCGCAGAATATCTTCAATCCCGGAAAGATCTTGCCGGCGCTGTAAGGCCGGTACTTATCGGATAATAAGCCGCGCACAATGCGTGATCGAGATCGGCTCGGTCGCCCTGCAGGGAACCTTTGCGTCATTTTTGCGTCTTTTCCAGTGGCGCAAATTCGGGAGGAGCGGGGCGATGAAGGTGCCATGCCGAAAATCAATGACTGGGATTGTGGCTGTTGCTTTGGCGGCCGTGCTGTCCGGCGCCGCGCTGGCCCGAGGCGGCGGCGGTCACGGCGGTGGTGGTCACGGCCACGGCGGCGGCCATGGCGGAGGTCATTTTCATGCCGGAGGCCACGGCTTTCATGCTGCGCATTTCGGTGGCGGGCACCACATGGGCGGCCGATTCGCAGTTTCCCATTCGATCCGAAACGACCATGGCGTCCGCAACGCGCTAAACTCGTTCTCGCATGCTGGGGCGTTTCGACACGGGCGCTTGTTGAGCAATCCCTCGGCTCGCGCGCAAATTGCCGCGGGTGCCGCGCTAGCAGGTTGGCATAACCGCGGCCGCGCAAACGGGTGGTGGCAACACGGTAACGGCGGATATGGATGGGTCGGCCCGGTGTTCTGGCCGTTCGCCTATCACGACATCTATGATTATGCGATGTGGGGCTATGGATATGGCGCCCCGTTCTGGGGCTACGGCTATCCGGACATTTACGCCGGCATATTTGCACCCTACGGCTACGATGACCTGTCGGGTTATTTTTATTCGCCGCGTCGATCGTCCCGCCACCGGAATACAGCGCTCGATCGGCTGGCTCAGATGTGCGGTGACGACAGCCCTGAAATTGCCGGCCTTCCGATCGATCAAATTGAGCAAGTGATTGAGCCCACCGAAGCGCAACGCGCCGCACTTGACGATCTCGCCAGCGCTTCGATCTCGGCCGCCCAGAAAATTCGGGCAGCATGCCCGACACAGATGATCCTGACGGCGTCAGGCAGACTAGCGTTCATGCAAGCGCGTATCGAGGCGATGATATCGGCCGTGGCAACGGTGCAGCCGGCACTGGAGAAATTCTATGGCCTGCTGAACGATGAGCAGAAAGCCCGGCTCAACGGGGTCGTTGAAGATCAACGCAGGATATCCGCCGCGAAGCAGGTCAAAGGGTCGTTGGTCGGGAGCTGTGGCGCCGCGCAACCTTCCGCCCTGCAATGGCCGACCGGGGAGATCGAGGCCAGATTGCATCTAACCGACACACAACGTGCGGGCCTCGAAACGCTGCAAGACGCCAGCGCCCAGGCGGCGGACATGCTCAAGACCTCATGCCAGCCTGACGATGCACTCACGCCACCTGCGCGGCTCGCAGCAGTCGGAAAGCGGCTCGATACCATGCTGCAAGCGGTCAAGCTGGTAGGCGCGGCCCTTGACGATTTCTACGCAACGCTGAGCGATGAACAAAAGGCGCAATTCGAGGCGATCGGCCCAAGGCGAGCGTCTTAAGAATATGACCGGAAATGCAGCCTGCATTTTCAGCCTCTTTCTAACAGCCTGAAAATGACTCGCTTTTTCGTCATGGCCGGGCTTGTCCCGGCCATCCACGTCTTTCTTGCTGCAACACTCGTTAAGACGTGGATGCCCGGGACAAGCCCGGGCATGACGAGTTTGCCATAACCGCCGAGGCCACTTCAGTAACTCGCCGTGACGATCAGCGGGCCGACAGAGAAGTGGTAGTTCAGGCCGGCGCGGAAGACGTTGTCGCGCAGCCGGGTGGAAATCTGGATGTTGGGATCTGCGAGATTGGTCGCGAGCGCCGCGGGATAGACATGCGAAATACTGATCAGAATCCAGCCTATCAGCGTCTGCCGTCGTGTGGTGTGGCGGGATCGTCACAATCGGCAAGAATGGGAGCGGCCTGGCGCAATGTTCCGGATATCTCCGGACTTGGTGCGCCCTCTCGGCAATGTCACGCCGGCTTGGCCGGAAGCTCTGGACAATGCCTCCACATCAGGCTCAAATTTGAATTGGCAGCGATTTCGGCGACACGCCGAAAATCACGGCGCCGGACGCCCGCGCAACGACGGGCGCCGCAAAAGGAAACAAACGGGAGCATCACATGGCCATTTCACGTCGTGACGTTTTATTGGGCAGCGCCGGTGTGCTCGGCACTGCAGCATTTTCATTGCCAAAGCCCGCGATTGCCCAATCCGAGCCGATCAAGATCGGCTTTCTTGCCGCGATGACCGGACCGAGCTCGGCGCCGACCATCGGCTTCAACCGCGGCGTGATCTTCGCGGTCGATGCGATCAACGCGGCCGGCGGCGTCAAGGGCCGCAAGCTCGAAGTCATCACCCGCGATACCCAGGGCGATCCGACCAAGGCCGTGAATGCCACGCAGGAATTGATCAGCCAGGCCAAGGTCCACGCGATCTGGGGGCCGTTCAATTCCGGCGAGGCGCTTGCCACCACGCCGATCATGGCGCGCGGTAAAATGCCGAACCTCCACCCCTGCGTGGTGGAAACCCTGATCGATACGGCAAAATTTCCCAACGCGTTTCGGCTGGCGCCTTCCAACAGCCAATGGGACGACGCGGTGCGCAATTATTGCCTCAATATCCTGAAGGCGAAAAAAGTTGCCGTGATCGGCGACACTACCGGCTATGGCGTGACCGCGGTCGGCGCCTCGGTGGCGGCGTTCAAGAAGGACGGCGCTGAGGTGGTCTATCAGGCCAACATCGATGCGACCCAGGCCGACATGACGCCGGATATGCTGCGCGCCAAGAACGCCGGCACGGAAGTGATTGTGGTCTGGAGCGTCTCGACCGGCATGGAAGCGCGGATGTTCAACACCCGCGCGACGATGAACTGGGACGTTCCATTTGTCGGTCATCCCTCGATGGCTTCGGGCGAACTGGCCGGCCTGGTTGAGAAACCGGAGAACTGGAAAAAGGTCTATGCCATCGGCTACAAGAGCTGCAGTTACGATGCCGCCGGCAAATTGCCCGCGAAGAGCCAGGATCTCGTCGACCGCCTGCTCAAGGCCAATGTCGCCGTCAACGATACGCTGCTGTGGTGGATCGCCGGTGGCGTCGATGCGATCGAGCTGATCGCCAAGGCGATCGCAGAAAGCGGATCGACCGACGGCGAAGGTTTGATCAAATACTGGAACACGCTGTCGAAATATCCCGGCTATTTCGGCACCTACACCTTCACGCCGAGCCAGCATAACGGCTATCCGACCGAAGAAATCGTGATGTCGGAGGCTTCTACAGCCAAGAACGGCACCTTCGCGCTGGCGCCCGGATACACATAAAGGCGGCGGAGAGCGCGGCCGATGTTCGCCTCGATCATCGCATCCGGTCTCGCGGCGGGCGCGATCTACGCGCTCGTCGGCGTCACCTACAACACCATGTTCTCGACCTCGCGGGTGATGAGTTTCACGGCCGGCCAGCTCGCCATGCTCGGCGGCGTGTTCGGCTCGATGTTCATGCTGAAATTGGGCATGCCGATCATTGTCGGATTCTTGCTGACGCTGGTCGGATGCGCGCTGATCGGCATCATCACCGAATTCGTCGCGGTGCGGCCGGTACTGAAAAGCCTCGATCAGCATCTCTATGTGCTGTCCACGCTGGCGCTGGCGCTGATGATCCAGCAGGTGGCGGCGATCAAATGGGGCACCGAACCGCAGCCGTTTCCGCGCCTGATCGGGTTGGGCAGCGGCGTGTTCGATGAAAAATTCTGGCTGCCGGTTGTTGCCTGCGCCATCACCATCTTAGGCCTCGAATATCTCTATCGCCGCACGCTGGTCGGCCGCGCGTTCCTCGCCATCGCGGAGGACAATTTCGCTGCGCGCGCGCTCGGCTTGCCGGAGCGCAATCTGCGCGTCGCGAGCTATGCGCTCGCCGGCGTGATCGGCGGTGTTGCCGGATTTTCCGGCGGCGAATTGCTGCTGGCGTTCTTCGCCAATGGCGCGCTGTTGAACTTCTACGGTTTTGTGCCGGTGGCGCTCGGCGGCCTCGGCAATAACCGCGGTGCCATCATCGGCGGCCTCGCGCTCGGCCTGTTCCAGCAGGCCGCGAATTTCCTGGTCGGCGGTATCTTTTCTTCCGTCGCCGTATTCACGCTGTTCATCGTGGTTCTGCTGGCGGCCCCGCAAGGCCTGTTCGGCGCGGCCACCGCGCGGAGGGTGTGATGACCGCCGTCACCGCCGCTCCCGCACGCCACGAGACGCGCGCCTTTCGCGCGGTGCTGCCGCAGCTCGCGCCGTTTCTCGGCATTTTTGTATTGGCGATGATCCTGCCGTTCGTCAGCAACAACTATTGGGCGCTGATCGGCACGCGGGCGGCCATCTACTGGGTGCTGGTGTCCGGCCTCAACCTGATCGTCGGTTTTGCCGGACATCTCGCGATCGGCTATGTCGCGTTGCTGACGCTCGGCGCCTATACCACGAGCGTGTTGGTCGCCGGCAATGTCGCGCCTCCAGTGCCGGTATTCGTAGCGCTTGCCATCGCCGCTTGCGTCGGCGCGGTGTTCGGCGTCATCGTCGGCCTGCCGGCGTTACGGTTGCGCACCTTCTATTTCGCGATGTCGACGCTCGGTTTTGCCACTATCGTCACGCAGATTGCGCTGGCCTGGCAGAGTGTCACCGGTGGCGGCATCGGCATTGTCGGCCCGGAATTCCCGCCGCCCTTCAATACAGCATGGGGCTTTTACTACCTCTGCATTGCGTTTGCCGGTCTTGCGACCTGGATCAGCGCCAATGTCGCGCACAGCCGGTTCGGCCGCGCCCTGATCGCGGTCCGCGACGCCGAGGTCGCCGCCGAAGCTAGCGGCATTTCCAAGCCGCGCATGCTGATCGCGATCTTCCTGCTCGCGGGAGCCTTGGCGGCGATCGCCGGCGGACTGTTCGCGAGCCTGCAGACCTACATCACGCCGGACGCTTTCACCTTCGATCTCTCGGTCTTGTTCTTTATCGCGATCCTGATCGGCGGGCGGGGCTCGATCCTGGGTCCGATGCTCGGCACCATTATCCTGACCATCCTGCCGGAGATGGTCGCATCGCTCGCGGCATGGTCGACGTTCCTCTACGCCGTGCTGCTCCTCGTGATCGTGCTGGTGATGCCGGGCGGCATCGCGGCGCTGTTGGATTTCCGCAACCGACGTCCGCTCGCCGCCAATCGCGCGATCGTGCCGCGTCCCGCGGCGCTCGGTGATATCCTGCGCACGAGCGCGGGCGCCAGGACGCTCAGCCTGCGCGGCATCGCGCTGAGCTTCGGCAATGTGCGCGCCATCGACGGCCTCGATCTCGACGTCAAGCCCGGCCAGATTCACGGCCTGATCGGCCCCAATGGAAGCGGCAAGACCACGACGCTCAACGTGATCTCCGGCTACTACGCCGCCAAGGCCGGGACGCTGCAGTTGGGAGAAGACGCGCTGGCGCCGGGCATGCCGACGCTGCGCGCCGTCAACGGCATCGCGCGCACCTTCCAGACGCCGCGCGTGATCGGCGAGGCCTCGGTGCTGCAGAACGTCATGATCGGCGGCACCATCGAGGGACAGGCGAGTTTTGTCGAGGCGCTGCTGGCACTGCCGCGAAGCCGGCGCGACGAGCGCGTGCTCGCCGCCCGAGCCCGCGCGCTGCTGGGCGTGGTCGGGCTTGAAACACTGGCCGATGTCCGCGCCGACCGGCTGCAGCACAGCGAACTGCGCTTCATCGAGATCGCCCGCGCGCTGATGCTGGAGCCGGATTTCCTGCTGCTCGATGAACCCGCCGCTGGCCTATCCAGCGACGAAATCGAGCGGCTGGCGGCGCTGATCCGGGCGATCAGCGCCCGCGGCGCCGGCGTGTTGCTGGTCGAGCATCATGCCGACCTGATCTTCGACATCTGCGATCAAGTCACCGTGCTCAATCTCGGCCGCACGCTCGCCGCCGGAACGCCGGCGGAAATTCGCGTCCACAAGGAGGTGGTCAGTGCTTATCTCGGCGGCTGAACCGCTGCTGTTCGTTGCCGCGCTGGAATCCGGCTACGGCAAGATCCGCGTGCTGCATGGCATCGATCTCACAGTCGCGCCGGGCGAAGTCGTGGCGCTGCTCGGCCCGAACGGCGCGGGCAAGACCACCATGCTGCGCGCGTTGTCGGGATTGCTGCCGGTCAATGCCGGTCAAGTGCGCTTCGGCGGCCGCGACATGACGAACGCCACACCGCGCGAGGCGGCGCGCGCGGGCCTCGTACATGTCATCGAGGGCCATCGGGTCTTCACGCAAATTTCCGTCACCGACAATCTGCTGCTGGCGGGCTACGATTTGCCGCGCGGCGAGCGCGCGGCGCGGGTCGAGGAAGCCTTGTCGTTCTTTCCGGAGATCGCCGAGAAACGCCACGAGCGTGGCGGCGCGCTGAGCGGCGGGCAGCAGCAGATGTTGACGGTGGCGCAAGGACTGGTGCGTCGTCCGCGCCTGTTGATGCTCGACGAGCCGTCGGCCGGTCTGTCGCCGGTCCTGGTCGATCGCGTGCTCAACGTCGTCGCCAGGCTGCGGAGCCAGGGTATCGCGGTGCTGTTGGTCGAACAATTATTGGAAAAAGCGCTCGCGGCCGCCGATCGCGTCTATGCGCTGGTGCAGGGGCACATCGTGCTGGAAGCGCCAACCAGCGAAGCCAATTTGCCGCAGCGGCTCGAGCGCGCCTATTTCGGACACGACAGCCACGCCGCGGCTGCCGGCTGATAACATCCCGCCCTTGCGCGAGACTTCTGTTTGGTCCAACCTTTGTGAGCAAAGGCAAACTGAACAGCCACAATATGCAGTGGCACAAGAAAAATACGCCGGGAGGAAGCACTATGAAGACCGCGCCTGTCAGCCGTCGCGTGTTGTTGAAATCATCGACGGCAGCTGCCGCGTGGCTTGCGGTTTCGCCCGCCATCATCGGGCGCGCGCAGGCCGCAACTTTGAAGCTAAAATGCTCGTCATCGCTGCCTAACGATCCCAAATACGCCAACGGGCGTGTCTATTACGACAATCTGGTGAAAAGCCTGAAGGCGAACGGGCTCGGCGAGCAGATCGACGTCACCTTTTTTCCCGACAACCAGTTGGGTCAGGAAATCGACGTCATCAATTCCGTCAAATTAGGTGTGATCGATTTGATGGTGTCGGGCTCGTCGATCTCGGCCAATCTGGTTCCGCTGGTAGGTACGTTCGACCTCGGCTATCTCTTCACCAGCTTTCCGCAGCAGACAAAAGCCTTCGACGCCGGCGCCGCCAAGCCGATCGAGGATGCGCTGCTCAAGGGCGCCAATATCCGGATCATCTCATGGGCGTATAATTTCGGCGCCCGCAGCGTGCTGGCGAAGAAGCCAGTGAAGACGCCGGAAGATCTCGCCGGCCTCAAGATCAGGACGCTGCCCAATCCCGTCATCACCGAATGTCTTCGCCTGATGGGCGCCGCGGCGACGCCGCTGGCATTCGGCGAAATCTATACGGCGCTGCAGGCCGGCGTGCTCGACGGGCTCGAGCACGATCCCCCGACCATCCTCGCCAGCAAGTTTTATGAGACCGCAAAACACTATGCGCTGACGCAGCATAACTTCTCCCCGCTGGCGACTTATTTCAGCGATGCCACGTTCAACCGGATGGACCCGAAACTCCGTGAAGGATTTCTCGACGCGGCCAAAAAGGCGGCTGCCGATACCCGCAGCCATGGCCTTGAGATGGAGAAAGAGGCGCTCAAAACTCTCGCGGATAAAGGCGTCACCATTGTCGAATGCGACAAGGACGCCTTCCGCAAGCGCGTCCTTCCGCAAACCGACAATTTTGTAAAAGCGCGCCCTGAGGCAAAACCCGTGGTGGATATGATCCGCGCGACTCAGGCCTGAGGTAACAAACCATGTCAGGCGTCGCGCCGTCGCAAAGCGCCCGCCACCGGATCATCGCCGCGCTGCTTGCGGCAAGCGACGCCATTGCGGCGATCCTGCTTGCAGCCGACCTCCTGGTCGTCGTCGGTTCGGTGCTGCTGCGCTTCCTGTTCAACGCCCCGGTCGAGTGGGCCGACGATGTGGCCCGCGGCCTCATGGTCGGATCGAGCTTCTTCGGTGCGGCCAGCGCGCTGGCGCGTAGCGAGAATGCCG
The DNA here is from genome assembly GCF_900141755.1 of Bradyrhizobium lablabi. Taxonomy (NCBI): domain Bacteria; kingdom Pseudomonadati; phylum Pseudomonadota; class Alphaproteobacteria; order Hyphomicrobiales; family Nitrobacteraceae; genus Bradyrhizobium; species Bradyrhizobium lablabi. Next base: position 2,258,975 of record NZ_LT670844.1, on the reverse strand, counting down.
GCGTGGCATTTTTCATCGACAGGCTGCCGGCTGGAGTCCGGCGTGTGGTGGATTCCGTAGCTGCGCTGTTGATGACCGTGATCGCGGGCTATGTCGCGTACAACGCCCTAAAGCTCGGCGGGCTCACCACGGGACAGACCACCGGTGCGGGTCTGCCGCTGGAACTGACGTTCTATCCGATGGGTGTCGGCGCGCTGTTCATGACGATTTTCGCCGCCGAGCTTTTTTGCACGCGTCCCCTCGGCGATATGATCGCCGGAGCGGTTGCGACCGCGGCAATCGTCGCCCTCTATCTGGCGTGGGATTTTGTCGCGCCGGATTCGGTGCCGTCGTCGGGCACGCTGATGCTGGCGGGCTTTTTCTTGACCCTGTTCGGCGGACTGCCGATCGGCTTTGCGCTGGCGCTGGCGGCGCTGACATTCATCTGGGTCGAGGGCACGCTGCCCGGCGTCATCTTCGCGCAGCAGATGGCGCGCGGCATCGACAATTTCGTGCTGCTCGCGATCCCCTTCTTCATTCTGGTCGGCTATTTGATGGAAGCCAACGGCATGTCGGTTCGCCTCATTGCGCTGCTGCAGCGCGCGGTGGGTCACATGCGCGGCGGCCTCAACGTCGTCATGGTAACATCGATGGTGCTGTTTTCCGGCATCTCCGGCTCGAAAATGGCCGACGTCGCGGCAGTCGGATCGGTGCTGATCCCCGCGGCCCGTCGCTCGAAGCAAAATCCGGGCGGCGCGGTGGCGCTATTGGCCGCCTCCGCCGTGATGGCGGAAACCATTCCGCCCTGCATCAACCTGATCATCCTGGGCTTCGTCGCCAACCTCTCGATCGGTGGCCTGTTCGTCGCCGGCGTGCTGCCGGCCGGACTGATGGCGCTTGCGCTCATCGCGGTGTCGATCGTCTTCGGAAAACCCCGCGCCTCGGTCGCGGAGGTCGAAGCGCAAACACCGATGTCCGGCCTGTGGAGCGGCGCGATCGCCTCGTTCGGATTGATCTTCATGATCTTCGCGGGCTTCAAGAGCGGGTTTGCGACCGCGACGGAAATTTCGGCATTCGCCGCGGTCTACGCCATCGTCATCGGCAGTTTGGTTTTTCGCGAGCTCAGCCTCAAGAACGCCGGGCATAGTTTCGTGCAGGCGGCGACGCGCTCCGGATTGGTGTTGTTCATCGTAGCGGCCGCGCAGTCGCTCGCGTTCGTGCTGACGCTGCAGCAAGTGCCGCATGCGGTGGGCGAGATGATGCTGTCGATGTCGGGCGCGCACGGTACCTGGCTGTTCATGCTGCTGTCGATCGCGGTCTTGATCGTGATGGGTTCGGTGCTCGAAGGCGCCGCGGCGCTGATCATTTTCGGGCCGCTCTTGCTGCCGGTTGCGATCAAACTCGGCGTCAATCCATTGCATTTCGGCGTGGTGCTGGTGATTTCGATGGGGATCGGCCTGTTCGCGCCGCCGCTTGGGCTCGGACTTTACGGGGCCTGCCTGATCGGCAATGTGCCGATCGAACAGACCGTCAAGCCGATCCTGGGCTATCTCGGCTTGCTGTTTCTGTGCCTATTGGTTATCGCCTTCGTGCCTGCCATCAGCACCGCGTTGCCGCAAGCGTTCGGCTACTGACGAGGGAGAATCTTTGGCGTTGAAAATCCTGCTGACCCATACGCCTCAAGCCCGTCGCCAGTATTACGGCGAACGCAGCCTGAGCGGCCTCCAGGCGCTGGCGCAGGTCGTCCTGCATGAGGCCGATGACGCACTGGATGCATCCGGCCTGATCGCGGCGGCGCGCGACGTCGATATCATCGTGGCCGATCGTTTGACGGAAGGGCCAGGCGAGATTTTCCCGCGCCTCGCAAGATTGCGCGCCTTCGTTCGCTGCGCCGTCGATATCCGCAACATCGATGTCACGGCAGCATCAGTGGCGGGGGTGCTGGTCACCCGCGCCGGACCCGGCTTCGTGCCGTCGGTGGCGGAGCTCGCGCTCGGCTTCCTGGTCGATCTGTCGCGCGGCATTTCGCGCGCGAGCGCGGATTACCATGCGGGGCGGATGCCGGAAATATTGATGGGGCGGCAGCTTGCCGGCAGCTCGATCGGCATCATTGGTTACGGCAGCATCGGCCGTTATCTGGCGCCGCTCGCGAGATCGCTCGGTATGAGGGTCCTGGTCGCCGATCCATTTGTGACAGCGGTCGATGACGCTATCGAACGTGTTTCTCTCGAGGATCTTCTCGCGCGTTCCGACTATGTTGTCTGCCTCGCGGTTGCCAACGAACAGACCGAAAATCTGATCGGGCGTGAAGCCTTGGCGCGGATGCAGAAGCACGCCTTCTTCATCAATCTGTCCCGCGGCAATCTCGTCGACGAGGCGGCTTTGGCGGAGGCATTGCGCGAAAATCGCATTGCCGGAGCCGCAATGGATGTCGGTCGCGCCCGCGATCAGATGCCGACCCCGGAGCTGGTAAAATTGCCAAACGTCATCGCCACGCCGCATATCGGCGGCTTGACCCCGCCGGCGATCGAAAGCCAGTCGCTCGAGACGGTGCGCCAGGTCGAAGCAATCATTAACGGCAAGGTTCCCGCAGGCGCGGTCAACGCCGATCATTGGACCCGCCGTGTGTGAGCTATCTCACCCATTGATTTCAGCAGAAGGGTTATCGGTAATGCCGCCGTCTGCTATTGTCGGCTCTGCTTTTGCGGGGACGACAGCCTTGTCGAGGTTTGCATCATGAAAAGCCTATTCGCCGCGATCATTGGTTTGGTTGGTTTCACCACCTTGGCTGCAGCGCAGACCCCGGTCGCCGTCGTCGAAGAAGTGCAGGGCAAGGTGACCGGCGTCGAGTTCATGGACTACGTCGCGCCTGGGAAAGTCATCAAGCTCGGGCAGGGCGGCATGGTCGTGCTCAGCTACATGAAATCCTGCTGGCGCGAAACCATCAACGGGATCGGAACCGTGATCGTGGGCGCCGAAGAAAGCATGGTCCATCTCGGCGACGTCAAGGCCGGCAAGGTGCAATGCGACTCCGGCCAGCCGCAGCTCGCCGGCAGCGAAATCGGCGAGAGCGCTGCGACCGTGGTCCGCAGCCTCAATGAAAAGAACGTTCCGGCACCGCATTTGACGCTCTATGGCCTCTCGCCCTTTGTCGAGACCGGGCCGCGCGGAAAACTGGTGGTTGAACGGCTCGATGTGAAGGGCGAGCGCTATGCGGTGGACCTCACCCCTGCCTCGGTGGTGCGGGGCAAGTTTTATGACTTTGCCAAGGCCGGCACGGCGCTGAAGCCGGGCGGCACCTACGCGGCAAGCCTGGGGTCGCAGCGGGTTGTTTTCCTGGTCGATCGCCAGGCCGAACCCGGCGCAACTCCGATCATCGGCCGCCTGGTGCGTCTGGAATAGCCGGGTCGCGTCGATCGCGCGGACCCCGCCATGGGCAGCGTCGTCAGGCGAGATGCCGCCGTGATCATTCTCGTCGCTTTGGCCTGCGGCCTGGTTACCGCGCTGCCCCCGTTCAACCTGATCCATGGCTGGTCGATCGACGCGCTGACGGCGTTGCGCTGGCAGGCGTTCGGCGCCCGCCATGATCCCGCCGCAGCACCTGTCGCCGTGATCGCGGTCGACGAGGAGACCTATGCGACGCCGCCCTTCAAGGGATCGCCGACGCTGACCTGGACCACGGAGATCGGCCGGGTCCTGAGCGCGGTGATCGACGGCGGCGCCAGCGTCGTGGGTTTCGACATCGTCTTGCCGACGTCGATCGAACTGTCGGAGATTCCGTTTGGCGGCGATTCGGTGGGAGCGCGAATGCGCGGCTTCGACCGGGATTTCCTCAGATCGCTGGCGAAGGGAGCTGCCGCCGGCAAGGTAGTGCTGGGCGAGACGCTGCGCGGCGACCGGCCGTCGCCCGGACAACGGATCGCGGTCGGTCAAACCAAGAATATCCGCCCGCTCAATATTTTTACCGACCCCGACGAGGTGGTGCGACGGATACCGCTGACCTTCGCGGGTGACGGCAAGCCGGTTCCCTCGATGGCGCTGGAACTCGTGTCACGCGCGCTCAATGCCGCGCCGGTATTGACGGAGGATGGCAGCGTGACGCTTGCCGGCTATCGGATTCCGAGCACGGTGCCGAATACGCTGACCCTGAATTTCGAAGGTGGCGCCGACGACATTCAGACGTTTTCGTTCGCCGACCTGCGGGCCTGCGTCGAGCGCAACGATGTGGATTTCTTCCACCGCCAGTTCGCCGGCAAGATCGTCATCTTCGGCACGCTGCTCGATTCCGAGGACCGGAAATTCACCTCCAAGCGCTTTGCGACCGAGCTCGATGGCTCGCGGGCGCCGCGCTGCGCGCTGCCACCGGCGCCGCCGGCCGCCGGGCAATTCAAACGCACCTCGATTGCGGGCGTCTATATTCATGCGACCGCCGTCCACAATCTGATGGCCCGGGACGCGGTGGTCGAACCCGGCCGTGTGCCGGCGACGATGATCGCCATTGCTTTTGCCGCGCTGGCCGCGCTCGCGGCGCGGATGCTGGCGCCGGGTACGGCCGCTGCCGTCTACCTTGGCATGGTCGCGCTCTGGACCGCCTTCGCGACGCTTGCATTTACACGGTCGCTGGCGTTGCCGCTCAGCGAGCCCTTTGTCGCCGGACTGGCCGCGATGGCCGCGATCGGCGCCTACCGCTTTGTCGTGACCGACAAAGGGGAGCGGTTGCTGCGCTCGAGTTTTGCGCTCTATCTCGCGCCGCAGGTGATCGACAAGATGCTGGCGTCCAACCGGCTGCCGGTGCTCGGCGGCGAAACCCGCGACGTCACCGTGTTCTTTTCGGATCTGGCGGGCTTTTCCTCGATCGCCGAGAAAATGACGCCGGCGGAGCTGGTGGCGTTCATGAACGAGTATCTTTCCGCGATGACCGACATCATCGAGAGCAAAGGCGGCTATATCGACAAATATATCGGCGACTCCATTGTCGCGGTGTTCGGCGCGCCGGCCGACGACAGCGACCATGCGAGCAATGCGGCTTATGCCGCGCTCGGCTGCCGCGCCCGTCTTGACGAGCTCAACGAAAATTCCGCCGCTTTCCAGGGCTACAAGGTGGCGCATCGGATGGGGCTCAATTCGGGTGAAGCGCTGGTCGGCAATATCGGCTCGCGGCGGCGCTTCAATTATTCGGTCATGAGCGACGCGGTGAACGTCGCCTCAAGGCTCGAGGGCGCCAACAAATATTACGGCACCTCGATCGCCGCCTCGGAAATGACCGTCGCGCTGACGGGATCGAGATTCGCATGGCGCGAACTTGACGCCATCCGGGTCCAGGGCCGCTCCGCGCCGGTAAAGATTTATGAACTGCTTGCCGAGGCGGGGCAGGCGACGTCACAGCAGCTCACCGCTGCCGCGGCCTATGCCGAGGGCCTAGCGCATTGGCGGGCCCGCGAATTCGACGCCGCGGCAACATGCTTTGCGCGCGTCGCCGGTTTCGACAAGCCGTCGGCGCTTTTTCTTGCCCGGGCAAGGGCATTCGAAAGCCATCCGCCGGATACGGATTGGGAGCCGGTCAGCACGCTGGAGGCAAAGTAGGCGGGTGCGGGTGCAACATCAGCGCATTGGCGATTGAAATCGTACCCTGGCCATTTATGCTTGCGGACAGGGGCACGCCGATGCGGTGGTTCAGCAGGGAAAAGCGCAAGGAAATCTGGGACGAAGAAATCCAATGGCCGATCGGCGATATCGAGGCGGCCCACAAGATACGCGAGATCTGCCGTTCCGCGCTCGACAGTGCCGAAAAAACCGGTGGCTTTGCCGGCGCGCCGGACGGCGGGAAGAAAGACAACAAGAAGAACAAATATGAGAGGGAGCGTTACGAGCGCGCTGCCAGGGCCGCGATGGCCATCGCCATCAAGATCTCCGACGACCTGTTGCGCGATTCCTCGGTGCGTCAGATCGTGACCTTGTGCCTGACGGCGAAAGATTTGAAAACGGCGCGGATCTTGTTTCGCGCCATCCAGGCGGTATCGATCCGGGAAGACGTGCTCAATGAACATCCGATCTTGCGGCAGTGAACGACCGGCGAACGGGGCATGAGCGCCGTCAGCCCGCAAAAGCTGAAACTGAGCGTCGATGGCGCAGACGAGGTCTCCGCGCTGCTGCTCCACCCGCAGCATGCGCATGCCTGTTTTGTTTTTGCCCATGGCGCGGGGGCAGGGATGAACCATGAATTCATGGCGAGGGTTGCGACCGGTCTCGGCGACCGCGGCATCGCGACCTTGCGCTATCAATTCCCGTACATGGAAAACGCCAGCCGGCGGCCGGATCCGCCTGCGATCGCGCATGCTGCGGTGCGGGCCGCGGTGGCGGAGGCCGGGCGATGTTGTCCCGGGCTTACGTTGATTGCCGGCGGCAAATCGTTCGGTGGCCGCATGACCTCGCAGGCGCAGGCCGCCGCGCCGCTGGCCGGCGTCCACGGATTGGCGTTCCTGGGCTTTCCGCTGCATCCGGCGGGCAAGCCCTCGGAGGTGCGGGCAAAGCACCTCGGGAATGTCGATATCCCCATGCTGTTCGTGCAGGGCACCCGCGACAAGCTTGCGGAATGGCCGCTGATCGAGCCCGTCGTGAGACGCCTCGGGGCATCCGCGTCGCTCCATCCCGTGCAGGAGGCGGACCATGCCTTCCACGTCCTGGCGCGCTCGGGACGCAATGACCGCGAGGTCATGGACGAGATCATCGATACGCTGGCGGCCTGGATCGTCGCGATAACCGCCTGACATACTGCGACTTTGTGCTGAGAACGTTGGCTACCCGGCGGCCCCGGCGTCTGATACCATCGCGACCAAGATCGCCGACAAGCGACACCGCGCGAAGCCGCCACGGAGTTGGGGGCTTCTGCAGGAAACCAAACAGGGGGAAACGCCATGAAACGTCGTGAATTCTTGAAGACGGCAGGCGCGGGGCTTGCCGCGTCGACCGCGGTCGCAGCACCCGCCATCGCGCAATCGATGCCCGAGCTGAAATGGCGCTGCACCACGAGCTGGCCGAAGTCGCTCGACGTTCCCTTCAGCGCATCGGAGACGATTTCGAAATACGTCGCCGAAGCCACCGACAACAAGTTTCAGATCCAGGCTTTCGCCGGCGGCGAAATCGTCCCGGCCTTGCAGGCGGTCGATGCGGTGACCAACTCCACCGTCGAGATGTGTCACACCGCCGCCTATTACTTCATCGGCAAGGACCCGACCTTCGCGCTCTATTGTTCGGTCCCGTTCGGGTTGAATTCGCGGCAGCAGAATGCCTGGTTCCAGGATCACGGCGGCCAGGACATGCTCAACGAGTTCGGCAAGAAGTACAAGCTGTACGGCATTTCCGGCGGCAACACCGGCACCCAGATGGGCGGCTGGTTCAGAAAGGAGATCAACACCGTCGAGGATCTCAACGGTCTGAAATTTCGGATCGGCGGATGGGCCGGCAAGACCCTGTCCAAGCTCGGCACCATTCCGCAGCAGATCGCCGGCGGTGATATCTATCCGGCGCTGGAAAAGGGCACCATCGACGCCACCGAATGGGTCGGCCCCTATGACGACGAGAAGCTCGGCTTCTACAAGGTCGCCAAATATTATTACTATCCCGGCTGGTGGGAGGGCGGCACGGCGCTGCACTTCTTCATCAATACCGACAAATGGGATGCCTTGCCGAAGGCGTATAAATCGCTGCTCACGATCGCCTGCGGCTATGCCAACATGGATGTTCAGGCGCGCTACGACGCGCGCAACCCGCAGGCCATCAAGCGCCTGGTGGCGAACGGGACACAGCTGCGCCCGTTCAGCCAGGCGATCATGGAAGCCTGTCTGAAGGCATCGAACGAGGTCAATGCGGAGACCTCGGCATCCAACCCGGACTTCAAGAAGATCTACGAGTCGCAGATGGAGTTCCGCAACGACGGCAATCTCTGGTGGCAGGTCGCGGAATACAGCTACGAAACCTTCATGATCCGCACCCGCCCGAAGAGCTGAGCGGCGGGGCGCTTGCTACGGGGCCGGGCTGAGCCGCACGCCAATTTGGATAAAAACTCAGTAGCTCTGCGGGAGTGACCGTGTGCGGCTTGACGAGCCCTTAAGCCTATTCCGCGTCGACGTTAATATTATGAACGATATATTAACGATGCGGAGCGACGGTGGATGCGGCACTCGTTGGGTGACGCGCATTTGTGATGCATGGAATCTACCAAAAGCTGGCCCGGTCGCCGGTGTCGTCGCTGACGGCACTTGGCGTGCTGCTTTCGGTGGCGACGGTCGCGCTGTTTCTTGTCGATCTGCAAAGCCGCTACGACGACCGGATCGCGACCGCCAAAACCGATGCCCAGAGCTTCGCGACCGTTCTCGCCGAACACACGGCACTGACGTTTGAAGACGTCGATCGAGTCCTGCTCGAGGCGGCGGCAATCGGCAAAAGGTACACCGAACCCGGCACGGCGAATGCCGCGCTTCGCCAGTTGCAGAAAAGCTCATCCGTCATTGTCGCGATCGGATGGACCGATGCGTCCGGGCAATTGATCGCCCACTCCTACGACCACGCACCACCACGCATCAACATATCCGGGATGTCGCATTTCATCGCCCAGCGCGATGCCACCGACGATCGGCTCTTCATTGCGGCACCCTATCGTTCAGCCGCGGGCGACAAATGGTTCACCGCGGCATCGCGGCGGCTCACCAATGCCGACGGCAGCTTTGCCGGCGTCGTTACCGCGCCGATCGATCAATCCTATTTTCTCAAGATCTTTCGCGCGATCGATCTCGGCAAACGCGGATCCGTAACGTTGCTGCACCGCGAGGGACGGGTTCTCGCACGGCGGCCCGAGAGAACGGACGCATTTGAAAAATCCTTCATGGATGTCCCGTTTTTCACCAAATATCTGCCGACATCTGATGCGGGTGCGCTTGAATCGACGAGCCCCATCGACGGCGAGTCTCGCATCGCAGGCTACAAGGCCGTAGCCCGGTTGCCGCTGGTCCTGATCGTGAGCTACGCCCGTGGTGACGTGCTGGCGCCGTGGTACCACCACCTCTATACATTCGGTCCGCTGGTCGCCGCGATCGTCGTCATCATCATGTTCGGGACGTTCGTGCTGGTGCGGCAGACCAATGCGCTGGCGGCGAATACGGCGGCGTTAGCGAGCACGAATGCGCGCTTCGATGCCGCGCTCAGCAACATGCCGGACGGCCTCAGCATGTTCGATGCCGACGAGAAATTGTTGGTCTCCAACAGCCGCTACCGCGAGATGTACGACCTGACCGAGGAGCAGGTGGGACCCGGAACCCCACTCAGTCGCATCGTCAGCGACTACAAGACCGCAGGAACCGGCTTCGACCCGGACATATTTGCGGCAGGGGCAAAGGCCCGGGCGCCGCACACCCTCACGCTCGCCGACGGCCGGGTGATCTTGATCCAGCGCACGCCGATGAAGGATGGCGGCTGGGTCGCGACCCACCGCGACATCACGGAAAAGCGGCGCGCCGAAGCTCGGCTGGTAAGCGCCAATGACCGTCTCGATGCCGCCATCGGCAACATGTCACAGGGCCTCTGCCTGTTCGACGCGGAGAAGCGGCTTGTGGTCTCCAACCGCCGCTTCCAGGAGATGTACCGCTTGCCCGACGAACTGGTGCTACCGGGCACGCCATTGGCCCGGATTCTTCAACACTATGCGGACCGCGGCGAACAAAGCGATCTCACCGTCGATCAGCATGTCGAATTGATGCCGACGCAACTGAAGCAGAACTACGTGCCGGCCGACGGCCGCGAGATATTGATTCAGCGCAAGCCGCTCCCCGATGGCGGCTGGGTCGCGACCCACGAAGACGTCACAGAGCAGAAACGCGCGGAGCAATTGCTGGCCGAGAAGGCCGCCGAACTCGAGGCAATGAACATCCGCTTCGATGCCGCGCTCAACAACATGTCCCAGGGCCTCTGCATGTTCGACGCCGAGCAGAAGGTCGTGGTTTCAAATGCCCGCTATGGCGACATCTATAACCTCGGACGGGGCCAGATAAAGCCGGGCACCTCGCTGCGGCAGATCCTCGAATTCCGCCGCCAGGCCGGTACCAGCTTTGCGACAGCGCCCGAGGTCTACCTCAAGGTAAATGTGAAAGAGGCGAGCGAGATCCAGGAGCTTGCCGACGGCCGCGTCGTCGCGATCGCCCGTCACACCATGCCGGGTGGCGGCTGGCTCACCACGCACGAGGACATTACGGACCGGGCGCGCAATGAGAGGCGGATCGCGTTCCTCGCGCAGCACGATCTGCTCACCGGCCTTGCCAACCGCGCGCTGTTCTCCGAAAAGCTCGACGATGCCGCAAAGCGGCTGGCGCGTCACGGCATCACTTTTACCGTTCTGGCGCTCGACCTCGACAAGTTCAAGAACGTCAACGACACGCTGGGACATCCGGCGGGCGACCAGTTGCTGATCGAGGTCGCGCGGCGGCTGAACTCGTCGCTTCGCGATACCGACGTGCTGGCGCGTTTTGGCGGCGACGAATTCGCGATCATCCAGGAAAACGAGAAGAACCAGAGCGAAGGCGCCATCAAGCTCGCGCTCAGGATCATTGGGCTTATCCAGCAGCCATTCGACCTCAATGGCCATCGGGTCAGCATCGGGACCAGCATCGGCATCGCGTTTGCGCCGGAACATGGCGCCGATGCCGAGACGCTACTGAAGAGGGCGGATCTCGCGCTATACGCGGCGAAGTCGGGCGGACGCAACGATTTCCGCATCTTCGAGCCCGAACTGACCGAGGCGGCCGATATTCAGAAGTCGATGGAAGGCGAATTGCGGGAGGCGATCGCGCAGAGCGAACTCGAACTGCATTATCAGCCGGTGATCGATGTCCGCACGCGCGCAGTCTGCGGCGTGGAGGCATTCGTCCGCTGGCATCATCCGTCGCGCGGCCTTCTCGCCGCCGATCAATTTCTTCCGCTCGCGGAGCAGACCGGATTGATGCTGCCGCTCGGGGAATGGATTCTGCAACAGGCGTGCGTCGATGCCGCCGCCTGGCCGCCGCACATCAGGGTGGCGATCAACATTTCCGCAGCGCAGTTCAACAAAGGAAACCTGTTCGACGTCGTCTTGTGCGCGCTGGTTGAATCCGGGCTTGCGCCGGAACGGCTGGAACTGGAAATCGCAGAGGCCTCGCTATTGGACAAAAACCAGGCGGCGCATCTGCAGACCATCCGGCAATTGAAGAGCCTTGGTGTCTCGATGGTGCTCGACAATTGCGGCACGGGATATTCCTCGGCGAGCTACCTGACCGGATTTCCGTTTGACAAGATCAAGATCGACAGGTCGGTCGCGCAAGGATTTGCGAGCCGCCGGGATTGCGCGGCAGTCGTCGCTTCCGTGCTCGCCTTGGCGCATGGCCTCGATATCGCGACCGCGGCCAAGGGGGTTGAGAGCCGCGAGCAGTTCGAGGCATTGCAGGCCGCTGGCGTCGATTTTGCCCAGGGCTATCTGTTCGGCCACCCGGTTCCGCACGCCGAACTCGACCTGGACGCGGTTATTCCAATGGCAAAGAACGTCGCTTGATCGTCATGGTATTCGATTTGCAAGATTTTCTTCCGACAAAGTCCGGGCAATAAGCCATGAACGCGCAGGAAAACCTGATCGATCAGCTTGAAAGCGTGCTGGCGAGCAAGGATCTGTCGAAGCGCGCCGACATCCTGCGGCGCGTCACGGATCTCTTCATCCACGGTTCGGGCACGTTTTCCGACGACCAGATCGAATTGTTCGACGATGTCATGGGCATGCTGGTCGGACAGATCGAACTTGCTGCGCGCGCGGCTTTCGGGAGCCGGCTCGCCCAGGTCTCCGACGCGCCCGCCAGGGTGATCCGCACTTTGGCATTCGACGATGCGATCGAAGTGGCCGCGCCGGTTCTAAAACACTCGGCGCGGCTCGATGACGCCGCGCTGGTGGAGACGGCGCGGACCAAGAGCCAGGGCCACCTGCTGGCGATTTCATCACGCAGCACCTTGGCCGAAGCCGTCACGGATATTCTGGTCGACCGCGGCAATCATCAGGTCGCCGCCTCTACCGCCTGCAACCGCGGCGCCCGCTTCTCGACGTCCGGATTATCGACCCTGGTCAAGCGGGCGCAGGACAATGGCGAGCTCGCCTTGAGCGTCTGGTCGCGCCCCGACATCCCGCGCGGCGATCTCATGAAATTGTTCGCGCAGGCGTCTGAAATCGTCCGGCTCAAGCTCGAGGCCGCCGACCCGCAGCGGGTCGCGCTGATCCGCGCCGCGGTCGCGGATGCGTCCGACCGGATTCAGGCGACGGTGCGCGCCGGCTCCAGCGAGTACGAGAGGGCGCTGATCCACGTGCGGTCGCTGTATTCGCTCGGGCAACTCGACGAGGCGCGGCTAGCCGGTTTCGTTCGCGAAGGGAATTTCGACCGGACAGCCGTCGCGCTCTCGCTGATGAGTAACCTTCCGATCGGCGCGATCGAGCGCGCGCTGGCGCGGAGCGAGCCGGACCAGCTGCTCGTGCTTGCCAAGGCCATCGATCTGTCGTGGGAAACGACCAAAGCCATCCTGACCTTGCAGGCCGGCCGTGGTGGCCTCGCCAAGGAATGGTTGGACCGCTGTTTTGCAAGCTTCTTCAAGCTGCAGCCGAAAACCGCCCGCACCGCCCTGCAATTCTATCGGCTGCGCGAACGCGCGAGCAAGGATACGCCCGTCTCGTCATAGTTCGTTCCGGGACGAAAGCGTCGATGACGCTGCGACGGCGACAACTTCCGGCCGTGCTTTACGAAAAGGCCTTGACCTCATCCTTGCCAGATGGTCCGAAGGACCAGACAAAAAAATCGAACGGGCAGGACGAAACGCGCCATCCGATGCGGCTTCCCTTCTTTTACGGCTGGGTCATCATCGTCGTCACCTTCGTCACCATGGCGATCGGCGTCAACGCGCGCACCGCGTTTTCGCTGTTCTTTCCGCCGATCCTGGACGAGTTCGGATGGGAGCGCGGGATCACGGCGGGCGCCTTCTCGTTCGGCTTTCTGGTTTCCGCCGCGGTCAGTCCGCTGATCGGCCGCCTGATGGATCGTTTCGGCCCCCGCGCCGTGATGGAGCTCGGCGTTGCGCTGATGGGGGGAGGATTGCTGCTGGCGCCGCTGACGACGCAGCCCTGGCATCTGTATCTGACGATCGGCGTCATGGTCGGGGCGGGAAGCGTCTGTCTCGGTTATTCCGGTCAATCGCTGTTCCTGCCGAACTGGTTCATTCGCCGGCGCGGCCTTGCGATGGGGCTGGCGTTTGCCGGCGTCGGCATCGGCTCGATGACGCTGTTGCCATGGGTGCAGCACATGATCGAGCAGACCGGCTGGCGGACCGCCTGCACCGCGATGGGCATTCTGGTTTTCGCCGTGCTCGCACCGATCAATCTCTTGCTGCGAAAGCGCCCCGAGGACATCGGGCTTCTGCCTGACGGGGACGCGGCGCCCTCGGCATCGAGCGCCAAACCGGTCTCGAATATCGTCGATCCCGAATGGGCCGGCACCGACTGGACCTTGCGGCGCGCGATTGCGACCGCGCGGTTCTGGTGGATAGCGCTCGGCTATTTCGGCGGATTGTACATCTGGTACGCGGTGCAGGTTCATCAAACCAAATACCTCCTCGATATCGGCTTTTCTCCCGCAGTCGCGGTCTGGGCGCTGGGCGCAGTCTCGCTGCTCGGCATCCCCGGCCAGATCTGGCTCGGACACCTCTCCGATCGGATCGGGCGCGAATCGATCTGGGCCGCGAGCTGCTTGGGCTTTGCGATCTGCTTTGCCGCACTGATCGCGCTGAAAATCTATCCGAGCTTGATGCTGGTCTACCTCATGGTGCTGGCGCAGGGCGCGCTCGGCTACGGGCTGACGTCGATCATGGGCGCGGTGGTGCTGGAGATATTCCAGGGCAAGCACTACGGCAGCATCTTCGGGACCATCATGCTGGCGGCGCTCGCGGGCGGCGCGGCGGGGCCCTGGCTGACAGGCTTTCTGCATGACCTTTCCGGGAGTTATACGCTCGCTTTTGCGATCGGTATCGCCGTCAGCGGATTATCCGCGATGGCGATCTGGATGGCGTCTCCCGGCAAAATCCGCGCGGTTGCCGGACAATTGCACAGGGTGCACGGGTGAGGTGCGCCGGCTGAGGGGCGAGGCGCGGCTTTAGGGCGCGATGACTTTTCTTCGAATCGTCATCCCGCTCTATCTTTTTGATTGAGCATGATCTTTTCGGAAAACCGGTGTCCACTTTTCCGGATCATGCTTTAGGCCGATGAAATTCCAATCGCTCGCTGCAGATCGCTGATGGCACGCAGAAAACTATCAGCCGGCGTGGTCTCCGGATCGATCAGGCGGTGCAGACGAAAGCCGTCCTCCAGCGCGAGCACGATGGCGCCGGTCCATGCGGGGTTCAGCGATCCGTTCCTGCCGCTGTTCTTCAACGTGGTCTCAACGATATCGGTGATCAGCTTTCGCCTGGCGCGCAGCCGCTTGGCGAGGTCGGGTCGGCGCTTTTCGGCGCGCGCCACGAACAGGATCATCTCCATGTGCAGGAGCGGGGAACGGCCGAGCGGATCCTGCCGGCTTTTGTCCATGTTCTTCAGCGCATCGATAAAGTCCGCGAGATTCTTGTGCCTGTCCAGAAGATCGAGATTGCGTCGAATGGACTGCTCGACGTGATCCGCCAGCATGGCGATGATCAACTCGTCCTTGCTCTTGAAATTCGAATAAAACGCCCCGCGCGTGAAGCCGGCTGCGGCCGCGATCGCCTCGATGCTGGCGCCGCCGATCCCCTGTTCCTCGAAGATCCGCGCCGCCGCCTCGAACAGTCTGTCGCGGGTATCGTCCCGGGTCGGTCTGGTTCGCAACCTTGACATCCCGCCAGTTTAGGTCAGAATGCAACTCGATACAACAGTGTATCGAGTTTCAGGGCGCCCGGATGACCACACTTTGTCCGGTTTTGGAGCCATCAATGCGCTCGAATGAGCAGGCGTTTCAGCACGGCAACCAATTGAGGTCACCATGAACGAGCATGTTCAGACAGCTTCGACCGCCCCGCTTTTCGACCCGCTGTCGCCGGAGTTCATTCGCGACCCCTATCCGCATTACGAGCGGCTGCGCACCACCGATCCGATGCATCAGACGCCGCTCGGCAATTTTGTCGCGAGCCGGCACGCGGAGGCGAGCCTCGTGCTGCGCGACAAGCGCTTCGGCAAGGATTATGTCGAGCGCTCGATCCGGCGCTACGGACCGAAAATCATGGAGGAGCCGGTCTTCCGCAGCATGAGCCACTGGATGCTGCAGCAGGACCCGCCCGACCACACGCGCTTGCGTGGCTTGGTGGTGAAGGCGTTCACCGCGCGCCGGGTCGAGGACATGCGCCCGCGCATCCAGCAAATTGTCGACCAGACGCTCGATGCCATCGTCGGTCAGGGCCAGATGGACTTGATCGAGGATTTTGCGTTCCGCCTGCCGGTGACGATCATCTGCGACATGCTCGGCATTCCCGAGGACCACCGCGAAGTCTTCTACAAAAGCTCGCGCGATGGCGGGCGGCTGCTCGATCCGGTGCCGATGACGCCGGCCGAAATCGAGCAGGCCAACGCCGGCAACTTGATGGCGCAGACGTATTTCCAGCAGCTGTTCGAGTTGCGCCGGAAAAGCCCCGGCGACGATCTGACGACGCAATTGGTGCAAGCCGAGGAGGACGGCAGCAAGCTTTCCAACGAGGAGCTGACCGCCAACATCATTCTTCTGTTCGGCGCCGGCCACGAGACCACCGTCAACCTGATCGGAAACGGGCTATTGGCGCTCCATCGCAACCCCGACCAGCTCGCGCTGCTCAAGGCCAATCCGGCGCTCATCACCAATGCGATCGAGGAGTTTTTGCGTTACGATTCCTCGGTGCAGTTGACCGGCCGGGTGGCGCTGGAGGACATCGACGATCTCGGCGGCAAGAAAATCCCGAAAGGCGAGAGCGTGCTTTGCCTTCTGGGTTCGGCCAATCGCGATCCGGCGGTCTATCCGGACCGGCCGGATCGCCTCGATATCGTCAGGCCCAATGTGCGCCCGCTGTCCTTTGGCGGCGGTATTCATTTCTGCCTCGGCGCCCAATTGGCGCGGATTGAGGCCGAGGTCGCGATCTCGACCCTGCTGCGCCGCCTGCCGGAACTGAGGCTCGACGACGTCGAGAACCCCGAATGGCGGCCGACCTTTGTCCTGCGCGGCCTCAAAAGGCTTCCCGCGAGCTGGTAGCGGCGCGCCGTCACGCGGACGTTGCTGTGACTTCGCCACGATTGTCTCTATATATGGCACGGCTGCAGCGTTGAGCGCGGCAGCCCGGCAGATCGACCGCGTTATGCCGCGTGAGGCGGGCGCGCCGGAACGTGCTCAAGAGGAGACCCCGTGCAGACGACGCTGCTCGGACTGGCGATTGCCTTTATCATTGCACTGATCGCCGCGCTGATCGGGCCGTATTTCATCGACTGGAATCAGTTCCGGCCGCAATTCGAAGCCAAGGCAACAGAGATCATCGGCGCGCCGGTGCGGGTCGCCGGCGAACTCGATGCGCGGCTGCTGCCGACGCCGTCGCTGCGGCTGCGCAAGGTCGTGGCCGGCGGCGCCAACGATCTCGGCAAGGTCCGCGCCGACAAGCTCGACGTCGAGTTCAGCCTGGGATCGCTGATGCGCGGCGAATGGCGCGCCACCGAGCTCACCATCAACGGCATCGCGCTCGATCTCGGCCTCGATCCCTTGGGGCGGATCGACTGGCCGGCCTCGACCGGCAAGTTCAATCTCGGATCGCTGTCGATCGACCGCTTGAACCTGACCGGCCGGATCGCGCTGCACGACGCCGCAAGTCGCGGCACGCTCGAGCTCAACGATATCGTGTTTGGCGGCGACGTGCGCTCGCTGGCAGGCTCGGTGCGGGGAGACGGCAATTTTTCCCTGTCCGGAACGCGCTATCCGTTCCGGGTCTCGTCCGGTCAAAGC
Source organism: Bradyrhizobium lablabi (assembly GCF_900141755.1). NCBI lineage: Bacteria > Pseudomonadati > Pseudomonadota > Alphaproteobacteria > Hyphomicrobiales > Nitrobacteraceae > Bradyrhizobium > Bradyrhizobium lablabi. Next base: position 2,241,969 of record NZ_LT670844.1, on the reverse strand, counting down.
GCCGACGGCAGCGGCACGCGGCTTCATCTCAACATCGATCCCGGCGCGCGCGCGCTGTCGGCCGATCTCGACGGCGTGCTGAGTTTTGAGGCGCGGGCACCGCGCTTCGAGGGCGCGCTGGTTCTCGCGGTCCCCGCAGGCCTCAAGGCCAAGGGCGGCCCCATCACGCCCTGGCGGATCGCGGCCAGGGTCAAGGCCGATCCGGCCGCCGCGAAGCTCGAACAGGTTGATGCCAGCTACGGCCTTGAAGACAGCGCGCTGAAATTCGCAGGCACCGGCGATATTCGCTTTGGTGCTTCGCCGCTGTTGCATACCGTGCTCTCGGCGCGACAGCTCGACGCCGACAAGTTTGTCGCCAAGGAAAGCAACAAGGACACTAGCGCTGCCGAGCCGATGCGGTTGCTGCCGGGCCTGCGCGCGCTGATGGCGGCGATGCCGCCGGTGCCGATCCCGATGCAAATCGAGCTCAGCGCCGAGCAGATCATGCTGGGCGGGCGTCCGGTGCAAAATCTCGCCGCCGAGCTGCATGCCGATGCCAAACCTGATCAGGCCGCTGATCAGAAGTTTTGGACCATCGACAGGCTGGATCTGCGCGCTCCCGGCGCCACCCATGTGGCGTTTGCCGGCGCCAGCGCGCGAAGTGGTCCGCCTGGTGGCTTGACCGGCGCGCTCAGCGTCGAGTCCTCGGATCCGGATACGCTGGTGGCGTGGTTGCAGGGCCGCAGCGAAGTCAGCTTTCGCAATCAAAAGCCGCTGCGCCTGAACGGCAATGTCAGCGTGGCCGCAAACCGCGTCGCGATCGATGCGATGAAGGCCGAGATCGATGGCGGCGCGGTGGAAGGGCGCCTTGCGGTCGCCGATTTGCCGTCGGGCGCCGGCTCCCGGGTCGAGGCGGAGTTGAAGGCCGACCGGCTCGATCTCGATGCCGCCGCTGCCTTTGTGCGGGCGATGGCGGGGCCGCAGGGCGAATGGCCGGAGGAAGCGCAATTGTCACTGGATATCGGCCGCGCCATTTCGGCCGGTCAGGAACTGCATCCGTTCGCGGTGAAACTCGCCTACGACCCGAAGACGGTTCTGCTCGATCGATTGAAGATTGGTCAGCCTGACAACATCATGCTTGAGGGCGGCGGCAATTTCGATCGCACAGCTTCGACCGGAAAGCTGGTGCTCGATGCAACGGCAGCGTCACTGGGCCAGCTTACCGGGCTTGTCGCACCGTTCGCACCGTCGTTTGCTTCGCGGCTTAATGCGCTGGGAACGGGTCCCGGTCCGGTGCGCGTCAAACTCGCGCTCGATCTCAACAATAACAAGGCACGAGCCGATGGCCCTTCCGCGCAGGCCGTTCTCGATATCGACGCGCCGCAGCTTAAGGGCCGCGCCACGATGACGGCGACGCCACCTGTCACGGCGATCCGGAGCTTTGATCTCGAAGCACTCCGGAAAAGCGAGATCGGCATCGAGACGAAATTTTCCTCGGAGCGCGGCCGCTTGTTGCTGGTCCTGCTTGGCCTTGATCGCTCGATCGCGGCGGTCGCCGATGGCCCGGCGCAATTCGAGGGGTCTGTGACGGGCGTGTGGGGTGCGCCGCTGCGGCTCAAAGCCAGGATATCAGGAGCCGGGCTCGATGCCGATGCGCAGGGGACCGCCGAACCGTGGGCGCAGGATGCCAAAGCCAACGTCGTTCTCACGGTTCGCCGCGTCAGCCTCGCACCGCTGTTCGATCTCAGGCCGTCAGATACGCTTGCCCAAAATATCAGCCTGTCCTCGCGCGTGTCTCTGAGCGGCGGCAAGCTGACCTTCGACGATATGGACAGCGCGTTCGCGGGCTCGCGGCTGCGCGGGCATCTTGTGGTGTCGCTTGACGGCGAAAGGAGCGTCCAGGGCGAGGTCGGCCTCGACGCACTCGATCTTGCGCCTGCATTCGCGCTCGCCGTGGGCGCCGCCGGTCACGACGCGGCCGAGCCGCTTGATTACGGATTGGTGAAAGGCTGGCGCGGCCGGATCGCGTTTCAGGCGCTGCGCGGCGCGCTCCCAGGCGGCGGCGAGCTGCGCCCCGTTAGCGGCATCATCAAGAGCGATGGAGCATCACTGAGTTTCGATGCCATCAAGGGCGGCATTGGCGGCGGCGAGGCGACCGCCAATATCGATGTCAAACCGGGCGCGAACGGGATTATCTTGACCGCAAACGTCGAGTTGAAGGGGGTCGACGGCGCCGCCTTGCGCTACCGCAATTTGGCGATGCCTTCTGGCCGCACCTCGATGCAGATGACGCTGTCGAGCCAGGGCCGCAGCGCCTCGGCGCTGACCGGGGGGCTATCGGGCAGCGGAACGCTGACACTGGAATCCGCGCACATCGCAGGTCTCAATCCGAGCGCCTTCGACGTCGCGATCCACGCCAGCGATAACGGGCAGGCGACCGACGACACCAGGCTGCGCCAGATCGTCGAGCCGGTGTTGTCCTCCGGCGCGCTGACGGTGAAGTCGGCGCAGATTCCGTTCAGTATCCGGGACGGCCGCTTGCGCGTCAGCGCGACCACGCTCGAGGCCGAGGGCGCCAGCGCCATCATCTCAGGCGGATACGATATTCCCGCCGACCAGGCCGACATTCGCGCCAGCCTGGCGCCCAATCTTGCGCCGGCCGCGGCAGGATCCGCGCCCGGCCGTCCGGAGATCCAATTGTTCGCCGCCGGTCCGCCGGATACGCTCCATCGCACGATCGATTTCGCCTCGCTGTCGTCATGGCTCGCGGTGCGGGCGATCGATCGCGAAACCAGAAGGCTCGATTCGATCGAGCGCGGCGAACAGCAAGCCCCGCTCACGCCGGCGTCGATCCCGCCGCCCACGGCCGCGCTGCCTTCCGCCGCGCCGCCGCCGAAGCCAAGGCTGAGCGCGCCGCGTCCGTCGGCCGCGTTGCCGGTCCCGCCGCCAAGTCCGCAGCCAAATATCAATGCACCGGTCGTGAGCCAGCAGCTTGCGCCATTGCCGCCCCCGATCGACGTCCGCCCGGCGCCCGGGTCCGTTGTCGCGCGCCCGCCGCCGAGGCCGAAGCCGCAACCGCCGCTGGCGCTGACGCCGCCGGTCGCGAGCCCGCCGCGAACGGGGTTTTAGGGCGTGTACGAGTTTAGGTTGGGGTGGAAACGGCGAAGCGATCTCTTCTCCCTCGCCCCGCTCTTCGCGGGGAGAGGGTCGGGGTGAGGGGCTGCTTCCGCAAATTCCGAAGGTAGATGCGCGCGGCAACGCCTGGCGGCATTTGAAAAACAACGAGGCCGCCATCGCCGACAGTGAATCGTTTGCAGAACGCGACTCACAGGGCACCTAAATCCGGCTCAACCCGGCGAGTTTGCGGTGCGCTTGAATCACGTCCAAATGTATGCCTTCAACCGGCAAACCCGGACGACCGGCAGTTCCGAGACCACCCCCCCAACCGGACATGTCGCGGACATGCCAAAATCGGCGCGAATGACCCATTTGCGACATTGGCGGCTACCAGCTGAATTCGCTCGGTGCGGGTTTCTGCCTCGGTTAGCGCAGAGCGGACTACACAAATTGGCTCGGCAAGCCCCACGATGCCGGCCCTTTCCGAGGCGAAGTCAGATGGTCTGACGCATCCCGGCCGCGGCACGCTCAAGCGGATCGCCGTTCGCCCGTTAACAGTCTATTAACCAACGCAGCATAGCTTGCGCTTATCGCCCGGTCATCATCAGCCGATTACCGTCCGGTTCGTTCTAGGAGAACAGCCGATGTCCGTTGAGGCGCTGACATATGCCGCTCTAGGTGCCCGCCTGGCAGTCTCGCCAGAGGCCGCTCGTTCGCTTGCCAAGCGACGCCGGTTGCCGCGCTCACTTTCGGATGATGGCAAAGCCCTGGTGAGCGTTGATCTCGCTGAAATACGGCATACGCCCCGGCCGCCACGTGGTCGCCAAGCAGGCAACATCGCCCCATTTGCGGCAAAGATCGAGGCATTGAAGGCGGAGATCGTGCGTCTCGAAGCAAGGGCAGTCGATGACAGAGCAGATTTCGAGCGCGAGCGCGAGCGCGCCGATCGCCTGACGGTTGAGCTGCTGCAGGCGACTGCCGAGACTATGGCAGCCAAGGAGGTGACGGCACGGCTTGAAGATGAGGTGGCGGCTCTGCGAGCTGGCGGCTCGGTCGACAGCCGCGGACAAGCTACACGCCGACTGGGACATCTAGCCGCGAGCATAGTGGAGGCGGACCGCAAGGCTTGTAGGTAGCAAGCCGTGTCCTCTCATTCCCCAGCTTGCCGGAGCAACGTGAGGTAAAAATGACCGACATCACCGATATTCGCGAGATGAAGGCGCGCATTATCGTGCTTGGGGTCGGCGGCGCCGGCGGCAATGCCGTCAACAACATGATCGCGGCCGGGCTGCAAGGCGTCGACTTCATCGTCGCCAATACCGACGCACAGGCGCTCACCATGTCGATGGCCAAGCGCGTCATCCAGATGGGTACCCGGGTGACCGAAGGCCTTGGCGCCGGCTCGCAGCCCGAAGTGGGGCGCGCCGCAGCCGAAGAGGCAATCGATGTGATCCGCGATCATTTGACCGGCGCACACATGGTTTTCGTTACTGCCGGCATGGGCGGCGGTACCGGCACCGGGGCAGCCCCCATTATCGCCAAGACCGCACGTGAGCTTGGCATTCTCACCATCGGTGTAGTCACCAAGCCATTCCACTTCGAGGGCCAACGCCGCATGCGTTTTGCCGAAGCCGGCATCGCGGAATTGCTGAAGGTGGTCGACACCCTGCTGATCATCCCAAACCAGAACCTGTTCCGGGTGGCCAACGAAAAGACCACGTTCGCCCATGCCTTCGCCCTGGCCGATCAGGTGCTTTATTCGGGTGTAGCCTGCATCAGCGACCTTATAGTCAAGGAAGGTCTCATCAATCTGGATTTTGCCGACGTTCTCGCCGTGATGCGCGAGAAGGGCAAGGCCATGATGGGCAGGGGCGAGGCTTCTGGCGAGAAGCGCGTGCTCAACGCCGCTGTGGCCGCGATTTCCAATCCATTGATCGAGAATCCCTCGATCAAGCGCGCCAGTGGCCTCATAATCTCCATCACTGGCGGCAAGGACCTGATGTTATTCGAGGTCGACGAAGCTGCTACCCGCATTCGCGAAGAGGCCGACCAGGACGCCAACATCATCGTCGGCGCGTCTTTCGATGAAAGCCTGGAAGGTATCGTCCGCGTCTCGGTGGTCGCGACCGGCATCGATAATCTCGACCCGGCGCGCCAGACGCAACCGGCGGAAAGCTCACTCACGGAACTCGCCGGCAGGCTGCGCAACGACAGCCGTCGCATCGCCGGCCGGATCGAACGTAGTGCACCGCTGCCGCAATTAGAGAGTCCGGCGGCCCGCCACCCCGAAGGGCGACCGGGAAACCCGAGTTCGGAATATGCGCACCATACGGCTCCGCAGGGCCTCGATCCGTACGGCCGCTCCGCTCCTGTGCGCAATTTGATCGAGGAAAACGTTCTCGATATCCCGGCCTTCCTGCGCCGCCAGGGCAACTGAGCCGTCGTAAGAACCAAAGTAACTCGTTTCCAAGTGCCGGAAGTAGACCGCTGCGACGCGACTTCAAAAAGTCCGCCGTCAAAGCTGCACGCGGACGCAACTCGGCTCTCCGGCTTGGTGCGCACCCTTCTCATGCAGAATGCGGAACAGCAGATCACGGAAAAGCGGAAAAACTCTTACACGCGATCGAAGTACGGATCGCGACTCTTTCGGCGCTGGGAAATACTCTGCCGGGAACAGGGGAGGGGCTAACGATTGCAGCCGGGCGGCTCGCTCTTTTGGAGCTGCAAATGGGGATGGCTTGTTATCGCGAGCTCGCCGCAGAGGCCTATCATAGCCGATTTCGGACCGCCAGATCTGCAGAAGAGCATCGAGGCTCTTCTTTGAGGTGCGCAGCGCGCCGATAATTCACGCTGCTGCGCTGTGCGGGTTCTCCGCTGTTTCTCTTTTTTCCACCTCCTTGGAGCGAGACAGCCATATTGGAAAGCGGAGTAAGCGAAGTAGGCGATCATTATTATCTTTTGGCAGCTCGGTTGGCGCCTCATTGGCTAAACACGAGAGATCTAGTGCAGCGTGGCCGACTCGCACCGCATCCGCGCGTCGGTCCAGTTCGCGCAATAAGGGATCGACTACGGTTTCGACTTCGGTCGCGACGGATGATAGAAAATTATTGAGCTCGCGAGCTTCGGGCACGACTGCCGCCGCCATCTCGGTCGCCTCGCAGAGCTCACTGACGACAGGTGCAAACGCGCTGGCAGTTTGTATGATTCGCTTTTTTATCGCTTCGATTTCGCCTAAAACGTGATTACGTTCCCGCCGTTTTTTTTCCTCAGAAAGGCGTGCTTCGATTTCGGCGATCTGAGCCGTCAGTGTCGTGACATCGGATGCAAGTACGTCGCGTTTTCCGCGCGCGCGATCGAGATCGCGGCTGAGATTGTCCACTAAGTCGTTTTCTCCGAACATTTTTTTTGCTCCGCGTAGGACAGCCGTGACGCGAACCGCCAGCCTGGCAAACGAACGAAACGCAAGATCGGCCGACAAAGGCATCGACTTCGTTCGCGTCGCAGGGGCCGACATGGTGAGTCTAATTCCCTCCAAATCATTCGCATTAGGCGACCGTAGGGTTAACAAGTGGTTAATTTTCAACATCTGATGATGCAGCAGTGGTCCGCCGGACTGCTTCAAATAACCCATCTGATCGATAATGCGCGAGCTTGCGATCCGATGGATCGCGGTGGGCAAAGCGCGTCAGGACCGCGACTTGAGCCTTTGGGTCAAAGCTAGCTTTGAAGGAACGTCCGTTATTGGCACTTTTCGGACCTCACGCGATGTCCGACTTGAGTCCCCAATGCGCATCAAAGCGGACATCCGCCGACGCCTCTAAATTTCTGGGTTCACGCCCTAGAAAAGTCGGGCTCACGCCTTGGAGTTGGTCTCCCGTCCAATCGATACCCTTTCGGAATCGCGCAGAAGCTGCTGAATGTTATCTCAAATATCAGTGGTGCTCTGGATGGATTTCTGAACCACCTCACTGCCCAATCGACCGAACCATTCTTAAAAAGCTGCGGTTAGAAAGCCGCTTTATTTGGACAACAGTGAAAGAAAGTGACTGTCGAGCCGCGATAGATGTACTGAAAAGAGTCGCACTTCAGGATGGATGTCTCCTGGCCAGTGGGAGCTGCATGAATTCCGCCGCGCGGCCGCGCCAGAGTAGCGAGCGAAGCGCACCTCATCGCCCGCAATTTCCTGAACAGCCCCACTGATTTGCCCGACGGGCAAATCACTAGATTCGTGTCCAGCCCCTTTCGAAAAAATATTCCTCTTCGCCGTTTACCCAAATCACCCGTATATCAATCACCGTCTCGTCCCACTCGAGGGGCGCTTCGCGGTCGTCACGAACGCGGGACGGGATGCGGTGGACGCAAGCGGTGCTATTGACGAACAGCGCTAAAGCGGACGGCGAAGTCGTGTGGTCCTGACACCCCGACGCTGGTGTCAAGTTGGCGGAAGACAATTCCGCTGGCGACGGTGGCAAAAGAGCCCGGTCACCGGGGAGAGCACGAAGTAAGCCGTAAAACCATTGCGTGCGGGAATGCCGGGATGTTCCGGTGGACCTGTGGTGACTAACGCGCGTGTTTACTACACTACACGCGCGGCTACGGGTGCATCGGCACCCGGCATTCCCCACGCCCTCATGGGGCGGAGAATTCAGCACAACTCGGGCGCTTTGCGCCGCGGGATCGCGATGTCCTATTCCAGCCGTCATTGCGAGGAGCCAACGGGTCGCGCGAACGCGCGCCCGATGACAGGCTCCGCGACGAAGCAATCCAGCTTTCTCCCCTCGCTCGCTAAGCTGGATTGCTTCGCGGAGCCTGTCATCGGGCGGCGCTTCGCGCCGACCCGTTGGCTCGCAATGACGGTTAGTGTTACTCTTACCGTCAGCGTTGCTGCCGTATCTTTCGGCAAGATATCGGACCGGCTGTGAGCTGGCTCACAGACGCTGCATTGGCGGAAACGTAGAAAAGCTGGCATCTTCGGATCAAATATTTGCGATGGAGGTGTCGCCATGCGCCGTTCCGTTTTTCGCGATTTGTTGCTTGCGTCCACGCTCTTGCTATCTCCGCTCATTTCCGCCTCTCACGCTAGCGCCGCGGAAAACCGGCTGGCGCTCGTCATCGGCCAGTCGGCCTACCGCGCGGTGCCGGCGCTGCCCAACGCCGAGAACGACGGCAAGCGAATGGCGGATTTGTTGACGAACTCTGGCTTCCAGGTCACCGCGGCGCCCGATCTGTCGCAGGCCGACATGCGCCAGGCCATCAGCGACTTTGCCGCCAAGGTCCAGGCTAGCGGACCCGACACGGTCGCAGCGGTGTTCTATGCCGGCCACGGATTGCAGATCGACGGCGAGAATTATCTGGTGCCGGTCGATGTCGATCCGAAGCGCGAAGCCGACATTCCGCTGCAGGCGGTTCGGCTCAACGATCTCATGAACACGCTCGGCGCGCTGCCGACGCGGATGCGCATCTACATGCTCGACGCCTGCCGCAACAATCCGTTCCCGGCGCTGAATGGGACCGCCGGCCACGGGCTTGCGATCGTCGATACCAAGGCCGGCTCACCGGGTTCGTTCATTTCGTTTTCGACCTCGCCGGGCGCGGAAGCCGAAGACGGCAACGGCGATGACAGCCCCTACACCACGGCGCTGCTCTCGGTCGCGAAGCAGCCAAACGTGCCGATCGAAGAAGCCTTCAAACGCGTCCGTGTCGCGGTGAACCAGGCGACCGATGGACGCCAGGTTCCCTGGGAAAGCTCGTCGCTGACGACCGACTTCAAGTTCGTCGCCTCTGACACGGGTACGGGGCAAGGAACAGGTCAAGGCGCCGCGGCGACGACGAAGCCGCCCTCAGCGCCGGCAAAGAGCGCGGACGACTGGCGCCGGGATCTGAAAGGCAAGGAGCCGAAGGTCGCCTATGATCTCGTGATCGCGGACGATTCGGCCCCGGCCTATGAGGCGTTTACCGTGCTGTTCGCCCAATCGACATATACCCCGCGGGTGCGCTCGCTGCTCGAACGCCGGCGCGTGATGGAGGCATGGGAAAATGCCGTCGCGGTCAATACGGCGGCAGGCTTCGAGACGTTCCTCGCGACCTATGGCAGCAGCGATCTGGCGGCCACCGCGCGCAAGATGGAGGAGCGCGTCCGCAACCGCTCGCTCGCAGCCAACGCGTCGCTGCTTCAGCCGACCAATGTCGCGCTGGGGCCGACCTGTCCTTGCAACATCACGCCGGTACCGACGCCGACCTTGAAGAAGAAAGTGGATAAGGAGGACACGCCGCCGCCGCCGATCAAGCATGTCGATCTGCCCATCAAGCGGGTCGATAAGCCTACCCCGAAGCGCAAGCAGCCGCCCGAGGAGGTCGTCGTCGAGCAGCACCCGTCCGGTCCGCCGCCAGGCGCCGTGATGGAAGGCGTCGGGATCGGCCTTGGTATTGGCCTCGGCATGGGCGGCGGCATGGGAGGTGGCATGGGTCGCGGCGGTGGCATGGGCAGCGGCGGCATGCACCCCGGCACCACCGGCGGCAGATATTAGATCGCCGCCCGGCTTACGTCAGGCATTGATTGGTTGCGATGAGTCCGGAAATGGCAACATTCCGGACTCATCGCGTTTCCTGGCAGCAAAATTTCCTCGGGAATGTCCTTTGCCGGCTGGGGTTTATAGAGGCGGCTGGCGGGTTCACGCAGGGAACGCAGGAGACAGGCATGATCAAATCGGTGGTCAAGTTGCTGACGCTGGGAACTTTTTCAATGGCGCTGATCGCCGCGCCCTCGATGATGCCGGCGTTTGCCGCTGGCGGCGGCGGAGGCGGAGGAGGCGGAGGCCCTGGTGGAGAAGACATCATGCACCCCGCTCCCCCGCGGGCGTCGGAAACCAAGGGGACCTACACCACCCACCGGGCCAAAAAGAAGCCCAGCAAACAGTCCTCGGCGTTTGACGACCCCGCCTTTGCCAAGGGTTATCGCGAAGCCTATGCGACGATCTACGACCATAACGACTATGCCGCCGCCATCGAGCAGCTTAAGACGCTCGGCCGCGACGATCACCCGAACGTGGCCAATCTGATCGGCTATTCCTATCGCAAGCTCGGCGACTACAAGCTTTCGCAGATTTGGTACGAGCGCGCGCTGAAAGCCGATCCGAACCATGTGCTGACCTGGAATTATTACGGCCTGTGGCAGATCGAGCAGGGCAACCGCGATCAGGCGGAGTACCATCTGCGCCGAATCGCCGCGATTTGCGGGACCGATTGCGCGGAGTACCGGTCGCTGGCCGCAGCGCTCGAACAACCGCCCGGCACCGGCCTCGTTTATTGAACGCCGCGATGCCACTGCGCGGCGCGTCTCGTTGTGGATGCGCCGCGCAGCCGGTGAAACGTAGCTCACCCTGCGATGGCCGCACTGGCGCTGGGCGCTCCCGATTTGAGGAAATCATAAAATAGAATTTAGTATTGCGGGGCGTTCGCTGTCTTAAAGCGATCGGAGCATGGTGCTATGGCATGCGCGCGGGGTTTAGCGCTGGCAGGGTTCCAAAGTGAAGACAAAGCGTACGCTCTTGGGGATCGTAGCGGCTATATTCGTCCTCACGCCGGGCGCGGGTGCGCCGAACGCGGACCAGCCTAGCTCAAAGCTCTCGCCTCGGGCGCTTGAGGAAATTGCACAGGTCGAGGCCGAGATCGACCGTATCGAAGCGCAGGCTATCGAGCGGCTTGCAGCTCCGCCGGACAATCAGATCCAGCAAATCGAGTTGCTTGGCAAGTTGATGCTGTACGACAAGGATTTGTCGGTATATCGCAACGAGGCTTGTGCCTTCTGTCACATGCCTGAGACGGGCTTTACCGGTCCGGTGTCGGAGTTGAACCGCACGACCGGCGCCTATCCCGGTTCAGTGCGCACGCGATTTAGTGATCGCAAGCCGCAATCGCACGCCTACGCACCGCTGTCGCCCGTGTTGCATTATAATCCGGGACAGGGCGACCTCGTCGGCGGCAATTTCTGGGATATGCGCGCGACGGGACGCCGGCTGGGCAACCCGGCCGCCGAGCAGGCGCAAGGTCCGCCGACCAATCCGGTGGAAATGGGCCTGCCCGATATCGCCTGCGCGGTCTATCGGGCCTCGCAGCGGCCTTATCGCGCGTTGTTCGAAAGCCTGTGGGGGCCGCAGGCCTTCGCGATCGCATGGCCAGGCGATGTGGAAGAGGTCTGCAACCGGCCGGGGCCGCCGATCGCCGGCCAAGCATTGCCGGTTCATCTGAGCGCGATGGATCGCGGCCGGGTCAGCACCAGCTTCGACCAGATGGCGCAATCGATCGCGGGCTATGAAGCCTCTGCCGAAGTGACGTCGTTCACCTCGAAGTTCGACGCAGTCCTCGCGAACAAGGCGAAGTTGACGCCGCAGGAGCAGCAGGGATACGAGCTGTTCCGCGGCCAGGCGCGATGCAACGAGTGTCACCGTGACGGCGGCCCCGGCGAAGACCCGCTGTTCACCGACTTCACCGCCAGCAATATCGGCACTCCAGCCAATCCGAGGCTTCCTTACTATGAGGAAAATCGGCCCGACGCGTTGGGCTATGTTGCCAACCCGCAGGGACCGTCATTCGTCGATGGCGGCGTCGGCACTTTTCTCAGTCAAGGGCATCTCCTCAGCCAGCCCTCCGCGGTGGATCAGCGATGGCTTAAACTGGCGCCGGACAACCAGGCGCGAATTCAAGTGCCGACGCTGCGCAATGTCGACAAGCGGCCGTATCCGGCCTTCGTGAAAGCGTATGGTCATAATGGATATTTCACGAGCCTGAAACAGATCGTGCATTTCTACAACACGCGCGACGTCCTGCCCCGATGCAAACCCCACGATCCCGGTGAAGGTACGACGTGCTGGCCCGCGCCGGAGTCGACCCAGAACATGAACACGAGCAAAGTCGGGAACCTCGGCCTGTCTGACGCAGAAGAGGACGCGCTGGTCGCCTTCATGCAGACGCTGACCGATGGCTTTACGTCGCGGACTCCGTAGCGATCGCGTCCGCATCATTCGCGGAGAGGAAGCGCACGACCAAAAAGCGCCGGGTGGCATGAGGGCAGCGCTGATCCTGGTCTACGAGTTCGTGCCTCAGCGAAGCACGGCCTAGCTCTGCGGCTTCGATTCCGATGCGGTGGGCGTGGCGCGGGTCCGGAAATAATCCAGCACGAAAAGGCGAATGGCGGACGACAGGTTGCCTTGCTGGCGATTGCTGTCGATCTCGCCGACCAGTTCGGACAGCGTCATGTCGCGCATTCCCGAGATTTCCTTCATGCCGTTCCAGAACGCCTCTTCGAGGCTGACGCTGGTCTTGTGGCCGCCGACCACGATCGAGCGCTTCACGACGGGCGATTTCATGATGCGTCCTCGCCGTCGATCCGGTGCTGATCCAATAGTTCGCTCGCACGCCTGGTGCGTTGTTCCTCGCGCTTCCCTTCGGATTTGGTTCGGCCAAATTGCAATCGGTTGGTGTCGGCCTGTTTCGCCGACTGCTCTCGCTCAGCGCGCTTTCTAAATCGCTTCAGGTTGACTACGTCCCCCATGCTCGCCCCCGTCAATTTACAGGTTGAGAGCTGGCGGCATTTTCACGGAGGCGTAGGTGGTCGCGCTGGGTATTAACCGGCTCGCTCATCATCTGGGAAATCCCCGTAATCGTCCTCTGACAGCATCAATAAATATGTTCCGCTCTGCGGAACAGAAAATAATTCATCCTCTACCACGCCGCCACGCAGCGAGGATAGACGATCGTTATCAGTCTTTGGGCATTATCACCCACAACTATTCGCTGACCCCGTATTCGCACGGGGTCGCCGTGCCGCGATCAGCCCGGGTGCGTCATTTTTTCCGGCCGCACCAGCCGGTCGAATTCATCGCCGGAAACAAAGCCCAGCCGCACCGCTTCTTCCTTCAACGTGGTTCCACGGGCGTGCGCCGTCTTGGCAACCTTGGCGGCGTTGTCGTAGCCGATTCTGGGCGCAAGCGCAGTCACCAACATCAGCGAGCGTTCCATCAATTCCCGGATGCGCTTTTCGTCGGCGCGGATTCCCTTGACGCAATGTTCGGTGAAGGAGCGCGAGACGTCGGCCAGCAATTGAATGGAATGCATCATGCAATATGCCAGCACCGGCTTGTAGACGTTGAGCTCGAAATGGCCCTGGCTGCCGGCAACCGTGATGGTGGTTTCATTGCCGAACACCTGGCAGCAGACCATGGTCATCGCTTCGCTCTGCGTCGGGTTGACCTTGCCGGGCATGATCGAGGACCCCGGTTCGTTTTCCGGCAGGATCAATTCGCCGATGCCGGAACGCGGACCGGAACCCAACAACCGAATATCGTTGGCGATCTTGAACAGCCCGGTCGCCACCGAGTTGATGGCGCCGTGCACGAACACATAGGCGTCATTGGAGGCCAGCGCCTCGAACTTGTTGGCGGCGCTGGTGAAGGGCATTTTTGTGATGTTGGCGACGTGCTTTGCAAACAGCCTGGCGAATTTCGGTTTCGAATTCAGCCCGGTGCCGACCGCGGTGCCGCCCTGCGCCAGCGGGTAAAGTTCCTTTACCGCCACGCGCAGCCGCGCGATGCCGCTTGCGACCTGCGCGGCGTAGCCGGAGAATTCCTGGCCAAGCGTCAGCGGCGTTGCGTCCTGGGTGTGGGTGCGGCCGATCTTGACGATGTGCGCGAATTCTTTTTCCTTCGCTCGCAGCGCGCCAAGAAGTTCTTCCAGCGCCGGAATCAGATCGCCGACGATCCGCATCGCCGCGGCAATGTGCATGGCGGTCGGGAACGAGTCGTTCGACGACTGGCTCATGTTGACGTGATCGTTGGGATGCACGGGCTTCTTGGCGCCGAGCTTGCCGCCGAGCAGTTCGTTGGCGCGGTTGGCGATCACCTCGTTGAGGTTCATGTTGGTCTGGGTGCCGGAACCGGTCTGCCAGACCACCAGCGGAAAATGATCGTCGAATTTGCCCTCGATCACCTCGCGCGCGGCGCGGATGATGGTGCGGGCGCGGCGCTGGTCGATGAGCCCGAGCTCGCGGTTGGTCTCGGCGGCGGCAAGCTTGACGATGCCGAGCGCGCGGATGATGTCCATCGGCATGCGGTCGTGGCCGATGCGGAAATTCTGCCGCGATCGTTCGGTCTGCGCGCCCCAGTAGCGGCTGGCCTCAACCTCGATCGGCCCAAAACTGTCGGTTTCAGTGCGCGTGGAATGGGACTGCGATGAGGTTGTCGACCGGTCCATGAACAACGTCCGTTACACGAGGGCCGCATCTTTCGAAGAGAAGTTCACGCGCCCTCATTTTTCGACTGGCGCAGGTCGCCTCGCGCCGGTCATTTCTTGCGGAAGCGATCCAGTCGCACGACTTCGGCGCCCTCGCCGGGCTTGGCCGGTTGGTCCTGATTCTCGGCTGCAGGCGCTGCCAGCGCCGAGGGCGCGGGGGCCGCCGGAAGGTTGGTGGCCGGCGCGTCCGTCGCGGTATCGGACGGCTCGAATTGCAGGCCGAATTGCACCGACGGGTCGAAGAAGCTCTTGATGGCGGTGAACGGGATCACCAGACGTTCCGGGATGCCGCCGAACGACAGGCCGACCTCAAACCGGTCCTCGGTCACGACAAGGTCCCAGAACTGGTGCTGGAGGATGACGGTCATCTCCTCCGGATATTGCGCCAACAGCCGCGGCGACAGCTTCACGCCTTCCGCGGTCGACAGAAACGTGATGAAGAAATGATGCTCGCCGGGCAGCCCGTGCTCGGCGGCGTCGGCCAGCACACGGCGCAGCACCCCGCGCAGCGCGTCCCGCGCCAGCACGTCGTATCGGATATGATCGGTCGCCATTCTTAAGTCCTGTCCATGCTGCCGGCGGACCGGCGGCGAAGCCGGTCGTCCGACTCGCCAATTGACCCATGCTACCCCGGCGGCGGGCCCGGGTCAGCAGCCGTTGCTGCCGATGTCGGAAATTCAGCGATAGGCTCAGGCTCGAGGCAAATTCCCGCTGCCCAAAATGAAGTGGAGGCTTCTGTTGCCAGGTGCCTCCGAACCCCGCCTAGCGGAGCTTAACCCACTAGGACTTTAGACTTGGTTTTTCAAACCGCTTACGCGGCCTGAGCAACCGGAGCATAGTTGTCGTTTGCAACTATTGCATAGCCCGATAACGGCGGAACAATACCGAGAAAAAACACGCCCTTTACGCCCTCGTCGATCCTGTTTCGCCCCCGCCGAAGCCCGCGCCGTTTCGTTTAAGGCGATGCCATTTGCGGCGGGCTTGGGTGGAGGCGCCGGGTGCTGCCCCCGGGTCCGAATGGTTTATTGCGGCGGCAATTTATTTCCATAGCCGGCGAACCGGCACCCCCAATATAGGGGGCAATAGTTGACAAAAACAGAGCTTTTACAACGTTTTCCGGCCTGAAATTCGCAGCTTCCGGCCCTGGAACACGCCGATTTGGGTTGGCCTGGCGGCGCCACCCGTTCTAAATCTTTACCCATGCCCCCGGATTCGCCGCCCGCCGCCATTCTGGCGATGGAACCCCCGACATCGACCCCGCCCGGCCTGATCGCGCTATTTGTCGCGTTCGCCAAAATGTCGCTGGCCGGCTTTGGCGGCGTGCTGGTCTGGGCGCGGCGCGGCATCGTCGATCAGCGCCGCTGGATGACGGCGGACGAGTTCAACGAAACCTACGCGCTGTGTCATTTTCTGCCCGGCCCCAACATCGTCAATTTGTCGGTGGTGTTCGGATCGCGCTTTCGCGGGGTCGCCGGCGCCGTCGCGGCCTTCACCGGGCTGCTCGGTCCTCCCGTCGTGGTCGTGACCATCCTGGCCGCGCTCTATGCCCATTTCGGCGAAATCGATGCCTTGCGGCGCATCCTGGCGGGCGTGTCCTGCGCCGCGGTCGGGCTTTTGATGTCGGCGGTGTTCCGGATGATGATGCCGCTCATCAAACGGCGCGCTCTGGTCGGCCTCGCGATGCTGGCCGCGGTGTTCGTCGCGATCGGATTATTGCGGTTGCCGTTGCCGGCGGTGTTGCTGGTGGCGATCCCGCTCAGCATCGCCATCACCTTTGCCATGCGCCAGCGGGGCGCGGCATGAATTCAGACAACAACCCGGTTTGGGCGTTGGTCTCGACATTCGGCCTGATGTCGCTGTTTGCGGTAGGCGGCGCCAACGCCGCGATTCCGGAAATGCACCGCCTTGCCGTCGACGTTCATCATTGGATGACCGACAAGCAATTCGCCGATGTGTTCGCGATATCGCAGATGTCGCCGGGACCGAATGTGCTGATCGTGACCCTGATCGGCTATGCGGTGGCCGGCGTTGCCGGCGCACTCGCAGCGACGCTTGCGATGTGTGGTCCGACCGCGGTCCTCGCCTATTATGTCAGCGGGCTTCTCAGGCGATCGAGCCATTCGCGTTGGCCCGCCATCATTCAGGCCGCGCTGGTGCCGCTGTCGATCGGCTTGATGGGTGCGAGCGCCCTGATCCTGGCGCTGACCTCCGACCGGACCTGGATCGCCGCATTGGTCACCGCCGCCTCGGCGGTGCTCGCCTTTACGACCCGGCTCAACCCGTTCTGGCTGCTGCTGGCCGGGGGTGTTTTGGGGTTTGCAGGCTTGATCGGATGAAAGTCCTTTGAAACCGGCCAGCGCGCCGGGTGGAACGCGCGCCGCCCTTGTCGTTTGTCAACCGAACCCTCATTTTTCCGGGTATAATCGCGGCCATCGGCCGAATCGCCGCTGTCGATCGGCTGGTCCGGCCGCTAAAATTCGATCCCGCTAGAAAATTCGATCCCAGGGCCCGCAGCGCAACGCCATGAATCAGTATCACGATCTGCTCGAACGGATCCTCGCGGACGGCGCGGAAAAACATGACCGCACCGGCACCGGCACGCTGTCGATCTTCGGCCACCAGATGCGCTTCAATCTGGCCGCCGGATTCCCGATGCTGACCACCAAGAAGCTGCCGCTGAAATCCATCGTGCACGAATTATTGTGGTTTCTCGCCGGCGACACCAACATCAAATATCTCAAGGATAACGGCGTTTCGATCTGGGACGAATGGGCCGACGCCAATGGCGATCTCGGCCCGGTCTATGGCTCGCAATGGCGGTCCTGGCCGGCGCCGGATGGACGCAGCATCGATCAGATCTCCAATGTCATCGACATGATCAAGCGCAACCCGGATTCGCGGCGGCTCATCGTGAGCGCATGGAATCCGGCCGACGTCGACAAGATGGCGCTGCCGCCCTGTCATTGCCTGTTTCAGTTCTACGTGGCGAACGGAAAGTTATCGTGCCAGCTCTACCAGCGCTCGGCCGACGTATTCCTCGGCGTGCCCTTCAACATCGCCTCCTATGCGCTGTTGACGATGATGGTCGCGCAGGTGACGGGCTTAAAGCCCGGCGATTTCGTTCATTCGCTCGGCGATGCGCATCTCTATTCCAACCATCTCGAGCAGGCGCGGCTGCAACTGACGCGCCCGACGCGCCCCTTGCCGGTGATGAAAATCAATCCCGCGGTGAAGAACATCTTCGCGTTCCGCTATGAGGACTTCGCGCTCGAAGGCTACGACCCGCACCCGCACATCAAGGCCGAGGTCGCGGTGTGAGCGATTGAATGTCCCTCACGATCCGCCGCGCGCGTCCCGATGAAGCCGGACTTGTCCTGTCCTTTGTTCGCGAACTTGCCGAATACGAGAAACTGCTCCACGAGGTGGAAGCAACCGAGGCGATGCTCGCCTCCGCGCTGTTCGGCCCCCATCCAAGGCTGTTCTGCGAGATCGCCGAGTGGGACGGTGAGCCCGCCGGTTTTGCCGTCTGGTTCATCAATTTTTCGACCTTCTCCGGACGCTCCGGCATCTACCTCGAAGACCTGTTCGTCCGTCCCGCGCAGCGCGGCAAGGGCATCGGCAAGGCGCTGCTGGAGCATCTCGCAAAGGAGTGCGTGGCGAACGGGTGGTCGCGGTTGCAATGGTCGGTGCTGGACTGGAATACGCCCTCGATCGAATTCTACAAATCGCTTGGCGCGCAGTTGATGGACGAGTGGACGGTGTGCCGGATCGGCGGCGCGGCATTGACGGCGCTCGCGCAAGGAGCGCGCTGATGGAGGTCGTCCTGATCGTCGCGGTTGCCGACAATGGCGTGATCGGCGCCGGTGGCGCGATCCCGTGGCGGCTGAAGAGCGATCAGCAACGCTTGAAGGCGATGACGATGGGCAAGCCCGTCGTGATGGGCCGCAAGACCTTCATCTCGCTGCGCCGGCCGTTGCCCGGACGCACCAATATCGTCGTCACCCGGGACGCCAATTTTCGCGCTGGCGGCGCGGTGGTGACGACCTCGTTCGATGCCGCCCGCGCGGTCGCGTTCGGCGATGCACTGCGGCGTTCGGTCGCGGAAATTGCCGTGATCGGCGGCGCCGAAATCTACGCGCGATGGATGGCGACCGCCGACCGCCTGGAAATCACCGAGGTCCACGCCCACCCCGACGGCGACACTCATTTTGCCGCAATTGATGCGGCGGAATGGGAGGAGGTCGCGCGCGTGCGCAATCCGGCCGGTTCGGACGATAGTGCGGACTTTTCCTATGTGACCTATCGCCGACGAAAGTCGCATTAACTCCGTTACGCAATGTTTAGATTGACAATTATGGGTTCGGGCTTAGCTGCTTCGAGCAGCAAGCCGCGTTGTAAGGGCTGGTTCTGTCCCCTATAAGGCCATGCAGATATTGCGGGGCCCCCGGCCACTTCGCCTGTTCAGGCGGCCTGGTTTAGGCGGATTTGGGCTCTCGCCGAGGAGACAATCGATGCCGTGGAAAAATCAAGGCGGAGGCCCATGGGGGTCCGGTCCGAAAGGGCCATGGGGCTCCGGCCCGCAACCGGTCGGGCCGAGGCCGCCCGATCTTGAGGACCTTCTGCGCCGCGCCCAGGACCGGCTTCAGCAGCTGTTGCCGGGCGGATATTTCTCGGGCGTCGGCGTCGCGCTGGTTCTGGTCGGCGCGCTGGCGATCTGGGGAATGTCCGGCTTCTACCGCGTGCAGTCGGAAGAACTCGGCGTCGTGCTCCGCTTCGGCAAGTATGTCCGCGATGCCCAGCCCGGACTGAACTATCACCTGCCGTACCCGATCGAGACCGTGCTGCTGCCGAAGGCGTTGCGCGTCTCCACCTTGAGCATCGGCATGACGTTGATCGACGATCCGGCGCGGCGCGGCCGGACCATGCGCGACGTGCCGGAAGAAAGCCTGATGCTGACCGGCGACGAGAACATCGTCGACGTTGATTTCACGGTGCTGTGGCGGATCAAGCCGAAGGGCGTCGCCGATTATCTCTTCAACATTCAAAATCCCGAAGGCACCGTCAAAGCGGTCGCCGAAAGCGCGATGCGCGAGGTGGTTGGCAAATCCAACATCCAGCCGATCCTGACCGGCGCGCGCACCACCACGGAGCAGAGCGTGCAGGAACTGATGCAGAGGACCCTGGACTCTTATGGTTCAGGCATCCTGGTGCAGCAGGTGCAGATGCAGAAGGTCGACCCGCCGGCGCAGGTGATCGATTCGTTCCGCGACGTGCAGGCGGCGCGCGCCGACCTCGAGCGGTTGCAGAACGAGGCGCAGACCTATGCCAACCGCGTCGTGCCCGATGCCAAGGGACGCGCGGCACAGATCATCCAGGTCGCCGAAGGCTACAAGCAGCAGGCGGTCGCCGAGGCCAAGGGCCAGAGCGCGCGCTTCCTGAAGGTCTACGACGAATACAAGAAAGCGCCCGACGTCACGCGGCAGCGCATTTATCTGGAGACGATGGAGCGCATCCTCGGCGGTTCCGAGAAGCTCGTCTATGACGGCGGCAATTCGTCCTCGCAAGGTGTCGTGCCGTATCTGCCCCTGAGTGAACTGTCGCCGCGGCGTCCTTCGGCGACAACGGGCCAGCCGCAGCAGCCGAGCGGAGTAACCCGATGAGATCCCCCGTCACAGGCATTGTTGCGCTGATCCTGCTGTTTGCCGTCGTGATCGTCGGCTACAGCTCGGTCTTCACCGTGACGCAGACCGAACAAGCGCTTGTGGTGCGGCTCGGCGAGCCCGTCAGCGTCGTCACCGAGCCGGGCCTGCACTTCAAGGCGCCGTTCATCGACACCGTGATCTCGATCGACAAGCGCATCCTCGATCTGGAAAATCCGTCGCAGGAAGTGATCGCCTCGGACCAGAAGCGGCTGGTGGTCGACGCCTTCGCCCGCTACCGCATCAAGAATGCGTTGCGGTTCTATCAGAGCATCGGCTCGATCCAGGCCGCCAACGTCCAGTTGACGACGCTCCTGAACGCATCGCTGCGCCGCGTGCTCGGCGAAGTCAGCTTCATCCAGGTGGTGCGGGACGAGCGCGAAGCGTTGATGGCGCGGATTCGCGACCAGCTCGACAAGGAGGCCGACGGCTACGGCATCCAGGTGGTCGATGTGCGGATCCGGCGGGCCGACCTGCCCGAGCAGAACAGCCAGGCCGTCTACCAGCGCATGCAGACCGAGCGGCAGCGCGAGGCCGCCGAATTCCGTGCCCAGGGCGGCCAGAAGGCGCAGGAGATCCGCTCCAACGCCGACCGCGAAGCCACCGTGATCGTCGCCGAGGCCAACTCGAACGCCGAGCGGATTCGCGGCGAGGGCGACGGCGAGCGCAACCGGCTGTTCGCCGAAGCTTACGGCAAGGACCCGGAGTTCTTCGCCTTCTACCGCTCGATGACGGCGTATGAGAACGGGCTGAAGAGCGGCGATACCCGCTTCCTGCTCCGCCCGGACTCCGACTTTTTCAAATTCTTCGGCAGCGCGTCGGGCAAGCCGGCGCCAGCGCCCGCGCCAGCTTCGGCGGCGGCGGCACCGGCTCCGGTGGCGGCCGCTGCGGTGCCGGCTGTGCCTGCCGCGCCGAAGCCGTAAGGCGCATTTTGTTCCAGACAGCACAGGACAGGCGGCACGAGGCTCGCTTCGCCCGTCCTGAAAAAGTAAAAACAACATAAACGGGAGGTTCCAGTCCGATGAGGTCCATAGCGTTCGCCGACTTCCTCATCGGTGTGGGCATTTTGTTTGTGCTTGAAGGTTTGATGTTTGCGGCCGGCCCGGCCTGGATGCGCCGGGCCATGAAGAGCGCGCAGGCGACGCCGGACAATGTCCTGCGCGTCGTCGGCATCGGATCGGCAGTTGCCGGCCTCATCCTGATATGGGTGGTCCGGCGCTAGGCCCGGCTGGTTTCAGACCTCGTAAAAAAATGCCGCGGGATCAACGCCATCGTGAGTGGCAGCGTCCGCTTTTTGCCGTAATAAAGGCGGCTGATGGGGGCCAAAAGCTTGAGCCCGAACGCTTGCGCCGCAGCCCCATTCGGGCGCACTGTGGGCTTCAATTTCCGCCCCCGTTTTGCGAGAAGAGAGAGCTGATATGACCGGTGCTACCGAAGCCTTGACTCATCGCCTGCGCCCCTTGCTGGCCGCGATCTGCCTTGGCGCCACGAGCGTGCTGGCGTCCGCGCCGGTTTTGTCGGTACCGGCCCTGGCCCGAGGCCCCGACGGCATCGCCGACGTCGCCGAGAAGGTGATCGATGCGGTGGTCAACATCTCGACGTCGCAGACCGTCGAAGCCAAGGGCGGCGGCGGAGGTGAGGGTAGGGGCACGATGCCGCAACTGCCGCCGGGCTCGCCGTTCGAGGAATTTTTTGACGATTTCTTCAAGAACCGCCGCGGCGGCCCGGGCGGCAAGGGCGGCGACCTGCAGCCGCACAAGACCAATTCGCTCGGCTCCGGCTTCATCGTCGATACCTCGGGGATTGTCGTCACCAATAATCACGTGATCGCGGATGCCGACGAGATCAACGTCATCATGAACGACGGCACCAAGATCAAGGCCGAGCTGGTCGGCGTCGACAAGAAGACCGATCTGGCGGTGTTGAAATTCAAGCCGCCAAAACCGCTGACCGCGGTGAAGTTCGGCGATTCCGACAAGCTGCGTCTCGGCGAATGGGTGATCGCGATCGGCAATCCGTTCAGCCTCGGCGGCACGGTTACCGCGGGCATCGTCTCGGCGCGCAACCGCGACATCAATTCCGGCCCCTATGACAGCTACATCCAGACCGACGCCGCCATCAACCGCGGCAATTCCGGCGGCCCGCTGTTCAACCTCGACGGCGAAGTGATCGGCGTTAACACGCTGATCATCTCGCCTTCGGGCGGCTCGATCGGCATCGGCTTTGCGGTGCCCTCGAAGACGGTGGCGGGCGTGGTCGACCAGCTCCGGCAATTCGGCGAACTGCGCCGCGGCTGGCTCGGCGTGCGTATCCAGCAGGTCACCGACGAGATCGCCGAAAGTCTCAACATCAAGCCCGCGCGCGGCGCCCTGATCGCCGGCGTCGATGACAAGGGGCCGGCCAAGCCCGCCGGCATCGAACCCGGCGATGTCGTCGTCAAATTCGACGGCAAGGACATCAAGGAGCCCAAGGATCTGTCGCGCGTCGTCGCCGACACCGCGGTCGGCAAGGAGGTCGACGTCGTCGTCATCCGCAAGGGCCAGGAGCAAACCGTCAAGGTCACGCTCGGCCGCCTGGAGGATACCGACAAGCCGGTGCAGGCGTCGAACAAGGCGCAGCCCGAACCGGAAAAGCCGGTGACGCAAAAAGCGCTCGGCCTCGACCTCGCCACGCTGAGCAAGGACCTGCGCTCGCGCTACAAGATCAAGGACAGCGTCAAGGGCGTGATCATCACCAATGTCGACGGCACGTCCGACGCCGCCGACAAGCGGCTGAGCGCCGGCGACGTCATCGTCGAGGTGGCGCAGGAGGCGGTGAGCAACGCCGCCGACGTCAAGAAGCGCGTCGATCAACTCAAGAAGGACGGCAAGAAATCGGTTCTTCTATTGGTATCGAACGCCGACGGCGAACTGCGCTTCGTGGCGCTGAGCGTGCAGTAGCATTCGATTCTCGTCATGGCCGGGCTTGACCCACCACTGTCCGGTTCGATTTTTGTAGACAGGGTGCATGACGAGGATTCTTCTGTGTTTTGAGCGCTTCGCACACGTTCGAGACACCGAAGGAGGTCCACGCCATGCGGCATCAGAATAGCGTATTTCACAGTCTAACAAAGCACGTTCCTTGGTCTAAGTTCGAACAGATCGTGGAGAAGTACGGGGCCGACCGGCTGGTGCGGAAATTGACGACGAAGCGTCAGTTCATCGCATTGCTGTACGGGCAATTGAGCGGCTCGACGAGCCTGCGGGAGGTCGTGACCGGGATGGCGAGCCACGAGACGCGGCTTTATCACGTGGGGGCGGCACCGGTGAAGCGTTCGACGATGTCGGACGCCAATTCGACGCGGCCTTGGCAAGTGTTCAGCGAGCTGTTCGCGCAGATGCTGCCGCAAGCGCATCGTGGGCTGCGGCGCGCGACGGCAGACGCG
Organism: Bradyrhizobium lablabi; assembly: GCF_900141755.1. Classification (NCBI taxonomy): domain Bacteria; kingdom Pseudomonadati; phylum Pseudomonadota; class Alphaproteobacteria; order Hyphomicrobiales; family Nitrobacteraceae; genus Bradyrhizobium; species Bradyrhizobium lablabi. The sequence goes on along the minus strand of NZ_LT670844.1, from coordinate 2,218,464 downwards.
GTCCGGCTCATTGATTCCACCAGTGTTCGGCTCTCCAGCCTGAGCGAAGGCTGGGCGACATTTTCGGCCGATGTGTTCGGCGCCAAGGCGCATATCGTCTACGATCCGAATGCCGATCGGCCGGTTTACTTTGCGGTGACGCCCGCTAACGTCAACGACATCACAGCCGCCAAGGCGATGCCGATCGAGCCGGGCGCAACCTACGTCTACGACCTCGGTTATTACGATTATGGCTGGTGGGCGCGGCTCGATGACGCCGGCTGCCGCTTCGTGACGCGACTGAAGAAGAATACCCCGTTCAGCGTGGTAAAGGAGAACCGCGTCCCCAAAAACAGCAATATTCTGCGCGACCGCGTCGGTCATTTGCCGGCCCGGCTCGCCAACAGCCGCAAAAATCCGCTGCAAGTTCCGGTCCGAGAGATCACCGTGATCATCGACACCGGTAAGCTGTTGCGCATCGTGACCAATGATCTCGACGCGCCGGCAGAAGAGATCGCAGAGCTTTACAAACAGCGCTGGCAGATCGAATTGTTCTTTCGCTGGGTCAAGCAGACGCTTCGAATCAGGCACTTCATCGGTGTCTCCGAGAATGCCGTCCGCATTCAGATCGCCATCGCCCTGATCGCCTTTCTCATCTTGCGCATGGCCCAGCTGGCTCAAAAAGCGGTGCACAGCCCTCTCGAATTTGCCCGCCTCGTCCGCACCAACCTCATGCACAGACGCCCGATCAACCATTTGCTCGAACCCCTACAGCCGATCCCGATAAACCCCGATCAGTTGAAACTTGGACTATACTTCCAATGAACCGGACAGTGGTGGGCTTGACCCGGCCATCCATCCTCTTTGCAAGATTACTTTGAAGGTTGGTGGATGCCCGGATCAAGTCCGGGCATGACAGCTATATGCGCCCATACAATCAAATAGCCGGCCGACCAGCCAGCATTCCTGCAACTCCAAGGTCTTCATCAAGCTCAGGCCAGTGGATGCCCATCGGCATAAGCTCGAAGCGCGCGCGCGCTGCGGTGTTCGCATCCCGCAGCCGCGGGTACCAGGCCAGCGGAGTGGCGATCCTGCGGCCGTCCGCCAGCGTCACCACAAGCTCGTCGGCGGTGAAGACAACCGAGACCGGCCTGATATCGCCGACATCAATTTCCAAAGTGCTCATGCCATTTGCCTTCGAGGACATCGCGCTGTGATCGCAGATGGCGGATAATAGCGCCGATTTCATGGGCGGGAAATCCCGCATTCACCGCGACTGAGAGGTCATGCAGCCAGAACTTGGCTTCGAAATCTGCTGCCCGGACGTGAACATGTGGCGGCTCGCCGCGTTCGTTCGAATAGAAGAACGCACGATACGGTCCCCAACGCAGGACAGTCGGCATTGAGCCTATCCCCCCACAAACTCGTCCCGTCGATACCCCTGCGCATAGAGCAACGCCGTGAGGTCGCCGTGGTCGATCCGCGCCGCGGCTGCTGCCGCAACCGCAGGCTTGGCGTGGTAGGCGACGCCGAGGCCTGCGGCCTGGACCATGCCGAGATCGTTGGCGCCGTCGCCCACCGCCAGCGTATCGATGTCGTCGAGATCGAAGGAGTCGGTGAGCTCGATCAGGGTGGCGAGCTTTGCCGCGCGGCCCAAAATCGGCTCCTTGACTTCGCCGGTCAGTTTGCCGTCCTCGACGATCAGCTCGTTGGCGCGGTGTTCGTCAAACCCAATCATGGCTGCCACCGCGCCGGTGAAAAGCGTAAATCCGCCGGAGATCAGGCAGGTGTAGGCGCCGTGCGCCCGCATGGTTGCGACCAGCTCGCGGGCGCCCGGGTTAAGGGTGATGCGTGTCTTGAGCACTTCGTCGACCACGCCGACCGGCAAGCCTTTTAGCAGTGCGACGCGCTCGCGCAGCGCCGGCTCGAACTCGATTTCGCCGCGCATCGCGCGCTCGGTAATTTTGGCGACCTCGGCTTTCATGCCGACAAAATCCGCCAATTCGTCGATGCATTCCTGGCCGATCATGGTGGAATCCATGTCGGCCAGCAAAAGCTTCTTGCGCCGGAACCCCTGAGGCTGCACCACAATGTCGATCGGCAGATCGCCGCGCGCCTCGCGCAGGCGGGCTTCGACGGCGCGGATATCCGGGCCTTCTAAAGGAATCTGGCCGGCAAAGGGAATATCGACCGCCACCTCGTCGAACAGCCAGTGCGCGGTGCCGGGCGATGGCAGAATGGCGCGCGCGCCATCCACCACCGTGCTATCGAGCGCGGGGTCGGCGGGATTGGAGATCAGCGTGGCGACGAGAGACATTTGACGTGAGTTCGCAAGTGAGCAGCAAGGCCGTGCTTATCGCAGGGCCGACGGCCAGCGGCAAGTCGGCGCTCGCCATCGACCTTGCGCAAAAAACCGGCGGCGTCGTCATCAATGCCGATTCCATGCAGGTCTACCGCGATCTCAGGGTGATCACCGCGCGGCCGACGGTCGATGAAGAGGCGCGGGTCCCGCACCGGCTCTACGGCCATGTCGACGCCGCCGTGAATTTCTCCGCAGGAAGCTGGGTGGCCGATGCCGCCAAGGTCCTTGCGGAAGCGCGCGCGCAAGATCGCCTGTCGATTTTTGTCGGCGGCTCCGGCCTCTATTTCAAGGCGCTGACACGCGGATTGTCGGCGGTGCCGCCGATTGCCGCCGAGGTGCGCGAAGGCGTACGCGCGCGGCTCGATCGCGATGGCGTCGAGGCGCTTCATGCCGAGCTTAGGCGGCGCGATCCGGTCTCCGCCGAACGCCTGAAGCCGCGCGATCGCACCCGCATCGCCCGCGCCCTGGAAGTTGTCGAATCGACCGGACGGTCGCTTACCGACTGGCATCGCGAGGGATTGCCGCCGCTGTTGCCTCCGGGAGAGTTCAGCGCGCTGTTTCTCGAGCCAGATCGCGATCAGCTTTACGCGCGGATCGATGCCCGATTTGACTCGATGGTGAAAGCCGGCGCGCTGGAAGAGGTCGCCGGCCTGGCCGCGCGAAAACTCGACCCCCTGCTGCCGGCGATGAAGGCCCACGGCGTGCCGGCGCTGATCCGGCATCTCAAGGGCGAGATAACGCTGGAAGAGGCGGCGGCGATCGGCCGCGCCGACACCCGTCATTACGCCAAACGCCAATTCACCTGGTTCCGCCATCAGCTGCCGGAGTTTCAATGGGTCAAGCCGGAGGAGGCGGGGGGATGGCTCACCACCGTCATTCCGGGATGGTCCGAAGGACCAGACCCGGAATCTCGAGATTCCCCGATGTGCAATTGCACATCTGAGGTTCGCGCTTCGCGCGCCCCGGAATGACGGGTGAGAGGAGCCCGCGCATGGCTGAACGCCGCATTTTCGCTCTCGCCGGGGCCAAAAAACCCGGCTAAGCTGCCCAAATCGCGCTTCGTGCTGCCTTCCCTTGACTTCTAGGCCTCGGCAGCTATAACCGCGCAACCTTTGGGAAGTCCAGGCGGCTATATGCGTAATAAAATTACCAAACTGCTTATCGTCGTCGTACCCAGGCACACCGCCGGGGATGGCTAAGGCCATCCCAAATTCGGGCGGTGTGCATGGGGCCTCTTGGGCCCCTTTTTATTTTCTAAGCCACTAAAGCCACGCAACTGAAAGAAGCCGCTGACAACAGCGCATCCGGAGCAAGCCATGAGCGACAAGAGCCACGATCCGAACAAGATGACCGGAGCCGCGATGATCGTGCGGGCGCTGATCGATCATGGCGTCAAGCACATCTTCGGCTATCCCGGCGGCGCGGTGCTTCCAATCTATGACGAACTGTTCCAGCAGAGCGATGTCGAGCACATCCTGGTCCGGCATGAGCAGGGCGCCGGCCACGCCGCCGAAGGCTATGCGCGTTCAACCGGCAAGCCGGGCGTGGTGCTGGTGACTTCAGGTCCCGGCGCCACCAACATGGTGACGCCGCTGACCGACGCGCTGATGGATTCGATCCCGCTGGTTTGCATCACCGGGCAAGTGCCGACGCATTTGATCGGCAACGACGCCTTCCAGGAATGCGACACCGTCGGCATCACCCGGCCCTGCACCAAGCACAATTGGCTGGTGCGCGACGTCAACGATCTCGCCAAGGTGCTGCATGAGGCGTTTTATGTCGCGAGCACTGGCCGTCCCGGCCCTGTCCTTGTCGATGTGCCCAAGGATGTGCAATTCGCGCTCGGCACCTATCACCCGCCGCGGAAGTCCGACGTGCACGTGTCCTATACGCCGCGGGTCAAGGGCGACGCGACGCAAATCCGTAAAGCGGTGGCGCTGCTCGCTTCCGCCAAGCGTCCCATCATCTATTCCGGCGGCGGCGTCATCAATTCCGGGCCGGAAGCCTCAAAACTGCTGCGCGAACTGGTCGAAGCGACGGGATTCCCGATCACCTCCACCTTGATGGGGCTCGGCGCCTATCCGGCGTCGGGCAAGAACTGGCTCGGCATGCTCGGCATGCACGGCACCTACGAGGCCAACATGGCGATGCACGGCTGCGACGCCATGCTGTGCGTCGGCGCGCGCTTCGACGACCGCATCACCGGACGCGTCGATGCGTTCTCGCCGGGTTCGAAGAAAATCCACATCGACATCGATCCGTCCTCGATCAACAAGAACATCCGCGTCGATATCCCGATCATCGGCGACGCCGCCAATGTGCTCGGCGATCTGTTGCAGGTGTTCAAGGCGGAAGCGAAAAAGCCGGATATTCGCTCCTGGTGGCAGGAGATCGCCAAATGGCGGGCGCGCAATTCGCTGTCCTATAAAAAGAACAACGATGTGATCCTGCCGCAATACGCGATCCAGCGCCTGTTCGATAATACGCGCGGGCGCGATGTCTACATCACCACCGAAGTCGGCCAGCACCAGATGTGGGCGGCGCAGTTTTTTGGCTTCGAGGAGCCGCACCGCTGGATGACCTCGGGCGGTTTGGGCACCATGGGCTATGGCCTGCCGGCGGCGGTCGGCGTCCAGGTCGCCCATCCCAACAGCCTCGTGATCGACATCGCCGGCGACGCCTCGGTGCAGATGACGATGCAGGAGATGTCGACCGCCGTTCAGCACGAATTGCCGATCAAGATCTTCATCCTGAACAACCAGTATATGGGCATGGTGCGGCAGTGGCAGCAGCTCCTGCACGGCAACCGGCTGTCGCACACATATTCCGAGGCGCTGCCGGATTTCGTCAAGCTCGCGGACGCTTTCGGTTGCGTCGGCCTCCAGGCGATAAAGCCCGGCGACCTCGACGGCGCGATCAAGGAGATGATCGCCGTAAAGCGCCCGGTGCTGTTCGATTGCCGGGTGGCGGCGCTGGAAAATTGCTTCCCGATGATCCCCTCCGGCAAGGCGCACAACGAAATGCTGCTGCCGGCGGAAGCCAACGACGAAGCGACCGCCGCGGCCTTCGCCGGCGGCAAGGCGCTGGTGTGAGGGTGAAAACAAATTCCGCTGTCATCGTCCGGCTTGACCGGACGATCCAGTACGCCGCGGCATTCGCGTTCAAGCCGATGTGCCTGCGTTTACTGGATCCCCGCTTTCGCGGGGATGACGAGAGGTGTGGCTGGGGTGCAGGGAAGATCGACGGAAGCCAAAATGTTTGACCTTTCGCAACTGGAACGCGCCCACACTGTCGTCGCGGCGGCGATGCCGCCGACGCCTGCGCATGCGTGGCCGTTGCTGGCGGAGCGGCTGGGCACGAGCGTTATCGTCAAGCACGAGAACCATACCCCGATCGGCGCCTTCAAGGTGCGCGGCGGGCTGGTTTACGTCGATCGCCTGAAGCGCGAACGGCCCGACACGATCGGAATCATCTCGGCGACGCGAGGCAATCACGGCCAGAGCCTGGCCTTTGCCGCGAGCCGTCACGGTCTGCCGGTCACGATCTACGTGCCGCGCGGGAATTCGGTCGAGAAAAATCGCGCCATGCGCGCCTTTGGCGCCGAGCTGGTCGAACATGGCGAGGATTTCCAGGCCGCGCGCGAACAGGCCTATCGCCATGCCGAGACATCAGGTCTTCACATCGTGCCGGCCTTCCACCCGGACCTCGTTCTCGGTGTCGCGACCTATGCACTCGAACTCCTGCGCAAGGCGCCGGACCTGGATGTCCTTTATGTCCCGATCGGTCAGGGCTCCGGCATCTGTGGCTGCATCCTGGCGCGCGATCTGCTTGGATTGAAAACCGAAATTATCGGCGTGCAGTCGACCGAAGCGCCATCCTATGCATTGTCGTTCGCGGCCGGCACGGTCGTGATGACGAACAGCAGCGATACGCTCGCCGACGGCATGGCGACCCGCGTCCCCGATCCGGACGCGCTCGCGATCATCCGCAAGGGTGCCTCGCGCATCGCGCAGGTCACCGACGACGAGGTAGCAGCGGCGATCCGCGCCTACTGGACCGATACCCACAACCTTGCGGAAGGCGCCGGCGCCGCGCCTCTCGCCGCAGCCCTGCAGGACAAGCCGAAGCTCCGGGGAAAACGGGTCGGCCTGATCCTGAGCGGCGGCAATATCGATTTCGATTTGTTCCAGCGCTGGATCGCTCCGGACGCCGTCGCCGACGGCAAGGTGCTGGTGTGAGGAAGATCATGGTTGTGAAGCAACAGCGACCGCAAACTCCACCGTCATCGTCCGGCTTGACCGGACGATCCAGCACGCCGCGCGCTATCGAGTCCATCTCAGGCGTCAGCGATTACTGGATACCCGCTTTCGCGGGTATGACGAAGAGAGGCGGGCATGACGAATAAGACAATGGGGACCACAATGAACCAGCCCGCATCCGCCTACTTCATGGAAGATCGCCATGAGCCGACCGAGGCGCACACGCTCTCGGTGCTCGTGCAAAACGAGCCGGGCGTGCTCGCGCGCGTGATCGGGCTGTTCTCGGGGCGCGGCTACAACATCGAAAGCCTCACGGTCTCGGAGACCGAGAATCAGAAACATCTCTCCCGCATCACCATCGTCACCACCGGCACCCCGATGGTGATCGAGCAGATCAAGCATCAGCTCGACCGCATGGTGCCGGTCTATCGCGTGGTCGACATGACGCTGTCCGGCCGCTCGATCGAGCGGGAACTGGCAATGGTAAAGCTGCGCGGCACCGGCGAGCACCGCGTCGAGGCGCTGCGGCTGGCGGAAGCGTTCCGCGCCCGCGTGATCGACGCCACCACCGAAAGCTTCGTGTTCGAGATCACCGGCAATTCCGGCAAGATCAACCAGTTCATCGACCTGATGCGCCCGCTCGGCCTGGTCGAGATCTCGCGCACCGGGGTTGCCGCCATCGGCCGCGGGCCCGAGGGGATGTGACCCATGCTGGCGCGCGACTGGTATTATAACGAACGGCGGCAGATCGGGCTCGATTCCGCTGTCGCCTCGATCTACGACCGCCATGACGACAGCGATTTGCGGGCCCGCGCGGCGCTGAACATGCTGGGCGTGCAGCGCGGCTGGCGGGTCGCCGATATCGGCTGCGGCAACGGCGTTTTGGCGTGCGAGGCGGCGCTGATGGGCGCCGAGGTCGACGCCATCGATATTTCGCCGGCGATGCTGGCGCTCGCGGAGCTCCAGGCGCGCGATCGCAGGGTGGCGATCCGGACCCAGTCGGCGGGGCTATTGAGCTTTGCCTATCAGCCCAATTCCTATGATCTCATTGTCAGCGAGTTCGCGCTGCATCATCTGCCGGATTTCTGGAAGGCGGTGGCGCTGGCGCGGATTTTCGGCGCGCTCAAACCAGGAAGCATGTTCTACCTGCGCGACATCGTGTTCGTCAGCGTGCCGGACGGCCCCGAACGCGACGTCGAGCAGTGGGCGGATTTCAACATCAAGAATCACGGATTTTCGCGCGACAGTGTCGTCACCCATATGCGCGACGAATATTCGACCTTCGGCTGGGTGATCGAGCGGATGCTGACCGATGTCGGTTTCACCCTCGTCTCGGCAGATTACCACGCGCCGCTGCACGGCACTTATTTGTTGCGCAAACCGAAACCCGGCGAACAGAGCTAGAAAAAGAACAAGATGAAGCCGGCCGATATCGGTATCGCCGTCCTGGTGGCGGTTATCTGGGGACTTGCCTTTGTGGCGAGCCGGATCGCGCTCGACGAACTTCCCCCCGCGCTGATGACGGCGCTGCGCTTTGCCATCGCCGCCGTGCCGTGCCTGTTCGTGCCCAGGCCGAACGTGTCCTGGCCGCTTCTGATCGCGATCAGTTTTACGCTATTTCTTGGACAGTTTCTGGCGCAGGCTTACGGCATCGCGCAAGGCGTTCCCGTCGGACTCACCAGCGTGATCGTGCAGAGTCAGGCGCTGTTCACCATTGCTTTCGCGGTGATCGCGTTTCGCGAAATGCCGACGCCGCTGCAAGGCCTCGGCATCGGCGTCGCCACCGTTGGCCTATTGATGATTTGCGGCACGGTTGGTTATGATTTCAGCGCCGGCGCGTTCGCGGTGCTGATGATATCGCCGATCAGTTTTGCGATCGGCAATCTGTTGCTGCGGCAGGCGCGCGACGTGCCGATGTTCGACCTGTTCGCCTGGCTCTGCCTGGTGCCGCCACTGCCGCTATTGGCGCTGGCGTTGCTCACCGACGGACCGCAGGCGACCTGGCACGCGCTGATCCACATGTCGCTTGCCGGATTTGCCTGCATGCTGGCGCTCGGCGCGATTTCGACCAGCATCGCCTACTGGCTGTGGGGCCGGCTGCTGCGGGATTACACGGCAGCCCAGGTGGTGCCGTTCGCGTTGCTGGTGCCGTTCGTCGGCGCCGCCGCATCGTCGATCGTGTTCGGCGAGCGGTTCGGGCCCTTGCGGCTTTCCGGGATGGTCATCGTGGTGTGCGGCATCGCCATCATGCTGCTGTCGAAGCGGCCGCAAACCTTGCCGAAGATCGCGTGAGCAGTCTCATGTCGCAATCGCTGCTTTTCGCCTTTGTCCTGTTCGCCACGGTGATGTTCATCACGCCGGGGCCGAACAACGTCATGCTGCTGTCCTCGGGACTGACTTACGGTTTTCGCCGCACGTTGCCGCATATCGCGGGCATCACCCTCGGTATGGGTTTTATGATCGCCGCCGTAGGTCTCGGCCTCGGGACGATCTTCATCACCTATCCGGTGCTGCAAACGGTCCTGAAATATGCCGGCGCCGCCTATCTGATCTATCTCGCCATCGTAATTGCGATGTCCGGGACGGCAACCACGGGACAGGACAATTTGCGCGGCCCCATGACCTTCTGGGGCGCCGCCATGTTCCAATGGGTCAACGTCAAGGGATGGGTGATGGTGATCGGGACCATCACCGCTTACGCCGCGATCGCGAGCTTCCCCTGGAACATCGTGATCCAGACCGCCATCAGCCTGGTGGTCGGGACGGTGTCGACGGTGGCCTGGGCGCTGTTCGGAAGCGCGCTGCGGCCTCTCTTGACGTCGCCGAGCGCCGTGCGGGCGTTCAACATCGTGATGGCGGTATTGCTGCTGGCCTCGCTCTATCCGGTCTTTATGGACGCATGATGCCGCAGCGCGCCATGCAGAAACGGGTTTCCCAGGAAGCGAAAAATGGACTAGACAACGCCGGAAATCACCAGCCACCCCTTCAGAACACACGACGATCCGGGCGCTCCGCCCGGCCAGCGAAAAAGGAACGACCATGCGTGTTTATTACGATCGCGACGCCGACCTGAACCTGATCAAGGGCAAGAAGGTCGTCATCGTCGGCTATGGCAGCCAGGGCCACGCCCATGCGCTGAACCTGAAGGACTCCGGCGTCAAGGACGTCGCCATCGCGCTGCGCAAGGGATCGGGCTCCGCCAAGAAGGCGGAAGCCGCCGGCTTCAAGGTGATGGAAGTGGCCGACGCCGCGAAATGGGCCGACCTCGTGATGATGCTCACCCCCGACGAGTTGCAGGGCGACATCTACCGCGAGCATCTGCACGACAACATGAAGAAGGGTGCGGCGCTGGTGTTCGCCCACGGCCTCAACGTGCATTTCAACCTGCTCGACCCGCGTCCCGATCTCGACGTGCTGATGATCGCCCCAAAGGGCCCCGGCCACACCGTGCGCTCGGAATACCAGCGCGGCGGCGGCGTGCCCTGCCTGATCGCGATCCACAAGGACCCCTCCGGCAATGCCCACGACCTCGGCCTGAGCTATGCCTCGGCGATCGGCGGCGGCCGCGCCGGCATCATCGAGACCTCGTTCAAGGAGGAATGCGAGACCGATTTGTTCGGCGAGCAGGTGGTTCTGTGCGGCGGCCTGGTCGAACTGATCAAGGGCGGTTTTGAAACGCTGGTGGAAGCCGGCTACGCGCCGGAGATGGCCTATTTCGAATGTCTGCATGAAGTAAAACTGATTGTCGATCTGATCTATGAAGGCGGCATCGCCAACATGAATTACTCGATCTCCAACACCGCCGAATACGGCGAATACGTCACCGGCCCGCGCATCGTCACCGAGGCGACCAAGAAGGAGATGAAGCGGGTGCTCGACGACATCCAGTCCGGCAAATTCGCGCGCGACTGGATGCTGGAGAACAAGGTCAACCAGACCTCGTTCAAGGCCACCCGCGCCAAACTCGCCGCCCACCCGATCGAGGAAGTCGGCGTCAAGCTGCGCGACATGATGCCCTGGATCAAGAAGGGCGCGCTGGTCGACAAGACGAAGAATTGATTTTCTTCTCTTAACCTCGCCCCGCTTGCGGGGAGAGGTCGGATCGCCTCGGCGATGCGAAGCATCGTCCGGTGCGATCCGGGTGAGGGGGAGTCACCGCGCACTCCTCATCCACCGCATTCGCGGCAGCAGCCCCTCACCCCAACCCTCTCCCCGCGAAGAGCGGGGCGAGGGAGCGGACTGCCGCTCGTTCGGCTCATTCGTTCGCCACCTGACGCCGCTCCACCGCGAACACCTCGACCGGCGCGGCGCGCCCGCGCAGCTGTGTCGGGCCGAGCGCTTCGACGATGAGATCGCTGCCGGGGCGCACCAGGCGGGGCAGATCGCCCGAGACCAGCAGCGCCCGGCCCACCACCTTGCCATATTCCTGCAGCCGTGCCGCGACGTTCATGGTGTCGCCGAAATAGGCGATCTGCCGGCGCGAATCCCCGCACTCGCTGATCACCACCGGTCCGGCATGCAATCCGGCGCGGAAATTCGGCACCAGGCCGAACTCGCGCCGGTAAAAATCCGCTCGCTCCGCGATCCTGTCCTGGATCGCAAAAAAGCAATCGAGGTAACGCGGTTCCGGCTCCTTGGCGGCAAGCCGCCAGCTTACGATCACCTCATCCCCGACATAGGCGTGCACCTCGCCATCATGAGCTGTGATCGCCGCGTCGATGTCGAAGAAGAACTGCGTGAGAAGCTGATGCATGCGCAACTCCCCCATCTTTTCCGCCAGCGACGTCGATCCGACGATATCGAGAAACAGCAGCACGCGCTGTTCCCGCACTGGCCTTCGGTACCGTCCGAGGATGACGTTGAGGAGCACCCGGCTGCCGACGAGTCGCGTCAGTTCATAGAATGTCCCGACCAGGGCGGACATCAGAAAGGCGACGGCAACGATGCGAGGGAAGTTGTAGGTGGGCCACGAGGCCGCGGTCCGGTGACCGTAGAGGGCGGCCTGCAAAGCCACGGCGACGACGGCGACAACGATCGCCATGACCACGGACTGCACGACGACCTCGACGACAAGCGGCCATCGTCTCAACCATTCGCTGCTGCGGGAGGTGAAGTAGAGATGAACCGCCCAGCCGGCGAGCGCCAGTCCCATGCCATGGACGGAGCTGCGCAGGTAGAACCCGAGACTGGCTTCGTCCGGATCGTCGGCGAGGTAGCGATAGACGCAGCCCGCAAGCAAGCCGAACGCGGCCACAACGAGCCAAGGCCTGACCGATCGCTGCATGTCTTCCCCGCAGGTTTTTGCCAGCAATCCCGATCGTTTCCAGATAACCCGGCCGCGTTGGCATGGCTAGTTCCGCATCGCGCGCAAACGCGGCACCATCATCTTACGCGGTTTGTTGCGCCGCACCTTGTGTGCGTTACGCGACAAATCGCCTCCGGCTGCCGCTTCCGGCAAGCCTGCGCGCCTGCTATCGTCGATCTCGTCACAAAAAAAATTCGAGGAAACCGTCCGACCAAAGCCGTCACGCCTGGCCCCGAGGAGCAAAGTTCTCATGAAGCGCGCGCTCAAGGATTTTTTCAGGACGCTTTGTCTTTCACTTGGATTTATTCTTGCACTTGGTCTTTCGCTTGGACTTTCCGGACTGATCATCGCCGCAATTACCGTGCCGGCGCTCGCGCAGAAAAAATACGATACCGGCGTCACCGATACCGAAATCAAGATCGGCAACATCATGCCGTATAGCGGGCCGGCTTCGGCCTACGGCATCATCGGCAAGACGATGAGCGCCTATTTCCGGATGATCAACGACAATGGCGGTATCAACGGGCGCAAAATCAATTTCATCAGTTACGACGACGCCTACAGCCCGCCGAAAACCGTGGAGCAGGCGCGCAAGCTGGTCGAGAGCGACGAGGTGTTTTTGATCTTCGCTCCGCTCGGCACCGCGAGCAACGCCGCGATCCAGAAATACATGAACATCATGAAGGTGCCGCAGCTGTTCGTCGCCACCGGCGCCTCGCGCTGGGGCGATCCCGAGCACTTCCCCTGGACCATCGGCTGGCAGCCGAACTACCGGGCCGAAGCGCGCATCTACGCGACCTATATCCTGCAGCACTATCCGAACGCGAAGATCGGCGTGTTGTATCAGAATGACGATTTCGGCAAGGACTACATTCTCGGTTTGAAGGACGTGCTGCGCGACAAATACGATGCCATGGTGGTCGCAAGCATCTCCTACGAGATCAGCGTGCCCACCGTGGATTCCCAGGTGGTGGCAATCAAAACCGCGAACCCGGATATCTTCGTCAACATCGGCACGCCGAAATTTGCAGCGCAAGCGATCAAGAAGGTCGCCGAGCTCGGCTGGCATCCGGTCCACATCATGACCAACGTGTCGGCCTCGGTCGGCGCGGTGCTCAGGCCCGCCGGCCTCGACAACTCCAAAGGTATCCTGAGCGCCGGCTACCAGATGGATGTCACCGACCCGCAATGGGACAGCTATCCCGGCATGCAGCGATACCGCGCCTTCATGGCGAAATATTATCCGGAAGCCGACAGGTCCGAGAGCGGGCCGCTGACGGGCTATAATCTGTCGACCGCGCTGGTCTATGTCCTGAAACGGTGCGGCGACAACCTCACGCGCGCCAATGTCATGAAGATCGTCGCCGACATGGACTTCGAGATCGACACCTATATCCCGGGAATCCGCATCAAGACCTCGCCGACCGATTTCTACCCGATCGAACAGGTGCAGATGGAGCGCTTCACCGGCGAGAAATGGCAGTTGTTCGGCCCGATCATCGACGGGCATTCGGAGATTTCAAACTGATACACATCTCAATTGATACGCTACGCGTTGTGTTACGCTGACATTATCAAAACATCGGCAGAAGCCGGGGCTCGCCATAAAATCCCGGGGAGGAAACCATGGATCGTACGCTCGAACGATCGACCATGCGCAAGGTCTATCTGCGCCTGCTGCCGTTTGCGGTTCTGTCTTATGTGTTCGCCTATATCGATCGGATCAATGTGAGCTTCGCCGGGCTCACCATGCGCACGGACCTCGGCATGTCGGCCGGCACCTTCGGGTTTGCCGTCGGCATGTTCTACTGGGGCTATTTCATCTTCGAAGTCCCGAGCAACGTGATCCTGGAAAAGCTCGGCGCCAGAATATGGATCGCCCGGATCATGATCACCTGGGGAATTCTGGCGGGGCTGACCGCCGTGGTGACGGGTTCGACGAGCTTTGCGATCGTGCGCTTCCTGCTCGGGGTCGCCGAGGCCGGATTCTTTCCCGGCATCATCCTTTACTTTACTTATTGGTTTCCGGGCCATCATCACGCCCGGATCGTGTCCGGATTTCTAATTGGTCTGCCGGTCGCGGTGGCGGTGGGTGCACCGATATCGACGGGGCTTCTCGGCCTGGACGGCTTGTTCGGTCTGCGAGGTTGGCAAATCATGTACATCGCCGAGGCGATCCCAACCGTGGTGATCGGGGTGATTACATTTTTCGTGCTCACCGATCGGCCTGAGCAGGCAAAATTCCTCACCACGGAGGAACGAAACTGGCTCGTCACCACGATCGCCACTGAGCGCCGCGCCACCGAGGCGGTGCGCAAATTCACCCTGTGGCAGGCGCTTTACAATCCCAAGGTGCTGCTGCTGGCGTTGAACTATCTCGGCATCGTCACTGCGAGCCTCGGCATGCTGATTTTCATTCCGCAAATGATCAAGTCGCTCGGTGACTACAGCAACATGACGGTCGGCTGGCTCACCATGATTCCCTATACGTGCGGCGCCATCGCCATGGTGGTGTGGGGCCGCATCTCCGATCGCATGAACGAGCGGCGCTGGAATCTGTTCATTGGCTGCTTGTTCTCGGCGGCAGGGCTTGTCATCGCCGGCATGACCATGGGGACCTGGTGGGCGCTCGTTGGAATGTCGATCGCCGCGATGGGTTTTTATGGCTCGAAGGGCCCGTTTTTCGCCATGCCACCGATGTTTCTCAGCGGTGCGGCGCTCGCAGCAGGCATTGCCTGGATCAACTCGATCGGCAACCTCGGAGGCTTCTTCGGACCCTGGTATATCGGCGTCATGAAAGACCTGACCGGCAGCTATTCGGGCGGACTTTACGGGCTCGCTTTGCTCGGCCTGATCGCTGCAATCATTTGCGCGCTGTTTCTGCACATTCCAAACCGCATGCCGGCGTCAGTGGTTGGCGTACCTGCCGAATGATCCTGATCACTCCTGCATGGAGGGGCGTCCGCCTTGGGTCGAAATGCGACGATCTCGCAATGAGCAATGTCTTGCGCTTGAAATTCACCGGCGCAAAATGGCAGTTGTTCGGCCCGATCAGCGACGGGCACGCGTAGTAGGATTCCTGCGGCGACGGCGGAACGAGAGCACCCTTGTCCCGCTATCGTCGGACTTCAACGATGAACCCGATGCACCGGGCGCGGCTTGTTCGTTCCGATCTGCGGAGGCGCCGGAGGTCTCGTGTCGCATTTCTCGCCGTTCTTCATGCGCGCCTTGAGCTCGTTGCTGGCGCAGACCAGCCGCGCGCGTAGTTCGTTCACTTGTGCGATGTGACGGTCAAGTTCATTCAATTTCAGCTCGATCTGCCTGATCAGGTAATCACGGCGCAGGCCGTGAATTTTGGTCTCCGCAAGCGCTCCCTTGATCTCCTCGAGCGTAAAGCCGAGCGATTGCGCCTGCAGGATCATGGCTAGCGCGTCAGCCGAACTCTCGTCATATTCGCGGTAGCCCGCCCGCGTCCTGCGGACCGGCTTCACCAGGCCTTCGTCCTCCAGGAAGCGGATTTTGGACGGCGCCACGGCGAACCGCCGCGCCAGCTCACCAATCTGCATGGCGGTGTCTCCTTCGAACAGACCTTGACCTTCAAGTTAGGTTGAAGGTGTAGAGTGCCCCCGTCTGTCACCGAATTCAAGGACAATCCATGCACGCATTCATGCCGCCGTCGTCGCTGTTTGCTCCCCTGATACTGCCGAATGGAGCGGTCGTTCCCAATCGCATTGCGAAGGCGGCGATGGAAGAAAACATGGCGGATAGCGGTCAGCTCCCGGGCGAAAGCCTGCGGCGCCTCTACGAAAGCTGGGCCGAGGGTGGCGTCGGCCTGATCCTGACCGGCAATGTGATGATCGATCCAACCGCGCTGACCGGACCCGGCGGCGTGGTGCTCGACGAGCGCCAGCCGATCGAACCGTTCAAGGCCTGGGCCCGGGCGGCGAAACGTGGCGGCAGCCAAGCATGGCTGCAGATCAACCATCCTGGCCGGCAGGTGTTCGCAGCGATGGGACAAGGGGCGGTGGCGCCGTCGGCCGTCGGCGTCGACATGGGTTCCTATTCGCATCTGTTTCCTGTGCCGCGCGAGCTGGATGCCGCGGGCATTGCTGCGATTGTCGCGCGTTTCGTGACCACCGCCAGACTGGCCGAAGCCGCCGGCTTTTCCGGCGTGCAGATCCATGCCGCCCACGGCTATCTGATCAGCCAGTTTCTTTCGCCACTGACCAACCGGCGCACCGACGCATGGGGTGGCGAGTTGCATAATCGCGCGCGGCTCTTGCTCGATGTGGTTAGGGCAGTGCGAGCCGCGGTCTCGCCCGGTTTCTCGGTCGCGGTAAAGCTGAACTCTGCCGATTTCCAGAAGGGCGGCTTTGAGGCGTCGGACGCCGTGCAGGTGGTGCGCTGGCTCAACGAGTTGCCGGTCGATCTCGTGGAGTTGTCCGGCGGCAGCTACGAAAGCCCGGCCATGCAAGGCGCGCCGCAGGCCGGCAGCACCGCCGTGCGCGAAGCTTATTTTCTCGATTTCGCGCGCGACATCAGCGCGGTTGCGCGGATGCCGGTCATGGTCACCGGCGGTATCCGCCGGCGCGCCGTCGCCGAGCAGGCGCTGAAGCCAAACGAGGGCAGGCCGGGGGTCGCCATGGTCGGCATCGCCAGCGCCATGGCGTTCGAGCCGAGGCTGCCCGAACGGTGGAAGGGCGGCGAAGCACTCGATATCGAAATGCCGAGCGTCGGCTGGCGCAACAAGGCCTATGCGAGCTTTGCGAGGATGGCGCTGGTGAAGCTGCAACTGCGCCGCCTCGGCAAAGGCAAGCGGCCGAAACCCGACGCCAGTCCGCTGTTGGCATTGATCCGCCAGCAGATCCTCACCAAGCGGCGTACCCGGCTTTACCGGACCTGGGTGTCACAAGCACGGGTCGAACCCGCCGGCGCGTGATATCATGCGCAGCCGAGCAAACGGGGGATCAGCGTTTTCCGCGCTGAGCGAAAAAATCGTTCGGAGAGGAATTCAACCATGAAATCTGTCGTCATTACCGGCGCGTCCACCGGCATCGGCTGGGCCGCCGCAAAACTGTTGCTCGATCGCGGGTTTCGCGTGTTCGGCAGCGTGCGCAAGCGGGCCGATGCCGAGCGGTTGAAAGCCGAGTTCGGCACGAATTTTACCCCCTTGTTGTTCGACGTCACCGATGAGGCCGCGGTGCTGGCAGCCGCCCGCGAGGTCCGCGCGACGCTCAATGGCGAGACGCTGGCAGGCCTCGTCAACAACGCCGGCATCGCGGTGGCGGGGCCGGTGCTGGAGCTTTCGGCCGACGAATTCCGCCGCCAGATGGACGTCAACGTGATCGGGCCGATCATTGCTACCCAAGCTTTCGGCCCGCTGCTCGGGTCCGATCCGTCGCTGAAGGGAGCGAAAGGGCGGATCGTGATGATCTCTTCGGTCGCGGGGAAAAACGGCAATCCGCTGATGTCGGCCTATTCGGCCTCCAAGCACGCGGTCGAGGGACTGTCGGAAAGCCTGCGCCGTGAGATGATGCTGTTCGGCATCGACGTCATCATCGTAGCACCGGGTGCAGTGAAGACGCCGATCTGGGGCAAGGCCGAGGAAGTCGACATTTCTCCCTACAAGAACTCGCCGTTCTTCCCGCCGCTGGAACGAATCCGCAAATTCATGCTGCATCTCGGCGAAATCGGATTGCCGCCGGAGAAGATCGCCGAAACCATCGCTGAGGCCCTGACCTCGGCCCACCCCAAGGTGCGCTACCAGGTCGCCCCGGACCCGATCCGGCACCTCGTCACTTCGGTGCTGCCGAAGCGCACGGTCGACCGGATCATCGCCAAGCGGCTCGGCTTGATGCCGCCGAAATTAGCTTGAAATGCCCGCGATGCCGCGAGCGTTGACCGCGGTCGCCGCCGCGATTTGCCTGCTGACGCGGGCCGCGTACGCCGGCGACCAGGGCGATCCCGCCCAATCCTGCGACGGCAGCACCTACGACATGGTCGAATGCCTGAAGGGCAAAACCGCGCAGTGGGACAAGCAGATGAACGTCGCCTATCAGCAGGCCCTGAAAGACGCGATGCCGCAGCAGCGCGAGCAACTGCGCGCCGCGCAGCGATTATGGATTCAATATCGCGACGCCAATTGTCTCTACTACGGCCTGGGCGAGGGCACCATCGCCCGGATCGACGCCGGCGAATGCATGCGCAGCATGACGGAAGCGCGCGCCCGCGAGCTGGAAGGCCTCGGCCATCAGTGATCCCTTCAGCTATCGATCCTTGCCGCTATCGCGCCTGCACGGTGCGCGGCGTTCGCGCCGACGCCATGGCGATCAGCCGCAGCGCCATGACAGCCAGAAGCGGGATCAGGAAGGCCGCGTATAGCGGCATGCCGGGGATGCGCTTGCCGAAGGAGACCATGAACTGGAACCACAGATAATAGCCTCCGGTGAGATGCAGGATACGCCAGGCGCGCGGGCCGATCATGGAAGCGGTGCGGTCGAACGAGGTCGCGGCCATGGCGATGATGAAGGCGTAGCCGATGCTGCCGAAGATATAGGAGGCGGCTGAGGTCGCGGCCGCGAAATCGGCCGGCGCCGTCACGGCGAACAGGGCAATGGCAATGGCGTGCAAGCCATGCGACGCCGCAAAAGTCACGCCGAGATAGCGGCGGTTGCGGCGCTGCCACCGCGTCCAGGCGTTTGGCCACAGCCGCGCCAGCGCCGCGGCGGAGAAGGCGAGGCAGAAGAACAACAGCGAGGTCCGCGCCGTGAAGCGAACCACCATGCGCACGCCGTCGACCTCGAACTGGCGCATGCCCGCGATCCAGACGCACAGCGCGATCAGGGTCAGCGTCAGCACGGCGAACAGCCGCCAGCCTTCGAACCAGCTTTGACGGTTTGGCGACATCATGGGCTCCCCCTGTGAGATAATGTAATCACCAGTTACATATCGGCCGGGCAGGCCGTCAATTGTGTAATCACCGCTTACATTCACGATCGGGTGATGCTAGAGCACGGCCTCGTGGTTCGAGACGCACGGCGTTGCCGTGCTCCTCACCATGAGGGTCTAGACCTCATCCTGAGGAGCGGCGTCTTCGCCGCGTCTCGAAGGATGAAGCCGCTGCAGTGGAAATCTCGCCAATGAAAGACGCCTCAGCCAAAACGCGCCGCCGGCCCGCGCGCCGCGCCGCGCCACTGCCAAAACCGTATCATCACGGCGATCTCAGGCGCGTCCTGATCGACGCGGCGCTTACCCTGGTCGAGGAGGGCGGCGTCGAAGCGGTCAGCGTACGCGAGGCGGCGCGCCGCGCCGGCGTCTCGCCGGGAGCGCCGTTCCGGCATTTCCAAAGCCGCGGGGCGCTGCTGACCGCGGTCGCCGAAGAAGCGCAGCGGCGTTTTCGGGGCGAGATCGACAAGGCGCTGGCGGAGGCGCCGGCCGGCGATCCGCTGGCGCGGTTCCGCAGCTTTGGCCTTGCTTACCTGCGCTGGGCGATGCGCAACCCGACCCATTTCGAGATCATCTCGAGCGGGAGGTTGTTCGACCACGACAAGGCGACCGAGCTGTCGCGCGACAACACTGAGCTGATCGGCTTGACCGAGCGCATGCTCGCCGAGGCCAGCGCGCAGGGGCAGTTGCGCCCCTTCGATCTGAAGCAGGTCCAGATCGCCGGCCGCGCTTTGGTCTACGGCTTTGCCCGGATGAATATCGACGGCCATTTTCCGCGCTGGGGCATCGCGGAGGCGGAAGCCGAGCGCACCGCGGAAGCCATCCTCGATCTGTTCATCGAGGGTATTGCAAAGCGGCCCCAGACCTCACCCTGAGGAGCGCGCTCTTGCGCGCGTCTCGAAGGATGGCCGCGATCCAGGTGTTGCGGCCATCCTTCGAGACGCTTGCTTCGCAAGCTCCTCAGGATGAGGATCGGACACATTTAGCGCCCCCGCGCCGCGCGACCAGCCATGAGAAATCCAATGCCGATCCATATCTGCAATACCTGCGGCACCTCGTACCCCGAGACGTCCGCGCCACCGTCCCGCTGCCTGATCTGTGACGACGAACGCCAATACGTGCCGCGCGCCGGACAGGCCTGGATCACGCCGGCGAAGCTCGCCAGCGGCCATGTCAACGCCTGGCGGCAATTGGAGACGGACCTGTTCGAAATCCACACCCAGCCGCAATTCGGCATCGGCCAGCGCGCGCTGCTGCTGCGGACGCCCGACGGCAACATTTTATGGGATTGCATCGCGCTCCTGGATGATGCGACCAAGGCGCTCGTTCGTGGATTGGGCGGTCTCCGCGCGATCGCGATCTCGCATCCGCATTATTATACGTGCATGCAGGATTGGGCGCGCAGCTTCGATTGCCCGGTGCATCTGCACACGGCCGACGCCGAATGGGTGATGCGAGGCGATGCCATGATCCGCCACTGGGACGGCGAAACGCTCGAACTCGCACAGGGCGTGACGCTGCTCAGGCTCGGCGGGCATTTTCCCGGCGGCACGGTGCTGCATTGGGCTGACGGTGCCGACGGACGCGGCGCGCTTCTAAGCGGGGATATCGTGCAGGTCGCCGGCGACGTCAGCCGGGTCTCGTTCCTCTGGAGCTATCCCAACATGATGCCGCTCGCGGCGGCAAGCGTGCGCCGCATCGCCGAGACGCTGGCGCCGTGGCGGTTCGAGCGGATCTACGGGGCCTTCCCCGGACGCCAGGTGATGGCCGACGGCGCCCGCGCCGCGCAACGATCGGCCGCGCGATACATTGAACTCCTGGAGGGCAGCCAGCCATAGAGCCGAGGACGCCGCCGCGCGGGTCAGGAAGAATTTGTGGATCGACGCGACGCTCGCCCACTTGGCGAGTGCCAACCTAAGCGCTTGGCGAGCCAAGATGAACCTTCGCGCAATGGCGGAATACTAACGACTGATTTCGCTTAGGGAATAATATGACGCGCACCAGATTGGAATTTTCGGGCGCACTTGTTGCCGCGATGGTCTTCCTGAGTTGCCCGGTCGCGGCTGAGCCATGTGAGGAGCAGCGCGACCCCGAGTCTCGTATCGTTGCCTGCATGAAAATTATCAATTCCGGGAAATTGAAGGGACACGATCAAGCCGTCGGCTACAACAACCGTGGCAACGCCTACGAGAAGCAGGGCGATCACGACCGCGCTATCGCCGACTACAACCGAGCGATTCGCGTCGATCCCAACTACGTCCCTGGCTACATCAACCGCGGCAACGCATATGACGAGAAGGGTGACCACGATCGCGCCATCGCCGACTACAACCGAGTGATCGGCATCGATCCCAAAAACGCGGCGGCCTTCGGCAACCGTGGTGCCGCATACGGCCACAAGGGCGACGTCGGCCGCGCCATCGCCGACTTCAGCCAGGCGATCAGCATCGATCCCAACTATGCCGAAGCCTACTTCAACCGCGGCATCGCCTACGCCAAGAAGGGCGACTTCGATCGCGCCATCGCCGACTACAGTCAATCGATCAACCTCAATCCCGGCAACGCCGCTACCTACGCCAACCGTGGCTACGCCTACCGCAACAAAGACGAGCTCGACCGCGCCATCGCCGACTATAGCCAGGCGATCGTCCTCGATCCCAGGAACGCAGATGCCCATACAAACCGTGGCTACGCTTACGGCAAGAAGGGTGACGTCGCGCGCGCCGTCGCCGACTATGACCAGGCGATAAGCCTCAATCCCAAAGACAGCGCCGCCTATGGCATCCGCGGTCGCCTGCATTTCTATGCGGGTGATCTTGCCAAGGCGGTCGCCGATTTCGACCAGGCGAACGCACTCGCTCCCAGGGACGCCTATCTGGCGCTGTGGCTGGATATCGTCGGCCAACGCAACCATGCCCCAAGCCGCCTGACCCAGACCAGTTCGCAGGTCGATATGACCCAATGGCCGGCGCCCATGGTCCGCCTGTTCCTTGGTCAGATGACGCCCGCCGCCGTGCTGGCCGCCGCCGAAGATCCGGACGCCACCAGGAAGCAGGGCCAGATCTGCGAGGCAAACTTTTACAGCGGCGAGCTGTCGCTGTTGAAGGGCTCGAAGGATGAGGCGGCCCACCTGTTCCGGCTCGCGGCGGGCGATTGCCCGCACTCTTTCCTCGAGTGGGATGCCGCCAATGCCGAACTCAAGGCGCTTGGCGCGGAGCCATGAGCGTGGTGGGGCAGGGGGTTGGCAGGGCATTTGACGTCCTGAACTCGCCTCCGGTGCCAAATTCATTGCGCGTTCATGACGGTTCCACTACATTTTTATGACGCGCGCGCAGGTTCCGGCTGCGGCGTCCGTCTTCTGGTCATCGCCAGCCAAGGCCTCGTGGCAGCGCCGGGTTGAGTTTGCGTGTTAGCCGATGCCGCCCGCGCCAAATCCAGGTCCAGGGCCAGGTTCAGGTCCATCCGCCGCGGCCGCCGCCAGCGGTCTCGCCTCGATCGGCATCTGGCGATTATTGGCCGTGGCGGCGCCGCATCTTTCGGCGCTGGCCATCATGGTGCAGACCGAAACCGATTTCGGCTCGCGCATTTGCTTCCTGCTGTCGTGGGGGATCCTCAACTTCTTCTTTATTACGCTATTGCGGCGTCCGGCGCTGTCGGGCGCGCTGTCGCTGACGCTGGTCGTCGTGCTCATCCTGTTGTCGCGGCTCAAGCACGACATCGTGCAAATGACCGCGAACTTCGTCGACCTGATGGTGATCGATCGCGACACAGCGGCATTTCTCTTTACGATTTTCCCCAATCTGCGCTGGTCGGTGATTTCAGCCGCCTTCGTCACGCTGCCCTTGATGTACGCGCTGTGGTGGCTCGATCCGTTCCGCATCCGCCGTCTGCCGGCGCTGGCCTGCAAGCTGGCCTGTCTTGCAGCCCTGGTCGGTTATTCCTTCGAATGGCCGGATGAAGCCTGGCGCGGCTATTACGACGACGGCTATCTGTCGAAATTCGCCCGCTCCGGCGTCACCGCGGTGTCGGATTTTGTCAGCTACGGTTTCATGGAATCCGATGCGGCGGCCCCCGAGCGCCTCAACGTGCCGCTGGTGGATTCCTGCCATCCCGCGGGCCGCAGGCCGAACATCATCATGATCCATGATGAGTCGAGCTTCGATATACGTGAGGCGCAGGGCATCAAGGTGCCGCCGGGCTACGGCAGCCATTTCAAGTCCTTCGACGGCAGGCAGCGCAAATTCCTCGCCGAGAGCAATGGCGGCCCGAGCTGGTTCACCGAATATAACGTGCTGGCCGGCCTCTCGTCGCGTTCGTTCGGCCGGTTCTCCTATTTTGTCACGCGCATTGCTTCCGGCCGGGTCGAGCGCGGATTGCCGCTGGCGCTGCGCCGCTGCGGCTATGACACGATCTCGCTCTATCCGGCCTTTGGCGCGTTCATGAGCGCGCGCAGCTTTCAATTGACCACCGGCATCCAGCATTTTTATGACGCGCACGATCTCGGCGCTGGGGATGTCGAGCCCGACAGCTTCTTCTACGACAAGGCGGTGAAGCTGATGTCGGAGGCGGCGCCGAACACGCCCGTGTTCATGTTCGTCTATCTCGCCGCCAATCATTTCCCCTGGGAGACCAGGTTTCGCTCCGATCTGATGCCGGCCTGGCGCAATCCTGGCAACGAACCCGTGGTCGATGAATATCTGCGCCGGCAGGCGATGAGCGCCGGCGATTACGCTTCCTTCCTCGCAGGCTTGAAGAAGAAGTTCGCGGCGCAGCCGTTCCTGATCGTGCGCTATGGCGATCACCAGCCGGAATTCTCGCCGCACGTCCTCGATCCCGGCCTCGATGAGGCCGGCGTCGGCAAGAAGCTGGAAAATTATGACCCGCGCTATTTCGCCACATATTACGCGATCGATGCGATCAACTTCGAGCCGGTCAAAAGTCCCGTCGTGATGGATACGATCGACGGGCCCTATCTGCCGCTGGTGATCCAGGAGGCCGCCGGCATCCCGCTCGATCCCTCATTCGAGGAGCAGAAGAACATCATGCTGCGCTGCAACGGCCTCTTCTATGCCTGCAAGAACGGTGCGGAGGCCCGCCGCTTCAACCGCCTTCTGATCGACGCCGGCCTGATCCACGGATTGTAGGGCCACCGGACCCGACGGTTTCGGCCAAATAAAGCCCGCCAAGGCCGGGGCCGAGCAAACCGCTCCACCTCACTATCTCAGTTTTTTCCGCAGCCTGGGGCTTGACCCCGGCCGCCTATTTCTTCTGAGATGAATCCATGGGCCCGATCCGATCGCTAATTCTGATTCTTGCAATCGCCGCCTGGTCGCAGGCTTCGGCGCAGACTATCAAGTTTGAAGATTCGGCCGGGCTATTGGGGGCGAGCTGTGCCCCGGACATCGTCGCGAACTGCCGCGGCGTTAATCTCGATCCTGCAAGGCTGAAGGACTGCCTCTACCGCAACGAGGACGTCCTGTCGCCTCAATGCAAGAATGACTATGCTCGGGCTTTCGATGCGATCCAGAAACGGGTGGCCGCGCACTCGGCCGTCACCAAATTATGCGAGCGCGACGTCGCCAAATTCTGTCCCGGCGTCCAGAAGGGCGATCGGAGCAAGGCGATTGCCTGCCTGTTGACGGGGCCGCGCGGGGTGAGCATCAATTGCAACAAGGCCGTTAGCGAAGCGGGGTATCGCTAATGTTCCGGATGGAGAAAGGTCGACGTGGCGCGGGCCTTGTGCTCGTGGCGCTGATTTCTCTCATGGCACTGCCATGCTGGGCGCAAACGCAACCAGCCAGCCCACCGGAAGATTGGGTCGGCAAGCTCGCCGGGCTCGACACGCCGCCCGATCTGGATCTCGCCGCGCTCCGGCAGCAGGCGCTGGACCGGATCAAGTCGAGAACCGATCCGGTGCCGTTAAAGCGGCCGCCGGTCGCCATGCAGTTGCTCAAGCTGCCGCAACTCGTTGCCGAAATTCAATTCGATGAAGACGCAGCCGTCGCGCGGCCCGAATCCTACCGGGTGCTGGGGCGTATCGCCGATACGCTCACCGATCCGTCGCTACTCGGATACAAATTCCTGATTATCGGCCACACCGCGTCGGCAGGCCGGCGCGACAACAATCTGACGCTCAGCCAGAGGCGGGCCGACGTGATCCGCGATGTGCTGGTGAAC
Organism: Bradyrhizobium lablabi; assembly: GCF_900141755.1. NCBI lineage: Bacteria > Pseudomonadati > Pseudomonadota > Alphaproteobacteria > Hyphomicrobiales > Nitrobacteraceae > Bradyrhizobium > Bradyrhizobium lablabi. Next base: position 2,193,437 of record NZ_LT670844.1, on the reverse strand, counting down.
ACCTTCAAGGTTTCGCCAAAGCGACTGCAAGCGATCGGTCTCGGCGAGGAGCAATTGCTGGACGCCGTCCATCCGACCGCGCCAATCAACCAATTTACCCAGATTGCGACTGTCGGCGCGCTTGAGTTAAACCCGCCCCCCGTCGTCCCTGCGAAACCAGTGACCCCCGCGAAAGCAGGGACCCATGGCCATAAGCGTTAGTTGTGTGCGGCGGGGCTCAGGAGACTTCCGGCCAATAAAGCCGCATCGGATTATCGACCAATAGTTTCTGTTGCAGCTCGGGCGTGGTCGCGATGTGCGGGATGAAGTCGACCAACAGCCCATCGTCGGGCATGTGATCCTTCAAGTTTGGATGCGGCCAGTCGGTGCCCCAGAGCACGCGATCCGGGAACATCTCGACGATGCGGCGGGCAAACGGCAACACGTCGCGATAGGCGTTTTGCTCGCCGTTCAGGGCAGGGGGCCCCGCAACCGATAGGCGCTCCGGGCAACTGACCTTGGACCAGACGTTCGGGTGCTGCCGCATGAATTTCATGAACAATTCGAACTCCGGCCCGTTGACCGGTTTTGTCACGTCGGGCCGCCCCATGTGATCGACCACGATGGTCGTCGGCAGCGCCGTGAAAAAATCCCACAATTCCGGCAGGTCGACCGCCTCGAAATAGATCACGACATGCCAGCCGAGTGTTGCGATACGCCCCGCAATCTCCATCAATTCGTCCCGCGGCGTGAAATCGACCAGCCGCCTGACAAAATTGAAGCGCACGCCGCGCACGCCGCAATCATGCATCGCCTGCAACTCGGCATCGCTGACGCTTCGCTTGACGGTCGCGATGCCGCGCGCGCGACCGTCGGAATGCACCAGCGCATCGATCATCGCGCGGTTGTCGGCGCCGTGACAGGTCGCCTGCACGACGACATTGCGCGCGAAGCCGAGATGATCGCGTAACGCATAGAGCTGTTTTCGCGAGGCATCGCAGGGGGTGTATTTGCGCTCCGCCGCATACGGATATTCAGCCCCGGGGCCGAAGACATGACAATGCGCATCGACCGCGCCAGCCGGCACTTTGAATCGGGGCGCGGACGGGCCCGAATACCAATCGAGCCACCCGGGCGTCTTCTGGAATTCCATCGGAAATTACTCTCAGTTCTTTTTGCTGTTGTTGGACGCAATCCCGGCGAGGATGCGGTCGGCTTCGGTACGCCAGTCTTTGCTGCGGGCAAATCCTTCCTCGCCCTTCGTACCGAACAGGCCCTGATCGGCGAGGTCGGCCACCCAGGCCTGGCGTTCGGCGGTGCCTTGCGCCGACCACGGCGTTAGCCCGATCTCGCGCACGGTTTCGGCCACCTCGCGGACCTCTTCGCTGCGGCGCCTGCCATGTTCGATCACGCGCTGGAAGAAATAAGCGCCCTGTTTCTCCCAATCGATGCTCGGAAAAGTTTCCTTCAGCGAGGCCAGCACCGCGTCCTCGACGCCATAGGCACGCGCGGTGGTGAACGCTTCGATCACCATCGCCTCCATGCCTTTGATCATCACGCTGCGGCACATTTTTACGGCCGAAGCGACGCCGAGCTCGGGGCTCGCCACCTTGGCGTCGAAGCCGAGTCCGACGAGCAGCGGCGCGAGCTTTTCGGCGCCGGCGCCGCCAAGCAACAGCGGGACCTTGATGCGATAGGGCGGGATCGACGTCATCACCGCGCCCTCGACATAGCGGCCGCCGTTGCCGTCGATCAGCGCTGCCGCGCGCTGCTTGGCGCCGGGCGAGGCCGAATTAAAATCGAGGAACCAGGCGCCTTGCTTCACCGCGCCCGCGCAGGCCTGTGCCACCGGCACGGCCTGGCTCGCGGTGACGGCGGAGATGACAAAATCGGCTTCTGAGGTGAGATCGGCATGGGAAGTTTTGAGCGCAACGCCATGTGCGGACGCATGATCGCGCAACGGCCCGCCGGCCTGATCGCTGCGCAGTTTTATGTCGTAGGCGGTCACCTTCACATCTTGCTTGCGCAAATCTTCGGCGAGAATGCGGCCCACCTCGCCATAGCCGACGAGGCCGATATTCCATTGCTTCGGATCGGTCGAGATCACGCTCATTCGAAACAATCTCCTTGATTTGGATCGGTTGCCCGGCAAGCCAACGCCATTACTGCTTTGGAATTCCGGCTTTCTCGATCACCTCATGCCATTTGTCGATATCGGATTTGAGCCGCGCGGAAATCTCCTCCGGCGTGCTCGCTTTCGCTTCGATGCCGAGCTCGAGCAATTGCTTTTTTACGTCAGCATCCGTGAGTATATCCTGTAACGCGGCGTTGATCGTCCCCACGATCTCCAGCGGCGTGCCGGCGGGCGCAAACAGTGCGTTCCAGGAAACGACATCGTAACCGGTAACGCCGCTTTCCCGCACGGTCGCAATATCGGGCGTGCTTTCCGAGCGTACCGCACCCGAGGAGGCCAGCGCGCGGAATTTGTTGTCGGCAAGATTGCCTTTGATCGAGGCAAAACTGTCGATCATCAGCGCGACGTTGCCCTGCAGTAGCGCTACCTCGACCTCGGGCGTGCCGCGAAACGGGACAATGGCAAAATCGACGCCGGCCGCGGTCTTGAACAATTCGGCCGACAGGTTCTGGGTGCTGCCGATATTGATAGTGCCGACATTGAGCGCGCCGGGCTTTGCCTTGGCGGCCGTGACAAAATCTCCGAGCGTCTTGAATTCGGAATTGGCTGATGTCGCCAGGATAAAATCGAAAAAGCCGAGGCTCGAAATCGGCTGAAAATCCTTGGTGGGATCGAACTGCAATTTCTCGAACAGCGACACGCTGACCGCGGTGCCGTTCGACAATAGCGCCAGCGTATAGCCGTCGGGCCGCGACGAGATCACCGTCCGCGCCGCGGCGATGCCGCCGGCGCCGGGCTGGTTCTCGATGAAAAACCGCTGTCCGAACTTGCTGCCGAGTTTTTCGGCAACAATGCGCGCCGTGATATCGGCGACGCCGCCCGCCGCAAACGGCAGCACGATACGCACCGGCCGGTCCGGATAGGCGGCTGCGGCACGGGCTTGTGGGGCTGCGAGCGCGCATAGGGCAAACAGAGTGAGAGACGCGGCGACGAAACTATCGCGCACGGCGCGATCGACAAACCTCATGAAATAACACGCTCCTGATCTCATTGGTGTTTATAACACGCGGCTCTGCCGATCCAAGAACGGGGCTGGCATTCCGCCAAAACCCTTCCGCAAGCGCGCCGCATGGCTTAAGAGCGGCCCAAACATTTCTTTCGGGCTCCCGTACACATGATTCGACTTGACAACATCAGTAAGCAGATCGGTCACCAGATCCTCTTCATCGAGGCCTCCGCGGCGCTCCAGAAGGGGGAGAAGGTTGGTCTCGTCGGCCCCAACGGCGCCGGCAAGACGACGCTGTTCCGGATGATCACGGGCGGGGAGCTTCCCGACGAGGGTCAGGTGGCCGTCGATCGTGGCGTCACCATCGGCTATTTCAGTCAGGACGTCGGCGAGATGTCCGGCCGCAGCGCGGTGTCGGAAGTGATGGACGGCTCCGGCCCCGTCAGTGCCGTGGCCAGCGAGCTGGCGGAGCTCGAGGCCGCGATGGGAGATACTGAGCGGGCCGACGATATGGACGAGATCATCGCGCGTTATGGCGAGGTGCAAGCGCGCTTCGAGGAACTGGACGGCTACGCGCTGGAGGGGCGGGCGCGCGAGGTCCTCGCCGGATTAAGCTTCAGCCAGGAGATGATGGACGGTGATGTCGGCGCGCTGTCCGGCGGCTGGAAGATGCGCGTGGCGCTGGCCCGCATCCTCCTGATGCGCCCCGACGCCATGCTGCTGGACGAGCCGAGCAACCACCTGGACCTGGAAAGTCTGATCTGGCTCGAGCAGTTCCTGAAAGGCTATGAGGGCGCATTGTTGATGACCTCGCACGACCGCGAGTTCATGAACCGCATCATCAACAAGGTCGTCGAAATCGATTGCGGTCAGCTGACGACTTATTCGGGCGACTACGAGTTCTACGAGCAGCAGCGCGCGCTCGGCGAGAAGCAACAGCAGGCGCAATTCGAACGTCAGCAGGCGATGCTCGCCAAGGAAATCAACTTCATCGAGCGCTTCAAGGCGCGCGCCTCGCACGCGGCCCAGGTGCAGTCGCGGGTGAAGAAGCTGGAGAAGATCGAGCGGGTAGAGCCGCCCAGGCGCCGCCAGACCGTGGCGTTCGATTTCCTGCCGGCGCCGCGCTCCGGCGAGGACGTGGTGAGCCTGAAGAAGGTGCACAAAACCTATGGTGTCCGGACGATTTACCAGGGCCTCGACTTCCAGGTGCGCCGGCGGGAGCGCTGGTGTGTCATGGGCGTCAACGGCGCCGGCAAGTCCACGCTGTTGAAGCTGGTGGCGGGCTCAACGCCGCCGGACGACGGCACCGTGGCGCTCGGCGGCAGCGTCAAGATGGGCTATTTCGCGCAGCACGCCATGGATCTCCTGGACGGCGAACGCACGGTGTTTCAGTCGTTGGAGGATTCATTCCCGCAAGCAGGCCAGGGCTCGCTGCGGGCGCTCGCCGGCTGCTTCGGGTTTTCCGGCGACGACGTGGAGAAGAGATGCCGGGTGCTGTCGGGCGGCGAGAAGGCCCGGCTGGTGATGGCGAAGATGCTCTACGATCCCCCGAACTTTTTGGTGCTGGACGAGCCCACCAACCATTTGGACATGGCGACCAAGGAGATGCTGATCGCGGCGCTGTCGCAATATGAGGGCACCATGCTGTTTGTCTCGCATGACCGGCACTTCCTGGCCGCATTGTCCAATCGGGTGCTGGAACTGACGCCCGAGGGGATTCACCAGTATGGCGGCGGCTATACCGAGTATGTCGCGCGCACCGGCCAGGAGGCGCCGGGCTTGCGCAGCTAAGGCCGAAGCAAGTTCGAATTCGGTAGGGCGGATTAGCGACAGCGTAATCCGCCGCGCCGTCCTAAAGGTGGTGGGTTACGCCGGAGCCTGTCATCGGGCCGCGCCTTGCGCGGACCCGTTGGGCTAACCCACCCTACGATCCCCCTAACGCTTTCCGATCCTCTCCCACAGCCAGCGCGCCACCGCATCCGGCGATGACGCGCCGTCGCCGCCGGCGGCGCGCAAGTTTGCTTCCCGCATTGCCGCGATGTCGATCTTGCCGAGCAGCGGCTGCAGCGCTGCCTGCAACGCCTGATCATCCGCGCGTTTCGGCGCGAGCAGCACGATCGCGTCATATGGCGGGATCGCGTGTTTGATGTCGTCGAGCACCGCCAGATCGTATTTCGCGATCAGCCCGTCGCTGGTATAGCCCGCGATCACGTCGACCTCGCCTGAGGCGACCGCGGCATACATGAAGTCGGGCTGCATCTGGCGCTGTGCGCGAAATGATAATCCATAGGCCTTGCGCAATCCGGCCCATTCCGGCCGCGAGAAGAATTCGTAATCGCCGGCGATCGACATGGTTGCCGCATGCGAGGCGAGATCGGCAATAGATCGAATCCCGAGCGCCTCGGCGCGCTTGCGCGGCAGCACCAGCGCATAGGCGTTTTCGAATCCGAGTTCGCCGAGCAGCGTGACGTTACGCTGTGCCAGCGTCGCCTTCAGTTCACGCAGCAGTTCTTCGCGCGGTTTGATCTCGGTGTGACCAAACTGGTTGGCCCACAGCGTGCCGGAATAATCGATGTAGACATCGATGTCGTTGGATACCAGTGCATCGAAAATCACGTTGGAGCCAAGGCCCTCGCGTGTGGTCGCCGAAAGTCCCGCCGCCCGCAACCGCTGCGCGATCAGCGCGGACAGCACGTATTGCTCGGCAAAGGTTTTGGCGCCGACGACATAGCTCGATGGCCCGCGCGCCATCGAGGGCACCAATGTTGCAACGACCAGCGCGGCGATCCCGGCGCCGCCGAGTGCTGTCCGTACGCGGCTGCGGTTACGAATACCGGTCTCGATCAACGCCAGCAATTGATCCACCGCGAGCGCCAATACCGCCGCGGCAAGGCAGCCGAACAGCACGAACACCCAGTTCTGGGTTTGCAGCCCTGCAAAAATGTAATTCCCCAGGCTGGTCTGGCCGATCGGCGTCGACAGCGTCGCGGTGCCGATCACCCAGACCGCCGAGGTGCGGATACCGGCCATGATCACCGGCAGCGCCAGCGGCAGCTCGACCATGAACAGCGATTGCCGCTCCGTCATGCCGACGCCCTGCGCGGCCTCGATGATCGCGAGGTCGACGCCTTGCAGGCCGGTGATGGTGTTTCGTAACACCGGCAGCATCGAATAGAGCGCCAGCGCCAGCACGGCCGGGAGGAATCCGAACGCGGAGAAGCCAAACCCGAACCACGCCATCGTCAACGATGCGAGCGCGAGCAACAGCGGATAAAATAGTGCCAGCAGCGCCAGCCCCGGCACCGTCTGCACAATCGAGGCCAAACCGAGCAGCGCGCCGCGCATCAGGGGACGGTTGCGCGCGGCGATAGCGAGCGGCAGGCTGACGAGAAGCCCGAGCGCCAGCGCCGCGACGCTGACCCGCACATGATTGCCGAGATAATCGCCAAGATGCGCGAACGCTTCGCCCCAGCGCGGATCGCTGAAAAAATTCATGCCGCGCCATCCCGCGGCAGCAGTACCTGCAGCCGCTCCGCCTGCCGGCGCGGTGTGCGCAGGAGTTCACCGACATAAGCATCGCCGCTGCGCGAAAGCTCTGTCGGCGTGCCCTGCGCCAACAGCCGTCCGGCGCGCATCACCGCGACGCGGTCGGCCAACAAAATGGCCTCGGTCATGTCGTGGGTGATCATGACGGTGGTCAGCCCAAGCCTGTCGTGCAGCCTGCGGTAGTCGTCGCCGAGCGCGTCGCGGGTGAGCGGATCGAGCGCGCCGAACGGCTCGTCCATCAGCACGATTTTGGGCTTCGCCGCCAACGCCCGCGCGACGCCGACGCGCTGGCGCTGGCCGCCCGACAGCTCATGGGGAAACCGATCGCGGTAAAGCGTGCGGTCGAGCCGCACCAGCTCGAGCAAGTCGTCGACGCGTGCGGAAATCTCCGCGGCGGGCAAGCCCAACAGTTTTGGCGTGATCCCGATATTGCCGGCAACGCTGAGATGCGGAAACAATCCGCCGCTCTGGAACACATAGCCGATGCGGCGGCGCAACGCGACCGGATCGACCGCGCGGACATCGCAGCCCTCGACCGTGATGTGGCCAAGGTCAGCATCGATCAGCCGGTTCGCCAGCCGCAGCAGCGTGGTCTTGCCGGAGCCGGAGCCGCCGACCACGGCGAGGAATTCACCCGCGGCGACTTCGAGCGAGACGTCGTCCACGGCCAAGACACGCTCGGCGCCGCGGCCGCCGTCGAAGCTCTTGCCGACATGCGCGAATGCGATCAGGGGCGGGGTTGGCATACGGTCGGCCTTGTGCTTGCGGCTCTTACCCTCCCCCTGGAGGGCCCCCTCCAGGGGAGGGTGAAGGGATCAACTACCACGTCGCCGGATCGCGTTGAACTTGTTCTCCCAAGGCGCTAAGGCATCCTCCAAGACTTGGAGGTGGAATGCAGGTGGAAACGGCAAAGCCGACGGCGGTCGCGCTCGACGACGCCACGGTGGCGTTTCGCCTTGCGGATAGCCGTGTCTATACGGCAGTGGAAAAAGCCCGGCTGTCGGTGGAGCCGGGCGAGTTCGTCGCCATTGTCGGGCCCACGGGTTGCGGAAAATCGACGCTGCTCAATGTCGCCGCCGGCCTGCTCAAACCCGCTTCAGGCACGGTGCGGATTTTCGATGCGCCCTTGAGCGGCCTAAACCGGGACGCCGGCTATCTCTTCCAGGCCGATGCGCTGTTTCCCTGGAAGACCGCGATCGACAATGTCGCCATCGGACTCGAGATCAAGGGCACGCCGCGCACCGAGGCGCTGGCGCGCGCACAAGGCTGGCTCACCTCGGTGGGTCTCGGTGCCTTCAGTGGCCGCTATCCGCATATGCTGTCGGGCGGCCAGCGCAAGCGCGTCGGGCTGGCGCAGGTGCTGATCCAGGATCCAAAAATCTTGTTGATGGACGAGCCGTTCGGGCCGCTCGATGCCCAGACCCGGCAGATCATGGGCAATCTGCTGCTGGAGCTCTGGACCGCCGATCGCAAGGCGGTGTTGTTCGTCACCCACGATCTCGAGGAGGCGATCGCGCTCGCCGACCGCGTCGTGATCATGTCGGCAGGACCCAGCGCGCGCATCATCGGCGACTGGCGCGTGCAGCTTCCGCGGCCGCGCGACATTCTCGAGGTCCGGCTGGAAAAGGAATTTCACACACTTCACCGTGAGATATGGAGTGTTTTGAAGGACGAAGTGTTGAAGGGCTACGCACAATCGGCAGCCGGATAGCGCTGCCATCGTGTCGCGGAGATTTAACCAATGCCAACAAACGGAGATGTCATGTTCTCACGCAGTTTAATTCTCTCGGCGGCGGTCACGCTGGCCGGCTTTTGCGGCTCGCATGATGCGCGCGCGCAAGGCGCATTCACGCTGTCCTCGCCGGACTTCAAGGACGGCGAGCGCTTGCCGCTGAAGAACGCCGGCAACAACAAGGCCAATCCGAATTGCGTCGGCGAGAACATTTCACCGACGCTATCCTGGGCGGATCCGCCCGAGGGCACCAAGAGTTTTGCGTTGCTGATGCTCGATCCGGAAGGCCGGCCGCCCGGCGGCGTCAGCCATTGGGTGGCCTATGGCATTCCAGTTTCGGTCACCGGCTTCGCCGAGGGTGAAGTCTCGAAGCTCAGCGACAAATATGTCGGCGGCATCGGCACCAACAAGTTCTCCTGGTACACCGGGCCCTGCACGCCGGCGGGCGCGCCGCACCATTATATCTTCACGCTGATCGCGACCGATCTCGAGCCGACCGCGCTGCAGCCCGGTCTGACCCGCGAGGAGCTGTTCAAGGCGCTGGAAGGCCATGCCAAATTGGCGACCGGCTTGATCGGCACGTTCTCCAAACCGTGACGGCGCATCGTAAGGCAAAAATGAGAGGGGTGTGAGCGTGTCGAGGATCGGGCTCCTCTTACTGCAATTGCTGGTCGCGGTGGTCGGACTGGGACTATGGCAGTTGCTTGCCAGTGTGGCGATCTTCGGCCACACGTGGCTCCCGCCATTCTTCTTTTCCAATCCGGTCGATGTCTTCAGTCAAATCTTCGACTGGTTCCGGACCGGCGTGATCTGGAAACATCTCCTGATCACGCTGTGGGAATCTATCCTCGCGTTTGCGATCGGCTCGCTCAGCGGCGTCATGGTCGGTTTCTGGTTCGCGCGTCAGCCGCACGTCGCCGCGGTGTTCGATCCCTATGTGAAGATGGGCAACGCGCTGCCGCGCGTCGTGCTGGCGCCGATCTTCACATTGTGGCTTGGGCTCGGCATCTGGTCGAAGGTCGCGCTTGGCGTCACGCTGGTATTCTTCATCGTCTTCTTCAACGTCTATCAGGGCGTCAAGGAAGTCTCGACCACCGTGCTGGCCAATGGCCGCATGCTCGGCATGAGCGAACAGCAGTTGATGCGGCATGTCTACTGGCCGTCGGCGCTGTCATGGATGTTTTCCTCGCTGCATACCTCGGTCGGTTTTGCCGTCGTCGGCGCCGTGGTCGGCGAATATCTCGGCTCGGCCGCAGGCCTCGGCTATCTGATCCAGCAGGCCGAAGGCGTGTTCGACGTTGCCGGCGTCTTTGCCGGCATGTTCGTCTTGTCCGCTTTTGTCATTTTGATCGACATGGTGGTGACGGTCGTGGAGCGGCGGCTGCTGGCGTGGCGGCCGGATGCGCTTGAGGGACGCGGTTGATGCCATCTCGCCCCGCTTGCGGGGAGAGGCATAGGCCGCCTTCGGCGGCCGTCCTCAGATAAGAACGCCGAAGCGAAGCTTCGGCTATGTTGCGGAGCAATCCGGGTGAGGGGGGACTCTCCGCGAGTCGAGCTTGTGGAGAGAGCCCCTCACCCCAACCCTCTCCCCGCAAAGGGGCGGGGAGAGGGAGATCCACCGCCACCTTCTCAAGCGCGGCACGCTGCTCTATCCTGCACCCAACCAACGAGACCCCGGAGGATACCATGAAGATGATGTTTGGCAGGCTCGCATCAGCGCTGTTGGCGCTATTTCTGACCTCCGGTCTCGCCGCAGCCCAAACCAAGATCACGGTCGCGGTCGGAGGCGGCGCCTGTCTGTGCTATCTGCCGACCGTGCTGGCGAAGGAACTCGGCGAGTTCGACAAAGCCGGCCTTGCGGTCGAACTGGTCGACCTGAAGGGCGGCTCGGACGCGCTCAAGGCCGTGCTCGGCGGCAGCGCCGACGTGGTTTCCGGCTATTTTGATCATTGCGTCAATCTCGCGGCCAAGAAGCAGGAGCTGCAGGCCTTCGTCGTCTATGACCGCTATCCCGGCCTCGTGCTGGTGGTGTCGCCCTCGCATGCGGGCGAAATCAAATCGATCAAGGATTTGGCCGGCAAGAAAGTCGGCGTCAGCGCGCCGGGCTCCTCGACCGATTTCTTCCTCAAATATCTCCTGAAGAAAAACGGCCTCGATCCCGCAAGCGTCGCCGTGATCGGCGTCGGCCTCGGCGCCACTGCGGTTGCGGCGATGGAGCAGGGCCAGATCGATGCGGCAGTGATGCTGGACCCGTCGGTCACCGTGCTGCAAGGCAGCCATCCGGACTTACGCATCCTCTCCGATACGCGCACGCAGAAAGATACGCTCGATGTGTTCGGCGGCGAATATCCGGGCGGAGCGCTTTACTCGACGGCCAAGTGGGTCAGTTCGCATGAGAAGGAAGTGCAGGCCCTGACCAGCGCGATGCTGAATACGCTGGCCTGGATTCATTCGCATTCGGCGGAAGACATCATGGCCAAGATGCCGCCCGAAATCGTCGGCAAGAACAAGGAGCTTTATCTCGCCGCGCTCAAGAACACGATCCCGATGTATTCGGAGACCGGCAAGATGGATCCAAAGGGCGCGGACGCGGTGCTCGCGGTGTTCAGCGAGAGTTCGCCCGAAGTCGCCAAGGCCAATATCGATGTCAGCAAGACCTGGACCAACAAATTCGTCGACCAGGCCAAGAAGACGACGGGGATGAATGCGAAATAACCTTTATCCGGCGGCATGACGCTTCCCGTCATTCATCGCGTCACCACGCTCGATCTGAGCTTTCGTCCCGAGCCGTGGCCGTTCGCCGACGAACGGCGTGCCGATATCGATGCGCATTTTGCGATCGAGCAGCGCGAGAAGCCGATCTGGAACGGCCGCATCCTGTTGGCGCGCGATCCGCTCTTTGCCGGCGCGCGCTTCAGCGCGTCTTATTTCGAGGCCGACTTCGCAAGCTTCCTGGCCTGGCGCGACTGGGGCTTTCCCGACAAGCACGTGTTCAACGGTTTCGGCATGGGCGCGCTGCGTTGTTCCGACGGCGCATTCATCCTCGGTGAAATGGGTCGACACACCGCGAATGCCGGCCGCATCTATTTTCCGGCCGGAACGCCCGATCTCGACGATCTCAGTGGCGGCGCGGTCGATATCGCGGGCAGTGTCGCCCGCGAGCTCGAGGAGGAAACCGGTCTCACGCCGGCGGACTATCGCGCCTGCGCGCATTGGGACTGCGTCGTCTCCGGCAGTGCGATTGCGATGATCCGGCTCCTGGATGTCGATAGCTCAGGCGAGGCGCTGCGCGAGCGGATCGAAGCCAATCTCGCGCGGCAACGGCAACCCGAGCTTTCCGCGATCCATCTCGTGCGCGAGGTGAGCGATCTCACCTCTGCAACGCCGCGCTATGTCGCCGCGTTCATCGAAGCGCAGTTGAAAAATTGATTCGTAGTTTGCCTCTCTTCACCCTCCCCTCCAGGGGCCCTGGAGGGGAGGGTGAAGCAGCGAAATCCTCACGCAAAAATTTCAAAGCATTGCTGAACGAGCGTTCATAAAATTCCCGTGAACCGACTTCGTTCAGGCCACGTCTGATGAGCGTAACCGGTGCAATGCATCACAGACATGGAGAACCATAATGTTTCGTAAACTTGCTCTCGGCGCTCTCGCTGCCGCTTCGATTGTCGCGGTTGCTCCCTCCGCCGCTTCCGCCCATGGCATGGGTGGTGGTCACGGTGGTGGTCACTGGGGTGGTGGTCACGGTCACTGGGGTGGTGGCCACGGTCACTGGGGTTGGGGTCACGACCACTACTACCGTTCGAGATTCTACATCGGTGGAAGCTGCTACAAGACGATCTTCACCGAATTCGGCCCACGTCGCGTCAACGTGTGCGATATCTACTAAGCGCTGACGAGAGGCCCCGGCGATGGCTGGGGCCTCTCTTTTGTTGGTTGCCTCTCCCGGCGCGCACCCTGTACCGTTCGGGTTCGAACCGGAGCCCCCGATCTCATGAGCAAGACGCCTGCGCGATCCCCCGCAGCCAAGCCGGAAGCCTTCGTCACGCCGTTCCGTTTCGACGGCTCCGGCAAATTTCATCTCAAGGCGTATAAGACCGATGAGAGGGGCGGTCTCGACAAGGACAAGGCGGAAGAAATCCTCGAAGCCAACCGGAAACGGCTCAAGGATTTTCAGGAAAAGCTCTACGCGCAGAATCGCTGGTCGGTGCTGCTGATCTTTCAGGGCATGGATGCGGCCGGCAAGGACAGCACCATCAAGCACATATTCGAGGGCGTCAACCCGCAGGGCTGCGAGGTGCATTCCTTCAAGCAGCCGACCTCCCAGGAGCTCGATCATGATTTCATGTGGCGCCACGTGATCGCGCTGCCGGCGCGCGGCCACATCGGCATCTTCAATCGTTCCCATTATGAAGAATGCCTGGTGACGCGGCTGCATCCGGAATTGCTCAAGCAGGAGCGGATCCCTCCCAAGCTGATCACCAAGAACATCTGGCGCGAACGGTTTGAGGATATTTCCGCGATCGAGCGGTATCTTTCGCGCAACGGCAACGTGATCCTGAAATTCTTCCTCAATATCTCGAAGGAGGAGCAGCGCAAACGGTTTCTCGACCGGCTCGACGACCCCGCCAAGAACTGGAAATTCTCGATGGCCGATATCACCGAGCGCGCGCTGTGGAACAGATACATGGCCGTATACCAGGACATCGTCCGGCATACCTCGAGCGCGGTGGCGCCATGGCATGTGGTGCCGGCCGACCACAAATGGTTCGCCCGCGTGGTGATCGGCTCGGCGATCGTCAGCGCGCTCGACAGCCTCAACCTGCGCTTTCCGCGCGCCGACAAGGCATCCCTCGAGGAGTTCAAGCGGGTGCGCAAGGCGCTGGAACAGGAAGGCGAGGGCAGGCGAAAGAAGGTGGCGAAGGCCGGAAAGCGTGTGGCGGCGAAGGGCGGATAGGGCGCGTACTCATAAATCGAACTTTATTTGCGCGGTTTGATCGATGTCCGCTGTATCCCAATAGCGACCAAATTCCGCATCGCAGCGAAATGACGCGATGTGTCATGAACCGACATCCGCGATGCAAAGAAAATCCGTCCGAAGGCGGCTCTTCGATTTGAATTAGGCAGGGATCAGGCGAGGCGGGGCTGAGATCGGTTCCGCTTCCGACGGTAACGGTATTGGATCATCAAATGGTCGTTTCCAGCCGCCGCGATCAGCCGTCACGCTGCGGCCTGATTCGTAGTGATGCTGTGGAGATTACACATTGACCGAACCTCTGTGCCGCGGCCGTTCCGGGCATCTCTTGGTGGCGGCATTGCTCGAGCTCGCAAGGGCCACGGTAATAGCCCGATGGGTGGACTTACGAGTCAGCGAATTTTTGGTGATCGGGTGAGGGGCGCGCGGATTTGGCGCATGAAAAAACGAGTCTTATTTGCGGCGCTGGTCTTTGCCGCTCCGGCCTGCCTGGTCTCAGCGCAGGATGCCAAGGTTTCCGTCGACATGATCGGAATAGGGCGCATGAGTTGCGCTCACTGGCGGTCTACGCAAGAGCATCAATTAGAGGGAACTGTCTGGATCTACGGTTTCTGGACGGGACTCAATTACGTTGCCGCAGCAAGTGATCAGACACAGGCGAAAATTGACGTGGCGGCGATAGTGGCCGAAGTCGAAAAGACATGCGCTCAGCAAACGTCGCAGACATTAGCCAGCGCCGTATGGACCACTTACCTCGGGTCTAAGAGGTAGCATGCCCCGAGGCTTAATCCTGCTGACCATGATGGCGGCTCCGATTACGTCGGCGGGGGCTTCGCGCTCTTAGGCGTCCGCTCATTCCTTGGTCCCGAGCTGCTCGCTGGCGGGGCCCCCCGCCGTCGGGAATATGCCCTCATATATCGCGCGGGCCTCGTGAATAAGACGGGCCCGTTCGAGGTCACGCTTCGGGATAAATTGAACAACTTCGCCCATTTGTTCTCCAAGGCGGGAAATTCGGGGAAATATTTGCCAATGACCGCCAGCGCCAGCACAGTTGGTTTCAGATCTTCCGCATTGGAAGAGCTACGCCCATCACAAGAAGTTTTTTCTGGACGGCTCGGCCCCTGTGACAAACCCACCTCCTTGGGTGGGGCGGGACGGAACATATTTTTTACTTGGTCGGCTGCTCGACCGACAGTTGCCGATGCGACGGTCCCGCGTCGAAACATGTCAGCTCCGCGGCAAGCTCCTTCCACGTCGAACACCCTGGAGCCGACAGGCCGCTTCCGGTAAGATTGGGAGAAGCCCACCCTCGCCACATCAGGATGGACAGCTGCCATGGCAATCGAGAATGTCGCTGATCTCATCGCGGAGACGCTAATTCAAGCAGGCGTGAAACGAATCTTCGGCGTGGTCGGTGACAGCCTCAATGCCGTGACCGAGGCGCTGCGCCAGCGAAATGCGATTGACTGGATTCATGTTCGTCATGAGGAAGTCGCAGCCTTCGCGGCCGCGGGTGAATCGCAAATCACCGGCGGTCTCGCCGTCTGCGCCGGTTCATGCGGTCCGGGCAATCTTCATCTCATCAATGGCCTGTTCGACGCTCACCGCAGTCGCACGCCCGTGCTGGCGATCGCTGCGCAAATTCCCTCCGCCGAGATCGGGGGCGGCTATTTTCAGGAGACCCATCCGCAGGAATTGTTTCGGGAATGCAGTCACTATTGCGAGCTGATTTCCGACACCGCGCAGCTTCCTTACGTCTTGGAAAACGCAATCCGCTCCGCGGTCGGGCGTCGCGGCGTGGCGGTCGTGGTGCTGCCGGGCGACGTGGCGCTGCGGCCGGCGCCAAAGCGCGGCATTTCACCCAACGCCGGGCTTTTGCCGGTGCCGCCGGTCGTTCGGCCTGCCGAAACCGAATTGACGGCGTTGGCCGAACTCCTCAACGGCGCCAAACGCGTCACCTTGTTCTGCGGGCGCGGTTGCGCCGGCGTCCATGACAGCCTGATGCGACTTGCCGAAACGCTCAAGAGCCCGATCGTGCATGCGCTCGGCGGTAAAGAGCACGTCGAGTTCAATAACCCCTACGATGTCGGCATGACCGGGTTTATCGGCTTCTCTTCCGGCTATGCGGCCATGCATGCATGCGACGTGCTGCTGATGCTGGGGACCGATTTTCCCTACAAGCAGTTTCTCCCCTCCGACGCCAAAATCGCGCAAGTCGATATCCGGCCCGAGAATCTGGGCCGTCGCTGCAAGCTCGATCTCGGCATTGTCGGCGACGTCGGCGCCACGATCGCGGCGCTGCTTCCGGAGCTTAAGGCGAAGAGCGACAGCAAGCATCTCGACGCCAGCGTGGCCCACTACAAAAAGGCCCGGGCGGGACTCGACGAACTCGCCCGCGGCACCCCGGGGAACAAGCCGATCCACCCGCAATACCTCGCCCGCCTGCTCAGCGAGCAGGCCTCGGACGATGCCGTCTTCACCGCCGATGTCGGCACGCCGACGATCTGGGCGGCACGCTATCTTGCCATGAACGGACGGCGGCGCCTGGTCGGATCATGGGTCCATGGCTCAATGGCGAACGCGATGGCCCACGCGATCGGCGTTCAGGCCTCACAGCCCGCCCGCCAGGTGGTGTCGATGTCGGGCGATGGCGGATTTGCGATGTTGATGGGGGATCTGGTCACGCTGACGCAGATGAAGCTGCCGGTGAAGGTGGTGATTTTCAACAATGGCGTGCTCGGCTTTGTCGCGCTGGAGATGAAGGCGTCCGGCTTCATCGAAACCGGGACCGATCTGCAAAATCCCGATTTTGCGGCCATGGCCCGCGCCATGGGCATCCATGCGATTCGGGTCGAGGATCCCGGCGAGCTTCCGGCCGCGATCCGCGATGTGTTGTCCCATGACGGCCCCGCCGTGCTCGACGTGGTGACCGCGAAACAGGAGCTCTCGATGCCGCCCACCATCACCGCCGAGCAGGTCAAGGGCTTTAGCCTGTGGGTGCTTCGCGCTGTCATGAGCGGCAAAGGCGACGAGGTGTTGGATTTGGCCAAGACCAACCTGTTGTCGCGCTGATAAACCCCATCCTTAACGAAGGATTAACGCGAAGCGCCGCGGCGTTTCGCGGGCCGCGTTGCGGCCTCAAGGCCGCAAGCAGCGTAACTAAGTCCTTAATATTTTTCTTCTAAGTTGACGCCTGTGGAAATCATGATTTTGTCGCGCGCCGCTTCCAGGCCGGCCCGCCATAGCAGAATGGGCAATTGGAATGCCAAAAATAAGCACTTTGTTCTCGAATCGCTCGATCGGCGCCAAGCTCTCCGCCATGACCATCGTCGGCGCGATCTGCATGGCGCTGGTGGCCTCCACGATCTTGCTGGTTGCCCGCAGCCAACTCATTACCGAGCGTACCGAGAAGGCGCACGCGATCGTCGACGCCGTATGGCAGTTGGCCGACGGCTTCCAGCATGCCGCAGCCTCGGGCCAGATGACGGAGGAGGAAGCGAAGAAGCGCTTCTTCGAGGCCGCAGGTAACGTCTGGTATGAAAATCACACCAATTACGTCTATATCTACGATTACGAGACCGGAATCTGCGTCTCCAATACCGGCGTTCCGACCTTGCTCGGCAAGGATATGCGCGGCGTCAAGGACGCCTATGGTCTTCCCTTTGCGTCGATGCTGATGGATCTCGCGCGCAAAGGAGAGGGCAGCCTCCGCTATTCGTTCCTGCGCAGCAGCACCGATCCGACCCCGCTCGACAAGGTGGCGTTCACCCGCGGCTTCGCGCCCTGGCACCTGATGATCGGAAGCGCGCAATATATTTCCGACGTCGATGCATCGTTCTGGTCGATGGTCCGGACCGCCTCGGTTGTGATTGCCGTGCTGATGCTGTTGTCGATCGCGGTCGCCTGGGCGATTACCCGCAGCGTGGTCAAGCCGCTGTCGGGCCTGAAAGACCGCATGGCCTCGCTCAGCGCCGGCGAGTTAGAGGCGCCCGTCGCCAATGCCGAGCGCACCGACGAAATCGGTCAAATGGCCCGCACGGTGCAGATCTTCCGCGACGCCATGATCGAAACCAACCGTATGCGCGAGGATCAGGCGGCGGGCGAAAAGCGGCAGGCCGAGCAGCGCAGGATCGACATGAACCGCCTCGCCGACCAGTTTGAGAGCGAAGTCGGTCAAATCGTCACGCTGGTCTCCAGTGCTGCCGGCCAGCTCGAGGCGTCGTCCTCGACCTTGACCAAGACGGCGGATACCGTCGAGCAGGTCAGCCAGCGCGCATCGAACGCCTCGGGAGAGGCTTCCGCGAACGTTCATTCGGTCGCAGCAGCAAGCGAGGAGCTGGCGTCCTCGATCGGCGAGATCAGCCGTCAGGTCGACGCTTCCGCCACCATTGCCGGCGAAGCTGTCGAACAGGCCAAGAAGACCGACGCTCGCATCAGCCAGTTGTCGCAGGCTGCCGGCCGCATCGGCGATGTCGTCGATCTGATCCAGACCATTGCCGGGCAGACCAATTTGCTGGCGCTGAACGCGACCATCGAAGCCGCGCGCGCCGGCGAAGCCGGCAGGGGATTTGCGGTTGTCGCGGCCGAAGTGAAGACGCTCGCCGAGCAGACCGCGAAAGCCACCGACGAAATCAGCCAGCAGATCGCCGACATCCAGTCGGCGACCAAGGATTCCGTCACCGCGATCAAGGAGATCGGCGCGACGATCGCAAGGATATCGGAAATTTCGGCGACGATTGCCTCCGCCGTGGAAGAGCAGGGCGCCGCCACCCAGGAAATCTCCCGGAACGTGCAGCGCGCCGCGGAAGGAACCTCGCAGGTCGAGGCCAGCATTGCGGACGTCCAGCGCGGCGCCTCCGAAACCGGAGGGGCTTCCTCCCAGGTGCTCTCAGCCGCGCAATCGCTGTCGACCGAGAGCAATCGGCTGAAGCACGAGGTCGCGAAGTTCATGGATTCCGTTCGCGCGGCGTGAGGGGCCACGCGACAACGCACGCACTAACCTCATCCTGAGGAGCTTGCGCAGCAAGCGTCTCGAAGGATGGACGCAGCGCATGGACTCGCGGCCATCCTTCGAGACGCGCGCGAGAGCGCGCTCCTCAGGATGAGGCCGGAGGTTGTTTGTCCGGACGACAGTTGCCGTCGCCGATTCAACTATCCTTCTGCACCCCGAATAACTCCCCGAGCCATTTGTAGTAGGCCGGCTGCTTCTCACGTAGATTTTCCCTGGTGCGCGGCGGCCGGTCGACATTGCCCCAGAGATAGAGGCTGCCCGTCACCGCGAAAAACTCCTGCACGTTCTTCAGGACGTGGGCGTCGGCCGGATAGAGCCCGCCATCCCTGGCATTGTTGTAGAACATCACGAGGTCGGGGTTCTGCAACGCGCCCGGCAAAACCCGGAAGTGATAGGCGTGCAGCAATTCATGCAGCAGCACCGGCTTCTCCGGCGCCTGCACGGCGGCGTCGATGGTGACGCCCTTGCTGTCTTTCGAAAAGTGCCCGCCGCCGTCGCCCTGACCGGGCTTTATGACAACCTCCTGGCTTTTGAAAAAGCTGAGGATGGTGGGACTGACGCCGCAATCGGCGACAATGTCGATCTGGTGTCTCAGCGACGCCTCGATCACCGCAGGGTTCGGGACATCCTGAGCGGCGGAGGTATCGACCGTAAAACTACGGTAGACAAATTTTCCGATTTCGTAGTCGCCTTGCGCAAAGGCCGGCCATCGAGCCGCGACAGCAGCACGGCAGCGGCCGTCAAAAGCAAGACTTGACGTCGGTGCGGTGACATCACAACCCGTTCTCCGGCGACAAAAGCGACCCGAAAGGTAGGATTTTACGCGTGAACCTATCAGGGCGTGGCGCCTACCAATGCTGGCATGAACTCTGCATGCGTCGAACTGACCGGGTATCCTCATTAACGAAGGTTATCATGCTTGTTACTCTCGTCGCTGTTCTCTGCAATGGCCAGCTTTGCATGGAAAAAGTCGTCACCAACAGTGATCAGTCGGGCATCACCATGACCGCCTGTCAGGTTAACGCGCAAATCGGTATTGCCGACTGGCTCGCCAATAGTCCGTATCATGAGTGGAAATTACAAAGTTATAAGTGCGTCATGGGTAAATACATTCCCAAAAACGAAGCCTGAAATGCGCGCCAGCCCCTCTTGTGAGGGGTTGGCTTTTTGGCCGGGTGACGTCTTCACTTCGCCTTCGCGCCGAGCATGATCGGCGTCACCTGGACAAGCTTGAGCGACTTGACCATGTTCTCGGTGGTGGCCTTGTATTTTTTGAAATGCGCGGATTCCAGATGCGCCTTGTATGCATCGATATCCCGGTAGATTTCAAAAACCCTGACGTGGGCCGGGTTATCTTTTTCAGAAACGGCGTATAGCACCAGAACTCCCGGCTCGACCCGAATAGCCGTCTCGATGTGCTCCTTGACCGCGGCCTTGTAGCTTTCCAGCTGGGCGGGATCGATTTCGATTTCTGCCAGTTGCACATATTGCCCCTGCGTCTCGTCGGCAATCATCTGGGCCGCTCCTCCGAGTTTGAGATCTGTGGCAAGATAAAGCATCGGCCCGTCTGGCGCGACTGTGTGTGGCGATAGCGATTGCCGGCCTTGCATGATCGGAGCAGTCACCGCGCGTGCAGTGCAGCGGGCAACTCGGCCGATCCCGATTGTGTTTTCAATTTCAGCTGCTAGTTTTATCGAGGATCGTCTCGGCACTCTAAAATCGCCGCGCATGACGGCGAGCAGTCGGGCCTCCGGGGAGAGAGATGGCCGAGGTTTCGCTCGACGCGCAAGGCGCCGTTGCCGGCAATTTTCCAGACAAAATCCGCAGCACGGCCCAGCGAGATGCGCAGGACTGGCTGAGCGCGATCGAGAAGCCTAATCTCGCGCCACGCTATTATCTGACCATCGGGCTGCTCGTCCTGCAGGAGATGTTCGAATATTACGACTTCTTCCTGGTCGGCTATCTCGTCTCGGTGCTCGCGCCAAGCTGGCATCTCACTTACGGCCAGGGCGCGGTGATGCTGTTGTCGTCGGGCGTCGGCGCCATCTTCGGCTCACTGGTCGGCGGCCCCATCGCCGATACGATCGGGCGCAAGAAGATGATCTGGGGCGGCGGCTTGATCTTTTCGCTCGGCGCCGCCGGATGTGCACTGATACCGGACGGCGCCTGGATACTGTTTTCAATCCTGCGTTTCGTCGTGGGTTTTGGATCGATTGCCGCGGTGAGCGCCCAGAATCCAATGGTCGTCGAGATTACGCCGACCCGATACCGTACGTTCGTTTCCAGCATGATGGTCGTCCCCGTCGCGCTCGGCACGATGTTCGCCGCCATGATTTCGGCGAGCCTCTTACCGGTGATCGGTTGGCGCGGCGTTGCCGCCACCGGCGCGATGCCGATCGTCACGTCCCTGCTGATCGCGTGGATCGCGCCGGAATCGGTGCGCTGGCTGCTGTCGCGCGGCCGCAATGCCGACGCGCGGCGCGAGGCCGCAAAGCTGCTTGGCGTTCCCGAGCAAGCCGTCGCGTTGCCGACCGCGATCGCGCCGGCCAGCAAGCCGGCGTCGTTGTCGGAGTTGTACCAGGACCAGAAGCGATTCTGGTGGGTCGTCGTCATCTGGATCGGGATATCGACCGGCACCTATGGCGTGGCGCTGTGGGGACCCACTGTTCTGTCCCAGCTTCTCAAGATCACGGCGCACGAGGCCGCGCAGTATTTCGTCTACGCGAGCATCGCCTCAATTCTCGGCCGCGTATTATTTTCGTTTCTGCCGCTCTATATCGGGCGCCGCCGCTCAGCACTGGTCGGAACGTTCATGTCCGTCCTTGTCATGCTCGCGATTTTCGCGTTCTATCGCGAGTTCATCGCCGGCTGGTCGGTGTTTGCGCTGCTGGTGGTTTTTGGTGCGGCCTTTTACAGCGGCTCTTTTTCCAACATCACGCCGTATGTCGTCGAGGTGTTTCCGGTCTCGCTTGGTGCCCGGGCGTTCGGATTGGCGCAGGCTTCCAACGGGGTCGGTAAAATCCTGGGACCGGTTTGTCTGGCGCTGATCGCAGGAAGTAACGACGTGGTTTCGCCGAAAGCGACTGCCGATGCCGTCGCACCTGCCTTCCTGTTCCTGGCCGCCTGCGAACTTGCAGCGTTCATCGCAATCTTCGCCTATCGCAAGGAAACCCACGGCAAGCCCATGGATATTGGATAAATGGAGCTTGGATAAATCAGGCACGCGGATCGAAACAAGGAGAAGAGATGCTCGACATCCCCGTTCTTATTTCCGGCGGCGGTCCGGTGGGTCTCACCGCCTCATTGCTGCTCTCCCGCCACGGTGTGCGCTCGCTGCTCGTCGAACGTCACCCGAGCACGGCGCTCACGCCAAAGGCACGCGGGATCAATGCCCGCACCATGGAAGTCTTCCGGCAATGCGGCATCGATACCGCGATCAGGGACGCAGGCCTGGCGGAAGGGCGGCTGGGACTGATCGTCTGGGCCGAATCCCTTGCCGGTAACGAGATCGAGCGTCGCGTGCCCGGTCGCGCCACGGCGAAGAACATGGCGGCGACGCCGGTCAGGAATTGTCTCTGCGCCCAGGATGACCTCGAGCCGGTCATTCGTCGATTTGCCGAGCAAGCCGGGGGGCCGGGAGCGCTGCGCTTCAATACCGAGTTGACCTCGTTCAGCCAACGGCCCGGTGCCGTCACGGGCAAATTGACCGATCGCACGACAGGCGAGGAGACGCCTTTCACCGCGCGCTATTTGATTGCCGCCGAGGGCGCGCAAAGCCGCGTGCGTCGCGCGCTGGACGTGAAGATGACCGGCGAGGAGAAGGTCTACGACAGCGTCAATATTCTGTTCCACGCCGATCTCACCCAATGGGTCGAACATCGGCCTGCGGCGCTGTATTTTGTCGAGCAGGAAGATCTGCGCGCCACATTCCTCACCATCAACGGCCGGGATCGCTGGGGTTTTTTGATTCACAGCCCCAAGAAATTCGGCTGGCAGCCGCAGGATTTTACCCCGGAGTTTTGTGCGGCGCTGATCCGCAAAGGCGCCGGCGTACCGGACCTTGCCGTATCGGTGCTGGCCGTCAGTCCGTGGGAAGCATCCGCCATCGTTGCCGACAATTATCGCGTCGGCGACGTTTTCCTGGCCGGAGACGCGGCCCATGAGATGCCGCCGACCGGCGGCTTCGGCCTCAACACCGGGGTGCAGGACGTTCACAATCTGGCTTGGAAGATCGCCGCCGTGATCAGCGGAAAAGCCGACGGCTCGCTGCTCGACAGCTACCACGCCGAGCGCCAGCCGTTCGGCCGGATTATCACCGAGAATTCGCTGGCCAACGCCCTGTCGATGGGGCGCAACGCGCGGCAAAGCAAGGTCCTGCCGCGGCGCGAATTCCTGAACGAGCAGGGGCTCATCTTCGGGGCCTGCTATCAATCGACGGCGGTCGTGCCGGACGGAACGCCACCGGTTGTCGTCGACGACCCCGTCACCGACTATGTGCCCTCCGCGCGGCCCGGTAGCCGCGCGCCCCATGTCTGGCTCACGCGTAGCAATGAGCAAATCTCGACCATCGACCTGTTCGGGCCGCACTTCGTGCTGCTGGCCGGCACCGACGGCGAGGCATGGCGACGGGCTGCGCAAGCGATCGGCCCGTCATGGCCTCCGCTCCTTGCCTTTACAGTCGGAAAGGACGGAGATCTCGGCGACCCCGACGGCAACTGGCACCACGCGTACGGCGTCGACACGGATGGCGCGGTACTGGTCCGACCGGACGGCCATGTCGCGTGGCGTAGCCGTTCAGGCGCTTCTAGTCCGCTGGACGTTTTGCGCACGGCGCTGGATCACCTGTTCGGCAGGATGCCCGCAATGGCGTGAGGAGCGTTTTTCGTCGGATGATTTTACGAGCAGCGCGTGCGAAGCGGACCTCACCAATGCCTGACGTGATGAGATACGGAGTTTCGCGGCCTGCCATCGCGCGCTGACCCTCAACCATTGACGCTTGAGCCCAGTGGTATTCCTTGCTGACTCCTTTAGGCTGGACTTGTACCGGTTCCGTAGGGCGTAATGATGCCGATAATGCCGAGCGTCAAGCGCGACGAGAACGGGGGGACTCATGCTTGGACTAATGCAAAACCGGCCGCTGCTGATCTCGAACCTGGTCGATTATGTCGCGACCTGGCACGCGGAAACCGAGATCGTCTCGCGCGATCCGGCAGGTCTCATGCACCGGTCCAATTACGGGCAGGTCGCGGCGCGTGCCAAGCGCCTCGCGGGCGCGCTCACGGCGCTCGGCGTCCGCCAAAGCGATCGCGTCGCGACGCTCGCCTGGAATTCGTGGCGGCATCTCGAACTCTATTACGGGGTCACCTGCTCCGGCCGCGTGCTGCATACGGTCAATCCGCGCCTGTTCGCCGAACAACTCGTCTACATCATCAACCATGCCGAAAACGGCTACATCTTCTTCGATCCCGGTTTCACGCCGCTCGTCGAGCAACTCGCGCCGCACTTGCCGCTGGTGCGCGGCTGGATCGCGCTGTGCGATGAAAAGGACATGCCTTCCGTCAACGTCGACAATCTCCTGTGCTACGAGACGCTGCTGGCGCAGGCCTCGCCCGATTACGCATGGCCGCAGCTCGACGAGAACACCGCCTGCACGCTCTGCTACACCTCCGGCACGACAGGCAATCCCAAGGGCGTTCTCTACAGCCATCGCTCGACCATATTGCATGCCTTTGCCGCCTGCGCGGCCGACGGCTTCGCGCTCTCGGCCAAGGATTCGATCCTGGTGATCGTGCCGCTGTTCCACGCCAACGCGTGGAGCCTGCCGTTTTCGGCGGCGATGTGCGGCGCCAAGCTCGTGCTGCCCGGACCGCGGCTCGATCCGGAAAGCATCTACATGCTGCTCGAGCAGGAAGGCTGCACCAAGGCTGGCGGCATTCCGACGATCTGGCTCAACTTCCTCGCCTATATCGAGAACAATCGCGCAAAACTCGATTTCTCGAAGCTGAAATTGAAGCTCGTCTTCAGCGGCGGCACCGCTGCGCCGCGCGCCACTGTCGAGAAATTCCGTGACCTGCTCGGCGTCTTCCTGCTGCACGCCTGGGGCATGACGGAAACGAGCCCGCTGGTCACGCTCGGCTCGCCGCTCGGCAAGCACGACGGCGCGACGGAAGCCGAGATCGTCGACATGCAGGTCAAGCAGGGACGTCAGGTCTCCGGCGTCGAACTGCGCCTCGTCGGCGAGGATGGTGAGGCGCTGCCGCACGACGGCAAGTCGGTCGGCCAGCTCAAGGTGCGGGGCAACTGGGTGATCTCAGGTTATTTCAAGGACGAGGGCGGCAAGGTCGTCGACGATGACGGCTGGTTCGGCACCGGCGACGTCGCGACCATCAGTCCCGACGGCTACGTGCAATTGACCGACCGGCTGAAGGACGTCATCAAGTCCGGCGGCGAATGGATCTCCTCGATCGAGATCGAGAATCTCGCCGTCTCGCATCCCGACGTGTTCGAGGCAGCCGTCATCGCGATCCCGCATCCGCAGTGGCAGGAGCGGCCGCTGCTGCTGGTGCAGGCCAAGCCCGGCACCAATCCAACGAAGGAATCGATCCTGGAATTCCTGTCGACGCGCATCGCCAAATTCTGGATGCCGGATGATGTGATCTTCGTGGAATCGCTGCCGCATACCGCAACCGGCAAGCTGCTCAAAATCGAGCTTCGCGCCAAATATGGCGGTCAGATCGCTGTTGCCGGATGAAGCTCCCCGGGTCGCGGGCAGATCGTGATTGACCGCAACGCTCGGGTTGCGCTTTGATGCAGACTTTCCCCAGCAAATAATAGGTTCGTTCAATGCGAAGACTTTCTTTCGTCGTGAGTGAAACCACGCCGCCTGTGTCTTTCGACTGACATGGGTGGTCGTTCGCGAAGACAACGACTGGAAAATTGCCAGCCACCACGTGTCGCCCAAGACCGCTCCGAAGCAATCGCCGCCGTTTGGCTCGTGCAAGCGCGAAAGGTATCTGTCCCGAGGGTGCGCGTGATCGCATTCGCACAAGCCGGCTTAGAGCGCGTGCTCATAAATCGAGCTTGATTGGTGTGGCTGATCGATGTCCGCTATGCCCCGATAGCGCCCAAATTCCGTAGCGCAACGAAATGACGCGATGTGCCAATAGGCGACATCGACCGTGCAGTGAATTCACTGCCGGCTCACCGATGACGCGCATGTAGGGAACTTCAGCGGCGCTCGGCTTGCTCAGCTCGCTCCCTTCATCTGAAGTTGTTTCATCGGAAGAATTTCATACCTCGCACCAACATCATCCAGAATTATCGGGTCGGCGGCTGTCAGACGCTCAACCTCCGTTTGGTCCCTTGCAGAAAAGATCGACAGCCCCCACCCACCTTTGGGATCATCTACAGGGCCGTGACACACGATCGAACCAACTTCTGTCAGGCTCTGAAGGTAGTCGCCGTGAGCCTTCATTATGTTTTTTTCGCTGTCGGTCATCGTTTGTACGAAGTCCGAGCGCGGCAAGATCGTTTTGCACAAGAAGTAGGTCATTTGTTGCCTCTCTAGAGTTGAGTTTCAACAGAACGCGTCAGCGGCTTGCGCGGTAGAACATTGCTGCCAATAAAGGGCTCGCCGTCTGGTATCGATAGAACCAATCATCGGGCACGAGAGATGAGGTAAGGCACGTTGGCGATAAGGCGCCTGCAGTGGCCATCGCTCCGACGAACTTAGCTGTTGAATCGCCTGCAATGGCCACCGCTTCGACGAAATTGGATGTTGAATCGCCTGTTCAACCGCCACCGCCGTACTGACGCTCCACACCTTTCAAAGTGGGGTGGGGAAAGGTGGGGAAATCGCACCCCGTAAATTACATGGCGACAACGAGACAATGACCGTGGAAAAATTAAGTGCTGAATCATCTGGCAACGCGCCCTTGTCTGCAGCGGAACGCAGCCGCCTCCATCGGGCGCGCAAGCGCACTAATGCAAATGGCAAACAAGAGGCGTCCAGCGCGTCGCCGACGGTTTCCGCAGCATCCATCGCCCCGGAGGCCGTTGCGGCCACCACGGACCGCGCCAGCGGCGCCGTTGCCCTCGTTGCAGCCGTTGCACTGGCGACAGTCGCGGCATTCTTTTCAGTCAAGGGCATGGCTGAAATATTTCCCGGCGCTCCGGTTGCGGTCATGGTGCTCGCCGCCACGATGGAGGCCGGCAAACTCGTTATAGCCGGATGGCTGGCCGCGCATTGGCGCTCGGTTGGATGGAAAATGCGCTCGGTCC
Source organism: Bradyrhizobium lablabi (assembly GCF_900141755.1). Classification (NCBI taxonomy): domain Bacteria; kingdom Pseudomonadati; phylum Pseudomonadota; class Alphaproteobacteria; order Hyphomicrobiales; family Nitrobacteraceae; genus Bradyrhizobium; species Bradyrhizobium lablabi. The sequence continues at coordinate 2,166,777 of NZ_LT670844.1, read as the reverse complement.
TGGTCGCCCTCGTTGCCGGCCTTGTACTCATCAACGCCGCCGGCGTGTTCGGTAAGTTGGTCGAGGCGCATGTCAGCGTGGCGGCCTCGGCACGTTCCAGTGTCGACGAACGCATTGAAACCCTCGACGCCCGCGTCACGGCGCAATCGGCGACCGTTGCGGACCTAGACCGTCGCGTTGCGCAAATCGATAACGCGGTGGACGAGTCGACGCGGCGCGGCCGGGTGGCTGGTGCCATGACCATGGCAACGCAACTGCGCGCGACGCGGGACGGACTCGATACAAAACGGCAGGCGGCAACGGCAACGCTGGTTGGATTACAGACGCAACGCGCGGCGCTGGTCGGCGAACGTGTACGCGTCGAAGCATCCGCCGGCCCGATCCGATATCTCGCGATGATGACCGGTACCGAGCCCGAAACCGCGGTGCGATGGCTGATACTTTTGATGGTGCTCTGCTGCGATCCCGCGGCAATCGCTTTGACCGTAGCGGCGACTAGTGCGCGACGCTAATGGGCCCAGTAACGGCAAACGTAAACTTACAACGTTTGGATTGACATTTTACATAACTGAAAGTTCAGGAGCGTTCTGCTTAGCGATCCAAGCATCGAGGACGGCAAGCGGATCTTGGAGCGTTCGCACACCGATCGTCATGCCGGTTTCCGTTGTCCGACGATGGAGCGGCTTCGTTGACTGAACGCAATACCGTTGAACCTCAAAGGGCCACATTGCGAACCAACTTATCGCAAAAGTTGAACCTATAGGGAGGGTGGGTAGCGTTGGAGTTCCGCATGACGAACCTAGTGGTGAGATTTCTATCGGCTGTGTCTGCCGGCGTTGTCGCAAGTGCGCCGATCGCAATGATCCCTCTGAGCACGGTAGGCGCAGCTGAAGAATGTCTCACCACACCGAAAGACGAAACCCCACCGGGCAAGCATTGGTATTATCGCATCGAACGCGGCACTAAACGCCATTGCTGGTACTTGCGGGAGGAAGGCGAAACCTCTTCCCAGGCGGCAACATCGACACCAGCTCGACGAGCTGCGCCTGAGGTGGCGCCCGATAGGGAGACCAAACTGGCGCGCTCGGCCGCAGACGCCCATGCCGAATTGCCATTGCCACAAACCCTCGTCGAGGCTGACCTGAAAATCTCGCCAACGACGCCGGCTACGTCGGTCGATCCGAGAGGCGCTGAGCAGAAGCTGTCGAACAATGCCTCCCCCGAAACCGCGCAGTCGCCGTTGGCCTCGCGTTGGCCAGAGCCAACGGGCGTGTTCTCCTCGGCCACCGAACGGCCGATATCACCTTCGTTCGTGGTTGCGTCGGCGGCGCCGGATGCCAACTTGGACGCGAGCACGCACACGGATCTGACGCCTAAGGTCCCTCCTGTCGCGCCGACCAAGGTGGAAACGTCCGCGATGGGAACGCCCGCCTCTCTCGGAATGTTACTTTTGGGGACGTTCGGTGCGATCGCGGTGTTGTGGCTCACGGGAAGCGCGATCTATCGAATGGCCCGGATGCGGCGACGGCCGCAACGTTATACCAGCTTGAACCCACCGGAGCGGCCGACAGAGGAGCCGACCAATCACACGGGCATTCCGCCTTGGCAGGAACCGATGATAGTCAATTCTACCCGCCGTCTCGACCCAGGTCGCGACGCAAGCGGCCAATCATTGGACCGCCAGAGGAGCGGCCTGGGCGACAATGCGCGTGAGATTGAGCAGTTGCTGGCGCGGTTCGCCAATCAGGCACAGGCCGAGCCGTGAAAGTCGCGGACTTCCGATTCGGGGCAGTCGCGACCGGGTCGAGCCAGCAGCAAGTCCGGCCATGTCGGCTGTGCCGCCGAAAGCGGAAGTAAATTCATGGCATTAGGGGCAACGCCGTAGGCCATGGCAGGTTGATGGTACGGCCGTGGAAATGATTCGCTTCAATCCGAATTTGGCTGCGTGCTAGTGAGTCCACGCCTAGTTCAGCCTTAGCTCAGTGATGTGCCGCGGATCCGGGCTCAGCTCACTCCGCTCCACGCGCTTGACGATGTCCGTCAACACCGCATTGGCGCTGCAGGAGAGGCCGACTTTTTCGCCCTCGCGCACCACGAAACCGTTGAGGAATTCGATCTCGGTGCGCCGGCCTTTTTGCATGTCCTGGCCCATGGAGGGACGCTGCTCGGAGGAGGTCCGCCGGCCGTCCTTGAAGCGTTGCTCATCGCAAACACCCATCGCCGCCTCGTCGCCCTCGCCGGCACGCGCTATCATCTCGGGTGCGAGATGCAAAATCTCCTCCAGTTGATAGCCGTGCGCTTGCCCGACGCGGATCGCTTCGCTCCCGAGCCGAGTGGAGAAGCGGCGGATCGGCTCACTTTCCAACATCGCTCCGCCGGTCAGGCCCGTGCAGGCTGAGAGACCGTTGCCCATGACGTTGGCAACCAGTTTCGACCAGCGCTCGCCCCATAGATTGCCGGTTACTTTCGCGCTGTCGGCGTAGCCGACCAGGCGGCAGATTTCCTCCGCACGTTGCGTGATGCGGCCGTGCACTTCGCCGGCGCGAAATACGGTGTGCGCCGCCCCGCCCTTGCCGGCGCCCCGATGGATGTGGCCGGGCTCCGGCAGGTTGACCGTGATGCTGCTCGCAATACATCCGAGCGTCTTGCCCCAGCCGACGATGCCGGCGATCGTCTCTTCATTCATGCAGTTCTGCAGCGACACGACATAGCCGTCCGGCGCCAGATACTGCTGGATCAGCGTGGTGGCCCAGGCCGTGTCGTAGGATTTCATGCACACGAAGGCGATGTCGACCGGCGTCTCCTTGGCTAGCTGCTGCGCGTCCGTGACGTGCAGCGCGCGCACGGGAACCGAAAATTCCGCGACGTCCCTGGCGTGGGTGACGCGCAGGCCGTGCTTCCTCATGTGCTCGACATGCTCGGGCCATGGATCGATGAACGTCACGTCCTCGCCGGCCTGCACCATATGGGCGCCGGCATACCCGCCGACGGCACCCGCTCCGACGATAGCTATCTTCCGACCCATGCGTTCCTCCCGGCATTTTTGCCAGCCGAGGTTAGCGCAGCGGCCGGGCTCATCGCAAACGGTGAACCGCATCGCATAGGCGCCAAGCGCTATTCGCTTGCGTGCGGGAATGCCGGGATGTTCCGGTGGACCTGTGGTGACTAACGCGCATGTTTACTACACTACACGCGCGGCTGCGGGTGCATCGGTGCCCGGCATTCCCCACGCCCTCTGAGGGGCGGAGATCAAAGCAAAACTCGGGCGCAATGCGCCGCGGGAATGCGAAGCTGTATCCAGCCGTCATTGCGAGGAGCACTTGCGACGAAGCAATCCAGCTTTCTGCGTCCCGGCGCCACAGCTGGATTGCTTCCGCCTTCGCTCTTCGAGCTACGGCGGACAAGTCGCGGAGCCTGTCATCGGGCGGCGCTTCGCGCCGACCCGTTGGCTCGCAATGACGATGAGGGAGCGCCGCCCTTTCCCCTCCCCTCCGGGGGAGGGTGCATCGAGCAGCTGGCAAACTAGGTCACCCATCCTGACTATCTTTTGGCATTGCGGCGCCCGCCAATTCTCGTCTAGAACGGGCCCGGAAGCTCCCTCCGGCAACGAACCGTCAATGGTTTTGGCCGAGGATCGGGCTTCCAAAGGGTCTGGCAATGCTGATTCGCAGCCAAATGTATGGAGTTCAGGGGAAATCGGCCGTTATCGCCGGTGCCCGCGCGATTCCGGCTGCGTCCCTGCCCACCCTGCTTCTCGGCGGGCTTCTGCTTCTTATCTGCCCCTGAGGGCCGTCTGGGCGATTTGCGCCTGGGCACTCAGGGGTTGCGCGAGATCACCAGAACCCTTCAGCGCTAAGACGACAGCGCACCAGATACAAGGAATTTCCAGATGACCACCGTGAACAAGTCCGACAAGGACCGCGTCGTTATATTCGACACCACCTTGCGCGACGGCGAACAATGCCCCGGCGCCACCATGAGTTTCGAGGAGAAGCTCGAAGTCGCCGAAATGCTCGACGACATGGGCGTCGATGTCATCGAAGCCGGCTTCCCGATCACCTCCGAAGGCGACTTCCAGGCCGTCAGCGAGATCGCCCGGCGTTCCAAGAATGCGGTGATCGCCGGCCTGGCGCGCGCGCATCCGAAAGACATCGACCGCTGCGCGGAAGCGGTGAAATTCGGCAAACGCGGCCGCGTCCATACCGTGATCGCGACCTCGCCATTGCACATGCGGGTAAAACTCAACATGACGCCGGAGCAGGTGCTGGAGCTCTCGATTGCCAACGTCACCCGCGCGCGCAATCATATCGACGACGTCGAATGGTCGGCGGAAGACGGCACCCGCAGCGAAATGGACTTTTTGTGCCGGATCGTCGAGGCCGTGATCAAGGCCGGCGCCACTACGGTCAATATTCCCGACACGGTCGGCTATACGGTGCCCGAGGAATACACCCATTTCATGCGCACGCTGATCGAGCGGGTGCCGAACTCGGACAAGGCGGTGTTCTCCGTGCACTGCCATAACGATCTCGGCATGGCGGTGGCCAATTCGCTGGCCGGCATTGCCGGCGGCGCGCGGCAGATCGAATGCACCGTCAACGGCATCGGCGAGCGGGCAGGCAATGCCGCGCTCGAGGAAATCGTGATGGCGATCAACGTGCGTAACGACAAGTTTCCCTGGTGGAACAAGATCGACACCACCATGCTGACGCGGGCCTCAAAACTGGTCTCGGCGGCGACTTCGTTCCCGGTGCAATACAACAAGGCGATCGTCGGCCGTAACGCTTTCGCGCATGAAAGCGGGATCCATCAGGACGGCGTGCTGAAGGATGCCTCGACCTACGAGATCATGCGCCCCGAAATGGTCGGCCTGAAGCAGTCGTCGCTGGTGCTCGGCAAGCATTCCGGGCGGCATGCGTTCGTGCACAAGCTGGAGGAGATGGGCTACAAGCTCGGCCAGAACCAGCTGGAAGACGCGTTCGTGCGGATGAAGGCGCTCGCCGACCGCAAGAAGGACATCTATGACGAGGACATCGAGGCGCTGGTCGATCAGGAAATCGCGGCCTCCCACGACCGCATCAAATTGACCTCGCTGACGGTGATCGCGGGCACCCATGGTCCGCAGCGCGCCACCATGAAGCTCGATGTCGAGGGCCAGGCCAGGATCGAGGAGGCCGAGGGCAACGGTCCGGTCGATGCGGTGTTCAACTGTATCAAGGCGCTGGTGCCGCACGAGGCCAAGCTTGAGCTCTACCAGGTCCACGCCGTCACCGAAGGCACCGACGCACAGGCCGAAGTGACGGTGCGGCTTGCCCATGAAGGCCGGTCGATGACCGCGCGCGCATCGGATGTGGATACGCTGGTGGCCTCGGCCAAAGCCTATCTCGGGGCGCTCAACAAAATCGTCATGAAGCGCCAGCGCGACGTGGTGGCGGCGGCCGCGAGCTGATTGCGCTGCTCTTTCTTCTCCCTCCCCCCTTGCGGGGGAGGGTATATACTTGATTGAATAAGACCGAAGTGTACTCTTGGCTCTCGCACAACCAGAAAGAGCTCTATGGATGGCTGACGCAACGGTTATCTGTCCAATCTGCAAATCCATCGCGAAGCCTCTCGATAAGACTAGCGACGCCGATGGATTTGATTGCTCCCGGCACGACAAGTTCAAAGTCGCCGATTCGGTCTTCGTAAACGCCCCTACGCAGAATGCCAGTCGCGAACAATGGGAAGCCGCATTAACAAGGGCAAAGACGAAGGCCAAGCTTGGCGAGTGGCCGTGCATCAGAACTCATGATTTCTGAGATTTCCGAGGAACCGGCCGCGAAGGCTTCTTGCGCGTCACCTTCGGCTTCTGCGGTCGCGGCAGGAGCGCACAAGACCGAACTACAGGCTTTTGTACAGATCAATTTTTCCCGGGAAGTTCGAACTCAATTTCTACGCATTGGATCGCTTCTTTTTTGAAGCCCGACCTTGCCAAGCCTTGAATTAGTCTCTTTAGCCTATCTTCGTAATCATAGCTGGGCGTATCGGCCTCAATGGCACGCTTAAGAATCTCGCTCACGGCACTGGGATTGCTTTTTAACACGCGAGACAAATTCTCAATGAACGCATCGAAGTTGTATTCGGTGTGGACATGCGGCGCGACAAAGAGAAGAAGGGCTTTCTCACGCGGTTCAATAACTTTCACGTAAACGGCTAACCGTGCCAAATGAGAGATCAACCTAGTTGGTATGGTTCGTTGTGCCTTTGCCCACTCAACGCATGCCTCCCAAAATTGAAATACTCTGTCTTTTTGCTCATCGCTTAGTTTATCCCCACGAACCTGCCAGAAAAAACTTATGGCGGTGTGAATGTAATCCTCGTCCTTAAAAAGCCGAGAAATCGTCGGCGAATCGAGTGGCTCGTCGCCCCAAAGGTAGGAGAGTGAAATCCACTCCACAATCCTCTCGTGCTTAATAGGCGATTGGTCATCTACATCCAAAGCCCGCAAGAATACATTTTGCCTTGCAAGCAATCCATAGGTGGGCCTCGTCGGTGTGGCATAGCGAACGAGGGTGGACGGCGGGCGTGCTGTGTCAAGGTAGACGCCTTAAACATACACGAGGCGTCGGCTCTCTTTCGGCAGAAATGGCTGTCATTGAGTCGATGGCGCGCGACGGCATCAACAACAGGGGCATCGACGACGGTGTCATAACACTCGTTATGCCTTGATTGGCACTTCCCACCAGTCAAACGATACCTCACCATGTCCGCTTCGCGCCACAAGTGGCCATTCCATAAACGCTCATTATGCGAATCGCTTCCAACAAACCTAAAGCTTCATGTCGGCGTCATTGACGACCCAGATATATTTGTCACCGGGGACTGCCTTACCGGGGAATTTCTTTCGCATCTGGTGGAGCAATCGGGCAGCACTCGGCTCCTTATTGAGAGCGAGATTTTGCACCTGGCGTGCGAACGCCTCCCAGCGCGTCATGATCTCATTGCGGTTCGCATTCTCGACTACCTCGGCGAGGTAACTCTAGCAGGCAATATAAACTTTCGTTCAACTACCAGAGAGACGGCCACTAAATGATCGAGAGTGCCTTCTTAGCGCCACGGAGGTGCTTGCTCGACCCCATCTCCGAGATTTGGGTCGCCGCACAGCTATTGTACGAAGCGGTGCGTGCCCATCTTTCTGGCGAAACACGCCGCGCTCCCCTTGGCAAAATGGATATGCTGAAAGGTTGATCGGTTCGATCCGACGGGAATGCCTTGACCACGTTATTGTATTCAGCGAGCGCCACCTCCGTCACCTCCTGCTCTGTTACATGAAATATTACAATGGGGCCCGCACGCATCTATCCCTGGAGAAAGATGCGCCGATCTCCCGCGCCGTCGAACTAGCCGGACATATTCTTTGCCGCCCAATTCTCGGCGGGCTACACCACCAATATGTCCGGATTTAATTTACGACAGGCACAGCCCGTCCTTGTCTACTTACGCCGCCAGCCGATCTTCCTTGTCGGCACCGCGCGCGACGACCTTTAACGCGTCATCTGGCAACCGCCTTTGCAGCGCCTTGGCCTCATCCCATGGCGCGCGCATCCAGACATCGTGCTCCTCATCGGTCGTGAGGATCACCGGCATTGCCTTCGGATGGATCGGCGCGACCACCGCGTTCGGCGCCGGAAGCCGTAGACGAGGTTAGGGCAGTGCATCTTGGTGCCCATAGCGGCAGAATGCGCATGGTCAGCTAGACTTGTCTCCAAAATGCCGACTGAGCTATGGGCAGGAATGGCGCTGTCCATCATACCCCTTGTAGGTTCCGGATGCTGGATCGTAGGTCCGATAGTGCTGGCAGCCGTAGCCATGGTCTGCGCTCATGGCGCGCCCGCGCGGCTCGTGCTCAACGCGCTTTGGTAATGGAACTGTTTCAAGTTTAATTGCCGGTTTGCTGTTGTCTGGCGCCACGTCCGGTTGCTTTGCGGCCTGGGCGGGCTTCACGAAGGCGTCATTGTTTGCCCAGGCGGGCAAGGAGATACGGGGCCTCTCTTCCACAGCAGCGGGTTTCTGTTCCACGGCCTGCCGCGCCTTCGCCAGTTCGGTTGCCAGCGCCTCGGCCCTGTCGTGCTCCTGCCGCAGAGACTGCCGCAGTTCCGCGGTCTCGCTCTCGGCCGCCTGCTTGAGCTGCGCCGTCTCGTCGCCCCTCTTGCTCGACAGCGCCACCTGCGTCTCCACGGCCTGCCGCGCCTTCGCCAGTTCGGTTGCCAGCGCCTCGGCCCTGTCGTGCTCCTGCTGCAGAGACTGCCGCAGTTCCGCGGTCTCGCTCTCGGCCGCCTGCTTGAGCTGCGCCGTCTCGTCGCCTCTCTTGCTCGACAGCGCCACCTGCGTCTCGACGGCCTGCCGCGCCTTCGCCAGTTCGGTTGCCAGCGCCTCGGCCCTGTCGTGCTCCTGCTGCAGAGACTGCCGCAGTTCCGCGGTCTCGCTCTCGGCCGCCTGCTTGAGCTGCGCCGTCTCGTCGCCTCTCTTGCTCGACAGCGCCACCTGCGTCTCCACGGCCTGCCGCGCCTTCGCCAGTTCGGTTGCTAGCGCGGCACTGCGAGCGCGTTCTTCTCCGAGCGCGTGCTGCACCGTGCTGGCCGCCAGCTCTTTTCCCGCGGCGGCATCTCGCGCGAGGGCGGCCATCTTTTTGCGCTCCTGGCCGAGCGATTGTGCGGCGGTCGCGGCCTCCGCTTGCAGCTTCAGATTGAGCCCATCGACGGCGCGGCGGGCCTCGGCAGGCTCCTTCGCCAAAACCTCTTGACGTGGCTCGTTCTCCGAAGATTGTCGCGCCTCCGGCGTCGGCAGGGCCTGCCTGACGAGCGCAGCTACGCCGATGAGCGCCGCCGCGACTAGGGTTGTGCCGATCAAGAAAAAGGGAAAGAAGCGATGGCGGCGCGCCCGCGATGCGGACGTCGACGCCTCGGAGAGGCTGCTCGACAGACCGTCCCCTTGCTGAAGATAATTTTCCCCTGGCATTGGATGCAACGGCCGGAACTTGATCGGCTCGCCGTTTTCACCGACCCATCCACCGGCCTCAGGCGACCAGTGAGCGACATCATAGGTCCCAAACGTCCTATCCTCGACGACGTTTTCATTCCTCGGTGCGGTCTCAATCGTATGGGGCATGTAAACCACGCCTATTCTGCCGGGTTATCGGGCCATTTCTCCTTCACTTCGCCAATACAGGAAGCGTATTCCCACCCGTGGCGGACCTCAAGTTACTTTTGGTGAGGGAATCCTAAGAACGCTTCGAGCTTTCTATCCGAGAAACGGCAACCAACAAAAAGTGCGGCTCCATTTGATGCAAACACCTCAGCCTCCGCCAACGGCTGATCAAATTTCACGAACCGCTTGATCGACCAAGATCGAGGAGTAGACTCCGCACAAGCGGTAAGGGGGATTGCGCTACGAGCGATGGCCAGTGCCCGCCTTCAACGGTCGCGACAAAGGACTGATATCGGCGGAGCTTCTTCGCAACCTCGGCCTGAGTCATGCCCGCTTTCTTGCGCTTCTCGACCAAAAAGTCCTTCAAGGCTTGATGTCGTGAAGATTGCAATGTCCGCGATATGACCGACCGCTCAAAAAGAGAGGTCGATCAAATAATCCGATTTACAGATTATCTAAAAACCAGATAATTTCGGCCTGAAATGGTGGCTTGAGACCGCTATTGAAGACCTTTTGAAAAGTCTGGATCGACAACGCTATGACTGAAGGGGCAGCAGATGGCCAAGAAAGTTTCCTACACCAAGACCGGTATCAGAAAGTACACGAACAAATCTGGTGCTGTAAGCGAGCAGCCGAAATCGTCGTTCTTCCAACCCATACCCGATAAAGAGAACGGTTTTATTCGCGAATAGATATTCTAGAAACGTAAGCGTTCGGTTTTCTTTGTTTGGGTCAAGATTGTTGCGATCGTTGGCGTACCGCTGAATGTAATGTTTGGTCGTTATGACCAAATCGTTCGGATTGCGGAGAGAGCCGTGCAAATGAAAAACGGTGTTTGGCTTATTCAGATTTGCGGGAGTGAAATCATTAACGCTGTCAAACGTGATACGTCGCGTTGGTGTTGAAGATTGTGCGACTGACTGATCGGGGCTTGATACGACGTTGCCTGTCTCCGAGAATTCTGTATCAAGCCAAGAATCATAATTTGTTGTGACGAACGTTTTTCCTAATCTTGCGAGACTTCCAAATAGCCTTCGGCCTAATGCGTTGTTATATCCGTCTTTAGGAGCTAGGAGCGCACCGAAATCTATCTTGAGCTTGTGTTCGGCCTGGAGCCCGAGGGCGACCGACAGTTTCACACGCGGCGTTAGATTTCCCACTTGCGCAAGTTGACTGTAACTAAACTTTCCGCTTTCAACGAAAAAACGCAATGCTCTGTCGGCCAATTCCGACCAATTCGGACAGCCGGCAAGTCGTGACGCGCCGGCTCCAATGAACGGAATGAGTGTTCCGCGTTGTGCTGATTCGCGCAGCACCCGTGGCATCTCTGGAATTAACGGTATTCCGTCGCTCATCTCGTACGTACCACCCCACGCGCCAAAGCTAGGTTGTGTCGAAGCCGACGTTCGCGCAAGTAAAGAAATCGACCATTGCCCTGTTGCCGTACCTCGAAGCGCTGGTAGCCGCGCTTTAGACGGTCAAAATTGGTTCATTTTGGAGCTATCACTATACCCCCCGCTTTGCCCGTCGTGCCAATGTGCCGCGGTTATCGTCGTTGATCTCGCCCCCAAATCAAATCTATATCTTTTCCCGTCCCACCCCGAGAGAGGGGCGTATCATGATCGTCACATACGCGGGGCGGGGAGCGGTGGACGCGGCAGCCCGTAGGGCGGAATAGCGAAGCGTATTCCGCCAAGGTCGGATTCGGTCGCGATTGACCCCACAACGGACATCACATGGTAACTATCACTCCACGGGTACCGACCGGCCGGTCCGTCGCTTTCCCAGCCACCAATACAGCCCAGCCGTTATCAGTCCGGCGAGCGGAAACAGCGCCGTGACCGGACCGGCAGCCCAGAGGAGGAAGAACACAAAGAAATTCTTTATCGGGAGGTCGGGACCACGGCTGCCCCAAGCAATCAATGCCAGCGATACGAATTCCACTGCGCCTAGCACCAATCCAAGCAGGCAGACCTTGAAGCCAGTCATTTGATAGTCCAAAGAGAGCAAGAACAGGCAAGGCAGGAAGAGCAATATTGTGCTGCCATAAGACACGATGCAACCCAAGACCAGCATCGTCAGGAATGCCAGCAACGGGTCTCCGTCCCCCTCCGCGAGGATACTAAACGTGGCGCTGAAAATCACCGGCACTAACAACGGCGCCAGGATCAGGCCGGTCCAACTGAATCGCATCGCCTTCATTCCGCAGAGTCTTGATAAAATCGCTAGAGTAGCCGCGCGACGCCATAACGGAGGAAGCCGAAGCAAGTAATCGAAGACGCCACTAGACTACCTGCCAAATCGCACGGGGCGCTTTTGCTTGCGCATGAGTCCATCTCAAAGACTGGGGTGACGATGGTGTGTCGAGCCGAGTTGCTTTATGGTTCAATGTTAATCCCAAAGGGACGGCGTTTGGGATCAGCTCTTCGGAGGTGTGCTCTTGAATTACGGATTGAACCTATCGTGCGTTATCGACGACGGATGGCGAGTTTGCGGCGCTACCGATGTAGCGAAGGTCAGCTACTGACACATCGCGTCGCTTTGCTACGACAAGGATTCGTCGGCTATCGGGGACAAAACGGACCAACTGATTTGACCCGACGGGCAAATCAGTGAGTAGCCCGGTGAATCGCTTGTCCAGCCCCATTTGCAAAAATATTTCTGTTTTTCCGAAATGCAAATCAGGCTACATGATTTGCCATCCCGTCCCGAGAGAGGGGCGTTGGCCATCGTCACGAACGTTGGGGCGGGGAGCGGTGGACGCGGCAGTGCCCGCGCGCAGGTGTGATCGCAGGGCGGGTTTTATCGATCCGTGAGCGATGGCAGGGCGCGCAGACGAACGGCGCTGAAGCGGACGGCGAAGTCGTGTGGTCCTGACGCCTCAGCGGTTGGCGTCAAGTCTGCGGAGGCCTGTCATCCCAACCGGGCTCTGACAGCCATATTCGCAGGCGACGGTGTCAAACAAGCCCGATCGCCGGGGAGAGCACGATATAAGCGTTAAAACCACTGCGCAGGGAATGCCGGATTGCCTCCGCTGAACCTGTATGCTCGTGTGCGTTTCTTTTGCACACTTTTGCACACGAGACCGCGGGTGCAGCGCGCACCCGGTATTCCCTGCGCCCTCTGATCAGAGGGTAAGGAACTTTTCCAGCAAACCTCGGGCGTATCGCGCCGCGAGATTGCGAAGTCGTGTCTTGGGTTGGCGTGGTTGTTTGCAAACTGAAACTCACTGTCATTCCGGGGCGCCGCGTCGCGGCGAGCCCGGAATCCATAACCACGATCGGGAGTATGGATTCCGGGCTCGCGCGTCGCGCGCCCCGGAATGACAAGGGATGGGTTTATTTTGCATTGCAGCAAATCCTTACAAAAAAGCCCCTGCTAAAGGGGCAATGGTATTTCGCACCGCTTCTCTGTATTGGTGCCGCTGGCATACAAAATTAGGAGCCGCGCTGCGCGCGCTTTGTAAGGTTCAGGCGGGAGGAAACATGCGTAATTTGGTGATGGTTGCGGCGTCGGTCGCGGCATTGGCGCTGGTGGGGCCGGCGTCGGCGCAGTCGCCGATCGTCATAAAATTCAGCCACGTCGTGGCGTCGAACACGCCGAAGGGCGCTGCCGCCGAAAAGTTCAAGGAACTCGCGGAGAAATATACCGACGGCAAGGTCAAGGTCGAAATCTACCCGAATTCGACACTCTACAAGGACAAGGAAGAGCTGGAAGCGCTGCAGCTCGGCGCGGTGCAGATGCTGGCACCGTCGAACTCCAAGTTCGGCCCGATCGGCGTCCGCGAGTTCGAAGTGTTCGATCTTCCCTACATCCTGCCCGACCTTGCCGCCTTGCGCAAAGTCACCGACGGGCCGCTCGGCGCCAAACTGCTTAAATTGCTCGAGCCCAAGGGCATGACCGGTCTCGCCTATTGGGACAACGGTTTCAAGCAAATGAGCGCCAACAGGAAGCTGGTGACGCCCGCGGACTACAAAGGCCTGAAATTCCGCATCCAGTCCTCGAAGGTGATCGAGGCGCAATTCCGTTCGCTGGGCGCGATCCCGCAGGTGATGGCGTTTGGCGAAGTCTACCAGGCGCTGCAGACCGGCGTGGTCGACGGCCAGGAAAACACCTGGTCGAACATCTACACCCAGAAAATGCATGAGGTGCAGAAATACGCCACCGTGACCAATCACGGCTACATCGGCTATGTCGTGGTGACGAACAAGAAATTCTGGGACGGCCTGCCGGCCGATATTCGCACCCAGCTCGAAAAGGCGATGAAGGAAGCCACCGCCTTCGGCAATGGGCAGTCGGCCAAGGAAAACGACGACGCGCTTGAGGCGATCAAGAAGGCCGGCAAGACCGAGATCGTCACCCTGACGACGGAGCAGGATGCCGCCATGCGCAAGGCGATGGAGCCGGTCTACAAGGACGTCGCCGCCAGGGTGGGCCAGCCCTTGATCGACGAGTTCATCAAGGAAACCGGCGGAGCCAGCCACTAGAGGGAAATACGAGCGAGCTTTCCGCGGCACAGTGCGGGAGCCCGCTTTTGATTTGGACGGCGCCGGTCACGCGGGCGCGCGAGAGGAAAGATGTTGCTTCGTATCCTTGATCGGCTCGAGGAAATCCTGATCAGCACGCTGATGGCAGCGGCGACGATCCTGATTTTCATCTCCGTCGTGCACCGGTTCGGCACCGGGGTGCCGTTTCTCTATCCCTATCTGATCGGCATTCACATCTCCTGGTCGCAGGAATTGTGCATCTACATGTTCATCTGGATGGCGAAGTTCGGCGCCGCCTATGGCGTGCGGACCGGCATCCATGTCGGCGTCGACGTCCTGATCAACCGGCTCAATCCGCGCTGGCAGAAGGGCGTCATCCTGTTCGGCCTGCTGGGTGGCGCGTTGTTCACCCTCATCGTCGGCACCATGGGCGCGAAATTCGTCTTCGAATTGATGAGCACCGATCAGGTCTCGCCCGATCTCGAATTGCCGAGCTGGCTGGTCTATGCCTGCATCCCGCTCGGCTCCTATCTGATGTGCTTCCGCTTCCTGCAGGTGTCATGGACCTATTTTTGGACCGGCGATCTGCCGCACCATGATGTCACCCATGTCGACGGTGTCGAAGTCAGTGCCAAAGCGCCGGTCGCGCTCGGAGAAGCCTGATGAGTGCGGCGCTGATCTTCGGATTGCTGTTTGCCCTGATGCTGACGGGCATGCCGATCTCGATTTCGCTCGGCCTGACCGTTCTGACGTTCCTGTTCACGATGACGGAAGTGCCGATCGAAAGCGTCGGCCTGAAACTGTTTTCCGGTCTGGACAATTTCGGCATCATGGCCATCCCGTTTTTTATCCTTGCCGGCACCTTCTTAACCCGCGGCGGCGTCGCGCGCCGCATGATCGCCTTCACCACCTCGGTGGTCGGGCATTTGCCGGGCGGGCTTGGGCTTGCCGGAGTGGCGGCCTGCGCGATGTTCGCCGCGATTTCCGGATCGAGCGTCGCGACCGTCGTCGCAATCGGCTCGATCATGATGCCGGCGATGGTGGAACACGGCTATCCGCGGCGTTTCGGCGTCGGCGTGATCTCGACCTCCGGCGCGCTCGGCATATTGGTGCCGCCGTCGATCATTCTGGTGCTGTATGGCGTCTCCACCAACACCTCGATCGGGGCGCTGTTCATGGCCGGCATCGTGCCGGGGATCATGCTGGCGCTGATGCTGGCGGCGGTGACCTGGTACATCGCCTGGCGCAGGGGCTATCCGCGCTTGCCCAGGGCAACCATTGCCCAGCAATGGACTGCGTTCCGCGAAAGCGTCTGGGGGCTGTTGCTGATCGTCATCGTGCTCGGCGGCATCTATGGCGGGATCTTCACGCCGACCGAAGCCGCCGCGGTCGCCGCGGTCTATGCCTTCTTCATCACCGTGTTCGTCTACAAGGAACTGAAGCTTCGCGAAGTCTCAAAGGTGCTGCTGCAGGCGGCGAGCATGAGTTCGATGCTGCTCTACATCATCACCAACGCGGTGCTGTTCTCGTTTCTGATGACGCATGAGCAGATCCCGCAGGAGATGGCGGCCTGGATCATCGACAAGAATTTTGGCGTCTGGACATTCCTGCTGGTGGTCAACGTCATACTTCTGGCGGCCGGCAATGTGATGGACCCGTCGTCGATCCTTCTGATCATGGCGCCGATCCTGTTTCCGCTAGCGACCAAGATCGGCGTTCATCCGGTGCATCTGGGCGTCCTGATGATCGTCAATACCGAAGTCGGACTGTGCCATCCGCCGGTGGGCCTCAATCTCTATATCGCCAGCGGCATCGCAAAAATGGGCATCAGCGAAATCACGGTGTCGGTGCTGCCCTGGCTGTGCGCGATGCTGGTGTTCCTCGCCCTGATCACCTACATCCCCGAAATTTCGCTGTGGCTGCCGCGGCTGCTCGGCATGATTTGAGATAGTTTGACTAGCCCGTTACCGCGGCGAATTACATCTCCGTCAGCGAGGGCACTGTTGCCAAACTGTAAGTTGATTGCGACAGCGAGCGCGCCCATCCTTGGGTAACCTTTCAAAGGAGGTTCACATGAAGAGGTTTGCACTTGCCGGCGTCACGGCACTCGCCATCGCCGGTTCGACCGCGGTCTATGCCCAGCACCGTCCGTGGTTCAATGAGCACATGGAGCACTCGCGGATGAATCCCGCAGACCGCGCCGCCTTTGCTGACGCGCGGATCGCTGCGGTGCACGCCGGTCTGAAGCTCAACGCGGACCAGGAAAAGCTGTGGCCGCCGGTCGAGACCGCGGTGCGGGATTTTGCCAAACTGCGGATCGACCGCGCCAATGCGCGGATGAATGAACCGCAGGATGCGCAATCCGAGGATCCGGTCGCCCGCCTGCGCGAACGTGCCGACAACATGGCGGCTTCGGCTACGGCTCTGAAGAAGATCGCGGATGCGGCTGACCCGCTCTACAAAACCCTTGACGAGGGCCAGAAGCGTCGTCTCGCCATCCTGACCCATATGGGCCGTTTTGGCGGCGAGGGCTGGCGGCACCATCGGTTCGAGCGGGGCATGGATCGGGATCACGACGACGGCGACCGGGGTGGCGCGGAGCGGCTCTGACCGCGCCCCGTCCCCAATTGCCGTGAACACCGGAAAGGCCGTTGGATTCCGGCGGCTTTTTCGGGTTTTCCGGCCCCTGCCGAGGGCCGGGAAAACCCCGCCGGTTTGCTGGACATCGCGGGGTCGCTTTGCTAAACGACGCCCTCTTGCGAAGGCTTCCCGGCCTTAAGTTCCGGGCGCATAGCTCAGTTGGTAGAGCAGATGACTCTTAATCATCGGGTCCCAGGTTCGAGCCCTGGTGCGCCCACCAATCCTTTCAAGAACTTAGCCGGTTTCACCGTTTGAGAAGCGCGGGCTAAAACGGTTTTTCAAACGGTTTTCGCTAGCCTTTGGCTCTCCAAAACGTGAAGAACGGCGTCGCGCTATTAGCGGGGGCACTCTGATCCGTCGGATCGTTCGAGATGTCGCACCCGCAATGGAGAGACTCCGCAGCCGAGTGCAGTCCCTCAACAGCAGTGTGCCGACGAGCTGTGTTCTTCGTCCTATGATGGATTGGATGGAGAGTTCATAAAGATCAAATAGTTAGACAAGAGTCGTGTGCAAATCCTGTGCATGCATGTTCTACTATTCTTTCGCTTTCGTTCTCACGCAATTGCAGCCGGTGGCCGCCAAATGCCGTCGATCCTACATAGCTTGGTTTGACAGGGCGTTGCGCGTCGTTGAGTAGGGCGTAGCAACCTCACAGCGTTGAATTGAATGACATGGAGACAGCGACAAATAAGATAACCGCCGAAAGGTCTCGTTGATCGTGAAGCCCCTGCCGGAATTTTTAGGCTTTGGTGTTTCTTACGAGTGCGCCGACCGCGGCATGCCTCCGAACACGGCGCCGAGAAACGCGATCAGCGACGCGACGGCAAGGAACGTCAGCCCCGCGAACGCCATGGGTTCAATTCCGGGAACGACTGTGATGTTGCCTTCGCACACGAGATCCTTGCCGTCGCGGAAGATGGTGCAGATCCGGGCGGGGTCGTTCCACTCCCCAAGCGAAGGAGCGCTATGGCGCAACATCAAACACTTAGCGCGAGATTTGGGAGAACTTACTCCCATTGATCTCCAAAGGGTTTTGAAGGCGCTCCCCAAACTTTCTGAGGTGCGGAATGCTCGCATTTCCTAACCCAGAAATGCGAAGCCCCGCCACTCGGCAAAGTGACAGGGCAAATTCGCAAAGCAGTATCAGCAGCGAAAAGTCTAACGTCCCCGCTATCGATTTTCAAGCCGCGAAGAGTCTTGGCGAGTACGCCCTAGATTACGCGCGCCGCGGTTGGCACGTGTTTCCATGCAAGCCCAGCAACAAGGCGCCATATATCGCGGGCGGCCTCAACCGCGCGACCACGGATCCGGATGTCATTGCCGAATGGTGGGGACAATGGCCACACGCCATGATTGGCGTCCGCATGGGCGAGGAATCAGGCCCCAAGTTTGGACGGCTGTACGGCGCAATGTCCACCAATCATTGGGGCAGGGGCTGGCGCGCCTGCCGTGGCGAGATGACAACCGTCGGTAATGCCTAATTATCGAAACCCAGCTTCGACCGGACGTGCTGTACCCAGGCCCAGATTTATCTCGCGTAAAGCATATCCTACTCAAAAGCCAGTTGTCTTGCTCGATCGCATCATCCAGGCTTCGTCGAATCCCGGCGACGTAATTCTGGATCCTTTCTGCGGTTGCGGAACCAGCCTCGAGAGCGCTCAAAAGAACGGTCGGCATTGGATCGGCATCGACGTCGCTCACTATGCGATGACGTTGATCGAGGGGCGCCTAAAAGCCAAGTATCTGCTCGGTGGCTCCCGCCGCAATCAACGAAACACGGTCGACCGTCGCGAGAATAGCGATGCGTTTTGATCCTGCCTTTCCGCACCGCCGGCGAGATCAATTGATCTGCCGCCCGATAAACGACAGTGCGCGCGCTCGGTCGCATCATCCCGAGCCAGAAAGCCGGTTCTGACTTAAAGGACACCGGCAACATTGCGGGCTCTCATCCTGGCGGAACGGACGACGAAGCCGCATGTCAGGTTCTCCGGCCCCGCTCGCAGCATCACGATCGGCGAGCGATAAACCGAGGCAACTCATATCCCCCGTTCAGATGGGTCCAAATCCCATCTGGAGGACCGACTGATCGCCGTAAGCGATGCCCGGATAAAGCGATTGGAAGTCGTGGTCCAAGACCGTGTTCTCTTTCCGAGTTCGGGAGGGGAGGACAGACGGAGGCGGAGGTATGTCCCGCTAGGAGTACGGCCAGGCGACGTCGGAGCCGTTGACTTATTGCAGGTCGCTGTCAGTTTTTGATTTCGGGCGGAGCGAGGGGGGATCTCGGATGAAAGTGAACTGGAGCCGAGGATTCTTTCGGGCTTGGCTGGCCCTTTCCCTGGCATGGGTCGGCTCAATTGGATGGTACGAGTACGTTAACAAGCCGTGGAATGTGAATTGGGCGCCCGCGTCGATCCGTACAGAAGGTGAATGCTGGACCCGGCTCGCCAAATGGCCTGACGGTCAGCCTTTCGACCGGTGGGACCTCGGCGAAGAGGTGGACAATTCCAGCAATGTCGAAATCAACAAGAAAAAAGGGGCTTGGCAGGCCAGCTCTATACCCGAAAGAAACCGATGGGTGGCGGCGACTACGCAAAAACTCATCGCCTGTGAAGCGGCTGCGCCAATCATGCAAAGGTTGGCACGCCAAGTGACTAGAATCTGGGACAGCGAAAAGGACGATGCGGCACTCCTCTCATTACCGCCTCTCGGATTGCTGATCATGGGCTGGATCATTGGTTGGATCGGAAGGGGTTTCCATGAGCGCGCGAAACTGCCGTAATTCATGGCTGGGCGCACAGACGCCGGCCCGAAAAAAATTCTGAGCAAAAAGTGGCTCTTGGCAGCGCTGGTCACTCATGATCGGATCGGCACTGCCGTTCCTTGGCTAGGGCGGCCTCTTGCGGCCGCACTCACGGTAGGCTCCTGCCAAACGGTCTAGCGGCTCAAAATGGCGACGGCGATCGCGAGGAACGGCGCCTCGATCATGATCGTGCCGAACGCCAAGAGCAGGATTTCGTGCTTTGTCTGCCTATCCATAAAGCGGCCAACGCTTAGAGCCGTGGATCGTTCCGGGCTCACTGGCGGGGGTGCGTCGGATGAATCCTAGTGGGCCCATAGGGCTACGAGGGCACAGGCGAAGCCCACCAGCAGGATGCCCGACGCTGTTACTTCGACTAGGTCAATTGACCAGGGGTGGCCGCCTCCGCCAGTCAAATCGAAATGTCTAAAGCAGTTTTCGTCGCGATATGTCTGAAGGCGCATGGCAGCAGCGCTCCTGGTGCAAGTTTGGGGGGAGTCATTCAATCGGCTACTGCCACGACAGTTCCTCAGAGAATCGCCTTGCGCTCATTGTTGCTTCTGTTACATTTCCTCCGAGAATTGATACAGCACTGAGGGATAAACCCATGTCTCGCAAAGAGTTGACAAAGGCTATTGCCTACTTCCGCACCTCCTCAGAGACCAATGTTGGGGCCGACAAGGACACCCTGCAGCGCCAGCACCAGGCCGTCGCCAAATATGCCCAGAGTGCCGGCTATGAGCTGATCGCCGAATACAGCGACGACGGCATCAAGGGCGCCGACCCCGTCGACCAACGGCCAGGCTTCGCCGACATGATGAAACATATCGCCGGCAACGGCGTGCGCACCATCATCGTTGAGACCGCGAGCCGATTTGCACGTGACCTGATCGTGCAGGAGACAGGCTGGCGATACCTGAAGGATGCCGGCATCACGCTGATCGCGGCGGACAGCCCCGACGCTTTCCTCGATGACACGCCAACGGCCGTGATGATCCGCCAGATCCTTGGCTCAGTCAGCCAATTCGAGAAGGCCATGCTGGTGGCCAAGCTGAAGGGCGCGCGCGATCGAAAGAAGGCTGCTACTGGCAAGTGCGGCGGCCGCAAGAACTATGAGGAGCGGAATCCTGAGATGGTTGCCCTGGCGAAGAAGCTGGCGCGTTACACCGTTAACGGACGCAAGCGGTCCCTACGCGACGTTGCGGCTGAGCTAGAGGCTGCGGGCCACACCACGGCCGACGGCAAGCGTTATGCCGCGACGGCAGTGTCGCGCATGATCTCTGCGTAGGGCGCCGGCCAAGCGCTACAGGCGGCCGGCGCAACGAGCCTCCGGGCCATCGCAGCGTGCCTCAACTTAGCCTTCGGTGGCCGGCTTCGCGCTGCGAGTCGCCGAAACGGCTACTACCCCGATCAACCGCGCAGTCAGGACGGCTGGCATCGCAATTCGCTTCTGGGACATCATGGCTCTCAGCCGAGACCAGCAGAAGCTGTTTCCGCATTTCGGCGAGCCGGGCACGGCAGTATTCGCGGTAGAGGAAGTCGAATAAGGCGGGCATGATCGAACCCCGTTCTGATCATCACCATCAATTCCCACGTCCCACGCTATCATTTCTCTCGGGGTGCAAGACGTGATCTAGCTCACAGCCCGGCTTTTGTTTGATCAACCGCACAGCTCATTCCGACGTAGCTTATTTATGCCGGCCACCGTCGAGATCGCCTGCAACTGTGAACACGGCATCCATTCCGGCAGACAGCTCGGTAGAAGGAGATCGCTGCGTGGCGATCGCGGCGGCGAATAGAGCGACAGACACGAAAGTAGCTCGAGATCGGGCTGCCGTTTCCCGACGGCCCCTCATTCGCGTCCTCTTAGCGTCCAGAGTGAATAGGCTGCTATAAGCGCAATTGCTGCGCCTAAAACGGCGGTAGCCGCGCTCATTGAGACGCTGCAATGCTTGCTCGCGCGTCAGAAAGGGCGATGAGGTAGAGTCCATTGGAAAACCGCCTTGTTTGTTAAAGATGGTTCCTGTTCATACCTTTTTCGACCAACATGCAGCGAAGGCATAAGGGCCTTATGCCTTCATCGCTTACCGACAATCTTTTTCAGGTGAGCATCAGCCATTTCAACGGAGCGCGTGGAAACTTTGAATCTCTCCGCGATTGCCGCCAAGGCGTCCTCCCGCGCGATGGCATACCCTTGCGGAATTCGCTCGCCCTCAGGCAATACAAAATCATCTATTCTGCGCACCTCGTACCGCTTAACAATGGCCCGCAGAGTCGGGTCGCTGATGTATTTCGGGTGCTTCATCAGACCGTCAAATGCAATCCCGATTTCGAGCTTTCGGAGGGCCTGAGTCTTGCCGCCGCCACGGTGACGTGTCTTGAATTCCAAACGTCGCTCAATCGGAGCGGAGTCGAATGAGGAAAACGGCGCCGTTTCTGTTTCGGGATCGAACAGAGCCGCTAGCTGTCGGCGAACCGCAGAGTCTAAAGGTTTGGGGTTACGCAATAACCTAGCCAACGCCTTGCGGGCTACAAATTCCTCGTCCGGATTTAGGTAGCGTTTTTGCGGCAGTCCATCCTTCCAGTCGTGACGGCCGGTGAGCAAGCCGATGGCAAGCGCCAGATCGTCCAATTCCTGGCTATCGTATTCGTCATTTTGAGTGTAGATCGCCATCTGCCCTGCCTTAAGGAAACCCGCCGGGGGTGAGCCGGCGGCCGTTCGACTAATCTGTTTCCATGTCGATCGAGAGCGGATTTTCGCGGTACCAAGACTGCTCTTGGTTCATGATGCGATCAAGCGAGCCAAGGGATGGCTCCCCGCATTCGTCCGGCTGTGTATCGGCTCAACGATCGCATTCGGCGCCGTCGTCAGGATGCCGTAGACCAGGTGAGGGCCGGGGATTGGCTTCGATTTTGTCCCGCGGTCCCCCCTGAACTCGGTCCAGATGCCCGCGAAGGCAAACAGCGGCCGGTCATCGTGAGCGCGAACCAGACTGCGTCTTTTTCTTGGTCACGAGGTTCCGCTCGGGAGCGTACTTCGAGAAGCTGTTCGCCGGGACTGAAACTATCCCCTTTTTCGAGGGGTTCATGGCATCGCCATGCGGTCCGGGCGCCGCGCTCAATGCAGCGACGAGAACGAGGATGGCGGTGAAGATCAGAGCGAGAAATACGCGATCCATGGCCGCACCGCGAAACGAAAATGACCTCGGGTGGGCAGGACGCCGAGGCCATTCTCCGGATCGTTCGCGCCTCTCCGCGCAGCACAGCCGGTCAATGCGTACGGCCTGCAAATCGTTCCGCAAACGTTGATGGTGGCGATTTCATCGATCCCGCGCCAGTTTCCGCCGTCCCCAACGATGATCTTTGCGGTCGGGATTGAACACGCGCTCGACATGACGATTTTAGCGCCGGCATGATGCCGATCCTGGCAAACATTACCGGCCCGTCCTGTTCCGCGACCAGGATCAGGGCTTCCATCGCCGCCTGCCACTCCGCGGCCTCGTGCTCGGCTTTCGGGAGTTCCGCCGGCATCCTCGAGCGTGATGAGCTGGCGACCGCGCGGCAGCGGGATCGGATCAAAGGCGATCATTGATCCCTCCGAGCTTTCGCTTACCCCGTGGGCAGTTTCCGGAACCGCCTGGGCAAACTGGGCGTTGAACGTAGTTCTGGAAGGCAAGGAGCACGAATCATGTTGCGAGTAGTCCAAGCGATGCTTTGCGCACTAGTGATCATTCCCGTTTTCTCGCCCGCTTTTGGCCTGACCCAACAGGAGCTTGTAGCTAAGCTTGAATCCGCTGGGTATTCGCAAATCCGCGAAATCAGATCCGGCAAAGTCACGACCTATAAGGCGGTCAAATCCGGCAAGGAAGTGTCCCTCGTGGTTGACAGCTTCGGCAAGTTCAAAGAGCTGCCGTAGAAAGTCGGGGAGTTCGACCGGCGCGTCGAATTGCTCTTCCAATTTTGTGCGCGCATTCTTCGGGGACATCTGGAGATCGGCGGCGGGTGAGGTCGGGCACACACGACGTCTGTCCCGCTGGAACTACACCCTCACTATCGTCATTTCCACCTTCAGCCCGAGCTAACTAAAGACTGCTACGGGCTCCCCGCACGTTTGTGAGGTGACGGCCGCCGGGAACCTTTGGGCATTACATATCATTGTTTGGGGCGATTGAAGGAGGCTTCAATGCGCATCCGCAAAATCAGCTTTACTACCCAGATCTCAGTCGCGCTCGGCTTTGGTCTAGTTGCGGCGGCTCTCTTCTGGTTGGAAGCCGCCGAACCGATCTTAAGCTCCAGCTGGAGGGGATCCACTGAACAATGGCTCGCTTTGGCTTCTGTAGCGATTGGCGTCTGCGCAATACTTGTGGCATTCGGCGGCGCGCTCTTAGCTGTTTCCAAGAGCAGTCGATCCCGCAATTCTGCGGATGATTAGCGGCCAGTGCGCTAGAACCGGAAAACATCGGACCAGTTTCCCATTTTACGCGTCAGACGCAGCCGATCGTGCCATCACACCATCGGCGCGTTTAATCGAGACTCGGAGACGCGGGCGTGAAATATAGCCGTGCACGCTGGAACAACCTTCGAATAGTACCGGCGGGTAGATGCCAAAAACTGGTGCTATCTTCCGACGGTCAAATCGAATTCACGATGCCGCGGCTGCCGACCGCGTAAACCGGCCGGCTATGCGACAATCGCCTGCTGGATTATTCGTAGACGTGAATGATGCGGCGCGTTTCGTGGTGAAAGATTACAGGCCGATCATTGATGATAGCATAGTGATGCCCACGCGGAACGTATTCCTCTGGCACTTCATAAGACTCATACGCGCCAGGAGGTAGCTCGCGGCCCACGACGACCTCCTCGTCGTAATGATACGATGGGCGGTTTTCGCGGACGATATATTCCCGCAAAGGCTCACGACGCTCGTGCGGAACGACGGCGCCTGTCGCTATCGCGGCGCCCGTGATGGCTCCAACGATGGCGCCTGCAACGGCATCATCAGCCAACGCAGCCCTAGGCGCGGCCAGCGCCAAGACGGCGATCAAAGCGGCAAACGTTCGGGTCAGCATCATAATCTCCATGACAACGTGAGTCGCTCAGCACTTCTTTGAGGTTGCCTTGCCGATAGTTAACAAGACCTTACCGAGCCCGTTCTAATGGCGAAAAGCGGCGGCCTAAACCCACGAATAACCTATCGGCTTCGTTCCAGGAGGGATGTAAGGATGCTGTCGCAAGGCAGGTACAGGACATTCTCGTCTCGTTCGAAGCACCACTGATCGACGCACAGGTGCGGCTTGCTCTGCAGCGCCTCCTTTATCGATCTGAAAAGTACGGTGATGGCGATGGTCGCGGTCAAGTGACGCTGCTGATCCGAACCATTTTGGAGTCGGAAGGAAACCAGGACGCGCTGATCGAACCGATCGTCAGCGCCGTCGCGCTGTGCATGCTCCCAGAGTGGACGACGAAGGGGCTCGCCTGGATCGAGGCCTTTGACAAGATCCCGCTGACGGCGATCATGCGGACAATGCGTGGTCTGGACCTCTTCAGCGAGAAGACGCTTTGGCACTACTATGCGATCGCCCTTCGCAACAAGCTTGCGGCCATTCTTGAGCCCACCGACGCTATCGGCCGTAAATGTCGTGCCGCCGTCAAGTCGGGACGGCCCAGGCGGCCGGCCGATCAGCGGGCGCAGCGGATGGCGGCGTAGTGACAGCCATGACCTCAAGCCGGGGACCTACCCGGGCCATCCTCCTCCAGCCTGCGGAATCACGATGAGAAGGGCGTCCAGCGGACCGGCGCGGTGGGCCTTGACACCCTAATGGGTGTCTTGGGGACGAGTGGCAATGCATTGTAATGTTTGGTCTGTCTCTATAGGCCCCCCATGAGACAAAGCCCCCAGCGGCCTCAGCTCACCCCCGAGCTGGCGCCGTTTCTTGGACCTGAGGAATCATTGGGTGCAGCGGACGAACGAGGGCAGTCCGGCGAAGTGGCGGCTACCGGTTTGCTCTAAAGCGGGCTCTGCGCCGATGCCGCGTTGGCAAGGTGCAGCGTCACTTCCTTTACGTCTAATCGAGCCAACCGAACTTTCGCTCGGGCCACGATGCCTGGGCATTTTGCCCGGACCGGTCCTGTGCCTGAGAATTTTGCTCTTGGCGGACTTCTGCTCGGGCATTTTTCACAGGCGGGACGTGTACCCGTGCATTATGCACACGCCGGACCTTTGCTCGGACATTATGCTCGGACCGTACATATTCGCGGGCATTTTTCACGGGCCGGACCTCTGCCCTTGCATCTTTCTCGGCCGCCCAAGCCTGAAATTGCTTCAACAAGGCTTCGGCTGGCGGCTGACGGATTTTGGTCTGACTCTGATCGGCAGGCTCAATAGCGCCGGTAATTTCGTCGCGCGTCTCTTCCTCGGCCGCCCAAGCTTGGAATTGCTTCAACAAGGCTTCGGCCGGTGGCTGACTGATTTCGGTCTGGCTCTGATTAGCAGTTTTAAAAGCGGCAGCAATTTCGTCGCCCGTCGGCGCTTCGCTTGCTGTCGGCAACAAAGCCGGGGCGTCGGCGGTTGATTGAATTTTTGGCATCGACTGGGTGCCATCCAGAGGCGCCGATGTGCCGACCAGGGAAGCCGTGGCGTTCGCAAGCACGATTGGATTTTCCACCGATAGAACTGCGAAGACGATCCCTGCCGTCGTTACGACCAAAATACTCATTTTCATGATTTGTGACGCAGTAACCGCTCTGTCCCAAGCTTTCAAGATGCCCACCTGCTGGGGTTCTTCGGCATGAACGGAGAGACGGAGGGAAATAAGATCGTTCGTCGCCATCGGTGATGTCCCCACGCTAAACGCAACATCGAGCATCCTGGCATGAGCTTCTTAACGGGACCCTGCTCCCGAGGCCTAAATAGCGAGACCATCGGCGCGATTTGGGAGAAATCTTGATTTCATTGGGGCGAGACCGCACGATCTTTCGTTGGTTTTTGCGGCGCTTGTGGCCCGTGATCGTCGAGATGACAATTCAGTTTGGGCAGAAATCGGCCGAAACACTTGGCATCCAACTGCGGTGTCACGACTGCTCACCCGGCTCGGCGCGGCGAAGTAACAGGAACACACCATGGCAATCAGCACAATCTTCTGCGGCCTCGCGGTGCTCTCAGTGGCGATTGGGTGTCGCGTGGCAGCAGCACTGTTCGGCGCGGCAGCATTCTGGCTGATAGGGTACGGAGCGTAGGCGCGTTGGGTCACGCCGTGCGTGGTCCCATGATGAAAATGAGCCTCTCCGAAGACACCGGGCCCCTTTTTGCTCGACCTCGACCCCCCGACTTCAAACTGTCGACTTAAAGGGCGGCGGCCGCCGCCAAGCTCACAGCAGGGGTGTGTTCGCTCGTGCCGCGCCTGCCCATGGTAGCACCCAGTGAGCCATGGCAGTCGCAATGGATCAGGCTACCGCTGTCAACCTGCCATCGGCATCCGGGTTTGCGCGAAGCAGACGCTTGCGAATGGCCTCTTCAACGAGCGCGAGCGCTTCCTTGGCTTGGCGCGCCTCGGCTTCAGCAACTTCGGCGCGAAGCTCTACGGCCGTCAACTTATCCTTCTGAGCTTCAATACAGGACTGGGCTTGTTCCAGCGCTCGGCACGCATCTTGCAGCTTACGTTCGGCGCTGACGATGAGTTCACGTTGTGCCCGCTCGGCGGCCTCCGCTCGCATTTCGGCAAGCCGCAATCTTTCTAAGGCGTTCGTGCAAAGCGACTGGGCGCGGGCTTCAGTCTCACGGGCGTGCTTCTCCATACCGCGGAAGACATCGGCCGCTTGATACACCAGATCGAGGGCCGTTGCTCCCCTGTCTGGTGCCGGCGGTGGGGGAAAGCTCAGGACGCTGTCGTCCCCTCCAACTGACGCTCTGGAATTACGCTGCACCATGTAGTTCAAGCCCGTCGCGAACACACACACACTCGACCAGCATCATGAATAGCTATGGTTAACGGATGGTTAAAAAGTTGTATGCCGGGACTCGCCTAAGACAGCAATCGCCAAATAGACCACGCCAACGCGATCCACACTGCGATGAAGATCAGAAGCTTCAAATACTGGTAAAAAAGGCGAACACGAATCGGCATGATGGCGCCGCCCTTGAAAACACTGAGCGTGGCCTTCCAATTTCGTCATGTATCAGCAATGCCCTGGTGCAGTCGGTCCGGTCCCTGACGGAACGCGGTTGGGCCAGCCTTTTGGCATCAGCCGCTGGATGCGTTCTAGCGGCGGCCTATGTTTGCCAGCCCGCGAGCGCGAACTCGCATGGCGGCGCTACCGCGCGGTGCAGACCATCCGGATAAGCGCGAGGCGGGGGCCCCCTTACTCGCGATCTTCGGCCCAGATGCGTTCGCCGCAGATGCATTCGAACCTGCTCACCGTGCAGCCGCGTCTGGTGTCCAACAACTTGCCAATCAGCCTGGGTTGAGCGCCGCAGCGGTCGCACCTCCGGTGTCCGGTCGTCTTCGGTTTAATGATTGTTTCGGTACTGGAGAGATTCATGGCCACGCTCATTAGAAACGCCGCCCGAAAATGCCAGATTCGCGAAAGGCGGTCTGTCGGCTAGATCACAAAAGTGAGGGCCAATAAGGCCAAAGCTCTCGCATCGCCGTGGATACATTTCCAGCGGCCGCCGGTACTCGGCCAGCTCCAACCCGCAAACTCGCACCGGCGCCGCTATCGCGCGGCGGCGCTGGCCTGTTTATCGCGAATGTCTCAGTTTGAAATTTCAGGGAGGCGTGGTGGGCTGATCCTAAGGACGGCCCAAATGTAAATCTGCTTCCACCATACTGGTTTGAAGCCGCCAAGAGCGGCCTCCGCGCACCAAATTTCAGCAAGCTTCTTGGGGGTTATAAAATCCTCCACACACGAGGGCGCGGCATGGATCGCCGCCGTCATCGCCCGCTGACGGGATACGCGGGCACCGCAGCGCTGAGCTGGGCAGCGGCGACGGCTTTACTCACGAATTTTGAAATCGGGTGCCGGGGTCGTTTTGGAAACGTAGGGGGTGAGAGGGGACCCGCTGTTTTCGCCTAGTCGCGCGGTACAGATTGATCTGCGACTGCGTCCCTAACGCGGGGGCGCAGGACGTTGACGAACGTGTTCACGCGTTCCGCCAGCCAATCAAAGGCCTCCTTTCGGACTGCGGGGTCTTTGAGATTTCCTACGGTCTTAGAATCGATGATCCGCTTGCGATTGTACCGGTCTTCGGTGAGGCGAGCCGTACCATTCAGACTGGGGCCTATGATATTCCAGTCCGCAAGGATGGCATTCATGGCGCTCTCGCCGGGGCTGTTTTGGCTGGCCGAGAGGAAGACGCCGACCTCCCCCTTGTGCAGGTCTCGGTAAACGGCGAGCCAGCTGCTGCCTTGGGGAGCGGGCAGCATGAAGGCGAGGTAACCTTGTCGGGCAGGCTTGGGAATGTCTTGGGTTCGGTCGTCGAGATGCAGATGATGGTCCAGGAACTCCTTCCAAAAGGCCTGGTGGGTAGCCGCCTGGGCAGCGCGGTCGGGATCAGCGTCCGCGTCGGCCTCGGCCGCGGCTTCGGACGGCTCTTGCACTATATAGCCTTCGGGAGCTGTAACAACGTTTCGGACAATAGAGGTTGTGCGGGTGACGACGCGCGGGGCTACTAGGCGTTCACCGCTGGGCAGACGGTAAATTGGAAACTCTACTAAGCCAAAGGTGAAGTGCAGGCCAGCATGGGCTTGCAGGTAGCTAGCGATGGCCTCGACATCCTCTCGTACACCGTCGCCCAGGATCAGCAGCAAGAAGCGGCCGCGGCGTAGATTGGCGGTGACAGCGTCGGTGAACTGAATCTCCCCCACGTTCGGGTCAGCTGCGCGGACCAGCTCCAGTAGAGCATTGGGCCCCAGGCCGGTGCGGCTGCCCACTTCGCGCTGAAGATCAGAGAAGGACCAGCGACTTAAAACCTTGGCATAGTCGAGGATCTGACCAACCACCTCGCGCCGCGCCTCCGGATTGCGCCAGAGCTTGCATTCGACCAGCACAGGCAAGCCCGACGGAGTGACCAGAAAGTTGTCGACGCGCCCCGCTTTGCCGAGCTGCATTTCCCGGCAAACGGCCACGGCACCCACGAACATCGGGTCGATTTCCGCGATCGGCAGGGCGGCGGGGTGGAGGTGGACTAATGCTTGGATCTCGGCCTCCATCAAGGTGGCCTCAATGCCCTGCTGCGGAACGGGTTCGAGAGCAACTGAGCGGCCGTCCGCAGTAAGGATGATGGGCGCGCTATGCTGTCGGTCCAAGACGGTCTCCGAATCGTACGTTCAATAGGCTAACTTGGCTACGCACTGGTTGCCACCGCGATTGCCACCGGACCGGTTAGTATTGGTCGGGATAGGGCAGGAATTGACTTGGGGGAGAGGACTCAGAAGCCCAACAAAAACGGGCTAATAGACCAATATGCCGAGGCGGCCTTAGGTAACCGGCAGTTCTTTTTGAACAAGCCCTATGGCATCGGTGGCGGCAGGAACGAGCAGACTCCCTGATCTCAGGCCGTTGCCCCAATGACGCGCGTTGAGGATTGTCGCTCGTGGCTGCCGACAAGGGCTAAACTCCCGGCCCATCGACGGTATTCTGTGGGGCCCGACAGACACCATCGGAATGAACAAATTCGTTACGCTCTGTTGCGGCAGCACGGCTGCCTTGGAAGCATTTCCGCACCCCGCCAGAACCGATTGTCGTTGGCATGTTTCGCGTTGCCGCCAAGCTTCCGTGTCGCGCAAATAAGGCGGCAAGGGAGGCAAAGGCCACTAATAGTGCGAAAGCGAATTTTGCCGAGATGTTCGACATGGGGGATATCTCCATAATCAAATTCATGAGAACCCGAATGGGTGTTTGACCGATCT
The DNA here is from genome assembly GCF_900141755.1 of Bradyrhizobium lablabi. NCBI lineage: Bacteria > Pseudomonadati > Pseudomonadota > Alphaproteobacteria > Hyphomicrobiales > Nitrobacteraceae > Bradyrhizobium > Bradyrhizobium lablabi. Next base: position 2,136,760 of record NZ_LT670844.1, on the reverse strand, counting down.
AGGTTTGCAATATCAGCCTTGTCCTAGCTGCGGTGGCACTGGCATTCTACCCAAACCGGTCAAGGTATATCGCCGCCGGAAGTCAATGCGGCGCGTGGTACCGTGAACGAGAAGCCTGGTGGCCTCACGGTTCGCCGGGCTTCTTTCGCGCTCCTAGTCCCAAAGCCCGCGGCTGACCGTGTCGTGCGCTGTCCTAATCCCAGAGTCGGTACCGAGCGAGCTGACTAGAAACTCAAGCTGCCAAAATACCGGAAGAGCGAAAGATCCCCCACCATTGTGTGGAGTTCTTGCAACGGCGGCTTGGCAGCGGCCGATAGCTCGATCGAAGAAGATCGCGACCGCAACATGGTGGTTACAATCACAATCAGAGCAGCAACCGCGATAGTCATTCGCATCATGGCCGCGCCACTTTTTGGCCGAGATTGCGTTTGGCGCGTCACAGCATCTGTTGAACTCATTGGCTGGTATCCCGTTGCTGATATGCGCACCCAAACTGAACGGGCTGCGCTACGGCGCTATTTCAGCCTCGGGAAGAGCGTTACGATCGTAGCCAAACATCCGGCCAAAACGCGGCGACACCTCGTGAAACTCGCCGGCGTGAACCGGCGGGCCCCCTTCCGATCAAGCCAAACCCGCATGGGACGGCCCCGCGCTCCGTCAGCGTCCTACCGATTTGCAAGGTCGACGTCAGGGGATTCCCATTCTTGGCGGGCGAGAGGTCCGCGCACCTTTGTGAACTGCTTCACTTACGCCGAGCAAGGGTTGAGCTACCAAGCGCCGTGGGCAATCAAGTATAGCAATCGCGCAATGCGCGCGAAGTATACAGCCGACTTCAAGTCCCCGAATGGATCTCAATGAACCTTCAGGCTCATAACCTGAAGGTCATAGGTTCAAATCCTATCCCCGCAACCAGACATCAAGCCCTTGAAAACGTTTCGTTTTCGAGGGCTTTTTGCTGCCCGGATTTTAGCCTGAAATGTCGTTCGTGGAAGCGTCGTGGAAGCGGCAGGAGGAAAGTCGCAGCGTAAAACCGGCAGGGTTGGCTGCGATGTAATGACTCAATTGTGATCGGGGGGCGCTTAAGCAGAGGTAAATCGCACCGACAGTTCGAGTCCCTCTTGCTCCGCCAGATTGCCGAAGGCCGCGTATTCTCCGGGCCAATTCGCGGGCAATTAAGCCCAGAAACAGCAGCACTGCGTGCGGGTGGCGGGGGGCGATTTCGTTGGGTTCTCCGACCGTGAAAGCCTTGGATCGGGAATCCTCTCTACGGACTGCCAAGCGAGACAGTCATACAAAGTCAGTCGAGACTCTATCGGTCAGCCCTCTTGCGATCGAAACTGGGTGATTGGTCGGTTGGTTGCTTGAAAGTATCGCGACGGGGAAAATACCTGGAGCGGAGTCGGGGCGATGCCCGCCGGGGCGAAAGCCAAGGGTGATATGCTCGACCACTGTCGCGTTTAGTGGGAGGAGCAAATGGACGAAGGGGAAAAACTTGCCGCAGCCAAGGCTGAGGTAAGGGCCGACATCGACGACTGGCACGACCTTCTTCAGGGGGGAGCCAATTCATTGCTGGTTGCACACAGTGGTGCAAAGCTGGCTTGCCTCTATCAACTCGAAGACTACGGCACGAATACTCAGCTCAAGCACATCGGTTTAGTTATTGCAGCGTTCGCGGCGGGGTTCATCATCGCCGTGATTGGATATATTGATATCTCGAACGGTCACGTCAAACTCAGGCTTGCGGTTCTTCAAAACAATATCTCGGGCTTCGATATGAAGCCCCTCCAACGGGGGATCGGATTGCTATACCTGTCGGTCGGAATACTGCTTCTGGCCGTTCTGGCGATTGCCTTACGCTTCTTCTGGCTCTGATGGGCCGCTGGGTCGCGGCCTCAAGCACAATGGGTGTTGTAGCCCCGTGTCTTTCATCAGGGCCAGAATCGAGATCCAGCCATCGGGTGGGTTGGGCTTGTTGAAAGGTCCGCAGGACGGGCGTTCTAATAATGCGGTGATCAATGTCCAACCAACCAGAAGACTCGTTCCTTCGGCAGAATTTCAAGTACTACCAAGAATGGCACCACTGGCTCGGCAAGGCCGATAAACTGAAGCGCGCCGCATTGATTTTGTACAACGCGGACCTTCCTGACCTTCGGCTTTACGACCATGCTTATAAAAAAGCGCTGGAGGAGATTGGGGAAGAGGGCAAAGCCCCGGTAAGCCATCCGCACCCTGACATGCTGCCAGCCTTCAGTCTGTTCGGCTCGGCGTTAGAGAATCTCCTCAAGGGGGTCATGGTCCACAACGACCCTGGTCTCATTGGGGCCGACAAGCTCTCCCAAAGCCTGAAGAGCCACGATCTGCTGGAGCTGGCGAAAGACGCCGGTGTGACCTTCAGCGCGCCGGAAACGAAACTGCTCGCATGGCTGTCAGAGGTCGTGATCTGGAAGGCGAGGTATTCGGTCCCGACGAATACCAAGTTTGGGGACGCGTTCTTCCACAAGCTAGACAACATAAGCCTGGCCGACGCGGAGGCCTGTATAAAAGCTCTTGAGGAGTTATTCGCCCGAATAGCGAAAATGCTCCCGGAGCCAAAGAAATTCACGGAGGGGTTCGACGTACTGGTGGTTTGGAAGGAATAGGGGCTCGGAAAGACGGAACACCAACCAGTAGCGGCTCTAGCCACGGGGCCAAAAATGCCAGTCCTCGATTTCGTCAGGCAAGAAATCGAACACATGCGCGTCCGGGTGGGGCGCCAGCAGCCGGCGCGCAGGCTCGGGGCTCTGGAGGGCGAAGTTGGTAGGGCTTCTAAAATGGCACGACCACAAAGCCAATTGGCAAAAGCCCGTGACATCGCGGTACGGGAAGGGTGGTGCTATTTTCACTTCCAGGCAATCATCGTTGCGATCGACCAGTACGCCGAGGCGGCTACGGGTGGACGTTTGCCTTTCACCTCACCATTTTCGGTCGGCAGATATTTGCGCAGCTTGCCGTATTCCCGCTCCAAACTACGCAGGCGCGCGTCAGGGACAATCAGCGCTCCGATCATGGAGATGCTAAGCGGCTGTCCAATTCCGGTGAAGGTGCCGGTCTCGTCGATAAATATGTGCAACTGTTACTCTAGCAGTTCGTCCCTATCGTCATCGTAATCGGGCACTTGAATGTCGAGAAAAAAGTTCGCCGCTTCTCGCCGGTCCAGTTTCTGAAGTCCGCCCTGAGCGTCGATGAATTGCCAATACAATGTGCCTGTCACCAGGCCCATGCGAGCGTAACCCGGCATTTCAGTAACCATCCCCCGCTTCTTCGGCACCTCGTGTTTAGCGAGGTTCATACGCAGCTCTTCAATAAAGCCGAACCACCCGTCAGTCTTGTCGTAGTAGGCTTTTATGGAAGCCACAAAATCAGTATCCGCGATTCTTGAAATGTGGTGTGAATAAAAAGAACTCCCCGAGAAAATATGCTTTTCCTTCCCCTTCGCGTCAGCAAGGGTTTTGGAAAGGAATGCCTTCTGCTTTGCAGGTTTGGTCTTCGCGTACTGGTCTGCGAGCTGAAGTAGCTGCATCGCGCGTTGCCGCCAGGTACGCAGAAACTCGTATAAGGCAAAAAGCCACATCTGACTGACGCCATTAAGCGCCATCATGACATCCGCATATCCTTCCTCGTTAAAAATCTTCCGTGCTGTGTGAAGCTCCAGCGGGCGGATACCGCAGACAGGCCCAGATCACCGAGCTCAACGCCTTCAATGCTGTGATGGCGGTCATCAGGTTCAAGCAGCACTTCCAGCTTCTTGATCGCCTCGACGACGCAACGTGCTACATCTTCGATACCGCGATGCTTGAGATAGTTGCGGAAGGAGGGGCTAAGTGAGTTTCGTCTACCAAGCTGTAGAGCGCATTCCCAAGCAGCCAAGCGCTGGCGTTGTGTATCACAGCAAAGAATTCGAAGTTGCCGCTCTGCTGTGCGCATGTGGATGCGGACATCGAGTGATGTTCTTAGTGCCAGACAGCCATCAAGTAACATCGGAGGGCGGGATGGCTACGGTGCGGCCATCTATCGCGGTTTGCGATGCTCCATGTAAATCACACTATTTCATCACCGCTGGGCGCGTCGAGTGGCTTCCTGCCTTCTCAGACGCTCTGGCAGGGTCGGTTATGCGTGGCCAGATAGCCCGGCACGCAGCAGTTGATGCCAAGCGGCGGTCATGGGGTAGCCGAGTCCGAGCGGTTGTTGCGAGAGCATACAACAAACTCAAGTCGATCCTCGGGTTGTGAGATACCTGGCTCGGTACCGTGTTTGACGCTCGTTCGGCGATCCTCTCATGGTGGGCAAAGCGACGGGTGGCAGCTTCGATTTGTGCCGAAAGTGACCCAAAGGTTTGTAAAAATGATCCTTCCCGCTTTTGGTCGTGATATGCATCAGTTGACGCCACCCGAGGATGGAGTCGGGTTAGAGACACGACCGAAAAGAAATTGGTCAATATGACGAACGAAGCTGAGATCAAAAGGTTTACTGTCGATATCGATCGGATACCTGAGAATTTTCCAACCCATCGGCATGACGCCGCATTTTGGGAGACGCTGGGACGCGCCATCGGTACTTTCGGATTCCTTGAAGAGGTTCTAGGAAAAGCGATATTTGCTTTCACTGCAACACGTCAAATTCTTCCCGATCAAATAGAATCCGAATACGCAAAATGGCGTCCTACTCTAGAAAGGGCGCTTGAAGATCCGCTCGGTGGCCTTATTGATTCCTACGGTAGCTCAGCACGAAAACATCAAGACGCGCCTCCGTATCTGGATGATTTGCTGAAGCAACTCCGTGAAGCTTCCGTTTGGCGAAACACGATTTGCCACGGTTCATGGAGAGTGCCTGACGAGCAAGGACGTTCTCTTCCGCTTTACGTCGACAAAAAGCGTGGCGTCTTTGAAACTCCAATCAACATTGCCGCCTTAAAGCAATTGCAGCGGCATGTCGCCGAGTTGGCCTGTGCAGTCGTGAATACCGTAACGCAGTTGGGCTATCAATTTCCGGGATCAAGTGGCCCCGGTAAGCCCATATGGAACTTGTCCTGATCGAGATGAGGATATCTCGCAACGACGGCGTCTATCAGCATGTTTACACAGATGGCGTTGCGCTCGAGGGTTTATGCGCGCTGTCATGCGCCAGGACCGCCAATACGGTCCATTCATAAGCTGTCCCGTTGCGACAGTGCCGGGAGAGCCGATTCGCCTAAAAGCGAGGCCTCTTCAAACAGAGCGTTCAACAGTCTCTCAAGTTTTGTCAGATCGTACGGTCATTCAGCACCAGCATTGCAAGATCAAGATTTCTCTTTGTCGTCGGGCTCACCGTATGTCCGCTTGCGCAACTCGATGCTCTCCTCTGCGCGTCTCTGTTCGGCTGAAATCTGACGATCAAGAAGCAGCGCATAGCGTTTGGCAAAAGCCTTTACTCGCGCGTCGGGGTCCGCGAGCCAATCCGCGACTTCCTGCTTCTTGGCCGTATAGGCGTGTACCCGTCCAAATTCACCGGTCAGGACATCGGTGCTTTCAAGAATGATCTCGACGTCAGTGAGGAAAGGATCGTCGTCTGGCAGGGCCTTTACGATGGCCTTACAGATTTCGTGCAGAAAAGTCTGTCCATGATAGTTAGTGAGCACACGCAGAACGAACTCGATGTCTGCGCGATGGCCGGTCTCAACGAGGGACAACAATTTGCGACGGACGGGCTCAGCGAAATTGGGGAAGCTGATCGCCAGCAAGCGTCCCCCGCGAAACTGAAACATCGAATCTCCGCTCACGAACCGTTTGCGGACAGTCGCAACCGCATGCTCGGCGATGCGGACGAACGACTTCTGGAGACATTCGAATTGAAAGGGAATGTCCTCATACCGTTCGCCTTCCTCACGCGTCTCCTTGTATTGCAAGCGCGCGACGAAGAAATCGAAAACCGTTTCCGGATACTTCTCCGCCAAACTGGCCAATACCCACTCACCATGAGTCTCGATACTCTGAAGATGCACGAGGCTCTCGAGAATTGCGTCCACTTGCCCAGCATCAAGCTTACGGAGCGGCGACCGCTCTTTTGGTATGTACCACACGAGGTTGACCCAACGGGCGTCCTTCCGCGCCGTAAAGTACTGGACCGCTGCCATGAAGATCGTCGTGATGGTCCCTTCCTGTGCATCGGCGTATCGTCTGGCAAAGGAGGCCATAACCTGGACGACCACAGCATCATCGTCTCTCTTGATCCCAACCATCAGGATCTTCCGCAGCAACTCCCCATCAAATCCCGGCGCGAATTGGATATAATGCGCCATTTCGGCCAAATGCTTCTCTTGCGCAAGCCATTCCGCAATCCTCGCATCTAGTGCCGCACGTTGATGACTTTTCGCCAGCCCGCTCAACATAACGCCAAGAAAGCCGGTCAGGCGATCGCCCAGCCGATCAACAAATCCGAGCACAATGAGCGGTTTGGTCTCGCTTAGCTTCTGCAAGAATTCTCCGAGACTGGGAAATGTCGCGAGATCGTCGGATTCCGTCGCGGCGCAGCGCTTCAAGATATTTAGCCACTCCTCGGCATTTTGCTCGGTGACATCGCCTACCAGTTCATCGATGCGCTCTTTTCGATATTGCGTTTGCCCCTTTACGTCGAAAGCGGAGCCCTCCCACGCTGGAGGAAAGACCGACTCATGGCCGACCAAAGTTTTGTAGACCACAAAACCCTTGTTCGTATTCGCAATGTCCCGGAATTTGAGGATGCTCGCGTTGAGCGCGTCACGAGCCGCGAGAACGGCCGCATCCGGTTCAACGGTGCCGGCCGTGCCCTGATTGTGGCGGTACATCCAGAGCAGACTGCGTTCAAGCGTTTGCAGCATTTCGTATGACTCACCGGGCGCAATTTCGGCGAAGAAGTCTACGATCACGCGGCTGTTCTCCAGAATGGACTGAAGTTGTGCCTGGGAGCTCGTGCCGTTCATGGGCCGGCGCGTCGCTTCCAACATCGCCAGCTTGACTTGGCGCTTCTCACTATCGGCTGAACCCGTCCGGTAGAGCTCCTTGAGGAGGTCGATAGCCTTGCCGCGCATGCCTGCAAGTGCTTCGCTTGGCGGCGTTGAGCCCCTAGATAACGTAAACGTCTTGTATGTACTCGATACCCCTTGAATCTCATTCTTGAGTGCTTCGCCAAGTACCTCCACCAACACCGGCCGGATGGGCTCCCATCGGCTACGATCGAGCCCGTCGATCGTGTCCACCAGAACAATTTGCACGTAGGGGCCGGCTTGTTTCCAAACTTCGAGGTCGTTTCGGGCCAGCCGTTCGGCCGCCGCGAGCAGGTGCTTGCGCTCATCGGCGTTCTCAGCGCCCCTAAATAGGTCACAGATCGCGCTAAAAGTAAGTTCGATGTCGACGAAGCGATACAGTGCGAGAATGTCACAAGTGACCTCGACGATCCGACCGATTTCCACGCCGGGAAAATTGCCGAACGGTGTCTCGCGCGGGCGTGTTTTGGTCAGACGCGCCTCCGCGACCGCCGCAACAAGCCGTTCTTTGATTTCCGGATAGACGCTCTTCGGATCGTCGTAGTTCGGTAGGACGTAATCGCGAAATCGTTCCAGCAAATCGTACCGGGCGTTGTTATCGCTGCATTCCGAGAGAGTCTTGAGCGCTCCCCGGTCGATCAGTTCTTTGCCGCTCCGAAGACGTTCGTAATCGTCGAGAACTTTTTGGAATTCGTAGCCAGCCGGCAATAGATGGGTATTCATTATCTTTTGAAGACGTCGATCGATGGCTTCAAAGAGCTTCGCGCCGAAGCCGGCCAATGCAGGCTTCTTGTAGATGATGTCATGCGCCATTTCAGACCAGGCGTGGTTCAGGGTTGTTTGCACCTGAACCTCGCACCAGAGTCCGTCAAAACGGGCATATTCGGGTAAGATCGTTCGTGCGGTCTTGAGCTTTAGGACATAGTTGTTAGAGACAAACAGATTGTCGGGTTCAGTTTGCCCCGGAACCGGATGATGAATTTTGGTCCGATCCCAGTCGACATCGAAATTATCTTGAATGATGCCGCTCTGTAGGAAGTGCGACACATCGGAGTTGGTGTAAAAGATAAGGCGGCAGCCGGCCAAATCCTTGATGTCGTTCTCGAGGCTGGTGGTTGCGGCGAGGCCACGGTCTTCTAGCTTCTTCTTTAACGACGCCGGGTCTTTCGGCCGGTGCTGGACCTGTTGCAACCGAAGGGGTTCCGGATAGGCCGAAATTGCCGCCTTTAGAATAGCCGCGACGATCTCCGCGAGGGCCGCGTAGTCGGCGAGCTTCGATCGTGAATAGGTCTCAAGGTCCATGTTGCGATACCATGTGCCAATCCCGTCGAGTCACCGGTCGCATAAAAAGGGATTAAGCGCTGCGCCGACATGGGAATTGAGAGTTGGTAGTTCGAGGTCATTGTAAAACTAGCGGTAGCGGGCAGTGAGGAAATGTGACGCTGTTTTCGTTGTCGTAAATACGAGTTTTATCAATGGCTTAAGAACCGTAATGATACATATCCTATTCAATGTATTGACTTTTTCAATGTTTTGTATCATATCAGTTTCATGGAAAAGGAGCTGCCACGCCAAGAAGATCGGGCGACTTCGCTGCTTCACAAGCGGGGCATGATGCGGCTGTCCGAATTTCTAAAAGAAGGCATCACAGCCGCCACCATCTCACGCATGGAGGAGAAGGGAGCCCTTAACCAGCTCAGCCGCGGCCTTTATCAACTGCCCGATGCCTCGCTTGACGGTAATCACTCGCTCGCCGTCGCTGCGAAACTCGTTCCAAACGGCATCATTTGCTACGACTCCGCGCTTGCCTTCCACGAGCTGACGGACCGCATCCCTCCCTATGTATGGATGGCCATCGGTCCGCGCGACTGGCGTCCCAAGATTACGCGTCCGCGCATCCAAATTACGCGTTTCGGATACAAGGAGTTTGATAAGGGCGTAGAGCACCATCTCATCGAAGACGTGTCTGTCAAAATCTACTCGCCAGCCAAAACGATCGTTGACCTATTCAAGAGCGGCAAATATCAAAAAGCGTTCTATAATTCGGCGACAGGCTTTGCAAACGCGACCCAAGCCATGAAAGACGCACTTCGACTTCGCAAAGCCACTCCGGCGGAAATTGCCAAATTTGCGGTCGACGCAGGAATTTGGGAAAAAGTCGTACAGCCCCGTCTGGAGGCGCTCACGGTGGATGCGTAAGCCGCTTCAAAACATTGGCGCCTCGGTCCGCGCGCGACTGCTCAATCTTGCGAAAGAACGCAATCAGCCTTTCGAGTTGCTGCTCGTGCGCTATACGCTCGAGCGGCTCCTCTATCGTCTCAGCACGACCAAACACCGGGACAGCTTCGTCCTGAAAGGCGCCATGCTTATGCGGCATTGGCTTGACGATCCGCATCGCCCGACACGCGACCTCGATCTGCTTGGATTCGGCGATAGCGATCCCGCACTCACGCTCAAGATTTTTCGCGAGATTTGCACCATCAAGGCCGACGATGCGGTCGTGTTCAATATCAACGAACTCGTTATCGACCAGGTCCGCGAAGATTCCGGATATAGCGGTCTGCGTTTGAAGACCTATGCAACGGTTGATGGAGCCCGGGTCAGGGTCGTTATCGACATCGGTTATGGCGACGCGACCGAACCAGGTTTGAACGAGATTGAGCTGCCGGTGTTGCTGGATCAGCCGGCACCGAACTTGAAAGCCTATCCGCCAGAAACAGTCATCGCCGAGAAGTTTCAGGCGATGGTCGTACTGGGTCTTGCCAATACTCGGCTCAAGGACTTTTACGATATCTGGATTCTGATGCGAACCTACGACTTCAAGGACGATCGGCTCGCACGAGCCATCGCCGCAACGTTCACACGGCGAAAAACTAAAATCCCGACCGAACGGCCTGATGGACTCACACCCGCCTTCGCCAACGATCCCACAAAGCAGCAACAATGGTCCGCGTTCGTCCAGGACGTCGCAATAGATCCTGGTTCTTTGCCGAGCGTCCTCGAGTCTCTTACGGCGTTCCTGATGCCTCATGCGCGCCGGGCAGCGGAGACAGGCAAAGGCCGATGACGCCCAAGAAGCGGATATCCCCCTTCCAATCTCCGACGTCGAAGAGTTGGAGGTTGACGCGCCGGCCGCTCATTCTGGATGGTCTTCCGCTGGCTGGGTCAAGCTAAAGCGAACTTCAGGCAACGGATCGCTCTTCGCTTCATCGATCCAGGCCAGCAGCGCCTCGTCATCCGCGACCCGGTCCTTTAGCGCAACGGCTAGTTTCACGCACTCCGCGCGCACAAGGGACGCGGAAACAGCCTCCATCGTGTTTAGCGCAATATCCTCGTAACGTACTCCACGAATTTCTGAGATCGTCTCCGTCAGGCGTTTGATGTCTTCCGCCCCAAGGAAATCAAGAGTCAGCAATTTCAGCGCCGCAGCGAGCATGGCGGTAAGGCCAAACACGCGGCGCACTTCGATCGTTGCCATAAGCCGTTCGACAAGGGCTTGAGGCAACTGTGGAAGTGTTCCGTTTCGGACCAATTCGGCCCGGCCGACAATAGCCTGAGCTGCGCTCCCCACTTGTTGGGAATCCGAACCCAGCAATCCCGCCCGAACGATCGAAATCACGTCGGCTGTGACCTCTACAGCGGACGCGAGAAAGTGCGGCAACGCTTGCATGCTGGTCCAAGACTGCGCTCGTCGAATGAAAGCAATAAGGGCTCGCGCCCGCTCGACCGTGCGTTGCTCGGCGCGCATGGCGGGTACTACGGCAACGGTCAACACATAGCCCGCGGCAAGCCGAATGGTATCGTTAAAATTCTTGGCGAACGACACGGCGAAAGGGTCTCTATCGTCCCTTACCTGCTGGAACTCCCAAGCAACGATCTCGTCAAACATTTCCGCGGCCCGATCGGCTGGTACGACAAGGCCGGACCGTGCTGCATTGGTAATTGAGACAAGATGATTGGCCTTCTGGCTTATTTCGACCGTGCCAACTGGCGGCGACAACCGCATTACTTCGCGCAAATTCGCGCCAAGCAGCCGACCCGATAGCCTCGCTTGTCTATCAACGCCTTCTATTGCGGGTAGCCGCAGAAACACGCCGGCATTGAGGCCCGTATTCCGCGGGAAGACCTCCCTCTTGCGCATCGACATCCGACCAAAGCGCGCTTCCGAACGCGGTTGTTTCGTCGGGCTTGAGTGCCCCACTGACGGCGAGATAGGCGAGCTGCGAAGTGGCTTACTCCCTGTCGATGTTGCCTTTTTGCGCAATGGCTAAGAGCTGACGCACACGATGATCCCAACTGGTGTCGCCGGGATTCCGAGTCGGCGGCGCATTCCAAATATCAAAAACAATCTGCGGCCAAGGAGGATGCGGACCGCGCACGCCTTTCTCCGAAGGCAGCGGAAACTCAAGCACTGTCAATGCAAAAGCGCCTCGCTGGGCGGTGGGAATAGCTTTAACTGCGTACTTTGCCAATTCGCCGATGGCATCAATCAACCAATGATGCGTGACGAGTGGTTCTTTCGCCAGTTCAATCGCTCTGCGGAGCGCTTGAGCCGCCTGATCCGGGCTCATCCGAACCGTCAGGCGCGATAACGTCATCAGCATTAGGCGCAACGCATCGACATCGTCCCGAAGCTCGGGAGTGCGCGCTGCGGTGACCCGGAGCGTCCACAACGTGACGGCAGATTCGACGATGGAAAGAAGCGTCGAAGTTGTCGCGATCGGTATCCGTGCTGTCGCGATCCGGCCGAAATGACGCTCAAACGGTTTGTCAAAATGAGAATGCAAGGCGCGGAACAGCCAGACATACCATTCCGGATCGGTCTGAGGCGCCGCTTCGAGGACGACAAGTGCCGTCGATCCGCAAACATCGACCCGATTGATCCGGAGAGGAAGACCGGCATGTTCGATGAGTTGATCGAACTCATATAGCAACTCGACACCGGGATCCGAACCCACGTGCGTTGTTGCAGATCCCTCGCGATAATGGCCCGGCTCGAATGCCGGCTGAACTGCCACGGCTTCTTCGCGGCGTTTCTTTTCGATCCTGGCAGCGCTATCTTCGATGTATTCGAGCTCTCCCCGAGGATCGATGTCGAGCTCCTTGAAGTCTCTGGAGGGAAGCGAGCGATTGGGTTGACCAATGGAGCCCCACATGTCGCACGCCCCGCTGATCCAGCTAGCCCACGCCAAGTGCGATTTGACGACCAACGAATTGCGATCGAGTCTGTGACGACGTTCGAGGTCCGCCGTCGCGTCTTTGATCAGTTTCGTTGCTTTTGCGTATTCGCCGAGCTCCGTATGTAAGGCGGCGCACCGCAACTTCCAAATCGGGTCTTCTGACTTTACGTTGGTGAGCCGCACAGCCAGCGTATCGAAATCCATCCGATCGCGCGCGCGCAAGCACCATTGATATTCAACCTCTTGCCGTACACTCGTGTCGGCCGCGGCTTCGGCCTCGATGACGCCAGCCCACCGCTTCAAGCCGGCCTCATCGCGCGACACGCGTGCGTCACGCATAAGCGCCAAGGCAAACTGCAAGCGCAGATCGGGATCAATCTCTACCGGCTTGTTGTCGACAAGTTCCGCGAGAGCATCGGCAAGCCGCACGTCCAAAGGAACGAATGCGACCGTGCGACGCCACAGAATCTCGAACAAGGCCTCGGCGCGAAGCTTGGGTTCTAAGAGTTCGAGCACCGGCTTTCGCACTAACCAGTGCGCATCGCCTGTGTAAGCGATCGATCGGCGGAGTCGAGCCGGGCAGACCAGCCATCCCGGATAATTTTCCCGGTCGGTCTTAAAGAGGGGGATCGTATTCTTCAGCAGATCGGCAGCGAACTCGTTATCTTTGTGCACACGTTGGTGCGCATCGATGCCTGCTTTCGCGAGAGGGAACTGATCGTGCGGGGTTAACTTCCATTCGTGCCGCGGAGGTGGTTTCGCCTTGCGAAGTTCATCGATAAAAATCCGAGTCGCCGTAGCATGCTGAAGGTTCGGCGTCAGTTTCTCAACGAGGGGGGCAAAATCAATGGGCGCAATGTTATGAGCTTCCAAATACCTTCTGGTCGCCCGTTCCAAGCGCAGATTGCCGACGAGATAAATCCGACGCGCGCTGCCGCCGAGATGATCACGAACCCAACCAGCCCATTGTAGGAAGTTGGGATCGTCGCCGGAAAATCCAACCAAACATAATTCGTTCTCGATAAATACCTGGCGGGCAAGATTGACAAAGGCAGCATGTTTCACGGGATATGTCCGGTAATCCTCTTCCGCGAAAATAAGCGGACCGGGATCACCGATGGTTCCATGCAATTTCACGATGCGCGGCGATCGGGCGTGTGTAAGATCGGCTTCAGTTCGTACGACTTCGTACGAATAATCGTTCATATTTTCGGCGCGTTCGAGGAGCGTGTCCCAATTGGTCGTGAGTATGTCGCTCCACGGTAATCCGAGCAGAGCTCCGTGCAGTGGTCCGGGGGACCAGGATTTGTCCGGGAAGCGCGTTCGCAGAAAGTCGTCGAGCCCTGCCTGACCAGAATAGGTTCGGTATTCCTCGGCAATGCGCAGAGGGCTGCTTGGTGCTCTCTTCTTGTCGTGCGGATAATGCCGCTCGACCATTTCCTCCATTAATTCCCACCATAAGGGAGGTTCTAACGTATCGTCCCCGGGCCGCTCCGCATTCTTGCTGAGGCCGGCCCCGATCAGAACCGCAGCGCCCCGAACAGAACCGTTGCGCCATAAGGCGCGCGCCAACTGTTGCAGCGCGGGGTAATCAGGAAGATCGGCAATGTTATAAGTCAATTCAACCATGGGGACCTAAGACGAAAATTTAAACGCTCAGCTTTCATCCTCCGCCGACAGCCCGTTTGCAAGCGTTTCCCCAAGCGCTAGATTGATCAGCCTGAATAAGTCTGAAATCTCCCGCGCACATAGGCGTGAGAGACGGCCTTCATCAGTTCGCTTACCTCAGATTCCAAATAGTCGTTGGCTACAATCAGCGCGCGAATGGTCGAGCGCATATCGCCGCCGCACGCCGCGACCGCCTGATCGACGGCAGCCTCCAACCCGTCCGCGTCATGTGCGTTCGGCTGTGAACCAGAGGACATGACGCCGTTCCAGGTTGACCCGCTGGTCGCTATGTTCCTATTTTGTTCTCATGGTGTCAAGCCAGCCAACCCGGCATTTCAAGCCGCCCTGGACCCTCATCCGGGAGAATTCCGAGTGCTACACCGTCCGGGACGCCAACGGCGTGACGGTGGCGTGGCTGTTCTGCCGCGACGATACCCAGCGATACAGCTTTGGCGCCTGCAAGCTCACGTCGGACGAGGCGCGCCGGATCGGCAAGGCGATCAGCCGCATTCCGGAATTCATGTCGCAGCGTCAGGGTTTTTACCCACGAGGGGGAGGGCCACGCTGGCGCGCCGACCGGCCTTATCATGTCGCCCTGGAGGATATGTACATTCTCGAGCACTGGAGCGAGATCAATGCGCTATGTCGCCTCAACAGCCTGCCATTCAATGCGACGGGCGAAGTCATCCAGAATGAAGGCGTCTGGCGCGTCCACGAATTTACCTGGCAGATGGACGCCATCCTGTTCTGGGATCGCTTCCAGGGCCGCTGGCTGCGCGGCTCGGAGTTTCATTACCCCGAGCGACCGAAGAACTTGCCGTCGCTGAAACCGTTGGAAAACTGGCCGAAATTCAATCCGCGCGACATGCGCTAGCAGGCGAAGGAAATGACCAAGACATTCTCAGGCGCGATCATGGCCTTGCTGTTGATGATTGGCCCCGCGATGGCCGATCAACCGACAGGTCAGGCCAGTGTCATCGATGGCGATACGCTCGAAATCCACGGAATCCGCATCCGCCTTTGGGGCATCGATGCGCCGGAAAGCACCCAGCTTTGCCGCGACGAGGAGAGCTATCCGTACCGATGCGGTGCGCAAGCCGCGAACGACCTCGATAGCTTCATCGCGCGGCGGACGGTAATCTGCTTGACGATCAATCTTGATCAGTACGGACGCACCGTCGCTACCTGCTCGGTAGACGGGGCGGATCTGGGTGAATGGCTGGTGCGCAACGGCCTTGCGCTGGATTGGCCTCAATATTCCAAAGCGAAGTATGACCCCGTGCAGCGCGAGGCCGAACACGCCGGACGCGGCATGTGGAAGGGCAGCTATGTCGAACCTTGGCTCTATCGCGCCTGCATACGGGCGGGCGGCAAACCGTCTACGTGCTCCGATGACGCGAATGCACACCCGTAGCCTTGAGAGGTGCTATTCCAAGCCGTTCGCCACAGATGCTACCGCGTGCGCCGCCGGGCACTTGACCTCTTTGGGGCGCCTGACTTGGAGCCCTTTCTAAAATACTTTTTTATCTGCACTATCAAGTCATCCAGAGTTTCGACGCGCGTTGCACCGTGAATCATCGCGTTCGAAAAGCCGATATAGGCCCCCCGCATTCTCGACGCCGGCAGGATCAGATAGTCCTCTATTTCTTTGTTCCGTTCGTCCAATCGCAGCGCTACGAGAAAGCCGGACATCTCCCGTCTCCGATATACTCTCCAATAAGGCAAATGGTTCAGTCTTCGCTTCGCGGCCTGGCGGGCTGTCAAAAAGAATATCCTGGTTTCTCCATTTATCGTCACGCAGGAGCGCTTCTCGTCAACATCGACGCGAAATCCCTTGTCTGACCTCAGCGCTTCAACGACCTCAGTCACGTGCCTTGTCAGCACCTCGGACCAGAATCCTCTGGTGTCGATCCAGTCACAGTCGCGCCGCGATACATATCTGACGAGCGCGTAAACCTTCCGAAGCGACCCGAAGCGCTTGACGTAAGACGCCACCGACGGGACACCGGCCGCATCTTCTATCACTCTGAAGCTCAGTTTTCGTTTGCGATGCAGGAGCAGGCGCAGCCGCAACAACATTTGATCATCGGGAAGCGAAAGATAGCGCTCGGCCATGATCTTTTGCGCCTGTGCAAAAAGGCTCCTATCGACGATTGGATCGATCAGGGCCTCACCGCGAACCCACTGATGGCGGGGGTTCTTGACCAACTTTTGGCCAAGGCGCCGGGACGTGCGGTTATAAATGATGTTCCCGACATAGTTTTCGTTTTTGAGAATCCGGTGGATCATGTTGTCGGTCCACGGCCGCCTGTTGTCGTTGGCAATGCCGGCCCGATTGAGCTGGCGTGCGATTTCAATGTCGGATTGGCACTCGACAACAAACTGATGGAATATCCATTTGACGATCGCCCCCTCCTCGTCAGACCCTGCTCGAATCCGGACGCGATCCGTTTGAAGCGACTTGCGCTGTCCCCTGGTGAGTTCCCCCTTCGAGTGCCGGTTCTCGTCGATCAATTCCCTGCGGAGTCCGAACGTGAGAGGCCCGCCGACCCGAAAGCCCAGGCTAGCAACGCGGCACTGACCCGTATGCACCTTGACCGAGAGCTCGCGGCTATATTCGGCCGCCATCACCCGCTTGATGTTTTTGACAATGCTCGACAGCAGGCTCCCGTCGTTGTCGAACTGTTCCGCGCAATAGGTGACCTTGATGCCATTCTGCTTGCAGACGAACTCGTAGTGGGCGCTTTCGTCGACGTCCTGGAAGCGTCCCCACCGGCTGACGTCGTAGACCAGGACGTGATCGAAATCCGCCTGACCCGCGCGAACATCTTTGATCAGCTCGATGAGCCCCGGCCGCCCCTTGATACGCAGGCCGCTGCGTCCCTCGTCCAAATAGGTACGAACGATCGTGAGGTTCTTTTGGCTGGCAAATGCCGCGATGGCCGCAGCCTGGTTCTGTATCGAATACCGTTGATAGTCGGTCGACATGCGGACATATTGGGCGGCCCGAAGGGCCTTGTCGCGCTTCGCTAAACTCGTACCCTTGCGTATGACAAGCGAGTTAGCCATCGACCCGAAATCCGGATTAGGCTCGATTACTTTAACAGATTGGCAGGGCCGGAACAACGAAGGGGCCTGACCGGAGGGTGACGGTCAGTCAAACAATGTGCAATCTCTATTCGATCACGACCAATCAGGAGGCCATCATCAGGCTCTTTCGCGTGATCAACCGCTATGTCGGCAATCTGCCATCGATGCCTGGCGTGTTTCCGGATTATCCTGCTCCAGTCGTACGCAACGCTGGCGCCGAACGCGAAATGACCATGATGCGCTGGGGCATGCCGCCGCCGCTACGCGCCGGCGGCTTCCCCGTTACGAATATTCGCAACACCACGTCGCCGCATTGGCGCGGCTCGCTGAAACCGGACAACCGCTGTCTGGTTCCGGTCAACAGCTTTGCCGAATACGCTCCGGAGCCCAACCCCGCGACCGGCAAGAAGGATGTCGTGTGGTTCGCGTTGAACGACGACCGCCCCCTGTTCGCTTTCGCCGGACTCTGGACCGAGTTCAAAGGTGACCGCGGGACCAAATCAAAGCCGATCGCCGGACCTCATCTTGTCTACGGCTTTCTGACCACAGCGCCGAATGCAGTCGTCGAGCCGATCCATCCCAAGGCCATGCCGGTGATCCTGATGACCGACGAAGAACGCGACGTGTGGATGCGTGCGCCTTGGGACGAGGCGAAGGCCTTGCAGCGGCCGTTGCCGGATGACGCTTTACGGATCGTGGCACGTGGCCCCGATAAGGAAGATCGCGCGGCCGCGTGAGAAAGTCGTGCGAGAGGTGCGGCTGCGCTCACGCCATGGCTTCAAATGAAACGCGATAGTGGGCGCGTCCGCATTCGCGGACCAGGCTCTCGTGAACCGCGCCGCGAGAGCGTCGCGGCCTTGCGGCATCGATCCTTCACGCAAGAGCAGATCATTCCCTTCGCCGGGCAGAAACGAAAAACCGGACCTTTATGCAGTAGCCACCTGCACAAAGGTCCGGCCTTATCTTACCTTGCCGCGATACCCAACGGCTGCAAAGGACATTTCAGATCCTTTGGAGAGGTTTCGCCTTGCGTCCGGGGTGCGACCCGGAGGCGCAATCTCTCAGTCGCGGATACGACTACTTCTTTTTCTTTGAAGTCTTCTTTGCCACCTTCTTGGTGGCTGCCCTCGCGGTCTTCTTTGCCTTCTTCGCTTTCTTGGCCATGTCGTCCTCTATAAAAAACTGGCTCAGTGAACATGCACACGCCGTGTATCGACATGCACAACATTGAGACGATATCACAAATGCAAAATTGATACCAACGCGTGGTGAAGTCGCTCTTGAGTCGCTCGCCGGGGGCAGTCGGTCCCGCGTCCCGCCTTCGGCGGCGCTATGCTGACGCTCCTGCGGCTGCCCTTTTAACCGGTCTCGCGACCCGCGAGTGGTCTCCGCTGACGCTCCACCCATACGCTTCTTTTTTTCTAGTGAAGAACTATGGGGCTCCGCCCCTCGCGCGCACCAGGGTGAAGCGCCGGCGAAACGCCGGCGCCGACCCGAGCGGTATCCCCGGTCTTCCGCGCTTCCTCACATCCTGAATCGTCGCGGGCAGTCATGCGCTTATGCAGACCCGCTCTTCGAGCGGCCCTTAAGGTTTGCGCTTCGCGCATCGCTCATTTCAAGACTGGTTTTTCGCACGCCAATACGCGGAGAGTGGCCGGGAAGTCTATCCAGGCATGCCTAAATCGGCCCAAAAGTTGTTGATGGCGATGCAGGCTGATTTAGCCAATGGCGGCCCGCTGCCATAGGAGCTGCCTTCGGTAGAGCAAGCATGTCGGCAACAATCTGCATCGGAAGCGCCTTTATTTTGACCGGCGCGCTGGTGGGTCGATCGATAGTCTACCGAAGCCGAGAACCTGCGTGGCTTGTCGGCGCCTCCCTGCGGGACCGGGCTGTTGGCTGCGCTGAAGCCCCGCTTCGCGGGTCTTCACCCTTCGGGCTTCCATCCCTGGCGCAAAAACCGCCGCGTGAGTGCAGAGTGTGTTTCCCCCGAAGTAGATACGGGGTTACCGCCGTTGAGAGTAAGAGTGTGGACCGGGACTGCCGTGACGGGTTGAAGGTCGGGAGAGAGGCTTCCGGCGCCCGTCGCGGAGAACCGCGATGTCCAGACACACCGCCCGAGTTCGTGCCGGCAACGACCGCCCGAGTCTTTACACCGAAATCACCGACAAGATCATCGCCGAGCTGGAGGTCGGCCGTATCCCTTGGGTCCAGCCCTGGGGGACGGCGGCGATCAAGGCGCCGCTCGCCATGCCACGCAACGCTGCCACGCAGCGCGGATATTCCGGGATTAATGTACTGATCCTATGGGGTTCCCTTATCGACTACGGCTTCTCTGGACAGAGCTGGCTCACCTTTCGTCAGGCGCTCGGGCTTGGCGGCCACGTCAGGAAGGGCGAACGGGGAACGACCGTCGTCTTTGCCGATCGCTTCACGCCAGACGACGAACGTCGGCGCGCAGCGGATGCCGGCGAAGAGCCAGGCGCTATCCCGTTTCTCAAGCGCTTTACCGTCTTCAACACGGACCAGTGCGATGGCTTGCCCGAGGGGGTCGCTGCCTCGGTCGTCCCGCCGCCACCAGGCCAGGCTGAGCCCCGAGCCGAGGCGTTGATAGCCGCCACCGGCGCGGATTTCCGCATCGGCGGCGCGCGCGCCTACTACAACACAACGGGGGATTTTGTGCAGGTGCCGCCGCCAGCGGCTTATTTCGAACCGATCAATTGGCACAGGACCGCATTCCATGAACTCGGTCATTGGACCGGACATGCATCCCGCCTTAACCGCGACCACTCGGGTTCATTCGGCTCCAAATCCTACGCGCGCGAGGAACTGGCTGCAGAAATGGCGGGCGCGTTCGTCTGCGCCTCGCTCGGTATCGTTCCGACCGTGCGGCATGCCGATTACATCGGTTCCTGGCTGGAGGTGCTGCGCGAGGATAATCGCGCCGTCGTGCGCGCCGCGAGCGCGGCATCGAAGGCCGCCGATTTCCTGCTCTCCTTTCTGCCGCTCGCGATCGGCGCCGTCGCAGAGGGCAACGAGGAGGCGGTGTGATGAGTCAGCCCGCTGCTTCCGCTTTCGGTCGCCGTCGCCAGTCAGAGAGTGAGAGGAGAGCCGGATTGTCTGTGACGGGTTGGAGGCCGAGAGGGAGTCTTTCGGCCGCCCGTCGTGGAGAATCCAACATGGCAAGCACCGTTCAGAAAATCAAACTCAGTCCCTCCCGCGATATTCCCTTCAACAAGCTGGTCTTGAGCCAGTCCAACGTCCGGCGCGTGAAGGCTGGCGTCTCGATCGAGCAACTGGCGGAGAGCATCGCTCAACGCACCCTGCTGCAAAGCCTGAGCGTTCGTGCGGTAGTCGATGCCGACGGCCAGGAGACCGGCATGTTCGAGGTACCGGCGGGCGGACGCCGCTATCGCGCACTGGAACTGCTGGTGAAGCAGAAGCGTATGGCGAAGGCGCAACCTGTCCCCTGCGTAGTCCGCGATGGCGGTATCGCCGAGGACGATTCCCTCGCCGAGAATGACCAGCGGGTTGGTCTGCATCCGCTCGATCAGTTCCGCGCGTTCAAGCTGTTGCGTGACGGTGGCATGAGCGAAGAGGATATCGCCGCGCGGCACTTCGTCTCGCCGGCGATCGTCAAGCAGCGCCTGCGTCTGGCGTCAGTGTCGCCGAAGTTGCACGACGTCTATGCCGACGATGGCATGACCCTCGAACAGTTGATGGCGTTCTCGGTCACGGCCGACCAGGCGCGTCAGGAGCAGGTCTGGGAAAATGTGAAACGCTCCAATTACGATGAGCCGTACCAGATCCGCCGGATGCTGACGGAGAACACCGTTCGTGCATCCGACCGCCGTGCGCAGTTCATCGGACTGGATGCTTACGAGCAGGTCGGCGGCACCGTCATGCGGGATCTGTTCGAACACGACGATGGCGGCTGGTTGCAGGATGTGCCGCTGCTCGATCGTCTGGTCACCGAGAGGCTGAAGGCCGAGGCCGAGACGATCGCAGCTGAGGGCTGGAAGTGGATCGCAGTGGCGGTCGATTTCCCGTACGGCCACACCAGCGGGTTGCAAGAGATTGAGGGGGAACTGGCTGATCTGACGGACGAGGAGCGCGCGACGCTTGACGCCCTCAACGCCGAGTATGTCAAGATCGAGGAGGATTACCAGGACGCCGACGAACTGCCGGACGAGATCGATCAGCGTCTCGGAGAAATCGAGGCGGCGCGGTCCGTCTTCGAAACTCGATCGCTCGTCTACGATCGGACCGAGATCGCCCGTGCCGGCGTCTTCGTCAGCATCGATGCCGACGGTTTGCTGTCGATCGCCCGTGGCTACGTGCGGCCGGAGGACGAGGCACCCAGCGTCGTCGATCCCGAAAGCGAGGTACAAGGCGACGGAGAGACGAACGGCGACGCGCCAACTACCAATGGTGTGGCCCAACGCGCGGTCATCACGGTCGGAGGCGCGCCAGCCGAACCCGTCGAGGAGGAGGACGACGACACGGTCAAGCCGCTGCCGGATCGGCTCATCACCGAGCTGACCGCACATCGCACATTGGCATTGCGCAACGCGCTGGCAAACGATCCGGCTGTCGCCTTCCAGGCGGTGCTGCATAATTTTGTCCTGGCAACCTTCTACCGCTTCGCATCCTCGAGCGGCTGCCTGGAAATTGCGATCCGGACCCCGACGTTTCCCGCTCAAGCGCCCGGCTTGAAGGAGAGTGCATCAGCGGAAGCTATCGACGGGAGCCAGGACGGATGGAAAGCCCGCCTTCCCAAGGACGAAGGCGACCTCTGGGACGCCCTCACGGCGTTGGACGGGAAAGAGCAGGCCGCGTTGTTCGCGCATTGCGCGTCATCCGCGGTCAATGCGCTCTATGAGCCGGCCAACCGCTACAATGAGGGCCGCGTCAACGCCCACGGCGTCCGCCGAAGGCTCGATCATGCCAACGTCCTTGCACGCTCCGTCGGACTCGACATGGCAGCAGTGGGTTGGAAGCCGACCGTCGACAACTATCTCGGCCGAGTCACCAAGCCTCGTATTCTCGAAGCAGTGCGCGAAGCCAAGGGCGAGCACTCAGTCCAACTCATCGACCACCTGAAAAAGAGCGACATGGTGCGGGAGGCCGAGAGACTGCTCGAGGGAACCGGCTGGTTGCCTGAACCACTTCGTCTCGATGAGGTGGGCGCGGTAGGAGACCCCACTGCAGATCCCGATGCGTTACCGGAGTTCCTCGCGGCTGGCGAGGACGAAGCTGACACCGAGGCCGACGACGAACGGCCGCACATCATAGCGGCAGAATAATCTACCAGGTGCGGCGCTCCGACCAGCCCGCATCTCCTTATCCTTGGTCCGTCCCAAGCCCGGCATTCTGTGCCGGGCTTTTTCTTTCGAGGAACAAAAGCGTCATCCATGACCCCGCTTGCACGAAATCTTCTACCGTCGCTTCTCAGCCTTGTTGCGTAAATAAACTGGGTTCGGAACCCTCTGCGCTGTCGTTGTCGTCCAATTCGATGAGATAGACCAGCAACATTCCATCGGATGGCTGAGCGTCTTTGGAAGCGTCGCCGAATGTCGCGATCTCGCCCTCGTAACCCATGCGCGCTCTCAGCTGAGCTTTGCCGTCCCATAGCGGTGCACCATTGGAATGCGCTGATGCGAAATCTTCTCGTAGCCACGGCGCGTCGCAGATCTCGCTTGCTTCACGCAAGCTCTTTGCTTCGAACGTCACCGTTGGGATGCCGCCGATCTCGATCGTAAAGACCGAAGGAAAAAGCGTGGGCGTCATGTTCTCTTTGCCTTTTCGGCAGCGTCCCGCGCCAATCGCAACGCCTTAAGGCGCTCGCGATTTTCGTTGAGCGCCTTTTGCGCCTTCTCGTGCTCGGTCATGGCCTTCTCGGCCTCAACTCGCCTGAACACTTTCAGCGCCTCTCGTTCGGCTGGCGTAGTGACTCGTCGTTTGAGCTCTTGGTCGTTCATCTCGTCACTTTGTTGCGATTCTCGATGGGCAGAAAGATAGCGCGCCGAGTCATGAGACGAAAGCGCTGTTTCCTTCACTTCCTCGGTGCGGAGCAACTAGGCCTGCATCTTCTTGGCGGTCAGTCAGCGTCTCCGTAAGAGGGAGAGGCAGGCCGGGACGGGTTTGAGCCGGCGCGGTCGAGAGAGCGCCCTGCGGCTCGATCCTTCCCCGCTCTCCGAGGCTTCCTCCATGACGATCATTCCCGCATCCGTGGCCGCTGTTGGGGCCGCGCCTCTTCCCGTTACGCCCACCTCTCTGAACAAGGCCGACGCGATCGCTAGCGCCGCGCAACAGCTTCTTCTACATCTAGAGCGCGGTCAGCGCGTCGATGCGCCGATGTTGCGCACGGCGATGGAAAACGCCTTTAGCACCTCCGACGCCGATGGTGGATGGGACTGGAAGACGGCCTACGACGCCTGTGAGGCGGTCACCGTTCTGTTCCTTCGCAAGTTCGGTCCGGCCATGCGCGCGCGTGCCGATTCTCCTGCCGCGATGCTGCCGATGCTGGCAAAGATCGCCGGGCTTCTTCCCACCCACACCCGCCGTTCGGAAGAGAGCGAGGCGCTTCAGCAGTTTAGCACACCCATCGCGCTCGGCTTCGCAGCGAGCGCCGCGGCCGCGATAACCCCGGCGGACATTGTGCTGGAGCCTTCCGCCGGTACAGGTCTGCTCGCGATCCTGGCCGAGCTGTCGGGCGCATCGCTCGCTCTCAACGAACTCGCCGAAACCCGCGCTGGACTTCTTTCACGTCTCTTTCCCGGTATGCCTGTGACGCGCTTAGACGCTGCGCACATCGATGATCATCTTGACACCGCCATCAAGCCAAGCGTCGTGCTGATGAACCCGCCATTCTCGGTCGTCACCAACGTCGATCGCCGCATGGCCGACGCTGCCTTGCGACATATCGCGTCGGCCTTGGCGAGGCTCCCTGAAGGCGGTCGGCTGGTCGCAATCACCGGAGCGAGTTGCTCCCCGGACAACCCGGTCTGGACCGACGCTTTCGTCCGGTTGCAGGAACGGGGGCGAGTCGTCTTCACCGCCGCCATTGCTGGCGCGGTGTTCGCCAAGCACGGCACCACCATCGAGACGCGGCTGACCGTGATTGATCGGTTGCCTGCGGTCGACGCGATAACGTTTCCGTCGCCTCTCGACGTGGCGCAAGACGTTGCCACGCTGCTCGGATGGGTCACGGAGTACGTTCCGGCACGGCTGCCGATCGCAACGGCTGTTGCCGCAGCTCCGTCGATCACGCGTCCGTCCATTTCGGGACCGGTCCGCGCCCATGTTATCCGTCCGTCCGGCGTCGCGGCTCGTACAGCGGATCCCGCAGCGGCTGAACTCGTCTATGAGACCGTTGCTTGGACACCGGCTGAAGGTGGCCGGATCACCGATGCGCTTTACGAAGAATATGCACTTCAATCGATCCGTATTCCCGGTTCCCAGCCACATCCCACCAGGCTGGTCCAATCCGCCGCTATGGCCTCGGTGGCGCCGCCGGTCCCGTCCTATCGGCCGCACCTTCCGATGGATACCATTACCAAAGCTCTGCTGTCCGATGCGCAGCTTGAGTCGGTCATTTATGCGGGCGAGGCGCATTCCCAGCTCCTTGCGGGATCATGGACTGTTGACGAGACTTTTGACCTCGTCTGCGCGGCGCGCGAGGACGCAGACAATGCCGTGCGTTTCCGGCGCGGCTGGTTTTTGGGAGACGGCACCGGCGCCGGGAAGGGCCGTCAGGTCGCCGGCATCCTGCTCGACAACTGGCTGAAGGGCCGCCGCCGCGCGGTGTGGATCAGCAAGTCCGACAAGCTAATCGAGGACGCCCAGCGTGACTGGTCGGCGCTCGGCATGGAACGGCTGCTGGTCACGCCGCTGTCGCGCTTCCGCCAGGGCGCGCCGATCTGTCTGGAGCAGGGCGTCCTTTTCACCACCTACGCCACGCTGCGATCCGACGCGCGCGACGAGAAGGCTTCTCGGGTCAAACAGATCGTGGAATGGGTGGGCGCCGATTTTGATGGTGTCATCATTTTCGATGAGAGCCACGCGATGCAGAATGCCGCAGGCGGCAAGGGCGAACGCGGCGACCAGGCCGCGTCGCAGCAGGGTCGCGCGGGGCTTCGCCTTCAGCATGCCCTACCTAACGCGCGCATCGTCTATGTCTCGGCGACCGGCGCCACCACAGTTCATAACCTCGCCTATGCCCAGCGCCTCGGGCTGTGGGGTGGCGAGGACTTTCCGTTCGCGACGCGCAGCGAGTTCGTTGAGGCAATCGAGGCGGGCGGCGTCGCGGCGATGGAGGTGCTGGCGCGCGACCTCAAGGCGCTTGGTCTCTACACGGCGCGGTCGCTGTCCTACGAAGGCATCGAGTATGAGCTGATCGAGCATCAGCTCACGGATGAGCAAATCCGCATCTATGACAGCTATGCCGGCGCCTTCGCGATCATTCATAACAATCTCGCCGCGGCCATGCGGGCGGCGAACATCACCGGCGCGACCGGCACGCTGAATGGGCAGGCCAAGTCCGCCGCCAAATCAGCGTTCGAATCGGCGAAACAGCGTTTCTTCAATCATCTCATCACGGCGATGAAGACGCCGTCGCTGATCGCGGCAGTCGAGCGCGATCTGAGGGACGGCCATGCCGCCGTGATCCAGATCGTCTCGACCGGCGAGGCGTTGATGGAACGTCGGCTTGCCGAAATCCCGACCGAGGAATGGGGCGATGTCCAGGTCGACATTACGCCGCGCGAATATGTGCTGGATTATCTGGCGCACAGCTTCCCGACCCAACTCCACGAGCCCTTTACCGATGGCGAAGGTAACCTGTCGTCGCGACCGGCCTTCCGAGATGGCCAGCCGGTACAATGCCGGGACGCCGTCGCGCGTCGTGATCGCTTGATCGAGAAGTTGGCGTCGTTGACGCCGGTTCACGGCGCGCTCGACCAGATCGTGCAGCGTTTTGGCACCGACATCGTGGCCGAGGTGACGGGCCGCTCCCGGAGGATCATCCGCAAGACCGGATCTGATGGCGTCGACCGCCTCGTCGTCGAGAATCGCGCCGGCTCCGCCAACCTCGGCGAGACCCAGGCATTCATGGACGACGTCAAGCGCATCCTCGTCTTCTCCGACGCGGGCGGCACGGGCCGCTCCTATCACGCCGAGCTGTCGGCGAAGAATCGGCGCTTGCGGACGCATTATCTCCTAGAGGCCGGATGGAAAGCCGACGCGGCCATCCAGGGATTGGGCCGCACCAACCGTACCAACCAGGCGCAACCGCCGCTCTTCCGGCCCATCGCCACCAATGTGAAGGCCGAAAAGCGCTTCCTGTCGACCATCGCGCGGCGTCTCGACACGTTGGGCGCCATTACCAAAGGCCAGCGCCAGACCGGCGGGCAGGGCCTGTTCCGCCCCGAAGACAATCTCGAAAGTCACTACGCGCGCGATGCGTTGCGCCAGCTCTACGTCCTGCTGGTCACCGGCAAGGTCAGGGATTGTTCGCTAGGGGCGTTCGAGGACGCGACCGGGCTGAAGCTCACCGACTCCAACGGAATCAAGGACGAGTTTCCGCCGATCACGACGTTCCTCAATCGCCTACTGGCGCTGACCATCGATCTCCAAAACATCCTGTTCACCGCGTTCGAGCAATTGCTGACCGCACGGATTGAGGGCGCCATCGCGTCCGGCAGTTACGATGTTGGACTGGAGACGCTGACGGCCGAGAGCTTCGTCGTCGCTGACCGGCAGACGATCTACACCCATCCCGGCACGTCTGCCGAGACACGGCTGCTGACCATTACCCAGCGCGAGCGTAACCGTCCGGTGACGCTCGATGAGGCGCTGGAGCGTCTCTCCAATCCCCGCGCGGTTGCTCTGGTCAACAGCCAGTCGGGCCGCGCCGCCGTTCAGATTCCGGCCCGAAGTCTGATGCTCGACGACGGCGAGGTCGAACGCCGGGTTCGCCTGATCCGCCCGATGGAACATCCGACCATACCGCTGGCAATGATGCCGCAGACCCATTGGCGGGAAGTCGATCGCGACACCTTCGCCCGTGCCTGGGCGGCCGAAATCGCCGAGGTTCCGGAGTTCACAAATAGCGAGATCCATATCGTTGCGGGCTTGCTGTTGCCGATCTGGAAGCGCCTGCCGAACGAGTCGACGCGGGTGTATCGGCTCCAGACCGACAGCGGCGAGCGCATCATTGGCCGCAAGGTCTCACCCGCGTGGGTCGCCGGTGCGCTGGAAGCCGGGACGTCGAATCTTTCGCCGGACGACGCCTTCACCGCGCTGATCGATGGCAAGGCCATCCTCGATCTCGCTGAGGGTCTTCAAGTCAGGCGCGTCCGCGTGATGGGTGTGAACCGGATCGAGTTAACCGGTTTTTCCGAGCCGATGCGGGACCGGCTGCGCGCCTACGGTCTGTTCGGCGAGATCATTTCGTGGAAGCTGCGTTTCTTTGTCCCGGTCGATGCGACCGGTCCTGCGATCCTGGCCAAGGTTCTGGGGTGCTATCCGATTGCGCGGGTCGCCGATCGGGCGGCGGCGTGACATGCCGCGCAACGCGGCAGAGCTGGCACATCGTCTCGCGCGCGAGGCCGAGGCGGTGTGCCGTCATTATCTCTCCAACGGGCGGCGGGTTGGAAATTACTGGCAGGTCGGGGATGTCAGGAACACGACGGGCCGATCGATGTTCGTCCGCCTGAAAAGCGGCGCCACCGGCGGCCGCCCCGCCGGTAAATGGACCGACGCGGCAACCGGTGAGCACGGCGATCTGCTCGACGTTATCCGCGAAAGTTGCGGCCTCGTCGATTTCCACGATGTTGCTGACGAGGCGCGACGCTTTCTAAGCCTGCCGCGATCCGAGCCGGAGTCGGACTATCGACCGCGTTGGTCTGCTGCGCCGACTGGCTCGCCGGAATCGGCACGGCGTTTGTTCGCCAAGTCGAAGCCGATGGTCGGGACGGTCGTCGAGACTTACCTGCGGAGACGCGGCATCACTAACCTGCATGGTATAGGTAGCCTGCGATTCCATCCACGCTGTTACTATCGTCCCGAGGCAGACGCACTGACCGAAATCTGGCCGGCGATGATCGCTGCTGTCACCGATCTTCAGGGCCACATCACCGGCGCGCACCGTACCTGGCTCGATCCGTCCGGGCGCGACAAGGCGCCGGTCGATACCCCACGCCGCGCGATGGGTCACCTTCTCGGGCATGCGGTCCGTTTCGGTCCGGCAGGCGACGTAATGGCGGCTGGCGAGGGCATCGAGACCATGCTGTCGCTCCGCTGCGTCATGCCCACCATGGCGATGGTGGCTGCACTCTCGGCCGCGCATCTCGGAGCCATCCTGTTCCCGGCAACGTTACGGCGTCTCTATATCGTCCGTGACGACGATCGCGCCGGCGATGGCGCGATGAACGGCTTGATCGGCCGAACACGGGTGGCAAGGATCGAGGCGATCGTGCTGTCGCCGCAGTGTGGGGACTTCAACGAGGATCTGCGGAACTTCGACATCAACGCCCTGCGTGCAGCGTTGCGCATCCAGCTCGCCCCTGAAGACGCGGTCCGGTTCTTGAGTACGAGGGTTTAGACCGGAACAGGGGATGACGCAGGTATCCCGCTCTGACGATGCGCCATCAATCCCGAGGCTTCTTCTGTTGTCGGAGAGGGCCGCGCTCACGGCCTTCTTGAGAGGGCGACCCTGCGGCAAGCGGTCCGGCCACGCAATGGCGTCCGCCGACTATTTTCCGTCGCGCCCTAAAGGGCGCTTTACATCGCGAAGCAAAATAGCCGGCTCCCGCCATCCTCCGCTTTGCTTCGGCCGCTTCGCTGCGCTCCGCGGTGCAGGTCCGGCCCGCCCGCCGCCTTTCGTCGCCATGAAGGCCGCGATGAGCGCGACCGATCCGACCAAGGAAAGCCACCATGATGATCGAGCGCAACGAGACCGACCACGAGCCGCCGCACGCCACATCTCCGACCGACCACATCCTCACCGAACTCCAGCTCCACGGCTATCGCCCCTTCCAGGACGAACCCGACCCGAGACCGCTTCCCGAAGCCCGTATCATGGCGGCCGCCGTCGCCGACATCTTCGACGCACTCATCGCGAGCTTGAGCGAAACCCGCCTCGAACCCGACCTCGAGGATCTCTTGTGGTCGACCGTCAATCTCTTCCACCGCGCCAACGAGCGCGTCGAACGTGAGCTCGACGACAACGAACAAGCGCAAAAGCGCAGCCAGCGCGACCAGGATGGCTCCGAAATCCGCTCGGTCGAATTGGAACGCCTCACAGCCGAGGGCATGACACTGATCGAGCGACGCAACAGCATGGAATATTTCCGCGACCAGGCAGCCGAACACTTCGCCCGCCACAGCGGATCGCACTGGCATCCGCGCAGCGGCTCGATGGTGAACCACCGCGCCCTGACCTCGGCTGTCATCGACAGTCGCGACTTCCTTGCCGCCAAGCGCCGAGCCGAGACCGACGTGCTATTGCCTGCGGGACCGAAGATCGTCTTCACCGGCGGCCTCGACTTCAACGATCATCGCCTGATCTGGGACAAGCTCGATCAGGTCCATACCAAACATCCGGACATGGTGCTGCTGCACGGCGGTTCGCCGAAGGGCGCCGAGCGTATCGCCGCCCGCTGGGCCGATCACCGCAAGGTTCCGCAGATCGCCTTCAAACCCGACTGGACCAAACACGCCAGGGCAGCACCCTTCAAGCGCAACGATCAGATGCTCGATGTGCTGCCGATTGGCGTCCTGGTCTTCCCCGGCACCGGCATCCAGGAGAACATGGCCGACAAGGCGCGGAAGCTCGGCATTCCCGTCTGGAAATTCGGCAATGGTGGCGCGTAAGCGCCACCCCTCCCACCTCGCATATTATGTACGCATTAGACTCGCTTGCGCAGCTGTAACGGTTGCCCTCTCGTAAAGGCTGCGCTTGCCGCCTTGCGAAGAGAACGGAAATCGGGTGGCAGACCGTACGTCTCTGCTCCAGAGTCCATCGCATCGATCGACCCGGTCGTCAGCTGAGACGACGAAGCAAAACAGGAGATAGAGCATGTCAAGAGAAGATGAAAACAAGGCCATCGTCGGCCGCTGGTTCACCAAGTTCTGGGGTGAGACGTGCGATCTCGGAATCGTCGACGAACTCGCCGCGCCGGATATGCTCCTTCAGTACTCACTGCACGAGCCACGTCGGGGACGGGAAGACATCAAGGCTTTCATGACCGATTTCCGTAAGGCCTTTCCCGATCTCAATTTCTGGGGCGCCGCCGATCTCATCGCGGAGGGCGACTATGTGGTCGGCCGCTGGGAAGGTGGTGGGACCCACACCGGCCCCGCGTTCGGCGATTTCCTGGCCGGCTCCTTGCCCGCGAACACCGGTCGGAAAATGCGATTTACCGGTACGACTGTTCTAAAGCTGAAAGACGGCAAGATCACCGAGGAAATCGGACTCGACGACGGCGTCACCGCGCTGCAGCAGCTTGGGCTGATCAAGCTTGCCGCTTAGCTAACGACAATCGAAATGCCGGCCTTCCTGATTGCCGTCTCGAAGGCCGGCAACGGCGACACGTCAGCGCCACCGTTCAATGTCGGTCTCCCTCGCAAAGCGACCGGGCTGCTCTCCTGTATTGCTTGTTCATGCCTGAAACTTGACCGTAAGGGATTCCAAACACGGGCGGGATCGGTTATTCTTGGGATCGCGCCGTGGTGGTGGTGGAAGGCGCGACCCTTGCAACCTTTGTCACGGGGACCATCACCATGCTCATCATAGGTGTTCTTCTTAATATCGTCGGTCTCGGCATCTTCTGCTGGGCACTATTCGCGCTTGCGACCCACGCATTGCCGTTCTTCGTCGGCATGACCGTGGGGATCTATTCATATCAAGCCGGAGCAGGTCCGTTCGGTGCCATCGTTGTTGGCTTCGTTATGGCCGGTTTCACACTCGTGCTCGGACAGTACGCCTTCTCCGTCGCGCGCTCGCCCATTGTCCGCCTTCTCATTCGGCTGCTGTTCGCGGTTCCGGCGGCTCGCGCCGGGTATGATGTGACCCTTACCCTTGCACACTACGGTATTCCACAGGAATGGTGGCGGGAATCGTTCGCCATGCTTGGCGCCATCGGCGTCGGGTGCACCGCCTGGGCACGCGTGTCGATCTTGACCCAGCCCGCTCTCAGACCGGGCGTTGCATTCAGCCCAGCCCAGCCGCCGATTGGGGCAACGACCAAGGTCAGGTGACTCTACGGGTTTATCGTCTCTCGGTTGGGATCAGCGCCGATATCGGTTCGTCCAACATGACCGCGACATCGCGGTCCTCTCCCACACTTCGACTGAGCGGGGGGATCTCGTCAGCAGGCTATGGTCCGGTGGCTCGGCGCGTTCTCGTTGGTCCGGTCTGCTTGCCGACACATGGCCACCTTTCTGCACGCCAGGCTTTCTTTTCCTTCGTCTGGAATGTAGGGCCTCTTGTGTGGGCCGATCGCTAGCTGGCACGTCTCCAAAATGCTGTTCAGCGCACGCAAGCACCTGGCCTCTCATTGGCTTGATCTGGCCGAAGGCCGGCTACGCCTCGATCGCCTGAACCGCAACGGCGGCGGTGAGACTTTCTTCCCCTGGGCTTTGCCCATTCCTCGCGAGACAAGAAAGTCTCACCGCCGCCATCCTCCGCTGCGCTTCGGCCCGAACGGGTGCGGCGTCGATCGCCTTCGGCTTTCAGATCGCCATCGAGGCCGCGGTGGTCGCGGAGCTCGAAAACAGCAAGGAGAAGTGACATGGCTAACATCGGCTCATTCAAGAAAACCGGCCAGGAATTCCAGGGCGAGATCGTCACCCTGAGCCTCCAGACCAAGGGCGTCCGCATCGTCCCCGAGACTGACCGGACCAACGACAACGCTCCGAGCCACCGGGTCTACGTCGGTCGCGCCGAGATCGGGGCCGCCTGGCCGAAGCGCTCCACCGAGGGTCGCGATTATCTCTCGGTCAAGCTGGACGATCCGAGCTTCAACGCTCCGATCTACGCCAACCTCTTCGACGACGAAGACGCCGAGACCTACACCCTGATCTGGTCCCGCAGCCGCAAGCCCAACGGCGACTGAGCAAACCCGGAGTTCAACGCCCCGCTCATCGAGCGGGGCGCTTTGCCGGCGCGGTTTTGATTGTGCCGCCGCCCCACCGCAGACCCGAAACCAAAAATGTCGGCCCCTAGGTTGCTGCCGGCGTTGTCGGTGGTAGATTATCGCTGTCACCATCGGATAGATGTGACCGGCGACTGCCCCGCGGGACATGCCGAGGCCGGGAATCGCCACAACAAAAGAATCAAGTTTTCGGAAGGCTTATGTCTCACTAGGCTTGCTACGGCGACTTGATGAAGATAGCCGCCGGAGGAAATCGGTGCCCTTGAGGTGAGACCCCGTACGCCGGGATTGCGACCTACGATCTGGTCGCCCGTCCAAACCGCTTGAGTAAGTCTCCCGGTTCGGTTCCCAGCGCTTCCGCAATCTGCCCAAGCACGGTGACGCTTGCCGATACATCGCCGCGCTCGATCGCGCCGACGTAGCGGGCGCTTAGGCCCGCGCGCTCGGCCAGCTCTTCTTGCGTCATTTGCAGATCGTGGCGTTTCCGACGCAGGTTCACTGCCATGATCTCCTTAAGATCCATGGCGACATCGGAACCTGAATAGGAACGATCGTTCTAGGAACGATCGTTCCTATTCGTCTCAAGGCGTGCTATTCATCAACGGCCAATCTCATCGAACGGGGACCGCCGATGATTGTCACAGGCTGCTCTTGGATCGGATTTTTCGAGATACGATCACTACAAAGATCGGCCGGACTGGATTGCGGCCAAACTATGGCGTAGAGTCTGGTAGCACTCCAGATTGGATCTTATGCAGAAACCGCCTTTAAATCCCGACGTTGCCGAGATAGCGCCGACGGACCCCGTTCTCACGGTGTACGACGAGGAGCACATTATAACCTATCTGCGAATGCTCGATGCGGACGCGGAGGGAGCGGACTGGCGTGAGGTGGCGCAACTGGTATTGCACATTGATCCGGACCTTGAGCTCGACCGTGCAAGGCGTGCATTCGATACTCATCTGACCCGCGCAAAATGGATGACGGAGCATGGATATCGTCACCTTTTGCGAGGCGGGGCATCAAATCCGAATCTTTAACTCCAATTTCCGCGTGCCATAGAAAAAGTTGCTCCCTTGATATCAGAACTCGATCTGCTGCATCACGCGATGCATGATCGGGGACTTCCCACAACCGTTGCCCCTCAGAATTATCCCGCCGCAATCTCGCAATGCGATGGGGACGCAAATGTCTACGTTTGATTGGAGATCACAGGACGCCTACGACCGCGCCCAAGAGGCCGAAATCACCGGATTTGCGTGGGAATGTCTGCGCCGTAATCCCGGTTTCCAACACGATCGTCAGAGTGCCTCACCAGCCAGTCTCACCGTAAGTGCTGAATTTCGCCACCGTTGGGGGTTGGTTTTTCGCAGCTGATCCCGATCAATCTTGTCTTGAACAGACGATCTTCTGGGCGCCGGAGGTCCTGCCGACGGTCGTGCCAGTGCGGCCTGCCTTGCAGGTGAGTTCGCATTCGCACGTCAGCCTGGATCTCAGCGACTTGAACAAAGGTCAACTGAGGCAAGGGCCTGACGGTTGGCACGCCGTGTTGTATTTGCACGGTGCCGAGCACCGCGTTTGGTTGAAAGAAGCGTCAGTCGTTGCCGTCACCTATGCTGTCGAACTTCCGTTCGACCGCGACTTTGAATTCCGCGCCGATGCAGGCAGGCGATTGTGGCGAGCCCTTAATGGCAGGCCTCCGGGGGCGCCGCTACACGCGCTTTCCGCGCATCGCCGGCGACGACTGGCGCTCGCCCTGCGCGCGCTCGACGCGCGCATGGACGGCGGCACTTATCGCGAAATTGCAGAAGTCCTGTTCGATGCCAGCCGCATTTCCGAACGCGACTGGCGAACCCACGATTTGCGCAATCGGACCATTCGCCTGGTTCAGAGCGGTTTCGCTTTGATGCGCGGCGGCTACCGAGCGTTGCTGCGCCCGCCATCTCGTAAGAAGTAAGCGATTTTTCGGGGGTATCGAAAACACGCCCCCTCATCTTCGGCATCCCCCTTCGAGGCTCTGCTCCGCCACTGTGACCGTCGACGCGCCGCCGACCTCGCCGGCGCTCCAGAAGATCATGGAGCCCCTCAGATGACCGATCCGAATGCCGCATTGCCGCAGCGATACCTGCGCACGCCCGAAGCTGCGCGATTCCTCAGCCTCTCCGGCCGCACACTCGAAAAGCACAGGACTTACGGGACCGGTCCCGCTTATCGAAAGCTCGGTGGGCGCGTCGTCTACGCGCTCGAGGATCTGAAGGCGTGGGCCGACCGAGGCGCCAAGACCTCGACCTCCGATCCCGGCGCCGGGACCGTGTTGCCTGCTAAGCGGCATGCCGCCGTTCCGCGGCCCTACGCCGGCCAAGTGCGCCGCTAATCGCCACGGGAGCACAGTGTCGATGCGGCGCAGACAGACCTCAGAACGCGAGCAGCTTGATCTGTTTCGTGCGCTTCCCGGCGATCTCGCACCGCGCGACGCGCAGGATCTCATGGCCTATCCCTTCTTCTCGCTTGCCAAATCCAAGCGCACTGTTCCGATCGACTTCCGTGCCGGCAAGATCACCATTCGCGTCGAAGCTGTGCCGGAGCACGGCATGGCGACCATCTGGGATGCGGACGTCCTGATCTGGGCTGCTTCGCAGATTGTCGAAGCTCGCGACGCCGGTCTGAAAACATCGCGTCTAATGGCGGCAACGCCGTACGAAATCCTTACCTTTGTCGGCCGCGGCACCGGCTTGCGCGATTACGACCGCTTGAAAGCCGCGCTCGATCGGCTGCAATCAACGACTGTAATGACGTCGATTCGACAGCCCACGGAACGTCGACGGCACCGCTTCTCCTGGATCAATGAATGGAAGGAGACAGCGGACACGCACGGACACCCGCGCGGACTCGAATTGATCCTGCCGGACTGGTTTTACGCCGGCGTGCTGCAGGAAGCGCTCGTCCTCACCATCGACCGGGCGTATTTCGACCTGACCGGCGGCCTGGAGCGCTGGCTCTATCGGCTCGTACGTAAGCACGGCGGTCGCCAAGACGGAGGCTGGAGCTTTGACCTCATCCATCTCCACGCCAAATCCGGCAGCCTCTCGCCGCTAAAGCACTTCGCTTACGATCTGCGGGAGATCGTCCGGCGCCAGACACTGCCCGGTTATCGGCTCGTCATCGAGCACGGCCTGCGCGGCGCTGAGCTTCTCAACTTCACACCCATTCCTGTCGATCCGCTGACGGCTGCTCTGCGCCGTCGCGGCCTCGCAACCGCATCGGTGGACAAGCTGTGAATCATCTCGTGCTATCGGGGACCGTAACTCACGTGCTATCGGGGACCCGATCCTCGTGCTATCGGGGACCAAAATCCGCTGAAAAGTCTAGGTATTCAACGCCTTGCCACACCCGTAACTTCTCTAACCTGGAATCCTTCGGATTCTTTCTAACGGGCCGCCCGTTCTCGACCGCTGGGGATAGCCAGCGATTGGTTGCACGGAATGCCACGACCGGCGCGCTCCTCGACAGGAGCGCTGGCGGTAAGGCCACCCTGGTAACGCGCCTTGCGCGTTTTTCGGCTCGGCAATTCTCCTGCGAAGGAGCAACTGCATGAGCAACCTCACGCATGTCGAACTTCTGTGGCTCGAAAAGCGTATCGAGAACTGGATTCGATTCGGCCGTCATGCCGAGGAACAGATTCTCGATAAGCGGCGGCGCATCCTTTCTTTTTCACCCGGCAGCATATTCGCGTTCGTGCGCTGGACCTCCAACGACTTCGGCACCGTCATCTCGCGCATCGATATTGTGCGGGCCGTTCCTTCCGGCCAGCGCTGCGCGACCGTGCCCTATGTGCGGCCGGGCGGCGATATCCTGTTGCGGCTAGCCGGTTGGCCCAAGGTCGAGCGAGTGTTGCAAATTGTCGACTCCGTTGAAGCGCTCGGCGTCGATCCGGCCGACGCAGCACCCGACTATTGGCACCACGTCCACAACCGTCTGTCCGTCAATGAACAGCCGCGATCGTACACACGTTCGCGCCATCAAGCTTGGCTTCATCGACGGAGGATCGCGCCATGAAGCGTCGGTTGGCGACAATTGTTATGACGTTCGGAGCTGTTGCCCTTGTCATGTCGACGATGGGAGAGGCAACGCCAGCCTACATTTGGAACGCCTCGAAGAGCGTTCCGGTCGGTCTCTACCAGCTGAAGCCCGCTGGCAGGCTTGCCGTCACCGAACTCGTGGCCGTCCGACCGCCCGAGCCGCTTGCGACCTTTCTCGATCTGAACGGCTATTTGCCGATCGGCGTTCCCATGCTGAAGCGGGTGCTGGCGTTGCCTGGACAAACGGTCTGCAGGAAAGGGCTGACGATCTCGGTCGATGAGATCGACATGGGAGAAGCGCTGTCGCGCGATACCCGCGGCCGTCCCTTGCCTGTCTGGCAAGGATGTCGCGTCGTTGGCGCGGACGAGCTCTTTCTCATGAATTGGCAATCGGGAGACTCTTTGGACGGCCGCTACTTTGGGGTTGTTCCTAGTTCTTCCGTCATCGGCAAGGCGCTTCCTGTTTGGACCAGGGAGGAGTGATCGTGATGGTCCGTCCCGAAAAATCGGTCATTCCTCTGTTCGATTCAATGCAGCACCATTCCTCCGTCCCGACCAAGTTCGTGATGGCCGTCGCGCGCAGCGGCGGTCCAGGGCGGCCGCGAGGCCGGCGCGATAGCGCTTTACCCTGGACGGCCGCGAGCACGATGGCAGCCTTGCGATCTCTCGGGGCGATAGCGTGCATAGTCGCGATTTTCGCATCACCAATGCTGTTCAGCGTTGCGGCGCATGCCGAGCGAGCGTTGTCGTCCACGCATCAAGCGAACGGTCTGCCCATCGATCCCTTGGCGGGTTTTATCACCGAGGCGTCCAAACGGTTCGCTATCCCGGAACATTGGATACGCGCGGTTATGCGTGTTGAGAGTGCTGGCGACATCCGAGCGCGCTCGCGAAAAGGCGCCATGGGGCTGACCCAGATCATGCCAGAGACATGGATCGAGTTGCGCGCCCGCTATAATCTCGGCACCGATCCCTACGATCCGCACGACAATATTCTGGCCGGCGCCGCGTATCTGCGCGAGATGCACGACCGCTATGGCACTCCAGGATTCCTTGCCGCCTACAATGCAGGGCCTGGACGTTACGAGCACCATCTGGCAACTGGCCGACCGCTGCCCGACGAAACGCAGACGTGCGTGGCGACACTTGCGCCGATGATCGGGGGCAGACAGGTCGAACGTAAGGTCGCTGCTGCGGATTCGTCTAATTGGCAGCGCGCGACATTGTTTGTCGTGCGCGGCGAGAGCCGTTCGATTGATGATCGACGATCACCCGACATGCAACCAGGCCGCCCGTCGGGTGTTCGTGCAGTTGTCGATCTTTCCGCTCTCGTGCCGCAGTCGCACAACCTGTTTGTCCGTCGTGCTGACGAGGTTCGCCCGCAATGACCTGGATCGCACTTCATCGTAGTCCATCGTGGATTGTCGCGTGCTCTGATGTGAGGCTGTGGGAACGGGGAGATACGAGCCACGGATGGCAAGGGAAAAGCGCCGACCTCCGTCGTGCGCATGTGGTTGGTTGGTCTAGACATTTTGGACATCGAGACAATAGCACCTGCTGGCTCTTGCGGCACAAAGTGCAACAATTTCAACGTTCCGCGCGCCGTCGGTCTCTTTCTTACGGACGTCCAGCGCCATGAGCACGCGTGACGACGACATCCACATTCGGCCCGGTCGCATCCGCCACGGCAACCAAGGGGCTAGGCGCCCGAAGAGCTTCGTGGGGCAGGTGATGAGGGCCGCAAAGAGGGCCGGGCACATCGGTGAGAGTTTCGGCCATGGTAGGGCCGGCGCCAGCCGCTCACGTTTCGGCCGTGGCCGGCGTGCGGCGCTCTCCTTGTCGTTGCGCTCCACTTCTCGCAGGGTGGTCATGAAGGCGCGGGTCGTCCGTCATCACGGGACACGCTTCCGTTCGGCGCCGCTACCCAAGCACATCACCTATCTGAAGCGTGAAGGCGTCACGCGCGATGGCGCGGAGGCCAAGATGTTCGATGCGAACGGTGACGCCACCGACGAGAAGGCGTTTGCCGAGCGATGCGAGGATGACCGGCATCATTTCCGCTTCATCATCTCACCCGAAGACGCTGCCGAGTTGGATAGCCTGCGCACGTTCACACGAGAATTGATGAGCGACGTCGAACGCGACCTTGGCTCGAAACTCGATTGGGTGGCGGTCGACCATTGGAATACCGACAACCCGCATGTCCATGTTTTGATCCGTGGTCGTGGCGAGGATGGGAAGGATCTCGTCATCAGCCGCGACTACATCAGTCGTGGCTTCCGCGACCGTGCGTCTGAACGGGTGACCTTGGAACTGGGGCCGCGCAGCGAACACGAGATCCGATCCGCTCTGGAACGGGAAGTCGAGGCTGAACGCTGGACCAGCCTCGACCGGGCGTTGCGCAACATCGCAGACGAAGGTGCCGGGCTCGCCGATCTACGCCCTGGCGCTTCGAGTGAGGACCCTCAGCTTCGCCGCCTTTTGCTCGGCCGAGCCGCAAAACTCGAGCGCTTGGGTTTGGCCGAACAAGTTGCTCCGGCTTGCTGGACGTTGAAGTCGGGCCTCGAGCAGACGCTTCGCGATCTCGGGATCCGTGGCGACATCATCAAGACCATGCACCGGGTCATGACGGGCGCAGGTCGTGAGGCCGATATGTCGGGTTTTGCCGTGCATGGCGATGACCTTGGCGATCCCGTGCGCGGTCGGCTGGTGGCGCGCGGCCTCCATGACGAATTGAGGGGCTCCGCGTATGCGATCGTCGAAGGGGTCGACGGCAGGACGCACCATCTTCAGTTCCAGGATATTGAGTTGACCGGCGATGCTGCGCCTGGCGCGATCGTGGAGGCACGCACCTATCAGGACGCCAACGGTCGGAACAGACGCTCTCTGGCTGTTCGATCGGACCTCTCCTTGCAGCATCAGATCATGGCGCCTGGTGCGACTTGGTTGGACCGCCAGCTTCTCGCGCGCGAGCCTGTTGTGATGGGAGGCGGTTTCGGGGAGGAGGTGCGGGAGGCCATGGACCGGCGCGTCGAACATCTCGCCGGTGAAGGCCTTGCACGCCGGCAGGGACAGCGTGTCATCTTCGCGCGTGATTTGCTCAATACCCTGCGGAAGCAAGAACTGAGCGCGGCGGCCGCGAAGATAAGCGCCGAGACCGGGCTGATCTACCGCGCCTCGGCGGAAGATGAGGCTGTCGCGGGAGTTTACCGCCAGAGGATGATCTTGAGCTCCGGCCGGTTCGCGATGCTCGACGATGGTATCGGCTTCCAACTCGT
This sequence comes from Bradyrhizobium lablabi, assembly GCF_900141755.1. Taxonomy (NCBI): domain Bacteria; kingdom Pseudomonadati; phylum Pseudomonadota; class Alphaproteobacteria; order Hyphomicrobiales; family Nitrobacteraceae; genus Bradyrhizobium; species Bradyrhizobium lablabi. The sequence goes on along the minus strand of NZ_LT670844.1, from coordinate 2,097,274 downwards.
GCCCTGGCGTCCGGCGCTCGAACAGCAGCTCGGTCGCCATGTTTCCGGCGTCACGTTACCGGGCGGCGGAGTCGACTGGAGTTTTGGTCGAAAGCGAGGGCTCGGACTCTGAGCTGCAACCTGCCGCTTCGTCCGTGCGTCATCCGAAAGGCCGCGGTCGTGTTCGGTCGCGCGGACCTTGATTCTCAGGGAAATCGGCTCGACGGCGGCCCAACCGCGTTCTGCAAATCCTGATGAGGTCCGGCCTATCGGTGATTCCACGCCACGCCACGCCAAGGCCCGATGCTCCGGGTGGACCGATTGTATCTCGATCGAATGTTCTGCTTCTGCGCGTGCGATGCGCAGGTTGTGGAATGGGGACGAGAAGCGATGCCATATGTCGATGCTGATGGGGCGAGGCTTTACGTCGAGGACAGCGGCCACGGCGACCCGATCATCTTCATCCATGAATTCGCTTCCGACCTCCGTGGATGGGAAGCCCAGCTTCGCCATTTCTCGCGCGGCTACCGTTGCATTGCCTATAACGCTAGGGGCTATCCGCCAAGCGATGTCCCCGAAGATGCCGTCTTGTATGGTTGGGAATGCGCGGCCGACGACATCGCCGCCCTGATGCGAGGTCTTTCGATCGAACGCGCCCATCTAGTGGGACTAAGCACGGGCGGTTATGCTGCCCTGCAATTCGGGCTGCGCTATCCCGAGAAAGTCGGCGCCATCGTTGCGGCCAGCGTGGGGTCGGGTTCTCATCCCACCCAGCGGGACGATTGGTTGCGGGAAACTTCCGTTCTTGCGCGGATCTTCATCGATCATGGGATGGCGGCCGTGGCCGAGCGGATGGCGCGGGGGCCGGCTCGCATCCAGTTGAAATACAAGGATCCGAGAAGCTGGCAAGAATTCGTCGCTCGTCTGCGCCAGCTTTCGACGCAGGGCTTGGCGCACACGATGGCGCGCTGTCAAGCCGTGCGGCCGTCATTGCACGATTTGCGCGACAAATTCGCTGAAATGACGATCCCGGTATTGCTCGCCGTGGGTGACGAGGACGCCACCTGTCTCGAAACCAACTTGATGCTCAAATCCGTGCTGCCCAATGCCGGGCTATGGATCTGCCCCAATACCGGCCATGGCATCAATCTGGAAGAGCCCACGGCGTTCATGTCCCATCTCAATCAGGAGCGGGCCGATGCTGAATTGTTTCGCCTGGATCTGAAGTGATCGCGATCATCTGCGTTTGAGCGGAATTTTCACATGAAGCCCAGAATTGGTGTCTATCTCTCCGACGGCATGGCCGCGCGTTTGGCTGAAGCGGCCACCCGTCCCGGCGTTACCAAATCGGCGCTGGTCGAAGAGGCCCTCGATCGTTTGTTGGGATCTGAGGATGACTTCAGCGATACTGCGACATTGGCCCGTCAGTTCGCGGCCATGAGTGGCCAGCTCGAGCAACTCGATCGCAATCTCCGGATCGTGAATGAGACGGTCGCACTTCACGCACGCTTCCATTTGGCGGTGACGCCGCTATTGCCGGCCGCCGCACAAGAGGCGGCCTTTGCGCTCGGGGCCAAACGTTTCGAGGAGTTCGCGGCGCAGGTGGAAAGGCGTGTCGATCGGGGCGTTCCCCTCATTCAAGAAACGATCGACAGGGTCAGCGCGGCGAGGGCGGCTGCCCCTCGAGACGACGTCTTGAAGGCACGTTTCATCGACACCACGATCAGCCGCGGCAACAACGATGATAACAATGAAGATGAGGCGGCTGTCCCGGAAAAATCCGCGCAGTCCTCGCGCGTGACCGGGCGACAGGTGGCAGCAAACCTGGCCGCGAACGGGTCGTTGATCCTTCGCGTATTCCTGCCCTTCGTCACCGGCTATTACGCGGCCTATCTGTTCCGGTCCATCAATGCGGTCATGGCAACGCCCCTCGCGACAGATCTGGGGTTGGGTGCCGGCGATCTCGGCTTGCTGACGTCGGTCTACTTCCTGACATTCGCCGCCGCCCAGATCCCGATCGGCATCCTCCTGGACCGCTATGGTCCGCGGCGGGTCCAAAGCGCATTGATGGTGGTGGCGGCGCTCGGCTCGGCGTTGTTCGCGGCGTCGGAGAATTTCCCGATGCTGCTTCTGGGCCGCGCCCTGATCGGTCTCGGCGTCGCCGCCGCCTTGACCGCGGGCATGCAAGCCCTCGTTCTCTGGTTTCCCAGGGAGCGAGTGCCGCTCCTGAACGGTTTGATGGTCATGCTGGGCGCACTCGGGGCGGTGACCGCGACGTGGCCGGCCGAACTGTTGCTTGCCCGGATCGGGTGGCGTGAACTCTTCGGTCTGTTGGCGGCGCTGACCGCGGTCTGCGCGATCCTGGTCCACCTCGTGGTGCCGGAGGCGGCGCCGGCGAGAAGCAAAGCGGTCTCGGTCGGCTTGAAGAAGGTTTTTGGCGATCCGCGCTTCTGGCGTCTCGCGCCGCTCTCGGCGAGCTCTATCGGAACGGCCTGGGCGTTGCAGGGGCTGTGGGCAGCACAGTGGTTCGCCGACGTCGATGGTTTCGACCGGGCCGGGGTGGTGCGACATCTCTTCATGATGGCGATCGCGCTCGGTGTTGGTGGCATCGGGCTGGGCATCGCGGCCGATCGGCTGCGGCGCCGCGGTGTCGGACCGGAAGTACTGCTGGGGCTGGTCGCGACCCTCTTTATCGCGATTCAGTTGGCGTTGATCCTGCGGTTGCCCTTGCCGTCCTATGTGCTGTGGAGCGGTGTGGCGGCGACCGGCGCGGCAACCGTGCTAAGTTACGCCATTCTGGCCGAGTATTTCCCCAAGGCATTGACCGGGCGGGCGAACGGGGCGCTGAATCTGTTTCATGTCGCCATGGCATTCGCCGTGCAATATGCGACGGGCCTCGTGGTCCAACAATGGCTCCCAGATGCCGGACATTATCCGGAAGAGGCCTACCGAACCGCCTTCGCTCTCAATGTTGCCTTCCAGGTCGCCGCATGGATTTGGTTCGTGATGCCGCGCGCCTCCTTGCGACCACCTGTCGCGTGGCGACCGCGGCCATCCGAATCCTAGCCGACAGCTGTCGGTTGTACGCACCGAACAATGTGGCGCTTGCCGACCGCGTCCCGCGCGGCATTTAACCTCGATGGCCATGTCCGCAACCCGAATCTTGTGGGGCCAGATCCTCGTCGTACTTGCGATCGTGCTCGCCACGACGTGGGCGGCGACGCAGTGGGTCGCCTGGAAGCTCGGCTACCAGCCGCAACTAGGCCAGCCTTGGTTCGAAATTGCCACCGGCGTTCCCGTATACCTACCGCCGTCGTTCTTCTGGTGGTGGTATGCGTTCGATGCCTATGCGCCACATGTCTTCGTCGAGGGCGCCTACATCGCGGCCTCCGGCGGGTTCATCTCGATCGCGGTCGCTATCGGCATGTCGGTGTGGCGGGCGCGTGAGGCCAAGGTTGCCGCGACCTATGGCTCGGCCCGCTGGGCAACGCTGGCGGAAATTCGTGCCGCCGGCCTTGCCGCGCCAGACGGTGTCATCCTCGGCCAATTTGAGCGCGATTATCTGCGCCACGATGGGCCGGAACATGTGCTGTGCTTCGCCCCGACGCGATCGGGCAAGGGCGTTGGCCTGGTGGTGCCGACGCTTTTGACTTGGCCGGGCAGTTGCATTGTCCACGACATCAAGGGCGAGAACTGGAGTTTGACGTCGGGCTTCCGTGCCCGGCATGGCCGTGTGCTGCTGTTCGACCCGACCAACACGAAGTCGGCAGCGTACAATCCGTTGCTTGAGGTCCGTCGCGGCGAATGGGAGGTGCGCGATGTCCAGAACGTCGCCGATGTGCTGGTTGACCCCGAGGGATCGCTCGAACGTCGCAACCATTGGGAGAAAACCAGCCACGCCTTGCTCGTCGGCGCCATCCTTCACGTCCTTTATGCCGAACCAGACAAAACGCTAGCGGGTGTTGCCGGCTTCCTCTCCGATCCGAAACGGCCGATCGAGACCACGCTCCGGGCAATGATGACAACCGCGCATCTCGGCGAAGCCGGGCCGCATCCGGTTATCGCCTCGGCCGCGCGGGAACTTCTCAACAAGAGCGAGAATGAACGATCCGGCGTGCTTTCAACCGCGATGTCGTTCCTCGGACTTTATCGCGACCCGGTCGTGGCAAATGTGACCCGTCACTGTGAATGGCGCATCCGCGACCTCGTCGAGAGCGATCGGCCCACCACTCTGTATCTCGTCGTGCCACCGTCCGATATCAGTCGTACTAAGCCTCTGGTGCGCTTGATCCTCAACCAGATCGGCCGGCGTCTGACAGAGGATCTGCATGCCAAAGGGCGGCGCCATCGGCTATTGCTGATGCTCGATGAATTTCCCGCACTCGGTCGCCTCGACTTTTTCGAGTCGGCGCTTGCCTTCATGGCAGGATACGGCCTCAAGAGCTTCTTGATTGCCCAGTCGCTTAACCAGATTGAGAAGGCCTACGGACCGAACAACGCCATCCTCGACAATTGCCACGTGCGGGTGTCCTTTGCGACCAACGACGAGCGCACCGCCAAACGCGTCTCGGACGCGCTGGGAACCGCGACCGAGATGCGGGCGATGAAGAACTACGCCGGCCACAGGCTCAGCCCCTGGCTTGGTCATTTGATGGTCTCTCGTCAGGAGACGGCGCGACCGCTGCTTACATCAGGCGAAGTGATGCAGCTGCCGCCAGGCGATGAGCTGGTGCTGGTCTCAGGCGTTGCGCCGATCCGGGCAAAGAAGGCTCGTTATTTTGAAGATCCACAATTGACGGAACGGGTTTTGGCGCCACCGGTCGTGAGTAAGCATACTGGTGCGCCTTCGCCTGACGATTGGAGTCAACTGCCAGCTCCTGCGGTCAGCGCTGGGCGGGACATCAGTTCGTCCGGCGAGACGCATATCGATGATCCCGCGAATGGCGGTATTCGCCGAGAGCCGGAACTTCCCCAACACGAAGAGATTTTGCCTGAGCAAGCGAAACCGTCGCCGGAATTTGTCTTCGGGGAGGAAGACCCCGATGATGACGCCGTGCGCGCTCGCTCGCTCCGTAAGCAAGCTCGTGGTCTGGCCCGTCAGGCGGCGATGGATCCAGGCGACGGCATCGACCTCTAGGGACTGATCGATGCGAACCAAGCACACATTTCGTCTGCCGCCGGATCTCGCGGGACAACTCGCCGATTACGCGAGCTGTAAGCGCGTGCCGCAGGCACTCGTCGTCGAAACGGCACTCTCCTCCTACCTGTCGCCAGATAATTCGGAACGGATGGAGGCGGCGCTCGGCCGCAGGCTTGATCGCCTAACGCGGCAGGTTGAGCGGTTGGAGCGTCACCTCACCATTTCGAACGAAGCATTGGCGCTCTTCGTGCGCTTTTGGTTGACGGTCACGCCACCGCTGCCGGATGCTGCGCAGGCCGCCGCTCAGTCGAAGGGCCGTGAACGCTATGAAGGATTTGTCGAAGCACTTGGACGGCGGTTGGCAAGGGGACAGAGTCTGGCGCAGGAAATATCGCGAGACGTGAATCCCACGGACGGAGCGTCGGACCGAACAGATAGTTCCTCCTAAGCGGTTCCGCCGTCGCCCTGCCTTTCTACGCCAGAGCACTACGCCTGATCAGATGTTGTTGCGCGATCACACATCCTGCCTTTTCTAATCATCCCGGCATCACGACCGCAACTCGCGGTCGCCAAAATTGGTCAGTGATGTTGGGGGACGCAAGTGGCAATCCATGATCTCAATCAGGAAGCGACGTCGCGTGGCGCGCGCATGTTGCGCACCGCCCTTGGCCCGAGCATTGCGCTCTGGCTGGAGGACCCCGCAGTCGTTGAGGTGATGCTTAATCCCGACGGCCGGCTCTGGATCGATCGGCTGGCCGGCGGATTGGTCGATACCGGCGAGCGTCTGTCGCCCAGTGACGGCGAACGGATCATCCGTCTGGTTGCGCACCATATCGGCACCGAAGTGCATCCGGGTTCGCCGCGGGTATCAGCCGAGTTGCCCGAAACCGGCGAGCGTTTTGAGGGCCTGCTGCCACCAGTCGTGGCGGCGCCGGCCTTCGCGATTCGCAAACCCGCTGTCGCGGTCTTCACCCTCGATAACTACGTCGCGGCCGGCATCATGCGGGCGGGGCAGGCCGAGACATTGCGTGCGGCCGTGGCCGATCGCCGTAACATTCTTGTCGCCGGCGGCACCTCGACCGGCAAGACCACACTCACGAATGCGCTGTTGGCGGAGGTCGCAAAGACCGCCGATCGCGTCGTGCTGATCGAAGATACCCGTGAACTGCAGTGCAAAGCGCCGAATCTCGTGGCGCTGCGTACCAAGGATGGCGTCGCCTCGCTTTCCGATCTGGTTCGCTCTTCGCTTCGATTGCGTCCTGATCGCATCCCGATCGGTGAGGTGCGCGGAGCCGAAGCGCTCGACCTGCTCAAGGCCTGGGGCACCGGGCATCCGGGTGGCGTCGGCACCATCCATGCGGGATCGGCACTCGGCGCGCTCCGCAGGATGGAACAGTTGATTCAGGAAGCCGTCGTCACCGTCCCGCGCGCGCTCATCGCCGAGACCATTCAATTCATCGCCGTACTGGCCGGCCGCGGAAGAGATCGACGCCTCGCCGAGCTTGCCCGCGTCCAAGGGCTCGGACTGAACGGCGACTACGTGCTTCACGCCGCCGGAGATTAATCATGTTCCAACCGTTTCATCGCGTCCATCGCTACGCCACAACGCTCGCGATCACCAGCATCGCATCTCTCGCATCCGTCCCTGCTTGGGCGGCCGGTTCGAACATGCCGTGGGAGCAGCCGCTGAATCAGATCCTGCAATCGGTCGAGGGGCCGGTCGCCAAGATCCTTGCCGTGATCATCATCATCGTCACGGGGTTGACGCTGGCATTCGGCGACACGTCAGGCGGTTTCCGGCGACTGATCCAGATCGTGTTCGGTCTGTCGATCGCGTTCGCGGCGAGTTCCTTCTTCCTGTCGTTCTTCTCGTTCGGTGGTGGAGTGCTGGTGTGATGGAAGGATCCGAACCGATCCTTGGCTTCAGTGTGCCGGTGCATCGCGCCCTGACCGAACCGATCCTGCTCGGCGGCGCGCCGCGTGCGGTCGCCATCCTCAACGGCACGCTGGCCGCCGCATTGGGCCTCGGCCTGCGGCTGTGGATCGCTGGAATCCTGTTGGGAGTGATGGGGCAGGCGGCGGCGGTGTGGGCCGCGAAGCGCGATCCGCAATTTGTCGATGTGGTGCGCCGGCACCTTCGCATCGCTGGCTATCTGGGGGTGTGAGCCGATGATGAACCTCGCAGAATATTGCCGCTCGACCACGCAGCTTGCAGATTTCTTGCCCTGGGCCGCTCTGGTCGATGAGGGGGTAGTTCTCAATAAAGACGGCTCGTTCCAGCGCACCGCGAAGTTTCGTGGTCCAGATCTGGATTCCGCGGTGCCGGCCGAACTGGTCGGCGTCGCCGGCCGCTTGAACAATGCTTTCCGACGGCTCGGTTCGGGCTGGGCAGTCTTCGTCGAGGCGCAGCGTCATGCCGCTAGCCGATATCCCGAAGGTCAATTTCCGGATGTGGCATCGGCGCTGGTTGACCTGGAACGCCGTGAGGAATTCGAAGAGGAGGGTGCCCACTACGAGTCGAGCTATTTCCTCACTTTCCTGTATCTGCCGCCGCCAGAAGACGCCGCGCGGGCCGAGCGCTTCCTCTACGAAGGGCGCGACCGCAACGAAGGAGCCGATGCCCGCGAAATCTTGCGCGGTTTCGTCGATCGCACCGACCGCGTGCTCCAGCTCGTCGAAGGCTTCATGCCGGAGATCCGGTGGCTCGATGACTCGCAGACACTGACCTACCTCCATTCGACCGTTTCGACCAATCGCCAGCGCGTTCGCATGCCCGAGATCCCGATGTATCTCGATGCGTTGCTGGCGGATCAGCCGCTGACCTGTGGTCTTGAGCCCTCGCTCGGCGACAAGCATCTGCGTGTCCTCACCCTCGTCGGGTTCCCGACCGTCACGACGCCTGGAATTCTGGACGAACTCAATCGGTTGGCCTTCGCCTACCGGTGGTCGACTCGCGCGATCATGCTCGACAAGACCGACGCCACCAGGCTGCTGGTCAAGATCCGCCGCCAATGGTTTGCCAAGCGCAAATCGATCGCCGCGATCCTCAAGGAGGTGATGACCAACGAGGCCTCGGCGCTCGTCGACACCGATGCCCATAACAAGGCAATGGACGCCGATGCCGCGCTGCAGGAACTCGGGTCTGACGCGATTGGGCAAGCCTTCGTCACAGCGACAGTGACGGTATGGGATGATGACCCGCGGGTCGCCGACGAAAAGCTCCGGCTGGTCGAGAAAGTCATCCAGGGGCGTGACTTCACCTGCATGACCGAGAGCGTCAACGCGGTAGAAGCTTGGCTCGGCTCGCTTCCGGGACACGCGTACGCCAACGTGCGTCAGCCGCCGGTCTCGACGCTAAATCTCGCCCACATGATTCCGCTATCGGCGGTTTGGGCCGGACCGGTACGTGACGAGCATTTCAACGCACCGCCGCTGTTATTTGGCAAGACCGAAGGCTCGACCCCGTTCCGCTTCTCGCTCCATGTCGGCGATGTCGGCCATACGCTGGTGGTGGGTCCGACCGGCGCCGGCAAGAGCGTATTGCTGGCGCTGATGGCGCTGCAGTTCCGGCGGTATCCGGGCTCGCAGGTATTCGCGTTCGACTTCGGCGGCTCGATCCGCGCCGCCGCGCTTGCCATGGACGGCGACTGGCATGACCTCGGTGGCGCGCTGTCGGATGATGCCAGCCAGCCCGTCGCACTCCAACCCTTGGCCGCGATCGACGATGCCGCTGAGCGCGGCTGGGCGGCCGAGTGGATTGCCAACATCCTGGCGCGTGAAAAAATCAATGTCACGCCGGAAGCGAAAGACCATCTCTGGTCGGCACTGTCATCGCTGGCATCGGCGCCAATCTCGGAGCGCACGCTGACCGGTCTGTCGGTGCTGCTGCAGTCGCAAGGGCTCAAGCGCGCGCTGCAACCTTATTGCTTGGGCGGTCCGTATGGGCGCCTGCTCGACGCCGAGGCCGAACGTCTCGGAGAGGCCGAAGTCCAGGCGTTTGAAACCGAAGGCCTGATTGGGACCGGTGCGGCACCTGCGGTACTCGCCTATCTCTTCCATCGCATCGAGGGACGGCTGGACGGACGCCCGACCCTGTTGATCGTCGACGAAGGTTGGCTCGCCCTCGACGACGAAGGTTTCGCAGGACAACTGCGCGAATGGCTGAAGACGTTGCGCAAGAAGAATGCGTCGGTCATTTTTGCCACGCAATCCTTATCAGACATCGATGGCTCGGCCATCGCTCCGGCCATCATCGAGAGTTGTCCGACGCGGCTGTTCCTGCCGAACGAACGCGCCATCGAACCGCAGATCACGGCGATCTATCGCCGTTTTGGCCTCAACGACCGGCAGATCGAGATTCTTGCCCGGGCAACGCCAAAGCGGGATTATTATTGTCAGTCGCGGCGCGGCAATCGACTGTTTGAGCTCGGGCTTGGTGCCGTCGCGCTCGCCTTCACGGCAGCTTCGGCAAAATCGGATCAGGCCGCGATCGAGAAAATCGTCGCCGAACACGGTCGCGGCGGTGCCTTTGCCGCCGCGTGGCTGGCCCATCGCGGTGTCGAATGGGCTGTCGACGTCATGCCCAATATCTCGACCCAGGGGCGATTACCATGAAAATCCGTCATCTCGCGGCGGCAAGCGCCGTCATGATCTCCATCGCAGCAACGGCTGTACCGTCCTCGGCGCAGATCGTCGTCTTCGATCCCAACAATTATGTGCAGAACGTGCTCACCGCGGCCCGCGCGCTGCAGCAGATCAACAATCAGATCACGTCTCTGCAAAATCAGGCCCAGATGTTGATCAACCAGGCGAGAAATCTTGCGAGCCTGCCGTACTCATCCTTGCAGCAACTTCAGCAGTCGATCCAACGCACGCAGCAGCTTCTGACCCAGGCCCAGCGGATCGCCTACGACGTCCAGCAGATCGACCGCGCCTTTTCCACGACCTACGCTCCGGTTTCGGCGTCTACATCGAGCCAGACGCTGATATCAAATGCGCAAGTGCGTTGGCAGACCTCGGTCGCGGCATTCCAAGATGCGTTGCGGGTGCAGGCCGGCGTCGTCGGCAACCTCGACACCAACCGAACCCAGATGTCCGCACTGGTGACGTCAAGCCAGTCCGCCACCGGTGCGCTGCAGGCAACGCAAGCCGGTAACCAACTGGTCGCGCTGCAGGCCCAACAACTCGCGGATCTCACCGCGACGGTTGCGGCGCAAGGTCGAGCCGCCAGCCTAGAAGCTGCGCAACGGGCGGCTGCGCAGGATCAGGGGAGGGAGCAGCTTCGCCACTTCCTGACGCCTGGCGTTGGCTACCAGTCCACCAGCGTTCAGATGTTTCACTGATGACCGACCACATCACGCCACAACAATTCGTGCGGATCGCGGTAATGGCGTTTCTTGCGTTCGCCGCGGTCGTCGCTGTCATCCATAGTCGGCGCGGCGAAGACGCTGGTATCATCGCGCCCCTGGAGCACGAGCAAGCGGATGCGCTCGCATCAGAGCTCGCGCGCTGTCGAACCATCACGGCTGACGAAGCTATTGCACTCGACAGCTGCCGCCGCGCGTGGGCTGAAAATCGTCAGCACTTCTTCGCGCCCGTGAAACCGATCCGGATTCCAGCGGAGCCAATCCCCAGCGCAGTCACCGGGCCGGCGAAGAGCCAGGACCGGGTCACGCCGTTTGAAGTCCAGAGCGAGAAGCGCTGATGGGCGGCACCGGCGTCATTGACCGTTTCCTCGAGGTCTTCACCCGCTACATCGATTCAGGCTTCGGTCTGCTCAACAGTGAAGTTGCGTTCCTGGCCACGACACTGGCGGCAATCGACATAACCCTTGCAGCCATATTCTGGAGCTGGGCAGCCGACGAGGACATCATTGCCCGGTTGGCGAAGAAGACGCTGTTCGTCGGCGTCTTCGCCTATCTAATCGGCAATTGGAACAATCTCGCCCGTATCGTCTTCGAGAGTTTTGCAGGCCTCGGTCTCAAGGCATCCGGCACAAGCATGTCGACCGCCGATCTGCTCAGCCCGGGACGCATCGCCCAGGTTGGCATCGATGCCGGACGTCCGATCCTGGATTCGATCTCCGGCCTGATGGGATACATCAGCTTCTTCGAGAACTTCGTTCAGATCGTCGTGCTGCTGTTCGCCTGGATCGTGGTGCTGCTAGCCTTCTTTATCCTGGCGATCCAGCTCTTCATCACGCTGATCGAGTTCAAGCTGACGACGCTTGCGGGCTTCGTGCTGATTCCTTTCGGCCTGTTCGGCAAGACCGCGTTCGCCGCTGAGCGCGTTCTCGGCAACGTCATCTCGTCCGGGGTCAAGGTGCTGGTGTTAGCCGTGATCGTCGGCATCGGCTCGAATCTATTCTCTCAGTTTACCGCAGGCTTTGGCGGCAACCAGCCGACCATTGAAGACGCCATGCCCATGGTGCTCGCGGCTCTTGCATTGCTCGGCCTCGGCATCTTCGGTCCCGGCATCGCTAACGGCATTGTCTCCGGCGGTCCGCAACTCGGCGCCGGCGCGGCCATTGGCACGGGCTTGGCCGCGGGTGGCGTCGTTGCCGCTGGAGCGGCGGGTGCCGTCATCGGCGCGGGGGCGGCAGGCGGAGCCCTCGCCAGTGCTGCGCGAGGCAGCGCTTCGGTGGTTGCCGGAGCGTCCGCCACCTATCGCGCGGGCGGACTTACGGGAGTCGCACAATCTAGCGTCTCAAGTATCGCCGGCTCGCTTCGTCGATCCGCAGGTGCGGCAGCATCAGAAGCAGGGCAGAGCGCAGGGTCAACTGCTTCATCATCCGCTGGTACATCACCCGCGTGGGCGACGCGCATGAAGCGCTCGCAGACCGTGAACCACGGCGCCTCCGCGGCAACCCATGCGGTCCGCTCCGCCGATCACGGCGGCGGAGGGGCCTCCGTCGATCTCACTGAAGGTGAACGCTGATGTTTAAACGATCTTCCGTGCGCTACGGCCGCACGCCCGCACCCGAAACCCCGTATCAGAAGGCAGCACAGGTCTGGGACGAGCGCATTGGCTCTGCCCGGATTCAGGCCAGCAATTGGCGGCTGATGGCGTTCAGTTGTCTGCTGTTATCAGGCGGCCTTGCGTCAGGCCTTATTTGGCAGTCGGTGCGGGGCACGGTGACGCCGTGGGTGGTGCAAGTCGATCGCCTCGGACAGGCTCAGGCCGTGGCGCCGGCCGACAGCAGCTATCAGCCGGCTGACCCACAGATCGCTTTCCACCTGGCGCGCTTCATCGAGGACGTGCGGGGATTGCCGGCCGATGGCATCGTGCTGCGGCAGGACTGGCTGCGCGCCTATGACTTTACCACGGACCGTGGTGCTGCCACGCTCAACGAGTACGCGCGTACCAACGATCCCTTTGCCAATTTGGGTAAACTGCAGATTTCGGTGGAGGTCACCAGCGTCATCCGCGCTTCCCCGACCTCGTTCCGCGTCGCCTGGATCCAGCGGGCTTACGAGAACGGCAGCTTAAGCGCGACCGAGCGTTGGACCGCGATCCTCACCGTCGTGATCGACACGCCCCGCGACGCCGATCGTCTGCGCAAGAATCCTCTTGGGGTCTACGTTAACGCCATCAACTGGTCGAAGGAACTGGGGCAATGAGTTCATTTTGCATGAGTAGATCCGCATTGCCGGTTCTGCTTTTTTCGGTCTCAACGCTTGCCGGCTGCGCTGTTCCGCTAAAGCCCCCGCCGGAAATCTCCTATGACGACGCCGAGCCGGCCGTCCAACTCGCCGATCCGCCGAAGCCAGTTGAGGTGGTCGAATTGCCAAAACTGTTGCCGCTTCCCGGCCAGCTCAAGCCGCTTCATGGCGCGCGTTCGAAGCCAGAGTCCGGCGATCCGCGTAGACGCGTCGAGAAAGCCAACGCCGCAGCCCGGGTGCAACCGACCCGCAATGGTTACATCAACGCGGTGCAGGTCTATCCGTTCTCGCCGGGCGCGCTGTATCAGGTCTATGCCGCGCCGGGCCAGGTGACTGATGTCGCCTTGCAGGAAGGCGAGCAACTTGTTGGTTCCGGTCCGGTCGCGGCCGGGGATACCGTGCGCTGGATTATCGGCGACACCGAGAGTGGAGCAGGTCCGACCAAGCGCATCCACATCCTGGTTAAACCTACACGGCCTGATCTCGTTTCCAATGTTGTCATCAACACCGATCGCCGCACCTATCTCCTCGAGATTCGCTCGGCGGAGAAGACCTACATGGCCTCGGTCTCTTGGCAATATCCGCAGGACCAACTGATCGCGCTGCGCCGCCAGAACGCGAGCGCCGAGGCGGCCACGCCAATTGTCGAGGGTGTTGATATCTCGCGATTGCGGTTTCGCTATGCGATCGAGGGCGACAACCCGCCCTGGCGCCCAGTCTCCGCCTTCGATGACGGGTCCAAGGTCTATATCGAGATGCCGAGCGGCATCGCGCAGGGAGAGGCCCCGCCATTGTTTGTCATCGGGCCGCAGGGCGATGGTCAACTCGTCAATTACCGCGTGCGGCAGAACTATTACATCGTCGACCGCCTGTTTGCAGCGGCAGAACTAAGAATCGGAGGTGACCATCAGCAGACCGTCCGCATCAGCCGCACCGACGGGACGGGGCGGTGAGTTTAGAGCCGGAACCCGACATTCGGCCGGGAGGCGACAATGATTCAGACCGGGCGGCATCGATGCGATTGCGCGCAGAGCGCCCGCGCGTCACTCGGCTCTCCCGAAAAGTCCTTGCAGGAGGCGCGGCAATCGGATCGCTTGCAATCTTCGGTGCCGTGTTCTGGGCGCTGCAGAATAATCGGTCGCATACATCCGCGCCATCCGAGCTCTATACTATCGATCATCATAATGTCGCCGACGGACTGAACGGCCTTCCGCGGGACTATGCCGGTGTGCCCCGCCAGGTGCCACCGCTCGGACCAGCGCTGCCCGGCGATCTCGGACGCCCAATATTGAACGCGCAAAACGCGCCTTCGGGGGCGGTGCCTTCCATTGATGGGGAGCAGCAACGCATCGGTCAAGAGATCGAAGCCGCGCGTCTGAGCCGGCTGTTTGCCTCGACCAGTATTCGCGAGTTGGCGTTGCCGTCCGTCCAATCCGCTTCGAGTGATTCCTCGGCTCCCACGTCAACCCAGCCGGGTCAACCGGCCCAATCCTCAGTCGACGAGACGCTCGGGCAGAACGGCCAGGACCGTAAACTTGCCTTCGTCAACGCATCGGTCGATCGCCGTACCACAAGTCCGGACAGGATCGCCGCGCCCGCATCGTCGTATGTGGTCCAGGCGGGCAATGTCATCCCGGGGTCGCTGATTACCGGCATTCGCTCGGATCTGCCCGGCCAGATCACCGCCCAGGTGACCGAGAACGTCTACGATAGTCCGACCGGACGCTTCCTTCTCGTTCCGCAAGGGACGAGACTGATTGGTGTTTACGACAGCCAAGTTTCGTTCGGTCAGTCGCGTGTGCTGTTGGTTTGGACCCGCCTGATCATGCCGAACGGCCGTTCCATCGTGCTGGAGCGCCAGCCCGGCGCCGACACCGCGGGTTATGCCGGCCTCGAGGATGAAGTCGACAATCATTGGGGCGGTCTGTTCAAGGCCGCGCTGCTGTCCACGTTGCTTGGCGTTGGAAGTGAACTCGGCGCCGGCTCCGATACCGGCAACAATGGCGACATCATCCAGGCGCTCAGACGCGGATCCAGCGATAGCTTGAATCAGACGGGACAGAAGGTCGTCCAACGGAATCTCAACATTCAACCGACGCTAACGATTAGGCCTGGTTTCCCGGTCCGCGTGATCGTCAATCGTGACCTCGTGCTCGAGCCTTACAAAGGTTAGGAAGACAAATATGGTAAAGCTCAAGCTCGGCGCCATTGTGGACGACAAGCCGGTCAAGCTAACGATCGAACTGCCGGCGGCAGTGCATCGTGATCTGCTTGCCTACGCCGAAGCGCTAGCCCGCGAAACCGGGCAAGCGATCACCGATCCCTCAAAACTGGTGGCGCCGATGCTGGCGCGTTTCATGACGACCGACCGGGCCTTTGCAAAGGGTCGGCGTAAAAATCAGATTGAAGGGGAGGGATAGCGCTCTCTGAGAAGCTTCAGGAAGCTTGCCAGAGCAGGATTCTCATTGTGCTCCCGCCAGTTCGCCGAATGACCCATTCGCGCTGGGCCAATCCCGTCACGGACTTCCCTAAGAATCACGCCGGTAAAACTAGCACCGAGAGAGGCTTCAATCGTCAAGCCGATACCAAAGCCGGCGCCGACTAGGCTCTTGATGCTCTCCTGGCTTACATCGTGACGGACCAGTTTGGGCCGATCCTCCGGTGACGCGAGCTTGGCAATGAGTAGGTCCTGAATCTCGGGTCCGGGATCACGTTGGCTTAGCACCAGCGTCTCGCCCTTCAGATCGGTCCAATAGATAGTTTCGCTGCTGGTCAGTCGATGGCCCTCCGGTAGTAAGACAAAAATTCGTTCGCTCCAAAGCGGCATCGACTTGCTTTCCAAGAAAGGTGTCTCGCCGGTCACGATCGCGAGATCTATTGTTCCATTGCGGAGAGCGGTCACAAGTCGCGTCCGCGAACATTCGATCATGCCGACGTCGATTTGCGGAAACCGTTGCGCATAGTCGACAAGTGTTGCACGTAAATTGCCGGCTGAAAGCGAAGTGTAAAAGCCGATCGAGAGCCGGCCAGCTTCGCCGCGGCCGGCCATATACGCATTGGTGATGAGTGAGTCCATTTGTTCCAGGATCGATCGAGCGATGCGCAAAAAATTGCGGCCCGTTTCGGTCGCGCGTACACCGCCGCTTGATCGCTCGAAGATCGCCACACCAACTGAATGTTCTAGTTGGCGAATGCAGCGGCTCAGCGTCGATTGCCGCAAAAGTAACGCGTCAGCAGCGCGCCGAAAGCTGCCATGGTCTGCAGCTGCAACCGCGTATCGGAGGTGCTGAAAGTTGATAGCCGACATTCGGCTCGGAGGCTTGGTGTCTTTGAATAATCCACCATCAATCATGTTGCAATTCTCGACGCGCTACACTTGCAGAGTGTGATATCACCATGCGGAGCCCGTCACGGCGACAAGCAGCGACGATTCGGCCGCTAGCTCGTGTTTGAGCCTCCGTTTATCGCACGGCGTGCCGCTGCTGTCCTTTTTAGGCAGCCACGAGCGCGACCGGCGCCCAAAGCACAGGACTCTTGAGGCCACCTGCAGTGCAGACGCGTGCCAAACTCTCGATCGACACATCGAGATAGCCTGCGACCGCCAAGGTATTTCCGAGCCTGCGAGCTTCGCCAATTCGCCGCAAAGGCCAACCCGCGCGCCGTAAGATCCGCTCCATCCGCGCATCGGTAACGGTAACGATGTCAGTGAGCTGGCGCGACAGCCCGAACTCGATCATCCCGGCGAAAAGCTCGTAGGTCGCGTTGGCGAGGCCGTGAGCTGTCTTCGGTGCTTCCGTGTCAATATCGAGCGCAAAGCGGCTGCTTTCCCAGATTGCTGAGCTAGCAGGAGCGGATGCTCCGTTCAACAGGATCGGAAACGTATCGCGCAGCATAGTGGGGCCGGTCGAGGGAAGCAGTCTCACGCAGCCCTGAACACGGCCGTCGCCTGCTCGATGCAGCAGATAGACGGGATCAAGCGCATCGAATTCGTCGATCTCCATATCGCCACTGAACTGAACGTCCCAATCGAGCCGCTCCTTGAACACGCGGTACCGCAGACGGTGCATTTCCGAAATCTCGTGAACAAAATTCCCAAAATAATCTGCCGTTATCAGCTGCATCATGCTCGCCTCCTGCTCTGGATGCTCTGGGCTCCATTGAAAGCGAGTAGGTCGATCGATGCACCTCCCGAAGTTGAGGGAGGCGATCGAGCTTGGTATCACGGCAAAGTCAACTTTGACGCCGTTAGGCGCGCGACGGCCTGAGTGATGGTGCGCACACCGAGCTTCGTTTTGGCATTTAATAGATAGGTGGCGACGGTGTGCCGTGAAATGCCGAGAATCCGTCCGATCTCCCAAGCCGACTTACCTTGCGCAGCCCATTCGAGGCACTCGAATTCGCGAGGTGATAATGACACGCCTGCGATCGCTCTTGCGGGAAAGAACCTGAGGTGGGCATGAGCGTGAAAGTACATCGCCATGAGCTGAAGCACACGTGCATGCAGTTTAACTGAGCGTTCGAACTGCGGTCTCCGCTCGTCGGTGGCGAAGGTCACCGCGGCGACAGGGCCGCGACTATCGTGGATGGGGACTGTGAAGCCATAGCGGACTCCGAATTTGGCGGCCTCTGCAAGCAGTTCTTGTTGGGGCTTGGATGCTATCATCGATCCGACCCCGAGACCCCACTCAAAGGGCTCGGGATTATTAAGCGCCTGCGCGATTACTGGGTCAAAGCGCTCATAGCGCCTTTGCAGATAATGCGTTGTCCAGGCCGACGGATAGTTTGATATCAGTCGCGGGGCGATGCCTGCTCGATGCGGCATGGACAGGTAGGCGAAGCTGGACAGGTCAAGCGTTGTGGCTGCCTTGGCCATGGCATCATGAAGGGTCTCCGGGTCTGGAGCGCTCGATACGTGTTCAATAAACTCGTGGAAGAGGCGATGCATAGCTGCACAACTTCAAAGTAGATGACCATTAAGCTGCCACGTCGCACAGCCGCCGCCAGAAAAATTTCCGTTGTCGAACATCCTTAGGTCGAGTTACCCAAGATTTCCACCAGTCGGTATGGGCGGAGTCATGAGGCGTTTGAGGACCGGCCACGCGCAGTATCCCCGTACGAATTCGGATTGCTGCTGAGGGGGCAGTATCCGGCGCATCGGTGGTGGCCCAGTCTTAATTAATTCGCCGCGATAACGTCGTGCCAGGGTCGCCCGGCGACGGTTCGTGGCTTGATCTGCCTAACAGGACAGCTTTGAGGGCTTTTTATTCCCCGATTGTGATACGGATTTTCATTAGCGGAGGCGTGGTGGAGCGACGGTTCGGCCTTACCCCTATGGACGCAGCCACATTGTGGCGCTGCGGCCAACCAAGATATCAGCCAGTGATCCGTCTTCGACGTGGTGGCCGGGGGAGCGATAGCGCGTGCACCGCCCTCACAGCTGGCGTTAAGCTGCTGTCGAGCAGGGAAACGACGTAATCCAGCGAGCATCACCGCTGCGCCACTCTAGGAGCGGATGATGGGCAATGCATTAGTGGTCCAAAGGACTCGACTGCCTCAATCACAAACGGCTTTACGCGCGGCACAGTATGTCCGCATGTCGACCGATTACCAGCGATACTCGATTGAAAATCAGGCGGCCGTAATTGCTGCACATGCGCAAGCTCACCATCTTACGATTGTACGCACCTATCGCGATAGCGGTGAGAGCGGCCTCACAATCAAGAACAGACCAGGGCTGCTAAATCTGCTCCGAGACATTCAACACGGCCGCGCCGACTTCGGCCACATCCTCGTCTTTGACGTGAGCCGCTGGGGTCGTTTCCAAGACGTCGATGAAAGTGCACATTACGAATTTATCTGCAGAAGAGCCGGGATCAAGATTGCGTACTGTGCGGAGCAGTTTGACAACGACGGAAGCTTGATATCGAGCATCGTGAAAAATGTGAAACGAGTGATGGCCGCAGAATACAGCCGCGACCTGTCAGCGAAGGTCCACGCCGGGCAATGTCGGCTGGCGAGCCTCGGCTTCAAGCAAGGCGGGCCGGCCAACTATGGGCTCTGTCGAGAGCTTGTCGACGAGACTGCACGACCCAAACACTTACTGAAGAGCGGCGAACGCAAGTACTTGCTCACTGACCACGTTAGGTTGCAGCCCGGCTCGTCGACCGAGGTCGCTACCGTAAGGTGGATATTCGAACAGTTCCTCATCACCAGATCGGAAAGTCAAATAGCCCGCGAATTGAATAGAAGGGGTATCCCAAACAGCAGAGGCAGGCCATGGAGCCGGATATCGGTGCATTTCATTCTAACCAACGAGAGCTACATTGGAAATCTGATCTATAATCGCCGATCACGCCGTCTGAAACAGAAACTCGTCGAAAATCCGGAACACCTGTGGGTCAGGACCAATGGCGCGTTGCCGCCAATCATTGAGCCGAGCGTATTCGCTCGGGTTCAACAACTGATGTTTGGACGTTGGATCAGCCTTCCCAAGGACGAGATGCTAACGCACCTGCGTAAAGCCCTCCACAAGAATGGCCGTCTCACCAGCAAGATAATAAATGAAACACCCGGTCTTCCTTCCTCGGCGACCTACATTGATCATTTCGGCACACTGCGAAAGGCGTACAGCCTTATCGGCTATACCCCAAAGCGTGATTGCGATTGGATCGATTCGAAGCGTCGTTGGTCCAACGTAGTAACAAATCTCTCCTCCCAAATTGCTGCGACAATCGAGAAGGCTGGTGGTCGCGTCGATATCAACAACGCGGCGGACTGCCTCTTGATCAACCGTGCACTCGGCATCTCGTTTCGAATCGCACGGACGGAGCCACCTAAAAAGGAGAGCCACTCGCTTCGCTGGGGTTTCCATCGCCCCTCGTATGTGCCTCCTGGATGGATTGTCGTCATCAGGCTGGCAAGGGGTCATGGCGCAGAGCTTGACTATCTGCTGTTTGAGACAAGTGAGCTTGCCCGGGGCATGATAAGATTTACGGACAAGGCCTTGAAGCGCCGCAAATGCCGGCGTTTTGAAACACCGGATGCACTGACTAGGTCAATCACTCGACGTGTAACCATGAAAAGCCGTGCCGTTCCAACCAAGTCACGGCTGCCGAGAACGCCGCGAACAAGAGGCCGCTCCAAAAGAGAGTCCGGCCGCGCGCGGCACTGATGGAGCGGAGGTAAAGATAAGCGCCGATCAGCTTACCGTAGTTGCGTCTGAAGTCGCCGTTGAGCTTCGATATCTCGACAAGCTCGGAATTTGGTTCGGACATGCAGGGCTCCTGACAAAGGCCAGGGCACCTCATAGATCACTGATTTGCCCGACGGCACAAGTGCTTGTCTTTTAGGTTTTCAGGAAGTCAGGGCGTCGAGCGATGTGCAACCTCTATTCGATCACGACCAACCAGGCCGCTATCATCGCGCTCTTCCGCGTGATGAACCGCTACGTCGGCAACCTGCCGCCAATGCCTGGGGTGTTTCCCGACTATCCGGCACCGGTGGTCCGCACCACCAGCGGCGAGCGCGCGCTGACCATTATGCGCTGGGGCATGCCGCCCCCGCCGCGCAACGGCGGGCCGCCGGTGACCAACATCCGCAACACGAGCTCTCCGCACTGGCGAGGCCGGCTGAAGCCGAAAACCCGTTGCTTAGTCCGGGCGAACAGCTTTGCGGAATATGCACCGGAGCACAATCCCGCGACCGGCAAAAGAGACGTCGTGTGGTTTGCGCTGAATGATGACCGGCCGCTGTTCGCCTTCGCCGGAATCTGGATTGAATTTCGGGGCGACCGCGGCACCAAGTCCAAGCCAATCCCCGGCCCTCACCTGGTTTACGGCTTCCTGACGACGACGCCGAACGCGATCGTTGAGCCGGTACATCCGAAGGCGATGCCCGTGATCCTGACGACGGAGGAAGAGCGCGACGTCTGGATGCGCGCGCCGTGGGATGAAGCCAGGACGCTGCAGCGACCGTTGCCCGATGATGCGCTTAGCATCGTCGCTCGTGGTGCCGACAAGGAAGATCAGACTGCTGCTTGACGGTTAACCGCGGTTGGAAACGACCGCTTGACGATCCGACATCGCTTCCGCGCGGTCGCCGGCTGGTCATCGCTCAAGGATCCCCATTGGGGACAGCGAAAACTGAAGCGGGACTTCAGCAATCAGCCCTGCGGCTTCATTCCGAGCCGTTGGCCGCACATGCTGCCGTATGCACCGAGAGCGCCGGCCAGTCCTATCAATCCAGAGCCGCCGGGGTTGTAATCTTCGGTGTTGAGCTGCGTGACAACCCGGTCGGAGACGCGATAACACTGACCTCGCAGGCGTAAGTGGCTGCGCTCCCGTACCCGTGGTCCACCGCGATATTGGTCACAGACGAAAGTTGCCAAACGTATGAGGCCTCACCGCTATTCATCTTGAACATGCTCGTAGGCGGTGCCCGATGAAGTCACGTTTGAAGTGCAACGATTGATTTGAGTTTTGAGAATGCCTCGGCGGGCGTCTTGAAGTCCAGGCATTTGCGCGGGGTATCGTTGAGGCGCTGAACGTGCCGCTTGAGGTCGGCTGCCGTGATAAGCTTGAGGTCAGTTTTGCGGGGCAGAGAGCGTCGTAGGCGCCCGATGGAGTTTTCCACGCCGCCTTTTTGCCAGGGACTATGGGGATCGCAGAAGAAGGTTTGGACGCCGAGGGTTTGGTGAAGCCTGTGGTGCTCGGCGAACTCGTTTCCGTTGTCGAAGCTGATGGTTTTGCGCATCGCCTGTGGAAGTTTGCCGAGTTGACGGGCGATGGTCCGGGCGGTGAGGACAGCTTTTCGATCGACCGGGTGCTGAACCATGCTGAAGCGAGTTTGTCGTTCGTGGAGAACCAGCAACCCCTGGCCACATCGGGCGAACAGCATGAAGTCGGCTTCCCAATGGCCCGGCGTCCCGCGGCCTTCGACCTCGGCGGGGCGTTCGGTGATCGAACGCCGTTGTTTGATGAGGCTGGCGGGGCTGCGTCCTGGACGATGCCCTCGTCTTCGTTTGCGGCGCGGCAGCAGACGATGCCAGTAATCCTTCTGAGCCGCACGATGATAGATGAAACGATAGATTGACTCATGGCTGATGATGACGCGACCATGTTCCAGCGCCAGTCGGCCAGCGATCTGCTCTGGGGAATGTCCCATCGCAAGGCTATTGCCCACGCAGTCCCGCAGGTCCGGCTGACGCGCCAGCTTGAAGCGGCCATCCCACCGGCGCCGGCGCTCGGCCAATTGCTGCGCCCGGACAGGCTCGTAGCCCCCCGTCCAGACCTTGGTAGGCCGGGAATTGCGCCGCAGTTCCCGACTGATCGTTGACGGCGCCCGGTCGAGCGCAGACGCAATTTCGTTTTGAGATTTACCGCCTGCATGCAGGCGGTAAATCTCAACGCGCTCCTCAAGGCTGAGCTGGCCATAACATTGTCCCATCGCCACAACACCCTATCAGGTGTTGCACTTGTGTCGTGAACCCAGGCCCATTGGACCACGAGTGTGTCAACATTTCTTTCCAATATATTCTTGTCCCAATCGGGTCCGGACTTCCGGAGCAGACGCGGCGCAGCCGCCCAGCATGGCACACAGCACCACAATCTTCACAACACGCATAACGACAGACTCCCCCAAGCCAGGCGGGCATCCAAGCGCAACCAGAGCGCGAGATCAACAACATTCAGACGAAACCGTCATTGATGGTTACCCGCAAACTCACCGGACGAACCTCGCTATTGCCCTTGCGGCGCACCGCATACCGCATTTACTCTTGGACGCCTTGAGCCTGCCTGGAGAGTTTTATTTGGCACACGTTTCTTATACCCAGCTACGCAGCAGTCTCTCGTCCTACATGGACGAAGTCTGCGACAGCCGCACGCCCCTCTTCGTAACTCGTCAGAATGGTCGCAGCGTCGTCCTCATGTCAGCGGAAGACTACGAGGGTCTTATGGAGACCGTTCACCTTCTTAAGAGTCCAGCCAACGCTGTCCGCTTGTTGCGTTCCATCAATGATGCAGGATCAGGACAAGCGGACAGTCATTGAGACACTGCGCATGTTCGGCACCCGCCCAAACCGTCTTCAGTCTTAGAAGCTACATGCTCTCACACGATTCCCTGATGTGTAACCTCTATTCGATAACGACCATGATGCGCTGGGACATGCCGCCGCCCCAAGCGCCGGAAGTTTTCTCGTCACCAATATCCGGAACACGACCCTCGCCGCACTGGCGCGGCTGGCTGAAGCCGGAAAACCGATGCTTGGTCCCGTACTGACGACAAATTTTTGGAGAGAGATATGTAAATCTGGACTTGCCGCGCTATTTCCTAGCGGGTAAATCACCTATTGTTCGCTGTAGGATTGTGGTGGTAGAGAAGTAAGAATGCGCCAGTTGATCGCCGCCACCATACGCCGGATTGCGTCGTTTTCCGAAACCCTGGAGGGCTACGAGCAATCCGAATTGGTTGATACCATTTTCAAAAAGACAGTGGCCTATGAACCAGATAGCGACTGGCCGGAGATGGCCGGCGTCTCGACGGTTTTGGATTTTGGCGGCGGCTGCGGAGTTCACTATAAACAGGCGCGATCACCGATTGTCCGTTGGGCCGTAGTTGAAACTCCGCTAATGGTTCAAAGAGCATCAGAGTTAGCGACAGATCGTCTTAGATTTTTTACTTCGGTGCGAGATGCCGCGAACTGGCTTGGTTCCGTGGATGTCATGCATTCAATGGGCGCCCTTCAATATGTGCCAGACCCGGCAAGAACCCTGAATGCACTTTGCGAAGTACGGGCAAAGAAGATGTATTGGGCCAAGATTGCGCTATCTGCCAAAACAACCAAACGGGAAAATCAGCTTTCACTTTTGGGCGAAAACGGACCCGGCACGATCCGAAAATTCAGTGGAAAGGCCGTGAGATACACACTTACTGCAATTCCAGAACAGACATTCCTTGACGCCCACAAGGATTATTCTCTTGCAGATCGCGGCGTCGATTGGTTTAGATTCGTCCTTAGATAACCCGCGCATGATGTATTTGCAGACGATGGTTGGCCGAACATTCGGATGTGCGTTGCTGCCGCCGGCACTAAAAAAGAAGACTAGGCAAGCGCGGGCATGAAAAGGCCCGCAAAGGCTTCGGTGGCGGTGGCCGGTGCGCTGCTGGTGATTGGTTTGACGGAATTTTTGGTCCAGCTTCCATCGCTCTACGCGATAGTAAAACAGGACCGTTCATTTCCCGCATTAAGCCGATACGTTTTTGAGAGAACTCCCGGCGTGGTCTTGGTCGGTAGTTCGATGACCTACCGCGTGATGGAAGGTTATTTCCTCAAGTCGCCCGTTCGAAACATCGCGATTTCCGGAGGGTCACCGCTCACCGGCCTCGCAATCGTTGGAAGCTATAGTTCGATCCCGCATCTCGCGATGGTCGAAGTGAATATCATGTCCCGGCCAATCGACCACGGGCTCCTTGAACAATTTGGAAAAAGTGATGCCGCGCCGTATCAATGGTTTCGGCCATTTCGAGCGGTCATTTCCCTCGTCTACTATTGGATCAAAACGAAATCGGTAGCGGACGACGTAGCCAAGCTCCCGCAACTTCCTCCTTCGGACTACGATATCGCTGCCTCAGTTGAAAGCGCCGCGAGAGAATACGGCGCGAGCAACCTTGACGAAGCCATTGCCAAGAACGTGGCCGCTATCAAGCCGATGGTCGAAGAATTGGAGCGGCGCGGTTGCCACGTGGTGTTTTATGAACTTCCGTACCCGGGCCAGCTCGGAGACTATCATTTTGCGGTGCTGACACGCACCCTGATGCATGCCACATTTCCAGACCCGAAGAACTGGCCCGAATTCGACTTTCATCGATCCGAGCTGCGCTGGGTAGACTCGGCTCACATGGATGAGAGATCGGCGATCATAGTTGCCAAGGAGATCGAGCGATACATCGCATCAAGCCCGGCTGCGTTTTAGGCATTGCGCGCGCGCATCCCGTAGAACGCGTCGAGGGTGTCATGTCGGCATGACGCCCCAAAGACCCGGCTGGTTACGCGAAGCTTCGTGATCGTCGTTTTTGCTAATTCGGCCGAAGGAATCAGAAAGTAGTCCTGAATAGTAGTATTGGACGGGTCCATTCTGATCACCAACGTTATGTCCGATTTTGCGTATCGATTGACGCGCACGTGCCAACGCACATGACCCTTGCCCTCGGATAATGCGCGGGCTGCTGGCAAGGAGGCTGAGGTTCATTGGGGAGGTCCGCGAACTCGACAACTCATGGTGAGAGGGATGTTTGCTGACCCCAGTGTGGCTTGACTATGGTCACACCAAACGAGCCGCACCGCGCCACTGCCGTTCGTCAGCGAGCAACGACCGATGTCCGTTACGCTTCAAAGCAGACGTCTTGCCGCAAGATTATTCCATAACATCTGATCGGCGAATCTCCGCTGCTTGAAAAGTGAGCATTTCGTCGAAGCTGTATGCCGGCGCCGTTGGTGAGACGCAAACGTTGAGCAGCGAACTCACCAACAACAATACAAAGCCCATCAGGCTGAGCGTGGGGTAAGAGTCCTAGCGTCGATAGAAATCCCCTTGGTATGCGGGCCTGTGTTGTTGACGCGGAAGATCGACCCTTGACCGTCGGTGTGACACGGTCAGAGGGCGATCACGCAAATGGATTACACTTCCAAGAAAATTCCTCCCCAAAAAAATAAATTTTGCATTTTGCGTTTGGAGAATACGTGCGATAGTCCTCAAAACGACTTCAGGTAGTACCCGCTTAGATGGAAACCGTACCTAAAGATACGGGCTTGCAGTGCCTGGCGCTGCTGCTGCGCTTCCATCAAGTTTCGGTTGATCCCGCGCAAATCGCGCATCAATTTTCCGGCGCCCCGATCGGCGTGGCCGAGATGCTGCGCTGTGCCAAGGATTTGAAGCTGAAGGCGCGCGCCGTGACCGAAAACTGGGCAGGCTTGATGAAGCTGCCGCTGCCGGCGATCGTCGAGCTCAAAGACCAGAATTTTATCATTGTCGGGAAGGTGACCGCGGACGACGCACTCGTCCAAAATCCATCGGAAAACCGTCCCCAGATCATCAAGCGCACCGAGTTCGAGTACGACTGGACCGGGCGCGTCGTGCTGATGGCCCGCCGCGCGTCGCTGGCCGATGTTGCGCGCCGCTTCGACATCACGTGGTTTCTGCAGGCGATGCACAAATACCGCGGTCTGTTGGGCGAGGTGTTGATCGCATCGTTCTTTCTGCAGCTTTTTGCGCTGGTTACGCCGCTGTTCTTTCAGGTCGTCACCGACAAGGTGTTGACCCATCGCGGCTTCACGACGCTCGACGTGCTTGTTGTCGGGTTGATCACGGTGTCGATATTCGAGACCGTGCTGGGCGCGCTGCGTACTTATGTGTTCTCCCACACCACCAACCGCATCGATGTCGAACTGGGCGCCCGGCTTTACAAACACCTTGTAGCCTTGCCGATTGCTTACTTCGAGACACGGCGCGCGGGCGACTCCGTTGCGAGGGTGCGTGAGCTCGAAAATATCCGGAATTTCTTGACCAGCTCCGCGCTCACTTTGGTCATCGATCTCGGCTTCACTTTTGTCTTTCTGGCGGTGATGTTTTATTACTCGCCATTGTTGTCCTGGATCGTTGTTGGGTCGTTTCCTTTCTATATCGCGCTTTCGGCCGGCGTGACGCCCGTGTTCCGGCGGCGACTCGAAAAGAAGTTCGATCGCGGCGCCGAGAACCAGTCGTTCCTGGTCGAGAGCGTGAGCGCGATCCAGACGCTGAAGGCGATGGCGATCGAGCCGCAGATGCAGCGGCGCTGGGAAGAGCAGCTCGCGGGCTATGTCGGCTCCAGTTTCGACGTGCTGTCGCTCGGCAACTGGACCAGCCAGTTTGTCCAGTTCATCAGCAAGATCGTCACGGCGCTGACGCTGTATTTCGGCGCGCATCTCGTCATCGCGGGGCAATTGACCGTCGGCGAACTCATCGCCTTCAACATGCTGGCCGGCCGCGTCGCGCAGCCGGTGCTGCGATTGGCGCAGCTCTGGCAGGATTTTCACCAGGCGCGGGTGTCGATCGCGCGGCTTGGCGACATCCTGAACACCACGCCGGAGCCGGCCTTCGATGCTTCCCGTGCCGCACTTCCTCCGATTCGCGGCGATATCACCTTCGATCATGTGACGTTCCGCTATCGCATCGACGGGCCGACGGCGCTCACCGACATCTCCTTGAAGATTTCGGCAGGGCAGGTGATCGGCATCGTCGGTCCCTCCGGCTCCGGCAAATCCACCCTGACAAAACTTGTGCAGCGGCTCTATGTGCCGGAGGCCGGCCGCATCCTGATCGACGGCATCGATCTGATGGTCGCCGACGTCGCCTGGCTGCGGCGCCAGATCGGCTCGGTGCTGCAGGAGAACGTGCTCTTCAACCGCTCGATCCGGGACAACATCGCGCTGGCCGATCCGGGCATGAGCATGGAGCGGGTGATCGCGGCGGCCGAGCTCGCCGGCGCCCATGAATTCATTCTCGAATTGCCGGACGGATACAACACCATCGTCGGCGAGCGGGGCGCGAGTCTGTCAGGCGGCCAGCGCCAGCGGATCGCAATCGCGCGGGCGCTGGTGACCAATCCGAGAATCCTGATCTTTGACGAGGCGACCAGCGCGCTCGACTACGAGAGTGAGAACATCATCCAGCGCAATATGCGCAAGATCGCGACGGGCAGGACAGTGTTGATCATCGCGCATCGTCTGTCGGCGGTGCGCCAGGCCGACCGCATCATCACCATCGAGGGCGGGCGGCTGGTCGAGGATGGAACCCATGACGAACTGATGAAAAAGGCCGGGCGCTACGCCACCCTCCATCAATTGCAGGCGGGTTTGCATGTCGTCGGCTGAGGCGTTGCCAAACGAACCGGGACCGAAGCCCAGCGAGCCGCGCTGGAAGCGAGAGGACACCGCGCGGCAGTTTCTGCCGGCGGCGCTGGAAATCCTTGAGACGCCTGCCTCGCCAGTCGGTCGGGCGATCGGCGCAACGATCATCCTGTTTTTCGTGATCGCGATTGTCTGGGCGATTTTCGGTCATGTCGACATCATCGCCACCGCATCCGGAAAAATCGTTCCGACCGGACGCTCGAAGACAATCCAGCCGCTTGAGACCGGCATCGTCTCGGCGATCCATGTGCGGGACGGCGACACCGTCACCACCGATCAGGTCCTGATCGAGCTTGACCGCACGGTCACCCAGGCCGAGCGCAAGCACGTCGCGCAGGATCTGACCGCGAGCCAACTCGATGTCGCGCGGCTCACCGCACTTCGTGACGGTTTTGAAGCGGCAACGATTCCCCGCGACCTGGTGGCGCCCGCCGGCGCAACGGACGCCGACATTGCGCGAACCCGGGCGTCGATGCGAGCCCAGGCCGCCGAGCAAATGGCAAAGCTTGCCTCCATCAACCAGCAGATCGAGCAGAAACAGGCCGAACAGCAGTCGATCATTGCGACCATCGCCAAGATCGATGCCTCGCTTCCGCTTGTCGAAGAGGGGGCGACCGTCCGGCGCAAGGCGATGGAAATCCAGTATGGCAACCGCATCGCCTATCTCGACGCGCAGACCAAGCTGGTCGAACAGCAGAACGAGCGGCTGGTGCAGCAGCGCAAGATCGTGGAAGTTACTGCCGCCCGTCAGGCGCTGGAGCAGCAGATCGAACAGACCAAGGCCGCCTATGAGCATCAAGTGCTGAACGATCTGGCGGACGCGGAAAAGAAGGCGGCGGAATTCAGCCAGGACCTTGTCAAGGCCGAACGCAAGACCGGCGAGCAGATTTTGCGCTCGCCGATCGACGGCGCCGTGCAGCAACTGGCGGTCCACACCGTGGGCGGCGTGGTGACGCCGGCGCAGCAGCTCATGATCGTGGTGCCCGCCGACAGCCGGCTCGAGGCCGAGGCGATGATTTCCAACCGCGACATCGGGTTCGTCAGTGCCGGCCAGCAAGCCGAGGTCAAGATCGACACGTTCAATTTCACCCGTTACGGGCTGCTGCAGGGAAAAGTCGTGAGCGTGTCGCAGGACGCCATCGTCCGCGACAAGCCCGGCTCAAAAGCCGGCCTCGCAAAGCCCGATGGCGCGCTGTCCGATTCGAGCGAGCCCGAGGGACAGGAACTCGTCTATTCCGCGCGGGTCGCGCTCGATGGAAGCAAGATGCAGATCGAGGACAGGATGGTCAATCTTGCGCCGGGCATGGCGGTGACGGTCGAGATCAAGACGGGCAGGCGGCGGTTGATCGAATATTTGATGTCGCCGTTGTTGCGGTATGGGCACGAGAGTTTGCGGGAGAGATAAGAATACTGTCGTGTCAACGAGCGTTGAAAATTGTCGAGCTATTTTACGTAGTTCGTTTAGATTGATGCAATCTTCACTTGTCGGAGCGCGTGAGTCGCCGTAGCGTTGAAAATAACAAGTGAAGTGTTTTTGGAGCTAGGACGTTGCTGGATCGATTTCTCCATTTTCCGAATTTTGCTCGGAGAGCAGAAGGAGTTTCGTTTTGTCGGGCAAATCCGGCAGAGATTGGCAAAGAGTTGATCTTCCTTTCGTTGGAGCTCAAGTGAAAGTTCCATCTATACGACATCGCTGTCGTCGATCACTCGCGCGTCTCGCCCTCTGTGCGGCCCCGGGACGCGGTCGACGAGCAACTCCCGATGGCACTGTAACTCGACATGGCGATGGCGATCTCGGCTGCGGGACTGAAAATAGAAAGCGTTCGGAGGCATGATGGGTGTGCTGGCCAAGCGAGGCGGAATCGTCGCGGTGCTGAGCTTCATGTCAGCGATGGTGTTTGGGTCCGCCTTTGCGCAAGACTCCAGCAAGATGAACAAACTGCCGACGCCAGTACCCGGACATTTTAACAAGGCTTGTCCGCCCGGCCATCGGGTCGAGTTTGTCGTCGGCTCGTTATCGCTCTTTGTTGATCCGCGTTGGCTTGATATCGCATCGCTCGCACCTCTGTCGGAACGGTTCGGCTCGAACTGTCCGTCGCAGCCGGTCACGATTTCCTCCATCTATTTCAGTAAACTAACGCTGGACGCCGCGAATATACCGGCCACGCTCGGCCAACCATTTTTGTTTTTCGTGATCAGGAATGAAGCCGAGCTTCCGCTAGGTCGTATGACCAAGCTGGACCTTCCGAATGCGCCGCCGTTGAGGCAGACGGCGGAGCCTTACATCGAAGAGATCACCCGCAGTGCTTTTCGTGCAGATCCCCATCCGTCGCCGTCAGCGCGGGTTTATCGGTTGGTCTATCCTGGGATTGGCAATGAGTCGCCCACATCCATCGAAATCTCATGTGGAGGAGACCCGGGTCATTTGCGAGGGCGCAATTGCTTCACCCCGATTGCCTATTCATATCTCGGAGGACTCAGTGTGCAATACGAGTTTCGGCAAGACCACTTGCCGATCATCGAACCGGGGCAGGTCGCTTCCCCAGGTGCGATGTACGAACCCGATGGCGTCCTTGTCTTCGACAGGCATATCCGCGCGTGGCTCGACAGTCTGACCAAGAATCCATAGCCAACGAAGTTAGTCGTTCCGATACATGGGGAGATTGAGGCATGGCCGATCCGTTTGTGCTTTCGCTGGACCAGATCAACCAATTGGTTATTCAGATTGCTCAGGTTCTCGGTCTCGTGTCGGCCGACAACACAAACCTTACGCAGCAAGAGATCGACGCTCTGAAAGTTGCGATCTTAGCGAAGGACCCCACAGGTGTGCCGGATACGCAAGGTGCGTTCATCGGGGCCTACAAGACTGTTGGCGGATGGATCACCGACAACAGCGATCCAAGCAACCCGCAAGCGATAGACGGAGTCGACAAGTCGGCTTGGACGTTTCTGCGCGCGGGGGCCAATATCAACGCTGGCGCGGCAACAGCCGAAGCTCTCACGGCCAGAGAGTATACAAGAATTGAATATGAGTTGCGGTTTGGGACAGACCCGGGCGACAGCACGATCAACAAGATGTCGAACGGCATCGCCTTCAATGTCATGAAGGACATCTTAAACAATAATGGCAAAATTCCAGATATCGATACGATAGCACAGGCTGACGCTCGCGTTGTCGTTGATGGGTATTTCAAACAAGAACAAGGTGG
The DNA here is from genome assembly GCF_900141755.1 of Bradyrhizobium lablabi. Lineage (NCBI taxonomy): Bacteria > Pseudomonadati > Pseudomonadota > Alphaproteobacteria > Hyphomicrobiales > Nitrobacteraceae > Bradyrhizobium > Bradyrhizobium lablabi. The sequence continues at coordinate 2,066,341 of NZ_LT670844.1, read as the reverse complement.
ATGGGTCGGCAACGCGCTTTTTGATTATTTCGGAACCAACACACCTTTTGCCACTCTAGATCCATCAGCCAGCCCCTACGGAACTTACGATGTCTTTGCATCGATGTACGCGATGCAACAGGCGCTGCCTAAGCCGTCTAGCGCCGCATTCTGGAGTTTCTTGCTTTCGGACAACAATCCGTGGAGTCAATACAATCGAACTTATGTGATGAATCACAATTCGGTTGGCGGTGCTCAGACGGTCGCGAATCTGCAGGCGCTATCTAGCCAAATGGACGGCTGGATGAGCAGCAATTATTATCAAAACTGGAATGGTATGTTCAATACATACTTCAATCCCAGCGACACGGACAATGCCCTAACTACTTCAATTACCATTTACATGGGAAAGCTTGATGCTCCCGGCACTATCAATGGCAACAATAGCACGATCGATCTGACGTCGACGACACTGTCGTCAAGAATCATCGTCCGAGCCGGCAACGCGGACGATACTGTCAAGATGAGCGATCTCCCAGCTATCCAGGGTATTGTCGATGGCGGAAAAGGGATTAACACCCTCGACCTTTCCACAATGCAAGTTGGCGTCAACGTTCAAAGCCGACCAATCATCGGCGGCAACGAGGCGTTGAGCTTCAGAACGAAGACGCTCTTTGGTTCAATGTACGCCTATAACTTCGAACACCTTATCCTCCCAAATGCCGACGTTACCGTCAAACTTGATAATGCCGATGTTCCGCATCTTCAACAGATAGACACCGGGAATGGCAAAGACGCGATCGACAGCTCGGTCATCAACCTCGTCATCAATTTCGGGAACGGCACTAATTTTCTCAAGCACGCCGGACGCGGGTCCGTCATTAATGCGGGTCAGGGGCTTGATGCTTTTGTGATATCGAACGACATCCTCATCAAGGGCGCCAAGCCGACCGATGAGATTGTGAACGCGGCCGGCACCGTCGAGCACGGCGGGGTGGGGCAAATCGGATCGGAGAGCCCGTGGGTCGTCGGACCGGACGGCACAAGCTATGCTGTCGATAATCACGGCGAACTCGCCATCAAGGATACGCTCGGCAACATCACGTATGTTGCGAACTATCAGGGCGGCCCGAACGTCCCGTTCACCCAGCAGACCGCCGGCATTTTCATCGGCCTGGCCTCCGCGGACGCGGAAAAGCTGCTCGATCTGAAGCGTCCCTACGAAGAGAACATCCCGACGACGTTCAGGCTCGGCAACGAGTTGTATTTCGTGCGAACCGGCAAGTGCTTCTTTCCCGGTGGCTACGATCCGCTGGTGTTCGATCTCACCGGCGGCGGCATCAATCTCACCGGCGTCAGTGCTGCTGCACCGCTGTTCGATGCCAACCACACCGGCTTTGGTGTGCATACCGGCTGGTTCGAGCAGAACGACGGCATCCTGGTCATCGACAAGAACGGCAACGGCCAGATCGACGACATCAGCGAGGTCGTGGGCGGGCAGGGCGGCGGATTCGCCGCGCTGGCGCAGTATGACACCAACGGCGACGGAGTGATTGACGCCAGCGATCCGATCTATGCGCAGCTGCGCATCTGGCGCGATAGCAACGGCGACGGCAAGGTCGACCCCGGCGAACTGATGACGCTGGCGCAGGCCGGCATCGCGTCGATCAACGTCGCGTCCACGGCGCCGACCGGGACGAGCATCGCGGGCAACGCGGTGCTCGCGTCAGGCAGTTTCACGCGTGCCGACGGCACTACCGGTGCGGTCGACGACGTGACGTTCTCGACCGATCCGTTCAACTCCGTCTACAAAGGCGACAAGAGCGTGAGCGCGGCCGCGGCGGCGCTGCCCAACCTGAAGGGATACGGCACGCTCACCGACCTGCGGGTCGCCATGACCATCGATCCGGCCCTGGCCACAGCCGGGCAGGCAGGCGCTGCGCCAACATTGATCGACACCATTAACGTTAATCTTTCCAACTTGAACCAAATCGATCTGAACGCGCTGCGCGCCGCTGCAGTGCCGATTTTTGAGGCATGGGCACATGCCGTGGCGCTGCCCGACGCCAATGGCAATCTGCAGGTCTTGGACCCGGCCGCAGGCCATTCCGACATGGCGATCCTGGTCAACACCGACTCCGGCGGCACGAGCACGGTGAGCGATTTCGCCTATTGGTTCACCGACCCGCAAGGCGGCGGCTATTTCAAGCTCGCCAGCGGCAATGCTGTGACCGACGCGCAGGGCAACACCATCGGTCGTCCGACCTTCGCGCAGGTGATGGCGCAACCTGGCTGGACGGTGTTGACAGCCGGCGAGATCGGCTTCATGGAGCGCTACCTCGGCACGCCGCTGCCGATCGATAGCAGCTTGGGCAATACCGGCGCGCTGCTCGCCGCAATGCAGTCTTTCGTGACCGGCGCATGGACCGCGATGAATCTCGAGGCGGTGCGGCTTGCGATGCAGGGACCGCTCGCCTCGTATTTCCCGGGCCTCGTCTACAACTCATCGACGGACAAATTCTCGGCGACCAGCGACAAGGAACTGTCGCCGATGTACGGCGCCATTTTTGCCGCGGCGCCGGCGGATGCGGCCGGTGCCACCGCGTGGCTGACGCAATGGAAGCCGATCATCGACATCGTGCTCGGCGATTTCGACCGCGGCGAAGGACGCCTGGTCACCTATGGATATCAGTTCGCCAGCATGGTGCGGTCCTACGAGAGCGTCGGCCTGCCGATCAGCATCGTTCATGCCGGAGAAGCGCTGGGCGTCCCGCCCGGCGAGATCATCGATGGCGGCAGCTCGATCGCGGGGCCGTCGGGTAGCCCGAACATCTTCTATCTTCACGGTGGCGATCAGACCGTGACCACCAGCAACACATCGGTCGACAATTTCGTCATGGGCGGCGCGTTCGGACACGACGTGATCAATGCCGACCGCGGCAGCAGCGGCGGTGATGACATCTTGCGCCTCACCAATGTGCGCTCGACCGATGTTACCGCGACCCGCGACGGCCTCGACCTGATCCTGACCGTCAACGGCACCAACGAGCAGATCAGGGTAGTCGGCGAATTCATCGGTATCAAGCCCGGGCTCGCCGGCGGCAACCTGAACCCCAAGATGGGGGTGCAGCAGATCGTCTTCTCCGACGGGGTGGTGTGGAACAAGCCCGACATCTCCTGGGCAGTCTCGCATCCGGACCCGACCGATCAGATCATCCTCGGCACGCCCGACATGGACGTGCTCGATCCGGGTCTGGGCGGCGGCCATTATCTGTCCGGCGGCGGCGGCGGCGACATCTATCTCTTCGGCCGCGGCTATGGTCACGACACGATCGAGCAAAAGCGGACCTGGGCGCTGGACAATTTGCCCGCCTACGTCAAGTTCGGGCCAGGCATCGCCTTGTCGGATCTGAGCTTCGCGCGCCAGGGCAATTCCAACGACCTCGATATCACGATCAACGGGACCTCGGATCGGCTGACCATCATTGGTCAATTCCTGGCCGAATATACCGGCGTCGTTGGAACCATTTGGATCGATCGGATCGAAGGCCTCGCGTTCGCCGACGGATCCAGCTTCGCCTGGGACCAGATCATCCAGCTGCTGGATGCGCAGGCCAAAACCACCGGACAGAAGTTGATCTACGGTTTCGACTATAACGACACGCTCGATCCCGGCACCGGCATCCACTACCTATCCGGCGGCAACGGCAACAAAACTTATGTCTTCGACTTCGGCGACGCCTTCGACGTCGTCCAGAACCATCAGGGAAACCCCCTGAGCGACTCGTCGAGAACGATCCAGTTCGGCGCCAGCGTGCGGCCTCAAGACGTGACCTTCGCTCGCCTCGGAAACTCGCCCGATCTTGTTGTCACGCTGAGCGACGGTTCGACGCTGTGGGTCAAGGGGGAGTTCGCTCGGGGCTTTGCCGGGGTCGGCGGTCTCGCTCCAGATGTTGTCCAGAATTTCCAGTTTGCGGACGGCACTCTCATCACGTTCGACCAGATCCGCCAGCAACTGCTGGCCAAGACAGCCGGGAACAACGTCATTCTGGGGTCGGATTATACCGACGTGATGGACAGCGGTCCCGGCAACAATTACCTGGCCGGCGGCTACGGCAACGACACCTACGTGTTCGGCCACGGCTACGGCCACGACACCATCGACGACCTCGGTGGCACGGTCGCGTTCACTGCGGACGTAAGCCAGAGTGACGTCGAATGGTCGAAGCTCGGCTCCGACCTCATCGTAAAACTCAAGAGGTCGAATTCCTCGCTCAACATTCTCGACGAGTTTGCGGGCGCTGATATCACTGCGTTCCAGTTTGCCGGTGGAACCGTGCTTTCCCGCGACGACGTCTACGCCCTGGTCATGCAGGGGACCGGCGGCACCGACACCCTCGACGCGACCAATTTGAACGTGCTCTCCTCGCTCAGCCACCCGCCAATGCAGGGTGCCCCCGGCGATGTGATCATCGGCAGTGGCGGCGACACGATAAAGTTTGACGCCGGCGATGGCCGCGACGTGGTCGCCGACCCCCGGTACACCGGCGCCAACACGATCGACTTCGGCGCCGCGATCACACCGGGCATGGTCCACATCTATCAGCTCGGCACGAGCATGGTTTTCACCTTCGATGGGACCAACGACCGGATCGCTTATGTCGACAACCAGGTGTACGGCTTTCCAATCGGCAGCGTGGTGTTCGCCGACGGCACGACCTGGACCACCGCCGACGTCCAGGCCCGCTTGCAGGCCGGCACCAGCCTGGTAGCTAACCAGAACGGCGGATCTTACGAGTACGACTATAGCCTGTCGCAGGGTTACGCGATTGCCACGCCGCAATACGGTCAGGGCGGCACGGTCACGATCCGCGTCTCGGGCATTCTGTCTTCCGATGTCGATATCCAGCGCGTGCGTTTTCCGGATATCTTCACTGACGGCGGCGCCGGCATTCTGATCTCGGCGAAGGAGACCACCTCCGGCGGCCTTCTGATCGACAATTCCTCGGCCAATGTGCTGCCGTTCGATCAGCTCGTGTTCGACGACGGCACCGTATGGACCAGGGCGCAAGTGCAGCAGATGCTGCTCGATCAAGCGGCATTGTCGACCGGAAATAACACTATCTATGCGTTCGACGGAAACGAAACCATCACCTCTGGTCCCGGGGACGACGTGCTTGAGGGCGGCAAAGGCAACAACACTTTCGTCTACCGGCGCGGCGACGGCTTCGACAAGATCGTGGTGAACAAGGCGCCGGGCTCCGGCTATGTCGACACGCTGTCATTGCCGGACATTGCCTCGACCGATGTGTCGCTGCTGCGCTGGCCGGGCAAAGGCATCAACGACCTCGTCATCGAGATCGACGGCAAGAACGGTTCGCCTCAGGGGCAGATCACCATCGCGGACGAGTTCAACTACGGCTCCACGAGCGCATTCAGTTACCGAACCAACCCCGCCGATGCGGCGATCCAGCGGATCGCGTTCTCCGATGGCGTCGTCTGGAGCGAGGCCGACATCGAGGCGAAGCTGCTGGCGCAGGAGCAGCAACAGACGGGCATGAACGTCACCATCTATGGCTTCGATGGCTCCGATACGCTCTATGCCGGAAAGGGCGCCCGGACGCTCGTCGGAGGTCTCGGCAACGATACCTATGTCTGGACCTCCGGCGACGGCCCAACCTGGATCTCCCCTCAGGGGAATGGAGACCAGGGTGTTTTCTATGACCAGATCAATACGCTCGAGATCAAGGGCGTAAGACCGTCTGACGTGAGGGTCACTCGCAATCCAACGCCTGACGCACACGATCTGATCCTCACCATGGCGGGCCAGAGCCCTATTGTCCTGCAGGGTCAGACCGATACGAGCCCTGCCAACGTTATCCAGCGCGTCGTGTTCGACGATGGAACCATTTGGGACGCAACGGACCTCGTTCTGATGGCGGACGGCGGGATTGCGTCCAGTCCAAACGGCGTCACGGCGCGCTCGTTCGACGGCATGGCTCCCAACACCACCCTCTCCGGAACGGCGAGCAATGATGTCTATTTCTGGGGTGGCGGTGACGGCAATGACACGATTGCGGAGATCGACTCCCCGGCTTGGGTCAAGGCGGACGCCCTGCGCCTGCGCGGCCTTAATCTGAGCGATGTAACCTTCGCGGTTGCAGCCGCTCAACAGATCGATCTCATCATCATCGACAACGCAACCGGCGAGCGCCTGACCGTCGCCGGCGAGTTCGCCGGCGCGTCAACCGATGGTCACACGGGGGCCCCGGGGGACAAAACCGGCATCGAAAGGTTCATCTTCGCCGATGGAACTGTTTTGAATGCGACGCAGATCCTCAATAGGGCCGTTTATATCGCCTCACCCGGCCACGATACTATCCATAACCTCGGGCTTGGCGCCGGGAATCTTCCGTTGGTCGCCAGCCCGGGCGTGCACCTTCTCGTCGGAGATGCTCGTTGGTCCGATACCTACATTTGGAAACCCGGTGACGGAGACGTCCAGATCTTAGATCGGGGCGCTCCATCGACCGCGATCGATACGCTGCGGCTGGTCGGGATAGCCAGTAACGCCATCAGCATGCTACGATCCGGGACCGATTTGCTGATCCGAATGCAGCAGTCCGGTGAGACCATCACGGTCAGCCAGGAATTTTCCAACGAGCAGGGCGACGGGATCGAACGCATTGTGTTCGACGACGGAACGGTCGTCGACGTTCCGAAAACGTTCGGGATCATTCATGCTGGCCAAACCGCGATCTTTGAGAAAGGAGCGGGACAGGTTGTCCTGACCCCGACCGGCGACAATATTACGCTGCAAATGGCGCCGGATATTTCGGCCTCGGACGGGATCCTGCAATCGGACGCAGCCGGCGATCTGATCGTCAAGCTCCTGGATGCAGGCGACAGCGTCACCGTAAGGGGCGATCTGATACACAACATCTTTAACCAGACGCATAGCCAGTTCAGCGCCATCACTTTCGGGGACGGCAGCTCCTGGGACTTGAACCAGCCGCTGACCTTCACGTGGATAGGCTCGGCCGGCAACACCACCTTGACCGGCAGCAACTATGGTTCAAACCTGTTCGATCTCGGCCCCGGCGGCGACACGGTAACAGCTGCCGCGACGACGGACGTCTTCGTGTTCGACAAGGGAGACGGCCAGGCGAACGTGACGCTCGTCGGAGGCGGCACGCTCAGGATGGCGTCGGATATTTCGGCCTCGGACGCGATGCTGCAATCGGACGCAGCCGGCGATCTTATCGTGAAGCTGCGCGACACCGGCGACAGCATCACATTCGTGCGGGATCTTGGGCGCTCCATTTCCAACCAGACATTCAGCCAGCTGGGCGCCATCACCTTCGGCGACGGCAGTTCCTTGGACTTGACCCAGCCGCTGACTTTCACCTGGGCGGGCTCGGCTGGCAACACGACCTTGACCGGTAGCACTTATGGTTCGAACGTGTTCGATCTCGGCCCCGGCGGCGACACGGTGACAGCCAATACGGCCAACGACGTTTTCGTATTCGACAAAGGAGACGGCCAGGCGAACGTGACGCTCGCCGGAGGCGGCACACTGAGGATGGCGTCCGATATCTCGGCCTCGGACGTGATCCTGCAATCGGACGCGGCCGGCGATCTCACCGCGAAGCTGCTCGACACCGGCGAGAGCATCACGTTTGTGAGGGACCTGTCTTCCAACCAGACGCATAGCCAACTCAGCGCCGTCACCTTTGGAGACGGCAGCTCCTGGGACTTGACCAAGCCAGTGACTTTCACGTGGACTGGCTCGGCCGGCAACACGACTTTGACCGGTACCAACTATGGTTCGAACGTGTTCGATCTCGGCCCCGGCGGTGACACAGTGGTGGCCGGTACAGCCAACGACGTCTTCGTGTTCGACAAGGGCGACGGCCAGGCGAACGTCACGCTCGCCGGAGGCGGCACGCTCAGATTGGCATCGGACATCTCGGCCTCGGACGTGATCCTGCTGTCGGACGCAGCCGGCGATCTTACCGTGAAGCTGCTCGACACCGGCGACAGCATCACGTTCGCGGGGGACCTGTCGCTGGACAATTCCAACCATACGCATAGCCAGCTGAGCGCCATCACCTACGGCGACGGCAGCTCCTGGAACCACCCATTGGTGGCTGGGGTCGGCGACAAGTATTTGAATGGCGGAGGAGGACCGGACACCTACGTGTATTCGTCGGCCGGCGGCAACGACATCATCGATGATGGCGGCAGTCTGTCGAGCCTGGTGTTCAGCGATATTGCCTCGACGGGCGTGACGCTTTCGCGCAACGGCACAAGCGAGGACCTTGTGCTGACGATCGGTAGCACCGGCAAGACGGTCACGGTGAGGGGCCAGTTCAATTGGGTACACAACGGCCAAATGCAGTCGGTGACCTTTGCCGACGGCGTGGTGTGGACGCCGGCATACATCAAGCAGACGCTGCTGAACCAGGAGACGGCCGCGGTTTCCGGGGGGGTCTACGGTTATGCCAACAGCAATGATACGCTGGTGGCCGGAGTCGGCGACAAGTACTTAAATGGCGACGGCGGCTCGGACACCTATGTCTACTCGTCGGCTGGCGGCAACGACATCATCGATGATGGCGGCAGTCTGTCGAGCCTGGTGTTCAGCGATATTGCCTCGACGGGCGTGACGCTTTCCCGCAACGGCACAAGCGAGGACCTTGTGCTGACGATCGGTAGCACCGGCAAGACGGTCACGGTGAGGGGCCAGTTCAATTGGGTACACAACGGCCAAATGCAGTCGGTGACCTTTGCCGACGGCGTGGTGTGGACGCCGACGTATATCAGGCAGACGCTGCTGAACCAGGAGACCGCTGCGGCTTCCGGGGGGGTCTACGGTTATGCCAACAGCAATGATACGCTGGTGGCCGGAGTCGGCGACAAGTACTTAAATGGCGACGGCGGCTCGGACACCTATGTCTACTCGTCGGCCGGCGGCAACGATGTCATCGATGATGGCGGCAGTCTGTCGAGCCTGGTGTTCAGCGATATTGCCTCGACGGGCGTGACGCTGTCGCGCAACGGCACAAGCGAGGACCTTGTGCTGACGGTCGGCAGCACCGGCAAGACGGTCACAGTGAGGGGCCAATTCAATTGGGTGCACAACGGCCAAATGCAGTCGATGACCTTTGCCGACGGCGTGGTGTGGACGCCGGCATTTATCAAGCAGACACTGCTGAACCAGGAAACGGCGGCGGCTTCCGGCAGCGTTTACGGCTATGCCAACAGCAACGATACGCTGGTTGCCGGCGTCGGCGACAAGTATCTGAATGGCGACGGCGGCTCGGACACCTATGTCTACTCGTCGGCGGGTGGCAACGATGTCATCGATGATGGCGGCAGTCTGTCGAGCCTGGTGTTCAGCGATATTGCCTCGACGGGCGTGACGCTGTCGCGCAACGGCACAAGCGAGGACCTTGTGCTGACGGTCGGCAGCACCGGCAAAACGGTCACAGTGAGGGGCCAGTTCGACTTTGCGAACCGCGGCCAAATGCGGTCGATGACCTTTGCCGACGGCGTTAGCTGGAATCAGGCTCAGGTTCTGAGCATCCTAAATAGCGGTACAGGTGGCTCCAGCGATTACGTATTCAACCTGGGCGCTGGAAAGGTCACGCTCGACACCACTGTGGGCATCGTTCGGATGGGTGCAGGCACCGCCGCCGACGATGTCTTGCTGCATGCCGATGCTTCGGGGAACCTCACGGTCGCACTTCGCAACAGCAGTGACTCGATCCTCGTCAATGGCGATCTGAACAACAACTCATGGGGCGTGTCGAGCACTTTGCATCAGCTCAAGTTCGGCGACGGTACCGTGTTGAACATTGGAGAGCCGGCGTCGGGCCAAGGGCAGCCTATAACCTTCACCTGGCTCGGATCAGCTACCAACACCTCGTTGGTTGGCAGCAATTATGGTTCGAACGTCTTCGAGGTCGCTCCCGGTGGCGGCGATTCAATCCAATTTGGTAACACCAATAGCGGAGGTAACGGTCAGAACACGATCCTGTTCAACTCCGGCGACGGTCATGACACAGTTAATCTAAACAACGGCGTCGGAACCGTTCAATTTGGCGCTGGAATCACCGCCAACGACGTCCTGCTGCAAACCGATGCCTGGGGAGATCTCACTGTTGCATTGCGTAACAGCAGTGACGCGATCCTCGTCAATGGCGATCTGAACAACAACTCATGGGGCGTGTCGAGCGGGCTCAGTCAACTGAAGTTCAGTGACGGAACCACCATGAATGTCGGAAAGCGCGCCGCAGGCCAGGGATCACCGCTCAATTTCACGTGGGTCGCAAGCGCCAGCGTGACATCCCTTGCCGGCGGCAATTATGGTTCGAACGTTTTCGAGGTCGCTCCCGGTGGCGACTTCATCCAATTTGGAAATACCAGAAATGGTGGCGACGGCCAGAACACGATCCTGTTTAACTCCGGGGACGGTCATGACATCGTTAATCTAAACAGTGGTACCGGAACCGTTCAATTTGGCGCTGGCATCTCCGCCAACGACATCCTGCTGCAAACCGATGCCTGGGGAGATCTCACTGTTGCATTGCGTAACAGCAGTGACGCGATCCTCGTCAATAGCGATCTGAACAACAATTCGTGGGGCGTGTCGAGCGGGCTCAGTCAACTAAGGTTCAGTGACGGAACCACCATGAATGTCGGACAGCCCGCCGCAGGCCAGGGATCACCGCTCAATTTCACGTGGGTCGCAAGCGCCAGCGCGACATCCCTTATCGGCGGCAATTATGGTTCGAACGTTTTCGAGGTCGCTCCCGGTGGCGACTTCATCCAATTTGGAAATACCAGAAATGGTGGCGACGGCCAGAACACGATCCTGTTCAACTCCGGCGACGGTCATGACATCGTTAATCTAAACAGTGGTACCGGAACCGTTCAATTTGGCGCTGGCATCACCGCCAGCGACGTCTTGCTGCAGACCGATGCTTGGGGAGATCTTACCGTTGCGCTTCGTGGCACTAATGACTCGATCCTCGTCAATAGCGATCTGAACACCAACTCGTGGGGCGTGTCGAGCGGGCTCAGTCAACTGAAGTTCAGCGACGGAACCACTATGAATCTCGGACAGCCCGCCGCAGGCCAGGGATCACCGCTTACCTTCACGTGGGTCGCAAGCGCCGGCGTGACATCCCTTACCGGTGGCAACTACGGTTCGAACGTCTTCGAAGTCGCTCCCGGCGGGGATTCGATCCAATTTGGAAATACCAGAAATGGTGGCGACGGCCAGAACACGATCCTGTTCAACTCCGGCGACGGTCATGACATCGTTAATCTAAACAGTGGTACCGGAACCGTTCAATTTGGCGCTGGCATCACCGCCAGCGACGTCTTGCTGCAGACCGATGCTTGGGGAGATCTTACCGTTGCGCTTCGTGGCACTAATGACTCGATCCTCGTCAATAGCGATCTGAACACCAACTCGTGGGGCGTGTCGAGCGGGCTCAGTCAACTGAAGTTCAGCGACGGAACCACTATGAATCTCGGACAGCCCGCCGCAGGCCAGGGATCACCGCTTACCTTCACGTGGGTCGCAAGCGCCGGCGTGACATCCCTTACCGGTGGCAACTACGGTTCGAACGTCTTCGAAGTCGCTCCCGGCGGGGATTCGATCCAATTTGGAAATACCAGAAATGGTGGCGACGGCCAGAACACGATCCTGTTCAACTCCGGCGACGGTCATGACATCGTTAATCTAAATAGTGGTACGGGAACCGTTCAATTTGGCGCTGGCATCACCGTCAGCGCCGTCTTGCTGCAGACCGATGCTTGGGGAGATCTTACTGTCGCACTTCGCAACAGCAGCGACTCGATCCTCGTCAATGGCGATCTGAACAACAATTCGTGGGGCGTGTCGAGTGGGCTCAACCAACTGAAGTTCAGCGACGGAACCACTATGCATATCGGAGAGCCCGCCGCGGGCCAGGGAGCACCGCTTACCTTCACCTGGGTGGGAAGCGCCAATGCCTCAATAACTGGTAGCAGCTTCGGGTCAAACACCTTCGAACTCGGTTCCGGAAGCGAATCGGTCACAGGCGGCAACAAAGCCAATGGCGGCAGCGGCAACAATACATACCTGGCGTCATCGAACACTGGCCAAGCGACCATCTACGCCAACGCAGCCTCCGGCACCAACAACGAACTCGATTTTACCGGAGGCATCACCGACGAAAACCTATGGTTTATAAAGTCGGGTAACGATCTGAAAATCGATCTCTTGGGAACGAACACAAACGTAACGGTGAACGGTTGGTTTGCGGGCGGCTCTAGCCAGCTGCAGGAGATCACTGCGGGAGGAATGAAGCTCGATAGCCAAGTTTCGCAATTGGTTCAGGCGATGGCTACTTATTCTGCGAATAATTCGGGATTTGACCCCACCGCATCCAGCAATCAAGTTGTTCCAAATGACAACGGTCTTCAGACCGCGATGTCCGTAGCCTGGCATACCTGACGAGAGAGCCTGGACTGCCGCTACTCCGACGTCCGACTAGAGGGGGGACGTTGGCCTTTCTCTTGTTGAAGGCGCTGTACTTTGCTGGTGCTGGCTGGTCCAACTTTCACGATCAAATACGAGCGCCATCATTCGACGGCTGTGGAGAGGGGTTGCCGCTGCGAGGCGCCGTCTAAGGGCCCAAAGCCGCAATACTCTCGTAGCAAGATGGGTCCGGCGAACTGAATAGGAGAGACCGAAAGCCTAATCAGTCTGTTGCTACCATTAGGTAGAGTCGTTGGGTTTGGATTAAGATCGGTTGCGCCTGAGGCGAAGCTGGACTTGACAAGAAACGCGTTAAATGGCCGCTATGGGCGCAGAGCACACGTCCCATCTGGGGAGGGGGCCGACTGCCAAGGTCGCGCCAAAGCTCCTAGCGGGCGGGTTGATCTTCCCCCGAAAAAATGGACAGGGTTAAGCTGCTTTTAGCTCCATCTCGATCGGGCTGATGTAGCCGATGGCCGAGTGACGCCGAGTTCGATTGTAGAAGCCTTCAATGTAGGCAAAGATATCGCGTTTGGCTTCTGCTCGTGTTGCATATTGCCGGTGATGAACGAGCTCGGTTTTGAGCGTGTGGAAGAAGCTCTCCATCGGGGCATTGTCGTAGCAGTCGCCCTTGCGGCTCATCGAGGCCCGGAAGCCGGCGGACTGCATCACCTTGCGGTAGTCCGCCGAGGCATATTGAACGCCCCGATCGGAATGGTGGATCAGGCCGGCGCCAGGCCGCTGCGCCGAGATGGCCATCTTCAATGCTACCAACGGCAGGTCGGCGCGCAAATGATTCTCCATCGCCCAGCCCACGATCCTGCGGCTGTAGAGGTCCAAGATGGTGGCCAGATAGAGCCAGCCCTGATCGGTCTCGACATAGGTGATGTCGGCGAGCCAGATCCGGTTCGGCGCGGCGGCGGTGAAGTTGCGGTCGAGCAGGTTCGGGGCGATCGGGAGGTCGTGGCGGCTGTCGGTGGTCCGCACCCGGCTTCGCCGCGCCATGATGGCCCTGATACCGTGATGGCGCATCAATCGCTCAATGCGACCGCGGCTCGCCCCGCGGCCCTGCGCCTTCAGCTCGACATGGATGCGCGGGCTGCCATAGCGTCCGCAGGTATCGCGATGGACCCGCCTGATGTCGTCAATGAGGTGACGATTGGCGGCGGATCGCCGGCTCTCCGGGCGGGAGCGCCAGGCATAATAGCCGGCCGGCGAGACCCCGAGCACGTCGCACAGGATCGTCACCGGGTAATCGGCGCGGCGATCTTCGATGAAGCGGAATCTCATGTCCGCGTTCCAGCAAAGATCGCGATCGACTTTTTTAAAATGTCGCGCTCCATGCGCAGCCGCTCGTTCTCTCGCTGCAAACGAGCGATCTCTGCCGCGTGGTCCGCCGACGGCAGCGTCGCCTGCGTTGTGGGGCGCCGCGCCGCCGCCGTCGGCTCCCGCCCAGCCCCACGTAGTTCCACCCAGCGCCGCAGCACCGAATCGCGCAGCCCAAGTTCCCTGGCCACCGATCCGATCGATCGGCCGCTCGAAGCCACCAGATCGACCGCTTGCCGCTTGTAGTCGTCCGTAAACGACCGACGTTGACGTCCTTCCATCCGACACCTCCTGGCTCCTTGAGCCTACTACAGGTGTCCATCAATTCGGAGGAGGTTCAGGTGGGGCTATTTGTGAGGCGGACGTCGCTGGGGCGGCTGGTGATATCGGTGACCGGCTACCCTCGTCGACGTAGGGAGAGGGTTCGAACCGGGTTCCTTTCCCTCCGCCACAGACTTTTGTCCGCAGACCTCTCCAACGATGGATACCCTGGAAATCTCCCAATAAAGTGGGGCTTTTCTAGATTAGCTGTACTTGAGATTGGCGGCCTGCGGCCTTGTCGTCTCCGACACGACGTTTTCTCTCCAAACCTTCGTACCTTGTTATGTTAGTGGTCAAAATCTGACGCTTGAGTCCCGGCGGTCTGGTGGCGATGCTATCGATCGAACTTCCGGTTTCGGGCCGGAAGTCAACTGTGAGAATCGACCCTAGCCGTGTGTCGCAGAGTCCGATTTGGGCGAGGTCGACCTAGTGCGCAGCTGCCCCTCGTAGTCGCGCTTGCCAAGCGGCACGCCCCGCGAGCGCAGGATGTCATAGGCGGTGACGGCGTGGAAATGAAAGTTGGGCAGCGAAAAGGAAAGAAGGAAAGTCTCCGACGTGAAAGCGAGTTGTCGCGGCGCCCAGGCCGACGAGCGATCATCTTCGTCGAGCGGGCGGTGGAGGGCAATGTTCAGCGCCTTGCCGGCCCAGCCATTGACCTCGGCGGGCGTGAGCGCCTCCAGCGCCGCTATCGCCTCGTCTACCAACGCCCGCAGCCCGGCGAAAGGCATCGCCCCGATCAGCGCCGGCGGAGCGAAGACGCCGGTCTTCACCGCCTCAAGCCCCCACACCGAATGATGCGACAGGGCTTCGATCTGGAAGTGAAACGGCGCCATGTCGGCGATCAGTCGCGCATGCACGAAGTCGTCCGGGTCGGCGCCGGTCTCGGCGCAGTGCTTCGCGGCGCGCTGAAGGAAGCCCGCGACGGCCCTAACGGTCTGCAAGAAGGTTGGCACGCTGAGGTCGTAGAGTGATGTCGCCATCGTCGCCCCCTTGGTTGGACCGGTCCACGCTAGTGGATGAATTTTAGCATTTGAATCCCGTAGGGGGATTCCTGTTTGGGCGGGGCATGTGAATCTATTGGATGCGCACAGGAATATCCCTCACCGTTACGCCTGCCATCCGTCGCCATCTGAAGGCTGTGGCCGCAAATCGCAACAGTCCACCGCCAAGCACCTTGCCCATATTCAGCGGAATGGAGCGTCCGTTAAGGTGTGGATTGGGCTGGGCCCTAAAAGCCCAGTCACGTTCGCTGCCAAGGTTCAGAGGCCATTGGCCTGCCTCTATGACGCTTGGCATATCGTCGCTGCCGCCGGCCTCCAGCAGGAGAACGCTGACGTCTGCGTTCTCGGCCAATCGGCGCGCTACCACCGAACCAGATGAGCCAGATCCGCAGACGATGAAGTCATAGTGCGGCTTTAGTTCAGCCGTGAGTTTTTGTTGGTCGGCACGTACCCGTTCGGCAAATCCTGCCGTGTGAGTGTTCTGCTCGGGATCAGATTCAAACCTGGCACTGCTCATTATATCTGGCCTTTACCATTGCTAACGGCCGATGCCTGCGCCACGTGCGGTAGGCGTTTCAAGATGCGCTCCCTTGACATAGCATGCTATTATTCGTGGCGTGGCTGCGTCAAGCGGAATTGGATGAGACACGCCTATGTGAAACGCGTAGTCGCGTCAGTCACGGGAAGCCGATCGAAAATGTACGAAAACGAGAACCTTTATTTTCGTCCGTAGCGTTCAATGTTCAGGTTCTGAATCATGATTCCCGCTAGACGGAAGAACTGATCGACTTCTGCTGCGCTAAGCCCATCAGTCGCGAGCTTCTCAACCTCGTGTGCTGCAGCGCGCATAACCTGACTGAGTTTTCGACCCTTGGCCGAAAGTGTGACGTGACTGCGCCGGCCATGATCAGGGTCGGGTTTGCGTTGAATGAGCCCATCTCGCTCCATACGCCGCAAGGTAATAGCCATTGTGGGCTGCTCGATCCCTACCAGACGCGAAAGCTCTGCCTGGGTTGAATCCGGCAATTGCATGAGCCAGGCGATAATCGGATAAACTCCGGGCAGGACGCCGTGCCGCGCCGTTCGTTTTGACAAACTCCAAACGATATTCCGCCCCAGGGTGTTGACGGCAAGACCAAGTATCTTTTGGTGGTCGACGGGGACGGTCGGTTCGGCAGACTGGAGGCGCGTG
Source organism: Bradyrhizobium lablabi (assembly GCF_900141755.1). Lineage (NCBI taxonomy): Bacteria > Pseudomonadati > Pseudomonadota > Alphaproteobacteria > Hyphomicrobiales > Nitrobacteraceae > Bradyrhizobium > Bradyrhizobium lablabi. Next base: position 2,049,987 of record NZ_LT670844.1, on the reverse strand, counting down.
CTTTTTTTTGACATCTATTTTTCCGGCAAAAGGGTTTTGCGCTGCCGGTCCTAGGCAGCATAGTCATTTACCGCACAATTGTGCTGGGGCAAGCAGCGTCGCGGTCTTCGGCGAGCCATGCCGGGGAGGTGCTTAAAAATCCGGAAAATGGATCGGTATCGCTGCTGGGCGTACAAGCAGGTCTGTAGCGGCTCTCCACAGCCAGTCTACGGTGTTTCTTGCCGAGAGGCTCGGGAGCTATCCGTGCCTGGATCCGACTGACGATTAGCTAACAGCCCTGGCTCTTAGAAGCGCAAATTCCACCACTTGCTGCGACAAAATTCTCAGTTGGGTTTCGATTCGCGGAGAGATGCAATTGCCCGCAGTATCGAACACCTGATCTGAGGTGACGATTGTAACGCCCAAGGGCGTTGGCCAACCCCGCAAAGCATGAACGACGGACCTGAGGGCAGCGAGAGTCGTGACGGCCGCCTGTTCTCCGGCGGCCGTGACCACGCAACCGACCGGCCGATCCTCCAGATAGGGACGCTTATCGCTTCTCAGGTCTTCCGTGTAATCGAGTGCGTTCTTGACCAAGCCTGACAAGCCACCGTGATACCCGGGCGTCCCAAGAATGATGCCGTCAGCCTTGCCCAGTTCCGCCGTGATCCGATTGGCCTTGGTATTCGATGGAGCCCCCGGGACATAGGCTGGCAGGTTGATGTCGCTCCCGCAGAGCAGCAAGGTATCAGCCCCTTGGGATGCGGCTGCTCGCAGCGCCAACGATAGCGCTTTTTCGGTGGACGATCCTTCTCGGGTCGTTCCGCCCAGTCCGACGATGTAGGGTCTAGACACGGTTTAGGCCTCCAGAAGGTCGCGGCGCAACACGACAACGTTACGCTGACACGATGATAGTATACTATTATCTTGCCGACCTGCAAATCACATCCAGCGGCGTGATGCCGAGCGCCTGGGAGATCTTCTCGATGACACCACTTTCGTCCCCATCGGTAACCATGAGTATTGCCTCGCTGGTGACCGCCATCAATGTCCTGATCGCAGTCGGATTTTCGATCGCAGGACTTATGAGCCCGAATTCGATACTGCCGGCGAGCTCCACTCCGACAGATGCCTCATTCATATTTGCGATGTACGCCGCGGCCCGTACGATTCCGCTCGCCCTTATGGCTCTAATCGCGATCTACAAACATTCGGAACCAGCGTTGCTCATACTGGGTACACTGGCGGGTTTCATTCAATTGCTGGATGCCGGGGTTGGGTTGTTGCAGCATGATCTGGGGAAATCAATTGGACCTCTCGTCATTGCCGCATTCCAATTTTTCGCGGTGTACCTGTTGAATAGGTCCCCACGAAGCAGCATAGAATAGCGACTGCAACCAATTAGGTCAGGTATAATCGCGTTCCTTTCGGTGGTGCCGTTGCGTCGAGCCTATTGATAGTTGGATCCGGGATAGCCCTCGGTCGGGGTGATGCGTCTTTCTGCGAATGGGTCAGAAGATTGCCTGAGCTGCTTTCATTCCTCTGATTCTGCCAACCAATATTCCATTTTTTTCTTGGCGAGCGCAGCCCGCTCGCGGCTCATGATTTCCAACCCTGCAAATTGATCTTTTGAATTCATTGAGATCCCCTAATCGTTTCCCCAGTCTAACCAGCTCCTTATGAGGGCCAACTGACACGTTCGTGAGTATGTTTCCGAACATTGCAATGGGTAAGTGTCTTTCCCGCGTTTCCGAATGTTACAACCGTAGCCTCTTTCGCAAATGTTGAAACTCAGCGGCAACCTGAGCGCCATAGGGCTGAGCGATGAGTCAAACAGCCCAACGTTTTCTCGCCGATATCCGGGAGTTGGCGCCTCACGTCACCGCACGCGCAACAGAGATTGAAGCCGGACGCCGTATTCCGCCCGATCTGGTGGAAACGCTGAGATCGATCGGCGTGTTTCGCATGTTCGTGCCTCAGACTCATGGCGGGCTGGAGCTCGATCTGCCGACGGCGCTGGAGGTCATCGCGACACTCAGCAGACTAGACGGTTCGGTCGCTTGGACCGCGATGATCGGCGCCGGGTCCGCCATCTTCGTGCCCTACCTGCCGCGGGAGACTTACGATCAAGTCTACCAGAACGGTCCGGACATGATTATTGCCGCGTCGGCCCAGCCCGCGGGTACGGCCGAGGCGGTGCCTGGTGGCTGGCGGATCAACGGACGGTGGCCGTTCATGAGCGGCTGCCAGCATGCCGATTGGATCCTCGGGTTCTGCATCGTGACCGAAGGTGGGAAGCCATTACCCGGACCGGCCGGGGAGGACGGCCCGCCAATGCTTCGGGGCTTCGTGTTGCCGGCGCGCGAGTGGCAGATCGAGGACACCTGGTACGTCGCAGGGCTCAAGGGTACCGGGAGCCATCATGTCACGCTCAGGGACATGTTGGTCCCGGCGGCGAACTCCTTCGATCCGGTGAGCGGCGGACGATGTCAGCCGGGGCCGCTCTATCAAGCCGTGCTGCAGCTTATTCCGCTGTTCCACTCCGCCTTCGCCGTCGGTATAGCCGAGGGCGCGCTAGATGCACTCGTCGAACTCGCCAATACCGGGCGGCAGCAGCAGCGGGCCGCCGTGCCGATGCGGGCTTCAGAAATATTCCAATACGAACTCGGCTGCATCGAAGCTGAACTCAGAGCAGCGCGGGCATTTTGCCAAGTCCAGGCCCGGAGTCATTGGCACCACGCACTTGCCGGAACGCTGAATAATGATGCTCTCCTGGCACAAGGCACGCAAACAGCGATTTGGGTCACCGCGACCTGCGTTCGTGTCGTCGATGCATGTTTTGCTGCAGGCGGCGGCAGTGCGCTTTATGAGACCTCGCCATTGCAGCAGCGAATGCGCGACCTTCACGTCGCGGCCCAACATGTGGGTGTGCAACAGCGACATTACGTAAATTCGGGCAAGCTGCTCCTGGACAGTCCCACCGCTAAATCGAATATCGTTGGCGACTCACTGCCAGATTCCCGCGAGAGGTAGGACGTTTCCACTCTTTCCGATTCTTCTCGACACGGACGCGTCGGAAAAAACAAACAACGTCATTCTCGATAATCCAAGGCCAAAAATATCACGACGCGACCGATATGACGATGGACCTGCCTAGGCTCAAAAGGTTTCTGCATGTGCACGCACATCGAGCTCCTGCGACCAAGCAGAACGATGTTGCGTATGTAGATACCAATAGCTGTCAGCGATCACATCAGGGAGCAGCAGGGCGTCCGGCCCCTTCTGTCCGATATCAGGAATCTTGCTAAAGATCTTATCGCCCTCGATGGAACCGTTGATGATGACGTGAGCGACGTCAATACCACGTGGCCCGAATTCGCGTGCGAGGGATTGACTGACCATCCTGAGGCCAGCTTTAGCAGCGGCGAATCCAGCAAATGCTGCTCTTCCGCGAAGAGCTGCTGAGGCCCCCGCTGTAGATGATAGTACCACAACCGCGCGGCAACATGCGGGGGCAACCTCCCGCCCGAAGATGAAGCCCCCGAGGCAACCGACCTGCCATACCGCCTCGAAGTCTGCCGTTTTTGTTTCGAGCGGCGGCCCCAAATCGCGTTGCCCGCATTGTAAACGCCCACCTCAACAGGACCGATCACTTGAAGGGCGTCCAGCGACCGCCCGGTTACTGCTACCTTATAACCTTCCCGTGCGAAGCGTCTGACGGACGCAGCGCCGAGTCCACGGCTCGCGCCGACGCCAACTACCCAAGCGATCCGGCTCACATTTGTCACGGGCTTTCTTCGAGCAGTCAGCAAGTTGGGTTACGCTTGTAGGTGGGTAAGGCCGGGAGACGATCTGTCGCCATCCGTCCAAATGTCGCTCGCCTTCCGACCGCACCCATGGTTATCCCCTCGCCATGCCTACCTACGATTTCTCTCACGACGGCTTTGTTCGCCGGGAAGAGACTCTGGTGTCGGTGACCTCTCCAATATACTCCGCGAGTCGAAGTTCGACATCTGAGCGCGCCTGAAATCCCTGGTCGAAGGCTTTACGGGCTCGCGCCTCTAGCCCGGGAGCCCCCGCCGCCCGCATGAATGCATCCAACTGTGGCGGAAAACTCCTCCTTGTCCGGTAGAGACACCTTGTTGACGTAATATCCGCCAGAACCTCACGATCGAAGGTCGAGACCCGATGTCAGCTTCTTCACCGCATCCCAGAACAGCTCCTGTCCGTCGGCGACGTTGGCGGTCCAGTGTTCGGCGGCGAAGTCGTTGGCATCGTCGGTGATGAATTTGAACGCGCGCCAGGGCATAGAGTGGCGCTGGCAAACATGGGCAATCGCGAACAATTCCATGTCGACGATGTCGATGTTGTTTTCGTTGAGCCACGGATCGCTCGATGTGACGAAGCTGTCGCCGGTCCCGCAGATCACATCGCCATGGCCCGAGGAAAGCCTGTCGAGGTCGGAGGAGAACGGCGTGCGTCCGCGCGGCGCCAGCGGCATCGCCATCATGTCGCGCTGCACGACATGCGCCACCTCGACGAGCCCGCGCAACTGTTCGTTGATTTTCCCGGCGGTGCCGTAGTTGATCACCAGCGACGGCCGCAGCACCCCGAGCGACAGCGTCGCGGCGCTCGCCGCGTTCACCTTGCCGACGCCGCTGTAGATCACCTCGACGCCCTCGGGGGCGCGCGCCGTGTCGAGTTCGTCGTCGATCGCGGTGAGAACAAGGATTTTTCCGGTCATGCGAAATAGCGGTCCAGTATGCCGCGGTAGATTTTGGTCAGTTATCACACGTTATGGTCCGCTTTCAGCATCTCGCCAGCGCGCTCGCCGATCACAACGCAGGGCGCCATGGTATTACCGGTAACGATGCGCGGCATGATCGATCCGTCCGCGATCCGCAGCCTATTGATGCCGTAAACCCTGAGACGGTGGTCCACGACCGACATGGCATCGCGCCCCATCTTGGCCGTGCAGGTCTGGTGGGAATGGCTGACCGTGGCATTGCGAATGAAAGCCTCCAATTCTGCGCCCTCGAGCGGACCCGGCAGGATTTCGCGCTTCGCGAAGCGGCGCAGGGGCGCCGAGTTGCCGATGGCTCGGCAAAATTCGACACAGATCTTGAGTGCCTTCCGATCGGCGGGATCGTCGAGGGCGTTTGCGTCAATGTCGATCGGGTCAAGCGGATCGGATCCGGTGAGACGCAGCCGACCCCGGCTGGCGGTTCGCAACACCGCCGTCGTCAGCGACCAGCTATTCGCCGGCGGCGCGACCTTGGCCGCTTGTGGGCTTGCATAAGGCGCCTCAACCATGAACGATTGCAAATCCGGTCTGTCGAGCGCGGCATCGCTCTTCCAAAAAGCGGTCGCTTCACCCCGGTTATTGCGCGGCTCAATCGAGTCCCGCGATTCCCATACACACGGCGCCATGAAGTGGTCCTGGAAATTCCGGCCAACGCCGGGCAGATGCTGGATGACAGGAATACCGACACGTTTCAGCTCGGCCTCGTCGCCGATACCGGATTGCATGAGCAGCTTGGGTGTATGGATCGCACCCAGCGACACCACGACCTCGCGCGTGGCCCCGATGCGATGGAGCTTGCCCTCGCGCAGGAATTCCGCGCCGGCCACTTGCTTCCCCTCAAACGCCAGACGTGTGACCAATGCTTGCGTCAGTACAGTCAGGTTGGGGCGGTCCATGTAGGGGTAGACATACGCCCGGAAGACGGATTGACGTTGGCCGTCCCGGACGCACACATTGCTGATGGCGCCTCCACCGTCGCCTTCCATCATGACGCCGTTCTGATCGTCGAAGGTCAGAACGCCGGCAGCCGCAAATGCATCGAGCATCGCTGCGGCGAGAGGATGGGGATCGGGGGCCGGCTGCACGAAGAGCAGGCCGCCTTTGCCACGACGAGCGGGATCGGGCGCTCCATGCCAATCCTCGATACGCCGATAGATCTGCAGCACAGATTGATAGTTCCAGCCGTCATCGCCGGCCTCGGCCGCGAAATGATCCCAGTCGTTCTTATGGCCTCGGGACCAGCCCATCACATTGATACTCGAGCCGCCACCCAGGACCTTGCCCATGGACATGGGAATGGCACGTCCGTTCAGTCGTGGATTTGGCTTGGCTCTGAAGGCCCAGTCGTGTTCGCCACCGCGAAGGGACGGCCACGCAGATGCGTCCTTGATGCTCGCGACATCATCGCTACCACCGGCTTCAAGCAAGAGGACGTTGACATCAGCGTTCTCTGCCAATCGCCGCGCCACCACCGACCCTGACGATCCCGAGCCGCAGATGATGAAGTCGTAGTGCGGCTTTAGCTCGGCACCCAGCTTTTGCTGATTGACACGGATGCGCGTGGCGAGGTTATCGGACACGATGCTTCCTTTTAGATGTTAATCGGCGGTTCGGCTGATGTGAATGCGAGCATATTTGTTATGGAGGCGAGCTACCCGAATGTTTCCTGTCCCAGGAAAGCGGTTACAGCGGTAATAAACAGTGGTCGGGCGGTAATCGCTGATCCCACGTGTGAATCGGCGTGGCCTTTGACGCCCAATCGGCGCCCAAGGCTGGACGCCGAAAGGGGTCAATATTCTCGGAGCCGAAACACACTGCAAGGGGCGCTCGGTCTCGATGGATAAGCAATTAGATTCGAGCTTTTTACCGTCGTAACTCACTCACGAAATCATGAAATGATTTTGCTATGTACTCGGCCTACTTCCGTGTCCTTGACATTGGAGGCCAGATCGAATGCCGGTTGCATCGAACACCAAAATTGCTTCGAAGTACTTCAGGACAAATGACGGGGTTCGATTGCATTATTTGGAGGCCGGTTCGGGAAAACCGCTGGTTCTGATTCACGGCTTCTCCCAAAGTGCGGAGCAATTCAAGTTTCAGATCGAAGGCCTGGGAGATCGTCACCGGGTAATCGCGCTTGATTTACGCGGCCATGGAGAATCGGAGAAACCAAACTTTGGTCTCAAGATACACCGCCTTGCCCAGGACTTGCGCGAGGCGCTGGTCGCCGCGAATGCGGACGATGTCACCCTGCTCGGGCATTCGATGGGGTGCTCGGTCATCTGGGCCTACTGGGAACTGTTCGGCGCGGATCGCCTTGGCAAGATCGTGCTGACCGACGAACCGCCGATGCTGACCTCGAACCCTGCCTGGACTCCCGAAGAAGTTGAGGCGGCCGGATCGATTCTCACACCCGCCTCCTTGTGGGAAACGGCCAATGCCCGGTCGGATCCAGACGGTGAAGCAGCCGCCCGCGTTTTCATCGAGCACTGCGTGTCGAGAAACTGTCCGGCGGATGTGAAAGAATGGATAATCCGGTGTACCTTGCGCATGGCCGGCAAGGACGCCGCAACTCTGTTCCTTAATCATGGATGTCAGGATTGGCACGACATCATTCCACGCATCAGGCTCCCCACCCTTGTGATCGGGGGGCGGGTCAGCCTCATACCCTGGAAGTCACTCGCATGGATTGCGAAGCAGATACCGGGCGCCCAGCTGGAGATCTTTGAGGAAAACGAAGGCGGAAGCCATTTTATGTTCGTGGAGAACCCGACCAAGTTCAATCAGATCGTGTCAAAATTTGTCGCTTAGGTCGCTTACGAGACGTGCCGATGTAATTCCGCCATCCGGCACCGGGGACAGGTCCGGCCAATCGAATACCCAGTCAGGCTTAGAAGAGCGAAAGTCCAAGAGTGCTACGAAACATTATTGCCCTCCCATTTTCAGCCGAATGGCTCCGCTTCTTCTGTCTCACTATGGAATGTTGACGAGCTCCGACTGCTCTTCCGCGAATCACTGCGGCCCAGGCGATGACTTTCAGCTGACCTGCCGCTTTCGGCCTTCCCAGAACGGTGCACGCAGTTCGCGCTTAAGGATCTTGCCAGGGCCAGACATCGGCAGTTCGTCGCGAATTTCGACGCTGCGCGGGCATTTGTAGTGGGCGATGCGCTCCTTGCAGAACGCGATGATGTCGACTGGGTCAACCTTGGTGCCCGGCCTGCGCATCACGATGGCGTGCACCTGTTCGCCCCAGGTCTCGTTCGGGATGCCGATGACCGCGCACTGCGCCACGGCAGGATGCTGCGCCACAATGTTCTCGACCTCCGCAGAGTAGACATTCTCCCCCCCCCAGAAATGATCATGTCTTTGAACCTGTCCACTATGTAGACGAATCCATCCTCGTCCATGTGGCCGGCATCTCCGGTGTGCATCCAGCCGTCGACGATTGCCTTAGCGGTCTCCTCGGGACGGTTCCAATAACCCATCATGACCACATCGCCACGGGCGCAGATTTGACCGACTGTGCCGCGCGGCACCTCTCGATCGTTCTCATCGACTATCCGGACTTCGACGCCAAGCGTCGCCCGGCCGCCCGAGCGGTGGCGTCCCCGAGAGCGCCCTTCGCCGAGACGCTCGCGCGCGTGCAGAATGGTGGCAATCGGAGACAGTTCCGACTGGGCGTAGGCTTGTATGAACGCAACCCGCGGCAGGGCTGCAGTCGCTCGGTCGAGCACGGCCTCGCTGATCGGCGAGCCGCCATATAGGATCTGCTTGAGCGAACCGAGATCACGCAAACGCACCGCCGGGTGGTCCGCCACCATCTGGATCATGGTGGGTACCAAGATGGTCTCGGTCACCTTTTGTTGCTCGATCGCGTCAAATACGGTTTCGGGCGTGAATGCCCTGATGACTACGCTGGTCGCGCCACTCAGAAACAGGGAATACATTCCGGCGCCGTTCGCCATGTGGAACATGGGTGCTGCATGCAGATAAACCGCGGTTTCGCCACATAGGCCCTCCGCCAGGCAGTTGAACGCGTTCGCCGCAATATTGCGGTGACTGAGCATTACACCTTTCGAGCGGCCGGTGGTGCCGCCCGTATAGAATATGGCGGCGAGATCGTCGGGCGCCGCCATAGCATCCGGCATCGGCCCGCTCGCAGCTATCAGCGCTTCGTACCCGAACATTCCATCCGGTACGGGATCATCGTCCGCGTAAATCAGCATCAGGCTACCCGACGCATTTGTTGCAAGCGTCATTCCGGCTTTCGCGAAAGCATTATCGACGACGAGCAGCTTGGCGCCGCAATCACTCAGGGCATCCGCGTTTTCCTGGATACTCCAGCGGATGTTGAGGGGAACAATCACGGCACCCGCCCAACTGGCGGCCAGGTAGCACTCGATGTAACGATCCTGGTTGAGCATGAGGACCGCAATACGATCGCCGCGGTCGAGGGAATGCGCGCGCAACGCCCGCGCAAAGCGTGACACGCGGTCCCCGATCTCTTGCCAGGTGCGGCGGCGGCCCTCGAAGATCGTGGCAGTGCCGCGCGACTTGACCTGCAAGGCACGCCGTAGTCCATGCGTGACGTTCATTGCGTTGACCTCTGGTCTATGAAGCTCATAGGTGCGTTCCTCACTGACTATCGCTAATCCGGTCGCCGCCGGGTTCACTTGCCGGCAAAAATTGCCGTGGGTAACGGCTTGGCAGCATTGATCGCTTCGGCGGCATTGCGCAGGGCTGTCCGCGCATCCTCGGTCTCGAAAAGCGGCATCGAGACGTCGTAAAGCTTCGCCTTGGCGGCCTTCACGCCCTGCTCGGCTTGCATGCGCCAGAGCGCCTTGGTCGCAGCGAACGCTTTTGTCGGTCCCTCGGCGAGGCGGGCGGCCAGCGCGGCGGCTTGCGACTCGAACTCGGCGTCGTCTACGACCCAGTTGACCACGTTCCAGTGCCGCATCTGTTCGGCAGACGCCGGCTCGGAAAGGAACACCATCTCGGCGGCTTTCGCGCTGCCGACACGCTCGGCGATCTGCATCATGCCGCCCTGCAGAGTCACGATGCCGACACGCGCTTCCGGAAATGCGAAACGGGCGGACCTGGCGGCGAGGATCAGATCGCAGCTCAACGCGAGTTCGAACCCACCGCCCATGCATCCGCCCTGCACAGCAGCGATGGTTGGAATCGGCAGGCGTTCCAGATGGTCTAGCGCCTCGGCGAGCACCTGTATCTTTGGCCGCAGGATCTCCGCCGGAGTGCCTGGCCAATCCCGTACATCCCCGCCAAAACAGAAGTCGCCGCCTTCGCCCCGGATAAGGAGAGCCCGTGCCGGGCTCTTTTCTATTTGTTGAACAGCCTCCCTAAGCTCAACACGCATATCGAAGCTGATCCGGTTGCCGCCGGCATGATCGAGGCTGAGCGTGGCGACGGGACCGCCGATGTCTAGGTGAGTGAACGGCATGATGTTGTCCTGATATTGAATGAAAGTGACGGCGCGGGTCGTCGGCGTCGGCCTCATCTTCCTTTAGTGGCGGAAGCTCCAGACATCTCTGGCGGCGACGACGTTTCTCGATAGACCGTAGCGATTCGTGACCACTCGACCCGCTTCTTGCGATCACGCTCGACGGGCTCGTAGAAGATGCGCCGGTCATCGCAACTCTAGCTTTTGCGCGAGCGTACGATGGAGCTTGGCGGTCATTCATGCAGAAGAGACCGCCACGTCTCGGAAGTCGAGAGTTTGACCAAAGCCGAAGCGACTTGCGCTCCCTGAGCGATGTCATATGGCTTTGTAGCGCGCGGCCGGCTTGTTGGTCTGGGTGGCGGCGAACAGCGTCGAACGGGCGGCGTCGTACTTGTCCCAAAGGCTCGCGTCCGCCACCGTGGGCCATGTGATGGCTTCACCCTTGTCGAGGCCGGCGAGGGCAGCGTCCACTAGAGTCTCCGCCGACATCACGGTGTCCTGGTCCAAGGCTGATAGCGGAAGGCCAGATGCATCCCAAATTTCGGTCGCTGTCGAGGCGGGAAGGACCACCTGGACCTTTACGCCAGTCCCGACCAGTTCGTCCTGAAGGCCTCGGCTGAAGTTCAGCACAAAGGCCTTGGTGCCGCTGTACACGGAGCTGACCGGGAGCGAATGGATGGCTAACACGGAGGCAATGTTGACGATCACTCCGTCATTTCTCGACAGCAGCGCGGGAAGAACAGCATGAGTGAGGCGCGTCACCGAAGTGATATTCAGCGCTATCTGGGCCAGGGATTGTTGTACGGGCGCCAGCGCAATCGCCGCAAGCCTAGCAAGTCCGGCATTGTTTACGAGGATGCGCACCGCCGGGTTCGTTGCAAGGATCTTTTCGACACGGACAAGGTCAGATTCCTTCGCGAGGTCCGCGGCGATCACCTCAACGTTGGCACCAGCATAGGTCTTCAAAATCTTTTTCGAGAGGGCCTCTAAGCGGTCGGCGCGTCGCGCCACGAGGATGAGATCGTAGCCCCGAGCGGCGAGGCGGTCGGCATAAACAGCGCCGATGCCTGAGGATGCTCCGGTAACGACCGCGATTTTCTTGGAAATGGCGACAGGCATGGGGTTCTCCATTGGTTGAGCCCTCAACTATGTAGGGAGCATAACCCCTTTTCAATGGTACAGTGCTCAACTATATTTTACACGCATTGGAAAGAAGCGTAGTCCTCCAGCAGTTGATCTGGATGACAGGGCATGGAGGCAGTCGCTGTGCCGGCCAAATTTGCTTGCACGAACAACGCGTTGCGCCGTGCGGCGCGTCGCCTCGGCCAATTGTATGATGAGGCGCTTGCCCCGATTGGACTAAAGGCCACGCAGGCCGGTGTGCTCGCCCAGATCGGCGAACTAGCCCGCGGTCAGGAAGGGCCGACGCTGCAGGATTTGGCGGAGCGGTTGGCCATTGGAATCTCGGCGCTAACGCACGCGCTGCGGCCGCTGGTTAGGGACGGACTGGTTGAACTGCGGCAAGACCCCCAGGACGGGCGCACGAAGCGCGGTATTCTGACCCGCTTAGGCAAGGCGCGGCTCCGGGAGGCGTACCTGCTGTGGGCAGCGGCGAACCGCCGCGTGGAAACTGTGTTAGGGCCAGTCTCGGCGGAGAAGCTGCGAAGCTTGGCGGATCAAGTCGCCTCTCAGGAATTTCTCGATGCTTATACCGTCCGCAAGAAGCTTGGAGCCCATCCCGAGGTGACGTCCGAGTGATCTTTTGGGTCGATATCATCTCGAGTTGGACATCGAGAAAAAGGAAACGCTGGCACTCGCAGCAGAGTGGCTTCGACCGTTTCGCTTTTAGTCGGCGGACGATGCCTGGGCTGCGCGAGATCAGGATGAATCCATCGCCGCAAAACTAAACCGCGAGTTACCTTGCCCCAAGTCAGTGGACGTGACGCGCACATGGTCGCGCTCGTGTCCGACGCAGCCCACCGAGCCCCGGACAATCCGCTGCGGGTCTCGGGCTCACAGCAAGATCGAGCGCTTTCGCAATCTTCGCCGCCCGGACAGGTGCTCGGTTTTTTGTCGGGCGCCAAGCATTTGGATCTGCTGGACGGCAAGGTCTAGGCGTCGACAAAGCGCGTCCCACGCACCGCCGCCGCATCCAGATTCGAAATCTTTGCCACCGGATGTCCCGCGTACCCCATCATCCGCGCCTTGTGTTGGTCGGACATCCGGATCAAAAGATTCTAAGGGGTTATGGCGGCCTCCCGTTGTCATTATTCTTTTCCTGGGCGGGCCGACATGCCCCCTTAGGCTCGCATGACACATCGCCTAGGAGGACAGACCCACACCGGAAGTCGGCCTGCGCTTCTTAGACGATTATTTTTGCTTAACGAGTTGTTTTGCAGCGCGTGCCGCAGCATCGATGTAGTTGCTACCACCATGAATGAGCGTCAACGCCATCGAGCCTTCCGTCAACAACATTATTTCGCGCGCGCGCTCGTGCGGGTATGGTACGCGCGCAGTTGTGAGCCGCTCGGCGAGCCATGATTCCGTCGCGGCTTTGGCACGGCGCGCGATGGCGCGAGCCGGGTGGCCGGGTAAGTCCGCGAGTTCTACAACCAGTCGGGTGAAACCCGATCCCGACCAACGTGGCGTCGTGCTCGCCCATCCTCCCAACTGAGCGAAATACGAATCGATCAATCCGTTGCGATCGGCTGGCATGCGGTCGCCAATATGTTGCAGCCGCTCTGCGGCCAGTTCTCCGTAACGCAGAAGTACTGTCGCGAGCAGATCGTCCTTACTCCGGAAATATGAATAGATTGTACGCTTCGTCACTCCGGCCTGTTCAGCAATTTTGTCAACGCTGGTTCGCCTGAACCCCGAGCGCCAGAAACATCCATAAGCAGCATCGATAATTCGCCGTCGGATCTCAGCCTTCTGTAGGCGCATGTGGGGCTCCCATCCAAGAAGTATACCGGTGAGTGTATTTACAGCTTCGCCATTACTTGAAAGGCTCTGCAGTTGCAGCCTCTCGGAAGTTCCGCCAGGCATCAAGACAGGATTAGGACGTGTTGCAATGCAAGTTGCTTCGCTCAAATTAAAATCTATCAGGGCGAGAGCGGTCGTGCTCAAGCTGAAGCGCCCGGTTGTCGCCCGAATTGCTAACATCACCGACTGGCCGCTGATCCTGATCGACCTCATCACTGAAGAAGGCATCGTGGGGCGGAGCTATCTTGAGCCCTATACGATCAAGACGATGCGCTATTTGGTTCCGGCGCTGGAAGATTTCGGCGATATGCTTAAGGGTCGGCGCATTGCGCCCGTCGAGCTTTACGAACTCGCGCGCAAGTCGTTGCATTTTGTAGGTTATCAAGGGCTTTCCATGATTGCTGTATCCGGACTGGATATGGCGGCCTGGGATGCCCTGGCAAAGGCGAGAGGTGTGCCGCTTTGCGTTTTGCTGGGCGGTTCGGTGGGGCCTGTGAAGGCGTACAACAGCAACGGGTTGTGGCTTCAGGCACCGGAGGTTGTAGCATCAGACGCGATTGCGTTGCGCGATGAAGGAGGCTTCACTGCGCTGAAGCTGCGGCTTGGCCGCGAACGCGCAAGCGACGATCTGGCCGCCATTCATGCCATTAGGGCTGCTGTCGGCGATGACATCGAACTGATGGCCGACTTCAACCAGGGCTTACACCTTGGAGAAGCCCTGCAACGGTGCCACATGATTGATGATGCGGGCCTGGCGTGGATCGAAGAACCTATCGTTTATGACAACCTCGATGGCTATGTGCAGCTGGCGGCCGAGTTGAAGACCCCGATCCAGATTGGTGAGAATTTCTACGGCTCTCGCGATCTGCACACCGCGCTACAGCGAAAGGCATGCGATCTTGTCATGCCAGATTTCATGCGCATTGGCGGTGTGACAGGTTGGCTAAGAGCAGCGGGAATCGCGGGAGCGGCTGGCATACCGATGTCCACACATCTGTACCCCGAGGTGGCCGCTCATGTAATGCGTATCACGGAGACCGCGCATTGGCTGGAATGGCAAGATTGGGCCGATCCTATCTTGCAAAGCCCCTATAAAATTAGCGACGGATTGCTGCACATTCCCGATGTGCCTGGCGTTGGTATCGAATGGAATGAGGAAGCGGTCGCAGCCCACCGAGCCGACCAGTGAAGGAATTCATTTATTTGCGTCTCTCTCTGGCGCCAAGTAGGAGTGAGTCGCGAAACGACATCCTTGGCGCACCGATTGTAACGAGATTTTCGACCCTTTTCTAAATATGGCAATACGCCCGACGCGTGAGCGAAGCGGCCACGCGATACCCATCATGAATGTTTGAATTCGCATTCAGGCCAGACCTCACAGGCAAATAGAGCCCGAACCGGGCCCCCGTACTGGCCGCGAAACTCCTGGGAGGCGTAGTGTGGGCAATCCGATGATATCGAAGAGAGTGGCGATGATGTGGTTGGCCATTTTGCGCGCTTACGCCGTTCGCTATTTGCATCCAAATCTAGCAGCAGCGCAGATCGCTCGCGGGAAGCGGACCAATACCAATCTGCCGATTTCGACGATCGCCGATGCGCTCGGTCTCAACGACCCGACCTATTTCAGCCGGTTATTTTCCGGAGCGACTGGCTTGTCACCACGTAGCTTTGCCACAAATTCCATAGTCGGCCGTGAACAATGGCTAAGTTGACGATGGAGATTTGATTCCCGTGTATCATCTAGGTTCGTGACCGTCGGCTCGCCAGCGTGTGTTCGCGTATATGACCACGTGACCTGCAATCTCAGCCGCGCTTCTTGTCTCTAAGTTTGGCACGCTTCGGAGTGCGCACGTCGGAGTAGGGAATAAATCCAGCCGCCACCGTTTCTCGAAGAGCCTCGATGGCTTTTTTGAGATTGCCAATTTCTTTGAGATGCACGACCCAAATATCCAAAGTCATCGAAAAATCGGATACCTCGACGATCGAAAGTTCTTCCAGACTCATGCTCGCATAAAGAACGCTTCGCGGCACCACCCCGAGACCGAGTCCGGAAGCGATCATTCGGAGCTGGATTTCCGTCCCGTAGGTGTCGACCACTACACGTAGGCTTTCGCCGACCTCTCCGATCGCGCGCTCCAATTCTGCCCGATATCCGCAGCCTTGCGGATTCAGGATCCAACCTTCTTTTGCAAGCGCAGTCATCGAAATCCTGCGGTTGAATATTGGATATTGCTTGCTCTGAACGATGACGACCTCAAGGGATGTAACGTATCGACCGATGAGGGGCGCAGCCGGCTTCCCACTATGGGGCAGGAAAATGACGGCTGCATCGAGATCGCTGCAGATCACTTGTTTCGAAAGCCCTGTGCTCCACTCAGTCCGTAGCCTGACGTCGAGCAACGGAAATTCTTCCCTCATTCGCTTGATGGAGTCGGCCAAAATCATGTCGCTGATTGCATGAGTAACACCGAGGCGCAGTATTCCCGAAGGTGTTTCGTCTTCCTTCGGCAGGACCACCAACTGATTGATGGCCTGAAGAATGGGAATAGCCTTCTCATACACGCGACTGCCCAAGAGCGTTGGGTTGGGAGGTCTATTCGAGCGGTCAAGCAACGACGCCCCCAATGTCTCTTCCAGCTGCTGAATGCGTCGGGAAATTGCCGATTGAGTCAGATGCAATTTTGATGCGGCCTTGGTGAGCGACTTCTCATCCACCACAGCCGCGAAAGCCCGTAAATCCTCGATCATGATGCCATACTCGCATGCTATTTATGAAAATTATGCGCTTGATGCAAGCTATTGTCTAGCCTATTCCGCTCTAGTCCATCAACGCGAAGGCAAAACAGTCCGAGTAGTTCGCGCCCAGTTCCGCCCACCGAGTTTGCCAAGAAAAATTTCGGATCGGCGCCTTCCGAACGTTCGTTGACGCTGCCGGAAATTCACCAAGAAGGAGAGAGAAATGCCGTTAGTCAGAATTGATCTAAGCAAGGACGCATCCGCGGAACTCGTGCGCACCGTAAGTGAGGCGGTTTATGATGCGATGGTGGAAGTCGCGAAAGTTCCTGCGAACGACAAGTTCCAGATCATCACGCGTCATACAGCCGAAGAGCTCGTGTTTCCTGCTGACGGCTACCTGGGCATTCAGTACTCGCGTAACATCATCTTCATTCAGGTGACCTGGGTCGCGGGAAGATCGATCGAAGTAAAGAAGGAATTCTACAAGAGAATCGCCGATGACATTCACGTCAAAGGGAAGGTCTCGAAGGCCGACATTTTCATCAACCTTGTAGATTCCGCGCGCGAAGACTGGTCCTTTGGCAACGGGGAAATGCAGTACGCGCCCAAGTGATCGATCGCCGGGCCGGATGATGTCAGCGGCAAGCGGCAGTCGCGGCAGCTCCGGCCCGCATGTTGTTCCATGGTCGTCCCGATCAGGTTTGCTCGGGGCGCGCCAACCAAAGCAATACCAGTCATCGCGATAGCATCCGTGAGCCTCGGCAATCGATCACAATAGAAGCGGTCGTCAAAAACGGCGGCGGTGGTCTGAGCGGGCTTGGACATCGTCATTCGAAAAGAAACTTGGATTAGGCTTGTAGCCTGGTCGCGGAAACCCCGGGAGCAACGTATGAAATTTGCCACGTTTCGGCATGGCGGTCGTGAGCAGGCCGGCCTCGTAGACGCTGACAAAGGGCGTATTGTTCCGCTCAAAGCGACCGATATGGTCGACCTGATTAGTCGTTTCAAAGAGATCGCGCCGACGTCGAGCTCTGTAGGTGCGAGCTTGGACCTTGACCTGGTCAAGCTGTTGGCGCCGATCCCGCGGCCGCGCCGCAACATATTTTGCGTAGGCAAGAATTATCGTGATCATGCGAAGGAATTCGCTAGTAGTGGATATGAAGCTGGCGCAATCAAGGGAGCGGAAATCGACGATCACCCCGCCGTGTTTTCGAAGCCTGCCAATTGTGTGGTCGGCCCAGGGGCTACGGTAGAGACTCATCCGGGCGTGACGGCAGCGGTGGATTACGAAGGCGAACTTGCAGTTGTCATCGGCAGTCATGGACGCAATATCAAGCGCTCTGATGCAAAGGGTTACATCTGGGGTTACACCATCATCAATGATGTTACCGCGCGTGATCGCCAGAAAGATCATCGCCAATGGTACCTCGGAAAGGCGCTCGATACGTTTTGTCCGATGGGACCCTGGATAACGACAGCGGATGAAGTCGACGCGGAGAACCTTCAGCTGCAGACCTGGGTCAACAGTGAACTTCGCCAAGACGCCAACACCCGCGATCTGATCTTTGACATCCCTGGACTTATCGAGACCATCTCCGCCGGCCTCGCCCTCGTGCCAGGCGATATCATCGCAACGGGCACCCCAGCCGGGGTTGGCCTGGGGTTCAACCCGCCAAAATTCCTGAAGCCTGGTGACACCGTCACGATCTCGATTAGCGGGCTCGGCACGCTCAGCAATCCCTTTGGTTGAGCCCGCCGGAAGCCGCAGACCGCCGACCGGCACCACCGGGGCTGCAAAACATCGGAGTTACAGAGTGGGCCCAGCCTGAATTGGCGTGGTCTCCAAAAGGTACTAGTCGCCCATCGGCCAAAACAAGAATGCATCGGCTGGGCTCAATCGAACTTCAGCGTGGCAGTCGGTCGCGCGAAGGCGAAGCCTGGTCGGAAACGTCATTCGTTCGGGAGTTCCTAAAACTATGCTACGGAATCAAAATCTGGGAAAGGTTACGAGCATCGACGATCTACGTCGAATTGCCGAACGGCGGGTCCCCAGGGCTTTCTTCGAGTATGGCGATCACGGCTCGTACTCGCAGTCGACATTGCGCGCCAATAGGAGCGACTTGGAGGCGATCAAGCTTCGCCAACGGGTTGCGATCAATGTCGACAAGCGTGATTTAACAACCACCATTCTCGGCGAGCCGTCATCCCTGCCGCTGGCACTCGCTCCCATCGGTTTACTCGGCATGCAACGAGGCGATGGGGAAATCCTGGCCTGTCGTGCCGCGCAGCAAGCCGGAATTCCATTCTGTCTGAGCACCATGTCGATCTGTTCGATCGAGGATGTTGCAGCCGCCGTCGATGCCCCGTTCTGGTTTCAGCTGTATGTGATGCGCGATCGGGGATTTGTACGCGAACTGATCCAGCGTGCCATTGCGGCCAAATGTAGCGCGCTTTTCCCGACCTTGGATTTGCCCATTCTGGGCCAACGTTACTGCGACGTGAAAAATGGCATGACGGTGCCGCCTCAGATCACATTCGCCAATGTTGTCGACGTGGCGACCAAGCCGACTTGGGCAATGAGCATTCTTAAGGGGAAACGCAAGACATTCGGCAATCTCGCCGGTCACATTAAAGGAATGGAAAATGTGACGACTCTCGCCAAATGGATGGCGACCCAGTTCGACGCGACGCTGAACTGGAAGGATATCGAATGGATTCGCAGCATCTGGCCGGGAAAGATCGTCTTAAAGGGAATTCTCGATGTGGAAGATGCCAGGATCGCTGCTGGTTTGGGTGTCTCTGCAATCGTCGTCTCAAATCATGGCGGAAGGCAGCTTGACGGCGCGCCATCATCCGCGGCCGCGCTACCGAAGATTGCCCAAGCGGTCGGGTCGGATGTCGAGATCATATTCGACGGCGGCATTCGCTCGGGGCAGGACGTGCTGCGGGCGATTGCGCTGGGGGCGAAGTCCTGCATGGCAGGTCGTGCCTATGTCTATGGTCTCGGTGCTGGTGGCAAAGCGGGTGTTACCAAGGCAATCGATATCATCCGTCAGGAACTGGATGTTTCGATGGCGCTGACGGGCACCACAGCGGTACGAAACATCAGTTTGAACAACATAGCAGACCCATGACCCGGGCGCCGGGATCGGCATTGTCGCGGACAATGACCAGCCGCTGATCGCAATGACGACAGCGTTACGAGAAGAAAAGTCAAACAAGCGTTTCACTGGGGGAAAGAAACAACATGTGGAATCAAATCTATAACCCGCTCGGCGATGCCGCGATATCGACGATCGCGGCCGCAGTGCCGGTTATTGCGCTGCTTTTGATGATCGCCAGCGGCAAGGTCAAGGCGCATATCGCTGCGATTATTGCGCTGATCATCGCCAACATCATCACGATCTTCGTCTTCACCATGCCGGCGGGCATGTCGATCCGCGCCTCACTGCTCGGCGTCGTCGTCGGCTTCTTCCCGATCGGCTGGATCGTGCTGAACGTCATTTTCCTTTACCGCATCACGGTGGAAACCGGACGATTCGAACTGCTGCAGCGAGCCATCGGCGGCGTCACCACGGACCGTCGACTGCAGTTGCTGCTGATAGCATTTTCATTCGGTGCGTTCTTTGAAGGAGCTTCCGGCTTCGGTACGCCCGTCGCGATCACTGGCGCGATCCTGATCGGTCTCGGCTTCTCGCCGCTCGCGGCGTCCGGCCTGTCGCTGATCGCCAACACGGCGCCCGTGGCATACGGCGCACTCGGCACGCCGATCCAGGGCCTCGCATCCGTCACCGGATTTGATCCGTACATTCTCGGCGCGATGGTCGGACGCCAGTTGCCGCTGTTCTCGCTGATCGTTCCGTTTGCGGTTATCTGGGCCTTCGCCGGATGGCGCGGAATGATGCAGGTATGGCCGGCAATTCTGGTCACCGCAGTTTCGTTTGCGTTACCGCAATTCGTGATTTCGAACTACATCAACCCATGGATCGTCGATATCGGCGCGTCGCTGATCTCCATGGCCGCGCTGATCCTGTTCCTGAAAGTCTGGCAACCGAAGAAACTCTGGCTGTCGCCAGCGCTACGCGGCAAGGACGAGTCGGCGTCCACGATGAAAGCCGCGAAGCCGCTGGACACGACGCCTTTGTCGCAGTCGCAACTCTGGAGCGCTATACTGCCATGGATCATCGTCTGCGTGGTGATGCTGATCTGGGGTAACAACTCGTTCAAGATCTGGGCGAACTCGATCTTTACCTGGAACTACCCCGTTCCCGATCTGCACAACATGATCAACAAGGGGCCGCCGGTGGCCACAAAGCCGACGCCCGAAGGTGCCGTGTTCTCATTCACCTACCTGTCCTTCACTGGAACGGGCCTGCTGATCGCGGCGCTTATCTCGGGCTTCCTGATGGGCTTCTCGCCGGCCAAGTTGATCGGCGAATACGGCCGCACCATCAGGGTCTGCGCGATCTCGCTGATCACAATCTCGGCGGTGCTGGCGATCGGCACATTGACGCGCCTGTCGGGCGTCGATGCCACGCTGGGTCTCGCCTTCGCGGCGACCGGAGTGCTGTACCCGTTCTTCGGTACGCTGCTCGGCTGGTTGGGCGTAGCGTTGACGGGTTCCGACACGGCATCGAACGTGCTGTTCGGTAACCTGCAGAAGATCACGTCTGAACAGCTTGGCATCTCGCCGATCCTGATGGCAGCGGCGAACTCCTCTGGCGGCGTCATGGGCAAGATGATCGACGCACAGTCGATCGTGGTGGCCTCCACTGCGACCAACTGGTACGGCCACGAAGGTGCGGTCCTGCGCTACGTCTTCCGGTACTCCATAGTGTTGGCGTGTCTCGTCGGCCTGTTCGTGACCTTGCAGGCGTATGTCTATCCGTTCACTGCGATGGTCATCAAATAATGCAGGATCGTTTGTGACGATGATGTCATAGCGTTCAAACAATTCAGAGAGGTTTGAAACCAATGCCGACCTATTACTGCACGAGCATCGAAGGCCGCTTGTCGGCGCAGCAGAAAAGTAAAATAGCAGGAGAAATCACCCGCATCCACGCAGAGGTGACCGGCGCCCCAACTTACTTTGCGCAGGTCATCTTTGATGAGGTCAAGCCTGGCAATTACTTTATAGGCGGAGCCGCACTGAAGCACGATCACCTGTTTATCTTCGGCCACATCCGGGCTGGCCGAGCTGCCATCGACAAGACCAGAATGATTCACCTCATGGCGAAGGCGGTTGGTGCAGCCGCCGGCGCGACTGATCAGCGCAGCATTTGGATCTATGTCGGCGAACTGCCTGCTCGACAGATGATTGAATTCGGATGTCTCCTTCCTGAAGCGGGCGACGAGCCGGCTTGGAATGAAGCACTGCCGGCCGCCGATCGCGAGTTCATGCAGGCGATCGGAAAGTGAGCATCGGCAAAGTGAGCATCGGCAAAGTGAAGCCAGCTCGACTACAAAATGTAGCCAGATCTTTGCGGCCTTGGCGAACAAGGATTAGAGGAAAAAATGTGCAAGCTGTTTTCTGAACTGGACTTAAAAAGCTGCGCCTTTCAAATTCGATCGGTACGGTTGGGTGCCCATGTCACCTCAATTCGTCTTGAGGCCATGTTCTGGAACATTTTGGAAAAGCTTGCTGCTGAAAAAGGTGCGACCCTTGACCGGTTCCTTACAAAGCTTCACGACGAGACTTTAAGATTTCACGGCGAGGCTAACGACTTCACATCTCTTCTCCGGTGTGCGTGTCTCGTTTATGTCGAGAGTATGAAGGACGTATTCGATGCCTTCGGCCCGCCTTCTGATAAAGAATGAACTTGCTGAATGAAAATCCGCTGGCGGGCGATCGGAAAGTGAGCACCGGCCGCCGACGATTCAACACCCTCCGGTACCCCGTGGGGCTACCTCCGCTCGATTCTCCGCAATGGCAAAGCTCCTTTCGCGCGTTCGGCTGGGGCATGCGCTCGGTCGCCTCGACGGTCCTGACGCTGGTGCTGTTTGCGACCTATCTCGGCATCGGCGCGCTCGCGCATGACACGCATTTCAGCCTGGCGTGGGCGCTGGCGAGTACGGCTTTCGTTTGGGCAGGACCGGCGCAGATCATCCTAATCTCGACGCTCGGCTCGGGTGCCACGATCGTGCAGGCGGCGATTGCCGTCACCGTCAGCGCCATCCGGCTGTTTCCAATGGTGGTATCGGTATTGCCGATGATGCGCACGCCGCAAACCAAGCGGCGGCATCTGATCCTGGTGGCCCATCTCACCGCGGTGACGCTGTGGGTCGAATGCTTCCGCTTCCTGCCGCTGGTGCCGCGCGAACGGCGAATCGCGTTCATCCATGGCCTTGGCGGCGGGCTTGTTTGCGTCTGCCTGATGGCGACCACGATCGGCTATGGGCTCGCGGCCAATCTCTCGCAACTGCTCGCCGCGGCCATCCTGATGCTGACGCCGCTGGCGTTCCTGTTCTCCACCGCCCGCAATTGCCGCGAGCTTGCCGATGTCGTCGCGCTGGCACTGGGACTGGCGCTTTATCCGCTGGCGACGATGTTGAACAGCGGCGTCGATATCCTGGTCAGCGGCGTGGCGGCGGGGACCATCGCCTACGGCGTTCACCGCTTAAGGGCGCAGGCATGAGCGATTTGCTCGGTAGTTTCTTGGGCGACTGGCATGCGTTGGTGATCCTGCTGATCGCGGGCGTCATCCCGAATCAGATATGGCGCATGCTTGGCCTGTGGTTCGGCGGCGGCATCGACGAAGGTTCGGAACTCTTGGTGTGGGTGAGGGCGGTTGCGACCGCGATCCTTGCCGGCGTCATCGCGCAAATCCTGGTACAGCCGCCGGGGGGCGCTGGCGAGCGTGCCCGGCGGGCTGCGCTACGGCGCGGTCGCCGCCGGTTTTGCAGTTTTCATGCTGTTGCGAAAGTCGATCTTTGCCGGCGTGATCTGCGGCGAAATAATCATGCTGGCAGGTAAATGGTGGCTCGGTTGATTGCAGCATCGATCAATCCAGGCCCGAAAGCCACTGAATATCGCTTGTTCGCAACACCCTTCCGTCTGCTGATCTCAGCTCTGTTTTTTTGAGTGAGCGCTTGTTCTTCTTGTCAACAAACGAAGAGATGGGGTCCCCGGGTTTGAAGGCGTGTGCGGTGCCCCCACTGTGCCAAACCTATCAGCACCGGCGCCAGCGCGCGCCCCTTTGAGGTCAGCGCGTATTCCTGGTAGGCGCTTCCGTCCGATGCGGAACGGATTTCGAAGATCCCATGATCTACCAGCGTTTTAAGCCTCGTGCTGAGACTGTTCTTTGCGGCACCAAGGCTACGCCCAAAGTCGTTGAATCTGGTCACGCCGGCCAGAGCATCGCGAACGATGAGAAGCGCCCACCAGTCGCCGATGATGTCAAGACTTCGGGCAACCGGGCACTTGTCCTTAGTCAGACTCTTGCGGCTCACTCAATCATCTCCATGCCCGCATCGGCAGCGATGAACCCTGTTCGTGTGCCGCGCGCCAGTTTCCAATCGCGATATCAGCGGATCGACTGCGACAGCGATGAGACCGTCGCGCTCCAGCGGCTTCAGTGTGTGGGCGAGCGCCCCGGAGTCCATCACTGCGAGATACGGCGTGAGGCTTTGCGCAGCGCCGTGCAACTGCACCCGCTGCCCTTGCAGGGCCCCGCGACGTGATCTTTCCTGCCTGCGATCTCTCTCACCTTTTCGTGCATTGACGGCCGTTATCAGCATATGCTTATGTTCGAGTGAGAATACAAGCATATGCAGATAGCATTGCTTCTCGCCTCGTGGGCCTAGGCATGGGCAGCACGCAAGTAGGGCCGAGCAAACGATTGACCTCAGGAGAAACTCATGAAGACGACCGAAACCATTGAAGGAATCGACCAGGATCGCCGCGGGCTTTTGGGAGCCGTCACGATGGGCATCGCTGTCGCGGGCGCCGCCAGTCTCCCGAGCACTTTAGCTGCCGCGGCTGACGAAAACACTGTACGGCCCTCTCAGCCAACCCAGAGAGAGACCATGGCAAACGTGACATACAACAAGCAGGTGACTGCACTTCTGGTGGTCGATCCATATAACGACTTCATTTCCGTGGGCGGCAAGCTATGGGACCGCATTCGGGCTGTTGCAGAAGCGAATGACTGCGTCCCTCATATGCTGCAGGTCCTGAATGCGGCGCGGAAGGCGGAGCTTCGAATCTTCTATGCGTTGCATCATCGATATCGTCCGGGCGACTACGAGACCTGGAAGTACATTGCGCCGATCCAGAAGGCGGGGTGGAAGGGAAAGACCTTCGAAAACGGCACGTGGGGTGGCGAGATCCGTCCCGAGTTCGAGCCTAAGCCAGGCGAGATTGTCGCTACGGAGCATTGGTGTTCGAGCGGCTTCGCCAACACAGATTTGGATTTGCAGATCAAGAATCACGGCATCCATCAGCTCATCGTCATCGGACTGATAGCGCATACCTGCATTGAAGCGACCGTTCGCTTTGCCGCTGAGCTCGGCTACGAGGTCACGGTAGTGAAAGACGCGACCGCGGATTTCTCGGATGAGGCGATGCACGCAGCTCTCGAGATCAATATGCCGAACTACGCCAGTGCCATTGTGACCACAAAGGAAGTCGTAGACGCGATCTCTTCTCTCTAAGCCTGAGGTATCCTTGCCATGAAATCGCGTCTCACCCATCCCGGCCGCAACTCGGCCCTCTCGGGCATGGCCGTCGCCATCGTACTGGCGGCGGGAGCCTTGCGCGGCCCGGCGGCTGCGCCGGCCTCGGCCGCCCCTGCTACCGCCTGCCCGGGCGGCGACACCGGCATTACGCTGTCCCCCGGCTTCTGTGCGACAGTCTTTGCCGACAATCTGGGGCATGTCCGCCATCTGGTGGTCACTGCCGACGGGACCATCTACGCAAACAGCTGGAGCGGCCGCTATTATCATAACGACACTCCGCCGCCCGGTGGATTTCTGCTTGCGTTGAAGGATAGCGTCGGAGCCGGGCATGCCGATATCGTCAAGCGATTCGGCGAGGGCGTCTCCGACGGTGCCGCCGGAGGCACCGGGATCGCCTTTTACAGCAATGCGATCTATGCCGAGGTCAACGACAGGATCGTGCGCTATGCGCTCAAGCCGGGCGAGATCGTGCCGAGCGGAAAGCCCGAAACGATCCTTTCGGGCATGCTGCTCGGCGGCGACCATCCCATGCATCCGTTCGTGATCGATGCCAAGGGCAATCTGTTCGTCGATTCCGGCTCGGCGACCAATTCCTGCCAGTCTGAGAACCGGATGCCGGACTCGGCCGGAATTCAGCCCTGTACCGAGCTAGAGACGCGGGGCGGTATCTGGCGCTACGACGCCAACAAGACAGGCCAGACTTTTTCGCCCGCCGAGCGCTTTGCCACCGGTATCCGCAATGGCGAAGGATTTGCGTTCGATGCTGCGGGCGATTTGTTTGCGACCCAGCACGGGCGCGACCAGCTTTCGCAGAACTGGCCCAAGCTCTATACCGTGGAGCAGGGCGTCGACCTGCCGGCCGAAGAGATTGTGCAACTTCGCAAAGGTGGCGATTACGGTTGGCCCGAGTGTTATTACGACCAGAATCAGAAGAGGCTGGTGCTGGCGCCGGAGTATGGCGGAGACGGCGGCAAGACGGCGGGAATTTGCGCCGAGAAGCTGCCCCCTGTCGCGGCATTCCCGGGCCATTGGGCGCCGAACGACCTGCTGATTTATAACGGCACCCAGTTTCCCAAGCCCTATCGTGACGGCGCGTTCGTCGCTTTCCACGGGTCGTGGAACCGGGCGCCGCTGACTCAAAGCGGCTATAACGTCGTCTTCCAGCCAATGGCCAAGGGCAAGGCGTCCGCACCCTACATCGTCTTTGCCGACGGCTTTGCCGGCGCCCACAAGGATCCTGGCCGGGCGGCGTTCCGGCCGACCGGGCTGGCAATGGGGCCGGACGGCGCACTCTATATCGCTGACGACGTGCATGGACGGATTTGGCGCGTCACCTACCAGGGCGGCGCGACGGCTCAGTTGCAGTCGGCGCCCCAGCCGGTTGTCGCTGCAGCTTCACCCAATTCGCCCCTGCCGCCCGAAGGCATCCATCCGGATGCCGGCCGCCAGACGGCCGCGCTCTCCTTGCCGCCTGGCGCGACGCGGGAGCAGGTCGCCCTCGGCGATCGCATCTTCCATGGCGAGGCGAGCGACGGGACCTGCAGCGGCTGCCACGGCTCGGATGCCGGTGGCACCTCGGTCGGCCCCCCTCTCAACCGCGGCGTCTGGGCGCAGACCGACGGCAGCCTGCCGTCGATTGCCCACATCATTACAACCGGCGTGACCCATCCCAGGGACTATACCGGGGTCATGCCTCCGAAAGGCGGCGCGCCGCTTTCGGACGACGATGTCGCCGCCGTTGCCGCTTATGTCTGGGCAATCGGTCACAGTGCCAACTGAGGGAAAGCCATGACACGTCTCTTTTCTTGCCTCGCCGCGATGCTGGCTTTTTCAGTCGCAGCCGCGGCGGCGGAGCCCGGGCTCGTCGTCGTCGCCACCGATCCGCACTCCGAGCCCGAAAGCGTCACCGTGGCACCAGACGGTTCGCTGATCCTGGGCAGCGCCAGCAAGCCGGTGATCTATCGCGCCGCCAAAGGCGATACCCAGGCCCGTGTCTTCATCGACGCCAGTTCGGAGGGCGCGGTCACTTTCCTCGGCGTCTTGGCGGATGCGCCCACCAACACGCTCTGGGCCTGCCAGATCATGGGGGCCGGCAACAACCGCCATTCCACCTTGCGCAGCTTCGATCTTTCGACCGGGGCGGCCAAAATTCGCTGGGCTCTGCCCGGCGAGATCAATCTCTGCAACGATTTTACGCTTGGCCCCGATCATGCTCTTTATGTGAGCGACACTTTCGCTCGCCGAGTCTATCGCCTCAGACCGGGCGCACAGGAAGGCGAACTGCTGATTGAAGATCGCACGCTCGACGGCATCGACGGCATCGCCTTCCTGGATGGTGTTCTCTATGTCAACAACGTGATTTCCAACAATCTCTACCGCATCCCGCTGGATGGCTCAGGAAAGGCCGGTGTGCCCGAGCAAATCTGGCCGGATCGCCCGATCAAGGGGCCGGACGGCATGCGCGCCGCCCATGGCAAGCTGTTTCTGGCGGAGAACCATAACGGGCGAGCCAGCATGATCACCGTCAATGGCGATCAGGCCACCGTCACCACTGTGCTAGACGGCCTAAGCCAACCCACCGCCATCGAGCCGTCGGGCGACATGCTGTGGGTAGGGGATCGTGGATCCGACAAGGCGATCGCCATCCAGCTGCCGCGCTGACGGGAAGTCACGCTCTCGCCGCCATCGTCTCTTCCTGGAGGACCGTGACGGAGGCTTGCGGGACGGCAAGGGGCAATTATCTGAACGAACCGGTAGTGCCGCTGCGCAAGATCGCGGATGCCGGCTAGTGCTTTTCATCGCAAACCCGACCGGCGGAAGAGCCGAAAACGGCGATGGTGGCTGACGGCTTCGCCCGCTACGCCGCCGCCTAGCGCCGGCGAAAGAGTTCACGCGGATCTGGGAGGGCTCCACCGCGCTGCGCCGCCCTGGTTGGCGATTTAGTTTTGATGACCGCGAGGAACATCTTGGGGCTATCGATCAGAATGCCCATCGCTCATGCTATGCATGAAAAGTTTGCGTTTGGCACAATGATCCGTCGAGCGTAGCAGTGTGTCTGAGGTTAAACATGCTCACCCGATGAGGCCGCCACGGCTCCATGAGCAGAACGGGTCCCCTGAACATCTACTGCGATTGATCGCGGTCTCGAAGACCTGTTCCTTGACGCCAGAGTCTTCAGGCTCAGCTGCTTTGTCTAGATCGCCAGTCCGTGGCGTGCGCGCGACATCGTTTCTATTCGACGGGGACTGAACTCGATCCGCGTAAGGGCCTGATCGGGCGGCAGGTGGCGGCCGTGGTCAATTTCCCGCCGCGACAAATCGGCCCGTTCATATCGGAGGTTCTGACCTTCGGATCTACCGACGAGGCGGGCGAGGTCGTGTTGTTCGCGCCGGATCGTCCCGTTCCGAATCGCGATGGGCTATTTTGAAAAAATGCTGGCGACGCCAAGCGTGGAACGCGACACGAGCAAAACATCACAAGGAGTATCGAACGTGGATATCGGCTTCATCGGTCTCGGCGCCATGGGTTCCGCCATCGCCACCAATCTCGTCAACACATCGGGCCACGCCATAACGGTTTGGAACCGGACTGCGGCGAAGGCGGAGTCCCTGGTCGCGGTGGGCGCCAAGCTCGCCAAGACGCCCAAGGAAGCGGGCGCCGGCAAGAGCATCGTCTTCAGCATGCTGGCGGATGATTCCGCCCTGCACGCGGCGCTTTCCGGCGATGACGGCCTGCTGGCGGGGCTGCCCAAGGGCGCGCTCCACGTCTCGCTCAGCACGATCGCCGTGGCCACGGCTGACCAGGTCGCGGCGCTGCATCACGAGCGCGGGCAGCGCTATGTCTCGGCGCCGGTGTTCGGGCGGCCGGACGCCGCGGCCGCCGGCAGATTGTTCATCGCCGCCGCCGGCGCCGCGCCCGACCTCGACGAGGCCGAACCGGTGTTGGCGGCGATCGGCCAGAAGGTATTTCGCATCGGCGACAAGCCGTCGGCCGCCAACCTCGTCAAACTCTGCGGCAACTTCGCCATCCTCGCGGCGATCGAGACCATGGCTGAGGCGATGGCGCTCGCCGAAAAGGGCGGCGTTGCCAAGGCCAAGCTGCTCGAGGTTTTGACCGGCACGCTGTTCGATGCGCCGGTCTACCGCACCTACGGCCGCATCCTGGTCGAGGAGCGCTTTACCCCCGCCGGCTTCAAGGCGCCGCTCGGCTTGAAGGATATGCGACTGGTCGGCGAGGCCGCCGACAAGAGCCGCGTGGCCATGCCGTTGCTGAGCCTGGTGCGCGACCATCTGCTGGAGACGATCGCCAAGGAGGGCGAGGACATCGACTGGACCGGCATCGGCAAGACCGTCGCCCGCAACGCCGGCATTTAGGGCCTCGGGCCACGAGACGGCGGGTTTCAGCCCGCTGTCCGCGTCGGCCCTCGATCTGCTCCAGAGTGCGGCCGTTGGTCTCCGGCACCAGGGCCCAGGCGAAGGCAAAGCCTCCGACCGTCAGCACGGCGAAGAGCAGGAAGGTGCCGGCCGGGCCCGAGCCGCCGGATGAGATCCAGAAACACCACGGTCACCGCGACATTCGATCCCCAATTCCGGCTGCGCATGATCGCGTCCGGCCTGCGCGGCGTACTGCGGGCCAGCGCCAGCCGCGATGAAATCGCGATCGTGGATGCAAGCGGTTTCGCCATGCAGCTCGATATCTGGCCGATCCATCGGGGGGAGTTCGGCAATCTGGGGCGCACGATTGAGAGGTTGACGGCGATGGTGGCTGACGGCTTCGCCCGCTACGCCGCCGCCTAGCGCCGGCGAAAGAGTTCGCGCGGATCCGGGCGGGCTCCACCGCGCTGCGCCGCCCTGGTTGGCGATTTAGTTTTGATGACCGCGACGAACATCTGGGGGGCCATCGATCACAATGCCCACCGGTCATGCTATGCATGAAAAACTTGCGTTTGCCGCAATGATCCGTCGAGCGTAGCAGTGTGTCTGAGGTTAAACATGCTCACCCGATGAGGCCGCCACGGCTCCATGAGCAGAACGGGTCCCCCGAACATCTACTACGATTGATCGCGTCTCGAAGACCTGTTCCTTGACGCCAGAGTCTTCAGGCTCAACTGCTTTGTCTAGATCGCCAGTCCGTGGCGTGCGCGCGACATCGCTTCGATTCGACGGATACCGAACTCGATCCGTGTGTGAAGACAGCAATCGTACTTACCGAACATCCGAATGAATTCGCATCCGAGGATAGACAATCATGACCCAGACAATTTCACCACTGAGGGCACTTCTCAACGTCGAGGCGTCAGCTTCGCTGCCCAGGCTCTCCAACGCGCAAATGCTCGACGCACCGGAAAACAGCGCGATCCGCGATATCTGGGTGTTGCCACCCGACAAACCCAAGCTCCATGCAGGCCGGAAGATCGCCGTCGTCGCGACCGACGGTGTCGAGGAGATCGAGCTGACCACTGTCCTGCACTATTTCCGGTCGCGCGGTGCGCAGGTTGACTTGGTCGCGCCCAAAAAGCCCAGCTACCCGGGTTTCCATGGCATCCAGTTTCCCGACGTGCGTGAAACCCACATCATGACGATTACCTTTATCGCTACCGGCGGCTGGATCAAGATCGACCGGCTTCTGGAGGACGCGTCCGCCAAAGACTACGACGTTGTGATCGTTCCGGGCGGCGTCTGGAATCCCGACGCGCTACGCAACGATGCGAAGGCGATTGGGTTCGTTCAGGCCGCCGCCGCGGCGGGCAAGATCGTCGCTGCGATCTGCCATGGTCCTTGGGTCCTTTCGGATGCCGGACTGACTCGCGGCAAGCGCGCCACCGGCTGGTGGAGTATCAAGCCGGACCTGGAAAATGCAGGCGCGACCTTTATCGATGAACCCGCGGTCACCGACGGCAAGATCGTCACTGAGCGCGCGCCCATCGATCTGGCGGCATTTGTCCACGCGATCGATAACGTGCTCGTGGCGGCGTAACGGCCAGAAGCGCCCGGGTCGGGTCCGCGACGACCCGGCCCGAAGCGCGACTGGAAGAATGCATCCGCTGATCCGTGGTTAAGGGATTTGGTCAACTCGATCGGAGAATGAAATGATCAAACTAAGTATTCTCATGGTGCGCCGAAGCGATTTTACATACGACAAGTTCATCCAATACTGGCGTGAGGTTCATGCGCCCCTCTTCGCCGCCCAGTCGGAATCGAAGAAATACGTTCGGCGCTACATTCAAGATCACAGAACGGGCGATGCGTTGCCAGGGACAACAGCCTCCAACTTCGACGGCATCGCTGAGATTTGGTTCGATGACATCGCCGGGGCAAAAGCATTCTTCGAATCGGATGGCTATCGGAAGAACGTGATCCCTGACGAAGAAGCATTCATGGATCGCAAGCGCTGCGAGCTCCTGTACACCCGCGAATACAATGTCATGGCCTAACGCCCCTGACATTTGTCTCTTCATCTGTAACTTTTCTTGTGAGAGGCTTTACGATGAGCGCCCCAGTGTTTGAGAAGGATCTGACGGGCCTTCTGGTAGTTGATCCCTACAACGACTTTATCTCGGAGGGTGGTATTCTATGGCCGCTGATAAAGGAGGTAGCAGAAGCGGTCGACTGCGTACCGAACATGCTTGCCGTCCTTCGGGCCGCCCGTGCCGCAGGCATCCGGGTCTTCTTCGCACCGCATCACCGAGACCGGGGGCCCGAGGATGAAATCGAGGGCTGGAAGTACATCGCACCCATTCAGAAATTCGGCCACGAACGACGTATCTTCGGAGCTGGAACCTGGGGCGGAACCTTTCGCGAAGAATTCACGCCGCTGCCTGGCGAAGTAGTTGCGCAAGAACACTGGTGCTCCAGCGGTTTCGCGGAAACAGACCTGGATCTGCAGCTTAAGAAGCACGGTATCCATAGGTTGATCGTGATTGGCCAAAAGGCGAATACCTGCATCGAAGCCACGGTGCGTTACGCCGCAGAACTCGGATACGACGTCACTCTGGTGAAGGATGCGATCGCCAGCTACAATTTTGAAGAGATGCGGACGACACTGGAAATCAATCTCCCCAATTATGCCACCGCTATCCTTAGCGCCGCGGACACAATAACGGCGCTCGAACACACAACACTCTGATCTTCGAGCCTGTTCATGAAGAGACTTTAAAAAACTGCTTAAGAAGCTCCGACTTGACGGATCTTCTCGCTGGCTATGACGATAATCCCGATCAGGATGCCTGATGTGCTCTCGGGATCTCTATTAGGCAGGGAATGGATTTCTCTCCGCAAATCCCTCCTGGTGCCAATAAGGATAGGTCGGGATGACCCGGCTGGCCTTATCCAGGCGCTGAACCTGATCGGGCGTCAGGGCCCAGCCAATGGCTCCGAAATTTTCCGACAATTGCGTTTCGTTGCGCGCGCCGATGATGAGGCTCGCGACGGTGGGACGTTGAAGGAGCCAATTGAGCGCGATCTGCGTCACCGATTTCCCTGTCTCGCGGGCGGTCTCATCGATTGCGTCGATGATCGTGAAGAGATGCTCGTCCTCCACGAAAGGACCGTCTTCGGGCCTCAGGCCGCGCCGGCTCACTTCAGGCACGGATAGACCCCGCCGGATCTTGCCGGTGAGGCGCCCGGACGCCAAGGGGCTCCAGACGATTGCGCTGACCCCCTGGTCGAGCCCGAGCGGCATGAGTTCACTTTCGTATTCGCGGTTGGCCAGCGAATAATAGGCCTGATGCGCGACATGGCGTGGCAAATTGTAACGCTCCGCCACCGCCAGCGACTTCATCAGATGCCAGCCTGAAAAGTTCGAGCAGCCCACATAGCGGATCTTGCCGGCGCGGACGAGATCGTCGAGGGCGCTCAAGGTTTCCTCAATCGGCGTCCTGGCGTCGAAGCCGTGAAGCTGAAAAATGTCGATATAGTCGGTCCCAAGGCGCTTCAGGGCTTTCTCGCAAGCGTTGATCAGATGATAGCGAGAAGAACCCACGTCATTGGGGCCTTCTCCCGAGCGGAAAGTGGCCTTCGTTGAGATGATAACGCGATCGCGCTTGCCTTTGATCGCCGCGCCGAGGATTTCCTCTGCAAGCCCGGCGGAATAGATGTCGGCGCTGTCGAACATGTTCAGGCCAAAGTCGAGGCACATGTCGACGAGGCGCGTCGCCTGCTCCGCCTGGGTATCACCCCAAGCGGCAAAAAAAGCACCCTTGCCGCCGAAGGTAGCGGTTCCAAGGCTTAGTGCCGGAACGCGGAAGCCGGAACGGCCGAGATATCGATAGTCCATTGGGGTTTCTCCAACTTGGTTTTCATTCGACGGGGTTTGTTCAAGCCGTGGCCGCAACGACGTTCGGCTTGCCTGGCTTGGACAGGGTCACAACGAGAAGCGATGCGACGAGGCGGAAGGCGCCGGCAACGAGCCGGGCAGGAAGATAAGTCCCAAATTCTGTCCGCGTGCTCCCAGCCCCGAACGCGTCGGCCGGCTGCAAATGTCGCTTCTCAAATCGATCATAAGGTGTCCGGAATATTTATCGGCTGGTCGACGCCAGCGCCGTTTCGAAAGTTTCAGTGAAGTCGTTCGCTGCGAGAAACTGCATCACTACGCGCAAGTCCTCGGATTCGGTGGCCCCAAAAGCGGCTTCGAAGCCCCGCTGGGCGGCCTCCCACAGGGCATCCGATTTACGGAGCTTGGACCGTCCCAAGCGGGTCAGACTGATCAGCCGGTTGCGCCGGTCCTGCGGATCGACGGCGATCGTGACCAGCTTTTCGCGGGTGAGCGGCTTCAAGGTGTGAG
Organism: Bradyrhizobium lablabi; assembly: GCF_900141755.1. Classification (NCBI taxonomy): domain Bacteria; kingdom Pseudomonadati; phylum Pseudomonadota; class Alphaproteobacteria; order Hyphomicrobiales; family Nitrobacteraceae; genus Bradyrhizobium; species Bradyrhizobium lablabi. The sequence continues at coordinate 2,016,571 of NZ_LT670844.1, read as the reverse complement.
CAAGACCGCCGGCGTCCATCACCAACGCGTCGGCCAGCGCGCCGACCGTCGTCGGCTCGTAACGCCCGATTTCCGCCAGTATCGCTCGTTGCGTCGTCTTCAGGCCGCTCGGCGCGAGCGCCGTATCGTAAAGCTGCGAGATTCGTCGCGACGCCTTTCGCAATTCCGTGCAATGGCAGCGTCCTTCGCTTTCCGGTCGTGTGTACCGGGTTCTCTCGTTCATGTGATGATCTCCGCCTTGATTTGTAAGCATATGCTGCTATTTTGTCAAACGCAAGCATATGCTGGTATCAACTCTAGGAGCGCTCAAAATGCAGTTCATGACCCTGTTCTCCTGGCATCCCGATAAGGCGGAAACCCCCGCTCCCGCAGATCTCAGGGAGGCGGAGTTCGAGATGATACGTGGCCTCTACGCGGCCGGTTTGGTTCAACAAATCTGGCTTCGCGGTGACGCCGGAGGCGCCTGCGCAATTGTGGAAGCCCCCTCGGCTGACGAAGTCGCAGAAAAGTTCAACGCGCTTCCTCTCATCCGCGAAGGCTACCTGCAGCCTCCGATGATCGTTCCACTGAAGCCGTATTCAGGCTTCGCTCCCCGCTCCTGAGGGAAGCGCTCGTACGATCCATGCGGGACGCTGGGTGCGCGAGCAAACCATTTTCGACCTTTGGAGCCGTGACAGAAGAAGAGCGGGCGAGGAGAGGGCAAGGCCGAACGCGCTGCGTCCTGGAGAACTGCCTGGTTCAACCGACAATTGAGGAAAAAATGCCGAAACTCGATGGAAAGATCGCTGTCATCACTGGTGGAAACTCTGGGATCGGCCTGGCGACGGCCAAGGTTTTCGTGAAAGAAGGCGCGCGCGTTTACATCACGGGCCGCAGGCAGGCAGAACTCGATGCCGCCGCCGCCCTTCTTGGACCGAGTGCTAAGGCCGTCCAGGGCGACGTCGCCAAGCCGGCTGATCTCGACCGGCTCTACGACCAGATCCGCAGTGACGTGGGACGGGTCGACGTCGTTTTCGCAAATGCCGGCGTGGTGATTCCGACCCCGCTCGGCAGCCTGACGGAGGAGCACATCGACTATCAGCTCGACGTGAATGTGAAGGGCGTGATCTGGACCGTCCAGAAGGCCCTGCCTCTGATGGGGCCGGGCGGCTCGATCATCTTGAACGCCTCGATCGTCGCCTCAAAAGGCTGGGCTAATTGGAGCGTCTACAGCGCCTCAAAGGCGGCGGTCCGCAACTTCGCCAGGACATGGTCGTCGGATTTGCGGGGCCAGGGCATCCGGGTCAACGCGATCAGCCCTGGGGTGATCCCGTCGCCCGCGCACGAAAACGCCGCCGCCAGCCGTGACGCGCTGAACAGCTTCATGGAACACGCGGCAAGCATAACGCCCCTTGCCCGAACGGGAACCGATGAGGAGGTTGCGAAGGTCGTCGCCTTTCTGGCCTCCGACGACAGCAGCTTCATCGCCGCCAGCGAGATCTTCGTCGATGGCGGCCTAGCCCAGATCTGACGAACGGCGGTCCGCTCTCTCACCCACATCGCCGACTCCGATGCCTGTGAAATCGCCTTGGGCCGCCGGATCGAACATCGGAGCCGTTTTGCGGCAGGGACGGCGGGCGTGGCGCTAACCCAGGGAATGAATCATGACTACTGGATCTTCGGCCCTTGTATCGCTCGGGCTACTGCGCGAACGGCTCCCCGGAGAGCGTCGCGTCGCTTTGACACCCGCTGATGTGAAGAGGCTCTCTGCAAAGGCGATTGTGACTGTTGAGACGGGCGCAGGGCTAGAGGCCGGTTTCCCCGACGACGCGTATGCGAATGCTGGAGCCCATCTGGCAGACCTGCAACAGGTTCTCGATGGCTCGGCTGTCATCGCCAAGGTTCGGGCTCCGGACGCCAGTCAGACACCCCGCGCCGGCGGCGTCCTTATTTCGCTCGGCGGCCGCGACGCCGGCTTGGCGAAACGGCTTCAAGAGCGACCAGTCTCCCATCTCGCTCTTGAACGTGTGCCGCGGATAAGCCGGGCACAAGCGATGGATGTGCTTTCGTCCCAGGCGTCGGTGGCGGGCTATGTTTCCGTTCTCGAGGGCGCCCGCCTACTAGATATTCTGTTGCCGATGCTGACGACGGCCGCGCGCATCATCAAGCCGGCCAAGATGATCGCGCTCGGCGCAGGGGTCGCCGGTCTGCAGGCGATCGCGACCGCGCGCCGGCTGGGTGCGATCACGCACGGGTTCGACGTCCGAGACGCCGCGCGGGAGCAGGTTGAGAGCCTCGGTGCGAAATTTGTATCGGTAGATCTCGCCATGCCAACGGCGGAAGGCGCCGGCGGCTACGCCGGAGAGCAATCCCTGGAACAGCAGGAGCGGCTCCGCCGGACGCTTGCGCCGCATCTGGCCGCTATGAACCTCGTCATCACCACCGCCCAGATCCCTGGCCGACCGGCGCCGCTATTGATCGACGAGGCGACCATTGCCCAGATGCCGTCGGGTTCTGTGATCGTTGACCTCGCGGCGGAGACCGGCGGCAACTGTGCGCACACTCGGCCGGATGAGTTGGTCACGGTCGATGGCGTTCGCATTCTCGGTCCGACGAATCTTGCGAGTGCCGCAGCGACGGACGCAAGCCGGCTCTTTAGCGGGAACATCCGCTCCCTGCTTGATCACCTCATCGACGAGGCGGGCCGCCTGAGACTGGACCCTGCCGATCCGATCACCGGGCCGCTGCTCGGCGTCCAACCGCCCGCCACGACTTCATCAGCGGCAGCGTAAGGAGGCCGATTCGTGAGTGCGACCACTACCATTCAGCTTTTTGTTTTCCTGCTCGCCGGTTTCGTCGGAATGCAGGCGATCAACCGCATACCTCCCTTGCTTCACACGCCGCTAATGGCCGCCACCAACGCGATTTCCGGCATTTCGCTGGTCGCATCGTTGGTCCTGGCCGGAAGCAATGAGGGGGATCTTGCCACAGTGCTGGGGACCATCGCAGTGGCTTGCGCCGTCGCCAATATCGTCGGGGGATTCCTGATTACGGATCGCATGCTGGCGATGTTCAAGCGCACGCCAACCGCCACGGAAGCCCAGCAAGTAGGGGATGGCGCATCGAGCGTCACGAAATCATGATCGAGACATTGATCCAACTCGCCTACCTCCTGGCAGCGTTTTTCTTCATCATGGCTCTTCGGGCTCTGGGACGCCCGGAAAGCGCGCGCCGCGGCATGCAACTCGCCGCCTTCGGGATGGCGGTCGCCGTACTGGCCACGCTCCTTCATGCCCGCATCGTCAGTTATGAGTGGCTCGCCGTCGGCGCCATGATTGGCGCGGTGGTAGGCTATCCGCTCGGCATGTGGGTGCCGATGACCGCAATGCCGCAGCGGATAGCTTTGAGCCACGCGTTCGGTGCGCTGGCAGCTACCTTGGTGGGCGTCGGCGAATACACGCACAATGCGGCCACCGGGTCGCTTGCTGGAGGACATGTCCTTGCGCTGGGGCTGGAGGTGCTGTTCGGTGGACTCACCGTCACCGGAAGCCTGATGGCGTTCGGCAAGCTGCAGGAAATCCTGCCTGGCCGACCCCTGACCTTTCGCGGGCAAAACACCATGAATTTGGTGCTGCTCGCCGCGGCAGTCATCGGTTTGGGTTGGCTGATCGTCTCGCCAAATGAAGTGTGGGTCTTCGCCGCGATGCTGGCGATCGCCGTGCTCGTCGGGATCCTCTTTGTCCTGCCGATCGGCGGCGCGGACATGCCGGTAGTCGTGTCGTTGCTGAATTCTTATGCCGGCCTCGCTGCCGTCGCCACGGGATTTGCGATCGACAACAACATTCTGATCATCGTTGGCGCCCTCGACGGCCTCAGCGGCTTCATCCTCTCGATCGCGATGAGCAAGGCTATGAATCGCTCCTTTGCCAATGTGCTCTTTGGCGCCTTCGGCTCTGCAGAGGCTGGCGGTGTCGTGACCGCCTCCGCCGGAGGCGAAATGTCCACCACAAGCGCGGAAGACGCCGCGCTGCGATTGGCATATGCCAATCGCGTGATCATGGTCCCCGGGTATGGCTTGGCCGTATCACAGGCTCAGCACCAAATTCGGGAGCTTGGCGATCTCATTGAGAAGCGGGGAGGAGACGTCCGCTATGCCATACATCCGGTCGCAGGCCGCATGCCCGGTCACATGAACGTACTGCTCGCCGAGGCTGGGATCCCTTATGACAAACTTGTCGACATGGAGGAGATCAACGGTCGTTTCTCGGAAACCGACGTCGCAGTCGTCGTAGGCGCCAATGATGTCGTCAACCCCGCTGCTCGCACTAACCCGGCCTCGCCGATCTTTGGCATGCCGATCCTCAAGGTGTCCGAGGCCAAGAGTGTCCTTGTGCTCAAGCGCGGCAAAGGGAAGGGGTTCTCCGGTGTGGAAAATGATCTCTTCGTAGAACCGAAGACGTCGATGCTGTTCGGAGATGCACGTCAATCGCTCTTGGACCTTGGGCTGCAGGTCAAAGGGGCTTGAGGCATCGCATCCAGCGTTTCGCACATCGGCCAAAACACTCTTCTGCCTGACGAAATTGAACAAGGCGAACCGTCAACGTGCGCGATTTAGATATCTTTAACTCTTGAGGGAAGGCTCAGATGGACGAACAGGCGCTACCCACCGCGTACCCACGACGCGACGTGATAAAGGCGGGCTTGCTGATCGGCGCGGTCGCGGGTGTCGCGGGCGCGGCGGGTCCACTGCACGCGCTTGATGCGGGACAACCCGAGACTGCTCGAGATGGAGAGAGGAGATCAACAAGTCTGTTGGCGAGAATAGATTTGAGTAAGGACGCGCCGCCCGAGCGTGTTAGGGTCGCGAGCGAAGCGATCTACCATGCCATGGCCGAGGTCGCCAATGTACCGTTGCATGACACGTTTCAGGTCGTAACGCGGCATGCTCCCGACGAAATCATATACCCGGAAGAGGGTTATCTCGGCCTGAGCTATACACGCGACCTCATCATCATACAGGTCACCTGGGTCAGCGGGCGTTCGGTCGACGTGAAGAAGAAATTCTTCCACCAGGTCGCTGACGAGATCCACGAGAAGGCTCATGTGCGAAAAGAGGATATCTGGATCAGCCTGGTCAACACAAATCGTGAAGACTGGTCGTTCGGCGATGGCGAAATGCAATATGCGCCGAAGTGAAAGCCAAGGTCGCCCCGGCACAAGTGCACTATCGGTCAGTAAACGATACGCAAAAGCGTTTGCCGCACGGTCACGATCGCCGGATTTTCGCTATCCGCCAGGGCCGCCGACAATGACGCCAGCATTTCCGTTGCCCGTATTCCACCCTAGAGTGTTGGTATCAGAAGCTTGATAAAGCCGCCGATCTGCAGGTCAAGCGAATGCAGGCGGAGTGCCGGCAGCACCTCAGCGACCTCGTCACGGCACCGGAGGAGCAGCAGCTATATGTCGGCAGCGCCATTCAGGCGCGGCGGCGTTCGACGCCGCCCAGCAGCAAGTCGCGCAGGCCGACATCAACCTCAAGCGGGCGCAGGTGCGTAGTCCCGTGAACGGCCATGTCACCAATCTTCTGATGCGGGTGTGCCTCCGAATCGTTAGCTCCGAGGCACCAGCAGGGTTTGGTCATCATGGCCTATTCCGCCGTCCCATCGCCAAGTCGCCGCCATCGTGTCACGATCGCAAGTTGCCAATTATGGCTTATGTGCGTGTGCCGACTATTACATGCAACGCACAAAGTCGCTTCGGGCGAAACGCGGTTCGTTCGAAAAAGAAGTTCATTCGTAAGGAGAGATCGATGCCAACCTACGTGTGTTACCTGCCAAGAGACAGGTTCAGCCCAGATCAAAAACGTCAGATTGTGGACGCGATCACCTTTCGCCATACCGAGGCGACCGGCGCCCCTTCTTATTTCGTGCAAGTGGTGATCGAGGAGGCCCGAGCGGATCGCTATTTGGGCGGCGAACACACGTCTGATCACATTTGGGTCCGCGGTGATATACGCGCGGGTCGCACCGAGGAACAGCGGACTGGCATGATGACGAAGATGATGCAGGACATCAGCCCCGTCACTAGCGTTTACGAGTTCGGTCGGCTTGGTTCCTCTACTCGCCAGTGTTACCTTTCTCGCAACAGTATCAGCGTCAGCCCAGAGCACCACAACAGCGATCCAAGGGGCCCAGCGACGCCTCGCCGCGAGACCACCCATAGGTGGCCGCGATCGGCTTCATCAGAGGCCCAAGAAAATAGAAATAGAGCGAACTGATGCCGGTAGACACGCCAAGGAACGCACCTAAGAGTAAGCGCCCTTGCATCCAGACGGTCGTCTTTCGCTGATCGCTCAGCGCGGTCGTGCCGTGCATGATTCCCCCAGCGCCCGTCTCTTGCGGACTGCTTCGCGTTCGGTCGCATCGGTCCTAGCGTTAGCGCCAAAGACGCGGGATCGACTGAAACCTGCATCACGATTAAGCGATGCTAGGTTTCCTTTCTAAACTTGTAAATAGGTATTTTGATCGCGCGGACTTCTGGACGTGAGATCGCTAACTCCCTCGACCTCGTCACGCACTTGTGAAACTAGTCGGCCACAGGCTCCCAGCCGCATCGACCCAACGGCAGGTTTCGGTATCCGCGCAGTACGATTGCACCTAGGACAGGTTTATTAATAAAACTATATTACAGCCGTAACGCGCTTTTCCAAAGTAGAAATGTTGCTGTAGTTCGGACCCTTGATTCTGTGTCCGTCAAAGGCATGAGCAGTGGATCGCTGACCAACTTGTGTCCCCAGCGCGCTTCGCTTCCGAAGACTTCGCTGTTTGCTCGACCATAAGGCACAGGAAATGATGCGAGGCCATCATCGTGATACTCACCCCCATAGCTAAGCATGCGATTGTGATAGGCGCGGGAATCGGCGGCTTGGCAGCCGCTGCTGCGGTCGCCGGCCACTTCGAACGTGTTACCGTTTTGGAACGTGACGTGCTCCCGCTTGACGCTTCTCCACGGCCGGGCACGCCCCAGGACAACCAATTACATGTGCTGCTCACCGGCGGACAGCGTGCGCTCGGCGAGCTTTTCCCGGGCTTTGCTGATGATCTTGCCCGAGCTGGAGCTGTGCCGATTCGGCTAAATCTTGATTTTCGCGAAGAGTTCCCGGGCTTCGACCCCTTCTTCCCGCAGCGCGATCTGGGCTGGGACTTATATGGCATGTCGCGACCACTGCTCGAACTTATCGTGCGACGAAACGCGCGGAAACTACCCAATATCGCCATGCGCGACGGTTGCCGCGCTCTGCATATAGTTGCCAGCAAAGACGGCTCCGCAACTGGGGTTCGGCTTGAGACCAAAGACAGAACTGATGAGACGCTTCCGGCCGATCTCGTCATTGACGCGTCTCGTCGCGGGGCCCTTGCGTTGTCTTTCCTTGAAGCGACCGGGCGTCCGCGACCCGCACAGACCGAGATCGGCGTCGATCTCTCCTATGCCACCGCGACCTTTGCGATTCCGGAGGGCTCGAGAAACTGGAAGGCTGTGGTAACGATCCCTGAAATACCGGCGAGCAGCAGAACCGGCTATCTGGTGTCGATCGAAGGCAACCGCTGGATAGCGCTGATCAGCGAACGGCATATCGAAATGCCCTCCCCGGATCCGGACGAGTTCATGGGCCGAATGCAGCAGCTCCGGACGTCAACGATCTATGACGCCATCAAGGATGCCCGGCGGCTGGACGGCATCCACCGCTTCAGCATCCCGGAAAACTCGTGGCAGCATTACGAACAGCTCGGGGACTTCCCGCGAGGACTGCTTCCGATCGGTGACGCGATCTGCCGCTTCAATCCGATCTATGGCCAGGGCATGACCGTCGCCGCAGGGGAAGCCTGCATCCTCAGAGATCTGCTTGCAAAGCGGGCAGGGTCGAAGGATCCTCTCGCTGGACTGGGACAGGCCTTCCTTGCGGGGATCCAACCCTTGCTCACGGATGCGTGGTCGCAGTCGGCGGTACCCGATTTTGCGCATCCGCAGACCCGGGGAGAACGGCCTGCCGATTTGGACGATTCGCTCCGATTTGGAGGAGGGCTTCTGCGTCTTGCGGGCCAGGACGCGACCGTCCATAAGCTTATGATGGGGGTTCGCCAGCTGATCGAGCCCGGTAGCGCTCTTGGTGATCCCGAGCTCGTGCGTCGCGTGACCTCGCAGGGATAACCGAATGCAGCTTGAAGAACATTCGGCTGTTATTGAATCTTGGGCTTTTTCGGTAATTGATAGTTCCAATGAATTCTTCTTTAAGCGCGATAGAAGCCGCCAAGCTGTTCACATCTGGAAGCCCCAATGCTCCAGCAATCGTCTTCCATCGCGTGTCATTCGACTTAGGCGTTGCTCGTCTCCGCTAGGTCATTCGAGCGGTTCGCAATTCTTTCTTTGAATGGGTCAGACTGCCTGAATTGCTTCCATTCCTCCGCTTCTGCCAGCCAGTATTCCATCAGCGAGTATTCCATTTCCTTTCTGGCAAGTGCAGCCAGCTCACGGCACATGGCCTCCAACGCTGCGAACTGTTTTTTTGAATACATGGGCTTTCCGGTCGCTGCTCAGCCTAACCCACTCCTTATCAAGGCCAACTGACAATTTCGTAATGCGATTTGACACGTTCGAGAGTATGTTTCCGAATGTGTAATCCACATGACAAAGCCAAGCGCTTTGGTGCAATTGGTAGGTACAAGAGTAAAAGATAATTTATGGAAAAGAAGATTTCGGTTACGCGCGAGTGCGAGGGAACAGGCTTTGTTGCAGTAACAGATAACGGTCGATCCAGGGCATCAATTGGATCCGTGGGGGGCAGTGTTGGATGTTGCGCGCAAGGCCATCGACGCAGCGAAAGCAAAAACCATGTCGTTGAGGCTTATTGTCTTTCCGTCGAACTACTTTCCCACTTCCGACCGGGACGGCATGGCGAAGTTGAAAATCTTCGCTGGAGAGAACGGAGCGGATATCGTCGTCGAATTGTCGGATACCGTACCCCCGCCCCGAGGGTGGCCTTACCATCGTGCTATCGACCCACGAGCCCGAACATGCTTTTGTGATTGCCGATAGGGTCGGATACTTGGTAACGATCGCTTCATGACCGGGCCGGTTGAGGCGGTTATGACATCGCAGGAATTATCGCAACTTTATTGCGTCGCCCTGAATGTCGAACAGCCGCCGTCGGGACGGCTTGTAGTGGGCTTTCCGACCACCAGATCCGAAACAAGTACAAGGCAAGTTCGACGTTGTGGAGAGGCCAGACATAAAGACAGGCCAGTCTCTCAGCGAGATTGCCTATACCTGCGGCTTTCGCGACTACACTAATTTTGCACAACAATTCCGTCGTCGGTTACGCGCCGAGCGCCCACTCCGATGGAGATGGTCGCGGCGTCAATGGAACAGTGCGCACCACCAATAGTGAAAGTGCGGTTTAGGGTCATAACGCCGACCGGCCCGTGACCTAGATTTCTCTGCGACACCGGTGCGGGTCCGTTTGCAGAGATGCCATTATGAATACGCCTACGACTTTCAAAGGCTACGCCGCGCTCTCTCGAGCCGCGCCCCTCCTCCCCTTCAAATACAGTCCCGGTCCGCTTGGTGCCGAACAGGTCGATATCGCCGTGAACTATTGCGGTGTCTCTCCGTCCGACATCTCGATGATCGAGGACGCTTGGGGATTTAGCGCCTTTCCACTGGTGCCGGGCCACGAGGTCGTAGGCACCCATCGCCTCGGCTGCGCCGCAGGTGTAACACCTACAAATGGGCCAGCGGGTTGGCTTGGGCTGGCAGTCGGCGAGCTGCATGTTCTGCCATCAACGCCGGTCGGGCGAACACAATCTTCGCCCGCAGCAAGAGCGCACCATCGCGCATGGACACGGCGGTTTCGCCGATCGGGTCCGTTGCGATTGGACCTTTGCCCTGGCTTTGCCAGAGACGCTCACTTTCGAAATGTCCGGACCGCTGTTTTGTACCGGCATCACCGTGTTCAATGCGATGGTGCAATTCGGCGTGAAGCCGTCGGATCGTGTCGGGGTCATCGGCATCGGTGGCCTGGGACATCTGGCGCTGCAATTCTTGAACACGTGGGCTGCGACGTGCACGCGTTCAGGTCGAGCGATGGCAAACGCGGCGAGACGCTGCGGCTGGGCGCATCACGTGGTTGGCGGATGGACGACATACGGCCGGTGACCGGCTTCCCGCTCGGTATGATTAAAGCCGCTCGAGTATGAGGAGCCGGAAAATGAGTACAGGCTGAAGCGTTCACCCCGGCATCAAATTGAAGACCAATGGGAACATGAGAGTGATAAAATGAAGTGTCTACATATCTACTCAAGCCCTGACGGGGAGTCGCACATCGGAGAAGTGGAAGCGCCGCAGCTAGAGAATATTATGTTCGGCATACCTACTAAGATCTCTTCAATGTATGCAGCGGAAGGCGTACAGTTTATAACCGTAGCCCCTAGCGACAAAGACTTAGATTACCACAATCCACCGACACGTGTGCTCTGCATCGTCCTGTCGGGACGTATGGAGTTCCAAGTAAGCGATGGCGATGTCAGGATGATCAACCCTGGCGACGTTGCGCTTATTGAAGATACCGAAGGCAAGGGCCATATTGCACGCCATCCTGACGGACTCACCGTCGCCTTTATTCGCGTCCCAATGGGACTATCCACGTAATGCAGCCCTCCTGGTGCCCATAAACTGCTCGCGTCCTATGCTACGTTCGAGATGTCCCCAATCTCACAGGTGAAGGACGCGCTGGATCATCTACGCTCCAGTAATGCCCGCTACCGGATCGTGCTGAAGAACGACATTTAAGTTCTTGCCCTCGGGGGAGTTGACTGCGCTCCGGCCACCCACATCAGCCAGACAGCGTGATTTCGATTGTGCAACACGATTGAGATCCTGAGATCTAGAGGAAGCCATGCTCCCACCACTCGGTACCGCCCTGATAACAGGGGCCTCGACAGGAATTGGTGCTACATACGCCGACAGGCTTGCACGCCGCGGTTACGACCTGATTCTGGTTGCTCGCAATCAGCAAAACCTTGAGACCTTGGCACGACGTCTCCGTGCCGAGGCAGGAATCATTGTCGAGGTAATGAGGGCCGACCTTACCGATGCGTCCAGTCTCAAACAGGTTGAGCGCCGCGTATGTACCGATCCGAAGCTGGCGATGCTCGTGAACAATGCGGGCATTGCGGGTCCCGCTCTGCTTGGCGAAGATCCTGAAGTAATAGAGTCACTGCTACTTCTGAATGTGGTCGCCGCGACCCGGCTTGCGTGCGCGGCTGCTGCGGTCTTCGTCGAGCGAAAAACCGGCACGAGCCCAGTGCAGGAAATCTGCACGCTGGGTTCTGCTTGGGGAGACGAGTTCAAGAAGCCACGCTCGCTCGGTGAGGGCACTGGCGCGAAAGCGTCAGATAACAGCGAGGCTCCGCAAAGGGCTACCGCTTCAAGGCTCGTCTCTACCATCCCCCGGGCTTGATTTGCGGTAGGCACAGGGCATTCCGGCCCGTCATGCTGACCGTTATCTTTGCCGTCTACGCATTTAGCCTTCTGCTGGCGCTGCTTACCGTCGGCGGTGTCTCGGACTATGTCGGACGGCGTCCGGTCATATTTGCTTCACTGCTTGCCAACACTTTAGCAATGCTTGTTTTCGCCGCGGCCGACGCGGTGACTGGACTGATTTGTGCGCGATTGCTTCAAGGATATGCCACCGGTCAGCCGTTAGCCCGTCTTATTCGCCAGAGGGCGCCTGAGAGGCTGGCGAGCGTGGTGTAAAGCGCTGATGCGGCGTAGGATTCGGTTGCGAAGCCAACCCCATCACCTTCAACCGCGAACGCCACGCCCGCCATGACCGATGATACGATGCTGCCATTCTCGTTTCCAGCGGTTCCAAGAAAGTCACAGCTGCCTTCGATGGCGGTCGCCTGACCTCGAACGGGGGCGTGATGCTTCTGGCGATGGCCGAGCGGCGTCTCGGTTTGGCCGACAATCTGGCCCGGGTGTTCCCGGATCGGCGCGATCCGACGCGGGTCGTGCACAGCCTTGTCGATATGTTCCGCGCCCGCATGTTCGCGATCTGCTGCGGCTACGAGGACGCCGACGACCTCGATCATCTGCGGTCCGATCCCGCATTCAAGCTGGCCTGCGGACGGCTGCCGGATACGGGTCGCGATCTGTGTTCCCAACCGGCTGTCGCGCCTGGAGAATGCTCCGCGCCTGCGTGACGTGATCCGCCTGACCTACACTTTGGTCGATGCATGGATGGATAGCTATCCGCGCGAGCCGGCATCCGTCACGCTCGAAATCGACGATACCTGCGATGTCGTCCACGGCCATCAGCAACTCTCGCTGTTCAACGCTCATTATGACGAACGCTGCTTCCTGCCGATTCACATCTACGACACGGAGAAGAGCCGACCCGTGGCGGTCGTGCTGCGGTCCGGCAAGACCCCGGGCGGCGTCGAGGTGCGTGCCCATCTTCGACGCCTGGTACGGCACATCCGGACGCGATGAAACAAGACGCGAATTACGTTCCGTGGCGACGGGCACTATGCTCGGCCGGAGGCGATGACGTGGTGTGAGAACAACGGCATCGACTACATCTTCGGTCTGTCCGGTACCAAGCCTCTCGCCAGAAAAGTCGACGAGGCCGCTGACGACATCCGCACGCGACGCGCCATCGAGAACCTGCCTGTTCTGCGCGGTTATACCGAGACGCGCCACAAGGCAAAGTCCTGGGATCGCGAACGACGCACCGTCGCCCGTATTGAGGCGACAATGCTCGGCCTCGACATCCGCTTCGTCGTCACCAGCCTCGATGTCGGCTCGGCCGAGTGGATCTACGACAGCCTGTATTGCGCGCGCGGCCAAGCCGAGAATTTGATCAAGCTGCATAAGACGCAGCTCGCCTCCGATCGCACCAGCTGCCGTTCGGCGCTCGCCAATCAAGTTCGCCTCGTTCTCCACACCGCGGCTTATTGGTTGATGCTGACCGTGGGTGACGCCATTCCTAAAGTCCGGGAATTGGCCACTGCCGAGTTCGCGACGCTGCGTCTTCGTCTCTGAAAGTCGCAGCCCGGGTCGTCGAGACCACGAGCCGCATTCGCCTTGCGTTCGTCGCGGCATGTCCCGAAGCCGATCTCTTCCGCAGCTTGCCCGGTGCACTGCTCCCGCTCGGTCCTTGACCGGCGGGGCGTGCGCCCCTGGACGCCCAACTCATCCCTCAAGCGCGTTGCAAAGTACCGGTCGTCACAGGCGGTGAAAAGCCGAAGGCGATCCTGTGCGCCTCGTCAGAGCAAGCCTGCGGCCGCGTCAATCGGACCAAAAAAACCGTACCCTCACGAATAGGACGGGCTAGTACGCGACGGGCTCGTCGAGCTGCGAAAGGATGACTAAGATGCGCGGACCAAACGCGCTGTCCTGACGCGCTCGGGCAAAAACCAGGCTCCGAAAGGCGTTGGTGTTATGGGATTCAGCCAATCGCCGCGTGGAGGCCGTCTTGGGACCGGCCGCAGCCGCTACTTTGCGACGTTTGGCGGATGAGGTTGCGTCGTACAAATTTCTCACCGACTATAAATCGCGCGGGCGCCTTGTTGCCCATGCGGATGATAACTAAATGCCGAGCTCATTCCAGCTGCAACAACCCAACGCTCACATCCAGCAGTTCTATGTAACCTGCCAATGTACCCATTAGCAAAGCTGGTTCCGAATTTTTGTAGGGTCGCAATCTAACTGATAAAGGCGAGAGGAATCATGCAGGCCGCGGCGGACATTGCAAATGAGGCTTCTGTCGGAGTCTGCCGATCGTGTAAGAAGAAAGTGGTGTCATCGAGGAGATCTCGCTGGTAATTGGCATCCTCCCTTAGTGTGCCGCCGGCAGAGAGGCGCAGCAAGTCACCCGTCTCCGCGAGATTGCGTCTGCTGCTAAACTTGATCCAGAGTTTGCTGAAAGGTTTCTTGCGTTTGGGCGGAGCGGTCGACATTACCCACCTTATGATTAGACTTTTTTATCTTCGACACGAGTGCTCCAAACACGTTCCCATTTCGCTTGAGGATAGTGTTAGCGGCTTTGTAATTGCAGAAGATAACTGCGGCCAACACGCTGGCCCTCTTTGGCGGCCACCGAGCCTCGCCGCAAACCAACATCATTTGAAATGTGCGAGACTTGGCTGACGATCGGGGAGGGCTTCGGATCGTGTGTCAATCCCGGCGAACTCTTCAAGCATTTCGGGAGCCGATTTAAGCGACGGGCCGGTTATCCTGTAGAGCTCAAAGTTACAGTCTGATTGCGGCGCTTCGCGCTCGCGTTTCACCTCCAATAATGATTGTGATTGTTCATCTTCAGCCAGTAGCCATGTATGACCAGCAGCACATGACGAAGACAAGGTGGTCACCGAGTTTAGGTTCTCGGTACACAGGCAAGGTCAAACCCGTGGGGCGAGGTCGCAAGCTCTAACAATCTCCTCCATCTCGCCAACGAGCCGGGCCGATTTGACTTCGTCGGCGATCGCATCTCCCAGTCGGCGCGCGGCGATGCAGAAATGCGGTTCGCTGATGAGGCGGTTCAGTGCAGCGGCGATTTCCGTTTCGGAGGCAGCCGACGGCAAGGTCAACCCGGCACCGTGGGCTTCCACCCGTGAGCCGTTGTCGTTCGTTTCGGGTCCTCCTGGTATAACCAGAAGCGGCAGGCCGTGAAACAACGCACGGCTGACGGTGCCGTGGCCGCCGTGGGTCACCACCAGCGATATTTCTTTCATCACCGCATCATGGGGAGCGCTGTGCAGCAATGTCACGTTCTTCGGTGCGTGGAAAGTTTCGCCCTCCAAAGCACCGACCGTCGCAACAGCATCCATTTCGATCCCGGCCACGGCGTTCAAGGTGCGTTGCAGCGCATCGGCCTGGTTTTTGAAAGTGGTGCTGAATGATATCAGCGCGCGCGGACGGTCCGGCCCATGACGCCACGGGGCTACCCATGATTTCGACCAGGCGGAGTTGTCGAGCAAGGGTCCGATGTACCGCACGTTCTTGGGCAGGTAGTCAGCTGGGAAATCGAATGCCGCACTGATCGCAAGCAGAACGCGTGCGGGGCGGTCGTACAACTCCATCACGTTGTCCAGGGGAGCGAGGCCCAGGCTCGCGCGAGCGTCGTTCAGCATCGGAAGCCACTCATTCATCACAGCGGCGTACCGGCTACTTGCAGCCTCGACCTCGGCGCGCTCTTCGGGCGTACGCGGCGCCCGCATGCCGCTACCTAACGGTGGCAAGCCCGGCAGCGGCCGTAAGCTAATATGAGGCGAAAGTAACGCGCAAGGTATGCCCGCGGCTTCTGCCGCCATTGCGCAACCAAACAGACAGTCATGAGCAAGGAGCGCGTCAGTTGGCGCGTTATTAATTTCGTCACGGGTATCGGCGGCATGCGCGGAGGCAGGTCCAAACAGAAAATTATCGTAAGCGTATCGCATGGGATTGCCATCCGCGTCGTTTCCAACGGGAGAAAAGCTCGGCGTTCGCCGCCAGGTAGCGAACCTGAATCCCGCCGCCTCCACCTGTTCGCGCGCGTCCGAACGCGCAATGAAGCGAACGTCATGACCTCTGGCACGCAACTGGCGCGCTGCGGTGAGCATCGGGCCGAGGTCGCCCGGGGCAGCCCAGGAGGCCACGAGAAAATTATACGGCATCGGTTTATTGCCCGCGACAAGCCAATGGTGGTCTCAGATTCATTTGGCATCAGGTTCGATTACAAAATCGAACCAGTCTGCCATACATTGGATAAACGAGGGGCCAAGGCCTTCGGCCTCCAGGTACGCACGCGAGACAGGCGCAGGCACCGATTCGAAAGAGTCGTCTGCATGAGCTTTGCGTGGAAAGTTGTGATGGAGAACCGCCGCCCGTCCGTTCAATACAAAATCCGCACCGGCATCAAGACACGCCTTCGCATCTGCAGCCGACATGATCTTTCCCGCGACCCCCAATCGCACATCTCCGCGATTGAGTTCCGTGAAATAAGACATGAGACTCCGCCCCTGAAACCCCTCGTCGGCCGGCTCCTTAAAAACATCCCACAGTGACATATCGATAAAATCGATTGTCTTTTCGCTCATGAAATCCTGCGCAACTCGGCAGGTCTCTTCGAGTTCCAATCCAAAGCGTTCGACCGACAACCGGAGGCCGATGCTGAATTCTACGCCGCAGCGCTTTCGAATACCGGCAATGATCTCCCGCACGAAGCGCGCTCGATTTTCCAGTGAACCACCATATCTGTCTGTGCGGAGGTTGGAAGCCGGGCTTAGGAAGGCACAAGGCAGGTAGCCGTGAGCAGCGTGGATTTCCACTCCGTCAAATCCGGCTTTTTCGGCCCGTAATGCTGCAACGATAAAACCCTCCACCAATTCCTCAACCTCTGCTGTCGTCATGCCCCTAGATCCCGTGCTTAAATCATCAATCGGGGAAAGCGGAGCTTGTCCGATCAAATCCCGTGGAGATCGGGACCCAGCGTGAAAAAGCTGTACGATTGCCAGGCTACCTTCCTGCTTGATGCCCCTTGCCAATCTTGTGAGCCCAGCGATGTGCAAATCTGAAGAGATGCTGAGGGTCCCAGGGAAACCCTGGCCGCTCGGGACGACGTGCGCTCCGCACGTCATGACGGCCCCGAATCCGCCCTTTGCCCGCATCACCAGCCATCGATACTCTTCATCCGACAGCGTTCCGTCAGCATGGCTTTGTTGGTTCGTCATGGGCGCCAACATGAATCGATTTGGCATCGCCGGGCCATGGCAAAAAGATAATGGTTCGAACAATTTATTCATCGGATATTGGGCTGTTTGGACCATCGTTCAGACCTACGACACTCAAGTTGCCGCCGAGTTTCACCATTTGCGAATGAGGTTACGGTTGTAGCTGCAATTTTTCGAAGGCGGTTTCGAAGGAAAAATACGGAAGGAAACTTGCCCCACATTTCAATGTTCGGAGCCTTACTCACGAACGTGTCAAGTCGCGTTACATGATCTTCAGTTGGCCTTCATAAGGAGCAGGTTAGACGGCGGAAATTAATCGGGGAGCTCCAATGAGTTCAAAAGAACAATTTGCAGCGTTGGAAGTGATGTGCCGTGAGCGGGCTGCGATTGCCAAGAAAGAATGGAATACTGGTAGGCAGAAGCAGCGGAATGGAAGCAACTCAGGGAAATCTTCTGACCGATTCGCAGACGCGTCACCGCGACCGAGGGATATACCGGATCCAATTATTAATAGGCTCGACGCAACGGCACGACCGAAGGGAGAGGACCACGATTATACCCCGACAGATCTGGTGGCAGTCGCTATTCCGAGCTGGTTCGCGCGGAGCTGCTCAACAAGTACAGCGCGAAAAATTGGAATGCGGCAATGACGAGAGGCCTGATCGCCTTCCCCGGATCATGCTGCAACACCTCTAACCCCCGCATCCAGCAATTGTATGAATCCCGCCAATGTACCGAATATGATCAGCGCTGATTCCGAGTTTTTGTAAGTCGAAAATTTTAACCGATAAAGGCGATAGGAATCATGCAGGCCGCGGCGCACATTGCAAATGAGTCTTCTGTCGGAGTCTGTCGATCGTGTAAGAAAGTGGTGTCATCGAGAAGATCTCGCTGGTAAGTGGCATCCTCCCTTGGCCCTGCAGAAGGCGGCAAGTCACCCGTCTCCGCGAGTTTGCGTCTGCTGCTAAACTTGATCCAGAGTTTGCAAAGTGTCTTGCCTTTGGGCGGAGCGGTCGACATTACCCACGTTATGATTAGACTTTTTGATCTCCGACCCGAGTGCTCCAAACACGTTCCCATTTCGCTTGAGGATAATCCTAGCGGCTTTGTAATTGCAGATAATGAAACGGCGGCCACCGCGCTGGCGCTCTTTGGCGCTCACCGAGCCTCGCCGCAAACGAACATCATTCGCGCTCAACGGTGTCGGCGACACCCTCGAAATCCATCATCTGTTGTCGTGAGAGACCGTACGACGCTTCGAAACCGTCCATCGTCGTTAGAGTCACGATGAAAGCGTTCGGTTCGGAGGAATGCTCGATGCGTAGGTTGTCAACCGGATAGACGAGACCTAGGCTCTCGTTATCGCCTCGGGTCCGGAGCGCCTGCCTCATCATTTGCGGTAACGTCATCATGAACCCATGGAGACATTCAGTCGGAAGGCTGAGTGAAACCTGACTACCGTCCCGACAGATGAAGTTCATGCGAAAGCTGGTGCCGTCGCTCGCGACGTCGAAGGTCGTGGCCTTCTGCACGATGAAGTGTCTCGCGGTCATTCGAAATTCTCCCGTCGCTTGAACTGAACGCATGCACGTCGCAGCCCACGTGTGCAACAATTGCAGCGCCAGATGTCCCAGGCCACCGATGCCGATGACCCCGACACGATCCGACGGCTTCACGCCGAAGTGCACCATCGCATTGAGCACGGTGATGCCGGCACAAAACTGCGGTCCGGACGTTTCGAAAGTGAGCGTCTCTGGCAAAACCAGGGCAAAGGTCCAATCGCAACGGACCCGATCGGCGAAACTGCCGTGTCCATGCGCGATGGTGCGCTCTTGCTGCGGGTGAAGATTGTGTTCGCCCGACCGGCGTTGATGGCAGAACATGCAGCTCGCCGACTGCCAGCCCAAGCCAACCCGCTGGCCCATTTGTAGGTGTTTCACCTGCGGCCCAGCCCCGGCGATGGTGCCTACGACCTCGTGGCCCGGCAGCACCGGAAAGGTGCTAATAAATCCCCAGGTGTCATCGATCATCGAGATGTCGGCCCGACAGACGCCGCAATAGTTTCACGGAGATATCGACCTGTTCGGCACCAAGCGGACCGGGACTGTATTTGAAGGGGAGGAGGGGCGCCGCTCGAGAGAGCGCGGCACAGCTTTTGAAAGTCGTAAGCGTATTCATAATGGCGTCTCTGCAAACGGACCCGCACCGGTGTCGCAGATAAATCTAGGTCACGGGCCGGTCGGCGTCTTGGCCCTAAACCGCACTTTCACTATTGGTGGTGCGCACTGTTCCATTGACGCCGCGACCGTCTCCATCGGAGTGGGCGCTCGGCGTGTGTCCGAACCGACGACGGAATTGTTGTGCAAAATTAGTGTAGTCGCGAAAGCCGCAGGTATAGGCAATCTCGCTGAGAGGCTGGCGTGTCTTTGTCAATGCCCGACGATGCAGAAGTCGTACGGCGTGATCCAGACGAAGCGACTGGATGAAATCGCTGCAGGTCGAGCCCCGGAGCGCGAAGAGCTTCTGAAGGTAGCGCACGGAAATCCCCAATTCAGCTGCTACGTCACGAGGACGGAGATCTGGATCGGCAAAGCGATCCATAACGACATCACGGATACGAGTAAACAGCCTGTCGGCATGGCGGGAGGTTGGGGAAGGGGCAGACGGCGCAAATAACGCACCGATGAGATCATAAATTGCCAACCGCATGTAGGGGTCAGCCGAGGCACACGCTATTCTCTCCGCGTTGTCGGCATTCCGAAAGATATCGAGGAGCAGGCGCCCGGCGAGTGTTCTGCGCCTAAAAATACCCCCCTGCGGCTCGAAGCCGAGGTGAGAAACCAGTGATTGCCGCGGCAGTTGAATAGACAGGCAATTCCACAGAGTGTTCTCATCGCTTGATAGGTATGTCAAAGGACGGGTCGCGTCGACGAGCGCGACCTCGCCCACATCCAATGACACGACCTGATCATTCTGGCTGATCGCCGAGCGACCAGCGAGTTGAAACACCGCAGCGTAATACTCCATACCATCAAGGCGAACATCTCGCTTTGTCCGCTCGATTCGCTGAGCATTGGAACCAATATCCAGTGCCAAGAATTCCCACAAACTAAAGGGGTGCACCCAGCCGGCAAAAACGCTCGGCTCGATTCCCTCGGGGTGGTACCGGCCACAAAACGACTGGATCAAAGCTCTCCAAGCCTCGAAATCCAATGCCGGCTCGCCGATAGAATCATCGATGGGATGCATGGTGGCCTCCAGTTGAATCTATTTTGGACCAAAGGCAGCTAAGACCTTTTCCGTCAACCCCGACTGGGCCAGCGCCATCGTATGCGCGACAAAGGCTTGCACATGAGGCGGCACACCGGACCTCACCATAGCCGCTTCGACCGAAGTACCGACCCGCGCAAGTGAGCGGAACATGTCGAATTGGCGCCGACGTCCGCCATGGCGCGGAGCTAGAGATCGAGTTGGCTGATGTAGGAGCCCTCCGGATCGACATCAGTCTCCTCGCCGATCACGATGTCGTTGATCAGGCGCGCCGCTCGGGGCTCTTCACTGGCAGCCTGTTCGCGATGGAAAACAGTAGGTTCCATTGTTAAACTTGTAAAGAGGTGTCTTGCTTGCGGGCACTTCTGGACGTGAGATCGCTAACTCCCTCGATCTCGTCACGCATTTGTGAAACTAGTCGGCGACAAGCTTTCTGTCGCATCAACCTCGACGCATGATTCGGTATCCGCGCAATACGCTTTCACCCATACAGGTTCATTAATAAAACTATGCTACAGCCGTAACGCGCTTTTCCAAAGTAGAAACGTTGCTGTAGTTCGGCACCTTCATTCTGTGTCCGTCAAAGGCATGATTAAACTTGTAGGGGCAGCAGCATGATGAGTCGATCGATAGCGGACTCCCGAAGTTGGGCGCATACGTTGATAACTCCACTTTGCGAAACAGTTAATCGCATGTCCGAAGATCTAGGTTCGCGCATACGTGCAAATCAGGAAAAACTCAGCGCCGAATTGAAATCCTGTTATGACTTCATCGTTTGCGGTTCCGGTTCTTCTGGCTCGGTGGTAGCGCGTCGACTTGCCGAGAATCCGGACGTGAACGTGCTGCTGGTAGAGGCAGGCGGCAACGACGACACCCCAAATGTTATGAAGGCCTCATTGTGGCGCACCAATTTGGCAAGCGAGCGCGACTGGAACTTTCAAGCCCAGCCCAATGCGCACCTTAACGGGCGATCCATACCAATGAACATGGGCAAGGTGTTGGGAGGCGGCTCCAGCATCAATGCGATGTCCTGGGTGCGTGGGCACAAGACCGATTGGGATTTCTTTGCATCTGAAACCGACGACATGGCGTGGAACTATGAATCTGTGAAGCGGATCTATCGGCGCATTGAAGATTGGAGCGGTGAGCCGGATACCGAGCACCGCGGAACGGGGGGACCCGTTTTTGTCTCGCCCGCTCACCTCCAGCCGATCGGCTCAGCCATGTGCGAGAGCGCGCGCTCGATGGGGATCCCAACCTTCGAAAACCTGAATGGCCGTATGATGGAAGGCGAAGGCGGCTGCTCCGCGGGCGAATTTCGAATCCAGGATGGACGGCGCCTTTCAATTTTTCGCTCGTACACCTTTCCTTACATGGATCGGCCAAACTTGACGGTGCTCACGCATGCAACGGTCACGCGGCTGATCCTTGAAGGCAAACGGACATGTGGGATTGAGATCGCCTACAAAAGCAAAGTTCGCCGCATTGGGGGATTGGAGGTCGTGCTGGCGCTCGGAGCGATCAATACACCGAAACTGCTGATGCAATCTGGAATCGGGGATCAATCCGAGTTACAGCGCCTAGGAATTCCACTCGTGCAGCATCTTCCGGGCGTTGGGCAAAACTTTCAGGATCATTTAACGTTCGCAAACTGTATGTGGGAGTGTCAACAACCGGTTGGGGAATCCGGAAATGTTGCCCAGGCAATTCTTTTTTGGAAGAGTGACCCCAGTCTCGAAACTCCTGACGTTCAGATATTCCAGAGGCTCCAAGTCCAGGCATCTGCGGATTCGATGACCATGGTGCCGATCCTTGTACGGCCCAAGAGCCGAGGTCATCTCCGTCTGACAGGAGCGAATCCGCTTGATCCGATCGAGATCCACGCCAACATTTTTGGGGATCCAGGCGACCTGAAGGCTGTGACCACCGCTATAGAACTGTGTCGGGATATAGCAGACTCTGATGTTTTTCGCCCCTTTCTCAAACGCGAGATAACACCGGGACCTTTAAAGGGATCTGCGCTTGAGCAGATCGTGCGGAACGCCGTGAGTACCATTTGGCACCAGAGCTGTACGGCCAAGATGGGACGCGATCCCATGTCGGTCGTCGACAGTCGCCTTAAGGTCTATGGGATCGACAACCTTCGTATCGCGGACGCGTCGATTATGCCGCGCATATCAACCGGCAACGCAATGGCTCCTTGTGTCATCATCGGCGAACGCTGCGCAGAGATATTGAAGGCTGATTACCTCTGATCGATCGACAGGGCCACGCCGACGGTCGCCAATTACATGCCGATCGGATCAAATGGCCAGTCGACGCATGACAAATGTACGTAAGCCGGGAGTATCACGGATGACTTGTTGTCAACTGATGTCGCAATTCTCTTTGGATCCCACAAGCCAGCCTTCCAAGGGCGGAATCATCCGCTATGCCGGGTGAGGGGAGCATCAATCACGTCTTCTTGTGCGCCAACTTGAGATTGGCCGATGAAGAAGTTACGTGAGGCAAGCCTTTTAAATCCGTCTGATTTCGCTACCGCGTAGAGGGGATTTGGAGTTCATCTACGGCATTGCGTACCTGGCGACGAAGCGGCTCTTTCGCTACTCGGCCGAGCAACTTTTCTGGAACATATGCCGGTCGTTCCGAGGTGGCCGATCTCCTGCCCTACGCGGAAACAGAGCGCTCTATCGAGAGCTATCGGCTTTGGCTCGCGAATGAACTCGCGCACATTTGCGTGGTCGAAACAGCCGTGAGACGTTCAGCCATTGGCTACTTGGTCGCGCTTATCTCGCCAAATGCGGTCTCTGGCCCCGAGATTGAGATCAGCAGCTCTATCTATGTCGTTTCCATCGAAATGGACTTGGTCAGCTGCTGATGAACGGGGGTCTGGCAACTGCACGTCGAAGCCGAGTCGTCTAATTGTGTCTCAAAGTTCAGGATGCAAATCAAAGCGCTATAAATTCCGGCTATTCGGATTTTCGCGCCGGGGTCAGCGGGCGGCAAGTTGTGCCGCGCCTTCAACACTCCAACCTTCTGGGTACACCGGAAGCGCTCCGCCAGCATGTAGATGATCGAGGCATCTATATTGTCGATACTGTCGCGTATGTCTTGAAGCTCGGCCATGGCGGCGGAGGAACGGACATCAGCCAGCCCATCATCAGACTCATCGATCGGCGACACGATCGCTTGATCTACACGTAGTGGTGATCTGCGCGGGTCTGAGGTGATCGAATAGCGATGCTAGATAAATATCGTTTGAGTCCGATCTGGAGAGTTCGATGAATGAATCGGTAGACACTTCCAACCTCGATCCGGCTGCGCTGGCAAAGCATCTTGGGCATCCCGAAGGCGAGATCGGCAAGGCCGTTACCGCAAACCTGAACAAATCCAACGCTGGCGCCTATTCGGCATCGCTCCGAAAACTAGGCATGAACGCCGGTGACCGCGTCATAGAAATTGGCTTCGGCAATGGCCGCGAAATCCCGAGCATTCTTTCGCGGTCGACAGATGTAACCTATTTCGGTCTCGACATCTCAGACACCATGGTGGTCGATGCGACAGAGTTCAATGCCGACGATGTACTAAAAGGGCGGGTGACTCTCGCGCAGGGCACGAGCGCCGCGATCCCTGCCGATGCGAATACTTTTGACAAAGCGCTTGCGCTCAATACGATTTACTTCTGGCCAAATCCCGTCGCCGATCTCCAGGAACTTCGCCGCGTTCTCCGGTCGGATGGGCGTTTTGTGATTGGCGCGCTCGCACCGTGGAGCGCTGTTGGCCGTGCTGTTTTCCAGCACGGTTTCCGGTTCTACGAACAGTCCGAAATCAGAAATCTTCTGGCGTCCGCTGGCTTCTCTAAAGTATCCATAGATACAATCAACGAGACCGTCGTGGGGCCAATGGGTCAGCCGTGGAATAGAGACTACTTCATCGTTGTCGCGGAATAGTGCGCCGCATCCAAGCATTGTCTGCTGTGGCGCAAGTTTGCTTGAGGCTGTCCTTATCGAAAACTAAATTCGAACATAGTGGTGGTGCAAACCGCCGAGAATTGGTGTCGGCAGAATGCTTCCAACGGCCTGGACAGCCCGCGGTACGGCTGCATCTTTGCCCAACGACAGATGTGTGCGAGTGTCATTGTGTACCGCATGTACGAACGAAGTAAGTGGCGCAGGTGTCGCTCGCCGAACACAACAACATGATCAAGACATTCGCGCCGGATCGAGCCGATCAGCCGTTCAGTATGTCCATTCCGCCATGGTGATTTTGGCGCGGCCGGCCGATCACGAATGCCCATCGCGCGAACGCGCGTGGTAAAGACGTCGCCGTAGGCCCGATCGCGATCCCGGACGAGATATTTTGGCGCAAACTCCCAGCCAAACGCCTCGTTGAGTTGCCGCGCAATCCAATCGGCGGTTGGATGCGCTGTGACGCCGAGCAGAAGGATTTTCCGTCGATCGTGCCGCAGACTCAGCAGGCCATACAGCAGCCGAATGAGATCGTCGGAACGACGAACAGATCAAATCAGCGTGATTGCGGAGAAACGTTTTCCAGCCTTGGATAGGAGGTCTCCTGAGCCTCGCCATGTATTTGGCGACCGAGGTTTGGCCAACGTTGATGCCAAGCTTGAGGAGTTCTCCATGGATCCTGGGAGCGCCCCAGAGTGGATTGGAAAGGCTCATCTTGCGGATCAGTCGGCGAATTTCAAGCGGGACTCTTGGTCTGCCACCCTGCGATCGTGACTTCCACTGCCAGAATAGGCGAAAGCCAGCACGATGCCAACGGACAATGGTCTCTGGCTCGACAATCGCCAAGGCATTCAGAACTTGCGGCGTGACCCGATATAGATTGGCAAATATCAGCCGATCGAGATTGCTGAAGGTGAGCCGTCTCGGCGACTTTTGTCGGAGCACATTCACCTGATGGCGGAGAACCAGGATCTCCGCCTCAAGCGACGCTCTGGATCGCAACACCCCAGTGAGTGCCCACCAGATTAGCTTGAGCACGTCCCCGCATGAGACAAAACATCACCCGATTCGTGGCTGCAGGCCAAGCGCGTCCCGAGCCAGCCGCTCGGCGGTGTATTTGCCGATGCCGCGGCTTGCACCGGTCACCAAGGCAGTCTTCCCCGTTAGTCCGGACATGTTGGGCATAAATGCTCCTAACCATCACGTCTGTTGATCGAATGACACCACAATCAGGCATTGCCGCTGCCACACGATCACTTCACAATCTGATCATCAGATTTCCGCACGTGTCCAGAACGATTTAGATTGAGGACTATTCGATGTCGTGAGCCGGCCGCGCTATCTATAGGACTAGCGCGCACTGTGGGGTCGTCAATGCCTTGGCTTTTCTCCTCCGACCACGATGCTGCTATAAACTGGATCCAGAGTTTGCTGAAGTTTCTTGCTTTGGGCGGAGCGGTCGACATTGCCCACCTTATGAATAGACTTTTGATCTCCGACACGAGTGCACGCGCTCGATGCGTTCGTCGAACTCCGGCGGCGCGAAGTCGTCGCCTAGCAGGTTCCCAATTGCTACCCATCTTTGTCAAAACGGCCTTAGTGTGGTATGGCGATGATGATCCGCCGTCGGAACCGGCCGGGAGACCTCGCTTGCGTTGGAACGAACTCGAAAAGGAATGCTGCTCGATCGCCCGGATCACCTCGATCATCGGTGATCGTTGGACGCTACTGATCGTGCGTGAATGTTTCCTTGGTGTCACCAGGTTCGACGCGTTCGAAGAGAGACTCGGCATCAGCAAGCGCATCCTGACGGAGCGGTTGCAGAAGCTCGTCGAAAATTTCATCCTGGTTAAGGTTCCCTACCAGCAGCATCCCCTTCGTTTGGAATACCAACTGACGTCCAAGGGCCGCGAACTATATCCAATTCTGCGAACCATGCAGCACTGGGGCGACAAGCATTTGTCTGGCAAGGCCGGACGGCCGAGCGTGGTGGTACATAGCTGCGGGCGGCCGAGCGATCCGCTCGTGCTCTGCTCGGAGTGCGGTGAGCCGCTTGACGGTCAACACTCCCATGCATTCAAGGGACCCGGTGGACAGAAGAACCGCCACCTGCCGCCTTTGCCCGCGGGCATCTCGCTCAAGGGTACGGTTGCGGATGTCAAACGCGGCCGTAGGTCGGCCGTCGACTCGTGACCATATTGCTCAGCCAAACGGCCCTTACAACATAGGTTTGATTTTTGTACCTAAGGAACAGGATATGGGCATAGCGGCGATCGTTGAGTATCACCCAAAAGACGGCAAGGCGGGGGAGGTCGAAGCGATCCTGCGAGACATGATCGGCGCGGTCCGCAGTGAACCCGGATGCCTCCGATATGATTTGATGCGACGCAAGGACGACGGCGCGTTCGTGCTCTGCGAAGCCTACGTCAGCATGGCCGCGGTCGAAGCCCACAGGGCGAGCGACCACTATCGTGACTATCGCACGCGCATTGAGCCCTTGCTCACTGCGCCGATCATGCCCGAGATCCTCGACACGATCGAGCCCTGATCAGGCGTGCTGCGGCGCGGCGGCCTCATACCTTGGCGCCAGACGCGGCCGGTCGAGCGCGAGCGCAAGCAGCGCCGCAAAGATGAGAAAGATGGCGGCGACGACCATCGGCACCGAATATCCGAGTGTGCGGTCGTAATCAGACCAATCGCGGCTGGCCCGATCGCCGCACCGATATTGAGGAGGCCATAGATCCCACCATAGGCGGTCCCGAAGGCTGACGGGGGGAAGTGGCGCACGATCAGATAGGCGAGAAGGTCGACCTCAGCACCCATGCCAAGGCCGATCGCAACGGCGGCGGGGAGAGCGGCTTTGACCCCGCCGACGCTGAGCGCCAGCATGCCGGCGGCGGAGAGGCAGAACAGAGCTGCGGTCACACGGCCAGCGGGAAAACGATCGAGCAGCAACCCGGTGAAGAGGCGTCCACCCAAAATCGTGAAGCCGAGAATCGCCCCGATCTTGCCGACCTCCGCGACTGGCAGACCTGCGTCCGAAAGCATAGGCACAAAATGAACGGTTGTTCCGAACACGGCCAGCGAGGCTAGGAAGAAGAGAGTGCCGAGCAACACGAAGACGCGGGTCCGCACGACGCTCATCAAAGCCACGGGCTCGCGCGCGCGGCGTAACCTTGCCCGGTCGGTTTCAGCAGCGGCACCCCGGATCAAGACAGCGACCGGCGTCACCGCGATCGCGACGACAATGGCGAGCGCCAGGTAGGCGGATCGCCAGCCGTGGGCGGCAACGAAGGGGACGAGCAGATACGGTATGAGAATGGCGCCGACACCGGTGCCCATCACTGCGACCGCCAGAGCTGCGCCGCGCCTGCGATCGAAATGCTCGACGAGCACGCGCGTATAGCTGAGGGGACTGGTGCCGATGCTCGGGCTCGCAAGTCCGCCCACCAAAATGCCGACCAAGGGGCCCAGCGACGCCTGGCCGCGAGACCACCCGTAGGTGGCTGCGATCGGCTTCATCAACGGCCCAAGCGAATAGAAATAGAGCGAACTTATGCCGGTCGACACGCCAAGGAACGCACCCAAGAGCAAACGCCCCAGCGTCCAGACGGTCGTGTTCCGATGATCCCTCAGCGCGGTCGTGTCATGCATGATTCCCCCCAGCGCCCGTCTCTTGCGGACTGCTTCGCGTTCGGTCTTGGTCGGCCCTGGCGTTGGCACCAAAGAAGGATCGATCGAACCCTAAATCGCGAATAAACCGACGTTAGGTTTCCTTTCTAAACTTGAAGAGGTATCTTGCTCGCGCGGACTTCTGGACATGAGATCGCTAAACTCCCCCGATCTCGCTACAGCTTGTGAAACAAGTCAGCCACAGGCTTCCAGCCGCATCGACCCAATGTATGTTTCAGTATCCGCGCAGTACGATTGCACCCTAGGAGGACAGGTTTATTAATAAAACTATATTACAGCCGTAACGCGCTTTTCCAAAAATAGAAATGTTGCTGTAGTTCGGGTCCTTCATTCTGTCCGAGCCGTAGATCGCTGACCAAGCTGACCGACTTGTGTCCCCAGCGCGCTTCGTTTCCGAAGACTTCGCTGTTTGGTCGACGATAAGGCACAGGAAATGATGCGAGGCTATCATAGTGACACTCCCTCCCATAGGTAAGCATGCGATTGTGATAGGCGCTGGAATCGGTGGTTTGGCAGCAGCCGCCGCGGTCGCGAGCCACTTCGAACGTGTGACGGTTGTGGAACGTGACGTACTGCCGCTTGACGCTTCTCCACGTCCGGGAACGCCCCAGGACAATCATTTACACGGGCTGTTCCTGGGCGGACTGCATGCGTTCGGCGAGCTTTTCCCGGGCTTTGCTGACGAGCTTAGCCGAGTTGGAGCTGTGCCGCTTCGGCTAAACCTCGATTTTCGCGAAGAGTTCCCGGGCTTCGACCCCTTCTTCCCGCAACGCGATCTGGGCTGGGCGATATACACGATGTCACGACCGCTGTTCGAACTTGTCGCGCGACGATACGTGCGGAAACTATCCAACGTTGCCATGCGCGACGGTTGCCGCGCTCTGCATATCGTTGCGAGCAAAGACGGCTCCGCAACTGGAGTTCGGCTTGAGACCAAAGACAGATCCGATGAGACGCTTCCGGCCGATCTCGTCATTGACGCATCTCGTCGTGGCGTCCTCTCGTTGTCTTTCCTTGCAGAGACCGGGCGTCCCCGACCTGAACAGACCGATATCGGCATCGATCTCACCTACGCCACCACGACCTTTGCGGCCCCGGAGGGCCTGAGAAACTGGAAGGCTGTGGTAACGATCCCTGAGATGCCAGCGAGCAGCAGAACCGGCTATCTGGTGCCGATGGAGGGCAATCGCTGGATAGCACTCATCAGCGAACGGCATATCGAAATGCCCTCTCCGGATCCGGACGAGTTCATGAGCCGGATGCAGCAGCTTCGGACTTCAACGATCTATGATGCCATCAAGGACGTCCAGCGGCTGGACGGCATCCATCGCTTCAGCATCCCGGAAAATTCGTGGCAGCATTACGAACGGCTCGAGGATTTTCCGCGAGGATTGCTTCCGATTGGTGACGCGATTTGCCGCTTCAATCCGATCTACGGCCAGGGCATGACAATCGCCTCACAGGAAGCGTGCATCCTTAAAGACCTGCTTGCCAAGCGGGCAGGGGCGAAGGATCCCATCGCTGGCTTAGCCCAAGCCTTCTTGGCTGAGGTCCGACCCTTGCTCGCGGATGCGTGGTCGCAGTCGGCGGCTCCCGATTTTGCACATCCGCAGACCCGGGGAGAACGGCCTGCCGATTTGGACAATTCGCTTCGATTTGGAGCAGGACTTCTGCGCCTTGCTGGCCGTGACCCGGCCGTCCACAAGCTTATGATGAGGGTTCGCCAACTCGTCGAGCCCTGTAGCGCGCTTGGTGATCCCGAACTCGTGCGTCGCGTAGAATCGGAAATGATGGCCGACACAAGATAGCCGCCAAACAGGGGCGCGCGTCGGCTGTCGGCTTCTGCAATTACGAAGCCGCGAGTACTATCCACAACAGACAATAGAATGAGAACGTGTTTGGAGCAATCGTGTCGCCGAGCAAAGAGTCTAATCCCAAGCTGGCTAATGTCAGTCTCTCCACCGTCATAGCCGAGCTTCAAGATATACGCGACAGTATCGACAATATAGATGCCTCGATCATCCACATGCTGGCGGAGCGCTTCCGATGTACCCAGAAGGTTGGAGTCTTAAAGGCGCGGCACAACATGCCGCCGTCTGACCCCGTCAGAGAGGCGCAGCAAGTGACGCGTCTCCGCCAACTCGCGTCTGCTGCCAAACTTGATCCAGAGTTTGCAGAAAAGTTTCTTGCGTTTGTGATTCGTGAAGTCATTCATGCACCATGAAGCCGCCAGACGCTGACGCATGGAACGCGCGACGCCCGACATTAATCTTGTAAAGGGATGGAAGCTTGAAGAAGTTATCACCACCATGCGCGCCGGTGTCGCTCCCAATAGTCATAAACTCGGCAAGCAAATGTTGTGGGGCGCTTATACGATGCTTGAGGTAGTCGCGGATCCCCGCAACGCTGTACCGATGCACATCCACAAGAACAAGGGCGAGTATTTCATCGTTTTGGAGGGCACGCTGCGCATCGCCAATGGAAATCAACATTGGACGCTCACGCCGGCACAACAATCACTGTAGCAAGGGTGTTCCTCACGCCTGGTGCAACGTAACGGATGGACCGGTTCGAATGCTGATCATTTGTTCGCGCGGACACATCGAGGGACTGTGGAGATCACCACCGGAAAAAGCGGCGATGACATTGCTGCCCTTGCAGACAAGTTTGGCTGTCTCATGGTTGGCCCACCGTTGCGCGAAGATATTTTTGCGATCGGTTCATCCCGGACTTGAGGGAACGAATAGATGATGTGGTCCGATGAACTTCGCTTGGCGCAGGAGGATGGTGGGCTGCCAACAACGTTGGCTGGCGGCGGCGCGCCAGCCAACGGTGGCGTCTCAGTCGTCTGCGTGCGGTTCCGAGACGGTAGTCATTTCAGTGGGACAACCCAACAGCACCTGATCTGCCTTTTGTCGGAGTTCCGGAGGGCGCCTTCGGTAGGAGGCTTCCGCAGGGTCGCTCATAACATCTTCTGCTCCGCCATTCCGTCGCCAGTCGGTCAGTACACGATGGCCGCCGAATAACCCTCGAACCATCGACGTCTCGTAAGCGTGCGCAATATCGACCTGGCGCTCGAGCCATCGGGGCGGGATCTAATTTGGCAATAGCACTGATCGGAGCCCTGCATGAACTTTTCCATCAGCCTCACCGTCAACGGTGTGCGGCAGAACATCGAGCTGAGAGACCCGCGCGTTACGCTGCTCGACCTCCTGCGTGAGCGTCTCCACCTGACCGGAACCAAAAAGGGATGCGACCGCGGCCAATGCGGCGCGTGCACGGTCCTGGTCGACGGCCGGCGCATCAATTCGTGCATGACTTTGGCGCTCAGCCAGGACGGTGCCGACGTCACCACCATCGAGGGCGTCGCTCGCGGCAACGAACTGCATCCGGTCCAGGCCGCTTTCATCGCGCATGACGGCATGCAATGCGGATTCTGCACGCCTGGCCAGATCATGAGCGCGATCGGACTGATCCATGAAGGGCAAGCCAGCGATGACCCGGAGCGTATCCGCGAAGGCATGAGCGGAAATCTCTGCCGCTGCGGGGCTTATTCCGGGATCACGGACGCCGTGCTCGAAGTACAGAAAAGCCTCGTCGAGGCCGACCAGAGGCGCTCCGCATGAAAACCTTCGATTACGTCAGGCCCGCGACCATCTCCGATGCTATCGCAGCCGCGGCCGAACCAGGTGCCGCCTATCTCGCAGCCGGTACGAACCTGCTCGACCTGATGAAGGGCGGCATCACCGGTCCGAGCCGTCTGGTCGATGTCATGCGTCTGCCGGGCCTCGACCGCATTGAGCGGCTGCCCGACGGCGGGGTCCGCATCGGCGCGCTGGTTCGCAACGCCGATCTTGCCCACGACCCGGATTTCGCCCGGTCCTATCCGGCAATCGCCGAGGCGCTGTTGTCCGGCGCGTCGGCTCAGCTCCGCAATGCCGCTACCGTCGGCGGCAATCTGCTGCAGCGAACGCGATGCGGATATTTCTACGACCCCGCCAGCGCCTGCAACAAACGCCAGCCGGGTGCCGGCTGCGATGCCCGCGACGGCGAGAACCGGTTGCACGCCGTGCTCGGCTGGAGCGAGGCCTGCATCGCCACCCATCCGTCGGATTTCTGTGTGCCGCTCGTCGCCCTCGACGCTTTCGTGGAGATCGAGGGCAGAAACGGCCGGCGCAAGGTCGCGCTCGAGGACCTTCATCGTCTGCCCGGCAATACGCCCGAGCGAGAGAGTGTCCTTGAACCGGGTGATCTGATCGTCGCCCTGCGGCTGCCGAGCGAGGCCCGCACGCTCTCGGCGCATGCGCGCTATCTGAAGGTCCGCGAGCGTACCTCCTACGCGTTCGCGATCGTCTCGGCCGCCGCGGCGATGCGGATCGAACACGGCACGATCCGGGATGCGCGGATCGCGCTCGGCGGAGTGGCCCCCAAGCCATGGCGGGCCCACGCGGCGGAGAAGATCCTGGCAGGCTGCCATCCCGATCCGGCCACCTTCCGCCGTGCGGCGGAGGCGGCGCTCGCCGACGCAAAACCCTCCGGCGACAATCGGTTCAAGATCGAACTCGCGCAACGGATCATCGTGCGCGCGCTGACGCTCGCCGCGGCGGGAACGCCACAGCGCATTCCCGCCCTCCCGGCCTCCCCTTTTTCATCCGTTTCCGGAGCGCTCCATGACGCCTGAGATCAGCCTCACCCAAGACCCATCCCATCGCCGCCATGGCTCGAACATCGGTCAGCCGCTGACCCGCCGCGAGGGGGTCCTGAAGGTTACGGGAGGAGCCCGCTATGCCGCGGATAACCACCCGCCTGGGATGCTCCATGCCGTTCTGGCGGTCAGCAGCATCGCGCGCGGTCGCGTCACCTTTCTTGACGTGCAAGCCGCCAAGAGCCACCCAGGGGTCGTCGATGTCATGACCCCGGCCAACAAGCCGGCGCTCGCGGAAGATCCGGACGCCAAGACGAACCCCTTCATGTTCCGGCTCGATGTTCTGCAGAACGACCAGGTGCGCTACGCGAACCAGCCAATTGCGGTGGTGATCGCGGAGACTCTGGAAGCTGCAACGGAAGGCGCGGCGCTGCTGTCGGCGCGATACCAAGCGCAGCCCGCCCGCGTGGGTCTCGATGCCGGCGAAAGCTTCGTCCCGCCCGCCGTTGGCGTCGGCAAGCCGGCCGAACTGCGGCGGGGCGATGTCGAGGCTGGTCTCGCAACAGCATCCAGTCGCATCGAAGCGACCTATGAGACTCCCACCCAGTACCACAATCCCATCGAGCCTCATGCCATCGTGGCGGCGTGGAACGGCGATGCGCTGTCCATCGATACGCCGAGCCAGGGCCTCGCCATGGCCCAGGGGCGGATCGCGGGACTGTTCGGCATCTCCCCGGAGAAGATCCATATTCGCAGTCCATACCTCGGTGGCGGCTTCGGTTCGAAGGGCCTGATCTCTGGGCCGCAGATCCTCGGCATCATGGCCGCCCGGCTGGTCGGCAGGCCGGTCAAACTCGTGCTGCGCCGTGAACACATGTACGGTCCGGTGGGCCACCGTGCGCCGACCCGTCAGACACTTCGCATTGGCACCGACGGCAACGGCCTGCTGACCGCGATCGACCATCGCGCGAAAACCGTGTCGAGCACCTTCGACGATTTCTTCGAGCCGGCCGCCGACGTTTCGCATACGCTCTATGCAAGCCCTGCCATTGCCACCTCGCACGAGGCGGTCCGGATTGACACCGGCACCCCGTTGTTCATGCGGGCTCCCGGCGAGGCAACAGGCTCGATCGCGCCGGAGAGCGCGATCGACGAAGCGGCATGGGCCTGTGGGATGGACCCGCTGGCGTTCCGCATCGAAAACTACGCCGAAGTCGAGCCAATTTCGGGCAAGCCATTCTCCTCGAAAGCCTTGCGCGACTGCTACGCGCGGGGAGCCGAGCGGTTCGGCTGGTCGCGGCGCCCACTGGCGCCACGCCAGTTGCGCGACGAGACCGGCTGCCTGGTCGGCTGGGGCATGGGCACCGCGACATTTCCGGCGCTGATGTTCCAGGCCGAAGCGCGTGCGGTGGTGCGCAGCGACGGATCCGGACTAATGGAGACGGGCGCCCACGACATGGGCCAGGGCGCCTGGACCGCGTTCGCCCAGATCGCGGCAGACGCGTTGGGGCTCGACCTCGAGCAAATGGAATTCAAAGCAGGCACGTCCGACCTGCCGGACGCGGGCATCGCCGGCGGCTCATCCCATACCGCCACGGCAGGCATGGCCATCCACAATGCCGGCGCCGCGGTCATCGCCAAGCTCGCGGATCTCGCGACAGGCGACCAACGTTCGCCCTTGTTCGGGGCGGGCAACGCAGGCGTAGTCGCGCGCGGCGGCCGCCTGTTCCGCCGCGACGATGAAACGCGGAGCGATAGCTACGCCGATATTCTCGGCCGCGCTGGCCTGACGCAGATCGAAGCCCGCGGCAATGGCGCCGCCGACCCCGCGGCGCAATCGAGCTATGCCATGCATGCGCACGGCGCGGTTTTCGCCGAGGTCAAGGTTGATCCCGATCTCGGCCAGATCCGCGTCACCCGCCTTGTCGGTGCTTTCGCGGCAGGGCGGGTCATCAACCCTCGCCTTGTGCAAAGTCAGATCTTTGGCGGCATGATCTGGGGCATGTCATTTGCCCTGCACGAGGAGGCCATCATGGACCGCCGCTCCGGCCGGCCGCTGAACCCCAACTTTTCGGAGTACCATGTTCCTGTGAACGCCGACGTGCCGAGCCTGGAGGCCCTCATGATCGACGAGCACGATCCCCACGTGAATGCGCTGGGCATCAAGGGCGTCGGCGAAATCGGCGTGACGGGCTCGGCCGGCGCGGTCGCCAACGCGGTCTGGCACGCGACCGGAATCCGGGTCCGCCGTTTTCCAATCAAGATCGAGGACCTCGTGATACCTGGTTCACACTAGAAACGCACATCTGGAGATGGCCGCCCGCCGGCGATCTTTGCGACCGTCCGTTCGTTTCAGGGAGCTCTCGGATGAAGATATCGAAAAGCCTAAGAGAGTTGCGTGAGCCGCCGCCGCATTTCCCGACATGGATGCAAAGCTTCGATCCTCGCAGTCGTTATCCGAAAGGGATGTGACGAGACACATCGCATCAGATCCTCATACTCGGATGCGCGGCTGTCGAAAAACAAGCCAAGAAGGGTCGCGATCCATCACCGGGTTGGAAGCGCGACGCATTGCTCGCCGGATGCACCCGGCACGATAGGATGGAGCAAGTGATGACGCAGATCGAGCCGGGCCAAATCGGAGGATTCGACAGAAGTCTTGCCGCCAGAGCCGCTGTGTATACCGAAAACTTAAACTCGGGCGTAGTGGTGGTGAAGGCCGCCAAGGATGGCGTGTGATTTGATGCTTCCGATTCGCTGAATTTGGCGAGTGACCGGCGCATCCTTATCCAATGACCGATGCGTTCTGATGCAGCATATGGCGTAGATGCACCTCGCCCAGGACAATGATATGGTCCGAACACTCACGCCGGATCGATCCGATCAGCCGTTCCGCAAAGCCATTCTGCCAGGGCGAGGCTGGTGCGGTAGGCTTGTCCCGGATGCCCATGGCGTGCAATCGGCGCGTGACGATAGTGCCATGAATGCGATCCCGATCGCGGATGAGGTAGTCCGGAGCCTCATCCCAAGGAAATGCCTCCGTGATTTGACGCGACGGGTGGGGCCTGAGCGGGATGCTGACCGAATTCTTCCGCCCCTCGGGGCTAACAACCAAACGCATCACGGAAACGACCTTTGTGGTCGAAAAGAAAGTGACCGAGAAGGCGAGCCTGTTGGTCGAATACGTTGGAGATTACCCCGTGAATGCGAGTCCGAGCCACCTCCTGAATTCGGGCGGGCTTTATCATCTGAGCCCAACTCAACAGGTCGACTTCCATGTCGCTTTCGGACTCAACCACAATGCCCATTGTGTGTGCCGAAAATTAGATTCTGCAATATTGATGGTGAAGGCCGCCAAGGACAGGTCGTGAGACGACGGCGCCGAGGCGCTCAATCGCGCGATGGAGAGGGGCGTCCTTGTTCAGAGATCGATGGGTCCTCGACACATTATAGTAGGTCGCGTAAGATCGCAGCAAATGGCGAAGATGCCGCTCGCCGAACACGACAACGTGGTCAAGACATTCCGCCGGATCGAACCGATCGCCCTTTCACAATATCCGTTCTGCCACGGCGATCGCGGCGCGGTCGGCCGATCCCGAATGCTCATTGCCCGAAGGCGGCGGATGAAGACGTCACCGTAGACGGCGTCGCGGTCACGAATGATGTATCGCGGTGCTACTTTCCAACCATAGGCCTCGGTGAGCTGGTGCGAAATCCATTCAGCCGTTGGGTGCGCGGTCACTCCCAGCCACAGGATTTGGCGGCGACCGTGATGCAGTATCAGCAACCCGTAGAGCAGTCGGAATGAGATTGTCGGAACCACGAATAGGTCCATCGACGCGATGCCGTCGGCGTGATTATGAAGGAATGTCTTCCACCCTTGGGACGGCGGTCGCCTTCCCCTCGCCATATACTTTGCAACGGTGGTTTGTCCGACATCGATGCCGAGCTTGAGAAGCTCGCCATGAATCCGTGGTTGCGCCCCACAACGGGTTGGCGAGACTGATCTCGCGAATGAGCTGACGGATTTCCAGCGGGGTCGTTGGACGGCCACTGCGCGGTCTTGATTTCCAGCGCCAATACGCCCGGAAGCCGGCACGATGCCAGCGGATCACGGTCTCCGGCCTGACGATCTTCAACGCGTCCAGCACGCCAGGTGCCAGCCGATACAACCCGGCAAATACCAGACGGTCGATGCTGATGAAGCCTAGTCGCTCTCGCAATTGTCGAGAACCAGCAGAAGTCTCTGTGCTCCGATCGCCCGAGCGACGGACTCGGCGGATATCTGGTCGCCACCGAGCTTCAGGCCGAGGCCTCCCGCCACGGCGGAGGGCACGAGACCAGGATCCGACAGCGAGGCCAGCTCGACCAGCCGGACGTCACCCTGGAAGCTCGGAAACAAGCCGCGGGCCACCTCTAATGCAAGCCTGGTCTTTCCGATGCCCCCGGGTCCGGTCAGCGTGACTAGCCGGTAGGCGGACAGAAGATCGCGCAGATGCCGCACCGCAGTGGTTCGGCCGACCAGGTCGGATGCTGCCGCAGGCAAATTGGTCTGAAACGGCTCGGCCGCGATCTGCACCGGTTCGAGGTCGATCGAACCAGCTGGTGACGTGCTCTCCTGCTGGAATGTCCAATCACCGAGCAGGCGATAGCCACGCCCGGACGCCGTCCTCAGGAGTTCTCGATCCGGGCCGAGCGTCTTGCGAATTGCCGATATGTGAAATTGAAGTGCATTGTCCTCGACAATCGCGCCCGGCCATACGCGACTCGCGAGATCGTGCTTGGTGACGAGCTCGCCGGCCGAGCGAACCAGAACTTCGATGATGTCGAATGCGCGACTGCCGATCAGGACGGGAGCTCCACGGGCCCGCAGTTCACGGCGAGCAAGATCAATCTCCCACTCACCCGACTCGTACACCAGTGGTGACTTGTCTGACATGATGAATCTCCTTCGCTGTCCTCATAATGAAAGCTAGGAGGCCATCATTGATTATTGAAACGATATTTTATAATATGATTGATCGTAAATCAGGATCAATCGTGTGCTGGATTTCGAGCTGTTGCGCACCTTCGTTGCCGTCGCCGATTGCGGCGGTTTCCACCGTGCCGCGGAGCGGCTCAACCTGACGCAGTCGACCGTAAGCCAGCAGATCAAGCGGCTTGAGTTCGAGACCAAACGGCCCTTGTTCCGGCGGACAACGCGCAGCGTCGCACTGACCGACGATGGCGAGATGCTGCTCGGCGACGCGCGTCGCCTGTTGCAACTTGAGGAAGCGGCCCGTCATCGCCTGGCGGGGCCGCGGCTGTCTGGCACGGTGCGTCTCGGCGTGGTCGAGGAGGTCGCCGGCGGCTCGCTGCCTTCGGCGCTCGGCCGCTTTGCCAAGCTCCATCCGGGCGTGAAGCTCGAGGTGCAGATCGGCGTCAGCGCGGAATTGATCGAGCAACTTAATGCGGGGCGGCTTGACGTCGTGTTCGCAAAGCGCCCGCTCGGAACCTCGAAAGGGCGTCTGGTGTGGCGGGAGCCGCTGGTCTGGGCCGCGGCCGACACGTTCGATCTTGTTCCGGGTGCGGCGCTGCCGCTGGCCCTGTATCGCGAGCGATCCGTTTCTCGCGAGGCTGCACTCGCCGCGCTCAACGACAACGAACTGACCTGGGAGATCAACTATACCAGCCCCAGTTTGACAGGCGTGCGCGCGGCGGCGCTCGCGGGCCTCGCCATCACCCCGCTTCCTGCCAGCGCGCTGATCGCGGGCTTGCGCATTCTCGGTGTGGAAGAGGGGCTGCCGCCTCTTCCTGACCTTGAGTTCGCGATCTACGAGAAGGCGCGGCCCGACAAGGCCGCCGCGGCACTGGCTGCGGTTCTGCTGACGCTTGCACAGGGACCATCACGCCCGGCGATCTGAGATGAACCGGCACTTCAATCGTCGAGAGTCGGCTGTGGGTCCAAAGCGCCGCTGACCGAGCGGCCGCTTCTGGCGCGAAGCGGATGTTGGCGACTGTCGCCAATTCCCAGAATGAGAGGTTATTGAATGCGCTTTTGAAGGATCCCGAGCGCGCACTCTCAAAGGCGCGACGCGCATTTGCTTCCGGGCGAGCTCAGAGTTGTTCGAGACTGCGAGCCACGAAACGTGAAAGAGTCTGATTCAGCAGCAATGCGGATCCGGAAGATAGTGGCGAGCGATGGCTTGATCGAGCGCTGACAACGCAGAGACGAGTGTTGCATTTTTTGCCATGCCTGATCGCATCTGCGACAGCACCTCGTGCCGAATTGCGCGTAGATCGATGCCTGGTATGCGTCCGTCTTTAACGATAGTCCGGCCTCCAACAACCAGTTCGCGAATGTGCCGAGCGGTAGCGCGCGAAAACATTGGCGCGAAGCGGACCTTCAGCGCCATCGGGACTAGCTGCGATCAGTCAAGGGACCATGATGTACAGCCAACTAGCGAAGTGCTGCAGAGCACGAGTTCAAACACCACGCTCAACTGGAGAGACCCCTTCCGACCGGCCAAACTGATCTATCGAAGGACCGCCGGCGCGTCAGAAGCCGTCATCGTTCCGATCTTAGCATCTCGGCCGCTCGCACGAGATCTGGGACGGTCCTGACCTTCATCTTACGCACCATCGTCCGCAGTGAACTTTGACCGAAATTTCAGATAGTTGAGCGATGAATAACCGGTGCCGAAATCATCTATTACAAGTCTCAGCTCGATCGCCCGCAGCCGCCTGATAATATCGCGATGGTGTTTGGTGGCCTCCAATAGAACGGACTCGGTTAGTTCGAGTTCGATCCGGTCGGGTGCGATTTTCCAGCGCGTGAGACTTGCGAGTATGTCCCGCTCAACTTCGGGTCGCTTGCGCTGGATTGCGGATAGGTTGACCGCGACCATTGGCACATCGAATGCGCCCGACCTGCCCACAATCCGCGGGGATTGGCGGGTTAGTGCGTCAGAAATCTGTATGAAAGCGGACTCTTGGAAAACTTCAACAAGTATCGATCGACCGAACGGAAACAAAGGGATGCGAGCCAGTCCAGCCGCACGATCGCGACCCTCCAATAATGCTTCTCGCGCTGCTCGTCCGACAAGTTGGAGAGGCGAAAGTAGCATTTTTAGGCAGGGCTAAGGAACGGCGCTCAAGGTCTAACTATGAAGAAACTAGCAACCTCGACAGATGCTTCCGATCTTTCGATCAAGCTCCACGTCGGCGGGATCGCGGGCGACGCCACCCGGATCGGTCTTAGTCGTCGAGTGATGATTGGACGCCGCGCGTTTGGAATGATGCTGCGAGGCCTTGCGTGCGAAGGCCGACGACGTTGCCATAAGTACCATGATCGTGATCGCGACCAGCGTTCGCACTTCAATCCTCACTTCACCCGCAGATTTTCCACGGCTTGCTTGCCTCGGTATTCAAGGACGTCGATGGCTACGCCCGCCGGGCACATGCGGCACGAGTGTGGAAGGGAAGGTGGTCTCGCCCCGGCGGAACCTACTTTGGAGGGCGAAGCTCGCCGACGAGCCACGCCATGGTCCATGCCAGCTGCAACGGATCAATCCGATCGCATTCCCAGCAACGGAGCGCTCCCGGCCCTTTGCCGTCTACCGGCATCACCAGCACCATCAAGGCGCCGCAGTGCTCGCACCGCTCGGATGAATAGAACCGCCTCACACTGCAATTTGACGCCGCGCCGGTTGTAACGTCCAATCCAATTAGCGTGAACGGTAAGCAGTTTCCTTCTCGCAATCGTGAAATGCTCGGCGATATGCGCGATTGGGGGCGCGAGGCATCGCTCGTGCGCCCACTCGCTGGAGCATTTGAACAAAACGGGAGGCTTGCCGCACCTTGTGATCGAACTTCCCCTTCACCGCGATTGTGAGAGGGGCCCAACTCGGGAGACCCCATCACGCGAAGGTTGATCGCGACGATAGCGTTGCTGGCCCTGGTCGACACTTCGGTGGCGATTGCGCAAACGGCTGGTTCGCGAAATCCAGCCGCACCTCCGTCGACGAACTCGAACCAGCAATTGCTGCCGGAAGCGCCGGTTGGGCACCGCCAGCCGCGCGCTAATCAAGTGCCCTCGGAGAAAAACTAGATGGATCCGAACGATCCAGTCAACCAGGAGACGCGGCGCTCGACCGCATGATCACGCCGCCGCAGTCGCTACTTGTCCGCTGTTGAGGGATGAACGGACCTTGCCCAGACACGGCCCGAGGTCTCAAATTGACCATAGCCTCCAGATACGTAAGAAACGCGCCAAAGTAGAAAGCGCGTTATTTGTGCGCATGACGTGCACCGAATCAGCAGACGGTTTATTCTCCGGCAAGGTCGCCGATTCTCTCTTGGGTCGGCCAGCGCCATGCAGGGAGTTACCCCATGAAGGTTGTTGTGCGATTGATCGAGAGGATTGCGCATTGGTTCGCTCTCTTGATTGCTATCGCGGCCATGATCGCATTCGGGGTCCTCGTTGGTCGCCCTTCGGAGAAAAGTGGCAACCAGCCGAACTTTGTCGGCGCAGAGCAGCCGCAAAAGCGCCTCGCGGTCTTTCTCGACGGCACATGGAACAGCATCAACAGCAACACAAACGTGTGGCGCATGCGGGCGCTGTGCGCTTCGAAAAGCAAGGATGGCAAGCCTCAGCTCGTCTACTACGAGGTCGGAGTCAACGGGTTCTTAGGCGGCGTTTTTGGACAAGGACTCGATGAGAACATCCGTCTGGCTTACGAATGGCTCGTCGAAAACTACAACGACGGCGATGAAATCTTCATTTTTGGTTTCAGCCGGGGCGCATTTACAGCGAGAGCTCTGGCTGGATTGATCGCCATCGACGGCGTCTTGAAAGCAGGCTCACCTATCGGCGTGACTGAGCTGTTTGATCGCTACAGGAAGGGAAACGAGGAGAGCATCTGGACGTTGAAGGAGGTCGAGACGTCCGGAGACACCAGCAAGCTGACAGACCAGGAAAAGTGGCTGCTCAAATACTCCCAGCCAGCGAAAGTGAAGGTCATCGGCGTGTGGGATACCGTCGGTTCGGTCGGTGTGGCGGCTGGGAATATTCCGGGCATTAGCCGTTCCCAGTTCGATTATCTGCAGACAGGATTACGCATCCATATCCAGAACGGCTATCACGCCCTCGCCATCGATGAGCACCGTACTGACTTCGCTCCTACGATCTGGGACGTTCGCCACCCGAAAGATCCGAACGCAGTCATTGCCCAGCCACGCCCTCTTTCCGGCGTTGAACAGCGCTGGTTTGTAGGTGCCCATGCAAATGTTGGGGGCGGCTATCAGACCGACCTTCTTGCTCAGCCTCCGCTGCGCTGGATGATGAAGAAGGCGGAATCGCACGGACTTACGTTCCGATCAGAGGTCAATCTGGATGGAGATGACGTCACAGCGCCGATTGCCGACTCCTATAAGTCGTTTGGCTCGGGATTCTACGCCAAGGTTTTCCCGCCTCTTTATCGTACCATCGGCCGAGAGCCGGATGTTCGGGAAGACGGAAGCCACATCAACATCAACGAGACGATCGACGCCAACGTATTCAAGCGGTGGCGTGCCGATCCAACGTATCGCCCGGCCAATCTTGTTGAGTGGGCACAGCGCAAGAAGGTTGATCCCGCCCAGTTTCAAACTTCCGTGCGGACTGACGATCCTCGCGTAAACGTGTCAGACCCGTAGGCTTGGGTAACGTCTGCTTCTGGCGCAAAGCGGGCGTTCGCGTTTTTTGGCGGCCGGCCTTACCGAGTGACGCAGATGAACGCAGGCGCTACGATGTCCCGTCGTGCTTTTCTCGGATGTCTCAGGCCCGCGACGATGGCTACCGAAACGTAAGTGCAACCATGTATCCCGTCGATATAGCGCGCGCGGGCGGCTTGCGGCTAATCGTTCAACCGGCGGCAACAGCGTCAACGGGGCCTATATCCTTGCTGCGTTGGGTCAAAAGCCTGATCAGGGATGCCTTTACGCCGGCGACATGCTCACGCAT
The DNA here is from genome assembly GCF_900141755.1 of Bradyrhizobium lablabi. NCBI lineage: Bacteria > Pseudomonadati > Pseudomonadota > Alphaproteobacteria > Hyphomicrobiales > Nitrobacteraceae > Bradyrhizobium > Bradyrhizobium lablabi. The sequence continues at coordinate 1,974,265 of NZ_LT670844.1, read as the reverse complement.
CAGCATTTCCGCGCGCCACGGTTCGCGAGCCATGATGGCTTCATAGATCCGATGGTGATCGTCGTGACGGCGGCGGACGTCACGATGCTCGAAAGCCACGATGTTGCGACTAGACGACACCGGCACGTGGTGGCAGATCCGGATCATTTCGGCGAGCATGCGGTTGCGGGCGGCGGCGAGCAGCGTGTCGTGGAAGTCGCCATTGATGTCGCGGTAGCGCGTGAGGTCGCCGGCCTCGAACGAACCGTGGTCCAGCAATGTGTCGCCGGCCGAGAGGCTGCGCTCGATCACGGCCTTTTCCTCCGGACTGAAACCGCGTTCCGCCGCGAAGCGGGCAGCGAGGCCCTCCAGCGAGGCGCGGATATCGTAGGCATCGACGATCGCGCTGAGCGGAAATTCACGGACCGTGAAACCGCGATTGGGCGCGTAGTCCAATAGCCCTTCGCCCGCCAGCGCCTGCAATGCGGCGCGCACCGGGGTGCGCGACACTGCCAGCGTCTTGCTCAGCCTGACCTCGTTGAGCCGCTCGCCGGCCCCGATCGAACCGCCGAGAATGGCCTCCCGAATTTGGTCCGCCACCGAGAGCGCGCGATTGCCCGCGCGCAATCCGAGCGCTGGCTGCGAGAGGGGCGGTTTGGGGCGATCGGGCATCGAAGCAGCCATCTCGCGAGGACAATCTGGATACACTTACGATGGGCATCGACAGATCATCATACAACCCGTCATAAATCCACTGATAATCGATCAAAAAATCTCGCATATTATTTAGGCTTGGCGCGCAAATGATATGCATCGGCAAAACTGTATGCAATTTTTGTTTGACTCGCTTTCCTGTTGAGCGAACCATGAGGTAACCATTTTCGCTCAAGGCAGTGCACATCCGATGGCGACGGCAAGTTCCAGCTTCAGCAAAACAGCCATCCGACCGATCTCTAGGGGTATCGGCGTCGATCACCCGAAAGCGGCCGTGGTCGCGATCGACCTGCACCGCGGTCATCTCGACATGGCGGTGGCGACGATGCCGACCTCGCCGGAGGTCGCCGCCAGGGTCGTCGCCGCCAACAAGCGGTTGTTCGATTGGTGCCGGAGCGTCGGAATTCCCGTCATCCATCAGCTGACGTCGTATCGCGACGCCGAGGAAATCCGCGCCAACCCGTTCTGGCGCACCCGCGCCGAGGATCCGGCAGCGACCCGCAAGAACGTCCTGCGCCACAACATCATCGGTGGTCCCGGCTGCACGGTGATGCCGCAACTGCTCGATCCCGGCGACTTCGTCGTCGACACCAAGAAGCGCTACGATTGCTTTCTCGGTACCGACCTCGACTTTGTGCTGCGTTCGCACGGCATCAACACCCTGTTGATCACGGGCGTGAACACCAATTCCTGCGTGCTGGCGACCACCACCGCCGCCAATGTCCGTGACTATGCCGTCATCGTCGTGGAGGACTGCGTCGACAGCATGGACGGACCGGAACTGCACGCGGCCGGCCTCGCCTGCATCAGGACGGCCCTCGGTTTGGTGATGGATACCGATGCCGTCATGGCGCTCGATGGACTTGCCTCACGCCGGACCAGCCCTGAGTAATGGTTCAATATCCTTCCCCCAACGACCGATGAGTAGCTTGCCATGACCGGCCCGATGCTGCCGCGCGACCGCTGCGACTTTTCCGCCATCGTCGATCGCCCGGCAATGAAGTTGCCGGGCGGCGCTCGTATCGTGATCTGGAGCATCGTCAATCTCGAGGTTTGGGACATCGGCAAGCCGATGGCCCGGCAGGTGATTCCGGCGCCCACCGGCATTCCGCTGCTGCCGGACGTGCCGAACTGGAGTTGGCACGAATACGGCATGCGCGTCGGCGTATGGCGTTTTTTCGATCTCTACAAGAAGCTCGGCATTGCGCCCACGCTCTCCATCAATGCGCGCGTCTGCGAGGATTACCCGCGCGTCGCGCAGCAAGCCCGAGACGCCGGGTGGGAATTCATGGGCCATGCCTATGAACAGGGGCCGATCCACAAGGAGCCGGACCAGAAGGCGATGATCGAGCGCGCGATGGGCGTGATCGAGAAATTCACCGGCAAGCGCCCGGTGGGCTGGCTCGGACCCGGCCTGACCCAGACGCTGCAGACCCCCGAATATCTCGCTGAAGCTGGCGTCAAATATATCGGCGACTGGGTCTATGACGACGAGCCGACCACGATCCGCACCGCCAAGGGGCCGCTGGTAACGCTGCCCTATACGGTCGAGCTGAACGACATCCCGATGATGATGGTGCAGCATCACGAAAGCGATCACATGATGAAGCGCGCCATCGACTGCTTCGACCGGCTCTATGAGGAGAGCAAGGTTCGGCCGAAAATCCTGTCGCTCGCGGTCCATCCCTACATCAGCGGCCAGCCGTTCCGGATCAAGTTTCTTGAGGCGATCTACGATTACGTCAACAAGTTCGACGGTGTTCTGCATTGGAACGGCGAGCAAATCCTCGACTGGTACAAGGGGCAAATGGCCGAACAGTCGGGATCGAAGCCATGACCGTCTCGGCGCAACGCATATTGCCCGACATGCCGCCGACCCAGGTGCCGGTCGCTGGCGGCGGCATGTTTCCCGTGCGCCGCGTTTATTGCGTCGGCCGAAATTACGTCGATCATATCCGCGAGATGAAGGAAGCCGACGAGCGAGATCCGCCGTTCTTCTTCCAGAAGCCGCGCGATGCCGTGGTCTGCGATGGCGCGCATGTACCGTATCCGCCGTTCACCGCCGACTTCCAGTTCGAGGTGGAGTTGGTGATCGCGATCGGTCTGGCCGGGCGCAACATCCCGGTCGGGCGCGCGCTCGATCATGTCTGGGGCTATGCCGCCGGCATCGATCTGACGCGGCGCGACCGCCAGCGCGATGCCCGCGATCTGCGGTTACCGTGGGAGGTCGGCAAGAGTTTTGATGCCTCGGCGCCGTGCGGCCCGATCTCGCGGGCGCGCGATGCCCGGCATTTCAAGGGCTGCGCCATCACGCTGTCGGTGAACGGGAGCGAGCGCCAGCGTGGCGACATCGGGCAGATGATCTGGAGCGTCCCCGAAGTGATTGCGCAATTGTCGCAGCAAGTCACGCTCGCTGCCGGCGACCTGGTCTACACCGGCACGCCGGCCGGCGTCGGCCCCGTCGTTCCCGGTGATCTGATCAGCGCGCAGATCGACGGACTGCCTTCGCTCACCATCACCATCACGCCAACAGAGGCCTGACCATGCTGCCCACCGAACGCATCTCTTATTCGCCGATCGCGAACCGCTCGCCGCTCAAACTGCCGAACGGCGCCCGCATGGCGGTGTGGGTGATTGTCAATGTCGAGGAGTGGGATCCCAAGCAGACGATGCCGCGCACGGTGCTGACGCCGCCGGCCGGCGGCTCGCCGACGCCGGATATTCCGAACTGGGCCTGGCATGAATACGGCAACCGCGTCGGATTCTGGCGGCTGCTCAAGGTATTCGACGACCACAAGATCCCCGGCGTGCTCGCGATCAACGGCTCGGCGCTGACAGCCTATCCGCCGATCGTGAAGGCGGCGCTGGAGCGAAACTGGGAATTCATGGGCCACGGCTTTACCCAGCGCAACATGCAGAAGGTGGAGAACGAGCGCGAAGACATTCGCAAGACCGCCGATGTGATCGAAGCCGCCACCGGAAAGCGGCCGCGCGGCTGGCTTGGACCGGGCCTCACTGAAACCTGGGAGACGCCGGACCTGCTCAAGCAGGAAGGCTACGACTACGTCGCCGACTGGGTTCTCGATGATCAGCCGGTCTGGCTGAAGACCACTTCCACACCGATCGTCAACGTGCCCTATACCCAGGAATGCAACGACGTGGCAATGATGCTGATCCAGCACCACCAGGCCTCGGAATACTACCAGCGCGCCATCGACCAGTTCGAGCAGATTTATGAAGATGCGGAGGGTTCCGCCCGGGTCATGGCATTGGTTGTGCATCCCTACATCATGGGCGTGCCGCATCGCCTGAAATATTTTCGCCGCATCTTCGAAACCATCCGGAAGAAATCCGATGTCGCTTTCATGACCGGTGAACAGATCCTCGACTGGTACCTCTCGGTGGGACCGAAGGCGCCCTAGACACAATTTATGGAACGGATGAGCCTCTTTCAGATTCTCAATGGATTGACCTTCGCCGCCCTGCTGTTCGTGGTGGCCAGCGGCTTTACATTGATTTTCGGTCTGTTGCGCATCGTCAATCTGGCGCATGGCGCGCTCTATCTGTTCGGCGGCTATGTCGGTTATGACGTGGCGACCCGAACCGGCAGCTTCCTGCTCGGCGGCGTCGGCGCGATGGCGTCGGTCGCGGCGATCGGCTTTGCGCTCGAACAGGGCCTGTTGCGCTTCGTGCGCGGCAACGAGTTGCGTCAGGTGCTGCTGACGCTCGGCGTCGCCTTCGTGCTGAAGGACCTGGCGCTTGTGATCTGGGGTGGCGACAGTTTCACGGTGCCGATCCCGCCAATGCTGCGTGGCGGGCTGCGCGCGTTCGGCGTCTATTATCCGGCCTACCGGCTGTTCGTGCTGGCTACCGGAATCGTCCTGTTCGCCGCGCTCTGGCTGCTGCTCAATCATACAAGGCTGGGCGCGCTGATCCGCGCCGGCGTCGATGACGCCGAGATGGTGGAAGCCTCCGGCGTCGACATCCGCCGGGTGCTGCTGATCACCTTTCTGCTCGGCTCGGCGCTGGCTGGGCTCGGCGGGTTGATGGGCGGCGCGTTTCTGTCGCTTTATCCATCGGCCGACGCCGAGATCCTGGTATTCAGCCTCGCCGTCGTGATCATCGGTGGACGCGGCAGCCTGGTCGGCGTTGCCATCGGCAGTCTGTTGGTTGGGCTGCTCAATACGCTGGGCCAGGTGCTATTTCCCGAACTCGCTTATTTCGTGATCTTCGGCCCGATGGCGGTGCTGCTGGCGTTCCGCCCGCTCGGCCTGTTCGGACGAGCGGCATGATGAACGCGCGATCCAGCTTCGTCTCCGCAAGGGTCGCCGGCATGACCGGTGGCGATGCGTCGATCGCCGCCATCATTGTCGCGGCAGCGGCGGCGTTACCGCTGGTGCTGTCGACCTATCAGGTCGGACTTGCCACGGAGGTGCTGATCTTCGGCATCCTCGCGATGTCGATCGACATTCTCGGCGGCTTTGCCGGACGCACTTCGCTCGGCCACGGCGCCATCTTCGGCGTATCCACCTATGTCGTGATCTATGCCAGCGTTCAGGCCGGGTTGCCGCCGGCCGCGGCGTTCGCGCTCGGCGTTCTCGCCGCCACCTTGATCGCGGCGATATTCGCGCTGCTCGCCGTGCGCACCTCGGGAGTGTATTTTCTGCTGCTGACGCTCGCGCTGGGCATGATCGTGTGGGGGATCTGCCTGCGATGGACCCAGGTCACGGGTGGCGAGAATGGTATCCGCGGTGACGTCCGCCCAGTGATCCTTTTGGCGCACAACAGGTTCTACTGGGCAGTGCTCGCCGGGGCCGCAGTAGTGACATATGCCATGTGGCGTTTCGTGCGTTCGCCGTTCGGGCTGACACTGCGCGGCATCCGCGACAGCGAAAGCCGGATGCGAAGCCTCGGATATAACGTGCCGCTGCATCTGTTCATCGGCTTTACGGCGTCGGGCTTCTTTGCCGGCGTAGCCGGCGCGCTCTATGCGACGTTCAACAATTTCGTCAGCCCGTCGACGGTCGGGCTGGCGCAATCGGTCGAGGGCGTGCTGATGATGGTCGCAGGCGGCGTCGGTACGCTGTTTGGCTCGTTTGTCGGCGCGGCCGCGATTATCGCGCTGGAGAACATCGTCAGCGCCCATACCGAGCGCTGGCAGATGGTGCTCGGCATCACTTTCATCCTGATCATGATCTTTGCCCCCGAGGGCATCATCGGCAAGCTGCGCGCCGTTTCGGCGCGCAAGGTGCGACAGTAAAAACGCTTCCCCAAAGGAGATCGAAATGGACCGCAGGCGATTTCTGAAGACCACCACGGTGGGGCTGGCCGCCCTGGGCACGGGAACGGCGCCCTGGCGCAGCGCCATCGCGCAGGCGGGGCCGATCAGGATCGGCGTGCTGGCGCCGCTCACCGGCGTCGTCGCGTCGGGCGGCAAGGAAATGGTCGAGGGTGTGCAGTTCTATCTCGGGCAGGTGAACAACGAGATGGCTGGGCGCAAGGTCGAGCTCTCGATCGAGGATGATGCCTCCAATCCGGACACCGCGCTGCAAAAGGCGCGCCGACTGGTCGAGCAGGGCAATTGTCATATGCTGATCGGCAATCTCCTGGCCAATACCGGGCTTGCTGTCGCCAACTACGTCAAGGGCACCGGAACGCCATACTTCATTCCGATCATCGCGGCAGACGACCTGACCCAGCGCCAGCGCATCAGGAACGTGATCCGCATCGCCGGCTACAGTGCCAGTGAATTCACCCATCCGCTCGGCGACTGGGCGCTGAAGCAGGGCTACCGGAAGATCGCGACCGTCAGCCAGGACTACACTTTCGGTCACGAGCAGTGCGGCGGTCTCGCCCAGGTGTTCACCGAGGGCGGCGGCGAGATCGTGCAGCAATTTTGGCATCCGCTCAACACGGCGGACTTCAGCCCCTATCTAGGCCAGCTTGCCGATCTCAAGGTCGATGCCATCTTCACGATGGAAACCGGGGCCGACGCCACCCGCTTCATCCAGCAATATGCGAGCTTCGGCCTCAAGGCGAAGACGCCGCTATTGGCCGCGATGAACGGGACCGACCAGTCCGTGATCCGGACGCTCGGCGATGACTGCGAAGGCATCGTGTCGCCGGCGCATTTCGCCGAGGGCTCGGACAATCCGGTGACGCAGAAATTTGTCAGGGAATACGAGGCGAAGTACGGCAAGATCCCCTCGCTCTACGGCTTCTCGATGCATTCCGGCATGATGTGGATCGACGCCGCGTTGAAGAAGATGGACGGCAAGGCGGAGGATCGCGAGGCCCTGATCGACACCGTCCTGAAGACCGAGCTCGGCGGGTCGCCGCTCGGCAAGTCGGTCAAGCTCGATGCCTACGGCAACCCGATCTACGACGTCTACATTCGCAAGGTCGTGAAGCGCGCCGACGGCAAGTTCTGGAACGTGCCGACCACCAGCTATCCCGCCGTGTCGCAATTCTGGAAGTACGATCCGGAGACCTACATGAAGCAACCGCCCTATTCTCGGACGTTTCAGGGCATCAAGAAGGGCTGAGCCGGCATTGTCAGCGGGACCGGCGATTTTGCTGCGTCTCGCTCGTCGCTGTCGCATTGTCGAAGGAAATCGATTGCCGCTTCGCGGGACGCTGTTCCACCGGAAACGATCGTGTCCGAACCGATCCTGATACTGACGGATGTGGTGGTTGCTTTTCACGCCCTTCGGGCGGTCGATGGCATCAGGTTGGCCGTGCCGCGCGGTCAGCGCCGCGCCATCATTGGTCCGAACGGCGCCGGCAAGACCACGTTGTTCAACGCCATCGCCGGCGCGGTGCCGCCGAGCAGCGGCCGTATCAGGTTCGACGGTCACGACATCACGAGGCTGCCGCCGCATCGGCGCGCGCAGCTCGGTATCTCCCGCACGTTTCAGATCACCAATCTCTTTCCGACCCTGCGCGTCTACGACAACATGGTGCTGGCGCTGCGCGGGCGGTCATGGCGAAAATTCTCGCTGTTCGGTCTGCCGGACACCGATTCCGCCGAGACGGCAAGCATCGCCGCCGCACTTGCTGCCGCCCGACTGGGGGAGCGCGCCGACATTCCGGTCAAGGAATTGTCGTATGGCGAGCAGCGTCAGCTCGAAATCGCGCTGTCGCTCGTCACCTCGCCGACCATGCTGCTGCTCGATGAGCCGGCCGCCGGGCTCTCGCCGTCGGAGCGCTCGATGGTCGCGGATATCATTCGCGCGCTCGACCGCAGCATTACCGTGGTGCTGATCGAACACGATATGGATCTGGCGCTCGCGATCGTCGACTTCGTCACCTGCATGTTCGAAGGCCGCATTCTGGTGGAGGAGGAGCCGGACCGCATTCGCCGCAACGCGAAGGTCCAGGAAGTCTATCTCGGGAAGCCGCGCCATGCTTGAGGTTCGCGACCTGCATAGCGGTTACGGGGAGGCGGTCGTCGTTCGCGGCGTATCGCTCGATGTCGGCGCCGGCGAAATCGTCGCGCTGCTCGGCCGCAACGGCATGGGCAAGACGACCTTGATCCGCTCCATCATGGGGCTGACGCCGCCGCAGGTCCGTTCGGGATCGATCAATTGGCGTGACGAGAGCCTGCTCGGCCTGCGGCCGCACGAGATCGCCGACCGCAAGATCGCGATTGTGCCGCAGGGCCGGCGGCTGTTCACTTCACTGACGGTGATCGAGCATCTGACCATGCTCAAGAACGCGCGCGCCAAAGGCGGCTGGACCGTCGAGCGCGTGTTCGGGATTTTTCCGCGGCTCGCGGAGCGCCGGCATCATCGTGGCGCACAATTGTCTGGCGGCGAGCGCGGCATGCTGGCGGTCGGCCGCGCGCTCATGATCGATCCGCAGCTGATCCTGATGGACGAGCCATCGGAAGGCCTCGCGCCGGTCATGGTGCAGCATCTCGAGGAGATCATTCTAGGTCTCAAGCGCGAGGGGCTGTCGATCCTGCTGGTCGAACAAAATCTCTACAGTACGCTGGCAGTCGCCGATCGCGTCTACGTCCTGGAGACCGGGCAGGTGGTGCATCATGCCAATGTCGGCGAGTTGGCGCAGCACACCGAGATTTTGTTCAAGCATCTCGGCGTGCACTGAGGTCCTGGGCCGCAGCGCGTGCGCCAGTGACTAAAAATGCGGCCACGTCTGCATATTAAAGTAACTTGCATAGGAAGCATGTCGCTGCAATTCTGGAATTGTTGCGCAACCGTGGTGTGCGCGGCTTTTGTCGGAGTTGCAGCGTGGCGAACTCTCCAGTGTTGGAAATAAAGGGTGCGAAGCCGCTGTCGCGGTATGCGCCGTTCCGCCGCGCCGGCGATCTCGTGTTCTTCGCCGGCATCATCGCCGCCGATCCCGCCACGATGAAGGTGATCACCGGATATTCCGATCTTCCGCCGGAGGCGCGCCGGCTCGCCGGCGAAACCGGCGAGTTGTCCACCGACATGAAGGACGGCCCGATCGCCGCGCAGTCGTGGTGGATCCTGAACAGCCTGCGCCTGACCGTCGAAGCGGCCGGCGGCACGCTCAACGACGTCGTGAAGATCACGCAGTACTTCCGGAATCTGAGGGATTTTCCCACCTACAACCGCATTCGCGCGACCTTCTTCGCCGACCCGCCCGCGAGCACGGTCGTTCAGATTTCGGAATTGCTGCCGACCTCGGATTCGCTGCTTGAAGTGGATGCGACCGCGTACATCCCGTTGAAAGCCGCAACCAGCGCGCCTGGATGACTCCAATAGTATCCGGCATCGCCGGTCCGGCTGTCTATTCAATGAACAGGAGAATTCAGAAGTGACCATCATCACCGGGGTTCAGCCCCGTCCCGAAGAAGCCCACAACATGCCCTATGCGCCGGCGGTTTACGTCGAGGCGCCGGCGGGCTTTCTGTTTCTCGCCGGCTGCACGGCTTCCCCGCTCTACCACAAGCACCCTCATGTGCCCGAAGAGCACGTGCTTCCCGACGACATCCGCGAACAGACGCGCCGCGCGCTCGCCAACATCAAGATCATTCTCGACAGCAAGGGGCTGACCTGGCGCCACGTCGTCAAGCTGACGAAATACCTGACCGACATGCGTGAGATGGATGCGATGTACGAAGTGCTGGTCGAGCACTTCGGCGACTGGGTGCCGGCAGGAACGCTGGTCTGCATCAACAACCTCAGCGCCCCCGGGGCGCGAATCGAACTCGACATGATTGCGGCGGTGCCGTCCAACCTGACGACCGCCGGCGCCAAATGAGCGCAGCCTCCCGACCAGCAGCCACATTGACGCCGGCTCCTGGTCGGGACCAGCCGCCGTTTGTCGTGCTCGACAATCTGCAAAAGGATTATCCGGGTGTGCGGGCGCTGCGCGGCGTTTCGATGGACCTGCGGCGCGGCGAGGTTCATGCGCTGATCGGCGAGAACGGCGCCGGCAAGTCCACGCTCATTCGAATTCTGTCCGGCGACGTGCGGCCCGACGGCGGCACGCTGTCGGTCGGCGGAGAACCTGTCGTCTTCGCCGGACCGCTGGACGCGCGAAAGCATGGCATCGTCACGATCTTTCAGGAATTGATGATCGTTCCCGAGCTTAGCGTCGCGGAAAACATCTTCCTCGGCAATGAGCCGGAATCGTTCGGGCTGTTCTATTCGCGGCGCCGAGCCGAGCGCCTAGCGGCCGACGTCCTCGGGACCCTCGTGCAGGGAACCGGAATCCGCCCGTCCCAGCGCGCCGGCACCCTTTCGACCGCGCAGAAGCAATTGATCGAGATCGCGCGGGCGCTGGTTTTGCGGGCGCCCGTCATCGTCATGGACGAGCCGACCGCGGCGTTGTCGGAAAACGAGGCCGTGGCGCTGCGGCGCCTGATCGTCCGGCTTCGATCGGAGGGTACATCGATCCTCTACGTCTCGCATCGGCTCGACGAGGTGATGGAGATTGCCGACCGCGTCACCGTGCTGCGTGGCGGCGAACGAATCGCGACCTCGGACATCGGGGCGATCAAGCATACCAGCGAATTGATCAGCCTGATGATCGGCCGGCCGATCGCCGAACTGTTCCCGCCACGTAACGAAGATCTCGGCGAAGTCGTGTTCAGCGCGTCGAATCTCACGCGTCACGGCGTGTTCGAGAACATCAGTTTTGATGTGCGGGCCGGCGAAGTCGTCGGGTTTGCCGGTCTTGTCGGCGCCGGGCGAACCGAAGTGATGCGCGCCATCTTCGGAGCTGATGCGCTCGACAGCGGCGAAATCCGCAAGAACGGTCAGACGCTCGCCACCCGAAATCCGCGCGACGCCATCACGTCGGGCATCGCCTATCTCCCCGAGGACCGCAAGGACCAGGGCCTCGTGCTCTCGATGTCCGGCGCAGAGAACATCGTCATGGCCTCGCTCGAACGATCCGGTGTCGCCGGCTTCGTATCCTGGAAGGCCGTTGGCCGAACCGCGCGGAGTGTAGCCGACAAATTGCACTTTCGGGGGCAACTGGACGCGCTGGCCGGGACCGCGTCGGGCGGCAACCAGCAAAAGCTCGTGATCGGCAAGTGGGTGCTGACCGAGGCCGATATCCTGATCTTCGACGAGCCGACGCGCGGCATCGATGTCGGCGCCAAAGCCGAGGTCTACCGGCTGATTCATCGTCTCGCCTCGGACGGAGCTGCCGTGATCCTGGTGTCCTCCGAACTGCCCGAACTGATCAACGTCTGCCACCGGATCTACGCGATGTCGGGCGGCCGCATCTTCGATGAAATCCCGCTGCAGGAATTCGACGAACAGCGCATCCTTGCCGGTGCCTTTGCCGCCCACATGGCCGCGAAGCCGGCGGACTCATTCGCAGGGGTCGCGTGATGATGGGCATTTCCGAAAGCGCCGACCAGATGCCTTCCGCCAATATTGACCGCTTCAAGCCGTTGGCGTTCTTTCAGCGCTACGGCCGCGAAATAGGTCTTCCGGTCATCGTGGTCGCCTTGATCGTGCTGTTTACGGCCAACTCAGAAGTGTTCTTCTCGGTCGCCAATTTCCGGAATATCGGTGTCTCGGCCGCGGCACTCGCCGCCGTTTCGTTCGGCCAGACCTTCGCCATCCTCACCGCAGGTCTCGATCTCTCGGTGGGTTCGATCGTCGCACTGGTCAGCATTGTCGGCGCCATCGTCATGCGCGACCACGGCATTCCGGCGGGGCTGATCGCCTCCCTTGTCACCGGCGCCGGCGTCGGTCTGGTCAACGGCATCGTCATCACGCGCCTCAAGGTGTTTCCGTTCATTGCCACGCTCGCGATGATGTCGATCGTCTCCGGTCTCGCGTTGAGCCTGAGCGGCGGCGTCGCCGTGACCGGCGTTCCCGGTGCTTTCGCCGATCTCGCCTATGAACTGGTGCTGGGCGTTCCGGTTCCCGTCATCATCGCGCTGCTGGTCCTGCTGACCGCCTTCGTCGTCCTGAAATACACCAGGCTTGGCCGCCGGATTTATGCGGTCGGCGGCAACGAAGAGGCGGCGCGTCTTTCCGGCATTCGGATCGGCGCCATCAAGACTGCCGCTTACGTCTTCAGCGGCATCTGCGCCGCGGTCGGCTCGATCATTCTTACCGCGCGCGTCGCTTCCGGACAGCCATCGCTCGGCACCACGCTGCCGCTGGAGTCGGTGGCCGCGGTGGTGCTCGGCGGCATCTCCCTGTTCGGCGGCCGCGGCTCGGTCGTCGGCGTGGCGTTCGGGGTGCTGTTCGTCAGCATCCTCTCGAACGGCCTGAATTTGCTGAACGTTCCGTCCTACACGCAGATGATGGTGATCGGCGGTGCGCTGATCCTGGCGGTCGCGCTCGATCAGGCCTTCATCGAATCGCGCATAGGCAAAAAAGCTTGATGTCGTGTCACTACTCGTAACTCGTAACAGGAGAATATAATGCAAAGCCAAGTTCGCGCTCTCGGCAAGGCTGGCGTGGCCGGCATGGTCGCCTCGATTGGACTGCTGTTTCTGGCAGGCCAGCCGGCCCATGCCGCCGAGAAGATCGGCGTCTCGATGCCGAACATCAAGGGGCCCTGGTTCACCCCGGTGCTGTACGGTATCTCCGACGAAGCCAAGAAGCTGGGCTACGACGTCGTGATCCAGGACGCCGGCGGCTACGGCAATGTCGACAAGCAGGTCAGTCAGTTTCAAAACTTGGTGGTCCAGAAGGTCGCGGCGATCCTGATGGATCCGGCCAATCCCGCGTCCTTCAATGGGGCGGTGAAGCAGGCCGAGGCTGCGAAAATTCCGGTGATCGGCGCCGGCAGTCCGATCGTGGCAAGCGACGTCGATGCCGATGCGGCGGCATCGTCGAGCCACTGCAATGTCGGCCACGAATTGGCCAAGGGCGCCAAGACGCTGCTGCCGAACGGCGGCACGATCGCCGTGCTCGCGGGGCCCTCCGGCGCATTCTGGGCGTCCGACCGGCTTCGCTGCTTCAAGGAGGACATCGCAGGCACCAATCTGAAAATCGTCGCGGAGCAGACCAGCGAGCAGGATCCGGCGGTCGCGCTGTCGCTGGCCAACGATTTTCTGCAGCGGTTTCCCAAGGTCGACATGCTCTATGGCGCGGACGATACCTACGGCGTCGGCGCCGCGCGCGCGGCGCAAGGCGCCCAGAAGTGCGGCAAGATGAAGGTGATGTTCGCCGTGCTCGGCGAGGCCGCCGAAGAGATGATGCGCGCGGGGTGCGCGGATTATGTCGTGGCGCAGCAGCCGGTGGTGATCGGCCGCTCCGCGGTACGGATGATGGATGCGCTGGTGAAAGGCAAGCCGCTCGAGAAGAAGAAGGACGAGGTTGCGCTGATTCCGGTGACCATGGCGAACCTCAATTCGCTCGACAAGTCCGGCATGCAGGCCCCCAAGGGCTGGACTCCGTAACCTCTGGTCCGGATGAGCCTCGCGTCGCACGACGCGAGGCTCAAACATGCGGGGATGACCACCATGACGGAAACCACGGTTCGGCTTCGCTTGAACCAGCAGCAGCTTGAGTTGATCGACAACAGCATCGAGGCCGGCGAAAGCGGCAGCAGGGAAGAGCTCATCCGCTGGGCGCTGCGCGAGTTCGCCGCCACCCATCTCTCCGCCGCAGCCAACGGGAAAAAATCATGACGACGTCGCCGGGACGCAAGACCCTTCAGGAACTGACGATCGAACCCGGAACCGGCAAGGCGCTCGAATTGCGGCGCGGTCAGGTGCTGCGGATCGAGCAGACCAGCGGGCGGCAATGCGCCGATTTCAATTGCTTCAATCTGCATGACTACAAGGAATTCTTCCATACCGGCCGGACCCGGCATCTGCACGGGCTGCATCCCACCAAGGGCGACTTCCTGTGGTCGGCGCCGCCTCGCGAACGACCTATGATGGCGATCATCGAGGACACCGTCGGCACCAACGACGTGCTGTATCCCCGCTGCAGCGGTTTTCTGTTCGAACATCATTACGGCCTGGCGGTGCACACCAATTGCCACGACATCCAGGCGGAGGCGCAGCGTGAATTCGGCCTCACCCCCGATGACGTCCACGACTCCTTCAATTTCTTCATGCACACCGGGGTCGATGCGGCGGGTCATCTGTTTATTGCCAAGAATACCGCCGGGCGCGGCGACTACGTCGAACTGCTGGCGCTGATGGACGTGCTGGCGGTTCCAAACGTGTGCGGTGCCGACGTCATGATGACCAGCGATTTCGAATTGAAGCCGCTGAAGCTTGTCGTGTTCGAGGGTACCGACCAGGACTGGAGCCGGGTTTCCGAACCGCCGCGGCTCCGGAATCAGCGAAGCCCGTCTGATTTCCGGATCAAGAACATCAAGGCCGACCGCGAACTCTATCGCGATGCCTCCTACCGGCCGGAATTCACCAATGTTCCGTTACAGATTTCCGAGCTTGCCGTGAAATTGACAGGTGAAGAACTCGAATGGATCGAGCAGTTGAAGAGCACCGGAAAATACGGCGAAACCGACGCTGAGGTTCTGCGCTACGCCTTCTTTACCTGGTGGATAGGCAAGTTCATGCACGGGCCCAAACATGCGGCACCGACCTGAGCCGGGAAATCAACCTCGGCCCCCGTCATCAAGGCCATTGCAAAAGTAACGGTTCGGTGCGATTTCGACGAACTATTCCCGTTGGTTGTACCCTTGCTGGGGATTGGGTCTCGCCGTGTGCGGGGCGGCCATCTCCTGGTGGCCGGTCGCGAGCAGGCCTTGGGTGAAACGGTTACTGCCGAAGAAATATGCAAATCTGAGGGATTGATAGGGACGGGGCAATGGTTGCTGCAGTCAGGAAAAAAGGGCCGGTCGAGGTCCCCGAAATTCGCGTCGGCCTCAAGATGAAGCACACGCGGCTTCTGAAGGGACTCACCCTGAAGCAGCTTGCCGGTTTGGCGGGATGTTCGGAATCGGTGCTGTCGCGAATCGAAAACGGCAACGCCAACCCTTCGATCAAGATGATGCACCGGGTCGCGCTGGCGCTTGGCATGCCGGTATCCGGATTGTTCCAGGAAAATGGCGATCCGTCCGGTGTCGTGATGCGGCAGGGCGAACGACCGATGGTCGGGACCGATCAAATCCGTCGAGGAAAGGAAAGCAGGCTCGAGGCGCTGATTCCGAGTGGCCGCGGCAACCTGCTGTCCGGTTACATCAACGACATCGAGCCCGGCGGCGGAAGCGAAGGGATCCTCCAGCATGAAGGCGAAGAGTTCGGCTACGTGCTCGATGGCGAGATCGAACTGACGGTGGATAATCGCAGCTATCAGCTGCGCCCGGGCGACAGCTTTTATTTCCGCTCCGAACGGCCGCACTCCTATATCAACAATCGAAAAAAGCTCGCTCGCGTGCTGTGGGTCAACACCCCGCCGAGCTTTTGAGAAAGCGACCTGTGTCAGGGCTCGTTGGGAATCGTCGATGAGTGCAAGAAAAACAATCGCGGTCATTGGCGCGGGCCTAGGTGGCCTGAGCGTTGCCGGCTTTCTCCAGCGCGCCGGGTTCCCCGTGACGGTCTATGAGCAGGCGCCGGCGTTTTCGCGGATCGGGGCCGGAATCATTCTCAGCGCCAACGCGATGAAGGCGTTTCGCCGTCTCGGCATCGAACAAGACTTGATCGAAACCGGCATCAAGCCGGAGTCCTACGTCAGCCGCGCTTGGGACAGCGGCGAGACGATGTACGAGATAAAGTTCGATGCTGCAAGCGAAGCGCGTTACGGCGGCCCCTACATGAATATTCATCGCGGCGACCTCCACGGCGTGCTGGAACGCGTCGTTACTCCCGGCACGATCGCGTTCGACCATCGCCTTGTCGGGCTCGACGAGAGCCGCGAGGCGGTCCGCCTCAGCTTCGAGAACGGCGTCCGCATCGAAGCCGACATCGTCATCGGTGCCGACGGCATCCGCTCCAGGGTGCGCGAGAACCTGCTCGGCTTCGAGCCGCCGCGATTCGTCGGCGCCGTGGCGCAGCGGGCGATTTTTCCGACCGAACGGCTGCGCGGATCTGGGATAGCGGACTGTACCAAGTGGTGGGGGCCGGACCGGCACATCCTGCCCTATTTCATGACGAGCCGACGCGACGAGATCTACGTCATCGGTGTCATCCCGGCGGCGCAGTGGGACAGCGAGGCATCTTCGCTGCCCTGCAGCCGCGACGAAATGCTCGAATCCTTCGCCGGCTTCCATGTCGACCTGCGCCGCGTGCTGGAGGTCGCTGACGACGTCAGCTTGTGGCCGATCTACGACCGCGAGCGCAACGACCGCTGGAGCGGCGGCAGGATCGTGCTGCTGGGCGATGCCTGCCATCCGATGCGTCCGTTCATGGCGGCCGGCGGCGCCATGGCGGTCGAAGACGGTGTCATTCTCAGCCGTTGCCTTGCGGCATGCGACGATCACGGCGAGGCGTTTCGCTGCTACGAGGCAACCCGGATTCCGCGCGTCACGGAGGTGCAGCGTATCTCGATCGAGAACAGCTGGATGCGCGGGCCGACTGAAACCGACTGGTTCTATTGCTACGATCCCTGCCTGGCGCCGCTTGCCGCGCCGGACTGATCGCCACCGCCCTTGTCAATCGTAAAGCGAGCCAACGACAATGTATGAGCCAAAACCCGATCCAATGGTTGCGCGTGATCTCGTCGGCTATGGCGAGTTCCCGCCCGACCCGGGCTGGCCCGGGGGCGCCTCGATCGCGGTGAATTTCAATCTCAACGTCGAGGGCGGCGGCGAAGCGACGCTCGTCAACGGCGACGATGGGTCGGAAGGCATGCTCAACGATATCGGCGTGGGCACAAAACCGGGACAGCGTTCGCCGCTCGTCGAATCCGTGTTCGAGTTCGGCAGCCGTCGCGGCGCCTGGCGGGTGCTGGATATTTTTCGCGATTTCTCGGTCCAGGTCAGCGTGCTCGCCGTCGCGCGCGCGCTGGAGCAGAATCCCGAACTGGCAAAAGCTTTCGTCCAGCGCGGGCACGAGATCGTCAGCCACGGCTATCGCTGGATCGATTACGCCGACGTCGCCGAGGAGGTCGAACGCCAGCATATCCAGCGTGCCATCGACGTGCTGACACGATTGACCGGGATGAGGCCGGTAGGATGGATGACCGGACGGCCCGGACCGAACACGCGGCGCCTGCTCGTCGAGGCCGGCGGCTTTCTGTACGACCGGGACTCGCTCGCCGATGAATTGCCCTATTGGCTGCGGGTCGGTGACCGGCCGCATCTGGTCATTCCCTATTCCTACGAGGCGAACGACAACCGCTTCAATGAAAACAGCGGTTTCTCCACCGGCGACGACTTTTTCAGCTACATGCGCGACGCCTTCGACGTTCTCCGCCGCGAGGGCCAAAAAGGCTCGCCGAAGCTGCTGTCGATCGGCCTGCATGACCGGCTGATCGGACGGCCGGGGCGTTGCACCGGGCTGATCAGGCTTCTCGATCACATGCGGAGTTTTGAGGACGTATGGTTCTGCCGCGGCGTCGACATCGCCGAGCACTGGCGCGGGCGCTTTCCGCAGTCCTAGAGTAAGCTTCAACCCGATTGAAGCATGGTCAGGTCCGACGTTCTACCCAACAGATCGCTCGACGCGGCGACGCGGCCGAAAATCTGCATCGTCTCCAGGCTCGCATCGTGCAGTTTGCGGCTGAAGCCGGAGACGCAGTCGGACAGCACCACGAAGCGGAAGTCGCGATGGAAGGCATCGCGCGCGGTGGCCTCGACGCACATATTGGTAATGACGCCGGCGAGGTAAATCGTGTCGACGCCGAGACCGCGCAGCAGGGCCTCGAGCGCAGTGTTATGGAAACCGCTGTAGCGGGTTTTCTCGACGACGTAGTCGGGCGAGGGCATTTCCGCCAGCACTTCCGCGCCCCAGGTGCCGCGCCGCAGTCCTTCGCTGCGGATGAAGGGGCGGGACTGTTCGATGATCAGCCCGGCGTCAATCGGAAATCCGTGGGCGTCGGTGTTCCACGCCATGCGCAGATAGATCACGGGAATAGCGCGGGTCTTGCAGGCGGTCACCGCGGCCGCGGTGGCCGGCACCACGCTGTCCATATCAAAACAATGCAACCCGTTGCGCGGATAAACCCCACGCGCGTTGCAATAGTCGTTCTGCATGTCGACCACGACAAGAGCAGCCTTTCCCGGCACCGTGGTCGTCATGGCGTCTAGTCCTTCGTCAGGCTGCCGCCGTTTCCTTGTCAACTTCAAGCCGGTCCAGGACCTCGTCGACTGACAAGACGTCGCCGAAGAATTCAAAGAAGTTATTCAGCGCCGCGGCATGGGTTTCGGCGGTCGACCCGGCATTGCAGTCCGAGACCATGATCGTGCGGAAATTGAGCATCATGGCGTCCTGCGCCGACGCCTGGCAGCAGACATTGGTATAGGTGCCGGCGATAAGCACGAATTCGATTCCGTGCGCCCTGAGATGCGCGGCAAGGTCGGAGGAGCCCTGGATGAAAGCCGAATAGACCTTCTTCACCATCCGTGTGTCATCGGCGCGGACATCGAGCGTCGGCCAGAGCTGGTATCCTTCTGCGCCCAGTTCCATTGCGGCCAGGCGGGTCTCGGCTTTTTCCGGCGGGAGGAGTTCGTGACGAACCGACCACTTCTCGCGGGTATCCGTCGTCGTGTTTTGTATCCAGATGACGCGGCCGCCGCGTTCGCGCAGCGCCGCGGCGAGCCGGTTGATCGCGGGAACGATGTCGCGCGCTGTTTCCGCCTCGCCTTGCGCGTTCGGCGCGACGAAATAGTTCTGCATGTCGATGACAACCAGGGCGGTCCGGGCGACGGGGATGGCGTCCCACGGATGCACGTTGCCGCGATCGGCGATCGCCGCTGCCATCAAGCCCTGGGAAAGTGCGTAGCCGGACATCGGGGTCTCCGTCGGTCCATCGTGGGTTGAGCTGGCGCATGCGACGGTCGCGCATTTGCGCCACTACGAGCAAGAATTGCACCATAGTCAAGTGCTTTCATGAGCAGAAAGAAGGCGCCCTGCTCACAGCGTGGGCGGCGTATTCACCCACACGATCATGGCGGCCGCCTCGCCGGGATTGGCGACGCCGTGCGGGCGCATGGAGGGAAAGAAGAAAGCATCGCCGGCCTTCAGCGCATAAGTATCGCCTTCCACGGTCAGGGCGATCTCGCCGGTGACGATGTAGCCGACTTCGTCGCCCTCGTGCTGGCGCATGCCGTCGCTACGCGCGCCCGGCTGAACGCGAAGCAAGGTCGCCTGCAGCGCCGAGTCGGCGCCAAATGGAATCAGCAGCTCGGTCTCAACGCCGTCGACGCCGAAACCGCCGAGCCCGATCCGGCTCAGCACCGGTCGCTGCCCCTCGCGCATGATGATGCCATGCGCCGGGGTCTGTTCACTCAGCAGCGTGGCGATCGTGATGCCGAGACCCTTTGCAAGGCGGTGCAGCGTATTGAGCGAAGGGGTGGCCTTCCGATTTTCGATCTTCGAGATCAGGCTTTCGGAACAGCCGGAGGCCGCGGCGAGATCGGCGAGCCGCATGGCTTTGGCGATCCGCGCGTGCTTCAGTTTTACGCCGAGCGCCAGTTCGTCTTGAGCCGACCCGTCTCGGGGAAATCGAGTCGCTGACGTTGCCTTCTTCACTAAAACCTCTCCGCGAGTCGCCAAGAACTGGTATCCTGCCGTTTAACCGCCGGCGCTGGCAATCCGGCACTTCGGAGGCGATTGCCTGTCCCCTGCCAACGCCCGCAGCGGCGCTGCCATGGGCCAGGCCATTGAGCATTCCATTTATCGCGTACGGGGCATTTTGCAAACCATGAAAGCAGTTTCCTCTAATTCATGGGCATGTTGCTGTTTTTCGCGTCAGATGCGGCGGCAGGAAGCCGAATAACCTAGGTTTTCCAGAGTTTCCTCCATGGCATGTGAGTTGCATCGTATTCAGGTGTGCCGCGCTGACGTGCGGCAGACCTGAGCGCCGCTCTTCAAATGGAGACCTACCCGTGAAATTAGATCGAGTGCGTATCGTGCTGATGTCTCTGATCGGCGGATTGTTGTTCGCAAATCAGGCCGTCGCCGACGAAAAGCTCAAGGTGGCTTTTGTCGAATTTTCGCAGGCGTCGGGATCGTCGTGGGTTCGGGCCAATACCGAGTCGGCCAAATACCTGCAGGAGCACGTGCCTGACCTCGATATCACCCGCGTCGAATCGGTCGCTGACGGCCCTGGCGTGGTGCCCGTGATCAACAACCTGATCGCCAAGGGCAACAAGGTCATCTTTGCCAACAGCTATGGCTACGGAACCTTTATTCCCGAGATCGCCAAGAAACACCCCGAGGTCGACTTCGTCGTGCAGATGTCCGACCCGAAGGGCCCGAAAAACGTCGCCTCCTACTATGGCAGGCTGGAAGAGGTCCGCTATCTCGAGGGTGTCCTTGCCGGCAAGATGACCAAGACCAACATCATCGGGTTTTCCGGCGCCTTTCCTTATTCGGCCGTCGTCTCGGGCGTGAACGCGTTCGCGCTCGGCGTCAAATCGGTCAATCCGAACGCCAAGGTCGTCACCAACTGGGTCAACAGCTGGTACGACCCGCCGAAGGAGAAGGAATCCGCCGATGCGCTGCTCAGCGCCGGGGCTGATATCATCGTCAACCACCTCGACTCCTCGGCTACGCTGCAGGCGGCCGCGGCAAAGGGCAAATGGGGCATGACCTCGAACGCCGACTGGTCGTTCGCGGCGCCGCAGGCTTTCCTCAGCGGCAGCGCCTGGAATTGGGGTCCGTTTTACGTCAAGGCCGTCGAAGCCGTGAAGGCCAACAAGTTTGAATCCACGCGCGATCTCGGCGACCTGAAAAGCGGCATCGTGGTGCTGTTGCCCTATGGCCCGATGGTGACCGACGAGGCCAAGCACGCGGTGGAAGCGGCCAAGCAGAAGATCATGTCGGGCGAGCTGAAAGTCTTTGCCGGGCCGATCGAGGATAATGAGGGCAAGCTGCGCGTTCCCGCCGGCGGCGAGCTCAGCTCCGAAGACGCCGCCACCAAGATGAACTGGCTTGTGGCAGGAGTGCAAGGCGCGGCGAAATAATCTCGATAGCCAGGGATCAGCCTCATGGCCTCAGCCGGCGAAGGCGTTTTACTGTCGTCGATCAGCAAGCGCTTCGGCGAGACCGTCGCCAACGACCGCGTCGATCTCACCTTGCGGCGCGGAGAAATTCACGCGCTGCTCGGCGAAAACGGCGCCGGCAAATCGACGCTGATGAACATCCTGTCGGGCGTCTATATGCCCGACAGCGGTGAAATCTTCATCGACGGCGAGAAGACCAGGTTTCGCTCGCCGTGGGATGCGGTTCGTCGCGGGATCGGCATGGTTCACCAGCATTTTCAACTGGTGAATGCCTTTTCCGTGCTCGATAATATCCTGCTCGGGGCGACCGAATCCTCGCTCCGGCTGCATCGGCGCGAGGCGGCCCAGCGCGTCGAAGCCGTGGGACGCGAGCACGGGCTGCATATCGATCCCCATGCGCTGATCTGGCAATTGACCGTCGGTCAGCGGCAAAAGGTCGAAATCCTGAAGTTGCTCTACCGGGGCGCGGATTTCCTGCTGCTGGACGAGCCGACTTCGATGCTGACGCCCGGCGAAGCGGCCGATCTCTACGTCGCGCTGCGCCGGCTCGCGGACGCGGGCAAATATGTCGTGTTCATCACCCACAAGCTGCGCGAAGTCGCTGCTACCGCCGACCGGGTCACGGTGCTGCGGCGCGGTCGCGTCGTTGCGTCCTTCGGCAAGTCGGAAGCCTCGATCCAGGAACTCGGTGCGTTGATGGTCGGCGCCGCGATGCCGCCACAGCGACTGATCAGCGCCGGCAATTTCGGCGGCGCCGTGCTCAAGGTCCGGGAAGGCCGCGCGACGGCCGACCGCGGCGCCAGCGGCCTGAAGGGCGTGACGCTTGAGGTGCGGGCCGGGGAAATCCTCGGCATTGCTGGCGTTGCGGGCAACGGCCAGGTCGAACTAGCCGAATGCGTGGCCGGAATCCGCTCCCTTCAGCAGGGACAGATCTGGCTCAACGGCCATGACATGACAAAGGCCAATGCACTGTCGCGGCTTCGCGCCGGGTTGCGCTTCGTGCCCGAGGATCGTCTCGGAATGGGATTGGTCCCGCAGCTCGACATGACCGACAACATGCTGCTTCGCGACTATCGCGAGCGGCCGCTGGCGAAAGGCATGTGGGTCAGCCGGCGGGTGGCGCGCGAGCGCGCCGAGAACCTTATCCGCGATTACGACGTGCGCACGCCGGGCACCGCCACTGCGGTCCGCTCGCTTTCCGGCGGCAACCAGCAGAAGATCCTGATTGGGCGCGAAGTGCTGGCCGAGCCTGTCGCGTTCATCGTCGCGCAACCGACCCGTGGTCTCGATATCGCGGCGGCGCGCGCGGTGCACGATCGCCTGCTCGACCTGCGCGAGAGCGGTGCCGGGATCATTCTCATTTCCGAGGACCTCGACGAGATCCTGCAATTATCCGACCGTGTGATGGTACTCTATGACGGCGCCATCTGCGGCACCTGGCATCGCCAGGATGCCAATCGCGGCGACATCGGCGCCGTGATGGGCGGCCATTTGCTGGACGCGGCTTGATGATGGCCATTCCGATCTGGCTGCGGATGCCTGGCGCCTTCGTGCTGTCGGTCCTGCTTGGGCTGGCGGCCTCGTCGCTTGTCCTCGTTGCCGTGCATGCGCCCGTTCTTGAAACTTTTCGTGCCATCTATGACGGCGCTGTCGGCTCGTGGAGCGCGCTCGAGAGTTCGCTGGTGTTTGCCGAGCCGATCGCCTTTACCGGTCTGGCCGCGGCCATCGCCTTTCGAGCGCGGGTCTGGAATATCGGCGGCGAGGGCCAGATGGTGATGGGCGCCTTCGGCGCCGGTCTCGTCGCGCTCAATACATCGCTGCCACCTCCGCTGATGTTGCTCGCGGTCGCCGGCTGCGGCATCGCCTGCGGTGCGATCTGGGCCTTCATTCCGGCGGCCCTGAAAGTCTGGCTTGGTGTCAACGAAGTGTTGTCGAGCCTGATGTTGAACTACGTGGCCATTCTGTGGGTGCAATCGCTAGTCTATGGACCATGGCGCGAGCCCGGCGGCGGCTGGCCCTATTCGGCATTTTTTCCCGATGAGGCAAGGCTGCCGTCGATAGGGTCCGAACTCGATATCTGCATCATCGCGGCGCCGCTGGTGGCGCTGGCGCTGAGCGTGCTGCTGCGGTTCAGCCGCTGGGGTTTCGAGATCACCGTCGTCGGCCACTCGCACGAAGCGGCGCGGTACGCGGCTATCAGCGTCACCCGCGTCACCATCGCCGTCATGCTCCTCAGCGGCGCGCTGGCCGGCATAGCGGGAATCCAGCAAGTGAGCGGGACGGCCGGACGTCTCTATGTGCTGACGCCGGGCTATGGCTATCTCGGTATTCTCGTCTCGTGGCTGGCCGGGCACGATCCAGTGCTGGTGCTGGTTATGTCGGTGTTCTACGGCATCCTGATCCAGGGCGGCTCGGCGCTGCAGATCGCCCAGATCGATCCGTCGCTGGTTCGGATCATGCAGGCCGCGATCATCCTTTTTGCGCTCGCCGGCCTGACCCTGGCGAGAGGGTTCCGGCCGCGTGCGCGGCTCGCGAAGGTCGACCGCGCATGAACATGACGGTCCTCATCAGCATGCTGGCGACCAGCGTGGCCGCTGCAAGCCCGCTGCTGTTGGCCGCGCTCGGCGAACTCGTGGTCGAACGCAGCGGCGTGCTGAATCTGGGGATCGAAGGCATCATGCTGGTGGGCGCGCTCACGGCGGTGGCCGCGACGCTCGGCTCGGGATCGGTCGTGATCGGCATCCTCTGCGCGATCGTGGCCGGCATGCTGCTCGGGCTGTTGTTCGCGCTGTTGACGGTGACGATCCGCGCCGATCACGTCGTCGCCGGCCTCGCCATGGTGCTGTTCGGCGACGGGCTGTCGAGCTTTGCCGGGCACGGCCTGGTCGCCATTGACGTTCCCCAGAGCGTGCACGCGCTTCCGATTCCGCTGGTTTCGGATATCCCCGCGCTCGGCCCGATCTTCTTCAATCAAAATGTGCTGGTCTATCTCTCCTACATCATGGTCGCGGTGGTCTGGTATTTCCTCTACCGGACGCGGCCCGGCCTGGCGCTGCGCGCGGCCGGCGAGAAGCCGAGCGCCGTCGACGTTGTCGGCTGGAACGTGTTCCGGATTCGCTATCTCGCGGTCATGTTCGGCGCCGGCATGGCCGGACTGGCCGGGGCGTTCCTGTCGGTCGCCTATTTAAGCAGCTGGGCCGAGGGCATGATCGCCGGCCGTGGCTGGGTAGCGCTGGCGCTCGTGATCTTTGCCGGCTGGCACCCGATCAAACTGCTCGGCGGCGCCTATCTGTTCGGCTTCGCTTACATCCTGATCGCGGAGTCGCAGGTTCTGGGCGGCGTGTTCTATCTGATCTCGACCTACGTCATGCAGATGTTCCCCTATCTGATGGCGATCATCGTGCTGGCGGTGATGGGCCGACGCGCCATGAAGCGCCGCGCCGGCGCGCCCGAGGCGCTCGCACTGCCCTACGTGCGTGAAGAGCGATGAAGCCCGGGGTCGCATCATGCAAGTGCACGCATTCGATCTGACAGCCACCAAAGGAGAAGACGATGCCGAAGCCTGAACTGGAATTCTTCCCGACCGAGAACATTCCCTGGGTGCCGGTCGAGGGCGCACCTCCCGGTCACTACCAGAAGATTCTGACCGAGGATCCCGACAGGATGTTCGTGACGCGTATGCTGAAGGTCGATCCGGGCTGCGCCAGCACCGAGACGTTCGTGCATGACTTCTGGGAAGAGGTCTACATCCTCGAAGGCAATCAGTGGGACGGCGACCAGTTCTTCGAGAAGGGCATGTATGCCTGCCGGCCACCGGGCATGAAGCACGGCCCGTACCGGACCGAGGGCGGGGTGGTGACGTTCGAAGTCAGGTACGCGCGCTAGGTTTCCATCGATCCCGGGGATACCGAGATGCCAAACCACGGCCGCAGCGTCCTGGCCAATATCGACCGGCTCAATGCCTTCATGGACAGGAATGGACTGGCGGCGGTCGCTGTCCGGACCGGCGTAAACTTTACCTATCTGTCGGGCATGGCGATGCCGGGCACGCTCGCCCGGCATCTCGACATTGCCAGTACGGTGCGCGGCTTCATGGTGCTATGGCCGCGTCATGGCGCGCCGGTCATCGTCCTCGACGCCTTTGCGGAGAAACTGGCGCGGCGCGAATCGTGGATCGCGCAGGTCGAAGTCTATCAGGCCTACGAGAAATCGCTCTACAGCCGGGTCGCGGAATTGATTGCCGATGCCGGTCTGGCGGCAGCCCGGATCGGCTTCGAACAGGATGGACTGAGCGCGGCGCACTGGGAGGAGATCCAGTGCGCCCTGCCGAGGCTCGAAATGTTCAACTGTTCGCGGATGATGGACGAAGTCCGATGGATCAAGACGACGGGCGAAATCGCCCAGCAGAAAAGTGCGGCCGATCTGCTCGACGACGTGCTGGTCGAGATCTTCCCGACCATCCGGGACGGCGAAACCGAGCGTGAGGTGCATGCCCGCATGGTCGCGGCCTGCATGCGGCGGGGAGCTGCCTATGTGCATGGCATCCTGAATTCAAGTTCGAACGACGTGATGTATGGCGGCGAAAGCGATGTCGCGTTTCGCACAGGCGATTTTGTCCGCAACGACTATGTCGCCTATTTCGATGGGTGTCCGGGGCATCAGTCGCGGCTCGCCATTCTGGGGCCGCCGAGCGCCGAACAGATGCGCGGCTATGAGCTGACGCTCGAGATTCACCGCAAGACCATTGACCGCTGCCAGGCCGGGGTAACGGCCGGCGAGATATATGCCTTTGCGGTCGCAGAGTTCAGGAAGAAGGGCATCGATTACACCGCATCGCTGGTCGGGCACGGCATGGGACCATGGTTTCACCAGCAAGAGCCGGTGTTGCGCAGGGGCAGCGCTATCGTGCTGGAAAAGGGAATGATCCTGGCCGTCGAACCGCAGCGCCTGCACTGGCACCTGCAGGATCTCGTCTTGATCGGCGATGGGGCGCCGCAACTGCTCTCTGACAAATTCGCGATTGACCAGCCGTTCGTCATCTGACTGAGAACGGTTGCAACCGTCTGCGGAGCAAGACTTCGTCCGCAATCTAAGATCCAGTTTCAATACAAGCGCCTCCTTGGCACGGATCCGGTCGGCGATACCGGCAAGCGTTTTGCGTTGATCATCGAATGCTCGTGCGCACGCACTTCCCGGATCTCGCCGCGGTCTCGGCGGCACTGAACAAGGAAAGTGTGATCATCATGAACAGCCTCCAAGCCAACAGAGGAGCGGGCGCGCTCGTGGCAGCCCAGCTTTCCGAAATTCGATCACGTTCGCCAGGAAGCAGATTTCCCTCGCGCATATTTATGCCAGGCCGCTGGGTCTAACTGACTACATCGGCGGTGCAGCATGCGAGCTTTTGCAAGCAGCATGTGCGAACTTCGACGAAGGTCCGGTTCTGGCGCAAAGCGGCCGTTCATACGCAAACGGGATCTCGTGTCGATAACGAATGAGTAGAAAACTATCCAGTTTCCAACCGGCAAGGAGATCGCAAAACCTCGTCAGTCTGCTCAGGCGCGGGCAGGGCGCTCGCCGGGCATTCGCGGAATATTGGATATGGAATGAAAACACTCCCTTCCGCCTGAACTAAGCCTAGCCAAACGGCCGCCGAGGATGTCTGCTATCGGCGGAAGACCGGAAAATATCTGCTCGTTCCGAGTATTTCTCAGTTTGACCCTTCTCGGACGTCAGCGACCTCCAAAGTTCCTTCGATCTAGCCGCGACGTCTTCAAAGTGACCAGATTAGGTCGCCACAGTTGCTCGCATTCTAATCGTTGGAGTGGGCATACCTTGTCTGGCGAGCGCCAAAGGGAGTGAAATCAGATGCTCATGTCTCGAGCTCTTTGGGTACCGATTGCAGCCGCAACGGTTCTTGTTGGTGTGCTGCTTTCCGCGCCAGCCTTCGCGCAGGCGCATATCCGCGGCACGCTGACCGCCGCGAAGGACGGAACGATCAGCGTTCAAACCGCCAAGGGCGAAACTGTAACGATCAAACTCGCCAACGACGCTGGCCTTTTCCTGGTGACGAAGGCCGACATGAGCGCCATCCAGTCTGGCAAGTTCGTCGGCATCACGTCTTTCGAGCAGGACGGCAAGCGCGTCGCGCGCGAGGTTCATGTGTTTGATGAATCTTTGCGCGGTCTGGCCGAGGGGCACTATCCATGGGATCTTGAATCCAAGCCGAACATGATGACCAACGCCAATATCTCCAAGGTCGAGGAGGTCGGAACGGACCGCGTGCTCATGCTTAACTACAAAGGCGGAGAACAGACGATCACCATCCCAACGAGCGCGACGGTTGTCGCCTTTGACAAGGCACCGGCCGACCAGCTCGCAGTTGGGCGCATGGTCTTCATCGTTATGAAGAAGGACGGTTCGGAAGCCGCTGCGGTCGTGATCGGTGCTGAGGGCGTGAAGCCGCCGATGTGACGACGCGATAGTCTCGGCGAGCCGATCGGCCCCACGGCCGATTCATCTATCGGCACACGGCGCTGGTCCACGCGACTTACTCGATCAATGTCGTGTTTCTGGCGATTACGAAAGCCGCCAGTCCGTTATTGGCACGAAACGGACCAAACGGGCCGGTCTGATGATGTCCGTTGTTCGGGGTAGACCGGAAGTGGCTGGCAGAGGGTCAAACCGGCGCGATTGACCCATTTCGGAAATTGCGGTGAATCTGCCGTTTCGCCTTTGTTGGCTTTTCTGGGAAGCCCTTAATAGTTCCTCAGAGAGGGCTACCCGCTACTCTCGCCCAGGCGGGGCCGCCGCTGCCCTCACGCCGCCCGCTTGTCGGGGCTAGACCGGACACGGCCGGCGTGCGGCCAAGACGACGTGAATGGACCCGAAGCAGAGCGAGTCGCTTCGAAGGTATCCATGAAAGGCCGTTGTTGTGCTAACTTAGTTCAAAGTTGCTACCGCGGCTGGAGTATGGACGAGGCGATGATACCTGGTCTCTAAGGCGCGATCCGCCTTCCAACAAGCCAAACACTAACCGGCGGGAAGGACATGCTTTTCTCTTTTGAAGACTATGTCTTGGATACAGGTCGCCGTGAATTGCGCCGGGGAAGGGCCGTAATCGCGGTGCAGCCTCAGGTCTTTGATCTTCTGGAATTCCTCATCAGCAACCGCGAGCGCGTCGTCACCAAGGACGATATGCTTGATGCCATTTGGGGCGGGCGCATTGTGTCGGAGTCGGCGCTGACAACCCGGATCAATGCGGCGCGCACTGCGCTTGGCGACAACGGAGAAGAGCAGCGACTGATCCGTACTCTGCCCCGCAAGGGGATCCGCTTCGTGGGAGTGGTGCGAGAAGCGCGCGAATCCCCCGATACGAATGCTGTTCCCGAAACTGAGAACGGCCCCAAAGAGCCTGTTGTGCCTCGCCAGGAGGGACCAGTCATCGACGCGCGTCGTCAGCTCACAGTCGCATCATGTGAGCTATTGCACGGGGCCGACATCGCCCGAATGGACCCGGAGGATTTGCGCGACATCATGCAGGCCTACCATAACTGCGTCGTTGCGACGAGCCGACGGCACGATGGGTTCGTCGCAGCCCGCTCTCTCGCGAACCCGGTCGTGATCTGTTTTGGTTTTCCCGTCGCGCACGAGGACGACGCCGAGCGAGCAGTGCAGTGCGGGCTGGAACTAATCGCGCAAGTAAAAGCACTGGCATTATCGCCTCCCTTGCAGGCCCGGGTCGGGATTGCAACCGGCGTCGTTGTGGTCAGCGGCCTGGAGGGCTCGGGAGAGGCTCGAGAGTACAACGTTGTCGGCGAGACGTCGACTCTGGCAGCGCGCCTGCAGAGCATCGCGGAACCGGACAGTGTGATCATCGCTGACAGTACGCGAAGGCTTGTCGGCAATCTCTTTGAGTTGCAGCACGTGAAATCAAGACGCTTAAAGGGCGTCACTCAACCGGTGTTGGCTTGGCTGGTCCATCGAGCAAATCCCATGGAGAACCGCTTCGAAGCGCTGCGTGCGACAGCTTTGACGCCCTTGGTGGGTAGGGAAGAGGAAATGGACCTATTGCAGCGCCGCTGGGCCAAGGCAAAGGCTGGCGCCGGCCAGGTCGTGCTGATCTCAGGTGAGGCCGGTATCGGCAAGTCGCGGCTCACGGCGGAGCTGCTGGAGCGTATTGCTGCCGAGCCACACACGCGCCTACGCTATTTCAGCTCACCCCAACACACCGATAGTGCGCTTTATCCGATCATCAGCCGAATCGAGCGCGCCGCCGCATTGACCCATGACGACACGACGCAAACAAAACTCGACAAGCTTGATACCCTGCTCGCTGATACCCTGACCTCAGCCTATCATGCGGGACTTTTCGCCGAGATGTTGTCACTGCGAAATGATGGCCGCTATCCCACGTTGGAAATGGCAGCGCCACAGCGCCGCGAAGAAACGCTCAGAGCGCTCATATCGCAGGTAGAAGCCCTGGCCCGCCGAAATCCCGTGCTGATGATCTTAGAGGATGCACATTGGACCGATCCCACTAGCCTCGAAGCATTTAGTCGGACGATCGACCAAATCGGGAAGTTTCGCGTCCTGCTCATTGTGACATTTCGACCGGACTTTGATGCGCCTTGGATTGGACGGCCGCAAGTGACACTTATCACGATCAATCGGTTGGCGCCGCATGACGTCGACGCCATGATAGACCGTGTCGTTGGTAACAACTTGCTGACCGCAGGCAATCGGGAGGAAATCATTGAGCGAACCGATGGCATTCCACTGTTTGTTGAGGAGATGACGAAGGCTGTGCTTGAGGCGGACGATGAGAAAGCGCAAAAGCAAACAATTGCTGCGTTCCCTGCGCCGGGGCTGGCGGTCCCCGCAAGCTTGCATGCGTCCCTGATGGCGCGACTCGACCGGCTAGGTCCCGCGATGCTAACAGCCCAAATTGGCGCAGCAATCGGGCGCGAGTTTTCACATGCTTTGTTGGCCGCGGTGATCCAGGAACCACAGGCCGTGCTGAGTGGCTCGCTTGATCGCCTTATTCAAGCCGGATTGCTGTTTCGGCAGGGAGTTCCTCCGCACGCGATGTATTTTTTCAAGCATGCGCTTGTGCGGGATGTGGCCTATGGAACGCTGTTGCGCGAGCCGCGACGGGCGCTTCACGCTCGCATCGCCGAAGCGTTCGAGAGGCAATTCGCGGAAATTGCCGAAAGCCAGCCGGAGGTGCTGGCTCGTCACTACGCGGAGGCGGGACTGATCGAGAACGCCGTGCGCCAATGGGGCAAGGCGGGGCAGCGGTCGTTAGAGCGTTCGGCTCTGATAGAAGCTGCGGTCCAGCTCAGGCGTGCGCTCGCCCAGATTGCGATCTTGCCCGCTACTCCGACGTTGCGGCGTGAGGAAATCAGACTACAGGTTGCGCTAATTAATGCCCTTGTCCACGTCAATGGATTTGCTTCGGCGGAAACCAAGGCAGCCGTGGAGCGCGCTCATCTGCTAATCGAACAAGCCGAGGCGCACGGAGAACCTCCCGAAGATCCTTTGGTGCTCTTTTCGATCATCTATGCCGCTATGGTCCCGAGCTTCGTAACATTTAACGGCGACGCCCTGCGCGAAGCTGTCGCGCAGGTCCTTGCGCTGGCCGAGAAGCAGGGGCAAACGGCGTCGCTCACAATCGCGAATCGCACGACGGGTGTTTGCCTGCTGTGCACTGGAGACCTGAGGCAAGGCCGTGCACATCTCGATCGCGCGATTGCAGTCTATGATCCCGTTGCGCATCCTCCGCTGGCCACACGTTTTGGTCAAGACAGTCGGGTGGCAGCTTTATCCTATCGAGCGATAGCATTGTGGCTGCTTGGCTATCCCGACGCCGCGATCGCAGACGCCAACGAGGCGCTCTGCGACGCACGAGAGATCGGGCACGCAGCCACCTTGATTTATGCGCTGAGCCTCACAAGTTTTAGCCACTTGCTCTGCGGCAACTATGCCATAGCGAACGCGCAACTCGGTGAAGCTGTCGCGCTTGCCGAAGAAAAGGGAGCCTTATTCTGGAAAACGACGGCAACCGTACTCGGCGGTTGCGTGTCGGCCGCGACAGGCAATGCCTCGGACGCGGTCGACATCATCAGCTCTGCGGTAACTGCATTTCGATCGACTGGGGCAACAGTTTGGATGCCTTCTTACCTGTCGTATTTGGCCAGCGCGCACGCAGAACTTGGCCAGTTTGAAGACGCTTGGCGCTGCACTGACGAAGCAATGGCTATAATCGGAACGAGCAAGGAAACCTGGTTAGAGGCGGAGATCAATCGGGTGGCCGGCGAAATAGCGCTGCGATCGCCACATCGCGATCCGGAAAAGGCGGAGGCCTACTTCAAGCGGGGGCTAACAGTTGCGCGCATGCAGCAAGCGAAGTCTCTGGAACTGCGTGCCGCGATCAGCATGGCGAGGCTTCTTTGCAATCGGGATAAGCGCCATGCGGCTCGTACCCTTCTCTTGCCAGTCTACAAGTGGTTCAGCGAAGGCTTCGATACAGTCGATCTGAACGACGCCAAGGCCTTGCTCGGCGAGCTTGGGGAATGACTCGAACAGCCTCTGCTGGTCGCCGGCCGGCGTGCCGCTAGAAGCGCGAATAAAGCCCATCTTAAGAAAATGATAAGGCGCCCTTAAAGCGGGGATCGCCGTCCCCGTGCAATATTTAGTGTCGCCAACATTGCGGCCTCTACCAAACCACAGCCTTGGCTCTCGAGCAAAAATGAAAGCGAGCGAAAGAAGCGGATACAAAAGGGCCCCGTAAGATGTGCAGCTTCACCACCCGAGATGGCGCCGAGATCTACTACAAGGATTGGGGCACCGGTCGGGCCATCGTATTTAGTCACGGTTGGCCGCTCAGCTCAGACGCTTTCGAAGACCAGATGTTGTTCCTTGCGCAACGTGGTTTCCGCTGCATCGCGCACGATCGGCGTGGCCATGGCCGTTCCAGTCAACCCTGGGACGGCAACGATATGGATCATTATGCCGACGATCTGGCAGAACTGCTGACGCAGCTCGACCTGACGGACGTCGTCCTCGTTGGGCATTCCGCAGGCGGGGGCGAGGTCGCACGCTACATCGGACGCTACGGGACCAGGCGCGTTGCCAAAGCCGTGCTGGTTGGGGCAGTGCCACCCATAGTGGTGAAGTCCGCGAAGAATCCCGGTGGTACACCGATCGAAGTGTTTGATCAGCTTCGTGCCCGCGTTCACGCTGACCGGTCCCAGCTATGGAAGGATCTCAGCATGCCATTCTATGGCTACAACCGTCCGGGTACTGACATTTCGGAAGGCGTGCGGGAGTGGTTTTGGATGCAGGGAATGATGGCGGGGATGCCGGCGAGCTATTTTTGCATCAAGGCGTTTTCCGAAACCGACCTGACTGAAGATCTGAAGAAAATCGATGTGCCCACTCTGATTCTCCACGGCGACGACGATCAGATCGTGCCGGTAGCCGATTCGGCGATGCTATCGGTTAAGCTCATCAAGAACGCAACGCTCAAGTTAATCCCAGCGGCGCCGCACGGTATGTGCACGACGCACAAGGAGCAGATAAACGACTGTTTGCTTACCTTCATCAGCGCGTGACTTCGCGGAGGCGATATTTGCGGGAGGTGACCATGCACGAACGCCCGATCTGCCAGCTTTCGATCGATCGGTCTAGCTCGGCCGCCACGAGCATTTCGATCACCAACCCGTCCATCAATACGGTTGAGGAGATTTGTCATGCTAACGGTTCAACACTTGTCCGGCCGGAGGGAATTTTGAGCGACGCGAAGGGCCAAGTTCCATTGCAGACCTCGGCGGAATTCGAGCGCACCTATAATGCCCAAGCCCACGAGATCGTCGACGCGATGACGGCGGCGGTCACTAATGCACAGGCTGGGTTAAACTGGCTGCGCGCTGAACCGCCAGATCTGGAAGAAGTCCGGCAGGTGCTCAATTTAATCGCTAGAGACGGCAAGCGAGCAGCCGAAATCGTCATTCGACTTCACGCGCTCATTGAGAAGGTGCCCACAGCGGATGCAGCTCTTTAATCCTTGAGCTGGTGGCCGAACCGATGTCGCCTTCTGGCACGAAGCGGCCCAGTCGGGCCGGTCTGGCGAAGTCCGTTGATTGGGTTAGACCGGAAGTGGTCGGCGGGGCATCAAACCGGCGCTCTTGACCCAACGGCGACATCAGAGCCGCGCCCGAGATTGTGCTTCTGTACTGGTTTCAGCCCCTATCAAGGCAATTGTTCTAACCGGTAAGATATAATCTCCTAAGCTTGGGGCAGGCACATGCGGCGGGGCGCGTGTCATGCAGGCGCTCCAGGCGGGCCGTTCATCAATATTAAATTTCACGGCAGCCCTTTCGCAAATGGTGCTCGCGGGAAACCATTGCCTGCTCGGCGGGTTGGAGTTCCGGGAACTGGAAAGGCTTCGGACATGAAAAAAGCAGTATTAGCGTTAGCGACCGCTGCCACCATCGGTGTCACTGCCTTGGTGACACCATCACCAGCTCAGGCGTGGCGGGGTGGTTGGGGTGGTTGGGGTGCCGGTCTCGCAGGCGGACTAATTGCTGGTGCGGTGATCGGTGGAATAGCGTCCAGCGCCTACGCCTATGGCCCGGGCTACGGTTACTACGGCGGACCGGGGTACGGCTACTATGGCGGCTATGCCCCTGCTTATTACGGCGGGTACGCCCCAGCGTACGGCTACGCTCCCGCATACTACGGCGGATATGGATCGAGTTACCGCGTTGTTCGCCCCGCATACTCATACTACGGCCCTCGGTACTATCGCGGGTATCGTTACGGTTGGTGATCGGTGAAGACGCCGAGCGGCTGGAAAGTGTCGAGCATCCTGCCCATACCTGCGCCTGCGCAATAACTTTGGCTGGGCAGGTGGTGGGCCTGCAATGAGTAAAGCGTGAGTCCGTTCCTGGCACTTTTCGGACATGCCGCGATGGCCGACGATGTCTGCTGTCGGGGGTACAGCGGAAGTCGTCGCTCGACTCGTTTCCATCTTCGAGGGGTGGCTCGCTTCCTTGGTCGCAAGTCCAAAAATATTTCGAACGTGGATGATGATTGTCGATGAAGGACAGCTCTTGGCGCGAAACGGACGTTCGGTTTGATTGGACTGTCAAAATTCGGCCGGAAGCTTAGGGGTTCCTCCCTCGCATCACAGCGACAGTTTGCGGACGTCGATCATGCGCGACGTTGCCTGGACCGAAATTTCGAAATGATCTGTCTGTACGATGTCTGTGATGTTGCGCGGCCGATGCGCTACAACGTTGACACCGTTCCGGCGTCGCAGGCTGTCGTAGAGCAGGCCCGCGCCACCTGACGCGCGAACCTCCTCGCCAAACTTTTGCGAGGCGTCATAGCGGTCGCTTGCGTATACGTCAGGGCGCCTGGTCTGCTGGCCTCTGATGTCGAGATAGTCGCCTAACAGAGTTGAGGCATACGCCCTGTAGGTCCGGCTCATCGTGGTTACATTGCGCGCGACCGTCTCGCGCCGAAGGTGGTGACCGACTTCGGCAGCTGCAGTCCGGAGATCGTCGGCTGCGTACCAGGCACCGAGCTCGGGACCATTGAATCGCATCCCACCGGGAGCGACGTGCAGGAAAGCTGCCATGACGATGCTGGCATTGGCGACGCCATATACCCATTCTGTCTGCGGCAGCCGAGAGATACGGTCAGCGACAAGCCGATCGTTAGTCCAGCCGACCAGCTCCATCACAGTCGCAAGATCGGCCGCGGTCGCAACCGTATCGAACAGTCCGACGGGAGGGAATTGCGACGGGATCAGGCGATGGGCAGGCCGAGGCGAGGGTGCGAAAGCGTCCGTCACCGGACGACGATTTCCGTGTCGTCGTAAGGCGTGAACGCCTCGTCAATGGTGTTCGGCTGCATGTAGAGCCCGCCTCGCGCGCCGTCGAGGAAACGGCGCACCGAGAGCAACCCATCTTGGGAGCCGCTGGTCGCGAGGTCGAGCGGCGGTCGCCCGCCGAACATGACAGCGGTGTGCGGGGCTCGCAGCCACTCGACGCCAAGCTGCTCCGTCGGAAACAGAATCCCGAGACCCTGATGGATCCCGAGTACCGCCGAGATGCGTGTAAGGACATCAACGTCGAGGGTGAAAGCGCCGTGCTCGCGCGCCTGCTTGCACCAGTTGTGGTACGTGGATCGAGAGGGATAGCCGAGGATCAAGAGACGCTGCTCTTCCGTCAAACCCCATAGATCCGCAATGGCAAGGAAAGTCCGCAGAGCGGGAGCGCTGAGCCGCCTTCGATTGGCCGGCGCAAAGCGCGAATCGTTGAGGCGCTGAGGCCCTTTTTCCGCTTCAGACGGGTGTGTTTCGTGGTCGTTCCGCATGCGGTCCTACCCATTTGCCAGATATGGATATAGTCCAAATATGGACAAAATGCAACCCCCCGTCACCCACCCCGTTTTCTTCAGGATTACCGAGCCGCAGATCTCCGCAAAGACGTGGTGAACGGGTCGTCCCAGCCCTTTAGGTAGACGATTTATCGCGCAAAAATTCTCGGTGTACATCCGCCAATCCAGATGGACGCGTGGCCGCCGAACGATCGTCGGACCCGCATTGTGTTCGTCACGCGCAAACTGGCCTGCGCCGGACTGGAGCTCTAGTGATCTGCATTAGAAAAATGTGAGGGCCTTGTTACCGGCCTGGCGATGTCCGAGCCAAGAAGGCTGCCGTTAGGAGGCGATGCCGGCGGCGTTGGCGATCAGCTCGAAGGAGTGCAGCCGGGTTGCATGGTCGAAGACATCGGACACGACGATGAGTTCGTCGGCGCCGGTTTCCGTAATGAGCGCATCGATGCCGGCGCGAACGGTGTCGGAAGATCCAACGATGGAGCGGGCGAGCATCCGCGTCGCCTGCACTTTTTCTGCCGGCGACCAGTAGCTTTCGATGTCGTCGATCGGCGGCTGGCTGAGGCCGCGCGCGCCGCGGAAGATGTTCGCGAAGGACATCTGCTGCGTCGTTGCCAGCCGGCGCGCTTCGTCATCGCTCGCGGCGGCGATGATGTTGACGCCCACCATCGCGTAGGGGCGGTCAAGTTGCTCTGACGGCTTGAAGCGGCTGCGGTAGATCTGCATCGCGGGAATGAGCAGTTCGGGCGCGAAATGCGAGGCGAAAGCATAGGGAAGCCCGAGCTCGGCCGCGAGCATGGCGCCGAAATTACTTGATCCGAGAATCCACAACGGCTGTGTGTACCGAAAACCTCATCCGAGTTGCTGACGTGATGGAATCGCCTAAGCTGGCGGAATGATCGGGCTCCTGCGTTTCGTCGTGGCTGTCTTGGCCTCAGCCTTCAAGTCGAAGATCCGGCTTGAGGCTGAGAATGCCACGCTCCGACATCAACTGGTGGTCTTGCGACGTAAGGTGAAGGGCCGCGCTCATCTCACGAACAACGATCGCTGGTTCCTCGTCCAGATGTATCGATGGTTTCCGTTGATCCTGGAGGTCGTTACGATCGTCCGGCCCGAAACGCTGGTACATTGGCATCGGGCCGGCTTTCGTCGCTTTTGGCGTTGGAAATCGAACTCGCGGGGAGGGCGCCCGCGAATCGAAATAGAATTGCGGGCACTGATCAGGCAGATCAGCACGGAGAACCAGCTTTGGGGTGCGCCACGCATTCACGGCGAACTGCTCAAGCTTGGGTTTAGTGTCGCTCAATCAACCGTCGCCAAGTACATGGTCAAGCGACGCGGACTTCCAAGTCGGGGATGGCGGACCTTTCTGCGAAACCACGCTCCAGACATTGCCGCCATGGACCTGTTCGTGGTCCCGACGATTGGCTTCAAACTGCTGTACGGCTTCGTGATTGTACGGATTGACCGTAGAGAGCTGATCTGGATCAACGTCACAACCAACCCTACGGCGGAATGGATCGCACGCCAGATCACCGAGGCTTTTCCTTGGGATGGGGCTCCGGGTTATATGATCCGTGATCGCGATCGGATCTATGGCGCCGTCGTCACACGCCGATTGCGCGCCATGGGCATTCGAGACAAACCGATTGCACCGGCCTCACCTTGGCAGAATGGCTTTGCCGAACGGCTGATCGGATCGATCCGGCGGGAGTGTCTGGACCACATCATTGTCCTGGGCGAGGTGCATCTGCGCCGCATTCTGAAATCTTACGCCCAATACTATAATGGCACGCGCACTCACTTATCCTTGAACAAGGACGCGCCGATATCACGTTCCGCCGAGGCAGCAGGACGCATTCAGTGCCGTCCGATCCTGGGTGGACTGCATCACCAATATGCGCGCGTTTGATTTGCGGTAGGCACAGCCGATATTGTTGCAAAAGTCGAAAATCGAACAACCCTAAAAATCTCGCGAAAGTTGATCTTTGGACTTCTCAGCTGCTGCGTCGCCTTTCAGCGCCACGGAGGTCCGTGATCGATTTTGGATGAAACGATATGGCCCCTCACGTCGCCGCGCGTAAAACGCATCAGCGGCTCTAAAAATTTTCGTTCGTCACCCCAAAAAGACTTTCGCAACAATATCTGCCAATAGGCGACTCCAACAGAGTTGCCACAGTTCAGCGCTTTTGCCGATTATCGCGGGTGCCGTGCGGATGGCCATGGCCGCCGTGCGGCTCGAATCGGCATCATCACGACATGGCCGTGGCGCACGCGCCGGCCGAAGGTTTCCCTAGGCACCCACGGCGGCCTGATGATTGACGGGCGTGGCGAGGACAACTCTACCGTCGCCCCAGGGCGCGCAAACAGTTCCAGGGTCCCGCAACGCTATAACATTACGTATTTCAATTTGACTTGTGTGCACTTGGGGTGCTGGTCCTCGCAATTATTTCCATGGTGGATAGGCTTTCGAGAGAGAACCACCAGTCAGAAGGAGCATTGCCGATGGCCACATGTACCGAGAAACACCACGCCAACCACACTCACAAGCATGGCCCGAACTGCGGACACACTGCGATTCGCCATGACGGTCATGTGGACCATCTGCACGATGGCCATCTCCATCATATGCACGAGGATCACGTGGATGAGCACGCCATCGTGGTCAACGCCACAAATCCCATGCAGTGCACGCCCGAAGTCCATTGCTCGCACACGCACGGTCCAAACTGCGGACACGAAGCGGTGCCGCATGGCGACCATGTCGACTATCTCGTAGACGGTCGGCTGCACCATCCGCACGGCGATCATTGCGATGATCACGGGCCCGTGCAGTTAGCCTGAGAGGGCGTGCACTATGGTGATCGAACCGCACGGCCCTGGCTTCATTTCGGTCTGATGGATTGCTCGCTATGTGCGGCGCATCAATTTCATCAACTTGCTGGCCGTTGATGGCCGTTCCGGGTCATTCGCGACGGTTTGGCCGGTTGGCGGTCACTTCCGGTCTTCCCCGAAAATCGGACATAGTCAGATCGCCCCGGCATGTCTCAAAAGTGCCATGAGCCGACATCGCTCCAATCAAGCAGCGATAATTGTCAGGCTCCTTAGCGGCCGTAGGGGAAGCAGCGGTGGCGATCGAGTGTGAGACCGAAATGCGCTCCTAGCGCAGCGATGGCCGCGTCCTGCTCGGGATAAGGATCGGCATTGGATGCGGCAACGATGATGATCCGGAACCCGCCGCGATCCTTGCCACCCGGTGGCAGCATCGCTGTAGCCAGTGCATTGCCCTCCCTGTCGCGCAACGTGAGGAAAAGCGGCATCTCTCGCTGTACATGGGCCTCGAGGCCGAGGTCGCGCTCGATCGCGTTGGGCCACACCGGACGCCAGGATTGGACTGCCTTCTCCCGCTCGCGGCAGAAATATTTCTCGACTGTGTGGCTCATCAGGCGCGACTCATGCGCCGCTTCACCTTCCGTCTCGATACGGAACCAGGTCTTACCCTTCGGCGCGTCGCAAACATACTGCATTTCGCCCGTCCTGCGATCGCCGCAATTCTAGGGTGGCGGGCCCGCAAAGCCAATATGAGATTCGCTCCCGTGTATGACGCTGCACGATCGTATAATCGGAAGTTCGGCTGCAACACCGCGCGACTATTGCCTGAGAGGCGATGGTAGAGCTCCGATCTGATGAAGCTTCGCAAAGCGGTCCGGTACGCCCAGCCTAGTAAATCTGTTCACTGCAAGTCTGCTATGGGTCCAGGCTGTGTGAAAACTCGCACCAAGCGAGAATGCGCAGAATTAAATTCTCAAATTCCGCCATCTTGTGGATGTTGCAAGCGCAACCGGCTTTCACACTGTCGAAATCGAGAAGGAGTTTCTAATCGCAGGTCCAGCGTCCGTGTTTTCACACAGCCTGGGTCAAAGGCAGACCTCAAGCAGCGAATGATCGATGTCCGCTCTTCCCTCAACAACGGACCTGCGTCGAGACGCTTGAGTGCTGCAGGCCATTCGGCATGTAGTCAACGTCGCGGATCAGCGGGCATAGAATACCGATCCAATGGTGACAGTGATAGAACACCGCTGGTCGCCGGATATCGGTCCAGCCTCGACTCGCCAGCATCAGCCAGAGCCAGCGTCATCCTTGAAGCGAGATCGGCTGGCATCGGGTGACGGCCAGCGCAGCCGCGATGTCCGCCTTACCCCCACGAGCGGACGTCGTCAGCCCGGCCGGTTATGTCCGTTAGGTGCCAGAAGCGGGCATTGAACCGGATTTGAGGCTCGCGCTCGCCAGGCCGCGCTTTCGTTGATTACGATCCACGTAATCCAGCACGCGGCTTCAGTTCTGAGCGTTACCTCAACGCGCGCTGAAGGTGAGGCCGGCGCGCTCCTTCAGACGCTTGCGCAACGCCGGACCCATCAGCGCGCCCGGCGTCCAGGTGCCGCCCTCGCCCTGCACATCGCGCACGAGGCAGAGAGCGCTCTCGGCGATCATCTTGCTGGTCGAGCCGTAGCCCGGATCGCGGTCGCCCGTGACTACCGCCTCGACCCGTCCGCCACCCGGCAGCTCGCCCAGGAAGAGGATGTCGTAGAAGCCCTTCTCGCGCTCTTCCCGAGTCGGGCCTGCGCCGGGTTTGAGACCGCCGGTCCTGAACAAGGAAACCATCGTAGCGAACGTCTCCGTCGACACGCGAGCGATTTCCCCAAATCCCGGCGCGACCATCATCTCGTCGTAAACGAAGTCCGTGCGGTAGGGATGACCCAACAGGAAATTCGTGCGGTGCACGTTCTTGGTGTTGATCGGCGCCATTGGGAACGGCACGAGCCACACGTTCATGCTCGGGTCGTATTGGGGGATGAGGCCCGACGGCTGAGACGGCCCGGTGAACCCCGGCGTCAACGCGAAGGGATCGGTCAGCAGCCGGATCAGGGCCGGGTCGCGCGCGGCGGCGGCCAACGTCGCCTGAGCGCTCGCCGCGGTGCCGCCAGACATGCCGCCTTTCACCTTGCGCAGGCGGGCTTTGACCCGCCGCACCGGACGTCCGAATTTCTCGCGCGCCTTCTCCTGCAACGTGAGCACGCCGAGATCGAACGGGATGGAATCGAAGCCGCAGGAGAAGACGATGCGCGCGCCGGTCCGTTTCGCCTCTTCGTGATGGGCGTCGATCATGCGCCGCATCCAAGCCGGCTCGCCGCACAGATCAACATAGGCCGTGCCCGTGGCCGCGCAGGCCGCCACAAGCTCGGGACCGTGGAGCTGATAAGGCCCGACCGCCGTGATGATCACGGCCGCACGCTCGCACATCGAGGGCAGGCTGGCCGGCTCGGCGGCATCCGCCTTAACCAAAGGCAAATCGTCTGGTGCGCCGATGTCGGCACGCACCTTCCGGAGCTTGTCGGTCGAGCGTCCCGCGATCGCCCAGGACGGAGCATCGTCGCCGCGATAGGACGTCGCCAGATATTCGGCGATGAGACGGCCGGTGTAACCCGTCGCGCCATAGACGATAAGGTCGAAGTCTCGCTTCACGACGTTGGTCCTCCTTGAGACCCGGGAGAGCTATCTTTAGATCCGTGTGCAATCGCTCTTTCCAGGGACCACGCAACATTCGCTACCAAGCGGGCGCTACCCCTTACTCGGACCGGTCTTCCACCGGCTGGATCGCACCAGCTTGCCTAGCGCACTCATTCGATCACCACGTCGGCGCGGGCGAGCAGCGTCGGTGGCACGTCAATTCCGAGCGCCTTGGCAGTCTTCATATTGATGATCAATTCGAAATGGGTTGGCTGTTCGACCGGTAGGTCGGCCGGTTGGGCGCCTTTCAGAATTTTGTCGACGTACACGGCAGCCTTGCGAAAAAGGTCGACATATCTCGCGGAGTAGGACATCAACCCGCCTTGTTCCTCGGCGAACCACCGCGGCACTGAAACCGCCGGTACACGAAGCTTCAGCGCCAGCTCGGCTGCGCGTTTGCTCGGCAGGCTGGGTTGAACGATGACGGCATCGGGCCGGTCTTTCTCCATCGATGCGAAGGCGGTCTCGAGCTCCTCACTGCTGCTGATCCAGACAGGGTTGATTGTAGTTCCGGTGGCTTCGCCGCCAAGCTTTATCTGTTCGAGGAAAGGTTTGGAGAAGGGATCGGTTGCATTGGCCAGAGCCATCACGCGGCGCGCCCACGGCAGCATATCGCGGATCAGTTGCACACTTTTGCCGGCTAGTTCGGCGGTCGCGGAAGCTATCCCGGTGACATTTCCGCCCGGTCGAGGAAGGCTCGCGACCAGCCCGGTACCAACGGGATCTCCGGTCTCGGCCATGACGATCGGGATTTCGAGCGTCGCTTGCTTTGCCGCAAGAGCGGCGGGTGTGAACCACGTGACGATTATATCGATTTTGAGACGGACCAGCTCGGCAGCCAATTCGGGAAGCCGGTCGAGGTGTCCTTCAGCCGATCGAAACTCAAATCGAATGTTTTGCCCCTCGACATACCCCAGATCGCGCAGCCCCTGCCGAAACTCCCGCCAAAACTGTTCTGGGTTGATATTGCCAATGACCAATGCGCCGACGGTCGGCATCTTCAGCTGCTGCGCGTGGGCCGCGAGCGGCCGCACAGCCGCCGCGCCGCCGAGCAGCCCGATGAACTCCCGCCTTCTCATGTCGAACATGGAGCTTCCTCCTTGGGCTTCTTACCAAGGGGATGGGGGAGTTGGTTCCCGCGCCTATGCTCCCACCCATATGATAGCACATCACGGTTGCGCGGGAGAACGCTGCACTGCGGGATTTCAATCCAGCTTATGTCGCAGATGGGTCAAACTCGGACCTCGGCCCACGTCTGAGCTTGGTCCGTTCATCCCTCAACAACGGACATGCGGGCGCTGCGGCGTCATGTCCGTTTGGTGCCAGAAGTCGACATCATCAGCGGTCAGATCGGAACGCGGCCGCCCACACCAAGAAATTGTGTTTCTATTGGTGGCAACATCCTAGGCCGCGCCTTCTGTCCGCTCGCGACAAGATTCCAGCGGCTTCAGGAAGCGAATATTTCTTCTTGTCTGTGACACTGTTCACACATTCCCATCGGAGCTAAGTACGACAATGAGCGCGGCAGAGGACCAACCAACTTTGGGCGTCGCGATCCTTTGTTCGCAAGGTACGCGCTGTGCTGGGACCGCACCGCCGGCGTGAAAATGTTGGTTCAGCGTGCGAAAGAACGATAACAGCACCGGCCGTGGCCGGAGCCAGAGCTTCACATTTTCACAATAGCAGGCACCCGATGTCTGATGTTGGAAAAGTCACGTTTTCGGGCAGCGCCCAAAAACAGCTTCAGCTCATCGGCGGGATTGTCAGCGCCGTCCTTGGAATCATCATTAACGTAACTGACTTGATAAACAAGGTTCCGGGGCTACCGCCATACACGTCTTGGGTCCTCGGGGGCGCGAGTATTCTCTTTGGCATCTGGATGCTGGTTAAATGGCGCACGCGCTATTCTCGGCTCCTGAAGCCCGACGCCCTTAGGCTTGATCGTGACAACGCCGAGCATCTTGTCGGGCGTGCGGAAGACATCGACAATCTTGGCCAGCAATGCCTCGCCAAGCAAATCGTGTTTCTGGAAGGCGAGTCGGGCTCCGGCAAATCAGCGCTGGTGCGGGCCGGCCTCCTGACGAAACTCAAGGATGACAAATCCGTTCAGCCGTTGCTGCTCGACGATTGGTGGGTTAACGATTGGGAGCGGATTCCGAGTAGGGCGCTGAAGAGCGCCTTGATGACGAGTGGCGCCCTCGGCTCCGATGCCAAGGCCAATTTGTCTGCGCTCGCAGACGTGGAGCGAGAGCTTGTCCGAATCCATGACGAGAAAATGCGTACTCCACTGATTATCTTCGATCAGTTCGACGACTATCAAGCACGTAACCGGCGACGCTTTCTGCCCAATAAGGTATGGCTCGATCCCGCTACATTGCGACAGAGCCCCTTCTGGGACATGGTGGCGCGACTCTTAGAACAGGATAAGCTGCGCTGCCTGTTTGTCACGCGTAGCGACACTGCCGGGGGCCTCAGTTCTGTTTCGTTTTTCGGATCTGTCCCACCTATGCGCCTAGATCGTGTGCGCTCCCCGCATATTGACGAATTGCTCACGCGGCTCACCGAAGGCACGCCCACAACGCCGGTGATTGCCGATCCGGACGCCGGCTGGACAAAGCTGCGCGAGCGCATAATACGCGACATTTCCGAACAAGACGTCATACTGCCACAGCAGCTCAAGATCGTCCTGGCTGGCATACAAAGCCTGAAACGACTCAACCCTAAGCAATACGAGCGAGTTGGCGGGGTGGCCGGGATCGAGGCATTCTATGTCGAGCAGCAAATCAATGGAACCGCGCGCAAAGTCGGGCTGGCTCCTAGTCAGGTCCGGGCACTGCTTGTGAACCTGATAGATCCCTTAAACCCGACCAAAACGCGGTTGTGCGGTAAGGAGGATCTTCTTGCTGTCACTGCGAAAGCGAGCGGGCAGCCGGTCG
Source organism: Bradyrhizobium lablabi (assembly GCF_900141755.1). Classification (NCBI taxonomy): domain Bacteria; kingdom Pseudomonadati; phylum Pseudomonadota; class Alphaproteobacteria; order Hyphomicrobiales; family Nitrobacteraceae; genus Bradyrhizobium; species Bradyrhizobium lablabi. The sequence goes on along the minus strand of NZ_LT670844.1, from coordinate 1,930,118 downwards.
CGAGCGATGATCTCGACAATGCGCTGGAGGAACTGGAGCATGGGGAAATGTTACGCAGCTCTAGCGATCCGGAGAGCGGTCGCACTACCTACCGGCTCGACCACGACTACCTGACTCGCGGCGTGTTGACCGCCGAACGGCGAGCCGACCGCTGGCACTATCTCCTAGAGGATCGAGCGAAGGCGTTTCAGGATGCCAGCACGCTTTGGAAGAAGTGGAAGGCGCTTCTGCCTGTGGGGACGCAATGCCGCCTCGCAATGGCGCGGCTGAGGGGGCAGTTTAGCTATGGGAACCGCCGAAGTTATGTTCTCTGGAGTCTCGCTCGTCTCCCAGCTCGGATGCTCGGCTTTGTGGGATCATTTGTTTTAGTTCTTCTCCTTCTGAGTGTCGCGTTTAGTTGGAAGATGAACAGTATGGCGCGCGCGGGAATCGACTCTTTCTTCAAGGAAATCCATAGCGTAACTGATTCCCGACAAATTCATGCTCTGACGAGGTCGTTTAAGTCGGAGGTACTCATATTGGTATCGCAAAAGTCGGAGGAGGCTCACGCGACTGCTGGCCGGATCATTGAGACGATGCGCAGCACATCGAATAGCGACCAGATGAGCGCCTTGCAGGAGGCACTTGTTGACGTCACATCGGACCTAAAACCGGAGGAGGTGCAGACACTCGGTAGCTCTATCCTCCGGGAGATCCAGAACACAGCGGACACGGCTCAAATAAATGCCCTGTCGCGGGCATTTGCAGCGATTTCACTTAAACTGAGGCCAGAGAATGCGCAGGCGCTCGCTGAGCTAATCCTTCACGCAATCAAAGGAGGGGGCGATCCCAACCAACGCCATGCCCTGGGATTAGGACTTTCGGCGATCTCGTCCCAACTAAAGCCGGAGCAAGTTGGGACGCTGGATGGTTCGATTGTCGAGGCGATCCAGGGAGGGCGGACTGTGTGTCCATCGCCCGATCCCAATTAGCGACGGTGCAAGCCGAAACCGAGAAAACCGGCGAAATTCATCATCAAATGAAGTCTAGGATCGCTAGCCCATGTCGGTCATCAGGTCACTGAGCCGCCATCGCCGCCAAAAAAGCGACCATACCGGATGGCCGCTCTGGGTCAGACTCGGAAGTCGGGCGACGCAATCACGACTTCCGCTCTTCCCTCAACAGCAGACATTCCTGAGTCCGGTTGTGACGTCCGAAAAGTGCCAATGCACACAAGCGGAAGTGCAGCGCTTCTATTCAATAACTTCGTCCGCGCGGGCGAGAAGGGATGCCGGGACACATCCTCGGCACTCACGTGGCACTACCCAAACGGGTATCGTGTATCTACGCCTGACCTCGGCACGTGACAACAACCGCCTGCTCTTGTAAGAACATTTGGCGGGATGCCGCGGGAAGGAGGTAACCTGTGAAACGCAGGATGACAGCCGTCCTACTAGCAGATGTAGTTGGCTACAGTCGGCTCATGTCCACCGACGAGGAGGCCACACATGTGATGCTGACCGAATGTTTCGCCGGCTTGATCGAACCCAAAATTTCCGAGCATGGTGGTCGTCTGATCCGATCCAGCGGCGATGGATTGCTTGTCGAGTTTGACAGCGCTCTGGATGCCGTACGTTGCGGCATCGAAATTCAGCGAGAATTGAGCACGCGCAACGCCGGTGTCAGCACTGAGCATCGCTTCCAAATGCGCATCGGCGTAAATGCCGGTGACGTCATTGTTGACGAGCGCGATATCTACGGTAACAGCGTCAATATTGCAGCACGGCTCGAGACCCTTGCCGAGCCAGGTGAACTATTTGTTACCAATACTGTTCGCGACCAGCTCTTAGGTCATCCGGACCTCGCCTTTGAGGACAGGGGGCGTCACCGGCTCAAGAACATTGACCCTCCGATTCAAGTCTTTCGCGTCACGCGTGCCCAGGAGCCCAAAACACTTTCTCTCTTGCGGCGAGTGCGGCTCGCTGCGCGCCGATGTCTCGCACTTTTTCTAACACCTCGTCCGATCTTCTTGGTCTCCGTATTGGCCGTCGTATTGGCCGTCGCGGCGATTATCGGCGCACTGTCGGTCTGGCGTGGCCAAAACGCGCATTCTGTTCAAGCTTCCATTATGGTTTTGCCGTTCCGCAGCATGAGCAATGATCCGGAGGAAGGCTATTTCGCCGACGCAGTCACCGATGATCTAACCACTGATCTGTCTCGCATGGCTGATACTGTGGTCATTGCGCGGGCGACAGCTTTCACGTACAAAGGAAAAGTAGTCGACCCTAGGCGGATCGGACAAGATTGCGATGTTCGATACCTCTTGGAAGGCAGCATCAGGAAAATCGGTACCAAGGTGCAAGCCAACACGCATCTGGTAGATGCGCATTCCGCCGTCGCTATCTGGGCCGATCAGTTTGATAGTGATGTTACAGACCTCTTCGAGTTGCAGGAAGCCGTAACGGGTCGAATCGCCTCGTCTCTCGGCATTCAGCTGGTCAAGGCTGAGAGTCGTCGACGCGAGCGATCGAGAGATCCGAATGCGATTGACATGAGGTTACGCGCCATGGCTATTCTCATTGACTCTATTACCCCACAGCACAATCTTGCCGCACGCAAGTATCTTCAGGAATCTGTACGGCTCAGTCCGTTGTCAGCCAACGCCTGGAGCCAATTGGCTGATGTCTTGATGCGTGACTATTGGAATTTCTGGAACGAGGCCGAGAAGGATGCCAACGCACGCGAGGATCTGCTGAGGCAGGCGGAGCATGCGCTGCAAAAGGCATTCAGCCTTGATCCGACAGTTGCTCTGAGCCATATGGATGATGGCTTTATTCGTCGCGCAAAGGGAGATCATCAAGGGGCCCTGGACGCTTTTGACCGGGCGCTCTCGCTCGATCCCAATCTTGCCCTCGCCTACGCGCAGAAGGCCAATCACTCGTTTTGACGGGGCATCCCCAAGAAGCGCCTCCGCTGGTGTTGAAGGCGATAAGACTCAGTCCTCGTGATCCTGCTATTAGCATATTTTATTGGGTCCTGGGGCGCGCGTATTTCGCGATGAAAAACTACGACGACGCAATTCTCTGGCTTCGAAAATCGGTTGCAGAAAGACCCACGGTTTGGTTTAGCCGAGCACATTTGGTGAGTGCATTTGCGCTTACCGGTAATGGAGCTGACGCCGCCGCCGCCTTGAAGGATTTTAGCAACGCACTGCCCGGCTACTCTCTGGCGCGCATACAGGACATCTATCTCAAAGAAATTCCTAACAAGGATCCAGCGTTTCAAAAAACCTTGCAGGAGCTCTACAAGGGGTTGCAGCAAGCTGGGATGAAGTAATTGAGGCACTGGCTGGAGTTGATCGAGAAAACCGGCTCGCGACTTGGTCACGTGTTTTCCACTCACGACGCCGCGGGCGCCGTTCTGCCGGACGAGCGAGGGAGGACTGCGATGAAACCTCACGCCGACATTTTCTGCATGTGGTCGCTGGCGCTGTGCTCTGCCGCATCACGGATGCGCGCATTGCCCAACTGATTATCATGTTTTGATCCGCTCATATCGTGAGAAATCGAATGTTTCAGATCTCACGTCGGCAACATCGCACTATGGTGTCCAACGTCACCTGGTCGACCTTAGCGCTCTCGGCTGCGCTGGTGCTATCTTCGCCGGCGCATGCGAAGACCCTCACTGCAGTGATGCATTCCGATTTGCGCATCATCGATCCCGTCTTTACCGGGGCGTATATCACGCGCGATCACGGCTACATGGTCTATGACACTTTGCTTGCCACCGATTCCAACTTCAAGATCCAGCCTCAGATGGCGGATTGGAAAGTCTCCGAGGACAAGCTCACCTACGTCTTTACGCTGCGCGACGGGCTGAAGTGGCATGACGGTAGCCCGGTCACCGCGGAGGATTGCGTCGCGTCGCTCAAGCGCTGGAGCAAGAACGAGACTATGGGCCAGACGCTCATGGACTTCACCGCCACCATAGAGGCCACTGACGACAGGACTATCACGCTGAAACTGAAAGAGCCCTATGGCTTAGTGCTGGAATCGATCGGAAAACCTTCATCGATTGTTCCGTTCATGATGCCCAAGCGTCTGGCCGAAACGCCGCCGGGCCAACAAGTGAAAGAGCAAGTTGGCTCCGGTCCCTTCAAATTCGTTCAGGCGGAATTCCAGCCCGGCGTAAAGGCGGTCTATGAGAAGAACACGGATTACCTGCCGCGCAAGGAGCCGCCGAACTGGACATCGGGCGGCAAGGTGGCGAAGGTCGATCGCGTCGAATGGATCACGATGCCAGATGCGCAGACCGCCGTGAACGCGCTTCAATCTGGTGACATCGACTTCATAGAGAGTCTCCCCTTCGATCTTGTGACGATGCTGGCCGCCAACAAGGACTTGAAGGTTGAAACCCTGGACAAGCTTGGCTTCCAGATCGTCGGACGAATGAATTTCTTTTATCCGCCTTTCGACAACATCAAGGTCCGCCGTGCGGCGTTCCTGGCGCTGAACCAGAAGGATGTGCTGGACGCGCTGGTTGGCAATTCAGAATACTACCAGATATGCGGCGCAGTTTTCGGCTGCGACACACCGCTGGCCACCGACGTCGGCTCGGAATCGCTGGTGAAAGGCAACGGTATGGCGGAAGCGAAGAAGCTGCTTGCCGAATCCGGTTACGACGGCACACCCGTCGTGATCATGGCGCCCGGTGATGTCTTGGTATTGAAGGCGCAGCCGATCGTCGCGGCGCAGTTACTGCGTAGGGCCGGTTTCAAGATAGACGTGCAGGCTACCGATTGGCAGACCGTGGTTTCCCGCCGCGCCAGCCAGAAGCCGCCGAAGGAGGGCGGCTGGAACATGTTCTTCACCAATTTCATCATTGCCGACGTGGTGAACCCGGTTGTCAATATATTGGTCAACGGTAGAGGCAAGAATGGCGGCTGGTTCGGCTGGCCGGAAGACGCCAAGCTCGAAGCGCTGAAAGACAAGTTCGTGCGTGCGTCATCGCCGGCCGAGCAGAAGAAGATCGCCGCCGATATCCAGACGGCCGTCTATGACCAGGTGATCTATATCCCGCTCGGGCAATGGCGCGGGGTCGGCGCGTGGCGGAAATCGCTCTCAGGCGTGCTCGACGGCCCCGCCACGCCGATCTTCTGGAACATCGACAAGGCGGAGTGAGGACGAATGTTCGGGTAGCGTTCAATGTCCGTTGTGCGCTCGGGCAACTGAAGCGCAGCAAGCTCGCGGCCTACACCCATCTTTAGGTCATTGGCACGCCGACCGTGCCAAAACGTAACGACGGAGATATTGTGGCGCAGACACGCGAGACCTACAATCGAGCACTAGTCGTGGATGAAGACCTCACCAAGCTAACCACAAATGCTCAATTCGGCACAGCTTAAAGACGGGGCTCATGAGGTCGCCTTGGGGTCAAAAGGCGAAATACTCGCTGCGAGCAGATGTTTTCCGCTTTGGCGCCAACAACGGACATCGCTCAATAGGGTCGGCATGTCCGTTCGGTGCCAACAAACGACATTCAGGTGCTACGACCTGCAAACGTCGCAGTCTGCCGGAGCGCCCGATCAAAATGCGCTCACTGTTCTGGCATTCCAGCCCTGCGCAGCCCGCTTTTGAACCGCGCGTCGAACCGGACGAACGCGGGGTTGGCGTCCGGCAGGTAGTTCCACTGCGCGATCGTTCGGCTGCTAGTGCGTTTGAGCGAGAGGTACCGGGCCAAGGTCGTGCTTGCTTCAGCATCGTGCCCCGTCAAGGCGAGTTCTGAGGTCAACGCGGCAAGTATCGTCGGTGTTTCCGGCGATGCGGCTGCCGCACGGCGCAGCCACCTCAATGCTTCTTCATCCTGCTCCAGCATGAAGTAGGCCCACCCCTTGATCAGCAGGAAGATTGATGTCTGCGGGTCGCGCGGACTGAGACGGATCCCTCGGTCGGCATATTCGAGCATCTTCTCGGGATCAGCGAGAAAGAAGTGGAGAAGCGCCAGATTCAGGTACGCGCCGGCATAGGTGGGATTCAGCGCCAGGCAACGCTCCGCGGCAGCAATACCGTCCGGCACCCGATGTTGGCCTTCCAGCACAGTGGCTTTCACGCAATGGGCCGCGTAATACCCGGGATCAATCTCAAGCGCGCGCGCAACCAGCACATTCGCTCGCTCCAGGTCGCCTGTGGGGTCGGAACTTTGCACGCGCGAGACACGCTGACCGTAGTAAGAGGCCAGTTGAACCAGCGCGCGAACGTTGCGAGGATCGATGCTCAGCGCCCTCTCGCATAATTCGAAGTTCGGTGCGCCCGTCTCGCCACCGAGGCGATACGTTGCCGCCTCACACTGCATCGCCAAATCTTCGGCGTTGAGGCCCGAGGTACTTGTGGCTATTGAGCGCCGGGTTTCCGCCTGAACCAGTTCGCCGTGAAGCGTACTCGCGAGGCGCGTGACGATCTCGTCTTGCGTCCGCAGAATGTCGGCACGATTCACATCGAATTGGTCCGACCAAAGAGTTTTCATGGTCTGTGTGTCGATAAGTCTTGCGTTGATGCGTACCGATCCGTCGCTTCGAAACACGCTACCCTCTAACGCATATCGCACGTCGAGGTCGGCACCCAACTGCTTCATGTCGACGTGCTGGTTCTTGAGAGTGAGTGCGCTGCTGGAGGCGATGACGGTCGCGCCGCGGAGCCGCGATAACGCGGTCGTCAACTCGTCGGTGATGACGTCGCCCAGATAGTCCTGAGCCGGATCTACATTCAGATTGGTGAACGGCAGCACGACGATGGACAGTCGCCGTACTGGCCCAGACAGTAAAGGTTCTTTGGCGAGCTTGATACCGGACCAAAGCGCTGCTGCGACAACAATGACCGCCGCAATCCCTGCGACGGTCAGCCAGCTAGACCGCCGGTATCTCCGAGACCAGTGCGGGGCTTCCACTGGCGGCGTGGAAGCTGGCAGCGCCGCTACCGCGGTTGCGCCTAATACATAGACTCGCACGGGACGCGAAATATTCTTGACCGTTTGCTCCCCCATTTCGGCAAAGCTGTAGGGGACCTTGTCGCGAACCTGATCATACGCGGTACCGGAAATGCACACCCCGCCGGGTTCTCCCAGACCTTCAAGACGAGCGGCAACGTTGACGCCGTCGCCGTAGATGTCGTCCGGCATCACGATCACGTCGCCGAGATTAATGCCGATGCGGAACACAATACGTCGGTCTTCAGGGAAACCGGAGTTGCGCTCGACCATCTCGCGCTGGATCTCGACGGCGCATCGTACGGCGTCGACGACGCTGGCGAACTCAACGAGCACGCCGTCCCCGGTATTTTTGATGATCCGCCCGTGATGCTCGCGAATCTTCGGTTTAACCAATTCCCGCTGAACTGCACTTAAGCGCGCATGCGTTCCTTCCTCGTCGAGCTCCATGAGGCGGGAGTAGCCGGCCACGTCCGCGACGAACACCGCCGCGAGCTTGCGCTCAATGCGCCGCTGCGCCATTGACCCGATTCCTCCTGGGCCGTCACAGACCATAGCTTAGCAGAATAGGGGCCACTCACGCATTTCGAATTAAGGCAGCCGGTTGCGATGTCCGAGAAGGGTCCAGACTCGGAAGTCGTAAGTCGTTCGCAAATAGTCTGCTCTCCCCCCGCATAACGGACATTGATCGGTCTCGTGCAAAAATCATGATTTATGCACAAAGCCATTGACCCATATAAAATGCGGCTTTATGTTGTGCATATTATATGTGCGAAATGGAGGGCGATATGGCGGTTTACGGATATGCGCGCGTGAGCACCGACGGCCAATCCTTGTCCGCCCAATTGGCCGAGCTAAAAGCAGCAAAATGCGAGAAGATATTTCAGGAAAAAATCAGCGGCGCTCGCTCCGACCGCAAACAACTAGCTAGGCTAATGGCAGTTCTGGCGAAGGGCGATGTATTGGTCGTTACCCGGCTCGATCGGTTGGCGCGATCCACACGCGATCTCCTGAACCTGCTGGGGACGATCGGAGAAAAAGGGGCGGGTTTCAAATCGCTCAGAGACACCTGGGCTGACACTACGACGGCGCATGGTCGTTTGATGCTGACCGTTTTGGGCGGTCTCGCCGAGTTTGAGCGCGAACTGATCCGGACACGGACCGGGGAGGGTCGCGAGCGGGCGAAGGCGAGGGGGGTGATCCTCGGTCGCAAGCCGAAGCTGACCGGCCATCAGCGGAGAGAGGCCATTGCTCGCCGGGAGGCGGGAGAGGTGCTAACGGACATCGCGCGGTCGTATAATGTGAGTCACTCAACGATCAGTCGCCTGAGTTAATATAAAACGCTAGGTGCTCGGGGCTGTGAGGTTCTAGTCCCTTGACCAGAACCTCACGAGCCGCCATCGGCATTAAGAGATCTACTCTCCCTCAACAGGCGCGAAGCCAACATAGGTTTCCGATGCGGAAGGCGGGCCGACGATCGCCACCACTTTAACCCCATCTTCAAACTCAAATTCGTCGGTAATGGTATCGGGGATGCCGAGGTCTTCCTTGCCGGCTACACGCTCGATTTGGATTGCTCCATCCTCAGATTTCTCCACCGCGAAGCCCTTTTCGACGAGTTGGGCAGTCGCGCGTTCCGCCAGATATTCGAAACCTTCCTCGTGGGCGACGAACAGAACGTGCTTGCAGCGTTCTTCGATTTGGCCTTCAAAGTCACACGCTAATTTGCCACAGAATCCGCAGTAGATGGGCAAGTGATAGAAAGCGGATCGTTCGGTTCGGTGTAGTTTCTTGATCATTGGATCTCCATTGGTTGTCGGCTGCGCTCTAACAGAAGAGCTTCGAAACCAAAAGCGCCTTCGCGAACTCAAAGTGTGAGGAAGGGGAAGCGCGTTCACATAGTTCCTCGGGCAACCCACGAGCCCAACACGAGAACAGCTGTTGCTCGCAACCCGGATGCCCTTAGCTGTCTCCACACACGATAAGATTGCATTTTCCGACGCATTCAGCGAGAAACACCTCGGTTTGGGGGGAGGTCGATGCACACGTTTGAGGAAATTAAGCCAGGCGCGCGCTTGCGGGGCCTCGACCCTGCCGGCATCGCCGAGGTCGTTTCCGTTTCGAAGTTTGGCAATGACGCCATCAATCTGGTTTTTCGGGTAGATGGAAAGGTCGCCGAGCGACTCGTTTATCGAGGCGAGGAAACAAGTTTTGAGTTCATAAACGCTGGTCGGGCATATGCGTTCGATGCGGACGGAGGGCTCCTGCGCTTGGCGTCAGAAGCTTATCGGATCCGGCTTGCCCATCTCTTTGATCCCTACCTCGCTATCAGCGCGTCTCAAATTGAGGCGCTACCCCATCAAATTACCGCTGTTTACGGCGAGATGCTCCCACGACAGCCGCTGAGGTTTTTGCTGGCGGATGATCCCGGCGCCGGCAAAACCATTATGGCGGGCCTGCTGATCAAGGAGTTGCTCATTCGTGGCGATCTCGAACGGTGCATGATCGTTGCACCGGGGAGTTTAGTTGAGCAATGGCAAGAGGAGCTGGCCGAGAAATTCGGATTGAATTTCGACCTGCTGACGCGCGATCAAATTGAGGCGTCGGTCACCGGCAACCCGTTCATCGAAAAAAATCGCCTGATCGTTCGTCTCGATATGGCTGCGCGTTCAGATGAGCTCAAGGCCAAGCTCGATGCCGCACCCGATTGGGATCTAATCATTTGCGACGAAGCTCATCGCATGGCTGCGTCCTATTTCGGCGGCGAGGTGAAGGAAACGCGGCGCTACAAGCTTGGCAGGTTACTCGGCACGCGAACCCGCAATTTGCTCTTAATGTCGGCAACTCCTCACAACGGCAAGGAGGCTGATTTTCAACTCTTCATGGGCCTTCTTGATGCGGACCGCTTTGAGGGCAGGTTTCGTGAGGGCGTCCACAAAGCCGACGTCAGCGATATGATGCGGAGGATGACCAAAGAAGAGCTGTATCGGTTCGATGGCACGCCACTGTTCCCAGAGCGCCGCGCCTATACCGCCAGCTACGCATTGTCCCCGGTTGAGGCCGATCTTTACCAGGCAGTCACAACCTACGTGCGCGAGGAGATGAATCGTGCGGATCGCAGTGGTGACGACAAGCGCAGGTCAAATGTCGGCTTCGCCTTGCAAATTTTGCAACGGCGCCTCGCTTCCTCGCCGGCTGCTATTCATCGGTCGCTCGAACGACGCCGGAAGCGGCTCGAAGAACGTCTGCGAGAAGAAAAATTTGTGCGACAGTCCGGCTCCGCGCCGCTGAGCCATGCGCCCGTCCTCCCGGCTTATGATCCAGACGATATCGACGAGGTCCCCGGCAATGAAGCCGAGGAAGCCGAAGAACAGATTGTCGATCAAGCGACGGCGGCTGCAACGCTCGCCGAACTAGAAGCCGAAATCGTCATCCTCAAAGATCTTGAGGAACGCGCTCTCCGTCTGAAGCTATCTGGCCAGGATGCAAAGTGGCGCGAGCTCGAATCTATTCTCGATGAGCCATTGATGCTGGACTCCGCCACGGGGTCGCGGCGGAAGGTCATCATCTTTACGGAGCCGAAAGATACTCTTGAGTATTTGCAGCAAAAGATTACGGCGCGGGTAGGGGAGTCGGCAGCGGTTGTTGTGATTCATGGCGGCATTGCTCGCGAAGCCCGACGCGCGGCCATCGCTGCATTCAATTCTGATCCACTGGTTCGCGTAATGATCGCGAACGACGCCGCCGGCGAAGGCGTAAACCTTCAGCGCGGTGCGCATCTGATGATCAACTACGATTTGCCGTGGAATCCGAATCGGCTCGAACAGCGCTTCGGCCGCATCCATCGCATCGGCCAGACCGAAGTTTGCCATCTATGGAATCTGTGTGCCGCAAATACCCGAGAGGGTGAGGTCTATCGGCGCCTGCTCGAAAAACTTGAAGAAGCGCGCGCCGCCCTTGGCGGTAAAGTTTATGACGTTCTTGGAGAACTTTTCGAGGGTCACGCGCTCCGCGATCTCCTCGTCGATGCGATCCGCTACGGTGATCGCCCTGAGAAGAAGGCCGAACTTTTTCGCAAGGTTGACGGCGTGGTCGATGTTGAAGCGATCGAAAAGCTCGTTGCTGAGCGCAAGCTAACGTCCGAAGGCATGAATCCCAGCTCCGTCGCTGAGATCCGCGAGCAGATGGAAAGGGCGCAGGCGCGTCGGCTACAGCCGCATTTTATCGGAGCATTTTTTCGCGAGGCATTCACGATGCTCGGGGGGCGCATCACCGAGAGGGAAAAAAGTCGCTTTGAGATACTCCGGGTGCCTTCAATCCTCAAGGAACGCGACAGGCTGATCGGCCGAACTGACCCAGTTCTCGACCGCTATGCCCGGATCACGTTTGAAAAGAACCTCGTCATCGGTCAGCCGCAAGCCGAACTTGTTGCCCCGGGCCACCCGTTGCTGGAGTCTTTGGTCGACGTGGTGCTCGAGCGGTTCCAGCCGCTGTTATCTCAAGGGGGCGTGCTGGTCGATGAAGCAGACGAAGGACAGGTGCCGCGCCTCCTCGTTTATCTCGAACATGCGGTCCGCGATGCGCGAACGACCCGCTCGGGCGAACCACGGGCCGTCTCGCAGCGCCTTCAGTTCATACTCATGAAGGAGGACGGCTCCGCTATGGACGGTGGGCCGGCGCCGTATCTCGATTTCCGCCCGATCACAGCGGAGGAACGATTGGTTGTGGCCGACGCGGTTTCTGCCCCATGGCTTTCCGGGAACGTCGAAGCCCAGGCCCTCGGATATGCGGTGCGGGAACTGGTGCCGGAGCATCTGGCAGAAATAAGGACGCGCCGTATAGCGGAGATCGACAAGGTCGAGCGCGAAGTGCGGGCCCGCCTCAATCGCGAGATCAACTATTGGGACGCCCGAGCAGCCCGATTGCGCGAAGAGGAGCGCGCCGGCAAGGAGCAGCGCATTAACGCTCAGAACGCTGAGGCGACCGCAGCGCGCCTCGTGGAGCGGCTGCACCGACGCCAGAGCGAACTAGACCGAGAACGCCAAATCTCGGCTGTGCCGCCTGTCCTAAAGGGCGCCGCGTTGGTGATTCCGGCGGGCCTCTTGAAGGCCAAGACGGTTGAGGCGCCCGCAGCGGTAAAGCCGGACGGGTTCTCCGAGGATCCCATCGCCCGTGCCGAGACCGAGCGCCTAGCCATGGAAGCTGTATTCGCGGCAGAGCGAGCCCTTGGTCACGTGCCGCGCGACGTATCGGCAGAGAAAAAAGGCTGGGATATCGAGAGCCGAAACCTGAAGGCCGGCCATCTGCGTTTCATTGAAGTGAAGGGCCGCCAGGCTGAAGGACGCGAAGTGATTCTGACCAAGAATGAGATACTGGCCTCTTTGAATGCGGCCGAGGCCTTTATTCTGGCGATTGTTCAGGTCGACGGCGGATTTGCGAGAGAGCCGGTCTACGTCCGCAGGTTTTTCAACAGGGAACTGGGATTCGCCGAAACTGCGGTGGTGTTCAACCTTAGCGATTTGCTTACACTGGGAGCAACCCCCTCCTAAAGTCCCTCCAGAAGGCGTTGGACCTGGCTTCCCGCTCGCTCTAAAGCTAAAGCCAACTGGGGAGCGATTATGAAGGGTTCAATTATCGACGAGCCTTGGATCACATTGATTTTAAAGGGGGAAAAGATTTGGGAGATGCGCATCGGCACTTGGAAGCATCGTGGCCTTATAGGCTTGATTCGAAAGAAAAGTGGCCACGTCGTACGGGTAGCGGAGTTGACGGACAATCGACCGCCACTGACCAATCTTGTGGCATACGCTGAGGCGGAAAACTTCCATCGCATCCCGTCCGACAGACAGGGCTCAGCGTTTGCGGGCGGATGGACGACGCCGTGGGTCTTGAAAAATGCCCAACCCCTCAGGCGACCTGTTCCTTACATACATCCAAACGGCGCCGTTAAGTCGGTCAACCTCAGCGATGATGTCGCGGCGCAGGTGCAGAGGCAGTTGGCGGGATGAACCCAATTATACGCAAAAAGCTAATCGAGGTTTCCATCCCGTTGGAGGCGATCAATGTTGCTTCGGCACGGGAGAAATCAATTCGACATGGACATCCGTCGACCCTGCACCTGTGGTGGGCGCGACGGCCATTAGCTGCTTGTCGAGCGATTTTGTTCGCGCAGCTCGTGGATGATCCCTCGTCATGGCCTGACCGGTTCAGGACGGAGGAAGAGCAGGACGCCGAGCGCAAGCGACTTCACAAGGTCATAGAGCGTCTGGTGCCGTGGGAAGCATCGAATGATGAGGCAATCCTGAACGAAGCGCGCTGGGAGATTGCCCGATCGGTTGCTTGGGGCCTCGGCGAAGATCCGCCGGCCGAGGGCAATGGAAACGCAATCCTCGATTATCTACAGACCAAAGCCGCGCCGGTTTATGACCCATTCTCAGGTGGCGGATCGATCCCGCTGGAGGCCCAACGTCTAGGGTTGCGTGCCTACGGTTCGGACCTAAATCCGGTTGCCGTACTGATAGGTAAGGCGCTGGTGGAAATTCCACCGAAGTTCGCTGGGAAGCCACCAGTAAACCCAAGAGCGCTGGCCGAACTCAAGCGCGGTCACTGGAACGGCAAGGGCGCGGAAGGTCTCGCCGAAGACGTGCGCTACTACGGTCAGTGGATGCGCGGCGAAGCTGAGAAGCGTATCGGCTATCTCTATCCGAAAGCGAAACTACCAGACGGTTCCGATGCGACCGTAATCGCCTGGCTGTGGGCACGCACGGTGCGATCGCCGGACCCTGCCGCGAAGGGAGCAATGGTGCCGCTTATTTCCTCCTTTCTGCTTTCTAGTAGAGAAGGGAGTAAAGCGTGGGTCGATCCAATCATTGATGCCGCCGAGCGAGACGGCTATCGGTTCGAAATGAAGACGGGAAAGTTAACGAAAGCAGATGAAGAGCGCCTGAGGGTGGGAACGAAGCCTACGCGCGGCAACTTCATCTGCTTGCTTACTGGCTCGGCAATAGACGAAGAATGGATACGTGCGGAAGGTAAGGCCAGACGGATTGGCGTGCGACTAATGGCCATTGTCGCTGAAAGCGGGAGGAGACGGATCTACTTGTCCCCCGCTGCAAAGCACGAAGAGATTGCCGCCAGCGCGAAGCCGGAATGGGAACCAGAAGGCGAGCTTTTCGCCAAGGCGCTCGGATTTCGGGTTCCGGCCTACGGATTAACCCGCTGGGCGGACTTGTTCACACAGCGTCAGCTTACAGCGCTATCAACCTATTCCGACCTAGTGCAAGAGGCTCGGTCAAAATGCGAAGCCGATGCTTTGGTTGCGCTCGGCGGAGCAGACGACAACCGCCTTCGCAACGGAGGAAAAGGGGCCGTCGCGTACGCTGACGCTGTGGCTACATATCTCGGTCTCGGGGTGGGAAGGCTGGCGGATGTCCAAAATTCACTCTGCGGCTGGGAAATAACCAAGACTCAGGTGCGCCATCTGTTTACTCGTCAAGCCATACCGATGCTTTGGGATTTTGGAGAGAATAATGCCTTTGGAGGCGCCGCGGGAGATTTCGGTATCAGTTTGAACAACCTTGCCAGAGCGATCGATAAAGTCCCGGCATCGTCTCCTAATTCGACTATCACCCACAATGCCGCTCACGAGCTGCCATTTCGCGAAGTTGTTATTTCAACAGACCCGCCATACTACGACAATGTGGGCTACGCTGATCTATCTGATTTCTTCTATGTGTGGCTCCGGAAAAGCCAACTCGATATCTGGCCAGATATCTTCCGACGTCTAACTACACCTAAAGACGAAGAGCTTGTTGCAACCGCTGGAAGACATGGTGGCCGTGAAGCAGCGGACAAGTTCTTTCTTGATGGTATGAGCAAGGCATTGGAATGCATTCGATCAGCCGCGAGTCCGCAGGCTCCGACTAGCATTTACTATGCGTTCAAACAGTCTGAGACTAACGTCGATGGATTGACTTCACAGGGATGGGCTTCTTTCCTTCAGGCTGTAGTCAACGCAGGGTTGGCGGTGGATGGAACGTGGCCCGTGCGCTCGGAGTTGAGTAATAGGATGCGCGGACAAGGCTCGAATGCGCTCGCTTCCTCGATCGTTCTTGTTTGCCGCAAACGTGAACCTTCCGCAGCTATTGTTACCCGTGCGGAATTTATCCGCACCCTAAAAGTTGAAATGCCGGAGGCTATCGCCGACATTCGCAAGGCGGGCGTCGGGCCAGTGGATATGCAACAATCGGTGATCGGCCCGGGCATGGGCGTGTTCACTCGGTATTCGCAGGTGCTCGAAGACGACGACAGCACCATGAGCGTGCGAACGGCGCTAACGCTAATTAATCGCGTATGGGACGAGATCGAAAATGAAGCCGCTGCTGCGTTCGATCCAGTGACCCAGGTCGCGCTGACATGGTTCGAGAGCTACGGATTCGACACAAAGCCCTCGGGCGAATTGATCGCACTAGCGACCGCTAAAGACACTTCCGACAAGGCTCTCTTTGCTTCCAAAGTCTTCAAGGACGGTAGGGGGCGGGCCGGCCTCACCCCGCGGCCTGAACTGCCCGGGGACTGGAGCCCGGAGAGCGACAAGAGCCCCACGATTTGGGAATGCGTTCAGCACACGGCGCGTGCACTAGCTGCGGAGGATGGCGGTCAGCTCGCGGCGGCCCAGCTCGTAAAATCGATGGGTCGAATGTCATCGGATGCGCTCACGCTTGCTGACCTGCTTTACAAAATCGCGTCTCGCAAAGGTTGGCAGCAGGAAGCGCTGGTTTACAACGAACTAGCGCAAGAGTGGCCTAAGCTCGAAAATCTGGCGAACGAAATTGAGCAAGGCAGTCGTTTCGATACACCCGACCAGGCTTCCTTGTTGTGATTGATTGAGGGACAGCGAGTATGGCAACCGACAAGGAAACACTCCGACGAGTGCAGGACGGCCTCTTTCATCTTCAGAAAGCTGTTCAGCCTTTCGTGGCTGAACGGATGGAAGCGAAGCTTGGCAAGCGCTGGATCATGCATGCGAGCCGCGCGCAAGGATCGTCTCCATTGGACCCGCTCGATGGCTATGGACTGCTCAAGACGATGCTCGATAATTGGCGCGATGTCTTCGACGATGCTTTTGCGCGCAACGAAAAGTTCAAAGTCCGCAATTTCGTTTCGACGTCCTTTGAGGCCAGGAACACGACCTCGCATCTCGCTCTGCCGCTGACCGACTCTGAAGCGCTGCGTTACCTCGATGCCATGGTCTGTCTTGCGCGTGCCGTAAAAGGCCCAAAGAAAGAAATCGACGAAATTGCGAAGCTTTATGATGCGCAGCGGCGTGATGGTGTCGAAGCGTTGCCGCCGGTTGCCGGCGCACAAGCCGCGACGGCACTTGGGAAGCCGGGTACCCTCTCGCTCGGCCTCGATACCACCGAAGCGCCGGTCGGCGCATTGCACCCGTGGATCGAAGTCGCATTCCCTCACACGGACGTGCTGGAGAACCGTTACAAGCAATCTGAGTTCGCAGCCGATCTCGCAGCAGTCGATATGGGTCAGGCGAGCGAGGATTACTCCAAACCAGACAACTTCTTCCGCATTACCTTCCTGACGGACGGACTAAAACGGGTCCTTCGCACCGCGCTTGAGCGGCTTTCAGGCAAGGGGGGAGATCCGATTCTTGGCCTTCAGACCTCGTTCGGTGGCGGCAAGACCCATACAATGCTGGCGCTCTACCACCTCGCAAACGCGACCGACCTTGACTTGCTTCCCGGCGTGCGCGAACTCGCAGCCGAAATGGGCGTCAAGAATTGGAAGCCGGTAAAGACCGCTGTGTTCGTCGGCACAGCGAAGGGGGTCGACTCCTCGCTCGTGCTTAAGGACGGGCCAAAAGTTCGCACACTTTGGGGCTATATTGCCTGGCGCCTTGCAGGCGATGCTGGACTAAAACTCCTGCGCGAGGCAGAAGCAAACGGCACCAATCCGGGCTCTGAACTGTTGGTGGAGCTGTTTCGCAAGGCGGGGCCGAGCGTGATTTTGCTCGACGAAGTGGTCGCGTTCGCGCGACAGCTTCCCGACGATCGGTTCGAAGCTTTTCTATCATTCATCCAGTCGTTAACCGAAGCGGCGAAGATGCTTCCGAATGTGTTGCTTGTTGGCTCGCTGCCAGAAAGCGATGAAGAGGCCGGCGGAGCGAAGGGCATCGCCGCATTGCATCGTCTCGAAAAGGTGTTTGGTCGCGTTGGTTCGCCGTGGCTCGCGGCACACGGCAACGAAACTTATGAGATTGTACGCCGGCGACTTTTCCAAGAACTCGATGCAGAAGGCGAGAAGGCGCGTGATGAAACCGTCAAGGCGTTTCATGACCTTTACAAGAGGAATGCTGCTGAGTTTCCGCCATACGCGCGCGAGGCAAATTACGGAGAATTATTGCGCCTCTCATATCCAATCCATCCTGAACTATTCGAGCGCTTGTCGAAGGACTGGTCGACGCTCGACAAATTCCAGAAGACCCGCGGTGTACTGCGGTTCATGGCCAACGTTGTCAGCGTGTTATGGCAGGCGCGTACTCGCGATCCGATGATCTTGCCGGCCCGTGTTCCGGTTGCCGATGCTCGTATCAAAGCAAGTGTGATCTACCCCCTCGATTCCGCTTTTTCCGCGGTCATAGACAGTGAGGTCGATGGTGAAGGATCGCGGCCTGCGCGGATGGAAACAAATACAACGCGGCGTCTCGCGCAGGCGCGGGCCGCAACGCGCGCCGCGCGCGCGGTATTCCTCTGTTCAGCTCCAAAAGTCGGCCAGCCAAACGCAGGTGTGACAGGTCAAGACGTGCGGCTTGCGGCGGCCGAACCGGGCGATCAACTCGCGATTTTTGGTGAAGCACTACGGGAGCTGCACGAGGGCGCTACATACCTCTACGAGGACGCGGGACGCTACTGGTTCTCGACCCAGCCGACGTTGAATCGACTCGCAGACGAGCGCGCAAAATCGTTGCCGGCTCACGAGGTCGATATCGATATCCTGCGCGTTCTCACGGCTGAGGCAAACCAAAAGAGCGGTTTTGCTAAGGTACATGCAGCTCCGGATGAACCGAGCTCAATCGACGAAGCCGCCGCCCTGACGCTTGTGATCCTCGGCCCGTCATTTATCCACACGAAAGGTGCCACGGCATCGGCTGCGGTGGATGCGGTCACTGATACGCTGACGCGTTGTCGGACTTCGCAGCGCCGCTACCGAAACATTTTGATCTTCGTCGCGCCTGATGATGCCGCACTAAACAACGCGCGCGACGTGGTGCGGAAGGCTCTCGCCTGGACGTCGATCGAGAATGACGAGAATACCCAACAGCAATTGACGCAAGGACAATCGGCAGATGTGAAGGAGAAAGCTAGAACGAACCGTGAGGCGGCCGAAAGAGCGATCCGTTCCGCGTGGACTCACATTCTTTATGCAGAGAAGGATGAGACCGTGCTCGACGGCAAGCCCTTCGAGATCGCGCAAACGGCACTGCTTTCGCGCGAGCGCCCGTCGATCGCCACTTCGGTCTACGAGAAGGTTTCTTCTCGTGGCGACGGTCTCGTCAAGGATACGCTCGGACCGCGAATGTTGATGGCGAAATTGACCGGCCTCTGGCCTGCCGATAGGCCGCACCTTGCGATCGCAGACCTCCGCGAATGGTTCGCCGCCTACGTTTACTTGCCTAAACTGCGCGACCCGGCAGTCTTGGAAAGCGCGATCGCAGAGGGTGTTTCCAGCGCCGATCCTCAATTCGGCTACGCTGACCGCTTTGATGAGGGCAGCGGAAAATATGAGGGGCTTGTGTGCGGGAGGCTCGCGCCCACGAGGTTTTCCCAAGATGCGGTTATCGTCCGTAAGGAGGTTGCCGCAGCCTATGGAGGCCAGTCCGAAAATAGCGTTATCGGTTTGCCCCCGCCGGCTGGAGAAGTCCCTAACGTTTCTGGTGGAGTGGCAGCAGGTCCAACGACGGTGGAAGGAGCGACACGACCCAAGCGTTTCTACGGCTCCGTCGAAATTGATATGATCCGGCCGGTGAAGGCCTTCGATGCGATTTTGAATGCCGTTGTTATGGAACTCCAGCAAACCCAAGGAGCCAGGGTTAGGCTGACGTTGGAGGTTGAGGCGCTGGCTGAAGAGGGGTTTGCAGACAACGATGTAAGCGTGGTGAGGGACAATGCTCGGCAGCTCAAGTTCAAACCGGAATCGACGGGCTTTGAGGATTGAGGCGCGGGGGCGCCTTGCACTTGTACGAATAGACCATCATTGTTGAGCCATAAGCGTCTTTGGGGGTAAAATTATTGTGGCCGGGTCAACCTTTCAGACAAATCCTATCGATTTGCACAAACTCCTTGATGATTGCCATCGGGGGATCATTCAGCTTCCAGACTTTCAGCGCAGTTGGGTATGGGACGAAGATCGCATTAAAAGCTTGGTAGCCTCGGTTTCGCGGGCTTTTCCAGTAGGCGCATTGATGTCGCTTGATACCGGTGGACCGGTCAATTTTAAACCAAGACCTGTGGAAGGTGCACCACCAGAAGCAAAGGGCGTCTCACCGCAATCGCTTTTGCTTGACGGTCAGCAACGGATGACGTCGCTTTATCAGGTCACGCTACGTGCGAAGGTGGTCGAAACCGTCACGCCCAAGAAAAAGAAGGTGAAGCGCTGGTTTTATATCGACATTCGGAAGGCGCTCGATCCATCCATAGATCGCGAAGAGGCGATTGTTGGGCTTCCTGAAGATAAAATTGAAAAAGCGGATTTTGGGAGGATCGTGAAGTTAGATCTTTCCTCCGCACATAAGGAATATGCTGCGCTGATGTATCCTGTCTGCCAAGTTTTCGATTGGGATAAGTGGCAGGATGGATTCGACAATTATTGGCGCGGTGATCAGCACGAAAGTGTTCGAGAGGAATTCAGGGCGTTCAAGCGCCAGATACTGGAAAACTTCAAATATTATCGTGTGCCGGTCATCACCCTGGACCGATCTACTTCGAAAGAGGCGGTGTGCGTCGTATTTGAAAAAGTAAATACCGGCGGCAAGGCTTTGGACGCCTTCGAACTTGTCACCGCCATGTACGCAGCTTCCGGCCATGAACTGCGAAAAGATTGGTACGGTGACGACCAAGTCAAGGGTCGTCACCGCCGTCTTGCAGAAACGCTTCGACCCGCCGGTGAAGAGATTGGAATCATTGCGGGAGTTGGAAATACGGATTTCCTTCAGGCAATCTCCCTATTCTTTACGCGAGATCGCCGACGCGCCGCGGAGGCGGCCGGGAAGCGGGGCAAAGAGCTGCCGGCTGTTTCAGAAAACCGTCAGGCGTTGCTCAATTTGCCGCTTGATGCCTACAAACAATACGAAGCGCAAGTTGAGCGGGGTTTCGTGCAAGCCGCTAAGTTCTTGCACATGCTTCACATCTATCGGATTTTCGATCTACCGTACCAGTCGCAGATCGTCCCTCTCGCTGCCATTCTTGCCGACATCGGGGACGCTTGGGAGCATGAGGCAAACCGGGCGAAATTAGTACAATGGTATTGGAACGGCGTATTCGGCGAGCTCTATGGTTCAGCGGTCGAATCCCGAATTGCACGTGATTTCATGGAGGTCCCGGCTTGGCTTAGAGGCGGCCCCGAGCCTTCAACGATCAGTGAAACACTCTTCCGCGCAGATAGATTGAAAACAATGCGTATGCGTTTGTCCGCCGCTTACAAAGGCGTCAACGCTCTTCTGATGAAGGAAGGCGCACAAGACTTTCGCTCCGGTCAAAAATTCGACCACACCGTTTTCTTCGGCGAAAACGTGGACATACATCATATATTTCCACAGGATTGGTGCAAAACCAATCGCATCAAACCTGATGTTTTTGATTCGATCATCAACAAGACGCCGCTCTCCTATCGAACGAATCGCATCATCGGAGGGGTCGCGCCGTCGCAGTACATCGCAAAACTGGAGAGTGGTAACGAGACAACTCCGGCGATCGATGACGAACGGCTCGACACCTATCTCAGGTCTCATTTGATTGATCCTGCACTTCTCCGGGCCGACAACTTTCAAGCGTTTATGGAAGATCGGCAGGCGCGATTACTTTCTCTGATAGAGCAAGCCACCGGCAAATCCGCATACACAGGTGGTGTCGCGGAGGAGGGCGAGGATGCCGAGGGTGACGAGGACACCGTAGAAGCCGAGCTGACAATTGCGGCGGCATGATTTCCCGCAAGGGCAGGGCCCGCAGCGACTAGCAAGCTGCGGCGCTTGTATTGATCCGTCTGCCAGGCAAGAGCGGGAGCTGAGATGACGCGCACCTTCGTCACGGCCACTGACGGTGGCCTTATCAATATGATCAAGCGCGCTCGCACGCGCCTTGCCCTAATTGCCCCGGCAATAACCACCCCGGTGGCCCAGGCCCTTGCCGCAAGGATCTCCGACCTGCCGGCTCTGTCGTTGACTATCATTCTCGACGCTGACGCCGAGGTTTACCGCATTGGCTACGGAGACCCGGAGGCGCTAGAGATCATACGCAAGGCAAGCAAGGAGCTGATGTTCGACCTGCGTGAACAGCCGGGTGTTCGTATCGGTGTGGTCATCTCGGATGACCGGACAATGGTCTACGCTCCGGTCTCGCGTAACGTCGAGGCTGGATCGACGACCGATGAAAAGCCGAACGCGATCATGCTGGATGGAGCGGCGACCGAGAATTTGGCCGTTGCGGCCGGCGCCAGCGAAGGAGAAACCGAAATTGGCGTAACGGGCATGGAGCCCGAGCGGGTCGCCCAAATGCAGGCGGACCTGGCTGCAAATCCGCCCAAACCATTCGATCTTACCCGCAGGCTAACGGTATTCACATCGGCTGTCGAATTCGTGGACCTGAAAGTATCGAACTACAAGCTCAGCAAGCGGCGAGTCCCTCTGCCTCAAGAGTTCGTCGGGGTGGGCGATGAAACCCTGAAGCAAAGGATATCGTCTCAAATCCGTGCCCCGTTTGATGGCATCGGAACGCAAAAGATAAAACTTGAAGGAGAAGACGCCGAGCTACTTGTAGATGAAGCCTTTATTGAGAAAGAGCGGAAAGATATCGAGGACACCTTCACCTATGTCCTTCCCAAAAAGGGCCGTGTGATCCTCAAGCGCGACCGAGTTGACTTTGATAAACAGATCACGCGCTTCAAACAAATCGTGATGAAATACCGGGATGCGTTAAAATCCTCCGTTGAATCGGAACGCGAGGGCTTCCGCCAGCAAATGCTCAGTGAGTTTAGCGAGCGGTGGAATGCAAACCCACCGAATTTCTTGAAACGTCGATCCGGAGGAAACGATCCAGACCGGATCAAGGGTGCGATCCTCGACCGTGCTGACGAGCTTTTCAAGAGGATCGTCAGCTTTGCACCACCGGAAGTCGATCTAAACTACAAGGGCATAGTGATAGGGGACATTGAGGATGCGGAGTTCAGGGCCATCCTTCGCGCGGCGATGGTAAAAGCTAGGGTAGACAATGCCACGCTGGATAGGCTCTTCCAGAGCGGCGATGCCGCGGCTGCTCAAGGTGGCTTCGATTTTTCGAGGTACAGATAGATGATCGTCGGTCGCCGCACTTGATGCCTGAAACGGCTGCAGCAGTGCTTCATCGGAAGGTGGAATGATTGCTGGGGATATTCGACCAACACCGAGGTCGACTGTCGCGAGCAAAAGTGAATTACTAACTCCTCCGCGATCGGAGGGGCGAGGAGTGCCTGGGTGCTCTGATACGGCTTCCGTTAAACCATTCGTCGTCACATTTTTCGTTTTCTAGCCGCAGACGCCATATAGAGACTTTGTCCCGTTCGACCAAAGTTTGCATTCCCCGCAACACCGCCACGCGGTGCTTCTTCTCGACCTTAGCAACACCATAAACCCGCTTGCAGAGCTTGGAAGTGGGGTGAAAATCAGCGGGCTCGTCCACAAAGATTGCGAGGAGCTTTGCCCCCACACGGCCAATGCCCCTGCTCATACTCGGCGCCTCCTGAGAACAGAGTTATTTAAGTGTTTCCCAACTCGAATTGTCAAGAATAAGGTAGGGGCAGCGTCTGGGGCGCCTCAATAGGGGGTAATTTTGGGCCGAACGTCGCCAATAACTCGAAATAATTGCCTCCGCAAAGCCGACGAACTTACGGCAGCCACTGCTCGCTATATCCGAAACGGCGGTTGGAAGGATATTCGAGACGGCGACGTCAGTCGGCTACAGGCTGCTTACACTCAACTGGCATTGCTCAGATTGACTGCCTTAACCGAGGCGGAACACGATCGTTATAAGAAGAAGATCTGGTCGGCACTTGAGGGCGTGAAACAGGATCTCAAATCCTTCTGTCGTCTGACCTCATCAATTGCCGCAGACGATTGGAAACGCCGGATGGGTGTTGGACACGTCAACCGTCCTAGAATTTCCAATTATTGAGTCCGTAGCGTCGGTCGCACCTAAGAATACCGAGCAGCTGCATGACTTCGAAAGTCCCCTTGGCAGATTAATAGTTCCTGCTTCACGCCGATATTGGCAAACTCAGTCGAGCCGTCCGGGCGAGCCCAATACATCAAGCGAAAAGCCTCGTGGTCTTTGGAAAGATGGACGCGAAATGCTTCTGCCTTGTCGTCCGACCTACTTTCGTTGAAAGATTTGGGCCCTGCTTGGCTTTTGGAAAGCAATATTTGGCTACACTTTGTCCGAACGACGTTTGCCAACGTTCCCTTCGACAAAGCTCCATGAGAGCGAAGTGACGGCAAAAACTCTGAGCCAACGCAAAACTGGGGAACCCCCTTCAATGGCAACTCCCCCGTAGATAATCCGTGAGTCTTCGCGGCTTCCAGGCTGATCGCTAGATGAAGTTGCACCGCATCGTCCGCGTGCTCCCAAACCACGTCGGCTTCAAGCGATTCAAGGTAATCGCAGGGCCAGCCCACGACCCGAACTTGCCCCTCAACACTGGCTTCACATTGCTCGATGTTACCATGTCGCTCCAGGAATGAGACGCTCGCTTTTATTTCGACCGTCTGATCGCTCGGAAAGGCAGTGGTGACTCGGATCAGGTCGGAGCGGTCAGCAAGCGCGATCGATGCCAACAGACAAGCTAATGATTTCAGGATCTCCAGATCGGGCGATTTGGTGATATCCGTTCCAGAGATATCGGACGCATCAAGTTCAACGACCTCAAATCCAATTATCTCTGAAAGACGTTGCGCCTTTTGCAAGATCGAAAAAAGCCGAGTGTTGATATCGTTGGCCGAAAAAACACTGTCGAGATCATGGAGCTGCAAAAGCGCTCGCACGTTGTGCGTAGCAGGAAAGCAATTCGCTGAACGAAGCGTATCAACAGCATCGGACAGCGTAGCAAACGTGGTACAATTCTGCCGATCAATGACAGATGCCCAGGATTGGATACGACTTAGAATATCCTGAACCTCTGAGGACGATTCTGCTGTAGATGGCACTGCAAATAGCGATAAGTCTAGAGCGACGACCGGTTTCATTTCTTCCCACCCGCACTTCTTTCATTCTTCAGTTTCTTTTGAGCCGCACTAAGTAGTAGCTCTGTCTCATTGTTGCTTTGGTCAAAGAAATCCGAGGGCCAGTCCTTGATGGCTCC
Organism: Bradyrhizobium lablabi; assembly: GCF_900141755.1. Classification (NCBI taxonomy): domain Bacteria; kingdom Pseudomonadati; phylum Pseudomonadota; class Alphaproteobacteria; order Hyphomicrobiales; family Nitrobacteraceae; genus Bradyrhizobium; species Bradyrhizobium lablabi. The sequence continues at coordinate 1,905,542 of NZ_LT670844.1, read as the reverse complement.
ATAGGCCGTGAGGAGTACCGGCTTGCATTCCGTATTGCCGTTCACTTTCTGCGTAAAATAGATCTTGATCTGGGAGTTTAGTTTCTCCCCTTCCGACTCGGCAATTCTGCGACGGAGCCTATCGACCAAATACTCGCTATGCGTCTCGAGAATACATTGGCGCCCAACTAGCCCCAAAGACAGGAAGAAGTCTGCCAACCGCGCCTGCACCTTCGGGTGGAGATGAAGTTCGGGTTGCTCGAAAATAAGGAGCGATGGAATCGGTGCAAGCAGCGCCATCACAATGATTGGCAACAGCTGACTGACACCCACGCCAACATTTGTGAGGTCATGATCGCGTGACACATCCCCAGTGCGGACTTGCAACTGGTGCCCGATCATTCCCATGTCTTCCGTTCGTACGCCTTCGGCAACACCCAAATAAGACAGCCAATCGACTACAGCTTCGTGCAAAGAAACCGAATCTCGTTGGGCATCGACCAAGTCGTTCGTGCATCTGCTGGGAATATACGTAACCGGCCGCGCTTTGTGCAGATCGAGGACGGCGGCAGTATGCTCGCCGCGATAACCGACGTCAGTCAGATTGACCAATGCCTCGAGCGGGTAGACCGGCCTAGGTTCGTCCCTCAACGGCCCCAAATATCTTACCGAATTTTGAAAAAACGTAGTCACTTGTTCCGCCGCCAATGAGATCATGCGCGGAAGTCCGAGGTCGTAACCAGGCTCTAGAGGTAGAATTGCTAGGCTGATGATTGCTGTTTCGATTTCCTCTTGCCTATCAGCGATGCTGGTTATCAATACTTGACGGAATCTCGGATCGCTTCGCATCAAATCCTGTATGCGCTCCACAAACTCTATTGCGGGCATTTCCTTTGGAGGCAGTTTTTCGTGGAGACGACGTAGAAATCGATCGCGCGCAAGATTGTCGATTCCAACGGTTAGTCCGGAGGACACCTCCGTGAGGATCGCAACCAATCGAGCTACTATCTGCTCACTTATCGCTGTGCCACGAAACTCGGGGTCGTAAAAATAACGCTCCGGCGCTCCGGTGGAGATTGCCTGAGCGAGCTTCCTAGCAAAGTCTTTCAACTTGTTGAATGAAACGCCTACCTGGTTTGGAAAAAAGTGACGGAGACTCGCTCCAATCAACTTACTTTCAGGTCTCTGTTGCAACAACTCCGTTTTGCTAGCCGGATCGGTGTAGGTAACACGATATGGGAGTGCCGCCGAAGACAAATGCTTGCTATCTCGTTCAAGTGCAAGAGACGCCGCCGCATTGATGTCCTTTCCCTCGCGAAACATTGAGTAATTCGCGGTCACTTTCATTGCGAGCAGTGCTGGTTGAAGTTGGCGCAAATTAGAAGTCATTCGCGGGACTGCCGCTCCGTCGGTCTTGCCAACTTCCGGCTCGAGTCCAAAAGCAATTGCGAATTCAGCAGAGTCCAGTCGCGCGGGGTGGTGCGAGTAGAATGTCGCGGCAGCATTTGGGGACCGGTAGCGCATCAGTTCATCAACTTCCCAGCCAAACTCGATGGTATCAGAATTGCTGCTGATGTTTTTGATATCGTCAAACTTTCCAAGTTTGAGCAGCGGTCCGTTCAGACCGAGCGCGCGCGTCGCCGGCACATATTGAAGAGTCTGCTTCAGAAGGAGCAAGCTCTGGATAATAGTGCTTTTGCCACTGCTGTTGGCTCCTGCCAGCACAGTTATCGGCGCTAAGTCAATTTCGGTCTTGCCTGCGAATGACTTGAAATTCGTTAGCGACCATTTTCGTAACATTGCCTGTCAACTTCCGGTCGTAGGTGCCATAGCGACAACAGGCGGTTCGCCTGTGGGCGCGCCCTGACGGCCCACAGCATAGGCTCCTGAGGCCGTGATCCCCAAAAGGATTAGTACTTCTCCGCCCCTCATTATGCCATTGAAGCGCAAGCCAGACGAGCGCGCAAGCTGTGTAAGGGCGTGTTACACGCTTAATACGTGTAGAGGTTCACCTTCCCGATCTCTTCCACACCGAGCACAGCAAGTGCCTCGCGAAGCGGGCGTGATCGGCCAGCAGCTTTGCATCTGCCAACAAACGAGCGGTATTTGCGATGATCAGGGTATTCGCGTCGTCCGCCATGGCTACGGCCAAACCTGCGGGACGTTTATCCCCCCAGCTTTGGCGGCCCTTTCAGGTATTGAGGTTAGACCGGCACCTGCCGCGCTACGCCACGCCCATCTGGGCAGTCGCGGACAACCTGAACCCCTTGCGAATCGTTGCGCCGCTTGCAACCCAACGATCAGGGCTTCAGTCGCACCGCTGATCCTGCCACCGGCAATTTCAGCGATGCCAAAGTGATCAAGAAGTTCGGCGACGTGCCGGACGACCTGAGTTCGTTGTGACCTTGCGCGAGAAACATCAGTCCCAATCCACCGGCAGCGGTCGCATGACGTATTGCTCTCCAGCCGATTCCTGGCAACACCCCATCGCCCCGGTCAAGCACCGCCAGTAGCCTGGTGACGAGATAGCGCCTGTCTCCCGGCTCGATTGCCGCCCAGGCAATCAGCGTCACCTCACGGATGGCATGAACGATCAACTCCTGATCGGTCAGCCCGCCAATTTTTGGACATCTATCATCCACGTTTCCGAGCGCGAGCAGGTGTGGGCTTCTCAACCTTCCGGTCTTCCTTGGCGGCACGCTGGCCGACTGGAGTCGTTGAGGGGAATTGGGAACGCCACGTCTTTTAGACGCTGTAGCCGCGTTCTGACTTTCAGCGCCTCGAACTCGTTGCCGCTGCTTACCCAATGCTTACCCGGACCAAAGTCGGATTCACTCAAAAATCAAAAAATGGCTGATTTTGCTGGCGCACCCGACACGATTCGAACGTGTGACCTTTGCCTTCGGAGGGCACGGCTCGAATAACGGCCCATGTTTGACTGAAAGCCGTTCGAATTGCCAAAGGCGAGTTATGGGTTGAAAGGGAGGGCGTGGCGCTACCGCTGCGTCCTCTTGCGCCGGACACGCGGCAACCCACCGACAACCCGATGCGCGCAAACAGATTGCGGCGGACTCCGTTGACGCCGTCGAGCGGGGACACGACATATCCTGTACCGTCGATCCAGGTCACTGCTCAGGAGCAAGATATGAACGCGCCGCAAAGCATCGATCCGGTCACCGCGCATTCTGACAGCGACGTTGTGCACTGGCTGATAAACGACACGCGCGATGAGCGCTTCATTGACAATATTTTCGCAGAACTGTGTGTCCGACTCCAGCGAGCGGGCATTCCCGTCAAGCGGGCGTCGCTTCATGTTCTGATCAACCATCCGCAATGGCTTGGCGCCCGGATTATGTGGGCCGACGGGTTGCGCGAAGCCGAGATTGCGAGAGTCGACTACGATGTCAGGGAGCGATCCGAATACATCGATAGTCCCGCCAACGAAATCCATGACGGTGCCACCGAGGTGCGCGAGAATCTCGAACGCGATCCCTCGCTGGGCCGCAAGCACGCCATCTATGACGAGATGCGGGCGAAAGGCCTGACCGACTATGTGGCGTGGCCGCTGTACCATACGCTCGGCAAGCGGCATATCGTGACCTTTGCAACCGACCGGCCCGGAGGTTTCGACGACGCGCATATCGCCGGCCTGTTGAAACTGTTGCCGGTTCTCGCGCTGGTCAGCGAAATCCGTATCAAGAACCGGCTGGCGCGAACACTGCTCGAAACCTATGTCGGGTCGCATGCCGGCGAACTCATTCTGGCCGGCGCCACCAGGCGCGGAAGCGGGACGACGGTACGCGCCGCCATCATGATCTGCGATCTGCGTGATTTCACCCGGATCTCCGACAACTGGCCGCGCGATGACGTGATTGATCTTCTAAACGGCTATTTCGACGCGATGTCGGAGCCGATTGCGCGACATGGCGGGGAAATACTGAAATTCATCGGCGACGGTCTGCTCGCCATTTTTCCGCTCAGCCAGCCGTCGGCCTGCGCAAATCTACTGCATGCCGTGGCCGAAGCCCGTCAGGCCATGGTTGCCCTGAACGAAAAGAACAGCGAAACCGGTCGTGCGCCGCTGAATTACGGCATCGGCGTCCACGTCGGAGACGTCATGTACGGCAATATCGGGTCGCGCACTCGGCTCGACTTCACCGTCATCGGTCCGGCCGTCAACATGGCTTCGCGTCTCGAAACCCTCACCAAACAATTGGGGAGAACGGTGCTGCTGTCCCGCGCGTTCGCCGACTTCGTCGAAAGCGATTTCGATCTTGAACGCGTCGGCGAATATCCGGTGCGCGGCTTCAACGACCCAATCGAGCTGTTTGCGTATCACGGCTGAATGCCGATCTATCGTCAGGTGCCGAGCCGCCCCCAAGCGGCGCGAACTCGTCAAACGGCCACTATGAGCGAATGTCGGTCTCGGTGGTTGCTAGTCCTCGCAACAAAAGCTCAGACTCTCAAAGACAGGTAGAGCCACGGCTTTCTGTCAGGACTGGTGTCTGCGCGATCTTCACCGATCGCTTGACACTCGTCGTTGTTGTTCCCATTATGTTCTCTCTGCGAGACCTCCTCGAAACGTCATGGGCGAACGGTTGGGATGGCAACGACAGCCACCATCCTCCATGCGGACCTGGATGCCTTCTATGCCTCCGTAGAGCAGCTGCTTGACCCTTCGTTGCGTGGCAGACCCATTGCCGTCGGTGGTGGGGTTGTGCTTGCTGCTTCTTACGAAGCCAGGGCCTTCGGGGTTCGCGGCGGCATGCCGGGACGGCAAGCGTGCGAACTCTGTCCGCAACTCACCTTTGTCAGCGGGCATTTCAAGGAATACCAACGGCTGGGCGACGCCGCCATCAAAGTGATCGGCGATTTCACACCCCTCGTCGAGCGGATTTCCATCGACGAGGCCTTTGCCGACGTCGCGGGCTGCACCCATCTCTTCGGTCCGCCTGCCGAAATTGCAAGGGCAATCCGCCAACGAGTGCGGGCGGAGCTTGGCCTTCCGATCTCAGTCGGTGTAGCGCGCACCAAGCATCTGGCAAAAATTGCTTCGCAAGTGGCCAAGCCCGACGGGCTCGTGGTTGTCGATCCCGACACTGAGCTGAAATTCCTTCACCACCTGCCCGTCGAACTGATGTGGGGAGTGGGTCCGGCCACAAGGGCACGGCTGGCCGAGATCGGCGTGCTAACTATCGGGCAGCTGGCAAAGACACCGGGATGCTCGCTCAAGCAGGTGCTTGGTTCCGCGGCAGGGGCGAAACTCGCTGCGCTGGCGTGGAATCGTGATCCACGAGAAATCAAGACTCACCGCCGGGCTCGATCGGCAGGAGCGCAGTCGGCGCTTGGCAGGAAACCTGCCGAAGAGCGAGTTTTTCGACCCACCCTGCTTCACCTTGCAGACCGAATCGGCAGCCGGCTCCGGGCCAAGTCCAGGCCTGGGCGAACCGTGACGGTCCGCGTTCGCTTCGCCAACCTGAACTCAGTCACCCGCTCGGCAACGCTTGATGCACCAATCTCAGCGACCGTGATCCTTGCCGAGCTCGCCGAGGAGCTGGTGCGCGCACTCCTCGCGGATCACCCTCACGAGAAAACCATCTCGCTCCTGGCGATTTCTGTGTCGCATCTCGAGGAGCACTGGGATGTGGAGTTGGAACTCCCGCTTGGGCTTACAGATGAAGCACGCCGCCCCGGCACCAAAAAAGGCATGGCACGTTGGGCGGCCGACCATGCCGTCGATAGGATCCGCGATCGCTTCGGATGGGATGCTATCGGATATGGATCGGTGGCGCTGGGCACCTCTCCTTCCGTTCCCGACGAGTTTCGCAAACTCGCCGAAAAGGACCTGTGACCGTCACCAGTACATCGTGCGTCCAAGGGTACGCGCTTCTGAGACAAACCGGGCCGCAGCGACCATCGTTCTCCCTGAGAACGCCGCAACGAAATCGCAACGAATTGGGTGAAACGACCGTGAACAAACGTGGCGGAAACACCTGGCACGACAAGAAAAATCAATAACTTAGAAAATGTTCACTGCGTTCGGGACGTAGGGGGGCGCAGGACGATCCCGACCCGCCGGCCACCTCCACAAACAGCCACAGTTCGTTGCTGGTGTTTGCAACTTTGGTTCTCGGATTGCCCGGATCGGCCAACCAATCCATCCGTTCACTACGCTGCCTCAAATAGCAATTTGAGATGGTTGTGCCTCCCCGCAACCACGCGTTTCCGGTACCGGAAAGAAACAGCCCGCCTTTGGCGGGCTGTCAATATCGCGCAATACCTGACAAGTGCACAAACATTGATCAAGAAAAGCAAATTAGTGTTGCTTGCTAACGAAATATACCTCCGACTATGTTGCGTTGCAGCGCGATATCCTTCCTAGCGGCGCTAGCTGCGACAACGGAGGCACGATGACGTGTTCTGCCCTCAAGGTGCTCTCGTGGTGCGGCGCAATAGCCGGCCTCATTGCTGGAGGGTTGGTCGCCCCCACGCCGTCGGCCCGGGCAGCCGGCGTCTTGAAGGTGGCGATGACCGCGGGCGATCTGCCGGTCACGACGGGCAATCCAGACCAAGGCTTTGAAGGCTTTCGATTCGTCGGCTGGAATCTGTACGACGCCTTGATTAACTGGGATCTGTCTAAGAGCGACAGGGCGTCGGACATCAAGCCTGGCCTCGCGACCGAGTGGCATGTCGATCCGGCCAACCACAAGCGCTGGATCTTCACCCTGCGACAGGGCGTGAAGTGGCATGATGGCTGCGACTTCACGGCCGACGACGTCGTCTGGAACTTCCAGCGCATCAGCGACCCCAAGGCGCCGCAGTTTTTCACGCAGCAATTTGCCCTGTCCCGCGCCTACCTGACGAACTTCGACAACATCGAGAAGATTGACGACCATAGCGTCGCCATCACCACGAAATTCGTCGAATCGCTGTTTCCGTATGACATGTCCTACGTGCTGATGATCAGCCGCTGCCGGGCGGAGGCGCTGCACTATGACTGGACTGCCTACGCCAATCAGCCCTCCGGCACCGGCCCCTATCGCTTCGCCAGCATGACCGCACATGAACGCATGGAGCTGGTGCCGAACAACGATTACTGGGACAAGGCGCGCGTGCCGAAGCAGGACCGGCTGGTGCTGCTGCCGATGCCGGAGGCCGCGACCCGCACCGCGGCGCTGCTCTCCGACCAGGTGAATTTTATCGAAGCGCCGGCGCCGGATGCAATCCCCGTGCTGAAGCGCGCCGCGATGCAGATCGTCTCCAACGCCTATCCGCACAACTGGCCGTACGTTCTGAACTTCACCCGCGGTCCCTTCACGGACCTTCGCGTGCGCCAGGCGGCGAATTACGCCATCAACCGCGACGACGTGGTGGACCTTGTCGGCGGCATGGCGACACCCGAATATGCCGAGGTGCCGCCGACCCTGCCGTATTACGGCCATCCGGTGATCTACAAATTTGACAAGGCGAAGGCGCGCGCCCTGCTGAAGGACGCAAACTGCCTGCCCTGCAAGGTTACGCTGGCCATCTCCACTTCCGGCTCCGGGCAGATGCAGTCGCTGCCCATGAACGAGCTGGTCAAGCAGCAACTGGAAGACGCCGGGTTCGAGGTCACGCTCAATGTCATGGATTGGAACGCGCTGCTGGATGTCGCCCGCTCGGGCGTACCGAAATACCCGAACGTCGACGGAATGAACGCCTCTCGCGGCCTGCTGGATCCGGTGAGCGCCATTGTCAAACCGGTTGCCACAGCCTACTGGTCGCCCGCCGGCAGCAATTGGGGTCATTTCGGCACGCCGGAAGCGGACGCGCTGGTCAAGCAGATCTTCGAGGAGTTCGAACCTGAGCAGCGGCTGGCGCTGCTGACCAGGCTGCACGAATACGAATCCGAGCAGGCGCTGATGATCTTCGTCGTGCACGACCTCAACCCGCGCGCGCTGTCGCCGAAAGTGCATGGCTTCGTGCAGGCGCAGAACTGGTTCCAGGACCTGGCGCCGATCACGGTCGATCCTTAAAAGGAGCGGGCATGCTCGGCTACGTCATCCGCCGCGTGCTATTCGCGATCCCGATCGCGCTCGGCGTCAGCGTCGTATGCTTTTCCCTGGTGTATCTGGCGCCGGGCGACCCGTTGCAGACGGTGCTGCCGCCGGACGCGACGGCCGAGACCATCGCGATCGTCAAGCACGCCTATGGCTTCGACCGGCCGATCCCGGTGCAATACGCGATCTGGCTGTGGCACGTTCTGCACGGTGACTTCGGCCGGTCGATCGCCAGCCAGCGCGCGGTCACGCTGGAGGTGTTTGGCGCGCTCGGCAATACGGCGATGCTGGCGCTGTTCGCCGCGCCGCTCTCGTTCATCGTGGGCTATGGCATGGGAGCGCTGGCCGGCTGCTTCCCCGGGCGGGCCACGGACCGCATCGTGACGGGCGCGGCGGTGATCGGCGTCAGCCTGCCGAACTACTGGCTGGGGCTGGTACTCGTGATCATCTTCGCGGTCGAATACATGGTGCTGCCCGCCAGCGGGATGGGGCAGTCCGGCTCGGCCGCCTTCACGCTATGGCACTGGAGCGACGCGCAATTCCTGGTGCTGCCAGTGATCACGCTGGCGATGATCCCGATCGGCATCATCGCACGCACCACGCGCGCGGCCGTGGCGGAGGTCCGGAGCCAGGATTTCGTCACCACGCTGCGTGCCATGGGGCTGGGCGAGGGCGCGGTGATCCGGCATGTGCTCAAGAATGCTTCGCCACAGGTGCTGGCGGTGATGGGGCTGCAATTCGGCTATCTGATGGGCGGCTCCATTCTGGTGGAGACGGTGTTCACCTGGCCCGGCAGCGGCTTCCTGCTGTTCAAGGCGATCATCAACCGCGACATCCCCGTGCTGCAGGGCACGATCCTCGCGCTCTCGCTGATCTTCGTCGCCACCAACCTGGTCGTGGACCTGTTGCAAGCGGTGCTGGACCCGAGGATCCGCCGAGCATGAACGAGAGAGCGGTGGTGGCGCAGGGCGCGATCCCGGCGGATTCCGAGGTCGACGGCGCGCCCGCGATTCGGGTGGGCGGCTATTGGCTGTCGGTGCTGCACCGGCTGCGCTATGACTGGGTGACGCTCGCCTTCGGCGTCGTGGTGCTGGCGATCGTGATCGTGGCGATCGCGGCCCCGCTGATCGCGCCGTTCGACCCGTACCAGCAGAGTATTGTCGGCCGGCTCAAGCCGTTCGGCTGGCGCGGCCATCCCTGGGGCACCGACGAGTTGGGCCGGGACATGATGAGCCGGCTGATCCATGGCGGCCGGATCTCGCTGGTGATGGGCCTGGCGCCGGTTTTGATCGCAACGCTGGTCGGCGGCACGCTGGGCGTGATCGGCGGCTTCGCCGGGCGTCTGGCCAATACCGCCATCATGCGCACCATGGACGTCTTCTACGCCTTTCCGTCCATCCTGCTGGCGGTCGCGATCTCCGGCGCCATGGGCGGCGGCATGATCAATGGCATCATCGCCTTGAGCCTGGTGTTCACCCCCGCCATGTGCCGCGTGGCGGAGACGGCGACCGCGCAGGTGAAGAACCTGGACTACATCGAGGCCGCCCGCGCCAGCGGCGCGGGTACGCTGACCATCATACGCTACCACGTCCTGGGCAACGTGCTGGGACCGGTGTTCATCTATGCCTCCAGCCTCGTCAGCGTCAGCATCCTGCTCGCTTCGGGCCTGTCCTTCCTGGGCCTGGGCGTGCAGCCGCCCGAGCCGGACTGGGGCCTGATGCTCTCTACCCTGCGCCAATCGCTCTACGTCGACCCGCTGGGCTGCGCACTGCCAGGTATCGCGATCTTCATTACCTCTATTTGCTTTAATCTCGTCAGCGACGGCGTGCGCGGCGCGATGGATGTGCGTGGATGAGCGCCGCCGTGGAGGTGCAGCCCTATGTAGATCCCAGGGATCGCGGCGGCGCCGCTCAGCCGATGCTGATCGCGCGCGAGCTGCAGCGCTATTTCCGGGTGAAGGGTGCGGGCAAGGGCGCCGTGGTGCGCGCCGTGGATGGCGTGTCGTTCACCCTGTTCAAGGGTGAAACCCTGGGCGTGGTCGGGGAGTCCGGCTGCGGCAAGTCAACGCTGGCGCGGCTGCTGCTGCATCTGGTGGTACCGGACTCGGGCGAACTGGTGTTCGACGGCGACGCCGTGGGCGAGACCGGCGGCGTCAACGTCGGCGATCTGCGCCGTCAAGTGCAGATGGTGTTCCAGGACAGTTACTCCTCGCTGAACCCGCGCATGCCGGTGCAGGATTCTGTCGCCTTCGGCCCGATGGTGAACGGCCGCACCAAGACGGAGGCGCGCCGGATCGCACACGAGATCCTGGTCAAGGTGGGTCTGCGGCCGGATCTGTTCGGCCCGCGCTACCCGCACGAGCTTTCCGGCGGGCAGAAGCAGCGCGTCAACATCGCCCGCGCGCTCGCGGTCGGGCCGCGCATGGTGATCCTGGACGAAGCCGTCTCCGCGCTGGACAAGTCGGTCGAGGCCCAGGTGCTCAACCTGCTGAGGCAGCTCAAGCGCACACTGAACCTGACCTACCTGTTCATCAGCCACGACCTCAACGTGGTGCGCTATATCAGCGACCGCGTGCTGGTGATGTATCTGGGCCAGGTGGTGGAGCTTGGCCCGGCGGCCGAGGTATTTGCCCGAGCGCGCCACCCTTACACCCGGGCGCTGCTGGGTTCTCGACTGTCGATGGATGCCGGGCGGCGGATTGAAGCGCCGCCTTTGGTGGGCGACCCGCCCAGTCCGATCGACCCGCCCTCCGGCTGCCGTTTCCGCACCCGATGCCCCCACGCCGAGGCCGTGTGCGAGGCGCGGATGCCGACACTGGGGCTCTGGGCGGACCGCACCTCCCACGTCGCGGCATGCCATATGACGACACCGGATTCCGGTCACAGCCTGGCGGGGTCCGCCTGATGGACGGCAACATCGTGGCAGCCGCGCCGCTGCTGGACGTGCAGAACCTCACCGTCAGGTTCGTGAGCCGCGAGGCGACGGTGACCGCCGTCAGCGGCGCCACTTTCAGCCTGCGCGGCGGCGAAGTGCTGTGCCTGCTGGGCGAGTCCGGCTCGGGCAAGTCCGTTACGCTGCGCGCGCTGATGCGGCTGCTGCCGAAGCAGGCGCAGGTGGCGGGCCGGGTCGAGCTCGGCGGACAGGATGTTCTCGCGCTGGAGGGGAAGGCGTTACGGGCTTTTCGCGGCGGCGCGGTAGCGATGGTGTTCCAGGAGCCGATGACCGCGCTGGACCCGGTCTATACCATCGGCCAGCACCTGGTGGAGATGATCCGCCGACACAAGGGCGGCACCAGAGCTGAGGCCCGCGCCCGCGCGATCGAGCTGCTGGATCTGGTCAAGATCCCATCCGCCGCGCGCCGGCTCGATGCCTATCCGCATGAGTTGTCGGGAGGGCTGCGGCAGCGCGCGATGATCGCGATCGCGCTGTCCTGCGGGCCGCGGCTGCTGCTGGCGGACGAGCCGACCACGGCGCTGGACGCGACGGTGCAGATCCAGGTGCTGATCCTGCTGCGCCGCCTGCAGCAGGAACTGGGGATGGGCACCATATTCGTCACCCACGATTTGGGTGTGGCGGCGGAGATCGCGGATCGTGTGGCGGTGATGTATGCCGGGCGGGTGATCGAGGAGGGGCCGGTCGCGGACGTGCTGCGCGCGCCGGCGCACCCTTACACCGCAGGGCTGCTTGCCTCCACCGTGCACGACCAGGCGCCGGACCAGGAGATCGCCGCGATCCCGGGGAGCCCGCCCGATCTCCGCCGGCTGCCGCCGGGCTGCAGCTTCGCTCCGCGCTGCAGTCTGGCCACGGAGGCGTGCCGCCAAGCCTTCCCCGACCCGGTCTACCCGGCGCCGGGCCGGATGACTCGCTGCCTGCGCGTCGCGGACGTGTTGCCGGGCCTGATAGGAGAGCCCGCATGAAAAGCGTTAGCGCCTTTTTGCCCGGCGCGTCGGTAAGGGCGGACGGGCTTGATGCTGGCACAGGGCCTATGGCGTGGCAATCGCCCGCGCTCCGGTGCCACCTGCAAATTTTACCAAACGCAACCCAGCGGTGAGGTGGATCATGACCGTAAAAGCGAAACTCGTGGACGACATGACCGCGTCGATCGCGACCTGGCATGGCGTGGCGCCGCCCAACGACGTCGCCCTGCGCATGCTGGGTGATCTGGAAAAGCTCATCCGCGATTTCGAGGCGCTGCGCGGCACGCTACGCTTCGAGGACGAGCCCTCGAGCTTCGAGGCGGCCCTGCGCGAAGCGGCGTCGATCGGGGTGCGCTCATGACGGCCATCGGGCTTGATGTCGCCAACCTGTCGCTGGTCCAAGCGGCGGAAGCGGTGCGCCAGGGTGAAGTGAGTGCGGTGGCGCTGCTGGAAGCGTGCCTCGCCAACCTCGACGCCCACGAGGAAGCGGTGAACGCCACGATCTGGGTGGACAGGGAAGGCGCGTTCGCCGCGGCCCGCGCCGCCGATACGAAGCACGCCGCGGGCGGCCCGATCGGCTCGCTGCACGGCCTGCCGCTCGCGCACAAGGATATGTACTACCAGGCCGGCCGCCTCTCCACCTGCGGCTCGGCCATTCGCAAGGATTTCGTGCCCAGCTACAGCGCCATGGTCATCGAGCGGCTCGCCGCGGCTGGCGCTTACGCCTTTGCCGGCCTGAATATGGCGGAGTTCGCGCAGAACGGTACCGGCCACAATCGTCATCACGGCGATTGCCGCAATCCCTGGAACCTGCCGTATATCACCGGCGGTTCCTCCAGCGGATCGGGGGCGGCGGTCGCATCCCGCTTCACCTTCGCGGCGCTGGGTTCGGACACCGGCGGGTCGATCCGTCTTCCCGCCGCGGCGAACGGGGTGAGCGGGATCAAGCCGACGCAGACGCGCGTCAGCCGCTACGGCGTGATGCCGCTCTCCTTCTCGGCCGACAATGTCGGCCCGCTCGCCCGCACCGCGCGCGATTGTGCCCGGATCCTGAGCGTCATCGCCGGGCACGACCCGCGCGACCCGACCAGTGCCGAAATGCCCGTGCCCGATTACGAGGCTGGGCTGAACGGCGACCTCTGCGGCGTGCGCGTCGGCGTGCCCACGACCTACTTCCTGGACGACGTGGACGCTCCAGTGCAGGCCGCGTTCGAGGCTTCGCTGGCCGTGCTGGCCGGGCGCGGCGCCACGCTGGTGCCTCTGAAACTACCGTTGATGGATGCGATCTCGACCTATGCCTCGGTCGTGTCGCGCGTCGAGGGCGCCACGATCCACGCCGAGTGGATGCGCAAACATCCGCACGATTTCGCCACCCATATCAACGCCCGCCTGTTTGCCAGCCTCGCCATCCCCGCCACCTATTATGTCGAGGCCCTGAGTCGACGCGGCCCGATCCTGAAAGCGTTCGCGACGGAGGTCTTCGGTCAGGTCGATCTTTTGGTCGCACCCACCATCCGCATCTGCCTGCCCTCGATCGCGGCCACTGACGTTGACAATGGCCCGCCGGGAACGGAACAGGTGGCCATGGGCATCTCCATCAACACGCGGCCGTTCAACTATCTCGGCCTGCCTTCGATGAGCATTCCCTGCGGCTTCGACCCGAACGGCCTGCCCATCGGCCTGCAGATCAGCGGGCGTCCTTTCGCGGAAGAGACGGTGCTGAAAGCGGCCGACGCCTACCAGCGCGATACCGACTGGCATCAACGCCGGCCGGCCATCCCGGCCGCCTGAGCGATCGAATTTCTGCAACGACAAGGACGATGATGATGACAGAGATCCCCGACGAGGCGGCGCTTGCCCTCGAGTTCGACGTTTTCGCCAGACGCGCGGGATTGGACATTCCCGCGGACCGCAGGGCGGGCGTCTTCGCGGGCTTCAAGGATCTGCGCCGCATGTTGGCGTTGCTGCGCCAGCCGCGCACCGCGGCAGATGAGCCGGCCGGCACATACTCGATCCTGAGCGTGACGCGAGGTCTATGATCATGACGGCCACGAAACTGTTCGAACTCTCCATCGCCGAGGCCGGCCGCAAGTTGCGCGACGGATCGATCACCTCGCTCGCCCTCACCGAGGACGCGCTCGCGCGCATCACTGCGATCGACCCCGCTCTCGACAGCTTCATTACCGTGACCGCCGATCGCGCCCGGGCCGATGCCGCTGCGGCAGATGCGGAGTTCGCCAAGGGGATCGACAACGGGCCGATGCAGGGCGTGCCTTACGCGCTCAAGGACATCTACGACACGGCCGGCATCCGCTCGACCTGCCATTCCAAGCTGCGGGCGGATAATGTGCCGGCTGCCGGCTCGGTCGTCGAGACGAAGTTCAAGGCGCAGGGCGGCGTGCTGCTCGGCAAGCTCGCCACCCATGAATTCGCGCTCGGCGGCCCGAGCTTCGATCTGCCGTTTCCGCCGGCGCGCAATCCCTGGAACCGCGAGCATATTCCGGGCGGCTCTTCCTCCGGCTCGGGTGCGGCGGTCGCCGCCGGGCTGGTGCGCATGGCCATGGGATCGGACACCGGCGGCTCGATCCGCGGCCCCGCCGCCTATTGCGGCACGATCGGCTTGAAGCCCACCTACGGCCTCGTCTCCCGCCGCGGCGTGTTCCCGCTTTCGACCACGCTCGACCATTGCGGCCCGTTGTCCTGGACGGTAGAGGACAGCGCGATCGCGCTGCAGGTCATCGCCGGCTACGACCCGCTCGATCCTGCCAGCGTCGATCTTGCCGTGCCGAACTTCCTGGACGGGCTCGGTCAGGGCGTGGAAGGGCTGCGCGTCGGCCTGCCGCGGCATTTCTTCGCCGAGGCGCAAGACATTTCGCCCGAGGTCGTCTCGGCGATCGACCGAGCCGCGGAGACACTCGAAAAGCTCGGCGCGGTGGTCGAAGAGATCACGCTGCCGGATTACGAGCTGTTCAATGCGTGCGGCCGCGTCATCATGTACGCCGAGGCCTTCGCCATTCATGAGCAGGATTACCAGACCCGACCCCTCGATTTCGGTCTGCTGACATATATGCGGATGACGCTTGGCGCCTTCATCACCGGGGTCGATCTTCATCAGGCGATGCGGCTGCGTCGCGAGCTGTCGCAGGCGGTCAATCTGCAGCTCAAGAAGTATGACGCGCTGATCACCGCCAGCGCCTTGGTCCCGGTGCCCGCTTTCGCCGATATCGTGCCGAACATCCCGCCCAACTGGCCGATCCAGACCATGCCGTTCAACGTCACCGGCAACCCGGCCATGTCGATCCCGACCGGCTTCTCCGCGTCGGGCCTGCCGCTGTCGATGCAGATCGTCGGCCGCGCCTTCGATGAAAGCATGGTGCTTCGCATCGGCGCCGCCTTCGAATCCGCGACGGGGCTGAGCGCCCGGCGCCCGGCGCTCGCTCAAGGCTAGGCGATAGGGCGCGCCTGCGGCCGTAAGGGTTGCGAGCGGCTGATTGGCCGTGATCATCATGGATCGCCGCTCGTAACGGGCTGCGATCAACTCGAACAGCACGGGTGATGAAACCTCTGACGCGCAGTCGACAGCAGAGGAATCGCCACATCGGGCTTACCCTTCCCGTCACCTCTCCGCCCGGTCGATTTGCGAGTGCAATTTGACCGGGCGTGTAGGTTACAGACGTACGTCTGGCGACCGAGCAAGGCGGGCAAGCCGTACATCGGAATCTTTGCGGCGCTGTTCGATTCAGGCTCCTCGACAACATCCCGTTCAGGCGGACGATCGGAGGAAATATCGCAGATCTGCGCCGTGTGGGGAAAGGCGGTAACGCTCTCCCGGCTCGAACCCCCGAAACGCGTCGGTGTCACGCAAGAGCTGACCTTGATCATCCCTCCATTCCGACAAAGGAAAATTCGCCAATGATCTCAGTGCTGCTCGAAACGAGAACATGTCGGAATACGCTTTGAACCAGAACAGCTTGCGGATGACTCTTAATCATCGGGTCTTCTGCTTTTCATCGGCAAGACGAGGCATGCCGCCCGACCACTGATTGACCACCGAAACCCCATCAACAAACGGCGATAAAGGTGGTCAATTACAAGCGAACTTCATTGTTTTTATTGAACTTTTCGACCGCTATTTACGTTCGGGACGCAGGGGTCGCAGGTTCAAATCCTGCCACTCCGACCATTGATTTATTGGGCTTTTTGCCTGTTTTCCCGGGCACATTCAAGGTTAACCGCGAAAACCTGGCTCTACCTTGATGGAATGGCACGTTGCCGCCGGCCCGACCTCAAACCATGCGCCCGGCCTCGATCATTATCGAGCGCGTCCAGGGGCCAACAAGCGGGACCGGCCCCCGCTTCTTGGGCGAAGCCCAGGCGTCCCAGCGGACTTCATTGCAACCTCACGTCTTCCGCGCGCTGGCCGGGTGAGGCATCCTCATGTAGACGCCGCCTCGCTCCAATTCGTCGAGCATTTGGGCAATGCGCTTTGTCCGGGTTTTCGCAGTACGCGCCCGATTGATCCAACCGATGTAGTCGTTGCGCTGGTAGTTTGGGCGGGCGTCGTAATGCCGGCGTAGCCCTGCGGTTTTCAGCGCCTTCGCAACGTCGTCTGGCATAGAATGGCGGGGTCGGATCACGTTCGTTGCTCTTCAGAACCTCAAGATCTGAAATATCCGGCAGCGCGATGTCCTGTCCACCCGCGAGCGAAACGGCGCCACGGTGCTGCTGGTCCAAACACCGCTCCGGCATCATTGGCTCTGCAGTTTGGCATCATTTGCATTGGAACCGGCGTCGTTTCCTGTGTAACAACGCGGGTCACCGCGTTTTAAAACAAAAAGTCATGGCGGGGAAGGAAACAGGGGATGTCACTCTCGAAAGAGAGCGCCCGGAGCGATCTTGATTCAAGGTCACTCGGGCCGGAGGCCGTGCTGCAAAGCGCCACCAGGAAAGCTGCCTTGCGCTTCGTGCCGCTGCTGACGATCGCCTATTTGTTCAACTACCTCGATCGGACCAGTCTCGGCTTCGCCGGTCTGACGATGAACAAGCAGCTCGGGCTTTCCGCCGGTCAGTTCGGTTTGGCCGCCGGCATCTTCTTCCTGGGTTATTGCCTGTTTGAAGTGCCCAGCAATCTGCTGCTCCATCGATTTGGCGCGCGGCGCTGGCTTGCGCGCATCATGATAAGCTGGGGCATCGTGTCGGCGGCGACGGTGTTTGTGGTCGGGCCGAACAGCTTTTATGCGTTGCGTCTGCTGTTGGGGATAGCGGAAGCCGGATTCTTTCCGGGAGTGACCTACTTTCTTTCCGCGTGGTTCCCGGCTCAGTACCGCACGCGGATGCTGGCCTGGTTCCTGATCGGGATTCCCTTGGCCTCGCTGATCGGCGGCCCGGTGTGCGGCGTGCTGTTGCAGATGGACGGCATCTGGGGTCTGGCTGGATGGCAATGGCTGTTTATCGGCACCAGCCTGCCGTGCATCCCGCTCGGCCTCTTGACGCTGCGCTTGCTCGCCGATCGGCCGGAGACCGCGGACTGGCTGAGCGCTGAGGAACGCGATGCGCTGCGTCACGTGCTTGCCACCGAAGTGCGGGACCGGCCGCACTCTTCATTGCTGGCCGCCCTGATCGATATCCGCGTGCTGATCCTTGCGGCGATCCAGTTTGGCTTTACGCTCGGGTCCTACGGCATCGGCATCTGGCTGCCTCTGATGCTCAGGGAATATCACCTCTCGACATTGGCGATCGGCTGGATCGCTGCGATTCCTTACCTGTTTGCCTCGGCCGGAATGATCTTGTGGGCACGCTATGTCGACCAAAGAGGCGGGCGCATCGTCAATCTGGCGATCACCTGTTTTCTTGGCGGCGCCGGTCTCCTCGCGCCGATCCTGTCCGGTTCGCTTGGCGTTGCGCTGATGGGGTTCAGCGTGGCTTTGGTCGGTGTAACCGCCGCGCGGGCAATTTTCTGGTCGATACCGACGCGATTCCTGACCGGCGTTGCCGCCGCCGGCGGCCTGGCGTTCATCAACAGCATCGGCACGGTTGGCGGTTTTGTCGGGCCCTCCATGATGGGCTGGTTGAAGGATTTCTCCGGCTCATATGTCGTCGGACTGGCCGCGGTCGCCGCGATCATGATCGCCGCAGCGCTCGCATCGATTTCGCTGAAATTCGTCCTGTCGAAGGAGTAGTGAGGACCGATGAGACGTCGGCCAAGGAGCGGCTCAGGCAGCTGTGCTCGCGAACACGAACGCGCCGGCACCGGCGATGCCGAGGCAGGTGCGGACGGCGTGGAGCTTTCCCCACTTGATGATCCGCGCGCGGGTCGCCGGTCCGGCATCCCGATCCGGCGTCGCCGCCAAGGCCTTGTTGTTCGCGCTCATCACCAACAGCGTGTACGGCCAATTGGCCAACATTAGCACGCCGCCGAAGGCCGCGGCGGGATGATGCTCCAAATAGAACGCGGCGAGCCCGAGCAGACCGGAAACCAGCGCCAGCGTTGCCTGCATTTCGAGGCCCTTGGCGTAGCTCGGCTTCCACTCCCTGAGCAGCGAAACGTCGTCGAGCGACAACCGCGCCGGCTGCTCCGACAGGTTGACATAGGCGGCCGCGCCCGCGAAGGCGGCGCTACTTGCAAGCGCAAGCGATGTCAGGATCATGGCCGTCCTCCGATCATCATCCGGTTTGCTCCAGCCGCGCCCGAAGCTGCGCGAGCACGGCCGCGGTGGTTTGAAGGGCCGCGCCGTCAATGCCTGCCGCGAGCGCGCTCGCCCACGGCTTTTGCAGACGCATCGCCGCCTCGAACAGCGCGCGTCCTTTTTGCGTCAGTGTCACCAGCTTGGCGCGCTTGTGGTGAGGGTTAGGCTGGAATTCGACGATGCCGGCCTTCGCAAGCTCGTCGGCGATCCGTTGCACGGATTGCCGCGTCAGGCCCATGTTGTTTGCGATATGCGCCACCGGCGCCCGTCCTTGCAGTAGTGCTACCGCGCCAAGCACCTGCCAGCGCGCGCTCGTCAAGCCGATGGGCCCGACCAGCGCATCGCCCGAGGCGATCAGAAGGCCGTTGAGCCGGAAAATCTCGAGCACGAGCTCGGTCAGCACGGCGGATTTGGGCGGTTTTGTCAACATGACAATATACTGTCGTTATGACAGCATTCTGTCAAGTAGCCATCAGAGGCCCGTCGCCGCCCCGGCTTGCCACTCCGACGCGCTTCACAAGCGCATATGTTCGTCGATCCGCGCGGCCGAACCGGCATCGACCGGCCCGGTATCGACCACTTCGCCGCGTTTGAACACCGCAAAGCGATCCGCAAGTCCAAGCACGAAGGCGAGATGCTGCTCGACCACCAGCATCGCCGTACCGCGATCGCGCCTGATAGCGGCGAGCACCTCGGCGAGCCGGTCAACCACGGAAGGCTGCAGGCCTTCCGCTACCTCATCGAGCAGAAAGAGGCGCGGCTCTGCGATCAATCCGCGCGCCACGATCAGCATCTTCTGCTCGCCGCCCGACAGCGTGCCGGCGCGCTGCGAAAGCCGCGCGGTGAGGACGGGGAACCAGCCGCTGATGTCAGCCAATCGTGCTTCAAAGCTGCGATCATCGACAAGCCCAAGCCGGAGGTTGTCGCGCACGCTGAGATCCTGGAACAGCGCCTGTTCCTGCGGCGCGTAAGCAAGCCCGAGCGCGCGCTTGCGAAACGGCGCGAGCCGCGTGACGTCGCGCCCGTCGAACCGCACCGCGCCTTCCCACGCCGGCAGGAACGCCAGGATCGTCTTCAGGAGCGACGACTTGCCCATGCCGTTCTTGCCGACGAGGGCGAGGATTTCGCCGGGAGCGATCTGCAGCGAGACCCCATGGACGACGGTCGAGCTGCCATAGCCGCTGGTCAAACCGCTGAGTTCGAGGGCGGCGGTCACGGGGTCACTCCGGTTGAAACGGGCGAATGTGCGCCGGTATAGATCTCGCGAACCAGCGGCGCATCCACGACTTCGGCCACCGGTCCATCAAGGGCGATGCGACCTTGATGCAATACGATGATGCGCGACGAGATCTGGCGTACGAAATCGAGATCATGCTCGATGATCAGCACGCACAGCCGTTCGCGTGCCACCAGACCCGTGAGAATAGCGGCAAAGCCTTGGCGTTCAGCGCGCGTCAGCCCTGCCGTCGGCTCGTCCAGCAACAGCACCTGCGGCTCGAGCGCGAGAACCATCGCCAGTTCCAGCGCCTGTTTCAGACCGTGACTGAGAAAGCGGGCCTCCTCGCCCAGCCGCTCGACCAGGCCCGAGTTCTCCACCACCGCGCGCGCCGCGGGCGGCAAGGCCAGCACCGGCGAGCAACCGATGAAGGACGGCCGTTCGCTCCGCACGCGTGCGATCCGCAGGCAATCACCGACGCTCAATGTCTCGAACACGGAGGCTGCCTGGAACTTGCGACCGAGGCCGAGAGCGACGATGCGGTCGGGCGCCAGACGGTTGATCGGGTGCCCCGCAATGCGCACGGTTCCTTCCGAGCGCTGGCGCCCATCTGCAAGACAGCGGATCAGCGTGGTCTTGCCGGCACCATTCGGCCCGACAAGGCTGACGAGCTCGCCCTGTCTTGCGGTGAACGATACGCCTGAAAGCACCGACAGACTGCCGAAATGCTTGGCGACGCTGGAAACCTCGACCACGATGTCGTTGCGATCAGACGCCGCGGCGGTGTGCGCCAAGGTGGCAAGCGTGACGGGGGAAGACGGTGTCGTTTGCGTCGACGCCAGACGGCGGCGCACCGCGGCGTTGAGTTCGCGCAAGCCGCCGAACAGACCGCCGGGCAACACGATGATGACGACAACGAAGGCGATGCCGACAATCAGCTCCCAGACGAATGGAAGACTAGAGGAGAGATAAGCGCTGGCGACCTCGATTACGAGAGCACCGACGACCGCGCCGACCAGGGATCCCCGCCCGCCGAGCGCGACCATGACCACGAGCTGGGTGCCAAAAACAAACCCGGCATTTTCGGGGGCGGCGACACCGGCGAAGGCGACATAACCGAACCCTGCCAATGCCGCGACGACGGCGGTAACGACAAGCAGCCCGATCCGCACCCGCGCCGTATCCAGTCCCAAATAGCTACAGCGTTCGTCATTGTCGCGCATCGCGCTGAGCACGCGTCCGGCATCGCTGGAAAGCATGATCCGGGCGACGACGACGGTGGCAACGACAGCCAGCCCGGCCAATCGAAACCAACTCTCCAGCGAGAGATCAAAACTCTCGAAGCCGACGAGCCCGCTGGAGGAGCCGGTGAACGTGCCACCCGAATACAGAATCTGGACCAGGACGATGGGCAGGACCAATGAGATCACGGACGCATAGAGCGGCGTCGAGCCCGGATAGAACGACAGCCAGCCGATGAAGGCCGCTATCGCAGCAGCCGATCCGACCGCCGCCGCGAGCGCCAACAACGCTTGCGATGGGCCAAAGCCGAATTGGGTGAAGGTAATCGCGACCGCATAGGCGCCAATGCCGAAAAAGGCGGATTGCCCGAACGTCAGCGTGCCGGAAAACCCCCACAACACGTCCACCGTGAGCGCTGCGATCGCGACGAACAAGGCGCGGATCAGGATGTTCAACGTATATGTGTCGAGCAGCCATGGGCCTGCGATGACCAGACCTGCCGCAACGAGGCCGGGAAGCGCGACATTGACGAGCGCGCGCGGCAAACGCTGCAAGGAGACCTGCGCCATCGGTTTGAGCGCGGAGCCGAGATCAGCCACGAGCGAATCCCTCCGGTCGCAACCGAAGCGCCACGGCGGCGAGCACTGCGATGGTCAACCCTCCGAGGATCGGGCTGATGAAGGTGGAGGCCAGTACCTGCAGCCCGCCGAGGACGAAGCAGGACAACGCCAGCGTCAACAGCGAGCCACCGGATACCATGACCAGCATGAAGGCTCCGATCAACCAGGCGAGCCCCATATTGGGATCGACGCTTGCCAGCGGCGTGATCAACGCGCCGGCGGCGGCGGCGAGGCCACAGCCGATCCCAAAGGTGATGAGACGGACGCGGGTGCTGTCAATTCCCAACGCCAGCGCCAAATTCTCGTTCATGATGACGGCGCGGGTCGAAAGACCAAGCCGGGTGCCGTTGAGCAGGCCCGTGAACAGGGCGGCGATAACGACCGCGGCCAGAACCAGCAGCAATCGATAGCGCGAATAATCCTCTCCCAGGAATGCCAGCGTGCCCGAGACTGGCGCCGGCACGAACTGCACCTCGCGCCCGAACACAAGCGTCACCAATTGACCGATAACGATGCCGAGCCCCCAGGTTGCGAGGATAGCGTCGAGCGGGCGGCGATAGAGCGGCCGCACGACGACGCGCTCGGTCAATGCGCCAATGATCCCGCCCGCGAGGAAGGCGAAAACGGGGGCGGTCACCGCCGGCAGCCCAAGCCGCGAGACCACCAGCGCCGTGTAGGCCCCGACGGTGACGAAGGCAGCATGGGCAAAATTGACGATCTTCATCACGCCGAACACAATCAATAAGCCAGCCGAGACGATGAAGAGGATCGCCGCCGTGGTGATGATGTCGAGGACGAGCGTGATCATGAATCAAGCACCATTTTTCAAATCGCGGCGGGAGGCAAAGTGTTGCTTCCTACCTCTGCTCCCGCCGCGACGTGTCGATGTCAGGACTTCAGGTTGGGGCACTGCGGTCCGGCATCGACATTGGGGAAGCTCTTGATGACTTTCACCGCGCCGTCAGGCTGCACCTGGCCAAGATACATCGTCAGAGGCGCATGATGTTGCTGCGACATCGAAATGCTGCCGCGCGGACCGTCCACCTTGACCTCGGCGAGTGCTTTCAGCACGGGAGTTGCGTCCGTGCTGCCAGCCTTCTCCACGGCGGCCTTGTAAGCGTACACCGCCTCGTATTCCGGCACCGAAAGATCGTTCGGGGTCTTCAAATCGGCGCCGAACTTCTTCTGCATGGCGGCCAGGAAGGCCTTGTTGGCGGCGCTGTCGATCCCCGTGACATAGGAAGCCGAGATAAAGATGCCGTCTGCATCGGTTCCCATGCCTTTGGCCGTGCCTTCGTCGACGGCGAGATTGCCATAGGGAATTGCGACGCCGGCGGCACGAAGCTGCTTGGTCAGCGTCACGTTCGGCGCGCCGCCGGCCGTCGACGTAATCAGGGCTGAAGGAGCCGCGCTCTTCAATTTGGAAATGATCGGCGTCCAATCGGTGCCGTCCATCGGCAGATATTCCTCGCCGACCACTTTGCCGCCGGTCTTCTCGATGTAGCCCTTGGTGAAGGCCAGCATGCCTCGGCCAAAGGCATAGTCCGAACCGATCAGGAAGAACGTCTTGGCGCCTTTTTCCTTGTTGAAGTAATCGACGATCGGCGGCACCTGCTGTTCGGGGACCCAGGCATTGACATACATGAACGGGCTGCAGGACTTGCCTTCGTAGAAAGACGTGTAGATGTAAGGCGTTTTGCCGCGCGTCACGATCGGCAAGGCCGCGTTGCGGGCCGCGCTCGTCTCCATCGAGATCAGCACGTCAACTTTTTTCTGGAACACCAAGCTATCGAAAGCCTTCTGGGCCCCGGCAGCACCGGAGGCGTCATCGGCAACTTCGAGCGCCAGCTTGCGCCCAAGCACGCCTCCCTTGGCATTGATCTCCTCGACGGCGAGTTCCGCCGACTGCACCACCGAAGGCGCGACAACGCTGTTGGCGCCGGAGAGGCCGACCGGCACGCCGATCTTGATGGGATCCGCGGCGAAACCCGGCGCCGCGAGGATCGTGGACATCGCAGCGGCGGCAAGCAGGGATGAGGCTGAACGAATAGACATCGTCATGGATCGATACTCCTTGAGGGTTAGTGAAACTTCCGAGATACGAGGCAAGGGTCAGTACCAACTGCGCTTCAAGCCGGAGCCGAGCATTTCGTCATAGACGTCGGAGCGGCGGTCGCGCAGAACCTGATTGAAGGCATTCCAATTGCGTTTGCGCCGGGCCTCGCCGAGATCGACCTCGGCGATGAGGATGTCTTCGCTGTCCCGACTGGCCGGCCCGGCGACAGGCCACCCGGTGTAACTGACGATCAGGCTCTGCCCCTCGAAGGGTTGCCCGCGCTCGATGCCGACACGGTCGGCACAGGCGATGAAGATCGAATTGCTGTGGGCGGCGCCCATGGCGAGAATGTTCGCCATCGCCTGCCGTCCTTCGGCCTGACCGGGTATCGGAACCCAATTGGTCGGTACGCAGACGATGTCGGCGCCCTGCAGCGCGCAGAGCCGATAGGTTTCCGGAAACCAGCCATCGTAGCAGATGGCAACGCCGATGCGGCCGATCGGGGTATGGAACACGGGGAAGCCCAGATTGCCGGGCTCGAAGAACAGGTTTTCCTCGTTCCAGAGATGCACTTTCCGGAACGTGCCGATGTAGCCTTCGGGACCGATCACGACGGCACTGTTGTAGAGGTCCGGACCGGAACGTTCGGTAATTCCCGCGACGAAATGCAGCTTGTGCCGGGCTGCTCGTTCCGCCCAGGCTGTCACAGTTGGACCGCCCGGGATCTGTTCGGCAAGACCGAACGCCTCTTCGCGGGAGGCAAACATATATCCAGTGTTGGCCAACTCCGGCAGAACGACAAGGTCGGCATGGCGGGCCGCCGCCCGATCGATCAGCTCCAGACTGTGCGCTACGTTCGCCGCAACGTCCCCGAAAGTCGGTTGCATCTGGACACAGGCGACGACGATCGATCCTGTTGCGGCACTGGAGGCGTGCAGGGTCACCGCGCAAAACTCCCTCAAGCGCAGAACAAAAAGCGCGCAAAACAAAAAACCCCCGATAGCGCCGTCAGGCACCAATCGAGGGCTACATAGCCAGATGTTGAAACGGCCGACCGGCCGCCGTGACGATCACCGGCTATAAGCCGGGTACCGCCAACGTTTGAATTACAGCAGCAACCCGATCGCAATGTCAATCTTGCGAGAGGACCGAATTATCAGCACGGATGATTAGGTATTGTGCAACCTCTCAAAGCCAGCCTCAACCCTCGCCGTTGCCGATGAGGCCGAGGCCGGTGAGCACGTCCTGGGCGCCGATGATGGTTGTGGCGACCTGCGCCATCGACAGCCGCTTCTGCGTTGCCTGCGACCGGATCAGCTCATAGGCCTCGGCTTCGCTGATCTTTTTTAATAGCACGAGGATCTTCACCGCCTTGTCGACATCGCGCCGCGCCTTCAGCGTTTCTTCGAGCTTCTGCACCTTGCCTTCGAGGCGGCGGGTATAGCCACGCATCGAGCGGGAAAGCACAAGGGACGAGAGAATACCGAAGGAGCGGATCGGCTTGTTGATGACGCCATGGGCATTGCTATCGAGCAGCCGCTTCAGCACCGTCGGGTTCTCATAATCGACAATGGCGACGAATGTCGGCCCATTTTCCGATGCCGAGGCGACGAAAGCCGGCGTCTCGGCAGTCTCGACCAAATGAAACACCGTATCGACGTCGTTGGGCAGTTCTGCCGGCGGCGGCCAGATGCCGCGCACATTGCAGCCGATACGCTTCAACTGGTCGATCAGTGCGTCGCCTTCCGTGTCGCGCGGGTGCACGACCAGGACGCGCGCGCCGCGCAGATCGTCCATTAGGCGGCGGATGCCCGGCTTCATGCGACCGATGCCTCGTCATCGATCCAGCGCCCTCCGAGAGGCGACAGCGCAAGATATGGATCGGGCTTGACCGCGGCTTTCGCCTCCCAGATCACGTCAAAATCGCCGTCAGCACGAACCCGCCCGATGCGCGGCGTCAGCCAGGTATGGTTGTTGTCCGGATCGATCTGGATCGGACCTTCCGGCGCTTCGAGCGCTAGTCCCAGCGCTGCCTCGACCAGCCGCTGCGTGTCCAGCGTTCCAGCTCGCTCAAGCGCCAACGCGAACAGCCGCACCTGGGCATAGGCGCCGGCGCTCCACATGCTGATAGGCTTGTCCTCCCCATAGGCGCGACGGAAGTTTTTTGCGAAACTCTGGTTGCTCGCCCCTTGCAGCGATCCGAAATAGGTGGCGGCCGTGATGTGCCCCGCGCACAATGCCGCGCCGATCTCGCGCACCTCGCCTTCCGCCATGGTCAGGCTGGCGATCGGCATCGATGCCGGATCGAGCCCGGCTTCGCGATACAGCCGATAGAACATCTGCGCCGCACGCCCGACGACGGTGGAAAACACCACGTCCGGTGCCTGATCCTTGATCCGCGTCACGAGGTCGCGCAGACGCAACTCTGTCGCATCCATGGCGACATAGACTTCGTCGACGATTTCGCCGCCATAGGACCCGAGCAGATCACGCATGATGCGGTTCGATTCCCGCGGATAGATGTAGTCGGAGCCGACCAGAAATACCCGACGCCCGTGGTTACGGACGAGGTATTCGGCGAGTTGAAAGCTGTTCTGGTTCGGCGAGGCCCCCGTATAGATGACGTTGGGGGAATATTCAAAACCCTCGTAGAGCGATGGATACCACAATAATCCGTTGCGGCGCTCGATCGCCGGCAGCACGGCCTTGCGCTGCGCGGATGAACTGGCGCCGAAAATCACCGAAATGCCGTCCTCGGTCAAAAGCCGATCGGCCAGCCTACGATAGGTCGCAGGCTCCGACTCCGGATCGTAGGCGACGACTTCAATCTCGCGCCCGAGGATCCCTCCGGCCTGATTGATCTCACGGATCGCCAGCGCCGTGCCGAGGAAATGCTCGGTCTCGGTGACCGAAGTTAGTCCGGTGCGGGAGAACAGCACACCTACCCGCCATGGATCCGACAAAGATGCAGTAGTGCTGACCATCCTCACGCCCTTCACCGAAAACCCCGCAATGGCTCGTCCTTAACAACCCTTGCTGGATCAGTCACCATTAAGTCGCCGCATCGGAGCAACGTATTGCGGTTTCGCCCGTTTTAGCGCGCAGCATCCTCCGGCGAACCGCTTTCGACAAGACCCCGGCCGATCGGGCCGGGCCGGGCGGGGCGGTCGCGGCATCTATCCATAAACTGGGACCCTGTGGGGCTTGAGCGCAAGCAGCAGGTATATGCGCCTTCGCCGGCAGATATGTTCCCCGAGCCCTGCGGCTTCGCTTCACACCGGGCGCTTCCAAACGACCGATAACGCAGATCGGTCCTGCCGGCTCCAGGCTTGTCACAACGCCGTGGAACACGTCAAACGCGGTTGCTTTATATGATGATAATCATCTAAGATAGGGCAAAGCGAGAATCCAAGGCGAGGCAGCATCCGTGATCGACAAACCGATTGCGATCGTGACAGGTGTCGGCCCCGGTACCGGGTCCGCGATCGTCCGCCGCTTTGCGGCCGGTGGATTTCGCGTCATCGCGCTGGCCCGATCGCCGGACCGTATCCGCGCGCTTGAGCGGGAACTCCCGGACACCCATGCGATGATCTGCGATGTCGCAAGCGAGGGCCATGTCGCTGACACAGTCGCCAGCATCCGAAAATCCTACGGCGCCCCTGACGTCCTGATCCACAATGCGGTGGGCGGCGGGTGGGGAACATTTCTCGAAATCGACCCCAAGATGCTCGAGCATAATTTTAGGGTCAATGTGATGGGCCTGTTGTATCTGGCGCGCGAAGTGGCGCCGGACATGATCAAGAAAGGCAGCGGCGCCATTCTCGTCACCGGCAATACCTCGGCCATTCGCGGAAAAGCGAATTTTGCCGGCTTTGCGCCGACCAAGGCCGCCCAGCGCATTTTGTCGGAATCGATCGCGCGCGATCTCGGGCCGCGCGGCATCCACGTCGCCTATGTGCTGATCGATGCCGTGATCGACGTGCCGCGCATGCGCGAACGGCTGCGTGAGGCGCCGGACGAGTTTTTCATCAAGCCATCCGCCATCGCCGACGAATTATGGCACCTTTATCAGCAGGACCGCTCGGCCTGGTCGTTCCTGACCGAGCTTCGTCCGTTCGCGGAAAAATGGTGAAGCCAAATTACCCTGAAAGAGGAAGCGATCATGACTGAACATGTGAAGACCGAAATAGAAGCAGGCATCATGACGCTGACGCTGGCGCGGCCTGACAAGAAGAACGCGCTGAGCAACGCCATGTACAGCGCGATGTCGGACGGGCTGGAGCGCGCGGAGAAGGATCCCGCCGTGCGGGTCGTTCTGTTTCAGGGCGACGGCGACAGTTTTACGGCCGGCAACGACATCTCCGATTTCAGCGCGCAGGCCAGCGGCAAGGATACCAGCGAGAGCCAGGCGCATCGATTCATCAGCACCATCAGCAAAGCCACACGTCCGATCGTTGCCGCCGTGCAAGGTAACGCGGCCGGCGTCGGCACCACGATGCTATTGCATTGCGACCTGGTCTATCTCGCCGACACCGCAAAATTGATGACGCCGTTCGTCAATCTGGCGCTGGTTCCGGAAGCTGCCTCGAGCTGGCTGTTGCCGGCGCGGATCGGGCACGTCCGGGCCTACGCGATGTTCGCGCTCGGAGAACCGCTCGATGCCGCAACCGCCTTGGCCTGCGGCTTGGCCAATGCCGTGGTGCCGGCGGCAGAGTTGCGCGCCAAGGCCCGCGCCGCTGCCGAAGCTCTGACAAAAAGGCCGGCAGGTTCGCTCAATCAGACAAAGGCGCTGATGCGCGATATGGACAGGATCGCCGCCCAGATTGGCCGCGAGGGCGCCTTGTTTCGCGAGCGCCTGCAGACCGGCGAGGCGCGCGAGGCGTTTGCGGCATTCGCCGAACGCCGCAAGCCTGATTTTTCCAAAGTCACGGGGTAGATCGCGCTTCGCGCCGAAGCAAACCCTAGAGGTCAGCAGGGAGAGCCAACATGGCGCCGGGTACCTGGCACAAGACCGCCTGCAATCTATGTTACGTCAATTGCGGCATCGAAGTCCTGGTGAATGAAGGGCACATCGAAAAAGTCCGGGGCGATCGGTCGAGCCCCAAATCACAGGGCTACCTCTGCAACAAGGCGGCGCGCATTCCTTATTATGCGCACCACAAGGACCGGCTCACCACGCCATTGCGCCGCCGCGCCGACGGCGGGTTCGATGCGATCACCTGGGATGTCGCGATCACCGAGATCGCCGAGCGGGTGCGCGACCTCGTCGACCGGCACGGCGGCAAGAGCCTGGCGCTCTATGGCGGCGGCGGGCAGGGCAACCACGCCGGCGGCGCCTATGCCAACGCGTTCCTGCGTGCGCTCGGCTCGCGCCACGTCTTCAACGCGCTGTCGCAGGAGAAAACCGGAGACTTCTGGATCAACGGTCACATGTTCGGCAGCCAGACCTGCCACACCGCCGAGGACGTGCACCATTGCGATCTGCTTTTCGTGATCGGCGCCAACCCGTGGATCGCGCATGGTTTTCCAAACGCCCGCGACCATCTCAATCAGATCCGCAAGGACCCGGCGCGAAAACTGATCGTCGTCGACCCGCGCCGGACCGAGACCGCCGAGATGGCCGATCTGCATCTCGCCGTCCGCCCGGGCGCTGACGCGTTCCTGCTGGGCGCGCTGCTCGCCACGCTGGTCCGGTCCGATCTCATCGACCATGATTTTATCAACGAGCATACGGTCGGCGTTGCGGAGGTCAGAGAGGCTCTCCTGGAGATTCCGGTCGAGGAATGGGCCGCCGCTGCTGAAATCTCGATGGCCGACATCGAGCGCTGCGCGGCGATGATCGCGGCGGCAAAAGCGATGGTGGTCCGCGTCGAGCTCGGCATCCAGCAAGGCGTCAACTCGACGCTGAATTCCTACCTGGAAAAGCTGCTGATCATGCTTTCCGGCAGTTTTGGCCGCAAAGGCACCAACCAGTTGCATAGCTGGCTGCAGCCGCTATGGGGCAACTCTCCCGGCCAGAAATTTGCGCCGACCGGCGATGAGGTGATAGCTGGCCTTCTGCCGCCGAACATTTTCCCGGAGGCCGTGCTCAGCGATCATCCGGACCGCCTGCGCGGCGTCTGGGTCGACAGCTCCAACCCCGCCAATACCGCGTCGAACACGAAAGCCGTCGAACGCGCGCTGCGATCGCTCGAGCTTTGCGTCGTGGTCGATGTCGCCATGACCGAGACCGCGCAGCTCGCGCACTATGTTCTGCCGGCGTCCTCGCAATATGAGAAGACCGAATTCACGCTGTTCAACTTCGAATTTCCGACCAATTATTTTCACGTCCGCGCCGGCGTCCTGCCGCCGCTCGAAGGCACTTTGCCGGAGCCCGAAATCTACACACGGCTTGCCCGCGCACTCGGCTATCTACCCGGCGACAATGCGCTGGCGCCGTTGCGGGAAGCGGCTAAGCGATCGAGGTCGGAATTCGCCGCGGCGTTTCGCGCCTTCATGGGCGAAAACCCCTCGGCGGCTTCGGTCGCCGCACTGGTGCTCTACCAAACGCTGGGACAAACGCTTCCCGATGGCACGGCGGCCGCCGCGCCCTTGTGGAACGCGGCGCTTTCCTGCGCCAAGCGGTCGCCGCAAGCGGTGCGGCGGGCGCTCGGCGCGCCGGACGATGTTGCCGATCAAGCGCTCGGCGATGCGCTGTTCGACGCCATGATCGCGACGCGGCAGGGCGTTGCGGTCACCCAGCATGAATATGACGAGGTCTGGTCCCTGATCGGCCATCCCGACCGCAAGATTCGCCTTGCGGTCCCGGGCATGCTCGAATGGCTCGCCCGTCTCGACCCCGAGAGCGCCGGCGCGCCGAGAGAATTTCCGTTCATGCTGGCGGCCGGGCAGCGGCGGATGTTCAACGCCAATCAGATTTTTCGCGATCCAAAATGGCGCCGCGACGATCCGGACGGCGCGCTGCTGATCAATCCTGCTGATCTAAGCGAACTCGGCGCCAAAGACGGCGACTGGATCGCCGTTGAATCCCCGGTCGGGCGCCTGATCGTCCGCTGCAAAACCGACGGCTCAATGCGGCGCGGCCAACTCGCGCTGCCGCACGGCTATGGTCAGGCGTATCCCACGCCAAGCGGCGAGCGCCTCACCAACGGGCCGCGGATCAACCTGCTCACCGAGAGCGGCAATCGCGACCCGATCGCCGGCACGCCTTATCACAAGCACGTCGCCGTACGGCTGTCGCTGCTGCCTGATCATGAGGCGGCGGTGCACCAGACGCGGTCCGAACGCATTCACGCAAGTGCTGCGGCGGGATAGGTAAGCACGGCGCGTCCGTTGCCCGCCGATACCGAAGGACCATGCCAGAGAATACGAACAGAGTTCCGCGGCCGTTTCTTTGAGCAGCGATAATGTCAAAAATGACATTATCAATTTGTGGCTGATACGCGATTAATCACCCCGTCGCTTCTTTCGTCTTGCGGCTTGTTCGCGCGAGGGACTAGCTTTGCTCCGTAAGCGAGGATCAACTTCGCGAGGAGCAAAGGGCCATGATAGATAGGTTCCATCAGTCTCTCGCCGCGGACCACAGCTCACTCAGCCGCCGGCATTTTCTAAAAACATCCGCCGCCCTTGCAAGCGGTCTGGCGATCACGCCCATCGCCGGCTCTCGCCTCGCGGCTGCCGCTCCGCTGAAGGAAGTGCGCTTCAGCGAAGCTGTCCATAACCTCGGTTACATCAACCTCTATGTCGGCATGCACGGCGGCGTCTTCGAGAAAAACGGCCTCGACATGAAGGTGAGCGCCGCCGGCGGCGACACCCAGACCTTCGCGGCCGTTCTCGGTGGGTCGGCGGATTTTGCGATCGGCGATGCGACCATGGCCCAGATTTCCCGGGAGAATGGCGGTCCAGGCGTTGTCGTCGGCACGGTCGTTCAGCGCGCGCATTATTTCGGTGTATCGAAAACGCTCAAGCCGATTACCGACCCCAAAGACTTCAAGGGCTTGAAAATCGTTACATCGCCCGAACCGAATACAAATTACAGCGTTGCGAAGCGGCTGTTGGAGAAAGCGGGCCTCAAGGTCGGCGTGGACGCGACCATCGTTCCGGTGAACCCAGGCACCGAAATTGCAGCCATGCTG
Source organism: Bradyrhizobium lablabi (assembly GCF_900141755.1). Taxonomy (NCBI): domain Bacteria; kingdom Pseudomonadati; phylum Pseudomonadota; class Alphaproteobacteria; order Hyphomicrobiales; family Nitrobacteraceae; genus Bradyrhizobium; species Bradyrhizobium lablabi. The sequence continues at coordinate 1,873,652 of NZ_LT670844.1, read as the reverse complement.
GCGGGCCAAGCCGATATTGCGATTGCCTATCAGCCGAGCGTCGCTGCCGCCGAAGCGCAGGGCGCCAAGGTGGTATTCGATTTCTCAAGCTATATCGGACCTTTCTGCAACACTGGAATCATGGTGCTGCCCACGACGATCCAGAAAGATCCTGAGATGGTGCAGGCGCTCGTTACCTCGTTTGAGGAAGCCTCCCGCAAGACCTACGCCGATCCGGCATTCGCCAAGCAAGTTGCTCGCAAGGAATTTCCGGACCTTCCCGGCGAGGTCGTCGACAAGGCAATCGATGCCGAGCTCAAATATCTCATTCCCGCGCAATCCGTTGTTACCAAACAGGACCAGTGGAAAAATCTGATGGATATGCAGGTCTATCTGGGTAACGCGAAAGGCACGATATCCTTCGATCAGATCATCGATAACTCTTTTGCGGAAAAGGCGGTCGCCAGCCTCAAATGACCGGTGTAGTAAACGGCGCGCGCGTTGCCGGGGACGATGTTGCCGGAGCAAAAGCTGTTGCCGCGGTTCCGCTCGTCGTCCAGCATGTTGCAAAGAGCTATGAGGTTGACGGGCGAGTAGTTCCGGTCATAGGCGATCTCAGCCTAACGCTCGATCATAGCCAGATTGTCAGCATCGTTGGTCCTTCGGGTTGCGGCAAGACGACACTGCTGAACACTTTGTGCGGATTGCTCACGCCGGACCGCGGACGTATCAGCTGGTATGGGCGGGAAATTGCCGGCCAACCGCAAAATGTCGGCTACATGCTTCAGAAAGACCTGCTTTTGCCGTGGCGAACGGCACTCGGCAATGTGATGCTGGGTCTGGAAATCCGCGGCGTGGCGGCGAGCGAGGCTCGGGACCGCGGTCACGCAATGCTCGATCAGCTCGGGCTCCACGGCTTCGCGGCTCACTACCCGTCGACGCTCTCGGGCGGCATGCGCCAGCGCGTGGCGTTGGCGCGGACGCTGGTGAATGAGCCTGCCGTATTATTGCTCGACGAACCCTTCGCCGCGCTCGATTTCCAAAACAAGCTCTTGATCGAAAGCGACACTGCGAAGCTCGTTCGCGAGGGCGGCCGGTCGCTGTTGCTCATAACGCACGATATCGAGGAAGCCGTATCGCTTGCGGACCGCGTTATCGTGCTATCCAAACGGCCGACCCAGGTGAAAGCGGTCTACAATATTGCGCTCGGCATCGAGCGCACCGACATGATGGCGGCGCGCGATAGCCGCGATTTCAGCAAATACGTTCGGCAAATCTGGGCCGATCTCGACGTCGTGTTGCAATGACCGCGGATACTGAGCGCGGGATGGACCGCGCAACTCACTCGCCCGCACAAACGCCGGTCGCCCCCGCCATCCGGCGCTGGCGCAGGTTCCGCTCGGCGGCCATCGTTCTGGCGACACAAGTGGCGCTGCTCGCCGTGCTGCTCGGCTTTTGGGACCATCTGACGGCGAATAACAAGCAGGCGGCCTTCATGTTTGGATCGCCTTCGGCGATCGCCGGCTTCCTCGGTCAGATGGTGCGCGACGGCAGTCTGTGGCGCGATAGCTATGTCACTGGACTTGAGACCCTGCTCGGCTTTCTGGTTGGAAATTTCGTCGGCACCGTCGTCGGCCTCTCGCTATGGTACTCCCGGTTCGTTTCGCGCGTGGTGGAACCATTCGTCATCGCGCTCGGGTCAATTCCGATCATCGCTTTGGCGCCAATCATCATCATCTGGTTCGGCACCGGGCTGATTTCGAAGGTCGCGATGTCGACCTTGTCGGTCGTGATTGTCGCCCTGGTGACGTCTTACAAGGGCGCGGTCGGGGTTGACGCAGACCAGATCAATTTGATGCGGACGCTGGGAGCGTCGAAGTTTCAGATCTTCCGCAAGCTCGTGGTACCGGCCTCGCTCACCGATATTTTCGCCGGGCTGAAGCTGACGGTCGGTTTCGCGTTGATCGGCGCGATCGTCGGCGAATTCATGTCGTCATCCGAGGGGTTGGGCCATGCCATTTTCAAAGCGGGCTCGCTTTATATCATTCCAAAAGTCTTTGCCGCTTTGGTCGCAACGATCGCGCTGGCACTGCTGCTGACGTTTGCGGTCGGCAGGATCGAGCGTCTTCTTATGCCGTGGCGCCGCATCCATTGAAGCCCGGGCGAAGGTATCCTCGCGAATATTTGGCTGACGCTCGAGGTCGGTGGACGGCGCTCGGTTCGAGGCCATAGCCTTCGACGCCTGCGGGCTTTAGTTTCGCCATTTCGCCATGATCGATCTCTCTCCATCTTACAATCAGTAATTGTGGTCAGGACGGGCTGCGATTGCAATGGCTTCAATCCGAGTTAACCAAGCGGGAACGCAAGATTCTTCAGGCCCGCCCTGATGAACTCGCGGAACTCGCCTTATATTGGGTTCATTGTTTTGTTCTCGACCGCTCAAGAGGTCTCGGATGGCCCCCAAAGATATTTTGACCGCCGTCATGTGCACCGCCTTGCTGGCCTGGAGCGGCCTGTCGATGGCCGACGAATACCGTCCCGATCAGTTCCTTGGGCTCGATCTCCCGCAGGCCGTGTTGTCGCCAAAACCGCTTGGGCCGCCTTCCAGATTCGAACCGGTTCGGATCGAAGCAAAGGGCGATCGCCGCGGCGAGGGCACGCAGGCGAAGGCGGCACCGCAAGCCGAGCCCAAGATCACCATGCACCGGACGATAGTGGTGCATGCGCCGGCCGAAAAGCCGCGCGGCGCGGCGCGCGCCAGGCTCGCACGCCGGCATAGCAATCCGCTCGATGCGCAAGCGCAGGATACGCGGATCCAGGTCTGGCCGTGTACGTCCGGCGGCATATGCGACTGGAAGCGGTAGGCAATTGAACGGGTTTATCTAACGTTTGGCGAAGACCAGGGTGCAGGGCCGAGCCTCATTCCGTTTTCCGGTGCCCCGCGTACCATCGAACTGCGCATCGACCGTATAACCGTAAGGCGTACCCTCTTTTTCATGACCTAACGTATACGCCGGGCCGCCGGTGAAGCCCTTCGCAAACAAGGTCGCCTTGCCGTCCGCGCCGATCTCGCCATCGATCGTGAGAAGGGGCTTGGTGTCCTCGGCGTGAAATGTCCCATCCGTCACGGTAGCCGTCATAGATCGGACGTAGCCGAGAGCCGCACCTTCTTTTGCGCAGGACACAGTCACGTTCCACGTTCCATCGAATTTCCTGGTCCTGCCCACCGGACCTTGTGCCGCCCCGCCAGGGGGTGCGAGCGCCGTTTTCTGCTTCAACTGCTCAAGGCGCGATTTGGCGAGGTTGACAAACGCGCATGTTGGGAATTTGGCAATGTGATCTTCGTACGCGGTGACGGTGCCAACGACGTCGGCAGCCTTCCAATGTGCTTCCGCCGCCGAGCAAGCGTCGAGGGGAGCGCCTTGAGCCGGAGGTGTCACGTTGATTGAAACCGGCCCATTCAAATAGAACTGCCCCACGATCGACAGCGAAAGTTCAGGAAGTTGCGATTTGCCGCTGGTTTCATAAACGTCGGTGCTGATATCGCGAAATACGTCGCCGATTTCCTTCGGTTCCTCGATACGCCTGAGGAAGGCCGCGGTGTAGGGGCTGTTGCGACCGTTTCCGTCATCGGCCGTTTGCCCGGCTTGAGTCGAGAATGAGACGATCGTGCCGAGAGGGGCGTCCATTTTCGACAGCCCCTGCCGAACTGACACGCTTCTGGCCGACCCAAGCGACCGCTTCAGGTTTTCCGCGAATGGATTATCGCGGCACGAATCCAGCACCAATATGCGCAGGTTCTTGGCCTGCTGCAGATCATTCATGATGTCGTCTACCCGGACAAAACGCTTTAAGTCCGCCTCATCATCCAGCGTTGCGTCGATTGGCATCAAATAGTTGACGCCGTTAAATTGCATCGCATGGCCGCTGTAATAAAACAGCGCCACATCGGCGCTCCTTGAGGCGCGCGAGAAGCGGATCGTTGCGTCCTGCATCTCCGCCTGGCCAAGATCAGTCCCGAAGATGACCTCGAAATTGCTTCTTCTGAGCGCCGCCGCCACATCCTCGGCGTCGTGCGGCGGATTGGCCAATCGCGGCTTATGGACGTAGGCGCCGTTGCCGATGACCAGAGCCACCCGCTTTTCGGCTGACGCCGGGCCGCAACCCAGCGCGCAGGCGGCGATCAACAGCAGGCAAACTTTCCAAAAGCTGCTCATTTGGTTCGTCATCGTAAATTCGATTAGATTATTCGGGAATGTTAGAATGACGGTAAACCTCCGTACAGTGATATTTGTCACGTCAGGGTTCGCGAAGCCCATCACAACGAATGTTGCTTGACGGGTTTCGCTGCGCTGAACCCTTCGTACAAGACTCTCTCCCCGATCCATTCTTCCCTTTGGGAGCCATGGATTGCTTCGCGGAGCCTGTCATCGGGCACGCATTCGCGCGACCCGATGGCTCGCAATGACGGTTTTGGCACCTCCGCGTGTCATCCTCCTGTCGCAAAACCGTCGGCCGGGAGTCAAAAAACCTTCGGCCCAGAGTCAAACTCGCCGGGCAGCCTCCGTCGTGATTCGACGGAGGCTCAGCCGCAATGCCGATTACGATACGCGCGAAGCGGGGTTTGACCCGGCGTCAATTTCTGGTTCGCTCGGCATCCACCGTCGCGCTCGCGGGCCTTGGCGGCCTCGCCAGGCCCTATCTCTCGCGGGCCGCGGATCGGCCCCGAATCGCGTGCGGACTGCAGTCGGGCGATGTGTCCGCGGGTTCGGCGGTGGTGTGGGCTCGCGCCGATCGTCCCGCGTGCATGCACGTCGAATGCTCGACCGTGGAAAGCTTTAAAACCATCATTCGCGCTGCGACGTCGAACGCGCTCCCGGAGCGCGACTTTACGTCAAAAGTGCTGCTCGAAAATCTTCCGCCGGGGCAGGATATCTTTTACCGCGTGCGGTTTGATGACATTGCTGGAGCCGTTTCCGGTGAAACCCAGGTCGGCATTTCCGCAACCCATCGACCGGGAAAAAATCGGTATCCTTTGTCTGGTCCGGCGATACCGCGGGCCAGGGCTGGGGCATCGATCGCAGCCGCGGCGGCATGCGCACGTATGCGACCATGCTGGAAAATCGCCCCGATTTTTTCATCCATTCCGGCGATCACATCTACGCCGATTGTCCGGTGCCTGCGCAACTCAAACTGCCGGGCGGGGAAATCTGGCGCAATGTCGTCACGGAGGAGAAATCCGTGGTCGCGCACAGCCTCATGCAATTCCGCGGCAATTATAAATACAATTTGCTCGACGAGCATCTGCGCGCCTTCAATGCGCAAGTCCCGATGTTCGCGCAGTGGGACGACCACGAAGTGACCGACGACTGGTCGCCGGCCGGCAGCACTGATGAGACCGGTTACGCCGAGGACGGCACCTCGCATCTCGTTGCGCGGGCTCGCCAGGCGTTTTTCGAATTCATGCCGATCCGCGAGCGGCCCGGACAGGCCGGCCGCGTCTACCGCAGGATAGGCTATGGGCCGCTGCTCGACGTGTTCCTGATCGACATGCGCAGCTATCGCGATTCGACCTGGAACGGGCGCGACGATCCGGGCGACGCCTTTATCCTCGGTGCGCCGCAGCTCGCCTGGCTGAAGCGCGAACTCGCTGCTTCAGATGCGTCCTGGAAGGTGATTGCCGCGGACCTGCCGATCGGATTGATCAGCAAGGATGCGATCGCGCTCGGCAACGGGCCGCCGGAGCGGCGCGAGCATGAGATTGCCGATCTATTGTCCTTCATCAAACGGGCCGGCGTCAGCAATGTTGTGTGGCTCACCGCCGACATGCATTATACCGCCGCGCATTATTACGATCCGAATCGCGCGGTGTTCCAGGATTTCGAGCCGTTCTGGGAATTCGTATCGGGTCCGCTGCATGCGGGCACCTGGACGCCCGGCGAGCTCGACAACACCTTCGGCCCCGCGGCGATGTTTCAAAAAGGCTGCAGCACTGAGCAGGGCGACAATCTCGCACCCTGCTTCGGATTGCAGTTTTTTGGCCGCGTCGATATCGACGGACGTACCGGCATCATGACGGTGACCCTGAAAGACGTCGACAATCGCAATCTATGGTCGGTCGACATCGAGCCGCGGCCGGACGCGCGGCCTGGACAATTCCTTGCCCAGCATATTTAGCGCTTTTGCTTGGGCATGATCTTTTCGGAAAACCGGTTGCCACTTTTCCGGATCATGCTCTAACGCGCCACGATCAGATAGCCGCCGAACACCAAAAGCATCGACAAACCGACGAGCGCGCCGACCACGCCGGCGACGATCGCAAACAATTCGTTGGCCTCCAGCCATCGCCGCAATGCCTTGACCATGCTAACTCGATCTTGATTTGGACCCCGCGCAGCGGGCAGACTAGCAAACGCCCGTCACACTGTCTCAGCCAACCTTTTACGGAAAAGGCGCGTTCAAGCGGCATCAGTGGATGCCGGGGGCCGGCAGTTTCAAATCTTTTGGGAGAAATCATGGAATATCTGCAAACCCAGGGCATCAGCCTGCCGCGGCTCGGGCTCGGCACTTTTCGCATGCAGGGCGATGCCTGCCGCGCCGCGGTCGAAAGTGCGCTGGCGCTCGGCTATCGGCATATCGACACCGCGGAAATGTACGGCAATGAGGACGCGATTGGGGCCGCCATTGCCGCCGCCCGGATCAAGCGTGAGGACCTGCATGTCACCACCAAAGTCTGGAACGAAAACCTCGCGCCGGACGCGATCGGCCGGGCGTTCGACGCTTCCCTGAAAAAGCTCAGGCTCGATGTGGTCGATCTCTATTTGGTGCACTGGCCCTCGAAGAACATGAACCTGCCGGCGATGTTCGAAACCCTGATGAAGCTGAAACAGGAGGGCCGTACCCGCGCCATCGGGGTTGCCAATTTCAATATCGCGCTATTGAAAACCGTGGTCGAGGAGATCAAGGCGCCGATCGCCTGCAACCAGATCGAATATCACGTGATGCTCGATCAGACCCCGATGCGAAAATATCTGGCGGCGAAATCCATCCCGCTCGTGGCCTATTGCCCGCTGGCGCAAGGCCGCGTCGCCTCCGACGAGACGCTGGCGGCGATCGGCCGCAAGCACGGCGCGAGCGCCGCGCAGGTGGCCCTAAAGTGGCTGCTCGACCAGGATGGAGTCGCCGCGATTCCGAAGGCGTCGCGCCGCGAGAGCCAGAAGGCCAATCTCGACGCGCAGAATATCGGGCTCGACGATGAGGACATCAAAGCCATTGCCGGCTTGCCGAAAGACAAGCGCTGCGTCAGTCCGGGATTCGCGCCGGCGTGGGATTAGAAAAAAGAATGGCCCCTCGCGGGGCCATTCCTGTGTCGGCCTTTAGTATTCGTGATGGCGATGCTTGATGATCACCACCTTGTCGCCGTGATGACGCCAGCCTTCGTGCCAGCCGTGGTCGCGATGTTCGCGGACCTCGGCGCGCGCGCCGAAGCGATCGTGATCGCTGTATCGATCGTGATCACGATGCTTGATCACGACGTCCTGGGCGCTGGCGATCGACGGCGCTGCGACCGCCATCGCGCCGAGTGCGGCAATCACATATCCAAACTTCTTCATGTCGTTCTCCTCGATTGAGTGAGCATTAAACATTTGAGCCGAGTAGAACGTTCCGACGGAACCACAAGAGAATTCTGAACAGATATTCAGCTTGGCGCGCGCAATCAGCTTCGCGCAATCAGCTTAGCGTCCGCAATAAGAGCGCACTTGAGCCGCATTTGTGTTGCGGCGGCGTTGGATTGCCGTTGGCGGTGAACTTGCCATCCCTGATGGTGTATTCCCGTTTCTGGTTGCGATTATACATCGCGCGCATGGTGCCGTCGCCCTGCATCATCAGGCCATATTCGCGGGTCTCCCTGGATTTCGGAAAGTAGACGTGCAAATTCAGCATGCCGTCCGCGGAGACCTCGGCGCTGAGCACACGGCTTTCATCTGACGTGTCGCCGAAGTCGCGCCGGTGCACGACCCGGCCACCCCCTGCGATCTCATAGGACAGCACCGTGCCCCGGTCTCTGTCGGGCGCCAGTGAACAGTCGAGCGACCAGGCTCCGATCAACCCCCATTTGAGCGCCGTCTCGGCAATCGTTTCCGCGGATGCGGTAACCGCAAGCATCATGGAAAAAACGATGGCCAGCGCTAACCGGCTCAAATGCCCGTTCACGTTCCGTAGCTCCGCTTCCGGTGAAGTGCTCGAAACTTAACACGTCGATGCGGACCTGCAATGCGGCGGCGCGATCGGGCGCTTGCGGCGGGCCAGTGCCCGGCGCATGATCTGCCCACAAAATAAAAATTTGGGGAACGCCATCATGTCCGCATTGTCACGCCGCAATTTTCTCGCGCTTACCGGATCGGCCGCCGCCACGGCGATGTCCGGGCATTCCGCGATGGCGGCGATGGGCCCTGCCGACAAATTCGATCTCGTGATCAAGGGCGGCGACGTGCTCGATCCCAGCCAATCGCTGCGCGGAAAGCGCGACATCGGCATCCGCTGGGGCGTGGTTGAAGCGATCGAGGCGGATATCCCGGCCGCCCGCGCGTTGAAGACCATCGATGCCTCAGGCAAATTGGTGACGCCGGGCCTGATCGACCTGCATTGCCACGTCTACCCCTATGGCTCCGCGATCGGCATTCCCGCCGACGAACTGGTGCAGTTTCAGGGCACCACCACGGTGGTGTCGGCGGGCGATGCCGGCGTCAACAACCTCGCCGCACTCCGCCGCTATATCGTGGCGCAGTCGCGTGCGCGGATCTATGCCTTTGTCCACATCGCCAATAACGGCCTGTCGGCGTTCCCGGTCGCCGAGCTCTACAATATCGACAATGCGCAAACCGAGGCCTGCGCCATGGCGCTCGCCGAAAATCCGGATTTTTTGATCGGGGTAAAAGTGCGGATGTCGGAAAACATCATCTTCAAGCACGGGCTAGAGCCACTCAAGCGCGGCATCCAGGCCTGCGAGATGTGCGGCTGGCCTGCGAAGATGATGGTGCATATCGGCGGCGTCGAGACCGGCGAGTTGATGTCGCAGATACTCGACCTGCTGCGGCCCGGCGACGTGCTGACCCATGCTTATTCCGGCGCGCCGAACATCGCCGGCGCCTTCACCAACATCGTACAGGACGGCAAATTGTTGCCGGCCGCGCTCGCCGCCAAGCAGCGCGGCGTGATCTTCGATGTCGGCCACGGCGGCGGCAGCTTTGATTTTACCGTAGCGGAAGTGGCGATTCCCGGCGGCTGCACGCCCGACACCATCTCGTCCGACATGCATGTGTTTTCGGGCAACACGCCGGGCATGCCGTTCCTTCCCAACGTGATGAGCAAGTTCATGGCGATGGGCTTTTCGCTGGAGCAGGTAGTGACGATGACGACCTCGGCGCCGGCAAAAATCATCAACCGCGCGCCGAAGATCGGCACGCTGCAGACCGGCGCGCCCGGCGACGTCGCAATCATGGAGCTGGTGGAAGGGCCGGTCACGTTCGTCGACACCCGCAACAACAAACGCGACGGCAAGGCGTATCTGAAACCGGTGCAGACCGTGATCAACGGCGTGCCGTTCGGCAGGCCGTATCAGGCGCCGTTCGCGGTGCGCTAAGCGCAATCACCGACCAGCATTCGATCAACGTCACAGCCGCCCGGATCAGCCCAATTGTTTCTGCGGTTGGCTTTCGCTCACGATGTCAGCGATGACAGCGCCCATCACCAGGGCGCCGCCAACAAGAGCCTGCGAGGAAGGAACTTCCTGGAACGCCAGCCACACCCAAAAGGGCATCAGCGGTGTCTCCAGCGTTGCGATCAGCGTGGCTTGACCTGATGGCAATAGCCGCGATCCCAGCACGAATAAACTAAGACCCAAGGCGACCTGGAAGAACCCGAACATCGCGAAGATGACGAGATCGGCTCCGGTCACGCTGGCAATTCCATGAGCGAAGGGAATGCTTACAACACTGCCCAGCACATTCGACAACGCCGCCGCCGCCACCATCGGCGTGTCCTTGTGCCTTCGGACGGTGACCGTCATTGCCGCTATCGCAACGGTCATCAGGCACGCCAGGGCGATTCCGAGGACATCGGAACTGGCGCGCATATTGCCGACGATGATGGTGACGCCGCAGAGAGCCACAAGGCTCGCCAGCATGGTTTGCCATCGGGCGGCTTCCCGCAGCCATATCCAGGCGATGGCCGCGGCGACGAACGGCCCCGTCGCGATGATGATGGCAACATTCGATACGCTGGTGAGCTGCAGGGCGGGGATGAAGGCAACCATGCCCAATGTCGAGAGGGATGCGACCAGCCAGCCGTTCCTTCCCACCCCGGTCAAATCCCGCAAGCCGGCCCGGCCTTGCGTCAGCACCAGAATGACGGCGATGAGGCCGCCGCCGAAAAGCCCTCGCCAGAACAGGATCGTCCAGGAGTCGAACGGCAGCAGTCGTGTGAAGAACGGCGCCGTGCTGCAGGCCACGGCCGCGGCGGCGACAAGGGCGATGCCTGCGCGATGCTGCGAATGAGCGGTCGCCATATGGGAAAAATCCTGTTGGCGACCAAGGCTGCGCCCAATCGCGGTAGCGACACTGTCAGGCCGAACTCAAATTGACGTTCGCGCGGCCTGCTCCACATTCGCGATCCTCGCCGGCACGCCGAATTCCCTCCGGCACACCTCCGCCAGCACGGCGACGCCCTCGCGGATCTGGTCATGCGATGGGTTGGCAAAACACAGCCGGAGCCGGCAGCCGGCATAGGTTTTGTCGGTGGACCATTCCGGCCCCGGATTGATAGAGACGCCGGCGGCGAGCGCTGCCTGGTAGAGTTTTAGTGTATCGACATTGTCGGGCAGCTTGACCCACAGAAAGATGCCGCCTTTGGGCTCTTCGAATTCCGCCGATGTGCCGAACTGCTCATTGAGGGCTTCCATCAAGGTGTCGAGCTTGGCGCGCAAACCACGGGTCAGTTTCGGCACGTGAGTGGCAAAATGCGGCGCGCAATATTCCGCGAGCACCATCTGCTCGAGCGCGCCCGAACCTGCATCGGTCTTCAGCGCCAGCATCCGCGACAGCATCTCCCAGGGGGCGACAATAAAACCCACCCGCAGCGCCGGCGCGATCGATTTTGAGAACGAGCCGATGTGGATGACGCCGCCGCTCGTGCTCATGGCGTAGATCGCGGGCGGGCGTTTGCCGTCCCAGATCAGATCGGCGTAGCAATCGTCCTCGAACACCGGCACGCGGTATTGCTGCGCGAGTCTTAAAAGTTCGGCGCGGCGCGTCTCGGGCATGATGGTGCCGGTCGGGTTTTGCACGGTCGGGATGGTGTAGATGTATTTCGGCGTGATGCCGCGGCTTTTGAGGTCGGCAAGCGCCGCCGCCAGCGCATCCATCCGCATGCCCTCGCGATCGAGCGGAATGCCGACGGTGTTGACGCCGAGCCGGGTCAGCCGGTTCAGCGCGCCCTGGTAGCTGTCGCGCTCGATGATCACGGTATCGCCGCGCGCCAACAGCGTGGCGTTGACGAGGTCGAGCGCCTGCAGCGAGCCGGAGACGATCAGGATGTCGTCGGCCGAGCAGGCGAGACTGGCGTCACGCTTCAGTTTCGCACTGAGAAATTCGCGCAGCCGGCGATACCCCTGCGGGCCGCTGGCCAGCCCATAGGTCGCGAGCGTCTTGCCCTCGCGGTGCAGCACGGCGCTGGCGGCGTCGATCAGGCCCTCGACCGGCACCTGGTCCGGATCGTTATTGCCGCCGACAAAACTGTACTTTGCCAGGCCCGTCCACTTCGCGGCGGGCGCGGGCAAACCCGCGGGCAGCAGGGGCGCGAAGTCGAACGTTGCCGAAGGCATGGAAGCTGAAGTCACGGAAGCCGAAGTCTTGGAAACCGAAGTCATCGGAAGGCGTCTCCCTTGTTCTTTGTTGGTTCCGATCATAGACAAGTCTGCGGCGCTTGTCGTTATGCCCCTGGCCGATCTGCCCTGCGTAATGATGCTGGCGCGGGCTTAAGAGTCCGGCTAATGCTCCCGGCACCAATGCGAGACCTCAAAGTATGTCCGATCCGATCCAGGAAGTTCTGCAAGCTTTTGCGCACGGCGAGCTCGTCGTCGTCACCGATGACGATGACCGCGAAGGCGAGGGCGATCTGATCGTCGCGGCGTCGCTGTGCACCGCCGAAAAGATGGCGTTCATCATCCGTCACACCTCGGGCATCGTCTGCGCCCCGATCACCACCGAAGACGCGCGCCGGCTGCGGCTCGACCCGATGGTGGCGCACAACGAATCCAGCCACACCACCGCTTTCACGGTGTCGATCGACTATAAGCCCGACGGCGGCACCGGGATTTCGGCCGACGAACGCGCCTCCTGCTGCCGGGCGCTGGCCAATCCGAACGCCGGCGCCAACGATTTCGCCCGGCCCGGCCACGTGTTTCCGCTGATCGCGCGCGACGGCGGCGTGCTGCTGCGCTCTGGCCATACCGAGGCCGCGGTCGATCTCTGCAAGCTTAGCGGCCTGCCGCCGGTCGGGGTCATCAGCGAATTGATGAATGACGACGGCTCGGTCATGAAGGGCGAGCAGGTGGCGCGGTTCGCGGCCGCCCACAAGCTCAAGCACGTCACCATCGCCGACATGATCGCCTATCGCCAGGCGCGCGAGAAATTGATCGAGCGGGTCGCGACCTTTACCACCGAAAGCCCGATCGGGCCGCTGCAGGGCTATGCCTATCGCTCGCCGTTCGACGAGATTGCGCATGTGGCGTTCGTCTATAACGGCATTGGCGACGGCAAGAACGTGCTGACGCGGTTTCACAAGCCCAACATCGTCAAGGACATCTTCACCGGGCCGAAGCGCATGCAGGCGGTGCTCGAGCATTTCAAGAAGGCCGGCAGCGGCGTGCTGGTCTATTTGCGCGATGGCGCCGCCGGCGTTCCCGTCACGCCGCTGCCGGAGGAGAAATCCGCCGAAGCCGACCGCAACCGGCAATGGCGCGAGGTCGGCGTCGGCGCGCAGATCCTGCGCGATCTCGGCGTCACCTCGATCCGCCACCTGACGTCGTCGGTGCACGACTACAAGGGCCTGTCCGGTTTTGGCATCGAGATCGTCTGCAACGAACAGCTTGAAGAGTGATGTGCCGTCATTCCGGGACAGCTCGAAGAGCTGGACCCGGAATCTCGAGATTCCGGGTTCACGCTTCGCGCGCCCCGGAATGACGGGTGAGTGGCATCCGTCCAATTCAATTGCGCTTCTGCCTTTATCGCTTTAAAATAAATACAATGATGCGAAAGGAATTTTCATGAGCGTGCGCCCTCAGACCAAGGACAAGCCGTCCCCGGTGAATTTCCAGTGGGACGATCCGTTCATGCTCGACGAGCAGCTCACCGAAGACGAGCGCATGATCCGCGACACCGCGCGCGCCTATGCGCAGGACAAGCTGTTGCCGCGCGTGACCAAGGCCTATCTGGAGGAAAAGGTCGATCGCGACATTTTTCAAGAGATGGGCGAACTCGGCCTGATCGGTATTACGTTGCCTGAAGAATATGGCTGCGCCAACGCGAGCTACGTCGCCTATGGGCTGGTCGCGCGCGAGATCGAGCGGGTCGATTCCGGTTATCGCTCGATGAACTCGGTGCAGTCCTCGCTGGTGATGCATCCGATCTACGCCTATGGCGACGAGAACCAGCGCAAGAAATATCTCCCGAAACTCGCGACCGGAGAATGGGTCGGCTGTTTCGGCCTGACCGAGCCGGACGCCGGTTCCGATCCCGGCGGCATGAAGACCCGCGCCGAGAAGACCTCCGACGGTTACCGGCTGACCGGCACCAAGATGTGGATTTCGAATGCGCCGATCGCCGACGTATTCGTGATCTGGGCGAAATCGGCCGAACACAACAACCATATCCGCGGTTTTATTCTCGAGAAAGGCATGAAGGGCCTGTCGGCGCCGAAGATCGGCGGCAAGCTTTCCTTGCGCGCGTCCGTCACCGGCGAAGTGGTGATGGAGGGCGTGGAGGTGCCGGAGAGCGCGCTGTTACCGAATGTGTCCGGCCTGAAGGGGCCGTTCGGTTGCCTCAACCGCGCCCGCTACGGCATCTCCTGGGGCGCGATGGGCGCTGCCGAAGACTGCATGCACCGCGCGCGGCAATACACGCTCGACCGCAAGCAGTTCAACCGGCCGCTCGCTGCAACACAATTGGTGCAGAAGAAGCTCGCCGACATGCAGACCGACATCGCGCTCGGCCTGCAGGCCAGCCTGCGGGTCGGCCGGTTGATGGACGAGGGCAAGATGGCGCCGGAGATGATCTCGATCGTCAAGCGCAACAATTGCGGCAAGGCGCTCGACATCGCGCGCATGGCGCGTGACATGCACGGCGGCAACGGCATTCAGATCGAATACCACGTGATGCGCCACGCCGCGAATTTGGAAACCGTCAACACCTATGAAGGCACCCACGACGTCCATGCCCTGATCCTGGGCCGCGCCATCACCGGCATTCAGGCGTTTTCGTGAGGCGCTGTTTTGCGACTCCGACATAGCCCCGCATCCTGCTGTCATCGTCCGCGAAGGCGGACGATCCAGTACGCCGCGGCTTCTCGTTTTATCTCGAACGTCTGTGATTACTGGATACCCCGCCTTCGCGGGGTATGACGGCTGTGGGCACCTCGGTACCCGTGCAATTGAATTTGAATAGGGAATCCCCATGGCCGATAACGACGACGTCCCGTTCAACCGCGATTTTCCATTAAAACCCGGCGTGGCCGAGGAAGTCCGTCCCGGCGTGCGGCGGGTTCTCTGCAACAATCCGAGCCCCTTCACCTTCACCGGCACGGTGAGTTACGTCGTCGGCCGCGGCAAGGTCGCGATCATCGATCCCGGCCCCGACAATGAGGCGCATGCGGCGGCGCTGCTCGATGCCGTGCGCGGCGAGACCGTGACGCATATTCTGGTCACCCATACCCATCGCGATCACTCGCCGAATACCGCGCGGATCAAGGCGGCGACCGGCGCCAAGGTCTATGCGGAGGGGCCGCACCGCGCCTCGCGGCCGCGCTTCGAGAGCGAGAAGCACAATCCGGAATCCGGCGCCGACCGCGACTTCAGGCCGGACATCGCCGTGCGCGACGGCGAGATGATCGAGGGCGAGGGGTGGACGCTGCAGGCAGTCGCAACGCCCGGCCATACCGCCAACCATCTGGCGTTCGCCTGGCCGGAGCGGAAAATTTCCTTCGTCGGCGATCATGTGATGGGCTGGTCGACCTCGATCGTGGCGCCGCCGGACGGATCGATGACCGACTATATGGCGTCGCTCGAGCGGCTGACGGCGCGCGATGAGGATTTTTATCTCTCTGGCCACGGTCCAGAGATCTCGGAAGGGCCGCGCTACGTACGGTTTCTGATCCGCCACCGTCAGGCCCGCGAAGCCTCGATCCTGCATCGCCTTGCCAAGGGCGAGGCGGATATTCCTACCATGGTGCGCGCGATCTATATCGGCATCGACCCGCGATTGACGGGCGCGGCCGGCTATTCCGTGCTGGCGCATTTGGAAGATTTGGTCGCCCGCGGCATCGTTGCGACCGACGGCGACCCGGTGATCGGGGGGACGTATCGGCTGGCCTCTTAACCTCTCCCCGCTCTTTGCGGGGAGAGGTCGAAATTCGCGGTAGCGAATTTCGGGTGAGGGGCGAGGCACGATGCCTCACCCAACACTAGCGTTCGCGGATAGATGCCCCTCACCCCAACCCTCTCCCCGCGAAGGGGCGGGGCGAGGGAGCGCAGTTCGCTGAGGTGGCACCGCATCCCTATTCGCTACTCGCTACTCGCCACTTCCCTACTTCTTCACCACCTTCGGCGCCGGCTTGACCGGCAGCGGCTGCGGCTTCTTGGCCGGCTTGAGGTTGGCGTTGTCGACCGCTGAGTTGATGTCGTCGATCAGTTTCGTGATCCGCGCGGCGTTGCTGCCGAGATCGCTTTCGAAATAGCGCGACGAGGAGCGGATATCGACCCGCGAATCCTCGCCGTCCGCCGTGACGCGGATCGACACGTCCTCGCGAAATCCCATGATCGGCGTCCGCGCCACCGCCTCGATGCGGCCGATGCGGCGCGGCGGAAGCGGCGGGCGCTCGTCGATCACGAGCCATTTGCGCTTGGTCACGAGCTGCAGCGTGATGTCGAAGGCGCGCTGCACGGGGATATCGAGTTCCACCGGCTCGATATCGGGATAATACTGGCGCTGCTGTTCGGCCGAATAGAGGCCGGCATAGACCGCGGTGTTGGTGCCCTCACCCGAGCGCAGCCGCGCCAGGGCCTCGAAACGCGGCGGGTCGATCGGATCGGTGGTAATGTCGTGGATCGGCGGCAGCTTGCGATATTGTAGCGCGAGATAGGCCGGATAGGCGAGCACGACCGCGTCGATCAGAAGCGCCAGCAGGATGCGGCTCATGCCGCGCGATCCGTTCTGCCAGATCGCGACAAAGGCGGCGAACCCGATCAGGATCGAAAGGACGGCACAGGCCAGCGCCCCGAAAAACGTTGCCAGCGCCGGTTTCATCTCGAGAAAGCCGAAGCGGACAATGATGATCGAGACCACGACCGCGACCACCGAGAACACCGCGAGATTGCGCGCCCATGAGGCGAGGCTGGACACGGGCTCCGACTGGTAGGGAGCGGAAAACCTGCGGGCCATCGGTCAAAATCTGCCGGGTTGGAGCGTTAGCCTCGCGAAATAGGCCAAGCTTGCAAAACTGGTCCGTTTGAGACCACGGACCTGCGGCAAATTCAAGGGTGGAATGCTACCCTCAGAGATCGTCATGCCCGGGCATAGCCGTCCGAAGGACGGCGTCGCTTCCGCTCGCCTATGTCCCGGGCATCCACGTCTTACTTTCCTCGCGCGACAAGATGTGGATGGCCGGGACAAGCCCGCCCGGGCATGACGGCTGGCAAATCCCTCATGCCGCCGCGTTTGGGAAAGAGTACGCCTTGAACTGGTCGCGCAGCGCGGTCTTGAGGATCTTGCCGGTGGCGGTATGCGGAATGCCGTCGACGAACACGATGTCGTCGGGCATCCACCATTTTGCAATTTTGCCATCCATGTATTTCAGGATGTCCTCGCGCGTTGCGGTCGCGCCCTGCTTGAGCTGCACGATCAGGAGCGGACGCTCGTCCCACTTCGGATGATGGACGCCGATCACGGCGGCCTCCGCGACCGCGGGATGGCCGACGGCGAGATTTTCCAAATCGATCGAGGAAATCCATTCGCCGCCGGATTTGATCACGTCCTTGGAGCGGTCGGTGATCCGCATATAGCCGTGACCGTCGATGGTCGCGACATCGCCGGTATCGAAATAGCCGTCCTCGTCAAGGATGTTGGCGTCGATGCGGAAATACGCCTTCGACACCGCGGGGCCTGAGACCTTCAGCCGCCCAAACGTCTTGCCGTCCCATGGCAGCTCCTTGCCGGCATCGTCGGTGATTTTCATCTGGACGCCAAACGGCGGATAGCCCTGGGTCTGCAGCATGTCGAGCCGGGCGTCGCCTTCGAGTTCGGCAAACGGCGGCTTTAACGCCGCCAGCGTGCCGATCGGGCTCATCTCGGTCATGCCCCAGGCATGGCGCACCGTGACCCCCATGTCGACGAACGCCTTGATCATCGAGCGCGGCATCGCCGAGCCGCCGCAGACCACAAATCGCAGATGTGGCAGTTTCAAATGGTTGGCGGCGATATGATTGAGCAGCATCAGCCACACCGTGGGCACGCCGGCGGTATGCGTCACCTTCTCGGTCTCGAGCAGTTCGAACACCGAGGCGCCGTCGAGCTTGGCGCCGGGGAATACCAGCTTGGTGCCCATCGAGGGCGCCGAGAACGCGATGCCCCAGCTATTGGCATGGAACAGCGGCACCACCGGCAGCATCGTATCCCCGGCATTGGCGCCCAGGGAATCGCCGGTGTTGGCCATCAAGGCGTGCAGCACATTGGAGCGGTGCGAATACAACACGCCCTTGGGATCGCCTGTTGTGCCCGAGGTGTAGCACATGGCGGCTGCGGTATTCTCCTCAAAGGTCTTCCATTTGAAATCGCCGTCGGCTTGCGCGATCCAGTCCTCATAGGGGACCGCGTTCTTCAGCGTGGTCTGGGGCATGTGCGCTTTGTCGGTGAACACGACATAGCGTTCGATGCTTGGCATTTTGTCGGCGATTTTTTCCAGGATCGGCACGAAGGTGAGATCGGTCATCAGCACGCGGTCTTGCGCATGGTTGACGATCCAGGCGATCTGCTCCGGGAACAGCCGCGGATTGACGGTATGGCAGATCGCGCCGATGCCCATGATGCCGTACCAGGCTTCGAGATGGCGCCAGGTGTTCCAGGCGATGGTGGCGACGCGGTCGCCGAGCTTGATGCCGTCGCGGTCCAGCCGTTGCGAAACTTTTAGCGCGCGATCTCGGATATTTTTGTAATTGGTGCGGTGGATCGGGCCTTCGACGGATCGCGTCACGATCTCCTGCGTTCCATGAATCTGCGCGGCGTGCTCGATAATCCGGTGACAAAGCAAAGGCCAGTCTTGCATCAATCCAAGCATTCGAACGTCCCTCCAGAGTGTGCTATCGCTTGTCGCGGGTCACGGAATTGCCATGAACCTTAGCGCGGAGAAAGCATGCCGCAAATGGCCTTATAGCTGCGGCGGCCGCGCCCGAGCGGCCAAAATGGTTACCGCCGTAACCGCGCTGGCGATACTTGGCGCGCTGGCCGCTCCCGCGGCGGCGGCACGGAGGCCCGTTGCCTTTCCGTGGGGAGACCTGTTCGGGGAGAAAAAGCCAAAACTGCGCAGGGCAGCCCTTCCCCCCTCTGTGCCATTGCCAAAACCGCGTCCGGCCGAGGCGCCGGCAAAGGAGCCCGAGAAGCCGGAGCCAGCCAAACAGGCGCCGGCGGAAACCGCGAAACCTGCCGAGACCGCAAAGCCTGTCGAACCGGCAACGCCGCCACCGCCTTCGGCCTGCCGGCTGGCGCTGACGGAGGAGATCGCCATCGCCCCCTCTATTCCCGACATCCATGGCCCCGGCGGCTGCGGCGGCGAGGATCTGGTACGGCTGGAAGCCGTGGTGCTGCCGGACAAGCATCAGGTCGCGCTAAAACCCGCCGCGATCCTGCGCTGCAAGATGGCGTCCGCGATTGCCGACTGGGTCCGCACCGACGTGGCGCCGCTGGCTACCAGTCTGGGCAGCGTCATCTCTGTTCTCGACAATTTCGACTCGTTCGAATGCCGCGGCCGTAACCGCGTCGCCGGCGCCCCATTGTCCGAGCATGGCCGCGCCAATGCGCTCGATGTGCGCGCCTTAAAACTTGCCAACGGCCAGTCGATCTCGCTGACCGACCGCACCGTGTCGCGGGACTTGCGCGAAAGCGTGCTGCACGCGGTGTGCGCGCGCTTCATGACGGTGCTGGGGCCGGGCTCGGACTGGTATCACGAGGACCACATCCATCTCGATCTGATGGAGCGGCACAACAATTACAAAATCTGCCAGTGGAATGTGTGGGACCCGCTGCCGCAGATCGCGCCGCTATTGCCGGCCGGGCGTCCCGACGAAGCGCCGCCGCGCGAGGTCGCCGCCAAATCGGACGCGGCCGGGCCTGCGAAATCGGATGCCGCAAAGCCCGACACGGCCGAGCCGGAGGGAGGCGACGCCGAGCCGGCAACGAAACCGCCGGCAACGAAACAGCTTGAAACGAAAAAGCTTGCAACGAAAAAGCTTGAAACGAAAAAGCTTGAAACGAAAAAGCGCCGGTAAAACCGGCGCTTTTTGATCATCGACCGCTGCGGTCGCCTATTGCATCATCAGGCTGTTGCCGCCGCCTTGCAGCGCCAGGGTCGAGTTGTACGGCGAGTCGCCACGGTGCGGCTCGAGCACGACGACGATGGTGCCGAGTTTCACCCGGTTATAGAGATCGATCACGTCCTCGTTGGTCATCCGGATGCAGCCGGAAGAGATCGACGCGCCGATATATTCCGGCTGGTTGGTGCCGTGGATCCGGAACAGCGTGTCCTTGCCGCCCGAATAGAGATAGAGCGCGCGCGAACCCATCGGATTGTCCGGTCCCGGCGCCACGAAGGTCGGCACGCCGAGCCGCTCGATCTCACCCTTGGTCGGATGCCAGGGCGGCCACTCGGTCATGCTGCCGACCTTGGCGATGCCGGACCACGCCATGGCTTCCTCGCCGACGGTAATGCCGTAGCGGATCGCCTTGCCCTCGTTGAGCACGTAATAGAGGTAGTGATTGTCGGAATCGACCACGATCGAGCCGGGCGCTTCCTTGCGGTGATATTCGACGATGGCGCGGCGGAACGGCTCGGCGATGGGAACATTGGTGTAGCGGATCTTGGCCAATAGTTCCTTGTCACGCGGCTTGAAATTTGTGGTGTTGGTCGCCTCATAGGTCGTGGCCTGCATGCAGCCCGACAACATCAGGCCGGCGGCCAGAATTCCCAGTTTCACCTTAAGCGACGACATTGTGCACTTCCAATCGAAAGCCCCGCGCCCGCGCGCCCACCCTGCGCCTCAAACGCCACGATTCCATTAATCGCATTATCGCCAAAATAGCCCATAATTCCAGACTTTAGATGCTTGTCCCGCGTTGCGGGAGGCTGGCTGCGTCTTTTCTGCCACAAGTTTTGCGATTTTCGGCTCATTTTTGGGCAGGGTGGCCAACGGCGCCGAATCACCGCCATGCTGACGCCACCCGGCCGCCACAAAGGTGGATGGGCGGTTAATGCGCGCCGTTATCAGGTGCTTGCCAGATTGGCGCAAAGTCTTGTTGGCTGACCCCACCTGCCCAGTCGGGAGACCTCGATGCTGTCGGCGTTCGCCCCTTCCGAAACCTCGCTGAAGAAAGTTACCGGGGCCGATCTCGCCGCGCTGCCGGAGACCGTGGTCTGGATCGACCTCGTCAAGCCGACCGCGGCGGAGGACAGAGCGGTGGAGCGGCTGGCCGGGATCGCGGTGCCGACCCGGGAGGACATGCAGGAGATCGAGATTTCGAGCCGGCTCTATATCGAGAATGGCGCGCGCTACATGACGGCGACGCTGATGTGCGCGGCCGACACCGAGAACCCGCGCACCACGGCGGTGACCTTCATCCTCGCCAGCCATCGGCTGGTGACCGTGCGCTATGACGAGCCAAAACCGTTCGTGCTGGTGGAGAACAAGCTGGCGCGCTCGTGTCCGCCCGGCATCACCGGCGAAATGGTGCTGATGGAACTGCTGGATGCGGTGATCGACCGCAACGCCGACATCCTGGAGCGCGCCGGCAGCGACATGGACACGATAAGCCACGATATTTTCGAGCCCGAGGGTAAGGCGCGCACCGGCCACGCCAAGCGCTATTCGGATATCCTGATCGCGATCGGCCGCAAAGGCGATCTCACCTCGAAAGTGCGCGAGAGCCTGGTCTCGATCGGGCGGGTGGTGACGTTCGTCGCGGCCGCGGTCGACGGCGTCAAATGGTCCAAGGACATGCGCGAGCAGCTGAAAACCATGCAGCGCGACGTGATCTCGCTGACCGACCACGCCTCCTTTCTCTCCAACAAGATTACCTTCGCGCTCGACGCGATGCTCGGCGTCGTCAATCTCGAGCAGAACAACATCATCAAGCTGTTCTCGGTAATGGCGGTGGTGCTGATGCCGCCGACCCTGATCGCCTCGATCTACGGCATGAATTTTAAAGGCATGCCGGAACTCGATTGGCCGCACGGCTATCCCATCGCGGTGGTGGCGATGCTGCTCGCAGCAGCGGGGCCTTACATGTATTTCAAATGGAAGAAGTGGTTGTAAACCATTTGCGCTTGCAGAGTTCCGCGATCACAAAGAGACAAGATTTCTGCCTCAATTCCTCTGCTAAAATTTGAGCATTGCGCTGAACGTTTGGGCGAAATCTTTCTGCCATAACGCTGTCACAAGCCGCGAGGACAGCAATGGTTGAGAAACAGATAACTTCACCTGAGAACGTGATCGACTTCTCGCGCTACCAAATCGTCCGCAACGGTACCGGCAAAGCGCCTGCGATCTCGGCGCGGGTCTGCCGGCATTGCGGCGCGACGCTGTCGGAAGGCGAGAACGAAGACGAGTGCTCCAGCACCTTCAACACCGAGGTACCGCGCGTGCGCGGGCCGCGTATGTTTTTTGCGGAGTGAATGGCGAGTGCCGCATCCTCTAACCTCATCCTGAGGAGCTTGCGCAGCAAGCGTCTCGAAGGACGGAGGCGAGGTGTGCATTCGCGGCCATCCTTCGAGACGCGCGCAAAAGCGCGCTCCTCAGGACGAGGTCGGAGTTTGTTCGCAAACTCTCAGGATGGCCCAGCCCTACACGTGTTGCCCGCCGTTGATGTGGATCTCGGCGCCGTTGACGTAGCAACTGGTTTCGGTACACAGCACTTTATCGCTTCACTACCTGCGCCGTCGCCACCACGACCTCGGTGAGGGAGCCTTCGCGGCTCAGGGGAAGCAGACGCTGCTCAACGTCGCGCAGCATCGCGTCCGCCTTGTCTCCGAGCACGTCGGGCGAGGACGACGAGAACGTCAACACGCGGCGCCCCAAGTCGCGTGCGCTGATCTCGTGGCCGGTCTCGACCTTGATTAAATCCGCGACGTGAAACCGCGTGCCGCGAAAAAAGACCGCAAGGTCGCGATGGGTTCGCTCGCCGCTGCCTGACTCCGACCACAGGCTGGCCTCCGACCAGAAGCGCCGCGCCTCGTTGTATTCGCCGAGCCACGGGTTGCGTCCATCCGCAGCGGAGTGGGACGAACAGACGAGGATCGTACCGTCGGGCGCAACGAGCCGCTCGAACAACCCAAGCGTGGCATCGCGATCCATCCAATGCAGGGCCCTCCCGATCGTCACGACATCGAAGCTTCCGATGTCTGGTGGAAGGTCTTCAGCCTCGCTTTCGATCAAGGTGAGGGACCGTGACGCGCGCGCGGCCGCCTCTCTTGCGGCGGCGATCATCACCGGTTCCGGATCGACGCCGACGATGCGGCCGACATAGGGGGCAAAGCCGAGCGCCAGCAGCCCCGGCCCGGTCCCAAGGTCGATGAGGGCGTGCTGCTTTCCAAGCGAGAGGTCTTGCGCCACCGTGCGAAAGAATTCAGCCGGATAAAGGCGGCCGCAATTCCTCATACAGCGCAACCGTGGTGGCGAAGCGTCCCATCGTGAGGCCAGCATCCCATTTATCTGTTTCGTCGCTTGCGCTACTCGCAAGTGACGGCGGTGCGTGGTTCGGCGCGTATTACACGTGCTGGCCGCCGTTGATGTGGATCTCGGCGCCGTTGACGTAGGAACTCGTCTCCGTGCACAGCACGTAGATGATTTTTGCGACCTCGTCCGGCGTGCCCAGGCGATGCAGCGGGATCTGCTGCTCGACGATCTTCTCGGTGCCGGGCGACAGGATCGAGGTGTCGATCTCGCCCGGCGCGATCGAATTGACGCGGACGCCGATGCGGCCGAAATCCGACGCCATCTCCCGAGTGAGCGACGCCAGCGCCGCCTTCGAGGTCGCGTAGGCGGCCCCCGCAAAGGGATGCACGCGGGAACCCGCGATCGAGGTGACGTTGACGACCGAACCCTTCGTCGCCTTCAGTTCCTCGATCAGCCCGCGCGCCATCATGATCGGCGCGAAGAAGTTGACGCGGAACACATGGCTCCAGGTCTCGATGTCGGTATCGATCGAGCCAAGCCTTTTGCCGCCTTCAGCCTTGGGCGAAATCGCGGCATTGTTGACGAGCGCGTGCAACGCGCCGCCTTCCAGCCGCCCGCGGATTTCAGCGATCGCCCGCGTGGTGTCGGCGTGATCGGCGAGATCGACCTGGATGTGATCCTCAGGCCCGGCATCCCACGGGCAGTTTTCCGGGAAGGGATGCCGCGAGCAGGTGATGACGCGCCAGCCGGCTGAGGAAAATCGGATCACGGTGGCGTGCCCGATGCCGCGGCTGGCCCCGGTTAGAAGCAGCGTACGCCGCGGCGTGTTGGCGGAATTCGGCATAAACGGCTCTCTTTTTCTCCGTCATGCCCGGCCTTGTGCCGGGCATCCACGTCTTACTTAGTCATCGCAGAAGAAAGACGTGGATGGCCGGGACATTAGTACAAAGACGCGCTTCGCGCTTTGGCCCGGCCATGACGCCTTACTCTAGGGATAAAGCCGCGTCTTGGACCATGGTTGACCCGGAGCGGTGCGGCGGAATTCGATGCGGTCGTGCAGGCGGAACGGGCGGTCGTGCCAGAACTCGAATTGGGAAGGCGCGACCCGCCAGCCGCTCCAGCCCGGCGGGCGCGGCACCTCGCCGACGATGTGTTTGGCCGCGACCTTCGCAATGGCCTGCTCAAAGGCAAACCGGCTCTCCAGCGGTTGCGACTGCTTGCTGGCCCAGGCGCCGATCTGCGCCTGTTTTGGGCGCGTGGCAAAATAGGCGTCGGCTTCGGCTTCACTCACCGGCGACACCTTGCCGCGGATGCGGACCTGCCGGCGCAGCGACTTCCAGTGAAACAGTAAAGCCGCCTTAGGATTTGTGGCGAGCTCGCGGCCTTTTTGACTGGCGATGTGACTGTAGAAGACAAAACCGTCGGAATCATAGCCCTTCATCAGCACCATCCGCACATCGGGCGTGCCGCTCTCGTCGACGGTCGCCAGCGACATCGCGTTGGGATCGCTGGGCTCGGCCTTCGCGGCCTCAGTAAACCACTCCCCGAACAGCGCAAACGGCTCCTCCGCGGCGGTGAAATCACCGGATGTTAAGGGTGTTGGGTGTTTGATGGAGGTCGTGTCGGCCATGTCAGGAGTTCCGAGTTGCGTCCGCCCGCGGTCCATTGCGCGCCAGTGCCCCTATATAGGTTCGTCCTATATAAGACATGGGGACGCGTTGGCCTATCGGCGATCCGCCCGGTGGGTGCCGTGGTGACATTGATTCTAATCGGCCTCGGCGCCGGCGGCTGCAGCCTGTCCCGGGGCGACGGCGCCTTCGCCAGGATGGACGACAACGAGGTTACCGGGTCGATCGGGACAAGCGACCCGGCGCCGACCGACGGCGACCTTGCCTTTGCCCGCAACGCCGCCTCCGACGTCCTGACCAAGGGCGATAAGGATTCCAGCCAGCCCTGGGAAAATCCCGAGACCGGCGCACGCGGCTCGGTCACGCCGCTGGCGCAAGCCTATTCCTCGGAGGGGCGGACCTGCCGGGATTTTCTGGCAAGTTATGTCAACGGCCGCTCGGAAAGCTGGCTGCAGGGTGCCGCCTGCCGGACCGAGCATGGAAGGTGGGAAATTCATTCGCTAAAGCCATGGCGACGGGGTTGAGCCGACCGCGGGAACCCCGTTGCAAAAATGCCACGAACACACCAAATGAAACATTGGTGGGCGGGCAGCCCAACGTTTAACATCTGATTTCCCGAAGGAGACCTGACGTATGCGCGACCCCTATGAGGTCTTGGGGGTGCCGCGGGGCGCCAGCGCTGCGGCGATCAAGAGCGCCTATCGCAAGCTTGCCAAGAAGCATCACCCCGACGCCAACAAGAACGATCCGAAATCGGCTGCGCGCTTTGCCGAGCTGAACTCGGCCAACGAGATCATCGGCGACGAGGACAAGCGCAAGCAGTTCGATCGCGGCGAGATCGACGCCGAGGGCAAGCCGCGGTTCCAAGGCTTTTCTGGTAGCGGTTTCCCCGGCGGCGATCCGCGCGGGCGTGCCGGCGCGGGCGGCTTCGAGACCCACACCTTCCGCTCTGGCGGCAATTTCGGCGGCGGTAATTTCGAGGACATTCTCAACAGCATGTTCGGCGGCGCCGCGGCGCGCGGCGCGCGGCCGGGTGGCGGTACGACGTTCGAATTCGATCCGGGCGGCATTGCGCTCGACCTCGATGTTAACGTCACCATGAGTGTGTCGCTGGAGGAGGCGGTCAAGGGCGGCGAAAAGCGCGTCCGGCTGCCGAACGGCAAGGAACTCAACGTCAAGATTCCAGCAGGTGTTGCAGCCGGCCAGCAGATCCGGCTGAAGGGGCAGGGCGAGAGCGGACCCGGCCACCGCACCGGCGACCTTCTGATCACCGTCAACATCGCGCCGCATCCTTTCTTCAAGGTCGACGGCAGCGATTTGCGTATCGATCTGCCGATCACGCTCTATGAAGCCGTGCTCGGCGGCAAAGTTCGCGTGCCGACGCTGACGGGCGCGGTGGAACTGTCGATCCCGAAGAACACCTCCAGCGGCCGCACATTTCGGCTGAAAGGCAAGGGATTACCGAAGTCAGGCGGCGCCGGCGACCTGTTCGTCACCACCCGCATCATGCTGCCCGACGGGAACGATGCCGAACTGGAGACGTTGATGCAGAAGTGGCGCGACGGACATCCCTATAATCCGCGCAGCGATCTCGGCTGATCGATTTTTCGAGCGATCTGACCGGATCAGCTTGAGCCACACGAAAAAGGTGCGGCCTCGAAAGGGGGACCAGCGCGGTACAAAACCCCAATCGAGGCCGCTTCGCGTCGATCGGCGGATCGAACGCACCTCATTTTCGCGTGATCACCTGGTGCGATATTGAGACGCGTCCATGTCTTGATTCCAGATTTTCAATGTCGGAATTGGGACAAGAACCGCCATTTGAAACTTACCCCCTTCTAGCGCTCGTTTCCGGATGGAGCCGCGCCACCTACGCGCCACAATTGTTGTCGCCCGGGCGACCCAGTATTCGAGAGACGCCAGTGATCAATCGAGAAGCCGCGGCGTACTGGATCACCCGCTTTCGCGGGTGATGACGCCGAGTTACCCGCCGCTCTTCTCGGTCTGGTCGTAGACCGACCGGACGACCTATGACCTATGAGCTACAATTGTCATCGCCCGGCTTGACCGGGCGACCCAGTATTCCAGAGACGCCAGTGATCAATCGAGAAGCCGCGGCGTACTGGATCAGCCGGTCAAGCCGGGTGATGACAGCGAATATCGGACTTCGCTACGGGCTACGAGTTCCCGCTTAGCCCCCCGTTTTTCTCGGTCTGGTCGTAGACTAGCCGCGCGACCTACACAGCAGTCATCGCCCGGCATAGCCGTCCGAAGGACGGCGTCGCTTCCGCTCGCCTATGACCGGGCGACCCAATATTCGAGCGACGCTAGTGATCAATCGAGAAGCCGCGGCGTACTGGATCACCCGCTTTCGCGGGTGATGACGGCGAGTTTATCCCCCATTCTTCTCGGTCTGGTCGTAGACCAGCCGCGCGACCTGGTTGAGGCGGTCCTTGTCGATCGGGCCGCTCAGGACATAGCCAACGCCGTCCTCGGACCAGTACATCGCGCCGGAATTTTCTTCTGCCGTATAGCGCATCTGCGCGCTCTCGGGTTTCGCGCGCGAGGTGTAGAGCGTGTAGCGCTCGCCGGAGGCGCTCTCATACATCAAGAACGATGCCGGCCCGGTCGGCCCCGGCAACAACCGCCCGCCGACCAGCTTCAACCCGGTCGCGTCCAGTTGCGGGGCGCGGACGTCCCAGCCGCAGCGCTTGGTCAGCCATTGCTCCAGATGGTCGCGCTCGCTTCCCGGCACTTCGACCGGGTGACGCACTTCCACCACATAGAGCCGATGCGCATCCAGCGCGTCCGACGCCAGAGCCTGGAACGCCGAGGACGACGCGGCCGCGCCACGCGCCAGCCAGCCGGCGCTGCCGCCGGCGATGAACGCCACCAGCGCCGCCGCTATCGCGCCATAGATCCATCGGCGCGGCCGCCGCACCAGCCGCTCGATCTCGAGCCGTTTCGGCACCGGCTCGTCGGCGACGGCGCCGTAACGCGCATGCAGCGCGTCTGCCATCGCCCGCCACGATCCCACCCGCTCGGCATCGTCGGGATGCGCCGCAAGCCAGGCCTCGACATTGCCGCGGCGCTCCGCCGGCAATTCGTTGTCGACGTAGGCGTGCAGCTCGTCTTCGGTGACGGCAATCTCTGGGTCGGTCATGGTCGTTGTCTCTGTCTCATCGAAATCGAAAATTGCTTGCCGGCCGCTTGCAAAAACCCTCCCCACCAAGAGGACGGATTATAAGACCGCCGCGAATTGAGCCCGCGTCGCGCATGGATACGCGCAACGCACAGCAACATAGCGCGCACATCAATAACGCTCACATAAATAACGCTGGTATGCATAATACTTGACGTCATCTTACCTGGCCTCATTTCACCCGCCGCAGCGCCGGCCGTTCGCCCTCGAGCGATGCCTTCACATGGGCCCGCGCACGCGCAAGGCGCGACATCACGGTGCCGATCGGCACCCCCTGGATGTCGGCGACCTCGCGGTAACTCAATCCCTCCAGCATCACCAGGAGCAATACCGCGCGCTGCTCCTCCACCAGCGTCGAAAGCGCTCGCGCGATGTCGCGCCCCTCCGCCTCGGTCCCGCTGGCGTCGGGGTTGTTGTCGAGCAGCGGCATGAATTGCGGCCGCCGCGCCAGCGATCGCCGCCGGTTCTTGTTGAGGTTGGTCAGGATGGTATAGAGCCAGCTCCTGACGTCGCCGCCGAGAAACAGCCGTTCCGAACGCAGCGCCCGCACCAGCGTATCCTGCACCAGATCGTCGGCGATGTCGGCATCACGCGCCAGCGCCCGTGCATACCGGCGCAGCGCCGGTATCATGGCTTCAACACTCTCGCGAAAGGCGGTCATCGAGGCTCGATCTCGGCTTTGTCCGGTCGGCGTCAAAACTCGCCAACGCCTTGCCCAACATAACACCGAAATGGTGGGGCTATTCCGGCTGTTCGGGGTTGTTAAGCGGACAGCGCTAACCGGGGCGGATTTGGGCTGTACCGGCCGAAGGCGCTAGTGTACCCCGAGAGGTGAGCAAGGTCGATTGGAAACCCAAGATGGCGCAAAATTCAGGTCTGATGCAGGGCAAGCGCGGCGTGATCCTCGGCGTCGCCAACAACCGCTCGATCGCCTGGGGCATTGCGAAGGCCTGCCATGCGGCGGGCGCCGAGATCGCGCTGACCTGGCAGGGTGACGCGCTCAAGAAACGCGTCGAGCCGCTCGCCAAGGAGCTCAACGGTCTCCTGCTCGGGCATTGCGACGTCACCGATCCCGCAACCATCGATGCCGTCTTCGACGTGCTGAAGGAGAAATGGGGCAGAATAGATTTCGTCGTGCACGCGATCGCGTTTTCCGACAAGGACCAGCTCGACGGCCGCTATCTTGAAACGACTGCCGATAATTTTTCAAAGACCATGTTGATCAGCTGCTACTCGCTGACCGCGATCGCGCAGCGCGCCGAAAGGCTTTTGACCGATGGCGGCTCGATCCTGACGCTGACTTATTACGGCGCCGAGAAGTGGATGCCGCATTACAACGTGATGGGCGTGGCAAAAGCGGCGCTGGAGGCAAGCGTGCGCTATCTCGCCGCCGACCTCGGAGAGAAGAACATCCGCGTCAACGCGATTTCGGCGGGTCCGATCAAGACGCTGGCCGCGTCCGGCATCGGCGACTTCCGCTATATCCTGAAGTGGAATGAATATAACGCGCCGATGCGCCGCACGGTGACAACAGAGGAAGTCGGCGACAGCGCGCTGTATCTGCTCTCCGACCTGTCGCGCGCCGTCACCGGCGAGGTGCATCACGTCGATTCCGGCTATCACGTCGTCGGCATGAAGCGGCCGGACGCGCCGGATATTTCGCTGGTGAAGGATTGATTGACTCCGTCATGGCCGGGCTTGTCCCGGCCATCCACGTCTTTTTTCAGCACCAACCAAAGAAAGACGTGGATGCCCGGCACAAGGCCGGGCATGACGGACAGGAAACGCGACACTGGCATGCCGACGATTTACTACATTCGCCACGGCGAGACCCAGTGGAACGCCGAAGGCCGGCTGCAGGGCGCGCAGGACATTCCGCTCAACGATCTCGGCCACACGCAGGCGGCCCACGCCGGCCTCATCCTCGCTGATTTGTTTGTGCGCGACGGGCGCAGCGCGACGTCGCTCCCGTTCGTCGCCAGCCCGCTCGGCCGCGCCCGCGCGACCATGGAATTGGTGCGCGGCGCGCTAAAACTGGCGCCCGGCGACTACGCGATCGACGACCGCTTGCGCGAGATCGGCTACGGCGAGTGGGAAGGCTCGACCTTGGTCCAGATGCAGGCGGCCGATCCCGCGCTCTTTGCCAGGCGCCAGGTGGCAAAATGGACGATGGCGCCGCCGGGCGGCGAGAGCTATGTCGAGGTGCAGACGAGGGTGAGTGACTGGTACCATCAGCTGACCGGCGACACGGTCGCGGTCGCCCATGGCGGCACCGCGCGGG
Source organism: Bradyrhizobium lablabi (assembly GCF_900141755.1). Lineage (NCBI taxonomy): Bacteria > Pseudomonadati > Pseudomonadota > Alphaproteobacteria > Hyphomicrobiales > Nitrobacteraceae > Bradyrhizobium > Bradyrhizobium lablabi. The sequence goes on along the minus strand of NZ_LT670844.1, from coordinate 1,843,353 downwards.
CGCTGATGGTGGCGCTGGGCTTCGAGACGCCGGAGAGCGCCGCCGATCTGGCGATCGAGCAGGGCGCGGTCTATGTGTTCAGCGACGGCGGGCTCTCGAAGTATAGTTAAGGGCGGAACGCGCCACCTCTCCACCGTCATGCCCACCCTCCGCCGTCATGCCCGGGCATAGCCGTCCGAAGGACGGCGTCGCTTCCGCTCGCCTATGCCCGGGCATCCACGTCTTAACGGTCTGGCGGCAAGGAAGACGTGGATGGCCGGCACAAGCCCGGCCATGACGACAGAGAAGGGCATTTGACACCCTTGAACAATGCGCTACGACACGTGGTTATGTTGACAATCCGCATTAATGCGGATTGTCAACATAGGCGACCAGGCGCAACGCAATGTCCTTCAACACTTTCGGCCATATGTTCCGGGTCACGACCTTCGGCGAGAGCCACGGGGTTGCGATCGGCTGCGTGGTCGATGGCTGCCCGCCGCTGCTGCCGCTGACGACTGAGGACATCCAGCACGATCTCGATCGCCGCCGCCCCGGCCAGTCGCGTTTTACGACCCAGCGCCAGGAGGCCGATGCCGTCAAAATCCTGTCCGGCGTGATGGCGCATCCGGAGACCGGCGTGCAGGTCACGACCGGCACGCCGATTGCGCTCCTGATCGAGAACACCGACCAGCGCTCGAAGGATTATTCCGACATCAAGGACAAGTTTCGCCCGGGCCATGCCGACTTCACCTATGAGGCAAAATACGGCCTGCGCGACTACCGCGGCGGCGGGCGCTCCTCCGCGCGCGAGACCGCGACGCGGGTCGCCGCCGGCGCGATCGCGCGGAAAATCCTGCCCGGCGTCACCGTGCGCGGCGCGCTGGTGCAGATGGGCCCGCACAAGATCGACCGCGACAAATGGGATTTTGACGAGATCGCGCGCAATCCGTTCTTCTGCCCCGACAAGGACAAGGCCGCGTTCTTCGAGGATTATCTCGACGGTATCCGTAAAAAAGGTTCCTCGATCGGTGCGGTGATCGAGGTGATCGCCGAAGGCGTGCCGGCCGGCCTCGGCGCGCCGATCTACGCAAAGCTCGATGCTGACCTGGCCGCGGCGCTGATGAGCATCAACGCCGTCAAAGGCGTCGAGATCGGCTCGGGCTTTGGCGCCGCTGAATTATCCGGCGAGGAAAACGCCGACGAAATGCGCATGGGCAATCAGGGCGTCAGCTTTTTGTCCAATCACGCCGGCGGCATCTTGGGCGGCATTTCGACCGGCCAGCCGGTGGTAGCGCGGTTTGCGGTGAAGCCAACGTCGTCAATTTTATCGCCGCGCCGCACCGTCGATCGCAAGGGCGCCGACACCGACATCATGACAAAAGGCCGCCACGACCCCTGCGTCGGCATCCGCGCGGTGCCGGTTGGCGAAGCCATGATGGCCTGTGTGCTGGCGGATCATTTTCTGCGCCATCGCGGGCAGGTGGGCAGTCCGTAGGATGGGTTAGCGAAGCGTAACCCGCCGTTAGCGCCGCCGAGATGACGGATTACGCCTTCGCCTCAACCCGCCCAGCGGGCATTATATCGTCTTGGGGTCGTCTAGCATCAAGGGAGAGTAGGGTGATTGCCGTTCCAATCCTGGTAATTGCAACTGCTGTCGCCATTCTCTGGTCAGCCTTCAAATACCAAACAACTTATGTCGCGCTCATCGATTCGTTACCTCCACAATTCCAGGATGGGGTGAGTTCGAAATTTGCATTCCCTGAGTATGTGCTTCGTTCTTCAACGCCTTTAGTGCTGCAGGCGGAATATGTGAAGTCTCAGATAGGTTTTTGCTCCGCCACGCTCGGCGTCTCGCTGCTTTGCTTCATCTTCGAAAAAATTGTCATTGGTTTGATCGTGCTGGCCATGTTTTTTTGGTTCACCGCTTTGACGATTAAATCTTGGAAGAAGTACCAGGCAAACTGCAATCGGCGAACGGCCGCTGACGATAAGGAACAGCAAGCGTAGCCCGGATGAGCAAAGCGACATCCGGGTTGTTCTCGCTTCCCGCGGTACCCGCATTTCGCTACGCTCATGCGGGCTACTCGCTAACGCCCGATAAATTCGATCACTGCTTCATCGCGTTCGATCGCAGCGATAATTGCCGGCAAGGCGCGCAACACCAGCTCGATCAGCTTTCGATTGCTCGTATTGCCAACTCTGACCCACAGGATCGCTGGGCCATCGTTCGTTGCAGCCCGGCGAAGGGCAAAGTCGCGATCCTTGGTGACGAGAACCGCCGAGCGGGAAATGGCTTCATCCCAAATCTGCTCGTCGGTAGCTGCCTGCAACCCGAGATCGATGACGTGAACCGCCTCACAGCCGGCCTGGCGCAACGCCTCTGCCAGCAAGGGCGGAAGCTGCGCGTCGACCAGAAAGAGCAAAACCTATTCCGCCGCGATGATGGGATGGTCCGCCTGACGGGCAGCAAAGGCCAGAACCGCATCGATGTCCGCGTCTTCGAGATAAGGATACTCCTGAAGAATCGTCTCTCGCGATTGGCCGGCCGACATCAAGCCAAGAATGTCCGCCACCGTAACGCGCAAGCCGCGAATACATGGACGGCCGTGCATGCGATCGGCGTCGATCGTTATTCTTTTCAAGAGATCTGACATTGGCAACACCATCCTCTCACAATAGCACCGTTGGCGACTTTTGTCAGCAAGTAGCCCGGATGGAGCGAAGCGAAATCCGGGGCCAGTGCCACGTTCGTTCCCGGATTTCGCTGCGCTCCATCCGGGCTGCGTAACACTGCCCGCGCGACCGACATGCGCGCGCAGGCTAAATTGTTGAGACGGATCAACGTGATTTGCCCTGTCCAGTCCTCCTTGCAAAAATATTCCCGTTCCCTCCTGACCCAAATCACCTCTATATCCACCGCCGTCTCGTCCCACTCGAGGGGCGCTTCGCGGTCGTCACGAACGCGGGACGGGATGCGGTGGACGCGGCAGCGCTATTGACGAACAGCGCTTAAGCGGACGGCGAAGTCGTGTGGTCCTGACACCCCGACGCTGGTGTCAAGTCGGTGGAAGCAATTCCGCTGATGACGGTGGCAAAAGAGCCCGGTCACCGGGGAGAGCACGAAATAAGCCGTAAAACCACTGCGTGCGGGAATGCCGGGATGTTCCGGTGGACTCGTGGTGACTAACGCGCGTGTTTACTACACTACACGCGCGGCTGCGGGTGCATCGGCACCCGGCATTCCCCACGCCCTCAAGGGGCGGAACGTTTTGGCAAAGCTCGGGCGCATCGCGCCGCGAGATCGCGGAGTCTTATCTTGCCGTCATTGCGAGGCGCGCAGCGACGAAGCAATCCAGCTTCTGCCTCGGCACACCAAAAGCCGGATTGCTTCGCGGAGCATGTCATCGGGGCGCGCGTTCGCGCGACCCGTTGGCTCGCAATGACGGTCTGTAAGATGTCCGCGGATCATCCAAACTCATACTCCCCCCTCTCAAACCGCGACGTCATCTTCCAATATTCCACCAGCCGCATTTGTGTTAGCTTGACGTTCCCCGAACTTACGCAGCAAATAGGGTCATGAACGCGCAAGAGCTCAAGCAAATCAGCGACTGGCTGATCGACGGCGCGAGGTCTGCGGCGAGCCCGCCGCAGATGGTGGCGGAATTCTGCGAAAGCCTGGTGGGGGCGGGCCTGCCGCTATGGCGGGTCGGCCTCTTCGTCCGGACGCTGCATCCCGATCTTCTCGGCATCAATTTCATCTGGCGGCCGGGTGCTGAAGTGGTCGCCGGGAGTGCCGATCACAGTTTTGCAGACTCGCCAGAATTCAAAAATAGCCCGCTGGCAATCGTGTTCGGCGAGGCGCGCGAGGTCAGGTATCGCCTCGACGATCCCGAGACAAAACGCTTCCCGTTTTTTGACGACATGCGTGCCGAAGGGGTCACCGACTATATCGCGCTGCCGCTTTTGACGACCGCAGGCTACACTCACGCATCGAGCTGGTCCACCAAGCACGGAAACGGATTTAGCGACGAACAATTGAACGCGCTGCGATCGCTGATGCCGCCGCTGACACGGCTCGTCGAGATCACCAATCTGCGGCGCACCGCCGCGCTCCTGCTCGATACCTATGTCGGCAACCGCGCCGGCGAGCGGATTCTGGCCGGGCAAATTCGCCGCGGCCATGCCGATACGATGGAGGCTGCGATCTGGCTGTCGGATCTGCGCGGCTTTACCGCGTTGTCGGACCGCCTGCCGTCTGAGACCGTGGTGGATATTCTCAATCAATATTTTGACTGTCAGGTGCACTCGATCCGAACGCATGGCGGCGAAGTCCTGAAATTCATGGGCGATGGGCTGCTGGCCGTGTTTCCGGTCACGCAAAGGGACGGCAGCGTGCAACAGGTTTGCTCGCGTGCGCTGGAAGCCGCGCGCGAATCCCGCGCCAGTGTCGACGCTATGCATTATCAGGTCGGGGAAGCGCTGGAGCATTTTCGCTTCGGGGTCGCGCTGCACGTCGGAAAAGTCCTGTACGGCAATATCGGCGGCGGCAACCGGCTCGACTTCACCTGCATCGGCCCCGCCGTCAATCTCGCCGCGCGGCTGGAAAAAATCGCCGGCCGCCTGCATCGCACCATCGTTGCGTCGGAAGGTTTTGCCGGCATCTGCGCCGGCGGCTGGAGCGATCTCGGCGAATTTCCGATCGCGGGATTTTCGAAAGCCGAGCGGGTTTATGGGTTGGCGGACGAAGTGCCGGCGAGCTGAGACGAGCATGCTGTGGCCTCGTGGTTCGAGACGCGCGGCGTTGCCGCGCTCCTCACCATGAGGGTCTCAGACCTCATCCTGAGGAGGCGCGAAGCGCCGTCTCGAAGGATGAAGCCAAAATGCCCCAACGGCCGCCGCTCACTTCCTTGGGCACTCGCGATAACCAAACTTGTGGATCATGTCGCGGCCGGAGATGGCGTGGAATTCCAGCGTGTCCATGTAATGGTGCGCGGTGACGTAGTCGCGCAGGCTGGCATTATAGGCGTCCAGCATGTGGGTCGTCAGCGACGCCGAGGCGTTTTGACTGCGGTCGTGCGCGGCATGAAACAACAGCGTGGCGCCGCGGCCGATGCAGACGTTCCGGATGCCGAGGAACAGCGTGCAGGACGACTGGCAGTGGCCTTCGATGCGAAACAATTCGCCGGATTGATTGTACTGGCTGACGACCGGATCGAAGCGCGCGTATCTGCCGCCCATTTCGTACCCGGCGGTGGTGCCGGCCATCGCCTGCGCCGAGAACACCAGCAACATCGCGGCGATCGCGGTTCGCATGGTGCGTTATTCTTCGGGCTCGGTGGTGAACAATAGCGGATAACCCTTGGCGCGGCCGGCGTCGGTGGCGCGGGTTGCCTTGGTCTCGGCGACGTCCTTGGTGAAGACCGCGACCACGCAGACGCCACGCTGGTGCGCGGTTATCATGACCTTGTGGGCCTGGTCCTCGGTCATGCGGAATTCCGCCTTCAGCACCGTGACCACGAATTCGCGGGGCGTGTAGTCGTCATTGACCAGGATGACCTTGTGCAGGCGCGGCCGCTCGGTCTTGGTCTTGACCTTTGTCTTTGGCTTGGTGACGGCGTCGATCATCGAACAAGAATACAATTTCCCGGCCCGCCGCGGAACCGGCTGTTTTGCGATGGCTTCATTGCAGCGGCGGCACCGTGCGCAGATAGGCGATGATATCGGCGAGATCAGCGTCCTTCAGGCCGGCGTAAAAAGCATAGGCCATCGGCGGTTTGAGCGGCCGTCCGTCGCGCGCAATGCCATGGGTGATGGCGCGGGCGATCTCGGCATCGCTCCAGGCGCCGATGCCGGCGGCGGGATCGGCGGTGATGTTGGCGGCGACACTCGGCGGCGTTCCCTCCGGCGACCCTTCGCGGGCCGGAAAAACCCGGCCGCCACGGCCGAGCCCGTTTTTGAAATCCGAGACGCCGCGCGACCATGCCGAGTGGCACTCCATGCAATGGCCGATGGTCACGAGATAGGCACCGCGCCTGACCGGATCGCCGAGCATCGCCTTATCGAAACCCGCTTCGGCGTCGGGATAGGCATCGCGGTGCACCGGAAGCTTGTAGACCGGCTCCTGCACCTCGTTCCGGACCGGTTTTATGCTGCGAAGATAGGCGATGATGGCGTCGAGATCGTCCGGCAACAGCGCGCGATAGAAATTGGCCGGCATGATCGCCGCCAGCGGCACGCCGGCGAGGCGGCCGTGATCGGGCCGCAGGCCCTCGACCAGCGCGCGCTTGATCTCGGCATCGCTCCAGCCTCCGATCCCGGTCTCGACATCCGGGGTGATGTTCGGCGCGGTCGCGACAAAGGCCGGCGTCGTGAATTTGAGTCCGCCGGAAAGCGCCTTGTCGCTAATCGTCCGGCCCTCGGCGTCGCGCGGGGAGTGGCAATTGCCGCAGGCCATGATGGTATTGACGAGATAGAAGCCGCGCTCGGCCGCCGTTTCAGCCCTTGCGCCGGACAACGCCGCCAGCAGCAACGCGCCCGTGATGCCGATCCGAAACATGATGCCCCCATCGTTTACGGGGCGCTGTATCGCATGCCACGCCGATGCCGCAAAGCCCGCTGGCTTTTGCTACCCTCGAAGCGGCAGCCTTGGTGAAATTGTGGCAGCCGGCTAACTTGCAGCCGGCTAACTTGCAGCCAGCTAACTTGAATGTGTAGGGCCCGATCGATCTTCCCGCTTTTCGAACTCCACTTTGCGTGTCACCATCGCGTCATACGACGGGAGGGCCGCTGATGCGCTGGTGTGTCTCGATCGGGGCAGTGCTTGTCGCTTGCGCGATGGCCGGTGGCGACGTCGCGGGCATTGCCGCGCCGAGCCCCCGTAATCAGCTCGCGCAAACGAAGGACGACAAAACCGCCGTCGATGTCGAATTGATCCTCGCCGTCGATGTCTCCTATTCGATGGACATGGATGAACTCGCGATCCAGCGCGAAGGCTACGCCCAGGCGATCGTCTCCAAGGAATTTCTGCAGGCGCTGAAAAGCCTCCCCAATGGCAAGATCGCCATCACCTATTTCGAATGGGCGGCAACCAACGACCAGAAGATCATCATCCCCTGGCGCATGATCGATGGCCCGGAGACCGCAGACGCCGTCGCCAACGAGATCATCAAGACCCCGATCCGCCGCGCCTCGCGCACCTCGATCTCGGGCGCGATCAATTTCGCGATGCCGCTGTTCGACGAGAACCCCTTTCACGGGCCGCGGCACGTCATCGATATTTCCGGCGACGGGCCGAACAATAACGGCGTACCCGTCACCCCCGTGCGGGATGCTGCACTGGCCAAGGGCATCGTCATCAACGGCCTGCCGATCATGGTGAAGGAGCCGTCTTATTCGACCATGGATATCGACAATCTCGACTGGTACTACGAGGACTGCGTGATCGGCGGCCCGGGCTCGTTCGTGATCGCGATCAAGGATCGCGACAAGTTCAAGGAGGCGATCCGCGCCAAACTGCTGCTCGAAGTCGCCGGCCGCACGCCCGAACGCCGCGTCGTCCCGGTCGCCGAGAAGGAGCCCCGCGTCTCCTGCATGATCGGCGAGAAAATCTGGCAGGACCGCTGGGGGCGGTAGCAAGCTTCTCCCTCGCCCCGCTCTTGCGGTGCTCTTGCGGGGAGAGGGTCGGGGTGAGGGGCTCTATCCGCGAAACGAATGCCAATTGAAAGATCGGTACCCCCTCACCCGGATCGCATCTGTCGATGCGATCCGACCTCTCCCCGCAAGCGGGGCGAGGTAAGCCGAGCCGCTCTTACCGCACAAACCGCGCCACCAATTCGACATGCGGCGTGTGGCGGAACTGGTCGACCGGGGTGACGCCTTCGATCCTGTAGCCGCCATCAACGAGTATCCGCGCGTCGCGCGCGAAGGTCGCGACGTTGCAGGATACCGCGACGACCACGGGCACCTTGCTGGCGGCGAGCCGCTCGGCTTGCACCTGCGCGCCCTGCCGCGGCGGATCGAACACGACCGCATCGAAGTCGCGCAATTCCTGCGGCATCAGCGGCCGCCGGAACAGGTCGCGGGCCTCGGCCTTGACCGGCTTCAGGCCGGACGTCGATGCCGCCGCCTTCTCCAGCGCCGCGACCGCGCCGGCATCGCTGTCGAACGCCGAAATCCGCGATTTCTGCGCCAACCTCAGCGCAAACGGCCCGACCCCGCAAAAGAGATCGGCGATGTGTTTGGCGCGCTGACAATGTTCGCTCACCAGCGCCGCTAGCGCTTCCTCGCCGGCGGCGGTGGCCTGCAGGAACGAGCCCGGCGGCAGAATGACCCGCGCGGCGCCAATCGTGACCACCGGCGGCGTCCGCATCAGCACCAGCTCGCCGTGCCGCGTCAGGCGCGCCAGGCGGTGTTGCTCGGCTAGGCGCGACAGCGTTGCGATCATCTTGGCCTGCAGCGGTCCGGAGCCGCGGACGTCGACATCGAGGCCGTTATCCGCCGCCGTGATCTGGATATCGAGCGGCTTGCCGATCGATATCAAGGGCTCGGCGAGTGCCCACGCCGCTTCGAGCGCGCCGCTCAGGCCGGGGGCGAGAATAGGGCAGCGATCGACCGGAATAATATCGTGCGAATTAGCCGCGGCAAAACCCACTTTCAGCACGTCATGCGTGCCGATCCTGGCGTGCAAGGTGATGCGCCGGCGGCCGAGGCCATGGGCATCGATCAGCGGCGCCACCTCGCAATCGAGTTTTGTCTGTGCCAGCGTCTCGACCACGATGTCGCGTTTCCAGGCGCGATAGCGCTCCATCTCCCAATGCTGGATCGCGCAGCCGCCGCAGACCGAAAAATGCGGGCAGAACGGCGCGATCCGCTCAGAGCTTGCGCGCTCGACCGCGAGCAGGCGGCGGCGATCGGGATGATGGCCCGGTACGGGCTCAACCTCGACGGTTTCGCCGCCGAGCGTGTACGGCACATAGACGTTCTGTCCGTCGTCGAGCGCGACACCATCACCGAGGTGACCGACATGATCGATGACGAGCCGCTCAACCACGGCGCGCGCCGAGGAAGAATTCGATATTGCCGTCGCCGCCCGTGATCGATGACGGAAACACCTGGATATCGGTGCAGCCCAGCGAAGCCGCAAAACCCGCGATATCGTCGCAGATTTCCTGATGCACCATCGCGTTGCGAATGATGCCGCGCTTGGCATGTTTTCGCGATGCCTCGAACTGCGGTTTGATCAGTGCCAGCAAATGCATGGGTGCCGCGGCAAGAGACAGCGCCACCGGCAGCACGGCTTTCAGCGAGATGAAACTGACGTCGATGACGACGATATCCGGCCGCGCCGGCAGCCGCTTGCCCTCGAAACTGCGGATGTCGGTCTCCTCCATCGAAACCACCTTGGGATGGCCGCGCAGTGATGGATGCAACTGCTCGCGCCCGACATCGATCGAAAACACGAGGCTCGCGCCATTCGCAAGCAGCACTTCCGTGAAACCGCCGGTCGAAGCGCCGACGTCGAGACAGACGTGCCCCTCGATGTCTACAGGATATTGTTCCAGCGCGCCCGCGAGCTTGACGCCGCCGCGCGAGACGAAGGGATGCGCGGGCTGCGCCTGCAGCACGGCATCCGCAGCGACGCTCTCGGATGGTTTTTTCACTTGTCTGTCGTTGGCGGTGACGAGGCCGGCTTCGATCGCTGCCTGGGCTCGGGCGCGGCTTTCGAACAGGCCGCGCTCGACCAGCAAATTGTCGATGCGCTTGCGGGGAGGAGACATGTTTGGGCTCGCCGTTTGCGCGGGCTAGCGCATGATCCGGAAAAGTGGAAACCGGTTTTCCGAAAAGATCATGCTCAAACAAAGGACAGCGCTAGAGCCTGATTCAACTCCGTTGAATTAGGCTTTAGCGCAAACGCCCGCGGCGGGTGCTGATCGTCAGGCCAGCTTGACGGTTTCGACCTTGAAATCCTTGCCCAGTGTTTCGAACACCTTGGCGACGATGCCCTTGGCGTCGAGGCCGGCGCGGGCGTACATCGCGTTCGGCGAATCGTGGTCGAGGAACACGTCGGGCAGCACCATCGAGCGCATCCGCAAACCCCCGTCGAGCATGCCGTGTTCGGCCAGGGTCTGCATGACATGGGACCCGAAGCCGCCGATCGAGCCTTCCTCGATGGTCAACAGGATCTCATGCTCGCGCGCGAGTTTTAAGATCAGATCGACGTCGAGCGGCTTCATGAAGCGCGCGTCGGCGATGGTGGTGGAAAGGCCGTGCGCGGCCAGTTCGTCGGCGGCCTTCTCGCATTCGGCCAAGCGCGTGCCGAACGACAACAGCGCGATCTTGGTGCCCTCGCGGATGATGCGGCCTTTGCCGATCTCGAGCGGAATACCAACCTCGGGCATTTCGACGCCGCGGCCTTCGCCGCGCGGATAGCGCAGCGCGCTCGGACGATCATTGATCGCGACCTGGGTCGCGACCATGTGCACCATCTCGGCCTCGTCGGAGGCCGCCATGATGACGAAATTGGGCAGGCAGCCGAGATAGGCGTTGTCGAACGAACCGGCGTGGGTCGCACCATCGGCGCCGACAAGCCCGGCGCGATCGATCGCAAACCGTACCGGCAGGCTCTGGATCGCGACGTCGTGCACGACCTGGTCATAGCCGCGCTGCAGGAACGTCGAATAGATCGCGCAGAACGGCTTGTAGCCCTCGGTCGCCAGACCTGCAGCAAACGTTACCGCATGCTGCTCGGCGATGCCGACATCGAAAGTGCGGTCGGGGAAGGCCTTGTTGAAAATATCGATCCCGGTGCCCGACGGCATCGCCGCGGTGATGCCGACGATCTTTTCGTCCTTTTGCGCCTCCTTGACGAGGCTTTGGCCGAATACGTTCTGATAGGCGGGCGCGTTCGGTTTTGCCTTGGCCTGCGCGCCGGTGGCGACGTCGAATTTGACGACAGCGTGGTACTTGTCGGCGGAAGCTTCAGCCGGACCGTAGCCCTTGCCTTTTTGCGTCACGACATGGACCAGGATCGGGCCATCCTCCATGTCGCGGACGTTCTTCAGGACCGGCAGCAGATGGTCGAGATTGTGGCCGTCGATCGGGCCGACATAATAGAAGCCGAGTTCCTCGAACAGCGTACCGCCGCCGACCATGAAGCCGCGGGAATATTCTTCCGCCCGGTTGGCGCGATCCGCCAGCACTTTTGGCAGATGCTGGCCGAGTTGCTTGGCGGCCGCACGCACCGAGCGATAGGTCCGCCCCGAATAGAGCCGCGACAGATAGGCCGACATCGCGCCGACCGGCGGCGCAATCGACATGTCGTTGTCGTTGAGGATGACGATCAGGCGCGAATTCATCGCGCCGGCATTGTTCATGGCTTCATAGGCCATGCCGGCCGACATCGCGCCGTCGCCGATCACGGCGATCACATTGTTCTTGCCGCCGGAGAGGTCGCGCGCCACGGCCATGCCCAGCGCCGCCGAGATCGAAGTCGAGGAGTGCGCGGCGCCGAACGGATCGTAATCGCTTTCGGTGCGCTTGGTGAAACCGGACAATCCGCCGCCGGTGCGCAAGGTGCGGATGCGGTCGCGGCGGCCGGTCAGGATCTTGTGCGGATAGGCCTGGTGGCCGACGTCCCAGATCAGGCGATCGCGCGGGGTGTCGAAAATGTAGTGCAAGGCGGTCGTCAGTTCGACGACGCCGAGGCCGGCGCCGAAATGGCCGCCGGTCACCGAGACGGCGTCGATGGTTTCCTGGCGCAGCTCGTCGGCGACTTGCCGGACTTGTTCCACCTTGAGCCGGCGCAAATCGGCCGGGGTGCGGATGGTATCGAGGAGCGGCGTCTTACTGAATGTGGTCACGTCGATATTCCAATTTTGCATGTCGGGACCCAGGTTTTGATACCAAAGCCCGACGTGAGATGGGTTGCGCAGTTCTGCGCAGCGGAAACCCAGACGCCGGATGCCACCTGAGCAGGCCGAAGCCTGATTTGAAAGCTTAGATGCAATCCGGATCGTTCAATGTGATCTATATCACCCTCGGTGATCTCACCCTTCTCAGACATTTTTATTAGCTATTTCAGGTACTTACTGCCGCGAAAAAATCGCTTCAGACGGCCTTCAACAGCCCACAGAGCCTAAAGCTTTACACTAAAGCGAGAGCCAAAGCCAATCCGCCGGCAACGTCAGCCGCCGCCGATCAGGGCGGGATGCTTAACCCCGGCGCCGTGCCGATGGTTCCAATTCGCCCAGATCGGGTGCATCGACACGGTTAACGGTGGCGGTTTCGAGCCTTTTCCAGGCCCATTCCCGCGCTGCGTCATCGCCGGTCGCGATTGCGAGCGCCGCCTCGGGACGCGCCATGCGCTCGCTCAAGGGGATCGGCCCGCAGACGATCATGAAGAAATCGTAGGCGTGGGGCAGTTCATTGGCCATCACGAACTGGAAATGGACCCGGAAGAATTTCCAGCGGAACAGGTTGTAGTGCTCGGGTTTGATTATCTCGCGGAACCTCACCGGGACAATGGTCGGGTTGCGCCGCAGCGGGCCGACGTCGATGCCGTGGCCCGCGACCGGATCGAACGGATAGAAGTTCATCACATCCTTGCGCGACTGGCAGTCGATCCAGTCGATCGAGGGCTCGACCGCCAGGAGCCGAAGGTGATCGCGGAAATCCTGCGATGCGGCGTGAAATCCGACGATCGGAAAATTGCCGCCGATCGTCAAAAGCACGACGCGCCGCCCATGCCGCCCAAGATTGGGATCGAACTTGAGCGCGCGCGCCAGGATTTCGGCCCCCAGGAATGATCCCGAACTGTGGCCGACGATGACGATCTCCTCGGCGTCACTGCTCTGCGCGACGTCGACCAGATACTGGGCGAAACGGTCGATACGTTCGTCCCATTCCGGCCGCTCGCGATGCGAGAATTCCCAGGTCCAGATCGTGTCCGACAAGAGATAGAGCAGATAGGTCAGGTTTTCCGTGTATTTCAGGACGGTGCCGAGCACGGCGACAAACAGCGCCGCCGCCGCGGCAAGGCCAAACAGCTCGGGAACGCCGAGCGCCTGCAGCCCTTTGGCGAAGCCGAAGGAGAGGCCCGCGACGCACAGCGCTTCGGCCAGCAGCATGAGATGCGGATAGGTAATGAAGGTCGCGAACCGCCAATGCGCCTTCCAGAATCGCGCGATGGTGCCGCTGAACACCAGCCGCCAATAGATCCAGATGGCGTGGAACACCGTGCCCCAGACCGGCGCGGCGAGGTCGCGCTGGATCAGGTCTTCCCAGCGCAGGAAATCGTAAGCGGTGCGGGTCTGCCAGTCGCCCGCCTTGGTCTCGATGGTCCAGGACGCGGTCTCGCCGTCGGGTGCGACTTCCGGACGGCTGATGGTGGCGCTGAGCTGGTAGAGCCGGCCGAACTTGCGCAATTCGGTTCGGAACATGCGGTAGTACTGCGCAAGGCCGCGCGGATCGTATCCCTGCACATAGATGATATGGCGGTGCTGAACGCGCACTTAACTTATGATCCTTAGCCCCTAGCGGCGGGACTATATCAGGCCGCGTAGCGCGCCAAGAGCTATTTCGGCCCCTCAAGCGGCCGGTTGGCGGTGAATTCGCCTAATATTCCCTTGTGTTGCCGGGGAGCGACGTGCCTTGGCACCCCGGCGGCCGGGACCTCACTGAACGTCCAGCGGCTCGGTACCCGTAACCTGGCCATTGGCGTCGGTCGTGATCTTGTCGACCCGTGCCTCGGCCTGCCGCAGCAATTCCTCGCAGCGCCGCTTTAGGGCTTCGCCGCGCTCATAGATCGCAACCGACTCCTCCAGCGGCACCTTGCCGTCCTCGAGCCGCTTGACGATCGATTCGAGTTCCTCGATCGCGCGCTCGAAAGTCAGCTTCTTGACGTCGATTTGGGTATTTTCGGCCATGTTGCTTTCCCGAATGCGCACCTGTCCGGCGCGGACTTAATGAATTTATGCGGGCGTATTGTGGCGGGGTTCACGCGCCCATTAGCGCCGTGACATGCGCCGCGGCCGACTCTTGCAGGCCTTGCAGATCATAGCCGCCCTCGAGCACCGAGACAATTCGCCCGCCGGCGCTGGTGTCGGCCAGATCCATTAGTTTGCGGGTGACCCAGCCGAAATCTTCCGCCCTCAGATTGAGGGACGCCAGCGGATCGCGGTAATGCGCGTCGAAGCCAGCGGAGACGACGATCAGTTCGGGGGCGAATTTTTGCAATTGCGGCAGGATCGCGTTTTCGAACGCGGCGCGGAACTTGGCGCTGCCATCCTCCGGCGCGAGCGGCGCGTTGACGATGTTGTCGTGCTCGCCGCGCTCGCCGCGGGCGCCGGTGCCGGGGAACAGCGGCATCTGGTGCGTCGAGCAATACATCACGCTTTGGTCGGACCAGAAAATATCCTGGGTGCCGTTGCCGTGATGGACGTCGAAATCGACCACCGCGGCGCGCGTGATGCCGTATTTGCGCTGGGCGTGGCGGGCGGCGATCGCGGCGTTGTCGAAAAAGCAAAAGCCCATCGGTTTCGCAATTTCAGCGTGATGGCCGGGCGGGCGCATCGCGACGAAGGCATTGTGATGGGTGCCCGACATCACCGCGTCGGTTGCGGCCACCGCGCCGCCAACGCCGCGCATCACCGCTTCCCAGGTGCCCGGCGACATCGAGGTGTCGCCGTCGAGATAGATCATTCCGCTGGCTGGCGCGATATGCCGGAGCTCGTCGACATAATGCTCGTTATGGCAAAGCGTCACGGAATCGAGCGAGCCCTCCGGCGCCTCCGCGCGCGTCAGGGCGTCAAAACGGCTTTCGCCGAGCACCTGTTCGATCGCCCGGATCCGGTCGGGGCATTCGGGGTGTCCTGGCGCCGTCAAATGATCGAGGCTCGCTCGGTGGGTAAGAAGAAGCGTCATGCCATTTCCCGGCGCCGCGAATGCGCATCTGTGAACGGCCTAATGTAGAGGCTGATCGGCCGCTCGGAAAGGGCCGCGGGATTACGGATATGGCGCGGCATTCAGTTCACGCGCGTGATGCGTTCCGGCTGGCCCGGCGACAGCGGGCTGTTCGCCTTGAAATATGCGTCGAGCGCATCGGCGTCATAGCCGCCGGTTAGCGGGGTTTTGCCTTCCTTCAACACCGTAAATCCATCGCCGCCGACGGCGAGATAATTGTTCACGGTGATGCGATAGGTTTGTGAAGGCTCGATGCGCGTGCCATTGAGCGAGATCGAATCGGCGATCACGCGCTCGCCATAGGGCTTTGCGTTGTCCCAGCTATAGCTGAATCCCCTGGAAACCTGCAGGATGCGCGGCCGCTTCGGGTCGAGCCATTGTTGTTCGAGCATGTCCTTGATCTGCGCGCCGGTCAAAGTCAGCGTCACCAATTGGTTGCGGAACGGCTGGCTTGCGAACACATCGGCAAAGGTCACCGCGCCATCGCCTTGCTTTAGAATGTCGTTGCGGATGCCGCCGGGATTGGTGAGCGCGATCACGGCGCCGCCGGCCTTGTCGGCATGCGTCGCGGCCAACTGGGCGTCGGCGATCATATCGCCGAGCGGGCTCTCGCCGGCCTCGTTGGGCGCGCGCGACAACGTTTCGGTGACCGAGCCCGCGCGGCGCTCGGCGATCGGTGCGGCAAACTTGTCGTAGGCGGCAAGCAGCGCGGTCTGGTCGGGATCTCTGGCGTAAGCACCGTTGCGGACGATGACGTTGTCGGCTTTCGCGCTGATGACGTCGCGCGTCACGGAATCGAGCTTCACGTCGATGGTCGTGACGATGGTGCCGTATTTGTCGCCCGAGGTTACCAGGCGTCCGTCGATATCGCAGACATAGGCCTGATGGGTGTGGCCGGAGATCACGATATCGACCGCGCGATCGAATTTTTTCACGATGTCCACGATCGGGCCGGAAATGCCCGGGCACTCATTATAGTCGCCGGTCGGAAACCCGCCTTCATGGATCAGCACCACGATGGCCTCGACGCCGCGCGCCTTCAATTCCGGCACCAGCGCATTGACCGTGTCGGCCTCGTCGCGGAATTCGAGGCCGGCGACGCCGTCGGGCGAGACGATGTTCGGTGTGCCCTTCAGGGTCAGACCGATGAAGGCTACCGGAATGCCATCGAAGTCCCTGATCTCGTAAGCGGGAAATATCGTTTTGCCGGTGTCCTTCTCGAAGGTGGAGGCCGCAAGATAATGAAATTTTGCCCCGGTGAACGGATGCGGCCCCTGACAATGGTCGACCGGATGGCAGCCGCCATTCTGCATCCGCAGCAATTCGTCCTTGCCCTCGTCGAATTCGTGGTTGCCGACGGAAGCAACCGTGAGCCCCATCATCGACAGCGACTCGATGGTCGGCTCGTCGTGAAACATCGCCGACAAAAACGGGCTCGCGCCGATCAGGTCTCCGGCGGCAACGAAGATATTGTTGGCGTGGCCGTCGCGCAGCTCTTTTACCAGCGTCGCCATGTATTCGGCGCCGCCGGCTGGTACGGCGATCTTCTTGGTCTTGTCGGCGGGATCGGTAATCCTTATGCCGCCCGCGGGCGGCCGTAAATTGCCGTGGAAATCATTGATCGCGAGAATCCGTAAGTCGACCGGCGCGGGCGCGTCCGCGGCAGGCAGGGAGGCCGGGCACAGCGCCAGCAGCGCGGTGGATAAGGCAAGGGTCGATAAAATCGGTCGGTTCATGTCACGGTGATGTCTTGTGATGCATCGCCCTCACTTTGCGCAAAAATCGGTGCCGCTGGCGATCTGCGAACGATATCCTACATGATCGCGGGTGACGCCCAAATGTCCCGGGCGAGTTTCCCCGGAAAGTGATGAAGAGGATGGTTCGATGCAATTGACGGGGATTCACCATCTCACCGCGATCTCGGCGAAACCGCGCGAGAATCTTGCGTTTTACACCGGCCTGCTCGGCATGCGGCTGGTCAAGAAGACCGTCAACCAGGACGACGTCAGCGCCTATCATCTGTTCTACGCCGACGGCAAGGCCAATCCAGGCACCGATCTGACCTTCTTCGATTTTCCGGCAGCGCCCGAACGGCGCGGCAGCAACAGCATTTCGCGCACCGGCCTGCGCGTCGCCGGCGAAAAGACTCTTGGCTATTGGCGGGACCGGCTGAAGCAGGCCGGCGGCCATGTCCGCGACGTCGTCGAAGTCGACGGCCGGCTGACGCTGCCGTTCGAGGACGGCGAAGGCCAGCGCCTGGTGCTGGTCGATGATGGCGGCACAGGGCCAGCCTCGCCGTGGGAGAGGAGCCCGGTGCCGGCCGAGCATCAAATTCGCGGCCTCGGCCCGATCGTGCTCACCGTGCAGGATCTCGCGCGCACCGAGATGGTGCTGACGCGCGCCATGAACATGCGCCGCGCCCGCGACTATACCTCGCCGCATGCCGACGCGCGGATCGTCGTGTTCACGATGGGCGAGGGCGGCCCCGCCGCCGAGCTGCATATCCTCGAGGAGAAGGACCTGCCGGTCGCGCGCCAGGGCGCCGGCGGCGTGCATCACGTCGCGTTCCGCACCCCGGACGAGGCGCAATATCACGCCTGGACCCAGCGATTGAACGAATTCGCAATACCCAATTCCGGCGAGATCGACCGCTTTTACTTCCGCAGCCTCTATTTCCGCGAGCCCAACGGCATCCTGTTCGAGATCGCCACCGACGGCCCCGGCTTTGCCACCGATGAGCCGATGGCAACGCTCGGCGAAAAACTGGCGCTGCCGCCGTTCCTGGAGCCGCGCCGCGCCGCGATCGAAGCGGGCCTGAAGCCGCTCGGGTGATCTTGTCGCCCTGCGATCATTAAAATTATCCACAAATTGCCAACCGGCGAACAACCGTCCCGGCAAAAGCCGGGCGGCCGTAAACCTGGCTTTGATGGCTGGCGATGCAACCTTTTTTCAAAAGAAGGGGGCCCGCTTACCCATGCCTGTTTTCAAATATTTTGGCGTCGTGGGATCGGCGCTGCTGGTGTTTTTATTCGTTTCCGACGCCTATTTCGGCGACGACGACAGCAATTCGCGCTTCAAAGGGTCGTTATTTGAAAGCGCCATGTACGCGCCTCGGTTAGCGGAAACCGGGGCGACAGCGGAGCTTCGATTTACCCGCGATGCAACTCCTGTTGACCGCGTCAAGGAGGTGTTTGCTCAGTTCGTTCCCAACGAAAAGCGCGGCAAACGTTCCTCCGTCGCTGCCACAGTCATTCGCTAGCACCGTAGTCCGCAAAATCCGCCGGGCTCAGGTCGGCGGGCGCTTCATGGCTGCGAGCTGCAGCGCTCGGTCGTCCCAGAGGTGTGCATTCTTGTACGCCACGAATGTCTGCGCCGTGATCAGCATTGCCGCGCAAAACGTGACGGCCACTAGCGCGCTCACCGCCTGATGCAAAAATAAATGTTTCATGAGCAAGCAAACGGCAACGACGTTGGTGAGTTCCGGCCACAGGGCGTTGCAACGATCGAGATTTTTTTGCGAGCGCCCGGAACCATCGGCTGATCGGCGCGGCGACGCGCCCTACAATCCAACCGTCCTCAGCCGTTAGCCCAGCCGAGAAAATGCGTGAGCCAGTGAGCCAATTCCGACAAGACATCGCGATCGGCGAGAGCGGTCATCGGTCTGCTTCCTTCTTGCGGCGATAGAGCCCGGTGAAGCTCACCCCGGTACCGCCGCAGCCGGCATTGTCCACAACCAGCAACCACGGGCCGATCCGCTGCATCCGCACATGGCATTCATCCCCGTAATTGCTGCCGTCGTCGGCGAAGGCGATCGCATCGTTCTGCGGCGCGACCTGTGCCTTGAAGGCGCCGTTATGAAAATCACGCGCGGTCGGAAATATCCCTTGGGCGTCAATCTGCAACTTGCCGCCATCGGCGGCCTTGATTTCGATCCTGCAGCCGGGATTGCACCAGCTGCCGATCCAATCCGACGTCTGCGGCGACGGCATCGGGGCGACCGGCGTCAGCGCCGCGCTGGGCAGCCAGCCGTTCGCCAAACATGCTTTTTCGCCAGCGGTGCCTGGTAGGTGACGCAGATGAAATCGCCTCGCGTCCTGCCGACCAGCACGAGGTCGCCGGTCACGAGGTAGGACTTTTTCCGGCAGGCGTTGGTCGCGGCTGGGCAGGCTGCAGCGGTAAAATCGTCGTCGTAGGGGTTCTTGATGAAGTTGACGCGCGGCCCGGCCGTCACCTTCGACACGGTCAAGGCGAGCCTGGCGTCCCAATCGGCGCCATTGCAATTGGCCGGGTCCAGCGCGTCATAGGCTGACGCATGTCCCGCCAACACGGCGCTCAGCAGTAAACCAACGACCGCCGCTCGCATCCTTACTCCCTCGGTACGGTATTACCTTATGTCGCGATCGACCGCTCGACGGTTCATCTGCCGGAAATACTCGAATGAGTCTTCCCTCAGCGACGGCGGATGTTGATGCGCTCGTGAGCCGTCGGTCGAAGGACCAACGGAACGTTTTTTCGGCAATGCGCCTTGATTCGTGCGTTGAGTGCGCTTGGTCTTACGCGCGATCAGGACCCGCGAGCTCGAGCTCGACCCGCGGACCACGCTGCTCGACGGGCATGAAGGCCCGGAGCTCGCGTACCGGTTCGAGCGATTTGGCAGGTAGAAGGCAGGCCCCTCGACGCCGCGAGGCCGCGAGAAGGACGAGTTCCCGGGTTCCCGAAGGGCGCGCCATAATCGGCCTCAACCTCTCCATGGTGCCGCCTTGCTTTGGTCAATCCCTGATGAAGTCTGGGGCAGGACACACCGCCGACATAAGCGTAAATCCGCCGGCGGCCCCGAAGCAGGTGACATTGGACAGAGCAGGGACCCCCAATGCATTCCACGCTGAAACCGAGACAAGCCGACGATCCCCACGATGTCGTCGCGGTGGCGCCCGATGCCCCTCGCTTCGTGCCCGCGGTTGAAGAGCTTTCCAAGCTGCTGCGCGCGGCGGCGCTCCATCAAGCGGCGCCCCAGGCCCATAGGGGAGCCGACCTCGCGGCTCACCCACCGGTCCCGCCGGTCGATACGACGTTTCGGCCCACCGCCGTCAACAATGTCCAGGACCATATTAATGTCCAAGACCATTTTCATGTCGCGGGATCCCCGCGGACGATCGGCAGTCGGCTGGCACGCGCCTTCGCCGCATTGCTGTTGGCAACATGCATCGGTGTCGCCAGCATCGTCTGGCGGGCCCATGGCGATGCGGTCCTCCAGATCGTAAAGTCGGCGCCGCAACTCCTGAGTTCGTTGCTGCCGCTGGAAAAGCCAGCGCCGTCAGCGGAGCCGGCCGCGCCTGCCGCTGAGGCGGACGCGGCGGCGGCGAATGCGGATGCTGCACCTCCGCAAGCCGCACCACCGCAAGCGACACCTCCGCAAGCCGCTCCATCGCAAGCGACACCTCCGGCGCAGGCCGTAGCCGAAAGCGCCGTGCCGACTGCTGCCGCTTCATCTCCCGACCAGAGCCAGTTGCTGCAATCGATGGCGCGCGATCTCGCCGGCCTCGGGCAACAAGTCGAGCAGCTCAAGGCCAGCATTGAGGAGATCAAGGCCGGCCAGCAGCAAATGTCCCGCGACGTCGCAAAAGCTTCCGAGCAAAACGTGCGGCCCAAGGTGTCGGCGATAACACCGCTCCCGCCCCCGACGCGTCCGGCCGCCGCGCGGCCGCGCAAACCCATCACGCCGTTGCCGCCGCCGCAAGCCGCAATGCCGCCGCCGCCAGCCGCTGCACCTTACGTGCCGCCGGCGACTGCTGCTCCGTACGCACCGCGACAATCCGATTACGTGCCGCGGCAAGTTGAACCGCCACCGCAAGCCACGGCTCAGCCGCAGGACGAAGAATTGTCAGCGGTGCCGCGGCCGCCGATGCCCGTGCGTTAGCAAACGCGAGCAAATCAAAGCCTGCCCGAATAGCTCGCGATCAGCTTCACCAGATCGGCTTGCCGTTTGGTGGCGGTCTTCTCATAGATGCGATGCAAATGGGTTTTGACGGTTTGCTCCGAGATGCCGAGCACCGGCGCGACTTCAGGCACTCCGCCGATCTCGACGATGGCAAACATGACCCGGACCTCCGCCGGCGTCAGGTTGAACTCGCGGGCGACCGCCTCGGGCGGTGACGGCAAATCCAGCGCCGCCTTGCGGACGAACATCGCAGCTGTTGCCGAGTAGGAAACACCGGCCTTGCGGCGCGCTCCCGAGGTCAGGGGCAACACGTGAGCGACATAGCGCTCGCCGCTACGCGCCTTCAACGGTATGGCGATGCCCCTTTTTCCGACGGCGGCGTCGCCTGCCTGGGCCGCCGTGAACACATCGAGCAGATTCCGGTTGCCCTCGAGATCAAGCGCTGCGATCCGGCCCTGGGTGGCGCGCAGCACGTCGGCCTCGGCGATCAGGCGATGCGCGCTGGCATTGGCGTGAATGATGCGCCCATTCGAGTCCACGATGAACATGCCGGAGGCGAGCTCGTCGAGAGTGTCGGCGAGCGCCGCCGCCTCGACGCGATGCAGATCGATCACCTTGCCAATCAGCATGGCGCGCCGGACATGTGGTGTAATCAGCTCAAACCGCCGGCGCATGCGGTCGTCGACCTGCCCCTCATTGGCATGGCGCATGGCGGTGAACAGCGCGCAGCTCGTCGCGCCCTTTTCCAGGTTTGAAAACAGGCCGTCCATCAGGCTCTGTGGCGCAAGCCATTCGCGAAAGAAACGCGTCTGGACAAACTCCTCGCACGAAATCACGTCGGGAACGGCAACCGGCAGCTCCACGTCGAAAAACACGACGCCGGGAAAGATCGGATTTATCTTGCCGTATTTCTGCAGATAGAGATCGAAATAGTGCGGCGCGCTGGACTCCCGGCCCCACCAGAACAGCGCGTCGGTATTCCTGCTGATCGAGTCCTGCGAATGCAGACTGGCCGAGGCGGCGCCGACATAGCCGCAGATGCTTTCGATGGCAGTCGGCCACAGTCCGGGATCGAGCGACGCATCGTAGATGTCGCCGATGACCAGCGAAAGCTCGTCCGCTTCACGCATGCTGATGGCTCTAGCCTGCCATGACCGCCCGCGGGGATCGTAACACGTCCGTGAAGCCCGCGCAGCCAGCCTCTCCATCGATCGGGTGACGCGGCGACCGATCCGGTCCGCCAAGTTACGGCCCGCCGTGTGACTATAGCGGCAACCACAACTGGCAGGCCGAGCTCCCGCACGACCGGAGCACGATGGTCCCGCGGACTGCCCAACTGGCCCGTGAAAAGGAGAACATCATGCGCGACGAAGCCAAGATCAAATTGCGTGACAGCCTGCGCGGCTCGGTCATCGAGCGCGGCGCGGCCAACTATGATGAAGCCCGTGCGCTGTATAACGGCATGATCGACAAGCACCCTTCGCTGATCGCTCGCTGTGTCGATGTCGCCGACGTGATCGCGGCGGTGAATTTCGGTCGCGACAATGGCCTGCGCATCGCGATACGTGGCGGCGGCCATAATGGGCCGGGGCTCGCCAGCGTCGATGATGGCCTGGTCATCGACCTCTCGGACATCAAGGGCGTACGCGTCGACCCGCTCGCCCGTACCGCGCGCGTCGGCGCCGGCTGTACCCAGGGCGACGTCGACCATGCCACCCACGCGTTCGGCCTCGCCGTGCCGGCCGGCATTATCTCGACCACCGGCATCGCCGGGCTGACCCTGAGCGGCGGCCACGGTTATCTCACCCGCAAATACGGCCTGACCATCGACAATCTGATCGAGGCCGACGTCGTGCTGGCCGATGGCAGCTTCGTCGTCGCCAGCAAGGACAACAACCCCGATCTGTTCTGGGCGCTGCGCGGCGGCGGCGGCAATTTCGGTGTCGTCACTTCCTTTGTGTTCAAGCTCCATCCCGTGAGCACGGTGTTTGCCGGACCGATCGCCTGGGACCAGAAGCACGCGCGCACCATCATGCAGCGTTATCGCGATTTCCTGCCGAAAGCGCCGGAGGAGCTCGGCATTTTCCTCGGGCTCAAGACCATACTTTCGAGTGCGCCGTTTCCGGAGGAATTATGGGGCAAGCGCATCTGTCTTTTGATGTGCTGCTACGACGGCTCCGAGGACAACGGCAAGAAGGTTTTGGCGCCGCTGCTCGACGTGCTGCCGGCGCCGTGGTTCAATTGGATGGGAACGATGCCGTATCCGGCCGTGCAGAGCATGTTCGACGGGCTCTACCCGAAGGGCATGCAATGGTATTGGCGGGGCGATTTCGTCAAGACGCTGCCGGACGCAGCGATCGACGCCCATCTCGAACAAGCGGCAAAAACGCCGAGCGAATTGTCGCTGATGCATCTTTACCCGATCGACGGTGCCGTACATCGCGTCGGCAGCGGCGACACCGCCTGGAATTGCCGCGATGCCACCTGGTCGATGGTGATCGCCGGTATCGATCCGAACCCGCAGAAGGCGGGGCCGGTGACGCGATGGACCAAGGCCTATTGGGAGGCGGTGCATCCGTTCGACCTCGGCGGCGCCTATCCGAATTTCATGATGGACGATGAGGGCGACGCCCGGCTCAAGGCGACCTACGGGGCAAACTATGCGCGGCTGGCAGCCGTGAAGAGCAAATATGATTCTGCCAATTTGTTCCGGATCAACCAGAACATCAAGCCGGCCGCCTGACGCAGCGGCGCCCTAGAGCGTGATGACTTTAGGTTGAGGCACGGCGGTGACTTCTCCCTCGCCCCGCTCTTGCGGGGAGAGGGTTGGGGTGAGGGGCTGTTTCCGCGAATGCTGAAGCACAAATTATGCGGAGAATCCCCCTCACCCGGATCGCTGCGCGACATAGCCGAAGCTTCGCTTCGGCGTCCTTCTTATCTAAGGACGGCCGCCGAAGGCGGCCTATACCTCTCCCCGCAAGCGGGGCGAGGTGATCGAACTTGCGCAGGCGACGATTCAACTCAAAATCATCATGCTCTAGACGCGAAAAGCCGCCCGGGCGTGACACCGAACGGCTTTTCGTGCGACTGCCGGCTCCGGCCGACTCCGGTTCCGCCGCGATTTGGGACAAGCTTGCTACGGCACGGTTAACAGATCGTTAAAGAGGTGCGCCGTCCGCATTCTGTCGTGATTCCCCAAGGCGGCCCGACATACGACGTTGCCGGACGACATATGTCGGGCCCAACCAGACCATGGGACGCCCCCCGGAATGGCCGAATCGGAAGTGAGCAAATCTTCGTGGCGGAAAGCCGACTGCGACGGCAAACGACCTTGCATTTCGCCGGCTCGTTAACTCTGGTGCGAAACTATTCTGCGACCGCACGATCTTGCTGCCCCGGCGACCCATTAAGCGCCTGATTCAGTCCTAAGCTCACACTCAATTCGCGCATCTTCGGACCGTGCGGGGGTTGGCCGTGATCAGGACAGTGTGGCTTGCGGTTCTTTGTTTGATTGGCCTGGGTGCAATGGTCGCTCTCAGGGCCGGAACTCCGACGCCGCCGCCAAGCGTGCGAGCTTCTCCGGCGCAAACCACCGTTAGTCAAATTTTTTCACAGGATACGTTGACCAAGGCAGACCGGCTGGACATCGCGTACGTCCGTGACCCGATCGCCCCAAAGCCGGTTATGCCGGCTACGAAAGTCCCGGACGAAACTCCGTCACGACTTTCTCGCCCAACTGCGACCACGAAAATTGTGAGCCGGCACCGGCACGATCCTCACGCCAGGAAGCCTGCAGCAGTACCTGTTGCCCGACGCAATAAAGAAAAGGAGCCGAAGAAGGATAACAATGTCGACCGAAGTAAACCAATGGTCGATCTCAGGCCCTGTCGACGCCCAGAAGGCTTTGCGGGCCTGTTAAGGGCATTGAACCTCACGCCCGGGTGCGACACGTAGTTTGGCTTCGTGGGCGCTGCATCAATCATCGACTGCGATAGGCGTGGCTCCAGACGACACGGCGATACGAAAAGCGATTTCTGAGACGCGCCACATGACGGTGCTTTCACCGGCAATACCCGCGCACCTTTCGTGATGCCGGCTAACCCGCGTTGCGCGCTCAGCCTAAATTGTTGAACCGGATCAACGTGATTTTAGCTGTCCAGACCTGCTTGCAAAAATAAATCCGTTCCTCTCCGACCCAAATCACCTTTAGAACTTACCCCGTCCCGGCCCACAGAGGGGCGTTTCGCGATCGTCACAAACGTTGGGCAGGGGATGCGGTGGACGCAGTTAGCGCTATTGACGAACGGCGCTTAAGCGGACGGCGAAGTCGTGTGGTCCTGACGCCTCGACGCTGGCGTCAAGTTTGCGGAAGCAATTCCGCAGGCGACGGTGACAAGAAAGCCCGATCACCGGGGAGAGCACGAAGGAAACCGTTAAAACCATTGTGCAGGGAAGGCCGGTTGAACTCGGCGAACCCGTGGTGACTACCTCGTGTGCTTTCTACCACTGCACACGAGGCTGCGGGTGCGGCGAGCATCCGGCTTTCCCTGCGCCCTCTGTTTCTCAGGGCGAAACGATCAGGCATCCCTCGGACGCTTTGCGCCGCGAGAAGGCGGCGGCGTATCCATTCTTTCCGTCATGGCGAGAGCGACCTGTCCGCCGCAGCTCGAAGAGCGCAGGCAAGCGACCAAGCAATCCACCCTTCCTTGCGGCGCCATGCGGAAGCGCTAAGGTGGTTCCACCAAAAAAATGTGTTTTAATCCATTGAAACAATCGCGCGCGTAGCGCGCTAGAAACTTGAGTAACAATGTTTCCAGGGAGGATACCATGCCGGCTGCCGGAAACGAGCCCTTGGCGCGTCACGCCCTTGCCTTCGTTCTTGCCGGCGGACGCGGCTCCAGGCTTTTGGAATTGACCGATCGGCGCGCCAAACCGGCCGTGTATTTTGGCGGCAAGTCGCGCATCATTGATTTTGCCCTCTCCAACGCGGTGAATTCAGGCATCCGCCGCATCGCAATAGCCACTCAATACAAGGCCCACAGCCTCATTCGTCATTTGCAGATGGGTTGGAACTTCTTTCGCCCCGAGCGAAACGAAAGCTTCGACATTCTGCCGGCCAGCCAGCGCATTTCCGAGAAGAACTGGTATCTCGGGACTGCCGACGCGGTCTATCAGAACATCGACATTGTCGAGCCTCACAACGCGAGATTCATCGTGCTGCTCGCCGGCGACCACATCTACAAGATGGACTATGAGTCGATGCTGCAACAGCATGTCGAGCAGGGCGCGGACGTGACCATCGGCTGCCTGGAGGTACCGCGCAGCGAAGCCAGCGCCTTTGGGATCATCCACGTCGATGATCATGACGTGATCCAATCGTTCCTGGAAAAACCGGCTGATCCGCCTTCTATGCCGGGGAAGCCCGAAATATCGCTGGCCAGCATGGGAATCTATGTTTTCGATTCCAAATTCCTGTTCGACGAGCTTCGACGCGATGCGGAAGATCCAAATTCCAGCCATGACTTCGGCAAGGACGTTATCCCACATATTGTCAAACACGGGCGCGCCGTAGCTCATCATTTCAGCCGCTCTTGCGTCCGGTCAAACGACGACACGCGCAGCTATTGGCGAGACGTAGGGACGCTTGATGCCTATTGGGCTTCCAATATCGATCTCACCGACATCTTGCCCGAGCTTGACCTCTATGACCGCTCATGGCCGATCTGGACCCACGCCGAGATCACGCCACCTGCAAAATTCGTTCATGATGAGGATGGCCGGCGCGGCGAGGCAGTGACGTCACTTGTCGCCGGAGGGTGCATTATTTCCGGCGCTGCGATACGGCGTTCCCTGCTGTTCACCGGTGTGCGCGCTCATTCTTATGCCCAAATCGAAAATGCAGTGATCATGCCTTATGCCGAAATCGGTCGGGGGACACGATTGAAAAATGTCATCATCGACAGAGGCGTGCAGATTCCGGAAGGATTGGTGGTGGGAGAAGATCCCGGAAATGACGCCCAGCGATTTCGCCGCACCGAGCAAGGCATCTGCCTGATTAACCAGCCGATGATCGACAGGTTGTCGGCATGAAGCCTTTGCGTGCGCTTGCGGTCGCCTCGGAGATTTTTCCGCTTATCAAGACCGGTGGCCTTGCTGATGTGACGGGTGCGCTGCCGCTGGCCTTGAAGGCTGAAGGCATCGAGACGCGCACTTTGGTGCCGGGATATCCCGATGTGCTTGATGGGCTTGGTGGAGGGGTTGAAGTCCTCAACCTGCCGGACTGTTATGGCGGACCCGCGCGCGTTCTCGGCTGTTCTGTGGCTGACCTCGACTTGTTCGTACTCGACGCGCCGCATCTGTTCGCACGTCCGGGAAATCCCTACGTTGCGCCCGACGGCGCCGACTGGCCCGACAACGCGCTGCGTTTCGCAGCGCTAGCGCGAACGGCTGCCGAGATCGGCCAGGGTGCTATCCCGACATTCGTTCCGCAGGTCGTCCATGCCCACGACTGGCAGGCCGCCTTGACCCATGCCTTTTTGCACTACAGCGGGCGACCGCGGCCGGGCTCGATCATGACCGTTCACAACCTCGCCTTTCAAGGACGATTCCCCAGCGAGTTGTTGAGCGAGATCGGATTGCCCCCTCAATCCTTTTCAATTGACGGGGTTGAATATTATGGCGGGATCAGCTTTTTGAAAGCCGGGTTGCAATTCGCCGATCGCATCACCACGGTGTCGCCCACCTATGCGCGCGAAATCCAGCAAGGCGAGGCGGGCATGGGGCTCGATGGATTGCTGCGTGCGCGGTCGGATGTCCTCAGCGGTATCCTCAACGGTATCGACACTTCCGTATGGAATCCCGCGACTGATCCGCACATTGCCTCGCCTTTCAGCGTAACCTCGCTTGCTGCTCGCGCGGCGAATAAAGCGGCCTTGCAAAGACGTTTCGGTCTTACCCCCGCGCCCGATGCATATTTGCTCGGAGTTATCAGTCGCCTCTCCTGGCAGAAGGGGCTCGACCTACTCTTACAAAATCTGCCGCTTATCTTGGGCGAGGGCGTGCAATTGGTCCTGCTTGGGAGTGGCGAAGTAGACCTTCAGGAACAATTTCGCGCGGCTGCGAAATCTCATCCGGACCAGATCGGCGTTTTCATCGGCTACGACGAGAACTTGGCCCATCTCATTCAGGCAGGCTCTGATGCGCTCCTGGTCCCGTCACGGTTCGAGCCGTGCGGACTGACCCAGATGTGTGCCTTACGATATGGCGCTGTACCCGTGGTTTCCCGCGTCGGGGGACTAGCGGATACCGTCATTGACGCCAACGAGGCCACCATCGCCGGAAATGCCGCGACTGGAATTCAGTTCTCGCCGGTGACGAGCGAAGCTCTCGGCGGCGCCATTCGCCGCGCCAAAGCGATGTTTCACGACAAGCCGGTTTGGCTGGGGATGCAGAGGAATGGCATGACCGTCGATGTATCGTGGCACGATCCCGCGCGCCATTATGCCGATCTGTATCGTCAGGTTGCGAGACCATGACACGCCGTGGCGAGAATGCGGAGGAGTGTCTGAACTGCTTTGGCTGTTTGAAAATTGCATCAGGAAAAATTTACGTCGTCCCGGCCTTGAGCCGGGACCCATAACCACGAATGTCTATTGTTGCGTGGTGCTGGGGCCGCAATCCCATTCGCAACTAAGATTAGTGGTTATGGGTCCCGGCGTTCGCCGGGACGACGGGTGGAGAGTGTTACGCCAACAGCACCGCATCCGCGCCGTTGACCGCCTCGGCGCTGTCGATCACGGCGCGCTCGAGCGAAGGCGCCTGCACCGAAATGTTCTCGGCAAAGAATCGCGCGAGCGTGACGTAGCGCGCCGGATCGCCAGCGCCTTCGCCGAGATCACGCGCGGCAAGCGCCTCGTTCGCCAGCATGCAGCCGCCGAGCGTCGAGCCGAACAGTCTGAGATACGGCGTCGCGCCGGCGAGCGCATCGTTCGGTGCAGACGTGACGCGCTCGAGCAGCCATTTGCTGGTGCGCTCCAGCGACGCCAGCGCGTCGCGCAGTTTTGGCCCCGTGGTGCCGAAGGCGGGATTGTTGGAGGCTTCGACCCGCTTGACGATCGAAGTCAATTCGCCGAGCAGGCCCCAGACCGAGGCGCCGCCATTGGCCGCGAGTTTGCGGGTCACGAGATCGATCGACTGGATGCCGTTGGTGCCCTCATAGATCGGGGTGATGCGGGCATCGCGCAGATGCTGCGCGGCACCGGTTTCCTCGACAAAACCCATGCCGCCATGGACCTGCACGCCGAGGGAAGCGACCTCATTGCCGATGTCGGTGGAGAACGCTTTTGCGATGGGCGTCAGCAGCGCGCCGCGCGCCGCGGCCTCGCTGCGCACTTTTGCATCCTTGGCGCGCACCGAAATATCGAGCGCCACTGCCGTGGCGTAACAAATCGTCCGCGCCGCCGCGGTGAGCGCGCGCATCTGCATCAGCATACGCTTGACGTCGGGATGCACGATGATGGGGTCCGAGCCATCGCCCGCTTTGCCGACGGCGCGGCCCTGGCGCCGCTCCTGCGCGAACGCCAGCGCCTGCTGATAGGCACGGTCGGCGATGCCGACGCCTTCGAGGCCGACGCCGAGCCGGGCCTGGTTCATCATCGTGAACATGCACTGCATGCCCTTGTTTTCTTCGCCGATCAGGTAGCCGATCGCGCCGCCTTTATCGCCCATGGTCATGGTGCAGGTCGGGGACGCATGCATGCCGAGCTTGTGCTCGACGCCGCTGGCATAGATGTCGTTGCGCAGGCCCAGCGAACCGTCGGCGTTGACGAGGAGTTTTGGAATCAGAAACAGCGAGATGCCCTTGGTGCCCGCCGGCGCGTCCGGCAATCGTGCAAGTACAAAATGCACGATGTTATCGGTCATGTCGTGGTCGCCATAGGTGATGAAGATTTTTGTGCCCTTGATGCGGTAGCTGCCGTCGGGAGCACGCTCGGCACGGGTGCGCAGCGCGCCGACATCCGAACCGGCCTGCGGCTCGGTGAGCTGCATGGTGCCGGTCCATTCGCCCGAGATGAGCTTTTCGAGATAGATTTTTTTCAACTCCGCGCTGCCATGGGCGTCGAGCGCCTCGATCGCGGAGAGCGTCAGGAGCGGGCAAAGGCCGAAGGCGATGTTCGACGCGCTCCAGATTTCGGTGCAGGCGGCGTTGATCGCGAGCGGCAGCCCCTGGCCGCCGAACGCCTCCGGGCCGGACACCGCGTTCCAGCCCGCCGCCGACCAGCGCTGATAGGCGTCGGGCCAGCCGGGGGCGGTGATGACCTTGTCGGCCTCGAGCTTGATGCCGTGCTCGTCGCCGACGCGATTGAGTGGTGCCAAGACGTCGGAGGCGAATTTTCCGGCTTCCTCCAGCACGGCGGCGGTGATGTCGGCATCGAAATCGCCGTAATGGCCGGCCTTCACGGCGGCCTCGAGGCCGGCGCCATGGTTAAGGGCGAGCAGCATGTCGTTGATCGGCGCGCGGTAGGTCATGACCGTCTCTCGGTAGACTGGGACAGGGCTGCCGTCTTCTCACGAAACCGCCTCGCTCTCAACTCTCCACCGGGTCAAATCGAGCCTTGCGACGCCCGGAGGCAGCGCCGTTTTGACCCCGAAAAGGCGACCAATTGGCGTGGCGGCACGCCTCATCGCAAGGGAATGAAACGTCGCCTCCAATTCAACCGGAATTTGGCCTCACGGCTGTTGAAATGGCTCAACTCCCTCTATAGACCGGCGATGCCAGAGGGGGCCGGTGGCCTCGTTCCGGACCGCATATTGGGGCGTCGCCAAGTGGTAAGGCAGTGGATTTTGATTCCACCATACGGAGGTTCGAATCCTCCCGCCCCAGCCAGGCTGTCCGCGATGGCGAGGCGCCGATCCCGCGTTCAGCCGGTTTCTGGGCCGAACGGCGTGGAAGTGGGCGTGTTGGTGCTTCGCTTCCGACGTTGGGAAAGATGTATGCCGATACCTTGAGCCCGTGTCCATGACCAGGACCCAATCGTTAGAGATACCGTCCGAGAGCCGCGAACGAACCATTCTCACAACCGACATCGTCGGCAGCACCGGTCTTCTTCGCCGCTTTCCGAACGACATGATGGGCGCGATGGATCTGCACGATCAGATCCTTCATACCTCGATCCGTCGTCATTCCGGCGACCCCTTCAGAAGCACGGGCGACGGCGTGTTGGCGGCATTCGACCGTCCGGTGGACGCGGTGATGGCCGCGATCGAAGCGCAGCGCGAGATGCGTCGCGTTGCGTGGGGCCCGACCGGCCGGCTTCAGGTAAGGTTCGGTATTGACACAGGACCGACGCGGGCGAGGGGCGCGAATGACTATTTTGGTCCCGCTCTGCCGACCGCCACACGATTGCAAAGCGCCGCGAACGCCGATCAGATCCTGCTGTCGGATGTCACGGTCCAGCGGCTGGCAAGCGAACCGGTTCAGTCGCCCTTCCAGCTGGCCGATCTTGGCGAACACCATTTCAAGGGCATCGAACCTATCCGTGTGCACCAGGTCTGCGCATCGGACCTGCCGAGCACCTTCCCGCCGATTGGCGGCAAACGGGAGAGCGCCGGAGGCAATTTGCCCGCCAATCTGAGCTCCTTTCTCGGCCGTGAACGGGAGCTGGAAGAACTGGCCGAACTGGCACTCAAGTCGAGATTGATCACTCTCGTCGGTCCGGGCGGTATCGGCAAAACCCGGCTTGCAATGGAATTTGCCCGTTCGCTGGAACCGTCCTTCTCAGGTGGCGCCTGGCTTGTTGATCTCTCAGCGCTCGAGCGGGACAGAGAGGTTTGGCCCGCCATAGCAGAGGCTCTTCTGATTCCACCATCGCCCGGCGTGCATCCGCGAGTGCAGGTGCTCGAACGCCTGCACGGGGCGCGCGCCATATTGGTGATGGACAATTGCGAACATGTGCTCGACCCAATCGCCGACGCGGTCACCGAACTCGGCTCGGCCTGCGGCGAAGTATTTTTGATCAACACCAGCCGCGGCACGCTCGGTGTAGAGGGCGAGGCTATCTACGAGGTCCCGTCCCTGGATTCGCGTTCGCGGGACCGCTTGGGACAATCGGCGGCCTTCCGTCTTTTCATCGAACGAGGCCGCTTGGCAGAGCACCGGTTCCAACCGAGCCTTGAAGATCTTGCTGCGATCGAGAGGATTTGCGCCAGCGTCGATTTCATTCCTCTCGCCATCGAGATCGCGGCCGCCCAGCTCCGCCAGCATTCACTGGAGAGCATTGAAAGCGGGGTAACCAAACCGCTTGATTTGTACGCAGGCAGCTTTCGGGGACGACCCGGCCGCCACCGAACGCTTCGAAACACGCTCGAATGGTCATATGATCTTCTGGATTTCAACAGCCGTCGGGTTCTTCAGCGGCTATCGGCACTCTCCGGCTCTTTCCACGAAGAACAGGCCCTCGCTATCTGTGCGGGCGATATGCCCAGTGAATCCGACGCGCTCCGCGGGATCGACAAGTTGATCGAAACCTCGCTCTTGTGCCGGTCCACGGGAAACCAGCCACGATTGCGAATGCTCCAAACAGTCCAGGCTTTCGGACGGGAGCAACTCGACCGAGCCGGTTTGCTACAGACCGTCGAAACCCGACATGGGGAAGTCTACGCATCCCGAGCTCGGCAACTAGGCGAACAAATCGCTGGTATCAATGAGGGCAAGGCCGCGAACGCGATCTACGATGATATGCCCAACTTGCGGGCTGCTTTCGATCGGGCCATTACGCGCGATCTGAAACTGGCCGCGGACCTGGCTGTCCCTCTGTTCCTGTTCAACTACTGGCACCGAGGCGCGGAAACCGGCAATTGGTACGAGCAGATCATGGCTCGACCCGGCGCCGATAAGCTCGATCAGGCGCCCCTCCTGCTTGCTGGCGCGGCCGGGCACGCTTTCCACCATGGAGGAGATCAGGCAAGCGCCACCGCTTTCGTCGAACGGGGTTTGCGAGCCGAAGCTCTCGGGATGCAATCCAGTCAAGGATGGCTTTCCCATGTGCTGGGGCAAATGGCCCAGTGGTCCGGGGACCTGAAGGGCTGCATCGAGCATCTCGCGGCGGCAGTCGAGCAGGCGCGCAGCGCCAAAAATATTCCGTGTGAGGTCATGTCGCTCTGCATGATCGCTTCTATCAAAGCGCGGACCGGAGATTTGCAAGGTGCCGGCGAACTAGCCAGGGAAGTCACCGAAGTTGGACAAGCCATTTTGCAGCCGACCCTGATGGGCTACATCCACTTCGCGCGCGGAGGTGTAGCCCAGGATCCCAACGTCGCCATCGATGAATACCAAACGGCTGCCGTTTGGGCCAAAATGGCGGGCAATCATCTTGGAGCGCAAAGGGTCAAACAGCTGATCGCTGACCTGCAAGCGGCGAGTGCTCCGCCAGCCGAGGCGTTGGACATTTATGTTCGTTCACTGATTGAACTTCCGAGCCACGGAGCAACGTTATACACTTGGCTGACGATCCGTTCGATCATCTTGCGTCTTGGCGATCTGGAGGCGGATGAAGAACTTGCCGTATTGGCAGGCGCTCTCAACGCGTCGCCGTTGAAGCTCGACCGGTCGGCGCGAAATGCCGTCGAGAAAGCAAAGGCCAGGCTGGGTAACCCTGCCTTCGAATCGGCGACCACGCTCGGATCACGCTTCGACCCGGCGGAGGCCCGACGGTACATCATCGAAGCTTGGCGCCGCATGGTAGCCAATCGAGCGGTCGGATTTGGGTGAGCGATAAGCTTTGTCCACCGAAGTGCCCGTGATCCCGGACCTTAGCCGGTTGCCTCCGCCGCAAGCCGCCGTTTGACGACCAGCGCCAGCGGCACCGTGTAGAACAGATGCGACATGAAACCGCCGATCACCACCATCGGGTCGAAATAATCGGGATGGCTGGTGGTGGCGACCATGATCGCGGCATGCATCACGATCCAGATGATGACCGCATAAAACAGCGCAACGAAGGTCGCCTCGTAACCCTGGCGGCGGAAGTAGGGCCACAGGTAAGCGAACAGCACGCCCCAGGCGATCGTGAAAAAGAAATGGATGGCGGTGCCGAGGAAATATGCGGCGATTCCGAGCTGGTCCTGTACTTGCTTGCCGAATACGAGGCCCGTCGCGTTGCGCGGAATGCCGGCCAAGGGCAACAGATGCTGCACCCCGACCCAGACGATGGCCTCGTAGATCCAGATGATCACGCCGCCGGTCAATCCGCCGATCACACCGGCGCGGATCATCGATGCCCGGTCGCGAGCGCCCGCCGCGTCTGACGCCATTGCCGATCGAGGTTCAAGTCGCGCCGTATTCTCGCTGCTGCTCATGACTGTATTCACTCCCTTGCTAGCTGTGGACCATGACCCGGCTGCGTCGCGCGCCATAGGCAAAATAAATCACAAGGCCGATCGCGAGCCAGACCGCGAGCCTGACCCAGGTGTCGGCCGGCAGGCTGAACATCAGGAACAGCGAGGTCGCGGCTCCCGCGGGCCCGACCAGCCAGATCGCCGGCGCCTTGAACGGGCGGTTGAGCTCCGGCTCGTTGATGCGCAGCACGAGAACGCCGAGCGATACCACGGCAAATGCAAACAGCGTCCCGATGCTGACGAGTTCGCCGACCAGCCCGATCGGCAGCAGGCCGGCGAGAACCGCCACCACCGCGCCGGTCCAGATGGTCGCGACGTGCGGCGTGCGGAGTGTTGGATGGATGCTCGCCGCGACCTCCGGCAGCAAGCCGTCATGCGCCATGGCGCGGAAGATTCTCGGTTGTGCCAGCAGCATGACGAGTATGACCGAGGTGAGACCAAAAATGATGCCCAGTTTGATCAGCGGCGAAAGAAAGCCAACGCCTGCCGCATCGATCCCAACCGCGATCGGATCGGGAACGTTCAACCGGTCGTAGGGCACGATCCCCGTGAGCACGAAGCTGACGACGACGTACAGCACCGAGCAGATCGCGAGCGATCCCAGAATGCCGATCGGCATATCCCGCATCGGCGTTTTGGCCTCCTGCGCCGCGGTCGAGACTGCATCGAAACCGATATAGGCGAAGAACACGACCGCCGCGCCGCGCATCATGCCCGACCAGCCGTAAATTCCTGGGCCTGCGTTGGGCGGGATGAAGTTGCCTGCGGGATTGCTCGGCGCGATCCAGTTTTTGGTGTCGAACGCGCGCACCGCGCATACGATGAAGAGCACGATCACAATAAGCTTGATCGCGACGATGAAATTGTTGAACCGCGCGGTCTCCCGGATGCCGGCGACCAAGAGTGCCGTGATGACGACGATGACGATGATAGCCGGGACGTTCAGGATCGCGCCGGTGGACGACCAGGCGTGGCCTGCGGGATCGTAGGTCAGGGGCGAGGAGACAAATTGCGTCGGCAGATCGAGCCCGAAATCCCTGGCAAAACTGACGACATAGCCCGACCAGCCGATCGCGACCGTGGTGGCGCCGACTGCGTATTCGAGGATCAGGTCCCAGCCGATGATCCATGCGACGAACTCGCCGAGCGTGGCGTAAGCGTAGGTATAGGCGCTGCCGCTGACCGGAACGGCCGACGACATTTCAGCGTAGCACAGGCCTGCGAAGGCGCAGGCGACCGCGCCGATGACAAACGAGAGCGCGACCGCGGGTCCCGCATAGGATGCGGCCGCGTGCCCCGTCAGCACGAAGATTCCAGCGCCGATGATGCCGCCGATGCCGAGCGCGACGAGGTTCAGCGCCGACAATGTGCGTTTCAGCGTCTGCGCCTCGCCGTTCGCTCCTCCGCCCTGCGCGGCCTCGTCCAACAAATCGGCGGTCGATTTGCGCGCCCAGAAATTTGCCATGGCGGATGGATGTCCCATGCCGGAAATAATGCCGTAGACTATAGCGCGGGCGATACGCTTTGGGCCGAGATTCATCGCCATCGCGATCCGGAGTTTAATCCATGACCAATCGCGTCCTCGTTTTCTACGGTTCCTACCGTTCCGATCGGATGGGCATCCGCCTCGCCGACTATGTGGTGGCCGGACTTCGCGGGCGCGGCGAAGACGTCGAGCTGATCGACGCCAAGGCGATCGGACTGCCGATGCTGGACCGCATGTATAAGGAGTATGCGCCCGGCACGGCGCCAGCGGCCATGGCGACGCTCGCCGCCAAAATCCGCGCTGCGGACGCCTTCGTCTTTATCACGGGCGAATATAATTGGGGGGTGCAGCCCGGGTTGAAAAACCTGACCGATCATTTCCTCGAGGAATGGTTTTGGCGGCCGGCGGCGATCGCGAGCTATTCGGCCGGTCGCCTCGCCGGAGCGCGGTCGGGTCTCATCTGGCACGGAACCTTGTCCGAGATGGGCATGGTCGTGATCTCGAGCACGCTGACGGTCGGACCGATCGCGGAGGCGCTTACGGCCGACGGCAAGCCAATCGGGGAAGCTGGCAGATTGCTCGACCGTGCATTCCCCCGCTTTGCCGATGATCTCGCCTGGTGGACCGAGGCCGCGAGAGCGCAACGGGCCCGCAAGGCGCCGCCCTATTGAACGGCCTTATGGGGCGGGCTGTTGCTCATGGCCTGAGCATATGCTCTGATCGGCGGGGGAATTGGGATATGGAACCCTGCGATGACCAAACCCGACCTCATCGTTTTCGACTGCGACGGCGTGCTGGTCGACAGCGAGATGCTGAGCTGCCGCTGCCTTTCGGAGGGCCTTAAGGGATACGGCATCGATCTTGATCCGGATCAGGCGCTCGACCTGTTCCTTGGACGAAGCGTGAGCGCGGTGTTCGATCACTATCAGGCGTCGGGACATGCGATCCCGGCGCAATTCTCGACGGAACTGAAAACGCTAGTTCGCGCGGCGTTCGAGACCGCGCTTTGCCCGATCGAAGGCGTAAGCTCCGTGCTGGAGGGTTTGGAAATTCCGCACTGCGTCGCCTCGTCCAGCGATTTCGATCGTGTCGCCTTCTCGCTGTCGTTGACCGGTCTCGCGCCGCATTTCGACAACAGGCTCTTTACCGCGCAGATGGTGGAGCGCGGCAAGCCGGCGCCCGATTTGTTTCTGTACGCCGCCGATAAGATGCAGACGGATCCGCGTCGCACGCTCGTGATCGAAGACAGTGTCAGCGGCGTCACCGCGGCCAAAGCGGCCGGCATGACGGTCTGGGGATTTGTCGGCGGCAGCCATTATCAGTCGCGCGACGGCAGGGCGCTGCTCTATAATGCGGGCGCAGATCGGGTCTTTGGGCGAATGGCTGATTTCTGGCCGAACCAATTGGGCGCGTTTTGATGACATTGTCGGACAGCGAAAAATCGCGTCTCGATGAAGCCGCCCGCGCCGGCTGGCTTTACTTCATCGCCGGTCACACCCAGGACGAAATTGCAAAACTGCTCAAGGTGTCGCGCGCCTCGGCGCAGCGCCTGGTTTCACTGTGCCTGGCCGAGCGCCTGATCACGTTCCGGCTCGAGCATCCGATCGCGGCCTGCATGGAGTTAGCCGCGCGG
This sequence comes from Bradyrhizobium lablabi, assembly GCF_900141755.1. Taxonomy (NCBI): domain Bacteria; kingdom Pseudomonadati; phylum Pseudomonadota; class Alphaproteobacteria; order Hyphomicrobiales; family Nitrobacteraceae; genus Bradyrhizobium; species Bradyrhizobium lablabi. Next base: position 1,805,961 of record NZ_LT670844.1, on the reverse strand, counting down.
CTAAAGGACTTGTTCCATCTCGTCTATTGCGAGGTGGTGCCGACCGACCCGGCGGCGCCGCTTGGTGCCGCAGGCATCGCCGAGCGCGCCGCGAATATTCTGGAATCGACGCTCCGCAGCGAGACCCCGGTGATCGTCGCACTCGGCACCGGCAGAGCCGTGCGCGCGGCGGTCGAGCGCGTCTCGCCGATCGACTGCCCCAACCACCAGATCGTGTCGCTGGTCGGAAATATCTCGGCCGACGGCTCGGCGAGTTTTTTCGATACCGTCGGCCGGCTCGCGGATCGCACCAAGGCGCGGCACTATCCGATGCCGTTGCCGTTTCTGATGTCGTCCGAGCGCGAACGCGACCAGATGCTCCAGATCGATCCGATCGCGAGGGTGCGGGCCGTTGCCGCCAAGGCCGATTTGCGGTTGGTCGGAATAGGGCAGATGGATCAGGGCGCGCAGGTGCGCGTTGACGGTTTTGTCACACGCGAGGAGCTCTTGGAATTGATGCGGCTCGGCGCCGTCGGCGAACTGACCGGCTGGGCGTTCGACGCGGAGGGGGGCGTCATCAAGGGCGGAACAAACCTGCGCCTTACCAGCATTCCGCCGCAAGTGCCCGCCAAAACCCTGACCATCGGCGCGGCTGTCGGATCCGCCAAGGTTTCGGCGATCCGGGCGGCGCTGATGGGTCGCCTGATCAACGGCTTGATCACCGACGAGACCACCGCGGGCGCGATCCTGCAGCCGTAAGCCGATGACCCGGCGACGTTAGCATCCGACGGCCGCCAGGAACCGCGGCCGCCCGCGGCGGTTCTGGAGTCTTCCACCTGCCCAAACGGGCGTGCAGCCGGCGCATCTTGACCTTGACAAGGTTAATCCATGGTGTGAACATAATTGCAAGGCGTGGGCATATGCTCAACGCTAGGAAATAGGGAGGTTACCGTGAAACACGTCCTCGGCGCCCTCGTGGGCGCGGTTACCCTGTTGGGCTCGGCCCCCTCGATTGCACAGACAACCCTGACCATTGCCACTGTGAACAACAGCGACATGATCCGCATGCAGGGGTTGACCAACGAGTTCACCGCCAAAAACCCTGACATAACCGTAAAGTGGGTGACGCTCGAAGAGAACGTCCTGCGCCAGCGCGTCACCACCGATATCGCCACCAAGGGCGGTCAGTTCGACGTGCTCACGATCGGCACCTACGAGGTCCCGATCTGGGCCAAGAAGAACTGGCTCGTTCCGCTCGACAAGCTCGGATCCGATTACGACGTTGCCGATCTGCTTCCGAAGATCCGTGATGCGGTGTCGGTTGATGGCAAGCTCTTTGCCGCGCCGTTCTACGGCGAGAGTTCGATGGTGATGTATCGCACCGACCTGTTCCAGAAGGCCGGCCTGACCATGCCGGAAAAGCCGACCTGGGACTTTGTCATCGATGCGGCGAAGAAACTCACCGACAAATCCGCTGGCGTCTACGGCATCTGCCTGAGGGGCAAGGCGGGTTGGGGCGAGAACATGGCCTTCCTCACCGCGATGTCGAATTCCTTCGGCGCGCGCTGGTTCGACGAGAAATGGCAGCCGCAATTCGACAAGCCGGAGTGGAAGAAAACGCTGACGACTTACGTCGACCTGATGAAGGTCGCAGGCCCTCCGGGCGCAAGCTCGAACGGCTTCAATGAAAATCTGGCGCTGTTCAATTCCGGCAAATGCGGCATGTGGATCGATGCCACCGTTGCCGCCTCCATGGTGACCAATCCAAAGGACTCCAAGGTTGCCGACAAGGTCGGCTTTGCACTCGCCCCCAATACGGGGTTAGGAAAGAACGCCAATTGGCTATGGGCCTGGAATCTCGCGATCCCGGCGGGATCGAAGAAGGTCGAGGCGGCGGAGAAGTTTATCGCCTGGGCCACCAGCAAGGAATATACCCAGATCGTAGCCAAGAAGGAGGGATGGGCTAACGTGCCTCCGGGCACGCGAACCTCGCTCTATCAGAATCCTGAATATCTGAAGGTCGCGCCGTTCGCGAAGCTGACGCTGGCTTCGATCGATGCCGCTGATCCGAACAAGCCAACGGTTCAGCCGGTGCCTTACGTCGGTGTGCAATACGCGGCGATCCCTGAATTCCAGGGCATCGGCACCACCGTCGGCCAACAGTTCGCCGCGGCCCTCTCCGGCGCATCGACCGTCGATGCGGCGCTCGCTGCCGCGCAATCAGCGACCGAACGCGAAATGAAGCGCGCCGGTTATATCAAGTAGAGCGCGTCGACACTTGACGCTTGCGGCGATCCCCTCCCGACGCGCCGCAAAACTGACTGCCGCCCGGCCCGATACTGGCCGGACGGCAGCCTCATCGAGTTTCCCAAAAATAGCAGGAGGCGGCGATGGCGACCCAGCAGACCCAAGTTCTCGGAAGAGCCCTGCTGACGCCGGCCGTCGCGTTGCTGTTCATCTGGATGATCGTCCCCTTGGCGATGACGATCTACTTTTCGACGCTGCATTACAGCCTGCTCGATCCGGGCAGCGAGAGTTTTGTCGGGTTAGAGAATTTCAGATATTTTCTGACCGACCCCGCCTTCCTGACCTCGCTGCTAAACACGCTGGTGCTGGTTGGCTCGGTGCTGGCGATCACTATCTTGCTCGGCACGCCGCTGGCGCTGTTGCTCGACCAGCCGGTGATCGGGCGCAGCATCGTCCGCCTGATGGTGATTGCGCCGTTTTTCGTGATGCCGACCGTCAGCGCGCTGGTTTGGAAAAACCTGATGATGCATCCGGTCTCCGGGCTGTTTGCCTGGGCCGCAACGCGACTCGGCATGACGCCGATCGATTGGTTCACCGATGCGCCCTTGTTCGCGGTCATCCTGATCGTCGCCTGGGAATGGCTGCCGTTTGCGACCCTCATCCTGCTCACCGCGCTACAATCACAGGACGAGGAGCAGAAGGAGGCGGCCGAGATGGACGGCGCGGGCGCGCTTTCGAAGTTCATCTACCTCACTTTGCCGCACTTGGCGCGGCCGATCACGGTGGTGATTCTGATCGAAACGATCTTCCTCCTGACCGTGTTCGCCGAGATTTTCGTGACGACCGGCGGCGGCCCCGGATTGCAGACCACCAATATCGCGTTCCTGATCTATTCGCAGGCGCTGATTCAGTTTGACGTCGGAAACGCCTCTGCCGGCGGACTGGTCGCGGTCGTGATCGCCAATATCGTGGCGTTCTTCCTGGTGCGGATCATCGGACGGAACCTGGAGGCCTAGGCGATGGCACGCAAGGTAACTTCGAGACGCGTGTGGGTTTCCACGGCAGCGGCATGGTTCTTCGGATTCCTGATTTTCCTGCCGATCCTGTGGATGGTGCTGACGAGCTTCAAGACCGAGCTTGATGCATTTGCCATGCCGCCCAAATTTCTATTTTTCCATTGGACCACAGAGAACTACGCGACGGTGCAGGAGCGCAGCGACTACTTTCACCATGCGCTTAACTCCATCATCGTTGCCGGCGGATCGACGCTCATCGCCATGCTGATCGCGGTGCCGGCCGCCTGGTCGATGGCGTTTGCGCCGACCAAGCGGACCAAGGACATCTTGCTCTGGATGCTCTCGACCAAGATGATGCCGCCGGTCGGCGTGCTGGTTCCGATCTATCTGATCTATCGGGATTTTGGCTTGCTGGACACCCGCGCGGGACTCGTCTTCATCCTTTGCCTCGGCAATCTGCCGATCGTCGTCTGGATGCTCTTCACCTATTTCAAGGAAATCCCGAAGGATATCCTAGAGGCGGCGCGGATGGATGGCGCGACCATCGGACGCGAGCTCATCTATGTGCTGACGCCGATGGCCGTTCCTGGCCTTGCCTCGACACTTCTTCTCAACTTCATCCTGGCGTGGAACGAGGCATTCTGGACCCTGAACCTTTCGACATTGGACGCCGCGCCGCTCACGGTTTTTATCGCGTCCTATTCAAGTCCCGAAGGCCTGTTCTGGGCAAAACTGTCAGCGGCCTCGACGCTCGCCATTGCCCCGATCATCATTCTCGGATGGTTCACCCAGCGGCAGCTGGTCCGCGGGCTGACATTCGGCGCCGTCAAATAGATCAGCAAAAAGGGCGAGGGATCATGGGCCAGATAACGCTGCAGAGAGTTCGCAAGTCCTTTGGGCCGGTCAACATCATCAAGGATGCCAACCTCGATATTGACGACGGCTCGTTCGTCGTTTTCGTCGGGCCGTCCGGCTGCGGCAAGACCACGCTGTTGCGCCTGATCGCCGGACTTGAAGACGTCACCGGCGGACAGATCCTGATCGACGGCCGCAATGTGGTGGACGTGCCGCCGGCCAAGCGCGGCCTGTCGATGGTGTTTCAGTCCTATGCGCTCTATCCGCATATGAGTGTGCGCGGCAATATCGCGTTCGGCCTGAAGATGGCGGGACTGCCGCGCCCGGAGATCGACCGCAAGGTGGAGGCAGCCGCCGCCACGCTTAACCTTACGCCCTATCTTGACCGCAAACCGCGCGAACTTTCCGGCGGGCAGCGCCAGCGCGTCGCGATCGGTCGCGCCATCGTGCGCGAGCCCAAGGCGTTTCTGTTCGACGAGCCCTTGTCCAACCTGGACGCGGCGCTGCGCGTTCAGATGCGGCTGGAAGTGACAAAACTGCAGAAGCAGCTCGGCACCACCGCGATCTATGTCACCCACGACCAGGTCGAGGCGATGACGATGGCCGACAAGATCGTCGTGCTCAATGCCGGCCTCATCGAGCAATACGGCTCGCCGCTCGAGCTCTACGAGCACCCCGCCAATATTTTCGTCGCCGGCTTTATTGGCTCACCGAAGATGAATTTTGTGCCTGGAGAAGCGGCCGGCGAGCCCGGCGTCGCCACCCTCGGCGTTCGGCCGGAACATTTGAGAATCGGCAAAGAGGGTGAAGGCTGGCCCGGAACCATATCGGTCGCCGAGCATCTCGGCAGCGACACCTTCCTCTATGTCGATGCCGGCAAACTCGGCATGCTCACCGCGCGCTGCATCGGCGAATTCGATCTCAAGGCCGGCGACCGCGTCTGGCTCCTGCCGGATCCGGCCCGCCTGCACCGCTTCGACAAGGAGGGCGGGGTCATCCGGAAGTGAGCGGGGGCGAAGGGCAATCTGTAAACAGGAACGAAAAGAAGATGTATCTGGAAAAATTCAGACTTGGCGGCCGCGTTGCTCTCGTCACCGGCGCCGGGCAGGGGATCGGGCTCGCCTCCGCGGAGGCGCTCGGGGAAGCCGGTGCGAAGGTCATCATCGCCGACCGCGATCCGAAGGCGGCCGCAACCGCTTGCGACAGCCTCAAGGCGAAGGGGTACGACGCTGATATCGTCGTCATGGACGTGACGGATTCGGCGCGGGTTTCCGAGGTCGCCGATCAGCTCGTGGCGCAGCACGGCAAGGTCGATATCCTCGTCAACAATGCCGGCATTGCCCGAAGCGAGACGGCTGCCGAAACGGTGACCGACGAGCACTGGCTCAACGTCATCGACGTCAACCTCAACGGCACCTTCTGGTGCTGCCGCGCCTTCGGCAAGCACATGCTGGCAGCGAAGTCGGGTTCCATCGTCAATATCGGCTCAATGTCCGGCTTCATCGTCAACAAGCCCCAGGAGCAGAGCTATTACAACGCCTCCAAGGCCGCAGTGCACCATCTGACAAAATCGCTTGCCGCGGAGTGGGGCGCGCGCGGCGTCCGCGTCAATGCCGTGGCGCCCACTTACATCGCAACTCCCCTAAATGCATTCGTCAAGAACAGCCCGAAGATGTACGATGCCTGGATCGGTGGCACGCCGATGGCGCGGATGGGCGAGGTCGATGAAGTTGCCTCTGTCGTCCTGTTCCTTGCCTCTGACGCGGCAAGCTTGATGACCGGGAGCATCGTTCTGGTCGATGGAGGCTATACGTGCTGGTAGGCGCCACGTGTTAAGCTTGCGCGGACCTTGAGCGGGATAGGAATGAAGCAGGCCTTCATCGGTGTCGACGTCGGAACGTCGAGCGCGCGCGCCGGCGTGTTCGACGAGAAGGGAACCCTGCTCGCGACTGCCCGGCATCCGATCGCCATTTGGCATGAAGCAGGCAGCGTCGTCGAACAATCGTCGTCGGATATCTGGGCGGCCTGCGCCGCCTCGGTCCGTGCCGCGATGGCGGAAGCAGCCGTTCCACCTGCCGCCGTCAAGGGCATCGGCTTCGATGCGACCTGCTCGCTGGTGGTGCTTGACGCCGCCGCCGAGCCGCTGACGGTAAGTCCGTCGGGCGAGGCGCGGCGCAATGTCATCGTCTGGATGGACCATCGCGCAATCGCCGAGGCGCGCGAGATCAACGACACCCATGACCACGTCTTGCGCTATGTCGGCGGCTCGATCTCGCCCGAGATGGAGATTCCAAAACTGCTTTGGCTGAAGCGGCATTTGCCGTCGAGCTATCGCTCGGCGGGGCATTTCTTCGATCTCGCCGATTATCTGTCGTTCCGCGCCACCGGATCGACGCAGCGTTCGATCTGCACGCTGGCCTGCAAATGGAATTATCTTGCCCACGAACGGCGCTGGAGCGAGAGCTATTTTGTGCGCATCGGCCTTGGCGATCTCGCCGCGAACGATTACGCCAAGATCGGAAGAGAGATCGTCGCGCCGGGCACACTGCTCGGCACCGGCCTCTCGCCATCCGCCGCGCGCGATTTCGGTCTCGTGGAGGGTACGCCGGTCGGGGCGTCGCTGATCGATGCCCACGCTGGAGGTGTCGGCACGATTGGAGGGCGTGAGAAGGCGGGCGGTTCTGTCGATGTTTGCCGACGCCTCGCCTACATCATGGGGACCTCGGCCTGCATCATGGCGACGACATCCGAAGCGCGCTTCGTGCCGGGTGTCTGGGGTCCTTATTATTCGGGCATGGTTCCAGGCTTCTGGCTCAATGAAGGCGGCCAGTCGGCGGCAGGCGCGGCGATCGATCATCTGATCAAATCTCATCCGGCATACAACGAGGCGCTCGCGGCGGCGCATGCGGGTGGACAGGAAATCCTGGAATTTCTCGAGCGGCGCATCGTCTCGCGCGAAAAATCCTTGGGCGAGGCGGCGTTGTTGGCCCGCGATATCCACGTCATGCCCGAGTTTCTCGGCAACCGCTCGCCGTTCGCCGATCCGGATTCGCGGGCGGTCGTCGCTGGCCTCGATCTCGACGTCGACATCGCTTCGATGGAGCGATTGTTCGTGGCGGGATTGTGCGGCCTTGCCTATGGTCTCGCCGATGTGGTCGACGCCTTCCGCGCGCACGGGGTCGACAGCGACCTGATGGTGATCAGCGGCGGGGCGGGGCGAAGCGCGCTGGTCCGCCAGATCATGGCGGACACGACGGGTCTCACCGTTGCCGTTCCCGAAACCCAGGAACCGGTGCTGCTCGGAGCTGCGATGCTCGGTGCGGTTGCCGGCACCGCCTATGCATCGATCGGCGAGGCCATGGCTTCGATGTCGGCGATCGGCCGCTCGAGCGAACCCACGGCACCTGGCATGGCCGACTTCCACCGCTCGAAGCGCCGGGTTCACGGACTGATGCGAACATTGGACCGGGAAAGTCGCGATGCGATGCGCGGGATCAAGACCGATCACTGAGGCTGATTGCGGAAGATTGCAAGACCATGCTGCTAAGCTCTGGAGATGCCCTGGTCGACTTCCTGCCGGTCAAAGCCATGGACGGGCGCGACGCCGTCGTGCCGGTGGTCGGAGGTTCCTGCCTCAACATTGCCGTCGGCATGGCGCGTCTCGGCGCGCGGGCGGGATTTGTCGGCGGCATCTCGGCCGACATGTTCGGGCGCATGATAGCCGACCATGCCTCCGCCTCGCAGGTGGATCTGCGCTACGCCACACGCAGCGATCACCAGACGACGCTGGCGTTTGTGCGCAGCGTCGGCGGTGAACCGCAATACGCCTTTTATGATGAGGCGACGGCGTCGCGAAACTGGGCCTATCGGCGCGGCACCATCCCCTTCGACGAAATCGAAGCTATCCATGTCGGATCGACGACGCTCACCAACGACAAGGGCGCGGCCGAGGCGCTCGCCATGATCGAGGATGCCGGTGGATCGGTCACGATCTCCTTCGATCCGAATTGCCGGCCCAATCTGGTTCGCGACAAGGCGCGCTATGTCGATCAGATGAATGGCTTTGCCGCTAGGGCCGACATCGTTCGGATGTCGGATGTAGACTTCGAATATCTCTATGGCGCCAGCGACTGTGCGCCAAGGGCGCAGTCGATGGTCGCAGCGGGTACAAGTCTGGTCGTCGTCACCCGCGGCATCAAGGGCGCGCAGGCCTGGCATTGCGAGGCGGGCGCAGTTGAGGTCGAGGCGCCGACGGTAGCGGTCGTTGATACCATCGGCGCCGGTGACAGCTTTCAGGCCGCATTGCTGTTCGCCTTGCGGGCGATCGGACGGATCGGCAAGGATACGCTGGCGCGGATGAATTCCGACGAGCTTTTTCGCGCGCTGTCGTTTGCCGCAAGCTGCGCGGCCATCACCTGCGGTCGCGCCGGCGCCGATCCGCCGCAGCTGTCCGACGTCGGCGCGGAATTGTCCCGGCTCTTGCCGAATTCGCCTAAGCCGAACGGTAGCCCGTAGGGCGGATTAGCGTCAGCGTAATCCGCCATTTTTCCGCCACGACCACAGAAGCGGCGGGTTACGCTTCGCTAACCAGCCCTACCGAATCGGGCCCGAGCATTTCGACTCGTCAGCGATCGCCCAGAAAATGCAGCAGCGCCGCGTTGAAAAGCGCGGGGTCCTGCAAAAAGGCAAAATGGCTGGTGTTGGGCAGGATCAACAGGCCGGCGCCGGGGATGGCGGCGGCGATATATTCGGTGTGCGCGCGTTTGATGGCTTCGTCGTGGTCGCCGTCCACCACCAGCACCGATGAGCGGATTGATTGCAGTTGAGCATCCGTCCAGTTCGGTTCGGTCTCCCACATCTTGGTGATCTGCGCGACAAAAGCGTCATACTCTTTCGGCGTTGCCGACAGTTTCTCGTATTCATGTCCCGCACGTTCGATAAAGCGGGCAAAGGTTGGGTTCTTCTCCACGCCCTCCTGGACGCCTGAGGTGACGGTATTGGCGGCGAAAGCAAATACCTTGCCGACCCGGTCGGGATGACGGATGGCGAGATCAAGTCCCAGGATGGCGCCGTCGCTCCAGCCGACCACATCGGCCTTGGCGATGTGCAATGTGTCTAGCAGCGCGATCACATCATCAGCCATCAGGTCGTAGCCGTAGGGACGGGCGTCGCGCGTGCTCCGGCCATGGCCGCGGCTATCCACGACGATGACGGTGTGGTGCGGCGCGAGTGCCCTGACCTGGTTGCCCCAATATTCGGAGTTCGAGAGGCCGCCGTGCAGAAGGACGACGGGCGAACCATGCCCGATGGTGGCGTAGTAGAGGCTGATGCCGTTGACCTTGGCATGGCCGCTATGCTCTCCGGGCACGGGAGTGGGCGTCGGCGGAAGGGTTTGCCACAGCGGTTCGCTATTGGCGGCCTGGAACGGGAGAAACAGAAGGAAAGCGAGCAGGACGCGGCGCATGACGAACTCCGGCTTGGTCGGCGACACGGCAACGCTTTTGAAGTGCTCTTTCAAGCAGCAGTCAAGGCTCGGCAGCGCTCATTTTCTGGGACTTGCGAAGCCGTGACAGGGCCACCATTTGATTAACCCGAGGAATTCGCCATGTTGGATTTTACCAAGGATACCTTCGATGAGGGACCCTCATCGCAAGTCACCACACAAACCGCCGCCGCCGACCAGGCCCTGCTCGACGCTTATTCCAATGCCGTGATCGGCGTGACCGAACGCGTCGGGCCCGCGGTGGTCCGCGTTGAGACCGGCTCGACAGCGCCGGGCGCGCGCGGGCGGGGCGGCATGGGATCCGGAATAGTCATCTCGCCTGATGGATTGGTGCTGACCAACAGCCATGTGGTCGGATCATCAAAACAGATCAGGCTGCGCGACATCGAGGGCGTCGTCACCGATGCGCGCGTGCTCGGCGTCGATCCCGACACCGATCTGGCGCTGCTGCGCGCAGACGGCGTGCGGGATTTGCGCTATGCCTCGCTCGGCAATTCAAAAACCTTGCGCCGCGGCCAGCTCGTGGTCGCGATCGGCAATCCGCTCGGCTTCGAATCGACGGTGACCGCGGGCGTGGTGTCGGCGCTCGGCCGCTCGATCCGCTCGGTGAGCGGGCGGACCATCGAGGACGTGATCCAGACCGATGCGGCACTCAATCCCGGCAATTCCGGCGGGCCGCTGGTGTCGTCTTCGGCGGAAGTGATCGGCATCAACACCGCGATCATTTCTGGCGCGCAGGGCATTTGCTTTGCGGTCGCCAGCAACACCGCGCAGTTCGTGCTGTCCGAGATCATCCGCCACGGCTATGTCCGGCGCGCCTATATCGGCGTGTCCGGCCAGACCGCGCCGATCCCGCGACGGCACGCAGTGGTCGCCGGCGTCGAAAACAAGATGGGCGCGCTGCTCGCGCAAATCGAGCCGGACAGCCCGGCGGCGCGGGCCGGGCTATTGCCGGGCGACGTCGTGATCAGGCTCGACGGCGTCGAGGTCAACGGCGTCGATGATTTGATCCGCGCGCTCGATCGCGACCGCATCGACCGCACGCTCGAGATGGATGTGTTGCGGATCGGCCGGCTGCGGGCCATCGACATCCATCCGATCGAACGCAAACCCGCGGCGCGGCAGGGTGCCGCGCCGTAGGGGCCTTCATGGTTCGAGACGCGCGGCGCTGCCGCGCTCCTCACCATGAGGGTCTAAAGGACCTCATCCTGAGGAGCCGCGCGCTTGCGCGGCGTCTCGAAGGATCGCCGCGAGTCGGTCCCGGCACCTTCGTCACTCGACGCTGATGCCGCCGGCCTTGATCGGCACCACCCATTTTGCGATTTCGCTCTGCACGAACTTTGCCAGATATTCCGGCGTGGTGCGATCCTCGGAAACCAGGATCAGGCCGGCGGCTTCGAGCTTTTGCCGCAGCGCCGGCGTTTTCATGGCCTCAACCGTTGCCTGGTTGAGTTTGCGGACGATCGCCTCGGGCGTTCCCTTCGGCAGGAAAAACGCATTCCAGGTATAGGCGTCGACATCAAAGCCCTGCTCGATCGCGGTGGGGACGTTGGGCAGCACCGGCGATCGCGCCTTGGTCAGGATGGCGATCGCCTTCACCGTGCCGGCGTCGATCTGCGGTTTTGCGGTCGTGATGATATCGCAGAGATAATCGACCCGGCCGCTCATCAGATCCTGCATCGCCGGATTGGCGCCGCGGTAGGGAACGTGGACGACGTCAAGCCCGGCGACCATATTCACCAGCGCGCAGCCGAGATGGATCGCAGACCCAGTGCCGGCGGAACCGTATTGCATCTTTTCCTTGTTGGCCTTGGCGTAGGCGACGAATTCCTTCATGTCGTTGACCGGGAGATCCTTGCGCGCGATCAGTACCAGCGGCGCTTCGACCACGAGCGCCACCGGCGCAAAATCCGTCAGGGAATTATAGGCGGGAGTCTTGAACAGCGTCTGGTTCTGCGCCTGGGTGCCGACGGTGCCCTGCAGGAAAGTGTAACCGTCGGGCGGCGCTTTCGCGACCCGATCGGCGCCGCTCATGCCGCCGGCGCCGCCGATATTTTCAATCACGATCGATTGGCCCAGGATTTCGCCCATGCGCTGCGCGAACAGCCGCGCCACGACGTCGTTTGGTCCGCCGGCCGCGAACGGGTTGATCATGGTGAGCGGCCGCGTCGGCCAGTCCTCGGCGTGGGCGGCGCCGGCCAGCATCAACGACGCAGCGGCAGCAAGCGCGATAAGGGCTTTGCGCATCATTCCTCCCGAATCTTTCGCCGAGATTGCCCCGCTTCTAGACTACGCCGCTTCAAGTTCGGCAAGCGGTTCATTCCAGGCGTCGTAACCATAGACCCAGTCGGGATCGGTCCGGGTTTTGAGCCAGGTATTGGTGCGCGAGCTCAATTGAACGCGCGTGGTGCGGGGCTTGCGGGTTGCCTCGAAGCGGCGGAACGCGGTCTCGACGCCGTCACGACCGACACCCTTCAGGCAGCGCGACAGCACGGCGGCATCTTCGATCGCCATCGCCGCACCTTGCGCCATATAGGGTGTCATCGGATGGCAGGCGTCGCCCAACAGGGTGATATTGCCCTGGCTCCAACGCGACTGGGGATCGCGATCGAGCAGTGCCCATTTGTGAACCGACGGGCAGGCGCCCAGAACGTGGCGAACCTCGGGGTGGAAATCGGCGAAGTCCTTGCGCACCTCATTGACGTCTCCCAGCGCCGACCATGACTCGACCGTAAAATTCGGTTCGGGCTGGCTGGTAACGAAGTAGACCTCGCTGCGATCCGGCTTGACGTAATAGATCACGATATGACGATCCGGGCCCCACCATTTGGTGCAATCGCCGATTTGATAACCGTTCAGCAGCGCTGCCGGAAACACCGTGCGATAGGCAATCCGGCCGGTGAAGTTTGCTTCGTCCTTGCCGAACAATTGGTCGCTGACGAATGAATGAACCCCGTCGGACGCCACCACCGCGTCGGCCTCGGCCGAGTTTCCGTTCGCAAATGTTAACGTCACGCCACGGTCCGCGTGCTGCTCGATACCGACCATACGGTGGTCGAGATGAATGGCTTGTTCCGGCACGGCGCTTAAAAGCGCGGAATGAAGGTCGCCGCGATGGCCGAGCAGATAGGGCGCGCCATATCGTCCTTCCGCCGTCTCGCCGAAAATCATGTCGAAGCGGACTTCGCCGCTGTCGTATTCCCGGTTGTTCCAGGAGCGCGGATAAAACGCGCTCGCGCGCATCACCGGCTCGAGGCCGAGACCACGCAAGACTTTCATCGCATTGCAGCCGATCTGGATGCCGGCGCCGAGCCGGGTGAATTTCGAGGCCTGTTCGTAAACGTTGACGGCAATGCCGGCCCGGTGCAGCGCGGCCGCGGTCGCAAGCCCGCCCATGCCCGCTCCCACAATGGCGACGGAGAGTTTTGTCATTTTGTTCCCTCGCAAGCTCGGCGATTTCACCAGGCCATGGACCGGCGTTGATCGTCCGCAGCACTATCCAACGAGGCTGCTGTTATTCGCAACCGAATAATCCTTAAAACGAGCAGGCCGTGGCGAGGTTTTCCGTCACTTGACGATCTCGTTCCATTTCGGGCAGGACCGCTGATCGACCGGGACCAGCCATGCCTTGTAATTGGTCTTGTCAATGATCTCGGCCGGCAACATGATTTTTTCGGGCAGCGGCTCGCCCTTGAGATGGCGCAGCGCCGCGCGGGTCGCGGCGCAGCCGATCTTGAACATGTTGAAATCGGCTGAAGCCAGGATTGCGCCGGTTTCGATCAGTTTTACGGCCGGCAGGATGCCGTTGATGCCGATCACGATCGAAGTCCGGTTTGCCTCCTTCAGCGCCTCCAGCGCGCCGAGCGCCATGCCGTCATTGGCCGACAATACAGCATCGATCTGCGTGTGCCCGGCGAGGAATTTTTCCATCACGCGTTTGGCGTCGGGCTGCTGGTAGTTGCCGACGCCGGATTCCAGCACCTCGATATCAGGATATTCGGCGAAAGCGCGTTTATAGCCGCGCACCCGCTCGCGGTTGGTTGGCGCCGCCGGGGTGCCCTCGATGACGACGATCTTGCCCTTGCCGCCGAGATGCTCGAACAAATAGCGCGCTTCACGGTATCCGATCTCGAAATCGTCGGCGCCGACGAAAGTCACGAAGCTGCCGGGCAGCGGATTGGAGGCGAGCACGATCGGGATTTTTGCTTCGTTGAGCTTTTTCACTGAATCGATCATCGCAACGTCATCGACGGGAATGAACACGACGGCGTCAGGCCGGTCCTTCAGCGCCTGCTCGACCATGGCCTTCTGCTCGTCGACGTTATCCGGCTGCTTCGGGACATAATGGACGACCCGCGCGCCGGCCGCATGCGCGACCTGATCGGCGGCGATACGGAACGCCTCATAGGCCGGATTGGTCAGGTTCTTGGTGAAGACCGCGATGGTCATCTTCTCCTCCGCCGCCTTGGCGTGGCCGGCGGCCAGGACCGCTGAGCCGGCTACCAAAGCCGCAACCAAGTATCGCATGGTCGCCTCCTTAAGGGATCACAGCCACAGGATCTTTTTGCGATATTCGAGGTCAGTCAACAGCGGCGCCGCGGGGCCCTGGTAAAACACCGCGCCGCGCTCAAGCGCAAATACGCGGTCGGCCAGCGCCAGCACCAGATCGAGATTGTGCTCGACGATCACGATGGAAGTATGCCGGCGCAACAGATCGAACACCTTGAACAGTTCCAGGATCACGGCCGGCGCCAGGCCCTCGAACGGCTCGTCCAGAAGCAGCAATTTTACGTTACCCGACATGGCGCGCGCTACCGCCACCATCTGCTGCTCGCCGCCGGAGAGATAATCCGCCGCGACATCCATGCGCTCTCTCAGGCGCGGAAAATATTCCAGAATTAGTTCCTCGCTCCACACCACGCCGTTCTTGCCGTCGGTCTTGCGCGCGAGCCGCCCGAGCGAGAGATTTTCCCGCACCGTCATGCCCGCGAACAGGCCGCGCCCCTGCGGCACGTAGCCGATCCCCAACCGCGCGATATCCGGCGCCGGCAAACGCGAGATATCGCCTCCCTGATATTCGATCGTGCCGGATGCCAGCGGGACCAACCCGGCTAGTGTCTTCAATAGCGTGGACTTGCCGGCGCCGTTGCGTCCCAGCAATGCGACGATCTCGCCTTCGCGTACATCCAGCGTCGCGTCATGCAGGATATGGCTCTTGCCATAGAAGGTGTTGACGGCCTCAAATCGCAGGATTGGGGCGGCGTCGCGCCTGGCCTCATCGCTGCGGCTGTGCTCGACTTCGGGAATGCCGGTGCCGGTGTAGATCGCCTGCACGCGGAGATCTGCGCGCACGGCACTCGGACAACCCGTCATCAGCACTTCGCCCTGGTTCATCACGGTGACGTTTTGCGAGAAACCAAGCACACGATCGATGTCGTGCTCGACGATCAGGATCGGGATGTTCACGGCGACGTTCTTGATCAGGTTCGACACCCGTTCGCGCTCGGCCGCGGCAAGGCCCGCCAGCGGCTCGTCCAGCAGCAGCACCTGTGGCTTGGAGCCGAGCGCAATGCCCAAATCCACCAGCCGCTGTCCACCATAGGAGAGCTCGCCGCCTTCGATCGCCTCAATGCCTTCGAGGCCGAGGAATTTCAGCAGTTCCGCGGTTTGCGCGTGCACCTCCGGATAGCTGTCGATATCGCGCCAGATGTTGAATCGCCCGCTACTTTGCGCCTGCAACGACAAGCGTAAATTCTCGTAGATCGACAGGCCGCGGAACAGATTGGTGATTTGAAACGAGCGCGTGAGCCCGCGGTGGCAGATCAGTTCGGACGGCACGCCCTGAATTTCCCTGCCATTGAGGCGAACCGTTCCGCCATCGGCCGGATGCAGGCCCGATATCAGGTTGAACAGCGTGGTTTTTCCGGCGCCGTTCGGCCCGATCAAAGCATGGATTTCGCCGGCGCCGATTTCCAGGCTCGCATTGCTGACCGCGCGGATGCCGCCGAAATTCTTTGAGATGCCTTCGACTTGCAACACCGTCCCTTTGAGGCCTTCGGGTGCAAGGAAACCGGGCAGCGGCAGGCCGTCGTAGATCTTGCGTCGGCTCATGGCGGCGGATTCTTCCGGCGCCGGCCACCAGCGTCGGCTTATTGTGCCCCAGATGCCGACCAGGCCGCCCGGCGAATAGAGCACGAAGGCGACGAAGGTCAGTCCGAACCACAGCAGCCAATTCGGCGTCCAGATCGAAAACAATTCGCGGAACAGGATGAAGAACAGCGCGCCGAGCGCCGGCCCAAGCATGCTGCGCATGCCGCCGATCACCACCATCGCCAGCATCTCGCCGGAGAACGGCACCGACACCGCTTCGGCCGAAACCAGATAGGTTTGAAACGCCAGTAGCGCGCCGGCGAGCCCGGTCACGACAGCCGAGATCACGAACACGCCGAGCTTGTAGCGCTCGACCGGATAGCCCTGGAAGGTGGCCCGCAACTGGTTTTCGCGGATCGCCACCAGCACATGGCCGAACGGCGAGCGCACCAGGCGAATGAGCGCATAAAGCACGCCCAACCCGATCAGCGCGACGATGATGTAATAGGCGAGCGCATTGTCGAGACTAAACGGCCCGATGCTGCCGCGCTTCAGGCCGCCGAGGCCATCTTCGCCGCCGGTCACCTCGCTCCAGCGGAACGCGATGGTGTAGGTGAGGGCGGCGAGCGCCAATGTCAGCAGCGAGAAGTAGACGCCGCGGCGGCGCAGGATGATGACGCCGGCAGCCGCCGACATCACGGCGACGACGAGCATCGACAGCAGCAATGGCAGCCAGATCTCGCCGCCGAACCAGTGCAGCTGGATCAACCCCGCGGCATAGGCGCCGATGCCGAACCAGGCGCCGTGGCCGAACGATACCAATCCGGTGTAGCCGACGCAGAGATTGAGCCCCATGGCTGCAATCGCCAGCGCCACAACCATGGTTCCGGTGTTGAGCGAGAGGCCGAGCAGCGGCAACGCGAACGGCAGCGCGGCCAAAGCGAGGCCTGCCAACCATAGCGGCCGATATTTTTCGATCGGAGACGCTGCCATCATTCGAATTTCTCGATACGCTCGCCGAGCAGCCCGCGCGGGCGCACCAGCAACACCAAAAACATCAGCACATAGATCGAGGCTTCGCCGGCGGCGGGCAGAAAATGAATGGTGATGCCGCGCACCACGCCGACCAGAAGCGCGGCGATCACGACGCCCCAAAAGCTTCCCAGGCCCCCGATCACCACCACGACAAAGGCAACCGTGATGATCTCGGCCCCCATCGCCGGATGAACGATCGTGATCGGCGCAAAGAAGGCGCCGCCCATCGCCGCCATGCCGACGCCGAGCATCACGATCGCGGTCATGTAGGGCTGCAGCCGGATGCCGAGCGCTGCGACCATGTCCGGCCGCTGGATGCCGGCGCGCACCACGCGGCCGAACGAGGTCTTGTGCAGCAACAGCCAGACCCCGAGCAGCACGACCGCGACCACCGCGAGCAGCATCACGCGGTAACGCGAGAACAGGAAATCGCCGAGGATGATCGAGCCCCGAAACGCCGGCGGCATCGACGCGGACAAGGGCGCCGCGCCCCAGATGATGCGGATCGCCTGCTCGGCGACCATCGCGAGCCCAAACGTTACCAACAGGCTCAGGATCGGATCGGCCGTGTAGAAGCGGCGCAGGATGAATCGCTCAAAGAGGATGCCGAGCAGGGCGACTGCGAGCGGCGAAATCACGACCGCCGGCCCAAAGCCGAGATATTTGGTGAGTTCGACCGAGGCATAGGCGCCGAGCGCGTAAAACGCGCCATGCGCCAAATTGACCACGCCGCCGACGCTGAAGATCAGCGACAGCCCGAGCGCGATCAGCAGATAATAACCTCCGAGAACGAGGCCATTCACCACCTGTTCCAGCAAGAACCCGAACTGCATTCTCGCTCCAGGTTGTCCCTAACGACGGCCGCGCCGCACTGCGCTCTATTTGGTGCTCACCCGGCGCGTCAGCCGGGTGAGCTACGCGGGGTTACAACGAGCAGGGGTTCTGCTCTTTGGTCGGATTGATCACTTCGAGTGGCTCATTCGCGTTGGGAACGGCGGCTCCCAGCGCGATGAAATCCCATTTATCCTTGGCCTGGCCCTTCGGCTTGGGCGTGAACGTATAGGCCTCCTGCACCAATTGATGATCCCACGACCGGAAATAGGCTTTTCGCGCCTTGAGGACATCGAACTGGGTTTCTTTTTCGAAGTAACCGATCAGCTTATCGGTGTCGGTGGATTTGGTCTCGTTCATGGCCTGCGCCATCATCTTGAACGAGACGTATTCGATCCAGGCGTGGTTCTCCGGCGGCTTGCCGTTCTTTTTGGTGAACTTCTCGACGAAGCTCTTCGATGAGGGAACGTCGAGGGTGTGATACCAGACCGTCGGCCAGGTCCCGGCGAGGTTGCCTTCGCCCGCCGCCCAGGCGTCCGCGGTGTTGAGATTGAAGCCGACGATCGGATAGGGCAGGTCGAACTCGGCATATTGCTTGATCAGCGTCGTCACCTGATTACCGGCGAGGTTCGAGCAGACTACGTCGGGTTTTGCCTGACGAATTTTCAAGAGATAAGGGCTGAAGTCGGTGACGTCGGTCGCGATCAGTTCGTCGCCGATCAGATTGCCCTGGTTGGCGCCGAAGAAGCGCTTGGCCGCATTGAGCAGATCATGGCCGAAAATATAGTCGGCCGTCAGCGTGAAGAATTTTTTGTCTTTTACCATGTTGTCGCGCAACAAGGCCTTGCCGACCGTGTTGACCATCACCGTGTTCGGGATGTCGACGTGGAACGTGAATTTGTTGCAGTTCTTGCCGCGCAGCGCGTCGGAACGGGCGCCGACCTGCATGAACAGTTTCTTGTTGCGGTCGGCCACCTGCATGATGGTGAGCGCGGAAGCCGAATTGATTTCGCCGATCAGCACCGGCACGCCATCCTGCTCCAGCATGCGCTGCGCTTTGGTGGCGGCGGTGGCGGGATTGACCGAATCTTCCGAAATCACTTCGAGCTGGCGGCCCATGATGCCGCCGGCCTGGTTGATTTCTTCCTCGGCCATCCGCATGCCGAGCGTGGCATAGGCGCCGAGCGCGCCGAGAAAACCGGTCAGGGGCGTCAGATGACCAATTTTTATTTTCTCCGTCTGGCCACTGACGATGGACGGAAATCCGAGTGCTGAAGCGCCGGCGAAGGCGGCGCTCGCCTTCAACAGAGTTCGTCGGCTGTAGCGGGTCATCGTTTACTCTCCTCCCAGGGGATTACGGATCGCGATGTCCCCCTTCGATTCCGGCATATGCGAGAATGTGAGAGACGTTTTTCTATTGTTGGATGATATTTCAGGACGCGGTCGCCGCTGTCAACGCCAAATGCGCTGACCCCGCTTCGTCCCTTAGGCGGATTTGCCGCCCGGCTGCCGTTTAAGAGGATTTGATGACGCTTTTGGCGCCAAATTCCGCGGACAGGCGGTTGGCGGCAAGCCGCACTATTCGAGCGTGGTTCTGCAGCGCCTGGTTGGACAATCGCCAGATCGGGCCGGAAATGCCGAGCGCGCCGATGACCTGCCCGGTGAAATCC
Source organism: Bradyrhizobium lablabi (assembly GCF_900141755.1). Classification (NCBI taxonomy): domain Bacteria; kingdom Pseudomonadati; phylum Pseudomonadota; class Alphaproteobacteria; order Hyphomicrobiales; family Nitrobacteraceae; genus Bradyrhizobium; species Bradyrhizobium lablabi. The sequence continues at coordinate 1,786,735 of NZ_LT670844.1, read as the reverse complement.
ATCACCGGCACCGCGATGCAACGCACTTCCGGATTGAACTCGCCGTCGTCGAAGGCAATGCCAGTGCGTTTGATCTCGGCGATTTCGCCTAACAGCACCGGGACCTCGGTGATCGATTTCTTGGTTGCCGGTTTCATCTCGACGCGCTCGAGGAAACGGTTCAATTGATCGGGGCGAAGCGAGGCGAGGATGATCTTGCCCAGCGCCGTGCAATGCGCCGGCCGCACCACGCCGACGCGGTCGGTCAGTTGAAACGCGCCGGGGCCGCTGGTACGCGCGATCACGACCACCGAATCGCCCATACGCACGGCAAAATGGCCACTTTCGCCGGTTTCCCGCGACAGATCCTCGAGCACCGGCGTTGCGACATTGACCATTTCGATCTCGTCGAGCGCGCTGGCGGCGAGCGCAAACAGCGGCCGGCCGATGCGGTAGCGCTTGGAATCCTTTTCCTGGCGCAGATAGCCGAGCGACACCAGCGTCTTGGCGAGGTGGAACGTGGTGGAATTGTGCAAGCCAACCAGCTTGCTTAAGTCCGCAAGCCCGATGCCTTCGCGATGCCGCGCGACTTCTTCCAGGATCGCAAAGGCGCGGCCGAGTGACTGGACGCCGACCCGCTGCCGGTCGTCGGCATCATCGTCGATATCGCGCTGCGGCGGTTGCACCAGTCTGGCGATCGCGGCCTTGCGCAGGCTTCCCGGCTTCTCGGCGGTCTTGGCGCTGGCCTTCTCACTCGCCTTGTCGTTAGCCTTCTCACTTGCCTTGGGTTTGGTGCGCGGTCTCACAGGCTTTGAGCCTCCAGGGAAGGGTTGCCGAACTGTATCAGGCGATCAGGGAAATTGAACAGCGCCACGATGATGCCCGCCGATGCATTTTTGAGCATACCACAATATAAATTGACGTACAGTATTATGGGAAATAGGGTCGCGCGCCTGGACAAGGGTCGGCGGCGAGGCACGCTCGGCCGAATTTTTACGAAGTCGTCGAACGGTTAGGGAGTGATCCGATGTCGCCGCGCAATGCGCTCAATGGGGCTCAAGTCATCGTCGACTATCTGATCCAGGAAAAAGTGCCGCAGGTGTTCGGCCTCTGCGGCCATGGCAATATCCAGTTCATCGACGCGCTGTTTGAGCGTTCCGACGAGCTCAAGACCATCTCGGTGCACCACGAGAGCGTCGCCGGCTTCATGGCAGACGTCTATTACCGGGTTTCGGGACGGCCGACCGCGACTTTCACCTCCTGTGGGCCGGGCTCGGCGAACCTGCCGATTTCGCTCGGCAACGCGTTCCTCGACTCGGTGCCGTTCCTGGCAGTGACCGGCAATGTGCCGACCAGCCAGTTCAACCGCGGCGCATTTCAGGAACTTTATCGGCACTATCAGGCCGACTTTCCGTCCACTGTGCGCTCCTATTGCAAGAAGGTGTTCCAGCCGACGCGGGGCGAGATGGTGCCGCTCGCGGTGCGGCAAGCCTGGAAGACCATGACCACGGGCCGCCCGGGCCCGGTGGTATTGGATGTTCCCTTCGACGTCTTCATGGAATCGGCCGCCGAGGAAGCGCCGAACGCGAAAGCCTGGAACGGCAACATCTCGAGCCGCTGCGGCGCCGATCCCGAAGGTGTGGTGAAAGCGGTCGACATGTTGCTCGGCGCCGAGCGGCCGGTGATTCTTGTCGGTCAGGGCGTGCGCTATGGCGGCGCTGCGGAGGAGTTACTGAGGCTCGCCGAACGCTTACAGATACCGGTGGCGGCGTCCGCGTCGGGCCTCGGCGCGATCGACTGCAATCATCCACTGGCGCTCGGTCTCGTCGCGCGCGCCGGTCACTACCAGGCCAATCACGCGACGCGCCAGGCCGACGTGCTGCTGGCGCTCGGCGTGCGCTTCGACGATCGCACCTCGAGTTCGTGGATCCCGGGCTATTCCTTCACCATTCCGCCGACAAGGCTCATTCATGTCGATATCGACCCCGAGGAAATCGGCCGCAATTATCCGGTCGCGCTCGGCCTGATGGCCGACGTGCGTACCTTCCTGCGGCAGCTTCACGGCGAACTGGATCGCCGCACTGAGCTGACAAAACGCGCCGACGCGCGCAAGAAATGGCTGGCGCAGATCGATATCTATCGGAAAGAGTGGGACAAGTTCGTCGCGCCCGGCTTTTCCGATGACACCACGCCGATCAACCCGCAGCGCGCCGCGCTCGAAATCGACAAGGCGCTTCCGGAGAATGCGATCCTGGTCAGCGACATCGGCGTGCACCACAATTGGCTGTTGAGCTTCTGCAAGCCGAAGCGGCCGGACTCGCTGATCGGCTCGATGGGCTTTGGCCCGATGGGATTTGGGGTTGCCGGCGTGATGGGCGCGAAATTCGCCGCCCCCGATCGGCCCTGCGTGTCGGTATGCGGCGACGGCGCCTTCTTCATGCATGCCAACGTGCTGGGCACGGCAGTCGAATATAATCTGCCGGTGGTCTGGGTGGTCTGGAACAATTACGCCTATGCCTCGATCCGCGGCCTGCAGCGCGGTTACCTCGGCGGCCGCGAGCTCGCCACCGACTTCCACGATCCCGTGAGCGGCGAGCGCTACAATCCGGATTTTGCCGCGATGGCGCGCTCCTGCGGCGTCGAGGGCGTGCGGGTCGATCGCGCCGGCGATCTGGGCGAGGCCATCCGCAAGGGTATCGCCGCCAACAAGCCCTATTTGATCGACGTCGATATCGCAGCCGATATCAATCCAAGCGGCGCCGGCGTCTGGGAGCTTCCGGGGTTAGGGCGAAGCAAACCGGGAATTGGGACCCAGTTCGAACCGACTTGATTGTGTCGTTTGCTCCGGCAAGAAATTCGAGATCAAAAGGAAAGCAAGATGCTTGCAGGCAAGAAAGTCGTGGTCGTCGGAGGCTCATCGGGCATCGGTCTTTCGACTGCCGAACTCGCGACGCGTGAAGGCGCCGAGGTCATCATCGCCTCTCGCAACGCCGACCGCCTCAATGCGGCCGCGAGCACTCTGGGTGCGAAAGCGATGCCGACTGACGTGACGAATGATGAAAGCGTCGAAAACCTGTTTCGCAACTGCGGTCCGGTCGATCACGTCGTGGTCACCGCAGCCCAACTTCGCACCGGTCCGTTCAAGACGGTCGCGATGGAAGACGTGCGTGCGACGATGGAAGGCAAATTCTGGGGGGCCTGGCGGGTGGCGCGATCGGCGGAAATCCGTCCCGGCGGATCGCTGACATTGGTCACCGGCTACCTCAGCATTCGGCCGCGGCCCAACTCCGCGATTATCAGCGTTGCCAACGGCGCGCTTGAGTCGCTGACGCGGGCGCTGGCGCTGGAGCTCGCCCCGGTGCGCTGCAACGCGGTGTCGCCGGGGATCATCGACACGCCGATCCGCGCGGCGATGCCGGAAGCCGCGCGCCGCGACATGCTTGCGAAGACCGCGGCCAGCCTGCCGGTCGGCCGCGTCGGCGTCGGCGAAGACATCGCCCGCCAGATCCTCGCCTTCATGACCATCGGCTTTGCGACGGGATCGATCGTCTATCTCGATGGCGGCGGGCTCGTTACCTGAAGGGAGCAATGACAATGGCTTCAGAGCAGAGCGGCGCCTTCATCCGCAATATCGCCGAGGTGCCCTGGCGCGAATTCCCCAATCATTTTGGCGGCGCACTCTCAAAACCCCTGGTGATGCCGGAGACGGCGGGCTCGCGTCATCTCGATTACCGGATTTCGATGTATCAGCCGATGGCGCATGTCGCCCGCCACAAGCATCAGGTGCAGGAGCAGATCTACCACGTGCTCGAAGGCGAGGGGCTGATGGAGATCGCCGGAAAGAATCATGTCGTGCGCAAGCACGACTTTATCTTTTTGCCGCCCGGGGTGGAGCACGCGATCTCGAATTCGGGTCTGGTCGATCTGGTGTTTCTGGTTATCACCTCGCCGGTGACGGACGACGGCAAGATCGTCTGAGCCGGCTGCACTCTTAACCGCGCGGTCCCCCGATGTCGGATTCCGGCGCATACGATGTCGTCGTCATCGGCGCGGGCGCCGGCGGGATGACGGCTGCCGCGGTTGCCGCCGCGGAGGGCTTGCGTGTCCTCGTGATCGAGAAGACGGAATTTGTCGGCGGCACCACGGCGTGGTCGGGCGGAATGGTCTGGATTCCCGTCAATGCCAAGATGAAACAGGCGGGCATCGATGACAGTCCATCTGCTGCGGCCAACTATCTTGCCAGTACCGTTCCCGAAACCGAAAAGGCCGATTTGCGCGAGACGTTTCTTTCGCGTGGTCCGGAGGCGATCGACTATCTCGAAGCCAACACTGAAATCCGGCTGCAGCCCGTAAAAGTCTATCCCGATTATTATCCGGACCGGCCGGGCGCGACCGCCGGCGGTCGCGTGCTCGAGCCCGTCGTCTTCGACGGCGCGAAGCTCGGCAAAGACTTTGCGCGGTTGCGGCCTCCCCTGCCGGAATTCACGCTGTTCGGCGGCATGATGGTCAACCGGCTCGACATCCCGCATTTGCGCAAGTTCGGGCGCTCGTTTCGCTCAACACTGCGATCGATGCGTCTTGTTTCGCAATACGCGCTCCAGCGGCTTCGCGCGCCGCGGGGGACGACGCTGCATCTCGGCAACGCGCTGGCGGCGCGTCTGTACGCTTCGCTGCTGGCGCAAAACGTCGAGATCGTGTTCGGCGCGAGCGTGGAGCAGCTGCTGGTCGATGGCGATGCCATTAGAGGCGTGACGATCAGCGATTCATCGAACGCCCGGTCAATCATCGCGCGCAAAGGCGTGGTGCTGGCGACCGGCGGTTTCTCGCATGATACTCATCTTCGGGAACGCTTCTTTCCGGGCGGGGCGGGGCCGGTTTCCGCCGCTTCTTCCGCAGGCACCGGTGACGGCTTGCGTGCCGCCATCGCCGTCGGTGCGAGCCTGGCTACGGCGGTCGCGAGCGCAGCCTATTGGGTGCCGGCGTCGCGCTTTCGGCGCGCGGATGGCAGCGAAGGTGTTTTCCCGCATACGGTCACCGACCGCGCCAAGCCCGGAATCATCGCGGTCAATGCGTCGGGACGGCGCTTTGTCAACGAGGCGTTGTCGTATCACGAGTTTGTCCTCGCCATGCTGCGCGATGGTAACGACGCGACAAATCGCGCGTTCCATCTCGTCTGCGATCGGCATTTTCTCTGGACCTACGGGCTTGGCCGAATAAAGCCTTTCACCTGGCGTATCAGGCCATACGTTAAGAATGGCGAATTGATCGAGGCGCCGAGCATCGATGCGCTGGCGGACCGCATCGGTGTCGAGAAATCGGCGCTCGCAACAACACTCGAGAGATACAACGCCCATGCGCGAGCAGGCCTCGACCCGGAATTCGGCCGCGGCACCACCATTTATCAGCGACATCTCGGCGATCCCGGCCATTCGCCAAATCCATGCGTCGCGCCGATCGAGCAGGCGCCTTTTTACGCGCTTCGAATCTATCCGGCGGATCTCGGCACGGCGATCGGGCTCAAAACGGATTGTCATGCGAGGGTCTTGAGGAAAGACGACACTGTTATCTCTGGTCTCTATGCCTGCGGCAACGACATGGGCTCGATCATGAATGGAAATTATCCGGGGCCCGGCATCACACTCGGGCCGGCGCTGACATTCGGCTATATCGCTGGCCGGCACCTCGCACGGCGAGATGCCAACGCGCGTGCCCAACAGAGGGGACAAGCATGAAAACCGCCGCCGCCGGTTTTGCCGTCAACACCTATTCGTACATCTTCAGCGGCAGCGCGGCCGATACCGTGGCGCGGCTCGCGGACCAGGGTTATGGCGGGGTCGAGTTGATGTTCTTTCCCGGCCATCTCTGGCCGGCCGAGCTCGATGCAGCGGCGCTGCGCCATTTGCGCAATCTCTGCGAAACGCGGCTGCGGCTGGTGTCGGTCAACATGCCGAATGTCGACATGAACATCGCGGCCGCCGCGGAGGAGATGCGGACCTATACACTGAATTTGCTGGTGCAATTCGTTCGCTGCGCCGGTGAATTGGGAGCGGGCGGGATTGTCGTCGGCCCCGGCAAGCCCAATCCGCTGTTTCCGATGCCGCGTGAGCGCATGGTCTCTTACTTCTATCGCGCGCTCGACAGATTGGCGCCGCTGGCGCGCCAGGCCGGCACGAAGCTTTTGATCGAGAACATGCCGTTTGCCTTCCTGCCCGATGCGGAGGCGCTCATGAACGTCGTCGACCGCTATGGCGACGACAGCATTCGCGTGATCTACGACGTGGCCAACGCGCACTTCATCGGCGAATCCCCGCTTGAAGGATTGCAACGGGTTCGCGACCGGCTCTCGCTGGTTCATTTTTCCGATACCACCCGACAGAGCTACAAGCACGACGCCATCGGCTGCGGCGACGTTCCGCTCGCAGGTCTTGCATCTCGCATGACAGAGATCGGTTACACCGAGCTGCCCATGCTGGAAGTGATTTCGCCAAACCCGGATTCCGACATCGTCGATAGCTGCCGGCGTCTGCGGGAAGCGGGATTTGGCTGATCTCTGCAGCGCCAGACCCATCCCCGTCATCCCCGGATGAGCGCGTTCGCGCTCACTCGGGAGGTGCGCGCTCTTGCGCGCCTCGAAGGATGGGCCACGGGCTGTCATCCTTCGAGGCTCGCCGAAAAGGCTCGCACCTCAGGATGACGGTCTGAGATAAGCGCCTCGACCCAACCCTGAAACCGCTTCAGCGCTACGGATCAATCAGCACACCGGGGTTGAGGATGCCATGCGGATCGAGCTCGCCTTTCGCCGCCCGAAGCGCTGACGCAAAGAGCTCCGGACGCTGACGGTCGTACCAGGGCCGATGATCGCGGCCGACGGCGTGGTGATGGGTAATCGTACCTCCGGCCTCGATCAGCGCATCGCTGGCCGCGTTCTTGATTGCTTGCCATTGCTCCAGCAGCGCGCCATGGCGGCCAAGCGCGTGGAAGGAAAAATACGGCGCAGGTCCGTCCGGATAGACATGGGTGAAGCGGCACGTCACCTCGCCTTTCATGCCGGTCGCCTCGATGATCGCACGCTCGGTCGCCGCCTTCACATGATCGTGGAAACTTTCGAACCGGTCCCAGGTGATGGCAGTTTCAAAAGTGTCGTTGATGATTCCTGCCGGCGTCAGAAACTCGCGCGCATAGGGCATGCGAATAAATGCATTGCGCCAGATGCCGGCCGCCCCCTCGAGATGCGCGTCGCCGGAAGCTGGCTCCGGCGTCCCGCCATGGTCGGCGCAGCATTCGAGCGCACGCGCCATCCGGGCGTCCGGCGCATGATCGCCGGATTCAAAGCCGAGCACCATGATCGCGACGCTGCCGTCGGCAGCACCTGTGTTGTAGGCCTCCTGTGGGTCGAGGATACGGCAATTCGATGGATAGAGGCCGGCTTGCGCGATGGCGCGCACCGCGCGCGCCGCCGCGAAGAACGTGCCGAAACGCACCGATGCGCCGGCACGGAATTTCGGGCGTGGTTGCAATCGCATCCAGGCGCGTGAGATCACCCCTAACGTTCCTTCCGAGCCGATCAACAGGCGATCGGGACTCGGCCCGGCGCCCGAGCCCGGCAAGCGGCGCGTTTCCAACATCCCGCGCGGCGTCACCACACGCAGGCTTTCGACGAAATCGTCGATATGGGTGTAGAGACTGGCAAAGTGGCCGCCCGATCGCGTCGCGATCCAGCCGCCGAGCGTTGAATATTCAAAGCTCTGCGGAAAATGCCGCAACGTGACGCCATGCGGCTTGAGCTGGTTTTCCAGCGAGGGACCATACGCGCCGCCTTCGATCAGCGCCGCCCGCGATGCCTGATCCACCTCGACGACCTTGCCGAGGTTGCGCAGGTCGAGGGTAATTGCCGCCTTGTAGCGCATGCCGTCGGCGCGCGGCTCGACGCCGCCGCAGACGCTCGACCCGCCGCCGAACGGCGTCAGCGAGGCGGCCGCGCCTCCGGCCCAATCCATCACAGCGGAAATCTCCCTCTCGTTGCGGGGATAGGCCACGACGTCGGGCGCGCAATCGTAGTCGCCGAGCATGCCGCGCACATAATCCGGATAGGATTTTCCGTAAGCATGCGCCGCGCGATCGTAGCGCTCGGTCGTGCAGAACGCGGCCAATGCGGCCGGCGGCGTCACGCGCGGCGTGCGCAGGCTGAGATCTTCCAGCCGCGGCAGCGCTTTTGTTTCGAAATTATCGCGCGAGAATTTTGTGCGGTAGCGGCCCAGGACAAAGGCCTGCTCCTCGGCATTCATGCCCTCACCTTCGCGGCCCCAGCCGTAATGCTTCAGCCTTGCGCCGGTCATGGTCGCCTCCTCGAATTCCCGCCCTGAATTTTTCTCGTTCTGAGCCAATATCAGTTACTCTTCCGCGCGGCATCAAGCAAAAAGATCACCGCAGGGCTTGCGATTCCTCTGGAACGGAATTGCGTCCAAGCGCAATCTGGCCGCCAACGCCAATAAAACAAAGGAAACGGGGCGATGGGAAACGCGAAAAAAATAAGGGTTTCGACCTATGACGGTCCCGGTGCGGAGCCCGTGATCCGGGAAGTGCCGTGGCCGAAGGTCGAGGGCAAGGCCGCGCTCATTCAGGTCGGCGCCTGCGGCGTCTGCGGCACTGATCTGCATATCCTCAAAGGGCATTGGCCCAAACCGCTGCCCTGGCCGTTCACGCTCGGCCACGAGATGGCCGGCGTGATCGTCGAGATCGGGCCGGAGCTGAAGACCGACTGGATGGACCAGCCGATCGGCGTCGGTTCCAAACTGATGATCCCGCCGTTCATGCCCTGTGGCGAATGCTATTATTGCAAACATTTTCCCGAACATTCCAATCGGTGCCAGACGCCGGTCTATTACGGCCGCTACCTCGGATTTGAGAAAGCGCCCCATCTCTGGGGCGGCTTCGCCGAATATGTCTATGTCGACCTCGGCATGTTGCCGGGAACCAAGATTTATAAATTGCCGAACGACATGCCGCTGCGTCTCGGCGCGTTGTCGGAACCGATCACCTCAACCATTCGCGGCTTCGCCCGCGCGCAACGCATGGGCGGATTCAAATGGGGCGATACCGTCGTGATCCAGGGCTCCGGCCCGATCGGAATTCTGGCGATTGCCTCAGCGCGCGAGATGGGCGCCGGACGCGTGATCTGCGTCGGCGCACCGGAGTCTCCGCGGCTCGCGCTGGCGCGAAAATTCGGGGCGGATGAAACCGTCGACATCAACGAGTATCGCACGCCACAAGCGCGGATCGCCCGGGTGCGCGAGATTGTCGGCGGGTTCGGCGCCGACCTCGTGATGGATTGCACCGGCCATCCGACGGCAGGCCCGGAAGGCATCGAATTCCTGCGCGACTCCGGCTTCTATATCGAGATGGGGCAGTTCACCGACGCCGGCTCGATCGAGACCAACTGGCATCGTTTTGTCGCCAAGGACATCACCATCATGGGCTCCTGGGCGTTTACGGAGAACGACCTGGCGCTGGGGGTCAAGATGCTCCACCATGCGCGGAACAAATACCCCTGGTTCGAGATGCAGACGCTTTATCCCTTCGACAAGAAAGGCGTCAGCACCGCCGTCGCTGACGCTGTGGCGATGCGCACGGTCAAATCGACCATCGTGCCGTTCCCGCATCTGCTGGAAATATAGGCGGAGCCAATATCGGCGGCGCACTTCATCCAGTCTTGGAAATAAAGCTCTCCATCCGGGTGGCAAAATAAACCGGCGTTTCCTGCATGGGGTAATGCCCGGAGTTGCCGATCTTCTCGATTACCGCATGCGGATAGAGTCCCGGATAGACCGCGCGCACCATGCCCTCGCTCACACCATTGTCGAACTCGCCGTACAGCACGAGCATCGGAGCCTTCACCTTGTGCGCATCGGTCGCAAAATCGTCCTTGATGAAAGAGCGCATATAGCTCTTGAACGCTGCAGGGCCTGCGGTGTCGCGCGCCCGCCGCAGCATCAGTTCCAGCCATGTTTTGGAAACACGGTTGCCCAGCGAATCGCCCATCAGCGCCAATGCCGTCTCGTCCTGTTCGCAGGCGGCTGCAAAGAACCCAAATGTCGCATCATCGAACGGCAACGCCGAAGCCGGCACCGGGGTGACCGCCACCACTGATCGCACACGCGCCGGCGCATCCATCGCCACCTTTTGCGCCGCCTTGCCTCCCATGGAATGGCCGACGACATGAAACTCATGCCATCCGAGCTGGTCGGCAAGCGCTATCGCATCCGCCGCCACTTCGCCGATCGAATATTCGCCGGAGATATTCCGCGAGTTGCCGTAACCTCTGATATCGACGAGCGCGTAGGTGTGGCCTGCGGTGTCGAGACAGTCGAAGGTGGGCGTAAACACCCGATGATCCCAGAACCAGCCGTGAATGACGACAACCTTCGTCGGGCCGTTGCCGATCGTTTTATGCCAAACCATTTTTTCCCCCTAAGTCGCCCAACCAGATCGGCTATTTCTTGTCGGTGTTGGCAAAAACCTCCCGGCAGGCCGCCACGCCATTGATGGCCGCGGCAACGCCAACATAGGGCACGAGCTGCATCATGGTCTCGACGAGCTCCTCCCGCGTGACGCCGCAGCGGAGTGCGCCGCCGATATGGGTTCGCAACTGCGGCGCGGCGGTCCCGAGCGTGGCCAGCGCCGCGACGGTGACGATCTGGCGCGTCCGCGAGTCAAGTGTCGGGCTCTGGTAGATTTCTCCGTAGATCGTCTCGAGCACATACGTTGCGAGCTGAGGCGCAACGTCGCCGAGCGATCGTTCGACCTGCTCCGGCGTTTGCCCAAGGATTTCACCGATCTTTTGTGCACCGCGAGCGCGGCGTTCCGGGTCTGACTGCATTCTGGCTTCCCTTTCGCCCCAGGGCGCACAAAAAAGACTTGCCGCCGGTCTGGTCTCACGCAAGGCTTGGTCCAAGCTGTAGGGCCGGCAGGCTATAGCGTCAACAAAGCGAAACACAGAATAACGCGCAAGGGAGCGCACCGGAGGAAAATGTTAGGCCGCTTCATCAAAATGTTCGCGCTTTGCGCAGGCGTGACGGTGGTTTCAGTTGCAAGCACGCACGCCGTCATGGCCCAAACCTATCCCACCCAGCCCATCAAAATTCTGATCGGATTCGGGCCCGGCTCGGCTGCCGATATCCTGGCCCGGTTGGTCGGCAAGCAGATGGAAAGTAATCTCGGTCAGCCGATCGTGATTGAAAATCGGCCCGGCAACAGCAGCATGATTGCGGCCGAAACCGTGGCGCGCGCGCCGGCCGATGGCTACACGCTTTTCATGGCGACGATCGCCAATACACTAAACCCGGCCGAGACCAAATCGAACTTCAATCTAGCAAAGGCTCTGGCCCCGGTCGTGCTTCTCGGCATCGTTCCCAACGTATTGGTGGCGCATCCTTCGGTCCCGGCCAACAATTTGGCCGAGTTGATCGCGCTGGCGAAGAGCAAGCCCGAAACACTGACGTTCGGCTCTTCCGGGTATGCGACGGCGAGTTACATGGCGGCCGAGCTGTTCAACGAAAAAGCCGGGACCAAAATCCCCATGGTGCCTTATCAAGGCGGAAGCAACCAGGCCGTCTCGGATCTGCTCGCGGGTCGCATCACCCTGATGTTCAATGTGGCTGCAACGTTGGCGCCGCAGGTCGAGGCCGGCAGGCTGAAAGCCTTCGCCGTGGCGCAATCCAAGCGCGCGTCGATCATGCCGGATGTTCCGACGCTGAGCGAGGCAGGCATGACGGGCTACGACGCCGGAATCTGGATCGGGCTTCTCGCTCCCGCCGGAACGCCGCCTGCGATCGTCGATAAATTGTCGGCAGCCGCGAACGCTGCGTTGAGCAATGAGGGTGTTCGCGCCGCTCTAAAGCAGCAGGGCACCGATCCCGTTGGCGGTTCGCCGAAGGAATTTGCCGATTTTATCCATGCCGATATCGAAAAATGGGTCGCAGTCCTTGCGTCATCGCCCAACACCGCCAAGTGAGCACCCGCGAGGCTTGTTCACGGCTTGCCGGCTGCCACTAAAAAAAGCCCCCGCCGCCGGATGGCGAAGCGGGGGCCTTTGGCTCGGTTCAGCAGATCGACTTAGACATCCACCAGTTCGGCTCTTGCATCAATGCGAGCACGAGCCCTTTGGATTGGATCACGAACGTCGACAATGGGTGACAAGGCCAGTCGAAGCAGTCCTTGCAGTTCAGCGCGGCCACCATAGAAACGAAGAAGCGGGGCGAACGGCGCCATCGCTGGCCGCTCATCACTCCCATACAGCCTTTCATACTCGACGAAATTTGCGAAGCCCTCACGGTCTGTGGTGACTTGCAACGTTTCAGCAGGCGCGCCCTCGGCAAAGACTACTTCGTGGGTTTCTAATTCGATATGGAAGTATTCAATCACTTCACGATCGTCCATCTGAGCCGGCGCGACCGATGTGCCGTTCACCAGGTGCTTGACCGGAATGAGAAACCCATCAACGAAAAGACTGTGCGTGGGGGACAGGTACAAATCGCGACTGGGATATTGATCGTCAAGCGCAAAGCGAGCGACCCGGATCGGAGCTACGCTCGAAGGCCAGCGCGACGCGGTCTTCTTGAAGGTTTGACGACCAATCCACCTCACCGGCAGAGGACCGTTGAGGGTCTCGACGAGAGCACCGATGGCAAGTTCTTCAATTGGAACCTCACCGCGCGGAGTTAGAATGCGCGTTCCGCGCAGGAAGCAGTGATGTCCATCATGACCATCATGACCATGATGATCATCATCCTCCTCGGCCTTCGCTCGTTTGGATGTCGATGCCAGGATCGGCAAACTGGCGGCCCCGACGGCCGCAATTCTTCCGGCCACAGCAGCCGAAATTCCCAGGAAATGCCTGCGGGCTGAATTGGGCAACCCACCCTGTTGAAAATCACGCATAAAAACCTCTCTAAAAACTAGGAGTTCCGGCCAACCGCCAAGCCAAGTCTGCATTAAAAATTGCGCTAAGAAAATAGCGGTTCCCTGAACATTAAATGAAGATTGAATGAAAGTGTCCCTAAAGCATTAGATTCACTGCAATAAATGGCTATAATTAAATCGCTATAAATGGTGTATCGTAGCTCCTGCACCATCACCCGGCGCCCCCGAAGTGAGGCGCTGCGGATGCTCGGCGGGGGAGACCGGTAGGACGTTACGGCCTGCCGGCGTTGAAGGCGTCGAGAATCTGAGGGCAGACAGGCCCCGATCGCGCGCACCACGCACTTTGCGCCGCGGCGGCTCCATCGTGAAACGCCATGACGATTGCCGGCGCAGGATTGGAATCGATGGTGACGCCGCTCGCGCGCATGCGCGCATAGTTTTCTTGCAGCCGCGTCGACAAAGCGGCCCACAATTCAGTTTCGGTCTGGCTGGCGGCGGTATCGACCGCTTCCCGCAGACCCCGGTCAAGACCGTCGTAAACAGCTTGATTAATGCTCGCGACTGAAAGCGGCAGCGAATAATTAATCGCCGTGAAGTAGGGCAGGTATTCCCAAAGCTTGCGGCCGGCGCCGCCATCGCCCGACGACAGCACGGCATTGATGCTGCCATCGGCGAGCTTCGGCATCGTATCGGCAAAACTGATAGTTGCGGCCTTGGCGCCGATGTTGGCAAACACCTCGCTCGAGATATTGTCATAGGTGCGGATCGAAAGACCGGAGAGGTCGGATGCGGTGTTCAGCGCGATCTTCGACCAGATACCGGTTGGCGGCCAGGGCGTCAGATAAAGCAGTCGCTGGCCCTTCTTCTGCAATGCCGCGGCGAGGTATGGCCGCGCGAGCTCGGAGAGCCGCCTCGCTTCGGCGATCGATGTCACCAGAAACGGCAGGGAAGGCAGGGCGAAGATCGGGTCCTCGGCTTCCAGCGCACCAGCGAACGCATCGCCGGCCTGCACCCGGCCTGCCGCAATCGCGGTCAGCATGCCGGCGGATCGAATGCCCGCAGCGGCATCGAAGCTCGGCTTGATCTGGAGCTTGCCTGAACTGAGTTCGGCGAGGCGCGTTGCGAATGTCGTGATGCCAAGCCCGGGCATCGCGCTTTGCGGATACTCCGTCGGCATGTCCCAGACAGTTTGGGCAAGGGCTGTTGCGGGATACAGCAGCAGGAGTACGGCGACGAACATCCGAAAAAGTCGCAAGGGGTCCTCTCGATCCAACCCGCGTCCATCGCACCGGGCCAAAGTTCTTCTAGCGGAGTCGAACGGGAGCCAGTGATTTTTTGATGGACGCCGGATTGGCAAAAGGCGGAATGAAACATCGGGGTGCAAAAATGCCGATCGGCATTGACGGATGCACGCGTTGTTGGCGGATGCACGCGTTGTCATCATCGCTCCGGGGGAGAGTGTGGGGGCCGTCACAGAAACGACGCATATTGGATTGGACGGTGGCACACATTGTGCATGCAAAATCGTGCCAATATGCATGCAAAATCGTGCCCATATTGCCTCAAGGTTGTCTCTGTATTGTCGCAAGCTCGCGTGTATATCGCTTCGTTTGAAGTTTGGGGTCAGAAGATGAATTCGCAATTTGCTTTTAAAAATGAGGATGATTTTAGCACGCCTGCCCGAATTGAGGGCGAAATCCATGAACTCGATTTGTCACTCCGCAAGATCAGCGACAGGCGTTTGCAACTTGCGGTTCGACTTGCGGAAAATCATACTCTGCGGCGTATGGTTGAGCGCCGACATCGTGAAATATGCCTGAGAGTGGACCGGATCAGGTCAAGCAAGCGCGCATCCCGGCTCATAGCAGGCCGGCGTCAGCGAAGCGCAACGCACTAGAATACCTGCCTTTCGAGCAAGACCGGGGCCCTCCAAACTCCTTGTGCCGCCGATCACCCCTGCCTCTTGGATGACCAATTCAAAAGTTGTAGATAAACCAACGGATGCGAGTTCAAACTCATAAAATCTATCATTGCGCGATCGCGCAATGGTTGCCTAATTTTCGCGCAGCGCTTAATATCTTAAAATAGTGCGGGAAATCCGGTCTCGGTCGGCTTAAAATAATGCGGGAAATCCGCCGCCGATCAAATGATTCTGGAGGGCAGGGAGTGAAGTTGAACAAGTTCAAACTATCATTGCTGTCGATCGACGAATTGTGGGCGCTTCATGAGGAGGTCGGCGCAATTCTTTCAGAGAGAATTGCCGTGGAAAAGCGCGAATTAGAGGAACGTCTGGCGAAGCTCACCAGCGGGTTGATTCCGAGCAAGGCAAACGTTCGGCAACCGGCTTCGCACGTTGGTGAACGCCGTGCTGTGCGTCGGAAATATCCTCCCGTCCTTCCCAAATTTCAAAACCCAAACGATCCTTCGGAAACCTGGGCGGGTCGAGGCAAGCAACCGCGCTGGTTGGTAGCCCAACTCAAGGCCGGCAAGAAGGTAGATGATTTTCTGATCAGTCGCGCGAGGCGCCAACCAGCGGCCAAACGACGACCTGCCTAACCGATTTGCGAGCAGCGTCGTTCAATCATCATAATGTTTTCCGCGAAGGCCTGAAGCTTGGACGCGCTCCGGCTCGGCGTCCGCACAGGGCTCCGGCGCTTGAAATTTGTCTTTGCCGATCGCGAGGCCTGCGAGAAATACAGCGACGCTTTATTCAAGTCGGCTAGCTTGTTAATATCCTGCGTTGCTAGCTAACTGACACTCAGTGCTCGCGCCACGAGCTTTCGAATCTGCGGGGCCGCGACATCGTTAGAATTTGCGGGACGCACAATTAAGTGAAACCAAAAAATCATTCCACCGGTATCAGAAAATCTACATGCGATTGGTTGGGAACGTTGGCCAAGTATTCTTGATTATTCAGGTTAACTGCTGAATTGAGTAGCGGTTATTGCTTGCTGGATTTATGCAGCGGTTTTTTCCGGCGCCGACAATTCAAGGCGTTGTTACAATTGCGCCACGAGATCAACGAATTTGCTCCGTAGACGAAATCACCTCCAAGCTTTCATCAGATGAGCGTCCACATGCTCCCCAGGCCAAATAAGTTCCCGTCGGTTGCGGTGCTTAAGGAGAAGGCTTTCCCTGTAGCCTTCTTGGGATTGGCGCTGTTGGCGATGGCGGGATGGGTGTACTTGCTCAGCTCGATGCTTTTGAGATTCGTGCTTTGGTGTTTTTACTATTTTGCGTAGTGGCTATTTCGGCGGCGCGTTGCTGCACAAGGTTTTGATAGATGGCAAAATTTTCAGCGTTTGAAATCATGATGTCGTCACAACTAGGGAATGTAGATAGCTCCGGGGCGACAAGGAACGACTCCCATGCTGACCATGCTAATTCTGTCGCTAACATTCATCGCGGGCTTCTGTTCTGGATACGCGGTGCGCGTCCGGCGGTCGCACAAGCGTCGTGAGCGACAGAGGTTATATGCGCCATATGCTGCCGAATCGCGCGCCACCACGTTCGGGCATCCGCGCCGCGCATTTTGAGTTTGCTGCCAAGCATCGGAGCAGGGCGGAGTGCGAAGACGATTGCGTCGCTTCCGCCTTGCGGCACGCAGGCTAGTCGCAAAAGAATCCACTCATGATCGTTTTCTCGGCTGCCACTTTGGTGTGCGCGATCGTTCTAATTCTGGGCAGGCTTCACAGCTATTATCTCGATGAGAACGACAAGATGGCTGAAGGCTTGCGCCGATCCGACCATTGAAATTGCGGCGACCTCGCCGGATGGATCACTCTTGAGTGCCACCAAGAGAGCTCGGTAACGTCCACCAAGAGAGCTCGGTAACGTTGAGCGGTTAGGTTAAGGGACGCTTCCCATTGTCGGATTGAGATCTGGCTCTATTTTGTCAACACGCCACGTTGGTGCGCGCATTTTTTTCGGCCATGCCGAAGACACTTGATCCCGGCGAGCCGGTAATTTTTTGGGCAGTCTCATGGGCTGGTTTTTAATCTTGCTTTTCCTCGTGATCGGCGTTCCCATCTCCGCATGGGCCTACGCTCGGTACCTTGATGTTCTAACAGGTCCCTGGATCACGAACGAAACCTCACGGCATGACGACTGATTTCAGGGAGCATTCGCCTCGGCGATATTTTGTCGACAAAGATGGGCGGCACGTCCTGATCGGTTTGACAATCGAGGAGACCCGTGAATTCGAAAGGCTGGACAGCCTGCCGGCGCTGGATGAAAGCGGCAATCATGTCGCCTGGGACGAGAATGGAGTCCCGACCACCACGCGGGAGAAACGCTGGCTGGAGCTCTACGGCAAGCACGACCAGGCATGGAGGCAGTGGATGGTCGAAACCTATGCCGACCGCTCCGGGGGTTTAACCTTTATTAACTAAGTTGGGATGACCTGAAAACATATTGCGCTCAACAACCCTGATTTTGGACCGGACATAGGCAGATGTTTCAGCTCTTCTTGCGCGCTCGCGCCCACAACTATATTCGATCCCGATCGGGCGATCAGGATTTTAGGGCACGTTCCGCCGATCGGGACGCCGAAACCGACCGATCGCGCGTAAGCTCCATTCTGGAAGCAATCGAGAATGTGCTGCGCGCGGCAGAGCAGGAACAATCGGGCCTGAATCGACGGGTCGACGACGTACTCGCGCGTGCGGCGGTGACCTTTGGAAATGGGACCGATGAATACCTCGAACGTGAGGCGCTCGATAACCACCATCAGGATTTGTTCTCAAGCGAGATTTCTAACGGGCAACGCCGGCTCAAGGAACTCGCCACCACGATCACGCATTTCAAGTTCCTGAAGGCTGCGATGTTGAGCAGGTTTCCGGACCACTCTGCACCGCTCAAAAAGAATTAGCCGCGTCCGAACCCAAGCTGAGCACGCAATTTCGGCAAGCTGGCTCGCTGATGTCGACTGCCAAGTCTTCTCATTTATTGCTTTGCTGACGCGGCGTAATCATCGGCTCAAAATTATCGGGTCCACGATTCTCAAGCGGGCCGCCCTTGAATTTGAAAAGGCCTCGGTTGGTTGAAACGATATCCCCAGGTTGCAGGCTCTCGTCCTCGATCGCGCGCCGCGACATTTCCGCTTCGATCGCGGTTTCGGACACCTGCGGGGGAATGAGATTGATGCCTTCGCGCCTCTGTTGTTCAGCACGACGGCGCGCGTCCTCCACCTTGGATCGCCATTCGTCACGCGAAATCTCGGGCTGACTGCCCTCGGCGGGCTGTCCGCCTTCGATTTGATCCTGGGTCACGCCGCGTTCACAAACAGCCGTATTGACGACCAACATGACAAGCCAAGTCTTGAGCAATTTCGACGTCATGTTCGTGCTAAGCAGCTCTCAATCGCGTTGGTGGCGTATTTAAGTGCAATAATGAGAGATTAAATAACATTACTTCGCACTTGCGAACTGATATGATCATTTGATGTTGAAGTTTTTTGTCGCAACGATAATCGGCTCTCTGCTGGCCGGCCAGGCCGTGGCCGAGCCTGCACCATGCGCAACCTGCGATACCCCGAAATCAATGACGGTGCGCGAGAAAATCAAGGCCGATCGTGAAAAATACGAACGGGATGACGTCAAGACTGTTGCCCGCCCGTGGGATGGCGAGAGCTACGGAAGATCGAAATGGAATAATCCGGTACCGGATCCGCGGTAGGTTGCGCTAAGCGCGATTGTCTTGCTGGCAAGCTCGACGATCCCCAACTTCGGGCCCGCATTATCGAGAAGCCGTCACCGAGCTTGATTTCTTAGGGTGCCGGCAAATTGTGGGTCGATTGTCGCAACGCTATCTTCGATGAACGCTTTCATTTCGGGAGAGGCATGGCGGTGAGCGCTCGCCAGAACCGGTTTAATTTCCGGAACACGATTCAGTATCAGACGAATATCTCCGCGAGCTAGTTCTTGCAGGTCTGTATCGCCAATGGCGTCCAGTTGGCTTACTGCGGCAATCCGGGTCGGAATCAACTCGAGAGAGCTTGCCCCCGTGAGATACGACATTTTCAAGAAGTCGGATGTCCGGGCGTCATGCGCGGATTTCTGCATGGCGAGAAGTGCCAGGATCAACCAGATTTTCGAATCGTAAGGCCCCGCTTCCAATGCTTGTCTTGCAGCGACTTGGGCATCTTGATTGACGCTGGGCAGATATCCGGCATCGGACTTAAGGGCCAAAATTCCAAGCGATTGGGCGAGGTCGGCCTTAAGGTCAGTGCGCGCCGGAGCTATGATGGTGAGATAACGGCTGGTTTCTATTTCTTGCTTGGAAGGAATGCGTTCATTGCTTTTGAAAAAATCAACAGGCGATGGACGCATAAGATCAGCGCACGAGTTCAAGATCACCGCTCCAGCCAACGGGACCAGCAGCAGGAATATGGCAACCTTAAAATTTTGAGCAGATTTCATGATCGCACTTGTTCTGACAAATCACTTCGACCTTCGCAGCCCGCACGCAATTCAGAGCGCTAGCATGCGACTGCCCTGTATCGTCAAGAGGGTCAGGTTACCCGTCGCATAGGCGCCGGTATCGATATTAATTCTGTTCGGCCGGATGTCCGGAACCTGAACGGGACTGTGACCGTGCACGATGTATTTGCCGAAATCCTCGTCGGTTTCGAGAAACTCGTCACGAATCCAAAACAGATCATGCTCTTGCTGATTATTCAACGGAACGCCGGGGCGGACGCCGGCATGGACAAAAAAGAAATCGCCACAGGAGAAGGTGGGCCTCAGACGCTGTAAGAACTGAAAATGGGATTTCGGCATCGTATGGATGAGGCGCTGGATCAGATCGGCTTGCTCCTCCGCGCTCGGATTAAGGGAGGGATTCAATCCGTAAGACCGCAGGGTCTGAAGGCCGCCAAATTGCTTCCACTCCTGAAGTTTGCTGGGATCCCTGATCACCTCGAGCATATATTCTTCGTGGTTTCCCTTCAGGAATACCATTTTGTGATTGCGGCTGCGCCTGATTAAAATGTCGATGGTCCGGCAGGTCTCCGGACCGCGATCGATGTAATCCCCGAGGAACACGTGTATCGGATATTGCGGCCGGCTACGGGCCAAGTCCGCGTCGATGACGGTCAACATCTGGCTAAGTAAGTCCGCCCGACCATGGATGTCAGCCATGGCGTAGATCCTGACCCCGCCGGGCAAACTCGGCCGAATTCTGTTCCCGAGCGTTTGTTGAAGGTCCAACATTTCCGCGTTTGCTATCCCTTGCTGGCCCAAACGCTGTTGCGGCGCGCCATCGATTGCCGAGGCCTTGTGGTTAATAGAATGCAGACGCTTTCGTTCGGCTTTGAATAAAACGCTGCTACGCGATCGAGCGATAAATCAAATCCTCTTTTGTACGGTTCCCAAAAGAAACGGGGGTCGACAATGACTAAGTTCCTGAAATCGGTTGCCGCAATCACGGTGGCGGCCACCGTGGCAATTCCGCAAGAGATGAATGCAGGCATTGTCGGCATGTCGAGGGCGTCCTTGGCACCTGTGATGCAATATATTTCCTTTCACCGCGCAACCCTTGCGCCAATGGCCTATACACAGTTTTGCTTGCGCTACTCCGATCAGTGCCGGACACAAAAACTCATCTTCCGCGGCGGCCCGGTCAGGCTTACCGCAAAACGTGTTCAGGAAATCAACGAGGTCAATACATCGGTCAACGCAAACATCGTGCCAGAACGCAACTACGAGGGACTTTCAGCGGAAAAATGGCTGATCGCACCCTCGAGCGGGGATTGCAACGACTACGCGGTAACCAAGCGGTCCGCATTGCTGGCCTTGGGCTGGCCGGCGAGGGCGTTGCTTTTGAGCGAAGTCGTCACACGTTCCGGTGAGCATCATCTTGTGCTGGTCGTGAGGAGCAGCAGCGGGGATCTTGTCCTTGACAATTTGTCGCACTCGATTCGTCCGTGGTCGAGAGTACCATATCAGTGGGTGAGAATGCAGACGCCGAGGAATCCAAACTTCTGGTCCACGGTCGCCGAGCGTCGGGCATAACCCTACCTGGCAGCAGACCCTGCACTCGGGCGCCCAGTCAGATAACGGTCCTTGTTTGGCGCAGGCTTCGAAATTGATCGCTTGGCGAGGGATCGAGCCCTACCCCGTGGTCGCTTCCAGGAGCCTCGACTCATCCCGTCCGCTTGATGCTTTGCGCCAAGCCCAATCCGATCATTACCTCACCAATCAGCATGACGGACCACTGTGAAATAGTCGTACTGCAAAGCGCCTGTCCGAGCAAAATCACGGTGCAGGCGGCGGCAGCGGCGGGATAGAAAGAATCGCGTCCGCGAGACAGCGCGCCGTGCACCAAGCGCGAAACAAGCCATAAGACCGCGACGAGAAGTACGAGCAGGGCAGGGAGGCCCCATTCGATCGCCAGAGCCGTGACTATCGTCGGAGCGCCTTGAATTGGTTGTCCGGCAATTCGATACATTGGAAACAACGCCGCATAGGTTCCCGCGCCGTTTCCCAGGGGGCCGGTGTCCGCATAAATACGTGCTGCCGTTGCCGCGGCGTCGCTGGATGGCATGTCGGCGAATTGAATGATGAATGGCACCGAAGGGGTGCCCGCGTGATGCCAGATGGCGGCCACCGCCGCCGCGCCGATCAGTAACAGGAAAAGATCGATTGACCATTGTGCGACATCGAATCGGCGAAATATCTGCACCGAAGCGAATGTCACAATCGCGCAGGTGGCCACAATGCCGAGATTGACATTTCCGAACGCGACCAACGCGAGGAAGCAGATCAAAAAACCGATCGCACAAACGATCAGACTCGGGACCCGCTTCCAAAACGCGTTGTCGCCGAAGCTGCTCGCACGTCGCTCGGCGACCCGCGCCGCGGACGCCAGGCAAAAAATCATTCCCAATGAACTTATCGCGGGTAGAAGACCCTTAGGATCGGATTCAGCGCCCTTAAGGATGTCAAAATGCCCTGACTCGATCACCAGCAGTAACAGCACCGTGAGAACGGTTACTCCGCTTGAGGTCAACAATATCTGCTCCGCCCGCTTGCGGTCACGCGCCAGCAGAATGGTGAGGATTATGATGGCGACGCCAAAACCATAAATCAGGAGGCAACCGAGCGTCTTGCCTTGATCAAGGCTGATATATCCAAATGCATGAGCTTGGAGATAACTGGCCGAACTTGCCCAGATCGGTTGGGTCAGGCGACCGACCGGAATGGGAGTTGCTTGGACGATCATCCAAATTGCAGGAAGCGCCAGCAGGACTGCTACCGGCCGGACAATTTTTATGAGCTGACGTATTTCGAATCCGCGGGTGGCCGCTGTCGCGATAGCGAGTGCCAGGAGTGCGATGACCGCGGCGACTTGCTGGAGCAACGTATTGTTTGCGATGATCAATGCGGGAGTTAACGCCAGCAGCGCGATCAGGATAGCAAAGGGAATCTGCAAGTGGAGACCAATAGCGGCTCGAGGTATTCGAAGGCCGACATATTAAGTAAAATTAGCCGGCGTGCAAACTAGCGAAACGAACCTTGAGTTGGTCTCGGATCGGATCCGGCGCCATCAGGAGAGACGCGCGAAGCGTCGGGCTTTGCGATAAAACGAGCGCCCAGCTATTTGGCAAATGGCAAAATCGTCTGCGATGGCCGATCGATCGTCGGATGATTTTGAGCTTGTGATTCACATGCCGCGGATCGGGTGAACAAGCCGATTAAATATCCCATCTGAAGGCAGACGAGCGTGAGAAATATCAGCTTTGCCGCCTCAAACATCGGTATTTTGTGTGCAATGGAAGCCGTTGAAATTACGATCGCGTCGGCCGCGAAAGCGGGAGCAAGCACGAAAACGCGAAAGTTTCTTCCCAGCAGAATCCCAACGCCCGCTATTGAAATCCATGCAACTGACACTGGAGTGCTCCTCTCGCGAGAGCATGTCCTTGGACGATTTAATGGGCGGTTAAGTTGCGCAAGCAGGTAAAATGGGTTGGTTAACTTGTCGTCATTGCTGAGGTCGATGCCGTAAAAGCGCGGGATGCTCGTTGTAACGGGATGCTCGATGTAATCTATTGGCGAGAGCATTTAGTCAAAAGCTCTGAAAATGCCTCATGGATTCCGTCAAGATCGACGACGCCGTGGATATGTTTCTCAGCACCGTCAATCTCGATTTCCAGCTCCTTTGATTTTTGCCAGGGGCTGCCGGCGGATTTCAGATTTTGGTCGGCCAGCAACAATTCAAATCTGGTCGCGAGCACCTTCGCCGAATAGCTCTTCGCGTCAGGCGCAGAGCCAAGCACAACGTTGACACCTGCCTTTGGCGGAAAGGGCTCTAATAGAACCAAGACCAAATCGAAGTCGCCGCTTTCGTTGCACCTGATGCTAACGCCTGCGAAACCAGGGTCAGAATGCGCATCTGCGGTCCGCGATATGGATGAAACAACGCCTCCTTCCGGACGAGGGGTTTCAAATTGTCGCCAGGGGTTCGGGCCATCTGGATTTTTGCTCGAAAGCCGTTCTTCGGCTAAATCAAAGCGATTCACCGCGGAACCGCAGCGGTCGTTGAGGCAGGACAGTGGCGTCGCCGCGGCCAGGTCGGTCACGGTGCCGAATGCTGCGGCAATTAGGACGATTTGGCGCCACCCCCAAGGCCTGAAAGTATTAAAACGGAGCTTACGCAAAGCGCGCCGCCATCCCGTCAAATTGCTATAACCTATTGATAATGTTATAAGATATGATGGATTCAGCATTGTTAACCTTAGAAATCGTTGCCGGAATACCGCACTGCAAAAATAAGTCAATTAAATGCTATATTTGCCCCATATCCGCGTCTTGTACGGTGTTTCAACTAGCTTAGGATGGGGAATGGTCGGGGAACATCTGATTATGCGGTTTTGGAACACGGCACTACTTGCGGTCATGTTTGGCGTTGCCAGTCTAAGTGCTGGGTGCGTTACGCCTGGGTCTGGACCTTTGGCGGTAAGTATCGAAAATACGAATTCCGCCTTGGTGC
Source organism: Bradyrhizobium lablabi (assembly GCF_900141755.1). Taxonomy (NCBI): domain Bacteria; kingdom Pseudomonadati; phylum Pseudomonadota; class Alphaproteobacteria; order Hyphomicrobiales; family Nitrobacteraceae; genus Bradyrhizobium; species Bradyrhizobium lablabi. The sequence goes on along the minus strand of NZ_LT670844.1, from coordinate 1,762,849 downwards.
CGTATGCTCTGGTCGATCTGACCAATGATACGTTGGCCGCGCTTGGCTCAGTCGAGCCGCGCGGGCTGGCCGGTGTTTTCCCTGACAAGGGTCGTGCTCCGAGCAGACTTGTTTTTGGAATCGGCGACGTCGTCAGCGTCACAATATTCGAGGCCGCTGCGGGGGGCTTGTTCATCCCGATAGAAGCCGGCGTTCGGCCCGGCAACTTCGTGACCATCCCCGACCAGTCGGTCGATAATGATGGGAACATCAGCGTGCCTTACGCAGGCCGCGTAAGAGCGGCTGGTCGGACCAATGGCGAAATTCAGAACGACATCGTCTCAAAAATCGCCAACCGGGCAATTGAGCCGCAGGTCGTCGTTGCTTTGACCCAGCAGCGTACCTCGCTTGTGAGCGTGATCGGTGAAGTGAATACTCCAGTCAGATTTCCGGCGGCCGCCAGCGGCGCTCAAGATCGGATCACTGACGCGATTACACGTGCGGGCGGCATCAAGGGACAAGGATTTGAAACCTGGGTCATGTTGCAGCGTGGGGATCGTCGCGCAACGGTGCCGTTTGCTAACCTGATGTATGAGCCGTCCAACAATATTTTCGTGCAGCCCGGCGATCGTATCTACGTTTATCGCGAGCAGCAGAAATTCCTGGCGTTTGGCGCGGAGGGTCAGCAGGGAGAGTTCAACTTCGATGCCTGGCGGATAAACCTCGCCGAGGCGGTCGGCAAAGCCGGAGGGCTGTTCGACATCCAGGCGGATCCAGGGGCGGTATTCCTGTATCGTAAGGAGCCTCGCGAGGTTTGCCAGTTGTTGGGCGTTGACGTTTCGAAATTTCAGGGCGAGCTGATCCCGGTCATTTTCCGGGTGAACTTCCGCGACCCCGGCGGATATTTCCTCGCAACCAATCTTCAGATGCGGAATCAGGACATTATTTTTGTCGCGAACTCCTCGTCGGTGGAGGTTACGAAGTTCCTCAATTATCTGAACACCATCATAAATACCGGCAACAATGCTGTTGTCGCCGGCTCAAACGCGATAATTCTGCGCAACCAAATCAAGGCGTTAAAAGGGACCTGACCTAAGGCAAAATAATCCGACGCACGAAACAAACGCGCGCATGTCAGTTCTCGGGCTGGGGGATATGGCGTCAGCCAGGGATCGGTCGCGCGCGTTGAACCGCGTGTCAACCTACACTCTCTATGCCGCGTTGGCCGGGCCGCCGGCGATCTTTGGGTCGCGCGATGCGGTGATCGTCGCTTTTTGGTGCATTATTTTCAGTGTCGGACTTCTGTTCGCAGCACTCGGTCACCTTCGAAAAGGCCATCTCGTTGTCATCTCCGTGCTGGCTGTCATTTCCGCATGTTACCTATTTGTGTTGCACGAACAGTTGTCGGACCACCCTTGGGTAGCCTCGGCCAATCCAATCTGGAAGCTCGCTTCAGCCGAACTCGGCGAGCCCCTCGAACCCTCCGTCGCGATCGTTCGCGGACAGCCTTATTTTGCAATAGGGGTTTCTCTTGCGAACATTCTGGCCCTCTTGCTGGGGACCATTTTTGGCGCCGAACCTGGCAAGTCCCGAAAGGCCCTTAGCGTTTTCGCCTGGTCGGGCGTGATTTATGCGATCTATGGAATTGGCGCGCTTGAACTGGATCCTGACCAGATTCTTTGGCAGGAAAAGACAGCCTATATCGGAAATCTCACCGCGACGTTCATCAACCGCAATACCGCCGCCGCGTATTATGGGTCGGTTTCCGTTGTCTGGCTTATCCTGTTGATGCGGGCCGCCCGGCAGAGACTGTCGTCGGACTCGATATCCCGGTACGAGGTGCTTCGACTGATCGCCAAGCCCGATGCGAACGTGCTGCTTCGTCTGGTCATGCTATTCATTTGCTTGACGGCAATGTTCTTGACCAATTCGCGCGGCGGCGTGCTCGTATCGCTCGTAACGATGGTCTTCGCGTTTGGAGTGTTCTTTCGTCGATATCTTTCCTCGACAAGGAAGATGGCCATGGTTTCGATCTGCGCGTGCGGCGTTGTTCTTTCGCTCTGGCTTGTGATGGGAGGAAAGGTTACGAGCCGGTTCGAACTTCAGGGGCTTTTGGACGAAGGCAGATCATCCGCTTATCGATCGACGATCGGCATCATTCGAGACAATCCCTGGTTCGGAACCGGTCTGGGAACCTTCCCTTGGAGTTTCCCCGCCTATCGCCGGGATGACATCTCGTTGGAGGGCGTCTGGGATATTGCGCATAGCACCCCGCTCGAATTTGCATCGGAACTGGGCCTACCAATGGCGGTGCTTGTCTCGATTGCCTGGTTTGCAGGCATTCTCGTCCTGTTCCGTGGATTGCAAAAGCAAGGAAGCGCTGCCGTTGCCGCTTTGGCCGCCCTCTCCGTATCTCTGATCGCGTTGATGCATTCGATGATTGATTTCTCAATTCAAATCCCCGGCTATTCCATGGTGGTTTTTGCGATCCTGGGCATAGGCCTTGGCAGTGCCCTGCAGCCAAATCGCCCCGCCTCTTTGGGTGCTGGCATCGGCCGGTTGGCGGTCGCTCGGAACAAGCGGCCGGTAAGAGAATAATTCATTTGGTCGACCGGCGAGGTAGCCCGCCTGACCAAATTAACCACGTCAAAATCGTTAAAAACTCCCAATTCATTTAAATTTGTTCGGCTTGGAAAATGGTTCCGGATTGGCTATGCTGCGTTGCACAGTAAGGCTTAACTGTCGTTTTTGCAGGAGATTTCCAAATGTATTTCCGCCTTTTTCTTGCGGGGTTGAGCTTGGTATTCGTGATCAACGGGCCAGTGCCGGCGCACAGCCAAGGCTCGGCGCAGCCGGGCACGCTTTCGACCGCGGCGATTAATTCCTTCCTCGCCAATCCCGGCCAGCTATTAAATTCGTTTCCGAACGGAGGGCAGGGTCTTGCGCAACGGACCCGTGAATATCTAGCTGCTGATAAAGCCGCTCTCGAGCCCCTCATAAAACTGCTGCAATCGGCAAACAAAGATCAGCAGGATGCGATGGCCTCGGGCCTGGCCCAGGCGGCGAAGGCTTATTCTGGTTCCGACCAGCAATTCTCGAACGAAATTCAGACCGCTGTCGCCCGTACGGGAATTGAAGAGGTCATCAAAGCCTATGCGAGTGTCGCGGGAGACACCGGAACCGCGTCGACCGGCGGTGGTGGTGGTGCGGGCGGGGGGAGTGGTGGTGCCACGGGCTCAGGCCTGCCGAGCGGAGGCACCAATGGCGGAACATTCCCGACCGCGGCCGCATTTCCAAACGCTTTTAATCTTCTAACGGGCGCGACGAGCCTGTCGTCGCTCGGTGCGTCGGTTAGCCCCCACTAGGCGATCTGCAACTCTTGAGAATGAACCGAATATGGATGCACCGACAACATTTTCGCTTCGTTCTGCGCATTCTCAGGAACCAATCGAGGACTCGTCTCTAAACCTGGCCAGCATCATCGGGCTGGTGACGACGTTCATTCGACGGCAATTGTCGATCTTTGTGTTCGTGATCATCTGTTGTCTTACGCTTGGGATGATCTATCTGTTCACGACCCCGTCGCGTTACACCGCCCATGCAATGCTGCTGATCGACTCGAGCAAGGTGCGCTTGCTCCAGCAGCAGGGTCCGGCCGGCGACACGCCCGTCGATACCGCACAAGTCGAGACCCAGGTTGAAATCCTCAAGTCCGAGAATATCGGCTTGTCGGTTATCAAGGATTTGCACCTGACCAGCGATCCCGAGTTTGTCGGGTCAGGCCCGGGCCTGATCGGAGGAATGCTCAATCAATTCGTGGCGACACCGGCAAAGTCGGACACTCAACTGGAGCGCTCCAGTGTGGGTGCGTTTCTCAGAAGCCGGAACATCACCCGAGTAGGCAGGACTTACGTTCTCGATATCGGCTACTCCTCGTTGAGCGCCAAGAAATCGGCGGAAGTCGCGAATGCCATTGCCGACGCCTATGTCGTCGATCAGTTAGAGGCCAAATATCAGGCGACACGCCGTGCGGGCGCCTGGCTTCAGGATCGCATCAAGGAGTTGCGACAGCAGGCCCTGGATGCGGATCGGTTGGTCCAGCAATACAAGGAAAAGAACAAGATCATCGACGTCGCCGGCGGAACTTCAACCAACGGGACGCGGCTCTTGGGCGAACAGCAGCTCTCGGAACTGAATACTCAGCTCAGTAACGCCAAGGCAGGCGCCGCGGAGGCAAAGGCGCGGTACGACCGGATGGTCGACGTCATGAAGAAGGATATTCCTGACGCGAGCTTTAACGACTCTCTGCACAGCGATGTTATCAACCGGCTGCGCAGCAATTATCTGGACCTCGCCGCCAAGGAAGCCATCTGGTCTGCGCGTTACGGCGCCAATCACCTGGCGGCAGTCAACCTTCGGACGCAAATGAACGAGTTGCGCCGGTCGATCAATGACGAACTTGGACGAATAGCTGAAAGCTTCAAGAACGAATATGAGGTTTCGAAGAGCCGTGTAGACAGCCTTGAGGGCAGTCTTAACGGTCTAATCAGCGACGCTCAGGTCGTCAATCGCGACCGCCTGGGGCTGCGCGAGCTCGAAAGCAACGCGCAGGTCTATCACACGATTTACGACAACTTCCTGCAACGATATATGGAAGTCATTCAGCAGCAATCCTTCCCGATAACGGAAGCGCGGGTCATCAGCGCTGCCACGCCTCCTCTTCAGCGCAGCAGCCCCTCGACAATGCTGGTGCTGGGGCTAGCCGGCCTTGCCGGCCTCGCGATGAGCATTGGAATCGGGATCTTGCGCGAGGCGATCGATCAGGTGTTCCGCACCGCCAAGCAGGTTGAGGACGCCTTGAAGACGAATTGTCTTGCGGTTTTGCCCAAGTTGTCCTTGTTCGGGGCCGAGGAGCCGTCGGCCGCAACGCTTGGTCAAATGATCGGAAAACCAAAGGGCATCGGCGCGGTAGGCTTGGAATTGGCGTCTAAGTTTGGGCTTGCACGGCAACCGACAGCTAAGCGAAATCTACCGGTTGTGAAGGAAAATCAAAGGAAATCGGTCGAAGACGGCCAACTGCTGATTGCGACCGACCGCGCGCTTCTTCTTCGCGATGTCGTCGAAGAGCCACTTTCGCATTTCGCCGAAGGATTTCGTTCGATCAAGGTTGCCGCGGACATAAATGGATTTGTCGGATCAAATAAGATCATTGGAGTGACGTCGGTTCTTCCCAATGAGGGGAAGACGACGGTTGCCGCCAACCTCGCCGAGGCAATAGCGCACGCCGGCAAAACCGTGATTTTGATTGACGGTGACCTTCGCAATCCGACGCTCTCGCGATTGCTCAGTCCGAGCGCGCGATCCGGATTGCTGGAAGTGTTGAGCAATATCAGAACTGCTGACGAAGTCATTTACAGGGATGACGTTACCGGATTGGCGTTTATGCCGGCGGTATTGAAGTCGAGGTTCGCCCACACCAACGAAATCCTGTCGTCGGAGGAATTCAAGAATTTAATCGAGAAATTGCGAAAGCAATACGACTACATCATCGTGGACTTTCCCCCAGTGGCGCCCGTTGTCGATGTCAGGGCCGGCGCTCACGTTATGGATTCGTTTGTTTGCGTCGTGGAATGGGGGCGCACCAATATCAGCCTGGTGCAGCGCCATCTGCTGGGAACGCCGGAGATATACAGCCGCCTGCTCGGAGTGGTTTTGAATAAAGCTGATTTGAGAGCCGTCGATCGCTATGAGTGGAGCTATGGTAAGGCGAGCTACGGCCAATACTACGGCCATTACGGCTATTCGTAGGAAAGATGATCTGATCGTCTGGTTGTTAATAATATGTTTTTTCGGGTTTTGATTTCCGCCTTTGCAGTCTGCGCGATTGGTTGGGCAATCTCGGTCTTGCCCTTCTTTTTTTCCGAGATGGCAATCGCGAGGACAGCCGACCGGGTGATGTTGGGAGATGCCTTCCCTCTCAGCACGCTTGATGCCGTTTTGCAGGACGGCGGGGGGGATGCACCGAAGCGACTGCGGTCAGCGACGCTTGCGAAAGTCGCCATCATTCAGCTGAGAATTGCGGAGCTGACGGTTTCGAAAATGGGAGCGGCAAGAGCTGGCCGTGCCTTGACCGTCGCAAAGCAGTCGATTCTTGATGCCTTGAAAGAATCGCCGAGTGAATCGTTCTTATGGCTTTCGCTGGTTTGGCTCGATACCAACCAATCCAACCAGCTTCGCTATCTGCGGCAATCCTACAAATATGGTCCCAACGAGGGCTGGATTGCGGTGCGGCGAATCTGGTTTGCCCTCAAGATGTTTGATCAGCTGCCGGCTGACCTGGCTGATTGCGCCACGGCCGAGTTCGTTGACCTGATCAGGTCGCACCAATATTCGGATGCCGCGGAAATCATTGCCGGCCCCGGCTGGCCGATACGCGAATTGCTGTTGAAAAAAACGAAAGATGTCGACGACGTCGATCGAAATGTATTTGCGAAATTTCTGAGAGAGAAAGGCCTGGACGAATTGGTCGTGCCAAATACGGAACCTGCCTGGAATCGGCCCTGGCAGCGAGGTTGAACGTCCTCCTGGAGCCGCTCCGCGATTTATCCGGAGTTATCCTCCCTCCTTTCTGTTCTGACCCACTTCTGCTGGGGCCGCGTAATGAAGCTCCAAAGCATCGAAATCGTCTTCATCACCTGCTTGAAAGATAACAGCAGATCTCTGCCGGATACAATGTCCCTGCCGTGGAAAAACCAAGTAAGCAGAATAAGCAGAACGAATGCGGGAAAAAAGGTGATCGCAATCTTTGCAAGGACGCCACCGGCTCCAACAAGAATTGCCACACTCGCGAGGCCTGACATCAGTGCCGTAATCGCCAACATAAGACCCAATGGCGGAATGCTGAAGTCGATCGCGAGAGCGAGAAGTCTGAAGTCAGCGCTACTTAAAGCTTTGAGGAAAAGCTTTGGCGCATACTCAACCAACGACGAAAAATATCCATGTTGCCACCGCGTTTGTTGAGTAGCCATGCCACTTTCGGACTCAGGAAAATCACTATCGCACCTTGCGTTCGAGCAAAAAAGCGTTGGGAATCCTTGGAGCGAAAGTTCGATGGCGAGTCTCAAATCCTCGGTTATGCTACCGGTTGCCAAATTCGATCGGCGGATCAAATTCCAGGGAAGAGCCATTGCGGTGCCCATTAGCATGCACGGTATCCCGAACCGGGCACCACCGCCTGGTCTCACGGCGCCCTTGATCTTATACGTAAACTCTGCCGCGCGCGCCGCTGCAGTTTGAATTGATGCGTGTATCAAATACCGTCCTTGAACAGGGCGCCCGCTACCCGTCACCAAATTCACGAGGCGACTAACGCAACCGGGAGCCGCGATACAGTCGGAATCCATGAAAATGATGACGTCGGGGACTGCGCCGGACTCGATGTACTTGATGCCGAAGTCGAGCGCGTATCCCTTGCCGACATGGACCTGATCGGTCCGCTCGATCGTCTCTGCGCCAGCGGACGCAGCTATTTGCGCCGTCTCGTCCGAGCAGTTATCGGCCACCACTATTAAGCGGTCGGTTGGGTTGAGCTGCGATTGTATTGCCTTGATGGCATGTGCGATGCCGCCCCTTTCATTATGTGCGGGCATGACAACCGCGCAGTTGGCTTGATGAGTGGCGTCTTCGCCGACGCCATTATCAGGTAGCAAACTGCCACCAACTTGAATTGCGAGAAAGATTAGTTGCAGCGTAACGATGGAGACGCAGATCACGGCCACCGCGGTTAGCAAAGGATACACGTTGTTCTCCTACGCCGATTGAACCATCGAGCGAAGCAACGCCGCCAAATTGGCCGCGCTCTTGTCAATTATATGAAATTCGGCACAGCGGGACTTCGCTTGTTGGCCGAGCTGATCGATTGTTTCGGACGACGCCATCAAGCATTCTCGAAGAGCCGAAGCCGTTTCTTCGACGGAACTCGGCGGGTAAACCCAACCCTCCTGGCCGTTGCGCACCAATTCCGGAATGCCTGCGACGGAGGATGTCAGCACTGGTCTTGCCATCGCCATCGCCTCCATGAGGACAACGGGCAAACCCTCTGCAAAACTGGATAGCACCAGCGCCCTAGAATGTTCGATTTCCTTCCGAACCGAATCATTGCTCACCCATCCAGTCACTACGACATTAGATCGGAGATTGAGCCTATCGATCGAATGCTCGATCTCGTCACGAAGCTCGCCATCGCCGGCAAGCACGAGTTGGATCGGACGGCCTTCTTTAACAAGGAGCGCGACCGCCTGGAGCAAGATAAGCTGCCCCTTCTGCCTCGAAAGCCTTCCGACCGAGACGAAGCGGTTTTGGTTTAGCGATGCTGCGCGCACCTCGGAAAAGTAGCGCGTTTCAAGGCCACACCGGATCACGTGAACTTTTGACCAATCGCTCTGGTCCGCCCAACGCAATAGCTGGCTCTTCGTGTAGAAGCTTATTGCCGCAACGAAACGGGCATATTGGATTTTCTTGCGCAGGCCGAGGAACTCGGGGCAGTCAAATTCATCGGGACCGTGCACTGTAAAGCTATATGTCAGATTTCCAACAATGGAGGCGAGCGTCGCGACCTCCGCTGGATTTGTTCCGAAGTGCGCGTGAACATGGTTGATAGTGTGCTGTTCGCAATAGCGCGCGAGAGTGCACGCTTCAGCGAGATAGATCAGGTGATAAAACCGAGGGCGATCAGTTTTTTGCGCAAACCTAATCGCCTCAGAGAGGGCTCTGAAGAAACGAAGAGGTCGAGATATCGCCAATGTCAGGACGTCTTTGGCGATTTTCGCAAAGCCAATTCCCAAAATATAAAACGTCAAAGTCCTTTCGTGCAGATCGAGATCGTCTACTAACGGCTCTTTCCATCCACGGATAGCGACCCTATCGATAGATATTCCAAGACCTTCCAGCGCGGAGATCTCGCGCCGAATAAATGTATGACTCACCTTGGGATATTGATTGATCAGATAGGCGATCTTCATCAGCATGCGGTCCGTCGGGTGTTATTGCGCGATCGCGACATGAGAGTTGCCTTTGTCGAATTGTTCTGACTTGATTATAACATACCAAAAGAACAAAGCGTTTGTAACCGATCCTGTGATGGCAAAGAGCGCAATAGGCACTATTGGCGGGAGGTCCGCAAACAGGGTTATCGACAGCGAACCCAATTTTAGAATCGTACTCGCGATCTCGAATATGAGATAAGTGCCTTGCATGTTCAGAATTGGAACTGCTGACAATCCTGACCTGAGAACGAGCGTCGTGAACGTCAGCAACGACAACCATTGGGAGTATTCGCCTGCCTCCAACCATCGGGCGCCGAATACCAACTGGAAGAGGAATGGGCCGGCCAGAGCGACAGCCCCGAGAGGGATAATGCTGACCGCGCCCAGAGCGCCGGCGGCCTTGAGTATCAGAAGTTTGGTCTGTTCGCCTTTATGTGATGCATCTACCAGGCGAGGGAAGAAAACGTCGTTGATTGCCTTTGTTAAGAGTTGGGTCGGCGAACCTAAAACGGAATTACTGAGGGTGAAGAAGCCAGCAGCAGCGGGCCCGTGGAAGTAGGCGAGGATAAGCAGGGGAAGGCTCAGCGAGACCGCGCTGATAAGCGACTGGGGGGCACGATACAATGGAAAATCGAGATAGCGGATTGCTGTAGCGCTAATTGCCTTAAGTGGGGCAGGGGCCGGCCACCAGGAGCGAGACGAGTTGGAATTCAGAGCCAGTCCAAGCAGCACCGCGTTGATGGGAACTGCGAGCAGTGAAACCAGCACGAGTGAGAAGCTACTCGGGGAAAAAATGCCCGCGCCAATTTTAGCAGCGCTGCTCACGGCCGCTTGAATAATGCTAATTTGAGCTGTTTGGCGATAGCGCCGTTCTCTGATCATGCATTGTTGCGCGACCTGAAAAACCGCCTCAAACACGATCACCAGCGGTACGAGGTATAGAAGGCTTTGAACGGATTCCAGCCAATTCCCGGTGCTATAAGTGTCGAACAAGACGATAGCGACGAGCGAGATGATTGAAACAACCGCAGAGATGAGGAGGCTGAGCCAAACAACAGCGGCGGATTCTTCGTCGTGCTTCGGAAGCACTATGGCAGCCGAATATGTTAAAGTGGCTATCGGACCTATTAATCCCAGCAACGCCATAAATGTGCCTAGAGCGCCAAAGGCTGCCGGGCTGAACAATCTGGAAATTACGGGTGAAAGCGCAACTGTTATCAGCTGAGCCAGCGCGGCGCCGGTCAATACAACTGCAACATTGCGGAAGAATTGCCGTCTGAGAGAGACCTCGACAATTTGACGGCCAAAGCGGTTCAGCGTTGCGGCTATTTGCATTCAAGATCCGGATCTCTACGAACTGCTTACCGTCGGCCGCGTATCCGGGGCCGATCCCAGGGCGAGAATAGGGAACGCCCCGACATCACCCGATAGATTCACATAGCATGCCAAATTCGGCCGATCTATGCGTTCAAAGGGCCGGCAATCGCGAGTTCAGCATGAGTGCGATTCCGATCAACTATGGGTTTTGCCGTGCAAAGATTAACGGGAGACAGGACGTTCTATAATTCTGATGCTAACCCCTCGGACTTGGAATATGGCGGCAGTTTGAGGCCAAGGTGTTTTGCGAAATTGCGATGAAAAACGCCGGTTTCTATGTTAAACTTGGGCGAAACTCAGGAATTTTCGATGTGGAATTTAATCCTTGGTCTGCTGCTGGTGCGGGCAACTCTCGACAGTTTTCTTGGTGATTTTCGAGTCGAAGTGGCTGGGATCGACTTTAGTCCTGGCGTCATACTTAATGTGCTGGTTTTGGCTCTGTTCGCCACCTTGGTATATAAAAATAGTTCTAGGGCAATGTTCCCGAGCCTTGTTTGGGGACCCTTTTTGCTGCTGGTCGCAATTTCGATTGCACATACGCCGGACAAAATTGGAGCATTAAAGCTTTACGGAGCGCAACTCACTTACTTTGCCTTTTTCTCGTTTCCTTTTCTGCTGCCAAACACGTCCACACGAAACGACAGTATCGCCGATGTTTTGTTAATGTCGTCGATTGCTCCATTTGCGTTCGGCGTCTATGAGCTGGCAACCGGGTTCAATGGAGATTTCCGAGCGCAATCCACCTTTCCTCACTCGAATATATTCGCTTTTTATCTCCTGATATTAATAAGCGGAATCCTATACAAGTTTTATAACCAGCGGGTGCGACAATCCGTCGGTGCTTCAAGCGTGTATGTCGGCTTACTATTGATAGCGGTGGCGTATCTATTGCTTACGCAGACCAGAAGCGCATGGATCGCGTTTGCCGCAATGTTCGGAGTAGCGGCTCTGTTCCTTGACAGGCGATTATTATTGGCAACTTTGCTGGTTCCCACCCTGCTTTCCGTTCCGGCGGTCCAAAACCGCCTAACAGATGTCAGCAGCAGTAACGATCTGGCCGCAGGCGAGCAACAGAGCTCTTACGCCTGGCGACAACTTCTTTGGGAACAAGCCTTCGATGATCTGGAAGGTAGCGCCGCTTTTGGAAAGGGGCTCGGTTCCTTTCACATAAATTCGGCTACGTTTTCAGATTCTGCAGTTCTCGAGGAAGGCACCACCGAGGCGCACAGTGCCTACGTTCAGACCATCTACGAAAACGGCTGGACCGGACTGGCCGCGTATCTTTTTATCTATGCTGCCTGCATAGTCACACTAGTAAAGTTGCGGCGCTTCGCTCAACAGGAAGCGATTATCGGAATCGTCGCAATTGTTGGAATGTTGATCGTCAATTACTCCGATAACACCCCGTATTATCTATCCTATAATTGGTATGCTTGGAGTTTTGTGGCTTTCATCATATGTAAGTGCCGATCGATCCAGGCGATGCATCTTGCCACGAAGCCTCAGTTCTTTGCGCAAGGAGTTGGTAATCGCTCAAATCTGCAGCAGCTTCGTACCTGACGGATAGCACCAATGGGTAAAAGTAATCTCGGTTTTCTGACGATAGCGATTGGGCATGAAAGATACTTACGGCAAGCAGAGATTTTATCACTATCGCTGCGAAGAAACATGCCCGGTGTTCCCTTGGCGATCGTTACAGATAACGATCGTCTAGCAGCATCCGCCGACGTAATCGTTCCGCCCTTGAGCGGAATTCCGGTCGGCGTTCTGCAGAAAGCATATCTGGATCAGTATACGCCGTTCCAAGAGACGCTTTTTATCGATTCGGATTGTATCGCTACCCGTCCTTTCCCTAATGAGTTAGAGCAAATTCGTAAGTTCGAGTTCACTCCAGCAATGGAGAAGTTCACGGCGCTGAACGGCACAGATGAATATATAGATAACCTCTCCGAAGCCCTGAAGTTAGTCGGCGGAGAGCAATTTCCAAAATTCAACGGAGGGATCTATTTCTTTAGGAAGGGAGAGCTGTCTTCTTCCGTTTTTCGGATCGCCCGGGAGATCCATAGCGACTATCGGAAATACGGAATCAAGGCGTTTGATAAATCGGGCCCCGGAGAAGAAACAGTCTTCGCGCTGGCACTTGCCAAACTGGGCATGTTTGATTTGTACCACGACAACGGCAATTTGATGCGAACTCCAACGGGGCTGAAGGGGAAAATATCAATTGAGCCGCTGGGTGGTGGATGCACCTTTGAACGATATGATGGCGTGGTATCACCCGCGATATGTCATTTTGCCGGACCATATTTGTTTAGTCCGGAATACAGGCTGGCCGCCTATTCCTTGACGAACAATGTTTCTATCAAAGATATCGATTTCCGAACTCGTGCCTCGGCGCAATTTGCATCCATCATCGATCGAACGAAAAAGTACCTGGAGTACAAAATCCACGGTGTGAAGAAGCGCTTGCGCCCTCAGTTCGCTCGATGGGCATTCAATCGGTAGCGGCCAAACGATGCGCTGCCGTTCAGTCGGAATGTTACGAATGAGCTCAATTTTGTGAACAAGAAAAGCGAATCGTAAAGGTAGCGTTTTCTGGTATGGGCCTCGTGAAAGAAGCGGAATGCCCATTCCATGCCGAGATTTCTCAAAGTTTCAGACGATCGTTTTTTTTCGCCTGTCAGGAAATGCAGAGCGGATCCGCAGCAGAGTATGGACATGTTTTTTTCGGTCGCGCGCTTAAGCTGAGCCGCAAAAATTTCGCTTTGAGGCGCACCCGTACAAACCAGAACAATATCCGGATTGAACTCGAGGACACGCTTAACCAACATTAGCCGCTCCTGGTGCCGCAGGATATATCCCATGCTCGGTTGAACGAATGAGAACGCCAAGCCGGGGAACGCCTTCGTTATTTCCGACTTTACGTTTTCCGTGAAGCCGACGACACATACTCTTGACGAAGGATTTAACTGCCCCAGAAATGTGGGCACGATATCCGAGCCAGGAGCGCATAAGGCATTTCCGCGCAAGAAGTACTTATCCAAAAACCTGCTGTCGTTCACGATCAAGTCGGCAGATGCATAGGCTCTTCGGAACGCCGGTGTGCGCCAAAGCAGCCGCAAATGGTCGAGGTTTGGGGTTACCAGCAACAGCGGACCACCCTCCGGCCTTGCTGTCTGTTTCAGAAGGCTGTCGAGGGAACCATTGAAAAGCCGCACGTCGGTCGGCGTTGCTGACTGCATTGTGAAGCGCATTTCTAATTCCTCAGCCGGCTTTGACTGCCGTGCGATCCGATCACGTCAATAGGCATCGGCGTGAATCAAACTCACCGCGATCGTTCTCACCGCGATTTTGGCGTCCAGAATGATGTTCCAGTTGTTGATGTACCAAATGTCATGCTCGACCCGGCGCTGCATGAGATCGACCGTACGCGTCTCTCCGCGAAGCCCGTTGACCTGCGCCCAGCCGGTGATGCCGGGTTTGACGTGATGCCGGAACGCATAGTTGGCGATCAGCTTTTCGTACTCGGAATTATGCGCCGATGCATGCGGCCGCGGACCGACGATCGACATGTCGCCGATCAGCACATTGAACAGCTGCGGAAGCTCGTCGATGCTGGACTTTCGCAAAAATCGTCCAACCGCGGTGATACGAGGATCGTCACGGGTTGCTTGCTTGATGCTGGCGCCGTTTTCGAGCACCCGCATGGTCCGAAACTTGAAGATGCCGAATGGCCGGCCGTTAAAGCCGTTGCGGGTCTGGCGGAAAAATACCGGCCCCCGCGAGTCGAGCTTGATCAGCAAAGCCGTCATCACCATGATCGGCAGAAGCAGGACGATCGCAACCGAGGCAACGGCAACGTCGAACGAACGTTTCAGCCATTGCTCCATCCGTGTCAGCGGAGGACGCCTGACTTCCGCAGTCCAGCTGCTTCCGATGGCCACCACGGGATTTCGCAGATAGCGAGCTGTGCTTTCATCGGGGACCAGGTGCACTGAAACCGGCAGAACGGTCAGTGCGTCGAGCAGCAGGTCGATGGCACGGCGATTGGTCCAGCTGAACAGCAGATAGATTTCGCCGATCTGTCGTTCTCGAACGGTGGAGATGACGTCCGCGAGCTTTTCCCGCAGCGCCGAGGTGATGCCCGGCCCGGAGAGTTCATAGGTCGAAATCTCGAATGTTTTGACCGACCGATAGCCGAATTGCCGCATCTCCCGGAGCGGCGCCGAGGATAACGAGTATCCCTGCTCGGCAATGATCACGATCTCCCGCCGCACGAACCAGCTGTTGGCGACGGCCCGAGAAATCACACCGGCGACCAAAAGCCGGGAGCACAGGATGCTCAAGACACCACCCGCAAAAAACGCGATGACGCCGCCGCGCGAGAAATCAGAACTGACCTTCATCGTGAAGCCGGCGAGCGCCAATGCGCCGAACACAGCTCCCCAAACCGAGATGGTCTCGCGAAACTGAACGGCGATCTGGGTCAATCGCCTGAGGCGGTAATTCTTGCGGGCCGCCATGATGGCGATGAAGTTCAACGTCGCCAGCAACGCGACACCCACGGTTGTACCGCCTAGGCTTACACCCGCGAAGATTGAATAGCCGGCCAGGCACGCATAGCTCGCCAGCATCAGGACAATTAAATCTGATATTATGACCGCGACCTCGATCCAGCGAGGTCTAATAAATCCTGAACTCCGCGCATTCAGCGCGCTGGAGATATTTCCGCTATGTGTTGGAACATCAAGCGTTTTAGCCCGACTCGGAACGACAGCCATTGCGTCTACCCGCAATTGTCAAATCAGTTACTTCAATATTTAATATAAAACTACGTTTTGTGCATTGCAATAACTTTATTTGCATTTAATTTCAGCGATTAAATTTGGGCGGATTTGGGGACTTGAAATACGGCCCGCGGCGAGGGAACGTGTCGATGCAGGGAATACGGACGGAGGGGAAAATGATCGTTGTGTTAGCCGTGCTCGTTGAGCTGTTTCTGGTGCCGCAATTGGCGGTTGCAGCGCCCGTCGCCTGGAACGGTTTCGAGCAGGCCAAAGCTGCCACGGCTAGTCCGGTTTCGTTTTGGGGGCGCCCGTTTCCATACGGATACACCGGATGGGGGCCGTGCGTTCGATACGAACGACTGGAAACCGAGCGCGGAATCATTTTCCGGCGGGTGTGGATCTGCAGCCCATCGGAGGCACGGCGCCGTTCAATCTAAAAAGTGCGACCCGCGCGAGCCTGCCGAAAACACGGGAATGCGGAAAATATCATCCTCAGCCGTGGGGGACATGACAGAGCGAGGTTAGCCAAGTGCCCAGCGCGGATAAGCCGACGATCGCGTCCTTACAAATCCTTCGGTTCATTGCTGCCTTAATCGTTGTTCTGGATCATTGTGGGTTCGTCGGCGCAAGCGTCGCCGAACGACTCGGCGTTCAATTTCATTTTCCAATGTTTCCAGGAAGATTGGGCGTCGATGTCTTCTTCGTCATCAGCGGCTTTATCATGGTGTATATTTCGTCCGAGGGAGACGGTTGGAGCTCGAGCCCGAAAGACTTTTTCGCAAACCGACTTAGCAGAATCGTTCCGATCTATCTTATCGCAACGTCTTTTTACGTCGCGCTCTTCTTCGCATCCGGAAACTTCAATCGGTGGCCGCCACTCCAGTACCTGACAAGCGCGCTTTTTGTTCCGTATTTCGACCATGTCACGAATCTGCCTCAGCCTATTCTCAGCCAGGGCTGGACACTTGATTTCGAGATGTTTTTCTATTCTCTCTTTGCATTCGCTCTGTTTTTGCCGCGCCGTCGCGGATTGGCATTTCTGAGTGCGATGTTTGTGGGGCTTGTCGTTGTCGGAAAAATCTGGGACCTCGCGTCAGGCACTCCCTTCGTGCTGACGCCAGCGCCGGTGCAACCGGAGTTCGTCATCCCCCGATTTTGGATGCATCCCATTATTCTTGAATTCCTGGCGGGAGCACTACTCGCGTTGGCGAGAGAACGTCTGATCGCGACGAACCGCTTTCGAGATTTTTCTTATCCGGTTGCGCTGTCGGCATGCTTGATGATCGCGTTTGTTTATCTTGCGAACCAGACCGACAGCATGACTACCGGCATGTCTTTGGTGAGATTTCTGTGCGCGGTAAGCGTCGTCGCAATTTGTACGTTAACTCACGATCCCGCGCCGCTAACGCGGGCTCGAGCCCTTTTTGTGCTGTTGGGGAATGCCTCCTATAGTCTTTATCTGTTTCATCCCCACGTGCTGTTTTTCATGAGCTCAATATGGAAGCGCATTGGGCCCTCTCTAGGCATGCATATTTTCGTCCCGATCGGAGTTGTCGCCTCAATAGGCGTGAGCGTTCTCACATATTACTTTTTGGAGAAAAGAATCGCGAGTTTCCTCCGATCGGCCTCTAAAAATAAGCGGATGCTACAAGGGCGAAGCGCCTGAGGGCGCTGCCAGTATTGGTGAAACGTAAATGAAACCGCACACTTATTATTTTGGACTCGATATTGTCAGGTTTATCGCAGCCTTGCTGGTCCTGTCTTTTCATTTCGGTTTCTGGTCGTGGGCAGAAACCGAGCCGACTGCCGGAGCGCTGATGGGTGCGGCCCGGTTCGAATATCTTGGACCATTCACTTGGTTCGGTGCGGTCGGAGTGCACATTTTTTTTGTTATTTCCGGGTTTGTAATTGCATCTTCTGCTAGCGGAGCAACTGCGGGAGAGTTTTTGCGGGGCCGCTTTCTTCGCCTTTATCCAGCGGCTTGGATTTGCGCGACGACCACTCTAGTCTTCTCCATCGCGCTTCTAGGATTTACACCGGCTTCACTATTCGAGCCTTATCTAAGGTCTATTTCACTCTGGTTGTGGGGTCCGTGGATCGACGCTTCGTATTGGACCCTTCCCATTGAAATCTGCTTTTACACCTTGATTTTCGGTGTATTGGTATTTCGTCGGTTCGACAGTATCCATTGGATCGCGCTGCTACTCACCACCGCAAGCGGCATATTTGTTACATGCACTTATCTCAACATCCCCCTTCGAAGCGACGTTGCGATAATAAATTTTGTCTTGAGAAATCAACACTTGTTTCTCCTGCAGTATGGCTGTTTCTTTGCTCTCGGACTTTGGATGTGGCTATCGTTGCAGCGAAACGATCCATTTATTTGGATTGGCTTTTCTCTGGCCTTAGCGACCTGTTTCTTGGAGATTATTGGCAACTTTAGCAACACCATCGCAAAAACTCATGCCATCAGTAGCTACTTTTCGGGTACCCCGGCCGTGCCGCTCTCGGTTTGGGGAATTGCTGTTGGTGCGATGCTTGTTACGACGCGTTACGTTGCGCCTCTGACTCCGAAATCCAAAGGCCTCCTTCTAGTCTTCCGCAAAGTTGGCTTGATGACTTACCCTCTATATTTGCTTCACGAAATAATCGGTGTGGGGTTGATACGTATTCTAGTGAACCTCGGGCTTCTTCCGATTGTCGCCTTGATTTTGGCAACGTCAGCTATGGTAGCCGCGAGCTTTATCGTCTCGAGTGTGCTTGAGCCCACTGTCAGGAATTGGGTAAAATATCTGTGGCCGACTAACTCCACGCCGGCCGCCGGGCTTCTGTCGAGCTGACGGAGCGCCGGCGCCGCCGCGCGCTCATGCTAATCGCGCTCTACGACGACTTTACCGGTATAGCTATCAATTTCGAAAAATTAGAGACGGGCCTCTCTAAGAGGGCATAGACGAGTGTGCCGCCGGCCAAGGCCAACGCGCTTCCGATCGTTGAGTAGATCGCGATCTCCGAATTAAATCCCTGAATCAGCCCAGCTCTCTTCACGATCAAATTGAACACGAGAAGGGTGATTATGTGGGACAGGTATATCGAATAGGACGCGTTCCCCAAGAGCAGAAAGAGTTTGGTCGGCTTTCTTGCGGCCGGCGCCTCAACTGAAAGTGCTCCAACCAGGATCAGCGCCGCCGGCGCGCCCCACAGAAGGGTCCTCGCTAGAAGGCTGTATGGAATATTCCATACCGTCCAGATTAAGGTTGCCAGGCCAATGCACAGCAATCCGGTTCCAAACGATATCGAAGGAATGGCCTTTCGCTCGTAGAGTTCGCCTACCGCACAGCCGGCCATAAATTCCAAAAGCAGCGGACTGGTATAGGTGAACGATGGTCCGCTTTTGAAATCAAAAACAAGGCCTAACGCTACCAAAGCGGACAGGCAACCAACCACGCCAATAAACTGTGATTTCCTTGGAAGGAAAAGCGCAAAAGCGAACACGCAATAGAAGAACATCTCGTACATCAGCGTCCATCCAAGAAAATAGAAAGCAGATGTTTTTTGCCCCAGATCCTCTTCAAACCAAGGGACGAAAAAAAGTGATCTCATTACATCCAGAGTTGACACCGGACTGTGCTTGCTAGCGAGGGTGATCCCCAGAAACACTAAGGTGAATATCCAATAAAGCGGGACAATACGAACGATCCGGTGCCAAATGAAATCCAGCGGCGCCGTTTCTCTTCGCCTCGTCGTAGTCCACATAATGAACCCGCTGATGACGAAAAATAGATCTACGCCGGCTTCTCCGACCGTTCCTGGGTGGCCACGGCCGGCATCAATATAGGCCGGACCTACGAAATGATGAACGACAACGGCTGTCGCGGCTAGCGCACGCAAATACTGAACTGTCACTATTGGATGCACAAAGAGCCGCCCTGGATCGCGTCCCGGATACCTCGCACCTGGCCGATATTTGGTCAAGGAGCAATAACAGCCGCGAGTAGTTAGTAAACTATACGAGAGATAGCTTCCCCTCCCGCTCTGCTTGCGAAAGACGTGCACAGTAAACGCGCAAGATGCAGCTATTTTCGTCAGCCGGCTTAAATGTCAGCCGCTCTCTCCACCTGCGCATAAAATGCAGGAAGCATATAGCGGCGGAACTACTTTCACCAAGCTTAGTTGATTTGCTTAACGCGCTTTACGGTAAGCCGAACCGAGCCCCCGAAAAAGTTCAGCTTCCGTGTCCACCCACAAGGCGGGTTTCTCGAAACCGACGAAGATTTCGTCAATACATCATCCACGGTTCAATTCCGGACATTCGGCCGAATAGAATTAATATCGATACCGGCGCCTATGCGACGGGTAACCTGACCCTCTTGGGAAGCAGGATGCTGCGCTCTGAATTCAGTGCGCGAGAGTTGAAATGATCATGTTGGAACAGATGCGATTATGAAACTTGCCGCAACCTTGCGGTGGGTGCCGCAGATGGCGCGGAGGTATCGAAACTTTCGCGCCGATATAATGTGTCCGTCACCTGTTGATTTTTCAAACGGCTCCTCGAACGCTTAAAAATGTCTCACCTCCCTGACGCTATAAAGGGCAAACCGGCAGATTTACTTGATATCAGGACTGCTATTCGGGGGATTTACTGAAAGGTTGCCTCGCGCCATAATTCGGCTAAAGATTAAAACCAAATGCGCCGCAGCTGCGTCCAAAAGCAGATGCGTCCAAAAAATGCAAATGTGAGATCTGGATCAGTCTAATTTTCTACGTTGCGTCGAAAAAAGGGAGCGCCGAGCCTTCGATGAAATACCGCCCCGATATTGACGGGTTGCGTGCTGTAGCCGTTTTGCCGGTCGTTTTTTTTCACGCTGGTGTTCCGAACTTTTCGGGCGGTTTCGTGGGCGTCGACGTCTTTTTCGTGATATCCGGTTACGTAATAACCAGGCAGTTGAAGGACGACCTAGCGGAACGCACATTTTCAATTGCAAAATTTTACGAGCGACGGATCCGGCGAATTTTCCCTGCGCTGTTTTTCACCGTTGCGTTGACCTGGGCTATTTCCGTTCTCATCCTCTTGCCCGGCGAATTGGTTGATTTCTCAAAGAGCGCCGCATCGTTGGCGTTCTTCAGTTCCAATCTCTATTTCTGGCGGACATCAGGTTATTTCGACGCCTCGTCTTTGCTCAGACCGCTGCTTCACACCTGGACGCTTTGTCTCGAAGAGCAGTATTATATCTTCATGCCGATTGCGATGTATGTCGGTCATCGGTGGTTCAAATCGAAATGGGCACTTCTCTTCCTACCAGTGGCATTGGCTTCTTTCGCGCTAAGCGTGCTGCTGACCAGCCGCGCTCCGGCCGCGAATTTTTTTCTTCTTCCGACCAGAGCCTGGGAGTTGTTGCTGGGAGCGATTCTGATTTTGTGTCCGCCCCGCCAGGTGCCCCAGCGCCTAGTCGAAATTGCCGCCGCTGTTGGCATCGCATTGATCGCGTATGCCGTAGTTGCATTCAGTGATTTTACGCCGTTTCCAGGTGCAAACGCCCTTTTTCCGTGTCTGGGCGCTGCGATATTGCTTCATACTGGAGCGGAGCATTCTACGTTCGTTGGAAGATGGCTATCCTGCCGGCCGGCGGTTTGGATCGGCCTGATTTCTTATTCTCTGTATCTGGTCCATTGGCCGATTACCGTTTTTGCACGGTATTACTTGTTGCGGGATCCCGGTGGGTACGAGATAGTTTGTATCGTCTTGCTGAGCTTAGTTTTGGCTGTTTTTTCCTGGAGGGTAATCGAGTCTCCCTTTCGAAAAGCATGGCCCGAAGGGCGCCGCACGTTGGTTTTCGGAACATCGATTGCGGCTCTTGCCGCCACTTTTCTGGCTGGCGTTGCCGGAGTTGCTTCGAATGGATTTCCATTTCGATTCCCCGACTATGCTGAACAAAAGATCGCAGGCTACGAGCAGTGGGGCGAGGGCGTTTGCTTCTTGCTGGCAACGCAAAGCTACGAAAATTGGAACTCGAAACAATGCGTTCTGACGAGCGGTAATTCCAAAAATCTCTTGCTATGGGGCGATTCTTTTGCCGCTCATTACGTGCCCGGGCTGATCTCGAACCAAGAAGCTATTGCTGCCAATGTCATTCAATATACCGCGGCTGGTTGTCCGCCCATTCTATCCTACTATTCCTTTAAGCTTCCGAATTGCCAGACGTTCAATCGACACGCGCTCGAGTTGATCGAAAAATACGACGTTAAATACGTCGTCATGAGTGCAAGATGGGATTTGTTGGCGAGCCGCGGCGAACTCGGTCTGCAAAATACCATCTCAGCCATCCGAGCAATGGGCGCCGAAGTCGTGGTTATCGCGCAATCGCCTGAGTTTTCCATGGATGTGCAGTCACTCGCCTATCGAACAAGGGGGTCAATGAAGCGCGACGTGTCTTCGTGGAAGGTCTTCGAAGAAAATCCCCTGATTGCGGAAAGTGTTCGGAGCGAGGCCCGTCAAGCCACTCTCATCGAACCGATGGGCGCGCTCTGCAGCGGCTCGCTATGCCCGTTCAAAATGGGAGATGAGTACCTTTATCTTGATTATGGTCATTTCTCTTCCAAAGGAAGCGACCAGGCGGTGAGACTTTATTTCCCACTAATCGACAGGTCCGCACCCAATTCTGAGCCAAGAAACGACCGTGATTTGACAGGCAGTGCTAGCGCTGGGGCTACTCTTAGGTAGAGTTGCGCCCGGGGCTCGGTAACCGTGCATTGGTGTCAACGGTTTGGAATTTCCCGGCAACGCTGCAGCAGAGAGCCATACTGTGGGGGGTACCTTCCGCCCTAATTGTGTTTGGGGCTCTGTCAATGGAGCCCATCGTCCGGGGAATTCCCTCACGCATATTGCTCTTACTCGGGAACGCGTCCTATTCAATCTATCTTTCGCACATAATTTTCTTGCTTATGTTCAATTTGGCAATTCAAAGGATGAAACTTTTTGACGATATCAGGATCCTTGTTGCGATCTATCTGATCGTCGGAAGCGCCGGCGCGGTGATTGGCGGTATCCTTGTTCACAAACTTATCGAACGGCCAATTCTCCGCAGCATCAGATGGATTTTGCCAGCGCCAGCACTATCCGCCGCAAAATCATGGTTGGCACGATAGGACCTAAACTCATTTCGAGCATGTCATCGTTTTTGCGATTTTGGAGTCTTTAACGCGCGATGTGATTTAACTTGCACGTTGACGGCGCCGTGTATGCTCCTTTTTCAATCATTGTGCGCGCTCGAGTAGCACCGGTGGCTTGGCGCGACTGCCGCAACATATTCCCGCCGAAATAATGCTATTGCATTCGCGAGATAAGGTGGAAGCAGGTTCCCCTGGGTAAAATTCCTGGTACTGGTCGCCTTGGCAATCGGGATGGCTTTGGATGCCGCTCAAATTGGAGTTTGTAAAATGGCGCCGTCGTTTCCGAACGCACTTCAATCGATCGCCACTCGTGTGGTGCGACCATACGCGTTCCACGAATTGTACGGCTGGGGCGTACTTTACAAGCTGCTGATAGGACATGCCGAGCGCGATCATTTTTGGGCCGACGCTCCCCGGGTTGTTCACAAAGACAAGCGAACCGGGTACTCGACCGAACTCGATCTGTCGTGGTGGGCGGATCGTCTGACCTATTTCCTCGGCCGTTGGTACGATCTGCCGGCTCAAATGGTTCTGGATTCGCTTCTGAAACCAGGCGACCAGGTTTTGGACATCGGCGCAAACCGCGGAAGCTTCGCGCTTTATGCGTCCAAACGTATCGGCGAGACCGGTCGGGTATTGTGTTTTGAACCAAATCCTGCATGCGTTGCGATGCTCAAAAAGGCCGTTGAACAAAGCGCGATTTCGAATATCGAGGTATTCAACCTCGGTCTTTCAGATTCGAGCGGCGTTCTGTCTTTGACGATTCCCAAGATCAATTCCGGCGAAGCGACCTTCGGCGCATCGCAATATTCCAAGGATGAAACCTACTCGGTGGATGTCGATGTCGTGCGCGGAGACAGTATCGTCTCCCCTGTGGTCTCTCATTTCATAAAGATCGACGTGGAGGGCTTCGAGCCGCGGGTATTAAGAGGTCTTGCCGCGACAATAGCGAGAAATCGGCCGCTAATTCTTACCGAAATGGTCTCCTCTCACTTGGCGCGCTGTGGATCTTCGATTGGGGAACTGGTCCAGTTGATGACATCGCAAAACTATCAGGGTTTCGAAATCGGCCTTTCGAAGGATCACCATGATTGGACTCTCACTCGTCTCACCAATCAAGTTGATTGTGACGTTCTGTGGATTCCAGACGGAAGGATGGCAGGTGAGCTACAGGGGCGGATCAACAGACCGGCGTAAAGTGTGAGAACCCTTTGCGTCTTCAGTTAAGGCGTCGTCAGTTAAGGTCAGCTGGCCTCCTTCTTTGGGGGGATTTAGCTGAGCTTCCGTTTTTGCCGCGACCAAAGATTATCATACGTATCCGGCGTCATCATGATCGCGTTATCGCCAATCTGAGACCCCTCCACTATGTCGTCTCCATCGAGACGGTACTCCGAATAATTCAGTCCTTTAAGGATTTCTCGAACCTCATTCATTCCTACGTCGCGTTCCACCATAATAACGGGCTTATAGCGCTCTACGGTCTTAACCGCGCCTCGTAGAACCCTTCCCTCGGTTCCTTGAACGTCAATCTTGATCATGGCAGGAGCTAAATCTTCGTTGTCTAATTGTCTGACCCGGCAGCTTTCTTCATTTATCGTGAGTTGCTCTGGGTCGAACCCGAAAACGGCCTGTGTCGATAGCCATTTCGATGCACTTGCACGGTCCAATGAAGATAACCCATGGTAAACATAGCCTCGATATATGGGGGTATAAATCGTGAAACTGCCGGCCGTGTCGGAGAGACCTACATCTCTAATCTCTACCAGCTGGTCGTCTCCGTAAATTCGTTTTAGCCGGCGAACAAGGCTCGGTTGCGGCTCAAAAGACACTATACGAATATCTGGACGAATTGTTCTGGCCGACTCAATGCTCTGTCCCCGGTTTGCGCCAACATCGACAAAAACCTTGCCATCAAAGTCTATGCTTTTCAGAATGCGGAAATCGCTCTCGTGCGGAATCCGGAAAACTCTACGTACTAACGTTTGGGCGTCTTCTTTTACCGATTGCAACGCGGGAACATAGCATTGCAACGTCCTTATCGCTTTAACTATTTCGCTTTTCATGGACTTCATCCAAATTGGAAGCGGAGCGGTTCGAACCTTATCGCAGATATCGGCGGCAACGGCGACACAGCCGCTTTCAAAGGATGTAAAGTAACGCCCCCTGCACTTTTAATGCCAGAGCGAAAGCTTGGGCTCTGACGGTTTTTCGCCGACATTTGAGGTGCTTCACTCCAGAGCGAAATGTCGGCTCCGAAGGGGGGCGGCCGGCCGGGCGCAGCAGCTAGGTCCAAGGTCGAGCGGAAGCCATCCAGTTGTCATAGTTCGGCCCAGAATTATGTGGTGTCTTTGCGAACCTGCGCAGGCTAGCGTCACCCGTCACGGTGTTTGCGAGATGAAATCGAAGGTGCGTGTGCAGCCAGCACGTCAATAGGAAGAGCTTCGGTGCACTAACCTCAATGGCTCTTGCTACCCAAACCCCATCGTCGGACGGGAGGACTAATGGCTTTATTGCCATCACGGTACGCTAAATTTGCCATGCTGGGCATATGCGCCATTATGCCGGTCCCGCCCGTTGCGTTAGCGCAATCGGTGCCAAAGGTACCGGCTCAAGTATTCTCGCCGGAAAGCTTTTGGTACAAGCCACTGCCGCCCGACGCGCCAATTCACCCCAATTCGAACCTGTTCGTGCGCGAATTCCTCCGGCAGAAGCGATCCTATTACGGTACGGTTTCGATCAACACGGTCAAGTATGCCAGCCCAGTCTATGTCGCGGACGAAAACACGCAAGGCGTGGTGGTGCGACCGTGGGACTGCCAAAAAAAAGGAAGTATTGATCCGAGTCTTGCTGAAAAGTGGAAGTCAGTCCCCATTCCAGCCTATGCGCAGCCGGCAGATGGAACCGACGCGGAAATGACGGTCTATAGACCCGCCACGGACCAGATCTGGGAATTCTGGGTGGCCCGAAAGATCGACGGAGCCTGGGAGGCGTGCTGGGGAGGGAGGATGGATAAGGCCTCTGGTAATCCAGGTATTTGGCCCTTTCCATATGGGACAACCGCGACCGGATTGCCCTTCCTGGGCGGACAATTAAGTATCGACGAACTAATGAAGAAAAAGATCAATCACGTGATGGGCATCTCGCTGGTGAAAGCGGTAAAGGCGTCGGTTGTGTCATGGCCGGCAAATCGTTCCGACGGCGACGCAGAAAATGACAAGAATGGGATTCCAGAGGGGCTTCGCTTTCGTTTAGATCCTGCTGTCGACGTGGACAGTCTTAAGATGCATCCGATCGGTAAAGCGATTGCGCGCGCGGCGCAGATCTATGGCTTCGTCGTTTGGGACCAAGCGGGCTCAATCACGCTAAGGGCTGAAAACCCCAAAAGCCGGACGACCCGCAACTTGCCCGACCCGTTCGACGATATATTCGGTGCTACGCCTGCCTACGCGATCCTCGAGGGCTTTCCCTGGGATCGGCTGCAATTCTTGCCGATGGACTATGGTAAGCCATGAAATGAAGTTAAGCTTCGCATAGAGTTTGCGGCTTCAGACGTACACAACACCGAGAATCGAATTATTGTCGCCAATCTCTTACTGTGGCCGAAAAGACCTGTACGGGCGCAGCCGAAATCATCCCCGCGCCGGCGGCTTAATGGATGATTTTGAGACGCCTGGTGCAGTCATTAGGGACGGCCGCATGTTTGTTCTTGATCATTTCGACAGCGGGAATTTGTTTTGGTAACGACGCTTTCGGACAGAAATCGCAAATCAAATCTTCAGCAACTCGGTCGGCTGATAAACTCAAATGCAAGCGCATTTGTTGACTCACCGGTTGCAATGCCATTGGGAGCTGTTCGATGATTTCAACCGATCTTTCCGGACTGAACGCCGAAAGAGCGGACGTAACGGTGATTGGTTCTGGACCGGCTGGAATTACGCTGGCTCTTGAATGCGCGCGTCTCGGTAAGTCAGTGCTGTTGCTCGAAAGCGGAGGAAATGCCGCCAGCGAAGAAGCACAAAGTCTCTCGCTCGCCACGATATGTGATCGCAATACGCACGATGATATGGCGATCGCGGTAGCCCGCCGGTTTGGAGGAACATCAAATCTTTGGGGGGCGCGTTGCCAACGTCTTGATCCGATCGACTTTGCGCAACGTCCCGGTGTCGTTGAGGCGAAATGGCCAATTACGCGCGACGATATTTTACCCTTTTACGACATTGCCTGTGAATACGCTTCCTGCGGTAAGCCAGTTTTTGCGTCAGCCATCGAAAATCTAAAACTGGAAGACTCTGTAGTCGATCCCTGTCGGCTCGAGAGGTTTTCAAACCGGCCTGCGTTTCAAACGGCGCATAAGGAATCGCTTTCGTCCTCAAGGGCGCTTGATGTTCGATTGAATGCGACCGTTGTCGATTTCGAGTTGGACGAAAGTGGCCGGATCGAGAAGCTGGTCGTCGCGACACCAGATCGTAAACGTACCATTATTCCCGTAAAGACGGCCATCATCGCTTGTGGAGGTCTCGAATCGACCCGGCTTCTTCTGGCCATTCAGCGGAAGCATCCGGATATGTTCGGAGGGTTGGACGGGCCGCTGGGTCGCTACTACATGGGACATGTCATTGGCGAAATCGCCGATATTGTTTTTTCGACTGAAGAAATAGATCGCGCATATGATTTCTTCATAGATGGCAATGGATCCTACGCGCGTCGACGAATGATATTGTCGGACAAGGTCATTCTAGATGACCGACTGCTCAATTGCGCATTCTGGCCGGTTGTCCCGCCAGTTTCTGATTCAAGACACGGCTCCAGCATTTTATCCCTCGTCTATTTGGCCTTTGCGGTCGGGCCTATTGGCCGGGCCCTCGTCGCCGAAGCAATTCGGATTCGCCATGTTCCGCCCGGAGTGGCGACGCTTCCGCACATTCGTAATATTCTGCTCGATATCCCTCACGCCCTCGCATACCTTCCGGGCTTTTTCAACAGACGATATTTCGCTGAAATGCGTCTGCCGGGCTTTTTCATCCGAAATCCGGGGCGCCGCTACGGCCTGTCGTATCACCAGGAGCAGTTTCCGGATCCCGCCAGCCGAGTCCAGCTGAATGGCGAGGCTGATATGTTTGGATTGCCTCGACTGACGATCGATCTGAAGTTCAACCGCACGAATGCAGATGCATTAGTTCGTTCGCACGAGCGTCTTGAAGAATGGCTCGTTCAATCCCGTTTGGGGGCGCTACGCTATCGCTTTCCTAAGGAAGAGCTGGCGGATGCGGTACTCGCGCAAGCAAGCCATGGCACCCACCAAATTGGTACGGCGCGAATGGGTCTTGACCGTCGCACAGCAGTCGTCGATGGCGATCTTCGCACTTTCGATTCCAGCAATCTATATGTCGTAAGCTCTGCCGTGATGCCGACATCGGGGCAGGCAAATCCGACTTTAAGTGTTGTCGCACTCGCGGCGAGACTTGCCCAACATTTGGCAAGTGTTGGTTGATTGGCATGCGCGCGGCTGTAACGCCTCAATTATCGTAGCCTCAGGGCTTAGCGGAAACTGTTGAAAATCAAACGACATCGCGGCAAGACTTTTTAAGCAGACGCCAGCGCCAGTCCTTTTATCGATGACTTGAGAAGCTGCTTGAGACCGCTAGAATCAAATCCCCAACCCAGAAAGCGCCTGAAATCAGCAATGGTGGGGCGAATGCCATGATAGTCGGAAAACATCTGCAGATAGAGGCCCTGATGAGCCGCCGGCGGCAACTCGTTATATTTTGCCGAGATAATATCGAACGCCCGTCGGATGCGAGGTTCGTTCCTCGATATTCGATCGCGATTGATGGATACATCACATATGTAGGTCGGCGCATCCAGCAATCGGGCCTCGCCGAATTGCCTTAACAGACGCATGAACAAATCGAGGTCTTCCCACGCATTCAGATGTTCGTCGAAAAGGCCGGCCGAAATCAAATTGTCACGAATGCAGAAGACCTGGTTTCCAATGTAGTTGTGGTGGAACAAGTCCTCGAACTGAACATGATCTTTTCTGTCGCGGGTAACTATTCTGTTGCCGCCGCTGACAAACACGCTTTGCGAGAACAGGCAAACCGGAGGTGACGAACCGGCCGCCAATACGTTCCAATAGTCGACGAATTGGGCAATCCGGTCAGGTGTGAATTCGTCGTCGTCGTCTAGTCCGCTTATGAAAAATCCTTTGGCTGCTTTCACAGCCAGGTTTCTGGATGGGGAGGGTCCCAACGATCGCGGATTGTCGATAGCAACAAGGCGCCGATCACTTTGGCTTATTTTGTTGAGGAAGAGGGAAGTATCGTCCGTTGAGCCGTCATTGACCACGATCAACTCGATATTGCGGTAGGTTTGGCTCAGAACCGAGTCGACCGCCCGCTCCAGGAGCTGCCGACGGTTGTGCGTAGGTAGATAAATGCTTACGAGCCGGTCCATCTTGGCCTTGTGGATTTGCCTATGACATCAATGTGTTTCGAACGGCGGCTCGCATCATCCTGGCCGGAATCTTTGGGGGGCGCTCGCCGTTCGAAAATTTGCTTCCAATCGGCGAGTGTCGGCCTGACCCGATAGAATGACGAAAACATCTGCGGGAACAAAAGCTGGTGCTGTTCACGAAGGACGTCCGCATGGTTATCCCTTGATAATTTCGAATGCCGAACGAAGCAAGCGATGGTTTGTGAAGATCGATCCTTTCATTTAGGATTTGCGATTTAAAGTTGAAGACGGCGTCAGCTGCTATCGACACGGCGCCATAGCGCATGGCGCCAAACCGCGCGGCGCCAGAGAGCATTGCGCCAACGAGCATCGCTCATGAGAAGCGCTTTGCGCGACTGGGATTGACTAGCCGGAATACCCGTTAGGGTTGGCGCTCTGCCATCGCCAATGATCCGCGCACATGGTCTCAAGCGTTCGGGTGGCCTTCCAGCCCATCAACTCGAACGCATGCGCTGTTGCCGCATAGTAGGAGTCGATGTCACCGGGGCGGCGTGGTTTGAAATCGTAGGGAACGCGCCTCCCGCTCACCTTTTCAAAAGCCCTGACAACGTCGAGAACGCTGCTTCCCGAGCCCGTGCCCAAATTGACGGCAAAGCATTTCGGAGCGTCCAGCAATCGGAGCGCCGACACGTGCCCGTCGGCCAAATCCATCACGTGGATGTAATCCCTCACGCCGGTCCCATCGGGCGTATCATAGTCATTTCCCCATATATTAAGCCGCTCGCGGCGGCCGATCGCGACCTGGGCAACAAAAGGAACAAGGTTGTTGGGGACGCCAACGGGATCTTCGCCAATAAGGCCGCTTTCGTGCGCGCCAACCGGATTAAAATAGCGGAGGATTCCGATGCTCCATTTTGAATCGCTCGCGTACTGGTCGCGAAGCATGTCCTCGATCACAAGCTTTGTTCGGCCATACGGATTTATGGCATTCAGAGGGTGATCCTCTGTATAGGGCAGAAATTGCGGGTTTCCGTAGACGGTTGCGGATGAACTGAAGATGATCCTGTTCACCCCTGTATTCTGCATCGCGCGCAGTAGCCGGTGTGAACCGATGACGTTGTTGTCGTAGTATTCCAGCGGGTTAGTGACCGAATCCTGGACCGACTTTAGTCCGGCGAAATGCAGTACGGCCGTGCAGCCATATTTGATCAGAACGCTTTCAATCGCCGCCTGGTCGCGGATATCACCCTCGACTGCGATCAGTGATTTGCCACATATTTTTTGCACGCGGTCCAGCGACGCCGAATTGCTGTTGCAAAAATTATCGAAAACGACAACCTGCTGACCAGCGTTTAAAAGCTCAACGCAGGCATGGGAACCCACGTATCCGGCGCCGCCTGTCACCAAGATCATTCCGCATCGTCTCCTAAAGGGGCAGGTCGTTGGCCGCCCGCGGCGCCATCGGCCCCACGGTCAGTTCGGCAAAGAGCTATAGCAGCCCTTATTTTGATCGACCAGCGCGCCCCGATGCCCTGCTGCGCCGACTTCCTTCAGTACACCCCGTCATAGCAACGCAGGTCCATCCAAGGGCCGCCGTAATAGGTGCCGCCATTAAATCCGTCCCCGACATAGGGCCCGCCGCACCATAGTCCCTCAGCAGGTGAGTAATAGATGTCATGCGAGCGAAAGCGCCATGCGGCGTAATGGCTATGCCTGATGATAAGGCTTCGATGATGCCGGACTGTAATGCCCATTTCGGCAGCATCGGCAGAGTTAAAGGTGAGGCCGTGCGGCCCACGAAGCGAGACAGGGGTTGTGCATAAGAACGCGGCAACCAAGAGACTAACGCTTAGGCTTCTCATCGCTTTCTCCTGTGTTGCCGTAAAGTATAATTGGTTTTTAGAACGGCCGACAATCCAATTCAGCGCTCCAGTTCGTCCGCCCAGCCATCGTTCCGCAGTTTCCGCAGACGCCGCACCATCCTCGTCGCTGGTGCGCTGGGCACCCTTATCGTCATGATGCCCCCGGCGACGCGAACACGCTTGTGACCAGGACGCTTCTGACCAGGACGCTTCTGGCCAAGTCCGCCACAAGACCTTCTCAGGTCGCTTTGCTTCGGCGGCCGACTCCGTAATTTTACGGGCCATTTCTTGAACCACGGATTTAGGCAGGCGTCGCGGGTGTCGGACGCAAGCTAAGCTCTTGCTCATTTTTTAGCGGCCGCCTCATCGACATCTTTCGCTCGCGTCTCAGAACGTTGGATTATGCAACTAGCCGTTTACCAACCGCACTTGTGTCTCTGGTTGCAGAGAATTTGAACTGTTTCCTTCCGCCCGCCTTTAGCGCTGGCCCACGATGCTCAAATCCGCGCGTTGTTAAGACCAATTTTTCTCAGAGAACGCGGAACAGGAGTTTCGGTGACTGTTGGCGTAAACGTTAGTGGAGCTGAATACTCTTGGATGCCGTTCGTTGGCGCCAGCGATTTGGATTATCTGCAGAAGGAGGGGATCACATTAATTCGCCTTCCAATCAGTTGGGAGCGAATGCAACCTACCCTGAATGGCCCCCTGGACCCTACTTATTTGGCCGGGTTGGAGAACGTTCTGACCGAAGCGGCCGCTCGGGGAATCAAGGTAGTCGTAGATCTACATAATTCCGGGGGTTACGACGCAAATTACGCCGCACAGGCCGCGACCGAATGGGGGGTCATTACACAGGCCGACTTGGCTACTTCATCCAAAATCGGCACCAGCGCTGTTCCAATCTCTTCCTTCGCTTCTCTTTGGAGCCAACTCGCAACGCAGCTCAAGGGTCATGCCGGGCTTGCGGGTTACGACATTATGAACGAACCAAACAGTATGCCTGACGCGACTGTCTGGCCGAAGGCGGCGCAGGCAGCCGTCGATGCCATCCGCGCTGTTGACATGAGTACGCCAATTTACGTTGAAGGCGACCAGTGGGCGACTGCCAAAAACTGGCTATACACCAACGCCAACCTTCATATCACGGACCCTGCAAATAAGATCATTTACGAGGCACATCAGTATTTCGACAACGGCAGTGGTACGTATTCTCTGACCTACGCTCAGCAAGGTGACACCGCGAATACGGGCGTTCAGGATGTGCAGCCCTTCTTGGATTGGCTAAAAGCAAACAATTATCAGGGCTACTTGGGAGAGCTTGGCGTACCGAACAACGATCCCAGCTGGATACCCCTTCTAAACAAAACCCTTAGTGCGGTGGAAGCCGCGGGCGTTTCGAGCACTGTCTGGAACTATGTCTACGCCGATCCCTCCGGAAAGAACTCGTGGTGGCCGGTTGCCGACCTCAATAGCATCGATCCAAAAATGGGATGGGGTGCGGCAACGATGGAGGCGATCTTTGCGCATAACGCACCGACGATTACTGGGTATTCACCTAGTACAACAAACGTCAGTCAGATCACGCTGAACGGAATGGCGGCGGTTAATAGCGCCGTTCAGATTTTTGACGGATCAACCCAGATCGGCATAGTTAATGCCGACAGCACAGGATCTTGGTCCTTCGCAACGGGAGCGCTTGCCAATGCCGCACATAGTTTTACTGCTACTGATAGAGATGCAGCGGGTACAGTTAGCGCGGCTTCAGCTGCGCTGAATCTGACGATAAATGCGCCGCCTCCACCGGCGCCGACGGTGGCCTCGTTCTCGCCCGACAGCGGTGTGGTTGGCGACGGCATCACGAATGTCAATCAGCTGACCCTGACCGGGACGGCGCCAGCTGGCGACACTGTCGAGGTGTTCGACGGTACCACGCAGATCGGCAACGCGACCGCCAATAGTAGCGGCGCCTGGTCGTTCGCGACCGCAACCCTGTCGGACGGCAGTCACGCCTTTACCGGCAAGGCAATGGACGCCGCCGGGAATATCAGCACGGCCTCGGCCGCACTGAACGTGACCATCGATACCGTCGCCCCGGGCGCGCCCCATATTATCTCCGATGCACCTGCGTCGGCGACCGCGCTTATCGTGACCGGCACCGCGGAAGCTGGAAGCACCGTTAAGCTTTTTAACGGAACAACTTTGCTGGGGGCAGGCGTAGCGGATACCAGTGGAAGCTGGAATATCAACACTGGGCCGCTTTCACCAGGCACGCAAGATTTTACCGCGACCGCGACGGACGCCGCCGGCAATGTCAGCAGTGTCTCAAACGTTCTAGACCCCGTCATTGGCCCGACGCCGGTTGTGATTGAGTCGTTTGGATCGACGAGCCTGGTCGAGGTCGGCAACAATTTCTATTTTGACAGCAATAGCACGGGGGCCGGCCCTGAATTGAAATTTGCCGGGGCGGCAGTGGTGGCGGGCCAGCTTGGCGCGTGGGCGCCGATTGGCGTGGAGCAGACCCTGACCGGTTACGAAGTTGCCTGGAAAGTCACAGGCGCTGATCAATACGGGATTTGGAATACAGATAGCAACGGCAACTACGTCTCGAATACCGATGTCGTGTCGGGAACCAGCGCTATGCTGGAATCGTTCGAGACGAGCTTCCATCAGGATCTGAATGGCGACGGCGTGATCGGTCCTCCCTCGCCGCAAACGTCGGTGATAGAGTCGTCCGGGTCGACCAGCCTGGTCGAGGTCGGCAACAATTACTATTTTTACAGCAATAGCACCGGGGCCGGCCCCGAGTTGAAATTTGCCGGGGCGGCGGTGGTGGCGGGCCAGCTCGGCGCGTGGGCGCCGATTGGCGTGGAGCAGACCCTGACCGGGTACGAAGTTGCCTGGAAAGTCGCCGGCGCCGATGAATACGGCGTTTGGAATACAGATAGCAACGGCAACTACGTCTCAAATACCGCGGTCGTGTCAGGAACCAGCGCTATGCTGGAAGCGTACGAGATCAGCTTCCACCAGGATCTAAACGGCGATGGCGTGATTGGCACGCCGCCGCTGCAAACATCAGCACTCGCGCTCTCTGCATCGACGAGTCCGGTGCAAACGCCGGCAATCGAGTCGTCTGGATCGACCAGTCTGGTCCAGGTCGACAATAATTTTTATCTTGATAACACCAGCACCGGCTCTGGCCCCGAGATAAAATTCGCCGGCGCGGCAGTGGTGGCGGGTGAGTTTGGCGCCTGGACGCCCATTGCCGTGGAGCAAACAGCAACCGGATATGACGTGGCCTGGAAAATCGCGGGCGTCGATGAGTATGGGGTCTGGTACACAGATAGCAGCGGGAACTTCATCTCAAATACCGCGGTCGTGTCGGGAAACAGCTCTCTGATGGACTCCTTCGAATCCATTTTCCATCAGGACCTCAATGGCGACGGCATCATCAACACTCCTTCTACCGTCATCGAGGCCACCGGCAACGTGCTGTTGACTTTGAGCAACGTGACCCAGGCGGCGACAATCGACGCAGGGTCGTCTCTCGAATTGACCGGCGCCGATTCCGGAACTGTTAAATTCAGCGGCGTAACCGGTACCCTGGTTCTAGACAACTCGTCATTGTTCACCGGCCAGATACTCAATTTGACAGGTGATGGTAATCCGTCGAGCTCCGATCAAATCGATTTGAAGGACATCTCGTTCGGAGCGGGAACGACGTATTCTTATGCGGGCAACGCCTCGGGAGGAATCCTGACGATTCGCGACGCGCAAAATGACGTCGCAAACCTTTCGCTGGTCGGCAATTACACCAATTCGACATTCACGCTTTCCAGCGATGGACACGGTGGCACCATCGCCATCGATCCTCCGAAGGACGGCTTCCATTTTGCGTCTACCCCTGCCGTCACCACCGGCTCAACCGCTTCGTCGGTCACGCTCGGAGGCGCGGCGAATGATGCGTTTATCTTCCACACACCGCCAGGCGGAGCCTCCGCAACCCCAGACAGTGTCGCGCTCGATGGATCTGGGTCGCCGGTCGAAAGCAGCCATCCGACGGCACCCGCGAACGATGCTCAATCATATCATCAGGGGATCGATGCAGGACATGATGCGGGGCTCGACCATTCCGGCAGCGCAAATGTCGCAAACGCACATGTTGCCTGGCTTCACGATTTCATGATTCACTAAACTCGCGAAGGGATCCGTGACTCGGGAATAAGTGGCAGAACAGAGATCAGAGTTTTTTGCATTCCGAATAGTACGTGCCGTTCGAAGTGATTATTCGCTCTATACATTGCCGTGGATCGACCGCTTCGCCTTCGACGATGAAATCATACGCCTGGTTCTTCAGGACGAGGGCGTAACGGCCAGGCGTCAATTCCAATGCGGGGTCTTCGCTATGGAGTTCGTACATTTCAGGGTTGTCGCTGACGGGAGATGATCGAAACGGGAATGATAAATTTCGAATGACCCAGCTGTCGTCACCATCGCTTGGTTTCTTGCCGGCCACTTCCGCCGAGAACTCGCGCGCAATCTTGGCCATTATCCGGACTTCAGCGCGGTCTGAAATGTTCGAGGCAACGTCTCGGCGGAAGACAATGAATTTCGGATGGCCGTTTGGCAATAATGTGCGGTTGGGCGCCTTCAGGGCGGCGGAGACCGCGACCCGGATATCGGGAGGCCGCCCGGTCAATGGCTGCAGTTCGATGAGTGAATCGTCGCTGACCGCATAGACGCCATAATCGGTGGGCCGCAGCGGCGCCGGCTTTTTCGGAGGCGGCTCGGGTATCTTGACGCTAATTGCCGGTGCCGGCGGTCGCGGCTGTTCAACAGCGGCCTGCCTTTCGTACTTCGGCAGATTCTGGATCAGCAAAGCGAACCGCTCGCGCTGCTGAACGGCTACCAATATCGCAACCAGAATGGCGAACATCCCGAGCGTTCGCTTCACATACGGCCATGGCAGACGACGGGTCGACCTCCAGCTGACATCGGCCGGCGCCCGCTTCATCCCGAAACGTGGTTGGCTCCCGACGTCGCGGATCCATTCGGGAGGAAGGTCGCGAGACACCGGCTCCTTGACATCGGGATGGCCGATGCCTGAGGGAGGCGGTACCGCCGCGGTAATGCTGCCGTGTTGCCTTGAGAAGGCCTCGACGCCTCGAATGGCGGATTCCAGGGCTTGCTGGGTTCGTTTGATGTCTTTGACGTCGGCATAGGTAAACTGTTCTTGCAACTTGTAGCGAGCAAGATCGTAGATGGCCTGACGCATATCATCTGGGTTGTTCTTGACCGAGTCGATCATGCGAGTGATGACAAGCGCGAACTGGACCTCGGCATCAGCCGGCTCCGATTGATCGTGATTGCTCGGTATCAAGTCTCCCGAAGCCATCGGGTGCGCTGCGTCCTTGATTGTGGAGTCGAATAGGATGATAGGACCAGACTAGCCCAAATTTGGGGCATAGAACATCATCTTTTCGCCACAGGCGAACGCCGCATTGGTCGGCATTGCGCTAAGGTTTGGAAGAGCTCGGCGGCGGCACGTTACCATCTTTCGCCATACAGTCGGTGAAATAGGCCTGACGGTCGCCGCTCATGTGTACCGAGCCCGGGCGCTTATGGGGATAGACCAGGTAAGCATAGTGAATGCAGCGTTTGGCGGTTTCGGTGCTCGGTGCGGCTACCGCGCTTCCTGGTCCTTGCCCGGCGATCACCAGAAGAATCACCGCGACTGCAGGCTTTACCATGTAGGACCTCTCAAACATCGCGCTGTGGGTGCCAAATTCTATCTTCATGCGACAAACGATGGTGCCAACGACGGCTCAGGCGATAGGCCTCAACGGCCGCAGAACGCAGGCGATGGCGATACCAATCGAGCCGCCCAATAGCTTGAGGCCGAGATCGAGCAGCCGGGCATGGCGATCAGGAGTGTACAGCTGCAGGACTTCCAGGATAATGGCGCTTCCGAGCACGAGCACGATGACAGGGATTATGCGGCGCGGGTACGCCACGCCAAATAAAAACCCGGCAACCGAGAACGCGGCTACGTGCTCAATGCCGATATCGGTCGCCGCATGGGGCCGAAGCCCAATCGGGGACAGCGTTGCAAAGGTGATGAAGCCGAGGGTGCCCCACGCGGCGAGCGCGACTAGCTTTTGAAACATGTTTCAATTCATAGCGGAGCTCGCGATCAGATCAACCCTGATTGTCATCGAAGACGTTGCGGTTCCCGGGGAAACCCGTCCGCCAGCGTGATTCCACGCCGATGAATTGATGATCATCAACGCCAGACCCGGGCTAGTCAGATGAAGTGCCTGTCAGCCAACGGAGAAGGAATAATAGTGGCTGTCGTGCTTATTTTGATGTGGACCGCCAGCAACGGCTCCGGCGCCGTTCACATATCGTCTTTCACCGACATGCCTGCGTGCCTGAAGGCGGCCAGGTCAACCGAGGCTGTCAATCTCAGCGGCAAGGCGTCGCCCGACGTTTCATTTGTCTGTGTGCCGGCAAAATAAGTGAGCGTTAAGCAAAATAGGTGGGCATAGCGAGGCTGCCTCGACGAGTTGCCTCCTTCATCTCCGGCCTCGCCAAGCGCCGTCGTCCTTACATCCGCTCAATTTGAAGGCCGCCAATTGGGCTCAGTTGTGTCGCTGCCCGGCCGCATTTGACAGTTTGATAACAACGACGCGCTAACGGGCCAGTTATTGGTCAAAAGCTGCTGAAAGTCTCTGCAGCTCTGCGAAATAAACAATCGCCCCTGCTGGGGGTGCGGAAGAAAACGCGCCCCGGCCATTTGCCTTGGCATCATTATTGCTCGGCTTTTGGGGATCGGATGGAGACAGCGCCTGCCAAGTTAAAGCCAGGCTTTCGTGGCTCCATGGAGCAGAGAGGGGACTTAAGTTGCAAGAGACGGGTGTGCGTAACGGTGCCTTCGGCGCCGATAAATTCGGCTTAAGAAAACTCAAGGGCGTCAACTGGAATTTTGGCGCGCCGCAGCTCTATGAGCATTCGCTTGCCGCCGGCGAAGCCGTGCTGTCGGCCGATGGCGCGCTGTGCGCGGACACCGGCGAGTTCACCGGCCGCAGCCCGAAGGACAAGTTCACGGTTCGCGACGCCACAACCGACAAGAACATGTGGTGGGCCGGCAACCAGTCGATCACGTCAGAGCAGTTCGACACCCTCTACAAGGATTTCCTGACCCATGCCGAAGGCATGACGCTGTTCGCGCAGGATCTCTATGGCGGCGCCGATCCGAGCTTTAGGATCAAGACCCGGGTCTTCACTGAACTGGCCTGGCATTCGCTGTTCATCCGCACGCTCTTGATCCGCCCCGAGGCGTCGGAGCTTAAGAGTTTCGTGCCTGAACTGACCATCATCGACCTGCCGAGTTTCAAGGCCGATCCGAAACGCCACGGCGTACGCTCGGAGAACGTGGTCGCGATCGATTTCGCCCGCAAGATCGTGCTGATCGGCGGGTCCTATTATGCCGGCGAGATGAAGAAGAGCGTGTTCACCACGCTGAATTACTATCTCCCCGAAAAGGGCGTGATGCCGATGCACTGCTCGGCCAATGTCGGCCCCGACGGCGATACCGCGATCTTCTTCG
This sequence comes from Bradyrhizobium lablabi, assembly GCF_900141755.1. Lineage (NCBI taxonomy): Bacteria > Pseudomonadati > Pseudomonadota > Alphaproteobacteria > Hyphomicrobiales > Nitrobacteraceae > Bradyrhizobium > Bradyrhizobium lablabi. The sequence goes on along the minus strand of NZ_LT670844.1, from coordinate 1,724,574 downwards.
GCTTGTCCGGCACCGGTAAGACCACGCTGTCGGCCGATCCGAAACGCACCCTGATCGGTGACGACGAGCACGGCTGGGGCAGTGACGGCGTGTTCAATTTCGAGGGCGGCTGCTACGCCAAATGCATCAAACTGTCGAAAGAGGCCGAGCCCGAGATCTATGCCGCCAGCAAACGGTTTGGCGCGGTCCTGGAAAACGTGGTGCTCGACCAAAACACCCGCGAGCCTGATTTCGATGACGGCTCAAAAACGGAAAACACCCGCTCGGCCTATCCGCTCGACTTCATCCCCAACGCCTCACGCACCGGCCGCGCGCCGCATCCGAAGAATGTGGTGATGCTGGCCGCCGATGCGTTCGGCGTGATGCCGCCGATCGCAAAATTGACCCCGGCGCAGGCGATGTATCACTTCCTGTCCGGCTACACGGCCAAAGTCGCGGGCACCGAGCGCGGGCTCGGCAAGGAGCCGCAGCCGGAATTTTCCACCTGCTTCGGCTCGCCGTTCCTGCCGCGCGACCCTTCGGTGTACGGCAATCTGTTGCGCGACCTGATCGCAAAGCACGACGTCGATTGCTGGCTGGTCAATACCGGGTGGACCGGCGGCAAATACGGCACCGGCCGGCGCATGCCGATCAAGGTAACGCGGGCGCTATTGACGGCCGCCTTGAACGGCTCGCTGCGCAATGCCGACTTCCGCACCGACCGCTATTTCGGTTTCGCGGTGCCGACCTCGCTGCCCGGCGTCGAGCCGCATATCCTCGATCCGATAAAAACCTGGGCCGACAAGGCCGAGTTCGACACGACCGCACGCGCCCTGGTCGCCATGTTCGCGAAGAACTTTGCCAAGTTCGAAGCTCAGGTCGACGCCGACGTTCGGGCCGCGGCGCCGGACATCAGACTGGCGGCGGAGTGAGATTCAGCGAAGCCATCGAAGGCGCAGTGAAACAAAATCATGCCTGTGCGAAACAGAACCATAACCGACGAAACGATCCTGAGACTCAAGTCGGAAGGTCTGAGCTTTCGCGAAATATCAAAACAACTTGGCAAATCTTTGGGATCGGTGACCGGTCGATATTATCGGCTAAAGGGCGTTCGCCATCCTTCGCAGCTCGCGAGAGACGCGCAGCTGAAAAGAAATAGAGAGCTGCACCGCGCGGCACGAAAAAAACAGAGATCATTGGCTGCAATCCAGGCCGCGATCGAGCTGAGACAAGGGGTCGCATTCTCTGTCGCGGTTGGAAGGGCGCGTGCCGCGGGCGCCTCTCTGGACATGATCGGCACCTGCTGCGGGATATCCAAGCAGGCCGTCCACAAAAAGTGGCGGCAGCGTGTCAATTCGGCAATCGAACGCCCGGTCCTCCGCCGTTCCTTGCAATGAATGGAGCAGGGATCGTCAGCGGGTCGTTCCGCGTCGAAAAATCCGCTGCGCTCTCGGCGTCGGTGCGTCCGGAGAAAAGATGTTCCGTTGCACGCGGTTCGGCGTCGGCGGCGTGGTGTTCGTCGGCAGCGGGCCTTGCTGCACCACAAAGGGTTGGGGTGGCGTTGAAGGATCGTGCGTTCCCTGCGCCAGCACCCCACGCATGGGGATCGATGTTGCCAGCAGCAGGATAAAAATACACTGCAGACGCTTCATTCGATCGAACTCCAACACTGGCCTATCCAGCTCCAACAACGCGGCTGACACGTCAAGGTTCGTCTTATTTGATGCCCGATGCCGCTCGTTCAATCGCGGTCTCACGACGGCAACTTGTTTCGCTATTGTTTGGGGGTGCCATCGTCCATATTGCCCCCCTTATCCAGGCATTTTTTAAAATAGGCCTGCGCGTCAGGGGACTTCCCTTTGCTGCCTGCCGCTGGGTTGCCAGGTTGCACGGGAGGGAAGGCTTTTGCGACAAGAACGTTGCACTTCTTGGCGACCTCCACGGTTACGGCTGCAACGCGATCGGTCGACAGCCCAACGCCTAAAAATAGTGCAAATAAGATCCAGCGAAATTCCAGTTTGGCCATCACACGAGCTCCCGCTATTGCCAGTTCCAACCTTTCTCCTAGAGCCATATAGCGATTGCCCGTGTCAAACTAGACGCGCTGAGCGCCTTCCTGGACCCATTTTTATAGAGATCAGGCGCGTCATCGAAGGTCCGGTTCCCACCGCTCCTCGCGATGAAATTGAATTCCGGCCTTTCCTGAGCCTTCGACATGGCGGCGGCGTCGCCGTGCGAGACGTCGCGAACCCGTCGCCGGGATAAACTCTGGATTGGGCAAGGTCCGGATTTATACGGGCGGATGGTCAGCAGAATTGGTGCGTCGCCGCATCGAATCTTCGCGCTCGTCACAAAAATTTATTTTATTATCGCCATTGCCGAATCTGGCGGGGAGGAGAACATGACGTCGACGATCGTACTTGGACTGGCCGGGTGGCTGGCGTTGAACGCCGCGTTTGTGGCAGTACGGCTCTACGTGTCGTCGAATGGCATGGCGCACTCCGACAATCTCCGCCCCCGCTATCCAAAGCTCGTCAGGACGACCAATCAAGCGGCAGTCTGATCGGTCGGCATTTGGCGCGCCGTGCTGCGCGCGTTCCCGCTACGCCCTCAGCTTCTAGCCGTGGCCAGATCGAACAGTTCTGGCAGCTTGCGCAAGGTGCGTGTGCTCCCTTCGGTCCTGGCCTTGCGGCTCGTAACCGCCGCGTCGAGCGACACTTGCCTGGCGAGGATTTGCAGCAGGACATCGAACCGCGCCTCGATCACCGCACCACCCGATGGCTCTCCCTTGGCGATGCGTGTTCCCTCAGCTCCGCCCTCGACCACAAAGCTTGCGGGACGCTCCCGGTGCGGCACAAGCAAGCCGATGCGGCACTCCGGCGTCGGCGTGCGGCGCGCGATGGCGTCGAGCGCGAGCAGCGCCCAATCCGGCTCGAACCTGTCGTCTTCCTGCATGGGAAAAAGGAAGCGTCCGCCCCAGCGGATCAGCTCCCGGATCGCAGGTTGCACGGCAAGGCCGATCTCGGTCAGCTCATAGACCTGGGCCTTGAACGGCGCGGGCAGGCTCGTGCGTCGCACGATGCCGCTTTCGATCAACGCATCGAGACGCGCCGTCAGAAGCGCAGGGCTTATAGCGTCGAGCCGCGCGCCGAGATCGCCGAACCGCATCGGGTTGAGCAAGAGCTCGCGGATGATGAGCAGTGTCCAGCGCTCTCCAATGATCTCCGCGGCCCGCGCCAGCGCGCAGAACTGGTTATAGCGTGCTCCACTCATTCAAGCGACACGGCGGTGACATTTCCTCATCACTTCATTTCCATGACTTCCGCGACTTCGACAGTACCATGATCAACATACGGGCAGCGCTGAGCCATTTTGAGCGCGGCGTCCATGCTGTCGGCCATGATCATCGAAAAGCCGGTCAACAGATTTTCCCCGGCATCCGATACGCCGCGGGAGTTTATCAACTTGCCCTTTGCCAATGGTGTGCCGGGATTGACGACGGCGTCGCCGAGCTCACCGACCCAGGCTTTCCACTTTGCCATATGCGCGGCGCCTTGCTCCGGGCTCTCAAATTTCACGCCGCCATGATAAGCGATGATGTATTTCGGCATAACAACTCCCCTGTTTCAATCTCAGATTTTTTCGGATCAAACGCCGCGCTGGCCGCGATCAATTCCGGTAGGCAAGTGCGATCAGCGGTCCGACGATCAGAAACTGCAGCAACGTAAAGCCGGTCTCCAACTGAACAAAGGCGGGTACCGAGGTCATGATATTCTTGGCCGCGACCGCGAGCGTGGTGAATGACCACGACAGGATCGCGAGCGCGAGCCCGTAAGCGAGGCCCGGTTTGAGGATCGCGCTGCCACGTCCGGGAAACAGCCGCGGATAGGCCCACGAGAATACGATTCCCTGAATCAACATTGATGCGAAGCCGAACGGGATGATTGGATCCGGCCGATAGATCCCGAGGGCTTCATAGGTGGGTGCGAACACGACCAGGTGCCACGCATAGGCGATCGGAAAGGTCGGGACTAGATAGGCCGCAACACCGAGCCAGAAGCTGCGCGCCGTCGCGGTCGCGCCGCCCACCTGCAGGATCGTCATGTCCGTCTCCGCTCAATCGCCATGCCACCTGAACGGGCATCTTAGTACTGATATTATAGTCAACACTTCATATTATGAAGTCAAGCGGTTTGTGATTTTCCAGCGCAGGCATGTCACGCGAAAAGATTGCCCATCACATCTTGAAGCACGTGCCATGAAACGTGGCGTCGCGTTGATTGACTGTATGATTTGCAGAGGCGATGATGGTCGAAACAATAACTGCATCGGGAGGATGTCATGCCGGGTCGGAAATTGACCCATCCATCGCGCCGCGCGGTGTTGCGCAGCGCGGGCCTTGCGATCGGCGCGCTTGCCGCGCCAGGAATCGGCCTGAGGCAGGCGAGGGCGGCTCTCTATCCTGAACGAACCATCAAGATCATCGTGCCGTTCGCTCCCGCGGGGCCAACCGACATCATGGCGCGCATCATTACCAAGCATCTCGGCGAAGCCATCGGCGGCACCATGATTATCGAGAACAAGGCCGGGGCCGGCGGCAATATCGGGATCGGGGCTGCGGCGCATGCCGAGCCGGACGGCTACACGCTCCTGATCACCTCGAGCGCCTATGTCGTCAATCCCGGTCTTTATGCAACGATCCCCTACGATCCCTACAAGGACTTCGCACCGATCGCTGAACTGGGGACCTCACCGAATGTATTTCTGGCTAACCCCAAGCTCGGCATCAATTCGATTGCCGAGATGATCGCCCGCGCAAAAGCCGATCCGAATGAGCTCAACTACGCGAGCCCAGGCATCGGCACCACGCCGCATCTATCGAGCGAGCTGCTCAAGATCGTCAGCGGCATTCAAATCACGCATGTGCCGTTCTCCGGCGCGGGTCCCGCGATCCAGGCGGTGCTCGGCGGCACCACCCAGCTCGCCTGCGCGGCGCTGCCGCCTGCGCATCCTCTCATCGAGAGCGGTGCGTTGAAGGCGCTCGCCGTCACCGGCGCGCGCCGGTGGTTCGATCTGCCTGAGGTGCCGACCATGGTCGAGCTCGGCTTTACGGACTTGATCGCCGATACCTTCCAGGGTTTCTTGGCGCCGGCCAAGACCGCGCCTGAGATCGTCGCGCTGTTGTCGGCGAAGTCGGTCGAGCTTCTAAAGCGGCCCGACATTGCCCAGCAATTGCGCGACAACGGTTTCGAGGTCATCGCCAACGGGCGCGAGGGCATGCGAAAGCGCATCGATGACGAAGTGCCGAAATGGCGTGACGTCGTCGCCAAAGCCGGCATCAAGCCGATGTGATTGATAGCCGCGATGGCTGCAAATAATAACGACAGGAGGAAAACCCATGGCCAGACGACTGATCGATATTTCCGTGCCGTTGCAAAACGATGTGCCGGCCGATCCGCCCGGCAACCATCCGACCATCCAGTATATCGATCACCAGCAGGGCCTGCCGCGCATGCTGCAGTTTTTCGAAGGGCTCAAGGCCGAAGATCTGCCGGACGGGCAGGGCTGGGCGGTCGAGCAGGTCAACCTTTCCACCCATAACGGCACCCATCTCGACGCGCCCTGGCACTTTCACCCGACCATGAATCGGGGGATGCGTTCCTGGACCATCGACGAGGTGCCGCTGGAATGGTGCCTGCAGCCGGGCGTCAAACTCGATTTCCGGCATTTGCCCGACGGCTATGTCGCCACCGCAAAGGATGTCGAAACCGAACTGAAACGCATCGGCCATACGCTGTCGCCGCTCGAGATCGTCGTCGTCAATACCAGCGCCGGCGCCAAATACGGCCGGCCGGACTACGTCACGTCAGGCTGCGGCATGGGCTATGAGGCGACGATGTATCTGCTCGAGCGCGGCGTGCGGCTGACCGGCATCGATGGCTGGAGCTGGGACGCGCCGTTCGTCTACACCGCGAAAAAATACGCGGAAACAAAAGACGCCAGCCTGATCTGGGAAGGCCACAAGGCCGGCCGCCACATCGGCTATTGCCACATCGAAAAGCTGCACAATCTCGAGCAACTGCCGTCGACCGGATTCATGGTGTCATGTTTTCCGGTGAAGATCGAGCGCGCCTCGGCGGGCTGGACCCGGGCGGTGGCGATCATCGACGCCTGAGGCAATTTGCGGCCTCATGAGTCGGCGGCGTCCGTGAGGTCACAAATTCGCGATAAATCCTGTGGCTGGCGATAAACGCTCGACGCCCGACGCAGAATATCATTGTATCTTCGTTCTTGTGCCGGATAAGGATTGAGCAACAGATAACGATGCAAAGCGAGCCTGCATTCGTTAGTCGGCGCGACCTGCTCTCCCTGATCGGAGCGGTTTCCGGCAGCGCTGCGATGTATCACGCGATGACCTCGCTCGGCTTTGCCTCCGACTCCGGATATAAAGGCCCGATCAAGCTCGAGGGCGATCCGAAGGGCGCTTCCGTCCTGATCCTCGGCGCCGGGCTTGCCGGCATGACGGCGGCGCTCGAATTGCGCAAGGCCGGATACCAGGTGCGGATCCTGGAGTTCAACAACAGGCCCGGGGGCCGCAACTGGACCCTGCGCGGCGGCGATTCCTTTACCGAACTCGGTGGTGCCAGCCAGACCTGCGAATTCGACCAGGGCCTCTATCTCAATCCCGGCCCGTGGCGGATTCCCTATCACCATCGTGCGCTATTGGATTACTGCAAGCGGCTCGGCGTCGCGCTCGAGCCCTTCATCCAGCTCAATCACAACGCGCTCTTGCATGCGACCAACGCTTTCGGCGGCGCGCCGCAGCGGATTCGCGACATCAAGACCGATTTCCAGGGACAGGTCTCGGAATTGCTCGCCAAGGTCACCCAACAAGGCAAGCTCGACGAGGCCGTAACGAAACAGGATCGCGAGATCCTCCTGCAGGCGTTGAGATACTGGGGTGCGCTGGACAATAACTACGCCTACAAGGCAAATCTGATTTCCGCGGAGTTTCGCGGCTACGCCAAGGATCCCGGCGGCGGCTTGACCGCGGTGCCGATCCCGGGCGAACCGGTCCATCTTTCCGAGATCCTGAAGTCGCGGCTCTGGGTCTACTTACAGAATTTCGCGCGCCACAGTTTTCAGACCACGATGTTTCAGCCGGTCGGCGGCATGGACATGATCGGCAAGGCTTTTGCAAAGGAAGTCGGCGACCTCATCCGCTACGACGCCAAGGTGACCCGCATCCAGCAAGACGACAGTGGCGTCACCGTCACCTATACCGACCTCAAATCCGCAGGCACGCCGCAGCAGGCAAAAGCCGATTGGTGCGTCTGCACCATCCCGCTCCCGATCCTCAGCCAGCTTCCGCTCGAAATCGGCGACCGCATGAAGGCGGCGATCGATGCCGTGCCCTATTCGCCCTCCGTCAAGATCGGCCTGCAGTTCAAGCGCCGTTTCTGGGAGGACGATGAGGCGATCTATGGCGGCATCAGCTATACGGATCTGCCAATCCGGCAAATCGCCTATCCCAACACCGGCTTCAACGGTGCGGGCAAGGGCGTGCTGCTCGGCGCGTATCTCTTCGACGGCCCCAATGCGTATGAATTCACCTCGATGACGCCCGCCGAGCGCGTCCGCCGCGCGGTCGGATTCGGCGCGATGATTCATCCGCAATATAATGCCGAGTTCGAGAACGGCATCGCCATCGCCTGGCACCGCGTGCCCTTCACCTTGGGCTGCGCCGGCAACTGGAGCGACCAAGCGAGGGGCGAGCATTATGAAAATCTCTGCCAGATCGACGGCAGGATCGTGCTGGCGGGCGAGCACGCGTCCTACATTCCGGCCTGGCAGGAGGGCGCCATTCTGTCGTCGCTCGACGCCATCAGCCGCCTGCATGAGCGCGTGGTGAAAACGTGATGATCCAGGAAAGCGACAATCCTCGAAACGCCCTCTCCATCGCGGTACCCGCGGCGCTCGCGCTACTGTCGTTCATGGCCTACGCGCAGGATACCGGGCCCTCGGCCTCCAGGCCCGCACTGAGCACGGGTTTCAGGTTTGCCGAAATGACCGGCGAGGAATTATTCGCCAATGTCTGCCAAGGCTGCCACATGCCCGACGCCAAGGGCGCAACCGGCGCCGGAACCTATCCCTCGCTCGCAGGCAACAGCAATCTCGAGGCCGGCGGTTATCCCGTCACCGTCGTCGTCAACGGCCAGCGCGGCATGCCGCGATTCGGTGCGATGCTGAGCGACGACCAGGTCGCCGCGGTGGTGAACTATGTGCGGACGCATTTCGGCAATAATTTTTCGGATGCGGTGACGGCTGAAGACGTCAGGACCGCTCGGCGGTAACGCTCTTACCTCGCCCCGCTTGCGGGGAGAGGTCGGATCGCATCGCAGATGCGATCCGGGTGAGGGGGAGTCACCGCATAATTTGTGCTTCAGCATTCGCGGAGGCAGCCCCTCACCATAGCCGATGCTGCGCATCGGTGTTCTTCTATCAAGAACGGCGGCCGTAGGCCGCCTATGCCCTCTCCCCGCGAAAGGGCGGGGAGAGGGAGAAAACTGCACCGCCGCCGCGTTAACGTTAGCCTATGAATGATCCGACGCATGGAGACAGACATGAAACCCGCAACGCTATTTTCGCTCGGCGCATTTTTCGCAATCGCCCTCATCGCAAATCCCTGCGCCGCGGAAGTCGTGCGATATCCGATACCAAATTCCAGCTTCCCGATCGCCCAGGCGGTCAAGGTCACCGGCGATGCAACCACCTACTACATCAGCGGCCAGGTGCCGCCGGTCGTCAGCAAAGATGCCGAGCCGAACACCCCGCAGGCCTATGGCGACACCAAGACCCAGACGGTCGGCGCTCTCACCAAGATCAAAGGGATTCTCGAAGGCCTCGGGCTCGGCATGGGCGACGTGGTCAAGATGCAGGTCTTCCTCGTGCACGACACCCGCGCGCCGATGGATTTTAAAGCCTTCATGGAAGGCTACACGCAATTCTTCGGCGGCAGCCAGCCCAATCTGCCGGCACGGTCCGTGGTCGGCGTCGCGGCGCTCGCCAATCCCGGTTTCCTGGTCGAAATCGAAGTCGTCGCCGCCAAATAGCACGTCGTCGTCCCGGCCTTGAACCGGGACCCATACGCCGCGGCCTGTCGGCTGAGGCGCTGAAGGGCGACGGCTTTCGTAACAACAAACGCCGGTGGTCATGGGTCCCGGCGTTCGCCGGGACGACGACGGCTAATGATTAAATCGCGCCTCCTGAGAATAGCTGGCGCGCGTAACTGTTCGGTCCGGCATCTTGCCAGCGAACGGATTACCTGTCTGAATTGATACAGATTGACGCATTATTTGGAGAACAGAGATGCTGAGAGAGATTTGGCGGGAAGGCCTCACGTCGCGGAAGCGCTCCTGGATTTGGCCGTTGGCGGCCTTGGTCGCGATGCTGCCGGGCCTCGCCGCCGCCGAAGCACTGAATCCGCAACAGCAGCTTGCCCATGACATCTACAAGGAGCTGGTCGAAATCAACACCGTGACCGCGACCGGCGACACCTTGCGTGCCGCCGAAGCGATGGGGGCGCGGCTGCGGGCCGCGGGGTTGGCGGATGCCGACATCCACGTGTTCCAGCCGGCGCCGCGCAAGGGCAATCTGGTCGCGCGCTTGCGCGGCACCGGCGCGCGCAAACCGATTCTCCTTTTGGCCCATCTCGACGTCGTGCCGGCCAACCGCGAGGACTGGTCGGTCGATCCGTTCAAAATGACCGAGCAGGACGGCTATTACTACGCGCGCGGCAGCGGCGACGACAAATACATGGCGGCGGCCTTCATCACCAATCTCATTCGCTACAAGCAGGAAGGCTACAAGCCCGACCGCGACATCATCGTCGCACTCGAGACCGACGAAGAAATCCTCGACCGCGATGCGCTGGGCATCCAGTGGCTGCTCAACAATCATCGCGACCTGATCGATGCCGAATTCGCACTCAACGAGGGCGGCGGGGTCGGGCTGAAGAACGGCACGCCGATCCGGAACAGCGTGCAGACCAGCGAGAAAGTCTCCCTGAGCTATCAGCTCGACGTCAAGAACAAAGGCGGCCACAGCTCGGTCCCTAGCAGGGACAACGCCATCTATCACCTCGCGGAGGGCCTGGTGCGCCTCTCCAAATTCAGCTTTCCGCTAAAACTCAACGACACCACGCGCGCTTACTTCGATCGCACAGCGCAATTCGAGGGCGAACAGACCGCGGCCGACATGCGCACGGTTTTGTCGGATAAACCCGATCCGGCCGCGATGTCGTTCGTCCGGCTCGCCGCCAATCCGGTCTATAACGCGCAACTGCGCACCACCTGCGTCGCGACCATGCTGTCGGGCGGCCACGCGGTGAACGCGTTGCCGCAGCTTGCGAGCGCCAAAGTCAATTGCCGGATCATGCCCGGCGAGCCCGTCGATGAAGTCAAAGCGACGCTGGAGAAGGTGCTCGACGACGATCAGATCACGGTGACCCAACTCGATCAGCCGGTCATCAGCGCGCCGTCGGCGCTGCATGAGGAGATCATGGGATCGATCGAGAAACTGACGCAGGAGTTCTGGCCCGGCGCGGTCGTGCTTCCGATCATGAGCGCCGGCGCCACCGACGGCAGCTATCTGCGCAACGCTGGCATTCCGACCTACGGCCACTCCGGCCTCGCCAACGATATCCACGACATCCGCGCCCACGGCAAGGACGAGCGGGTCATGATAAAATCGTTCTACCAGGGCGAGGATTATCTTTATCGGCTGGTGAAGATGTTGTCCGGCGGGGGGTAGCACATTTTCCAACTCACTTCCTCGTCATGGCCGGGCTTGTCCCGGCCATCCACGTCTTTCTTGCGGTGATATCGGCAAGACGTGGATGCCCGGGACAAGCCCGGGCATGACGAACTATGATGCTCGGCGCCAAGCGGATAACGGCACAGGCCCCTCACACCCACCGCCGCACGCGCGCGACATAATCATCATACGCCGCGCCGAACTGGCGGCGCATCTTGGCTTCCTCGAAGGGGATGTGGACCCAATTGGCGGTCGCGAACACCGCCAACGGCGCGATCAGCATCGGCCAGGCGCCGACCCACACCGCAATGCCGAGGGTGAGGGTCACCAGTCCGAGGTACATTGGGTTGCGGGTAAATCGGTAAGGACCGCTGGTAACCAAAGCGCGATTGGTAGGTGAGGTCGGTTCAATTTCGGTGTCCGCACGACGGAACAGAACCAATGCCCAAACCGGCGGAACAAAACCGGCCGCTATCAGCGCGATACCGAGCGGCGCAATCGGCAGGCCGGGGAATTCGGGCCAGCCGAGCCACCCGCTGATTGCGGCGGCGAGCAGGACATACGCTAAAGCCCAGACGGGCGGTGGAAGCTTGAGCATGGCGAACCTCCAACTGAACTTTTCTGATTTGGTAGCGGCTCAGTTGTAGCCTGGACGGAGCCAACGGGGCGGCGCTTCGCGCCGACCCAGGCTACGGGCCGGCCTCTGCGCGAAAACGCCAATTTCTTGAGCCGGATCAAGCTGATTTGGGTCGTCCAGTCCCGTTCGCAAAAATATACCGCTTCGTGATTTGCCCAAATCACCTCTATATCCCCCGCCATCCCGTCCCACACAGAGGGGCGTTTCGCGATCGTCACGAACGTTGGGCGGGATGCGGTGGACGCGGTGGCGCTATTGACGAACAGCGCTCAAGCGGACGGCGAAGTCGTGTGGTCCTGACACCCCGACGCTGGTGTCAAGTTGGCGGAGTTGTCTCCGCCGATGACGGTGGCAAAAGAGCCCGGTCACCGGGGAGAGCACGAAGCAACCGTTAAAACCATTGCGCGGGGAATGCCGGGTTGTTCCGGTGTGACCGTGGTGACTAACGCGCGTGTTTACTACACTACACGCGCGGCTGCGGGCGCATCGAGCGCCCGGCATTCCCTGCGCCCTCTGATCTCCGAGGGCAGAAGGTTCTTGCAAGACTCGCGCAAAACATGCGGCGAGATCGCGAAGGCGCGGCTGCTTGAAGTTTGAAACCGCCGCCTCACCCTCCGCCGTCATCGCCCGCCACCGGGTCGGCGCAACGCGCCGCCCGATGACAGGCTCCAGCGGGCGATCCAGTATTCCAGAGACGCCAGTGAAAGATCCGAAAAGCCGCGGCGTACTGGATACCCCGCATGCGCGGGGTATGACGGTCGTTAGTGAGGCGATGGACGCCCTACCTTCCGTCCGACTTCTTTTTTCAACCGGTACGCTTAGTGCCCAGCCGGGGCCGACTCCGCGCCGTTCTGGTAGCGCGAATAGTCAGACCAATCGGGCTGCGGCCAGCGGGACGACGGAGCGTAATAATCCGGCGCATAATAGGCGTTGCTGTTGCGGATTTCTTCGCTGATCGGCGCATGCGTGCGGTAGAGCTTGTGGCTCCGGTGATGCTCCGCGGCCGCGGCGATCTGGACGGTCGAGGCCGCAAGCAGGCTGGAAGCGAGAATGGTCAGGATGGTCTTTTGCATTTTAAATCTCCCTTGTGCAGACGCTCAACTCACGAGACAAAAATCGTCTCGCGGGCTGGCGCCTTCGCTTCCGACATAACGATGCGTCACGCTGATTATTACGGGCCCGACCATCACGAAACGGGGAGCCAATTTGTTGGTCAGCGAAGTCTTTGGATCAAATATTCGGCAGGCGACGGGTTCGGCGGCTTCCCAACTATGATAGATTTCCCTAAACCCGTCCGACGGCCGCCGCGCCCTCCGAGAAAACCGATGAAGAAGCTGGTATTTACAATTCTCCTGATCGCATCGCCCGTGATCGTATCGCCCGTGTTGGCGCAAACCAAATTGGTGCCCAAGGGCGCGACCGCGCGGGTCGACAATTGTGCGCCAATCGGCCGCACCGAAGACGGCAAGCTGGTCTATTCGATGAAGTGCGAGACCTTGCCGACCCCACCGCCTCCGCCGCCGCAGGCCGAAGTCGCGCCCGCGCCGCCCCCGGAACCGGAGGTGCAGCGCAGCGGTATTTTTGGCTGGTCCTATGAAAGAAAGCGGCCGGACCAATAGGCGGTAAGAGTTTCTAAAGCCCGGCTCCCGGCTGGAATGTTCCTTGCTTCTTCGGCCTTCGGCTGCAATCTGTTTCGGCCCAAGTTCCTACAGCCATCACGAGTATTCCTAAATGAGCCAACTCATCGTCCACGCCGGCGACTTCGTTTTCCAGGCCCGTTTCGAAGAACAACTGGCGCCAAAAACCGTCGCCGCCTTTCGCAAGGCGATGCCGTTCGAGAGCCAGGCCATCCATGTGCGCTGGAGCGGCGAGGGCGTCTGGATGCCGCTCGGCGATCTCGATTTCGGCGTCACTTACGAGAACCACACCAGCTATCCCGCGCCGGGCCAGATCATCCTCTATCCCGGCGGCATCAGCGAGACCGAGATTCTGCTGGCCTATGGCGGCGTGCATTTCGCGAGCAAGATGGGCCAGCTCGCCGGCAATCATTTTGTTACGCTAACCTCGGGCCTGGAGAATTTGGCGACGTTCGGCAAGACCGTGCTCTGGAAAGGCGCGCAGAAGATCAGGTTCGAGGAAGTCTAAGTGGCGGACGCCCGATATCCCCGCGACCTCCATGGCTACGGGCGCAACCCGCCCGATCCGCGCTGGCCGGGCAATGCGCGCGTCGCTGTGCAGTTCGTGGTCAATTTCGAAGAGGGCGGCGAGAACAACATTTTGCACGGCGACCGTGCGTCGGAGGCGTTTTTGTCGGACGTGCTGGGCGCGCAGCCCTGGCCCGGGCAGCGCCACGCCAATATCGAATCCATGTTCGAATATGGCTCGCGCGCCGGCTTCTGGCGGCTGTGGCGGATCTTTACCGAGCGCAAGCTGCCGACCACCGTATTCGGCGTCGCCAACGCGCTGAAACGAAATCCGTTAATTGTCGCCGCCATGAAAGAGGCCGGCTGGGATATTGCCAGCCACAGCCTCCGATGGGTCGAGCACAAGGACATGTCGGAAGCGGAGGAGCGCGCGGAGATCGCGGACGCGATCCGTGTCCACACCGAGGTCACCGGACAGCATCCGCTCGGCTGGTACACCGGGCGTACCTCGATCAACACGGTGCGGCTGGTGATGGAGGCCGGCGGCTTCCTCTATTCCTGCGACTCCTATGCCGACGATCTGCCGTACTGGATCAAGGGACCGGCCGGGCCGCATCTGATCATCCCCTATAGCCTCGATGCCAACGACATGCGCTTTGTCAATGCGCAGGGGTTTGGCGGCGGCGATCAGTTCTTCACTTATCTCAAGGACAGTTTTGACGTGCTCTATGCCGAAGGCGAGACGTCACCAAAGATGATGTCGGTCGGGCTGCATTGCCGCGTGGTCGGCCGTCCCGGCCGCGCGGCATCGCTGATGCGGTTTCTCGACTACATCATGAAGCATGAGCGGGTCTGGGTGCCGACGCGGCTGCAGATCGCGCAGCACTGGCACGCCCATCTTTCGCATCTCGCCGCCAACGCCTTCGACATCGGATAGCGAGGGCAAAGATGTCGCAGAAAACGCTCGCCGATCTCAACGTCTGCAGCAAGGACGATTTTGTCGCGGCGCTTTCTAATATCTTTGAGTACTCGCCATGGATCGCCGAGCAGGCGGCATCCGCACGGCCGTTTGCCGGCGTGAAGGCGTTGTTCGCCGCGATGAAGGCCGCCGTCGATCGCGGGGCCCCCGAACTGCGCCTTGCACTGATAAAAGCGCATCCCGATCTCGCCAACAAGACCCAGCGTGCCGCCGGCCTCACCGCGGAATCCAATGACGAACAGAACAGCGTCGGCTTCGACCGCTTGTCGGATGCCGAATATGAGGCGTTCGAGCGCGTCAACAATGCCTACCGCGCCAAATTCGGTTTTCCTTACATCGTCAGTGTTCGCCGCCACACCAAGGATTCGATCCTGCGCGATTTCGAGCGCCGCCTGCCGAACGATGCCAAAACCGAGACGCGGAAATCGATCGAGGAGATCTGCCGGATCGCGGCACTGCGCCTTGATTTACTCGTCGTTGGCGACGACCGGCTGCAGGTGCATGGGCGGCTGTCGACCCATGTGCTGGATACGCATAGCGGCCGGCCCGCGGCCGGCATCGCGGTCGAACTCGTCGAACTATCCGAGCTCGGCTCAAGCCGCGTCGTGACCCGCACCATCACCAATGCCGATGGCCGCACCGACAAGCCCCTGATCGGCGGCCGGCCGGTGCCGATCGGGCGCTATGAGCTGACCTTCAGCGTCGGGAAATATTTTACCGAACGGCAGGTGCCGATGTCCGATCCGCCGTTCCTCGATAAAATACCGTTACGTTTTTCGGTGAGCGATCCCGAAGGCCATCTCCACGTGCCGCTATTGGTCACGCCCTGGAGCTACGCGACCTATCGGGGGAGTTGAATTGGCACGCAGGTTGCTATTCATTGACCGGGGCCGGTGCGAAACGGAGCCGGGCAAAAATCGCCGATTGAACAGGAGGTCTCGCACGTGCCACTGATAAAAAACAAATACGGCAAGGGCCGGGTTCGCGTCATGCGCATCCATCGCGATGGCGATCGCCACGAGGTCAGCCAGCTCAACGTCAAGGCGATGATCGAGGGCGATTTTGCCCGCGCCTATACGCACGCCGACAACTCGACCTCGGTCTCGACCGACACCATCAAGAACGTCGTCAACATCGTCGCGCGAGAAAACACCTCTCTCTGTACGGAGGAATTCTGCCAAGTGCTGGCCACGAAATATCTCGACACTTATCCGCAGGTCAGTTCGGTGGCGATCACCGCGCATGAGACAAAATGGAGCCGGCTCAGTTTCGGCGGCAAGCCGCATCCGCACAGTTTTGTGCTCGACGGCAACGGCAAGCCGACCGTCGAAGTCACCGCCACTCGCCAGGGATCGACGCTCGCTTCCGGCATCGACGGGTTTACCTTCATGAAGTCGACCCAGTCGGGCTGGGAAAACTATGTCAAGGATCCCTACACGACGATCAAGGAAACCAACGACCGGATGTGTGCGACCTCCATGGTGGCGTCCTGGAAATGGTCGGCGAAGCCGGAAAACTATCCGGCCACCAACGCGAAGATCCTTTCGACCGCGCTGGAAGTGTTCGGCACCACCTATAGCTCGAGCGTGCAGGACAGTTTGTACCGGATGGGCGAAGCGGCGCTTGCGGCGGTGCCGGAAATTTCCGAGATCAGCATGGCCTGCCCGAACATGCACTTCATCCCGATGAACCTGTCGGCATTCGGGCTCGATAACCACAACGACGTCTTCCTGCCGACCGACGAGCCCCACGGCCAGATCGAATGCACGGTGGGGCGGGGGTGATTACGAGCCAAACTTCTCCTGAAGCTTCGGCCACAGCCGGTCCGGCTTGAACGGCACCGACGCGAAGCGGATGCCGGTGGCATTCGCAAGCGCGTTACCGAGCGCGGCGGCGACCGGATTATAGGGGCTCTCGCTCATCGATTTGGCGCCCATCGGCCCCAGCGTATCGCTGGTGTCGGCGAACAACACTTCGGTGCGCGGAACGTCGGCAAAGGACGGCAAATGATAGTCGCGGAATTTCGGATTGACGACGCGGCCGCCCTCATCGATCACCATCTCCTCGTAGAGGGTGGCGCCGAGCGACTGCGCGACGCCGCCCTCGACCTGGCCGCGGCATTGCATGGGATTGGCGACCCGGCCGGCATCGGCGGCCTGCACGCTCTTCAGAATCTTGATTTCGCCGGTACCCTTGTTCACGGCGACCCTAAAACCCTGCACGTTGAACGCAACCGAGCGCGGCGTACCCCCGGAAGAGCCGGTTGCGTGAAGCGACTGTCCTTGCGCGCGCGCGGTCTCGGCGATCTTGGCGAACGAGACGCGCTCCTTGCCGCAGACCACGGAATCGTTTTCGAGCACGCAAGCGTCGGGATCGGTCTTGGCCGCGGTGGAAACGAATACCCTGAGATCGTCGGCGAGATTTTTCGCCGCTGCCTGGGTCGCGCGTCCGGCGACAAACGTGCCGGTAGAGCCATAGGCGCCGGTGTCGTGGCCGCCATGCGCGGTGTCCGATTGCCTAAGGCGAATCTGGTCGACGGTGGTCGCAAGCGCGGTCGCGGCGATCTGGCGATGCACCGTCGAGGTGCCGTTGCCGAACTCGGCGGTGCCGACGGTCAGCTCGAAGGAGCCGTCCTCGCAGAGCGCAATCGCGGCATCCGCGATATGCCCGTCCGGCGGCACGGTGTCGATCATGGTCAGCGCGATGCCTTCGCCGATCAGCCAGTCGGCGGAGAGCTCGACCTTGGGTGCTTCGGCCTGCATCGCGCGCTCGACCAGGTCGAGGCACTGATCGAGCCCGTAGGAGCCGTAGAAGATGTCGTTATGCCCGGAGCCCGGCGGCGACAGCATGGGATCGCCGGGCTTGACGATGTTGCGGCGGCGGATCTCAAACGGACTGATGCCAAGACCCTTGGCCAGTTCGTCGATGGCGGCTTCCACCGCGATAAGCGTTTGCGGCAGGCCGTAGCCGCGGAAGGCGCCCGCCGGCAGCGTGTTGGTATAGGCGACGACGGCGTCGACCTTCTTGTTCGGGCAATTATAGACGCCGAGCGACTCGCCGCAGGCATGGAACAGCACCGGTGGGCCATGATTGCCATAGGCACCGGTGTTGGAGAGCACGTCGAGCTGCAGCGCCGTCAGTTTTCCGTCACTGTCGGCGCCGGCCTTGACGCTGACGCGCATCGGATGCCGCGTCGAGGTCGAGATGAATTGCTCCTCGCGGGTGAACTCCAGTTTCACCGGGCGTCCGGTCTTGAGCGCAGCGAGCGCCAGAATATCCTCGACGAACATTTCCTGCTTGCCGCCAAAGCCGCCGCCGACCCGTTCGCAGAACACCCGGACCTTGTCCGGGGCGAGGTCAAAAATCTCCGTCAGCGCCCGCCGCGTCAGGAACGGCGTCTGCGTGCTGGAGCGTACGTTCAGGATGCCGCTGGCGTCGACCCAGGCGAGCCCGCCATGGGTTTCCAAGGCAGCGTGCTGGACGCGCTGGGTCGTGAACGTGCCCTCATAGGTGACCGCGGACTGCTTAAGCGCGCTGGCGACATCGCCGTACTCGCCATGGGTTTCCGCGACGATGTTCCGCCCCGCGCCGGTCACGCGCTGTTCCGTTGTTTTGTCCGCGTGAAGCAGCGGCGCGCCGGGCGCAATCGCCTGTTCGGGATCGAACACCGCCGGCAAGATGTCGTAGTCGACCTTGAGGCGGCGGCAGCCTTCTTCGGCAGCCGCCTCGGTTTCCGCAACGACGGCGGCGACTTTCTGTCCGATGAAGCGCACGACATCGTCCAGCACGCGGGTATCGTCCGGATCCATCCAGACTCTTTCGTGCCGCGCGGTGGAAAACAGCCGGCGCGGCGCGTCTTCGAAGGTCAGGACCGCATGCACGCCGGGAACGGCCAATGCCGCGGTCTTGTCGATCGAGATGATTTTGGCGTGCGGATGCGGCGAGCGCAGCAGTTTGATGTGCAGCAAACCTTCCACCGCCGTATCGAAGGTGTAGCGCGCCGCGCCCCGAACCACCTGCGGTCCGGCCGGCGCCGGCAGGCTGCGGCCGAAGGCGGTGCCGGCGGCGGCGTCCTCGATATTGGTCTTGCCGTCGAGCGCGTCCTCGATCGCGCGATAGCCAGTGCAGCGGCAAATGTTTCCCTTCAGCGAAGCCCCGAGATCCTGCCGTTGCGCCTGGTTCAGCGACGCGCAGGTCAGGATCATGCCGGCGGTGCAGAAGCCGCACTGAAAGCCCTGCGCATCGAGAAATGCCTGTTGCATCGGATGCGTGCCGCCATCGCTAGCGAGGCCTTCGATGGTGGTGACGGCATGGCCGTCGGCGCGAAACGCCGGGATCAGGCAACTATGTACCGGCTCGCCGTCGAGCAGCACGGTGCAGGCGCCGCAGTCGCCGGCGTCGCAGCCTTTCTTGACGCCGAAATGCCCGAGGTCGCGCAAGAACGTCCGCAGGCATTGCCCCGCGCGCGGATTTTCCGAGAACGCCTTGTCGTTGATCTCAAACGTCATGAGTGGGCCGGGCCTTGCAATTCCCTGCGAATCTCTTCGGCAAGGCGCAGCGTCATGTGCTTGCGCCATGCCGGCTTGCCGTGGACGTCATCATGATAGAGCGCGTCCGGAATGTGATCCAGGATCGCCTCGCGCAGTTCTTCGGCCTGCGGGCCTTTGGCAAAGGACAATTGGACCGGCCGCTTGGTCGATGCTGTAATCGTCAGCGTCATGCCGCCGCCGCTATCGATGCTGCCGATCAGCAAGGCGGCCGAGCGGCCTACCGGCGTCAGCGAGATCTGTCGGAAAGCCGAGCGTCGTTTCAGCGCTGCGAGTGGGATATCGATCTGCCGCAACAGGTCGCCCGGCGCGAGCACATTGCGCTCGTCGGCAATAACAAAATCGGTGACGCGCAGCTTCTGCTCGCTGCCGTCCGCCTTCCAGATCGTGCAGACGCCATCGAGCGCCGATGTCAGCGAGATCATTGGGCCGGCGGGCAGCGACATGCAGAGATTGCCGCCGACGGTGGCGGTCTTCCAGATCTTGAAGGATGCCAGATACGCTCGGCAGCATTGGTTGATCAGGGGTGCGGCGAGCCATTCCGGCGGGCAGGCGAGCGCGTCGAGCTGCGCCACCGTGCAGGTCGCCGCGATCGAAAGCTCGGCCTCCCCGATCGTGAGCGCCGGCCATTTGAGGTCGGTCAGATCGATCAGCCGCCTCAGATGGGACTGGGGTTCGGAGAACAGCCAGGTCCCGCCCGCGAGCCAAGCATCGCCTGCCGTCCAAACGGGCAGTTGCGCGCGGCTCTTGGGGTGAGCGACTTCGGTAATCGTGTTCAAATCCATGGATACGCTAGCGCTTTCAAAGAGATGCATCTCCGTTTAAGAATTCTTGCAAGACCGGCGCCAACTCTCGCATGGATCGGGCTGGTCCTTGAATTGCAGGGTGGCTTTAGTTTCGCAATTCCGGTCCCCTGGAGAAAGTAACATGATGGACCCAAATCGGGCGATCTGGATCAAGGATCCGTTGGCCATCCTCGCCGATGGCGCGGAGCGGGGCGTCGTTGTCCAAAACGGCAGGATCGTCGAGCTGGTGCCGAAGGGCGGCCAGCCCAGGACATCGGCGGCGTTCTTCGAGGCCGGCGACCATGTGGTGCTGCCGGGGCTGATCAACACCCATCACCATTTCTACCAGACCTTGACCCGGGCGCTGCCGGCGGCGCTTGACCGGGAATTGTTCCCGTGGCTTGAGGCGCTCTATCCGGTATGGGCGCGGCTGACCCCGGAGGCGCTCGAACTTGGCGTCACCGTGGCGATGTCGGAATTGCTGCTGTCCGGCTGCACCACCACGACCGATCATCATTACGTGTTTCCCGCGGGGCTTGAGGACGCCATCGATATCGAAGTTGCGGTGGCAAAACGGCTCGGCGTCCGCGTGCTGTTGACCCGCGGCTCGATGAACCGCTCGCAGCGCGACGGCGGCCTGCCGCCGGACAGCGTGGTGCAGGACGAAGATACTATCCTCGCGGACAGCGAGCGCTTGGTGGCAAAGCATCATCAGCGCGGCGAAGACGCCATGGTGCAGATCGCGCTGGCGCCGTGCTCGCCGTTTTCGGTGACGACCTCGTTGATGCGCGCCACCGCGGCGCTTGCGGAAAAGCTCGATGTCCGCATGCATACGCATCTGGCGGAGACCGAGGACGAGAACAAATTCTGCGAGCAGATGCATGGCTGCCGGCCGCTGGATTATCTCGAGGAAAGCGGCTGGCTCAACGCGCGGACCTGGCTCGCCCATGGCATTCATTTCAATGCCGCCGAGATGAAGCGCTTGGGTAAGGCCAAGACCACGATCAGCCATTGCGCCTGCAGCAATCAGCTTCTGGCGTCCGGTTGCTGTCCGGTCTGCGACATGGAAGAGGCGGGGGTCGCGATCGGCCTCGGCGTCGACGGCTCGGCCTCGAACGACAAATCCAACCTGATGCAGGAGGTGCGCGCGGCGTTCCTGCTGCAGCGTGCCCGCTACGGCGTCACCCGCGTCAGCCACAAGGACGCGCTGCGCTGGGCAACGAAGGGATCGGCGGCCTGCGTCGGCCGTCCCGAACTTGGCGAGATCGCGGTCGGCAAGGCCGCCGATCTGGCGTTGTTCAAGCTCGACGAATTGCGTTTCTCCGGCCACGGCGATCCCCTGGCGGCGCTCGTGCTGTGCGGCGCCTATCGCGCCGACCGGGTGATGGTTGGCGGCCACTGGGCGGTCACCGACGGCGCCATTCCCGGGCTCGACGTTTCAGACCTGATCCGGCGCCACTGCGCCGCCGCGCACACGATGCAAGTGGGGTGAAAACGCTCAGCTATCGGCGCGAAAGAAAAAGGGTCCGGGCGTTGCCGCCCGGACCCGGTAGTCTCGGGAGTGCCCGGCCTTACTTGCCGGGAATCTTGTCGTCGATGCCTTTGACGTAGAAGTTCATGCCGAGCACCTGAGGGTCGGCGAGATGGTCGCCGCCCTTGCATTCGACCGTGGTGCCGTCCTGGGCGACGACAGGACATTTGAACGGTTGCAGCTTGCCGGCGGTGAGGGCGGCCTCGGTATCCATCGCCATCTTCTTCACGTCGTCAGGCATGTTGGTGTAAGGCGCCATCGCGAACATCTTGGTCTCGAGCCCGCCCCAGGTATCCTCGGACTTCCAGCTGCCGTCGAGCTCTGCCTTGACGCGAGCGATGTAATAGGGCGCCCAGGTGTCGAGGATCGAGGTAAGCTGCGCCTTGGGTCCGAACTTTATCATTTCGGAATCCTGGCCGAACGCCAGCTTGCCGCGTTCGCTCGCGACCTGCATCGCCGCCGGTGAGTCGGTGTGCTGCATGATCACGTCGGCGCCCTGATCGAGCAGCGCTTTCGCAGCGTCGGCTTCCTTGCCGGGGTCGAACCAGGAGTTGGCCCAGATGATCTTGACCTTGATGTTGGGATTGACCGTCTGCGCGCCGATCATCGTGGCGTTGATGCCCGAGACGACCTCCGGAATCGGGAACGAACCAATATAGCCGAGCACGCCGGCCTTCGACATCTTGGCTGCGATCTGGCCTTGGATGTAACGGCCCTGATACCAGCGCGCCGAATAGGTCGCCATGTTGGCGTCACGCTTGTAGCCCGAGCAGTGCTCGAAATGCACATTCGGGTATTTCTTCGCCACCTTCAGCGTCGGGTCCATGTAACCGAACGACGTCGTGAAGATCAGCTTGTTGCCGGCGCGGACGAGCTGCTCGACGGCACGCTCGGCGTCGGGCCCTTCCGGCACGTTCTCCAGAAAGGTCGTCTCGATCTTGTCGCCGAGTTCCTTGGCCAGAGCCTGGCGGGCGAGGTCGTGCTGATAGGTCCAGCCGAGGTCGCCGACCGGGCCGAGATAGATGAACCCGACCTTCAACTTGTCGGCGGCCGAGGCGCCGCTGCTGATAGCGCCGGCCAGCAGAAACGCGGAGGCCGCGGCAAAAAGTTTTTTCCTCATCGTCAAATCTCCAAACAGTCGGGGGGAACATCAGTTCCGGACGCGGCGCCCCATCGCGCACGCCCGGAATACTAAATCAGCGGTCAGGCACGAACACGGTGCCCAGTGCGGCCGGCGCGGTCGAGCCGCCGGTGCGGGCGCGCGACAGCAGCACCAGAACGATGACGGTTGCCAGATAAGGCAGCGACGACATGAATTGCGAGGGCACGCCAATACCGGCGCCCTGGGCATGAAGCTGCAGAATCGTCACCGCGCCGAACAGATAGGCGCCGATCACGAGGCGGCCCGGCAGCCAGGACGCGAACACGGTCAGGGCGAGCGCGATCCAGCCGCGGCCGGCGGTCATGCCCGGAATGAAGAACGGCGTATAGGCGAGCGGCAGATAAGCCCCCGCAAGGCCGGCGCAGGCGCCGCCGAACATCACGGCGTACATCCTGATCTTGAGCACCGGATATCCGAGCGCGTGCGCGGAAACGTGATTGTCACCGACCGCCCGCAGCACCAGGCCTGTCCGCGTCTTGTAGAGAAACAGCCAGACGCCAATCACCAGCGCCAGCGACAAATAGATAAAGGCGTCCTCGCCGAACAAGATGCGTCCGACCAGCGGAATGTCGGTCAGGCCGGGGATGTAGAGATGCGGTGCCGGCGTTATTCTCTCGCCGACGAAGCCGGCGCCGATCAGGCCGGACAATCCAATGCCGAGAATAGTCAGCGCGAGACCGGTAGCAACCTGATTGACCGCTAGCCCGAGCGCCATCATCGCGAAGATCAGAGACAATAGGGTGCCCGCGACAATGCCGCAGATCGCGCCAATAATGATCGAGCCCGACAGCAAGGCTCCGCCGAACCCGCAAGCCGCGCCGACGATCATCATGCCTTCGACGCCGAGGTTGAGCACGCCGGCGCGTTCGGTCACGAGTTCGCCGGTCGCCGCGATCAGCAGCGGCGTCGATGCCGCCAGCACCGAAAGGATGATCGCCTCAACCAGTTCCACTGTGCACCTGTCGTGACGGGAAAATGAGCCGGAAGCGGTAGAGAATGAGACTGTCGCAGGCGAGCACGTAGAACAGCAGAATGCCCTGAAATACCTTGGTGACGTCCAACGGGATTTTCATTGCGATCTGGGCCTGCTCGCCGCCGATGAAGGTAAGTGCGAGGAAAAGACCTGCAATTAATATTCCAATTGGGTTCAGCCGGCCGAGAAACGCGACGATGATCGCGGTGAAACCGTAGCCGGGTGAAATGCCCGGCTGCAGATGCCCGACCGGACCTGCGACCTCGATGATTCCGGCAAGTCCGGCCAGCGCCCCGGAGATGGCGAATGTCAGCAGGATCAGCTGGTCGGAATTGAAGCCGCCGAAACGCGCCGCGCGGGGGGCGGCACCGACCACCCGAATTTCAAAACCTTTGATGGTGCGCCCAAGCAGCACGGTGGCCGCGGCGACGACGACAAGCGCGATGACGGCGCCAAGATGCAGCCGGCCGCCTTGGATCAGGAGCGGCACGGTTGCGACCGGATCGAACTCGGCGGTGGTCGGGAAATTGAAGCCGGCCGGATCGCGCCACGGACCGCGGACGAGATAATCGAGGAACAGGTCAGCCACATAGACCAGCATCAGGCTGGTGAGGATTTCGCTGGCGCCGAACTTCACCTTGCAGATCGCCGGTATCAGGGCATAGAGCGCGCCCGCCGCAGCTCCGAGCAAAAGCATCGCCGGCATCACCCAATGTCCGGCCTCGGTGCCCTGCGTTTTCACCGCGAGCCAGCTACCCGCAACGGCGCCGATCAGGAACTGACCTTCCGCACCGATGTTCCAGACGTTGGCGAGATAGCACAGCGACAGGCCGATCGCGATCATCACGAGCGGCGTTGCTTTGACCGCGAGTTCCTGCAGCGAATAGCTGTCGGTCAAGGGATCGATGAAGTAGACCCAAAGCGCTAGTATCGGGTTCTTGCCGAGAATGGCGAACAGGATGCTCATGGTCACGATCGTCAAGCCGATCGCGATCAGTGGCGATACCAGCGCAATCGTGTTGGATCGCTCGGCCCGCTTCTCAAGCACTAACCGCATGAGCCGTTTCCTTTTGCTCCAGGCTGCTTCCGCCCATCAGCAGGCCGAGCTTCTCGCGGCTAGCGTCCGCAGTCGCCATCGGCGCCGAGAGGTGGCCGTGGAACATCACCGCAATACGGTCGGCGATCTCGGCGAGTTCATCCAGATCCTGGCTTGTCACCAGCACGGCAGCGCCGGCGGCGGCAAGATCGAGCAGCGCCTGACGGATCACGGCCGCCGCGCCGGCGTCCACGCCCCAGGTCGGCTGGCTGACCACCAGCACGGCGGGGTTACGCAATATTTCGCGACCGACGATGAACTTTTGCAAATTGCCGCCGGACAGGCTTGCCGCTTCGGGGTCGCGCTTGGCTTTGCGCACATCGAATGTCTCGGTGGTGCGATCGACCGCCTTTAACGTCGCGGCGGTGTTGATGAAACCATGATTGACCATGCCGCTGGCGGCGTGGCCGGTCAAAAGCGCGTTTTCGGAAAGTTTCATGCGCGGCGCGGTGCCGTGGCCCAAGCGCTCTTCGGGCACGAACGCCGCGCCAAGCTTGCGTCGCTGCGTGATCGAGAGATGTCCGGCCGCTTGGCCGTCGATCACTACCGTGCCCGGATCCGGCGACAGCCGCTCGCCCGAGAGTGCAGCGAACAGCTCGTCCTGACCGTTACCGGCAACGCCGGCGATGCCCAAGATTTCACCACCCTTCAGCTCGAGCGAAATATGCGCGAGCCGTACGCCGTGAGGATCGTCGGGCTCGAGGCAGAGATCGTTGACGACGAGGCGCGGCACCGTGACATGCCGGCCCGCGGCGGCTTTGACTTCCTTGATGTCGGCGCCGACCATCATGCGCGCCAGCGAGGCTGCGGTTTCCGCTTGCGGGTTGCAGGTTGCAACCTTCTTGCCGCCGCGCAGGATTGTGGCGGTGTCGCACAGCCGCTTCACCTCTTCCAGCTTGTGGCTGATATAGAGGATCGCGCGGCCCTCGGCCTTCAGGCGGTCCAGCACGATGAACAGTTGATCGGCTTCCTGCGGGGTCAATACCGCGGTCGGTTCGTCGAGGATCAGGAATTTGGGATCTTGCATCAAGGCCCGGACGATCTCGATGCGCTGGCGCTCGCCGACCGAGAGCTGCCACACCTCGCGTTTGGGGTCGAGCGGAAGCCCGTAAACATTGGACACTTCCTCAAGCCGCGCCGACATGTCCTTGAAGGATTCCTTGCCGTCGAGTCCGAGCGCCACATTCTCGGCGACAGTGAGATTGTCGAACAGCGAAAAATGCTGGAACACCATGCCGATGCCGCGCGCGCGCGCCTCTGAGGGGCCGGACAGCACCATCTTCTCGCCGAGCCAGCGCATTTCGCCCTCGCTCGGCTGAATCAACCCGTAGATGGTTTTGACCAGGGTTGATTTTCCGGCGCCGTTCTCGCCGAGAAGCGCATGGATCTGCCGCGGCCAGATTTCGATGTCGATCGCGTCGTTTGCGAGAAAATCGCCGTAGCGCTTGGTTAGCCCGATGGTCTGGAGCAGCGGCGGTTCCCCGGAACGCAGGCCGGTTGGTGTCGGATCTAACATTCGTTGTCACGCGTGCGAGGGATGGAGTGCCTCAATACTGGGCTAGTTTGGACGTCGGCGTAAGTAGGGAAAAAGCGCCAGCGTTTGCCCAACTCTTCGGCAGGCCGCGGCCCGGTGATTCTCTTAGCCTTTGACGTGCCTTAGCCGCACCGCGACCGATTTCGGCCTGATCCCCGACCGGGACGGGCGATTCCGTGTTGCATAATTGTGACGGTCGCGACAAATCGGAACGGCCCTATCAGGCCTGCCATCAATATAGGCAGGATCGTTCGATCGTGTACAGGAGTGGTTGGCGTCAATTCGTGAGCGCTGTGGTTGTGTTTGTGCAGTGCCGTAACTTGGCGAAAAGCCAATCGAAATGGACATTTTCGTAAACCCTTCCGTTCGCCCGTGGCGGCGGATTGCAATGCGGTGATCGGCGCGCAAGACGCGGAAGCTGCCGATGGATCACCCGTTCGTGATGAAACATGCGGCATGCCTTGGAGAAACTTGAGGCTTCTCAGGCTTAACGAACGGCGCAAGTGTCACCGCAGCGGGCCTTGATCCATTCGGTTGCTGCAACTGGGCCTTGACCATTCGATCGTAAACTTGGGGGTACTCAGAATGTCTTATCGTCACGGAGCATTTGCAGCAGCGGCGCTGTCACTTGCCATGCTCGCACCAGCTGGCTTCGCCAGCGCCGCAGATTTGCCGGTCAAGGCCAAGGCAAAGCCGGTCCCTGAACTTCCGTTTTTCTTCGTGATCGATGACCGGGTGAGTTTCTCGTACATCTTCACTGCCGCCCAACCCGGCATGTTCACGGTCAACCCGAACGGCACGGTGAACAGCAAGACCGCAAAGCAGGTCTATTCGTTCACCCACTTCGACGCGTGGGCATACGGCACCAATTTCTTCACCATTTCGCTGTTCAAGTCGGACCATAACGATCCGGCTTCATCCTGCGCCGCGCCCGGGTTCACCATCACCGGAAATCCCGCGAACTGCGCCGGCGCATCGGAAATCTATGGCCTGTTCCGCTCGACATTCGGCTGGAACGAGATCTTCAACACCAAGGCCTTCAGCGTCGGGCCGTTGCATAACGTCTCGTTCGAAGTCGGCATGGACGCCAACGCCGAAAACAGGTTCTTTGGTGCGGCCAAGCGCGACGTCGTCGGCGGTCTGCAATTCGCCTTTGATCTTCCCTACAAGGGCTACTTCAACGTTGCTCCCTTGGTGTACTGGGAGTTCGCCAACCACAACGCATTCAGCCAGTGCAATCTGTTCCCCGGGCCCAACATTCCCGGACTGACCTGCAATGCGGACGGCAATACCAAGTTCAATGCGACGTGGGCGGTCGAAACCAACTACTACATGGATCTCGGCTTCTTCCCCGAGACCATGCAGTTCTTCTCGATCAGCGGCCGTGCCGCCTGGTATGGACCGAAGGGTGACTCGAACAGCCTTCCCTTCCTTTCGGGCCCGGGCCGGTTCTCTACCGCCTCCAAGACCGAGTTCAACTCCGAACCGATCCGCTTGACGTTTGACGCCAGTAAGGCTGCATGGGGCGCGAAATATAGCCACTTCGTTGACCTCTGGGTCGCCTATCGCTACTGGCAGAACAAGTTCGGCCTCGACCACAATGCGACGCCCGGCGTCTGTACGCTTGCGGCGAACGGTGCCAGCACCCACACCTGTACCGAATCCTCGCTCTATGCCGGTATCACTCTGAAGTTCTAACCGCCTGATCCTTCTCCAGGTGAAACGAATGGCGCCGCGATGAACTCGCGGCGCCATTTCCGTTTCGGCGATTTTGAAACGCGCTATTTCTTCCAGACGCCTTCGTGCAGCGCTTCCGCCTCGTCCTCCAGCAACGGGCCCTCAACCTCGGTCGGGCGCTGGCCGCTCTTGAAAACTTCGCGGCAGGGCAGGTCGAGCGTCGGATTTTCCGGGTGATTGCCGGTGACGCCGCGCAATCGATGTTCGCTCAGGCCATAGACCAGCCGGCCAATTCCCGCCCAGTAGATCGCGCCCGCGCACATCGCGCAGGGTTCGGCGGACGAATAGAGCGTGGCTTTCGCAAGCACTTCCGGGCTCAACGTCGTGCAGGCCAGCGTCGCCAGCAGGCGCTCGGCATGCGCGGTGCCGTCATGCGAAGGCATGTAGCCGTTCTCGGCCTCGATCAGCACGTGACCTGTTTGATCGACCAGGATGGCGCCGAAGGGATGATTGCCGTGGGTCATGGCGCGGCGCGCGACCTCGAACGACCGGCGCAGAAAATGCTCGTCACGTTCGGACGTACTCATGTTCGAAATGCTGTTCATGGTCGCCCCTCGCTGCGCTGATGATGAACTGTAGGACGGGTTGAGCGAATGCGAAACCCATCACTTTCGTTGAAGCTGCCGACGGGTTTCGCGGAGTTTGTTAGCGGGAGCGCATTCATGCGACCCGTCGGCTCAACCCATCCAAGCTGGATCGGTCCTAGTGCCCCGCCATGTGCCGGCCGATTTCGGTGAGGTCAGCCTCGCTGGCGCGGGTTTCATAAACCAATTGGCCGTGGAACATCACCACCAGCCGGTCGGACAGTTCCAGCAATTCGTCGAGGTCTTCGCTGACCAGGAGCACCGCGGCGCCGCGGTTTCGAGCCGCCATGATCTCGGCATGGATTTGCGCCACGGCGGCAAAGTCGAGACCAAAGCAGGGATTGGCGGCGATCAGCACTTCGACATCGCCGCCGAGCTCGCGCGCCAGCACCGTGCGCTGGACATTGCCGCCGGATAGTGCCGAGATCGGGGTGTCCGGCGTGCGGGTCTTGATCTTGTATTGCGCGATCTTCTTCTCCGCATCGTCGCGAAAGGCTGAGCGGTTGAGCCACCAGCCGCCGCTTGCGAACGGCGCGCGATCGAATTCGCGGAACGCGATATTGTCGGCGACGCTCATGCCGCCGACGCAGGCATTTTTCAGGGGCTCCTCCGGCAATAGCGACATCTTGTGCCGGCGCATTTCCTCACGGCTTGCGTGATAGACATCGCCAATTACCCTGATTTCGCCGCTTTCGGCCTCGCGCTGGCCGGCCAGCACCTCGACGAGCTGGCGCTGGCCGTTGCCGGAGACACCGGCGATGCCGACGATCTCGCCGCCGCGCACAGAAAGCGAAACGTCATGCACCGCGACCGCGCCGGCGTCGTCGAGCGCATTGAGTTTTTCCAGCTCCAGCCGTGCCTCGCCGACTTGCCCGACCCGGGCCGGCTGAATGGTCAATTCCTCGGCGCCGATCATCATGCGGGCCATGCTGTCCGGCGTGAGATCGCTGACTTTGCCGCTTCCTGCGAGCTTGCCGCGGCGAAGGATCGTCACCTCGTCGGCGAACGCCATCACCTCGCGGAATTTGTGGGTGATCATCAAGATCGTCAGGTCGCCGCCGACCACCATGGCGCGCAGCATCCCCAGCACTTCGTCGGCTTCGCCGGGCGTCAGCACCGAGGTCGGCTCGTCGAGAATGAGAAACCGGCGTTTCAGATAAAGCTGCTTGAGGATCTCGCATTTCTGCCGCTCGCCGGCGGAAATGTCCGAAACCCTGGCGTCGAGCGGCACCTTGAACGGCATCCGCGCCAGAAACGCCTCCAGCTCCTTCTTCTCCTTGGCCCAGTTGACCACCGCTGGGACATCGTTCCGCGCCAGCACCAAATTCTCGGCGACCGTCATCGCCGGCACCAGGGTAAAATGCTGATACACCATGCCAAGCCCGAGCACATGGGCCGCCTTCGGATTGGCGATGGTCTGTTCGCGGCCGCCGACCAGCACGTCGCCCTCGGTCGCGTGATAATAGCCCATGATGCATTTGACCAATGTGCTCTTTCCGGCGCCGTTTTCACCGAGCAATGCATGGAACGAGCCGGGACGCACTTTCAGTTCGACATTGTCGAGCGCGACAAATTCGCCGAACCGCATGGTCATGGCGACGGCATCGACGCCAAGTGGGCCGTCCGGCAGCGGCGTTTCGCCGATGATCACGACAGGGCCCCGATCAGGGCGGCGGAGGTCGCGACCGCGCCGAACACGCCGCCCTGCATCTTGATCATCTTCAGCGCGTGGTCGTGATTGCTCTTGTCGGTGGCGGCGCAGCAGTCCTCGACCAGGACGCATTCGAAGCCGCGGTCGTTGGCCTCCCGCATGGTGGTGTGAACGCACACGTCGGTGGTGATGCCGGTGAGCACGATGTTCTCGATGCCGCGCAGCCGCAGCATCAGTTCGAGATCAGTGGCGCAGAACGATCCCTTGCCGGGCTTGTCGATGATCGGCTCGCCCGGCAGCGGCGCCAGGTCGGGAATGATCTCCCAGCCGGCTTCGCCGCGAACCAGCACGCGGCCGCAGGGGCCGGGATCGCCGATCCCGGCGCCGATCTGGCGCGAGCGCCAGCGCTTGTTGGCGGGAAGGTCGGTCAGATCAGGGCGATGGCCTTCGCGGGTGTGGATGATATGAAAACCCTGCGCCCGCATCACGCCGAGCAGCCGCTTGATCGGCTCGATCGGGGCGCGGGTCAACGACAGGTCGTAGCCCATCTTGTCGACATAGCCGCCGACGCCGCAGAAGTCGGTCTGCATGTCGATGATGATCAGCGCGGTGTTTTCGGGGCGCAGATCGCCATTATAGGGCCACGCATAGGGTTCGGACTTTATGAAGCGCTCGGGCATGTCAGAGCCTCGTGTGTCGGTGTCGGTCATCTTGTGATCGAAAGTTCGGCCGGGGCGCCGGTGAGGGTCCGCTTCGGCGAGCAGGTGATGATCATGATCGCCAGCGTCAGAATGTAGGGCGCGGCGTTGAACAGATGATAGCCCGAGGTCACGCCGACCGACTGCAGCGCCGGTCCCAGCGCCGCGGCACCGCCGAAGGCGAGCGAGGCCCACAGACACAGCATCGGATCCCAACGCGCGAATATGACGAGCGCCACTGCCGTGATGCCCTGGCCGGAAGAGAGGCCCTCGTTCCAGCTGCCGGGATAGAACAGCGACAGGAACGAACCGCCGATGCCGGCGAGGAAGCCGCCGACCATGGTGGCCTTGAGGCGGATCCCAAGCACCGAATATCCCATCGCGCGCGCTGCGTCCGAGCTCTCGCCGGCGGTGCGGATCAACAGGCCCCAGCGCGTGGTCCGGAATGCCCAGTACAGAATGGGTGCCAGCGCGACGCCGATCAGGAACAGCACGTTGATGCGCAGCGCGGCGCGCACCTGCGCGATATCGCTCCACCAGCCGAAATCGATCGCGGGAAGCCGCGGCGCGGTCGGTTCGATCAGGGGTTTGCCGAGATAGAATGCTAGCCCCGTGCCGAACAGCATCAGCGCGATGCCGACCGCGATGTCATTGACGCGCGGCAGCGAGCAAATGCCGGCATGCAGCGCGCCGAGCAGGGAACCGGTCACGCCGGCGGCGAGCACGCCAAGCCAGGGCGAGCCGGTGAGATAGGAGATGCCATAGGCGCTCATCGCGCCCATCACCAGCGTGCCTTCGAGACCGAGATTGATGCGCCCCGAACGTTCGGTGATGCATTCGCCAAGGCTGACGAACAGAAACGGCGTCGAGACGCGGATGGCGCCGCCGAAAACCGCGAGGGGGACCGTCCAGAGCCCGATCGTGCCGTCCGCCATGTCAGAATTTCCCCTTCAGGAATCCAATGCGCCCGTAAACTGCGTCGCTTGCGAGAACAAAGACAAAAATGATCCCCTGCAGCACCTGCACCGAGGCATCGGGCAGGCCGAGCCGGCGCTGCAACAGGCCGCCGCTGGCGCTGATGCCGCCGAGCAGGATCGCAACCGGGATGATCGCAAGCGGATTCTGCCGCGCCAGGAAGGCAACGAGAATTCCGGTAAAACCGTAGCCGGCGGCAAGGTTGGCGTTGGTGCGGCCCTGCACCGCCGCGACTTCGACCATTCCCGCAAGGCCGGCCGAGGCACCAGCGAGAAAACAGATCGTCATGATCAGTTTGCCGACGCCGAGGCCCACGATCTTGGCGGCTCGGATGTTGCCGCCGGCAACGCGGGCGGCGAAGCCGAACACGGTGTGATAGATCAGAATGTAGGAGGCGATCGCAGCCACAATGCCGAACAGCAGTCCCCAATGCACGTCGGTGCCGGGGATCGATCCGATCATGTTGGCGGCGCCGATCTCATGCGTCGACGGCTTGTTCAGGCTGGTAGGGTCGCGCATCGCGCCCTCGACCAGATGGTTGAGGATCGCAAGCGCGATGTAGACGAGCAGCAGACTGGAGATTGTCTCGTTGACGCCGCGATATTGACGAAGGCCGCCGGAGAGCATGATCCAGAGTCCGCCGCCGATCATGCCGGCGGCAGCCATTGCCAGTTGTACCACCAAAGGCGGGGCCGATTGCATCACCAGCGCCGCGCTGGTGGCCGCGAGCGCGCCGATCAATAGCGCGCCTTCGCCGCCGATGATGACCATGCCGAGCTGCGCCGGCAGCGCCGTGCAGAGCGCGGTCAGGATCAACGGCGCTGCACGCGTCAGCGTGTTCTGCCAGGAAAACCAGGTGCCGAACGCGCCCTGGTACATATAGAAATAAAGATCGAGCGGGCTCTTGCCGAACAAAGCGACAAAAATCCCGAACACCCCGAGCGCGCCGACCAGCGCCGCACCCGGAATGAGGATGTATTCGATGGTCCCGCCATAGCGTTGCAGGAATCCCGCATCTGCGGCCGGAGAAATCTCGGCAGCTTCGACGGGATCTGCAACTTCTGCTGTCACGAAGTCGCTCCGATGACGCCCTCGACCAGATAGTCCATCTTTTCCAGCTCAGCGTCCTTCTGGCTCCGGTCGGTTCCGGCTGAAATCACGGTCTTGCCCTTGTTGTCCATGATCGGGCCCTTGAAGATGGTGTAGGTGCCGGCCGTGAGTTTTGCCTTGATGTCGTCGGCGTGCTTGCGCGCTTCCGCCGACACGGCTTCGCCATAGGGCGAAACCTTGACGATCTCTTCCTTCAGGCCGCCGCGGTAGAAGTTCGGGATGGATTCGCCGCTCGCGATCATCTTGACGAATTTCGGATAGAGCGCTTCCCAGTTCCACTCGGCGCCGGTCAGATAGGCCTTTGGCGCGAGCGGCGACTGGTTGACGTGATAGCCGCAAACCATCGCGCCGCGGCGCGCTGCGTTCTCGACCATGGTCTTCGGTCCGTCGACATGGCAGGTCAGGACGTCGACGCCCTGATCGATCAGACTGTTTGTTGCTTCGGCTTCCTTGACGGGCATCGACCAGTCACCGGTGAAGATCACTTGCGTCGTAGCTTTGAGATTTGCAAGTTTTGCGCCAAGCGTGAACGCGTTGATGTTGCGCAAGACCTGCGGGATCGGTTTGGCGGCAACGAAGCCGAGCTTGCCGCTCTTGGTCGAGTAACCGGCGACGATGCCGGAAATATATTGCGCCTCGTCGATATAGCCGAAATAGCTGCCGGCGTTCTTCGGGTCCTTGTCGGTCCACAAGCCGCCGCAATGCTCGAAGCGGAGCTTCGGAAACTTGTTCGCCGTCTTGATCATGTGCGGGTTGTAGTAACCGAACGAGGTCGGGAACAGCAGCGACGCGCCGTCGAGATTGATCATCGACTCCATGGTCTTTTCGACCGCGTCGGTCTCAGGCACCTTTTCTTCCTCGACCACTTTCAGGCCGGGCAGCTTCTTCAGTGCCGCCGCGCCCGCGGCGTGGGCCTGGTTGTAGCCATAGTCGTCGCGCGATCCGACATAGATGAAGCCGATCGTGGTATCGGCCGCGAGCGCGGACCGGGCACCCAAGGCCGTGCCAAGCGTGAGTGCCGCGCCGCCTTGCAAGAGATGTCGTCGTGATATCCTGCCAAAATCCATGTGCTTGCTCCTTTGGCGGCCGGACCGCCGCTGATTTCGCGGCTTCGCCATCCGGCTGAGCCCGAACCCCCTTGTCGCAATCTTCATGCCAGAGCCTTTTTACTAGGCAGATGTATCTTAAATATTTGAAATATATGATATATATTGCGATGCAGATTTTGGTGCAAAACTTATGCAGGCGTTGGCGGGATCAAAATTTAGGCTATATTTTTCAATTGTATGCAAGGGAGTTAAGCAATCCTTATCACCGTTTGGCCCTGGCGCGATGCAGCCAAGCGTCTAATCCGATGATTTGCCGGCGCAGGGCTGGTACCAGTCGGATGGTTCGGCACCTCCGGAATTCGCGTTTGCGCGCTGGCACCGAATTTGTATCGATCGTCCCTGCGGCACGTCTCGCCACCGGCGCGGCTTTCGTCATTGGAACAGCATGAGTGAAATGAATGCGGCAGGCGCCGGGCACCCAAACGCTTCGCTCGGCGAGGAAATCGTCGGCCGGATCAACGAACTGGCCGCGATCTCCGAAACGCCGGAGCATCTCGCACGCATTTTCCTGACCAAGGAGCATCGCGCGGCGGCCGACCTCATTCTGTCCTGGATGCGCGCGGCCGGAATGCATAACGCGCATCTCGATGCGATCGGAAATGTCTGCGGCCGCTACGAAGGCGAACGTCCGGGGCTGCCCTGCCTGATGCTGGGCTCGCATTACGACACTGTCCGCGATGCCGGCAAATGGGACGGCCCGCTCGGTTTGATCACCGCGATTTCCTGCGTCGCCGATTTGCACAAGAGAGCGCGCCGCCTGCCGTTCGCGATCGAAGTGACCGGTTTCGCCGACGAGGAGGGGGTGCGGTTTGCCTCGACCTTGTTAGGCAGCCGCGCGGTCGCGGGCACCTTTGTCGAGAGCGCGCTTGGCGTAAAGGACGAGGCCGGAATCTCGATGCGGGAAGCGCTTTTGAAATTCGGTCTCGACCCCGACCATATCGGCGCGGCGGCAAGGGCGCGCAGCGAACTACTGGCCTATATCGAACTCCACATCGAGCAGGGACCGGTATTGGAAGCGCAAAATCTTTCGGTGGGGGTCGTCTCCGCGATATCGGGCGCGACCCGGCTCGCGGCGAGCCTCGTCGGCATGGCCGGCCATGCCGGCACGGTGCCGATGGCGCATCGGCGCGATGCGCTGGCGGGCGCCGCCGAATGCATCGTCGCGATCGAGGAGTTTTGCAAGACCGACGAAGGCGGCCTGGTCGGCACCGTCGGCTATATCCACGCATCGCCCGGTGCGACCAATGTCATTCCCGGGCAGGTCTCCTTCACCGTCGATATCCGCGCCGCCTCCGATGCGCACCGCAAGCTCGCGGTTGCCGACATCGTCCGCCAGATCGAAGCGATTGCGAAGCGACGAAAATTGTCGCTGCAGGTCGACGTCACCCACGAAAACCGCACCGTGCCCTGCGCGCCGTGGCTCAAAAGCCAGGTGGCCGACGCCATCGCCGGTGAGGGTTTTCGCGTGTTCGAACTGCCGAGCGGGGCAGGCCATGACGGCATGGCGATGATCGACATCGCCGATGTCGGCATGATCTTCGTGCGCTGCCGCGGCGGCATCAGCCATCACCCGGACGAGCATGTCGAACTGGCCGACGCCGATGCCGGCGCGCGGGTGCTGCTGCGGCTGGTCGAGAATTTCCGGCCGCGCGGGTCGCGAGAATAACCACAGCGTATTCCGGTTCGGTCCGATCATGGCCGCGTGTCCACGGCCATATGATTCGAGACGCGCGGCGGCGCTTCTCACCATGCTGCGAACAGTCGATGCAAATCCAAATTTCGGGACTCTGGCCAGAACCGACTTCAAGCGTTCGAATTGCCGGCGGCAATATCGCGAATGGCGGCGCGCAACCATATCTGCAGCGGGTCTGTGTCGGTGCGGCGATGCCAGAACATTTGCGGGCTTACTTCGACGCCCGGCAACGGCGGATTCAATATCCGGATATTCGGCACCGGGCATAGACCCTTCACGATTCGGCTGGGCAAGGTGGCGATCAGGTCGGTTTCCGCGACCACAAACGGAACGCCGGCCGAACTGGGCAGCACTAGCACGATCCGCCGCCGCAATCCGCGCGCGCTCAGGATAGCATCGACCACACTGGTGCCGACACCGTCGGGCGATACCTGCACGTGTCCGGCGTCGACCAGATGCTCGGCCGCGGCGTAAGCCTCAAGGCTCATGGAATCCGGCAACGGGTTGTTCGGTCCTACCAGCGTGACCAACTGGTCGCTCCACAAGGGCTCGCCGGTCAGGTCGCCGGTTCTGTTTCCGAGCGGCGCAAAAGCGAGATCGATCTCGCCGCCGGCAAGTTGTCCGCGCAGGGACGAGCAGTCACTGGCCCGCACCTGCATGTCGACGCCGGGTGCGTATCGGCGCAGGTGCCGCACCAGCGCCGGCAACAGGTTCATGTGATAGAGGTCGATCGTGGCGATCTTTACGATGGCGCTGACCGTGGCCGGATCGAAGGCCGTCGGCAATGTCAGGGTTCGCGAAATGGCGGCCAGCGCGCCGTGTATAGGTCCGGCCAGTTCGAGTGCGCGCGCGGTAGGTTCCATGGCACGGTCGCGCCGCACGAACAACGGGTCGTCGAACAAATAGCGCAGGCGGTTTAGCGCCTTGCTCACCGCCGGCTGGGTCAGGCCATTGCGTTCGGCCGCGCGCGTGACGTTTCGTTCCGCCATCAGCGAGTCGAAAGCCACCAGCAAATTCAGGTCAACCGAACTCAAATTCCGTTCTGATATGGCGTGCATATCGCTTTGTCATTTCCCCAAGGTCGCTTGTTACGGCACCATTGCCGAAGTCCCGGATGGGGCGCGTCCCGCACCATTCCCCGCAAGCATTACGACCATCGCCGGAATTATCGAGCAAAATACATGCCAGCCAGCAGCCATACAGAAGCGGGTCCGCTGGGCGCCGGCACCCCCAATACCGGCGGACCGCCGCTCCTCGAGGCTCACGGGATCGTCAAGCGGTTCGGCAGTCTCTTGGCCAACGACATCACTTTCTTCGACGTTCGGCCGGGTGAGGTGATTGCCCTGCTGGGAGAAAATGGGGCCGGCAAGAGCACGCTAGCCAAAATACTCTATGGCTATTACGCGGCCGACGCCGGCGAAATCCGCGTCCGGGGCCTGCGCAAGGAGATTTCCTCGCCGCGCGATGCCCGTGCTCTGGGCATCGGCATGGTATTCCAGAATTTCACGCTGATTCCGGCCTTGAGCGTGTTCGAAAACGTCGCGCTGTTCCAGAACGATCTGCCCGCCATCATGCGGCGCGGCGATCTGCTCGCCCGCATGCGGTCATATTCCAAGCGGTTTCAGATTGCCGCCGATCCGCGGCAACCGGTGCGCGAGCTCGCGGTCGGCGAGCAGCAGAAAGTGGAGATCCTCAAACAGGTGCTTGCCGGCGCCCGCGTCCTGATCCTGGACGAGCCGACAAAGGTGCTGGCTCCGCAGGAATGCGACGGCCTGTTCCGAACCATCGCGGAACTGCGCGCGGAGGGTTTTGGCATTGTTTTGATCACGCACAAACTGCGTGAGGTACTCGACTGCGCCGACCGCATCGCGGTGATGCGGCAAGGCCGCGTTGTCGACATCGTCGATCGCGCCACTGCCTCGCAGGAAGGCTTGCTCGAACTGATGTTCGAGGGCGCGCTTGCGGCGCCGCCGCGGCCGGCCGGCATCTCTGCCCAACACGGCGGCGCTGCCGTGCTGGCACTTAAGGGTGTCTCGACATTGGCGGGCGCCGGCGGCACGGCGCTGCGCGATCTGTCGATCAACATCCGTCCCGGCGAAATCGTCGGCATCGCCGGCGTCTCCGGTAACGGCCAGCGTGAACTCGGAGAACTCATTCTCGGCTTACGCCAGCCGCGAACCGGAACCAAGCTGTTGTGGGGCGAGGACGCCTCACGCTGGTCCACCGCGACGGTTCGCGAGAAGGGCGTTGCCTCCATTCCGGACGATCCGTTTGCGCTTGCCTGCGTGCCGCAATTGACGGTGAGAGAAAATCTCGCGCTCGGCACTGGCGGGCGCTATCGCGCCGGCCTTGCATTGGATTGGCAGAAGCTCGACGGCGACATGGCTCGCAGTTTTGCCAAGCTCGGCTTTCCGCGCCCCCATTTCGAGGCCCGTGCGGCGACGCTGTCCGGAGGAAATCTGCAGCGGGTGGTGCTGGCGCGCGAATTGGCGCACGACCCGAAACTGATCGTCGCGCTCTACCCGACACGCGGACTGGACGCGCGTAGCACCATGACGGTGCGCGCGCTGCTTACTGGTGCGAGGGCCGACGGCGCCGCGGTGCTGCTGATGTCGGAGGATCTTGACGAGTTGTTCGCCATGAGTGACCGGCTGCTGGTGCTCTATCGCGGCGCCATCGCAGGCGAGTTCGACCCGGCGGATTTCCGCTCCGAGACGGTGGGCCCGCCGATGGTGGGCGCGGGGAGGCATTCCGATGCAGCGTAGCGCCGCGCTTTGCCTGGAAACGGCGCTCGCGGCCGCCTCGCGCTTTGCGTTGATCGCGCTGATCGCATTCGGCGCCTTTGCCGCGCTGCTGGCAGCGGCCGGCATGAATCCGATCAAGGCCTACCTCGATACGATCCTTTACGTTTTCGGCAACGCCTACGGATTTTCCGAACTGCTGGTGCGCATGATCCCGTTGCTGCTTACCGCGCTCGCGGCAGCGTTGCCGAGCCGGATGGGCCTGATCAATGTGGGTGGCGAGGGCCAGCTCTATATGGGGGCGTTGCTCGCCACTGCCGGCGCGCTCGCGCTCTCCGATCAGCCCGCGTTCATCTTGCTGCCGGTCTTGACCCTGCTCGGCTTTGTTGGCGGCGGACTATGGGCGCTAATCGCGGGCGCGCTGCGAGCGTTGCGTCTTGTCAACGAAACCATCTCGACATTACTGCTCAACTACATCGCACCAATGATTGTCAGCTTCTTCATCTTCGGGCCATGGCGTGATCCGCAGAGTTCTTCCTATCCGCAGTCGCCTGCTTTTGCCGATGCGGCACGGCTGCCGAGCTTTCTGCATACGCGCATCAATGCCGGATTGATCTACGCGCTGGTTTGCCTGGTGCTTTACTGGTTATTGATGACGCGCACGCGCTGGGGCCTGGAAATGCGGGCGATCGGGGGCAATCCGGAAGCCGCACGGCAGCTTGGCCTCCCGGTGTTCGGCTACATCCTCGTGGTGATGTTCGCTGCCGGCGGCGTTGCCGGCCTCGCCGGGATGGTCGAAGTGAGCGCGATCCAAGGACGGCTGGTGTCTGAGCTATCGCCCGGCTACGGCTTTATTGGCTTCCTTGTCGCATGGCTTGCCGGCACCAGCGCCGGTGGCATCGTGCTGATGGCGTTTCTGTTCGCCTTCATCAGCTCGGTCGGCGACATTCTTCAGATCACCCAAGGTCTCCCGTTCGCGGTCGTCAACGTGCTGATGGCAACCATTCTATTCGTCGTACTCGGACGGCGGCCGGCGGGGAGCCTGGTGCGATGAACACCGTTCTTGCCGGCGTTGTTGCCAGTTCGATCCTGTCGGGCACGTCGCTGCTCTATGCAACGCTTGGCGAACTGGTCGGCGAGCGCGCCGGTATTGTCAATCTCGGACTTGAAGGCATCATGTTGATCGGCGCCGCCACCGGCTTCGCGCTGACCGCGCTGACCGGCAATCCCTATATCGGATTGATCGCCGCCGCGTTCGCAGGCGCCGCGGTCAATCTGATTTTTGCCTATCTGGTTATCGAGCGCCGGGCCAATCAACTTGCCACCGGCCTCTGCCTGATGTTTTTCGGACTTGGCCTGAGTGCGTTGATCGGCCGTCCCTTCGTCGGCGCGCTGATCGGCGGATTGCCGCGGCTGCATTGGTACGGTCTCGCCGCCAACGGCGCCGCCGCGCGGCTATTGAGTTACGACATCCTGGTCTATCTCGCGGCGCCGACCGCAGGTTTGATCTGGTGGCTCCTGTTCCGGACCCGCTGGGGTCTGGTATTGCGCGCGGTAGGTGAAAATCCGGCCTCCGCGTTTGCCGCCGGCTACCGGCCGGCGTCCGCGCAGTACCAGGCGCTGGCGCTGGCCGGGTTTATGGGCGGCATCGCCGGCGCGCACATTTCGATCGCAGTTACCCGCACCTGGGCCGAAGGCATGACGGGCGGGCGCGGCTTCATCGCCATCGCACTGGTTATTTTCGCCCGATGGAATCCGCTTTTGGCAATCGCCGGTGCGCTGTTGTTCGGAAGCGCCGAGGCATTGCAGTTGCAGCTTCAGGCGGCCGGCGCCGACGTGTCGCCGTTCCTGATGAACATGGTGCCGTATTTGCTCACGCTACTGGTCCTCGTTGTGTGGGGATGGAACCGCCAGTCGGTCGCGCCGGCGGCGTTGGGGCGAACTTTCTTCGGTGTGGAGTAGCACGCAGTCGAACGCAGCTGTGACGGCAAAACGCCGCCGCAGCCAAATGGAGGGTAAGATGAAGCGATTGATGGCTTTAGGAATTGCGTGCGCGGCTCTCGCAGGCCTGTTCGCCATGGGCCCGGCTGTGGCCGAGGACAAACCGCTCACGGTTGGCGCGATCTATGTCGGCAGCGTCAATGACTACGGTTACAACAGGGCCATGAAGGACGGCCTCGAGGAGATGAAGAAAAACATTCCGGGTCTCAAGCTGATCGAGGCGGAGAACGTTCCCGAGACGGCTGAATCGGAGCGGATCATGGAGGGGATGATCCAGCAAGGCGCCAAGCTGATCTTTGCGACCAGCTTCGGCCATCAGCAATTCGCGTTCAATCTCGCCAAGACCCATCCCGATGTCGTGTTCGAACATGCCGGCGGCTGGATGCAGGCGCCGAATTTCGGCAACTTTTTCGGCGCTACCCAGTCGGCCTGGTATCCGATGGGCGTCGCGGCCGGCAAGATGACCAAGTCGAACACGCTCGGCTTCGTGGTCGGCGTACCAATCGGTTATGCGCTCGGCAACGTCAACGCCTTCGAAATGGGCGCGCGGTCGGTCAACCCGAATGCCGTGACGCGCGTCGTCGTTACCGGCGGCTGGTCGGACAAGGCCAAGGAAGCCGTCGCCGCCAACGCGCTGATCGATCAGGGCGCCGACGTCGTGACCATGCATGTGGATTCGCCGGCGACCATAATCCAGACCGCCGAAAGCCGCGGCGTCTACTCGATCGGATTTCAATCGACCGAAGCCAGGGCGCTGGCGCCGAAGGGCTGGCTCACGGGCCTCGGATTCACCTGGGGGCAGTTCATGACGGCGACTGCAAAAAGCGTGATCGCCGGTACGTTCAAGCCGGCGATGGTTCGGTTGGGGCTCGGTGAGGGGATGATGGCGGTGGCGCCGTTCGGGCCTGCGGTTCCACCCGATGTGCGAGCGCTTGTCGAAGCTTCGGCCGCCAAGATCAGCGGTGGATTCAATCCCTTTACCGGACCGATCACCGACAACAGCGGCGCGGTGCGGATCAAGGACGGCGAGTCCTGGGGCGGCGACAAAATGGGAAGCTTTGATTGGTACGTGGAGGGCGTAATCGGCAAGGCAAAGTAATCGGTATCTGCCGGAACCATGGAGCGCAAGATGACCGACCCGTCGACACCTCCGATCGATCTGCAACGTTATGTGGCTGCAACAGCGGCCGCGATCGGACTTTCGATCGCGCCGGAGGACATGCCGGCCGTCGTCGGCGTGTTTGCCAATCTGGCGCGCGTTGCGGCGCCGCTGATGGAGTTTCCGCTGCCACCGGATGCCGAGCCGTCGCCGGTTTTCATGGCCGGCGGATTGCGGCGGTAACCGGGCCCATGGCAAGCGTTATCGAAACTTCCGCAGCTGTTCGCGCCGGCCGGCAAATCGCGGTGGAGGTCACGCGCGCCAATCTCGATCGAATTCACACGCTCGACAGCTCGATCAACGCATTTACCGCAGTCACCGCGGACCGCGCCCTTGCCGCGGCGGCACGCATCGATGACTTGGTCCGATCTGGCCGCGACCCCGGCCCGCTTGCCGGCGTGTCTTTCGCAGTCAAGAATCTTTTCGACGTCGAAGGCATCACGACAATCGCCGGCTCGCGCATCGATGCGACTCTGCCACCGGCAACGCGCGACGCGACGCTGGTGGCGCGCCTTGAAAGCGCCGGCGCGGTTTTGGTCGGCGCACTCAACATGGACGAATATGCCTTCGGCTTCTCTACCCAGAACAGCCATTATGGGCCGACGCGCAATCCGCACGATTTGTCACGCATCGCCGGCGGCTCATCCGGCGGTTCGGCGGCGGCCGTCGCCGCCGGTCTGGTGCCGATGAGCCTGGGCTCCGATACCAACGGCTCCATCCGCGTACCGGCGGCATTGTGTGGCGTGTTCGGTCTTAAGCCGACCTATGGCCGGTTGAGCCGGGCGGGCACCCGCCTGTTCGCGGCCAGCTTGGATCATGTTGGTCCGTTCGCCCGCTCGGTCGGTGACATCGCCGCGGTTTACGACGCGCTGCAGGGCCCAGATCCAGCCGATCCGGTTTGTGTGGGGCAGCCTATCGAGCCGATCGCCTCAAGGCTCGATCAAGGCATGGATGGTTTGAGGGTTGCCCTTGCAGCCGGATACTTCAGCAGCGCCGGTCATCCGGAAG
The DNA here is from genome assembly GCF_900141755.1 of Bradyrhizobium lablabi. NCBI lineage: Bacteria > Pseudomonadati > Pseudomonadota > Alphaproteobacteria > Hyphomicrobiales > Nitrobacteraceae > Bradyrhizobium > Bradyrhizobium lablabi. The sequence continues at coordinate 1,681,926 of NZ_LT670844.1, read as the reverse complement.
TCTTCGCCGCGACGGAAAGGGCCGCTTCCGCTCTCGGCGTCGTGCGGCGTGTCAATTTGCCCGAGCCCGCGCTGGCGCGCGCGGCGGCCATGGTCATCACAGCGAGCGAAGGCGGCGAATTGCATCTTGCCGATCTCAAGGCCCGGGCCGACAGCTTCGATCCGATGACAAGGCCGTTGTTCCTGTCGGGAACGCTGGTGCCGGCGGCCTGGTATGTGCGCGCGCAGCGCTTTCGCCGCTGGTATTGCAGTGAGCTTGAAGCGCTGTTCCGCGACGTCGACGTGATCCTCGCGCCCGCCACGCCTTATCCGGCGTTTCCGATCGGCCAACGCATGATGGAGGTGGACGGGCGGCAACTTCCGGCCGCGGGCCATCTCGGCGTTTTCACCCAGCCATTGTCCTTCGCCGGCTTGCCGGTTCTGGCCGCGCCGATCGCGGGGTCGGGCACATTGCCGATGGGCATACAGATCGTCGCGGCGCCATGGCGTGAGGATCTGGTGTTGCGGGTGGCGGCGGCGGCGGAGGCTGCCGGTGTGCTGGCGCCGCCGCCGGTACGATTCTAACTGTGGAAATACTGTGCATGTTTGAGATCAATCTTCCCGAAATTGTTGCCGAAGTAGCATCGGCTTTCGCGTGCTACGAGCGGGCCCTTGTTGCCAATGATGTTGCGGCGTTGGATCAGCTCTTTTGGATGAGCTCCTACACGCTCCGCTACGGCGTGGCGGAAAACCTCTACGGTTACGACGCTATCGCCAATTTCCGCGCAACCCGGCCCCCGATCAACATGACGCGCCGCCTGATGAACACTGTCATCACGGCATACGGCCGTGATTTCGCGACCGCCAATACCGAATTTCAACGCGAAGGTTCGACAGTAACCGGCCGGCAAAGTCATGTGTGGCTGCGCACGCCGGAAGGCTGGCGCATCGCCGCGGCGCATGTAAGCCTGATGCCGAAGCAAGCGGGCGCTTGAGGCGCGAGGACCTCCGCCAACACGAGGGATTTATGGGTTCACCCCCTAGCCCGCCGTCACGTCGACCAGTTCCTCGCCGTCGAGCACGTGCCTTGCCTTGTCGCGGTCGAGGTCGCCTTCCCAGGCGGCGACGACGACGGTGGCAACGCAGTTGCCGATCAGATTGCCGAGCGCGCGCGCCATGCCGATGAACCAGTCGACTGAGAGCACCAGCACGAGCCCGATCGCAGGGATTGACGGCACCGCGTTCAAGGTCGCAGCCAAAATCACGATCGCCGAACCGGGGACGCCATGCGCGCCCTTGGAGGTGATCAGCGACACGCCGAGCACCAGCAACAAATCGCCGAACGACAGCGGTGTGTTGGTCGCCTGCGCGATGAACACCACCGCGAGCGTCAGATAGATCGAGAACGCATCGAGGTTGAAGGAGTAGCCGGTCGGGATCACGAGGCCTACGACGGAGTCCTTCACGCCCATCCGCGTCAGCTTGCGCATGATCTGCGGCAGCACGGCGTCCGACGACGCGGTCGCCAGCACGATCATCAATTCCTCGCGCAGATAGCTTATGAATTTGAGGATATTCAATCCGGCGAGCGCCATCACGCCGCCGAGCACGCCAAGCACGAAGATCGCGAGCGAGACGTAGAACAAGGCTACCAGCGAGACCAGTTGCTTGAGCGAGCCGACGCCATATTGTCCGACCGTATAGGCGACCGCGCCGAGCACGCCGAGCGGCGCGACGCGCACGATCAGTCCCATCGCGCGGAACAGCACGGTCGATACCGCGTCGATCAGCGAGGTGATCTTCTCGCCCTTTTCTCCCCCGACCAAGGCGAGGCTGACGCCGAAGATGATCGCGAAGAACAAGACCTGCAGCACGTCGTTGCGCGACAGTGCGTCGAACGAGGTGGTCGGGATGATGTTCAGGAGGAAGCTGCCGACGCCGGCGCCCGCGAGCTTATGGGCGTTTTCGGCATGGGTGTTGAGCGCCTTGGCATCGAGCGTCGAGGGATCGATGTTCATGCCGTGGCCGGGGCCGAACAGATAGGCGAGCAACAGGCCGACGATCAGCGCCACCGTGGTCATGGTTTCGAAATAGACCAGCGCCTTGACGCCGACCCGACCGACCTTTTTGAGGTCGCCGGCCCCGGCAATGCCATGCACGACCACGCAGAACACGATCGGCGCGACGATCATCGAGATCAGCTTCAGAAAGGCGTCACTGAAGACTTTCAAGTTGACGGCAAAGTCCGGAACCGCCATTCCGAGCACGATCCCCAGGATCAGCGCCGCCAGGACCTGAACAAATAGCGACGTGTACAGCGGCTTTCGCGCAACAGGCGCAGTGGTGGTGATGGTCGTCATCGAGCGCTCCCCCTCGGTTCAGGATATCTTGGGTGACAAACTAGCAACAAGCGTGCCAGCGGTCGCCAGACCGCCCGCAAGACGGCGGTGCCGTCGTCAAAGAAAGTGCTGAAATGCAAGGTGTTTTGCAGCGGTGTTGGCATACGGTTTGCTTTGAATTGGCGAGGGAGAATGACGCCCCTCCAGGGCTCCATGAGAAGTCTCCGAAAGCTAGTCTTCAAGAACAGGAGTTTCTTAAATGCCGACAAATCTGACACGCCGCCAAGCGATTGCTCTACCCGCCGGGATCGCGTTGGGGAGCCTCATCGGCGGCCCCGCCGCGGCAGCGGAACCCGTCAAAATCGGCCTGGTTGCCGCGCTTTCCGGACAATCCGCAAAGTCGGGCGAGGGGATTACGCGAGGGCTTACGATAGCAATCGACGAGATCAACGCGCGGGGCGGTGTCTTGGGCGGGCGCATGCTCGAACTGGTGCGCCGCGACGACGAGTCAAACCCGGCCAAGGGCCAGACCGCGGCGCGGGAGTTGATCGACAAGGAGGGCGTCGTCGCCCTGTTCGGCGGCATCGATAGTCCGGTTTCGCAGGCGATCGTGCCGCTGGTGAACCAGGCGCAGGTGCCGTTCATGGGCGTGTGGGCGGCCGCGACGAACATCACCCGCAACGGCGCCAATCCAAACTTCGTGTTTCGCGTCTCGGCGGTCGACGTGCTCGTCGACCGCGCGCTGATCAAGCACGCGATGACGACCTTCAGCGCCAAAACCCCTGGATTGATGCTGGTCAACAATGGCTGGGGCGAATCCAATCTCGCCGGCCTCACCGCTGCGGCCGAAGCTGCCGGCATCAAGCTTGCGGGTTCGGAAAAGTTCGAAGACAAGGATGTCGATATGACGCCGCAACTGCAGCGGTTGCGCGAGGCCGGCGCCGACACCGTGATCCTGGTAGGCAATGCCGCCCCGGGCGCGCAGGTGGTAAAATCGCTGCAGAAGTCGGCGTGGACGGTGCCGGTGGTTTCGCACTGGGGCATCTCGGGCGGACGTTTCCCGGAGCTTGCGGGATCCTGGGCGGGCAAAGTGCATTTCGTCCAGACCTACAGTTTCTTCGGACCGCAGAACGATATCGGCAAGAAGGTGCTCGCGGCGCTGATGGCAAAATATCCTGACATCAAAGGCCCCGGTGATGTCACGCCGCCGGTCGGTGTCGCCAATGCTTATGATGCCATGCAATTGACCGCGCTCGCGCTCGCCAAGGCCGGCTCGACCGAAGGTCCAAAACTGCGCGAGGGATTTTTGGGCATCGAAAGCTACCAGGGCCTGATCAAGAGCTACACAAAACCCTTCACCGATGCGAACCACGACGCTCTGAACGAGAACGACTACGTCATGGTCCGTTACAACGGAGATCAGATCGAGCCCATCACGGGCTGAGCGATGCTGGCGACCGCGCTTGTCTCAGGGCTTAGTCTCGGCAGCATCTACGGCCTGATCGCGCTTGGTTTTACGCTGACCTTTGCCGTCTCCGGCACGGTGAACTTTGCGCAGGGTTCGTCGGTGATGCTGGGGGCGGTCGTTTGCCACGCTTTGGCCGTCGGGATGCACTGGCCGATGATCGCCGCGGTACCGGCGGCGCTTTTGGCTTGCGCCATCTGGGGCCTCATCGTCGAGCGCATCGCGGTCCGGCCGTTCGTCGCGCGCGGCACCAATTCCTGGCTGATGGCAACGGTGGCGCTCGGCATCGTGCTCGACAATGTCGCGATGACGCTGTTCGGCAAGGAGCCCCGCGCGCTGCCGTCGGCGCTGGCGGATGATCCCTGGGTGATCGGCAATATCGGCGTCTTTCCGCTGCAGGTGTTGATACCGGCGGTTGGACTTGGATTGGCGCTGTTGGTCCATCTCGGCATGCACCGGACCGGGCTCGGCCTGAAACTGCGCGCGGCCGTCGAGAACCCGGACGCCGCGCGATTGATGAGCATCGACGTGACGCGACTCGTCGCGCTCACTTATGCGGTTGCCGCACTGCTTGCCGGGATCGGCGGCATATTGATCGCGCCGCTTTACAACGTCGCCTACGACATGGGGACGTTGTTCGGCATCAAGGCATTCGCGGTGGCGATCCTCGGCGGCCTCACCAATCCCTGGGGCGTGGTGATCGCGGGCCTCGCCTATGGCCTGGTGGAAGCCTGCGCCACCACCTGGCTTGGGTCGAGCAGCACCCAGATCGTCACCTTCACCGCCGTCATCGCAGCCCTTGCCCTGGCGCCGTCCGGATTATTCGGGGTTCGGACCAAGGTACGGGTATGAAGATCATCACCATCGCGCTTGCCGCAGCGCTCGCCGCCGGCGCCGTTGCGATTTGCCTGCTCGCGCCGGGCTACTACGCCTATTTGATGGGGACCTTGGCGACCACCGCGCTGGTCGGCATCGGCTTGAACGTGTTGTTCGGGCTTGCCGGTGAAGTATCGCTCGGCCAGGGCGGGTTTCTGGCGCTCGGCGCTTACGGCGTGGGGATCCTGACAACCAAGGCCGGCCTTGGCTTTTGGCAAGCTTTGCCGCTTTCGGTGCTTTTGGTCGCAGCAATTTCGGCGGCGCTCTCTATTCCCGCGCTTCGCGTGACCGGTCCGTATCTTGCCATGGTCACTATCGCCTTCGGCTTCATCGTCGAGTCCGTCTCCGTCGAGTGGCAGGGGGTGACCGGCGGTGCGAGCGGGCTTGTCGGCATTCCCGCTCCCTTCGGTACCGGCGGCACGGCGCTGCTGGCCTGCGGATTTTGCGCGCTGGCGCTGTCAGCGTTTTATAAATTCGCACGAAGCCCGCTGGGTCTCGCGATGCGGGCGACAGCTTCCGCGCCGGCGGCTGCCCGCAGCATCGGCATCGCGGCGTTGCCGGTACGGACCGCGGCTTTCGTGCTGGCGGCAATGGCAGCCGGTCTCGCCGGTGGATTGCAAGCGGCGCTCACCGGTTTTATTGCGCCGAGCTCGTTTCCGTTCTCGCAATCGATCTTGTTTCTCCTGGTCGTAGTGGTCGGCGGCGCCGGCCGCACCCTTGGCCCGCTGCTGGGATCGGCGGTGGTCGTGCTGTTGCCGGAAATGCTGGCGAGCCTCGCCGAATACCGCCTTCTGGTGTTCGGCGCCGGCCTGTTGATCGTGCTCTGGGTTGCCCCCGGCGGAATCGCCGGCGCCATCGGCCGCTTTGTGAGATCGGAAGCGCCCGTTTCCGACGTTGCATTGGATATCGACTTCGCTTTGGCGCTGCTTGCGGGCCCTCGCGGCAGTCTGTCGGCCGAAGGCGTGCGCGTCGCTTTCGGCGGGGTCATCGCGGTCGCAGGCGTCGACCTGACCGCGCCGTCCGGCCGCGTCACCAGCGTGATCGGTCCGAACGGCGCCGGCAAGACAACGCTGCTCAACCTGGTCAGCGGATTCCAGCATCCGGATTCCGGAACCGTGCGGGTCGGCACCCGCGGGATCACCGGCCAGCCCGCCCATGACGTTGCGCGCGCGGGCCTTGCACGTACCTTTCAGACCGCGCAGCCGTTCGGCAGTCTGAGCGTGCTCGACAATGTCCGCCTCGGCCTGCTGCGCGGCGCCTGGCGCGGCGAGGCGCCGCCGGCGCTGGCGCGCGCGCTGCTTTCCCTGGTCGGCTATTCCGGGCCGGAAACGAGACTGGCCGCCACACTGCCGCATGTGGATCGCCGGTTGATCGAGATTGCGCGTGCGCTCGCCACGGCGCCCGCCGTGCTGCTGCTGGATGAGCCGGCCGCCGGGCTCGATGACGCCGATACCGTCAAATTGGGCGGCCTGCTGCAGCGCCTGGCGCGCGCCGGTCTCGCCGTCGTTCTCGTCGAGCATGACATGTCGCTGGTGATGTCGATCTCCGATGACATCGTCGTGCTCGATGCCGGACGCCGCATCGCCGCAGGCCCGCCGGCCGTTGTGCGCGCCGATCCGGCGGTCAAAGCGGCCTATCTCGGTGCCGCGACATCGGCCCAACCGGTCGCACAGCGACAGGCCGGGGCGACCTTGCTCGACGTCCGCAAGCTCAGCGCCGGATATGGACCGCTTGCGGTACTCGACGGAATCGCTATCTCGGTCGGCCGCGGAGAAACCATCGCCGTGCTCGGTCCCAACGGCGCCGGCAAGTCGACCTTGATGAAGGTGCTGAGCGGCCTGATCCGACCGGTGCAGGGAAATATCGGCTTTGGCGGCGTGGAGCTCGAGCGGCTTCCGGCACACCGTGTCGCGCGCGCGGGCTTGATCCTTGTCCCTGAGGGCCGTCAGGTCTTTCCGCAATTGACCGTTGCCGAAAACCTTCGCCTTGGCGCGACCCGTCGCGGCGATTTTAATCTTGCGGAGATCGAAAGCATGCTGGACCGTTTTCCAAAACTGCGCCCCCGGCTGCACGGCGCGGCGGGGCTGTTGTCCGGCGGCGAACAGCAAATGCTTGCGGTTGCCCGCGGCCTGCTGGCGCGGCCCGACATCCTTTTGCTCGACGAGCCGTCGCTCGGCTTGGCGCCCGCGGTCGCGGCCGAGCTGTTCGCACAGTTCAGGCGGCTGCGCGAGGAGGGCATGACTTTACTGATCGTCGATCAAATGGCAGATCACGTGCTTGCCATTGCCGATCGCGGCTATGTGCTCGGCGGCGGCCAGGTGGTGGCGCAGGGCCGCGCCGCGGAGTTGCGTGGTGCAAGGCTGGACGAAGCTTATCTTGGCGCCCTTCCGGCGGCGGTGAATTGATGGATCTGGTCATCCGCGACGCCTGCATTCTCGATAGCGGACAGCTTCGCCGCGTCGATATCGGCATTCAGGGCGCGGCGATTGCCGCCATTTCGCCGGATCTCGCGGTGGATGCACCGGAATTGAAAGCTGAGGGTTGCCTCGTGGTCGCTGGCCTGATCGAGACGCACATTCATCTCGACAAGACCTGCATCCTCGAGCGTTGCCGCATCGAGGAAGGCACCGTCGCCGAAGCGGTCCGGGAAACGGCGGCCGCCAAACGCAATTTCACCGTCGAGGATGTTTACGCCCGCGGCAAGCGAACGCTCGAGCGCTGCATCGCGCAGGGCACGACGCGCATGCGCACCCATGTCGAGCTCGATCCTGGCATCGGCATGACCGGCTTGGAGGCGATCGAGCAGCTCGCCCGCGATTATGCTTGGGCCATCGATGTGGAACTGTGCGTCTTCCCGCAGGAAGGGCTCACCAATAATCCCGGCACCGAAGAGCTGTTGATCGAGGGCCTGCGCCGGGGCGCGCGGACGATCGGCGCCGTGCCTTATTTCGACACCGATCCACGCGGCCAGATCGACCGGATCTTTGCCATCGCGCGCGAGTTCGACGCCGAGATCGACATGCATCTCGACCTTGCCGAAACCACGGATGGGATGCAGATCGAATATGTCTGCCGCAAGACCGAGGAATATGGCTGGGGCGGCCGGGTCGCCGTCGGACACGTCACGCAGATGTCGCTGTTGGCTCCGGAGCGTTTTGGCGCCATCGCCGCGCAGTTGGCGCGTGCCGGCGTTGCGGTGACGATATTGCCGTCGACCGATCTGCATCTGATGGGCCGCAGCCACGACCATGCGGTGCCGCGCGGCGTGGTGCCGGCCGAGCCGTTGCGCAGAGCGGGCGTGACCTGCTCGATCTCGACCAACAATGTCTTAAATCCGTTCACGCCCTACGGCGACGGCTCGCTGATCCGGATGGCGAACCTTTACGCGAATGTGTGCCACGTGTCGCGGCCGTCAGACCTCGCCGGATGCCTCGACATGATCACCGGCGCCGCCGCACGGCTGATGCGGCTTGAAGATTACGGCATCGCGGTCGGCGGCCTGGCCGATCTCGTTTGTCTCGATGCGAACAGTCCCACTGAGGCGATCGCGACGCTGGCGCCGTCGCTATGGGGCATCAAGCGCGGCCGGCCGTCTTTCACGCGGTCGCGCCCGCAGCTTCATCGGCCGGAAAACTAGATGAGAGTTCTGTGGCTTCATCCTTCGAGACGGCGCTTCGCGCCTCCTCAGGATGAGGTCTTAGACCCTCATGGTGAGGAGCGCGGCAGCGCCGCGCGTCTCGAACCACGAGGCCACCGAATGTTATCGGCTATTCCGCCGCTTTCGCGGCCTTCGCCCCGAACACGCGCGTCGGCACCGGGAAACCGCAAGAGGTGCCGTCGGTCACCTTGACCTGATCCTCCCACGGCAGGCGGAAGGTGCCGGCGACCATGTCCTGCATGAAGGTATAGGGGCAATCCATCGCGCCGCCCTTCACCGCCACATAGCCGCGGTGCCAGAGCTGGTAGATGTTGTTCTCGACGCCCCAGTGAATCCGCGCCTCGCGCACCAGGTCCGGCCGTACCTCGGCGGTGATGATCTCGTCGGCGCGCCCCGTCGTTCCGTGGGCGATGATAGAGCCATCAAAGTTCACGATCATGCCTTCGCCCATGGAATCGAACGAGCCATCGGAGCCGCACATGCAGACATTGGCGGTGATCATCAAGTTCTGGAATGCGTTGGCCTGGTTGGTAAAACGCCAGCTTTCGCGGATCGGCGCGGTATAGCCGGCGGTGCGGATCATGATCTCGGCGCCTTTATAGGCGCATTCGCGCGCCATCTCCGGGAACATGCCGTCATGGCAAATGATCAGCGCGATCTTTGTCCCCTTCGGTCCCTCGACGACGGGAATGCCGACATCGCCGGGCTCCCAGGGCTCGACCGGTATCCACGGATGGAATTTCCGGTAATAGAGTTTTATCTCGCCCTGATCGTCGATGATCAGGCCGGAATTATAGGGATTACCGTCGGGGTTGAACTCCATGATGGAAAAACAGCCCCAGATCTTGTTGTCGATGCAGGCCTTCTTGAAGGCGGCGACTTCCGGCCCGTCGAGGCTGCACATGATCGCCGGGTTGGTGTCCATCGACAGCCCATGCAGCGAATATTCGGGAAACACCACAAGATCCATGGTGCCGAGGTTGCGGCGCGCCTTGCCCACCATATGGACGATGCGCTCGGTCTGCCGCGCGAGGTCGGCCTTGGTCACCACCACCGGCAATTGCAATTGAACGAGCCCGATGACGACGCCTTCGGGCGATTTGTTGAGGCCGCCAAGTCCGTTCATATCCAGCTCCTCGATCACGGTTGCGCAGAATGCCGCAGCGAAACAAATCCGATTTTTACGCACAGCAAAAGATTATTTTTCAGGCGGTCAGTTAGTTCCTAGCCCTCGCAAGCCAGACTGAGCTTTCGCGGCAGCGTGTGGCCGGTGCAACCCTGAGCCGCGCAAAATGCGCCGACCAGCCGCGAGACCATCGCCGCGTTTGCGAACGTGCCGGCGTTTGCCTCATCCAATCTGTGCGCGGCTTCCTGCGCCTGCCGCCGCAGCAACGCCTCATCCAGCGTCAGGAGTTTGCCGTCGTGAAAGACGATGCGGCCGCCGATCATGACGGTGTGAACGGAGGCGCCGTTCTCGGCAAACACCATCTGAGTTAGCGGCGAGCGCAGCGGAACGAAATGCGGACTGTCGAGCCGGAGGAACACGATATCAGCCTCGTACCCCACCGCCAGCCGGCCGGTTTTTTCAAAGCCCAGGACTTTTGCCGATCCCTCGGTGGCGAGACCAAAAGCCTCACCCGCCGACAGCCATTCGTCGCTGGCAAAACCGTCGATACGGGACAGATAGGATGCGAGCCGCGTCGCCTCGAACATGTTTTGTCCGTCGGAGGTGTTGCTGGCGTCGGTGCCGACGCCGACGGCGACGTTGTTTCGCAGCATCTTGCGAACCGGAGCGACACCCGATCCAAGCCGAAGGTTGCTGGAGGGATTGTGCGCGACCGTTACGCCGGATTGGCCAAGCCTTGCGATGTCATCGTCATCGAGCCAGATGGCATGCGCCGCGCTCAGCCGCTCCGACAGGAAGCCGAGGTCTTCCAGATGGCCGACCAGGCTCTTGCCGTATCGCGTCCGCCCGAGGGCTGCCTGCGCGCGCGATTCCGCCAGATGGGTTTGCAGCGGCACCCCGTGCTCGCTCGCAAGCCGCGCACAATGGTTGAGGAAATCATCCGAGCAATGCAGCGGGATGGTTGGGCCCAGCGCCGGGCGAATGAAGCGACGGTCGAATTCCCAATTCGCCAAAATGTCGGTGCAGGTCGATAATGTGCTTTCGATCGGCGCCGCCGCCAGCGCAGCGCATTGCGATCGCAAATCATCGGGTAGCGCATCCAACAGACCGGGTAGCGCCTGATAGATGGTCCGGTCGGCGATCATGGGCGCGACCACGGCGCGCATGCCTGCATCGCGATAGGCCCGGGCCACGGCGGAAATTCCTTCGCGCGAAGGCCCCGGAAGCTCAACCGTGAGATCGAAACAGGCCGTGCAACCTTTCCGGATCATTTCGGCCGCGGAAAGTGCCGCGCTCAGATATTTGTCGTCGATGCCACGCGATCGGGTGGAGGCTCCCGCGCCGGTCAGGAACATTTCCAGCGAGACCTTGTCGTCGACCGCGCCCCGGTTGAGCGCGCCATGCGAATGCGTATGCGCGCTGATCAGGCCGGGAATCAGCATCCGGTCGGTAGCCGACAGCCCCTCTGCGTCGTCGGAAACCTCAAAACCGGGATTTTCGATCGCAAGGATCCTGCCGTCTTCGATCAGCACGTCCCCAAGCGCGGCGCGCCCTTGGGGATCGAGCACCAGGCCTCCGCGAATGACGGTGCGGCGCCCGGTCATGATGATTGCAGCTTATCCGGCTCCAGGCCGGCTTCGAATTCGGCAAGCGTCGGTGTCGGCATCTCGAAACGGTCGCGGATGGTGGAGCAGGTATTTCCGCCGAGCCGCGCGATGGTGTCCAGTTTGGCCGGGTCGATCCGCATCCGCTCGACGTCGATGACGTCGTGATGATAGTGCGCGAACACGATTTCACCCAGGATGATCTGGCGGGATTTGCCGACTTCCAGAGTGACATGACGGCGGCATTCGAAGGCGGCGGGCGCCTCCTTGATCCAGGGCGACGCAACCAGGGTGCCGGGCATTGCCGTGAGCCCTGCCGCTTGCAATTCGTCATGCCCGGAGCCGAACGGCACCGCGCAAACGTGCATTGCTTCGGCGATCGCGTGCGACACGATATTGACCGTGAATACCTCGGTCAGGCGGATGTTGAGCGCGGTGTCCTTGAACGACATATCGGGATGGTTCTCCACCCCGAGCGCCAGGATCGGAGGATCGGCCGACAGGCAGTTGAAGAAGCTAAAGGGGGCCGCGTTGATCAATCCCTCAGGGTTGACCGTGGTCACCAGCGCGATCGGCCGCGGCACCACGGTGCCGATCATCAATTTGTAGCGGTCACGCGCCGACAGCGTTCGGAAGTCGAACGTCACGGCATCAGGAGGAGCGACGGCGTCCATCATTTGCTTCCGGTCATTTGGTCTCAATGGCCGGTGCGCCGGCATGGGCCTGCAGGAAGCGTTCTTCCCACCACGAGAACAGGAGATCGCGCAGCGCCGCGGCGTCATCGTCGCCATAAATATCGGAGCGCTTGACGGCGTTGAACATTGCGATCTCGTCGGGCCCAAGCGCGATCGGAAGCTCGGTGACGACAATCGGCGTGTTGGGGAATTCCGGCTTGTACGAGGGATCGCGCCGCAGCGGCCGGTCCGTCTTGATGACCGGATTTCTAAAATCCTTTGGCGTGCGCTGGCTGGCGAGCGTCGGGACGCTGGGAACTTTCGCGAGATCTGCTTCGGTTGCGGCAAACACCGTCAGCTTCAGCGGCTTCAGCGCAAAGTTGCTGGTCTTCATCACGTCGGCGCCGCAGACATTGGGTACCGCCAGCACGTCCATCAGCGCCAGCAGGTCGACATGGTCGCCGGGTTTGGTGGTCTGCCGCGTCATGAAGGCGTGGCCGTCCTCATCGACGCCGGTGCACATGAACAGGTTGAAGGAATCGTGCACGTCGTCCGGTGTCAGGCCATATTCGCGCTGTGCCTCGGCCTGGATGTCGTGGCAGTTGGTGTGCACCACAAAACCGTAAGCGGCCTCGTAGACGTAAGCGCTGCAGCGTGGAAACAGCACGTCGTTGCGGCCGACGGTGTCCTCGAGAATGTAAAGCATCGCCCGCTCCCGCGGCGGCGCCGACCACATGAAAGTGCCGGTCGTCGGATGAAACCCGTGTACCGTGCGGGTGCGGCCGCAATGCATGAACTCCTTGTAGTCATGCAGGTTGAAGCAATTGAAATCGGCGCACTGGCCGCCCTCGACCTGTTCGACGCGCAGGATCTGGCCTTTCAGGAGTTCGATCGCCTTGCCGGTGCCGGGCTCCAGAACAAATTCGGAGATCATGGTTCTTGACGTCATCGCGCGGCCTCCGCGGTGGCATCGGCTTTCCGCGCGGCGGCGTATTCGCGCAGCGCCAGCCGCACCAGCGACGCGCGGTCCGGCGCGACGCCTTGAGCGATGGTGCGATCCATCAGCTCCAATTGCTGCTGGTTCAATCGAAGTTTGATGACCGTGTCGGCCATGAAGCGTTTCCTTTAAGGGGCAGCTTGAACGTCAAATCCTGTATACACGATTTGACGCAAGATCGCGGATTTGGCGCTTCACCAGCAGCTTCAAGCGCTCTTGATGGCGCATGAGAGCGAGCGCCGCGGAGGTGCGCGACCACGATTATTCCCCTTTTTGCGGCCTATTCGAAGCGCAAACTTTGAGCGATGTGCTGCCGCTTATTAGAGCGCATCGACTATAATTGCCGCATCTTGTGTACGAGTTTTGCGATTACCGTATGCGGAATTTCAGCCGAACAGCCGAAGCCCGCTTACGAGATCTGGATGAGCAAGAAATCCACCCGTGTCGATTTCGCCTGCAAGGCATTGCGCCAGGCAATCATCGAACAGGCGCTGCCGCCGGGCACCAAGCTGCCGGAAGATGAATTGGGCGCGCGGTTCGGCATGAGCCGCACCTTGGTGCGCGCCGCGCTTGCTCATCTGCAATCGGAGGGGCTGGTCGACGCACCGCCGCGGCGAACCGCGACCACGGCGAAGCCGACGCTGGAGGAAGCCAAAGAAGTGTTCGAGGTGCGTCGAACGCTCGAGCGCGCAGTGGTCCGGCTGGTGATCGAACGCTGGCGACCGGAATTCGGCGCCGAACTCGAAGGTCATGTCCGCGAGGAAGAAGCCGCGCGCAAGGCGGGCGAGGCGCCGGTTTCGATCCGGCTCGCCGGCGAATTCCACGTCAAACTGGCTGAGATGTCGGGCAACGGCCTGTTGCGGCGCTATCTCGGCGAGGTGGTGTCGCGCTGTTCCCTGATCCTGGCGCTCTATGGACGGCCGCATTCCGCCGATTGCGCCGTCAACGAGCATCGCGAGATCGTAACGGCGTTGCGCGGCCGCAATGCCGATGCCGCGATCGCCGTGATGGACCATCATCTCGGCGCGGTGGAGCACCGCGCGCTGCTGGATCAGGGCCGCGACGCCGAATTCGATCTCGGAGCGGTGCTGTCGCGCTACGCAGAGGTCGTGGATACCAGCAACCCACCGAAAGTTGCGCCGCTTCCCAAACGCAAAACGCGGGCGGCGAAATGACCAACGCCACGTCGTTCACGCCTCTCTATCAGGATTCCCGCCGTCAAGGCTCCGGCCATCAAGGAGATCGTCCATGACCAAGCTTTCGCTTTCCCGCCGCGCGTTTCTCGGTGGCGCCGCCGCCAGCCCGTTTGTGCTTTCCGGCCTCAGCGGTCCGGCCCGCGCCGCCGATATTACGGTCGGCATCATCTATGTCGGGTCGCGCCAGGACTATGGCTGGAACCAGGCCCATGCGGTCGGCGCGCAAGCCTTGAAAGAAATCCCGGGCGTCAAGGTGGTCGAAGAGGAGAACGTGCCGGAAACGGTCGCGGTCGCGAAGACCATGGAGTCGATGATCAACATCGACGGCGCCACGCTGTTGTTTCCGACCTCGTTTGGCTATTTCAATCCGTTCGTGATCGATGCGGCGAAGAAATATCCGAAGATCGAGTTCCGCCATCCGACCTCGCTGTGGCAGGCCGACAAGCACCCCGCCAACGCCGGCGGCTATTTCTGTTATCTGGATCAGGGCCATTACGTAAACGGCATTGCCGCCGGCCTTTCGACCAAGTCCAACAAGATCGGCTACATCGCGGCGAAGCCGATCCCGCTGGTATTGCGCAACGTCAATTCGTTCACGCTCGGCGCCCGCAAGGTCAATCCCAACGTGACCGTGCAGCTGATCGTCACCGGCGACTGGGCATTGCCGGTGCGCGAGGCGGAAGCGGCCAATGCGCTGGTCGATGCGGGGTGCGATATCATCGCCTGCCACATCGACAGTCCCAAGGTGGTGATCGAGACCGCCGAGAAGCGCGGCGTGAAGAGCTGCGGCCACAATGCCAACCAGGCTGACCTCGCGCCGAAAGGATTCATCACCGGCGCCGAGCTGAAATGGGGAACGATCTACAAGAGTTTTGCCGGCATGATCGCCAAGGGCGAGAAGCTGCCTAACATGGTGATCGGCGGTTACGACAAGGAAATGGTGGCGAGTTCGCCGTTTGGCGCCGGGTGCAGCGACGCCGGCAAGAATGCCGCGATGGCGGCGATCGCCGACCTCAAGGCCGGCAAGCCGATCTTCACCGGCACGGTCAAGAGCAACGCCGGCAAGGTCATCACCAGTAAGGACACCCCGCTCTACGACCCGTCGCTCGAAGCGACCGATTATCTCGTCGAAGGAATCGTTGGAACCGTTTGATCCAAGACGGCTTTTACCGACAAAGCCGCACGCGGTCCCTGCTCGCTCGCATGCCCGGCGAGCGGGACCGTTGTGAGAAGTTTTTCCGCTGCCTCGCGGGCTGGCAGCTTAAACATCGCGCTCAACGAATAAGCAAATGCAAGTCAGAAAAGCTTCGCATAGAGATTAAGCAACCGCCGGTCTCAGGATCAACAATTTGAAAACATGAAAGATTCGGCAATACCTCGGCGTCGAATCGCGTTGTACACAATGGCACGGCCCTTGCTTAACTCACGTTAGGAGTTCTCTTGCGTGGGGCGCGGGTCATGACGAACTCGAGACAGTCTTCCAGCGGTACCATCGTCGCGGAGCCAGAACCGATCGAGATCGATTGGGCGGCAACTGCGCTTCTCATCATCGACATGCAGCGCGATTTCATGGAGCCCGGCGGCTTCGGCGAAACGCTCGGCAATGACGTCTCGCAACTGGCGCGCGCGGTGCAGCCGATCGCATCGGTACTGGGTGCGGCGCGCGATCAGGGGATGCTGGTCGTGCACACCCGCGAAGGCCATTTGCCCGATCTGTCCGACGCACCGCCGGCCAAGATCGAGCGCGGCGCGCCGTCGTTGCGGATCGGCGACCCCGGCCCGATGGGACGGATCCTGATCCGCGGCGAAGCCGGGCACGACATCATTCCCGCGCTCTATCCGCTCGACAACGAGATCATCATCGACAAGCCCGGCAAGGGCGCCTTCTACGCCACCGAGCTCGGCGACGTGCTGCAGAAATACGGCATCGAGAATTTATTGGTGTGCGGCGTGACCACCGAAGTCTGCGTCAACACCACGGTGCGCGAGGCCAACGACCGCGGCTACCGCTGCGTGGTGCTCTCGGATGGCTGCGCCTCTTACTTTCCCGAATTCCACGAAATGGGCCTGAAGATGATCAAGGCCCAGGGCGGCATCTTCGGCTGGGTCGCAGACTCAGCCGCGGTTCTCAAGGCAATGACACCGGAGACTTCGAGCAAATCAGCAGCAGGGGGATCACGATGAGCACGACAGCGACAGCGAGCAAAGGCGATTTCAAACCGGTCTTGTGGACGCCAGGCGACTGGAACGCCTTTTTCGGATTCGGCACCAATATCCTCGTCAACATGCTGGTGCTGACCGGCCTGTTGCGCTTCGTGCTGAAGATGCCGGACTCGCTCGTGTTCGGCCGCATCCTCCCCGCACTCGGCCTGATGATGTGCCTCTCGACATTCTACTATGCGTGGCTCGCCTATCGGCTGGCGGTCAAGACCGGCCGCAGCGACGTCTGCGCGCTGCCGTCCGGCGTCAGCGTGCCGCATATGTTCATCGTTACCTTCGTGATCATGCTGCCGATCACGATCAAGACCGGCGATCCGATGAAGGGCTGGTCCGCAGGTCTCGTCTGGGTGTTCTTCCAGAGTTTTATCCTGATGATCGGCGGCTTTATCGCACCGGTGATTCGGAAAATCACCCCGCGCGCCGCGCTGCTCGGAACGCTTGCGGGCGTCTCCGTGACGTTCATCTCGATGCGTCCGGCGCTCGAGATGTACATGACGCCGCAGATCGGATTGGTGTGCTTCGCCATCATCCTCGCGAGCTGGTTTGGCGGCGTCAAATATTACAAGGGAATCCCGGCCGGCCTCGTCGCCATCGCGGTCGGCATGATCATCGCCTGGGGCTCCAACCTGTTCGGTCTCGGGCTCGGCGGCTTGAGCGTCAAGGGCGTCGGCGACGCCTTTGCGAGTTTCGGTTTCTCGGTGCCGATACCGGCCGTCAACCAGGTGTTCTCGGGCTTTGAATTCCTCGGCGTCATCCTGGTCACCGCCATCCCGTTCGGCATCTATGATCTCGTCGAGGCGATGGACAACGTCGAGAGCGCCGAGGCCGCGGGCGATGAATATCCGACCACGCGCGTGCTCACCGCCGACGGTGTCGTCAGCCTGATCGGCTGCCTGATGGGCAATCCGTTCATCAACGCGGTCTATATCGGCCATCCCGGATGGAAGGCGATGGGCGGCCGGATCGGCTACTCGGCCGCCACCGGAATCATGGTGGTTGTGTTGTCATGGTTCGGTATCATCTCGGTCTTGCTGGCGCTGGTGCCGGTGGTCGCGATCTCACCGATCCTGCTCTATATCGGCATGCTGATCGGCGCCCAGGCGTTCCAGACCACGCCGATCAAACATGCGCCCGCGATCGTGCTAGCGCTGACGCCGCATCTGGCCGCCTGGGCCAAGCTGCAGATCGACACCATGCTCGGCTCGACCATCAATGCGGCTCAGGCCGTCGGCGGCCTCGCCGCCGACAAGGTCGGCGCGGTCAAGACGGCGGCGATTGCCGCGCTGCCGCAGCAAGGCGTGCTCTATCACGGGCTGGAAGTGATGGGCGGCGGTTCGATCCTCACCGGCCTCGTGCTCGGCGCGATCGGCGTGTTCGTGATCGAGCGCGATTTTGTGAAGGCCTCCGCCTTTGCGCTGTCGGGCGCAGTGCTCACCTATTTCGGCTTCATGCACGGCGAGGCCGTCGGCATCGGCGGCGGACTGGGCGTGACGCCGACGGTGGCGCTGGCCTACGCCGTGGTGGCGGCCGGGTTCTTCGCGCTCGGCAAACTGGGCACCACGGCCGACACGGTCGCGCATCCGGTCGAGATGCACGCCGCGCCTGCCGAATAAATAACAGGGAAAATACGGTCCCGGCGTCGATGGGGGCGACGCCGGGCCCGTATTCATTTTTCCTCAGGCAGCGACATCCAATAGCCGCGGCGAGCCGCGCAGCAATACACTGCGGCCCTTCCGCGTAATGACCGGACGGCCGTCGGTCATTTCGGCGAGCTGAAGCGCGACGAGCTTCTCGACCACGGATCGGTTCAAGGCGCGGGCGTTCGGCGCGGGCACGCGGATCGCCCTTAGCGCTTCCCATTGGTCGGATGTGAGCTCGTAGTCGTCGTCGGCGTTCATGCTGCCTCGCATCACGAGAATCTTTTCGCGCGTGTGTCTTACAAAGACCGCGTGAAAGAGATGCGACCACAATGCGTCCGGATTTCGATCGCGGGGAACGTGTGGAATTGCTGTGTGTTCCCAAGGGGCGGTAACGCGACTGTCACAACAACGTGTCAAGGGGGTGTATCAGCCGCCGCGAATCAGGCGGCAACGACCGTTGACGCCGTTGCCCGATCGGACCGACACTCTGGAAGTCACAGACCCCCTGGAAGTCGCAGGCCCCCAAGTCACCGTGCCGCCAAAGCAGCCTGGGAGCGGCGCCCGACTGAGGGGCCTGTTGGGTATCGTCTTAAGCCTCGCGATCGCCGCGATCGCCATCTACGCGCTGACGCATGCGCTCAAGCGCGTCAATTACGACGAAGTGCTCGCGGTCGTTCACAACACCAATTCGGGCCGCATTGCGCTTGCGATGATGCTGGTGGCGATGTCCTACGGCAGTTTGACGCTCTACGATCTGCTGGCGCTTCGCACCATCGGTCGCACAGAGGTTCCCTACCGCATTGCAGCTCTGGCGAGTTTTACGAGCTATCCGATCGCGCATGGAATAGGCGCGGTGGCGCTGATCTCGCCGGTGATCCGTTATCGAATCTATTCGGGCAGCGGGCTTGGCGCGGTCGACGTGGCGAATATCTGCTTTTTGACCGGGCTGACATTCTGGCTGGGCAATTTGACGTCGCTCGGGCTCAGCCTCCTCATCGATCCCGGTGCCATCAGCCTGTTCGATTATCTGCCGCAGCAGCTCAACCGATTGGTGGCGTCTGCGCTGCTTTTGGGAATTGTCGCTTTCGTGGTCTGGAGCTGGCTTTCGCCCCGAAGCATCGGAACCCGCAAGTGGCCGGTCCGGCTTCCCTCCGGGCCCATCGTGTTGCTGCAGATCGCGATCGGCGTTTTCGATCTCGCGGCGGCTGCGCTTGCGATGTACGTGTTGATTCCATCCGCAATGAATATCGATATCTTCCGCCTCACCACCGTTTTCATCGCCGCGACATTACTGGGCTTCGCAAGCCACACGCCGGCGGGGATCGGCGTGTTCGACGCCGCGATATTGCTTGGTCTTGGCGGCGACGACAAGGAACCGCTGATCGCGGCGTTGTTGATGTTCCGCGTCCTCTATCACTTCATCCCGTTCGTGCTGGCGCTCACTCTGTTCGGCAGCGTGGAAGCGTGGCGGAGTTTGCGCGCCAAGCGCTAGCCGCGCAAAGCGCCGCGCCCTCACACCGGCGAATTGAGCTTCAGCCCAACCATGCCAGCGACGATCAGCGTCAGGCACAAAACCCGAACCGGATCGGCCGGCTCGCTATAAACCAGCATGCCGACCAGGATACTGCCGACCGCCCCGATCCCGGTCCACACCGCGTAAGCCGTGCCGAACGGCAGCGACCTCAGCGCGATCGCCATCAATCCGAAAGAGAGCGCGATCGCGAGGCCGGTCGCGGCCGTCGGCCAGAACCTCGTGAGCCCGTCGGAATATTTCAGGCCGAACGCCCAGGCGATCTCGAACAATCCCGCCGCGACCAGTGCAAGCCACCCGGTCACGGCGCGGCTTGCCTGGGCGAAACCGTCAGCACCGCATATTGGGCATAGCCGCGGAACGGCCGCCCGAACTTCAGTTCGGCACGGCAAGCATCTGAAATCGCCGACAGCGCGGTCTCAAGATCGTCGCGCGGCGTGACGTCGAACATGGCGAGCCATCGCCGCAGCAGCGTGCGGGCAATGCCCGGCAATCGTTCCTGGCCGCCGAAATCGACAATGTGCAAACGCCCGCCGGGCTTGAGGTGGTTGACCGCCGCCTGCACAACGCGACGCCAGTCCGGGATCATCGACAGGCTATAGGAAACGAAGATGTGATCGAACGCGGCGACGCCGAAAATGCGCTCGGGAGCGAACATGGTTCCGTCGCCATGCGCGAGGCGAATCCGATCCGACAGGCCGTGCCGCGCAATCGCCGACATCGCCGAACTCAGCATCTCCGTTGAAACATCGATGCCGAAAAATCGGGCGTCGGGATAGAGGCGCGCGGCCGACACCAGGTTCCTGCCGGTGCCGCAGCCGATTTCCAGCACGCTTGCGCCCGGCCTTGGTTGCAAACCCGCGATCAATTGGTCTCGACCAAGCAGGTAGTATCGCCGCGTGCCGTCATAGATGTGGCGCTGCCGGCGATACATCCGGTTCATGCGGCAGGTTGCCTCAGTCGGCCACGAGGTATCTGCGCCGATATCCTCTGAATAGGCAGACATCCATGCACCTCTTAATTCGAATCTCGCGCTCACTCCCTTCGGATGTTCACGCGACAGGGATGTGACAGACGGGCGGCTTGCGCCCGATGATCCCGTAATTCTACTGATGAAACGGTTGTTTACAGCTTCTTCGCTGCTGCCCATTTGTCGCAAAACTGCAGCGAGCGGGAGCTACCCTCGAGAGATTGCTGATTCGAGGGATGGATGAATACCCAGCTTATCGCGGACGCGGTCCGCAACACGAGAGACGAGGCCGAGGCGACCATTTGGGATAGGCTTTTCGCATTCTGGTTTCGCCGCCTGGTCTACACCCAGATCTGGGAGGATCCCGAAGCCGACCTCGCGGCGCTGCGGCTGCCGGTCGGATCGACCATTGTCACCATCTCATCTGGCGGCTGCAACGCGCTGTCATATCTCACGGCGCAACCGGCGCAGGTCTACGCCGTCGATCTCAATGAAGCGCATCTTTCGCTGCTCAAGCTCAAGCTCGCGGGGCTTCGGGCGTTCTCCAATTATGCGGAATTCTGGCAGTTCTTCGGCGAGGCCGCCTCGCGCGCCAATTCCGAACTGTATCGCGAGCGGCTCTGGCTGATGCTCGACGCGGATGCGCGCGCCTATTGGGACAAGCGCAACGTGATCGGCCGCCCGCGGCACGCTTATTTCACCGACGGTTTTTATCGCCACGGCATGCTCGGCCGTTTCATCGGCCTTGCCCATCTGTTGGCGAAATTCGCCCGCATCGATCTCGAAGCCTTGCTGAAAGGCAGGACCGACTCCCCGGAGCGCGTTGAAGCGCTCGATCGCCTGCATCGGCTATTTCATTCGCCGTTGCTCCGCCTGATCACCGGAACGCCCGCGCTATTGTTCAGCTTAGGAATTCCGCCGCAGCAGCGGGCGCTGCTTGGCGGCGGCGCGCCGCTCAACGAAGTGCTCTACGAGCGGCTGCTGCGCCTGATCAACGGTCACCCAAACGAGTCAAACTATTTTGCCTGGCAAGCGCTGCATCGCGCCTATCCCGGTCCCGGCGATCGCTGCCTGCCGCCATATCTGCAGGCCCGCCACTTCGAGCGTATGCGCAACGGTGCCGGATTGATCATCCCGGTCCACGCCAATCTTCGGCTGTTCCTGGAAAGCCTGCCGGCGCGGGAGGTCGATGCCGTCATTCTGCTGGACTCGCAGGACTGGATGGCGCCGGAGGAAATCCGCGCGCTGTGGAACGCCATCGATCGCACCGGCAGCGACAATGTCCGTGTGATCTTTCGGACCGCCGGCACCGAATCTCCACTGGAAGCACCCGAACTCGCGCCGCTGCAGCAAATCTGGCGCCGCGAGGAGGAACGAAGCGCGGTCGGCTTCGAACTCGACCGTTCCGGAATTTACGGCGGCTTTCACTGCTACGAACGGCGATAATTCACGGCCGCACCGCCGGGGTCTCGACCGGCATGCCCTTTGCGCGCGACATCAGATAGAGCTCGAGCTCGACCAGTTCCGCCGCTCCGTAGTCATAGGCCTGGGCGCGGATGCCGGTGATGCAGCTGCGCAAGCGGCGCTCGAGCGAACCGAGCGATTGCCACTCCAGCCGGTAGATCGGATAGCCGGTCGGGTGCGCCTGCGTGATGGGTGATCCCGCAAGGTGCTTGTCCCAATTATCATCATGGCAATTCGCGCAAGCCAGATTGAGCTGACCCTGTCGCTGCATGAACAGCTCCCGTCCTTTGGCGACAAACGGTTCGAGCTGCGGATCGCCGGCGGGGGTGATCGCCATGCCGCGCGACTGCTCGGCGACGAAGGCGGCGAGCGCGAGCAGCTCGCGGCTTTCGTAGGGAAGCGGCGTCGCCTGCTGATGCCTGGCGCGGCACAGATTAATGCGCTGTTCGAGATTGACCGGACGGTCGAGCGTCTTGTCGAACGCAGGATAACGCGCGGCCACGTCCTTCATGCTGGCGCGCGCATCGTCATGGCAATCGGCGCAGGCTTTTCCTGCCGCGCCGGTTTTGCTCTTCCATAGCTTTTCGCCGTCGAGCACCCACAGCATGCCGGGATTGGCGGTATCGTCATCCTGCATCGCCTTGGTGTCGGGCCCCATGAAGCTGTAGCCGGATCGGCGCTCTCCTTGCGGGATTTCGGTGGCGAAGAGGGGCAGGGCGGCCGCGATCAACAGCGCCGCCGCGACGATCGTGCGGGCAGATTTCATTCGACAATGATCGAAGCCGAAGCGGTCTCGGAAAACCCTCGGTCGCCGATCCATTCGAAATCGAACTTGCCGCTCTCGCTCGCGACCGTGAAGAAGGTGATGAAGGGATTTGCCGCGATCGCCGGAAACAGATCGGCGCGGAAGATTGCAGCCCCGTTGTAACGGCAGCTGAAGCTCGTGATGATATCGCGCGGGACCAGCTCGCCGGTTGCGGTGCGGCGGAAGCCGGTCTCCATGATGTGAGACATCAGCGTCTTGATCTCGATGATCTCGCCGCGCTTTGCTTTCTTGGGAACATTGATCAGCGCCGATACCATCAGATCACCTCCTCGGTGCAGGCAGCCAGCGTCACCACGACGTCGGCGCTGACCGACCAGAACGAGCCGTCAGAAAGATGCGCGATGGCGACGATCTTCTGGCTGTCGGCCAGCCGGATCCGGGTCGAGATTTGCGCGCGGCCGGCGCGCGGGCCGAGATAGAAATTGCCGACATTCGGCTGCGGGTTCTTCTCGTTGAAGACGTGGATGCTCCTGACGTAATCATCGGGAGTCATCGGGTTCGAAACACTCACGGTGATCGGCACGGTGTTGCCGTTTTCGACCAGCGGTGGAATGTCGAGTTTTACCTTGCCGGGCTGCACCACGGCCGCGCCGACCACGTTCCGGATCGCGCTCGCGAGCATTGCCGGTGTCGCCGCCGCAGGACGCAGCGTCACGATCGGAACGGCGCCGAGCGCCGCTACGCCGCCGGCGAGGCCCAGCAGTTGGCGGCGCGTGGGATGGTCCTGACTGTGCATCGTTGGTGCTGCCTTCCTATTCACGCAAGCTTGCAAGATATGCCACGATATCTTCGATTTGTTCCGCCGACAGGATCGGCTTGCCGCGCCACGAAGCGCCGACGCGGACCAATCCGTCGAGCCGATAATAGGACGGCATGATGGTTCCCGGGTTGAGGCGGGACGCGTCGACCAGCCGAAGCCGAAGCTGGCCTTCGTTCCAGCGGCTGCCGGCGCCGGCAAGACTGGGCGCGAGATCGCCTTGAAATTTGACTTCCGGAAACGGCCCGGAATGGCAGAGGATGCAGGTGCTGGTGCGATCGAGCACCAGCGCGCGTCCGCGCGCCGCGTCGCCCGGCATGCCCGTCAGCGATTGCGCAATGGCATCGCCGTTGACGACATAGCTGCGCAGGTCTTGCGCGCTGCCGATACAGGGCAGGGCGAGCGTCGCTGCTGCGAGCCACACGCCGGCAATGCTGACGACGAACCTAGCCAAAGGTATCCACCGTGATTGTCTTGTACCAGGATTGCGCCTCGTCGGCTTCGCGCTTTCGAACTTCGCGCGGCGCCTCGACGGGACTTGTCCCGCCACCTTCGACCTCGGCGAACATGTCGTCCTTCGGTTGATAAACGCCGGACAGCGAGAACGCATAGTCGGGCGCGACCGTGTTGTAACAGGCGCCGACCAGCTTTGGGATCGCCGGCGGCTTGCCGGCAATCAGGCTAGCCACCGCGTCAGCGCAGGCCTTGCCTTGCGCGTTCGCGGCGGAGGCGGATTTGGGGATGCCGCCGCCGATGCAGGCATCGCCGATGACGTGAATGTCGGGCACGAGCTTTGAAGCAAATGTCACCGGGTCGATTGGGCACCAGCCGGTCTTGTCGGCCGCGCCCGCGATCTCCGCGATGCGGCCGGCTTTTTGCGGCGGGATGACATTTGCCACTTGCGCCGTGTAGTTGCCGAAATCGGTGATCATGGTGTTGGTCGCGGGCTCGACCGATGTGACGCGCCCGCCTTGCGATAGCGATATCCGCTCGATCATTCCGGGATAAAGCTCCTTCCAGGCATTTTCGAACAGGCGCTGTTGGGGAAAATTGTCCTTGGCATCGAGAATCAGCACCTTGGAGCGCGGCTTTTTTGTCTTCAGGTAATGCGCGATCAGGCTGGCGCGTTCGTAAGGCGCCGGCGGGCAGCGCAACGGCGCCGCGGGCACCGCGAGCACGACAAGGCCGCCATCGTCCATGGCTTCGATTTGCTTGCGCAACAACAACGTCTGCTCGCCGGCCTTCCAGGCATGAGGCATCTTGGCGGCGGCCTCGTCATAGCCGGGCAGCGCGTCGTATCTCGCATCGATGCCGGGCGCGAGCACCAGACGGTCATAGCCAATCGAGGTACCGTCGGCAAAACCGACCACGCGCTTTTGCGCGTCGATCTTCGTCGCACCTTGCGCAATCATACTCACGCCTTCCGCGCCGATCCGGTCGTAACCGAATTGCTGCGCTTCGATTTCCCGCAAGCCCGCGATCACTTCATTGCTGAACGGGCAGGCGGTAAAAGTCCGGTTCGGCTCGATCAGCGTCACCTGAAGTTTTGCGTCGATCCGCCGCAACGCCCGCGCGCAACTCGCGCCGCCAAAGCCGCCGCCGATCACGACGATGCGCGCGGCGGATTGGGCGTGAGACGGACGCGGCAACACCAGCGACGCCGCGATGCCACGCGCGACGTCTCTCCGCGTCATCCGGCGTAGCGCGTCCATCGGTACCATCCGTGATCGGGCGGCGACAAAAAGCCGCCGCCCGAAATCTCAAGCGAACGAGATGTTCTGGTCGCGCAGCGGCACCGAGCGGATGCGCTTGCCCGTCGCCGCGAAATAGGCGTTCAGCACCGCCGGCGCCGCGACGCCGATGGTGGGCTCGCCGACGCCGCCCCAGAAGCCGCCGCTCGGCATCACGATCGATTCGACCTTCGGCATCTCGGCAATCCGCATCGAATTGTAGGTGTCGAAATTGGCCTGCTCGATATAGCCGTCCTTGACCGTGCAGCCGCCATAGAACAACCCGGTCAGGCCGTAGACGAACGAACCGGCGATCTGCCGCTCGATCTGGGCCGGATTGACGGCATAACCGGGGTCGGTCGCAGCCACAATGCGGAGCACCTTGATCTTGTTGCCGTCGGTGACGGAGATTTCGGCGGCACCGGCGACATAGCTCGCATAGGCGTGGAGTTGGGCGAGGCCGCGGTAGACGCCTTGCGGTGCCGGTTTGCCCCAGCCGATTTTCTCGGCGACCGCATTGAGCACGGCAAGGTTCTTGGGGTGATTGGCCATCAGCTTGCGCCGGAACTCGAGCGGGTCCTGGCCTGCGGCATGCGCCAGCTCATCCATGAAACATTCGACATAGATCGCGTTGTGATTGACGTTGACGCCGCGCCAGAAGCCGGGCGGGACGTGCGGATTGCGCATCGAATGGTCGATCAGGAGGTTGGGGACGGAATATCCGAACGCGGCTTCGCCGTTCGGGTTGAGGCCAGCGAAGGTGGCGGGATCCTTGCCGTTGACCATGGCATCGGGCCGCAGGCTGAATAGGATCGACTGTCCGGATATCCGCATGCGCAACGCCGTCAAATTGTTGTCGGCATCGAAGGCGCCGGTGAATTTGCACTGAGTGATCGGATGATACATGCCGTGCTGCATGTCTTCTTCGCGCGACCATAACAACTTGACCGGCGTGCCCGGCATTTGCTTGGCGATGAGGACCGCCTGCCGGACATAGTCGGTCTGGCCTCTGCGGCCGAAACCGCCGCCGAGCAACAGCTTATGAACTTCGCATTTGTCGGCCGGCAGGCCGGAGGCTTCCAGCGTCGCGGCGAAGGCGGCCTCGCCGTTCTGCGTTCCGCACCAGACCTCGCATCTGTCAGCGCTATAGAGCGCGGTGGCGTTCATCGGCTCCATGGTGGCGTGGTTCTGGTAGGGATAGTTGTAGACCGCCTCGACTTTCTTCGCCGCGCTCGCGATCGCAGCTTTAACGTCGCCGTTCTGGTTGCCGACAAATGCCGGCTGCGCATCATCGAGGCCTTGCTCGAGCCATTTCGCGATCGTCGCCGAGGAAACCTTGGCATTCTCGCCTTCGTCCCACACGATCGGCAAGGCTTCGAGCGCAGTCTTGGCGTGCCACCAGGTGTCGGCGACGACGGCAACGGCATTGTCGCCGACCCGCACCACTTTCTTGACGCCCTTCATGCCCGTGATTTTGGCTTCGTCAAAGCTTTTCAGCTTGCCGCCGAACACGGGACACGCCTTGATCGCGGCGTTGAGCATGCCCGGCAGCTTGACGTCGATGCCATAGGTGGTCTTGCCGGTGGTCTTGTCCGTGGTGTCGAGGCGCTTCAGCCCCTTGCCGGCGATCTTCCAGTCCTTCGGATCCTTCAATTTGACGTCGGCCGGCGGCGTTACTTTGGCGGCCGCTTCGGCCACCTTGCCATAGGTCGTGGTGCGTCCCGACGGCGTATGGGTGATGACGCTGTTGGCCGCGGTGCATTCGGAAGCCGGCACCTTCCATTCGTCCGCCGCCGCCTGGATCAGCATCACGCGCGCGGTGGCGCCGCCCTTGCGCACATATTCTTGCGAGGCGCGGATACCGCGGCTGCCGCCGGTCGAAAAATCGCCCCAGACGCGTTTGCGGGCGACGTTCTGTCCGGGTGTCGGGAATTCGGTTGTGACTTTCGACCAGTCGCATTCGAGTTCCTCGGCGACCAACTGGGCAAGGCCGGTCAGCGAGCCCTGGCCCATTTCGGAGCGGGCGACGCGGATGACGACGGTGTCGTCGGGCCGGATCACGACCCAGGCGTTGACCTCAGGCGATCCGTCGGCGGCGCGGACGACGGTCGGACCGCCGAAGGGAATGTCGAGGCCGAGCGCAAGGCCAGTGCCGAGCGTGGCGGAGCCGATGACAAAGGCGCGGCGATTCATGGAGGGCATGTGGTTCATGATGGCCTCCTCAAGCGTTCGCGACGGCGTGGATCGCCTCGCGCACCTGCTGGAAGGTGCCGCAGCGGCAGATATTGGTGATGGCCTCGTCGATGTCCTGGTCGGTCGGCTTCGGCTTGTCCTTGAGAAGCGCTGCCACCGCCATGATCATGCCGCTCTGGCAATAGCCGCATTGCGGAACGTCGTTGGCAATCCAGGCCTGCTGCACCTTGTGCAGCGCGCCCTCGGCGCCAAGTCCTTCAATGGTGGTGATCTGTTTGCCGGCGGCTTCGCTGACCGATACGCCGCACGAGCGCATCGCGACGCCATCGACATGGACGGTGCAGGCGCCGCATTGTGCAATGCCGCAGCCATATTTGGTGCCGGTCAGGCCGATATTTTCCCGGATTGCCCAAAGCAGCGGCGTATCCGGCTCGACGTCGACGTCGAAAGCTTTGCCATTAATTATGAGGTTTGCCATCGCGATCCCTTTTTTTTGGTTCATTCCATCGAGTGAACCTTGGGGGCGATGTTGGTCCGGAAATTGGAATTGTTCAAATCAAGATTCTGCGTTGCAGCGCGGAAGATAATTGATCGGCCGGTGTTGCGGCGTCGATCCGGGGGGCTGGTCCTCCGTCATTGCGACCCGTTGGCTTCTCGCAATGACGTCAAAACACAATTTCGCGATCTCGCGGCCTGATACGCCCGAGGTTTGTGAGAGATTTCTTACCCTCCAGTCAGAGGGCGCAGGGAATGCCGGGCGCCCGATGCGCCCGATAGCCGCGTGTGCAATGATAGTGTGAGAGCGCACACGCGTTAGTCAGGTCACACCGGAATCACCCAGCACTCCCCGCGCAATGGTTTACGGCTTACTTCGCGCTCTCCCCGGCGACCGGGCTTTCTTGCCACCGTCGCCCCTGAGAAGCTTGCTTCTCAAGAACTTGACGCCAGCGTCGGGGCGTCAGGACCACACGACTTCGCCGTCCGCCTCAGCGCCGTTCGTTATCGGCGCATCCGCGTCCACCGCATCCCGCCCCGCGGCCGTGACGATCGCGTGTCGCCCCTCTGTGGGACGGGACGGTGGGAGATATAGCAGTGATTTGGGGTTTCGGAAAATCAGAATATTTTTGCAAAAGGGGCTGGACAGGTTTTTGCTGATTTGCCCGTCAGGCAGATTCGTAGGGCGGGTTAGCGCAGCGTAACCCGCCGCTTCGGCGGTTGTAGCGGAGCAGAGATGGCGGATTACGAATCCGCCCTACGCGCTAATCCGAAGGGTTCGAAATCCTGTTGGGTATCCAGGGCCTAGCGGAGAGCCGCTAGTGCTCTGGAAACTTCCGCTTTCGGGGCACAGCGCACATGGCTTGACCTGCTGTCGGCTCGACCGGGTCGCGAATGACCCATAGCGGTCAAAGACGTAGACGACCAAATGATGATTGCCTGAAATTAGAGCGTCGAGGTGAATCCCATGGTTTTCTGGATAGCGAGTGTGGTTGGATTGGTGATCGCTTATCTCTTCGGTTCTACGCCCACGGGCTATCTGGCGGGGAAACTGCTCAAGGGCATTGATATCCGAGAGCATGGCTCCAAATCCATTGGGGCAACGAACGTATTGCGAACCCTGGGGAAATGGCCTGCGTTGGTGGTGCTCCTGGTAGATGTGCTGAAAGGTGTGGGGGCGATCGTCTTTGCCCGCTGGTTTTATCCTTGGTTCTATACATTGCCGTCCGTCACGCCACCGACAGCGCTTGATCTACAAACCTGGGTGCCTTGGGCTGTTTGCTTGGCCGGACTTGCCGTGTTGTTGGGGCATAGCCGTTCGATTTGGTTGAATTTTACAGGTGGCAAATCCGTTGCGACGGGGCTAGGCGTGTTGCTGGCGATGTCTTGGCCAGTAGGTTTAGGTGCTGCGACGGTTTTTGGCGTTGTGCTGGCTATTTTTCGGATTGTTTCCCTTAGTTCGATGCTAGCGGCGTTGACTGCGATCGTCCTCATCTGCGGCTTGGAGCAACCGTTGCCCTATCGGTTACTGGTGATTGCAGGTAGCATTTACGTGATTGTGCGCCATCGTGCCAACATTCAGCGGCTACTGGCTGGGACAGAGCCACGCCTGGGGCAAAGTAGCCCAGAATCGAAAGCAGAATCGAAAACGGAATCGCAAATTTAGTGCGTGCACTCTGGGACTGTCGAGATCGCCAACATGGGCTGCTTGTGACCCATCGCGACATACTGCGTCACCGCAAGATCTCGGTCGCTTTCGGCGCGAAGCGGACCTCCCGAAATTTATGAGTACGCGCCCTAATGCAGGCTGTATCGCACGCCTATGTGCGGGGAAGATTCAAGACATACACGGGCTGAAACCATGGAAAACGAAACGAACAACGACAGTTCAACCGTCCATTACATCAAGCGCCCTAAGCGCCTTGTGAGCCGCACGCGTTTAGTGATGGGTTTGCTATTGATCGTCGCTATTCCGATCTTCATCGGCCTCGCCAACAAGGCCGTACGCGAAAACGCGGAAGCAATCCAGCAAGGTTTCGGTCGATAGGAGCGGGGGAGATGATCTTGCGCATTCTCGTCGTGGCGGTTGCCCTCGCGGCAAGCGCCGGAGCAACGATAAGAGCCACCGACGCGCTGCCTTCGGAATCATTGGTCGTTACCGCATCGAGCCTCGGACAGAAGGCGCTCAACGATCCCGCCGCCTTCGATTTCGTGGAAGCGCTGACCACCGAGATCGGGCAGCGTCTGGCCGGTACCGAAGCCCATAGGCGGGCGGTGGTATGGGCAGAGGCCAGGTTGAAGGCTGCGGGCTTAGAGAACGTGCACTCGGAGCCATTTAGCTTCCCAGCCTGGATCCGCGGCGCCGAAAGCGCTGACATCGTCGGTCCAGTGCCGCAGCATCTGGCTGTTACCGCGTTGGGTGGCTCGGTCGCGACGGATGCTAACGGCATCGAGGCCGAGATCGCGCTGTTTCGGACCTACGACGATCTGCTTGCGGCTGCTCCGGGATCGCTCAGCGGCAAAATCGCCGTGGTGACCCAGCGCATGGTGCGGGCGCAGGACGGCAGCGGCTATGGCGCCGCTAACCCGATCCGGCGTTACGGTCCCTCCGAGGCCGCAAGGCGGGGCGCCGTTGCCTATCTGCTGCGCTCGCTTGGCACAGACAGCCATCGTCTGCCCCATACCGGGGCCCTCAATTACCAGGACGGCGCGCCGCGGATTCCGGCGGCGGCGCTGGCCATTCCCGACGCCGAGCAGCTCGAGCGGTTGGCGGCGCTGGGTCCGGTAAGGATCCGGCTTCTGCTGACACCGACGATTCAAGAGAACGCGCCGTCCTGGAACGTCGTCGGCGAGGTCAAGGGTACAGAGCGTCCGGATGAGGTCGTTCTCATCGGTGGACATCTCGATTCCTGGGATCTCGGCACCGGCGCCACGGATGACGGCGCCGGCATCGCCATCGTCTTCGGCGCCGCCCGGCTGATCGCCGGTCTGCCGCAGCGACCCAGCCGCACGATCCGTGTCGTGCTGTTCGGCGCCGAGGAGATGAATTTCAGCGGCGCCGCCTATGCCCAAGCCCACGAAGGAGAAACCGGAAAGATCGTGGTGGCCGGCGAGGCAGATTTCGGGGCCCGGAATGTCTATTCCGTGCAGCTTCCAGGCGGCGCCGCCGGCAGTGATTTCGGCCACACGCTAGAGCGGATCATTGCGCCGCTCGGCGCTAACGTCGATCGCCGGCCAGCCCTCGGCGGCGGGGACGACATCCGTGAACTACAGAAAGCCGGCGTGCCTGCGGTATCACTGCGCCAAGACGGGTTAGATTATTTCGACACCCATCACACCGCAGACGACACGCTCGACAAGATCGATCCGAAGCAGCTCGACCAGGCGGTCGCAGTGTGGTCGGCCTTCACCTATCTTGCCGCGGCATCGGACGTGGATTTCAGGAGGCTCGCACCAACGGCAAAATAGCCCGCGCTGCGAGCGTGCATTGAATGACTACGCGCCGCCTTGCAGCAATTCTCGCCGCCGCTGTATCCAGCGTCAGCGGTGTCATCGCTGGCCATCAATTGAAGTCCCCGTCGATTCATGGCGCTGCCGCTTAGCTGCCAAGGGTCCATCGATACTGACCAATTTGCTTGTCGCCAATCGACCCTCCGGGCTGATGTTCGAGATCGGCGATATCGGCTGGTCAGGGCAGAGCGGACATCGTTTCAGACCGCGCCAAAGTCCGAAAATGGACCCGGAGCAGACATTTTCTGGGCCGTTTCGCAATGCCGTTTGAATCGCTATGATGATCCTAGCGACGGGGACTAGCATGAAGCGGCGTACAAGGCAGTGTTGACCGGCTCGGGGTCGGTCAGGCTGAGGAAGCACCGCCTTCGACCAGGACGAAGCCACGGCAGTCGGCGACGCCTTTGGCGATCTCCTCACCATGGGAGGGCGTATAGTAGGGGTCGGCGGACCCGTGCAGCACTAGGGTCGGAGCAGTAATCCGCTTCAGCCTGGTCGCCACCTCGTCGCGGTCGACAAGCGCGCGGAAGGAATAGTTGGCTCGGTCCTTGGGCAGGCGGCGCAAATGCTCGCGCCAGGGGCCGGGATCGAAGCGTTGTCCGAAGAAGGCCTGGACCAACATGTCGAGCACCGGCTCGGGCGGCCCGTCCGGGGAGCCCAAGAAGGCAGCATGGAGTTGCTCGTGAGTGGTCTTCTGCACCGGGTCTTCGGTCGCGGCCGAGGTGCCCATCACGGCCAAGCCGCGGACTCGATCTGGCGCGAGGAGCGCTGCGCGCAGTGAGACGAAGCCGCCCTGACTGGTGCCGACGAAGATCGCGCGGTCGATCTCTAGTCGGTCGAGAAGGGCGAGCGCGTCACGGGCTGAATCCCAGAGGGTGAAGGGGCCCGAAGCGGGACTCTGACCATGGCCGCGCTGGTCCCAGGTAATGCAGCGATATCGGCCGGCAAAAGCCGTGAGCTGGGGTGAAAACATCGCGCCATTCATGGTGAAGCTGTGGCAGAACAGCACCGCCGGGCCGCTCCCGCCGGTGTCCTCGAAATGTAAAGTCTGCGGCCCAACTTCGATGCTCGCCATATGGCTCTCTAGTTGCCGGTGCTTTGCTCACGGCGGCGGCGAGACAGTGGATGGTGGCGCGCTACGACATCATTTCAATGTTGGGCAAACGCGTTACGGTTGCCACATCCCGCTTCGTAGACGCTAGTGCACGTGTGGGCCTTCGTCCGTTCCTGGGACTTTTCGGATGTACCGCAATGTCGCGATGAACTTCCGCTTTTCGTAAATTCCATGATCGGCGCTTGAACTCTGACCTTAGAGCTTTGACGCATTAGCGAACCGCCGCAATCGCAACGACCTCAGCGCGAGAGCGCTGAGGTCGGCTGGCGATCGTCAGTCCATCAGCTGCACACCTGACGGAGTTGCAGGTGCCGGCCATGTGTGCACGCATCGCCGAACTACATAGCAACTGCCGTTGTTTTAGTAGTACCCATAGCTGGAGGCGTACGGGTAAGAGCCATATCGATTCCCATACGGGTAATAGCTATACCCATATCCATACGGATAAGAGTAAGCGTAGTCGTCATAGTAGTCATAATACGGGTAGCCGAATCCGAATCCGAAGCGGCGGCGCCCGAAATCGCGATCATGGAATCCACGACCACGGAATCCACGACCACGAAATCCATCGCCGCGGAAACCGCCATCATGGAATGCCATGCCACCACCGCGGAAGCCGCCATGGAAGCCACCGCCGCCAAAGCCACCGCCATGGAAACCGCCACCGCCAAAGCCACCGCCATGGCCTCCGCCCATGCCACCTCCGCCACCGCCGTGGCCTCCGCCGCCGCCACCACCGCCGCCGCCGCGAGCCAACGCCATCGTTGGCGCAGCCAGGCCAACAGATGCAACGGCCAATAACGCGATCGCTGTCTTACGCAACATGATCATTCTCCCGTTAGAGATTTCGCTCCCAACCACGACACGCTGCGCAGATGGTCATCGCTTCGGGGAAACGCTATTGGCTTCGACATCACCGTTGCTCAACTCTGCGCGAGAGACGCCTGATTAAATTTAAGTTCAGAGACGAGTTGTTCGCGCGTTGCGCGGTTCAGGCGATTCCACTGTTGCAGATGTAACTTGATCCTGGAATTTCGTAGCAAAAAACTGCTACCGAGGTGCGCCACCGATGTGACTTCGATCTCGCGCTCATCCGCTCTGCCTCCGGAGTATTTGTAAGCATTGTCGAACGAGCATGTGCAGGCGCGCGGCCGGCTATGTCGGGCGCATCCTCAGGGGCGAGAAGCCGGCCGACCTGCCGGTGCAAACGCCGACCAAGTTCGACCTGGTGATCAATCTGAAGACCGCCAGAGCCCTCGGCGTCACCTTTGCGCCAGCGCTCCTCGCCACCGCCGACGAGATGATCGAATGAGACGGCAAGTTTGCCGCGGTTTGACCCAACTGCGACATCCCCGCGATCTATAATTCCGCCAAGGCGGGTACAAAATAGCCCCGGACGATGCCGGGGCTTAAAGTTTGCCGGAGATAGGAAATTAGATCAGTACCTCCCGATGGCGGGGCCACCCCAGTTGAAGCGGTAGTTGATGCGCGCAGTGACCATATCAACGTCCTGACGGATCGAGTCGGTGCGGAATACGCTGCCGGCCGGGATGCCAGCCAAAACGCCCGCCGATGTGAAGGTGATGCCGCGGTTGCCCATGAAAAGGTGATCGTACTCGACCGCTACCGACCAATTCGGTGCGAATCCGAATTCGAGGCCCGTTCCGACGACACCACCCCAGCGTGTTTCACTCGCCGAATCGAATAGCACGCCTGTGGCGGTCACCGTACCTCGGTATTTGTCGTCGGTCACGGCCGCGCCGCCCTTCACATACCAAAGGACGTTGTTCCAAGCATAGCCGACTTGGCCGGTGAACAAGCCTAACGCTTCGATCTTGGAATTGTTAGTCCAAGGGGGAATGAAAAGGCTAACATTAGATCCCTTCAAATCAGCCCAGTCGCCCTGCGCTTCCAGACCGAACACCCAACCGGCGCTCTGCCAACGGTATCCAATCTGACCGCCAACCACTCCGCCGGTCGCATCGTGACAACCTTCACGGAAGGGGGCGACAGGTCCACGGAAGTTCGTGACATCCCAGCATTTGTGGCTCCAGCCACCGCCGCCGTTGGCGCCGATGTAGAAGCCAGTCCAGTCGTAGACCGCAACGACCGGCGCGGGTGGCGCCTTGGTGTAAGGACGCGCGGCAAGATCAGCGGCCGACGCGGGAGCGGCTATGCCTAATGCTACTAGACCAACCGTAGCCAAGAAAAATTTCTTCATCGCATGTCTCCATCTCCGTCGCTTCTTGATCTATCTGAAGCGATAGATGCACGCGCGACCGCCGATAATGTTGTTGTAGAACTGCGCTTGATTTCAAATTCCACCTGAATGTTAGGCGATTTGACACAGATATTCTGTGCCTCAAATACAACTAACGGTTTTTAAAATATGACCGAAAATTGACCGGTGGCGTTCGCTTTTTGGGCCAAGGAACTTCTAAAGCAGACGCCCAATTCAAATTCCCGCAAGTTTGCTCCTGCTCGGTCAAAAATTGTCGATTGGAGATGCTGTTTGCTGCGGCGCATGAGTCCGTTAGTGGCACGTTTGCGACATGCCGTCGGACACCACGAATGTCTGCTCATCGGGGTAGATCAGAAGGAACCGGCCGACAGCCAAAACAGCGCTTTTGACCTATTCCGGACGTGTCATTCTGCCCATTTCGGGTCTCGATTCTTTACATGTTGTAAGCTGACTCTGGCCGCCCGGACGGCCGTATCCTCGCTTCGAGCACACCGTAAATTCGAAGGCCATCTGATCGGCGTCGTAATCTGCAATCCATTCGGCCCTCTTTGAGGGAAAGGCGAGGCGGTGGGGTGCCTCGAACGAAACATTCAGCTGTGCGTATGACCGAGCAAGGCTTGGTAGTACGATTTGACAGTCCCGTAGCATTCGCAGACCGTTTCCTGCATGGCCTCCACATCGGTAATCTGAATTCTACCTCTTGAGTATTTGATCAGTCCAGCGTGTTGAAGAGTGCGCGCGTGCAGCGTGACACTGGTGCGCCTGACGCCCAGCATTTCGGCGATAAATTCCTGGGTAAATTGCAGATTATCGGTGTCGGCCAAATCTCTGGCCCGAAGCAGCCAGCGGCAAAGTCGCGCCTCCACGTGATGAGCAGCCATGCAGGCAGCCGACTGGCTTGCCTGCGCGTAAACCGTCTGTTCATGACGAACCAGCGCCGACAATAAAGTATGGCTCTGCAGCGCCGCGCTTTTGAGCGCGTCCACGTTGCACGTCATCGCGGTTCCGGCGAGTTGGACAATTCCTCGATTGCCCGGAATGTTTCCGCCAATAGCTGCGGATGCACCGACGACCCCATCTTTGCCGACCATTGCCGCTTCGACCATTTCTCCAGATGAAAGGCCGACCACAAGCGAGATAATCGCGCCTGTGGGGAAGTAGATCGCCGCCACCTCGCCTCCGGCTTCGAACAATATCTTCTCGTGTTCGAGATGGACGGGCTTCAAATGAGGCTGAAGTGCCGCGGCATCACTTGCTGAAAGAGAGGCGAGTAGCAAATTGCTGGAGTTGGGCATGTCATGCTCCCGTGGGCAGGCGGGAGCGCAAAGAACTCTCAGTCAGCGGCAGCCTAAAGACTGCCGACAATCCAAAGACGCTAGGCTTTTGCCTGAACAAAGCGAGAATTATTTTCAGCTATGTCGGGAACTTAACCGACAGCTTTCGCGAGCACGATATGGCTCAGCGCATACTAAAGAAGGCGGCGGAAGGTATCCGGGACCCTGTCAGACTGCGAGCCTCTGCCCTCGTCGGACCGATCTCATGGAAGACATGACTGCGCATTTGGAAAAGCTCCGCATCGATGCGGAGGACTGCGCGCTTATCAGCAAACTCGCTACCGACATGCAAAAGCGAGAGCTATTTGCAAGACTCGCCGAACACCTAGGCCGATTGGCCTCGGAAGTAGAGCGTGCGATGGCAGCGAAAATGGCTGGTGGCGATACATAAAAGGCCGGTTCTGTCCGTATTTGACCTCTCGTGTCCTAGTCTAAAGATACTAGTGTCGGAATTCGTTAAGTACACAAGTGAACATACTGCGCAGACCTCTTCGCCTATACGCGGATCATCGTAAAGGACAAGAAGTAAGGCCGCCTCAGTCGGCTGGCCCCCTTCATTTTGGATCAAGCGTGCAATGTCGCCCATTGGCACCTTTGAGACATGCCAGCTGGCTCAGAAAAGCGCGATTAGCGGACTTACAAGTCCGCGAGGTAGTGGCCTCATGATCATGCCCGACGTATTGACGACACTTCATCGCGAAACGATTTTCAAGCTTGCGACGGGCGGCCAATTTCCGACCATGTGTCCGCTTCGATCCTACGCGTCGGCTGGCGGTCTGATGTCCTATGGCTCCAATTTTGCCACTCTCATGCGGCTGGCGGCTCCATACGTCGATCGCATCCTTCGAGGGGAGAAGCCCCGCGACCTACCTGTCCAAGAGCCAACCAAATACGAGTTGATTGTCAACCTCAGGACCGCCAAGGCGCTCGGCCTGGACGTGCCGCCGACGCTACTTGCCCGCGCTGACGAGGTGATCGAATAGTTCTCCCGATGCTGCGGTGCATGAGTCCGATTATGGCACCAACCTGCGGTTGGAGTGGGCAGAGCATGTCCGCTCTGCCCGGGTATTTCAGACATCAATTTGTTCCGCCATCGCCAAAGCATCGTCTGCTTCGATTCCGAGATATCTCACCGTGCTTTCGATCTTGGTGTGGCCAAGCAGAAGCTGGCGTTCTTGATATCTGGAGCGTATAGTTTCAGGACACTTGGCGGTAGCGCGGATGTTCATTTTCGCAGGCAGATTAGGTCTCGCATTCGTATTGGCGGCGCTCTGTCTAGGCGGGCGAACAGCCCACGCCCAAGCCGCCCCTGTGACCTATTGGATCCCAAGCTGGCCCGTCGGCTTCGGTGGCAATCTGACCGTCGGTGAGAGCCCGAACACGTACGGCAACTTTCCGAGCTTTGACGGCAGTGACGCCCGGAGCGGCGGCTCTTCCTATATGCGCTACAATTTTCCGAACGGCTGGTTTGTCGGCGGCGAAGGCGGCGGCATGGGTTTGAGCATGAACGGCATCAACCGGGATGGAGCGTTCGGCAATCTCGGCTCGCTTTATTACGAAGGCGTGCAGTTCGGCTACCACTTCCAAAACGCGGGCGGGCTACCCGTCACGCTCTATGCCGGTTTCGACACCTTGAAATATAAATCCGGCATCGGTGGCCCCTTTGCCCCCTTCGACACCATGTCCGGCACACTGCCCGGCTATAGCGCGCATGCGGGCGTCGAATTCCAGCCGGCGCCGAATGTCAGCCTGTCACTCGGGTTCGGCTACACCCAACAGTCCGGGCGCATCGA
Organism: Bradyrhizobium lablabi; assembly: GCF_900141755.1. NCBI lineage: Bacteria > Pseudomonadati > Pseudomonadota > Alphaproteobacteria > Hyphomicrobiales > Nitrobacteraceae > Bradyrhizobium > Bradyrhizobium lablabi. The sequence goes on along the minus strand of NZ_LT670844.1, from coordinate 1,644,194 downwards.
CAGCGACATCAATTCGCCCTTGCTGCCCGGCGCTTCTCCGTTTGCCGTCGGCGGTCGCCGCTAACGCGCGCTTTTCAAGGGGGAGTTGTGACAAGCGGGCCGCAGCCCCGCGGCGTCGCTGGCCGCAACAGATTTTGCCAGCAGTTTGGCGAATATGCTTTCCGGTCGTACGGCTCTTGCTCTTATCGTTGCCTCCTTCGGCGTTACGATGAACCCGAACCTCTCCCTTACGCAATCAGCCTATTCTGTCCGCTGGGCCCTAACAGCGAACCGGAGGACCGCGATGACGGCCTGCAACCGACTTTCTGCTACTTCCGGCCGACCGCGCCATCGACTAGGCTGGCCGCGATAAGAATAAAGAAAACCTCCAGGGGCGCTGAGGGGAATACGCTTTGAACGGACAGGCAGGGCGCACCGAGGTCACGCGCAGCGGCGTTGAGGGTCTTGGCCGGCGCGCGATGGCTGGCCTTTGGGTCGCCTCGCTGCTGGCGATCCTGGGCTTTCTGGTGATCTATCCCGTCCTCACGCTATTATTGGGGGCGCTGACCGATACCAACCCGGTGGTCGATGGTTTCAGCCTGCGCCACCTCTCGATCACCAACTTCCTCACCGTGCTGGCCAATCCGAACGTCGCCGAGGCGCTCGCCAATACGCTGATCGCCTGCGGCGGCGGCACCGCGATCGCGGTCGTGATCGGGCTCGCCTTCTCCTGGATCGTGGTGCGCACCAATACGCCGTTCAAGGGCTTGATCGCCGCCGCCAGCATCCTGCCGTTGTTCGCGCCGCCACTGGTCGCGGGCGTCGCCTGGAGCATTTTGGGCTCGCCGAAGACCGGGCTGATCAACACAATGTTCAAATGGGCGCATCTCGACTGGCACGTGGATTTCTATTCGCTGTGGGGATTGGTGTTCGTGTTCGGCATCTATTACGCGCCCTACGTCTACATGTTTACATCCTCGGCGCTGCGCAACATGGATCCGAGCCTGGAAGAGGCCGCCGAAATCTCCGGCGCCAGCGCGTTCGCGACATTGTTCTCGGTGACGTTCCCGCTGATCATGCCGGCGATCGTCTCCGGCATGTTGTTGTCCTTTATCGTGATGCTCGGCATCTACGGCGTTCCGGCGGTGTTGGGCGCGCCGACCAATCTTGCCGTGCTGACCACCTATATCTTCAAGCTCACCAACTGGTCGCCGCCGCTCTATAACACCGCCGCTGCCGTCGCGATCATCCTGATGGTGGTCACCGGCGGACTGGTATTCCTGCAGCAGAAAGTCGTGAGCGGGCGCAGCTACACCACCGTCGCCGGCAAGGCGTTTCGGCCGCGCAATCTCGATCTCGGGCCGTGGCGCTGGCTCACCTTCGCGCTCGGGCTCGTCTATCTCTTGGTGGTGGTGATCCTGCCGTCGCTGGCGCTGATCGTGGCGGCGTTCCGTAAATTCATGTTCATCCGCGACGCCGCTGCTCTCTTCGACATGCGGCAATATTCGCTGATGCATTTCCACAGCATCTTCGACAATCCATTGACGCTGAACTCGATCTACAATGCGGTCGAGGTCGGTATCATCACGGCGATCATCGGCGGCGCGCTCGCCTTTGCGATCGGCTACACCATTCACCGCACCCGGTTGGCGGGCCGGCGCAGCATCGACCTGATCTCGACCATTCCGGTGGCGATCCCGGGCCTCGTGATCGGCGTCGCTTATCTGTGGGCCTGGATCGGCATTCCCGGCGGGCTCTACGGCACCATCTGGATTCTGGCGCTGGCCTTCATCGCGCGCTTCATGCCGGATACGGTCAAGGCGCTGTCGACCTCGTTCCTGCAAATCCATCGCGAACTCGAGGAAGCTGCCTGGGTCTGCGGCAAGGGCATGCTCGGCACCATCGCAACCATCGTGCTGCCGTTGGCGCGGCCGGGCGTGCTCGCCTCGATGACGCTGTTGTTCGTCCTCGCAATCCGCGAACTCGGCTCGTCGCTGTTTCTCTACACCAGCAATACCATGGTGATGTCGGTGCTATTGCTCGACTATTACGAAGGCGGAAATATCGGCAAGACCGCGGCGTTCAGTCTGGTGCAGACGGTGTTGCTGGGCGTTCTCATCGGCGGCGCCAACTGGCTGTCGCGCGGGGCCCCGCAAGGCAACGTCGCGCAAAGAATAAGATGAAAATTGTGGGGAGTGAGTGGTCATGAAAACAAGCATTGTTGCCCGAATTGTCGCGATCGCGGCTCTCGGTCTCGCACTGAACGCGCTGCCCGCACGGGCCCAGCAGGAATTTGGCTCACCCGAATTGATCGCGGCGGCGAAGGCCGAGGGCAAGCTCATCTATTACACGGCGAATTTCGCCGAGGTCGAGCAGGAAGTGATAAAAGAGTTCAACAAGCGTTTCCCGGAGATCAAGGTCGAGATGGTGCGCGCGCCGGGTGGCCAGCTCATCACCCGCGTCAGGACCGAGGCCGCGGCCGGCAAGCTGATCGCCGACATCGTCGATCATTCCGACCGCGCGCTGATGCTGCCGCTGGTCGACCTGTTCCAGGATTATGCGCCGCCGAATGCCAGCGACTACAATCCCGATGCGCTGATTTCCCCAAAACTGTGGCCGCGCGCCACCGTGGTCTGGTCGATTGCCTACAACACCGAATTGGTGACGAACCCACCAAAATCCTGGAAGGACCTGACCAAGCCCGAATACGATCATATGACCGGGCAGGTGTTTGCCCAATCCGGCGGCACCACCTGGACCCGCATCATGTTCGAGCGCCAGGTGCTGGGCGAGGATTATTGGGCGAAGCAGGCTGCGACCCATCCTATTCTCTACCCGTCCGGCGCGCCGATGTCGGATTCGCTGGTGCGGGGTGAGGTTGCGATGGGGCCGCTGATTTATAATGCGGTCTACCCGAAGCAGAAGGAGGGCGCGCCGATCAAGATTATCTTCCCGCCCGAGGGCGTGCCGGTCAATCCCTATGCTTCCGGAATTCCGAAGACCGCCGCGCATCCCAACGCCGCAAGACTGTTCCTCAACTGGTGCATGTCGAAAGAGGGGCAGACGTTCATGATCAAGGAGCTCGGCAACCTTACTTCGCTGAAAGTGGCGCCGGTCTATCCCGAAGGTTTCGATCCCAAAATCGTAAAAGTCTGGTACCCGAATTTTGACGAATACGTAAAACTGCATGCGGACTGGGTGGCCGACTGGGACAAGATCTTCGGCTATCGGCAGTGAAAAGCGCGCCCCATGAAATATCTAAAATCATGACGGCCACGCTCGACGTCACCGACCTGCGCAAGCAGTTTTCCGTCGGCCGTCCCGCGATCGACGGCGTCAGCTTTGCGGTGCCGGCCGGCGAAATCGTGGTGCTGCTGGGGCCTTCGGGCTGCGGCAAGACCACGACGTTGCGCTGCGTCGCCGGCCTTGAGCATCCGACCGGCGGCGTGATCAGCATTGCCGGGAAGGTGGTCTCCTCGCCCGCGCGTGGCATTCTGGTGCCGCCGCGCCTGCGCGATCTCGGCATGGTGTTCCAGTCCTACGCGGTGTGGCCGCACATGACGGTGCGGCAGAACGTGGTCTATCCGTTAAAGCATCGCAGAATCGCGCGCGGCGAGGCCAACCGCAAAGTCGACGAGGTGCTGAAACTGGTCGGGCTGTCGGAATATGCCGACCGGCCGGTGGTCGCGCTCTCCGGCGGCCAGATGCAGCGCGTGGCGCTGGCGCGCAGCATCGTCTACCGGCCGCAGCTGTTGTTGCTCGACGAACCCTTGTCCAACCTCGACGCCAAATTGCGGCTGCGATTACGCGATGATCTCAGGGTGATCCTCAAACAAACCGGCATGACCGCGCTGTATGTTACCCACGACCAGGCCGAAGCGGTCGTGCTCGGCGACCGCATCGGCGTGATGCGCGACGGCAAATTGTTGCAGATCGGCACGCCGGACCAGATCTATAACCGGCCGGCGGATTTGTTTGTCGCGAATTTTACCGGTGCCACCAACGAACTCGCTGGCACCCTGGTTGAGCGCAACGGCGAGTTCGGGACGGTCGATTTCGGCGACGGGCGGCGCGGCCAGGCGGCGCTGCTGCAGCCGCTCAAGGTAGGCGAAAAGGTGCGGATCGCGTTGCGGCCGGAAAACATTGCGATCGGCAGCCATGACGGCGCCAACAACTTTCCCGCCCGCGTGATCGATCGCCGCTATCAGGGCACCCAGACCGTCTATGACATCGACCTGCTCGGCCGCCGGCTCGAAGTGCTTGAACTCGGCACCGCCGCTCGCCATCAGGTCGGGACGGAGACGCGGGTCGCTCTGCCGCGAGAAGGTTGCTGGGCCTATCGCGATACGGGACCATCGTCGTACGAATAGCGCATCTTCCAAATCGGGGGCCTCGTCCTTCGAGACGCCATGCGGAGCCTGTCATCGGGCGCGCATTCGCGCGACCCGTTGGCATGGCTCCTCAGGATGAGGTGTTAGACCCTCATGGTGAGGAGCGCGGCAACCCGCGCGTCTCGAACCACGAGGCCATCGGTCAGATTTCGCGTGATTTAGACGAAATCGGAATCGATCAGCTGAAAGCGGCTCAGATGCACTTCAGATGCTTCTGAATCAAGATCGCGCAATTGAACGAGCATCGGAGGCCGCAGACGCGCCGGCAATGCAATGCCGGGAAGCGTCGGAAGCCTGTCATTGACGCCTGCGTAAGCGAATAGCGGCCGCTTCCAGAAATAACAGGCGGCGCGGACCAGTTCGTGGACGCCAGCGGATGTGACCGTGGCAAGAGGCCGCGCAAAGAAACCACAGAGCAGGGTATAGCCGACGCGGCGGGTTTTGCGGGTTGATGAAATCAGAACGAGATCGGCTGCGGCATGAACGGCGTAGTTGCATGTCGGATCGTTCATGCGATTGAACAAGACCTCGCCATACCATCGTAACCCGTTCTCGGTGGCCTCGGTATCGAAGCCGGACAGCAAATCGACGGCTTCCCTTGCGGGTAAGGATTTGACGTAGCCGGAATATTTCAGTCCGGCACGTCGCGGCGGCAGCAACGCGACGCCGGCGCGGACCTCAAGCCAGAGCAGCGGTTTGAGTTTCAAGATGCGGGCATTGAGCTGCTTCGCATTCTCGTTCGGCATGGCGAGAATGAAGCGGACCTTTCGGTCGATGCAGAGCTGCTCGACCTCCTTATAGATGCGACGGATCGTTTGCGGCGAGCGGTGGTCCTTTGAGATGAAGAGATCGACAAGTTGAATGGCGGAACGGGGTTTTCCGCCGCAATGAACGGTCTGGTGAACCAAGGCGATCTGGCCGACTTTTACGCCGTCGTCGGTGACCGAGAGAACAATGGTGCCTTCTCCAAAACTGCGCTCGTAGAGCCACTTCATGCGCTCGGCGGAAAACACCACGTCGCTCGAGCCGAATGCCTCGGTCGCGAGCCGGGCGGTGAGGTCATAATCGATAACTTTCTCTTCCGAAATCGCTATCATGGCCAAATCTGCTTCGCTGATCGTTGCGTGAAAGCCGTCATCCCTGCCAATGAGGGATGCGAGGATATCAAGCAATCCTTAATCAAAATGAACGCAGTTGGCTTGTCGAAAGTGCCACGGGGCGGGCTAGCCTAAGTGCCCGAGCCCAGCCCCAGGCTTGCATAAATCCGCCTTGCATAGGCGCCGAATTCATCTGATGTCTTGACCGGCAGCGTGCGCGGAAACGGCAGCAGAATCGGAAAATATTCCGCCATCCGCGCAGGTCCCGCAGTGAGCACGGCGCAATGCGAGGCGAGGAACACCGCCTCCTGGATGCTGTGGGTGACAAAGATGATGGTCTTGCCGCTTTCGCGCCAGATCCGCAGCATTTCCAGGTTCATCTGCTCGCGGGTCAGCGCATCGAGCGCGCCGAACGGCTCGTCCATCAGGATCAATTTTGGATCGTGGATGAAGGCGCGGGCGATCGCCGTGCGCTGCTGCATCCCGCCCGACAATTGCTGCGGATATTTTTGCTCGTAGCCGGCAAGCCCGACGAGATGGAGAAGGTCACGCGCCCGCGACCGCGCCGCCTTCATCGGCAGGCCGACGATCTCCGCCGGCAGCAACACGTTGTCGAGAATGGTGCGCCATTTCAACAATAGCGCCTGCTGAAACACCATGCCGATGTCGCGTGCGGGATCGAAGGGATTGCACGCGTTGCCGATCTGGATGGTGCCGCCGTCGGCCTCGTGCAGTCCTGCGAGGATCTTCAAGACCGTGGTCTTGCCGCAGCCGGAGGGGCCGACCAGCGAAATCAATTCGCCCTCCTGCACGTCCATGGTGACATCGGAGACTGCGAGAAACTCCGTACCTTGCGAACGATAAACTTTCCGCACGTTGCGCAGGCGAATAAAGGGCTCCGGCGGCTCGCTCATGCAAGCCATTTCTGCAGATTCTCGGCGACAAAGGCGTCGTCGCTGAGATCGGCGTGCTCGCGGCAGACGCGGCCAATCTCCTGCAGCTGGCCGGGGCTTAGGCCCTCATCGGGATCGAGACACCAGATGCCCTCCATGAGCCCCTGCCGCCGCAGGATTTCGTGGCAGCCGGCGATGCAGCCGTGAAAATTGTTGGCGACGTCGAAGAACGCGCTGTTGCAATCGGTGACGCGGGCATCGAGCGCCAGCAGATCGGCAGGCAAGGCGTCCTTGCCCCGTGCCGCGCGACACATCTCGAATTGTTTTATGGCGCTCGCCGTCCACACCGACCAGTGGCCGAGCAGGCCGCCGCGGAAATAGGCCCGCGTGGTGACGCCCTGGTCGCGCAGATCGAACGGCAGCACGAGATCGAGCAGGATGTGGTCGTCGTTGCCGGTATAGAGCGCGATGCGGTCGAGCGCGCCGGCGGCGGCTACGCCGCGCAAGACATCGAGCGTGCGGTAGCGGTTGAACGGCGCGATCTTTATCGCGATGACATTTTCAATGCCCGCAAAGCGCCGCCAGAAGTCGGCGCTGAGGATGACGCCGCCGACCGCCGGCTGCAGATAAAACCCGACCAGCGGGATTTCGCGCGCGACGGCCCTGCAATGACCGATGATCTCGTCTTCGGAAGCCGTCTTCATCGCGGCCAGGCTGAGCAATCCCGCATGATAGCCGATCCCGAGTGCGATCTTCGCCTCGGACACAGCCTGGGCCGTCGGGCCGGCGAGGCCCGCGACCATCGCCAGCGGCCGCTTGGTCCAGTCCGCCGCGGTCTCCGCGGCCAACTCCAGCACCGGCTTGTAGAGGCCGACGTCGCGGATCGCAAATTGCGTGGTATGGACGCCGACGGCCAGCCCGCCGGCGCCGGCGTCGATGTAATAACGCGTGAGCGCGCGCTGATGAACTTTGTCGAGCTTGCGGCTGGCGTCGAGCGCCAGCGGATGCGCGGGGAGTACCGTGCCGTCGGCGATCAGGCGGCGCACCTCGGATTTCATCTCGCTATGATGCATGGCGGCGATCCCTCATCCATATTCCGGGCCGGCGACGGCAAACGGCAGCGTTTCCGCGCGCGTCGTTGCGCGGCCAAACCGCATGCGCTGATAGGGCCGCTCGACGATCCAGCCCGAGCCGGTCAGGCCTTTCAGAAATTCTTGTTGTCCGTTGACGGCATCGATCAGCCAAGGCCCTGCCTCGGATCGCGCGATCACCTCGACCATCGCGATCGCCTGATCCGGCGCGGATGCGAACAAGGGGCCGATATGCCGCGCCTTGCGCCCGTCGCGGACCAGCGCGACCGCATCGCCGCTGGATAGCAATCGCGAGCCGGGCCGTCCGGCAAGCTCGGTCAGCAAGACGCTGCGATCAAAACCCATGGCGCTGGTGTCGCGCGCGATCAATTCCGCCAGGTTACAGGTCGATAGCAGCCGGGACGTTCCGGCTTGCGGTGAATTCTCCCGACGCAACCGCCGCAATTGCAGGGTCGGCGTAAATCCAAGCGGCCCATAGACTGCGGCGCCCGCCGGCGTCGCGTCGAGCCAGCAGGTAAGGCCTCGCTTCGTGGCGGTATCGAGACAGGTATCGACCAGCCTGGTCGCAAGTCCGTGGCGGCGCCAGTTCGCCGTCACCAGCACCATGCTGATCCAGGCATTGGCCGAAGTGTAGGGCAACAGCGCCGCGGTAGCGATCAGGCGGCGATCCCTGTCGCGCACGCCGAACACGGTTCCCTCCTTCAAGAACAACCGCCAGTCGGCCTCGTTCTGATTCCAGTTGGCTTCCGCCGACAGCATCAGCCCCGCACGCGCGTCGTCGCTGCCGAGCTCTACGGTTGCAAACTGATCAATATCGGCCATCGCGCACCTCGTATTTTGTCGGTTTGCCCAAACTCGGCATTGATCGCGCGACCCAATCCGCAGTCCAGGCGATCAATCGCTCGGTGTCGACGATCGGCAGCCCGAACATTCTTGTGGCCCGCGAGGTGTCGGTGAGCCACGCCGTCGGTTCTTCGCGGCCGACGATGATCGGCTCGCGGCCGAGCATCGTGCCTAATTTTGCCGCGAGATCGCGCACGCGAAGAATTTCGTGGCCGCTGACATTGATCGGCGAGGTCGGCGTGTCGCAATGCGCAAGACAGCGCAACGCCTGCGCCGAGGCATCGCCCTGCCAGATGAAATTGACATGGCCGAGGCTGACGTCGATCGGCTTGCCCTGGAGGATTTTGGTCGCGATGTCGTGCAGCACGCCGTAGCGCATGTCGATCGCGTAGTTCAGCCGAAACAACCGGCCGGGCGTTTTGTATTTGCGCGAAAAATATTCGAACATGCGCTCGCGCCCGACACAGGATTGCGCGTATTCGCCGGGCGGATTGGGCGCAAGATCCTCGCTCGCCCCCTTGCCGTTCACCGGCACGAAGGGATAAACGCAGCCGGTCGAGAACGCCACGATCCGCGACTGACAAAATGCCTGCGCGACAAGGGCAGGAACGTGCGCATTCATCGCCCAGGTCAACGACAGATCGCCCTCCGCGCCGAATTTGCGTCCGGCCATGAACACGACGTTTTGCGATTTCGGTAATGCCTTGATGGCGGATTCATCGAGCAGGTCGCAATGGATGGTTTCGATCCCGCGCGCCTCTAACCTGTCTTTCACGCTTGCGTCGCTGAAGCGCGCGACGCCGATGATGCGGCGGTCGGGCAGGGTGTTTTTCGCAAGGCCCGCCAGCGTCGGTCCCATCTTGCCGGCGACGCCGAGGATCATGATGTCGCCGTCGAGCTTTTGCAGGTCGTCGATCAGGGCCTGGCTCGGCCGGCACAGCAACTCGTCGAGCGCCGTGACATCATTGATCGTTTCCGGCAGTTTGTCGCGCATGAGCAGCATGTTTCTTCCCTGTTTTGTCATTGCAGCCGCACGTCCCTGATCACGAACAATCGCTCAAAGGCGAGCACCAGGCCGTAAAGCGTGACCCCGAGCAGGGTCAGAAGCACGACCGCCATCACCATCGCTGGCGTATCGAGCGAGGACTGCACCTGGATCATGAGATAGCCGAGCCCGCGCTCGCTGGCGATGAACTCGCCGACGATGGCGCCGGCGACCGCCAGGATGGCCCCGACCTTCATGCCGGAAAACACGTAAGGCAGCGCGCCCGGCAGCTGGATTTTGCGAAACAAGATCCAGCGCGAGCCGCGCAATGATTTTACGAGATCGAGCAAGTCAGGCTCGACCTCGCTCAAGCCGCGCGCGGTGGTCAACAGGATCGGGAAAAAGCAGATGCTGAACGTGATCAGGATATTGGCAAAAATACCGTAGCTGAACCAGACGATGAATAGCGGGCCGAGCGCTACCTTCGGGATCATATTGAGCGTAACGAACAGCGGCAGCAGCAACAGGCTCACCAGCGGCGACCAGCAGAACACCACCGCCAGCGCGACGCCGACCAAAGCGCCGAGGCAAAAGCCGCCGAGGATTTCCACGGCCGTGACGGCGAGGTTGGAAAGCCATGCGTATTTTGCTGAACTCAACGTTGCGACGGTCGCGAGCGGCGACGGCAGGATGAACTTTGGTACATGAAAGGCGTCGACCAGAACCTGCCACAGCACGATCACGGCAAGATGCACGATCAGGATGATCGCAAAGGATTTTGCCGGGCGCATTTTGGCTTCGGACAATGTGCTCTCCAATTGTGCGCTGGCTTCTCAGCCGGAGCAGGTAGACGTATTGTATCGCGGTACCATCTGTCTTTCAACCATCTGGTTGATTGTGAAAAAATCGTCATTGCGAGGAGCCAACGGGTCGCGCGAACGCGCGCCCCGTTGGCTCGCAATGACGGGGAGCCATCCATCACGGCCGCAACGCCTGCATCACCAGATCGACCACGTGCTTGCGGCGCGCGCGTTTGGCCGCGACGCTCGACAGGTCCTTGCCAAAAATCGCCGACAATGTCGGCGTGTTGGAAAAGAAAAAATAGCTCAATCCCGCGATCGAGATATAGAGATGCACCGGGTTGATGCCCCTGCGGAAAGTGCCGGCCCGCACGCCCTCCTTGAGGATCTTCGAGACCATGCTGACCAAGGGCGAATGCATGTCCTCGATCCTCGGTGAGGCGCGCACATGCCTCGCGCCATTGCGGTTCTCGTCGTTGAGCAGCACGATGAAATCGGGGTGGAGCGCGAGGTGGTCGAACGAGCTTTCGATCAGCTTCTTGATCGCCCGTTCCGGCGGCAGGCCTTCCAGGTTGAGCTTGCGCTCCTGGGTGCGGATTTCCTCATAGACCCATTCCAGTACCGCAAGATAGAGCGCGTCCTTGTCGCCGAAATAATGATAGACCAGCTGCTTGTTGACGCCGGCACGCTCGGCGATTTCATCGACCCGCGCACCGGCAAGGCCGTTTTTCGCAAATTCGCGGCGCGCCGCGGTCAACAGCTTGTTGCGGGTGGCGGCCGGATCGCGCCGCTGCGGCTTCGCGGCGCCATTGGATCGCTCTTTGGTGGATCGTTGTTTGGTTGATCGTTGTTTGGGCATTTCCAACCAGACAGTTGACAATTCGGTCCGTCCCTTGTTGCATTGGTAGACCGGCGGACGCGCAACGACAAGGCTGTTTGGGCCAGTTCGCACGACCCGCAAGCGAGGAGGGCTGCGATGAAGTGTCTGAGAATTGCGGGGCTGGCGCTCGCGCTCGTTGCGCCTTCCATTCCTTCTCACGCCGGCGAGTCCGTCAATCTGATTTTGAACTGGACACCGACCGCCGACCATTCGCCGTTTTATTACGCCAAGGCGCAGGGATGGTATGAGAAGGCCGGCATCGATCTCACCATCGAGACCGGCAAGGGCTCGGGGGTGTCATCCCTGAAGGTCGGCTCCGGCGGCTCGCCGTTCGGGATCGCCGATCTCGCGACCATGCTGGTGGCGCGCAGCAAGGGCGCCGACGTCGTGGCGCTGATGAGCATCTACGCCAATACCGGGCAAACTTTTTATTGGCTGAAGAGCTATGGCGTGAATGGGCCGAAGGATTTTCCCGGTCACAAGATCGGCAATCCGCCGGGCGATGCCTCGCGCGTGATGTGGCCGGCCTTCGCCAAGGCCGCCGGCATCGCGGCTGACTCGGTGAATTTCGTCAATGTCGGGCCGACCGCGAAGATCGCCGCGCTCAAGAGCCACACCGTCGATATCATCAGCGATTTCTACAACGAGCATGACCTTAAGGTGATCGAGTTCGGCAGTGATCTCGGCCATGTCAACTGGAAGGACATTGGCTTAAATCCATACGGCAATTCGCTGATCGTGAATGGCGCGTTCCTGGAGAAGAACCCGAAACTCGTCGAGGAGTTTGTAAAAATCAGCCAGAAAGCGTTCGCCGCCTGCGTCGCCGATGTCGCTCCTTGCCTGAAGGCGCTGCTCGATTCCGTGTCGGGCCTCGACAAGGAGAACCAGGAGCGCCAGTGGGAACGCATCAAATTCCTGATGACCGATGACTTTACCACGACCAAGGCGCTGGGCTGGATCGACGGCGAGCGGATGAAAAAGGACTACGAACTGGTGCAGACCTATCTCGGCATGGAAAAGCCGTTCGATGTGCAAACCGCGTTCACGAACAGGATGCTGGATACGTCGGTCAAGATGGACGCCAGCAAGATGAAGAAGTGAGTGTCCACTTCTCCCTCTCCCCGCTCTTCGCGGGGAGAGGGTTGGGGTGAGGGGCTGCTTCCGCAATTTCCGAACATGGATGCGCGTGGAGAGTCCCCCTCACCCGGCGCTTTGCGCCGACCTCTCCCCGCAAGCGGGGCGAGGTGAAGTCGGGCCACCCTTTTCTCCTCGCAATGATGGCAAAACCGTCGAAGCCACGGCACGCGCAACGATGTCGACGATGCCGCCCGCGGGATAGGGCACGATGATATGGATCGGGCGAACAGGATAGGGGCTCTCCGCATGCGCGCACGGAGGTGCGGCGAGCAGCACCGCGACAAGGCTGGCGATAAAGGCAAACGGCGCTCTCGCATGGCTCATCATTCCCTCCCCTTTCGCGGCATGTGAACCTTGATGGTCATCGGCCGCAATTGAGCGGATGGTAATCGATATCGGGATGCGATTAAATGAGTCTCTAAGAAGCAGACAGTGGAGGATGCCGATGATCCAGGCTAGCACAGGCGTAGCGCCGAACGAAGCAAAGGACAGCGCCAAGGAAGCCTCGGCATCCGTGATCGCGCAACAGGCCGCGATGCTGAAAGCGCTGCCGTTCTCCGACACCGCCGATTTCGATGATGCATCGCGCGGCTTTTTGGGCACGCTGGAAAACGCGAAGATCACCAACGCGCAAGGCAGGGTGGTCTGGAGCCTCGAGCCCTACGGCTTTCTTTCCGAAGAAAAGGCGCCGCCGACGGTGAACCCGAGCCTGTGGCGGCAGTCGCGCCTCAATATGCACCACGGGTTGTTCGAGGTGCTGCCCGGGGTCTATCAAGTCCGCGGGCTCGACATCGCCAACATGACGCTGATCGAGGGCGACAACGGCGTGATCGTGGTCGACACGCTGACCTCGATCGAAGGCGCGCGCGCCGCGCTGGAGCTCTATTTCAGGCATCGCGGCAAACGCCCGGTGGCCGCCGTCATCTTCACGCACACCCATGTGGACCATTATGGCGGCGCCCGCGGCGTGCTCGACGACGAGGCGCTGGCGGACGGACGCATTCCGATCATCGCGCCCAATCTCTTCATGGAGCATGCGGTGTCGGAAAACATCATCGCCGGGCCGGCGATGCTGCGGCGTGCGCAATATCAGTTCGGGCCGTTCCTCGCCAAGGGTCCGCGCGGGCAGGTCGACAATGGGTTAGGCAAGTCGATCGCGGCGGGCTCGGTCAAGCTGCTGCGCCCGACCGATCTCATCATGGCGACCGGAGACAAGCGCGTCATCGACGGGGTCGAATTCGAATTCCAGATGGCGCCGAACAGCGAGGCGCCGGCGGAGATGCATTTTTTCATTCCGCGCTACAAGCTGCTCAATCTCGCGGAAAACTGCACGCATAATTTCCATAATCTATTGCCGTTCCGCGGCGCCGACGTCCGCGATGCGCTGGTCTGGTCGAAATATCTCGGCGAGGCCTTGCAGATGTGGGGCGGCAAGGCCGACGCCATGTGCGGCCAGCATCACTGGCCGGTGTGGGGCAAAGAGCGCATCGACAAAATGATTCGCCAGCAGCGCGATCTCTATAAATTCGCCCATGACCAGACCATCCGCCTGATGAATCACGGGCTGACGGCGAGCGAAATCGCGGAGACGATAAAGCTGCCGGCCGGTCTCGAAGGCGCGTGGCATGGACGCGGCTATTACGGTCACATCCGGCACAATGTGAAGGCGGTCTATCAGAAATATCTCGGTTGGTACGACGCCAATCCGGTCAATCTCGATCCGCTGCCGCCGGTCGAGAGCGGCAAAAAGTATGTCGAATATATGGGCGGCGCGGACGCGATCCTTGCGCGCGCACGGGCGGATTTTGCCAAGGGCGAATTCCGCTTCGTGGCGCAAGCGTTGAGCCATCTGGTGTTCGCCGAGCCCGACAATCAGTCTGCCCGCGCGCTGCTCGCCGATAGTTTCGAGCAGCTCGGCTATGCCGCGGAGAGCGCGACCTGGCGCAACGCCTATCTGTTCGGCGCGCAGGAATTGCGGCAGGGCATGCCGAAAGCGCCGCCGATGCCGGCGATGTCGCGTGAAACGCTGGCGGCGCTGCGCACCAGGCAAATATGGGACCTGCTCGGCGTCCGCCTCAACGGCCCGAAGGCCGAAGGCAAGCACATCGTGCTGAATTGGAGTTTTACGGATACGGGCGAGCGTTTTGTTCTCACGCTGGAGAATTGCGCGCTGAGCTATGTCGAAGGCGCGCAGGCAGCGGGGGCCGACGCCAGCTTCACGCTGGCGCGCGCCACGTTGGACGAGGTCATCGCAAAACAGACGTCGTTTCCGGAAGCGGTGGCGAGCGGCAAGGTAAAAGTCACCGGTAACGCGACGCGCCTTGCCGAGCTGATGGACCTGATGGACGAATTCCCGCGCATGTTCGAGATCGTCGAACCGAAGCGGACAGCGGTGAGGTAATCTACCACGTCGTCCCCGGCGAACGCCGGGACCGATAACCACCGATGCTAATTGTTAGTAAGCCGTCTGGCTCCAGCGCGATAACGAGAGGCCGCGGCGTATGGGTCCCTGCTTTCGCAGGGACGACATTGGTGGGGTATAATCACTCGCGACGTTCGGTCCTACCGCGCCTTGCTTGTGCGCCGCAGTCGCTCGCGCACGTCGCGGAAAACGGGGCTGAGCCGAAGCAGATGCGCGTAGTCTCCGGCGGCGTGGACGTAGTCGCCCACTTCCTCATAGGCGCCGCCGCGTCCGTAGAGGGCGTCGATATCGTCGGGATCGATCCGGATCGCTTCCGAATAATCGGCGATGGCGCGGATATAATCGCGCTTATACGCATGGGCGCTGCCGCGGTTCACGAAAGCCGTGCCGTCATGCGGGTTGAGCGCGACGGCGCGGTCGCAATCGGCGATGGCGCGGTCGAATTCGAGCTTGCGCACGTAGGCGGCGGCGCGGTTGTGCAGGGCGTCGACGTCGTTCGGATCGATCGTGATGACGGCGCTGAAATCCGCGATGGCGGCGTCGTAATCGCCCTTCTCCTGATGGGCGTGGCCGCGGTTGTTGAGGGCTGCGACATAGCGTGGATTGAGCCGCAGCGCCTCGTCATAGTCGGCCATGGCGCGGTCGAGGTCGCCCTTGCCGTAGTAGGCTTCCGCCCGGTTGGCGTAGCCGACCGCGTTGCGCGGATCGAGCGCCAGCGCCTCGTTGAACGCGGCGATCGCGGCGTCGAACTCGCGGCGGGCGTGATGAACGAGCGCCCGGCCGTACCACGCGCTCGTAAGCTTCGGATCCAGCGCGATAGCCCGGTCGAAGTCGGCCTGCGCCGAGCCCAACTCCCGCATTTCTTCGTAGACGCGGCCGCGATTGCTGAAGGCGATCGCGCCGCCGGGGTCGAGCCGGATGGCCTCGCTGAGATCGGCGATCGCCCGATCAGGCTTGTGCTGGCGGCGGAACACCACGCCGCGGCTGTTATACGCGGCCGCAAACGTCGGATCGGTGCGGATCGCCGCATCGAGCTCCGTAATCGCCCGCTCAAGGTCGCCTTCGCGAGCGGCAGCCCGGCCGCGCTCCCACAGCGCGGTAGCCGCGTGGCACGCTGTGACCGCCTCATCGCTTTGGGCCTTGGCGCAGGGGTTGTCGTCGGCGGACGCAGCGACTGCGGGCGGTGCGACCACGAGCAGGATGGCCGCGGCCAAGGCCTCAAGACTGACGGGCATGGGGGTTAACCGGAGTTTTAGGAGCGACACACGCATTTGTCGCAGGAGAGCGGCGGTGGGTTCGGTCGAGTCCTTCGGAAGAATGAGCATGTAAAAGGGCAGCACTACGCCCCCGGATGTCATCATCCGCGAAAGCGGGTGATCCAGTATTCCGAAGCGCCGATGATGGAACCGAAAGGCCGCGGCGTACTGGATACCCCGCATGCGCGGGGTATGACGGCTGTTTGCGTGGCGGAGTAGGCTACCCTTAAATCCCCAAATACGCCGCCTGCACCTGCTTGTTGTTGGCAAGCTCGGTGCTCGACCCATGCATGATCACATTGCCGCTTTCCAGCACATAGGCGCGCTGCACCAGCGACAATGCGCGGCTGACGTTTTGTTCGACCAACAGAATGGCGGTGCCCATTTTATGGATTTCGCCGATTTTTTCGAATGTCACGTCGGTCATGACGGGAGCCAATCCAAGCGACGGTTCATCGAGCATCAATAGTCGCGGTTTGAGCATCAGGCCGCGGCCGACCGCGAGCATCTGCTGCTCGCCGCCGCTCATGGTGCCGGCAAGTTGTTTTTTGCGGTCGGCCAGTCGCGGAAAGATGCTGTAGACGAGCTCAAGCGTACGGCCGCGTTCGGCCTTGGCTTTCGGCGTGTAGGCGCCGATCTCGAGATTTTCCTGCACCGTCATCTCGGGAAATACCTGGCGGCCCTCCGGCACATGCGCAATGCCCAACTCCGGAATCTTGTGTGGCGGCAGCGACGCGAGATTGGTGCCGGCAAAAGTGATGGTGCCCGAAGTCATCTTCACCAGGCCCGAGGTGACCCGCAGCGTCGTACTCTTGCCGGCGCCGTTGGCGCCGAGCAGGCCGACGGCCTCGCCTTCGCCGATCTCGATGCTGACATCGGAAATCGCGGGCACCGAGCCGTAGCTCGCACTCACTCCGGTCAGTTTGAGCACTTAACTCTCTCCCGCGGTCGGTGGGTGCACATAGGAGCCCAGATACGCGCGGATCACTTCCGGATTTTCCACGATCTCCTTCGGCGCGCCCTCGGCGATCTTCTGGCCGTGATCGAGCACCACGATATGGCGCGCGACCGCCATGATCGCGCGCATCACGTGCTCGACGATGATGATGGTCAAACCCCGTTGCGACAGTTTTCCGACCAGCGCGACCGCCTGATCGATCTCGGCGGGATTGAGCCCGGCCATGACCTCGTCGAGCAGCAGGAGCCGCGGCTGCGTCGCCAGCGCGCGCGCCATCTCCAGGCGGCGCTGATCGATGGTGGTCAGATCCTTCGCCGCCGTATGTTCCCTGGCCGAAAGGCCGACGAACTCGATCGCCTCGCGGGCCTTGTCGCGCGCCGCGGCCACATGCTTGTCGCGCAGGAACGCACCGGTCATGACGTTGGCGAGCACCGTCATGGCGCCGAACGGTTTTGCGACCTGGAAGGTGCGCGCCAAACCATGCGCGCAGATGTCGTGGGGCTTTAAGCCTACGATTTCCTTGCCGAAGGCCGAGACTGAACCCTGGTCTGGCCGGTGAAATCCGGTGATCAGATGAAAGCTCGTGGTCTTACCGGCGCCGTTCGGCCCGATCAAAGCGAGCGTTTCGTTTTCCTTCACGGTAAAGCTGACATCCTGCACGGCGCGCAAGCCGCCGAACCGTTTTGAAAGACCACGAATGACCAGCGCGTCTGCCATCTGATGCCCTTACGCCCGCGCCGGCTTGCGGATGATATAGCGGTGATACGCTTCAACCATCATGCCCATCAGCCCGGTCGGCCGCCACAGGATCACCGCCATCAGAATCAGGGCGTAGACGGTGAGCTGCACGCCGCCGATCGAACCGCCGAGCCAGCTTTGCAGCAGCGTCGAGGTGGTCTCCAGCAACACGGTGCCGATCACCGGGCCCCATAAGGTGCCGATGCCGCCGACGATCGACACCAGCGCGGCTTCGATCGAAATGCTGAAGGAAAACGCGGTCGCGGGATCGATGAAGTAGATGTATTGCGTGTAAAACGTGCCGGCGAGCGCGGTGAGAAAGGCGCTGATCAGGTAGATGTCGCGTTTCATTCGCGGCGCGTTGACGCCGATCGCCTCAGCCGCGTCTTCGTCCTCGCCGATCGCGACGAGGTAATAGCCCATCCACGATCGTTCGATCAGCCATGTGATCAGGAGTCCGACCGCGAGCAGGCCGAGCACGACGTAGTAATACGAGGCCTTGGTCTCGAACTGCATCATCAGCGGCGCGCTGCCGAGATTCGGAATCGTGGTGCCCTCGGCGCCCCAGGCCAGATCGCGAAATTTTAGAAAAATCAGCATCAGCGCCTGCGCGGTCGCGATGGTGGCAATGGTAAAATACGGGCCGCGCAACCGAAAACACAGCCAGCCGATCGGCAGGCTTGCCAGCATCGCGACCACGCCGCCGGCGATCATCCCGAGCCAGGGCGAAATGTCAAAATCGATCTGCAGGATGGTCGAGGTGTAGGCGCCGAGCCCGAAATAGGCGGCATGCCCCAGCGAAAGCTGCCTTGCGTAACCGCCCATCAAATTCCAGGCGACACCGATGAAGGAGAACAGCAGGATGCGGATGAAGATATCGACCGCGAACGAGCTTTTCACCACCTGCGGCAAGGCGATGAGAACGGCGATACCGATCGCGAGCAAGACGAGGCTGCGCGTGCTGAGGCCCAGTGTCGTCATCGCGCTTTGCCCCCAAGGCCGGTCGGTTTGAAGGCGAGCGTCAGCAGCAGCAGCGCAAACACCACGATCAATCCGGAGTCGGCGCCGACATATTGAATCCCCAAGGACTCCGCGACCCCCATCAACAGACTGGCGACGAGTGCCCCGATCACATTGCCGAGCGTGCCCATGACAACGGCGACAAAGGCCATGAGGACAAACACCTGCCCGACAAACGGATAGGCCGAGTAAAACGGCATCAACAGCGAGCCGGCGGCGCCGGCCAGCGCCAGCGCGATGCCGAGGGCGACGCAAAACACGCGGTTGGGGTTGATCCCCATCAGCATCGCCACGTCGCGGTTTTGGGCCGCGGCGCGCATCGCCTTGCCGAGGTCGGTGGTGTGCAGGAAGACCCACAGCGCCCCGCTCAACAACATCGCCACGACAAAGGCGATCAGCTTTGCCACGGGAATATAGAGCCCGCCAAGATGCAGCGCTTCGTCGGAATAGGAGGTGTGAACCGTGCGGTAATTCGCCGAAAACAGCATCAGCGCGAGATTGAGCAGCAGCAGCGACAGCGCAAAGGTGAGAAAAATCTGCGGCATGTCGTTTGGCCCCAACACCCTTCGGATCAGAAAATGCTGGACCAGGACACCGATCACGAACAGCACCGGCATCGAGACGAACAGCGAGAGCAGGGGATCGATGCCGAACTGGTTGGCGAGAAAGAACGAGATGTACATCCCGATCATCACGAATTCGCCCTGGGCGAAATTGACGATCTTGACCACGCCGAAGATCAGCGTGACGCCGATACTGACGAGCGCGTAAATGCCGCCGATGAGCAGGCCGTTGATGACGGCCTGGGCCACTGTCTCCCACATCTGACTTGACCGGTCTTTACGTTTTCATCAGCGGCTTGCGGGCGTCTTCCTTCGGAAACACGCTGGCGAGATCACCATCCTGCCACTGCACGCCGACCGGGCGGCCAAAGACATTCTTGCCGTCCGGTCCGAATTTTACTTTTCCTCCAGGCGCCATCGCCGCGTATCCCGAGGACACATCGAGCGTCGACAACGCCTCGCGCACCTTTTGCGGATCGGTGGAAGCGGCGCGTTCCAGCGCATCGGCAATCATAAACGTCTGCGCCACCAGGCCGCCGGCATATTCGAACAGGAATTCGCCGGTGCGCTTCTTGTATTCGGTATTCACCTTCTCGCAATTGGCGTCCATGTCGTGGTTCCAGTGCGCCACGCCTTGCAGCCCTTCGGCAAGTTTTCCCACGTTCTTGTAAAAGTCCGGAATGACAAAGCCGCCGGAACCGCCGTTGATCGCGATATTGAGGCCGACCTGCTTCACGGTGCGCACGATCAGGATGAGGTCGTTCAGATAGGACACCGAGAACAGCGCATTGGCGCCTGATGATTTGACCTTGTTGATCAACGGGCTCGCGTCGGTAAAGCCGGCCGAATAGGGCTCGAACATCACGATCTCGACGCCCTCGCTGGGCGCCAGTTCCTTCAGCCCGTTCGAGGTCGAGGTGCCGAACGCGGTATTCTCGAAGATCACGGCGACCTTTGGCGTATCGCTGACCAGTTTCGACATCTGCAACTGCGCGCGGGCAAACTGCGAGGCGCGCGCGAACGGCGTGAACGTGTAGGTGCGTCCTTTGTTGAGCTGGTCCGAGCTGGAGCCGGTGATCAGCGGCACCTTGGCGCGCTCGGCGACTTCGCTCGCGATCAGCGTCAAGGCGCTGGCGAAACAGCCATGGATCGCGGACAATTTGTTGCCGGTGATCAGCCGGTCGGTCTCGGTCCGCGTCACCGTGGTATCGCTCTGCACGTCGGAGATGATCAGATTGAGTTTGGCGCCGCCGAGCGACTTGATGCCGCCGGCGTCATTGACCATCTCGACTGCGAGCTTGGCGGCGGCGACGCAACCGACGCCGATCTGCGCCATGCTGCCGGTGGTCGGGTAAAGCGCGCCGATATTGACGGGATCGGCGGCCCAGCCGCGCAGCGGCACCGCACCGAAGGCGCCCGCCGCAAGCAGGCCGCCGGTCTTGAGGAGAAATTCGCGGCGGCCCTGCCGCCTCGGCGATCCCTTGATCCGGTCAGCCTTGTTGGCGGAATTCTTGCGGTCTCTCTTCATGACGTTTCCCCTGTGCGATCACGGTAGCGGCCGTTGCCCGTTCGTTTTTTTAGAATGGTAACCCCATTCAATATTGTTTACAATACGGTACTCGATATTATCTTCCTAATTGAAAACCGTCATGGTCGCGTTATACTTTTGGTTGCGCCGGACGGGCAGGCGCGCCGTTGATATCGGGGAAATGATGGTCCGAAAGCCAGCCAAGCATGCGTCAGACCGGACGGCCAAGGCCCGTTCGATGCCGGCATCGCCTGTGCGCGAACCTGCGGCGGTGATCATCGCAAAGCGCATCGAGGAGGACATCGTCCTCGGGCGGCGGCTACCGAGGGAGCGCCTGGTCGAGCAGGATCTGTGCGATCTGTTCGAGACCCATCGCGGCGACGTGCGGCTCGCGCTGTTCGAGCTGGAAAAAAAGGGTCTCGTGGAGCGCATCCCCAATCGCGGCGCACTGGTTCGCGGATTGACGCCGCAGGAGGTGATGGAGATCTACGCGGTCCGCGAAGAGCTTGAAGTGATGGCGGTCCGCATCATCCCGTTTCCGGTTCACGGCAAGGCTATCGAGCGGCTGGAGCAACTGCAGCGACAGCATACCTCAGCCGTTGCCTCCGGCGACTTGCTCACCGTGTTTTACAGCAACCTCAGTTTTCACCGGGTTTTGTACGGTCTCTGCGGCAATGCCTGCCTGATCGAAACCATCGATCTCCTGGCGCAAAAGGTCTACGGCATCAGATCCTATTCCAATGCATTTCCCGAGCAGCTCGACCGCGCCCGCCGCGATCATCTCGAGATGATCAAGGCGCTGCGCGGCTCGCGCCGGGACGATTTGGTGGCGCTGACCCGGCGCCATCTGAAGCCGTCGCCGGAAGCCTATATAAAGGCTTACGAGCGCCGGTTCGGTAAAGCCGACCTGGCGCCCGCGCATTGAGCGCAAATTTTTGGCTCGTGCTATTCGGCGCTGCTCACGAGCTTGATCCGCGGCTTGGCCGCTTCCATCAGGCCGCGATAGGCCGAGAGATAATCGAGCGCCATGCGCCGTGCGGTGAAACGCGCCTCGAACTGCTTCCGGATCGCTTGTCGGCTGAGGGCGGAAAGCCGACCAACCGCGGCGACCGCGCTGGTTTCATCTTCCACGACAAAACCGGTCAGGCCGTCGTCGATGATCTCGGCAACCGAGCCGCGGTTATAGGCGATCACGGGCGTGCCGCAGGCCATCGCCTCGATCATGACGAGGCCAAACGGCTCCGGCCAGTCGATCGGGACTAATAGCCCGATCGCGCCGCTTAAAAATTCGGATTTTTCGGGGTCGCCGATCTCGCCGATATATTCGACCAGCGGATTTTGCTCGATCAGCGGACGAATGAGCTCGTCGTAATAATCCTGGTCGGCGCGGTCGACCTTGGCGGCGATCTTGAGTGGAATGCCGCAGCGCACCGCAATCTTGATGGCGCGATCGACGCCCTTTTCCGGCGCGATCCGGCCGAGCACCGCGAGATAACTCGGCCTCATGGCTTGCGGCGTCAGCAGCTGCTCCGGCAGACCGTGATGAATGGTGCGCACCCAATTGGCTTGCGGCACCGGGCGCCGCTGCGCGTTCGAGATCGAGATCACGGGAACGGAAGCGAAGGTGTCAAACACCGGCTGGTGCTCGGGCAGATCGAGCCTGCCGTGCAGCGTGGTCAGAAACGGCGTCGGCTGCCGGGAGAATAGCGAGAACGGATAATAGTCGAGATGGAAGTGCAGGAAGTCGAATTCCTCGTCGTCGCATTTCTGCCGCACCCGCTCCAGCATCACCATGTGCAGGGCGTTTGGGTCGCGGACGGAACCGTCAAGGCGCAGCGCCTTCGGCCATGTCGCATCAAGTTTCGCTGAGGTGCGGGAATCGCCACTTGCGAAGAGGGTGACTTCGTTCCCAAGTGCTACGAGTTCCTCGGTCAGCCAGTGTACCACTCGTTCGGTGCCGCCGTAGAGTTTCGGGGGAACAGCCTCCGTCAGCGGAGCAACCTGCGCGATGCGCATTTCAACGTCTCCTGTCGATCATGGGTTGGAAAAATCCCCCGCCTCGCGATGGCACCGGCATGCCGAACAAGGGAACGTTTTCGCATGTGCGAAGTTCCCAAGACGACGCGCACTTCCTCCACACCGTGGTCTTGCTGATGCCATCACGCCCGATCAGATTTTCTACGTCGCTAATGCTGCATGATTGTTGCGCAGTGATGGCAACACGGTGGGAACAGCGGATAGGTCTCCATCGTTCGATCGCACGAAACCTATCCGATTAGAGTTTTCCTTCTCCTCCAAGGGGTTCTGTAACTGCATGGACAGTCTTTCTGGATACGCACATCGCCCGCTCGCGTTCGTGCTGCGCTATCTTCGCCGCCGTCTTGCGTCGCATGTCGTCATCCTTACCGCCGTTGTCGCCGCGGTTGCTTGTTCGGTAGGCACACAATATGGCGTGAAATATCTGGTCGACGGTTTGTCGGCCGGCCCGGCCCGCGCAGGCAGCGTATGGCTGGCATTCGTTTTCCTCATGTCGCTGATCGCTGCGGATAATTTCCTGTGGCGGGTTGCGAGCTGGACCGCGAGCTTCACATTTGTGGGAGTGACCGGCGATTTGCGCCGGGACATGTTCCGGCATTTGACCGGCCATGCCCCGAGTTATTTCTCCGACCGGCTGCCCGGAATGTTGACAAGCCGCATTACCGCGACCTCGAATGCCGTCTACACTGTCGAAAATATGTTCGTTTGGAACGTGCTGCCGCCGTGCATCGCGACAATCGCGGCGATTGCGCTGATTGGAACCGTGAGCCTGCCGATGTCGGCGGGTCTGATCGTCATTGCCGGCGGCATGGTGATCGCGATGTTCCATTTGGCGGCAGCCGGAAAACCGCTGCATGACGATTTCGCCGACAAGGCCGCAGCCGTCGATGGCGAGATGGTCGATGTCATCAACAACATGCCATTGGTGCGGGCGTTCTGCGGCTTGAATTTCGAGCACGACCGGTTCGACGCCACCGTCAACCGGGAGCTGACGGCGCGCGGACGCAGCCTGCGTTATCTCGAAAAGCTGCGGCTGACCCATGCCGCGGTCACCGTCGTGCTGACGATCGCGCTGTTGGCCTGGGCCATCGTGCTGTGGCAGCGCGGCGGCGCCACCACCGGTGACGTCGTGCTGGTCTGTACGCTCGGGCTTTCGATCCTGAGCGCCACGCGCGATCTTGCGGTGGCGCTGGTCGACGTCACCCAGCATGTCGCCCGCCTGACCGAAGCGATCGCCACGTTGTTGCTGCCGCACGAACTGCGCGACCACCCCGAGGCCGAGCCGCTGATCAAGAGCGGCGCGGCGATCGCCTTCAACAACATTTCATTCCATTATCCCGGCGGAGTTCAGGTGTTCGACAAGTTCAGCCTGCGCATCCAGCCGGGTCAGCGGGTCGGGCTGGTCGGTCAATCCGGCGGCGGAAAATCCAGCCTGTTCGTGCTGCTGCAACGCTTCTACGACGTCCAGCACGGCTCGATCACGATCGACGGCCAGGACATCTCGCGGGTCACGCAGCAAAGCCTGCGCCAGGCGACTTCGGTGGTGCCGCAGGACATTTCGCTGTTCCAACGCTCGATCCTGGAGAACATCCGCTACGGGCGGCCGAACGCGACCGACGACGAGGTGCTGCGCGCGGCGATCGCGGCGCGCTGCGATTTCGTCGAAACCCTCCCCGAAGGCCTCGCCACCATGGTCGGCGACCGCGGCGTCAAATTGTCGGGCGGCCAGCGGCAGCGCATCGCGATTGCGCGCGCGTTCTTGAAAGACGCGCCGATCCTGCTGCTCGATGAAGCCACCGCCGCGCTGGACAGCGAATCCGAGGAAGCGATCCGCGAGGCGCTCAGCCGCCTGATGCGCGGGCGCACCGTGATTGCGATCGCCCATCGTCTCGCCACATTGCGCAACTTCGACCGTGTGGTGATGCTCAAAGCCGGCAAGATCATCGAAGACGGCCCGCCGGACCGGCTGATGCAGGGGCAGGGTCCTTACCGCGAATTGGTGACGCGGGAAATGAGCCGGCTTGCAAAACACGCAGCCTGATGTACGGCGTTGGTGTTTGATTCCTTAGTGCGTTTGTCACAAGGCCGGGGGAAACCGCGCGAGGTCGAATGGCAGCCGAAGTCGCAACCGACATCATGACGATCCGAACCGCGGAACCGGTTTCGGAACAGCCGTTCTATATCCCGATGACCGGGCCGGCGGCGCGGCCCCGCCGCTCGCTCAAGCATGACGACACTTTCATCGTGCTCGACAGCCATGGCGATATCGGTGCGTCTGCAGGCGGGCCGGACGGCCTGTTCAACGCCGACACCCGCTATCTCGCCCGGCTCGAATTGTTGCTGGACGATCTCCAGCCGCTGCTGCTCGGCTCCAATTTGCGCGACGACAATTCGGCATTGATGGTCGATCTCACCAATCCCGATATCTTTCGCGACGGCCGAATCGTGCTGCAGAAGGACATGCTGCACATCGTCCGCACCATCTTCCTGTGGCGCGGAACGGCCTATCAGCGGATCGGCTTCCAAAACCACGGCGACCGGCCGGTCAGCTTCGATGTGAATTTGCTGTTCGACAATGATTTCGCCGATTTGTTCGAGGTGCGCGGCGAAAGGCGACCGCGCCGGGGCACCGGCTCCGGCAAGCTCGTCGATCCCGCCGATGTCGCCCTCGAATATCTCGGGCTCGACGGCAAATTGCGCACCACGGTGCTGCATTTCGATCCGCGGCCGACGCAGCTTACCGTGAATGAAGCGACCTATCATCTCGATCTCGAGCCGCAACAGGTCTGCCCATTGTTTGTTGCCGCCTCCTGCAACAAGCCGGCGAGCTTCCGGCCGGCGCCGTTTTTCCGCGGGCTGCTTGCGCATCGCCGCGAAATGCGGCGCTCGACTGCCGGCGCCGCCAGCATCGAGACTTCGAACAACATCTTCAACGAGGTGCTGTGCCAGTCGATGGCCGATCTCAACATGCTGATGACGGAGACGCCGCAGGGACGCTATCCCTATGCGGGCATTCCCTGGTACTCGACGACCTTCGGCCGCGATGGCATCATCACCGCGATGCAAATGCTCTGGATCGACCCGCGCGTCGCGCGGGGCGTGCTGAGGCGGCTCGCTTACTACCAGGCCAAAACCGTCGATCCGCTCGCCGACGCCGAACCCGGCAAGATCCTCCATGAGATGCGCGGCGGCGAGATGGCGGCGCTGCGCGAGGTGCCGTTCGCGCTATATTACGGCAGCGTCGATGCGACGCCGCTGTTCGTGCTGCTGGCCGGCCTTTATGTCGAGCGCACCGGCGACGAGGCGACGCTCGCCGAGCTGTGGCCCTCGATCGAGGCGGCGCTCGGCTGGATCGATGGTTACGGCGACCCGGACAAGGACGGTTTTGTCGAGTACCGGCGCGCCTCCGAACAAGGTCTCGCCAATCAAGGCTGGAAGGATTCGTATGACGCGATCTTCCACGCCGATGGCCGCCTGGCCGAAGGCTACATCGCACTCGCCGAAGTGCAGGGCTATGTATTCGCCGGCAAACGGCTGGCGGCGCGTTGCGCGGCGCGGCTTGGCAAGAGCGACCGGGCCTATCAGCTCGAGGCCGAAGCCAAGCTTCTCGCCGCGCGCTTTGAAGAAGCGTTCTGGTGCGACGATCTCGGCAGCTACGCGCTCGCGCTCGACGGCGACAAGGAGCCGTGCAAGGTGCGCACGTCGAACGCCGGGCAATTGTTGTTCAGCGGTATCGTGCGCGCGGATCGCGCCCGCCGCGTCGGCGCCGACCTGATGCGGCCGCATTTTTTCTCCGGCTGGGGCATCCGCACCGTGGCGCGCGGCGAGGTGCGCTACAATCCGATGTCCTATCACAACGGCTCGATCTGGCCGCACGACAACGCGCTGATCGCGCTGGGGCTCGCGCGCTACGGCCTCAAACATTCAGTCGAACAAGTTTTCGAGGGTCTGTTCGACGCCGCCGCCTATATGGATTTGCGGCGGCTGCCCGAACTGTTCTGCGGCTTCCGGCGTGAAAAACGACGCGGGCCGACGCTCTATCCGGTCGCCTGCGCGCCGCAGGCCTGGGCCAGCGCGACGCCGTTCACGCTGTTGGAGGCATCGCTCGGATTAGAATTCGACGCCGAGCGCGGTGAAATCCGGCTGCGCAATCCGCGCCTGCCGGCGTTCCTCAACGAAGTGGTGATGCGCGATCTCAGGCTTGGACCTTCCAGCGTCGACCTCTGTGTGCACCGCCACGGCGAGGAGGTGTCGCTGGAGGTATTGCGGACGCGCGGCCAGATTCAGGTGTCGATCGTGCTCGCGCAGTGAGCGCGCCACGCGGGGATTCCGCTGATCGGCGTGCGAATTTTGACACCGGTCACTATATTTGTGTCGGGGGTTCGCTCGTTCCCACTCAAATCGACCGGTTCCAATCGCTGATCATCAATGCCTTGTGCCCTTTCGGGTCGAGTATCTCAGGAGGCCGTATGTGCACAAGATTCCTGTCGGTTTTCGCCGCACTTGCTTTCGCAACCTCGGTTGCGGGCATGTCCTGGGCGGCGGATAATCCTGGCTCGCCGCCGGCAGATCAAAGTTCCGCGCCGCCGTCTCAGCCGCAAAGTTCCGCGCCCGCAGCCGCGACAAAAGAGCCATCGCCGCCGCCCTCGGTCACCATCATCGGCGCCAGGGAGGCGCATGGCGTTCTCGGCCGCGATGTGCAAAGTGCGGCGAAAGAGGACATGGGACGCATCGTCGACGTCATTGTCGATCGCACCGGAATGGTGCGGGCAGCCGTGATCGATTTCGGCGGTTTTCTTGGCGTCGGCAGCCGCAAGATCGTGGTCGACTGGAGCGCGCTGCATTTCGGACGTGTCGCCGACAAGACCGACGCCATCACGTTGGAACTGACAAAGGATCAAGTCAATGCGGCGCCCGAATACAAGGAGGATATGCCGATCGTGGTGCTGGGCGCAGCGGGCAGCCTGAAGCCGCTGCAGTTCGATCCCTGAAGAGAAGCCGAACCATGCTGTTCGTCCGTTCATCCCCTTCGAAAGACCGGATTGAGAGTGACCACCCGGGGCGACCGATCGGCGGCGAAAAAGGTGTGTCAGGAATGTCGGGGCCGGCGGGGCCCAAGCCTATCGCAATGCCGTCGCGCCAGAGCCTGCGCGGCCTCGACTGGTTCATCTTCTTCCTCGCCGACGTGCAGACCGGATTTGGTCCGTTCATCGCGGTTTATCTGACGACGCAGAAATGGACCCAGGTCCAGATCGGCCTGGTGCTGTCGATCGGCGGCGTGGTCGGATTGATCGGGCAGATGCCCGGCGGGGCGATTGTTGATTATGCGCGCTCCGAACGGCTGGTGGCCGGCCTTGCGGTCGCGACCATCGGTATGGCCGCGCTCTGCTATGCGGTGTGGCCGATCTTCCCGGTCGTCGTCACGGCGGCGACGCTGCACGCCGCCGCCAGTTGCGTGCTGGGCCCCGCGATTGCCGCGATCAGCCTCGGCCTGGTCGGGCCGATGGCAATCGGGGAACGGCTCGGGCGCAATGCCCGCTTTGCGTCGCTTGGCAACGGAACGGCCGCGGCCGTGATGGGCACGGCCGGCTATTTACTGTCGAGCCGCTCGGTGTTTCTCGTCACCTTCCTGCTGGCGATACCGACCTTGCTCGCGCTGGGGCGGATACGCGAGCGCGAGATCGATGTCGCCCAGGCGCATGGCGCTGTAAAGCGTGAGGTGCCCGACAAGCGTGCCACCAGCGTTCTCAATCTCTGCCGGCGTCCATTGCTGATCTTTGCCCTGAGCGTGCTGCTGCTGCAGCTCGCCAACGCCGCGATGCTGCCGCTGATGGCCGGTGTCGTGACGACAAGGTCGAGCCAGTGGGCGCCGGTGTTGATCGCTGCCTGCATCATCGTGCCGCAGGCGATCGTCGCGCTGATGTCTCCGACGGTCGGACGCAAGGCGCAGGCATGGGGGCGACGGCCGCTAATGCTAATGGCATTTGCCGCGCTGGCCGTTCGCGGCGTGCTGTTCGCAACCGTGAAAGATCCATATCTGTTGGTCGCGGTGCAGGCGTTCGACGGCATCACCGCGGCTGTCTTCGCCGTGATGGTGCCGCTGGTCGTTGCCGACATCGCCTTCGGGAGCGGTCACTTCAATCTCGCGCAGGGCATTGTCGGCACCGCGACCGGCATTGGGGCATCGCTCTCCACCGTGCTCGCCGGTTACGTCAGTGACAAGTTCGGCAGCAGCGTCGCCTTCACCGGGCTTGCCGGCGTCGCAGCGTTGGGTCTCGCGCTGATCTTTTTGGCGATGCCGGAAACGCGGCGCAGCGCGCCCTGATCTCCCGACAAATTCCGGGAACCGGTTGCTTCGATCGAAGGCCTGGACTGCCGGCGAGTGGCGGCTTGACGTCCGTATGCGCGAGGACGATGTTCCGGGCCGACGTAACAAATTCGAACTATCGGCGAACATCACTTATGCGACGGGTTTCGACGGGAGCGTGACATGAAAGACGTAAAGGAAATGCGTTCCTCGCAGAGCAGCGGGTCACAGCAAAGGACGCTTCCCGGTCAGGTCGTCCTCGTGCTGCAAGGCGGCGGCGCGCTCGGTTCCTATCAGGCCGGCGTCTATCAGGCGCTGTATGAGGCCGGCATCGAGCCGGACTGGATCATCGGCACCTCGATCGGCGCCATCAATGCCGCCTTGATCGCCGGCAACGCACCGCAAGACCGCTTGCCGCGGTTGCGCGAATTCTGGAAGCGGATGCAGCAGCGCCCGATCTGGAATTTTCCGGAAGCATTGCCCGGCTTCAACGAAAAGCTGTCCTACTGGTCGACGGTCGCCAATGGCATTCCCGGGTTCTTCAAGCCTAATCCGCTGGCGCATGTCGGCGCCGAGTATCCGCTCGGCGCCGACAAGGCCGGGTATTATTCGACCGAGCCGCTCGAACGGACGCTTTCCGAACTTGTCGATTTCGATCGCGTCAACCGCTGCACGCCGCGCCTGACCGTCGGCGCCGCGCATGTCCGGTCTAGCAAGATGCGATATTTCGACAGCCGCGACGGCGCGCTCGGCGTGAAGCATATTTTGGCATCAGGTGCGCTGCCACCCGCATTTCCCGCTATTCGCATCGACGGCGAGCTCTATTGGGACGGCGGCATTCTGTCGAACACCCCGACCGAAGCGGTATTCGACGACAACCCGCGCAGGAGCTCGCTGATCTTCACGGTTCACATGTGGAATCCGTCCGGAGCCGAGCCTACCACCATGGCGTAGGTGCTGCACCGGCAGAAGGACGTGCAGTATTCGAGCCGGATCGCGAGCCAGATCGCCCGCCAGGAGCAGGCGCATCGCCTGCGGCATGTCATCAACCAGCTCGCGGCGCGTTTGCCCGAGGCCGAGCGCAACAGCGAGGCGGTACGTGAATTGACGAGCTATGGCTGTTCGACGCAGATGCATGTGGTGCAGCTGCAGGCCCCGGCGCTCGATCGCGAGAGCCACACCAAGGACATCGATTTCAGTCCCTCCGGTATCATGCAGCGCTGGGACGCCGGTTATGTCCACACCAGGGCGGTGCTCGAGCGTTCCCCCTGGATCGGCGAATTCGATCCGCTCTCTGGCGTGATCCTGCACGACCAGACGGATATCCTGCCGAAAGCGGCGGAATGAAGATTTGACGAATGCTGCTGGCAGCGCCCGAACATTTCTTAGTCCGTGGCTCCATCCTTCGAGACGCGCGCAAGGGCGCGCTCCTCAGGATGAGGTCGGAGCTTTTTGCAGAGCCTCTCAGGATGAGGTCTTAGACCCTCATGGTGAGGAGCGCGGCAACGCCGCGCGTCTCGAACCACGAGGCCACGCTCATGATTCCAGCCGAGTGAATTGCATTCTAGGACGACAGCGCCTTCCGGTACAGCGCGCCGTAAAGCGACGCGGAGACGTCCCAACTGAACGATCGCGACATCGCGCGGCGGCGCATCGAGTCGAGGCGATCCTTTGCCGTGAAGGCGGCGAACGCGCGCTTGATCCCGCCGAGTAAGGATTCGGTCGACGGCTGGGTGAACAGGAATCCGGTTTCGCCGTCGGTGATGGTTTCCGAGAGCCCGCCGGTCTGGTGGCCGATCGGCAGCGAGCCGAATTTTTGGGCGTACATCTGGCTCAGTCCGCACGGCTCGAAACGTGACGGCATCAGCGTGAAATCGCTGCCGGCAAAGATCCGCCGCGCCTGTCCGTCATTGAAGCCGATGGCGACCCCGATCGCATCCGGCCGGCGCCGATGGGCATCGACCAGCGCGCGTTCGATCGCCGGCTCGCCGCTGCCGGTGACGATGATCTGCCCGCCGGCCTGGATGATCTCGTCGGCGGCCGACAGCACGAGGTCGACGCCCTTCTGGTGAACGAGGCGGGCGACCAGGCCAAAAATGGGCCCGCGCGACAGCGCGAGCCCAAATTGCTGGCGGACGTAATCGGAATTGGCGCGTTTGCCTTCCCAGTCGCCGGCGCCGAACGGCTGCACCAATTGGGCGCAGGACCTGGGATCCCAGCTTTCGTCGATGCCGTTCAGGATGCCGGTCAACTGCGCGGCGTCAGAGCGGCGGCGCAGCAAACCCTCCAGCCCGCAGCCGAGCTCGGTCGTCGTGATCTCCCTGGCATAGGTCTCGCTGACCGTGGTCAGATGGGAGGCGTAGACGATGCCGCCTTTGAGGAAGGATAGTTTGTCGTAGAACTCGAGGCCGTCGATGTGGAAGGAATTTTCCGGCGCCCCGATCCGGCGCAGCGACTCCTTGGCGAACAGGCCCTGATAGGCGAGGTTGTGGATCGTCAGGATGGACGGGATCCGGACCGCGTTCCAGGCGAGGTAGGCGGGCACGAGGGCGGCCTGCCAGTCATTGGCATGAACCAGATCGGCTGCCCAATTCTTGTCCAAACTGCCTGCCGCAAGTTCGGCAGCGATCGATGCCAGCCGCCCGAACCGCACGTCGTTGTCAGGCCAGTCGCGGCCACTCGCATCGCCATAGGGGTTGCCGGGGCGATCATAAAGCTGCGGACAGAGCACGACGTAGACCGGCAGGCCGTCTTTGGTCGATGCCAACCCAAGCGTGCAAGACGGCATTTCCGCCAGAGCGGGGCATCGTCCAACGATTTGAATATGCGTGAGTTGTTCGATGACGTCGCGATAGCCGGGCAGCAGGATCCGAACGTCGCTCCAAGCTCGAAGCGCTCGGGGCAGCGCCGCTGAAACGGCGGCGAGGCCGCCCACCCGGACAAAGTCGTCCATCTCTGTCGTGACGAACAAAACTCGCAAAAGCCGCCCTCTTCGTCGCCCCGCGCTGGAATCATGCAAGAATGGTTCCAGTCTATTTTTGCGCTAAATAGGAAGCCGGGCGAGCTTTTGCCAACGGCTTGAATTGTCGGTGCCGAGGGAATCGCTTCCCCGGTTGGGCTTCGCCATCTAGGGTCACGCCGCGCCATGGACGCGAGGCCCGAAGGAGTTTGAGGGAGTTTGGAATGACGATAGCGGAAAACGATGAGGCTAATTTGACAAAGAGCTTCGCGGGGCTTCGCGTTCTCGATTTTTCGACCACCATTGCCGGTCCGCATTGCGCACGGATGCTGGCGGACATGGGCGCGGAGGTCATCAAGATCGAGCAGGCCGATGGCGAGACGATGCGAAGCCGACCGCCGCTCCGGAATAATTGCAGCACCGTCTTCGGCCAGCTCAATGTCGGCAAGAAAAGCCTCGTGCTCGATCTGAAATCGGAAAAGGCGATCGAGATCATCCGCCGGTTGGTCGCGAGCTCTGACATCCTGGTCGAGAATTTTCGCCCCGGCGTGATGCGACGGCTGAAGCTCGACTATGCCTCGCTGCATCAGGTCAACCCGAAACTGATCTATTGCTCGATCTCCGGATATGGCCAGACCGGGCCCTCGGCCGAACTGCCGGCCTATGCGCCGGTGATCCATGCGGCGTCCGGCTACGATATGGCGCATTTGTCGTACCAGCCCGGACGAACCCGGCCGGACTATTGCGGCATCTATCACGCCGATGTCGTCACCGGCACTTACGCGTTCGGGGCTATTTCGGCGGCGCTGTACCAGCGTCACGGCACCAAGGAGGGACAGCACATCGACGTTTCGATGCTGGAATCGATGCTCAGCCTGACCTTGACCGAATTGCAGTCGTCGCAATTCGAGGTACGATTCCCGAAACGGCCGATGTTCGGGCCGCTGGAGACGGCCGATGGCTATGTGACGGTCGCGATCGCGAGTGAAAAAACCTTTCAGAACCTGGTCAAGGCCGCCGGCCGTCCGGATTGGGTCACCGATCCGCGCTTTGCGAAATATGGCGACCGCCGCGACAATTGGGGCGAGCTGATGGAGGGTGTCGAGACCTGGTCGCGCACGCTCTCCACCGAAAAATGCCTCGCCGCGCTGAACCAGAGCGGCGTGCCCTGTTCGGCCTATCGCACGGTGGCGGAAGCCTTGCGCGATCCGCAAATCGCCCATCGCCGCGCGCTGTCCGAGGTCAGGGACGGCGGCGGCACTTTTAAGGTCCTGAACCTGCCGTTCCGGATGTCCGGCGCCGACGTCTCCGCCGGCAAGCGGACGGCGACCCTGGGCGAGCACACCGTGACCTATCTCCGGGAGAGCGGCCTCTCCGAAGAGGAAATCACGGCCTTCACGGGCAAATCGGTGGCGGCGGAGTAAGCGCTCGCGAACGCCGGTTCGATGACGGGCTTTTCATCCGGCATCAACCTTGCGGCCTTGCCGGAGCCGGCGATTCCAGCCAATCTGACGGGACCAGTCAGAAACGATCCGAAAGAACCGGACGCACCGCCTGCTGGAGGGAGCATCAAATGAACGCGTCGATCCGCTCGCACAAGCCTGCACGAATTTTGCTTCAAATTCTCCTTGGCGCGGGATTTGGCTTGGCTTTGTTGGCGAGCCCGGCCAGCGCCCAGAAATCGGGGGGCAGCATCACGGTCGGCCTCGAGGTCGACATTCCCGGTTTCGATCCGCTGAAAGTCGGCGTTTTCGATACGGCGGCGGAAACCGCAGCTGCCGCGATCTTCGATACGATGACCTATCTCGACGACAAGGGCCAGCCGCAGCCTAAGCTCGCGCTGTCCTGGACCCACTCGGATGATTTCAAGACCTGGACCTTCAAATTGCGCCCCGGCGTCAAGTTCCAGGACGGCACGCCGTTCAATGCTCAGGCTGTGAAGGAGAATTTCGACCGGCAGAAGGATCCGGCCAACAAGTGCCGCTGCGCCTTCTACATTTCCTTCATCCACGATCTGCAGGCGCCGGACGATCTGACCGTGGTTTATAATCTGAACGATCCGCAGGTGAACCTGCCGGCGCTGATGACGATCCAGAGCTCGAACAACGTCGTGCAATCGCCCACCGCATGGAAGGCGAAGGGCGACGATTACAACCGCAATCCCGTCGGTACCGGGCCCTACATCCTTAAATCATGGACCGCGGGCGACCGCATGGTGCTCGAAAAGAATCCGGACTACTGGAACAAGGGGCATCCTTACCTCGATCGCATCATCCTAAAGCCGCTGCCGGATGCGCAGTCCCGCTTCGCCAGCCTGCAATCCGGTGAGGCCGATATCGTGTGGGATGATGAGTACGACGCCGACAATATCCAGAAGGCGCAAAAAGACCCGAAGTTGACGGTCCATACCTATGCAGGCTCCGGCGCCGCGGTCTACGCCTTCAACACCAAAACCCCGCCGTTCGACGATGTCCGGGTGCGCCAGGCATTGGTGATGGCGATCGATCGCAAGAAGATGTCGCAGGCGATCACCAATGGCCTGGCCCGGCCGGCCACGAACCCTTATGGCGACGGTTCCTGGGTCAAATGCAAGGGCGACGGCGCGCTGCCGTACGACATCGAAAAGGCAAAAACGCTGATCAAGGATTATGGCAAGCCGGTCGATTTCAAGATGGTCACCACCGCGACGCCGCGCGGACGCACCATCGGTCAGGTGTTTCAGCAATTCTGGAAGCAGGTCGGCGCCACCATGGAGATGGACCAGGTCGACCAGGCCACCGTCGTGCCGCGCGCCTTCATGCGCCAGTTTCAATTGACCCCGTGGCGGATCGTCGACCTCGCCGACCCAGATCCGCAGATGTACGCCAATTTCCACACCGGCAGCCCGGTCGCGCTTGCCAACTATTCCAATCCCGAACTCGACCGGCTGCTCGAGCATGCGCGCGTCACCGCCGATCCGGAAAAGCGGACCGAGGATTATTGCGCGATCAGCCGGCTGATCAATCAGGAGGCGATCTGGTTCTGGAGCTTCCAGAATACCTACTACGCGATCTCGACTTCCAGACTGAAGGGCTTGCCGAAGATCTATAATGGGGTGGTCGACGTCTCCGATGTCTGGATGGAATAAGAGCCGATGCTGGGATTTGTCGCCCGAAGGCTCGTCTATTTGGTGCCGGTTCTGGTCGCCGTATCGCTGCTGACGTTCCTGATCGCTTCGCTCTTGCCCGGCGATCTCGCTTACGTGATCCTGGGCGATCAGGCGACGCCGGAGAAAGTGGCGGCGCTGCGCCATGACATGGGGCTCGATCAGCCGATCTGGTGGCGCTACCTCTCCTGGCTCGGTCAAGTGCTGCAGGGCGATTTCGGAAGGTCATTCCGCACCGGACAGACCGTGCTGGAGGCGGTCGCCGAACGGCTGCCGGTATCGATCGAATTGATGCTGCTCGCCGAACTTGCCGCGCTCGCGATCGGCATTCCGCTTGCGATTGCCTGCGCGGTGCGCAGCGGGGGCGCGTTCGACCGCATTATGACCGGTACCGCCTTCAGCATGCTGTCGGTGCCGGCGTTCCTCTCGGCGATCCTGCTGATCTATCTGTTCGCGGTCGAGCTGCGCTGGCTGCCGGCGACCGGCTACGTGCCCCTTGCAGAGGACCCGATCGGCAATCTGCGCTGCTTCGTGCTGCCGGCGCTGACATTGGCGCTCGGCGAATGGCCGGTACTGATGCGCGTCTTGCGCTCCGACATGATCGCGACCTTGCAGGAAGATTATATCGCGATGGCGCGGGCCAAGGGCCTGAAACCATCGCGGATCCTTTTGGTGCATGCCTTGAAACCGTCGTCGCTGACGCTGGTCACCGTGACCGGCATCAATATCGGCCGCCTGATCGGCGGCACGGTGATCGTCGAATCGATTTTCGCGCTGCCGGGTATCGGCCGGCTGCTGTTAGGTGCCATCTTCACCCGCGACCTCGTCATCCTGCAGGGCACGGTGCTGTTCGTGGCGCTTGGCTACGTGCTGATCAATTTTATTGTCGACTTGCTCTACGCCGTCCTAGATCCCAGGATTCGCCATGGCCACGCTTGAGCTTCGCATCGACGAGGATGTCGCCACGGGTTCCGTGGCTCGCACGCGACGGCTGGGGCTGCTGTTCTGGATGGCGGTCGGCTGGATGATCTTTGTGTTTGCCGCGGCAGCCCTTGCCAACGTGCTGCCGCTACCCAGTCCGACCGACATGGACATGCTGGAGCGCCGTGCGCCGGCCTCCTTTCTGCACTGGCTCGGCACCGACGGTCTTGGGCGCGACGAACTGGCGCGGCTGATCTATGGCGCGCGGATATCGCTCACCGTCGGGCTTTGCGCGCCGGTGATCGGGCTCACGATCGGCGGCGCGCTCGGCATACTGGCGGGCTATTTCCGCGGCCGTTTCGAATCCTTTGTGGTCGGCAGCATGGACGTGCTGCTGGCGTTTCCGCCGTTGATCCTGGCGCTGGCGGTGACCGCCTATCTCGGTCAATCCGTGTTGAATATCACCATCATTATCGGCGTGCTCGGCATTCCCGCCTTCATGCGGGTCGCCCGCGCCGCGACGCTGACACTGGCGCGGCGTGAATTCGTCATTGCGGCGCAGGCGCTCGGCGCGACCCATGCGCGCATCCTGCTGCGCGAACTGCTGCCCAATGTGCTCCTGCCGCTATTGGCCTTCTTTCTGCTCGGGGTCGCCGTCACCATCGTCGTCGAAGGCTCGCTGTCATTTTTAGGTCTCGGCGTGCCGCCGCCGATTTCAAGCTGGGGCAGTATGATCGGGGAGGGGCGCGAGAGCCTCGAGGTCGCGCCACAGCTCGCCTTCATTCCCGCGATCACGCTGTTTTTGACCGTGCTCGCCTTTAATCTCGTCGGCGACACGCTGAAGGCGCTCACCGATCCACGGCAGAGCGCGCTGTGAGCGAACAGGCCTTGCTTTCGGTCGAGGACGCGTCGGTCGAGCTGCCGACCCCGCGCGGCAATCTTCGCGCGGTCGATCATGTGGATTTGACCATAGGCGCCGGCCGGACGCTCGGCGTGGTCGGCGAATCCGGCTGCGGCAAGACCATGCTGTCGCGCGCCATCCTGCAATTGTTGCCGAAAAAGGCAAAACTTTCCGGCCGGGTGATGTTCGACGGGCAAGACTTGGTGCGCCTCGATCCCGAGCGTCTGCGAAAACTGCGTGGCCGATCGCTTGCGGTCGTGTTCCAGGACCCGATGACCTCGCTCAATCCGGTCCTGACCATCGGCACGCAACTGATCGAAACGCTGCAGGAGCATCTCGAACTCGATGGCGTGGCCGCAAGGAAACGCAGCGCGGAATTGCTGGCCGCCGTCGGCATTCCCGCGCCGGAGCAGCGATTGACGCAATATCCGCACCAACTCTCCGGCGGCATGCGGCAGCGGGTCGCGATCGCGATCGCGCTGTCCTGCGAGCCAAAACTCCTGATCGCGGACGAGCCGACCACCGCGCTCGACGTCACCATCCAGGCGCAAATCCTCGATCTGTTGGCGCGCGAGCAGCGCCGCCGCCACATGGCGATGATCCTGATCACCCATGACCTCGGTGTGGTCGCAGGCCGCACCGATGAGGTCGCGGTGATGTATGCCGGCCGCGTCGTCGAACGCGCGCCGACGCCTGAGTTGTTCAAGCGAATGCGCATGCCCTACACCGAGGCGCTGCTGGCGGCGATCCCGAAGATCGATGCCGCCCCGCATACGCCATTGCCGGCGATTTCGGGACGGCCGCCGGACCCGACCCGGCCGCTGCAGGGCTGCTCGTTCTCGCCGCGCTGTCGTTATGCGGCGGGGCGATGTTATCAGGAGAAGCCGCCGCTTGCGGTCGCGGAAGCGCCTGGCCACCTATATGCCTGCTTCCACCCGATCGGGATCATGGCTGGCGCCGGCACATGAAGCAGG
Source organism: Bradyrhizobium lablabi (assembly GCF_900141755.1). Lineage (NCBI taxonomy): Bacteria > Pseudomonadati > Pseudomonadota > Alphaproteobacteria > Hyphomicrobiales > Nitrobacteraceae > Bradyrhizobium > Bradyrhizobium lablabi. The sequence goes on along the minus strand of NZ_LT670844.1, from coordinate 1,606,369 downwards.
ACGTCAAGCAATCGGCTGCGCAAAAACCTCTTCTCGAGGTGCATAACCTCGTTGTCGAATATGCCGTCGGCGGCAAGACGATTCACGCGGTGTCCGACGTCAGCCTCGAAGTTGCGCGCGGCGAGACGCTCGGCCTGGTCGGCGAGTCCGGCTGCGGCAAGTCGACGCTCGGCCGTGCGGTGCTGCAATTGCGCAAGCCCGTCTCGGGCCGCGTCCTGTTCGACGGCCAGGACCTCACGGCGATGCACGGCGAGACCCTGCGGCGGATGCGCCGGCGCGTGCAGCTGATTTTTCAGGACCCGATCGCTTCATTGAATCCGCGGCGGCGCATCGGCGACATCATCGCGGAGCCGCTGACGATCTCGGGCGTGAAAGATCCGAAGCGGCGCCAACAACTGGTTTGCGACGTGCTCTCAGCGGTCGGCCTCGACCCGTCGCTGGTGATCGGACGCCTGCCGCATGAATTTTCCGGCGGACAATGCCAGCGCATCTGCATCGCGCGCGCGCTCGTGCTCAATCCCGAATTCATCATCTGCGACGAGCCGGTGTCGGCGCTGGATGTTTCCATCCGCGCGCAAATCCTCAACCTGCTGGAAGAGATGAAGGCGCGCTACGGATTGACGCTGCTGTTCATCGCCCACGATCTTGCGGTGGTCAAAGCAGTCAGCGACCGCGTCGCGGTGATGTATCTCGGCAGATTGTGCGAAGTCGGCCCCTCCGAGCAATTATTCGCGCATCCGGCGCATCCCTATACCGCGCTGCTGATCGAGGCGATCCCGGTGCCCGATCCTGACGTGCGTCCGGCCGAAAGCGTTGCGGTCGGCGAACCGCCGTCGCCGATCGCCCCGCCTTCAGGCTGCCGGTTTCGTACCCGCTGTCCCCGCGCGGATCAGCGCTGCGCCGTTGAAGTGCCGGAACTTCGCGAGGTGGCGGCGGATCAGTTCGCCGCCTGCCATCATCCATTGATCCCGGCCGGCTAAGCCTCTAACAAATGCATACCAGTGCGTGGCAATATCAGCCCAAAAGCAAGAACGATTGACGGGAGAAACGCGATGAAGAGTTTTCAGGTTGCCGATTTCAACGCCCCCTTGAAAGAGGTGGAGCAGCCGACGCCGCAGCCGTCGGGAACCCAGGTCCTGATCAAGGTCAAGGCGGCCGGCGTTTGCCACAGCGATCTGCACATCTGGGAAGGCGGCTACGATCTCGGCCATGGCAGGAAGCCGCTGTCCTTGAAAGATCGCGGCGTGTCGCTGCCGCGGACCATGGGGCATGAGACGGTCGGCGAGATCCTGGCGTTCGGGCCGGATGCCAAAGCGGAAGCCGGCGACCTCAAGATCGGCGACGTCGCGCTGGTCTATCCCTGGCTCGGCTGCGGCAAATGCGAGATTTGTCTTTCCGGCGAAGAGAACATGTGCCTGAAGCCGAATTCCCTCGGCGTCTATTGCGACGGCGGCTATGCCGACCACATGACGGTGCCGCATCCAAAGTACCTGTTGAATTTGAACGGGCTCGACCCCGTGACATCAGCGCCCTACGCGTGCTCCGGCGTTACCACCTACAGCGCGCTGAAAAAGGTCGAGCAAAATTTCAATTCGCCGATCGTGATTTTCGGCGCCGGCGGTCTCGGCCTGATGGCGCTGTCGCTGCTGAAGGCGATGGGCGGCAAGGGCGCCATCGTCGTCGATATCGACGCACGCAAGCGCGAAGCCGCGGAGAAAGCCGGCGCGCTCGCGACTGTTGACGGCGGTGCGCCCGACGCGCTGGAACAACTCGCCGCTAAAGCGGGCGGGCCGATCCGCGCGGTGATCGATCTCGTCGGCAACGCAAAGACCACGCAGCTCGGCTTCGACTGCCTGACCAAGGGCGGCAAGCTCGTGATTGTCGGCCTGTTCGGCGGCGGCGCGCCATGGGCCCTGCCACTGATCCCGATCAAGGCGATCACCATCCAGGGCAGCTATGTCGGCAATTTGCGCGAAACCCAGGAGCTGCTCGATCTCGTACGGTCGAAGAAGATCGCGCCGATCCCGGTGACGGCGATGCCGCTCGCCAAAGCCAATGAGGCCCTGGTCGATCTGCAGAAGGGCAGGCTGGTCGGCCGCGCCGTGCTGACGCCTTGAATTTTCGACAATCCATTCCTCGTCATGGCCGGACTTGTCCCGGCCATCCACGCCCTTCTTGCTGAAATGCTGTAGACGTGGATGCCCGGGACAAGCCCGGGCATGACGAGCCGAGTGAAACCAAGGAAATCCCCATGTCAGCCAATAACGCGCTCCACATCGCCGTGCTTGCCGGCGATGGTATCGGCCCTGAAGTGATGGCGCCGGCGCTCGAAGTCCTGCGCAAGATCGAAGCCACCACGGATTTGAAATTCCGCTTCACCGAGGCGCCGGCCGGCGCCAACAACTATCGCGAAACCGGCAAGTCGATGCCGGAATCTACGATACGATTGTGCGACGAGGCCGACGCGATCCTGCTCGGCGCCTGCGGCCTGCCGTCGGTGCGTTACCCCGACAACACCGAAATCATGCCGCAGGTGGAACTGCGCTTCCATTTCGATCTCTATGCGGGTGTGCGCCCGGCGCGGCTGATCCCGGGCGTGCCGAGCCCGATCGTCGGCGCCGATCAGCGCGGCATCGATCTCATCGTGATCCGGGAATCCACCGAAGGCCTGTTCGCCTCGATGGGCAAGGGCGTCGTCACCGATACTGAGGCGCGCGAGACGCTGGTGATCACGCGAAAAACCTCCGAGCGGCTATTTGAGTTTTCCTTTCGGCTGGCCGAGCGCCGCAAGGCGCGTGGGCGGCCGGGTCAGCTGACCTGCGTCGACAAGGCGAACGTATTCAAGGCGTTCGCGTTCTTCCGCGAAATGTTCGACGACGCCGCCAAGCGCCATCCCGATGTGAAAACCGACCGCCTCTATGTCGATGCCTGCTCGGCGCTGCTGGTAAAACGCCCCTGGGACTTTGATGTGATGGTGATGGAGAACATGTTCGGCGATATCCTTTCCGACATGACCGCCGGCCTGATCGGCGGCATGGGCATGGCGCCATCCGCCGACATCGGCGATCGCCACGCCGTGTTCCAGCCCTGCCACGGCACCGCGCCCGACATCATGGGGCAGGGCAAGGCCAATCCGACCGGCATGATCCTTTCCGCCGCGATGATGCTGGACTGGCTTGCCGACAAGCACGGTCTCGAAAGCGCGGCAGAGGCCGGCGAACGCATCGAGCGCGCGGTGGACAAGGCTTATGCGGATGGAATCAAGCCGATGGAATTCGGCGGCGGCAATGGGACTGCGGATATCGCGAAGGCGGTGCTGGCGGCGTTGTAAGGCCCTGCCACGGTCGCCATCGCTTCCGCAAGGGCCGCGGTGGCTGCACTGCTGCCTCAAGGACGGCCATGGCACGGCGCCGGCGACGAAACGCGCCTTGAACAGATCATCGCGACGTTTCTGGCCTGGGCCGAGACCTGAACCGGCTTCCCTTTCGCTGCGACAGATCGTGGTCGCCGACAACCCCGCCAAGGAAGCCAAATGGCCACCAACACCACGCCGACCGATCCCGTTCCGCTGTCGAAACTGCGGCCGGGCATGCCGCTTGCGACGCTAATCGCCGCCTATGGCGAGAACTGGCCGCAGAAGCCGCAGTCGAACACATTTTTCTTTGACGAGCCGATGGGCTTTCTTGTCCACATCGACGTCGACGGCGTGATCGGCGCCGTGACCTTCGCCAAGTCGTTTCCGCTGCCCGTCGAGATCGGTGGATTGAAGCGCGGCATGTCGATGGCGCAGGCGCTGGCGGCGCGTCCCGATCTCACCGATGCCGGCGTCGCGCCGCGCTCCGCGGTACGCCTGCTCCGCCTGATGTTGCCGGACGGTGTGCAATTCGAAGGCCGGTTTCTCGAGGATCAGATGATCGCCATGGAGCTATCGAGGCCCGGTGCCGTCTACGAGCGAAAGCTGAGTTATCCGCCGGCCGCGGGAAAACCCGGCGCCCCCTTCGCCGACCCGAATTTCAAGCTCGTTGTGCTTGACGCCTTGGCCTCGTCGGGCGCGATCCAGCTCGGACCGCGCGACAGACTGGCGCGTCACCTTTTGGACCCGAGCTACAACGAAGCGCGCGACGGTTACGACCTGCTCAAGCCGGTCTACGCCTATCTCGTGCGCTACCCCCTCGTCGTGGCCGATCTCGCCGCGGTCGAGGAGCTCGTCTTTGACGGTGGCAACGACATCTACGCTTACGCGTTCCCATTCTGGGACGGCGAGACCGATGCGTTCGACGTGTATAGTCTGGAGGGCATCGAGCTTCTCGCCAACCTGCGCCGCATCGAGGTGATCAGCCTGCTGCTCGACACCGATCTCTCGCGCCTCTCCGGACTGCAGCAGCTGGAGCATGTCGGTCTTGGCCATGGACCCTACCAGAACGGCGATAGCCTCCTGCAACTGCCGAAGTTGAAGACCGTGAGCTGCGGCAGGGATGCCTTTTCCGATCCGTCGCTCGTTCCCACACTTGGCGCGCGTGGTGTCTCCGTGCGACTATTTTGACAGGTTCACGCTGGCCCATGCGGGAACGGTCGTCATACCCCGCGAAAGCGGGGTATCCAGTATGCCGCGGCATTTCGATTAAATCATCGATGCCTCTGGAATACTGGATCACCCGCCTTCGCGGGTGATGACAACGTACCGACTACCGCCCCGTAAACTTCGGCTTCCGCTTTTCCATGAACGCGCGCCGGCCCTCGCGAAAATCTTCTGAGTCCATGCAGGCGGTGCCGATATCCTTGATCGCGTCCATGTCGCGTCTGTCGGGGTCTTTCAAGACCTGCGCGATAGTGATCTTGGCGGCTTGGATGGCGAGCGGCGCGTTGCCGGAGATGGTGCGGGCGATTTCCACCGTCGCGTCCCACAATTCTGCGTCGGGCAGCACGCGATCGACCAGGCCGATGCGTACGGCTTCCGCGGAATCGATCTTCATGCCCGTATACATGATCAGCCGCGCCCAGGACGGTCCGACCAGCGAGACCAGATGCTTTAGGCCGTCATAGCCATAGGCGATGCCAAGCTTGGCCGCGGGAATGCCGAACTGGCTGTGCTCGGCGGCGATGCGGATGTCCGACATCATCGCGACCTGCATGCCGCCGCCGAGGCAAAAGCCGCGGATGCAGGCAATGGTCGGTTTCGGATAGTCCGCGAGTAGCGCGCGCTGCGCGGCGCTGCGCCTTGAATATTCTTCCGAGGCTTCGGCATTGTGGCGATTTTTCTCGAACTGGCTGATATCGGCGCCCGAGACAAACGCCTTGTCGCCGGCGCCGACCAGGATCACGACGCGGACATCGGGATCGTCGCGCAATTCGACCAAGGCGTGACCGAGCCCCTCCCACATGTCGAGCGACATCGCGTTGCGCTTCTCGGGATTGTTGAAGGTGATGGTTCCGACGCCGTCGGTGACGCTCTGCAAAATCTTGCCGTCGGCGAAGGATTTGTCGGTGGCCTTGGGGACGTTCAGCATGGCGTGCTTTCGGTGATTAAAGTCTGAAGTACCTGATTGAAGCATTGCCTCCGTGTCTCGGCAATGGTGGTGCGCCCCCTCTCCCGCACTTGCGGGGGAGGGTCGGGGTGGGGGTGCCCGCCACGAACTCTGGCGCTTGTGGAGAGATTTTCCCCCACCCGACGCGCTCTGTCGAGCGCCATAGCCGAAGCTCAGCTTCGGCGTTCTTGTCCAAGAACGGCCGCCGATGGCGGCCTATGCTCCCCCGCAAGCGGGAGAGGTGCCGCCGAGTTCGCGGAAGCCGTGATTCCAATTCACGACTCCAGGAACGGGCCGATATTCGCCCGCGCGAATGCGGGCCGCGCCTGTATTTTAGCCCACCATTCGGCGAGGTGGGGATGTTTCTTTGCCGTTACCTCATGCGGCGCGATCTCCTCGTCGATCCGCTTCACGAACGGCACCGCCGCGATATCGGCGATCGAATAGGCTTTTCCGACCAGCCAGCCGGACGGCTTTTGTGCCTCTTCCATCTTGTCCAGGAGCTGCACCAGTTTGGCGCGGGCCGCGTCGCGCTCTTCCTCGGTATAGGGTTTTCGCGCCACCCGCAGCCAGGATTCCTGGCGCTCCTTGCTCGGGATGTTTTTCAATTTTTCGGCCAGTTCCTCATCCGACCATTGCGACGCCACCTTCTGCAAATGATGCCGCCAGTTGAAGATGATGAGATTGTGGATCAGCCCGTCGATATGCCGGATCCAGTTGCGCATCTCGGCACGCTCGTAAGGCGTCTGCGGGCGCAGCGGCGGATCGGGGTAGGTCTCGTCGAGATATTCGCAAATCGTGCCGCTTTCGTGCAGCGGCCTGCCGTCATGGATCAAAGTCGGGATCACGCCGTTCGGGTTGATCTTCAGATATTCCGGCGAGTGATGCTCCATTTTCGCCATGTCGACGACATGGCCTTGGTAGCTAAGCCCCTTCTCCTCGAGGCAGAGCCGCACCCGGCGCGACGCGCTCGAGCGCCAGCCGTGGTGAAGGATCATCATGGTCTGCTCCCGAACTGAAAAATACACCGTTGGCTCAGACGCCAGACCTGTGATGCCACTTTTTGGCGGGTTCGGGAATGCCTGTGATGATCCCACGGCGTGTCTCCCATAGTGAAGGCGACCTCCATTAGCCGGTGCTAACCTTTCTTCGGTGACCAGCCATAAGCCTTGGCGCAAGCACCGCCCATCAGCATGGCCCGCTCAGTGTCGCTCAGGCGGTCAGTCTTAAGGAAGGGCTCGACGGCCTGCTCATAGTTGACGACTGCGAACGCGCGCGTCCAGTCCGTGCCCCACAAGCAGCGATCGAAACCCCACGTGTCAAACACGCGGGCAAGCGGATCCCAAATGTCCGGGAAAGGATACGGCTCCCGCGACAGCGTGCAGGCACCGCTGACCTTGATCACCGCGTTCGGGCGCTTGGCGAGTTCCAGCACCTTCGGAAGGTCGGTCCAGGGCTGCGGCGGCGCGGGCGGCACGCGCGGCTGCAAGATGCCCAGATGGTCGATGATGAATCGCGTGTCGGGATGGCGATCGATGAGAGCAGTGCCCGCGTCCAAGTTGCCCCAGCACAGGATGTTGACCGGAAAGTCGTGGCGAACGGCCGCGCGTAGGATCCGGTCGAGGCCCGGGTCGTTCGGCTCGCGCTTGGCCTCCTTCGTAAGCATGATGCGGATTCCGACCGTGCCCGGCGTATTCTTCCAGTCGGCGACGACATCGGCCACATCAGGATCGTCCGGGTCGACCGGCTTGACGATGGCGAACCGGCCGGGATGGGCCCGTTGCACTTCCACGGCATAGCTGGCGTCGTAGCGGTACATGGAAAAGGCCGAGATGAAGATTGCGCCGTCGACGCCGACCTTGTCCATCGCCGCCACCATCTCGTCACCCGTGACGTGATCGGGCCAGTTCGGCACACTGTCCCAAGGTCGCTTCGAAGTGTTCGCATCATAGGCATGGACCTGGGAATCGATAATAGTCATCGGGGCAGCTCCTCTGTGCCAGGCGAGTTTGGACATTGCAGCAGGTTCGTGTCCAGAGGGCAAAGGTGCCGCGCCTTGTGGGGCAAAGCGAGCTGTTTCAACGGACTTGAAAAACCAACTTGCCCCGAAAGTGACGGGATTCGCTTAACTTGTGCGCGGCCGCGGCTTCGCTGAGCTGATAGCGTGTCACCTCCAAGGGACGGACGGCACCTAGCGCAACCAGCGCCACGATGCGCTCGAGATGTTGCCGATCACGTCCGACGCTGGGCCGAAGAGCAACGACGTCGCTGCGGTCCGGCTTTGGTGCCTGTGCTCCAGAGGCAATAAAGGCCGCCCGACCGCCTGATTTCAGCACAGTGAACGATCGCTGCGCGACATCGCCACCGACGGTATCGAAGGCGGCGTCGCAGTCTCTCACGACCTTGGTAAAGTCCATTGCATTGTAGTCGATAACCTCATCGGCACCAATTTTGCGCAGATAATCATGGTTCGACGCGCTTGCGGTCGTGATCACGCGAGCACCCAGATGTTTTGCCAACTGTATCGCAAAGCTCGCGACACCGCCCGCTCCTCCCTGGATCAGGATCGTCTCACCCGCCTTCAGTTTTAATGTGTCTTCGATTGCGCAAATCGCCGTCAACCCAGCGAGTGCCAGCGCAGCGGCATCGACATGTGACAGGCGATCGGTTTTCTTTGCGACGATGGCTGACTTGATCGCAATCTTCTCGGCATAAGCGCCTTCCTGACCAACGTCGCACACGCCGAAGACCTCATCGCCAACACGCAGATCTCTGACACCTTTCCCAACTGCTGAAACGACACCGGAGAAATCCCGTCCGAGAATGTAAGGGAATCGCGAAAGCCGGTTCGATTTGCCCTCACGCACCTTCCAGTCCGCGCCATTAACGCTGGCGGCGACAATATCAACCACGACCTCGCCGGGCGCGGCCACGGGATCCGGCATCTCGCCGAATTTCAGAACTTCCGGCCCACCGTGTCGTTCGATGAAGGCGGCTTTCATTGGCATTCCTCGCTTTGGCGAAGCCAAGGTCGCATTTTTTGATTTACGCATTCAAATTGCGCGCGGCAACACTGCAAATAGCAGCCATCCCGCGTGGTGCTGGAATGCGCGATTGCACCGGGTTAGATCGTTCTCACCTTCGACGATCTTGCCGTTCTTGGGCGTTTCTCCACGCTCTCATCATGCCGCGCAGCCTTGCGCTCCTTCACATCTGATCCCGCGTGAACAGCTGTCGTCCCGCGGTGAGCGACATATTCTTTGCCGTCGACCGGTGCCAGATGCGGCGGATCTTTATCGAGATACGGTCGCCCGATTCCAAACTCCTTCTCATGTGCATCGATCCATTTCCAGAGGCTTTCAGTGGAAACCAATCGCTGCGCCCGTGTCCCGCCTTTGACGCTCACGACATCGGCCGCGAGCCCGTGACCGTAGCCGCCGCGAAAACTCCCGCCATGATACGACCTGTCAGTCGCCGCCTTCAGGCCGCTTGCGATCGATTGGCGGTAGTCATCGCGGAACGCGCTGGTTATGCCAGGCGACAGCCCGGCCTCCTCCGCGGTGTGCAGCGCGTGAAAGAGCTTCAGTTTGAAGCTCCGATCCATGCCTCCGATCACGTAGTCCATTATTGGCATGCCGGCTTTTTCCGCCGCCTTCGGATCCTTCCACGCGAAATCCTCATCGACGAGCTTGGTAAAGCTTTTCGTGACAGTCACCGTTTTGCGCTTCTTCTTGACCGTCACTTTCCTCAGCTCCTGCACCTTGATGGTGTCCTCCTTGGGCGTCCGTTGGTAGATCGCCCACAGATATCGGTCGATGCAGATATCAACTACGAAGCATTCGTCGAGAATTTCGATGGAGCTCACAGTATCCTTGGTGTCTTCAGGCATCGCATTAGGCGTGCTCGCTGTCGCCTCCTGTACGGGCGGTGTTTCGGGCGGCAGTATCTGCGACGAATCGGTCAACGCGGCCTCGACGATCGGTTTCGGCTTATCCGAGGCCGCCATCGTGTCGGTGGCCGTCCCGCTCACCAGTTCGGCGGCCTTCGCAACGTCGACGTTGCCGATACCGTCGTTTCCTATAGCTGTTGGCTGCGGCGCGTCCGCGAGCTCGAAGTCGGCGGTGAGAGATGGTGCGAGGCGGTCCAGGGTTGGCGCTGCGGTGTTCTCGATGCCGGCCGAACCGAAGCCCGCAAACCAGGCGACAATCCCCGTTCCGCACAAGACCGCCGCCACTGTCGCAGATCGCCGTGGGTTCATGATCCCAACCTCCAAACGCTCCACCTGAGCCAGGTTGCTCAGCAAGCATGGGACGGGCTGATTTTTCGGGTCACGATACGACTACGCAATGGCGAAAGCTGCAGCTCATCAGTCTTTTCCAAAGAGTGTTGCCCGTATGCAACGCGCGGCCATCACTGCGCGAGGTGCGCCGTCAATGGATGATTCGCGGCCTGGTTGAAGAACGCCGCCTCCTCGGCGGTCGCTTCCAGAAGCTGCTCATCCTGGTCATAGATGTCGTTGCGGAACTGGACGGTCTGGTCCTTTGTCATCCATGCCGTCAGGTAGATCCAGGCCACCGGGACCTTCTTCGGCAGCGCGATCTCCTGGTGCTGGCCGGTGGCGATCGCAGCATCAATCGCGGCGCGATTCCATTTCGCCATCTCCTCCTGCAACAGCCAGGCGGCGAGGTCGCGCACATTGTCGACCCGCGAGCAGCCATGGGAGTCGAAGCGGTAATCGTCGCTGAACAGATTGCGCTGGTTGGTGTCGTGCATATAGACCGAATAGGGATTCGGCATGTCGATCTTCACCGCGCCGAGCGCGTTCCAGGCGCCGTTTTGCTGGCGTACCGTGAAATTGGGCGTGTGCGCACCGGACCAGTCCACCGCGTGCGGATCGATCGGGTTATCATGCCCATCCAGCACCTCCATGTGCATGCGCGAGAGATAGCCGGGGTCTTTGCGCATATGCGCGGAGATTTCGGTTTTCGCGATCGATGACGGGACGGTCCAGGTCGGGTTGAGAACGACGCCGGTGATTTCGGCGATGAGCGTCGGCGACGGCTTTTCGGTCTTGCCGACGATCACGCGATAACGTCGCACCACCTGATCGTTCTCAACGGCTTCCGCGAAGGTCGCGGGGAGGTTGACGACCACATAGCGCTGTCCAAATGCAAAATTCATATTTTGCAGGCGCTCGAGCGAGGCCTCGAGCTGCTTGATGCGCTTCTGCACGGGGACGTTCAGCGCGGCCAGCGTGCGCGGCGTCATGGTTCCCGTCGACGCCAGGCCGTGGCGTACCTGGAAACGCTTTATCGCCTCGGCGACGGTGTCGTCGAACGGTCCGTTCGCCTTGTCGGCAGCCAGATCGCCGCTGATCAAGAGACGCTGGCGCAGCAGATCGTCATTCGGCCCAGCCACGCCGGGTGCGAATTTGGCGTCGGCAGGGATCATCGGCCATCCGCCACGGACCGCCAGATCCGAATAGCTCAGCGCCGCTTCCTTGATCCGCTGCGCGGTGCCTTCGTCATAGGTCGGCTCGTGCGACAGCGCCAAGGCCGCCGCCGAACGCTGCTCGGGAGTGGATGCGGCCGGCTTTGCGGCTGTGGCGTGCGCTGGATTTGCCGGCATGGCGTGCGCGGGATTTGTCGTGCCCGCCGGCGCTGATGCCGGCGGTTTGGCCGGCAACGGCGCCGTGCCTGCGCCGGTATTGCCTGCGCCGGTTGGACCCGCGCTTTGCCCAAGCGCCGGCGCGGTCGCAAGCATCGTGGCAATGGCTAGGATTGTCATTCTTCGCATGTGTGATGCCCTTGGGAGGCGCCGCGAGGGCGCGGAGATTGAAATCGACGGGCCCGGCGGCTTGAGAAAACCGGACGAAACCGGACCGGGAGCTGATCCGTAAATTGCATTGGCGAGGTTTAGCCCATGACAGTTGCGTTCTGATTAAGTTGTTATTGCGGCTGTTGCATCGCCGCAAACCCCGGAGAGGACCCTTTGCTATGTCGCGCCAGCCGCTGGTATGGTTCGCAAACGGCGTCAGCCGAAAAACGAAAAAAATGCCTATTGGGAGAGCAAATGCCGCTGACGCGTCGCGAGGCGATTTTTGGAGTTGGCGGCGGGCTGGCTGTGCTGGCGGGGTTTTCGGCCAATGCCCAGGCGCCGTACCCAAATCGAACCATCAAGATGATCGTGCCCTATCCGGCGGGCGGTACTACCGACCTGCTCGGCCGCATGGTCGCCGACCGGCTCCAGACCGGGCTCGGCGCCACTGTCGTCGTCGAAAACAAGCCGGGAGCCGCGACCTCGACCGGCGCGGAGCAGGTGGCTCGCGCCGAACCCGACGGCTATACGCTGCTGATCGCGACCTCGACCACGCTTGCCATCAACAAGTCGCTCTACAAGAAGCTGCCGTACGATCCGGTCAAGGATTTCACGCCGATTGCGCTGGTGGCCGCGGTGCCGTTCGCGCTGATCGTCAATCCGCAGCTCCCGGCCAGGACGCTGTCCGAATTCATCGCCTACGCCAAGTCGAAGCCGGGCCTGGCCTATGGCTCGGCGGGCAATGGCAGTCCGCAGCATCTCGGCGCTGAAATGCTCAAAACCGCGGCGGGTCTCGATATCCGCCATGTGCCCTATCGCGGCAGCGTGCCGGCGATGCTCGACGTGATCGCGGGGCACATCCCCTTCATGGTGGTCGATCTGCAACCCGCTTTGCCGCAAATCAAGGAGGGCAAGGTGCGGGTGCTTGGCGTGACCACATCGAAGCGGGTCGCTGCCGCGCCCGAAATTCCGACGCTGGCCGAAAGCGGCCTTGCCGGTTTCGAACTCGTGGCGTGGCAGGGCGTTGTTGCGCCGGCCGGCGTGCCGCGCGCAATCGTCGACCGATTGGCGGCGCAAATTGGAAAACTCGTTGCCGATCCCGCAACGCGCGACAAGCTCACCACCATCGCGCTGGAGCCGTTACCCGGCTCGACGCCGGACGGTTTTGCGGCTTACGTGAAGAGCGAGGTCGATCGCTGGGCGGTCATCGTGAAAAATTCCGGCGCCGAGCTGGAGTGACTGGAATGTGCCCGGTAAAATTCTCTGCCAAAAATACCGGCCTCATCCTGAGGAGCTTGCGAAGCAAGCGTCTCGAAGGATGGACGCAACGCACGACTCGCGGCCATCCTTCGAGACGCGCGCAAGAGCGCGCTCCTCAGGATGAGGTCGGAGATATACTCACGGCCTCTCAGGATGAGGTCTTAAACCCTCATGGTGAGGAGCGCGGCAACGCCGCGCGTCTCGAACCACGAGGCCATGGGATATGCGGTCATGTTCTATCCAAGCGTGATGTGCTCTACACATGCCCGACATGACCGAACCTGACGTCGTGATCGTTGGCGCGGGCCCGGTCGGGCTGACGCTTGCGATCGATCTCGCCTGGCGCGGCATCGATGTAACCGTGGTGGAGACGCGTGCCCGCGCCGAGCCGCCGGAGCCGAAATGCAACCACGTCGCCGCCCGCACCATGGAGATTTTCCGGCGGCTCGGGCTTGCCGAAAAAGTGCGCAACGCCGGACTGCCGGCGGATTATCCGCACGACATCAGCTATCGCACCACGTTCACCGGACAGGAGCTGACGCGGATCAAGATTCCCTGCCGCCGCGATCGCTTCACGGTGAAAGACGGACCGGACGGCGACTGGCCGACGCCGGAGCCGCCGCATCGCATCAACCAGATCTTTCTCGAACCGATCCTGTTCGAGCACGCCGCGGCCCAACCGCGGATCACGATCATCAACCGGACTTCGGCCGAAGACGTGGTAGTCGAGGATCATTCGGCACATCTTTGCCTGCGCGATCTCGACAGCGGGACCGAGAGACGTTTGAGCTGCCGCTTTCTGATCGGCTGCGACGGCGCGCGCTCCGTGGTCCGCAAGGCGATCGGCGCCGAGTTTGCCGGCGACGCCGTGGTGCAGCGGGTACAGTCGACCTATATCCGCGCCCCCGATTTGATCGACCGTCAGCAGCACGAGCCGGCCTGGGGCACCGGCTCCATCAATCCCCGCCGCGCCGGCATGGTCTATGCGATCGACGGACGCGAGCGCTGGCTGGTGCACAATTACATGAAACCGGACGAGGGCGATTTCGAAACGGTCGATCGCGACGCCTGTATAAGGACCATCCTCGGCGTGGGAGCGGACTTCAAGTACGACATCATTTCCAAAGAGGATTGGTTCGGCCGCCGGCTGATCGCGGAAAAATTTCGCCGCGGTTGCGCGTTCATCGCCGGCGATGCGGCGCATATCTGGGTGCCTTATGCCGGTTACGGCATGAATGCCGGGATTGCGGATGCCATGAACCTGTCCTGGCTTTTGGCTGCGCATCTCAACGGCTGGGCGCCCGCTTCCATTCTCGACGCCTATGAGGCAGAGCGCTGGCCGATCACGAGCCAGGTCTCGCGATTTGCGATGTCGCACGCCGAAGCCGAAATTCGCCGCCGCGGCGCGGTGCCCGAGACAATCGAGGATTCGGGCGCCGTGGGTGAACAGGCACGGCGGGAGGTCGGGCGTCTCACCTATGAGATCAACGTCCGGCAATATGCCTGCGCCGGCCTCAACTTCGGCAGCTATTACGACCGTTCGCCGATCATCGCCTATGACGGCTCGGCGCACCCGGCCTACACGATGGACGGCTATACGCCGTCGACCGTTCCGGGCTGCCGCACGCCGCATCTTTGGTGCAAAAACGGCAAATCGCTCTATGACGCGATGGGCGAGGGGTACACGCTGCTGCGGTTCGATCCCGCAGCCGACGTAGCTGCGCTGGAAACCGCGGCGCGCAAGAGGGGCGTGCCGCTAAAGGTTCTCGACGTCGAGCAGCCAACTACCGACCAAGCAAGTACCGGGCACCCAACTGCCGCCATTTTCTGTGGCAGTGGACTGGTGTTGTCGCGGCCGGACCAGCATGTGGCCTGGCGCGGCGACCGCCAACCGGCCGACCCGCTTGCCCTGATCGATCGTATCCGCGGCGCGGCAAATCAGGTTCGCTAGGCCGAGATCGGCCGAGCGGCCTGACGCCTAGTCTTCGTTGGCGGCGATCGATTCCATCAAGGACACCAGCTGACGTTGCACCGTCTGATCCTTGATCTTGCTATAGGCGCGCAGCAACCTCAGGCTGAAAGCGCTGTCGAGAAACAACAGGCTTTCGACCTCGCGCGCCTTGCCGTCACCGTCATAGAAGAACGTGACGGGGACATCGAGCGCGGTGGCGATCTGCTGGAGACGGGCGGCGCCGACACGGTTGACGCCCTTCTCATATTTTTGAACCTGCTGAAAGCTGACGCCAAGTTTATCACCGAGCTCGGCTTGCGAGATTCGTTGCTCGACGCGCCGCAGCCGGATTCGCTTCCCCAGTTCAATGTCGGGTTTGCCAGCACTGCGCTGCTTCATTCTCTTCGCTGCTGATTGTTTCATTCTGGTTTTACCGTCCTTCGGTCGAGAAGCCCCCGAACAATTGGGTCAGGGTTTCACCCTTATATACTGAATTAAATTCTCTGGGATGGATGAATTCGTCCTTAAACCACGGGAATTTTGCAGGGTTAAAAGCATCCACCAGCCAGTCGATCATGTGTCGTACCCGCGGAATGCGGCCACTTCCGGGATGATAGGACAGCCAAATATCGTACGGCCAGCGCAATTCAACCTCTAGAGGTATTATCTTCCCGCCAAGCGCGCAGGCATAGGTCGGAAGCATGCCGATGCCGGCGCCGTTGGCGACCGCCCAGTAGTTGGCGCTGCTCACATTTGTTTTCATCACCAGCAAGTCCCGCTGCGAATAGCCGGGAAAGATGCTTTCGAACGCCTCCTTGGCGGCGGCGCGGTCGGCGACCTGCATCACCAGCCGGTGCTTGGCGAATTCGCCCGGGGTCCGCGGCACGCCATATGTTTCGATATATTTCTGGCTGGCAAAGAACATCAAATGCACCCGGCCGAGCCGGACCATCTTGACGTCCAGCGCGACCGGCGGCGACAGATGGATGGCGATGTCGGCTTCGTCTCGCGAGACGTCCGCCGAGCGCATCGAGCATTGCAGGTCGACCACGATGTTCGGGAACGACTGCTGGAATTCGACCAGGCGAGGGGTCACCCAAAACGTTCCCAGGCCCTCGGTAATGGCGACCCGCACTTCGCCCGAGAGCGTGCTGGTGACGGAATTGCCGGCGCGCAAGAGATCGAATGACGCCGCCTCCATCCGCTCCACGGCCGAGACGACCAGCGAGCCTTCGTCGGTCAAGCGGGTGCCATGGACGTCGCGCATGAACAAGGTGGCGCCGATCTGCCGCTCGAAATCATCGATGCGCCGGCGAACCACGTTGATGGACAGATCAAGCCGTTCGGCTGCGGATCGGAAGCTGCCGCAGCGTACCACTTCCAGGAAAATCCTGGCCGCGTCCCAATCGGTGAGACTGCCGAGTGCCGTCTTGTGGCGTTCCTCCTGAGGAACGCCCCTTTCCTGTGCGAGGCGCATACAGATCCCCCGGTTACTTGCTAAGCTTCGCAGAATATCGAGCGGTCTACAACCATGACGGGTCCACGCCGCGCATTTTGGCGCTGGCGGTGCAGGCCGGTGCAGCCAAGTGCAGGGAACACCACGGGATAGGGGCAAGCAAGCCGGTCCCGCCGTTGAAAGGCAAGCCGCGTGACATCAGTCGTCAGCCTTCGGACATTTGCAAACGCATCGAGCGTTCCGATCGTCGTTTTTGTCGATATGCAGCAGGAATATCTGGCCAAACCGCGGCTGCTTGCGATTTCCGAGATTGACCGCGCACTGGACAATTGCCGCAAGGTCCTGGATCATTCGCGTCGAATTGGTCTGCCAGTGGCATTCATCCGCATGCTCAGTGAATCAGCCTTTTTCAATCGCGCTACGCCGTTCGTGCGTTGGATCGAGGGTTTCGAACCCTATCGCAACGAAATGGTATTCGAGCGAAGTAGCCCATCGTGCTATTCTTGCGAGCCGTTCGCCGCGTTGTTGAACCAAAGTTGCGGCGGCATTGTGCTGGCCGGATTTGCCGGCGAGTCGGCGTGCCTGTCGACGTTGATCGATGCGTTCCATCGTAACCACAAGGTCACATATTTATGCGACGCATCGGCCAGCCACGCGCTCGAGGATATCCCGGCCGACGAAGTGCACCGTGCTGTTTCGAAGATATCAGGAATCTACGGAGAGGTGCATGAAACCGCCGAATGGATCGCCTCCACTCTTCCTCGCAAGCTCGGTAACGGAAAAAACGCCGGTGGCTAGTTCAGAAGAAAAATTGCATGCGGTTCTCGCAAGCCTCGAGCAGTGCCGGGGCGCGCTCCTGGACGTGAGCGATCGCGAGACGGCAATCATGGTGTCGGTCGCCATCCTCGAACTTCGGATGAAGCTCAATCGCATCGAGGACGCGGAGTTGAAGGCGTTGTGCGATGCGATGCTGCCCGATGAAGCGGGATCGCAGGAACCGAAAGCGCCGCAGCGCCGGCGTCCGCTCTTGAAGCTCGTCAAATAGCGCGGCGTCGCAAGCTCGTCCAAATAACGCCGCGCCGCCCGACACGCCAAGCGCCAGCCGGCCGGCGGCCCGATCCGCCGGCGTTGCAACCGCGGTCGCCGCGCCGGCCGCGATGCCGGAATGTTGATCGAAAAATCCGTCGCCATCGCCCATCTGATTGCGCATTCCCGCGTATCCGTTAAATGGAGCCCGGCCCGTTCGGCATTCCCCGATGTCGGCCAGGCAGCAGCAATGGTGGCGACGACGGTATGATTCACGATGTAACGGTGCCCGCGGCCCTGATTGCCGGTCTGGTCAGTTTTCTGTCGCCCTGCGTGCTGCCTTTGGTGCCGCCTTATCTGATCTACCTCACCGGCGCCACCATCGAGCACGTCGCCAACCAGGAGACGGTATCGTCATCGAAGCGTGCGGTGATGAGTTCGGCTTTGATGTTCGTGCTCGGCTTCTCCACCGTGTTCGTGGCGTTGGGGGCCAGCGCGTCGCTGATCGGCGGATTGATCCATGCCTGGTCGGCCGAGCTCGCGATCGTCGCCGGGATCGTCATCATTCTGATGGGCCTGCACTTCCTGGGATTGACCCGGATCGGTTTCTTGATGCGGGAAGGGCGGCTGCCGATCCCAAAACCGGTCGGCCTGTGGGGCGCCTATGTGATGGGGCTCGCCTTTGCGTTCGGCTGGACCCCCTGCATCGGCCCGATCCTCGCCGCCATCCTGTCGGTCGCCGCCGCCGAGGCCACCGTGACCAAGGGTGCCATGCTGCTCGCGGTCTATTCGGCAGGCCTCGGAATTCCGTTCCTGATCGCAGCCTTCATGGTCGAGCAGTTTTCCGCATTGTTCGCGCGGATGAAGCGGCACCTCGCCAATGTCGAGCGCGCGATGGGCGTGTTGATGATCCTGACCGGCATCGGCTTTCTTACCGGCACGGTATCCGATGTCAGCAACTGGCTGTTGGAGACGTTTCCGAGCCTGCAGAATATTGGTTGAGCCGCGTAACAAGGAGGTAAGTCGCGACGAAACTCCGGTTCATAAGTCCAATCCTTAAAAAAAAGGGGGGGTACCATGAATTTCATTGTCAATTTGCTTATCCTGTTGCCGGCGCGCATCGCGTCGTATTTTGCCTGGGCCGGGCCGCTGATCATGCGGCTTGTTGTCGGCTACACCTTCCTGCTGTCCGGATGGGGCAAGCTCAACAACCTGTCGCAGGTGATCCCGAATTTCGTCGAATGGGGCATTCCATTTCCCCACATCCTGACGCCGTTCGTCTCCGGCGTAGAATTCTTCGGCGGCGCCATGCTCATTCTCGGCCTGTTCACCCGGATCCCGGCGGCGATGCTGGCGGTGGTGATGGTGGTTGCGATCAAATCGGCGAAATCGGGCGACGTCGATTCGCTGGAAACGCTGCTTGGTTTTGAAGAAGCGACCTATTTCGCGGCATTCATGTGGCTTGCGATCGCAGGTCCCGGCGACGCTTCGCTGGACCGGCTGCTGGTTAATGGGTCCGGCCACCCGCAGGAATCGACCTAGCGATCGCGCTCACATTCGCGTGACGCCTGCGGAAATGCTGAGCCCGGATTTTTCCGGCTGCGTAGCTGTCGAAACAACCCGCGCATTCCGGGAGACGTCATGAAGCTCGTCCGCATTCTCGCTTTCGCGATTTTGAGCGCCGCGGCCTCATCCTCGTTTGCGGCCGAGCCGGTCAAATGGAACGACTGGGGCGACGATCTGTTCGCCCGCGCCAGTGCCGAACAGCGTTTTGTCATTCTCGATCTTGAGGCGGTGTGGTGTCATTGGTGCCATGTGATGGAAAACACCACCTACGCGGACCCCGAGGTCGGCGAACTCCTGGCATCGAAATATCTCCCCGTTCGTGTCGACCAGGACGCCAATCCGGACCTGTCGAGCCGCTATGGCGATTGGGGCTGGCCGGCGACCATCGTGTTCGCTCCAGACGGCAGCGAGATCGCTAAAATAAGAGGATATATCGAACCGGCGCGGATGCAGGCCCTGCTTAAGGCTGTGATCGACGATCCGTCTCCGGGCCCGTCGGTCGGGGACGCGTTCGAGATCAAGCCATCCGCCTCCGTCTTCCTGACACGGCAGCAGCGCGCCGAACTCGTGAAAAACTACGATGAATCGTACGAAGACAAGTTAGGCGGCTGGGGCGACAGCCAGAAATATATCGACGCCGACGGCATGGACTACGCATTGTCGCGCGCCGCGGCCGGCGACGTTGTCGCGGCCAAACGCGCGCGGCAGACGCTCGATGCGGCTCTGGCGCTGATCGATCCCGTATGGGGCGGGGTGTTCCAATATTCCGAAAGTGGATCTTGGACCCATCCGCATTTCGAAAAGATCATGTCGTTCCAGGCGCAATATCTGCGGCAATACAGCCAGGCCTATGCGCTGTGGAAGGAGGCGAAATATCTCGCCGCTGCGCGCGAGATCGAGCGCTATATGGCGACATTCCTGCTCAGTCCCGACGGCGCATTCCAAGTGAGCCAGGATGCCGATCTCGATCACGACACCGATGGCCACAAATTCTACGTGCTCGGCGATGCCGGCCGCCGCAAGCTCGGCATGCCGCGCATCGACAGGAATCTTTATGCCCGCGAAAACGGCTGGGCGATCAGCGGCCTGGTCGCCTTCTACGACGTCACCAACGATCCCCTGATATTGGCGACCGCCGAGCGCGCCGCAAAATGGGTCAACGACAATCGCGCGTTCCCTGCGGGCGGATTTCGCCACGGCGAGAAGGATCGCGGCGGTCCCTTCCTCGGCGACACGCTTTCGATGGGGCAGGCGTATCTCGACCTCTATGCCGCAACCGGTAACCGCGATTGGCTTGCCGCTGCCGGCCGGGCCGGGGATTTTATCGCCGCGACCTTCCGGGATGACGCGGGTGGTTTTTGGACCTCGAAGACGTCGGAAGCAAAAGTCGGCGTCTTCACAAAACCGGCCAAGCTCACCGATGATCAGGTCGCCGTCGTGCGCTTCATGAATCTGCTCAGCCGCTATTTCGGCAGCGACGCCTATCGCGAGCAGGCAGCACATGCGATGCGCTACCTCGCCGGCGCGTCAGTTGAACTGGCGCGGCCGCTGCCCGGCGTCCTGCTCGCCGACGAAGAACTCGCGACCGAGCCGACGCACATGACCATCGTCGGGCACAAGGACGACCCGCGCGCGCAAGCCTTGCATGCCTTCGCGCGAGCTTATCCGGCAGGCTACAAACGGCTGGAATGGCTCGACCTGCGCGAAGGCAAATTGCCCAATCCCGATGTCGAATATCCCGACCTCGGTGAGCCGGCGGCGTTCGCCTGCAGCAACCGCATCTGCTCGTTTCCCTCGTTCAGCGCCGAAGAACTCCAGGCCACCGTGAAGCAGATGGCGAAGCAAAAGCCCGCGCGCGCCTCGCTCGACTGATGCGACGCGCTTGAGACGGATTCCGCTTGTGCAGCGCAATGAGATCGCCTGGCATCCGGTCTAATCGTTTGAAGCATCACGCTTTCTTAAGCTCATAAGGCCGCGCCGGCGTGCTGGCGGCACGCAATGAAATACTCTTCCCAGGCCGGGGTTAGACATGGACGGGATGTCCAATATGCAAAAAAGAAAATTTTCTTTTGAAACTGCTGTAACCAAATCACCTGATGCCCCGTAGCTAGCTCTGGATGAATATCAGATCGCGGGGGCCTGCGAGGCACCGCGGATGGGTGGGCATCCAATACTTCCGTTCGTTGTGCGGTCCTGCACTGGATGCGCATGACGTCACATTTTGTCGTCAAACAATCATCGAGGAGATCGTCATGAAGTTGGATTCCAAGTCCGGTGCTACCCTCGCGGCCGCCGCTGCGACGCTGTTTCTCGCCGGCGCTACGGTTTCGACGCTGTCGAGCCCGGCCAATGCCGCCAGCGGACAGTGCTTCGGCGCCAACGCCTGCAAGGGCCAGAGCGCCTGCAAGAGCGCTTCGAACTCCTGCAAGGGTCTGAATGCCTGCAAGGGCCTGGGCTTCTCCAAGATGTCCGACAAGAGGTGCGAGAACGTCGGTGGCAAGTTCGTCAAGTCCTGATCCATTCGTCTCGACGCGGAGAGGGCCCGGCGATGCCGGGCTCTCATCCGCTGCAATGACCATGATCCGGAACGGCGGGATGTTGCCGTGGCATGACGGATGTTTCGCATTTTACGTATCATCGTGCCGAAAAAATAAATTTGATCGGCGGAGTAACGAAAACCGATCTTGGACGTAGCTATCGCTGGGTGCGCCTCTGTCTGTCGGGAATCCTGTCGGCTTGCAGTCGATGCATCCTCAGCCACAACCCAATGGGAGGAATGCTCATGAAGATTGCTTCTAATTCCGGAGCCGCTATTGCCGCCGCTGCCGCCACGCTGTTCCTGGCGGGTATGACCATCTCGACCGTTGCGCAGGCCGCGGACGGTCATTGCATGGGTGCCAACGCCTGCAAGGGCCAGAGCGCCTGCAAGGGCGGCAAGTCGCCCGGTCCGGGCGCGAACGCCTGCAAGGGCCAGGGCTTTGCCTCGATGAGCAAGGAAGCGTGCGCCGCGGCCAAGGGCAAATTCCAGCCGGGCTAATTCCGGCGGGCTCAGGAAGCTGGCGGGCCCGGCGTAGGCCGGGCCCGCCTTTCATGGTAAGATCGCCCGCGCGTGCCGGCGTCGGTCCATCAGAATGTTGAAGCCGGCCTTGTCGGCCGGTCGAGTGCGGAGGCAGCATGAACGTCGCAAGTCAATTGCCAAATTCATCTGCGGCAGCGCTTGGGGGACGTCAGATGCCGTCCGCCAAACCGCCGTTCCTTGGATTTGGCTTGGGCCTGCGCGCCCAGCACTACGATGAAATCCTGAACGGCAATCCGCCGATCGACTGGTTCGAGGTCATCAGCGAGAACTACATGCTGCCGGGCGGCCAGCCGCTGCGCATGCTCGAGCGGATCCGCGCGCGCTATCCGGTGGTGATGCACGGCGTCTCGCTGTCGATCGCATCGACCGCGCCGCCGAATTTCGAATATCTGCACGAGCTGCGCGAGCTCGCCCGGCACGTCGAGCCGCGATGGATCTCCGATCACCTGTGCTGGACCGGGGTGCACGGCAAGAACCTGCACGACCTGCTGCCGATCCCCTACACCAGTGAAGCGCTCGATCACGTCGTCAGCCGCGTGCAACTGGTGCAGGATTATCTCGGCCGCGCCATCGTGCTGGAGAATGTCTCGACCTATCTGCAGTTCAACAATTCCGAAATGACGGAGTGGGAGTTCTTGAGCGAACTCTCGCGCCGCTCCGGATGCTGGCTGCTGTTCGACGTCAACAATGTCTATGTCAGCGCCTTCAACCACGGCTACGATCCGCTCACCTTCCTCGAAGGCATCCCCGCCGACCGCGTGGTGCAGTTTCACATGGCCGGGCACAGCCATATGGGCACCCACATCATCGACACCCACGATCATCCGGTGTGCGAGGATGTCTGGGAGCTTTACATCGCCGCCCTGAAACGCTTCGGCCGCGTCTCGACCATGATCGAGCGCGACGACAACATTCCCCCGCTCGATGAATTGATCGTCGAAGTCAATCGGACCCGCCAAATCGCGGAGCAGGTTTTGCCGCCGCTGATCCGGCAAGCCGGATGAGCGATTTTGCCAGGCAGCAGAGCGCCTTTCAGCGCGGCATCCTAAGCGGCGACGATGCGGTGCTGGCCGAAATACTCGACAGCCCCAAGGAAAAGCGCGAGGTTTTGTACGGCGTCTACCGACATGCCTATGGCTCGCGGCTGGTCGAGGCCATGCGCAACGAACACGAGATGCTGCACCTCTATCTCGGCGACGAAATGTTCGATGCGATGGGGCATGCTTACGTTGCCGCCCATCCGTCGCAACATCCGAACCTGCGCTGGTTTTCCAAAAACCTTCCGGATTTCCTGAAATCGGCCGAGCGTTACCGCGACTATCCGGTGCTGTCCGGTCTCGCAGCCCTTGAAAAGGTGCTCAACGACGCGTTCGATGCCAGGGACGCGCCGGTGATTGGTCTCGCGGATATGGCCGGCTTTGCGCCGGAGGCGTGGGCCGGTCTTACCTTCCAGCCTCATCCCAGTGCTCTCAGGCTTGACGTCTCGACCAATGCGTCGGCGATCTGGCTTGCGCTCAAGAACGACGAGACCCCGCCGGATGCGGTTGCGCTGGAACAGCCGTGTCGTCTGCTGATCTGGCGCCAGGATGTGACGCCGATGTTCCGCGAATTGGCAACGGAGGAGGCGATGATGTGGGACGAGGCGGCGAGCGGCATTCCGTTCGGCGTGCTCTGTTCGATGCTCGCGACCTATGACGATCCCGATGCTGCTGCGGCGCGCGGCGCGGGCTATCTGCACGGCTGGATCACGGCCGGACTGTTGACGGGCGTTTCCGGCGGCGCTTGAGGGCCGGGTCGATGGATGCGAACACTGGCCGCAATTTCATCGAACGATTGACCTGGGACGCGGTCGCGCGGCGCATCGATGACGGCGCCGCCGCTATCCTGCCGATCGGCGCGGCGGCCAAACAGCACGGCTTTCATCTGCCCATGAATACCGACCGCATCCAGGCCGAGTGGCTCGCCGCACGGCTAGCGGATCGCATCGACGCGCTGATCTGGCCGACGGTGGTTTATGGATACTATCCGGCCTTTGCCGAATATGCCGGCAGCAGCGGACTGTCCGCGCCGGTATTCGAGGCCACCATTGCCGAGATTGCGACGGACATCCTTGGCTTCGGTTGCCGCGCTTTGTTCGTGCTCGATACCGGGATCAGCACGATGGCGCCGGTCGATCGCGCGCTGGCGCGTCTCAAGAGCCACGACGCGCTGCATCTTGGAGCTTACGACGGACCGCGTTTTCGCCGCGCCGCCCAAAAACTTGCCGAGCAAAGCCATGGCAGCCACGCCGACGAACTCGAAACGTCGGTGATGCTGGCGCTCGCCCCCGATCTGGTCGACATGTCGCGCGCCGAGGCGAGCCCCGCTTTGCAACATGAGACGCCCGAACCCCTGACGCCGACCGATAAAAGCTCGCCGAATTACAGCCGCTCCGGCAGCTACGGCGATCCGACCTTGGCGACGCCTGCGAAAGGCGAACTGCTGCTCGCCGCCATCGTCGAGGATCTGGCCGAGACGGCTGCTGCGTTTCTCGCTGAGAAGGACAAATCGGGCGAGACCACGCATCGAAGCGCATCGACATGAAAACGACAGCAGGATTTCGCGGGATCGTCGCATGCGCCGCCTCATGCGCCGTCTTGACGCTGGCCTTCCTCGCGGCGTTCGGCTTGCGGGCGGAAGCACAATCGGAATTGGCGCGGGGCAGTCGCATGCCCTATGACGCATTCGACCGGCTTCCCAAGACCGACATCGAGGTTCCCGGCGGCGCGATTCACGTGGCGTTTGCCCCCGGCGAAGTCGTGCTGCCGAAAGAAAAAATCCTGGACTGGGTCAAAACATCGGCCAAGGCGGTCTCGACCTATTACGGAAGATTTCCCGTTAACTCCGTAAAGCTGCTGCTGGTGCCGGTCGATGGGCCGCGCGTTCGCGGCGGCACCACCTGGGGCTATCGCGGCGCCGCCATTCGCGTGCTGCTGGGCCGCGAGTCCAGCGCCGACGATCTGCGCAACGACTGGGTGCTGGTCCACGAGATGGTGCATCTCGCGCTTCCAGACATGGAGGAGCGCTACAACTGGCTGTCCGAGGGGCTCGCCGTCTATGTCGAGCCGATCGCGCGGGTGCAGGCCGGAGACTTGACCGCGAGCGAAATCTGGCAGGCGATGATGCGCGACATGCCGAAGGGCCTGCCGCAGGCCGGCGATGAGGGCCTCGACATCTCCGACACCTGGGGCCGTAAATACTGGGGCGGCGCGATGTTTTGCCTGATGGCGGACGTCGAAATTCGCAAGGCCACCGGCAACCGGCTGGGGCTGCAGGATGCCATGCGCGGCGTGATCGCGGCCGGCGGCAATCATGAGGTCGATTGGCCGATCGAACGTATTCTGGCAACCGCCGACAAGGCGGTCGGGCTGCAAGTGCTCACGCGTCTTCACAACGAGTGGGGCGCCAAACCCGTGACACCCGATCTCGACGCGCTGTGGCGGGATTTGGGATTAGGTATTCAAAACGGCAGTCTTGTCTTCGACGACACCGCACCGCTCGCGGCGATCCGCGCCGCGATTACGCAAGCGCGGGCTAAGTAAAACGAAGTCCGGAAATATCAGAGTTCGTCATGCCCGGGCTTGTCCCGGGCATCCACGTCTTGCCAATATCGCCGCAAGAAAGACGTGGATGGCCGGGACAAGCCCGGGCCATGACGAGGAAATGGGTGAACTGAGCCGGATCATTCTCTAATACTTCGTCTGCGCGACCGTCACGTCGTCCCACTCGGCGCCGGCCGGAGCATCCAGCGCCTGTCGGCAGCGTTCGATCATCATCGACGACGCCCGATCCTCACCGCGAAGACTTATCGCCTGCTCGAAGTGCCGGATCGCCGCGGCAAAATCCCGCGCGCGATAGGACACGAGGCCCGCGGCGTAGCATTCGACCCAGCCAGATGCGTCCATACATTCGCCGGCCATGCCCAAAAGTTCGAAAATTTCCAGGCCGCCGGCCCGCCCATAGACCGCGAGCCGATCCAGTTCGCGAACGACGATGCGCTCGCCCGCGAGCCTGCGGGTTTCCGGGCCGATGATGATTTGCGTTCCGTAGAGCTTGTTGGTGCCCTCGAGGCGGCTTGCGACGTTTACCGCGTCGCCGATGACGGTGTAATTCAATCGAACTTCCGATCCGATATTGCCGACCAGCATGTCGCCGGAATTGATGCCGATGCGGATTTTTAAGCCGCCCCCCTGGTCGTCGACGAGGCCGAGCTCGCGGACCGCGCGCTGGCAGGAAAGCGCCGCCCGGCAGCAGTCGATCGCGTGGTCGGGGTTTGTTTGCGGCGCGCCCCAGAACGCCATCACCGCATCGCCGATGAATTTGTCGATGGTGCCGCCGTGGCGTTGAACCTCGCCCGATACCGCATCGAAATAGCGCGACAATAGCGGGATGATCCCTTCGCCCAATCGCTCCGACAGTCCGGTGAAGCCTGCGAGGTCGACAAACATCACACTCATCGGCCGCACCGCGCCGCCGAGGCGGGCGCCGTTGCCGTCGCTGATCAAGAGCCGCACCAAATCGGCCGGAATGTATTTTCGAAACGCCGCGAGCCCGAGCGCCATATCCGCGATCGCGCCGGAAAGATTCTCGATCTCGGTCAGTTGCGACGAATGCCGCTCGACCTTCTCAAGGTCGAAACGCTCGACATGCCGGATCTCGTTGACGACCTTGATCAGCGGCCGCGCGATCAAACGCTGCGCCAGCCATGCCGACAACGCGCCTGCGAACACGATCACGACCGCAAGCCCGATCAGCAATTTGCGGATCGTCGTCTGTACTGGCCCCAGAAATTCCGACTCCGGGACGACGGTGACCAGCGACCAGCCGGGAAACGAAATCGGGGTCAGCACCGCCTCATAGGCCTTGCCCTCGCGCATCACCTGGGTGCGAAACTCTTGGCCCTTGTCGGTGTCGTAATCGCTGCCGGCCTGCCGAATGGCGTCGACCGCGACCGGAAACAGCGGGTGGTTGGTTTTCAGCGCGGTCAACTCATCGGCGTCGGGATCGGGCGACGCGATCGCCGTGCCGTCGCGATCGAGGATGAAGGCGCCGGCGGACTTCCCCACAGTAAGTTGCGACAGAAAGTTCGAGACCCGCGTCAGCTCGATGATGATGGCGAGCACGCCGGCGCGCTTGCCGTCGATGTCGATCGCCATTGCGAGCGCGGCGGCGGGCCGCTCGCCATTGGGATGGGCTTTGAGCGTCGACCAGCGCTCTTCGCTGGAGCGGTTGGCGCCGTCATACCAGTCCTGGTCGGTGACCGAATATTTTGTCTCTTCGGAGTGGCTATCCACAAGCTTGATATCGGTGCCCGCGAACTCGTAACTGTCGAGCGCCATCTTGGATTCGCGGCCGGCGATATCGAGCATTTCGATGGCGGAATCGCCGAGCTTGTGGGCGGCGGAGAACGATCCGTCCGGCCATCCGAACGCGACCCACGAAATGGTCGGCTGCGCCCGCAATTGGGAAAGGAACACGAATTCGCGCTTCCTGGCATCGCCGGGGTCGAGCACCTTTTCGACGAACAGCGTGCGCACCGCGATCATCGACGACCGCGCCTCGGTGGTGATCGACTGCAATTCGTCGCCGACCGCGGAGACGATCTGCTCGTTGATGGTGTCGGCCAGCGTCTGGCTAATCTGCTGCGCGGTCCGCCACCACAACAAATGCACGCCGACGGCGCTGGCGATGATCGACGCCAGCACCAGGCTTGATACGGCGCCGCGTATCCCGATGCGCATGCAAATATCCCCGTTGCGGGTCTGTTACCGCAGATACGGATCATAGTCGCGTCTATTACGTTGGGTGGGAACATTTCACCGGCTGGACACGGCTCTGTGAGCTGCCTCAATATTGGCGCGCGCCGCCCTACCGCTCGCCATCCAGCGAGCAGCTCACCGTATAGACCACGCCGCGGGGCAGGAAATCGACGGTAGCTTCGCCGCCGAGCTGGTCGCGCGCGCTGCGTTCGATCAAGCGCGATCCGAAGCCGCGCTGCACCGGCGCCGTGACCGGCGGGCCGCCGGTCTCGGTCCAGATCAATCGCAATTGCGGCTCGGCGTTTTCGGTGGTGACTTCCCAATCCAGCGTGACGGTGCCGCCGTCATTCGACAGCGCGCCATATTTGGCGGCGTTGGTCGCGATCTCATGCAGGATCATCGACAGCACCACCGCGATCCGCGGCGACAGCGGCACGTGCGGCCCGGACATTTTTATCCGCTCCGGATTGTTGAGCAGATAGGGCTGCAGCACACGCCCGACCAGATCGTTGAGTTCGGAGCCCTGCCACTTCTCCGTGCTCAGGAGATTATGTGCTTCCGCCAGCGCGCCGAGCCGGCCCTCGAACTTCTCGCGCTCGCTGCGGCTGGCGCTGCGAAAGGTCTGCACCGCGATCGACTGCAGGATGGCGAGCGTGTTCTTGACGCGGTGGTTGAGCTCTTCGACCAACAGGCCGTGCAGCATCTCGCCCCGGGCGATCGTGGTCGCCATCCGCACCGCAAAGGCAAGGCCGGTCAACAAAAGGATGCCGCCGATCGCGCTGGTGATCGCAAGCTTGCGCCACAACGGACCGACCAGGGAATCTTCGGGGATGCCGGCGGCAACCGTCCAGCCGGTGACCGAGGATCGCGCGAAGCTGGTGATCAGCGGCACGCCTTCCATCGACACCGCCTGCAGTGTCGCCTCGTTAGATTTTAACATCTCGGAATACAGCGAAGGCGTGGCGCGCTTGCCCATCGTCTCCTGCGGATTCGGCGCGCGCGCGAAACTGATACCCTCGCCGTCGAAGATCGAGATGGTCCAGTCTTCGCTCGGGCGCTGTTTGTTGATGATGCCCTGGAAGATCTCGACCGGCGGGCTGAACGAAATATCGTAAACCACCTCGCCCTCGCGAAACACCGGCACCTCGACGGTTACGATCGGCTGTTGCTTCACCGCGCCGACGAACAGGTTCGAGTACTGCATCCGTTTGGTCGCGAACACCCTTTCAATGATAGCGCGGTTGTTGCGCAAGGGCAGGTTCTTGATATCCGGCGTGACCGACGAGAACAGCTGACGGCCTTCGCGGTCCGCCACCAGCACGACGCCGCCGTCGCGATATTGGTCGAGGAAACCCCGCGCGATCCGGCGGAACGCCGCGAAATCGCCGTTGCGCAGCGGGTCGGTGAGCGCCAGCACCTGCAGTGCCCCGGTCATGCGCTGCATCTCGGCGTCGAGCACTAGGCGAATGCTGCGCACGGTTTCGAGCACGCGCTGCGATGCATTCCTGCGCTCCTGCTGGTAGTTACTGAAGACGATGCCGGCGGCAAACAAAATCAGCGGCAGCGTGGTGCCTGCGACCAGAAGAGCAAGGCGCACTGGCAGAGAGGGTTTCGGCACGCGGGTCCCGCATCGATACGTTGGCGAAGGTTGCGCCACACGCTCGCGAGCATAGGAGAAGCGCTTTGAATCCGCCAAGGATTTTAGCCGCGCCGGCCGGCTGCCGGTGGCGCCGGTCGTGCAGTGCGCAAAGCTGCGCCGGTTTGGGGATTGCAGGTCTAAGAAATACCCGCCTAAAGATTGCTGTCGGTTATCGCGGCGTAAACCATGGTGCGCAATTCACGCCGGATCGGATAGGCGCTCGAGGGCAACACTTGTGTCATGAAGATGGCAATCAGCTCTTCGGCGGGGTCGATCCAGAACGAGGTCGTTGCCGCACCGCCCCAAGCATATTCGCCGCGGCTGCCGGGAATCAAGGTCTGCGCCGGATTCATCGTGACCGAGAAGCCGAGACCGAAGCCGATGCCGTTATAGGCGGCTTCCGAGAACAGCGAGCGCGACATTTCCGGCAGGTCGCGGCCGCCGGGCAGGTGATTGGAGGTCATCAGCGCCAGCGTCTTCGGGCCGATCAGCCGGACGCCGCCGAGTTCGCCGCCATTGATCAGGGCGCGGCAGAAGGTGAGGTAATCGGCTGTGGTCGAGCACAACCCGCCGCCGCCGGAAATCAGCGACGGCGGCGCGAGGAAGGAACTCGTGGCCGGGTCATCCTGCAGCGTCAGGCCGCCCTTGCGATCGGCGGCGTGGAAGCTCATGCCGCCCTGCGGGTCGGCCGAGTAGCAGGCCGCGAAGCGATGCGCCTTGTCGGCGGGCAAGAAAAAGTCGGTGTCGTTCATGCCGAGCGGATTGAAGATGCGTTCCTTCAGGAATTGTTCGAACGGTATGCCGCTGATCTTGCCGATCAGATAACCGATCACGTCGGTCGCGACCGAATAATTCCAGGCCTCGCCGGGCGAGAATTCCAGCGGGATTTTCGCGAGGTCAGCGATCATCGAGTCCAGCGTTCCTGCCTTGATGACCTCGCCGATTTTCATCTCGCGATAGGCCGCATCGACATTGGAGCGCTGCTGGAAGCCGTAAGTCAGCCCGGAGGTGTGCCGCAGCAGGTCGACGATCAGCATCGGCCGCGACGGCGGCCTGGTCAGAAAGGCCGGTGCGGTGCCGGCGACGAACACGCCGAGGTTCTTCCATTCCGGGATGTATTTGTGGACGGGCTCATCGAGCGCGACGCGGCCCTCCTCGACCAGCATCATGAAGGCCACGCTCGTGATCGGCTTTGTCATCGAATAGATGCGGAAGATGGTGTCGTCCTTGACCGGCAGCTTGCGCTCGAGATCGGCAAAGCCCTGCACCGTCGAATGGACGACCTTGCCGCGGCGATAGACCACAAGCTGGGTTCCCGGAAAGCGGCCGGCGTCGATATACCGGTGCTTGAGATGCGCTTCGATCCGGTCGAAGGCTGCTTCCGACATGCCGGCGGATTCGGGGGAGGCGGGGGTGGGGGCAAGCATCGGGACAATCTCCGGAAGGGCTTTCGCAGGCTGCAGCCTTGATAGCCGAAAACGGTGCCATGTTCCAATCACCGCGGCGCTTACCCTTGCCCGGCCGCTAGTGTAGGCTTGAACCCGCAACCGCGTAAAAACCGCAGGATGAGGACAATGCCCCAATTCAACGACACCGAACTCACCGCCGCCGTGATCAAAAGCTTTGAGGAGACGCCGGACCCGCGTGTCAAATTCCTGCTCGAGGAACTGGTAAAGTCGCTGCACGATTACGTCCGCAAGACCGACCTTACTTTCGACGAATGGGGCTATGCGATCGATTTCCTCACCCGCGTCGGCCAGAAATGCACCCCGACCCGGCAGGAGTTCATCCTGCTGTCGGACGTGTTCGGGGTTTCGATGCTGGTCGATGCCGTGAACCATCGCGAACGCGAGGGCGCCACCGAGACCACCGTGCTCGGCCCGTTCTATGTCGGCGAGCACAAGCCGGTGCCGCATGGCACGGATATTTCCTCCAATCTGCCGGGAGAGCGGATGTTCGTCCAAAGCCGCGTCACGGATCTCAAGGGCAAGCCGCTGGCGGGCGTTCCGGTCGACGTCTGGCACGCCGATGACGACGGCTATTACGATTCGCAACGGCCGACCTATGAGACCGACGGTCCGTCATCCCGGGCACGCTTCATCACCGACGCCGATGGCCGGTTTTTCTTCCGCACCATCCTGCCCTGCAGCTACCCGATCCCGACCGATGGCCCCGTCGGTGAAATGATCCTGCAGACGCGCCGTCATCCGATGCGCCCCGCGCACGTGCATTTCCTGGTCGACGCGCCCGGCCACGAGCCTTTGATCACGCATGTCTTTATCGATGGCGACAAATATCTCGATACCGACGTGGTGTTCGGGGTGAAGGACGATTTGGTGGCCAAGGTCGAGAAGCGCTCCGATCCGGTGACGCCGGATGGCAAGCCCGTTGCCGGGCCCTGGCATTTGATGAGCTACGAATTCCGCATGAAGCCGGGCCAAGGCAACGCGCCGAAGCCGATGATGGCGGTGACCGAGGACGCCTGAACATCACTTGAAAACGCGCCTGCTCAAATCTTGTGCGCCGCACAAGGTTTGAGCGAATCGCAAATTTTGCGAGCGCGTCACGCCGGGCGAGCGAGGCCGACCAATTCCGCAACTTATTATAAAACATGTAATTTTCGCGTTGCGGTAGCTTGGCACGAAGCTTGAATGGTTTAGGCCTGACGCCATTGTAGCCGTCCCTCGAAACCAATCATCCGAATTTGCGACGCCGGCAGACTGGGGCCTCCCCAGAGCGCGCCCCTGTGCCTCTGCGACGGCCGCCTCACGCGATCAGAAAGGAAATTTTGCAATGAGTACCGAGAACCCGACCTGGATTTCAGAGTGGAACCCAGAAGATGAGACGTTTTGGAACACCAAGGGCAAGGTCGTCGCTCGGCGCAATTTGATCTGGTCGATTGTCGCCGAGCATATCGGATTTTCGGTCTGGCTGATCTGGAGCATCGTCGCCACCAAATTGCCGGCGGCCGGCTTCCACTTCGACACGGACCAGCTGTTTCAGCTGGTGGCGGTGCCGGGGCTGATCGGCTCGCTGATGCGTTTTCCCTACACGTTCGCGGTAACGACCTTCGGCGGCCGCAACTGGACCATCTTCAGTGCCGCGGTGCTGTTCATCCCGACGCTTGCGCTGGCTTATTTCGTCAGCCATCCCGAGACGCCGTTCTGGCTGATGCTTTTGGTCGCCTCCACCGCGGGCCTCGGCGGCGGCAATTTTGCTTCCAGCATGGCCAACATCTCCTTCTTCTATCCCGACCGCATGAAGGGCTGGGCGCTCGGCCTGAACGCGGCCGGCGGCAATATCGGCGTCTCAAGCGTCCAGTTGCTGACGCCCATTCTGATGGGGTTTGGCATTTTCAATCTCTATCAGGCAACGCCGGTCTCGGGCGTTTACCTTCAGAACGCAGGCCTGATGTGGATCGTGCCGCTCGCGATCGCGGTATTCGGCGCCGTCTTCTTCATGAACAACCTCACTTCGGCGAAGTCTTCGTTCAAGGACCAGCTCGCCATTATCGGCCGCAAGCATACCTGGATCATGTCCTTCATCTATATCGGGACGTTCGGATCCTTCATCGGTTACTCCGCGGCGTTTCCGCTTCTGATCAAGACGCAATTCCCCGCGGTCACGATTGCAATCGCGTTCCTTGGACCTTTGGTCGGCTCGCTGTCGCGCCCGTTCGGCGGCCTCTTGGCCGACAAGGTCGGCGGCGCGATCGTGACGTTCTGGAATTTCATCGCGATGGGCGCGGCCACGATCGGCGTGCTGTATTTCGTCGTTATCAAGGACTTCAACGGCTTCCTCGCGATGTTCCTGATCCTGTTCGTCACGACCGGGATCGGCAACGGCTCGACCTACCGGATGATCCCCTCGATCTTCCGCGAGGAGAATCTTCGCAAGGCAAAGGGCAGCGGCGAAGCCGGCCGGGCACTCGCGCTGAAAGCCGCCAGCATCGAGAGCGGTGCCGCGCTCGGCTTCATCGGCGCGATCGGCGCCTGCGGCGGCTATTTGATCCCGAGCGGTTTCGGCAAGTCGATCGCGATCACCGGCGGTCCGCAGCTCGCGCTGGAAATCTATCTGGCGTTCTACGCGGTCTGCCTGTTTCTGACCTGGTGGTTCTATCTGCGCCGCAGTTCGGTGGCCTCGAGCGCGACCAGCCTCGCCGAAGCACGGGTGTGAACCACATCAACAGCCTTCGACACCAACGCATTGCCTCTCCCCGTCCGCGCGGAGAGGTCGAGTGGGACGAGAAACCCGCAAAGCCAAGGAGTCACAGATGACACCGGACCAAGTCAAACTCGTGCAGCAAAGTTTTGCCAAAGTGGTGCCGATTTCGGATCAGGCGGCGGTGATCTTTTACGATCGTCTGTTCGAGATCGCCCCGGCAGTGAAGCCGATGTTCACCGGCGACATGGCCGTACAGCGCGGCAAGCTGATGACGATGCTGGGAGCGGTCGTCAAGGGCCTTAGTAATATTGAATCGATATTGCCGGCTGCGAGCGCGCTCGCCATCCGCCACGTCAGCTATGGCGCCAAGGCCGAGCACTATCCGGTGGTCGGCGCCGCTTTGCTGTGGACTTTGGAAAAGGGCCTCGGCGATGGCTGGACGCCGGAAGTCGCGGACGCATGGACGGCGGCCTACACCACGCTGTCCGGCTACATGATTTCCGAGGCCTATGGCCGCCCCGAGGCCGCCGAGTAAGGACATAGCGTGAGCGAACCGCTGGTTATTGTCGGCAACGGAATGGCCGCTGCGCGTCTGGTCGACGAACTGACCAAGACAGCACAAGGCCGTTACGCCATCGCCGTGATCGGCGACGAGCCGCGTCTGGCTTACAACCGCGTCCTGCTCTCGTCGGTATTGGCGGGCGAGACTGGTTCCCATGAGATCGAGCTGAAGCCGGCCGCGTGGTGGCGCGACCGCGGCGTCACCTTGAAATATGGTTGCCTTGCCACCGAGATCGACGTCGGCCGCCGCGAACTCAAGATCGCCAATGAAGAGAGCGTCGCATTCTCGAGGCTGGTGCTTGCCACCGGCTCGACGCCGCTGCGGCTCAATGTGCCCGGCGCCGATCTCGCCGGCGTCAACACCTTTCGCGACAGCCGGGACGTCGATCTGCTGTTGACGCTCGCCGCGCAAAGGAAGCGCGTCGTCGTGGTCGGCGGCGGATTGCTCGGGTTGGAGGCAGCTTACGGCCTCGCCAAGGCCGGCGCGACAGTGACGCTGGTGCACCTGATGGACCGGCTGATGGAGCGGCAGCTCGATGCACCGGCGGCGGAACTCTTGAAATATCTCGTCGAGCGCAAGGGGATCAAAATCCTGCTCAATGCCAACACCGCGCGTATCCACGGTGAGACGCATGTCGAAGGCGTTGAGCTGACCGACGGGCGCCGGATCGATGCCGACGCGGTGATCTTCGCCGCCGGTATCCGGCCCAATGTCGCGCTGGCAAAGGAGGCCGGCATTGCCGTCAATCGCGGCATCGTCGTCGACGATCATCTGCAGACCGCCGCGCCCGGCATCTTCGCGCTCGGCGAATGCGCCGAGCATCGCGGCGTCTGCTATGGCCTGGTCGAACCGGCCTACGAGCAGGCGCATGTCCTTAGCCGGCATCTCGCAGGCAGGGCTGCCGCCTACCAGGGCAGCGTGGTCGCCACCAATCTGAAGGTCTCGGGCGTCAGCGTGTTTTCGGCGGGCGATTTCATCGGCGCGGATGGAACCGAGACCATCGTGCTGAACGATTTCAGACATGGCACTTACAAAAAGCTGGTGATATCGGACGGTCGACTGAGCGGCGCGGTCTTGGTCGGCGACGTCGGCGACGCGTTGTGGTACCTCGAATTGATCCGCAGCCGCGAGCCGATCGCAAGAATTCGCAACCGCATGATGTTCGGTCGCACGCTGACGGTCCAGGCGGAGGCGGCGTAATGACGGCCATCGATCCAGCCTTGGGCGCCACGCGCACGACCTGTCCCTATTGCGGCGTCGGCTGCGGCGTCTTGGCGACGCCGGACAATAATGGTGGCGCGGCGATAGCGGGCGATCCCGAGCACCCCGCCAATTTCGGACGGCTGTGCTCGAAGGGCTCGGCGCTCGGCGAAACGCTGGGGCTTGAGGACCGCTTGCTCTACCCGATGATCCGCTGCAGCAAAGGCACCATGGAGCGGATCGCCTGGAGCGACGCGCTCGACCATGTCGCGCATCGCTTTGCCCATATCGTGAAGCGCGACGGCCCAGGCGCTGTGGCGTTTTATCTCTCGGGGCAGTTGCTGACCGAGGATTATTACGTCGCCAACAAGTTGATGAAGGGATTCATCGGCAGCGCCAATGTCGATACCAATTCACGGCTGTGCATGGCGTCCTCGGTCGCCGGCCACCGCCGCGCGTTCGGCGCCGATACCGTGCCGGGCTGCTATGAGGATCTCGATGCCGCCGACCTATTGGTGCTGGTCGGCTCCAACGCCGCATGGTGCCATCCGGTGCTGTTCCAGCGCATGCTCGCCAACAAGCAGGCACGCGGCGCGCGCATGGTGGTGATCGATCCGCGCCGGACCGATACCGCCGGCGATGCCGATCTGTTTCTGGGATTGAAGCCCGGCACCGATACCGCGCTGTTCTCGGGGCTGCTGGTAGCGCTCGCAGACAGCGGCGCTCTCGATTCCGACTATATTGCACACCACACTTCCGGCTTCGACGAAGCGCTGGCGCGTGCGAAAAGCATCGCCGGCAGTGTTGGCGCGACCGCGCTCGCGACCGGCCTGTCCGAGCAGGAGGTCGCCGACTTCTTCCAGATGTTCAAGAGCAGCCCGCGCGTGGTGACGCTGTATTCGCAGGGCGTCAACCAGTCGGCGCAGGGCACCGACAAGGTCAACGCCATCATCAATTGCCACCTCGCCACCGGGCGGATCGGCAAGCCGGGCGCATCGCCGTTCTCGCTGACTGGACAGCCCAATGCGATGGGCGGGCGCGAGGTCGGCGGGCTTGCCAATCAGCTCGCCGCGCACATGGCGTTCACTCCTCCGGACATCGACCGCGTGCGGCGATTCTGGAAGGCGCCGCGGATCGCCACCCATGAGGGGCTGAAGGCGGTCCAGATGTTCGAGGCGATCGCCAAGGGCGAGATCAAGGCGTTGTGGGTGATGGGCACCAATCCCGCGGTGTCGTTGCCGGACGCGGACGCTGCCCGCGCTGCGCTGAAGAAGCTCGAGCTGTTTGTGGTCTCGGAAAACGTGCTCTCCAACGATACCGTCAATGCCGGCGTGCATGTGCTGCTGCCGGCGCAGGCCTGGGGCGAGAAATCCGGCACTGTGACCAATTCCGAACGGCGCATTTCACGGCAGCGTGCGTTCCTCAGAGCCCCGGGAGAGACAAAACCGGATTGGTGGATCGTCGGCGAGGTCGCCAAGCGCCTCGGTTTTGGTCCGGCATTCGACTTCAAATCGGCGGCGGAAGTGTTCCGCGAACACGCCGCGCTCTCGGCATTCGAGAATGGCGGTGGCCGCGATTTCGATATCGGCGCGTTGACGTCGTTGTCGGATGAGGAATTCGACGAGCTGACGCCGGTGATGTGGCCGATCCGCGCCGGCGATAGCGCGCCGCAGCAGCGGTTCTTCGCCAATGGCGGATTCTTTGCAAACGACCACAGAGCGCGCTTCATCGCGCCGGAAATTCCGGCGCTGCGAAGCGAGACCACCGCCGGCCGGCCGCTGCGGTTGAACACCGGCCGTATCCGCGACCAATGGCACACCATGACCCGCAGCGGCACCAGTCCGCGGTTGGGCCAGCACCTGCCGGAGCCTTTCGTCGAGATTCATCCCGACGATGCCATCCGATATGGCGTAGACGACGACAGTTTTGCGCGTGTTACCACCGACTACGGGCAGTGCACGCTGAAGGTGGCGGTCAGCGAGCGGCAGCAGCGCGGCATGCTGTTCGCGCCGATCCATTGGAGCGAGGCGACGGCGTCGACCGCACGCGTCGGCGCGCTGGTGGCACCGATCACCGATCCGTTTTCCGGCCAGCCCGAGAACAAGGCGACGCCGGCCTCGATCGTGCCGTACGAATACGTGTTCCGCGGCTTCGCGCTGTCGCGGGTGCCGCTGCAACTGCCTTACCATGTCTGGTGGGCGCGGGTCACCGTGGCCGGCGGTTACGGCTATCTGTTCGCCGACAATGCCGATCTGGCGCGATGGCAGACATGGCTGCGTTCGGTCACCTGTGGCGATCTCGCCGAATACAAGGATTTCGGCGGAGGCGTCTATCGGGCGGCGTCGTTTATCGAAAATCGCATCGCGACCTGCCTGTTCGTCGGCCCGGCACGGGATGCGGGCGATTGGGATGTGGTGAAAAACCTGTTCGCCGCCGATGCGCTCAGCGACGATCAGCGCCGCACGCTATTGTCAGGCAAATCGATGGACGGGTTGGCGAGCACAGGTCCGATCGTCTGCGCCTGTTTCGGGGTCGGCCGTACCACGATTTGCGACGCGATCGCGGCAGGCGCGGGAACGGCCGCCGAAATCGGCGCGCAGCTGAAGGCCGGCACCAATTGCGGCTCGTGCATTCCGGAATTGAAGCGGTTGGCCGCGCAGGCGGGTGTGGTTGCGTCGGCGGATGGGCATAAGCAGGCGGTCGCGAGTTAGCTTCGTAGTCTGTAGGATGGGTAGAGCCCTTGCGAAACCCATCACCTCGCGGCGCGGCGCCGCTGGCCTTCATCGCCTCGTCCAGCGGCAGACCGCCGAAGTTGGCATGCCGCGGCAGCGAGACGATTACGACCGCATAATGCGATACAAAAACCATACCGCGTGCAAAGCCTGGGCGGTCCAAGGATGGGTAGAGCCCTTGCGAAACCCATCACCTCGACCCGAGACCTAGGGCCGTTCGCCAAAATTCCCACCGTTATTCGAGACATCGCCTGCCCAATCCGCGGGATAGATTCCAAGCTTTACCATACGGTGGAACGATGAATACGGCCAATCACTGACCCGCGGCACAAGCCCATGTTTGACCGGGTTGATATGGATGTAATCCAAATGACGCGAAAAATCGTTCTCATCGCGGATGGTATGCTCCCAATAGCGCCGCTGCCAGATACCGCGTTCGCCTTTGGCGACTGTCTGAAATTCGTTCGCCGGTTGCGAGGCTGCGCGAAAATGCCGATTTGATCAGCCGCCAGCGCGTGGCAAAATCCGCGTCGCCCTCCGGCAGCGTCCAGACCGCGTGGAGATGATCGGGCAGCACGACCATCGCATCGATTGTGAACGGATGATGCCGGCGTGTCTGGCGAAGCGCACTGCGCAGCTCGTCGATATGTTAACCGCAGCCGTCGCTCTGCCAGATTGACGGTGAAGAAGAAGCTGCCCCCGGCAGTGAAGTTGCGGCGATAGTCGGTCATGTGGGCACGCTAGCATCGGTCCGGCCAAAGGCCGGACCCGTTTGGTTCAACCCATCCTGCGATCTGGCATCTTATGATGGGTTTCGCGAAGAGCTCAACCCATCCTACCGGCTGCGGCATTTACCCGCCCTTGACCGCGCCCGCGGTCAGGCCCGCCACGATCTGGCGTTGCGCGAACACCGTCAGCAGCAGCACCGGCAAAGTGACAATCAGCGCCGCGGCGGCGAGCGGGCCCCAGCTCAACTGGTCGAAGGAGATCATGTTGTAGACGGCAACCGGCAGCGTGCGCGTCTCCCGCCCGGCCAGCACGATGCCGAAGACAAAATTGTTCCACGAAAAAATCACCGCCAGGATGAACGCGACCGCGATCCCCGGCCGCGCGATCGGCAGCGCGACGTAACGGAACACCTGCCAGCTTGTGGCGCCGTCGATCAGCGCCGACTCTTCGAGCTCCATCGGCGTGGTCTCGAAATAACCGATCATGATCCAGATCACGATCGGCACCGTCACCACGAGGTGGATGATGATCTGCGGCCAGAGCGTGCCGAGCAGTCCCAGCCACTGGAACAAGAGAAACAGCGGAATGAGATAAGACAGGCCGGGCGTGATGCGCGCGATCAGGATCACGATTGCCGCCTTATGTGCACGCATGCGGGCGAGGCCATAGCCCGCGGGCACGCCGACTATTAGCGCGAACGCGGTCGCTGCCCCCGTGACGATCAGGCTATTCATAAAATAGGTCGAGAACCGGTTGGAGGCGAAGACGGCAGCGTAATTGCCCCAATTGAAATGTTCGGGGATGAAGACCGGCGGATAGGAGGCGTTGTCGACCTCGAATTTCACCGACAGTGACAGCATCCAGAGGAAGAACAATACCGCCGGCGACACGATGACGATGAGCGCGAAGGCGAGGCCGACCTGGCCGAGCAGGCGTCGGAGCGGGCTCATGCGATGCCCCCGGAGTCGTTCCAGTGCGTGGTCTGGCGGAGCCGCAGCAGCGCGCCCGCTAACGCAACGATGAGCGCGAAGAACACGACCACGATCGCGGAGGCGTAGCCGACGTCGTAATAGACAAAGGCGACGCTGTAGAGATAGAGGTTGATGGTCTCGGAGGCGGTGCCGGGGCCTCCTTGCGTGATCGCAAAGATAATATCAAAACTCTTCACCGCGTCTATCATGCGGATCATCGAGGCGATGAAGATAAACGGCATGATCAGCGGCAGCGAGATGTAGCGGAAAACCTGCCAGCGGGTCGCGCCGTCGATCAGCGCGCTCTCATACGGCTCGGCCGGGATCGCGGCAAGGCCGCCGAGCACGATCAGCATCACCAGCGGCGTCCATTGCCAGGTTTCGACCAGAACCAGCGAGGGGATGACGGTTGCGGGGTGAAACACCCAGAGCTGCGGCGGCAGGCCGACCAGCGACAACAGGTAATTGAGGATACCGAGCTGCGGGTGGAACATCATGGTCCACACCAAGGCGATCGCAACCGGGGTCGCCATCATCGGCAGAATGAAGAGGCCGCGCAAAAAGCCGCGCATCGGAAATTTGGCGTGAAACACCACCGCCGCGAGCGTGCCGAAGATCAAAGGCAGCGCCACCGACAGCAGGGTGTAGAGGAGCGTGTGCCCGACCGACTCCACAAAACGCCCATCGCTGGGCAGGCGAATGTAGTTGGCAAGGCCGACAAAAGTCGGCGGCGCGCCGACCTTCCATTCGTGCAGGCTCATCCAGATCGTATAGGCCCACGGGAAGATGATGACCGCGAGAACCACGATCAGCGCCGGCAGAACGAACGGCCAATAGGATGGCGGCCGCCACTCGCTCGTTTCGCGCGCGGCATCGCCCGGTCGGGCCGGCGCCGTTTCGCTCGCCGCTATGCCGCTCACGACTTTTCGCTGCGCTCCAGGATCGGGCGGAATTGCGCGTGCGCCTTCTTCAGTTCGGTCTCGGGATCGGCGCCCGACAGCGTCGCGGTCAGCGCAGCGCCGACGATGTCGCGGAATTCGGCGACCGGAATGATGACGGGGAGGCCAAGCTTTGAGATTTTGGCCGAACCGATCGCCGCATCCAGCCATTCCGGCGGCATTTTTACACCTTTGCGGATCGTCTCGTCGTTGAGGATCGAATTCCGGAACGGCATACCGCCGCCGCTTTGCAACAGCCGCGCGCCCATCGTCTTCGACACCGCCCATTGGCAATAGAGATAGGCGGCTTCCTTCTTGGTGCTGGCCTGGGGGATGCCGATGCCGTCACCATAGGCGGCGGAATATTGGCCCTTGGGTCCGGCCGGCACCAGGGCATAGCCGATCTTGCCGACCACGCGCGACGCGTTGGGATCCTCGATCGGCGGCGCCCAGCCGACGCCGTCGATCCACATCGCGGCGCGACCTTGGGTCAGCGACGCCATCGATTCCATCCAGTTGAAACCGGCAACGCCTGGAGGCGCCGTCTTGGTTAGCAGGCGCTGGTACAGTTTGGTGGCCGCGATCGCCTCCGGGCCATCGGTCAGGATGTTGCCCTTGTCGTCGAGGAACTCGCCGCCGTAATCGAGGAAGAAATTGGTCCACAGCGTCATGTTGGCGTTGCGCAAGCCGCGGCCGGTAAAACCGTAAATCCCATTGGCAGGGTCGTTGAGTTTCTCGGCGGCGACGGCCATCTCGTCGAGCGTTTTCGGCAGCGTCACGCCCTTCTTCGCGAACAGCTCCTTGTTCCAGTACAGAATAAAATAGTCCACCGACCAGGGTAGTGAATGCATTTCGCCCTTGTCGTTCTGGGCAAATTGCCGGCCGCCGGCGGAGAAATCGTCAACCGTGAGGTCGGGTGCGGTCAGGTTCGGATCCTTCATGAACGCGGTCAGGTCGGCGAGCCAGCCGGCCTTTTCGAACTGCCGCTTCTGCACGTGATAGCTGACATGAACGACATCAAAACTCGGCTTGCCGGAGGTGAGCTCGATGACCGCCTTTTGCCGCTGCTGCTGCTCCGGAATGACTTCGGATTCAACCTTGATGCCGGTGAGGTCGGTGAACTCGGAGGCGTATTTCTGCAACAGTTCGCCACGCGGCCCCTTGATCAGGTTGGCTTCGATGGTGGTGCCGGCATATTTCTTCCACTGTACGTCCGCTTGCGCGGGAAATCCGGTGAGACCGAGTGCGCCTGCGGCGAGTGTTCCCTGCAATAGGGAACGCCGGGTCGGGCCAAAATGGGCCATGTCGTTATCCTCCCTGCAATCCGCCGTTGTCGGCGACGATTATTTTGGCTGGCGCGTTCGGTGGTGGCCGAGCGGGTGCGTGCTATTTCGGATTCATAGCACGCCGTGGGATCGGAACAAGAAATCATCTTGCTTCTCACGGAGGCGGGGCGACATCGACGGCGCGGGCTTGTTCATTTATCGTGCGCGCGGAAAGTATTAGAGGTGCCCCTTGAGACAGCAAAAATTCGGCAAAAACGGCCCGCCTGTGTCTGTGATCGGGCAGGGCACCTGGTACATCGACCGCGGCGATCGCAAGACGGCGGTCGCGGCGTTACGCCGCGGCATCGATCTCGGCATGACCCATATCGACACCGCGGAGATGTATGGCGATGCCGAACTGGTGGTCGCGGAAGCGATCGCGGGGCGGCGCGACGACATCTTCCTGGTTTCGAAAGTCCTGCCCAGCAATGCGTCGCGGCGCGGCACGATTGTGGCCTGCGAGCGTTCACTGGCGCGGCTGAAAACCGACCGGCTCGATTGTTATCTCCTGCATTGGCGCGGATCGTATCCGCTGGCCGAAACCGTTGCCGCATTCGAGCAACTGGTCGGCGAGGGGAAAATCCGCTCGTGGGGCGTCAGCAATTTCGATGTCGACGATCTCGACGAGCTGCTTGAGGTGGCCGGCGAAGGCGAGATCGCCTGCAATCAGGTGCTCTATCATCTCGGGCAACGCGCGATCGAACACGCTGTCATGCCGTGGTGCAAGCAGCACGGCACAGCGGTGGTCGCCTATTCGCCGTTCGGCCACAATGAGTTTCCTTCCCCGCGCAGCAGGGGTGGCGAGGTGCTCGAGAGGATCGCCGAGGCGCATGGCGCGTCGCCGCGTCAGGTCGCGCTCGCGTTTCTGACGCGCGAGCCTTTCGTGTTCGCGATTCCAAAAGCCTCGACGCCGGAGCACGCCGCCGAAAACGCCGCTGCGGGCGACCTCGTGCTCACCCGTGACGAGATCGCCGCGATCGACAAAGCGTTTCCGCGCGGACCCAAGCCGCGAAGCCTGCCGATGCTGTAGCGCACACAGGCGTTAACGAACTGTTTCAAAGGGCGACGGTAAGTTACCGGGCGCAAATCGCGCATATCGGCATCCTGTTTTCGTACCTTGTCGATCCACGCCAATTGTCGTTTTTTAGGTGCTCGCCCGATTCGACATTTTTTGCATCCGAGTTTCAACCGTGACACCGCCACAAGCCGCAGCCGCCAGGCTGGACAGCGCTCCATTACCTTTGCCCGAGAAGAAGTTAGCCGCACGCGCTGCGCCGGCGCGCGCCGACCGGCCTTTCCGCGGCATCGCGCTGATCCTCGCCTCGACCGTGTTCCTCGGCACCTCGGACGTGACAGCGAAATATCTGTCGGCGACATTGCCCTCGATCGAGATCGCCTGGATCAGGTTTCTGGTGTTCGGACTGATCATGGTTCCGGCGATGCTGCCGCATTCGCCGCTTTACGCCATGCGAACCGAACGGCTGGGCCTGCAATTGATGCGGGGCGCAGCACTTTTGGGATCGTCGCTGTTCTTTATTTCCGGCTTGCGCTTTCTTCCCATTGCCGAAGCATCGGCGACCGGCTTCGTCTCGCCGTTGTTCGTCACCGCATTGTCGATCATCTTTCTCGGCGAGCGCGTCGGCGTACGCCGCTGGCTCGCGACCGCGGTCGGATTGATCGGCGTGGTGATCATCTTGCGGCCGGGCACCGGCGCCTTTCATCCCGCCGTGTTTTTCCCGATCATCTCCGCGCTGGCCTGGGCCTGCACCTTGATCATGACGCGGATGTTGAGCGGACGGGAACACGCCCTCACCACCATGACCTATTCGTCGATCGCAGGCGTCTTCATCCTGTCGGCGCTGGTCCCGTTCGTCTGGGTCGCCCCGACCTGGCATGACATCCTGTTCGGGATTTTGATCGGCGTGGCCTCGACCGCGGGACAGTGGATCGTGGTGCTGGCGTTCC
This sequence comes from Bradyrhizobium lablabi, assembly GCF_900141755.1. Lineage (NCBI taxonomy): Bacteria > Pseudomonadati > Pseudomonadota > Alphaproteobacteria > Hyphomicrobiales > Nitrobacteraceae > Bradyrhizobium > Bradyrhizobium lablabi. The sequence goes on along the minus strand of NZ_LT670844.1, from coordinate 1,562,666 downwards.
GCTATGCCGACGCCTCGGTGCTGGCGCCGTTTTCCTACACCCAATTGCTGTGGGTCTCTATCCTCGGCTTTGCGATTTTCGGCGAGGTGCCTGACCTCTGGACCGTGACCGGTGCGGCCTTCATCGTCGCCAGCGGCCTCTATACCGCGCACCGCGAGCGCATCCGCCGCTCGCAGCTGTTGGCGTTGGACGCGGAGCTGTCGCCGAACGCCTGACGGAACGAGCCGGGATGCACCGTGTCGATGCAAATCGGCCGGGCCGCAAGCGTTGCGCGGGCGCAACACCTGCAACGGAAAACGCCATTTTTCGGCGCCGCATCAAGGGATTCCGCCCGGACCGTCAAATCCTACCGTCAACGGCATGCTAGCCTCGACCCGCAAGCGCCGCAGAGCGCTGGGAATGACAGGGCTGAGGGCGTGCGTTTTCAATTGCCATCGTGGGTGCAAGGCAAGCTGCGCCGACGCGTGACCGCGCTGGCGTCCGGCATGGCTTTGGCCGCCGCAAGCCTGGTGGTAGCGACCCCGGCGCAAGCGCAAAGCACCTGGAACGGAGTCTCGAACGACTACAACCTTTCCACCAACTGGACTCCGGCTACGGCACCGGTCGCTGCCGGCCAATCTGCGATTTTCGGTGCGACGGCAATTACCGTCGTCGACGTGTCCGCCGGTCCGATCACTCCCAGTTCCTGGACCTTCACCTCCAACGCGTCGTTCTATTCGATCTTCGACAAGGCCGTTAATTTCAGCCTGGCGGGACCGGCCGGCGGTATCATCAGCAACGCCAATACCGGCCAGACGATCGCCATCAACAACAACATCGGAGAATCGGTCGCCGGCGTTCAGGTCCAGCTGCTCGGCCAAAGCACGCTGAAGCTGACTGGCATCAATACGTATTCGGGCGGGACGACGGTCAGCGGATTTGGAACGCTGCAGGTGGGCACCAACGGCGCGGTCGGGTCCGGTACGGTCATGCTTCAGGACGGAGCATTCCAGGCCGAAGGCCTCAGCGACCTCACCTTCGCGAACAATTTCAAAATCAACGGCACCGTCGGCGGCAGCTTCATCGATTCCCACAGCGTCGTGCTGACGCTCGCTGGCAACATCACCGACGGCAACGGACCGGGAGCTCTGACCGTTGTCGACACGCTCGGCTCCGGCCGGGTCATCCTTACCGGCACCAATACCTACACCGGCGGCACCACGATCTGTGCTTGCGGGACGCTGCAACTCGGCGACGCCACCCATACCGGCAGCATCGTCGGTGCCGTCCTCAACGAAGGCCGGTTCAACATCGTCAATGCCAACACCGCCGGCATCACTTCGATCACCAACATCGGCGGCTTTACATCATTCTTCGGCAGCAACACCGCGGGCACGGCGACGATCGTCAACGATCTCGGCGAGACCGGGTTCTTCAACAACAGCACCGCCGGCAGCGCCAACATTACCAACCGCGGCGGCGGCGCTACCATTTTCGGCACGCCTGGCGGCACCGATACCAGTACGGCCGGCAATGCGACCATCGACAACGGCGGTGGTAGTGCAACCATCTTCAACGCGGCGAGCAATGCGGGTGCCGCCCATATCACCAACCACAATTTCGGCATGACGGATTTCGGCGATTCGTCATCCGCCGGGTCCGCGATCATCATCAACAACTTCCACGGCATTACAAATTTTGGCCATTCCGGGGGCACGGACACCGTTACGGCCGCCAATGCGATGATTACCAACAATTCCGGCGGCGAAACCATTTTCAATGCATTCTCAACCGCCGGCAATGCGATCATTACCACCAACAGTGGCGCCGCCACGTTTTTCTTCGACAACTCAACCGGAGGCAGCGCACAGTTCATCACCAATGGCACCGGCTTTGTCGATTTCTCCGGCAGCATCGGTCCGAACGGGGACGGACGGATCACCGCGGGCTCGATCGCCGGCTCTGGCTTCTATTATATCGGCGCCGGTAATACGCTGATCGTCGGCAGCAACAATCTCTCGACCGAAGTCAGCGGCGTGATTGCCGATACCTGTGGCTGTGGACCAGGCGGCCCGGGCGCGCTTACCAAAGTCGGGACCGGGATACTCACGCTGTCCGGCATCAACACCTACACCGGCCCGACTGTGGTCGATGGCGGCATCCTCAGCGTCAACGGCTCGATTGTGTCATCGAGCAGCGTCACGGTGAATGCCGGCGGCACGCTCGGCGGCAATGGCATCGTCGGCAACACCACGATCAATGGCGGTACGCTGTCGCCCGGCAATTCGGTCGGCTTGCTGACGGTGCAGGGCAGCCTGGTATTCACCGCGGCGTCGACTTACCTCGTCGAAGTCTCGACCACCGCCGACCGCACCAACGTCACGGGCACCGCGACGCTCGGCGGCGCTAGCGTCAATGCGATGCTGCTCGGCGGCAACATCCTCAAGCAATACACCATCCTGAATGCGACCGGCGGCGTCAGCGGGACCTTCAATCCGCTGGTCAATGTCAACGTGCCGAACGTTGTCGGCAGCCTGACCTACGACCCCAATGATGTCTTCCTGAATTTTTCGCTCAATTTCAATCCGCCGGGTGGCCTCAACGCCAACCAGCGGAATGTCGCCAACGCGCTGACGAATTTCTTCAACGCCAATGGCGGCATTCCCCTGGTGTTCGGCGCGCTGACGCCGGCCGGCCTCTCGCAAGTCTCCGGCGAGACCGCGACCGGTTCGCAGCAGGCGACATTCGAGGCGATGAATCTGTTTATGGGACTATTGACCGATCCCTTCATCGATGGACGCGGTGGGTCCGGCCCGCCTTCCGGCGGCGCGGCGCCTTTCGCCGATGAAAGCGATGCGATCGCGTATGCTGCAAAGAGAAAAGATGCCGCGCGCGATGCCTTCGCCAAAATCCCGACCAAAGCGGAGGTTGCGCGCAACAATCTCTTGGACCCGCACTGGAGCGTGTGGGGCGCGGCCTATGGCGGTGGCGCCACCACCGACGGCAACGCGGCGTTGGGATCGAACAGTGCGACAGCGCGCGCGTTCGGCTTTGTCGCCGGCGCGGATTACCGGATTTCGCCAGCGACGCTTGTGGGTTTTGCGCTCGCCGGCGGCGGCACCAATTTCAGCGTCAACGGGTTCGGCACCGGACGCTCGGATCTGTTCCAGGCCGGCGCGTTCGTACGGCACAATATTGGCGCGGCCTATGTGTCGGGTGCGCTCGCCTATGGTTGGCAGGACGTGACGACCGATCGCATGGTGACCGTCGCGGGTCTCGACCGCCTGCACGCGGAGTTCAATGCCAATGCGTATTCGGGACGGATCGAAGGCGGCTATCGCTACCTGACGCCGTGGATGGGCGTGACGCCCTACGCCGCCGGACAGTTCACGACCTATAGCCTGCCGGCCTATGCCGAGCAGGTGCTCGCCGGCGCCAACACCTTCGCGCTGAATTATTCCGCCAAGGATGTCACGGCGTCGCGCTCTGAGCTCGGCGTTCGTACCGACAGATCGTTCGCGATGCAGAACGCGATCCTCACTTTGCGCGGCCGCTTTGCCTGGGCGCATGATTTCAACACCGATCGCAACATCTCGGCGGTGTTCCAGACGCTGCCGGGTGCGGCCTTCGTCGTCAACGGCGCGGCGCAGTCGCACGATTCGGCGCTGACCACGGCGTCCGCCGAGGTGAAATGGCTCAATGGCTGGTCCGCCGCCGTCGCCTTCGAGGGCGAGTTCTCCGACGTCACCAAATCCTATGCCGGCAAGGGCGTCGTGCGTTACACGTGGTAACTCTTCGTGGTATGAGAGGGCAAAGATAAACCCCTCGCGGAGGACGTCCATTGCGCGCTGCCATCTTCAGGAACGGTGAGATCGTTGTTGGTACAATGCCAGAACCGAAACCGGCGGCGGGGCAGGTGCTGGTCAAGACATTGGCCTGCGGCATTTGCGGCTCTGATCTGCACGCGCGCAAGCACGCCCGTCACATGGTCGAACTGGCGCGGCATTTTCCGGGCCGCAAGCCGATGGACCTCGCCCGCGATGTCGTGTTTGGCCATGAATTCTGCTGCGAGATCGTCGACTACGGGCAGGATACGCAGCGCAAGCTGAAAGCCGGCACCCGCGTCTGTTCGCTGCCGGCGCTGCTGACGCCGGAGGGTCCGCAGGGCATCGGCTACTCCAACGACAATATCGGCGGCTATGCCGAGCGCATGCTGCTCAGCGAGGCGCTGCTGCTGGAGGTGCCCAACGGGTTAGCGGCGGAACATGCGGCGCTGACCGAGCCGCTCGCGGTCGGCATCCACGCCGTCGAAAAAGCAAATGTGCGCGGCGACGAGGTGCCGCTGGTGATCGGCTGCGGCCCGGTCGGGCTCGCGGTGATCGCGGCGCTGAAGCTAAAAGGGTTGCACCCGATCGTCGCGGCGGATTATTCGCCGGCGCGCCGCGCCTTGGCCGAAAAACTCGGCGCCGACATCGTCGTCGATCCCGCGCACGCGCAACCTTACGCGACCTGGGCCGAGCACGCCGCGATGTCGCCGGAGCAAAAGGCGGCGCGGCCGCCGCTGCAGGCGTGGCGGCCGGCCCTAAAACCTGCGCTGATTTTCGAATGTGTCGGCATACCCGGCCTAATACAGCAGGTGTTCGAAGGCGCGCCGCGCGATGCGCGTGTCGTGGTGGTCGGCGTCTGCATGGAAACCGACCGCTCCGAGCCGACGCTCGGCATCGTGAAGGAGCTCAACGTTCAATATGTGCTGGGCTATACGCCCGACGAGTTTGCCTACTCCCTGCGCCTGATCGCGGAAGGGCAGGTCGATGCGGCCTCCCTGGTGACCGCGACCGTCGGCATCGATGGCGTCGCCGCCGCGTTCGCGGATTTGGCCAATCCGGAGGCCCACACCAAGATCATCGTCGAGCCCTGGCGCTAGTCTTGTTTTCCCCTCATGGTGACGAGCGTGTCTTCGCGCGTCTCGAACCATGTGGCCCCCGGCCCATCCTTCGAGACGCCCGCAAGAGCGGGCTCCTCAGGATGAGGGACTGACGATATGATGCATCATGGTCTCAAATGATTCCGATCGCCCGGCCGTTCTCGCCCGTCAGCGCTTTGTTGCGGACAAGGAAGCATTTTCAGGGCTAAATCTCGCGCAGCGCTTTCAGCGCATCCACGACACGAATTTGTGGGGTGCAGCTGCGTCCACTTCGGGACTGGGCTCGGAGCTGGACGCGACCGCGGTGTTGCGCGCGGAATTGCCGGTGCTGTTGCAAAAGCTCGGCGTGGCGTCACTGCTCGACGCGCCCTGTGGCGATGCCGGCTGGATCAATGCTGCCGATTTGAGCGCGCGCATCATCGGCGTCGACATTTTACCTTCTCTGATCGAGCACCTGCAGGCACGCGCCGCCGCGGGAGAGATCAAAGGCGAATATCATCTCGCCGATATCACCCGAGATTCCCTGCCGCGATGCGACGCGATCCTGTGCCGCGATTGCCTCGTGCATCTGTCCTTTGCGAATATCGAGCGCGCGGTTGCGAATTTCCGCGCGTCAGGCGCAAAGTGGCTGATTGCGACGACGTTTCCGGGGTGGCAGGCCAATGCCGATTGCGAGGACGGCGACTGGCGCGCGCTGAATTTTGAGCGGGCGCCTTTTGGCTGGGGACCGCCGGTTGAATTCTTGAACGAGAATTGCCTGGAAGCCGGCGGCGGCTGGCGGGACAAGAGTCTCGGGGTGTGGCGGCTTGCTGAGATTGGTTAGCCGTCATTGCGAGGAGCGAAGCGACGAAGCAATCCAGCTTTTGAGTTGCGGCGATATGGATTGCTTCGCTTCGCTCGCAATGACGCTGGGGCAGATATCTTCTGCAATAATGAGCGCCGGTGGTTATGGATCCCGGCCTTCGCCGGGACGACGGAGAATCACACCGGCAGCGCGATCGAGTATTTCACCTGGCTCAGCGCAAAGCTCGATTCGATCGAGGCGATGCCGTCGAGCCGGGTCAGCTTGTTCTTCAGGAACGCTTCATAGGACGACAGGTCGGCGGCGACGACGCGCAGGAGGTAATCGCGGTTTCCGGTCATCAGATAACACTCCAGCACCTCCTCCCATTTCGAAATCGCTTTCGCAAAGCGGTTGAGGTCCTCCTCCTTCTGCCGCGCCAGTTTTATCGAGATGAAGACGCTGACATGGAGCCCGAGCGACTTCTGGTCGACGGTCGCGATATAGCGCGTGATCACGCCGCGCTGCTCCAGAAGTTTGACCCGGCGATGGCACGGCGACACCGACAGGCCGACCTTGTCGGCGAGTTCCTGCATGGTGGTGCGGCTGTCGGACTGCAGCAGGCCGAGGATCTTGCGGTCGATGGCATCTAAACTGTGCATTGGGATAAACTCTCACGGGTGGGCGCTAAATTGGTAATTTATCCCAATTTGGCCTTGTATGTCGCGGGAATTTGAGAAGTTTGACGAAGGCCGGCGCGTTAAGATCGGAGCCATCATACAAGTCCGGAGTACGGCCATGGCGAGCGACCCCGAGCGCCTCGAACTATTGTCGGCGCTTTCGCGCAAAGTGTTGTGGCTGTCGTCATGGACCATCCATCACGCCAACCATATCCGGCCCAATGCCGACGGGTTGAAGGTCGGTGGCCATCAGGCTTCCTCCGCCTCGCTCGCGACCATCATGTCGGCGCTGTATTTCTCGGTGCTGCGGCCGCAGGACCGCGTCGCCGTAAAACCGCATGCGAGCCCGGTGTTTCACGCCATCCAGTATCTGTTCGGCCGTCAGACCCGCGACAAGCTCGAGAATTTTCGAGGCTATAAGGGCGCGCAGTCCTATCCATCGCGCACCAAGGACACCGACGACGTCGATTTCTCCACCGGCTCGGTCGGCCTCGGCGTCGCGCAGACGCTGTTCTCCTCGCTGGTACAGGACTACGTCAAGGCGCATGGCTGGATGAAGGATCGCCCCGAGGGGCGGATGATTGCGCTGGTCGGCGACGCGGAGATGGACGAGGGCAACATCTTCGAGGCGCTGCTGGAGGGCTGGAAGCACGGGCTGCGCAACACCTGGTGGGTGGTCGATTACAACCGCCAGAGTCTCGACGCGGTGGTGCGCGAAGGGTTGTGGGAAAAATTCGAATCGATGTTCCGCAATTTCGGCTGGGACGTGGTGATCGTGAAATACGGCCGGCTGATGCGAACCGCCTTCGCCGAGCCCGGCGGCGAGGCCTTAAAAAGCTGGATCGATGCCTGTCCGAATGCGATGTACGCGGCCTTGTGTTTCCAGGGCGGGGCGGCATTCCGAAAACATCTTCAGGACGATATTGGCGACCAGGGCGCGGTGTCGCAATTGATCGATCGGCGCAGCGATGACGAATTGCTGGCGCTGATGTCGAATTTGGGCGGCCACGACATGGCCAGCATGATTGAGGCATTCGGATCGATCGATCACGATCGCCCGGTCTGTTTCATCGCCTACACCATCAAGGGCGTCGGGCTGCCGTTCCAGGGCCACAAGGACAATCACGCGGGGTTGATGACGGTCACCCAGATGGAGAAATGGCGCGCGGCGCAGAACATCCGGCCGGGTCATGAATGGGAGAAGTTTGAAGGACTATCGCAGGAGCCCGCCAGGCTCGAGGCGTTTCTCGCCGACGTGCCGTTCAACCGCGACGGTCGCCGCCGGCTCACGGCGCCGGTGATCGACGTTCCGGAGCGGCTTTCGTTCAAGCCGTCGCCGCAGATGTCCACGCAACAAGGCTTTGGGCTTGTGCTCAACGAAATCGCGCGCGAGGAGACAGCGCTCGCGGCGCGCATCGTCACGGCGTCGCCGGATGTGACGGTGTCGACCAATCTGGGCGCCTGGGTCAACCGGCGCGGCTTGTTCGCGCGCGCCGAGAAGGCCGATTTGTTCCGCAGCGAAAAGATACCATCGACCTTCAACTGGGATTTTTCGCCCAAGGGACAGCATATCGAACTCGGCATCGCCGAGATGAACCTGTTCATCCTGATGTCGGCGCTGGGATTGTCGCATCAAATCAACGGCGAACGGCTGCTGCCGGTCGCAACCCTCTACGACCCCTTCATCGAGCGCGGCCTCGATGCGTTGAACTACGCCTGTTATCAGGACGCGCGCTTCATGGTGGCGGCGACGCCGTCGGGCATTACGCTGGCGCCGGAAGGCGGCGCGCATCAGTCGATCGCGACGCCTTTGATCGGGATCGCGCAGGATGGCCTCGCCTCGTTCGAGCCGGCCTTTGTCGATGAACTCGCCGTGATCATGGCTTTCGGCTTTGCGCACATGCAGCGCGAAAGCGGTGATGGCGGCTCGGTCTATTTGCGGCTTTCGACCCGCACGATCGAGCAGCCGCAGCGGATGATGACGCCGGATTTGCAGAAGGGCATCACCGACGGCGCCTATTGGCTGCGCAAGCCGGGGCCGAATGCCGAACTCGTGATCGCCTATACCGGCGCGCTCGCGCCCGAGGCGATCGAGGCCATCGGCCTGATCGGCGAAAGCCGACGGGATGTCGGGCTGCTCGCGATCACCTCCGCCGACCGGCTGCATGGGGGCTGGACCGCGGCACGAAAACTGCGGCGCGACCGCCGCGGCGTGCCGCATCTTTCCCATATCGAAAAACTGCTGGCGCCGCTGCCGCGCGACTGCGGCATCGTCACCGTGATCGACGGCCATCCCGCAACCTTGGGCTGGCTCGGCAGCGTGCGCGGCCACCGCGTCGAGGCGCTCGGCGTCGAGCAGTTCGGCCAGACCGGCTCGATCGACGACCTCTACCGCCACCACGGCATCGACGCCAATGCCATCATCGACGCGGCGGAATCCTTGACGGCCGGGGCGCCTGTGCGGCACCGCAAAATGGCGGTGTAAAAAATCAACGTCGGAGCAAGCGGGCCCCCACCCCAACCCTCCCCCGCAAGAGCGGGAGAGGGAGCTCAGCGCGTTTTGTGGTGGGCAGTGTCGCAACAAACGCGATCGTCCCCCTCTCCCGCGCTTGCGGGGGAGGGCATAGGCGGCCTACGGCCGCCGTCCTTGATAGAAGAACGCCGACGCGGAGCATCGGCTATGGTGGGGGTGTCTCTACACGCGCAAATGACAACCGTCGTCTTGCTTCCTCCTCACCACCGACCTTATATGTCGGATCTGCCGCAAGGCGGCGTCCCGCATATGGCGGGTTCAATTTCCGAACGTTTCGTGCAAGGATGCCTGCCGAACGCTTCGTTCCCTTCCATTCGCCCCTGAAATCACGAGGTTTACGATGGTCAACCGCATGCAATTCTACATCGACGGCGCCTGGGTCGATCCGGTCGTCAAGAAGTCCACGCCCGTCGTTAACCCTGCCACCGAAGAGGCGATGTATGAAATTGCGCTCGGCTCCAAGGCCGACGTCGACAAGGCGGTCGCTGCCGCCAAGCGCGCGTTCGAAACGTTTTCGCAGACCAGCCGCGAGGAGCGCGTCGCGCTGCTGTCGAAGGTCATCGAAGTCTACAAGACCCGTATGAAGGACATCGGTGCTGCCGTCTCCGACGAGATGGGCGCACCGCTGCCGATGGCGGAGAAGCTGCAGGCCGGCGCCGGCCTCGGCCACATCGCCTCCACGCTCGAGGTTCTCAAGAACTATCATTTTGAGGAGCCGCTCGGCTCGGCGATGGTGGTGCGTGAGCCCGTCGGCGTCATCGGCATGATCACGCCGTGGAACTGGCCGCTGAACCAGATCGCCTGCAAGGTGGCGCCCGCGCTTGCCGCCGGCTGCACCATGATCCTGAAACCGTCGGAATTCACGCCGTCGTCGGCGTTGATTTTCGCGGAAATCCTGCATGAAGCCGGCGTGCCCAAGGGCGTGTTCAACCTGATCAACGGCCTCGGCCCGGAAGTCGGCGCCGCCATGAGCGAGCATCCTGATATCGACATGATCTCGTTCACCGGCTCGACCCGCGCCGGCATCGATGTCGCAAAACGCGCAGCTCCAACGGTGAAGCGCGTCAGCCAGGAGCTCGGCGGCAAGTCGCCGAACGTCATCCTCGAAGGCGCCGACCTGACCAAGGCCGTCACCGGCGGCGTGATGCACATGTTCAACAATTCCGGACAGTCCTGCAACGCGCCGTCGCGGATGATCGTGCCGCTGTCGAAGATGAAGGAAGTGGCCGCCATCGCCAAGAGCGTCGCCGACAAGACCAAGGCCGGCGATCCCCGCGCCGAAGGCACCACGATCGGCCCGGTGGTGTCCCGCATCCAGTGGGACAAGATCCAGAAGCTGATCCAGAAGGGCATCGAGGAAGGTGCGACGCTGGTTGCTGGTGGCCCGGGCCTCCCTGAGGGCGTCAACAAGGGCTTCTATGTGCGTCCGACCATCTTCGCTGATGTCACCAACGACATGACGATCGCGCGCGAGGAAATTTTTGGGCCGGTGCTGACCATCCTCGGCGCCAAGGATGAAGAAGACGCCGTCAAGATCGCCAACGACACGCCCTATGGTCTCGCCGGTTACGTCTCCGCCGACACCGTCGAAAGCGCCCGCCGCGTCGGCCGCCGCATCCGCGCCGGCAACGTCAATCTGCAGGGCGTGCCCAACGACCGCACCGCGCCGTTCGGCGGCTACAAGCAGTCCGGCAACGGCCGCGAATGGGGCAAATACGGTTTGGAAGAATATCTCGAGGTCAAGGCCGTCGCGGGATTCAACGCGGCGTAAGCTCACACGCGAGACGAGATCAAAGCGCCGGGGCGGGAATCCGCTCCGGCGTTTTTGTTGTTTTTGTGAGGCGTCGAACAAAACTCACTGTCGTCCCTGCGAAAGCAGGGACCCATAACCACAGGAGCCCGTTGTTACGAAGGCAACAGCCAGTGTGCCCTAAGAGAATACACGGCGTATGGGTCCCTGCTTTCGCAGGGACGACAGCAAAAGCTATCCCCCCAGCGCGCCTTGCGTGTTGACGTACAGCGCGTAGATCGACTGGCTCGCGGCCATGAACAGGCGGTTGCGCTTGAGCCCGCCGAAGCACAGATTGGCGCAGCGCTCGGGCAGTGCGATGCGGCCGATCATCACGCCGTCGGGTGCGAACACCACGACGCCGTCGAGCTCGGGATCGCCCATGCCCCAGCCGCACCACAGATTGCCGTCGATGTCGGCGCGCATGCCGTCCGGCGTGCCGGCTCCGGCATCGACGAAGAGGCGCTTGTTGGAAATGGTATCGCCGCCCGGCGAGACATCATAGGCGAGGATTTTTCGGGTCGGCACGCCGCGCGATTCGATGATGTAGAGAATTTTCTCGTCCGGCGAGAAACACAGCCCGTTCGGCCCCAAAATGCCTTCGGCGACGATGCTGGCCTTTCCGGTCGCGCCGTCGATCCGGTAGACGTTCATGTCGATCTCGGGATCTTCCTTGTAGCCTTCGTAATTGCCGAGCAGGCCGAACTGGGGATCGGTGAACCAGATCGAGCCGTCGGATTTCACCACGACGTCGTTCGGCGAATTCAGCCGCTTGCCGTTGAAGGAGTCCATCAGAACCGTAATCGAACCGTCATATTCGGTCCTGACAACGCGGCGCCCGCCGTGTTCGCAGGTGATCAGGCGTCCCTGGCGGTCGCGGGTGTTGCCGTTGGCGAAGTTTGACGGCTTTCGGTAGTTGCTGACCGCGCCGGTTTCCTCTTCCCATTTGATGATGCGCTGGTTGGGAATATCGCTGCACAACAAATAGCGGCCGTCGCCGAACCACACCGGGCCCTCGGCCCAGCGCAATCCCGTGGTCAGCCGTTCCACCGCCGACAGTTTCAGCCAGTATTTTTCGAAGCGCGGATCGAGCGCATGAATCGCCGGATCGGGATAATAGGTCGCCGGCTCGAAGCCAGCGCGAGGCGATTTTGCTTGGGACATTTGCTGTTCTCGTTGTTGCTTGAGTTCCTCACCGGGGCCATTTGCTACCACTGGCGTGCTCGGGCGGCAAGCAACCGCCATTTCCCCGTCATTGCGAGGAGCGCAGCGGACGAAGCAATCCATCTTTTCTGCGGCGCAATGGATTGCTTCGCTTCGCTCGCAATGACGGAGGAGAGCGCTGCGCCTTGCCTGACAAACACTAGCGGGCCATAATCTCTTCAACACCGCAGCAATGAGGGACGAAATGCCACGTATATTGATGACCGGCGCATCGGGGGGTATCGGCACGAGCTTGCGCAAATTATTGCCGCCGATCTATCCGGACCTGCTGCTGAGCGACCTGAAGGCGCCCGCCGATCTCGGCAAAAGCGAAAAATTCAAGGCGGCTGATCTCGCCGATCTTGCGCAGGTCGAGGCGATCTGCGAGGGCGTCGACGGCATCTTGCATTTTGGCGGCTATTCGGTCGAAGGCCCGTGGGAGCCGATCCTGCAGTCCAACATCATCGGCGGCTACAATTTGTTCGAGGCCGCGCGCAAAAAGGGCGTCAAGCGCATCGTGTTCGCGTCGTCGAACCATGCGGTCGGCTTTTATCCGCGCCATCACCACATCGGCACCGACGTGACGCCGCGCCCCGACAGCCGCTACGGCGTCAGCAAGGTGTTCGGCGAAGCGGTCGGCGCGCTCTATGCCGACAAGCATGGCCTTGGGGTGACCTGCATCCGCATCGGCAATTTCGGCGAAAAACCGCTCGATCATCGCCGGCTCTCGATCTGGCTGAAACCGGAAGACCTCGTGCAATTATGCCGCATCGGGCTCGATCATCCCGACATCCATTTTGAGATCTTTTACGGTGCGTCGTACAACGAGCGTAGCTGGTGGGATAATCACCGCGCCTACGACCTCGGCTATCGCCCGACTGGCCGAGGTGAGGATTTTCGCGAGCATGCTTTTGCCGAGCAGGCCAAACTCCCGCACGATCCCGTCGGCGACTTTTATCAGGGCGGCGCGTTCTGCGGCATGGAGTTCGACGGCGACAAGAGCAAGATCATCGATTGGAAAAAATGACAACGTCATTCCGGGGCGCGACAACGTCGCGAACCCGGAATCCATAACCACGATCGGGAGTATGGATTCCGGGCCTGTCGCCTCAGGTCGGCAATTGCCGACCGAAAGCGCATCCCGGAATGACAGTTTTTATTTGTCGCGCGCATCAGCCCCGATCCGGCCGAGATAATCCGACTTGCTGAACTGCATGTGATCGACGCAGAGCTGCGCCAGCGCCCAGCTGTCGCGCCCTTGGAGCAGCTCGATCATGAACTCGTGCTGGCGGCGCGACAGCGCGAGGCCCTCTTTGTCGGCGAGATTTTTCGCGCGCATCGGCAGCGTCAGATTCATGTAGTCCTGCAGCGAGCGCACCAGATAGGGATTGCCGCAAGCCGAAAACAGCGCGACGTGGAAGGCGTCGTTGGCCTCGTGGATGCCGCGCAGATCCTGCGCGTCGGCCCGCGCGCAATATTGCCGCTGCAGCTCGACGAGTTGTTCGATCAGCTCGGCGGGCGCAGGCAATGCGATCATCAGCGCCGCCTGCCGCGTCAGCATTTCCCGCACCTCGTAAATCTGCCGCACCTCGTCGGCGGAGTAAAACCGCACGGTGGCGCCGATGTTCTTTTCGCGCAGCACGATGCCCTGGCGCTCGAGGAGGAACAGCGCCTGACGGACAAAATGCCGGCTGGCGCCGTAGCGGCTCATCAGCGTGTCCTCGACCAGCCGCGAACCCGGCGCGAAACGGCCGAAGATGATATCCTCCTCGAGCCGGTGGATCACTTCCGCCTGTTCTTCCTCGCGGGTGAGGGCTGAGGTTTCCGGTGAGGCGGCCTGCGGTTTCATGAGCGGTCACGTCGGATCATCGCGGAAAATCAGCACGGCACGCCATCCATTGTCAATAATGATGGTCATTTTGGCCGTCACTCGCATCGATTCGAGGTTCGAATATCGAATATTGACAATAATTCCGTTGACTCCTTTAGTGGGGTTCACACCACGACAGGAAACAAGAAAATGGCTGACGGACTTCGCAAGGGACTAACGAGCTATGGCGACGCCGGATTTTCGCTGTTCCTGCGCAAGGCCTTCATCAAGGCGATGGGCTATTCCGACGACGCGCTGAACCGCCCCATTGTCGGCATCACCAACACCTACAGCGATTACAATCCCTGCCACGGCAACGTGCCGCAGATCATCGAAGCGGTGAAGCGCGGCGTGATGCTGACCGGCGCGATGCCGATGGTGTTCCCGACCATCTCGATCGCCGAGAGCTTTGCCTATCCGACCTCGATGTATCTGCGCAATCTGATGGCGATGGATACCGAGGAGATGATCCGCGCCCAGCCGATGGACGCGGTGGTCGTGATCGGTGGCTGCGACAAGACCCTGCCGGCGCAGATCATGGCGGCGGTTTCTGCCGATTTGCCGACGGTGGTGATCCCGGTGGGCCCGATGGTGGTCGGCCATCACAAGGGCGAGGTGCTCGGCGCCTGCACCGATTGCCGGCGGCTATGGGGAAAATACCGCGCCGGCGAGATCGACGATGCGGAGATCGAGGCCGTCAACGGCCGGCTCGCGCCTTCGGTCGGTACCTGCATGGTGATGGGCACGGCCTCCACCATGGCCTGCATCACCGAGGCGCTGGGCCTGTCGCTGCCGATGAGCGCAACCATTCCTGCGCCGCATGCCGAACGCTTTTGCTCGGCGGAGGCCAGCGGCAGGGTCGCCGCCGCGATGGCGGTCGCGAAGGGACCAAAACCCAGCGAACTGCTGACCAAGAGTGCGTTTCGGAACGCGCAGGTGGTGCTGCAGGCGATCGGCGGCTCGACCAACGGGCTTATTCATCTGACCGCGATCGCCAACCGCACCGAACATCGCATCGATCTCGACGCGTTCGACAAGCTCGGCCGCGAGGTGCCGGTGCTGATCGACCTAAAGCCGTCGGGCGAGCATTACATGGAGCATTTCCATCATGCCGGCGGGTTACCGAAACTGATGGCGCAGCTCGGCGATCTGATCGACCTCGACGCCAAGACCATCACTGGCCAGACGCTGCGCGATGTCGTCGCCGGCGCCGAGGAGGTACCCGGGCAAGACGCGATCCGCGCGCGAAACAATCCGATCAAGCCGGAAGGGGCGATGGCGGTGTTGCACGGCAATCTCGCCCCTCGCGGCGCGGTGATAAAGCATTCGGCGGCGAGCCCGAAACTCTTGCAGCATACCGGCCGCGCCGTGGTGTTCGAGTCGGTCGAAGACATGACACTGCGAGTTGACAGCCCGGATCTCGATGTCACCGCCGACGATGTGCTGGTGCTGCGCAACGCCGGTCCCAAGGGCGCGCCGGGCATGCCGGAGGCGGGCTATCTGCCGATCCCGCGAAAACTGTTGCGCACGGGCGTCAAGGACATGGTCCGGATATCGGATGCGCGAATGAGCGGCACGGCGTTCGGCACCATCGTGCTGCACATCACCCCGGAGTCCGCCGTCGGCGGTCCGCTGGCGCTGGTCAAGAACGGCGACATGATTAGGCTCGATGTCGCCAAGCGAAGCATCGATCTGTTGGTCGATGCCAAGGAACTGGAAAAACGCCGCGCGGCGCTGGCGCTGCCGGAGAAACCGGAATGGGCCAAGCGCGGCTACGCGCATCTGTTCAGCGAGACCATTTTGCAGGCCGACGAAGGCTGCGATTTCGACTTTATGCGCGCTAAAGGGAAGGAGTAGTTCTCTCGCGCCTCAAAGCAACCGTCATGCCCCGCGAAGGCGGGGCATCCAGTAATCGCCGTGGCCCGTGATAGAACCGAGGGGCCGCGGCATACTGGATCATCCGCCTGCGCGGATGATGACGACTGGTGGTCCTTCCCCGTCATTGCGAGCCAACGGGTCGCGCGAATGCGCGCCCGATGACAGGCTCCGCGAAGCAATCCATCGCGCCGCAAGCGAAGCTGGATTGCTTCGTCGCTGCGCTCCTCGCAGTGACGGTGGTGTGGTTGGCCGTCTCCGCATCGCCTCTCGCGCCTGCGTTTGCGTCCTTTGTTTGATTGACATTCAAACATCCCCGATGGGATGATCAAAGAAAAATCAATCATCAAGGGGGAGACGATGCGCAATCTGAAAAGGATTCTCGCTGCGATCGTGGCCATATCCGCGATCATGACGGCCGCAAGCGCAATCGCGCAAGAGGCAAAACATTATCGCTTCGCTTACGATCAGCCGAAGACGACCGGCTATGGCATCCTCGGCGATATCTTCGCCGACAAGCTCAAGGAATTGAGCAAGGGCACCATGCTGATCGACCAATATCCGGGAGCGCAGCTCGGGCAGGAGCCGCAGGTGCTGCAGCTCGTGAAGGCAGGCGACGTCGAGTTCTGCATTTCGTCCTCGGCCAACGCCGCGACGCTGTCGCCGCAGGCCGGCGTGATGTCGATGCACTTCCTGTTCCGCTCGGAAGCACATTTGATCAAGGCGATCGCCGATCCCGACGTGTCAAAAGCCGTCAAGGCGATGATCGCGGATACCGTGCAGGGCGCCCATGTCATCGCGCTCGCAACGCTTGGCCTGCGCAGCATGTATTCCAAGCGCGAGATCAAGAACATCGGCGACGTGAAGGGGCTGAAGGTGCGGGTGCAGGCGACGCCGACCGAGGACACCATGTTCCCGGCCTATGGCGCGCAGATCGTGCACATGCCGTTCGGCAGCGTCTACACCTCGCTGCAGACCGGCGTCGTCGATGTCGCCGAAAACGGCGTCAACGTCTATCTCGCCAACAAGCATTACGAAGTGGCGCCGGTGCTTTCGATGACCGAACACGAGGCCAATAACAGCCTGGTGTGGGTCAGCGACAAACTCTGGAACAGCCTGACGCCGGAACAGCAGGGATGGGTGCAGGCCGCAGCCGACGAGGTCAACAAGAACCAGCCCGCAAGAGCGATCGAGCTCGAGCATCAATCGCAGGACAAGCTGAAATCGATCGGCGTCAAGGTCGTCACCGACGTCGACAAGTCGGGCTTCATCGCGGTCGCCGATCCCTATCTCGACAAGCTCGCCAAGGAGCTCGGCCCGCACGCCGAAAAGATCAAGGACCTGATCCGGGCGATCAAGTAGTTTGTGCGGCCCAAATCTCTCTCGCGTCGCCCCGGCGAAGGCCGGGGCCCATACGCCGTGCCGGTGCGATTTAGCGCTGCCGCTAAACGGCTTTCTAACAACTGGCATCGGTGGTTATGGGTCCCGGCGTTCGCCGGGACGGCAAGGAGAATTATCGATAATTTATGACGCATCGAGCCGCTGGCGCCCCAAACGGCCGTCCTATCCCGATGTTTTATTGACAATCTGACGAGCTTGATGGGAAGATTGCCAAAACCAAAACCAGGGGGGCGCCGTGCGATGAACAATCTGCAGAGAACGATAGGTCTGGCCGTTGCCGCAACAGCAATGCTGTTTGCCGCGAGCGCCGGCGCGCAGGAGGCAAAGCATTATCGCTTCGCCTACGACCAGCCGCGCAACACCGGTTATTCGATCGCCGGCGACCTGTTCGCCGACAAGCTCAAGGAATTGAGCAAGGGCACCATGCTGATCGATCAATATCCCGGTGCGCAGCTCGGCCAGGAGCCGCAATTGCTGCAACTGGTCAAATCGGGCGACATCGAATTCGCCATCATCTCCTCGGCCAACACCGCGACGATTTCGCCGCAAGCCGGCGTGATGTCGCTGCATTTCCTGTTCCGCGACGAAAAGCACGTCGTCAAGGCGCTCGCCGATCCCCAGGTGTTCGAGGCGATCAAGACCATGATCGATGACACCGCGCAGGGGCTGCATGTCATCGCGACGGGATCGCAGGGGGTGCGGCACATGTACGGCAAGAAGGAAATCCACAACGTCGGCGACATCAAAGGGCTGAAGGTCCGCGTCCAGGCTACCGCCACCGAGGACACCATGTTCCCGGCCTATGGCGCGCAGACCGTGCACATGCCGTTCGGCAGCGTCTATACCTCGCTCCAAACCGGCGTCGTCGACGTCGCCGAGAACAGCATCAACGTCTATCTCGTCAACAAGCATTACGAGGTCGCTCCGGTGTTGTCGATCACCGAGCACGAGGCCAATAACGCCCTGGTCTTCATCAGTGACAAATTATGGCAGAGCCTCACCGCCGAGCAGAAGCAATGGGTCCAAACGGCCGCGGCTGAAATCAGCGCCAAAGAGCCGGCCAAAGCCTTTGATCTCGAACGAACCGCGGCTGCCAAATTGAAGTCGCTCGGCGTCAAGATCGTCGACGACGTCGACAAGAAAAGTTTTACGGCGATCGCCGATCCCTATCTCGACAAGCTCGCCAAGGAACTCGGCCCGCATGCGGAGAAGATCAAGACCCTGATCCGCGCGATCAACTAAAGCCCTCATGGTGAGGAGCGCGCCCTTCGCGCGCGTCTCGAACCATGAGACGATACACGCTTCCCTCATCCTTCGAGACGCGGCCAAGCGGCCGCTCCTCAGGATGAGGGTATTGTGCCCGTCTTACCGTCTTTGGGAATCTTGACGATGGCCATCGCCGACAAACTGGTGTTGCAGCGGCAGCATCACCTAAAATGGCGGTCATTCGACAAGCTCGAGCTGGTCCTGATGATCATTTGCGGCGTGTTGTGTTTCGGCTTCTCGCTGTCGGTAACGGCTGACATCGTGACGCGCACGATCGGCCATCCCTGGCTGTGGCTGCAGGAAGTCACTTCGACGCTGTTCATCTATGCGATCTTCATCGGCGCCGCGGTCGCGACCCGCCGCAACGATCATCTGTATCTCACCGCGATCTCCGAGGCGTTGCACGGCACGCCGCGCCTGATTGTCGAGATCGTGATCCGGCTCGTGGTACTCGGCGTTGCGTTCTGCCTGATCTGGTTCGGCTATCTCAATTACCTCCGCGGCTTCGGCAGTTTCCGCCTGCCCTCGGGCACGCCGATCGCCTCGCTCTATGCGGCCATTCCTGTCGCCGGCGTGCTGATCGCGCTGTTCACGATCGAGCAACTGGTCAACGGCATCAGAAATGGCTTCGACCACCCCGAGCCGCCGGAAGACGACCTTCCGATCCCGCCTGTCGATGCCGGCGCGCAACGGAGCGCGCGGCCATGAGCGCGCCCGCCATCCTGGCGCTGATGTCGTTCTGTTTTCTGTTTTTCGGCTATCTCGGCGTCCCCGTGCCGTTTTCGCTGATGGCCGGCGTCTTCGTCGGTGCGGCGCTGACCGATGTGTCATTGGCCGCGATCGTCCAGAAGATTTTCGACGGCATGGATTCCGAAGCGCTGCTGGCGATCCCGTTTTTCCTGCTGGTCGGCGAGCTCATGAGTTCGGCGAACGTGGTGGTACGGATCGCCAATTTGTCGTTGTCGCTGGTCGGGCACATCAGGGGCGGGCTGTCGCAGGTTGTCGTCGTCTTCAGCATGTTTTTCTCGGAGATGTCGGGATCGACCACGGCGGACGTCGCCGTGATGAGCCGCGCGCTGGGTGGCCCGATGAAGCGCGAGGGCTACAGTCCCGCGTTCATCGCGGCGATCATCGCATCCGCCTCGACCATCGCGGCGCTGGTGCCGCCGAGCATCACCGCCGTGGTCTATGGCGCGGTCGGCAATGTCTCGATCGCCGGACTGTTCATGGCCGGTGTGGTGCCCGGATTCATGATCGGCTTCGGCCTGATGATCTATTGCTACTTCTTCGGCCCCTCCGGCATGCGCAAGCCACGTGCGCCGCTGCGCCAGATCGTTTTCGCGGCGGGAGACGCCGCACTGCCGCTGATGATTCCGGTGATCCTGCTCGGCGGCATCCTCACCGGCTGGTTCACGCCGACGGAAGCCGGTGTGGTCGCGGTGATCTGGATCATCGCGGTGGTGATCCCCGCGCTCAATCGCGGGCATTTGCGCAAGATTCCCTACGATTTTTGTCTGGCCGGGCTGATCTTTTCGCTGCCGCTGATCACCATCGGCGCCGCCAACGCGTTCGGCTGGATGCTGGCGTATCTGCGCGGCGCCATCGTTATCGCCGACTGGATCACCTCGATCGCCGGCAACGATCCGCATTATATCATGTTGCTGATGGTGCTGTTGTTCACGGTCGTGGGCGATTTCATCGAGCCGGTCCCGACCATCATTATCTTCATGCCGCTGGTGAACGCGCTGACGCAAGCGGGCGACATCAACGGCGTCCATATGGGCGTGGTGCTGATCGCAACGCTCGCGTTCGGCCTGATCACGCCGCCATATGGGTTGGTGCTCTTGATGGCATCGAAATTCGTCGGCGTCAGTTTTGCCAAAGCGCTACGCGCGGCACTGCCGATCTATGTGGTGTTCCTGGTGACGATCTGCTTCACGATCTATTTCCCGAAGGTGGTGCTGTGGCTGCCGAAGCATGTGATTCCGGAATCCGTCGGATGCTTCAAGTCACCGGCGGGGACGGGGTATATTTGCCCGGAGTGAAGCGGGCTGCTCACAACATAGCCGATGTCGTCCCCGCGAACTCAGTCGTCATGCCCTGCGAAGGCGGGGCATCCAGTACTCTGCGGCGCTAGAGCGAAATCGAAAGGCCGCGGCGTACTGGATCATCCGCTTTCGCGGATGATGACAGCTTGCTTTCTGGCCGCCACCTCGAACCCTACTTCCCCTTGCTCGTAAACTTCTTCACCGCGACGCGAAACTCATCCGTGTGCATGCAGTCGATGATGGCGTCCCGCTCGGCGTCGAGCTGCGCTTCGATCGGCGTGACATGGGCGCGGTGGATCAGCGCCTTGGTCGCCGCGAGCGCAGCCGGAGCGTTTTGTGCCAGGCGAAGCGCCAGTTCGCGGGTCGCGGTTTTCAGTTCGGCCGCCGGTACGACTTTGGCGACCAACCCCCAGTCGTAAGCTTGCGCCGCCGTAAAATTGTCTTCGGCGAGAAAGATCTGCAAGGCCCGCCGCGCGCCGACGCTCGCGGCCACGCCGACAGTGCCGCCGCCATCGGGTGATACGCCGAGCTTTGCATAGGCTGGCGTGAAGCGGGCGTCTTGCGCTGATATGCAGAGATCGGCGACGAAGGCGAGCGACAGCCCTGCGCCGGCCGCCGAGCCGTGCACGCTTGCCAACACGATCTTCGGCATCCGCCGCAGCGTGGTGATGAAGGCGTGATAATGCGACAGCATTTCGCCGACCACAGGCGCGATGTTGTCGGCGGCGGCCGCAGCGCCAATGGTCTGCAGATCGCCGCCGCCGCAGAAGGCGCGGCCTTCGCCTTCGATGATGAGCACGCGAACGTCATCGTTCGCCTCGACCTGCGCGCCGAGTTGTTCCAGCTTTTTAGCGATCGAAAGATCGATCGCATTGAACGCGGCCGGCCGATTGAGCGTGATGGTGGCGATCGGGCCTTCGATCCGAAGCAGCGCCGGATCGTCGGGGAGGGAGGCGGTAGCAGGATGAGGCATTTGAAAAACCCTCAGATCGAGGAGATCGGCGGGCATTTAAATAGCAGAAGGGAAGAGGTGACAATCCCCGCCGAAATCTGCAAACTGCGGATAACGACGAAAGCGGATCACCGCAGCGCAACAGCAGGAAACGGGAGAGGCGTGGTGAGCATCGATACGACAGTCGACCGTGCGGTTTCCACCATCGATCCGTTTTCGCATGGCTTTCTGCGCGATCCCTATCCGCATCACGAAGCACTGCGCGAGACAGGCCCCGTGGTGTGGCTCGAGCAATACGGGATATGGGCGATGGCCCGGCACCAGGAGGTCCGCGACGCGCTGACCGATTGGCAGACTTATTGTTCCTCGGCCGGCGTCGGCTTGAGCGATTTTCGCAAGGAACCGCCATGGCGGCCGCCGAGCATTATCCTGGAGGCCGATCCGCCGCTGCACACCCGCACCCGCGCGGTGCTGACCCGAATCCTGTCGCCGGCCGCGATCAATAATTTGCGCGCGACGTTCGAGCGTGAGGCGGAACTGTTGGTCGCACGCCTGATCGAACAGCGCGAGTTCGACGGGATCGCCGATATCGCTGAAGCCTATCCGCTAAAAGTGTTTCCGGATGCGGTCGGCCTCTCCGAAGACGGCCGCGAGAATCTGTTGCCGTACGGCAGCATGGTGTTCAACTCATTCGGCCCGCGCAACGACCTGTTCGACGCGGCGATGGCCAATGCCGGCCCGGTCCGCGACTGGATCATGTCGAAATGCAGCCGCGCGGCGCTGGCGCCCGGCGGCCTGGGCATGCAGATTTTTCAGGCCGTCGATTCCGGCGAATTGACGGAAGCCGAAGCCGGCATGCTGGTGCGCTCGTTTCTTTCGGCCGGTATCGACACCACGGTCTACGGGCTCGGCAACGCGCTCTCTTGTTTTGCCTATTATCCGGAACAATGGCGCATTCTCCGCGAAAACCCGAAATTGATCCGCGGCGCCTTCGAGGAAGTGCTGCGCTTCGAGGCGCCGGTGCAGACCTTCTTCCGGACCACCACGAAGGCGGTCGACGTCTCCGGCGTTGGAATCGGCGACGGCGAGAAGGTGCTGTTGTTTCTCGCGGCCGCCAACCGCGATCCGCGCCGCTGGGACAGACCCGATATTTTCGATGTCAATCGCCGCGCCACCGGGCACATGACCTTCGGCACCGGCATTCATGGCTGCGTAGGCCAGGCGGTGGCCCGGCTCGAAAGCGAGGCGATCTTCGGGGCATTGACAAAACGCGTCGCGTCGTTCGAACTGACCGGCAAGCCCGAGCTGCGCCTCAACAACACCCTGCGCGGGCTCGACACCCTGCCGCTTCGCGTGGTACCGGCCTGATTGATGACGCAAGGAACAGTTCTGATCGTCGGTGCCGGCCATGCCGGTTTTCAGGTCGCGGCCTCGCTGCGGCAGCACGGTTATGGCGATCGGATTTGCCTGATCAACGATGAGGCACATCTGCCTTATCAGCGTCCGCCATTGTCAAAAGCCTATCTGAAGGGCGAGGGCCGTCCGGACAGCCTGATGTTCCGGCCCGACAAATTTTACCGCGACCAGAACATCGAGTTGATCGCCGACCGCGCCGCCGAGATCGATCGCGCTTCGCGCCGGCTTTCGCTCGCCTCTGGCGCTTCGTTGGATTACGGGCATCTGGTGCTCGCGACCGGCGCGCGCAACCGCCTGCTCGACATTCCCAACGCCAATCTGGAAGACGTGCGTTATTTGCGAATCCTTGACGAGAGCGAGGTCCTGCGAAAACGGATCGCGCCGGGCCAGCGGGTCGTCGTGATTGGCGCGGGCTTTATCGGCTTGGAATTCGCCGCTACCGCCCGCATCAAGGGCCTCGAAGTGGACGTGGCGGAACTCGCATCGCGCGTCATGGCGCGCGCGGTTACGGCGGAAATCTCGGATTATTTTCAGGAGCGCCACACCGCGGCCGGCATTCGCATTCATCTGGGCGTGCAGGCCACCAGCATCGAGGCCGACGGCGCGAAGGTGACCGGCGTCAGCCTCAGCGACGGCCGCCACATCCCCGCCGACCTTGTCGTGGTCGGCGTCGGCGTCCTGCCCAACGTCGAACTGGCAGCCGAAGCCGGCCTGCCGGTCGCCTCGGGCATCATTGTCGACGAGCAATTGCTGACGTCCGACCCCAACATCTCGGCGATCGGCGACTGCGCGCTGTTCGCAAGCCCGCGCTTCGGCGGCTCGCTGCGGCTCGAGTCGGTGCAGAACGCCACCGACCATGCGCGCTGTGTGGCGGCGCGGCTGACCGGCGACGCCAAGACCTATGACGGCCTGCCGTGGTTCTGGAGCGACCAGGCCGACGACAAGCTGCAGATCGCAGGGCTCACCACCGGATATGATCAGGTCGTTGTGCGCGGCGACCGCGCCCAGCGATCGTTTTCCGCATTTTGCTACAAGTCCGGGCAGCTGGTCGGCATCGAGTCCGTCAATCGTGCTTCCGACCACGTGTTCGGACGCAAGGTCCTCGGCATGAAGCGGTCGATCACGCCGGAACAGGCGGCGGATCTCAGTTTCGATTTGAAGGCTTCGCTGACTTAAGGCGAAGGAATGCCGACACCTCCTCCATCGTCGGCATCGACGGCGCCGCGCCCATTCGTTGCACAGAGATCGACGCTGCAATATTGGCGTAGGTGAGCGCGTCGGCGATCGTTTTTCCGCTGGCAAGTTGCGCGGCCACCGCGCCGACAAAACAATCGCCGGCGCCTGTCGTATCCACTGCCTTGACACTCTCGCCGTGAATGATCAGCGGCTCGTTGTTCACAAGCGCCAGCACGCCACGCTTGCCCAAGGTCACGCAGATGATCTTGCCACGGCCGGTCTGCAACGATCTGGCCGCTTCAGTGAAGCGCGCGTGATCGTCGGTATCGTGAAGGTCCCTCTTCGCCAGCAAACCGAGCTCGCTTTCATTGAGGATCAAGATATCGACGAGATCGAGCAGTTCGCGGCCAAATTCGATCGCGGGCGCGAGATTGAGGATCGTGGTCGCGCCCGCGGCGCGGGCTCGCTGGAAGAACGCGCTGATCGCGGGCAGCGGAATCTCGAACTGGCTGACCGCGATATCGCCCTTTGCGAAAATCGGCGCGGCGACATCGTCAACACCAACCAACGCATTCGCACCGGGAACGACGACGATCGTATTGTCGGCATCGGCGACAGTGATGATCGCCGTTCCGGTGTGGGCCTCTTCTGTCTTCTGGACAAAACTCAGGTCGACGCCCTGTGCGCCGAGGTACGCCTTCAGCTGTTTGCCGAACGCATCCGCACCCAACCGGCCGATCAGCGTTGTCGGCGCGCCCAATTTCGCCGCCGACACCGCCTGGTTCGCGCCTTTGCCGCCGGGAAAGTACAGCACCTCTCGGCCTGCGACCGTTTCCCCGAGGCGCGGATGGCGGTCGGCGGTTGCCACCACGTCCATGTTGATGCTGCCGGCAACGAAAACGCGGCTCATGCCTAATCCCAAAACCTAATCCCAAAATTCCTTCTTACGCCCGATCTGAAACTCCTGCTTGACGGCCTCGATATCGGCGAGCGTCGGCAATCCAGCCTCGTTGCCGAGCCGTTGAATCTTGAAGGTCGATGCCGCGCGCGCAAACTCGAAATGGTCCTGCCAGCTTTTGCCGGGATTGGCCAGATACGAATAGACATAAGCGCCGTGGAACACGTCGCCGGCGCCGTTGGTATCGAGCACGCGCTCGCGCGCGATCGGCAGCGCGGGCAGCGTGTGAACGGCGCCGGTCTCGTCGTACCAGAGTAGCCCGCGCTCACCCATGGTGATGCCGCCGACCCGGCAACCCCGGCTCTTGAGATATTCCAGCATCTTTTCCGGCGTCAGGTCCATCTGCTCGCACAGCCGCTCGGCGACGATGGCGACGTCGATGAATTCCAGAAGTTCGTGGGTATTCGTACGAAGACCGCCGCCGTCGAGCGAGGTCAGGATGCCGGCCTCGCGGCAGAGCTTTGCGTAGTGAATCGCCGCATCCGGCTGGTGGCCGTCGATATGCAGCGCCCGGCAGCCGCCGAGGTTTAGTAGCGGAAAGGGGTGGATGTGCTCGTCGTCGCGGCAGCGCACGATCGCCCGCTTGCCGTCCTTTGGCATGATGAATGACAGCGAGGACGAGTTGACCTTGCGCGGATGGATCGAGATTCCATACTTCGCGCTCATGTCCTGAAACATCCGCCCGAGCCAGTCATTGGCGACGGTGGCGATCAGATCCGGCACGATGCCAAGTTTGGCGCAGCAAAAAGCCGCGGTGACAGCATTGCCGCCGAACGAGACCGCGTAGGCCTTGGCGACGTGCTTCTCGTCGCCGGTCGGCATGTGGTCGGTAATGAAGGTGACGTCGATATAGGTCTGTCCGATGAAGAGGGCCTGCATAATTTGTCCGTCGTGGCTGAGGGTGATCCCGGCCGGCGCCGATACACTAGCACCTGATTTCGCCGGATATTCGCAAAATTTATTCGCAATTCCGCCGCTGGTATCGCTTGAGATGACCATGTGGCCGGACTACGACCGTCCTTGAGGGGTCCCTGCCGCGCCGCCGATCCCATGGTCCGCGGCCGCCCAGGGTCCCTGAGAGCGAAAAAGGGGAGGGCACGATGAGCGTCTATTCCGGCCCGGTTTTCGACATGGCGGCAAACCAGTTCGCTGTCATCGCCGATCATCTGTCGATCCCGCTCGACGAGCGCGACCGCCTGCTGCTGCCGAAACGGGCGATCACCGTCTCCTGCCCGATCCACCGCGACGACGGCACGATCGCGGTGTTCGAGGGCTACCGCGTGCAGCATCACCTCACGCTTGGCCCCACCAAGGGCGGCACGAGATTTGCTCCCTCTGTCGACATCGGCGAGGTCGCAGCGCTTGCGATCTGGATGAGCTGGAAATGCGCGCTGGCGGGCCTGCCCTATGGCGGCGCCAAGGGCGGCGTCCGGGTCGACCTTTCCAGGCTTTCCAGGCGCGAACTGGAGTTGCTGTCGCGGCGCTATATGCAGGAGATGATCCCGTTCGTAGGTCCCCATACCGACGTGATGGCGCCTGATATGGGCACCAACGAGCAGGTGATGGCCTGGTTCATGGACACCTATTCGATGTATCAGGGCCACACCGTGACTGAGATCGTCACCGGCAAACCGGTGGCCTCCGGCGGCACCGTAGGGCGGCTGGAAGCGACCGGGCGCGGCGTGGCGTATCTCGCCAGGCGGGTGTTGAACGAGCTTTCCATCAACCTGAACGGCGCCACCGCGGTGATCCAGGGTTTTGGCAATGTTGGGTCCTATGCGGCGTTTGAGCTGCATCAATATGGCCTCAAGGTGATCGCGGTCGCCGATCACACCGGTGCGCTGTACGACAAATCCGGCCTCGACATCCCCGCGTTGATGCACCACGCGAGCACCCATGGCAGCATCGCCGGCTTTTCCAATGAACTCGCCTACGATCCCGATCAAATTCTCACGCTGCCTTGCGATGTCGTGGTGCCGGCGGCGATGGAGCGGGTGATCGACGCGCACATCGCGCAAAACATGAAATGCCGGGTGCTGGCCGAAGGCGCCAACGGCCCGACCACGCCGGAGGCGGATCTGGTCTTGGAAAAACGCCAGGACGAGATTTTTGTCATACCAGATATCCTGTGCAATTCCGGCGGCGTCGTGGTCAGCTATTTCGAATGGGTGCAGGACCTGCAACAATTGTTCTGGGAGGAAGAGGAAGTGACGCGGCGCGAATACCACATCCTCGATCGCGCCTTCGACCAGATGGTCAAGCGCGCCAAGGCCGACAAGATTCCCCACCGCACCGCCGCGATGGCGATCGGGGTCGAAAAAGTCCGCGCCGCCAAGACCACGCGGGGGCTGTTTCCGTGATTACCGGGCTCGATCATGTCGTCATTCTCGTCCGCGATATAACCGCGGGCGTCGCGGCTTACGAAACGCTGTTTGCGCGCGCGCCTTCGTGGCGCAACAACGGCGACGGCGCCGACCGCGCCATGTTCACGCTCGATAACATGACGCTGGAATTGATGGCGCCCGATGGCGATGATGCGACCGCCGAGCGCATCCGTGCCGTCATCGCGGAGCAGGGCGAGGGGCTTGCGAGCCTGTGTTTTCGCACCAATGACATCGCGAAGATGCATCGCCGGCTCGACCGGCTGACGCTGAAGCCCGAGCCGGTCACTGACGTCGAAAGCCGCGACGTGATGTCGGGCGCGACTTTGTCGTGGAAGCGCACCCGCGCGGCGACCGAGGCCGCACGGGGCGTGCGGCTGTTTTTCCTTGAACTGGCCAGGGAACGCCCGCTTTCGGTGCGCTCGGCGGTGGCCTCGATCACCGCGATGGATCATGTCGTGATCGCAACCGCCGATCCCGAACGCGCCGCCGCGCTGTATGGTGCGCGGCTCGGGCTCGATATGGCGCTCGACCGTTCGCATCCGGATTGGGGCCGGCTGATGTTCTTTCGCTGCGGCGATCTCATCGTCGAGGTCGTGAGCCGGCCAAAGGACAATTCGGTCGACAAGGCGCATGACCGGCTCTGGGGTTTGAGCTGGCGGGTCATCGATATCGACGCGACGCGGGCGCGGCTCGCCTCGAACGGCGTCGATGTGTCGGACGTGCGCGACGGCCGCAAGCCGGGAACGCGGGTTGCGACGGTTCGCAGCGGCACCTGCGGCATCCCCACGCTGCTGGTGGAGAAGGCGGTGAGGGCCTGATTGAGCCTCCGCGTCATTGCGAGGAGCAACGCGACGGAGCAATCCATCTTCATGGGTCGTTGCCGGCAGATGGATTGCTTCCACCTTCGCTCTTCGAGCTACGGCGGGCAGGTCGCTTTGCTCGCAATGACGGTGGAGAGAATACGCTTCATTCTCAAACTGCCCCGCCTGTGCTACAGGCACGTTAGCACATTCATCAGGCGACCTCATTTGGCCAAGGCAAAACGAATTTTGAAATGGCAGCGCGATCCCGAGGGCATGCGGCTGCGCATTCTCGAGGCCGCGAAGCAGGAATTTGCCGCCCATGGCCTCGCCGGCGCGCGCGTCGACCGCATCGCTGCAAAGGCCGGCGCCAACAAGCGCATGCTGTATTATCACGTCGGCAAGAAGGACGATCTCTATCTCGCCGTGCTCGAAGGCGCCTATGAGAAGATCCGCGTCGAGGAACGTGGCCTCGATCTCGAACATCTCGATCCGCCGGATGCGATCGAGCGCCTGATCGACTTCACCTGGAATTATTTCATCCGCAATCCGGAATTTCTGGCGCTGCTCAACACCGAAAATCTGGCGAAGGCGCGGCATCTGAAGCGCTCCACAAAAGTCAAATCGATGCACTCGCCGTTTGTCGAGATGATCCGCACGGTGGTGCGGCGCGGCGTCGAAAGCGGCGATTTCGTCGTCGCGGTCGATCCGGTGCAGCTCTACATCTCGATCGCGGCGCTGTGCTTCTTCTATTTGTCGAACAGCGCGACCTTGAGCGTGATCTTCGGCCGCGACCTCCTGAGCAAGGACGCAAGGGATGAGCGGCTGGAGCACATGGTCGCGCTGGTGCTGGCGGCGCTGACGGGAAAGTCGGCGGCGGTGTTTGGGAAGAGCAAGATGCCGAAGGTGCGTGCTCCAGCGCATACAGGCGCGGAATAATGCTTGATCGGAGCGGCGGACTAGCCTTACCTCGCCCCGCTTGCGGGGAGAGGTCGAAATTCTCGCATCGCGAGAATTTCGGGTGAGGGGGACTCACCGCGCGCGCTTCGTCTTGGGAATTTGCGGAAGCAGCCCCTCACCCCAACCCTCTCCCCGCGAAGAGCGGGGCGAGGGAGAAGAAAGCGAAGGCGGCGCACTTCTCTCCGCTCAATTACCCACCTACCCACCTTCACGTTTCAAACAGCCTGCCATGTTCAGACACAGCTTCGCGATCTCGCCGCACCATTTGCGCGAGGTTTG
Source organism: Bradyrhizobium lablabi (assembly GCF_900141755.1). Lineage (NCBI taxonomy): Bacteria > Pseudomonadati > Pseudomonadota > Alphaproteobacteria > Hyphomicrobiales > Nitrobacteraceae > Bradyrhizobium > Bradyrhizobium lablabi. The sequence goes on along the minus strand of NZ_LT670844.1, from coordinate 1,533,392 downwards.
CTGGTACTTGCCGCCCTCTTAAATTAGAGGGCGCAGGGAATGCCGGGCGCCCGATGCGCCCGATAGCCGCGTGTGCAATGATAGTGGTAGAACGCACACGCGTTAGTCAGGTCACACCGGAATCACCCGGCATTCCCCGCGCAATGGTTTTACGGCTTATATCGTGCTCTCCCCGGTGAGCCGGGCTTTCTTGCCACCGTCATCGGCGAAATTGCTTCCGCCAACTTGACACCAGCGTCGGGGTGTCAGGACCACACGACTTCGCCGTCCGCGTGCAGGCGCCCTCGTCTTTGGCACCGCCCGCGTCCACCGCATCCCGCCGCCCACGTCCGTGACGATCGCGAAACGCCCCTCGAAAGGAGGCGGGACGGCAGGCATATACAACTGATTTGGGTCGGGTCGCAAGCGAAATTTCGGAAAATCAGAAATTAATCCGAGGCCGGGCCGAAGGGCAGCCTCACCCCGCCTTCTTCTTGCCCACGCTCTTTCCGCGCGGCGTTGCCTTCGCTGCCGCCTTCTTACGGGTCATGTGCGATTTCAGCGCGGCGCCGATGCGAGATTGATACCCGGGGCCGCTCTGCTGGAACCAGCGAAGCACCGCGGCGTCCAGCCGCAAGGTGATCAGTTGCTTGGGGTCGTCGGATTTCGGCCGCCCGCGACGGATCAGCTTGGCGCCTCGATAGAGATCGGCGCGCTCAGCCATTTCGTCGGTCAGTTCCGGCACCTCGTCATATTCGTGCGGCTGAATGACGTGCCGATCAACTTTCTTCAAGTCGCTTCCCAAAGCGCGCTTTTTCCCGGTCATTGAATTATTGTAGCTACAAATAAGATGGTATCAAGGTCCGTGGCGGAAAGCCGGGCAGCGTAGTCCGCTCCGGCGCATCATACCGCTTGATGCGACTTGATACCGCTGCGTCATGGCCGGGTTTATCCCGGCCATCCACGTCTTTCTTCTCGCGGTCGGCAAGACGTGGATGCCCGGGACAAGCCCGGGCATGACGGCTGAGAGGTTCTAATTCGCCACCTCGAAAGCCCCTAGACAGTATTTATCCAACGGGTTAATTTGTCTGCGAAAGCCGATAAACCAGGGAGAGAGGCGTGGCCGAACCGAAGGGCCAGGGAAATGTGTCGAGAGCGCTGAATGCGGCGTGGGTGCGGCCGTTTTTGTTCCTGATCTTCATCGTGGTCGCCTGGGATTTGGCGATCCGGCTGTTCAAGATTCCCGCCTATCAGATTCCGGCGCCGGCCGATGTCGTAGCCGTGCTGTGGCAGGATTGGCCGGAATTGTTGCGGCAGGCGTGGCCGACGACGTACGCGACGATCTGCGGCTTCCTGTTGTCGGCGGTGTTCGGCATTCCCGTGGCGATGCTGATTGCGGGATCGAAGACGGTGGAAAGCTACGTCTATCCGTTGCTGGTGTTTTCACAGTCGGTGCCGAAGATCGCGATTGCACCATTGTTCGTGGTCTGGTTCGGTTTCGGCATTATCCCAAAAGTGATCTCGGCGTTTCTGCTGGGATTCTTTCCGGTGGTGGTGTCCGCGGTGCAGGGTTTTAAATCGGTCGACCCTGACATGGTCGATCTCGCCCGCGCCATGCAGGGCAGCCGCTTCCATGTGTTCTGCGCCGTCAACCTGCCGCATGCGATGCCGGCGATCTTTTCGGGATTAAAGGTTTCGGTGACGCTGGCGGTGGTTGGCGCGGTGGTCGGCGAATTCGTCGGCTCCAATTCGGGCATCGGCTATGTGCTGCAGCGCTCGATCGGCACCTTCGATCTGCCGACGATGTTTGCGGCGCTGGTGATCCTGGCGCTGCTCGGCGTGGTCTTGTTCTGGATCGTCGACCGGATCGAAAAGCTTGTGATTCCCTGGCATGTCAGCCAGCGCGAGGAAATTTTCATCGCCGCATAAGCGGCGAGAGAATGAAAAAAGCGGCCCTCAAGGACCGCATAAGACATCGACGGGAGAGAAACATGATGCGATTTTTGACGGCTCTAGCGGCGGCGCTGATCTGGTCGGCGCTGGCGGCAGCCCCAGCCTCTGCCGGGGACAAGGTGGTGCTGATGCTCAACTGGTATGTCTATGGCGAGCACGCGCCGTTCTATTACGGCAAGGCCAAGGGCATCTATGCTGCCGAAAACATCGATCTCGAAATCCAGGAAGGCCGCGGCTCGGCTGCGACCACGCAGGCCGTTGCCGCCAAGACCGCCGATTTCGGCTATGTCGACGTGCCCACCATGATGCGCGCGGCGGTGAAGGGCGCGCCTGTCATCGCGACCGGCGTGCTGCTGCAGACGAGCCCGATGTCGGCGATGGGATTTGTCGAGAAAAACATCAGGAAGCCCGAGGATATCAAGGGCAAGACGGTGGCGATCACGCCCGCGGATTCGATGACGCAGATCTGGCCGCTGTTTCTGAAAAAGACCGGCTTGAAGGAAAGCGATTTCAACACGGTTGCCGGCGACGGCCAGACCAAGCTGAACGCCGTGATCAACGGCCAGGCCGATCTCTTGCTCGGCTATGTCATGGACCAGTCGATGAAGATCAAGGACGCGACGGGTAAGGACGTCTATCCCATAAAATTCGCCGACTACGGCATCAACATGGTTTCATCCGGCATTATCGCCAACGCGGATTACGTGAAGGCCAACGCCGATCTGGTGCGGCGCTTCATGTCGGCGACGACGAAAGCGGTCGAAGCCGCCGAGAAGGACCCGAAGGGCGCGGCGCAGGCGATCCTCGATGCCAACCCGAAGGGCGGCAAGATCGAGACGCTGACGCAAGGCTTTGAGCTGACGATCCCGCTCTATCGCACGGGCGAAACCAAGGGCAAGCGGCCGTTCCAGGTCACGGATCAGAACATGACCGACACCGTCAATCTGATGGTCGAATATGGCGGCCTTGATGCCAAGGCCAAGGAAAACCCGAAGGCGTTTTACACCAACGACTACCTGCCAAAGGGCAATTCGTGAACGCGTCATTGCGAGCGGAGCGAAGCAATCCATGGCGCCACAAAGCAAGGATGGATTGCTTCGTCGCAAGTGCTCCTCGCAATGACGGTTCCTCATCATTAGTTCTGAATGGACCTGAATGAATCCAGCGACCAAAACATCGGGCGTTGATCAATCGGGCGCGCATCTTCGCCTGGTGTCGGATCGCGTGGACTCTGGCACGCCCGGGATAAAACTTTCCGGCGTGTCGAAAACCTATCGCTCCCGCGATGGCGATGTGCCGTCGCTGCGGCCGCTGGACTTTCATATCAACACCGGCGAATTCTTTGTCGTGGTCGGACCGTCCGGCTGCGGCAAGTCCACGCTGTTGAAAATGATCTCCGGGCTGCTCGCGCCATCGACCGGCGAGATTTCGGTCGACGGCGAGCCGGTGACACAACCGCACGGCAATGTCGGCATCGTGTTCCAGAACTCGCTGCTATTGCCGTGGCGCAATATCCTCAACAACGTCATGCTGCCGATCGACATGAAGCGGTTGCCGCGCGACCAATATCTGCCGCGCGCGCAGGCGCTGCTAAAGCTGGTCGGCCTCGAGGGGTTTGAGAAAAAACTGCCCTGGCAATTGTCCGGCGGCATGCAGCAGCGGGCCTCGATCTGCCGGGCGCTGGTGCATGATCCCAAGATCATGCTGATGGACGAGCCGTTCGGCGCGCTGGACGCGATGACGCGGGAACGCATGAATGTCGAATTGATGCGGATCCAGCGCGAGACCGGCAAGACCGTACTCTTGATCACCCACTCGATTCCCGAGGCCGTGTTCCTCGCCGACCGCGTTCTGGTCATGACCGAACGGCCCGGCGCGATCGCTGCGATCTACGACGTGCCGCTGCCGCGCCCGCGCTCGCTCGACGCCATGGCCGATCCGGTGTTCACTGAACTGGTGCAGCGCATCCGCAAGCATTTTTTCACCCAGAGCGCGCTGGATTAAAGGACCAATATCATGCCGCTCCGTCTGGCCGTGCGCGACATCGCCTTCTTCGAACGCCCGGTGCGCTTTGCCCGGCCGTTCAGGTTTGGCGCCATCGTCATCAACGCCACGCCGCAGATGTTCGTGCGTGCGGAGATCGAAATAGAAGGCAAGGGCTCGTCAACCGGCGCCAGCGCCGAATTGCTGGTGCCAAAATGGTTCGACAAGCGCACCGAGCTTTCGCCGGAGCAAACGGTCTGGGAATTGCGACGCGCGCTCGTGATCGCGCGGGAGCTCTATCTCAGCCAAAAAGGGTTCGAGACCGCGTTCGGCCTGCATGCCCGTGTCATCGCAGCACAGGTCGAGGCCTGTGCCAGGGAAGACATCCCGCCGCTTGCCGCCGCCTACGGCCCGGCGGAAATCGACAAGGCCGTGTTGGATGCGCTGCTGCGCGGCGCGGGGAAAAATTTCTTCGAGGGCATGGCGCAAAATATCGCCGGAATCAATGCGCGACTGTCGCCCGATTTGCGCGATGACGATATCGGGCAATTCCTCTCCGGGAGGCGGCGGCTCGACCGCGTCGCGATCCGGCATACCGTCGGCCTCGACGACCAGGTCGAGGGCAAGGGCGGCGTCGCGGACGGCCACGAAAATGCCGGCGCGCGTTATTTCAAGCTAAAGCTCAACGGCGATCCGGAGCACGACGCCGCGCGCTTGACGCGGATCGGCAACCAGCTCGCCACGTTGCCGCATGACTACAAAGTGACGCTGGATGCCAACGAGCAATATGCCGATCTCGCGGCGCTTGGCGCGCTGGCCGAGCGGCTCGACCGCGACAGCGCCCTGCGACCGATTGCGGCAAAGCTGCTCTACATCGAGCAGCCGATGCCGCGCGATATCACGCGGCAATCGCCGCTGGGTTCGCTGGCCGGCCGCGATCTCATCATCGACGAGGCCGACGATTCCTACGATGCGTTTCCCGTGGCGCGCGCGCTCGGCTATCGCGGCATTTCTTCCAAATCGTGCAAGGGGATTTACAAGTCGATCATCAACGCGACCCGTGCCGCGAAATGGAGCGGGGCAGGCGAAAAATTCTTCATCTCGGGCGAGGATTTGACCTGTCAGGCCGGGCTCTGCGTGCAGCAGGACCTTGCGCTCGGCGCCCTGATCGGCGTCACCCACGCCGAGCGCAACGGCCATCATTATGTCGAGGGTTTTGCCGAGACGCCCGCCACCGAAGCGGAAGCGTTCCTGTCGGCGCATCCCGATCTCTACGCCCGCGACGGAAACATCGTCCGGCTATCGATCCACGACGGCGATCTCCTGACGGGATCGCTGACCTCGCCCGGTTTTGCGACCGGCGTGCACCCCAACTGGTCGGCGCTATCGCCGCTCGAACAACCAAAGCAAAAATCCTGAAGGAGCAAGCGATATGACGACGCAACGCCTCGGCGTGATCATGAACGGGGTCACCGGCCGCATGGGGCTCAACCAGCATCTGATCCGCTCCATCATCGCGATCCGCGACCAGGGTGGGGTCAAGCTTGCCAATGGCGACCGCATGATGCCGGATCCGATTCTCGTGGGCCGCGACTCCGGCAAGCTGGAAGGTCTCGCAAAGCAATTCAATGTGGCGCGCTGGACCACCGATCTCGACAAGGCGCTGACCGAGAAAAGCGACACCATCTTCTTCGACGCCGCGACCACGCAGGCGCGTCCGGGATTGCTGACGAAAGCGATCAATGCCGGCAAGCACGTCTATTGCGAGAAGCCGATCGCGACCAACCTTGAAGAAGCCGTCGCGGCGGTCAAGCTCGCCAACGCCAAGGGCGTCAAGCATGGCACCGTGCAGGACAAATTGTTCCTGCCGGGGCTGAAGAAGCTAAAATTCCTGCGCGACTCCGGCTTCTTCGGCCGCATGCTCGCGGTGCGCGGCGAATTCGGCTATTGGGTGTTCGAAGGCGGCTGGCAGGAAGCGCAGCGGCCGTCGTGGAATTATCGCAGCGAGGACGGCGGCGGCATCATCCTCGACATGGTCTGCCACTGGCGCTACGTGCTCGACAATCTTTTTGGTGACGTCGAAAGCGTGAGTTGCCTCGGCACCACGGATATTCCCGAGCGGTTCGACGAGAAGGGCGCGAAGTACAAGGCGACGGCGGATGATTCCGCCTACGCGACGTTCCGCCTCAAGGGCGGAGTGATCGCCCATATCAACATGAGTTGGGTGACGCGGGTCTATCGCGACGATCTCGTCACTTTCCAGGTCGACGGCACCCATGGCTCGGCGGTGGCTGGGCTCACCGATTGCGTGATCCAGGCGCGCCAGGCGACGCCGCGGCCGGTATGGAATCCGGACGAGAAGCGCACCCACGATTTCTATGCCGACTGGCAAAAGCTCCCCGAAAACAGCTCTTACGACAACGGCTTTAAAGAGCAGTGGGAAATGTTCATCCGCTACGTCTGCGAGGACGCGCCGTATAAATATACGCTGCTGGAAGGAGCCAAGGGCGTGCAGCTCGCCGAATGTGCGCTTCAGAGCTGGCGCGAACGGCGCTGGATCGACGTTGCGCCGATCAAATTGTGAGGAGGACGCGCTGTGAATAAACCGGTGTTGCCGATCTCGTCGTATCAGTTGAAACTGCCGAAGGCTGATCGCTCGATCGAGACCTATCGCCTGGCGGCGTCGCGGAGTTTTCCGGCAAAACTTCAGGGCACGCTGAACCGGGTGGCATTCTCCGCGGCTCATGTGGTCGCCGATCCGCTTGCCGATGTCGATCCATGGCTGTCAGCCGCCATCGACTGGGACAGGACCATTGCCTTTCGCGAGCATGTCTGGGACCTCGGCCTCGGCGTCGCCGAAGCCATGGACACCGCGCAGCGCGGCATGGGGCTGGACTGGCCGACCTCGCTGGAATTGATCCAGCGATCGGTGCGGGCCGCGAAGGCGAGGGGCAATGCGCTGGTGTTTTCCGGCGCCGGCACCGATCATCTGGCGCCGGAGGATGCAAAAAGCCTCGACGACGTGATCCGCGCCTATGAGGAACAGATTGCGGCGGTGGAGAAGGCCGGCGGACGCATCATCTTGATGGCGTCGCGCGCGCTGGCCAAGATCGGCCGCGGCCCCGACGACTATGTCAGGGTATACGACCGCGTGCTGTCGCAGGTTCGCGAGCCCGTGATCATCCATTGGCTCGGCGACATGTTCGATCCGGCGCTGGCAAACTACTGGGGCACGCCAAACCTCGATGCGGCGATGGATGTCGCAGTCAGCGTCATCAACGCCAATGCCGCGAAAGTCGATGGCGTGAAAGTGTCGCTGCTCGACAAGCAGCGCGAAATCGACATGCGTCGCCGGCTCGACAAAAACGTAAAAATGTATACCGGCGACGATTTTAACTACGCCGAGCTGATCGCCGGCGACAGCCGCGGCTTTTCCCATGCGCTGCTCGGCATCTTCGATGCCATCGCCCCAGTGGCGTCCTACGCGCTGTCGCGGCTTGCTGCCGGCGATGAGGCTGGTTTCCACGACGTGCTGGGGCCGACGGTGCCGCTGTCGCGTCATATCTTCAAGGCGCCGACGCGGTTTTACAAGACCGGCATCGTGTTCATGGCTTATCTCAACGGCCATCAGGATCATTTTGCGATGGTGGGCGGGCAGGAGAGCGCGCGCTCGACCTTGCATCTTGCCGAACTGTTTCGCCTGGCTGACCAAGCGGGACTGCTCGCCAATCCCGAGCTCGCGACGCGGCGCATGAAGGCCGTGCTTGCGCTGCGCGGCTGTGATGCGTGATGCGGGATTTTTCGGCCGACCATCGCTGGCTGTCGTTGAACACCGCGACGGTCCGCAAGCAGGGCGATCTCGTGCAAATCATCGACGCCTGCGCGCGGCATGGCATCCGCGCCATCGATCCCTGGCGCGACCAGGTCGGAGCCATCGGGCTCGATCGCGCGGTGCGCGCGGTGCGCGATTCTGGTATGGAGCTGTCGGGCTATTGCCGTGGCGGCATGTTCACCTCCGACGCCGCGTATCGGATCGAGGCGCGTGACGACAACCGCCGAGCGGTCGATGAGGCCACGGCGCTCGGCGCGCCCTGCATTGTGCTCGTGGTCGGCGGATTGCCGCAATATTCGCGGCCCGGGAGTGCCGCCACAAAAGATATCGCGGAAGCGCGCGCGCAGGTCGAGGACGCCATCGCCGAGATGATGGAGTATGCGCTGAAAGCAAAGATGCCGCTGGCGATCGAGCCGCTACATCCCGCCTATGCCGCCGACCGCGCCTGCGTCAACACGACAAAGCAGGCGCTCGACATCTGCGATCGGCTCGACCCGCAGCGGTCAGGCGCGCTCGGTGTCGCGCTCGACGTCTATCACATCTGGTGGGACCCCGATTTGCTGCCGCAGATCGAACGCGCCGGAAAAGATCGCCTGCTCGCGTTTCACGTCTGCGACTGGCTGGTGCCGACAAAAGACATTCTCAACGACCGCGGCATGATGGGCGATGGCGTGATCGATATCAAATCGATTCGGGCAGCCGTCGAGGCGCAGGGTTTTGACGGCTATTCCGAGATCGAGATTTTTTCCGACGACTGGTGGGAGAAACCGATGGACGAGGTCTTGCAGACCTGTATCCAACGGCATCGTTCGGCGGTTTAGGAATTTTTATCCTCGTGGTCCCGGCCAAGCCAACTTTGTCGATCGGCGAACGCGGGCAATAGATTTGCGGGCCGCGCTTCGAACGATAACACTCCGTTCACCATGACGGCAAATCCCGCCGCTCCTGCGGGCAAACTGGTTCCACCGGCAAGTTCCCTTATACCTTTAATGCTTAGTCATGATGGGAGGAGAGGCTTGCTCCGCGTGCGCTCCACGCATCGCGGCGTAAATGTAGATAGTGAAGCGTATGCATACCGGCCAGAACACCGTGCTCGGCAACACCGTCACGCCCGAGCTCCGACCCCGCCAGGCCGAGATGCTCGCCCGCACGCGCCAGAGCGGCGCGCTGTTGCCGGCGCTGCGCTCACTCGTTGATGCCAAAACGGTCGAGAATGCGACCGACGATCAAGCTCCCAAGCGCGGTGGCAGCATCAGTGTGGTGCCCTACGGCGTCCAGAGCGCGAAAACGACACAGAAGTGACTGAAAGGACGTCCGAGATGAAATGCGGGGGAATTCAGCTGGCGATGTGGAGCTTGCTCCGCGCCCTGTCGTTTACGGCCGTCGCGGCGTTGACGCTCAATCCGGCCCTGGCGCCCGTGGTGGCGGCCGAGGCGACACCGACCGGCTCCCAAACGCCGCTCGTTACCGGCTCCGTGGCGAAGACGCGCTTTCTGGCGCTCGGTATCGGCAAGTCCTCGATTATTGACTTGCCGCGCGACGTCAAGGACGTGCTGGTCGCCGACCCCAAGATTGCCAACGCCGTGATCCGCTCGCCGCAGCGCGCCTATATCATCGGCTCCGCGGTCGGCCAGACCAACGTCGTGTTCTTCGATGCCGACGGCCAGCAGATTGCGGCCTACGACATCGCGGTCAAGCGCGATCTCAACGGCGTGCGCGCGGCGTTGAAGCAATCGATGCCAGGAATCCAGATCGAGGGCGTCGGCGACAGCGTGATCCTGACCGGTTCGGTGTCGTCCCCGATCGAGGCGCAGTCGGCCGGCGATCTCGCGGCGCGTCTGGTCGGGGGTGTCGACAAGGTCGTCAACTCGATCGTGGTTCGCGGCCGCGACCAGGTGATGTTGAAGGTCACGGTCGCCGAAGTGCGGCGCGACATCGTCAAGCAGATGGGCGTCGATCTCAGCGCCAGCATGAACTACGGCACCGCGGTCGTGAATTTCAACAACGTCAACCCGTTCACCGCGAACAGCGGGACTCTCGTCCCCGGCAACGGCTTCAGCGCTTCATCCATCACCAAGGGCCTGCCCACGGTCACCGCGACCTTGCGCGCGATGGAGAGCGCCGGCGTGGTACGGACGCTGGCCGAACCCAATTTGACGGCGATCTCCGGCGAGTCCGCGACCTTCATCTCGGGCGGCGAATTTCCGATCCCGACCGGCGTGACCTGCCAAACCACGACGTCGGGCGCGATCGGACAATGCGTCCAGACCGTCACCTACAAGAAGTTCGGCATCTCGCTCAACTTCACGCCGGTGGTGCTGACGGAGGGCCGGATCAGCCTGCGGGTGATGACCGAAGTGTCCGAAGTCTCGACCGAGAACTCTTTGACCGGCGGTTCCGGTGGAACGACGATCCCCTCGATCAAGACCCGCCGTGCCGAAACCACGCTGGAGATTCCATCGGGCGGCTCGATGGCGATGGCCGGCCTGATCCAGGAGCAGACCAAGCAGGCCGTCAACGGAATGCCCGGCGTCGACGCGATACCGATCTTTGGCGCGCTGTTCAGGAGCCAGGATTACGTCAATCACGAGACCGAATTGATGGTCCTGGTGACGCCCTATGTGGTTCGGGCGGTCGCCCAGAAAGAACTGTCGCGTCCGGATGACGGGTTTGCGCCCGCCACCGATTCGCAATCGACGCTGCTGGCCCAGATGAGCCGGATTTACGGAATTTCGAGCCGCGTCGATCCGGTTGGAAGCTACCAGGCCAATTTCGGTTTCATCATTGACTGACACGGGGGCTGCCTGAGCAGGGCGGGACGGGGACGAGAACGATGACAAACAGAACAGCGGCCGGTCGCTATCGAAAGCTGCGCCTCGCAGGCGCACTCGTCGGCCTTTCGGCCACGCTCGGTGGATGCATCTATTCCGGCAACGAAGTGGTGACCGCGAGCGTTCCCGACGATTATCGCTTGCGTCATCCGATCGCGATCGAGGAGGCCAACCAGTCGATCGTGATTTTCGTCGGCCAGGGCCGCGGCGGCCTCACCGCCACGCAGCGCACCGACGTCACCGGATTGGCACGGACCTGGGTGCGCGAAGGCACCGGCGCGATAACAGCCGATGTGCCGGTCGACACGCCGAACGCGCGCGCGGCGTCGTCTGCGTTCCGGGAAGCCAAATCGCTGCTCGAGGCCTCAGGCGTGCCGGCACACGGCATCGTGGTCCGTCACTACCATCCGGACGACATTCGGACGCTCCCGACCATCCGGCTCAGCTATCCCAGGATCGCGGCGGTGGCCGGACCTTGCGGGGTGTGGCCGGAGGATCTCGGGCCCTCGATCTACGATCCCGGCTATTCGAAGAACCGCGAGTACCACAATTTCGGCTGCGCCTATCAGCGCAACATGGCGGCGATGATCGACAATCCGTCCGATCTCGTGCAGCCGCGGCCTGAAACGCCGCCCTATACGATGCGACGCACCGAGGGCTTCGAGCATTATCGCAAGGGCGAGCCGACCACGACCAACTATCCCGAAGCCGACAAGGCCAAACTCAGCGATTCAGGCAAATGATCAGCTCCGCCCGCCACGATTCCGACGAGCAGCCAGACGTCACGTCGTCGTTCACCGACGATTATATTGCGCCCGCGCCGCGCGTGTCGGTGCAGGCCTATTGCGAGACCGACCAGACCGCGGCCGCCGTGCGCGCGGCGAGCGAGGATCGCCGGCTCGGCAAGGCCCATGTCACGGTCAAGATGGGCGGCGTGGCGACCGCGATCGATGTCTATAGCAGTGTGCCGACACCGAACGTGATCATCCTGGAAACCGACGGCAGCCGCGATATCCTGGCCGGCCTCGACGACCTCTCAACCGTGTGCGATCCCGGAACCCGCGTCGTCGTGATCGGGACCGCCCACGATACCGCGCCCTATCGCGAACTGGTGCGTCGCGGCGTCAGCGACTACGTCATCGGCCCAGTCGCCCCGATCGACGTGGTGCGCGCGATCTGCAGCCTGTTCTCGGCATCGGAAGCGGTAGCCCTCGGCCGGATCATCGCGGTCGTCGGCGCCAAGGGCGGCGTCGGCGCATCCACCGTCGCGCACAATGTGGCCTGGGCGGTCGCGCGCGATCTCGCGCTCGATTCCGTCGTCATCGATCTCGACCTTGCCTTCGGCACCGCCAGCCTCGACTACAATCAGGATCCGGTGCAGGGGATCGCGAACGCGGTATTCTCGGCCGAACGGCTCGATACCACCGTGATGGAGCGCCTGCTCGCCAAATGCACCGACCACCTCAGCCTGTTGGCTGCGCCCGCAAGCCTCGATCGGGTCTATGACTTCGCCGCCGAATCGTTCGACGCGATTTTCGACACGCTCCGCCTGACCACGCCCTGCATCGTGCTCGACGTTCCGCACCAATGGTCGGCCTGGACCAAGCGGATTCTGGTCGGCGCCGACGATATCCTGATCGTCGCCGAGCCTGATTTGGCCAATCTGCGCAACACCAAGAACATGTTGAACGTGCTGAAATCGGCGCGGCCCAACGACCGGCCGCCGCTTTACTGTCTCAACCAGGTCCGCATGCCGAAGCGTCCTGAAATCGACGCGCGCGGCTTCACCAAGACCATCGAGATCCCGCCGATCGCCTCCATTCCATTCGATTCGCGGCTGTTCGGCACGGCGGCCAACAACGGCCAGATGATCGCGGAAATCTCGGCCGGCCACCGCACCACCAAGACGTTCCTGCAGATCGCGCGGCGGCTGACGGGTCGCGGCGAGGAAAGGCAGCGGGGCTCGTTCCTGTCGCCGATCATGCGGAAGTTGCGCGCAAAATAGTCGCGGGGCCAAGACAGTCTCGGCCAAGACAGTCTCGGCAAAGACAGTCTCGGCCAAGACCGTCCCTTCGTCAAAGCTCAATCATGATGCGCGGTCGCTGTCACCGGCGCCTTATCCGCCTCGGCGCGGGCATTCTCCTTGCGCGACAACAATCGCCGGAGCTGCGCGACGTTGGCCGCCGCCTCCTCGGGAGAGTGATCGGCTTTCGCGATGCTCTCAGCCTCGGCAAGGCGGCCCTGCAGGCCAACCACCAGCGCCAGGTTCAGCCGCACCCGCAGATCCGCATCGGCGCGGCTATCGGCGCGCCGCAACGTCTCCTCGGCCTTCGGCAGGTCTTTTGAAAGGGCGTAGGAGAGGCCGAGATTGGACAGCACCGAAGGCTCATCGGGAGCTATTCTCAGCGCGCTCGCATAGTACTGCCGCGCCTCCTCGTAGCGGCCGAGCTGATCGAGCGCCGTTCCCTGGACCGAGAGAATCCGCCAGTCAGGATCGTCGGGGCTGTGGGCGCGCCCAAGGACGTCGAACGCCTGCTGGAAATTGCCGTTGTCCGCCAGCGCCCGCCCGTAACCGGCCAGCAGCGCCTTGTTGTCGGGGTGAGCCAGCGAAGCCTCTTCGAGCACCGCAACCGCTTGGGACCGCTGCCCCGTGGCGCGCAGCGCCTTGCCGTATTGCAACGCTGCGTCGGCATCCTTGGGGTTGGCGCGGTAGCGATCGCGATAGGAATCGAGGTCCTTGCGGGGGTCGGCTGCGTGGCTTTTCTCGGCCTTGTCGCCGAGCGAGCCCGTGATATCCGACGCGCCGTCGGTCTGGCAGCTGCACAGGGAGAACACCAGCAGCGCGGAAATTGCGACGGACGCAAGACGTCTCGCGCCGCAAGGATATGGGAGCAACTGCCGGGGCATCTCGTTTGGCCTATCGTCGACGACTGGCCAGGATGCTTACAGGTTAACCCTAAATTCCCGTTAACCGGAACCTGCGGCTTAGGTTGTGGGTAGCAGCGGTTTCAATCATAAGGGGCTTCGACGCCGCGCGCGCGAACCGAGGCCGCTGAGCGGCCTCGGTATTTTTTGCGAGCGTTGCGATTTAGTCGACGAACTGCGCGCCGAATTCGCAGCCGATCCGCCAGGCCAACCGACATTGGCGCGGGCGCCCTTCGGACAAGATGATGGTAAACTCCGAGGGAAGGTCGACATATTCGGCGATCACCTTGACTCCGCCGTCCGATATGTCCGTGATCGTACAGTCGCGCGGCAACGAGCCGGTCCCGAATTGAATCCGCGCGAGGCTTCTGCAGAGACGACGCTCGCTTTTACGCCGGTTCGCTATCGCTAACATGTCCGTCCTTCACCTTGTTCAATAATGGTTCATCCGCCATTCAAGCCTCTTTTAAAGAAGACTTATTGGAATTGGCTTAGCGCGACCGCTCGCAATGTAACCGTGTTTTCGAAGCATTTTACGGATCGGCTCGATCCACATGCCGGAATGCCGCGAACGCCAGCAAAATCAGGCCTGTTTGCCGTCGGCGACTGCCTGTTGCGCCACGCGATAGCGATGGCCTGCCATCCACCTGGCTCAATTGTGGTAAAAAAACCGGTGGCAGGATGATGTAGGTCCAGCAGAACACGCCGGCCAATCCACCAAGCACGATGATGTCCTTTGTCATTTTAGGGCCGCGGCAAGAACACCTTTTCCTTCACATCGCCTGGCTTCGCCAAGAGACCTGGCAAGCACACGGGGGCGACAAGAAACAAGTCGCTCCAACGTTTCGTAACGGCTACCCAAAGTTTTCGGCGTCCGGCTCAGGTTCACGCGGCGCGCGCTCAGTTACCGAAGATCGGCTTCAAACCGGGAAAGATCGCCGGAAGATACAGGTGCGCCTGTGCGCGCACGCCGACGTCGCGGCCGGAATGGGCATCCATCGGGATGATCGCTTCGACGCCGGCCTGGAGATAACGGCTCACCCAGATGACGCCGGGATTGACGGTGCCGGTCGTTCTCCCCGCCAGCGGACCATTGAGCGGCGTTGCCGTTGTGAATTCGATCAAGGGAACCCACCCCTCTGCGTAGCGGGTCCCGGTACGGTTGGGACCGGTATACTCATTAGTGACCAGGCTGTATTCCAGCGCAAAGCCCAATTGCAGTATCTTCGGGTTGATCGCCTCGGCGAGCGTGGTCGGGCCGGTGGGCAGCGGCGTTAGACTTGTGAAAGCGCCCGTGTCTGTGCGTGGGATATTGATCGTACCCAAGGAAGTCAGGGTGGACGATTCGGTTGGCACCGCGACGGCGGCCGTGGCGCTGATCGTGAGCGGCTGCAACCACGCCACCGAATCCGGCAGATCGCCGAAGCCCTTGCCGATATAGACGGTCGGCGTCAGCGTAGAGAATGACGAGGCGATTCCGGGCGCTCCGGTGCCGCCGATCGCCGCCGTGCCGCCCACGGTGACGATGAATTGGTGCTCGGGGTTGGTATAGAGCTGATACTGGGTGCCGATCACGAGATTGTCGAAGCCCGAGCGCGTGCCCGTGTTTGAGTTTTCGATGATGCGAAACGTCTCGGTGAAGAACACCGACCAGTCCTTGGTAACAAGTCTGCTGTAGGTGGTGGGAATGTCGATTTCGCGCGTGGAGGGCGTGGTGGCGGTGTCAGGCAGCTTCACAAAGTAGGGCGGATTGTAGAAGTCGGCCGCCGTGGGAACAGTGGTTGCCAATGTAGAGGGGAAGAAGCGGTCTCCGACGTAGCCCGCCAACCCTTCCGAACATGTTGCGAGCAGGAACAGAAAGCCGGGTATTGCTATACGCCAAGCAGTGCGAACCATCGCGCCCTCCTACTGTCTAAATATTGCTACTCCAGCTGTTGAGCGGCGCCCCCATCGGCCACTACCGTATGCCTGATCATCCGATGCCTCGCGCCGCAATGCAAGTCGCCAAGATGCGATCGGCGCCCTAGAGTGTAACGCCGGTGACATTCGATCACCGGAACCCGTAAGGCGCGGGCGCGCAGCACAATGGCGTCGGTTGCTCGAGCGCCCGGCGAGTTCAATTATGATAAAAAACCAGCGGCAAGACGATATAGGTCCAGCAGAACACGCCAGCCAAACCACCCAAGACGATAATGTCCTCAGACATGTCGGTATCTCCGCAAGTGTCGAAGATTTTGTGATGCGGCTGTTGAAGGAGTGGACCGCCGCGGACCGGCTGATCGCCGCCGCGGCCGCGCCGGCCCGGCAGGCGGGGGCGCGTAAATCGAGCTTGATCGCTGCGGCTTGGTCGATGTCCGCTATGCCCCGATAGCGACGAAATTCCGCAACGCTGCGAAATGACGCTACATGCCCATCACCGGAAGTCACTCGATTTATCGATCACTTCGTAGACGCATTCTTCGACAAAGCATCTCGGCTTTGTGAGCAAAAGGCCGGCGTGGCTCTCGTTGTCGTCTAGCCACAAATATGGCACCGATCGCATCTTTTTGACGTCCGTTTTTGGGTTGACGGACGAAAGCAAACGTAACCTAATCAATCTACTAAAGTAGTCCTCCTGACAGGAGGCCTCCGTGAACGAACTCTCGAGCTACGTATTCTCGCAGCTGCGGGAGGGAGACATCTCTCTCTACCGTGGCTCCGGCAGCGGCCTGGTGCCGATCCTGCTTGTTGCCGCGGTGGAAACCTCGCCCGGTTGCGTCGAGGGGCTTGAACACGAATATGCGCTCAAGTCCGAACTTGACGCTGACTGGGCGGCGCGACCGATCGCGCTGACACATTACAACGACCGCATGACGCTGGTGCTTGAGGATCCCGGCGGTGCGCCACTCGATCGACTGCTTGGCCAGCCATTGGACGTATCGCATTTCCTGCGCATCGCGATCCCTCTCGCGGGGGCGCTCCGCCATGTGCATGAGCGCGGCCTTATCCATAAGGACATCAAGCCGGCAAATATCCTGGTGGACGCGGCAAGCGGCGGTGTGCGGCTGACGGGGTTCGGCATTGCCTCGCGTCTGCCGCGCGAGCGCCAAGCCCCCGCCCCGCCAGAGGTGATCGCGGGCACGCTCGCCTACATGGCGCCGGAACAAACCGGCAGGATGAACCGCTCGGTGGACTCCCGCAGCGATCTCTATGCACTGGGTGTCACCTTCTACGAAATGTTGACGGGGCAGCTCCCCTTCACGGCCGCCGATCCGATCGAGTGGGTGCATTGCCATATCGCGCGGCAACCGGTGCCGCCCGCCGAGCGGGTCGCCGGCGTGCCGGGGCCGCTCTCGGCCATGGTGATGAAGCTTCTCGCCAAGACCGGCGAGGAGCGCTACCAAACCGCCGCGGGTGTCGAGGCCGATCTGCGATGGAGTCTGGTGGAATGGCAGCAGCTTGGCCGTATCGAGGCGTTCCTGCCCGGTGCTCACGACGTATCGGACCGGTTGCTGATACCCGAGAAGCTCTACGGCCGGGAGCTCGAGATCGAGACGCTGCTCGCTTCCTTCGACCGGGTCGTTGAGAACGGCACCTTGGAGCTCGTGTTGGTGTCCGGATATTCCGGCATCGGCAAATCCTCAGTGGTGAACGAGCTGCACAAGGCGCTGGTGCCGCCGCGTGGCCTGTTCGCGTCCGGCAAGTTCGACCAGTACAAGCGCGACATCCCGTACACCACTCTTGCCCAAGCCTTCCAGAGCCTTGTCCGCTCGCTCCTGAGCCAGAGCGAGGCCGAGCTTGGCCGGTGGCGGGACTCCCTAAGCGAGGCGCTCGGCCCGAATGGTCAGCTCATCGTCAACCTCGTTCCCGAGCTGGAGCTCGTGATCGGAAAACAGCCCCCGGTCGCGGACCTGCCGCCGCAAGACGCGCAGAACCGCTTCCAGATGGTGTTCCGGCGCTTCCTCGGGGCGTTCGCGCGCAAGGAGCACCCGCTCGCGCTGTTCCTCGATGATTTGCAATGGCTGGACGCCGCCACGCTCGACCTCCTCGAGCATCTGGTGACGCACTCCGACGTGCGGCACCTGCTTTTGGTCGGCGCCTACCGCGACAACGAGATCGGTGTCTCTCATCCGCTGCTGCGCACGCTGGATGCTGTCCGCAAGGCGGGAGCATCCGTGCAGGAGATCAGTCTTGCGCCGCTCGCCCGCGAAGACCTGGGGCGGCTCATTGCGGATACACTTAGCTGCACGCCGGGCCGCGCCGCCCCGCTGGCCCGACTGGTGCACGAGAAAACCGGCGGCAATCCGTTTTTCGCCATTCAGTTCATCTCTGCGCTCGCCGAAGAGGGGCTGCTCCGCTTCGATCATGATGTGGCGCGCTGGCACTGGGAGCTCGATCGCTTTCGCGCCAAGGGGTACACCGACAATGTGGTGGACCTCATGGTCGGAAGATTGACCCGCCTGCCCGTCCAGACCCAGGCGGCGTTGCAGCAGCTTGCCTGCCTCGGCAACGCCGCCAAGATCACGATACTTTCGGTAGTCCTCGGGAAATCGAACGAGGAGGTCCATTCGGATCTTTGGGACGCTGTTCGTCTTGAGCTGGTCGAGCACTCGGAGGGCTCGTACAAGTTCATCCACGACCGGGTACAGGAAGCCGCCTATTCACTCATACCGGAACGGTTGCGCGCCGAGGCGCACCTGCGCGTCGGAAGGCTGCTCGCGGCGCATACCCCTGCGGAAAAACGCGAAGAGGCCATCTTCGAGATTGTCAATCAGCTCAACCGCGGTGCCGCCTTGGTTACCTCGCGAGACGAGCGTGAGCAACTGGCGGAGCTCAACCTGCTCGCGGGCCAGCGCGCCAAGGCGACTACCGCCTACGCCGCGGCGATCACCTATCTGGCCGCCGGTGCGGCCCTGCTGTCGGAAGACTCCTGGGACCGCCGGCACGAGCTTACCTTTGCGCTAGAGCTGCACCGGGGCGAATGCGAGTTCCTCACCGGCGCGCTGGCTGAGGCGGAGCAGCGCCTGGCGGCCCTGTCAAGCCGCGCCGCAAATACGGTAGAACGAGCCACGGTCGCGTGCTTGCGGGCGGATCTGTACACGACCCTCGATCAGAGCAGCCGCGCGGTTGCCGTCGGGCTCGATTACCTCCGACATCTGGGCATCGACTGGTCGGCGCATCCGAAAGACGAGGAAACGCGACGCGAATACGAGCGGATCTGGTCTCAGCTCGGGAGCCGCACGATCGAGGATCTGATCGAGCTGCCTTTGATGAGCGACCCTGCATCCCTCGCGACGATGGACGTTCTGACCAAGATCGGGCCGTCTAGCTTGCATACGGATGCGCACCTGTTTTCCCTGGTCATCTGTCGGGCGGTCAATCTCAGCCTCGAGAATGGCAACTGTGATGGCTCGTGCTTCGCCTACGTTCGGCTTGGCATGGTCGCCGGATCGCGCTTCGGCGACTATCAGGCGGCATACCGCTTCGGCCGGCTCGGCCATGACCTGGTCGAACGGCACGGACTGAAGCGCTTCCAGGCCAGGACCTATATGTGCTTCGGATGTTTCATCCTGCCGTGGACGAGACATATCCGGTCTGGGCGGGATTTGCTGCGCCGCGCGTTGCAGGCAGCAAACGAGATGGGCGACCCCACTTACGTGGCCTACAGCGCCGACCACCTGACCACTAACCTTCTCGCGGCGGGCGACCCGCTCGTTGATATGCAACGTGAAGCCGAGAAGGGACTCGCGTTTGCGCAAAAGGCCCAGTTCGGGCTTGTCATTGCCATCGCTGCCACTCAGCTCGGGCTGATCCGGACCCTTCGCGGACTGACGCCGACATTTGGATCCTTTGATGATGGGCAGTTTGACGAGCTTCGGATTGAGCGCCGTTTCACCCGTAATCCGGATCTGGCGATTGCCGAGTGCAAGTATTGGATCCGCAAGCTGCAGGCGCGCTTCTTTGCAGGCGAGTATCCTGTAGCCGTCGAGGCCTCATCGAGGGCGCAATCTCTCCTGTGGGCTTTACCTTCACATTTCGAAACGGCGGAATATCACTTTTACGCCGCACTGTCTCAAGCCGCCTTGTGCGATTCCGCGGCAGCCGGCGAGCGGCAGGAGCTTCTAGACGCCCTGGCGGCGCATTGTAAGCAACTCCAGATTTGGGCGGAGAACTGTCCGGAGAACTTCGAAAATCGCGCCGCGCTGGTCGGCGCCGAGATCGCCCGGATTGAAGGCCGCGCGCTCGATGCCATGGACCTTTACGAACAGGCCATTCGCTCGGCACAGGCACATGGCTTTGTCCACAACGAGGCGCTCGCCAATGAACTGGCTTCCCGCTTCTACGCGGCCCGTGGCTTCGAGAAGATCGGCCGTGCGTATTTGCAGGACGCCCGCCACAGCTATCTCCGTTGGGGAGCCGATGGCAAGGTGCGGCAGCTCGATGAGATGTATCCGCATCTCCGCGACGCACCAGTGCCTGCATCTCCCACCACTACCATTGGCGCGCCCGTCGAGCGGCTGGATGTCGGGACGGTGCTCAAGGCCGCGCAGGCGGTGTCCGGCGAGATCGTCCTCGGTGAGCTTATCAAGACGCTGCTGCGGATCGCCGTCGAACATGCCGGCGCCGAGCGTGGCCTGCTAATCCTGTTCCAAGGCGACGAGCCACAGATCGCGGCGGAAGCGACAACCGGCCGCGGCCAGGTTGAGGTCACGCTGCGCCAGACGGCCGCCTCGCCAGCCGAGCTTCCCGAATCCGTGCTCCACACCGTGATCCGGACGCGGCAGAGCGTGATCCTTGATGACGCCTCGGCGCAGAATCCGTTCCCGGCGGATGAGTACATCTGTCAAAAGCGTGCTCGGTCGGTGCTCTGTCTGCCCCTGGTGAAGCAGGCCAAGCTGATCGGGGTGCTCTATCTCGAGAACAATTTGGCATCGCACGTGTTCACGCCCTCCCGGATCTCGGTGCTGGAATTGCTGGCATCGCAAGCGGCGATTTCGCTGGAGAACGCGCGCCTATACAACGATCTCCGGGAACGGGAGGCCAGGATCCGCCGTCTGGTCGACTCGAACATCGTCGGAATTGTAATCTGGGATTTTCAGGGCCGGATCATCGAAGCCAACCACGCCTTTCTCGATATTGTCGGATATGCCCGGGAAGATCTCGCCTCACTGCGGTGGACGGAGCTGACGCCGGCCGAATGGCGCGATGTCGACGACCAGGCCTTCGCGGAGCTGAAGGCGACTGGAACCGTCCAGCCCCGTGAGAAAGAGTACTTTCGCAAAGACGGCAGCCGTGTGCCGGTGCTGGTCGCCCGCGCGATTTTCGAGTGGAACCGAGATGAGGGCGTCGCCTTCGTGCTGGACCTAACGGAGCGCAAGCATGTCGAGGGAGCGTTGCGCGATGCGGAGGCGAACCTGGCACATGTTGTGCGCATAACAACCTTGGGCGAGCTGACCGCCTCGATCGCTCATGAGGTGAACCAACCGCTCGCCGCCGTTGTCGCCAACGCGGAGGCCTGTCTAAGCTGGCTGCGCCGCGGAACTCCCGACGTGGACGCAGCGTGCCGTTCGGTGGAATGGATTATCGACGACGGCAATCGGGCAAGCGAGGTGATCCGGCGCGTCCGGACGCTCGCGAAGAAGACCAGCCTTGAGAAGGTGCCGCTCGACGTCAATGACGTCGTGAGGGAGACGATCCCGTTGGTGCGGCGTGAGTTGATCAGCCATCAGGTATCGTTGCGAATGGATTTAGCAGCGGCTGTACCCACGATCCTTGGTGATCGGGTCCAACTGCAGCAGGTGATCATCAACCTGGTGATGAATGGCATTGAAGCGATGCAAGCGGTCACGGATCGGCCGCGCCAGCTGGTGATCCGATCGCGCCGCGA
Source organism: Bradyrhizobium lablabi (assembly GCF_900141755.1). Classification (NCBI taxonomy): domain Bacteria; kingdom Pseudomonadati; phylum Pseudomonadota; class Alphaproteobacteria; order Hyphomicrobiales; family Nitrobacteraceae; genus Bradyrhizobium; species Bradyrhizobium lablabi. Next base: position 1,512,022 of record NZ_LT670844.1, on the reverse strand, counting down.
CGAGAAACAACAGGTGCTTGTAAGTGTGACGGATTGCGGCGTCGGAATCCCCGCCGAGAATGCGGACCGGCTGTTCAACGCCTTCTTCACCACCAAATCCGGCGGCATGGGCATGGGACTTTCGATCTGCCGTTCGATCATGGAAGCCCATGGTGGCCGGCTGTGGGCCACGGCAAACCTACCCCACGGCGCCACGTTTCAGTTCACCCTGCCGGTGAACGCTGAGCGCGCGTCATGAGGTTGCTCCCGTAAGCCGTCCGAAGCACAGCAGCCCGGCCGCGAGTTCAGCTAGGCGCAGAGTGTGTCTTTGACTTTGCCGCGATGGGGCATGAAGCCGATGGCGATGAAGTCCGTCAGCGCGTGTGACGATGATGTGGCGTGGAATGTCGTCGCCGCCGTGCAACGGCTGGCTTGCGGACCATCAACACTTGGATGCATGATTGTCTGCATTCCATAAAAAATAATATGGAGGCAACGAACATGAAATCGCCGTCGATCATGAGATTTGTCTTGGGTTCGGCAATTTGTACAATTGCTTTCTCGGCTTCGAATAGGACAGCGCTGGCGGAGCCGCTGGAAGTTCAATGCCGTGCCGCCGTCCGTGCCGAAATAAAGGGGCCTAATTGTCGGATTTGGATTGTTCCCAACACCGACTTCGGCCCCTGCAACATGACGAGTCACGCCGAGATCAACTTCTACGACAATAGAGTTGTTGAGTGCGTCAAGCGGGGTGGTCCAGGACGAAAATCAAGAACTTGACGGTCGAAACGTAAAATAGAAGTAGCGACGCCCAGGGCTGTAAATCATGGTGTGGGAAGGCGTCATGCTTGCTTGTTGAGCTATGCCCTAGCGATAGCGACCAAATTCCGCAGCGCCGCGAAATGACGCTATATGCCCGTAAACAGACATTGCCGCTGCGGCTTCTGCGCTGTCGTTTGGGTATATCGGGAACGAGTAATCCAGGCTAACTTTGACTACCCTGGACTTCTTGCAAGTCAACATTTTGCACGGAGGTATAGGTCATGCGAAAGCTCGTACCTTTGCTTGCCGGTCTCGCTGCTGTTGTCATCTCGGGATTGCCCGGGAGCCTGGCTCAGGCGAAAACCTACAAAAGCTATATCTCCGCCACGGGCACCGCCAATGTGAATTGTACTTTGGCCGCTCCTTGCCCAACCTTTCAAAGTGCCCATGATGCCACGGCTCCCGGAGGTGAGATTTCGTGCCTTGATGGAGGTGCTTCGTTCGCCGTTTTTCCCTCGTTGACAATTACGAAATCGATCACGATCGACTGCGGAAATTTACCGCACGCCCACTTCCCGCTCTCTATCGTAATAAACGCTCTAGGCATCGTGGTAAAAATTCGCAATCTGACGATCAACGGGACCGGGTCCTTTAGCCCCGGCATCGATTTTCAGAACGGTGCCGAATTGGTGCTCGAAAACTGCCTCATTCACCTCTACTCCGGGGTTGCAATCAGATTTCAGCCTTCGACGCCCGACTCCCAGCTTTCGATCACGAGCAGCCTCATTGAAAACAATGGAACCGCTCCATCGGGCGGGGGCGGACTGCAAGTTATGCCCTCGGCAGGCGGTAGTGCCCGTATCGTTCTCGACAACGTAAAATTTAGGTACAACGCGACAGCGATACTCCTAAGCAGCGCCAACGGCGCAATTGAGATGGTCATGAAGGACAGTGCAATCCGATCCAGCTTGAGCAACGGGATTCTGTCGCAGGCTGGAACGTCGATCAATTTCGTAATTGACCATTCCTCGCTCACGAACAATGTCGGCAACGCGCTTCAGTCGTTGGGCGCGAACTCAAACATTTCCATTGGCGACTCGACGATTTCCGGAAATGACGTTGGCGTAAGCTCTGTGTCCGGCGGCGTGGTGGAATCGTTCAAGAACAATCAGATTGGCGGCAATGGAAGGGACGGTACGCCGCTCAACGCCGTTTCCGGCTTCAGCGGGACGATGCAGTGATGTGAGCCTGATCGTGGGTCGACAACAGCCCGCAGGCCATCGCCCATCATGCCGCGGTCGTTGAGAGAGCCGGTCGGCATGTCTCGAAAGTGCCAAGAGCCGTCATCGGAGCTCCTATTTGATCACGTCGTCTGCTCGCGCGAGTAGCGCGGGCGATATCGTGAGACCCAGCGCCTTGGCGGTCCTGAGATTGATCGTTATTTCGAATTTGGTCGGCTGCTGCACCGGAAGATCAGCGGGTTTGTGTCCTTTGAGGATCTTGTCCACATAGGCTGCGATTTGGAGACCGAGCTCGGCGGCGGAGCCGCTGTACGACGCCAAGCATCCCAGTTTCGGACTCATGCACTGCAATGGTGCCCGGTTTGTTGAATGGCGATGACCATCTCGCTGCTACGTGCGGACCGGCGTCGCCGCTGCAAAAGCAAGGCGCCGGCGAGCACGCGGCTCGCCGGCGTCGCACTTCTTACGGCCCGAATTTGGGGGCCGGCGTCTGGTTGAAGTCGGGCTCGTCAGCGACGCAGGTAAAATTCGCCGCGATGCTGGTGCTGCCGCTTCCTGAGTACTTCGCGACCTTGGGGAAGACGCAGAGCGGGCGAGTCATCTGGACCGAGGGCGGCGTATCGTTGACGAACTTGGTCGCGACGATCGTCTCCGGCGCCACACCGGTCTCGACCCAGGTGACGAGTGGCGTGAGCGCATCGAACGTGTTGGGGCCGGGCCCGCCGGAGCAGTGGTACAACCCGGGCGCCATGAACAGCCGGGCGTAGCTCTGGGTCCGCCGCAGCGCAGGGCTGCCATCCTCGTCGAAGCTTGCCTTCTCGAACCCATGGCCGCCGTTTGCAACCAGCGCGTTGAAGTAGTTGATGCTGCTCTGCGACGGGATGAGCGGGTCGGCCCAGCCGTGATACATCAGGAGCTTGCCGCCATGCTCCCTGAACTCGCCGAGATCGGTGCTGTCCGCGTTCAGCACCGCGGCTAGCTGGTCATCGACCGTGTCGACGTCGTGGTGGAAGTCGAAATTCGCGAAATTGACCGCGCTCGCCGGATGGCCGAAGCCCGGGCCGAACACCCAGTAGAACAGGCCGTCGAACGCGGGCTCGGGAAGCCGCTCCCCGAACGCCAAGCCGAGCGCGCGCACGTCGTCAGTCTCGTTGCCGCGTTCGGAGCCCGGATTGATGACCTGCCCGTTCACCGGGTCGATCGTGCCGGCGTAGTAGTTCTGGATCGTGGTGACCTGGTCGGCCGTCAGGCACGCGGGAGGCACCTTACCGCCAGTGCACAAGAGCGCCTTGGGATCGAAATGACAATCCCGCGGATCGGTCAGGAACGGGTCGGTGCTGGCGCCGCCGTCGCGGCCGACGCACTGCGCGAGCACGGCCTGGTTGATCAGCGTCATCTGGCCGGGCTGGATGAACCGGCCCGGGCTCGCGTGGGTGTTCTGCCAAGACGCGAGACCTGCCATATGCAGGTGCGTGCGGTTGAACGCGGCCGCGCCCGCCAGGATGCCGTCGTAGTCGTCGGGGTAGCGCTGCGCCTCCATAAGTGCGTTCTGGCCGCCGGTGGAGCATCCGGCGAAATAGGACTTATGCGCGCTCTGCCGGTAGAACGCGTTGGCGATCTCCTTGCCCCGCACGGTCATCAAATGGATCGCCCGGTAGCCGAAATCCTTGATCCGCTCGGGATGCCCGAACAAACCGGTCGACGGCGCCGCCGGATCGCCGAACGCAATCGCCAGCGGATTGCCCATGTTGCCATCTGAACCGCAGTAGAGCGGGCTGCATCCCGAGACCCCGGTGCCGAGATCGCTGTTGGTCGCGGCAAAGCCATGCTGGATTCCGCTGGCGAGCTCGCCGTAGGTTATCACCCCCTGGAAGCCGCCGCCGCCGGTGCCGAGGAACCTGCCGTTCCACGTCGACTCGGGCAGCCAGATCTCGATCTTGATGCTGGAATCCGCGGTGGGGATCAGGGTCGCGGTGACCCGGCAGAAGGCCGGAAGACCGGCGATCGTGTTCGGCGGGTTGGAGCCGGGGACGACGAAGACCCCTGACGTGTTGTCGGTCGCCGAGGTGATCGTGGTGTCGTCGAGCTGCAAGGATTGGAGATTGCTGCACGGCGTCGCCTTCGCGGGCGAGCTGGCGATCGCGACACAGCCAAACAGGCCGATAGCCGCGCCGACGAGATAAGGTCGATGACGCATCATTCTGTCCTCCCTGATTTTTGTAGTTTTGTAGGGCCGACAGGATACAAGATCGATATGACAGCTTTGATGCAACTCAGGGATGATCGCGTTAGGGAAGTCCGCCCATATCCGTCATGATCCGGGAGCGACCAAATTCCGCAGTGCAGCGAAACGACGCCATGCCGATAGCAAACATTTCAACGGCTTTGCGCATCGGGTTTTGACGCTTTGAAGATGTACCGGTTGGTGCTGAAGAAGTATCGCCCTGCTTGGCTCAGGCGCTGGAATTCGCCATGCCACTCGTCCAGATCATCAGCAGAGACGTCTTTCTTGCGCCCAACGAATTCGCGAACACCCCGTGCCAGCCCGTTACTGTAGCTATCATCATCACATTTGAGATTGAGGATCGGAAAAACGGCTGCGCCGTCGAATCGAAATCCTGCATTGACCAATCTGGATTGCATGGATCTCGGGAGATGCGGATGAGCACAGTGCGCTTCCCACGATTTCATGACCAGGGCCATGCGATCAGGATTTTCGGAATGCCAAACAACGGCGTCCCAATCCGTTGCCATGAAGAGCGTTCGGCCGCCGGGCTTCAGGACGCGAAATGCCTCCGAAAGAAGGCGGTCGACATCAGGAACGTATTCTGCAACTTGCGTACATACGACGACGTCGAATGACGCATCTGCTTGATTTACTTTGGTCGCGTCGCCGATGGCATATGAAAGCCATGCTGAAGCTTTTCGTTGATTGCAGAGGGCTATCAGGTCGGTCGAAATATCGATGCCGACGACAGCACCCCGAGGTCCGACGATCTCGCCCACGCTTTCGCACAGATAACCCGGACCACACCCGATATCCAGAACGCGCTCACCGCTGGACAAATCGAGCTGCCGGATCGTCTCCGAACGTTGCGCGACCACGTCGCTGGTGAGGTAGGTTCTTTCAAGTCGTTTCGCGGCCTCTCTGGTGAATTCAAGCCCGCTCATCTTTGCCTCCACGTCAAGGTGCAGGGGGAAATTGAACTGGAAGATCGGGATAAAGCAAGGTTGGCAGGTCACGCTCAGGAGCGTCGCGCTCCCACGCTTCAAGCTACGAGATCACGCCCTCACGACAAATCCTGCCTCAACGTGGCGCCGAACTGTTCCAGCGCCCAGTCGACCTGATCGCTTGATATCACCAGCGGCGGGGCGATGCGGATCGTGTGGTCGTGGGTGTCTTTGGCGAGAATGCCGCGCGTTTGCAACGCCTCGCAGTAGCGGCGCGCGGGGCCGGCTTCCGGGTTCAGTTCGACCGCCAGCATCAAGCCGCGGCCGCGCACCTCGCGGATGGTGTTGGCGCGGATGCCCCTCAAGCCATCGAGGAAGCGCGCGCCTTGCAGGTGCGCGTTCTCGATCATCCCTTCCTCGACCAGCACCCGCAGCGCCGCCCGCGCCACCGCGCAGGCGAGCGGATTGCCGCCGAAGGTCGAGCCGTGCTGGCCGGGTTTTAAGGTGCCGAGCACCGCGTTGTTGGAAAGCACCGCCGATACCGGATAGAAGCCGCCGGATAGCGCCTTGCCGAGCAGCGTGACGTCGGCCTCGATGCCGTCATGCTGCTCGGCGAGCAGTTTGCCGGTGCGGCCGAGCCCGGTCTGGATTTCGTCGAGGATCAGCATCACGTCATGCGCGGTGCAGAGCTCACGCACCCTCGCAAAATAACCTGCGGGTGGAATGATGACGCCGGCCTCTCCCTGGATCGGCTCGACCAGGAAGGCGACGGTGTTCGGCGTGATCGCCGCCTCCAGCGCTTGCGCGTCGCCGAACGGGATAATTGTAAAACCTGGCGCGAACGGCCCGAAATGCTCGCGTGATGCCGGATCGGTAGAGAAGCCGACGACGGCAAGGGTGCGGCCGTGGAAATTATCGGCGCAGACGATGATCTCGGCTTGCCCATCCGGCACGCCCTTCACCTCGTAGCCCCATTTGCGCACCGACTTGATCGCGCTCTCCACAGCCTCGGCGCCGCTGTTCATCGGCAGCACCTTGTGCGAGCCGGTCAGCGCCGCGATCTCCTCGTAGAACGGCGCGAGCTGATCGTTGTGGAAGGCGCGCGAGGTCAGCGTCAGCCGGCCCGCCTGTTCCACCATGGCGGCAAAAATCTTCGGATGGCAGTGGCCCTGGTTGACGGCCGAATAGGCGGACAGGCAATCGAGATAACGGTTGCCCTGCGTATCCCAGACAAAGACCCCTTTGCCGCGCGACAGCACGACGCCGAGCGGCGCATAGTTGTTGGCGCCAAACCGCGCTTCCCTCGCGATGAATTCCTGGAACGGTGGAGACATCTTTTTGTCACCCGCGTTTCGCCAGCGGCCGCCTGCCGAAATGGACGATCCATGAATATACCGTCGAAACGGCGCCTGGTCGATGAGCGAGATGCCGCGGGCGTCCAGCGGCGATCGTAGGATGGGTTGAGCGAAGCGATACCCATCACTCCTTCGGAAGCAATTGATGGGTTTCGCTTTCGCTCAACCCATCCTACGCAGTAATACACGGCACGCTCAAAAATCCGCGGAAGCGGACGCGGCCGCCGCGCACCGGCTCTCCGTTCAGCGCGTAATTCGGAAACCGCGCCAGAAATCGCGAAATCGCGATGGCGCCTTCGAGCCGCGCCAGCGCCATGCCGGCGCATTGATGCGCGCCGGTGGCGAACGCCAGATGCCGGTTCGGCGTGCGGCCGATGTCGAGCGTTTCCGGGTCAGGGAATTGGGCGGGATCGCGGTTCGCAGCCCCAATGCACAGCGTCACCGGCGTGCCGGTGGCAAGCGTGACGCCGCCGAGCTCGACTTGCGCCGTCGTCATGCGGTTGCCGAGCTGGTTCGAACTTTCAAACCGCAGGATTTCCTCGACCGCGGTCTTGATCAGATCGGGATGTTCGATCAGCCGGTTTTTCTGCGCGGGGTTTTGCGACAACGCCACCAGCCCGTTGCCGATCAGATTGGTGGTGGTCTCGTGGCCGGCGTTCAGGAGAAAGATGCAATTGTGCAGCAGTTCCTTCGCCGTCAACCGCTCGCCATTATCCTCGCCCTGAAGCAGACGCGTCAGCACGTCGCGTTCGGGGTTGCCGGGTTTTGCGCGACGCCGTTCGACCAGGACTTCGAGATAAAGGAGGAAATCTTCCACGGCCTTGTTGCCGCGCGCAAACACCTCGGCGCTGATGACCGGTTCAAGCGCGCCAAGTATAGCCAGCGACCAGTCGCGCAAGGGCTCGCGCTCGTCGTGCGGCACATCGAGCAGATTGCCGATCACCTCGACGGGGATCGCGGAAGCGAAATCGCCGATCAGCTCAAACTCGCCCTTCGCGGCGATGCCATCGAGCAGGCGGTCGACCAGCGCGATCAGATAGGGCTCCATCTCGGCGATGGCGCGCGGCGACAGCGCGCCCATGATCAAGCGCCGCACGCGGGTGTGCGCCGGCGGGTCGTTGAAGACGAGGCTCGTGGTGTGATGTTCGTAGAGGAGCGATGTGCCGTATTTCGGCAAGAACTCCCGTTTCTTGTCGGATGAGAAAATCTTCGTGTTCTTGTAGGCAGAGACCAGATCGTCATAGCGCGTCAGGAAGTAGGCGCCGTTGGGCATCAGCTTGACCGGCTCGTGCTCCCGCAGTGCACGATAGATCGGGTAGGGGTCGGCGTAAAATTCGCCCGTCAGTCTCTCGAGGTCGAAACTCTTCGCCAGCTCTCGTGCGTTCGCAGTCATGCTGCCATACTCTTTGGGGAGAGGGATATGCCGTTTTCGCTCTTTCGTAAAATGCGGCGCCGTCTAAAGTCTTGCTAGAGTCTTGCACCCGAATACAGTCTCGCCTAGCCGACTGGAAATGAAAATGCACGCCCGAACCGAAGCCGCAGCGGAAATGGCCGAAACTGCCTCTTCCTGGCCGGAGGAGATCTTTGCGATATTGCAGCGCTTCGATGTCCGCCAGGTGCCTTACGTGCCGGATGCCGGGCATTCGCAATTGATCGACCGCGTGCTGGGGGCGCCCGCGATGCGCGCGGTGCCGCTGACGACGGAAGAAGAGGGCGTGGCGCTACTCGCCGGCGCCTGGGCCGGCGGCCAGCGCGGCGTGCTGCTGATGCAGTCGAGTGGCGTCGGCAATTGTGTGAACATGCTGTCGCTGACCCAGATTTTCCGCTTTCCGTTCCTCACTTTGGTGACGATGCGCGGCGAGTGGGGCGAATTCAATCCCTGGCAGGTGCCAATGGGTTCGAGCACATCAGGCGTTTTCGAATTGTCGGGGATAAAAGTGTTGCGGGCTTCCCACGCGAGCGAAGTGCGCGAGGTGGTCGAGGCCGCCGCCGGCCAGGCCTACAATGCCTGCACGCCGACCGCCGTGCTGTTGTCGCAGCGCCTGATCGGGGCAAAGGTTTTTACCAAATGAGCAAGGCAAATCTTCTCGACCGGCGCAGCGTCGTCGCAAGCCTGTTGGCGGAGCGCAAGGAGGCCATCGTGGTCGGCGGGCTCGGCGCCTCGACCTACGACATTGCGGCCGCCGGCGACCACGACCGCAACTTTTACCTGTGGGGCGCCATGGGGGGCGCGGTCATGATCGGGCTCGGCGTCGCGCTGGCGCAGCCCGAGCTACCGGTAGTGGTGATCACCGGCGATGGCGAGATGCTGATGGGGATCGGGAGCCTTGCGACCGTCGGCCTGCAAAAGCCCAAAAACTTAACCATCGTGGTGCTGGACAATGAGGTCTATGGCGAGACCGGCGGGCAGGCGAGCCACACCGCCGCGACCGTCGACCTCGTCGGCGTCGCCCGATCCTGCGGGATCGCGGACGCCCGCGCGATTTCGACCATGGCTGAGATCGAGGCCTATGCGCTGTCCATGCAGGACCTCACCGGGCCGCGCTTTGCCAGTATCAAGATCGACAGCGCCAATCTGGAGCGCGTGCTCTCCAGCCGCGACGGCCAGTACACGGTTACCCGTATCCGCGGCGCGCTCGGCTTTGGGCCGATCTAGCCCCGTCTAGGCCTGTTCTTTAGAACCTCTGGTCTTTAGAAACTCTAGGAACCTGGTGCGCTGCAGCAAAAACCTTGACTTTTTGTAAAGGTGAGTGCTTACTCACGAGCATGAGCACCCTGCGCATGACCAGCGATTTAAGGCGGCAATTGATCCTGAGCGCCGCCAAGCGGTGCTTTGCGCGCCATGGCTTTGCGGGGACCACGACCAAGAGCGTCGCGGCGGCGGCCTCGATCTCGGAAGGATTGCTGTTCAAGCACTTCCCGTCGAAATCGGCGCTGTATGCGGAAATCCTCTCCGAAGAGTGCGAGGCCGATCCCGCGCTGCATCGACTATTGGGGCTGGAGCCATCGACCGAGACGCTTGTCACGCTGATTCGCGGGATGGTCCGCCATTTCACCGAATTGTCGGAGGCACCTGATCAGGAAGAGGCCCAGCGTCTCAGGCTGATGATGACGAGCCACCTCGACGATGGGGAGTTCGCGCGGCTGATTTACGACAAGATCGGCCATCTGATTGGACAGATGTTCACCGCCTCGCTCGAGCGCGCGGTGGCGGCGGGGGACGCTGCGCCGCTCGGACGCGACCCGATGAACCTGTTCTGGTTTGCGCATCATACCGTTTTGATGACCGCGCTGGCGCGGCTGCCGTCGGTGCCATGTCTGACCTATGGCGCCCCGGCCAAGCTCGAACGGCAAGTGTGCGAATTCATTCTCCGCGGAATTGGCCTTAACGAAACCGTGATTGCCTCCCATCTGGACCGGGAACTGTCGCCGGTCTGGGGGCAGCCGGCAACTGCAGAAAGTGCCTGACATGAACATTGTGACCGAAGCCAATATCTCCGGCAGGGCGATTACCGATAAGCCGCGCGCGCGTCCGGTCCGGATGGTGCGCTGGTTCATCATCGTCGGCCTGTTGCTCGCGCTGTTGGTCGGCGGTCTGGTCGGCTTCAATGCGTTCCGCAGCCATATGATCGCGCAGTTCTTCGCGAATAATAAGCCGCCGCCGTCGTCGGTCGCGATTGCCGAGGCCAAATCGGAGGTTGTTCCGAACCTGCTGATGGCGGTCGGCGACCTCGCCGCCGTGCATCAGGTCAATGTCACCTCCGATCTCTCAGGCCGCATCACCGACATCATGTTTACCGCGGGTTCTACCGTGAAGGCCGGAAGTCCGCTGGTGCAATTATTCGACGGCCCCGAGCAGGGCGACCTCGCGAGCTTCAAGGCGCAGGCGACCGGCGCGCAGCTGGCGCTCGATCGCGCCAAGCAACTGGCGGCGCGCCAGTTCGGTCCGCAGGCGACGGCCGATGCCGCGCAGGCGACCTACGACCAGGCCATCGCCGGCATCGCCAAGACCCAGGCGATCATTTCGCAGAAGCTGGTGCGCGCGCCGTTCGACGGCGAGCTCGGTGTCCGTCACGTCGAGGTCGGCCAATATCTCACCGCGGGCACCCAGATCGTGACGTTGACCGATTTGTCGACGCTGTACGCCAATTTTACGGTGACGGAAAAACAGTCTGCACAGCTCAGTGTCGGACAGACGGTGCGCATCACGGTTGACGCCTATCCCGGCCGCAGATTCGAGGGCAAAATCACCGCGATCGAACCCCAGATCTCCACCGATACGCGCAACATCCGCGTTCAGGCCACCCTCGACAATCCCGATCACATCTTGAAGCCGGGCATGTTCACGACGGCGACGATCGTGCTGCCGGACAAGCCAGCCGTCGTCACTATTCCCGAAACGGCCGTCGACTACACGCTCTACGGAGATTCGGTGTTCCTGATCACCGAGAAGAAAGAGGATGACGGCAAGACCAGCCTGACCGCGGTTCGCACCTTCGTGCGGACCGGAAACCGGGTCAACGGGCGTACCGAAATCGTCAGTGGATTGAAGCCCGGCGATCGCGTGGTCGCCGTGGGCCAACTCAAGCTGCAATCGGGAGCGGCAGTGGCGATCTCAACCGATGAGCCGCCGCCGATTCCGGCTAATCCACCGCGTTACTAAACAAACGCGTTACTAAACAAAAAGGGTTAGATCATCTCCGATTCAATCTGATCGGATCATGATCTAACGATCGGAGCGCATCACGATGGTCTGGACCGACATTTTCATCAAGCGACCCGTGTTGGCGGTGGTCGTCAGTCTATTGATTCTCCTGATCGGTCTGCGGGCCGCGACCAGTCTGGGGATCCGGCAATATCCGAAACTGTCGAATACGGTGGTCAACGTCACCACCTCCTATCCCGGTGCGTCGGCCGACCTGATTCAGGGTTTTATCACGACGCCGATCGAGCAGGCCGTCGCCTCCGCCGAAGGCGTCGACTACATGACCTCGTCCTCGGTGCTCGGCACCAGCACCATCCAGGTCTACATCAAGCTGAATTTCGATCCGAACCAGGCGCTGACCGAAGTGCTCGCCAAGGTGAATTCGGTCAAATACCTGATTCCCAAGGAATCCAACGACCCCGTCGTGACCAAGACCACCGGTCAGACCACCGCCGTGATGTATCTCGGCTTCTCCTCTGAAGTGCTGTCGGGATCGGCGATATCGGACTATCTGACGCGGGTGGTTCAGCCGGTGCTCTCGACCGTCGATGGCGTTGCTTCTGCCGATATTCTGGGCGGCCAGACCTTCGCGATGCGGCTGTGGCTCGATCCCGTCCGAATGGCCGGCCGCAACGTTTCGCCGAGCGATGTTAACGCCGCGATCGTCGCCAACAACTTCCAGGCCGCCGCGGGCCAGGCCAAGGGCTTTTTCATCGTCTCCAACGTCACCGCCAATTCCGATCTGCAGAACGTCGAGCAGTTCAAGCGCATGATCGTCAAATCCAAGGACGGTGGCTTCGTGCGGATGGAGGACATCGCAACCGTCGAACTTGCGGCGCAGAGTACCGACGCCAGCGTCGCCTTCAACGGCGAGCACGCAATCTTCATCGGCGTGCAGGCAACCCCGCAGGGCAACCCGCTGACGCTGGTCAAGGGTGTCCGCGCGCTGTTTCCGGAAATGGAACGCAATCTGCCGCCGTCGATGAAGATGAAGGTGGCCTACGATTCGACCAAGTTCATTCAATCGTCGATCGACGAGGTCGAGAAGACGCTCGGCGAAGCGATCATCATCGTGGTGGTGGTGATCTTCCTGTTCCTCGCCTCGTTCCGTTCGGTGATCATCCCGGTGGTGACCATTCCACTGTCGCTGATCGGCGTCTGCACCCTGATGCTGATGGCGGGGTTTAGTTTCAACCTGCTGACGCTACTCGCAATGGTGCTGGCGATCGGTCTCGTCGTCGACGATGCCATCGTGGTCGTGGAGAACATCCACCGGCATCTGGAGGAAGGAAAACCTCCGGTGCAGGCGGCGATGCAGGGCGCGCGCGAGATCGTCGGCCCGGTCATCTCCATGACCATCACGCTCGCCGCGGTGTATGCGCCGATCGGCTTCCTCGGCGGCCTCACCGGTTCGCTGTTTCGCGAATTCGCCTTCACGCTGGCGGGCTCCGTGATCGTGTCGGGCGTGATCGCGCTGACGCTGTCGCCGATGATGTGCTCGGTGTTCCTCAAGAGCGCCGAGGAAGGAAGGTTTGCGCGGATCGTCAACAAGGTTTTTGGAGCGATGACGCGCTGGTACGGCCGGCAGCTCGATCGCTCGCTTGATTACCGCCCGATCACGGGGTTGTTCGCGCTGACCATCCTCGGGCTGGTCGGTTTCCTTTACATGCACACCTCGAAAGAGCTCGCGCCCGAGGAAGATCAGGGCATCGTGTTCTCCGTGACCAAGGCGCCGAAATACGCCAACATCGATTACATCGACTATTACGGCGAGAAGCTGGACAAGACATTCGCCGGCTTCCCCGAGACGGACCTTCGTTTCGTCCTGAACGGCATCAACGGTCCGCAAAACGGCATCGCCGGCATGCTGCTTAAGCCATGGGATGAGCGAAAGCGCTCCTCGATCGCGCTCAAGCCGCTGGTGCAGGCGCAGATCAGCAAGATCGAAGGCGTCAATGCCTTTGCCTTCAACCTGCCGCCGCTGCCCGGCGGTCCCGGCGGATTGCCGGTGCAGATGGTGATCTCCTCGACCAACGGATTCCAGTCGGTCTTCGAGCAAATGGTGAAGCTGAAGGACGCCGCGCGCAAGAGCGGGTTGTTCATCGTCTCCGACAGCGATCTCGACTTCAACCAGCCGGTGGTGCGGGTCAAGATCGACCGCTCGAAGGCGAGCGACCTCGGCATCACCATGCAGAATATCGGGGCTTCGCTGGCGACGCTGCTCGGTGGAAACTACGTGAACCGGTTCAACCTCGAGGGCCGATCGTATCAGGTCATTCCGCAGGTGCCGCGCGACAAGCGGCTGTCGCCCGAGGCGCTCGGCGGATATTATGTGCCGACGTCGAGCGGCGAGCAGATGCCACTGTCGACCGTCGTCTCGATTGAGACGGGGACCGATCCGAACGCGCTGACCCACTACAACCAGTTGAATTCGGCGACCTTCCAGGCGGTGCCGATGCCCGGCGTGACGGTGGGAACGGCGGTCGACTTCCTCGAGAGCCAGGCCAAGAACCTGCCGGCCGGGTTCAGCCACGATTACCTCGCCGATTCCCGGCAATATGTGCAGGAAGGCAACCAGCTCGCGATCACCTTTGCGTTTGCCTTGATCATCATCTTCCTGGTGCTGGCGGCGCAGTTCGAGAGCCTGCGCGATCCGCTCGTCATCATGATCAGCGTTCCCATGGCGATCGTCGGCGCCTTGATTCCGCTGTTCTTCGGCGCCGCCACGATGAACATCTATACTCAGGTCGGATTGCTCACGCTGGTCGGCTTGATCAGCAAGCACGGCATCCTGATGGTCGAGTTCGCCAACGAGCTGCAGCTCAACGAAGGCCTCGATCGGCGCTCCGCGATCGAGATGGCGGCGCGCGTCCGGTTGCGCCCGATCCTGATGACGACCGCGGCGATGGTCACCGGCCTGCTGCCGCTGTTGACCGCGACCGGCGCGGGCGCGGCGAGCCGGTTCTCGATCGGACTTGTCGTGGTTGCGGGCATGTCGATCGGGACTTTGTTTACGCTGTTCGTGCTGCCGGCGGTCTATGTGTCGATAGCTACCGATCACCGCGCAGCGGCGGAATCCGAGCGGGCCAAGGAAATCGCGGAGTTCGATCTCGGAACCAAGGCGCTGAAGCCGACCTGAGCTATTAACCAATGTACCTAAAGCGGCAGCGGCGTTGATCGCCGCTGTCGCATTGGTCGCGTAATCCTACCGCACTGCGGGAAGAGACAAGCCCCCGCGTTCTTGCTAAATTGGGTGGGATGAGCATTTCCCTCCACCCGGACACGCCCCAAGGTCGAACGTTAGAAGGCCGCACGCTGGCCGCTTCGCCTGTGGCGGAAGCGGCGCCGGAGGCGAGGCCGCAGGCGACGAAGATCCGCAGCCGGCTGTTCATCAAATACGTCGCTTTGTTCGTCGCCGTGGTCGGCGTGGCGCTGCTATCCAACGGGATTTTTGAGGTTTTCTTCTATTATCGCGAGCACAAGGCGGCGCTGATCAGGATTCAGCACGAGCAGGCGGAGGCTGCGGCAGCCAAGATCGGCCAGTTCATCAAGGAGATCGAAAGCCAGCTCGGCTGGACCACCCAACTGCCGTGGTCTGCGGGCTCGATCGAGCAGCGCCGGTTCGACGCCCTGCGGCTGTTGCGGCAGGTGCCGGCGATCACGGAGCTGGCGCAGGTCGATTCGACCGGCAAGGAGCGCCTGAGGGTTTCGCGCCTCGCCATGGACGTGGTCGATTCAGGGCTCGATCTCTCCCGGGACCCAAAATTCACCGAAGCCGTCGCCCACAAGGTCTATTACGGGCCGGTGTATTTCCGCCGGGAGTCCGAGCCCTATATGACGCTGTCGCTGGCCGGCACCCGCAAGGACGCCGGCGTCAGCATCGCCGAGGTCAATCTGAAGCTGATCTGGGACGTGGTCTCGCAGATCAAGGTCGGTGAACGCGGCCACGCCTATGTCGTCGGCGCGGGAGGCCGCCTGATCGCGCATCCCGACATCAGCCTGGTGCTGCGCAACACCGACATGTCGAAGCTGTTGCAGGTGCAGGCAGCCCAAGCCGGAAATCCTGGCGCCGACCTCGAATCGTTGCAGGGCGCGAAGAACATCCAGGGGCAGGAAGTGCTGACGGCGTCGGCGCCGATCGCGCCGCTGGGCTGGACCATGTTCGTCGAACTGCCGGTGGAGGAAGCCTACGCATCGCTGTATCTGGCGCTGCAGCGCCTCGCCATTGTGCTCGCGGGCGCGTCGATCTTCGCGGTGCTGGCGGGGATATTTTTGGCCCGGCGCATGGTCGGACCGATCCAGGCGCTGCGCGCGGGTGCCGCGCGCATCGGCGGCGGCGATTTCGCCCAGCGCATCTCGATTCGGACCGGCGACGAGCTCGAAGGCCTCGCCGACCAGTTCAACGACATGGGCGCGCGGCTGCAGGAATCCTATGCGGATTTGGAGAAGAAGGTCGAATCGCGAACCGCTGAATTGAGCGAGTCGCTGGAACAGCAGACCGCGACCTCGGAGGTGTTGCAGGTCATCAGTTCATCTCCGGGCGAACTTGAGCCGGTGTTCCAGAAAATGCTGGAGAACGCCACGCGTGTCTGTGGGGCGAATTTCGGTACGATGAATCTGTGGGATGGGGACCGTCTCAATGTCGTCGCGAATTACAACCTGCCGCCTGCGTTCGCGGCTTCGCGGGAGCGCACATCGATCCGGCCTCATCCGGAAAGCGGTCAAGCCGCCGTCGTCAGGACCCATCAGGTTGTACAAATTCATGATCTGCGTAGCAGTCCGGCTTACTTGGCCGGTGACCGCGTCGTTGTCGGAATGGCCGATATCGCCAGTGCTCGTACCATCGTCATCGTGCCGATGGTGAAGGAAGACGAACTGATTGGCACCATCGCGATCTATCGGCAGGAGGTCCGGCCGTTCACCGACAAGCAGATCGCGCTGGTCGAGAATTTCACCAAGCAAGCCGTCATCGCCATCGAGAACACCCGGCTGTTGAAGGAACTGCGCCAGCGCACCGACGATCTGAGCGAATCGCTGCAACAGCAGACCGCGACCGCCGATGTGCTCAAAGTCATCAGCCGCTCGGCCTTCGACCTGAAATCGGTGCTGACGACCCTGACCGAATCCGCAAAGTCGCTATGCGGCGCATCGCTTGGCATCATTACCCTCCGCGACGGCGAGGTGATGCGGCTGCGGGCCGAATCGGGCTGCACGCCGGCCTTTGTCGATTTCATGGAAACCCACCCGATCAGGCCTGGTCGTGAGACGATCACCGGCCGGGTCTTTATGGACGGCAAGCCTGTCCACGTCGCGGACGTGCAACGCGACCCCGAATATAATTTCGGCAATGCTCCAACGATCGGCGCCTACAGGGCAGTGCTCGCGGTGCCGCTGATGCGCGACGGCGCGGTCGAAGGCGTGCTGTTGCTCGGAAGGCCGGGGCCCGGACCGTTCAGCCAGCGCCAGATTGATCTCGTGCAGACCTTTGCCGACCAGGCTGTCATTGCCATCGAGAACGTGCGTTTGTTCGAACAGGTACAGGAGCGCACCAAGGAGCTTTCGCTCTCGCTCGAAGACCTTCGCACCGCGCAGGACCGCCTGGTGCAGACCGAAAAACTTGCTTCCCTCGGCCAGCTCACCGCCGGAATCGCGCATGAAATCAAGAACCCGCTCAATTTCGTCAATAATTTCTCGGCGGTGTCGGGGGAATTGATCGACGAGTTGAACGAGGTGCTGACGTCAGCCGCGCTCGACAAGAAGACGCGGGAGGAGATCGACGAGCTCACCCATATGCTGAAAGGCAATCTCGACAAGGTGGTGCAGCACGGCAAGCGCGCCGATTCGATCGTGAAGAACATGCTGCTGCATTCGCGCGAAGGGTCGGGCGAACATCGCCCCGCCGATATCAACGCGATCGTCGAGGAAAGCCTCAACCTCGCCTATCACGGCGCGCGCGCGGAACGATCCGGCTTCAATATCACGCTCAAGCGCGACCTCGATCCCGCGGCCGGCATGATCGACCTTTATCCGCAGGAAATCACGCGGGTCTTCCTCAATCTCATTTCGAACGGGTTTTATGCCGCCACCAAGCGCAAGGAGAGGGGCGAAGAAGGCTTTGAGCCGACGCTGAGCGCGACCACCAAAAGCCTCGGCAATGCGGTCGAGATCCGGATCCGCGACAACGGCACCGGTATCCCCTCGGAAGTAAAGGAGAAAATGTTCAATCCCTTCTTCACCACCAAGCCTGCGGGCGAGGGCACCGGGCTTGGCCTGTCGATGAGCCACGACATCGTGGTGAAACAACATGGCGGCAAGATCGACGTCGATACCAAGCCTGGCGTATTTACCGAATTCATTATTACGCTGCCGCGGACAGCGGCGGCCGAAATGCAGTCTGGAGGCAAAAATTGAGCGTTTACATCCTCGTCGTCGATGACGAGCCCGATGTTGAAGCCCTGTTCCGACAACAATTCCGGCGCGATTTGCGCTCGGGGCGTTTTGCGATGGAGTTTGCGCCATCGGCCCCTGCAGCATTGGCTCGCGCCGCCGACGTCGCCGATCCCTCGCTGATCCTGATCCTGTCCGACATCAACATGCCCGGCATGAGCGGACTGGAGATGCTCCCGAAGGTGCGCGCCGAGCGGCCCGACGTTCCCGTCATCATGATCACCGCCTATGGCGATGCGGAGACGCGTCGGAAGGCGATCGAAAGGGGCGCTATCGGCCTTTTGACAAAACCGATCGACTTTGCGCTGCTGCGCCATGAGATCGATACGAGGCTCGAGCAAGCCGCATGACCGCGACCATTCTCTTCGTCGACGACGAACCAGACCTGGAGGCTCTGGTCCTGCAGAAATTCCGCAGGCAGATCCGCGATGGCGCGGTGAGCTTCATGTTCGCCCATGACGGCATCGAGGCGCTGGCGTCGATCGAGCAATACCCGAATGTCGACATGGTGGTGTCTGACATCAACATGCCCAGGATGGACGGGTTGTCGTTGCTGCAGAAATTGCAGGAGGCCGAGGACAAGAAATCGACCATCATCGTTTCCGCCTATGGCGACATGAGCAATATCCGCACCGCGATGAACAGGGGGGCGTTCGATTTCCTGACCAAACCGATCGACTTCGGCGATCTCGAAATGACCATCGACAAGACCATCCGTCATGTCGAGATGATGCGCGAGGCGCGCCGCCGCCAGCTCGAGGCCGAGCGCGCGCACGCCTCGCTGTCGCGGTATTTTTCGCCGCAGATCGCCTCGAGGCTCGCCTGCGACGGCGAGGCCGACGGCATGGTGGTGCATTGGCGCGATGTCGCGGTCATCTTCACCGACATCACCAGTTTCACATCGCTGGTGGAAACCGCGGCGCCGGATGTGTTTGGCCCGCTGCTCAACGAATATGTCGGCGGCATGACCGACGTCGTCTTTGCACATGAAGGCACGGTTGCGAAAGTCATCGGCGACGGAATTCAGATTCTCTTCAACGCCCCCGGCGATCAGCCGGACTATGCGGCGCGCGCCATCGCGTGCGCGCATGATCTCGATGCCTGGGCCCAGGAGTTTCGCGGGCGCTGGAAGTCAAAAGGCGTGAATTTTGGGATAACCCGCATCGGCGTTCACGCCGGTCCAGCCATGGTGGGGAATTTCGGCGGCAGCCGCTTTTTCGATTACACCGCCTATGGCGACACCATCAATATTGCGGCGCGGCTCGAGGCCGCCAACAAGCTTTTGGGTACGCGCATTTGCGTCAGCGCGGCGGTTGCCGATGGGACCCAGAATTTCAGGGGAAGGCCTGTCGGCGATCTCGTGCTGCGCGGGCGCAGCGAGCCGCTGCGTGCCTACGAGCCGCTGCCGAGCGCGACGTTCGAAGGTCCGGCCACCAGGCAATATTCCGACGCGTTCGCGAAACTCGAGGCCGGCGACGCCGCGGCGATGCCGGCCTTCGCCGCACTGGTCGGGTCGCATGCCGACGATGCGCTGGCTGGCTTCCACTTGCGACGGTTGCTCAACGGCGCCAAGGGCGTCCGCATGCAGCTGGAATAGCAAGATCCCTGAGGGAACGGACATGATTCGCGATTTTGCCCCCGGCAATTACCGGTTCATCCCGGCGGTGTTTCAATATTCGAGCGGCGCCGCGGCCTTGCCTGGCTTTGAGATCGAGCGCGTGCGGTTCGACCGGCTAACCCCGCTCGCCGAAGGATTTGCGCAAGCCGCAAAATATATCCAGGCCGCGGGCCGGCCATTGACGTCATTTTGCGCCTGCGAGCTGCGCTCGCCGGCCGCCTTTACCGAGGACGGGTTTCGAAAATTCAACGAACACTATGTGAAGACGCTTAGCGAATGGGGCATCTTCGACGGCACCACCAATCCGGTGGCGCGCAGCAATGTCTGCCCCGAAATCGACCCGCCGGCCGAGCCGTCATTTTATGCCTTCTCGTTCACGCGCCCGAGCCAGAGTACCGCGCCATCCTTCGTCATCGCCGGCGGCGCCGAAGCGCGCGGCGGAGCGGGCAGCTATCCCGAGCGCATCGTGCGCTTTCGTGATCTCAGCCCTGAGGGATTAAAGGAAAAAGTCCGCTTCACGGTCGGCGCCATGGAAAGCCGTCTCGACGCGTTCGGGTTCAGCTGGAAGGACACCACGGGAGTGCAGGCCTACACCGTGCACGACTTCCATCCGGTGATCGCGGATGAGCTGGTCCGCCACGGCGCCATGCGCTCGGGACTAACGTGGCATTTCGCCCGGCCGCCGGTGATCGATCTCGAATACGAGATGGATTGCCGGCGCGTGCAGCGGGAGATGGTGATTTGAAAGTGCTGGTTTCTCTTCCCTCTCCCGCGCTTGCGGGGGAGGGTGCCGAGCAAAGCGAGGCGGGTGGGGGCTCTCTCCGCGAATCCCATTGCGGAGAGAGCCCCCACCCCAACCCTCCCCCGCAAGCGCGGGAGAGGGGGCGCACCGTGCTCGCGGCGATCGTATGCCTGAAAACGGCTACCGCTCCCTGGGATCGAGCGCATCGCGCAGACCGTCGCCGACCAAATTGAACGACAGCACCACGAGAAAGATCGCCAGTCCCGGCCATATCGCCATCCACGGCGCGTTGATCAGAAAGCGTTGCGCGGCGTTGAGCATGCTGCCCCAGGACGGCGCCGGCGGCTGCTGGCCGAGGCCCAAAAACGACAGCGCCGCTTCGGCGATGATAGCGGCTGCGATCGAGAGCGTCGCCTGCACCAATAGCGCCGGCATGATGTTCGGCAGGATATGAAACAGCGCGATGCGCCAGCGCGGATTGCCCATGGCGCGCGCGGCCTCGACATAATCCTCGACCTTGACGCTCATGACTTGTCCCCGCGTCAGCCGCACGAAGATGGGCGTCGTGGTGATGCCGATCGCGATCATGGCATTGCTCAGACTCGGGCCGAGAAATGCCGCCAGCGCAATGGCGAGGATCAGGAACGGGCAGGCCAGCATGGCGTCGGTGACCCGGCTGATCAGCGCGTCGACAAAGCCGCCGCGATAGCCCGACAACAGGCCGAACGGCACGCCGACCAGAAGCGCAATGCCGACCGAGATCGCGCCGGCCATCAGCGAGGCGCGCGCGCCATAGATCACGCGGGTAAGGATATCGCGGCCGAGGTCGTCGGTGCCGAACCAGTGCGCCGCCGAGGGGGGCTTGCGCACCAAAGTCCAGCTGGTCGCCAGGGGATCATAGGGCGCGATCAGCGGCGCAAATATTGCGAGCAGGATGAAGATCGCGATCACGACCATCCCGACCACCGCGCCCTTGCGCTGCAACAGCCGGCGCAACGCGCGCTGGGCCGGGCTTTCCAGCTCGTCGGAAGCGGCAATAGGGATTGCGCCAAGCGCGGCATCGGTCATGCTGTTCACGACCTCAATCGCGGGTTGACGAGGATGTAAGCGATATCGGCGATCAGGTTCAAAAGAATGTAAATGGTCGCCGTCACCAGCACGACACCCTGGACGACCGCATAGTCGCGGTTGAACACGGCGTCGACGATCAGCTTACCAAAACCGGGGATGGTAAAAATCTGCTCGGTCAGCACCGCGCCCGACAGCAGCGTGCCGAGCTCGAGCGCGCCGAGCGTGATCACCGGCGTCAGCGCGTTGCGCATGGCGTGCTTGAGGATCACCGAGCGTTCGGCAAGACCCTTGGCGCGGGCGGTGCGGACATAATCGCTTTCCAAGACCTGCAGCATGGCGCTCCGCGTGTGCCGCATCAGGACCGCGGCAATCGCGTTGCCGAGCACGAAGGCGGGCATGATGGTGGAGGCAAGGCTGGCGCGCCAGTTTTCCGAAAGCGGCACATAGCCCGAGGCCGGCAGCCAGCCGAGCTCGATCGAAAACAAGAAGATCAGCATGATCCCGAGCCAGAAATTCGGCGTCGAGATGCCCCACAGCGCGAACAAATTGGCGCCATAGTCCCACGCGGTGCCCTTCTTGACCGCCGAGACGATGCCGGCGGGAATGCCGATCAGGAACGCGATGAGGATGGCCATCGACGCCAGTTGCATCGTCACCGGCAGTTTCTGCGCGATCAATTCACGCACCGGCATCTTGATGCGCAGCGATTCCCCGAAGTCGCCCGACGCAACGCCCTTGAGCCAGTAGACATATTGCACCGGGATCGGCTGATCGAGCCGGTATTGCGCCCTTATATGGGCGATCACGTCGGGATCGCGCTCCTCGCCGGCCATGACAAGCGCGGGATCGCCGGGCAACAAATGCTGCAGCGAGAAGATCAGGATCGACACGAAGAACAGCGTCGGGATCAGCTGCAGGATGCGCTTGCCGAGGAAGTTCAGCATGGGTTTCTTCTCCCTCGCCCCGCTCTTCGCGGGGAGAGGGCTGGGGTGAGGGGCTCTTCCATCCGCGAACGCTGAATTCGCCACGGCACTGTGCCATGCCCCTCACCCGGAGGCGCCGCTACGCGCCGCCTCCGACCTCTCCCCGCAAAGAGCGGGGAGAGGTTAAGAAAGAGCTTTGCTTGCCGCCTCGGCACGCGCTTACCGCCCCCTCTCCCCGCCCTTGGCGGGGTCGAGACGAGCGAAGCTCGCTCTGAGAGGGTCGGGGTGAGGGGCTCTCTCCCCAGGCGGTAACTCACCGCGATCATCCTCACTTCAATTTCAGCCCGACCACGCGCACCAATCCGTCCGGCATCTGCTTGTAGCCTTCGAGCCTGGTCGTGTGCGCGATCAGGTTTTTGCGGTGATAGAGATAGATGATCGGCTCGTCCTCGAGGACCGACTTTGTCATTTTTTCGTAGATCGACTTGCGCAGCGCCAGGTCGGTGACGAGGCGGGCGTCTTCGAGCGCCTTATCGACGTCAGCATTGGAATAGGCGCTGTAGTTCTGCGGCGCCTTGGTCTTGTGGAAAATATAGGAGTTGCCGTCGGGATCGATGCGCCCGCTCCAGTCGAGAATAAAAGCCTGATATTCGCCGGCTTCGGCTGCTTTCAGCGCGGTGGCGAGCTCGGTGACCCTGATCTTCAGGTCGAAGCCGGCTTCCGCCGCCATCGACTGGATCACCTGGGCTACCGTCTCGCGCTCGACGTTTTTTGCCACCATGAGATCGACGGTGACGGGTGCGGTTACTCCGGCTTCCTTCAGCAGCGCCTTGGCCTTCTCGATATCCCGCGCACGCACCGGATAGGCCTTCTGGTAATACGGATGTTCCGGATTGACCCATTGGTTGCCCGGCACGAATTCGCCGTTGTAGACCACCTGATTGACCGCCTCGCGGTCGATCGCAAGATCGAGCGCCTGCCGCACCTTGGCGGACTGGCTGAGCGGCCCCTTGTTCTTGTCATTGCCGATATTGACGGTGATGCCCTCATAGCCCAGCGACAGCGAGGTCGACAATACGAGCTTCGGATCGGCGCGCACCTCCTTGATATCGGTCGCCAGCAGCCGC
This sequence comes from Bradyrhizobium lablabi, assembly GCF_900141755.1. NCBI lineage: Bacteria > Pseudomonadati > Pseudomonadota > Alphaproteobacteria > Hyphomicrobiales > Nitrobacteraceae > Bradyrhizobium > Bradyrhizobium lablabi. The sequence goes on along the minus strand of NZ_LT670844.1, from coordinate 1,488,881 downwards.
TCGATCAGGTCGAGCCCGCCGGATTTCAGATTGGCGAGCCTTACAGTGGAATCGACGATCGGAAGAAACACCACGCGGTCGATGAAGATGTTGTCCTTGTTCCAGTAGTCGGCGAATTTCTCGAATACGATGCGGTCCTGCTGCTGGCGCTCGACGAATTTGTAGGGGCCGGCGCAGACCGGATGCAACCCGAACTTGTCGCCTTCTTCCTTGGCCGCCTTGGGCGAGACCATCATCCCGGAGCGGTCGGTAAGCTGGGCCAGCAGCGGCGAGTAGGGCGTCTTCAATACCAGCTTGATGGTGAGGGGATCGACGACATCGACATGGTCGAGCGCGGCCAGTTCGGGTTTGCGGAAGGAGGTCGGCAGCGTCAGATGACGCTCGAGCGAGAATTTCGCGGCCTCGGCGTCGAACGGCTCACCGTCCTGGAATTTCACACCGGAGCGCAGCTTGATCGTGACCTCCTTGCCGTCGGCGGAAGTCTCATGCGACAGCGCGAGCTGCGGCACGATATTGAGCTTTTCGTCGATGTCGAACAGCTTGTCGCAGAAGGCTGCGAACACGATGCGGCCGACATAGGTGCGCGCCAGCGTCGGGTCGAGAATGTCCGGGTCCTCGGCAAGCCCGATGCGCAGCGTGCTCTCGGCGTGCGCTCCCGTGACCGGCGATATCAGCAATGTCATCGCAACAAGCGCCAAGCGCAAATTATTCATCAGACTGATCCTTACCTTCATACGACCGCCGGTGGCGCAGCCCCGACTATATCAACACCGCAAGAGCCGGCTACTTCCGCATGCCCGCTGAAAGCCGCCACCAATCGTTCCAACGCCGGCGAGAAGGCGCCGTCATTGGGAATGATGGTGTCGGGCGGCGGCAATTCCGCCGCGCGGTGACACGCGGTCGCATGTCCTGCCGCATCGTCGAGCAGTTGTGGCGGTTCGGCGCGGCAGCGATCGATCACATAGGGGCAGCGCGTATGAAAGCGGCAGCCTGGCGGCGGATTGAGCGCGCTCGGCATCTCCCCCTGCAGCACAATACGGCTGCGTTTTGCCCGCGGTTTAGGCACCGGGATCGCGGACAGAAGCGCGCGGCTATAGGGGTGACGCGGCGAGGCGAACAGCGCTTGCGTATCCGCGGTTTCGACGATGGCGCCGAGATTCATCACGGCGACGCGGTCGGCGATGTGTTTTACCACAGCCAGATCATGCGAGACGAAGATGTAGGCAAGTCCAAGCCGGTCCTGCAGGTCGCGCAGCAAATTGAGGATCTGCGAGCGGATCGAGACATCCAGCGCCGACACCGGCTCGTCGCAGATCACGAGTTTCGGTTCGACCGCGAGCGCGCGCGCAATCGCGATACGCTGGCGCTGGCCGCCGGAAAATTCGTGCGGGTAGCGTCGTGCAAAGCGCGGCTCGAGCCCGACCAGGCGCAGCAATTGCTCGACGCGTTCGCGCCGGCGCGCCGCCGGCACCAGATCATGCAGCGCTAAGGGCTCGGTCAGGATCTGGCTCACCGTCATGCGCGGATTGAGCGACGCATAGGGGTCCTGGAAGATGATCTGCGCATCGCGCCGGAACGCGCGCAGTTCGTTTGAATCCAGCGCGAGCAGGTCGCGGCCCTCGAAGCGGATGCTGCCCGCATCCGGCTCGATCAACCGCAGCACCAATCGGCTCACCGTCGATTTGCCGCAGCCGGATTCGCCGACCAGCGCCAGCGTCTTGCCGGCCTCGACACTGAAGCTGACGCCATCGACCGCTTTGACGTATGCCGTCGGCCGCCCGAACACCGAACGGTCCGCGACGAAATGTTTTTTGAGGTTTTCGACTTCGAGGAGGGCAGTCACGACACCAATTTCTCCAGCGGCGCCTTAACGCAACGCGACCAGTGCGAGGGGCTTAATGCCACCATCGGCGGCGGTGTGTCCACGCAGATATCGCCGACGAACGGGCAGCGTGCCGCAAAACGGCAGCCGGACGGGGGCGCCGCCATGTTGGGTACCATGCCTTCGATGGTGGCAAGATGCGACGCGCGGCGGTCGAGCCGCGGGATCGAGCCGAGTAAGCCGACGGTGTAGGGATGTTGGGGCGAAGCGAACAACTCATCGACCGGTGCGCGCTCGACGATCTCGCCGGCATACATCACCGCGACCTCGTCGCAGACTTCCGCGACCACGCCGAGATCGTGGGTGATCAGAATGATCGCAGCCCCACTCGCGGCCTTTAATTCGCGCATCAAATCGAGGATTTGCGCCTGCAGGGTGACGTCGAGCGCGGTGGTGGGTTCGTCCGCGATCAGCAGCATCGGATCGCAGGCCAGCGCAATCGCGATCATGACGCGCTGGCGCATGCCGCCGGAGAGCTTGTGCGGATATTCGTCGATGCGCCGCTCCGGCGAGGGGATATGGACGCGGCGCAACAGTTCGATGGCGCGCTCGCGCGCGTTGCCCCGTGAGCCGCCGCGATGGCGCAGGATGGTCTCGATGATCTGCTCTCCGATGGTAAAGCTCGGGTTTAGGGAGGTCATCGGCTCCTGAAAAATCATCGCCAGGCGGTTGCCGCGCAGATCACGCAGCGTCTCGTCGGGCACATCAAGCAGATCGAAACCATCGAAACGGATCGAGCCGGTGACCTCGGCCGAATGCTTTGAGAGCAGACCCATGATCGCCAACGACGTGACGCTCTTGCCGCAGCCGGATTCGCCGACCAGGCCGAGCGTCGCGCCCCTGGCGACACTGAGATCGACGCGGTCGACCGCGTGCATAATGCGGCCGTTGTCGCCATGGAAGAGCACGCGCAAGCCCTCGATTTCGATCAGCGGGCTTGCGGTCATTTCTCGCCCGCGATCGCCGCTTCGATCCCGGCATCGATGATGGCGCGGTCAGTAACGCCAGCCGGATTCTTGCGCGTGGGGAGGAATTGGCGAAAGTGCACCCAGCGCTCGCGGCTCACTTGTTCGAGGCGTTCGAGCTCGGCCAGCGGATCGGCGTGATCGTCGACGCGGAGGTCGAGGTCGGACCATTCCTCCTCGCCATGGACCAAAAGCGCCGCCGATTGCTTGCCGCGCTTGTCGCCGCCGGCGGCTTCGCCGGATCGCATCGCCGCGATCAGGCGTTGCGCGAACGGCAGGCTTTTGCCGGCGACATAAGCTTTCGCGGTGTCGTCCAACACGCGCGGGCCCGCCAGCATGTTGCCGGCAATGGAAAAACCGTCGCCCTCGAGATGTCCGCACCAGTCGACGCAGTCGCGACCGGTATGGGAGGCGATGCGGCCATGGACATCCATGATGTGAAGTTGCCGGCTCTCGCGGCCGGCGTCCGCTGCGATCAGGGTCTGGATGATATCGCGCGGCTCACGTCCCTCGCGCAGCAATTTTACGCCGTCGATGCCGTAATAGGGATTCACTAGCGCCTGCGTTGCGATGCCGCCGAAGCTAGCTGCGATATGCGGCACGCGCGCCCCGACCGCGAAGAATTTTGTCGCAACGACGATACCGATTTGGCCGGTTGCATTGTCGCGGGCGATGATCGACCAGGTCATCTCAGTTCTTCACCGTCCGGCCGCGTAGCCCTGCATGCCCCGGGGATTGGCGGCGGCACGGCGGCGGCGGCCGACTTTGGAGGCGGCGGTGAGGCGGCCTTCCGACCAGTCGGGGCCGGTCTCCACGATATGGCCGCGGGTCTTTAAGTTATCGATCGTGGCCTTCGGGACGCGGTTCTCGACCACGAGCACGCCGGGGCGCGCGGTGCGCGGCCAGAACGAGATCGGGAAATGCTCGGAATGCCACGCCGGCGCGTCGATCGCTTCCTGCAGATTGAGCTTGGCGTGAACGTGCCGCAAAAAGAATTGCGTGGTCCATTGATCCTGCTGATCGCCGCCGGGCGAACCCCAGGCCAGATACGGTTCGCCGTCGCGCAGCGCCATGGTCGGCGAGAGCGTGGTGCGGGGGCGTTTTCCCGGCGCCAAAGCCGCAGGGTGATTTTCCTCGAGCCAGAACATCTGCGCGCGGCTGCCGAGGCAGAAGCCGAGTTCCGGAATAACCGGTGAGGATTGCAGCCAGCCGCCCGACGGCGTCGCCGAGATCATGTTGCCGGCCTGGTCGATGATGTCGAAATGCACGGTGTCGCCGCGCACCTCGCCGAAGCGGCCGACCGTCGGCTCGCCGGCGCCCATGGCGCCGACCGCCTCGCGATGGCCCTCCGCGCGGCGCAGTTTTACGACTGAACCAAAGCCTTCGACGGAGCCGGGGATGAAGTCGAGCGAGGCCTTTTCTGAAATCAGCTTGCGGCGCTCGTCATTATAGGCATCCGACAACAGCGTCGTGATCGGGATTTCGTTAAAATTCGGATCGCCATAAAATTTTTCGCGGTCGGCGAAGGCGAGCTTGGCGCATTCGATCTGCAGATGGATGAATTCCGGACCTGTCGGATCGAGCCCGTCGAGCTCGAATCCCTTCAACAGCGCGAGCTGCTGCAGCATCACCGGGCCCTGGCTCCAGACCCCGGCCTTGCAGACGGTGTAGCGGCCATAATCGTAAGTCAGCGGGGCTTCGACACTTGGCTGCCAACGCGCCATGTCGTCGGCGCGCAACACGCCGCGATGTGGTGAGCCGCTGACATCCATGACTTCCTGGGTGCGGCAGAAATTGTCGATCGCCTCCGCGACAAAGCCGCGCGACCAGGCTTTGCGCGCGCGTTCGATCTGGGCTGTGCGGTCGGCGCCGGCGCTTTCGGCTTCGGTCAGGATGCGGGCATAGGTTTCCGACAGCGTCTTGTTGGTGAAGAGCGTGCCGGGTTTGGGCACTTCATTGTTCGGCAGATAGACCGCGGCCGAGGTCTTCCAGTGCTTCCGGAACATCTGCTCGACGGTCGCAATGGTGGCGGAAGCGCGCTCCACCAGCGGGTAACCGTCGCGGGCATAGGCGATCGCAGGCTCGAGCACGTCGCGCAGGCGAAGCGTGCCGTAGTCGCGCAGCAGCAGCATCCAGGATTCGAAAGTGCCGGGAACGCAGGCGGCGAGCAGCCCGGTGCCGGGCACCATCTCCAGGCCCTCGCTGCGGTAATGCGCAATGGTCGCGCCCGCCGGCGCCGGACCCTGGCCGCAAATCACCTCGGTGCGGCCGCGCTTGACGTCATGCACGATGATCGGCACGTCGCCGCCAGGGCCGTTGAGATGCGGCTCGACCACCTGCAGCGTGAACGCGGTCGCGACCCCAGCATCGAAGGCATTGCCGCCCTTTTCGAGCGTGGCCATCCCGACCGCGGTGGCGATCCAGTGGGTGGACGTCACGACCCCAAAGGTGCCCTCGATTTCGGGCCGGGTGGTGAACGGATCGGGATTGATGTTGCTCATGGGAATCCATCAAATTCTGCTGCGGCCGGTGCACTTGACCACAGCCAAAGCGGCCTGCCAACCGGCCCCGTGGAAGGGTTTGCTCGCATCCCCGTGATCAGGCGGGTGCTGGGGCGAGGTTGACGGCGTGGCAGGCGACGCCGTCAATCAGCGCCGGCGCCTCCCTCCGGCACAGATCGAAGGCCAGCGGGCAGCGTGGGTTAAAGGCGCAGCCGGGCGGCGGATCGATCGGGTTGGGGATTTCGCCCTTGACCGGAATCCGCTGGCGGCCGGACATCGCGAGATCCGGCACCGCGCCCAACAGCATCTTGGTGTAGGGCATGCGGGGGCTATTGAACAGTTGGCGGCCTTCCGCGATTTCGACGATGCGGCCGAGATACATTACGCCGATGCGGCTCGCCATGTGGCGGACCACGGCGAGGTTGTGGCTGATGAAGAGGTAGGTGAGGCCGAACTTGTCCTGCAGGTCGCGCATCAGATTGAGGATCTGCGCCTGCACGGACACGTCGAGCGCCGATGTCGGCTCGTCGCAGACGATGAACTCGGCCTCGGACGCCAGCGCCCGGGCGATCGCGATCCGCTGCCGCTGCCCGCCGGAAAATTCATGCGGAAATTTCCAGCCATCGTCGGCGTGCAGGCCGACAAGGCTCAAAAGCTCGCCGACCCGCGCCTGGATGTTGCGCTCGCCCTGGATCAGGTCGAACGCCCGTATCGGCTCGGCGACGATGGCATCGACCCGGAAGCGCGGGTTGAGGCTCGCATAGGGATCCTGGAAAATCATCTGGATGCGGCGGCGCAATTGCTGGCGCGCCTGCAATTGCCGGGGGTCGCTCATCGAGACGCCGTCGATGATCACTTCGCCCGAACTCGGCGGCAGCAATCCGACGACCATCCGGGCAACCGTGGTCTTGCCGGAGCCGGATTCGCCGACGAGCGCAAACGTCTCGCCCTTCTTGATGTCGAAGGTGACGCCATCGACGGCTTTGAGCAATTCAAGATGGCCGCCCTCGATCACCCGGTTCAGCCAGGGTTTTGAGACATCGAACACGCGACGCAGGTTTTTGACATTGATGAAGGGCGCTGAGCTCATGCCGCTGTGTCCTTGGCGGCGGCGTCATAAAGATGGCAGGCGACGGCTTGGGTGCCGTGCCGGATCGGCTCCGGCCGTTCGATCCGGCAGCGATCGAACGCAAACGCGCAGCGCGGGTTGAACGAGCAACCCTGAGGGATCGCGGACAGCCGCGGCATCGAGCCCGGGATTTGCACAAGCCGCGCGGCCTCGCCGGCCAGCGTCGGGATCGCGCCCATCAATCCCTTGGCATAGGGATGTAAGGGGTGCTGCACGAGGTCCTGCACCGGGCCGATTTCGGCGACGCGTCCGGAATACATCACCGCGACCCGGTCGGAAGTCTCGGCGATCACGCCCATGTCGTGGGTCACCAGCATCACCGCCGTGCCGTGGTCGCGCCCGAGCCGCTTTATCAGGGCGATGATCTGGGCCTGTACGGAGACATCGAGGGCGGTGGTCGGCTCGTCGGCGATGATCAGTTCCGGTTCGGCGCAGATCGCAAGCGCGATCACGACGCGCTGGCGCATGCCGCCGGAAAATTCATGCGGATAGGCATCGACGCGTTTTTCGGGGGCGGGAATACCGACCTCGGCCAACAGATCGATCGCGCGCTTGCGTGCGGCCTGTTCCGAAAGATTGGTGTGGGTCCGGATGGTCTCGACCAGCTGGTCGCCGATCCGATAGAGCGGGTTAAGGCTGGTGAGCGGATCCTGAAAGATCATGCCGATGCGCTTGCCCCTGATGCGGCGCAGTTCCTCCGGCGGCAAATTGTCGATCCTTAAGCCCGACAGATAGATCTCGCCGCCACTGATGCGGCCGGGCGGATCGATCAGGCCGATCACGGCAAGGCCGGTGACCGATTTGCCGGCGCCGGATTCGCCGACTACGCCCAGCACTTCGCCCTTGGCGATGTCAAAGGAAACGCCGTCGATCGCGCGCAGCGTGTTGCGGCGGGTGGCGAACTCCACCTTGAGGTTACGCACGGAGAGAACGGGTTCGGTCATGCGGTAAATTGCATGCGTGTTGCAGCGCCTCTCATCTAAGTTTTGGATTGAGTGCGTCGCGCAGCCAGTCGCCGAGCAGGTTGATGGAAAGGATCAAGGCCGCCAGCGCAATGCCGGGGAAGGCAACGATCCACCACTCGCCGGAGAACAGATAATTGTTGCCGATCCGGATCAGGGTTCCAAGCGAGGGCATGGTGTCAGGCATGCCGGAGCCCAGAAACGACAGCGTCGCCTCGGTGATGATGGCGAGCGCGAGGTTGATGGTGGCGATGACGAGGATCGGTCCCGTGGTGTTGGGCAGCACGTGGCGCAGCATGATCACCGGTGCCGGCAGGCCGATGAGCTGGGCTGCTGCGACGTAATCCTTGTTCTTCTCCACCAGCACAGAGCCGCGCACGGTGCGGGCATATTGCACCCAGAAGCTCAAGCCGATGGCAACTACCAGCACGGCCAGCATGCTCATGGCGTCCAGCCGGTTGCCGAACACCGATTTGACCACGCCGTTGACGAGCAGCGCGATCAGGATCGCCGGAAAGGTGAGCTGCACGTCGGCGATGCGCATGATCAGGCTGTCGACGGCGCCGCCGAAATAGCCCGCGATCAGCCCGAGCATGATGCCGAGCGCGCCGGAGAACACCACGCCGAGCACGCCGACCACCAGCGAGATGCGCATGCCGTAAAGGATAGCGGAGAGCACGTCGCGGCCCTGCTCGTCAGTGCCGAGCAGGAACGGGCTCTGGCCATCCGCGGTCCATAGCGGGGGAATGCGCGAATTCATCAGTTGAAGCTGCGCCGGATCGAACGGGTTCTGCACCGCGACCAGGGAGGCGAGGATCGCGAGCAGGAAGAACAGCGCGGTCACTACCGCTGCGACCATGGTGAGCCTGGAGCGGCGGAAGGAGTAGAACAGGTCGCTTTCGATCGCGCGTTTGAACCAGCCGCCCGAAGAGGATCGCGCGCGCGGCGCGCTCACCTCGGTTTTGTGCGGGACGACGGCGTCGCTCATGGTCAGGCCGGTCGGCTGATGGTCGAGCGCAGGCGCGGATCGACGACGGTGTAGAGGATGTCGACCACCAGATTGATGGTGACGAAAATCAGCGACACCATCAGCAGGTAGGCTGCCATGATCGGGATATCGACGGTTTGCACAGCTTGCACGAACAAAAGTCCCATTCCTGGCCACTGGAACACGGTTTCGGTGATAATCGCGAATGCAATTACCGAGCCAAATTGCAACCCAGCCACCGTAATCACGGGAACCAGGGTATTCTTCAGCGCGTGGCCGAAATGAATGGCGCGGGTGGTCAGGCCCCGCGCACGGGCGAAGCGGATATAGTCGGTGCGCAGCACCTCGAGCATCTCGGCGCGCACCAGCCGCATGATCAGGGTCATCTGGAACAGGCCGAGCGTGATCGAGGGCATGATCAGGGCCTTCAGCCCGGAAACCGTGAGCAGTCCCGTGGTCCACCAGCCGAGCCGCACCACTTCGCCGCGGCCGAACGACGGCAGCCAGCCCAAAATGACCGCGAACAGGTAGATCAGGAGGATGCCGATCAGAAAGGTCGGCAGCGAGATGCCGATCAGCGAGATCGCCTGGAATAATTTCGTCAGCAAGGTGTCGCGCTTGAGCGCCGAATAGACGCCCATCAGGATGCCGAACACCATCGCAAAGATCGTGGCGCAGGTGGCAAGCTCGAGCGTCGCCGGCATCCGCTCCTTCAGAAGGTCCGCGACCGGCTGGCGAAACTGGTAGGAGATACCGAACTTGAACTGCACCGCGTTGGCGAAATAGCGCGCGAACTGCACGGCGACGGGATCGTCAAGGCCGAGGGATTGGCGGATCGCGGCGCGCTCGGCGGCCGAGGTGTCGATGGCAACCATCTGGTTGACGGGGTCGCCGGCGAAGCGGAACATCGAGAATGAGATGATGCCGACCGCGATCATGACGCCGATGGCCTGGATCGCCCGGCGAAGAGTGAAAGCGAGCATGTGATCCTTTCACTTCCCTGTAAGCGTGGTGCGCGTCATTGCGACCCGTAACGAAAAGTCCCGGAAGCGCGAGGCTCCCGGGACCTGTGCATTCAAGCTGCTACTCCTGTTTCGTCGCCCAGTACAGCAGCACCGCGTTGTCCGCACGCTGGGTCAGTTTCACCTTGTTCGAGACGCCCCACGCCAACGCCTGTTGATGCAGCGGGATGTAGCTGTAATCCTTGATGCCGATCTCGAAAGCCTGCTTGATCAGCTGATCGCGCTTGGCGGCATCGGTCTCGACCAGGACCTTGTCGGTCAAGGCGTCCAGTTCCTTGTTGCAGTAGCCGCCGAGATTGGCTTCGCCGCGGGTGGGATCCTTTTCGTCGTTCCGGCAGCCCATGATGTCGTGCAGCACGTTATGCGAATCCGATGAAGCCGGCGTCCAGCCCAGGAGATAGAACGAAGTTTTATAACCGCCCGGCTTCAGCACCTTGGCGAAATACTGCTGTTTCGGCTGGGCCAGCAGATCGACCTTGACGCCGATGCGGGCCAGCATGCCGACCACCGCCTCGCAGATCGCGGAGTCGTTGACATAACGGTCGTTGGGACAATCCATGGTGACCTGGAGGTCGGCATAGCCGGCCTCGGTCAGGAGTTTCTTGGCCGCGTCGGGGTCGTATTTCGGCCGCGTGAACTCCTTCGAAAGCGCGAACAATTGCGGCGCGACCATCAGCGCCGACGGCGTCGACAACCCGCGCATCACGCGTTTCTGGATCAGGTCGATATCGACCGCCTTGTAGAAGGCTTCACGGACGCGGATATCCTTGAACGGATTCTTGCCTTTGACATTCGAGTACAGCAGCTCGTCGCGGGATTCGTCCATGCCGAGGAAGATGGTGCGCAGTTCGGGCCCGGTCAGGACCTTGGCGACCCCGCTCGCATTGACGCGCTCAATGTCCTGAATCGGAACCGGCTCGATGACGTCGACTTCGCCCGACAGCAGGGCGGCGACGCGGGTCGCGGCGGAGGCGATCGGCGTGAAGTCGATTTCCTTCAGATTGGTCTCAGACTTGCCCCACCAGTTCGGGTTGATCTTGAACACGGTCTTCACGCCCGGCTGATGGCTCTCGATGAAGAAGGGGCCGGTGCCGTTTTCATGCAGCGAGGCGAAGCTCGGCGTGGTTGCCGAGGCCGGCGTCGGCGCCACCGAATTGTTTTCCTCGCACCACTTCTTGTCCATGATGAACCAGCCGTCCCATTGCGCAATGAGAATCGGATTGGGCGAGTCGAGCATCACGTCGACCGTATTGTCGTCGACCTTGACGAACTTCGCATCGGCTGGAACGTTGCTGGTGAAATTAGATCCGTTGGCACGCACGCGTTCGGCGGAAAAGACGACGTCGTCGGCAGTGAAGGCATCTCCATTGTGGAACTTGACGTTCTTGCGCAGATGGAAGCGCCAATGCGTCGGCGTCAGCGTTTCCCAGCTCTCGGCGAGTGCCGGAACGATCTTTAGATCCTTGCCGCGGGCGACCAGGCCCTCATAGACATGCGCATGATGGGCAATGGTCGTGGTTTCCTTGAGCGTATACGGATCGAGCGACTTGAGGTCGCCCTGGTTGGCGTAGCGCAGCGTCTGGCTCGATGCCGGCGACATCCCAAACGCGACGATTGAGACGATGGTCGCTGCTAGCAAGGTTTGGCGTCCCGACATATGTTCACGATCTCCGCTGTGGCGCACTGTTAACTTCTGCAATTTCGGCATCCCCGCCCGATCCATGTTGCCAGAGTTTGGCCGCCACGCAAGCGCGATTTCCCTAAAAGCCAGGCCCGTTTGCGCGCCGCCGCCGCAATCGCTAAGTCTAGGCAGCGGGCGCAATCGCTTAACATTCAACTTTCGGAGTGCCTATGGCGGAACTAAAAACCGACGTTCTCGTCCTGGGCGCGGGCATGGTCGGCGTCGGCGCTGCCCTGCACCTGCAGCAGCGGGGACGGGACGTCATCCTGGTCGACAAGCACGAACTCGCCGGCGAAGAGACGAGCTTCGGCAATGCCGGATTGATCGAGTGCGGCTCGGTATTCCCTTACATGTTTCCGCGGGCGCTTAAGGATATCCTCCGGCACGCGACGAACCGCGCGCCGCAAGTGCGCTACCAGTTTTCCGATTTGCCTTCCTTCCTGCCCTGGCTGGTGCGTTACTATCTCGCCTCCGCGCCGGACCGGGCGCTTCGCGGTGCGCTGGCGGTGATGCCGCTGATCCGCCGCAGCCTGATCGAGCATGAGGCGCTGATCGCCGAAGCCGGGGTGCCGGAGCTGTTGCGGCGGAGCGGCTGGATCAAGATGTTTCGTCACGATGCGACGCTTGCCAATGCGGTGCGGGAATTCCAGCGGGCCAGGCAATACGGGGTTCAAGGCGATATTCTCGACCACAAGGCGATTATCGAGCGCGAGCCGCATCTTGCCGGCGAATTTGCCGGCGCCATCCATTTCACCGAGCCCGGATTCGTGCTCGATCCCGGCGGGCTGGCGAAAGCCTATGCCGCGCTGTTCCAGCGCAAGGGCGGACGCTTTGTGGTCGGCGATGCGAAGACGCTCGAACAGGATGCCGGCGGGCGATGGCAGGTCGCGACGTCCGACGGCAAGGTTAGTGCGCGCGAGGCCGTGGTGGCGCTCGGACCGTGGTCCGATCTGGTGTTCGGCCGGCTCGGCTATTCGATCCCGCTCAACGTCAAGCGCGGCTACCATCTGCATCTTAAGCCACGCGGCAATGCGGTGCTCAATCATCCGGTGCTCGACTCGGATCTCGGCTATGCGTTGGCGCCGATGAACCGCGGCATTCGGCTCGCCACCGGGGTCGAGTTCGCCCGCCGCGACGCGCCGCCGACGCCGATCCAGCTGGAGCGGGCGCTGCCGCGGGCGCACGCGCTGTTTCCCTTAGGCGAGGCGGTCGACGCAAAACCCTGGAAGGGCGCGCGGCCGTGCCTGCCCGACATGCTGCCGGTGATCGGCCGGGCGCCGCGCCATGCCGGGCTGTGGTTCGATTTCGGACACCATCATCACGGCCTGACGCTGGGCCCGGTGACCGGGCGGCTGCTTGCGGAAATGATGACCGGCGAGACGCCATTCGCCGACCCGAACCCGTTTGCGGTCGAGCGTTTCGGTTGACCATATCCGCCGAATGGCGGCGCGGGCCAGCGCCTCCTCCGGTCAGATCGCTTGCTTCGCATGGCCTGTCGTGACGATACTATGACCGGCCGTCAAATCAGGAGCCGGAGATGAAGATAAACGTCGAAATAGATTGCACGCCTCTCGAAGCCCGGCAATTCATGGGACTTCCGGATGTGCAGCCGATGCAGACCGCCGTGATGGAAAATCTCCAGAAACAGATGATGAGCAATATCGAAAAGGTCTCGCCGGAGGCGCTGATACAGAGCTGGTTCACCTTCGATCCGAAAATCGCCGAGCGGTTCCAGGACATGTTCGTAACCATGGCGGGGCTGGGCGGTTCGCGCGACAGAAAATCCGGCGACAAGAAATAATGGCGCCGCTTGACGGAGGCGAGAAGAAGGAGACCGAGCGGCTTCGTCCGCCCGGCCTCGCGCTGCTGCTGGCCGAAGCAAGGGGGATCTTCGAATTCAACGCCAGCGTATTTTTTTCGCCGCTCTTGATGCGCGCGCCGAGGGGCGATGGTCATCCGGTGCTGACGTTACCCGGGTTCCTCGCCAGCGATCTGTCGATGGCGCCGATGCGGCGATATCTGAAGGAGCTCGGATACGACAGCTACGCCTGGAAGATGGGCCGCAACATCGGCGGCTTTTCGCGCATGCGCGCTGCGCTGCGGGAGAGGCTTGCCGAGATTCATTCTTCGACCGGCCGCAAGGTCAGCATCGTCGGATGGAGTCTCGGCGGCATCTATGCGCGCGACCTGGCGCTGCAGGAACCTTCCATGGTGCGCTATGTCGTGACGCTGGGAAGCCCGTTTGCCAACGACGTGCGGGCGACCAACGCGACGCGGCTCTACGAGGCGCTGTCAGGGGAAGTGGTCGAGGAAAATTCCGCGCTTCGGCTCGCGATCGCCGGCGATCTGCCGGTTCCAACGACGTCGATCCACTCGCGCACCGACGGCGTCGTGAATTGGAAAACCTGCCTGCTGCGGCCCTCCGAAACGGCGGAAAACATTGAGGTGCACCTTGCGAGCCATGTCGGGCTCGGTGTCAATCCGGCCGCTTTGTGGGCGGTGGCGGATCGTTTGGCCCAGGCGGAGGGCGAATTCAGGCAATTTGACCGATCCGGGCCCTTTGCCATTGCATATGCACCTCCGGAAAATGCACAATCATGACCAAAGTCCCCGAACGGGGACGGCCTGATCATTAAGAAGTGCCAGCAAGGCGCCGCGTGATCTCTTCGGGAGGAAAAAACATGGGTGACGCCAAGAAGCTGTCGTCGATGGACGCGTCGTTTCTGTATCTGGAGACGCCGGAAATGCCGATGCATGTCGGGAGCATGGCGATCTTCCGCCTGCCTGGGGATTACCAGGGCTCCTTCTTCGAGGAGTTCAAGGCGATGATCGCCTCGCGGCTGCACGTCGCGCCGATCCTCAAAGCCCGCTTGGAAAAAGCGCCGCTCGACATCGATCATCCTTCCTGGGTCGAGGACGACCAGTTCGATATCGACCGCCACATTTTTCGCGGCAGCCTGCCGGCGCCGTACGATCGCGCCACACTTGAGCGCATCGTCGGCTGGATGCACGCCAAACTTCTCAATCGCGCCCGTCCGCTGTGGGAATTCTACGTGTTCGAGGGCATGAAGGACAATGAGATCGGGCTTTACTCCAAGATGCATCACGCCTGCATCGACGGCGGCGCAGGCGCCGCGCTGACCAACATGATCTACGATGTCACGCCGATCCCAAGGAAAATCGAACCGCAGACGGCGCGGGCCAAGGTCGGGCAGGAGCCGCGCGACATCGCCGCCAATCTCGTCGATTCCTATCAGCTGCTCTGGACCCAGCCGTTCGATGCCTCGGCCGCCGCCAAGGGCATCGACCTGCCGCGCTCCGGAAAAAGCGATCTCGGTTCGATCCTGTTCGACAACGCCATGTTCCAGATCGAAAGTGCGGTGAAGTTTGCCGGCAACATCCCGACGATGTTCAAGAGCGTCTCCGAGATGGTTGGCAAGATCACGGATCCGAAATCGCGCGACAGCCTCGCCAGCATGGTGTCGCCCTCGACCATCCTCAACAAATCGATCTCCTCAGAACGCAGCTTTGCCGGAGTGTCGATCCCGCTGTCGCGGGCCAAGGCAGTGGCGAAAGCGGCCGGCGGCAAGCTCAACGACGTGGTGCTGGCGATTTCGAGCGGCGTGGTCCGGCGCTATCTGAAGGAGCAGGGCGCGCTGCCGACCAAATCGATGACCGCCGCGGTGCCGATCTCGCTGCGCGAAGAGGGCAATACCGACGCCAACAACCAGGTGTTCGGCATGATCTGCTCGATTGCGTCCAACATCGAGGATCCCAAGGCGCGGCTCGAGGCGATCATCGCGCAGTCGTCAAAATCCAAGGAGATGTCGCATCCCTTGCGGGCCCTGATGCCGCAGATATCAAACGTGTCGATGCTGGGCGCGCCGATCCTGGTGCAAATTCTCGCGCTGCTTTATAGCCGCTCGAATCTCTCCGACGTGCTGCCGCCGGCCGCGAATATCACGGTGTCCAACGTGCCGGGGCCGCGCCAGACGCTGTATGCGGCGGGGGCGGAATTGCTGCACATCTTTCCGGTGTCGATCTCGACCCATGGGCTCGCGCTCAATATCACCGTGCAGAGCTATCGCGATCAGCTCGATTTCGGTTTTATCTCGGGCGCCAACATCATTCCGCATGTGCAGGTGCTCTGCGACATGCTGCCGGATGAGTTCGCCGCGCTTGAGGCCGCGTTCGCGCCGCCGGCCGCCGATCTCAAGAGTGTGGCGAGCTAGAACTCGGTCCGCGAACTAAAAGTGGAGTCGACCATGATTGAAATGCCGCCGCTGCAATTCGCCGAGACCAATGGCATTCGCATGGGCTATTACGAGGCCGGCCCGAAAACCGACACGCCGCCGGTCATCCTCTGCCATGGCTGGCCGGAAATCGCGTTTTCGTGGCGGCACCAGATCAAGGCTCTCAGCGAAGCCGGCGTTCGGGTGATCGCACCCGATCAGCGCGGCTACGGGGCGACCGACCGGCCCGAACCGGTCGAGGACTACGACATCGAGCATCTGACCGGCGATCTCGTTGGCCTGCTCGACCATCTCAAGATCGATAAAGCGATCTTCGTCGGCCACGACTGGGGCGGCTTTGTCGTCTGGCAGATGCCGCTGCGGCATATCGACCGCGTCGCCGGCGTGGTCGGCATCAACACCCCGCATACCAACCGCGCCTGGGCCGATCCGATCGAATTGCTGCGCAAGCGGTTCGGCGAGCACATGTACATCGTGCAGTTCCAGGATCCCGCGCATAGCGTCGACAAGATATTCAACGGCCGGGTCGAGCAGACCTTTGACGCCTTCATGCGGAAACCGGTCCCGCAGGCCGAGTCGACACCGGCGGAGGAGCCGGTCGCAGGCGTCGGCGCCTCGCCGAGGTTAAACCTCGCGTTTCCGCAGATGATTGCGAACTACGACGCCAGGCACGATCCGCGCACGCCGATCCTTTCGCCGGAAGAGAAGAAAATCTTCGTCGATACCTTCACAAAATCCGGATTTACCGGCGGCATCAACTGGTACCGCAACATGTCGCGCAACTGGCGGCGCGCGGAGGGCCTCGATCATACCGTGCGGGTGCCATCGCTGATGATCATGGCCGAGAACGATCGCGTGCTGCCGCCGTCCGCGGCCGACGGCATGGAGAAACTGATCCCCGATCTGGAAAAATATCTGGTGCGCAACAGCGGCCACTGGACCCAGCAGGAAAAGCCGGACGAGGTCAGCGGCAAGCTGATCGAATGGCGCAGAAAGCGGTTCGGCTAAGGTGCTGCGTCGTCGTTGCGAGCGAATCGATCCTAGCCGTCATTCCGGGGCGATGCGAAGCATCGAACTACGATGTGCAATTGCACATCGGAGAATCTCGAGATTCCGGGTCTGGTCCTTCAGACCGTCCCGGAATGACGAAGAGTGGATTGCTTCGTCGCAAGGGCTCCTCGCAATGACGGGTTGATGAGGCAGGAGACAATTTCGCAATGGCGTCGACCAACCGACTGAGTCCGATCCCGCAGCCGCCGACAAAACCTGTCGTCGGCAACATGCTGTCGCTGGACTCGAGCGCGCCGGTGCAAAACCTGGCCCGGCTGGCGAAAGAGCTGGGCCCGATCTTCTGGCTCGACATGATGGGCGCGCCGCTGGTCATCGTCTCCGGCCACGATCTCGTCGACGAGCTCTCTGATGAAAAGCGCTTCGACAAGGCCGTGCGGGGCCCATTGCGCCGGGTCCGCGCGGTCGGCGGCGACGGCCTGTTCACCGCCGACACTTCAGAGCCGAACTGGAGCAAGGCGCATAACACCCTGCTGCAGCCGTTCGGCAACCGCGCCATGCAGTCCTATCACCCGAGCATGGTCGATATCGCCGAGCAATTGGTGAAGAAATGGGAGCGGCTCAACGCCGACGACGAGATCGACGTCGTCCACGACATGACCGCGCTGACGCTCGACACCATCGGGCTCTGCGGTTTCGACTACCGTTTCAATTCGTTCTACCGGCGCGATTATCACCCCTTCGTCGCCTCGCTGGTGCGCTCGCTCGAAACCATCATGATGATCCGCGGGCTTCCGTTGGAAAATTGGTGGATGCAGAAACGGCGGCGCGATCTCGCCGCCGACGTCGAGTTCATGAACAAGATGGTCGACGAGATCGTCGCCGAGCGCCGCAAGAACGCGGACGCCGCGGAAGGCAAGAAGGACATGCTCGCCGCCATGATGACCGGTGTCGACCGTTCAACCGGCGAGCAGCTCGACGACGTCAACATCCGCTACCAGATCAACACGTTCCTGATCGCAGGGCACGAGACCACCAGCGGGCTATTGTCCTGCACGCTCTATGCGCTTCTAAAACATCCCGACATTCTCAGGAAAGCCTACGAGGAGGTCGACCGGGTGCTCGGGCCCGATCTCGGGGCAAGACCGACCTACCAGCAGGTGACGCAACTCACCTACATCACCCAGATTTTGAAAGAGGCGTTGCGGCTGTGGCCGCCGGCGCCGGCCTATGGCATCGCGCCGCTCAAGGACGAGACCATCGGCGGAAAATACAAGCTCAAGAAGAACACGTTTATCACGGTGCTGGTGCTGGCGCTGCATCGTGACCCCAGCGTGTGGGGGCCCAATCCCGACGCGTTCGATCCGGAAAATTTCAGCAAGGAGGCGGAAGCCAAGCGTCCGGTCAACGCCTGGAAGCCGTTCGGCAACGGCCAGCGTGCCTGCATCGGCCGCGGCTTCGCGATGCATGAGGCGGCGCTTGCGATCGGCATGATCCTGCAGCGTTTCAGGCTGATCGACGTTAATCGCTATCAGATGCATCTGAAGGAAACGCTGACCATCAAGCCTGATGGATTCAAGATCAAGGTGCGTCCGCGCACCGACAAGGAACGCGGCGCTTATGCCGGCCGCAGTACGACGACGGCGGCTGCATCCACCGGCGCCGCGGCGCCGCGGGCGCGGACGCGGCCGGGCCACAACACCCCGCTGCTGGTGCTCTACGGATCGAACCTCGGCACCGCGGAAGAGCTTGCAACCCGCGTCGCCGATCTCGCCGAGGTCAACGGCTTTGCCACAAAACTCGCGGCGCTGGATGACTATGTCGGCAAGTTGCCGGAGCAGGGCGGCGTGCTGATCTTCTGCGCGTCATATAACGGCGCGCCGCCGGACAACGCCACGCAATTTGTCAGATGGCTCACCGGCGATATGCCGAAGGATGCCTTTGCAAAACTGCGCTATGTCGTGTTCGGCTGCGGCAACAGCGATTGGGCCGCGACCTATCAGTCGATCCCGCGCCTGATCGACGAGCAACTGGCCGCGCATGGCGGGCGCAGCGTCTATGCGCGGGGCGAGGGCGACGCCCGCAGCGATCTCGACGGACAATTCGAGGAGTGGTTTGCCAAGGCCGCCCCTCAGGCGGTGAAGGGGTTCGGCGTCGACACGAATTTTACCCGCAGCGCCAACGACGAGCCGCTTTACAGAATCGAGCCGGTCGCGCCATCCGCCGTCAACGCCATCGTCGCGCTCGGCGGCGTCTCGCCGATGAAAGTCCTGGTCAACAGCGAATTGCAGAGCAAGGCGGGCGCCAACGCTTCCGATCGCTCGACCCGGCATATCGAGGTGCAATTGCCGCCTGATGTCACTTACCGGGTCGGCGACCATCTGAGCGTGGTGCCGCGCAACGATCCGGCGCTGGTGGATTCCGTGGCACGCCGCTTCGGATTTCTGCCGGCCGATCAGATCAGGCTTCAGCTCGCCGAAGGCCGCCGCGCGCAATTGCCGGTCGGCGACGCGGTGTCGGTCGGGCGCCTATTGTCGGAGTTCGTCGAACTGCAGCAGGTCGCGACCCGCAAGCAGATCCAGATCATGTCGGAGCACACGCGCTGCCCCATGACACAACCGAAACTGTTGGCCTATGTCGGCGACGACGTCGCCTCGAGCGAGCTCTATCGCTCAGACATTCTTTCAAAACGTAAGTCGGTGTTCGATCTTCTGGAGGAACATCCGGCCTGCGAATTGCCGTTCCATGCCTATCTGGAAATGCTGTCGCTGTTGGCGCCGCGCTATTACTCAATCTCGTCCTCGCCGTCGGGCGATCCCTCGCGCTGCAGCGTCACCGTCGCCGTGGTCGAGGGCCCCGCCAGTTCCGGCCGCGGCATCTACAAGGGCATCTGCTCGAACTATCTCGCCGGCCGCAGGGCAAGCGAGACCATCCACGCGACGTTGCGCGAAACCAAGGCCGGCTTCCGCCTGCCCGACGATCCCGCGGCGCCGATCATCATGATCGGCCCCGGCACGGGCCTCGCGCCGTTCCGCGGTTTTCTGCAGGAGCGCGCCGCGATGAAGGCAGATGGCAAAAACCTTGGACCTGCGATGCTGTTCTTCGGCTGCCGTCATCCCGATCAGGATTTTCTCTATGCGGACGAATTGAAAGCGTTTGCGTTTGACGGCATCACCGAATTGCACACCGCGTTCTCGCGCGGCGAGGGTCCGAAGACCTATGTGCAGGACCTGGTCAAGGCGCAAAAGGGCCGGGTCTGGAGCCTGATCGACAACGGCGCGATCATCTATGTCTGTGGCGACGGCGGCAAGATGGAGCCGGACGTCAAGGCAGCGCTGGTTGCGATCTATCGCGAACGCAAGGGCGCGGATGCGGATGCGGGCCACCGCTGGATCGAAGATATGGGTACGCAAAATCGCTACGTGCTGGACGTTTGGGCGGGCGGATAGCGCTATCGCTCAACGAGTCGTCCCCGCGAAGGCGGGGACCCATAACCACGACCGGCTGTTGTCATACACAGCCGTGGCCCCAGCTTTTTGCAACACTAACTTTTGGGGTTATGGGTCCCGGCTCAAGGCCGGGACGACGGATACTTTTTCTGCGTCGTTCACGCCGCCTTCGCCGCCGCGCCATGCGCATGCTTATCGATCGCGTCGATGATCTGCGGCCACATCGGGATCGGCAGCGCGTGGCCCATGCCTTCGATCATCAATAGCTTCGCGCCGGGAATCGATGCCGCGGTGTCCTTGCCGCCTTCGGGGCGCACCAGGGGATCGACGGTGCCGTGAATGACCAGTGTCGGCGCTTTGACCGATGCCAGCCGTTCCTTGCGGCTGCCGGAGGCGAGGATGGCGCGGACCTGCCGCCCGACGCCGGCGGGATTAAGTCCGCGCTCAAAGGTGCGTTCGGCGCGGGAGCGATCGAGCGCTTCGTCTTGCGGAAAGCTGCCGACCCGCAGCACCTTCCAGGTCTGCGCGAAGCGCGCGATGTATTCGTCGTGCGTGGCCGGCGGCGGCGCCATCAGCACCGCGGCCGCCTCGCGGGTCGGCGGCGGTACTTTTGGATTGCCTGTTGTCGACATGATCGAAGTCAGCGAACGAACACGTTCGGGAAACGAGATCGCGACCTCCTGGGCGATCATGCCGCCCATCGAGGCGCCGACCAGATGCGCCGACTTTATGCCGAGCACATCCATCAATCCCGTCACATCCTTCGCCATGTCGAGCAGTCTGTAGGGCGCGGCAACTGGAATCTTCAGGAACCGCAGTTTTAACAGT
Source organism: Bradyrhizobium lablabi (assembly GCF_900141755.1). Lineage (NCBI taxonomy): Bacteria > Pseudomonadati > Pseudomonadota > Alphaproteobacteria > Hyphomicrobiales > Nitrobacteraceae > Bradyrhizobium > Bradyrhizobium lablabi. The sequence continues at coordinate 1,468,213 of NZ_LT670844.1, read as the reverse complement.
TCCAGCGGGGTCAGGCGCTTGCCGCCACTTAGCTTGCTGGACTTGCCGATGTCGCGATTGTCGAAGCGGATCACGCGAAACCCGCGCGCGGCGAGTTGTGCGCAGAAGTCGTCGTCCCAATGGATCATCTGGGCCCCTAACCCCATGATCAGCAGCAACGGTTCTGCGTGGGCGTCGCCGAAAATCTCGTAACAAATATCGATGCCGTTGGCGCGGGCGAGCTGCGGCGGCTGATGGGCTGACGAATTCACCTGACTATTCCCTTGGCTGGTCCCTCGGACGGTATTGCCATGAGGACTCTATGGCATGGTTTTTCGCGCCGCAGAAGGTTTTTGGGGCCCGACAAATCGAGGCCTGCGAGGTTGACCGCCCTTCCGCAACGGTGTGGTATGGCCAAAAACAGGCGGAGCCAAAACCGCCGTCACCACGCTGGAGGACGCCATGGCAGACAAGGGCAATGATCCCGTCGCGATCTGGCAAACCATGATCGGCGAGATGGAGAAGGGGTTCAACGCGTTTGCCAATAAAGCGATGGAATCGCCGCAATTCAGCAAGGCGATGAATCAGGTCGGCGGGGTTTCGGCGGGCGCGCAAAAGCAGCTCGGCGAGATGATGGAGAAATACCTCCTGACCATGAATATGCCGAGCCGGGCGCAGATGGTCTCTATGGCTGAGCGGCTGCAATCGATCGAAGGGCAATTGAACGAGATCAAGGCGCTCCTGCACCAGGTCCACGGCAATGTCGCGGGGCCTGAGGGCGGCGCGCCAAAGCCGCCGCGCACCAAGCGGCCGCCGTCTGCGGGCGGAGAGCAAAAATGAGCGCCGCCGCGGGCCTGGATTTTGCCGGCCTCGATCTCGCCTCGATCCCGGACCGGATCCAGACCGAGGTGCAGCGCGCGATCCAGCGCAGCATCAAGGGCGTCGAATATTTTTCTTCATCCGGCCCGTCGCTGGGCTCAACTCCGAAGGACATCTTGAGTGTCCGCGGCACGATGAATCTCTATCACTACCGGCCGATGTCAGACGAAATCTACCGCGTGCCGATCCTGATCGTGATGGCGACCACCAACCGCGGCTATATCCTCGACCTGGTGCCCGGCCAGAGCTTTATCGAGTTTCTCCTAAAGCGCGGCTACGACGTCTACATGCTGGACTGGTCCGCGCCAAAGCCCGAGGAGAAGCGCTTGGCGATGGAGGACTACGTCCTCGACTTCATCCCGGATTGCGTCCGCAAGGTGCAAGCGGATTCCGGCGAGACCGACGTCACCGTGATCGGCTATTGTTTCGGCGGCGTGCTGTCATTGCTCTACGGCTCGATCTTCAGCGACGGGCCGATGAAGAACCTGATCTGCTTCACCACGCCGATCGATTTCCGCGAGATGAAGCTGTTCCAGAATTTCTCGGATCGGCGCTATTTCGACGTCGACCATCTGGTCGACAGCGTCGGCAATGTGCCGCCGGAAATGATCCTGTCGTCGTTCGAGATGTTGCGGCCGGCCTCGCGCGCGGCTGGTCAAGTGCAGCTCTGGGAAAACATCTGGAACGACGAATTCGTCAAATCGTACCGGATGTTCGACCGCTGGGCGACCGACACGCTGCCGCTGGCCGGCGAATATTTTCGAAATATCACCAAGGACCTGATGTGGGACAACAAGCTCTACAACGGCGCCATGTCGGTCGGCGGACGCGCGGCTGATATCTCGCAAATCAAAGTGCCGATCCTGCATGCGGTCGCCGAGCACGATCACATCGTGCCCTATGAGGCGGCCCGGCATTTGATCCCGAAGGTCGGCTCGGCCGACAAGGAAGAGGTGATGCTCAAGGGCGGTCACGTCAGCCTCGTCGCCGGCGCCAACGCCATCAAGCGGCTGTGGCCGAAACTGGACTCCTGGTTAGCTGGAAGATCGACATGACCGAAACCCGTTCCTATCCGCGCCACACCAAAACCGATGCCGGCGACATCGAATTCCGCCTGATGTCGCGCATCGACGAAGCCGCCGTGCTCGATTTCGCGCAAAAACTTCCGACCCATGATTTGCTGTTCCTGCCGCGCAACATCAGCCAGCCGAAAGTGCTCTCGGCCTGGATCAACGAGATCGAGCGCGGCGCGATCACGAGCCTCCTCGCGGTGAAGGCCGGCAAGGTGGTGGGCTGCGGCACGCTGGTGCGCGATCCGCATTCCTGGTCGCCGCATGTCGGCGAAATACGGATGGTGGTTTCGCAGGATGTCCGCGGGCAGGGCGTCGGCCGGGCGCTGTCGCAGGAAACCTTTGCGCTGGCGTTGGGCGCTGGCCTTGAAAAACTGTCGGTACAGATGACGGTCGACCAGCAGGCGGCGATCGCCTTATTCGAAAGCCTCGGCTTCAGGGCCGAGGCGCTGTTGCGCGACCATGTCCGGGACGTCGACGGCCGGACCCACGACATCGTCGTGCTCGGGCACAATGTGGCGCAGGTCCAGGCAAAGATGGAGGCCTATGGGCTGCCGGGGGCCGTTGCGCACTAGCCGAGCCAGAAAATCCGCCGGTTCCACAGGCAATTCGCCCAATATTAAGGCCAATCACTAATTCGTGATATCGCAGCGCAACATCAATATTGCGCCGCACCATTAACTATGGCACAAGGATGTCGCCCCGGGCCAATCCGGACGGGGTGAGCCCATAGCTCAAACCTGAGGATGGAGAGACCCACATGACCACCGAAACCGAAACCAATTCCGTGCTGAACACCGTCAAGGAAGCCTTCGCGCCCGTCACCGACGCGTTCAAGAACCTCCAGAACCTGGAAGTTCCGGAAGCCGCCCGTGAGTTCGTGAAGAAGACCGCCGGTACCGCCAAAGAGCGCGCCGCCGACCTTCATGCCGGTTCGGAGAAGGTGACCGCCGCGATCGAAACCGCAGTTACCGGTTCGGTCTCCGAGGCCGCCAAGATCAGCCGCAACATCCAGGACGCGATCTATCAGGACGCGGAAGCGTTCTTCGCCGGCATCGACAAGCTGGCCTCCGCCAAGTCGTTCAACGAGGCGGTGCAGATCCAGTCCGACATGCTGCGTTCGCGCGGCGAAGTGTTCGTGTCGCGGGCAAAGGCCTCGACCGAATATCTCGGCAAGCTCGTCGCCGACGGTGCCAAGACCGCCCAGGACAATTTCGCCAAGGTCTACAACAAGACCGCCTGATACGGTTTGGATTAGTTGCTAATTCCAAGGCCCGCTTCGTGCGGGCCTTCTTTTTTTGCGCCCATCCGCATAGATCAGCTCAGACCCTTATGGTGAGGAGGCGCACTTGCGCCGTCTCGAACCATGAGGCCCGGCCTTCATCCTTCGAGACGCGGCCAAGAGGCCGCTCCTCAGGATGAGGGTCTTGGTTCATCCGAAAGCCGCCATGACGCTCCCCGCCACCTTTTCCTTCGACGCGCCCGGCGATGCCGCGCGGGCGGCGGAGTTGCGGCGGGTCAAGGCGCTGGCGACGTTGGTGCTGGCGGGCACGCTGTTGCTGTTCGTGACCGCAAAACTGCTGCTGCCGGTGCATCCCATCTTCGGCTTCGTCGCGGCGTTCGCGGAAGCCGCCACCATCGGCGGCCTCGCCGACTGGTATGCGGTGGTGGCGCTGTTCAAGCGGCCGCTGGGACTGCCCATTCCGCATACCGCGATCATCCAGAGCAACCAGCACCGCATCGCCGACAAGCTCGGCGAATTCATCGAGGTGCATTTTCTGGAAGCCGCACCCGTCGAGGCAAAACTGCGCCAGATCGATTTTGCCACTTTCATTGCCGAGTGGCTGCGTGACCGCAAGCGCTCTACTGATCTTGCCCGCTTTGTGCTGCGGCTATTGCCGGAGGCGGTGACGGCAACGGAAACTTCGGGCCTGATGACGTTCATCACGCGACGGATCACCACCCAATTGCAATCGATCGATCTGGCGCCGCTCGCCGCCGGCACGCTGCGGGCGTTCGTGAAAGAAGGCCGGCATCAGGGCCTGCTCGACGACATCCTGCGCGCGGTTCATGAAACGCTGACAAGACCGGAAACCATGGCGATGGTCCGCGCCAAAATTCGCGGCGAGTTGCCGACGCTGCTAAAACTCTATCGCGCCGACAAATATCTGGTGAACAAGATCGTCGCATCCGCGACCGCGTTCTTCGAGGAGGTGCGCAGCGATCAAAAACATCCATTCCGCGGCGAGTTCGACCAGATGGTGCTGTCGTTGGTGGACCGGCTCGGAAGCGATCCGAGCTATGCCGATCGCATCGACGGATTGAAGCGCGATTTTTTGGCGCGCCCCGAGCTTGCTGAGCTTGCGCGCACCATCTGGTCGAACGCGCGAACTTTTATTGAGCGTAGCGCCAGCGGCGAGAGTCAGGTGCTGCAGCATCACCTTGCCAAAATGTTCATGGAAGCAGGCGAAGCGCTCGCAAGCGACGGCGCGCTGCGCGCCGAGATCAACCAGGGTTTTGTTGCCGTGCTCCGAAGTTTCATCGCCGATCAGAAGAGCGGCGTCTCGAGCTTCATCTCCGATCAGGTAAAAGCCTGGGACATGGGGCAGTTGCTTCAGCTGATCGAAATCAACATCGGCAAAGACCTGCAATACATCCGCTTCAATGGTTCGCTGATCGGCGGCCTCGCCGGCCTTACCCTCTACACCGTGGAATTGCTGGTGCGATGGCTGTGACTAATTCGTCACTCAGCCGTTATTAAGTGCAAAGACCTATTGTCGCGTCCGATGTCACCGGCTTGAATGATGGAACGAGCGACCTAACTTGAATCAAGAGATTGCTGCATTGCGGAACGATTGCTCGGGAATTGCGTCTTCAACTTGATCATTCGAGCGGCCCAGCGAGGGCCGGCTCTAGAAGAGGGATTACAATGTCCGCCACTGCCCAGACGCTGCGCCCGCCGTCCAGAACCCTGATGTTTCTGGAGGGGCGGGCGATCCATGAGCTCGGCGCGTTTATCGGCGCGTTGCCGCTGCTCAGCCTGGCGCCGAGGGGCGATGGTCATCCGGTACTGGTGTTGCCGGGGCTCGTCGCCTCGGATACCTCGACGCGCCCGCTGCGCAGCTTTTTGAAGAACCGCGGCTATGCGGTGAGCGGCTGGCGGCAGGGGCGCAATCTCGGCCTGCGCGATGGCGTGCAGCGCGCGATGGTCGATCTGGTGCGCGAGCTCACTGACGCGGAGGGCCGCAAGATCAGCCTGGTGGGCTGGAGCCTCGGCGGCGTCTATGCGCGGCAGCTCGCAAAAATGATGCCGGATCGGGTGCGTTCGGTGATCACGCTCGGCAGCCCGTTTGCCGGCCATCCCAAGGCGACCAACGCCTGGCGCGTCTATGAAATGGCGAGCGGCCGCCGCGCCGACGAAGAGGATTCGCGGTTCGGCGGATCCTTGTCGACCACGCCGCCGGTGCCGACCACCGCGATCTTCAGCCGCACCGACGGCATCTGCGCCTGGCAGGGCTGCATGGAAAAGCCGTCGGCGCTCTCGGAAAATATCGAGGTCGAAAGCAGCCATTGCGGCATGGGCCATCATCCGGCCGTGGTCTACGCGGTCGCCGATCGCCTGGCGCAGCCCGAGGGCAAATGGGCGCCATTCGACCGCAGCGGCTGGCGCAGCATCGTCTATCCCGATCCCAATCGGTAGCTGTTTTCCAGTCCGGTGGCTTTCATCCTTCGAGACGCCGCGCATCGCGCGGCTCCTCAGGATGAGGTCTTCCAGACCCTCGTGGTGAGGAGCGCGGCAACGCCGCGCGTCTCGAACCATGAGGCCCCGATAGGCGAGTGTTGTCGTCAATCCAAAAAACGCGCTATGCGTGGCGCATGGCGCATCCACTTGCCCGCATCATCGAACAGCTGAAGCGCGAACCCTCGCGTACCGGCTCGATCGTCATCACCGTGTTCGGCGATGCCATCGTGCCGCGCGGCGGTTCGGTCTGGCTCGGCACGCTGCTCGAATTCTTTGCGACCATCGACATCGACAGCTCCGTGGTGCGCACCGCGATGTCGCGGCTTGCGGCCGACGGCTGGTTCGAGCGAACCAAAGTCGGCCGCAACAGTTTTTACCGCCTGGTGCAGCGCGAGCGGCAGACTTTTGACATTGCGACCCGGCACATCTACGGCGCGCCGGTCTCCGACTGGACCGGACGGTTTGAGCTTCTGCTGATCGGCAATGGCGAGGATCGCGACGCTTCGCGCGAAGCGCTGAAGAATGCCGGTTTTGGGTCTCCGCTGCCGGGCGTGTGGGTCGCGCCTTCGGGCGTTCCGATTCCTGATGAAGCCGCGGGCGCGATCCGCCTGGAAGTATCCGCCGAGGACGAGGCCGGCCGGCGCCTGCTGCGCGAGAGCTGGCCGCTCGATCGTACCGCGGAGGCCTATCAAAAGTTCATGAAAACCTTCGGGCCGCTGCGTGACTGGACCGATCGCCGCGGCGCTCTCGCCGACGCCGACGCCTTCACCGCGCGGATTTTGCTGATTCACCATTATCGCCGCGTCGTGCTGCGCGACCCGTTGCTGCCGACGGCGTTACTGCCGGCGGACTGGCCGGGCCGGGTAGCGCGAAAACTCTGCGGCGAAATCTATCGCGGGCTGCTTCCCGCGTCCGAACAATGGCTTGACCGGCATGGAACCAACGAGACCGGGCCGCTGCCCGCCGCCGGCAAGGAGCTGGCCCGGCGGTTTTCCGACTAGATTTTATGTTACAAAAATAGATTGCATATCTAATTTTTTGTTATATATTCGGGTGCAACAAAGCTTCCGGGAGGTCGGTCATGTACACGCAGGCGCTCAATACGTCCGACACAGACGACCGCAATATCGAGGACGCCGCGCGCGCGGGGCAGTTTCAGGCCCGCGTCGACGCCGATGAACGCATCGAGCCGAACGACTGGATGCCGGCGGCCTATCGCAAGACCCTGACGCGGCAGATTTCACAGCATGCGCATTCCGAGATCGTCGGCATGCTGCCGGAGGGCAACTGGATCACCCGCGCGCCGACGCTGCGCCGCAAGGCCGCGCTGTTGGCAAAAGTGCAAGACGAATGCGGCCACGGGCTTTATCTATATGCCGCGGCGGAGACGCTCGGCACCTCGCGCGAGGAGCTGGTCGATCTGATGCTGGCGGGGAAGGCAAAATATTCCTCGATCTTCAATTACCCGACGCTGACCTGGGCGGATATCGGCGCGATCGGCTGGCTGGTCGATGGCGCCGCGATCATGAACCAGATTCCGCTGTGTCGTTGCTCCTACGGCCCCTATGCACGCGCGATGATCCGCGTCTGCAAGGAAGAATCCTTTCACCAGCGCCAGGGTTTCGAGATCATGCTGACGCTCTCGCGCGGCTCGGAAGAGCAGAAGGCGATGGCGCAGAGCGCGCTCGATCGCTGGTGGTGGCCGGTGCTGATGATGTTCGGTCCGCCGGACAAAGCGAGCCAGCACAGCGACACCTCGACCAAATGGAAAATAAAGCGCTTTTCCAATGACGAGCTGCGCCAAAAATTCGTCGATGCCACGGTGTCGCAGGCGCAATTTTTGGGCCTGACGATTCCCGATCCCGGCATGAAGCAGGATGAGGCCGGGCATTGGGTATATAGCGCGATCGACTGGAACGAGTTCAATCAGGTGCTCGCCGGCAACGGCCCGTGCAACCGCGATCGCCTGGCGGCGCGGCGCAAGGCGCATGATGAAGGCGCCTGGGTGCGCGAGGCAGCGCAGACCTTTGCCGAGAAGCGCAAGCAACGATTGGCAGCGCAAGCCGCCTGAAAAATTCATGGAGGTCATGATGGCCACGCCGAACACGCCACTGTGGGAAGTTTTCATCCGCAGCCGCAACGGATTGGCGCACAAGCATGTCGGCTCGCTGCATGCCGCGGACACGACGCTGGCGCTGCAGGCCGCGCGCGACATCTACACCCGCCGCGGCGAGGGATTGTCGATCTGGGTGGTGCCCTCGAGCGCGATCACCGCATCCGATCCGGCCGAGAAGGGCATGATGTTCGAACCGGCGGAATCCAAGATTTATCGCCACCCGACATTTTACGACGTGCCCGAAGAAGTCGGGCATATGTGATTCTTTTTCCCCTCATGGTGAGGAGGCGCGTTGGCGCCGTCTCGAACCATGAGGCCCGTGGCCCATCCTTCGAGACGCGCGCAAGGGGCGCGCTCCTCAGGATGAGGAAGAGCAAGTAGGTCCGCCGATATGGCCGTCGCCTCGATCGAAATCTCCGAAACGCCGCTCGTGCTCTACACGCTGCGCCGCGCCGACGACGCGCTGATATTGGGGCATCGGCTGTCGGAATGGTGCGGCCATGCGCCGATGCTGGAAGAGGACATGGCGCTCGCCAATATGGGTCTCGATCTCCTGGGCCAGGCGCGCGAACTCTATTCGTATGCGGCAAAGGTCGAAGGCAAAGGCAACGACGAGGACAAGTTCGCCTATCTGCGCGACGTCAGGCAGTACCGCAATCTCCTGCTGCTCGAGCAGCCGAACGGCGATTTCGCCCGCACCATGGTGCGGCAGTTCTTCTACGCGGCCTTCGCCGACCTCTATTGGCGCGCAATGACAAAATCGGGCGATGCGACGCTGGCGGCAATTGCGGCAAAATCCGAAAAGGAAATGGCCTATCATTTGCGCCATTCGTCGGAATGGATGGTCCGGCTCGGCGACGGCACCGAGGAAAGCCACGCCCGCGCGCAAACCGCGATCGACGATCTCTGGGCTTTTACCGGCGAGATGTTCCAGGTCGACGACAGCGACCGCGCGCTGATCGATGCCGGCATTGCGGTCGATCCCGCGACGCTACATTCGCAATGGCACAAAACCGTCTCCGATGTTGTCAGCGAAGCGACGCTTGTCCTCCCCAAAAGCGAGTGGATGCAGCAGGGCGGCCGCAGCGGGCGCCACAGCGAGCATCTCGGCCATCTGCTCAGCGAACTGCAATCGATGCAGCGGACCTTTCCGGGGGCCACATGGTGAACGCCGTGCTTGACGATGCCGAGTTACGGCGGCGCGCCTGGGATGCCGCGGCCAGCGTAGTCGATCCCGAAATTCCGGTGCTCACCATCGCCGATCTCGGCGTGCTCCGCGACGTTGCGATATCGGATGGTCGCGTCGAGGTCGCGATCACGCCGACGTATTCGGGCTGCCCGGCGATGAACATGATCGCGCTGGAGATCGAATTGGCGCTGGAACGCGAAGGATTCTCCAACTCAAAAATTCGAACCGTGTTGTCGCCGGCCTGGACCACCGACTGGATGAGCGAAGGCGGCCGCCGCAAACTCAGGGAATACGGCATCGCGCCGCCGCAGGCTTCTGGCTCCCGCCGGGCATTGTTCGGCGTGCAGCAGGTAGCATGCCCGCAATGCGGCTCAACGGATACCGAAGTGCTCTCCGAATTCGGCTCGACCTCCTGCAAGGCACTGTGGCGCTGCAAGAGCTGCCGCGAGCCGTTCGATTATTTCAAGTGTCATTAGACGCCCGTCATTGCGAGCCAACGGGTCGCGCGAATGCGCGCCCGATGATAAACTCCGCGAAGCAACCCATAGAGCCGCAAAGAAAGAGTGGATTGCTTCGTCGCTTCGCTCCTCGCAATGACGGTGAAGGCCTGGAGATCCGATGTCACTAACACCCCGTTTCCACCGTCTCGCCGTGAGCGACCTGCGCCGCGAATCTCCCGACGCGGTTTCGCTGACCTTTGCAATCCCGAAGGCGCTTGCGGACGATTATAGTTTCGCCCCCGGACAGTACCTGACCTTGCGCACCACGATGGACGGCGAAGAGGTTCGCCGCTCCTATTCGATTTGCTCCGGTCCTGATGACGGCGAATTGCGCATCGCGGTGAAGAAGGTCGATGGCGGCGCGTTCTCGAGCTGGGCCGCCGACGAGCTGAAACCCGGTGACGAACTCGATGTCATGACGCCGACCGGTCGTTTTGGCGTCGCTCCGGCGCCCGACAAAGCACGGCTCTATGTCGGGTTTGCCGCCGGCTCCGGCATCACGCCAATCCTCTCGATCGTGAAGGGCGTGCTCGCGCGCGAACCGCACAGCCGGTTTTTCCTGTTCTACGGTAATCGCTCGACCGAAGGCATGCTGTTTCGCGAGGCGCTGGAGGAACTGAAAGACCGTTTTATGCAGCGGCTCTCGCTGTTCCACGTGATCTCGGGTGAAGAGCAGGACATCCCGATCCTGCACGGCAGGCTCGACGGCGAGAAAGTGAGGGTGCTGCTGCGTTCGCTGGTGCCGGCGCAAAGCGTCGATCATGTTTTTGTCTGTGGCCCGACCGGCATGAGCGAGGACATCGAGGCGACCTGCCGGGATATCGGCATTGCCGCGGATCGCATTCACGTCGAGCGTTTTGTCTCCGGGCTCGGCGGCAAGCCGCGTCCCAAAACTGTCGTACCCGTGAGCGCGCCGCCGAAGGCGCATGCTTCATTGATCATCGACGGCAAGCGCCGCGAGGTGCCGGTCGCCGAGGGCGAGGCCATCCTCGATGCCGCGTTGCGCGCCGGCGTCGATCTGCCGTTCGCCTGCAAGGGTGGCATGTGTTCGACCTGTCGCGCCAAGCTGGTCGAGGGCGATGCGCAGATGGAAGTGAACTATTCGCTCGAGCCGTGGGAGCTCAAGGCAGGCTTCATCTTGACCTGCCAGGCGCGGCCGGTTTCGGAAAAGGTCGTGGTAGACTACGATCACGTTTGAAAAGAACAGGGAGGCGATAAGTGAACGTCAAGGCCACACTTTCGCCCGACGACCTCGCGCGCGCCTGCGCCGAGGCGATGTGGAAGGAAGACGACGCCAGCCAAGGCCTCGGCATGGAGATCGTCGAGGTCAAGGCCGGCGAAGCCACACTGGCGATGACGGTCATGCCGCACATGGTCAACGGCCAGCGCATCGCCCATGGCGGGTTTATCTTCCTGCTGGCGGATTCGGCATTCGCGTTTGCCTGCAACTCCCACAACGCGCGCGCGGTCGCGGCCCAGTGCGACATCACCTTCATCAAGCCGGGCAGGCTCGGCGATCGGCTGGTGGCTGTGGCACGGGAAATCTCGCGCAGCGGCCGATCCGGAATCTACGACGTGCGCATCAGCGTGGGCGACATCGTGATCGCCGAGTTTCGCGGTCATTCCTGCACAATCGGCGGTACATGGCTCCCGACTGAGGCGGGTGCAACGAAAAAATAACAAATTTTGAGGGAAACGCGCGATGGCTTCGACAAACCTAAAATCCAGAGCAAGCGGCTACAATGCCGAGATGGACGATGCGGAGCGGGCCTCGCGCGACGAAATCATCGCGCTACAGTCAAAGCGCCTCGCATGGTCGCTGGCGCATGCCTATGACAACGTCGCCCATTACAGACGCGCGTTCGACAAAGTCGGCGTGCATCCTTCCGACTTCAAACAGCTCTCTGACCTCGCGAAATTCCCGTTCACCGTCAAGACTGACCTGCGCGACAACTATCCCTTCAACATGTTCGCCGTCCCCCGCGAAAACCTGGTTCGCATCCACGCCTCTTCCGGCACCACCGGAAAGCCGATTGTGGTCGGATACACAAAGGCCGATATCGACGTCTGGTCGAACGTCATGGCGCGTTCGATCCGCGCCGCCGGCGGCCGCAAGGGCATGATCATCCATAACGCCTATGGCTATGGCCTGTTCACCGGCGGCTTAGGGGTGCATTACGGCGCCGAGCGGCTGGGCTGCACGGTCGTTCCGGTTTCCGGCGGCATGACCGAGCGGCAGGTGCAGCTGATCAACGATTTCAAGCCCGACATCATCACGGTGACGCCGAGCTATATGCTGGCGATTCTCGACGAGTTCAAAAAGCAGCGGCTGGAGCCGCGCAAATCTTCATTAAAGTTCGGCATCTTTGGCGCCGAGCCCTGGACCAATGCGATGCGGGCTGAGATCGAACAAGCGTTCGACATGGACGCGACCGATATTTACGGATTGTCCGAGGTGATGGGCCCCGGCGTCGCGCAGGAATGCATGGAGACAAAAGACGGCCTGCATGTCTGGGAGGATCATTTCTATCCCGAGGTGATTAATCCCGAGACCGGCGCGGTGTTGCCCGACGGCGAAAAGGGTGAGCTTGTCTTCACCTCATTGACCAAGGAAGCGTTTCCGGTGATCCGCTACCGAACCCGCGACCTGACGCGGTTATTGCCGGGCACCGCGCGGCCGGGCATGCGGCGCATGGAGAAGGTCACCGGACGATCCGACGACATGATCATCCTGCGCGGCGTCAACGTGTTTCCGACCCAGATCGAGGAAGTGTTGCTCGCGACCGATTGGTGCGGCGGCCATTTTGTCATTGAACTGACGCGCGAGGGACGGATGGACGAGATGGCGGTCCTGGCGGAAGCGCGCCCCGAGAGCTGGGACGGCAGCGGGCTGACGCCGCATGCCGAAAAAGTCTCGATCTTCATCAAGAACACCATCGGCATCTCCGCGCGCGTCAAGATCGTCGCGCCCGAGACGCTGGAGCGCTCGCTCGGCAAGGCCAGGCGCGTATTCGACAAGCGGCCGAAGGAATAGGTTCTTCCCCTCATGGTGAGGAGGCGCTCTCGCGCCGTCTCGAACCATGAGGCCCCGCCGGTGGCCTCAATCCTTCGAGACGCGGCGAACGGGTCCGCGCGAAGCGCGGCCCGATGATAAACTCCGACGCCGCTCCTCAGGATGAGGGGCGGTTCTTCCCCTCATGGTGAGGAGGCGCTCTCGCGCCGTCTCGAACCATGAGGCCCCGCCGGTGGCCTCAATCCTTCGAGACGCGGCCAACGGGTCCGCGCGAAGCGCGGCCCGATGATAAACTCCGACGCCGCTCCTCAGGATGAGGGGAAATACTGGCCTCCTCCTGAGGAGCTTGCGAAGCAAGCGTCTCGAAGGATGGCAACACGTGGACTCGCGGCCGTCTTTCGAGACGCGCGTAAAAGCGCGTTCCTCGGGATGAGGTCAGTGATATATTCTCAGACTCTGAGGCTGGATTGCGAGACCAGGTGATCGAAGTGGTTGAAGGTGCCTTTCTTTACATTCTTCGATGTTCCGATGGAAGTTTCTACATCGGAACAACGCGTACTGCGTTAGAAATACGAATTGCTCAGCACAACGCCGGGACTTTTGGGGGTTACACAGCGACTCGCCGACCGGTAACGCTAGTATTCTCTCAGTGGTTTGACCGCATAACCGACGCCGTAGAAAATGAACGGAAGTTGAAGAAGTGGAGTCGAGCGAAGAAAGAGGCGTTCATACGGGGCGACTACGCGGCACTACAATTGCTCTCGGCTCGTAGATCGCCACATCGTCGAACGTCGGAGAACGGTTAAATGGCCCAAATCCGTTACCTCGTAAAAGACGTGGACGCGGCAGCGGCGTTTTACGAGCAATGTCTTGGATTTCGCCTGGTGCAAAAATTCGGCCCCGCCATGGCCATATTGGAACAGGGAGACCTCAGATTGTGGATCGCGGGTCCGCTGTCCTCTGCCGGCAAAGCCTTGCCCAGCGGGGAGCAACCTGCCTCCGGCGGATGGACCAGATTTGTGCTTTCTGTCCACGACCTTGACGGGCAGGTTTCGAAGCTAAAAGAGAAGGGCGTTCGCTTTAGAAGCGACATCATCTCAGGGCCCGGAGGCCGGCAGATCCTTTGCGAAGATCCGTCAGGCAATCCAATCGAACTGTTCGAAGCTGCCCAATGAATTCGGTTCCCCAGGAAACCAATGTTGCCTCCGCCATGGTCGAGGCCCGCTGCGTGCGCCTGCTGATAAAGGCTGCCGATCCGGCTTCGCTCGCGCCCGTCATCGAGCGGCGTACGCTGTCGTGCGCGGCCGGAGAGGTGCTGATCGAGATCAAGGCGGCAGCGGTCAATCCCTCCGACGTCAAGGCCGCGACGGGACTGATGCCCTACGCGGTATTTCCACGTACTCCGGGCCGCGACTATGCGGGGGTCATCATCGACGGCCCGAGCGATGCGATCGGGCGCGAGGTGTTCGGCTCGTCCGGCGATCTCGGCATCCGGCGCGACGGCACCCACGCCACGCATCTCACCATTGAGGCCGATGCGGTGGTGGAGAAGCCGAGGAGCATTTCCTGGGAGGAGGCCGCCGGCATCGGCGTTCCCTTCGTCACCGCGATGGAAGGTTTTCGGCGCGCCGGGATGCCGACCGAAGGCGAGACGGTGCTGGTGATGGGCGTCAACGGCAAGGTCGGCCAGGCCGCGGTGCAGATCGCAAGCTGGCACGGCGCGCGCGTGATCGGCGTGGTGCGCAAGAACGAATTTTATCAGGGCCACGCCACCTCAAAAGTTGAAGTGATCGACGCATCCGCCGTGGAGGTCGGCACGCGCGTTCGCGAACTCACGGACGGCAAGGGCGCCGGCCTCGTATTCAATACCGTCGGCGATCCCTATTTTGAGGCCGCGACCAAATCGCTTGCGCTGCGCGGACGCCAGATCCTGATCGCCGCCGTCCATCCGGTGGTGCCGTTTAATATCTTCGAATTCTATCGCGGCCAGCACACCTATGTCGGCATCGATACGCTGGCACTGTCGTCGACTGCGACCGGCGCGGTGCTCAGGGAACTCGCCCCCGGCTTTGCCAGCGGGCATCTGAAACCGTTTCCGATTCTGCCGAGCGCGATCTATCAGCTGGAGGACGCAAAAGCCGCTCTTGTCGCGGTCGCCGGTTCGTCGCGCGACCGCGTGATCCTGCGGCCCTCCGGCTAACAGGAGAGCGGGGCGGAAACCAAACCGTTCGCGTTTGCCCGGAAGGCAAAGGTTTTGTTATAGCAAAGCGAAAATTATTCCTTAACTTGGACCGTGCCGGCCCACGCGGCCCGCGCAAGAATACGTAAGGGAAAGCCAAGTGCTGAGCGGTGGCAACATTGTCATAGTTGGCGGACTGCTGATCGGCCTGCTTTACGGCGCGGTCGCCTTGTTGAGCGGCTTCTGCCTGCTCAGCGGCCTGCGCGGCTGGTGGGCGCGCGGCGACAGCCGCCTGATCCGGACCTACGCGCTGGCGCTCGGCGTTGCCATCGTCGCGACGCAGCTCCTCGCCGCGAGGGGCGTCGTCGACCTCGGAAAATCGATTTACTTACAGCCGTCGTTTTCAGCGCCGCTGATGTTTTTCGGCGGACTATTGTTCGGCTACGGCATGGTGCTTGCGAATGGCTGCGGCTCGCGTGCGCTGGTGCTGCTCGGCCGCGGCAATCTGCGCTCGTTTGTCGTGGTAATCGTGCTCGGCATCGCGGCGCAAATGACGCTGAAGGGGCTGGTCGCGCCGGCGCGGATCTTTTTGCTGCAGGCGTCGCAGACGACGCCAAAGATCATTTCGCTGCCGGCGCTAGTGTCGCTAGCGGGCCTCAGCGAGAATTTCGCGCGCACACTTGCCGCCTCCGTGATCGCGGGCGCGCTGATCATCTTTGCCTTCGCGCACGCGCCGTTCCACCGCTCCTGGGGCCAGATCGCGGCGGGATTTGCCGTCGGATTGCTGGTTACCGCGGGATGGTTTGCGACCGGCTATCTCGGCGCCGACGATTTCAACCCGGTAGCCGTCACCTCGCTCACCTTCATCGCGCCGATTGCGGACGCGGTGCAATACGCCATGCTCTCGACCGGGCTGACGCTGAATTTCGGCATCGCTGTGGTTGCCGGCGTGTTCGCGGGAAGCCTGGTGACGGCGCTCTCGACGCGCCGCTTCCAGTGGGAAGGATTTAGCTCGCCGCGCCATATGCTGCGCTCGATCGGAGGCGCGGCGCTGATGGGCGCGGGCGGCGCGATGGCCTATGGCTGCTCGATCGGGCAGGGTTTAACCGGCCTCTCGACGCTGGCGCTGGCCTCGTTCGTCGCCGTTGCGGGAATCTTGTTGGGTACCGCCGCAGGCCTGCGCGGCGCGCTTCGTGTGCAGCCATTGGTGTCGGCTGACGCGCAGTCGGGCCCCCTGAGCTGAAGCCACAGGCCGCTTCACGTCCGTCAGTCCGCCGCCTTGGTCACGATACGTATCTCCGAGGTAAGGGTGCGATGCACCGGGCACTTGTCGGCGATTTCCATCAGTCGCTCGCGCTGATCGGCATCGAGGTTGCCTTCCATCGCGATCACCCGGTCGATCTGGTCGAGCATGCCGGCCTTGGTTTCGCATTCGGCGCAATCCGCCGCATGGATCTTGCTGTGCTTCAGCGTCACCGTGGTCCGCTCCAGCGGCAATGCTTTGCGCTCGGCGTACAGCCGCATGGTCATCGATGTGCAGGCGCCAAGGCCGGCAAGGACAAAATCATAGGGCCCGGGCCCGGTGTCCTCGCCGCCGGCGGCAACCGGTTCATCGGCCAGCATGCGGTGCGGTCCCACGCTGATCATCTGCTGGAATTTGTTGTTGCGGGTTTCGCGGACCACGACCATGCGCGCCGCTTCGCCTGAAACGACGGCCTGCTCCGGTTCGACCGGATCGAGATAGCGCTCCGCCCAGGCGGCGATGACGCCTGCGACGTACGCCGCGTCGCGCTTGCCGGTCAACAAATGATCGGCGCCCGCCAGCGACACAAAGCTCTTGGGATGTTTTGCCGTGACGAAGATACGCGTGGCGTTGTCGATGCCGACGGTGTCGTCGGTCGGCGAATGCATGATCAGCAGCGCCTTGTGCAAATTCGCCACATGCTCCATCAGGCCGTGTTCGGCGATGTCGTCGAGGAATTCGCGTTTGATGTGGAAGGGACGGCCGGCCAGCGAGACCTCCACCTTGCCATGCTTGCGGATGTCCTCGATGCGATCTTTGAACAGCCCGGTGACATGCGCGGGATCGGACGGTGCGGCGATGGTGACGACGGCTTTGGCGTCGGGAATCTGCCCGGCGGCGGCGAGGATGGCCGCGCCGCCGAGACTATGGCCGATCAGGATCGACGGGCCTTTGCGGGTCCCGCGCAAATGGTCGGCGGCGCGCACCAGGTCGGCGACGTTCGAGGAAAACGTCGCATTGGCAAAATCGCCTTCGCTGGAGCCCAAGCCCGTAAAGTCGAACCGCAGTACCGCGATGCCTTTTGCCGAAAGCGCGACCGCAATGCGCCTCGCCGCCAGCACGTCCTTGCCACAGGTAAAACAATGCGCAAACAACGCATAGGCGATCGGCTCGCGCTCCGGCAGGTCCAGCGCGGCTGCGAGTTGATGGCCTTCCGAGCTCGTGAATTGGAAACGTTCAGTCGGCACGTTCAGTCTCCATGGTTGGGATGGAAGCCGCGGTCAATCGCCGGAATAGCGCTGCTCGGCCCACGGGTCGCCGCGGTTGTGATAGCCGCGGACTTCCCAATAGCCGGGCGCGTCGTGCTCCAAAAATTCGATGCTCTGCAGCCATTTTGCGCTTTTCCAGAAATAGAGATGCGGCACCACCAGCCGCACCGGGCCGCCATGCTCGGCCTCGATCGGCGCGCCCGACCAGCTATGCGCCAGCAGCGCGTCGTCGGCGGCAAAATCTTCCAGCGCGAGGTTGGTGGTATAGCCGTCATGGGAGTGCAGCACCACGAAACGCGCTTCGTCGCGCGGCTGACAGGCCATCAAAAGATCGTGGGTCGAGAGCCCCTCCCACTGATTGTCGTAGCGCGACCAGGTGGTGACACAGTGGATGTCGGAGGTGAATTGCGTCTGCGGCTGTGCGAAAAACTGCGCAAAATCCCAGAAGATCGGCTTTTCAACCGCGCCGTAGACGTCGAGCCGCCAGCGCTCGCGCGAAATCTGCGGCGTCAGGCCGAGATCGAGGACCGGCCAGTCCCGGGTCAGGTGCTGTCCGGGCGGCAGGCGCTGCTCCTCGGGCCGCGAGGTTTTTCCGGTGAGGAATTTGCCCTCGCGCGCCCAGCGCTGCTTGCTGCGCGTCAGCTTTGAGTCCCAGGGCGGCTCACTCTCGTCGTTCAAATCCCCGGCCATATCCTGCGCCTTCGCTATTGGTGACCTTCGTTATTCGTGACGGTGCATCGCCGATTCATGCTTGGTGTCGCGCATGGTCGTGTAGATGATCAGCGACAGAAAGATGATGCCGCTGAGATAATAAAAAAACCACTCCTCGTGCCCTAGCGACTTGAAGTAAAGCGCAATCGCAGGCGCCGTGCCGCCGAACAAAGAGACGGTGATCGCGTAGGGCAGGCCTACGCCGAGGGCGCGGACATTGGTCGGGAACAATTCAGCCTTTACGATGGCGTTGATCGAGGTGTAGCCGGCGACGAACAGCCAGGCCGCGCAAATCAGCAGGAACGCGATGAACGGCGATTTTGCCTCTTTCAGCGTGGTCAGGATCGGGATGGTCGCAAAGGTGCCGGCGATGCCGAAAAAGATCAACAGCGGCTTGCGGCCGATGCGGTCGGACAACGCGCCGTAGATCGGCTGCAGCAAGGTCGCGAAAATCAGCGAGCCGAAGATCACGAGGGTGGTCTGATCCTCGGTCAATCCGACCGACAATTTGACGAACGTCTGCATATAGGTCGTGAAGGTATAAAACGCGGCGGTGCCGCCGGCGGTGAGGCCGACCACCAGCAAGAGCTCGCGTGGATATTTTAGAAGGCCGCGGATCGAGCCGCTGGGTTTTGCGATTTTCTTCGCTTCCTCGAACGCCTCGGTCTCATGCAGTTTGCGGCGCATCACCGCGGCAAAAATCGCGAGCAGGGCGCCGATCACGAACGGAATCCGCCAGCCCCATGCTTTCAATTCCTCAGGCGTCAAGAACACCTTTTGCAACAGCAGCAGGACGATGATCGCGGTGAGCTGGCCGCCGATCAGGGTGACGTATTGGAAGGAGGAATAGAAGCCGCGATGGTTGGGGTCGGCGACCTCGCTCAGATAGGTGGCGCTGGCGCCATACTCGCCGCCAAGACTCAAGCCCTCGATGATCCGCGCCAGCGCCAGGATGGCTGGCGCTGCGATGCCGATCGAGGCATAGGTCGGCGTTACCGCGATGATCAGCGAACCGAAGCACATGCAGATCACCGACAGCGTCAGTGACAGCCGGCGGCCGTAGCGATCGGCGATGTAACCGAACAGCCAGC
Source organism: Bradyrhizobium lablabi (assembly GCF_900141755.1). Lineage (NCBI taxonomy): Bacteria > Pseudomonadati > Pseudomonadota > Alphaproteobacteria > Hyphomicrobiales > Nitrobacteraceae > Bradyrhizobium > Bradyrhizobium lablabi. The sequence continues at coordinate 1,449,233 of NZ_LT670844.1, read as the reverse complement.
CGCCGAGCGGCCGCATCAGGAAGGTCGCGGCGAACAGCACGGCGGCGTTGAGCTGCTGCACCACGGGATCGCTGTTCGGAAAGAACGCCGGCGCGAAATAAAGCGAAAACGCCGTATAGGCGTAGAAATCGTACCATTCGACGAGATTGCCGATCGAGCCAATGAAGATCGCCTTGATCCGGCGTTCCGCGTCGGCGAGATCGATGTGATCGGGGGCCGATTCTACGGCTTCAACGGACATGGCGGCCTCCAGCAAATGAAGGCCGCTTGTTAGCAGACTTCAGCCCGGCTTTCCAAACAGCATTGGCAGTTGCCGCGGTCCCCGAACCGTGCCTTCCGACCAGGTGACCTGGCCGGCCGGGTCCAGTCTGAACTCCGGAATACGCTTCAGCCATTCCTCGATCGCAACCGTCATCTCCATCCGCGCCAAATTGGAGCCGACGCAGCGGTGGATGCCGAGGCCGAACGCGGCATGGCGGTTCTCCTTGCGGTCGATCACGACCTTGTCGGCGTCTGGGAACATGGCGGGGTCGCGGTTGGCGGCGGGGAACGACAGCAGCACCATGTTGCCCGGCTTGATCGGGCAGCCCGCAATCTCCGTTTCCTTGATCACCTCGCGCGCCATGGTCACCGGCGAATAGGCCCGCAGCAATTCCTCGATAGCGGTCGGCAGCAATTCCGGCTCCGCGATCAGGCGGTCGCGATCGGCGGGCGTTTTCGCCAGATGCCAGAGCGAGGAACCGATCGCGCTCCAGGTCGTGTCAATGCCGGCAATCAGCAGAAGTCGCAGCGAGCCCAGCACATGGGTATCATCCAAAGGTTGGCCATTCTTGTCCTTGGCATTCATCAATGTCGAAATCAGGTCATCGGTGGGCTGCTTCTTGCGCTCCTCGATATGGCCGGCGAAATAGGCGGTCATCTCGCCTACCGCCTGCCTCAGTATGCTTTCGTCCTTGATGCTGAGCTCGAGGATCTGGTGGATCCACTTGATAAAGAGATCGCCGTCCTTTTCGGGGATACCGAGCATGTGGGCGATGGCGCGAACCGGGACGTGCTTGGTGTAGCGCGCGGCGGCATCGCATTTGCCGTCTTGGATGAATTCGTCGATCAGCTCGTTGCAGATGGCGCGAACCCGCGGTTCGAGCTTCTTCATCGCGTCGGGGGTGAACGGCGGCAGCAGCAATTGCTTGGCTGGCTTGTGCTCGGGCGGATCGGAGGTGATCGGCGGCGCGGCGTTCTTCGAAAGCTCCGGCCGCTCGTCGCGCACGATGACACGGCGCGAGGAAAAATGTTCGGTGTCGTAGGCGATTTCCTTCACCGCCTGATAGGTGGTCGGCAGGTAGACGCCGTGAAATCGCTTGGTGTGAACCACCGGGCATTCGTTGCGCAGTTCATCCCAGATCGGAAACGGGTCTTCGGTCCAGCGCGGATCGGTATGGTCGAAATCGTGGACCCAATCGGTTACGGGAGGGTGATCGGGCGCGACGGGGGCGGTGTCGGACATCGGGACAAATCCTCTGGTTCGTTCGCTCAAATCAAATGATGGGCGGCGCCAACCGCTTCGCGGCGAGATTCATTCCTCGGTCACTTCGATTGCGATTTCCGGGCAATTCGCCTGCGCAAGCCATGCCTTGTCCTCGAGCCCCGCGGGCACGGAGCCGTCGCCGACTTCGTGTGCGTTGCCGTATTCGTCGAGCTCGAACAGTTCGGGCGCCAGCGACTTGCAGCGGGCGTGTCCCTGACACTTCTCCTGGTCGACGCGCAGCCTCAATCTGGGGGATTTCGACATTCGACTTGACCTCCCTTTACCGTCGCCCGCGACCGCTTCGCGCACCGGCCGGCCATGCTTCGCGCTTCGATCCCTTCAGAGGGCGCGCTGTTTTCTATTGTACCGAAATATAGGCATGACTATAATATTGCCGTCAATACAAATTTGGATGATCGCGTGACCGCAGATGGACAGCCGACGGACTGGCTTACCGTTCGGGACCTCCCCGGCATCCTGCCGACGCGGCAGCGCCGCAGCCAGGAAACTTCGGTTGCGCTCCTGGAAGCCGCCGCCCTGATGTTGCGCGAGCGTTCGCTCGATGAACTTTCGATCGAGGATTTGTGCACGCGCGTCGGCGTCACCATCGGCGCCTTCTATGGCCGCTTCGAAAGCAAGGATGCCTTCTTCAATGCGCTGATGTCGCTTGCGGTCACGCGGGCGCTCGCCGCCGTCCGCGCGGCGGTCGCCGATGAGGACAATCTCGGCAGCGGGCTGGAAGCGGCGTGTCGAAGGGTGGTCGAAGTCGCCGTCGAAGTGGTGCGCCGCAACGATGGCGTCGTCCGCGCCGCCTCGCAATTCGAGAGCATCTATCCGGACCGGTGGGGAACCATCCGCACCACCGGAGGCGCCATGGTCGATCTCGCCACGCCGTTACTGCTGGCGCGGATGGGCCGCGGCCGGATCGAGGCGAAGAAGCGCAGCATCGGCTTCGCGTTTCAGATGATGTTCGGCACCCTGGTCAACGCGGTGCTGCACAAGCCAAAACTTGTCTCGCTCCAGGAGCCGGAAATGATCGACCGTCTCGCGTTGGCGATGTTTTTGCAGTTGCAGCACGAGGCGCGGGCGGACAGGCCGGCGAAGTAGCGGCTTGAACTGCGGCGGCTCGTGCTCTTCCTCATCCTGAGGAGCGGCCTCTTGGCCGCGTCTCGAAGGATGGGGAAGCCACCGTGGCCTCATGGTTCGAGACGGCGCAAGAGCGCCTCCTCACCATGAGGGGAAGCTACTTCGCAGGCCTCGGGTCGATCGGTGTCGTGCCGCGTATCCCCAAAATGTCCTCCAGCATTTTTGCTCCCGCAAGAAGCTGCGCCTCGCCACGCGACGGCGCCACGATCTGCAAGCCGACCGGCAGGCCTGACGCGGTAAACCCGCACGGCAGCGACAGTGCCGGGCAGCACGCCAGCGTGATGGCGTAGACGATCGCGAGCCACTGGACGTAATTGTCGAATTTTACGCCTGCACATTCGGCGACATAACGGTTCTCGACCGGAAACGGCGCCACAATAGTGGCCGGCGCCAGCAGCAGATCGTAGGTCTTGAAGAATTCAAGTGTGCGCGCGGCCATCGCGACCCGCTGGGCTTCGGCGCGTTCGAGCTGCTCGACCGAAAGTTTCAGGCCTTCCTCGATGTTCCAGATCACCTCGGGCTTGAGCTGGTCGCGCTTGGTGCGCAGCAGCGCCGCCTTGCTGATGGCAAAATCGAACGCGCGCAGCACATGGAAACATTCGTGCGCCTCGCGCAGGTCCGGATGGGCTTCTTCGACAATTACGCCTGCCTCGGCGAAGCGTTCAGCCGCCTTCCGTGTGATGGCGGCAACTTCGGGATCGACCGGGGTGATGCCGAGGTCGGGCGAATAAGCGATGCGCTTCGGCCTCTCTCCGGAGCGCGCGGCGGACAAGAACGAGGTCGGTAGCACGGGGAGCGATAACGGATCGGCCGGATGCTCGCCGCTCATGGCGTCGAGCAATAGTGCTGCGTCCTCGATATTGCGCGCCATCGGGCCGTGCACCGTCAGATTGCGATCGATCTTGAAGGCGGGGGAATGCGCAACCCGGCCGATGCTGGGCCGCATCCCGACGATGCCGCAAAAACTTGCGGGGTTGCGCAGCGAGCCGCCCATGTCGCTGCCATGCGCGAGCCACGCGGTGCCGGTCGCAAGCGCGACCGCGGCACCGCCGGAGGAGCCGGCGGCGGAGCGCGTGAGGTCCCAGGGGTTGAGGGTTGGGCCAAACACCTCATTGAAAGTGTTGGCGCCGGCGCCGAATTCCGGGGTGTTGGATTTGGCGTAGATCACGCCGCCATTGGCTTCGAGGTGTTCGACCACGATATCGGAGCGCGCCGAGATCGTGTCCCGGTAGATCGGCGAGCCCTGCGTGGTCCGCACGCCCTCGACATTGGTGAGGTCCTTGATCGGCAGCGGCAGCCCGGCGAGCAGGCCGCGCTCGCCGGCTGGTTTTTTCATCAGCGCCCTCGCATGGTCGCGGGCGCGATCGAAGCAAAGCGTCGGCAGGGCGTTGACCTTGCCGTCGACTTGCCCGATCCGCCGTTCCAGCACGTCGAGCAGATCGAGCGGCGTGATTTCGCCGGCCTTGAGCTTGTCGACCACGGCGCACGCCGTCGCCCGCACCAGTTCTTGATCGGATCCCACCATGTTTCTCCGTTCGTTCCGCTTCTCGGCGGCCGGTAGTGCTGTAAAACATTTTCGGGCAAGAGGAAACGCACGACAACGCACCATCATCGGAGACTAACGCATGGCTACGCCGTTCGACGCGCCTGACTGGCGCGGCATGAGCCGGGAAGCGCTTGACCTCGGCCTCAACAACGGCGTTGCGGTCAAGGGAAGCGCCGACATCGTCGCCGGCTGGGAGCGCCGCTCGGCTGTAATGCGGGCGCGCCATTCCGGACATCTCGACCTGCGCTACGGTCCGCGCGAGCGCAATCGCATCGACTTTCTCAAAGCGCGCGAAAAGGCGCCGACGCTTTTGTTCATCCACGGCGGCTATTGGCAGCTTCGCGCCAAGGAAGTTTTTGCGCTATTTGCCGAAGGTCCGCTAGCGCATGGCATCAATGTCGCGCTGATCGGCTACACGCTGGCGCCGGAGGCGACGCTGGATGAGATCGTCGCCGAGATACACGCCGGCATCGGTTCTCTCGCCGAACGGTTGCCCGCGCTCGGCGGTGATGCTGACGGAATCGTGGTGTCCGGTTGGTCCGCCGGCGGCCATCTGACGGCGATGGCGCTGGCGCATCCGCAGGTGAAAGCGGGAATCGGCATCAGCGGCATCTACGACCTCGAGCCGATCCGACACAGCTATCTCAACGACAAACTAAAGCTCGATGAGGGAATGTCGCGGCGCAACTCGCCGATGCTGCAGCAAGGCGGCGCGACAAAGCCGCTGGCGCTGGTCGCTGGCAGCGCAGAGTTGCCGCTGCTCCGCAAGCAGAGTGCGGATTTTGCCTGCCATCGCGCGAGGTTCGGATTGCCGGTCAGTTACGAGGAAATTCCCGGCGCCGACCATTTTACGATCATGCACGAGATGATCGCGCCGGGTGGGCGGATTACGACGTTGGTCAGGCAGTTGTGCGAGTGAGACTAGGATGTTCGTCATGGCCGGGCTTGTCCCGGCCATCCACGTCTTGTTGCGCCAAGGAAAGACGTGGATGCCCGCGACAAGCGCGGGCATGACGACTGAGAGTGATCGCTCGCGTCTCGCGATCTGGGCAGGCCGTGCACTACCCCCAACCCGCACTGATCCCGCCATCGACAGTAAAGATCACCCCCGACGTATAGCCGGAGCGGTCGGAGGCCAAGAACGCCATCAGGTCGCCGATTTCGCGGGCGTGCGCGGGGCGGCCGAGCGGCAGGCCCTTCTGGAATTCCTTGTAGCGGTTCTCGTCGCCGAATTGATGTTTTGCACGCGTCTTGAGCAGCGTGACGTGGCGATCGGTGCCGACCGGGCCCGGATTGATGCCGACCACGCGGATGTTGTCGGCTAGGCTCTTTCCGCCTAACGCGCGGGTAAAAGCCATCAGCGCGGCGTTGCCGGCGCTGCCGCAGATGTAATTGGCGTCGAATTTTTCACCGGCGGCGCCGATGTCGTTGACGATCACGCCGTGCCCGCGTGCCTTCATCTGCGCGTAGATCGCCCGCGTCAGATTGATATAGCCGAACACTTTCAGCTCCCAGGCGTGGCGCCAGGTCGCCTCGTCGATCTTGTCGATCGAGCCGCCCGGAATGTCACCGGCATTGTTGACGAGGATGTCGATATCGGCTGCGTCTTTCGCGAGCTTCGCAATATCCTCGCCCTTGCGGAGGTCTACGACATGGGCCGTGGCGTCGATCTGATGGGCCGAGCGCAGACGCTCGGCAAGCGCCTTCAATTGGTCGCCGCTGCGGGCGGCAAGACGGAGATGGCAGCCTTCTTCGGCAAAGGCTTCGGCAGCGGCAGCGCCGATGCCCTTCGATGCGCCCGTGATCAGGACGCGCTTGCCGCGCAAATGCAGGTCCATGGGTTTTCTCTCTTGGTGGGGGAGACGTTTGATTTAAGCGTCCTCGGGAAGTTTTTAATTGTTAGGCTGGGGTCGCGGAAGCGGTCAACATTGCACTGCACCGTTGCACCGTGACAAACTTTGGTCCATTGCAATCGGAGCAGATCAGGGGCGTTGCCGGCGCGGCCAGACGAATAAGGAAACTATCGATGAGCAACGGAAGAAAGCCATATCGGATCGCGGTCATTGCCGGCGACGGCATCGGCAAGGAGGTGGTGCCGGAAGGCCTGCGCGTGCTGGAGATGGCGGCGAAAAAGCACGGTGTGGCCGTGCATTTCGATCAGTTCGACTTCGCGTCCTGGGATTATTACGAAAAGCACGGCGAGATGATGCCGGAGGATTGGAAGGAAAAGATCGGCAAACACGACGCGATCTATTTCGGCGCGGTCGGCTGGCCGGCCAAAATCCCCGATCACATTTCCTTGTGGGGGTCGCTGATCAAATTCCGCCGGGAATTCGACCAGTACGTCAATCTGCGCCCGGTGCGGCTGATGCCGGGAGTGCCGTCGCCGCTTGCGAACCGCAAGCCCGGCGATATCGATTTCTGGGTGGTGCGCGAGAACACTGAAGGCGAATACTCGTCCGTCGGCGGGCGAATGTTCCCGGGGACCGAGCGCGAATTCGTGATCCAGGAAACCATCATGACCCGTACCGGCGTCGATCGCATCTTAAAATTCGCATTCGATCTGGCGCAGTCGCGGCCGAAGAAGCATCTGACCTCGGCGACCAAGTCCAACGGGATTTCGATCACGATGCCGTATTGGGACGAGCGCGTCGAGGCGATGGCGAAAGCCTATCCCAAGGTGAAGTGGGACAAGTACCACATCGACATCCTCACCGCGAATTTTGTGCTGCACCCGGACTGGTTCGACGTCGTGGTCGGCTCCAACCTGTTCGGCGATATCCTGTCCGATCTCGGTCCGGCCTGCACCGGTACCATCGGGATTGCGCCCTCGGGCAACATCAATCCGGAAGGCAATTTCCCGTCCGTGTTCGAGCCGGTGCATGGCTCGGCGCCCGATATCGCGGGGCAGGGGATTGCCAATCCGATCGGCATGATCTGGTCCGGCGCGATGATGCTGGAGCATCTCGGCGAGAAGCCGGCCGCGGCGGCGATCGTCACCGCAATCGAGCGCACGCTCGGCGAACGTACGCTGCGCACGCGGGATCTCGGCGGCAATGCCGACACCACGGCTTGCGGCAAGGCGGTCGCGGAGATGGTGGAGTAGCCCGCGCCACCTCTAAGCAGGGACCCATAACCACAACTGTCTGTTGTGATGTTGCGCTGTGGCCTCAGCCTCGCGCGACAACGCCGGCCTGTGGTTATGGGTCCCGGCTCAAGGCCGGGACGACGAGGTGGGTTACCCCTTCACAATCCGCCGGCAATGCTCCCACGCTGCACCAATCAGATTCTCGCTCGCCTCGGGGGTGCGGAACGCCGAATGCGCCGACAGCGTCACGTTTTGCAATTTCGTCAGCGGATGATCCTTTGGCAGCGGCTCGATGTTGAAAACGTCGAGCCCGGCATGCCGGATGTGGCCCGACTTCAACGCATCGATCATCGCGGCCTCGTCCACGATGGCGCCGCGGGCGGTGTTGACGAGGATGACGCCCGGCTTCATCGCCGCGATGCGCTCGCGGGTGATGAACCCTCGGGTTTCGTCGTTCAACAACAGATGCAGCGAGATGATTTGGCTCTGCGCCAACAGCGTATCGATATCCACGAATTCGACCCCGGCAAATTTTTTGGGCGTCCGGTTCCAGGCGATGACGCGCATGCCGCCGCCGAGCGCGATGCGGGCCACTTCGGCGGCGATGCCGCCGAACCCGATCAGGCCGAGCGTCTTGCCGGTCAACTGCATGGCGTCTTCGCGCAGCCAGTTGCCGGCGCGCATCTCGCGATCCATTTTCGCGATGCCGCGCGCGGCCTCCCACATCAGCGCGATCGCGCATTCGGCGACCGCGGTGTCGCCATAGCCTTTTATGAGGTGAACTTCGATGCCAAGCTCGGCGAGCTCGTCCGGATTCATGTAGCTGCGGGCGCCGGTGCCGAGGAAGACGACGTGCTTTAGCCCGGTGCAGCGTCGCGCGACGTCGGTCGGCAACGCCGTGTGATCGATGACGACGATCTCGGCGCCGTCGAGCAAGGCGGGCATCTGGTCTGATTTGATGTCGGGATCGCGGTTGATACGCACCGGCGGATCGCCGGGCTTGTTCAGCCGTTCGAAAATCACCGCCAGCGATTCATTGGCATCGACAAATACACCGCGCACCGAAAATCTCCCACTCTTCTCAGGAAGCGACGCCGGCGAGCGCCAGCACCGTATGCATCAACACGTTGGCGCCTGCCGTGCAATCGGCTTGCGTGGCATCCTCGAGCTCGTTGTGGCTGACGCCGTCCTTGCAGGGCACGAACACCATCGCCGTGGGCATGATGGTGTTGAGATTGCAGGCGTCGTGACCGGCGCCGGAGGTGATGCGGCGGTGTGAATAGCCGAGCGCCTTGGCGGCATGTTCCACCGCATCGACCAGTTTGGCGTCGAAATGGGTCGGCGGCTTGTGCCAGACCAGATCGAGCGCGACCTCGACCTTGCGCCGCGCCGCGATTTCCGAAATTGCCGCGCGCAGATCCTTATCGAGCGCGGCCATAATCGCGGCATCGGAACTGCGGCAATCCATGGTGAAGGCAATCTCGCCGGGAATGACGTTGCGCGAGGGTTTTGCAATCACGGCTTCGCCGATGGTGCCGACCGCGTTGGGGCCGCGTTTTTTCGCAATGCTCTCCATCGCCAGCACGATCTCCGACAGGGTTGCCAGCGCGTCGCGGCGGAGCGGCATCGGGGTCGAGCCGGCGTGGCTCTCAAAGCCCGTGATCTTGCCGTCATACCACAACACGCCCTGGCCGGAATCGACCACGCCGATGGTCTTGCCTTCGGCTTCAAGGATCGGCCCCTGCTCGATGTGCAGTTCGACAAAGTTTGAAAATTTCTGGGTGCCCACCGGCTTCTCGCCGCGATAGCCGATGCTGTCGAGCGCCTCGCCCACCGTGACGCCCTCTGCATCCCTGCGCGACAAGATATCGTCGGTGGTGAAATCGCCGACATAGGCGGCGGACGCCATCATGGCCGGCGCAAAGCGCGAGCCCTCTTCGTTGGTCCAGTTGACGATGCAGATCGGCATTTCGGTTTCGATCCCGGCATCGTTGAGCGTGCGCACCACTTCGAGCGCGGCGAGCGTGCCGAGCACGCCGTCGAACTTGCCGCCGGTCGGTTGCGTATCGAGATGCGAGCCCAGCCCGATCGGCGGCTTCGACATGTCGCGTCCTTTGCGAAGCGCGAACATCGAACCCAGCGTGTCGACATGCACCTCGAGGCCGGCCGCCTCGCACGACTTGCGGAACCAGTCGCGCACCTGCTTGTCTTCAGGGCCAAGCGTCAGCCGCCGCACGCCGCCTTTTGGCGTGGCGCCGAATTTTGCGGTTTCGTGAATGGTATCCCAGAGACGGGCGGAATCGATCTGAAGATTGGATGCGACGGGGCTCATGCGGCGGTTCCAGAACTCTTGGACACGGTGACTGCTCTACTTCTCCCTCTCCCCGCTTGCGGGGAGAGGGTCGGGGTGAGGGGGGCTATCCGCGAAGCTGGTGCCCATCGATAGACCGGTACCCCCTCACCCGGATTGCTTCGCAATCCGACCTCTCCCCGCAAGCGGGGAGAGGTGAACCGAGCTTTTCAATGCCGCGCCGGCGGCGGCGCGTCAACCAAGGTGCTCGACTGCGCGATCCGGCTTGCGAGCTCGGCGACGAGTTCGACCGCAACCGTGTCGGGGGATTCCAGCCAGCTCGCCGAAAACGTCAGCGGCGCGATCGTGAGGTCGGTCGACAGCAGTTGCAATCGCCCGTCGGCCATTTCGTTCTCGACGATCGCGGTGGGGATGACCGCGACGCCGAGCCCCTCGATCGCCATGTGGACCACGGTCGCCAGCGACGCGCTGGCGTGCAGCCGGATTGGCGGCAGACCGGGCCGGTTGAACAGCGAGCGCACGATCTCGTAAGGTTGGGTCTTGCTCGGAAAAGTGATGATCGGAAATTTTGCGAGGTCGTGGACCGTCAGCGGGCCATTGCCGAGGCCGAGCCCGGGACTGGCCAGGAAACCGACCGGATAATCGCACAGCACGCGGCTGCGTACGCTGGGTGTTGACAATGGGCCGAGCACGAAGCCGAGCTCGATCTCCTGCGCCAACAGCCGCGCTTGCAGGTTCGGGGTGATATCGACTTCGATCTCCAGTGACAGGTTGGGATAGGTGGTGTTGAGGCTCTTGATCAGCCGCGGCAGCCAGGTGTGCACGATGGTCTCGGCGACGCCGAGCCGCAACACGCCGCGCATGGCCGAGCGGTCGCCGACCGCCGCCATCATTTCCGAGCGCAGCCCGATCAGCTTTTCCGCATAGACCATCAACTGGCGGCCGCCGGGGGTCGGCGAGGCCACGCGGTGGTCGCGGTGCAGGAGTTTTACCCCCATCTCGCGTTCGAGCTGGGCGATCCGCTGCGAGATCGCCGGCTGGGTGGTGTTCAGCCGCTGCGCCGCCCCGCGAAAACTGCCCAAGGTCGCCACCCACAGGAAGGTCTCGATCGACTTGAAATCCACCATCAGCCCAAAACTCCCATCGATAATTTAGATTTATCGATTTCAATTAGAAAGGAAGATTAGACTTTATAGTAGACATAGGTTTCACTCCTGTCGAGATAATAGGCAGGGCGATGTGATGACCGTTTTAGTGGCAGAGCCGCAGCTTCACGGCGAAAAAGACCCGCTTCCGAGCCTGCAGGCGCGGCTGGCGTGCCGGGCAGGCATGGCCTCGACCACGGCCGGCATCGCCAATGGCTTTGTCCAGGGCAATCTCGCGATCCTGCCCGAAAAACTCGCGGCGTCGTTTCACCGGTTTTGCCAGCTCAATCCGAAACCGTGCCCGATCATCGGCATGTCCGACGTCGGCGACCCGCGTATTCCCTCGCTCGGGATCGACCTCGATATCCGTACCGATGTGCCGCGTTATCGCGTGTGGCGCGACGGCGAGGTGGCCGACGAGCCGACCGACATCATGGCGCATTGGCGCGACGATCTGGTCGCGTTTGTGCTCGGCTGCTCGTTTTCATTCGAGGAAGCGCTGATGGCGGACGACCTGCCGATCCGTCACATCGAGCGCAAGGTGCGCGTGCCGATGTACCGCACCAATATCGCGTGCCACCCGTCGGGTCCGTTCGCCGGCCCCATGGTGGTGTCGATGCGGCCGTTCAAGCCTGCGGATGCGATCCGCGCGGTGCAGATCACCTCGCGATTTCCTTCCGTGCATGGCGCGCCGGTTCATCTCGGCCATCCGCATTCGATCGGGATCAAGGATATCGCCAAGCCGGATTATGGCGATCCCGTTCCGGTGGAAGCCGATGAGATCCCGGTGTTTTGGGCCTGCGGCGTCACCCCGCAAGCGGTGATCGCAGCGGCAAAGCTGCCGTTTGCGATCACGCACGCGCCGGGATTGATGCTGGTGACGGATTTGCGGAACAAGCAATTGGCCGTGCTTTAATGGGCAGCGTTTGCTGCACTTTCAGGCTTTACCGCAAACTTCAAACGTTTCATCGATAGCTTTCGCATCACACAGAGGATTTTGGTATGACGATCACTCGCCGAAATGTATTGCTTGGGGCCACCGCCACGGCTGCGCTGCTTCCGATCGCCGGCCGCGCGCAGACCACCGAAGTGGTGATCGGCTTGACCTATCCCTTCTCCGGCGCCAACGCGCAGATCGGCGTCGATGCGCAAAAGGCGTACGAGACCGCTCTCGAAATCATCAACAAGAAGTATGATTTCGATCTGCCGCTGGCCAAGGACGAAGGGTTGCCCGGCCTCGGCGGCGCCAAGATCCGGCTGGTGTTTGCCGACCACCAGTCCGATCCGCAGAAGGGCCGCGCCGAGACCGAACGCCTGATCACCCAGGAAAAGGTCTGCGCCGTGATCGGCACCTATCAGAGCGCGGTCGCTGTCACCGTCAGCCAGGTCTGCGAGCGCTATCAGATTCCCTTCATCTCGGCGGACAATTCCTCGCCGAGCCTGCATCGCCGCGGCCTAAAGTTCTATTTCCGCGCCGCGCCCCATGACGAGATGTACTCGGCGGCGATGTTCGATTTCTTCGATGCCATGAAGAAGAAGGGCACCAAGATCGAGACGCTGGCGCTGTTCCACGAGGACACGATCTTCGGCACCGACTCGGCCAACGCTCAGCTCAAGCTGGCCAACGATCGCGGCTACAAGGTGGTCGCCGATATCAAATACCGCTCCAACTCGCCGTCACTGTCCGCCGAAGTGCAGCAGCTCAAGGCCGCCAACGCCGACGTGCTGATGCCCTCGAGCTACACCACCGACGGCATCCTTCTGGTCAAGACCATGGCCGAACTCGGCTACAAGCCCAACGCCATCGTCGCGCAGGACGCGGGCTTCTCGGAGAAGGCGCTGTATGACGCGGTGGGCGACAAGCTCGAAGGCGTGATCTCGCGCGGCACTTTTTCGCTTGATCTCGCCACCAAGCGGCCGATGGTCGGCAAGATCAACGCCATGTTCAAGGAAAAGTCCGGCAAGGACTTTAATGACCTCACCTCGCGGCAGTTCATGGGCCTGATCGTCATGGCCGATGCCATCAATCGCGCCAAGTCCACTGACGGCGACAAGATCCGCGAAGCGCTGGCTCTAACCGATATCCCCGGCGAGCAGACCATCATGCCGTGGAATCGGATAAAATTCGACGAGATGGGCCAGAACAACGATGCCGATCCGGTGCTGTTGCAATATGTCGGCGGCAAGTTCGTCACCATCTCCCCGCCGCAGGCCGCCGTCGCCGAAGCCGTCTGGCCGATGAAGTGAGGCCGCGCGCGCGTCACACCGCGGCGCGCGCCCTCATCCTGAGGAGCTTGCGAAGCAAGCGTCTCGAAGGATGGAGGCAACGCACGGACTCGCGGCCATCCTTCGAGACGCGCGCGATGCGCGCTCCTCAGGATGAGGCTGTTGGCCTGGAGCAACACCGGTGACCGCCGAAACCATCATCCAGTCTCTCGCCAGCGGGCTCCTGATGGGGCTGCTCTACGGTCTGATCGCCGTGGGGCTGGCGCTGATCTTCGGCCTGATGGACGTGGTGAATTTCGCCCATGGCGAATTCCTCATGATCGCGATGTACGCGACGTTCTTCCTGTTCGCGTTCTTTGCCGTCGATCCCTTGCTGGCGGCGCCATTGGTCGCGGCGGCGCTGTTCGTGTTAGGCGCGGTTGTCTATCTCCTGATCGTGCGCTTTGCCGTGCGCGCCAAAGCCAACGCCGGCATGGTGCAGATCTTTTCGACCTTCGGGCTCGCCATCGTGATGCGCGGGCTCGCGCAGTATTTCTTCACACCGGACTATCGCAGCGTCACCCATTCGTGGCTGGGCGGCAAGACAGTCTCGGTCGCCGGCATTTTCCTGCCAGTGCCGCAGCTCGCCGGCGCGGTGGTGTCGATCGCGGCCTTTGTCGGGCTGTATTTTTTCATCAACCGCACCGATTTCGGCCGCGCCCTTGAGGCCACGCGCGAGGACGCCGGCGCCGTGGCGCTGGTCGGCATCGACAAGAACCGCGTGTTCGCGCTCGGCTGGGGTCTTGGCGCCGCGCTGGTCGGGCTGGCCGGCGCGATCATGGCGATGTTCTTCTACATCTATCCCGATGTCGGCGCTTCCTTTGCCCTGATCGCCTATGTCACGGTGGCGCTCGGCGGGTTTGGCAGCGTGTTCGGCGCCTTTGCCGGCGGCATCCTCGTCGGTCTGGTCGAGGCATCCACCGCACTAATCCTGCCGCCTTCGCTGAAATCGGTCGGCATCTACGCGGTCTATCTGCTGGTGGTCTTCATCCGGCCGCGCGGCCTGTTCGGGTCGATCTGATGGACAAGACATTTGCCGAGCGCCGCCGCCGCGATTTGTTGGTTGCCGCATGCTTTGCGATCATCGCAGCGCTGGTGCCGCTGTTCGTCAAGGACGTCTACGTCCAGAACATCATGGTGCTGACCCTGCTGTACGCGGCGCTGTCGCAGAGCTGGAATATCCTCTCCGGCTATTGCGGGCAGATCTCGCTCGGCCATGCGCTGTATTTTGGATTGGGCGCCTACACCACAGCGCTTCTCTTTACCAAATTCGGCCTGCTGCCGTGGTTCGGCATGATCGGCGGCGGCCTGATATCGGCAGCTTTTGCGATGGCGCTCGGCTATCCCTGTTTCCGATTGCGCGGCCACTACTTTGTCATTGCCACCATCGTCATCGCCGAGACTGCGCTGTTACTGTTCCAGAATTGGAATTGGGCCGGTGCCGCGCTCGGCATCGACATTCCCGTGCGCCACGACAGCTGGCTTACCTTTCAGTTCACGCGCAGCAAGCTTCCCTATTTCTATTTCGCGCTGGTGCTGGCCTGCATCGCCTGGCTCGTGACCTGGTGGCTGGAGGATTCCAAATGGGGCTATTGGTGGCGCGCGGTGAAGGACAATCCGGACGCCGCCGAGAGTCTCGGCGTGGTCGTGTTCAATTCCAAGATGGGCGCCGCGGCGGTCTCGGCCTTTCTCACCGCGGTCGGCGGCAGTTTTTACGCGCAGTTCGTGTCCTATATCGATCCCGAAAGCGTCATGGGTTTTCAGTTCTCGCTGTTGATGGCGCTGCCCGCGGTGCTCGGCGGCATCGGCACGTTGTGGGGACCGGTGCTCGGCGCCGTCATCCTGATCCCGCTCACTGAACTCACGCGCTCCTACATCGGCGGCTCCGGCCGCGGCGTCGACCTGATCGTCTATGGCACGCTGATCGTGCTGATCTCGCTGGCGCGGCCCGAAGGGCTGGTCGGACTGTTCTCGCGCCGTCGCAAGGGAACCGCGCGATGACGCCGCTACTCGAAACCCGCGGCGTCTGGCAACGCTTTGGCGGTCTGATCGCCAACAGCGATATCTCGATTTCGGTCGGGCGCGGCGAGATCGTCGGCCTGATCGGCCCTAACGGCGCCGGCAAGTCGACATTGTTCAACCTTATCGCGGGCGTGCTGCCGCCGACCCAAGGCTCGCTCATGTTCGACGGCGAGGACGTCACCGCATTGCCGGCGGCGGAGCGCTGCCAGCGCGGCATCGCACGCACGTTTCAGGTCGTCAAAAGCTTTGAAACCATGAGCGTCATCGACAACGTTATCGTAGGCGCCTTGGTCCGCACCACCGTGATGCGCGAGGCCCGCCGCAAGGCCCATGACGTGCTGGAATTTTGCGGTCTCGCCGCGCGCGCCGACGTGCTCGCCAGCGAATTGATCCCGTCGGAAAAACGCCGGCTCGAGGTGGCCCGCGCGCTTGCGACCGAACCAAAGCTGCTGCTGCTCGACGAAGTGCTCACCGGGTTGACGCCGATCGAGGCCCAGACCGGCGTGGAACTGGTGCGGAAAGTGCGCGCTTCCGGCGTCACCGTGCTGATGGTCGAGCACGTCATGGAGATCGTGATGCCGCTGGTCGACCGCGCCATCGTGCTCGATCTCGGCAAGGTGCTGGTCGAGGGAAAACCGGCCGACATCGTGCGCGATCCGAAAGTCATCAGCGCTTATCTTGGGGATCGTCATGCTGTCGGTGCATGAAGTCACCACCGCCTATCAGGGATTGGTCGCGATCTCTTCGGTGAGCATCGAGGTCGCCAAGGGCGAGATCGTTTGCGTCGCCGGCGCTAACGGTGCCGGCAAATCGACATTGTTAAAATCCATCGCCGGCGCCGAACGTCCGCGCGCCGGCTCTGTCACCTTCGACGGCGCGCGGATCGACGGCCTGGCGCAGCACATCATCACCGCGCGCGGCATCGCCTATGTGCCGGAAAACCGACGGCTGTTTCCGCGGCTGTCGGTGCACGACAATCTGCGGCTCGGCAGCTACATGTATCGCGGCGAAACCGATCGCGACGCGCCGCTTAAACTGGTGTTCAATTTGTTTCCGCGATTATCCGAACGCCTGGAGCAACGCGCCGAGACGCTAAGCGGCGGCGAGCAGCAAATGCTCGCGATCGGCCGCGCGCTGATGACGCGGCCGCGCCTTCTGATGCTGGACGAACCGTCGCAAGGCATCATGCCAAAGCTGGTCGACGAAATCTTTGCCGCGGTAAAGCAAATCCGCGACGCCGGCATGACCGTATTGATCGTCGAGCAGCGCATGGCCGAGTGCCTGGACATCGCCGACCGCGCCTACATCCTGCAAACCGGCCGCGTGCTGATGCAGGGTAGGGCGGTGGACATCAAGGGCAATCCAGATGTGCGGAAAGCGTATCTGGGATTGTAGCCTCAATCGTCATTGCGAGGAGCGCAGCGACGAAGCAATCCACGCTTCGGTTCCGCCGTCATGCCCGGGCTTGTCCCAGGCATCCACGTCTTACTTTCTTGAGGCACTAAAGACGTGGATCGCCGGGACGAGCCCGGCCATGACGTGGAGAGGTTAGTCGTGCCCATGTTCCGGCAGCGTGAGCCCAAATGCCTTCACCAAATCCGAAACCTGCTCCGGCGTCAGATACCTTGGGTTCAACCCGCGCAGCAGTAAATAGAGCTTTGCTGTCTCTTCCAGTTCCTCGATCGCAAACACTGCGGCTTCCAGGGTGTCACCGGAGACCACCGGGCCGTGATTGGCGAGCAGCACCGATGAATATTTCCCAGCGAGCCCCTTGATGGCATCCGCCACCGCCGGATCGCCCGGTCGATAGTAGGGCACCAGTGCGGTGGCGCCGCATTTCATCAAATAATACGCCGTCATCGGCGGCAGCGCGGCGCGCGGGTCGATCTCCGGCAGCATCGAGAGCGCGACCGAATGCGTCGAGTGCAGATGCACCACGGCGCGCGCGGCGTTGCGGGTCTGATAGAGCGCGGTGTGCAGCGGCACTTCCTTGGTCGGGGCATCGCCGGAGGCGAGCCGGCCGTCGGGTGAAAGCCGCGACAGCCGTGCCGGGTCGAGAAAGCCGAGCGAGGCATTGGTCGGCGTCACCAGCCACCCGCCGTCGTCGAGCTTGACGCTGATATTACCCGACGACCCCGGCGTCAGCCCGCGCTCGAACAGCGAACGGCCGAGCCGGCAGATTTCTTCGCGGATATTGCTTTCGGTCATGGCAGCATCCTCTTTGCCGCCTTGTCTCATGCTTTGGCAGCGCGGCCAAGCCGTGATACGGAGAGACAAAGGCCGTTTTCGAATTTCGGCTGACGAGGAACCCGTTTGAGGAAATGCCGATGCCTGAATCCAGAACTGCAAAACCGCGTATCGCCGTCATCGGGCTGGGCTCGATGGGATTTGGCATGGCGACCTCGCTTCGCCGCAAGGACTTTGACGTAACCGGCTGCGATGTCGCGGGCGACCTTGTTGCGCGGTTCGTTGCCGACGGCGGCAAAGGCGCTAAAACACCGGCGGAAGCCGCAAAAGGGGCCGATATCGTCATCAGCGTCGTCCTCAATGCCGCCCAAACCGAAACCATTTTGTTTGGCAAGGACGGTGTTGTCGAAACGATGGCGAAGGATACGGTGTTCGTCTCCTCCGCGACCATGGATCCGGAAGTGGCAAAGCGGCTCGCAAAGCAGTTGGAAGCGACCGGCCGGCATTATCTCGACGCGCCGATCTCGGGAGGCGCGCAGCGCGCGGCGCAGGGCGAGTTGACCATTTTGGCCTCGGGGAGCGCTGCCGCCTTTGCCAAGGCGCGGCCGGCGCTCGATGCCATGGCGGCAAAACTCTACGAGCTTGGCGATGCCGCCGGCCACGGCGCCGCGTTCAAGATGATCAACCAGCTTTTGGCCGGCGTTCATATCGCCGCCGCCTCCGAAGCGATTACGTTTGCCGCCCGGCAAGGGCTTGATCTGCAAAAAGTCTATGAGGTGATCACGGCCTCCGCCGGCAATTCCTGGATGTTCGAGAACCGCATGCCGCATGTGATCGCCGGCGACTACAAGCCGCGCAGCGCGGTGGAGATTTTTGTCAAGGACCTCGGCATCGTCCAGGACATGGCACGCAACGCCAGATTTCCGGCGACGCTGGCGTCCGCAGCGCTGCAGATGTTCCTGATGGCGTCGGCTTCCGGCATGGGCCGCGACGACGATGCCTCGGTAGCGCGGCTCTACGGACGCATCTCGGGCACGAAGCTGCCCGGTGAGCCGAAATAGAACGAACAAGAGGACCGCAATGCCCCGTTTCGCCGCCAATCTGACGATGATGTTCAACGAAGTGCCGTTCCTCGACCGTTTCGAGGCGGCGGCGAAAGCGGGATTTACCGCCGTCGAATTCCTGTTTCCTTACGATTTTCCCGCCGACGCCATCGGCGAGCGGCTGCGCGGTAACGGGCTGACCCAGGCGCTGTTCAATCTGCCGCCGGGCAACTGGGAGGCCGGCGAAAAGGGATTTGCGGCGCTGCCTGATCGTTTTGGCGACCTGCAGGACAGCGTGCGCACCGCGCTGCCTTACGCGCAGGCGACCGGCGTCAAGCGGTTGCATCTGATGGCGGGCATCGCCGACCGCAGGGATCCGCAGGCCGAGGCGGCGTTCACGCGATCGGTGGTATGGACCGCCGAGTTTCTGATGGCTCATGGCCTCGACGTCGTGATCGAGCCGATCAACCCGCGCAACGTGCCCGGCTATTTTCTCAACGATTTTAACTTCGCGCGCGATTTGATCGTTGAGCTGGAAATTCCCAATCTGAAGCTGCAGTTCGACATCTATCACTGCCAGATCATCCACGGCGATGTAACCATGCGACTGCGCGAGATGATGCCGATCATCGGCCACATCCAGATCGCCAGCATCCCCTCGCGCCACGAGCCTGATGGCGAGGAGTTGAACTATCCGTTCCTGTTCAAGGAACTGGACCGGCTCGGCTATGGCGGCTTTGTCGGCTGTGAATATAACCCGCGCGGCAAGACCACCGACGGCCTTGCCTGGTTCAAGCCCTATGCCGGAGCAAAACCGTGACCCTTGTCTTGGGCTGCATCGCCGACGACTATACCGGCGCCTCCGATCTCGCCAACACGCTGACACGTTGTGGCCTGCGCACGGTGCAGACCATCGGCGTGCCCTCCGACGATTTGAGATTGCCCGAGGTCGATGCGGTGGTGGTGTCGCTGAAAAGCCGCTCGATCGAGGTGGGCCTTGCGGTATCGCGTTCGCGCGCGGCCGAACAATGGCTGCGCGGGCGAGGCGCGGACCATGTGCTGTTCAAGATCTGCTCGACCTTCGATTCCACCGACGCCGGCAATATCGGACCGGTGATGGACGCGCTGCGCGCCGATTCCGGCGACACCATCGTATTGGTGACGCCGGCGTTTCCGGAAACCGGCCGCACCGTCTATATGGGCAATCTGTTCGTGGGTGTGGTGCCGCTGAACGAAAGTCCCCTAAAAGATCATCCGCTCAATCCGATGCATGATTCCAGCCTGGTGCGGGTGCTGGCGCGCCAAAGCCGGGCAAAAGTGGGTCTGGTCGATCTCGCCGTGATCGCGCGCGGGCCGGAGGCCGTCCGCGCGCGCCTTGCCGATCTTGCAAAGAACGGCATCGGCGCGGCCATCGCCGACGCCGTTTTCGAACGCGATCTCGAAACCATCGGCACGGTCGCGCTGGACCATCGCGTCTCCGTCGGCGCATCCGGTCTCGGCCTCGGCCTTGCCCGCGCGCTGGTCGCCTCGGGCAAAGTCAAACCGAATGCCCCGAACGCCGCTACCGACGCAGCGGTAGGGGGACCTGCGGCGTGTCTTGCCGGCAGTTGCTCGCAGGCGACGTTGCAGCAGATCGCCAACGCCGAGAAGGCGATGCCGGTTTTGTATCTCGATCCCGACCGCGTCGTCGCGGGGAGAGAGGAAGCCCGGCGCGCGTTATCCTGGGCGAGGGAACGGCTCGGCGAGGGCCCGATCCTGATCGCCTCTAGTTCGACGCCTGACAAAGTAGCGGCGTTGCAGGCCCGCCATGGCCGCGATGCCGCGGGACAAGCGATCGAGCAGGCGATGGCCGATATCGCGGAAGGTTTGGTGCAATCGGGCGTGCGGCGGCTGGTGGTCGCCGGCGGCGAAACCTCCGGCGCTGTCGTGGATCGGCTGGGAATTCCGGGCTTTCTGGTGGGCGCGGAAATCGCCGCCGGTGTGCCGGTATTGCGCGCGGTCGGCGCAAGGGACGGCGACATGCTGCTTGCGCTGAAATCAGGCAATTTCGGCGGCCCGGAATTTTTCTCCGATGCGCTCAAGCTGATGCGCTAAGCACCCCGTATTTCCCCGGTGCTGCGTAGTCTTACGGAACTTTAAGAAGAATCGGGTTAACAAAAACTCAGCCCGCATCGGCTTTGATGCAGGCGGGCATTCCGCCGCCTTGCTTCGTAAGCACCACTGCGCTCCAAACCCGAAAGATTCCCCTGATGTTCGCCAAGTTCTCGATCCGCGCCAAGATCACCGCCGTCGTTGCCTTCCTGCTCGTTGCGGTGACGGGCATGGGCCTTTTGGCGGTCTGGAATATGCGGGCGATCAACGCCAATACCGTGGACATCGCTACCAGCTGGTTGCCGAGTGTGCGCGTGCTCGGCGATCTGCGCGCCGGCGTCATCGCCTATCGCAACGCGATCCGGGAGCACATGCTCGGCGAAACCATCGAGGAAAAGGACGCGACGGAAAAGGTTTTGGCGACCGTCATCGATAGCAACATGAGAATCCGGCAGAGCTACGAGGCACTGATTACGACTCCGGAAGAGCGCGCCTTGTACAATGACTGGGTCAGGCTGTGGGAGAGCTACAAGAAGGGCACCGAGGAGGTCGTGGCGCTGTCACGCAAGAGCCCCGGCCATTTTCCCCATGAAGCGCACGAACTGAATACCAAGACGGTGAACAAGATCGGGATCGAGGCCGACAACATCCTGAAGAAGGGCATCGAGCTCAACAACGCCGGCGCCGACAAGGCCGCCAGGGACGCGGCCGACAATTACACCTCCGCCTTCATCATGCTCGCCGCCATCCTCGGCATCGCCATCATCGTCGGAATTGCCGTCGGCTTCTATCTGATTCGCGATGTCTCGCGCGGCATCGCCTCCATCGTCGAGCCGATGCAGGCGCTGGGCGGCGGAGATCTCACCGCGCAGGTGCCGCATCAGGGTGAGAAGACCGAAATCGGCGCCATGGCGGACACCTTGCAGGTGTTCAAGGAGGCGCTGATCGCGAAGAAAGCCGCCGATGAAGCCGCAGCGCTTGACGCCGAAGCCAAGATCGAGCGCGGCCGCCGGGTCGACGGCATCACGCGCGATTTCGAATCGATGATCGGCGGTATCGTCAATACCGTATCCTCTGCCTCGGCACAGCTCGAGGCCTCGGCCGGCACGCTGACCGCCACCGCCGAGCGGTCGCGGGAGCTGACCACGATGGTCGCCGCGGCCTCCGAAGAAGCTTCCACCAACGTGCAGTCGGTGGCTTCCGCCACCGAAGAAATGGCCTCCTCCGTCAACGAGATCAGCCGCCAGGTGCAGGACTCGGCGCGGATGGCGACCGATGCCGTCGATCAGGCGCGCAAGACCAACGATCGCGTCAGCGAACTCTCGAAGGCAGCTAGCCGCATCGGCGACGTGGTCGAACTGATCAACACCATTGCCGGACAGACCAACCTGTTAGCCCTGAATGCGACCATCGAGGCGGCGCGCGCCGGCGAAGCGGGCCGCGGTTTTGCCGTGGTGGCGTCCGAGGTGAAGGCACTCGCCGAGCAGACCGCCAAGGCGACCGGCGAGATCGGTACCCAGATCACCGGCATCCAGGCGGCGACGCAAGAGTCGGTCAACGCCATCAAGGAGATTAGCGGCACCATCGAAAAACTGTCGGAGATCTCCTCGACGATTGCGGCCGCCGTGGAAGAGCAGGGCGCGGCGACGCAGGAGATTTCCCGCAACGTGCAGCAGGCCGCCCAGGGCACCATGCAGGTATCCTCCAACATCACCGACGTGCAGCGCGGCGCCAGCGAGACCGGATCGGCCTCTTCCCAAGTGCTCTCCGCGGCGCAGTCGCTGTCCGGCGACAGCAACCGGCTCAAAATCGAAGTCAGCAAGTTCCTGACCTCGGTGCGGGCAGCCTGAGAATGTGACTCAAAGAGCAGCCAATGGAGTGCGGCTCCATAACGAAGCCCGGCCATAAGGAGAAAGCGAACCTTTTTCGGATGATTAGGAAAGAACCTTTTTCGGGCGATTAGAAAAAGAGGCTGAAAACGCTGCCTGCATTTCCGGTCATACTTTGAGAAGACGAGAGCTTCCGTCCGCGGCCGGCATCGCCGACAGGCCGGTATCGCGGAAGTGAATATCGGCGGCGTGCTGGACCTTGGCTATTTTGCCGCGGTTCGGGTAAATCAGCATACGGTCAATTGACCTTTGGCGCGAGTTCTGCGCCCTTTTCTGTTTCGGGGAATGCCTATTTCATGATCGCACTGGTACGCATTGCGCTCAGCCGGCCCTATACATTCGTCGTGCTGGCGCTGCTTCTGTTGATTGTCGGACCGCTCGCCGCGCTGCGCACGCCGACCGATATTTTCCCGGACATTCGTATCCCCGTGATCGGCGTGGTCTGGCAATATACCGGCCTGCCGCCGGACCAGATGGCCGGCCGTATCACCACCCCGTTTCAGCGCGCGCTGACGACGACCGTCAACGATATCGAACATATCGTTGCCAATTCCTATAATGGCTTCGGCATCATCAAGATCTTCTTTCAGCCGAACGTCGATATCCGCACCGCCAACGCCCAGGTCACCGCGATTTCGCAGACCCTTCTGAAACAGATGCCGCCGGGTGCGACGCCGCCGTTGATCCTGAACTACAGCGCGTCAACCGTTCCGATCATCCAGGTCGCCTTGTCGGGCGAGGGCCTTACCGAACAAAACCTCGCCGACATCGGCATCAACCAGCTGCGCACGCCGCTGGTCACAGTGCCCGGCGCCGCGATCCCGTATCCGTTCGGCGGCAAGCAGCGCCAGGTGCAGATCGATCTCAACTCGACGGCGCTGCAGGCCCGCGGATTGTCGGGACAGGACGTCGCCAACGCGCTCGCCGCGCAAAACCTGATTACGCCGGTCGGAACGCAGAAGATCGGCCAGTTCGAATACAACATCCAGCTCAACAACTCGCCCTTGAAGATGGAAGACCTCGGCGACCTGCCGATCAAGACAGTGAACGGCGCGATGGTCTATGTCCGCGACGTCGCCAGCGTGCGCGACGGCAATCCGCCGCAAACCAATATCGTTCATGTCGACGGCAACCGTTCGGTCTTGATGATGGTGCTGAAGGCGGGATCGATCTCGACGCTCGATATCATCGCCGGCATCAAGCAGAAGGTGATCGACGTCAAGGACCAGCTCCCCGACGCGCTCAAGATCGGCTTCATCGGCGATCAGTCCCTTTTCGTGCGCGGCGCCATCACCGGCGTTGCCTTTGAAGGGGTCATCGCCGCGTTATTGACCAGCGTGATGATCCTGTTGTTCCTCGGCAGCTGGCGCTCGACCGTTATCATCGCGGTCTCGATCCCGCTCTCGGTGCTCGGCGCGATCGTGATGTTGTCGGCGATCGGCGAGACCCTCAACATCATGACGCTCGGCGGCCTCGCGCTCGCGGTCGGCATCCTCGTCGACGACGCCACCGTCACCATCGAGAACATCAACTACCATCTGGAGCAGGGCAAACAGGTCGAGCAATCGATCATGGACGGCGCCAACCAGATCGTGACGCCGGCCTTCGTCTCGCTGTTGTGTATCTGCATCGTGTTCGTGCCGATGTTCTTCCTGACCGGCGTGGCGCGGTTTCTGTTCGTGCCGATGGCCGAAGCCGTGATGTTCGCCATGATATGGTCGTTCATCCTGTCGCGCACGCTGGTGCCGACGATGGCGAAGTACTTGTTGCAGCCGCATGAGCACCATGAGGGCGAGGCGCCGCCGACGCGCAATCCGCTGGTGTGGTTTCAGCGCGGCTTCGAGGCGCGGTTCGAGCGCATCCGCGGCGGCTACCGCGATCTCCTGACGCTGGCGATGCAGCGGCGGCCGATTTTTGTCATTGGGTTTTTAGGCCTCGTCGGAGCTTCGTTTCTGCTGGTGCCTTATCTCGGCCGAAACTTCTTTCCCGCAGTCGATGCCGGCTCGATCCTGATGCATGTCCGCACCCAGGTCGGTACCCGCGTCGAGGAAAGCGCCAACCAGTTCGCCGAGGTGCAGAAGGCGATCCGCAAGATCATTCCACCCGGCGAGATCGACACGCTTGCCGACAACATCGGCATGCCGATCTCCGGCATCAACATGACCTACAACAACACCGGC
Organism: Bradyrhizobium lablabi; assembly: GCF_900141755.1. NCBI lineage: Bacteria > Pseudomonadati > Pseudomonadota > Alphaproteobacteria > Hyphomicrobiales > Nitrobacteraceae > Bradyrhizobium > Bradyrhizobium lablabi. The sequence continues at coordinate 1,424,795 of NZ_LT670844.1, read as the reverse complement.
CTGATCGGCTCGCAGGACGGCGATATCCAGATCAAGCTGAAGGAGGGCCACCGGCCGACCAGCGAATACGTCCAGGCCATGCGCGAGCAGCTGCCGCGCGCCTTTCCGGGGATGACGTTCGCGTTCCTGCCGGCCGACATCGTCAGCCAGATCCTCAATTTCGGCGCGCCGGCACCGATCGACCTTCAGGTGCGCGGCGCCGATGTGAATGCGAACTTTGCCTATGCCAACAGATTGCTGAGCCGGATTCGCAAAATTCCCGGCATTGCCGATGCCCGGATCCAGCAGTCGCCGAACAATCCGAGCTTCAATATCGATGTCGACCGCACCCGCGCGCAATATGTCGGCTTGACCGAGCGCGACGTCACCAACAGCCTCGTCGTCAATCTGGCCGGCAGCTCCCAGGTCGCGCCGACTTATTATCTCAACCCGGACAACGGCGTTTCCTATTCGATCGTGATGCAGACGCCGCAATTCCAGATCGATTCCTTGAGCGCGCTGGAAACCCTGCCGATCACCGCCGCCAGCACCGCTGTGCCGCCGATCCTCGGCGGCATCGCCGACATCAAGCGATCGACCTCGAGCGCGGTGGTTTCCCAATACGACATCCAGCCGATGGTGCAGATCTACGCGACCCCGCAAGGGCGCGATCTCGGCGCGGTGGCGGCCGACGTCAGGGCTGTGATCGCGGATACCGCGAAAGAGGTGCCGAAGGGCTCATCCGTGGTTTTGCTCGGCCAGGTGCAGACCATGAACAGCGCGTTCTCCGGACTGTTGTTCGGACTGCTCGCGGCGGTCGTGCTGATCTATCTCCTGATCGTGGTGAACTTCCAGTCCTGGTCCGACCCGTTCGTGATCATCACTGCACTGCCATCCGCGCTCGCCGGCATCGTCTGGATGCTGTTCACGACGGAGACCACGCTGTCGGTTCCGGCATTGACTGGCGCGATCATGTGCATGGGCGTTGCGACCGCGAACAGCGTGCTGGTGATCAGCTTTGCCCGCGAGCGCTATGAAGAACTGGGCGATCCGGTGGCGGCCGCGATCGAAGCCGGTTTTGTGCGTTTTCGTCCCGTGCTGATGACGGCGCTGGCGATGATCATCGGCATGACGCCGATGGCGCTGGCGCTTGGCGAGGGCGGCGAACAGAACGCGCCGCTCGGACGTGCCGTGGTCGGAGGGCTGATATTCGCAACCGTAGCTACCCTGATGTTCGTTCCCGTGGTCTTTAGTATGGTACACAAGAAGCAAGGCGCCAAAGCTGCCGCCGTAACGGAGACTTCGCATGCCCACTGACCAAAACTCGCCGGTCTCCCGCCGGAAGTTGGGCATCCTTGCCGTCGTCGCCGGTATCGCCGCGGTTCTGGTCGTGGTGACGGGAATTCGGGCGCGCGAGGACTCCAGCGAAAAGCTGCGTGAATGGACCGACAACCAGGCGATCCCGACGGTCGCCGTGGTGCTGCCCGACGCCCGGGTGCTGAATGCGACGATCGATCTGCCGGGGCGGCTGGAAGCCTATTATCGCGCGCCGATCCTGGCGCGGGTCAGCGGTTATCTGAAAAGCTGGAGCGTCGACATCGGCGCCAAGGTCAAGGCCGGCGAAGTGATCGCCGAAATCGAGGCGCCCGATCTCGACCAGCAATTGCTGCAGGCCCGTGCCGATCTCGCCAGCGCCGAGGCGAGCGCCAAACTGTCCGAAGCGACGCTAACCCGGCGCAAGACGTTGATCGCCTCGAATTTCGTCTCGATGCAGGAGATCGACGAGCGCTCCGCCGATCTCTCCAACAAGAAGGCCGCGGTCAAATCCGGCCAGGCCAATGTCGAGCGGCTGGAGGCGCTGGCCGGCTACAAGAAGATTACCGTGCCGTTCGACGGCGTGGTCACCGCCCGCGATACCGACGTCGGCGCGCTGATCAATGCAGGCGGCGGAAGCGGCCCTGCGATGTTCGTGATATCAGACATCAGCAAACTGCGGGTCTATGTCAACGTGCCCCAGACCTACGTGCCCGCGATCAAGATCGGCGCCAAGGCGGTCATTTCGATGCCGGAATATCCGAACCGCACCTTCGACGCCACGGTCGAAGCCTCCTCGCAATCGGTCGATGTTTCCTCCGGCACCACGCGGATGCAGCTTGCGCTCGACAATTCCAAGAGCGAGTTGATGCCGGGCGGCTACGCCAATGTGCGCCTCAGCCTGCAGCGCGACACCGTGCCGCTGCATATTCCGGCCAGCGCCCTGATCTTCAACCAGAATGGTCTGCGGGTCGCGACCGTAGGCAATGACGACAAGGTGCTGTTCAAGACCGTGACCATCGCCCGCGATCTCGGCAAGGAAATCGAGCTGGGGTCGGGTATCTCCCCGACGGATCGCGTCATTGTCGCGCCGCCCGACGGCATCGCCGACGGCGACCAGGTCCGCATCGCCGGCGCCAAGGGTGCCAAGCCGGCGCGGATCTCGGAGCGGCCGGACGGCAAGGGCTAGGGCGGGCTCTTTCTGCGGTCATCGTCCGGCTTGACCGGACGATCCAGTACGCCGCGGCGGACATATTCGAACTCAGGCGCCTGCGACTACTGGATACCCGCTTTCGCGGGTATGACGGGCTACGGGTGTCGCCACTCCAGGACGCCATCCTCCGCGCTAACGATGTTCCCTGACGACCCCACCGGTGTGCGGTCCATGTTGAGAAGATGCGCCAGTGTCGCTCTATCCTGCGCGGGCACCCGCGCCAGCGCGCGCGCGTTGTCTGGCGTCCGCAGCATCACCACGCCGTGTTCGACCTCGCCGTTGCGTCCGTAGATGATGGTAAAACTCTCGACCGAGCTCTTGCCGTTGGCTTCGGTGACGAACTCCGGCACTTCCCGGCGATGGCGGTCGGCCTCGGCCTGGACGCTCGTATCCTGCGCCAGCGGTTCTCGCGGCGCCCGGCGCGACAGCACCAGCGCGTGATGTTTGGTGACAAAACCGCCTTGGCCGTAGAGCAAGCCAAGCTGCGCGCCGTTGCGCAGCTTGCGCACCATCGCGCAGGCGGCGTGCGTCATGTAGGTGTTGAGCGGCGCGCCGAAGAATGTCAGGCCGCCGGTTACCGTCGGCTGCACGTCGGCGGAAAGCCCCAGCGTCCGCCGCGCCATTTTTGGGACGCAGGGAAAGCAACTATAGAGCTCGATGGCGTCGAACGCCCTGCCGTCGCCGCCGACGAGATCCATCACGGCTTTGAGCACCGCGTTCTGCGGATGGCTTTCGAAAAACTGGTCGCGGAGCAGGTAGTCGCGCGGCTCTTCCGCCGATGCGCCGCCCCAGACATGAATGAGGCGATCCTCCGGCACGCCCGCGGCCCTGGCCTTGGCGAGGCTGGTCAAGAGCACCGCTCCGCCCATGTTGACGGTCGGATTGGCCACCATCAGTTTTGTGTAGGGCCAGGCGATCAGGCGATTGTCGGCGGTCGGCGTCGTGATCTCGTTCGGCGCAAAACGCCGCTTCAGCCAGGCATTGGGATTTTGCGACGCGACGCCGGAATAGGTCGACCATAATTGGCCGGACTCGGCCATCGCCTCGCGCGGGGTCTGGCCCCAACGCGCCGACGAGGCTACCTCGTAAAACGGATAAACCGTCACCGGCCTGAACACGCCGAGTTTGACGGCCATCGGCTTCTGGAACGCCGCGCCGCGTTTCGGCTCCTCGACATCATGGGCGAACGGCGTCCACGGCAGGGTGACGCCGGCGCGCTCGGCCTTGGTCGCGCTGGATTGGGCCTCGGCGCCACAGACCGCGGCGACGCTGCATTCGCCGCGTGCAATGCGCTGCGCCGCCTCGTGCAGATAGCGGATCGGGCTCTCGCCGCCGACCGGGCCGTAATAGGCATGTTTCGGCTGGATGCCGAGACGTTGGGCGAGTTGCTTTTCCGGATCGCGATAGCGCCAGCTCAGAAAATTGACGACGTCGAGCGAGCCGATATCGGCAAGCAACTTGCCGCCACTGTCCTGCTCGGCGCGTTTTAGCGCTTCTTCGAGCAAAGTGAGGGGCTCAAGGCCTTCGGCAATTTCTTTCGGACGATCGGTGATTTCGCCGACGCCGACGATGACGGGGATGCGGTCGTCGGGGGTGGAAGAGGAGGTATTCGACATCGTTATCTTTTCGCTTTCTCAACACAGAGAGACCTCATCCTGAGGAGCGGCCTCTTGGCCGCGTCTCGAAGGATGGGCCACGGGCCTCATGGTTCGAGACGCGCGAAGCCGCGCTCCTCACCATGAGGGTCGCTCATTCCGCCACCAGCGCGTTCATGTGCTCCACGGCCTCGACGAACTCTTCCTTGAATTCCTGCACCACGGCGCCGGCGGATTTCACGCTGTCGATCAGGCCGACGCCCTGGCCGACAAAATAACTCACGAGGTCGCGCGCTTTCGCATTGCCGGCGGCGGCGGACCGATCGATCGAGTTGAAGGCGTCGCGGCTGATGATGCTCTGCAGCGGCATCGGCAGCGCGCCGGGGCTGTCGGGCCCGCGATCCCACGCGTCGGTCCAGACCGAACGCAATTGCCGCGCCGGCTTTCCCGTGCGGCCCTTGGAGCGCACCGCATCGCGCGAAGAAGCCGCGATCATTTTTTCGCGGAAAATCTCTGACGTCTCGGATTCAACGGTTGCAAGCCACACCGAGCCGGTCCAGACCCCGGCCGCACCCATCGCCATGCAGGCCGCCATCTGCCGCCCGGTCATGATGCCGCCTGCCGCCAGCACCGGCACGTCGCGGATCGGCTTTATCGCCTTGATCACCTCGGGCACGAGCACCATCGTGGAAACTTCGCCGCAATGGCCGCCGGCTTCCGTGCCTTGCACCACCAGGATATCGACGCCGGCCGCCACTTGACGAAGCGCATGCTCCTTGGCGCCGACCAGCGCCGCCACCGGCACGCCATGCGCCTTGCCCATATCGATCATCGCCTTCGGCGGCACGCCGAGCGCGTTGGCAATCAGCCGGATCGGATGCTTGAACGACGCATCGAGCACTTCCAGCGCGCATTGGCCGTCAAATGGCTGCGGCTGGTTGTCGGCGACATCAGTCGTCGTCAGTTCGATGCCGTATTTGTTCAGCAGGTTTTTGGTGAAGGCGCGATGCTCGTCCGAAATCCGCGCCTCCAGGCTTTTCCAGGTGACATCCTTCTCGCCCGCGGTCGAGATGTTTTCCGGGATCAGCACGTCGAGCCCATAGGGCTTGCCGTCGACGTGATCGTCGATCCATTTCAGTTCCTGCTCGATCGATTCAGGCGAATGCGAGGTCGCGCCTAGCACCCCAAAACCTCCGGCGCGGCTGACGGCGGCGACCACGTCGCGGCAATGGCTGAATGCCAGCAAGGGGAATTCTATTCCCAGCATGTCGCAGATCGGCGATTTCATCTGTTCACTCCCTGCGGCAGCGTTGGTGCTGCTCATTCTTGGTTTGAGGATGCGCTAATGACGCTAGCCCATCAGGGGTGCGCATGCCAAGCGGGCGGTGACCTCACCATGACGGACGCGCATTCCGCGTGGCAAAATATACGGCTGCGGACGCGCCTTTTTGTCTCTTGCGCTTTGGCGCCTCGGAGAGAATGCTGGCGCCAACACGCCAAAGATCTCAAGGGAGTTCGAATGTCCGCGTTGAAATCCGTTTCGCCCAGGAAGCAAGCGCCCGGCGCGCTCACTTACGATGTCGTCGTGGTCGGCGCCGGCTTTGCCGGAATGTACATGCTGCACCGGCTGCGCGGGATCGGATTGTCGGCCCGGGTCTACGAGCAGGGCGGCGATGTCGGCGGCACCTGGTACTGGAACCGCTATCCCGGCGCGCGCTGCGACGTCGAGAGCATGCAGTATTCCTACTCGTTCTCCGATGAACTGCAGCAGGAATGGAACTGGAGCGAGCGCTACGCGCCGCAGCCCGAAATTTTGCGATACGCCAACCACGTCGCCGACCGGTTTAACCTGCGCAGCGACATTCAGCTCAACACCCGCGTCGATGGCGCAGTCTTTGATGAAAACACCAATTCGTGGTTGGTCACGACGTCCGAAGGCAACACTATCACCGCAAAATACGTGGTGCTCGCCACCGGCTGCCTCTCCAACGCGCGGATGCCCGACATCAAGGGCCTCTCCGATTTCAAGGGCAAGGTTTTTCATACCGGCCATTGGCCGCATGAGCCGGTCGATTTCACGGGCTTGCGCGTCGGCGTGATCGGCACGGGATCGTCGGGCATCCAGTCGGTGCCCGTCATCGCCGAGCAGGCCAGCCATCTGACAGTATTCCAGCGCACCGCGAATTTTTCCATTCCCGCCCGCAACGCGCCACTGACGGAGGAGGAGCGCGAGGCGTTCCGCGCAAAATATCCGGAGATCCGGCGCTTTGCCCGCGAAGAGGCGCGCAACGGCATCTATACCGAGCCGCCCGATCGCGGCGCGCTCGATGACGGCGACAACGAGCGCCGCGCCAAATATGAGGCGCGCTGGAGCCGCGGCGGCCTCACCTTCATGTCGGTCTACAACAATCTTGCGCTCGACAAGTCGGCCAACGACACCGCCGCCAATTTTGTCCGCGACAAGATCGCGGAGATCGTGAAAGACCCGCAAACGGCAAAACTGCTGCAGCCCAACAATCACCCGATCGGCTCGAAGCGCATTTGCGTCGACACCGATTATTTTGTCACCTTCAATCGGCCGAACGTGACGCTGGTAGACATCAAATCCAATCCGATCGAGGAGATATTGCCGAACGCCGTGCGCGTCGTCGGCCAGGACTATGAGGTCGACGCGCTGGTGCTGGCCACCGGCTTCGATGCGATGACGGGCTCGGTCGCAAAAATAGATATTCGCGGCCGCAACGGACGGACGCTAAATCAGAAATGGGCGGAGGGGCCGAAAACCTATCTCGGCCTGATGAGCGCGGGCTTTCCAAATCTCTTCATCGTCACCGGACCCGGCAGCCCGTCGGTGCTGTCCAACATGATGGTCTCGATCGAGCAGCATGTCGACTGGATCACCGACTGCCTTGGCTTTATGCGCGAGCGCGGCTTTGAGGCCATGGAAGCGATGCGCGAGGCGGAGGACAAATGGGTCGCGCATGTCAATGAAGTCGCGCACACCACGCTCTATCCGCAGGCCAATTCCTGGTACATGGGCGCCAACATTCCGGGCAAACCGCAGATCTTCATGCCCTATATCGGCGGCGTCGGCGTCTATCGCCAGATCTGCAACGACGTCGCTGCGAAGGGCTATGAAGGATTTGTGATGATTGCGGCGGAGCGGGCGCAGAAGATGGCGGCGTCGTCGTAACCCACCACCGTCATTGCGAGCCAACGGGTCGGCGCGAAGCGCCGCCCGATGACAGGCTCCGCGAAGCAATCCATAGTCCCGCGCCGGCGGTATGGATTGCTTCGTCGCTGCGCTCCTCGCAATGACGGGGTTAGAGCGGAAACTAGCCCACCATCTCACATTATGAGATGTTTTGGCTGCGCAAAGCCGCTTCTCGCATAGGAGCATGCCGTCCCCGGAGGCTGTTCCAATCGCCGTTGCCCGTGTAGTCTCTCCGCTCTCGCATCCCAAAAAAGCAGGCCATTAACCAACGGGGCGCGCAGTGAGGGGAGACGGCGAACCATCATGACGGACATCCGATATGTAAGCCCGGGTACGCTCGACGAGGCGGTTAGCGCCTTTGCGGCCGCCGGAAGTGCGGCGCGCATCTTGGCCGGCGGCACTGATTTGTTGGTGCAGATGCGCTCCGGCGCGGTGCGGCCGGGCCTGATCGTCGACATCAAGAAAATATCTGAAATGACCGCGATCGAGCAAACCGCCGATGGCGGCTTTCGGATCGGTGCCGCGGTTCCGGGCGCGGTGCTGGCCGAGCATCCGCGCTTCGGAAAAATCTGGCCCGGCGTGCTGGAGGCCGTCAATCTGATCGGTTCCACCCAGGTCCAGGGCCGGGCCTCGGCGGGCGGCAATCTCTGCAATGGCTCTCCCGCCGGCGACAGCGTGCCGGCCATGATCGCCGCCGGCGCCACGGTCACGGTGCAGGGGCCGAACGGGCGCCGCGAGATGCCGGTGGAACAAGTGCCCGCCGGCCCGGGCCGCACCAATCTAAAACCCGGCGAAATCCTGGTCAGTTTTGCACTGCCGCCGCGGCCGCCGGGTTCCAGCGATGCGTATTTGCGCATGATCCCGCGCACCGAAATGGACATCGCCGTGGTCGGCTGCGGCGTCAGCCTCACGCTCAAGGACGGCACCTGCACCGCCGCCCGGGTTGGGCTTGGCGCAGTGGCGCCGATCGTGCTGCTGGTCGAGGCGGCGGCGAAAGCGCTGATCGGCAGCAAACTCGACGATGCGGCGCTGAACGCGGCCGCTGCCGCCTGCTCCGCCGCCTGCCGTCCGATCGACGACAAGCGCGGCACCATTGCCTATCGCACCAAAATCGCCGGCGTGCTGCTCAAGCGCACGGCCTCTATCGCGGCGAAGCGCGCAAGAGAAAATTGAGTTGGGGAATTGAAGACCATGGCAAAACTGCACGTTTCCACCACCATCAACGGCGAGCCGATGGAGTTTTTGTGCGAGCCCAGCGACACCATGCTCGACGCCTTGCGCGGGCCGCTGGCCCTGACCGGCTCCAAGGAAGGCTGCGCCTCCGGCGATTGCGGCGCCTGCAGCATCATGCTGGATGATCGGCTGGTCTGTTCGTGTTTGATGCTCGCCGTCGAGGCCGAAGGCCATCAGTTGCGCACCATCGAAGGCATGGCGAAGGGCGAGAAGCTGCATCCGCTACAGCAAAAATTCCTGGAAATGGCGGCGCTGCAATGTGGCATCTGCACCTCAGGCATGCTGGTCGCCTCCGACGCGCTGTTGAAGAAGAACCCTCAGCCGAGCGAGGAAGAGGTCCGCTTCTGGCTCGCCGGCAATCTCTGCCGGTGCACGGGTTACGACAAGATTGTCCGCGCGGTTCTTGAGACCGCGGCCGAAATACGGGAGACAGCACAATGAACATCATCACCAACAACAAGTGGATCGGCCAGCGCACCATTCGCCCTGACGGCGCCGACAAGGTCACCGGCCGCGCGGCGTTCGCCGCCGACACCACCATGCCCGGCATGATCTGGGGCAAGATCAAGCGCAGCCCGCATCCGCACGCCCGCATCAAGTCGATCGACACCTCGAAAGCGGAGGCGCTGCCGGGCGTCAAAGCGGTGGTGACCGCGCGCGACATCGTTGATTTCCCGATTGATAAGTCGGTCATGCTCGGCATCCAGGACATGCGCTGGATGTGCCGCAACGTGATGGCGCGCGAGAAGGCGCTGTTCCCCGGCCACCCCGTCGCTGCAGTCGCCGCCACGTCCGAGGCGATCGCAGCAAAGGCCTGCGAATTGATCGAGGTCGATTACGAGGTGCTGCCGTGGTCGATCGAGATCGACGACGCGCTGAAACCGGACGCGCCGATTCTGCACGAGTTCAACAAGTTCGAGGGCAAACCGTCCAATATCGCCGGCAAGCTGGAAGTCAAGAAGGGCGACATCGCGCAAGGATTCAAAGACGCCGAGATCGTCATCGAGCGCACCTTTACCACCCGCCCGGTGCATCAGGGCTATATCGAGCCGCACGCCTGCCTGATCAGCGTCGCGCCTGACAACAAGACCACGATCTGGAGCTCGAGCCAGGGCCAGTTCATGGTCCGCGCCATGACCTCGTATCTGACCGGCATCCCGCAGAGCGACATCCGCGCCATCCCGGCCGAGATCGGCGGCGGCTTTGGCGGCAAGACCATCGTCTATCTCGAGCCGCTGGCGACGCTGCTCGCGAAAAAATCCGGCCGCCCGGTGAAGATGGTAATGACCCGCGAGGAAGTGATGCGGGCGACGGGCCCCACGTCCGGCTCGAAGAGTACGGTCAAGATCGGTGCGAAAAAGGATGGCACCATCGTCGCGGCGCAAGGCACCTTCTATCTGCAGGCCGGCGCGCTGCCGGGCTCGCCGATCCGCGGCGCGGTCGGCTGCAGTTTTTCGCCTTACGACATCCCGAACGTGCTGTCGGTCGGCTACGATGTGCTCTCCAACCGCTCCAAGGTCGCGGCCTATCGCGCGCCGGGCGCGCCGATAGGCGCCTTTGCGGTGGAATGCGTGCTCGACGAGCTCGCTGAAGCGCTGAAGATGGATCCGCTGGAGCTGCGGCTGAAGAACGCCGCAAAACAGGGGACAAAAGCCGCGCATGGCCCGGTGTTTCCGCGGATCGGCTATATCGAGACGCTGGAAGCTGCAAAAGCCCATCCGCATTACACGGCGCCGCTCGGCAAATTGCAGGGCAGGGGCATAGCCTCCGGCTTCTGGTTCAACGCCGGTGGTGAATCGAGCGCGCAGGTCAACATCACCGAAGACGGTAATGTTGTCGTCACGACAGGCCATCCGGATATCGGCGGCTCGCGCGCCGCGATCGCCAACATCTGCGCCGAGCTGCTCGGCATTGATTATCGCCGCGTGTCAGTCCTGATCGGCGACACTGCAACCGTCGGCTTTTCCAATCTGACCGGCGGCAGCCGCGTGCTGTTCGCGTCCGCGATGGTGGTGACGCAGTCGGCGGACAAGGTCATCAGCACCTTGCGCGAACGTGCCGCAAAAATCTGGGAGATCGATCCCGAGGCGGTGAAATGGGAAAACGGCGCGGCGCATCCGGCGAGCCCCAATGCTGGCCAGTTCGAGCCTTTGACCTTAGCCGAGCTTGCCGCAAAGGCCCCGCAGATGGGCGGGCCGATCGGCGCCGGCGTGCAGCTCAACACCGAAGGCGCCGAAGGCGGTTTTGGCACCCATATCTGCGACGTCGAAGTCGATGTAGAGCTCGGCATCGTCCGCGTGATCCGCTACACCGCGGTGCAGGATGTCGGCCGTGCCATTCATCCCGGCTATGTCGAGGGCCAGATGCAGGGCGGCGTCGCGCAGGGCATCGGCTGGGCGCTGAACGAAGAGTACATCTACAACAAAGACGGCAAGGTCGATAACCCCGGCTTCCTCGATTATCGCATGCCGGTGTGCTCGGACCTGCCGATGCTCGACACGGTGATGGTCGAAGTGCCGAACCCGAAACATCCGCAGGGCGTCAAGGGCGTCGGCGAAGTGCCGCTGGTGCCGGTGATGGCGGCGGTCGCCAACGCGGTCCACAACGCATTGGGAAAGCGCTTCTACAGCCTGCCGATGTCGCCGCCGAAGGTGCTGGAGGTGATTGAGGGTCAGGGGTAACCGGCGCAAATGACTGACTCCGAGAAAGCCGCAAAAGTAATCGAAGCCTTGAAGGCGGCCGAGCGTGAGCCGGCGCAGACTGCGTTGCCGCTGCTGAACGGTTTAGTCGGGCTGGTTCAGGGAGGCGGCGAACAGAGACTGGAAGTTGAAGAGGCACGATCCAGCGCATTCCTGGCAATCTGCGAAATCGGAAAGGCGCTGCATCGCGGCCAGCCCACAGATGGCCTGTGGGCGTCGGCGATCAATGCAACGGAACGGTGGATGTCGCTCGCGAGATGACGCTAAAGCCGCGATCCATTCGAAAATAAGCGCTCGCAGGCGGAGCCCGGATAAGCGAAGCGATATTCGGGAATCGGCTAACCCGCCTTGCGGGGCTAGTTCGCGCTGCCCCGCTGCACACCCAGATTGAGATCGAAAAACTTCACGGCGGTCTTGCCGATATATTCGTGCAACTGGCGTCGATCGATGCCGGGCGCATCGATACAGGCTTCCGGCCAGGTATCGCGTCCGAACGCATCGCATTCGTTGACGAAGATCTCGTGGTCGACCAGGCCGGGCAGCACGTCGAGTTTGACATGCGCGATATATTTTGCCGCGAACTCCGAGTTTTCCTTGACCGGAGCCTGGGTGTCGCGGGCGCCGACGATGATGTAGGTCGGGATCGTCAATTGCTTGAGCCCGTCCGCCTCCATGCCGAATCCCGGCAGGTCTCCGGGCGCCATCGCAAAGGCGGCCTTGATGCGATTGTCCTGCACGTCGCGCGCCGGGCCTGAGTCCAGCGGCAATTCCGCGCGCAGATAGGCCGGCACCACCGGGTTGTTTTTCCAGTTCGTCTGATAAGCCAGATAAAGGTCGGGATTGATCCTGGCGCCGCCGATCCAGAACGAGGTGAATCCGCCCTGCGAGTGTCCGGCCACGCCAATCCGGTTCGGGTCGATATGTGGCCCCCACACTGTGTCCTGCAGCAGGCCGGTGATGTCGAGCGTGATGTCGCGCGGCCGCTGCCAGAGCTTGCTGCGCGTGTACATCACCGTCGCATCATAGGTGTTGGCGCGATAATGAAAGAGCATGGCGACGAGATAGCCGCGCGCGGCCAAATATTCGCCGAACCACGCATAATACAACCCGTTGCTGCCGGCGCCGTGCGAGAACATGATCAGGGGACGCTTTTGCGTATCGGCCACGACTGGAGCATCCACATACAGATGCAGGTTGGTGAAGAAGGTCATCTTGTCAGGCGTCGCGGAACTGTCCGGCAGCGCGGCCGGATAGAACAGCGCGAATGCCAGATGCCGGCCGTCGGTCGGGTCGACATATTCCATCTGTTTCATTCCGACGGGGTAGGGCCCGCTGATGTCAGCGGTTTGCGCCAGTGCCCGTCCAGACCACAGCGCCAGGCCGCAACAAGCGATGACGCAAGATTGCCTCAAGATGGCAGAGAGGTGGATCAACCTACGCCGCTCGGTAGAGATCGTCCGCATGTTCGGATTCCTGCCGCGTTTGCATCGGGTGTTGCCTATGACCATATCCCATCGCCCGCGGCCTTTACCATTGGCAACCACGAAGCTGATATCCGTCAGCAATTTCGTCATGCAAATCTGTTCCAATCGCTGGCCCGCAGATCCAGAATGCCGGGGTAGACCGCGGCTGGCGCCGGCGAGGGTGATCCAATGAGGCGAATAGCGTTCATGACGAGCCTTTCCGCGGACATGATGCGGCGACTTCGTCACTTCGGCGACTTTGTCACGGTACCGCTTGCCATCGTGATTTTCGCAGGCCTGGCCGGCCTGGATCGCCTGCCTCTGATGCTCGCCGGCATCGCGGCCTGGACGCTTCTGGAATATCTGGTCCACCGGTTTGTCTTCCATATTCATTCCCAGGGCCGGCGCCTGCATCAGCTTCATCACGACAACCCGAGCGATCCGGACGCGGAACGATCGAGCCTCACTACGCCGCTGCTCGCGCTGCCGGTCGGATTTCTCTTGATTGGCGCTGCGGGGTTGGAAGACGGCTCGGCGATTTTCGCCGGACTGCTCTCGGGCTATCTGGTCTTCATCGTTGTCCACTATGCCGTGCATCGCTGGCCGATAGGGCCGAATTCATGGCTCTATTCGGCCAAGATACGACACCTCACGCATCATCATCTCGAGAATTGCAATTTTGGCGTGACGACGATCTTTTGGGACATCGTTTTTCGCACCCATGCGAGAGCCGTCGGCGGACACATCCGTTCCGAAGCCGGATGACGGCGTCGCTTAACCTTCAATATCTGTTCGCATCGCGTTCGTATGATTGTAATGGAGCATGGGCAAGGTCCCCCGCATTCGCCACGACTTAAGCACCCGTGGCTCAAGGTGAAATATGAGGGGGGATGTTTTCGATGAAGGTTGCAGAACAGCGTTTTCTTGCCAGTCTGCCGGTTTTTCGATCGGGTTTGGCCGTGACGGTCCTTTTATCGGGCGTCGTGGGCGCCAATGTCGCTCGCGCCGACGACGACGGCGTCGACTTCAGACCGGGAAATCTGCTGCTCAGCCGTTCCGTATATGACAACAATCCGGCCAATATCGCGGTGGGGACGCAACTGCCGCCCAATTGCGTCGCTCCCAATTGCGTGACCGCGACGGCCGACGGCTCTTATCCCTTTATCTGGGATAATTCGCTCGTTGACGGCAGCTTCGGCATCACCGCGAAAATCGTGCTCGATCAACTCAAGCCGTCCGGCGAGCTGGTCAACTCGCTCGAGGTGCCCAACAGCGCCGACGGGATCCCGCCGACCCGGGATCAGATGGTGACCAGCTTCCCGTCCAAATCGGAGATCGCACTGAACCTTTCGACCGACGGCCGGGTCGTGACGTTCATGGGATACCTTGCGCCCATCGATGCGCTCGATGTCTCGAATTCCAATACGCCCGCGGTGTTTGATCCCACCAACCCCGTCTCCGGCAGCTATTCGCGGGTGGTCGCGGAAGTCGACGAACACGGCCGGTTTCGCTTCACCAAGACCAATGCATACAGCGGCAACAACGGACGCGTCGCGATCCGAAACGACAAGGACGACGCCAACATCGTCTACATGTCCGGAAATGCCGGCAACGGCGCAAATCCTCAGCCAAACGGGGTCATCGTCGGCGCCGGATTGCAAATCCTGACCGAGGAACGGACCAAACTCGCAGCCCAAAACCCGGGCCAGCCGACGCCGGTCGGCAGCTTCAATATCACGCAACTGGGGCTGACCGCGGACAAGATCGGCAAGGACACGAATTTCCGAGGCCTCTCGATCTTCAACAAGGTGATCTATACGACCAAGGGCAGCGGCGGCAACGGCATCAACGCGGTCTACTTCATCGATACCACCGGCTTTGATTCGAACGGCAAGCCCTTAGCGTGCTCGAACGGCGTCGGCATCCCCGGGGCGACCGCAGCCCTGCCCACCACGCCGATCTTTTACGACGCCACGCAACTGCAGACCAAGGGTGTCGTCCCCTACAACATGTGCGTCCTTGCGGGCTTTCCGACGAATCTCGCAAAAAAAACGACATCGTTCCCGTTCGGCGTCTGGTTCGCCGACGCGAAGACGCTCTATGTCACCGATGAAGGCAACGGCACCACCACCTTCGATCCGGTATCGGGCAAGTATACCGCGGCCGCCGCGCAAACCGGGGCGGGGCTGCAGAAGTGGGTGTTCGACGCAAGCCTTGGCGCGTGGAAACTGGCCTACGTGCTGCAGGCTGGGCTTAATCTCGGCGTGCCATACACGGTGACGGGTTATCCGACCGGCCAAAATCCCAAAACCGGGCTTCCCTGGTCGCCCGCCAGCGACGGCCTTCGAAACCTCATGGGCCGCGTCAATCACGATGGTACCGCGACGATCTGGGCGATCACCTCGACCGTCAGCGGAAACGGCGACCAGGGTGCCGATCCGAATCAACTGGTCATGATCAGGGATAATCTGGCCGCAACCAGCCTTCCCGCGGGCGAAGCCTTTACCGCTCTCCGAACCGCGCGCTTTGGCGAAGTCCTGCGCGGCATTTTGTTCACGCCGGGAACCGATCGTGACCACCTGGCCGATGATGACGATCATGAGCACGATCACGATGGTCATGATCACGACCGACACGCCGACGCCGACTGATAATCAACGGGCTCTTGCAGTCACTCGTCAACCGGCACAAACCGTGCCGGCTGACTTTTGATGTCGATCGATGCTGCCGCGGCACATAGCGTCCGTGCACGACACCCGAACGCCTGACTACCTGTGGTCCTCGTGAAGTCCCTTTGTGCCCCCGGATTGCCGCCGGTCCGTCCCGCAAGCGGGCTGCTCGCAGATGTCGTGCTTCATGCCGCGCAAGAGCACGTTGACCCGCCGGACCGGCCGGTTGAACACGGTCTGAGCGATCCAGGCGACCTTGCTTGAATACTGGACGTCGATCAGCGCCGCCCGATGCTCGGAGGGAGCCCAGGCGCGCAGCTCGTCGTTGACGACCTCCAGAACCTCGAAACCAAGAAATAAATTGTCGTAGAGTTTTGCTCCAAAAATCAGATTCAGTTTCGCTTCAATCGCTAATTGTTCGATTTCCGTAGGCCGAAATGAATTCATGCAGTGTCCCCAGTCCCGTCACGAGCATGGGTACGAGGCATCGGCAAAAAGGTTTCTGCATGGGTGTATGCCGTGGCTGCAGGGGACAAAAAGTACCATGCAACGCGGCACGCGGCGGAAGAACGTTCTAGGGTTGGAACGCGCGCTATGGCCGAAGAGAGAAAAATGAATTTTTGTCCATCAGCCGTTCACCTACGGGCTACGCACCCTGTGCTCCCTCCGCCGGCGGGAACACGATTCGGTCGTCGGTCCGGCAATAGCGGTCGGCGAACATGCGGCCTACCGGATGATAGCGGTCCATGTGCACCCGCATGGAGGCGGGATCCCACAATTCGTCGCGGATGTGGAAATTGACGCCTTCGCCGATGATGAGCTGGCGGTCGCCGTTCACATCGATGGTTTGCCAAGTCTTGCACTCCATCGCCCACGGCGCATCGGCAAGCCGCGGCACCGCGACATTTGTCGAGGGCGCCAGTTTCAGGCCGAGATAATTGGGCTCGCCGATTTCGGGCGGAAAATCGCCGCTGGAATCGTGCATCGCACGCGCCAGCGGTTCATCGGCGAGGTTGACCACGAATTCGCTGGTGCGCTGGATGTTGGTCAGCGTGTCCTTGGTTCGGCCGTCGGGCCGCAAATTGACGGCGAACATGCAGAGCGGGGGATCCTCGCAGAACACGTTGAAGAAGCTGAAGGGCGCGGCATTGACCACGCCGGTCGGGCCAACCGTCGTCACCCAGGCGATCGGCCGCGGCAGGACGAATCCCGTCAGCACCTTGTAGCGCTCGCGGCGCGTGAGATCGTTTGGCGCGTATTGCATGGTGCGTTCCCTTTTGACCGGGGTTTTCTACGTTCCACGAGTGAGTATGCGGAGGCACCCCACCCCAACCCTCCCCCGCAAGCGGGAGAGGGGGCGCATCAGCGTGTGCTGAACGATATTAATTTAACAATGGCTACGATGCAGGCCACGTCTGTTTTGTCGACCATGCTGCTTGCCATGCGTCGCGCTCAGCTCCCTCTCCCGCGCTTGCGGGGGAGGGTTGGGGTGGGGGCGCCCCTCGGGGACTCCAAGTAAGGTGCGCGCTCAACAGGGCTACGGCATGCTCAGCTCGTGCCGGCCGACCACCATCCAGTGCACTTCATCGGGGCCGTCGGCGAAGCGCAGATGGCGCACGTCCTGGTACATTTCGGCGAGCGGGGTCCATTGCGAGATGCCGGTCGCGCCGTGCATCTGGATCGCCTGGTCGATGATCTTGCAGGCGCGCTCGGGCACCATGGCTTTCACCATGCTGACCCAGATGCGCGCTTCCTTGTTGCCGAGCACGTCCATCGCTTTGGCGGCTTTCAGCACCATCAACCGCATCGCCTCGATCTCGCAGCGCGCCTGCGCGATGATCTGGAGATTGCCGCCGAGATGGGCGATCTTCTTGCCGAAGGCTTCGCGGGTCAGTCCGCGCGACACCATCATGTCGAGCGCCTTTTCCGCCTTGCCGATGGTGCGCATGCAGTGATGGATGCGGCCCGGCCCGAGCCGGACCTGCGAGATCTCGAAGCCGCGGCCTTCGCCGAGCAGCATGTTCTCCTTGGGTACCCGGACATTGTTGAAGCGCAGGTGCATGTGTCCGCGCGGCGCATGGTCGTGCCCGAACACGTGCATCGGCCCGAGGATCTCGACGCCCGGGGTATCCTTCGGCACCAGGATTTGCGACTGCTGCTTGCTCGGCGGCGCGTCCGGATTGGTCTTCACCATCACGATCATGATCTTGCAGCGGGGATCGCCGAGCCCGGAGATGTAATATTTCTCGCCGTTAATCACCCATTCGTCGCCGACGAGCTTTGCCGTCGTCGAGATATTCTTGGCATCCGAAGAGGCGACATTCGGTTCGGTCATGGCATAGGCGGAGCGGATTTCGCCGTTGAGAAGCGGCTTCAGCCACTTCTCCTTCTGCTCCTTGGTGCCGACGCGCTCGAGCACTTCCATGTTGCCGGTATCCGGCGCCGAGCAGTTCATGGTTTCGGAGGCAAGCGGGCTTTTGCCGAGCTCGGCGGCGATATAGGCGTAGTCGAGATTCTTCAGGCCCTCGCCGGTCTCGGCATCGGGCAGGAAGAAGTTCCACAGGCCGACTTCCTTGGCCTTTGCCTTCGCCTTGCCGAGAACCTCGAGCTGCTCCGGCGTAAAGCTCCAGCGGTCGGTCTTCTTCTCGCCGAGCCGATAAAACTCCGCCGACATCGGATCGACCGTCTCCCGGATGAATTTCCTCACGTGATCGTAGAGCGGCCGGACCTGCTCCGACATTCTGAGGTCGTTGAGCTCGTCTTCCGGGTTCAGGGTGTAGGTCGTCGTTCGCGGCACGTAGGCGTGTTTCATTTGTAGTCCTCCCAATGGCTCAGATCGATTTTTCCCGTCATCGTCCGGACGATCTGTCTGAAACCCGTGTCATCGGCACTCTATCGTGTTTTCGAGCAAGCTGGGTAGCGCAAAGAAACCGCATCAACGTTGCGAGCGATGTCAGAACGCCGTGTAGCCGCCGTCAATGACAAAACAATCCGCCGTGTGATAGGACGACGCCTTGCTCATCAAATAGACCGCGATGCCGCCGAAATCGGTGGGTTCGCCGAACCGGCGCATCGGAATCCGCGGCATCACCGCGCCGACGAATTTTTCATTCGCCAGCACGCCGGCGGTCATGTCGCTCTTGATCCAGCCGGGCAGGATGGCGTTGGCGGTGACGCCGTGGCGTGCGAGCTCGACCGCGACCGCGCGGACCAGCGCGTTGATGGCGGCTTTGGTCGCGGCATAATGCTCGTTGCGCGCGGTGCCGAACAGCGAGGCGAGGCTCGAGGTTGCGACCAGACGACCAAAACCGTCGCCGGCAGTGGCGCGCTCGGTCATGTGGCGGGCGGCCGCCTGGAACACGTGGAACACGCCGTCGAGATTGGTCGCGAACATGGTCCGCCATTGCTCCTCGGTGCGGTCGATGAAAGCGTGCCGTCCGCCGCCGCCGATGCCGGCATTGGCAAAGCAGCCGTCGACCCGGCCGAAGTGCCCGAGCGTCGCCGCCATCGCCGCTTTCACCGAGGCGGCATCGCTGACATCGCAAATCCTGCTATCGACCTTGCCGGGCGAGCCGGCCATGGATGCGGCAGCATTTTTGTTCTTCTCGGCATTGCGGCCCCAGATCGAGACATTGCAGCCGGCTGCGGCGAGTGCCTGCGCGATGCCGAGCCCGATGCCGCCATTGCCGCCGGTGACGACCGCGACGCGGCCGGAGAGGTCAAATATGCTCATGAGCGTTTCCATTTGGTTTGGCGCGCGTTAGGCCGCGCGTCCGCTGGCAGGCAGATGTTCCCGTCACAACCATGGACAAGCTGCGTCTAAAAATCAAATATGGGTCCGAGATTGAAGACTTTCCGTGCCGCGGAAGAACACGCGGGCCAAAGCAGATGAGGAAACAAATGCAGCTCAAACACGTCACGCTCGATTTCGACGGCCCTGTGGCCATCCTGAAGCTCGACCATCAGGAGGTGATGAACGCGGTGTCGATGGATATGCTGGGCGGCCTTGCCGAGGCGCTCGACGCCATCGACGAGAACAAGGCCGAGGTCCGTTGCGTGGTTTTGACCGGCGCGGGCCGCGCCTTCTGCACCGGCGCCAATTTGCAGGGCCGGAATAACCAGAAGCCGGGCAAGAGCAATGCCGGCGCTTCGCTCGAGATCGGCTTTCATCCGTTCCTGCGGCGGTTGCGCAACCTGCATTGCCCGCTGGTGACGGCGGTCAACGGCCCGGCCGCCGGCGCCGGGATGAGTTTTGCAATGATGGGCGACATGATCTTGTGCGCGCGCTCGTCCTATTTCCTGCAGGCGTTCCGGCGCATCGGCCTGGTGCCAGACTGCGGCTCGACCTGGCTGTTGCCGCGGCTGATCGGAAGAGCGCGCTCGGTCGAATTGTCGCTGATGGGTGAGAGACTGTCGGCGGAAAAGGCGCTGGAATGGGGGCTCGTCAATCGCGTGTACGACGATGCTGCGCTGATGGAAGAGGCCATGAAGCTCGCGCATGAGCTTGCCAACGGCCCGACCATTGCGCTGTCGCTGATCCGGAAACTCTATTGGGAAAGCCCGGACAATTCGTTCGAGGACCAGCTCAACCTCGAATTCGAGTCGCAGCGGATTGCCGGTGCTGCGGAAGATTTCAAGGAGGGCGTCACCGCCTTCCTCGAAAAGCGTCCGGCCAAATTCAAGGGCAGATGATGGAGGCGCTGCTCGGGCGCAGCGTCGCCGCGTGGTGCCACGGCGCGACCGGCGTGGCTGGCGTCGTCAGGCTTTCCGGCGGCGCCAGCCAGGAAACCTGGTCGTTCGATATCGTGCATCCCGACGGCAACATCGGCGCGATCCTGCGGCGGGCGCCGTTAGGTTACGGCGCAGCACCTGGGCGTGCGGCCGGGCTCGATGCCGAGGCAAGGCTGATGCAGCTTGCTTATGACGCCGGCGTACCTTCGCCGCGCGTGCTGCATGTCTTGCAGCCGCAGGACGAGCTCGGCACCGGATTCGTCATGGCGCGGGTCGATGGCGAAACCATCGCGCGCAAAATTCTTCGCGATGACAAATTTGCGAGTGCCCGTCCGAAACTGGCGCGTCAGCTCGGCACGGTCGCGGCTTGCATCCATGGATTGCCGCTGTCGGAATTGCCAAAGCTTCGCCGCATGACGGCGGCGAAGGAAATTGCCGAACTGCAGCAGGATTATCGCAGCTTTGACTGGCCGCGGCCGGTGTTCGAATTGGCGCTGCGCTGGCTCGCCGACCACGATCCCGGCCCGTCCGACGAGGTGACGCTGGTGCATGGCGATTTCCGCCACGGCAATCTGATCATTGGCCCCGATGGCGTGCGCGCGGTGCTGGACTGGGAGCTCGCGCATACTGGCGATCCCATGGAGGATCTCGGCTGGGTCTGTGTCAATTCCTGGCGTTTTGGCGAGATCGACAAGCCCGTCGGAGGCTTTGGGACACGCGAAGAGTTGTTCGCGGGATACGAGGCGGCCGGCCGCCGCGTCGATGCAAAGCGGGTGACATTCTGGGAAGTGATGGGCACGCTGCGCTGGGGCGTGATGTGCTGTGGCATGATGCAGCGTTTTCGTCTCTCGCCTGACCATTCGATGGAACGCGCCATGATCGGCCGCCGCGCGTCGGAGACGGAGATCGATCTGTTGCGGTTGTTAGCCCCGCGAGGAACATGACATGCAGGACGAACCGACACTCACCGAATTGACAAAAGCGGTCGCGGATTTCTTGCGCGACGACATCGCGCCTCAAATGAGCGGGCACAACGCATTCAAGCTGCGGGTCGCGATCAACATGCTCGATCTGGTGACGCGGCACCTTGCGCTGGGGCAGGGCAGTGATGCCGCGGAGTTGGCCCGGCTGTCGCAGCTCTTGGGTAAGGAGGGCTCGCTCACCGAGCTCAACCGCCTGCTCGCCGATCAAATCGCAAAAGGCGAGGTCGACCTGAAAACGCCTGGGCTCGCCGATCATCTCTGGCAGACAACGATGGACAAACTGGCCGTCGATCAGCCGAATTACGCGTCGTATCGGAGGGAGTTGGGAGAGCAGGGTGGTTAACCCGTCATTGCGAGGAGCGTTTGCGACGAAGCAATCCACTACTTGCGCGAATGGCGATAATGGATTGCTTCGCTTCGCTCGCAATGACGGGAGGGAGCGCTGCGCCCGTTACGTCACTTCCCCACCCATTTCGGCGGGCGCTTTTCGGCAAACGCTTTCGGTCCCTCGACATAATCCTGCGACGCCGCCATCGCTTTCACCGCCGGGTATTCGCGCTGCTCGGTGATGGCCTGTTCCAGCGACACGGCGAGGCCCTTCTGAATGGCCTGCTTGGACGCGCGGATCGACATCGGCGAGTTCTTGCAGATGGTCTCGGCCCAGCGCTCCGCCGCCGCCAGCGCTTCGCCCTGCGGTACCACCTCGTTGACGAAACCGAGCTCAAGGCCTTCTTTGGCGCTGACATGGCGCGCGGTCAGGATCATGCCCATCGCGCGCTTCAGCCCGATCTGACGCGGCAGCCGGTGCACGCCGCCGGCGAGCGCCGCAAGGCCGACGCGCGGTTCGGGGAGAGCGAACGTGGCATTCTCCGAGGCAATGATGAGATCGCAGGCGAGCGCAATCTCAAAACCGCCGCCCATGGCGACGCCGTTGACGGCCGCAATGATCGGCTTGTCGCAGTCGAAGCGCGAGGTCAGCCCGGCAAAGCCGCCCTTGTCCCAGCCGCGCTTTCCGCCCGCCGCCTGCCATTTCAAATCGTTCCCCGCACAGAACGCCTTGTCGCCGGCGCCGGTGACGATCGCGACCCATTGCTCGGGATCGGCGGAAAAATCGTCGAACACCTTGTTCAGCTCAAAATGCGCGTCGATATGCAGCGCGTTGTACACTTCGGGCCGCGACAGCGTCACGATCGTGACCGGGCCCTTGCGCGTGACCTTTGAGAATTTCAAATCCATGTTTGCTCCCGTGCGTTTTTCTGTGGCGTGGAATGTTGGAGGCAATACTAGCGCGCTCGCGCCTGCGAACGCCATCCAATTACGCAAGGCGCCTCCGCGCCACAAGCTTGCTTGACTTGGTCGGGGCTTCTCACCTTAATCGAACGCGCGGGGACATAACGACAAGAAAACGATATCTGGGAGAATTGCCGTGGATTTTGCACTGCCGGCTGACCTCGTCGCCTATCTCGCCGAGCTCGACCAATTCGTCGCGCAAAAGATAAAACCGATCGAAGAGGCCGATGACAACATCCGTTTCTTCGATCACCGCCGCGAATGGGCGCGCACCGATTTCGAGAATGGCGGGCTGCCGCGGCATGAGTGGGAAGCGCTGCTGCGACGGGTGAAAAATCTCGCCGACGAGGCGGGGCATCTGCGCTTTGCGATCCCGAAGCGCTATGGCGGCAAGGATGGTTCCAATCTCTGGATGGCGGTGATCCGCGAACATTTTGCCTCGAAGGGACTTGGCCTGCACAACGACCTGCAGAACGAGCATTCCATCGTGGGCAATCTGCCATTGGTGACGATGCTCGACCGCTATGGCCGCGACGAGCAGAAGGCGATGATCGAAGGCTCAATCACGGGAAAATACCGCATCACGTTTGGGCTCACCGAACCCGAGCACGGCTCGGATGCGACCCATATGGAAACCAAGGCGGTGCCGGCAACGCGCGACAACGTCAAAGGCTGGGTGATCAACGGCGAGAAGATGTGGACCACCGGCATGCATGTCGCGACCCATTGCGCGCTGTTCGCCCGCACGTCCGGCAATGACGGCGATGCGCGCGGCATCACCTGTTTCCTGGTGCCGGCCAAGGCCGCGGGCGTGAAGGTCGAGGAATATATGTGGACGTTTAACATGCCGACCGATCATCCGCGCGTCAGCTTTACCGATGTGTTCGTCGCTGAGGACGCGCTGTTCGGCGAGATCGGCCGCGGATTGTCGCTGGCACAATGTTTTGTGCATGAGAACCGGATTCGGCAGGCCGCGAGTTCGCTGGGTGCTGCGGTCTATTGCATCAATGAGAGCGTAAAATATGCTCGCGAGCGAAAGCCGTTCGGCAAAGCGCTCGCCGAAAACCAGGCGATCCAGTGGCCGCTGGTCGAGCTTGCGACGCAGGCCGAGATGCTGCGGCTGTTGATCCGCAAGACCGCCTGGGAGATGGACCAGCTCACCCAGGCGCAGGTCGAGCACACGCTCTCCGACAAGGTGTCGATGTGCAACTACTGGGCAAACCGGCTGTGCTGCGAAGCAGCCGACCGCGCCATGCAGGTGCATGGCGGCATGGGCTATTCGCGCCACAAGCCGTTCGAACACATCTACCGCCACCACCGCCGCTACCGCATCACCGAAGGCAGCGAGGAAATCCAGAAGCGGAAAGTGGCGGGATTCTTGTTTGGATATATGGGGGCAGGGAAGCATTAAAGGGCGTCTCGCTCTTCAAACAGCAGATACACGTCCGTGGTCTCGCGGCGGGAGACGCCCGAGGTTTGCATTTCGTTGTCCCTCGAAATAATGAGGGAGCAGGGAATGCCGGATGCGCGCTGCACCCGCGGTCCCGTGTGCAAAGGGTGAAAGAAAATCGCACACGAGCATACAGGGCAGCGGAGGCGATCCGACATTCCCTGCGCAATGGCTTTACGACTTATATCGTGCTCTCCCCGGAGTATCGGGCTTTCCTGCCTCCGTCGCCTCCCGGAAACCGGCGCTCCGGCCCGGTTGGGCTTTCGCGCCTCCGAAAGACTTGATGCCAACCACTGAGGCATCGGAACCACACGACTTTGCCGTACGCCTCGGCACCGCTCGTTGGCACGTCCTGTGATCGCTCACGGAGTTTATCCCGCCCTGCGATCCCATCGCGCGCACGATGCCGCCGCGTCCACCGCATCCCATCCCAACGTTCGGTAACGATGGCCAACGCCCCTTCCTCGGGGACAGGATGGCGTGAGTCCTAAAAGTGATTTGCCCGACAGCGAAAGGGAAATTTTGCCCGTCGGGTTACTTTGTCGCAGCCACAGCTGCCAATCGCAACGGCCACGTTTGAGACATGCCGACTGTCCCTGAGAATGTCCGTTCTGCGGGGGTGGTCTCAACCGGTTGACGCAACACTTTATCTTAAAGGAGAGATGGAGTGTGGTTTGATGGCTCACAAATTTCATAGAGGGTTTACTGCGGCAGAGAAAACGGAGTTATGGGATCGCTGGAAGCGCGGGGAGTCGCTAAAGGCGATCGGACGCGCTTTTGGTAAGCAGTCATCGTCGATCTATTTTTTGGTGGCTCCGCATGGTGGGATTCGTCCTGCCGAGCGGCGTCGCTCCAGGCTGGCATTGACGCTCGCGGAACGCGAGGTGATTTCCAGAGGTGTTACGGCACATCGATCGGCCCGATCGATCGCCAAGTTGCTTGGCCGCTCACCCTCGACGGTGAGCCGGGAAATGAACCGTAATGGCGGCTATGACCGCTACCGAGCGGCACTTGCAGATGAGAATGCCTGGGCGCGAGCTCGTCGTCCAAAATGCTGTAAATTGGCGAGCAGTCCGCGGCTACGGCGAGCTGTCGCGGGGAAGCTCAGATTGGATTGGTCACCCGAGCAGATAGCCGGCTGGCTGAAGAGAACGCATCCTGAAGACGAGTGTAATCAGGTGTCACACGAGACGATCTACCGCAGCTTATTTGTACAAACCCGTGGCGTGCTCAAGAAAGAGCTGCTTAGTCATCTTCGATCGAAGCGCTCGATGCGTCGCTCCAAGCCGGTCGATCCGGATGGCGATAGACGGGGGCATATCAAGGATATCGTCTCAATCCGCCAGCGACCGGCGGCGGTTGAAGATCGAGCGGTGCCTGGCCATTGGGAAGGCGATCTGCTGTCCGGGCCGAACAACAGCTACATCGCGACCTTGGTCGAGCGTCATACGCGCTACGTGATGTTGGCCAAGGTGGCCGGTAAGGACACCCGAACGGTGGTCACCGCGCTCATCAAGCAGGCGAAGAAGCTACCAAAGGAGCTGTATAAGTCGCTGACCTGGGACCGGGGAAAGGAACTTACGGATCATCGCCGCTTTACGTTGGCGACCAAAATCGACGTCTATTTTTGCGATCCGCAAAGCCCGTGGCAGCGCGGGTCGAACGAGAACACCAATGGCCTGCTGAGACAGTACTTTCCGAAGGGCACCGACTTGTCGGTGCACTCACAAGCCTACCTGAACAAAGTGGCTCGTCAGCTAAACGAACGACCACGTGAGACCTTGCAATTTGAAACCCCAGCAGAGAGATTTAACGCCTGTGTTGCGTCGACCGGTTGAGCCGGCAGGGGAAGACCGGAAGTCGCCGGTGTCCTATCAAACCGACGCGAATGACCGAAAGCCGAAGTTAGGGGCGACTAACCTTGCCGCGAATCGTAGGACCCGGGGAATCCCTAATACCGTCACCGTGATGGTTCCTGCAATTGAACCAACACCAAAGCCGGCCACACTCAAACCAAGTAGGGGCGATGCAATGACTGCGGTAACCATGCGGATTGATGAGTCATACGGCCTGGTCATCGAATCAGGACTTGATGAATGGATGTTTGAATGCAGTTTTTCCTTTATGAAATCGTCGCTCGCATCGTCGCGATCTATTTGTGCGTCGATTCCAGCCGCAAACTTTGGCTTGGCCTTACCGAGAGAAAAATCAAGCCCTTCAGTGCTGATCCTGTAAACTGGATTCTAGACTCGGTTCAAGACCCGTCGAATTTGGTTGTTCATAGAGATTCCGCGCCGGACTTGTACTGGATTTCAATCGGCATCGAGATAACTGTCTTGGCTGCATGCCTCATTGTAGCGATATTTGGGTGGTGGCACCCAAACACCTGAGCATCCGCTGATGGCACGTTTGAGACATACCAACTGCACCGAGCGATGTCCGCTTTCAGGGGTAACCCGGAAGACATGTGCTCATGCTGAGTTCTTCTCACTTTGACCCAACTCGGACATTGGCGGCAATACGGTTACGGCCGACTAAGGTCGATCAGCGCCGACATACTTTTGTGGCGACCAACCAGACTGGCGTTTATCATCACTGACCTCACCGAACGTCCAAGCGATTTATCGCAATACCGTTTGATCGGGCCAGCGGCACGAAGCGCGAAACGATGCTAATGCCCGCTGGCGCGCATTTTTGTGTCTGATCCGCAACAGTTTTTTTGTTCCTCAACTGGAACAGGCGTTTTTGTTCGTGGGCTTCCACCCCTTCGACTAATCTCTCTCTCTGAGCACCCGGTTGGTGAGTCATTGGCCGCTTAAGTGAGGCACCGATGAAGATGCTCCGTCCATTAAGGTTGTCACATTCGCGATGCACCGAGTCTGACCGTGCCGAGGCCGATCCAGGTGGCAACGGTCATATGAGCAGGTTTTCGTTCGCCCCCGCGTCGGTGCGGACATCATCGGAAAAGCGGGCCGGAGTTCGGGGCGCTGTGGCGGTCCTGGGCCTGATGGGAGCAACCCTGACTTCTCCCAGCCATGCGCAGCAGGCGCCGTCCCTGCTGACGGCGGGGAGCTTCGGAGTTCTGGCCGGCTCAACGGTCACCAACACAGGCTCGACTGTGATCAATGGAAATGTCGGCGTCAGCCCTGGCTCCGCGGTCACTGGGTTTCCCCCTGGCATTGTAAACGGCGTGATAAGTGTGGCCGATGCCGTTGCCGCTCAAGCTCAAATTGATAACATTAGCGCCTACAACGTTTTGGCAGGTAAGCCAATTACCACTAATCTGACAGGTCAGGACCTGGGAGGCAAAACGCTGATAGCGGGCGTCTACGGTTTTAACACGTCAGCTCAATTGACTGGGACCCTCACACTGAATGGGCAAGGCAACCCGAACTCAGTCTTCATCATCAACACCGGAAGCACGCTGACCACTGCCAGCGGTTCGAGCATTTCGCTGATCAACGGTGCTCAGGGTGGCAATGTATTTTTCAGGGTTGGCAGTTCGGCGACACTTGGCACGAGCACTTCGTTCGTTGGGGACATTCTCGCACTGACGAGCATCACCCTTAATACCAGCGCCAAAATAATCTGCGGTGATGCTTTGGCACAAAACGGTGCGGTTACGTTGGATAGCAACACCATTACAACATGCACGACCACCACGGCCTCGGCTTCGTCTGTGCTGCCATCCTCGGCCACGGGAAATCAACGCGCAGTCGCAAATTCCATTGATACCTTTGTCAGAAACGGCGGTACGCTGCCGCCTGCATTCGCCAGCCTGCTCTCGTTCCTGCCCCCCAGCCAACTGCAAAGCGCGTTCACACAGCTTTCGGGAGAAGTCGGTACCGGCCCGGCGCAGGCAGGAACCCAGGCGATGAACTCATTCCTGTCGCTGGTGACCAATCCGTACGCCGAAAACCGCCCGTTCGCGCCGACCCGCCCCGTATCTCCGATGATGCCCGTCAAGGCTATCTCGGTCACTCCCGCGTTGAACCCCGATCCGCGCCCTTGGGGCGTTTGGGCTGCGGGCTATGGTGGGCAAACCAATGCAAACGGTGACGCGTTGGGTGTTGGAAGCCACGACAGATCAGTGAGCGACGCCGGCTTTGCTACTGGCCTCGACTATCGGGTCACGCCCTACACCGTGGCCGGCTTCGCGCTTTCGGGTGGGGCTACCCGCTATGGCTTGTCGGAAGGTCTAGGCAGCGGACGTAGCGACATGTTCCAGGCGGCCATCTACAGCACGACGCGCGTAGATGCGGCCTATGTCTCGGCCGCAATCGCCTACGGCTTTCATCAGTTTAACACCGACCGGTTCGTGACCGTGGCGGGTGCCGACCATCTGGCCGCCGATTTCTCCGCCAATGACATTGGTGGCCGGCTCGAAGGCGGATATCGCTTCGCCATTCCGAACGTGGGTTGGCCGGGTCAGTCCGGGTTCACTCCCTATGCCGCCGTGCAGGTGCAGGCCTTCCGAACGCCGTCCTACAGTGAAACTGCGCTCTCCGGCTCGTCGGTTTTCGCACTTTCCTACGACGCCAGGACGATCACCACGACCCGCACCGAGCTTGGCACTTGGCTCGACTGGAGCATTCCGATTGACTACAGCACCAGACTGACCCTGCTTGGCCGTGCCGCCTGGGCTCACGACAATTGGTCCGCGCCGAACATCACCGCCGGGTTCCAGGCGCTGCCCGGATCAATCTTCGTCGTGACGGGCGCAGCGCCGGCCACCGATTTGGCACTTGTGTCGGCTGGCGTGGAGATCGGGTTCAGGAACGGATTTTCGGTCGGCGCGCGGTTCGACGGTGAATTCGCCGAGAACTCAACGAAATACTCCGGTATGGGCCGGCTGCGTTATACTTGGTGAATCAAACTCACGAGGTTCGGCCAGCTTGTGAGAGTTCGGTAGACTCCCGCCCCCTAATACGAGGATGTCCACCATGTTCAGAAACATGTTCAGAAAACAGTTCCCCAAGGTCCAGGATGCCTTGGATACTTGCCCACGCGTATCGATCACCAACTCTATGGGTATTGACGGCGGCAGATCAGCGATTGACCGATACTGTTTGAAAAAGACCTCGCTAGGCGGCCTTGGTCTTAGGCTTTTTCACCGCATGGTACCTAATTCAGCCATTTCTATCGAATACTTCTGGAACATGGCGATCCGCTTGCTTGTGAATTCTGCAATGACGCTGAGAATTTCAACGGGCGACCTAATCGTCGCAAGCCTCTGGGCGAATTCAAAAGCCAATTGCATGTTGGCTTGTGCCATTTCCAGCAGCTTTGCTTGATAAGCCCGCACGTTTGCCGTGGCTGAAGAAAAAACAAACCCTTTCTTTGAATCGTTATCCGTCATCGTCTGTTTGCAGTCATCTTGTAAGGCTGTCGCCGGTTTCTCAACAAGGGGAGCCTCTTGTTTTGAGTCGTCATGACGCTCAGGGGGCGATTCAGTCGAGCCTGCCGCAACCGCGCGCAGGGGGCTGTCTTTCGGGCTTCTAATAATAGCCTGATTGGCCCGTTGGGCGGCTATTTTCGTGCTGTGGGCGTGCTTTGACGCCGTTGCCGGTTTACGTTTGCTCATCTGACCCTCCAAGGGATGATTGGGTGACCACAACGTCATTCGTGTGCAGCGACAACATGCTGTGTAGTTTAACGTTCCAAACGCAGATTAAATTCATCGCATAGGCTGATCAGGAAGTTCGGCGATGTGCCCGACGACCTGAATGAGTTGTGAGATGAGTGTGCGATTCGCCTTCATTTAACTTTTCCGATGTGAGCAATATTGACCACCGACTCCGCGAACCGGAAGAGCATGCTGGTTCCATCACCGTCCCTCATATCGGCACCTACCGGTGACTGAGAGTGTTGCGCTCCCGCCCAACGCAGGGGAAGCATCATGCCCGAAGCCTATAGTCATGCCTGCCCGTCTCTGCTTCCCATCCAACGGCCCCGCTGCCCTTGGTGTCAGGGCCGGATGATGCTGTCCCGGATCGAACCTGGTCCGGCCCATTCCGACTTTCTGACGTTCGAATGTCCGAAGTGCGAGCATGTCCAAAAGATGGTTGTCGGGGACCCGATGAAGGCAATCAATACGGGTTGGACGGCAGGCGGCCTTAGGTCGCCCGAGTAAGGCTGCCTCGCCGTTGATAAAGATCAATGCGCCGTGCAATTCGGCCAGGTGCATCGAGTCTTTCGCTCGGAGCGGGACGTTTTGCCTCAGCGACCTTAGCGGAAAACCGTTACTGAGCGAGACCCTCAGTCCGAATGACATTGCGGTAGATGCTCTTGAGGAAGCGGGGGAGACGTCGCCCGGCGCGGAGCGAACTGAAGCGCTCAAAGAAGCCGTGCTTTCTCTGTAGAACCGCGGGCAATCCGGGATTAATCTCCTTCGGCAGGCTTCGGAAGCAATGACCTTGCTGCGACCGCCGCCGTTGCTCGATCAGCCCGCGAGAATTAAATGACGTTCGTCGAGCCAAAGGAGGCTCCTATGGGAAAGCCAGCTAATGACGAGTTTGATGCGAAGGTTTTTCTCGCCAAAGTCGGATTTGGGAAAACGATCCTCGAATTTCACAAGAATCAGCACGTGTTCGAGCAAGGCGAGGTCGCGGACACGGTGTTTTACATTCAAAAAGGTAGGGTCAAGCTCACTGTCATGTCTGAGCAAGGCAAGGAAGCCGTTGTCGCAATTCTAGAGCCCGGCCAGTTCTTCGGCGAAGGCTGCATGAATGGTCATGCGCTTCGCATCGCTACCACGACGGCGATGGAAGATTGCCTGATCACGGCAATCGCGAAAGCCGCGATGATCGCCGCGCTTCATGACGAGCCGAAGTTTTCCGAGTTATTCATGACCTATCTTCTGACCCGCAACAGCCGGATTGAAGAGGACCTGATCGACCAGCTATTCAATTCGAGCGAGCGGCGGCTTGCGCGCCTACTCTTGTTGCTCGCCAATTTCGGCAAGGAAGGCAGCCCGCAGCCGATCAGTCCCAACATCAGTCAGGAAACTTTGGCGGAGATGATCGGCACCACCCGATCCCGCGTTAGCGCTTTCATGAACAAATTCCGCAAGCTTGGACTGATCAGCTACAACGGACACATCGAGGTCAACAACTCGCTGTTAAGCGCGGTCCTACATGAGAAGCCCTTACTAAAGGAGCGTGACTAGAAGCGATCCCGGTCCCAAAGAAACGGCCTCAGCGCGGGGGTACCTACTGAGGCCGTCATTCATCGAACGTCTTGGGTAACGCCATCCGTCGGGCAGCATAAGAGGCGGGGCGGGTCAGTAGTTTCGGGATTCCGAGCCGAACCAATAGACCCGCCCCTGTACTCGCGCCGTCACTTCATTACTTGCAAGTTTTGTCAGCCGCCAAAGCTGTTTGCGCTTCTGCCTGTGTCCGATGAGCAGCACCGATAACCTTCATGTTGCCACCAGCGGCAGGCTGGGCATTGACAACTTGACATTTCATCGTCCCCGTATCTTGAGCCAGGTAGAACGAGGAAGCGCCTGATGGCGGCGCTTGACCGACAGTTTTGTCCTGCGCGAATGAAGGTGCAGCGAATGCGAGACTAGCGACCGTCGCTAAAAGAATCTTCTTCATGGTGTCCCTCCCGTGATTTGGACAGGGAGCAAATAGAGTCAGCCGATATAGGTTCCTCGGGCGTGGCTCCTAATTCATTTGATTTTTTGAAAGTGAGCAATATTGACCAGCGGCCCTGGAACCTGAAGATCATCATGGTTCCAGCGCCGCCCCGCCATCGGCAGCCATCGGTGCCAGAGAGTCGGTAATGCTCCCGCCCAACGCAGGGAAGCGTCGTGGCCTCACCCCAACAATTCTCCGCTATTGAGCGCCCTCGCTGTTCGCGTTGCCAGGCGCGGATGATGCTGGAGCTCGTTTCAACGGGGCCTGTTGGGTTCGAACAGCGGTTGTTCGAATGCCCCAAGTGCGATCACGCTAAGATCAGCGTCATTGCAGCGGACCCTTTAAACTCAAGAGTCACCGGTTGGCTCGCTGGCGAACTCGGGATGCAGAGCTGAGGGCTGACTTCAAGGGAGCAACGCCATGCTCGACAAACAAAACCAAGGTCCGCAATGCACGTCTTGCGGTTCTCCCATGAGACTGACGGCGATTGAGCCGAGCATGTGGGGTCAAGACTTGCGAACGTTTGCTTGCCCACAATGCAACAGGAGTGAGCAGCACTTCATCGAAAGCGCTGTGACTGAGTCTTGGCTAGCGCCAAAGAAGTAAGGCCGCCTCAAACACTCGCATAGGATACTTCTGATCCTCGTTATCGTTATTTTGGTGCTGCTGTTTGGCAGCGGCGGATACTGGGGTCGCCGCAGAGGTCATTGCTAAGAATCGGAGGCGACATGAAGCGGTTATCAGTGAGACCTCGCGATGTTGTAAAGAAAAAGCCCGCGTTGCTGCGGGCTTTTTTGTATTACCAACCTCGGTATCCACCTCCGCCGAAGCCAAACGTTACGCTCGGACCGCCATAACCATAACTGTTGCCGTAACCGCCATAGTACGGACGCGGAGCGTAGCCGTAGCTGTTGCCGTAATATGGGCGGTAGTGACGATAGCCATAGTGACGATAGCCATAGTGGCGGTAGCCATAGTGGCGGTAGTGCCGACCACGCGAGCTGAAGTCAGTAGACTGCTGCGTTACATCGGTTGCGGCTTTCGCCTTCACCGTGTTGTCCGCCGCGTTTGCAGCGGAACCACCGAGCAGCGCGGCTGCGCCGACAGCAAATGCGATAGCTAACTTTTTCATTTCCTCACTCCAATAATAAACGTGTGCAGTGCTAATCATCACGGAGCTTCTAAGTTCCTCCGCGCAACAGGTAAATCAGGGACAGGTGCTTGAACACACGTTCATTAGATCGCGCCCACACTTCCGCTGTTGTGAAGGTTTTCGGACATGCCACGATGACCGGCTTGAGTCCGCTATCGGGGGCAAAGCGGACTAATACACAAGCCGTTGCACATCTACCGCCACCACCGCCGCTACCGCATCACCGAAGGCAGCGAGGAAATCCAGAAGCGGAAGGTGGCGGGATTCTTGTTCGGATATATGGGGGCGGGGAAGCACTGAAGGGGAGGGGCGCGCGCTTTATCAACCCGTCGTCCCTGCGAAAGCAGGGACCCATAACCGCAAGGGGTCGTTGTTACGAAAGCCGTCTCCCCGCATGCCAAACCGAGAAGCCGCGGCGTATGGATCCCTGCGTTCGCAGGGACGACACCGAATTTGCTCTCTCGCTGACGCCCGTTCCGACGACGTTTAATTCACCTGCCGATCTTTCCCCGCCCAATAGGGATCGCGCAGATGGCGTCGCAATATCTTGCCCGACGCGTTGCGCGGCAGCGCCTCGATAAAATCCACCGTCTTCGGCGTTTTAAAACCCGCAATGCGTTCGCGGGTGAAGTTGATGATGTCGGAGGCCGCCGCTTTCTTGCCTTGCTTCATCACCACGATCGCCTTGACCGCTTCGCCCCATTTGTCGTCGGGCACGCCGATCACGGCGACTTCGGCCACATCAGGATGGTCGCAGATCGCGCTCTCGACTTCGGCGGGATAGATGTTCTCGCCGCCGGAGATGATCATGTCCTTGATGCGGTCGTGGATGTAGAGATAGCCGTCGCTGTCCATGTAGCCGGCATCTCCAGTGCGCAGCCAGCCGTCGGCATCGAGCGCCCTGGCGGTCGCCTCGGGCAAATTCCAGTAGCCGGCCATGTTGGAGCCGGAGCGCGTCGCGATCTCGCCGACTTCGCCCGGCGGCAAACGTTTGCCATTGGGATCGACGATCGCGAGCTCGACGCCAGGCAGCGCCTTGCCGGCCGAGCGCATCCGCTCCAATCCCTCGACATGATCTTCCGGCGGCAGCGCCACGATGGTGCCGGTGGTCTCGGTCATGCCGTACATTTGGACAAAACCGCATTTGAATACTTCGATGCATTCCTTCAGAAGCGCCGCCGGAATCGGCGAAGCGCCATAGAGCATGTATTTGAGCTTCGCAAAGTCCACCTCGCGCGCACGCGGCTGCCGCACCACGAACTGCATCGCGGCTGGCACCATGAACAATTTTGTGATCCCGGACTGTTCGAAGAAATCCAGCACTTTTGTGGGATCGAACTCCCTCGCGATCACGCCCTTGGCGCCGTGATAGAGGCCCATCACGCCCCAGCCGGAGCCGCCGATGTGGAAGATCGGCATCGCCACCAGCGAGACGTCATCAGTCGTCCATTTATTCCATTCGGGCTTTTCGGCCTCATTACCGGTCTGCACCAGATTGAAAAAATTGGCATGCGACAGCATCGCGCCTTTGGGCTTGCCTGTGGTGCCGGAGGTATAGAGCTGGATCGCGATGTCCTTGCGGTCGATCGGAATTTTGGGATCGTCGCCGTTCTGCGCATCGCGCCAGGCGGTGTAGTCGAGCGATTCCGGCGCGCCGCCTTCGGTCGCAATCACGTAGCGCAAGTCCGGCAATTGCGGCTTGATATTGCGCACCAGCGTAACCAATTCAGGTCCGACGAACAACACCGGCGCCTTGCAATCGGCGACAATGAAGGCGACCTCGGGGCCTGCGAGCCGCCAGTTCACCGGCGCCATTACCACCTTGGCTTTGATCGCACCTAACAGCAGTTCAAAATAGATGTCGCTGTTCTTGCCGAGATAGGCGATGCGCTCGCCCGGTGCGATGCCGAGCGCGATCAGCGCGTTAGCAACGCGGTTTGTTTTGATATCGAACTCGACAAAACTGGTTGAGCGTCCCTCGAATTCGAAGGCGGTGGCGTTGCCGCGGCTCTTCGCCCGCGCGCGCACCATATCGGCAAGGTTTGCCGGTTCTTCGGACATGTTTCCCCCGTCGCTGTTTTGTTTTCGTTGCGCGGATTTTGGCGTTATCTCGCGCTAAAAACAATACAGTAACGTCGTCCCTGCGAAAGCAGGGACCCATACGCCGCGGCCCATCGGTAAGGCAATGGAGCTCGTTGCCTTCGTAAAATTAGCGGCGGTGGTTATGGGTCCCTGCTTTCGCAGGGACGACCACTTTATCCCCTTGCCGCCTTGTCCTTTTCGTTCTGCGCCTTGATCTGTTCCCGCGCCGCCGTCCAGTCGGCGTCCGACCAGTCGCGCAGTTGGTAGAAATTGCCGCCCATGGCGAGCGCCTGGGCGCCGTCCATGGCGATGGTCTCGCCGTTGATCCAGTCGCAGCCGCCGGAAATCAGGAACACCGCGAGGTTTTGCAGTTCTTCCATCTTGCCGACGCGGCCCATCGGGTTCATCGCTTTGGTGCGCGCGCCGGCTTCGTCGCCGGGCTTTATTCGCTTGCTCATGCCTTCGGTCGGAATCTCGCCGGGTGCGATCGTGTTCAGCCTGATGCCGTAGCGCCCCCATTCGGTCGCGAGCGACATGGTCATGGCGTGGATCGCGGACTTGCTCATTGCCGACGGCACCACATAGGGGCTGCCGTTGCGGACCCAGGTCACCGTGATCGACACCACATTGCCGCGTTGCTTTTCGGCGATCCACCGCTTGCCCACCGCATGGGTGACATAGAACGTGCCGTGCATCACGATATTGGCGACCGCATCAAAACCGCGCGGCGTCAAATCCTCGGTGCGCGAGATGAAATTGCCGGCGGCGTTGTTGATGAGGTCGGTGAGCGGGCCCTCGCGGAAAATGGTCTCGATCATCTCGTCGACCGCGAGTGGGTTGCGGATATCGACGCCGTGGCTCATGACCCGGCCGCCATGGAGGTCCATCAATTCGGTCGCGGTCTCGTCGCAGACGATTTTCCGCCTGCCGCAAATATGGACCTCAGCGCCCAGTTCGAGGAAGCGCGCCGCCATAGATTTGCCTAAGCCAGTGCCGCCACCGGTGACAAGGATGCGTCGGCCATTGAGAAGATTTTCGCTGAACATTGGATGGTTCCCGTCCCAAGGAAATATCTGTTAATTGGTTGATTGACTAAATCCGCCCGACGCCTTTCTGTAAAGCGGCAACAACGAAGAAGAACTGGGGAGAACTTCCGATGGAACAGCGGGTCGAGGTCACGATCTCAGCAGGCGTCGCCGACGTCCGCCTGGTGCGGGCGGACAAGATGAACGCGCTGGATGCCGCGATGTTCGACGCGCTGGTCGCCACCTCCGAGCGGCTCGCCCACGAAAAAAGCCTGCGGGCGGTGGTTTTGTCCGGCGAGGGCCGGGCGTTTTGTGCCGGTTTGGATATGGGCCGGTTCGCCGCCATGAAGGAAAGCGGCGGTAACGGGATAGCGGGCGGCGAGAAGCGCGACCTGACCGTGCGCACCCATGGGCTGGCCAATTTCCCGCAACAGGCGGTCTGGGGTTGGCGCCAGCTTCCGGTCCCGGTGATTGCCGCGATCCAGGGCGTGGCGTTCGGTGGCGGCTTTCAGCTCGCGCTCGGCGCCGACATGCGGTTTCTCAGCCCAGACGCGCGAATGTCGATCATGGAGATCAAATGGGGATTGGTGCCGGATATGGCGGGGACGCCGATCCTGGCCAGTCTTGTTCGCGACGATATCCTGCGTGAATTGACCTTTACCGGCCGGATCTTCTCGGCGCAGGAGGCGCTCGCTTACGGCCTTGCGACCCGGATCTGCGACGATCCGCGGGCGGCCGCCTTCGAGGTCGCCCGCGAGATCGCCGGCAAGAGCCCGGATGCCATCCGCGCGGCAAAACGCATGCTGAACAAGCTTTCCGTCGATCCGGGTCCTGCGCTACTCGCCGAATCCGTCGAGCAGCAGAAGCTGTTGGGCAGTCCCAATCAGACGGAGGCCGTGCACGCCAACATGGAAAAGCGCGCACCCCGCTTCGCCGACCTCTAGCCGCACTTCTCGTCATGGCCGGGCTCGTTATACGGCCCGGGGACATGGGTAACACCGTTCGGAGACATGGGTAACACATCGGCGGCATGGACAGGCTCAGGAGGCCGACATGCCGTGGCGCGAGGTGTCATTCATGGATCAGAGGAAAGAGTTCGTTCGGCTGTTCCGGCAGCCGGACGTAAACCGGCGGGAGCTGTGCCGTCGGTTCGGCATCAGTCCGAAGACTGGCTACAAATGGTTGGCTAGGGCGATTGCCGACGAGAAGGAATGGGCGCGGGATCGCTCCCGGCGTCCGTACGTGTCTCCAAAGCGAAGCCCCCAGGGGATCGAAGCGGCAGTTTTGGAGATCCGGGATGCGCATCCGGCGTGGGGCGCGCGCAAGATCCGCCGCCGTCTGGAGGACGAACTCGAGAGCGTACCGGTGGCATCGACGGTCCACGCCATTTTGAGCCGGCATGACCGCATCCCGCCACCTGCGCAGCCACCGCAATACACCCGCTTCGAGCATCCGGCTCCCAACGACGTCTGGCAGATGGACTTCAAGGGACGCTTCGCTCTGGGCGATCGACAGATGTGTCACCCGCTCACCATGGTCGACGACCACTCTCGCTATGCCCTGTGCCTACAGGCCTGCACCAATGAGCAGAGTGAGACGGTCCAGCAGCACCTCGAACAGACGTTCCGCCGCTATGGCCTGCCGAACGCGTTCCTGGTCGACAACGGCGTGCCTTGGGGCACTTGCTCTGAGGTCCGATGGACCAAACTCCGTGTCTGGTTGCTCAAGCTCGGCGTCGACGTTATCTACGCGCGCCCGCATCATCCACAGACCAAAGGTAAGAACGAGCGCTTCCATCGCACACTGAAGGCCGAAGTACTGTCCATGACGACATTCAGAACCGCGCGCGAGCTGCAGAAGGCATTCGACCGTTGGCGGCACGTCTATAATACCGAGCGTCCGCACCAATCCTTGAACTATGACGTGCCATCAAACCGGTATCGGCCAAGTTCCCGTTCATTGCCAGGCAAGCTGCGCGAGCCAGAATATGAGGAAGGGGCGATCGTGCGCAGGGCCAGCGCGCAAAAGGCCAACTTCCGCTTCGGTAAACGGCGCTGGCGCGCTCCGGAAGCCTTCCGTGGCGAGCTTCTGGCCATCAGGCCCCTCGCCACGGATGGCAAGTTCGGTGTCTTCTTCGGAGCTCACCAAATCGCATGCATCGATCTGCGAAATGATGTTCAATGAACCTGTGTTACCCATGTCTCCGAACGGTGTTACCCATGTCCCCGGGCCGTACACTCGTCCCGGCCATCCACGTCTTCGCTTTACGACAACCGAAGGAAGACGTGGATCACCGGGACATCCAGCGCGAAGACGCGCTTCGCGCTTTTGCCCGGTGATGACGGAAACACCAAGTGTTCTCCCACAATGAAAAAGAAAAATGAACGATAGAGAATCGCCTTTCCTCGGCGTTACCAGCGGCGAGCGGAAGCGCAGCCACGCCGAAATCGCCGGTCGCACTGAGCGTATCGCCGGCGGCTTGCACCGGCTTGGCGTCAAGCCGGGCGACAGCGTCTGCATCCTGATGCGCAACGACATCGCCTTCATCGAGGCGGCCTATGCCGCGATGCGGCTCGGGGCCTACGGCGTGCCGATCAACTGGCACTTCAAGCCGGACGAGATCAATTACGTGCTGAAGGACTCCGGCACGTCGGTGCTGATCGGCCATGCCGACATGCTGCATCAGTTGCGCGAGGTGATTCCCGCCGGAATTACCGTCCTCGGCGCCCCGACGCCGCCGGAAATCCTAAAGCAGTACAAGATAGACCCCGACCATCTCGGCATGCCCGATTTTGCAATCGACCTCGAATCCTGGCTCGAGCGGCAGGCCCCCTATGACGGCCCGGCGCTGCCGCAGCCGCAGAACATGATCTACACCTCGGGCACGACGGGCCATCCCAAGGGCGTCCGGCGCAATGCACCGACGCCCGAGCAGAGTGTTGCGGCGGAACGCCTGCGCACGCTGATCTACGGCTTGAAGCCGGGTGTACGGGCGCTCTTGCCGGGGCCGCTTTATCATTCGGCGCCGAATTCGTTCGGCCTGCGCGCCGGCCGCCTCGGCGGCACGCTGGTGCTGATGCCGCGCTTCGATCCGGAGGAATTTCTGCGGCTGATCGAGGTCGAGAGGATCGACACTCTGTTCATGGTGCCGACGATGTTCGTCCGGCTCATGAAGCTGCCGGAGACGGTACGCAGGAAATATGACACCTCCTCGCTGCGCCATGTCGTCCATGCCGCCGCGCCCTGTCCCGCCGATGTTAAGCGCGCAATGATCGAATGGTGGGGACCGGTGATCTCTGAATATTACGGCAGCACCGAAGCGACCGCCCTCACTTTTGCCAGTTCCGAGGATGCACTGAAAAAACCCGGCACGGTCGGCAAGATCCTTGACGGCGTCGAGCTGCGCTTTCTCGGCGAGAACGGTGACCCGCTGCCGCAAGGCGAGATCGGCGAGATTTATTCGAAGATCGTACAAAATCCGGATTTCACCTATCACAACAAGCCGGAAAAACGCGCCGAGATCGAGCGCGACGGTTTTATCACCTCGGGCGATGTCGGCTATATCGATGCGGACGGCTATGTCTTCATCTGCGACCGCAAGCGCGACATGGTGATCTCGGGCGGCGTCAACATCTATCCGGCCGAAATCGAGGCCGCGCTGCATGCCCTTCCCGGCGTGCACGATTGCGCGGTGTTCGGCATCCCTGACGAGGAATTCGGAGAGGCGCTGATGGCGGTGGTCGAACCGCAGGCCGGCGTAACACTGGATATCACCGACATCAGGACGCAATTGAAGACGTCGCTGGCCGATTACAAAGTGCCAAAACACGTCGAAATCCAAAAAAATCTGCCCCGCGAGGATTCCGGCAAGATCTTCAAACGCCGCCTGCGCGATCCCTATTGGGAAAGGGCGGGGAGGAGGATTTGACACGATCGGGATAAATAGCTGCCCCTCATGGTGAGGAGGCGCCCTTGCGCCGTCTCGAACCATGAGGCCCGTGGCCCATCCTTCGAGACGCGGCCAAGGGGCCGCTCCTCAGGATGAGGAACACCACCCGTATGGCCGCCCTTTTCTTACTCTTGCGCGAAACCCAAAAAATTGCGACTCAGTGGCTGCCGGGCACTTTCTGGAGCATCGCGCCATGTCACCCCAGATCATGCCTTCCGATACTGAGCTCAGGTCCAATCGCGCCGACGAAGCGCAGGCGCTTGAAGAAGATGCCCGGCTGCGGAATGACATCCGGCTGCTCGGGCGCATTCTCGGCGACACCGTGCGCGACCAGGAAGGCGCCGACGTGTTCGACCTGGTCGAACGCATCCGGCAGACCTCGATCCGGTTTCACCGCGACGACGACCGGCCGGCGCGGCGCGAGCTCGAAATCATCCTCGACAGCATGTCGATCAGCCAGACCTTGCGCATCGTGCGCGCCTTCAGCTATTTTTCGCATCTCGCCAATATCGCAGAGGACCAGAACAACATCCGCCAGATGCGGACGCGCTCCGACAATGGCGGCGCGCCGCGCTCGGGAACCTTGGCGCAGACCTTGGCGCATGCGCGGACCGCCGGCATCAGCACTGCCGACCTGCGCAAGTTCTTCGCAACCGCCCTGGTCGGTCCGGTTCTGACCGCGCACCCGACCGAAGTGCGCCGCAAGAGCACCATCGACCGCGAAATGGAAATCGCCGCGCTGTTGGACCGGCGCGAACGCATCCAGCTCACCCCTCAGGAGATCGAGGCCGACGACGAGCAGTTGCGCCGCGCTGTGTTGACTTTGTGGCAGACCAATCTGTTGCGCCGGACCAAGCTCACCGTGCTCGACGAGGTCGCCAACGGCTTGTCGTTCTACGACTACACCTTCCTGCATGAGGTGCCGCAGCTGCACTGCGCGCTCGAGGACCGGCTCAACGAGGGCGATAGCGCGGCCTCCGAGCTCGCCTCGTTCTTAAAGATGGGAAGCTGGATCGGCGGCGACCGCGACGGCAACCCGTTCGTCACCGCAGACGTGATGCGCGGAACGCTGAAGATGCAGTCGAGCCGCATCGTGCGCTTCTATCTCGAGGAACTGCATTTGCTCGGCGCCGAACTGTCGCTGGCGGCGCATCTGGCTGATGTCTCCAAGGATCTGCGCGCGCTCGCCGAGCGTTCGCCTGATACCTCGCCGCACCGGAGCGGCGAGCCTTATCGGCTGGCGGTATCCGGCATCTACGCCCGGCTCACCGCGACCGCCGCGCGGCTGGATGTGGAAACCATGCGGCCGCCGGTCGGCGCCGCCGCGCCCTATGCTGATGTCGGGGAGTTCAAGGCCGATCTCGACGTCCTGCATCGTTCGCTGATCTCGAACAATTCGCGCGTGATCGCGCGCGGACGGCTGCGCTATTTGCGCCGCGCCGTGGATTGCTTCGGTTTCCACCTGGCCCGTCTGGACATGCGGCAGAATTCGGCCGTGCACGAGCGTACGGTCGCGGAATTGATCGACGCGGCCATGCCCGGCATGTCCTATCTGGCGCTCAACGAAGAGGCGCGGATCGCGCTTCTCACCTCTGAACTGCGCAATGCGCGGCCGCTGACGTCAGCCTTCGTGAAATACAGCGAGGAGACCGTGGGCGAGCTCGCGGTGTTCCACGCCGCCGCCGAGGCGCATGCCAAGTTCGGCGCCGACGTGATCCCCCAATGCATCATCTCGATGTGCAAGGGGGTCTCCGACATGCTGGAAATCGCACTGCTGCTCAAAGAGGTCGGCCTGGTCGACCCCTCGGGCCGCAGCGCGATCAATATCGTGCCGCTGTTCGAGACCATCGAGGATTTGCAGGCCTCGAGCGGCATCATGGACCGGATGCTGTCGATGCACGATTACCGCCGCTTGGTGGATAGCCGCGGCTCGGTGCAGGAGGTAATGCTCGGCTATTCCGACAGCAACAAGGACGGCGGCTTCGTCACCTCGGGCTGGGAGCTCTACAAGGCCGAGATCGGTCTCGTCGACGTGTTCGAGCGCCACCATGTGCGCTTAAGGCTGTTTCACGGCCGCGGCGGTTCGGTCGGCCGCGGCGGCGGGCCGAGCTACGACGCCATCATTGCGCAGCCGGGCGGCGCGGTGAACGGCCAGATCAGGATCACCGAGCAGGGCGAAATCATCTCCAGCAAATATTCCAACGCCGAAGTCGGCCGCAACAATCTGGAAATTCTCGCCGCCGCCACGCTCGAGGCCAGCCTGTTGCACCCGCGGCAGAACGCGCCGCGGCACGAATATCTCGAAGCGATGGAC
The DNA here is from genome assembly GCF_900141755.1 of Bradyrhizobium lablabi. NCBI lineage: Bacteria > Pseudomonadati > Pseudomonadota > Alphaproteobacteria > Hyphomicrobiales > Nitrobacteraceae > Bradyrhizobium > Bradyrhizobium lablabi. The sequence goes on along the minus strand of NZ_LT670844.1, from coordinate 1,382,796 downwards.
CAGTTGTCGGCGCTAGCCTTCAAGGCCTATCGCGGGCTGGTCTATGAAACCGAAGGCTTTGCCGATTATTTCTGGGCGTCCACCGTGATCACCGAAATCGCCACGCTCAACATCGGCAGCCGGCCGGCGTCGCGCAAGAAAACCCGCGAGATCGAGGACCTCCGCGCGATCCCATGGGTGTTCAGCTGGGCGCAATGCCGGCTGATGCTGCCGGGATGGTACGGTTTTGGCAGCGCGGTGGAGGCCTGGATCAAGGAGCATCCCGACAAGGGCATGCCGTTCCTCAGAGAACTCTACCGCGATTGGCCGTTCTTCCGCACCCTGTTGTCGAACATGGACATGGTGCTGGCGAAAAGCTCGATCGCGATCGCCTCGCGCTATGCCGAGCTGGTGCCGGACAATGCGCTGCGCGAAAAGATTTTTGGGCGCATCCGACAGGAATGGCAAACCTCGATCGACTTGCTGCTCGACATCATGGCGCAGGAGCGGCTGCTGCAGGGCAACCCGCTCTTGGAACGCTCGATCCGCAACCGCTTCCCCTATCTCGATCCGCTCAACCACGTGCAGGTCGAGCTGTTGAAGGAGCATCGCGCGCAAAATCCCGATGAACAGGTGCTGCGCGGCATCCAGATCACCATCAACGGGATTTCGGCGGGGCTGAGGAATAGCGGGTGATTTGAGACGCGAATAGCGAATGGCGAATAGAATAACCCTATTCGCCACTCGCCACTTCCTATTCGCCTGTTTCAGCAGTTATGCGCGCTCTGCACTGATGCCTCGGAGCTGGTCATGGCTTCAGAGCGCCCTGCACACTCGTGTAGACTGCATAGAGCGAAGTCGAGCCGCAGATGTAAAGTCTGTTTCGTTGCTGACCGCCGAAGCACAGATTGGCGACCGTTTCCGGTATGTGGATCTTGCCGAGCAAATCGCCGTCAGGAGTGTAGCAGCGCACGCCGTCCTCGTTCGGATCGCCCCAACCCACGGAGCACCAAACACGCCCGGCGGTGTCACAGCGTATCCCGTCGGTAATGCTGGGCTTGGGCATGTCCGCAAAGACTTTGTTGTTCCCCACCTTTCCCACCTCAACATTCAGGTCGAACACGCGGATATGCGACGGGTTATCCGGCCCGTCCGTGAATCCGGTATCGATGACATAGAGCTTCTTCTCGTCAGGCGAGAGGGCAATGCCGTTGGGCTCCACGAAGTCATCGATGACAACCCTGATGTCACCGGATTTCGGGTCGACCCGGTAGACGTTGTGCTTTTCCTGCTCAGGCTCGGCTTTGACGCCCTCATAATAGCCGCCGATGCCGTAGATGGGATCGGTGAACCAGATCGAACCGTCGGAAGCGACAACCGCGTCGTTCGGCGAGTTCAGCTTCTTGCCATTGTACTTGTCGGCGATGATGGTGATCGAGCCGTCGAGTTCGGTCCGGGTGACCCGTCGGCCGCTATGTTCGCAAGTGATCAGGCGTCCTTCCCGATCAATGGTGTTGCCGTTCGAGTTCATCGACGGCTGGCGGAATACGCTCAGGTGACCGTCATCCTCCGAGAAGCGCATGATGCGGTTGTTGGGAATGTCGCTGAACAGCACGTAGCGGCCAGCCGGGAAGTAGACCGGGCCCTCGGCCCAGCGGAATCCGGTCGCGACGCGCTCAACCGCCATGGTGCCGGCGAAGGCCGGGAAACCGGTAGGTCCGAATGAAACCTTGGGCTTTTTGAGAGACTCCAAGTGAGAATCCGGATAGCGGCCCCCGGTTAGCGGTCCCAACGGCAGCGGTTCGGTTGACGGGGTTAGGGCGCCCGTTTGGCCCAATGGCGTGACGGCCGTTGCCGCGGAGGCCGCTTTCATGGTCGCGGCCGTTGCGGCCAGCGCCGCCGCGCCCTTGATCAGGTTGCGGCGGTTGAGGGGTTGGTTGTCGGGAAAGGTCAGTGGACTTGTCATGGTTTCCTCCCAGATTTTTTTGTTGGGAGGAAATTATTTGTCAGCAATCAGGCATAAAGCAGGCGTTTTTTGAAAAGCAACCTGAGATAGGCTGAAAATCGGCGACCTCAAATCGCGTCCCAGTTAAAGACATCCGCGGAGCGGTCGAGCTTGTAGAATGACGATTTCAGCGCCGGCATGCCGTGTTCGGCAATGGTCTGCGGCGTCCAGCCTTCGCCGCGATGGATCGAGCGCAAGGGGCGCGACTGGCTCATCAGGAAGATCTCGTTCATCCGCACCGCGAAAATTTGTCCGGTGACGTCCTTGGCGGCATCGCTGAGCAGGAATGCCACGATCGGCGCGATCTTTTCCGGCCCCATCTGCTGGATCTTTGCGACGCGGGCCTTCTCCGCCTCGGTTTCTGTCGGAATGGTGCCGATCAGGCGGCTCCAGGCGAACGGCGAGACGCAGTTCGACCGCACATTGAAACGGTTCATATCGAGCGCGATCGATTTCGATAGACCGACGATGCCTAGTTTCGCTGCAGCGTAATTGGCCTGGCCGAAATTGCCGACGAGGCCGGAGGTCGAGGTGAAGTGAACGAACGAGCCGCTCTCCTGCTCGCGGAACAGCCGTGCTGCGGCGTGCGAGACATAGAACGACCCCATCAGATGAACCTTGATGACGGATTCGAAGGCTTCCACACTCATTTTATGGAAGATCATGTCGCGCAGGATGCCGGCATTGTTGACGACGCCGTCGAGCTTGCCGAAGTGATCAGTCGCCGCCTTGACGATCCGGCTCGCCGGAATCGCTTCCGCCACGGTTTCGAAATTCGCCACCGCCGTGCCGCCGCGCTTCTTGATCTCCTCAACGACTTCCTCGGCCGGCGAGGCGCTTGACCCCGAACCGTCGGCGGCAACCCCGGGATCGTTGACCACGACCTTCGCGCCTTCCGCGGCACACAATAGCGCGATCTCACGGCCGATGCCGCGGCCTGCGCCGGTGACGATGATGGATTTGCCGTCCAGTGATTTTGTCATTTGGGTTCTCCCGGGTGTTCGTTTTCTTACCTCGCCCCGCCTGCGGGGAGAGGTCGGATCGCTCAGCGATCCGGGTGAGGGGGACTCTCCGCGAGTCTGAATGCGTGGAGAGAGCCCCTCACCCCAACCCTCTCCCCGCGAAGGGCGGGGCGAGGGAGTGGAAAGAGCTTTTTCTCTCTCACGTGATGCTCATTTCTCGTTCGTAAAAATAATCGTCCCCGACGCCGCGAACATGCCGCCGACCCCGTGGCAGACCGAGATCTTCGCATCCTTGACCTGTGCGGGGGCGATGCCGCGCATTTGCCGGACGCTCTCCTGCAGCGCGTACATGCCGTACATGCCGGAATGCATGTAGCTCAAGCCGCCGCCATTGGTGTTGAGCGGCAGCTTGCCGCCGGGCCGCGTGTTGCCGTCGGCGATGAATTTGCCGGCCTCTTCATGCGGCATGAAGCCGAGATCGCCGAGACCATAGAGCGGCAGATGCGCGAACGCGTCGTAGATCATCAGATGATCGACGTCGTTATGCGTGATGCCGGCTTCCTTGAACGCCAGCGGCCCCGCCACCTTGAACGCGCGCGAACTATCAAACGTCTGCATCTGGCTGACCATCGGCGTTTCCACGCTCTCGCCGGTGCCGAGGATGTAGACTGGCTTCTTTGGAAAGTCTTTTGCGCGGTCGGCCGAGGTCAGGATCAGCGCGCCGCCGCCGTCGGTGACAAGACAACATTGCAGGATGCGGAACGGATAGGCGATCATCCGCGAATTCAGCACGTCTTCGACCGTGATCGGCGCCTTCATGGTGGCGCGTGGATTCTTCGCGGCCCATTCGCGCTGCACCACCGCGACCATGGCGATCTGCTCATGGGTGATGCCGTGGGTTTTCATGTAGCGCAGCACGGGAATCGGAAACATGCTGGCCGGGGTCGAGACGCCGTAAGGCAATTCGAACTGGCCGTTAAGACTGTCGGGACCGACCATGCGCGGCGTGCGGCCGATATTCGACTTGCCGCTTTCGGCATGGGTGATCAGCACGGTCTTGCAGAGACCGGCCTCGATCGCAGCCGCGGCGTGGCGGACATGAAGCATGAACGAGCAGCCGCCGACGGACGTGCCGTCGACCCAGGTCGGCGTGATGCCGAGATAATGCGCGATCTGCTGCGGCGTCTCGACCGCGGTGGCAAAGCCGTCGATGTCGGACAGTTTTAGGCCGGCGTCCGCAATGGCGTTGAGCGCGGCATCCGCGTGCAACTGGATCTGCGAGACATTGGGAATAACGCCGAGTTCGGTGGTCTCAGCGGCGCCAACGACGGCAACTTGATTCCTGCGCATGATGTCAGCCCTTCGCCGGACGGAACAAGGGAAGGGTGATATTGTCGTCGAGCTTTTCGAACGCGACTTCGAGCTTCATGTCGAGTTCGAGCGCCTCCGGCGTCTGCGGGCAATCGACGATGTTGCTCATCATCCGCGGGCCTTCGTCCAACTCCACCACCGCGATGGCATAAGGCGGCGTAAAACCCGGCACCGGGCGGTGATGGATCACGTAGCTGTAAAGCTTGCCCTTGCCAGAGGCCTTGAAAACGCTGACCTTGCGCGAGGCACAGGAGGGACAAAACGGGCGCGGCGGGAAGTAGACGTTGGCACAGGCGTCGCAGCGCTGCAGGCGCAATTCGCCGGCCTTTGTGCCATCCCAGAAATGCTGGGTCTCCGGCGTCGGTTTCGGTCGCGCGCGCGCTGGCTCTGCCATGTCTTTGTTGCCTCCCGAACTCCGGGCCGCGTGGCCCGGCTGTATCGATCTTGATGCGACATTTGACTATCGCCCGTCAACGGTCCAGCAACGCTTCTTGCATGCCGCGTATTCCGGCATACGAACTATTGCTAAGGCTGGAACGCTTGTATGACCGCAAGGCGCCGGGCTAGATTGCCCGCGACAAAGTGAAGAAAATCGGGAGGAATTCATGTTCAAGATCACGGGCGCGCTGCTGGCGGCGGGTTTTGCGCTTGCCGCACCGGCATTTGCCGCGGACGCGCCGGCGGAGATCAAGATCGGCACGCTCTATGCGTCGTCCGGGCGCTATGCCTCGATCTCGATGCCGGTCCACAGCGCGCTGAAACTCTGGGCCGACCAGAAAAACGCCGAGGGCGGCGTCTATGTGAAGGCGTTCGACAAGAAGATTCCCGTAAAGCTTGTCGCCTATGACGACCAGAGCAACACCGCGACTGCCTCGACGCTCTACAACCAGCTCATCACCCAGGACAAGGTCGATCTGTTGGTTGCGGATTCCGGCTCGGTGCTGACCGCGCCGGCGGTTGCGATCGCCCGCGACCACAAGTTCTTCCTGTTCGACCAGACCGGGACCGGGGCGAGCTTCTTCTCCAAGGACAATCCTTATATCGCGCTGATGGCGGACCCGGTATCGACCATCTGGCCGAAACCGGTCGCGGATTTTATCACCCATGACGGGCCGGGACTGGGCATCAAGAAAATCGCCATTCTTTACTCGACCAACGAATTCACGGGCACGCAGGCCAACGCGTTCCGCAAGTTCGTCAAGGACTCCGGCGCGCCCATCGAGATCGTCTACGACCAGGGCATTCCGACCGAAACCACGAACTACACCGTCATCATCAACAACATCAACAATACCAATCCGGACGCCGTTATCCATTTCGGCTACGCGCCCAACGACATCGCGTTCCTGCGCAACGTTCAGGACGTCGGCATCAAGTTCAAGATGCTGTTCGCGATCTATGCCGGCCTTGAAACCGAGCTACTTGAGAAGAATGTCGGCGAGAAGGGGCTCGAACACGTGTGGACCTACGTGCCGCCTTCCGAATTGGACTATCCCGTCAATTTCGGTATGACCATGAAGGATTACAAAGCCGCCTGGGACAAGAAATATCCCGACGGCAAGATCGAGTTTGGCTTCAATGCTGTCGCCGGATATACCACCGGGCTCGTGATCGAGAAGACGCTGTCGGTTGCTGCCTCGCTTGACCAGATGGAGCTGCGGCGCGCGGTGTTCAGCCTGTCCGGCCAGCTCAAGACGCTCGACGGCACCTTCGCGCTCGACGAAATGGGCGGCCAGATCGGCGAGTTGACGCCGCTCGGGCAGCTCGTGCTCGACGAGCACGAGCACATAAAATTCATCTCGATCTATCCGCACGAAACCGCCACCGGCAAGCCGGTCTATCCGGCTCCATGAGGCTTGTGCAGTTGACGAAAGGGAAGCCGGGGGCACGGCGCTGACATGTTGACTTACGCGCTCGTCGCCGGCGTCCTGTTCGGTTTGTATTTCAGCCTGGTCGGGATCGGTCTCAGTCTCGTGTTCGGCGTCATGCGCATCGTCAACCTTGCGCATGGCGATATCCTGATGCTCGGCGCCTTCGTCGCCTTCGGCGTGGTGACCTTGGCCGGCATTGATCCCTTGTTCGCGGTGCCGCTCGCCTTCGTGATCTTCGTCGTCGCAGGCCTGCTGCTCTATTGGGTGCTGGTGCCGCGGCTGCAGGGTTCTGTGAACCCGGAAATGCTGTCGATCATCCTGTTCTTCGGCCTGTCGCAGGTGATCGAGGCGATCACCACGATCTTCGCGGGCACCAGCGAGCGTTCGATCCAGAGCCGTGCGCTCGGCACCGTCTTTACGACCATCAGACTAAAACTGTTCGGCGGCAAGCCCGGCGCAGCGGGGCCGGTCCAGATATTGGGGCAGGGGTTCCCGATGCCCTGGGTGATCGCGGCGGTCACCAGCCTGATCGCGATCGCGCTGGTATATGTCTATCTCTATCGCACCCGGCTCGGCACCTTGACCCGCGCGGTGATGTCGCGCCGCGACGAGGCGCTCGCGACGGGCATCGATGTCGATCGCGTCTCGGCCGCCGCTTTCGGCGTCGGGCTGGGCCTAGCGGCAGTCGCCGGCGTGTTCGCGCCCTTCATGTTCGGATCGGTGACGCCGGCCTTCGGCGCCGATGCCACCGTGACCTCCTTTGCCATCGTGGTGCTGGGATCGCTCGGCAATCCCTTAGGCACCGCGCTGGGCGGCGTGGTCTACGGCATCTGCTACATGGTGGTGCAAACTTATCTCAGCTCGTGGGCCGATCTTTTGCCCTATGTGCTGTTGATCTTCATCCTGCTGCTCCGTCCGAGCGGTCTGCTTGGAAGGCGGGTGCGCGTTGCCTAGCGCTTTGAGACACACGCTGTTCATCGCCGTGCCGCTGCTCGTACTCTTCGCGGTGCTGCCCGGCGTCTATCAAAACCATCTGCTGCTGTTCAATTTTGTCATCTTCCTCATTCTCGCCCAGGGCGTGAACATCATCTACGGTTTTACCGGCTATCTGCCGTTCGGCTATGTCGGCTTCTTCGGCGCCGGCGCCTATGGTTTTGCGATCCTTGTCATGCACTATCAGGCGCCCGCGGTGGTGGCGGTGCTCGTTGCTGGATTGGTCGGTGTCGCGCTCGGGCTGTTGCTGACGCCGCTGCTGCGTCTGTCCGGCGCCTATTTTGCGATTGCCAATCTTGCGGCCTCGCTGGCGGTGCTGCACTTCGTCGCCAATCCGGCGCTCGAAAACATCACGCGCGGGCCCTATGGCGTCTCGCTCACCGGCACCTTCAATCCGACGCAGGCTTATACGGCCGCACTCGTCGTGCTGGCGCTGACGCTTTTAACCGTCGTGTTCCTGAAGAACTCGCGCTTCGGTCTGGCGCTGCAGGCGGTGCGGGAGGATGCGGTGTCAGCCTCGATGGCTGGCGTCAATGTGGTCAGGATGCGTGTGATCGCGTGGCTGGCGTCCGCGCTGGTGGCCGGGCTCGCCGGCGGCGTCTATGCTTGGTACGTCTCGGTGTTCTATCCCGACAACGTCTTTTCCGGCGATTTCAGTATTTTCGCCATCGTGTTTGCGCTGTTCGGCGGCGTCGCCACGATCACCGGTCCGATCGTCGGCGTCATCATCCTCTATGGCATCTACAATCTGATCGGCTTCACCACGCCGCAATATTTTCAATTGATCTACGGGCTGCTGATCATGGGGCTGGTGCTGTTTCTCCCCGCCGGCCTCGTTTCGCTCGCAACGCGGAGGGGTTGGAATGTCCCGTGAAACCGCGCCCATTCTCAAGGTGACGAACCTGGTAAAACGCTTCGGCGGTTTTCATGCGCTCGACGGTTTAAGCTTCCATGTCGCATCCGGCGAAATTTTGGGACTCGTCGGCCCCAACGGCTCCGGCAAGACCACCGCGATCAACGTGATCTCCGGCCTCTATGCGCCCGATGGCGGCGAGGTGGTGCTGGACGGGACGTCGATCGGCGGGGTTGCGTCACACAAACTGGTCCATCGCGGCATCAACCGCACTTTTCAAATCCCAAAACCATTTCTGTCGCTGACGGTGCGCCAGAATATCGAGGTCGCGCTGGCCTATGGGCGCGCTGCGGTGGCGCCGCCGACCATGGCCGCGCTGCTCGACGAATATCGATTGACCGATGTCGCCGACCGTCCGGCGGCCGATCTGAACAACGCGCAGCAGAAAATGCTCGATCTGGTGCGCGCGCTCGCTACCCGCCCGCGGCTGTTGCTGCTCGATGAACTCGCCGCCGGCCTCAATCCGGCGGAGCTCGACTGGATCGCCGAACGCATCAAGGCCTTAGCGCAATCCGGGATAGCGATCATCGTCGTCGAGCATCTGATGGGATTCATTGAACACATCACCGACCGCGTCATTGTCATGAATGCCGGCAAGGAGATTTTTGAGGGCAAGCTCGCGGTCGCGGTGCAAGTGCCGCAAGTGATCGAAGTGTTTTTGGGAGGCGAACATGCCGCCTGACGCCGCGCCGCTGCTGCATGCCAAAGGCGTCGACGCCGGTTACGGCACCATGCAGGTATTGTGGGGCGTCGATCTCGACGTGCGCTCAGGCGAAACCGTGCTGCTGCTGGGGGCCAACGGCGCCGGCAAGACGACGTTTCTCAAATCGCTGGTCGGCCTGATCGAGGCGCGGCAAGGCAGCATCACACTCGGCGGCGAAGACGTGACGCGGATGCGTTCCAGCGACCGGATGCGGCTCGGCATGACCTACATGTCCGAACTCGCGGTCTTTCCCGACCTGTCGATCGAGGAGAACATCCGCGTCGGCGCGCAGGCGCTCGGCCATGCCAACCCCGGCGCCCGCGCCGCGGAGCTCTATGGCCTGTTCCCGGTGCTGCGCGAAAAACGCCGCGCGCCGGCGTCCAGCCTCTCCGGCGGCCAGCGCAAGATGCTCGGCATCGCAAAAGCGCTTGCTGCCGAGCCACGGCTTCTGGTGATGGATGAGCCGTCGGCCGGGCTGTCGCCGCTGTTCGTCAAGGAGGTCATCCGAATCCTGAGCGATTTGCGCGGGCGGGGGCTTGCGCTTTTGATCGCGGAGCAGAATATCGGGTTCCTCGAAGTCGCGACGCGGGTCTTTGTACTGGAAGGCGGGCGCATCCGCTTTTCCGGGACGGTTGCGGAAATGACCGACAACGAAGCGCTGCGGCGCGCCTATTTCGGACTGAAGTGATGCGGACGATCAGGATCGGATCAGGCGCCGGCTATTCGGGCGATCGCATCGAGCCTGCGGTCGAGCTCGCCGAAAGGGGCGACATCCAGTATCTGGTGTTCGAATGCTTGGGCGAGCGCACCGTCGCACTGGCGCAGCAGGCGCGGATGAAAAACCCCGACAGCGGCTACGATCCGCTGCTGGAAGAGCGGATGCGCGCGGTACTGCCGGCCTGCGCCGCCAAGGGAATCAAGATCGTCACCAATATGGGCGCGGCCAATCCGGTCGCCGCGGCGCGCAAGACCGCCGAGATCGCGAAGTCGATGGGACTTTCGTCGCCGAAGATCGCGGCCATCGTCGGCGACGACGTGCTCGACGCCTGCAAAGAGCGCGATCTGCCGATCATGGAATTCGACGGCACGATAAAGCAGCTTGGCAACCGGCTGTTGTCGGCCAATGCGTATCTCGGCGCCGAACCGATGGCGGAAGCGTTTTTGGCCGGCGCCGATATAGTGATCACCGGACGGGCGTCAGATCCCGCGCTGTTCCTGGCGCCGATGATTCACGCTTTCGGCTGGGCGATGGATGATTGGAATCTTTTGGGGAAGGGCACCGTCGCGGGGCATTTGCTCGAATGCGCGGGCCAAATCACCGGCGGCTATTTTGCCGATCCCGGCTTCAAGGACATTCCCGACATGGCCCGGCTCGGCTTTCCGATCGGCGAAGTCGGTGAGGACGGCAGTCTTGTCATCACCAAAGTCGAAGGGTCCGGCGGCGCGGTGACGGCGCAGACCTGCAAGGAGCAACTGCTCTACGAGGTGCACGATCCCAGACAGTATTTACAGCCCGATGTGGTCGCGGATTTTTCGCAAGTTGCGGTCGCGGAGATTGCGCGAAATCGCGTGCGCGTCAGCGGCGGGCGCGGGACAAAACGCACGGAGACGCTGAAGGTTTCGGTCGGCTATGTCGACAGTTTTATCGGCGAGGGGCAGATGTCCTATGCCGGCCCCGGCGCGCTCGCGCGCGCAAAATTGGCGCTGGAAATCGTTCGTGAACGGCTGAAGCTGACAGGCGTTGCGGCGAGCGAGTTGCGCTTCGACCTGATCGGCGTCGATTCCCTGCACGGCGCGCAAATCTCCGCCCACGCCAACGAGCCGTATGAGGTGCGCATCCGCGTCACCGGCCGTACCGAAAACCTGCGCGAGGCGGTACGGATCGGCAACGAGGTCGAGACGCTCTATACCAACGGCCCCGCGGCCGGCGGCGGCGCGTTCAAATCGGCCCGCGATGTCGTCGCAGTGGCGTCGGTGCTGCTGCCGCGCGAACTGGCAAAGCCATCGATCCAGTTTGTGGGGGGCTGACGTGACAAAACTGCGCGAGATCGCCCATTCCCGCACCGGCGACAAGGGCAACACCTCCAACATCTCGGTGATCGCCTATGAGGCAAAACATTATCCGCTGCTGCTCGCGCAAGTCACGAGCGCAAGGGTCAAAGCGCATTTTGCCGGTGTTGTCGAAGGCGAGGTTGTCCGCTATGAGCTACCGAACATATCAGCGCTGAATTTCGTGATGACCCAAACGCTGGGCGGTGGAGTGACGCGGTCGCTGGCGCTCGATGCCCACGGCAAATCGCTGAGCTCCGCGCTGCTCGATCTGGAGATTGAGGGTGAGCCCAGATAGTCGTCATGCCCGGGCTTGTCCCGGGCATCCACGTCTTAGTAGCGTGAGGATGGAGAAAGACGTGGATGGCCGGGACAAGCCCGGCCATGACGGAGAGAATGATGACGAAGAACGTTCCAACACTCGCCTCACTCGCCGATGATCTCGAGAGCGGCCGCACCAGCGCCCGCAAGCTGGTCGACGAATGCCTGGCCCGGATCGCAGACCCATCCGGCGAGGGCGCGCGCGCCTTCATTCATGTCGATGCGGAAGCCGCCATCGAGGCGGCGGAGGCGATGGACCGGCTCCGCGAGGTGAAGGCGGCGCCGTCGCGCTATGCCGGCATTCCCGTCTCGATCAAGGATCTGTTCGACATCAAGGGGCAGGTGACCCGCGCCGGCTCACGCGCGCTGGAGGATTCAGCTCCGGCGGAAGCCGACGCGCCCGTCGTGGCGCGGCTGCGCCGTGCCGGTTTTGTGGTGATCGGCCGCACCAACATGACCGAGTTCGCCTATTCCGGGATCGGCATCAATCCGCATTACGGCACGCCGAAGGGCGCCTGGCAGCGCGGCGTCGGCCATGTGCCCGGCGGATCGTCCTCGGGCGCGGCGGTGTCGGTCGTCGACCTCATGGCGCATGGCGCGCTCGGCACCGACACCGGCGGTTCGTGCCGGATTCCGGCGGCCTATAACGGCATTGTCGGCTTCAAGCCGACGCAGCGGCGGGTGCCGCTCGAGGGTGGCGTGCCGCTATCATTCACGCTCGACAGCTTTGGGCCGCTGGCGCGCACGGTAGGCTGCTGCGCGGTGCTCGATGCCGTGCTGGCCGATGAACCCATCGTTCGCCTGCAGCCGCGTCCGATCAAAGGCATGCGTCTGGCGGTGCCGACCACGGTCGCGCTCGACGAACTCGAGGATCAAGTGGCGCGGACGTTTGAGCGCGCGCTGGAGACGCTGTCGCGCCGGGGTGCGCTGATCGAGCGCATCGAGGTGCCGGAATTCCTCGATGTCGGCGTCATGAACACCAAGGGTGGTTTTGCGGCCGCCGAAAGCTATGCATGGCATCGCTACCTGATCGTCAGCCATGGCGACGTCTACGATCCCCGTGTCTACCTGCGCATCCAGCGCGGGGAAAGCATTAGCGCCGCCGACTATATCGATTTGCAGGCCACGCGGCGTTCGATGATCGCGCGTACCACCGCTCGGCTTGCGCCCTATGACGCGCTGGTGATGCCGACCACCGCCAATACGCCGCCACGGATCGCGGACCTTGCCGACGACAAGGCGTTTACCAAGGCGAACTTGCTTTCGCTGCGCAATTGCACCTTGATCAACATGATCGACGGCTGCGCAATTTCGCTCCCCTGCCATCGCGAGGGCGATGTCCCGGTCGGACTGATGCTCGCGACATCTGGCGGTTCGGATCGGCGCATCTTCGAACTTGCGGCCGCAATGGAGGGCGTCATCCGTGTTTGATCTGACATTCACCATCGACGGCCAGGACACGACGGTGCCGCTGACGCTGCCGATCGATCATGCCGTGATCGCCGGCTGGACTGGCCGCGATCCGGTGGCGCGCGACAAGCACATCGCCGAACTGGAGGCGATCGGGATTGCCCGGCCGGCGTCGACGCCGATCTATTACCGGGTTTCGGCGCGGCGGCTGACCACAGAAGACAGCATCGAAGTCTGCGGCAGCGAGTCGAGCGGCGAAGTCGAATTCGTGCTGATCGGCTGGCAGGGCCGCATCTTTGTCGGCGTCGGCTCCGACCATACCGACCGCAAGGTGGAAACCTACAGCGTCACCGTGTCAAAACAGATGTGCGACAAGCCGATCGCGTCGGTATTGTGGGAATACGAGGACGTCGCCCCCCACTGGGACCAGATGATCCTACGTTCGCATGCCTGGATCGACGGCGCGCGCGTGCTCTACCAGGAAGGCACGCTCGACGCCATGCTGCCGGTCGAGGAACTGATTCATCGCGGTTTTGGCGGCAAGGGATTTCCAGACGGCTACGCCATGTTCGGCGGCACCTTTGCAGCCATTGGCGGCATCCGCCCGGCGAGCCGATTTGAATTCGAACTCGAGGACCCCGTGCTGAAACGCAGCCTCCGCCACGCCTATGATGTGATCGTGCTGCCGGTGTTGGGCTAAGTGCTAGCTGTGGCTGCGACGGCAGTCCGCTCCCTCGCCCCGCTCTTCGCGGGGAGAGGGTTGGGGTGAGGGGCCTCTCTCCGGTGAATGCGGTGTAGCGATTAGCAGTGTGCCTTGCCCCTCACCCGGATCGTAAGAACGATCCGACCTCTCCCCGTACAAAAGAACGGGGAGAGGTTGAGTCTGCCCGTGCTCTGCCCGGAAATCGGGTGGCGCAACCCGGCGCGATTTGCAAAAATCACGGCCATGAGATCAACCGCAAAAAACATCATCCATCCATCCGCACCCGACATCGCCGCGCGCGTCGAAGCGATCGACTGGGCGCAAGCAACGAGCGAGCTCGACGCGCAGGGCTGCGCGGTCCTGAAGAGCTTGCTTTCGCGCGACGAGTGCCACGCACTCGCTGCCCTCTATCCCGACGACAGCCATTTCCGCAGCCGCATCGTGATGGGACGCCACGGGTTTGGGCGCGGCGAGTACAAATATTTTTCCTATCCGCTGCCCGATCTGATCGCGCAACTGCGGCCGGCGCTGTATGCGCGGCTTCGTGATGTCGCCAATCGCTGGAACGAGGCCATGGGCATCGATATCCGCTATCCGCAAAACCACGACGCCTTCCTGAAGCGCTGCCATGCCGCCGGCCAGACCCGGCCGACGCCGCTGTTGCTGCAATACGAGGCCGGCGACTACAACTGCCTGCACCAGGACCTCTATGGCGAACACGTGTTCCCGCTGCAGGTCGCGATTCTCTTGTCGGAACCGGGCCGCGATTTTGCCGGCGGCGAATTTGTACTGACCGAGCAGCGGCCGCGCATGCAGTCGCGGCCCGAGGTGGTTCCGCTCGGCCAGGGCGATGCGGTCGCCTTTGCCGTGCATCACCGTCCTGTGCAGGGGACACGCGGGGTCTATCGCGTTAATCTGCGTCATGGCGTGAGCCGGATCCGCTCCGGCCACCGCCATACCGTCGGCGTGATTTTTCATGATGCGAAGTGAGCGCGGGCCCGTTGACTGCGGATTTGTTTGAAAGCACCGCCGACACAAAACCCTCGCAGGAAGCGATAGCCGAGGGCGCCGTGCTGCTGCGCGGGTTTGCGCGGCCGTTCGAAGCCGAGTTGATCGCCGACTTGCACGCAATCGTCGCGCAGGCGCCGTTTCGTCACATGGTGACGCCGGGCGGCCACCAGATGTCGGTGGCGATGACAAATTGCGGCAGCGCCGGCTGGGTCACCGATCGCTCCGGTTATCGCTACGACAGTAACGATCCGGAAAGCGCAAAACCATGGCCGGCGATGCCATCCTCGTTTTTCCGGCTCGCCGCGCAGGCGGCGGCACAGGCGGGCTTCAACGATTTTGCGCCGGACGCCTGCCTGATCAACCGCTACCAACCCGGCGCAAAAATGTCGCTGCATCAGGACAAGGACGAACTCGATTTCGGCGCGCCGATCGTTTCGGTGTCGCTGGGGCTGCCCGCGATCTTTTTGTGGGGCGGATTGAAGCGCAGCGACAAGCCACGGCGGTTTCCCCTAAAGCATGGCGACATCGTGGCGTGGGGCGGGCCGGCGCGGCTGGTCTTTCACGGCGTCGCGCCGTTGGCGGACGGCGAGCACGCCTTGCTCGGACGGCAGCGCATCAATCTCACGTTTCGGAAAGCGCGGTAGTCGCGGCTTCCCATCAAAGCGTCGTCTGGTTATGCTCGCGGCGCCGAGGGCCGACATGAGCGATACGCCAGCCGAAACCACCGACGCCGGCGTCAATCGAACCGGCGTCTATCTCGGCATCCTGCAGCTCGTGTTCACGCTGGGCTGGACCACTTACGTCATCTACCTGCCAAAACTTGCCGCCGAGGTGGGGATCGCGCCGGCGGCTGTCATTCTCATCCTGATGATGGATCAGGCGATCTTCACCATCACCGACACCGCGATGGGGATCGCCGCCGACAAGATTTCTGCGGTCGTCGGCCGGCTCGGCGTGTTCGTCGGCGCGTTGACGGCGCTTTCCTGCGCGGCCTTTCTCGCGCTGCCGTTCGTGGCCGGCACCGGGCCGCGCGCGCAATTATGGTTCATCGTCTTGATCGTGATCTGGGCCATCACGTCGTCCGCGTTGCGCGCCCCGCCGCTGACCTTGCTTGCCAAGCATCGCGCCAAACCACACATCCCATTTTTGTCGGCGCTGGCAATGCTCGGCTACGGCCTGGCCGGCGCGGTGTCGCCCTATCTCGGCGTGGTCCTGGTCAAACATGACGCGCGGCTGCCCTTTGTGATCTCGAGCGCGGTGCTGTTGGTTACGGCGTTGGCGTTGTCCAAGGTCGAGCATGATCTTGCCGACGAGGCTTCGTCCGCGAACAAGGCGGCCGCGGCTGCAAAGCCGCTCGGCAAGGTGCCGATGATCTTCATTGTTTCGATGGTCGTTCTGGCGCTCGGCTATCAACTGCATTTCAGCATCAACAGCGCGCCATTCTATTTGCGTTTCGCAAAGCCGGACGACCTGCAATGGCTGATGCCGGTGTTCTGGATCGGTTTCAATATCGCGATGTTTCCGGCCAGCGTCGTGACAAGACATCGCGGCGGGTTGATCGTGATGGGCGCCGCCGGCCTGCTCGGCGCGCTGGCCGTGCTCGGGGCGGAGTTCGCCGGAAACCTCAATACGCTGATCATTGCCCAATTCGTCGCGGGCGCGGCCTGGGGTTGCATGCTGATGAGTGCGATCTCGGCGGCGCTCGCAATCGGCGACTCTGGCGCCGAAGGCAAGGTGGTGGGCCTGGTATTTTCAGCGCTGGCGCTTGGGACGTTCGCGCGGATGGCGGCGGTGGCGGGGGGCTTGCAAAAGCTTCCCGAATACACGCCGCTGTTGCACTGGGCGCCAGTGGCATGCTGGTCGGTCGCCGGCGCTGGTCTGCTGGTGATCGCAGCGTCGCGGGTGCAGCAGAGCGCGGCGCGCCACCATTTCGAGGCGCCTACGGTTTCGCCGGATGGATGAACGCCCACGGGCTGACTTCCGAATCCTTGGGAATTTCGATTGATATCAAATAGGGCCCGCCATCCGCCAGCGCCTTTTCCAGCGCCGGGCGGAAGTTTTCCGGCGAGGTCACGCGCGCAGCGCCGACCCCGAAGGATTCCGCGAGTTTCACAAAATCCGGATTGACCAAATCGGACGCCACCACGCGGCCATCAAAACGCTCGCGCTGGTCGCGCCGCACATTGCCGTAGGCGTTGTTGTTGAACACCAGCGTGACCACGCCGATGTTGAACTGCACGGCGGTGGCAAGCTCCTGCACGCCGAACATGAAGCCACCGTCGCCCGTGATCGCCACCACCGGCCGATCCGGATTTGCCACTTTGGCGCCGAGCGCAGTGGGAAAGCCCGAACCGAGCGTGCCCTGATAGCCCGAGGTGATAAACGTGCGCGGCTCAAAGATCGGAAAGCCGTACCATGACGCAAATCCGACCTGCGACAGCTCGTCGGTGACGATCGCGTTATCCGGCAACACTTCGCGCAGAATGTTCAGGTACGCCATCTGCGGCTGAATTTTCTGAATCTCTTGCAGCGCCGCCGCCGAAGCCTCGCGGATCGCGGCGCGGCGGCCGCGCGTTTTGGTGTAGCCGGCCCTTCTGACCGCGGCGAGCAATTCGCTGGTGCCGGCCCGCGCATCGGCGACCACGGCGGCGTCAGGCGTCAGCCGGCGCATTTCCGCCGGATCAATATCGATACGAATGGATTTCAGGCCGCTTGGCTGAAACGGCCATCGGAACGACGAGGCGGGCAATTCCATGCGCGTGCCGATCCCGATCATCAGGTCGGTCTGCGGCCACAGTCTGTATGCCGCCGCCATCGTCAGTCCCAGTTCATGCGCGTTACTGACGATGCCGCGCCCGCTGCGGAACGCCACCACCGGCGCGTCGATCATCTCCGCAAGTTCGAGGATTTCCTCGCGGGCGTGAATGGCGCCGCTGCCGACAAAGATCATCGGCGTCTTGCTGCCGGCGATCAGCGCCGCGGCGGCCTTGATGCGCTCGCGATCGGGTTGCGGCGCCGGCAACGGCTCGAACGGCTTTGCCGGGCCGATGTCGGCGCGCTGCGTGAACACGTCCCACGGCATTTCGAGTGCCACCGGCCCGCGCCGGCCCGACAGCATTTCCTGGAATGCGCGGGAAACCAGCCCCGGCGCGATGTCGGGATATTCGATGCGCTCGGCCCATTTGACGAAGGTGCGCAGCGTCGCGAGCTGGTCCGGCATCTCGTGCAGATGGCCGCGGCCTTTACCGAGGAAGGCCGTCGGCACCTGTCCGGTCAGGCACAGCACCGGCTCGTTCGAGCCGAATGCGGTGAGTAGCGCAGCGCCCGCGTTGAGCACGCCGGGGCCGGGCACCACACTGAACACGCCGGGTCTTCCGCTCGATCGCGCATAGCCATAGGCCATGTAGCCGCAGGCCTGCTCGTGGCGGGCGCCGATCACTCTCAGCTGCGCCTGCTGAAACGCGTCGAACAGGCCGTAGATCTGCGCACCGGGTAGCCCAAACACGGTATCGACGCCATGCGCGACAAGGCCGCTGACGATCGCTTCGCCGCCGGTAGCTGAACTCATTGCATCTTCCAATCGCTCGCGAATAGATTCACAAAACTTCGTCGATCACGCCGTTGCGCAGCACGCCGATATTTTCCGCCTCGACCTCGACGACATCGCCGGGTTTTAGATAACGGGGCGGATCGAACCGTGCGCCGGCGCCGGTCGGCGTTCCCGTGACGATGACGTCGCCGGGCACCAGCGTCGTGAAGGTCGAGATATAGTGGATCAGGTACCGAAAGCCGAAGATCAATCGCCCGGTGCGGTCGTCCTGCCGCGCCTCACCATTGACCCGCGTCGTCAGCCGGATGTCGGCAATTTGTGACTCGCTGGTATAGGGCACAATCCATGGGCCGAGACTGCCGGCCGAGTCAAAATTCTTGCCCTGCGTCACATTGAATTTCGCATGCCGGACCCAGTCGCGGATGGTGCCTTCGTTGCACAGCGTGACGGCAGCGATGTGATCCAGCGCTGTGCTCTCCGGGATATGCCGGCCGGCCTTGCCGATGACGAGAACCAGTTCGCCCTCGTAATCGAGCTGCGACGACGCGCGCGGGCGCACCAGCGGCGTCAAGTGGCCGACGAACGAACGTGGCGTGCGCATGAACATGCTCGGAAATTTCGGCGCGTCCTGGCCGTCTTTATACTCGGCATTGCGATCGGGATAATTGACGCCGATGCAGATGATTTTTTCCGGCGCGGGGACTGGCGGCAGCCAGGTGATCGTGTCGAGCGCGTGGTCCGGGGATCGCCGCGCGGCATCCTCGGCTAATCTCATCAGCGCGCCGGCGGCAATCGCCTCACGCAGCGTCGGAAAGTCTTTGGCAAAGCGCGCGGAGAGATCGACGATGCCGCCATCGACCACGGCGCCGTACTTTGTCATTCTGTCAACGGAGTAGGTGGCAAGGCGGGGAGGGGTCATCTGGTGTCCGATACTTTAGTCAGCAATCGTCACGTCGGCGACAAACAGCGGCTCGCGGACGGCCTGACCCGTAAACGGCGAGCCCTGCTCGAACCAAGAGCGCGGCGCGGGCGCGCCCCATAGCGTCTGCCGCCGCGGGTCCTTCAACGACCAGCGCAGCGGCTCGTGATCATGGTCCATGGTAAAATAATCGCTGGTGTAGAGCTCCATCCGATGGCCGTCGGGATCGCGGATGTAAAGGAAGAATGCATTGGAGATGCCGTGGCGGCCGGGACCGCGCTCGATGTTCTTCAGGAAGCCGCTGGACGCCATGACGTCGCAGAGATGAAGGATGTTCATGGCGGTCGGCACCCAATAAGCAAAATGGTGCAGGCGTGGGCCTTTGCCGTTGGTGATGGCAAAATCGTGCACGTTGCCCTTGCGATGCATCCAGGCGGCTGCGATGCGTCCGTTCGGCCCGTCTTCCTCGGCATATTCGGTCAGCCGGAAACCGAGCCGCGCGTAGAAATCGACGGTGTCCTGAACCTCGGCCGCGAACACGTTAAAATGGTCGAGCCGTTGCGGATGGCAGCCCTTGTAGAGATCGTAGCGTCGCAACAGATGCGGGCGCTTCTCCATCGAAGCATAGAGCTCGACCTGAAAGCCGAAGGGGTCGGCGAACTGCAGCGTGCGGCCCTGGAACGGCTGCTCGGCGAATGCGTAGGAGATTCCGTTTTCCGACAGGAAGGAAGCCGCCTTGTCGAGATCGTTTTCGTTCCCGACCTTGAAGCCGAGGCGATTGCAGGCGGCGCTCTCAGCCTTGCGCAGCACCAGCGAATGATGCTGATGCTCCTCGCTGCCGCGGAGATAGACCGCTTTGTCGTCGCGATCCTCGACATGGAGGCCGACCGTGTTTTCGTAAAACTCGCGGCTGGCATTGAGGTCAACCACGTCGAGCACCGCGTGGCTGCAGCGGATGATGTTGAACGGTGGGTCGAAGATGTGTTGCGGAACGGGCATGCTGTTTCCCTGTCTGTCCTCGTGGTGAGGAGGCGCTCTTGCGCCGTCTCGAACCATGAGGCCCGTGGCCCATCCTTCGAGACGCGCGCGAAGGGCGCGCTCCTCAGGATGAGGGTGTTCCCAGTCTCTGAATCTTGTGGGTGCCCCGCGCCAGCGAGACGTGCTTGGTTTCCATGTAGAAGTCGAACGAATAATCGCCACCGTCGCGGCCGATGCCGGACGATTTCATGCCGCCGAAGGGCGTCGGCAGATGCCGGACGTTTTCGGAATTCAGCCAGATCATGCCGGCCTCCAGCGCGTCTGCGACCCGCAACGCGCGGCCCATGTCCGCGGTCCAGACATAGCCGGTGAGGCCATACTGCACGGCGTTGGCGATCTCGATCGCGTCGCTCTCGTCGCGGAACGGGATCACGGTGAGGAACGGGCCGAACACTTCCTCCTGCGCGATGCGCATTTTGGCGTGCGCGCCGGTGACCAGCGTCGGTTGCACATAATGCCCGCCGCCGGGGCCTTCATGCACCTTGCCGCCGACCGCGATGACCGCGCCATCCTTTCGCGCCACGTCGAAATAGCTGCAGACTTTTGCCAGATGCCGCTCATGAATGAGCGGCCCGATTTCGGTCGCGGGATCGAGCGGATGTCCGACCTTTAGCGCTTTCACCCGCGCGGTGAGCTTTTCGACGAATTTTTCCGCGATGTCTTGCTGGACCAACAGCCGGCTCGATGAGGTGCAGCGCTCGCCATTGAGGGAGTAGATCATGAACACGACAGCATCGAGCGCGCGGTCCAAATCCGCATCGTCGAACACGATCACCGGGTTCTTGCCGCCAAGCTCAAAATGCACGCGTTTTAGGGTCGGCGCGCCCTGCGCCATGATGGCTGAGCCAGTCGAACTTTCGCCGACGAAACCAATCGCCTTGATCGCGGGATGCTCGGTCAACGCCTTACCGGCCTCTTCGCCGATGCCGTGCACGGTGTTGAGCACGCCGTCGGGCACGCCGGCCTGCTTTACCAGTTTTGCCAGCAGGTCAGCCGTCACCGGCGACCATTCCGCCGGCTTGTGCACGACCGTGCAGCCGGCGGCGAGCGCGGGGGCGATCTTCCAGGTCGAGAGCATGAACGGCGTATTCCAGGGCGTGATCACGCCGACCGGGCCGATCGGCACCCTTGTGGAGACATTCCAGTGTTCCTCGCTCGGCATATTAAAACCGTCGCGCGCCTCGGCGCATTTGTCGGCGAAGAAGCGAAAGTTTTCCGCAGCCCGGATCGCGGCCTTCGCCATGAAGCGGTGAGCCTGTCCGGTGTCGATGCATTCCAGCACGGCGATATCGTCGGCGCGGTCCTCGATCGCGTCGGCGACCCGATGCAGCAGTTTCTTCCGCATCGTCGCCGGCATGTCGCGCCAGGCTTTGAAGGCGAGGGCGGCAGCGGTCGCGGCGCGGTCGATATCCTCCGCGTTGCCGCGCGCGACCGTCGCCAGTACCGCGTCGTCGACAGGGGATTTTGTTTCAAATGTTTCGCCCGAGATCGACGCCACCACCTTGCCGTCGATCATGTGCCCGATGCCGTCGGCCCGGAGTTGCTTGAGCAGCGGCGCGGCGCGATCGCGATTGGCCTGAAACAGATCCTTCGGCGTGACTTTATCCATGCGCCGCCTCCGCTTTCAAAGCTTCGTGGATGTTGTTGCGCTTCCAGCTGGTTTCCTTGTCGTTGATCTGCATGTCGAACGACAGCGCAAACTTGCTTGCCGCAAACACCGGATCGAGGTGGTCCGACAGCGCCTCGAAAATATGCTCGCCGGCTTTCTTGCGGGTGGCGAGATCGCGGCCTTCGCCGAGCCGCAGCACCATGTCGAGAAAGCCGTGCTGCGCCCTGCCGTCGGCGATCGCATAATGTTCACAACGAATGGCGCGGACACGAATGCCGCCGAGCGGGAAGATTCCGGTTTCCACCGCGGCCTTGCGGACGATCTCGACGACTTTTGCCATGTCGACGCGGTCATCGAGATTGGCTGAATATTCGATGGTGAAATGCGGCATGTCAGATCACTCCCTTGTGCGGCGTCGACATCAGGCGAAATAACAACTGACCGACCCGTACGGGCCATAATCGGCCTGGATCGTGTCGCCTTTGCGGGTCTCGATCGGGCGGATGAACGATCCGGCCAGCACCACCTGACCCTTCTCCAGCGCAAGCCCCTGGGCTGCGACCTTGTTGGCGAGCCAGGCGACGCTGGTCGCGGGATGGTTGAGCACGCCGGCGGCGAGACCCGTCTCTTCCAATTGCCCGTTGCGATAGCACAAGGCGCCGATCCAGCGCAGGTCGGCATCGAGCGGACGCAGCGGGCGGCCGCCGAGCACGATACCAGCGTTCGCCGCGTTGTCGGCAATCGTATCGAAGATTTTTCGCGTCGATTTTGTCTGGGGATCGACCCGCTGGATACGGGTGTCGAGGATTTCCAGCGCCGGCACCACGAAATCCGTCGCGTTGAGCACGTCGAACATCGTGCAGTGCGGTCCCTTAAGCCGCTCTTTCATGATGAACGCCAGTTCCGCTTCCACGCGCGTGCCGATAAAGCGGTCCGATGGCACGAGGCCGCCATCGGCGAAGAACATATCGTCGAGCAGGATGCCGGAATCCGGCTCGTCGATCCCGAGAGCGCTCTGCATCGCCTTCGAGGTCAGCCCGATCTTGTGGCCTTTGACGGCACGGCCCTCGGCGACCTTGATCCCGATCCAGGCCTTCTGGATCGCGTAGGAATCTTCAATGGTGATGGCGGGAAATTCGAGCGACAGCTGCCGGATCTGCTGCTTCGTCTTTTCCGCCTGATGCAGCCGCCTTGCGGCGAGACGGATATCGTCTTGGGTCAGGGCCATGCTGGGTCAGCCGATTGCGGGCAAAAAAGGGAGTTCGCGGAAATCTAATTAACATGTTAAATGTATCGGATCAAATCGAATTGGACTTGCTGCAGTGCAAACCCCTGACAATGCGGACAATTGATTATGGCGCGGAAGAGGTCGCCCAAGCGTCCCGGCGCCCCGGTGGCTAAGGGAACAAAAACCCGGCGCGTGCCGATGCGCGAATTCTCCCGCTCGCTGCCGATGTCGCTGCTGCGCGCTCGCGAGGCGGTGATGCGGCATTTCCGTGCCTCGCTGCGCGACCACGGCTTGACCGAACAGCAATGGCGGATTTTGCGGGCGCTTGCGTCCGTCGACACCATTGAAGTCACCGAACTCGCGCGCGTCGCCTTCCTGTTGGGCCCAAGCCTGTCCCGAATCCTGCGCGACCTCGAGGCGCGTCATTTGATCGAACGGCGCGCGGTAAAGGCCGATCTGCGCCGCGGCGTGCTGTCAATCTCCGCCAAGGGCCTAAAACTGATCAAGGCGGTCGCGCCGTCGTCGGAGGCGATCTACGCCGATATCACCCGCCGCTACGGCGCGCGCAAACTCGCCGAGTTGCAGGACATGCTGCACGCGCTTGAGCGCAGCCTGTCCGGGATGAAGGTCTTTGGCGAGGCAAGTGCCGAAACCGCCGAATCCGAGTGAGCGCAAATTTGCATGCTGATGCGGAGAAGGGCGCATAGCTCCCCCGCTGCATACTGTTTGAGCATCGAAAAAGCCCACAGTGAAACGATGGAATAGGCGCGGTGCACAGGCGTTAATCTTCTGTGGAGCCGTACTTTGCGACAAGTTCACCCACGAGATGAAATCCTCTCGATATCAATTTACTCCGGGCAAGAGAGCCCGTAGATACGCACTCAAGAAAGGCCGGCAGGACAAGCCCGGCCTCAGGGAGGAATGGATGAAGTTTTCGAGACGCGAGTTCACAGCAGGCTTGGCCGTTGGTATCACCGCACCTTACGTGATCGGCAGCGCCCGCGCGCAAGCCGCGACCATCAAGATCGGGATGTGCGTGCCGGTGACCGGCCCCGCCGCCGAGCAGGGATTGTGGGCGCAGAACGGCGCCAAGCTGGCGCTCGCGGCGGTCAACAAGGCGGGTGGCGTGCTCGGCAAGCAAGTCGAGCTCGTGATCGAGGACGATCAGACCACCAATCCCGGCATCGTGCTGGCGTTCTCGAAGCTGGCGGCGCAGGACGACATCGTCGGCTTCCTCGGCTCGATCCGTTCGACCCAGGTCCATGCGATGGCGCCGGACGTCTTGAAACTCGGCAAGCCGGTGATGATCGGCGGCACCGATCCGACGCTGACGCATATGGGCAATCAATGGCTGTTTCGGTTCCGCCCCAATGACAGCTATTCCGGCCGCGTCATCGCCGATTACGGCGTCAACACGCTGGGCAAAAAGAAATGGGCGATCGTGCATTCGACCGACGCCTTCGGCACCGCGGGCGGCAAGGCACTCGCCTCGGCGCTGGAAAAGCTCGGCAACCCGGCCGTGCTCGATCAGGGCTATGCCAACCAGAGCCAGGATTTTACGCCGGTCGTGCTCGCGGTGAAACAATCCGGCGCCGACATTCTCGGTACTTACTTCACCTTCGAGAACGACCTCGGCATTTTCGCCCGCCAATTGCGCCAGCTCGGCGTCACCATTCCCTGGGTGGGATCGCCCTCGGTGGTCGCGGTTTCATCGACCAAGCTCGCGGGTCCGGCGCTGTTCGGCACCTATGGCGTTGCGGACTATGCGGAAGATTCCAGCGACGCATCGAAGGCGTTCGGCAAGGCCTATCGCGAAGCTTATAAAACCGCGCCGGACAACCAGAGCGCCTGGCCGTATGACGCCATCACCATCCTGTCGGCGGCGATCAACAAGGCCGGCTCGACCGAGCCCACAAAGATCCGCGAGGCGCTGCTTGCCATCAAGAAGACCCCCGGTGCCGAAGGCGAGTATAATTTCGATGCGAACGGCGATGGTCTTCACGGCTACAATGTCGTGCGAAACGAAAAGGGCACGATCGTCTACGACAAGCACATCGACTTCAACGATTGATCGCTTTCGCAGGCTCCCTTCAAGCGAAGGGGGCCTGCGTGCTTTCGATCAGCGGCGCTTCGCGTTGCCGTCGCACCACGGCAGCCCAAGCCCTCGCCAAACGAGGTCCAAAACTTTCTCCTGACCGGGCGTTTCCATGGATCTAGCGCTGCAATTGTTGTTCACGGGTATCGGCATCGGCGCGGTCTATGCGCTGGTCGCGCTCGGTTTCGTGCTGATCTTCCGCGCCACCAATGTGGTGAATTTTGCCCAAGGCGAATTCTCGATGGTCGCGGCGTATCTGATGGTGGTGTTCGCCGTCGATCTCGGCTGGCCGTACTGGCTGTCGTTCCTATTGGCGCTGGCCGGCATGGCGCTGCTCGGCGCGATCTTCAATCTCGGGGTTTACTATCCGCTGCGCCATCGCACGTTCTTGCCGGTCATCATCGCGACCATCGGCGCGTCGATTTTGATGGCCAATTCCGTGCTCGCGATCTATGGCCCGCAGCCGCAGGTGCTGGAAGGGTGGTTCGAGACCCCGGGCATCCAGCTCGGGCCGGTCTATCTCGACAGCCAATACTTACTGATCATCGCGGTCACGGTCGTGCTGGTGATCTTCAATTACTGGTTCTTCGAGCACACGATGTTGGGCAAGAAATTGCAGGCGACCTCGCAGGACAAGGAGATGGCCTCGCTGCTCGGGATTTCCGTCTCCACCATGATCATGATCACCTTCATCTATTCGGCCGTGCTCGGCGGCCTCGCCGGCATCCTGGTGGCGCCGGTGCTGTTCGTCTCGATCCAGATGGGATCGACCATCGCGCTGAAGGCGTTTGCCGCCACCATCATCGGCGGCTTCGGCGACGTCGCCGGCGCGATCATCGGTGGACTGGCGCTCGGCATCATCGAAACCTTTGGCGCGGCCTATATTTCAGTGCCCTACAAGGACGGTTTTGCCTTCCTGGTGCTGGTGCTGTTTCTGGTGTTCCGGCCGCAGGGCATTTTCGGCGAACGCGTCGCGGAGAAAGCATGAGCGCCCCCAGCGACAACATGCCGATCGCAGCCGCCGTGCCGCGCGGAAAACCGCTGCTGCTGCGCCATCTGCCGTATTTTGTCGGCGCCGCGATCGCGGTCGCGCTCGCCGCGACCATGCGGTTCGACGGCTACATCCTCAACATCCTGATGGAAGCGACGACGTTTGCGATCGCGGTGTTCGGTCTCTCCGTCGTGCTCGGCCTGTGCGGGCAGATCAACCTGGCGCAGGCGGCGTTTTTCGGCCTTGGCGCCTATGCGGTAGGCCTAGGCACTGCCGACTACCATCTCAGCTATTGGCTGTGTCTGGTCGGCGGCTGCATCGTCGCGCTGCTGGCCGGCGCGCTACTGGGCATGTCGACGCTGCGGCTAGGCGGGCATTATCTCGCCATGGTGACAATCTCGTTCCAGCAGATCGTGACGCTGGTCATGATCAACACCATCTGGCTCACCCATGGCCCGGACGGCGTATCGAATATCGGCCGTCCCGCGCTGTTTCAATCGGCGCAATCGTATCTGGCGTTCTGCGTCGCCATGCTGGCGCTGGTCGGCTATATCGTCTGGCACCTGTCGGACACGCGGCTCGGACGCGCCATGCGCGCGGTGCGCGACAACGAGCTTGCCGCAGGCGTCGTCGGCATCGACGTGTTCCGCACCAAGGTATCCGCCTTTGCGCTCAGCGCCGTGCTCGGCGGATTGGCCGGCGGATTGTTCGCCGGCGGGTTCGCCTATGTCAGCCCTGACCAGTTCTCGTTCGCCGAGTCGGTGGTGTTCCTGACGATGTCCTTGCTCGGCGGCGTCGCCTCGCCGATCGGATCGGCGATCGGCACGGGCTTGCTGATCCTGATCCCGGAATGGCTGCGGTTTCTCAAAAGCGTTCCCGGGCTTTATCTTGCGATCTACGGATTGTCGGTTATCCTGATCATCCGTTACATGCCTGACGGCATCTGGGGATTTTTCAATTTTGCCACCGAGCGCTGGCGCAGCGCGACCAAGACGAAGGCTGCGGCTGCAACCCTGCAGCTAAAGCCCGCGACCGTCGGCGGCGACATCGTCCTCGACGTCAAAGGCCTTTCAAAATACTTCGGCGGACTGAAGGCCGTCGATGGCGTCGATATCGCGGTCAGGCGCGGCGGCGTGCACGCGCTGATCGGGCCGAACGGCTCCGGCAAGACCACGACGCTGAACGTGCTCTCCGGCCTCTACAAGGCGACATCGGGCAAGATCCTGCTCGATGGCACCGACATCACCAACATGCCGCCGCATCAGCGCACCGCGGCAGGCCTCGGGCGCACGTTCCAGAATATCCGCCTGTTCCGCTCGATGACGGCGCTGGAGAACGTCGAGATCGGCGCCGAGCGGCCCGGCAATCCGCTGATCGGCGCGGGCGGCGACGACGCTCTGACCGAGCGTGCGATGGAAGCGCTGACCTTTGTGGGCTTGGGGGCCCGCGCCAACGAACTGATCTCGAGCTTTTCCTATGGCCATCAGCGCCTGATCGAGATCGCGCGCGCGCTCGCCGCCAATCCGACCTTGCTATTGCTCGACGAACCCGCGGCCGGGCTGAATTCGAGCGAAAAGCTCGAACTGCATGAGTTGCTCAAGCGCATCGCAGGCCAGGGCCTGACCATCCTGATCATCGATCACGACATGACGTTGGTCTCCGAAGCGGCCCAGCACATCACCGTGCTCAATTTCGGACGCCGCATCGCCGACGGCGAATCCATGGCGGTGCTGCGCCATCCCGATGTCGTCTCCGCCTATCTCGGAACCGAATGATGCCGCTGCTCGAAATCAACGATCTGATCGTGCTCTATGGCGAGATCGAAGCGCTGCGCGGCGTCTCGCTCAGCGTCGATGAGGGCCAGGTAGTCACGCTGTTAGGTGCCAACGGCGCCGGCAAATCGACCACGCTGCGGGCGATCTCGGGGCTCGCAAAACCGGCCGCCGGCGAAATCCTGTTCGACGGCAGATCGATCGCGGGCCTTGGGCCGGAGGCGATTGTCCGGCTCGGCATTTCGCACGTGCCGGAGGGGCGGCGGGTGTTTCCCGGGCTCTCGGTGAAGGAAAACATCATGCTCGGCGGGTCGAACCGACGGGCCGGGAAAGCTGAACTATCTCGCGAGGCCGACGCCATGTTCGACCTGTTTCCGGACATCCGCGCATTCTCCAACGCGCTCGGCTGGACCTTGTCGGGTGGTCAATTGCAGATGGTCGCCGTCGCCCGCGGGCTGATGGCCAAACCTCGCCTGCTGCTGCTCGACGAGCCTTCGTTGGGCCTTGCGCCTGTGATCGTGCAGGCGGTGTTCCGGATCATCTCGGAAATCAGGCGCAACACCACGGTCTTGCTTGTCGAGCAAAACGCGCGCATGGGACTTTCGGTGGCCGACCACGGCTACGTGCTGGAAACCGGGCGCATCGTGCTGGGCGGCAAGCCGGACGAGTTGTGGGGCAATGAAGCCATCGCCGCCGCCTATCTCGGCGGTCATGCCAAGGTAAGTGCCTAGAGGTAAAGACGGACGATGGTCACCATAAAACTTCAAAATCTTATCGACTTCGTGGCGGACGTTTTTGCACACGCCGACTCTTCGCCCGAAGAGGCAAAACGCATCGCAACCTATCTGACAACGGCAAACCTCACCGGACATGACAGCCACGGCGTGATCCGGGTTCCCGTCTATATCCGATGGAAGAAGATGGGTTCGGTCGTTCCCGACCAGATTGCCGAGGTCGTCGTGGATACTCCCTCGCTCGCGGTGGTCGACGGCAAGTTCGGCTACGGCCAGACCGTGACGCCGCAGGCGGTGCGGATCGGCATCGAGAAGTGCAAGAAGGCGGGCCTCGCCGCGATCGCGCTGCGCAACGCCGGGCATATCGGCCGGGTTGGCGACTGGGCCGAGATGGCGGCCGCCGAAGGACTGGTATCGGTGCATTTTGTCAATGCCGCGGGCTCGCTGCTGGTCGCGCCATACGGCGGTGTCGAGAAGCGGCTGTCGACCGCGCCCTATTGCGTCGGCATTCCGCGCCAGGGGCAGGACCCGATCGTGCTCGATTTTGCCACATCGATCGTCGCCGAAGGCAAGGTCTTGGTCGCAAGCCGCGGCGGCAAGAAATTGCCGAAGGGGGCGCTGATCGATGCCGACGGTACGCTGAGCGAAGACCCGGCGGTGCTGTACGGGCCCCACAGCGCGGAAGGACCGCGCGACCACACCAAGGGAACTGGCGCGATCCGCGCCTTCGGCGAGCACAAGGGCTCGGGCCTCGCCTTCATCTGCGAGTTGCTCGGCGGCGCCTTGACCGGCACCGGCGCCACCGCGCCGGACCGGCGTTTTGCCAACGGCATGCTCGCGATCTACATCGACCCGAAGGTTGTCGACACCTCCAATTTCTTCGACGGCGAAATCTCGCGTTATACTGACTTCATCCGGGCGACCAAGCCGGTCGCCGGCGTCGATCGCGTGCTGATCCCCGGCGATCCCGAGCGGAGAATGCGCGCTGAGCGCACCAAAAACGGTGTGCCCTTGCCTGACGATACCTGGGCGGCGATAGTGAACACCGCCCGCGAGGTCGGCGTGAGCGAGGTAAGCATCCAGAGGGCCGTGCAGTGATTTGCGCCGTCGCAATGACGGTGCGTTTGGACAAAACAGGGAAGGAATAAAAAGTGGCAAACAAGGTCAAGGAAGTCTGGGCGTCGGGCAAGGCGGTGGTGAACGCCTGGCTGGCGATCCCATCCGGTTTTTCCGCCGAGGTGATCGCGCAATGCGGGTTCGACAGCGTCACCGTCGACATGCAGCACGGCGTGCAGGATTATCAGTCGATGGTGCAATGTTTTCAGGCGATGCACGGCCATCCGGTGACGCCGATGGTCCGCGTGCCCTGGAACGAGCCCGGCATCATCGGCAAGGTTTTGGACGCCGGCGCCTATGGCGTGATCTGCCCGATGATCAACACTCCGCAGGAAGCGGAAAACCTCGTCTCCTATTGCAAATATCCGCCGCGCGGCACGCGCTCGAACGGCCCGATCCGTTCCGGCATGTATGGTTCGGCCGGCACCTATCAGAAGACCGCCAATGAAGAGATCGTGCTGCTGCCGATGATGGAGACCAAGACCGCGATCGAGAACATGGAATCGATCCTCGATGTCGAAGGCATCAACGGCGTCTATATCGGCCCCTCCGATCTCGGCTTCTCCTATGGGCTGGTACCAAAACTCGATCGCGACGAGCCGGAAATCCTCAAGATCTACGAGAAGATCGTGAGGGAATGCGGCAAGCGCGGCCTCAATCCCGGCATTCATTGCGGCGGCGCCGACGGCGCGGTGCGCGCGATCAACATGGGCTTCAAGCTCGTGACGCTGTCGAACGAAAGCGGATTGATGATGACCTACGCCAAGATGCAGGTCGCGCAGACGCGGAAAGACTCCGGCGGCAAGGCGTAACTTACTTCTCCCTCGCCCCGCTCTTCGCGGGGAGAGGGTTGGGGTGAGGGGCCTCTCTCCCCGGATCCGGTGGTAGCGTTTGACAGTGTGCCTCGCCTCTCACCCGGACTGCTTCGCAGTCCGACCTCTCCCCGTAAAAGAACGGGGAGAGGTAAGAAGAAACAGGAGACACCCCCATGGCCCCAGCTCCCGTCATCCGCCTGCACCCCGACGACGGCGTGCTGATCGCGCGCTCGAGCCTGCCGGCCGGCATGGTCGTGGCCGATGGCGTGACCACGGTCGAGCGGATTCCGGCGGGCCACAAGGTTGCGATCCGCCCGATTGCGACAGGCGAGCCGATCCGCCGCTATGGCCAGATCATCGGTTTTGCGACCGCTCCGATCGCGCCGGGCCAGCATGTGCATACGCAAAACTGCGGCATGGGCGACTTTGCCAAAGACTACGCGTTTGGCGTCGACGTGACCCCGACGCCGAATTTTGACTTGCCCGCGACCTTTAACGGCATCCGCCGCTCCGACGGGCGCGTCGCGACCCGCAACTATATCGGCATCCTCACTTCGGTGAATTGCAGCGCGCATGTCGCCGGCATGGTCGCCGATGTCTTCAAGAAGAATCCGTTTACGCACGACAATCCACTCGCCGATTTCCCCAATGTCGACGGCGTGGTTGCGCTCACCCACAAGACCGGCTGCGGCATGACGCAGGACGAGCCGCTGGCGCTGTTGCGGCGGACGCTCGGCGGCTACGCGCGGCATGTCAATTTTTCCGCAGTGGTGGTGCTGGGGCTGGGCTGCGAGGTCAACCAGATCGGCGGATTGATGAAAGAGCAAAAGCTCGCCGGCCGGCTGCGCGAAATGGAAATCCAGGAAATCGGCGGCACCCGGAAGACGGTGGAAGCCGGCGTCGCCTTCGTACGCGAGGCGCTGACCGACGCGAATAAAGTGAAACGCGAGCCTGTGTCTGCAAGCGAGCTAACGGTCGCCTTGCAATGCGGCGGCTCCGACGGCTATTCCGGTGTTTCCGCCAATCCCGCGCTAGGTGCGGCGAGCGACCTACTGGTGCGCCACGGCGGTACCGTGATCCTGTCGGAAACACCCGAAACCTATGGCGCCGAGCATCTCTTGACCCGCCGCGCGGTCAGCCGCGAAGTCGGCGAAAAACTCGTCGCGCTGATGCGCTGGTGGGAAGAATATACCGCGCGCGAAGGCGCCGAGATGAACGCCAATCCGAGCCCCGGCAACAAGGCCGGCGGCCTCACCACGATCCTGGAAAAATCGCTCGGCGCCATGGCGAAAGCCGGCAGCACCAATCTCGTCGATGTCGTCAACTACGCCGAAGCCGTCACCAAAAAGGGTTTTGTTTTCATGGACACGCCGGGCTACGACCCGGTCGCGGCGACAGGCCAGGTCGCCGGCGGCGCCAACCTCGTCTGCTTCACCACGGGGCGCGGCAGCGTGTTCGGCTGCAAGCCCGCTCCCTCGATCAAGCTCGCCACCAACTCGGCAATGTACCGGCGCATGGAAGACGACATGGACGTCAATTGCGGCACCATCCTCGACGGCGAGGAAACCGTGCAGCAATGCGGCCAGCGCATCTTTGACCTCATGCTAAAGACCGCCTCCGGCCAGCCGACCAAGAGCGAGAGTTTTGATTTCGGCGGCGCCGAATTCGCGCCCTGGGTGCTTGGGGCTACGATGTAAGTGAGCGAATAGCGAATAGGGAGTGGCGAATGGAACTTATTCCCTATTCGCCACTCCCTATTCGCTATTCGCCCTCACTTACGCCACCCCCATAGGCAACCGCTGCCCGTTGTTAGTGCTTGATCCCTGCCGGAACCAGTGTTCTGCTTAAAAAAGCTGCTGGAGTTATCAGCCTGTGTCGATCTTCGTCGCACTACATCACGTTACGCACTACAAATATGACCGTGCGATCGACCTCGGCCCGCAAACCATTCGCCTGCGCCCGGCGCCGCACACGCGCACGCCGATCCTGAGCTATTCGCTCAAGGTCACGCCCTCCAACCATTTTGTAAATTGGCAGCAGGACCCGCAGGGCAACTGGCTGGCGCGCTATGTGTTTCCCGAAAAGGCCCATGAGCTGAAGATCGAGGTCGATTTCACCGCGCAGATGACGGTGATCAATCCGTTCGATTTCTTCGTCGAGCCCTATGCCGACAGTTTTCCGTTCGCTTACACCGGCGATCTCAAGACCGAACTCGCGCCTTATCTGGCGACCATCGAGCCCGGACCGCTGTTTGCAAAATATCTGGCGGAGATTCCGCGCGAGGCGCCGAACACCGTCAATTTCCTGGTCGAGCTCAACGCGGAGCTGCAAAAGAAAATCCGCTACATCATCCGCATGGAGCCGGGTATCCAGACCCCGGAAGAGACGCTTGGCTCGGGCGCGGGCTCATGCCGCGACTCGGCGTGGCTGTTGATCCAGACGCTGCGCCATCTCGGGCTCGCCGCGCGCTTCGTCTCGGGCTACCTGATCCAGCTGCGCCCGGACATCGATCCGCTCGAAGGGCCGCGCGAGGTCGAGAACGATTTTACCGATCTGCACGCCTGGGCCGAGGTTTATCTTCCGGGCGCGGGGTGGATCGGGTTCGACGTCACTTCGGGCATGCTGACCGGGGAGGGGCACATTCCCGTCGCCGCCACGCCGCATTATCGCACGGCGGCGCCGATCTCCGGCGCGGTCGGCTTTGCCAATGTCGAATTCGGCTTCGAGATGAGCGTCAAGCGGATCCGCGAGGCGCCGCGGATCACAAAACCGTTCTCCGACGACTCTTGGGCGCGCCTCGACAGATTGGGCGAGCAAGTCGATGCCGATTTGAAAGCCGGCGACGTGCGGCTGACGATGGGCGGCGAGCCGACCTTTGTCTCTGTCGACGACCTGGAATCGCCGGAATGGAACATCGCCGCGGTCGGACCGACCAAGCGGGCGCTGGCCGATGATCTCATTCGCAAATTGCGGACGCGCTTCGCGCCTGGCGGCCTCTTACATTACGGGCAAGGCAAATGGTACCCCGGCGAAAGCCTGCCGCGCTGGGCGTTCGGCCTCTATTGGCGCAAGGACGGCGTACCGATCTGGAAGAATTCCGATCTGATCGCCAAGATCGAGAACCCGCGCAAAGCGGAAATCGAAGACGCCGAGCGCTTCGCCGAAGGCGCCGCCAAAAAACTCGGCGTCGATGCCGAGTTCATCATGCCGGCGTTCGAAGACCCGGGCCATTGGCTGCAGAAGGAAGCCGCGCTGCCGCCGAACGTCGACCCCAGCGATTCCAAACTGTCCGATCCGGAAGAGCGTTCGCGGATGGCGCGGGTGTTCGAGCAGGGGCTCGACGTGCCCAAAGGCTTCGTGCTGCCGATCCAGCGCTGGAATGCGGATGCCGGCCGCTGGAAGAGCGAGCGCTGGAAGCTTCGCCGCGGCAATCTGTTCCTCACCCCCGGCGATTCCCCGCTCGGCTTGCGGTTGCCGATCGCCTCACTGCCGCACATACCGGCGGAGGAATATCCCTACACCGTCGAGCAGGACCCGCTGGAGCCGCGCGAAGAATTGCCGGTGTATGACGCCACAGCGCAGACCGAGGCCGCGCCGCATCAGGCGGTGCAGGAGCAAAATCTCAAGAGCGGCGGCGTGCGCACCGCGATGTCGATCGAGATCCGCGATGGCATTTTGTGCGCGTTCATGCCGCCGGTGGAGAAACTGGAGGATTACCTGGAATTGGTCACGGCGGTGGAGGCGACCGCCGAGGAAATGCAGATGCAGGTCCATGTCGAGGGCTATCCGCCGCCCTTCGACCCGCGCGTCGAGGTGATAAAAGTGACGCCCGACCCCGGCGTGATCGAGGTCAATATCCAGCCCGCGACAAGCTGGCGCGAGGCGGTCGATATCACCTTTGGTCTCTATGAAGACGCGGCCCAGGTCCGGTTAGGCGCCAACAAATACCTGGTCGATGGCCGGCACACCGGCACCGGGGGCGGCAATCATGTGGTGGTTGGCGGCTCTACCCCGCAGGATTCGCCGTTCCTGCGCCGCCCTGATTTGCTGAAGAGCCTTGTCTTGTATTGGCAGCGGCATCCGTCGCTGTCCTATCTGTTCTCGGGCATGTTCATCGGTCCGACCAGCCAGGCGCCGCGCATCGACGAGGCCCGCCACGATGGCCTCTACGAACTGGAAATCGCGCTCGGCCATGTGCCTCCGCCCGGGATCAAAGCCCCGCTGTGGCTGGTCGATCGGCTGTTCCGGCACATCCTGGTGGATATCACCGGCAATACCCACCGCGCCGAAATCTGCATCGACAAGCTCTATTCGCCCGACGGCACCACCGGCCGGCTCGGGCTGGTCGAATTCCGCGCGCTCGAAATGCCACCGGACCCGCGGATGTCGCTCGCCCAGCAATTGCTGGTGCGGGCCTTGATTGCAAAGCTCTGGCGCGAGCCGCAACAAGGAAAATTCGTGCGCTGGGGCACCACGCTGCATGATCGTTACATGCTGCCGCATTTCCTCTGGGAAGACTTTTTGGATGTGCTCGCCGAACTCAGACAGTCCGGTTACGATTTTTCACCGGATTGGTACGCGGCGCAGCTCGAATTCCGCTTTCCGGTGTTCGGCCGCGTGCACCATGGCGGCGTCGCGCTTGAAGTGCGTCAGGCGCTGGAGCCCTGGCATGTGCTCGGCGAAGAGAACGCGGGCGGCGGCACCGTCCGCTATGTCGATTCCTCGGTGGAGCGGCTGCAGGTCAAGGCGTCCGGCTTCATCGAAGGCCGCCATGTCGTTACCTGCAACGGCCGACGGATGCCGATGACTGAAACCGGCCGCTCCGGCGAAGCGGTCGCCGCCGTCCGCTTCAAGGCCTGGCAGCCGGCGTCGGGCCTGCACCCGACCATTCCCGTACATGCGCCATTGACGTTTGATCTCATTGATACCTGGAACGGCCGCTCGCTCGGCGGCTGCGTCTATCACGTGGCCCATCCCGGCGGCCGCAGCTACGAGACAAAACCGGTCAATTCCTATGAGGCCGAGGCGCGGCGGCTGGCGCGGTTCCAGGATCATGGCCACACCCCCGGCACCATCGATCCGCCGCGCGAGGAACGCACAATTGAATTCCCCTTGACCCTCGACTTGAGGACACAGCTCCTGCATTGAAGAGGGCTGGGCGGGAGAGGCGGAAATGGCGGGACACGCCGGCCAAGGGACGGGTCAGGGATCGGGTCACGGAGGCGGTCAAGGCGCGAGAGCCCGTCCGGGCAACCGGCGGGTGGCGCAGTGGACGCGCGAGTATACGCGGCTGCCCGGCATTCCCGACGAATTCATCGCGCCCGACGGCACGCCGCGCCCGGTCTGGACCCGGTTCTTCGATGCCTTTGCCGCACTGACGCCAGGCGATATCGAGCGGAGGTTCGGATCCGCCGACCGGCATTTGCGGGAAGCCGGCGTGACCTATCGCGCGCCCGGCGACACCGCCGACCGATTGTGGCCGCTGAGCCATCTGCCGCTTCTGATCGACGAGGCCGATTGGCAGCAACTCTCCGCCGGCATCGTGCAGCGCGCCCAATTGCTGGAACTGGTCTTAAGCGACCTCTACGGCGAGGGCCGGTTGGTCGCCGAGGGTGCGATCCCGGCGGCGGCGATCGCCGGCTCTACCGAATATCTGCGCGCGGTCTGCGGTGTCAAACCGCCCGGCGGCCGTTACCTCAACCTCTATGCCGCCGATGTCGGCCGCGGGCCGGACGGGCGCTGGTGGGTGCTGGGCGACCGCACCCAGGCGCCGTCGGGCGCCGGCTACGCGCTGGAAAACCGCCTGGTGCTGTCGCGCGCCTTTGCCGCGCTTTATAAATCGATGAATGTCGAGCGCGTGGCTCCGTTCTTCGAGGCCTTTCGCGATGCCTTGCGCGCCAGCGCCGACCGCGACGAGCCGCGGATCGGGCTTTTGACGCCCGGCCAGTTCTCCGAAACCTATTTCGAACATGCGACGCTGGCGCGCTATCTCGGATTTCTCCTGGTCGAGGGCGACGACCTCGCCGTCAGCGGCGACCGCATCCATATCCGCACGGTAGCGGGCCTGAAGCGGCTCGACGTGCTGCTGCGGCGGGTCGATTCCAACTTTCTCGATCCGCTCGAGCTCAACGCGACCTCGCAGCTCGGCGTGCCCGGCCTGATCGATGTGCTACGCAAGAACGGCGTCGTCGTCGCCAACATGCCGGGCTCGGGCGTGATGGAAGCCCGCGCGCTGCTCGGCTTCCTGCCGAGCCTGAGCCGGCGTTTCTTCGGCGAGGAACTGAAAATGCCGCATATCGCGACCTGGTGGTGCGGCCAGAAGGCCGCGCGCGAGGAAGTGCTGTCGCGGCTCGACAGGGTTGCCATCGAGGGCGCTTACGGCCGCGGCGTTCCCGGTTTTCCGGGCCACGGGCCGGTGCTTGCCAGCGAGTTGCCGGAAAGCGAGCGCGAACGGCTGAAAAACGCGATCAACGATCGCGGCATCGATTATGTCGGCCAGGAATTAGTGCGGCTTTCGACGACGCCGGTGTGGGACAATGGCCAGATCACGCCGCGCCCGTTCGTCTTGCGGGTATTCGCGGCGGCGACGCCCCGCGGCTGGACCATCATGCCCGGCGGCTTTTGCCGGATCGCCGAACAGCTCGACGCCCGCGCGGTGTCGATGGGGGACGGCGCGCGCGCCGCCGATGTCTGGGTGGTCTCGGACAAGGCGGTTTCGACTGCAACCTTGTTGCCGGCGGTCGACAGCGTGCGGATCAAGCGCATCGCCGGCGTGGTGCCGAGCCGCGCCGCCGACAATCTGTTCTGGCTCGGCCGCTATCTCGAACGGGCCGAGGCGACCCTGCGATTGATCCGGGCGCTCGGGATGCAGCGTGATCACGGCAAGGGCGCGTCCACTGCGCTGCATTCGGTCGAGCGCATCCAGCGGCTTCTGGTGACCTGGGGGGCGGCCTCGCAGGCGTCGCGGACGCAAGCGGCGAAAGTCGCAGCCGAAGCGTTGCAGGCCGAGGACAAATTCGGCTCGGCCCTGTCGCTGGTGCGCTCGGCGCAGCGAACCGCGACCTCGTTGCGGGAGCGGTTGTCGCCGGATGCCTGGCAGGTCATCACCGAGATGGCCGAGCGTCTGGCGCAGGAGGTTGAAGACGACGAAAGCGTCGTCAGCGCCGCCGAACTGACGTTGCAGGAACTGGCGAGTTTTGCAGGGCTAGCGCAAGAGAATATGAACCGCGCCGCCGGCTGGCGCTTTCTCGAGATGGGCCGCCGCGCCGAGCGCGCCATCAACACCACGCGCTTCGCGCGCCAGTTCGCTTATGATGAGGCCGGCAACGAGGACCTCGACATCCTCCTGACCTTGGTCGATTGCCAGATCACCTATCGCTCGCGCTATCTGGTCGGTCCGCTGTTGGCGCCGGTGCGTGATCTCGTGGTGCTCGATCCCTATAACCCGCGCTCGGTGGCGTTTCAGGTCACAGCGCTGAACGACCATATCGCGGGCCTGCCGACCCTGAAGGAGGGCGGATTGATCGAGCGTCCGCAACGCCTTGCGGTGGCCCTGCAGGCGACGCTGACGACGGCGGAAGCAACGAGCCTCGATACCAAAACACTGTTCGCGCTGGAACAGGACCTGCTCAACCTCGCCGACGCCATCGGATCGCATTATTTTCCGCATGGGCCCAATGCCAGCCGTCCTGAGAAGCTGACGGGCCTCGCGTGATCTACGACATCCGTCACGTCACGACTTACGGATATGAAAGTCCGGTCAGTTTCGCGCGCTGCTCGCTGCGGCTCGAGCCCAAAAGTGGCGACGGACAGCAATTGATCTCGCACAGCGTCGAGATCCGGCCGCGCCCGGCCGACCGTACCCAGCGGCGCGACTTTTTCGGGACGCTGACCGAGAGCATCCTGATCGAAACCGCGCATCGCAACCTTCGCATCGATAGCCGCTCGCGGGTCTCGGTGTCCCGCCGCGCGCCGGGCCGTACCACGCAGGGGCCCGCCTGGGAAAACGTCCGCGACGTCGCGTTCGCCGCGACCAGTCTCGGGCCGTCGTCGCCGATCGGCTACATTTTTGCGAGTCCGCTGGTGCCGGTGCTCGAGCCGGTCACTGACTACGCCGCGTTGAGCTTTCCGCCGGCCGGTGGCGTCCTTGCCGGCGCGGTCGATTTGATGCACCGGATCCGCACGGAATTCAAATACGACCCGAAGGCGACCGTGATCTCGACGCCGCTCAAGGAGGTGTTCGAAAAACGCCACGGCGTCTGCCAGGACTTTGCCCATGTGATGATCGCAGGCCTACGTGGTCTCGGCCTGTCGGCCGCCTACGTCTCCGGTTATCTCCGCACCATTCCGCCGCCGGGCCGGCCGCGCCTGCAGGGCGCGGATGCAACGCATGCTTGGGTCTCGCTGTGGTGCGGCGAGGGGATCGGCTGGGTCGGCCTCGACCCGACCAACGACCTCGTGGTCGAGAACGACCACATCGAGCTCGCAATGGGACGGGATTTTTCCGATGTCTCGCCGGTCGACGGCATCATCGTCGGCTCGCGCAAGCAGAAGCTCGGCGTCGCGGTGGATGTGCTGCTGGTGGAATGAGAAGGCCCGCGATCGGCGGCGGCCGCCAAAAAAGCCGCCCGGAGGCGGCTCTTGATGTCCAAACCGGATGGTCGTGGATCAGGCGGCCATCAAACCTCCGCCCGTCGCTTCGCGTTTATCGGCAGGGACGACACCAGCAACGTCCGCCGCCGCAGGTCCACACAAAGCCCGGAGGACAATGCGGTCCAAAACTTTGACAGGCGGCTCTTTCAACCGGCGAGAAGTTTTGCGCGGCTGCCTTGGGAATCGCGTTAACTGTGGCTGTTACGGCATCGGGCGGCATCCCCTTGCTTGCTCCAGACTCCAAAGCTGGATTGCTTCCGCCTTCGCTCTTCGAGCTACGGCGGACAAGTCGCGGCGCCTGTCCTCGGGCGGCGCTTCGCGCCGACCCGTTGGCTCGCAATGATGGTTAGAATCCGTGGTCGTCATCACCCGCCACCGGGTCGGCGCAACGCGCCGCCCGATGACAGGCTCCGGCGGGTGATCCAGTATTCCAGAGACGTCAGCGATCGAATCGAAAAGCCGCGGCGTACTGGATACCCCGCTTTCGCGGGGTATGACGACCGATGGTGCGGGAGCGAGGTGCCCCCATATCACCGGGACAAACTCACCCGGCAACCGCCGTCTGCCTTGCACCACCGTGCTCAAGCGGGTCGGCGCGAAGATTGTGGAAGAATTTGTCGACCTCGCGCGACAGCGTTTCCGCGGTCGAGGTCAGATCGCCGGAGGTCGACAGCACGGATGCCGCGGACTTGTTGGTCTCGCCGATGGCATCCGAGAGCGAGGTGATGTTGGCCACCAACGTCTCGTTGCCCTGGGCTGCGGATTGCGCGTTCGCCGAGATCTCGCGGGTCGCCAGATCCTGTTGCTCGACGGCGCTGGCGATGTTGGAGGTGACCTCGTTGATGTCGCGCACGGCATGACCGATCTCGCGAACCGCATCGACCGCGTTGCGCGTAGACACCTGGATCAGGCTGACGTTCTGGCCGATTTCGGAGGTCGCCTTCGCGGTTTGCTCCGCCAGCGCCTTGACCTCGTGAGCAACCACCGCAAAGCCGCGGCCGGCCTCGCCGGCGCGGGCGGCTTCGATGGTCGCGTTGAGCGCCAGGAGATTGGTCTGCTCGGCGATGGTCTGGATCAGATTGAGCACGCCGTCGATGCGCTGGGTCGCGGCCGCCAGGCTTTCGATTTCGGCGATCGATTTTTCGGTGCGAAGGCCCGCCTGCTCGACGACATCAGCGGACTGGCGGACCTGACGGCCGATTTCCTCGACGGATGCCGATAGTTCTTCGGCCGCACCGGCGACCGCGAACACGTTGCTGGAGGCCTGCTCGGTCGCGCCGGTCGCGGCAACCGCGCGGCCGTTGGCGTCTGACGCCACCTTGGTGATCGACTGCGCGGTGTCGCGCATCGCCGATGCGTTATCGGTGACCGCGCGCAGCACGTTTCCAATCGCACTGCGGAATTCTTCCACCGAGGTCTCGATATGCCGGGCGCGTTGGTCGCGCGACTTGGATTCTTCCAGCACCTGCGAATTGAGATTGCGATTGCGCTCCATCGCCTCCTGGAAAATCCGGATCGCCCGCGCCAGCGCGCCGATCTCGTCAGTGCGGTTGATATGGGGCACCTCGACATTCTCCGCGCCCTCGGCGACGTGCTTGATGGTCGTGGTGATGAGCGAAAGCGGCCGCGCCACCGAGCGGGAAATGATCAGCACGCCGATGATGACCACGAGCAGCGCCAGGGCGCCGAGACAGGTCAGGACAAACGACATATTGCGGTTGGCTGCGGTCTGCTGGACGATCTGCCGGGAGCGCTCGTCATAGACCCTGGAGAGCGCCTCAAGATCCCTGTTCAGCGCCGAACGCACGGCGCGATTGGCATCGTTGTCGCCAAACTCGCGGCCGGCGGCGGGACTGATTTCGACGGCGCGGCGGACCAGTTCCTTGCGGAAGTCGACGAACTGCAGGATGCGCTGCTTGAAGGTCGAAAACTGCTCGGCATCGTCGGCGCGGATGATGGATTCCCAATCCTTGACCACGGCGAGGATCTGGTCGTTGAACTTGAGCAGGCCTTCGCCGAACTTCTTCACGGCGGCGGCGTCCGTCGACATGTAGACGCCACGCGATTCCATCACCACCGCATAGACCAGCGAATTGACGCGCTCGACATTGAGCGCGGCGCGGCTCGCGGTTTCGATGGCTTCGGTGAGCTCGGCGTTGCGGCGGGAATTATAGTCGGACAGAGCGGTGATCGCCGCGGTCAGAGCTGCGAACAGCGCGAACACCGCGTACAGTTTGCCGGCGAGCGAAAGCCGCGACATCATACCGTTGGGGGATGCGGGATTATCAGACTTCGTTGCTTCAGCCATCTCGGCCTCTCCTCCGAGGCCGTTCGTCACCATCGGCCGCCCAAAAAGCATGCGAAATCCGGGTGCATAAATTATAAACCTTTGACTTAAACTGGAGCATTTCTTGAAAATTGTATAATTGTACCAGTGAAAACGGGCAAACCTTTACAAGTCGTTGCTATCAAGCGCTGATGGCCCGGAGCCGAGATGGTCTATCGCCACACGATCGATGCCACGTCCTACGTCTTCGAAAGCCTGCGCGATCTTCTGGCCAAGGCCACGCCGCCGCGTTCCGGCGACCGCCTGGCTGGCGTCGCGGCCGACAGCGCGGAAGAGATGATCGCGGCGCGGATTGCGCTGTCGGATGTGCCCTTGAAGCAATTCCTGCGCGAAGCCGTCATTCCCTATGAAGACGATGAGGTCACAAGGCTGATCATCGACAGCCACGACGCGTCCGCTTTTGGCGCCGTGTCGTCGCTGACCGTCGGCGCGTTCCGCGATTGGCTGCTGTCGGATGCAGCGACCCCTGAGGCGCTGCAAAAATTGTCGCACGCGGTTACACCGGAAATGGCCGCGGCGGTGTCAAAACTGATGCGCAATCAGGACCTCATCCTGGTGGCGAAGAAATGCCAGGTGACGACGGCGTTTCGCAACACCATCGGCCTGCGCGGGCGGATGAGCGTGCGGCTGCAGCCCAACCATCCCTTCGACGATCTGAAGGGCATCACGGCCTCGATCCTCGACGGCCTGCTGCTCGGATCCGGCGACGCCTGTATCGGCATCAATCCGGCCAGCGACGATCCGCAAATCATCGGCGGGCTGCTGCGGCACCTCGACGACATCATCACGCGATTGCAGATTCCGACCCAGGCCTGCGTGCTCACCCATGTGACGACGACATTGGGATTGATCGATCAGGGCTTCCCGGTCGATCTGGTGTTTCAGTCGGTCGCGGGCACGCAAGCCGCCAACCGGAGTTTTGGCGTCGATCTGGCGCTTCTCAAACAAGCCCATCAGGCGGGATTGTCGCTGCGGCGCGGGACTGTCGGCAGCAATGTGATGTATTTCGAGACCGGGCAGGGCTCGGCGCTGTCGGCCGGCGCCCATCACGGCGTCGACCAGCAGACCTGCGAAGCGCGCGCCTACGCGGTGGCGCGTGCGTTCGATCCGCTGTTGGTCAACAGCGTGGTCGGCTTCATCGGCCCGGAATATCTGTTCGACGGCAAGGAGATCATCCGCGCTGGCCTCGAGGATCATTTCTGCGGCAAACTGCTCGGCCTGCCGCTCGGGGTCGACGTCTGCTACACCAACCATGCCGAGGCCGACCAGGACGACATGGACAATCTGTTGACGCTATTGGCGGCCGCCGGCGTGACCTTCATCATGGGGGTGCCCGGCGCCGACGACGTCATGCTCAACTACCAGTCCACCTCATTCCACGACGCGCTTTATATTCGCGACCTGTTCGGCCTGAGGCGGGCGCCGGAGTTCGACGATTGGCTGTTTCGCGTGGGGCTTGCCGATGCCGGCTTCCGCCTTGCCGGAAACACGGGTCTGCTGCCCGATTTTGCAATGCGGTTGATCGCGGAAAGCGCCTCTCAAACATGAACCCAAGCACAAGATAGGCCGTCTCAAGGTAAAACCGCTGCCACAATGTTGAGGAATTTGTAGCCGAGCTTTCAAGCACGTGCTTAAATAATGGGATCGCATAGAGGAAGGGCGATGAGAGCTGAGGGCATTGAAACGGTACGGCGCATCCTGTGCGTCTTTCCGCGCTATACGTCTTCTTTCGGCACGTTCGAGTATTCCTATCCTTTGACCGACGGCGTGCAGGCCTTCATGCCGCCGCAGGGTTTGCTGCTGATCGCGGCCTATCTGCCCGACAACTGGCCGGTCCGTTTCGTCGATGAAAACATCCGCCCGGCCACCAGAGAGGATTTCGAATGGGCGGAGGCGGTCTTCGTCAGCGGCATGCACATCCAGCGCCAGCAGAT
Source organism: Bradyrhizobium lablabi (assembly GCF_900141755.1). NCBI lineage: Bacteria > Pseudomonadati > Pseudomonadota > Alphaproteobacteria > Hyphomicrobiales > Nitrobacteraceae > Bradyrhizobium > Bradyrhizobium lablabi. The sequence goes on along the minus strand of NZ_LT670844.1, from coordinate 1,339,705 downwards.
GAACGATATTTGCCGCCGGGCACATGCGTTCGAGCTTGCGGTTGCGATCGGCGGACCGTCGGTCTCAGCCTGCCCGGACTACTATCCCTCGTTCGACTATCTCCATGTCGGCGAACTCGGCGACGCCACCGACGACCTGATTGCACGCCTGGCGCGCGATCCGTCCCGCCCCGACCGGCAGATCGTGCTGAAGACCAAAGACCGCCTCGACATGACCCGCTTTCCGATCCCGGCCTATGAGCTCGCCGAGGTCAAACGCTATTTTCTCGGCAGCATCCAGTATTCGAGCGGCTGTCCCTATCAGTGCGAGTTTTGCGATATCCCCGGCCTTTACGGCCGCAATCCGCGCCTCAAGACGCCGCAGCAGATCATCGCCGAACTCGACAAATTGCTCGAATGCGGGGTGATGGGCTCGGTCTATTTCGTCGACGATAATTTTATCGGCAACCGCAAGGCGGCGGTCGACCTGCTGCCGCACCTGATCGAGTGGCAGAAAAAAACCGGCTATGTGATGCGGCTCGCCTGCGAGGCGACGCTCAATATCGCCAAGCGGCCGGAGATCCTCGAGAAGATGCGCGAGGCGTTTTTCGTCACGATCTTCTGCGGCATCGAAACCCCCGATCCCGATGCGCTGAAGGCAATGCACAAGGACCACAACATGATGGTCCCGATCCTGGAAGGCGTGCATACCATCAACTCTTACGGGATGGAGGTCGTCTCCGGCATCATCATGGGGCTCGACACCGACAAGCCGGAGACCGGCGACGCCTTGCTCGCCTTCGTCGAGGAGTCGCGGATTCCGCTTCTGACCATCAATCTGCTGCAGGCGCTGCCGAAGACGCCGTTGTGGGATCGCCTCGAGCGCGAGAACCGGCTGATCCACGACGACGAGACCCGCGATTCGAATGTCGATTTCCTGATGCCCTATGACCAGGTCGTCAGTTCCTGGCGCAAATGCATGGAAATCGCCTACCAGCCGGCACGGCTTTACGCGCGTTACCAGCATCAGTGCGATTACACCTACGCCAACCGGCTGAAGGTGCCGGTCAGCGCGGCGCAGAAGAGCTGGTCCAATATCAAGCGCGGATTGATCATGCTCTCGAAGATTTTCTGGAAGGTCGGTGTGCTCGGCGACTACCGGAAGGTGTTTTGGCGGTTTGCCTTGCCGCGGCTGCGGAAAGGCGACATCGAGGGCCTGATTTCCTCGGCGCTGATCGCCCATCATTTGATCATGTTCGCGCGCGCGGCGTCCGTTGGCCAGCAGAACGCGTCGAACTACTCGCTCCGGCTGCGCGAGGCGTCGGTCCCTGCCGAGTAGCGCGACATGAAAACGCCAGCGCCGCCGTCCCGTTCGATGAGGGATCTGGGCGCGTTCACGCCGGCGCGCGTTGGCCTTGGGCGGGCCGGCGCCAGCATGCCGACCAAGGCGTTGCTCGACTTTACCCTCGACCATGCCCGCGCCCGCGACGCCGTGCATGCCGCCTTCGATGCATCGGCTGTGGTCGCAGGCCTTGGCGATCTCGGTCTTGAGGCATTCGCTGTCCGCAGCCGTGCGCGCGACCGGGCGGAATATCTCAGGCGTCCCGATCTCGGCCGGACCCTCGATCAGGCCTCGCAGCTTTTGCTTGAGAGCCATGGCGGCACGCCCTGCCGGCTTGCGATCGTGGTCGGCGATGGCCTGTCGCCGACGGCGGTCGATACGCACGCGATTCAACTTCTCCGCAGGCTCATTCCCCAGCTTGCCGTCGACGGCATCGAGATCGGTCGCGCCGTGGTGGCGTCGGGCGCGCGGGTCGCGTTGGGTGATGAGATCGGCGCGATGTTGGGCGCGCGCATGATGGTCATGCTGATCGGCGAGCGGCCGGGCCTGTCGGCCTCCGACAGTCTTGGGGCATATCTGACCTTCGCGCCGCGGCCGGGATTGACCGACGCCGAGCGCAATTGCGTGTCCAACATCCACGGCGCTGGGCTTGGCTATGACGAAGCCGCTTTCCGTATAGCCTGGCTGGTCCGCGAGGGCCTCGCCCGGGAAGTCACCGGGGTCGCATTAAAGGACGAAAGCGGCGTTAGTACGCCCGCCGTTTCACGACAAATTCAAAAGGTAAATGACAAATTCAAGAACAACCCTAAGAACAAATCCAACAGCAATTCCAAGACTTGAGGCCCATTATCGCGAGCCCACGCCTCGATTTGCGTCAGAGGCGCGCTTGCGAGACGCGGTCAAGACCTGCTAAACCTCCGGCCGCAAATTTACCACATGTTTTCAAGGGCTAGCGCCAATCATCCATGGCCGAGTTCGGTCTCATTCGCGCCCCGGAACTTTAGCGATACAAATTGACCGATGTGAGAACTGGACAAAGCATGCTCGAAAAGAACAGCGACAGTGAGGTCCATGTCGAGAAGGAAGAGCAGCGCCCGGGCGCCAGCATCGCCTTCGGGCTGGAGCGGCTCGGGCTGATTGCAGTCCAGAAGCCGGTCCTGTCCTGCATCATTCTGGTCGGGCTTATCATCGGCGCGCTGTTCGGCATCGACCGCATCAAGATCGATGATTCGCTGAGCCAGCTGTTCCGCTCCAATTCCAAGGATTACAAGCAGTACGAGGCGGAGACCAAGCGCTTCCCGGCGGTCGAATTCGACGTGCTGGTGGTGGTCGAGGGCAAAACGCTGCTCAAGCGCGAAAACCTCGAAAAGATGCGCGATCTCGTCACCGATATCCAGCTGATCGAGGGCACGCGCGGGATCATCTCGCTGTTCTCGGCGCGCCAGGCGCCGGCGCCGGGCAAGCTGCCGGCGGCGCTGTTCCCCTCGGAACTGCCGCAAGGCGCCGACTACGACAAATTCATCGAGACCGTCAAAACCAACGAGATCATCCGCGGCAAGCTGTTGTCCGAAGACGGCACGCTGGCGCTGATCGTGCTGTCGCTCGAGCCCGAGGTCGTCGCCAGCAACAAGCTCGGCAAAGTGGTCGGCGAGATTCGCAAGGCGATGGCGGAGGATCTCAAGGGCAGCGGTTTGAATGCGGAATTATCCGGCGTTCCCGTCATGCAGCTCGAAATCCGCAATGCGGTCAAGCGCGACGGGCTGACCTATAACATCCTCGGCATTCTGGCCGGCTGCATCATCGCGATCATCTTCTTCCGCAAGATATCGTTCATGGTGGTCGCCGCGTTCCCGCCGATCATCGCGATCATACTCGCGCTTGGTGGTCTCGGCTGGGCCAATTTCAATCTCAACATGTTCTTAAACGTGATGACGCCGCTGATCATGGTGATCAGCTTCTCCGACTCGATGCAGCTGACATTCGCGGCGCGCGATCGCCTGATCGCTGGGCAGGATAAATACACCGCGTTCAAGAACGCCGTGATGGTGGTCGGGCCGGCCTGCGTGCTGACCCATGGCACCGCGGGCATATCGTTCATTGCGCTGCAGTTCTCGAATTCCGACCTGATCCGCAAATTCGGCGAGGCAGGCCTTGCCGCCACCATCATCGCGCTGATCGCGGTGCTGTCGCTGGTCCCGGTGTTCGGGGTGCTGTTTGTCCGCAACGAAAAAGTCTTCGCCGTGAAATTCCAGAGCGCCGACGCCGGCGTTCAGATGCTGCGCAATTTTTGCTACTGGATCGCGGTGCGCATGGTGAGCCGGCCCGGCCTGTTCAGCCTGATCGCGGTGATCTTTGTCGGCGGTCTGGCGGTGATCTACGCCAATCTGGAGCCGCGCTACCGGCTCGCCGATCAGGTGCCGGACAAGCAGCAGGCGGTCGCGGCATCGGGCCGTCTCGACGCCAAGCTGACCGGCGCCAATGCAATCGACGTGCTGATCGAATTCCCCAAGGGCGCCTCGCTGTATGATCCCCAGACGCTGCAGACCATTGCCGACGTTCACGCAACGGTGGAGAAGCAGGCGGGTGTCGGCAATGTCTGGTCATTGGAGACGCTGCGGCGCTGGCTTGCGGAGAAGGCCGGAAGCTCCGACGTCGCGACGTTGAAGGAATACGTCAACCTGATCCCCGAATATCTGGTGCGGCGTTTCATTTCCGCCAATCAGGATGCGGTGGTGGTGTCGGGGCGGGTGCCCGACCTCGATTCAAGTCAAATTCTTCCCGTCGTCGAAAATCTCGATCAGACGCTGGACACGGTGCGCAAGGCGCATCCCGGTTACGAGATCGCCGTCACCGGACTTTCGGCGATCGCCGCGCGCAACAGCTCCAACATGATCGAAAAGCTCAATCGCGGATTGACGATCGAGTTCGCGCTGGTCGCGATCTTCATCGGGCTCGCCTTCCGCTCGGTGGTCGTGATGTTCTCCTGCATCCTGCCGGGCATTTTCCCGGTGGTGTTGTCGGGCACGGTGCTGTGGCTGCTCGGGGAGGGATTGCAGTTCGCAAGCGTCGTCGCGCTCACCGTGTCGTTCGGCCTCGGGCTCAGCGCGACGATCCACTTCCTCAACAGGCTCAGGCTCGAATCCAGGCCCGGCGTCAGTCCGGAACTGGCGGTCGAGCGCGCGACCGTGCTGGTCGGCCCCGCGCTGATCCTGACCACGGTGGTGCTGGCTTGCGGCCTGGTGGTGACGGTGTTTTCCGACCTGCCGTCGCTGCGGCTGTTCGGCTGGCTCTCGGCCTTCTCGATGGTGGCGGCGCTGATCGCCGATCTCTTCATCCTGCGGCCGACGGCGATGTTCCTGATCAATTTGTCAGAGCGGCTTCGCGGCAAAGCGCACGCGAAGCCGGCGGAGTAGGCGGGGCCAGCAGATGTGAGCGGCTGGTGGCGCGTCAACAGCCAGCGCAAAACATCCGAGCTTGCCTTCTAACCCGACTGCTGCGGACGCGGTTGCCTCGCTACCGCGACGCCTCCTTCACGCAAAAAACTAAGGCTGCGAGTCTTCCCGAATGAATCGCCGGGCGTCTAGCCGGTGCGCGTGTCGTGAACGGCCGGTGTGCCAATTGCAACGCATGATCCGGGGAGACCGGTCATTCATTAAAATTGTCAGCAATGGAACCCATATCGGAACCAGAAAAGCCGAAACGGCAAGAAATAGTGATTGTGGCTGGTGTGACTTGTTCGATATCCTGATCTCTCTCATCTTGCGTCTCTTGCAGACGAGCGTCGGATAGGTTTTCGCATCGGAGGACCGTCATGACCAATGCTTCAGATACCCTGACAAATCATCAAGCCGGTTCTGATATGGCGCCGCTACGCGCCAAGTGGGGCTGGATCGTCGCACTCGGCGTCGTCTATCTGCTCGCCGGGTTTATCGCGCTTGGCAGCGTTGTGATGGCCACCGTCGCGAGCGTCCTCGTCGTCGGCGTGATGATGATCATCGCCGGCGTCGCCGAGGTATTTAGCGCCTTCCAAATCAAGAGCTGGGGCAAATTCCTGCTCTGGGTCCTGCTCGGCGCGCTCTACATCATCGCCGGCTTCGTCACGTTCGAGAATCCGCTGCTCGCCGCCGCGCTGCTCACCCTCATTCTCGGCGCATCGCTGGTAGCCTCGGGCATCATGCGCATCATGCTGGCCTTCAGCATGAAACGGGAAACGCCCTGGATCTGGGTGCTGCTGTCCGGTGCGATCACGCTGCTGCTCGGCCTGCTGATTTTGGCGCACTGGCCGGTCTCGAGCCTCTATATCCTCGGCCTGTTCCTCGGCATCGATCTCATCATGGCCGGCGCAGCCTGGATCGGCCTCGGCTTCGGCCTGCGCCGCGCTCATTGAGAGGTGTAGTTGGCGGAATGCGCGCCACGCGGTCTCTTGATCGACGATAAGGAGGCACCCATGCGCTGGATCTACCTCGCCGTCATCATTCTGTTCGCCGCCGTGACGATTATCTTCGCGCTGCAGAACTTCGAGATAGTGACCATCTCTTTCCTGGGCTCCAATGCGGGCGTACCGCTCGCGCTGCTGGTCGCTGTCGCCTACCTGCTGGGCGCCGCGACGGGCGGCAGCCTGTTTGCGCTGCTGCGTCGATCGTACGAAGGGTCGAGACGAAGCATCATGGGCTCGTCCTGAATCGAGCGTTGCCGGCCCCCGATTCGCTCTCATGGCACTTTTCGGACCTCGCGCAATGTGCGACTTGAGTCCGTAGTGCGCACCAAAGCAGACGTCCGGCGACGCCTGCGGGTTTATGAGTTCACGCCCCCCTGGAAGCTTGCGGGCGCTAGCTCTTCACCATCGTGATGCTGACGCCCCTGATCTCGCCCTTGGAGCTGATCTGCACGGTCTGCTTGTTGCCGTTGGTCCGCAAGGTCAGGTTGGCGGCAAAGCCGGAAGCTTCGACGAACACGTCGATCTGGCCGCCACCCGCGGTGCCCTGCAAATTGCCGAAAATATTGCGGCTGGCTTCGCTCCAGTTGCCGGAAATGCGGTCGCCCTGGCTCGTGACATCGCTGCTCAGGTCGAACTTGTAGCTGTCGCTGGCGCAATGCAGGCTTTGTTTCAGACCAAGGCCAGTGCCGTTAACCTTGTAGTCCGCCTTGCATCGAATCCGCTCGGTCGTTCCGTCGGAAAGCGAAACGGTTCCGTTGCCGGACCATGATCCGTCAAAACCGACAAACGGGCCGGACTGGGCATGGCCCGCCGATACCGACAACATAAGTGCGGCGCCTACGCCTGCTACCTTGATCGCCTGTCCAAACAAGCGGGAACCAAACAATTTCATATCGGATTTTCCCATTCAAATGACGTTCTAATGCTAGATACGTCTCGCCGCATCGAAAGTTTAGTGTCGTGGCAGAGTGTTAGGTTCAAATGACAATCCGGCCCCGGCCCCCCGCGTTGCGCCCGCAGATCGGCACCGCCGGACCGGCGCGAGGCTAAAATACACAAACCGCGCCGCGCAGGCGAACGGCATTTTTCGCCCAGCGAAATGCCGGATATCCCCTCGGGCTCCGCGCCAGCTTGGAAAGCTGGGGCATAGCTGCAACAGTCAAGCGCGAAAATCTAAATCTAGAAAATAATGTTGTAATATCAGATGGTTATTTGCATCAATAAATTGTCCTTAGGAAGCCCGCGCCGCAAATTTGGCCGCATTTACCAGCGTTTCTGACTGGCTCCCTGCTGCGGTCCGCGGCATTTGCAATCTGCCTAGACTGTCCCGGTGATGCCATGTGCTTTTCGGGTTGGAATTCTAAGCCGTCAGAAGAAGGAACACGATGTCCAAATTTTTCCTGGCACTCACCTTGTTGTCGCTATCGCTTTCTTCCGCCGCCGTCGCCGATCAGCCACGCAGCGGCACGCCGGAGGAACAGGCCGCCTGTTCGCGTGACGTTCAGCGCTACTGCCGTCCGGTGATCGATCAGGGCGACTTCACCGTTCTGGCCTGCCTGCAGCAGAATCGTCCCAAGATATCCAAGGCCTGCGATCAGGTGTTGAAGAACCACGGGCAATAGAACGCTCAACGCGTCCGGTAATCGGCTGTTATCGGCCTATTTCGGACGCGGCGGCCGCGGCGAGCGATCGCAGATAGCATTGGTTTTGGCGTCGTATTCCCCTATATGGGTTGCGCTTTTCAGCGCAAGCTATTGATTTTGCTCAACGTCATAGGTCGGGTGTGTCTCTAGCGTGCCAATTTCTATCGGGGTTCGCTTCCATCGCTCCAATGCCCTATGGGCCTTCATGGAGGCGCCCTTTGCTTTGTTCGCGGCTTGACGGAGATCGGCCAGCGACACCCGAAACCATTCGCGACCGACTGCCTTGTCGGCTAGGAGTTCGTGCATCCTCTTTTCAAAGACAAAGGGGGCGAACGTTCTTCGGTAAAATACCAACTCGCACCCATGAGGGTTTTCGAGCCGCATTTTTTCCATTCGTTTTTCGATATTCATCGCAACGCCAACCTTGATAAGGTCCAAGGATTTGATGCCGTAGACGAAGCGGATTTCATGATGCAGGGTATCAATCATTCGACACCTTCTTAGAAAGATCAGGGGGCGCGTCAAAAAGCCCATCGGTGATCTTTGGGTTATCTTTGGCGTGGCCGTAGGTCTTGAGCACTTGCTGCGCCGATGCCCAGCCGCCGAGTTTCGCGACCGTCACCACGTCGATGCCGTCATGCAGGAGCTTGGTAGCGAAGCCGTGGCGGCTGCAATGGAAGGTCAGGCGCTTGAGTTTGGCCGCGACCCTGACGCGTTCCCAGCGGTCGCGCAGCGTCGTGTAGGCATCCCCGAACGGCTTGCAATTGCGGTCCATGTTGGCGAGCGCCAGCAGGAGGCGCGGCGGCATGTTCGGCAAGCGCTGGCGCCTGATCTTGGTCTTGCGGATCAGGATGGTGCGCGCCTGAAAATCGATATCATCCCACTCGATGCGCCGGGCCTCGGCGATACGGCATCCGGTCGCGAACATGAACAGCGCTAGCGCAGCCAATTGTTTGTCGGCATGGGCGCAGAAGGCATCGAGCCATTCGAGCGTGACGGGCTGCTTGATCTTTTCATCGAACGGGAACCTCTTGACGCGGATGCGCGGGCACAATTCCAACTCAGCGCAATGATTGATGATCGCCTGCGTCGGCACGATGACGCAGCGATTCCACGTCGCTCCGCTGACCTTGGGATAAAGATCGATCGCGCTCTGTCTGATCGCGCCCGATGTCATGTCCTTGACCTTGGCATTCTTCCAATAATCTTCGATCTTCCACACAAACCGTTCGGACTTGCCGGCCTTGAGATACAGGGCAACTGCTTTCGGAAATGTCAGAGTGTCTTCTGGCCCATCGAGATGACGTTTCCAGTGGCGGTTTTCGATCTCGGACGCAACTCGCGCCGCGATTTCGCGGTTCGCTGTGCCAGTCGATCCTCGTAATCGATTTCCGGTAACCGTGCCCCGGTACTGCCAGACGTTACTTCCTTTACGCCGATAGATTTTGATGGGCATGGCTTCGTCGCCTCCATAATGGTCGTCACGTCCTCGGGCAGCAACACCATACGATTGCCCAAAACCCGGCAGGCTCCAAGCCTTTTAGCGAGACTTCGCACACGTCTTTCCGACCAGCCGAGATGCTGGGCGACCTGATCGGGGCGGTAAACGGCTGGCAGCGTCATGGGGTCTTGCTCTGTGCCTGAGACACCGGGGATAGGGTCGTTGTTTCCTCTGTCGCGGTGATCTCTGCGCGCTTCCGTCCAAGGCTATCACCGAACATGCGCCGAGAGCCGCATCCTACATCCGGGTCATAGGTGCAAATCTCGCGGTTGCAGCAGCATTTAGGATCGTTTTTCACTCTGCGGCCTCTGCGATTTCGACCTCAGCGATATGGCACATGATCGAGCATTCGATGCTCGGTTCGTTGTGTTGTTCACCCCGGTCAGGTTCAAGTCTGTCTAGGGTTAGCTTGGTGCCATCTTCCTCAACCCAAAATGCCGACCCCTCGCCAAGCTTCCTCTGTAGCGCAGCCATGCGCTCGAACTGATCGGGGAAATGCTTGCGGATCATGTTCCAATAGCCGCGCCCGCCCTTGGGGCATCCGATGCAGTTATTGTTCTGGAATCCGAGGAGATACATTGCGGGCAATTCGATGCCGGCGCGCTCTAGCAAGCCTAAGCAGTCTGCCTTGGTCAGCCCGGCTTCAATGAGAGGGGTTTCGATGACTCGCTCAAAGTTCTGCTCACGCAATCGTTTTGCCCGATCTTCTTCCTCAGCGGTGTAGCCGAGCACTTGAATATCGGTCGGCCGCTCGAAGAGATAGACCGGCTCGCGTTTCAGCGCTGCCGTGCAAGGCGCGCCTTGCCGGGACATAATGAACCGCTCTTTTTCCCACACGGCCCAGGTGTCGGCGTACTTCTCCGACTTGATGACAGTCACGGATTTCCCAAACCAGCGCTCACAATCCGCGAGAAACCGCTTGTTGTCGGGGTGCTCAGAGCCAGTGTCGGAATAAGTGATCTCGACGCGCTCATGTCCGTATTTTGCCAGTGCAAGTTTTGTGGCAACTGCCGAGGCTGCACCACATGAGAACCGGCAGACAATTCGGGGGAGGCTCACCGCGACCCTCCCTGATTTGCCGGAGACTGCGTGCGGAGGGCGAACGTCGGGCATGCGCTGGTAACATTGGCGCGCACCTGTTCTCTATCGCTGTAGCAGTCCGACCAGACCCAGAATGGCGCGTGTTCGAACTTGCGTGCAGGATCGCGCCCCTCTGCTGTTTGCAAAAAGACGCACTTGCCGTTCCGAATGAAATACTTGCAGTCGCCGCACTTCACGGTCTCAGCCATTGCGCGCTCCTCCCACAGGACCGCGGATAGCCGTCGCCACAGAGACTGCAGCGGAAAATTCCTTACTCCCTACGCCGACCAAATATTTCGCGGTATCGTCTGCAATCTTCGCGCACCGCTCGCGCTCCTCTGCCACTGCCTCTGTAATCCGAGCTTCGGCTGCGTTTCGAGAAGCCTTCAATCGCTCAATCTGTTCAAGCCGTTGAAGCATGTCTCGGTCATGCTGCGCATGGAGGTCGAACACGCCGTGTTTTTGGTCGTCAGATCGACGATTGAGGGCAACGGCGCCCCAAGATAGGCCGCCGCGCCGAATATAAACGCAGGTGTCCCCAAACTGATCCATGGTCGATTGCAGGCGAGAAATCAGGGCGCTGATTTTCACCATGTGATCTTCGCCGTCAGTCATGGCTGGTCTCCTGGGGGCACCCGCGCGAGGGCATCGATCGTTCGGCGCTAAGCGTGGCCCTACGCTCTCTGATCCGCGCTTGTTCGGCAGGATCGTCGGGCCGATAGCTGCAATCGCCGGGGACACAGCCCCTCTCTCGGCTCTCAGCAAGCGGCCAATTGCAAATTATGCAGCGTAGCGTCATGGGGTGTTTCCCTGTTGCGAAGGAATCAGTGATGCCCGAAGCGACTTCACCCATTCGGTTCGGGTGCGCGCTCGCTCAACCTCTTTGGCTATTTCCTTCTGGCTGTAGACGATGGAATCAGCGAGCCGGTCGATCTCCTGCTGGCGCCATGCAGCACCGTCCAGAAGCGCCGGGATGGCTGGCGCATAATCTCCGGGCAGGGACATGACGAGCTGGTCGATCATAAACTTCTTCATCTCGGCATGGTCCGGCGTCGGCGGATTCCAAGCTCGGACGTGCGCCAGCATCGCATTCAGGCGTCCGGCCTCGATCTCCTTGTCGGCCAGATACTTCGAGCGCGAAGCCAGGGCCTCTCGGTGGACCTCCAAAGCCGCCGTGTTGGCGTCGGCCATGGTCATTGCCTGAACCCCGCCAAGCCGCTTCATATCCGCAGCGAGGCGATCATCGTAATATTTGGTTTCTGGCTCGAATTCATCGGGGATCGACGCGTCCATCGGATCGTCGCGCATCATGATCAACGCGCCGAATGCACGGGCACACAACAGGGCGAAATCGGGAAACTCGGTGATCTTCCCGTCAACAACGGGATAGGTGTATCCGGTGGGCATTATTTTTCTCCTGGGGTACGGGGATGTGGGCGCGTCACCGCGTATAGCGATTGCACAACTTTAACCGCCTGTTGGATGCCGCTATATGTGAGGCCGTCCTGCTGCATGGCGGTCGCGATTGCGTCGTGCAGTTCTCTATTGGTCGGAGCCACGGTGGTGTTATCGAAACAGCCTTGTGCGGATGCTCGCTGATCCGGGAGGGCGGCGAGACGGTCGAACAAAATTTTCTTGGTATCGGTATACGAAGGACCGTTCTCGCTTGGATGCCATGACATCGCGGAGGTAATGATCTTCTCCAGCGCCTCCCGCAATCCACCGGCCCCGGAAGCGTTAGCGGAAACGTTGCAGAGCGCTGCTGCGGCTTCTTCAGCGAGGCTGCCGTTCGTGAAATTATTATACACGCCGGTCTTGGTCATGTTGTCGCGTTGCCAGCGAGCCATTGTGGTCAGCCGATCAATCAGCGCAGCCTGTTCGGATGGAGTCATTTGCCACCTTGGTGTTGTAGAGACACGGGGCTGTCGAGCTTCTTCTGATCTTCATCAAGTGCCAGATCAAAGCACTTGGGGCAGACGTTATCGCGCTCCATGCTGTTGAGCCGACCGCACGCCGAACAGCGCCACTTGGTTCGCGTAAATGCGAAATCGTCCTCTTGCTCACGCATCGGAGTCACCTTGGTGGTTAGAGGAAACCACCGCATCGGCCGGCGTATTGCTGGGGTGGTTTGGATCGCTGCTACCAAGCGGCACTACGTTTGGCACAGGGCCAAAGGCTGGATCGCCGGCATGTTGTGGCAATCGCTCAAACGGAAGGTTGACTGGTGCCTCATGTGTCGATGGCACCGGGGATACCTTCGCGCGCAAGGCCGCGACCGCCGCTCGCGCGTATTCGATCAGGTCTCCCTGGTCTACGTCGTAGGCATTGGTCGGCAGAAAATCGTCCCACTGACGCCCAATGCCGTGCTCGGCGATAGCATGGGCGGCGAGGATTACGTCGGGATCATCTTCTGCGACATCTTCCCACGGCAATCCCATCGCCTTGAGCGGGTCCGGCGCAGATGCTTGGGCACCCCCAAAAAAGCGAATAGCCGCTTCAGCAGCGCGTCGCGATTGATCTGGAGAGAGGTAGAGGTCATCAGCGGAATAAATAGCGCTCGCCAGCGTATCGCAGTCCAATGGTGCTTGGGCAACACCAGCAGCCTGCGCCTTCTCGATGATATCCAGCACCTTCGCGACGGTATCAACAATGCCCTGGTCATAGCAATTGTCCTGATCGGGTCTGCCGCCCAGCGCGTTGATTGCATCGTAAATACCTTGCAGCGGCGGTTGGGCAGGACCGTTGATAGCCATGCATAGGGCAGCATGCACTTCCGCCAAGTCTTTATGGGCCCGCCCTCGTTCGTAAGGCGGCTCACTGATTTCCTTCCACGTCGCAGCCCGGACATACCCTTCACCCCGTTCTAAGGCGCGCTTGATAGCGGCGGCAAGAGTGCTGGGGATGGGCAACCCTTCGATCATATAGCGCACCATCGCGTCTGCTTGGGTGGCATCGAAAAGATTGGTCCCGCTCGGCGTTGCATCTACGGACGGCGCATAATTGGGCCGCGTATAGCTAATTCCAGCGTCGGGATTGAAATTCTTCGGCAGCCGCCAACCCAAGAAACGGTTCACCATGTGTTTGATCTGATCTTCGGTGAAGTGGCTCATTTCATTCTCCTGCGATACTTCCCTCGGATCGGCTTACGGTGGCGATGCCAAGCCGAGCATGGCCACCAAATTCCTCGGATTCTGATCATGGGGCGTCCACGGTGCCAGGAGAACAGCGGGGCGGGGTCATCGGAATGCCTCCAGCGGAGTGCCGCTCTTGATGTAAAGAGGATGCTTCGGAGCGCCGGCCTTCGTCTTGCCGAGGCAGTACGCGGTCGGTCGATATAGGCCCACCATATCGAGGACAGCGCCCTTGAACCGCGCGGCGTAGGGATGGGCGCCCCAGGCGCAGATCACGACATCGCAGCGCGCTATTGCCGCTTCAATTATCCTCGGATTGTCCGATCCCATGGCCTCGGACGGCTTTGCTGGCAAGTCTTTCGGATCGGTTGCGCGCCACGCCATCAGATTGACTACTTCGAAGCTGCCGTAGCCGTAGGTTTTGGCAAGACGAATGCAGGATCGGATTGTGGCGTCATCGATCTCCGCATCCGCCGTTGACGGATTGAGCATGACGTATAGGCAGCGCGGCTTGCCGTGATCCCATGTCCGGCGCAGCAAATAGCGATACTTGCCGCAGTCCGAAATCACTGCATCGCGCTCAAGGAATAGGTCAGTCATTCTGTCCCCCGATGTGCAGACGGCATCCGTTCACCCTCCAAACGACGCTGGCGCATTCGGCATCGTGAGTATGATCCAAAGCAGATATGCGGAGATCAGGCCGGCGGCGAAAAAGCAGGCCCAGAACGCGGCTCGCAGGGCTAATCTGAAATTCATGATCTGCGCTCGATAGGACGAGATGCGGTTCGTTGTGGTGGGGCTTTGCGAAATCCGGCAGATTGAATTTTGTGACGTGACGGCGTTAGCCCGAAATTCTTTTTGAGAACGCGGTCGGCCTTCTGCATCCGCGGATTATCTTCGGTGAAGGTCTTCTTCTTTGAACAAGACGACCGGCACCACACGCCGCAGTTTTCAAGCGTCGGTTCGCCCGAAAGCCCATCCGCCAAAAGATGTTCGTATTCGATATTGCCGGCCTTCAATTCAATGCCGCAATTTTCGCAATGCGGCACGCCATCGCGGCAACAACGTTTAAACGCCAGCTTACGCACCGACAGAGGAAATTCGCGCCGTTCGAAACCGCGGAGATTCAAAGGGGATTGCTCCCGCTTTCGGTCGGATCCGGAAACGCGGCGAGGCTCTTGCCTTCGGCTCTGCCAACGATGTAGCCGACAACGGCGCAAACGAAGCCGAAAACCGCAATGCAGGCGATAAATGGCTGAAGGTCCATTATCCGGCCCTCCGCATCTCGGCGTCGATGTAAAGCTGACCCGCGGCATAAATTGCGCCGTCCAGGTTCGCCATCACTTCGCGCCAGCGATCGCCGAATTGACAATAGAGAAAGTTGAAACACGCTTCTGGATCGGACGGGTCCAGGCGCGCGCCATAAATCTCGCGGCCGAATTCTTCGGCGATGGCGTCCGATGCGGCGAATGGACGGCGCTCAATGTATGCAATCTTGCTCATGCGGTGTTTACCCTCGAAATAGCGTGAGTTGTCAGGCGCGGCGGAGATTGGATCTTGCGATTGATCGAGAAGCGCGCGTCTTTCAGTCGATTCCACGTCTCGCGCTGCTCCTCGCTCCAATCGCCAGCGAGATCGGGCGTAACGCCCATCAATTCAGCTTTTTGCGCCAGCCATTTCGGGATGACGCAGAGCAGGAAATCGGCGCTCGACTCCGGTTGCGCGATCATTTTTGAATTCGGCAGGTAGATGCGCGCCACGGTCCCGTCGCGCGAGCATTCGATCGACGCCGGCTTGTCGTGATGCCTAACCAGCAACACGCAAACCATCCGCATTGTCTGATATCCGCGATAGTCGAGAACGGAGCGGGGATCGACCTTGCGGGCATTGTGCGCCGCCGATGCCTCGCTTGCGGCATCCAGGGCGCGTGCCGCTGCGGCGTCATAGGCCACGCGACGATCATCAGGGGCGAGCGCAAAGACGTGGGGGAGGGTTGTGGTGCTGGGCATCACGCGGCCACCTTGGCTTTGTGCTCCATAACCTTGAACACTCGGGTCTCTGGAACATCCTCCATCTCCCGCACTCGGGATTTGGCTTCATATTTTGAATTGAATTTCGTCGCGGCGTTCGGATCGCCGATCCAAGTGATGATGGTCAAACCCTTGTCGTCGGTGCCGAACAAGGCGAATTCGTTCGCAAGGGCCGCGCGCTGCACGACGACTTGCGGTTGCGCAGGAAGTTTAGCCTTACGAGGCTTGCCGCCAATTGCGATCATCACGCGGCCTCCGCGCGAAGCCGCGAGACGTCAAGCGCGCAAATTGGATTGCATTCATTGAGATCGAACAGCGGGCGCCCAGTGAGACCGTCGAAAGCGACGGGCGCAACCAGCGTGTATTGCGTGAACTCGCACCACATCGGCTTGCCGCTGAGATAAGTTCGCGTTTTCGAATACGACCCGATCGAAAGCGTTACGACGGTGCCTTCAGCCCAATCAAAGCAATAGGTGAGCCATCGACCGGTCGGTTCGTGGAAAAGTGTTGCTGCCATCTGCTTCCCCCCTGACCGCAATAAGCGGCTGATTTCGAAACGATACGCCGTGTATCGAACCTTAGTCAATACGGGGTGTATCAATTATTTTCGGAGGGGTGGGGCGCCGCGGGAAGGGGCGGTTATTGGGGCGTAGAGGCCGGGCTTGGGCGGCGATGGGGCGCCCGGTTCATTTATGCGCGCCCTTGGCGGCGCTAGGGCGTTTCGCGACCGGTTTACGCGCGCGGTCCCGTTTGGTGAGCCGGTGGACCTGGCCAGCCCGAATCGTTGAGTAAATTTCGCCGATCCATTCGATCCGGACGCCCTCGATCAGCTTGGCGTTGAAGCTTTGCAAATTCACGGTTTGGCGGGTTTTTCCGTATAAAATCGTCTTGATATAGCGCCGCCCGTCGTGCGTCCGGACCGCGGCTTCCTCGCCGTAGAAGCTCTCAAGTGATCGTTTTTGGTCTTTCCAGACGAGAATAACGTCGCCATCGTCATAGCGCGGCATCATCGAATCACCCTCTACCTGGAACGCGATCAGATCCTCCGGGACGGCGTAGGGCAGCTCGACCTCATAAATGCCGCCTTCGGGCACTTGTTCGAACTCGGGCTCGACCACGGCGCCTGCGCCGATCATGCCAACGACCGGAACGCGCAAAATGCCGCTCTCTGACGGGTCGGCCGGGGTTTCCGCCGGTCCATACATGATATCCTTGCCCGTTATTTTGCGGCCGGGGCGGCTAAATCCTATGGCGTAGCGGTCGGCGTCATCATCGCCGATCGGGCGCGTCCCGTTTTCATGAGACCGATATGTCGGCTCGACCCATCGGTAACGCCGCGCCGCCTCCGCCGCGAAACGAAATCCGGCCGCCTCGCGATAGGCCTTAAGCCTTTGCGCGCGCGCCTGAATTACCTCGTCTCGATCATCACCCGCCATGCCGATACGGACTGTACCGATATTTTTGATACGTGCCGTATTGACTAAGCGCGATACTCCGTGTATCGAATCCGGAATGCAGTCGTTCTCAGACATCATCGCGGCCTTCGGTGGCGTAGTTCCCTTCAGGGACGCCCTTGGGCTTCCCGATGTGAACGCGCGCCAGATGAAACAGCGCGACTCTATCCCGGCCGGATACTGGCCGCGGACCGTCGAAGCCGCTCTTGAACGCGGGATTAAGGGCGTGACGCTTGAAGCGCTGGCGGACCTCGCTGCGGCTAAACTCGATGAGACTAACCGCGCGAAGCTCGAGGCCGCTCAATGAGCGAGCATTATCGCCTCCCCCTCCATTTTGAAAGTCTCGATTGCGGCAGACGTGATGATGCGGGACGCGACCAGCAACTCGACAGCCGGAATAATGATTTCGCAAACCGGAACGAGCACTCCATGCCTGCGGACGCAATTCCAGACGCGGACATTCCCGCCCCCGGCGGGCTCCGCAACCGGCACATTCATATAAAAAGTCGGCACTCCATAGGCTTCGAAGTCCTGCATGGCACGCTCCCCAGCGGAAATAAGGCGAGGGAACATCAGAACACCGTCGTTCATCTTTCGATATTAAATTCCAATTCCGCTTTTGCAATTCGCTCGATAGTTGCATCGCTGCCACATCCCTGTACCGCAATGAAACAGGCGGAGCGCGCAGCATGATCTCGCTGCACACCCGCGCCATCTGCGATGAATGCGGCAACGCTCCTGCGGTCGTGCAGGTCGACGAGACGTTCTTCCTATGCGCTTCGTGTGAAGCGATCCTCATCAATTCCGTTACGTCGGCCATTACCTCCTCCGACGTGATTGCGACAACTGGCTCGGGTGGCAATGCCCCTGCTGCGCTGAGCGCGTCGGTTGTCGCCGTTAATTCAGTTGCGTCCGCGGTGGCTTCCCCTTCGGACGTGAACGCGGTCGTCGCTGTAAAGCTCGCCCCCGGCCCATCGGTGGCGACCGCAACTAATTCGCGCGAGGTCACATGCAATCGTTCATTATCCGCCGCGGCGGCTACGGACCCAAGACTTACTGGAGCGGATTCAAGGGCGACGAGAATGTCTGCGCCCGAACAAAACGCAGTCTCCGATGGTCTGCCGACGTCGCCTCCGCAATCCGGTTCACTCGCGAATCCGACGCCAACGGCGTCCGGCATGGTCTCCGGATGTACAGGCTTGATCCAAGCGTCATCGCAATCGACGACGCCACATGAATCGGGAGTAGGACCCGATGCTGCCAACCCCAGGCAATGCCACCTACAGGGGGTGACGGGCGGAGAGAGTGCCGCAACTAATACCTGCCGTACCGGTACAGGCCCCGGCACGTCTGGCCCCGAACGTGATTTCCTCGGGGCAACCAATTCCAGTTCCGGTGACGGCCCAGGCATCCAACAGCCCAGGTCAATGACATGGGGCGGTCGCGAAGCGACGCCGGCTCCATCGGGAAGGGCGCGTGATCGCGCTATGTGCCCCGCCGTCACCGGAAACAGTTCTTGCGGAGGCCGGGAAATGCAGACCGGCGCTACCCCTCTAGAGCAGAGCCTTGGGGTGCGACAGGTGGGCTCTTCCACCCTCCAACTGTCAGCCGGGATAGCGTCCGGCCCGCAAGATTCAATTTCAGATCCGGTGTCTTCTATTCCTCCCGCACCGGTACACTCGGCGCCGCGCCCTAAAAAAGAGGCGGCGCCGCTTTTCTCTTCTGCCGGCAGCGTTGAACAGGCCACGCGCGATAATTTGGCTGGGCCAACGCCGCTACTGCGGTCGAGTGCAATTCTCGGCTCCGGCGCCACTTCCGTTGATCCCGAACTTGAGGCCGCGATCTGTGCGCTTGAAGCGCAGTGGTCGCTTCTCGACATCAGCGCTTCCGACCGCATCATGAACAATTCGACCTCGTTACGCAGTCGCGCGTTCGATTCGATGTCTGCGAACTTGGTCCAGGCGTCCGCTTCCTCTTCCACCGTCTAGTTCCCTTCAACGTCAACCGTTTTCGATGAGGTGAAGTTACAGCTTAAAAATTCCGGAAATCGGAAAGTCCTTCCGAAAGCTTTCCGAAATCCGGAAACTCAATTCGTACAGCGTAAGGAGTGATTTCGATGCGCAAAGAGATTGCGTTTTTAGCAGGCCCGAGAGATTGGGGCGTAACGCGAGAGAGTTGGTTGGCTCGCGTTCCGGAGAAGGTTCAGACCGTAACGTTTCGAACAGTGAAAGCGCTTTGGTATGGTGAAATCACAGACCCGGATCACTGGGCAGCTCGCGACATTAAACGCGCCGTTGAAATCCTCCAGGCACAACGAGAGGCAGCGGCGCTCGCTTCACAACTCGAATCGATCGTTAGCGGACTTAACGTTACCGATCCGAATTTTCATCAGCCGACGATTGCTGCGCTTGTCGGCACTCTGCGCAAATTGCGCGGTGAAGATCGCTCCTGAAATAGCTCCGACGCATAACTGAGCCCGGCATCACCCCGCGCAAATGCGGGCCGCGCGTTTCTTAAAAATGAATGGGGTAGGGGAATATGCAGGCGATTGCGACTCTCGTTCAGCACGATCCTTATTTGAAATTGCCATCGAGTGACCGCATTGCGGCGAGGCGTGAGCGTCGCGCCAGGATGGCGTCGCGCGCGCTCGGTGCGCCGGATTTCGTTCCCGCCGATAAGACCTTCCGGCCCGATCCCATCCTTCATCCGTCAAAACCCGCTCCGATAGAAGTCGCTCCGGCATTCAAGGAACCGTGGTTTTCGATCGTATGCGAATATGAGCCCGCGGCCGGGGCGCCGCGACCACGCATTGACGAACTAATCAGGATTGTTGCGCGTCGCTATAACATCACGCGGGACGATATACTTTCACCGCGCCGCACCCATGCCGTCGTCAGGCCGCGCCAAATTACGATGTATTTGGCGAAAACCTTGACGCTAAAATCTCTTCCAGAAATCGGTCGTCGCATGGATCGTGACCATACGTCGGTCTTGCACGCCGTCCGGAAGATAACCCGGTTACTTCGATTCGACCCCGCGCTTGCCTCTGAAATCGCCGAGATCATCGAAGTCATCCAACCAAAACAGGATGCGATCTGATGCGGTGGGTCGAAACATGGTCACAAGAACAGCGCGATCTTCTCAAGACCAAATGGGAAGCCGGCGTAACAGCGCAGGCCATCGCCGACGAGCTTGGCATATCGCGCAACGCGGTTTGCGGGAAGATTGATCGGCTGAAATTGTCCAGGAGCGTCAAGCCGCCGCCGACCGAGTCCGAGCTCCAGGCGAGGAAAGATCGTATCCGAGAAAAAAATACCGAGCGTATGCGTAAGCGTCGCGGTTCCGTTGCGTTCAAACCGAAACCCATTCCGAGGGAAATCCCGATGCAATGTCTTGAACCGTTAAATCTCGCGCTCGCTGATTTGACCATGAAGGACGGCAGGCCCGTCGAATGCCGCTTCATCACGAATGATGACCTGACGGACGCCCGATATTGCGGCCATGCCGTCGATTCGGAAACGTCCTGGTGTCCGCATCATCGCCTGAAACTGCAGCCGCCGCGGGGCTGGATTGCGCCGGCAATGGCGCCAAAGATCGCGGTGGCGGCATGATCAGACGCGAAGATCAAACACCGGAACAGCGCGCGATGTTTGCCGAACGCCGACGCGCCCGCGACCGCGCAAAGAGCAAGAGGCATAAGGCGAAAGTCCGCGCCGCGAAGTTGGCTGCGGCTCCGATCCTCGCGGTCAGCAAAACCGATCCCGTAATGCGTCGGCGGCTCTACGGTCCCGCACCTGAAATGTCAAAGAACCAACTCCGCGACATGCTCGCGCAAGCAGTTCGAAATACTGCGGAGATGGGCGCGTGATCGACCGAACAATCAAGATCGAGATCAGTCCGGTCGAGCTTTTGGTTCTCAAAAAGCTTGTGCTGATTAATGCCGCGCTCGCGCAAGCGCTGACGGATCCATTCGCGGCCCGCGAACAAGCCAGCATGGTTCGCTCCATCAACGAATTGGTTCTTCGTGCCGACGTGGCCTCAAAGGTGCGCGCATGATGGAGTCCGTATCTCTATTCGACTGGGCCGCACATAACCGCGACGTCGGCATGATCGAAGCTGAATTCGCAGAGACGCTGGTCAATCCAGATTTCGCGGAAGTGGCTTACGCAGCGATTTGTCATGTCGCGCGGAGGCAGTGTGAAGTGCATGTCGACGACCTGCTCCGGCATCTGAAGATTCGGCCAAGTCACCCGAATGCGATGGGCGCCGTCTGGCTGCGCGCGATCAAGGATGGCGTCATTATCCGCACCGGGACGATACGCCCCTGCGTGAGCGACCCAGGCAAGCACAATCATAATTATCCGGTCTACCGCAGCGGCCTATTCCACGGGAGGGCCGCATGAACGAAATCGTAAACGCCATCCCATTCGGTTCCGACAACGCTCTTTCATCCAGGGAGATATGGAAGCGTGTCGACGCCTTTTCGCCGGACGTTGTCGCGAATCGATTGGCGCAACTTGCTGATTTGAAGGCGATCAAGTCTCGCAAAGAGCCGGCATCATCTCAGCAGGGATTTAAGTGGATTTACTGGCGCGAGGCAGCGGTATGAACATGCTCGCCGATACTCTCACCATTCTCGGATACCGCCCGGAAGACGACGCCTGGGAAACGGATGGGCGCCGGACCTATTTGCACGAGGATGACGCGACGCGCGCATATTTGACCACGCTGCGCGGGATCTTGGCGCGTCAAGGCTGGCATCGCGATCCGAACACGCTGCGGACGTTCCGCCACGAGGCGAGCGAGCAGATTATCGAAATCGAGCCCGGCGGCGACGGCTGCACCGGCCATTACCTCCATCACATGAAAGCAGCGGTAATCGCATGAGCGATCAAACCCTATTCGATCGCGAGCAGAGCGCGCGCTTCACGGGAATGGGCGGCCATCAGAGCGCGAATATGCTCAAGGACGAATGGCTGACTCCGCCCGAAATTATCGACGCGTTAGGCGGCCCCGATTCGTTCGATCTTGATCCATGCTCCCCGATCGTTCGCCCATGGCCGACCGCGAAAGAGCATTTCACGATCGCCGACAATGGACTGCTGAAGCCATGGAACGGTCGCGTGTGGTTCAATCCGCCCTATGGCGGCCCTCAGATCGTTGGCCCCTGGATGCGCCGCATGGTCGAGCATGGCATCGGGACGACGCTGATATTCGCGCGAACCGAAACCGATCTGTTTTTTGAAACGGTTTGGAAGAAAGCAACCGCGCTGCTGTTCTTCCGCGGTCGTCTCTATTTTCATCACGTCGACGGCAAGCGGGCCGCGGCAAACGCAGGGGCGCCATCCGTCCTGATCGCTTATGGCGAGCGTGATGCTGCGATCTTGAGAGACTGCGGAATTGCCGGACAATTTATCGAACTCGCAAAGGGTGCGGCATGAGCGCTGGACTCGCGATCTCCGATACAAAAGCGGCATTGGCTGAACGGAAGAACGACCTTTACGAGACGCCGCCGGAGGCGGTGCAGGCGCTGCTAAAGGCTGAAAACCTCCCACCGGTTATCTGGGAACCGGCCTGCGGTCCCGGTTCAATCGTGCGCGTCCTTCGCGTATCCGGCCGGCAGGTCTATGCGACCGATCTCGTCGACTACGAGTCGCCGGACCAGGACGAACACGGTTGGGACTTCCTCTCCGAGCGCCAATTACCGATCGGCGTGCAGGCCATCGTCACCAACCCGCCATTTAAGAACGCTTCCGAATTCGTCGTTCACGCGCTCGATCTCTGCCCGCGTGTTGTGATGTTGCTTCGGCTGGCGTTCCTCGAGAGCACCAGGAGAGCGCCGATACTTGATGGCGGCCATCTCGCGCGCGTGCATGTTTTCCGAAACCGGTTGCCGATGATGCATCGCGACGGCTGGGAAGGACCGAAGGTCAGCAACCCAACGGCGTTCGCTTGGTTCGTCTGGGACCGCGGCCACTGCGGAGCGACCGAATTGCGCCGGATCTCATGGGAACCGATCTTTGCTGGAATACAGGGGCAGGCTGCGGAATGACAGACTCTCGAGGAGATTGGATCCAGACAGCGCTTGGACGGCAATTTTGGCCGATCGACCCACGCGCCGATGAGGTTTTCATCGACGATATCGCCCATGCGCTTTCGATGCTCTGCCGGTTCGGCGGCCATTGCTTGCGGTTCTACAGCGTCGCGGAACATTCGGTTCTGCTTTCACGCGCCGCGGCGCCGGAGCACAAGCTCTGGGCGCTCCTGCATGACGCCAGCGAAGCCTACCTGGTCGACGTTCCGCGCCCCTTAAAGCCGTTCCTGGCCGGATACAAAGAGGCTGAGGACAAGATCATGCGCGCTGTCTGCGAGCGTTTCGGCCTCGACGCCGATATGCCGACCGCGGTCAAGGAGTTTGATGGGCGGATTCTTTTCGACGAGCGCACGCAGAACATGGCAACCGCGCCTGTCCGCTGGTCGACCGATGCTGCGCCGATCGGCGTAACGCTTCAGTATTGGACCCCCCTAGTTGCGCGGGCCAATTTCCTATCCGATTTCCGTTACCTGACCGAGGATCGCGCAGCATGAAGGCCGGGAAGATCATCGGGTCCGCCGCGACGTTGGTCGGCGGCGACCGTCAGGAAGCCTACGGGCTCGATCCCATGCCCGGATTCGCCAGGATAGCCCTCCTATGGAACGGGCTTCTCGCTGTGGCCGGGAAGGCGCCCAAGCGGCCAATTGACGAGCATGACGTCGCGCAAATGATGGTGAGCCTCAAGCAGGCGAGGGCGTACACCGGCCCGTTGCGTCTCGACCATTACATTGATGAAGCCGGATGGGCGGCGCTTGCTGGCGAGGCCGCATCGCGTCTCCGGGGCGCGTACATCAAGCCAGACGGCGACGCGGTATGACCCGCACCCCAACCAACAAGCGCGCTGACGAAGAGGCGCGTCTCGCATACGCGCCGGTCGGTGGACTCCCCTTCAACGATGGACTCGCGATGATCCGCGACCTTTTCAAAACAGACGATATGGGAGCGTGTGATTTGATCGTGCGGGGAAAACGTCTCGCGGCTGCGACAGCAACGGAGAGCGCGGCATGAGGCTGATCGGTTTCGCAATTTATCTCGGTATCGGCGCGATGCTTCACGCCCTGTTCATTGGCCCGCAATTCGATTGGTCATCCGCGTGGACGTTCGGTTGGCTTTTCGGATGGCCGATCATGCTGGTTATCACCACCTGGGTATTCGCGATCGGCGTCGCAATCGCGGTCGGCATCGTTTGGTGTTGTTGGGCGTGGCTTGAATCCCTCGCAACGTGGCGCGAACGCCGCCGCAATGTCGCAAAACTGAAAGCAAGGAAGTTATCATGACGCCAGCAACAGGCCACAACACCGCTATAGCCCCAGACGCGCCGGCGACGTCCTTCGCAAAGGACCAACTCAAGGCGATCATCGAACGAATCGAACGTCTCGAGGAAGAGCGCAAAACCATCAGCGACGATATCCGCGATGTCTACGCGGAGGCGAAGGGCAACGGGTACGACGTGAAAGCCCTCCGGACGATCGTCCGCCTACGCAAGCAGGACGCCAACGAGCGCGCCGAACATGAAACTATCGTCGAGACATACCAGCAAGCACTTGGAATGATATAATGGCACGGGCCGCGCTGTCCCAAAAATTGCGATTTGAAGTCTTCAAGCGCGACTCCTTTACCTGCCAGTACTGTGGGCGGAAGGCGCCAGAGGTCATTCTGCAATGCGACCATGTTAAGCCCGTTGTTGCCGGCGGCGATGCCGACATACTGAATCTGATTACATCATGCTTCGATTGCAATTCAGGCAAGGGTGGCCGGGAATTAATCGATCGCGCAGTGCTCACAAAGCAGCTTGACCAAATAGCGGAGCTTGCCGAGCGCCGCGACCAAATCGAGATGATGATTGCATGGCGCGACGAATTGCAGCGTCTATCAACCGATACCCTTGATCGGGTGGTGGAGCGTTTAGAGCGGAACGGATTTACCCTCAACGACGCCGGCCGCAACGATGTTCGGAAGTGGCTGAAAAAATACACCGTCGCCGACGTCCTGCAGGCCGCGGAAGAATCGTTCAGCAATTATCTTGAGTACGAATCCGGTGCCCCGACGTCAAAGAGTTGGAATAAAGCCTTCACGAAGATCCCGGCGTTTTGCAGCATTCAAAAGCAGGAGGCCGAGAAGCCCTATATCCGTAAGCTTCTCTATATCCAGGGCATCATCCGCAAGCGCGCTCGCGCTCCGCGGTATAGCTGCGTTGCCTATCTCGAGCATTTGCACCTTTGCGGCTTCTCTCTTGAGGAAATCGAGTCGGATGCCAAGGGCATGCGCATGGGCGATCTCGCGAGTTTCGAAAAGCCCTATGACGATTGGCTCGAAAAGAACGGAAAACAGTTCTGATGGCGCGCATCCGCAGCATTCATCCCGGCCTGTTCACCGATGAGGCGTTCGCGTCGCTCTCTATGGCCGCGCGCGTGCTGCTATTGGGCATCTGGACCGAGTCAGACGACCAGGGTGTGTTTGAGTGGAAGCCGGTTACGCTGAAGATGCGGGTGTTTTCGGCCGATAATCTCGACGTAGTTCCGCTGCTCGCTGAGCTGACGCGAGCCGATGCCGTGCGTCAATTCTCCTTTGAGGGGAAACCGCATGGCGCAGTCCGTAATTTCTGCAAGTACCAGAAACCCAAAACGCCGAAATTCCGTGACGTAAGGGACGACGAAATCAGAAAGTACGTCGCCTCAAAGTATCCAAAAGAGGAAATCGAACCATCTAAGCCGGAGCCATTTCCACAAAAAGGAGAAATGGTACGTCAGAGGGAGGAGGGAGGAGACTCCTTGATCCTTGGAGTAGGACTTGGAGGGGGAGAGAAGCCCGCGCGCCCGAGGGCTTCGCGATTGGATTCGAAGGAAAAACTAACCATCGCGTTCGCGCCATCGGAATCGACGCGAGAAGCTATTCGCGGAATGGGCTTTGGAGATCAGCAATTTAACAAGGAATTCAGCCGGTTTCACCCCTACCACATGGGCCGCGGCACCGTTGCTGACGATTGGAACGCGATGCTCGTTTCGTGGTTCCAGCGCGCCACACCGGAGCCTGTACCGGCGGCGACTGCCGGCCTGACGATGCTCAACAAAACTTTCGTCATCCTCGATACGCTCGGTTGGAAAAGCTGGGTCGCGCACATCAAACAAACGCGCGGAATTACCTGGTCGCGCACGATCGAACGGCGCGATGAGGAAACCGGCCGCGTTCAACTCGGCTGGTGGTGGCCGTCCGAATATGCGCCAGGCTACGACGAAGCAACCGGCGAACGTATCGCCCCGCAATCAGAGGAAGACGCAGCATGAAGGATGCATTCGAAAAACGGCGTTACGTCCCGGCGAACTTCCGCGGTCGCGTATCGGCGGACAGGAATGATCCCGGCTACGAGAATCATAAAAACCTGATGGCGGGCGGCTATAAGATCGTCGTGTTTCTGAATGGCGTCGAACAGAAATACTGCGTGAGTGCTGATCCGGAGGAGGGATCGGTTTGCAGGAATCGCACCGTCAACGGATCGCCGGTCTTTCACTATGGAATCGCTCAAACTGAAATCGTCAAAGGCGAAGTGACGGTGCGCCTCGAGAGGACATCTCCATGACCGACCAGTTCAACGACAAGCACCTGCTATGGTGGGTTCTGAGAGCCATTGACGCATGTCGGTCAGACGGCACGCGCCGAGATACTCTGCTCAGTGAGACCATGTGGAAAAATCTTCGGGCCCCGGATTGGGTATTGCCGGCAATCCGCGAAAAATATCAGCAGTTCGATCCGGGCAGGCCAGTGCCGAAGCACGGCTCTGGCCCATAGCATTCGGCAGCAAAGGAAAACACATGAGCGCAATCGATGATATCAAATTCAAAATCGCGCGGCTCGATTTGCGACCGGGAGATATTCTGGTGCTGAAGTTGAAGGACCGCATCCCGCGCGACGCAGTCGACAGTTTCCGCAAAACGTTGCGCGCCGTCACAGGTGGACACAAGTGTTTGGTCCTAGAGAATGGCGCCGACCTCGCAATCCTCACCGCCGCTGAAATCGAAGCGCGTTCCGCCGCCCCTATGTCGGATGAGGCTGCGGTATGAGCACTACAAACGTTGATATCGGCTCATGCAATCGATGTCTGTTTTGGTGCGGTCGCGACAACAAGGTCGCGCTTGAGGGCGTATGCCGACGTTACCCGATCGCGTCTGGAACATCGGGTGCGCACGGTCAGGGATGGCCCAAAACGCGCCCGCTCGATTGGTGCGGGGAGTTCGCCCCAACAGCAGCGGAGGATGCAGCGTGAGCGAGAAACCTTCGGAGGCGCAGGTTGCAGCCTTGGTTGAGGCGATGGACCAATTACTCGACGACATGGGGCCGAATGGTCAATCAGTTTGCCTTGCCGCAAAGGCACAGGCGCGTATTGCGTTCGATCCGTTTCTCGACCCCGAATGCGTCGAATTTATTATGCCTTTAGAGCAAGCCAAACGCGTCATTCTGGAATGTGAATAACCCGCGCCACCACATCCGGCGCACCACGGGAGAAGAGAAAATGACGACAGGAATTGTTTGGACATTCGATTGCATACTTTTCCTAGCGCTGTTTGTTATCTGGAAGAGGGACGATCTTTTCAACCTTTGCCTCAAGATGGCATTCGCCATGCTAGCGGCTATACATGCCGCGCCGGCATTCACGTTTTTGCAAAAGACGCTCAACTGAAGTTTCGGCCTTGCGTATCCAGGCCGCACATACACCACCAGAAGTTAAAATGAGGGATACGGACGTGCAGGCAGTCGATTTGAAAGAACTGAAGATCGGTGATTTCGTCGGGTTCGTGGATATCGATCCGCCGATAGCTCCCGTCGCGCCATCCAATGAACCTGCGGAATGGTATGTCGTACAGACCGAACCGCAACAGGATCTGACGACGGTTTGGCGTCTGCACGAGCTCGGGCTCGAGATGTTCGTTCCGGTATTGCGTCGTCGCGTCAAAACCGGACGCATCGGCAAAAACGGCCACAAGGTCACGCGCGTGATCGCAAAGCCGATGTTTCCGGGTTACGGCTTCTTGCGGACGACTGGAATCGGCGACCATCGCACAATTGAGGAAGTGCGAGGTGTAAGCGGCTTCATGCGCGACATCGCCGGAAATCCAGTGAAACTGCCTCATGCGGCTGTACTTGCGGTCTTCCGGAAACAGATGGAAGAGCAGCAGAAATGGATTCAGGAGAACGGCGGCCGTCGCGGCTCGGCATGGAAACGCGGCGACAGGGTGCGCGTCGATGACGACGGCGGCGCCTATGCGGGCCTTATTGCGACAATCGACAAGATCGACAGCAAGGGCCGAATTGAGGTATTGTTGGGGATGATCCGGACGAGTTTGCCGGCTGATATGGTGGTGGCGGCATGACGCTCGTCAATCGAATGATTATGGAAGCGAAGGCGGGCGCGACCGAACTCAAGATCAGGCCGGCCGACGTGAACAAGGTTGCGCTCCATATCCGAGGATGCGCAAACCCTCAGCAAGACATTGAAACGATCAAGAAATATCTGCTTGGGGGCGAAGTGAAAATGTTGGACGTGCCGATCCGGGTGATTGGTCAAAAACGGGTGGCGGCATGATTGCCATCGCGCTGTTGTTGGCGTTTCCCGCGGGTTGGCTTATCGGGCGCGCTCTGATTGTGGCTGTGAACAATCCCAAGAAATAGTTGCGCGCGTTTTGAAAATCATCTAGGTGTTGATTCGTATGGTTGCGCGGTAACGTGCAATTTGGTGGACCCGCGACGCTTCGAGGGCTCTGACGCCCCGGCCGTTTACGAAAGTTTAGGTCGCGCTGGAAACCAAGTCGGCAGCATTAATATGCCCCGACCACAAAGCCCAGCCTTTCCGCTGGGTACTTTCGTTTATGGAAATTCCAACAGACGGCAAACCACAAATCATCAGGCAAAGCGCCTATCTCAAGGGTTTTCGCCGTCACTGCCCGCGCTTCTACATGGCCGGGCTTCAATTCGAGACAGTCAGATTCAATTGTTTGCCTCGGCTCGTTTCTGTCGCGGCGCGTCTGTCAATGAACTTCGTATCTCTAAGATCATTTTTGCCGGCAAATCTCGCCCTTTATCCTCGTAAAGACTGGCTATCGCGTCTAACGCGGCTGGGAAAATGCCAGGGTTGATACCCTCGTTTATGAGAACTTCTTGCAGGGCTTGGAATGCGCCTTGTGTCGCCAGCATAAAAGCGACGATCATTTCTTGTTCTGGGGTGAGTTTCTTCGGCTTCTTCATGGCGCATGCCCTCCATTTGTGAGGGCAACGCTATCACGATTCCGCAACAAAAACCGCCGCAACCGCGATCTAATCGCGCGGTCCCGGACGCGGGAAGCGGCGGACCTCTCGGAGATTCCAAAATGAACACGGCTAACGCTTGGGTGATCTGCACTGCGATAGTCTGTGCAACTATCCTGATTATGTTTTTCGGCAAGTAAGCTGATGGGCGACGTCATCCAAACCAGCTTCAATCGAAAGCAAACGGACGGCGGTAAGGCGCGTCACTATCGCAGGCGCGACAACCTCAAGTTCCGCCTTGGGTTATCAGAATCGATAACCAGGAACGCAGATGATCTGACGATGGATCATGCAGATCCAATGGACTACATGCCGAGCGAGTACGTCGCGCCGGCATGGGATCCGGCTTAGAATGTAGCTTGATCGCGAATCAAGACTTGGTGGTTGATGAAGCTGCAATATGTGAATTGGGATAATTTCCGGTTTTTGACTGGTCTCGATAAGCAATTCGCCCACGCCGTCAACGACATCTATGCGATATTCGACAAGGAGTTTGGTGGAGAAATATCCAAGCTGATGCGCGCTATTTCATCGCCAGCCGGTGAGGTTGTAAACCTTCCTTGCGGCGATATGCTCGTTCAGCTCGATCAAGAAACGGGCGATTTCAGTTATCATTTCCAGCCATTTGAAGGTGAGCGATACGCTGCCGCAATAGCTCAAGGAAACGAGAGATACGGCGACCGGCAATTGCCTTTGGTCGCCACGTTCGTTCTGAAGCGTGGCGATCGGCGAGTTTTGATCACTGCGCCGCTAATGTCGATAGTTCGCACTGCGTCCGATATTTCATTGAAATATCAAACATACTCACATACTTACGTTCACGATGAGAACGGCAAAAGCCTTCCGGAAAATGCGTTTTCCTATATTGGCGTAACGCGCCGCGGTTGGCGCACAAGATGGGCTGAACACGTCCGCGCAGCAGAGCGTGGTTCGAGATATCGCTTCCATCAAGCTATTAGACATTGGGCCGATCGTGCCCTGACCGTTCATCACACGATTGTCGCCTGCGGACAGACTGAATCTGAGGCTATGGCTCTTGAAGAGCAGATGGTTAGCCTCGAGACGTTGTATCCCAAGGGTCTGAACATGATCCCCGGCGGATATGCCGGCCTGAAGTATCTGCGCCAGATCGGCGCCGCTGGTGCTAATGAGCGCGTCACACCGGACGACAAACAAGAAATCGTCAACCGGTTCTTTGAGTCTGCATCGCGCCGTGGGTTACCGAACCCGTTGGCTGCAGCGAATTGGTGCGACCCGTCATATGCCGAGAAGGTCATCTGCGCTGGTGACGATCGGCTGAAACCTGATCAGATACGCAATGCCAGGTTCCTGGCTTCACTTGGCAAGTCGACCGATGACATTGTTACCGAGATAGGCGCCCGGAACAAGCCGCAAGTGCAGCGCTTGCTTGCTGGCTCGACCTACTCGCGGGTGGCCTAGCCCAAGCAGTGAGCAAGCTCAGTATGAGCCGGCCGCGCCTGGGTACGGCAGACACTAGACGAATACGTCCGCCACCTAAGCAGGCGGCAGACCACTACTCCACGCCAGAGCATAGGGCGTGGCGCACCGCAGTCGTAGAGCGAGCGGGCGGGCAGTGTCAGTGGCCAGGCTGCGGACGGTCGGGTGTCAGGCTATTCGCCGACCATATCGTGGAGATCAAGGACGGTGGTTCCGCGCTAGACCTGGCCAATGGGCAGGCGTTGTGCGGAGGTCATCACACGGCAAAGACGATGCGCGCGCGCGCCCGGCGGATGGCGGCACCCCCGCCGGTTTAATTGTTTTGAAGCCCGAGCACCCTAGCACCGCAGTCATACTCATCGCCGGATTTTCGAGCATTTTGAGGTTTTAGAGGGTGCGTACTAGCGCGTACTGACGATGAAGAAGAAAAAGAAAAAGGTTATTGATTGGAAGGGGATAGAGAAGGACTATCGGGCCGGTAAAACCTCTATCCGACAAATCGCTGAGTGGTACGGCGTCTCCGAAGGCGCCATCCGGAAACGGGCCAAGGCAAACAACTGGTCGCGCATGATCCGCGCCGACGCCGCAGACACCGGCACGTTCAAGAAGCTCGATTTCGTTCCCGCGATCAGGAAGCCGGAAGACGCAAAGACCATTACGCGCGAGGGTAAGAATCTGGCCGTGCGGATGCTGAGCGAGCTCATGGCAACCACGACCCAGGTCGACGAGCTCGAGGACATGATCATTTCGGAATGTGCTGGCGACCGCGATGCCCGGCGCCGGACGGGCATGTTGCGGGCGGTGGACCTCCCGGCGCGCGCGAACACACTCAAGACACTGGGTCTTGCCGTGAAGGCGTTCATTGATGCCGATCGGGCCGACAACAAGTCTCCTGATCCGGAACAGCCGGACGCTACCGCTGGCACCGCGGCCGGCAAATCAGGCGACGATTGGGATCATCTGCTTCAGTGACTATTTCCCTGGCGTGTCCGGATTGGCAGCAAAGGATACAGAGCAAGTCCCGGTCGTTGGTGCCAAATCTCCCTCTTGATGAGGCGGCAGCACGGCGCGCGGTCACGATATTCGATAAGCTGAGGCTTCCGGACGTGGCGGGCCAGCCGTTGCTGGCGGATGCCGCGGGCGATTGGTTCCGGGACATCGTGCGGGCGCTGCACGGATCTATCGATGGGGTGACGGGCGAACGGAACGTTCGTGAAGTCTTCCTATTGGTGCCAAAGAAGAATTCCAAGACCACCAATGGCGCGGCGCTCATGCTGACGTCGCTCTTGATCAACAAGAGGCCAAACGCTGAGTTCCTTCTGATAGCGCCAACGCAGCCGATCACCGAGATAGCCTTCGACCAAGTCGCGGGTATGATCGAGGCGGATCCAAAGCTCCGCGATCCGAAGCGCATCCATATTCAGTTTCACCTAAAGAAGATCACATATCTTCCGACTGGCGCGACGCTCCAGGTTAAATCGTTCGACCCGAAGGTTCTGACCGGCGTCAAACCGGCCGGCATTCTGGTCGACGAGCTCCACGTCGTTTCAGGCAACGCGAACGCGGACCGGGTTATCGGCCAGCTTCGTGGCGGCCTGATCTCACAGAAGGAAGGCTTTCTCGTCTTCATCACGACGCAGTCGGAACGCCCGCCGGCGGGAGTGTTCAAGTCCGAACTCGATAAAGCCCGCGATATCCGCGACGGCCTTCGCGAAGGCGCGATGCTGCCAGTGCTCTATGAGTTTCCGGACGAAATCGCGAAGGATGAGGAGCGTTGGGGCGATCCAACCAACTGGTGGATGGTCACACCAAACAACGGCCGCAGCATCACGGTCGATCGGCTGAACCAGGAATTCCAGACTGCGAAGGATACCGGTGAGGAGGAGTTTAGGCGCTGGGCATCTCAGCACCTCAACGTTCAGATCGGGATTGGACTACGCAGCAATGGTTGGGCTGGAGCGCCGCTATGGCATCGTGGCATTGAGCCTGGGCTCACGCTTGATGCGGTGATCGATCGATCGGAAGTTCTAACTGTCGGGTTCGATGGTGGCGGGCTCGATGATATTTTGGGCCTTGCGGTTGTCGGCCGCGAGCGGGTTACGAAGAGATGGCTTGCTTGGACGCACGGGTTCATCTCGCCAGAGGGGCTGGAGCGCCGCAAGGCCAATCGTCCGCTCTATGAAGATTTTAAGGGCGCTGGTGACCTGACGTATGTCGATCATTTGCCGGAAGATGTCGCTGGGTTGGTGGCTGTCATTGAGAAGGTTAGGGCGTCTGGACGATTAGCCGAAGTTGGCGCCGACCCCGCTGGCCTCGGTCTCATCGTTGATGCGCTCGCCGAGATTGGCGTTTCGGAAGAAAATGAAAACCTGATAGGCGTCCGCCAGGGTTTCGGCCTGATGGGCGCCATTAAGTCGATTGAGCGCAAGCTTGCCGATGGATCCTTTAAGCACGGCGGCCAAGCCATGATGGCATGGTGTGCCGGCAATGCGATCACGCAGCCAACGCCAACTGGAATGCGGATCGTCCGCGATGCGTCTGGTTACGGAAAGATCGATCCTCTGATGGCGCTGTTCTGCGCTGTTGATCGAATGGCGATGAACCCTACGGCGTCGGGAGGCCCTTCGATTTACGAAGAGCGCGCGCTGCTCGTTGTTTGAGGAAATGCGAATGTCGCGGTTCTGGTCTGCCATCAAATCCGGACTGCAGGCCGCCGCGGCGCCGATCGGCTTCCAGGAAGTGTTGTTGTTCGGTGGTTGCGTCTTGATCGGTGTTGGCATCTGGCCGGTATATCCGCCGGCGGCTCTGGCCATACCTGGCGCGGTACTCGCGGGCGTTGCCATCTTCGGTGTCCGATAATGGGTGGACTTTCGAGGATGTCGCGCTCGGCTGTGCAGCGGTCGGGCTATAGCAGCGACGATGCAGGATTTCTGCCGATATTAGGGAGCGTCCCGTCCGCGACGGGATTGTCCATCAATCAACTATCGGCCATGGGCGTTTTGACGTTCAAGGCCGGTGTTTCAATTCGTAGTAAGGATGTGGCGCGCTGCCTTCCTAGGCTCTTGCCGGTCGGCGGTGCGCGAAGCGAAAAGCCGATCACCAACCATCCGGTCGCGAAGCTTTTCAAGCGGCCAAACGTAATTCAGACGTGGTTCGAGTTTGCGCTTCAAATGCATACGTCGTTCCTGCTCCGCGGGAACGCATATGCGGTAATTTTGCGGAACATGCGCGGCGATCCGATCGCGCTGATACCCGTAAACCCTGACGCGGTTCTCTTGCTCGAGGCACCGGACGGTTCGATCTTCTACAACGTGGCTCGCTATGGCCTGTTTCAGATGGCGATGCTTCAGGGTCTACCCCTGACGATACCATCAGACGATATCTTTCATCTACGTGACGTCACCTTTAATATGCTGACGGGCCTTTCGACGATCGGAATTGCTCGAGACAGTATCGGCGTCGCGATGGGCTTGACGCAACAGCAGGCCCGTTTCATGGCGAACGGTGCGCGCCCTAGCGGTGTGCTGCAAACGCCGAAAACTCTTTCGGTCGACGCGGCGAATCGCCTGCGCGATCAGTGGAACACGCTTCGCTCCGGACTGCAGAATATAGGAAAGACGGCGATCCTCGAGGAAGGCCTCGAATGGAAGCCGATGCAGTTAAATTCGGTCGATCTGCAATTCATAGATCAACTGAAGTTTTCCGTTGAAGAGATGGCGCGAGCCGTTGGCGTGCCGCTGCACAAACTCGGTGTCGCCGGCGAAAGCTCACGCATCAAGCTCGATGATGCGGATCAGTCTTACGTCAACACCACGATCATGCCCGATCTAGATATGTGGGAGCAGAAATTCGTTCAGAAGTTCGATCTGGACGACGAGGATTTGACTGCGGACTTCGACGAGCGGCGCCTTCTCAGGGCTGCAGAATCGACGCGGGTCAACACCTACCGGACGCAAGTCATCTCCGGGCTCAAGACGCAGAACGAGTGCCGCGCGCTCGAGGGCGACCCGCCGCTTCCCGGCGGTGACGTACTGCTCACGCCGGCGAACTCTGCGGCCAACGGTTCAGATGTTACGGGCACGCCGGCAGATGGTGCCGGCCGCCCAGATGAAGGTACTTCGCCGGATCCCGGCTTCTAAGGAACGACGATGAAAAAGACCGTGGTCGATATTGCTGAATTCCGATCGAAGCTAGTGTCGGGCAGTGCGCCTGGCGTGTTGCTGCGCCTTGCGCCGTCAGCCGATCTTCAAATGGTTGGCGACGAACGGGTGATGAAGTTCGTTTTCAGTGACGGTTCGGTCGATCGTTACGGCGACACGATCGACGCCCGCGGTTGGGTATTGGATTCCTTCAATGCGAATCCCGTGGCGCTGTTCGGCCACGACGCGAACACGATCGAGAACGTGATCGGCAAAGCGCGCAACGTTCGCGTCGAAGGAACTCGCCTGGTCGGCGAAATCGAGTTCATGGAAGCTTCCGTCAATCCGAAGGCTGAAGCCGTCTATCAGATGCTCAAGGGCGGCTACCTCAATGCGGTGTCGGTTGGATTCCAGCCGATCGAATGGGATTTGTCGAAGGACAAGAGTCGGCCGCAGGGCATAAATTTTAAGAAGCAGGAGTTACTGGAAATCTCGGTGGTTCCGGTTCCCGCTCTGCCTACGGCATTAGTGCAGGCGCGCGCCGCGGGCATCGACGTCGATCGGCTCGGGTTGGTCGACGAAGTAATCGAGCCGCCGGCCGATAAGGTCAAACGCCGCTCCGCGCTATTGGTCCGGAAGGTTCTGGGTCGCAAGACAAAGGGCCTTTACGATCTCGGTTTCCTCATCAGTATTCTTTCCGATCTTGGAATGCTGACAAGCTGGTCGGAATGGGAAGCCGAAATCGAAGGCGATGGCAGCAACGTCCCGAATATGCTGGTCGACATCCTTTTTGATCTCGCCGATGCGTTCACCGCAATGGCGAATGAAGAACTCGCCGAATTCTTGGCCGACTTCAATGACGAGCCGGACACCACAGGGTTCGATGATGTCGAACTTGCCTATGTCGCCGAAGGCAAGAGCGCTCCGGCGCGGTGCTTCCGGGCGGCGCGGATGAGGGCGAAATATCTCGCAACCGGCAAGATCGAAAAGGCTGGTCGCGTCCTATCGGCCGAAAATCAAAAGAAACTTCGCGATGCGCACACGCAATTGTCTGCGGCTTGTGACATCGTGAAGGGCGTTGCGGACTCGGCGGATGTAACCGAGACCGACGCCGATGATAGTGGAAAGCCCGATGTGATCGTTTTGGACGATCAGAAGGCGGCGCGTGAACGCCGCGAACGTATCGCGCGCGCGCGCAAAGCACAGGCCGAAGCGGTCTAAATCTCGAAATTCAATTCACTGAATTCATTCGCTGTCCCGGCGGATGTTTAACCGCTGCGCGTTTGGCGCAGCATTTTCCTATGGAGACTCTACATGCTTAAGGAACTCCGCCGGGCGCACGCCGCGGCAAGTGACGAACTGGCCGGTTTGGTCGACGACGAGGCGGCGTTCGCCGCGAAAGAGGCCGAGATCCTTGTGATCAAGGGTAAGATCGAGCGCGCCGAACGCGCGCAGTCGGCGTCGGCGGCGCTGGCCCGTCCTCTTGATGGCAGCGAAGGCGGCGACAATGGCCGCCATGAGCCCGTTACCTCCGAGCGCACTCTCTCGAGCCTGGTTGCGGAAGCGCGCAACTACGGTTCCCGCGAAGGTCGCAAGGCTGTATATGACGACTGCCTGAGCATCGCGCGCAAGGGCCTCGGCATTACGCCCGACAAGACCAAGAACTTCGGCTCTTTCGGAGAGCAGCTTCAGTCGATCTTCAATTATTACGCCAGCAAGGGATCGAGCACCGACTCCCGCCTCGTTCGCGCGCCAACCGGCGCCGGCGAAGTTGATCCCACTGGTGGCGGCTTCCTCGTTCAGGTGGACTTCGCCGCTTCGATCTTCATGCTTGCCCACGACATGGGCGAGATCATCAGCCGCGTTAGCAAGACGCCAATCAGCGCCAATGCGAACGGTCTGAAGATCCCCGGCGTCGACGAAACCAGCCGCGCCACCGGTTCACGTTGGGGCGGTGTCGCCTCCAACTGGGCGGCTGAGGGCGTGACCGGTACAGAGTCCCGCCCGAAGTTCCGCATGGTCGAATTCGATCTGAAGAAACTCATTTCGAAGATGACCGTGACCGACGAGCTCCTTCAGGACTCGACGGCGTTGACGTCGATCGCTGCGCAGGCATTCTCGGAAGAAGTCATGTTCATGACGGAAGACGCGATCGTCGAAGGCACCGGTGCCGGTCAGCCGCTCGGCTTCCTCAATGCGCCGGCGCTCGTATCTGTCGCCAAAGAACAGGGGCAGCAGGCCGGGACGGTCGTCAAGGAGAACATCGATAAGATGTGGACGCGCTGCAATTCGCGTTCGCGCAGCAATGCCGTGTGGCTCATCAATCAGGACATGGAGCCTCAGTTGGCGGCGCTGAATGGCGCAGTCGGAACCGGCGGTGCATTGGTCTATATGCCGCCCGGTGGCATCTCTGCCGCGCCGTTCGCGACTTTGAAGGGCCGTCCGATCGTGACGACCGAATACAATCCCGCACTCGGCGTTCCCGGCGACATCGCGCTGGTCGATCTCAGCCAGTACATGCTGGTCGACAAGGGCGGCGTGCAGATGGCTACTTCGATGCACGTTTCGTTCAATACCGACGAAATGGTCTTCCGCATCACCTACCGCGTCGATGGAAAGCCCATGTGGACTGCTGCCCGGACCCGTTTCAAGGGTGGCAATACCGAATCTCCGTTCGTTGTGATCGCGGCTCGCTGAGTCCTTCTCTTCATTTTTCGAACACTCCCTCCCGGCTTCGGCCGGGAGGTTCTTGCCTCTCGGCAAACGGACGCTCGTCCGCTTCCCTGGCGGCAAACGCTTAGCCTTCGTCACCAGACGATATTTTTTCAAAGTGGGGTTGCTGGTGTAGCCCCCTTATCGCAAAGGACCACTCACCATGGCACGCCAGTTTTCACTTGCGGCTCAGTTGCCGCCCGTTTCTCTTCTCGCCGCCGCGGCCGACGCCGCTGGCCGCACGAGCTCTTATCGCAGCCTGAAGAACGCTCTCAAGGCGTACATCGTCGCCGAGGTCAACCAGGGCAACGCCGCGACCGTTCAGTTCTCGATCCTGCAGGCCAAGGACGTTTCTGGCACCGGTTCGAAGGCGATCACCGCTGTACCGACTTGGTTGGTCAACGATACCTCCGTTTCCGACGCGCTGATCGCGCAGGTTGCCGCAGCTTCGTTCACCACGGACGCGACGCTGAAAGACAAGCTCGTCGTGTTCGAAATCACGCCGGAAGCCTGCATGGACGTTGCGAACGGCTTCCGTTCGATCGCGATTTCAACCGGAGCGTCGAACGCCGCGAACGTCACGCGCGCTGAACTTCTGGTTCTCGGCTCCTACCAGGCCGCAACGCCTCCGAGCACCTATTCCAACTGATGAATTCCGGAGCGGTCTTCGGGCCGCTCCGTTTCACCCTCCAAATCGTCAACCATTGGCGGCCGTCATCGAGCGGTCGGTTAGGAGAATACCATGAGCACCGGTTCGCAATTTCGTAATGGCATCGAGACTTTCTTCGAGAAAAACACCTTTGAAACCGTCATGCCGATGTCGCCGCTGATGTTCGCAGAGGAATTCATCGGCGCGGGCCACACCGCTGGCATTCCCGCCGCCGGCACGCCCTCGGCCGGTTATCCTTGGGTCAAGAAAATCGTTGGTGCCGGCCTTCCGACCGTTGCGCTCGCGCCCAATGCGAGCGGCGGCCAAGTTCAATTGGCTCTTACCGCGACCAGCGAACAACAGGACGCTGTTCTGTACTGGAACGACAATCTCGCGATCGACGTCACCAAGGGTACGGTTTGGGAGGCTCGCGCCGCCCTTTCGGTGCCACCGAGCGCCGCTGGCGTTCAAATGGTGATGGGACTTGCCGCAGCCTGGATCAATGGCCCCGACAACAATGTGAAGTACCTGGAGTTTGGCTGTACGGCCAATAATAACCTGCTTCTTCGCTCGCAGGACGGCGTTACGCAGAATTCGATCGCCGCATCCAATGCCGGATCGGCAATTACGCTCGATACAAACTTCCACATCTTCCGCTTCAATTGCGCCGATGTGACAGACATCGGCTTCTATTTCGATGGCAATCGCGTCAATCCGACAGGTTCGATCGCCTTCGCCGCCACCGGAGCCAACGCGATCCTGCAACCGTATATCGCCGTTTACAAAACGATTAGCACGGGCCTCGCAACGCTTCTCGTCGACAAGGTGGATCTCTGGTCGAACCGCTGATGCGGTCACTGGTTGATCGGATGATGCGGCCTTCGGGCCGCGTCATTCCCCGAATTCAAATCAAGGAAAATCCGAATGGGCGCGATCGGCATCACTCCGGTATCGGTTACGATTGCCAACGGGACGTCGCTCTCGGCGGCAGCGCCACTCGGCGACAGCGTTTTGACGGGCATCGCCATGCCGGCAGCATGGGATGCTGCGGGCCTATCGTTTCAAGTAAGTGCTGATGGTGGTGCGACTTGGGGTGAAATGCAGAGCATTTCCGCGGTCGTTTCCGTGACTGCGGCGCTTGGGCAATATATCGCGCTGGATCCTGCCATCTGGCGCGGCATCAATATGATCAAGGTTCGATCCGGTACGGCGGCGGCGCCCGTTGCCCAGACCGCCGATCGCGTTCTGACGCTCGTTACAAAGCGGATGATCTGATCTCATGACAAACATCACGACCGTAAATCTTACCAATGGCGTCCCCACTGGCCCCGCCGGCGCCTCTACGGCGAGCACCATCGACAATCTGATTGCGGTCGGATCTCCGACCAAGGATGGCGTGACCGGTGCGATGGCTACGGTGGCGCAGTTTCACAACGCTGACGATCAGGCGTTGCCCGGAACGGCGAACGGCGTGCTGCAGGGCGGCGTTGCGCAACTGGTCAACGTCAGGGGAAATCTCGACCGGCAGCGCGCTACCGGTGCCGATCAGATCCCCGGTCAAGGCGTTGTGACCGGAGCGGCGCAATTCGCGCAGGAATTCATCGCGACATCCACCACCACAGTCGCAGCCGCCGCGGCTACCGCGACTCTGGCCATTGCCAATACCTCAGGGTTCAAGGTTGGCGGCACGCTCAATTTCGAACCCGGCACTGCGAACTATGAGCCCGCGCGCATCACGGCCGTCGTTCTCAATACGAGCGTGGCCGTGGCGTTTGCCACAGGCGGCGCGCTTTTCACGCACACGCAGCCCTATGCGGTGCAAACATTTCTTTTCAACCAGGAGCGGGATTTCTCCGGCGAAGGTCCGATGGCGCAGGGCATCGGTGCCGCTATCGCGTCCGAATTCGCATCGAACAGCGGGGGTCCGCCCCTATCCACTGGCCTCGCCTCGAATTGGACGCTCGATGCAGACCGCAATATTCAGGGAAAGAACAATCAGCAGATGGCCGTCACCTCGACGGTCGCTGGCGCTGCCACTATTCAGTTTACGAACAATCCGTGGATTAATGGGCTGGTGATTGGCCAGCCGCTGATCCTGAGCGCGACCGCATCCGGCGCCGCAATCGAAGAAGTAATCGTTTCGAAGAACAACACGCCAGCCGTGGGCGCCGGGCCGGTCACGGTCAACCTGGTCAATCCGATCGTCAACAACGCCTCGCTGTTCGCGACCTACGATGCCTTCGGGCTCAATGTTCCGACCGCTGGCGCCTCGCCGCTCGGCACCGAGGATACGCTGGTTTGGCTCAACGATCCAAACGCGACCGATCCCAAGCGACCGCTATTTGCGCTTGGCCGCGCGCGCGGATCTTCCGGCGCCGCGGACGTCCGCTCCGGCGGCAATTCCTCGAGCCTTAACGTCACCGCCGATACGGTCATCAAGGGTACGCCCGGCCGCGCCATCCGGATCATCGTCAATACCGTGACTGCGGTCGCGCCCATCACCATCAATGACGTGGCAACGACCGGCGCCGCGGCGGCAGCCAACGCCATCCTGACTATCCCGACCGCCACGGCGATCGGCACCGTCTACAACATCGATTGGCCATGTCTCGCTGGAATTGTCGCGAAGTTTGGCACCGCCACCGGCGCGCTCGCCATCGCGTTCGACTGATAATATCCGATGGGCATCAAGGTAATAACCACGCTGCTTTCGACGGCGCTTCAGAATTATGATCTGACGACGATCGACGAGGTGAAAGACGAGCTTTCGATTTTAGACAATTCGAAGGACGCCACGCTGAAGCGCTATATCACCAGCGCATCCGCCGCAGCTTCGCAATACTGCAACAGAAAATTCCAGGCCGAGCAGTTGCAGGATGAATTCTGGCCGGATCGCGAACCGTTCCAATATACGTTGCCCGGTGGTGTTGACGTCCTTCAGTTATCGCGCTGGCCGGTGATTGCTCCGATTATTTCCGTCGTGGAAAATGGAATCGCGCTTGTCGAGAACACAGATTTCCGCGTCAATTACGATACCGGCACTCTGATCAGGCTCGATAGCCTGAACTTCTACCCGCGAAAATGGGCGGCTTGGCCGATCGTCGCGAAATTTGTCGGCGGCTTTGCCGATATTCCGGAAGATATTGAAGACGCGATCATTCGCATGGTCACACGCCGATATGCCTCTAAGGGTCGCGATCCGAATTTGAAACAACAGTCGATTCCAGGCGTGATCGAACAGCAATTTTGGATTTCCACCGGCACCGAATCCGGCAATTTCGCCAACGACATCGCCGACGTTTTGAATTCCTACCGCGTGCCGGTCTCCGTCTGAGGATATGACATGATCAACGCCGGCACGTTCACCCTAGCTGCACTGCAAATAAGCGCGGCGATGTCTCTAAAACTGCTCACGCCGACAACCGGTCTGCAGGGAATGTCGGCCTGCAATCTCGAGGCAAATTTTCAATATGGTTCCGGCGGCGCGACGTGCTCATTGATTTGTGCGACGAGTTTCGATCAGGGTACGACCTGGCGTCATTGCGCGCGGTTCGATTTCACGACCGCGTCGGCCGTCAAGATCGTCAACCTTCAGGCGCTGACATCTAAGGCGGTCGCGGCTTACGCCGATCTGGCGGCCGAAGGAGTCAATGACCAAATGCTCGGCGACCAGATCGCGGCGTTCCTCGTGAGTACCGGAGCCTATGTGAACACGACGGCAAGTCTCCGCGCCTCAGTGCGATGAAATGGACCGCCTAACGGCCTTCGTCGCGATCTCGCATCTTAAATTGCGGCTTGAGTATCTAAGCTGCCATCCCGAACTAATCGAGGGAATCGACATGACAACCACACCGAAACTTCAGAGCCTAGCAAAAGCGATGGCGATGCTCGAGCACGATCTTGAAGACGGTGCTGGCAGATTGCTCACGAAGATCGAAGCGGTTGGCGCCCGCGGCGTTGCTGCCATCACCAAGGGCCACCAGAAGGTGGATGGGAAGGCCGCCATTGTCGGCGAGATTGAGAGCTACGTCGCCGCCCTCGAGGGGTCGAACGGCGGCGACCCTTTGGACGACTCGTCGACTACATCCGCTCAGTCGCAGCCTGAACAATTGACCGTTCACGGCGTTTCGCAGGCGTAAGGTGTCCTATCTTATCGCTGCGCTAGACGACGCGCTGGCGCAAGCGGGCGAAGATATCATCCTTCGGCGGGTGATAGGAACGGCGCCGAACCAAGTCAATATCGACGTGAAGTGCAGGGCGCGCGTCAACGCAGCGACGGTGCAGCAGCTTGTTGCCGCGATCCCCGCGACCGAAATGAACGTGATCTTGTCGCCGACCCAGATCAATAACGCGCAGTGGCCCGGCGGTCATATTCCGTTGCAACCGCCGTTTGACGTCGATCAGCGCATACCGCGCGTCGGTGGCGCCGACAAGATGATCGTCCGAAACGTGCTGCGGTCCATCACGTTCGTTGATGCGAAGGTGATCAATGGCGAGTTGGTTCGGCTCGATGTTCGGGTGTCAGGCTGATGGTAAATTATAGACCGGTCGACAGTTTCGGGCAGGCCCTCGACCGAAACACATACGACGAAAACGGCTTCGCCAACGCGCGTTGGAAGTATGACGAGAACGGGTTCATGAAGGCGCGCGTCAATGCCCTGGATGCCGCGCGGTCACGCCTGGTGAACGCTACGCATGCGGAAAATCAGACGATTATCGCCGGCTTCAATCCGAGCGCGGTTGCGCGCTCTGTCGATGGCGTAGACGACGCGCCGGATGATGCAATCAAGCTGTGAGCCGCATCGTTTATAGCTACGTCTATATGGATGATGTTTGCAAGTTCGCGCTACAGACGCTTCGCGATCGATCTCCGGTAGGCTCTAGCGGCGATCCGCATCCGGGTCTCTATCGCGACAGCCACATGCTTTTCATCGACGGGCACAACGTCCCGGACGCCAAGAATTGGCAACCGGGGCAACAGATCGATATCAGCAATCCTGTTCCGTACAGCCGAATAATCGAGCTCGGGAACGGAAAGCTACGCGCCCCGCTGCACGTTTACGAAGAGTCCGCGCCGATCATCGCGGCGCGCTACGGTAATTCGGCGAACGTGCAGTTCGTCTACATGCCCGTGCGATTTGGTTCGGTTCAAGCCTATGCGGGATCACTCGCTGGGCAAGCCGCCGGCGCGCGCCGCGGCGGAAGTCAGAAAGCCTTGCGCGATTGGTTGATTCGACAACCAGCGATTCAGATCACGAGCCGGTAGCAAAATGCCAGATTATGCCGGCGCAGTTGCCGCGATCAAAGCGCGGCTCGTTTCTCAATGGGTCGACGGCTCGAGCAATCCACTCACGCTGATCGTCTACGTCAATAAGCAACCCGATCCTCCGTTCCCGCCGATTGATCCGAACACGGGAAACCCGGCGCCGTTTTTGGTTTGCGAAGTCGCCGGCACGAAGAGCGATCCTTACACATTCGGAAATTCTGGAAATCGGTTCTTCGTCTATGACGGCTTGATCTTGCTGCATGTCCTCGTTCCGATCGATGAGGGCGACGCTCGAGCGCAGCAGTTGGCCGTCAATGCCGGCGAGATATTCCGCGCCGCGACGTTCTATGTCGACCCCAATGGTTCGTACATCAGAACGATGGCGCCAAATCCTCCGGACGGCGGAAGCGCCGCGAACATCGAAGGCGTGCAGGCCGGAAATACGTTCCGCGTCACGACATCCATCCCCTGGAAATACTTCCATCGCGCCTAAGCGCCGAATAAGGAGCTAAGTCCTTGACCTATCAGTCAAATTTTTACGGATATTCGGCGATGTTACTCCAGTCGGCGCTCGGAACGCCGGCGGTTGGCGCGGGCGGAACGATCATCCGCCAGACCGGCGGCACGCCCGGCAAATTGTCGAAGGCCGCCATTCAATCCAAAGAAATTCGCCAGGACGCTCAGCCCGTCAAGGGTCGGCACGGCATGCAGACTGCTGTTGGTGGGCCGTACACCACGGAATTGTCGATCCAATCCGCCGACCAAATCATGCAGGCCGTTTTGCGCGGGACGTGGGACACCGAAATCACGGCGACATCTGCCGACTTTACGTCCATCACTTTCGGCGCAAATACCATCATCTGGGCCTCTGGAAATCCGATCACGAAGGGATTCCGGGTCAACGACGTTATCATGCTGCCCATTACAGCCACCGCCACCAACCAAAATAAGAACTTTCGGATAACTGCCGTCTCCGCGACGACGATTACTGTTGCCGAGACGCTGACGATTAGCGGCACGGCGGACACGACGGCCACGATCAAGCGCCGTGGTCGTAAGGTCATCATGCCCGCGGCAGGCTCTTTGGTGAACCGCTATTTCACGATCGAGGAATATGAGACCGACATCACCGGAAGCCGGTTGTTTAACGACTGCTTCTGGAAATCGATGAAGTTCACGATGGCGCCGAATGGCCTCATCATGTTCGAGCCGTCATGGGTTGGAACCGGTTCATTCACTGCCACGACGGGCGCGGCGGTCCTGACAACGCCAACGCTGATCGCAAATCCGCCGATGGCGGCGCTTGACGCAACGTTGCGCCTTGGTGGCGTCGACGTTGCGGATATCACTGCGTTCGATCTGACGGTCGATAATGGCGCGGTGGCCCCGCAAGTCGTCGGCAGCAAGATCTCACCGACTGTTCTGCCGGGCCTCAATCAGGTCACGATGAACCTGACGATCCTGCAAAAGGATATGTCGTATATCTCAGGTTTCCTGAATGAGACCGGCTATTCGCTCAGCCT
The DNA here is from genome assembly GCF_900141755.1 of Bradyrhizobium lablabi. Classification (NCBI taxonomy): domain Bacteria; kingdom Pseudomonadati; phylum Pseudomonadota; class Alphaproteobacteria; order Hyphomicrobiales; family Nitrobacteraceae; genus Bradyrhizobium; species Bradyrhizobium lablabi. Next base: position 1,294,969 of record NZ_LT670844.1, on the reverse strand, counting down.
CAAGTGCGTGGACAACATGGCGGAGCCGAAGAACTTCATCAATATTAACGTGCCGAACTTCACGCTCGGCGGCGCTGATGTTTCGCCGATGAGCACTGCCGGAGGTGCCAGAACGGTTACGATTGCGGTTCCGGCTGGACTTATCGGACACGACCCCAGTGGCGTGGCGTGGGATGATTCGGCTTGCACGATTCAAATATCAAATTTAACGTGATTTGAAGCGGCCCGACGTGGTGTTCGAAGCACCGCGCCGAGCCTAACGCCCAACACTGAGGAACCAGTGATGAACGCTGATGAAGCATTGGCGCAAATTCGCGCCAGCGGCAAACGGTTTTACGTCTACGTTCTTAAAAAGCCAAACGGTACGCCGTTCTACGTTGGAATTGGAACCGGCCGAAGGCTTTTGGATCACAAGTATTACGCGAAAAAAGATCATCTGAAATCGCACAAGCTTTCCATAATCAGAAAGATTTTGTCATCGGGTAATGATCTGACGTTCGACGTTGAGTGTCATTCCGACGAAAGATCGACGGTTGAGGCTAGAGAACGTGAACTGATATCTAGGATTGGCCGCGCCGACCTTAATCAGGGGCCGCTTGCCAACAATACCGATGGAGGCGAGGGCGCGCATAATCCGTCACCAGAAGAGTTGCTGCGTCGTAGTGCCGTTCTAAAGGCGCGGTGGGTCGGGAGAGATAGATCCATCCTCGCCCACCTCTGGACGCCCGAGATGAAGGCGAAAGCCACGGCCGCAAAAAAGGGCGTAAAACGTAAATTCGCCGTGCGCGGCAGTGCGTGGATGACCGCGGAAATGCGCGCCGCCCGATCCGACCGGCTAAGGGCCGATCCCGTTTCTAAGCGGCCCGGCGTTGGAGCTAAAATTTCTGCCTCTAAGCTGGGCAAGAAGATGCCAGATCACTGGATGAAAGATCCGATCAAAAAGCTTGCTTTTGCTCGTGCGAAACATCCTCGAGCAAGAGCGATCGAGGTGGAGGGGCGACGGTTTGAGTGCATCGAAGATGCTGCAGATGCATTCGGCAAAAAGCGCAATTGCGTTGATATGTGGTTAAAGCGCGGCAATCGCGGCGCGAAATACCTCTAGACAAGGAATCCGTATGCCTCTTCCTACCGATACCGATTTTGATCTCGGCGATCTCGATGCGCGCGACGAAGCTGAATTGGCGATCAAGCATCCGTCGACCGGCGAAATAACAACCTGGGTATGGACGTTCTATGGTCCTGGACATCCCAAGACGATTGAACTTGCAAACCGCGTTTCGCGTGATGCTCTTCGCGATCTGGCTGCCCAAAAACAGGCGCGCGTGAACGGAAAAAAGTGGAAGGAAGAAGAGCAATCGATCGACCATCTACGCGCAGATAACGTCGCCAGCATCGTTGCGCGAACCAAGACATTCACTCCCGTGAAAATATCTGGCGAAACGATCTCGTTCAGTCCCGAGGCCGCAATAAAACTTCTACTTGATCGCAAGAAGGGTTGGCTCTTCGCGCAAGTGATGGAGTTCCTCAAAGAGGACGAGAATTTTATACATCCCTCAGCGAAGAGCTGAGGGCATTCGCAAAAAAGACCTTCGAATTAAACGCTGTCGACAAGGACGGCGTCACCTACCGCGAGATGCTTGAAGGTCTGATCACGCGAACGCGCAGGCCGGAGCGTCTTGCGGAATACGAAGCCGATCTGGAATGTCCCCCGTTCCCTTTGGCCTTGCAGCATGTGTGGCACGCCTTCTGCCGATTAAGCGCAAGGCGCGGCTCAAACGGGTTTTCGATCAATCCGATCTCGTGGCCGGATATCGACGCGTATGTCCGGAATTCAAAAATGGCCCTTGCGCCATGGGAAATTCGGATCATCGAAGAACTAGACGACCTGTTCCGCCAGGAACACAGCAAGCCGAGAGATTAAATTTTCAATGGCCCAGCAAGTCGTCACAGAATTGGTCATCGATTCCGCAGGCGCTTCCGCCGGCGCCGACCAATTTTCCCAAGCAATGGATAGGGCGGGTAACTCCGCAAAACAGGGCGTTGGCTCCGTTACGGGCCTCACGCTTGCCGTCGCCGGCGTAGGCGTTGGGTTTGTCGGCGCGCTCGCAGCGCTTCGCGGGTTCATCGATTACGTCGGCAACACCAATAAAGAATTGATCGATTTGGCGACCAATGCCGCAAACGCCGGCATGACGACGAAGAGTTTTCAGGAAACGCTCTTCGCCGCGAAGTCATCCGGGCTCACTGACAAGGATTTCATTTCCGGGCTGGACAAGATCGGTTCAGACCTTACGGCAGCGAGCCGTGGCGCGACGGATTTCGGGAAGCTGTTCGAAGCGAATAATATTTCGATCAAGGACGCCAACGGACAATTGAAGACGACCGAGGCCGCGCTCGGCGACATATCAAACCTGATCAAGAACGCCCCGACTCCGCAGATCGCGAATGCTGTGGCATCCATCGTCGGCCTCTCGAAAGATTGGATTCCCTTCCTTCGGCAAGGCGTCGACGGCATTGAAGAACAGAAAAAGGCCGCTGCCGATCTTGGCGTTATCATTGACGACGCTACGATCCAGAAGGCAAAGGAATTCAATAATCAATGGCACGCCGCCATCGCGACGTGGGATCTTCAATTCAAGGCGTCACTGACCAGCATTCTCCCGCTGCTCGTTCAAATGGCGTCGTTGGCAAGCAAGATCATTGATGGCGTCGGCTCCGTCAGTTCGAATGTTTCGCGCTGGATGACGCCTGATGAGGACAAATCCAAGCAACAGTTAGCCGCTCAGCAAGATGACGTCTTACGCCTGATCGATCTGATGACAAGGGCCGGCGATGCGGCTGAGGGCTTTCAAAAACTGAGGATAAATAACCTTCAGGGCCTTCTTGGATTGCCAGAGGGCTCGAGCATGGCTCAAGCCGTGGCGCTGTTGGACAAGTTGAATGGGCTATATGACAAGGAGCCGACAAGGTTAATTGTAACGCCGTCCGGGAATGGATCGACCGTGCTACCGCCATCCGGCAATAGTGCGAACGATCCCGTAGATCGCGCCATCAATTCGCTGCAGAAACACATCGAAACACAAAAGGCGGATACGCTTGCTGTTGGTTTGGGCGATGGTGCGCTGGCGTCATTTCGCGCCACCGCGGCTGAAACTGCTGCCGTGCAGGCGAATGGCGGCAAGGAAACCGAGGCGCAGGCTGAGAAATTCGCGACGTTGAGGCAGGCTGCGTCTGATGCCGCCGATGCTTTGGCAAAAGCCAAGGTGGCGTCATCGATCAGTGTCGGTCAGCAGACGGCGCTTCTGTCCGCCGAAGATGTCGCAATCGCGTCCCAACTCAAGGGGATGTACGGCGACAATATCCCCGCTGCGCTGGATAGCACCTATGCCAGCGCGATCCGCGTCAACACCGCGTTTAAGGGCGTCGGATCAGCGATCGATACTAATCTGACGACCGGCCTAACCGATATCGTCAGTGGTACGAAGTCCGCGTCCCAAGGTTTCACCGATATGTCCGCTGCGATCGTCAAGGCGATTGAGCAGATGATCATTAAAATCGCGGTCGTAGAGCCACTGATGCGCTCGCTGCAGATGGCGGCTGGTGGATTGGGAATTCCCGGATTGAATTTCGGCGGCGGTGGAGTTGGAAATTACGGTCAAGCCGCGAACGCAACGGGTCTTGGGGCCGGAACAGGCGGCCTATCTTTCCCAATGTTCGCGGACGGTACTGACAGCGCGCCTGGCGGTTGGTCGATCGTGGGCGAGAAGGGGCCGGAGATCGTGAACCTTTCGCCTGGTGCCCAAGTCATTCCGAACGGCGGCAAATCGGCCAATGATAACGGCGCGCGATCTCCGAATATCATCATCAACAATCACACCGAGGCGCAGCCGCAAGTTTCCACGAATTCAAATGGCGACGTCACGATCACCTTGAAAAAGATGGTCGACGGCATGGTCGGAGATTCGATCTCGAGCGGAACGGGAATGCGCGTGCTCGATAGCCAGTATGGTGTCAAGCAATTCGCGGGGCGATAAGCCATGACGCTGCCGGTGTGGCCGATCGCAACTTATGCGCCGCAACAGGGTTCATTCAAGCCGATCCAACGGTCGCTCGATCCGATCTCGACCGACTTCGAAGGTGGCAACACGCGCGAGCGTCCGCGTCCTGGCGATAATGTCGGGTCGTTAACGCAAACGATATGGATGACGCTGGCGGAACACGACACGTTCGTGGCGTGGGTGCTGTCGACGCTGAACAACGGCACCGCGCGCTTCACGATGAATGTCTGGATGGGCTCCTCGTTCATCGTCAAGACGTGTCAGTTCATCAAGCCCGGAACTAATCTGACTTATGCTTACATCTCGACTGACGTCGTCGCGGTGACGATGACGCTTCGCGTCTACGGCATGAATTCTGGCGCGTCTGTATCTTCCACCTTTTATTTTCTCGGGTTCTAAGTCAAAGCAATGCCGGTTCAAAACGAAGCATTGCTTGAAGCCTATGCCTCATGCCCGCCGAGCGCGCGCGTTTATTTTACTCTGGAAATCTGGCAAGCCAGTTTCGCATCGCCGGCCCGCGTCGTCGCGAATGTCGGCGATGATATGTATTTCGGAATTGAAGCGACCGCGCCGCGAAATCCAGGGCAGACAGTGCTTTTCATCGCGTGTCCATTCTCGGCGGAATACCCCGAGCAACGCGAAGGCCAGCCGCCATCGACCAAGATCAAGATCGATAACGTCAATCGCGAGCTCGTGCCGCAGATACGCGCTGCGCTCGGCGTCCGGCAATACATCGATATTTTGTATAGGGAATATTTGGGAAGCGATCTAACGCAGCCGGCTTATGGCCCGATCGAATTTCAATTAGCGAATGTGCAGATGGTGGGCGTCTCGCTGACGGGAACGGCGGTCGTGAAGAATCTGCAGCACAAACGTTTCCCGCGGCTGACCAAGAATTACGATTACATTCAGTTTCCGAGTCTGTTGCCGTGACGCGCTCCGAATTTCTCGCTCCGCTGATCGGCTCGCCTTGGTCGTGGCAATCGCAGAATTGCTGGGACTTCGCGGCTCATGTGCAGCGGGAATTGTTCGGCCGCACGCTGCCGCAAGTCGTGGTCCCGGGCGATCTAAGCAAGCGATGGGTGCTTGAAGCGATCGACGCTCATCCAGAGCGCGCGTTGTGGCAGGAAGTAGCGCAGGGACCGCAAGGTCTCGTGAGGGCCAGTGATGGCGCCTTGGTGCTGATGGCTCATCTTCGAATGCCGGCGCATATCGGCGTCTGGCTGCAGCCAGAAGCGCGTGTGATCCATTGCAGTGAACAACATGGTGTTTGCTGCGAAACCGTGCTGGCCTTGAAGCAGATGGGCTGGCGCAAGATGACGTTTTACGAACCGAAATAGACCTGATGCACGCTCCCGTCCCAAAGCTGCCGGCTCTGCCGTCGCCGCAACGCTCCCGATCGCGCCGGGAACGGCGCTCAGACGCCGCGCGCAAGCCCGTGGTGCACGTCGTCATGCCGGGCATGGAAGTAGCGCGCGCGGAAATCAAGCCACGGGAGACGATTGCCGCGTTCCTGCGGCGCACCGGCTGGGCGACCAAAGACAAGGTTTACGGCTGGCAGTTCAAAAAGGGCCTCCCGACCGTTCTCGAGGTCAATGGCGAAAGCGTTCTCCGGAAGAACTGGCGCACCACGCGGATCGCGGCGAACGATAATGTTCGGTTCGTCAGCTTCCCGATGGGCGGCGGATCGAATGGAACGAAACAGATCATCGGGCTGGTTGCCCTGATTGCAGTTTCCGCGTTTGCACTGTGGGCTGGACCCGCGCTGTTCGGTGCGGGCACGATTGGCGCGTTCGCTACAACCGCGGCGATCGGAATCGGCGGGTCGCTGCTCATCAACGCGCTCGTCGGGCCGAAGGCTGGCGCCACAAATGCGCCGAACGCGACGCAAGACCAAATCTATTCGGTCGCGGCACAGGGCAACACGGCGAAACTCGGCCAGCCGCTTCCCGTCTGGTACGGCCGACTGAAGACGTTTCCAGATTTTGCCGCGACGCCATGGGGCGAGTTCGTCGGCAACAATCAATATCTCAACGTGCTCTTATCCGTTGGGATGGGATCGTTCTCTTACGAGAATCTATATATCGACAACACCATTCTTTGGGATCCGATCAATGGCGTTTCCGCGTCGTTCCCTGGCGCGCAGGTCGCATTCTACGAACCCGGCGCGACCGTTACGCTTTTTCCGACCAACGTCGATTCTTCGATAGAGGTTAGCGGGCAGCAACTTCCTGATGGCGGAGGCGTTGAGGCCGGGCGATATTACCCTGGTCAGTTTCCGACGTCCTTCGGCGCGCCGCTGGGGCCTTTCGTGGCCAACCCGTCCGGAACATTGGCTCAATCGATCGCGATCGATTTTGTGTTTCCGGGCGGTTGCTTCACGATCGACAATAATACTAACCAAATTGGTTACGCGAACGTAACGCTGCTCGCTGAGGCCGCCCCATGCGATGGCGCCGGCGCACCGACCGGTTCGTTTTTTACGCTGTTTCAAGTTACGCGGCAATTTGCCAGCACGTCGCCAATTCGAGATTCGATCAAGACGGACGTGTCGCCGGGGCGCTATCTTGTGCGGCTTAGCCGCCTTGGCGCAAATGCGACCGGAATCTCTGGCACAAACACCGTTATATGGGCGGGCCTCCGCTCATTTCTTCAGGGCGCAAATTCCTTTCCCGATGTCTCGACCGTTGCTATCCGGCTGCTGGCATCGCAGTCGACGCAGGGTTCTTACAAATTCGGCGTACTGGCTACGCGGAAACTTCCGGTCTGGAACGGAAGCGCGTTCGTCACTCAGGCGACGCGAAATCCGGCATGGGCTTTCTATGATGCGGTGACGAATTCTCAATACGGCTCCGGACTTCCGATCTCAAAAACGGATTTCAATGCCGTTGTTAATCTTGCGGCTGGTGCCACTTCACGCGGCGATACCTTCGATTATGTTTTCTCCGCCGCAGTCGCGGTGCCTGCTGCCTTCGACAAGATATTGACGGCGACGCGCTCGCGGCATTTCTGGCTAGGGGATACCGTTTCGGTCGTTCGCGACGAATGGCGCGATGTGCCGAGCATGATGTTGACTGATCGCGAGATCGTCAGAGATTCCACGCAAGTAACGTGGACGATGCTGGGCGACGAAGACCCCGACGCCGTGATCATAGAATATATCGATGACAACACCTGGCTTCCGGCTCAGGTACAGTATCCGCCTAACGATCAATTCTTCACGGCAAGCCATGCCGAAGTGAAGCGCATTGACGGAATCGTAGACCGCAACCAGGCATTCCGCGAATGCGCGTTCTACTATTTGCAATCGATCTATCGACGCGAGAATGTCCAGATCGGGACAGAGTATGAGGGAAGGGCGATCACTTTCGGCTCGGTGCTGCGGCTCCAGTCTGAATTGCCCATGGCCTATGGCTATGCCGGGGCGGTGGTTGGAGTTTCCGGCAATGCGCTAACGCTCGATCCGGCACCGACATGGGATGTCGGGCCGTTTTATATCCGGCTGCGCCAGCCAAACGGAAAGTATTTCGGGCCGATCCTCGCAACGCAAGGCGCGAATGCGGCAATAGCTAACCTGGACCCGACGAGCCTTGCGGCTGCGCAGACTGCGCAAAGTACGACTCTAGCGGCGGTTCTGTTGCGAGAGGCGGGGGGCGAAGATCCCTCATTCGAATTCGGTACGGCGAATAGCGAGTCGAAACTTTGCGTCGTCCTCAACGGTGTTCCAAACGGAAATCTATGCACGCTGAATCTTGTCGTCGACGACATTCGCGTTCACGCAACTTCGCTCGGCAATCCGCCGATTCTTCCGGTTGGGCAATTTCCATCAAACCCATCGCTGCCCCTCATCGTCGGACTCAACGCATTATTCGGGCAGGGCACGGCCGAGCCCCAATTATCGGCGAGTTGGTTTCCAACGGCCGGCGCGGTCTATTATGTCGCTGATGCAAGCTATGATTCCGGCGCTTCGTGGCAACAGGTCTATCAGGGACAGGATAATAAATTCACGGCGGTCGTCACGCTCGCTGCGCTGAGATTGCGCGTTCAGGCAGTGCTTGCGAGCGGGCTACATGGTCCGTATTCAACCGTTGACCTAGCTGCGCCGTCGATTGTAATTTCGTCGCAAACTGTTGCGTTGAACTCGCTGATTGCGGGCCTGAAATATCAGGTCACAACGCTTCAGGATTTGCTAAACGACAAGATCGACAAGGTTACGCAGCAGATCGCGTCGATCGTCTCTAACCAGGACACGCGAAACTGGCTGGACAAAAAGGAAGTCAGAAGCCAGCTTTCTTCCGTATTTGGCGCTGCAAATGCATCGATAACGTCTGTTCAGCAGACGCAGGTTAACGATGAACTGGCGTTTGCCACTTTTCAAACGACGGTCTCCGCGACATTCGGTCCAAGTTTTTCGTCGGTCAACACCGTTTCTAGTGCTGTCGCAACGCTCAATGGATATGCCGCGGCACAATACGCCGTGACGCTGAACGTCAACGGCTACGCGACGGGATTCAATCTGGTCAACGGCGGCGCTGGCGTTTCGACGTTCACGATCGTGGCCGACAAATTCCAAATTCAATTGCCGGGCTACAACGGCAACGCGCCGAAGCCATTCTTCACGACCGGGGTTATCAGCGGCGTTCCATCGGTTGGCATCAGCGGTAATATGTATCTCGACGGCGCGATCACGGCGCGGGTTCTTAATGTTGGGTCTCTCAGTGCCATCTCGGCCAACATGGGAACGATCACGGCCGGACTAATGCAGAGTCCCGATGGGCATTTCGTGGTCGATCTCACCAATCGGCGCCTGACCATTTCGGATAATACGTGAGCCGCCGCGTTGTATTAGGGCAGCAAAATGACGGCAGCATGGGGCTTCGCGTCTCAGCGCCGGGCGTCGACGCGCTTACGGCCGTCGACGACGGTCACAATCTGACATTCAATTCGGCATGGACCGACATTGCAAAAATCTACATGGTCGGAGTTGCTGCGAATACCAGCATAACAGTGAACGGTCTTACGCTTCCCGGATTTCAGGTGACGTGGCCGGCGTTGGGCTACAAGCCGTTTGTTGAGGCGCGCTTGCTTCAATCGAATGTCATCTACGACGATTATCTCAGCGCGACGTTTCCGAGCGGAAGCTACGCGGAGATAAGGGATGCAACACCGAATACGCTGAGCCTGTTCGGCAACATGCCGGGCTCATCACTTCTGTTCGTCGTCTATCAAATCCCGGTGCCGTCAGGATGAGCAGGCGCATTGTCGTTGGGCCGCGCGGCAATGGTGACGTTGGTTTGTTCATTGCGCCGCCCGGCGGGGACGCGATGACATATCCCGACTCGCTGCTGACCCTGAATGTCACATCGAAAGTTTCCCAGCTTCTCTTGATGGGCAGGATCACATCTTCGCAAACTATCCCGCTCGGTCTTTCTCGATCGCCCTATGTCTTCATCACAAGCCAATTCGACTTTAGCGGCGTCACCGGTCATACCGCAGGTCCGGGACCGTTCCGACCGTCGCCCCCGCCCTTTGGAACGCATTCGAGTGCGACGATAAACAGCAACGGCGCATCGATGACGCTTAGCGTGGCTTATCCGACGACCTACCAGGTCTATAGTCAGGCGTTTACGTGACCAGACGCGTGATCATGGACAGTACCGCGGCGTCTCCGTTGCGAATCTCCGTCGCGGGCGTTGACGCTGCCACGGCGGCATTTAACGCGCTTATTTTTGATGGTAACCAACCGCCGCTGCGTTTATGGGGAACTGGTTACACCACCGTCGAAGGCATGAGTTGGAACGAACATCTTGGCGGCCAGAACATCCGGGAGGCGTCCGGCATTCCTGTGGTTGTGACTCCAGCAGGAACGTCGCCGGTGTTCATGACGATGTGGCGAAAAAGCGGTGACCCCTTCGGGCGAGTCTACACGCCCTCTTTCCAAGGTTCGGCGAATGGCGGCCAGGGCGGCGGCGGCGGTGCAATCTGCTCCAACCAATTCATAGCCACCTGCTTTAACACTGGCGCGCCTGGTGCTCCTGATAGCCGTCCACCATTCAATTACGTCAATTACTGCGTGTTCAAGAATTACCAATAGGAGTCGCGATGCTCTACGCGCTGCATCAAGAGGACGGGCGCATTCATCAGGCGAATAAGCTCTATGATGCCGATACAAAACGTTACGATGATCTCCTGAACGATCTCGGTCACGCCTACGTCAAGGCCAACGCGCCCGCGCTACTGCCTCCCGAACACTGGATGGTAGATGTCAAAGCGAAAGAGATTTGCGAGCGTCCGGTGATGCGGGCAACCGCCTATGCGAACATTATCAAGGCCGGGACGAATGCGCTTCTGCTCAACATTCCGCATGGCGCGGATGTGACGATCTTGGCAGTCGGCGCGGTAATTCGCTCCGTACCGAAATTGGACGGCGATGAACTGGAATTTCCGGTGGCCTCCGTGCCCTGCAAATACACGGCGGTGATCACTCTATGGCCATTCAAAGACTGCACGATCGAAATTGAGGCGATAGCATGAGGGTGGTTCTGGACGCCATCGACCCGATGCCCGCGCTGCGTCAGGCGAAGGTCGATGCAGTCAATCGTAGCTTCAATACGGTCGCGGCCGAAAGTCTGCACCGCGATCAGGCTCACGCGCAAAAGCGGCTGTGGGCTGCGACGAATGATCAGCGCCTCGCGCCTGAGGCTGAATTGCGCGGAATTACTGTTGTTGAGTTGTCGGCGTTCATTCTGTCCAAGCCCGATGCGGCTGCGGCTCGCGAGATGCAGCGTCAAACGATCATGAAGCGCATCGACCAAGCGCGGACGCCCGCGGAACTCGACGCGATCTAGGAATCATCAATGCCATTTGCAAGCTACTCAACCGGAACGGTCTCCGTTCCGGCAAACGGCACGACTGTGACGGGCGTCGGATCGATTTGGTCCGGCGTCAACGCGCGCCCCGGCGATATGTTGCAGATCGGTGCGGTGCTTTCATTTATTTCCGATGTCACCGATCCGACGCATCTCGTCATCCCGCCATATGCGGGAACAACGGTTTCAGCGGTCGCCTATACGATCTATCAGACATCGCCACTGCGATTTGTCGGCGGTCAGGCGATGACGGACGTTTCATCGTTAGTCGCACTCCTCAACGGCATGGGGACAATTTACGCCGTGCCGGGGGCGGCACCCGATCCTTCCATCGGAAGCGACGGTCAGTACGCGCTGAAAACGAATACAGGCATTTGGAGGCTGTGGCTCAAGACCGGCGGCGTTTGGGTTGATCAAGGATCGCCCGTAGGAACCAATTATCGCGGCGCCTGGAATAGCGCCACCGCTTACGCCGCGAACGATGTCACCACGCGGCTCGGCTCGGCATATATTTCGAAGGGCACGAACACAAACGCGCCGCCAGAATCCAGCCCGACAAGTTGGGACGTGCTGGCCGCGAAGGGCGATACCGGGAACACGGGCGCTACTGGTGCCACCGGAACGGCCGCAACTATCGCGGTCAATTCTGTCAGTACATTGCCTGCGGGCAGTTCGGCCACCGTTACCAATCTGGGCACCTCATCTGCGGCCAGTTTCGCATTCGGTATCCCGCAAGGCCCGCAAGGCATTCAGGGCACGCAGGGGCTGCAGGGTGTCGGGCTCCAGCCGGATGCATCGGGCACGATCACGCAACGCGCGACCTATGACGGGCAAACGACCGGATACAAGTTTTTAGAAACCGACGTTTCGCCGTTTCGCCTCTATATCAAGGCGTCGAACACCACGGGCGATTGGGCTGGCCCGACTTTCATCGGCGGAAATTTCCCGGTCGGCGATCTCGGACACATCACAGACAGCATCGTTCAAACGTTTGACTTCGGTCACATCGTCTAAGGAAAAACAATGGCAAACCGCTCTCAAGTCAACCTCGAATGGGGCACCGCCGCTGAAATCGCGGCGACCGCTCTTACGGCGCGGGAACTTGTGGTGGACACCACGAACCAGCGCCTTGTCCTGATGGATGGCACGACGCTCGGCGGAAAAAACGTTGCGATGATCGCGGATGTCACTGCGGCGATCGGGGCGCTGACATCCGGCGGCCAAGCGAACTTCACGCAATGGCTGTTCTGCTCCTGATCTAAATCCATCAACGCAATTGGTTTTTGTCGTCCTCATTTTTGAGGACGGTTTTCTGCGCCCTCATCACAAAGGAAATAGATCATGGCTTCATCGGCCCAATACGTTGGCACGCCTCAAGTATGGGCGGGCAGCATGTCAACGGCCAATACGGCACGAGACGGCACTGGCACTACTACTACGCTCGTTACTGGCGCTGCGGCGCCGGGAACGCGGATCGACAAAATTCGATTTGTCGGCGTCGGCACGGTGACCGGTGGAATGGTGCGTGTATTCCTCAACAACGGAACGAGCAAGTTCCTGCTTCGCGAAGTTGCGGTGCAGGCCACAACCCCGAGCGCGACGGTTGAGGGCTGGGCATATGACCTGACATTCGGAGACGGCCTCGTGCTGCCGAGCGCGAGCTGGTCAGTTTTGGTGGCGACCAACAATGCCGAGACATTTAATGCGTTCGCATATGGCGGGAATCTGTAATGACGAACAAGGCATCATCGTTTCCCGCGGCGCCGCCAGTCGGGCCACTGCATCGTCACGGCGGGAGAATCACCGCGCTCGGCGAGTTGCCGATCCATGCGCTCGGCAATGACTATACGGTCGACGGCAACGGTACGGTTTTATCTTTGCCATCGCTGTCGTCCGGCATCACGGTGTTCCTTTCAATAACCGGAGCGCCAACGTTCAAGAATTCAGCGAAGCTGGTATGCCCTAATGGGGTGGACTTTGCGGCCTCTGCGGGCAACCTGGTGATCGCCCGCTCCGATGGAAATGGGGCCTGGCGCATTTACCCAGTCGGTGCAGGAGGCGTATCCTCAATCGCCGGAAATACCGGCGCATTCACATTGGGCGACGGCCTTATTAATTCAGCCAACGTTCTCACGGCAGACTTTACCGATTATTTGGGGTTCATCAGCGGCCTCACGCTTTCCACACCAGGCGCAGGCGGCACATTCGCTATTGCCCCCGGCGTTGCCGTTGATATCGCTGGCGGTGGCATTCTCAAGATCACGTCCGGCACGTTTACGAAAACCTACTTCGCGTGGGCGGCTGGGTCGGGTAACGGCTCGTTCGACGGCGCGGGCGCCGCACCTAGCGCTACGACAGGTTGGTATCATGTCTTCGTAATCAAGAGGACGGATACCGGCGCTGTTGATGTGCTTATATCGCTGAGCGCCACGGCTCCGACGCTGCCTTCACCTTACACGCTGTTCCGCCGCATCGGGGCGATGAAAACCGATGGGTCATTCCACTTGATTGCGTTCACTCAGAACGGGAATGAATTCCTTTGGACTACGCCGGTCAATGACATCAACACTGCTGTCCTTGGCACCACGGCAACACTGTTCACCGTCACCACACCACCAAGCGTGAAGACCAATGTTCTTCTATCTGGTTTCGTCAACCATGCCGCTGTTAACCAGATTCTTGTTTCAAGTCCTGATGTCGCTGATACCTCGCCGCTTTCAGGGTCAAACTTTCAAGTCCCATCAGCAGGAGGGTACGGGACATCTAGCGTGTCTATTCGCACCAATACGTCTCAACAGGTAAGAGCTAGGTCGGGTGCGGCGTCGACAACTCTCAATCTATATACGTTCGGGTACGTGGAGAACCTGTGAGGCATTTCGCAGGATCGCCTCCGGGCATTTTCCGCGCCTTTGGTGACAGCGTCACTCTAGGGACAGCCGCAAGCCCGATAACCAACGGGTATGTGTATCTGCTGTCGACCGCGCTCTGTCGGCCGATCACCAATTACGGAACCAACGGCGACATGGTTCCGGACCAAACCGTCAAGATCTACGGCATCAATCCTGCCTATGGTGACATCTCCACTATCATGCTCGGTGTGAACGACGAGCGCATCTATGGCGTCAACGCAACGACGCTTGGATATTATCGCAGGGGTCTTCAATGCCTCGCCGCTTACCTTGGTTTGGGGATCAAGCAGTTCGGAGTTTCGAGCGGCGTCTACACGGGAACGTGGGTTAACACTGGGGTCTATGGTCTAGGCAAAAGCTCGACGACCAACGGCTCGACTGCGACGTTCTCAGTAAATGGAACGACCGTCTATCTTGGAATGATCCAACAAGACAGCGCTCCTGGTACATTCAACGTTCTGATCGACGGTGTTACCGTTGGTTCTTACGCCACTCAAACGACAGGTCTAGGCCCAACAATAAACGGCGTCACCTACGGTGCAATGCTCCTGCGTTTCCCCGGATTGAGTGCGGGCGTTCACTCGGTCCAGATCGTCGTCACATCAGCGACCGGCGCAGGAAACACAGTCTATATCGATTGGGTTGCTGGCAACGCGCAGACTGTCAAGCCTCGGGTCTACGTCAGCAACGTGATCTATGCTCAGGCTTATACCGCTGGTGGTTCTTCTGCCAACGTAGATTCCTACAACGCCGCGATTACTTCATTGATCGCCGAGCTTGTAGCCGATGGCCTTAATATCACCGCCGTAAACGTGAATGTCCTGAACTTGGGCGTGGACATGGACGGCGCGTATCACCCGCTTAATAGCGGACACGTCAAGCTGGCGACCGCGTTTCAATCCGCGTTCGTTTAATCACCATTGCCTTCCATCCCAATCGGCCTCTTTCCAAGCGCTTCTGAAAAAGTCGCGGATAGCGCGTAGCAGATTCATCATTTGCGTCGCCCCTCAGTCGAGGGAGCCTATCATCGCAACCCCACCTAGAACAGCCCCCAAAACCACCAGAGATTGCCGGACTTCACCGTCTTTTGGCGAGGGAAAACTATGTCCATGTTTAGCGACAAACTTGCACTCCAGATCGCCGACGCAGCCGAAAAAGCCGGAATTCCGAAGGCAGGAATGCTGGCCATTGTGGAGGTCGAAACCGCCGGCGCGCCGACAGAAGCAGACGGCCGGACGCCGGTTTTCCTGTTCGAGCGGCACATTTTCCGGCGTGAACTGGCGGCGCGTCAGCCGGCAAAGGTCGCCAAAGCCGAACGGTTCGGCCTCGCCATCCCGAAATGGGACAAAGCCACGCAATACCGCGACGAGCGCAATTCAGCCCAGCGCCTGGCGCTTCTCGCCAGGGCCAAGGCGGTCGACGAGGATTGCGCGCTCCGATCATGCTCATGGGGCTTGCCTCAGATCATGGGCAACGAGTGCCGGGAAGTCGGCTTCGCCTCCGCAACCCAGATGGTCGAATACCTGACGACGCAGGGTGTTGCCGGGCATATCGAACTGATGATTCGGTTCCTCAAAAGCCGCAAGTTGATTTCGGCGATCGAGCGCGGCGATTGGGCCTATGTCGCGCTGCGGTATAACGGGGAGGGCTATCGGCAGAATCAATACGACACCCGACTCGCCGCGGCGAATCGGAAATGGACGCGCAAGTTACCGACGCTCGAGGCTGTGCCGGTGCAGGACTGGCCGGAAGAACACCTTTCCCGCGAGGAAATCGAGCAAATCCAGATCAAGCTTCGCGAGCTCAAATATCCCGAAGCCGGACTGCCCGATGGGAAATGGGGCACCAAGACAATAGGAGCGCTATCCGCGTTCCAGGCGCACGAAGGCCTCCCGGTGACGGGGCATTACGATCAGGCAACCCGTGAGGCCCTGGCGGAAGCTGACGCGCGCCCTGTTTCCCCTGAACGGGAGGGCGCCACGCTGGACGATCTCAGGGAGGCCGGGTCGACCACGATCGCGCGCGCCGACACGGTCGACGCGATCGGGAAGGGGAAAGTTATCGTTGGCGGCACGGTAGGGGCGGGGGCGGTGATCGAACAAGCGGGAACGGCCCTCAACAACGCCCAAGACGCGGCCGACAAGGCAACGCAGGTCAAAACCCTCTGGGCATCGGTTCACGACCTGATCCAGCCGATTATCGGCCATCCCGTCGTTATCGTCATCGCCATCGCGGTCGTGATCGGCGGCTATTTCGTCATCCGATACGCGCACCAGATCAGGGCGGCCCGTCTAGCCGACCACCAGAGCGGCACGCACGCTGGCGTGATGGAGCAATAGCGATGCTGATGTGGATATTCGGGGCCGTTGGCGTCCTTGGCGTCGCCGGCACGATAGCTGCCGTCATTTTGGTGCCGGGAGTGGCCATCCCGGTTTTGCAGGCCGTGATGCGGTTCATTCTCGGCTGCAAGCCGTGCCTGTTCGCGCTGTCCATCGTCGCGGCGCTGTTCATCGGCGCGATCTACGGCGCCCGCGTCGAAAGCGCGAAATGCCGAGCCGGTGAATTGGCCGCGAAACTCGCCGCACAACAGGCCGATCTCGACAACGCCAAAAAATCCGCGGCCGACGAAGCCGCACGCGCAACCACCATTGAGGCAACTGCAAATGATCAGCGATCGAAAGATGCCGCCTATATCGCAACGCTGGAGGCTCGCCCTTCCTGCGCTCTTGATGACGTCGATCTTGGCCGGATGCCAAACCACAAATCCCGGCCCCGTTTCACGAAGTCTCCCCCCGGCGCCCGGTAGACTTATGCATCCCGTGCCGGTTCCGGTGCTCTACAAGGGGCAGGATGCGCGCGCCGCGTTGCGTCTCACTGGAACGGCATTGATCGAAGCTAACGCGCGCCTGTCGGCCTCTGCGGGCTGGTATGGCGCAATGAGAGAGAGTTATAGAATAGGGGCTCGGCCGTGAAGCGTAAAATCATCATTGATGGCGATGTGGCTTACGTGCCCTTGACGCAAGGCTTCACGGCTATCATCGACGCCGCAGATGTTCATCTGGTTGAACGCTGGAATTGGTGCGTTCAGCTAAGTTGGGGTACCAAATACGCCTATCGCAAACAGTGGATCGCGGGCAAGAAGTGCAATGTAATGATGCACCGGGCTATTCTCAGTGTCGGCGATCCGGCGGTCCCCATCGATCACCATGACGGCGATGGGTTGAATAACCGACGTGTCAATCTGCGGCCGTGCAGCCCGTCGGAAAATGCCCGCAATAGGGGCGCGCAGAAAAATAGCGCAAGTGGCCTCAAAGGTGTTTCCAAGAGTGGGAAGAAATGGCGGGCTGAAATATGTATTGCGGGCGCCAAGAGGCACCTTGGCCAGTTCGATACACCATATGATGCCTACGCTGCATATTGCGCGGCAGCGGCTGACCTCCACGGCGAATTTGCGAGGGTCGCGTGATGGACCGCCAGGAGATCAGAACCATCGTCGCTCCCGGCGTCCGCAAAACCTATGGCGGTAAATGATGCAAGAGCATGAAATCCGCGCCATAGTTAAGGCCACTCTCGATGAAGAGAGAGAGCAGCACGGTCAACTTTTGGACGATGCCGTTATCAAGGCCGTGGCATCTATTTTAACGGCGTTCGGTATTGAGGATGACGAGAAAAAAGAAATCCGCGCCGACTTCCGGCATCTACGGAGATGGCGCAAGAGCGTAGAGGCGGCGCAGGGCTTGACATTCAAGGTCGTCATAACGGCGCTCGTTTCCGGCTTTGTCGGTGCCGTGTGGCTCGGCTTCAAGACCCTGCTCGGTAAGTAACCTTCCATCACATCTGAGGTTCTAAATGCTTCGCGCCTTCATGGCTGCGGCGCTCGCATTCCTATGCGTGGCGTCGACGGCAAATGCCGCCTTGATTCATTCGCGTTCTGGCGCGTCGGCATCCGTCGCAGATAGCGCGGCTTCGGCGCTTCAATGTGTGGTTCGCGGCCTCGAATCTGCCGGCTATCCCGTCAGGTTCATGGGCGGATACCGCAGGCGCGGAAGCGTGAAGGGATCGCTGCATCCCGCGGGGCTTGCTCTGGACGTTAATCAAATCGCGCGCAACCGAACAATCCCGCGCATGCCATCAAACGAAATCGCTATCGCAAATTCATGCGGGGCAATTTCTGGCGCGCAATGGCGATGGGCGGATAGCGGGCATTTTCAGGTCGGCGGTTGGGGCGGTCATGCGCGTCACACGCGCCATCATCGGAGACGTCGGCGATGATCGGAAATGCACTCGCAATCATAAAAGACGCTGCCGTGTTTAGCGGCGAATTCAAACGCGACCTTATTGCAACTGGAGTCGTCATGCTGATCGTTTTGGTCGTGTGGGCAATTCAAACATTTTGGGAAGGCCGCGCGAAATGAAATCGTATTTCAAGAGCGTTGCGCTCGGGATTTTACTCGGGCTTGTTTTCGGGATGCTGCTGGGATCGGTGCGCGGTGCAAATGCCCGCGACGTTGGGCAATGGCAAAACTCCGATCCGGCCATCCATGAATGGTACCGAACCTTAGAACGTCCCGATGCGCCAGGCTCGATTTGTTGCACGGAAGCTGACAGCTATTGGGCTGACGAGGTTCACGTCCGCGACGGCAAGACCTATGCCGTCGTGACGGACGACAGGCCCGATGGTCCTCTTGGACGCCCGCACGTTCCGAGCGGGACAGAATTCGAAGTCCCTCCCGAAAAGCTCAAATATGATAAGGGCAATCCGACCGGTCACGGCGTTCTATTCGTAAGCACCTCCGGTTATACGTGGTGCTACGTGCAGGCGACTGGCATCTAGAATGCCCACTCCAGCGATCGCGCCGGAAATATCTCTAAAATTCAAGACGGCCATCGAGAAGCGACTACGGGACGGTTATTCCCCGATGGGCGTCGCCGGCGGCAAAGGTTCGGCAGTCCAGATTGCCGCCAAGGACATTCCCGTCAATCAAAGGCGGCTGACATCTTGGGTCTATCGCCAGCGGAAAAACGAGGCGGAGGGCAAGGAGAGCTTTTCTCCGGACTGGTCTCTCTGGAATCGTGCGGCGGTGACGAAAGGAAAGCCGGTGGTAGCCGCGGCCCGTCGATGGCTGCTCACGGCCTCCCAGAACGACACGCCCGTACATGCGGGCTTCTGGCGCAACCTCACGGCCTATGCCGAGCACATCGGCGCCGAGATCCTGGTAGGGCCGTTCACCTATCAGCTCGGCACCTTCACCGACCACACGACGCGCAACAACGTCTTTGCGGAACAGGTGAGGCCGTTCCTTCGATTCGATCGGCAGGAATGCGGAAGCGTCCTGTTCTGCGCCGAGATGAACACGCTCCCTACCGCCAACCGGCCGCTATCCGGGCTTCAGACCTACACCCGCGGGCAATGGGGTGTCTTTCCTCACGCCAAGGTCGCGCTCGAGACTGTGCCGGCGATGCCCGGCAAAGACCCGCCGATCATTATGACGACGGGGTGTTGCACCGTTGAAAATTACATTCCAAAAAAGGCGGGTTTGAAGGCAGCTTTCCATCATGTGATAGGCGCGACGCTCGTCGAAATCGACCGTCAGGGCCGTCACTTCTGCCGACAGATCAATGCGGTTGAGGACGGCTCGTTTCAGGACTTGGACTCCGTCGTCAAATCGGGCTCAGTCACGTCCGGGCACCGTATTGCGGCAATAAACTGGGGTGACATTCATCGGGCTATCCTTGACCCAGCCGTGGCGCTGGGTGCGTGGGGCGTTGACGCGGATACGTTGGCGCCATCGTCAGAAGAATCGATGCTGGACGCCTTGCGGCCGTTCGATCAGTTCTTCCATGACCTATTCCACGGGGAGGCCATCAATCATTGGCAGGCCGATAAGCCGCATGAGCGGTACGTATTGCACGTCAAAAATCGGCTGGACGTCGACCGGGAGGTTAAGGCCTGCGCGGCATTCCTTCGGGCCACAAAGCGGGATTGGTGCCGATCGGATGTCGTTGAATCTAATCACGACTACTGGATCGCGCGCTGGCTACAAAATACCGACATCCGAAAGGATCTGACGAACGCAACGGCGTTCCATCGATGGAATCTGGCGGTCCACCAGGCGATAGAGCAGGGCGCTGAAAACTTCTCTATTTTCCGCCACGTCCTCCACGAGGCCGACCCTTCCGGAATGGAGGGCGTCAATTTCATCCCGATCGGATCATCATTCGAAATCTGCAAGGACCGCGGCGGCATTGAGTGCGGTCTTCATGGCCACGTCGGAACCAACGGCTCAATTGGATCGACGCAAAACCTGACTCGGGTCGCGATTAAGATCAACAAGGGCCACGACCATCAGGCCACGGTTCACGATGGCGTCTATTCGGCTGGCGTCTGTGCTACGGACCCGAATTTGCAAAAAGGTCCATCGTCGCATTCGAAATCGCATATTGTGACGTATCTAAATTCCAAGCGAAGCATCATCACAATGCAGGGCGATAGGTGGCGGGCATGACGCTTCCCTTAACTGCAGAGATGCTTGAGGCGTGCTACGAGTTTCTGCGAGAAACAAAACCATTCAGCGATTGGAATTTGCCACATGGCGAAGATGTTAAATTCATTGTTGGCGGGGCTCTGGATTGCTTCGCTCATTATCAATGGGACGGGGCTCGTCATACGATCACGGTTTCTTCGAAGGCGGTGGGATATACCGGCACGCTAATCAACGTTCTCTCACATGAAATGGTGCATTTGCACCTCTGGGCCAACAATATGGAGAGCAAGCGCAGTGGTCCAAAATTCCACAACGCCGCATTCCGAAAATTCGCCGCGCAGGTCTGCAAGTATCACGGGTTTGATCCGAAGGCGTTTTATTGATGTCCCGCCCCCTCATTATCCTCGTTGGCCTGATCTACGCCTATATCGCGTTTGAAATGGCAATGAGAAAAAGTCCGCAGGCCATCGTCTATGCGGGCTATGCCTTTTCTAACGTCGGTCTTTGGCTATTGGCAGATTAGGGATTGCGCACATCTTGCCCAACACTGGTTATGGCACGGTGCCAGACATATCTATGATCTGATCGCAGCTCCGTACTAGCGGATACTTTAGGCGCTGCCGGTAGCAAAGCCAGTCTAGAACGTGCCACGAATACGACGGATCGTTCTTGCGCCAGCAAGCCTCCGCACCCCCTATGATCGTCCGGCATTCGCCTTCAAATACTAGATAATCCATGGTGCCTCCGTGTTCGCTTAGGACTGGGGCATGGCGGCGGACTGCCGCATGCAGCGCACGACAAAAACCCAATGCTCTCTCATTGCACTGTAGTCCTCCGTCAGTGGCGGCGGGATAGTTGATGCCACCCGCTTAAATTCAGCGGTTGCCAGGATGGCTTTCTTGCGCGCCCTCCTCAGATCCTTCTTCTCCAGCAGCCACCATGACGGGTTGTCCGCCATAAACAATTCCCAAATCTCTGGCGGCATGTCACTTTTTGCGTGATTACACGCATAGCACGATGGGACTGTCTTGCGGCCCCCTCGCGACTGAGGGAAAACGTGATCCTTCGTCTTGGCGAGGCCGATGTGATGTCGGCCGAATGCTGCCCGGCGCCGGATCATTTCTCGGCTGCAATATGTGCAGGACTGCCTAGGCGACTTGGGGGCGATCTCGGTCGCTCCAGTCGCGAATAACTGTTGTTCGGCGTCTGTCACTTTCGGGCGCTTCTTTGCTCGACTTCTGACTATGCTGCGGAAGTAGACCATTGGTCTCTGCTCACCTCTGGTGACCCATCCCTATACCACAGCCTTGTGGCATCGGCCGTTCCGGACGCTATCAACGGCGCCCGTGCCGACCCCGAGCAGGTCGGATATTTCCCGCAAGGATTTGGTGTAGCCAATCCGTCGGATCTCCAAAACCTGCTCCCTCGTAAGGGCCATTGGAATTTTGCGCTCTTCCTTCCAAGTCTTGCCGTCCTGGATCAGGCGCACGTTGGATTCCGTAATGCTGTATTTTGCTGCGGTTTCTGGTGCCGTCTCCATGCCTTTGAGCGCCCTAATTTGTCTGGCCTGCACGAGTGTAAGTTTTGCTTGACGCCTGCTGGCCGTTCCTTGTGTGCGGCGATCCAACTGATTGCCGGCGTGAGTTTTCCAAGAGAGATGATTTGGATTGACGCAACGTCGGTTCCCGCAAGAATGGGCGGCAAGATGCCCCTCTGGCGGGGGTCCGTTCTTGTATTCGCACATGAAGCGATGCGCCAAGTGCCGTTTCTTCTGGTACTGGAAAAGGCCATATCCTGGCGTGCAACAAGCGAACGGCCAAATTAAACATTCGTCGCCGCTATGCTCAACCTGCTGCATGAGCCAATTATAGCCAGTAGGTATTCGGGGGTCTGTTGTCTGCATGTTGGGGTCAATGATCCTCGGTCAGGTGCGCTCACCATCGACACACTCACCATTTTCAAACCACGGCCCAAGGGCCCCGCAAACCGGACAGGGATTCCAAAGGCTCCATCCAGCCCCTACGGGGCATTGCTGGTGCATCCTGTCATCGTCCGGCAGGCTGAATAGCGCCTTCACATCGTCGGCGGTCATGTCCTCGGGGACGCCCATCTGCCTTAGACGCTTTCGCTCAATCATGTCGCGGCCCCGCGCTCCCCATTCGACAATTGTTAGGTCAGCATCGTTGCTATAGGTGAGGTCTACTGATCACCTGTATGCCAAGACTTCCCGCAGTCGAGGCAAAGCGAATTTGTAAATGTCCCGGTTGGTCCCGCGACCGTCGAAGAATAGACTTCCTCATGGCGGCACTTCGCTTGCCTTAGCCGGCGGTTCTTTTCCACAAGGGTTTCCTTGACAAGTTCGGCTAGGGTCTCGCTCACGTCCGCCCTCCCGCTTCCTCGGATAGGCCGCGTTCTTTTTTCGGAGTCGGCCGCTGTCCAGATGTAAGTCCAATTCGGTAGACGCGATGTTCTGTGGCCTTGCGCGACCTTCCAACTAAGGCGGCGAGCTGATTGAGACTAAGGCCCTCGGCAACGCCCTGCCTAAGCTGGTCATCATCGTCAGACGACCAATGCTTTACTCCGTCATGGCCTCGTTTCTCGCGATCATTCAAATAATATTGAATTGTGGATATCGAAACGCCGTACATCTCCGCAAGCCTCTCTTGGGTGAACTCGCCCCATTGTGACCGGATGGTTTCGATCTGCTCCGGGGTGAATTGAGAGCGGCTTCCTTGCGTGTGTGAATTGGCGCGCCCATGGGCGTACCGCTGATGCTGGTTCTCGGAATTGTTGGCCCAAGATAGGTGGCGAGGATTAACGCATCCTAGGTGCCCGTTGCCGCAGCTATGGGCCGCCTGGGGCTTATCGGCCGGTGGTGGACCGTTGACCATCTTGCACATGATAGGGTGCGCCCGGCGTTCCCCGTCCAAGCTTGTGCGGCCGCGCCCGTCGCGTCTATCGCGAGTGAAAGGCCAGATCAGGCACCGATCCTCGTGCGCGTAGTCCCGATGAGCCTCAAGCCAATCTCGGGTTTTACTATCGCTCATTATCGTCTATCCTCGTTCCTCTTTGGGGCGGTTAGCTCTGATTGCTGGGCGGCGGCTTTTCGACAAAGAAAATCTCGACGTTACAATTAGCAAAGTTCCTAGTATCGACTTGGACCTGATCAATGCGAAGTAGCGTATCATGTTCAAGGCCCAGCAATATTTTCTCGATTGCGATCTCGGCCTTGGCCCTCGCGTTATCGACGGCCTTTTCTGTGGCCGTCAGGAATGCTTCTGATCGCAGGTTAGGCGTCGGCATCATTTTGATCTCCGTTGGGTGAGTGGTGTTCTGCATTCATCGGGCCCGGTCGCGCCTCTTCGATTCGCTGCATCGACATCAGGATCATCGGTCGAAGCAAAACCGGGTTGCGTTCATAGTTGCCGAGTTGGTTGATCAGGTTCGAAATGTGCGGGCCGGCAGGATGGCCGGGGCGCAAGCGGGCGAGGTGGCTGGCCAGAACTTTCAGCGAACAGGGCTGTGTCAATCCTGCGTCACTTTTCGAGCCTGTTCGCGCCCCGTTCACGTCCGAACCGTCCCGAACTGACGAGGCGGCTTGTTCAAATTCATTGAATTGTTGAGGTTTTTCGTTCTTCTGTTTCATCTCGTATTCCCCTATATGGGGTCTGCGATCCCTTCGCATGCGCGGGTATTACCCGGAACATGCGACGTCACGATTTTCAGCGAATGCAGCCAGTTGTTAAATGACCAGCGCGAGCGAATTGCGATCCGGCAAGACTCACCGCGACGAGAACTTTCCGGTCGCGTCGTGGATCATTCATCCGCGCCACCGGGCGCTGATTCTCGCGTTCTATAATTTCGTCCGGACCGCCGACGATATCGCCGACCATGCGACGCTGAGCGGAGAAGACAAGCTCCGCTATCTCGACCTGCTTGCAGCGGAACTGCTGGGCAACGGCGACAGCCAGCAAGAGGCCGTCAATCTGCGGCGTGCGCTCTCGGAACGTTCGATGCCGCCGCGCCATGCGCTCGATGTCCTCGTTGCGTTCCGGATGGATGTGACAAAACTTCGCTACGAGAACTGGGATGAAGTGATTCACTATTGCCGCTATTCGGCGATGCCGGTCGGTCGCTTCATGCTCGACGTCCATGGCGAGAGCACCTCGACCTGGGCGGCATCGGATGCATTGTGCGCCGGCCTGCAGATCAACAATCATCTGCAGGATTGCGGCAAGGATTTTCGAGACCTCAATCGCGTCTATCTGCCGCGCGATGCGCTCGCGGCCGGCGGCGCCGCCGTGGAAGCGCTCGGCGAGGGCAGGGCATCGCCGGCGCTGTTGCAATGCCTGCATTCGCTCGCGGTGCGAACCGAGGCGCTGCTCGGTGAAAGCAAATCGCTCAGCACCGAAGTGAAGGATTTCCGGCTCGGGCTCGAGATCTCGGTGATCCAGGCCTTTGCCGACAAGATCGTTCGGCTCTTGAAAGTGCGCGATCCCTTAAGCGAGAGAGTGCATCTCGGCCCGATCGAACTGCTCGCGCATAGTCTCAGTGGCGTAGCGAGCGAGATCACCCGCCGCGCGATCGGACGGCGACCCGTGTCCAAACCGGCGGCCGGCGCATGACGCTTGAGGCGGCGGCAGCCAATCCCAGTTACGGGACATCCGCGTCCGGCAGTTCGTTCTACGCCGCGATGCGCATCCTGCCGCGCGAACAGCGCGAGGCGATGTTCCAGATCTACAGTTTTTGCCGGCAGGTCGACGACATCGCCGATTCCGATGGTCCGCGGCCCGAGCGGCTCGCCGCGCTTCAACAATGGCGCGACGATATCGACGCGCTGTATCGCGGCGATCCGCCGCCGCGGCTCGCCGACTACGTCGCCTCGGTCCGGCGGTTTGACTTAAAGCGCGAAGATTTCCTGGCCATCATCGATGGCATGGAGATGGATGTGCCGCAGGACATTCGCGCCCCGGACCTCGCAACGCTGGATCTTTATTGCGATCGCGTGGCGAGCGCGGTCGGACGATTGTCGGTGCGGGTGTTTGGCCTGCCGCAGGACGACGGCATCCTGCTCGCGCATCATCTGGGCCGCGCCCTGCAATTGACCAATATCCTGCGCGATATCGATGAAGACGCCGCAATCGGCCGGCTGTATTTGCCGCTCGAGGGGCTATTGCACGCGGGCATCACCAAGTTCGATCCGCCCAAGGTCGTCGCCGACCCGGGCTTGCCGAAGGTATGCGCGCCGCTGGTCGAACGGGCGCGGATGCATTTTCAAAAGGCCGACGAGGTCATGGGCCGCAATTCGCGGCGCGTGGTGCGCGCGCCGCGAATCATGTCGAAATATTATCGCGCGATACTTCAGTTGCTGGTCGAGAGAGGGTTTGCCGCGCCGCGCCGGCCGGTTCGCCTCAACAAGATCGCGCGCCTCGCCATCGTTCTTCGCTACGCCTTCATCTGATGCCAAACACCGTCCACATCATCGGCGCTGGAATCTCGGGCCTCTCGGCAGCCGTTCGGCTGGCGAACGAGAATTTCAAAGTCCATGTCCATGAAGCAACCCAGCAGGCCGGCGGCCGCTGCCGCTCGTATTTCGACGCGGCGACCAACCTGATGATCGACAATGGCAATCATCTGCTGCTTTCCGGCAACCGTCACGCCGTGGCCTATGCGCGCGCGATCGGCTCCGAGGCGGGGCTGGTCGGGCCGCCGCGCGCGCAATTCCCGTTCGTCGATCTCTCGACCGGTCAGCGCTGGCAACTCGACCTCGGTGACGGCAGGCTGCCGCTGTGGATATTCGATGAGGCCCGCCGGGTGCCTGATACGGGCTTGCTCGATTATCTCGCATTGATGCCGCTGATCTGGGCGGCGAAGAGCAAACTGGTCGGCGATGCCATCCCCTGCAAGGGAACGCTGTATGAGCGGCTGGTGCAGCCGCTGCTATTGGCGGCGCTCAACGTCGATCCGCCCGAGGGGTCGGCCGGCCTTGCGGGCGCCGTGGTGCGCGAAACGCTATTGGCGGGCGGCCAGGCCTGCCGGCCGCTGATCGCGCGCGAGGGTCTGAGCGCGGTGCTGGTCGAGCCCGCCATCAAGCTGTTGCAGGCGAAAGGCGCCAGCGTCCAGTTCGGACATGAGTTGCGCGAATTCGCGATGTCCGCGGGTCAAGTCGGTGAATTGAAATTCGGCAGCGACACCGTCCTGGTCGGGCTCGACGACGCCGTGATAATGGCGGTGCCGCCGCGCCCGGCCGCAGCACTGCTGCCGGGGCTCAAGACGCCATCGAAATTCCGGGCGATCGTGAACGCGCATTTTCGCTTCGATCCGCCCCGCGACCTGCCGCCGATCATGGGCGTGGTGGGCGGGCTGGTCGAGTGGCTGTTCGCCTTCCCGCAGCGGCTGTCGATCACCATCAGCAATGGCGACCGGCTGGTGGATATGCCGCGCGAAGAACTCGCGCAGGCGATCTGGCGGGACATCTGCAAGGCCGCAGGCGTTGCGGGCGAATTGCCGCCCTGGCAGATCGTGCGCGAGCGCCGCGCCACCTTCGAGGCGACGCCTGAGCAGAACGCGCTGCGGCCGGGCCCGTTAACCAACTGGAAAAACCTGTTTCTCGCGGGCGACTGGACTGATACGGGGTTGCCGGCGACCATCGAAGGGTCGGTGCGGTCGGGAAACCGCGCCGCCGACCTGGTGCTGGCAATGCGCCGGGCGTGATCGAGATCACAGGCGGTTTCGATATGAACGGGCAGGGTTAACCGGGCAGGGTTGAACGGGAGGATCGCGAGCGAAATGCATTCCGGCATCAACAGCGTTGGAATTGAGGCCAGTGGCGCGCTGGAGGCGGGCATCGCACAGGCGACGCGCGGGCTGCTCGACTACCGGCAGCCGGACGGACACTGGGTATTCGAACTGGAAGCCGACTCCACCATCCCGGCGGAATATGTGCTGCTTCGTCATTACCTCGGCGAAGAGGTCGACGCCGTGCTGGAGGCCAAGATCGCCAACTATCTGCGCCGGGTCCAGGGCGCCCATGGCGGCTGGCCATTGGTGCACGACGGCGATTTCGACATGAGCGCCAGCGTCAAGGCCTATTTCGCGCTGAAGATGATCGGCGATCCGTCCGATGCGCCGCACATGACGCGGGCGCGCGAGGCGATCCACGCGCGCGGCGGCGCCATCCACAGCAACGTCTTCACCCGCTTCATGCTGGCGATGTTCGGGATAACGACGTGGCGCAGCGTACCGGTGCTGCCGGTCGAGATCATGCTGCTGCCGATGTGGTCGCCGTTTCATCTCAACAAGATTTCCTACTGGGCGCGGACCACGATCGTGCCGCTGCTGGTTCTGGCGGCGCTCAAGCCGAAGGCGAAGAATGTCAGCGGGGTCGACATCGACGAATTGTTCCTGCAGCCGCCGCGTTCGATCGGAATGACGGCGAAAGCGCCGCATCAAAGCTGGGGCTGGTTTCTTCTGTTCCGCGCCCTGGACAGCGTGTTGCGGGTGATCGAGCCGCTGTTTCCCAAAAAGCTGCGGGCTCGCGCGATCGAGAGCGCGGTTGCCTTCATCGAGGAACGGCTGAACGGCGAAGATGGCCTGGGCGCGATCTATCCGCCGATGGCCAACGCCGTGATGATGTATGAGGCGCTCGGCAAGGGCGCCGATTATCCGCCCCGCGCCATTACCCGAAATGCGCTCGACCGGCTACTGGTGATCGGCGAGCATGAGGCCTATTGCCAGCCCTGCGTCTCGCCGGTGTGGGACACCGCGCTGACCTGTCATGCCATGATCGAAGCCGGCAACGAGTTGGCATTGCCGTCCGCCAAACAGGGGCTCGATTGGCTGGCGCCGAAGCAGGTGCTCGACCTCAAGGGGGATTGGGCCGCCAAGCGGCCGGAGGTTCGCCCCGGCGGCTGGGCCTTCCAATACAACAACGATTATTATCCCGATCTCGACGACACCGCCGTCGTGGTGATGGCGATGGACCGGACGCGGCGCGCGACCGCCAGCACTGAATACGATACGGCGATCGCTCGCGGCCGCGAATGGATCGAGGGCATGCAGAGCCGCGACGGCGGCTGGGCCGCCTTCGACGTCAACAACCTCGAATATTATCTCAACAACATTCCGTTCTCCGACCACGGCGCGCTGCTCGATCCACCGACCGAGGACGTCACCGCGCGCTGCGTCTCGATGTTGGCCCAGCTCGGCGAAACCGCGCAAAACAGCAAGGCGGTCGCGGACGGCGTCGCCTATTTGCGCCGTACCCAGCTCAAGGAAGGGTCGTGGTACGGCCGCTGGGGCCTCAACTACATCTACGGCACCTGGTCGGTTTTGTGCGCGCTCAATGCCGCCGGTGTCGGGCACCAGGATCCGGCAATCCGCAAGGCCGTGGACTGGCTGTTGTCGATCCAGAACGCGGACGGCGGCTGGGGCGAGGATGCCAAAAGCTACCGGCTCGACTACCGGGGATTCGAGGGTGCCCCCACCACCGCCTCGCAAACGGCATGGGCCTTGCTTGGGCTGATGGCAGCGGGCGAGGTTGGGCATCCGGCGGTCGCGCGCGGCGTGGAGTACCTAATAGCCACACAGAACGAAAAAGGACTGTGGGACGAGCAGCGCTACACGGCTACAGGCTTCCCACGGGTATTTTATCTGCGTTATCATGGATATCCGAAGTTCTTTCCGCTCTGGGCGTTGGCGCGGTACCGGAATCTGAAGAACACTAACAGCAGGGTGGTAGGGGTCGGGATGTGAGTTTGGGGGCGGGGGACGCTGTGTTCGCGGGTAATCGGATTGATCCGCGGCCGGTTCTAATTGTGACTGGTCTCGTGCAGGAAGCCCGGATCGCGGCCGGGCCCGGGATGACCGTCGTCTGCAGCAGTAGCGATCCCCAGCAATTGCGGGCGCTTCTCACCGTGTTCGACCCCAGGACGATCCGGGGCGTCATCAGTTTCGGCGTCGCCGGCGGGCTCGATCCCTCGTTGAAATCAGGCGATGTCGTGGTGGCGACCGAGGTGCTGGCCGGCGATACCCGCTGGCTCGCCGGTCTGCCCTTGAATGAAGAAATGATCGCAAGCGTAGCTCTCGGGCGCCGGCGCGTGGTGCGGGGCGGCCTTGCCGGCGTCGAGCAGATGGTCGCAGCCCAGGCCCTGAAGGCCGCGCTGCGTTCGGCGACGGGGGCGGCGGCCGTCGACATGGAGAGCCATATCGCAGCCGCCTATGCGGCCAAGGCGGGCCTTCCGTTCGCGGCGCTCCGGGTCATCAGCGATCCCGCCAGCCGCGCGTTGCCGGCGCTGGCGAGAAACGCGATCAAGCCGAATGGCGATATCGACTTGCGCAAGATCCTGCGCGGCGTCGCGCGCAATCCGACGACGCTGCGCGCGCTGGTCTCGACCGGGATCGATTTCAATCGCGCGCTCAAAAGCCTACGCGGCTGTCGAGGCTTTCTGCTGGGCGGCGAGGGCCTCGTCGCGGCGGATCTCTGACAGGCGCTTCTGCACCTCCGCAGAGAAGATGTACTGCGCCGGGCGCTGCTTGCTGAGATCGATCTCGGGCGCCATCGGCCCCGTTGTCCGCACGCCGCGCAGCGCCACCCACATCGCCTTCAAGGGATTGTCCAGCGCTGCTTTCGCCGCGGTCGGCTCGTAGCCGCAATGCGCCATGCAGTCGGCGCACTTCTCGTACTTGCCGGTGCCGTAGGTGTCCCAGTCGGTGGTCTCCATCAGCTCCTTGAAGGTCTTGGTATAGCCTTCGCCGAGCAGATAGCAGGGCTTCTGCCAGCCGAAAATGTTGCGGGCCGGCATTCCCCACGGGGTGCATTCGTAATCCTGATTGCCCGCCAGGAAGTCCAGGAACAGGCCGGAATGCATGAAATTCCACTTCTTGCCCTTGCCGAGCGCGAACACGTCGCGGAACAGCTTCTTGGTCTTGGTGCGGTTGAGGAAGTGCTCCTGGTCGGGCGCGCGCTCATAGGCATAGCCCGGCGACATCGAAACGCCGACGCCCATCTCGGTGGTGAAGTCGAGGAATTTGGCGATGTCCTCGGCGGCGTGTCCGTCGAAGATCGTGGCGTTGACGTTGACGGTAAATCCCTTGGCCTTGGCGGCCTTGATCGCGGAGACCGCGCGATCGAACACGCCGGCCTGCGACACCGCCTTGTCATGATGGTCCTTCAGACCGTCGAGATGCACCGAGAAGAACAGATAGGGCGAGGGTTCGAACAGATGCAGCTTCTTTTCCAAGAGCAGCGCATTGGTGCACAGCGAGACGAACTTCTTGCGCGCCACGAGGCCGCGAACGATCTCGCCGATCTCCTTGTGGATCAACGGCTCGCCGCCGGGGATCGCCACCATCGGCGCGCCGCATTCGTCGGCGGCATCCCAGCATTCCTGCGCCGACATGCGGCGGTTGAGGATCGCGTCGGGATAGTCGATCTTGCCGCAGCCGACGCAGGCGAGGTTGCAGCGAAACAGCGGCTCAAGCATCAGGACCAGCGGATAGCGCTTTCGGCCAAGCAATTTCTGCTTGATCAGATAGCCGCCGATACTCAGTTCCTTGAAGAAGGGTATTGCCATTACAAGTTTCTTTCTGGACGTAATGTAGAGAGAAGTTGATCAGCCCACAGTTAGTTCGGCCGGAAGCCGGAATTCGATATTTTCTTCCCGCCCGGGAAGCACCGACACCGCGACCGGCCCGATCCGCCGCAGCGCCTCGATCACGTCGTCGACAAGGACCTCCGGTGCCGAGGCACCGGCGGTGATCCCGACCGCCTTGGCGCCCTTCAGCCAATCCGGGTTCAGCTCGCTGCCATCGGCAATGAGATAACTCGCGACCCCGACCTCGGTGCCGATTTCGCGCAGCCTGTTTGAGTTGGAACTATTGGTGGCCCCCACCACCAAAATGACATCCACGAGCTTGCTAAGGTCCCTTACCGCAGATTGGCGGTTCTGTGTGGCATAGCAGATATCCCGGATGTCCGGGCCTTGAATATCTGTAAAACGGGCCTGGAGGGCCGCAATGATGTCCTTGGTGTCGTCCACGCTCAGCGTGGTCTGGGTAATGTAGGCCACCGGGGTGTCCCGGGGCAGCGTCAGAGCCGCCACGTCCTCGACATTCTGGACCAGGAGCACGGGGCCGGGAACCTGGCCCATCGTTCCCTCGACCTCGGGGTGGCCGGCATGGCCGATCAGGATCAGCGCCCGGCCTTTCGACATATAGCGCTTGCCTTGATTATGGACCTTGGTCACCAGCGGGCAGGTGGCATTAAGCACGGGCAGGCCGCGGGCGGCGGCCTCTTCCTCCACGCTCCGCGCCACGCCATGGGCAGAGAACACGGTGACCGCCTGCGGCGGGACTTCCGACAAATCCTCGACGAAGATGGCGCCCTTGTTCTTCAGGCTTTCGACCACGTATTTGTTATGTACGATCTCGTGCCGCACATAGACCGGCGGGCCGTATTTCTCGAGCGCGCGCTCGACGATCTCGATGGCGCGCACCACCCCCGCACAAAATCCGCGCGGCTGCGCAAGATACACTTCCATGGGACGCCCGTTACGCAAGTTGCACCAAACTCATTTCAGCCTCTCCGCGCGGCCTGGATGTCTGCAATATCCGCACCACCACCGGTTCCCCAACCCCCTCGCTTCCCCAAGCCCACGGAGGCGCGGGGTCTTGTGTCAAAAAACGATCGGCTAGAAAAGGCGGATCGCAAGGCGACCGGCCAAAGCCCGGCGGTAATATATTACAGTAATCCCCAAATCGTCCCGAAAGAAGTCCCCGAAGGCTCACCTGTTCGTCACTTTACCGCAGGCCCATCCCCGCTATACCAGCCTGCCAGCACGGTTTTGGCATGTTTTGCGCTGCCTCTCCGTGCCTTGAAAAAGCGCCCAAAAACAACAATAGGTCGGTTGCTGGAACTCCGCTAGAGAGCGGGCGTTTCAGGCGAGATGTTAACATTAGAAAGAAAAAATGTGCTGACAAGTATTGTTGTTTCGATTGTGAGGTTCTGTACGCGGTTTGCCCTTCCCACTGTCCTGATCGCGCTCATCCTTGCGGTAGCGGCCGGCTACTACACGGCCCGGCATTTCTCCATCAACACCGACATCAATACGCTGATTTCGCAGAAGCTCGATTGGCGCCAGCGCGACAATAAGTTCGAGCAGGCCTTCGACCGGGAGCGGACCATTCTCGCCGTGGTCGATGCCCCGACGCCGGAACTGACCGGCGCGGCGAGTGCGGCGCTCGCGCAAAAACTGTCCGGCGACAGCAAGCATTTCGAGTCGGTCCAGCCGCTCGGATCCGGAGAATTCTTTGAGAAGAACGGGCTGTTGTTCCTGCCTGTGGCCGATGTCGGCCGGCTGACCGGGCAGCTCGAATCCGCCGCGCCCCTGATCGAAATCATGGCCGGCGACCCCTCTATCAGGGGACTGACCGGCGCGCTGGAAACAGGCCTTGCCGGCGTCAGGCGCGGGCAAATCAAGCTGGACAGCACCGAGCGGCCGTTCAACCTGATCGCCCAGACCATCGAGAACGTGCTGAGCACCGGCTCGGGGACCTTCTCCTGGCGCGAATTGGTCAGCGACAAGCCGTTGACGGATGCCGATCGCCGCGCCTTCATCGAGTTCAAGCCGGTCCTCGATTTCAACGCGCTGGAGCCCGGCAAGGAAGCCACCGATGCCATCCGCCAGGCGGCCCGCGATCTCAATCTGGCAGGTGAATATGGCGCGCGGGTCCGGCTGACCGGACCGGTTCCGATCGCCAACGAGGAATTCGCGACCGTGCAGGACGGCGCCATCGTCAACGGCATCGGCACCGTGCTGGTGGTGCTGTTCATTCTGTGGATGGCGCTGCATTCACCAAAGATCATTTTCTCGGTGTTCGTGAACCTCTTCATCGGGCTTTCCATCACCACCGCCGTTGGATTGTGGATGGTGGGTTCGCTGAACCTGCTTTCGGTCGCGTTCGCGGTGCTGTTCGTTGGCCTCGGCGTGGACTTCGGCATCCAGTACAGCGTCCGCTACCGCTCGGAGCGCTTCAAGAGCGACGATCTCAAGGCCGCGCTCGAGAAGGCGGCCGAACGTTCCGCGGTGCCGCTGTCGCTGGCCGCGATGGCGACGGCGGCGGGATTCCTGTCGTTCCTGCCGACCGACTACAAGGGCATCTCGGAGCTCGGCGAGATCGCCGGTGTCGGCATGCTGGTCGCCTTTACGTCCAGCATCACCGTGCTGCCGGCGATGCTGAACCTGCTCAACCCGCCCGGCGAAAGTGAGCCGGTCGGCTATGCATTCCTGGCGCCGGTCGATCGTTTCCTCGAAGACCATCGCGTCATCATCATCGTCGGCACGCTGCTGATTGCGGTGGCCGGTCTGCCGCTGCTTTATTTCCTGCGCTTCGACTTCAACCCGATCAATCTGCGAAGTCCCAAGGTCGAGTCGATCGCAACCTTTCTCGATTTGCGCAAGGACCCCAACACCGGCGCCAACGCCATCAACGTGATGACGAATTCGGACGCCGAGGCGAAGAAGATTGCCGAGCGGCTTGAAAAGGTGCCGGAAGTGCTCAGCGTGAGGTGGCTGGAGAGTTTCATACCCGAAGACCAGCCGGCGAAACTGAAGCTGATCGCCCAAGTCGCCAAGGTCCTCAATCCCGCGCTCACCCCGGACCAGATCGATCCCGCCCCGTCCGACCAGGAGAATGTCGAGTCCCTGAAGGGGTCGGCTGAAAGCCTGCGCAAGACCGCCGGCGAGGCCAAGGCTCCGGGTGCGGTCGCCTCGCGCCGGCTTGCGGACGCGCTGTCGAAGCTTGCCGACACCAATCAAGCCACCCGGGACAAGACCCAGGCCATCTTCGTCAACCCGTTGAACATCACGCTCGAGCAACTGAAGAAATCGTTGCAGGCGCAGCCGGTCAGCCTCAAGACCCTGCCGCCCGAACTATTGAATTCCTGGAAAACCAAGGATGGTCTGCAGCGCGTCGAGGCGCTGCCGCGCGGCGACCCGAACGACAATGACACGCTGCGCAAGTTTGCCGCCGCGGTTCTGGCCGCCGAGCCGACCGCGATCGGCGGGCCGGTATCGATCCTCAAGTCGGGCGATCTCGTGGTGAGGGCCTTCATTCAGGCCGGGATCTGCGCGCTGGTCGTGATCGGCCTTCTGCTCTGGCTCGCCTTGCGGCGAATGACCGACGTCTTGCTGACGCTGGTCCCGCTGTTGGTGGCCGGCGCGGTGACGCTGGAAATCTGCGTGCTGATCGGAATGCCGCTCAACTTCGCCAATATCGTCGCGCTGCCGCTATTGCTCGGGGTCGGCGTGGCTTTCAAGATCTACTATGTGACGGCGTGGCGGTCGGGCAGAACCAATCTGCTGCAGTCGAGCCTGACGCGAGCGATATTTTTCAGCGCGATGACGACGGCGACCGCATTTGGCAGCCTGTGGCTGTCCAGTCATCCCGGTACGTCGAGCATGGGCAAGCTGCTGGCGCTCTCCCTCGTCACCACGCTTGCCGCGGTCTTGCTGTTTCAGCCGGCGCTAATGGGCAAACCCCGCGATGTCGGGGAGTAGACAGATATCGCCGACCGGATCGGCCGGATGCGCGGCGGTCGCCAATTTCTGACCCGGCGTTTTGGGGCCGACGGAGCCTGTGGTCTTGGGCGCGGTCATCCCGGCGGTGTGGGGCGGCGCGCCCGGGCTCTTCGGCGGGCCCTTGGCCATGCTGTTGGCGGGACTTGAGGGAATTGGGCCGGCGACCCGGGTCCAGGTCTCGCCGCCGCACAGAAAGCCCAGCACGCAGCCTTGAATCTCCATTTGGTCGGGGCTGAGCGGCTTGATCGTCGAACTGTAGAACTGCCCGTCCTTGGCGTTGTAGACTTGGCCTTCCCATTGGTCGACGCCGGGCTTTTTCCTCATGTCGATCAGGATCGGCATCCCGAGCGTCGGCCTGTTCTGTTTCGAGACATCCGGATTATGCGTATCGCGGCCGCCCGGCTGTTTCTCCCAGGCGACTGCGCCCCACATGCTGCCATTGCATTCGGCCACCCGGATGTTGGCGACGCCGTCGGCCACGCGCCAATCGCCCGTCGGGTCCAGCGCAAAGGCCTGCGCAAGGCCTGTCGCCAAAAATATTCCGGAATATACTAATGTACGCGCGGTCTTACGTGGGCAGTGCAACATGGTCTAAACCTGTGCTTAATGTGATGACCCGAACAAGGGCAAAACGCCGCATTGAACGTTTTCAGTTGACGAAATGGCTATCAACCGAAGTATGTAGCTGATGCTATATTCAAATCTAGACGTTTCCGAGATGTTTGTGGACCGCCAGTCGCAGCGCAGTTCCATGCACTCGCGCCACTTAAATGAGCAACTGGTACGGGTCCTCAAGACCATTGGTTACGATGTCGGCTTTCAGAAGGGTCAAGGCCAATATCTGTTCGATCGGGACGATGTACGTTACCTCGATCTACTGAGCGGTTTTGGCGTTTTTGCGATCGGCCGCAACCACCCGGCGCTGCGCAAGGCCTTAAAGAGCGTCCTCGACAGCGACCTGCCCAATCTCGTGCAACTCGACGTGTCGACCCTTGCCGGCGTTCTGGCCGAGCGCCTGCTTGATTACGTGCCCTATCTGGACAAGGTGTTTTTCGCGAATTCCGGGGCGGAATGTGTCGAAGCCGCGATCAAATTCGCGCGCGGCGCCACTGGCCGGCCCGGCATCGTGTACTGCGCCCATGCCTTCCACGGATTGTCCTATGGCGCGCTGTCGCTGACCGATGATCCCAACTTCCGGAGCGGTTTCGAGCCGCTATTGCCGGGATGCACGCCGATCCCTTTTAACGATCTCGCAGCGCTCGAGCGGGCGCTGTCGTCGCGCCAGGTTGCCGCCTTTATCTTCGAGCCGATCCAGGGCAAGGGCGTCAACATGCCCACCGACGAATTTCTGCCGGGAGCGGCCGCTTTGTGCCGCAAGTACGGCACGCTGATGGTCGCCGACGAAATTCAGACCGGAATGGGGCGGACCGGACGCTTCCTGGCCGTCGAGCACTGGAACGTCGAACCCGACATGGTGCTGATCGCCAAGGCGTTGTCCGGCGGCCACGTGCCGGTCGGCGCGCTTTTGACGCGCAAGAGCATCTTCGACAAGATCTTCAATCAAATGGATCGGGCGGTCGTGCACGGATCGACCTTCGCCAAGAACGATCTGGCGATGGCGGCCGGCATCGCGACGCTCGAGGTGCTGGAGTCGGAAAAACTGATCGAGGCCGCCGCCAAGCGCGGCGCCGAACTGCGGCTGGCGCTGACGCGGATGGTGCCCGGCTACGAGTTGATGAAAGAGGTTCGCGGCAAGGGCCTGATGATCGGCATCGAATTCGGCCCGCCGAAATCGCTGCGGCTGAAGGCGTCCTGGAACGTGCTCGAGACCGCCAACAGGGGCCTTTTCTGCCAATTGATCACGGTGCCGCTGTTCAAGGATCACAAGATCCTCACGCAAGTTTCCGGCCACGGCAGCCACACCATTAAATTGTTGCCGCCTTTGACCATCACCGAAGAAGACTGCAACTGGATCGAGACCGCGTTCGACAACGTCATCGCCTCCAGCCACAAGGTCCCCGGCGCGATCTGGTCGCTCGGCAAGACGCTGGTCGACAACGCGGTGCGGAAGTCGGCGTAAACGCGCCGCAACGCGTAGGGCGGATTGTAATCCGCCGTTACAGCCGCTGAATTGGCGGGTTACGGCTGCGCGTAACCCGCTCCACGCGCTGAACGCGTCTCAAACGCCCGGCCAGCACGCATGCCGATACGGGCCGAGGTGGTAACCAGGCGGGCAATAAGCTCCGCCGTAGGGACCATAAAACCGCCTGATGCCGCCGCCTCCCCATTGTCCGCCCGGCTGGCATCCGCCGAACGGACCGCGGTGCCCATACGGACCACAGCCGCCGTAAACCAGAATCACGTGCGCGTCGCCGCTGCCGGCGTCGCCGATCGGCATGGCCTGGGCAGTCGGCATCCCGGCCATCAAACCTAGGGCCATCAAACCCAAGGCGCCGGCGGCTATCCAATTCTTTGACATGACGTTGCTCCTTTCATTCGTTCTCGTCGTTCAAGCCGCGTCACCATGCCGTCGAGCGGCAGAGCGCGCGATGCGAGAGAGAATGGCGGAGTCAATCTGAAC
Organism: Bradyrhizobium lablabi; assembly: GCF_900141755.1. Classification (NCBI taxonomy): domain Bacteria; kingdom Pseudomonadati; phylum Pseudomonadota; class Alphaproteobacteria; order Hyphomicrobiales; family Nitrobacteraceae; genus Bradyrhizobium; species Bradyrhizobium lablabi. The sequence goes on along the minus strand of NZ_LT670844.1, from coordinate 1,257,488 downwards.
TGGCGCCGAATGACGCATTCATCGTCGTGAACAATGCGTAATCGGCCACACCGCGCACATCGGCGGGGAGACAATGCGCTCACATCCAACGATGCGCGGTTCGGAACGGCGGATTGCGCTTCCGCCTTCCGCCTTCCGCCTTCGCTCTTCGAGCTACGGCGGACAGGTCGCTCGTTGAGCTACGGCGGACGGGTCGCTCATCCGCCCTACGCGTTGGCTGCGAAGGGTGTTGGGGCAATAGCATCAACGCACCGCAGCCATGGGCCACGGCGCGTTCAAATTGTCGCAGCGAACCTCAGTTCGCCAGCGGATCGGGCCGCAACTGGATGTGCACCGCGCGCGGCATTGAGCCCTTGCCGCCTTCCTTGAGCCAGGGCGTGCGGTCGCCATTCGTGCTCCACAATCCGCGGCCTTTCCAGCCGGCGTTCGGATCGTCGATCCGCCCATCGAAGCCCTTGGCATAGAAGCTGAGCGGATAGGGAATCCGGATCATGATCATCTTGCCGTCTTTCAACGCCACGAAGCCGTCATTGAGATTGGCGGTGGACATCGGAATGTTCTCACCAAGCCCGAACGTGTTGTGCTGGTCGACCCAGGTGTAGTAGCTCGACTCGGCGCTGTTCTCGCCGATACCGTCGAAGCCGGGGCCGGGATACTGATAGACCGCCCAGCCTTCCGGACAATGATTGCCGGTGGCGTTCGGCCCGTTGAGCGGGCCTTTGCACTTGCGGCGGTCAAAGCTGCCGAGGTGACCGCTCGATAACGACGCCCAGACCACGCCGTTCTTGTCGATATCGCCGCCGCGGATTCCGAACGCCGGCGCCGGAACATTGAACACTTCCGACAGTCCGGTCGCCGGATCAAATCGCAGGAACGCCGGCGTGCCGCCGAAGATGCCGACGGTGTACCAGATCGAGCCGTCGACCGGTGACGGCATCACCGCGTAAGGTCCCGAGCCCGGCACGATCCGCTTGTCCTTGCCCGGATCGAGCGGGGCGTTGGGCTCGACATAGTCGTCGCGCTTGCCGTTGCCGTTGGTGTCGAGCACGAACGGCGACCAGCCTTGCGACTTCGCCGCGTCGCCGGTTTCGTCAAACATCCTGGTGTTGACCCAGCCGGCAACCGGGCCGGTGCCGCTGAGCCACAACGTGTCATTGGCGTCGTAGCCGAACTGCAGGTGATGGGTGGCAAAGCAGGTGTTGATGAAGCTGTACTTCATCGTCTTGGGATCGAGCATCGCCACCTGGCGCGCCGACTTCTCCAGTGGGAACACCTTGGCCGACGGATGGTCGGAACCCTGTTTGCAGAACGCCGGGTTATCCATGCCGCGCACGGTGGCCGAAAGCCAGAGCCGGCCTTTCTCGTCGAACATGGAGTTGTGGTTGTTCGCACGCGTATCCCAGAGCTTTTGCTCACCCCAATAGGCCGACGGCTCCAGCGGCTTGACGCTGGCGGCATGTCCGGGACCCAGCGATTCCGGCATCTCGGGATCGGCGACCGGCATCTTGAAGAACGACACTTTATTCGTCTTCGGATCCAGGATCGGCATGTTATCGGTCGAATATTCCGGCGAGCCGTAAAGCGGGCCGTAGGCATTGACCGTCGGATTGCGCCGGTCCGACGAAATCAGATCGTGCAAATATTTATCGGGCGTCGACCACTCCCATGACGTGATCACGATATTGCGCTCGACGCCTTGCGGACGTGGCGGCTTGGCCTTGGGCAGTTCGCCCTTGGCGACGCGGTCGGTCCAGTCGCCGAGATATTTGAAGGGGGCGCCGCCCAAAATCCCGGCAAGATAGTTGGTCATCGCCTCGCCGGACTGCCCCGATTGAACGCGCCGCATCCAGGCGGCTGCGCCGGAATCGAACTTGCCGAAAGCTTCGGGGATCGTGCGGGTGGCTTCCTGGCCGAGCTGATGACAACCGATGCAGGCCTGGTTCTTCATCAGCTTCAGCCAGTCAATCTGCGTGAGCTTTTCGGGAATGTCGCTCTTGCCGCCGAAATCGCCGGCGGGCGGGATTTTCATCATCGCGTACCAGTAGATCGCCGGATAATAATGCGCCGCCGCAGCTTCGTTCGGCGCCGGCACCGCGGTGTGATTGAGAAGCTGGCCCGGCTTTGCGGTGAGCTTTGCGGAATCGACGAGACCATAGCCGCGCACCCAGACGCTGTAATTCGCCGAGGGCAGATCGGGCACGAGGTAGCGGCCCTGATCGTCGGTGACCACGATGCGGGCGAACTTGGTCGGCAAATCGGTGGTTTCGGCGATCACCCAGACCCCGGCTTCCGGGCCTGCCGCGCTGGTGACGGTGCCCCCGATATCGGTCGGGCCGACGGTTACGGGCTGCTGCGCATCAACTGTGGTGGGGATTGCGATTGGGAGCGCCATCAAGCCGGCAAACATCGTCAACCGCGCAAGCGCTTTGGTCACGAACATGGTTCACCTCCCGGCATGGAACCGGCTCTTTGACCGGCTTACCGTTGCCTCCACTCTAGCAAAGAGGTCGGCAGCGTCCAGTGGCTGCAAATCAGCCCTTTATTGATGTTCGCGCATGGCACGTTTCGGACGTGCGCGGTCCGAGGCGCCAATTCTATGGCTGCATCTCGAGGCGATATCGATGAGTCGCCTGTTTCGCGCGGTTGCCGCTTTTTGATATCGCCTCCTTGCCCGCTGGATGACGGGCTCGACGCTGCGGATGGATGGCGGCGAGGTCAAATCGGTTTGAGGCTTGTAATCCCTGTACCCTTTGGAGGCGGCCGGAAGCCATCAAGAAATTAATCAGGAGGGCGCGGAAAAAAAGCAGGCCTGTCCGTCCTTAGGCTTACAGGCCGGAATGGTTCCGGGCCAAGCCAGACGGAGAAATACCATGTCAATCCTGCGCAAAGTTCTGACCTCCACGATGTTCGCCGCCACGATCCTCTGCGGTTCGACGGCTGCCATACTGACCACTTCGTCGCCCGCCGCGGCGGCCAACTATTCCTACGGCGGCGTGACGTATTTGGGCGGCGTTCGGGCATACACGTTCCAGAGCCACAGCGGCCAATACGGCAACGTGGTATTCTTCGGTGCGCCGCCAACGACCCTGCCGAGCCATAACGGCCAATACGGCAACGTTACGTTCCTCGGCGGCGTGAGGCCGTACACCTATCCGTCGCATAGCGGCCAATACGGCAACGTGACGTACTTCGGCTACCGCCCGGCGAACACGGTGCCCGTGCGTACAATCCCGACGCCCCACATCGTGCGGATACATTGAGTAAGTCTACCCGACGAAGACGCTAAAGGGCTCGAATGCAGGAGCCCCTTAGCTGCGCCAAAAGCAGTCACACCCTGAGCAATCCTGCCCAAAACGACAAGACCTGGCTTTAGAGAAAATCCCTTAGCCGTGCGATTTCAACGATCTGCTCCGCCGCCAAAATAGCGCTAACGAGATCGGACTGCGGAGCAGTGTGGATTTCATACAAATGGTGCTGAGATTTGGGTTGCGACATAAACTTCTGGACGCACTCATCGAGAGTGCCCTCAATGATCAAGTAAGGGCTTGCACCGAGCGAGGCGCTAACCCGTTCACTATTGACCGATGGCCATTTCCTGAGAGTCGCGGGGGCATGGAAATTGATTTGAGCAGCTTTATCGGACATCCTTATGTCTAGCCTCCTTTTTCCCGGCAGCCTTTCGTTGATTTGCCGCCGATCACGGTGACGCAGCGCGTCATTCGGCGACCGGTAAAGCGGGCCTTAGCTCTGCTGCGCGAATTTGATGGTGGAAATGGGCCATTTCCCGTCGTGGCCTTTGATAGAGATTCGCAGGCCGTGCATTTCGTCCAGCCAGACGCCCTCCACAGTACCGGCCTTTCCATCGGTGAGGATCACGGCCTTGCCGACAAGCTCACTCTGGGCTTGCTCGAACTCGCCGAGGATCGTGGACGCACGGATTTTCACTTTTGGCATGGGTAACCTGGGGTCGCTGTTTGAGCAGTCGGTGTTTGCCTTCGAAAGGTGCGCAAGTCGTGGCCGCTGCGCGGCAAACGAGTGTCCCAATGGAACTGCCGCGGAACTTCGGTGCCCTAAACCGCCAAAAAGAGCGAGAGCAGCAGTTCCCACCTATCCCGACTATCGGGCATGCAATGGAAGGACCCGAACGTTCGACAGCCGTTGTGCGGTTGATCGGTTGTAGCTTCTAGTGGTAACATTCGTGCTGCTGGTAAGCCGATTTGTGCTGGTTTTACAGGTGTTTTCCATGGGCGCTCGCCGGATCCCCTCGCGAGCGCAAGCGGCCTCATCTTCTTCAAGACGCAAATGACAGGGCCAATCACCCGACGCGATGCACTGTTGCGGACCGCGGCTCTTGCATCCGCAAGCATGATTACGGCCGCACCTTTGACCGGCATCGCCGCGTCTCTCAACAAGCCGGCCCACAGTGAGGAAATCGACAGAGCATTGCAGGCAAGGGTCAGCGCCAGGGAAATACCCGGCGTTGTCGCGATGGCCGCGAACGAACAATCAGTGGTCTATGAAGGCGCGTTCGGCTTCCGCGACATGGCCGCCGCGTCACGCATGTCGACCGACACGGTCTTCCGCATCGCCTCGATGGTCAAACTGCTGACGTCGGTCGCCGCGCTGCAACTCGTGGAGCGCGGCAAGCTCGAGCTGGACGAGCCGGCCAGCAATATCGATCCGACGCTCGCCTCGGCGCAGGTTCTCACCGGTTTCGATGCGAAAGGGGTTCCGCAACTGCGCCCGGCGCAAAAACCCATAACGCTGCGCAACCTTTTGACGCACACGTCCGGGTTCAGCTATCTGCTTTGGGATCCGAATGTCGTTCGCTATCTCAAGGTTGCCGGCAGCAATCCATCCTTGCCGCGCATGCCGCTGATGTTCGAGCCTGGTTCCAGGTGGGCCTATGGCGGCAGTCTGGACCGGGTCGGCCGGATGGTGGAAATCGCCGGCGGGCAGAGCCTGGATCGCTATTTCAGCGATCACATCACCGGACCGCTGGGCATGAACGACACCGGCTTCTCGCTTACGGTGAAACAGCGCGCGCGTCAGGCGAGGCTGCATGTGAGGGACGCGAATGGAAAACTTCTTCCGCAGCCCCTGGAAAAGCTAAATGTTCCGAAAGTGTTTTCCGGCGGAGGCGGCATCTATTCCACAGCGGCGGATTATCTGACCCTGCTGCAGGCGCTGTTGAATGGCGGCAGCCTCCGCGAGACAAGTATCCTTCGGCCGGAGACCGTTGCCTTGATGTCCGCAAACCAGATCGGCGACCTCGAAGCGGGAATCCTCAAGACGACAAACCTGGCGCTATCGAACGACGTGGATTTTTTTCCGGGCGTTCAGCTGCGATGGGGGCTTGGACACATGATCAATATCGATCCCGTCTCCGATGGCCGCAAGGCAGGCAGCCTCACATGGGCCGGTCTGTTCAATACATATTACTGGATCGACCCGACGATGCGGATCGCCGGCGTGATCATGATGCAGATCCTCCCCTTCGCAGACCGACAAGCTCTCAAGGCCTATCGACAATTCGAACGCGGAATTTGTCATACGCTTGGGCGGCCGGCTTGAAATTTGTCCAGCATGCCCTCGGCTGCTGCGGCAAAGTTCTTTGCCGCCAATACGAAGGCCGGTGGTCGTTTTTGTATGAAACATGTGGTCCCTCATGTCGCCGCCCTCCGAGCGCATCGGCTTCCGCGTGGGAGCTAAGCGCGCAACCGGGGAATCAAGCGGGTCGCATTCTCATGGCCGATGGCATCGAGATCGCCGGCCGACAATCCCAGCTTCGTTAGGTCGGCGATCTGGCCCAAACCAAAATACGGGTAGTCGGTACCGTAGGTGATCTGAGAGACCGGCACGAGCTTCATCAGGGCGGCCATTGACGGTGCGAAGGTCGCGTTGGCGGTGTCGTAATGAAGCCGTCGAAGTTCACCTTCGATTCCCTCTGGCGCGAATTCCTTCAGGTTCGGCCGCGCGCCGTAAAACGCGTTGATCCGCCCGGCCATCATCGGAATCGTGCCGCCGGCATGCGAGAACAGCCATCGTATGTCGCGGTAGCGGGCAAACGAGCCGCTCAGCAGCAGGCTGGTAACCGTCCGCGTCGTGTCGTGCGGGACTTCGATGACCGCCGGAAAGGTGCCGACGCTAAGCGCGCTGCAGCAACTTGCGACCAGCGGATGCACGTACACGACGGCGTTGCGCCGGTTTAGTTCCTCGAGCACCGGCTTGTAAGCCGGATTTCCGAGCCATTTGTCCCCATAACTGCTCTGCAAGCCGATCCCGTCGGCTTTTAGGGTGTCGAAGGCATATTCGATCTCCTTGAGAGTGGCATCGACATCCAGCATCGACAGGGTTGCGAACAGGCCGAAGCGGCCTGGATGGTCGCGCATCATTTCGGCCGCGTATTCATTGCACGCGCGGGCGAGCCGGCCCGCTTCAGCCGGCCCGGCGTGGAACCACACGCCGGGAGTGGAGGCGATCGACAGGATGCCCGCACGTACGCCATTGCGGTCCATGTCTTCGATGAGCTTGCTGCGGGTCCAGGCGACCTGACCGGGGAAGTGCGGCTGCTTGCGCGCATCTTCGTAATCGAGCCAGAGCTTCTGATACTCGGGCGGATAGAAATGAAGGTGGGTATCGATCAGCGCCGGCGTTGTCTGTGCACGCGCAGCGAAGGTCGGGAGAACCGAGGCTGCACCGAGTGCGCTTAGCCCCGCGAGGAAATCGCGTCGTGACGACGATGGGCCACAACAGCTACAGCAGCGGTGATCCTCGCGCGATCCGGATTCTATCGTGTTCACCATTGCGGCTCCCCTGTAAGCTTGTGACGTTTTAGCGAAACTAAGGGCTGCAGTGTTCGGGTAGTCAATACGTTTTGTCGCTTCCATTCCCTGCGCCAGGAGCGGCCATCGAACCGGATTTGAGGTTCGCGCGCGCGAAGCAGCGATTTTGTGGTTTACCATTCACGTTGCCGCCGAAAGCGCAGGGATTCGCAAACCGCCATGGGGCACTCGTAACGAAGAAGCGATACGGATAGATAGCGGGCAGACGATGCTGCGCTGCCCTCGCAATGATCGAGTTGCGATGCAACGTCGCTACAGGATTGGGGACCACGAGGAATAAACCAAGCTCAGTTCATCGATCCTTCGCGACATACTTCCTATTCTGCCGCCCGAATCGTAACCACGTCAGCTTGCTCCTCAGCCTTCGAATGAATTCGGGGCCGCTGATCGTGATGCGGCCGGCGCGTGAGCTTGCTTAGATAGATATAGATGACCGGGGTTGTGAACAGCGTAAGGAACTGTGACAGCAGCAGGCCGCCGACGATGGCGATGCCGAGCGGACGGCGCAACTCCGAACCGGCTCCAGATCCCAAAGCCAAGGGGAGACTTCCAAGCAACGCCGCCATGGTCGTCATCATGATGGGACGAAACCGCATCAGGCAAGCTTCGTAGATCGATTGCTCCGGCGTCAAATTTCGCTGGCGTTCCCCGACCAGGGCAAAGTCGATCATCATGATCGCGTTCTTCTTCACAATTCCCACCAGAAGAATAACGCCGATCAAGGCGATCAGCGAGAAATCGTATCCGAGAGCGATCAGGGCCAAGAAGGCTCCCACGCCCGCCGAAGGCAGGGTCGAAAGGATCGTGATGGGATGGATGAAACTTTCATACAGAATCCCGAGAACGATATAGACGGCGATGATCGCCGCCGCGATCAGGTAAGGCTGGCTTGCCAAGGACGTTTCGAAAACCTTCGCGGATCCCTGGTAGAGGGCGGTGAGGGAGGCGGGCTTGGCGAGCGTCTGTTCCGCATTCTCGATCGCGGCAATGGCTTCGCCCAGCGAGTGTCCTGGCGCAAGATTGAACGACAGCGTCACCGACGGAAACATATCCTGATGGTTGATCGTGAGTGGAGAGACCGACATCTCCGATTTTGTCAGCACCGACAGCGGCACCATCTGTCCTGCCGGCGACGGCACGTATAGCGTCTCCAGCGAAGACGCGTCTTCTTGGGAAGCGGGCGTGGCTTCGAGGATGACGCGGTGCTGGTCGAGTTGACCAAAAATGGTCGCCACCTGCCGCTGTCCGAATGCGTCGTAAAGCGTATCGTCGATCGCCTGTGGGGAAATTCCCAATCGGCCGATGATATCGCGATCGATCTTGAGCATCATGCGCGGCGCGGTCGCCTGCAAATCGCCCGTCACGTCCTGCAGTTCCGGCAGCGAGGAGAGTTTCGCCAGCACGATCGGCGCCCATTTGAAGAGCTCGGCAACGTCGGGATCCTGCAGGGTATATTGATATTGCGTCTTGCTGACCCGCGCACCGATCTGCACGTCCTGACGGGCTTGGGCGAAGAACGCAATCGCCGGCACCCGGGTGGTCGCTTGGCGCAGCCGGTTGACAACATCTGTCGCGCTCGCCTTGCGCTGGCTTAGCGGCTTAAGGTCGATCATCAGGCGGGCGCTGTTCACGGTCGGATTGGCGCCGACCCAGTAATAGACCGTCTGCACATCCGGATCGGCCATCACGACCTTGGCCAGTTCATGCACCCGTTCCACCATGGCCGCGTAGGAAATGTCCTGGGCAGCTTCGGCGGTTCCCTGGATGGTGCCGTTGTCCTGCTGCGGAAAGAAGCCTTTCGGAATCGCGATGTAGAGCAATGCAGTGGCGGCCAGCGTTACAGTCATCACGGCCATCATCGTAAGCCGGTGACGCAGCGTCCAGCGGAGGCAAGCCGCGTAGGCGTCCAGCGACCGCGTGAAAGCGGCATCGAGCAAAGTCTCGATCCGTCCGGCTGCTTTTGGGTGGGCGTGATTGTCATCCGCCCGCAGCAGCCAACCGCACATCATCGGCGTAAGCGTCAGGGCGACAATTCCCGAGATGACGATCGCCACACTCACGGTGACGGCGAATTCGCGGAACAATCGTCCGATCAGCCCGCCCATCAACAACAACGGCAGAAACACCGCTATCAACGAAAAGGTCATCGATACAATGGTGAAGCCGATCTCTCGCGATCCGATCAGGGCCGCCTGCAGCGGGCGCTCGCCGGCTTCGATATGGCGAATGATGTTCTCCACCATCACCACGGCGTCGTCGATGATGAAGCCGACCGCGATGGTGAGCGCCATCAACGATACGTTGTCGATGGTGTAGCCGACCAGGTACATCACCGCGCAGGTCGCCAGCAGTGAGACCGGGATGGTGACGCTCGGAATCAGCGTTGCGCGCGAATTGCGCAGGAACAGGAACATGACCAGCACCACGAGGCCGATGCTGATGGCCATCGTGAATTGCACGTCGCCGACCGAGGCCCGGATCGTCTGGGTGCGGTCGCCGAGAACCCGCACCACGATCGAAGGCGGCAGGGTGCGCTTAAGCCCGGGCAGCGCATCCTTCACCAACTGCACTGTTTGATTGACGTTGAAGCCGGGCTGCTTGTGCACGTCGATAATGACAGCCCGCTCGCCATTCAACCATGCGGCCTCACGAACATCTTCGACGCCGTTGACGGCCTTGCCGAGGTCGCTGATCCGGACCGGCGCTCCGTTGCGATAGGCCACGATCACCGAATTGAAAGCCGACGCGTCGAAGATCTGGTCTGTGGTATCCAGCGTCAAGGATTGCCTGCGGCCATCCAGGGTGCCCTTCGGAGCATTGACGGTTGCGGTCCCAATGGCCGCCCGGACATCCTCAAGACTGAGCCCCATCGCCGATGCCACGCTCGGGTCGATCTGCACGCGCACGGCCGGTTTTTGCTGGCCGTGAAAATCAACCATACCCACGCCGCTAATGCGGGAAATCTGGGGAGCGAGGTAATTTTCGACATAATCGTCGACCTTCGCGATCGGCAGGTCGGGCGAGGTGACCGCGATGGACATCAGCAGCGCGTCGGCTGGATTGACTTTTTCATAGGTCGGAGGATTAGGCAGATTCTTAGGCAGTTGCCCGCCGGCCGCGTTGATCGCCGACTGGACGTCTTGTGTGGCTCCGTCAAGACTGCGGCCGAGGTCGAACTCCACCTGGATCGAAGTCTGTCCGAGCGAGCTCGCGGAGCTCATCGAGGTTACCCCCGAAATCAGCGACAATTGCCGTTCGAGCGGCGCCGCCACCGATGAAGCCATGGTCTCTGCATTCGCCCCAGGCAACTTTGCCGATATTTGGACGGTAGGGATATCGACTTGCGGCACTCCGGCGATGGGCAGCAGGAAATAAGCAACCAAACCGAGCAGGCTGAGGCCGATGACCAAGAGCGTCGTCGCGGTCGGCCGTACGATAAAAGGAGCTGAGACGTTCATGGTGAATTCGCGGGACCGGCGTCAACAGGCGATTCGGTTTGCACTTTGCTCCCGGCCTGAATCCGATATTGACCGTCGGTGACGATCTGCTCGCCCGGCTGCAGCCCGTCGTCGATGATCGCGGTGGTCTTGTTGCGCGCGCCGACCTTGAGTGCCCGTTTCTGCACGGTGCGGTCGTCGCCGACGACAAAGGCGTAAGATCCGTCGGGCCCCTGTTGCACCGCCGTCACCGGTACTGCGATCACATTGCGGCGGGTCGCAAGCTGGATACGAAGGTTGACAAACTGTCCGGGCCACAAGACGTCATCGGCGTTGTCGAATTTCGCCTTATAGTTGATCGTGCCCGTGGCTGGATTGATCTGATTGTCGATGACGGCGAGCACGCCTGTGGCGAGAGTTTGCCCGTCGCGATTGAGCGCCACAACAATGACATCACCATCCTTCGACCCGGCACGAAGTTGCCCCAGCGAGTCGGCGGGAAGCGCGAAGCTTACGAAGATAGGGTGGATTTGGTTGATGGTGACGATGCCCGTCGTATCACTTGCCCGCACGATGTTGCCTAGATCGACGAGGCGCGTTCCGACGCGCCCGTCTATCGGCGAACGGATGCGGGTGTAGTTTAGTTGGACCTGCGCCGTGTCAACCAACGCCTGATCAGCCTTGATACTTGCCTCCAGTTGCTCGACCAAGGCTTGCGTTGTGTCGAACTGCTGAGCGCTGCCTGCACCGGTTTTCGCGAGACTGGAATATCGGCCCAGATCGCGCCGGGCGTTGTTGAGCTGAGCTTGATCCTTGAGCTCATTGGCTTTCGCCTGAGCCAGCGCCGCTTCAAATGGCGCTTGGTCAATCTCGATCAATACATCCCCGGCGTGGATATCGCTGCCCTCTTCGAACCTGATTTTGACGATTTGACCGTCAACCCTCGACCTGATGAGCACGCTGTTAAACGCCTGCACCGTCCCCAGACCGGTCAGGTAAATAGGCACATCCGCGCGCCTCGCCTTGTCGGTCACGACCGGGATGGCTGGCCCGCTACCCCGCGCGACCGATTGCGAGATCGACGATCCCCACCAGCGAGTGTCGGCTAAAACAGCGGCTGCTCCAATAACAAGCAGGGCTATGATCAGGGCTGAGCGACGCACTTCAGCTCCAGGCCACCGATCGTGGCTAGTTCTTCAATGGCCGAGCGCGTTGGGAGGCCAGTTATGAGTATGTTCGGCATTGACCGTTTCACGCAAGGCAACACTTCTTGCCGACGAGATGGAGCCTGTGGGGAACGGGGGTAGCATGGCACACTCGCGTATAAAAGAGATATGGCCGTATTGAGCCCGTCGTCTGGACCGCAATTACCATGAAATTGCTGGTATGCAGGATTGCCTGGTTCTGAGCCCTGAATGACGAAACGGTTCAAGCCCGTCACCCGATCGGTTCGCCGTACATCGTTGCCGTGCTCACTGCGCAAAAAAAAGAGTCGTACCTCACAACCCACATCGCGGTCTCATGGCCAGGAACGAAGGTCAGTTGTTCCTCCCGCCTCAAGGTCGTGACTTTAGAGCGCGATACTTAGGAGAGAGTTAGGGGCGTCGATTCCGTTCGCGCTGGCCGACTGTTGGACCGGCAGATCGGCCGGCTTGTCACCTCTGAGAATTTTTCCGGCATAGGTTCCATGAGATGGTAGTACTCAGTTTCACTGCTGCCGTAGCCCATCAAGCCTTCCGCAGCGACGAACCGGCGAAATTGGTATACGGCGGGCAACGCATGGCGGACAGTCAGCTCAGCAAGTCGTTCATGACGACCCCACAGACCCACCGCGTCTTTGTCTACGGCACGCTGCGGCGCGGCCATCACAATCACTCTCTACTCGAAATGAGCAAGTTCATAGGTGAAGCCGCAACGCTGAGAACCTATTGGATGATCACGACCGGCGTTTTCCCAATCGTCCTGGATGCAGTCCCCGCTGACTTCGGGCTCCCACCGCTTGCCATTGCCGGCGAGATTTACCACGTCGATGATGCCACCCTGGAGCAGCTTGACCGTCTCGAACGCAAGGGCCGGTCCTATGACCGCAAGGTGACTGACGTCTACGAGACTGGCCACATGGTCCAGGCCCATATCTACATCGGCGTCGCCGACTACTGGCATCACCGGCACTTGCCGGCTTGGACAATCCAGAACAAGCGCCGCGAACTGGAATGGACGCCCTCTTGACCAGAGTATAAGCCCAAGCGCCTCGGGGCGCGTGAAAACAACGCCGGTCCTCGATCCGCTATTCCATCTACGGGCCTCTGCTGTGGTCCCAGAGCAATCGGCGCCATCCTCGCGGCTACGGCCTGTCGGCACTCAAGCAGAGCAGGGCATCACCGTCGTGCAAAACCCGAGCGACGCAGCCTTTCCGGAAACGGATACTGATCTTGATCTTAGACGGGTGACGCGAAGGCTCATCCTTTAGGGGCTAACGATGAATAGGGCCCCAACGACGAACGCGAGCTATTGTTCTGACGACAGGTGGACTATCTGGCGCCCGCCATTCATCGCCTTGAGGCTGTTGACATACTCCTCAGGACGCTCCCAGCGGAGGGGAACTTTCAATCCCATAAAATCTGCGATGCTACCGATAAACGCAGTGCAATTGGATGTTTCGGCGTTCCAGACCGGTGAACTCGCCTGTAATTGCTTGATGTATGCGAAAACCCTCTTTGCGTCCGGCTCATTCAAGTAAACTCGGTAACTAGCGGTCAAGTACTGCGGATCAAGATCGCCATAGCTTGCCCCGGTCTCGGACGGCACCCACGTCAAATAACCAACTACATAGGCTAGGGTGTCGCCCGCAGGGGTAAGGCCCGCGACTTCAACTTCTCGCTCGCTTGTCTTCCCAAACCAGACGAAAGCGTGTCCCCAGCTCGCCGCCGTTCTGGCTCGGAAATCAACATAGTACGGGCCCTTTGCTGATACCGACCCCGGCTTTCGAACAGACCGTGGCGCCGGTTTCGATTCAATGGGCGCCTCACTGGAAACAAGCGCGTTCGCGTCGGCGGTGCGCTTGTGGACCTCCCGTCTCTGGGAAATGAAGCGTTCCGAACCGGCGCGAATGTCAATCTCGTTTGCAGCAGCTGATTGGATTTTGCACGGGAGCAAAACGGCGAGTGCGAATCCCGCAAACAAGCATAGTCCTAATCTCTTCGGTCTATTTGCCACGCGTCGCCCTTCAACTATCGACGATAAAGGTCAGATCAACGAGACCTGAGTCAATACCGCGGATTAGTAGCCCCGCGTCACGACGGGTGCCTTGCCGATTGGGGCCTTCCCGACTGGGGTCTTGCCAATCGGCATCTTGCCGACTGGAGCCTGCTGATAGACGGGCTGTCGGTGCGGGAAGTCGGCCGCGCCAGCGGCGGTCACCAGGGCAAGCGTTGCACCCGCTATAATCACAATTTTCACCACGGTACTTCTCCACTAGGTTAGAAGAAACAAGGCAGTAACCTGCTGCGCGTTCCCCTCAGACCCGCCGGGAGCATGAACGTCGGAATACGTCTACAGTGCGGCAGATCGGACCCGTTCGAGGAATAGGTCTACAGTGCGGCAGATATGACACATGCGGGAGCCTCCACCCCTATTGGGTCAATGGAGCGATAGCCGAACGCCGTTGTCGCGCCAATCGGTCCGAAGGCGATGCCAAGGCGATATTGACGTCCGGCCTACGTTGGTCTGCTGAGGGTCAATCTCGCCATTTTGGCGGTTGGCCAACTACTTCGGGTCTTTCCCTGGAAATGGACATCGTCAACATTCCAGTTGCCTAGCTAGAGTTTGACAGTCGCTTACCGAGCACGATTGTTTGTTCTCATGGCTGGTGGCTGGCGCGACCGGCTCTCCGTAACACCGCCAGTGGTCTCATCGTCGTCCACCGACATTTGAAGGCAGTCGCTCCGTTCTGAAGATGACAAAAAGGCGGCGCCGCGCGACTACAGCCGTAACCGTATTGCCCACGCCGGTGATGATTCCGTAACTGGCGGTCATCAGAGTCTCCGTACGCTCGCGGGGGGGATCTGCTTGATCGGAAAGGCAAAACGGCAATGACGACTGCAAACGACGTTCTAAAGGCGATCAAGGACGATGGAATCGACTTTGTTGACCTGCGCTTTACCGATCTTAAAGGCAAGCTCCAGCACGTGACGCTGGATGGCTCTGTCGTTGACGAAACCGTGTTCACTGAAGGCGTGATGTTCGACGGCTCGTCGATCGCCGGATGGAAGGCGATCAACGAGTCGGACATGGTGTTGTTGCCTGATCCGACGACGTTGCATCGGGACCCATTCTTCGCCGAACCGACCCTGGTGGTTCTCTGCGACGTCCACGATCCCGTCACTACCCAGCCCTACAATCGTGATCCGCGTGGCACCGCCAGAAAGGCGGAGACCTATCTCAAATCGACCGGCGCCGGCGACATCGCCTATTTCGGCCCGGAGGCGGAATTCTTCATCTTCGAGGACGTTCGCTACAAGGCCGACCCCTACAACACCGGCTTTAAGCTCGACTCATCGGAATTGCCGTCCAACGACGATCGCATCATGGACGGTGGTAATCTCGGTCACCGTCCTCGCGTGAAGGGCGGCTACTTTCCGGTTCCGCCGGTTGACTCCTGCCAAGGTTTGCGGTCGCAAATGTTGAAGGCGCTTGCCGGCATGGGTGTCGCAGTGGAGAAGCACCACCACGAGGTCGCCGCCGGACAACATGAGCTTGGTATTAGGTTCGACACGCTCGTCCGCAATGCCGATAAGATGCAACTCTACAAATATGCCGTACATCAGGTCGCCAATGCCGCTGGCAAGGCTGCGACCTTCATGCCGAAACCGGTCCATGGCGACAACGGCTCGGGCATGCACGTGCATCAATCGATCTGGAAGAATGGCCGGCCGGCGTTCGCGGGCAACCACTATGCCGGCCTGTCCGAGATCTGCCTCCACTACATCGGTGGCATCATCCGGCATGCCAAGGCGATCAACGCCTTCACCAACCCATCGACGAATTCCTACAAGCGTCTGGTCCCGGGATACGAAGCGCCCGTGTTGCTCGCCTACTCCGCGTGCAACCGCTCAGCCTCGTGCCGAATTCCTTTCGCCGCAGACCCGAAAGCGAAGCGCGTCGAGGTCCGCTTCCCCGATCCGTCCGCCAATCCTTATCTTGGCTTCGCTGCGATGCTGATGGCCGGGCTCGACGGCATCAGGAACAAGGTCCATCCGGGCGAGCCGATGGATAAGGATCTTTACGACCTGCCACCGGAAGAGCTGCGGTCGATACCGACCGTCTGTACCAGCTTGCGGGAAGCGCTTGAAAGCCTCGACAAGGATCGTGCCTTTTTGAACGCGGGTGATGTGTTCGACGACGATCAGATCAACTCCTTTATCGAGTTGAAGTCGCAGGAAGTCGTGCGTCTCGAAACGACGCCGCATCCACTTGAGTTCGACATGTACTTTTCGGTCTGAGGGAGGCGGCCGATGGCTGCAGTAACTTTGCCGAAACCTAAGACATGTCTCAGCGGGCGGATCGGCCCGTCAACGCTCGCCGCATGCCGCGGCCTTGTGCTGCGCGGGGACATTGCTGCCGCAGCCGATTGGCGGGCACCGGCGATCTGGGTTCACAATTCCAGCAAGGCCGACATTTTAAGGCCGGCGCAACCCCGACCAGCGGAGCCGGCCCGATGAGCGCGCTGTCTCGCGTCCGCCCCGACGAGTTCACGACTGCCATGCTGGCGACGGTGATGTTGGCCTTCCTGCTGCCTTGCCGGGGCACGAGCGCCGGGATTTTCGGCGATCTGGCCGCAGCTGCAATTGGCCTCCTGTTCTTTCTTCAAGGCGCACGGCTGTCGCGCGCGGCGATCGTTGCGGGGGCGTTGCATTGGCGGCTGCATTTGGTCATTTTTGCCGCCACCTTTGTGCTGTTTCCGGTCGTCGGACTCGCTTTGCGGCCGCTGTCCGGGACCCTGCTGACGCCGCCGCTCTATCTCGGCCTCCTGTTTCTTTGCACCTTGCCGTCGACGGTACAGGACTCGGTCGCCTTCACCTCGATCGCCGGCGGGAATGTCGCGGCGGCGCTGTGCAGCGCTTCGGCTTCGAGCATTTTCGGTATCTTCCTGACGCCGCTGTTGACGGGTCTCGTACTGGACGCGCACGGCGCGTTTTCGCTCAATGCGCTGAGATCGATCGGGCTGGAGATGCTCCTTCCGTTTGTCGCCGGCCAGCTGTTGCAGCCCTGGATCGGGAGCTGGGTGCAGGCACGGCGGCGCGCCTTAAGCGGCGTCGATCGCGGCTCGGTGCTGCTGGTGGTCTACACCGTGTTCAGCGCAGCCACTTTGAGCGGGATCTGGCACCAGCTCGCCTTGGGACCGCTGATGGCGCTGTTTGCCGCGGCCGGCAGTTTGCTCGCGCTGATGCTGGCGATCACCGCGCTTGCCGCACGCGGTCTCGGCTTCTCGCGAGAGGATCAAATCGCGATCGTGTTCTGCGGCTCGAAAAAGAGCCTCGTCACCGGGATCCCGATGGCGAATTTGCTGTTTGCCGGCCACGCCTTGGGCCTCATCGTCCTGCCATTGATGGTGTTCTATCAGATCCAGCTCATGGCCTGCGCCGCGCTCGCCCGGCGCTACGCCAGGGCTGTGAGATCGCCCGCGATAGTCACCCCCTGAGGCGGGATTTTCGCGGCCAATCGTATCCCCCTTCTGAAGTTTGGCATTCCATCGAGGGCCGAGAAGCCGCTGGTGACGATCGAAGCAGGTTCCGTCTGTCGCGATAGCAAGGCTTTTCGGGGGCTTGAGTGGTTTCAGATGTAATCGACTTCCGTGGCTCTGAAATCGTCGTGTAGCCGCGCTACCTCAACCTCGGCAGTCGGGCCAATAGCAAAGCTGTGCCCCTACGAGCAACGAGGAGCGGCCAAGATGAAGAGACTTCTCACGGCGCCCCCCTCAGGATCCACTGAAGGGTGGCAAAGAATTGGCCCTATTTGCGGCATTCCAAGCGCAGCCGTCAGCGATGCCACGTTGGATGATGCCACGTCGGATAGAGTGCCGACCGCGGAGATCCGGCACGCGCTGCGCGCTCTTGCCAGCGAAACCGGACCGCTGACGGGGCTGCGTGGAGTGAAGCTCGTGCGCCCGCTCGTAGCGCAGGCGCACGAGGTCTTGCGCGAGCGCCTTGAGGCGGGCGGTTCAGTCGAGGCTTATCTGCGCGGCAGGACGCGTCTAGCGGACAGCGCGGTGATCGGGTTGCTCCACATTGCCTCGGTATCCACCCGGATGCGCGGCAGCAATATGGTCGCTCCGCTCGCAGCGGTTGCGGTCGGCGGCTACGGGCGAAGCGAGTTGGCTCCCGGCTCCGATCTCGACCTGCTCTTTCTGCTACCCGAAAGCAATCAGTCCCGCGCAGGAGCCGTGGCGGCTGCGACGGAAACCTGCATCAAGGCGGTCATTGCTGGGCTGTGGGACCTCGGGTTCGTGCTTGATCATGCCGCGCGCTCGCCCCGGGAATGCCTCGACCTCGCGCGCGAAGAGCCTGCCGTCCTGGCGAACCTGCTCGACCGGCGCTTCCTGTGGGGCGGCTTCGGCCTGTTCGCCGCGCTGGATGCCGATCTCGCGGGCCTCTTCTCAGGACCGCTTGCCGCGCGCTGGAGGGGCGCCGTTGGCTCAGCCATGGCGAGCACCCGTGGCGACGCGCTCAACAGCGCGCAGACGCCGGACAACGAGCCGGACGTGAAGCGAGGCCCCGGCGGCCTGCGCGATCTGCAGCGTGCGCTCTCGGTCAACACGCTCGCCTCAGGCCGACCCGCAGCGCTCGCGCAGCCGGCGCTCATCGAGGCGCACCGCTTCCTGTGGCTCGTGCGGTGTCATCTGCATCTTCTCGTCGGTCGCGCCGAGGACCGCCTCAGCTCGGCGCTCCAACCAGACGTCGCGCGCCGGCTCGGCTTCGACGAGCCTCGCGGAACAACCGCGGCGCCTAGTCTGCTGCACATCTTTCGCCGTCACGCGCACAACGTGCTCCAGGCGGCGGCACTCGCGACACGCTCAGTCCCCGCCCAGCCTCGATAGGCGTCTCATGCAACGGATGTTGGCCGTCCTTGCCGCCAATCCGGCGGCCGACGGCGCCGGACTCGTCGCGATGGTGTGTTTCATCGCTTGGCCCCTCTTTCAGGCGCGGTGGATGATGCTCGTCGCCTACATCGGCAACAATCTCTGCTTTGCCCTGCATTACGCGCTGCTGGGCCACTGGACCGCGGTGGCGATGAACGGCCTCATGAGCGTGCAGACCGTCGTGGCGATCATGCTCGTCCGCCAGCCGAGATTGCGCTTTGCGTACTATGCGCTGATGCCGGTGTTGGCACTCGCCAGTGTAGTCACCTGGCAGGGCGTGCCGTCGTTCCTCGCGGCCGCTGCGACGACGCTGTCGACGATTGGCCGCATGCAGACCAACGACGTGATCTTGCGTGCTTTACTGCTGGCCGCAACACCGTTTTGGGCAGTCCATGATCTGATCGTCGGCTCTTTTCCTGGCCTTATCGCCGATGTTCTGAGTATGGCGACTGGCGCGACGATGTTGATGCGGCACTCGCGGTGCGCGGACAGAAGCGATCCCCACCCAATAGCAGGATCCCGCGAGCCGCGTCATCACGCCGCAATTCCTGCAGCGCACGACCACCAAGGGCACACGGGTCGAACACGACGACTTCGATGATTGAGCGCTTGGCCTTGGAGCCGGGGGAACGGGCAGCATGCGCATCTTCGTTCGTAAAACCAATCAGATGAGCTGTTAAACGCGAGCGCCGCTTCGGGACGAAAGCTGGCCGTTCGAGAAAAATGCCAAAAGCCGACATTGAAGCCGATGTGAGGCTCGCGCTCGCGAATCTGCGCTTTTGTTATTATCATCTACGTTGCAGCTGAAGCACCGGAAACCGCCATGGGGATAAGAAGTCATACCGCCGCGACCAAGGCAGCTTTTGTGCTCGGAATCCTGCTGACGCCGCCGGGCAATCTCGGCTTCACGTCCGCTGCAATGGGGCAGCCGATCGCGCTCGCGAAAAAAAACTCGGATGCACTCGATACCTACAATGACGCGTTGAGCCATTTTAAGTCGATCCTGGCCGAGCGGCGCCGCCAGATCAGTTCTGGTCAACGGCTTCCGAACTTGCCGGGACAAGAACTCTACCGTGCCCGCATCAACATCATGAGTGCCTACAAGGATCTCATGGATGCCGTTCCGTCCAGAATCGGAAGGCCCAATAAATTCGGAATTCCTCCGGAGTATTTTGACGCGGACAATGAACCGCTGCTCGATGAATACAGGAAGCTGTTCGACCTCCTGGAGGCACCGCCTGCCAACGCGCAAAATTCGGCTACGCCATTCAAGGACGTTGCCGACCTGGGCATTGCCATTGCGCGGGCCAAGGGCCTTGATGCGGCCCATGCCGAAGCGGCAGGGCGTATCAGCCTGGGATTGTTTTTTGCTGAGACCAATGGCAATCAAAATATCGGGAATGCGCGCTCGAATACCTACAAGGGCAGTTTTCAAACCGGACCATCTGAAGATCAAAATGGTCGAAAGAAGTGGCAAGCGATAAAAAAGTCGATCACAGCCCTTGATCCCCAATTGAGCGCTCGCGATGACAAGGAAGAGGCGCGGGCCGGTGATCTGGATCATCGGTACAACCACTGGACCGCGGTGCGAGATGGCCTGATGAACGCCCACGCAGAGCTTTTCCCGCAACTACCGGCGATCGTGAAAACGCTTCCGAACCCGATCGACCAAATGAAGTTCTTTGAGCTCATCCAGATTATTCCTTCGCCGACACGATCCGCACTCAAGTCGGGCAACCTGGTCGACTACAGGATTTCCGACCCGACGATCATGGGATATCTGCGAAACAACAGCATCTTCGCCTTTGGACACGCCGACAGGGCAAGAACATCTGCAACCTTCAGGGAAATTCTCGATGCGATGTGGCTCTTCAACAAGAAATTCGAACAAGCGCTTTCGAAATTTGAAGAGATCAAGGCTCGGTGAGATGGCGCTTGCTGTGCTGATCTCAAAGAAGTCTTCGATCGCAATTTTTCGCGACACCAACGTGTTTTCACGTTTGAAAACCGAAGCGCGATCTTTCACTGCTTTGGGAATTCCCGACGATGTCATTGATAGTCTGAAGCTGCGAATTACAGATGATGCTAAATGCATCACAACGACTGGGGCGTGAACCCATGAATTCGGAGCGGTCGGCGGACGTCCGCTTTGGTGCGCATTCCGGACTCAAGTCCGACATCGCGTGAGGTCCGAAAAGTGCCAGAAGCCGGTCATTCAATCTCCTCGTCGGCACAAGCGCGCACGGGTTCATTCGGGCACCGTCCGACTCCTCGGTCCAATCACCCTCCCTGATGGATTTGAAAGCAAGTCGAGATCAGGCGAATGCCGCTACCGTCCATCTCGACTGGGGCGGCTCTTGCTGACGACAAACTGAAAGGCACCTATGCCGTCGCTGGCACTTTGGCATGTCTAGTGGCCCCGTCTGGATTTGCAAACGATAACAAGGGAAGTCCGACGATTGCGAATGGCCCCGATAGCTCTGTAGTGATACAAAATTTCCAGGCTCGCTTGACTTTCAATGGCGACGGAACGGGCACTGCATCTGGAACATTCGTGGCCATGCCTCCGCTTCCGACCGCCAAAGCTACCGTGGCTGCGGGTACCTTCTCGTACTCCTTTACTCACACCCCTGTCGCGAATAACTCCTTTACAACTGTCCCAACGCCAGGAACTTACAAGAGTACGACCAACTACGGGCCCTCTGCTGGCCGTCAAGTCGCGATCGATGATTCTTTTCATCGCGTGTTTCAGCTCTCGAACGACCAGAAATACGGCACAGTCGGTCTTGTGCACCTCAATCAACGGCGGGGCGGATCGGTCCTCATTGACGATTGGTGGCGCGTTTGAGGCTACATCGATCGACGGTTGCCGCTTGTTTTGTCATTTAGCGGAAATTTAGTCGCACGGCGTTTTGGGACTTTTGCAACACTATCTGCCGGTTCCGGACATTCAAAAGCAGCTTCACGCTCTTCCATCAAATCAGTGCCTTGCTGTCGCGAAGCCGCAAATCAGCTGTCCTTGACGGCTTGCAATGTGACGATATTATCGCGTGCGGGCGTGGCAATCGGTGCGAGGAAAATCCTTCGATGCGGACGCTTATGCCAGCCCTTGCGATGATAGCGCTAATCGGATTTTGCACTCAGGCCAACGCGCAGGCGCAATGCTCCGAGTTGACCCGGCTGCGCAGCGAGGCTGCAGAGGCCTCAAAACAGACGAGGGGCGGCCTAATATCGGACCGCTGCGAAGCGTACATTCGTTCTTCTATGGCATGGGGTGTAATGGTCCAATACGCGAATGACCATCGGGAGTTGTGTGACATTTCTATCCATTCGCTGAGCGAGTTCGAGAAATATCACCGCGAGGCAGTAAGTGCGCGCGACAATGTCTGCGCAGGCCGCCCTATTCGGCCATTTCCACCAGAAATCATTCAACGTTGAGACGCCCCGACGGGCGGGCCATTTCTACATGTCTCAGAGGTGCCAACAGCCGACATCACTATGCGGCACTCCGCCTTACGCCGGCAGTGCCGGCAGTCACAATGGTGTTGCGTCACCAACGCTTATGTTGTCGCATTGTCTCTCGGAAAGCCGGTGTCCACTTTTCCGGGAAAATGCTCAAAGCGCCTTCTGACGGACCTGTCCGCTTATTCCCGCTCGCGCTGCGCCGCCGCACGCACATCCGATGGCGTCGCGCCGTAGAGCCGGCGGAATGCTCGGTTGAAATAGGACAGATCGCCGAAGCCGACCGTGAAGGCGATAGCGCTGATGGCGCGGTCCGCGAATTGTCGATCGATCAGCATGCTATGCGCGCGAGCAAGCCGCTGATCGAGGACAAACTCGGTGAATGTGGTGCCCTCCAGATCGAACAGCTTGCGGACATACCTCGGCGTAATTCCCTGATGCCGTGCGATAGCTTCCAGGGAGAGATTGGTTTGACCCATGCCGGCGCGAATATAGGTCTTGATCGCCGAGAGCCGCGCGGCACGCGCGCCGCGGCTCCGGGCCCGATCCGTGGCCTCAGGTGTCGCGCCGATTACAAGCGCCACAAGGTCCTGCACGTGCGTGGCGAAAGCATGCCGCAGCTCAGGCGTCGCAAAGGCGTAACTGTCGTCGGCCGCCGTCACGTAGCTGATCAACAGTCGTAGCGCTTCCGTCTCCTTCGGTATCGGCCGCACGATGGCCGCCTCCGGATCGTTCACCATTGCGGCGATCGTTTTTCGCGGTACGGTGATCGTAACGTAGCGCGCCCCGACCGGGTATGTCAGCGCGCCCGCTTCCGCGTTCGACAGCAGGACGCCCTCGCAAGGCGCGACCGTCGCCTCGCGGCCAATCTGAGAAACATGGGACACGCCTTCGGTCGCGACATTGAGAACAAGATCGTCGTTGCCGTCGGGGATCAGCATCCGGGTTCGTTCTGCGCGAAGCCCACTACTGTTGCCGAACATCAGCGAAATTCCGGGCAAGCTGCGCAAGGTCGCGGTTTGCAAAAAACGAACATCGGGAATCCCTTCAAGCTGGAGGTTGACGACATAGCGCCCGAACACCTCGCGGCAGATCGCCATTCTGTCGCGCTCGGGCAGATCGTCGGTCGAGAACCGGAGGGGCGCGAAACTATCAACCGTCGAAGTCATCGCGCCATCCTGTTCTCTTTGCGCCCGTCCGCCATTCGCCGTCATTAGACACCGGATTGCAACACTACGTTCAAATCGGCACTTCAGGGCCTCTCAGTCCGAGCCCATGTACCTCACAGACCAAGCACACGCCCCCCTCCTGTGGCTAGCGTGTTCATCAGCGATTTGCTTTAGGGGGTTGGAATGCAGAAGATTGTGCTCGCCGGCGCTGTGCTTGCGGAAGTCCGTTCTATCGGCCACCCGGCGTCGGCGGGTTCGGGCGATGCTTTGCGTCAGTGCAACTGCCGCACGCGGCTGCTTGCCAGCAGCGCCATTTCGAGCGGAACGCTGCGGGGGCTGGCATTGGCCGCTGCCGTCGCGGCGAGCGTGTCGCTTGGCATCGGCCTTGCCTCGGCCGCCGATTACGCGGCGGGGGGCGGCGTCAACAACGCGCCCAGCGGCTTCGCGACGGCGGTTGGCTCGGGCGCCCAAACGACCGGCAACTTCGCGAGCGCGTTCGGCAGTTCAGCGAATGCGGTTGGCGGCGCCGCTACTGCGACGGGCTCGGGTTCCACCGCGAACGGCTTCGGTGCGACCGCGACGGGCCAAAACAGTACCGCCAACGGCGCCTTCGCAACTGCGACCGGCCAAGGCAGCACGGCAAACGGCGACTCCGCAACCGCGACGGGCGAGGGCAGCACGGCGAACGGCGTCTCCGCGACCGCAATGGGCGTGCTCAGCACGGCGAACGGCAACTTCGCGACTGCTACCGGCCAACGCAGCTTCGCGAACGGCGCCACCGCGAGCGCATTCGGCCAGGGCAGCTTGGCCAATAGCGACGCCACGACAGCTATCGGCCAGTCCAGCACGGCGAATGCGACCGGCGCGACGGCGGTGGGCCAGTCCAGCATTGCGAGCGGGACCAACGCGACAGCCATCGGCACGGGTGCCTCGGCGGCTTTCGCCAATTCAGCCGCCTTCGGCGCCGGTGCGACCGCGACCGCGGCCAATCAGATGGCGTTCGGCACAGCGTCGAACACCTACCGGATGCCGGGCATCGCCTCGGCGGCAAGCCTTGCCGCGCAGTCCGGCCCGACCTCGTTCGTCACCAGCGACGCCAATGGCAATCTGGCAACAAGCAGCTTCAACCCGCAAAACCTCACCTCGCTGCAGTCGCAAGTTTCCTCGCTGCAGTCGCAGGTCATCGACAACCGGCTCGAGGCGCGTACGGGTACCGCGGTGGCGCTCGCGGTCGGTGCGACGCCGGCACTGCAGGCGGGGCGCCGGTTTGGCATATCGGCAAGCTACGGCAACTTCCAGGGCAGCAACGCCTTCGGCGTGGGCGCGACGGCCCTTTTGTATGACACCAAGAGCTACGCGGTGGTCTTCAATGCCGGCGCGGGCGTTGGACTGGAAAGGAATGTGGTCGGCGTACGCACCGCGGTTGGGTTGCAGTGGTGATGACCAAGATGTGTTGCGCCCATGTTGCGCGGGCAAAATATGTGGTCCTGAATGGCGGCGTCGCCGCCGGATTTGCACAAGGTGCCGTCGGCGGACGGGCCGGAGCAACCGTCGCATGGTGATGGCAACGTGGTGACTGACAAGCGGCGCGGCTGGCGGATTGCAATGTTTGTGGCCGTCATGGCTGCGATCGTTCCTGCCGGCCATGCGCAGCAGGCGCCCGCGCAAGCGCCGAAACCTGCGCAGATCGATCGCAATGGCGTGCTGATCCTGATCCGATCTAGTTTGCTGGCACTCGACCAGGCCAACAAGACCGGCAATTACACCGTGCTGCGCGACATCGGCGCGCCCGGCTTCCAGAGCAACACAGCGGCGCGGCTCGGCGAGATCTTCGCCAAGCTGCGGGGCGACAACCTCGATCTCTCCGGCGTCGCCGTGATCGATCCGCAGCTCAATTTGCTGCCGCAAATCGAAGCCAACGGCCTGATGCATATGGCCGGCTTCTTTCCCTCGGTGCCGACCCAGGTCAATTTCGATCTGTCGTTTGCCCCAGTGAACGGGCAGTGGCGGCTGTTCGGCATCTCGGTGTCGATCGGACAGAGCGCGCCCGCCGCGCCGACGCCACCCGAGCCGCCAGTTGCGCAAAAGCAGCCTGCTCCAAATGGCGCCAAGCAGCCTGCGGGGGCAAAGTCCGCGCCCGCGATCAAGCTCGCGCCACCGGCGAACAAGCCAGCCGACGACCAGCCCAAATAGGCCGGAAAATGTTACCCGACGAAGCATTGAAATCGATGAAGGTGATGTTCGCGACGCCGTGCTACATCTCGGCCGTCAGCATGCACTACGTCACCAGCATCTTCGAACTCACGCTGCACAGCGCGCGGTTCGGACTGCAATGCATCCTGCATATGCATTCGGAAAGCCTGATCACCCGCTCGCGCAACAAGATGGTGCTCAAGTTCCTGTCCGACGAAACGCTGACCCATCTGTTCTGGATCGACTCCGATATCACCTTCACGCCGCAGTCTGTCTGCCGCCTGCTGCTGATTGATCGCGACGTCACCGCCGGGGTCTACCCGATAAAGGACTTCAACTGGCCTTCAGCTGGCCTGCCGGCGGGAACGACCCGGCGGCAATTCGAGGATCGTTATACCGAATACCCGTTCAATCCGATCGGCCATGGCAGCGAGCGGGTCAGCACCTATGCCGACGCCGACGGTTTCGTCGAGGTCGCGGAGGCACCGACCGGCTTCATGTGCATCAAGCGGGATGTGTTCAGGCAGATGATGGAGAAATACCCCAAGCTGAATTACGTTCCGGACGGCCCGCCGAACCCGCAGGCGCATCTGCACTGGTTGTTCTTCGACTGCATGGTCGATCCCGATTCCGGCCGCTATTTGTCGGAGGATTACGCGTTCTGCCGCCGCTGGCGCGACATCGGCGGCAAGATCTGGGTCGACCTGCAATGCAAGCTGATGCACCTCGGGCAGCACAATTTCCGCGGCGATCTTGCCGAGAGCCTTCGCCTTCAGGGCCGCTGGTGAGGGCTCACCGCTGCCTGAACCACCAGTTCAATAGAACTGAGGTTGTGGCGGGTCAGACTCGGACCTCGCACGACCGGGAGGTCTGTTTTGCCCCTGCCGGCTCAACCGGTCGACGCAACACAGGCGCTAAATCTCTCTGCTGGGGTTTCAAATTGCAAGGTCTCACGTGGTCGTTCGTTTAGCTGACGAGCCACTTTGTTCAGGTAGGCTTGTGAGTGCACCGACAAGTCGGTGCCCTTCGGAAAGTACTGTCTCAGCAGGCCATTGGTGTTCTCGTTCGACCCGCGCTGCCACGGGCTTTGCGGATCGCAAAAATAGACGTCGATTTTGGTCGCCAACGTAAAGCGGCGATGATCCGTAAGTTCCTTTCCCCGGTCCCAGGTCAGCGACTTATACAGCTCCTTTGGTAGCTTCTTCGCCTGCTTGATGAGCGCGGTGACCACCGTTCGGGTGTCCTTACCGGCCACCTTGGCCAACATCACGTAGCGCGTATGACGCTCGACCAAGGTCGCGATGTAGCTGTTGTTCGGCCCGGACAGCAGATCGCCTTCCCAATGGCCAGGCACCGCTCGATCTTCAACCGCCGCCGGTCGCTGGCGGATTGAGACGATATCCTTGATATGCCCCCGTCTATCGCCATCCGGATCGACCGGCTTGGAGCGACGCATCGAGCGCTTCGATCGAAGATGACTAAGCAGCTCTTTCTTGAGCACGCCACGGGTTTGTACAAATAAGCTGCGGTAGATCGTCTCGTGTGACACCTGATTACACTCGTCTTCAGGATGCGTTCTCTTCAGCCAGCCGGCTATCTGCTCGGGTGACCAATCCAATCTGAGCTTCCCCGCGACAGCTCGCCGTAGCCGCGGACTGCTCGCCAATTTACAGCATTTTGGACGACGAGCTCGCGCCCAGGCATTCTCATCTGCAAGTGCCGCTCGGTAGCGGTCATAGCCGCCATTACGGTTCATTTCCCGGCTCACCGTCGAGGGTGAGCGGCCAAGCAACTTGGCGATCGATCGGGCCGATCGATGTGCCGTAACACCTCTGGAAATCACCTCGCGTTCCGCGAGCGTCAATGCCAGCCTGGAGCGACGCCGCTCGGCAGGACGAATCCCACCATGCGGAGCCACCAAAAAATAGATCGACGATGACTGCTTACCAAAAGCGCGTCCGATCGCCTTTAGCGACTCCCCGCGCTTCCAGCGATCCCATAACTCCGTTTTCTCTGCCGCAGTAAACCCTCTATGAAATTTGTGAGCCATCAAACCACACTCCATCTCTCCTTTAAGATAAAGTGTTGCGTCAACCGGTTGAGACCACCCCCCGAGAACGGACATCGTCGGCTAGACCGGCTACGTCCGATAAGTGCCACAAGCAGAAATTCCGGAAACTCGGATTTTTGGCCCGAAATACCGAAACGCTTGGCGTGCTAATGGGAATGGTCCCACGTTTTTCTAATCTATGGGGATCAATACGGACCGTCTCATTTGCCCTACCGCTTGAAAGATGTCCTTTGCCGTGCACGTCCTCGATCAGGATAATTTCACCAACGCCTATGATGCGCGTTTCGCCGTCACCAGCCGTGCATCGTCGTTCGTGAGCATCGCGGAAACGCTTCGATCTTCGGCAAAAGCCAGTCACCAGCCGCGAAACTGCGTTGCGCTGATTATTAACCATGCGGGAGCTTCTCGCGGCGAAGGCCGGACGCTTAATTAGCGCTTAACATTTGTGCGCAAGATTTAAACAATCAGCACAAACATTTATGACGCAGCAAGAATTGCGAGTGGAACTCAGCCTCTCAGGAGGATTGCATGAAAGCGCTTGTCATTGTCGCGTTGGCCGCAACCTTGGTCGGCTGTAGCTGCCCTTTGCAGCGGCAAGCGAGTCTGGAAGCATGTCCGGACGCGAACGGATTCTGTTTCTGGACGCCGGCCAGTCAGCCGATTGAACCAGAGCCTTCGTCATTCAAGGCCCATTCTGCAATAATAAAAGTTAAGCCCACCATTGCGGCGAAGACCGAAAAGTCGTCGTCTGCTGACACCCGTGATAGGGCCCATCAAGCCGTGAAAACGGCGAAGTCCACCGTGATCGCCGCGAAAGTCGAGCCTCCGACATCTGGTCAGGCCGCTGAAACGCCCGATCCAGTCCTTATCAAGGCAAAAACCACGATCGCCGCGAAGTTGGAGAACCCGGCGTCTGCCGCGTTTGGCGAAATGAAACGCGCCATGCGAAAAAATTTACGGGGGGAGTCCGTCGACTCCATTTGCGGCCGCGTCAGAGGAAAAAAAGCGTCGGGCGAAGATACCGGAGACAGGCCGTTTCTATATCTCGTGGAGGAGGATGATGCATACGTCGTCGACGGCACCGCGGACTCAGTGGCGGCGACGGCGTATCGCAACATTTGCAACTAGCCTTGGAACAACAGAACCGCGCCTGAAATCTGTTGCCTGCCATGGACCAGAACGGTCCGCTGACGGGACTCGTGCCCCGGAGCTCGAAAATCGAGAGCAACGTCGATGAGCAAATCGCCGCAGAGACAACGCTGGTAGCCCCGCCGCATCTCGCGCGCCTTCGCGATGTCGGTCGTGGGTCAAAGTCGGAAGAACTCATTCTGAGCAAATGTCTTCCGGGTTACCCCTCAAAGCGGACATCGCTCGATACGGTTGGCATGTCGCAAACGTGCCAATAGGCGAAATAGACTACCTCATACCTTTAAACGAAAGAGGCCGCCAACTGGGGCGGCCGCTTCAATTCTTGACGCGATTTTTTGTTACTTTAACCCCAGACTGCTGCAATACCATGTGTTTTCAGAACTTTTCCAACCGACTTTCAGTCCGTCTTCCATGCACGCGGCGTAGGTTTTCCAGTTGCCAACGTTTCTGCACGTTGACGACAACGCTGGCCAACCAGACCCGGAGCATCCGACCCAAGGGGAGTTGCCTGACCTAAAGCTCGATGGGCAACCACCGACGCAACCGCCAGCGGGATTCGCGGGTGCGGCATTAGCGGGTGCAATCGACATGGCCGCGACAGCTAGACCCGCAACGAAGAGTGACGATGCTTTCATGGCTATCTCCTTCCAAATTCCAAGGACAGCAAATGCCATCCCGGACCGTACAATTTTGTTTTCAGACTGATAAGGGTCAACACGAAACTGCGCGGGGCAGGATTGCTGTCGGAGCTGACCTGCCTGCAGCGAGAGCGGCACACTCCAACGCGGGAGTGGCGCGCCGACAGGCGGCCTCACTCTTTGCTTTCGATCTCCGCGCCTACGATCTCAGCCGCGCGCTCAACATACTCGGCGGCTAGTTTCCGCAGTTCAGCTTGCGTTTGGGCGTCGCTCATGCGGTCAGCGTGCCACCGGCATTTGTCGGCTTGGTCAAGCAGATACATTGCGCGTGTGGACATGCGGACGGCCTTAGATGCCAAAGTTCACCCTAGGGCAATGCCCACTTAGGCGCTGTTCAAAACAGAACACCCGGCCTGTCGGTTGCGGCCGATGTCGCATGTGGGTCGTTCGCGTCGTTTTGACCGCGGTCCGGCCACTTCCGGTCTTCCCTCAAAGCGGACATCGCTCTCGATACAGTTGGCATGTCGCAAACGTGCCAAAAAGCTGCCATGTCAAGCAAGGACCGGATTTCCAGATCCTCGAAGCCGAGTTAGCGGTTCTAGCTAGGCGCGTCGAAGAGCTTCAGCGCGCGATTGCCTTCAGATCGTGGCGCATGATCGGGCGAGCCGCTGCGCGGCGAGCGACCTCCTTGAAGCCCGCGTGTGCGAACGCAGAAACCGTTCCGGTGAAGATGTTCGACGTGCTCTTCGGCGCGGTCGTATTGACCGGGTAAGCCTCGAGCGCAGGTGCCTTCGCGCGTTTTGCAGTCTTCAAAGCCGCAGCGATAAGCTGAGACATGACCCCTTGCCGACGATACGCTCTGCGCACGAAGAAACACGATATCGACCAGACTGGCACATCGTCCACACGCTGGAACCACCACATGCGATCAAGCCACACTAGCGCATCGCGCGGCGTGAGCTGGCACCAGCCCACTGCTAAGTCGCCGTCGAAGGCGAGCAAGCCGGGCGGCGAACCGCGCTTGACGATCTTTCGCAACGTCTCCCTGTTTTCGCCGCACCTCCCGCGATAGGCGCCGCCGATCCGCCAATACATGCACCAGCAGCCATTGCTGGCACCCCACTTGCCGAACAGATCCTCAAGCGCAGGCCACAGCTTGGGCGTGAGCGGAACGATCCTAAACTTGATGGTCCTAAAGTTTTTTGTCATGCGGCGCCCGTGCAGTTTACCGATCGGAACTTGGGGTTCGACGCTAATTGCCTGCTGCGATGATTAGCCGTTTTCTCGCTAAGGCGCGCGGAATATGGAATCCCAGTTATTCTAGCCCACTGTATGACTGCCCGAGGCATACCTGCGTTAGCTGCTGGCCAGCAATACAAAGGGTGGTCGGGATGTCTCAAATGGGTCAAAAGCGTCGGTTTGACGATCAGCCAGCCACTTCCGGTCTACCCCGATCAACGGACATCATCAGACCGGCCCGGTTGGTCCGGTTCGTGCCAACAACGGTCATTCCGGCAAGCCCACTAAACGACTCAGTCTGTACGTAACTTCCGAGCAAGCCACTCGTAGCTCTCACTTAGCGAGTTCCGCCATCACTAACGAGATGTTTCGCGAAAGAACCCAACGACGCTCGCGTCGGCCGACTCTGCGGGGAGTTGCGGTTGGCCCGCATTCCCCCCATCGGCTACACTTTTCTCGATGACCGCCGCGCCTCCCGCGCCCTCTGCATGGCGTAGCTATGTCGAAAACGGGTTGTCCCCGTCATTCAATTTCTTTTCAGTCTGGACCGTAAGGCGCCGCGCTACTTCGGTCGAAGAGCGCATAAAAAAGCCCCGCAGAAACGCGGCGCTTACTCTTAGGGCTTGTAGGTACCTGGGTCCGAGCCGCCAACCAAGCCGCCTCTGCTATTCGGGCCGCCTGCAGGGCCGTTCATCGAACGCCCCATGCCGACCGTACCTTGGTTGGTCCCGCTCATCGAACGCCCCATGCCGACCGTACCTTGGTGGGTCCTAACGCCCGACCTGTACTTATGATGACTTGTGTATGCAAGTGCGAACGTGCTTGAGAGTGCGAACGCAGAAGCCAATGCTATTGTCGCAAGTTTCATGGTCGTTCTCCCTTGATTTTAGTTAGTCGGACCAACCCACCATGATTGTTTGTGTTCCAAACCGTCTCATGATTTTTTTGTTCCAGACCGTCTTCAGCGCGACAGAAGCCGCCAAGCTGTTCACATCTCACAGAGCCTCAGTGCTCCAGCAATCGTCCGCGCGCGCGGTGATCGCACCGAGCGCGATGGTGATCGAGTTATCCCTCCTTTACCTCTCCTTTTATATCACCTTCATGTTGCAAGGGCGCTCAAGCAACGATTTGTCCCATAGCTCCATCCTTGCCGGCAATCGCTTCATAGACAGCCTGCCAAGCCTCCGATCGTTCCTTGCTCTTGGCGAACCAAGCGGCCGTCATTCGGGTCATAAGCTCAAATGAGTATTTTGATAGGGGCCAGAACTGGCTTAGAGCACCGCTTGCTTGGAAATGGTTGATGTCTCAGATGGGTCAGACTCGGACCTCGACGCGCACGACCGCGAGTCTGTTTTGCCCCCGAGAACGGACATCGTCGGCTAGACCGGCTACGTCCGAAAAGTGCCAGGAACGGAAGTCGCTGACTTCATTCGATCACCTAATCGACGATCACGGTCTCGTCGGGCAGCCATAATTCAATCAAGGCCACAAGGGGCAAAGGCGTAAATCCGGCGACACGAGCCGTCGTGGTTTCAGTTGAAAACAGGGTTTGGTGT
Organism: Bradyrhizobium lablabi; assembly: GCF_900141755.1. Taxonomy (NCBI): domain Bacteria; kingdom Pseudomonadati; phylum Pseudomonadota; class Alphaproteobacteria; order Hyphomicrobiales; family Nitrobacteraceae; genus Bradyrhizobium; species Bradyrhizobium lablabi. The sequence continues at coordinate 1,225,592 of NZ_LT670844.1, read as the reverse complement.
GCCATCATAGAGCGGGATGGAAACCCCTTATGGGAGAAACGTGATCCGAAGCCCGCTTCGCGCAATCAGTCACAATTTCGGAGCGATCATCTTATGGCTATTGATCGCGCCCTGTGCGCTTGTGCGCCTGCGACTGCAGAAAGAGCCGAAAAAGCCGTACATATTATCAATCTCAACGCGCGGGATCGCACCAGAGATCCCCTTATGTAGTTTGAACCTGCGGTATGATGGCATTTATCGAGATTGATCGGTGCGGACGCTTTCGGCGGCGCGACCGGCATCCGGTGACGCCGAACAAATAATGCGACAAGAGCGACCGAAAAACAGCGCATCACAAGCATGTTCGATGTTCCCGACACAGACCTCTTCCAGAAATCTCGTCTTAGCTCAGTACTTACCCAGGATCGCTAGGTAGGCCGGTTCGGCGGCTTTCAGGGCCTTCCGCGAGTTGGCGGACAAGGTGATGGTTACCAAAAACTCATTGCCGTCATTGTCGTTGTCTGTGGTTACCGCCTGTAATTCGTAGCCTTGTTCACGAAGGCTTCCGGCCTCGAACTGGTGTCGCACGAATGCGACCTTGCCATCGCCGCGGGGAAGGTCGTCAAGGTCGGTAATTTTGGCGTCTTTGGCGCGACTGTGCCAGTCCGCGATGTTTTCGGACATGAAGTCAGAAATCGGCTGCTTCTTGCGATTGTATATTACGGCAACATAGATTTTTGCAGCCGCTTTCTCGAAACCGGCGCCCTGGGGTAACAGGAACTGCGAATTAAAATGATGGGTCGCATCCCTGTCTTCAACCCAGCCGTCGGGAATCACGATCGAGGCCCGGAAGAATGGACACAGCTTGCCGTTGCATTGGTTCATGATTTTTTCGATCGTTGCCCCGGCAGGCGTCGTCGCAATCAGGCTGGCAAACAGCCCGAAAACGCAAAAAGGTACCAAGGCTCGCCGCATCCTTCTTCCTCCAAATATGAAATGCCATTTTCGCATCGCCGCAAATCGGGTGATCGCGGTCTAGTTTCACGCCGGCGAACAAGCCATTCGTCGCTGATAATGCACGATGAGTTCAATCCGTAATCCAGGGGAGCGCTTCACAAGTGCAACTGCCGAACGCCATCATCCCTGCGGAATTAAGCAACAGCAACAGTAGTGTCGCATCGAACCCTAAAGCAAGTTAACTCGACACACGATCGTCAACTCAGCCTTTGAGATGGACTCATGCGCAAGTTGCTACACGTGGAAACTGCTTTGGCGAAAACTGTCCGTATTGTTCTTTCTTTATTTATCGTATCGTCAACGGGGTTGAGCCTCGGTAGTCGGTCCTGGGCGGATGACGCAACTGACGAGAACCGTGCGATCGGACTCGTCTTCGACTCACCGAAAGTTAGGATATTTCTAAAGAAAATGAAGGCGGTGAAACAACCTGTTGGCGCGATGACAGAGCAAAAGTCAAAATGTGTGTTTAACGTGCGAGTCTTTGAAGATCACCCTGATCATATTGCGACATTTGGATTCTATGATGCGGATATTTGCCGAGGAAATGTAAAAGAATCGCCCTAATCGCGATCCTCAGCTGGATCAGCGCAGCGGTCATGGGTCTAGCGGCTGTTCTGATGTTTAGCTGCCCCGACGGCCCCCTAAGTCGGACTTCCGCTTTTCCCCCGATAGCGACAGAACTGCGGACGTCGCTGGAGGTCCGAAAAGTGCCAACAACGGTCATCACTCGGCACGCTCAGCCGCGGAGATTGAGGGCGACTTCGCTCTCCTCATCGCGGATATCGCCAGTCGGATTTTAATGCAGGAAATCGACGTCGTTGCGGTGCTGCCGAAGGTTTTTCAATAAGCCAACAGCCCGACTATTATCGGGATGAAAAAATAGGCGGTGACCCCGAGGAAGAGTCCTACGACAATCTTCGTGCGTCCGTGGACCTTCGTATCCAGCCAAGCCCCTACCTTCAGTACAATCTGGTTTAAAAACGAGTTCGCCCAGCCCTTAATGAAGGCGCTGATCATTGCGAACAGAAGCTCTCCGATAATATTGGCCATCTGTTTAAGCTGCCCACTTTTGGGATTAGTCGCACCCGTCTCCGCCGGGGTTCAACTGCCTTAACTGGAGCCCGCTGAGCAGGTTCGAGGCCCGTGCTGGGGGGCGAGTTGCCTCTCGATGTCTATTCATGGGTCATTTTCGGAGGTCCGCTGTTCCCCCCAAGAACGGACATCCTCAGTCCGTCCCGGCCTGTCCGAAAAGTGCCGATTTTGTTGCAAAAGTCGAAAATTGAACGACGCCAAAAATCTCGCGAAAGTCGATTTTTAGGCATCTCTATCGCCGCAAGGCTCCTTGGCGCCGATACGAAGGTCCGTGGTCGTCTTTGCGTGAAACGATATGGGGTCCCTCACGTCGCAAGGCACGGGACGCATCAGCGGCTCTTAAAATTTCGGTCCATCACCCCAAAAATACTTTTGCAACAAAATCTGCCACAAGCAGACTTCTCTACTGCCGCGTCTCGTAAAAGACGTCTGTTTGGTCCGCAAACACGAAATCTTTTTTGGTGATCAAAATGATCGTATATGGGCTCGTTTGAGTTGGCTCTATGGCAGCGGTGTCAAAGTATTGATTACCTTCAATGCGCCAAGTTCCATGTGTGACACCTTCTTCGGCCGGCAACATCGTCCAGGTGCCATCGACCCGGTAGAGATAATCGTGACGGGGAGATTTCCATTCACCGACGCGAAGACTGGAGAAGGCTTTGCTGTCGGAATCTTTCGGCGCGGGATGCTGTTTGATCTCGGTATCGATCGCCTGCCATTCGTTCGTGTTCAGGCGAACGGCCTTCTCGCGCATTCGAAGAAGGAGGGTGACGTAATTCGACCGAGCCGCTTCGTTGGGATGAGAAATTTTCTCGTAAGCGCGCTTGGCCTTCTGGAGCGCATCGATGTTCGGGGTGCGATGGGGCTGCTGCGCGAGGGCGGCGAACGGCCACGCGAGCACTATGCCACCGAGATACGAGATCAAATCGCGCCGTCTCATGCAGGCCCCTCCAGCCTCGGGCAATCTAGAAGGATAGGGCGCGCGGGACAACCGATGTCCGCTGTGGGTCATTCGCGTCGATTTTGGTATGTCCGCAGCATGTCCGGTTAGGGGGGCAATCTCGGAAATGCCGGTTGTCCGGCTTTGCCGATTGAAGGCATCGGGTTGGACGTGATTCAAGCGCCTTCCGCGACATTCTCGATGCGATGTGGCTCTTCAACAAGAAATTCGAACAAGCGCTTTCGAAATTTGAAGAGATCAAGGCTCGGTGAAAGGGATGCTCCGACCGACCCGGAACAGCGGGCCAATTGGCACATACGGTTTTTCGCGCAAAGACGAATTTGCTGAACCAAATCAACGTGATTTGGGTCGTCCAGTCCCTCTTGTAAAAATAATCCGCTTCGTGATTTGCCCAAATCACTCGTATATCCATCGCCGTCTTGTTCCTAACGAGGGGCGTTTCGCGATCGTCACGAACGTAGGGAATGGGATGCGGTGGACGCGGTGGCGCTTTTGACGAACAGCACTGACGCGGACGGCGAAGTCGTGTGGTCCTGACACCCCGACGCTGGTGTCAAGTTGGCGGAAGCAATTTCGCCGATGACGGTGGCAAGAAAGCCCGGTCACCGGGGAGAGCACGATATAAGCCGTAAAACCATTGCGCGGGGAATGCCGGGTGTTTCCGGTGTGACCGTGGTGACTAACGCGCGTGTTACCTACACTACACGCGCGGCTGCGGGCGCATCGGGCGCCCGGCATTCCCTGCGCCCTCTGATTCCAGAGGGCGGGAATCAAGAGCAAAACTCGGGCGCAATGCGCGGCGAGATCGCGAGAGTCTGTCTACAAGTGTCATGTTGCTTGAAAATTGAATCTGCAGCACACAGCTGTCATCGTCCGCCACCGGGTCGGCGCAAGGCGCCGCCCGATGACAGGCTCCGGCGGACGATCCAGTACTCCCCAGCAGTTGTGATTCAACCGAGACGCTGCGGCGTACTGGATACCCGGCCTGCGCGGGGTATGACGATGCTATGTGGGCTCAACCTGTCATCAGCCGCGTATCGATTCCAAGGCCTCTCAGCCCGTCGCGCTGCTCTTCATCGCGGCCTCGAACTTGTCGCCGAAATCGGCGAGCTCGTCGGCGGCGATGTCGCTGACCGCCCAGTAGTTCAAGCCGCGATCGCCCCAGCTTCGGATGTTGAATCCCTGGATGGTCTCGATTTTGGCCGGGCGGCGTTCGGTCGAGGAAGTCTGGGCGACGAACAGATTGATCACATGCGCGCGGCGGCGGTAGACGATAGCCCCGATGGGGCGGGCGTCGACATAATCGAGCCGGCCGCCGATCAGGGTAAAACCCTGCGCGGTGAGGTCGACGACCGGCGGCGCCACGTCCAGTTTGCCGTTGAACCACGGTTTGACCGTGTGCTTGTCGGTGGAAATCACGTCGGTGAGATGTCCGGCCTGCAACGAGCGCAGATGCGCCGACACCACCTCGGATTCGATGCGCTGCGCGTCATCGTTGCGCAACACGATGGCGACAAGACCGGTGGCCGCGATCGCCGAGACCGCCGATCCCATCGCAAAGCCCCGCAGCACCGCGCGCCGGTTCGGCATTTGCGCCTGCGCTTGCGGCAATGCGGCCTCGATCCGCTTGCGCAGCAAAGGCGGCGCGGTGTAGCGCAGATCGGCGCCGGCGACAGCCTTGCTCATCTCGCGATAGTCGGCAAGCGCTGCGGCGCAAGCCGGGCAGCCTGCGATATGGTCTTCGACCTCGCGCGCGTGGCCGGCGTCGAGCTCGCCGTCGATCAGCGCGTGAAGAAGAATTTCAGCCTCGTCGCAAGTCATTTCCGTTGCTCCTCTTCCGCCATCCATGCCGAGCGCAGCATGGCGCGGGCGCGCGCCAGGCGCGACATTACGGTGCCGACCGGCACTTCCGCGACATCGGCGATCTCGCGGTACGAAAGATTGTTGATTTCACGCAGCACAAAAGTCTCCCGGAAGGGTTCGGCGAGCGATGTCACGAGCCGCCTTATCGTGTCGGCATCCCAGCGCCGCAGCATCTGGGTTTCCGGCGTTTCCTGCGCCTCATGCCACAGCGGCGTTTGTTCGGCGCTTTCCGGCGCATCCTCGATCGGGCTGGTCGGCGAACTGGCACGGCGCGCGAATTCGGCGCGGCAGACATTGCGCAGAATCGCGAACAGCCAGGGCTTCATCGCCGGCCCCCGGTAACTGTCGAAATGCTTGAACGCGCGCAGATAGCATTCCTGCACCGCGTCCTCGGCATCGCTGGCGTCGCGGAGCAAATAGCGCGCCAGCGTGTAGGCGTCGTCGAGATAGGGCAGCGCGGCCTCGCGAAACCGGCGTGCCTTCTCCGGGTCGTCATTCGCAGCTTTGAGCGGCATCGCCTGTTGCCCGGCTTTTATGGAAAGCGGTGGTGCCCGGCCGGCCTGGATCCACCGGCCGGGCATCGCTGTGATGCCTTGGTTTGGCTCGCTACTCAACCTTGATCATTCCGGTCATGTGCGGGTGCAGCGAACAAAAATACTTGTAATCGCCGGCCGCCGTGAAAGTGAACGAGAAGCTGTTGTCGGTATCGAGTGTCTTGGATCGGAACTTGCCGGCGGAAACTATGGTGTGGGGAATGTCATCGTGGTTTGTAAAGGTCACGGTGTCGCCGACGTTCACCTTCAGCTCCGCCGGCGTGAAGGTAAAGTTGTCGATCGTCACGTTGTTGGCCGCGTCCTCGGCGCGGGCGGCGCCGAGGTGTAGGGCGATGGCCGTAGCCAGGGCCAAGCCAAGGCTGCGGAGAGTTGCTGACATCATCTTCGAATTTCCTTTTAGCCCTGTAGCGGGGTGTCGATGATCGCAAGGCTCTTATCGCCTGGCTTGAAGTTGATGCTGGCGACGCCGAGCAAGCCGCGAAGCTTGTCGTCGGCGACCTTCATCGGGCCGGGCGAGGGCGCGGTGCCCGGCGCCGGCTGCGGGAACGCGGTCGAGCGGGCGGTGTGGAAGGTGACGTTGCCCTCGACCTTCTGCATCACCTGGTGGATGTGGCCGTTGAGCACGGTCACCGAGCCAAAACCTTTAAGGTAATCCAGCGCGCGGCCACCGTCCTCGGTGCCCCAGCCCCAGGTCGGATAGACCGTCCACAGCGGGATATGGGCGAACACGACGATGGGGGTGGATTTGGATTTCCCCTTGAGGTCGTCCTCCAGCCACTCAAGCTGCTCGGCCCCGAGATTGCCGAGGCCGCCGGCCTTGAGGTCGACCACGTTGACGAGGCCGATGAAGTGGACGCCGTTGGCGTCGAAGGAGTACCAGCCGGCGCCTTTGGAGCCCTTGCCGTACCGCTCCTTGTAGAATTTGACCTCTTCGTCGAGGAAATCGTGCTCGCCCGGCACGTAATGCACGTCGAGCTTGGCCTGCGAGATGATGCGGTCGGCATCGTCGAACTCGTTGGCCTTCGACAGATGGCTGATGTCGCCGGTATGAATCATGAACGACGGTTTGACTGGGATCGACTTGACCTTGGCGATCGCCTCCTCCAGCGTGCCGAGCGCGTTCGGATTGGCCGGCTTGTCGAAGCCGACATGGCTGTCGCTGATCTGCAGGAAGGTCAGGCCCGCGGGCTCTGCGGCCTGCGCGGAACCGACAAGTCCGAGCGAACGGGGCACGCCGCCCGAAATGGTCCAGAGCACGCCGGTTCCAGCCCAGGTCATGCATTCCAGGACGCGGCGGCGGCTGACGCCGGGGTTGTTTTCATCATTATGGTTGTGATCGAAGCTCATCGCCAAATCTCCATAGGGACCCCTGATTGGGTTCCGTGGACTTGATCGGGCGAGGGGGCGGTTTATTCCCGGATTTTCCGCGCCGGGGCGGGCCAGCGGGCCGCAGGAGCGATGACGTTTCCGTGATCTTATCGCGAATCTTCCAGGATCATCGCGGCGCCTTTCTCGGCAATCATCGCGGTCGGGGTGTTGGTATTCCCGGACGTGATCGTCGGCATCACGGAGGCATCGGCGACGCGAAGTCCGGCGAGGCCGTGAAAACGCAGGCGTTCACCGACCACGGCCATCGGGTCGCTTTCCGTCCCCATCTTCGCGGTGCCGACGGGGTGAAAGATCGTGGTGCCGATATCGCCGGCGGCCTTGGCCAGCGAAGCGTCGTCGTCGCCGACCGATGGGCCCGGCAGAAATTCTTCCGGGCGATAGCGCGCCAGTGCCTGCTGCTTCATCAGCCGCCGCGTGGTGCGGATGGCGTCGGCGGCGACCTCGCGGTCCTCGCCGGTCGAAAGGTAATTCGGCGCGATCGCAGGAGCCTGCGCTGGCTCCGACGAGCGAATGCGCACCGTGCCGCGCGAGGTCGGCTGGAGATTGCACGCGCTCACCGTGATCGCGGGAAAAGAGTGCAGGGGATCGCCGAACTTGTCGAGCGACAGCGGCTGGACATGGAACTGGATATTGGCGCGCTCGCGGCGCGGATCGGAGCGGGTGAAAATGCCGAGCTGCGACGGCGCCATGGTCAGCGGCCCACGCCGGCGGAAAGCATAATCGAGGCCCATCAGGCCGCGCCCCATAAGCGAATAATAGGTCTCGTTGAGCGTGCGGACGCCCTCGACCTTATAGATCGCGCGCTGCTGCAGATGGTCCTGCAGGTTGCGGCCAACTCCTTGCCGGTCGAGCACGCTCTCGATGCCGAGCGGCTTGAGCCAGTCCGCGGGCCCAATGCCTGTGCGATGCAACACCTGGATCGATCCGATCGCGCCGGCGCACAGGATCACCTCGCCTTTGGCGCGGGCCTCGACGATGTCGGCCCCTTGCATGAAACGCACGCCGACGGCGCGCCCGCCTTCGACGATCAGGCGATCGACCAGCACGTTCTTCTCGAGCCGCAGATTGGGCCGCTTCAGCACGGGCTTCAAAAAACCCCGCGCCGACGACCAGCGGCGTCCGCGCTTCTGGTTGACATGGAAATAGCCGACGCCTTCATTGTCGCCGGTGTTGAAATCCGCGATCTTGCGGATTCCCATTTCTTGCGCCGCGTCGCCGACCGCATCCAGAATGGTCCAGGACAATCTTGGCGCCTCGATCCGCCAGCCGCCGCCGCTGCCGTGATGCTCGCTTTCGCCCAGAAAATGATCCTCCAGCCGTCGGAACGCGGGCAGCACATCGTCGTAACCCCAGCCCGTAAGGCCGAGCTGGCGCCAATGGTCGTAATCGGCGGCCTGGCCGCGCATCGAAATCATGGCGTTGATGGCGGAAGAGCCGCCGATCACCTTGCCGCGGGGATAGGCGAGCGAGCGGCCGTTGAGGCCGGCTTCGGGTTCGGTCCGAAACATCCAGTCCGAACGCGGATTGCCGATCGCGAAGAGATAGCCGACCGGGATGTGAAACCAGATCCAGTTGTCGTTGCCGCCGGCCTCCAGGATCAGCACGCGGTTTTTGGGGTCGGCCGAAAGCCGGTTGGCGACGATGCAGCCGGCGGTGCCCGCGCCGACGACGATATAGTCAAAATCACCTTCAAGCCGCTTCATAAGTCATCACCGGATAGCCCGTCCTTTGAGCAGCAAGGCCATAGCGTCGCCGCCGCCCGCTGTACAGCCGGCGTCTGACCCTCGCCAGGGGCAGTTGGGCGGATCGCCGCTTGCGTGCTAGACAGGTCAAATAGTAGCCAAACAAGGACCGAGAATAACCATGCCCATCGTCAACCGCGTCGCCGATCTGCAACCCGATATCCAGGCCTGGCGCCGCGATATCCACCAACACCCGGAGTTGCTGTACGATGTGCACCGCACCGCGGCGTTCGTGGCGGACCGGTTGCGGGAATTCGGCTGTGACGAGGTCGCGACCGGCCTCGGCCGTACCGGCGTCGTCGGCGTCATCAAGGGCCGCAAGCCTGCCGCCAAGGGCAGCCTCAAAGTGATCGGGCTGCGCGCCGACATGGACGCGCTGCCGATCGAGGAGGCGACCGAACTGCCTTACGCCTCCAAAACACCGGGCCTGATGCACGCCTGCGGCCATGACGGCCATACCGCGATGCTGCTCGGCGCCGCCCGCTATCTGGCGGAGACGCGGAATTTCGCCGGCGACGCGGTCGTGATCTTTCAGCCCGCGGAAGAGGGTGGCGCGGGAGCCGCCGCGATGATCAAGGACGGGCTGATGGACCGTTTTGCGATTGATCAGGTCTATGGGATGCACAATGGCCCGGGCATCCCCATCGGCTCGTTCGCGATCCGCTCCGGGCCCATTATGGCCGCGACCGACTCGATCGATATCAAGATCGAGGGGCTCGGCGGTCACGCCGCCCGTCCGCATAAATGCATCGATTCGGTGCTGGTCGGCGCGCAGCTGATCACGGCGCTGCAGTCGATCGTGGCGCGCACGGTCGATCCGCTGGACTCCGCCGTCATTTCGATGTGCGAATTCCATGCCGGCCATGCCCGCAACGTGATCCCGCAAACCGCCGAGCTCAAGGGCACGGTGCGCACGCTGACGCCGGAGGTGCGGGAATTGATCGAGAAACGCGTGCGCGAGGTGGTCGCGGGCGTGGCGCAGATCACGGGCGCCAAGATCGATCTCACCTACGAGCGCGGCTATCCGGTGACGGTCAACCATGCCTCGCAGACCGATCTCGCAACGCAAGTAGCGAAGGAAGTGGCCGGCGAGGCCAACGTTCACGAGACGCCGCCGCTGATGGGCGCGGAGGATTTCTCCTACATGCTGGAAGCGCGGCCGGGCGCGTTCATCTTCTGCGGCAACGGCGACAGCGCCGGCCTGCATCATCCCGCCTATAATTTCAACGACGAGGCAATCCTCTACGGCACCTCGTACTGGATCAAGCTGGTCGAGAACACGCTGGCCGCGTGAGACCGGGCACGGGCTTCGCAACGGACGCAAAAGGAAAAAGCCCGCGCTTATGGCGCGGCCTTTTGATTTGGAGGACGGCGAACAGCGCCTACAGCACTCTGGAGAACACCAGATACAGCGTGCCCGAGATGATCATCGCCGCCGGCAAGGTCAGTACCCAGGCAAGCGCGATGTTGCGGATCGTCGACCATTGCAGCCCCGATCCGCTGGCCGCCATGGTGCCGGCGATTCCGGAAGAGAGCACATGCGTGGTCGACACCGGCAGCCCGTATCCGTCGGCCGCCGCGATCGTCGCAGCCGCGGTGATTTCGGCGCAGGCGCCCTGCGCATAGGTCAGATGGGTCTTGCCGATCTTCTCGCCGACCGTGACGACGATGCGTTTCCAGCCGATCATGGTGCCGAGGCCGAGCGCGATGGCAACCGCGATCTTCACCCAGGTCGGAATGAATTTGGTCGCGCTGTCGAGCGAGCCTTTGTAAGCGTTGAGGATTGCGACCTCATCGCCGGAGAGTTCGCTTTCCTTGTCCTTCATCAGGAACCGGATCGCCTCGGAAACCAGATACATGTCGTTACGGGTGTTGCCGACGGCATCGGCCGGGAACTTCGCCAGCGATCCGTACTGGGTCACCTGATTGCTGATATCGCGCACCAGCACCGCCAATGATGGGTAGGTGCCCTCGTTGATCTGACGTTGCGCGACGTAGTTCGTCACCGCCGGCCGCGGATTGCCGATCACGTTATGGCCGGCGCCCTTCTTTTCAATGACATTGCTCGCGGCCGTCGAATTGACGATGAACTGCTTCAGCTGGCTCTCGGGCAAAGCGCGGTTGAGCGCATAGGCGGTAGGCACTGTGCCGATCAGAATGAGCATGATCAGGCCCATGCCCTTTTGCCCGTCGTTGGAGCCATGAAAGAAGCTGACGAGCGTGCAGGTGATGATCAGGATACCGCGGATCCACCACGGCGGCGGCTGGTCGCCCTTCGGCTCGGCGAACAGCGCGGGTGTTGCGTGCTGCAGCACTGTCTTGAGGGCAAACAGCAGGACCGCGGCGAGCGCGAAGCCGAACAGCGGCGACAGCAGCAGCGCCTTGCCGATAGTGGTGGCCTGCGTCCAGTCCACGCCGGAGGTGCCGTCGCGGCCGCGCAGCAGCGCATTGGCGATGCCGACGCCCATGATCGATCCGATCAAGGTGTGCGAGCTGGAGGCGGGCAGACCGAAATACCAGGTGCCGACATTCCAGATGATGGCCGCGATCAACAGGGCGAATACCATGGCAAAGCCCGCACTGCTGCCGACCTGAAGGATCAACTCGACGGGCAACAGCGACACGATGCCGAAGGCGACCGCGCCGCTCGACAGCAGGACGCCGAACAGGTTGAACATGCCCGACCACACGACTGCGATATGGGCCGGCAGGGAGCGCGTATAGATGACGGTTGCAACCGCATTCGCCGTGTCGTGAAAGCCATTGACGAATTCGAAGCCGAGCGCGATCAGGAGCGCGACAAAGAGCATGAGGAAGGGCAGATAGCTCGTTACCCTGGTGCCGGTCGCGTCGACGTCGGCATAGATGCTATAGGCGACGAACAACAGCGCGGCACCAACCACCCCCAAATAAATGATGCCGGTCAACGGATGAAAGCCGCGATCAAGGTCGGGCCCCCTGCGCAATGCGGGTTCGATCGAACCGGGTAAGGCAACATCGCTCATGTGAAAATCTCCCACTTTCCCAATGAGCGGATTTTAGCTTGGTGCGTGTGACAGGAGAGTGAAGCGACTGGGGGGTGAAGGTCGGGACCGGGCGGCGCGTCGAGCCGGCTTGCTTTTTGAAATCCTTGGAACATTGCCTGTTAGGTGGCGTTGAGGCGCAGGGGAATGCCGAACCTCACCGACGTCCGATCAACCCACCGACGTCTGATCAAGGAGTGCGCCATGCAGACAAAAGACAAACACCTCAACGACCTCTTTCTCGATACACTGAAGGACATCTACTACGCCGAAAAGCAGATTCTGAAAGCGCTGCCGAAGATGGCGAAGGCCGCCCACTCCGACCAGCTGCGCGCGGCGTTCGAAAAGCATCATGACGAGACCGAGGGTCAGGTCGAGCGTCTGGAACAGATTTTCGAGTTGATCGACAAGCCGGCGCGCGGCAAGACCTGCTATGGGATTCAGGGCATCCTGGAGGAGGGCAAGGAGGTTATGGACGACTTCAAGGGTTCCGAGACGCTCGATGCCGGCATGGTCGCGGCGGCGCAAGCGGTCGAGCACTACGAAATCGCCCGCTACGGCGCGCTAAAAGAGTGGGCGCAGCAACTCGGCATGAAGGACGCGGTTCCTCTGCTGGATGCGACGCTGCAGGAGGAGAAGAAGACCGACGAGACCCTGACCTCGCTTGCGGAAGCTACCTTGAACCTCGCCGCGGCGGCGTAATCGGTTGGGTGTGATCGTCATGGCCGGGCTTGTCCCGGCCATCCACTTGCCGCAACCCCAAGGACGTGGATGCCCGGGACAAGCCCGGGCATGACGATTAGATTTGCCGGGAGTGGTAAGCCGCTAAGCGGCCCGCGCCGATTTTCTCAAAAACGCCGCGGCAATTTTCAGATCGCTTACAAAACGCTCGTATTCCTGCGCCTTGGTTTCCTCATCCGGCAGCCGCAATAGATAGGACGGATGCACCGTCACCAGCGCCTTGGCACCCTCATTGAGATCGATCAGGCGTCCGCGGTTTTTGTTGATCGGCGTGATTTTTCCGAACACGCATTGCGCGGCGGTTGCACCCATCGCTACCACGAGGTCCGGTTTGATCACGGCCAGTTCGCGTTCGTACCATGGACGGCAGGCTTTGATCTCGGCCGTACTCGGCTTCTGGTGCAGGCGGATTTTTCCGCGCCGCACGAATTTGAAATGCTTTACCGCATTGGTGACGTAAGTTTTGTTGCGGTCGATACCGGCGTGTTCCAGCGCGCGGTCGAGCATCTGTCCGGCCGGGCCGACGAACGGCTTACCGGCCAGGTCTTCCTTGTCGCCAGGCTGCTCGCCGACCAGCATGATTTGCGCATCCGGCGGGCCTTCGCCGAACACGGTCTGTGTGGCGTCTTTCCAGAGGTGACAGGCGCGGCAGTGGCTGGCCTCTTCGCGCAGGGCCTCCAGACTGTCGGCGAGCGCCTGTTTGCGTTTCATCGCTGGTTCCGGACGTTTCTGCGGTTGCTCTGGTTCGATCGCGGCATAAGGCTTAATCGTCGACGCCTCCGGCAGGTTCCGCGGTGCGGCGTCTACCTTCAGCCGGGCCGGATCGAGGATGCTGGCACGGTAACGCAGCCAGGTTTCCTCCAGCCGGTCTTCGGAAGGAGCGTCGGCCGTGCTGATACCGGGCGTGAAAGAGACGACATGGCCGTCCCAATGCGCACAGACTTCAGGGGTCAGGATCGACCACGGCATATCGGCAAAACGCCGCGCGAAGAATGGCGCTGTGGCTTCGACGATGTGATGCTCCGGCTCGAACCAGGCAACGAAGTGTGCTTTCTGCTCGCGGCCGATTTCGCGAAAGCGAACGGAGGCTTGCATCCTGTGCTGCTCGCGCTGCACGGCTTTCGCCATCGCCTGCGCGCGTGACACATCGGGATCGGTTGCGACACCCAGCAGCTCATCATTGCTCCGTAGCCGCCACAACAGGCGATAGAGCATCGCAAAGCGTTCGCCGTCGCGGTGCAGGATGGCCGACTGCGCCAGTTGGATGAATTTGGCCGGGACGTTGAAACGGCCTTGCGGAGCTTCGAGCGGCGATGTTGTCGCCGATCGCTCGAACAATTCGGGCGCGTTGCCTTGCACCGACCATTTCACCTCGGATGGCGGCACATGATGCAGCACCAGTCCGCGAGCGGCCTTCCGCCAGCCTTCGAAATCGGTCTCGCTGTCGAGGGTTATGAAATGCATTCGCCATACTCCGCGGTATTTAGCGACCTCTCACCGGATTTCCGGCTTGCGTTGTCTACTCCGCCCTTGAATCCCATTGATTCCACTCGTGAATCACGGGAGCACAATCCCGATTGACTCTTCAGCCCATGTTAGCTTTATATTAGAACATATCATGAACAAATGAGCCAGAAGCAGGTTCACTTAATCGAGCCTGCGACGACCCAAATTCAAGGAGCGGCGCATGCAAGAGCGCGATCAGCAAAAGTGGAAGCCGGTTTTGCGTCCGATCGCGCTCTCTTTTTATTGAGAAAGCGCATGATCTTGTCGCCAAACCGCTCACACTTTGGCGGATCATGCGCCGCACGCACGAGCACGCTTGCGACCTTGCGCGACAGCATCGAGCGCATCGAAGCGCATGCCGACGGCATTGCGCCGGCGCGCGTGACGCTCGGACATGCCGACGCCGACGCGACGCTGCAGGGCGGCCTCGCCTTGGCTGCGGTGCACGAAATATTCGCCGAAGGACGGCAGAGCGCCGCGGCGACGGGTTTTGTCGCGGGCTTTGCGGGGCGGGTAGCGGCACGGCGGCCGCTGGTGTGGATACGTCAGGATTTTACCGAAATTGAAACGGGCGCATTGTCGATGGGCGGATGGGCCGAATTGGGTCTCGATCCACGGCTCATCGTGACGGTGCGCGCGGCCGACGTGGACGCCGCGCTGCGGACCGCCGCCGACGCGCTGGCCTGCGATGCGCTGGGCGCTATCGTGCTGGAAGTCTGGGGCCAAGCGCGCCAGTTCGACCTCGTCGCCAGCCGCAAGCTGACGCTGGCTGTCCAGGCATCGGGCGTTACGGCCTTGCTGCTGCGGCTGGCAGCGCAGCCACAGCCCTCAACGGCCGAGACCAGATGGATTGTGCGCGCGGCGCATTCGCCGCCTGCGGCGTCGTTAATGCCTGCGGCGTGGGGCGCGCCATTGTTCGATGCACAGCTTGTCCGCAACCGGCATGGCCCTGTTGGCCGGTGGATCATGGAATGGAAATGTGATGAGTGCCTTTTCAGTCAACCGGCGGCGTATCCTCAGCCTGTGGCTGCCGCGCCTGCCCATCGACCGTATCAAACGCCAGCTCGCGCGCGAGAGCGCTTCGCCGGCTGACAACGATCCCTGCGTCGTCGTTGCCAAGCAAAACAACGCGCTGCAGATTTTTGCCGTGGACGACGCGGCCGCGCGTTTCGGCCTTGATGTTGGCCTGCCGCTCGCCAATGCCCGCGCCATCTGTCCGCAATTAACGGTGTTCGATGCCGATGAAGTGACTGATGCCAAGACGCTGAATGACCTCGCCGACTGGTGCGACCGCTTCACCCCATTGGTGGCGCTCGATCCCCCGCACGGCCTGTTTCTCGACATCACCGGCTGCGCCCATCTGTTCGGCGGCGAGGCCGCGCTGATGCGAATGGTGTGCGGCGCCCTGACGCGGCACGGTTTTGCCGTCAGTGCCGGAATCGCGAGTACATCGATCTGCGCGCGCACGATGACGCGTCATGTCCATGGCCGCATCGTCGGCGACGGCGAGGAAGCCGATGCGGTCCAGCCGCTGCCGGTGTCCGCGCTCGGGACGGACGATGCCATCACCCGCGGCCTGCGTCGCGCCGGCTTAAAAACCATCGGCGATGTCGCTTCCCGCGAGCGGCACGAAATTACCGCAAGGTTCGGCGTCGGCTTCACGACACTGCTGGAACACGCGCTGGGGCAGGGCGATGCCCCGATCAGCCCTCGAAAACCGTTGCCGGATTACATTGTGGAGAAACGATTTGCCGAACCGATCGCCACCGAAGGCGTGATATCGGCGACATTATCCGCTCTCGCCGGGATGCTGGTCGCGGCGATGGCGCGGCAAGGCAAGGGCGCGCGGCGGCTGGAGGCGAATTTCTTCCGCACCGACGGCGCGGTTCGCGCGATCGAACTCGACACCGGACAGCCCGTGACCAGGGCTGACATGATCGACCGCCTGTTTCGCGAGCGGCTCGGCGCTTTAAACGATCCGCTCGATCCCGGCTTTGGTTTCGATCTCATCCGCCTCGCCGCAAGCCGTACCGAAATTGTGGTGCAGCAGCAGCGCGATCTCGATGCCAATGTGCACGATAATGACGAGTTGGCCGCCTTGATCGATCGTATCGCCGCGCGCATCGGCGGCCGGCGCGTGGTCGTGCATTTGCCGCAGGATACGCACGTCCCGGAACGCGCGGTGCTGGCGGCGCCGGCGCAGCATCATCTGGCCGCCGCTGCGCACGCGGTCTGGCCGACACGCGCCGAGGGCGAGCCGCCGCTACGGCCATTGCGACTGTTTGAAAAGCCCGAGCCCATTAAAGTGCCGTTTGCAACGGTACCCGACGGGCCGCCGCACCATTTTACGTGGCGGCGCGCAACCCATGTGGTGGTGCGGGTGGAGGGCCCTGAACGCGTCGCCATGGAATGGTGGAAGCACGATGGCGCGACCTTGACGCGGGATTATTTCCGCGTCGAGGACGAGGCCGGATTGCGCTTCTGGATTTACCGGGACGGCCTTTACGGCAGCGAACTCGTCAACAAGGAGGGCAAGCCGGTTCCTGCCAACTGGTTCGTGCATGGGCTGTTCGCATGAATACTCCTCGCTATGCCGAAATCGGAATCACGACGAATTTTTCATTCCTGCGCGGCGGATCGCATCCGCAGGATTACGTGCATGAGGCCAGCGATCTGCGTCTTCCCGTGATCGGCATTGCCGACCACAATACGCTGGCAGGCGTGGTGCGAGCCTACAAGGAGCTCGAAAATCCCAACGTTAAATACAAGCCAAAGCTTCTGATCGGTTCGCGCATCGTCTTTATGGATGGCACGCCGGACATTCTGGTCTATCCCAGCGACCGCGGAGCTTACGGCCGGCTATGTCAATTGCTTACCCTCGGCAAGCGTGGAGACGATACCGAGAAGGGCGAATGTCATCTGAAGTTCGATGACCTGCTGGAATTTGCGCAAGGGCAGCTGCTCGCCGTGATGCTGCCGCATCGCTTCGAGATGACAAAAGCGCTTCACGTTCTCGATCAGTTGCGGCACAGCCGCGCCGATGGGGTTTGGCTTGCGGCAAGCCTTTTGTACCGTGGTGACGACAAGCGTCGTCTTGCGCGGCTTCAGGCCATCGCCGCAACCTCCCACGTGCCGCTGCTCGCGACCAACGAGGTGCTGTATCATCATCCCGTACGCCGTCCCCTGCAGGACGTCCTCACCTGCATTCGCGAAAAGACGACCATCGACGCCATCGGCAAGCGTCTCGAAGCCAATGCGGAGCGCTATCTCAAATCTGCGGATGAAATGGCGAGGCTGTTTCGCGATGTGCCGGAGGCGATCAAGGAAACCATGCTGTTTGCCGGGCGCATCGATTTTTCGCTCGATCAGCTCAGATATCAGTATCCCGACGAGCCGGTGCCGCCGGGCAAGACCGCGCAGCGTCATTTGGAAGATCTGACCTGGCAGGGCGCGCACCAACGATTTCCGGTGCGGATTTCGCCCAAGACCAAAAAGGTCTTGCACAAGGAATTGCGCCTGATCCGAAAACTCAAATACGCGCACTATTTCCTGACCGTGCACGACATCGTCCGTTATGCGCGAGAGCAAAAAATCCTCTGCCAGGGCCGGGGATCGGCGGCAAATTCAGCCGTGTGCTATGTGCTCGGCGTTACGTCCGTCGATCCGACCAAGGTCGATCTCTTGTTCGAGCGTTTTATCTCCAAGGAACGGCTGGAGCCGCCCGATATCGACGTTGATTTCGAGCATTCGCGGCGCGAAGAGGTGATGCAATATGTCTACCGCAGATATGGCCGGCATCGCGCAGCGATCATAGCGACCGTCATTCATTACCGGCCGCGCAGCGCGATCCGCGATGTCGGCAAAGCGCTCGGGCTGACGGAAGATGTCACCGCGGCGCTGGCCGATACGGTGTGGGGAAGCTGGGGCAAGGGGCTCAATGAAATGCAGGTCAAGCAGGCCGGGTTCGATCCCAAAAATTCGATGGTCGAGCTTGCCGTCGAGCTTGCGTCTGAATTGATCGAATTCCCGCGGCATCTGTCGCAGCATGTCGGCGGCTATGTGCTGACCCAGGACCGGCTCGACACTTACGTGCCGATCGGCAATGCGGCGATGGAGGATCGCACTTTCATCGAATGGGACAAGGACGACGTCGATGCCTTGAACATGATGAAGGTCGATGTGCTGGCGCTGGGCATGCTGACCTGCATCCGCAAATGTTTCGACCTGATCGCGGATCACAAGGGCGAACGCTACGAGCTCGCCACGATCCCTCAGGATGAAAAGGCGGTCTACGACATGCTGTGCCGGGGTGAATCGCTCGGCGTGTTCCAGGTCGAAAGCCGCGCGCAGATGAACATGCTGCCGCGCTTAAAACCGAGAAAGTTTTACGATCTCGTCATCGAGGTCGCGATCGTGCGGCCGGGCCCGATCCAGGGCGACATGGTGCATCCCTATCTTCGCCGCCGCAATGGCCAGGAGAAGGTGAGCTACCCGTCGCCGTCGCCGACACACGGCGAAAAGGACGAGCTATATAAAGTTTTGCACAAAACGCTCGGCGTGCCGCTGTTCCAGGAGCAGGCGATGCGGATTGCTATCGAAGCCGCGAAATTCACCTCCGAAGAGGCCAACGGGTTGCGCCGCGCGATGGCGACGTTCCGCAATGTCGGCACCATCGGAAAATTCGAAGACAAGATGGTCAACAACATGATCGCGCGCGGTTACACGCCCGAATTCGCGAAAAGCTGTTTTGATCAGATCAAGGGATTCGGCAGCTACGGCTTTCCGGAAAGCCACGCTGCGAGTTTTGCGCAGCTCGTCTATGTCTCGTCATGGCTGAAGCATTACCATCCCGATGCGTTTTGCTGCGGGCTATTGAATTCGCAACCGATGGGTTTTTATGCTCCGGCGCAGATCGTCGGCGATGCCCGCAAGAACGGCGTCGAGGTGCGCGAGATCGATGTGTCGTTCAGTCACGCGCAGAATACGCTGGAGGAGAAAAGCGGCAGATATCACGCCGTGCGACTCGGTTTCCGGCAGATCGACGGATTTAGATGGAATGATCCGGACGAGGAGCGGCTGAAACAAATTCAATCGTCATTCCGGGGCGTCGCTGCCGCGACGCCCCGGAATGACGGTGGAGAGGTAGAAGATTGGGCCGAACGCATCGTCGCCGCGCGACAACGCCGCCCTTTCACCTCGCTGGAGGATTTCGCCCGCGACACCGGCCTGCCCAAGCGCGCGCTGATCCTGCTGGCGGATGCCGATGCGTTTCGCTCCATCGGGCTCGACCGCCGCGCAGCCCTTTGGGCGGTGCGGCGTCTGCCCGATGACGTGCCGCTGCCGCTGTTCGAAATCGCCGTCGCGCGTGAGCAGCCGGATGAGCATACGCGGCCGTTGCCGCTGATGCCGCTGCCGGAACAGGTGGTCGCCGATTACCAGACCATCCGGCTGTCGCTCAAAGGCCACCCGATGGAATTTCTGCGACTGAAGTTTTCGCGCGAAGATGTCATTCCCTGCCAGGCCGTCTGCCATGACCGCGACCGGCAACATGTCCGCTGCGCCGGCGTGGTGCTGGTGCGGCAGCGTCCGGGCAGCGCCAAGGGCGTCGTCTTCATGACACTGGAGGACGAAAGTGGCATCGCCAATATCGTGGTGTGGCCGAAGGTGATGGAACGCTTCCGCAAGGAGGTGATGGGGGCGCGGCTCATTCTGGTCGAGGGCTATATCCAGAGCAGTCCGGAACAGGTGACGCATCTGGTCGCGCAGCGGCTGTTCGACCGTTCCCGCGATCTGGTGGGGCTAGCGAATGATGCACTCAGCCGAAAACCCCCCGTGCCGGCCGGACCTGCCTTGGTCGAGCCGCTCAACGACGACCGCCGCGACCATCCACACAATCCGGCGCAGAAAATCCGTCATCCACGCAACGTACGCATCCTGCCGCCCTCGCGGGATTTTCATTAGCCGTCATTGCGAGCGAAGCGAAGCAATCCATCGCGCGGCAAAGCAAGTGTGGATTGCTTCGTCGCAAGGGCTCCTCGCAATGACGGTGAACCTATTCCGGCGCGGCGCCGATCGGCGGGCCGCCGGGCGGCCGGTGCAGGAAGGTGATCGACGCGAACGCGCCGATCCACGAGCCGAGCGCGGCAAAGGCGACATAGACCCAGTTTTCGGTATAGCTGATCACCGCATAGGAAGAGAGCAAATACCATATGCTGCTCCAGGTCGCCGCCGGCACGCGCTTGCGCGCCACCACGGCCGAGGTGAACATGACATAGACCGCGTCGGTAGCGGCGGTCGCCAGCACAACGCCTCCGGCGGTCAAGGGATCGATGGCAGCCATTGCAACTCCTTCCGTGGTAAGGCAGAGCTTTGGACTCTTAGGGAAGAGTGACGGTCATGCAAAGTCCCATTGAAATCCTATCCGACATCTGGACCTCGGCCGGCGGCGAGCCTGCTGCGCTCGACGCCGTCGCGCTGACCGGGAAAGAACCGCAATTGCCGTCGTCGTTTCGCGTCGCCGCCGCGGCTCAGGTAAGCATTGCCGCGGCAGGCCTTTCCGCCGCGCAGATTTGGAAATTGCGCAGCGGCCAAAGCCAGGATGTCGCGGTCGACATGCGCCATGCCGTCGTCGAATGCCGCAGCGAGCGCTATTTGCGCGTCGACGGCAAGCTGCCGCCGCCGACGTGGGATGCGATTGCCGGAATTTACAAGACCCGCGACCAGCGCTTCGTGCGCCTGCATACCAATTTCAGGCATCACCGCGACGCCGTCTGCAAGGTCCTCAATTGCAGGCCGGAGCGTGACGACGTCCAGGCCGCACTGATGGGGTGGGATGGTGAGGCATTCGAAACCGCGGCCTATGCCGGCGGCTGTGTGGTCGCCATGATGCGCTCGCACGAGGAATGGTCGGAATTGCCGCACGCCAAAGCGCTGGCGGCATTGCCGGTGATCAGTATCGAAAAAATCGGCGAGGCGGCGCCAAAGCCGTGGCCCGCGGGGAATCGTCCGCTCGCGGGCGTGCGCGTGCTCGATCTGTCGCGGGTGATCGCAGGTCCCGTCGCGGGCCGCACGCTCGCTGCCCATGGCGCCGACGTAATGTTGATTTCCGGTCCCGACCTGCCGGCGATCCCCTGGCTCACCATCGATAACGGCCGCGGCAAGCTGACGAGTTTTGTCGAACTCAAGAGCGAAGAGGGCCGGGGAGTGTTGCGCGATCTCTTGGCGCAGGCCGATATCTTCTCGCAAGGCTATCGTCCGCGCGCCATCGCTTCACTCGGCTTCTCGCCGGAGGATGCGGCTAAGATCAATCCCGGCATTGTGTATGTCTCGCTGTCGGCTTATGGCCACGCCGGGCCGTGGGCGGAGCGGCGCGGTTTTGACTCGCTGGTGCAGACCGCGTCCGGTTTTAATCACGCCGAAGGACAGGCCGCCGGCGTCGACGGGCCGAAGGAATTGCCGGCGCAGATGCTCGATCATGCCACCGGCTATCTGATGGCGTTCGGCGCCATGATGGCGAAGGCGCGGCAGTCGCGCGAAGGCGGCAGCTGGCATGTCCGGGTCTCACTGGCGCAGACCGGGCGATGGCTATGGAATCTCGGCCGCGTCGCCGATGGCCTCAAAACCGAAGATCTGCGCGGCGATGCGGTCGGCCCCTTCATCGAAGATCTGCCATCGGGCTTCGGACCGCTGCAGTCGGTGCGGCCTTCGGCCGTGCTGTCGAAAACACCCGCGTTCTGGGCGCGCCCGGCGATGCCGCTCGGCAGCCACAAGCCGCAATGGCCGGCGTTGGATTGACCGATCGCTGCCGGCCGTTGCTATCGTCCGGTCCGTCGCGTGTGCCGCGTCGCATACCCGACACGATGGCGGGAGATTTGCCGGAAATCCGCAGCGCAGTTGTAGCCGTAGACGTTTTGACCGTCCGGGCCGCGCTGCGACTGAAGCTTCCAGCCTCTCCCTGGTCCCAATATATTGATGCCCTGCATATCGGTGCCCTGCGCGAACACCGGCGCCGATGTCAGAGACAGCAGTGTCGCGGCAACCGCAAAAATCGTTGGCTTGCGCATGGCCCTTGATCTAATGGCCGGCGGGGAAAGTCGCTAGCTCCACATTCTCGTAACGCCGCAGGCGCTGATCTCAATCTTTTCGCGCCGGCCGTGGAAAGTGTGGGCACATGCCCATAATTCCTGCCCACTCTGTTTGTGGTTGACGCCTCCAGGTGGTTGCCCCTTGATTGCAAGCCAAGCAATCAAAACCGCGGGGAGAAACCATGCGGACCGAGGAACACCAAGGTCAAACCGCCGCCAGGACTTCTGATCAGATTCTCGGCGAGATCCGGGATTATTGTCGGGCGACGCAGACGGCCGAGTCCACCTTCGGACGGCTCGTCGTCAACGACGGCAAGCTGGTCTCGCGATTGCGCGACGGCGCCAAGATCACGACCGGCACCCTCGACAAGGTCCGCGCCTATCTGTCCGAGCATGGCGCAGCGCCCTCGTCGTCACAAACCGCGCCTTCTGCGATGGTAAAGCCCATGAACGGTGCCGCCGCGATCGCCAACGTGGCGCCCGCGGGTTTTAGGTTTTTCGACAACCGGCAAAAATATCTCCTGTTCGTCTCGACCTGCAGCGAGAAGACCGAGATCGCCAACCGGATTTCGCTCGAACTCGGCAATTTGCAGCCGACGCCGCCGGCGCTGCGGATTTTCGACGCCGGCGTCGGTGACGGTACCGTGCTGTCGCGCGTGATGCGGGCGCTGCATGCTCGTTTTCCCACCATGCCGCTCTATGTCGTCGCCAAGGAGATCAGCTACGAGGACGTGCGGCTGATGCTGGAGAAGATGGCGGACCGCCTGTTCGAGCATCCGGCGACCGTTTTGGTCATCACCAATCTCTATTATGCCGAGGCGCCGTGGCTGACGCCGCGCTCGGCGACGTCGGCGCAAAGCCTGATCTGGAAGGACCTTGCGCTGTCAGGCAATACCGCGCACGGCTTTGCCGAACAGATCGGACAGCTCGAGGGGTTCTTGGCCGAGAACTGGCGCGCCGGCATCAGCAAAACCACCGGCAATCCCGTCTATACGCGTCCCGTCATCCTGACGCTGCGGCGGGAGGATCACTCGTTCCTGCTCGATCCGATCATGCCGCGGCCGGGCCGCGTGATGGCCGACTACGATCTGGTGATTGCCTCGCAGCCCTATCGGGCGCGGGCCAGCCTCGAATTCAAGGCATCGAAGGTACTGACGCCGCTGGCAAGATCGCTGCGGCCCGGCGGCCGGTTGATCGGCATCCATTCGCGCGGCAACGATCCCGGCATCGAGATCATCGATCAGGTCTGGCCGGGAGATGATCCGTTCAAGACCGATCGCTACGCCATCCTGCGGCAGGTCAAGCACGAGCTTGGAGGGGAGGCGCGGCACTACAATTTCAACGCATCCTCAGATGCCCGCTCGATCTTCCGTTATCACATGCATACGCTGCCGGACGAGGTAAGCGGCCCGATCGGGACCTCGACGCTGTTCGCCGCCTGGAATGCCGCGATCTATGTCGCGCAAATCGAGGACGTCCGCCTGTCGGAAGTGGTCCGCGACGGCCGCTATCTGGAGGCGACCGATCAGGTGCTGAAGAAGCATGGCGGTCTCTGGTTTAACGACGAAACCTATGTGATTTCGCGCCGCCGCGCTTAACCGGGAGTGAGCTGTGTCCGCACCCGATCTCGCCTCGTCCCGTGAACTCACCGCACTTCTGTCATCGGCCTCCGTCGAGGTCTCGTCGAGCGGGCGTCAATTGCCGGAGCTGCGCGATTATTTTCGGCCCGGCACCGACGTCACGATCACCTTCCTGCCCGGCGATAATTATCGCCACAACATCGATACGGCTGCAGCACTTCGCCGCGCCGGCTACCATCCCGTCCCGCATATTGCCGCGCGCGAAATGGTCTCGCGCGAGGCGCTCGACGATTTTCTGGCGCGGCTGCGAGGCGAGGCGGATGTCACGCGCATCGTTCTGGTCGCGGGCGACGTCGTGGCCGCGAAGGGCCCGTTCAAGTCAAGCCTCGATATCGGCGCCAGCGGATTGATCGAGGCGCACGGTTTTGCGCGGCTAAGCGTGGCCGGTCATCCCGAAGGGCATCCCTATCTTAAGCCCGAAAATACCTTCGCGGTGCTCGCGGCATGGCGCCACTGGGGACTTCAGACAAAAATCCGCGTCGATGTCGTGACCCAATTCTGTTTTGAAAGTGCGCCGATCCTCCAATGGATCGTCGAGCTTCATGCGCGCGGCATCACACTTCCCGTGATCGTCGGTCTCGCGGGTCCCGCGAGCCCGGCGACGCTAACAAAGTTCGCGCTCCGTTGCGGCATCGGCAATTCGATGCGGGCGCTGCGCGGCCAGATCGGGCGTTTCGGCCGGCTTTTGACCGATACCGGGCCTGACGAAATCATGCACGGTCTGTTATCGGTGCCGCAAGCCGCGACCGCGCCGATTGCAGGATTCCACCTGTTTCCATTCGGCGGACTGCGCAAGGCCGCCGAATGGGCGCGCGGCTTCCCTCAGGAAACGCTCCGGCAAATGGCGAACGCTGCTACCTGCGCGAGCCCTCAAAACCCGTAAAGCCGCGCCGGATTGTCGACGAGGATGGTTTTGCGGATCGCCGCATCCGGCGCCCATACCGGAAGCTGATTTAACAGGCGGCCGTCGTCGATCTGGAACAGTGGCGTCAGGTCGGTCGGCTTGTTGCCGGGCGGCGTCACCGAATTCGGGTGCGGCCAATCCGTGCCCCAGACGACGCGCTCGGCGTTCGCCGCGATCAGCGCGCGGGCCAGCGGCGCTGCATCGGGAAAATCGGGCGCGAGTTTTGAGGCCCGATAGGCGCCCGAGATTTTCACATAGGCCTTGCCCGATTTCACCAGCGCCAGCAGGTCCGAAAAGCCGGGCTGATCGACGCCGAGCTCGGCCTGTGCACCGCCGAAATGATCGAACACGACCGGCACCGGCGACGCCGCGACCAGATCCTTGATGGCGGAGATCATCCAGAGGCTGGTGAACAACTGGACATGCCAGTTGCGGTTCTTGACCCGCTCGAGCGCCGCCTGAAAGCGCGGTCGCCCCACGTTGGGATCGTTGACGCCGCCGGTTGCGAGATTGAGCCGGATGCCGCGGATGCCCGCCTGGCTCATGCTGTCGAGGTCGGCTTCCGGCGTCTTCTCGTCGATCACGGCGACGCCGCGGGCGGTCGCGCCGCGCGCTTTCATCCCGAACAGCGTGGCCGAATTGTCGGTGCCATAGACGCTCGGCGTCACGATCACCACGCGCTCGATATGCAGCGCCTTGTGCAGCGCCGACATCTCCTCAGGTGAAGCGAGCTCCGGCGTATAGACGCGGCCTGTGAAGAACGGAAATTTTTCGGGGTCGGCGTGAATATGGGTGTGGCAATCGCAGGCGCCCGGGGGAATGTCGAAATTCACCGGCGTCGCCGGCTGCGAGGCTTTTGCGTGTGCGTTCTGGTTGGCATGGTCACTCCCCCGCAATGGCGGCAAGCAGAATACCGCGTCTGGTGAGCATTGTTTCACTCCTTGTTTCCTCACTTTTTTGCTTTCACTGCATCATAGGATAGCTCATGTGAGCTATGCAACGCCGCGCGGAGCCCATGACGCGAATGCGGCGGTCTTTCATCTGATGGCGCGGCTCGCTGCTTCCATCGCATTCATGTGGACTGTTCGAACCGCAAGCGTTGCGGATTTGACTAATCATCGCCGCGCCCGGAATATCGACCTCCATCTGGAATCATTTCATGAAGAAATTCTCGCAAAAATTCAAAACCGGCGTGTCTGTCGCCGCCGTTGTGGTCGCACTGGTTGGCGTCTACGGCTTCCGGAAACTTCAGGCCCTGGCGGCCGATCCCACCGGCGAAAAGGATTGCGGGCCTGCGGTGGGCCGCGCCGAGCAGGGCAAGATCGATCTGGAGCGGATCAAGGCGATTGCGCCGCTTCCGGGCGTAAAATGGTCGCAGCTCGGCGGCAGCATCAATGACGCCAGTTGCCTCGACAAGACCGAAATCTATGGCGTGGTCGAAGTGCACAGCGTCGATGACATCGCAAGGACGTTGGCGTTCGCGCGCGACAACAAGCTTTCGGTGACGGCGGCTGGCGTGCGCCACAGCATGGGCGGACAGGCGTTCCGCAAGGGCGGCATCGTGCTCGACATGCGCGGGTTCAACCGCATCGTGCTGAACGAGAACACACGGTCGGTCACCGTGCAGCCGGGGGCGACCTGGCACGACATCCAGAACGTGTTGCATCCGCGCTTCGCGGTCCGCGCCATGCAATCGACCGATATCTTCAGTGTCGGCGGCTCGATCTCGGTCAACGCGCACGGCATGGACCATCAGGCCGGCGCGCTCGCCAAATCGATCAAGTCGATGCGGGTGATGCTGGCGGACGGCTCATTGCGTAACGTATCCTCGACCGAGAACAAGGACCTGTTCAATCTGGTGGTCGGCGGCTATGGCCTGTTTGGCGTCATCGTCGAGGCCGAGCTCGATATCGCGGACAATCTGGTCTACCAGACCGGGCGGCGCGTCATGGACTACAGGGAATTTCCCGCGCTGTTCGCGAACGAAATCGAGAAGGACCCGAATATCGGCCTGATGTACGGTCATCTCTCGACGGCGCCGAGCACGTTCCTTAAGGAAATGCTGCTCTACACCTACACCAAGGTCGACGGCACGGATTTCAAGCGCGCGCCGCTGGATGAGCCCAGTGGAACCAAATTGCGGCGGTTGACCGTTAATCTTTCCAAGCAGGGTCCGCTGTTTCAGGAACTGAAATGGCTGTCGGAGAAGCACGTCGAGCATCGGATGGAGGCCTGCACGGTCACGCGCGCGCAAGCGATCGGCTCAGCCGAAGCCTGCCTCGTCAGCCGCAACGACCCGATGCACGATTCGGTGCTCTACTTGCGCAACTCGTTGCCTGACGATACCGACATCCTGCACGAATACTTTATTCCGCGCCGCGAGTTTGCGTCGTTTGTCGACGGCATGCGCAAGGTCTTGACCGACAACAAGACCAATTTGCTCAACGCGTCGGTGCGCATCGTGCATCAGGAAGACAATTTCCTGACCTATTCGCCGGAGCCGGCGTTCTCATTGGTGCTTTACATCAACCAGACCACCGACGAGGAGGGCAATCGTCGGATGAAGAAGGCGACCGAGGAACTGATCGATCTCACCATCGCGCACAAGGGCCGGTTCTTCCTGCCCTACCAGCTCTATTATTCGCGCGACCAGTTGCAGCGTTCCTATCCGCAGATCAACGACTTCTTCGCCGCGAAACGCAAATACGATCCGTCTGAGCTCTTCACCAACACGTTCTACCAGAAATACGCGTCGTAAGCTGCGAGGCTCCCTCGCCCCGCTCTTCGCGGCGAGAGGGTTGGGGTGAGGGGCTCTATCCGCAGATTCAGACTCGCGGAGAGTCCCCCTCACCCGGATCGCGCCGGACGATGCGGAGCCTGTCATCGGGCGCGCATTCGCGCGACCCGTTGGCATCGCGGAGGCGATCCGACCTCTCCCCGCAAGCGGGGAGAGGTAAGAGAGTTCAGAGCGCCGCCGTGAATCTATTCGGCGGCAAGCCGCTGCAGCCGCCGGCTTGCTCGGCATCGAGCACCAAGAGCGCGCCGGCTGCGTAGAGCCGCGCGACAAAACCGGCATCGTCGGAACGCGCGATCGTGACATAGGCGTTCGAAGCCAGAATGCGGCCGTTGGCCTTGACGATCGCGGCCAGGGCCATTTCCGGCGGGCCGACGATCGCCATCGACTTGCCCGGCCCTGACACGAACGTCAGGCCGACGACGATCGCGAGCCAGCCGCAAGCGACGAGGGCGATCGCTCCGGCGATCCTGCCCGATCGCCGCAGCCACGGCCGAAACGGCTTGTCCTCAATAGTCATAAAAATGCTCGATCTTCGCGCCCCTGGCCTTGAGGTCGCGGTTGATATCGACCAGCCGCTCAATGCTAGCCTTTAAGCCGGCCCTGCGGAAGCCGGGCCTGGCGTCGAGGTCCAGTGAAAACAGTTCCGTGGTATCGTTGACATCCAGCTTGGCGGGGTCCGGCGCGATCACGGTGATCAGGATTTCGTGGTTGCCGGCGATTTCGGCAAGGCCAATACCCCGGTCGAGCAGGCTCTGCAGGATTTCGGTGAGCGCCTTATAGCGCGGCGCCTGCACCAATTGCCATTGCGGCGTGAGCACGCGGATCGGTTTTATGCGCGGTTCCTTTGCCAGCACCTCCTGCGGCAGCGTCGCAACCACGAACATGATATCGCGCGGCTCATCGTCATCGCTGGCATCGAGCGCCTTCTGGATCAGCCAGGCATAGCCGATCTTGAGAAAATATTCGGTGCCGAGCGCGAAATCGCGTTCCGATGTGCGCGCCTGGCTCGGTGTCGGCGCCGAAATCGCCATCAGGCCATCGAGCTTCTCGCGAAACGGATATTTGAACCAGGGGATGGTATAGAGGAACGCGGCATAATCCTGCAGCACAGCGCGGGCGTAATCGTCCTGCGGAGTACGCGCCGGGCCTCTGATCCATTCGAAGACGCGGCCGATGGTGTTCTCGTAAAATCCCTTGATCGCATATTCGGTCGAATAGCTGACGCCGATCACATAGATCATCGTCTTGACGTCGAAACGGGATTCGCCGGTCTCCGGCACCGCGCGGTTGATGGTGCAAAAGCTCTGCCAGAATCCGAGGATATGCCCGAGATAGTTGAAATGGCTTTCGCTGGAATGCTCGAGAAAGCGGCCGAAATCCTCAAAGGAATAGACGATGTACCACTCGGGAAAGGTGAAGAAGGTGTTGTCCTGCTTGCGGCGATAGCCCGCCTCATCGATGGCGGGCAGGGCGGCTATCGGTGCTGCGGATGCCGAGGCGGATGAAGTCGGGCGGCAAGTGCCCTCGATATAGGCGAGCGGCACGAGCACAGCCAGCACGATCAGGATCGCGATGGCGGTAAAGATGCGCCGCAAGCATCTACGCATGGACGGCGGCTCGCGTCCGCGGCGCCAGCAAATAGCCGATCAGGATCGCAACGCCGCCGAGGCCCAGATGCGGGGCGTTGGCGAAAATCCGCGTCATCAGCGGCAGGTCGCGGACGCCGTTGATCAGGATGCCGAAGTCGAGATAGCCGCTTCCGGTGAGGAGGCCGAGCACGCCGTCGGCGAAGTAGAAGGCGCCAAACAGCTGGAAGAACAATTCCGAGGCGCGCCGCGACGTCAGCGCCGCGGTCGCCGCCCATAGCGCGGATACCAGATGCAGCCCATCGGCATACCAGGTGCGGCGGAACAGGCCGAAGATCATGTCGTTCTGGTCGATGAAGGCGGGGATGTATCCGGTCAGAATGACAAAGCCGAGCAGCACGGCGTAGCCCCAAGCGCACAATCTGATGATATCCATGATGTCTCCCGGTCTCCTCGAATCTATCCTTGAGCTTAGAGTTTTCCGAGCGCCTTGAGCAGGGCATCGTTGAACAGACCCGGATCCTCGATTTGCGGGATATGGCCAAGCCCGGGCAACGGCGTCAGTTGTGCCTGCGGCACCAGCGTCCGCAGATCGAGCGCTTGCGCAACCGGCGTGACCGAATCCTTCTCGCCCCACAGCATCGTCACGGGAAGTTTCAGGCGCGCATAGGAGCCGCGGTCGGCGCTGGCGGCACCTCGGTCGGCGCCGGCGAAATAATACAGCCAGTCGGCGATGTCAGAGGTGCTGTTTTGCAGCGTCGTCGGTCTTTGCAGGATCTCGACATATTCCGGCAGGGCGCGCTCTTTCTTCTCGATCAGCGTTTGCAGCAGCGGCCGGGTTGCAAGGGGATTGGTGATGGTCAGCGATACCAGGATTTCACGAATCCATTTCGGCCGAAGCAGCGCCGGCGGATCGGATGGCGGCGCGGTTAGCCCGAGCGCCGCATCGACCAGCACCAGCCCCCGCGCGCGCTCCGGGTAGCGCATCGCAAATTCGGTCGCAGCGCCAGCGCCGAACGAATGGCCGACAATAATGGCCGGAGCCGAACGCAACTGGTCGAGCACCTCCTTCACGCGCGCGGCCTGGTCCTGCCGGGTATAACTTCCCGGCCGATCGGAAAACCCGAAAGGAGGCAGGTCGAGCGCGATCACGTGAAAGCCGGCGGCGGCAAGCGCATCGATGGTGCGCCGCCACAATTCGCTCCAGGCCGCCGTGCCGTGGAACAGAACGACGGGAACGCCTTGCGCCGGACCCTTCTGCTGTACGAACACTCCGCCGGAGCTTGTCGGCACCAGGTGGCCGTTTGGCGGCGCAAGCTCGGCGCGCGTCCCGGTCTCGCGCATCGCCGCCGCGACCCGAAATGCGGCGATCGCTGCGACAGCCAACAACAAAATGGCAAGCAAGGCCTTGGCCGACCAGCGCAGTATTTTGGAGAACACACGGCCTCGCAAATGGATCAGAATCAAATAATTGGAATGATGCTACTCTCAATCATCTGATCCCGCAGCAGCCAAGCATTGAGCGCTTCGCTGTTGCGCCTTCGTCACAGACGAATATCAGCTGCAAATGCGCTATAGAGGCTGGCGCTTGCGTCCGATTCTAGGACCGTCGGCTGTCCCACCTGGGCTTGCATTGGATGCCAAAGCTGTTCACCGACCCCGAGGCCATCGCGGAGGATATCATCCGCGATGTCGGGACCGATCTCGTGGTCGGATTGCCGCTCGGGCTCGGCAAGGCCAATCACATCGTCAACGCGCTCTATGCGCGCGCCAGCGCCGACCGTTCGATCAACCTGACCTTCTTTTCCGCGCTGACGCTGGAAAAACCCAAACCTTCGAATTTGCTGGAGCGGCGCTTCATCGCGCCGGTGATCGACCGGCTGTTCGGCGGCTATCCCGATCTCGCCTATGCCGATGCGCTGCATGCGGGCGCGTTGCCGCCGAATATCAGGGTGATCGAGTTCTTCTTTCTGGCGGGGAGATGGCTGCACGTGCCGTTCGCGCAGCAGCATTATATATCCGCGAATTATACCCATGCCTCGGCCTATCTTTTGGCGCGCGGGCTCAATGTCGTGACGCAGCTGGTGGCAAAACGCGTCGTCGACGGGGTTACGCGCTACAGCCTGAGCTGCAACACCGACACCACGCTGGATATCTTGCGCGCCCGCAACGAGGGCCGCGCAGCCTTCACGCTGGTCGGCCAGGTCAATTCCGAACTGCCGTTCATGCCGGGCGCAGGCGAGCTGCCAGCCGGCGAATTTTCCGCGGTGCTCGATAGTCCCGATACCGATTTTCCGCTGTTCGCGCCGCCCTCCGAGCCGATCACCGATACCAAATACGCCATTGGCCTGCATGCGGCGGGTCTGGTGCGTGACGGCGGCACGTTGCAGATCGGCATCGGGCAGGTCGGCGACGCGCTGGCGCAGGGGCTGATCGTTCGCCATCGCGACAATGCGCAGTTTCACGGCATCATCAAGCGGCTCGCGCCAGGTACCGAACAACTCGCGGCGCTGGAGACCGGTTCGTTTGAAAAGGGTCTCTATGGCGTCAGCGAAATGCTGTTCGAGGCGTTTTTGGGCCTGATCGATGCCGGCATTTTGAAGCGCGAGGTCGACGGCGTGGTGCTGCACGGCGCGTTCTTTCTCGGGCCGAAATCCTTCTATCGCGCATTGCGCGAGATGACGCCTGACGAGATCGCAAGAATCCAGATGATGCCGGTGTCCTTCACCAACGAGCTCTATGGCGAGGAGGACGTAAAGCGCCGCGCCCGTGTCGACGCCCGTTTCGTGAACAACGCGATGATGGCGACTTTGATGGGAGCCGTGGTCTCCGACGGGCTCGAGGACGGCCAGGTCGTGAGCGGCGTCGGCGGCCAATACAATTTCGTGGCGCAGGCGTTCGCGCTTGCCGGCGCACGCTCGATCCTGACGGTCGAGGCGACGCGGCAGGCCGGCGCCAAAGCCCAATCCAACATCCGCTGGAGCTATGGCCACGAGACCATTCCGCGGCATTTGCGCGACGTCATCGTCACCGAATATGGCACCGCCGACCTTAAGGGAAAATCCGACGCCGATGTAATCGCGGCGATGCTTGCGGTTACGGATTCGCGCTTCCAGACCGAACTTGCGCGCCAGGCCAAGGATGCCGGCAAACTGCCGAAGAATTTTGAAATTCCCGCTGCCCACCGCGAGAATTTTCCCGAGCGGATTGCAAGCGCGCTAAGACCCGCGCGCGAGGCGGGATGGCTGCCATCTTTCCCGTTCGGCAGCGACTTTACCGTGACCGAGCAGCGGCTGATTCCGGCCTTGCAAATCCTGCAGGACGCGCAGCGTTCACTGCCGCGGTTGCCGGGATTGTTGTGGCAGGGGTTTTTCCACGAGCCCGATGCCGCGGACAGGGAATGCCTGACGCGGCTCGGGCTCGACAATGCGAAGACATGGTCCGAACGAGCCTATCGCGCGCTGGTGAGCGCAGCGCTGGTGCGGAGCCGCGAGGCCTGAGATCCAACCCCGTCATTGCGAGCGAAGCGAAGCAATCCAGCTTTTCATCCGCGGAAGGAAAGCTGGATTGCTTCGTCGCTTCGCTCCTCGCAATGACGGGAGGAGAGTCACCTGTTCTTGTTCACCGGCTTGCGCTTCTCGATGAAGGCCACCATGCCTTCGGCGCGGTCTTCCAGCGCGAAGGTGGAATGAAACAGATTGCGCTCGACGTTGATTCCTTCCGACAGCGGGGTCTCGAAGGCGCGATTGATGGCTTCCTTGGCCATCGCGGCCGCGGGCCGCGACATCGAGGCGATCTTCTCCGCCATCGCAAGCGCTTCCTCCATCAACTTGTCCGCCGGCACGACCCGGCTGACCAGCCCCGAGCGCTCCGCTTCCGCCGCGTCCATCATTCGCCCGGTGAGGCACAAATCCATCGCCTTGGATTTGCCGACTGCGCGCGTCAGCCGCTGGGTTCCGCCGATCCCGGGAATGGTGCCGAGCGTGATCTCCGGCTGGCCGAATTTCGCGGTGTCGGCGGCAATGATGATGTCGCACATCATGGCGAGTTCGCAGCCGCCGCCGAGCGCGTAGCCGCTGACGGCAGCGATTGTCGGCTTGCGGCAGTTGGCGACGCGGTCGCCGCCGATCGCGGTGAAATCGCTGGAAAACATGTCGATGAAGGTTTTCGGCTGCATTTCCTTGATGTCGGCGCCCGCGGCGAACGCCTTTTCGCCGCCGGCCAACAGGATGCATCCGATCGCGTCATCGGCTTCGAGATCGTCGACCGCCGCGGCGATCTCGCGAAACACGCCGAAGGACAGCGCGTTGAGCATTTTTGGGCGGTTCAGCGTGATGATGCCGACAGCGCCTTTGCTATCGACGATGATGTGTTCGAACGTGCTCATGCTCCACCTCGCGCCTTGATGTCGCGGAGCAATGTGCCCGCTGGCGGGATGGGCTTCAAGTGGGCAGAGTGTCCCGGACGAGCGTCCGGGGCACGGGCGTCGTTACGCCATGAACATCCGCGCGGCGGAGGCCATGGTCAAAAGCGCGCCGAAGCCGATGAAGATCTTTCCGATCAGCGAGGTCTGGTCCCAGGTGGAGCTCTCACTGCTGCTGGCCATCACGGGCGCGGCAGGCGCCGCCGCGGGAGGCTGCGCCGCGGGAGGCTGCGCCGCGGCGGTCGGCTCAGCAGAGGCCGTCGCCGGTGCCGGGGCCTGCAGCGCGCGATCGACGTCGTTGAGCTGATCGGCGGCAACGATTTGGGTCTCGGCGGCCGGCCGGCCGTTGTCCGGGGCGCTCTGCACGATATCGTTGGCCCGCGCCGACATCGCCTTGGCGTTGCTGGCGGTCGCCGTGTCAGCGGACGCCAGGCTGGCATTGGCGTTGGCGACCGATGGCGGCATCGCCGCGGAGGCCGACGAATTGTCGCCGTCAGCACTGGCCGCGGCGTCGGCTTTCTGGTCGGCCGCGGGTTTCTGCGCCGTCTTGCTGGATTTGTGCGCGAAACTCTTGCCCGGGTGGGAGCTGTGCTTGGTGTATTTGTTCAGCGCCATCGGCGCGCCCGCGGCATTTTCCGATGTTGTGCTCGCGGCAGAATCGTCCGTGCTCGCCGGCTCCGCCTGCGATGGCCCCGCCAAACCCACCAAAAGCCCTGCTGCAAGTATCAATGCCGAGCGCCCGTTGGCTTTGATCGTCATTGGCAATCTCCCCATTTTTGCCAGCCCCCGGTGCCGAAATGAGACCCCACGGCGTGTCCGCAGCGGGGCAGAAAAAGGGAATCTTCGGGCTACAGCGGGCAAAAGCGGGGCAGCGGCATGGTGCCGCGCGAGCGTTGGCACCATCGCGGCCCTGAAAATCTTCTTGGAATCAACGGCGGGTGCCCAGCGGCACGGATCGATGTTATGAGCCTGCCCACGGCCGGATTTGTCGTCGCGATTCCGGAAGTGGGCGCGATGATCCCAATGCCGCGGGAGCGCTTTGATCACGACTTCGTGATCAATGCGCCCTGGCGTAACAAATTGAAAGATCGACCGAAATGCACTGTGGGAGCGTGTGTGCGCGAACGTGAAGACGAGTGGACCGGCCTGATGCGGTCGGCCATTTCAGGGGACAGCGTGGCGTATCATCGCCTGCTCAAGGCGGTAACGCCGGTGCTTCGCGCCGCGGCGCGCCGCGGCCTGGCGCGGGCAGGACAACCACTCGATCAGTCCGAGGACATCGTGCAGGACATATTGTTGGCGGTGCATCTGAAGCGGCATACCTGGGACGCGAACGCGCCGTTCGCGCCGTGGCTGTTCGCGATTGCCCGCAACAAGTTGATCGATGCACTCCGCCGCCGCGGCCGCCGGGTTTTCGTCAACATCGACGATTTCGCCGAAACGATTCCAAGCGAGCCCGCGGCGCAGAGCGTTCCTGCCGGTGAGGTCGCGGCTCAGCTCGAACAGCTGCCGGCGCGTCAGCGCGACGTGCTGCGGTCGATCGCCGTCGAAAGCGCATCGATCAAGGATACCGCGGCGAGATTTTCGATGAGCGAGGGCGCGGTGCGGGTGGCGCTGCACCGCGGGCTTGCCAGCCTCACCGCCAAGCTACGGGAACAATGAGAATGGAGACCGATCAGCTCATTCGAACGCTGGCGGCCGATAACGCGCACCGCGCGCGGCCGGTCGGCTTCGTGCTGGCGCTGGCGCTGTTGTCGGCGGCGCCGGTCTCGCTTGCGATCTTCTTCGCCGGCCTCGGCGTCCGTCCCGACGTCATGACCGCGATGCATAACCCGTTTTTCGATCTGAAATTCGCGGTGACACTGGCGCTGGCGATCTCCGCCATCGCGGTCAGCCTGCACCTGTCGCGGCCGGAAGCCTCGCTTGCGGGCTGGGCCTGGCTATTATTGATCCCGGCCGGAATTCTTGCCGCCGGAATCTCGGGCGAGATGATGCTGCCGCAGCGGCTGCCGATGATGACGCGAATGGTCGGCAGCAATTCGCGGATTTGCCTCACTGCGATTCCGCTGATGTCGCTGCCGCTGCTGGCGGCGGCGCTGATCGGCCTGCGCCACGGCGCGCCGGCACGCCCGGCGGTCGCCGGCGCGATCGCCGGTCTGTTGTCGGCGGGTCTGGCGGCGACGCTCTACGCGTCGCACTGCACCGACGATTCACCGCTGTTCGTGGCGACGTGGTACTCGATCGCCACCGCGCTCGTGACCGCGATCGGCGCATTGGCCGGGTCGAGGATGCTGAGGTTTTAGGTTCACGCCGCCGGCGCGGGCGTTGCGGTCTGCTGCATGCGGTGGAAGCGCAGCACCTGTTGCGCGGTCGAGGGCCGCAGCCGTTCATAGGTGGCCTTGCAGGCGGCGGGATCGGACGGCTCCAGACCAGAGAGCGCGTCGCGCATGTTGATGATCGATCGCACCGTCGACCACGACATCGCCGAGACTTTGCACAGGATCATCACGCCCTCGGCGCGGGTCTCCACCATCATGTTCTCGGCGATCGACACCGGCACACTGGCGAGGGCTGCGATCGCGGCATTGGCTTCGTCGAATTTTCCCGCTTCGGCAAACGCCGCCACCTGATGCTCGTCGAGCCTGCCGTCCTCGTACAATGATTTGACGAGCGCGTGGGCGATCGCGGTCTCCTTGGTGATGGCCGAGGGCGCGGAGCGCGCCCGCCGCGTTGCCTCCTGGACCGCCGTCGGCACTTCTTCCGCCCGCTGCGGATGGGCGGCCTCGAGCCGCTCCCGCACCGTCGCGGAGGCCTTGGCGAGCAGCTTCAGATAGAGATGCCGCGGAATCGTCGGACGCATGCCGATGCAGGTCGCGAGATCGTCGTGCCCCTCGGCGCGGTCGACCAGTCGGGTGAAGCCGTTCTCGGAAAATTCGGCGCCGGGATTGTTGACGGTGCTCTGGATCACCGCGTCGTTGCCGCGCATCACCAGCACGTCGGTGACCGCGCCGCTCAGCACCCTTCGGGTCGAAATCGCCATCAGATGGGCCTGGCTCTTGTCGCGCGCGGCCTCGATCAGCGCCTCGTCATCTAGGCGTTCCGACTGGGACAGCACGGGAGCGGCGACTTCGATCAGATCGTCGAACGCCAGCGCACGTATCGTCAGCGGCGGCGCGGTGTTGATCGGGGCGAGGCGCTTGGCGAGCAGCGCCTTGGCGGAGGTCTCGATGTGGACGATCAGGCACTGGAACACGTCGTCGAACAGCCCGATCTGCTGGTCCGAATAGTCCACCGCGCCGTTGATGAAGAGGTCGGTGACGCGGCGCAGGGTTTCGACCCGGCGCGCGACCGTGCCATGCGCAAGCGTGGTCTGCAATTCGTCGAGCAGACTTTCGGAAGTGGCCGCGGATTTCGAACTCATGAACTCTATCCTGGAGCGTTCGGGCATTAAATCTGGGACGGTTTCTCCGTCTCCGGAAACGGAAGTAATCGGTTCAGACCTTGGCGATGCGGTTGCGTCCTCGCGCCTTGGCTGCGTAAAGCGCGCTGTCGGCGCGGGCTAGAAATGTATCGTCGGTCTCGTTCGGGCGTAGCGTCGCGACGCCTGCGGAAATCGTTACCTGCATGCCGGGCGAGAACGCGCTCCAGTCGAGTTCGGCAATGATGGCGCGCAGCCGGTCCAGCATGCGTGTGGCGGCGTCAATTTCCGTCTCGGGAAGCACCAGCAGGAATTCCTCGCCGCCGTAGCGGCCAAACCTGTCGATGTTGCGGATGTTGGCGAACACGGTGATGGCGAATGTCCTGAGCACTTCGTCGCCGGTGGGGTGGCCGTAGGCATCGTTGATGCGCTTGAACCAGTCGAGATCGATCAGCGCGATCGAGCAGGGGGTGTTGATGCGATGGGCGCGGCTGATCTCGTCATCCAGCATCCGCATGATGCAGCGGCGGTTGAACGAGCCGGTCAATTCGTCGAGCTCGGCGAGTTCCTCGATGCGCTTGTAGGCAGCCTTGAGTTCAAAGCTGCGGTGGTAGAGCGCCTTGCGCATTGAACTGCCGTACAATCCGACAAAGGCGCACTGTCCAATCGTCAAGACATAGCAAAGCATCGCGGCGAGACGCTCGACGGGCGTCGCGAGCAGCATGCCGATCGGGGTCGTGGTGAGCAGAAATATCGGGGCCAAACCCGTCACCAGGAGGGTCCAGGCAACCGTCGCCTGGCGGGAGGTCATGCGCAGCGCGCCGAATCCGAAGATCAGGAACAGAATGCTGAGAAACGCGTAGCCGATCTCGGGCGCCGCCAGCAGAAAGCCGAGCTGTAGCGCGACATGGCCGGCAACCTGGAACAGTGTGAGGTAGTGGTCCTCAAAGCGGTCGTTGACGTGGCTTTCCGATAGCACGACAAAGCAACCGACCAGCGTGATGCCGGACACGAAATAGGCCGCGGGAATGACGACCGAGATGGTGCCGGCGTAACAATAAACCAGCAGGGCCATCGTGCCGAGCGAGTAACTCACGGCCTGCACGGCGAGCATCTGGCGGCGTTGGCCGGCCCGGCGCTTCAGCACGTTCGAGGGCAGCCGATCAGCGCGCGCGAGCGCACTCTCGGAGGTCTGCTCTTGAAGCAATGAGGCCGCGCTGTTCATGTCCCGCCGTAGAAGCAAAGCACCACGTGGAACTTTAGGGAGCAAAGCCTTTAGGTTTGGTATCTTTCGAACCGAATCCCCTCCGTCCGAAGCCCGCATTATCCCTTGTTCGGCAATGGAGATTCGCCGTATCCGGGTAATGCGGGTGGGATTGGCCGAGGCCTGCGGCGGCGAGGCGGCACGCGGTTGACGCAGGGCTGTCTTGTCGCTCAAGCCTTGATATGGTCCCGCGGGGATCGGCGTGGGGCGCACGAAGAAAGTTCTTCTGTATTATGGTACCGGCTGTTGCGTTCTGTTGCTTCCGGCCCCGGCAAGGGCGAACGGAAAATCGACTTCTGTGCGATAGATCACACAGAGCACTCAACGCTTGCGATAATTTGAAGAATCTTGCCTTTGCCATCGAACCACCCGCCAACCCAATCCGACCAACCTTGCGAGACGGCCATTGAGTGCGACACAAGCGGCTTCGGACGACGTCCTGATCGCTCGGATCGCCCAAGGCGACCGCCTCGCCATGCAGGTGCTGTACGGACGGCACCATGTCAGGGTGTTTCGGTTCGGGCTTCGGCTCGTGCGGGATGAGCAGGTCGCGGAAGATCTCATCAGTGAGGTTTTCCTCGATGTGTGGCGCCAGGCTGGCAAGTTCGAAGGCCGATCCGCCGTTTCCACCTGGCTCCTGGCTATTACGCGATTCAAGGCCCTCTCTGCGCTAAGGCGCAGGAAGGATGTTGAACTGGACGATGAGGCCGCCAACGCGATCGAGGACAGTTCCGACGATCCGGAAGTGGCGGTCCAGAAGAAGGATACCAGTGAAGCGTTGCGCAAGTGCTTGACCGCACTTACGCCGGAACATCGGGAGATCGTCGATCTCGTCTACTACCACGAGAAATCCGTGGAAGAGGTGGCTGAAATCGTCGGCATTCCGGAAAACACCGTCAAGACGCGCTTGTTTTATGCGCGCAAGAAACTAGCCGCGTTGCTGAAGGCAGCCGGCATCGAGCGAGGTTGGCCATGATGGCAGCGAGCAAAAAAATGCTGGACCAAGAGCCCAGTGAGATCGAGATGCTGTTGCCCTGGCATGCGGCCGGCACGCTGAACGCGCGCGATGCGCGCCGTGTCGACGAGGCGCTCGCCCGCGATCCCGAACTCGCCAGGCAATATGCGGTGATCCGGGAAGAGTACACTGAGACCATCGATCTCAACGAAAGCCTCGGTGCGCCGTCGGCGCGCGCCATGGCGAAGCTGTTCGCGGCGATCGACGGCGAGCCGGCGCGCAAGCCGCAGGCCTCGCTCAACATCTCTGCGCGGATCGCAAGCTTCTTTGCCAGGCTGTCGCCGCGGACGCTGGCGTGGTCGGCGAGCCTCGGCGCGCTGGCGCTGCTGTTGCAGGCAGGCATTATCGGCGCGGTGCTGGTGAAGAACCAGACCGCCTCCTACCAGACGGCGTCGTTGAGCACGAACGAGCCCATCACCCGCGCGCTCGGTCCGGATGCGCCGCCGCGCGCACTGGTGCGGTTCGCGCCGGAAGCGCGCATCTCCGAGATCACCGCGCTGCTCGACAATTATCAGGCTTCGATCATCGACGGCGCCAAGGGCGGCATGTTCCGGCTGCAATTCGGCAGCAGCGCGATGACCAAGGATGAAATCGCCGCGCTGATGAGCAAGCTTTCGAGCGAGCGGATTGTCAATCTCGCGGTAGCGACACCTTAAGCCCGCGCGCGCTTCTCAAGCGATGCCGCATCGACCCGAGGTCCCATGATCCACGATCGTGCCAATTGGCGGAGGAAGATGCGGCTTGCGGCGTTGGCGGCGACGGCAGCGTGCCTGACATTGGCCTATCTCGATGGTCCGGCGGTTCGGGCGCAAAGCATCATGCGCACGCCCAACCTCAATGTCGGGCCGCACATTTCGAGCACGGACATCGGTCCGCGGATTACGCCGCACATCGCTCCGGCGATAACGCCCCGTATCGATCCGGTGGTAACGCCCCATATCGATCCGAGCATCGCCGGCAGGGCGGTGACGGGATTGGGCAGAACGACACCGAATTTGCGCACCTATCAGGCCTGCAGCTACGCCAATCGCGACAGCGACGGCGAATGCACGGGTCAGCCGATCACCTCGGCCAACGGTAGCGGCAATGGCGGCGGATCCGGCAAGGCCAAGAACAACGGCCCACGCCGCGACCAGCTGCAGGTGGCGGCGCTCGGCGCGCGCGCGATCGCGAATGAAATCGTGGCCGAGATCAACGGGTCGCAGGTCGACGAGTGGGCTCGGCGCCATCGCCTGGTGCGTCTCACATCCCAGAACTTTCCGCTGTTTGGCGGCACCATCGGCCTGTTCCGCATCACCGACCGCCGGACGGTCGACACCGTCAGCCGCGAACTCGCCGCCGACGGCGTGCGTGCACAGCCAAATTTCCGCTACTTTTTGCAGGACCAGAAAACGGCGTTGACCGAGGGCGACCCCGCACAATACGCGCTCGCAAAGCTTCGATTGCCGGAGGCGCATACGCTGGCCCATGGCGCCAACGTCACCATTGCCGTGATCGATTCCGGTATCGACGCCAAACATCCGGAACTCGCCAACGCCATTTCGGACAGTTTTGATGCGCTCGGCAGCAAGGAAGGTCCGCATGTCCACGGCACCGGCATCGCCGGCGCGATCGTGGCACACGCCCGGCTGATGGGCAGCGCGCCGGCGGCGAGGATTATTGGGATCCGCGCTTTCGTCGTGGCGTCGAACGGCGCGGAAAGCACCTCGTTCGTGGTCCTCAAGGCGCTCGACTACGCCGCCGCCCATGGCGCGCAGATCATCAATATGAGTTTTGCGGGTCCGAAGGATCCGCTGATCGAGCGCGGCATCGCCGCGGTCGCCGCGAAGGGCATCGTGATGGTCGCCGCCGCCGGCAATGCCGGACCGAAATCGCCGCCGCTCTATCCGGCCGCCAACGCGAATGTGATCGCGGTCAGCGCCACCGACGCGGAGGACAAGCTGTTCGCGGCATCGAACCGCGGCAGCTATGTTGCCGTCGCCGCGCCCGGCGTCGATATCTTCCTCCCCGCACCGGACGAAAAATATCAGATGACGTCCGGCACCTCGTTTTCCGCCGCCTATGTTTCGGGCCTCGCAGCGCTTCTGTTGGAGCGCAATCCTGCGTTGAAGCCGGACGAGGTGCGCGCGATCTTGACGAAAACCGCGCGCGATCTCGGTTCCCCCGGCCGCGACGATCTGTTCGGTGCTGGAGAAGCCGACGCGTTTGCGGCGGTTTCCGCCGTCGCCGCCGCGCCAGCGGTAGCCACGGTTTCGGGCCGGCCTGCGGGCGAAAATGTTCCGGAGCGGCATGAGGTTCCGACGACCCGGGCGTTGAGCCCACCGGCTCCCGCCATGGCGTCCGAAAGTTCCGCGGGCGCGGCCAATCGCGCCGCCGCGCCATAACTCTCCGGCCAAAAACGCCCCGGAAAAAAGTTAAAAAAATCGCAACCCCTTTTGAACGTGTCGCCACCCTCCCGCGACCAATAAAAGTGGGAGCGGTTATCCCTCCCCAACGAGGCTATATTCGGCGCGAGCGCCCATCCACCCCAAGCGCCCATATGGCTTGACCCGTCCGGTTGTCCCCCCGGACGGGTCTTTCGTTTTTGGCAGCTATTTCGCGCATTTCCGCTCAGACGAAATCGGCCACCACGACCCGCGCCGCACGTTCCGCAGTTCGCAGCTCGGGCATGCCGGTATGCGGCTTGACTGTGGATAGAGAGGAAAATCCCGCATTTGTACGGCTTTCTGCTGATCTCCCGCGCCTGATAGGGTCACCCGCTAGACTTCGGTAGGGTTTTCCACAAAATATATCTGTCACGTCTCGGTGATTCGTCCCTGTTGCGTCCGCGTCCGTTCTTCTCACTCAAACGGGCTGGTTCATGAC
This sequence comes from Bradyrhizobium lablabi, assembly GCF_900141755.1. Lineage (NCBI taxonomy): Bacteria > Pseudomonadati > Pseudomonadota > Alphaproteobacteria > Hyphomicrobiales > Nitrobacteraceae > Bradyrhizobium > Bradyrhizobium lablabi. The sequence continues at coordinate 1,183,729 of NZ_LT670844.1, read as the reverse complement.
AATGACACATCGTGTAGACGTGGCACGGGGCCGCGACATTGTCGCGCGCTGGTGTGCTCTTGCTGAAGCACGGCTGGAGCACCTCACCGAACTCTTCGAATCCGGCCGCTGGCGCCGTTATCATAGCGAACTCGCCTTTCTCGAGAACATCCAGGAAGCCAAATCCGCCGTTGAAATCTGGCGCGACCTGTCGTTGCGCGAGGCCTCGCGCGACAATTCCTCCATCGACATGTCTTGGCTCGGCCGCGGCCGGGCAACCTTGCCGCGCAGCCGAATGTCGCGCGATCAGGTTCATCCGCTGCCACCGCAGCCGGTAGAGATCGTGGATACGGGGGAGACGACTTCCGTGCCGGCGAGGGACGCCATGAAGCTGACGCCGGCCGCGATAACGGAGCGCTATCCGCTGCTGCGCAACGCGCTGTAGGCACGCGTCCCGCAGAGGACGTCATCCTAAGGCTCACCGCCTGACCGCGTTGGTCCCCATCACCACCTGGGCGAAACGTTGCGCGCCGTCAGCGGACAGATCAGCCGTGACCGGACGCGCGTGATCGAGCCCGACCACGGCGCCGCGCGGGGTTTCCGAGATCATGTTGTTGTTGACGAGCGCGGTTCCCGCGCCCGGCGCCACCGACACACCGACGCCGGCAAAGGCGTTGCGGATCACATTGCCCGAGATCACGACGTCGCGCAGATATTTGCCCCAGCCGGCGACGATCCCGAATGACGGCGCGTTCTCGATCACGTTGCCCGTGACCGAAGTATCGGCCTCGACATAGATGCCGATGCCGGCATCGTCGTCAGGCGCGGTGCCGATCGGCCGCTTCGGCAGCAGATTGCGGATGATGTTGCCTTGCACCACCGCCAGGCGTCCGCCCTCGTTGAAATTGCAGACTGATACGCCGAAAGCCGCGCCGTCGACCGTGTTGTTGGCGATGACGGCGCCTTCGAACGAAAATTCTGAATACAGCGCGACCTCGCGGACGTCGCTGACGCTGTTGCCTGATATCTGGATGTTGGACGCCGAATTGCCGCGCACGGCAGAGTAGTCGCAATTGCGGATGCGGTTGCCCCGCACGATCACATTGCCGGCGCGAAACGCATTGATGGCGTTGCCGTATTGTCCGGAGCCGCCGGGGCCGGCCTTGATATCCTCGATGCGGTTGTCGGCGACGAGCGTGCCGTCATCGCCGATCGCGGTGCGCAGGATTTCGATGCCGTTGTCGTTGGTGCCCAAAATCGTGTTGCGCGAAACGATGAGACCCTGCGCGTCGAAGGAGACGATCGCGGTGGCGGCCGTCTTGGCAATGATGTTGCCGCTGATGTCGCCGGAGACCTTCTCGAACCAGATGCCGTTGCCGCCGCTGCCTGATGTTTCGCAGTCAGTGATGCGGATGTCGCGGCCACTGATACAGTGCACCAGGCCGCGCCGCGACGGCAGCGGAATGCCGCCGCCGTCGAGCGTGATATTGGCGAGGCCGATCCTGCCGGCGCCTTCGCTGGAAAGCATCGACGCGCCGCCGTTGAAGATGAGTTTTGTGGCGCCGCGCACGCCGATCAGTTGCGTGCCGTTCTGCAGGCGGAGCATCCCGGTGCGATAGACGCCCGGCGGCAGCACCAGCGGAACCTGCGCGCGGGCGGCGTCGTCGATCGCGCGCTGCAGCGGCTTGGTCTGGTCGTCGGGACTGCCGGGGTGGATGCCATATTGCGTCGCGTCGCGCCCGAGCACGGAGGTAAGCGGCGCCGCCCGCGCGGCGTCGGGCGACACGGCAAGTGTGCCGGCCATGCCGGCAGCCGATGCACCCAAAAGATGGCGGCGATTGACGTTCATGACCAGCAATTCCCGCGAACGCATGCGATATCCTCAAGTACTCCGGAAATGCGGCGCCGCGCGGTGAGGGCGAGCGCGGAATGCAGCATTGTTGCGGGTAGGGTTAATGTTCAGAACACGGAGCCGCTAAGGGCGGCCGGCCCGACCTGGAATAGGGCACCCAGGGATTAGCTGCTTGGCACGGCCGTAATCTGGAAAGCGCCAGAAGTTTCGCCGTTGGCCGCGGTGTCCGCAGCGAGCCCGATGACCCCGCCGATCGCAGTAGCAGCCATTTGCTCGTTCCGTGGTGATACCACAAACGCGTAGCGCTTACCGGCCTGCGCATTGAAGCGGATGACGTAACGTCCCGGGCTCGACCAGCTGGTGACCGTTAGGACCACGGGACCTGGAGGCAAAGGGCCGGTGTAGCTGCCGCCGGACTCGAGGCTCGCAATTTTGGAGCCGTTCGCATCGATGTCGACCGCCAGCGCCGCGCCGTACCAGGCGCTCGGCCGAGTGATCGCGATGGCGGCCTGCCCGGGACCTATTGCAACTGCCGATGGCATCGACTGATCGGTGACGCAGCCTGCCAGCAACGTCGACAATAACAACAGGATAACGTGAATTGTCCGGGTCATGACTGCGAAGTTCAAGCTGCGACAGCGTCTCATACAATCCAAAGTTTAGTTTTCAAGCATAACCGTATTTCGATCGCAAAATCATTTTGAGCCGGCATTAGCTCTCTCTCGCCTTGCATGCTCGGGGAGAGCAAGGACAGCAGGGCGCTCGCGCATAGCCCGGCTCGTAAGCTTCACCATTTCGAGCAGCATGGCCTCGCCGGCGTCGACCAGCTCTTCCAGCGTGATCCGGTTGGCCCTCTCCTTGCGCGGAGGCGTGCAGTCGCGCGCGAGCAGCGGGATATGGATGAAGGCGGCGAGGCGTGGGCCGGTGTCGTTACGAACCGCTTCGATGGCGCGCCAGCTCAGGTAGTTGCAGAGATAACTTCCGGCATCGCGCGAGGCGCGGGCATCGATGCCGGTGCGGCGCGCCGCGCGCAGAAGGTTGGCCGTATGCGGGCCGAACATCAGGGCACCCGCGCCGGCCGCGATCGATCCCTTCCGCGCCCGGTTGCGATCGGCGTCGGGGAACGTCGTGGTGACGGCGTTGCGCGCGCGGGTTTCGACCCGGAGATGCGCGGTGCGATCGGCGAGGCCGAAACTCAGCACCGCTTGCGGGCGATGCCGGGCGATCAGTTCGGGCAGCTCCCGATCGACGGTGGAGTAGGTGACATGAAAAATGTGGCCGATCAGCTCGACATCGGCGAGCGCCGGGCGACGCAACTGCGTCAGCCGCTTCACCAGTGGCATCGTCGGGTTATAAGGCGCACCCGGAAACGGGCCGAACCCGGTGATCAGGACGCGAAGTTTATCGCTCATTTCACCAAGGCTCCCCATCGTCATGCCCGCAAAAGCGGGCATCCAGTAAACGCCGACGGGCCTGTGATTCCCAGTGGCTCCTCTGGGATACTGGATCGTCCGCTGGAGCCTGTCGTCGGGCGGCGCGTTGCGCCGACCCGCTGGCGGACGATGACAGTCTCATATGCCTTTCCGTCCTCACCTCAGCATCTCCGCGATCTGCTCGGCGCCGAGCGAAGGCGTGACGCGGCCGTCTGCCACCTCGGCTTCGATCTTTTTCACCTTGGCGCGCACGGAAGCATCGGCGCGCAGCCGCGCCATCATCCGCTGCTCCAGCATCGACCACATCCATTTTATCTGTTGCTGCCGCCGCCGCGACGCGAATTCGCCCGAGGCGTTCATCGCGGTGCGGTGATCCAAAATCTTCCGCCACAGCACATCGATGCCGGTGCCAGTCAATGCCGAATAGGTCACGACCGGCGGATGCCAATGCTCGGAGCGCGGGGTTAGAATATGCAGCGCGCCGCGATATTCGGCGGCGGCGATGTTGGCGCGCTTGATGTTGTCGCCGTCGGCCTTGTTGACGGCGATCATGTCGGCGAGTTCAACCAGGCCCTTCTTGATGCCTTGAAGCTCGTCACCGGCGCCCGGCAGCATCAGCGCCAGGAAGAAATCGGTCATGTCGCAGACCGCGGTCTCGGACTGCCCGATGCCGACGGTCTCCACCAACACCACATCGAACCCTGCGGCCTCGCATAACAGCATCGCCTCGCGGGTTTTTGCGGCGACCCCGCCGAGCGTGCCGGAGGCGGGCGACGGCCGGATATAGGCGCGCTCGGACGCGGCGAGCCGCGCCATCCGGGTCTTGTCGCCGAGGATCGAGCCGCCGGTGCGTGCCGAGGAGGGGTCGACCGCCAGCACCGCGACCTTATGCCCGCGCTCGACCAGGAACATCCCGAGCCCGTCGATGGTGGTGGATTTGCCGACGCCGGGCGAGCCGGTAATGCCGACGCGAACCGCCTTGCCGGTGTCCGGCAGCAGCGCCTGCACCAGATCGCGCGCCGCCGCCTGGTGATCGCCGCGCCGGCTTTCGATCAGCGTGATCGCCCGCGCCAGCGCCGCGCGGTGGCCTGCGCGCAGGTCTTGTGCCAACGCTTTGATATCGACGACTTTGTTGCTGGTCATCATCGCTTTTGGCCGCGCGTGACCGTCAATTGTCTAACGCGCGAATGCGGCGCTCGACGAAAGATTTCAAAGGGGGGCAGGTGATCCTGGATTATGTTCCAGACAATATCGACGTCGGTCGCGTGATATGCATGGCGCAGCCGATTGCCGAAATCGACCATTTTCTGCCACTCGATGTCAGGCGCGTCCCGTTTCACTTCATCAGTGAGCCTTCGCGCCGCCTCGCAAACCACTTCGAGGTATCGCTCGGTCGCCATGCGGCGCATTTTATCAGCGGAGAAGAGATCGAGGCTGCAGCCAGCGAGCATATCTTCGATCTCGGCAATGGCTTCCAGAATGTCCCGCAGCCGGTCTTCGACGGTCGGCGGCATTCAGAACACCTCGATCAAGTCTTCGGCGATCCGTTCGGCGATACGTGGCTTCAGCAGGTCCCGCATCGATATCTGCGCCTGGAGTCCCGTCGCATCCTCGATCAAATGCTGGACCTTGAACGGATCAAAGGGCGGTGATGCGCCGCGCGCAGTCCTGTCGATGAGCACATCGAGATCGCTGTCTGGTCTTGCGTCGCCGCGCGCCCGTGATCCAAAGACGGCGAGCTTGGTTACGCCCTCCGCCTGAATCGCTGGTGCAATGTCGCGCAGCTTGGCAATAATTTCTTCCAGTGTGATGTCTCTAACGTCGCTCATGGCTGCATAATAGCACATCAATGCCGGGTGGGAAAATCTGCCCGGCCGGTCATCGCGTGCCGTCATCGTCGTCCTTGGGCCGCGCGCCGCCGAAAATGGTCATGCCCTCCGGCGTGAGATATGGCTTCAGGGTCTCCCACGGCACGAACGCGACATACTGTCCCTCGACATAAGGACCGACTGCGTAGGGCGGATAATGAAAGGTCAGGCCGGAGCTTTTGCCCGTTACGGTAGACGGCGCCAGTGTCACCGCGCCGATCTTGAGCAGTTTTGGCTCAAGGCCCATGTACCATTCGGCGGTCGCGGTCTCGCTCGAATCTCGCTTTTTCTTTTCGATATTCAAAGATGCGATCACGGCCTTGCGCATTGCCGTCATGGTTGGGCCGTTGTCGGCAGTCTCGGTGAAGAACGGGCGGATGCTGATGCGCTTTTTCGCTGTTGCGTCCCACAGGATAGTGTCGACATCCGAATTCGGATGGGCGCCGTGGGTGTCCATATAGTCGGACCTGACAATGCTGACATAGTGCCCGTCGACCACGGAGCGGACGGCGTAATTGCGCTCGAAAGTCCAGCCGCCGTCGCGAAACAGTTGCGGGTCCTGTTTGCGCGAGGCAGCCGCGTCCGCAGCTTGCTTGTCGAGCCACTTTCTGCCCTCGGCAAGACAATCCACCGAAAGCGCTGGATCAGCCTTGATCTTGTCGTCGAGCGAGACGCTAGCTTCGACATTTCGTGCCTTGATCGAGGCGTCGGGCTTCGCCTCGGCTGCAAAAGCTGCGGCCGCTGCGAACCATGCGACCGAACCAACGAAACTTAAGCTGCGGGCAAACCTGAGAGCGGCGGGGCGCACGGAAAGTCCTTATGATAAAAATATTGTCGCAGCGAAATTACTCCGCCGCCTCGCTATGCCCGAGCCGCGCGTTGAGCTTGTGGATCAGTTCCTCAGCGGCATCCGCAATTACCGTGCCCGGCGGAAATATCGCCTCGGCGCCGGCCTTGTACAGCGCGTCGTAATCCTGCGGCGGCACCACGCCGCCGATGATGATCATGATGTCGTCGCGGCCCTGCTTTTTCAGCGCGGCCTTTACTTCCGGCACTGCGGTGAGATGCGCCGCCGCCAGCGATGACAGCCCGAGAATATGGACGTCGTTCTCGACCGCCTGCCGCGCCGCTTCGTCGGCGGTGGCGAACAACGGCCCGATATCGACGTCGAAGCCGACATCGGCAAAGGCCGACGCGATTACCTTCTGGCCGCGGTCGTGGCCGTCCTGGCCGATTTTTGCCACTAGAATTCGCGGGCGACGCCCTTCCGCATCCTCGAATGCGTCGATCAGCGCCTGCACTTTCTCGACCCGGTTGGACATGGTGGATGCCTCCCGCTTGTAGACGCCGGTGATGGATTTTATTTCGGCGCGATGCCGCCCGAACACCTTCTCCATCGCATCGGAGATTTCGCCGACGGTTGCCTTGGCGCGCGCGGCATCGATCGCCAGCGCCAGCAAATTGCCGTTGCCGTCGCCGGCGCTGCGTGTCAGCGCCGCCAGCGCATCGTCGACGTCCTTCTGGTTGCGCTCTTTCCTGAGCCGCTTGAGCTTGTCGATCTGCAATCGCCGCACGGTGGAGTTTTCCACCTTCAGCACGTCGATCGGCGCCTCGTTGACGGGCCGGTATTTATTGACACCGATCACCGCCTGCTTGCCGGCATCGATCCGGGCTTGGGTCTTGGCGGAGGCTTCCTCGATCCGCAGTTTTGGGACGCCGGCCTCGATCGCTTTCGCCATGCCGCCGAGCGCCTCGACCTCCTGGATGTGACCCCAGGCTTTGATGGCGAGATCGTGGGTGAGGCGCTCGACATAATAGGAGCCGCCCCAGGGATCGATGATGCGGTTGGTGCCGCTTTCCTGCTGCAGGAACAATTGCGTGTTGCGCGCGATGCGGGCCGAGAAGTCGGTCGGCAGCGCCAGGGCCTCGTCGAGCGCATTGGTGTGCAGCGACTGGGTATGGCCCTGGGTTGCCGCCATCGCCTCGATCGTGGTGCGCATCACATTGTTGTAGACGTCCTGCGCGGTCAGCGACCAGCCCGAGGTCTGGCAGTGCGTGCGCAGCGACAGCGAGCGCGGATCCTTCGGGTTGAATGGCTTCAAGAGCTTGGCCCACAATAGCCGCGCCGCGCGCATCTTTGCGACTTCCATGAAGAAGTTCATGCCGATCGCCCAGAAGAACGACAGTCTTGGTGCAAAGCGGTCGACATCGAGGCCGGCGGCAAGCCCGGCGCGGAGATATTCGACGCCGTCGGCGAGCGTATAGGCAAGCTCTAGGTCCTGCGTCGCGCCGGCCTCCTGCATATGATAGCCGGAGATGGAGATCGAATTGTATTTCGGCATCTTCTGCGAGGTATACGCAAAGATGTCGGAGATGATCCGCATCGAGGGCGCCGGCGGATAGATATACGTGTTGCGTACCATGAACTCTTTCAGGATGTCGTTCTGGATCGTTCCTGAAAGTTTCTCCGGCGGCACGCCCTGTTCTTCGGCGGCCGCGACGAACAGCGCGAGGATCGGCAGCACCGCGCCATTCATGGTCATCGACACGCTCATCCGGTCGAGCGGGATGCCTGAGAACAGCGTGCGCATGTCGTAAATCGAATCGATCGCCACGCCGGCCATGCCGACGTCGCCGGTGACGCGGGGGTGATCCGAATCGTAGCCGCGATGGGTGGCGAGATCGAACGCGACCGACAGGCCCTTTTGCCCCGCGGCGAGGTTGCGGCGGTAAAACGCGTTGGAATCTTCCGCTGTGGAGAAGCCGGCATATTGCCTGACCGTCCATGGCTGGTTGACATACATCGTGGGGTAGGGGCCGCGCAGATAAGGCGCAATCCCGGGCCAGGTCTCGAGGAAATCGATGCCGTCGAGATCGGTCTCGCTATAGCCGGGCTTTACCGGGATGCCTTCGGGCGTGAGCCAGGGTTCGGCGCCGCCGGCCGGTTCGGCTGGGGCCGTCTTTTCAAATGCGATATTCGCAAAGTTCGGTATGCGGCTCATGGTACCCATCATAGCATAGGCGCCCCCCGGAGGTCGCCACCCCTCAATCATGGTCCGGATGCTGGTGGCTGACGATGCCGTTAACTTTATCCGCCCCGTAATTCTGCAGCGTGGTCTGGCTCGGCATGTTGGCGATCGAGACCACCCAGCCGAGCCGGGATTCGGTGCCGAATTGCTGGGTCGGCACCACCCGGTCCGGGCGGTCGAAGGCGCCGGTCATGATCTCGATCCTGGGGCCGTCGATGCGGTGAAAGCTCAGCGGTGTGCCGCAATCCCTGCAATAATCGCGCTCGGCGATCGAGGAGGAGCGGAATGCGGCCGGTGTGCCGCGGGTCCAGCTAAAATCGGCGCGGTCGATGTCGGCAAAGGAGGCGAACGGCGCGCCGGAGGCTTTTTGGCACATCCGGCAATGGCAGATGCTGATTTTTACCGGTGGCGCCGACAATGCAAAGCGAATGGCGCCGCATTGGCAGCCGCCGGTCAGAACAGGTTTTGTCGCCGTGGTCATGTTCGCTCCATCAGCCGATAGGCTTCCTGCAACGTCACCAGCGCATCGCCGCCGGCAAAGACAAAATCCTTAACGCCGGCGGCCCGGAGCGCGGCTTCCTGCTCGCTCGCGCGGCCCGCCAGATAGATATGCTTTGCTCCGGCGTCTTGAAGAGCTTTCGCGGCAGCCGCAGCGTGCCCGGCATAAACCTTGTCCGACGAGCACAGGCACGCCAGCGCCGCGCCGGAAGCCTTGAATGCGGCAGCCAGCGCCGCCGGATCGACAAACCCCTCGCTATCGAGCGCCTCGATCCCGCCAGTCTCGAAAAAGCTCTTCGCAAACGTCGCGCGCGCTGTGAAGTCGGCGGCTGTCCCGAGGTTAGCAAGAAAGACTTTTGGCCGTGCGCCGCGGTCTTTCAGGATTTGATCCGAGCGGTCGCGCAAAACTTCGAACGGCGCTGCCAGCCGCATCGGCGGCAGCGGGTCGAATTTGAATTTTGCTTCGCCATAGGGCGCGAGCACGACCGGCTTTGCGTCGAGTACCGCGACGTCTGCTTCATGCAGATTGGGAAACTCGGTGGCGCCCGTGAGCACTTCCTTGCGTTTGGCGATGTTTTGCTCGCGCACCGTCCGCGTCGCGGCGACCTTGCGCTGGATCAGGTTCTGTTCGAGGGAAGCGAACACGCCGCCGGCCTTCTCGGTCTCCTGAAACAACGACCATGCAGCGTCGCAAAGCTCCCGCGTCAGGGCTTCGATGCCGCCGGAGCCAGCGGCGGGATCCGACACTTTTGCGAGATTGGATTCTTCGAGCAGCACCAGTTGCGTGTTGCGCGCCACGCGCCGCGCGAACGGATCGGGCAATCCCAGAGCCAGCGTATGCGGCAGCACGGTGACCGCGTTGGCGCCGCCGAGGCCGGCTGAAAATGTTGCGATCGTCGCGCGCAGCATGTTCACGTAAGGGTCGCGCTTCGTCAGCATCCGCCAGGCGGTTTGCGCCGTGATGAAGATCGGTTTCGGCGTCAGCTCGCAGGCCTGTTCGATGCGTGCCCACAGCAAACGCAACGCGCGGAACTTTGCCAGCGTCAAGAATTGATCGGCGTCGGCGGAAAGCCGCGCATAGACCATGCTCCGGGCATTCTCAAGCGTCACGCCGGCCCCCTCCAGCGTGCGCAAATAGGCGAGGGCGGTCGCCAGCACGAACGCCAATTCCTGCACTTCCGATCCGCCGGCATCATGGATCACCCGTCCGTCGGCGACGGCAAACGGGCCCTTGAATCCCATCGCAGCGAGGCCTTTGATCGCGCCCGTGATCGCAGGCTCGATCACCGACCAGCCGTAAGGACTGGCCCCCCGGACCGCGCAGGCGCCGATCGGATCGAGACCGAAGCGGATATCGCAGGCCGCGGGGTCAAGGCCCCTGCGCTTGACATATTCGGCGATGTGGATCGCGGCCATCCGCGACGGCGGGCCGATTTGAAGTTCGATTGAAATACCGGCATCGACAAAAATACCGTCGAGAACCTTCTCGATCGCTTCGACTGATGGTTCCATTCCGAAGCCATGGGCGCCATTGGCGCCCACGAAAACCAGTGTCAGCCCGGTCGCACCGTTTTCCAGGTCGAGCAGCGCCTGCGCGTTCGCCTGCGCAGCATCCGGATGATCGATCCGCTGCATGATCTGCCAGGGCGCGGCGGCGGCGCGGCCTGCGACCGGCGAGGCGCCCCGCGCGCGCGGATAGATCGGCTCGATCTCTATGCCGTCCGAGGTCTTGCCGACCAGCTTCTCGAATGGTGCGCCCTTCAGGACGCCATCGACGAGCTTCCGCCAGTCATCATAGCTCGCCGGCGCAAAATCCGCCGCCAGCCGCAATTCGTCAGTCGCAGATGTCATTCGGCAGGTCGCTCCCGGGGGCGCCGTTATCGCTGTTGGGGCGGAAATTGCCACGTGCCGACCGCCAAGCCAAACGGTGTTTTGGGTCCCTTTTGGTCAGGCCAGGTCGGGCAACCGCTCGATCCCGGCGGTGGACAGCTCCGCCAGCGCCGCTGAGACGCTGCGTCCCGTAATCAGGCGGTCGGGGGCGATCTCCACCAGCGGCACCAGCACGAAGGCGCGATCGAACAGGCGCGGGTGCGGCAGCGTCAGTTCCGGCTTTTGGATGGAAACGTCGTCATAGGCGATCAGGTCGAGGTCAAGCGTGCGCGGGCCCCAGCGTCTTTCTCGCGTCCGGTCGCGCCCGAACTTGTGTTCGATCTTGTGTAGCGTAAACAACAGCGCGTGGGGATCGAGGCTGGTTTCGATTTCAATGCAGGCGTTGATGAAGGGATCCTGCTCCTCGTTGCCCAAGGGCGGGGTGACATAGTCTGACGAGCGTGCCACGAGGGCGGCTTGCGTCATTCCGCAGATGTTAGCGATCGCCTTCTGAAATGTCGCGCGGACGTCGCCGACATTGCCGCCGAGCCCGATCAGAACGTCAGCCATGCGAGGCAGCTTGCCGTGTGCGGGTCAGCACCACGCCGACATCGTCAAAAATGGCCGCGATCGGCGCGTGCGGCTTGTGCACGGTGACCTTTATCGCGCTGACGCGGGGAAACGCCGCCAGGACGGCGTCGGCGACCGCGCCGGCCGCGCGTTCCAAGAGCTTGTAATTGACATCCTTGAAGGCCGCTGTCGCGGTTGCGACCACGTTGGAATAGGACACGGTATCGGCGAGGCGATCGGTGCGCGAGGATTCCGACAGGTCGGTCGAGAGCTCGAGATCGATGACAAAGCGCTGGCCGACCTCGGTCTCGTGCTCCATCACCCCGTGACGGGCATGGATGACGACGCCTGTGATGAAGATCGTATCGGTCATTGCCTGTCCCGGATCGCACCCGCTACCCGCAGCGCCTGCACGGTTTCCAACACATCATGGGTGCGGATGATCCTCGCCCCGGCTTTTGCCGCAATGACATGTGCCGCAATCGAGCCGCCCAGACGTTGATGCGGCTCCGACGGCACCACTGAGTTGATAAAACTCTTGCGCGAGGCGCCGACCAATAGCGGCAGGCCGAACACGAGGAGTTCATCCAGCCGGGCCAGCGCCGTGATGCTCTGCTCCTGGGTCTTGCCGAAGCCGATGCCGGGGTCGAGCACGATATTGCCTGCGGGAATACCGGCCTTCGCCGCGATCTCGAGCGAGCGGCTGAAGAAGGCGGCGATGTCCTTCATGATGTCGATGCCAGCGTCGGCGCGGTCGCGATTATGCATGACGATGACCGGCGAATTGTGCGCCGCGAGCAAGGCTGCCATGCCGGGATCGCGCTGCAGGCCCCAGACGTCGTTGGCGATGACGGCGCCCGCCTCGAGCGCCCAGGCGACCACCTGTGATTTCATGCTGTCGATCGATACCGGTATCCCAAGCGAGACGACCTCCGCCAATACCGGCCGCAAACGTTTCAGCTCTTCCTCGGCCGGGACCGGCTCCGCATCGCCATAGGGCCGGGTCGATTCCGCGCCGATGTCGATGATGTCGGCGCCCTCATCGACCATGCGGCGGGCCTGCGCCAGCGCGCGCTCCGGTGTGACAAATTGTCCGCCATCGGAAAACGAATCCGGGGTCACGTTCAGCACGCCCATCACGGCCGGATAGGGGGCGGACAACAGGGCCCGCAGCACCGGATGATGGGCCGGGATGGAGGGCGCGGGTCGGGACGTGGTCGCGATCATGCGGTCGCTTTGCGCGGTCCGCGCATGGGAGTCAAGCCGCGCTCCCCGGCCGGGCCGTCTCGGTCAGTACGTGATTTTTGGCTGCAGCTTGCGGGCCTGCTCGATCAGCTGCTCGACCGACTTTTCCGAAGGCAGGACGCGGACGAGTTTGCGCCTGGTGTTGACCTCTTTGATGCTCTCGGCCAGCCGCGCCGGATTGCGCAGCGCGAGTTCGCGCACCGTGGTTACGCCGGCGGCGCGCACCAGCCCGACCTTGGCCTTGCCCATGCCGGGAATCCGCATGTAGTCGGAGACGTTGGCCCATTCCAGCAGTTGCTGCTCGCTGATGCCGGTCTTCGCGGCCAGCGCCTTGCGGCCCTTCACGGTGCGAGCGGCCTCCAGCAGCTTGTCGGTGGTCCGTATGCCCAGCGATTTCAGTTTCGAGGCGCAAAAGGCGCTCAGGCCATCAATCTCGGTGATTGGGTATGTCATGGTACTCGATATGAAAAAGGTGCTTTAGGCGAACTGGCTGAGGCCGGGTGTCCCTGCGATGATCTTGCCCATCTGATCCGCTCCAACTTTGTCGCGGCCGAAGGTGAAAAGTTCACGGGCGACGTTCTTTATCTCGGCTATTCCCAAACCGAGCCCCATCAGTCTGGTGCCGAGCGCCATCAGGCCGCCGCCCATCAGCCTTCCGAGACCGCCATTGTTGCTGGCGGCCGCGATCGCGGCTTCCGCGCCGGGGATCGCGTCGATCAAGGCCTGAACTTTGTCGGTAGGACCCTCGTTGCGAAGGAAGCCCAGAATGATGCCGATGGTTTCTTCGGCCAAAGCATTATCAATGCCGGCCTTTACGGCCAGCCGCCCTATCAGTTCGTCCATATTGCCCCGCCCTCAACCGGTTACGCGCCGGCTCCTTGTATATCGAATTTATCTTGATCTTCTGCGATACGAAATACAAGCGATCCGCGCGGGGGTAAGTACTTTTCACCTTCGATCGCCTCGCAAGTGTTGCAGCAATGCAAGAGCGGGCACGAGATTCGCAAAAAATTGTCGCGGCACGGCACATTCGTTCCGACTTTTGACGCAAGCGCGCACGATGCGGGTGGATCTCGTGTCGACCAAGGCGGATTCCAACCGCCTTGGCGGGGCGTGGAACGGTTTCAATCGGCTCGCAAGATGCGGTATGATGCTTGTGTCCGGCGGCGGACATCTCCGATACGCGCGACAGAGGCTTTCTAGAGGCTATAAAATGTCTACCTCCGATAACAAGATGGCCGATACCGCAGAGAAGATTTTCATCGGCAAGGGCGAACAGCCGGCCTGGCTGACGCTCGCGCTTGCAAATCGCCATGGCCTCGTTACCGGCGCGACCGGAACCGGCAAGACCGTCTCGCTGCAGGTGATGGCTGAAGGCTTTGCGCGTGCCGGGGTTCCGGTATTCGCGGCCGACATCAAGGGAGACCTGTCGGGGATCTCCGAAGTCGGCGAGGCCAAGGATTTCATCGTCAAGCGGGCCGGCGACATGGGCCTGACCTTCCAGGGCGACCAGTTCTCGACGATCTTTTGGGACGTGTTCGGCGAGCAGGGGCATCCGGTGCGCGCCACCGTCTCGGAAATGGGCCCGCTCTTGCTCTCCCGCATGATGGATCTGAACGACGTCCAGGAGGGCGTGCTCAACATCGCCTTCAGGGTGGCCGACGAGCAGGGGTTGCTGCTGCTCGACATGAAGGACCTGCGGGCAATCCTGTCCTACATCGCCGAACACGCGGGCGAGCTGACCACGCAATACGGCAACGTCTCGAAGCAGACCGTCGGAACCATCCAGCGCCAGCTTCTGGTGCTGGAAAATCAGGGCGGCGCCAAGTTTTTCGGCGAACCGGCGCTCGCGCTGAAGGATTTCATGCGCACCGACCGCGACGGCCGGGGCATGGTCAACATCCTGGTCGCCGACAGGCTGATGCAGAGCCCCCAGCTCTACGCGACTTTCCTGTTGTGGATGCTGTCGGAATTGTTCGAACAACTGCCGGAGGCCGGCGACCCGCCGAAGCCGAAACTCGTGTTCTTTTTCGACGAGGCGCATCTGTTGTTCAACGACGCGCCGAAGGCGCTGATGGACAAGATCGAACAGGTGGTGCGGCTGATACGCTCCAAGGGCGTCGGCGTCTATTTCGTCACGCAGAACCCGATCGACGTGCCGGACAAGGTGCTCGCCCAATTGGGCAACCGCGTGCAGCACGCGCTCCGGGCATTTACCCCGCGCGACCAGAAGGCGGTGGCGGCCGCGGCGCAGACGTTCCGGCCCAACCCGAAGCTCGATACGGCGCAGGTCATCATGGAATTGGGCAAGGGCGAGGCGCTGGTGTCGTTCCTGGAAGGCAACGGTGTCCCGGCGATGGTCGAGCGCGTCATGGTCCGCCCGCCAACGGCGCGGATCGGGCCGATCACGCCGGAGGAACGCAAGGCGATCATGGATGCCAGCCCGGTAAAGGGCAAATATGACACCGCGATCGATTCCGAATCCGCCTATGAGGTATTGCAGAAGCGCGTCGCCGGAACGGCGGCGGGTGCCGCTGCCGGCGGTGGCGGAATCCTCGGGCAAATCGGCGCCATCGTCGGGACGATTTTCGGCACCAACGTGCCGCGCGGCAGATTGTCGACCGGCCAGCTCATCGCGCGAAACGTCACGCGCTCGGTCACCGACAAGGTGGTCGGCGGGGTCGTCGCCGATCTCGGCAAATCGGTCGGCGGCTCGGTGGGCGGTTCGGTCGGTCGCGCCCTGGTGCGCGGCGCGCTCGGCGGCTTGCTGCGGCGGTAGAAATAGATCATCGGCTGCGGCGTGATCTCGCTCTGGTTTTTGCTCTGATTTTTGTTCGGAAAGGTGCGTGTGCTGAGATATCCGTCGTTGCGAGCGCCGCTCGATCTTCTGTTTCTGGTCTGCTGCATCGCGCTGACGGCCGACGTTCTGGTTCCCGAACTCTGGGGCAACGGAAAGACCAAGGACTATCCGTTGTGGTTCTGGGCCGGGCAGCAGGTGCTGCAGGGCAGGGACCTCTATCCCAGCGATCCCAAGGCCTATTTCGAATTCATCTATCCGCCGCTGCCTGCGGTCCTGCTCGCGATACCCGCGTATTTCGGCAAGATCCCGCTCTATGCCTGCCTGTCGGCGCTCAATGTGGTGGCATGGTGGATGACCGCGCAATTCTCCAACGCGATGACGGGATCGGGCAAGACACCCGGCCCCTGGCTGTTCGCGCTCCCCGGCTTTGTCACGGTTACGTTTGTGTTCGACATGTTCGATCTCGGCCAGCCCAACCTCATCCTGCTGGCGATGATGTTGTTCGGCTTCTGGCTGCTGCAGCATGAGCGGCCCTGGATGGCGGGCGTCATGTTTGCGCTGGCGACCGCGATCAAGGTTTTTCCGGTCGCGGTGCTGCCCTATCTCGTATGGCGAAGGCGGTGGGCGTCGGCGGCCAGCATGCTGGTCTTCCTCGTCGTCTTTCTGTTCGTCGTGCCCGCGCCGATACGCGGCTACCAGCACAATGTTTCCGAATTGAAGAGCTGGTACCAGGGCATGGTCGGATCGAGCTCGGAGCAGGGCTTTGGCCAGCGCGGCGAGCAGAACTGGTCGTGGGTCAATCAATCCATCATCGCCGTGACGCATCGATTGACGCGCCCGGTCAACTACAACCAGGACAATCCGGCCAAGCCGCCGGAATACATGAACCTCGTCGATCTCGACTTCAAGACCGCGAATTGGCTCGTGCTCGCGATATCGCTCGCGATCGGGCTTGGGTACATTGCGGTGATGCCGGCGCGCGCGAAAACGACGCCGCTGTCGGACGCCGAGGAGCTCGGTAT
This sequence comes from Bradyrhizobium lablabi, assembly GCF_900141755.1. Classification (NCBI taxonomy): domain Bacteria; kingdom Pseudomonadati; phylum Pseudomonadota; class Alphaproteobacteria; order Hyphomicrobiales; family Nitrobacteraceae; genus Bradyrhizobium; species Bradyrhizobium lablabi. The sequence continues at coordinate 1,167,564 of NZ_LT670844.1, read as the reverse complement.
CCTCTTCTGTCTGATGACGGTGGCCTCTCCTTTGGCCCGGCAGTATTATTTCATGTGGCTGTTCTTTCCGATGACGATCCTGATCCACCGCGCAGCCTATGACCCGCGTCCCGCGGCGCGGATCGGCTCCTGGATCACGCTCGCGGTCGCGGGACTGTTGATGCTGCTGTCGCTTCCCCTTTTCCCGACTGATCTGCAGGCGTTCGGGAACAATCTGGTTGCGACCGCGGTGCTTGCGGGGGGACTGGTCTGGCATATCCTCAATCCGCCATCGCAAGTGGCCGTCCGCGTCTTGTCTCCGCCGGCGGGCGAGCTACAACTGAACATGCAGAGCAATCCCCGCTAGCCCGAAGGAAACAACAAAAATGTCCAACGCGCCGCAAGTTCAGCCGGTCCTCGACCGCATCGATGCCGATTTCGACAACAGCCTGCAGCGGCTGTTTGCGCTGCTGCGGATCAAATCGATTTCGGCCGATCCGGCCTTTGCCGGGGATTGCAAGCTCGCCGCCGATCATCTCGCCAAAGACATCGCGACGCTCGGCTTTGAGACGGAGGTCCGGCCGACCGCCGGTCATCCCGCCATCATCGCCAAAAGTAATGGCAAGCGTAACGGCGGCGGCGGGGTGCGGCCGCACGTGCTGTTCTACGGTCACTATGACGTCCAGCCGGTCGATCCGCTCAATCTCTGGCACCGCCCGCCCTTCGAGCCGGTCGTGACCGATCACGCCGACGGGCGAAAGATCATCGTCGCGCGCGGCGCCGAGGACGACAAAGGCCAGTTGATGACTTTCGTCGAGGCCTGCCGGGCCTGGAAGTCTGTCACCGGGAGCTTGCCGGTCGACATCACCATCGTGATCGAGGGTGAGGAAGAAATCGGATCGAAGAATTTCGTCCCGTTTCTCAAGAAGAACAAGGACGAACTGAAGGCCGACTTCGCGCTGGTCTGCGACACCGGCATGTGGGATCCGAATACACCGGCGATCACCACCTCCTTGCGCGGACTGGTTTACGAGGAGGTCAGGATCAAGGCCGCCAACCGCGACCTGCATTCCGGCGTGTTCGGCGGCGGCGCGCAAAATCCGATCCGGGTGCTGACCCGCATCCTCGGCGGCCTGTTCGACGACAACGGCCACATCACCATTCCCGGCTTCTACGACGGCGTGAAGGATTTGCCGCCGGACGTGCTGGCGCAATGGAAGAAATTGAACCTGACGCCGGAATCGTTCCTGAAGCCGATCGGACTTTCGATCCCCGCCGGTGAAAAGGACCGCTTGTTGATCGAGCAGATCTCCTCGCGTCCGACCTGCGACGTCAATGGCATCATCGGCGGCTATACCGGCGAAGGCTCGAAGACGGTGATCCCGGCGGAAGCCTCCGCCAAGGTCTCGTTCCGTCTGGTCGAAGGGCAAGACCCCGCCAAAATCCGAAAGGCGTTCCGCGATTACGTCACCGCGCGGCTGCCCGGCGATTGCAAGGCCGAGTTCGGCGACCATTCGAGCGCGCCGGCGATCGCGCTCGACTGGAACATGAAGCCGCTCGCCGCCGCCAGGCGCGCCTTGACCGAGGAGTGGGGCAAGGAAGCGATCCTGATGGGCTCGGGCGCCTCGATCCCGATCGTCGCCGATTTCAAGCGCACGCTCGGTCTCGATACGGTGCTGGTGGGGTTTGGCCTGGACGACGACAACATCCACTCGCCGAACGAAAAATACGACCTGAAGAGTTTTCACAAGGGCATTCGTTCGTGGGCGCGGATTCTGGCGGCGTTCGCGGAGGCGCCGCGGTAGCTGCCCGCTTTTCCCGTCATTGCGAGCGAAGCGAAGCAATCCAGCTTTGGTGCCGAGCAACAGGAAGCTGGATTGCTTCGTCGCTTTGCGCCTCGCAATGACGGCAAGACAAAACTTCGCGATCCCGCGGCGCGATGCGCCCGAGTCGTTGATGAACTTTCCGCCCCTCAGAGGGCGTGGGGAATGCCGGGCGCCGATGCACCCGCAGCCGCGCGTGTAATGTAGTAAGCACGCGCGTTAGTCACCACAGGTCCACCGGAACAACCCGGCATTCCCGCACGCAATGGTTTTACGGCTTATTTCGTGCTCTCCCCGGTGACCGGGCTCTTTTGCCACCGTCGCCAGCGGATATCTCCGCCAACTTGACACCAGCGTCGGGGTGTCAGGACCACACGACTTCGCCGTCCGCCTTCGTGCCGTTCGTCAATGGCACTATCAGCGTCCACCGCATCCCATCCCGCGTTCGTGACGACCGCGAAGCGCCCCTCGAGTGGGACGAGACGGTGGGAATATAGCAGTGATTTGGGGTTTCGGAAAATCAGAATATTTTTGCAACGAGGGCTAGACAGGTTTTTGCCCGACGGGCAAATCAGTCGGCTTCTTCGCTCTCTTCCCGTCATTGCGAGGAGCGCAAGCGACGAAGCAATCCAGCTTTCTACGTCGCGGCGCTAAAGCTGGATTGCTTCCGCCTTCGCTCTTCGAGCTACGGCGGACAAGTCGCGGAGCCTGTCATCGGGCGGCGCTTCGCGCCGACCCGTTGGCTCGCAATGACGAAAGCAAAAACGCCGCCCGGGATTGGACGGCGTTTTGATCTGGTTTTGATCTGAACGTGTAGAGGGTGTGTGAGCGATATTTAGCGCGTTTGCGTGGATTCGTCCACCCCGCGTCAGCCTCACGCCACCGGATAAGGCCCATCGCCAAAGGCGCGATCGTGATACCCCTTGCTGCCGATTTCGCGCGCGAGCGGGCTAAGGATGTCATCGTCAGCCTTCAGCCGCGCCATCAGCGCGCGAAAATCGTGCCGCGCTTGCCAGCCGAGCTCGGCGCGTGCCTTGTCATTGACGTAAACCCGATCGATGCCGGGAATCATTGTCCAGCCGCGCCGTGCATATTCCGCAGGATATTCCGGCACGTAACGGCGGACCACCTCGGGCGCGCCGCCGCGCAAGTCGGCAACATCGTCGCGCGAAAATGGCGTGGTGGCGCTGATGATGTATTTGGCGAAAGCGGCCGATGGGGCGCGATGGGTCGCCAAAAGATGCGCGCTGACGACGTCTTCGATGTCGACGCGGCGATAGAGAAACTCGTTGGCCTTGGCGTTGGCGTCGGCATATGTCTCGCGGACCGCGCGATCATCGTCCACTTCGGGAAAGAAGCGCGAGGTGCGCAGCACGATGGTCCGCAGCGAATGGTTGCGCGCGAATAGCTGGCACAGGTCCTCCGCAGCCGCCTTGGTGACGCCGTAGATGTTTTTTGGCACGGGGGTGACGTCTTCCGTTACCCAGGCCGCCGGTTCGCCTGACGGCGGCACCAGCGCGTCGCCGAAGACACTGGTCGTGCTGGTGTAGACAAACGCGGTGACACCGGCCGCGACCGCTTCCTCGAGCAGATTGAGCGTGCCCGTGATGTTGACGTCGACGAAATCCTGGCGGTTGTGGGTCGCCACGTGCGGCTTGTGCAGCGTGGCGGCGTGCAGCACGGCGCCGACGCCCGTCATGCAGCGGCGTACGAAGTCACGGTCGGTGATCGACCCCACAAGATGCGTAAACGCACCGGGGAGAATGTCGATTCCGATCGCCTCGCGACGCTGCGCCTGCAGGGTACGGACCAGCGCCTCGCCGAGATGGCCGGAACTGCCGGTCACCAGAACTGTCACGCCACGATAACCTTCGTGCTCTTCGCGCGCTCCGGGCGTTAATTCCGGTAGCTCGGATCGATCCGGTCGAGTTTTCGTAATAGCGGCGGCCATACCAGCATGGTCGAGCGCAATTCGGCGCGATCGGGATTTGAAAACAGGGTTTCGTTCTTCTCGATCACCATCTTCTCGATCGGATAGGCGGTCGGGCCCAGCATGCGGGTGCGGACCTGCATGGTGCAGGCACGTTCCAGATGGTACATGCGCTCGAAGGCGGAGGCGACCGAGCGGCCGACCGTCAGCGTGCCGTGATTGCGCAACAGCATGTGGTTCTTGTTGCCGAGGTCGTTCTGCAGGCGCGGACGCTCGTCATGATCAAGCGCGACCCCCTCGTAGTCGTGATAGGCGAGGTCGTGGGTGACGAAATGCGCGGTCTGGTTCATCGGCAGCAGGCCTTCCATGCAGCTCGCCACCGCGGTGCCGTCGGGCGTATGCAGATGGAGCACGCAGCCGGCGTCCTCGCGCACCTCGTGGATCGCGGAGTGGATGGTGAAGCCGGCCGGGTTGATGCTGTAGTCGCTCTTGGTCAGCTGATTGCCGTGGAGGTCGACCTTCACCAAGCTGGACGCGGTGATTTCGTCGAACATCAAGCCGTAGGGGTTGATCAGGAAATGATGGTCCGGTCCCGGCACGCGGGCGGAGATGTGGGTATCGACCAGGTCGTCCCAGCCATAATGCGCGACCAGGCGGTAGCAGGCGGCGAGATTGACCCTTTGGGTCCATTCGGCCTCGGTCATATCCGACGGCACTTCCTTCAGGCGAGCTTCGGCTGGCGACATGACCGGTTTCTCCATATGATTGTTGGATTCAGCACGAGATTAGCCCTGCACTTGCTTCGCAGCAAGGCACGGGAGTGGCGTGGCAGTCATGCCCGGCCGCGGGTCAGGCATCCGCACGACTCTTGATCCGACGCTGGAGCCGTTTCGCTTAGGCGGACAGAGAGCCCGCCGAGATTGGCGGGCTCCCAAATGTCAGTGCAGATGACCCATCAGGTACATGCCTGGCTGATCTTTCTTATTGCGAGGAACAGACCTTGACGCTCTTCATTCCAGCTTCCGCTTCGGTACGACTCTTGTAGATAGTGCCGGACGGGCTAACGATGGTCATCGACGACTCGGTCGGTTTCTTGTCGACGATGGTGCATTTCTTGGTCTTGACGTCCTGTACGACATAGAACTCGTCGGCTGCGAAAGCGGGAGCAGCGAACGACGCAACCAAAACTGCTGCAGCAACTAACTTAGTTTTCATTGGCGTCTCCTCCAGTTCGCGTGCCCACGAGGAATTTTCCTTGTGGGACACAGCATCGAAACCTTAGCGGCCGTTAGTTGAATGACACCAGAACGGGAAATTTAGTTTGCGTTCATCGACGTGTGGCCAGATCATAGGCTTCGTGGGCTATTCGGAAATTTTCAAGCGACCAACTTGCCGCTCATGCTGAGATGCCGACCCAACCGGCTGTGTTCGGTTTCTCTCAGCGCATTGCTTCCGCAAACGATGTTGCTCGCGGGTCGTGGATAGGATGCGGACTGGATCAGGGAGCTTGCTCGCTAGCAAGGAGCATGGGCAAGCATCCAGTCCTAGGGCGCCGGAATTGCCAGCAGGCTGAAATGCTGCGGCCGCGGATGTCGTAGACGCGCGCGAACGATTGGACCTAGTCGATTTGGGGTGTGTCCGCCATCGGTCCGAGCAGCGGCTGGACTTAGTCCGCGCGCGTTCGCGGCTGAAGCGAAAGCGCCCGTGCCAGAATGCCGATCCCCCAAGTATCAGGGTCTTCCAGCTCAACGAAGTTCGGTGTCCCGCTTGGCGGAAGCTTGTAGCCTATGGGAACAAGCGTCGAGGATGGCAATAGACCAACGCGACACTTCAGGGGTTCGCTATAGAGCGAGCAAATTGCCGTGATTGTCTGAATCGGCGGCAGAGTACCAATTGCGCCAGTTTCAACTGTGAGAAGTGTCGCGCTGGTTGTTTCATCGATTACAGAATAACGCGAGCCAAAGCGCGCGTTGATAAAGTCGCCCTCGCCCTCAGGAAGGTACTGGCTTTCAATGCGATAGCGCCAGCTCGCAGGTAAGTCGTTCTGCGAGAGGATGCATTGGCGCGTTTTGTCGTTATCGTGATATCCTCCAAACAGATCGACCATCAAAGAGGGTTGATCGCGTGGGTCAGGCGCTCGATTTCTTATGGCGTCCTGTCGAGTTCTTATGGCGTCGTTGCATGCCTCCCCGCGAGCAAAATATTGGGTTGTGATGCGCCCATCGCCCTGTCTTAGGAACGTGCGATCGATCCGGTAATGCTTTAGCAACTCGAAACCTCCGCTCGCGACGTTAAGAAATGAGAACGGCTGATCGACTTTGATGGTTGCTTGCTGCGCGGCTTGCTCGATTGCCTCGGCCTCCACATGCGCGATTTAGCGACACAGAGTGTAGTGCGAAGCCACCACCGTAATAGGCGAGGGGGAAGACGAGCCATGCCCGCGAAATCATCCCGAGAATGCCACCACCAGCGAGATTCAACATCATGAGGTGGACGAGATAACCGACCCAGAGCGGGCCGCCCGCGGCAAGCACAACCCACCCTAAGTAGGGGACGAGTTGCAATCCACATACGGCGGCAGCGACGACGCCATAAAAGAGTAAGATGAAAAATCCCGATCGAAGGAGGCGTTCCAAGACAAGGTCTCCGCGTGCGCTGCGACCTTAGGTAGACATGTTAGGTTAATGAACGCTTGTAGAGGGGGAGCCAGTTATGCTGATTGTTGACGGGCCGCGTTACGGCGCCGGAATCGCCAGCAGGCTGGATATACTACGGCCGCGGATGTCGTAGACGCGCGCGAACACGACGTCGTCGCGCTTGATCTCGACCAGCACAGGCGCGGTCAGGCCCTTGCAGTAGAATTCGCCGAGCGTCATGGCGAAGTCGGCGGCGTGGCTGTCCCAGCCGATGGTGAAATCGGGACCGAGCGCGACCTGCGCCGGGCGCTGCGGGCCGCAGACGGCGACCTTCCACTTGCGGCCATGCGGAGGCACTTCCTGGCGCTCGTCGAGCTGGTCGCGCAGGCCATCGGAGGCCTGCTTGAACGCGAGCCCCCAGTAATCCAGCATGAACAGACTATCGGCGGAGCGAACCGTGCCGGCGATATAGTTGAAGTGGGTGTATTGATAGGGGTGCAGCCGGATCATCTCGGCGAGCGGCAGCAGCAGGCCGAATGAGAAGACGGCGACCGCGGCGGGTTGCCAGCTGCGGCGGTTCTCCCCGAGCCAGCTCATGCCCCACGCAAAGGCTGCGCCTGCGAGCACCGTCATCGGCGGGATCACAAAGACAAAATGCCGGATGCCGTTGTAGAGCGCCGGGCGCTTCACCATCGCGATCAGAAGCGGCAGCGTCGCCGCCAGCGTCAGCATCAGGAAAATGGTCTTGCGGCGGCCGGATATATTGCCGCGCGACAGCGACATTAAGCTGCCGACCACGCCGGCGCTCAACAGACCGAGCAGCACCTCGGGAAGCTGTAGCGCGAACAGCGTCGGCAGATACGACCAGGGCATGTCCGGCACCGACACCAGTGCGCCGTCGAACATCTCCTTCCACGGCTTCTCGAAGAAACTCGAGAAGTAGGTCAGGGCGTGGAAGGGATTGTTTGGCTCCATGATCGACCACGGCCAGATCAGCCCCATCACGAGGTAGCCGAGGATCAGTCCGGGCAGCAGGACATAGACGACATGGACGAAGCGATGGAAGGCTTCGCGGGCGCTGTGGGTCCTGGCCTCCTCGAGCAATAGCGGCACAAAGCCCACGAGCGCATAGACCAGCGCCAGCCCGCCGAGGATACGGCAGCCGATCGATAGGCCGGCGCCAAGACCCACGATCAGGACGGTCCGCGGTGACGGGTTTGGATATTCCTCGGCGAGGCGAACGAGGCCGAGCATCAGGATCACCATCGCGACCGCAAATGGCGCATCCTTCGGATTCATGAACATGTGCCCGTAGAAGGTCGGGCAGAGCGCGAGCAGAAGCAGCGCTGCGAGGCCTGCGAGCGGGCCGCCGACGCGGCGGCCGAGCCGCCATGTCACCGCAAGCCCGATGACGCCGACAACGGCGCCGAGCAGGCGTCTCGTTTCAAACAATTCGAGCGGGATGACCTTGTGTAACAGCGCGGCCGCCATGTCGAAGCCGCCGCCATACATATAAAGATTGGCGAACGACAGCGCGCCGGTGTCCTTGAAGCCGGAACCGTACATGCGTAGCAGCAGATCGGCGTATTCGGCGTGGGTGTAGTCGTCCCAGCCTAATCCGTAATCACGAAAGGTGAGGCTTGCGATCAAAGCGACCGCGACCAGGACCAGGAGGGCAAGGTCGTCGCAAATCCGCTCCACCGAGCGCCGCGCGGGCAGGTCGATGGCCGAAGTCGTTATGGATGACATGGCTATTGGTAACCCGGTATCCCCTTGGCCCAGATGGCGCTTTTGGGCCTCTAATCCCCGGCATCCATATAGCCCAGTTCCCTTTCCAAGTAATTGGCAATTGTGGCGTAAATTCCCTGATGCAACGCAACAATCGTCACCGTAAAAACCCGGATGACGGACGGGAGCGAAAATTAAGGTCCGGATCGTATCCTGTCAGCGGGGTGGGGTTTTCGGGGCTTGGGTTTTGAAGAGCTGGGTCTTCAAGACTTTGAAGGCTTGGGTTTTTCGGGGGAACCGCGACCGGAATTGCCGGTTGGCGATGTGGACAATATGACAGTATCGTGGCGCTGGCGGCTCGCGCATATTTCCAGCGCGGCCCGGGGGTGAGTTCGATGATGGTTGTGGTGCTGGTCGCCGGTGTAGGCCTGTTGCTGGCTGGCCTTCTGGCGATCCTGTTCGGGCTCCCGGTCAAGGAGTTCAGCTTCGGCAATACGTTGATCCTGGTCGGCGCGATTTCGATATGCACCGGGATGGTAATGATCGGCCTGTGGACCGTCGTCCGGGAGCTGAGGAACATCGCGCAGCGGCTCGGCGGAGTTGCGACCGAATCGCGCATCGCGGCCGCCCTGCAGCCGGCCGCCGGCGGCGCGGGGCTGGGCAATCCCGCTCAAGAGGACGGCGGCTTCCTGTTCAGCCGCGACCAGCCGGCGCCGGCATCCGCCGACGCGCCAGCGGCCGCGCCGCCGCCATGGTACGAGGAAGCGGCATCGCGCGATCGCGGCCGCGGCGAAGTGCCGCCCCCCGCGCCGGAGCCGGCCGAGGGCGCGCCAGCCGCAAAACAGCGGCGCAACCTGTTGTTCTCGTCGACCTCGCGGAAGGAACGCGAGCGCGCGCAGGCGCGAACCACCGAATTACCCCCGCCCGATCTTCGTCCGGGACCGCCTGCCGTGCCGCCGCCGTTCGAACCAAGCGAGGCGGCGCCGGCAACGTTTGACGATGCCTGGCCCAAATCGGAGCGCGCCAGAGGTGCCGATGCGCCGCCGCGGCGAACCAGCCGGACGCCGTCAACGCCGACCGAGCCAAGCCCCGGCGCGCCTGCGGCGGATCGCTACCCGCCGGCCGCGCGAAGCGAGGAACAGCCGCCGGTGACGGTTCTCAAGTCCGGCGTCGTCGATGGCATGGCCTATTCGTTGTATTCCGACGGCTCGATCGAGGCGCAAATGCCGGAAGGCATGATGCGGTTTGCCTCGATCGACGAACTGCGCGCGCATCTCGACCAGCGCTCCTGAGCCAGCTGTACTTCGATCGATATTGCGTCCGAAAAATAAAGCGCCGTCGTTCTTGTCACGTTGCGAGTAATCAGCTCATATTCAGCAAGTAGTGGAAGAGCCCGAAAGCGTATTGCCGCTTTCCGGATACTGTCCGATCCCTTGAGCACCTGTGCGAATACGTCTCCGAGAGGTCCAGGCCATGACCGATTCTGCGTCCAAGAATTTCATCGACCTGACCGCGAATATCGTCTCGGCGTATCTGAGCAACAATCCGACACCGGCGTCCGAAATCCCGAACCTGATCAGCCAGATTCACGCCGCCTTGCTGCGGGTCTCGACCGGGCGGATCGAAACGCCGCTGGAGCCGGCCAAGCCCGCGGTGTCGGTGAAGAAATCGATGACGCCCGATTACCTGGTGTGCCTGGAAGACGGCAAGCGCTTCAAATCGCTGAAGCGGCATTTGCGCTCGCAATACAACATGACGCCGGAGCAATACCGCGACAAATGGGGCCTGCCGGCCGACTATCCGATGGTGGCGCCGAACTACGCGGTGGCGCGTTCGCAGCTCGCCAAGAAAATGGGGCTCGGCCAGCAGCGGCGGCGGCGGAAGTAAGCCGGGATCTCAACCGTCATCCTGAGGTGCGAGCCTTGCGGTGCACTTGCACCGCTGGGCGAGCCTCGAAGGATGGGCCACGGGCTGTCATCCTTCGAGGCGCGCAAGGGCGCGCACCTCCCGAGTGAGCGCAATTGCGCTCATCCGGGGATGACGGGGAAGGCGGGGATGTCAGGCGCTGAGCAGCTTGGCCCGTGTCGCGCCGTCCTGGCCGATGAGGTCAGCATATTGCGCGATCGGCTGCGGCCGTCCCATCAGGTAACCCTGCACTTCATCGCAAGCCTCGCCGGCGAGAAAATCGAGCTGCGGCCTGGTCTCGACGCCCTCCGCCAGCACCGGCAGATTGAGCCCATGGGCGAGCCCGATGACCGCGCGCACGATCGCGGCCGACTGCGGATTGCTCTTCACGTTCGAGATGAACGACTTGTCGATCTTGATCTTGTCGAACGGGAACGACTGCATGTAGGACAGCGACGAATATCCGGTGCCGAAATCGTCCATCGCGATGCGCACGCCAAGCGCCTTCAGGCGGCGCAGGATCGAAAGGCCGCGATCAAAATCCTCGACCAGCACGCCCTCGGTGATTTCGAGCTCCAGCCGCGTCGGCGCCAGCCCCGTTTCGAGCAGCAGTGAATGCACCAATCCCGCGAGGTCGCCGTGGCGGAACTGGATCGGCGACAGATTGACCGCGATTTGCAGGGGCTGCGACCACGACGCCGCCTCGCGGCAGGCCTCGCGCAGCGCCCATTCGCCGATCTGCATGATCAGCCCGCTTTCCTCGGCCACCGGAATGAAGGTCGCGGGTGAAACCATGCCGCGCTGGGGATGCTGCCAGCGCAGCAAGGCCTCGAACCCGATCACCTCGCCGTCGATCTTGGCCAGCGGCTGATAGTGCAGACAGAGCTCGTTGCGCGCGATGGCAGAAGAAAGCTCGTTCGAAATGGCGCGCCGCTCGCGCAAGCGGTTGTCCATCTCGATCTCGAAGAAGCGCGTCTTGCCGCGGCCGGCGCCCTTGGCGCGGTAAAGCGCGGCATCGGCGTTGTTAAGCAGCGTGGTGGCGTCGGTGCCGTCGGCCGGAAAGATGGCGACGCCGATCGAGATGCCGACGCGCAGATGCTGGCCGTCGCGTTCCAGATCGATGGCGACGGCGGCATGAAGACGCCTTGCGAGGATTTCGGCCAGCACCGGATGATCGCCGTTCGGCGTGATCAGGGTAAATTCGTCGCCGCCGAGCCGCGCCAGATAGGCGTCGGGCGCGAACGCGCGCAGCTGCTCTGCCATCTGGCGCAGCACGTCGTCGCCGACCGCGTGGCCAAACACATCGTTGACCTCCTTGAAGCCGTCGAGGTCGATGCTCAGCACGGCGAAGGATTCCTTGTTGAGCTTGGCGGCATCGATGGCGCGCGCGAGATCGTCCACGAAGGCGGCCCGATTGGGCAAATCGGTCAGCGCATCGTAATGCGCCAAATGCTGGATGCGGGCCTCCGCCTGCTTGCGCTCGGTAATGTCCTCCGCGAGGCTGAGCAAATAGCGCGGTTCGCCGTTCTCGTCGGGGATCGAGAGGTTCCTGGTGGTCAGGATGCGCGTGCCGTTGTGAGGGGTATGAACCAGATGCTCGCCGATGGTTTGCAGCTCTTGTGTGCGCAGCGCCTCGCCGGCGAGCGGGAACAGGTCGTTGGCGGCTTCCTTGTTCTGCGAAACATCGGCGGGCCGGCCGATCAATTCGCCGCGCGCGATGCCGAAAATGGCCTCGGCGGTGCGGTTGATCAGGACATAGCAGCGGTCGCGGGCGTCCTTGACGGCGACCGACACCGGCATGTTCTCGATGATGCTGTCGAGGAAGTTCTGGGTGCGGCCGAGCTTTGCGGCCGAGGCGTCGAGCGCTTCGAGCTGGCGGAAATGCATCAGCGAAATGGTCAGGCCGGCGAGCGCCAGCGCCAGGAACAGGCCGATGCCGATGCCGGCGCTCTGCCAGATCACGGTGTGCAAAAACGGCGAGATCGGCACGTCGATCACGAACGCGCCCATCACGTCGTTGAGATGCCATGGCGTCTGGACGGGCTGCAATGCGTTGTGACAGCTGACGCAGCTCTCTTCGCGCGCGATCGTCGGATAGACGGTGCGGAAAATCCTCTCGCCGTTGACGTCGAGCAGTTCCGATACCGGTTTCGGGTTCGGCATCGCCGCGAAAGCCTCGATGGTCTCTGCCATCCTTGCATCCGTCGGCGGCGTCAGGATCTCGCGTCCGGGGCGGCCGACAGAAGCCAGGCGGAAATCGGAGTTGTCGCTGTTCTGCTTGTTGAACGCCTCGATCGCGTGCGCCCGGAATGTCGCCGGAACCGGCGCGTCCTTGCCGAATTGCGAGCGGACCGCCGAATAATTGGTGACGAAGGCATCGACCAATTGCAGCGCGATGATCTTTTCGCGGCTCTTGTGCTCCTCAAACCAGTTCAGGCTGAAGTAATAGAAGCCGTAGCCGACGGTCACGGACAGCGCCGCGCACAGGCTCAAATGCAGCAGGAAGCCGCGACCCGATCGCGACCGCATGAAGCGCCAGAGGTTCGGAAACTGAGCCATCCGTCAACTTTCAGTTGTTGGCGGATGATCCTGCAAATCATTTTAAATCGTTTAAAGACCGAGGCGACCCTGGCGTGGCTGGGTTAACAGAGCCGAAACGGCTGTCGATCACGGCGGCGTGAACGGACAACCCAATCGGCTTGTCGGGCTTTCAGGAGGCGGCGGCAAGCGCTTCGCGGGCGTCGGCGCGGATGCGCTCGGCCATGGCGCGCAAGCCATTGGAACGCTGTGGCGTCAGATGCTCGCGAAAGCCGAATTCGTCGAACACCGAAATCGCGTCGGTTGCGAGAATTTCCCGCGGCGTGCGGCCGGAATAAAGCGTCAGCAGGATCGCGATCAGGCCGCGCACGATATGCGCGTCGCTGTCGCCGAGATAGTTCAGATGCGGCTCGTTGCCGCTCGCGCGATCGATATGCCTGGCGAGCCAGACCTGACTGGCGCAGCCCTGCACTTTGTTGGCCGCCGAATGCTCGGCTTCCGGCATCGGCTTAAGCATCCGGCCGAGCTCGATGACGTACCGGTAGCGGTCGTCCCAATCCTCCAGCACCGCAAAATTGTCCCTGATTTCGTCGATCGTCATATGGCGCCCTGCGCTCGAACCCAAGGCCATATATAGGGTCTCGCGCCGGCGAAGGCGATACGAACGTACGCGAAAATGACGTAGTTCCGGGGTTAATTTGCGCTCACGGCGCCGGCGGGCCGCGCCATTCCGCCACCAGATCGTCCGGCGTCAAGGTGTCACGGGTTGCGGCTTCCGCGGCATTCTCACCGCCACCGATCGACCCGGTATGGTCCGGCGCCTTCTTGTCGGTGATGATCTGATAGAGTTTGCGCGCGCCTTCCTGGGCGCGGTGTCCGATCACGGTCGCGGCCTGGCCGCCGACTTCGCAGGCCTGCGGCTGGCGCTTGCAGAACTGGCTCATGTCCGACACCGCAGCGGTTGCCGCCGACACCGCCTGCGACGCGCCGACTTGCGGCAGTTTGTCCTGTTCGGGCGACTTATCCCTCGGCAGCAGCACGAGCACGAGCCCGAGCCAGAACGCCATGCGCAGCAGAAAAAACATCTCGCGACCCCGGTCGTCTCTTTTTCATTCCGTTGCGAACCATCGCAGAAGGCTGCGATGGACCGCGCAAGCGTTGCGATTGATCTCGCAATCGGTTCCTGACTAACAGCCGTGGATAAATCGCAAGTGTTTGCATTGAATTTAAACTCTCGAAAATTCGCAAAAAAACCTACGAAATTGATTCGCTGTAAATTTTCGATTGATGAGAGATTTTGCCGTGTTTCGAGGCATCCGGCGCGTCCACCATTTCGAAACCATACCGGACGGTCGGCGGAAACCTGTCGTTCACCATCCGCGTCGAATGAGGCGGAGGGAGAACGCGAAAAACCGCGCCGGGAGAGGGTCTTTGCCGGGCGGCCGGCGTGCCTTAGCGTTCGCTTAATTTCGCTCTGACAGGTTGGGCCAAAGATAAAGGGGGCGTTCCGGCGCGTCTTGACGACGAACACGCCGAAGCGCGAGAGCACGTGAGAGTATTGAGTATCATCCGCGATTGTCTCGATGCGCTGCTGCACCCTTCGGCGCGATATGATGCGCTGACGCGCGCGCGTCATCGCGCCTTCATGGCGCCGAGGCTGATCGGAAGCCTTGCGGCATTTGCGGCATTTCCGGTCTATCTGGCGATGCGCGGCGCGCCGACCGCGCTCGAAGTCGTAGCGTTCGCCTGGCTGATCGCGCCGATCCTGTTGTCGTGGTTCCTGTCCCGCACCGGCCGCTACGAGGGCGCGCATGTGCTCTCGTCGCTGGCGCTGGCGGGTCTCGTCATGATGGTGGCGATGACCACCGGCGGCATATTGTCGTTTGCCGCGATCTGGCTCGTGGTGGTTCCGCTCGAAGCCGCCCTTTCGGCCTCGCGCCGCGTGGTCGCGTTCGCCTCCGCGCTGGCGCTCGCCTGCACCGCCCTGTTGATCGCGTTCGGGCATTTCGACCTGCTGCCGGCGGCCGATGTCACTCCCTTTTCGCGCGGCCTCTTCATGGCGTGCGGCGTCATGTCGGCGACGGTCTATGCCGCGGGGCTTGCCTTCGGCGCCGAGTCGCTGGCGCGCACCAGTGTCGCACTGCTCAACCTCGAGGAAGACCGCTATCGCCTGTTGGCGCGCAACATGAGCGACGTGATCTCGCGCCATCGCCGCAACGGCGCGGTGCAATTCATCTCGCCCGCGGCGGAGACGATGCTGGGCACCCAGGTGGCGCGCCTGCTCGGCCATGGCCTGTTCGACCGCGTCCACGTCGCCGATCGACCGGCCTATCTCACGGCACTTTCGGACGCCACGCGCGGCGGCGAGGCGGGCAGCGTTGAATTCCGTCTGCGGCGGGATGGCCCGCGCGGCGGCGCGGAGTTCATCTGGATCGAAATGCGCTGCCGGCCGCTCGATTCCGCGCCGGGAACCGGAGCCACACGCGAGGCCGAGGTGGTCGCCGTGATGCGCGACGTCACCGATCGGAAGATGCAGGAACAGGCGCTCGAACTGGCGCGCGCCGCCGCCGAACATGCGGATGCGTCGAAAACCCGTTTCCTCGCCACCATGAGCCATGAATTGCGCACGCCGCTCAACGCCATCATCGGCTTCTCCGAGATGCTCGTCCAGGAACAGGCGTTGATGCTGGATGCGGCGCACCGCAGGGAGTATGCCCAGCTGATCCACGATTCCGGCCAGCATCTTTTGAGCGTGGTCAACGGCATTCTCGACATGTCCAAGATGGAAACCGGCAATTTCGAAATCTCGCCGGAGCCGTTCGCGCCGCGCGCAGCCGTGATCAATTGCTGCAACCTGCTGGCGCTGAAGGCGCGGGAAAACGGCATCGACCTCGTGACCCGCGTGCTCGAGGATCTGCCGGTCATGAACGGCGACCCGCGCGCGTTCAAGCAGATCGTGCTCAATCTGGTCTCCAATGCGATCAAATTCACCGAGCGCGGCGGCATGGTGACGGTATCAGCCAGTGTCGAGGGCGCGCGGCTCGTGCTGCGCGTCACCGATACCGGCGTCGGCATCGCGGCCGACGATCTCAAGCGGATCGGCGATCCCTTCTTCCAGGCCGGCAAGACCTATCAGCGGCGCCACGAAGGCACCGGCCTTGGATTGTCGATCGTGAAAAGCCTGGTCGCGCTCCATGCCGGCGAAATGACCTTGCAGAGCAAGATCGACGAGGGCACCACCGTGACCGTCGCGTTGCCGCTGGCGTTCACGCAAGCCGAGATGATGCCGTCAAGCAACGTCGCGACGTTGACGCCTTCGTCGCGATCGCCGACCCAAGATCAAGTCCAAGATCACGTCCAAGCTCACGTCCAAGCTCACGTCGAAGACAAAACCCAGGTGAAGAAAAGTGCCTAAGAAAATTTCCGGGGATGACGACATGCCGCGTCGACGCCGCGGCGCGCGCGCGGTTGCCATCGAAGCCGACGCCGAGCGCGGCCTGCTATTGCGCGTTCTGCTGCATAGTCCGAAGGACACCTTTGCCGGCGCGTTGGCCTTTGCGGCGGTTGTGGCCATCATCGTCAACGCGCTGTTCCTGCAAACCGGGCACCATCCCGCGCCGATGTTCGGCTCGGTGATCGTGATGCCTCAGCCTGTGGCGTTGGCGCCTAGCCCCTTGCCGCGTCCGCGCCCGGTCGAAGCCGATGCGACGCCGTCGGAACCGAAGCCTGTTTTGGAAACGAAGCCTGCGCCTGAGCCCAGGGCTGCGCAGGAATCAAAGCCGCCTCCGGAGCCCAAGCCTGTCGCAGAGCCCAAGCCCGCCGAGCCGAAAGCGGCCGACCCGCTGGGCAATCTGGTCAAGACAACGGCGGCCATGCCGCCGGCTGCGACGTCGAGCATCCCGCGGCCGCCGGCGCCGATCCCGCTTGCCAATCCGGCCACCCGCCGCGTCGCGGCGGTGCAGCGCGCGCTCACCGAATATGGCTATGGCCAGTTGAAGCCGACCGGCACTGTCGGCACCGACACGCAAGCCGCGATCGCAAAATTCGAGCGCGAGCGCAAGCTGCCGGTGACCGGGCAGGTGTCCGAACGCCTGGTCCGCGAACTCACCACGGTGATCGGTCATTCGATCGACTAGCGCAGTGATTCCGTAGTCAGCTTCGCGTCTGCTGCCGTCCGACAAGAGAACTTCGGCGGCCAGCATGCGATTATTATATCGCGGCCGTTTCGTTCGTCTCGTTTCTTTATGTCATTTCACCTATCTAGCGGACACTGTCGCAAATCCGGCGCGCAGAATAGCCAATGCAGGCAGTGATCGGCCGCCGGTACTTTTAAGTTCAACATGGGTGGAAAGGCGTCGCGACAGCGACCGCTCCACGTTCAAAACCGAGGCTCGGCTTGCGCGGGACGCCTGGTTGGCCAGCCGTCCTATCGCCGCGTCGGTTTCAAATAACAGTTAGACCGAAATGGTGACCATCATGACTCCCTCTCATGCCACTCCCGCAGGCGATCGCATCATTGAACCAATGATCGCGCTGGCAGGCTGCTCGAAGCAGCACCGAATCGTGGTCGCCGGTTCCAAGGGCGTCGAGCTGATGCTGGAGCTGCAGCGCCGCGGCTATATTCGCACGGCAGCCACGGCAAACTGCGGCCATCCGGCCGGCCAATACGACGTAGCGTTGGTCGATTGGCGGCGGCGCACGTTCAAAACCCTTGAGGTCGCGCTTGACTGGCTGGTGGATTTCTTGAGTCCCGGCGGTGTGCTGGTGGTCTGGGTTGACCCGCAAAAGGCCGCGGCCAATGAAACCCTTCGCCTCTCGCTGGAAAGGCGCGGATTTGTCATTGAGGCCGGAACGGTCCATGAATGCGGTTGCGCCGTTTCGGCGCGGCGACGCGAAATGAATCCGGTCCGCAAGGCCGCCTAACGGCCTGCCGCGCAGCAGGCGAGCGATGTATCATGGAAACCAGGCCGCCCGTTCCACGTGCGATCCTCGTCGGCATTCAGATCCCCGGAGTCGACGACGTCGCGCATGCCGCCAGCATCGAGGAGTTGGGCCGTCTGGTGAAAACGCTCGGCTACGAAGTCGTCGGCACGATATCGCAGAAGCGTGACGAGATCGGCGGCGGGACGGTACTCGGCAAGGGACGGCTTGAGGAGCTCGCGGCGATTACCGGCGGGACCGGTGTCGTCGGATCGATGGCGACCCCCCGGAAGTCGAAGGCCCGCGAGCGGTTTGAAGACGCAGACGAGAAGCAGCCGAATGCCAGGCAGACAGAGCCCGATCCGGCGGCGGCGCCGAAACCGGAATTCGTGATCGTCGACCATGACATCTCACCAAGCCAGGCGCGCAACCTTGAACGCGCAACCGGTGCGCAGGTACTCGATCGGACCGGGGTGATCGTCGAGATTTTCCATCGCCATGCGCACAGTCGCGAGGCGAAGCTGCAGGTCGAGATGGCGCGGTTGAAATACGTCTCGCCGCGTCTGCGGGAATCGTCGGGCGGCGGACGCCAGCAAGGCGTCGGCGCGGGCGAGTCCGATCTCGAGCTCGATCGCCGCAAGATCCGCGATCGCCTCGCGGAGCTGAAAGAACAGCTGGAGGATATCCAGCGGGACAACGACCAGCGCCGATCCGCGCGCCGCGATCAGCTCCGGGTCGCATTGGTCGGCTATACCAATGCCGGCAAGTCGTCGCTGATGCGAGCGCTCACGGGTAGCGAGGTGCTGGTCGCGGACAAGCTGTTTGCGACGCTCGATACGACCGTGCGCTCCCTGCAGCCCGAGGCGAAGCCGCGCGTGCTGGTCTCGGACACAGTCGGGTTTATCAAGAAGCTGCCGCACGATCTGGTCGCGTCATTTCGGTCTACGCTCGCCGAAGCGCTCGAGGCGTCGCTGCTGCTGTTCGTCGTTGACGCCTCCGATCCGACCTATGAATCGCAGCTCGAGGTGAGCCGCAATGTGCTGCGCGAGATCGGCGCGGACGCCGTCCCTTCGCGCCTGCTGCTCAACAAGATCGATCGCGTGAGCGAAGCGGATCGCGCCGCGCTCCGCGCCAAGCACCCCAACGCGATTCTCCTCTCCGCAAAGTCACCTGAGGACGTGACTGCGCTGCGCGAGACCATCATCGCGTTTTTCGAAGCTGCGATGGTGGAGGACCAATTGGTGTTGCCGTACGCGAAGCAGGGGTTGCTCAACGAGGTGTATGAGAATGCACGCGTGCTCTCCGAGGACTACGACAGCACCGGCCGGATCATGAAAGTGCGCGGCCTGCCCGGCGCGATCGCGCGCCTGCAAAGAGCTCTTGCCGCCTCGTGAGGTCGATCACCCGTAGCCGATGATTGAAGACTCAGGGGCTCACGCCGTCCGCCGCACAAAGCCCGGATTGAGCTCCTTCACCGATCGCACGCCGCATTGCTGCATGGCCGCGCGCGTTTCGGTGCGAACGATCTCGAGCACGCGCTCGACGCCGGCCTCGCCGAAGGCGCCGAGCCCCCAAAGATAGGGCCGGCCGATGCCGACCGCCTGCGCGCCGATCGCGAGCGCCTTGACAGCGTCGGTGCCGCGGCGGAAGCCGCTGTCGACAATCACGGGAATGCGGCCCTTCACCGCGGCGATGATCTCCGGCAGCGCGTCGATGGTCGAGCGGCCGTTGTCCTCGCCGCGTCCGCCATGGTTGGAGACGAGGATGCCGTCGATCCCGTTTTGAACCGCCAATTCAGCATCCATGGGCGTGATGATGCCCTTGAGTACGATCTTCATGCGCGTCACATCGCGCATTCGCTTCACGGTATCCCAGGACAAATTGGAGGATTCGCCGCTTCCGGTGACGCCGCTGAGATCAATGCCGTCGTAATTGTGCCGGCGCACCGAGCGCGCCGCGAAACTGCTGCGATCATGGCACGCCGAGCATTCGCGCGTATCGGTGCGCATCAGGCGGAACAGGGTTTCCTGGTTGCGGCCGGCGACGCGATCTGTCGTCACCACCAGCACCGGACAGCCGGCAGCGTCGGCGCGCTTGATCAGCGCCTGCGCCACCTCCCATTGCGGCGACGCATAGAGTTGGAACCAGATCGGCGCGCCGCGCGCTTTTGTCACTTCGTCGACGGAATAGTTCGACGATGTCGAGAGCATCTGCAGATGATTGCCCGCGCGCGCAGCTTTTGCGACCGCAACCTCGCCGTCGGGGTGAAAGAACTGGTTGCCGCCGGTCGGGGACACGAAGATCGGCGAGTCATATTTGGTGCCGAACAGCTCCACGCTGGTGTCGATCTTGGACACATCGTTGAGGCGGCGCGGCAGCAACTGGAATTTCAAAAACCCCTCGCGGTTGGCGCGCAGCGTGACCTCGTCGTCGAGGCCGGACGCCATGTAGCCGAAATGCGCCGGCGGCACGTTCTTGCGCGCCACCGGCTCGAAGTCGAACACGTTGATGGCGTCCTTTGGCTTGTCGATCAGTTCGCCGCCGGCCGGCGCCCAGATCATCGGGTCGGGCAATTTGGAGGGCGCTTCGTTGCCGTAGGCAGACAGCGCGCCGGATGTGAACAGCGGACTTGCGGCGAGGTATTGCAAGAAACGGCGGCGGCTGGTGGCGCGAACGATCGGCGACGTCATTCGGAAGTCCTCCCTGCAATATTTTTTCTTATTTGACGGACGATAGCAGCAGGCAGGGTTATCCGGAAGTCGGAGCCGCGTTTGAGGACACTGGCGCCAATTCATCCACTCACGTATCGTCCGCCCCATGCGATTGAAATCAAGTATCTGGGTCGCCGCCTATCTGCGCCGCTGCCAGACCGAGGGAATTTTTGGCGCGGTGCGCCGGCGCGGCGCCGAAGAGGCCGGCGCGGTGTTCGTCAAGGTCGGGCTGCTCGACGGCAATGCCATGCTCTATGTGCCGGCGCCGCAGACCGTCTATGACGACAGCCGCCCGATCGAGCGGATTTTCATGCCGACGTCGAAGGCGCCGGTGGCGGAAGCCTCCGTGGAAGAGCGCCTCGTCAAGGAGATCCGGTTTGATCCGGATGCCTGGATCGTGGAGACCGAGGACAAAGCCGGCCGGCATTTCTTGGAGCTGGCGAAGACTTAGCCCTGCGAACCCTCGCGGGGGACGACCCCGGTGCCGGGCGGTTGCGCCGCCGGCCGGGTCTGCGCGGGTGTTGTGCGGGCGCGATGGCGTTCGTCGTCGTAAAGCGTCGCCCGGTATTTGGCGCGGGTGACCGCCATCGTCGAGCCGCGCCATGCCGCCAGCATGATCAGCGCGGAGCGCTCGCTCAAGCGGTCGTAGAGCCGCGACAGCCGGTAGACCGTCGCCACTGAATGGCCGAATTCGGGCTTGAGGAACAGCAGCACCCGCTGAAACACCGGGCTCGGCATGTCCACGGCCTTCATGGCGCAGGCCAGCGGCTCGCCGCCGGGATCGTTGACCACCTCGGTTGCGATTCGCGACGGCAGGATCAGCGCCTCGCCGAGCTCAAGCGCGAAGTTTTCGACGTCGGCCGCGAACGCCGCCATTTCGAGCGTCTCGATGGCGCGGGCCGCGCGGGCGGTGGGAATTCGCGCCGAAGCCCGGAGCGGGGTGTCTTTCAGATCGTGCAGGATCAGCGCGCGCTCGCGGGCGCTGGCGCGGCGAAACATGTCGTTGATTTCGGCGGCGTCCTTGGGCTGCATCGACAAGTTCGATTGCATCCGCAATTGCGCCTCGCTCGGCGGCGGCTTGACCGGCGGCGGCACGGGCGGGCTTGCGTCAATCTCGCGCGCGAGCGGCAGGCGCTGATCGGGGTTTTGAGCTTTCAGCCCGAGTTTTCTTAAGACCGCGGCGGGGGTTGCGGGATAGACGGCGAGGCGGGCGCGAACGGCGGCACGCGTCGCATCGTCGACCTCGTCGATCAGGCGGGAGCTCAGTTCGACGAACTGCCGCGCTTCGTCGGCGGAATGCGCGTCGGCCTGAACATAGAGGTCGGTCAAGACGCGCAGCAGAGTGGGGCGGATATCGACGCCCTCGCGACGGGAGAGCGACATCAACCCGTCAAAACCTGGAAAAAGTGGAGATGTGGCCATGTCAGCGGTACGCAACTGAGTAATTCTCTTTAGGCAAATTATCGCGGTTTGCTTTAACAGCTCGTTAAGGAAAACAATCGGTGAAGAGGCTGCTCCCATTTGTCGCTTTTTGTGCCGCAACGGGGCGGGTGCGGCCCTCGTCAAATCGTGCCGGGCGAAAACCAAATTAAGATGCCGTTAACCACGTCCTGATCTTAATGATTGTGGCCGCCAGCCGGATCATGCTGGAGCGGCAACGAGAGAGATGAGTTGGACATGGGCACCATCATTGAATTTCCGGCGGATGCGGCGTCGCGGCGGCTGGGCATAACCATGGATGGCGCCCCGCGCGAAGACATGGGAACCCTGCTGATCCTTCCCGTCGTCCGGATCGAACGCGAAACCGACGAGACCGACGGTGGCCGCGGACCGGAACAAGGTGCGGCACCAGGCCGTCGTCGCCGCCGGCGCTGACATCAGGACATTTCAAATGCCGGAGACGTGCTTTCCGATCCGGGCCAGACAATCGACGGGGCGATCGGCGCTGGCGCTCATTCTGTTCGGCGCGACGCTCGCCGGCTGCAGCGGCGGCGATTTCGGCCGCACGCGTCAGGATTTCCTCAACGACGACATGCATCGCTGGCTCGGCGGTGAGGTGACGGGAAGCGTCGGCCTGCCGGCCTCGCAATTCCAGCTCACCGATGGCGAGCGGCAGCTCCGCGATCTCGCGTATCCCCTGATCGAGCCGCCGCATTCGCGGCCGGCCTGGAGGAGCGTGTTCGGCGATTACCAGCCGCTGCCTTCGCCGTGGCGGCAACAGGTCGTGTTCGATCGCACCGCCTATGGCCGCACCCTGATCGACGAGCCGCACCGCTCGCATTCCTCGCGCTATGCACAGCTGATTGAAGACGTGCGCGACGACATCACGCGCTTCGAGCCGTTCTTCGCCGCGGCCACGCGGGTGATCGATCTCGACCGCAAGCGCAACGCCGCGCTCGCCCATGTTTCGGAATTGTCGCCGCGCGAACGCACCGATGCGATCGCCCGCATGCAGGAGAACAGCCTGATCGTGCAGTGGGTGCAGCAATGCCTGGAGCGGCGGATTTCCTCCTACCGCTGGGCACTGGAGCGGCTGGTGATCCAGGCCCCCGACGGCATGGCGGCCGACGCCGATCGGCTGATCGGCGAACTCGCAGCGCAGACCGCCAACCCGCCGGTTCAGGCGCAGCCGGTGATCGGACATGCCGTGAGCGTGCGGGGGTAGGCCAAGCTCGTCATGCCCGGCCTTGTGCCGGGCATCCACGTCTTGACTCTCTACCCAGGTAAGAAAGACGTGGATGGCCGGGACGAGCCCACCACTGTCCGGTTCGATTTTTGTAGACAGGGTGCATGACGAGGATTCTTCTGTGTTTTGAGCGCTTCGCACACGTTCGAGACACCGAAGGAGGTCCACGCCATGCGGCATCAGAATAGCGTATTTCACAGTCTAACAAAGCACGTTCCTTGGTCTAAGTTCGAACAGATCGTGGAGAAGTACGGGGCCGACCGGCTGGTGCGGAAATTGACGACGAAGCGTCAGTTCATCGCATTGCTGTACGGGCAATTGAGCGGCTCGACGAGCCTGCGGGAGGTCGTGACCGGGATGGCGAGCCACGAGACGCGGCTTTATCACGTGGGGGCGGCACCGGTGAAGCGTTCGACGATGTCGGACGCCAATTCGACGCGGCCTTGGCAAGTGTTCAGCGAGCTGTTCGCGCAGATGCTGCCGCAAGCGCATCGTGGGCTGCGGCGCGCGACGGCAGACGCGGTCCGGCTCATTGATTCCACCAGTGTTCGGCTCTCCAGCCTGAGCGAAGGCTGGGCGACATTTTCGGCCGATGTGTTCGGCGCCAAGGCGCATATCGTCTACGATCCGAATGCCGATCGGCCGGTTTACTTTGCGGTGACGCCCGCTAACGTCAACGACATCACAGCCGCCAAGGCGATGCCGATCGAGCCGGGCGCAACCTACGTCTACGACCTCGGTTATTACGATTATGGCTGGTGGGCGCGGCTCGATGACGCCGGCTGCCGCTTCGTGACGCGACTGAAGAAGAATACCCCGTTCAGCGTGGTAAAGGAGAACCGCGTCCCCAAAAACAGCAATATTCTGCGCGACCGCGTCGGTCATTTGCCGGCCCGGCTCGCCAACAGCCGCAAAAATCCGCTGCAAGTTCCGGTCCGAGAGATCACCGTGATCATCGACACCGGTAAGCTGTTGCGCATCGTGACCAATGATCTCGACGCGCCGGCAGAAGAGATCGCAGAGCTTTACAAACAGCGCTGGCAGATCGAATTGTTCTTTCGCTGGGTCAAGCAGACGCTTCGAATCAGGCACTTCATCGGTGTCTCCGAGAATGCCGTCCGCATTCAGATCGCCATCGCCCTGATCGCCTTTCTCATCTTGCGCATGGCCCAGCTGGCTCAAAAAGCGGTGCACAGCCCTCTCGAATTTGCCCGCCTCGTCCGCACCAACCTCATGCACAGACGCCCGATCAACCATTTGCTCGAACCCCTACAGCCGATCCCGATAAACCCCGATCAGTTGAAACTTGGACTATACTTCCAATGAACCGGACAGTGGTGGGACGAGCCCGGCCATGACGAAGCAGAGAGTTATCGCTGAGGCCTAATCGCAGTTTTGAGGCGGCCTGCCTTTGGCCGCTGCTTTCGAATTCTCGCGATAAAATTCTGCAACGCCTCCGAGGGAGACCGCTTCGAGCTATAGGCCAGTCCGACCTGGCGTTTGACCTTGACCTCTATCTCGCGCACGGCGACGTCGGGACAGGCCCGCGCGACGCCTTCCGGGACGATGGCAATGCCGACGCCGGCGGCGACCAGCGCCATGGCCCAATCTTCCGACTCCGCGATCGCCGCGGTGTGGCGTGATGCGGCAGCGGTGAAGAATTCGCTCTGCTCGCAATGGCAGCGATCGATCATCGCGACATCAGCAAAATCCGACACACGCAGCCGGTCCTTCAAGGTGAGAGGATGCGATGGCGGCAGTGCCGCGACATAGCGCTCGCTCCAGAGCGGCACAAAATGCTCGTCGGCACGGCTCATGCTCTTGGAAATGATCCGCGCGTCCGCAGCCTCGTTCGCGCCGACCAGGCGCAGCGCCACGTCGGATGCTTCGGTCAGCGGCTTTAGCAAGGCGATGGTTCTCGGCAAATCGAGCGTGCGCATCAGCCCGAGTGTCAACGTTTGCCGTGCGGAAGGTTTCTTGAACAGGTTTCGCGCCGCGTCTGTGTCGTCGATGATGCGACGGGCGAGCGAATGCAGTTTTTCGGCCGCTTCCGTCGGTGCGACGCCCTTCTTGTGCCGGATGAACAAGGTCGTGCCGAGTTCGGCTTCGAGGTTGGTGATGGCTGCGGAGATCGATGGCTGCGAGATGAAGCAGCGCCTGGCCGCCGCGGTCAAATTACGCTCGCTGAACACGGCCGCGAAATATCGAAGCTCCCGGATATCCATAGTCTATTCCTATTGATAATATCAGATATCAATATTTTACCTATGACGCAGCGCATGGCAAGCAAAACACCGAGATCAAGAACAAGGAGCCGTCATGCGCATCCACCACCTCAACACCGGCACCATGTGCCCGATCGGACGGCGTTTCGTGAACGGCACCGGCGGCTTCTTCCAGCGCGCGCGGATGGTGTGTCACTGTCTCTTGATCGAGACCGATGACGGACTTGCGCTGGTCGATACCGGCATCGGGCTCGACGACATCGCGCAACCGCAACGGCTTGGCCACAGATGGGTGCGGCAGACGGCACCCCGGCTGGATCCGGCCGAGACGGCGGTTTTGCAAATCAAGTCGTTGGGTTATTCACCTGATGATGTGCGGCATCTGTTGCTGACGCATCTCGACCGCGATCATGCCGGCGGAGTGCCGGACTTCCCCAAAGCAAAAGTGCATGTTCACCGCGACGAGCATGCGATGGCGGTGTCGCACCAGATCGCCGCGCCAAAGGGCCGCTACATCGCCGAGCAGTGGAAGCACGGGCCGGATTGGAAATTCTACGACGAGGGCGGCGACGACTGGTTCGGTTTTAAGGGCGTGCGCGCGCTCGGCGATCGCGAACCGGATATCCTGATGATTCCGCTGCCCGGCCACACGCTCGGCCATTGCGGCATTGCCGTGCGCGGCAAGGACAAATGGCTGCTTCATGCCGGCGACAGCTATTTCTTCCACGGCCAGTTACAGGCGAAGGTCCGGATGCCGCTGGTGCTGGGTTACTTCCAACGCAGGGTCGACATGGATCGCGCGGCGCGAATGGCCAATCAGGAGCGCTTGCGGACGCTGAAGGCAAATCACGGCAACGAAGTGACGATCTTCAACAGCCACGATCCCGTCGATTACGAGAATTGCCGCTGCGGCGGACATTGAACGCGCCGCGCGATGATCGCCTCGCCCCGCTTGCGGGGAGAGGTCGGATTCGCGCAATCGCGCGAATCCGGGTGAGGGGGAGTCTCCGCATACGATGTGCTTCGGCATTCGCGGAGCCAGCCCCTCACCCCAACCCTCTCCCCGCGAAGAGCGGGGCGAGGGAGAAGAGCCGCGCGAGGCCGTTACCGCTTGGCAGGCGGCGGTGGCGCCGGCGGCGCTTCGGCCTGTTTCGCCGGCGGCGGCTCGCTCTGCACCTTGCAGCTTGCGGCGGCAAGCGAGGCTTGCGCTTGCGGCATCAGGCCGGGCTCGGGCGCGAGCGCCTTCATCACGATCAGTCCGGTCGGGGTCGGGGAATCGATGATCAGCCGGTCGGCGGCGGTGACGTCCTCGTCCTCCGGCAAATCGGCGTGCTGGGCGTCGGTCATCAGATCGAGCTCGATCACCTTGCGCCCCGCGGAGCGGTCGTTGATGGCGTAATAGGCGACCTCGTTGCGGGTATAGAACGACACCGACGTATAGGCCTGGCTGACGGGGACCGTGAGCTTGATCGAGCCGCCGGAGAGGTCGTAGCGGCAGATCGCGACCGCGAAGGCCGGATCCATGAACGGCATCGGCGCATTGTTGGGATCGGCGAGCGGCAGCGGCGTCACCGCGTTGAGTTTGGTCATCGGCGTCAGCCGCGAATAGGCGTCCTGAGTCGCGATCCGCGGCAGCGCCAGCACGCTGACGAGGTGCACGATGCCGCCCAGCAGCACGCCCGCGATAATCGTGAACAACAAGCGGATCACGGGCACCCCACCGTCGCAATGGAAGGCATCGGCGCATCGCGCGGCGCGCGCGTCGCAACGCCAACCGGTGTATCGTAAAGCCGCAGCATCAGCGCGTAGCGCTCGATGCCGCCGGTCGGGAGCCAGTTTCCGGCGCGCGAGCGCGACGCAACGCGTATCTCAAACGCACCGTCGGAGCCGCGGATGATCTCCTGGCTGGTAAAACCATAGCGTTGCAGCGAATTGGCAATCAGCCGTCCCTTCTGGTCGTACAGCGTCAAGGTCCAGAACCGCGCCGCCGGCGTAACGCCGGAGACGACGACGTCGCAGCGGCCGTCGAGCGGCTTCTTGCGGTCGTCCGATGTCGCCGAGAAGGCGACGCCGTCGCCGGTGCCGACCGGAAGCTCGCCGCTGCGCGCGATCGAGGCGCGCGAATAGGGATCGACGTCGGCGGTGCCGGTCTTGGGCCGGGCGGTCCAGGCGCCGATCGTGAGCGTGCCGAGATCGGTGCCGCGGGTCGCGGTCATCCAGGTCGCGCCTAACCCGACCACGGTGGCCAGCATCAGCGCCAGCAAGGTGACGAAGATCAGCCGCACGATTAGTTCTTGCGCGCGACCGGCGCAGCCGGATCAACCGGCGCTGCAGCGGCAAAACTGTCCGGGAATGCAATGGTGCTCGACGACACCGGCTTTGCAGGTTTTGCCGGATCGCCCGCGGTCTTGGCGGCATCGTCGAGCATCTTTTCGACCTGCACCAGGATATCGGCGCCGCGCTTGGTCAGGACCGGCGGCGGTCCCGGCTTGATTTCAGGCGGCTTTGGTACACCGGGGGCCGCCGCTGCGGAGGCGACCGGCTTCGGCGGCTGGGGGCCCGCGGCGGGATAACCGGGGATATCCTTGATCTCGACGCCCTGATGCGCCGCGACCATGATGTCGTGCCAGGTCTGCGCCGGCAGCGAGCCGCCGGTCATGCGGTTGGTCGGCGAGTAATCGTCGTTGCCGTACCACACCGCGCAGGTGAAGTTGCCGGTATATCCGACGAACCAGGCGTCGCGATAGGCGTTGGTGGTGCCGGTCTTGCCGGCGGTCGGGATGCCGTCCATCGCCGCGCGCCGCGCGGTACCTTCGCTGACGACGTGGCTCATCATGCCCACCATGTCGGAGGCGACCGACGCTGGAATGGCCTGCAGCGGCTTCTTGCCGTCGCGATCAAAACGCCAGACCAGATCCCCGGCGCCGGTGCGGACTTCCAGCACGGCATGCGGGGTGACCGATCTGCCCTTGTTGGGGAACGTCGCATAGGCGACCGCGTGTTCGATCACGGTGACTTCGTCGGCGCCGATCGGCAGCGAGGGCGTATCCGGCAGCGGCGCCTTGATGCCGAAGCGGCGCGCCACTTCCACGATCTTGGCGCGGCCGGCCTTCGGCCCGCCCTTGCCGCCGATTGCAATCGACAGTTTGACGGGAACGACGTTGATCGACCGGGTGATCGCCTGCGTCAGCGTCACCGCGCCCGAATAGGAGTGGCCGTAATTCTGCGGACACCAATTGCCGATGCACACCGGACCGTCGACCACGATCGAGGTCGGCTTGAAGCCGTTCATCAGCGCGGTCGAGTAGACATAGGGCTTGAACGAGGAACCGGGCTGCCGGTAGGCGTCCACGGCGCGGTTGAACTGGCTGGCGCCATAGTCGCGCCCGCCGACCATGGCGCGGACCCCGCCGTCGAGATCGGCCACCACGGTTGCGGCTTGCGTCGCATGATAATCGCGGCCGAATTGGCGCAGCTGGTTTTCGATGGCTTCTTCGGCGGCGCGCTGCACGTTCATGTCGATCGCGGTGCGGACCACGAACACGCGCTCATTGTAGGACCTTGGAAATGTGTCGACCAGCTTGCGCATCTCGTCGAACGCCCAGTCGAGATAATAGTTCGGCGAATTCTCGTCGCGGCGATCGACCGCGGTCGCCGGATTGCGCCGCGCGCCGAACACCTGGCCCTCGGTCATGAAGCCGGCGTCGACCAGATTGTCGAGCACCACGTTGGCGCGGGCGCGCGCGGCGGGCAGGTTGATATGGGGCGCGAATTTGGTCGGTGCCTTGAACAGGCCCGCCAGCATCGCGGCTTCCGCCAGATTGACGTCGCGCACCGACTTGTTGAAATAGAAATGCGCCGCGCCGTCGACGCCGAAGGTGCCGCCGCCCATATAGGCGCGGTCGAGATAGAGTTTGAGAATCTCGTTCTTGGAAAGCCGCGTCTCCAGCCAGATCGCGAGGAAGGCTTCCTTGACCTTGCGCTCGATGGTGCGCTCGTTGTTGAGGAACAGGTTCTTGGCGAGCTGCTGGGTGATCGAGGAGCCGCCTTGCCGGACGCCGCCGGCCTGCGCGTTGGTC
The DNA here is from genome assembly GCF_900141755.1 of Bradyrhizobium lablabi. Taxonomy (NCBI): domain Bacteria; kingdom Pseudomonadati; phylum Pseudomonadota; class Alphaproteobacteria; order Hyphomicrobiales; family Nitrobacteraceae; genus Bradyrhizobium; species Bradyrhizobium lablabi. The sequence goes on along the minus strand of NZ_LT670844.1, from coordinate 1,138,404 downwards.
ACCAGCGCGCGTGCGGTGCCGGCGATGTCGATGCCGAAATGCTCGTAGAAGCGCCGGTCTTCGGTCGCAAGCGTCGCCTTGATCAGATTGTCCGGAAAATCCTCCAGCGGAATCGAATCATTGTGCTTGATGCCGCGGCTGCCGATCGGGTTGCCGTAGCGATCGAGGAAGCTCACCGCGAGGTCGGATTTTTTCAGCCAGTCCTCGTCGGCGGTTTCGCGAAAGGCCGGCACGGCGAGCGCCAGCATCAGGATCAGCCCGCCGAGCCCGATGGTAGCGGCTTCCGACAACGGCTCGATGAAGACCCAGCGTTTCCAGCGCCCGACATAGAAGCGGTCCATGAAGGTCGAGTAACGCTCATAGAGCTCACGGGTGCCCCGCAGCGAGGAGAACAGCGCCGAGTCGAAGCGCGCGTCCAGATCGAGACGGAAATTATTGAGCCGTCTTTTCCATTGGTCTGGGATGATCTTGCGCACCGGGACCTTGACCCTTGGTCGGTTCGAAAGCGTTCGAGCACCCTTCGAGGGCGCGGTCGAGACGTCTTGCGGGAATGTTGCGGCAAACCCAAGGCGCTTGTTGCGGCCTTAGGGGACTCGCTTTTGTTCTATCCGAGCGGGCGCGATAAACCAATGGTCGCGCTGCGATTTTGATCGACAGGGCTAATGCTGCCCACGGGCTTTTTTGCAACCGCGAACCACCCCACTTGCGGCGTTACCGTGCTAACCCCTAGATCGAATTCACTGATCGCCGTCCGAATCGCCGGAACCCATGACCGCACCGCCCAAACCGCCCTCCGCCCAGGAGGGATTCTTCTGGAAAACCAAGACGTTGGAAGAGATGTCCAACGTCGAATGGGAAAGCCTGTGCGACGGCTGCGCGCGCTGCTGCCTGGAAAAGCTCGAAGACGAGGATACCGGCAAGATCTATTTCACCCATGTCTCCTGCAAATTGCTGGATTCAGGGCTGTGCGCCTGCAAGGACTATGCGAACCGCTCCGACAAGGTTCCGGACTGCGTCAGGTTGACGCCGGAAAACGTCCGCACCCTGAACTGGCTGCCGCCGAGTTGCGGCTACCGGCTGGTGGCCGAGGGCCGCGACCTCTATTGGTGGCATCCGCTGATTTCGGGCGATCCCAATACCGTGCATGAAGCCGGCGTCTCCGTCCGCGGGCGGGTGCAGGGCACCGAGAACGAGATCGCCGATGCCGACCTCGAAGATCACATCGTGCAATGGCCGGCGCTGTTGCCGAAGCGGGCGCGGCTGAAAAAGCGGCCGCAATCCTGAATTTCGATCACGCGATTGCGAATGTCCGTTGGCGGGACGCACCCATGCGCGCAACCCGCTGCCGCAGAACGGATTTCCCCTCTAGATACTGATCGATAGAACGATTCCATCACGGCATTGCGCCGCGCGGTAAAAATACGCACGACATGAACAAGTATGAACGGCAGAGCCGTCACCCTGCCGGCCAACAGACATTGCCCGAACCGCTCGCCAGCGAGATTTCGCGGTTGCCTACGGAAGTGATCGAACTCTCCGATGCGCCGCCGATCACCCCGAAGGCGCCGCTGACGCCGAGCGAGGTCCGCACCATCCTGATGAGCCTGTTGCTGACAATGTTCCTGGCCGCCCTCGACCAGACCATCGTCGCGACCGCGCTGCCGACCATCGGCCGGCAATTCCAGGATGTCTCCAGCCTGTCATGGGTGATCACGGCCTATCTTCTGGCCTCGACCGCGGTGGCGCCCGTATTCGGCACGCTCAGCGACATCTATGGCCGCCGCGTCATGATCATCGCCTCGCTGGCGCTGTTCATCGCGGGCTCGATCCTGTGCGCGCTGGCGCCGAACATGCCGATCCTGATTCTGGCGCGGGGCCTGCAGGGGCTCGGCGGCGGCGGCATCATGCCGGTGGTGCAGACCGTGATTTCCGACGTGGTCAGCCCGCGCGAGCGCGGCCAGTATCAGGCCTATTTCAGCGGCGTCTGGATGGCGGCCGGTATCGGCGGGCCGGTGCTCGGCGGCCTGTTCGCCGAACATCTGCACTGGTCGATGATCTTCTGGATCAACGTGCCGCTCGGGCTCGTCTCGCTTGCGATGCTGCTGCCGAAGATGGCAAAGATCCCGACCTTTCACCGCCGGCGCAAGATCGACTGGCTCGGCGGCGTGCTGCTGATGGCGTCTGCGGTGGTGTTCATGCTGGTGCTGACCTGGGGCGGCAACCGCTATCTCTGGCTGTCGCCGACGATCATGGCGATGCTCGGCGCGTCGGTCGCGCTGGCGCTGGCTTTCGTGTGGCAAGCCGGACGGGCCGAAGAGCCATTTCTGCCGACCTCGCTGCTCGGCGGAACGGTGGTGCCCTATGCGATGGCCGCCGGCGGCTTCGGGCTCGGCGCGATGATCGGGCTGACAGTGCATCTGCCGCTCTATTACGAGGTGGTCTATCATCTCACGGCCAGCGAAGCGGGGCTGGCGCTGATTCCGCTGGCGGCGATTTCGACCGGGGGCGCGGCGATCGCCGGCCGGACCCTGATGCATGCCAAGCATTACAAGCGCGTTGCGATCATCGGCACGTCGTTCGCGACCCTGATGGGCTGCGCGCTGACGGCGGCGACCATGCCGCCGCTCTGGGCGCTGTTGGTACTGCTCTCGCTGTTTGCGGTCGGGCTCGGCACCGTGTTTCCGGTCAGCGTGGTATCGATCCAGAACGCGGTGGCGCGCTCGCAGGTCGGCACCATCACCGGCGCTTTGAATTTCTTCCGCGCGCTGATGGCATCCTTCACGGTGGCGGCGTTCAGCGCCATCCTGCTGATGGCGCTGGGCGCGGACATTTCGCTCTCCGGAGAGCATCGGGGACCGGTGAACTCGATCGCCCCTGCCGACATGATCGCGGCATTCCGCTATGTGTTCGCGGCCGCCACCGCCATGCTCGCCGCCGCAGCGCTTTGCATGGTGGTGATGGAGGAAAAGCCGCTGGCCGGCCCGGCCAAGCCGGTGGAGATGGCGGAGTAGGACGCGCTTTTGGCGTCGCCGGCGCGCCCCTTGGCTATGCTTGGGCCGCGATTTGATCTAACAGCGGCGCCAGCAAATCACCATCGAATCGGCAAGGAGCCGGCCATGAGCAAACCCTCGATCGAGCAGATACGGATGGGCTGCGAAGGCATCGCCTTCTGCATCGCGCGGACCCTGATCGAACGCGATCCGTCGCTGAAGGCGCCGATGCGCGCCAACCTGCGCAAGTTGTGGGAGCTTCTGGAGGAGCGCGAGGACCACGGCGCCGCCGACATGGTCGACGTCATGATCAAGGCGCTGAACGATCCCGCGTTTTTCAAACCGTGAGGTTAGAGCTCCGTGGCTTCATCCTTCGAGACGCGCGCAAGTGCGCGCTCCTCAGGATGAGGTCGGAGATATTTGCACAGCCTCTCAGGATGAGGTCTTAGACCCTCATGGTGAGGAGCGCGGCTGGGCCGCGCGTCTCGAACCACGAGGCCCCGCCTCAGTTCGCCCGTTCCAGCCGGGTGTCGATCTCTTCGCGCAACAGGGTAAAATCGATCGGCTTGGTCAGAAGCCCGATAGCGCCGCCTTCGATCGCCTTGCGCTTGGTATCGGGGTCGCCATAGGCGGTGATCATGATGACGGGAACGTCGGGCCGTATCTCCTTGACCTTGGGCAGCATCTCAAGGCCGGTCATGCCGGGCATGTTGATGTCGGAGAGGATCAGGATCAGGGTTTGCTCAATCGTGTTGGCGATGCGCGCCAGCGCGTCCGCCGCCGACATCGCAAAATCCATCACGAAGCGCTGGGCGCGCAAATCGCGGCGGAATTGCTGGCGGAACAGCGCCTCTACATCTGGTTCATCATCTACAACAAGAACTAAAACACTCACGTCTAACCTCTGGTTTTATTTGAAAGATTGCTGGTTCGCGGCAATATGATCTTGAACTCGGTAAATTCACCAGGTTCGGTATCAACCTCGATCGTGCCACCGTGTTGTTTCACAATGATGTCGTGGCTCATCGACAGCCCAAGCCCGGTCCCTTCGCCGGCCGGCTTGGTCGTGAAGAACGGATTGAACATCTTTTCCTTCACCTCGGCCGGAATTCCCGTGCCATTGTCGCGAATGCGGATTTCGACGGCATCGCCGAGATTTTTGGTGGTTGCCCGGACGACCGGATCAAAGCCCGAGCCGCCATGCTCCGCCTTGCGTTTGGTGACGGCGTAGAATCCGTTCGCGATCAGATTCAGGAGCACGCGGGTGATCTCCTGTGGAAACACTTCGACACTACCCGCCGTCGCGTCGAAGTCGCGCTGCAGGGTCACATTGAATTCACGCCTTTCGGCGCGGGCGCCATGATAGGCGAGATTGAGGCTCTCATCCAATAGCGCATTGATGTCGGAGGGGCGATGTTCGCCGGAACCTTCGCGCGAATGCAGCAGCATGTTCTTGACGATGGAATCGGCGCGCTTGCCGTGCTGAACCACTTTTGAAAGATTGTCCTTCAGCGTGCGGGTGATGTCGCCGACTTCCTCGCGGGTCTTGCCGTCGAGCGCTGCGGGTGCCAGCACCTCGTTCAATTCGTCGGTCAATTCCGCCGAGAGCGCGGCAAAATTGTTGACGAAATTCAGGGGGTTCTTGATCTCATGCGCGATGCCGGCGGTGAGCTGACCGAGCGAGGCGAGCTTCTCGGTCTGGATCAGGCGGTCCTGCGCGGCGCGCAAGTCGTCGAGCGATTTTGACAATTCCCGGGTGCGCGCCTGCACCTCCTCGAAAAGCCGCACGTTCGAGATGGCAATGACGGCTTGGTCGGCGAAGGTCTGCACAACCTCGATTTGTCGCTCGGTAAAAGGTGTCAGGTGGGATTGGCGCATGGTAATCACGCCGATCGCGGTGCCTTCGCGCATCAAGGGAACCGAGAGCAGCGCGCGGCGCTGCCCCACCGCCATCGGACCCTGACCGAATTCGGGGTCGGCGCCGATATCAGGAATATGCACCGTGCGCTTCTCGCGCGCCGCCCGTGAGGTCGACGAGCCAGCTTGATCGAGCGCGATCGGATTGTTTCGCAAAAACTCCAGATATTCCGGCATCGCGCCCGAGGCCGCCGCGATGTGGAACCGTCCGTCTTTGAGCAGGAAAATGGTCGAGGTTTCGGTGCCGCACAAATGCCGGGCTGTACCGACGATCACGTCGAGCACCGGTTGCAGCGAATCCGGCGAACTCGAGATGACTTTCAGCACATCGGATGTCGCGGTCTGGAACTCCAGCGATTCGCGCAAGTCTTCGGTCCGGGCCTGCACCTCCTCGAACAGGTGAACGTTGCCGATGGCGATCACGGCCTGATCGGCGAAAGTCTGCAGCAAGCCAATCTGCTTGTCACTGAAGGGATGCACTTCGATACGCCGAAGCACAATCGCTCCAATGCTCTCACCCTCTCGCAGCAGCGGTACGCTTAAAACCGTGCGATGGCCTCCCTCGAGACGCGACATCTCCTTTGCTTTTGGGAATTGATCGCCTTCAGCGGATAGCAGGTCGTGTACATGAACCGGCTTCTTGTCGAGGAACGCGCGTCCCGCGGTCACGTTGCGGTTGATTGGCAATCTATCGACACTTGTCGGTATCGGGCCGTTATGCGCGCTCAAACGTAGATCGTCGCCGTCCCTCAGGCGCACAACGGCATCGTAGGCCTCGCAAAGCTCGCAGGCGCTCTCCACAATGGCCTTGAGAACCGGCCCGACATCGGTCGGCGAGGAGGCGATCACACTGAGGATGTTGCTGCTCCCGGTCTGGTAGGTCAGTGCCTCCGTGAGTTCGCGGGTCTTTGCTTGCACCTCATCGAACAGGCGGACATTTTCGATTGCGATCACGGCCTGATCGGCGAAGGTTTGAACGAGTTCGATCTGCTTCTCGCTAAATGGCCGAGCCTCTCGCCGTGTCAGCACAAATACGCCGATCGGCGCTCCCTCTCGCAGCAAAGGAACGCCCAACCGCGTGCGTACCGGATACGGGTCGCCCGACATCAGCACATAATTCGGGTCTGTTTCGATGTCATGAATATGAATTGCTTTGCCTTCGAGCAAAACGCGTCCAACCGTGGTTTCTTTCCCCGGCAAGAACAAATAGTTCTCAAGAAATTCTTTCTTCGCAACGGTGAGTCCGCAGTTCGCGGCGAGGCGATAAGCGCCGTCCCGTGGCTGAAAGATCGTGCCCTCGTCGGCGTCGCACAGGCGCGCCGCCGATTCGACCAGCGTGTCGAGCACGGTCTGCAAATCGAACGCCGAGCGGCTGATCACCTTGAGCACGTCGGCGGTTGCGGTCTGCTGCTGCAGGGATTCGCTCAAATCATCGGTGCGTTGTCGAAGCTGGTCGAACAGGCGGACGTTCTCGATCGCGATGACGGCTTGATCGGCAAAGGTGGTGACGAGATCGATCTGCTTTTGCGTAAACGGTTCGACCCGCTGTCGCGCGAGAACGATGGTCCCGATCGGTTCATTCTCGCGCAGCAGTGGCACGCAGAGAGCGGTGTGCTGGCCGGCGAGTGAAGTGGATTCGCGCAGCGTGTATTCGGGATCGGTCGCGACGTCGAGGATCTGCACCGTGCGCCGCTCGAGCACAGCGCGGCCGGTGATGGTGCCCCTGTCCACCCTGAGCGGGTGGTTTTTGAGGAATTCGACGTAAGCTTCGGTGAAGCCGACGGCCGCGCCGGCTCGATACACATCGCCTTCCCGGCGCATGATGAAGGCCATCTCGGTATCGCATAACCGCGCGGCGGTCTGGACCAGTGTGTCGAGCACCGGCTGCAAATCGAAGGTCGAGCGGCTAATGGTCTTGAGCACGTCGCCGACCGCCGTCTGCTGCTGCAGGGATTCGCTGAGGTCGCGCGTCTTTGCCTGCACCTCATCGAACAATCGCGCGTTCTCGATCGCGATCACCGCCTGGTCGGCGAAGGTCCGCAGCAACTGAACATGATGGTCGGCGAACGAACCGGTCTCGACCCGCGTCACGCTGATGAGGCCGATCGGCGCGCCGTTGCTCATCAACGGTGAGAACAACACGCTGCGGAAACCACGCATTCGCGCGAGTTGCTTGAAGTCTGCCTCCGGCATGTTTTCCGTGTCGGAAATTTGAGTCACTTCGCCGGTTTGCACGAGCTGGATTGCCGCAAAGTTCGGTATCGGCCGGGGGAACGTATTCTTCAACATTTCATCCGCTGCCGGATTGGTCGGCGTGAATGCTGCGAGGTGGGCGAAGCCGTCGACAGCGCGAAATACGGCGGTAGAAAACCCACCGAGCAGCCTGTTGGCGCTGGCCGCAATGGCGTTGAACACCGGCTGCACATCCGACGGTGAAGAGGCGATGACCTTCAGGATGTCGGCGGTCGCCGTCTGCCGCTCCAGCGCCTCTTTGGTCTCGTTGAACAGCCGCGCGTTCTCGATGGCGATCACGGCCTGGTCGGCAAAACTCTGCAGCAGCGCGAGCTCCTCGGCCGTAAAAGGTTCGGGGCGGTCGCGATGCACGACCAGAGCACCGATCGCCTTGCCCTCGCGCCGAAGCGGCGTGCCGGCCAACGCGCGGGCTCCCGCGGCGCGCGCATGTGGCAGAGTGGGCCAGTCGGCGATCGCAGGGTCGGGATGGTCCACATCGGGAATGTGGATCTGCCGATTTTCGCGAAAGACCGTGCTGGGAAGATTGCGCGCGCCGATCCCGAGCTGCGCCGCCGAAACCTCCGAGCCGACACGTTGTGAACTGGGGCCGACGCGGATCATCCGGGCCCATTCGTCGGCGCCAGCGATATTGAGCGTGACGCTCGAAGCGCCGAACAGGCGCGCGGTGATCTCGACAATCTGCTGCAACGACCGCTCGGCATCGCTGGGCGAGCTGGCGATGGCACTCAGGATTTCGGCGCTGGCGTTCTGCCGCTCCAGCGCCTCCCTGGTCTCGTTGAACAGCCGCGCGTTCTCCATCGCGATCACGGCCTGCGCGGCAAAGCTTTCCACCATCGCGATCTGCCGGTCCGAGAACGGCTTTACCTCCTGGCGATAGATGCCGAATGTCCCAAGTATGGCACCATGCCTGCGCAGTGGCACGACGAGGAGCGTGCGGATGCCGCCGAGATCGGCGGCCGCGCGGGGCAGGGGATCGCCGTTGCGATATCCCTCCGAGTTGATGAGATCGGCGACCTGGACAAAACTCTCGGTCCCGCCGAGCAGGCGCAACTGCACATGGCTCGGGTGATGTGGCCCCCGCTGGAGGAACTCGACATAGGCTGGTGACGCACCGCGGATCGCCGACGCGCGCATCAACTCACCGTCATAGGTCCAAAATACGCCGACCTGCGCCTCGCACGGTCGCAACGCCTTATCCAGGATCGCCTCGAATACGGGGGAGAGATCAGCGGGCGACGAATTGATCACCTGCAATATCTCGGCGGTCGCGGCCTGCTGCGCGATCGCTTCGTCGCGCTCGGCGGCGGTCGCCTGGAGCTGCTGTTCGAGCTCGGCAATCCTGCGCCTGAGATCGACCACCCCATCCTTTGGAAGCGCGGTCATCCACTCAAATCCATTTCACCCGGGGCCACGCGGCGCCAGGCTCAAAAAACCCGTAAGGGAGCCCGATTATTTCATCCTGGAACGGTCAGGGCCAGCGGTTCCCGGACAATTTTCCAGCGGCTGCGTTAATCCCGGGCGCGGGAAGGCCGTTCTTGCGGCTATGTCAGGTCCCCGGCCGCGAAACCTCGGTCTCTTTGCTGGTAATGAATTCCAGCAGCACCGGAATGCCTTCTTTTGTCTTCGCAATGCCGCGCTTGATCGCCGGGATGATGTCCTCCGGCTTCGTCACCCGCTCGCCATAACCCCCAAAAGCCCGCGCCATGGCAGCATAGTCGCCGGAAATATCGGTCGAACGATATTTCTCCGTCGAAATCGGCATCACCTTCAATTCGATCGCCATCGAAAAATTATTCAACAGAATCGACATGATCGGGATGCGCTCGCGCACCGCGGTCTCGAAATCCATCCCCGTAAAGCCGATCGCGGCGTCGCCCCAGACATTGATGCAGAGCTTTTCCGGTTTTGCGAGCTTGGCGCCCATCGCGAGCCCTAGCCCGTAACCGAGCTGCGTGGTCTTGCCCCAGCCGATATAGGACAGAGGTTCGACCGGCTTCCAGAACGGCGACAGCTGGTCGCGCGGGCTGCCGGCGTCATGGGTGATGATGGTGTTGTGGATGTCGACGGTGTGCTGCAGATCCCAGAGCACGCGGTAGGGATTTAGTGGCGCGTCATTGCTCTTCAGCTTCGGCATCCATTTGGCGAGCCACTCTTCGTGCAAGGCCGCGATCTCGGCGGCGACGGTTTTGGCGTCGCGATCCGAGGTGACACTCTTGCCGATCTCTTCGAGTAGCGCGTCGAGCACCAATCCGGCATCGCCGACCAACCCGATTTTGGCCTCGACATCCTTGTTGAGATGCGCGGGGTCCAGCGTCGAATGGATGATGGTCTTGCCCTTGGGCATGGCGATGCCGAAGGAGGTTTCCGTGAACGAGCAGCCAATCCCGAAAATCACATCGGCCTCGGCCAGGAATTTTGGCACTGCGCGCGGCACTGCGAGGCCGCCGGAGCCGAGCGACAGCGGATGCGTCTCGGGGAACGACGATTTGCCGCCGAGGCTGGTGGTGACGGGGATAGCGAGCCGCTCGGCGAGCCGTCTCAACTGCGGCCAGGCTCTTGCGTAATGCACGCCCTGGCCGGCATAGATTACCGGCCGTTTGGCACCGATCAACAGTGCGGCGGCTTCCTTCACATGCACGGGATCGGCGCCGTAGCGGGTGCGCAACACCGGCGTGTAGTTCAAGGGCTCCGGCACTTCCTCGTTCCACATGTCGGCCGGGATTTCGACGATCACCGGTCCGCCGCGGCCGTTTTTCAATTTTGTAAAGGCGCGTCGAAAAATGTTGCCTACTTCAGCGGCGAGGTTGATCGGCTCGGATGATTTTGCAAAGGCCTTCATCGCCTGGCTGGAATTGAAGTTCGGCTCGATATTGGCGAGCCTTCGCGCATAACCCATCGGCAGCACCAGGACGGGGACGGATTCGCCAAAGCATTGCGCCACGCCGCCCATGGCGTTTTCCGCGCCGGGGCCGTGCTGCATGCAGAAGGCGCCGATGCTGCGCCCGGAGGTGACGCGCGAGATCGCGTCCGCCATGTGCAGCCCGATGCGCTCCTGCCGCACCATGATGGGGCGGATATCGGCGTTGGCCGCGTGCTCGATGAGATGGTTCACTGGATAGCCGCAGAGGATCTCAATTCCCTCGCGCTTCATGATTTCCGCAATGGCGGTGCCGAGCTTCATGGCAATCCCTCCCCAAAACGGCCGATGTCGAGCTCGGCCTGTGCGGTAGTTGGAACAGGAATTTGCCGATCGGTAAAGCGCGTACTCAGCGTTTTGGACGAAGCTCAGCTATCTCGTTTTGCATCTCAGTAGCGCACCCCGCAGCGAACACAGGACGGCCTGCGCCATTCGGGCATGGTTGTTGGGACTTCTGCAGCGTTTCAACGGCGCGTTGCTCATCGATGTTGGTCGCTGACGGTCCCGATATGGTTCCTTCGCAGTTCCCGCTCAGGCGCTCCGCGGTTGGCTGGCCTCGTGCTCACTTCGCGGGATGAGGGCGAAACCGGAGGTAAATTTCCGGCACCGCCGTTTGCGGGGAGGGCGCCAAAATGGTTGCGGTGAAAAATCGACCATCGTCTTAACCGATCGTTCAGAGTGTTCGTGAACGAGCCGGCAACCAATCGGACCTAGATTTGCCCGACCCTGCGTGAGGATCCGGCGGCGAACGCCGACAGGAGGTTCGATGCGGCAGCTATTTTCAAGATTTCTCGGCGACGAGACCGGCGCTACCGCGATCGAATACAGCATTATCGCCGTCGGCATCAGCATCGTGATCGTCACGGCTGTCAACGGCATCGGCACCGCGCTGAAGGTCCCGTTCAACACGGTGAGCACGTCGCTGAAATGATTTTGCTGAAGTCACTTTGCTGAAGTCATTTGCCCGAAAATGATTTGAGCTGCCGGCGATCGAGCCGCGCGCTCAGCGCTCGCTGCCATCGCCGTTCAGTGCCCGCATCATCCCGATCCGCGCGAACATCAACCAACCGCCGCCGGTCTCCGCGGCATTGATCAGGTTCTCGACCGCGGTCTGCCAGCGCTCGAGCTGTTGCTCGTGTTCCGGCAGCTTCATGATGTAATCTGCGGCGTGCTGGAGCGTGGTGATCGTAGCCCCGCCGCGCAAGCGTATCGGCTCATCGAAGGGCGTCGACCACGGCATCTCGGGCCGGGCGTTGCGCTAACCCGCTTTTTTCGATCGTGTTGCTGCCCGCACCGGCTTCTCGGCCTTCTTCGGCGCCGGCACCTTTGCCTCTTCCTTGGCGGCGCGCTTGCCGCTGATCGGCAACAGCATCTCGCGCTGGCCCGAGGCGGCCTTGCGCGGCTTCTTGCCCCCGGCCTTGGCTACGGGAGCGGCCTCTTTCTCGCTGGCGAGGCTGCGCTTTAACGCGTCCATCAGATTGATGACATTGCCGCTCGATTTCGGCGCGGCCTTGGCGGTCGTGAGCACACCGCTGCGCTTCTTGTTGATGAGGTCGATCAGCGCGGATTCGTAGCGGTCCTCGAACTCTTCGGGTTCGAACGATCCGGATTTCTGCTCGACGATGTGCTTGGCGAGATCGAGCATGTCCTTGGTGATTTTGACGTCCTGGATGTCGTCGAAATATTCCCTCTCGCTGCGCACCTCGTAAGGGTACCGCAACAGCGTGCCCATCAGGCCCTTGTCGAGCGGTTCGAGCGCAATGATGTGCTCGCGGTTGGTCAGCACCACGCGGCCGATCGCGACCTTGTTCATGCTGCGGATGGTTTCGCGGATCACCGCGAAGGCGTCGTGGCCGACCTTGCCGTCGGGCACGAGATAATAGGGGCGGATCAGATAGCGGTTGTCGATGTCGGATTTGGGCACGAACTCGTCGATCTCGATGGTGCGCGTCGAGTCCAGCGCGATCTCGTCGAGTTCCTCCTTCGACACCTCGATATAGGTATCGGTGTCGACCTTGTAGCCCTTCATGATGTCTTCGTTGGCGACTTCCTCGCCGGTGTCGGCATCGACCTTGGCATATTTGATGCGATGGCCGGTCTTGCGGTTGATCTGGTTGAACGAGACCTTTTCGGTGTCTGAGGTGGCCGGATACAGCGCGACCGGGCAGGTCACGAGCGACAGCCGCAAAAAGCCTTTCCAGTTGGCGCGGGGGGCCATGGCAAACTCCGAATACGCAACCGACAAACCCCAAGGATAACACCGAGGGACCGGGTTTCAAAGAAGCGTGGCGGGGGAATCTCGCAACGGCGTTAACCGTGCCCGGGCGGGTCCCGGCGCATTCCGGAATTAGATACCGGGCGCAGGGGCGATGTGCGCCCGTCCGCGCTCGCCCAAGCCCCTAAAGCCCGGAACATCATAGGGAATCATGCGTTGCTTCCAAAACCTCGCGCCGCACAACGTTCCAGCCATCAGAAAATCGAGGGCATCATGGCAACGAGACAAGATCGCCAGATCATCGAAACCCCGACCGAAGCGCGCCAGGGCGAGCCCGGGCCGTCGGTACTTGCCCTCCTGATCGTCTCGACCGGGCTTGCGATGCTGATCCTCGGGCTGGCGTGGTTCGTTCTCTTCCGCACCTGAGCGGGCCGAACGCCGCGCGCTCGTCTCCCTGACGCCAAACCGAAAGCGAGAAGCGGCCGGTTACACGCCGGTTGCCGAGCGCGGCCGGTTGCAATAGGACCGTGAGGCCCGTGATGCCCGTCCGGAAATGCGAACACGCCGTATGCGCCTGACCTACGTCATTCCGGATATTCACGGCCGCTACGATCTGCTCAGCGATGCGCTCTCAGGCATCACGGCGCGTTCGGGAGGCGAAGCCGGCTGCATCGTCACGATCGGCGACTATGTCGACAAAGGCCCGCAAAGCCGGGAGGTCATCGACCGCTTGCGCTTAGGCGTCGGCGCGCCCTGGCGCCTGGTGACGCTGAAGGGCAACCACGACGCCATGATGGTGGAGGCTTTGCGCGATCCCGCGAAGATGGCGGCGTGGCTGGAGAAGGGCGGCGATACGGCGCTCGCCTCCTATGGCGGCGATCCCGGCGACGTGCCGCGGGCCCATATTGCCTGGCTCGACCAGCTTCTTCTGATGCATGTCGACACCTATCGCCTCTACGTTCACGCCGGCGTCGATCCGGAAATTCCGCTCGATCGGCAGAGCCAAGCGACGTTGTTGTGGAAGCGCTACCCGAAGGGATTTTCCGGGGGTTTCGGCACGCTCCATGTGGTGCACGGCCATGACAATTATCCGGACGGCCCGTTGCTGCATGAGGGCCGCAGCAATCTGGACACGCAGGCCTGGCGGACCGGACGGCTGATGGTCGGGGTGTTCGATGACGACAGGCCGGGCGGTCCGGTTGACTTTATCGAAATCAGGGGACCGCCGGCCGAAGGCTAGCCGCAACCCGTGCGGCGCAGCAGCATTTGGGGCTTTCCGACTCGGCGCGTTCAGCGTTTAGATCGGACCGGGCGCCGCATCAAAATGCGGCAAAGCCGGTTATGGATAAAAAGTAACGTTGCGGGGTTGGCTCTGTTCATAAACGGTTCACGCCGGCGGAGGTCATCTTGATGGCGGATGTCGTGCAACTCTTATTTTGGAGACCAGCGTGCGCCTGCTCGTTGTTGAAGACGACCCCGATCTAAATCGCCAGCTTACCACGGCGCTGTCCGACGCCGGCTATGTCGTCGATCGCGCTTTCGATGGCGAGGAAGGGCATTTCCTCGGCGACAGCGAGCCCTATGACGCCGTCGTGCTCGACATCGGCCTGCCGAAAATGGACGGCATCTCGGTGCTCGAGGCGTGGCGCCGCAACGGCCGCGCGATGCCGGTGCTGATCCTCACCGCGCGAGACCGCTGGAGCGACAAGGTGCAGGGCTTTGACGCCGGCGCCGACGACTATGTCGCAAAGCCGTTTCATCTCGAGGAGGTGCTGGCCCGGATCCGCGCGCTGCTGCGCCGCTCCACCGGCCACGCCCAGTCGGAACTGACCTGCGGACCGGTCTCGCTCGATACCAGGACCGGCCGCGTCAGCGTGGCGGGCAATCCGATCAAGATGACCTCGCACGAGTACCGGCTGCTCGCCTATCTCATGCACCACAGCGGACGCGTCGTGTCGCGCACCGAACTGGTGGAGCATCTCTACGACCAGGATTTCGACCGCGACTCCAACACTATCGAAGTATTCGTCGGCCGCATCCGCAAGAAGCTCGACGTCGATATCATCCAGACCGTGCGGGGGCTGGGCTATCTCTTGACGCCGCCATCGCCGGGTACCTGATTAAGGTTGCCTGATCGAGGATTACCTCATCAAGGGTGTTGATCCGGCGCCGATCTTACTCTTTTGTCCGAGCATGATCTTGTCCGAATACCGGCATCCGTCCCCCGGGCCCCGGCCCGGGGACATGCATTCCGACATCGTGCGCTGATGCGCGGCAGTTCGCTCGCCACGCGGCTGTTTCTATCCGCGACCGCCTGGCTGGTGGTGATCCTGGCGATCACCGGGATCGTGCTGTCATCGGTCTACCGCAGCGCCACCGAGCGCGCCTTCGATCGCCGCCTCAACCTCTATCTGCGGACCCTGATCGCCGAGGTCGCAACCCCCGACGAGCCCCCCGACCGCCAGTTCCAGTCGCTCGGCGAACCGTTGTTCGAGCTGCCGCTGTCGGGCTGGTACTGGCAGATCACCCGGACCGACACCGACAAGGCGGAGGTGCGGCGGTCGCGATCGCTGTGGGACAAGAACCTGCCCAAGCTCGAGGATCACGCCGTCGATCTGACCGCGGCCGGCATCCGGCTCGGTTATGTCGACGGTCCCGAGGGCCAGAATCTCCGCATGGTGGAACGGCCGGTCGATCTCGGCGCCGACGGCAAGTTCCTGGTCTCCGTCGCCGGCGACGCCACCGAGATTTTCGATGAAATCCGCAGCTTTGACTATTACCTCGGCGGCACCTTTACAGCGCTCGGCATCGTGCTGCTGTTGACCACGATTTTCCAGGTCCGTTTCGGTCTGGCGCCGCTGAAACGCATCTCGGAAGCGATCGCCGATATCCGCTCCGGCCGCGCCGAGCGGCTCGAGGGCGAATTTCCCGTCGAGATCGCGCCCTTGGCGCGCGAGACCAATGCGCTGATCGAGGCCAACCGGGAAATCGTCGAGCGCGCGCGCACCCATGTCGGCAATCTCGCGCACGCCATCAAGACGCCGCTGTCGGTGATCGTTAACGAAGCCACCGCCCATGTCAGCGATCCCTTCGCGACCAAGATTCTGGAGCAGGCCGATGTGATGCGCGACCAGGTGGCGCATCATCTGGAGCGCGCGCGGATCGCCGCGCGTCTCACCATTGTCGGCACGGTCACCGAGGTCGCGCCCGTGATCGAGGCGCTGCGCCGGACCATGGAGAAGATCCATCGCGATCGCGGCATCGCCATCGCCGTCGATGCCGACCCGCAGGCGAAATTCCGCGGCGAGCGGCAGGACCTCGAGGAGATGGCCGGCAACCTCGTCGACAATGCCTGCAAATGGGCGACCTCGCATGTCTTCATCGAGGTGCTGGTCGAGCGGCCGGCCGAGCCCGGCGCCAGCCCGAGGCTGCGGATCATCGTCGACGACGACGGGCGGGGACTATCGGCGGCCGAGCGCGCGCAGGTGTCGCGCCGCGGCCAGCGGCTCGACGAATCCAAGCCGGGTTCCGGGCTCGGGTTGTCGATCGTGGTCGACCTTGCCGCGCTCTATGGCGGCGGCCTCACCCTCGGCAACGCGCCGATCGGCGGCTTGCGGGCCGAACTGGTGCTGCCGGGAAGCTGAATCGCCGCGCCGTCAACAGGGGTCACTTGATCTTGTTGATGCGGCGCAAATCCGCATCGATCCGTGATTGCCAGCCCGGCCCCTTGGCCTTGTAGGCTTCGAGCACCTCCCCGGACAGCCGCAGCGAAACAAGCTTTTTGGTCGGTGCCTTGTTCGGGCCACGCCCTCTTCGGATCGAAGCCGCAAGTTCGGGAAATGCTTCTGCAAAGGGCTTTGCCCTCGCAATTTGCGAGGCCGTCAGCTCGGGACTTTGAACGTTGTCCCAATCCTTCTTGGTATAGCCATGGCCCGGCTTGAACGGTTTCTGGCGCTTACCCATCGATCAATCTCCGCTCCTTTCGACTAGCCGGTCGCATGCTGATGACGCTGAGCCCTTCGCAATCTGCCGGCCCTACTTCGCCGGGACGACAACCGAGCCCTCAAAGAACCCTTCGTCCAAATCCGCAAAATCCATCCCATGACTTGCAAGATTGGCCATGCGCTTTGGTTCGTCCCAAACGATCTTCATTATTTATATTGTATCTACAATTTAATCCGTTGTCGATCTCGATCGGCGCAAAGCTCGCAGCCACCGGCTGCGCTGGATCGAGGCCGCGACCGGCATCTCCCGGCACTGTTCCTAAACGACTTCTTAACGCCGGGGCTCGTATGATGACCGGTGGACGCACTTTGCCGTCCGCGCGATACCAGCGTGCATACCGGAGCATGAGCCAGACACCGATCGAGCGGCTGAAGGACTATCTCGTGCAGCTTCCGCCGCAGTCGCAGGCGTTGCTGATGCGGGAGTTCGAGCGCGCCGTCGAGCGCGGCGAAGACACCGCGGTCGCAACGCTCGTGCTCGAACAATTGCGCAAGGTCGTGCGCGGCGCGGATGAGGAGGCGCTGCCGCGCACCGACGATCCGGCGCGGCTGTTGTTCCGTCCGCTCGAGCCGTTCCTGGTCGAAGGCAATTCAGCGGTGCGGGCCGGACAGGTCCGCCGCGCCTCGCTCACGCCGGTGTGGCAGTGGCTGAGCCGTGACGGTGCGCCGGAAAAAGCGCGCGAGTTCGAGGCGGCGCTGGCCAGGGCGCGGCAAAGCGGAACGGCATCCGAGCTCGAGCCGGCGGTCCGCAAATTCCAGCTCGCCGCGGCAGATGCGATCGTCAAGATCGCCATGCCCGGGCATGGCGGCGACAAGCAGCGCGCGCTGGCCCGCGTCGGTGCCCCCAATGTGATCGAGGATTTGCTGCCGATCGGCTCGGTGTTGCAGGCCCGCGAGGCGCTCGACGGGCTCGGCAGCCGGATTCCCGGCTTCTTGCGGGTGTTCGGGGATCCGCAGATCTCCCAGGTCTCGAGCGCGATCAACGTTCCCACGCTGCAGACGCCGCAGCTTCTGCCGTTCGTGCTGTCGCTGGTCATGCAGCGGCTGACCGCGCCGTGGCAAATCATCCGCCTTGCCGTCAAGATGGCCGCATCCGACGACGAAGTCCGCGTTGCCGCGACGCCCTACGGCATCGCGGTCACCATTGCGCTGCACGATCTGTCCTTCCTCGCGGCCGGGCTGCGCACCGACATCAAGCGTGGCCATTTTGAAAACGTCGCCGAGCAGCTCAAGGCGCTTCACGACGGCGTGCGTGGCTTGCGCACCGAACTCGATCTACGCAACGATTCCACGTGGGGCAGGCAGCTGGCCTCGATCCGGGCCGATATTTCCAATACCCTGCAATCGGAAATCGACAGCGTGCCCGGCCGGGTGCGGCGCTTGCTGCGCCAGCGCCCCGACAAGGATATTTCGGCGAGCTCCGGGGTCGATGCCACCGAAGTCGACGAAACCGCGGCGTTGATCGATTTCGTCGCGATCTGCCGCACCTATGCCAGCGAACTCGCGATCAACGAGGTTACGCTGCGCACTTATTCGGACCTGCAGCAATATGTCGAGCAGGCCACCGAAGCGCTGGTGCAATCGCTGCGCGGCGGTGACGCCAGGGTGCGCGCCTATCGGCAGATGCAGGTCGCAGCCGCGATCCGTTTCTGCGAGGTGCTGTTCGGCCACGATTATGCGTCGCTGATGAGCCGGGCGGCCGAAAACGCGATGACCGGCGAACGCAAGCCGTCGCGCGCCGGCTAGCCCATTGATGCGAATGAAAGAGTCGAAAGGAGTGCGCTTATTTTTCGCGCAATGCCGCCACGATTTTTGCGAATTTGCAAAAAACGCGTTAAGAAAATAGTATTAATTCCACTCTGCAATTTGCAGTTGACGAGATCGAGGTGGCAACGTACCGTTCGGGCATGAATCCCGTCATCAAATTCATTGAACTCGAGAACCGCGTAATTTCGGCGATCTACCGAAATCTGATGGTCCGGGCGAAGGTCGTGGTCGTCGACAAGAGCAGCGGCGAGCCGTTGCCGGAGCCGGTCACCACCATTGCCTCTCCGGTCCCGAGCGGCTCGCTGCGGATCAGGCTGCCCGACACCGTCAAGCCGGGCGCGTACTTTCTGAAGGCGCTGAACGGGCACGGCGAGGATGCCGCGCAAAGCGCCGAATTCCAGGTTAATTGACGTCAGGTTCGGTTAGCGTCAGGCTCGGATCAACGTCGGGCTCGCGTGATGTTCAGGGTCAATTAACACCATATTTTGACTGGATTTTCGTACCTTATCTACCACAAAAGCGAATCGGTAATTGTCAATTGCCGCGCTTGCCGCCCGTAGTGTAAAGCGGCGTAGCGGCGCGACCCGTGTTTGCGCCGCTCAATCGGAACCCTGCTTGATGACGCTGTGGTTTGTGTTCGCGCTGATGACGGCCGCGGCGATCTTCGCCGTGCTCTGGCCGCTGGGTCGCCGCGGCCGGCCGCAAAACGACGGCAGCGAGAGCAATGTCTACCAGGATCAACTCGCCGAGATCGATCGCGATCTCGCCGCGGGGCTGATCGGCTCAGCCGAGGCAGCCGCCGCGCGCGTCGAAATCAGCCGCCGCCTGCTGGCAGCCGTGGACAGTCCCCGCGAGCCGCCGGTTGCCTCGAACACGCGCTTGCGCCGCACGGCGGCGGTCATCGCCATGGTCGGACTTCCCATCGTCGCGGTTGCGCTTTATCTGCCGCTCGGCTCGCCGCGGCTTGGCGATTTTCCGTTGGCGGAACGCAGCTTCGCGCCCGGCGCCAACCAGTCGCTCGACAATCTGGTCGCGCAGGTCGAAGCGCATCTCGAGAAAAACCCGACCGATGGCCGTGGCTGGAACGTGCTGGCGCCGGTGCTGGTGCGGTTGGGCCGCTACGATGACGCGGTCCGCGCCTATCGCAATTCGATCAATTACAACGGTGAGACCGCCGGGCGGCGGGCCGATCTCGGCGAGGCCATCGCCGGCGCTGCCGGCGGCGTCATCACATCGGAGGCCAAGGCCGAATTCGAGCACGCGCTCGCGCTCGATGCGGACGACGCCAAGGCAAGCTACTTCCTCGGCCTTGCCGCCGAGCAGGACGGCCGCGCCGCGGACGCCGCTTCGATCTGGCGCGTGATGCTGGCAAAGGCGCCGCCGGCGGCGCCCTGGCGCCCGCTGGTGGCGGCCGCTTTAGCCCGGGTCGGCGGTCCCGCGGTGCCGGCGTTGTCCGACGACACCATGGCCGCGGCAAAAGACATGAGCGAGGCCGACCGCGGCGCGATGATCAAAGGCATGGTCGAGCGCCTCGCCGGCCGATTGAAGCAAAACGGCGACGACGTCGAGGGATGGTTGCGGCTGGTTCGTGCCTATATGGTGATGGGCGATCGCGACAAGGTGAAAAACGCGCTCACCGACGCCCGTCAGGCGGTCGCCAACGATTCCGAGCGGCTGCGGCAATTGAACGAGGGCCTGAAGAATCTCGGGCTCGACGGATGAGCGAGAGAAGTGTGACGCAGCGCAGGGATCACATCGCATGATGCCGAAAAGTGTGCAGCGGTTTTCGGATCACATCATGCGAAGGAATAGAGACCAGGCATGACGCGCAGGCAGCGGCGGTTGACGATCATCGGCGGTTCGTTCGCGGTGCTTGCGGTCGCCGCCGCGCTGGTGCTGAACGCGATGCGCGATTCGATCGTGTTCTTCTCGACGCCCTCGATGGTGGCCGAGAAACATATTGCGCCCGGCCGGCGCTTCCGGCTCGGCGGCCTGGTGCAGCCGGGGTCGCTGGTGCACGGCGATAACCTCGCGGTCACCTTTCTGGTCGCCGACGGCAGCGCGAAATTGCCGGTCGCCTACAAGGGAATTTTGCCTGATCTGTTTCGCGAAGGGCAGGGCGTGGTCGCCGAAGGCGTGCTCGACCCATCCGGCGTATTCAACGCCGATGCCGTGCTCGCCAAGCACGACGAGACCTATATGCCGAAGGAGGTCGCCGACGCGCTGAAGAAACAGGGGCACTGGAAAGACGATTACGGCGCCACGCCGGACACTAACGCAAAGCAAGCGGGCACCCAGGGAGCGTCGCGATGATCGCGGAAGCCGGACATTACGCGCTGGTGCTGGCGCTGGCGCTGGCGCTGATCCAGTCCACCGTGCCGCTCGTCGGCGCGCGCTGGCGCGATCCGGCCCTGATGAATGTCGCGCGCTCCGCAGCGCTTGCGCAATTGCTGTTCGTCGCGGCCTCGTTCGCGGCGCTGGTCATGTTGCACGTCACCTCGGATTTTTCCGTCGTCAACGTGTTCGAGAACTCGCATTCGCTGAAACCGCTGATCTACAAGATCACCGGCGTCTGGGGCAATCACGAAGGCTCGATGCTGTTATGGGTGTCGATCCTGGCGCTGTTCGGCGGCATGGTCGCAGCCTTCGGCAACAACCTGCCGCTGTCGCTGCGGGCGCATGTGCTGGCGGTGCAGGCCTGGATCGCCAGCGCCTTCTATCTGTTCATCCTGATCACCTCGAACCCGTTCCTGCGCATCGTCAATCCGCCGATCGAGGGCCGCGACCTCAATCCGGTGCTGCAGGATATTGGCCTCGCGGTGCATCCGCCGATGCTCTATCTCGGCTATGTCGGCTTCTCGATTTCATTTTCCTTTGCGGTCGCGGCCCTGATCGAGGGGCGGATCGACGCGGCCTGGGCGCGCTGGGTGCGGCCCTGGACGCTGGTGGCGTGGATCTTCCTCACGCTCGGCATCGCGATGGGTTCCTATTGGGCCTATTACGAACTCGGCTGGGGCGGCTGGTGGTTCTGGGATCCGGTCGAGAACGCTTCGCTGATGCCGTGGCTTGCCGGCACCGCGCTGTTGCATTCGCTGGTGGTGATGGAAAAGCGCAACGCGTTGAAGGTCTGGACCATCCTGCTTTCGATCCTGGCGTTCTCGCTATCCCTACTCGGCACCTTCCTGGTGCGCTCGGGCGTGCTGACCTCGGTTCACGCGTTCGCGACCGATCCGACGCGCGGCGTGTTCATCCTCCTGATCCTGTGCATCTTCATCGGCGGGAGTCTCTCGCTTTACGCCTGGCGCGCCTCGGCGCTGAAGCAGGGTGGGCTGTTCGCGCCGATCTCGCGCGAAGGCGCGCTGGTGCTCAACAATCTGTTCCTTACCACGGCCTGTGCCACCGTCTTCATCGGAACGCTGTATCCGCTGGCGCTGGAAGTTGTGACCGGGGAGAAGATTTCGGTGGGCGCGCCGTTCTTCAATCTCACTTTCGCGCCGTTGTTCCTCCCTCTGATGTTAGCGGTGCCGTTCGGGCCATTGCTGGCGTGGAAGCGCGGCGATCTTCTGGGCGCGGCGCAGCGGCTGATGGCGGCCGGCATCGCGGCGTTGATTGGGGTCGCGGTGCTATGGGCGTGGACCGGCGGCGGCAGCACCTTCGCGCCGCTCGCCATCGGCCTCGCGATCTTCGTCATTGCCGGCGCACTGACCGATCTTGCGGAACGCACCGGGTTGTTTCGGCTGCCGCTTTCAGTCTCGTTCCGGCGGGCGCGCGGATTGCCGCGCTCGAGCTGGGGAACGGTGTTCGCGCATGCCGGCGTCGGCATAGCCCTGATCGGGATCGTCTGCGAGACCACGTGGAACAGCGAATATATCGGCTCGATGAAGCCCGATGACGTCGCGATCATCGCCCGCTATCAGTTGAGGCTCGACGGCGCGACGCAGCGGCAAGGGCCGAATTATCGGGAAATGCTGGCGCATTTCACGGTGAGCCTGGATGGCGAGCGGCTCGCCACCATGACGCCCTCGAAACGCAATTTCACCACGCGGGGATCGACCACCACTGAAGCGGCATTGCTGACGCGCGGCTTTAGCCAGATCTATGTCTCGCTTGGCGAGACCGCAGCCGACGGCGCGATCGCGGTGCGGATCTACCACAAGCCGATGGTGCTCTTGATCTGGCTCGGCCCGGTGCTGATGGCGTTCGGCGGGCTGCTGTCACTGTCGGATCGCAGGCTGCGGGTCGGCGCGCCGAAGCCGGCGAAGGCGCTGGGCGGATTGCAGGCGGCGGAGTGATCCCTTGAAACCCATCCTTGCCTTCTTGCTTGCGCTAGCTGTGCTGACCGGATGCCCGGCCGCTCACGCGGTGCAGCCCGACGAGATCATGTCCGATCCGGCCAAGGAGGCCCGCGCCCGCGATTTGTCGCGCGAACTGCGTTGCATGGTGTGCCAGAACCAGTCGATCGACGATTCCGAAGCGCCGCTGGCGCGCGATTTGCGGATACTCGTCCGCGAGCGGATCTCGGCCGGCGACAGCGATGCGCAGGTGATCGATTTCCTGGTGGCGCGCTACGGCGAATTCGTGCTGCTGAAGCCACGCCTCGAGCGCCAGACGCTGTTGCTCTGGTTGTTGCCGCCGTTAGCGCTTGCCGGAGGCGGGCTAGCGTTGTGGCTCAGCTGGCGGCGGCGCTCGAAATTTGCAGCAGTGGAAGATCAATCGCCGTTCAAATTGAGCGCCGAGGAAGAGGCCAGGCTGGAGCGGCTGATGGCGCCACGCCGCTCGCCTGACCAGCCGGCATAGCTTTGTGACAGGGCCGCTTTTTTGGCCTGAAAACAGCTCGTTTTCACCCTCCGATTGACTGTTTTCGCCCTGCGATAAACTGCCGCATTGCTTTGAGCCTTTATTACAAAAGTTTAATTCCCCCGCCAGCGCGCGGTAAGGCGAAAATGCCCATCTTCCGACGTGAAAGGTGCTGGTTCCGGCACCATTTTATTTCAGGCTCTGGAGATTACTGAATGACCGAACGCCCCAACGATCTTTCGTCCTTCCCCTCGTACCAGGCATCACGACGTTCGCTGTTTTCTGCGCGCAAATTCGCGTTGATGGCTTCGGTCGTCGCCGGCCTCGGCGTCGCCGCTTACGGCTTTGGCCCGTCGCACGGCCCGACGGATATTTTCACCACCCCCGCGCATGCGCAGGTCAACAACGAGGTCCGCAAGGTCGAGAAGCCTGCCGGCTTTGCCGACATCGTCGAGCGCGTAAAGCCGTCGGTGATTTCGGTGAAGGTCAATATCAACGAGAAGGTCGCTTCCAAGGACGACAACTCCAACGAAGATTCGCCGTTCCAGCCGGGCTCGCCGATGGAGCGCTTCTTCCGCCGCTTCGGCGGACCCGACGGTCTGCCCCCGGGCATGCGCGGTGCACCCCGCGGCGGCCATGCGGTGACCGGTCAGGGTTCGGGCTTCTTCATTTCGGCCGACGGCTATGCCGTGACCAACAACCACGTGGTCGACGGCGCCGACAAGGTCGAAGTGACGACCGACGACGGCAAGGTCTACAAGGCCAAGGTGATCGGCACCGATGCGCGCACCGACCTCGCTTTGATCAAGGTCGAGGGCGGCTCGGACTTCCCGTTCGCCAAGCTTTCGGACGGCAAGCCCCGGATCGGTGACTGGGTGCTCGCGGTCGGCAATCCGTTCGGCCTCGGCGGCACCGTCACGGCCGGCATCGTCTCGGCCCGCGGCCGCGACATCGGCAACGGCCCCTACGACGATTTCATCCAGATCGACGCGCCCGTGAACAAGGGCAATTCCGGCGGTCCGGCCTTCAACACCGAAGGCGAGGTGATGGGCGTCAACACCGCGATCTATTCGCCGTCCGGCGGCAGCGTCGGCATCGCGTTCTCGATTCCGGCCTCGACCGTGAAGAACGTGATCGCCCAGCTCAAGGACAAGGGCACGGTCAGCCGCGGCTGGATCGGCGTCCAGATTCAGCCGGTCACGGCTGATATCGCCGACAGCCTCGGGCTGAAGAAGGCGGAAGGCGCGCTGGTTGCGGAACCCCAGGCCAACGGTCCGGCGGCCAAGGCCGGTATCGAATCCGGCGACGTCATCACCGCGGTGAATGGCGAGACGGTCAAGGATGCCCGTGAACTCGCGCGCACCATCGGCGGCCTGCCGCCCGGCAATGCGGTGAAGCTCAACGTGCTGCACAAGGGCCAGGACAAGGTCGTGGACCTCACGCTCGGCCAGTTGCCGAACTCTGTCGAAGCCAAGGCCGACACCGACAACGACAACGGTGACAAGGGCAGCGTGAACCGTGGCACCAATGTGCCGAAGCTCGGTCTGACGCTCGCGCCGGCCAACTCGGTTGCTGGCGCCGGCAAGGATGGCGTCGTGGTGACCGAGGTCGATCCGCAGAGCGCGGCGGCCGAGCGTGGTTTCAAGGAAGGCGACGTGATTCTCGAAGTTGCGGGAAAGAGCGTCACCAATGCCGGAGACGTGCGCCAGGCGATCGATGCCGCGCGCACCGACAACAAGAACAGCGTTCTGATGCGCGTGAAGAGCGGCGGATCGTCGCGCTTCGTGGCGGTGCCCCTCGCCAAGGGCTAAGTCAGTGCTTGCGAGCATGATCCGGAACCGGATTTCCGAGCGGGTCATGCTCAAACAAGGAGATGCGGTCCTGATCCCTTCAAATCGATCGGGTCCGGACCTGAAGAGATGGAGGGTGTCGCCGGCATTAGTCGCCCCCGCCGACGGCTCTTTCCGGGGGGCGGGTCAAGAAGCCCGCTCCCTTCGGTTGCCTTCCGGTGGAATTGCGCCCCCCTCCGTCGGAAGGTCTAAAGGGCGGTGAGGTCCCCCCAGCTTCACCGCCCACTTTTCTCGCTCAATCGGCAAGGTATCCCGTCGTCTTGCATGAAGATGCCGACCGCGCCATGGTGATAGAAGGCTGGCCCACTTGACCGCAACCGACCCCCAGATGCGCCTGTTGATCATCGAAGACGACCGCGAGTCCGCCGACTATCTGGTGAAGGCGTTCCGCGAAGTCGGTTATGTCGCCGACCTCGCCGCCGATGGCGAGGAGGGCCTCGCGATCGCCGATTCCGGCGATTATGACGTGCTGGTGGTCGACCGCATGCTGCCGAAGCGCGATGGCCTGTCGCTGATCGGCGCGCTCCGCGAGAAGGGCAACCGCACGCCGGTTTTGATTCTCTCGGCGCTCGGGCAGGTCGACGACCGTATCAAGGGCTTGCGCGCCGGCGGCGACGATTATTTGCCAAAGCCCTATTCGTTCGCCGAACTATTGGCGCGGGTCGAAGTGCTGTCGCGCCGCAATGTCGGTCCGACCGAGGAGACCACCTATCGGGTCGGCGATCTCGAGCTCGACCGCCTGTCGCATCGGGTGGCGCGCGGCAAGGACGAATTGACCCTGCAGCCGCGCGAGTTCCGCCTGCTGGAATACCTGATGAAGCATGCCGGCCAGGTGGTGACGCGAACCATGCTGCTCGAAAACGTGTGGGATTATCATTTCGATCCGCAGACCAACGTCATCGACGTGCATATCTCACGGCTACGTTCCAAGATCGACAAGGGTTTCGAGCGGCCGCTGCTTCATACCATACGCGGCGCTGGATACATGATCCGTGACGGCATTCGCTGAATCCCTTTTAAAAATAAGGGTTCGGAGATCATGGCCGCATTTATCCTACCATCTTCCTACCAATCATCGGCATAGTCTGCAGCCAGTCCTCCAGATCATCCCGGAGGATAATGGTCCGCGTCCCGTGCTTGCGCGCTTTCAGCGCGCCGCTCGCTGCCGCCTGACGAATGGATGTCAACCCGATGCCGGTGAGGGCGCTGGCCTCTTCCGGCGACAGCGACAGCCGCTCCGCAAGCGGGACGACGCCCTTCTGACCGAACTCGTTCATGGGGCGTGCAGTCCCTGGACGGCGCGGCTTTCAGAGATACTCAAAGGCAGCTTTTGGCGCGAAGCGGACATTCGCAG
Source organism: Bradyrhizobium lablabi (assembly GCF_900141755.1). Lineage (NCBI taxonomy): Bacteria > Pseudomonadati > Pseudomonadota > Alphaproteobacteria > Hyphomicrobiales > Nitrobacteraceae > Bradyrhizobium > Bradyrhizobium lablabi. Next base: position 1,112,340 of record NZ_LT670844.1, on the reverse strand, counting down.
ATTGAGCGGTTATGGAATGCAGGCGTGACATCTGGCCTCGCCGTAGACCCGAAGCCGGCGTCGGCGACGCCGTTGCCCTTTCAATAGAGATCTTACCAACCAAAACTCCGGTGATGCCTTCGGAGGGACACTCCATTGTTACTACGCAGCCAACCTCGGAATGGGTTTCTCGAGCGCTCGCAAGAATCGGGAGTTGCGTGTCCCCGCAACCAGCTGATCTACGGTTATGAGGCGTGCCTTCTCAGCCCCTCACCAAATCCCCCAGCAAGTTCGCCGCCACCGTCAGCTTGGCGAGCGTCAGTCCACTGGCAGCGATCTCTTCGACCAAACGGCGGATGCGCGTAGCTTCAGGATGGGCCGCGAGCCAGTTCTCGGCGGCCTGCAGGCCGGACTGGCCGGTTGCCAGCATATCGGCGACCAGTCTTCTTTCGGCGGCTGCGATCTGGTCAACGGCGCGGTCGACGGCGAGACGTTCGAAAAAATCGTTCGCCGGCACGCCGCGTGCGGCGGCGATGATGCGGTCGAGACGGAAATTGGCCTCGGCGGCGAAGAAGGTCGTGGCCGTATCGCCGATGGCGCGGTTGGTGCGCTCTGCGACCGTCACGATATCGGGTGCGGAGACCACGGCGTCGAGATCGGCAAGTTCGCCGGCAAGTTCAGCCGGGACGCCACCATCGGTCAGGTCTTGCCGGCGCTTGCTGCGCCCGGCCTGGATATCCTGCGGGAGGGTATTGTCGAGCCCGGCGGCGATCTCACGGATGCCGGAGCCGAAGCGCGAGATCACCGCTTCCAGACCGACGCTGAAATCGACATTGCGCACATACCAGACCACGCGGGAGAGCAGGAGATCCTGAACCGAGGCGTAGAGGCCAAGCTGCAATTGACCCTCGATATTGGTGTCGAGCTTATCAATCGCGTCGTTTAGCCGCTTGAGGTCGTAGGTTTCATCCACCGCCACGAAGGCCATGGCGATGGTGGACACGTCGGCATCCGTCTCGTCGATCAGGCGTACGACGCAAGCCGGACCGCCGCGATTGATCACGGCATTGGCGAGATTAGTCGAGATGACCTCCCGCCGAAGGCGATGGAATTGCACCGAATTGGGGAATTTGTCCTGAACCTCGTGCGGGAAGTATTGGGACAATTCGCGGGCGAGATAAGGATCGTCCGGCACGCTGGTGACGAGCAGATCATCGTAAAGCGTCAGCTTGGCGTAAGCGAGCAGCACGGCAAGTTCCGGCCGGGTAAAGGGCTGGCCACGCCGGGTGCGCTCGGTGATCGCCATATCGTCTGGCAGGAACTCCACGGCGCGGTCAAGGAGGCCGCGCTGCTCGAGTGATTGCATCAGGCGGGTGAGGAAGCCGGTCTCGGCTACGCCCTTGCGTTCGGTTAGCGAAAGCGCCAGCGTCTGCAGATAATTATTGCGTAGCACCAGCGTGCCGACCTCGTCGGTCATCGCGGCAAGCAGGCTGTTGCGATCGTTCTGGCTGAGGCGTCCATCGCGTTCGGGGCGCGCCAGCGCGATTTTGAGATTGACCTCGACGTCGGAGGTGTTGACCCCGGCCGAATTGTCGATTGCGTCGGTGTTGAGTTTGATGCCTTTCTGCGCCGCTTCGACGCGGCCGCGCTGGGTCGCGCCGAGATTGGCGCCTTCGCCAATCACCCGGGCGCGGATATCCGCGCCCGTGACACGGATCGGATCATTGGCGCGATCGCCGACCTGATCGTCGCTTTCCACCGAAGCGCGGATATAGGTGCCAATGCCGCCAAACCAGAGGAGGTCGACGCGTGCCTTTAGGATCGCCGTCATCACCTCGAAAGGCGTGGCTTGCGGCTTATCGACATCGAGCAAGGTCCGCACTTCCGGCGCGAGCGGGATTGCCTTGAGCGAACGCGAGAACACGCCGCCGCCTTGCGAGATCAGCGACTTGTTGTAATCCTGCCAGCTCGACCGCGGCAGGTTGAACATGCGCAGGCGCTCGGCACGGCTGATGGCCGGGTCGGGCGAGGGATCGATGAAGATGTCGCGGTGATCGAAAGCCGCGACGAGCCTCGTCGCCGGCGAGAGCAGCATGCCATTGCCAAAGACGTCGCCGGACATGTCGCCCACACCGGCAGCGGTGAAGGGCATGGTCTGGATATCGGTGCCGAGCTCGCGGAAATGGCGTTTGACGGCTTCCCACGCACCGCGCGCGGTGATGCCCATCTTCTTGTGGTCATAGCCCTGGCTGCCGCCGGAGGCGAAAGCATCCCCAAGCCAATGGCCCTTCTCGGCCGAGATAGCGTTGGCGGTGTCGGAGAATGTGGCGGTGCCCTTGTCGGCGGCGACGACGAGATAGGGGTCATCGCCATCGTGCCGCACGGTGTTATCGGGCGGCACGATCGCGTCGCCAGCGAGATTATCGGTGAGTTCGAGCAACGAGCGAATGAAGATGCGATAGGTTTCGGTGCCTTCCGCTATCCAGGCATCGCGATTGGAGGGCGGCGGCAGGCGTTTGGGCACGAAGCCGCCTTTGGCGCCGACCGGCACGATCACGGCGTTCTTGACCTGCTGTGCCTTGACCAGGCCGAGGATCTCGGTACGGAAATCCTGCGGCCGGTCGGACCAGCGGAGGCCGCCGCGCGCCACTTTGCCGAAGCGCAGATGAATGCCTTCGACACGCGGTGAATAGACGAAAATCTCGTAAAGCGGCCGCGGCGCCGGCAGGTCCTCGATCTTGCGCGCTTCGAATTTGAAGGAGATCACCGGACGCGGATGCCCGTCCTGGCCGATCTGCCACAGATTGGTGCGGATGGTTGCCTGCACCAGATTGGTGAAACGGTGCAGGATGCGGTCTTCGTCGAGCGAGGCGACGGATTTGAGCTGCTCCTCGATCTCGGCGAGGATGGCCGTCTCGCGTGCCGAGCGCTCGGCGCCGGTGGCGACGAGGTACGGGTCGAAGCGGGCCCGGAACAGAGCGACAATGCTGGTGGTGATCGCGGTATTCTTGCGCAAAGTCTCCCACATATAGTCCTGGCTGAACGGCGCGCGGATCTGGCGCAGGTAGCGGGAGAGGGCCCGGATGGCCGAAATTTCGCGCCAGCTCAAGACTGTCCGCAGGATCAGGGCGTTGTACCCGTCGGATTCGGCGCGATCGCCCACCACCGCCATGATCGAGGCTTCCAGGCGATGGTTGAATTCCGTGCCGATAACGATCGGCTTGCCGTCATTGGCCTCGATCGTCATATCGTGCAGCCATACCGGCGCGGGTGCCGGCGTCGCGCTGGGCACGATCTGATAGGTGCGTTCGTTGACCACGCGCAGGCCGTGATGTTCGATCACTGGCACCCGGTAGGACAGCGACAAGGGCGCGCCACGCGAGAAGACCCTGAGGCCGAAGCGCGTCGGATCGGCCTCGCCCTCGATGCGGTGAACCGAAATCGCCACCGGACGAGCCGGAGTGAGCTTCTCGATGGTGGCGATATCGGCAATCGCCTGTGAGGTGCCGAAGGTTTCTGTATAGCCGCCGGTGAAGGCCTGGGCATAACGGTTGGCGAGCATGCGGGCCCGCATGCCGTCGGTAGAGGTGGCGAGCGCGGCTTTCAGCTTGTCGCCCCAGGTCGCGGCGATGGCGCTGATCTCGGCTTCCAGCGTGGCTCGCGCGATGACAGGCGTTTCGCCTTCATAGCGCCCGATGATGTAGTGGACGCGGGCAAGCGACCCTTCGGGGAAGGAGGCGTAGGACGCTGCCAGACTCCCTTTATAGACCTGCGCCAGGAAGGCCGCGACGCGCGTACGCACATCGGTGTCATATTTCTCGCGCGGAATGAAGACGAGGATGGAGACGAAGCGGTCGAATTTGTCGGCCCGTGCCAGCGCCCGCACGCGGGGGCGCTCATAAAGTATCAGGATTTCCATAACGAAATTGTAGAGCGTCTCGGCATCGACCTGGAAGAGTTCGTCGCGCGGATATTCTTCGAGGATATGCTGGACGGCCTTGCCTGAGTGGCTGTCCGGGTCGAAGCCGGCGCGCCCGAGCACCTGCGCCACCTTGTGGCGTACATAGGGGATCTGCCGCGTCGAGCGGGTATAGGCGCCCGAGGTGAACAGGCCGACGAGGCGCAATTCTCCCTCGAGCCGGCCGTCGGGCGTATAGAGCTTGATGCCGACATAATCCATGCGGATGCGGCGATGAACGCGGCTGCTTACATTGGCCTTGATGACGATGAGGACGGTCGGCTCGCGCATGAATTCGCGGATTTCCGACGTCATCACCACCATTTCGGTGCCGCGGCGCAGGACCTTCACATCGGGATCGCGCAGGATGCCGAGGCCTTCGCCCGTGCTGATTTCGTCCGACGCATCGCTGTCGAACGAGAAGCGATATTCGCGCAGGCCCAGGAAGGTGAAATTGTCGGCGCACAGCCACTGCAGGAACTGGTTGGCTTCGGCGACCTCGTCGATCGGCAGCGGCGGTGGGTTGGAGCGGAAGGTCTTGATCGCCTGTTCGACGCGGGCGCGCATAGCTTGCCAGTCGGCGACGCAGGCGCGCACGTCGTTGAACGTCTTGGTAAGGCCGTCGATCAGCTTCTGGCGGTCGGCATCGGCGTCGAGACGGGCGATGTGGATATGGATCAGGCTTTCGCGCTCGCCCTTTGCCCCTTCTGTCAGCGTTTCGCCGTAGAAACGCAGGAGCTTGCCTTGCTCATCACGCTCCACGGCGATGATCGGATGGGCAACCAGCGTGACTTCGATGCCCTGCTCGGCGAGCTCCGCCATGGTGGAATCGAACAGGAAGGGCATGTTGTCGTTGAGAACTTCGAGCACGGAAATCTCGCGCCCGTCCGGCATCATCGGATTGATGACGCGGATATCGGCACTGCCCGTTGTGCGTCGCTGCACATGTTCCCAGGCCTGTTCAGCCAGGAAGGCCAGGGAGGCCGCATCGTAGTTGGCGAGGTCCTCGATATTGGTGTGGTCGAACAAAAGCTCGGCAAAGGCCCGGGGCGTCTTGCCCGGCTGCATGCTTCCCGCAGCCTCGCGGATCAGGGTTGCCCGAGCCTTGTCGTCACGCCACGCCATAACGTCCTCCGTTTGCCGCGCCGCCTGACAGCAGACGCTATCGTCTGCTTGATTTTGAAGCGCAACTCTTGGAGCGCCACTATCTTAACCGAGATTGATGGCGTTTGCCTCGGCGTCGGAGCCTCCGTGGCTCTTGATAACAATGCCATTCAATCCCAGAAATACACCTCCACTGTGAGGTTTCAGCTGTTCTCGTAGCATTGAGAGGGAGCGCCTGGCGCTCGCCTCCTCGGGCGCCCTTGGGCAAAGTAGGGCACTTCCGCGCCCCAGCCTTTCGCCCCGTGCGATCGTTGCATGATAGAGGTATCGCTCGGCCTCGTCTCAACGTCTGACCGAAACCTGGCTCGACTACAAGCGAAAAAGGGAGGTCGATGCCATCCGGCTGGGCCCTCATCCTCACGAGTTCCATCTCTATTACGACATCTAGCATGTTCCGGCGAAAGCCTGTTCAGGACATGATCCGGGATGGACGGACACCAGCTCGCCGCTTGCTTCGCATAACTCGTCGACTCTCGCGACGGGATTCCGTTACGCTCAGAGCAAGCAGAATCTCACACGTAATTTCGCGGTCTCTCTGCCGAGTTTTTATGCCTCCTTGACGCCGCGCGCACGATTGATCTCGTTGCGTTGGTTCCTGAGCGCTTGCTTCGCGAGAGTTTCTGGCGACCGTCGCAAAGCGCATGGCAAAGATGCAGTGAAAGTCCGAAGTTAGCGCGGGGATGGCAATCTACCCGCGTGCCGACAATTGAAGAGCGTTTGGTTTCATGGGCATTACTTAATGGCGCCCATGGTAAAGCCGGCTACAAAGCGAGCGACGAAGAAATTATAGATAATAGCGATTGGGACGCTTGCAATCAGGCAGGCCGCCATCATCGAGCCCCAGAAATAGACATCGCCCCGCACAAGAAAGGTCGGCACGCCGACGCTCACCGTATAGCTCGACGACGCGGTGATAAACGTCACGCCGTAGACAAACTCTTGCGTTACCAAAGTGAAGGTGAAGATCACCGCCGTAAGTATCCCGGCAACCGAAATCGGCATCACCACCTTGATGAATGCGCCAAACCGGCTCAGCCCGTCGATCATGGCTGCGTCCTCGAGATCGCGCGGGATCGCCTTGAAGAAGCCCATCAGAAGCCAGGTGCAAAACGGCACGGTGAAGCTCGGATAGACGAGGATGAGCGACCACACCGAATCCTGCAATCCCAGTATCGCGATGATGCGCGAGAACGGGATAAACAGGATCGTCGGCGGCACCAGATAGGTGAGGAATATCGTCACGCCCAAGGTTTGCGCCCATGCGCCGGTCATGCGCGCGAGCGCGTAGCCTGCCGGGACGGTGAGCAAGAGCGTGATGATGACGACGGCGACTCCGACGAAGCCGGTATTCAACAGCCATTGCAGGTATTGAGTGTCCTGAAACAGCACCGAAAGGTGCCGCAACGTCGGGGGGCTGTTAAACACATAAGGATTGTTTTGTACGTTGTACAAGTCCTGGTTGGCTTTGAAAGCGGTGATCATCATCCAGTAAAAAGGAAAGGCGAGGAACGTCACGAAGAAGACGAGGACGGCGGCGTGGACGGCCTTGCCGGCAATATGTCGTGCGCGGGCGGATCCACGGGTCATGTCACGTGACCTCGGTGTGCCGGGCTAACCACAAGAACAGGACTGCAACGCCAGCAAGGACGGGAAAGAGGAACAGCGAGATGGCGGCTCCTCCCGCCAGATCGCCACCCTGAATTCCCGTAAAATAGGCCCAACTGGCGATAACCTGTGTGGTGTCGTAGGGACCGCCGCGCGTTAGCACGAACACCACAATCATGTCGGTGAACGTGAAAATGATGCCAAACAACAGCGCCACCAGCGTGATCGGAAGAATCAGCGGCGTCGTGATCTGGAAATGGTGGCGCCAGAACCCGGCGCCATCCACCTCCGCCGCATCATGAATATCCTGCGGGATCGACGACAGCCCGGCGAGGACAATGACGGTCGCCAGCGGCAGGATGCGCCATACATTGACGATGATGATCGATGCCCTTGCCAGAGTTGGTTGACCAAGCCAGATCGGCCATTCGTTGGGCCCGAGCAGGCCGACCGCGCGCGCGGTCCAGTTGATGACACTGTAAATCGAATCGAAGATCCAGAGCCAACCGATGCTGCCAAGCGAGATCGGCGCTACCCACGGCAGCAGGATCAACAGCCGAACCAGCCATCTGCCGCGGAAATCCACAACAAGCGCCGTCGCCAGAATGTTGGCGAACACGAGGACGAAGAACTGGGAAACGACCGTGATGACAATCGTATTCTGCAGCGAAAGCCAGAACGTGCCGCTCTCCACGATGCGCCGGAAATTTTCCAGCCCGACAAAATGCACGTCCTGGCTGGCGACTGTCACGCTCGACACACTGTAATAGAGCGAGAGCAGGAAGGGAAAGCCGACCAGGAGGCCGATGTAGAGGATCGCCGGCGCAAGCATAGCGCGCCACAGCCAGCGATCGTTGTCGGCAAAACGCGACAGGAGGCGATCCTTTCCGCGGATCTTGCCGGCTGTCCCTGTGATCGCTGACGTCATGCCGCGCCTCCGTCCAGGCGTCGGCCACCCTCACGGTCAAAACGCGCGATATCCTGCCGCCGCACGATGAAATCGTAGACCCGGCCGGCGTCAATGTGCGTACGAATGTTCGTCGGGATCTTCGAGATCAAACGCGTTTCAGGCGTACGGCCGTCGATCAGCCCGTAGACCAGGCGGTCAGCGCCGAGATACTCGATGCGGGTGACGCGGAACGGAAAATCGACGTTGTCGCCATCGGGTTCAACCTCCTTTGGCAGAAACGCTTCCGGCCGGAACCCGATCCAGATCTTGGCGTCCTCGATCAGGTTCATCGGCGGCGAACCGATGAAAGTGGCGGCGAAGACGTCCGCCGGCGAGCCGTAGATCTCGTGCGGCGTTCCGATCTGGTGGACGCGGCCCTGATTAAGGACAGCGATGCGGTCGCCTAAGCCCATCGCCTCGGCCTGATCGTGGGTGACGTAGATGGTGGTGGTGCCGAGGCTGCGCTGAAACTGCTTCAGTTCGTCACGTGCGGAGTTGCGCAGCTTGGCGTCGAGATTCGACAGAGGCTCGTCGAGAAGAAAGGCCACCGGCTCCCGCACCACCGCGCGCGCAAGCGCCACGCGCTGTCGCTCACCGCCGGATAATTGACGCGGCTTGCGGTCGAGGAAGCGTTGAATGCCGAACATCTGCGCTGCCCAATCGACTCTCTTGCGGATATCGTCCTTCGGCATGCCGACTGCACGCAGCGGAAACGAGATATTCTTCTCGACGGTGAGGTGCGGATAGAGCGCGTAGCTTTGAAACACCATGGCGACATTGCGCGCGCGCGGTGGCAGGTCGTTGACGATGTTGTCGTCAATCACGATATCGCCGGAGGTTGGCCGCTCGAGCCCCGCGATCATGCGCATCAACGTCGTCTTGCCGCAGCCCGATGGGCCGAGCAGAACCAGGAATTCTCCTTCCTTCGCGATGAGATCGATGCCGTCGACGGCACGCACGTCGTCGAAAAGCTTGGTGATGCGCCGTGTTTCTACAATGGCCATGCGCGAGCTCCGATTGCCTCAATCTGCGAAGCCGTTCACCGGAACAGCTTCGGTGCCAGGCATGGTCCGATGGGCTCAGAACTCCTGTGCCCCAACGGCAATGCGCGGCGAGACGATCAGATCATCTTTCGGTCTTTCCATTTCGCCCAGATCGCCTTCATCTTGGCCTCTGCGCGCTTGAGAGCGTCCTCCGGAGTTTCCGCGCCTGCGGCAGCTTCGGCGAACATCGTGTTGATCACCCAGGTATTGAAAGTCTCGTCGATCGCGGCATTGGAGTTGCCGGGATAGCCGACGTTAGTCGCCCAATCGAGCACATCCGAAAGGACCGCGTACTTATCCGGCGGCACGGCCTTGGAATCCTTGGCGATGAGCTGAGTCAGGTCGGGGACCGTCTTTGAGAAGCAGGGGAAGTTGTAAAACTCGCTGGCCATGAAGCCCTGTTTGAAGTTGTCGATGTAGTCGACCAGGAAGGTCTTCGCGCCGTCGATGTTTTCGGAGAATTTCCAGATCAGGTAGCAATCCATCACATGCTCGAGACCGATCTGCCGAACCGGACCTTTCGGCGGCTTGGCGAGCGCGATCTTTTCGTGGATCGGCATCTTGTCGTTTTCGCCCGCGCGCGTGATTGAAATCGCGTTGAGCACGAGGGACGACCTGCCGGCGAGCATCTGCCGATTGTTCGAGGATGGATCCCAGGCGAACACTTCTGGCGTCTCGGTTTCCTGGAACAGCGCTTTGACGAACTTCAGTGCTTCGAGGGTTTCCTTGGAATTGATGGCGAGATTTCCATCGGCGTCCTGCTCGTGCGCGCCGAACGAATACATGATCGCGCGCATGGCCATGGCCGTATCGAGTTCGGCGGAGAGGCCGATGCCGACCGGAATGCCGGTCTTGTCCTTGATCTTCTTGCCGCCGATGCGGACGTTGTCCCAGCTGTCAGGCTTCATGCCGATGTCGCCCCAGAGATCCGAGCGGTAATTGACCGGATCGGGCACGAAGCTGTCGGAGAAGGCGAAGTATTTCTGGGTCTTGGGATTATAGGTACTCTTGACCGCAAGATCGATCGGCTTGCCGTGCGTCTTCTCGCAGGCGGCATAGACATCCTTCATGTCGACGACCTGTTCTTCGTAGACCGAAGGTGGCGCGAGGAACATCACGAGGTCGTGGCCCTTCTGCGCCGATACCTCCGCCGCTGCGCGCGAAGGGATCAGGCCGAGGTTGATGTTGTCGACGATCACCTCGGTGCCGTTCTTGGCGCCCCATTCCTTGGTATAAGTGTTGTTGAACCACTTGTCGTAGCCGGGGACGAAGTGACTCCATTGCAGGATCTTCAGTGTCTTGGCTGCGCGAGCCGGCATAACATGAAAGAATGGTCCGGCGGCCGCGGCTGCACCCACAGCGGTCTTGATGGCGTCGCGGCGCGACATGCCGTAGCGACGAGATGCATGGGATGACATGTTTACCTCCCATTGTCTGATCGTTCAGCGGGAGGTTGTGTGCCGGTCAAGACGGTTGAGACGAACTCCCGCTGACATTAGCTAACAATAATTATCCCACGGATGGGGTATGTTGACAACGAGACAATGGACCGGCGTGGCTCCGATCCAATCAGAAATCTCTCGCCGGATGGCACTGGAACTTGTCCTATCAACATCCGGCTCGGCCGACAAACCGCAGCGTTAAGCATTTGCGTTTCGAAGACGATTTCGATGGAGGGCATGAGACGTAAGGAGGCGTCGCACCGCCGCATGAACAGTCAAGCAGCAATATGATCTCCCCGTTCGGGACCGCGCGACGGTTGCCGCGGATTGTCCGACCAATATGCCCCAGCGCGGCAGAGACGACCGAATATCCTCAGTCGTGCGCGCTAAAGTGCCCATGAGGCGCGTTGGCCGTCAGGCGCGCAAACTGCGCATGACTTAGATGAAGCAGCGTCTCGTGATCGCCGGCTTCCATATAGATCTCTGGCTGTGCCTCGATGCTATAGTCGACGATGATATCCAGTCCGTAGCATTTGCCAACGGCAGGAACTGCACCGTGCGCGCAGTCGCGGAACAGCTGATTGATCTCGGCTTCATTGGCCATGTCGACATCGTCACCGAGTTGCGTCCTCAGTTCCGACAGGCGGAGGTGATGCGATGCGGGCATGACGGCCAGCATATATTCGCCGTCGCGCCGCAACACGATGCCCTTGGCGAGGCGATCGCCCGAGATGTGGGACGCCTCAGCCGTGCGAGCGGACGTCATGCTGAGTTCGTGCCGGATCTCCTCGTATTGGATGTTTTCGGCGGCTAGATATTTTTGGAGCGTGGGTGCAATGGACATGACGTGACCTCCGTTGCAATACGCAAACCGTCCACCGTGATGTCTTCCTGCACATCTCGCCGTACGATGGGCGGTTGCGTCATTATAAGGCCAACATAGGCCTTCCATCCGCCAGCTGCAATTCCTCTTCACTGACCCGTTGAACCTGCACGCAACTCGTCGACGTCCCAAATCTCCTGACCATCGATGCGGCAGGATCGCGGTATCGAACCGCCGCTTTGGGACGAGACTTTAGAAAATTGGGGACGAGACTTTAGAAAAAATGTGCGGAGCTGGCGGCGCCGCACATAAGCAACTTTGCTAGAAAGCAGTTTTAGCCTGGATCGGCTGCCAGATGCTGGTCTTACTTGATGCCAGTTATCCGTGCGTGAAGTCGCCGGGCTTCAATCCGAGAGCTTTGACAGCTACTTCCGGAAGCGGTCCCCAAGCTTCGACCCTTTCATTCGGGGCCATCATTGCACCGACAATTGCCTTTGCCTTTGCCGGATCCTGTTCAGCCACATAGTAGACCGAGCGAACAGGCGAACCGCCTGCTAACGGTTCAGTTGTTACGAGGACGACCTGACCATTTGCCATGCCCTGATATACCACTGACGCGGTGCCGTTTCCACGATGGTAAAGGCGAATCCCCCGCGACCCTCAAATTCTCCGCCGAAGTCTTCCCCTCGTTGGGCACTTCCTCATAGCTCACCTTTGCACCCTCATTGAGTGCGCTGAGCCCCAGCTTTTTCGACCGCGGAGATGTGCACGAACACATCCGCGCTGCCGTTATCGGGCTGAATGAATTCATAGCCCTTTGTCGCGTTGAACCACTTCACCGTTCCAGTCGCCACCTCGGTCGTCTCCCATATCCGATAGGACCTAGAGACAACCTTGTGCCGATCTGGAAGGCAAGCAAAACCCGCCGGGGTGAGCAGGCGGGCCCGGAGTATGGGCTGGTGCCTACCTTCCTTCCAAGTATCCGCGAATTAACTCGCGTTTGAGACCCTGGAGGCGCATACTCAGACAATCACCGCTCCGCCTCCTAGGCATTACCGGTGACACAGAGTGTTGCGCTCCCGCCTATTCGAGGGAAGCATCATGCCCCAGTCTCAACGCCTGTCGTCCGTCATTCCATTCGTTGCAATTGAGCGCCCCGCTTGTCCGAAGTGCAAGGCCCCGATGATGCTCGTCAGTATCGAGCTGGCACGCCCGGGCGTCGACTTGCATACGTTTGAATGCGCTATCTGCAATCGCGTACACAAGACCCTTGCCGCGTACGAAGACCCTATGAAGTCCAAGGGTCTTGGACGCTGGCTTCAAGGCGATTTGCACTCACCCAGGTAAGGCGCGCCGGCGTGAACCGGCGGATTTTGTAGGAGGGCCGTAGAATTGCCCGCAAGCTGGGTAATATTCACCACTGGACCACAATGATAGACGCCCGCGCCACCGCGGGTGCGGGTGCGCTATCTCGAAAGAGGAGCAAATCTGATGTGTGACTATAGTCTGCATGCCATGGCATCGCGTCCCGCCAAGGTTGGAGAGACGCTCGTCACCACAACGTTCCCCAGGACCTCGACCCGTGGCTTTGCTGCCGAAGGCGAACCCGGTGTGGCGGTCTGCCTGCTTCCCGGAACCGAGTTAGCCTTCGAGCAAGACGTTAAGTACGACCAGGGATGGATCTGGACGAGAACAACCAGCTTCCGCGTTGCCAAGTTTGCTGTGGTCGAACCAAATGTGCCGCATCGCCATCACGACGCGATCGAATTTCCCGATGGAAGCAATGTCCTGGTGACGCTGCTCGCCGAAGGCCAGCGAGCGACTGTGCTGCAATTGCCAGTTGTCCATCAGATATCGGGGCGCACCAAAAAAGCTGAGGAGCACGGAAGCACACCGGCAGCAGCAGCTTTGGCCGCCGGCAGGTCCTGCGAAGCCCCGGCCATGCCTTCTGGCGTCAGCGCGATGAAGCCGGAGGCGTCGGCGGTCACTTTCTTCAGGCCGGGGACTGCGGGTAGTCCTTGAACAGATCGTAGGCTGATTGCCCAGCGTCATGAGCGAACTCGGCCATGTAAGCGAGCCCGGCGGCGTAGTCGTCCAGACTGAGGGCGGCGATCCGGAACCGGTTGATGTCATGCGGCGTGGTCGCGATGTGGTCCTCGGAGAGTCCATATCGGCAGAAACTGGTGTAAATCAGCGACCCGCGCCGCCGACTCCCAAGGTCACGATTGGACGCCGATTTACAGTATCTCCCGAACGACTCACCGGGATTGTGCTATATTTGGGCGGTGCTTCTTCCACAGCGGCGCCAACACCAATGCACTCGTTAAGACGATCATCGGCAATGCCTATGGTGCGCTGGTCGCATGGGTCGCTCTGTTGATCATCGTCAATGTCCCGGTCCCAAGTTTGGGAGCGGTCTGGCCAGCGATCGTCGTCGGCGTCACTGTTTTCTTCCTGGTCATCGTCGCCTCGATCGATCTGCTGTCCGTGGTACCGGCCAACGTCTACGGTTACGCTGCGCTTGTGGCGTACTCGCTGCACCAGCCATCCGCCGCGCCGGCCACCGGCCCATTGCAGAACCTGGTCTCGCCCTCGTTCGCCAACCCGCTGGTCTTGCTCATTGTCTCGATGGTGATCGGAGCCCTGTTCGGCTATGCCTCGGACCAGCTCGCGAAGGTGCTGCCCACAAAACAGCCGACCATGGCGGCGCACGCATAACCGAAGCACGGCGTTTTGTGCCCGGTCCCAATTTCGGCATCGACTCGGTCCACCAGGACCAGCGCCGCTCGGCAGGCTGGGCGATGAGATTGAGAGGCGACAAATCTCGCAGACGTCCGGGGTTAGGTTTTCGCTACACGCTGGACAGGCGTGACCGCTCTTCGGGCGACACCGCTTGTGGACGTGTGAGCAGCTCAGAAATCCATGTCGCCTGGGTGCGGGTGGTGGTCGTGCGGGTGAGCCGGGGTCGCCTCCCGCTTCGGCGACTCCGCGACCATGGCCTCGGTGGTGATCATGAGGCCGGCGATCGAAGCAGCCCCCTGCAGCGCTGCGCGCACTACCTTGGTCGGATCGATAATCCCCTTCTGCACTAGGTCGCCGTACTCGCCCGATTGTGCATCATAGCCGTAGGTATAGGTCGACTTCTCGAGGATCTTTCCGACCACGACCGAGTCGTCGGCGCCGGCATTGGTGGCGATCTGTCGCGCCGGTGCGCTAATCGCCTTCTTGATGATCTCGACGCCGTACCGCTGCTCCTCATTTTCGCGCTTGATACCTTCGATGCTCTTGATCGAGCGAAGCAAGGCGACGCCGCCGCCGGGCAGGATGCCTTCCTCGACCGCGGCGCGCGTCGCATGAAGTGCGTCGTCGAAGCGGTCCTTACGCTCCCTCACCTCAACCTCGGTGGCGCCGCCGACCCGGATCACCGCAACGCCGCCCGCGAGCTTGGCGAGCCGCTCCTGCAACTTCTCCCGATCATAGTCCGAGGTCGTCTCCTCGATCTGTGCCTTGATCTCGGCAATCCGTGCCTCGATGCCGGCCTTCCTGCCGGCGCCCTTGACGATCGTGGTGTTCTCCTTCTCGATTATCACCTTCTTGGCGCGGCCGAGCGTGTTGATCGTCACGTTTTCCAGCTTGATGCCGAGATCTTCAGAGATCACCGTGCCGCCGGTGAGAACGGCGAGATCCTGCAGCATCGCCTTGCGGCGATCACCGAAGCCCGGCGCCTTCACCGCCGCGACCTTCAGTCCGCCGCGCAGCTTATTGACGACGAGTGTCGCCAGCACTTCGCCTTCGACGTCGTCGGCGACAATGAGCAACGGCTTTGCCGTCTTCACCACCGCTTCGAGCAACGGCAACAATTCCTGCAGCGCGGATAGCTTCTTTTCGCAGATCAGCAGGTAAGGGTCTTCCATCTCGACGCGCATCCTGTCGGCATTGGTTACGAAATATGGCGATATGTAGCCGCGGTCGAACTGCATGCCTTCGACCACTTCGAGCTCGGTCTCGAGCGATCTCGCCTCCTCGACCGTGATCACGCCGTCGTTGCCGACCTTCTTCATCGCGTTGGCAATGAACCATCCGATTTCGGCGTCACCGTTGGCGGAGATCCTGCCAATTTGGGCGATCTCCTCGTTCGATGTCACTGGTTTTGAATTCTTCTTCAGGTCCGCGACAATGGATTCCACGGCAAGATCCACGCCGCGCTTGAGGTCCATCGGGTTCATCCCGGCGGCCACCGCCTTGGCTCCCTCCTTGAGGATCGCTTGGGCGAGCACGGTTGCGGTAGTCGTGCCATCTCCCACCTGGTACGAGGTCCTGGACGCAACTTCCCGCACCATCTGCGCGCCCATGTTCTCGAACTTGTCGTCGAGTTCGATTTCCTTCGCGACGGTGACGCCGTCCTTGGTGATGCGAGGGGCGCCAAAGGATTTGTCGAGCACCACGTTGCGTCCCTTCGGCCCAAGCGTCACCCTCACCGCATTGGCGAGCACGTCGACGCCGCGCAGCATCTTGTCGCGGGCTTCGACCGAGAATTTGACTTCCTTGACACTCATTTGTTCCTCCTCAAGCAAGTCTTTGCTTTCAGGCTCCCGCGAGACCCTGACCTAATCGTGGAAGCCCTGACCATACGACGCGCTCTGGTCCCGCGACGATAGTGCGGAGCCGCGTTCGAAGGAAAGCCTCGACATCAAGCTCTCTTATCGCCGCCATAAGGAACAACCCGACGGCGCGCATGGATATGCCGGCCAATTCTTTACGCGGCCGGCGCCAGCGTATAAATTTACAATCTACAAACGGTCGGCATCTGCCGGGTTCTGAAAGAGTGCGCAACGGTTCCAAGGACGCTTCTTTGGTCGTCTGAGTGGTAGCCGTACGGAAGACCGTTACCGGGGAGCTGCCGGATTGATGTGCCCTCGTGGCACATCCGCCGGGAGATAATTTACTGCCGCCCATGCGTCGCCGGACCGCAGGAAGGTTTGCATGGTTGAAAACACCGCGACGATAAGTTTGACGCGCCGTGCCTTGTTGACGGCCACCTGTGTGGGGGGTGCCAGCCTCGTCTCGCTGCCGAGCGCGCTCGCGATCGACGATGGCGTGAAGCTGATCCAGCAGTTGACGGGAAAAATTCCCACAGAATCGGATCGCGTTCACCTGGCGATGCCGCCGGTGTTTCCGAATGGCTATAGCGTGCCCTTGGCGCTCGACATCGACAGCCCAATGACTGAAACCGACTACGTGAGGTATGTCCGCGTGCTGGCGCCGCGGAACCCGATCATCGACGTCGCGACCTTTTATTTCCCCCCTCGGCGCAGTGAACCCCGCGTGTCGACGCGCATTCGCATCGCCGAACCGCAATATATCGTGGCAGTAGCCGAAATGAACGACGGCGCGCTGCTGACGGCCAAGGCGTGGGTTGAGGTCGCCACCAACGGCTGCATCTGACATCCTGGCAGGAGGCGGAGAATGTTTACTCCGGTACCGCGTGTGCAAGTGCCAAGCGCTGCGGCGAAGGGTGAAATCCTTCAGGTCAAAGCCCTGATAAGCCACCAGATGGAGACTGGCCTGCGGCATGATGACCAAGGCAACGTCATCCCGCGCAAGATCATCAATAAGTTCGCCTGCCGCTACAACGACGTCGTGGTGTTCAAGGTCGATTTCCACGAAGCGGTCGCCGCCAACCCCTATGTCGAATTTTACTTGCGGGCGACGGAGAGCGGTCGGCTCGAATTCATATGGGAAGAAGACGGCGGCGCCGGATATTGGTTGGCGCACAATCTTGTGGTCAGTTGATGCCGGCGCCGCCTGTGATTTCTGCTGCTCCTTTTGATGCCGAGAGGCAGGCCGCATGAGTGCAAAATGTCGTTGCGACGGAAACGCGCCGGGTGCGCGCGCGTTCATTGCGCTCCAGATTTGTATTTGCGCAACCCCGGTCTTTCTCATCGCCCATGAGAGCTTGGCGGCAGACAACAATCGAGGCGCCCAGCTCGCCGCGACTTGCGCCGCATGCCATCGCCTTGACGGCCGTGACATTGGGATTCCGTCGATCATTGGGCTGGACGAGGGGAAACTTGCTGGCGCATTGCAGGCCTTCAAGTCGGGCGAGCGTTCGATCATGCACACCGTCGCCCTTTCGCTCAGTAGCGAGGAGATTGCGACCGTGGTCCACTATCTCGCCGCGCAACGAAAGGAAACCGAGCGACCATGAACTGCTGGACGCGTCGCGAATTCGGCTGCATTGCGGGGGCGACCTGCCTCACGGCGCTTACCCCGCGCGCCGTGACCGGCCAGGCCAAGGCGCGAATCGTCGTGATCGGCGGCGGCGTCGGCGGTGCGACGGTTGCCAAGTACTTGGCCATGAGCACCGCAACGGTCGACGTGACACTAATTGAGCCCAAACAGCATTATACGACCTGCTTCTTCAGCAGCCTTTATCTCGCTGGACTTCGCTCGTTCGAGTCGCTCATTCATGGCTATGAGGGGCTCGCGCAGCGATATGGCATCAGCATCGTCCATGATTCGGCGGCGATTATCGATCCGGTGGCAAAGACTGTCGGACTTGAAAGCGGCGCCAGGCTGCCATACGACCGCCTCGTCGTCGCTCCAGGCATCGCCTTCAAATACGGCGCGATCGAGGGGTACGACGAGGCCGCAACGCAAACCCTCCCGCACGCCTGGACGGCCGGGCCGCAGACCATGCTGCTGCGACAGCAACTGGAAAGCATGGAGGATGGTGGTGTTTTTGTGCTCGTTGCTCCACCCAACCCGTTCCGCTGTCCGCCCGGCCCCTACGAACGCGCTTCGTTGGTCGCTTATTATTTCAAGCAATACAAGCCGCGGGCGAAAATCCTGATCCTCGACGCGAAGGACAATTTCTTCGGACAGGAACTCTTCCAGGACGCGTGGAGCCGCCACTATCCGGGAATGATCGAGTGGCTACCGGCCCAATTCACCGGCGGGATCAAGGCAGTCGACGTGAAGGGCCGATCGGTCAAAACGGCGGGTGACACTTTCAGAGCCGCCGTTGCGAATGTCATCCCGCCACAAATGGCCGGCCAACTGGCGCAGGACGCGGGCCTCGCGGATCAGTCGGGTTGGTGTCCGATCGATCCAATGACGTTCGAGTCGAAGCTGCAGCCGGGGATCCACGTCGTAGGCGATGCGGCCAGCGCCGGCGAGATGTCAAAATCGGCCTTTGCGTCCAATAGTCAGGCCAAGGTATGCGCCTTCGCCATCGCTGCTTCACTCACCGGATCGGAGCGCTTTCCGCCTCACTTGTTCAACGCATGCTTCACGATCGTCGCCCCCGATGATGCAATGAGCAGCGCCATCGGCTATCAGGCCGCAACCGGTGCGATCAAGATCAGCGACTTCTTCCTGAGCAAAGTGGGTGAGGACGCCGAGACTCGCCGACGCTTGGTGCGCGAGGCGGACGGCTGGTATGCCGCATTCACCAAGGATGTGTTCGGCTGATGATCTCTGGCTCAGACGAGCGCGCGGCGCGGCTCAAGCGCAAGGACGATTGAATTGAGCCGCCGGCTCGCAGTCCCCCTTCGGTGCGGGGGACAGCCGTCATTCTCCCGCGATTGCTCCGTCCTTGAGCGTCAGCTCGAGCCGGTCCCAAACGTCGAGGAGCGCCTCGGCGAGCTGATCGATCATGACGTCGTCGTGGCAGGGCGTCGGCGTGATGCGCAGGCGCTCCGTTCCTTTTGGCACGGTCGGATAATTGATCGGCTGGATATAGATGCGATGCTCGCTGAGCAAAAGGTCGCTCGCGGCCTTGCATCTCTTCGGATCGCCGACGACCACCGGTACAATGTGAGTATCGCTCGGCATGATCGGAAGCGACGCCGCGCTCAGCACGCTCTTCACCCGGGCAGCACGGTGCTGATGTCGTTCGCGCTCCCACTGCGAGGACTTGAGGTGGCGGATTGCCGCAGTGGCGGCGGCGCAGATCGCCGGTGGCAACGCCGTGGTGAAGATAAAGCCCGGGGCGTACGAGCGAACAGCATCGATGAGCGGCGCGCTTCCGGCGATGTAGCCCCCGAGGCACCCGAAGGCCTTGGCGAGGGTGCCTTCGATCACGTCGATCCGGTCCATGACGCCGTCGCGCGCAGCGATTCCGGCGCCCCGCGGGCCGTACATCCCGACCGCATGGACCTCATCGAGATAGGTCATGGCGCCGTATCGCTCGGAAAGGTCGCAGATGCGACGGATCGGGGCCACGTCACCGTCCATCGAATAAAGGCTCTCGAAAATGATCAACTTCGGCCGGTCCGGCCGGACGGCCTGCAACAATGTCTCGAGATGATCGACATCGTTGTGCCGCCAGATTTTCCTCTCGCTTCCCGCATGCCGGATGCCCTCGATCATCGAGTTGTGGTTCATGGCGTCCGATAGGATCAGGCAGTTCGGGATCAGCCTTGCGATGGTCGAGATGCCGGTGTCGTTCGAGACGTAGCCCGACGTGAAGACCAGCGCCGCCTCCTTGGCGTGTAGATCCGCGAGCTCCCGCTCGAGTTCGACCAACGGATGATTCGTGCCGGAAATGTTTCGCGTCCCGCCGGCACCCGTACCCGTTCTGGTCGCGGTCTCGACCATGGCGTCGATGACATTCGGATGCTGGCCCATGCCGAGGTAGTCGTTGGAGCACCAGATCACGATATCACGCGGACCCTGCGGGGAGTGCCAGATCGCTCGGGGAAATCGGCCCGCAACGCGCTCGAGGTCCGCAAAAACACGGTAGCGCCGCTCATCCCACAGCCGCGAAATCGCGTCGGAAAAAAAGCCATCGTAGTTCATGCCTCGGCCTCCTCCGGGGCCGTGGCCGCTGTCGAATAGTCCCCGCAACGACCTTTGTTACGACTCGTCGTTATCTCCTCATCTGCCCCGCGAGACCCGAATGGCTTTCTCGTTCGCGAGATCGCGCCATGAGTTGGCGCAGCGCATCGCCAATGCTTTCACCTGGCGTGTCGGCATCGAAGGCGCGCACGAATTGCCCGCTGGGGTCCATCAGGTAGAGATAGGAACTGTGGTCGATGACGTAGTCCTCGGCGCCAGGTCCCGTGTTGTGGCGGACGTAATAGGCTCCGTATTCCTTGGCGACCGCGGCGGTCTGCTGCGAATTGCCGACGAGACCGATGATCCGTGGATCGAAAGATTGGGTGTATTCCGCGATCACTTCGAGCGTGTCACGCTGCGGATCGACGGTGATGAAGATTGGTTGTAATTCGGCGGCGCCGGGGCCGAGCGTCTCGAGGGCTTTGGCGATTTCGAGAAGAGCCGTCGGGCAGGTGTTGGGACAGGAGGTGTACCCGAAATAGACCAACAGCCACTTGCCACGGTAGGTCTGATCGGTGACCGCTGTGCCGTCGGGTGCCGTGAGCACGAAACTGCCGCCGACCGTCACGGACGGCGTGGCAGCCTGCGTTGCCGACAGTTGGCACATGATCAGTGCTGCCGAGAGAACGATGCTGGAAAGGGTCCGCAACTGAGCAATCTCCGCACCATTTCGCCTGCTAACTTAGCGAGTTTGGCACCGCGGCGCTATTATGTTTGCTTATCGGCAGGTTAAGAAGCGCTGTTGCTCTTATTGCTCACTTAAGAATTGCTGATTTTTGTTTCCGTCAAATTCGTGTTCGAATTACCCAGCATCGGATTCTCGCCATGAAATTTTCGAAGGGGGGTGCCGTTGATGAAAATCTTTAAAATGATCATCAGCGGGTTGTTCGCGTTCGTCTTCGCGGCGACAATTGCTGTACCCGCGCGCGCCTACGAAGCGGGCCCGGTCACGGGCGGCGGAACGATCGTCGGCAAAGTCGTCTTTAACGACGTGGTGCCGACGCGGAAGGTCATCCCGAACAAGGATGTCGAGGTGTGTGGCGGCATCCGCGAGGAGCCGCTGATCGAGGTTGGGCCCGACAAGAGCGTCAAGAACGCGGTCGTGTACCTGGTCGAGGTGGCCAAGGGAAAAGCATGGCCGGCAGCTGGTAAGACGCCCGAACTCGACAATCGCAAATGCCGTTTCGAGCCTGAGGTTCAGGTGATCCGCGCGGGTCCCCTGGACGTCGTCAACGACGACCCGATACTGCACAACACCCACGGCTATTACGGGAAGCGCACCGCCTTCAACATGGCGTTGCCGAACCAGGGGCAGCGAATTCCCACGGAGCTGACGCGAGCAGGCATTGTGCGTATCGACTGCGACGCGCACGGCTGGATGGAAGGTTGGATTTATGTCGTCGACAACCCCTACTACGCGATCACCGGCGCCGATGGCAAGTTCAGCATCACCGACGTGCCGCCCGGGAACTTCACCCTGGTAGCGATCCAATCCTTCACCGGCCCCATTCAGCAACCCGTAACTGTTACGGCAGGCAAGCCCACGAATCTGACCATCGAATTGAAGAAGCAATAGGCGACTTGGCCAAGCCGGCAGGTCGCCTTCTTATGCAACGTCCGAGAAATCTGCGAGGTCCCATAAAGCGGTAGAGAGATCCATAAAAAGCAAGCGATCCGTCGAGAGGAGATGCCCCATGTCTGAGCTTGATCGTGAACGACGTGAGATGGTCGCGGTGCTCCAACGGCCCGGGGTTCGTCCCGACCCCTCGCTCCGGATTACTCGGCGCACTTTCATCCACAAATCATGTTTGACGGGTGCGGCTACAGTCGCTCAGACTTTCGCCTGGTGGCCGCTGCTCAACACCATCGACGTCGCCCACGCTGCCGAGCAGCCGTTCAAGTTTGCCTGGGTTTCCGACACCCATCTCTATCCGAGGTCTCTCAACACGCGCTTCGTCGAAAAGGTGGTGCGCGCAGCAAACGAGGTCCAGGCCATGAGCCCGCCTGCCGACTTCATGATCTTCGGCGGCGACTTGGCCCAGCTCGGAAAAATCGAGGAACTCGTGCTCGGCAATGAGCTCCTCAAAGAGATAAAGATTCGGAAGGTCTTCATCCCGGGCGAGCACGACTGGTATTTGGACATGGGAAAGAAGTGGGGGGAGCTCTTCGGCCAGCCCAACTGGACGTTCGATCACAAGGGTGTGCGCTTTGTCGGGCTCGACACGGTCAGTCGCGGCCCGGACTACTGGACGGTGAGGAAGATGACTCCCGAGGAGCGCATGGGCCACATGGCGACCCTCGACGGCAGCGTCGCCGGCCCGTGGGCCGGCGTGGGCCGCGACCAACTCGACTGGCTGCAGAAGATCCTCGCCGATTGGGATAAATCCAGGCCGGTCGTTATCTTCAGCCATAATCCGCTCTACGAGTACTACCCGCCTTGGAACTTCTGGGTGCGTGACTGGCGCGAAGTCAATGACGTGCTGAAGCCTTATACCAAGGTCACCAACATCCATGGTCACGTCCATCAGGTGCTCTATAACGAGATCGGGACCATGCGCTCGATCGGCATGCTGGCGACCTCCTGGCCTTGGCCCTATGCCCCGGAAGGAGTGCCCAAGCTCACCAAGCCGATGATCCGCGCCGACCCCGGCGATTTCTACGACGGCGTCGGCCGGAGCGAGATCAGCATGAACAATGATCGGATCGAGAACGAGTACATCATGTGGGGCCGTAAGCAGGTCTTCGTTCAGTCGGCGCCGGACTCCTCGCTGAGTCAGCCTGAGATCCTGCGGCCGCGGGTCGCCGACCAGATCGGGCCGTACTAGGGAGGATGGCCATGACAACCAGAACGACATTCCTGTTCGCTCTTTGCATCGCTTCGCTCGTTGGCCTGCTGGCTGCGATTGCGGTTCTCGTCGGCCCTGCCAATGCGAATAAGGACCCGGTAACACCCCAACAGTTGCAAGCTTACGAGGAAGCCTTCATGGAGCAGGTCAAAAAGGGCGACCTCTTGTTCCACGGCGATGCCACGACCGCGAAACAGATGAACGTGATACTCTCCAACACGGGGATGGCCTGCGCGATGTGCCATCCCTTTGCCTCCGACACGCATCCGCACGCGTTCCCGAAGTTTCAGGTCAGCATGAACAAGTTCGCGACGCTTCGCGACATGATCAACTGGTGTATCGAGAAACCCAACCAGGGCGAGAAGATCGATTCTGACTCGGACGCGATGAAGGCCCTGGAAGCATACATCTATTGGTCGAACACCGGCTCGGTGTTGGTCCCGGGCAAGTATTAGTTCTGTTCCTGTGCGACACGGAGCGATAGGTCCCAGTACCAGCTTTCGCGGACGGGGCCGCTCGAGGCCCGCCCGCGCGATGATCCTTGATGAAATAGAGGTCCTATCGATTTCAGCAGTGGTGCTTGAGGCCGCGTCGACGGCGGAGAGGGCGTGCAATGGCAGAAACGTTGCATGGCAGGTTTACCGGCATCGACCTGGATGAGCTGGTCGATCGGCGGGTCGTGTTGACGTGGCTTTATTGGGGGATGTTCTGGCTCATAGTCACCCCCTCGGTCGGCGTAGCGCTGTCCGGCCTCTTCAATTATCCCGATTACCTCGGCACTAATAATCTAGGGCTGACGTTCGGCCGCCTCCGACCGGTCCACGTCAACGGCGTCATCTTCGGCGCTTTTTCGACCCTGTTCATTGGCGAATGCTATTACTTGGTGCCGCGCCTATGCGGCGTTCGGGTGGTCTGGGGAGAGTGGGGCGTAGCGCTGGCATGGGTGTGGAGCCTCGCCCTCATAGCTGGGCTCATCTCGCTGCCTTTCGGCTACAATCACGGGCTCGAAGCTGGCGAGCTCCCGCTGTTCGCCGAAATCCCGTTAATGCTCGTAGTAGCCGCGGCAACTGCGCAATTCATCGCAACCATCGCGCAGCGCCTCGAGCCAGCGCTGTATGTCGCGCTCTGGTACCTCATCGCCGCCTTTATATGGACGACGATGAATTTCATTCTGGGCAGCTTCATCCTGCCCTACACGATTTCAGGCATCAACAGCGCGGCCTTCCACGGTCTCTACATTCACTACATCGTCGGCCTGTGGATCACGCCGGCAGGCTATGTGCTGATCTATTACTTCCTCCCGCTCAGCGTGCAGAATCCGCTCTACGCCCATAAGCTCTCGCTGGTCGGCTTCTGGTCCCTCGCGCTGTTCTATCCCTTCGTCGGCATCCATCATTATCTCTACAGCCCAATCGCCGATTGGGCCGAGACGCTGGCGATCGTCACCTCCATGCTGTTGATCATTCCGGTGTGGACGGTGCTCGTGAACTTCTTCGGCACCGTGAAGGGCCGGTGGGACGGTTTCGGGAAGAATCTCCCGGCGAAGTTCCTGATCACGGGCTCGCTCATGTATCTGTTGGGGTGCTTCCAGGGCTCGGTCGAGGCCTTGCGCTCGATCCAGCAGCCGACCCATTTCTCGGATTTCGTCATCTCGCATTCCCACCTCACGGTGTTCGGGACGTTCGTGATCTGGGCAATGGGTGGTCTGATTTATCTTTGGCCGCGGCTATGGGGACGCGAGCTGTGGTCATTCACGCTCGGTAACTGGTCATTCTGGCTGATCACCGTCGGCATTTCCACCATGGGCCTGGTGCTGACCGCCGCCGGTCTCCAGCAAGGCTTCGAGTGGATGAATGGCACCGAGTGGGTCGACACCGTGGTGCGGATGAAGGCCTATTGGCTAGTTCGGACTCTCTCTGGCATCAGCATGGACATCGGGATGTCCCTGCTTGTCATCAATCTGATGATGACAGCGCTGACCAGGCCGGGCGAGGCGAGGGAACCGATGCCGAGACCCGGGGCGGCCCCGGTTCGCGCCGGAGGGCCGGCCGAATGAACGCGCGTTTTGTCGCCCTCGTGGCTGGTGTCTTCTTCTTCTTCCTCGCCGTCGCCACTCAAGGCATTCTACCCTTCGTCGAACCATCAGCGCGCACCAACCGGGTGACCGCGGTCGTCCGCACCGATTTGGGCCAGCTCAAATGGATGTTGACCGAGGCCACAGATTATACGCCGCTGCAGGAGCTCGGCCGCCGCGTGTATCTGCGCGAGGGTTGCTGGTATTGCCATTCCCAGTATGTACGGCCGGTAACCGGCGAGACGCGCCGCTGGGGTCCGGTGAGCGAGGCCGGCGAATACGCCTACGACGTGCCGCACCTGTTCGGCACCCGGCGTATCGGACCGGATTTGACGCGGGTCGGGCTTAAATACAGCGACGAGTGGCATCTCGCCCATTTCTGGAATCCGCGGCAGCTCTCCCCGGATTCGATCATGTCGCCCTATCGGGGGCTGTTCGAGGCGCCCGAGGAGCCAGTCAAGATCGTCGATGATGGATCCGGCAATCGTGCCTTGGAAAAAACGCCGGTTACCCAAAGGCTTTTCGACTTCGCGGCCAAGGAGCAGGCCAAGCTCACACCAAACGCCGACGGACTGCTGTTCGTCCCGATGCAGGCGCGCGGCAAGTTCCCGGTCGTCCTGACACCGAACAAGGAATACACCGGCGACACGGTCAAGATCGCCGCCGAAACGGAAGAGCTCCAAGGACTGATCGGTTATGTCCAGAAGCTTGGTATGAATCGTGGAAAATGGCGCGACCTGTTCGAGCCGCAGGAGCTCGAGGTTACGGACGCCACCCTACCGCGTTCGAACGAATGGATAGCCTACGGCAAGGAGGTATACGAGCGACGGTGCCTGGGCTGCCACGGGGCCAAAGGCGACGGCAATGGGCCTGCCGCGACCTTCATCTTCAATCAGCGCCCGCGGAACTTCACCTTGGGCGTGTTCAAGTTCAGGTTGACCCAAAAGCCGGTGCCCACCGATGGCGACCTGCTCCGGACGATCACCCGTGGCGTGCGCGGCACGGCGATGCCGGCCTGGTATGAGCTGCCCCTGACGGATCGTCTCGCCGTCATCCAGTACATCAAGTATGAGCTGGCAGTCGACCGCACCGAACCGGCGAAGCCTTATGCTTATTTCAACGAGGAGCCTCCCGGCGCGCCCTTGTACATCGGACGGCCCCCGGCTTCCTCTCAGGACGTCGTCGCTCACGGCAAGGAGGTGTGGCAAAGTGCGAAGTGCTGGGAGTGCCATGGCAACACGGGCAAGGGCGACGGCGAGAAGGCTGCGGGGCTGAAGGACGATTTCGGCTTCCCGAGCCGGCCCGCCGACCTCACCAGCGGCCAGTTTAAGTCAGGTCCGGCGGTGGGGGACATCTTCAGGACCATGAGCACCGGATTGAGCGGAACGCCAATGCCGACTTACAGGGACTCGTTGCCGGAGCAGGACCGCTGGGCTCTTGCCTACTACGTCCTCTCGCTCTCCGCCTTCAAGGACCCACTCACTGGAGAGCCGCTGCCGATCTCGGCCGCGGATCGTGCGGCGCTCGACGATCCCAAGCTGGAGGCGGGCTCCCCGGACGACGCCTATGTTCCGGGTGGGGGTGCGACGCATCGCGCCGCGACATCCGGCGCGACGCTGGCTGCCACCCCCGCAGAAAGAAGAGTGAGTCATGACCGATTTTGAGGTGATCGGACCCTACGTGGTCGCCTTGCTGATGAGCATCGGTGCGCTGTGCATTTTCGTGTGGGGCGTACTCTCGGGCGCCTTCAGCGGCACGGATGAGGCGGCCATCAGATTCTATCGCATGGAGGTGGAAAATGACCGAATCGACGCGCCCATCGAGCACAAGCACATCGAGCAAGCCGACGAGTGAGAGCTCGTCCCACGAGCTGGAGGAATATGCAGGTGGCTACATCAAGGCGTGGCACGGGCATATACCGGCGTGGCTGTTGGTCGTCTACGCGGTGCTTTTCATCTGGGCGCTCTATTACCTCTTGAACTATTGGGGTGGGCTAGGGCCGGGAAGGCCGGGATGAGCAGGAGGAGGCG
The DNA here is from genome assembly GCF_900141755.1 of Bradyrhizobium lablabi. Lineage (NCBI taxonomy): Bacteria > Pseudomonadati > Pseudomonadota > Alphaproteobacteria > Hyphomicrobiales > Nitrobacteraceae > Bradyrhizobium > Bradyrhizobium lablabi. Next base: position 1,085,586 of record NZ_LT670844.1, on the reverse strand, counting down.
ATGCGGCTGACGAAGAACGTGCCAGGAGTGCTGATCGCCATCATCATTTTAGCGGTCGCAGCCTTAAACCTGATCTTCTTGATCTCCGAACTCACCATGAACGTGGTCCGGGTTTACTTCGGCTGAACAGGAGAGAGCATGCTGCCGAATGCGGTTTTCTCGCTCGCCAATGCGAGCCCGGAGCAAGCCATCGCTTTCTTCGGCTTCGCGATATTCACGATCGGCTTCTTCGTCTGGGTGGCTTACCTCGTGCGAATGAAGTAGCGATAACGGAGCAGCGCCACCCGGCACAATCAGCTCGGGCGGTTTGGCAGGATAATCTGCCATGGCCTACTATCTTATGCTCTTCGCCGCGGGCTTTGCCGGTAGCTTTCATTGTATCGGCATGTGCGGCGGCTTTGCCTGCGCGCTCGGCCGCGACCCGCATGGGCACGCTGCGACCGTCCTGCGCCATCTGCTCTACAACATAGGCCGATTGACGACCTATTGCTTTCTGGGCGGGCTCGCGGGCGCGCTGGGCCAGGTGATATGCACGCCACAGGGAATGACGGTCTCGCTCGTAGGCGGCTCCCTCGACTCCGCCCAGCGAATCCTCGCGATTGTCGCGGGGCTGCTCATGATCGGCATGGCGCTGCAGTTCTTCGGCCTGTTGCAAGGCTTTCATCGCCTTGCGAGTGGCTTCGGCAGCAGCACGCTCGCCATATCTCTGCGCAGCCTGCTGACGGCACGTGGCCGCGCCGCGCCGCTGGCCTTTGGGGTGTTCAACGGCTTCTTGCCGTGTCCCTTGGTCTATGCCTTCGTTGCCCAGGCGGCGAGCGCTGCCGGAGCGCTTCCCGGCTTTCTCACCATGGCGTCGTTTGGATTGGGGACCTTCCCCGCCATGTTGATGATGGGCGGTGTTGGCCATGTTCTTGCGCCGGCGTGGCGGCAACGGGGCGTGTGGTTGGCTGGCAGCTGTATTCTGCTGCTCGGCCTTATCACCATCGGCCGTGGCATCCTGCCGATCGCCGCGCATATTGCACATGGTTGGCCGGGAGGACATCCCGCATGACAGACGATCGCTTGTGCCGCCATTGCTTGCTGACCATCGGGCCGCGCGCGATGCGGCGCACTGTGAACGGCGAGAATTGTGCGTTCTGCTGCTATGGCTGCTGTATCGCCTTTCAGGTGAGGAGCGGGAAGAGTGAAGAGTGGGAGGCGGCCTGGCTCTTGATCCGTCTCGGCGTGGGCGGCTTTCTCTCCATGAACATCATGTTGTTCAGCCTCCTGCTGTATACAGGTGCCTTCACAGGTGTCGATGCGAGGCTGCTTCCTTGGGTTCACCTCCTGCTCTGGATCTTCGCGACGCCAGCTTTTGTCATCCTCGGCGGACCATTCCTTCGCGAGACCTGGCTCGATGGCGTTCAGGGGCGCTTGAGGTCCTCGGCGCTCATCGTTGTCGGCGTCAGTGCCGCCTACATTTATTCGGCTTTTGCCGTCATCGAGCGCGGCACGCATGTCTACTTCGATACAGCCACCATGGTGTTGATGCTGTTCACCGTAGGCCGTTATCTGGAGGCGGCTGGCCGCGCCAGGGCGGCGCGCGACCTCGAACCTCTTTTGGCGGCGGAAAGCGAGTGCGCCACCGTGGTCAATGGCGGGGCGGAGACCCGCCGCCCGGTGCGGGAGGTGGACGCCCGCATGCTGGTTCGGGTCCGGCCGGGGGAGCGCATTCCGGTCGACGGCGTGGTGACCGAGGGGGAATCCCACACCGATGAAGCCGTGATCACCGGAGAAAGCCGGCAAGTTGCAAAAAGCGTCGGTTCGCCCGTGATCGCCGGCAGCATCAATCTCGATGGTCCGCTCCTGATCCAAAGCAGTGGCGCGGGAACCGCAACCCGTTGGGCACAGATTTGCCGATCAGTTCGGGACGCGCTGGTTCGGCGCAGCCCGACCCAGCGCATTGCCGACCGCGTGGTCGGCGCCTCCGTGCCTGTCGTTCTGGCCCTCGGCGGGCTGACGATGCTTTATTGGGCGCAGCGGCTGCCTCTCGAGCGGGCATTGCTGTTTGGTCTTGCGGTGCTGGTGGTTGCTTGCCCTTGCGCGGTGGGACTCGCCGCGCCGCTTGCGACCTCGCTCGGCATCGGGCGGTTGGCACGCTGCGGCTGCCTGGTCCGCGACCCCGGCGTGCTCGAGGCCCTCGCGCGCACGCGATTGCTCGCGTTCGACAAGACCGGCACGCTCACGTCGGGCAGTGCACATGTTGTTGGAATCGAGAGCGATGGCGCCGGGGCTGACGAGGTGCTCGCACGGGCTGCCGGGTTGGAGCGCTATTCCGAACATGGTCTGGCCCGCGCCATCACCATGGCGGCCGCGACACGCGGCCTCGAGCCGGTGGTTACAGGTGACGTCCGGATCCTGCCTGGCCGCGGCATCCGAGGGAATGCAGACGGGAAAGCTGTGGTGGCTGGGAACAGCGCTTTGATAAGCGAACTGGGTTGGTCACTTGCGCCGGCCCTGGGCGAGCGTGCGCGGTCGTTGGAAGCGAGCGGCTATTCGGTGATCTACGTCGGTTGGGGTGATCGGGTTCGCGCCGTGCTGTCACTCGACGATTCGCTGCTTCCCGAGGCGCGATCGACGATCGCCGCGCTCCGCAGCCGCGGACTACACCCGATACTGCTGACCGGCGATGTCGCGCATGCGGCGCAACGAGTCGCGGTCGCGGTGGGGATCGTTGACGTACAGGCTGGCCTGTCGCCGGAGGCAAAGCGGGCTGCCCTGGATCGGCAGCGCCAACGGTACGGAGTAGTGGCGATGGTCGGTGATGGCCTCAATGACGGGCCGGTGCTCGCCGACGCGGACGTCGGTATCGCCGTGGGTTCCGCGACCGACCTCGCCCGCGAAACTGCCGCGTTGGTCTTGCCTCGGGATGGGTTGTGGATGCTGCCATGGGTCGTCGATGTGGCCCGCGCGGTTCGTATGACGATCCTCACCAACCTGCTATGGGCGTTCGGATACAACCTGATTGCGCTGACCCTTGCCGCGCTCGGCCTTCTGCAGCCAGTCCTTGCCGCGGCGGTGATGGCCGGCTCAAGCGTTCTGGTGGTGCTGAATTCACTCCGCCTAGAACGGATGCCCGATCCGGTCCGCACGCCGGTTCCGGGGCGGCGGTCGAGCACCGAGACAGAGAACGCTCGCCACGGCCTTGGCGTTCACCGATTTGGTTGGGCAGGGGCCAAGAATGATACCTGAACTCGGATTGAGAATGGTCATCGGCGACTGAATAGGTGGAAGCGATGCTCATCATTGCTTCTGTGCTTGCGCGCCCGCCATCAAAAGGTCGATGCTGCTTTGCAGCAGCCTGATGAGGCAGATAAGAATTCTTGATATCCGTCTTGGCTCCTAGACTCTTATCTTGGCTCTTAGACTCTCAGCGGTGTATATCCTTCCAACATGCTGACCCTACGCCAGCTTCAGTACCTGGATGCACTCGCCCGACACGGGCATTTCGGTCGGGCAGCGCAGGAATGCGCGGTGAGCCAGCCCGCATTATCGATGCAGATTCACGAGCTGGAGAGAGTGCTCGGCGCCGTGCTGGTGGAGCACTGCCAGGGCGCCACGGTGCTCACTGAAATCGGCGCTGAGGTTGCCCAGCGCGCCGGCGCGATCATGAGGGCCACCCGCGATCTCACCGATTGCGCGTGTAGCGGCGGCCGCTTGCTCAGCGGAAGCTTGCGGCTTGGCGTGATCCCGACGCTCGCACCCTACGTGTTGCCGCGCGTGCTGCCCGAGCTGCATCGGCAGCATCCAGATCTGCGCCTCGACTTGCTCGAAACGCAGACCAATGCGCTTCTAACGCGGCTTGCACATGGGTTGCTCGACGTGGTTCTGCTGGCACTGCCGATCGACAAGTTGGAGCTCGAGACACTCACCCTGTTCGACGACCGGTTCCTGCTGGCGGTGCCTGCCGGCGATCCTTTGCCTGAGCGTAGTCGCGTGACGACGCGTGACGTCAATGCGCGTAAATTGATTTTGCTCGAAGAAGGGCATTGTCTGCGCGAGCAGGCGCTCATCTATTGTGCGCGCCGCAGCGATGCCGATTCCAACCTCGGTGCTACTAGCCTTACGACGATCATCCAGATGGTGGCGAGCGGCTATGGTGTGACGCTGCTGCCCGAGGTCGCGATCGACGCCGAAGTGCGTGATGACCGGGTGAAGCTGCTGCGGTTCGTCGAGCCGCAGCCCAAGCGCAGCATCGGCCTCGCCTGGCGATCGACTTCGCCGCGCAAAGCCGATTTCCTGGCGCTCGGCGAAATGGTGGTCGAGGCGCTTAAGGTCCAGGGAGCGAAAAGCGCTTCAGCGTCGCGCTTGCGAGACGTTGAAGCGCGTCACGCCGCCCCAACAAACACCCCGGCTAAGGTTCGAACGTCCGTAACCTGAACAGACGGTCCGCGACCGCCCACCGATCGTCGGGTCGACGAGAAAGATCCAGACCTGCGCCGGCTGCTTCGGTCGCGGGCAGCGCTTGAGGCGGAGATTTGGACATTGAGGCAGCAATAAACGTTCTGCGGCGGACGACTCCAGAAAAACTCTCCTTCAGCGCCATCGGACGCTGCGGTCGCTCTTTAAATAGCCGCCATCAGCGAATATCGGTTTCGGCAGTTGCGCGTCCTTGATTTGGGCCTACCACCGGACATGGTCCGCCTGGAACCCAGTAATCTCCGTCCTCTGGTCCAAGGTCTCCGCCAAAGCCACTCCTGCGGGCGATTCTTTCTGTCGCACGATTCCTATGTGACCCTTTGTTAGTGGTTTCTGGCTGGAGCTCGCTCAAACTTGACCATGATGGATTGGAGCGAGAGGCCAATAATTGTTCAATTAGATAGAAGGCGGCGTGTGCACGATGTGTGCACCGAGCGATCAAAGAAAATCTAGAGACAACCAACTTGAGCGACGCTGAACTGAACGCGCTTCCAGTGTCAACGGCGGCCGAGGTTTCGAGAGGCCGTGATCTCGTTCGGCGAGCCAGGAATTGGCGAGGCCGTGCTCGTGCTGCGAGGGCTCAATTCGCGTAGTGAGCCGCTACTCAACATCCCGCTCGCGAGGCTTAAGAAGTCCAGACGTTGGCGGATGCCCGCTTCGAGCGGCTCAATCTCTTGTCCTATCGGCGCAACTTGCGTCGGCGATCAACGTCCAAAAGCGACTACACCAGATGGCGTGGCCCTTCGGTCCGCGGCGGGCCGCCCACACAAGAGGCCGCCCGGTCGGCAGCCTCTTTCATTTTCAAGCAGGCGGACCATGTCGCCTATTGGCAGATACTGTTCCAGACTGTTTCCGCGCTGCAGGTTCCGGTGGCAACCGGCTGCGCTCACTCGGCCGGGGCAATGGAGGTCTCGCTGACCGTCATCGTCTGAAGTTTGGCGTAAGGGCGCGCCTCAAGGAAGGCGCGGGCGCTGTCAGCCATGATCAGCAGGCCGCCGGCCAGCAGCATGATGTCCTTCAGCACGAGCCGCCCGCCGCCTGACAGATAAGGGAAGCCGTGCTGCGCATCGCCAAGCGCAGAGACCCACGCGTCTGGCGTCGTGATCAGGAAAGACAACGTGACGAACGCCGTCAGGAACGAGAGCGTCGCGCCCACGATGCCCCATCGGCGCGAAAATACGCCCAACAGCGTCAGCAGGCCGATCGTTATCTCCACGGTTCCGAGGCCGTCGGAAAAGCCATAGGTATTATTCGCGGTCTGCCAGGCCCGCTCGGCCGGCTTCAACTCACCCTCGCGCGTGAGGTGCGCCTTGTACTCGGTCGGATGCTCGTAGAAGAACGACATAAACGGGCTGTTAGCGACGAAGGGCGTGATGCTGTCGGCTTCATAGGGCGCGAATTTGAGCGCGCCGATCCACAGGAAGACGATCGCGATGGTGACGCGCATCAGCGGGATGCCGACCCGATCGGAATGAGCGATCCAGGAAAGCGGCAGACGAAGATAGCCGATCATGAGTTTCTCCTTGGGCGTTGGGATTGATTTCGGCGGCGCCGTCGAATGCGTCGGGGTCGCTGCGGTATGCACCGTGATGCAGCGATCGCGGTGCAGCCGTGAACGGGATAAGCCAGGACCAGCAAGGGCGCCGCTCATGAATGTTTTCTTCATCGCGTATTCGTGATCGTTGCGCTTCTGAACTGCCAGGCATGCGCATTACATTCTCCTCATTCATTCGATGCTTTGAGAAATTGGGGCGAACGGGGAATTGGCGATGCTCTCGCGGCGCAAAACCTATGCCGGCCGGATCAAACATCCAGACGACGCGACTGAGCCGGTTACTCTCGACCCGCTCAGTGCGATTGCTCCCCTGTTCCGGGCGCGCCCGGAAATTCAGGATGTGTGCCGATTTGCCTTGCAATGGGAGGTCGTGCACGAAGCGGAGCCGGCGGGCTTTGCCCAATTTCACATCGTGACCAATGGAAATTGCCTGCTGGAGCGGTATTCCGGCGAAACGTTCAAGCTGGAAGCCGGCAGCATCCTCCTGCTCCCGCAGGGCGACTCCCACGTCGTGCGATCGGCGAGCCGTGGCGGAAGCTCCGGAGCGCCGATCAGAACCGAATACAACAACGCGATCAGGATCAAGACCAACACCTGCGGCGCGAGCGACACCGAGATGATCTGCGGCCGGCTGCGGTTGGAGGGGGCCATGTATAGCCTCGTCACTGCCGCGTTGCCAAAGGCGATCGTGCTCAGCATCGGCAGAGGGGCGCTGTTCGACCGGATGCGCATGCTGGTGCAGGCGATCGATGAGGAACTGCAGGCCGCGCGTCCGGGCGCAGCGACGATTGCCACCGAGCTTGCCACCGCTCTCTTCGTGATGATGCTTCGCCTGCATTTCGAACAGTCCGCGTCGTCGAGCGGCATATTGCGGCTGCTCGCATCGTCGTCTTCGGCCAGAGCCGTCACCGCTATGTTGAGAGCTCCCGCGCATCCCTGGACGCTGGACGAGCTTGCGGCCGAAGCGCATGTTTCGCGCGCGACCCTGGTTCGGATCTTCCGCAGGGAGGGGGATATTCCGCCGCTCGGCTTGCTGAGCGAGTTGCGGCTTGGTCTGGCACGCCATCGCCTCGGCTCGACAACTGGAACCCTGGCGCAGGTGGCGGCAGCCGTCGGCTACGACTCCGAGAGCGCATTCGCGCGCGCGTTTCGGAAACGTTACGGGATTTCGCCCGGTAGACTCCGCGCCCGTCATGAGGGGCGATCGCGAGTAAGAAATGACATCCAATCGGCCTCAGACGCTCAGACCTGATCAGGCCCGATGTCTCGGACCATCTGGGAATGACCGTCTCTGGCGGCGGGTTCAACTGGTCAGCGCAACACACTAATCTTTCGCTGGCGTCAGCTCAAAACAGATATCCAGCGGCGAACCCCACTGATTTGCCAGCGAAGCGCTGCTCCTGTAACGCCTCTGGCTTGAAAACGCTTCAGCCGTTTCGCGCGGATGCGCATCGAGCCCGGATTTATTCGCCCCTGACCTCGCTGGGTGATTTATTCGTCCAGCGATGGAATGCACGCCTGAAATTCGCGGCGTCGCTGAACCCCAGCGCAAGAGCGATATCCTCGTTCGCCAGATTTGTGCTGCGAAGGTATTTGAGCGCGAGTTGAGCTCTCAGTTCATCGCGCAGTCCGCGGAAGGAAATGCCTTGCTGCTGAAGCTGGCGCCGCAACGATCTGGCGTTGACGTCCAGAAGCTTGGCTGCGGCATCAAAGGTCGGCGGATTTGCGATATCGCGCAGCAGGATAGCGCGGATCTTGCCAGCGGCGCCGATACGCAAGTTCAGGTCCTCGAGCAGATCGTCGCACATGGCGAGGATCGTGGGATACGTCGTCTTGTTGCCGAGGCTCGCGGCTTGATCCAGCCAGCGAGATTTGAACACAATTTGATTGGTGGGCTGCACGAAAAGGACGCTGCAGCCGACCAGTTCCGCAGTGAGACCAAAGTCATCCGCTTGCGGATAAGACAGGCAAATCTCTTGCGGTGCGAACGCCGGGCCCATGATATCGCGCATCAGCGATATGTGGATGCCAATCTGCAACTCGGCGATAAACCGGTAGAGCCGTCGGTCGGCAACCGAATGCAGGATGGGCTCGATGCTCCAGGTCGCACGTTCTCCTTCTTCCCTGAATTCGATGGTGGCGAGCGGCGCAGCAAGCGCGTGATAGCTTGTTGCGAAATCCATCGCCTTGCGGAAGTCAGGACAGCACAGGATAGCGTAGCCGTACATTCCGTAAGTCGAAACATGGATGGTTGTTCCGATGCGATACGGCAGGTGCCGGTCGGCCGATAGTTCAATCGCGTTTTGATAGGCCCTCATGAGTTGGCCTAGCGAAATTCGCGTTTTCGGGGAGTGCACTTCTTCGGACCGGATATTTACGCCGCGCAGGATGTCTTCGGCCGAACCGCCCTGATTGACCAGCGTGTCGTATGCGGCGGCGAGCTTGGTTGATTCGTAAACCTTCTCCCCGATGCCTACGTTGGAGATACCGCTTACAGCCTCCGGCTGAGTTCGCCTGGCGAAGGATTTGTGGACCTCTCTCGATCTTTGCACGGGATCGTGCCTTTCGTGTTTCGCGGGACGGAATCGACGCGTTCGAGCTCACGTTATTCGCAAAGACGAAACGGAATGAGGGTCTTCAGAGCTAGACTGCGATTTCATCCCCACCACACGATAAACAGATTTTGCGGATACCCCAAAACCGATCGGACCAGCGTTTTCTGGTTGCAAAGCAGCATGGACCGTTAGCGCCTCGCCGAATTTGGCCCAATCGACCCGGTCCATGACCGTTTCGAACCTTCACAAATTTCGAGCCACAAGCAAGGCTTGGAGCTAATATCCGACCCGCTGGGGCTACGCGGCGGCAGGACGGCAGCCCAGGCAATCCGCTCGTTCAGAATGGCGGGGGCAACAAAGCTAGAGGGTGCAGGAAGTGGAGGGAGGCCGCCATGGTCGGAAGGCTGATTCAGGTCGCCAAATCCGCCTATCAATATCCGCTGCTCTTCAAGCAATTGTGGCACACACCGCTCTTGCATGCGGCGGATCAGGAGATTGTCTATCGCGATCTAAAGCGTTTCACATATCGGCAGATTGAGGAACGCATCGGTCGCCTTGCATCGGCCCTCGACAAGGTCGGGGTGCGTCCTGGGGAGACCGTTGGCGTTCTCGACTGGGACAGCAACCGATTTCTTGAGGCCTTTTTTGCGATCCCGATGATGGGTGCGGTGCTGCAGACCGTGAATGTCCGGCTTTCGCCCGAACAAGTCGCTTACACCATCAATCACGCCGGCGCCTCGACGCTTCTCGTCAACGACGAGTTCGTCGGATTGCTCGAAGGCATCAAGCCGCAATTGACGAAGGTCAGGACATTGGTCGTGATGTCGGACCAGCCTTCACCACAGGCGGGGAGTTTGTCTTTTGTCGGCGAATACGAGAGCCTGCTCGCGGCGGCCTCGCCCGACTATGCTTTTCCCGATTTCGACGAGAATACGCAGGCGACTACCTTTTACACGACCGGTACGACCGGCCTGCCCAAGGGAGTCTATTACAGCCATCGGCAGCTCGTGCTGCATACGTTGTGCGAACTGGCGTTCTTTGGCGGAGCGAGCCAGCAGGGGCGGTTCTCGCGCGATGACGTCTACATGCCGATCACGCCGATGTTTCATGTCCACGCCTGGGGCTTTCCCTGGGCAGCCACGCTTGCCGGTGTCAAGCAAGTCTATCCCGGCCGATACGATCCGGCGATGCTGCTTAAACTGATCAAGACCGAAAAAGTCACGTTCACGCACGGCGTGCCGACGATCCTGCAGATACTGCTCAACGCGGCGGCTGCGGCCAAGACGGATCTCGCCGGACTGAAGATGGTCATCGGCGGCTCGGCCTTGCCCAAGACACTCGCCAAACAGGCGCTGGCTGCCGGTATCGACATCTTCGCGGGCTACGGCATGTCGGAGACCGGTCCGATCGCAGCCGTTGCTCATGTCGAATCGAAGGACCTCAGCGGTAATCCGGACGAGCAAGTAGAAGTCCGCACCAAGGCCGGGAGGGCGGCGCCGCTGGTCGATCTGCGCATCGTGGATGTGGATATGAAGGACGTGCCACATGACGGCAAGTCTGCCGGCGAGATCGTGTTGCGTTCGCCGTGGCTCACCCAAGGTTATTTTGACGATCCGGAGAGTTCGGAGCAGCTCTGGGCCGGAGGTTATCTGCACACCAGCGACGTCGCCGTCGTGACGCCCGACGGCTATGTCCACATCACCGACCGCCTCAAGGACGTCATCAAGACCGGCGGTGAATGGGTGTCTTCGCTGCAAATCGAGGATTTGATCACGCAGTGCACCGGCGTGGTGGAAGCTGCAGTCATTGGCGTAAAGGATGACAGATGGGGCGAGCGTCCCCTCGCGCTGGTGGTCAAGGATTCCACGAACTCCAACGCCCCTGACGACACAATCGTCAAGGCGCATCTCAAAGTGTTTGCCGACAAGGGCATCATCTCCAGATACGCCATCCCGGAAACGATCCTGTTCATAGACAAGTTGCCCAAAACCAGCGTCGGCAAGATCAACAAGATGGAACTGCGCAAAAAATACGGCGGCATGTAGCCGTTCGACGATCTTGCGGGCGAGTTTCAGGAGGCACAACGTGAGTGAACTTACACTTGCCGGCTTGGACGGACGGATCGGGCAGGAGCTTGGTGTCTCCGACTGGGTAGCCATCGACCAGGCACGCATCGATACATTTGCGTCCTGCACAGGCGATCATCAGTGGATCCACGTCGATGTTGAGCGCGCGAAGCGGGAGAGCCCTTTTCGCGGCCCGATCGCGCACGGCTACCTGACGCTTGCCATGGTCGCGCCGCTTGCCATGCAGATCGGCGTCATCCCCAAGGATGCCGCCGCAGGCCTGAATTACGGAATCGACAAGGTTCGTTTTCTTGCCCCGGTGCCCGCCGGTGCACGCGTTCGGCTGCGCGTTGCGCTGGCCGGCGTCGAACTCAGGGAGGGTGGGCAGGTCGTCATGAAGACCCTCAACACGCTGGAAGTCGAGGGATCGGAAAAACCTGCTTTGATTGCCGAAACGCTTGCGCTCCTGATTCCCGCGGCGGGAGCAAAAACATGACCGGCACAGAAGGTCGCATCGAGGTTCCGTCATCGGATGGCATATCGGAGCAAGCCTCCAGGAATACGCTGGCGCTCAACCCCCTTGTCGGCATCACGGGCCAGGATCTGGCCGACAGCGCAGGCGTCCTCGTCAAGGCGATGATCAACGAGCCGAAGGTCGCGGCCGAGCAGTGGCTGTCATTCCTGGGCGAACTAGGAGCCATCGTCGGCGGCAAGTCCGAGCGCGCACCGAAGGCCGGCGACAGGCGGTTTTCCGATCCGACATGGAAGGAGAGCGGGCTGCACAGCGGATTGCTCAAGGCTTACCTTGCCTGGGGTGAGGCGGTCAGCGGCCTCGTCGACAAGACGAGCCTCAGCGACGTCGACAAGGCGCGCGCGCATCTGATCACGGAAATCCTGATCGATGCGGTGGCGCCGACCAATGCGCTACTCACCAATCCGGCGGCGGTGCGCAAGTTCGTCGATACTGGCGGCCAAAGCCTGTGGCTGGGGCTAAAGAACTATTTCGATGATCTCATCAAGAATCGCGGCATGCCGTCGATGGTGGACGCCAGCGCCTTCAAGGTCGGCGAGAACCTCGCGACCACGCCGGGCGCGGTCGTGTTCCGCAACGAACTGCTTGAGCTTATCCATTATGCGCCGACGACGGCCAAGGTCTGGAAACGGCCGTTGGTCGTCACGCCGCCGCAGATCAACAAATATTACGCCCTCGACCTTTCCCCCGACAAAAGCATGGTCCGCTTCCTGCTCGAGAGCGGAATTCAAGCCTTCTGCGTAAGCTGGCGCAACCCGACTGCGGCGGATCGCGATTGGGGCCTGGACAGCTACGTGGCTGCGCTCGACGGAGCCGTCGACGTCGCACGCGAAATCACCGGCAGCGACGATATCTCCATGATGGGCTCCTGTTCCGGCGGCATCACGTCGACGGCATATTTTTCCACGCTTGGCGGCGTGGCGGGGAAGATCAAGAACATGGTGCTGGCGGTATGCCTGCTCGATCCCAATACGGCTGACGAGAGTGCCTTCGGCTGCCTGATCACGCCTGAGACGATGCGCGCGGCCAAGGAGTCATCCCGTCTGCGTGGGATTGTCGATGGCCACGATCTGGCACGGATGTTTGCCTGGATGCGGCCCAATGACCTGATCTGGAATTATTGGGTCAACAACTATCTGCTCGGCAACCAGCCGCCGGCATTCGATATTCTTTACTGGAACGCCGATACCACCCGCCTTCCGGCTCGCCTGCACGGCGACTACCTCGATCTCTATTTCACCAATCCGTTCGTCAATCCCCGCAAGCTCACGCTGAACGAAAAACCCGTCGACATGAGCAAGGTCGCCGCGGACAGCTATGTCATCGCCGGGGTGACCGACCACATCACGCCGTGGAAGGGTGTTCACAAGACGGCTCAGATCCTGGGCGAAGGTACCACCTTCGTGCTGTCGAACAGCGGCCATCTGCAGAGCCTGCTCAATCCACCGGCCAATCCGAAAGCGTCCTTCGTGATCGGACCCGTCAATCCGGCGGGGCCCGATGCTTTCCTCGCCGCCGCCGAGAAGCGGAAGGGAAGCTGGTGGCTCGATTGGCGCGACTGGCTCCAGGCGCGCTCCGGTGAAGAGGTCGACGCGCCTGCATCGCTTGGTAGCGAACGCCATCCCGTTCTTGCGGAAGCCCCGGGGACTTACGTCTTTGACTGAAAGCCCCACCAGTGGAACGAATGAGGGATCAACCGGTCCCCGAGAAGCGGTTGCGGCAGCCATGAAGCCAGGCGACATCGAGGCGCGGCAAATTCTGATCGGCGGTCAATCGCTCCAGGTCGCGATCAGGCATGGTGCTGGCAATCGGCCTCCGCTGCTCCTGTTCAACGGAATTGGCGCGAATTGGGAGCTGGCAAAACCCTTCCTTGAAGCGCTCACCGATACGACGGCGATCATCTTCGACGCGCCCGGGGTCGGTGGCTCTCCCGTGCCGTCCCTTCCATACCGGCCATCGACGCTGGCGCGGCTTGCCGCTGGTCTGGTTGCCGCGCTCGGACACAGCGAGATCGATGTGGCCGGCGTCTCCTGGGGCGGCGGCGTCGCGCAGCAATTCGCGCATCAATATCCGAAATTGTGCCGACGGCTGGTACTGGCAGCGACCTCGCCGGGTGCGATCATGGTGCCCGCGGGTCCTTCGGTGCTGTGGAAAATGGCGACGCCACGGCGCTACACGGACAAGAACTACATGAACAAAGTTGCTCCGGAAATCTACGGCGGCGATTTTCGCAAAAATCCCTCATTGATCGGTGCGCACGCGAGCGCGATGCGGGGTGCACGCAATCTCGGGTATTTTTATCAGCTTCTCGCCATGACCGGATGGACGAGCCTGCCGTGGCTCTGGTCGCTGCCGCAACCGACGCTCATCCTGATGGGAAGCGATGACCCGCTGGTTCCTCCGATCAACGGCCGTATCCTGGCGCGTCTTATTCCGAACGCGCAGCTTCGGATGATTGATGACGGCCACCTCTTCATGGTGACGCGGCCGGCGGAAACCGCGCGCTTCATTGAAGAGTTCCTGGCGAACCAGGAAAACGAACCCCCGCCAAGGATCCTGTCTGCTTTCGCGGGCGGTCGGCCGGCGGACGCGTTTTCTTCCGGCATCAAGCGGCCCACATCACTGAGCCGGGGCCGGTAATGCGGCGCCCGAGCCGAAGAAGAAACGGAGCCACGCGCGCGTCAAAAGGGAGGAACAGATGGCAAGCCTGCAAACAGCGCTGGCCGAGAAGCCGGCTTACTCGCCGCCGCCAATCGATGGTGATTTCTACAGGATCGCCAATGTTCTTGATGAGAGGGAGCGGGCGCTGATCACACGCGTGCGTGCATTCACGGAAGGCGTGGTGGCGCCGGTCATCGAAGAATATTGGGCACGCGATGAATTTCCCTTCGAGATCATCCCGAAAATGGCTGAGGTTGGCATTGGCGGGGTAGGCTACGGAGGATACGGCGCGGCCGGAGGCAGCTGGCTGTTGAACGGTTTTGTCGCGATGGAGCTGGCGCGCGTCGATTCGTCGGTCGCGACTTTCTGGGGCGTGCATACAGGACTTTCGGCAGGCTCGATCTACCTGTGCGGCGACGAGGAGCAGAAACAGCGTTGGCTGCCTGCCATGATGCGCTTCGAGAAGATCGGCTCGTTCGGGCTGACCGAACCCCTGGTAGGCTCGGCGACATCAGGCGGAATGATGACGACCTGCCGGCGCGAGGGCGACGCGTGGGTTCTCAACGGCCAGAAGAAATGGATCGGCAACTCTACCTTTGCCGACATCAACGTGATCTGGGCGCGGGAGGAGGCCACTAACCAGGTGAAGGGCTTCGTGGTCGGCAAGGACAGTCCCGGCTTTTCGGTCGAAAAGATCAGAACCAAAATGGCATTGCGGGTGGTGCAAAACGGGCTGATCACGCTGAAGGACTGCTGCGTGCCCGAGACCGAGCGGCTGCAGAACGCCAATACGTTCAAGGATACCGCAAAGGTCCTCAGGATGACCCGCACCGGGGTCGCGTGGTTTGCCGTTGGCTGTCAAATGGGTGCCTATGAGCACGCGCTGCGCTACGCGACCGAGCGACTCCAATTCGGCAAGCCGATCGGAGGATTCCAGCTCGTGCAGGATCTGTTGGTGCGGATGCTCGGCAATGTCACCGCCACACAGGCGATGATGCTGCGCCTAGCGCAGTTGCAGGACGAAGGGTTGATGAAGGACGAGCACGCCTCGCTCGCAAAGGCGTTCTGTACGGTCAAGTGCCGCGAGACCGTCGGCTATGCACGGGAACTGCTGGGCGGCAACGGCATCTTGCTCGAGAATCATATCGGGCGCTTCGTTGCCGATGCGGAAGCGATCTACTCGTATGAGGGTACACGAGAGATGAACACCTTGATCGTTGGCAAGGCCATCACCGGGCTGAGCGCGTTCGTCTGAGCACCCACCCAGGTGCCTCGCTCGTGGGCCCAAACCTGCTAGTCGGAGTTTTCACGGTTCGGCGACACCTTTTCCGGATTAGCTCGTCCATCGACGCGGCGTGGCTCACTAAACGAAGGGATATAAGGATCGAATCTCACGCTGTGGTGCACAATGGTGAAAAGGAGAATGCCATGACTAACCAAGTTCGACAGGCCGAAAGGTCGGGAATGGTGAAGGCGGTCAGCGTCGCCGATTATATCGTCGAGCGCCTTTCGGCAGAGGGAATCAACCACTGCTTTGGTGTTGCCGGCGATTATGTGTTTCCGATCTGCGATGCGGTCGATAGCAGCGCGAAGGTGAAGTGGATCGGCTGTGCCAACGAGTTGAATGCGTCTTACGCGGCGGACGGCTATGCGCGTGTCCGGGGCGCGGCGATGTTGGTGACGACCTATGGCGTCGGCGAGCTATCGGCCTTGAACGGCGTGATGGGCGCCAAGGCCGAACGATCACTGGTCTTTCACATCGTGGGAATGCCCTCCTATCAGCATCAGCGCTTACACAAGATTGCC
This sequence comes from Bradyrhizobium lablabi, assembly GCF_900141755.1. NCBI lineage: Bacteria > Pseudomonadati > Pseudomonadota > Alphaproteobacteria > Hyphomicrobiales > Nitrobacteraceae > Bradyrhizobium > Bradyrhizobium lablabi. Next base: position 1,069,953 of record NZ_LT670844.1, on the reverse strand, counting down.
CATCACACCCTCGGCGACGGCGTCTTCGGCAATTTCGTCGACCTGTCCGCCGATGCCGCGTGCTGTCATGCCATCATCAATCCAGAGAACTGCGTTGTCGAAATGGAACGCGTCATCGGGGAGGCGCGCCGCAACAATCAGCCGGCCTATATCGCCGTGCCGTCAGACTATGCTCTGTCCCCAGTCATGTCGGCTGACGTGAAGCCAATCGTGCCTCGATCAAACGAGGTGGCGTTGCGGAAGGCGATGGCAATCATCGAAGAGCGCATCAACAAAGCAAAATCCGTCGTCGCATTTCCGGCCTTCACAATTTTGCGGCTCGGCTTGCAGAAGCAGGCACAGAAAACTATCGAAGCGCTGGGCTGTCCTTTCGCCACAACGCTGATGGAAAAATGCGTCCTCGACGAGGGCCATCCGCAGTTTGCCGGCATGTATGCCGGCGCCGTGTCAGATCCGAAAACGCGCCAAATCGTCGAAGGCGCCGATCTCGTCCTCGATCTGGGCGGTGTCAATTTTAATGACATCACCACGGCGGCCTATTCCGCCCAGCTCGATCTGTCCCGGTTTATTACCGTCGGCCTCGGCGATGTCAGGATCGGAGACGAAGTCATCGCCGGTGTCCGGCTTGCGGACGTTCTGTCTGAGCTGGCCAAGCTCAAACCGTCATCGGCACCATACCGGGGAGCGCGGCAAGAACTTGCGCCGGTGACGGGGAACCCATCCGACAAGATCACAATGGTCGCGCTGTATCCCCGTTACGCAGCGTTCCTGCGCGCGGGAGACACGGTCGTTCTCGAGACCGGCAGCACGAGCCTCGGCATGACACCAACGACACTTCCGGACGGCCTCAGGGTAGAAGCACAAGTTCTGTGGGGATCGATCGGCTGGGCGACGCCTGCCGCGTTCGGTATCGCGCTTGCTGATCCCGGCAGGCGTACCGTTCTGATTACCGGCGAAGGATCTCATCAACTGACCGCGAACGATATCGGCGCCATGGGGCGGTTCGGAGCAAACGTCATCGTATTCGTACTCAACAACGGCGGTTATCTGATTGAGCGCGCGCTGGAAGAAAACCCGGACTGGACTTACAATGACCTCGCGCCGTGGAACTACGCCGAATTGCCCAAGGCGCTCGGATGCGCAGATTGGTATACGGCGCGTGTGACCACGCTCGGGGATCTCGATGACGCGATGAAGGCTGCACGCGCCAGCAAAACCGGGGCGTATATCGAGATCATCGGCGGCAAAATGGACATGCCACCGGCCCTTGCCTTCGCGCACAGCCGACTTAGGGAAATGTACGGCGGCACACCATAATTCGCACACACCGCAACAGCAAATGGCGAGAGCAGCTCTGCTTTCGCCATCTGTGCATGATGCAAATGTCGGCTTCGGGTGTGCGCCGTGACAAGGCGGCGCTTTCCAGTGGGTGCAAGTCCCACCCGGCAAACGCTCCAGCCGGAAGCAGCCGGAGCAGCTATGGAGGTGACGAAATAGCTGAAGCCTTCGGTTAGCGTGTCACGAATTGGTGACAGCGCGAGTGTGCAGGCCGTAACGCGAGTGAACGCCGAGCAAGCCTCGAAAAGGACAATGCGCAGGTCGACTCAACAACCCTATCGGGAAAGACTGATACGTCTGGATGAAATGAGCGAAACGATACGTTCAGACGCTGCGCTGGGGTAGTGGCGGCGGCATGTACACAAGGAAAGCGCACGAAACACGGGATGTCATTCGGCCTGCAATATTTGACCCCCTGAGCCGGGGGATCGGCGTCCAAAATTTGAAAGCCGATTGACATCCGGCGAAGCACTCTACCGCGGGCGGGACATGGGCACGGTCGAGGCGGCGCTGGCGAGCGGCCTGGGGACTATTAGGGTATTCATTCCTCGGGCGGGCACGTGAAGCTATCGCCTAGCCTGGAAAACTGATCGTACGGCCGCTATTGGCGCGAAGCGGACATACGCCGAAACACCGAGGTCTGCTAAGTGCCGATCTTGCTCAGCGCGTCGCGCGGCAATTCGTCGAGTACCCTGAGACCCTCAGGGTCCTTATAGGATGCAAGCCGCGTCGCGACGTTGCGGAGGATTTCGGAAATGACTGTGTCCCTCGCCACGGCAGCGAGCTTTCCGAAACCGAACACACGTTGACCAGTCCGCGCGAATTTCTGATCCGCGGCGAGGTTGTTGTCGATTAGCTCGAAGTTCGCGTCGCTACCCCTCAGAGCGCAGTGCTGGCTGCTGCTTTTGTTCTGGTAGACCGACGATTTCTTTTTCGACAACATGAGATTCTCCCAGACTGGTGACGAGACCAATCTGATGACTATCGGTTACGGGATTATCTCTGCCTCGAACAATTCAGTTACGACTGCAGTTGCGGCGCCATATTTTCATCATTGATAGTCCGCTCGTTCAAAACGGTTCGACCGGCAGCGCGAAGACGTAGCCGACGCCGCGCTCCGTCTGGATTGCGCGTGGCGAACTCGGATCGATCTCCAGTTTACGCCGCAGCCGCAAGACCTGGACGTCGATGCTTCGGTCGAAGATATCTTCGTGAATTCGCGTCGCCTGCAACAGGTGCTCGCGCGTGAGAGGCCGCTGCGGTGCTTCGAGAAAGGCGAGCAACAAGGCATACTCACCTTTGCTCAGCCGGACCGGCGCCTCATTGCGGTCTACGAGTCTTCGGCCGCGACGATCAAGCCGCCAGCCATCGAATCTGTATCCGCCGCGCTCCGGATCACAAGCGCGTACAGCTCGCCCCATTTCCTGTCGCCGCAATACGGCGCGGATGCGTGCAAACAATTCTCTGAGACTGAATGGTTTTACGATGTAGTAGTCCGCACCCAGCTCGAGGCCCACGATCCGATCAATTTCGTCGGAGCGTTGACCGGTCGCGATGATTACGGGGACGTCGGAGTGCGAGCGGATCTCGCGCAGCAGGTCGAGCCCGTCCTCCTCGCCGAGACGAAGATCGAGAATCACCAGATTCGGCTCACTTTCGGCGAAGTGACGCGCCATCTCCTGACGCCCAGCGGCCGAGACGGCGCGCATGTTGTTCTCATTGAGATAGTTGACGACCATCTGCCTCAGCATGGGATCGTCGTCGACAACCAGGATGCACCCAGGGTCGCGACTTTCGTCGCTCTTTGCCCGGTCCGGTCTATCGAACGGTCTCGGCAGCTTCGGAGCATCGCTCATGAGATTAGGTCCGGCGCTGAGATCACTCTGGCTATGCGTGGCTGTGTTTCGGCTCCGAATATTGACCCCTTTCGGCGTCCAACATTGACCCTCGTGCGGCGCCAGAATCTGGAATGAGTTGCTGCGCTTATGACACGTGGGGTGGGGGCAGCCTTGGGCGCCGATTGGGGGTCAAAGGCCACGCCGATTCACACTCAAGCGCCGTGGGCAATCTTCAGTATCTCTGCGGCACGCTCGCCGATGACGACGCATGGCGCCATCGTATTGCCCGTTGTGATGCGCGGCATGATCGAACCGTCAGCGATACGAAGATTATCGATCCCATGGACCTTGAGAGAGCCGTCCACCACCGCCATCGCGTCGTGTCCCATCTTGGCGGTACATGTCTGATGCCAATAGCTGCTTGCGGCGTCTCGGATGAAGTTCTCGAGCGCAGCGCCTTTGAGATTGCCTGGCATCACCTCCCGCTTCACGAAAGGGCTCAGTGGACCTGAGTTGCCGATTTCGCGGCAAAGCTCCACGCACGCTATCGCGGCCTTCATATCATCCGGGTGCGCCAATGTACTGGCCTCGATCTCGATCGGGTCACCAGGATTGGCTCCCGTCAGGCGGATGCGGCCTCGGCTCTTCGGCCGCGCGAGGCCTGCAAACAATGTCCACGAACCTGCCGGTGGGCTGAATTGCGTGGCCGTCTCTGCAGTGGACATCGGCATTTCACCCTGGCAGGTGTGCAGATCCGGGGTATCGAGGTTAGGATCGCTCTTCCAGAAGAACGTCGCTTCAGCCATGTTGTTGCGCGGAGCGAGTGGCTCCGGATACTCCCAAACACACCCAAAGCCGACATGGTCCTGGAAGTTTTCCCCGACGCCTTGAAGGTGTTGCACGACAGCTATTCCCAGTCGTTGCAGTTCGGTTTGGTCACCAATTCCGGACAGCATCAGCACCTTTGGCGTGTGGATCGCGCCCAACGATAGCACGACCTCCGCTTCGGCGGCGATGCGTTGAACCTTTCCGTCATGGACGATCTCCACGCCGCTGGCTTGCTTACCGCTCATGACAATCCGGGTGACCAGTGCGTGAGAGAGCACCGTCAGGTTGGGCCGGCCCATATAGGGGAAAACATAGGAACGGAATACGGATTGCCGCATTCCGTCGCGGACTCGCAAGTCCATGATGGAGGCACCGCCATCACCTTCCATCATCAGCCCGTTCTGGTTTTGGAAGGTTGGAATGCCAACCGAGCGTGCGCCTTCGACCATGGCAGGGGCCACCGGATTGGGGTCTGGCGCGGGCTGAACAAAAACCGGTCCTCCCGTCCCGCGATATTTTGGGTCCGGCGCGCCATGCCAATCCTCGATGCGGCGATAGATGTTCAGTACCGATTGGTAGCTCCATGCGGCGTCCCGAGCCTCAGCCGCGAAGAAATCCCAGTCATTCTTGTGCCCGCGCGCCCAGGCCATGACGTTGATGCTGGATCCACCGCCAAGCACCTTGCCCATATTCAGCGGAATGGAGCGTCCGTTAAGGTGTGGATTGGGCTGGGCCCTAAAAGCCCAGTCACGTTCGCTGCCAAGGTTCAGAGGCCATTGGCCTGCCTCTATGACGCTTGGCATATCGTCGCTGCCGCCGGCCTCCAGCAGGAGAACGCTGACGTCTGCGTTCTCGGCCAATCGGCGCGCTACCACCGAACCAGATGAGCCAGATCCGCAGACGATGAAGTCATAGTGCGGCTTTAGTTCAGCCGTGAGTTTTTGTTGGTCGGCACGTACCCGTTCGGCAAATCCTGCCGTGTGAGCGTTCTGCTCGGGATCAGATTCAAACCTGGCACTGCTCATTATATCTGGCCTTTACCATTGCTAACGGCCGATGCCTGCGCCACCTGGGAGTATCCGTAGCCCTTCTCGGCGGCGTAGTTGACTGTTTCCTCTGTTCCAGAACCGACGACATAAATCTTCGGATGCGGCTTTTGGTACGGAAGCGGGAATGGGTTGAGATATTTATATTGATAAAACTCCCCGTCGTAGCGACTGGGGCCGGGCTGGGTCCACGCCTGCATCAGGATATCCATGCCTTCGCGAAACCGCTCACGCGAAAAGCTCGGATTGACCGGATTGACCCAATATTCCATGCCGGTCCCGAGCGGAAACGCGCATTCAAGCCGACCGCCCGACATGACATCGAGCATCGCATATTCTTCCGCCAACCGATGCGGATATGTGAGAGCTATAGGGGTGCCGAACACGCATATTTTTGCGCGCTCCGTAAGCATTGACATCGCTCGCGCGTATCATTTGGGACAAAGAGTACGATCCGAAGCTTAGCCGGTGGCTGAAGTGGATTAGGGTGCCGACTCTGATCCTGTGGGGGACCAAGGATCGCGTCACACCAGTCGAACAAGCAAAGGTCTGGACGTCGCTTATTTCGACGAGCGAGATCGAGACATTCGAAGGGGCGGGGCATTTGCTGTTCTTCGAGGCACCCAAGGCCGTTGGTCGCCTGGGGGCATTTCTCGCCAAATGACAGGCGAATGAGGAAAGCCGCGAGCTGGCCAATCGGTCGGAAGTATCCGATGCCGCAACACACATGGAAGGAAGGACATGCTTTCTGCATTGATTACCGGTACGAGCACGGGCATCGGGCTCGAAACCGCGCTGCTGTTCGCACGACGTGGATTCCGTGTCTACGCTGGTGCGCGTAACCCCGCCGCGTCCGAGGGGTTGCAGCGCGCCGTCGCCGACGGACTGTCCCTCACGCCGATCGCGCTCGATGTGGACCGTGACGAGTCCGTCCGGCAGGCCGTGGCGCAGGTGGGGCCCGTGGACGTGCTGGTGAACAACGCGGGCATCGCCTCGTCCGCCGCGGTGGAGCTGATGCCCATGGAGGAGATCCGCGCCCTGTTCGAGACCAACGTCTTCGGCGCCGTGCGCATGATGCAGGCCGTGCTGCCTTCCCTGCGCGAACGTCGTGCTGGGGCGATCGTCAACGTCACATCGATAGCGGGGCGCATCACGGTCCCGTGCCACGGCTACTACGCCGCCACGAAGTCCGCCGTCGCAACCCTCAGCGAGACGCTGGCCATGGAAGTGAGGCCATTCGGCATCCGTGTCGCGAATATCCAACCTGGCGTGATCCTCACTCCGATCTGGGGTAAGCGCGAGCCGGCCGTGCCCGAGGTGTCCGATTACGGCCAGGGACTGGCGCGGACGTCACGCTTGTTTTTGGCGCAGATGGAAGGCGGGACGTCGCCCGACGTCGTGGCCGAAGCGATCTACCGCGCGGCCACCGAGGAGGGGCCTCTCCACGTGCTGGTGGGAGACGATGCGGATGTGCTGGCTGTGGCGCGGGCGCGCGCAACGCCCGATGAGTGGGTTTCGATCTACGCGGAACCCGATGAGCAGCGTTTCGTCGACCGGTTCACCCAGCTGTGCAGCGCTGAGATCCTGAACCCGCCATCCCTGAACGCGCAGCGCAAGGCTGCTGCTCGCTGACACGAGACCGCCGGTTCACTGTTGGACGAAGGCGAGGTAGGCCGCGAGCGTCTCCATCGAAAGTATCGGTAGCTGACCGGCAGACATATGCCTCGATCGGGCCTTCGCCCATCACCTGATAGGTGATGCTGAAATCTCCGCTACGTGCATATCGCGCCTCCGGGACAGGTAACTGCGCAGATGTCATCGAACTGGCAGTCGCCATTGCGTACAGCCCTCGCATCAATCACCCAGTTGCTGGGGACAGGTAGAGGCCGACGATATCGCGTACCTTGTCGACGAACAGCGGATCGCTCGACAACTTGAATGTCTGGCTACGGTGTGGCTGCAAGCCGAACGCCGCCCACATTCGACGGATCGTGGTGTGGGAAAAGCCAGTTTCCGCAGCCATCGAGCGGATCGACCAGTGCGTCGCGTCGACCGGCGTCGTGCGCAACGTCCGCTCAATCACGGCAGCAACCTGATCGTCGTTGATGGTTCGAGGGCGGCCAGGGCGGGCCTCGTCGAGCAGGCCATCACAGCGATCTTTCAAAAACCGGCGGCGCCACTTGCCAACGGTGTGTTCGTGGATGCCGAGTTCGGCAGCCACAGATTTGCTTGGCAAGCCGTCCGCACATCGCAGGATCGCGCGGCACCGCTCAGATAGCGACCGGGCAACACGGTGACGACGAACCTGTCTCTCCAAGTACGCCCGCTCCTGCGCACTCAGCACCAACGGCTCGATCGGCCGGCCTCTCACACCTGCATTCGCCACAAGCGCTCTCCTCCAAGGTTTCGAGCGCTACTTTATAATGCGACGAACTTGAGTTCCAGATGACTAGTCATTCGATCACCTCGTCGGTGCGGGCGAGCAATGAAGGCGGTAGAGTCAAGCCAAGTGCCAATAGCTTTGGGGCCAGTTCGCCTACAAGGTCCGAGATGTCAGTCCGCGTCCGCTGCGAATGCCGCTGTCTCCTCGTGCCGGACATGCACCCATTCGATTTTGCCGCGCACACGTAGCGCGTCGGTGAAGCCGTTGAGCGAATCGCTGACGACGCCGTAGATGCCTGCTCCAGCGTCGCAGCAATAAATGTGCAGCCGTCTCGGTTATACTGTGCTCTCCATCAGATGTTTGATGTACCGGGCGCCAGGGGTGCGCGCCGTGTTCCGGTCTCGGGCATGACTGTCCTTAAAGGAGCGTCGCTCGTGTGGATTCCGCGCCCGCCGTCAGCCCTGCCACGGCGCGAGGAAGGCCGCGAGCGCCGCGTTAACCTCTGCCGGCCGCTCTTCGTGCGGGAGGTGTCCAGCCTGAGCAATCGGCACCGTGGTGAGGTCCTCCGCGAAGCCGCGCCAGAGTTCGAGCATGTCGACCATCTTCGCCGCCACGAACTCGCTTCCCCACAAAGCGAGGGTAGGGCAGCGAAGTTTGACGTCCTTATCCTCTTCATCCTGCGCAATGTCTTCTCGCCAGGCCCGATAGTCCTCGAATGCGCCGCGCAGCCCGCCCGGTTGCGCATAGGCGTGGACGTAGGTGGCGATGTCGGCGTCGCTGAGGGCTCCCGGGTCATAGGTCCAACTGGTCAGGATATAGCGGAGCCAGAGCTCCTCCCGACCCTGGATGAGCGCTTCGGGCAAATCCCGGACGCCCTGAAAAAAGAAAAACCAACTCGCCTGCGCAACCCGGGCGTTCATGCTCCCAAAGAGAAAGCGCGTGGGAATGTTATCCAGCGCCGCGAAGCGGGCGACGGCATCGGGATGATCCTTGGCGAGCCGCAGACCAACCCGCGCTCCGCGATCGTGGGCGACGATCGCCGCCCGCTCGATGCCGAGGTTCGCCATCAGGGCGCGAATGTCGTTCGCCATGGTACGCTTGTCGTAGCCGGTAGGCGCCTTGTCCGTCGCGCCGTATCCACGCAGGTCCGGCACGATCAGCCGGTAGCGCGTTTTCAAGGCCTCGATCTGATACCGCCAAGCATAGGAAGTCTCAGGAAAACCATGCAGGAGGACAACCGGCGGCCCCTCACCAGCCTCGGCATAGTGGAACTTGATGCCGTTCGCCACACATCGGTGGTGTGTAGTCGATTTCGTCACCATAACCTTCGCTCCTCTTTCCTAAAGTGCTTCACTTTGTCGAACGCCATCCGGGAAGGAAATCCGCTCACCATAGGTTCTTCGCCGAGCGGTGAAGGCGATAACTGACGTTCGGTTGCCTTTGATTCACCCACTTTAGCGATCGCAGCCAGACGGCTACCGCGCTCCGTCTGCACGGCGCCAGTGCAAAATCGATGTGTACGACCATCGGTTTCAGCTGCGCAGATGCGCTTGCAGCGCCGCCATATCCACCACCTCAAAGTGCTCGGCCAATCGGCCCCCCTTCAGGCGGTAGAGGTGGAATGCAGCGATATCGAATGTCTTTCCAGTCGCCTTCAGTGGACCGAAGTCGCCTTGGTGCGTGCCTCGGACCCGGTTCCTCACCATGACGGTGTCGCCTTCGGAAATGAGATCCAGGATCGGCATCGTCAGATCCGGGATCGCCCCGCATAAGGCCGAGAAGTAGCCCTTCAAACTCTCACGCCCTATGGGCATGTCCTGGATGTTATGAGCGTAGTTTTCGACGACGATCTGGTCGAATTCCTTAAAATCGCGGCGTTCAACCGCGCCAAAGAACTGGCGCACAGTAGCCTTGTTAGTTTCAAGATCGGTTGCCATGGTGGTGTCCTTGATGTCAGTGAAGAGTGTCTGCAGCTCAGGGCAAGCGAAGGTCCGCGTTAGCCGGACTCAACGGTTGTGCCGAAGACGTTGGAGGTTGCGCGCATTTCGGCCTCCGTGACTTCTAACACCGGGCGGCTGAGAAGGACGCCGGCGTTGTTGATCGCAGTCGTCCATAGTTGCGTTGCACCTAAGTCGCCGCCGCGCTAACGCTGGCGGCGTCCATGATATACAGATCGCCGATGTTCGCGGTCTCGTCAGAAACTTCGGAATTTCGTCAGGGACGTCGATGAAATGATAGTCCCGATCAGTTCGCTCGTGAACGCGCGCGAACAAGATCGAAGAAGAACAGCGGAAGGGAGCGAGCGACTTGCGGACGATGAGTGTCCGAGTTTACGGAAATCGTCAGATGGCTTCGCGCACTCGCCATTGCATTGGCGTGAGGCCGGTTTCTCTCTTGAACGCGACACCGAATGAACTCTGGTTGGCATAGCCCAAGATCATCGCGATCTGGGCCAGATCCAAATCGGGATCATGAAATAGTGTCTTTGCCCGCTCGATCCGCTGACGGCGCAACCACGCATGTGGCGCTACATCCAATGACTGTTTGAATGCAGTTGAGAAATGGCCTGTCGAGAGCTGTACGCTCGCCGCCACTTCCTGCAGCGAGATATCGTCCCCTAAGCGGCTCATCATATAGTCACACGCACGACGAAGCAGCGACGGCGGAAGCCCCCCGCGACGGATCTCCTTCAGGCGAGTGGCAGTCGAGAGATTGCGGACGAGATGCATGGCCAAGAGCGTGGCCGCGGTCTCGGTGTAAAGAGTGCCTTGCGGCGCACGGCTGATGCACTCGTCATAGATCACACCAGCCAGCTGCCAGCTCAGCGGATCCTTGTAGTCCCAGGTTTCGCCGATGTCGAAGCTCGCAGGATGTTCAAAACCTGCGGCGCCCAAAAGAAAGTCCCGCTCCAACTCGACAGACAATTGTCGATTTTGACCGACCTCTTTCAGCCGAAATCCGACGTGAGTGCCAGGCGGAAGAACGTAGGCAAATGTGGGCCTGTCTTCGATGGCGATGACCTTACGGCCGGACTGTGCCTCGGCTTCGATGTAGCCCGAGTTCCATATGAAATACAGTATGGTCGAAGTGATCATCACGTCCACTTCCCCGACCATCGATCGGATTTGGTAACCATTGGCGTTGGCCCCTTTCCAGGCAATCCGTCCAGATTGATTGAATGTTACCTCGAGCGCTGAATGAATGGGTTCATGACCATGCGCGCCGGCAAGCGCCAACAGCACAGGACAGTGAACATACGCTGCGTTACCGGTCATGCTGTTCCCCAATAACCTAGCACGCGGAGGGCACCTCGGCCCCTACTGGAAGGCAAATCTCGACGCACGGCGTTCTCAGCGTCAAGTCGCAACTTCCACTTGAATGGCGAGGCCAGCACGGCCGGAACGAAACAGAGCAGCCCGATCACACCGCCAGCATAGGCGATTCCATCAGGTCATCAACTCAGATAAAGTTTTCGGTACACACAGCTGTCGTCGACGATGGGACCACGCGACGTGACCAAACCATGCCGCAGGTTTCATCAGTGCAAGTTCGTCAGCGCCGACAGTCCGCGGGATCTCTGGCCGAGAACAAGTGAATAATCGAGCGTTCAATGCGTCAGCGCCTGGCAGCTTCATGATGCCGAATGACTTCACGAATGACAAAGGCAAGAAACTTTTCCGCAAACTCTGGATCAAGTTTAGCAGCAGACGCAAGTTGGCGGAGACGGGTGACTTGCTTGTCCTCTCTGCCGGGGTCAGACGGCGGCAAGTGGTGCCGAGCCTTCAAGACTCCAACCTTCTGGGTACACCGGAAGCGCTCCGCCAACATGTGGATGATTGAGGCATCTATATTGTCGATACTGTCGCGTATGTCTTGAAGCTCGGCCATGGCGGCGGAGGCACCGACATCTGCCAGCTTATCATCTGACTCTTTGATCGGCGACACGATTGCTCCAAACAAGTGTACTTACGTGAACACAGCTCACAACTATTCGATGCGGCGTCATTTTATGGGTTGAAAAAATTACAAAAGTGTCTCAATCACATTCTTTTTTGTTGCAGTCGTAGCAATCAACCGAGTTGACAGCACTTTGCGCGATTGAGCCTAGTCAAAAAATGATGAGTTTTACCTCTTGGCCGTTGAGTTGAGCTTCGACTGCCTCCCATCGCTTCGCCGAAATCGGCGTTCTTGGCAAAGCGCCGTTCAGCAGAAGTAAACCAGTTCTTCCGTCTATCGAGATATCATGATTCAGAACCTGAAAATTGAACGTTACGGACGAAAATAAAAGGTTCTCGTTTTCCTACATTTTCGATCGACTTCGTGACTAAGACGCCTACGCGTTTCACGTAGGCGTGTCTCGTCCAATTCCGCTTCGCCGTGGATGTCGGCGGCGCAAGTGGAGCCTTGATCCACGCCCTTATGAAACAAAATCCTGTGCTGCGCGGCGGGGTACTGGACCTGCCGGAGAACGCGGCGGAAGCCACCAAGGCGGCGGAGGCGCTCGGTCTGCAAGAGCGGCTATCGATCATCGGCGGGGACTTCTTCGCCAAGGTGCCAGCGGCGGACCTATACCTTCTCAAGCACATCCTACACGACTGGAAAGATGACGAGTGCGTTTCGATCCTGCGCAACTGCCGGGGCGCTATCAAGCCGAGTGGTCGGGTGGTGCTGATCGAGATGGTCTTGCCCGACGTCGACCCGCCGCCCTATGCCACCCAGGTTGATCTGACGATGCTGGCAGTGCTGGGATCCCGGGAGCGCACGCTGGAGGAGTACAAGATCCTGCTTGAGACGGCGGACTTCCGGTTCACTAGCATTACGCCGTCCGCCACGCCCTTCTCGCTGATCGAGGCCGTCGCTGCTTAAGCAAGGACGCGCGAGTGGACGGGCCTGAGCTGCCTGTGCCGGCAGGAGCCATTCCGCAGTCGGATGTGCGGAGAGCGTCCATACGGTTTACGACCTTGGTGCTGCTCTGCGGTGCCATCTTCGCGATCGGCTGGTCGATGGGGCACTCATCTCGACCGAGGAGGGTACGCCACAAGGCGGCCCAATATCGCTGTGCTGAGTAACATCTACCCGCACTTCACGCTCGACCTGTGGTTTGAAAAAATTCAAAGCACAGTGCCAGGGCGAGGCATACTTGGTGCGCTTCGCATTTTTTGACGTCGCCTCAATCTTCGTCGATAGTTACGGACCATTCGGTGATTTGTTCGTCCATCTGCTGGAAGACGTGCCCGACCAATCCATCTTCGCGCAATAGCGACACTCACGAATCCCTTCGCGCCGAAAAGCTTCAGAAGAACCGACGGGTGGTAGGCAGGCCGGCCTGTCGCTGCGGGCTCGATGCCTTCGAAGCCGAGATCCGCCAGATCGAGCGCGTCGACAAAGGAATCCACCACACGAACGGAATTGCTCTCCTCGACCCATTCATCAAGGCATTCCGGCACCAGCTGTGAATAAGCACCGAAGCGGGACCCCAACTCAGATGACCGCAATGCTTTGATGTAGCACGAGGAAATTCGTTCGGGGTGGGGTCCGCATCGGCGCCGATCGGGACCCCGGTTGTCCGCCAAGTTCACTAACTAGATCAATGGGCTGGCCCTCACGTAGCCCGGGGTCCCACTTCGGTGCTTATTCACACCAGCGTCGTTTGTCCGCGATCGGCACCCTCAACGAAGCGCTTCATGAATTGCCCCCGGCAAATCGCCAAGCGAATCATAGCAGACAGCTCGTTTTCACGCAGCCAGGGTCAATGGCGTCCTTGTCGGGACGACCGCTATTGGCGCGAAGCGGACATACGCCAAGACGGCGAGGTCCGAAAAGTGCCCCACAAGCAAACACATACATCGCAGCAACAGCGGCCTTGCCGGCACGCGCAAATGATTATGTAAGTACACGTTGAGCGCGAACGTCGGCGAAGCAAGTAGAGTTTCCAAATTGCAGCGACGATGGCCGGCAACAATTCAGATCCCGAGGCGCCTGGTTTCTCCGGCTGCTTCGCTGCGAGACCGCGACGCGGCGCTACGTGTCGGCATGACTATTTAACCCACAGTTTCAGCGGAACCGCTTCTCGATCGGGGCAGGCCAAAGTGCCGGTGTAAAAATCCGACAATCGTCCGCTGTAACTGCATTCGACCCCGGCAACCGACAATGTTGCGTCCAATCTGGACGATGAAGCCGATAACTCGAGATGCATTTCACCGGTCCTCTCCTCGGGGCCATCCTGAGTGCACAGACCGACATGCTTCATTGTCAATGGACCGGAATATCCTTTTCGGCCGGGAGCAGTTTCCGTAACGGTGGCCGTCAACTCCCACTCGCCAAGATAACCTGAGTATCCGACGATTTCGAGCGATTGGGCGTGCGCCGGCGCAAAAATTGCGACCAACCCGATCGACAGAAGAAGCGCTCTCACTGATGGCTCCCTCATCTTCCGTCGCGCGCCACTTAGAGTTTATTCAGATAGGCGCGTGCGTCGGAAATTTCGGTTCGGCTACCATCCGCGCCATCGGCAATCGCGACAATCTTCTCGTAATACTCCCTGGCCTTGGCCTTGTCTCCCGCCTTTTCGGCCGATGTCGCTGCTCCCGCATAGGCGCCCAACCGGTTCGGCTCCTTCTTGAGTGTCGCTTCGAAGGCGATGAGCGCTTCCTTGGCATTGCCGCTGTCAAGCAGCATGACGCCGTAGAGTTCGCGGGCCGGCCTGGGCACGCCCGGTGTCACCGGATGCTTCTCGGTCTTGTCTTCGGCATCGGCAGCGGCGCTCATCGCGTTCAGCGCGTCGTCGCGCTTGCCCTCGGCGTAAAGGACCCAGGCGGTCGCGACCTGCCGTTGAATATCAACCTGTTCCGACCAATAGCCGTCTTTTCCATCACGGAGCTTGTCCCGCAGCTCGGCGAGCTTGGCGATGTCGATCTTGGCGGCCTCGGGATTGCCGGAACGGGCCGCGCCGAGCGCGCGCGCGAAATACGTGATCGCTTGCACATTCGCGAGCGGGCTGGGGCGGACCTGCAGCTCCGCTGCGGCCTTCCAGTCGCCGCGCTCCATTGCGTAGCGGGCCGGCGAAACAGCCAGCGCATATGGCGCGGGAAGGAAAGTCTCGGTAAAGCCGGTGACCTTCGTCATGTCGTCGATGACGGCCTTAGCTTTCCCATCCTGCCCGAGCTGCAGATAGGCATAGACCAGATAGTCCATCGAATGCAGCTGATCGTGGAAATCTCCAGCTTCCTTCGCAACGCGCCCCGATTCGATGTTGGAAGCAATCGACTCCTGCCAGTAGCCGAGCCGGGTGAAAATGTGCGACGGCATGTGCTGCGCGTGCGCCGCGGCCGGCGCCACCTTGGCGTAGCGGCGCGCCGCCGCGAGCCCCTTCTCGGCGAGCGCCGGCGTATCGTAAAGGTGTATCAGATAATGGGCTATTCCCGGATGCTCCGGCTGACGCGTCCAGATTTTTTCCAAGATTGCCGCCCCCTTGAGTTGATTGGTATAGGTTTTGTCGGCGGGTGAAGCGGCGACATTGAGGGCGAGCGCGTAATAGATCTGCGCTTCGTCATCATCGGGGTAGCGCTGCGCCAGTTGTTCCATGGCCTTGAGGTAGGCCAAGACGCGTGTGCGATGGTCGACCTTGTCGTAGTCGGCGTACATGGCGCCGAGCGCATCGATATAGTCGCGCTCGCGCTGCGTCTTCGCACCCAGGGCTTTGCCCTTTTCAAGCGCAGCAGCGCCCTCCGCGAGGTTTTTGACGGGCGGCGCGACATGCGGATTGTACAATAGGCTCAGCGCGATGCCCCAATAGGCGATGGCACATTCGGGATCGGCCTTGAGCGCGTCCTCGAAGGACTTCTGCGAAGCCCGATACCAGAACGAGTGCTGGTACAGCATCGCCTGGTCGAAATCCTGCTGCGCATCGGGTTTGCACGAAGTCTGGAAGTGGACCTTGCCCAGAGCTTCCGGGGCCGCCGCCAAGGCTGATTGCGCAAACGCCGCTGCCATAGCGACGACGGCGATTGTTGTCAGACGCGTCCTGATCATGATCGGGTTCCCTGTCTAGGCATAATGCCGCAGGGGGCCGCAGCTCATGCGGACCCTCTGTTGGATACAGCCGTCGGCCGGCGGTTGGCAGCCACTATCGCAACTTCCTCTGCCTGAATAAATAGTGCTCGATGCAATCGACTACTCCAAAAAATGAAGTAATAATGTCCTCATGGACAAGTTCGATGCGATGGAAACGTTTGTGCGGATCGTCGAGAAGGGCAGCCTGACCGGGGCCGCGAGCGCCCTCGACACCTCCTTGCCGACCGTGGTTCGGATCCTCGCGTCGCTGGAGCGCCATCTCGGCGTGAAGTTGCTCCATCGCACCACGCGTCGGATCCGCCTCACCGAGGAGGGCGCGCTATATCTCGACCGTTGTCGCGTCATTCTGTCTGCCACGCACGAGGCTGAAGAAACTCTGATCTCGCGCGAAGCGGAACTGCGGGGAAATCTGACTGTAGGCGCTTCCGTCTTGTTTGGCCGACGCTATGTGGCCCCGGTCGTTAATGATTTTCTGCGTCGTCATCCAAAAGTGAACATCGATCTGCGATTTGGCGATCGTGTCTTAAATCTGGACGAGGAGCATGTGGATGTCGCGGTTCGGATCGCGCATCTCAAGGACTCTTCCCTCGTCGCTATCCCCGTCGGCCAGGTACGTCGTGTCATTTGCGCAACTCAGCAATATCTGCGCTCGAATGGCATTCCAAAAGTGCCAGACGATATCAGGAAACACCGCTGCGTTAGACACACGGGTTTGGCTCCGCGAAGCGAATGGCATTTCAGAGTTGGGCGGCGCAATGTCTCGATTCCAATTATCAGCAGGGTCAGCTGCAACGAGATCGACAGCTCATTGAGCGCCTGCATCGATGGGTTGGGTCTCGGCATGTTTCTTTCCTACCAAGTCGCGCCCCTCCGAAAAAGCGGCCGACTCAAATATGTCCTGGAACAATTCGAGCCGGAGCCAATTCCTGTGCATGTCGTCTACACCCACTCGACTCTTCTATCGAACAGGATGCATGCCTTCGTCGATGAATGCGTCGAAAAGCTACGCCAAACGAGATTTGATTGACGAACAGCATCGAATTGGCTCGCGTGTTCTTGTGTACCCACGACCATCCAGGCAATGCGCAAACGGCTCGTCACTTTTTGAAAGGGCCTGATGCCCGTTAGGGGTCAATCGCATCCTTGTGGGGACGGCCGGTTTTGGCGCAAAGCGGCCATTCGCAACTTTGGAGAACAACTACTTGAACTGACGCAAAGAATGAATAACGAGTTTGCCTCAATGATTGCTGCCGTGTCGCTTACTGCTGCGCGTTGCGTTGAGATCGCGAGGTCGGTCCAAGACAGGCGATTCAAGCGGCTTGGAGTAAGCTTCCTTCGGATCTTAAGCGTGAAACCTGACGAGCGTCGACGTGTACACTCCGATATGCAACGCGACTGCCTCCGGAGCAGGGGGCACTCTGCAATTCCTCAGATATCCGCCTTCGTTCGGCATCTAAGGCATTTGAGCGCGGTCCGGGCGAAGCCGGTTAAGGGCAGACCTTCGTATAGTTCCGTGCCCCCTTTTAATGCCCGACATTTACCTACGTTCAATTGAGCGGTTGATCTCGATTGTCCTAGGTTGCATCCCTCGGAAGAGCGCACAGGCTCATCAAGTGCGACAGTGAAAAGGATGATCGACGAACAGCTCCGATAAAACCAAGAGGGGTGAGCTGCTGCCGGTTTGATGGACACCGAGTTTAGGTGTTTCATGAAGCTGGAGGTGGGTCATGCGGGATATCCTAAAAAAGGCCACAGCCTTCTCCGCGAAGGAAGCGACATGAAGTTCGTCTTCATCGCGAAGCACCGGACCATCTGGCCGGTGGCATGGCTATGCGATGGATTGGGCGTGTCCCGGTCGGGCTTCCAATCCGCCGACTATGGATGGGCCACCGGTTGCCACCCATCCGAGGGATCCCGCGAGGCGTGTTGGCATTTCCCTTTACCTGCGAACGGGAGGAGTAGTGTTGCTCCAGGTGGGGACTGCGTTTGTCACGCCTACCGAAGGCCAGTAGTACGACCCCACTGACGGAGCGGTGACAGTTCCAACAGAAGTTCCGGATGTCCCATAAGTTCCGGATCGCGTTGTCGACATTCCGGACGTCCCATAAGTATCGGATTGCATTGTCGAGATATAGTGCCTGATGTGCTTGTATTTCCTCCCTTCCGCAGCAAAGGGCGCACCCGCCAACGCCACAGTCACGAGCACGGCAATCGCCAGTCTGGTCGTCATCATGGTTGGTCCTCTCTCATCGTAGATAGGGAAGAAGGTCCTCTCTCATCGTCGAATGCTAGAGCAATCTTCCGAGGACACCTCAGTTATTCAGGTTGCGCTCAAGTGCGGTTTCCGTGCCCATAACTTTGCGCGGGCTACGGACGCTGTTTGGATTCCGGTGCCGCCGTATCACTGGTCTGCAGGGGCCGCGCCTCTCCAACAGCGCCACGCATTGCCGATATCTCGCGCTCTCGTTGCGCGATGATGTTCTGAGCCAAACGCCGAAGCTCGTCATTGTGGCCGTATTTGAGCTCGGCGCGAGCTATATCGATCGCGCCCTGATGGTGGGGCATCATTGCCGCAACGAAATCGTGATCGACGTCGCCTGTTGGACCGACCAACATACTCAGGCTCATTTTGCTTATGGCAAGGTCGTGTTCGATTATGAAGTGCTGCTCGCTGCTGTCGATGGGGGCAGGGGCGACGCGGCGCTGTGTTGTTTGGTCCTGTGCCAAGGCAATGGGAGTCGCCAAGATCATCGATACTGTCGTCGCCAGCGGGATGAGCCGCTTGATTGGACGAGTGCAACAAAGCCACATTTGACCTCCGTCACAATAAACGATCAATTCCCTCGCGTTCATGTTCAGCATGGGCGGCCGACCGAGCCAATGCCTTGGCCATATCAGCGTGCGAGGCTTGCTCAGCTCGACGCTCGTAGTCGTCGGCAAGCGCCTTAAGCTGACCCGCAATCTTTGGGTCAGTCATGTTTTGGGCAGCACGGAGCAAGGTCCGCGCGGTTTCCAAATATTCTTTGCTAACCATATCGCCTCCACACGCACCCAGCTCTGGATGGATGTGGGTACGTTCACACGGCTGCAAGTTCACAAAGTTGAGAGGTGAGCAGAACGTGACCGCGTCGTGAAGTTCGGAGCAAAGTTGCAAACAGTTGCGAAGCCGTGCACAACATTACTCCAGCTTTCCGTGAAGCGGGCGCCTTCCCAAGAGATTTTAGCTTCGCTGATTTCTTCGTCGTCTCCGCCCGCGCCTTCAATTGGTATAGCGACGGCTGGGCCGGTCCACATAATATCCCCGGATGCCAACCGTTGATATTCGCATTTGTCAGCATCGACAGCCTCGTCGACTAAAACGACTAAGTCGACAATGCTTGTTGCGGCGAAAACTCCGACCAGGTCATGCTGTCAATCGTGCGGACCAAATATGCGGGCATGTCAAATGCTCCGTGGTGCATCCAATAATTGCCAAGCAATTGCCCCTGTGTGTACCGAAAACCTTATCCTGATTTATCAGGTAACAGAATCGGCTAAATTGGCGCGATGATCGCGCTGATTTGGTTTCTTCTGGCCGTGCTGGTCTCGCCGTTCAAGTCGAAGAGCAGGCTTGAGGCGGAGAATGCGGTGCTCCGACATCAGCTGATCGTCTTGCGGCGTAGGGTGAGGGGTCGAGCTCAGCTTACCAACAACGACCGCTGGTTCCTCGTCCAGATGTATCGATGGTTTCCATCGATCCTGAAGGTCGTTACGATTGTCCAACCTGAAACGCTGGTGCGGTGGCATCGGGCCGGCTTTCGTCGCTATTGGCGTTGGAAATCGAACTCGC
This sequence comes from Bradyrhizobium lablabi, assembly GCF_900141755.1. Lineage (NCBI taxonomy): Bacteria > Pseudomonadati > Pseudomonadota > Alphaproteobacteria > Hyphomicrobiales > Nitrobacteraceae > Bradyrhizobium > Bradyrhizobium lablabi. The sequence goes on along the minus strand of NZ_LT670844.1, from coordinate 1,050,618 downwards.
GGGGAGGGCGCCCGCGAATCGAGATAGAATTGCGCGCGCTGATCCGGCGGATGAGCGTTGAAAATCCGCTTTGGGGAGCGCCGCGCATTCACGGTGAGCTGCTCAAGCTCGGGTTTGAGGTCGCGCAGTCGAGTGTCGCCAACATGCCAGAGGTCTCCCACGGCTTGGAGCCCCCCTCCGATTTCGGTCGCCCACGGGGGCGACCAGACCTATTTGCCGCCCGGCCGGCTGCCTTCCGCTCCCGGTCCTTGCGCTTCTTGTCCTCAACCATGTCCGCATCGGTCCTACCGAAGGGGCGAATTGTTTCGATGTTGAGGTTGATTCGTTCGTCCTCTGCAAGGCGCAGCAGGCCTCCGAGCGTCTTGGCCCTGTATCTACGGGGCTTCTTCAGGACCTTGTCGGCGAGCGCCTCGGCCTCAGTCGCCACCATCCAGGGCGCCCATCTGCGAATGAAGCCAAGGATTTTCGCGCGGGGATCATGGCGGTTCTGGGCAACATGATTTGCCAGGATCACGAGATCCTCGCGGCCGGCGTCATCGTCCGGCAGGTGGTGACCGTATCGATGAGAGAGGTAGCGCTCGAGTTCGTTGATGCGCTTGGCGGCCATCCAGTGGATACCGGACGATGTAGGCCGAGCCCCATACCGACGCCGACTCATTGCAGCGTACCGATCGGCAATCGCGGACCGTGCCTTTGAGACCGCGATGGGATCGTTCGGATCGACCCTGACGACGCGATCTCGGAATGACGTGATGGGGTAGCGACTCTTGCGCGGTAGCGCCGGCGGCTGTATATTGTTGGTCATGTCTTGCGGCACCTCCATGCCGTCTGACTTTGGTGGCGAGCTCGGAGTGATGATCCGGCTCTATTTTTTAAGGCAGCCCCGCCGTTTCGCAGACGGTGGGGTTTTGCTTTGGTCCTTAGTTAAAGCTCGCGGGTAAACTCGGCTTTATCGTAGTCGGGCGCGCGGTCGCCGCCCGTCGGGGACGGGCACGACACGACCGGTGCGGGTAGATTTCAGTTTTACATTCGGCTTCATGAATCTCGACCACGCCTCCATCACGACGCGGCGCCTGTCGATCATGTCGCTGTCCCAGTAAGAGAGCTCGGCTTCATCGCCGACACGATGTGAGAGACAGAACTCCAGCACTTCGCGGCGGAAATTGTGCTCCTTGCTGTCGGCGCCCCAATTGCGGAACGTGGTCCGCATGCCGTGCATCGTGAAAGCAAATCCCGCACGCTTGATGCAGTTGGTCAGTGCGTTCGGAAAGAAGGGCTGATGCTCGATGGCATGGTCTGAGGGGAACACATAACGCCCAAGCCGCGGCATCGACTTGATGATCGCAATGGCCTGATCTGTCAGCGGGACCAGGTGGTCCTTGGGCTTCTCCTCTCCATCCCCTTTTATTTTCATCTTGTCGGCCGGGATCAGCCACGTCTTTTTGTCGAAGTTGATCTCGTCCCATTCCATCAGGCGGATTTCCTGGCTGCGCGTCACCGTCAGGATGCCGACCTCAACGCAGCGCGCGACTCGGCCGGGGTCATTGTGCAGCTCGACCATCAGCGCCGGTGCCTTGGCGTAGGGGACGGACGCATGGCCGCGCTTCTTGTTTAGCTTCCGAGCGGAGGGGAGGACGAGTTTTAGATTGCCGCGCCACGCAGCCGGATTTTCTCCTGCGCGATACTTCTCGACCTTGGCCGCATCGAGGACCTTCTCGATACGCTCGCGCGTCCGGTTAGCCGTGATCGGCTTCTCCCACCAGATACCTTTCAGCGCCTCGATCACTTGCGGCGTGTCGATCTCGTGGAGCTTGAGATCGTGCAAGATCGGAATGTCACGAAGGGACCGTTCCCATGACTTCAGCTCGTCGCGGTGTTTTCCAACGCACCAGCCAGGGGCTTTTTCGCCCCAGTATTCCTTGAAGCTCTTGCCGCCCTTAGCGTCGATCTTCTTCTTGTGCCGCGGGTCGATGCCATTCTTTTTGAGTGCGAGGCGATATGCGCGCGCCTGGTCGCGCGCCTCGGTCAAGCCGAGCTGGCCTTCCTTGTCGCCGACCCCGGCGAACTCCATCGTGGCCCGCTTGCCGTCCGGTGCAGTGAAGCGAAAGGCCCAGACCCGTTCGCCGCTCTCCCGGACAACAAGGTACAGACCTCCGCCATCGGCGTGGGTTCCGGGTTGCTTCGTTTTAACTTGGGTGCTGTTGAGTGGCACTTTAAAGTCTCCCACATGCATGCCGGGGTGGTTGAAGGCCCCGGACATTTGTGGGTTTATTACCGTCACGGATCATTTGGAAAGGAAGACGCCGTCCAACTACCAGTTTTCTACCAGTTCCAGCCCGCGTACAGACGATAGCGGGTGACGTTAGACGACAGGTAATGCAGCTAATACTATGGGAAATAAGATGATTTTCACTAACCGACGGCAGCGGACGATAGCCGGTGATGCGTCCAAAATGGATACATGATCCGTGACGGCATTCGGTAAGCTGATCCGAACCACCGCGTTCCGGTTGACGCTGGTCTATCTGTTTTTGTTTGCGTTGTTTGCCGCTTCGCTGCTGGGCTATTTCGCCTGGAACACGCGCCGGCTGATCACCGAGCAAATCGCCACCACGGTGAACGCTGAAACCGGCGAGGTCTCGGATATTTTCGGCCGCCGCGGACTGCACGGCCTGGTTTTGACGATCGAGAACCGGGCGTTGCGGCCCGGCGCCAATCTTTACCTCGTGACCGCGCCGAACGGGCAGGCCATCGCCGGCAATGTCGGTTCGCTGGCGCCGGGCGTGATGGCGACCACCGGCTGGTCGGAGACCGCCTACCGGCGGCTCGACGAGCAGGACGCGGCCGACCATCGTGCGCTGGTGCGGGTCAGCGAATTGAGCGGCGGTTTTCGCCTCTTGATCGGGCGCGACCTGGAGGAGCGGCGGCGGCTGTTCGGTATTGTCGCGAAGGCGGCGCAATGGTCGATCTTGATCGTCGTCGTGCTCGGCCTTGGCGGTGGCGTCTTCGTGGCGCGGCGGGTGTTGCGCCGGATCGACGCCATGACCGGCACCACCCAGCGCATCATGGCCGGCGATCTCTCCGGGCGGCTGCCGGTCGGGCGCAGCGGCGACGAACTCGATCGTCTGGCGGAAAATCTCAACGCCATGCTGGAGCGGATCGAAGCCCTGATGATGGGCCTGAAGGAGGTTTCCGACAACATCGCCCATGATCTCAAGACGCCGCTGACGCGACTGCGCAACCGCGCCGAGGAGGCGCTGGCGAGATCCGGCAGCGAGGCCGAGTACCGTTCGGCGCTGGAACGGACAATAGAGGAATCCGATGGCCTGATTCGCACCTTCAATGCGCTGTTGATGATCGCGCGCGCCGAGTCCGGGCAGGCGCGCGGCAACATGGACGATTTCGACGCCGCCGACGTCGCCAACGGCATTTATGAACTCTACGAGCCGCTGGCGGAAGACGACGGCATGACCTTGCACGTCAAGACCGTGCCGACACGGCTGCGCGGCAACCGCGAATTGATCAGCCAGGCGCTCGCCAACCTGGTCGAGAACGCCATCAAATACGGCAAGCCGGCCCCAGTGGCGCAGCCGCTCGGCGCCGATGCGGTCGCTGGTGCCAAGGAAATCCTGATCGAGGCCCGGCGCGAGGGCGATTCCGTATTGCTCAGCGTCACCGACCACGGGCCGGGCATTCCGCAAGCCGACCGCAAACACGCGGTGGAGCGGTTCGTGCGGCTCGAGGCGAGCCGTACCCAGCCGGGTTCCGGGCTTGGATTGAGCCTGGCCTCGGCGGTGGCGACCCTGCATGGCGGCGAGCTGCGGCTCGGCGATGCAAACCCAGGCCTTGCCGCCACACTGGTCATTCCGGCGCTGGCGGGCGCCGGTGACAGGCTTGCGGCTCAAACGTCGGATGTGCCACAGAAGGCCGCATGATCTCATCCGCGAAGGGCGGCGCGGACCGACAATGTCTGGCCGCGCGGTTCGTGGACGGCCCGCATGTGTCCGCGCCCGACAAAGCCGAGCAGCACCTCAAGGACTGGCTGACCGATCTCGGATCGGAGCAGGCGGCCGCGATCGGCGATGTCTGCGACAGCTTTCCCCGTGCCAAGCGCATTCTGTTGGGCATCGTGGAAGCCTCGCCCTATCTGTCCGATCTCATCCGTGCCGATGCCGCGCGCGCGCCCCGGTTGCTGCAATGCGATCCCGAGCCTTATCTGGCGCAACTGATCGAGAACACAGGCCGCGTCGTAGCCGCTGCATCGAGCGAAGCCGACGCGATGCAACTGCTTCGCCGCATGAAATCCGAGGCGGCGCTGTTGATTGCGCTGTGCGACATCGGCGGCGTCTGGCCGGTGATGGCCGTGACGGCTAAGCTGACGGAACTCGCGGTCGCCGCGGTGCAGGCGGCGCTGCGTTTCGCCTTACGGCAGGAAGTCGCGCGCGGACGGCTGTCGCCGCCGAACCCGGACGCGCCCGAGGACAATAGCGGCCTCGTCGTGCTCGCCATGGGCAAGATGGGCGCCGGCGAATTGAATTTTTCCAGCGACATCGATCTCATCGTATTCTTCGATTCGAGGGCGCCGACGCTCGCACCCGATATCGAGCCGCAGCCGTTCTTCGTCCGCGTCACGCAAACCCTGGCGCGGTTGCTGCAGCAGCGCACCGGCGACGGTTACGTGTTTCGCGTCGATCTGCGACTGCGGCCCGATCCGTCCTCGACGCAGGTCGCGATCTCGACCGAGGCGGCGCTGCATTATTACGAGCGGGAAGGGCGGACCTGGGAACGCGCGGCCATGATCAAGGCGCGGCCCTGTGCCGGCGACGCCGATGCCGGCGAAAAGCTGGTTTCCGACATCGCGCCCTTTGTCTGGCGCAAGCATCTGGATTTCGCGGCGCTGGCCGACGTTCACGACATGAAGCGGCAGATGCAGACCTTTCGCGGCCAGAGCGAGACCGCGGTCGAGGGCCACAATGTCAAGGTCGGCCGCGGCGGCATCCGCGAGATCGAATTTTTTGCCCAAACTCAGCAATTGATCGCCGGCGGCCGGCATCCGGAATTGCGGGTGCGGCCGACGCTGGAAGCGTTGAACGTGCTGGCGTCGAGCAACTGGATCACCTTTGCCGCGCGCGACGAGCTGACGGCGGCCTATTTATTCCTGCGGCGCCTCGAGCACCGGCTGCAGATGGTCGCCGACGAGCAGACCCATACGCTGCCCGAGGAAATGGAGGCGGTAGAGCGTTTTGCCCACTTTCTCGGTTACGAGAACCGCGCCGCCTTCGCTCACGATCTGCTCGGCCATCTCAACATCGTGCAGGGCCATTACGCAAAACTGTTCGAAGGCGATCCGACCGGCACCGCGCAATTGCCGCTGGCCGATTACGGCGCAGGTCCCGACGATCCGCGGCTGCTCGAACATCTCGCCAGCCTCGGCTTCAAGAAGCCGATCATGGTGGCGGAGACCGTGCGGCAATGGCTCACCGGCGACTATCGCGTGTTCCGGATGGAGACGACGCGCAACGCCTTTGTCGAGTTCGTGCCGGCGTTGATCGCGGGGCTTGCGGACGCCGAAGACCCCGACAATGCGGTGGCGGCGTTCGACCGTTTCCTCGGGGCGCTGCAGCGCGGAGGCCGGCTGATCTCGCTGCTCAGCCAGAACCGCGAACTGGTCGCGCTGGTCGCCCTCATTCTCGGCTCCGCACCTCGGCTCGGCGATATGCTGGCTCGTCAGCCACAGATCATGGACGGCCTGATCGATCCGCGTTTCTTCGGCGCGATGCCGGACCGGCGCGAATTGTCCACCCGGCTCGCCGCGACTCTCGCGGATGCGTATTCCTACGAGGAATTCCTCGACCGGCTGCGACTATTCGGTCAGGAGAGCCTGTTTTTGATCGGCACGCGCATCCTGTCCGGCACTGTTTCGGCCCAGCAGGCCTCGACCGCCTTCGCCGACGTCGCCGAGGGCATCGTCCATACCGTGCATGCCCTGGTGACGGAACGCTTCGCGGCCCAGCATGGCGAGATCAAGGGCCAGGAGACCGCGATCCTGGCGATGGGCCGGCTCGGCAGCCGCGAGATGACGGCGTCCTCCGATCTCGATCTGATCCTGCTCTATGATTTCGATCCTGAGCGGCCAGACTCCGACGGCGCGCGGCCGCTGCACGGCGCGCATTATTTCGCGCGCTTCACGCAGCGGCTGATCAGCGCGTTCACGACGCGGACCAATTACGGCGTGCTCTACGAAGTCGACATGCGGCTGCGCCCCTCCGGGCGGGCGGGACCTGTCGCCTCGCATGTCACGTCGTTTGCCGAGTATCAGGAACGGGAGGCCTGGACCTGGGAGCATATGGCGCTGACGCGGGCGCGGGTGATTTCATCCTCGCCCGAGTTTCGCGCCAAAATCGAGAACATCATCCGCAAGGTGCTGACGCGGCCGCGCTCCGCCGCCGCGGTTGCCAAGGACGTCAAAGAGATGCGCCGCGCGGTCGCGCTGGAGAAGGGCGACAAGGAAATCTGGGACCTGAAATATGCCGCCGGCGGCGTGGTCGATATCGATTTCATCGCGCAATATCTGCAGCTCGTCCACGCCGCCGAGAAGCCGGATATCCTCGACGTCTCGACGCTGCACGTGCTCGACAACGCCGCGCGGCTCGGCGTGCTGCCGCAAGCATCAGCCGAAATATTGCGCGCGGCGGCGCATCTCTATCATGATCTCACCCAGATCTTGCGGCTCTGCGTGATCGACAGGTTCAAGCCGGAAACGGCCGGCGAAGACCTGCTGCGGGTGATGGCGCGTGCCGGCGACGCGCCGGACTTTTCCTCGCTCGAGGCGCGGGTCAAGGAGACGCAGGGCGAAGTGCGGCGGGTGTTTCGCAATTTGATCGAGGGGCGGGAGTAGCGCTTCGATCGCCGGTTCGTCGGAAAGGACCGACTAAAAAGGCTCGATCCTCAAGATCGTGGCGCGGTACGTGCATTATTCCGCCGCGCCAGCGCTGGGCTCAGCCGCTTTTTCAGGACGGATCGACGGTCTGATCCGTTCGCGAACCATCTGGAAGACGACGTAAAGCGGCGGGATGACGAAGACGCCGATGAACGAGGCGAAGATCATGCCGCCGAACACTGGGGTTCCGACGTTGCGTCGGGCGAGCTGGGAGGCGCCGACTGCAACTACCAGAGGAAGAAGACCAAGGATGAAGGCGAAAGACGTCATCATCACGGGACGGAAGCGCTGCCTCGCTCCTTCAGTTGCGGCCTCGAGCAACGGTACCCCGTGCTCACGCTTCTCCTTCGCAAATTCGACGATCAGAATGCCGTTCTTGGCGGCAAGCCCGATCAGCACGATGATGCCGATTTGCCCATAGAGATCGAGTGTCAAATGGCCGAGGACGATCGCGACGAACGATCCGAGAATGCCAACCGAGACCGAGAGCAGCACTGGCACCGGAATGGTCCAGCTTTCATACAGTCCAACCAGAAAGAGATATGCAAACAGCACCGCAAATCCGAGGATCGTGCCGGTCTTGCCCTCGGCACGTTTTTCCTGGAACGCAGTGTCGGTCCATTCGCCCGCGAAGCCCGGGGGAAGGGTGCGCGCGGCCACCTCTTCCATGGCCTTGAGCGCCTGCCCGGACGAGACGCCGGGCGCGGGGGCTCCCTGAACGGTCACGGCGCGGAGATTGTTGTAACGGATCAGCGACGGCGGACCGACAACGACGCGAACTTCCACCAGACTCCGGAGCGGGATCATCTGTTCTTTGCTGTTGCGGACGTTGATCCGATAGATGTCGTCGATACTGGTCCGGTCGGCCGCCTCGGCCTGGACCTGCACCTGCCAGGTACGGCCGTACAGGTTCATGTTGTTGACGAAATATCCTCCAAGCGACGCTTGCAGCGCCTGGAAGACGGCACTCAAGGGCACGCCAAGGATCTGTGCCTTGTCGCGATCGATGTCGAGGTAAATCGACGGGTTCGTTGCCGAGAACGTGCTGAACACGCGGTTCAGTCGCGGATCCTGGTTGGCGGCAACCATGAGCCCGCGGACGACCTGCGCGAGCGCCTTCGGGTCGCCGCCGCGGAGATCTTGCAGCACATAAGTGAATCCACCCCCCGTGCCAAGACCGACGATCGGCGGCGGCGCGAGGGGTACGACGGTTCCGCCCTGGATCTGGCGGAACTTGGCACCAAGTCGCTTGATGACCTCTTGCGCCCCGAGCGAAGCGTCCTTGCGCTCGTCGAAGGGCTTGAACGACAACACCATGAACGCGGCGTTCGACTGCGAGTAATTGTCGATGAAGTTCAATCCGATCGCTGACGTATAGTCGGCGACAGCCGGCTCGTCTTTCACGATGGCTTCAGCCTGGCGGATCACCTCCGAAGTCCGTTCGACCGACGCGCCGCCCGGCAATTGCGCGACGACAAACAGCGCGCCCTGATCATCTTCAGGCAAGAAGCCCGTCGGGGTGATTTTCGCCAGGCCCACGACGCCGAAACCGCAAACCGCGACAACGGCCAATCCGATAACCGATATCCGGACGATGCGGGCAACCGCGGTCCCGTAGGCGTCGCGCACGCGGTCGATGGAGCGCATCACCGATCCCATCACGCCGCGACGTGGTCCGTGATGCGGACGCAGCAACACCCCGCACAGCGCGGGAGACAGAGTGAGCGCGTTGATCGCGGAGAGAAACATCGAGACCGCGACCGTGACCGCGAACTGCCGGAAAAGCTCGCCGGATATGCCGGGGATGAATGCCACCGGCACGAACACCGAAAGCAGCACCAGCGTGATCGCGATGATGGGAGCAATGATCTCCCCCATTGCCAGCTTGGTCGCATCGCCGGGGGAAAGCTCCGGATGCTCCTCCATCACCCGTTCGACATTCTCGACCACCACGATGGCATCGTCGACGACGATGCCGATGGCCAGCACGATCGCGAGAAGTGAGACCGTATTGGCGGAATAGCCGATCGCCTTGAGCACGATGAAGGTGCCGACCAGGCTGACCGGCACCGCAAACATCGGGATCAAGGTGGCCCGCACGCTCCCCAGGAACAGAAAGACCACGATGACGACAAGGACGAATGCCTCGAGCAGCGTCTTCTGAACCTCGTGTATGGTATCGGTGACGAAGGTTGTCGGATCGTAGGTGACCTTCCAGGCGAGATCGTCGGGAAATCGCGTTTCCAGCTCGGTAAAGCGCTCGCGCACTGCCTTGAGGGTTGCGATGGCATTGGCGCCCGGCGACTGGAAAACTGCCACCACTGCCGCGGGTCCGCCGTTGAACCTCGTCTCCCGGTCGAGGTTGGCGGCGCCCAGTTCCAGCCTCGCGACGTCGCTCAGGCGCAGCACGGAGCCGTCGGGATTGGTGCGCACGACGATGTTGGCGAATTCCTCGGGCGAGTCCAGGCGGCCCTTGGTCTGAATGTTGAGCTGTAGCTGCTGATCGTCCGAAATCGGCCGCGCGCCGATACGCCCGACGGCGGCCTGGATGTTCTGCGACTGGATCGCATTGATGATGTCGCCGGTCGTCAGGTTGAGCCCGGTCAGCCGGTCGGTCCGCACCCAGGCCCGCATCGCGTAATCCTGCGGGCCCCATAAATACGCGTCGCCAACGCCCGCCGTGTTCTTGACGGGGTCGAGCAGGTTGATGGTGACGTAGTTCGAGATGAACAACGGGTCGTGCGTATGCTTCGGCGAGTACACCGCGATCACGCCGAGCAGCGCCGAAGACTTCTTCTTGACCGTGACCCCCTGGCGCTGGACATCTTGTGGCAGCTTGGACAAGGCGACCTGGACGCGGTTGTTGACGTTGACGGCGTTGATGTCAGGGTCGGTGCCGAGCTCGAACGAGCAGGTCAGCGTGTAGCTGCCGTCATCGCCGCTCACGCTCTTCATGTAAATCATCTTGTCGACGCCGACGACTTGCGCCTCGATCGGTTGTGCGACGGTCGCATCGACAACGGCGGAGTTGGCTCCCGGATAGAAGGTCGTGACCGAGACCTGGGGTGGGACGATGTCGGGATATTGCGCAATCGGGATCGAAAACAGTGCCAGGAATCCGGCGATGGTCGTCACGATGGCAATCACGATGGCGAGCCGCGGCCGATCGACGAAGATGGCGGAGAACATCGGATCAGCTCCTTTTGAGCGTCGTCAGCGGGCTGGCCTTGACCGGTATTCCCGGGCGTACCCCCTGCAATCCTTCGACGATGACCTGCTCGTTTCCGGACAGACCTTCCTGCACGACAGCATCGGTTCCGCTCTCACCGCCGGGCTTGATCCGTTTCACGACGGCCTTGCCGTCCTCGACCACGAAGACATAGACGCCTTCCTGGTCGGCGATCAGGGCCGATTGTGGGACGACCACCATTTCCTGAGGGGTGCCGCTTTCCAGCGTCACACGCACGAGCTGGCCGTCGATCAGTCCGCCGGCCGGATTAGGGAAAGTGGCGCGCACCAGCACGGTATCGGTGGCGCGATCGACCGTGACGTCGACAAAATTGATCTGGCCGGTTTGGTCGTAGGTCTTGCCGTCGGCAAAGCGAAGCTTGGCCTTGATCGCCTTGAGGTCGATCTGGTGAGCCTCCTCCCGCGAGCGCAGAAAATCGCGCTGGCTCACCGGAAATGTCACATACATCGGCTCCTGGCTCACGACGACAGTGAGTGGGCCGCTGTCGGGGCCGACAACATTGCCCTTGGTGATGTTGGTGCGGCCGATCCGTCCGGAAACCGGCGCGACGATGTCGGTGTAGCCAAGATTGATTTTGGCGGTCTGCAGGCTGGCTTCGTCGCTGAGGATTTGGCCTTTTGCCTGCTCGTCCGCGGCAAACGCCTGATCCCGTGCAACGGTCGTTCCCGCGTTCTTTGCCAGCAAGTCCTCCGCCCGCGCGAGCTGCGCCTCGGTCAGCGTTTTCGAAGCCTTGCTGCGTACCAAGGCGCCTTCGGCCTGCTCGACCGCCGCCTGGAACAATCCTTTCTCGATGCGATAGAGAGCGTCGCCCTCCTTGATCGGGTCACCTTCCTTGAACAGCACTGCTTCCAGGAAGCCCTGGACGCGCGCCCTGATCTCGACGCGGTTGACCGCTTCGACGCGCCCGACAAAATCGAGTGTCTTCTCGATGGACTTGTGCTCGGCCTTGACGACGCCGACCGGAATAGTGGCGGGTGGGGCCTGTTGTGCAGCAGCCGGGGCCACAAATCCGCAAACGATGAATACCGTGCAAATTGCGGTTCGCATTGCGGCCTCCCTGTACAGTTCTTGCTTCTTTGTGATCCCGCGTTATCGGTCGCTGCCCGGGTGCGGCTGGAATATTGACAGACTATATCTGCCAATCACGGGAGTCGATGCAGGCTTTGGCTGCTCCGTCCCCTCACAAGGCTAATTCGGCGTTGATCAGGCGATTTCGCGTTGCTGCTGCAGCCGCGTCGGCGGCGGCAAACCGTGCGGCCTCAGCCTCGGGGCGCAGAAATGCCATGCCGATCAGGCCTCCAATAAGGCTTACGAAGCCGCAGATCAGGAAGCCGCGATGGAAGCCCTCGGAAGCAGTGGCGCCATTCTCGATAATTCTTCCCATGACATAGGGTGCCAGCAGACCCGCTGATGTCGACACCGCGGTGATGATCGTCAACATCGCGCCACGCTGTGACACCGGCGTGAACTCGCTGACAATCGCCGGACTGAGGACATAAATCACCGAAGGGACTGAAATCCCGAACACAAGGAGTGCCAGGTTCAGCATGGGCGCTTCGACGTGCGGCATGGCAATCAAGGCAATCCCTCCCAAGGCGACCGCGCCGCCGCCAATCAAACTGCGAGCGACGAGGCTTGAATAATTCCGTGCGAGCAGGTTTTGCGAAAGCCAGCCAGCTCCGATGACGATAAAAACATTGCATACCCATGGCAGGGTGCTGAGCCACCCGGTCTGTTGTTGGGTATATCCGAGACCTCTAATCAAATAGTGCGGTAACCACGCGATCATGAGCGACAGACCCCAATAGGCGCCGAAGCCCGATGCGCATGCCGCGAATACGGTGGGATTGAGCAAAAGGCGTCGGTAGGGAATCCGTCCGAACGATCGTCCCTCGGTCGGCGTTGGCGTTTCATTGAGGGTGCCTTCGCGTCCGAGCGCCAGCCATGCCAGCGCCCAGACCAGGCCGGTCAACCCCAGCGCTGCGAAAGCCCAGTGCCAGGAATAACGCACAATGAGATAGTTGAGCGCGGGCAGCGCCAGGACCACCCCGATGCTCGCGCCCTGGGAGACCATGGCGGTAGGCAAGGTGCGCAGTTCGTTGGGAAACCACTTGTAGGCCGAGTGCAGCGCCACAGGATATGCCGGCCCTTCACCGGCGCCGAGCAGCACACGGCAGGCAATCAACGTTGTGAAGCCGACCGAGCCGACCATGGGAAATTGGGTAAGCGCCCAGATCAGTCCCATCGCAAGCAGCGCCCAGCGGGTCTGAATACGATTGACGACGAAGCCTGTGATGACCCCGGACACCGCATACAGAAAGAAGAAACTGGAACCGACGAGGCCGAATTGGCTCGGCGTCAATTCCAATTCCTTCATGATAGGTTCCGCGGCAAGCCCGATCACCGCCTTGTCCGCGAAGTTGATCAGCATAAACAGAAATAGAAGCAGCACGATCACCCAGGCGTACTTTGACGGTCTCTGCCTGCTCATGTATTTGCTCCCCGCTTCGTGATTGCTAACGTTGCCGAAGTCGCGTCATGGATGTACGGCGCATCGGGGGTCTCGTCAGGCCGGGATGCGTACTGGGAGAGACCGGTATCCGTGGACGAAGCTGGAATAGACACGTTCGGGCTCGCCGACGACCTCGATCGTAGGATAGCGCTTCAGGGCTTCTTCCCACAGGATTTTCAACTGCAATTCCGCGAGTCTATTTCCCACGCACCGATGAATCCCGAAGCCGAACGACAGATGCTGTCGCGCGCGCGGACGATCGATCATGAACTTGTTCGGGTTGTCGATCACCTCGTCGTCGCGGTTCCCGGAAATGTACCACATGACGACCTTCGCCCCTTTCTTGATCTGCTTGCCTCCAATTTCCGTATCGGCAAGAGCCGTGCGCCGCATGTGCGCAAGCGGCGTCTGATAGCGGATGATTTCCGACACCATGTTGCTGATGAGGCCGGGGTCGTCGCGCAGCCTTTGGTACTGATCCGGGTTTTCGTTCAGGAACAGCACGCCACCGGTAATGGAATTTCGCGTGGTGTCGTTGCCGCCCACGATCAGGAGAATTAGATTCCCGAGAAACTCCTTCGGTCCCATGTTTCTGGTCGCGGGCGAGTGCGCCAGCATTGAAATAAGATCGCTTCTTGGCTCAGCGTTTATCCGCTCGTTCCAAAGCTTGGTAAAATACTCCAGGCAGTTCTTCAACTCGGCCAAGCGGGCCTCTTCGGAGTTGAACATTCCCCCGGGGCCAATAGGAGCTGTCGCCGCGTCGGACCAGTAGGTAAGTAAGCGTCGATCTCGCAACGGAAAATCGAACAGCGTCGCCAACATCTGGGTGGTCAGTTCGATGGACACGCGGTCCACCCAGTCGAACGTCTCGTTAACGGGCAGAGAGTCGAGAATGGCGCAAGCTCGGGTGCGAATGAGGTGCTCAAGCTTGGCCAGGTTACCGGGCGCGACGATCGGGCTCACCGTCTTGCGCTGCTCGTCATGCTTCGGCGGATCCATCGAAATGAAATTGGGTGTTCGAAACTCTTCGGGTCGATCCAGGATGGATATGCCGCCTTCCGAGGAAAACACGGCGTGATTGGTGTCGACCTGCATGATGTCTTTATACTTGGTGATCGACCAATAGGGTCCGAACGCGCTTTTCCCGCAATAGTGAACGGGATCCTCGCGGCGCAATCGCTCGAAATACGGCCAGATGGTTCCGTCCTGAAACAGTTGCGGATCGCTGACGTCGATCTGATCGAGTGGGATATCGGCCGCATTGGCTTTCGCAGATTGAACGGTTTGCGTGGTCATGCGGAATTCTCCAAATGTCTGCCAATAGCGAGGACTGATTCCAAAAGCGCGGTCGACGAGCTCGCGGTCAGTGCTGAGCCTCAGGCAAGTTGACGACGAGGCCGTCCAACTCATCGGTCATCTTGATTTGGCATGACAGACGCGAATTGGGTTTTGCGAGCGCGGCGAAGTCGAGCAGCGCGGCCTCCTGTGATCCCTGAGGCCCGACCTTTTCGAGCCAGCGAGGATCGACATACACATGACAGGTCGCGCAGGCGCATTCGCCGCCGCAGTCGGCGTCAATGCCGACGATGCAGTTGTTGATCGCGCCCTGCATCACCGAAAGACCTGATTGCAACTCGATTTCGTGCTCGGTTCCGGTGTATCCGATATAGGTGACCTTCGGCATAGCCGCTTTTTTCCTCCGGTTGATTGATCGCGACGTCGCGCTGCGCGCTCTTTCATCGGCAGCGACATGGCGTGCGGTTAGTTTGCGTGGTCTTTCCGCGGCGCTTTGTTCGCCCGTGTCTGTCGCGAGCGCCGGTATCGCCGCCGCTCGCTGTCCGAAAGAACCGTTTCAGCCGCGAAAAAATGGCTTGTCGCCACAAATGGTCACGCGATGACCGTAGCGTCGCTCCGGGAAATAATCCCACAGCGCATGATGCTGCGTGCTGCGATTGTCCCAGAAGGCAATCGAGCCGGGCTGCCATTTGAAGCGGCACATGAATGCCGGCGTCTCAACATGCCGGTGCAACATCTCGAGCAGCGCTGCGCTCTCCGGCTTCTTTAACTGCGGAATATGTGTGGTGAAGCCCCGGTTGACGTAGAGCGCTTTCCGTCCGGTCACCGGATGGGTGCGGATCACCGGATGTTCCGATTTCGGAAATTGCATGTCGGCGCGATCGGTCGCCTTGTGGCGGTAGGGATGCGCCTTGTTGCTGTCATGGATCGCCGTGCAGCCCTCAAGCAAATGCCGGATCGGTTCCGACAGGGCATCGTAGGCGGCATACATATTTGCGAACATGGTGTCGCCGCCGCCGTTAGCAGGTGTCTCATGCATGTAGAGGATCGAGCCCATAGGCGGCTCCCCGTCACAGGACACGTCGGAGTGCCATTCTTCTCCAGCCACCCGTTTCGACTTTTCGTCAGCCTTAATCACCAGGATTTCGGGATGGCCTTCGATCAGCTGTGGTGCGTTTGGGTGCACATGCAGCTTGCCGAACCGGCGGCCGAAATCCTTTTGTTGCTCCGGCGTCAGCTTTTGATCCCGGAAGAATATCACCAGGTTCTCCATCAGCGCGTCATGCACCTCCTGGAATTGCTGGTTACCGACTTGCTTGCCGAGATCGACGCCGAAGATCTCCGCGCCGATTGTCGGGGTCAGCTTTCGCACTTCGATTGACTGATATGCCATTGCATTTCCTCCATATCGACGCTGGTCTGTTCGCGCGTCTTGGCGTTCTTTGCCGGAATAAAAGCAAATCAGCTTGCTGATTCTGAGCAGATTCCGTATTACGGAATACCGGCGGGAAAGGCATTTTCGGCATGGGTGCTAGCAAACCAGTAGAACCAGTGGTGCGAGCCCTGAAGTTGCTCGAGGCGCTTAATCGCAAATCCGCGAGCAGTCTCGGCGATCTGCGCGCTGCCACGGGTCTGCCCAAGCCAACGCTGATCCGCCTCCTGGACACTCTGATCGCCGCGGGATATGGCGCCCGCATTTCGAGCGAAGCCGGCTACCGGATCACCGAGAATGTGCTGGCACTCTCCATCGGCCTTCGCTTCATCGACCGCATCGTTGATGCCGCAATGCCTGCGATGAGCCAATTTACCCGGGAACACAATTGGCCGATCGGGCTCGCCAAGCTCCGGGATGGCGTTGTGGCGCTTCTCCACAGCACCGCTCCGCAAAGCCCGCTGTCGTTCGAGCGAGCTGGATACAATCGGACCTATCCGCTCATCCCCAGCGCGCTCGGGCAGGCCTATCTGGCCTTCTGTCCGGCGGACGAGCGGCGGCGTTTGATCCGGGAGTTGCTTCCCGATAACGAGCTCGGCGTTTTAGGTATGCGAGACACCCAAGCGCTCGAGACGCATCTCGCCGTAGTTCGGCGCCGTGGCTACGCCGTGACGCTATCGCCGCGCCCCTACAAGGTGCTCGGGCTCGCGGTTCCCGTGAGGCAGGGCCGCCAGGTGCTCGCCTGCCTCGTGATGCGTTTTCCCAGATCCGTGATGACGCATGAACAAGCGGCCGATCGCTACCTCGGATCGCTCAACGCAACTGCGCGCGCCATTGTGACAGCGCTCGCGGCGCAGGACAGTGCGAATTAATCGCTACCTCAGCGAAAACGCTTGGACTTCACGTCCCAGGTGATCTGCTCTCGACCGCCGATGAATTGCACTGAACGTTGTCATTTCTCTTTAAAATGCCAGACGCCGTCCCAATCGGCTGGCGGCGGAGTGTTGCGCAATAGGCTGACGCGGCCGACAAACAGGCGCGAAGGTCCATCTTCGGCGTCGCTGAGCTGGCAGCTTTCGAAGCATCGCTGCGCCTCATCCCAGTCCTGACGGCGATAGGCATCAAGACCGTTGGCAAACATCTCGCGAAGCGCAATCCGCTCCGGCGCGATCTCGCCGACGCGGCCCATGGCCTCATAGATACGAACCGGCTCGGTCTTGCCGGCGACGGTGACAAGATCGAGCTCGCGTGCCTCGATGACATGTTGCGCCGTTCGATAGGTCTCCTCGCTGAGGATGAGCGAGGTGCCATAGAGTTTGTTGATACTCTCGAGACGCGAGGCGAGGTTCACCGTGTCGCCGATCACGGTATAAGTCCGCGACGAATCCGAGCCGATGGTCCCGACCACGGCTTCGCCGGTGGCTATCCCCATGCGGATAGCAAGCTCCGGGGGATTGCGTCGCATTCCCGTGATCTCGGGCAATTGGGCGCGAAGCAGGATCATCGCTTCCTGTTGTGCAAGCGCCGCGAGGCAGGCGTCGCTGGCGTGATCGTCGCCGGCAGAGAACGGTGAGACCCAAAATGCCATGACGGCGTCACCGATATATTTGTCGATGAAGCCGCGATGGGCGTGAATGATTTCGGCGACCGTTCCGAAATAGCTGTTCAGCAGGTTGACGACGGCGCTGGCGGTCAGTTGCTCGCTGATGCCGCTAAAACCCTTGATGTCGGAAAAGAAGATCGTCAGCGTGCGGCGCTCGGCCTGTTCGGCGCCGCTGCCGATCAAACGGGTGACGATGCGCGGGTCGACAAACTTGCCGAACGTATCCTTGATGCGTTCCCGCGTGCGAAGCTCCTCGACCATGCGATTGAACGACAGCGCGAGTTCGCCAACCTCGTCGCGCGTGCGAATCGACAGCGGCTCCGAATCCGTGCCGGCCTCGATGGCGCGGGTGCGGACCACCAGTTGGCGCAGCGCACCGACGACACGCGCCGATCCCACGGCGCTGATGCCGAGGCCGAGACCGCAGGCGGCCAGGAACAAGCCAAAGCTCAAATAGCTATTGAGCCGTTGTCTCGCGAGCACGTTGCGGGTGGCGCGATCGGTGAGACCGGCGAGGTTGCGGCGGATCTCGGATAGATCCGGCCCAAAAGCCTGGGCATATTTGGCGAAGCCAAGCGAGGCCGTCCGGGCATCCTCGCGCCGGCCCTCGGCAAGGTCCGCCATGGTCTGCTCGCCGGTGGCGAGAAACCCTTCGAGGCTGCGGGTCAGGTACTTGAACGATCCTTCGATGCGCGCCAGTTCGACGCGCTCCGAGGCCCGGTAGCCCGGGTCCTGGATCGCCTTGGCGAGCAATGTCGTTGCCGTGTCGACATCGGCGCGCAATTCGTTGCCGACGTCGTTCTTGGCGGCAATTGCCGCCGCCAGTTCCGGCGGATTCAGGGGATCAAGCCGCAGCGCACGCAAAATACCGAGTTCGTACCTGTCGGTATCGACATCGAGCTCTGCAACCAGCCGCGTCAGCGGCAGCTCGTATTCGGCAATGTTGCCGATTTGATCGCTGTCCAGCTTTTGAACAATGGCAAGGACGCCGACCACGACGCCAAACAGCGCCAGCAAGATGCCGGCAAGAAGAAAGATTTTCTTGCGGATCGTCATTTGGGGCCCAAGCGACATCAAGCAAGGCGCGTCCGCAAGCTCTTTGCTTGCACTTCTCAGTTAGAGACTCGATTTAAGCAGCTTCGCCGGATTTCGGCAAACGCGGGGCGGCGACCACCTAGGATGCACGAGCAGGCCCGGTATTGGCACTGTAACGATGCCAGGAAGGGAAATAGCTTAACAGAGTCCATAAAATGCGTCGCGCAAGATTACACATGAGAAGTCCGCGACCGGAAAACGGCTTCTGATTCAATGCGAGCCGATCAGGCTCTAAGCCGCCACCGGCAATTTCGCTCGCGTCTTGCGGCCGTCGCGCGGCAGCGAGATGCAGACGACGGTGCCGGCGCCGAGTTTTGAGCGCAGCCGCATCGATCCGCCGTGCAGATTGGTCAGCGAGCGCGCAATCGCCAATCCCAGCCCCGAGCCGTGATAGGTTTTGGTCAGCTGGCTCTCGACCTGCTCGAAGGGTCTACCGAGCCGCGCCAGCGATTGCGGGGCGATGCCGATGCCGGTGTCGGCGATCATCAACAGGATGGAATCAGAGAGCACGCGGGTGCGGACCACGACCTTGCCGCTGTCGGGCGTGAACTTCACCGCGTTGGACAACAGATTGACGATGACCTGCTTGATGGCGCGGCGATCCGCCACCACGGGAATGGTGCCCTCGATATCGGTCGCGAGCACGAGATGCTTGTCCTCGGCGCGCCCCGATACCACGCGCAGCGATTCCGCCAATGTCTTCGACAAATCGAGCGGCTCCATGTCGAGTTTCATACGGCCGGCCTCGATCTTCGACATATCCAGGATGTCGTTGATCACCTCCAGGAGATAATGGCCGCTGGTCAGGATGTCGTGGCAATATTCCTGATATTTTTCCGATCCCAGCGTGCCGAACATGCCGCTTTCCATGATCTCCGAGAAGCCGATGATGGCGTTGAGCGGCGTGCGCAGCTCGTGGCTCATATTGGCGAGGAATTTGGATTTGGTCTGATTGGCTTCCTCGGCGCGGTTTTTTTCCTTGGAATATTTTTCGGCGAGGTCGACGAGTTCGATGGCCTGCCGTTCCAGCGCGGCCTGCGAACGTTTCAGATCGCTCACGGTGGCGCGTAGCCGAAGGTCGTTGTCGACCAGCTTTTGTTCGTGCTCCTTGATGCGGGTGATGTCGGTTCCGACTGAGACGTAGCCGCCGTCCTTGGTGCGGCGCTCGCTGATATGCAGCCAGCTGCCGTCGTCGAGCTGCGCCTCGAAGGTGCGCGCGCCCGGCGTCTGGTGGCCGGTCTCTGGCAGGCGGGTGCGGACCTCCGGCATGCTGCCGACTTCGATCACGGTTTCATAGGAGGTGCCGGGCGTCACCGCGGAGTCCGGCAATTTGTGCAGCCGCTGGAAATGCGAATTGCACAGCACCAGGCGATCGCCGGCATCCCACAGCACGAAGGCTTCCGGGATGGTCTCGATCGCGTCGCGCAGCCGAAGGTCAGCCTCCACGGTCTTCTCGGCGAGGCTCTTCTGCTCGGTGATGTCGACGGCGATGCCGATCAAATGCAGGCCGGCATCGGCCGCGCCCTGGCTGAGCTCGCAGCGGACCCGCAGCCAGATCCAGTGGCCATCGGTGTGCTGCATCCGGAAGGTCTGGTCGATATGGTCGATTTTTGAGGAGATCAATTGGTCGGCGATCGCGAACAGGTCGATGTCGTCGGATTTTACCAGCGCATTGACCTCGCCGAAGGTCAAAAGATCGCTGCGGGTGTCGAGCCCGAGCATGGTGAACATCGATTGCGACCAGAAGATCCTGCCGCGCGACAGGTCCCAGTCCCACAGGCCGCAGCGGCCGCGGTTGAGCGCGGTATCGATCCGTCCGCGCACCGCGTCGTTGATCAGATCGCCCTCGCGGGCGCGGGTCGATTGCCAGTGGAATGCAAAGCCCAGGATCAATACGACAAAGCCGGTCGTGGCCGACAGCGTCACCGACAGCGCCGCGTCCGAGCGCCACAGCGAATCGACATTTTCCTGGATGATGACGACCTGGCCGGGCAGCGCCTTGACCACGCGCCGCACCGTCATCGCGCCGCTGCCGTTCGGCAGCGTGATGTCGGTGACGCCGGTCTGCTGTCCCGGCCCCGACAGCGGCAGCGCCGCGCTGATGATGTCGAGCAGTTGACTGGTGTCGCCGAGCGCCGCTTCGACCGGAACCCGCGCCAGCACGCGCTGGTCGGCGCCGATGACGATGACGTGCCGGCCGGATGCGACGGCCCATGACGGAATGAGGCCGGGCAGCACCAGCTGCAGGCGATCGAACGCCGTGCCGCGATCCTGCCTGTTCGCGGCGATGCGGTCGATGCGCTCGGCGAGAAAATCGGCCACTGCGGTGAGGTCGCGTTTGATGGACGTACGCTTCTGCCGGTGCTGGTCGACCACCTGCACGAACGCGCCGAGGCAAATGGTGATCAGGAAGGCGATGATCAGGGTGGGCACGGCACGGCGCAGCGCAGGCTCCGCTATCAACAGCCTGTGGTAGGCCGGTTTCGCGATCGACTGCGCCAATCCCTTGATCGAATCGGATTGGACGCACGCGCTCGCCGCGTGTGCGCGCGCCATGCCTATAGCCCCCTCGAAAACCGTTTCGCACCGGTTCGGAAGAGCCCCAGTCCCTTTCCGAATCAAGGCGATTTGAATCCAGTTTTCGCGGGCTGTCGAGAGTCAACAATTCCTTAATGAAAATAAATCTTGTCCAACACGGAATCGGCGTTCCGAAATCCCCGCAAAATACTTGCGAAGCGAGTCCGAAACGAGAACGCAGTTTTCAGAGTTCGTCATGCGCGGGCTTGTCCCGGGCATCCACGTCTTTCCAGTATCGCCGCAACAAAGACGTGGATGGCCGGGACATAGGCGAGCGGAAGCGACGCCGTCCTTCAGACGGCTATGCCCGGCCATGACGAAGAGTATTGGGTGAATTGAGCGGAAAAATGCTTTTACGCGTTCGGCGGCTCGGCGTGACTGATGACGCGCTTGACGGTCGGGAACGCGCGGCGCAGCGCGCGCTCGATCGCATCGACGTTCTCGTGAACCCTGATCACGCTCATCGAGGGTGCGGCGCGGCAATGGAAATTGACGATTTCGCCGGCGTCGGTGTTGCGCACCCGCACATTATGGATGTCATGGATCGCGGTGTCGGCGGCAAAGCGCGACAATGCGGTCTTGATGGTTTCGACGCGGTCGGGCGCGGCGTCGGTGCCGTGCGGCAGTTCCGGCTCCAGCGGCTCGATATGGGTGTCGACCTCGACGTCCTCGCCGAATTCGTCGCGGATGTGGCGCTCGAGTTCGTGGGCGATGGCGTGGGCGTCGTTGAGCGCCATCTCGCCGTCGACCTCGAGATCGATGCTCACCGTCAATTTGCCGCCGAGATCATGCACGGTGACATGGTGGACGGCGAGGCCGGAATTGCGGGCGATCACCATGATGCGCTCGCGCACGCTCTCATTGTTGCGCGCGACCGGCACCGCGGTGAAGGTCAGATCGGCGTCCTTGAGCGCCTTTGTCACGGCGTCCTGCGCGCGGCGCTTGATCTCCTCGACCCGGTCGATCGGATAGGTGCGCGGCACCTGCACAATGGCGTCGATGAAATGCGTCGAGCCGACCATCCGCATCCGCAAACGTTCGACACCGACCACGCCGGGCACGGTCCGGATTGCGGCGGTGGCGCGCTCGGCGGCGCCTTCGGGCGCGCGGTCGAGCAGGGTTTCGACGGTGGAGCGCGCCAACCGCAATCCGAGTAGCGCGATCATGATTGCGACCGCGACCGCGGCCGCGGCATCACCCCAGGCGTAGCCCTTCGCGGAAAGCGCAAGCCCAATGATGACGGCGACCGAGCCGAGCACGTCGGATGCAAAATGCAGCGCGTCGGCCGCCAGCGCCTGGCTCTTGGTGTCGTGCGCCGCCCGGTGCAGCGCCCGCGCACGCCAGACGTTCACCGCGATATCGACCACCAGCACGATGAACGGGATGGCCGAGATCGTCGGCGGCGGCGCGCCTTCGCGCAGCCGGCTCCAGGATTCGACGAGAATGCCGCCGGAGAGCACGTACAGCATCGCGATAATGCCAAGCGCGGAGATGCTCTCGAGCTTGCCATGGCCGTAATGATGCTCCTTGTCGGCGGGGCGGTCGGAAACCCGCACCACCATCCAGGTGATGATGGTCGCGACCACGTCGACCGACGAGTGCAGGGCTTCCGAGACCAGCGCGAGCGAACCGATCGCAATGCCGACGAC
Organism: Bradyrhizobium lablabi; assembly: GCF_900141755.1. NCBI lineage: Bacteria > Pseudomonadati > Pseudomonadota > Alphaproteobacteria > Hyphomicrobiales > Nitrobacteraceae > Bradyrhizobium > Bradyrhizobium lablabi. The sequence goes on along the minus strand of NZ_LT670844.1, from coordinate 1,028,264 downwards.
GAATTTCGCCGCGGCCATGCCGGCGCTGGCGAACACGGAAATCGCCGCGACGCGGGATTTTACGATATGATCGGGATGGCTCATGGGCCGGGGTGTAGCAGGGCGTCATGCAAGATTAAAGACGCGATCGAATGCGTTAGTTGCCAATCAATTGCAGCAGTGATTGTTGCGAATTGTTCCGATTTTAAAGAGGGAGCGCATAGCGTTCACGGATAGCCAGCCCCGGGAATTTCCACATCCACGACATCGATGCGGGCAGACGATTTACGCTGCCGCAGCTCTTCGGGCGACGTCGCAGCACTCAGGCAGAACAGCGTCCGCCGCTCCGCTCCGCCGAGAACACAGGCAATGGCGCGGCGGCCGGGCACGTTTATTCGCTGCAACTCGCGCCCGTCGCGGTCCAGGCGAATGAACGCGTCCTCATCGAAGGATGCGACCCACACGGCGCCGTCACGACCAAGGCAGATGCCGTCGGGAGATTTCACACGCCCAAATCGGGCGCGAAAGTTCAGGCCACCGTCGGCCTCAATGTCGTACTCGGCGAGGCAATCGCCATCCATTTCAGCGACGACCAGCCGGCTGTTATCAGCGGAGACCGCAATGCCGTTGGGAAACCGCAATCCATCGGCCACAACTCGCCTCGCGCCGTCAGGCATCACCAGAATGATGCGCCCGACGGCGCCTCGATCCGGCGGCGGCGGCAAATCGAAGCCGAGATCGCCGACATAAGCCCGTCCCAATCCATCGACGATCATGTCGTCGATCGTACCGGTCGCTATTCCCGACAGGTCGGCGTAGAGCGAAAGCTCGCCGTCGGCGTAGCTCATCAGACGCTTGCGGAACATCGTCAACACGATGAGTTTTCCTCCCGGCAAGATGCCGAGCCCGCAGGGAGTGTCGTCCGCAAATTTCGCGTGCTGTTCGCATTTGCCGGCGGGATCGAGACTCAGAAGTGTCCGATCCATGCAATCGACAAACCAGAGGCGGCCGCCATGCCAGCGTGGCCCCTCGAAATAGCGACCCCCGTCGAGTACGCGAGTTAGCATCGTAATTGCGCTTACAGCGTCACGACGATCTTGCCGAGATGCCTGTTGGCTTCCATGTGCTCGAACGCTTTGGCGATATCGTCGAATGAAAAAACCTTGTCGATCGGCAATTGCAATTTTCGCGATTCAACCGCGGGCCAGATATCTTTGCGGACTTCGTCAAAAATCTCGCGGATTTCCTCGATCGTCCGGGTGCGGAAGGTGACGCCGATATAATGAATGCGCCGCGCGGCGTGTAAATCAAAATTGAATTCGGCGCGGGTGCCGCCGAGCCGGCCGACATTGACGATACGGCCTTTTATTTTCGTGGCGGCGAGATTCTGGCTTGCGACCTTGCCCGAGACCTGATCGACGATCAGGTCGACGCCTTCGCCGCTGGTCGCTTTCAGCACCTGATCGACCCAGCCGGGATCGCTGGAATCGACCGCGAGATCGGCGCCGAACTCCTTCAGCCGGGAACGCCGCATCGGATCCGTCGAAGAGCCGATCACGAGGCTCGCGCCTTTGAGTTTTGCGATCTGCATCGCCATCAGGCCGACGCCGGAGCTCGCGCCTTGAATCAAGACCGACTGGCCCGGCTGCAGCGCGCCGTTGGTCACGACCGCATTGTGCATGGTGGCGAGTGCGACGGGCAGGGTGGCGGCTTCCTCGAAATTCATGTTCGAGGGGTTTTTAAACACCCGGCCGTGATCGGCGAGCGTATATTCGGCGAACGCAGCACCGCCGGAGCCCATCACCCGGTCGCCGACCTTGACGCCTTTGGCATCCGGGCCAAGTTCGGCAACTTCGCCGGCCCATTCCATCCCCAGTACCGCGCCGACGCCGCCGGCGCTGCCGTGCGCATGGCCCTTGGTCATGCCGAGATCGGCGCGATTGAGACCGCAGGCGCGCACGCGAACCAACACTTGGGTGCCTTTCGGCGCAGGTTTCGCAACCTCGGTGATGGCGGGGCCGTTGGCGCCGTAGACATAGGCTTTCATGGCTCTTCTCTTTTTTGTTAAGGCGAAGGGCTTTATTCAGCCGCCACGCGCTGGGCGCCGGACATCATGCCTTCGAGCCGGCTCTGAATGATGGCTTCGGCGTCACGCATGATGCGCGACACCAATTCGGCGCAGGAGGGGATGTCGTGGATCAGGCCCTGCACCTGACCGGCCGACCAGATGCCCTCATCGGCATCACCTGACGCGTAGACCATCTTGCCGCGGGCGCCGGCGACGAGCTCGCGCACGTCCTCGAATTTTGCGCCTTCCTTCTCCATCGCGACGACCTTGGTGGAGATTGCATTCTTGGCGACCCGCGAGGTGTTGCGCATGGTGCGGAAGATCAGCTCGGTCTCGCGCTCGTCATTGGCGACGATGCGTTCCTTCACCAGTTGATGGATCGGGCTCTCCTTGGTGCACATGAAGCGCGTGCCCATATTGATGCCCTCGGCGCCGAGCGCCAGCGCCGCCACGAGCCCGCGGCCGTCGCCAAACCCGCCCGAGGCGATCATCGGGATCTTGACCTTGTCGGCGGCGACCGGGATCAAAATCAGGCCGGGCGTGTCGTCCTCGCCGGGATGGCCGGCGCATTCAAAACCGTCGATCGAGATCGCATCGACGCCCATGCGCTCCGCCGACAGTGCGTGACGGACGCTGGTGCATTTGTGCACGACCACGATGCCGTGCTTCTTGAATTCGGTGACGTGCTCCTGCGGCTTGTTGCCGGCGGTCTCGACGATCTTGATGCCGCTCTCGATAATGGCCTGGCGATATTCCGCATAAGGCGGCGGCTTGATCGAGGGAAGAATGGTGAGGTTGACGCCGAACGGCTTGTCGGTCAGCGAGCGACAGCGCACGATTTCCTTGGTCAGATCCTCGGGCGTCGGCTGCGTCAGCGCGGTGATGAAGCCGAGCGCGCCGGCGTTGGCAACGGCTGCGACCAGCTCCGCGCGTCCCACCCATTGCATGCCGCCCTGCACGATCGGGTGCTCGACGCCGACGAGTTCGGTAAAGCGAGTTCTTATCATCCCTGACCCCTGATGTTTCCCCGGACGCTGCTGATCGCGCGCCTGTGTGTGTGTGTTTTGCGAGATTTCGGAGGACAGGATGGCGTCATGCCCGGCAAAAGTCTACCGGGCGCGAAAGCGGCTCAGGCAGTCCGATCATGCAAAGGCGAGGGCCTTTGTTTCCGTGGGGCGGACAATTCCGTCATATAGGCCGGCGATTTTGGCGCGCTGGGCAACCAGCGCCAGCACCGCATCCAGCGCTGGCGTCGGTATCTGCGTTAAACGCCCCATTTCCTGCACCACGGTCACCAGCGGATCGATCTCCATCGGGCGGCCGCGTTCAAGATCCTGCAGCATTGATGTCTTGTGAGCGCCGACCTTGCGTGCGCCCTCGATCCGCCGTTCGACGTCGACGCGGAATTTGACCCCAAAACTTTCGGCGATCGCCTGGGTTTCCAGCATAATCGCTTTCGACAGCGCGCGCGTGGTCGGATCGGAGCAGATCACATCGAGCGTTGCATGGGTCAGCGCCGAGATCGGATTGAGGCAGACATTACCCCACAACTTGAGCCAGATTTCGTCGCGGATGCGCTCGAGCGCGGGGGCCTGCATTCCAGCCGCGACGAATAGCGCGGAAAGCCGCTCAACGTCCGAACTGATTTCGCCCGACGGCTCTCCGATCGGGAAGCGATCGCCGTAGACATGGCGGATCACGCCTGGCGCCTCGATCTCGGTTGCGGGATAGACGATGCATCCGATCGCCCGCTCTGGCGTAAGCTCGCGCCATTGCCGTCCGCCGGGATCGATGCTGTCCAGCGTCGAACCCTCGAAGCGGCCGCCGTGCTTGTAAAAATACCAATAGGGAATTCCATTGACCGCGGTGACGATCCGCGTTCGTGGCCCGAGCAGCGGCTGCATCGCTTCGATCGCGCCGGTGATGGAATGTGCCTTCAGGCAGACGATCACGAAATCTTGCGGTCCGAGCTCGGAAGGATTGTCGGTGCAGCGTGGCTGCACCACGCGTTCTTCATCACCGATCAGCAGTTTCAATCCGCTCTCGCGCATCGAGGCAAGATGCGCTCCGCGCGCAACCAGGCTGACGTCGGCGCCAGCGCGCAGCAGTTGCACTCCCAGATATCCGCCGATCGCGCCGGCGCCATAGATGCAGATTTTCATGAAAACTTTCCAGCGCAGTTGGTGGAAATTTCAGCACCGACTCCTTGCAGGCTTTGAGCGGTAACTCAAAGCCGGGGAGGTCGCAGCCGACGCGGAGCTCTTGTCAGGCAGCCGAGACGGTTGGCACCGCTGCCACTTCATCGAGCGCGGTAGCGATGTCGCGCATGCTGATGACGCCGATCAGGGAGTAATTGTCGATCACAGGCAGATGGCGGATGTGGTGCCGGTGCATGAGATAACGGACCTGTTCGAGCGTATCGGTCGAACTGCAGGAGACGAGATGCTGCACGGAAATCAGTTGCGAGACCTTCAGGTTGACGCCGGCAGCACCATGCTCGGCAATGGCGCGGACGACGTCGCGCTCGGTGAACATGCCGACCGCGGTGTTGCCCTCGGTCCGGACCACGTCTTTGACCACCAGCGCGCTGATATTGCTGGCGCGCATCAATTGAGCGGCAATGGCGACGGTTTCGTTCATTCGAACCGTCACAACGCGGGCAGTTTTCTTACACAGGATGTCTCCGACTTGCATCGCAACCTCCCTAGATGAGCCGCAGGACCCTCTTCGTGTGGAAAAGATTGGTATACATTATGCCAACCGTCAATTAAATTTCGCTTTAACGCCGTCAGCCACTCGCGAACTTTAAAAAAACGGCAGTGATCTTGACGTTTGGACGACCTGGATCTCGCACCTCGGGCCTCGCCCGTTCAGGTTGAAAGCAGACCAAACATGCTATCACATTTTACGTTCCGTTGAGCCGCGCAAAAAAGAGGCGCACACGGTGCGCCTCTTTTCATTGAATGCAAGGGTTATCAGGCGGCCCTGGCGTCGCCGGCGCGAGTATCCGACCTCGCTTCACTGCCCAGGATGAAAGTGCGTCGCATTGGCTTGATCACGAACAGCGCCGTGAGCGCGGCGGTCGCGTTGAGCGCAACGGCGATCACGAACACCGCCTGCCAGCCATATTTGGAGGCGACGAGGCTTGCGAGCGGCACCAGCAGGGCGGCGGTTCCCTTCGCCGTGTACAGCATGCCGTTGTTGGTGGTGGCATATTTTGCTCCGAACGTATCGCCTGATGTCGCCGGGAACAGGCTGTAGATTTCACCGAACACGCCGAAATAAACCGCGGTCGCCAGCACGAAGACGATGGGGATTTGGCCGTAGGTCGATAGCGTCAGCAGCATCAAGGCGCCGATCGCGAACGCGATAAACATCGTGTGTTCGCGGCCGATATGGTCGGAAACCCAGCCGAAGAACGGACGGCCGAAGCCGTCGAAGATCCGGTCGAGCGATATCGCAAAGGTCAGCGCCGCCATCTGGAAGCCGAGAAGACCGACGGGCTCATTGGCGATCTTGAAGTCGTGGGCGATCGGCGCGATTTGCGCCGCCGCCATCAGACCGCCCGCGGCGACCATCACGAATGTCAGATACATCACCCAGAAGATCGGGCTGCGCAGCACCTGCGGCGGCGTGAAGTCGATCTTGGTCTGGGGCAGATTGAGCTGCTTCTTCTTGATCGGCATCGCCCGCGCCGGCTTGCGCAGGAAAAAGGCGAGGATGAAGACGATCAAGCCCTGGCCGATGCCAAATGTAAGAAAAGCGGCCTGGTAGCCGCTCGCCGCAATCATGTTCGCAATCGGCACCACCGTGATCGCAGCACCGGCGCCAAAACCCGCGGCGGTCGCGCCCGCCGCCAGGCCACGGCGGTCGGGAAACCATTTTAGCGCATTGCCGACGCAGGTGCCGTATACCGAGCCGGCGCCGATGCCGCCGACGATCGCGGCGACATAAAGCAGCACCAGCGAATTGGCGTAGGAGTTCATCACCCAGGCGATCGCGATCATCACCCCGCCGAACATGATCACCGCACGTGGACCGTATTTGTCGACGAACCACGCTTCGATCGGAACCAGCCAGGTCTCCGTCACCACGAACAGCGTAAAGGCCAATTGGATCGCGGCGCGGCCCCAGTGATATTTGGCGTCGATGGGGTCGACGAACAGCGTCCAGCCATATTGCAGATTCGCGATCATCGCCATGCAGACGACGCCCATCGCAAGTTGTAACCAGCGGAAGTAGGTGCGTTCAGAGACCGGCGACGCCGGCCCTCGAGTGGTGGCGGTCATGGTTTCTCCCCAAGGGCACGCTTCTGTTGGACGAGCGTTACCCGGAAGCCATTTTGGTATGTGATATGCCAGAGCGCAAGTCATACTTCCTTTGCAGCGTTGTCGCGTCCAAAATGTCGCAGTCGCTTGCTGTCGGCCTCCGCGGTTCCGGGCGCGGAACGCAGGGCAAAAAAAGACCCCGGTAAACCGGGGGCTGGGAAGCGGATTGCAGGGTCTGGTCCGCGATAGTGCAGGCTTGCTGCAACGCCGCGCTTTTGCAGCGCTCAGAGGCCGAAATAGGGGAGGTCGCCGTTACGAACAGCGATATTGGCGTTCGCCATCAGCAGGCGATCGATCGCGGCCATCACGCGGCCGAAAAATGTGGCCGGGCGTGCGAGGCCGATAGAGGCAGACTTGGACATTTTGTTCCCTTGTTGCGATAGCGAGACATGAGCTAGGCATGCCAGATGCCAGCGCCACGCATTCGCCTGCATAGCAGCATATTGGCTCTTGCAATGCAACATAATTGGTTCCGCAAGCGGTAGCATTGTCCGGCCCGAGCCAAAGGGCCCAATCATCTGGAATCGGCATGCCGAGCGACTCGGTCGCGACGGCAGGAGAATGCCCGGACGCCCCTCGGCAGGTCACCAGCCTCTCGCGCGGTGAGGAATGTCGAACTCGCCGCCCTTGAACATGTGAGACCAGTAGAGCCAGGGAAGCAACTTCGTCTTCAGGAGCCACATGCTGCGGCGGGGAACGCGCGGGTCGAGCGGGAAGCTCGGCGTCACCTTGCCGCCATAGGCGAACTCGGCGAGCACGATCTTGCCGTAGGCAACGGTGAGGGGGCACGACCCGTAGCCGTCATAGGCTCTCGTCAGCGGCTCGCCTTTCATGGCGGCCAGCAGATTGGCGACCACGATGGGCGCCTGTATGCGCACGGCCGCTGCGGTCTTGGCGTTGGTCGTGGAAGCCGCATCTCCGAGGGCAAAGATATTCGGATAGCGAACATGACGCAGGTTGGCGGGATCGACCTCGATCCAACCGGCGGCGTTCGCGAGCGGACTTGCACGGACGACGTCGAGGCCGGTCTGCGGCGGCACGACATGGATCATGTCGAAGCGCTTTTCGACCTCGGAGACCTTGCCATCCGCGCCAGTGACGGAAAACAGCGCAGTCTTCGTAGATCCATCGATCGCCTTGAGATTGTGCTTGTAAGCAACCTTGATGCCGTAGCCGTCGACCGCTTTCTGCAGCGGCGGAACGAAGAATGGCACGCCGAACAGCGCCTCGCCCGCCAGGTTGAATTCGAGCGAGGCGGCCGAGAGCTCGCGATTGCGCCGCAGGTGGTCGGCCATCAGATACATGATCTTCTGCGGCGCGCCGGCGCATTTGATCGGCATGGCCGGCTGCGTGAACAGGGCGGTGCCGCCGCGAAAGCTCTTGATCAGCTGCCATGTGTATTCGGCGGTATCGGGCCGATAATTGCTGCAGACGCCGTTGCGTCCCAGCGCGTCGGTCAGGCCCTCAATGGCGTCCCAATCGATCTTGAGCCCGGGGCAGGCGATGAGGAAGTCGTAGCGGACCTGCCGGCCGTCCGAGAGCCGGACCGCGTTCTCGTCCGGATCAAAGCTTGCCACCGCGGCCCTGATCCACGTCACGCCTTTCGGGATCAACTTCTCCTCGCGCCGTTCGGTCTGCTTGCGGCTAAAGACGCCGGCGCCAACCAGCGTCCAGCCCGGCTGGTACCAGTGAAGCTCCGATGGCTCGACAATGGCGATGTCGAGGCCCGGGTCATGGCGCTTCAACTCCGCCGCGACGGTGATGCCGGCGGCGCCGCCCCCGACGATCACGATGGCATGTTTCACCTCTGCGATGCCTGCCGCTGCTTCTTGCACGATTGCGTCCATGGACGCCTCCTTCGCTCTTGTTAGATCTTTTTCACTTGCATTTTTTCATATCTCACTATAGTTAATTATATAATGATATCGACCGGCGTCAAGGAGGTCCCGATGAAACCTATTGCAGTCACAGCCAAGCTCGCGGTCGCGCCGCAGCCGAAACTTTCGGACTTTCAAGAGTTTAGACGGTCTGGTTTTACGACCGTGGTCAACAACCGGCCCGACGGCGAAGATCCCACCCAGCTCGGCTCAGCCGTGGAAGCGGAAGCCGCTCGCGCAGCTGGGCTCGGCTATGTCCACATTCCCGTGACGACCATGGGCATGACCGAACAGGACGCTCGGCTTCTCAAGGAGACGATCGAGCAGGCGCCCGGTCCTGTCGTCGCGCACTGCAGGAGCGGCGCACGCTCCTTCTACCTTTGGGTTCTCTCGGGTGATCTCGATTCGCTTTCTGACGAGGAACTGCTTGCCAAGGCGAGAGAGCTCGGCGTCGACACGAACGCGGCCCGGGCCTGGCTTGCCGCCCACCGCAACGGTTCTGCAGGAGATCACAAATGACCGAGCCCATCCTTGAACGACCGGCGCCGGCCGTCGTTACCCGGCCGCTGCTGATCGGCAGCCCCGCGCCTCGCTTCTCAACCCGCACCACCATGGGCAAGCGATCGCTGGACGATTATCGCGGCCGCTGGCTGGTGTTCTTCTCGCATCCAGCGGATTTCACGCCGGTCTGCACCAGCGAGTTCGTCGCCTTCTCGAAAGCCTACGACCGCTTCCAGGCGCTGGGCTGCGATCTCCTGGCGCTCTCCGTCGACAGCCTGTACTCGCATATCGCCTGGGTGCGCTCGATCCACGAACGCTTCGATGTGACGGTGCCGTTCCCGATCACCGAGGATCCGTCGATGGCGATCGCCGCCGCCTACGGCATGATTCATCCGGACGCGGCCGACAGCTCCACCGTGCGGGCGACCTTTGTCATCGATCCTGACGGCCTGATCCGCGCGATGGTCTGGTATCCGATGTCGACCGGCCGTTCTGTCGAGGAAATTCTCCGTCTCGTCGAAGCGCTGCAGACCACCGACCGGGAAGCCGTGTCAACGCCGGAAGGCTGGCGGCACGGCGATGCCGTGATCGAGCCGGCGCCGATCACCGTCGATGCCCTCAATGAATCAGGCGCGTCCGGCGACACGCTGGACTGGTATTACCGCCTGAGAAAACTATGAGGCGGATGATGAACCAGATCACGCGCGTCAAACCCGACGTCAAAGGCTTTTTCGACCCGCGCACTTCGAGCATCCAGTACGTCGTCGGCGATCCGGCCACCAGGGCCTGCGCCATCATCGATCCCGTGCTCGACTTCGACGAGAAGTCGGGCGCGACCGGGACCGTCAACGCGGACGCCATCCTCGCCTATGTCGCCGAGAATGACCTGACGGTCGCATGGATTCTCGACACCCATCCGCACGCCGACCACTTCTCGGCCGCGCATTATCTGCACGAGAAGACGGGTGCGCCGACGGCGATCGGCGAGCGTGTCGTCGACGTGCAACGCCTTTGGAAGGGCATCTACAACTTGCCGTCGCTGCCATCCGACGGTTCGCAATGGAACTGTCTCTTCCAGCATGGCGACCGCTTCAAGGTCGGCTCGCTCAACGCGCATGTGCTGTTCTCGCCCGGACACACGCTCGCCTCGATCACCTATGTGATCGGCGACGCCGCCTTCGTCCACGACACGCTGTTCATGCCGGATAGCGGCACGGCGCGCGCCGATTTTCCCGGCGGCAGCGCCAAGACGCTGTGGGCGTCGATCCAGGACATTCTCGCGCTTCCCGATGAGACCCGGGTCTTTACTGGTCACGATTATCAACCGGGCGGGCGAGAGCCGCGCTGGCAAAGCACGGTCGGCGACCAGAAGCGCCTGAACCCGCATCTGGTCGGCAAGAGCGAGGCGGAGTTCATCGCTCTGCGCGAGGCCCGCGACCGGACGCTCCCGATGCCGAAGCTGATCCTGCATGCCCTGCAGGTGAACGTTCGTGGCGGGCGTCTTCCCGAGTCCGAGGACAACGGCAGACGCTATCTCAAATTTCCGCTCGATGCGCTTCCGGGCGCGGCCTGGGAATGATCATGCGCAAGCCACAGAAACGCGACTCTACGGTCACGCGCGAGAAGGCGGAGGCTGCCAGCTCGTTCATGAAGAGCCTCGCCAATCCAAACCGGCTCATGATCGCCTGCGCGCTGCTCGACGGCGAACGCTCCGTGGGCGATCTGGAAACCGATCTCGGTCTTCGCCAGCCAAGCCTGTCGCAACAGCTCGCCGAGCTGCGTGAGAGCGGCATCGTCGAGGCGCGTCGCGAGGCCAAGCAGGTCTTCTACCGGATTTCGGATCAGCGAGCGGTCGCCCTGCTTGCGACCCTGCACCAGATTTTTTGTGGAGAGATGCCGGATCTCACGTCTGCCGTCCCGGCGCCACAGGCCACGCCAGCTCGCAGGAAGTTCACTGAAGCTGCCATGTTCGCCCGCGTCGAGCCGGGTGGCAGGAGCGCACTATGACCGCGATGATCAGCGCCGCGCTGAGTTCTGGAGCGCTGGTCGGGTTTTCGCTCGGACTGGTCGGAGGCGGCGGCTCCATCCTCGCAACGCCGCTGTTGCTCTACGTCGTGGGCGTGGCTCAGCCCCATGTCGCGATCGGCACCGGCGCACTTGCGGTTTCGGTGAATGCTTTCGCCAATCTCGCCGGCCATGCCCGCGCCGGAAACGTCCGCTGGCGATGTGCCGTCATCTTCGCCGTCGTCGGCACGCTCGGCGCCTTCGCCGGATCGAGCCTCGGCAAGCTCGTCGACGGCAATCGGCTGCTGTTTCTGTTCGGGCTCATCATGGTCGCCGTTGGTGCGATGATGCTGCGGCCGCGCCGTGAAAATGGTGCGGCCGAGCGGGAGGCCAATCTCGCAACCTGCCTGCTGACGGCGGCAGTCGCGTTCCTCGCCGGTATGGCGTCGGGATTCTTCGGCATCGGCGGCGGATTCCTGATCGTGCCGGGCCTGATGCTGGCTACCCGCATGCCGATGATCAAGGCAGTAGGCTCCTCGCTGCTGGCGGTGGGCAGCTTCGGGCTCGCCACGGCGATCAACTACTCGCTGTCCGGTCTGGTCGATTGGCGGCTCGCCGGCGAGTTCATCGCCGGCGGCATCGTGGGTGGGCTCGCCGGCATGATGCTGGCCAATCGGCTGTCGCACGGCAAAGATACGCTGACGCGCATCTTCGCGGCCCTGATCTTCGTCGTGGCCGGCTACGTCCTCTATCGCAGTGGACAAGCGATGATGAGTTAGGGAAGGTCCAGCCTGCCTATTCGGCGGCGAGCTTGCGCGGCGGATCGAGCGCGCCGGAATCGTGGATCTCCGCCACCTGGTGATCGGTCAAGCCGAGCACCTGCCGCAAAATCTCGTCGGTGTGTTCGCCGAGCAGCGGCGAGCGCTTCACCTCGGTCGGGCTGTCCGACATCTTGATGGGATTGCCGACCGACAAATACTTGCCGCGCTCGGGATGATCGACCTCGACCACGGTGCCGGTGGCACGCAGCGATTGGTCTTCGGCGAGTTCCTTCATCGACAGGATCGGGCCGCAGGGGATGTCGTCCTTGTTGAGGATCTCCATCGCCTCGAACTTGGTCTTGGTCATCGTCCATTGCTCGATGCGCGAAAAGATCTCGTTGAGGCGTGACAGCCGGGCAGGGGGCTTGGCGTAATCGGGATGGGTCTTCCAGCCGGGCTCGCCGATGACGTCGCAAATCTTCTCCCAGACCGGCGCTTGCGTGATGAAGTAGATGTAGGCGTTGGGATCGGTCTCCCAGCCCTTGCACTTCAGGATGCGGCCGGGCTGGCCGCCGCCGGAATCGTTGCCTGCGCGCGGCACCGCGTCGCCAAACGGAATGCCTTCGCCGAACTGGCTGTATTCCTTGAGCGGACCATAAGCGAGGCGCTGCTGATCGCGCAGTTTTACGCGCGCGAGATTGAGCACGCCGTCCTGCATCGCGGCGGTGACCTTTTGTCCCTTGCCCGTGACGGTGCGCTGATAGAGCGCGGTGACGATGCCGAGCGCCAAATGCAGCCCGGTGCCGCTGTCGCCGATCTGCGCGCCGGTGACCAGCGGCAGGCCGTCGCGAAAGCCGGTGGTCGATGCCGCGCCGCCGGTGCATTGCGCGACGTTCTCATAGACCTTGCAGTCTTCGTAAGGCCCGGGCCCGAAACCCTTGATCGAGGCCACGATCATCTTCGGATTGATGCTTTGGATCTTCTCCCACGGAAATCCCATGCGGTCGAGCACGCCGGGGCCGAAATTTTCCACCAGCACGTCGCATTGCTTGATCAGCGCGGTCAGGACTTCCTTGCCCTTCGGGTTCTTGGTGTCGAGCGTGATCGAGCGCTTGTTGTGGTTGAGCATGGTGAAATACAGGCTGTCGACCTTGGGGATGTCCTGCAATTGACCGCGGGTGATGTCGCCGACCCCGGGGCGCTCGACCTTGATCACGTCGGCGCCGAACCAGGCCAGCAATTGCGTGCAGGTCGGGCCCGACTGGACGTGGGTGAAATCGAGAATGCGAACGCCCTCGAGCGCCTTTGTCATCTTACTCTCTCCATAAGTGTGACGCCGTCATGCCCGCGAAGGCGGGCATCCAGTACTCACCGTCGGTTAAATTGGGCACAGCTCTCATGTCACGATAGTTCGGTGGGTACTGGATCCCCCGCCGGAGCCTGTCATCGGGCTCGCCGAAGCCGAGACCCGGTGGCGGGGGATGACGTTGATGGTTAGGCCCGTTCATTTCTTCTTCAGCACGCTTTGCGGGTTGAGGTTGCCGATGCGGCCGCTCTCGGAGCCGGCCGCGGGATCGATCACGGCGTTGATCAGGGTAGGCTTGCCGGAATCCATCGCCGCGTTGACGGCGCGCTTCAACTCGTCGGGCGTCGTCGCATTGACGCCTGTGCCGCCGAACGCCTCCATCATCTTGTCGTAGCGCGAGCCCTTGACGAAGACGGTGGTCGCAACATCGGGACCGCCGGTCGGATTGACGTCGGTGCCGCGATAGATGCCGTCATTGTTGAAGATGACGACGCAGACCGGCAAATTGTAGCGGCAGATGGTCTCGACCTCCATGCCGGAGAAACCAAAGGCGCTGTCGCCTTCGACCGCGAGCACGGGCTTGCCGGTTTCGATCGCGGCACCAATGGCAAAGCCCATGCCGATGCCCATCACGCCCCAGGTGCCGACATCCAGGCGTTTGCGCGGTTTGTACATGTCGATGACGCCGCGGGCGAGATCGAGCGTGTTGGCGCCTTCGTTGACGAGGATGGCGTCCGGCCGCTCCTTGATGATGCTGCGCAGCGCCCCGAGCGCACCGTGATAGTCCATCGGCGATTTGTTGTTCATCAGCCGCGGCGCCATTTTTGCGATGTTTTCCTCCCGCTTCGCATTGACGGTACCGACCCAGTCGGCCGGCGCGGCCGGCCAGTTGCTGCCCATGGATTCAAGAAGTGCGGCGACGCAGGAGCCGATATCGCCGACCACGGGGGCTGCGATCTCGACATTGGAGTCCATCTCCTTGGGCTCGATGTCGATCTGGATGAATTTTTTCGGCGCTTCGCCCCAACTCTTGCCCTTGCCATGCGACAACAGCCAGTTGAGGCGCGCGCCGATCAGCATCACCACGTCGGCGTCCTTCAATACCGTCGAGCGCGCGGCGCCCGCGCATTGCGGATGAGTGTCGGGCAACAGGCCCTTGGCCATGCTCATCGGCAGGAAGGGAACGCCGCTCTTCTCGACCAGGGTGCGGATCGAATCATCCGCCTGCGCGTAGGCCGCGCCCTTGCCGAGAATGATCAGCGGACGTTTTGCGCTCTTGAGAACATCGAGCGCGCGCTTGACCGCTGATGGTGCCGGGATCTGGGCCGGTGCCGCGTCGATCACCCGGACCAGCGATTTGGCGCCGGCATCCGCCTTCATGACCTGCGAAAAGAGTTTTGCGGGCAGGTCGAGATAGACGCCGCCCGGCCGCCCCGACACGGCGGCGCGGATCGCGCGCGCCAGACCAATGCCGATGTCGGCGGCGTGCAGCACGCGGAACGCCGCCTTGCACAGCGGTTTTGCGATCGCGAGCTGATCCATCTCTTCATAGTCGCCCTGCTGCAGGTCGACGATCTCGCGCTCCGATGAGCCACTGATCAAAATCATCGGGAAGCAGTTGGTGGTGGCGTTGGCGAGCGCGGTGAGGCCGTTGAGAAAGCCGGGCGCCGACACCGTGAGGCAGACACCGGGCTGTTTGGTCAGGTAACCGGCGATCGCCGCGGCGTTACCGGCATTCTGCTCGTGGCGGAACGAGATGACACGGATGCCCGCGGCCTGCGCCATGCGTCCCAAATCCGTGATCGGGATGCCGGGCACGCCGTAGATCGTGGTGATGCCATTGAGCTTGAGGGCGTCGATGACGAGATGAAAGCCGTCGGTCAGTTCGTCATGGGCGTCGCTCGCCTCGGTCTTGCTCGCGGTGTTCAGCATCGGCCGGGTCTCCCTGATCGTTTCTTGTTGCGACGAGGTTTTCGTCTGCACAGTGACCGCCCAAGTCAGTGGCTTTGTTAAAACAGCTCTTGCCCGTGGGCTTCCACATAGGCGGCAAGGCCGAGCGTATGATCGCGGGCGCGCTTCTCGGCGAGTTCGGTGTCGCGCGCTTCCAGCGCTTCGATGATCGACATGTGCTCGGGCAGCGACGTCGCGGTGCGATCCTTGCGTCCGATCGTCAATTGGCGGTAGCCCCGCACGTGCAAGAGGATGTCGTTGGTCATGTCGACCAAAACCGGCGACTCGCTGAGCGAGATCAGCGCCTGGTGGAAGGCGATGTTGGCCCTGGAATATTCCTCGACATGATCCTGCGGCAAGCGATCGCTGTTAAAATCCTTGAAGAAGTCGCGCAGCGCCGAAATGTCTTTCTTGCGCGCGGTAGTCGTGATCAGCCGCGCGGCCATGCTCTCGAGCGCGGCCCAGGCGCGGATCATGTCGACGATCTCGGTCTTGGTCCGGCGCACCACGACAATGCCACGGCGCGGCACGGTCTTCACAAAACCGTCCTGCTCCAGCATTGCGATCGCCTCTCGGATCGGGGTGCGGCTGACGCCGAGGCGTTCCGACAGTGCGCGCTCGTCGAGCATGACGGGCTCGGGCGTCGCATAGATGTCCATCTTGAGGATTGCTTCCTTCAACGCCTCATAGGCCTTGTTCTTGAAGCTGGTCTCGGGGACGATGCGGACGATTGCGATGTCTGGCTCAGCCATGGTGGGCGACGCCTTGGGTTGTTTGCGCGTGGGCATGACGGATCTGCTCCAGCCGGAGACGTCCTCTATCAGAAAAATATCGATTAGATTTTTGGCATACCAAATGCCAGAATGTCAAGCTGCGCCTATTTTCGGCGTTTTCACGAGGCATCGCGCCTTGACAACCTCGCTTCTGGCATACCAAATGCCATAATCAGCCTACGATCCCAGCGGCCGGAGCAAGCCGCCGCACACGCGGATGCCGCGTTTGCGATCACCGGAAAACCGATCGCGCGCATGCCAGCACTGTTCTGACACAACGAGATCGTGCCGACGAACGAAAAAAATGACCTCGGGGAGGAAGCCAATGTCGAATTCCAAGGATGCGGTCCGCAAAATACTCGATTCAGTCAAGGCGGACAAACGCACCAGCCTGACGGCGCCGGAAGGCAAACTGGTCTGCGACGCCTATGGCATTCCCGTCCCGAAAGAGGGCGTGGCCAAATCCGCAACCGAGGCGGCCGGGATCGCGACCGACATGGGTTTTCCGGTCGTGATGAAAATCGTCTCGCCGGACATCCTGCACAAGACCGAAGCCGGCGGCGTGATGGTCGGCGTCAAGACTGCTGCGGAAGTCGAAACCAACTACGCGACGATCTTGGCGAATGCGAAGAAATACAAATCCGACGCCAAGATCGAGGGCGTACAGATTCAGCAGATGCTGACGGGCGGACAGGAGGTCATCGTCGGCGCGGTGACCGACGGCTCGTTCGGAAAGCTGGTGGCGTTCGGCCTCGGCGGGGTATTGGTCGAGGTGTTGAAAGACATCACCTTCCGCCTCGCGCCGGCGACGAAGCAGGACGCGCTCTCGATGCTGGACGGCATCCAGGCCCATGAGATGCTCAAGGGCGTGCGCGGCAGCGACCCCGCCAACCGCGAGGCGATCGCCGACATCATTATCAACGTCTCGAAGCTGGTTACCGATTTCCCTGAGATCGCCGAAATGGATTTGAACCCGGTATTCGCGACCAAAGATGCCGCTGTCGCCGCCGACGTGCGCATTGTCGTCGACTTCGCGCCAAAGCCGCCGCGCCCGCGGCCGAACCACGACGACATCGTGCGCCAGATGAACCGGATCATGAAGCCGAAAGCGGTCGCGGTGATCGGCGCTTCCAGCGAGAACGGCAAGATCGGCAACTCCGTGATGAAGAATCTCATCAACGGCGGCTACAAGGGCGAGATCTATCCGATCCATCCCAAGGCCGAGGAGATCCTGGGCAAGAAGGTCTACAAGTCGGTCAAGGATATCCCGGGCGAGGTCGATATCGCGGTGTTTGCGATCCCGGCAAGTCTCGTCGCCGGTGCGCTGATCGAATGCGGGGAAAAGAAGGTCGTCGGCGCTATTCTCATTCCCTCCGGCTATGCCGAGACCGGCAATGTGAAGGGCCAGGAAGAAATCCAGGCGATCGGACAGAAATACGGCATCCGCCTGATGGGGCCGAACATCTACGGCTTCTATTATACCCACGCCAATCTGTGCGCGACGTTCTGCACCGCCTACGACGTCAAGGGCCAGGCCGCGCTGTCATCGCAATCCGGCGGCATCGGCATGGCGATCATCGGCTTTTCGCGCTCGGCGAAAATGGGCGTCTCGGCGATCGTCGGCCTCGGCAACAAGTCCGATATCGACGAGGACGATCTGTTGACGTTCTTCGAGCAGGACGACAATACCCAAATCATCGCGCAGCATTGCGAGGATTTGAAGGACGGCCGGGCGTTTGCCGAAGTCGCAAAGCGGGTGTCGAAGAAGAAGCCGATCGTGGTGCTCAAAGCCGGACGCACTTCGGCCGGCGCCAAGGCCGCAAGCTCGCACACCGGCGCGCTCGCGGGCAACGACAAGATCTATGAGGATGTGTTCAACCAGTCCGGCGTGATCCGCGCGCGGTCGCTGCGCGACATGCTGGAATTCGCCCGCGGCGTCCCGGTGCTGCCGACGCCGAAAGGGGAAAACGTCGTCATCATCACCGGCGCCGGCGGCTCGGGCGTGCTGCTGTCGGACGCCTGTATCGACAACAAATTGTCGCTGATGACGATCCCGCCTGATCTCGACGCGGCGTTCCGCAAATTCATCCCGCCGTTCGGCGCTGCCGGCAATCCCGTCGACATCACCGGCGGCGAGCCGCCGATCACATACGTCAATACGGTAAAGCTCGGGCTCGAAGACCCGCGCATCCATGCGCTGATCCTGGGCTACTGGCACACCATCGTGACGCCGCCGATGGTGTTTGCGCGGAACATGGTGGAAGTGAAGAAGGAGATGAAGGCCAAGGGCATCGAAAAGCCGATGGTGGCTTCGCTCGCCGGCGATATCGAGGTCGAGGAGGCCGCCGACTATCTCTACCAGAACGGCATCGTCGCCTACGCCTACTCGACCGAAATCCCGGTCGCCGTGCTGGGCGCGAAATACAAATGGGCGCGCGGCGCGGGGTTGTTGTAAAGAGTTCGTCATTCCGGGACACGCGTCGTCGCGTCGACCCGGAATGACGAATTTTTGGATTCTCCATGTTCCAATTTTTCGGAACTTCATTCGCCGCGATGACGACAGGGTTCGCGATGGAACCCCCCTCAGTCGCGTGGAACGTCTCTCCGGTCCCGCTGTTGACGGGATGTCAACAAAATTGACTGGAGGAACTATGAAGAAGCACATTGCTGTCTCATTGATTGCAGCGTCGCTGTTTGCATCGGGCGCGGCGTTCGCTCAATCCACCACGGCGACAGGTGCTGCGAACGGCGCCCGTGCCGGCGGCGAAGTCGGTGGACCGGTCGGCGAGATCGTCGGCGGTACGGTCGGTGCGGCTGTCGGCGCCGGTCTGGAAATCCCGAGCGCCGTCATCACATCCATTCAGGGCGAGCGTGCACCCTCGGTGACGGTACGTGAGCGTGTTGTGGTGGGCGAACCGTTGCCGCCAACCGTCGAATTGCGGCCGGTCCCCAACTACACGGAGTATCGCTACGCGCTCGTCAATGACCGGCGGGTGATCGTCGAGCCGCGGACGCGCAAGATCATCAAGATCATCGACTAACCGAGCGGCCGACTTGCCAAAATCCTCGCGGGATTTGTTTCCCGCGGGGATTTTTTAAGGCTAGACGGCATTGGCGCTGGATCGGCGCGAGCGTTGAATGATCCAGTCAAGCGCAGCCGCAAGCGTGAAGCCGGCACAGGCCGCCAGCGCGTCGACGACAAAATCTTCGAACCGCGCATGCCGTCCCGGCACCCAGAGCTGCAGGATTTCAAGGATGCCGATGGCTGCGATCGACACCACCGAGGTGAGCAGCCGATTTCGCGCATAGGCCAAGCCGAATGCGAGACCGATCAGCACGAAGGCGAGCGCATGCTCGCCATCCTGACCGAGGTCGGAGTGCGGCCGGAAGCGTGGCGGTCCCAGGGTTGCGAAGGTGACGGCTAAGGCCAGGAGCCAGGCGAACAATCTAACAAGGGTGGTCATCGGGCCGGGATAGCACGGTTCACCGCTCGATAACCGCTCACGCGGCCGTGCGTTGTTGGTGTAGTTAACGCGCGATACCGCGCGCCGTTAACGAATCCCCGTCACAGCGCCTGCCGCGCGCCAAGACCAACCATAAAGCGCTCCCTGATCTGCACGGGATCCCGACGGGTGGTTCCGACGCCCGGCTTGTCGTCGATGCGCACCCCGATCAGCGTCGGCGCGGACGCGGACATGGATTGGTCGACCAGGCGCTCGAAGTCCTCTTCGTCGGCCGCCCAGGCGCTGTTGGCAAGTCCGCAGCCAATCGCAATCGCGACGAGGTCCGAGACGGAAGCGGCCGGCGTCGGCTGCGCGCCGGTGATTTGGTAAACGCCGTTATCCATCACGATCATGGTGAGGTTTTGCGGCTTGAGCGCCGCGATCGTCGACAGGCACCCCATCTGCATCAAAAGCGAGCCATCGCCCTCAAGCGCGAAAACGCGGCGCTTGGGCTGGGCTAGTGCGACGCCGAGCGCAATCGGGAAGGCAAGCCCCATGCTGCCCAGCATGTAAAAATTCTGCGGGCGATGGCCGGCCGCCCAAAGATCGAAATTGGTATTGCCGATGCCGCCGACCACGGCCTCCTCGTTCTTCAGTTTTGCAATCAGCCGTGAGGTGAGATCGAAGCGGTTCATCACCTTGGTGTTGCGGGCGGGGGTGTTGGTTGCCGTGCTCATTGGGGCGCTCACTTGTCAAACACTTTGCCGCCGGTCAAAAGCGGCGACAGGATCAGCGCCACCGGCGCCTGCGTGGTGATAGCCTGCTTGATCGATCGATCGACGATGAACTCGAACTCGTCAAGCCGGGTGATGGTGTGATGTTCCATGGCGAGCGAATCGAGCACCGGCCGCATGGTGCGGCAAACCAGCGACTGCCCGTAGTTGAATTCGCCGAGCGTGCCGCGTTCGGACACGAACATGATCAGCGGGATCTGATAGGGGATCGCGAGCGAGGCCAGCACGTTGGCGAGCGTGGCGAAGCCGGAGGTCTGCATCAGGACGGCGCCCTTCAACCCGCCCATCCAGGCGCCGGAGACGATGCCGACCGCTTCTTCTTCGCGCGCGGTGGGGAAGGTCGTGAAGAACGGATCGGCGTGAATGTTCTTGATCAGCGCGGTCAGCACACGATCGGGAACATAGGGCACGAGGCGGATGTCGTTGCGCTTCAGCGTTTGCAGCACCACCTCGTGCCAGCTTCGGGTCGAGGTTTGTTCCCCGGCAGCCGTCATTAGTCGCTCCCTTTGATAGGCGTTCGGCGTCGCAGCGCGTCATTGCTGACGGTTGTATCCGTAGCAGTCAGACTTGACCTGATCAACAAGATTGTTAACAATATTGGACATTAAATGTCGGGCGCCGCGGGGCGTCAAGGCTGACAATTTCGTAAGCGGTGGTTGATGGAGGCGCACGTACCCAAGCAGAATGACCAGGGCGATGTGGCGGTGCGCCTGCGTGAGTTCATTGCGACCGGACGGTTCGTGCCCAACGAGCGTTTGGTCGAGGTGGACCTTGCGACAGTGCTGCAAACCAACCGCGCCAACGTCCGGATCGCGCTGGCGATGCTGGACCAGGAAGGCCTCGTCATTCGCGAGCGCAATCGCGGCGCGCGTGTCCGCCTGGTCTCCGATATCGAAGCGATGGAAATCGCCGACGCGCGACGTGCGCTCGAAGGCGTCGTCGCACGGCAGGCTGCCGCGTGTGCCGGCAAAGCGGATGCCATTAGTCTGCGCAAGATCGTTACCAGCATGCGGAAGGCTTATGCCGCATCAGACTTCATCCAGGTGTCGCGGCTGAACGGACAGCTTCATGCGGAGATTCAACGCATCGCCGGCAATAAGACGGTGGCGAGATTGCTGGAGACGTTGAAATCGCAGATCGTTCGACAGCAATACCGTGCCATCCTGCTGCCCGGCAGGGCCAAGGCGTCGGTGCAGGAGCATGCAGCAATCGTTGCAGCGATCTGTGCTGGTGACGAGACGGCCGCCGAAGCCGCGATGCTGCGGCACATGGACGGCGTGATTGCAGCGCTGAAACAGGCGATCGCGTTGAATGCAGGAATGGGATGAGGGGCGGAGACTCCGGGAATGCGGTTCGCGAACCGGGACAAGATCAAGATATAGACGGCAAAAAAACTGTAAGGGAGTGGGATGATGGGCAAATGGTTGGGGATGTGTGCGGTTGTCGCGGCTGCGGTGCTGACCTCAGGCGCGGCGTCAGCGCAGAGCGGATTTCCGTCAAAGCCTGTGCATATTTACGTGCCCTATTCCGCCGGCGGCGCCGTCGACATCCTGGCGCGCACGCTGGGCGAGGTGGTCTCCAAACAATGGGGCCAGGGCGTCGTCATCGAGAACCGGCCGGGCGCGGGTGGGGTGGTGGCGTCGCAGGCGCTCGCGGGTTCAGCGCCCGACGGCCATACCCTGATCGTCGTCGCCAGCGGCCACGCCACCAATCCGTTCCTGTATGAGAAACTGCCCTACGACACGTTCAAGGATTTCACCCCGATTACGCTTTTGGCCTCGTCTCCCAATATCCTCCTGGTGAAGGCCGATTCTCCGTTCAAGACGCTGGCCGACATGATCGCGCAGGCGCGCGCCAAGCCGGGGAGCCTCGCCTTCGGCCATGCCGGCAACGGAACATCGACGCATCTGGCCGGCGAGCTCCTGAAGGGTCTGGCGAAAATCGACATCAATGCCATCCCCTACAAGGGCGGCGTGCCGGCGATCAATGACCTCCTGGGCGGGCAAATTCCGATGTCGTTCAACAACGGGCCGGAATCGGTCGGGCAGCTTCAAGCCGGCGCCGTCCGCGCGCTCGCCGTCACCACCGCCTCGCGCGCGTCGTTTTTGCCCGACGTGCCGAGCATGGCAGAGACCGTGCCGGGCTATGACACCGAAGTGTGGTGGGGCTTGCTCGGACCGGCCGGCATGCCGGCCGACCTCGTCGAAAAACTCGCGCATGATTTTGTCGCGGCCTTGAATACAGACCAGATGAAGGCGCGGCTGACAAAACTCGGGGCGTCGCCGATCGGCAGCACACCGCAGCAATTCGACCAGAAGATTCACGCCGATTACGAAAAATGGGGCCCGATCATCAAGGCCGCCGGCATGAAGGCGGAATGAGACGATGATCCCCGCTTGTCTGCCTCCCCGCGACGTAACACGGCCCAAAGTTCCGCCGTCGCCGAATGCCTGCGATACGCACGCCCATGTGTTCGGCCCCGCGGCGCGATTTCCGTATGCCGACGACCGCAGCTATACGCCGCCCGACGCGCCGCTCGAAAAATATCTGGGCATGCTCGATCGAATCGGATTCGCGCGCGGCGTGTTGGTGCAAGGCAGCGCGCATGGCCGCGACAATTCCGCCATGCTCGATGCGCTTGCGCGCCGGCCCGACCGGTTGCGCGGCGTCGCGGTGGCGGATGCCGACATCGCGACGGCGACCTTGCGCGAATGGGACCGTCTCGGCGTCCGCGGCTTGCGCTTCAATCATTTTTTCCGCCACGGGCAATTGCATTATCGCGGCGGCGTGCCGCTGACGGCGGCGCAAACGCTGGCGCCGGTCATGGCCGAACTCGGCTGGCACCTTCAGCTCTGGATCGATGTGAAGGATTTGCCTGAGACGATACCCGTGTTGAAAGCTCTCGGCCTGCCGGTCGTGATCGACCATATGGGCCGCACCGACGCCCGCGCCGGCACGGCGACGGCAGGCTTCCAGAGCCTGCTGGGTGCGGTCGGCGAGGGCTGGTGCTGGGCGAAATTGTCCGGCGCCCATCGCCTCAGCCGCGACGCGCCCGATTATCCCGACGCGCGGCCGTTTCATGAGGCGCTGGTACGGGCCAATCCGGAACGGCTGGTATGGGGCGGCGACTGGCCGCATCCCCGCGTCGAAGGCGAGATGCCGGACGCCGGACATTTGTTCGAATTGTTTCAGGCCTGGACGCCGGACCAGTCGGCCCAGCACCGCATCCTCGTCGCCAATCCCGCCAAGCTCTACGATTTCCCGAACTGAAAGTCGCATCGAAAAATGTCCGTCAACAACAAGCGTGTGTTCTACGTCAAATATCTGGCGAACGAGATTTATGCCGACATCCTGCGGGCGCGGCCCGACGTGCGGCTCGACCGGCTTGAGAATGAAAGCCCGGAGGAAGTCTCGGCGCCGATCCTCGCCGCCGCTCATGCCTATCAGATCGGTGCGGCGCGCGATGAGCTCGCGAGCCATTTTCATGTCCATCGCGACCTACTGGCGCGGGCGCCCAACCTTTTGATCGTGTCCAGCAATGGCGCGGGCTACGATCCCGTCGATGTCGAGGCTTGCACGGCGGCGGGCGTTCTGGTCGTCAATCAATCCGGCGGCAACGCGCATTCGGTGGCCGAACATGCGCTGGCGATGCTGCTCACGCTGTCGAAGCGCATCATCCAGGCCGACCGGACCTTGCGGCGCGAGGCGAATGTCAACCGCAACGCCTTGATGGGCACCGAGGTGCAGGGCAAGACCATCGGCATTGTCGGGCTTGGCAATGTCGGCCGCCGCATCGCCGCGCTTTGCAACGGCCTGCTCGGCATGAAGGTGCTGGCCTATGATCCTTATCTCTCGGCGGCGGAAATGGCGGCGCGTGGCGGCGAGAAGGTCGAGCTCGACGAGCTGTTGCGCCGCGCAGATTACGTGTCGATCTCCTGTCCATTGACAAAAGAGAGCCGCGGCATGATCGGCGCGCGCGAATTCGCGCTGATGCAGAGGCACGCCTATTTCATCACCACCGCGCGCGGCTTCATCCACGACGAGACCGCGCTGACCGATGCGCTGCGCGACAAGCGCATCGCGGGCGCGGGGCTCGACGTCTGGGCCAAGGAGCCGCCGCCGCCGGACCATCCCCTGTTGCAGTTCGACAATGTGCTGGCGAGCCCGCATACCGCAGGGGTCACGACGGAAGCACGCGCCAATATGGGCCGGATCGCCGCCGAGCAAATGCTCGACGCATTGGACGGCAAGCGGCCGCCGCGCATCATCAACCCCGAGGTCTGGCCTGCTTATGCCAGGCGCTTTGAGCGGACTTTTGGGTTCGCGCCGGGGGATTAGCGGATCGGGACGCCGCGCGGTTAATTTTGGCGTAGAAAATTTCGACCGCGGCCGGTCTGGTAAAGGCAACAAAACCACTGCCGCCGAGCGGCCGGACAATGGCCGCGTTGCTATTTTCGCGGCGATCTCGACATGCCCCCTGGGCGGGATCATGTTGCCGCTAGCGCCATCGTTCGCGGACCGAAGTTCCGCCGGCGCCAGGAACTCTAGGATATGCAACAGTTACGTTCATTGCTGCGTGCCACGCCGTCCCGCTTAGGACGCCGTTTGGCTTTGATCGTTGCCATCGCAGCTGCCAGCCTGCCGGCCGCCGGCGCCTAAAAATCAGTATTGGTATTATGGCGGAAACGCCGTAAGTTCAGCCCGCGCGATCACCGGCGCGGCTTTGATCCCGGTCAAAACAATTTCCACGCGATAAAGTTATATGGGCCTGTCTTGGCGTTACGCACGCGGGAGGAGGGTGTCATGTCACGGTTTGTCGTACGCTTCATGAAGGATGTGCTCGGCGGAAACGGCCGGGAGATCGAAATCTGCCAGCGCTCGCTGGAAGTCGACGCCTCGAACGAGGGCCAGGCGACCGAACTGGCAAAGATAAAATTCTGCGAAACCGAGTCGCTCTGCGAGTGGTCGCTGCATGCCGACCGAATTCAGATCAGGGAAGCCGATTCTCCGTCTTGATAGCTCGATCTTGCCGCGGATACGCGGCTGCACGACACCGATCAGCTTAGGCGGCTGCGCCTACTTGCGGCCAAAAATGAGGACGTCTTTCGTGGCCAGATGGAGCCAATATTCGTCGCTCTGCACGTGCAACAAAAAATAAATCCTCAGAAAATCCTTCAGCCTACACCGGTCTCATCCTCTATGTGAGGCGGCAGTTTGCGCCCGGTTGGTGAGGCGCGATCGCCGGGGTGGAGGTAGGATATGGCTAGTGTGGTGGGGATATCGACGCCAGTGATACGTCTGGCCATTGGCTTGCTGCAGGGCGTAGCGCTGCTGATGCTCTATCAGGCGTCCGAGCATAAGACATGGCCGGCCACCGACGGGCTTGTTTTCGCGCCACTTGCCACTATTGCGACCTTTGTCCCCTTGATCGTCATATCCGCCCTCGGTCATCTTCGGTTGCGCACCTTGGCGGCCTGGGCGGTGGTCGCGACGCTATTGTGCGCCGGGCTTGCGACATATGACATCTTTCGCAATTCGGTTTCTGTTGTGGGAATTTCCGTCGTAACGACAGGTCTGATGCCTATCCTCCCGTCTTGGGTCATGTGGTGGTCGCTGGCATCTATTCTGTTCATCATCCACACTTTGACCATATCGGGCGAAGCCGACCGCAAGCTGATTGCCAGCTATCCGACCCATTTCGACATCGCCTGGAAGCACGGCGTGCAATTCGTGCTGGCGGTGGGCTTCGTCAGCCTGTTCTGGGGATTGCTGTTCCTCGGGGCGGAACTGTTTCGTCTGATCAAGATCGAATTTCTCGCGGAGCTGATCAAGCGGACGACATTTTCGATTCCCGTAACCGCGCTGGCGTTCAGCTACGCCATCCATGTCACCGATGTGCGCGCCAACATCGTCCAGGGCGCTCGGACGCTTGCCCTGATCCTGTTGTCATGGCTATTGCCATTGATGGCGCTGTTGGGCGCGGCCTTCGTCGTGGCGCTGCTGTTTACCGGTCTCACTCCGCTCTGGAGTACGCGGCGTGCAGCCAGCATTCTGCTCGTTGCGGCCGCGGCGCTGGTCTTTCTCGTCAACGCGGCCTATCAGGATGGGCGGGCCGAGACCCGCGCCGTCGCCATATTGCGGTATGCGAGCCGGCTTGCCGCGTTCGTGCTGGTGCCGCTGGTTGCGCTCGCGGCCTATGGGGTGATGCTGCGCATTGCCCAATATGGCTGGACGCCGGAGCGGATCACCGCGCTCGCCTGCGTCATCGTCGCCGCGTGCTATGGGCTCGGCTACTTGTTCGCGGCGTTGCGCTCGACAACGTCGATGGCGTGGCTCGAGCCCACCAATATCTTCACATCGTTGGCCATCGTCGGCGTGCTCCTGGCGCTGAGTACACCCGTGGCCGACCCCGCGAGAATCTCCGTGGCGGACCAGTTGAGCCGGCTGCAAGCCGGGACGGAGAAGCCGGAGCATTTCGATTTCGGCTTTCTGCGCTATCGGGCAGGGCGCTACGGCGTACAAGCCCTCGAGCAACTCGCAGCCCGGACGGAAGGTCCTCAAGCCTCCGTCATCGCCGAGCGCGCCAATCAGGCACTGCACGCCAAGAGCCCTTGGGAGCTAGCACGGGCAGCGGCGCAGCCGCCAACGACGCCGGCCCAGCGAGGGCTCCACATCACGGTGATCTTCCCGATCGGCGCAACGTTGCCGGAAGGTTTTGTGCAGCAGGACTGGAATGCCTTTCAGCCGCGGTGGAAACTTCCGAACTGCCTCGTCTCAGACACCCCGTGTGACGCGATCCTGACCGATCTTGATGGGGATGGACAGCCGGAAGTCCAGCTCTTCGATCGTCCGGGCGGGGTCGCCGCGGCCTTCAAGAAGGGGCTCACCGAGGGGACCTGGAGCTATTTGGGCGCGGTCCTCAATGCGAACTGTTCTGGCGTCCGCGATGCAATCCATGCTGGTCATTTCGAAACAGCCCAGCCAACGCTCAAGGAGATCACCGCGAACGGCCAGCGCCTGTACATCGGCACTGACTGTGTGCGGGCTCCGTGACGGCAATCTTGTCGCGATGGTGTTGTGGCGGTCTCTCAAGGTCGCAACGGCATGAATCTCAGCGAAAAGCGCGCGCCGGTGGGGCAGCGATTTTCCACGGTGATCTTGGCGAGATGTAATTCGGCGATGCGCTGGACGATGGAAAGGCCAAGGCCCGTGCTGCCGGGCTTGCGGCGGTCGCGCCGCCAGAAGCGTTGAAAAATCAGGTTCCGCTCCTCTTCGGCAATCCCCGGTCCGTGATCGGAAACGCTCACCGTGCCGTTGTCTTCGACGACGAATTCCACGGTCGTTCCGGGTGCGGTATGGTTGATGGCATTTTCCGCCAGATTCCGGATGGCGCGGTTCAGCATCTCCGGGCTGCCTTTGACCCAGACCGGCTCGGTCGCGCCCAATAGCGCGATATCCTTGCCCTGCGCCAGCGCCAGCGGCGCGACGAACTCCGCGACCTCTGCGGCGACCGATCGAAGATCGGCTTTTTCGCTGGGGTCGACCACGAACGCGTCCAGTTCCGCGATCTCGAGCAATTGGCTGATGATATGCGCCATGCCGTCGACATCCTGGCGTAACGCCTGGCCCATCTTCTCGTCTTTCAGAATATCCAGACGCGTCCGGAGGATGCTTAGGGGGGTGCGCAGCTCGTGCGCGGCATCCGCGGTGAAATCGCGCTGAATCCGGAAACCTTCCTCGAGCCGGTCGAGCGCCTGGTTGACGGCCGAGACGAGCGGGCGCACTTCGCCTGGAATCTCATCGGTCGGCAGCCGAAGGCCGGTACGCGCCGGTCCGATGTCGCGGGCGATCTCGGAGGCCTCGCGCAGCGGTTTCAGCGCGCGGCGGAAGATCGCGATATCCGCGATCAGCAGCACGAGAAGGATGGGCAGCGTAATCCATCCGACATTCTTGTAGAAATCAGCGACGATATCGTCGATCAGCACATCGCGGTTGGCGAGATCCTCGCCGGCCTGGATCCAGACGGTCTGGCCGCCGACGGTCTTCTTGATGCTGGCGCCGGACACGGTGGCATCGCCACGCCGTTGCTGCAGGAACTCGACATCGCTGGATTCTGCGTCGGCCGGAAACAGGGCGCTTTGATCCCTGAGCGAGGAAAACAAAACTTTCCCCTGACGATCGATCACCGCATAGGAATAGCGCCCATAGGCCTGCGAATAGAGCCCAAGCAGGTCCTGCGGAAGTTTTAGTTCGAGACTGCCGTCGGGCAGCGCCCTTAAGTGTTCACCGACGGAAACCGCTTGTTCCTGCATCGCCTTGTTGTGAATGTTGTTGGTCGCATAGCTCAACAGCCATGACAGCGCGAGCGACATCAAAATGGAGGTGATGACGACGGCGACGACATGCAGGAACACGATGCGGGAAATGATCGACTTGAACCGGATCACGCTATTTTTCCTCTGCGATCAGGTATCCCACTCCGCGGATGGTATGAACCTGGACCTTGGCGCCGCGCTCCGAAAGCTGCTTGCGCAAACGGTGGACGTACACCTCGATCGCGTTCGATGCGACCTCGCCCGAATGCCCGAAGATATGATCTTCGACCTGCTTCTTGGAAACCACGCGCCCCTTGCTGCGCATCAATAGTTCGAGCACCGCGGTTTCGCGGGCCGACAGCACCTGGGGCTGGTCATCGATGGAGGCTTGCCGGTTGCGGGTGTCGAATTCGAGATTGGCGATGCGGAGCGAACTGCCGAGCAGTTGGCCCGGGCGCCGCAATTGAGCCTCCAGTCGCGCCAGCAGTTCCTCGAGCGCGAACGGCTTCACCAGATAATCGTCGGCGCCGCTGCGCAGGCCCTGGACGCGGTCGTGAAGGCCGCCCCGCGCGGTCAGGACGATGACCGGAATTGGATTGTCCCGGTGTCGTAGCTCACGCAACAGAGCCAGGCCGTCGCCATCCGGCAGGCCGAGGTCCAGGATCAGGGCGGCGTAGAACGTCGTGCGAAGAACCGTACTGGCTTCTTCGAGCGTCGACAGCACATCGGTTTCATAGCCTGCCGCTTGCAGTCCCTTGGTCAAAAGCTCGGCAAGCTGCTCGTTGTCCTCGACAACCAACAATCGCATATTCGGTTACCTAACAGCACGGTGGTGCCTAGCCATGAGACGATTTGGGCCACCACGCAAGGTGAGGCTGGTCCGCAGAAATCGCTGTAAGGTTAGTGTAAGTATGCTTACGCGGGGAGCAAGAATGGGTGTTGGCCGAATTGGGCCACTCGCAGACGCGAAATGGGTCACTTGCATCCTGCGCAAGTTCCCGTCCTCGGCTACTTTGCTGCCCTGAGGGGGAGAATCGTGGACGCGTGGGGGCTTCTCTCGTGACGCAGGACGTGCCTTTGTTTTATCGCAAACGAACGACCACGCCTCATCCTATTCCAGGCGTTCGATGCGGACGCCAACCATCAAGCGGTCATGCAATTCCATGCAGCCAAGAGGCCGCTAACTGAGGCGGCCTACCGCTGTAACCACCACGAAATAGCGATCGAGACCAGGATGACAGCTAGCGCTACCGGCATCCAATTCTGACCGGGGACGCCGAAAACCGTAAAATTTCTTACAAGCCAGTCGCCCATCGCAGCCCTCAGACGCGAAGCTACAATCCCGCGCTGACACGGGCCTTACCGACTCAAGAAAATATAAAGATAATATATTTCCCGGTTAACGCGGGCGGACGTGAGAATTTCTTAGGCAACTTCCCAGCTTTGTTTGCGGGTCCATGCCTCAGCCTGCCTTGTCCGGTCTGCCGCTAGGTATCGCTGACAGGCACCCACATCGGTCCAAGATCATTGGTATATTTGGCCGCGCGCGATGCCGGCGACAAACAACGAAAATCTTCTTGGGAGTAATCGCGCTGAGGCCCGGCAAGACCTGTCGCGGTTAGTTACCTTCTGCTAATAATCTCATCACTTGCACTTGAATTCGGCAAAAGAAGAACCCTTTGTAAGGCTTCCGTAAGTGGGCCGGGTCTAGATCGGCCGAACCTTTTCCTCAGACGACGAACGGCGGCCATGAACGCCTGGCCACAGGGCGTCGTCCGCAGCTTTGCCGACTGGGAAGATCGACGTGAAATTGCCCGGCGCCGTTTCGAAACAGACGCTGTCGACGATCGCATTCGCGTTGCTCATCATGGGCGCTGCGGGCATTGCCGCCGGCCGGTATTTCGCAGGCCCCGCCGGCGTCGAGGCGGCGACGGGAGATCGGGTGTCGGCGGTTCAGCCCGCGTCAGGTGGAGACGGCGGACCGCAATTTGTCGCATTGACCGAAAAGCAAACCGGATCGCTCAAGATCGCCCCGGTCGAATCGCGCAATTTCGAGGTGTTGAAACGGGCGGTCGGCACCATCGATTTCAACGAGCACCTATTGGTGCAGGTTTTTTCGCAATACCCGGGAAAAATATTGAAGGCGTTCTTCAACCTGGGGGACGAAGTCAAGCAGGGCGATGTCCTGTTTACGATCGACAGCCCCGATCTCCTGCAGGCGGAATCGAACCTTCTCGCCACCGCCGGCGTCCTCGAATTGCAGAAGCGAACATTGGCGCGGTTGACGATGCTGCTGAAATCCGGAGGCAGCTCGCAGAAGGATGTCGATCAGTCGACGTCCGACCAACAGACCGCGGAAGGTAATTTCAAAGCGGCGCGAAATGCCGTTCGCATCTTCGGCAAGACCGATGAAGAGGTCGACCGGATCCTGGGGCAACGAAAAGTCGACTCCACGCTGCTGGTGCCGAGCCCGATCTCGGGAAAGATCGTCGCGCGTAACGCGGCGCCGGGGTTCCTGACCCAGCCGGGCAGTGCGCCGGCGCCTTTCACGGTCGCGGATGTGTCGACGATGTGGATGATCGCCAATGTCATCGAGACCGACGCGCCCGCCTACCGATTGGGTCAGGAAGTCGAGGTCAGGGTGCCGGCCTATCCGGATAAGATCTTCCATGGCCACGTCACTACCGTCGGATCGATGATCGACCCGAACACCCGCCGACAGCTGGTCCGCTCGGAGATCGCCGACCCGCAGCATCTGTTGCGATCGGGAATGTTCGCAAGCTTTGTGATCCGGATCGGCGATCCGGCCCGTTCGCCCGCGGTCCCGGTCGAGGCCGTGGTCAGAGACGGCGACGGCACGATGACGGTGTGGGTGACCGCCGACCGCCATCGGTTTGTGAAGCGAACGGTAAAGGTCGGCATCCAGCAACAGGGTGGCTTCAGTCAGATCCTGGAGGGTCTCGAGCCCGGCGAACTGGTCGTCACCGATGGCGCGGTCTTTCTCAGCAACAAGCTGCTGCTGGGAGCCGACGGCTAAGCCCCTTTAAGCGTCCAATCGACGAGCACGGGTAGATCCTTGATAAAGTCTGTCCTTGAGTTTGGCTTGACGCGCAGCGCGATCATCGTGCTGGGTCTCGTCGTGTTCTGCGCGGCGGGGCTGGTTGCGTTCACCAGACTAAATATCGAGGCCTATCCAAATCCGGCGCCGGTCATCCTCGAAATCACCGCGCAAGCCGCCGGCCTTTCGGCCGAGGAGATGGAGAAATACTACACGATCCCGATGGAAGTTGGGCTCTACCCGACGCCCGGCGTGGTCAACATCCGCTCGACGTCTTTCTACGGCCTGTCGTTTGTTCGGGTGACTTTTGCGTATGGCGTCGACTATTACTTCGCGCTGACGCAAGCGTCGATCAGCCTGCAGCAGAATGTCAGCCTGCCGGGCAGTCTGGTGCCGACGATCCAGCAGTCGAGCCTGGTCGGCGAAATCTACCGCTACCAACTCGTCGGCCCGCCGCATTTTGGACTCACCAATCTGCGGACGCTGCAGGACTATGTCGTCACCCGCCGGCTTCTGACCATCCCCGGCGTGGTGCAGATCAATTCGTGGGGCGGGACGACAAAACAGTTCATTGTCGAAGCCGATACCGAAAAGCTCGAAGCCTACAACATCACCGTTCCGCAACTGATCTCGGCACTCGCCAATGCCAACATCAATGTCGGCGGCCGCGAGATCACGGTCGGCCAGCAATCGGTCAATATCCGCGGCATCGGGCTGGTCGACAGCGGCGGCGCCGACGACGTCACCAAGGGTTACAAGGTCCAGGACATCGAAAATGTCGTCCTGACGCAGTCCGGCGGCCTTCCGATCCAGGTCAAGAATGTCGCGAAAGTCTCGGTCGGATATGTCCCGCGGCTCGGCATCGCCGGCCGGGACAGGGACGATGACGTTGTGACCGCCATCGTGGTGATGGGCCGGACCCAGCACACCAACGACATCATTCCACGGATTCAGGCCGCTGTCGAAAAACTGAACTCCGACGGAAGCCTGCCGCCGGGTGTCAAGGTCGTCCCATATTATGACCGCAGCTCGCTGGTCGGCGTCACCACCCACACCGTGCTGCATAATTTGGTGTTCGGCTGCCTTTTGGTTTTCCTGATCCAGTGGGTCTTTCTGGGAGACCTGCGCAGCGCCATCATCGTCGGCGCCAATATTCCGTTCGCGCTGTTCTTTGCCATCATCATTCTGGTGTTGCGCGGCGAGGATGCCAACCTGCTGTCGCTCGGCGCGGTCGATTTCGGCATCATCGTCGATTCCGCCGTGATCATGATGGAAAACATCTATCGCAATTTCCAGTCGACGCCCGAGCACCGTCAATCGCTGCTCAACCGGCTCGCGGAGGGTTATTGGGGCGCCGATCCGACCGGCGGAACGGGGGTGGAGCGGGGATCGGGCCCGCGGTGGACGGAGCGCTTGCGATTGATCTTCGCCAGCGCGCTGCAGGTCGACAGGGCCGTGTTCTTCACCGCCGCCATCACGGTGACCGCATTCGTGCCGCTGTTCACGATGCAGGGCGTCGAGGGCCAGATCTTCGGGCCGATGGCGCGGACCTACGGCTATGCGCTCGCCGGCGCGTTGCTGGCGACCTTCACCGTCACGCCGGTCCTGGCCGCGCTGGTGCTCCCCAAGCACATCGAGGAGGTCGAAACCGTGATCGTGCGCGGCTTGCGCGCGGCTTATACCCCGGTGCTGCGCTGGGCGCTTTCCCGCACCAGCATCGCGGTATTTTTGGGAATCGCATTTCTGTTGTTGAGCGCGATCGCGGCGTCGCGGCTCGGCAGCGAATTTCTCCCGGCGCTGGAAGAGGGCAATTTCTGGATCAGGGCATCGATGCCGCCCACCATCTCGCTCGACGCCGGTACCCAGGCGACGGCGAAGATGCGGGAGATATTGTTGCGGCATCCCGAGGTGCTCACGGTGGTGTCGCAGCATGGCCGCCCCGACAATGGCAGCGACGCATCGCCCTTCTCCAATGTCGAGTTGTTTGCGCCGCTAAAACCCTTTGACGAATGGCCGGCCAACCTCACCAAGGAACAGCTGACCGAAGAATTGCAAAAGGAATTCAGCGAGGAACTGCCGGGCATCGGGTTCAATTTCTCGCAATATATCCAGGACAATGTCGAAGAGGCGTTGTCGGGCGTCAAAGGCGCCAATTCGGTCAAGATCGTCGGCCCGAATCTTCAGGTGCTGGAATCGCTGGCAAATCAGGTGATGGCGGAGATGGCCAAGGTCCAGGGCGTCGCCGACCTCGGAATATTTCACGTGCTCGGCCAGCCCAATCTGAACATCAAGGTCGATCGCGAAAAGGCCGCGCGCTACGGCCTCAACACCGGTGACGTCAACACCGTGGTGCAGGCGGCGCTGGGCGGAACCAATGCAACCAATATTCTCGAAGGCGACCGGAGTTTCAGCCTGGCGGTCAGGCTCGATCCGAAATTTCGCGACAGCATCGATGCGATCCGCACCGTGAAGGTCGCCTATTCCACGCCGTCGGGCACCAACGCCTACATTCCCTTGAGCGAGCTCGCCGACATCTCGTTGGATACCGGGGCTTCCTTCATCTACCGCGAGCGCAGCCAGCGCTATATTCCGGTCAAGTTCAGCGTCCGCGGCCGCGACCTCGGCGGCACCGTCGCCGAAGCGCAAGCGCGGGTTGCCAACGCGATCAAGCTGCCGAACGG
Organism: Bradyrhizobium lablabi; assembly: GCF_900141755.1. NCBI lineage: Bacteria > Pseudomonadati > Pseudomonadota > Alphaproteobacteria > Hyphomicrobiales > Nitrobacteraceae > Bradyrhizobium > Bradyrhizobium lablabi. The sequence continues at coordinate 994,426 of NZ_LT670844.1, read as the reverse complement.
CTACCAGATCCTCTGGGCGGGCGAATTCGAGGACCTGCAAAGCGCCAAGGAACGCCTGCTGATCGTGGTTCCGATCACGCTGCTCTTGATCCTCGTTCTGCTGTACGGCCTGTTCAATTCGCTGCGCGACAGTCTTCTGGCGCTTGCCGGAATCCCGTTTTCGGTCGGCGGCGGATTGATCGCACTTTATCTCGCCGGTCTTGATTTCAGCGTCTCGGCCGCGATCGGCTTCATCTCGCTGTTCGGCGTCGCTGTCATGGACGGCATCCTCAACATCACTTATTTCCGCGAACTGCGCGCCACCGGCATGGATATCGCCGAAGCGGTGTTTCGCGGCGCCGAGCAGCGCATGCGACCGATGTTGATGACGGCGCTGTCCGCGGGCGTCGGATTGTTTCCGGCGGCGCTCTCGCACGGGATCGGCAGCCAGGTGCAGCGCCCGCTCGCGACGGTGGTCGTGGGCGGCATGTTCATTGGACCCTTGCTCCTGCTCGTCGTCGCACCCGCGCTGCGAAAGATCTTTCTCAGCCGCGAAGCGCAACCAGTCGCACCTGAGCCGTCGCCGCTTCCGGATGAGCCTGCAGCGTAGCTGGGCTTTAAACGAGAAGTCACCCGAGAAGCTCTGACGTCGCCAATCGCGGCAAGCCCGCCTTGGCTTTTGCGAATCTGCGAATACGCAGAGGAGCTTGCCCGTCAAATTCACTAAACAAGATTGGTTCCGGCATGCCGATCGGGCGACGGGAACGCGAGCTCGATAACGGTTGCACTGCAGCAATTACTTCACTTCGAAAAGATTCGGAGCGCCCGATTGACAGAAAATATGTTTAGTGAAAGGCTTCGACTTAACAATAATACTAAACATGGCCTCGCCCGCACTTTCAGCGAGGCGGACTCAGTCTGCGTGCATGACCGCCGAATGGCGAAGCGTGATTGGCAAGACGAGCAGGCAATCGCCTGCGACAACAGGGAGGTTGTAATGATCCAAATGATGCGTGCATTGGGGGCGGCTGCGGTTGTTGCCGTCTCGTGTCTCGGCGGTCAGGCGGTGGCCCAGACCAAACAATTGACCTTGTGCTGGGCGGCGTGGGACCCGGCCAACGCGTTGGTGGAACTTTCGAAAGACTTCACCACCAAGACCGGAGTTCAAATGAAATACGAGTTCGTCCCGTGGACGAGCTACGCCGACCGCTTCCTCAATGAACTCAACTCAAAGGGAAAACTCTGCGACGTCATTATCGGTGACAGCCAATGGATCGGCGGCGCCGCCGAAAACGGTCACTACGTCAAACTCAACGACTTCTTCGCCAAAGAGAAAATCTCGATGGACGATTTCATGCCGGCAACCGTGGTCGGCTATTCCGAATGGCCCAAGAACACCCCGAACTACTGGGCGCTGCCGGCGATGGGCGACGCGATCGGCTGGACCTACCGCAAGGACTGGTTCGCCCGGCCGGAGATCCAGGCCGAGTTCAAGAAGAAATTCGGCCGCGATCTCGCCCCGCCCGAAACCTATGATCAACTCAAGGAGATCGCCGAGTTCTTTCAAGGCAGGGAGATCGACGGCAAGAAGGTCTACGGCGCCTACATCTATACCGAGCGCGGCTCCGAAGGCATCACGATGGGCGTAACCAACGTGCTCTATGATTGGGGTTTCCAGTACGAAAATCCAAAGAAGCCCTATCAGATGGAAGGTTTTGTCAATTCACCCGACGCGGTCAAGGGACTGGAGTTTTATAAGTCGCTCTACAAATGCTGCACCGCGCCCGGGATGAGCAATGCCTACATGTCGGAGGGCCTCGACGCCTTCAAGTCCGGACAGGTCGCGATGCAGATGAACTTCTTCGCGTTCTTCCCCGGCCTCTACAAGGACCCCAATGTCGGTGGCGACAAGATCGGCTTCTTCGTCAATCCGAAGCAGAAGTATCAGTTCACGCAGCTCGGCGGGCAGGGCATCTCGGTCGTCTCCTATTCCGACCACCGGGACGACGCGCTCGCCTACATCAAATGGTTCGCGCAGCCTGACGTCCAGAAGAAGTGGTGGGCGCTCGGCGGCTATTCCTGCCACAAGGCGGTGCTCACGGATCCATCTTTCCCGAAAAGTGCGCCGTTTGCGGCCGACTTCCTGAAGTCCATGGATATGGTGAAAGACTTCTGGGCCGAGCCCTCTTATGCCGAGCTCCTGCTCGACATGCAGAAGCGCGTCCATGACTATGTCGTGGCCGACAAGGGAACGGCGCAGGAAGCGCTCGATCTATTGGTGAAGGATTGGCAAAAGGTGTTCAAGGAAGACGGTAAGATCTAAGCTTGATCAGCCGCAGGTTTCCCGGTCCCCAAGGGGATCGGGAGACTGCCTCCTCGAGCGTGTCCGGATCCGTGAACGACAGGACCAACATGAGCACTCTCGCCGAGCAGGCCGTTGCCCGGACCCCACGCCGACTGCGATTGCGGTTCGGCAAGATGTCCGACAAAGCCATTGCCTGGCTTTTCATTACGCCATCGGTGCTGCTGCTGCTCGCAATCAACATTTTCCCGCTGCTGTGGACGATCCAGCTCTCCTTTACCAACTACCGGGCCAATCGTCCGAACGCGCCGATCAAGTACATCGGCCTCGACAATTACCGCGACATATTAGGCGATACCGAGGTGTGGCACGCCATGCAGGCGACCGCCCATTTCGTGCTGTGGTCGATCGCACTCGAACTGGTGCTCGGCTTTGGGCTGGCGCTCCTGATCAACCGCCGCTTCCGCGGTCACAGCTTCTGGACCACCATCATTCTCTTGCCGATGATGCTGTCGCCCGCGGTGGTCGGAAATTTCTGGACCTTTCTGCTGCAGCCGCAGATCGGGCTGTTCAACAGCGCGATCGCGCTTTTGACCGGGGTCGACCCGAGCTCGTTCCAGATGATCGGCGACGTCAAGCTCGCGCCCTGGTCGATCATCATGGTCGATACCTGGATGTGGACGCCCTATGTCATGCTGATCTGCCTTGCGGGTTTGCGCTCGATCCCGGATTACATCTATGAGGCAGCCGAGGTCGATCGCGCCTCGCCCTGGCGGCAGTTCTGGTCGATCACGCTGCCGATGGTGATGCCGTTCCTGATGCTCGCGATTCTTTTTCGCGCGATCGAGAACTTCAAGATGTTCGACATGGTCAATCTCCTGACCTCCGGCGGCCCGGGATCGACGACGGAAGTCGCCTCGATCACCTTGAAGCGCGAGGCGTTCGAGAAATGGCGCACCGGCTATTCGTCGGCGCTCGCCATCATTCTCTTCGTCACCGTCTTTGGCGCCGCAAACATCTACGTCAAGGCCCTCAACCGGGTGAAGCAGCGATGACAATGACCGCCAGCGCCTATTCCGTCGCCGAACCGTCACGATGGTCGAAGATGACGGCCTCGATCATCGTCGCGACCTATGCGATCGTGACCATTCTGCCCTTGCTGTGGATTTTCCTCACGGGATTCAAGACACCGCCGGATTCGATCGCCTATCCGCCAAAAATTCTGTTCGAGCCCTCGGTCGAGGGCTACGTCAATTTGTTCACGACGCGCTCGCGGCAGACGCCGGAGTTCCTGGCGAGCTTGCCGCCGCCGCAGACCTGGTACGAGCGCCTGGTGCGCTCGCGCAACATGGTGATCGGCGGGCCCTCGAAGGTGGTGCCGCGCTTTGTCAACTCGATGGTGATCGGATTCGGCTCGACCTTTCTTGCGGTGTGCTTTGGGACCATCGCCGCCTATGCATTTTCCCGCTTTCGGGTGCCGCTCGCCGACGATCTGTTGTTCTTCATCCTGTCGACACGGATGATGCCGCCGATCGCGGTCGCGATCCCGATCTACCTGATGTTCCGCAATCTCGGACTGACCGATACAAAACTCGGGATGATCCTGCTCTATACCGCCGTCAACGTTTCGCTCGCGGTGTGGCTGTTGAAGGGATTCATGGATGAAATCCCGCGCGAATATGAAGAGGCGGCGATGGTCGACGGCTACACGCGGCTGCAGGCCTTCTTCAAGGTGGTGCTTCCGCAGGCCACGACCGGGATTGCGGCAACCGCAATCTTCTGCCTGATCTTTGCCTGGAACGAATATGCCTTCGCGGTGCTGCTCACCAGCGGCGACGCGCAGACGATGCCGCCTTTCATCCCCTTCATCATCGGCGAGGGCGGCCAGGACTGGCCCGCGGTCGCGGCCGCTACGACATTATTCTTCATCCCGATCCTGTGCTTCACCATCCTGCTGCGTCGCCATCTGTTGCGCGGCATCACCTTTGGAGCGGTGCGCAAATGACCGAGAGACTGGCGCAATCCGTATCGAGATGGCCGCTCTGGCTCCGTCGCGGCCCCTGCGAGGGCGTGGCGATGGCGCTGATCGGGCTTGGCGTCGTGATGCTGATGCAACCACTGTCCCTGAACCTTTATGGCTATTCCTTCGTCACGATCCTGGCTGGCACGCTCGGCTTTGTGATCGTCAGCCATTTTCCGGATTGAGCTGATATGGCAGAGATCAGGGTCGAGCACGTCGCCAAGACATTCGGTCACTTCACCGCCGTCAAAGGCGTGGACTTTACGGTCGAGCAGGGTTCGTTCTTCGTCATCCTCGGTCCCTCAGGTTGCGGCAAGACCACGACCTTGCGCATGATGGCGGGCCTCGAACTGCCGACCTCGGGCCGCATCCTGCTCGACGGCGAAGACGTCACCGCGCTGCCGGCATCGGCGCGCGACATCGCCTTTGTGTTCCAGTTGTTTGCGCTCTATCCACACATGAATGTGCGCCAGAACATCGGCTTCCCGCTGAAGTGCCAGAATTACCCGCGCGCCGAGATCAAACAAAGCGTGGAGGAAACGGCGAAACTACTCCGGATCGATCACCTGCTGGACCGCCGCGTCGGCGGGCTATCGGGCGGCGACCGGCAGCGCGTCGCGCTCGGCCGCGCCATCGTGCGCAGGCCCAAGGCTTTTCTGATGGATGAGCCGCTGGGCGCGCTCGATTCCGAGTTTCGCAGATTGATGTGCGGGGAGCTCCGCGAATTGCACGACCGCATCGATGCCACCACCGTCTACATCACCCACGACCAGCTCGAGGCGATGGCGATGGCGGACCGTATCGTCATCATGAATCAGGGCTGTGTCGAGCAGATCGGCACGCCGCAGGAGATCTACGATCGGCCCAATACGATGTTCGTGGCCGATTTCATCGGCGCGCCGCCGATGAGTTTTCTTAAAGTGCAGGCCGCGCTGCAGCGCGGTGATCGCAGTATCAGGATCGACGGCGCCGCGATCGAGATGCCGGAAGTTTTTGTAGATCGCGCCGAGGGCGAGTTTGCGCTTGGGGTGCGGCCCGAGAATGTGTCGTTTGCGGATGCCTCGCAGCTTCGAGGCCGGGTGATCGGCGCCGAATATCTCGGCACGACGCAGATCGTCACGGTGACAACAGCCAACGGGCAGGTCAAAGCGCGGCTGCCGTCGGGCAAAGCAGTGCGGGTTGGCGAACAGGTCGGGCTGGCGTTGCGGCCGGACCGGCTCTCGCTGTTCGACGCTTCGAGTGGGCAGGCGCTGTCCTCGGCGCTCTACGCGGGGGGACGTCATGGCTGAGGTCGCCCTTGTCGAAGTGAGCAAGAGTTTTGGCGCGGTCGAAGCGGTGCGTGACCTGTCGCTCTCGATCGCGAATGGCGAATTCGTCGTGCTGCTTGGCCCGACCGGCGCCGGTAAGACGACGACGCTGCGGTTGATCGCCGGTCTGGAACAGCCCGATCGCGGCAATGTGGTGATCCAGGGACGCGACGTCACGGCGGAAGTGCCGGCCGAACGCGACGTTGCCTTTGTATTCCAGCAATATTCACTTTATCCGCATCTGACGGTCTACGACAATCTGGCCTTTCCATTGCGCTCTCCGGCGCGACGCATCAATGAGACATTGGTGCGGCGGCGCGTCCTGCAGGTCGCGGAACTGCTTCACATCCAGCTCAAGCTCGACAATCGCGCCACCGCGCTTTCCGGCGGTGAAATGCAGCGGGTCGCGATCGGCCGGGCGCTGGTCCGTGAGCCCGCGGTTTATCTGATGGACGAGCCGTTGTCCTCGCTGGACGCCAAACTTCGCGCCGAATTGCGCCTGGAGCTCAAGCGCATCCAGCGCGAATTGGGAACGACGATCCTCTATGTGACGCACGACCAGATCGAGGCCATGACCATGGCGGACCGGATCGGCGTCATGAGCGAGGGTGTTTTGATTCAACTCGGCGCACCGCGCGAGATTTACGAACGGCCGAACAGCGCCTATGTCGCAAGCCGGCTCGGGACGCCGGCCATCAACCTGATCCCTGCCGAGCTTCTGGGTGCTGACAAGATGCCGCGCGAGGCGCGAACCGTGGGCTTGCGGACCGAGCATATCAAGATTTCGTCGGCGGATCGTCCCGGACCGCTGGCACAGGTCCATTGGGTGGAGCATCTCGGTGATCAGAACCATGTTCATCTAAAACTCGCCACCCATTCGCTGGTGACGCTCGCGGACCCGGTCCAGGAGCTCAAGGCAGGCGATCAGGTTTCGCTCGAATTTACCGACCCGCTTTATTTCGATTCGGTCGGCAAGCGGATTGGTCTCGATGGGGCAGGGGGGCGTGCATGACGATCGACCGCGAAGCCCGCAAACGCCTGTTCGAAACCGTCGCGCGCCGGGTCATCGCCAGCGCCGATGAGTTGACCGATCTCGATCGCGCCATCGGCGATGGCGACCACGGGGCCAACATGAAGCGAGGTTTTGAGGCCGTGCTGGCGGCCGTGGATGACCTTTCCGCCAGAACTCTCGGCGAGTCGTTGAAGGGCGTCGGCACGACGCTTGTGATGAGAGTTGGCGGCGCCTCGGGTCCGCTCTACGGCACCCTGTTCATGTCGCTCGGCAAGTCGCTGACAGACGAGGTGACGCGCGAGCAGGCCGCCGAGGCATTTGCGACCGCGATCGAGGCCGTCAAGGCGCGGGGAAAATCCGACATCGGCCAAAAGACCATGCTCGACGTGCTGCTCCCCGTGGCGCGGGTATTGCGCGAGGGCGGGGATGACATCACCACGCGGCTGAAGGCGACGGCAAGGGAAGCCGCCGAAAGAACCATCCCGATGCGGGCGATCCGCGGGCGGGCGTCGTTTCTGGGCGATCGCAGCATCGGTCACATGGACCCCGGCGCGCGATCCTCCGCGTTGATCGTCGACGCGGTCGTAGAAGTTATGGAAGGACTAGCATGAGCGAGAATGTCGGAATCGTCATTGTGTCCCACTCGGCGGACGTCGCCCGGGGCACGGCGCTCATGGTCGAGCAGATGGTCGGCCGCGAGGTGCCGCTGGGCTGGTGCGGCGGAGACCCCGGCGGCGGATTGGGCACCAGCGTCGAAGCAATCATGAAGGCGATCGACCAGGCGTGGTCGGAAAAGGGTGTCGCCATTCTGGTCGATCTCGGCGGCGCGGAAACCAACAGCGAGATGGCGATCGAAATGCTGCCCGAGGAGCGGCGCGGCCGTGTCGTCGTCTGCAACGCGCCGGTCGTCGAGGGCGCGGTGATGGCGGCGACCGAAGCGGCTTCGGGAGCGACGCTGGAGGCCGTGCGTCGCACCGCCGAAGAGCTGACGCCGGTCTGATGCGGGGCATGCGATGAACAAGCATCAGGCATCGGTGCTAATGCGACACGAGGTGGGGCTGCATGCGCGCCCTTCCGTCAAGCTGACCAAACTCGCAAAAGCCTTCGAATCACGTATCGACCTCGGCCTGTCGCCGGATGGTCCCTGGGTCGACGCCAAGAGCATCGTCAAGGTGATGGCGACCAAGGCGCCGAAGGATTCGACGATTTATTTTCGCGCGGAGGGGCTTGATGCGAAGGCTGCACTTGAGGCGCTGGTGACGCTGGTCGACGGAGATTTTCAGGATGGACGATAGAACGCGGCGAGCCGCGCAACGCATCGAAGGCAGACCCGCTGTTCCCGGAATAGCGCTGGGCCCGCTGGTGCGTTTGGCTCCCGCAAAGCACGATTTGCGTCAATCCCGAACCGTGGCGGAAGAACATCGGGCGCTGGTCAAGGCGCTGCTGGCTGCCAAAGCGGATCTCAGCATGCTCGCACAGCAAGCTGGCGACGATGACGCGGAAGCCATTTTGTCGTTTCAGATCGCGCTGCTTGAAGACGATAATCTTGGCGAGCCGGCGTTTGCGCTGATTGCCGGCGGCGAGGCCGCGCACCGCGCGTGGAGCGCAGCCCTGGCCTCGCAAATCGCATCGTTCGATGGCGCCGACGATGCTTATTTCCGCGCCCGCGCCTCCGATCTGCGCGACTTGCGCGATCGAGTGCTGCGGCATCTGGCGGGTGAAGCTGATCAGACCTTGCCATCCGGTGTGATCGTCGCCGCCGACGACATGCCGCCCTCGATGTTTCTGGCGACCGACTGGCGCGACGGCGGGTTGGTGTTGCGGCGCGGAAGTCCCTCCAGCCATGTCGCCATTCTCGCGAGATCGCGCGGCGTGCCGATGATCGTCGGCGTGGACGTCGATCGCCTCGAAAACGGCACCGACGCGCTGCTCGACGGCGAGGCCGGGTTTCTGATTGTCAATCCCGATAGCGACACGCAGGCGATCTATCATCAGCGTCGTGCCGAGCAGTCGGAGGCCCGGCAGGCGATGGCGTCGTTCGTTGGTCCGGCGCGCACGGCCACCGGCGAACCGGTTCAGGTCATGATCAATGTCACTGGTCTGGCCGAGCTAAGAGGTCTCGATCCCGCCCATGTCGACGGCATCGGCCTGATGCGGACCGAGTTTCTGTTTCAGGGCCGCGAGAAACTTCCGACCGAGGAAGAGCAATACCAGACCTACAAGCGCATGCTCGAATGGGCCGCGGGCAAGCCGGTGACCATCCGCACGCTCGACGCGGGAGGCGACAAACCGATCGCGGGGCTGACGCAGGAAGGCGACATCAATCCATTCCTCGGCGTACGCGGCGTGCGGCTGTCATTGCGGCATCTCGACGTCTTTCGCGCCCAGTTGCGGGCGCTGGCCCGCGCAGCGACTTCGGGAAATCTCAAGGTCATGATTCCGATGGTGACCGCGCCGGAGGAGCTCGATCAGTGCCGCGCGCTGTTCGAGCAAGTCCTTGAGGAGCTGCGTCGCGAGGATATAGAGGCAAAAATGCCGCCACTCGGCATGATGGTCGAGGTCCCGGCGGCGGCGTTGACCATCGAGGATTTTGATGCCGACTTCTTTTCCATCGGCAGCAATGACCTGATCCAGTATGTGGCGGCCGCGAGCCGCGACGAACCGCAACTCGCTGATCTCGCCCGTCCGTCCCGCGCCGTGTTCAGTCTGATCAGGCATGTCGTGGAATATGCCGATCGCGCGGGCCGCGAAACGAGCCTCTGCGGCGACCTCGCGGGCGAGCCCGGGCAGGTCGCAGCACTGCTCGATCAGGGCTTGCGCATTTTCTCAGTCGCGCCCGGAGCGCTCGGACCCGTGCGGGCCGCGATCGCGCGTTACACCGGCCCCGCCGCATGAGCACGCAACCAACGCCTGCGGGTTCGCAGGATCTGATCGCCGCCTACAAGGCGGTGCTGCGGGACGTGCTGGACAAGCGGCCGTCCGGCATGCGCCAGCGTCTGGCCGAAGCGCTCGGCAAGAATCGCAGTTTTATCACGCAGATCGCAAACCCGGCCTATCAGACGCCGATCCCGGCCCAGCATGTTCATTCCATCATCCAGACCTGCCATTTCTCGACCCAGGAACGGGACAAGTTTCTCGAAGCCTATCACCGGGCGCACCCGCGGCGCCTATTGCTCCTGAAAGAGCGGGAACGATCCAGGCGCCTCACATTGATGCTGCCGGATCTTGGGACCGAACAGAAGAACCACAAGCTGGACACGCTACTCAGCGAATTCGCGGAAAAAGTCGCAAGGCTGATCGAGGACACCTGACGCTTAGAGCATGATCCGGAAAAGTGGTCGCCGGTTTTCCGAAAAGATCATGCTCAAAACAAGAAGTTAGAGCGGGATGACGATTCGAAGAAAAGTCATCACGCTCTAAAGACCATCATGGGAGGACGGGATGAAGAAGTTGATCAACGCCGTCGAGGATGTGGTGAAGGAAAGTCTCGCCGGATTCTGTTCGGCGCATTCGGATATCGTGCGTATCGGCGAGCAGGCGCCGTTCGTGCAGCGCCGGCATCTGACGCTCGGCAAGGTGGCGCTGGTGTCCGGCGGCGGCTCCGGACACGAGCCGCTGCATGGCGGATTTGTCGGGCAGGGGATGCTGGATGCCGCGGTTCCCGGCCAGGTCTTCACCTCGCCGACGCCCGATCTCATTCTCGCTGCCGCCGAGGCTGCGGATACCGGCGGCGGCGTCCTGTTCATTGTCAAGAACTACGAGGGTGACGTCATGAACTTCGACATGGCGCGCGAGATGTCGGAAAGATCGATCGCGACCGTGATTACCGATGACGACGTCGCGGTGGAAAAGTCGACCTTTTCGACCGGGCGGCGCGGCGTCGCCGGCACGCTGATCGTCGAAAAAATCGTCGGCGCCGCCGCCGAAGAGGGGCGCAACCTTGCGGCGCTCAAAGCGCTCGGCGACCGCGTCAATGCGGCCACGCGCTCGATCGGGATCGCGCTGACGAGCTGCACGGTTCCGGCGGCCGGCAAACCGACATTCGACATCGCCGAGGACGAGATGGAAATCGGCGTGGGGATCCACGGCGAGCCCGGCCGCCGTCGTGTGAAACTCAAGCCGGCGGCCGAGATCGCGGCCGAGATGGTCAATGCCATCACCACTGATCTCGGCGAGCGCGCCCGCGGCGAGGTCATTCTTCTGGTCAACGGTTTTGGAGCGACGCCGCTTTCGGAGCTTTATCTGATGTATGACGCGGTCCGCAGGCCGCTCGAAGCGGCCGGCTGTGTCGTGGCGCGGTCGCTGGTCGGCAATTTTGTCACCTCGCTCGACATGGCCGGCTGTTCGGTGACGGTGTCTGTGCTGGACGAGGAAATGAAGCGTCTGTGGGACGCACCGGTGCACACACCGGCGCTGCGCTGGGGGATCTAGCTGCCCAGCCAATGACCCGGAGCGTAAGTCGGCACCTCGCGCAGGACGTCCGCATTCCATCCGTCGGCAAGCATCCGCCCGTTAGGTAGCGCCTGCAATTGCGTCGAGGACCGATCGCTATAAAATCGTGCAAATGATTCGATGTTTGGGCGGTGCTTAACAGTAATGGCGAAGTCATCAAAACTCGTTGCGGCAAAGCGCGGGCGGGTCTTGTTGGTGAGAAGAAGGCGCGACCGGTTATGGATGTTCCCGGGGGGTCGCAGGCGTGGGCGGGAAACGGAAAAAGATTGCCTTCGCAGGGAAATCCGGGAGGAGCTTCCAAAGCTCAGGCTGGGCCGCTTGAAGCTCTGGAGAGAGGTCAAGGCCAAGAATCCCAGATCAGGGCGGAAAATGAGCGATGCTATTTTCATCGCCAATAAAGCCTTCGGTCGCCTCGCGATCGGTGACAAGAAGGAAATAGATAAGGCGACGTGGCGCAAACCACGGGGCATCCGGTTAACACCTACCTCTCGTTACATCCGCGACAAACTGTTCCCTAAGCGGGGCTAGAGCATGATCCGGAAAAGTGGGTACCGGCTTTCCGAAAAGATCATGCTCAAACAGAAAGATAGAGCGGGATGACGATTCGAAGAAAAGTCATCATGCTCTAGTGGCCCCCATTCGCCGATACAAGGGAATCTGGCGGCCGCTCGCAGTGGCTACCCGCTGCAATATGGGATTGATCCTGTCTCCTTTGCTGATAGCCTGACCGTTCGACTCCAATTTCGAAGCGAACAGTCATGGGAAGTTTGGTCCTTCTCGACCTGATGGGTGGCGTGGCATTGCTGCTGTGGGGCCTGCATATGGTCCACAGCGGAATCCTGCGCGCGTTCGGCCCCGATCTGCGCAGGCTTCTTGGCCAGGCTTTAAGAAATCGCTTCGCTGCATTCGCGGCGGGAATTGGTCTCACCGCGCTCTTGCAGAGCAGCACCGCGACGGCTCTGATCACCAGCTCGTTCACGGCGGAAGGCCTGGTGAGCCTTGTTCCGGCACTCGCGATCATGCTCGGCGCGAACGTCGGGACCACGCTGATTGTCCAGATCCTGTCGTTTAATATCGCAGCCGTCGCGCCGGTTCTCTTCATTCTCGGGCTGGTCGCATTTCGTAGCGGAGCGCGCTCGCGCATCAAGGACGTCGGCCGCGTCTCGATCGGTCTCGGGCTGATGCTGCTGGCGCTGCATATCCTTCTGGATACGCTGGCGCCCGCGGAGAACGCTCCCGGCGTGCGCGTCTTCATGAACGCCATCACCAGCGATCCTGTTCTGTGCATCGTGATCGGCGCGGTCATCACCTGGATCGTGCATTCAAGCGTCGCCTCCGTATTGCTGATCATGTCGCTGGCCTATGCGCACTTCATCTCGCCTTTTGCGGCGCTGGCGCTGGTGCTCGGCGCCAATCTCGGCAGCGCCATCAACCCTGTCTTCGAGGGCGCCCGCCGCGACAACCCTGCGAGCTATCGCCTCCCGCTCGGCAATCTCATCAATCGGCTGGTCGGCGTGCTCCTGGTCGCGCCATTCCTGCGCCCGATCGCCGAGACATTGCAGGCGTGGCAACCCGACCTCGCGAAGCTGACCGCCGAATTTCACATCGCATTCAACGTCGCGACGGCGATCATATTCATCGGCCTGCTCGACGGCATGGCGCGGCTCTTGGAAAAGCTGCTTCCAAATCGGGTTCAGGAAGCCGACCCGTCGCGGCCGCGCTATCTCGACGACAGCGCGCTGGCGACCCCGTCGCTCGCGCTGGCGGATGCCGCGCGCGAAACGCTGCGCATGGGCGACCACGTCGAGGTCATGCTGCGCAAGGTGATGGCCGCGATCATGACCAACGATCGCGCATTGGTCGATCAGGTGTCCAGGATGGACAACAGCGTCGATGGTCTCGATGAGGCGATCAAGCTCTATGTCACCAAGCTGACACGCGGCAGTCTCGACGAGCGCGAGGGGCAGCGGGCGATGGAGATCATCTCCTTCGCCATCAATCTTGAGCATATCGGCGATATCATCGACAAGAATTTGAGCGAGTTGGCGACAAAGAAGATCAAGCGCCGATTCCAGTTTTCCGCCGAAGGCGCAGAAGAACTGTCGGCATTCCACAAGCGAACCATGGACTCGCTTCGGATCGCGTTCGGCGTCTTCATGTCGGGCGACGTCAATGAAGCCCGCAAGCTCCTCGCGGAGAAGGCGCTGCTGCGCAATACCGAGCTTGCCGCTACCGAAAAACATCTGGACCGCTTGCGCGAGGGCCGCCCTGAGACCATCGAGACCACATCGCTGCATCTCGATGTGCTGCGTGATCTCAGGCGGATTCACTCGCACATCTGTTCTGTCGCTTATCCCGTGCTCGACGCCGCGGGCGGGTTATCCGCCAATCAGCACGCCAGGAATGAGGTGGTAGCGATCGCCAAGCCAACCGAGCTTCCATCAGCGCGGTGACGAAAAACTGCGTCCATGCCCGCGTTGAGTCCGAAATGTGTCGCATGACGGGCTTTGCGCCGACGAAACTAGAGTCAGGACCCATAAACTGAACGAAAAACTAGGATAACGACTTCGAGCCCAGGATGGACCTCAATCAGCCGGTCGGTGGCTTGCCGGTGTAAACCGCCAATTGAGCGTCGAAAGCCCGCTTGTAGGCGGGCCGCGCTTCGCCGCGGGCGACATAAGCGGCCAGGTTCGGATATTCGTCCAGAATGCCCGATGATTTCAACCTGAGCAGCACCGACACCATCATCAAGTCGCCCGCGCTGAACGCACCATCGAGCCAGTCCGCATCGCCCAGGCGACCGGAAAGTTTGGCCAGCCGGTCGCGGACGCGATCCTCGACCAGAGGCAGGCGCTCCCCATACCAGGTCTTGTCGCCCTCCAGGAGCCTGGCGGTTTCGCGTTCAAGGATCGGCGGCTCCACCGTGTTGAGCGCGGCAAACATCCATGTGATCGCGCGCGCCCGGGCATTGGCATCGCCCGGCAGCAAGCCCGCATGGCGCTCGGCGATATGGAGCACGATCGCCCCTGTCTCGAACAGTGCGAGATCGCCTTCCTCATAAGTCGGAATCTGGCCGAAAGGATGAAGCGCCTGATGCGCGGGTTCCTTCATCGCATGGAACGAAACAAGACGAACCTCGTAGGGTTGGCCCACTTCTTCAAGCGCCCAGCGAACGCGCGTATCACGCGCCAGTCCCTTGCCGCCATCGGGTGACCGTTCAAAGGCGGTAATGGTGATGGTCATCGTGAGGCTCCTCCTTGGCGAAAATCATCGGCTGCGGGGCTGGCAAGCTGTCAAGGCAAACTCACCGAGATTGAAGACGATCCCGTTCCGCGTCCGGTTTGTCCGCATAGCTCGCCATGCATTCCACCGCGAGCCAGGCGCCGGTTGCCCGCAACATACTGCAAGACTTTGTATCGACAGCGCCACAAGGTCGAGAACATGTTCGCAAAGCTAAAAGACCGGCGGCGTATCTCAATGCGCCACGACCGCTGCGCCCACACATTCTTCAGCGCTATCTGCATCGCGGCAACTGTTATCTTTTGGCTCGGTCAATGAGTCCTGACCCTAATGAGTACGCGCCTCTCGCAGGACCATGAATGAGGGTGACCCGACGGGCAAATCAGTTTGCTCTCCGATCGTCCGATGCCCAGTCCCCTTTACAGAAAAATTTCTGAATTTCCGAATTTTTCACTTGCCGCCTGACCCAAATCACTCCTATATCCCCTACCGTCCTGTCCCACAGAGGGGCGGCTCGAGATCGTCACGGACGCGGGACAGGATGCGGTGGACGCGGATGCGCTCTTGACGAACGGCGTATGAGGCGGACGGCGAAGACGTGTGGTCCTGACGCCCCGACGCTGGCGTCAAGTTTGGCGGAGCAATCCGCTTAGCGACGGTGGCAAGAAAGCCCGGTCGCCGGGGAGAGCACGAAATAAACCGTAAACCATTGCGCGGGGAATGCTGGGTGAAACCGGTGTGACCTGACTAACGCGTGTGCGTTCTACCACTATCATTGCACACGCGGCTATCGGGCGCATCGGGCGCCCGGCATTCCCTGCGCCCTCTGATTTGAGAGGGCCAACGGTTCATGCACGACCCGGGCGCATCGCGCCGCGGGAACGCGAAGGTGTGTTTTGACGTCATTGCGAGGAGCGACTTGTCCGCCGAAGCTCAACGAGCGAAGGCGGAAGCGACGAAGCAATCCAGCTTTCTACTTCGCCGCGCAAAAGCTGGATTGCTTCGCGGAGCCTGTTATCGGACGCCCATTCGCGCGACCCGTTGGCTCGCAACAACGGATTTCACAACGAACGTGCCGCATTCTCAGTTGTCATCACCCGCGAAAGCGGGTGATCCAGTATTCCAGAGGCGTCAGTGATAGAATCGAAAGGCTGCGGCGTACTGGATACCCCGCTTTCGCGGGGTATGACGACTGTTAGTTGCTCACGACACCGCCGAGACGCAATTCACCCAAAGCACGACGGCCTTGACGTCGGGCGACGGATTGCTGAACCGGTGCGGGCGGCGGCTGGAGAAACGGAAGCTGTCGCCTTGCTTGAGCATCCAGCTTTCGGCATCGACGGTGAGCTTCATTTTGCCTGACAGCACGAGGCCGGCTTCTTCGCCGTCATGGGTATAGAGCTCGTCACCGGTGCTGCCGCCGGGCTCCATATGGACGAGAAACAGATTGAGGCGGCCTTCCGATCCGGCCGGGCTGAGCAGCTGTTTGGAGATGCCGGTGCGCCACAGGTTCAATTTCGCCCGTTTAGCTTCGCGGGTGACGATCGCATCGGATGCGGTCTTGGTGCTCTCCTTGGCGCCGAACAATCCGGCGATGCCGACGCCGAGCACGTCCGCGAGCGTCGCCAATACCCGCAGCGAAGGCGAGGACAGGCCGCGCTCGATCTGGCTGAGAAAGCCGATCGAGAGACGGGTGCGGGCGGCAACCTCCTCGAGCGACATGGCGCGGGAACGCCGCAAGTCGCGGATCCGCTGCCCGACCGCGACATCCATCGCCGGCTTCGCCTTGGCCGGTTTGCTCATTCGCTTGCCGCCGCTCACGTCAAACCGCTTCCTTCATGTGCATGAAAATCCCTTGCACGCTAGCCGGCAATGTGACCATAATTTCACGATTGTGAAAATAGGCTTGGACGGCGAAACGCACAATAGCTGTGTGGCAAACAGAATATGCGCCGGCCGGTGCCCAACCGTGTGAGAGGGTACGATGCTTTTCAAACGTCTCGTTCAGGCCGCGACCGCGGTTCTCGCCCTTGCTGTTGCGACGCCCGGGTCCGCGCAGCAGGTGCTCAAGGTGGGCTCGACACCTACCGGCGTGCCCTTCACCTTCCTCGACACCAAGACCAACAGCATTCAGGGCGTGATGGTCGATCTCGTCACCGAGATCGGCAAGGATGCCGGCTTCCAGGTGCAGATCGAGCCGATGCAGTTCTCCACGCTGATCCCGTCGCTGACGTCGAACAAGATCGACATCATCTCCGCGGCAATGTTCGCGACCGCGGCGCGCAAGGAGGTGATCGACTTTTCGGATGCCGTCTACACCTACGGCGAGGGCCTGATCGTGCCGAAGACCGACACCAAAGCCTACGTCGCGCCGGAAGATCTGAAGGGCGAGGTGATCGGCGCCCAGGTCGGTACAGCTTTCGTCGACGCATTGAAAAAGACCGGATTGTTCGGTGAGGTCAAGGCCTACGACACCATTCCCGATATTCTGCGCGACGTGAACACCGGCCGTCTCAAGGCCGGTTTCGCCGACTATCCGATCCTTGCCTACAATCTCAAGCAGGGCAATTTTCCGGAGGCGCGCCTCGTCGATTCCTACAAGCCGACCATCGTCGGCACCGTTGCGATCGGGGTCCGCAAGGGGGATACGGAGTTGCTCGCGAAGATCAACACTTCGCTCGTCAAGCTCAAGGGAAACGGCACCGTCGACAAGATTCTCGACAAATGGGGACTGAAGGCCCAGGGCGCATGAAAAGGGCCCATGTATAGATGCAGAAATTTCTGCATGACGCGGCCGAGTTCTTGCCGATCCTGCTGCAAGGCGTATGGCTGACGATCCTTGTCACCATCGGCTCGTTGATCCTGTCGACCATTCTCGGATTGTTATGGGCGCTGATGCGGGTTTCCGGCCTGCGCGCGCTGTCCGGCTTGAGCGCCGCCCTGATCAATTTGATCCGCGGCATCCCGATCATCGTGCTGCTGTTCTATCTTTACTTCGTGATGCCCGATTTCGGCATCACGCTGACCGCGCTGCAGGCGGCGATCCTCGGGCTCGGCATCGCTTATTCGGCCTATCAGGCCGAGAATTTCCGGGCCGGGATCGAGGCCATCGACAAGGGCCAGATCGAGGCCGCGCAGACCATCGGCATGGGCTGGTGGTTGACCATGCGCCGCGTGGTGCTGCCGCAGGCGGTCCGCATCGTGCTGCCGCCGTACGGCAACATCATGATCATGCTGTTGAAGGATTCCTCGCAGGCATCGACCATTACGGTTGCCGAACTTGCACTGCAGGGGAAATTGATCGCGTCATCTACCTTCAAGAACACCAGCGTGTTCACCCTGGTCGCGCTGATGTATCTCACCATGAGCATCCCGCTCATCCTTTTGGTCCGGCACCTCGAGAAGCGGGCGGGCCGCCGATGATCGAACTGCGCGACGTCCACAAGAGGTTCGGTGCGGTCGAGGTGCTCAAGGGCATTTCGGCTTCCGTCGAGAAAAGCGAGGTCGTCTGCATTATCGGCCCGTCGGGCTCCGGCAAGTCGACCATTCTGCGCTGCATCAACGGCCTGGAAAGCTATGACGCCGGCGACATTTTTGTCGAAGGCGCGCGGGTCGACAGCAAGGCTCCATCGATCGTCGCGATCCGGACCCAGGTATCGATGGTGTTCCAGCGCTTCAATCTGTTTCCGCACCGCACCGCACTCGACAACGTCGTCGAAGGGCCGATCTATGTGAAGAACGAGCCGCGCGCCGAGGCACTCGAGCGCGGCCGTGCGCTGTTGGCGCAAGTGGGCCTTGGCGAAAAGGCCGGCGCCTATCCGGCGCAGCTTTCGGGCGGCCAGCAGCAGCGCGTCGCCATTGCGCGGGCGCTGGCGATGCAGCCGAAGGCGATCCTGTTCGACGAGCCGACCTCGGCGCTCGATCCCGAACTGGTCGGCGACGTGCTTTCGGTGATGCGCAAGCTTGCCGATGACGGCATGACCATGGTCGTAGTCACGCACGAGATGGGATTTGCCCGCGACGTTGCCGATCGGGTGCTGTTCATCGATGGAGGCGTCATTGTCGAGCAGGGCGCGGCGAAACCCATGCTCAATCAGCCGCAGCACCCGCGGACGCAGGATTTCCTGCGCCGCGTGCTGCATCCGTTGTGACGCGAGTTTGATCATACGATGCCAACCCACAAATCTTTTGCACTACCGCCGAGCCTTTATGCGGACACCGCCGTCGCACCGGTTCCGACGCCTCCGCTCGACGCCGACAAGAACGTATCGGTCGCGATCATCGGCGGCGGATTTGCCGGACTTTCGACGGCGCTGCATCTCGCCGAGCAGGGCACGGATACAATTGTCCTCGAAGCGCAGGAGCCGGGCTGGGGCGCGTCGGGCAACAATGGTGGCCAGCTCAATCCGGGACTAAAACTCGATCCCGACACGATCGAGGCGAATTTCGGCGCCGACCTCGGCCCGCGCATGATCGCGTTCGCCTACAACACGCCCGTGTTCACGCTCGATCTCATCCGCCGTCTTGGTATCGCCTGCGAAGCGCGACAGAACGGCACGCTGCGCGCGGCCTATCACGAAACCAACGCGGCTGCCGTCGAGGACACCGCAAAACAGTGCATCCGGCGCGGCATGCCGGTCAGCGTGCTCGACCGCAACGCTGTGCTGGAGGCAACCGGAACGGATCGATATGTCCGCGCCATGCTGGATCGGCGCGGCGGCGATCTGCAGCCGCTGAGCTATGCCCGCGGTCTTGCACGGGCGGCTCTCGCTGCCGGCGCCGCGATTCATGGCCAGACGCCGGCGACCTCGTTGCGGCGCGAAGCTGGACGATGGCGTATCGAGACGCCGCGCGCGGTGGTGCGGGCCGAGAAGGTGCTGATCGCCACTAACGGTTTTACCGACGATCTCTGGCCCGGCCTGCGACGCACCATTGTGCCGGTGTTCAGTTCGATCACAGCAACCGAGCCGCTGCGTGAGGATGTCGCGCGAAAAATCATGCCGACGCGGTCGGTGCTGTACGAAAGCGGCCATATCACCGTCTACTACCGGATCGATGCGTCGAACCGCCTCTTGATGGGCGGCCGCGGTCCGATGCAATGGATCAGGGATCCATCCGCGGTCGCCTATCTCATGCGCTACGCCAGCAGGCTGTGGCCGGCGCTTCGCGGTGTTCGCTGGACCCACGGCTGGAACAGCCGGCTTGCCATGACCGCCGATCACTATCCGCATATCCACGAGCCGGGACCAGGCGCGCTAGTCTATCTCGGCTGCAACGGCCGCGGCGTCGCACTTGCGACCGCGATGGGATCGCAATTGGCGCGGCGGTTGATCGGGGGCGAGACGGCCGGGATCGACATGCCCATCACAAGTCCAAAGCCAATTCGCTTTCACGCTTTCTGGCCCGTAGGCGTGAGGAGCGTCGTGCTCTACGGCCGAATTCGCGATCGTCTCGGCTTATAGTGTTGAGTCCGGCCAGCGGCCAAGGAGATCTTGCGACGCCTCGAACAGCGCGCTGACCCGCAGCAACTCGACGTCGCCGCGAAAGCGGCCGACCAGCTGAATTCCGATCGGCAGGCCGTCGGAAGCAAAGCCGCAGGGCAGGCTGACAGCCGGGTGCCCCGTCATGTTGAACGGCATGGTCCACGGAAACCAGTTTGAGCGAACCTCGTTGAACACTTGCCCGTCGATATCGATCGTGCCGAACAGCTCCTGGTCGATCGGAAGCGCGGTGCGGGAAAGCGTCGGCATCGCCAGCACATCGGCACCCTGCAGCAACGATTGCACGCGCCGGAACAATGAGGTGCGGTCGAACATGGCCTGTTGAAAGTCGACGCCACTGACCTTCTCGGCCAAAGCCAGCTGCTTTAGGAATGTCGCGCTCAATTGGTCGCCATGATCGGCCGCAAGCTTTTCGAACCGGGTACGCCATATGGTGTGATTGATGGCGCGCCAGATCGGCTCCACATCAAATCCGTCACCGGGCATTTCTTCGACCTCGGCGCCGAGTGACTCGAGCTTGGCAAGGCTCGCCTTGAAAGCTTTGGCGACATCCGCCGCGACCGATCGGCCGGAGGGCGCCAGGCAAAACAGAATCTTGCGTCCGCGCAAATCACCGTGCGCCGCCGCGCCGCCAATAAAATCCTGCGTGGGAATGCCGATCGACCATGGATCGGAAGCATCTTCCCCGGTCATTGCCTGCATCATCAGGGCGGTGTCCGCGACCGTGCGCGTCATCGGGGTGACATAGGTCTGATTGCCGAAAGCGTCTTGCACCTGGCTGTGGGGGATCATTCCGTTGCTCTGCTTCAATCCGACGACGCCGTTGCAGGATGCCGGTATTCGCGTCGAGCCGCCGCCATCGGTGGCGACCGCCAAAGGCGCGATGCCGCTCGCAACCGCGACCGCGGCGCCGCCGCTCGAGCCGCCGCTGGAGCGCGCGCGGCTCCAGGCATTGCGGGTGCGGCCGAACAAAGGCGAGTCGGTCAGGCACTTGGAGCCGAATTCCGGTGTCGTTGTCTTGCCGACAAGAATGGCGCCTTGCGCGCGCAGCCTGGCGACACAAACTGCGTCGTGATCGGGCACGTTTGTCTTGTACGGAACCGCCCCAAACGTCGTACGCACGCCCTTGGTATTGACGATATCTTTCACCGTGAAGGGAATGCCGTGCAGAAGACCGAGCGGCGCGCCGGTCATGACCGCGTGCTCCGCTTTTCCGGCGTCGGCCATGGCTTGATCGCCGCAAAGCGTGATGAAGCAGTTCAATTCGGGGTGCAGCCGCTCGGCGCGCGCCAGCACCGCGCGGGTGATTTCGACCGGAGAAACGTCCTTGGCGAGAATGCGAGCGCGAAGCTCGGTGGCAGACAGGAAGCACAGTTCTTCGCTCATCTCGAAACGAACTCCGGTTGCGGCGTCAGAAGGTCGGCGGCGTGCAGGCGCTGATCAATTCGCAGGGTTTGGCGCCGACGCAGCGGAAACGATGCGGCCGGCGGCTTTCGAAATAATAGGCGTCGCCGGGGCCGAGGATACGGCGTTCGCTGTCCACCGTCACCTCCAGCCGGCCGGACAGAATGATGCCGCCTTCTTCGCCATCGTGCACCAGCGGCACGCGTCCGGTGTCGCCGCCCGGTTCGTATCGCTCTTTCAGGATCTGGAGCGCGCGGCCGAACAAATTGTCGCCGATCTGACGATAGGAGATCGGCCCTTTGCCGATCTCGCTCAACTCGTCGAAACGGTAAAACGCCTTGCGCGGCCGGTCGGGTTCGAGCGCGAAAAACTCCGCCATGCCCATCGGGATGCCGTCGAGAATGCGCTTGAGCGCGCCGACCGACGGATTCATCTGGTTGGCTTCGATCAGCGAGATCGTCGAGTTGGTCACCCCGGAACGTTTGGCCAGTTCGCGCTGGGATAGTTTGTTGCGGCTGCGGACGAATCGTAACCGTTCGCCGACATCGATGCTCATCGTCGCTCCCAGGGGTTGGTAAGGCTGTTTCTAGTGTTGCGGATCGAATGAATATTATCGATCGGATACAGCAAAATCAATGAGTTAGGTAACAGAAGAAAAGGACTTGCTGTACATTCGTCAACATGATGTCGATACCGCAAGCCGCCAAAGGAGCCAGCCCGTGACAGTCCACCAGATTCCCAACACGCAAAACCTCGACGCGTTCTGGATGCCGTTCACCGCCAACCGGCAGTTCAAGGCTGAGCCTCGTTTGATCGCCTCCGCCGAAGGCATGTACTACACGACCGTCGACGGCCGTAAGGTGATCGACGCCTCGGCGGGGCTATGGTGCGTGAATGCGGGCCACGGCCGGCGCGAGATCGCGGATGCGGTCTCGCGGCAGTTGATGACGCTGGATTATGCGCCGTCGTTCCAGATCGGGCATCCCATCGCGTTCGATTTCGCCGAAAGGCTCGCGGCGATCGCACCGCGCGGATTGGACCGCGTCTTCTTCACCAATTCCGGCTCGGAGTCGGTCGACACCGCGCTCAAGATCGCGCTAGCTTATCAGCGTTCGGCCGGTCAGCCGACCCGCACCCGCCTGATCGGCCGCGAGCGCGGCTATCATGGGGTCGGTTTTGGCGGCATGTCGGTCGGCGGCATCGTCAACAACCGCCGGGCCTTCGCAACGCACCTTCCTGGCGTCGATCACCTCGGCCACACCCATGATCTCGCCCGGAACGCTTTTTCCAGGGGGCAGCCCGCGCACGGCGCGGAGCTTGCCGACGATGTCGAGCGTTTGGTCGCGCTGCATGGTGCGGAGACGATCGCGGCCGTCATCGTCGAGCCGGTTGCCGGCTCGACCGGCGTATTGATACCGCCCAAGGGTTACCTGCAGCGCCTGCGCGCACTGTGCGACAAGCACGGCATCCTGTTGATCTTCGACGAAGTGATCACCGGCTTCGGCCGCCTCGGCGCGCCCTTTGCCGCCGACTATTTCGGCGTCACGCCCGATCTCATCGCGTCCGCCAAGGGCATCACCAATGGTTCGGTTCCGATGGGCGCGGTGTTTGCAAGCCGCAAGGTCCACGACGCACTGATGGTCGGACCGGCAAGCCAGATCGAGCTGTTCCACGGCTATACTTATTCCGCCCACCCGGTCGCCTGCGCCGCCGGGCTCGCGACGCTGGAAATCTACCAGAAAGAAAAACTGCTCACCCGCGGCGCCGCGCTCACCGAATATTGGCAGGACGCGATGCATTCGCTGCGAAGCCTGCCGAACGTGATCGATGTCCGCGCCATTGGCCTTGTCGCCGGCATCGAGATGTCGCCGCGGAAAGATGCGGCCGGTGCGCGCGCCTACGAGCTCATGGTCGACTGCTTCAACCGCGGCCTTGTGCTGCGCAGCACCGGCGACACGGTCGCGATGTCGCCGCCGCTGATTGTCGAGCGCAGCCATATCGACGATATCGTGGGAATACTCGGCGACGCGCTGAAGCGCGTGGCCTGAAGCTTGCCTTAGCTTGTCGGTTGCGGAAATCTCCACAGCTTGCGGCCGCAACGGAGCATAGACGATCGTGAAGGTACTGGTTCTCGGCGGCGGGGTCATCGGCGTGACCACCGCCTATTACCTTGCGACGAGCGGGCACGAGGTTACCGTCGTCGACCGTCAGGCGGAGCCCGCGCTCGAGACCAGTTTTGCCAATGCCGGCGAGGTGTCGCCTGGCTATTCGTCGCCCTGGGCCGGCCCCGGCGTGCCGATCAAGGCGATCAAGTGGCTGTTGATGAAGCATGGTCCGCTGGTGATCCGGCCGAAGCTGGATCCGGCAATGTGGCTTTGGCTCATCAAGATGCTGCGCAACTGCACCTCGGCGCGGTATGCGGTCAACAAGAGCCGCATGATTCCGCTTGCGGAATATAGCCGCGACTGCCTGCGCGCATTGCGGGCGGAGACAGCGATCCATTATGACGAGCGCAGCCGCGGCACGCTGCAATTGTTCCGCAAAACGGCCCAGCTCGACGGCACCGCCGAGGATATCGCGGTATTGAAACAGTATGGCGTGCCGTATGAAGTGCTCGACCGCGACGGCTGCGTCGGGGCTGAGCCGGCGCTTGCCGCCGTGAAGCACCGGATCGCGGGCGGCTTGCTACTGCCGCAGGATGAGACCGGCGATTGTCACATGTTCACCCAGGCGCTCGCTGCCCGCGCCGGAAAGCTCGGCGTGCAGTTTCATCTCAAGACCACGATTGAGCGGCTGATGGCGGACGGCTCGAAAATATCAGGCGTCGCAACAAGCGCGGGCGTGCTGCAGGCCGATGCCTATGTCGTCGCGCTCGGCAGTTGGTCGCCGCGTCTGACAAGACCGCTCGGCATTTCGATCCCCGTCTATCCGGTCAAGGGCTATTCGATCACCGTGCCGATCGTCGATGCCGAAGCAGCGCCGGTGTCAACGGTGATGGATGAGAGCTACAAGGTGGCGATCACGCGGCTCGGCGATCGCATCCGGGTCGGCGGCACCGCCGAAGTTTCAGGCTATTCGAGCAGCCTCCATGAAGCGCGGCGGGCGACGCTCGATCACTCGCTGACTGATATGTTTCCGCGCGGCGGCGATCTCGCGAAAGCCACGTTCTGGAGCGGGTTGCGACCGATGACGCCCGATGGTCCGCCGGTGATCGGGGCAACGCGCTATGCGAACCTCCATCTCAATACCGGCCACGGCACGCTCGGCTGGACCATGGCGTGCGGGTCCGCGCGCGTGCTCGCGGATTTGCTGTCAGGCCGCAAGCCCGAGATCGACACGGCTGAACTTGCCCTGGCTAGATACGAAAATCGCTTTGGCTGATCAGGCCTGATGCAGGGCGAGCAACGCTTGATCCAGCCTCTCAACGAGCAGGTCGGCGTGGTCGGCTAGGAACACCAGCGGTGGCCGGATTTTTAAAACATTGGCATGCGGCCCCGCAGCGCTGATCAGCACGCGCCGCTCGCGCAGCATGTTTACGATGGCAGCGCTTTCAGCCGTGGCCGGCGTCCCGGTGGCGCCGCCGTGCCGCAGCTCCACGCCGATGAACAGACCGGCGCCGCGGACTTCGGCGATCAAGTCGTGCCGAGCCTGCAACTGTCTGAGACGTTCGACCAGATAAGCGCCGGTCCGTCGGGCGTTTTCCATCAAGCCCTCGGCTTCGATCACCTCGAGCACGGCGATCCCCGCCGCTGATGATACCGGGTTGCCGCCAAAGGTGTTGAAGTAGCGCGACCGCGCGCCGAACTCGGCCAACAGATCCGGACGCGCGGCCATGGCGGCGACCGGATGGCCGTTTCCCATCGGCTTGCCCATCGTAACCAGATCCGGAACGAGACCGTGGCGGGCAAAACCCCACATCTGCTCGCCGGTGCGGCCGAAGCCAGGCTGCACTTCGTCGGCAATGAAAAGGCCGCCGGCAGCTCGCACCGCTTCGACCGCCGGGCGCAGGAAACCGCGCGGGTCGGCGAACACGCCGTCACTCGAGAAGATGGTGTCGACCAGCAATCCCGCCGGGCGAATGTTGTTTTGCTTCATGTCGTCCAGCGCGTCGCGAACGTCGCGCGCGAAGATCTCGCCGGTGTCGTCGCCGGCCGACCGCGGCGCCGCCACCAGCCGCACGTGGCTGTCCTTTGCCGCGGGCAACCCGAGCGAAGGCGAAAGCTCGGTCAGCGCGCAGGTCACGCCGTGATAGGCGGTTTCCGTGGCAATGAATCCGGTGCCTCCGGTACAGGTCCGAGCCACGCGCAGCGCGAGGTCGTTGGCTTCGCTGCCGGTGCAGGTGAACATGACGTGGCCGATCTCGGCCGGGAAGGTGGCGAGAAGCTTCTCGGCGTAATCGAGCACGGTTTCGTGCAGGTAGCGCGTATGCGTGTTGAGCAATGCGGCCTGGCGCGCGATGGCCTGAACGACGTGCGGGTGACAATGTCCGACGGCGGCGACGTTATTATAGGCGTCGAGATAGGGCCTGTTCTCGCGGTCGTAAAGCCAGACCCCTTCTCCCCGAACCAATTGCACCGGCTGCTCGTAGAACAGCCGATAGGCCGGTCCGAGCAGGCGATTGCGACGCGCGATCATGTCGCGTGTCGAGACGGCCTCGTCGTTTACGGACATCTGTCTTGCTCCGAATTTCCGGCGCGCTTGATCTGTTGCGTCGCCTCGGCCCGGGAGAGCTTTACGATCCGGCTGAGCCGCGCCCAGGCGCCTTGATTGTTGCGTAGAATATACTCCCGGTTCTCCGGGTAACGGTGGGCTCGCCAGCTAGAGATCACAACGGTCATGGCCATGCGCGTGGCCATCAGATCGAACACTATATCGAATTCGGCCGGATCGAGCGGCGAGACCGCATGATAGGCCGCGATCAGTTCGCAGGCTGGAGCGAGGGGATCATCGCTATCCGCAACTTGGTAGGCCGCCGCGATAGCGAGGTCGTTGACGCGGGCGGTGAAGGTCAGATCGCCGAAATCGATGATGCCCGTGATGTTTTCGTTACCGGGATCGACCACGACGTTATGCGGGTTGAGATCGTTGTGAACCGGCTGCGCGGGCAGGTGTGGCAGCGCGGGAAGCGCGTGAGCCTCAAAGCTGTCGAGAAAATGCTGCACCAGACCGCGCCGGTCGGCGGGGACGGCATCGAGAAGCGCGCGCAATTCGGCGGCGTGCTGAAGATCCCAGAGCAGCTTGTGATTGGCACCGGCATGCCTGAAATCGCGAAGGCCGCGTGCAAGCCTTGCCGCGCAGCGGCCGAGATCGCGCCGCAGTGCTGCGGACGCTCCGACCGAGTGCATCGGCGTTCCCGCCAGGAAGGACAAGAGGCGCACGATCCGGGTCGAGCCGTCGTCAAACTTTATATCAAGCTCGCACGCGCCGTTCAGCGCTGCGAAGATGCGCGGGATCGGCAATCGCCGGTCCGCGACCGCGAGGTGGAGCAGGGCCTCGGTCTGCAGATTGGTTACCGCGCGGTCTTCTGCGGGATTGGCGATCTTGAGAACATATTCGCGGCCATCCAGAGTTCGCAGCCTGAAATTGTCATCGCGCTCGCTGTTGAGCCGAAGCGCCGTCGCCGGCAAGCCATAATACTCAGCCGCGAGTTGTTGAGCGCGCGATTCGGGGATAGCGGATGCCGCGCGCAAACCGTCGATCGGATGGGCGGCAGCGATGGTTGGGAGCGGGTTCATCGCCACGTTCAATAGCCGCGTTGGCGGTCGATCGCGTGCGGCGGCCGTTGGCCGGTTCGTATCGCATCCGCCGTTGCGATCAGAGTAGAAGCGACGGCTTCGACGCGGACTTCGCAGGCGTCGTGCGGCGTCACAACGATTTTCGGATGACGCCAGAACGGATGAGATTGTACCAGCGGCTCAGCCGCGAACACGTCGAGGGCGGCACCCGCAAGCTGGCCGCTCTCGAACGCCGCCAGCAGATCATCGTCGACGAGGTGTTCGCCGCGGCCGACCTGAATGAGATAACCGCCGCGCCGCATTGTGTTGAACAGTTCGCTGTTGAGAATGCCCGTTGTCTCCTGCGTCAGCGGCAACAGGTTCACCAGCACTTCGGTTTCGGCGAGCATGGCGGAAAGGCCCGAAGCGCCGTGGAATCCCTTAACCGACGGAGGTGTCGGCTTCGCACTTCGGCTCCATACCATCACCGGGAAGCCGAGCCGGGCAAGATCGGCGGCCACCCTCTGGCCGATTTCGCCGTAGCCGAGAATCGCGACAGGCACGTCCTGTGCCGCACGTTGGTGCTGACGCCGCCAGATTCCGTCACGTTGCTGATCCAGATAGGCCGCAAAACGCCGCTGATGCCAGATCACATGCCAAAGGACAAAACCCGACATCATCTGCGCTTGCGCGGGATCGACGACGCGAACCACGTCGATATCGGGCCGCAGGCTCGGACAGGCGATGATGTTGTCAACGCCCGCGCCGATGGAGCAGACGGCCTGCAAATTGGGGTAATACGCGAAGGCGTCGTCCGGCGGATGCCAGGCGACGGCGAGGCGGATATCTTTATCCGGTCTGTTTTGGCGATGGTCGACGATTTCGATACGCTCGGCGATGCGCTTGAATTCCGCACCAAGGTAATCGCGCAGATCGAGGCTGCCGCTGACAAGAGCGCAACGCATTTCTCAGGCGGCCTTGGACGAAGCTATCTGGCCCGGCACCGCGGCAAGAAGCTCGCGCGTATAGGGATGCTCCGGCGCGGAGAACAGCGCGGCGGCAGGCCTGAGCTCGACGATCTCACCGCGCTGCATCACCGCGATGCGATCGCAGATCTGCGCGGCCACCCGAAGATCATGGGTGATGAACAGCATGGAAAGACCAAGCCGCGCTTTGAGGCCTTCGAGCAGGCTGAGCACCTGCGCCTGCACCGAGACGTCGAGCGCGGAGACGGCTTCGTCGGCGACCAGAATTTCGGGATCGAGCGCCAGCGCCCGGGCGATCCCGATCCGCTGCCGCTGGCCGCCGGAGAATTCATGCGGAAAGCGCTCCATCGCGCCGATATTTAGGCCGACCAGGCCGAGCAAGTCATGGGCGCGTGCTCGCGCGGCGACCGGATCGACGCCGTGCGCGATCGGGCCGTCGGTGATGATATGGCCGACCTTGCGGCGTGGATTGAGCGAAGCGAACGGATCCTGAAACACCATCTGGATGCGGCGGCGCTGCTCGCGCAGCGCTTTTCCGCTGATCCGCGTGAGATCGGTGTCGCCGAGGCGAACGGTGCCCTGGTCGGGTTCGATCAGGCGCATGACGAGGCGCGCGACCGAAGATTTGCCCGAACCGGATTCGCCGACGAGACCCAGCGTCTCGCCTTGAAAAATGTCAAAGCTGACTTCCTTCGCGGCCTGAACGCTGCGCGCCGGCCGAAACCAGCCACCGCCGCTGACATAGGTTTTCTCGAGGCCGACCACTTCGACCGCCTTGCGCCGGTTGAGCAGGGGGGCCCGTTGCGGCGGCTGCATCGTGGGAACGGCCGCGAGCAGCGCGCGGGTATAAGGATGTTGCGGCCGTGTGAGGACGTCCTCGGCCGCGCCTTGCTCGACCACCTTGCCGTGCTGAAGCACGACGACGCGGTCCGCAATATCGGCGACCACGCCGAAATCATGGGTGATGAACATCACCGCCATATTGCGGCGGCGCTGCAGGTCACGGATCAATTTGAGAATCTGCGCCTGCGTGGTGACGTCGAGCGCGGTGGTCGGCTCGTCGGCGACCAGCACGGCGGGTTCGAGCGCCAGCGCCATGGCGATCATGGCGCGCTGACGCTGCCCGCCGGACAATTGATGGGGATAGGCGCGTATGGTCTGCTCGGGATTGGGCAGACCAACCTCGCGCAGCAGGCCGACGGCCTTTTGCTTTCGCACTTTCGGCGTCAGCAAATTGTGCGCCTCGAACATTTCGGCGATCTGGTCGCCAATTCGCATCAGGGGGTTGAGCGCCGTCATCGGCTCCTGGAACACCATTGCGATGCGGCGGCCGCGCAAGGCGAGCCAGGCCTCGTCGTCAAGCGTGAGCAGGTTTTGTCCGTCGAAGACGATCTCGCCGGCTTCGGCGATGACATTGTCGGGCAGAAGGCCCATCAGGGCATGGGCGCACATCGACTTGCCGGAACCGGATTCTCCGACGATGCAAAGGATCTTGCCGGCCACAAGATCGAAGGAGACCCCGTCCACGGCGTAGGGCCGGTCGCCGCCGGCGGGCAGGGCCAGCTTCAGATCTTTGATGGTGACGGCTGTACCGGTGGACATGCTCAGCGCCCGTCCTTGTTGAGGCGCGGGTTGAGCGCGTCGTTGAGGCCTTCGCCGATCAGATTCAGCGCCAGCACCGAGATCAGGATGGCGATGCCGGGAAATACCGTGATCCACCAGGCCTGACGAATAACGGTGCGGCCGGCGCCGACCATGTAGCCCCACGACATCAGATTGGGATCGCCGAGGCCGAGAAACGACAAGGACGATTCGAGCAGGATCGCGGTAGCAACCATCAGCGACGCCAGCACGATGACGGGGGAGAGGGCGTTGGGAAGAATCTCGCGCCAGATGATCCAGCTATGGGTTTGCCCGGTCACGATCGCCGCCTGAACATATTCGCGGGTTCGTAATGATAGGACCTCGCCGCGCACGAGCCGCGCCACCGGCGGCCAGCTGACGATGGCGATCGCAATGACGATTGAGACGATCGACGGTTGCAGCACCGCAACCAGCACGATCGCCAGCGCGAAGCTCGGGACGGTTTGAAAAAATTCAGTGAAACGCATCAAGGCATCGCCGATGCGGCCGCCGAAATATCCGGCCATTGCTCCAACGGGAATCCCGACCGCGAGCGCCGCCAGTGTCGAGACAAGGCCGACCAGCAGCGAAACGCGGGCGCCATAGATGATACCGGCCAGAACGTCGCGGCCGAGCGCATCGGTGCCGAGCGGCACGCCTTTCAGCGTGAACGGCGGCAAAAATGGCCGCTGCACCATGCGCCAGGGCGAGGTCGGAAACAGCATCGGGCCGAACACCGCGACCGCGATCGCGATGGCCAGGATCACGAGGCCGATCACCCCGCCGGGATTGCGCAGCAGCATTCGCCAGAATTGCCTCATGCCGCGAACTCGATGCGGGGATCGACCGAGCGGTAGATCAGATCGGTGATGAGGTTGAAAGCCAGCACCATCGCCGAGCACACCACGAAGACGCCGAGCAAGAGGTTATAGTCGCGCTGCAAGAGAGCTTCATACATCAGACGGCCGATACCCGGCCATGCGAACACGGTTTCGGTGAGCACGGCACCGCCTACCAGTGTGCCCGCCTGCAGGCCCGCGAGCGTCACGACCGGCAACAGCGCGTTGCGCAGCACATGACGGCGCTGGATCACGGCATCGCGCAAGCCTTTGGCGCGGGCGGTCTTGACGAAGTCGAGCCGCTTGACCTCGAGCATCGAGGCCCGCGTCATGCGAGCATAAGTGGCCATGAAGAAAAGACCGATCGTCATCGCCGGCAAGATCAAATGGGCGCCGACGTCGAGCACGTGGGCGAGGCCGGTATAATTCGCACCCACCGTCTCGTATCCAAAACTCGGCAGCCAATCCATGGCGACCGAAAACAACAGGATCGCCATCAGCGCCACCCAGAACAGCGGCGTGGCATAAAAGATCAGCGCCAATATTGTGATGGCGGTATCTGCCCAGGTGCCTGCGAACCGCGCCGCCAGCGTTCCGAACAGGATGCCGAACGCAAGTGAAATCGCAAACGCCGTTCCCGTCAGCAGCAGGGTGGCCGGAAGCCGCTCGAGAATGAGTTTTGAAACCGGCATCTGCTGGCGGAACGAAAAGCCGAGATCGAAAGTGAGGATGCCCTTGACGTAGGTATAGAGCTGCACGGGAAGCGGTTTATCGAGGCCGAATTTTTCGCGCAGCTGGGCGACGAAAATCTTGTCGCTCGCGCCGGCTTCGCCGGCCATGACCATCGCGGGATCCCCCGGAGCCATCCGGATCAGGAAAAAGTTCAAGACAACGATGGCCAAGAGAACGATAATGGCCTTGCCAATTCTCTGGGCGATGAATGCGAGCATCGTCAATTCCGTTGCGTTCTAAGCGAGGCATCCTTCCGCGACGGTCGCCGGAGCGCCGCCGCGGATTGGCGGCCAATTATTTATCGATCCAGGCATCGCGGAAGCCATCGTTCACGCCAATCGCGGTGGTGACGAGGTTCTTGATGTTGCAGCGGGTGATGGTGGGGAACTGCAATTCGAGCAGCCAGGCAACCGGCACGTCGTCCGTCAGGATCTTTTGCGCCTCGGCGTAGATTTCCTCGCGCTTGGAATCCGGGAAGGCGACGGCGCCGTCGGCGAACAGCTGATCGATCTCCGGGTTTGAATATCCCTCGACGTTGTTGAACGGCGAGCCCTTGACGATCTGGCTGGAAACATAGTTGCGGCCGACGCCGAGCGCGGGATCGCCATACTGATAGAGATAAGTGAAGGCGATATCGTAATCCCAGTCGGAGGTTTTCTGATTCCAGCCCGGGACATCGGTCGCGACCATTTCGACATTGATGCCGACGTCCTGCAGATTCTGCTTAACCGCCTCGGCCCAACGCTGCCAGGTTTCGCCGTAAGGCAGCGGCAGCAGGCGGACTTTCTCGCCATTGTAGCCGGCCTCCTTGAGCAGGGCCTTGGCCTTGGCCGGGTCGTAATCGTATTTCGTCACCGCGTCGGTGTGGTACTTGATCGAGGAGGCGGACGGGCCGGTCGCGACCTTGCCGAGGCCGTTCCAGATCACGTCCTTTGCAAAATTGCGGTCCATGGCGAACATCACCGCCTGACGGAATTTCTTGTTGGCCGTCGGTCCGGAGCGGTTGTTGAGCCAGAGCCATGAGTGCGGGCTGAAGAATTCCCAGCCATTGCCGGTGACGCAGACGTTCTTGAGCGCGCTGAGCCTGGGAACGTCGAAGTTTTCCACCGAACCGCCGGGCAGCACGTCGACCTTGCCGGTCTCGAACGCCACCGATCGCGCCGCTGCATCGGGAATGACGTGCCAATAGATCTCATCGATATAGGGTTTGCCCTTGATGTAATAGTTCGGATTCTTCACAAGCCGGATGAACGAGCCCTTCTGCCATTCCTTGAACATGAAGGGGCCGGTGCCGATGGGTGTGTTGTTCGCCGGATTGGTCTTGAAATCTGTTCCCTCATAGATGTGCTTCGGAATCATCGGCATGGAGCCGACCTCGAAGATGCCGAGGAACGGGCCGAACGGCTGCTTCAGGGTGAACACGACGGTCGAGTCATCAGGCGCTTCCACCTTGTCGAGCTGAACCAAATTGTTGCGGGCGCGCGGATGGGTCTGCTTCAGGAATTCGATCGAGAACAGCACGTCCGCCGAGGTGAACGCCTTGCCGTCATGCCAGGTGACGCCCTTCCTGAGATGGAAGGAGTAGACCTTGCCGTCCTCGCTCACCGTCCAGCTCTCGGCCAGACCCGGCAGGGGCTCGAGCTTCGGGCTATAGCGCAGCAGGCCTTCATAGATGTTGCCGGCGATCATCTGGGTCGGGCCATTCTGGACCAGACCCATCATCAGACCCGGAGGTTCGGGCTGGATCACGGCATTGATGACGCCGCCTGTTTTCGGCTCTTCCGCCAAGGCCGCGG
Source organism: Bradyrhizobium lablabi (assembly GCF_900141755.1). Taxonomy (NCBI): domain Bacteria; kingdom Pseudomonadati; phylum Pseudomonadota; class Alphaproteobacteria; order Hyphomicrobiales; family Nitrobacteraceae; genus Bradyrhizobium; species Bradyrhizobium lablabi. The sequence goes on along the minus strand of NZ_LT670844.1, from coordinate 961,519 downwards.
CGCTCACGCTGCAGACCATGGCGAGGCCAACCAAGATTCGCTTCAACATGTCATCTCTCTTTTTGATCGCCTGATCGGCGCATTGAAAGGACTTTGTCCTTGCGGCCTAATTGATAAAATCCGGATCGGTCCGCTCCAGCATCCGCTTGAAGGCGGCCCATTCGCTGTCCGGCTCACCCTTGACTTCGATCTTGTCGTAGAAGCTTGCATATTGCCCCGCGGTCTTGCGGGCGACGGCTGCGGAGAGCGGAGCGATTTCGGCGTTGGAAGCTTGGATTGCGAGCTGGGCGCGGCAGGACCGTTCCAGATTGTGCATCAGCTTAAAAGCTTCGGCGACGGAGCGTCCGCAGGTGAGCATGCCGTGATTGCGGAGCACCATAACGAACTTGTCGCCGAGATCGGCGACCAGGCGCGCGCGCTCATCGAGATCGAGCGCGATGCCCTCGTAATCATGGTAGGCGAGGCGGTCGGTGAACTGCATCGACCATTGATTGAGCGGCAGCAGTCCGTGCCGCTGACAGGAAACCGCGACGCCGGCGACGGTGTGGGTGTGCAGGACACACATCGCGTCCGTCCGTGCCGCGTGCACGGCGCTGTGAATGGTGAAACCGGCCGGGTTGATGCCGAGCCCCAACGGGTCCTCGACAATATGTCCGTCGAGGTCGACCACCACGAGGTTGGACGCCGTCACCTCTTCGAAACGCATCCCGTAGGGATTGATCAAGAAACGGTCATGGCTGCCGGGGAGCCGAACCGAAATGTGGGTATAGATACTGTCGTCGAGACCGAGGCGGTGGATCAGCCGGTAGGCGGCGGCGAGATCGATCCGGATTTGTCGGGTTTCGTCTTTGACGGAAGCGGGCGGTACGTGCGCTGTCATTGCTAATATTGCACCTTTCATCTGATTGAATGGTTGCACCGCAGCAAATAGAATGGCAAGATCAAACTGTCGACAATCGACGATTAAATATTGTACAGCGGCCAAAACGGACCTTTTTATGCGCCCAATGTCCCCGCCGGTCGGATTACCGGCCCTCGCCGAGACCGATCTCGTCGGCCAGGTCGCCCGTCTTCTGACGCAAGCCGTTGTCGAGGGCCGGTTGCCGCCAGGCTCCAAATTGGTGGAGGCGGGGATCGCGAGGGAACTCGGCGTCAGCCGGGCGCCGGTGCGCGAGGCCGCGCGCCTTCTGGAGAGCCAGGGTCTTTTGGTGGCATCTCCGCGCCGCGGCTTCTTTGTGCGAAAATTCGCCGCCGACGATATCGACGAGATCTACGATCTGCGCTTGTGCGTCGAACGTCATGCGGGCGTGCTGGCGGCGCGCAATCTGACGCCGGAGACGCGCGACGCGTTAAGACGCCAGATCGATGTTCTTCATCAGACCGCCGATCTCGATGATCCGGCACGGCAGGTCGAGGAAGATTACCGGTTTCACCGCCTGATCTGCGAGATCGCCGGCAACCGGCGGCTGTTGCGCCTGTTCGACGATCTGGCATCCGAACTGCGCATGGTGATCGGCCTGATCGGCCGTCTCTACGACGATCCGCATGAAATCGCCCGCACCCACGAGCCTGTGCTCGCTGCGATCGAGCAAGGCCACCCGGAGCGCATCGTGGCGCATGTCGATCATCACATCGGTCATGCGTGGCGGGAGGTCGCAAGACTCGTGCGGGAAATTCCTCCCATGGCTGCTGGTGCCAAGGAATGAAGCTGGCGTTTGGGCGATGACCGGCTTTGCGGGCGCGCAAAATTCTATTTTCTTGCGATCAAAGGAGCATTGGTGTGAAGGCCGTCTATACCGAACTGCATCGGAGCCATGATCCGCAATTCTTTCTGGTTCGCGGCGTCGTCAAGCGCACCACCGAGCAGCCCGAACGCGCGGATCGGCTGCTCGCAGGGCTGAAAGCGGGCAAGCACGATCTGGTTGAGCCGACCATTTTCGGGCAGGGCCCGCGCGCAAGAGTCCATAGTCCGGAATATCTGAGCTTTCTCGCCGAAGCCTGGGACGGCTGGACCGCACTTGGAGACTCTGGCCCCGAGATGATCGCCAACATCCACCCGGTGCGCAACGCTGCGACTTACCCGACCCACATTGTCGGCCGTCTCGGCTGGCACACGATCGATACGTCGTGCCCGATCGGTCCCGGCACCTGGGCGGCGGCCTGCGCCGCCACCGATGTGGCGACGACGGCGGCTCAACTGGTTCTGGACGGCGAAGATGCGGCTTACGCGCTCTGTCGTCCTCCCGGTCATCACGCCTATCGCGACCTCGCCAGCGGCTTTTGTTATCTCAACAACAGCGCGGTCGCAGCTGCCCATCTGCGGCTGAAGCATGAGCGCGTCGCGATCCTCGATGTCGATGTCCATCATGGCAACGGCACGCAGGGCATTTTCTACGAACGGGGCGATGTGTTGACGGTTTCGATCCATGCCGATCCAACCTTCTTCAACCCGTTTGTTTGGGGCTATGCGCATGAGCGCGGCGCGGGTCCCGGGCTTGGTGCCAATCTCAACATCCCGCTCCCGATCGGCACCAGGGACGACGGTTACATTCAAGCACTCGCCGTAGCGGAAAAGACGATCCGCGCTTTCGCGCCCGGCGCGCTTGTCATAGCGCTCGGCCTCGATGCGTCGGAGCATGACCCGCTTGCCGGTCTCGCGGTAACATCAGAAGGATTCCGACGTATCGGCGCGGCCATCGCGCGGCTGGGGCTTCCAACCGTCCTGGTCCAGGAAGGCGGATATCTCTCGGATATTCTCGGGGCTAATCTGACGGCTGCGCTCGGCGGATTTGAAGCGGCTCGCTAGCGACGTAAATTTTGGACAGAAAAAACCCGCCGGCTGGACCGGCGGGTTTTGCAGTTCTCAACCTTCGAAGGCTTATCTATCGGCGCGGTCTTCGCGTTCCGCGAGTTCCTTGACCTGCTCGATCAGCTCTTTGGCACGACGGCCGAGTTCCTCGGACTCCTCGTCGACCGGCTGGTTGTGGAATTCGGCATTGTTCAACACCGTCTTGATCTGGCCTGCGAGTTCGTTGCGCTCTTCGGTGATCTCGTCGATCCGTTTCAGGTAGCGGGCATAGGTCTTGTCGGTGCCGGTGACCGAGCGGTTGGACCAAACCAGGCTGGCGCGGCCGAGCTGGCCGAGCGGCGCGTTGAGCTGCTTGTAGGTTTCGGCGAGGTCGGTGAAGTTGTCACGGCGATCCCGGATGCCATCCGGCAGCGCATGACGGTGCATCCACTCGGCGACGACGCGGCCTTCATGCACATAGTCATCCTTCAGGCCGAGCAGCGCCATGATCGTCGGCCGTACGTCGGCGTGATCTGTGAACACCTCGTCGTCGCGGCCGAGCGATTGTACGCCGGGGCCGACCATGGCAACCCAGGTCCGGGTGATATCCTTCTGGAAGTCGCCGTGGTTCCAGGCAAAGCCCGCACCAACGGAGACGCAGTCGGAGGGGTTTACGCAGGCACCGCCGCCGCCGGTGAAGAAGAAGTAGTTGTCGTTGCCGAACATGGTCATCGTCGGGGTCCGCGCCGGACTGGCGGTGACCATATGCAAAAGTTTCATTTCGGCCTGGTCGGCCAGCAGCCGCGACAGCTTGTCCGTGTTGCCGGTGATCGGGTTGACGGCGACCAGCGCGTCGAGATCGTGTTCCATGGTGCGCGTGACGCCATCGGTCGGCAACGGATTGCCGTTGATATAGACCGTCGGCGCATCGTCGCTGTGCACCGAGAACGCGGTGGTGTTGGCGCGCTGCGTGATCAAGAGGCGATTGATCGTCGCATCGATCTCGCCAACCTGGCCCGCCGCGTAAGTGCAGGGGACGGTGACGCCGTCGCAATGCGCCGGGCTCGGCGCGCCGCCGACGAAATGGTCGTTCTCGTCAGGTACCACCACGAACAGCGTGTTGTCCTTGGTGATGCCGTCGGCCGCCAGGCGCGCGAAGAACTTGCCGAACGCGGTGTCATATTGCTTGAGCTGCGCGACATAGCCGGCTTCGCCGGGACCAAATGTCCCCGAACCAAACCGGTTGTCGTGTGCGTCGGCGATATAAAGGTAAACTACCTGCACGCCGGCTTCGAGCATGGTTGCGGCATAGCCGAGCGATTGCGTCGCGAGTGGGCTAAAGCCGTTCGGGAAGCCCGGACGTCCGAACGGGTCGGCAATCACGTTGCCATCGAGGTCCTTGACCGGACCACCAGGCGAGATCACCGGCTGCACATTGATATTTCCGAACAGCCCCTTGAAGCCGTTATAGCCGTGGGGTTCATCGGGCAGCGGATCGTTGGCCGCCAAGCCGTTGTTGCAGAGCGCGCTGCCGATCGCACAGTGAATGGCGATGCCGAAATAATCCGTGGTCGGTTGCTGATGCGTTGCCGTACCCACCGGCGTTGCCAGCAAAGCCTTCACAGCCAAATCGGTGGGGCTGCCGAGGCCATAGAATGTCGTGACGTCGTCGGGAACCCGCTCGAATTCGATGTTGGCGACCGAGAACGCGCCGACATCGCAGCCAGCACGGGTGTATGGCACCCAAGGCGCCGGCGCGATCTTGCCTTGCTCGTCGAGCATCTCCGGCTTGCCGTCGCCGCCGGCCGCGGTCCAGTAGAGGAACGAGCTGGAAAAGCCGACGCTGCCGTCCGTTCGGAAAAAGCCGTAGCTGTTGGCGACCGGAATGCCGGAGCGATCGCCATAGACGCCGGTCAGCGCGGTGACGATGTCGTGGGCGGTGTGCGATATCAACGGTGTGTGATGGTTGCCGCTGACGGTGCCATTGTTCTGCAGGAAGTTCAGCAGATTCGGCATCTGCTCCATGTCCGATGGAACGTCGGGATTGTCGCGGCGCAGATGCACATTGTCGAACACGATGTGAACAACGTGTTTGATCTGACCGCCCGGGGAATTCAGTTGACAGCCCGCGGCGGCGGACTGCGAGGCGGCGCCGAGGAACACAACGCCAAGCGCCAATGGAATAGACGCGCCAATAACATCTTTCAATCGTTTCATCGCCCTCTCCTTGAGGTCGGCCCAAGTGATTGATTCGAACATGCGCAATAGGGTTGCCGACGACGGCAGATTACATCGTCAGTTGTTGCGGACGATTGACACCGACGTGACGCCTGCGTGGTGGGACGCAATCGTTGCGGTGTTTTCAACACAAAGGGATTTTCTGACGGGAAGAACCCGCGACATGATATCGAACGGGACGTGAGCAGAGGTGGGTGAATCGTGCTCCAACGAAAGCTTTCGTCAGAATGGCGCGTCGCCCATTTTTGTCACCAGCGTCCCGGCGCCCAGATCAAGGCAAGCCGCTGGCCTTCAACGATCTGGCCGGACGACATCTTTGAGGCCACCGCATTGCGAAGCCTCAAGTAATAATCGCGCTCGCGCTTGGTGGCGCGGGCCGCGGCAAGATCGAGCCATTTGTAGGAGAGAATCGCGTTTTGCGGCACGCCGTGGCCCTTGTCATAGATTAAGCCGAGCCGGCTCTGTGCAAAGGCGTCGCCCTGGATGGCCGCTCGATGATAGAGATCGGCGGCAGCGTCATAGGCCTGCGGCACGCCAAAACCATTTTCGTACATGAAGCCGAGCAGCGCCTGCGCGCGGGGATTGCCGTTCTCCGCCAGGTACGACAACTCGTTGGCGGCGCGAATGTAGTCACCCCTCGCATAAGCCGCCGCCGCCTGCCTCATTGCGTCGGCATACGCCGGAGACGTCGTGCCGGCGCTGAACAAGCAGATCGCCAATAAAATTACAGATACGGTCCGCCACACGGAACTCAACCTCCTTCTCAATGCAGGCCTGGAACCCGTGGATCGTTTGCAATGCTCGCGCCGAGGTTTCCGCGCAATTTCGATCGCAGTTCTTCGGCGACATAGTGGGCATCGGTGCCGTCGCGGATAATCTGGGGACGGATAAAGATGATCAGCTCGGTACGCGTCGTCTTGTAGTCCTGATGGGAAAAGGCGTCGCCGAGACCCGGAATCTGATCTAGCCCGGGAATCCCGTTTCGGGTGTTGTTTTGCTGCTCGCTGATCAATCCGGCCAACAGAACAGTCTGGCCGGTCGCGACCGAAATCGAGCTGCGGACCTTTCGTTCGGAAACCGTCGGCGTCAGGCTGGCAGCCGTCTGCGGCGAGACATTGCTGATTTCCTGTTCGACATCGAGCCTGACATTGCCATTGACATTGATACGCGGCGAAACGCGCAGGATGATGCCGGTGTTGCGATAGTCGATGGTGTTGACGACCGTGTTGCTGGTCGTCAGCACGGTGGCGCTGCCGGTGGAAACCGGCACGACGTCGCCGACCTGGAGCGTGGCGGCTTGGTTGTTGATCACGACCAGCGACGGGTTGGACAAGACTTTGACGCTGGTGACGGTATGAAGCGCGTCGAGAATGGCGCTCGGCTGCGCTTCCGAACCGATCAGGAAATTAAACCCGGGGAAGGCGCGGTTGATGAAGGCGCCGGCGACCGTTCCGGCAGCCGCCGCAACGCCGGTGGCCGTTGTCGTGGTTGACGGGGCCGTTGCCGCCGCGGGCGCGGCGGTCGACTGCGTGTTGAGCGCCGAGCCATTGTCCGGCTTTAACCCCAGATTGTGGCTCGTCATATAAAACTGAACGCCATAGGCGAGCTCGTCGTTGAGGGTGACCTCCGCGATGGTCGCATCGATCGCGACCTGCAATTGCGGTTGATCCACCTGCTGCAAGGTTGTCTCGATGACCCGGTAATTTTCCTGATCCGCGTAGATGAGCAGCGTGTTGTTGACGGTATCCGCGGTGATCCGAACGCCCTGCAGAACCGGCTGGCCGCCGCCGCCCGTGGTTCGGCTGCCGCTATCGGCAGGCGCGGCGCCGGTGGTGGGGTTCGCGGCCGAGTTCGGCGTGGCGCCAAAACCCGACGTGCCGCTGCCGCCGATTCCGGTTGATGAACGGGATCCAAATCCGTTACTCGATCCAAATCCGCTATTCGACGACGAGCCGGAATTGTTGGCGTTCAGCGATAGCCGATCGGCGCTGGATGTTGTGGAATAACCCGATCCCGGCGCGATCTGGCTGCTCGCGGCATCGAGCGAGGCCGAGGACGAGCCGCCAATGAACATTTCGGTGAGCACCCGCGCGATCTGGCGGGCGTCGCCATATTTCACCCGGTAGACGTGCACGCTGGTCCGCCCGGTATCCGCACTGTCGAGGCGCTTGATCCAGTTCGCTGCGGTGCGCAACAGCGCCGGTTTTCTGCTCACCACGAGAATCGCGTTGAGACGGCTGATCGGTTGAAATTTCACGACATTCTGGCTGAGACCGCTCTCGCCGGAATCCATGATCTTTTCGAGCTCAGTAATGATCGGTTCGGGTGCACTGTTGGCGATCGGATAGATTCCGACCGATTGACCACGCATCCAGTCGACATCGAAACTAAGCGCGGTATCTACGGCCGTGCGCCGTTCCGCACCACTGCCTTGAATCAAAAGGATATTCCGCGTTGAATCGGCGCGGACCATTCCCGGTTTGGTAGCAAAGCTGTCCATCAGCTTAAGCACGGTTTGCGCCGAGACGTATTGCAAGGGCACGACCGATACGCCGTAGCCGGGTTCGGGATTGGCAGCGACGGCATCGACGCGGCCTGAACCGACGGCGTCGCCCATCGGTGTGAGACGATAGCCGGCGGTGTCGCGGACCAGCACTACGCCGCTCAGGCGCAGCGCATTTTCGAGAACGAAGACGATATCGGACTTTGGAACCGGCTTGACCGAGACAAGGGTGACGGTTCCCTGCACCCTCGGATCGATGGTGTAGCCCGTGGCCAGAATATCGCCCAGCACGACCTTGGCGACGGTTGCGACCGGCGTGTTTTCGAAATTGAGGTCAAAACCGTTTCCACTTGCGGTCGGTTGCGGGCGCGCCTCGGCGATGTCGGTTACTTCCGTGCCTTCATAGACCGCCGCGCGGCCTCGAGATCCCGTATAGGGCTGTTGGGCATTCACCTGCTGCGGTTGGCGCGGAAGAATATCCAGCGAACGGACCTTGTCGAGGACATCGATGTCGGCGGTGTCGCTGGTTCCAAGCGTTGCGGAATTGCACGAGGTGAGCAGGCTAACGGATAACAGCATGATGACAGCGCACACGCTGTGAACAATCGTCGGGTACCGGCTCGGGTTGCCGACGTGTTCCATGTTTCCGCCGTTCTTACTTTGTGCCCACACGTCGGATTCATTCGGAACGATCAATCCGACCACGGCGGTATCATTAGCCACGGATTATGACAGTAATAATTGGCGGCGCAGGTCACAGACGGTTCCACGCGATCTTCAGCGTCGAAATGCGAATGCCGCGGGCGGCTTCGTACAGGTGTCATATTTCGGATCAATAAACGACACCCGAATGCTCGACGGCCGGCTGATGCCGCGCGACCCGCTGGAAAGACCAATGACCGGTAACGAGTCCTTGCGCTTCGTGGAGCATCTTCGTCAAAACAATCATTTGACGAAGACCACCGGCAACGGCGAACTCGCCGAGCAGGGCGGCGGCGATCGTTTGCAAGGCCAGGTGAGCGGCAAGCTCTGGGAACACACCGATTTGTCGGCCAGCGAGTTCGCCGACGAGGCCGCCCGGTTCTACGATCTCGAACGGGTCTCGCTGCAGGACATGCTGTCGGCGACCGCCGTGGTCGAACCCTTCTCGCAGCGCTTTTTGCGCGAAATGACGGTGTTTCCGTATCGGTCCGTCGAGGCAGGCGCCGTGCTGGCGGTCGCCGATCCCGCCGACAATGCCGCGCGGCGCGCCGCCGAAATCGTGCTGGGGGGCGACGTCACGATCAAGGTGGGGTCATTCGAAGATATCACGGTTGCGCTCAATCAGCGTCTAGGCAGTGAAGACGCCGAGGCGCCGGGCGGTGAGACGTTTCAACCGCGCGAAGATGACATCGAGAGTTTGCGGGATCTCGCCAGCGGCGCGCCCGTGGTCCGTGCCGTCAATGATCTCCTGGAAAAAGCCGTCGAACTTCGCGCCAGCGACATTCACATCGAGCCCCTGCACGCCGGACTTGCGGTCCGCATGCGCATCGACGGCCTGCTGCGCCCGGTCACCGCGCCAGCCGGTGTCGTGCCGCAGGCCGTGATCTCCCGTATCAAGATTGTCGCGAGCCTCAACATCGCCGAGCGTCGTCTGCCGCAGGATGGCTCGGCGCGGCTGCGGGCCGGGCGCTCGGACATCGACATTCGTGTCGCGATCATGCCGACGCAGCACGGGGAATCCGCCGTCATTCGTATCCTGCCGAAGGATCGCGGATTGCTGGTAATCGAAAAGCTCGGATTTTCCTCAGCCGACGAAGCCAAAATCCGGCGATTGCTGACACTGCCGCACGGCATGATCGTCATCACCGGGCCGACCGGAAGCGGCAAGACCACGACCTTGGCGACCGTTTTGTCGATCTTGAACGAACCGTCGCGAAAGATCCTGACGATCGAGGATCCGGTCGAGTATGAAATACCCGGAGTGAACCAGTCGCAGATCAAACCGGCGATCGGGCTGACATTTGCCGCGGCGCTGCGCTCGTTCGTCCGTCAGGATCCCGACGTCATCATGGTAGGCGAGGTGCGCGATTCCGAGACCGCGCATGTTGCCGTGCATGCAGCGCTTACCGGGCATCTCGTGCTGACGACGCTGCACACCGAGACTGCGGCTGCCGCAGTGCCGCGCCTGCTCGATCTCGGCGTCGAAGGATATCTGTTGCGCTCGACCTTGCGGGCCGTGGTGGCGCAGCGGCTGGTGCGCCAGCTCTGCGATCGCTGCAAATCGCCGAAGACGCTGACCAAAACCGATCTCGCGGAGGATCCGCGGTTCGCCGCGCTCGGCTTTGAGGCCGGGGAGACGCTTCGCGATCCCTGCGGCTGCGAGCGCTGCGGCGGCACCGGCTATCGTGGCCGGCTGGGCGTGTTCGAGATTCTGGAACTGACCAACGAGCTTCGCGAATTGATCGGCGAGAAGACCGACGGCTTGAAGATCGATCAAACCGCAATCCGCGCCGGCATGACGACGATGCTCGACGACGGCCTTGCGAAATGCCGCGCCGGCCAGACCTCGCCGGCAGAGATACTCCGCGTCACAACCGTGCGGTGAGACAGTGCCGAATTTCCGCTACCGAGCGCTGACACAGAACGGAGAGGTCGTGCATGGCCGGCTGACCGCTCCGACCGCGGCCGAAGTCGCCCACCGTATCGAGTACCTTAAGCTGCTGCCGATTGAGACGATCGAGGAGACGCGCAAAGCTGTTGCCTCGCGCGGCGATTTCGGACTGTTCAACCGGCCGAGCCCGGCGGAGGTGACGACGTTCACCAGAGATCTGGCGCTTCTCTTGAAAGCGGGCGCCCGCCTGGACGACGCGCTGGAATTGCTGGCCGGCGACACCGATGTCGGAAAACTTCGCCCCGTGGTCGGCAAGCTGCGCGCTGCGCTGTTGAGCGGGGAAAGTCTTGCCGGAGCGGTGGCGGATCATCCGGCGCTGTTTCCACCGATGTATATCGCACTGGTTCGCGTCGGCGAAGTGTCGGGGACCCTCGATCAGGTGCTGGAGATGCTGGGCGCGGAGCGAACCCGAGCCGAGCTGATGCGCCGCAAGCTCACGGATGCAATGCAATACCCGGCCTTCGTCCTGATGGCCGCGGTTTGCGTCATGCTGTTCTTCATTCTGTTCGTGCTGCCGCAGTTCTCCTCGGTGCTCCAGGATTTCGGTGCGAAATCCGATTCCGCGCTCAGCGTGTTCATCAGACTATCGGATTTTCTTCGCGCCAACGCGACCAGTGTGCTGCTTGGTTGCGCTGCTTCCATCGCCGGCATCTGGTGGCTGTTGCGCCGGCCTGGCGCAGGCGCTGCGGTGGTGAATGCGGTCTCGCGAATTCCGGGCATTTCCGGCATCTTCCGGTTCTACCGGACCACACTGTTTTGCCGCAATCTCGCCGTCCTGCTCGGCAGCGGGGTCAACTTGACCGCAACGCTGCGTATCCTGATCGACATCATGGCGGTCACCGGCAGCGAAGGCACCTGGACCGCGGCGGCGGATCGCGTGCGTCATGGCGGCAAGCTTTCAGACGCGCTGTCCGCGTCGAACAGCCTCCCGCCGATGGCGGTGCGCATGCTGCGGCTCGGCGAGGAAACCGGGCAATTGCCTGCGCTGGCAGGCCGGGTCGCCGAATTCTACGAACAAAAACTGCAGCGCAGCCTGGATCGGATCGTCGGCATCGTCGGGCCGCTTGCCATCGTCACCATCAGTGCGGTCGTTGGCGGACTGATCGTATCGGTCATGACCGCGCTGCTGTCGGTCACTCAACTTGTCGGCTAAAGCGAGGATAGGTTCATGATGAAGTTCGAAACATGCCAGCAAGGCAAACGCGCAGGCCGGTTCTCCATGTTGCGCGCGCAGTGCGGAGATCGGCAGAGTGAGCGGGGTTTTACCCTCGTCGAGATGCTGGTGGTGATCACCATCATCGGCCTCATCATGGGCCTGATCGGCCCGCGAGTGCTCAACTATCTCAGCGAATCCAAGGTCAAGGCCGCCAAGATCCAATTGCAGAGTTTCGGCAGCGCGCTCGATCTGTTCTACCTCGACGCCGGCAGGTTTCCGTCGACGGCGGAAGGCTTGACCGCACTGGTGCAGCGCACCCCCGGCGTCGCCGCCTGGAACGGGCCTTATCTGAAAGGCGGCAATGTACCCAACGATCCCTGGAACCACCCTTACATCTATCGCTCGCCAGGTGAACGCGGCGCCTACGAGATCATGAGTTACGGATCCGACGGCCAGGAGGGCGGATCCGGCATCGCCGCCGATATTTCGACCGAAAATCTGGTCAACGCAAAGAATGAGTGACGAACAGCAACGCGGCTTCACTTTGCTTGAGATGGTGTGTGTCCTCGCGGTCATCGCCATGCTCGCGGCTGTGTTGCTGCCGTTAATTCCCCGCCAGACGTCGCGGTCGCGCCTGCAGGCCTATGCGCTTCAGGCCGCAACGCTGTTGAAGGCCGACCGCAACGCGGCGATCCGGCATCAGGCCGAGGTCACGACGCTGGTCGACACCGGAACGCGCTCGATCCGTTCGGGCGCGACCACGGAGATGATCCGGATTCCCGACGATGTTCAATTCGACGCGCTATTGCCGCAAACCTGCCGCCAACATGCGGCGCTGTCGACCATCAGCTTTTTTGCCAACGGAATGTCGTGCGGCGGGAGCATCGCGCTGACGCGGCTGGATACCGGATACGAGGTTCGTGTCAATTGGCTGACCGGAAGGATCGAAATTGTCTCGCGCTCTACTGCCACCAATTGATGGCCCGCAATCCGGCTTCACGATCATCGAAGTGCTGATCGCGCTGGCGGTCGTTGCCGTCTGCATCGTTGCCATCGGATCGGTGATGTCGACCAACGCGCGCGGCGTCCGGTCATTGGAGCAACATGTCGAGCTGATGCAGGCGGCGCGTAACGCGATGATCACGCAGATCCCGCCACGCAACGAAATCGGTCCCGGGGTATTGTCCGGCGAGCTCAACAATCATCAATGGCAGATCGACATCGGACCGCTGGGCGAAGGCTGGGTCGTGCCCGACGCTGACGTCAGATGGATACCCCAGCTCGTGAAGATTCATGTGCAATCTCCGGGCGGCGGAGCGCTCGACCTTCAAACCATTCGTCTGATGCACAGGCCGCGCCAATGAGTGTCTCTCCGATCAGCAAACGCGACGGTGAGAGCGGCTTTACGCTGATCGAGACGCTGGTCGCGCTGGCATTGACGGGCCTGGTGCTTTCGGCATTGGCCAACATCACCTCGCAATGGTTGCCAAACTGGAACAGGGGAATGGACCGTATCCAGCGCAGCGAATCGGTCGCGTTGGCATTGCAGCGGATTAGCGCCGATCTTGCGGCCGCCGAATATGTGCCGCCGGGTCGCGAGCAGCGCCAGCCGCTGTTCGAAGGCTCGGAGCTGGCGGTAACGTTCGTACGGACCAGTCTCGGCCCCAATTCCCGGCCGGGGCTGGACGTGGTGCGGATCGGCGAAACCAGCGATCGCCGTGACTTCGTGACGGTTCGTACGCGGGCGCCGTTTGCGCCGTTGCCACAAGGGACCTCGCTCTCCGAACAGATCCAGCTTGGTGATCCCGTGGTGTTGTTGCGCGCGCCGTTCCGGCTGTCGTTTTCTTATGCGGGCCGCGACCGTGTCTGGAAGAGCAGCTGGCGCGACGCGGACCGGTTGCCGGCCGCGATCATGCTGACGGTTCGGGATGCTGCGACCGAACGCGTCCTCTCGGTATCGACCGTGACTTCCATCCACGCCGAGGCGCCGGCGGGCGGAAACTGCGCGCAGCCGGGCCCCGGGTGTGACGGCAAAACCGGTGGCGCTGACCAAAATTCGAAAGATGGCTCCAAAGGCAATGCCAGCCCGGCAAATGCCGCGGTGGGGCAGGGCGGGACACAATGATACGAAAAGCTCCGCACGCGACTGCGGCTTCCGAACACGGCTTCGTCCTGGTCGCCGTGCTCTGGATTGTCGCGGCTCTGTCGGCACTGGCGATAATCTTCTCGGCCTATCTGTCCAATACGGCGCAGGCGCTTTCTGTCAGCGATATCGGGCTGCAAGCCGAAGCCCTGGTATCTGGCAGTGTCGAGCTGACGGCGTATCAATTGTCGCTGGCAGGCGAAAAAGCGCGTCCGATGCAAGGCTCGTTTCACTATCGACTGGACAACGCCGATATCACGGTCTCGTTCGTGTCCGAGACTGGGCGCATCGATCTCAACGCCGCCTCGAAAGACTTGTTGGCCAATTTGTTTGCAAGTCTTGGCGCCGGTCCGGAGGATGCCGCACAATATGCCGACCGCATCATCGGTTGGCGGACGCCGCCGAAGGCCAATGCCACTGATGACGAAGTGTCGCTCTACCGCGCCGCGGGCCTTGCCTATTCTCCGCGGCAGGCACCGTTTGCACATGTCGACGAGCTTGCGCTGGTTCAGGGCCTGCCGCCGGCGCTGGTCGATCGCGCCCTGCCGTTGGTGACGGTTTATAGCGGACAACCAAAAATCAATGTGCTGGTCGCCGCGCCCGAGGTGATCGCCGCATTGCCCGGCATGACGCCGTCGGGCCTGAAACAGTTTCTGAGGGAACGGCCGGTATTGCCGAACGACATGGCCGCGATTGCGACGGCGCTCGGTCCGGCGCAGGCAAATGCAGCAATTGATAAAAGCGACTTCTTTCGCATCCTCACCACGGTCAGATTCGGCAATGGCCGTCAGACCGCATCGGAGGTGGTGATCGGGCTGGCCGGCGAGGAGGATCCCTATCGCGTGCTGTCCTGGCAGGACGAGGTCGAGGCCCGGACCAGCCACCCGACACGACCGGCGGAGGACGGCGATGATCTCTGAGCTCAAAGAGTTGTTTGCCGAATGGATCGCTGCCGTCGCGCGGGCCATTCACTGGATCGCCGGCCGTTTCATGCAACAGCGGCAGATATCGCTCATCGAAGGGGATGACAACACCTTCACCGCCAAAACGGCGCCGGTGAACAAAGGTGCTGCCTTGCCGGATGTTTCGTTTCGATTGCTGGAGGGAAGGCCAACCCCCGCTTTCACAGCCGACTGGGAGGCCGCATTTGGCGGCGCCAGCGTCGAACTCCTGCTCGAGCCCGAACACATACTGTTCCGATCGCTCGACTTTCCCAGGCGAGCGGTGGAGTTTCTCGACGGCATGATCCGCGCCCAGATCGATCGGCTGACGCCGTGGACGGCAAACGAGGCGGTGTTCGGTTGGAGCCCGCCCTCCGACATCGCAAACGAGCGCATTCAGCTGACCCTCGCGGCGACGTCGAAAAGCAAAATCCAGCCGCTGCTGCAGCTTGCGAGCAATCTTGGCGCGGCGTCCGTGAGCGCCTTTGCCGAGCCGCCGCCCGGCGACGGCGCGCCAGCAAAATTAAAAGTCTTTGACACCGCGCTGCAAAGCGCGGTGGGGCGGAGGATGGATGTGCCGCGCCTCCTGCGCATCATCTTGTTGGGCACCGGTCTCGCGGCTGCGGCGTCCTTGGTGCTGGCGGCTTATGCCGGGAACATGCTCGACGCCGAACAGCAGCAACTGCTACGCCAGATCGCGGAACGCCGCGCCTCGCTGCGTCTCGGCCAAACTGCCGCCGGCGGATCGGCCCTGAGCCTGTTGGCCAAGCGAAAGCAGACGACGCCGTCCAGCGTCATGGTGCTTGAAGCGATCTCGCGGGTGCTGCCTGACAGTACTTACGTGACCGAATTGCGGATTGAAGGCGACAAGGTCCAGGTCGTCGGCATTTCGCAGGACGCACCGTCCCTGATCCGATTGATGGAACAGTCGCCGCAATTCTCCCGCGCCACATTTTTTGCGCCGACCACGCGCGCGCAGAACGACCCTGGCGAACGTTTCCACATCGAGGTACATCTCACACCTTATTTCGGATCGGGCACATGAACTCCGCCGCTACTTTGAGAAAGACGTTGGCGTCGCCGTTGCCGGCGGCGGCCGCCTACGCCGGACTGGTGTTCGCACTGCTGTTTACGCTGATCACCTCGATTGCCGACATTTTCGGCCAGCGGGAAGCGGTAGCGTCCTCGGCGGCGATGCTGGAGCAGCTTGAGGACCGCAAGCCGGCCTCTACGCGCGGACAACCCGCCGACGTATCGATGCCGTCCGGCTCGTCCTTTCTGGAAGGCGCGACGGTCACCATCGCGGGAGCGGCGCTGATCCAACGTGTCGCGGGTGCCGTGACCAAATTCGGTGGCAACGTGTTGTCGACCCAGGTCGAATTGAAGGGTACGCAATCCAAGGCGGGATTCATCAGCATCCTCGCCAGTTGCGAGATCGATCAGGTGGGACTACAGCACCTGCTCTACGACCTCGAAGCCGGAATGCCATTTTTGTTCATCGACCAGCTCGTCGTTCAAGCGCCGTCCACGTTGTCCAGTTCGGGAGGCGGAAAGCTGCGCATTCTGCTCGCGGTGTCCGGGCAATGGAACGGGGCGAAATGATGCTGAAATTTTCGATTGGCATCCTGCTTCTGGTGGCGTCGGTGCACGGCGCCGCTGCCGCGACTGCCGTCGCTGCGTTCGATCCGCTGGATACCGCGGGCGCCGAAGACGCGCGCAGCGGATCTCCTCCGGCATCTGCGATCTGGCAGCAACCGGCCGCGCGGGCACCGGCGCAAGTCGTGACCGCGCCGGCAGCACCCGCGCCAGCACCGGAGCGGGCGCTGAGTGCCAATCCATTGTGGGCGATCCCCCTCACGGCATTATCCGGCACGCGCGACCGGCCGATCTTCTCGTCATCGCGGCGGCCGCCGGCGCCTGCGGTCGCACCCGCCATAGTTCCGAAAGTGGCGGCTGCGCCCAAGCCGAGGGAGCCCGAGCGTCCGCCGCTCTCTTTGGTGGGCACGATCGCAAGCGGCGAAGAGGGATTCGGGATATTTCTGGATCAATCGACCAAGGCGGCGCTGCGGCTGAAGCTCGGCGAGGATTATCAGGGTTGGAAGCTGCGATCGGTTCAGGGCCGGGAAGCGACCCTGGAAAAGGATGCGCAGGCCGTCACCCTTGCATTGCCGCAGCCCGGCATCGGCCAGCCGGCCAGCGAGGCCCATATGCCGTCAGCGAACGTGGGAAAGCTATTGTCGGTGACATCAGAGCCGCGACTTAAACCCGGTCGGTGATGTTTTGATGCGTCGGTCGCAGCTCGGCCGTCGCCTATCGGCGCTGATTAGATCAGAACCGATCGGCTCCGCTTTTTGTTTTGACGCGTTTTCTTTACGCGAACCGGTATCCACTTCGCTCGAAAACGCTCTAGTATTGTTGAAAAACTGACGCGAACAACAGGCCGAGCGCCAAAAACGGTCCGAACGACATCGACGTCCGACCGCTCAATTGCCGCCCGGCCAATTGCATTACGCCGGCGCAGGCAAGCGCCGTCAGCGCGGCAACCAGCAGGAGCAACGGAAGCCCCGCGACGCCGATCCAAATGCCGGCGGCTGCCAGGAATTTGACATCGCCCAGCCCAAGGCCCTGGATTTTTCTGGCCGCGAAATAGAGCCGTCGCAGCAGCCAGAAGATGGCGCCGATGGCCGCGCCTTCGCCGGCGGCTTCCAAACCAGCCAATGGACCGGCGAGGATCACGGCCTTCGACAATCCAAGAGCGGCAATCGTCAGATTTAGCCAGTCCGGAATGATTCCGTGACGAATGTCGATCCAGGCAAGGACCGCGCTCAGCAGACAGAGCAATCCAAAGAAAACAATGACGACCATGCCGGGTGCCCGGTTCAGCAAAAATGCCCGACCGGTTTAGCAGACCGCCGCAAGAGGCGCTGAAATCATTCGCAAGCGTGCTGCGGCGAGGTGGGATCCACCCCGCCGCAACGCTGTGGGGTTAGTGGCGATCGTGATCGTGATCCCGATCGTCGCCGCCTCCGGAAGCCGAGACCACAACGCCCGTCGCCTCGTCGAGGATCAGCTTGCGCGGGTGGTCTTCGTCCCGATCGTCGAAGTCGAACATGTTGTTGAGGGAGCCGGCAATGGTATCGAACGAGCCGCCCGTTTGAATGCGCTCACCCGACAGCCAGTTGTCTTCGATGAAGCGGAGCACCGAGGTCTGGTCGGTCAGGGTGTGGTCGACATGGTTGCGCTTCGCAAAAGGCGAAATCACCAAGAGCGGCATGCGGGTTCCGTAACCGCAGCGACCCCATTCCGGCTGGCCGAAAGTGCCGTTGAGCGGT
Organism: Bradyrhizobium lablabi; assembly: GCF_900141755.1. Taxonomy (NCBI): domain Bacteria; kingdom Pseudomonadati; phylum Pseudomonadota; class Alphaproteobacteria; order Hyphomicrobiales; family Nitrobacteraceae; genus Bradyrhizobium; species Bradyrhizobium lablabi. The sequence continues at coordinate 943,765 of NZ_LT670844.1, read as the reverse complement.
GCTGCCGGCGTGGTTTTTCCCTGCTGGAAGCCATTGCTCGTATTGCAGACGCCGGGGCCGTTGAGGGTATCCACCGCCGCGCTGAACGAAGGATTCACGATCGGCGGCATCTGATGGTCGTACCAGCCATCGGAGTCGTCATATTCAATGATGACAGCAGTTTCCGACCATTCCGGGCTCTTCTGCAACGCGTTGATGACGCTCACCACGAAATGCTGTTCGTCGAGCGGGTCAGAATAGCCGGCATGGCCGTCTTGAAACGCGGGCGCCTTCAGGAAGCTCACGGCCGGCAGGTTGCCCCCCTTGAGCGCGTCGAAGAAGTCATGGATGTCGTAGTTGTGATTGGCCAGATCCGGCATGTTGGTGTGCGGGATCAGGGTGTGACCGATCGCCTCGACCGAACTCGGACGGGCATGGGTCGGATTCCGGGTCGACGCATAATACTGGAACCAGGCGTGATGCGGAATGTAGTCGACCGACGTAAACGCCGGTGTGCCCAGCGCAGTCGGGTCGGTTTCGCGCGCGCAGCCTTTCGTGCCGTTCGCATTGACGATGCCGAGATCGAATCCGCCCATGAACGAACCCCAGGTGATGCCCTTTTCATTGAGGAGATCGCCGATGTTTTTGCCGGCCATCGTCACCTGATCGATCGTGCCATTAGAGCACACGTCGAGCAGCGGATCGCCATCGCCGATTTCGGTGATGTTGCTGGCGAGCTGGCCGGGGTCGCCGAAGGCCTCGTGGGTGGAATGCAGCAGTTTGTTGGAGGTACCCAGAACGTTCAAGGTCGCGGCGATGCCGTTGGTCTGACCCGAGATCAGGTTGAGCGCGCCCGGCGTCGAAGGGCCGAACTGCGTCGTATAGTTGTTGTCGTTCAAGGCGAAATGCTGGGCGTAGTTCCAGAGCGCGGTGACGGTATTGCCGTCGAAATACCCCATCACCAGCCCCTTGCTGCCGATCCCGGCCGGCGGCGGTCCCTGGGTTCCGACATAGGCCGGGAAGCCGTCCATCTTGCCGTTGTCGTAGGCGCTTTCTTCGGGGCTTTCATTGTGGCCCTGATCCGCGGTCAACACTTGCGACGGCGACAGGCGGAACGGGTTCGCGGCGCCGGCGCCGTTGGTCTTGGCGTTGTCGGGCGGGAGAGGGACGTTGGGATTGCTGTTCGGATTGTGGTTGAGCAGGTCGATGCCCGTGAGCGGAACGAAACCATTGTTCACGTCGAGCGGGTTGGCGAGGTTGTTGACTTTCGGCGTGTGCTTTTTCGCCGTGAACGGTGTCTCGCCCGACAGGTTCAATGCGTTGGGATAGGTCCCGAAATAATGATCAAACGAGACGTTTTCCTGGAAGATCACAACGACATGCTTGATCGGTGTTGCGGTATGGACGTGATGGAAATCATCCGAATCGCGGCGGTGATCATCGTCGGCGACGGCGCTTGCACCCGCGACCGCAAGGGCCAGAGCGGATACCAAACCTAGGGCTGTTGGCAAACGCATTGTGATTGCCTCCTTCTGGAAGAGTTGAATTTAAAGAAATGACACGATAGTGGCGAGTGGCGACCGGAGAGGTGCCGCGCGGAATTTTTCAGAGCCGGGTCACAGCCGGACGAAAAATTTGTGACATCTGCTTAAATAAGTCAGAGGCTACAAGGTCATGGCAATGCATCATTGAAATTATTCCAGGAGCGCGTCGAAAAATTTAGCGCTGGAGCGAAGCCGCTGTCGCAAATAGTCCTTGAAATGGTCATGCAAAGAAAAAGGGGCACCGCGGATGCGGAGCCCCTCCAGAACTTTGTCTTGCCTTTAATTGACTCAGCGGTTGTCCCACATGCCGGGCAGCACCGGAGTATGTTCGACCCGCACCGACTTGAGCTCCTCGGGCTCGATGTCGAGCGCCTGCAGGATCGTCGGCGCGACCTGCGAGGTAAGCACCGGGGTTTTCAACACCGTTCTCGGGAAGCGCGGGTTGGAGACGACCAGCCCGACATTGGTGTCGGCGAAGCTCATTCCGCCGTGCTCGGCGTTCTTCGCCGTCGACCCCGTGTAGACGGTGCCGTAGATCGGCTGAACGATGACATCCGGCACGCGGCTGTCGTGCGCCGGACTGTTGAATTTGAGCTCCAGCTCATCGCCGCTAAGGACTTCATCGATGAACAGGGCCTTGGCGTTGGCGTTCAGATAGTCGGTCACGGCCTTGGTCTGGCTTGGATCCTGCAGCCAGATCAGCGCGATATCGTCGTCCTGGACGAAACCGCACGAGCCGGTAGAGCAGGCGTTGGCGTTGGCGATGGCGATGCCGCCGGGATTGCTGGCTGCATCCGGCAGCGTCGCGACGAGGTCGGCGAAATGGCCCGGCTTGTTGATCTTGACCGGGTTGATCGGCGACTGGCCGTGCTTGGCGCTGACCATAAACAGCGTGGAATTGTAGATGCCGCGCTGCTTGAGTGCCTGGATCATGCTGCCCAGGGCTTCATCGGTCTTCTGCAGTCCAAACGCCAGCACTTCGGTCGGTGTCCCGGCGCCGTCGAGGTAGCCGCCGACCTTGCCGGTATGGGTGCTCTGCAGGCAACTGCCGTTGCTGTTGTCGTGGGCGAGCTTTTGCCCGACGCTGACCGCCTGGAAGTTCATTCCGAACACCGTCGGGGTACCGCCGCCGGGCGAGCCATCATGCTTGAGGCCGTTGATTTCATTGATGATGCCCGCCACTTTCAGCTGATCATTGGCAACCGTGCAATCGACGCTGACGGTGTTGTCGAGGCCACCGACGTTGGTGATTTCCGGGGTGTAGAGATCGTCCACGCCCTTGCCGGAAGGACCATTGACGAGATCGTAGGCCGGGTGCTTGTCGGCCCACGCGGTGCGGCCGCCCTTGCTCTTGACCACTTCGAAGATCGTATTGGTCCTGATCGCATTGTGCGGAAATACCGCAACGCACTGGCCGAACTCGTTGCGTCCACGCGGCAGCTTCGCCGGATCGATTTTGTTCAGGGAAACGTTGCCGTTGTACTGATCGACGCTTTCGTCGAACACCATCATGTTGCCGGCCGGGCCCTTGCACGTCACGTTGTCAGGAGCGAACAACGCGCGATCATAGCTGACATCGTAGAACAGACCGTGGGTGATCGGCGATCCGCCGGTCACCAATGCCAACAGACCGGGGAACGAATCGGAGTTCGCGGGCGTGCGGGCATTGCTGTAAGTGACGCCGTGTTCGGACAATTCGGCCAGGGCGGAGTTCGGATGCGCTTCGACATAGTTCGCCACGTCGAGCGCGTGCAATCCGTCCACGCTGATCAGCAGGACGTGGTCGATATCGGCTGCCTCGGCGGTCGCGCCAAGGGCTACCCCGGCCAGCAGGCCAAGGGCTATTCTCTTTATAATCATGGAAAAATTCTCCCCGATGTTTTAGTGCGGTGACCGCGTCGTCACTGTGGCAGTCACATATTTCAAGCCGATGACTGGTTGACCGGAGAGCACAGCTGTTACGAACAATGCGCGACAAATTTAATGCGTGAAAGTGCGGTCGGTTCGATAGACGCTTGGAAAGACTTTATTTTTTCAAAGTTTCAAATGATCAACATCCGGCCGGCGGTCGCGGAAGAGCCGCGGCCCTTTTTTGAACTTATTTGCGATTCATCTTGTGGTTGACCGTCTGGGGTCGCGACGATTCGAGTTTTTGGGATATTGAAATACTAAATAGATAGACGTGCGCCGCCACACTCATTAATGCGCGGTAGCGCCCTCTGACAATAAAGCTGACCTAAAACGATCGCTATCTGACAACGAAATCTGCGCCTCGCTTCTGTGAGGCAGATCATATTGTCGGGCTCATAAAGCTCGTACAAGTTCACAACGGCAAATAACGCCGTTCGAATCTTGGTCCGGCGAACATGGCGACCATCAGGTGTCACAAGTGTCAGCATGACAACCCTGCCGGGAGGGGTTTCTGCCAGGAGTGTGGAACCCGCCTGGTCTCGGCTGCACCTGTGCCTGCACCGGCATCCGCAGCTTCCGATTCCGACGCGACAGATTTGGAGCGATTGAAAAAATTGCTCGCTGCAAGTGAACGGGACGTTGCCAAGCTGGAGCACGATCTCGAAACCGCAAAGCAGGATCACGAGGCGGCAATAGCGCAGGCCACGGCTCAGGCGCGACGAGAAGCCGAGGCGTGGAATGCCGAGGAATCAAGGCTGAAACAGCACCTTTCGGAAAGTGCGCAAGCGCTTGCCGAACTGGAGAAAAAACTCGAGACCAAGCATTCCGAGGTCGCCGACGTCGCAACGCAACACGAGAATCGGATCAAGGAGAGCCAGGCGGCGGCCGAGCGCGCCATTGCAGTCCTGAAACAGGAGCACGATGGGGTCATACAAAGGCTGACCGCCGACCACCAGGGATTGATCGCGCAGAAGGACAAGCTGTTCGACGTTCTTAAGAAAGACTTCGACATACTGCGAGCGAAATTCGCCAACTCGGCTGTCGCCCCGCCGGGAGGGTCAAAGCCGGACGGGGCCCCATCTTCCCCGGCGAAGCGGCAGTTCAGTCCGCTGGTGATGTCCATCATCGCGGCGCTGTTCGCCGGCGCTGGTGGCGCGGGCGGCTATTTCTTTCACGGTACGGAAAGCGGAGCGCCGAAAGCCGACCAGTCCGCCCTCGTCAGCGAAACACGGGACAGACTGAACCAGTCGGAGCAGAGCAACCGAGGATTGCAAGATGAGTTGCGATCGTTGCACGAGGCCTATGACAATCTCAACCATGATTTCAAGACAGCCCAGGAGCAACTTAAGTCGCAACCGACGACTGCAGGTGCAGGATCGAGTTATGACGCGCAACGGCAGTTGTCGGACGCGCAGGAGACAATCAAGAGCCTTCAGCAAAAGCAGGCCGCAACCGCCGCGGATCTCGAACAGAGCAAGCAGCAGATGGACGCGCAGGAGCACACGATTGCGCGCTTGAACCAGGAATTGCAGGACGTGCGATCGCAGGAGGCGAAGCCGCAGGAGACGAAACCGCGGGAAACCAAGTCACAAGAATCGAGGGAATCGAAGCCGAGGCCGAGGCGGGCCTCCGATTTTGAATCCACGATCAGGAATCTCGAACGGGAGTACGGAAGGGATGTTGGTATCCCCTGGTATGCGCGCTGAACCCGACCGGCTTTGATCAATGAATAATGACGGCGGCGTTCCATTCGACGGGACGTCGGTAACAACGCGAGAGAAGCATTTCACAACGCTGACGCGAGGCCATCGAGCCGGGCGTTCGCTTTGACCTTCGGGCTCTATCGATCGTTCGCTGCCAACAGATATTGCAAGAGGAGAAAACCTCGATGGCTGTGCTGACCTATCCTGGCGTTTACGTCGAAGAGATTCCAAGCGGCGTCCGTACCATCGCTGGCGTCGCGACATCGATCACGGCGTTTCTCGGGCGCGCGATCTCCGGTCCGATCAATACGCCGGTCACGATCAATAGCTTTGCGGATTTTGAGCGGCAGTTCGGCGGTCTCGGGATCGACCGGCCAATGAGCTATGCCGTCGCGGATTTTTTCCGCAACGGCGGAGGCCAGGCGATCATCGTGCGTCTTTTCAAGGCGCCAGCCTCCGGCACCGGAATTGGGCAGGTGACCGCCGACAGCTTGACGCTCAATGCCGCTAGTCCAGGAAGCTGGTTTAGCGGGCTCGCGGCCGCCATCGATACCAACAACATTACGGACGGGATCGCTGGCCGATATGGCTTGAAGGCAGCCGATCTCTTCAATCTGACGGTGACCCTCACGGCTAATGGACAGACCGTCAGCCGGGAGCGATTTATCAATCTGTCGGTGAAGCAAGACAAGGACGTACCCGTTGCGGCTGGCAGGGCGCAGCGGGTCGACCGCGTGCTTCTGCAATCCTCTCAACTTGTTCGCGTTCCGTTGAACGCGGATGGAACGCCCAATTTGCCGACAAAGACCCCGCAGCCGCCGCCGGCTCCGACGGCCACGGCTCCCGCCGCCGGCGGCACGGCCTCGACTGGAGGAGCGGCAGGAGGCGGTAGTGGAACTGCGAGTGGCACAGCCGCGCCGGCGGGCACCGGCGGAGCAGCGAGTGCCGCAGCCGGTGGTGCCGGCGGTGGCGGTGGCGCCGGCAGCCCTCCCGCGAACAGCGGAGGCGACGACGGTCAACCACTCGGCGATGCTGACTTTGAAGGAGACATGGCGAACAAGACCGGGCTCTATGCGCTTGATACAGCCGACCTCTTTAACCTGCTGTGCATTCCTCCGGATACGCGGGGAGGCGACATCAGTTCGACTGTCTTGCAGGCCGCAATGGGCTATTGTCAGGCGCGGCGCGCGATGCTGATTGTCGATCCGCCGGCTGCGTGGAGCGCCAATCCCGTTACGGCCGCCAACACCGCGAAGAACGGGCTGGGCAGTCTCAATCTTACCGGCGCCAAGGCACGAAACGCCGCGCTGTACTTCCCCCGCGTGATCGCATCCGATCTGCTGACGGGTCAGTTCGACACCTTCGTTCCCTGCGGTTTCATCGCCGGCGCCATGTCGGCGACCGACGCCCAACGCGGTGTCTGGAAGGCGCCAGCCGGCCTCGATGCCAGCCTGACCGGCATCAGCGGGCTCGCGGTCAACCTGACCAACGATGAGAACGGGTCGCTCAATCAGCTCGGCATCAACTGTCTGCGAAACTTTCCAGTTTACGGCAACGTGGTCTGGGGCGCGCGCACATTGACTGGCGCCGACCAGATGGCGGACGAGTACAAATACATCCCGGTGCGCCGGCTCGCGCTTTACATCGAGGAAAGCCTGTTTCGCGGCACCCAGTGGGTCGTGTTCGAACCGAACGACGAGCCGCTATGGGCGCAGATCAGGCTCAATGTCGGCGCGTTCATGCACAATCTGTTCGTGAAGGGAGCTTTCCAGGGTCAGACGCCCGCGGCCGCGTATTTCGTCAAATGCGACAAGGAAACCACCACGCAGAACGATATCGATCTCGGGATCGTCAACATTCGCGTCGGGTTTGCGCCGCTGAAGCCGGCCGAGTTTGTCGTGCTTCAGATTCAGCAGATCGCCGGCAACGTCCTGACCTGACAGAGGGAAATAACTTATGGCCGAGTTCAGTGTGAACGCAACGCGCTTCGACCCCTACAAGAACTTCAAGTTCAGGGTCAAATGGGACGGCAAGTACGTCGCCGGCATCAGCAAGGTCGGCGGATTGAAGCGGACCACCGAAGTGGTCAAGCATCGCGAAGGCGGCGATCCCTCCAGCAGCCGCAAATCTCCCGGCCGCACCGAATATGAGGCGATCACCCTCGAGCGCGGCGTGACCCACGATACCGAATTTGAAAAATGGGCAAACAAGATCTGGCACTACGGCGCAGCTCTCGGCAGCGAGACGTCGCTGAAGGATTTCCGCAAGGACCTTCTGCTGGAGGTCTACAACGAGGCCGGCCAGCTTGCCATCACCTACAAGATCTATCGCTGCTGGGTGTCGGAATATCAGTCGTTGCCCGATCTCGACGCCAACGCCAATGCGGTGGCCATCCAGCATATCAAACTGGAGAACGAGGGCTGGGAACGGGACACCGACGTCGTCGAGCCGACCGAGCCGACGTTCACGGTGCCGGCGGCGTGATGCGATGCAAGTCCCCTCGACACAGGACCTGCTCGCGGCATGGGAGCACGGGCGGGCGGCGCCGCGGCCGACCGGCCGCGCCTTGGCGCTATTGTCCGCGGCTTGCGTCGACATGCGGCCGGACCAGATCGCGCGGCTGACGATCGGGGCGCGCGATCATTTGCTGCTGACGTTGCGCCGGAAAATGTTCGGGGCGCGGCTCGCGGCCGTGACGCGCTGTCCGGCCTGCCAGGCCAACCTTGAGATGGAATTCGACGCCGACGACATCGTCGTTGCGCCAACGGGCGGGACGGAACAGCAAGAGCGCGCTAAGGGGCTGTCGCTGCGCCTCGACGGATACGACATTGCATTTCGCCTTCCAAACAGTCTCGACCTGCTTGCGCTGCCTGGAGGCGGCTCGGTCGACGAGAGCAAGCGCCATCTCATCGAACGCGTGCTGCAGCGAGCGCTGCACGGCGATCGGGAAATTTCAGCCGCCGAGTTGCCGCGAGCGCTGATAGACGCGCTCGACCAGCAGATGTCGCGTGCCGATCCGCAAGGCGAGGTTCGGCTCAATCTCAATTGCGCCGAATGCGAAGCGAACTGGCGGGCCCCGTTCGATATCGTCTCCTATTTCTGGAGTGAAATCGACGCCTGGGCGATCGGTGTTCTGCGCGATGTGCATCGTCTCGCGCGAGCCTATGGATGGCCGGAAGGCGACATCCTGGCGCTCAGTCCGATGCGGCGCCAATGTTATCTGGACATGTTGGACGCATGAGTGAGTACCTGGCAAGTCTCGTAACGCGGGCGCTGGCGCCGGAGCTTTCCGTCAGACCCCGCCTGTCTTCGGTGTTCGACCCTCCGACCCGTGCGCCGGGTTGGGAAATGTCCGCGCCGGCTCCGCTGGACGAGAGCGTCGAGGTCGAATTTGAAGGCTTCACCCCCCGGCGCGCCGCGGCTGCGCTTGCCCCGGATCGACGGCCGCAATCTCCGGCGACGTTCGATGCCACCGCGACCGACCCGGACGACAATGACGGACCTGCGCTTATTCCACGTCACCCGGCGGCAACGAGCGCTGCGCGTGCTGCGAAGGATACAGTCTCCGAAGACGGCGAGACCCACCCGATGTCTTCGCATGAAAATGGCGCGCAAAGTGAGCCAACGGTTTTAGCGGAACAGCCGGGCCCGAGTCGAAAACGACCAGGTCGAGAAAGTCCGTTCAAGACCGGCGGGAATGAAAGTGCGGCGTTACCGGGCCGAAGCAACGACAAGCCCAATGAAACCGGTATTGAATCCCGCGCGGCACCCGGACAGACCGACGGCGCCGCATCGCAGCAGCTGCGAACGGCATTGCACCGACCCGATTTGCGACGTCCATTCGGTCAGGACGCTCCGACCGCGCGTTTGGAGGCGACAGCTGCCGAGTTCGCTTTGCCGCGCGAGCGGTCGAAGCCCGATCCCGGGCGGGTGGGACCAATAGAGCCCGAGTTGGCGCGGCAGATTCGGCAGCGCGAGAGATCGCTGCCATCTGAAACCGAGGATGGATCGGCGATCGGCCGGCTATCTGTTCTCGCCACCAAGCCCCGGCCCGCGGATGCGCAAAGGTCCACATCCGAAGCGACGCACGCAACCCTCGCTACGCCCTCAAGACGGGAACGAGAGCAGCGCGAGCCGTGGGATCAGCGCGTCTCACAGGCCTCGCCTTCGACCATTGAGGTAACGATCGGGAGGATCGAGGTCCGTGCCACGAGTGTGGCCGAGCCGCGCCAAAAACCCCGGCCTTCGTCAGGGGCCACCAGTCTGGAAGACTATTTACGTCAGCGTTCGGGGCGGAGCGGCTCATGAGCAACGGTACAGCGATCGCCGCCGTCACGGCGACATTGCACAATCTGCTCATCAGCGGACTGCACACCGATATCGATCTGCAAGATGCGACGGTGACGATGCTGCCGCTCGACCGCGCCAGGGACAACAGCAACAACGCCAATCAACTCAATATCTTTCTCTATCATGTTCTGCCGAGCGGTTCCTGGCGCAACATGGGCATTCCGGGCTTGACGCGATCCGGCGTCGGCGCTGCCCCGGTTCTCGGGCTCAATCTCTATTACCTCATCACGGCGTTTGGCCAGGAAAACGATGCGAAGCGGCCTTTTAGTCACCATTTGATGGGCCAGGCGATGAGCACGCTGCACGATCATCCGCTGCTGGGTGCCGATGAAATCAAGGCGGCGTATCCCAAAAACGACCTTTGGGCGCAGATCGAGCGTGTGCGTCTCACCCTGCAACCATTCTCGATGGAAGAGATCGCCAAGCTGTGGACTGGCTTCCAGACCCAATACCGGCTTTCGGTCGCCTATGAAGCCGCCGTGGTGCTGATTGAAAGCACGCGCGCAACTCCCGTGCCGCTTCCGGTCTTGACGCGCGGGCCGGCGGACAGTGGGGTTATCGCCCAGGCGAGCCTCGTTCCGCCGTTCCCGACGATCGACCAGGTGACCCCGCCGAACAATCAGCCGAGCGCGGGCCTCGGCGACTTGCTGGTGTTCACCGGCAAAAATCTCGCGGGCACGCAGGTCGCCCTTCAATTCGCCACGGCGCGTCTCGCCGTTCCGATCACGCTGCCGGTCGACGCCGGAGCCACCGACACCCAGATGACCGTCAAAGTCCCGAACGATCCGGCGAACTGGCCGGCGGGAATGTACACAGTTGCGGCCGTGGTCAGCGGCAATGGCGGGCCCGATCGCACCAGCAACGAAATGCCGCTGGCGATCGCGCCGCGGATCACCAGCGCCTTGCCGATGACGGCAAGCCGCACGACGGACGGCAACGCGCAGCTGAATCTGACCTGCTCGCCGGAGGTGCGTCCCGAACAACGTGTCGCCTTGCTGCTCGGCAGCCGCGAAATTCTGGCCGAGAGTTTTAGCGCGCAGACCGGCGACTTGACCTTTATCGTCGCAGTCGCCGTGCCCGGGGATTTCTGGATCCGGCTGCGGGTCGACGGCGTCGACAGCCAATTGGTCAATTATGCGACGACGCCACCGACGTTCGATGCGACACAGAAGGTCACCATTCAATGATCGACAGCGCCGCATGGGAAGCAGCGAATGCACGCCATTTGTGGGCCGCGCTGAGCTGGCTGAAATTGTGCCTGGAACAGGGCGTAGGCGAGAAACGACCGCACGCCAAACTTGCGGCCGCAGCGGACGCGGTCGCAAAGGCTGAAGCAAATGCAAGCGTGCCGCCGGCGCTGACACTGCTCGCGCAAACGCTGGGCCTGTCGCATTTCGAGCGCAACCTCTTGCTAATGTGCGCGGCCGCCGAATTCGATACCGGATTTTCGGCGCTGTTTGCGAGTGCGCAGGGCGACCCCACCCGTATCTATCCGACGTTCGCACTTGCGCTGTCCATTTTCGACGACGCGGCCTGGGATGCGCTCTCACCGGAGCGGCCGCTGCGTTACTGGAAACTGATCGAGATCAATCAGCCGGGAGCGCAGGCACTGACGATAAGCGCGTTGCGCGCCGACGAGCGCATCGTCAACTATCTCAAGGGTCTGAACTACCTCGACGACCGGCTGGCTCCATACCTAACAAGCACTGTACCTCCCGAATTTTCCGAGGCAATGCCGGCTTCGCAGCGAAAGCTGCAAAACAGCGTCGCCTCGCAATGGCGGAATCTGCGCGCCGATGCGCAGGTTCCGATTGTCCAGTTGCTCGGCGCTGATTCCGCCGGAAAACAATCGATCGCGGCGTCTGCGGCCAGCGACGTGCAGCGGCGGCTCTATCGTCTGTCGCCGGATTCGCTGCCCACTCAGCCGGCCGATCTGGAGGTCCTGGCGCGTATTTGGCAGCGCGAAAGCATGCTGCTGCCGATTGCGCTTTACGTGGATGCGCAGGACATCGACGGATCCGAATCCCACGCCGCAACGGCGCGGCGCTTTCTGGCGCGGTGCAACGGCTTCATCGCGCTCGCGGTCCGCGAGGCCTGGCCGCGCCTGCCGCGGGAGTCGCACATCGTCGACGTCGTCAGGCCGACGACGGAGGAGCAGCAGCAGGCCTGGAAAAAATTGGTTGGGGCGGACGCCGATAGCCCCGCCTTGCTGGCGAGCCAGTTCGATCTCAACATTGTCGATATTCATCAGATCGCCGAGGCCGTGAAATCGGAACGCGAGACGACCGGAGCGCCGCTTGCTGCGCGATTGTGGGACTCCTGCAGCGCGCGGGTGCGGCCGATGCTCGACGCGCTGGCACATCGCATCGAGCCGAAGGCGTCGTTCGACGATATCGTGCTGCCGGCCGAACAGACCGACCAGCTCCGCCAGATAGCCGCGCAGGTCAGGCAACGCGGCAAGGTCTACGGCGAATGGGGGTTTGGCCAGAGGGTCAATCGCGGGCTTGGCATCAGCGCGCTGTTCTCCGGCGAGAGCGGCACCGGCAAGACCATGGCGGCGGAAGTGATCGCCAAGGCGTTGCGGCTGAATCTTTACCGCATCGATCTCTCCGCCGTGGTTTCGAAATATATCGGCGAGACCGAGAAGAACCTGCGCCGGCTGTTCGATGCTGCCGAGGACGGCGGCGCCATCCTGTTCTTCGACGAGGCGGATGCTCTGTTCGGCAAGCGCAGCGATGTCAAGGACAGCCATGATCGCTGCGCCAACATCGAGATCAATTATTTGCTGCAGCGGATGGAGGCCTATCGGGGCCTCGCGATCCTCGCCACCAATTTGCGCAGCTCGCTCGATGTCGCATTCACGCGCCGGCTGCGCTTCATCGTCAACTTCCCGTTTCCCGGCATCGCCGAGCGGCGCCGCATGTGGCAGCTCGCGTTTCCCGCGCAAACCCCGCTTCGCGGGCTCGACTATCATCGCCTGGCGCGGCTCACCCTCACTGGCGGCAGCATTCATAACGCAGCCCTCAATGCGGCCTTCCTGAGCGCCGACGCCGGCTCAGTGGTCACCATGTCATTCGCGCTTGCCGCGGCGAAGGCCGAGTTCGTGAAACTCGATCGTCCGGTCAACGAGACCGACTTCCACTGGCTGGAACAAACCGGAGTGGTGGCATGAACATCCGCCTGCATATCGAACGACTGGTTCTCGACGGCTTGCCGGTAACGAGCGCGCAGGGGCCGCGGGTCAAGGCGGCGATCGAGGCCGAACTTGGCCGGCTGCTCTCCGAGGGGGGTATCAGCCACGAGCTTGCCGCAGGCGCCGTGCTGCCGAGTGTAAGCGCGCCGAGTGTGCATGCACCGCGCGGCGTCGCTCCGGCGCAGCTCGGGAAACAGATCGCGCAATCGGTTTTCGCGGGAGTTGGAAAGCGATGAGCGAGCGTGCGCTGGCGACGGCACGAAAGCAAAGCACGGTCCTGGCCGCGCCGGGCGGCGCGATCCTGCTGCGCAAATGCGCCTGTGGCAATCATACGATGGCGGGTGCAACGTGCGAGGAATGCAAAAAGACAAAAACGAGGTTTCAACCCAAGCTGACCATAGGAGCGAGCAACGGTCCATTGGAATTGGAAGCAGACCGGATCGCGGATCAGGTGATGGCTGGGATGTCACCCGGTCCGACCGGTTCCGTGTCCGCGGGCATCCAGCGCTCTGCGGCGTATCCCAACCGCGACAGCGATTTTGCGCCTCCCAGTGTGGATTCCGTATTGGCCGGTTCGGGCATGGCGCTGCAACCGGAATTACGAGAGAAGATGGAACGAAGGTTCGCCTACGACTTTTCGCACGTGCGCGTGCACACTGGGCCCGCGGCCGAACAGTCGGCGGGAGAGGTCCGGGCTGATGCCTACACTGTCGGAAATAACATCGTGTTCGGCAACGGCCGCTTCGCGCCGCACTCCGACGCCGGCCGGCGATTGCTGGCACATGAGCTTGTGCACGTTGTTCAGCAGAGCTCGGGTGACGGACTTGTTGCCGAGAAAAGTGACAAATCTCCCAATCTGCCAACAACCCATGCCCAGGTTACCAACCAAGTGTCCGAAACCAACGAAACATCGACGCGTGGTGACGTCTCGCGGATACCGGACCTGCAGCTTCAGCGGCAAGCCTCAGATGATTTAGACGCCGGCGCACCAAGCTCAACGGAGAAGCAAAAGAAATGCATCAAGGATTCGGGTGGTTGCCCGGGCGGTGACCGGAGTGGGATTCCCACTTGCGACGAAATACTTGCGCTTAATCAGCAGTGCAGGCGTGACACCGGATACGAAGGTCCCGACGTTACCGCGGATTGCCCGTCGGGGTTTGTGCCTGATTGCAACAAGTCACCAGATGGCAAGCTTGCGCCGAAGCAGCCGGAGTCTTCGCCGAAAAATCAGGAAGCCACCCCCTGTAGCGCTCCCTTTACCCCGGCAACTACCTTCCAACAACTTATAGACTTGGTGCGTGCCGCTGAAGTGCGCCTTTCGAAGGCTGGGATTTCCTCTGCAAAAGACCAGATACATGCGCTGCGCGGCATCTATTACGGCACAACGTGGAGCCTTGACTATGCCGGAACGCCTACCGGCAAGGGTGAACAAAGCGTAACGCGTAACGAAGGCTTCCAGCGCTTTACAAGGCCTTCTTTGAAGCCTGAAGACAGTATCCCGCGTGATGTACGGCCGCTCCTTGATTGTGGACTGTCTGACGCACTGAAAATGAGTCAAGATGTTATAGAACCTACTCGGCATGTTGATTTTGGTCATTTGCTGATCGCGTTAGATGCTCGCTACGATCCCCAATTAGCGAGCCGCATATCGTACCCCTACGTCGTAACGGATGTTGACATGGGCGGTACGGGAACAGAGCTGGTTACTTGGCTCGGCGATTTAGGCGGAGGCGCCGCGAAGGTCGCAATCTTGCGAGCAAGCGCTCCTTCGACGAATATCAAAGAAGCCTTTGCAGCCCCATCCGACTATGGCGGCACCGTCAATCTGGAAGGCGATGTGGCGGGCTTTGTTGTGGCAACAAGCAGCAAGGATTCGGTTACTGCGCCGGCCATTCCGAGTGACAAAGGATTGTCTGACGCTTTGCAGGAGTACCTCTCGCCTGCGGCGCCGGGCTCGGCTTGGAAGGGGCGCGCTGCCACGTTCCTTTCAATGTACGGTGGAAAGTTGGATCCGGGGTCGAGCACGCTCACGAATCGAGATGAATTGGTGTCCAACTTGGCGCCTAAAATTCAAGTATTCGCGTGCAACTATCTCGCCTCACGGGTCAAGGATAAACACGTGACATTTTCAGTTGCAAAGAGCGCTGCGGATCATGTGATCCCCACTTCGCTGGAAATCGCCGGAACATTTCTCGACGCTCTTACGGATGCAGCGAAGTCGGGTGGCAATATTGAAGCAAAACGCTTTCCCGCGCCTCAAAGCAAGGCATCCGGCGCATGCCGCTTGCAAATCGCAGCAGGAGGCCTTCTCGGTGGAATAGGGCTGTAACTCCGAGAGGGCAGTTGAAGCATGTACGTGTGAAGACATTCAGACAGATATTGGACACATATGACCTCCTTCCCCGGCTCACCGAAACTGCTCAAGGGTGGCATCGTGTTGCTCGATCCGGACAGCGGCGTGCCGGTGCAGATCGTGGTGCTGCAATATAATCCGGACACGCTGAGCCGCACCTTGCAGGTCCAGGGCATTGGGCCGGAGCCGGGCGACCGGCTGGAAGCGCTGCGGTTGAAATCACCGCCGCTCGAAACCATCAAGCTCGAGGCCGAGATCGATGCCACCGACCAGATGGAGCTTAACGACGCTACCGTTGCGCAGCTCGGAATCTATCCGCAGCTCGCCGCCCTTGAAGTGATGGTCTATCCGACCAGCGCGCAGCTTCGCGACAATAACAGCCAGTCGAACAGCGGCGTGCTCGAGATCGCGCCGATGGAAGCGCCGCTGTCGCTGTTCGTCTGGAGCCAGGTGCGCGTGCTTCCGATGCGGCTGACCGAATTCAGCATCACCGAGGAAGCCTTCGATCCCAACCTCAATCCGATCCGCGCCAAGGTCAGCCTCGGCATGCGGGTGCTCACGGTCAACGACCTCGGCTTTGCCCATAAGGGAGGAAACCTGTTCATGGCCTATCTGCAGCAGAAGGAGCAGCTCGCGCGCACTGGCGCGCAAGGCTCGCTCGCCGCGCTTGGCTTGAGGGGAATCCCATGAACGCCGCAGCACAGGCCGCGACGTCGCCGACGAGTGCACAGGCGACGTTGTTTGCGCCGACCAGTCGCTATTTTGGACTGGCTACCGCAACACTCAACACGGCGGACGGCAAAACCGTTATCTACCTGACGCGCCGTTTCCTGCCGTCAGCCGGTCAGTTCGCGCTGCTCCAATTGCACACAGTGATCCAGGGCGAGCGGCCGGACAACATCGCCGCGCAATTTCTCGGCGATGCGGAAGCATTCTGGCGGCTGTGCGACGCCAACAACGTCATGCGTCCGCAAGAATTGACCGAGACCATCGGACGGCAACTTCGCATTACCCTGCCACAAGGCGTACCGGCACAAACCTATGCTTAGAGGATTTTACCTCACGCTTTTGATCGGCCCGACGGTGCCCGTTCCGGCGCCGCAACCGGTCATCGATGCGTTGACCGGGGTTCAGGTGACGACGAGTGCCGGCCAGGCGAGCGGCTTCCAGCTGACATTTGCGATGAGCAAGAAGTCGCCGCTCAACACCCAGATGCTGCCAGTCGGCGTATTCGATCCCGGCATTCGCGTCATCCTGATGGTGACGACCAACAGCCTGCCGACGGTGCTGATGGACGGCATCATCACCCAGCACACGGTCACGCCGAGCAACGAGCCTGGGCAGTCCACGCTCTCGGTGACGGGACAGGACATCAGCGTGATGATGGAGCTCGGCAATGGCGGTGTGCTGGGGGCGCTGCTGGAATTGCCGATGCCGTTTCCAAGCTTGCCGATCGCAGCGATCATCGAAGTCCTGCTGCTCAAATACGTGACCTTCGGATTGATTCCGGCCGTCGTGCCTCCGCTGCAGGTCGACGTTCCCGTCATCACCGAACGCTGGTTCAGCCGAACACCTGCCGACAGCGATCTCGCCTGGATCAACCAGGCGGCCGCAGACGTGGGATATGTCTTCTATATCGATCCGGGTCCGGTGCCCGGCACAAACGTCGCGTATTTTGGACCCGAGATCAGGATCGGCGTTCCGCAGCCGGCCCTAAACGTCGACATGGATGCCGAGACCAATGTCGAAACGCTCAACTTCACCTATGACGGCATGGCGCGCAAGCAACTGACGATTACGATTCTCGATCCGATTACCCAGAAGATTCCGATCACCATTCCGATCCCGGACGTCAGCCTGCTGCGTCCACCGCTCGCCGTCAGGCCGGCGGTCGGCATGCGCTCGGCTCCGCTCGAGGACGTGGCAAACCTCGATCCGATCCGCGTCGCTTTGCTCGGTCTCGCCAAATCGTCCAAGCCCGATGCCATCACCGGCTCCGGAACGCTGGATGTGTTGCGGTATGGACGCCCGCTCAAGGCGCGGCAGCTGGTCGGCGTCAGAGGGGCCGGGACCTCCTATGACGGCCTCTATTACGTGACCAGCGTTACCCACAACATCAAGCGGGGAGAATACAAACAGAATTTTTCCCTGGCGCGGGAGGGTCTGATTTCGCTGACCTCGAGGGTGATCCCGTGACCGGCAAGGCAAACAAAAAGCAATTTTACGGGAAATATCGCGGTACGGTCTTCAACAACCTCGATCCCGAACTCAAGGGTCGCATCCAGGCCATCGTGCCGGACGTTTTGGGGGTAGTCCCAACGACATGGGCAACACCATGCGTTCCTATTTCAGGAAATCCCGGATTGCAGAGCGGCATCTTCGTGATCCCGCCACTCGAAGCCAGTGTCTGGATGGAATTCGAGCACGGCGATCCCGATTATCCGATCTGGGCCGGCTGCTTCTGGGGATCGCCGGCGGAGGTGCCGATTCCGGCTTTGATGGGCGATCCTGCCATGCCCAACATCGTTCTGCAGACCGTCGGCCAGAACACCATTTTGATGAGCGGCGACCCGGTCACCGGAATCATCCTGTCCTGCGGCCTGCCGGTGCAAACGATGCCGAGTATCACGATCTCACAAACCGGCATCATCATCAGCGACGGCAAGGGAGGAATGATCACCGTCACCGGGGGAACGGTCAACGTCAATCTGGGGGCTCTTGTCGTAACCCCAGCGTAAAGGGAGATGTGTCGTGCCGGGATTCTTGCTTCATCTTAACGCGACGGTGAACTGCAGCCATGGCGGGATTGCGACGCCGATGGTGACTGTTCCGAACGTCGCGGTGATGGGCCAGCCGATTACGATCATGCCCGTCCCGTATGGCGTGGTCGGCTGCACGCTGCCGCCACCGATCGCGGCAAACGGACCCTGCTTGACGGCAATGTGGCTAACCGCGGCAACGCGCGTTCTGTCGTACGGCAGTCCGGTGCTGTTGCAGGACAGTCAGGCGTTGTGCGCGCCGAGCGGGACGCCGCTGCTGATAACGGTAACGCAAACCTGCGTGTTCGGGATGTGATGACATGAACATCAATTTCCCGCTTCGCTTCGACACCCGTGGGCGCACCGCGTCGGCCGACGATGACACGCACATACGCGAGATGATCGAGCAGCTGTTATTCACCAATCCGGGCGAGCGGGTGAACCGTCCCGACTTCGGCAGCGGATTGCTGCAGATGCTGTTTGCTCCGAACAGTCCCGAGATTGCCGCCGCGCTGCAGTTCACCTTGCGGGCAGCGATCCAGCGCTGGCTCGGAGATCTGGTCGAGCTGCAGAACCTGCAGGTCACCGCTGTGGATTCGACGCTTACCATCGACCTTCAATACGTCAGGCGCCAGACCGGCAAGACCCAGACCGTGCAAATCACAGGAACAGTGTAGATCATGACATCGGCTCCGTCGGAAATCTCTCGAGACCCGCAAAGGCGCCGCAAGCTCCGTGCCAGCAACCTGTACGGAATAGACTGTATCGAAGTAAGCGATGACCGGTTGACGCTGACCGTGTTTTTCATTGGCAAGGTGCCGAACGCAATCTCGACCCGCAATATCAGGATTACCGGTGGCGCTCATATCCACGACATCAGGGTGGTAAGCGTTCAACTCCGCGATCTCGACTATTCCGAGAACGACAATTGCCTGGAGGTGGCGATTGACCGACCGGGTGACCTCGCGACATACACGCTATCCCTGGTCGAATTGGATGAGAACGACCAGCCGACCGACCGGCCACTGGCCGGATTCGATCCGCGCCACGCTCAGGCCGACTTCAGTTTCAACATCGGTAGCGCGGTTGAGTTCGATTGCAAACCAACAGGCCGCTACTCCCCGCCCGAGTTGCCGGCGCCGGAAATCAATTACCTGGCGAAGGACTATGAATCCTTCCGGCAACTGATTCTGGATCGGCTCGCCGTGACGATGCCGGATTGGCAGGAACGGCATGTCCCGGACATCGGCATCGCGCTGGTCGAGATCCTGGCCTATGCCGGTGACTACCTCAGCTACTATCAGGACGCGGTTGCGACCGAAGCCTATCTCAATACGGCGCGGCAGCGGATTTCGGTGCGCCGGCACGTGCGCCTGATCGACTATGCGATGCATGAGGGCTGCAGCGCGCGGGCGTGGATCTTCATCGACTCGAAGGACACGACGTTCGACGATCCAAGCAAAATCCAGTTTCTCGCCGGGAAGACCGCGTCGGATACGGGCTCTGGCCTCGTGGTCGGGGCGGGTGCTCGAGCCGACATATTCCAGCCGATCACGCGCGGGCCGATCCAGCTGTATGAGGCCCACAACAGGATCAGTTTCTACACCTGGGGCGACCGCCGCTGCAGCCTGGAGGCAGGCGCGACATCGGCAACGCTGTTTGACGGCTGGCAGGTGCCTGCGCCAAGCGCGCCGCCCCCGGTGGACCAGCCCGAGGAGAGCCGCCCTCGACGCAAACGCCCGACCAAATCTGCCGCCAGCCGCGCGGCGACCGTGAAGAGTCCGCCGCCTCCCGATGTGCATGACGCCTTGGCATCGAGAGATCGCAAACTGCAGCTTCGGCCCGGTGACATTGTCCTGTTTGAGGAGGTTCTCGGGCCTGTCACCCTTTTGCCGGCGGATGCGGATCCGGCGCGTCGGCACGTGGTGCGGCTCACCGGCGTAGAACCCGACTACGATCCGCTGTTCGACCAGCCCGTGTTGACAATCAAATGGGGAGTGGAGGACGCACTGCCGTTCGAACTGTATCTGCCGGGGGTCGAAAGTGACGCGGACGGCAAGGATATCAGCGTCGCCCGGGGCAACATCATTCTCGCGGATCACGGCGGCTGGAACACGACCGCCCCGAACGACTGGACGCAATGCGAAGTGTTGCCGGACCAGATTCCCGGGAAGAAGTATCGCCCGGTGCTCAAGCAGAGCCCGCTGACTTTCTGCGAGCCGGCAACGAGCACAGGGGCTGCGGCCGGAGCGCTGGTTCAGAATCCACGATCCGCCGCGCCGCAAATCCAGCTATTCAGCATTCCCCCGACGCTCGATGGATCGAAACCGCTGTTTACATTTACCGATCTTCAGGACCCGCTGTCGTTTGCGAACAAATTGTCCAGCTCGGATGATTTCGCCTGGCGCGTCCTTCGCAGCTATCTGCCTTCCAACGGCAAAGACATCATCGGCAAACTGAAAGCTGCCTCAAGCGGTACGAGTGCTGTCACCAAGGTGTTGGTGGATGGATTAGAGCCGCTCTTGCGGAAATGGAGTCCGCAGCGCGATCTCATTTCAAGCGGTCCTGGGGATTTTCATTTTGTCGCCGAAATGGACGACGACGGCCGCGCGCATTTGCGTTTCGGCGACGGTCAGTTGGGGCGGGCGCCGGAAGCGGGAGAGGTATTCGCCGCGATGTATCGTACCGGGATCGGTGGATCGGGGAACGTGGGCGCGGAGACCATCAACCAGATCGTCGTTGCGCCAGGCGCGCCGAACGATGCTGTGCAGAGTGTGCGCAATCCGTTCGCTGCGGTCGGGGGCACCGATCCTGAGCCGATCGACAAAATCAGGCTTGTCGCGCCCAAGGCATTTCAGGGCGAACTGATGCGTGCGGTGAGTGCCGAGGATTATGCTGCGATCGCTGAGCGCGATCCCAGGGTGCAGCGGGCAGCGGCCGAGCTGCGATGGACCGGCGTCCGCTATGAAGCCCATGTGGCCATCGATCCGCTGGGGACCGAGCAAGCAGATCCGGCGCTATTGCGTCGGATCGAGACCGATCTGCTTCGATATCGGCGCATCGGCCACGATGTGATCGTCGTTCCGCCTAACTATGTGCCGCTGGACATTGCGATCATCGTGAAAGTGCGGCAGGGGTACGTCCGTTCTCATGTCGAAGCCGCGCTATTCGATAATTTCAGCAATCGCGCGTTGCCAGGCGGCCGGCGCGGCATGTTTCATCCCGACAATCTGAGCTTCGGCGACAACATCTACGTCAGCAAGCTGATCGCTGCCGCGCAGTCCGTTGCCGGTGTCGAGAGCGCCGCCGTCACCCGGCTGCAACGCCGGTTTGCGGGGCCGGATCGCGAGATTGAAAAGGGCGTCCTGCCAATCGGCCCGCTCGAAGTCGCGAGGCTCGACAACGATCCGGCATATCCGGAGAACGGCAGGCTGGTGCTGACGTTGCGAGGTGGGCAATGACCGCCCCCTGCTCCTCCTGCGCGGCGGAGCAATCCGCGAGCCCGCTTTCGATGACCAATCGTCCGGGGCTGAGTACGCTGTCCTATCGCGTCGGCAATTATGCGACCTTCTTTGATATGATGAAGGGTCAGTTGTCCCAGTCCAGTCTGGCCGGCCTGAGAACCCGCGAGACGAGTGATCCGGCGATCGCGTTGCTCGATGCCTGGGCGATCGTCGCCGATGTGCTGACCTTTTATCAGGAGCGGATTGCCAACGAAGGATATCTGCGAACCGCCGTCGAGCGCCGCTCGGTGCTGGAACTTGCGAACCTCGTCGGATCATCGTTGCGTCCCGGCGTGTCGGCATCGGTCAACATCGCCTATACGCTGGAGCAGAACAGCGTCGCAACCATCCCGGTGGGGAGCCGCGTCCAGAGCTTGCCGGCTCAGGATCAACTGCCGCAATCGTTCGAGATTTCCGACGATCTGCCCGCTCGGGGAGCATGGAGCAATTTGGCGCCCCGCCTGACCCGACCGCAAATCCTAACGCCAAACACTTCAACCGTTTATGTCGCGGGTTTGACGGCAAACCTCAAGCCCAACGATCCCTTGCTGTTCGTCGCCAGTCCGCCGGCGTTGCAAAGGGTCGCGGCGGTCGAGGTGCAGACGCCGCAAGGCCGCACCAAGGTCGACATCCAGCAGACCGTGCCAACGCCGGTGGCGGCGCCTGTGGCACCAGCCGCCCTGACCACTAGTCTCGTCGATCTGATCAAACCGCTGACCAAGGCCCCGGCCGGTTTTCCGGCCAATGCCGTCGAGCTGGCGCGCAACATGTCGCGTACCTTCGATCAACATTCGGCGGTCGTGCCAGCCGCGCTGAGGACGCTCAATCCCGCGATGCGCGCAGGGTTTTTTACCGCCTTGAAGAACGAAGCGGTGACACCGCCGGTGTCGAGCGGAGTCCACGCGTTTCGGGTCAAGGCCGCGCCGTTCGGCCATAACGCTCCGCTAAAACCCGTCACCGACGAAAAGGGCGTCGTGATCGATACCGAGGAATGGCCGCTGGTCGGCGGGACATCGATCAAAATCGTTTTGTCGGCGCCCTCGGAAAGCTGGAGGGATCGAGATGACCCTGCGCTGGCGCACATCGAGGCGTTGTTCAGTGACTACGCCCATCCGCTGGCTTTTGTCCAGATCGAGCAGGGATCGGAAAAGGCGAGCCAGTCGTTCCTGATCGATGGTCAAACGCCTCCGGCCATTGGCAGGTGGCACGTCGATGCATCGTTCGCCGGGTCCCCCAAGGTGATCACGCTGAATTTCACCGATCTCGGATGGTCGTGCACAATTACTTTCGAGAGAGGAAATTCACTGATCGAAGTGTCGGGCGGCGGCGATGATATCAAGGTTCCCGTTGGCCGTACCGCGACGTCGTCTTCGTCTTCGACCGGCCGCCGGCTGCGGATATCCACTGCCAACGGCATTGCGATCGAGCACGAGGCTGCGATCGCCCCTGATCCGCTCAACGTGGTCGATCTCGACTCGGTCTACGATCAAATTGTTCCCCAGAGTTGGGTCGTGATCGATTTCGCGAACGCGCCGCAGCCGCCGCGGCTCATCACACGAGTCAGAGATGTTCAGAAGGTCTCGGTCACCAACTATGGCATGTCGGGCCGTGTGACGCGGCTGACCCTGGAGGACAACTGGCTGGCCGCCACCGATCTCATGCTGTCGGCGGTTCGGCCCGCGACGATCCTGGCGCAAAGCGAACTACTCGACCTGGCCGAGGAGCCGATCGACAGTGCAATTGGCGGCAGCGAGATCGAGCTTGGCGATCTCTATGGCGATCTGCCGTCGGGCCGCTGGCTGATTGTCGGGGGAGAGCGCACCGACATTCCCAATACGACCGGTGTAAATGGAGCAGAACTCGTCCTGCTCGCCGCCGTCGAGCAGAAGACCCAGCTTGCCGATCCCCCGAACGTGGGCAAGCGCCAAGGCGAACGCCTGCATACGTTTCTCGAACTCGCTGCTCCGCTCAGCTACTCCTACAAGCGCGATACTGTCACCGTTTACGGCAATGTCGTCTCGGCCACCCATGGCGAGACCAGGATCGAGATTCTCGGCAGCGGGAACGGTCAGCCCATGCAGCAATTCACGCTGCGGCAGGGGCCGCTCACGCATGTGAAGGCCGCTAACCCCAGCGGTACGCAAAGCACGCTGGAGGTGCGCGTCAACGACATTCCCTGGACCGAGGTTGCCGCGCTGACCAAGGAAGGGCCGTTCGATCGTTGTTACGTGACGCGGACCGACGATGCGGACAAGACGACCATCATCTTTGGTGACGGCGTCAATGGCATGTGCGTTCCCACGGGCAAGGAAAACGTCAAAGCCATCTATCGCACGGGACTGGGTTCTGCCGGGAATGTGCCGACCGGTGCTATCAGTCAGCTGGCGACGCGCCCGTTCGGTGTCAAGGCTGTCCAAAGTCCGTTGCCAGCGACCGGCGGCGTCGATCGCGACGGCCGCGATCAGGGAAAGGCGAACGTGTCGCTGCTCGCCGCCACCATGGACCGGCTTGTCAGTGTGCAAGACTATGCTGATTTCGCCCGCACGTTCGGTGGAGTGGCCAAGGCGATTGCGGCGTTGCTGTCCGACGGGCACCGCGAGCTGGTGCATGTAACGGTGGCCCCCGCGGATCCAAACCAGGGCAACTCCGACCAATACCAGAATCTTCAGCAGGCGCTTCTCGACGCGGGCGACCCGGGTCTGCCGGTGCAGGTCGACGCGTGCGAGCTCGTGCTGCTGATCATCGCCGCGAACGTGGGGTTGACTGGGGATCGGCAATGGGCGGAGGTCGAGGCGGACATTCGATCCGCTCTGCTCGGCGCGTTTGGATACGATCGACGCGATCTCGGGCAGGATATCGCGCTCAGCGAAGTCATCGGCGCGATCCAGCTCGTCGCCGGCGTCGCCTATGTCGATGTGACGACGTTCGACTCGATCAGCACGTCGGATACCAAATTCGACGATTCGCTGAAGGCCAAGCTGGCGGCGATCAGCTCTGACGCCGGCCCGGCGCCGCTCATCAAGGTCAAGGGAGCCAGCATCGATCCGGTCGAGCTGACTGTACGATCGGCGCAGATCGCTTTTCTGAGCGCGGATCTTCCTGACACGCTGATACTCACGAGGATCGCCACATGATAGCGGACAACCGTTCATCGAACATCAGTAACCGTCTCTATGATCTTCTTCCCGCGGTGTACCGGCAGCGGGATCTGGAGGTCGGCGGGCCGCTGCTGGGATTGCTCGGCGTCATTGCCGAGCAGGTGGACGTGGTCGAAAGCGACATCGCGCAGCTCTACGAGAACTGGTTCATCGAGACGTGCGACGATTGGGCGGTGCCCTACATCGGCGACCTGATCGGCTATCGGCCGCCTGACGCCGGTGTGCCGTCCGATCCCACCGTGTTGCCCATCAACAAGACGTTGTCGGCGCGCCGGGAGGTAGCGAATGCCGTCCGGTTCCGAAGACAAAAAGGCTCGATCCGGCTGCTGGAGCAGCTGGCGGAAGCGGTGACCGGTTGGCCTTCGCGCGTCGTCGAACTCGGGCGTCAGGTGGGGGTAACCCAGTCGATCGATCATCTGCACACGCGGCGCGGAGGGACCGCCGATCTGCGGTCAGCCGACGCGCTCGATCGCGTCGGAACGCCGTTCGACACCGTCGCGCATGCGCTCGATGTGCGGAGCGTTGAATCGGATCGCTCGCCGGGCGCCTACAACATCCAGAACATCGCACTCTATTTATGGCGGCTGCCGGTTTACTCGGCCACCTGCACGCCGGCTTATTGCCTCGAGGAGGTGGGCGATCACTGCTACACCTTCAGCATTCTCGGCAACGACACGCCGCTATACAATTTGCCGATTGCCAATCCGGCGCCGGAAGACGCCATTGGGGAATTGAGCCTTCCTGTTCCCATACGCCGAAAGGCGTTCGCCGACGACGTTGAACAGCGCCAGGCTTCGGACAAATATTACGGAGAAGGCCGCAGCCTGGCGATCTGGAGATCGGACGGCGGCGAGGGCAGGACATTGATCCCCGCGAACGAGATCATTCCCGCCGATTTGAGTGAATGGCGATACCGGCCACCACACGGACATGTCGCGGTCGATCCGGAACTTGGCCGCATCGCCTTTCCGCCCTCGGAACTGCCTGAGAACGATATTCTGGTCTCCTATCATTACGCGTTCGGCATGGATATCGGCGGCGGCGAATATCAGCGCAGCCACGTGGTGAACGCGGCGATTTCGACCTACCGGGTGAATGGCAGCACGGATATTCCAACGGTTCGGGCGGCCTGCGAGCGCTGGGCGAGCGACAACCCGACCAGCGCCGTGATCGAATTGACCGAGAACCGCGTTTATAACGAGCCGTTCCAGATCGAACTGAGAGAGGGACAGAGCCTCGAAATCCGCGCGGTCAACGGCGTGCGCCCCGTGATCGATCTCCTCGACTGGCGTGCCAGTCGTCCTGACGCGCTCACGATTACGGGTGCTGTCGGAAGCCGCATGACATTGGATGGCATCCTCGTCACCGGACGCGGTATCGACATCCGGGGCACTTTTGACGCATTTATCATCCGGCACTGCACTTTGGTGCCGGACTGGTCGCTGCATCAGGATGCCAGGCCGCATCGCCCGGCCGAACCCAGCCTTTCTTTCACGGACGCATCGGCGCGCGTCCGGATCGATCGCTGCATCATCGGCGCGATCCACGCCACGCAGGAGGACATTCTGGCCGATCCGCTCGACTTGCGGATCAGTCAAAGCATCGTGGATGCCACCAGCAATGATCTGGTCGCGATCGGCGCGCCTGACGACGGGGCGGCGTCGATCGCACTCACCGTGATGCGATCGACCATTCTCGGCCGTGTTCATACCCACACTGTCGAGCTTGCCGAGAATTCCATTCTCGCCGGTCATGTCAGGGTGGCGCGCCGCCAACACGGCTGCATGAGATATTGTTACGTGCCGCCCGGTTCGCGCACGCCTTCGCGATATTGCTGCCAGCCTGATCTCGTCGGCCAGGCGCTGGACGAAGCGGTAAAACTTGAACAGCTGCCGAGATCCGAGTTGCGCGCGTTACGGCATGTCGAATGGTTGCGGGTCGAACCGCAGTTCATCACGAAACGCTACGGCGAGCCGGCCTATTGCCGGCTCGCGCTCGGATGTGCCGACGAGATCACGCACGGCGCCGAGGACCGATCCGAGCTTGGCGTGTTTCACGATCTCTACGAGCCGCAACGTATAGCCAATCTGCGCAATCGCCTCGCCGAATATGTGCCGGCGGGGACCGATGCGGGAATCATCTTCGCCAGCTGATGAGAGGTAGTCATGACCGGAGATTTCACTCGCGACAGCTTCGACCCGACGAAGAATTTCACTCGGGTTCTCATGCAGCAAGGACGCCCGCAACTTGACGCCGATCTGAACGAGCAGATCGCCATCTTCTGGCGCTACTGGCGAACGCTGGCGACCGATTTGATCGGACCATTTGGTGGGCCGCGCCACAATTGCGGATTCGAGGTCATCGATGCGGGGATGGTCTCCGAGAAGAACCAGGAGGATGTCAGCGAGGGTCGATCGGCAAAGGAGAAGGAATATTTGCGCAGCATGCTTAAGGAGCCCGGCGAATTTCTCATCAGTCCCGGGCGCTATTACGTCAACGGCATCCTCTGCGAAAACACCAGGTACCTGGCTTATTCCACCCATATAGATCCCTGGGAGACGCCGCTAACCCACAAGAAAAACGCATCGTATCTGGTCTACCTTGATGTCTGGGAGCGACCCGTCTCGTATCTCGAAGACGACCAGATTTACGAGCCCGCGCTGAACGGGATCGACACCAGCATTCGCACCAAAGTGATGTGGCGGGTCCGGGTTTGGGAACTGCCCGACAAAAACGCCTATGGCGATTGCAGCAAGGTAAGCAGGCATTGGACGACGATCACCCACGCTTGGCAGGCCGAACATCGCGGGCGCTTGCGCGCCCAGACGTCGGAGGCGGCCGATGGCGCAAGTCACGAGCACGAGCATGCTGTCGGAAGAGGCTATCGAGGCCCGCAAAACCAGCTTTATCGCGTCGAAATTCATCACGAGGGCGTGGCCGGCAGCGGGGACCGGGGACCTACGTTCAAGGTGTCGCGCGAGAACGGCTCGGTTTTGTTTAGGGTGGCTTCCTTCGACAACAACATTGTTAACCTGGTCTCGATGGGCAGGGACGCGCGATTTGGTCTGCAGGCCGGCGATTGGGTCGAACTCTGCGAGGGCCATATCGGCGGCGGCGTCGCCGGACCGTTGTTCCAGGTGCAGAAAGCCGACTCCAATCTCCGCCAGGTGACACTTAGCGGCACGCCGGCGCACGACGATCGATCGCGCCGACCGTTTTTCTTGCGCCGCTGGGATCACAAAGTGGGCGACCCCAAGAGAGGCGGGCTCGAGTTGCGCGACGGCGCCGCGATCCTTAGGGAAGGCGAGGGCAACAATGGATGGCTGTCGCTGGAGCATGGCCTGCGGATTCAATTCCATAAGTCGACGCCGGCGAACAAATATCGCACCGGCGATTACTGGCTGATCCCCGCACGTGTCGCCACCGGCGGCGTCTTGTGGCCGCACGAACATGGCAAGCCCAAGGCCGTCGAACCCCACGGCGTCCAGCACCACTATGCTCCGCTTGCAATTGTCTCGTTCGAAGCAAACGGCGCGCTGGAGGCGCAAGGCGACTGCCGGCCAAAATTCAAATTGCCTCTGGAGTTTTAGAAGCCTCCCTATTTGGTGCCATAGGCCCGGTCGCCGGCATCGCCGAGACCCGGCAGAATGTAGGCGTTTTCGTCCAACCCCTGGTCGATCGCTGCGAGCCAGATCGGAACGTCCGGGTGAACGCCGCGCATGCGCTCGACACCTTCCGGCGCGCCGATCAGGCTTACCAGCCGAATGTCGTTCGCGCCGCGCTCCTTCAACCGGTCGACCGCGGCGACAGCGGAGTTCGCCGTTGCCAACACCGGCGAGATCACGATCACCAATCGCTCGTGCAGATCGCTCGGCGCCTTGAAGAAATATTCCACGGCCACGAAGGTTTCCGGTTCGCGGTAAAGGCCGATATGCGCGATCCGGGCGGTCGGCACCAGATCGAGCATGCCGTCGGCAAAGGTCACGCCGGCCCGCAGGACGGGGGCGAACACCAGCTTCTTGCCCGCGATCTTCGGTGATTTCATCTGCGCCAGCGGTGTTTCGATATCGACATCGGCGAGCGGCAGGTCACGGGTGACCTCGTAACACAAGAGCATCCCAATCTCCTTGAGCAGCTCGCGAAACGATTTGGTCGAAATATCCTTCTTGCGCAATAGTGTCAGCTTGTGCTGCACCAAGGGGTGATTAACGATCGTGACGCCGTCCATGGTTGCTGATCTCATCTTTTGTTGAGTATGATCTCATCGGAAGACCGGTTCCCACTTTTCCGGATCATGCTCTAAAATACCGTGCCGTCGCTGATGACTTTTACCGGAGGCGAAGCATCGGTGCGGCGCTCGCGCGCCAGCACCCGGCCTGCGGCCCAGGTTCCGCCCTCGAGGATTTTCGCGAGCGGCAGCGAATTGGCATCGAGCCCGAGCCGGTGCCGCACGCCATCGGCGACGCGGTCGAGCAGCGCCACCGTCAGCGCGCGCCATTCCACGACGAGCGATGACGCCACCTCGTGCGCGTGCTGCGCAGCGTCCACATCGCGAAACGCGAGCACGCCATTATCGATAAACAGCCCGCCGTTGCGATATTCGGCCAACCCTGTGAGGCCGTCGATATCGGTCACGCGCACGCCGGCGGTTTGCAGCGGTTCGATCAACGAATAGGCCAGCCATTGCGAGAGCTTGTGCAGCGGCACCAGACCGCTGGTCGCATCCGCCGTTATCAACATTGGATGCTTCCAACAGTCGCCCAGCGCGATCCCGCCGAGCGTCAGCCGCGATGGCCAGATCGGCCCGAGCTCGTGCAATAGCTCCGTCAGGATCGCTTGGGCCGGAAGCTCCGAGCTTTCCGCCAGCATCGCAAGCCGATCGAACAACCCGCCCGGTCGGGGTTTATCGTGACCGGCGAATACATCGGGCCTCGATGTCACCAGCGACCCCAGGCGGCGCAACAGGTCAGCGCGGCCTTCAATGCCGATCAGTGGATTGGCCTCGGTGACCTGCAGGCCGCGCTCGAGGTCGGCAACGCCGATATTTGCAAGGACATCGCCATCGACCCGCAAAGGCTCGCGCGGATCAGCCGAGAATGCGCCGCCTGTGAACATGGCGAGGCTGGCCAGTCCCAATCCCTCCGAACGTCCGACCGCTGATCCCGTGATCGGATCGCGGTAGCGCCACGATGGGCCGGCGCCGGCGTCGAGGAAGACCGAGACCATGGCGAGATCGAATTCGGCCCGCGCGCGCGCTGCGCGGTCGGGCCACGCGGTCTGGTCGGCGATGGTCGCCCACCGATTGTCGCCATTCGCAACAAAATGCCGCCAGCGCGAATGAAATGGCACGTCGAAGGAGGGATAGGACTTGCGCGTCGTCTCCAGCACCAGGTCGATGGTAGAGCCCATGCGATCGAGGTGGAGGCGGAAATTTGGAAGCCTGTCTTCAAGGCCGATCGCGAGCATCCGATGCGCACGCTCGCGCACCGCGGCGGCATTCAACAAAGACAATGCGGCTCTCGTCTCCGGATTTGCGAGGGACACTGATGCCCCTCTCAATATTTCTCGAGCGGGCGGCCGACCGGTTTGATCGGGTCTGGCTGCGGCTCGGGGGTGTAGTAACCGGCAGCCTTTTTTGCCGCAATTTCCACATGCGCGTCGGCTGGCACAAGATCGTCGGGGATGGGCACGCGTTCGACGATGTCGATGCCCTGGCCGGTCAGCGCATCGTGCTTCATGTCGCTCATGGACACGAAGCGGTCGATGCGCTTCAAGCCGAGCCAGTGCACGACATCCGGCATCAGTTGCTGGAAACGGGCATCCTGCACGCCGGCGACACATTCGGTGCGCTCGAAATACTGCGCCGCGGCGTCGCCGCCTTCCTGGCGCTTGCGCGCATTGTAGACCAGAAACTTTGTCACCTCGCCGAGCGCACGGCCTTCCTTGCGATTGTAGATGATGATGCCGAGCCCGCCGGTTTGTCCGGCGCGCGCGCATTCCTCGATGCCGTGCAGCAAGTATGGACGGCAGGTGCAGATGTCCGAGCCAAACACATCGGAGCCGTTGCATTCGTCATGCACGCGGCAGGTGATCTTGGTGCGGTGGTCCGGCAGTTTGGTGACGTCGCCGAACAGATAGGCCGTCGTGCCGCCGATCGGCGGCAGAAAGACCTGCAGATCTGGCCGGGTCACCAGCTCCGGAAACATGCCCGCCGTTTGCTCGAACAGCTGCCGGCGCAGATTGTTCTCGGTGGTCGCAAAACGCTGCGCCAGGCCGGGCAGATACCACACCGGGTCGATCGCGATCTTGACCACGGAGATGCTGCCATTCTTGTGCACGACCTCGCCGTCCTGCTTGAGCCGCCCGGCTTCGATCGCCGCCTGCAATTCGGGCAAGTCGAGCCGCGCGCGGGTGATGGCGATACTCGGACGGATATCGATCCCCTCAGCGATCTCGGCGGCGAAGTTTTCCGCGACGAGATGTCCCCAGGGATCGAGAGAAACGATCCGCTGCGGATCGGTCCATTGCGGAAACGGTCCGATCGTCGCGGCGGGATGGGTGTTGGTGAGATCCGGACGGCGGATCGGATCGAGCGCGCCCGACGACACCGCAAGCGCGCGATAAACCGAATAGGAGCCGCCATGGCTACCGATGACATTGCGGTCCTGCGGGCGCGACACCGTGCCGATCACCGGTCCGCGTTCGCGCGCGCTGGCGGCGCCCCAGCGGATCGGGAAGTTGAGCTTGGCACCCGGCGCCGGGTGCGAGGTAATACGAATATGATCAACCCGATTGGAGCGAGTCATCGTAGTGGACCCCTGAAATGGCGACGGCCCGCCTAAGCAGACGGGCCTGATCACCAACCATGAAATTAATAGCGCGGCCGCAGCCGAGCCGGGGATTATAATCAAATCGCGACCAAACACAACGGCGATTCGAATCCTACCACTGTTGGGCTTCCTAGACTGTTAACCTTTTTCAGCACGGATGCTGCGGTCGCGAACATGAGATGGACCGCCTTCGCGGCCGAAGGCGAGCCCTGACATCGAGTGCTCACGCGTGCGGGCGCGCATCACGATCTGTCGCCTATATCGGGTCGACGATCATCGCCCACAATGAAAGTGGCGGATGACCAGCCCGCTCGAAATGCAGAACAGACGTGCGTCGCCCCGGACCTTCTCTGGAATTGACTTCGAGTGCGCCAAGACTCTAACTGCTGATTAGGGCGGAATGGACGCAAAATCCGCTAATGCTCTATATTTATGCAGCGCGGCCTCAATAGTAGAACCCAGGAAAGTTGTTCATGCGCGTCATCAATGTCGCCGCCGCCCAGATGGGCCCGATCCAGAAAGCCGACAGCCGCGAAGCCGTCGTCAAGCGCATGCTTGCGCTGATGGATGAAGCCAAGGCCGGTAACGCCGACCTGATCGTCTATCCGGAGCTGGCTCTCACGACATTCTTTCCGCGTTGGTACATGGAGGATCAGGCAGAGGTCGATGGCTGGTTTGAGCGCGAGTTGCCGAACGCGGCGACGAAGCCGCTGTTCGAGCGCGCCGCCCGATACCAGATGGCGATGAACTTTGGCTATGCCGAACTGACGCCGGACGGACATCATTTCAATACCTGCATCCTCACCGACAAATCCGCTGGGATTGTCGGAAAGTACCGCAAGGTTCATCTGCCCGGCCATTCGGAGTTCGATACCGAGCGCGCCTTCCAGCATCTGGAGAAGCGCTATTTCGAGCCGGGGGATCTCGGTTTCAACGTCTGGCGCGCGCTCGGCGGTATCTTTGGCATGGCGGTCTGCAACGACCGGCGCTGGCCGGAGACCTATCGCGTGATGGGTCTGCAAGGCGTCGAGATGGTGCTGATCGGCTACAACACGCCCTCGGTCAATTCCCAGAACAGCAAGGAAGGGCCCGAGAAGCGGTTGTTCCACAATCGCCTGTCGGTGCAGGCCGGCGCCTACCAAAATTCGACCTGGGTGGTTGCCGTGGCCAAGGCCGGCGTCGAGGACGGCTTTCCGCTGATCGGCGGCAGCCTGATCGTCGATCCCAACGGCGAGATCGTGGTCGAGGCCAAGACCGAAGAGGACGAGCTGCTGCTTCACCCCTGCGATCTCGACGCTACCGTGTTCGGCAAGAAAACCATCTTCGATTTCGCCCGCCATCGCCGCATCGAGCATTATGGCCTGATCACCAGCCGTACCGGCTCGGTGCCGCCGCCGGAAATATAGATGTCCGGTATCTCTTTCCGCGAACTTGATCCGCACGACCGGTACAAGTTGTTATGTGGGGTGGTCGTGCCACGGCCGATCGCTTTGGTCACGACGCTCGACGACAACGGTAAAGTCAACGCAGCGCCGTTCAGCTTCTTCAACGTCTTCTCGGAGGATCCGCCGCTGGTGGTGCTCGGCCTGCAACACAAGCCCGATCTCAGTCCCAAGGACACCACGCGCAACATCCACCGCAGCGGGCAGTTCGTGATCCATATGGTGGACGAGGCGCTGGCGGCAGCCATGAACGACTGCGCGATCGACTTTCCCTCCGGCAATAGCGAGGTGGAGGCGACGGGGCTCGCGACGCTGCCGTCGGTCGATGTCGCCGTGCCGCGGCTCGCGGCTGCGCCGTTCGCGCTCGAGTGCCGGCAACATGTCGCGCTCGCCTTCGGGCCCGGGCGCGAACTGCTGGTCGGTGAGGTGCTGCGCCTGCACGCCCGCGACGGCCTGATCGACCAAGCAAGGATGCATGTCGATCTCGAAATCTACCGGCCGATCGGGCGCTTGTTCGGCAATCTCTACGCCGCGCAGCGCGATACCTTCGCGTTGACGCGCGAAAGCCACGCGCAATGGCTCGCACGCATCAAGGCCGGCAACGGCGCCGGCGAACCGTCCAACGAAAGTCAGTGATGGGAGAACTGCACGGTGCCCAGCGCCATCGTTACGGCCGCCTGGGTCGGGTCGATCACGGGAATCCCGAGGGCCTGTTCCAATGGTCTACGGTGACGCGCCATACCGGCACAGCCCATCACGATGGCGCCGGCGCCATCCTCCTCTTTGAGCGCGCGTCCGACCTCGATCATCTTCGCGAGTGTTCCTTCGCCCGACGCGGTCTCTGCCACGCTCATGTTGAGCGGCCGCTCCCTCGTCAGTCGATCCATCAATCCCATCTGCCTGAGATATCGGATGTGGCGGCGGATCGAGCGCTGGGCGATCGCGATGACACCAAAAGTTTCGGCGCGCGCGAGCGCGGTCAGCACGCCGCATTCAGCGATGCCGAACACCGGCCGGTCGGTAGCTTCCCGGCAGACATGCAGGCCCGGATCGCTGTAGCAGGCGATGACGAAGGCGGCCGAAGAATTGTCGCTTTCGACGCGGCGGCGCAGCGGCATCGCGACGCTGTCGACATCGGCCTGGCTCTCGATCCCGTAGGGACCCTCAGTCAGCGTCTCGCAGACGATCTCCGGCCCGGCCGCAAAGCCAAGCGGCTTCAGGGCCTCTTCCAGCCCTTGCGTTACCAGGTGGTTGGAATTGGGATTTATGACGAGAATACGTGGCCGCGACATGGTGTTATCCTGCGGGATGAAGTGTGACGGCACGATCTGTGCTTTCATCCAGATAGTCAAGAACATGGGAGTTTGCCATGACCGAACCCGCCTACGACCTCCTCATTCGCGGTGGACGCGTCGCAACCGTGAGCGATGTGTTCGAGGCCGATGTCGCCATTTCCGGCGAGACCATTGCCGCCATCGGCCGTGGGTTGCCGGGCGCGCGGCGTGAGATCGACGCGCGGGGCAAACTGGTTCTGCCGGGCGGCGTCGACAGCCACGCCCATATCGAGCAGCTTTCGGCCGCAGGCATTGTGAATGCCGATACGTTCGAGAGCGCCACCGTCTCGGCGGCCTTCGGCGGCACCACCACCGTGATCCCGTTCGCGGCCCAGCACGTCGGCATGAAGCTGCCCCGGGTGCTCGAGGATTATCATGCGCTCGCCCGGAAGGGCGCGGTCATCGACTATGCCTTTCACATGATCATCGCCGATCCGACCAAAGAGACATTGGAAACGGATCTGCCGGCGCTGATCAAGCAGGGCCATGGCTCGATCAAGATATTCATGACCTATGATCTCCTGAAAATCGAGGACGAGCCGCTTCTCGATATCCTGCTGGCGGCGCGCGATGGCGGGGCGATGCTATGTGCCCATGCCGAGAACCACGGGATCATCTCCTGGATGGTGAAAAGACTGATCGCGCGCGGCTATACCGATCCGAAATATCACGCCATCAGCCATGCGCGGGTGTCGGAAGCGGAGGCCTTCAACCGGCTGATCGGCATGGCCGCGCTGCTCGATCAGCCGATCATGATCTTTCATGTGTCGACGGCGGAAGGCGCCAAGGTGATCCGCGATGCGCGCGGACAGGGCCTGAAAGTGTTCGCGGAGACCTGCCCGCAATATCTGTTTCTCACTGCAGATGATCTCGACAGACCGGGCGTCGAAGGCGCTAAATGGATGTGCAGCCCGCCGCCGCGCCGCGCCGCCGACCAGGAGGCGCTGTGGCAGGCGCTCGCGCTCGGCGATCTCCAGACCGTCTCATCCGATCACGCGCCCTATCGGTTCGACGAAACGGGCAAGCTGCGCGCCGGCCCCAATCCCAATTTCAAGCAAGTGGCGAACGGCCTGCCGGGTCTCGAAGTCCGCTTGCCGCTGTTGTTCGACGCCATGGTTTCGAAGGGCCGCTTGGGGCTGGAAAAATTCGTCGAGCTGACCGCGACCGCTCCGGCAAAGATCTACAATTTGCATCCGCGCAAGGGCTCGATCGCCGTCGGCGCCGATGCCGATATCGCGATCTGGGATCCGCAGCGCGAGGTCACGCTGAGCGATGAGATGATGCACGACCTCGCCGGATACACGCCTTACGCCGGTCGCAAGCTGCGCGGCTGGCCGGTCGCCGTGCTATCGCGCGGGCGCGTCATCGTCGCGGATGGCAAGCGGTCGGTCGAAGCCGGCTCCGGCCGCTTTCTGGCGCGCAACGGAGGCGAGGCGGCGAAACCAACCGGACGTCTGATGCCGGATATGGATCCCGAGCAGAATTTCGGGGCGAGGCTGCTGTGAGCTGTCCGGCGCGATATGTTCGGATTGAGAAATGAGGGTCCTTATCTTCGGTGGCACCGGGTTCGTCGGGCTCAATATCGCTACGGCCCTGTTGGCGCGCGATCATGCGGTGACGCTATTCGACCGCGCCGGCTTGCCGTCCGCCGCGAAGAAAGAGTTTGCCCAATACGCGGATCGGGTGACGGCGATTCAGGGCGACGTCACCGATCGGCAGGCCGTTGAGGCGGTGATGGCCGCGGGTTATCAGGCGATTGTTCTCGGAGCCGCGGTTACCGCGGGTGCGGAGCGCGATGCGGCTGATCCTGAGACCATTTTGCGGGTGAATTTGCTGGCTCAGCTGCCGATCCTGACCGCGGCGCGGGCTAGCGGCGTCGGACGCATCATCAACCTGTCGTCCGCGGCAGCTTATGGCGCGAGCGCCTTCCGGAATGAGCCGCTCGATGAAGAGACGAACTGCGATCCGGTTTCGCTTTACGCCATCACCAAATTCGCATCCGAGAAAGTTGCGGCCCGGCTCGCCGCGCTCTGGCAATCCGAGATCATCAGCGTGCGGCTAAGCGCCGTGTTCGGGCCCTGGGAGCGGGCCACGGGAGTGCGTGACACGCTGAGCCCGCAGGCACAGATTGTTGCCGCCATGCGAGCGGGCCGCGATGCGCTTCTGGAGCGTCCGGGCGTCAGGGACTGGATCTATGCGCCGGATGTCGCGGAAGCCGTGACGTCCCTGATCGAGGCCCCGAAGCCGAAGCACTGTCTTTATAACATCTCGACCGGCGTGGAATGGCCGGCGCTGCAATGGGGCCAGGAGCTGGCCGCTCTGCATTCCGGCTTCGTTTGCCGGTTGGCCAAACCTGATGAAGCGCCGACGGTCGACCTGCATAGTGCAGCCGATCGCGCGCCGCTGTCGGTCTCGCGTCTGACGCAAGAGTTCGGCTGGTGCGCGCGATTCGGCTGCGCCGATTCGGCGGCCGACCTGAGCGCCTGGTGGATGCGGCATCGAGAGGGCCTGACATGAGATTGATGGGGCGGACAGCGATCGTCACCGGAGCAGCGTCCGGCATCGGCCGGGCCAGCGCGCTTTTGTTCGCGAAAGAGGGCGCATTTGTAGCGCTGGTCGATCGCGATGAAGCGGGCTTGCAGGAAACGCTTTCGGCGATCGAGGGCGCGAAGGGTGAAGCATCCCTCCATGTCGGCGACGTGAGCCTGGCCGATTTCGCGCGAACGGCCGTGGACGATGTCATGGCGCGGCGCGGCCGGCTCGATGTACTGATGACCGCGGCCGGCTTTTCCTGCGGCGGCACGGTGGTGACGACCGAGCCCGCCGATTGGGACGCGGTGTTCCGCACCAATGTCGGCGGCACCTGGCTTTGGGTCCGCGCCGCGGTGCCCGAGATGCAGCGGCAGGGCTCCGGGTCGATCATCACGCTCGCCTCGCAACTCGCGATCGCCGGCGGCAGGAACAACAGCGCCTATATCGCCGCCAAAGGCGCGATCATCAGCCTGACCCGGACCATGGCGCTGGATTTTGCGACCGATGGCATCCGCGTCAATGCGATCGCGCCGGGCGCCGTCGACACGCCGATGCTGCGGCGCAGTTTTGCCCGTCACGCCGACCCGGAGCCGGTGTGCGAAGCATCCCGCAACCGTCACGCGATGAAGCGGTTTGGCAAAGCGGAGGAAGTGGCCGAGGCCGCGCTCCATCTCGCCAGCGATGCATCTTCCTTTACCACGGGTACAGTGATGGTGGTGGATGGGGGCTGGCTCGCGGCATGAACGGCCCCCTTATCGCTCTCGAAGCCCAAATTCGTGCCGATCTCACCAAGACCGCGCATCCGCATGCTGCCTGGCTCGCGTCCAAGCCCGGGCCGGACGGCAGGCCGGCACTCGACGTGCTTGTGGTAGGCGCCGGGCAATCGGGCATCGCGACAGCTTTTGGGCTGATGCGCTCGCAGGTGAGCAACATCCTGGTGTTGGACAAATCCGAGGAGGGGCGGGAAGGGCCATGGCTCACTTATGCCCGCATGCATACGCTGCGCAGCCCGAAGGATTACACGGGTCCCGATCTTGATGTTCCGAGCCTGACTTACCAGTCGTGGCACGAGGCAAAATTCGGGGAGGCGCATTGGCAAAATCTCGACCTTATTCCGCGCGAGCTTTGGGCGGAGTATTTGCTCTGGTTGAGGGGTGTCGTTGGCATTCCCGTGCGTAATCGCTGCGAGGTCGTTGAGATCGCACCCGCAGCCGGCGGACTGCTTGCAGCTCGGGTGCAGAGCGATAATGGCGTCGAAATTCTTTATGCGCGCAAGATCGTGCTGGCGACGGGGCAAGAGGGGATGGGGGATTGGATCATCCCGGAGCCGCTGCGCCATCTGCCGCCGTCGCTTTGCGTGCATTCGGCGCAGCCGATCGACTTCGCCGACTTGCGCGGCAAGCAGGTGGCGGTGATCGGCGCCGGCGCCTCGGCCTTCGACAATGCGGCCGCGGCACTGGAGGCGGGGGTGGCGGAGGTGCATCTGTTTTGCCGGAGGGCGGAGATCCAGGTGATCCAGCCCTATCGCTGGCTCACCTTCCGCGGCTTCCTTCGCCATTTCTGCGATTTGGATGATGCCTGGCGCTGGCGCTTCATGCGCGCCATTCTCGAGATGCGCGAAGGTTTTCCGCAAGCGACCTACGATCGCTGTGCGCGCCACAAGAATTTTCACCTGCATGACGGCGCGCCGATCGAAGCCGCCAGCGAAACAACCCGTGGCGTCGAATTGCAGACGCCGCGGGGCGTGTTCTCAGCCGATTTCGTGATTTGCGGCACCGGCATCGACATGAATTTTGCAGGCCGGCGCGAGTTGCGAAACTGTGCCGCCAACATCGCCGTCTGGGCCGACCGCTATCAGCCCCCGATCGACGAGCGCAGCCCGCGCCTCGGCCGCTTTCCCTATCTTGCCGACGACTACGCGCTGACGGAGCGCGTCGCTGGAGCAACGCCGTGGATCGCCGACATCCATGTCTTCGCGATCGCCTCCACGATGAGCTTCGGTCCTTCCGGCTCATCGATCAACGCGATGACCACAGCGGTGCCGAAGCTCGTACATGGGCTGACACGTGGCCTGTTTCGTGCGGATATCGAACGGCATTGGGCGTCGTTTCGGGCGTATGACGTGCCTCAGGCGGTCGTCAGACCGCAAACGCCGGGCGAGGCGTGATGAATTATGCTTTAAGGAGGCGCATACCTGCTCGGCTAGTCATCGCCGGCTTGTCGGTTGGCATATCCCTTGCTTCAATTTGGTGTTCTCACGCAGAAAATAAACCTGGGAAAATAGGAACGGGATCAATGAGTTTTACAGGATCCAGGCGTCTGCTTTCGGTGGTTGCCTTTATCGCGTTTTCACTGGCCGCCGGATCGGTGCAGGCGCAAACGCGCGCCGAAACGCTGCGCTACGTCACCGGAGCCTCCGTCAATACGCTCGACCCGAATATACCCGGTTCCACCCGCGAATCCTTTGCGGTGAGTCTCAGCACTTATGACCGGCTGGTTTCGTTCGGCCGCAAGCAGCTCAACGGCAAATGGGTATTTGATCTCGACAAGATCACCGGAGAGCTCGCGGAATCCTATGACGTCAGTTCCGACGGGCTGAAGATCATCTTTCACCTGCGCAAGGACGCCAAGTTCCAGGACGGCACGCCGGTCACCGCGGAAGACGTTAAATGGTCGCTGGACCGGGCCGTCACGGCGCCGGTGCTCGGCAAGGCGCAACTACTCACTGGCTCGATGACATCGGCCGACCAGTTCAAGGTGATCGATCCCTTGACCTTCGAGGTCACGCTGCCGAAACCGGACAAGCTTGCGCTGCCAAATCTCGCCACCGTCTATCCGATCATCATCAACTCCAAACTCGCCAAGGAGCACGCGACGGCAGACGACCCCTGGGCTATGTCGTGGCTGAAGGAGCACGCGGCCGGCAGCGGCGCCTATCAGATCGAAACGTTCAAGCCGGGCGAGCAGGTGATCATCGCGCGCAACGAGGCCTGGAATCGTGGCTCCGCCGACAAGCCCGCGTTCTTCAAGAAGGTCATCATCCAGTCGGTGCCAGAGCCGGCGACACGCGCCAATCTCGTTGAGCGCGGCGACGCCGACATCGTCGTCGATCTGCAGGCAAGCGACGTGCAGTCGCTCGAGGCCAAAGGCAAGCTCAAGGTGATCTCGACGCCGCAATACAACGCCGTCACCTTCGTTTCGATGAACACCAAGATCCCGCCCTTCGACAACATCAACGTGCGTCGCGCCGTCGCCTATGCGCTGCCTTATGACGACATGTTCAAGGCGGCGCTGTTCGGCCGCGGAGCGCCTTTGTTCGGTGCGACCTGGGCGGACGGCAAGCCATCGAGTGGCGCTTATCCGATCCCGCAGCCGGTGAAGCTCGACCTCGACAAGGCCAAGGACTATCTGAAGGCGGCCGGTCTGCCCGACGGCTTCTCGACCACGTTCAGCTTCAATGTCGGGCAGGCTTCGACCGCCGAGCCGATGGCTGCGCTGGTCAAGGAATCGCTCGCCAAGATCGGCATCAAGGTCGATATCCAGAAGATGCCGGATGCGCAGATGTCGACGCAGATCAACGAGAAGAAGCTGCCCTTCTTCACCGAGGGCATCGTCGCCTGGCTGCCGTCGACCGACTATTTCTACCGTAATTTCTACACCGGCAATCAGCGCTGGAACTACTCATCGATCGACGACCCCGAACTGGTAGCGATCGCGCAGGAAGCCCGTTTCGAGCCCGACAAGGTCAAATACGAGGAAGACGGCAAGAAGCTCAACGCCATCCATTTCAGCGAAATGCCGCAGATTCCGCTCTGGCAGCCGAACCAGGACGCGGTGATGGCGCCGTCGATCGAAGGCTATACCTATCAGTTTCATCGCCAGGTCGATTATCGCGATCTAAGCCGTAAGTAACAGGCCAGCGGGATGGCGGCCTTTGGCGCAACCATGATACGGGCAGGCCGGCGTTTCCTGTCGTCGCTTCCGGCGTTGTTTGGCGTGCTCGTCTTCACCTTCCTATTGATGCGGGTGCTGCCGGGCGATCCGGCGGTGTTTTTCGCCTCCGGGCCGAATGCGGGCAAGGAGGAGATCGAGGCGATCCGCAAGCAGATGGGCCTCAACAAGCCGGTCCCGGATCAGTTGATGCTCTATCTCTATGATGTCGGCCGCGGCAACCTCGGCCGATCAATGATGACCGGGCAGCTGGTCACGACCGATCTGCGCGAGCGGTTACCGGCCTCGCTGGAACTGACCTTCACGGCACTCCTGATCGCGCTGGTGTCGGCGGTGCCGCTCGGGGTGCTGGCGGCATTAAAGCCGGGCTCGGTCATTGATCATGGCGTACGGTTATTCTGCGCGCTCGGCGTCTGCGTGCCGACCTTCGTTTCGGGTCTGCTGCTGATCTATGTCTTCTATTACCTGCTCGGCCTTGCGCCTGACCCGACCGGCCGGGTCGATATATTCGCCTCGCTGCCGCCATCGCGGACCGGTTTCTTGTTGATCGACTTCCTGCTCGCCGGCGATTTCGAGGGATGGTGGGCCGCTTTCAGACAACTGATCCTGCCGGCGGTGAGCATGGCGCTGTTCGTGATAGCGCCGCTGGCGCGCATCACCCGCGCCTCGATGCTGGTTTCGCTTGGCAGCGATTTCGTGCGCACCGCCCGTTCCGTCGGCCTGCCCTGGTGGCGGGTGGTCATTACTTATGCCTTGCGCAACGCCATCCTGCCGGTCATCACCATCGCCGGCATCGTGTTCTCGACCATGCTCGGCGCCAATGTGCTGGTGGAGAAGGTGTTCTCCTGGCCGGGCGTCGCCTCATATGCGCTCGACGCGCTGCTCTCCTCCGATTATGCGCCGGTGCAGGGTTTTGTGCTTTTGATGGCGAGCGTGTTTGTGATCGTCAATCTTGTGGTGGACGTGCTCTATGGCATCGCCGATCCGCGGGTAACAATCGGATGACCAGCGCGACGCTTCGCCATGCCGGCTGGATCCTGCGCGGCAACCCGCTGACCGCGGTTGCCGCTGCCGGGGTCTTGCTGCTGACGCTCATCGCGATCCTCGGGCCCTGGATCGTGCCATACGATCCGGTCGTCTCGGATGTGCCGCAGGCGCTGATGCCGCCAAGCGTGGCACATATCGCCGGCACCGATCAGCTTGGCCGCGACGTATTCAGCCGCTTGATCGTCGCGGCGCGGCTCGATCTCGTCATCGCCGTCTCGGCGGTCGGAATTTCCTTTGCGCTCGGCGCCGTGATTGGCGCGATCTGCGGCTATGCCGGTGGCCGGCTCGATCGCGGCGTCGGCCGCTTCGTCGACGTGCTGATGGCCTTTCCGCTTTTCGTATTGGCGATGGCAATGGTGGCGGCGCTCGGTAATCGCGTCGAGAACATCGTCATCGCAACCGCCATCATCAATCTGCCGTTCTACATCCGTTTTGCGCGGGCGGAGGTGAATATCCGCCGCAATCTCGGCTGGGTCGAAGCTGCGCGCGCCTGCGGCGACAGCCACATCTCGGTCGTGCTGCGGTTCCTGCTGCCGAACGTGCTGCCGGCGATGGCGGTGCAAATGTCACTCAATCTGGGCTGGGCGATCCTCAATGCCGCCGGACTTTCCTTTATCGGCCTTGGCGTCAAGCCGCCAACGCCGGAATGGGGCATCATGGTTGCGGAGGGGGCGCGCTTCATTTCGACCGGCAAGTG
Organism: Bradyrhizobium lablabi; assembly: GCF_900141755.1. Taxonomy (NCBI): domain Bacteria; kingdom Pseudomonadati; phylum Pseudomonadota; class Alphaproteobacteria; order Hyphomicrobiales; family Nitrobacteraceae; genus Bradyrhizobium; species Bradyrhizobium lablabi. The sequence goes on along the minus strand of NZ_LT670844.1, from coordinate 901,479 downwards.
GTGGCTGGTCGCCTTTCCGGGCCTGGCGCTGATGCTGGCGGTGCTGTGCTTCAACCTGCTCGGCGACGGGGTCCGCGATATTCTCGACCCCCGCATGCGAACATGACCAAGGCGCTGCTGGCATTAAGCGACCTGCACGTCACGTTCTCGACACGGCGCGGCCTGGTCGAGGCGGTGCGCGGCGTCACGCTGTCGCTTGACGAGGGCGAGATGCTCGGCCTCGTTGGCGAGAGCGGCTCGGGCAAATCCGTCACCGGTTTTGCAATTACGCGGCAGCTCGACGCGGCCGGCCGCATCACGGCAGGCGATATACGGTTTCGCGGGCAGGACATCACCAAGACATCGGGAAGCGATTTCCGGAGCCTGCACGGCGCCGCGATTGCGATGATTTTCCAGAATCCGCGCGCGGCGCTCAATCCGATCCGCGCCGTCGGCGACCAGATCGCCGATGCCATCTCGGCCCATAAACGCCTCTCGCGAGGTGAAGCGCGCGCGCAGGCGCTCGAGCTGCTGCGCGCCGTGCAAATTCGCGATCCTGAAAAACGCTTGTCGGCTTATCCGCACGAACTCTCCGGCGGCATGTGCCAGCGGGTGATGATCGCGATGGCGATTTCCTGCAACCCGGCGCTTCTGATCGCCGACGAGCCGACCACCGGGCTTGACGTCACGACGCAAAAGGTCGTGATGGATCTCTTGACGGGTATCGCGGCCGCGCGCGGCATGGCGACCATCCTGATCACCCATGACCTAGGCCTGGCCGCCCGTTACTGCCGCCGCGTTGTGGTGATGGAGCAGGGCCGCCTGGTCGAGGAGGCCGAGCCGAAGGTTCTGTTCCGCGCCCCGCGCCATCCCTACACCAGACGTCTTGTTGCCGCCTCGCCCACGGCGAGTTCGCGCATCGCCGATCTGGTGACGGAAGAGGAGCGGGGCCGGTACGCAGCGATCAAGATTGCGCAGAGACCGCCGCCCGCGTCGGGTACGCCGCCGTTGCTCGAGGTGCAAAAACTCGCAAAACGCTTCGATCAGGGCTCCGCCGCGGTCGCGGACTTTTCGATGCTGATCAACGCCGGCGAGGCCGTCGGTCTGGTCGGCGAATCCGGTTCCGGCAAGAGCACGACCTCGCGCATGATCTGCCGGCTGATCGACCCGAGCGAGGGGGACATCTCGTTCGAGGGACAATCGATCGGCCATATCCCGGCGCGCGACTTTCACCGCTCGCCGTTCCGCAAGGATATCCAGATCGTCTTTCAGGATCCGAACGACAGCCTAAACCCGCGCTTCACCGCATTTGACTGTATCGCCCATCCGCTGCTGCGGCTTGGCGGCATGCGCGCGGGCGACGCGCTGCGGCAGCGGGTCGAGGAGTGCGCGGAGCGGGTAGGCCTTCCGGCCGAATTGCTGCCGCGCTTTCCGCACCAGCTCTCCGGCGGGCAGAAGGCCCGCGTCGGCATCGCCCGCGCCATTGCCTGCCGGCCGCGCCTCTTGGTGCTGGATGAGCCGACGGCGGCGCTCGACGTCTCGGTGCAGGCGGTGGTGCTGCAGCTGCTCGACCGGTTGCGGCGCGAGGATGACCTTGCCTTCCTGTTCGTCAGCCACGACCTCAACGTCGTTCGCATGATGTGCGACCGCACCATCGTGCTCCGAAACGGCCGCATCGTCGAGCAGGGCGAAAGCCGGGCCCTGTTCGACAACCCACAAACCGATTACACGCGCGAGCTGGTTGAGGCCGTGCCGCATATCGAGACCGAGATCGCTGTAGCTGCGACCTGATAGTTTGCGTTTGACGCCCCTGAGGGCAAGCGGCGCGTGAGCCGGGTAGGGCTCCCCACGCGCCGATATCCCGGAAGAGCATGCCAAACTCGGCGCCAGTTCGATATTGAAATCCTATTCCGCGCATCGCCCCGACTATGGAGTTTATTCCCGGCCAAACCGTCTATCCTGATGCCGATCCGCAATCGGATTGCGCGATTTCGCTGCTATGTTGCATCCAAGGCAGAAATGTCGGGAAAAGCAGGCAGCAGCAATGCAGACGATTGGTTTGATTGGCGGAATGAGCTGGGAAAGCACTGCCGTGTATTACCGCCGATTGAATGAGCAGGCCCGCGAGCGGCTGGGCGGCCTTCACTCCGCTGATATCCTGATGCGATCGGTCGATTTCGATGCGATCGTCAGCCTCCAGAAGCAGGGACTTTGGGACCAGGCGAGTCGGATTCTGGTGGATATCGCGCGTGGTCTGGAGCAAGGGGGTGCAGGCTGTGTGCTGATCTGCACCAACACCATGCACAAGCTCGCCGACGAGATTCAACAGGCGGTCTCGATCCCGCTGCTGCATATCGCCGATGTCACCGCTACCGCCATCAGGGATGAAAGCCTGAAGCGTCCGCTGCTGCTGGCGACGCGTTACACGATGGAACAGGATTTTTACGTGGCGCGGCTGCGCGAGCGATTTGGGCTCGACCCGGTGATCCCCGATGCCGACGACCGTACCGTCATCCATGACATCATCTTCGACGAGCTCTGCCAGGGTATCGTGCGCGCCGAGTCGCGACAGCTCTATCTCGACGCGATCGCGCGCGGCAAGGCGCGAGGTGCCGACAGCGTGATCCTCGGCTGCACCGAGATCTGCTTGCTGGTCGGTCCCGAACACATCGATCTTCCGGTGTTCGACTCGACATTGCTCCATGCTGATGCTGCACTTGAATTCTCGATGCTGAAACCGACGCCGCGTCCACGCGCCGCCTGAAACCGTCATGAAATGGCATCGATCTTGCAACGTTATTTCTCGTGCAGCGATAAGGACTTAGACGTATGAGTGATGCTGCCATCCAACCGGTGCTCGATCACGTCGTCATCAACGTGATGGGGAAGCTCGACGAGGCCGCCGCACAATATTCCCGCCTCGGCTTTGCGCTGACGGAGCGCGGCCACCACACCCTGGGTTCAAGTAACAATCTCGCGATCTTCGGGACGAATTATCTGGAGCTTCTTGGTTACCTGCCGGGGCGCGAGACGATGCGCGCCGATCTGTGGGCGCATCCCGCCGGGCTGACGGGCCTGGTGTTCAAGTCGGTCGACGCCGACCTGGTTTATGCGACATTGAAAAGCCGCGGCGTTCCGGTGATGGAGCCGATGAGTTTCGCGCGGCCCGTGGCGCTGCCCACGGGGGCCCAGGATGCCCGTTTCAAGGTGATCCGCGTCGGCGCCGACATGGTGCGGAACGGTCGTACCTTCTTCTGCCACCACGATACGCCCGAGCTGGTGTACCGCCCGGATTGGCAGGCCCATCCGAACGGCGTCACCGACATCGTCGAATTCGTCATCGCCTCGTACGAGCCGGCCCGCACTGCTGCGGTGTACGATGAGATGTTCGGCCCGGACCTGCTGGTGCCGGTCCAGGGCGGCGTTTCGTTTCGGGCCGGTGCGGCAACCGTGCTGGTGCTGGAGCCGGCCGTGGTCGCCGACCGCTACGCCGGCGCCGCACCCGTCAGCGAGGACGGTTCGGATCGCATGGTCGCGCTGACGTTCAAGGTCGCTTCGCTCGCGACGCCGCGCGCGCTGTTCGACGCGGTCGGCATCGCATACCGGCCTTACGCCGGCGGCATCGTTGTGTCGCATCCGGACGCTGCCAATGTCGCGCTTGGATTTACCTCGTCATGATGAAAGACTTAACCCAAAGTAACCGGTCCCTCGGGGCTCGGGCTTAACCAGGGAGCGAAACGAACATGCGAGCAGTGGTCCTTCACGAACATGGCGACAACGATAAACTTCGATACGTCGTGGATTATCCAACGCCGAAGGCCGGCGAGGGCGATGTCGTCGTTCGGGTCAAAGCCTCGTCAATCAACTATCACGACGTGTTCACCCGCCGCGGCATGCCCGGCATCAAGGTGCCTCTGCCTGTTATCATTGGATTAGATGTCGTTGGCGAGATCGCCGAGATCGGCGCCGGCGTTTCGGGCTGGACGATTGGCGACCGCGTTCTGATCGACCCGGTCAACCGCGTCGAGGGCGGCCTGATGGGCGAGACCCAGGACGGCGGTCTTGCCGAATTCTGTCGTGCCAAGGCGCATCAGCTGGTCAGGATCCCCGACGCGGTTAGTTTCGAACAGGCTGCAGCGCTGCCGGTGGCCTATGGCACCGCGATCCGCATGATGAATTCGATCGGCAAGATCAAGGCCGGCGAGAAAGTGCTGATCCTCGGCGCCAGCGGTGGCGTCGGCGTGTGCTGCGTGCAACTGGCCAAGCTTGCCGGCGCCTACGTCATTGCCTGCGCCGGCAGCGAGGCGAAGGGAAAGCGTCTCACCGAACTCGGCGCCGACGAGATCATCCTCTACACCCAGAACGACTTCATGAAGACCGTCTACGAGCGTCACGGCAAGCCGCATCGCCGGCGCTTTGTCGAAGGCGGCGGCGTCGATGTCGTCGTCAATTTTACCGGTGGCGACACCTGGGTGAAATCGCTGCGCTGCCTGAAGCTCGGCGGCCGGATTTTAACCTGCGGCGCCACCGCGGGCTACGCACCCACCGAGGATCTGCGCTTTATCTGGACGTTCGAACTGCAAATACTCGGCTCCAACGGCTGGGAGCGCGACGACATCGTCAAATTGTTCGACCTCGTCGAGGCCGGCAAGCTCCAGGTCTTGATCGACAAGACCTACCCGCTCGAGCAGGCAAGTGAGGCCGTGCGCATCATCGAGGATCGCGCCGTGTTCGGCAAAGTCGTGGTAACGCCATGAGCGAGGGCATCGTCACGCCGCTGACCGCGGCTGAAATTCAAAAGATGCTGGACGTTTCGCCGTTCAATCTGTTTCTGGGCCTCACCGTGGTGACCGCCGATCCGGTCAAGCAGGAAATCACCATGCGGTCGCCGATGCGCTCGGAATTCGAGCGGCGGCCGGGTTCGAAGCAATGGCACGGCGGCGTCATCGCCTCGGTGATCGACACCGCCGGCGACTTTGCGGTCGGCATGATGGTCGGTCGCGGCCTGCCGACCGTGAACTTTCGTGTCGATTATCTGAGGCCCGCGGTCGACACCGCCCTGATCGCGGTGTCGCGGGTGCGCCGTGCGGGCAAGAGCGTCGGTATCGCCGATGTCGATGTGTTCGATGAAAAAGGTGCGCTGCTTGCGGTCGGGCGCGGCACCTATTCGACACTGGATGCAAAATAACAGATCGCAGGGACGAAAACGCGGCGACGAGGACCGGTTCGATGCATTCGCAACGAAGGAAACGCGATGAGCAGGTTTTCGAGACGTGACTTTCTGATAACGACTGCGGGCGCAGCGCTGGCAACGCGGCTTGCCGGCTCCGCGGCGGCGGCGACGACCCCAAAACGCGGCGGCACGCTGACCGCCACCTGGGGCGGCTTCGAACCGCAATCGCTGTTCGTTCCCGCTGGCGGCGGATCGAGCCCGTATTTTACGTCCACCCGAGTGCACGAGCGCCTGCTGCGGCTGACGGTCGATCTCGAATTTGAGCCGGTGCTCGCGCTGGAGATCAAGCCAGCGGCCGACTTCCGTAGCTATACCATCAAGCTGCGCGACAAGGTCACCTGGCACGACGGCAAGCCCTTCACGGCCGACGACGTTGCCTTCTGCGCGATGGAATACTGGAAGCCGATCTCGGCGGGGGTATCGCTGGACGCGCTGGAAAGCGCCCAAGCGGCAGATCCGCTGACCGCGGTGCTGAAGTTCAAGGCGCCGGTGCCTGAGTTCTTTCTCAAGTCGGTACTTGCCGGCAAGGCGGGCCTGGTGATCCCCAAGCATATCTATGCGGGGAGCAATATCATCACCAATCCGATCAACAATACGCCAATCGGCACCGGCCCGTTCAAGGTCAAGGAATGGGTACGCGGCAGTCACGTGGAATATCTGCGTAACGACAATTACTGGAATCCCGGGCTGCCTTATCTCGATCGCCTGGTGATCCGCTGGTGGCGCGATCCGGCATCGCGTTCGGCGGCCTTCGAGGCAGGCCAACTCGATATCGGGACGTTCAATCCGATCCCGATCCCAGACATTGCGCGCCTCACCAAGGATGGCAAGTTTGTCGCCGAAACCAAGGGCTATTCCAACTCGGCCTGGGTCGCGACCGTCGAGTTCAACCAGCGCCGCGAGATCTTCAACAAGCGTGAGGTGCGCCGGGCCTTGATGCATGCGATCGACCGGCAATTTATCGCGGAAACGATCTTCTTCGGGCGGGCCCATCCCTCGATCGGCGTCATTCACACCTCCAACACGATTTTCTTCAGCAAGGACGTCCAGGACTATCCGTTCGACGTCAAGAAGGCCTCCGCCATGCTCGATGCTGCGGGTTACCCGGTGAAGGACGGCGCTCGGTTCAAACTGAGCCTGGTGTCGGCCGGCTGGTTCGAGGAGAACGTGAAGATGGGCCAATACGTCAAGCAGGCGTTCGAGGATCTCGACATTGCCGTCGACCTCTCGGTGCCCGATCGGGCCACGTCACTTAAGCGCATCTATACCGATTACGACTATGATGTCGCGATTTCCAATAATTCGAGCGGCATCGAGCTGATCCCGGGCACGACGCAGTATTATACGACCGACGGCATCGTCAAAGGCGCCGCGTTCCGCAACGCCACCGGCTATTCCAATCCGAAGCTCGACGAGATCGTCGCCAGGATGACGATCGAGACCGATGAGCCGAAACGCGTCGCGCTGGCAAAGGATTTCGATCGGCTTGCCAGCATCGAGGCGCCGATCCTGCCGATGGTCGATCTCGAGCCAGTGACCATCGCGCGTGCCGATGTCCGCAATCACTCCACGACCGCGGACTTCATGGGCGAGAGCTGGGCCGAAATCTGGCTCGACCGCTGAGCGGAGGACAAAATTGCGTCGCATCGTCGTCCGCCGCCTCGCCCAGATCATCCCGCTGATCTTCGCGGTGATCGTGCTCAACTTCGTTCTGATTCATCTCGCGCCGGGCAGCCTGTTCGACGTCATGACCTCGGAGCAGCAAATCACCGACCCCAAGATGCTGGACCAGTTGCGTCATACCTACGGCGTCGACCAGCCGACCTGGGTGCAGCTTGCGAAGTATATCTGGTCGGTGATGCGGCTCGACCTTGGGTTCTCCTATCGGCAGAATGCGCCGGTGCTCGACGTCATTATGCAGCAACTGCCGGCCACCTTGATCCTGATGCTGTCAGCGACGGCCATCGCGCTTCTGGTCGGTGTCACCGCCGGCGTACTAGCCTCGGTCAAGGTCAACACGCTCTGGGACAATCTGATCTCGCTTGGCGCGGTGTTCTTCTTCGCAGCGCCAAGTTTCTGGCTCGGCATCATGATGACGGTGCTGTTCGCCGTAAAACTCGGCTGGTTTCCGGTCGGTGGCATGCGCACGATCGGCGCCGACCATGGCGCGTTAGCGGGTGCACTCGACGTGATGGACCATCTGGTGCTCCCGGCTACCGCGCTCGGCCTGTTCTACGCGGCCACCTATGCGCGGGTGATGCGCGCGTCGATGCTGGAGGTGTTCCGGCTCGATTTCGTTCGCACCGCGCGCGCCAAGGGCCTGTCGCGCGGTCGCGTCGTGCTCGCCCATGTGATGCGCAACGCGCTGTTGCCGATCGTCACGCTGCTCGGCCTGCAACTCGGCACCATGCTCGGCGGCAGCGTCGTCATCGAAGCCGTGTTCAGCTGGCCCGGCATCGGAAGCCTGTTGTTTGACAGCGTGATGAGCCGCAATTTCCCGATGGTGCTCGGAGTTCTTGTGCTCGGCTCGCTGCTGGTGGCGGTCTGCAACGCAACGGTTGACCTGCTTTATATGCGGCTCGATCCGCGCATTCGGGCGAGGTAACGCATGCTCGCCCTCGCCATCGACTTTGTCCGCCGCTTTGCCCGCAACCGTGCGGCGCTGGTGGGCTTCGCGCTGGTGGTCGTGGTAATCGGCATTGCGCTCGCTGCACCCTGGATGTTTCCGCGCAACCCGTTGCGGATCGTCGGCCGGCCGGAGATCTGGCCTTTCACGACGATGCGCTACCCGCTGGGCACCGACTCGCTCGGCCGCGACATCGCCGCGATGATCGCCCATGGCGCGCGCACAACCCTGCTGATCGGGCTTTGCGCCAGCCTGACCGCGACCCTTATCGGCATCAGCGTCGGCGCCATCGCGGCCTATTTCGGCGGCTGGGTCGACGAGTTCTTGATGCGAATGACCGAATTGTTTCAGACTATCCCGAACCTGATCTTCGTGCTGACCATTGTCTCGATTCTCGGGCAGAAAATCGAATACGTCACCATTGCCGTCGGCATCGTGACCTGGACGCCGATTGCGCGATTGACGCGCGCCGAATTCATGTCGCTGCGCGACCGCGAGTTTGTCCAGGCCTGCCGCTCCATGGGCATGGGGAACCTGCGCATCATGTTCGGCGAGATCCTGCCCAACGCGCTGCCGCCGGTCATCGTGCTGTCCTCGCTGGTGATCGCCGGCGCCGTGCTGTTCGAGTCCGCGGTGTCGTTTCTCGGCCTCGGCGATCCCAACGTGTCGAGCTGGGGACGGCTGATCGGCGACGGCCGCACCCTGATCCGCAGCTCCTGGTACATCTGCGCGGTGCCGGGGGTCGCCATCATGCTCACCGTTCTTGCGCTCAATCTGGTCGGCGACGGCCTCAACGACGCGCTCAATCCGAAACTGCGGGATCGCTGACATGGCCGCAGACGCTCTAGAACAACCGCCAATCCTGGCGCTGGATAACCTCAAGGTCTCGCTGTTCACCCGGCGCGGTGTGCTGCCCGCGGTCGACGGATTGTCGCTGACGGTTGCGCGCGGCGAGACCGTGGCCATCGTCGGCGAATCCGGATGCGGCAAGTCGCTCGCGGCCCTGGCGGTCATGCGCCTGCTGCCCGAGCCGCCGGCCAAGATCGTCGGCGGTGCGGTTCGGTTCATGGGCCGCGATCTCGCCGCGCTGTCCGAGCGCGAGATGCAGCGGGTCCGCGGCAAGGACATCTCGATGATCTTCCAGGATCCGATGACCTCGCTCAATCCGGTAGTAACCGTCGGCGATCAGCTGATCGAGGCGATCCTGCATCATACCGACGTCTCGCGCCGGGAAGCCGGCGACCGCGCAATGGAGCTGTTGCGGCAGGTCCGCATTCCCGACGCCGAGCGCCGGCTCGACGACTACCCGCATCAAATGTCCGGCGGCATGAGCCAGCGCGGGATGATCGCGATGGCGATCGCCTGCGGGCCAAAGCTTTTGATCGCCGACGAGCCGACCACTGCGCTCGACGTCACGGTCCAGGCGCAGATCCTGGATTTGCTGAAGGAGTTGCAGACCGGCGCGGGAATGGGGCTGATCATCATAACGCACGATCTCGGCGTCGTCGCCCAGACCGCCGACCGCGTCGTCGTGATGTATGCCGGGCGCAAGGTCGAGGAGGCGCCCGTCGAAGCGCTGTTCGAACGTCCCCTGCATCCCTATACGCGCGGCCTGCTCGGCGCCACGCCGTCCGCCGTGCGCCGCCGTGGCGGACGCCTGGCTGATATCGCAGGCAGCGTGCCGGCGCTCTCCGATCTGCCGGTCGGCTGCGCGTTCCAGAACCGCTGTGCGGAGGTTTTCGATCGTTGCCGCGCCGAGCGTCCGGTCCTTGCGCGATTGTTGCCGCACCAGTCCGCCGCCTGTTTCGCTGCCGAAGAGGAGTCGTCGCGTCATGTCGCTGCTGTCGGTACTTAGCCTTTGCGTCGAGTACCAGAGCGCGCGGGGCACCGTGCGCGCGGTCGATGACGTGAGTTTCGACCTCGACGCCGGCGAAACGCTCGGGCTGGTCGGCGAATCCGGCTGCGGAAAGTCGACCTTGGGCAAGGCCATCATGCGGCTGGTGCCGAGTTGTGACGGACTCGCCATCCTCGACGGCCAGAATCTGACGGAGATGCCGGACCGCGCGCTCAAGGCGGCCCGCAGGAAGATTCAAATGATCTTTCAGGATCCTTACAGCTCGCTCAATCCGCGCCACGATGTCGGCACCATCGTCGGTCAGCCTCTCAGCGTCGCCGGCTGGTCGCGCCGCGACATTCGCGACCGCGTCGCTGAGCTGCTGGGGCAGGTGGGCCTACCGGCGGAGGCGGCGCGGCGCTATCCGCACGAATTCTCCGGCGGCCAGCGCCAGCGTATCGGTATTGCGCGTGCGCTCGCGCTTGGTCCCAAAGTCATCATCTGCGACGAGCCGGTGTCGGCGCTCGACGTTTCGGTCCGCGCGCAGGTCATCAACCTGCTCGAGGACCTGCAGCAGGCGACCGGCGTGTCCTACCTGTTCATTTCCCACGATTTGTCGGTGGTCGAGCACATCTCCGACCGGCTGATCGTGATGTATCTCGGCCGTATCGTCGAAAGTGGCCGCAGCGAGGAAATCTGGCAGCAGCCGGCTCATCCCTATACCCACGCGCTGTTAGCTGCGGCGCCGGTCGCCGACCCGCGGCTGCGCGGGAGGACGAGGAGCCTGCTGCAGGGCGAATTGCCAAGCCCATTGAATCCTCCGCCGGGCTGCAGCTTCAACACCCGCTGCCCGATGGCCCGGGAGCGCTGCCGGCAGGAGCGGCCGGTGCTGCGAAGTGTGGCGGGCGGACGAATGGTCGCCTGCCACTACGACCTTCTCGAACAGCCCGCAGCATTGCCACCTGCAATGAGCGTCGCCAGTTGACCCGACAAACAGGGAGTCTTGCACATGCGTTGGCATAATCTTGGCGATCTCATCGATCGCGACCGTAACCTCGACAAGGAAGCGATCGTCGATCTGGTCGATGCCGCCAGCCCGCGCGTTTATACCCATCGCGAGATCGACCGGCTTGCCGACGGGGTTGCGAAATATCTCACGGACAAAGGCTTCGCGCGCGGCACTCATATCGCCATCGTCTCGCTCAACCGCGCCGAATACATCATCACCTATTTCGGCATCATGCGCGCCGGCTGCGTCGCCGTGCCGGTCAATGTCAAATTGCCCCGCGACACCATCGATTATGTCATGGACGATGCCGGAATCGCGCTCGCCTTCGTCGATGCGGCGAACCGTCCCCTGGTACGGGACGACATTGCGCTGATCGATTTCGACGATTCGGGGCCCGGCGGCTTTGCCCGGACTATTGTGCCCGGCGATTTCACCAGCGTTAAGGCCACGCCCGACGAGGTCGGCCAAATGCTCTACACGTCGGGATCGACCGGGCGGCCGAAAGGGGTGCCGCTGTCGCATGATGGCCAGCTCTGGGCGCTCTCCACCCGCACCAGCGGCGCGCTCCACGAAGATGAACGCTACATCATCGCGCAGCCGCTGTTCCACATGAACGGGCTGTTTGCGACCAAGACCATCTTCGCCACCAACGCTTCGGTGGTGCTGCTGCCTGCGTTCGAAACCCGCAGCTATATCGAGGCGATCGCCAGATACAAGGTGACGGCAGCCACGGCGGTGCCGACCATGTGGGCGCGCGTGGTCAAAGAGACCGAGTTTCTCAAGCAACACGACATCACCTCGATTCGGCGTCTGATGCTGGGCTCGGCGCCGATGACCATGGGCCTGTGGGACAAGATCAAGCAGGCGCTGCCGAACGTCACGATGTCGATCGGCTACGGCACCACCGAAGCCGGCCCGGCGGTGTTCGGACCGCACCCGAAGGGCATCCCGACGCCGCCATTGGCGCTTGGCTATCCGATCAGCTTCGACGACATCAAGCTGGTCAATGGCACCGCGAACGAAGGCGTGCTCTTGATGCGCAACCCCGCGTTGATGGATCATTACCATAACCTGCCGCAACAAACCGCCAAGGCGATCAAGGATGGCTGGTACTATAGCGGCGACGTGATGAGACGCGACGAGAACGGATTTTTCTATTTCGTCGGCCGCGCCGACGACATGTTCGTCTGCTCCGGCGAGAACATCTATCCAGGCGAAGTGGAGAAGCTATTGGAGCGCCATCCGCAGATTCAGCAGGCGGTGGTGGTGCCGCTGCCGGACGAGGAACGCAGCCAGGTGCCGGTAGCCTTCATCGTGACCCGCGCAGACGCCAAGCCGAGCGTCGAGGAAATCCGCAAATTCACCATCGCCAACGGTCCGGCCTACCAGCATCCGCGGCGCATCGAGTTCGTCAATGAATTGCCGTGGGCCGGCACCAACAAGATCGATCGCAAGGCGCTGATCGATCGTGCCCGCAGCCTGGAAGCGGCCCAGGGCTGGTCGTCATGAGCGCGCTGTCCGGCAAAATTGCGCTCGTGACCGGCGCGAGCCGCGGCATCGGCCGGGCCATCGCACGGCGGCTCGCACGCGATGAGGCCATCGTCGCCGTGCACTATCATTCGCAGGCGGACGCAGCGAACGCTACCGTCGCCGAAATCGTGGCCGCCGGCGGCGCCGCCTTTGCGATCCAGGCCGATCTGTCGGTACCCGGCGGAGCAACGTTGCTCGCAAAACTCTTCACCGCGGAATTGACCGAGCGATATGCCGCTCCGGGTTTCGATATTCTTGTCAACAATGCCGGTCTCAGCAAGCGCGCCACCATCGAGGATATTACCGAGGACGACTTCGAACTGCTGCTGCAGACCAATTTGAAATCGCCGTTTTTTCTGATCAAGGCGTTGCTGCCGCATTTGCGCGCCGGCGGGCGGATCGTGAATATTTCGTCGATGGGGACCCGCGCGGCCTATCCGGCGATGGCGGCCTACGCGCCGACAAAAGCGGGACTGGAAGCCTTGACCCGGCTGCTCGCCGTCCATCTCGGCAACCGCGAGATCACCGTGAATTCGGTGGCGCCGGGTGCCACCGCGACCGACATGAATGAGGTAGCGCGCGATCCCGTCGCCAGTCGCGCTGTCGCCGACACGATCGCGCTCGGCCGCGTCGGTCAGCCGACCGATATTGCCAACGTTGTGGCATTCCTGGTTTCCGACGACGGCGGATGGGTCACCGGGCAACAGATCGACGCCAGCGGCGGCCAACGGCTCTAACCCTCGCCTTTCACCAGCCAAGCCAATCGCAAAAAGGTTACGCCCCGCGGTGACCGGCCGTTTGGTTTTTTGCCCCCTGCAGGCGGCGTCTGCCGAGAATTTGCGCAGTCCTGGCTAGTTATTTGTGCTCGTGATACCCTGCATCTCGCAATAGCATTGCGCAATGATGGGCCAGATGGCGGAAATTTTCTCCATCCAGCTTGATTTGGGGGCCACGATGCTCGACGAGTTCGACCGCAAGATCCTGGCAACGCTGCAGGTGGACAGCAGCCTTTCCATGCAGGAGGTGGCAGACCGCGTCGGGCTGAGCTCAACGCCGTGCTGGCGGCGAATTCAGAAGCTCGAAGCCTCCGGCTACATCAAGCGCCGGGTTGCGCTACTGGACGCCGAGAAGCTCAACCTTGGCGTCAGCGTTTTCATCGCGGTCAAGACCAACCAGCACAACGCGGATTGGGTTCAGCGCTTTAGGAAGATTGTGGTCAGTTTTCCAGAAGTCGTGGATTTTTATCGCCTCAGCGGAGATGTCGATTATCTGATCCGCGCCGTGGTTTCCGACATTCGTGCCTATGATGATCTCTACCAGCGATTGATCGCCAAGATCGATCTTCATGACGTGTCGTCGATGTTCACCATGGAACAGATCAAATCGACGACCGAATTGCCGCTGGCGAACGCCTCGACCCGATCCGGCCGGCGTGAAGCCGAGACGGCGCGAGCTCCGCTCGTCACGTCGTAAGCCGTGCTCGCGGGCCGGCGTGCCGCTCCACGATCCGCTCACCGCACAGGCACGGAAAGGTTGACGACAGCTCCCGCCTTCATCTCAAGCGCGACCCCGATGATGGAGATTTCTTCCCCCATTTCCGCTTCTGCACGGCGCTCCAAAACGTTTCCGCCGCATTCGTCATGCGTCCGCGCGAGCGAAACAGGCAGATGCCGATCCCGATATCCCAGTCCTCGGCGCCGGCACGTAAAAGACGTCCGCTGGCCAGATCATCCTGGACCAGGCTGCGCGGCGCCCAGGTGATGCCGCGTCCCTCGCGCGCCATATCCGTGAGCAGCATGACCGGTGCGGAGAAGCTCGGCATCAGCCAGGCGGCCGGATCCTTGGCGGCAAGGAACGAAGTGACGATACGGCCGACGCCCGAGCCTGGGTGATAGGCGAGATATGGCAGTGGCGCGTCGGCGGAGCCGGGCAGGGCATAGCGCGGTTCGGCGTGGTTTCGGCGCCGTCCCCGGACGGCCGGCGCCGCGCCGGGCGCGCTGATCGGAACCAGCACGTCGGTGTCCAATTCGATCCGCTGAAAGCGATCCGAATCCAGTCGGCTCACCAGCGACGGATGGTGATGCGCCAGCAGGAAGTGGACCTGTGCATCGAGCAAGAGCTTTTCGGAACCGGCAAGATTGGCGGCAACCAGTTGAACCGCCGCGCCCGCCAGCGCGCTCTCCGCCCTTCTTATCCAGTCGGGAAAGAAGGTCTGCGACAGCGCGTGGGTCGCAGCAAAAGCGATGGTTTCGGCCTTCAGTCGAGTGACCTCAAGCGCTTCCTCCCGCCCGACAAGAACGCGGCGCAGGACGTCCTGCGCCACGGGGCGGAAAGTCTCGCCCGCCGGCGTCAGCGTGAGCGTATGCGTGCGTCGCTCGAACAGGGCGGTGCCCAGCCATTCTTCAAGTGCCCGGATGCGGCGGCTCAGCGCCGGCTGGGTGACATGGCGGCGGTCGGCGGCGCGCGAGAAGCCACCTTCTTCGGCGATCGCGAGGAAATCCTCCAGCCAAATCAGGTCCATGATAACGTTTTGTCCTCAATTCATGACGATACGGCATTAGCGCCCAAGGCGCCGCTGGTCCAATGTAAATCGATCTCAAACGCAGAAGAAAATCATATGCCAATCACGGATCGCCGGACCTTGCTTCAGACCGCAGCCGCACTTCCACTCACGGCGGCCGCCACGAAAATGGCTTTGGCCGAGACCCCGGGCGCCTCGGCTGCCCCCGCAAAACCTGGTCCGGCCAAGGACGTGACGCGCACGCTCGCGCATTATCTCGTCACCGCGAGCTATGACGACCTGCCATCCAATGTGCGCAAGGAGGGCGTGCGGACGCTGTTGAACTGGGTCGGCGTTGCGATCGGCGGATCGCATCATCAAACCGTCGATATCGCGGTCGCGGCGCTGTCGCCGTTTTCCGGTCCGGCGCAAGCCTCGCTGTTCGGGCGGCGCGAGCGATTCGACATCATGAACGCGGCTTTCATCAACGGGGTGTCGAGCCACATCTTCGATTACGACGACACCCATCTGAAGACCATCATTCATCCCGCCGGTCCCGTGGCGTCGGCTATCCTCGCGCTCTCGGAAATGCAGCCGGTTTCGGGCAAGGAGTTCCTCAACGCGCTCGTGCTCGGGGTCGAGACGGAGTGCCGGATCGGAAATGCGGTTTATCCTGACCACTACGATGTCGGCTGGCATATCACCGGTACCGCCGGCGTGTTCGGGTCGGCGGCCGCCATCGGCAAGCTGTTGAAGCTCAACGAGCAGCAAATGGTATGGGCGCTCGGGCTTGCCGCGTCGCAGCCGGTGGGATTGCGCGAGTCCTTTGGCTCGATGAACAAGAGTTTCAATCCGGGCCGCGCGGCCTCCAGCGGCATCTTCGCGGCGATGCTGGCATCGAAGAATTTCACCTCCTCCGACAGCATGATCGAAGCCAAACGCGGCTGGGCCAACACCATCAGCACCAAGCAGGATTACAACGAGATTCTCGGCGATCTCGGCAAACGCTACGAGGCCGCGCTCAACACCTACAAGCCGTTCGCCTGCGGGATCGTGATGCACCCGGCGATCGATGCCGCCATTCAATTGCGCAACGAGAACAAGTTGACCGCCGACCAGATCGAGCGCGTCGATCTCAAGGTACATCCGCTGGTGCTCGAACTCACCGGCAAGAAGACGCCGCGCGAGGGTCTCGAGGGCAAGTTCAGCATCTATCATGCTGTAGCTGTCGCGCTGGTCGAGGGTGCGGGTGGCGAAAAGCAGTTCAGCGACCGCGCCGTGAACGACCCGACCATTGTCGCGTTGCGCGGCAAGGTCATTCCGGTGATCACGCCCGGGATCGATCCGGCGCAGGTCGACCTGACGATCGTGCTGAAGGATGGACGTCAATTGCATCGCACTATCGAGCACGCCATCGGCAGCGTGGAGATGCCGATGACCGACCAGCAGCTGGAGACGAAGTTCTCCGACCTCGCGGAAGGCATCATCCCGGCGCCGGCGATCCGCCGGGTGATGGATGCCTGCTGGAACGTCGAAAGCCTGCCGAGTGCGGCCGAGATCGCGAAAATGTCGGTCTCGGCTTGAGCATCGTCGAGAAAGGCCGCATGTCTCAGCGTCAAATGCCGTCGCGTCGCCGCTTGCTGCAATGCGCGGGCGCCGTCACCGCGCTGGCGGCACTCCCGACCCGCATGGTCGCGGCGGCGGATGCCGGCGTGACGGCGCGGCTTGCGCGGTACATGGTCGCGGCGCGGGATCAGGCGTTGCCGGACGCAGTGTTGGTGGAATGCAAGCACCGCATTCTCGACACCTTCGGTGCGATGGTTTCGGGCTCGCGCATGAATCCGGGCATCATGGCGCTGAAATATGTTCGCTCGCTTGGCGGCGAGCAACAAGCCTCGGTGATTGGCTCGGACTTCCGCACCACCACCGTCAACGCCGCGCTCGCGAACGCGATGTGCGCGCATGCCGACGAGACCGACGATTTCGAGCCGGTGACAAAAGCGCATCCCGGCTGCTCGGTGGTTCCGGCCGCGCTGGCGGTGGCCGAGAAGGAAGGCCGCAGCGGCCAGGAATTCATTCGCGCGGTGGCGCTCGGATACGACCTCTGCTGCCGCCTGCTGACGGCGCTGGGGCCCGATTTGGTGCGCGGCACCCACCGCAGCGCGGAGGGTACGTCCTCGACGTTCGGCGCGCTTGGTGCCGCCGCCTCGCTGGCGCGGCTCGATGAGAGGGGCATGCGTTTTGCGATTTCCTATTCCGCGCAGCAGGTCTCCGGGCTGTGGAGCTGGGTCAAGGACAAGGACCATATCGAAAAGGCGTTCGATTTCGCAGGGATGGGCGCGCGCAACGGAGTTACGGCGGTCGGCATGGTGCAGGCTGGCCTGACCGGCGTCGACGATGTGCTCGACGGAACCCACAATCTCCTCATCGCGCTGTCCACCAAGCCGAATCCCGAAGCGATGCTGGAAGGTCTCGGAAGCCGGTTTTACGTCACCGAGACCGCAATCAAGACCTTCTCCGTCGGTTATCCGATCCAGTCGCCCCTGGACGCTTTGCTGACCCTGCGCAAGCAGCATGGACTAACCCCCGACAACGTCCGCAGCATCCTTGTAAAACTTCCGACCGATGCCATGGGCATTGTCGGCGAGAGCGCGATGCCCGACGTCAATTGCCAGCATCTGGTGGCGGTTGCGCTGGTCAAGGGCGCGGTCTCCTTTGCCGACAGTCATGACGTCGCGCTAATGCATGATCCGAAGATCCTGGAGCAAACCGCGAAGGTCAGCTTGACGGGGGACGAGGCGCTGATGGATCCGGCCGCGCCGCGCGGCGCGATTGTCGAGGTAACCATGACCGACGGTAAGAAAGTCGACCATTTCACCAAGTTTCCGCCGGGGACGAAGGAAAATCCGCTCGACACGGAGGCCGTCGGCGCAAAGGCATCGGACCTGATGGCGCCCGTGCTTGGCGCGGAAAAGACGAAAAAGCTGGTCGATCAGATCAACAATCTGGAACGGGTAGACGATGTGCGTGCCCTGCGCGCGCTGTACACGACCTGATCCCGGACTTAAGACAGGTTGAGCACGAATATCGACGATTGCGCTGGATTGCTTGACAAGATAGCGGCGTAAGATGGTGCAAGCCACGCCGTATCATAAAAAGGGGAAACATGAAATTGAAGCAGATCATTGCCGGCTGCCTCGGGGCTTTTGCCATGCTGCACGCCAGCGCATCCACTGCGGCAAGCATTGACGTATCAGCGCACGACATCGGCGGGCAGGTGACCGGTGACAAAGGCCCCGAAGCGGGTGTGTGGGTGATCGCCGAAACCAAGGAGCTTCCGACCAAATATGCCAAGGTCGTGGTAACCGACGATCAGGGCCGCTTCGTCATTCCCGATCTTCCGGATGCCAATTACAAGGTCTGGGTTCGCGGCTATGGGCTGCAGGACACCGCGCAGATCGACGCTCGCCCCGGAAAATTGCTCGACTTCAAGGCCGCGCCCGCGGCTTCGGCCGCGGCGGCGGCTCAGCTCTATCCCGGCATGTACTGGTATTCCATGCTCGATATCCCGGCGCCTGAGGAATTTCCCGGGACCGGCGACAAGGGCAACAAGATGCCGGACACCATGAAGAGCCAGGCGCAATGGGTGGATACGGTCAAGAACATGTGCCAGTCGTGCCATGCGCTGGGGTCGCGCGGCATCCGCGAAGTGCCGAAGGCGTTCATGGACGGGAACGACTCGCACACGGCATGGGCGCTGCGCACGCAGGCCGGGCAGGCCATGGAATATATGGCGGTGGCGCTCGGCAGCATGGGGCCGGAAAAAGTCTATACGCTGTTCTCGAAGTGGACCGACCGAATCGCGGAAGGCGAATTGCCGTTCGACAAGCCGGAGCGGCCGAAGGGCATCGAGCGCAACGTCGTCTACACGATGTGGGATTGGGCCTCGCCCAAGCATTACCAGCACGACGCGATCTCGACCGACAAGCGTAACCCGACGCTGAACGCCAACGGCCTGATCTACGGCTCGCCCGAGGAAAGTACCGATCTCATTCCGACCCTCGACCCGGTCAAGAATATCGCGTCAACGATCAAGGAGCCTTATCTGGATCCGAAAACCCCATCGTCGGAAGATGCGCCGCGGGGACCTTCGGCCTATTGGGGAGACGAGGCGATCTGGGATGGCCATACCAGCATTCACAATCTCATGATGGATGAGGAGGGCAAGGTCTGGTTCACCGCGCGGCTGCGCCCGCCGGAAAATCCGGATTACTGCAAGCAGGGCTCGAGCCATCCGTCCGCGAAGGTTGCGCCGCAGGCGACCTCACTGCGGCAATTGTCGCGCTTCGACCCGGGAAGCGGAAAATGGGATCTGATCAACACCTGCTTCAGCACCCATCATCTTTACTTCGGACACGACCCCAACGATACGCTGTGGATGAGCGCGGGCGGGCCCGGGCTTGGCGGCGGCATTGTCGGCTGGCTGAACACGAAACAGTTCCGCGAAACGCATGACGGCGTGGCGTTGCAGGGCTGGACGCCGCTGATCATCGACACCAACGGCAACGGCAAGCGCGATGCCTATGTCGAAGCGAAAGATCCGCTCGACCCGACAAAGGACAAGCGGATCGCAGCATCTTTCTACGGCATCATGCCAAGCCCGGTCGATGATTCCATCTGGGGCCAGGCGATGGACCGCGGCTTCTCGCGGATCGATCAGCCCGGCTATATCGTCCACGTGATGCCCGGCGCCGATCCGGCCAATACGGCGCTCGCTGAAGTGTATCAGCCGCCGGAAGGCGCCTTTGGTCCGCGCGGCATCGATCTCGGACTGGACGGCGTGGTCTGGACGGTGCTCTCCAGCGGTCACCTGGCGAGCTTCGACCGCAAGCTGTGCAAGGGACCGCTCAACGGGCCGACCACGGCGGAAGGCAAGCAGTGCCCCGAGGGCTGGAAGCTCTATCGATTGCCCGGACCGCAATTCAAGGGGCTCGATCCCAAGGGCAGCGCCAACCATGCCTATTACGTCTGGGTCGACCGCTACAACATCCTCGGCCTCGGCGCCAACGTGCCGATCGCCTGCGCCAACGGCGGCGAGTCGCTGCTCGCTTTGGTCAACGGCGAATTCGTCACGTTGCGGATGCCTTATCCGCTCGGCTTCTTTACCAAGAATGTCGACGGCCGGATCGACGACCCCTCGACCGGCTGGAAAGGTCGCGGTATCTGGACCACCTCAGGCACCCGCGCGAACTTCCACAGTGAGGGCGGCAAGGATGCGTATCCCAAGGTGTTCAAGGTGCAGATGCGTCCCGACCCCTTGGCCCACTGATCTCTGCAATTCTATTCGGCTCCGCACGCCGGACGCGTGCGGAGCGCCTTTCAGGAGAAACATCATGAGAAAAACCTCCCGGCGCGATCTGCTCGCGGCAGCCGCGGGCGCCACCGCTGCGGTCGCGATCACCGACGCCAGCCCGGCCACAGCCCAAGCCGGGCCCAAACCGATCTTCCCGGTGCCGGCAACGACAATCCCGATCGTCGGCGAGACCGATGTGTTTCAGGTCCGCCGCATCTATTGCATCGGCCGCAATTACGCAGCCCATGCGATCGAGCGCGGCTCCGATCCGAACCGGGAGCCGCCGTTCTTCTTCCAGAAGCCGACCGATGCGATCCAGAATGTTGCGATCGGCGAAGTCGCGGATCATCCCTATCCGTTGCTGACCAAGAACTATCATCACGAGGTCGAGCTGGTGGCGGCGCTGAAATCGGGCGGCACCAATATCCCGCCGGAACAGGCGCTCGATCACGTCTACGGCTATGCGCTCGGCCTCGACATGACGCGGCGCGACCTGCAGAACGGCATGGCGGCGGAAAAGAAGCCGTGGGAAATCGGCAAAAGCTTTGATCATGCCGCAGTCCTCGGCCCGCTCCATCCGGTCGGCAAAGTCGGCCATCTCGGCAAAGGCGCGATCTCGCTCGCCGTCAATGGCGTGGTGCGGCAGAATTCGGATCTCGACAAGATGATCTGGAGCGTCGCCGAGCAGATCGCAAAACTGTCGGAAGCGTTCGAGCTTAAGGCCGGCGACATCATCTATTCCGGCACGCCGGAAAATGTCGGCGCGGTCGTGAAGGGTGACGTGCTCTTGTGCAAACTTCAGGGTTTGCCCGACATGTCGATCAGGATCGTTTAGCGCTTCTTCTACGATTTAAGTCCCCGCTCTGCGATGTCGTACGCCAGATAGGCGTCAGCCGCTCTGCGTGAAGCTTGTTTCTATAGTCGGCCGCTTTTGGCGCGAAGCGGCCGTTCATGCCCAACAGCATCTCGTGGTCGATAAGCATGAGTTAGAAATGGAGGCTATTCGGATTATCGTGTTGAACTGCTATGTCGGGTAGAGAATTGGTTCGGGTGGATTCTGTAGCGGCCTGCCCTCGCTCAGGCTTGTAGCCATAGCTGGCGAATCTCGAACTCGCGGCTTCCAGGGGCGTAAAAGATGACCCAGGAGTTCAGCCCAGCGTGACGCCGCGCGCGGCGCCCTGTGTGAAGCTATAGGTTCGGAATCGTGCACGGCAGCCCCACGATCATCCCGATGTTAGCAATCTAGAGGCCGTTACCGGTTACGACGGTGCGGCCGCGCACCACGTAAGAACGCGGCTAATTAATTGGAGAAAATGCAATGCGTTCTGGCTTGGCATTATGCCTTTTGATCGCTCTCTGTGCTTCTGCGAACGCCGCCGCAAGAGGGCATCATGCCAAATCGCGATATGTCATCGTTCGTCCCAGCCAGGCCGTGATCCCAAGCTACGCCACTCCGGGTGGTGTGCGGATCTATCGCGACGACTCCGTTCCGGGTGGTCTGCGGACCGACCACGACGACCCTCCTGCCTACGATGATCCATCCAAGTTTGGCGGCGGCTGATCTGCGGCGACCAGATGACGTGTACGCCAAAGTTCTCGCGTGACATGGCGCAAAGCTGACGTCCGTCCGCAAACCGCATGGCTAGACGGCGCTCAGCGACGCCAGCGCCCTGAAAACCTCGGTCTTGACGAGATGTTTGCGATAATCCGCGGACGCGTAATGGTCTGAAAGGCATTCGGCCTGCTCGCTGGCAAGCGATGCGGCCGCTTCGATGTTTTCGCTCGATAGTGATTTGCCGATCAGGCGCGCACTCGCGGCGTCCGCCGCGAAGGCCCTGCCGGTTGCGCCGGTGATGCCGATGGCGGCTTCCGAAACAATATTGTCTTGCAGGCACAGCGCGATCGCGACTCCGACCACGGCATAGCCGCTCGCGGGATGGCGGATCTTGCGATAGCGGAAGTGGGCACCGGCTGCCGGCCGCGGAACGTGGATGGCCACCAGCACCTCTTCGGGCTTAAGCGCGGTGGTCATGATGTCGACGAAGAAGTCCTTTGCGGCAACGCGCTTGCGGCCGTTCGGACCAGCAAGCTCCAGTTCCGCGCGCAGCGCGACGACCACTGCCGGCCAGTCCGCCGCGGGATCCGCATTGGCCAGCGAGCCGCCGATGGTGCCGCGATTGCGCACCTGCGGGTCGGCAATCAGGTCGCCGGTTTGATGGAAGATCGGCAGCAGCTTGCGCAGCGGTTCGGACGCGAGCAACTCGGCATGCGTTGTCAGCGCGCCGATCCTGATGCTGTCGGCGATCTCAATTCCCTTCAATTCCTCGATATCGCCGATGTCGATCAACAGCGCTGGCGATGCGAGGCGCAATTTCAAAGTCGGGATCAGCGTGTGGCCACCGGCAACGAGTTTTGTACCGTCGGGATCCTCTCGTAGCAGGCCGATGGCGTGCGCGAGCGAGGTTGCGCGAACGTAATCGAATGACGCCGGAATCATCGGCCTGCTCCCTTGCGTGCGTTCTGGATCGCCGACCAGATGCGCGGCGGTGTCATCGGCATGTCGAGATGTTTGATCCCCAACGGCGATAGCGCATCGAGCACGGCGTGAACCATGCATGGCGGCGCCGCGATCGACCCGTTTTCGCCGATTCCTTTTACGCCGATCGGGTTGGTCGGCGAGGGCGTCTCCTGAAACAGCGATCGTATGTTTGGAACATGTTCGGCGCGGGGCACCGCATAGTCGAGCAGCGAGCCGGTCATTAATTGTCCGGTATCGCCGTCGTAGCTGACCTCTTCATAGAGAGCCTGCGCGATGCCCTGCACCACGCCGCCATGAATCTGTCCGGCGGCGAGCAGCGGATTGATGATGGTGCCGGCGTCGTCCACGGCGACATAATCGAGAATATCGACAATCCCGGTCTCGGGATCGACATCGACATAGGCCATGTGTATGCCCGAAGGCGACCCCATTCCCTTCGGAGTGTAAAACACCGTCTCGTCGAGACCCGGCTCCAGGTCGTCCGGGAGCTTGTGGCCGACATAGGCCATGCGGGCCACTGTGCCGAACGCCAGAGGCGCGATATCGGTGCCGGGAACGCTGAATTGTCCGGCCCGGTAGGAAACATCCCCTTCGTCCACTTCGAGCATGCCTGCGGCAATCTTCTTGGCCTTTGCGACGACGCGGTGGGAGGAGACGTGAACGCTGGAGCCGCCCACCGACATCGAGCGGGAGTTGAACGTGCCGTGGCCGGCCTGGACCTGTCTCGTGTCACCCTGCACCACGTCGATATGCTCGATCGGAATTTGCAGGACATCGGCGGCGATTTGCGCCAGCGAGGTGACGTGGCCATGGCCCTGACTCATGGAGCCGGAAAAAATCGTCACCCGACCGCTCGAGTCGACGCTCACGCGCGCGCTTTCCCAGCCGCCGCGGTTAAAGCCCAGCAGCGCCAGCCGCCGTGACGGCGCCATGCCGCACATATGGGTATAGGCCGCAACACCGATGCCGCGATAACGGCCTTTTGCCCGCATCTGGTCGCGTTCGCTGCTGCGCGCCGCATAATCGAAGGCATCCATCGCCTTCGCCAGGCAGCCTTCATAGTTGCCGCTATCGTAAATCACGGAGGAGCCGTTATATGGCTTGTAGGGAAAATCAGCGCGCTGAATGAAATTTTTCTGCCGCACATGAACCTGATCGAGGTTGAGGTGACGCGCGACCGCGTCGATCGCGCGTTCGGCGATGTATCCGCCCTCGGGCCGGCCGTAACCGCGATAGGCGTCGACCGGCACCGTGTTGGTCACGACCACCCGGGACCGCGCCTCGTAGTTTTCGATTTTGTAGGTGCCGGTGCCAAAATTGATCGTATTCGCGGTTGGACCGCCAGTTGCCATGTTCGACAAATAAGCGCCGACATTGCCCAGCGTCTCGACCTTGAGGCCAAGAATCTTGCCGTCGTTGCGGAACGCAATTTCGATTGTTTCCGTATGCGCCCGGCCATGGTTTGTCGACTGATGGCTTTCGGAGCGCGATTCCCACCATTTTATGGGCACGCCGAGCCGGCGCGCCAGATACGGGCAGAGCAGTTCCTCCGGGTAGAGATGCATCTTCGCGCCGAAACCGCCGCCAATGTCCGGCGCCACGATCCGCAACTGATGTTCTGAAATGCCGACCGTGTCGGCGATCCAGCGGCGATGCATGTGCGGAACCTGGCTCTGCATGTAAACAGTCAGGGTGCCGTCGACGTCAGGCTGAGCCAGAATGGCGCGCGTTTCCATGCATGTCGGGATCAGGCGATTGTTGGCGACGCGAAGACTGATGACATGATCGGCCTCCTGCGCGGCTTTGCTGTAGTCGCCGCCACCGACCTTGTAGATCGTGGTGATATTGTTCGGCACGTTGTCGTGTAGTTGCGGCGCGTCCTCGCGGATCGCGGCTTCCTCGTCGACAACTGCGGGAAGTATTTCATAATCGACATCGATAAGTCCCACCGCGTCGTGCGCCATGGCCTGCGTCTCGGCGACCACGAGCGCGACGCATTCGCCGACGAAACGAACCCGGTCGACGGCGACGACCGGCCGGTCCGGCACTTTTGTGCCCGGCATGATCCAGTTCGGAACGATCGAGCCGATCTTGCCGGCGAGGTCTTCGCCGGACAAAGCCAATCGAACGCCCGGCGCTGCCTTTGCCGCGGCAAGATCGACCTGCCTGACGATGGCGTGCGCATGCGGCGATCGCAGCACCGCCAAATGCAGCATGCCCGGCGCCTTCAAGTCGTCGGTATAACGTCCCTTGCCGGTGACGAACTTGAAATCTTCGCGCCGCCGCAGCGGCTGGCCGAGATATTTGATGGCGGTTATCTCAGTCATGACGATGCGCCTCCGACGCCAAGGATTCAACGGCGCGCACGATGTTGTGGTAGCCCGTGCAGCGGCAAATGTTGCCGGTGAGGTTATGACGGATTTCACTCTCCGTCGGGTTCGGGTTTTTCTTGAGCAACTGGCGCACGCTCATGATCATCCCCGCTGTGCAGAAGCCGCATTGCAGAGCGTGATGTTCGTGGAAAGCCGCCTGAATCGGATGCAACGCACCATCGCCCGGCGCGAGGCCTTCGATCGTCGTGATCGAGGATCCATCCGCCATGACCGCGAGAACCGTGCAGGATTTGACGGCCTCGCCGTCGATATCGACGGTGCAGGCGCCGCATTGCGAGGTGTCGCAGCCAACATGGGTTCCGGTGAGGCCGAAATCGTCCCGCAACAAATGTACCAACAGTTTCCGTGCTTCGACCGAAGCGTCCCGCCGGACGCCATTGACGTTGATGGTCACGACGTGATGCTTTTGTTCGGTATCGATCATTGATTCCTCCGATAGCGTGGCTGCGCGAGACGGGATGTCCAAACTCCGCTTATGAGAAGCGGATGTCAGCGATATCAATCGCCACGAACACTGGATCCAGAACGGCGCTGCCGTCAGGCTTCCTGCGCAGCGCCCGCCGCTTCGTGGCAATCTTGATTCCGGAAAAATCCCTGTGGTCGTACAAATAGTGCGCGGTCGGTGCGCCGCCGGCGACAATCGCGCTGTAGTCCATACGGCAGATCAGGCCTTGGTCATTGATGTGAAAGATCTGCTCGGCGCAGTGGGTTGCAATGTGATCGGGAAAGACGACCTTCAGTCGCCGGCGCCTTACGCCGTCCTCGGGCCATGGCTCGATCTCTTCCGTCTTGAATCCCGGCAGCGCAAAGATGAAAGGCGTCGTCAGGTAATTCCACATCGCGTAGCCGCTGAAATAGGCGAGATTCAAATCGTCCCACGGGGTTTCGAGGGTGTGGCCGTCAAACGAGTTGCGGGGATTCTTTCGATCCTTGATCGGCTCTCCGTCGTGCGTTTCGATCACGCTGTGGTCGGGCAGGCATGAACTGCGCAGGCTCCCACTGATAAAGGGCTGGTAGCTGATCCATTGGTTTTTGGCGTCGGCAGTGACCTGAATGTCCTTGAGCACATCAGGCCAGCCTTTTCGTGCCCAGAGTGCGCCGGTGATGGACATGTCGCCCTCGATGGCATTCACTTTATTCCAGCGCTCGATGCCACCATGTGCAGAGATCACGAGGTCACGAAGCTCGCTCATGCTGATTTTCCCATTCCACGAGATGTTCCAG
Organism: Bradyrhizobium lablabi; assembly: GCF_900141755.1. Taxonomy (NCBI): domain Bacteria; kingdom Pseudomonadati; phylum Pseudomonadota; class Alphaproteobacteria; order Hyphomicrobiales; family Nitrobacteraceae; genus Bradyrhizobium; species Bradyrhizobium lablabi. The sequence continues at coordinate 875,259 of NZ_LT670844.1, read as the reverse complement.
CAGCGACGACACTGGACGATTTGTCACTCTAATGATAAGAGTTACCAGGAGGCAAGCGTTTATGCGGTCAAAAAGTTTTGAAGGGATGGCGTGCTCGATCGCCGGCGTGCTCGAGGCGATCGGTGACCGCTGGGCGGTGCTGATCCTGCGCGACCTGTCGCTCGGGCTCGCCAGGTACGAGGATTTGCGCCGCTCAACCGGCGTGACCAATGCGACCTTGTCCGATCGGCTAAAACATCTTGAAGACAATGAGTTGATCGAGCGGCGCCTCTATCAGACCAATCCCGAGCGATACGAATATGTTCTGACCCCAAAAGGCAGGGACATCATTCTTGTGCTCCACGCGCTGGCGCAGGTCGGAGATAAATGGGCGGTTTCCGGAGATGCCGGGCCGCCGCTCAGATTTGTCGACCACAAAACCGGACACATCGTGAAACTTGCCATGGTCGACCGGGAGACCGGGCAGCGCGTCAAGGCGCAGGATCTGCTGCCGCAGGAAGGCCCGGGTGCCGATGATCTGGTCCGCTGGCGCCTGACGCATTTCCGGAAATAGCGCTTTCGCACGCTTCGGGTTCGGGCCTGCGGCTGGTCGCAAGTCTCTAGCGACGTTGGGTAAAATGACGATTATCATTTAATACGGAAACTTGACTTGCAAATTGCAAGCCATGTTGTAGGCTGGCTGCAATAAACAAGCCGGGCGCAGCGTCGCGTCGAGACATGGAGGTCCGTCGTGTCCGAGGATGCACTCATTACGCGCGAGCAGCGCGGCAATATCTCTGTGCTGACCATGGTGTACCGGCCCTACAATTTGCTGGGTCCGAAGCTCATCAATGCCATTGTGGAAAATATCGAGGCGGCGCGCGACGCCTCTAGCCGCGCCATCGTGCTGCGCAGCGGGCTGCGGCATTTCTCGGCCGGCGCCGATCTCGACATTTTCGACAAGCGCGTGGCGCAGGGCAGTGGCGATCAAAGCAATGAAAACCGCCGCCTGAACGGCGTCGAATTTTTGCGTTTCATGGAATTGTTGCCGATCCCGCTGATCGCGAGCGTGCACGGCGTCTGCCTTGGCGGCGGGCTCGAATTGGCGCTGTCCTGCGACTACATCATCGCGGCGTCGTCGGCCAAAATCGGCTCGGTGGAGGCAACGCTTGGGCTGCATCCATTGCTAGGCGGCATCCAGCGCCAGGTGCAGCGCATCGGCGCATTGCGCGCCAAGGAAATGTCGATGCTGGCGCGCCGCTACGATGCGCCGACCCTGGAAAAATGGGGACTGATCAATCTGACGGTTCCGGAAGAGCAGCTGGAAAAGGCCACCATGGCGATCGCCGAGGAATTCGCACAAGGTCCGACGGTCGCGCACGCCGCGACCAAGGAGCTCGCGCACATTGCCGTCAATGACGGTGTCGCCGCCGCCGACGAGGCGATGGCAAGGGTGCAGGCGCCGATCTGGGCGTCGGAAGATCTGAAAATCGGCCTTGCCTCGTTCCGCAAGAACGGCCCTGGTCTTGCGAAATTCGCGGGGCGCTGATCATGGCTGGCCCACTCAGCGGAATTCGTATCGTCGACTTTTCCCGCGTGCTAGCGGGTCCCCTGTGCGCGCGGACCTTGCTGGATCTCGGCGCCGAGGTCATCAAGGTCGAGCCACCAAGCCCGGATGTCTCGCGCTTTGCGTTTCCCTCGACCGACGGCATGTCGGGCTATTATGCCCAGCAGAATGCGGGCAAGCGTAACGTCAGCATCAATCTGAACATTCCCGGCGCCTATGAGCTCGCGCTAAAACTCTGCGATATTGCGGATATCGTGGTCGAGAATTTTCGCGCGGGCACGCTCGGCTTCTTCGGCCTCGATTACGAGACGTTGTCAAAACGCAATCCGCGACTGATCTACGCATCGATCACCGGATACGGCCAGGGCGGTCCGTGGCGCAGCCGCATGGCCTATGCGCCGACGGTGCAGGCGGAAGCCGGCTTTACCGAAAACAGTGTCCGCCACTATGGCGACGCCTTGACGGAGCCGCGCACAGACAGTCTCTCGCATGCCGATGTCTACACCGGATTGCAGGCGGTGATTGCGATCCTCGCGGCACTCCACAGCCGGCAGACGACTGGGCAGGGCCAGTATATCGACGTCGCGATGGCTGCAACGTTGTTGGCGGTCAACGAACGCGCTCACGTCGATCTCACTGACCACGATCTCGGCGCGGAGCCCGCGGTGCTCGGCGCCACCGATTGCTCCTTCTTCACGGGGCCGCAGGGCAAGCATTTTACGGTGGCCACGAGCATTGTCGGCAGCCGGACGTTTCCGTCCTGGTTGCGCGCGATGCGACGCGTCGATTTGTTGGACGATCCCAGGTTTTCGAGCGCCGCGACGCGTCGATTGAATTTCGGCGCGCTGCATCAGATCATCCAGTCCTGGATTTTGACTTTCCCCGATATGGCAACGCTGGACGCCCAGTTCGACGAGGCCAAGATCGCGATGGGCGAAATCCGCTCGATCAAGGAGCTGACGAAGTCAGATTGGAGCAGCTATTGGGGTGCGGTCCAGCTTGTTCCGGATCGCAGTGGTGGCGAGTACAAGTTGCCGGGTCGCCCATGGCACTTTTCCAGGGACGAACTGTCGCCGATCGGCACACCGGCTTTTCAGGGAGAACACAACAGAGAAGTGTTTGGCGAACTCGGCGTGAGCGAGGCGGAACTGCAGCGGCTCTCCGAGACCGGCGTGTTGGTCTCCCACCGCCGTGCGCTTGAGCCCGGGACCGAGGTCAAACCACAGGGGGCTGAAGGCCAGGCGGCTTGACTGCGATGCCACTCACCGCATGCCTTCTTGGTGAAGCGATCTCGCGATCGAAAAGGGTAGACGAGGAACGTTGGTCTGCTGCTATAAGCGATCTGGAATCACCGAGGGCAATTTGGCTGCGAGACGTAATTTGAAGCGTTCCCGTTCTTCCAACCAGCAATGCTCGATCGCCCGCGCCATGGACGTGGTCGGCGACCGTTGGTCCATCCTGCTGCTTCGGGAAGCCTATTATGGCACCAGGCGGTTCGATGAGTTTCAATATTATCTTGGCGTCGCACCGAACATTCTCAGCGCGCGTTTGAAGAAATTTGTTGATCTCGGCATGATGACACGCACGCCCCTCCCGGAGCACAGCGGGCGCCATGAATATGTATTGACCAAAAAGGGCCGTGATTTCTTTCCGACTTACCTGGCACTCAAAAAATGGGGCGATGACTGGCTTGCGGAGCCCGCAGGGCCGCAGGTGGTTTTCAAGGACCGCACCAGCGGGCAGCAAATCGAAATTCCGCCCCCCCTGTCAGCGCGGGGAAAGCCATTGCAGCTCGAGGACATCGAAATTGTCCCCGGCACCGGCGCCGTGCCTTTCAACCGAGAGCGATTCGGCGGTCAACTGGCGCGCGACATATCGATCAAGCTGAAGCGTACCCGCGGAGTTCTGCGTAAGAGCCAAAAGAAAAGGTGACGTAGAGTCCCGAAGTTTCTGACCGATAGCATTATCGGTGCTTTTTGAGACGAATTCCTCGTTGCCACTCAAACAGCGCGATGCCGGTATCGTCGAGCGCGACAATGTGAGGTTTTGGTTTTGGGCCAGTATTGGCATGACTCCATGAGCCGTTAATGCGGTCCACTTCAGCGGTGTCGGCAACATCCGTTCGACCAAAGACGGCTAGTGGCGCAAAGCGGTCATTCGTGATCCGGGAATCCAGTGTGCATCAGGGGTTGTCGTCGTACGTCATCGATGGTTTCGCCATCGGACCCGTGTGCGGAACCTCGGCTAGCGGACCCATGTTGAAGCGTTCATGGCTGCTTGGCAAAATATCGTGCCGCCGCCTCGACGCAGGTCTCGAACACGTCGAGCGCATCGAGGCCGCGTGCTTTGCCGTCGGTTGGAAGAAAGATCGGGTATCCGCCGCTATGGACCGCTCCGACAATCATAAGATTGTCGGGCAGGTGGAACCCCTCGATGCCGAGGTCCGCGTGCCTTGCGCCAAGCTGTCTCCGCATGCGGGATTCGAAGTTTTCGGGCGTGTTCGAATAACCAAAGATCGGCTTGCCTTTTCCGAGAAACCAGCCGACCTCGATTAACGTGCCCGCATCGGCGGATGCGCCTGCGAACGGCGTGAGGTTGGCAATGATAATGTCGCTCTTCTCCATGATGGCGACGTCCTTTTCATAAATCGCCTGCCAGACCTCCAGCTCCGTAGGGGCTGCCCCGGCATCCTCGTTGAGCGGAGGCAAACCGCGCAAACCTAATCGCCGGCATATCTCGACCTTCTTTGCGGCGTGCGCGACCGCATTGGGAAGAAACACGTCGGGCCCTGCCAGATAGGCTGTCCCTGTCATAACAGTCTCACCAAAATCGAATCTGAACCGACGAACATAAGTGAAAAATCCGGCCGTTCGGAGCACAATTGCGCTACCAGCCGCGAAAATCGATTCGCGCTGTTGCGGCTTCATTCGTTGAGACCGTGAATGCTGCGCGGTCTCGATTGGTCGAAAGCGTTATAGAAATGGACCTGGTACCCGGTCAGGTCGGTTTGGAAGAATAGGTTGGTTCGAGCCGCGAGCGAAGGAATTCCGCCCCGGTGATCGGGGAGTATTTCGCCGGCCGGTCGGGAGTTATGCAGGTCGGCAAACACGCAACGACGGCGTCCGGATTGGGATCGAGGAAGAACGCCACCGAATAGCGATCCTTGCCCGGCGGACTGACCACTTTGTGCGGCGTCGAAACGTAGACATCATTCGACCATCGCATCAGACAATCCCCGATGTTGCAGACGAAGGCGCCGGGCACGACGGGCGCGTCGAGCCAGCGGCCAGAGCGGTCCCGCACCATCAAGCCGCCAACCGCGTCCGTCGCCAGCAACGTGACATTGCCGTAGTCCGTATGCACTCCCGCGCCGAGTTGTCCCTCGGAAAGAGGCTTCGTGACCGGAGGATAGTGAAGCAGGCGTAGCGTGGCGATCGGCCTGTCGAGCTTGGTCTCGAAGAAATCCGGCTCTAACCCGAGGTCGAGCGCAAATCCGCAATGCAGGTCTCGTCCCAGTCGCCAGACCCGATTAAAATAATCGAGCATGGTGTCGCGAAACCCCGGCATATCCGGCCACAAATTGGCGGCCCGAAAGGGAGCGCTCGCCAAAAGTTCCGGATCGTCGGGCGGAAGCTCGAGGCCGATATTGAAGGCCTCCTTGACGTCGGCGGGTTTGCCCGGATCGAGCGCCTCGCCTCCGAGCCGTATGTAACCACGGTTGCCGCCGGGGCCGGTGAAAGTTGCAGCCTCCCGGATCGTAGCCGGACCGGTAAAGAACGCGGCCGAGCTATCAAAAACGGCATCCATCAATGCCTTTGGGACCCCATGTCCCGTAATATAGAAGAAACCGACCTCGCGGCATGCACGGCCCAAGTCCATTGCGATGGCGTGGGCCTGCTCCGGCGAGCCCTTCACTAGCGGGGCGATGTCAATCACGGGAATGGTGCTCACGTCTTTCTCCTCAGGCGCTCATTAAACCAAAAGCAATATTTGTGCCTCAAGCTTTGCAAAACTGGAGGCATTTACCGTGCGCCGAACGATCGAACACCTGTTTGAACTCGTGGAAGCCAATATCGGCGCGGCGGTCGTCGCGACGGTGGCTTCGCTCGCCATCACGGGCTGCCTGCATTTCTTTTGGGAAGACGCACCCCGCGACGAAACTGCTCTCTACGTCTCCAAGATGTCCGCGCCAGAAAACAACTCCTCGGGTGAAGCTACCTTCGCGATCAGACCATCCTCGGTCATGTAGCGAATAATGACTTGAAGCGTTGCGCGGTTTTTCGCCAAGCCCACCGGCCAGTAATCCTTGCCAAGCCGCTGCTCGGTAAGAAGAAGGCTTTCGAGCTGCCAAGGCAGCATCGTGCACAAGGCGGCCGAGTCGAACAGTCTTTCTCGGGCAATTTTCTGGGCCTGCGCGAAAGCATTGAAGATGGCCAACGTCAGACCGGGATTGGCCTCGGCAAGCTTCCGCTTGACCGCAACGACGTGCATGGGCGGAAAGATGCCGGTCTTCGAAAAATAATCGAGCTCCACCTGCATCGGGTCCGCGAATAAACGGGTCACCGAAGCCGACGGCCAGGTGCTGGGTGCGCGCGCCGTATACAACGCATCGATTTCGCCCTCGGCCAGCAGCACGGCGAGGCTCTTGTCGTTTCTCTGCTCGTGCTTGAAGTGACCGGGATAGAATTGCGGATGCTCGTCGCCGGTGCGCGCGGCCTCCAGCCCCCCGGCAACATAAATCGGCGAGGTGCGTGATAGTCCAAAATGATCTTGAAAGATGCCGCGCAGCCAGACCGCGGCGGCCATGTCGAACACGGGAACTCCGATGCGCTTGCCGGCAAGGTCGGCAGGCTTTTGTATTCCTTTTGCGGTATTGACGAAGACGCTCGAGAACCGGAAGTGGCGCGAGGGGAATACCGGTACTGCCACATATGGTCGCTCCGGGCGTTCCAGCGATCGCAGGTAGGAGGAGAGAGGGAATTCGCAACAGTCAAAAGTGTGCTCGGTCAGCTGCTGGTTGAACAGCGCCTGTACACCCATCAGCGTCACCTCGGCGGCGACGCCTTCGATCGCAACCTCGCCACTGGCGATCGGCCTGGTCCGATCGGAGTCGCTAACGCCTATTTTCAGTGACAACGCGGCCATGACTTCGCTTTCCTTCGACGCTGAGAGTGTTGTAGACGAGCCGCTTCACCAGAACATCCAGAAGCTCCGGCAGCGCGAGCGGGGTCGCGTTGACGCCGCCGCGTGCGTAGATCGCCGTTGCGCGCGGAAGGTCGACCTTGAGGCGACGGGACAAACGCGCGATCGCGTTCTTGCAGTCGTCGGGGAGAGGAAGGCAGGCGATCCGAAGTTCTGCCGGGAGGTGGTCGTTGGCGCCCACGAGCTCGATCCGCTTGGCGCCGACTTTTCGCGACGCCGGCACGTGGTGTAGGGCGCGCTCGCCGCGCGCCAGCACAAAGCTTCGATGGGTGAGCCCTGGGGCGACCCAGGAAATCACGTCGGCATAGCTTCGTCCGATCCGCGCGACGACGTTAGCCAATATTCGCGCCATCTCATTATGCATGACGACGTATTGCCGGCGCTCCTCATCGCCCCATTTCCATTGCGTCGCCGACACGCGCGTCGCAGTCGAGTCCCGTCGCCATGGCGATACCGCATTGCCCCTGTTCTCGAACAGTCCGGGATCATCATAGGCGACCGCGGGAGAAGCCTTGCCGCGAAATTCGGCGATATGCTCGTAGGGAACGACCGCCATGGGTTCCGAAATGACCATGCGGTGCACGACCGTCCCGTTGTTGTCGAGGAGCGGCGACAAGTTCAAAACATCAGGCGAAAAACACGGTTCAAGCCGCGCCAGGAGCCCTTGGGGGAGATAGGACCGGCGGGTCGGCCGGTATCCTTCGTCCAACAGCCGCTGATTGATCGCCATATGCTCGGAGGAAAAAGGATAGGGTTTTGTTTTGGTGCAAGGCATGAACAACAGCACGCGACGTTCTGCGTCGGGAAGCTCGGGTTCGTATTCTTTTTGAATGAACTCCAGCCACTCGGCGATCCGCGGGTGTTTTAAGGAATCGACATTGTCCTGGGGGGAATAAAGGCACAAGGTCTCATCGAGCCGAAACGGCTTCTCTATCTTGAGCGCCGATTCGAGCAGCCGCCTGGGTCGATCTTCAACGCTCACCATGTTTGATTATTCCGCGAAAATTTCTGTGGCTCGCTACCGGCGGTGATGTCAAGCTCCTGCTCATCATAGTCGCGAAGCGATTGCAGATGAGCGTCGGCGTCCTCGATGAACAGCCGGCGGCTCATTCCGGTCGCGATCCGGTCCAGTCCGAATTTGAGCGCGGAAATGCCTGCAGAGCAGGCAAGGCTCGGCATCGCCGCGAATGTGTAGCTGAAAATATTGGCGAGATATGGCGCTGCTCCCTCAGTCTTTTCAGTGAATTGAAAATTGGGAGAGAGATAAGGGTAGGCACCAAGCAGCGGATGCTCCTCGCCGTCGGGCGGATGATAGCGATCGGACCAGCAAGCGATCTTGTCATGGAAACGCGCCAATTCAGGGCGCGCCGCGAGATCGACGGCGAAGCCGGTGCCGGCGATCAGGAAATCGAAGGCCTTCGTCCCCTGCGAAGCCGTGAGCGCAATCTTGTCCCCGTCGAAACGGATGCGTTCAATTGGACAGCCGAGACGTATGGAGAAGTTCTTGAAGCGAGTGCATCTGACAAAGGTTTCTTGCGGAGGAGGCTGGTTCATGTCGAAAATGAGTTTCATGAACCGCCATTTTCGCGCATCGTCCAGATCGCCGAAATGGCGAAGGAAGCCGGCAAACTCCATCCATCGGTTCGGATTGACGGTTGGAAGCTGCTTGCGGCGGACAAATAGCTCGACCGACGCCGCGCCATTCTCGAGTGCCATCGCGGCGTTGTCGAACGCAGAAGCGCCGGCGCCTATCACCGCGACCGACTTTCCCGCAAGCGAAGCAAAATTGATTTGATCCGAGGTGTGGGCATAGCGGTCTCGGGGCAACGCCTCGGCGATTGCCGCTGGCACCACCCAACGCCCGGACCCTTCCATTCCTGTCGCAAGCACGACTTTGCGTGCAAGGAGCCTCTCCGTTTCGCTGCCTCGTCTTGCGTGGACGACGAGCAGGTCATCCAGCGGCTCGATGTCGGTGACCTCGGTTTCGTTGCTGACTTCAATGCCGACGGTCTTGCGGACCCACAAAAGATAGGCCTGCCACAACTCGCGCGGGATCTTGTCCAATCCTTCCCAGGAGCGTTCGCCGAACTGCGCCTGCCACCAGGCGCGCGCCGAGAGGCCGGGGATGCCGAGATCGGGCCCTGTCACGATCTTGGGCGTCCGCAGCTGACGCATGCGGGCGAAGGTCAGCCATGGTCCCTCAAAACCTTCCGGATTCCGGTCGAGCACGCGCAGATTGGTTATTCGCTCGCGCATCAGCCGGAAGGCAATCGATATTCCGCTCTGGCCGCCGCCGACAATGACGACATCATGCACAAGCGTGCCGTTGCGGCGGCGAGGGACCATCCATTGCCGTGTCGGGTATCCGAGACAGTCGAGCTCGAAACGAACGCGCTGCTCAAGCTCGGCGAGGCCGGGATTTGTCGCTTTCGTCGCAATCATCAGATCACCTCGGCTCCGGCCTGATCCGTCGCTCGATCGAGAGCGGCTCGTGCGACATCGATTGGGCAAAGGCAACGACGTGCGGTTCGAGCCGACCGGCCAGGGTCCGCGCCTGGCTCGTGGCTGCGGTAAGTCTGGCGACGCAATCGGCGACGCGGCTGCGCAGGTCGATTGTGTCGACTGAAACGATCTTCCGATCGAGGACCGTGAACGTGCCGCCTACCATCACGTCAGTCACCGCTGCAGAATCGGCGCAGTTCACCAGTTGGTTGATCGAATCATTGCCGGGGATGAAATCGACGTGGTTAAGATCGAACAGGGCGAGGTCGGCACAAGCCCCCCGCTCAATTCGGCCGCATGATTTGAGCCCCAGAAGTTTTGCGCCGCCGAGCGTCGCGAGCCTGGCGACTTCGTGAGCATGCAGCCAGTCCTCGCGCGGGCCGGTAAACATCCGTGCGCCAAAGGATGCGAGCCGCATCGCCTGCAACATGCTCAGTGAATCCGAGGAATTGGCGCCGTCGGTTGCCAAACCGACATTGATGCCGCGCTCCAGCATCGGCCTGACATGGGCAACGCCGGATCCAAGTCTGAAATTGCTGGCCGGAATGTGAGCGACGGAGCAGCCATGTTCGGCAAGCAGATCGAGATCGTCCTTGTCGAGCCAGACGCAGTGTGCGGCGGTGAAGTTCGGCCGGAGCATTCCAAGGTCGGCAAGATAACGGACCGCGGAACGTTGATAGATCTTTCGCGCGACGACAGCCTGCAGCCGGGACTCCGCGATGTGCATGTGGATTGGAAGCTCATGACGGTCCGCGATATCCAGGCAGTCCCGCAAAAAGCGTTCGGAGCAGTGATGCGGGATCGTGGGGGCGATGGCGAGCGTGACGGTGTCAGGCATTTCCATTCGCGCCGCTGCGATCGCTTCGACGGCCGCAATAATCCGGTCTCCGCTTGCAAGGGCGAAATTGCCGACCGTATCGCGCAGATCCTGCGGCAATGCGTCGACCAATCCCGGAATTGACTGAAACAGACTCTGATCGGCGACCATCGGCGCAAGCACCGCGCGCATGCCGGCGTCGGCATAGGCTTTTGCAGCGGCCGCAAAACCCTCTCTGGTCGGCCGAGGAAATTCGTAGAAAAGATCAAAACAGGCCGTGCAGCCCTTCGACAGCATATCGATGGCGCCGAGCAGCGTGGACAGGTAAATCATTTCGGGATCACGCGTCCCGGCGAGCCAGGGTCCGTTGGTCAGGGAGGCCTCGAGCGTCCACGCTTCGGCCACGCCCTTCATGAGATTGGCGTGGCCATGGGTGTGGGCATTGACGAGACCGGGAATGATCAGGCGATCACTTGCGTCGCGCTTTGCGGTGGTTGTGGCCGCCAACGTGCCGGGCGCGCCGACCGCGGCGATCTTTCCATCCTCGATCAAAAGGTCCTTGCGATCGGCCGTGCCTAATTCTGAATCGAGGACAAGCCCTCCGGTGAAGAGGAGGCTTTCGCGGGCCTTCATCAAAACCGCTCCGCAGGGTGGATATGCATCCAATGCCGGGCGATGTCGGCGCGGCTGGCGAACCAGATTCCGTCATGCTTCGCCGCGAGATCGAGAAACCTCATGACGGCCTCGAACCGGGCGGGCTGGCCCGAAATTCGGCTGTGAAGACTGACCGTCATCATCCGCGGGTGAGTCACGCCCTCCGCATAGAGTACGCGCAACGCCGAGGAGAGATGATCGAAGAAATCGTTTGCGGTGCCGAGTTTGGCGGTCGCCAGCCGGTTGTCATTGTTGGTAAAGCTGTGCGGAATAATGAGGTGCGCCTTCTCGCCGACTTTTACCCAATAGGGCCAGTCATCAGCATAGCTATCCGAATCGTAGAGAAAGCTACCGTGCTCGACGAGGAGCGCGCGGGTGTTTTGACTAGGCGAGTAGCGGCTTTGCCAGCCCAGCGGACGACGGCCGATCGCCCGTTCGATGCCGGCAACCGAGCGCGCGATGATTTCTCGTTCCTGCTCTTCGGTCAGCAAGAAATGCCTGACGAAACGGTCGCCATGACAACAAAGGTCGAGACCGAACTCCTTGATCGCATCCGCGATCTGAGGATTGCGTGAAAACGCCTGGGCACACGCGTTGACCGTGACCGGCAGGTTGCGCTCCCTCATCAAGTTGACGATCCGCCAAAAGCCCACGCGCGAACCATATTCAAAAAGTGACTCAGCGACGAAATCGCGAGTGCCTGCGGGCACTTCCTCCGGAATGCCGTCGGTCAGCGCAGTCTCCGTGGCATCGTCGCCGTCGGGGATCGAGGGTTCCGCACCCTCTTCGACATTGAGAACGACAACGAGCGCGAGGCGAGCGCCGTTCGGCCAGCGTGAATCCGGCGGGCTGCTGCCGTAGCCGATGAAATCCCGCTCGTTATTGGTCTTCATTTTTCGACCGCAGCCGCAGGCAAGGCGTTTCCGATCTTCTCGGCAAGGTCCAGCAGCAGTTGGTCTCCGCGCGGGCCGGCGATGAAGGACAGGCCGACGGGGCAATCATCGACGGTCACGGCCGGGATGTTGATCTGCGGCAATCTACAAAGGCTGGCAATGCAGGTGAGGGCGAGCGTCTTTTCCCGGAATTCGACCTGCGCCGACACCGGCGCGTCGCGGAACGGCGGAAGATCGTGCGCCGTCGGCAGGACCAACACGCCGTCGTTGCCAAGCAGCGCCACCAACCGGTCGGTCAGGGATTCGCGCTGGACAACCGCGGCAGCGAATTTTGCCGGATCGACGCGTGAGGCCAGATCGATACGTTCCGCTACCGCAGGGCTGAGGGTTCGCCCGGGCTTCTTGCCCCAGGCGCCGAGCGTCGACCAGAGATCACTGAGCTGCAGTGGCCTGAAGGTCTCCAGCCAATATTCGATGCCTTCCGCAAACAACGTCACCTCGGTCATGTGTCCCAGCGATTTCGCCGCCGGTAACAGGGTCTCCGCGATGTGGCGCGGGGGGATATCGAACGCGTCACGTGCCAGTAACAGCCGTGCCGGCTTATAATTTTCAATCGGGCCAAAGTAGAGTTCGCCTACGCGCTTGAGCGTACGAGCGTCGCGCGCGAGCCAGCCGACGGTGTCGAAGCTTGGCGCCATCGCCATGATCCCTGCAACCGACAAGCGGCCGAACGTCGTGCGCAAACCATAAAGGCCGCAAAAGCTCGCGGGAACGCGGATCGATCCGCCGGTATCGGTGCCGAGCGCAAAATCGCAAAAATTTGCCGCTACCGCTGAGGCAGAGCCGCTCGAAGATCCGCCGGGAACGCGGCTCGGAGCCTTCGGATTGATCGGCGTGTCGAAATGCGGATTCATTCCAAACATCCCGCAAGCGACCTCATCGGTCTGGGTCTTTCCGACCAAATAGGCACCTGCCATCAGCGGCACTAGCGCGGCAGGCGCGGTGGCTGTGGCCGGATCGGCTTCGCGCAGCCGATCCGGGTTGCCCCAGGCCGACTTGTACCCGGCGATATCAATCAGGTCTTTTGCCGCAAATGACAGGTCTGCGAGCGGTCCGTCCTGCACCAGCCTTAGCGATCGCCGGCCGTGCTCGACAAAGGCGAGACGCTTAATTTCATCGGGACTGTACATGATCGAAATCACTCCGCCGCATTTGGGAGCTTCAGATTGGTTTCGGGCAAACCATAGGAGCTCATGAATTGCTCGACGGCTCCCTTGGCGCCGTCCCAATCGAAGAATCGGAAGGAATTTCCGCGCGTCACGAAGGGAGCGCCTGAATAAAACATTTCATATTGCAGATGACGCGAGCCGAATTCGGAGCCGACGGCGTCCCATGCAAGCTTCATCAACTTGACGCGCTCTTCCGATGTCGCAACCGTCGACCGCTGCGTCTTATGAATGATGGCGTTGGTTTCCGCCGTCGCAAAATCGGCGTAGGACGAAGGAACCATGATCATGCCGCCGCCGGAAAGCGAGCGAATGGCTTCCGCGATCTCGGGATAAGTGGTCTGCGCGATGACCTGGGCCGCGCAAAGCATCGCTCGATCGGGAACGTAGAATTCGCCAAAATTCTCGCCCTTGAGCTCCATCGCGATCACAAGCGCTTCGATGTTTGAGACCTTCGCGGCCATTAAGCCCAGGGTTTCGCGCACCTGGGGATAGTTGATGATGTTGTTGGTTTCGGCGATCTTGCGCGCCAGTCCGAGCATGAACTTCAACTTTACCATCAACCGGACGATGCACTGATAGTTCTGTAAGACGTGGGCTCTGGTGTCGTGCCACTGGGCCTGCGCCATCTTCAGGTCCTTGCAGACGAAGACGCGATCCCAGGGGATCTTGACGTCGTTGAAGTGGACGACGGCGTCGTTCTCGTCGAATCTGGACGAAAGCGGATAATCGAATACGGATGTCGCGTTTTGCTCGTAGCTGCGGCGCGACATCAGGGTCAGACCCTTGGCGCTGAGTGGGACCACGGCGGTGAAAGCGTAGGCTTCGTCGCCGGCCTGCAATGCCTGAAAGCCCGAAACCAAAAGCTCGTTCGCCATGACGCCGCTGGTGGCCAGCATTTTTGCACCGCGAATGGTGATACCCTCGCTGTCCTCGTCGACGACGGAAGCCACCAGATGCGGATCGGGTTGGTTGCCTGCTGATCTCGCCTTGTCCGATTGTGGATTGATGATGACGTAGGACAGGAAAAGGTCGTTGTCCCGGGCGTACTGAAAATAGGATTCCAAAGCGGCGGCGCGGGCCCGGTCGTAATCGCGAAACGCCGCGAGCCCCATCCGGAAGCCTGCCAGCGTCGAGGCAACATGATCCGGTGACCTGCCGATCATGCCGCACGAAAGCTCCGACCATCGTTCGATGGCCTGACGGCGCCTGACGAGATCGCCATAGGTCTTTGGCAGCAGCCACGCCAGATTGACGCGCTCGCCGCTGGTCGGCGACGGGAACGTCATTTGTTCGAGATTTTCCGGCGCGGCCTGGAAATCATAGAGGCCGGCGGCGGTGGCGACTACGCCGCGAAAGCAGGGGTCCGTGGTGACATCGGTGACTTTGCGGCCGTCGATATAGATCGAACGGCCGTCGCGCAGGCTTGCAAGATAGCTGTTTCCGTCTCTGGCCATGGAGGACTCCGCAAAGCGTGCCGGAATCCGACGCCAGGCACTTACCCATTGCAGCCGGAATTGTGTGCAAGACTAGGGTTGGCGAAGATTTCCGGTCAAGCTGATCGATTGAGCACCAAAACCGCCGCCGGAAGGGGTTTTTGTGCCCGGATCGGCCGACGTGATCAACGATTAAGCAAAGACACTCGAAAATTGGGCAATTGCATACCATGGCGGCTGAGGCGCGGAGATTCCGCGACTGGCCTTAGGCGCTCGTCATGAATGCCGCCGCCGCGACGCCGTGCTCGTGACGCAGCCGCGCAAGGTCCATTCCGACCGGCACGCCCTCGGTAACGCGCCATTCGCCGCCGATCATCACCCGGTCCGCCCGATGCGCCCCGCAGAGCACGAGGGCTGCAATCGGATCGCCGGCGCCGGAAAACCGCAATTCGTCCAAGGTGAAGCACGCAAGGTCCGCTTGGCGTCCGACTTCGATCTTGCCGATATCTCTTCGCCCGAGACACTTGGCGGACCCTTCGGTCGCCCAGCGGAACGCGTCCAGATGGGTGACCTCCGACGCGTCGTAGGCGAGGCGTCCCAGTAGGAAAGCGTGGCGGACCGACTCCATCAAATTCGAGCTGTCGTTTGAGGCGGAGCCATCGACGCCTAGTCCCACCGTCACGCCCGCGGCTTCCAGATCCTTGGTTCGGCAGACGCCTGAGGACAGCATCATGTTCGATGTCGGGCAGTGGCAAATCCCCATGCCATGCTTGCCGAGCCGCTTTACCTCCGCATCGTTGAAGTGAATGCCATGAGCGAGCCAAACACGTTCGTTCAGCCAACCTACCTCTTCCAGATAGTCGAGCGGTCGACAACCATAGTGATGCAGACAGTAGTCGTCCTCATCGCGGGTTTCTCCCAGGTGCGTGTGAAGCAGGCAATCGTGCTTTGCGGCGAGATCGGCCGTATCGATCATCAGCTGCTTGGTGACGTTGAAAGGGGCGCACGGGGCCAGCGCGACGCGCAGGAAAGAGCCCTCGCTGGAATTGTGATATTTTTTCAGCACCCGTTCGCAATCCCGGATGATCGCGTCATAGTCCTGCATCAATCGTTCGTCGGCGAGACCGCCATCGGAAAAGCCGAGATTGATGGCGCCGCGTGTCAGCGTCATGCGCATTCCCAATTTTGTGGCTTCTTCCGCTTCGATGTCGACGGCGTCGGCCATATCGTCGGGAAAGACAAACAGGTGGTCCGACGCCGTGGTGCAGCCCGAGATCAGGAGTTCGGTGAGCGCGACGCGCACGGCGAGACGAAAGCGATCGCGATCGAGATGCGCACCCCAGATCGGATAAAGCTGCTTGAGCCACGGAAACAGCGGCTTGTTGATGGCTTGCGGATGGGCGCGCGTGAGCGTCTGGAAGAAATGGTGATGTGCGTTGACGAGGCCTGGGATGATGACGTGCCGCCTGGCGTCGAACACCTCGTCACAAGGTGTCGTCGGCCCTTGCTGGCCGACAAGTTCGATGATCCTGCCCCCTTCCACCACAAGCCCGCGCGGGCCTCCATCGGCCAGCATTGCGATCGGATCGCGAATCCAGGTTTTCATCGATCCCGCTCAGGTCGCCTTCTTATGTGCGACCCAGCGGCCCGACTCGGCTGCAAAAAACAAGTCGGCCAGCGCTGCATTGAACGCGGCCGGCTCTTCGCTGGTGACGTTATGACCGGTGCGAGGAATGACCAGGAGAGCGGCGGTCGGCGCCGCGCGCTTCAGAAAGAAACTACCTTCAAGACACGGTTCATCTTCATCTCCGACGATCACGAGCAGCGGCGGGGTGAAGCGCTTGAGATCGGCTTCCATTTCGTAAAGCGTCGGACGCTTGAGCTGCACGCCGAACATGGTGTTCGCATGACCCAGCGCCGAATGCTCGCTGAGCATGTGCGCGAACTCCGACCAGCCGCGGGGATCCTTGTTCTTGTGCGCCTGACGCATCGGCGCGTCGGCGTATTTCGCCGCCGCGGATTTGATGCCTTCTTCGGCAAACATCTTGCCGGTCTCGGCCACCTGCTGCTTCATGGCCGCGACGCGCTGGGCATCCGGCAATGAACCGAAGCCGCAACCGGCGGCCACCACCGAAATACAGCGCTGCGGCACACGGATGCCGACATGCAGCGCGGTGTAGCCGCCCATCGAGTGGCCGACGATATGCGCTTTATCGATCCCCAACGCATCAAGGAGTGCGATTACATCGTCGCGCGCAATCTCCTGGCTGTAGCGCGCAGGATCTTCGGGCACCTCCGATGGCGGATAGCCGCGCTGACTAAAAGTGATGCATCGATGCGAACGAGCGAAATGTCTGAGCTGCGGTTCCCAGGTGCGGTAATCGCCGGCATACTCGTGCACGAAAACCATAGCGCTTCCAGTCCCGACCTCTTCATAATAAAGCTTGGTGCGGTCAGGCGCTTGGATAAAAGGCATTCGGCCTCCGTAAGCCCAGAGGAATTTCATCTGCGTGACAGGATGCTAGTTGGCATCTTCGGCTTCCGCAACAAATTGCGCCGGGCGCTCTCCTGCGGCGGACCCGTGATGCTTGGAAGCGCTCGTTCGGTTTTTGATATCCGGTGTGCATCCGTCGGTCGCGCTGCCTCAAGTTGCACCGATGGACCGCGAGGCCGGCGACTGCCGACCGATTGACCGTCGGCCGGCGTGCCAGCCGCGGACGGTAAAGTCGGTCTTTGCTCCATCCGTCATGACCGCAGAGGCGCGGAAAAATCGAACGAAAATGCTGATTTTTGCTGCTCCGAAGGTCGGCTTTGCCGACTTGGCGCGCAGATTGCTTGTGCTTTGCAAGCGATGGAGGCCGCTGCCTGGCGGCCGGGACTGATTGAAACCATGGATCAATTGGGATTTGAACATCAGAAGCCGCGGTTGGTGCTTACCGGCATTACCAAGCGTTACCCAAGCGTGGTGGCCAACGATGGCGTCTCCTTGAGCGTCCGCCCGGGGGAAATTCACGCAGTGCTGGGCGAGAATGGTGCCGGCAAAAGCACCCTGATGAAGATCATCTACGGCGTCACCAAACCGGATGCCGGCACTATCCTGTGGAACGATCAGTATGAGACCATCGTCACCCCCGCGCAGGCGCGGCGCATGGGCATCGGCATGGTGTTCCAGCATTTTTCGTTGTTCGAGACGCTGACCGTCTGGGAAAACATCGCGTTGGCGTTGGACGAGCACGTCCCGACCGCGCAACTGGCGGCGCAGATTACCGAGGTGTCGGAAAAATACGGGCTTCCGATCGATCCCTACCGTCTCGTTCACAGCATGTCCGTGGGCGAGCGGCAGCGCGTCGAGATCGTGCGTTGTCTGCTGCAGGAGCCCAAGCTTCTGATCATGGACGAGCCGACATCCGTGCTGACGCCGCAAGCTGTCCTGGTATTGTTCAAGACCCTTCGGCGCCTGGCGTCCGAAGGGTGCAGCATCCTCTACATCAGCCACAAGCTCGACGAAATCCGCGCGCTCTGCGACACCGCAACGGTGCTGCGCGGCGGGAGGGTCAGCGGCACAGCGATCCCCAAGAACGAAACCAATGAGAGCCTGGCTCGCATGATGATCGGCGGCGAGCTGGCAGAGTGCCATCTGACCCCGCGCGAACCCCAGGAAGTACGGCTCGAGGTCGAGCACCTCAAGCTGGCCTCGCCTGATCCGTTCGGCACTTCGCTGAAGGACATCAGCCTGACGGTGCGCAGCGGCGAGATTTTGGGGATCGCCGGCGTTTCCGGAAACGGCCAGAAGGAATTGATGACGGCGCTCTCGGGCGAGCGTTTGAGCAGTCCGGGCTCGATGATCAAGCTGTTGGGGCAGCCGGTCGGCGATCTCAACCCGGCGAAGCGCCGTGCGATCGGGCTGACCTTCGTTCCGGAAGAGCGGCTGGGGCGAGGGGCGGTGCCGCCGATGAGCCTTGCTTCCAACGCCCTTTTGACCGGAGCGCGAAAGGGCATGGTGCTGAAGGGCCTGATCCATCCTGCCGTGATGCGGACCTTTTCCAAGTCCGTGATCGAGCGCTTCAAGGTCAAATGCGGCGACGAGCAATCGGTTGCCTCGAGCCTCTCGGGCGGCAATCTGCAGAAATACATCGTTGGTCGAGAGACCATGCTGCAGCCCAAAATGATGATCGTGGCCCAGCCGACCTGGGGTGTGGATGTCGGCGCGGCGCAGCTGATCCGGCAGGCCCTGATCGATCTGCGCGACCAGGGCGTGGCGCTGTTGGTGATTTCAGAAGAGCTCGATGAGCTCTTCACGATCAGCGATCGGATTGCGGTGCTGGCGGAGGGGCGGCTGTCGCCGTCGGTTCGACCCGCCGAGACGTCGATCGAGCAAATCGGGACATGGATGAGCGGCAAATTCGGCGACAAGGCGCCCGACCGCGTTGTACCCGCAAATTCGGATTTGGAGACGGCTGATGCTCAGGCTTGAGCGGCGCGCCACGCCATCTTCGACGATGCGCATTGCCTCGCCGGTGCTGGCGGCGCTTGGCATGCTTGTGACCGGATTCTTGCTGTTCAGCGCGCTGGGCAAGGATCCGATGGAAGCGTTCTATCTGTTCTTTGTCAAACCATTGTCGAGCGCCTATGGCATCGGCGAATTGCTGCTCAAGACGACGCCGCTGTTGCTCTGTGGACTCGGCCTGGCGCTCGGTTTTCGCGCCAATGTCTGGAATATCGGCGCGGAAGGGCAGCTCACGATGGGCGCGATCGCCGGCGGCGGCGTTGCGCTGTGGTTCGGCGACAGCGATTCCAGCCTCGCGATGCCGCTGATGCTGGTCGCCGGCGTGCTCGGCGGCATGGCCTGGGCCGCGATCCCGGCCTTCCTGCGTACCCGATTCAACACCAACGAAATTCTTGTGACGCTGATGCTGGTGTACATATCCCAGCTGGTGTTGTCCTGGCTGGTGCATGGCCCCTGGCGCGATCCGCAGGGACAGAACTACCCGCAATCCCAGGGTTTCGGTGACGCCGAAACCATGTCGGTTCTGATCAACGGAACCCGCGTGACCTGGGGCATCGTCTACGCCCTCGTGCTGGCGGTGGTCGCCTGGGTATTCTCCCAGAAGACCTTCGCGGGTTTCCGGATGCAGGTGGCGGGGCTTGCACCCGCCGCTGCGGCCTATGCGGGCTTTTCGGAAAAGCGAAACATCTGGATCGCGCTGATGCTGTGCGGAGCGACCGCCGGCCTTGCCGGGATCTGCGAAGTCGCAGGGCCAATCGGCCGGCTACAGCAGCAGATTTCGCCGGGCTATGGTTTTGCGGCGATCATCGTCGCCTGGATCGGGCGATTGCATCCGATCGGTGTCGTGTTCGGCGCATTGTTGATGTCACTGCTTTATCTCGGCGGTGAGGCGGCGCAGATGGGGATGGGTTTGCCGTCGGCGATCACCGGAATGTTCCAGGGGCTGTTACTGTTCTATCTCTTGGCCGCCGATCTGTTCATCGCGTTCCGGCTGAAGCGAGTGAGCGTTGCCGAAAACCCTGCACCGAAGGCTGTGACCACGTTGGAGAACGCCGCATGAATCCGCTCGTTCCGATGATTGCCTCTACCGTGGTAGCCGCCACGCCGTTGATCTACGCGGCGCTTGGCGAAACCATTGTCGAACGGTCCGGCGTCCTCAACCTCGGTATTGAGGGGATGATGTTGATCGGCGCGGTGTCCGGCTTTGCCGCGACGCTTGCAACTGGAAGCGACATCCTCGGGTTTGTCGCGGCGGCGTTCGCCGGCATCGCGCTGTCTTTGGTGTTTGGCTTTCTCACGCTCAACCTGCAAACCAATCAGGTAGCGACCGGTCTCGCGCTGACCTTGTTCGGGATCGGCCTGTCGGCCTTCGTCGGCTACAATCTCGCCGGTCTGCCGGTCAACCGGCTGGCGCCGATCACCATTCCCGGGCTGACCGCCATCCCCGTTCTGGGCGAGCTGCTATTTCACTACGACATCATGGTCTATCTTTCGGTCGCGCTATTCATCGGCGTGCAATGGTTCCTGACAAAGTCCCGCGCAGGCCTGACGCTGCGGGCGATCGGCGAATCGCCTGGAGTCGCCCACGCCATCGGAAAGCCGGTCCTGACCACCCGTTACCTCGCCGTGATGTTTGGTGGCGCGACCGCCGGCATTGCCGGCGCATATCTCTCGCTGGTGCAGACCCCGATGTGGGTCGAAGGCATGTCAGCCGGCAAAGGCTGGATTGCGCTCGCGCTTGTCGTGTTCGGTACGTGGAAGCCGACGCGTGTCGTCGTCGGCGCCTATCTGTTTGGCGGCGTCACGCAGTTTCAGCTGTTCGCGCAAGGCTTCGGTCTGCCGATCCCGACCGAGTTTCTGTCGATGCTGCCTTACGCGGCGACGATCATCGTCCTGGTCATCATCTGTCGTGATCCGAAGACGATCCTGCTCAACCAACCGGCCTCTCTCGGCCACAGCTTCCATTCGGCCGCGTGAGGGCTTCGCGGTCTAAGTCGCATCACAAGTAGCTCTAACCAAAAGGTAAGCGTCATGCAGCTAAGCAAAACTTTGAAATCTTTACCTCTATGCATTGCAACCGGCTTGATGGTGACAGCAACGACGGCGGCCTTTGCGGCCGAGCCGCTAAAGGTCGCCTTTGTATATTTGGGCCCGCGCGGCGACGGCGGCTGGACGCAACAGCACGATGTAGCCCGCCTGAAGCTGGAAGCGGCGCTCGGCTCCGCGATCAAGACCACGTTCGTGGAAAACGTCCCCGAGACCGCCGATTCCGAACGCGTCTTTCGTCAGCTTGCCGCCGATGGCAACAAGCTGATCTTCGCAACCTCGTTTGGCTACATGGAGCCGCTGCAGAAGGTCTCCAAGCTGTTCCCGGACGTGAAATTCGAGCACGTCAACGGCTTCAAGACCGCGGCCAACATCTCCGTCTACGAACCGCGCTTTGAGGAAGGCTTTTATCTGATCGGCACCATCGCCGGCCAGATGACAAAGTCCAACACGCTTGGCTTCATCGGGTCTTTCCCGATCCCCAGCGTCGTTCGCAATATCGATTCCATGACGCTTGGCGCGCAGGCGGTAAATCCCAAGGTCAAGACCAAGGCGATCTGGGTGAACACCTGGTATGACCCGGGCAAGGAGCGTCAGGCCGCTGATACACTGATCGCGCAAGGCGCCGATAACGTCGCGCAGAACACGGACTCGCCGGCGTCGATTCAGGCGGCGCAGGAAAAGGGCACCTACGCATTCTCGATCGATGCGGATATGTCGAGCTTCGGCAAGAAGGCGCAGCTCTCGGGCACGACGGAAGACTGGAGCGGCTATTATATCGCCGAAACCAAGAAGGTGCTGGACGGCACATGGACCGGAAACCGGCACACGCGCTGGGGTCTCAAGGAGGGACTGGTGGTGATGGCGCCGCTCAATCCGGATATTCCGCCGGCCGCCGTCAAGGTGTTCGAAGACGCCAAGGCCAAGCTGATCGCCGGCACGCTGAACCCCTTCGCCGGACCGATCAAGGACAATACGGGTAAGGAAATGGTTGCCGCAGGTAGCGTGATGCCGGACGCCACCTTCAGCTCGCTCAATTGGTATGTCGATGGCATCGAAGGTAGCGTTCCCAAATGAGCCGTATCTAAGCCTACCGCTAGAAGCGAGATTTCTGTGCCGGCGTATCGAGGAGCGAGACGCCGGCACATCAAGCGGTAGGTCGGCAGTCGGGATTGGAAAACATACGTTTTGTTGGAGGCCGCCATGGCATCCACACTTGAAGCCATCCATGTATCGAGTTCCGCGCTGCCGATCATCGATATCGGCGGCCTTTCATCCCCATCGGTAGCCGAACGGAAAGCTGTCGCCGAGCGCCTTCGGGAGGCCTGCCTCGATAATGGGTTCTTCTACGTCGTCAATCACGGCGTGCCGGAGCGGCTGGTCGCGGCTCTGTTCGATGAGACCAGGCGCTTCTTCGATAGCCCTGTCGCGGTAAAGAGCGCCGTCGACAAAAGCCTATCGTTTTGTCAACGCGGGTTCGAACCGATGCGCGCGCAGAGGTTGGAGGCCGGCGCGCCGCCCGATCTCAAGGAGAGCTTTTATATTGGGCCGGAGCTTTCGCTCGACGACCCCCGGGTCGTGGCGCGACGTTTCAATCACGGCCCAAACCTTTGGCCGGTTGGCATGGAAAGCTTCCGGCCGGTGACCGAGGCCTACTTTGGCACCATGCTTGATCTGAGCCGGACGTTGATGCGGGGATTGGCGTTGGCACTGCACCTTGATGAGGAATATTTCGTGCCCTATTGCACCAAGGCGCATGCCACGCTGCGACTCCTGCATTATCCCCCGCAGCCGGCAAATGCCGCCCCCGGCGAGAAGGGCGCCGGCGCGCATAGCGATTTCGGGGGCATTACGCTGCTCTTGCAGGATGAGGTCGGCGGCCTCCAGGTTCAAGGCAAGACCGAGGGCGATTGGATTCATGCAACCCCGATCCCAGGCGCCTTCGTCGTCAACCTCGGCGACTTGATCGCGCGCTGGACCAATGATCGCTTCCGCTCGACCGTGCACCGGGTCGTCAATGCCTCCGGCCGCGAGCGCTATTCCGTACCGTTTTTCTTTTCCGGCAATCCGGACCAGGTGGTGGAATGTCTGCCTTCTTGTTTGGCGAGCGGCGAAGCGCCGAAATATCCACCTACGACAGTCGAGGGCCATCTAAAGGAAATGTATCGGCGGACCTACGGTTGAAACTTCAACACTTATCCGCGCTTTTCTGCTTTGCCGGCTTACATGTCTGACTTCGATCCCGTCATTCTGATCCATGGTGCCTGGCAGGGGTCATGGGCGTGGGCGCGATTTACGCCCTATCTCCAGGCTGCGGGCTTGGTAGCCCACGCCGTCGATCTCCCCGGCAACGGTGTCGATGGTTCGGATCCTGCCGACGTCACGTTCGAGGCTTGCCTGCGGCATGTGTATGACGTTGTCCGCATCTTCGGCCGTCCGGTCAGCCTGGTCGGTCATTCCGGCGGCGGACTCCTGATCACGGCTTTCGCCGAGCGTTGGCCCGACCACGTGTCGCGACTTGTGTATGTCGCTGGCATGATGCTGCCGGGCGGGGAGAGCTTCCAGGATGTCGTCAATTCGATCAGCAAGCAGCATCCGGCAGCCTCCGGCATCGGGCCACACCTCGTATGGTCGGCAGATCGTCTTGTATCGAGCGTGCCGGCCCAAGCGGCCATCACGTTTTTCCTGCAGGATTGCACGGAAGGCGATGCTGCTTCTGCCGCCGCGCAATTAACCCCGCAGGGCGAAGGCGGCCGCGCGGTGACGACGCCTGCTACAGCCGAACGTTACGGTCGAATCCCGCGCCTCTACGTCGAAACCCTGGACGACCGTTCCGTGATTCTACCGGTGCAGCGCGCCATGCAAGCCCTCGCGCCCGGCGCGTCGGTCGTCTCCTTGCCGACCGGCCACGCCCCACAGCTTTCCGCTACCGCACGTCTGGCGGAAGCGATCATACCTTTTCTGGCCCCATGCCCATGAGCGAAGGCGGATCCGGTCTTTCTCCGCCCTCTCGGTTCTTTTTCTTCCTCTTCGTTCGATTCAGGCGCACGTCCGTCTGAGTGAAATTGCTGTTCCAAAATGTCCGGTGGAAATCGATCCATTCCGCCGCGCTCGTAAGCGCTTCGCGCCTGAGGCGGCATCTGCGATGTTTGCCATGCTGCTCCTTGATGACGAGAGAAGCGTCCTCGAGGACCTTCAGGTGTCTGGAAAGGGCGAGCAGCGAAAGTCCAAAGGGCTCGGCTAGTTCGCCGACCGTTGCATCCCCTCGCACAAGGCGAGCCACGATAGCGCGGCGTTTAGGGTCTGCAAGGGCGGCAAAAGTATGATCCAAGTTTATCATTTGGCAGACATGTGACTTAGCGGTCCTTTATTCAAACAGTCTCGGCGCCAGCATGCGCAGGACTAGGAAGCAGCCTCCCGCATCATCTCCTTTAGCATTTCGGCGAGCACGCTCGCGATTGCGCTGCTGCCCCGCTCGTGACCGATCAGCATCAGCGCCTGGGTATCATTAGATAATTCGCGGACGGGGATGTAGACGAGGCGCCCGGCACGCCGCTCGAATTCAATGTCGAACGGGGTGAGAAAGGTGATCCCGTTTTCCAGGATCGCCGCATGCCGCATGATTTCAATGGCGTTGGTTTCGATGATCGGCTGGAGATCGAGCATGACGCGTGTGAATGCCGCGTCCAGATAGGGCCTGATC
Organism: Bradyrhizobium lablabi; assembly: GCF_900141755.1. Taxonomy (NCBI): domain Bacteria; kingdom Pseudomonadati; phylum Pseudomonadota; class Alphaproteobacteria; order Hyphomicrobiales; family Nitrobacteraceae; genus Bradyrhizobium; species Bradyrhizobium lablabi. The sequence continues at coordinate 850,727 of NZ_LT670844.1, read as the reverse complement.
GCCGTGCTGCCATCCGCCACGACCAGCGGGTAATCCATACAGTCACTGAGGCGAATGCCGGCGCGCTTCGCGAGCGGATGGTTTGGCGCCATCACCGCGCCGAGCTTTCCGACCGCGCGGGCAAGCACCTTCAGATTGCTGTCCTTGGTGAAGTCGAACCCGATGCCGAGGTCGGCCTCGCCGTTCGCCACCGCGGACTGGATTTCCTCGCCGGTCGTGAAAAGGGTCAGGATCAGCTTGACCCGTGGATTGGTGAGACGGAATTCCTTCACCGTTCCGGGAACCAGATTCGACGCCAGCCCGCTCATCATCGCGACCGTGATTTCGCCGCGCCGCAGGCCCTTAAGCTCCTCGATCTTGGCCTGGGCGCGGGTCAATTCCTTCAGGGTCTGGCGGACATGGCCGATCAGAACCTCGCCCGCGGCCGTCAGGATCAGCTTTTTCGGCAGGCGCTGGAACACCGGCGTTCCCAATTGGGTTTCCAGCGCCAGGATTTGCCGACTGATCGCGGACGCCGCGACATTCAGATGGCTGGCGGCCTTGCGGATTGATCCCGTCCTGGCAACCTCATCGACATAGGTTAACAACCGGCTGTGCAGCATCTTCGGACCACGCCTGAGTATTTTCGTTGAGCTCTCAGGATGGCTTCATGTTGCCTAAAAGGCAACGCCTTTGCCTAATCAAAGCACTTTCAAGAGACGGCGCTTGCGTGCTCAATCAGCGTTGACGGACGAACTTTGAAGACGACGATCCGAAGCGCTCGCGCGCCGGTCACCGGAGACGATTGACGCATGGTCCTTAAATCGCATTGGTGGTGGGATCTGACCACGCTGGATTTTACCGGTCTCGACGCGGAGCGCGTCGTGGCAATCCTCCCGGTGGGCGCGGTCGAACAACACGGGCCTCATTTGCCGGTCGGTGTCGATGCGGCGATCAATGCCGGCATCATTGCGCGCGCGGTCGAATTGATGCCGGTGGAGTGCCCTGCTTTGGTGCTGCCGATGTTGCCGGTCGGCAAATCCGACGAGCACCTCGCTTTCCCGGGCACATTGACGATGTCCTACGAGACCTTGGGGCGCGCTTGGTTTGAACTCGGCCAAAGCGTGCATCGCGCCGGGATTCGCAAACTTCTGTTCTTCAATTCGCACGGCGGCCAGCCGCAACTGGTGGACATCGTTTGCCGCGAGTTGCGCGTCAAGCTCGGCATGTTCGCGGTATCGGTAATGTGGCCGCGTTTGATCGACATGGACGAATTTTTCGATAGGCAAGAAAACAAACATGGCATTCACGGCGGTCAGAGCGAGACCAGCGTCATGCTGCATCTGCATCCAGACCTCGTCGAGATGAAGCGTGCCGAAAACTTTGTGCCGTTGTCGGTTGCGATCGAGCGCGAGTCCGACATGCTGGGCCCGGAGGGCGGCGCCCGTTTCGGCTGGCAGGCCCAGGACCTTCATCCCAAGGGGGCCTGCGGCGACGCTACCAAGGCAAGCGCCGACCTCGGCAAACTGACGGTTGAGCATGCAGCCGGGCAGCTACTCGTGCTGATCGACCAGATCAGCCGCTATCCGTTATCGCGGGTCGCCGCCGATACGGCGTTCGATAAGCCGTAACGAATTGGAGATTGGAGGGAGTTCCGCATGGCATTTAGCGCCGCAAACATTGCGAAGGCGAAGGCGTTCCGAATTTCGCCCAAGGATACCAATTACTTCGTGATGCTGTTCGACAAGGAAACAGATGCGATCGACAACATCTTTGTGATCGAAATCTTCAAAACCGGCGGCGCCACGCCGCCAAACGAACATGCCAGCGCCCACGAATTCTTTCACGTGCTGCACGGGGAGGGCGTCGCTCGCTGTGACGGCAAGACATTGTCGATCAAGACGGGCGACTCGTTATTGCTGCATCCCGGTTCCGAGCATGTGATCGAGAATACCGGCGCCGGCAAGCTCTATACCCTCACCGTGATGATCCCGAACGAGGGCTTTGCCGAACTGATCCGCGGCGGCGAGCCTGTTGAGCTCGACGCCGAGGATATCCGCGTCCTGCAGGGAAAGTGATCCATGACGGCCGCTGGAACCTGCAGCAAAGATGACGAAGGGTTGCGACCGCTGGGCTCAAGTCCGCGCAACCGCTGGTCAGTCTCGGAGACACGAGCCGATCTGGTGAGGCAGCCGATGCCGCCGCGGCCGATGACGCTGCAGGCCGAAGGCAAGCTCGTCACCCTCGACCTTGCGCGCACCGCCATCATCATCGTCGACATGCAGAACGACTTCTGTCATCCGGATGGCTGGCTCGCGCATTGCGGCGTTGATGTCGCGCCGGTCCGGGCTCCGATCGCGCCGCTGCAAGCCCTTCTGCCCGTGCTGCGCCATCATGATGTTCCGGTGATCTGGCTCAATTGGGGCAATCGGCCGGACAGGCTCAACCTCAGTCCGGCGTTGCTGCACGTCTACAAGCCCTCGGGCACCGGCGTCGGCCTCGGCGATCCGCTGCCGGGCTCCGGCGCAAAGGTTCTGGAGCGCGGCAGTTGGTCCGCGGCGATCGTCGACGAGCTTGCGGCTGATCCTTCGGATATTCACGTGGCAAAATACCGGATGTCCGGCTTTCAGGATACCGAGCTCGACAGCATTTTGCGTAATCTCGGCGTCGCCACCCTGATGTTCGCCGGCGTCAACGCCGACCAGTGCGTGCTCTGCACCTTGCAGGATGCCAGTTTTCGCGGTTACGACTGCTTGTTGGTGGCGGACTGTGCCGCCACTACCTCGCCCGATTATTGTCTGGCTGCGACGATCTACAACGTTCGCCAATGCTTTGGTTTTGTCACTAGATCGGAACAGATAATCGCAAACCTCGCAGGCCGCGAGACATGAACGCTCTTTCATCCAGCACGCTCGCTTCGCTTATCGCCGATCTCGGCGATATTCCGACCGTCACCGACGCAAAGATCGTGCGACGACGCTCGCGTGATTTCTTCTGGTACAGTCCAATTTTGAACGAACAGCTCGACGGCAAGTCCGCCGATTTGATCGTCGCGCCGCGCGACGAGGCGGATGTGGTGCGCGTGGCGGCAGCCTGCGCGCGCCATCGCGTGCCGCTGACGGTGCGGGCCGGCGGCACCGGCAATTACGGCCAGGCGGTGCCGCTAGAGGGCGGCGTGCTGCTAGACGTCATGGCGCTCGCGACCATCGAATGGACCAAGCCCGGCATCATGCGCGTCGGCGTCGGCGCGAAGATGAACGCGATCGACACCGAGCTGCAATCCTCCGGCTGGGAGTTGCGGATGCATCCCTCCACCAAGCGGACCGCCACCATCGGCGGCTTTGTCGCCGGCGGGTCCGGTGGCATCGGCTCGGTGAATTATGGCGGTCTGCGGGAGCCGGGTAACATCCTTGCCGCGCGCGTCGTCACGGTTGAGGAGGAGCCGCGCATCATCGAATTGCGCGGCGACGCCGCGCAAAAGATCAACCGCACCTACGGCACAACCGGGATCATCACCGCGCTCGAAATGCCTCTGGCGCCGGCGTGGAAGTGGATCGACGTCGTGGTCGTGTTCGACGACTTTATGGAAGCCACCGCGTTCGGCTACGAAGCGGCGCTTGCCGACGGCATTGTCAAGAAAGTGCTTGCGCCGATTACCTCGCCGCTGCCTTCGTATTTCGGCGCGCTGAAGCCGTATTGTCCGGATGACAAAAGCATCCTGATCGCGATGATTGCGGAGCCCTCGCTCGAAAGCTTCAAGTCGCTGCTAGGTGGGCGCGGTACGATCACGCTGGAGACGCCGACCGACGATAGCCCCGGCCAGGTTCCGCTCTACGAATACACCTGGAACCATACGACCCTGCAGGTGCTTAAATCCGACCGCTCCGTCACCTACCTGCAATGCCTCTATCCGCACGACCGCCTGCTGGAGAAGGTGGCGGAGATGCGGGATTTGTTTCCAGACGAAGTGCTGCAGCATCTCGAATTCATCCGCTTCAACGGCCGCGTCACTTGTAGCGGATTGCCGGTGGTGCGCTACAGGGATGCGGACAGATTGAACGAGATCATCCGGCTGCACGAGGAGAGAGGGGTCTATATCGCGAACCCGCACGTCTTCACCGTCGAGGACGGTAGCCGCTACAAGCGCATCGAAGCCGATCAACTAGGTTTCAAGCACGAGGTCGATCCGTACGGCTTGCTCAATCCCGGCAAGATGCGCAGTTTTACGAGCACGAGACCTTAAGCGAATGCGCGTGCTTTATGTGTATTGCCATCCGCTCGACGACAGCTTTCATGCCGCCATTCGGAAAGAGGCGCTGGCCGGATTGACAAAAGCGGGACATACGATCGACCTGCTTGACCTCTATGCCGAGGGTTTTGACCCCGTACTGTCAGCGCAGCGGCGCCGCGACTATCATGATCCCGCGCGCAATCGCGCCAACAATCAGGCCTATGTCGACCGGTTGATGGCCGCGAACGCGCTGGTCGTTCAATTTCCGACCTGGTCGTTCGGGCCGCCTGCCATGTTGAAGGGCTGGTTCGACCGCATGTTCGGCCCAGGGATTGCGCTGGACCTTTCCGATCCGGCGCAGGCCAAGCCGATGTTGCTTCACATCGAACGCATCACCGGAATCTCGACTTACGGCCGCCCGCGCTGGCAAGCGATCGCCATTGCCGATCCGCCGCGCAAAATCATCAAGCGCTATTTACCCTGGTTCACCGGTTCCAAGGCCAAAGTGCGCTATCTCGCGCTCTACCACATGAACACCGCGTCGAAAGCGAAGCGGCTGGGCTTCTTGGCAAGCGTGCGACGGGAGATGGAGCGCTTCTAGTCGTGCTCGGGCGCGGCCGCCACGGCCTCGATTTCCACCAGGAATTCCGGCCTTGTAAAACCTGTCACGATCATCAGGGTCGAAGCCGGCGGTGTCTCCTGAAAGTGCCGGTCGCGGCAGCGCATATAGCCCTGCACATGCTCGCGATCCGTCACATAGGCGTTAAGGCGAACTATATTGGCTAGCGTCATGCCGTCTTCGGCGAGAATGGCCGCGATATTCGCAAAACAGAGGTCAGCCTGCGCTTCGCAATCTGGTGGAATGGCTTGGTCGGCGCGGATGCCGAGCTGACCCGAGGTGAATACCAGCCGGTGCCCCGCGGGCACCGCGATCCCGTGGCTGTAGCGCGCAAAGGGGGCTCTAATTGATGCAGGAGTAAGCGCGCGCAAAGCGGTATGCCTCATGGATGAAAACCGAAACGGTTCCATCCGACTTTAAGTCGACTTTGCCGATCTCGTCATCGTCATTTTACGGACCCGGCACGCTCGCGGCAGCGACGGCACTTTTTTTGCACATCCGTTTCGCGCCGAACCGAAGTCACCGTTGCCGAAAAGGCAACGGATGGCTCGAATTAAAATGCTTTCAGGTGACGGGTTGGCCCGTCATGCTTTGGCCCTGGGAACACGGATGGCCGGCGAAGCGCTGGCCCGAAACGAGGTAGCCGAGATGGCAATGAAGTTTCTGCCGCGAATGATCGCGTGCGCTCTTATCGGAACTGGCATGATGGTCGGCCAGCTTGCGCCGGCACTTGCCGCTGACAAGGTGACCTTTCTCACCAGCTGGTTCGCCCAGGCCGAGCACGGCGGTTTCTATCAGGCCAAGGCGACCGGACTTTATGACAAGGCTGGTCTCGACGTGACCATCAAAATGGGCGGTCCGCAGGTCAATGGCACTCAGCTGTTGCTGGCCGGCGAGACCGATTTCATGATGGGCTATGACATTCAGGTGCTGAAAGGGCGTGAGCAGAATTTGCCGCTGGTGACGGTCGCCTCATCATTCCAGTTCGACCTGCAGGGATTGATGACCCATGATGACGTCACCGATATCGCGGCGCTGAAGGGCAAGCCGATCCTGATCGCGAGCACCTCCCACGCGACCTTCTGGCCCTGGCTGCGCACCAAATATGGTTTTACCGATGACCAGGTACGGCCCTATACCTTCAACCTGCAGCCGTTCTTCGCCGACAAGAATGTCGCGCAGCAGGCCTATCCCTCGTCCGAGCCGTACCAGGCGCAGCAGCAGAACGAGAAAGTGAAATTTTTTCTGTTGGCTGATGGGGGCTATCCGCCTTATGGCTCGACGATTGTCACGACCGAAAAGATGATCGCCGAGAAACCCGATGTGGTCGCCCGCTTTGTGAAGGCCTCGCTCGAGGGCTGGCGCGACTACATCAAGAATCCGGCTCCAGGAAACGCGTTGATCAAGGCCGACAATCCCAAGATGACCGACGGTCAGATCGACTTCGCGATCGAGAAACTCAAAGAGAACAAAGCCATCGATGGCGGCGATGCAGCGACTTTGGGCATCGGGATCATCACCGTCGACCGCTACAAGAAGATCTATGACTTCCTGGTTGAGGGTGGGCTGCTCGATCCAAAGACGGATTGGCAGAAGGGTCTCGATGCGCGTTTCGTCAAGGATCTCAAAGTCGGCGTGCAATAGGATCCGCCATGAACGCCATTGTGCCGGGCGAGCCGATCAACGAAAGCACGGACCGAATGACGGCCGGTGGCGATCAGCCACCGGCGGTTGAAATCCTTTCGGCCGAGAAAGTTTTCACCAACGGCACGCGCGGATTGGCGCCGATCGATCTCTCCATCGCCGACGGCGAATTCCTGACGTTGATCGGGCCATCCGGCTGCGGCAAGAGCACGCTTCTCAAACTGATCGCCAATCTGATCGAGCCGTCGGACGGCCGGCTGTTGTGGTGGCGCGGCGATTTCGGACAGGTCGGCCAGGACGGGCGGCGCTTCGCCTTCGTGTTCCAGGAGCCCACCTTGATGCCGTGGGCCCGGGTCGATGCCAATGTGCGGCTGCCACTTGAACTTGCCAACGTTGCAAAGGAAAAAGCGGCGTCGATCGTGGCTGAGGCGATCGAGCGCGTCGGTCTGTCCAAATTCACGCGGCATTTCCCGCGTCAATTATCCGGCGGCATGAAAATGCGGGTCTCGATCGCCCGCGCGCTTGTCACGAACCCCAATCTGTTGTTGATGGACGAACCGTTCGGGGCGCTTGATGAATTCACCCGGAACAAGCTTGACGCCGATCTGGTCCGGCTATGGTGGGAACGCAAACTGACCACCGTGTTCGTCACCCACTCGATTTATGAGGCAGTATTCCTGTCGACCCGGATCATCGTCATGGCCGCAAACCCCGGGCGTATCTTCAGAACCATGACGATCGACGCGCCGCAGCCGCGCGATGAGGAATTTCGCGGCAGCGCCAAGTTCGCCGCTTACTGCCGTGAACTCTCGACCTGGCTTGCCGAAGCATCGCTTCCCCAGGCATCGAGAGGTGTGCTGTGAAGCCGCTGCTGCAGTCGGAGACCTTTGTCCGGATCGCGGCGCCTCTTGCCGTCGGCGTCATTTTGATCGCGATGTGGGAAGTCGGCTGCCGGCTGGCGTCGATCCCCGTCTATTTGTTTCCGAAGCCAAGCGACATCTATCTCAGCCTCATCAAGAACGGCCCGTCATTGCTGCGGGCGCTGATGGTAACCTTGCGGGTGACGTTACAGGCGTTCGCGGCGGCGGTTGTTCTGGGCACGCTGATCGCATTCATGTTCGTGCAGAGCCGCGCGATCGAAGTGAGCTTGTTTCCTTATGCCGTGCTGCTGCAGGTCACGCCCGTCGTCGCCATCGCCCCGCTGATCATCATTCTCGTCAAGAATACCCAGCTTTCGCTGACGATCTGCGCGACGCTGGTGGCGCTGTTTCCGATCATCTCGAATACCACGCTCGGACTGCGAAGCGTCGATCCGGGCCTTGCCAATTACTTCCGCATGAATCGCGCGGGTCGTCTCAAGACGCTCGTAAAACTCAAGATCCCCGGAGCGTTGCCGTATTTCTTTGGGGGATTGCGAATTTCGAGCGGGCTTGCGCTGATCGGTGCGGTCGTAGCCGAGTTCGTTGCCGGCACTGGCGGCCGCTCATCGGGCCTGGCCTATGAGATCTTGGACGCAGGCTTCACGCTCGACATTCCCCGCATGTTCGCCGCGCTTTTTCTGATCACCTTGACCGGGGTAGGGTTGTTCGGAGCAATGGTCTTTCTGTCAAAACTCGCATTATCGAACTGGCACGAAAGCGAAATGGGAGTGGAGACGTGACCGCCATGCTGATCGAGAATGCGACCGGGATTTTCACTGGACTTCCCGGCGCGGCGATGCGGACCAGCGGTGCGATCCGCATTCGCGATGGCGTCATCGTCGAAATCGGCGCGCTGCAGGCGCAGCCGGGGGAGCGCCGGCTCGATGCCAGCGGCTGCGTGGTCTATCCCGGCCTGATATCGACCCATCATCATCTGTTCCAGAGCGTGATGAAGGGCGTGCGCTCCGGCATCAACCTGCCGCTCGCCGGCTGGCTGCGCTCGGTGCCCTATACGTTTTGGTCGAAGATCGACGAGGAGGCGCTGGCGGTTGCTGCCCGGATTGCGCTCTCGGAAATGCTGCTGTCGGGCACGACGACGGTCGCCGATCACCACTACCTTTTCAGCGACAGTTTCAGGTTTGATCCCGCGCAGGTGATTTTCGAAGTCGCCCGCAGCCTAGGCATGCGCTTGGTGTTCTGTCGCGGCGGCGCCACCAAGGGGCGTCACTTCGACACCGACGAGTTCGTTCCGATGCCCATCGAGAAGCTCGACCACATGCTCAAATCCGTCGAAGCTTGCGCCCAGCGCTTTCACGATACCTCGCCGGGCAGCCTTTCCCAGGTTGTGCTGGCGCCGACGACGCCGACCTGGTCGATCGATCCGGGCGAACTGAAGGAAGCGATCGCAGCGGCGCGAAGGATGAAGCTGCGATTGCACAGCCATTTGTCGGAATCCTCCGAGTATGTCGATTTTTGCCTGTCGGTGCACGGCAAGCGGCCGGTCGAATGGCTCGCCGAGCATGATTGGCTTGGACCGGATGTGTGGTTCGCGCATCTCGTCCATCTCGATTCCAACGAAGTGCAAATTCTAGCAAGCACCGGAACCGGCATGGCGCACTGCCCGCAGTCCAATTGCCGCCTCGGCTCTGGTGTCGCTCCTGCGGACGCGATGGCGCGCCTCGGCGGCGCGGTGTCGCTTGGCGTGGATGGCGCGGCATCGAACGAGGCCGCCGACATGATCAGCGAAATGCACAGCTGCTGGCATACCCATCGGGCTGTCAAAGGCGCCGATGCTGTGACGGCTGAGGACGTCGTGCACTGGGCGACCGCGGGAGGCGCGCGCGTGCTGGGACTGCCGCAGATCGGCACACTGGCGCCGGGGCAACAGGCCGACATCGCCATCTTCAATCTGAATCAGCCGCGGCATTTCGGCATGCACGATCCCTTGATTGCGCCGGTGACTTGCGCGGGCTCGGCCAGCGTCCGCTATTTGCTGATCGGCGGACGGATCGTCGTGGAAAATAACGCCATACCCGGCCTGGACATTGAAAGACTGAGATCCGACGCGGCTCGCGTCGTCGCGCAGCTGGCTGCTTAGACACCGGAGAGAACATCATGCTGAATACAAAGCAACCCGTGCTTCGCCGCTTCTGGTACGCGGTGATGCCGGTCGATCACCTCAAAGACGGCCCGCGGCCGTTCACGCTGCTCGGTGAACCGATCGTGCTGTTCCTTGACGGGAAGGGCGAGCCTGCGGCGCTGGAAGATCGCTGCTGCCATCGCACCGCCAAGCTGTCGAAGGGCTGGTGCAAAGACGGCAACATCGTTTGCGGCTATCACGGCTGGGAATATGACCGCGACGGCAAGCTCGTCATGATTCCGCAATTTCCATTCGAGCAGCCGATACCCGAGGCCAAGGCGCGCTCGTTTCACGCCCAGACCCGTTATGGTTACGTCTGGGTCGCGCTCGATGAACCCTTAAGCGACATTCCCGACATTCCCGAAGACCGCACCGCCGGTTACCGCCGCATCCACCAATTCTACGACAAGTGGAATACGGCCGCGCTTCGGTTGATGGAAAATTCCTTCGACAACGCCCATTTTGCCTTCGTGCACAAAGGGACGTTTGGCGACATCAATCAACCAAAGCCCGAAAAATACGAAATCGTCGAAACCGATTACGGATTCGATGCTGAAACAATCATCACCATCAGGAACCCGCCCAACGCCGCCAGGATCACCGGAACGACCGATCCCACGACGAAGAGACATCAGCGCAACAAATGGTTCATGCCGTTCTGCCGGCGGCTCGACATGGAGTATCCGTCAGGCATCCGGCATATCATTTTCAATTGCGCGACGCCGGTGTCCGACGGCCAGATTCAGGTCGTTCAGATTCTCTTTCGCAACGATACCGAGGCCGACTGCTCCACGCAGGAATTGATCGATTGGGACGCCGCAATCATCGCCGAAGATCGCGATATGCTGGAATCCACCGATCCCGATGCCATCGTGGACATGGGCCGCAAGATCGAAAAGCACATGCCCTCGGACCGGCCGGGAATGATCATGCGCAAGCGCCTGCTCGACTTGCTCCACAGTCACAACGAGGAAGAGCAACCCAGGCAGCAGATCGCCTGAATAGGCTGCGATTCATTCCAGCGCGCGTCACTCAACCTGTTGTGACAATCGAGGGCGCGCTGACAGCGCGCCGGCTGAGAGCCAGATACACGGCGCCGGCGACGACGATCCCGAACAACCAGCTGAGGTCCGCCCCGCCCAAAAGCCCGGAGAGCGGACCCTGGAGCGCCGGAACGAGGCCGTCCTGAAACGCCCAGCCGGCGACGAGGCCTGCCAAAAACGCGATGATGCCGCCCCAATTGATATCGCCATAGGCGCTTGTTTCCGGCGACCGGTAGAGTTCGGCGACATCGATCTGGCCCTGCCGCTTGATGAAGAAGTCGGCCATCACGACGCCTGCCCAAGGACTCATCCACAGCAACAGGCTGATCATCCAGTTGTCGAATGCCTTGGCGAACGAAGGCGCGAAGATGAAGTAGATCGTGACGAGATAGCCGGCGATACCTACGATCAGCGCCAGCGCGGTCCGCGACAGGCGGACGCCCATGCTAAGCGCCGCCAGCGTCGCCGAATACACGTTCAGGATATTGGTCGCGATCGGGCCGTGCAGCACCAATAGCAGCACAAGGATGCTCGATAGGCCGCCGAACACGGCGCTGACCATCTTGGCCGGGTCGGTATCGAGCGTGACGCTGGCGATGGTCGCGCCGAGGATGGCGAGCCACACCGTCGGCACGAACATTCCGATATAGCTATACCAGAAGACGGATTTGGAAGAGACGTTGCGGGGCACGAAGCGCGAATAGTCCGACGCCCACGTCACCCAGGAAATTCCCCAGCCGACCCCGATCGCAGACATCAATAGCGTCAGCATCGCCAGATGAGCGCCGGGCGGAAGGGTGCTGGTGAGGTTCCAATTGACCACCCCCGGCCGGCTCCAGGCGAGGACGCTCATCAGCACCATGATGGCCACGGTCACCGGCACAGTGTACTTCTCGAAGGTGCGGATCGCGTAGAAGCCGTAGATGCCGATCCCGACCTGCAGCACCATGATGACGGTGATGACGATGAAGGTCGTCACCAAATTGTCGGGGACGCCAAACTGGGCGAGAATGGCCATCGCGATCTTGACCGGGAAGTAGGTATTCACCCCGATCCAGCCGAGCGTCATCAGGAACATCAATAGGCTCGGCAGATAGGCTCCGCGGCGTCCGAACGCCGAGCGGCTCAGCACCATCTGATTGACGCCGGTCTTGTGGCCCATCACCGTGAAGGCGGCAAAGATCGCGCAGCCGACAAGGTTGCCCACGACGATGACCGCGATGGTCTCCCACAAGCCAAGCTTGAGAATGATACCGAGCGCGCCGAGCGCCCAGTTGACCGGGGCGATGTTGGCTCCTGCCCAAATCCACATCTGCTGCAGCCCGGTCGAGTCCCGGTCGGCATCAGGAATGGGCTCGATGCTGTGGATGTCGGCACGTAGTTCGGAATCCGTCATGACGCTTCCCCCACTAAAAAGATCGTTTCCGGCGTGAACTGAGCAAGAATCGTACCAGTCATACCTTTGCTATCGACCCAAGATGTACTGAAGGGCCTTGCGCGCACGTTCGCGCAAAAACCCCATCAGCAGAGCGGCGGCATTCAGGTCTTGGGCTCCCTCCGCCGCTCCATTTGGCCCAGCGCCCGAGAGATGCCGTTCGAGGTTGCCCGCAAACTCGGCGGTCAGCCGGGATGCAAGATCGCGCACCAATGCCTCACGGGCGATCTGCGCCAGCATTCCCCGCAAGGTGTAGCCGACCGACAGCTCGACGCGCGTCGCAGCGCCTTGCTCTGTTGGTACGAGTTGGTAGCGGATCTCGCCTTGCGTGGAAGACCGGCTGCGCTGATCGCTGCCCATGCCGACGATCCGGCCGGACAAATTCCTGGGATCGCGCTCGATCCGCGCGGCGCCACGGAAATTCGCTGAGATCGGACCGAGTTTGACGCGGATCAGGCCCTCCGCGCGCTCCGGGGTCGGCAGGCCGGTGAGCGACGCACCGGGAAGGCAGGCGGCAAGGCGTGCGACATCGCCGAACATGTCGAAGACCCGCTCGGGCGGATAACCGACCGTGAAATGATCCTTAAAAACCTTTTCGGGCGTGAAGTCCGCAACGACCATCGCGTCGTTGACTTCATGCTGCGGCTCGGTCCTTGCCGTCGGCGCGGTTCCAATATTTGAGGTGGAAGCGGTCGCGCCGTAACCGGATCCCACCGGGCCGAGGGCGCTGCGTCCCCCACCGGGGACCGGCTTTATCCCTCGTTTGCGCCTGTCGTCGATCACGGCGCGGACCGCCCGTACAATACCGACATATCCGGTGCAGCGGCAGAGATTGCCGCTCAATCCGACACGCACGCTGCGTTCGTCGGAGGCGGGCAGGCGAAGCACGAGATCGCGCGCCGAGATCAACATCCCCGGCGTGCAATACCCGCATTGCAGGGCATGCTCGCGCTTAAAGGCCGCACGCAGCTCAGTGGTGATTTCGTCATCATCGAGGCCTTCGATGGTGGTAACGCGCGCGCCATCGCAGGCGGCCGCGTAAGTAATGCAGGAACGCGCCGGCACATCGTCGAGCAACAGCGTGCACGCTCCGCACACGCCGTGCTCGCAGCCGAGGTGCGTGCCGGTCAGATTGAGACTTTCGCGCAAGAAATCGGCGAGATGGGTGCGCGGCTCCACGGAAGCCTTGACGTCGCGGGCGTTTACGGTGAGCGCGATCATGGTCACGCGGCAGCCTCGTTGATTGCCCGGCGCAGCACGGCGACATGAATGTGCCGGTCAGTGGCATTCACGATGCCTGCCTTCAGCAGGATCGCATCGGCCACAAGCGCATCGAATTGCCGCTTGAAGTCGCCGGTAACCCGTCCGCCAAAAAGCTCAGCCGCGTCGCCAAGAACGATCGGGGCTGCCTCCACGGCGCCGATGACCACGCGTGCGCTCGCCTTTTCCGGATCGATCAGCACCGCGGCGATGGCGTGAGCGAATTCGCCCGGCTTGCGGCAGGCCTTGCCATAGCCCCAGCGTGCCGACGGCGTTATCACGGGCACGCGGACGGCTTCGACGATTTCGCCAGGCACCAGCGCGGATTCGAGCGCTCCCGTCACGAAGTCTTCGATGGCGAGATCGCGCGTTCCAACAAGGCTGCGCAGCGTGACCTTTGCACCAAGCGCCGCCAGCGCCGAAACCCAGTCTGCGGCGGGATCGGCGTGACAGAGCGATCCTGCGATCGTGCCGCGATTACGGACCGCTCTGTAGGCGATGGCGCTTGCAACCCGCTGCATGGCGCCGCGGGTAACGTCGGGTATTCGCCCATCCTCGATGTCGCCATGTGTGACGCAAGCGCCGATGACGAGCTCATTGCCGCTGCGTTCCGCGTGCTTCAACTCGGATAGCCCCGCGATATCGATGATCAGATCCGGCTCGACCAGCCGCAGATTGAGCATCGGGCCAAGCGACTGGCCACCGGCAATGATCTTGCTCGAGCCATTCGTGTCGGCCGTCAAGGCAAGCGCCGTCTTCAAATCGGAGGGGCGTTCGTAGGCGAACGCTGCCGCCTTCATGCGGCTGATCTTTGCGCGTCACGTGCCGCCAGGATCGCCTCGACGACACGGCGTGGCGAAATCGGCGAATGCAGGAGTTCGACCCCGAGCGGACGCAGCGCATCGTTCACGGCGTTGGCGATAGCGGCCGGCGGCGCGATGGCGCCGCCTTCGCCGATGCCCTTGACGCCGAACAGGGTGTAGGGCGAGGGCGTCTCCATGTGATCGAGACGCGGCTCCGGAACTTCGGTCGGACCCGGAAGCAGATAGTCGGCAAGCGTGGTCGCGAGCGGTTGTCCGGCGGCATCGAACGGCATTTCTTCATAGAGTGCGGTGCCGATCCCCTGCGCAAGGCCGCCAAAGATCTGGCCGTCGACGATCATTGGATTGACCAGCACGCCGCCATCCTCGACGATGACGTAGTCGAGGATTTCGACTTCACCGAGATCGGGATCGACCGCAACGGTAACGGCGTGGGCGGCGTAGCTAAAGGTGCCGCTGTCGCGCTGCGGTTTGTAGCCGCTGGTCGATTCCAGCCCTGCAGGATCGACATCTCCCGGCAGATCCTGCGGGCGCCGGTACCAGGTATGGGCGACCTCAGTGAGGCCGATGCTGCTGTTCGGTCCGCACACACGGCCGTCGCGCAATGTCACCATCGCCGGATCGAGTTGCAGAAGCTTGGCGCCGATACGCTTGGCGCGTTCGCCGATCTCGATGCAGGCGGTTGCAACCGCGCCGCCGGCCATCACCATCGAACGCGAACCCCAGGTGCCGGTCGAATAAGGCGTGATCGCGGTATCGCCATGCACGACACGCACTCTTGCCGTGTCGATGCCGAGAATTTCATAGGCGATTTGGGCGAGCGTGGTCTCAAGACCCTGACCATGCGAGTGCACGCCGACCCGGATTTCGAGCCCGCCATCCGGCGTCATGCGCGCATTGGCCTGCTCGTGCCCCGGCACCATTGGAATGCCCCAACCGGCATAGACCGAGGTGCCATGGGCGGCCTGCTCGCAATAGATCGAGAGGCCAGTGCCGATCAGCCGCCCATCCGGTTCTTTCGCGCGCTGACGGGCCCGCACCGCCGCGACATCGATCGCCGTAAGCGCGCGGTGCATGGCTTGCGGATAATCGCCGCTGTCGAAATGTTTTTTTGTGATGTTGTCGAACGGCATTTCATCGGGCTTCACCAGATTGCGCAACCGGACTTCGCCAGGTTCGATCCCGCATTCTGTGGCTACCGCATCCAGCATGATTTCCAGCGCAAAACAGACACCGGTGCGGGCAACGCCGCGATAGGGCAGGATCGGACATTTATTGGTCGCTACCGAGAAGGTCTTGCAGCGATAGGCCGGCATCCGGTAGGGACCGGGCAGGATGCTCGCCACCTGCGCGGCCTCGAGGCAGGCGGAGAACGGATAGGACGAGTATGCGCCGGAATCGACGGTCGCCTCGCAGTCGATCCCCCTCAAGCTACCGTCGCGATCGGCATAGACTGATATCTTGTAGTGGTGCTCGCGGCAATTGGCGCTCGCGGTCAGATGTTCGCGCCGGTCCTCGATCCAGCGCACCGCGTGGCCTTTGCGCATGGCAAGCCAGCCAAGGCAGACCTCTTCCGGCAGCAGGATTCCCTTGTGGCCGAACCCTCCGCCGATATCGGGCGATACAATACGGATTCGGCCCTGCTCCATGCCGAGACAATCGGACAGGCCGTTGCGTACGATGTGCGGCATCTGGGCGCCCGTATAGAGCGTGAGCTGGTCGAGGCGGTGGTCGAAGCTCGCGACCACGCCGCGTCCCTCCAGCGGGGACATGCATTGGCGCGCGGTCGATATTTCGCGCGTCACTTTGATGGGGGCATCGAAGGCAGGCTGGATATCGACCTCGAAGGCGCTTTCGAGAAAGACGTTGTCGCCCCAATGCTCGTGGACCAGCGCCGTCCCCGCTTGCCTCGCTTTGAGCATATGGTAGACGGCAGGGAGCTCTTCGAGGTCGAGCGTCACCGAGGCCGCGATATCCTCGGCTTCCGCCCGGGTCGGCGCTACGCACATGGCAACGAGTTCGCCGACGTGACGCACTTTATCGGTCGCCAGAACAGGTTGCTCCGAGATCTTGAAACCGGGCAGGCCGGACACTGCGCGGATCGGTTTTACTCCCGCCAAATCTGCGGCTGTGAATACGACGTCGCGAAAGCGTTCAGGCACGTGGACGGCCCTGATCCGCGCATGGGCCAGCGGGCTGCGGACGAAGGCGACATCCTTGAGACCGGCGAGCCGGATATCGGCGACATACTGGCCGCGTCCGCGCATGAAGCGATCATCTTCCTTGCGCGATAGCCGTGCCCCGATCCCTTGTCCGGTGCCGGCTGCCGCGCTCGAGGGAGGCTCGCTTTCAGCGTGAGACATTCACCGCCGTCTCCACTCGAGATCGCTGCGTGCGCTAGGCTGCCACGGCTTGCGGCAGGATAGGAGCGACGGCATTGTGACGCACGCCCGCGCGCAAGCAAAACGCCGGCTGCAACAGGTGGTCCGCAACCACTTCCGTCTTCTCGTTATCCCGCAAAATGTAACGGCCGGGTTTTTGGGCGAGCACGGTGACGTCGGCATCGACGCCGTGGCGCAACGTTCCGATGGTGCCCGAAAGACCCAGCATTTCAGCCGCGTGCGAAGTGACCATCGGCACCACTTGTTCCAGCGTGAGACCGAGCGCCATCATCGAACTCATCGCCTGGACCAGGCTGAACTTCGCCTGACTTGCGAAGGGATGGTTTTCGTCATCGGCATGCTCATCAGGCGTGCCTGCCGGCGCCGGCACATGGGTGTTGTAGCCGTGGATATCGGCTCCCAAGGTGGTCGGAATGATGCCGGCAGCAATGGCCTTGCGCGCCAGACGGTACGAGAAGTGACTGCCGTGGCCAACGTCGACCCGCAAGCCCCGATCGAGGGCGGCCTGGATCACGGGATGCACTTCGCCTTCGCGATTGACGAAGCCGCCGGGATGACGCGTGAACGGGTGGGCCAAAACATCGCCGGAGCGAAGCAGCGGAATTACCCGCGTCAGGATCGTGTCGACATCTTCGCCGTTGGTGCCGCTTTCCGGCAGGCCCCAAAGCTGTCCGAAGTGCACATAGACCGGAAGGTCGGCGCGGCGTCCGATCTCGGCCGCCATCTCGATGACGCGGATGCCCCAGCGCGCAAAGCCGCCGATCTCGGCATGCGCCTTGATGCCGCGAACGAGATCGCGATTGGCGGTCGCCGCTTTCACGGTCGCATCGATATCGACGCCGTCGGGACTGTAGAGATTGGGGTAATAATGCCCTTCCAAACCGCCGACGAGATAGGCCGATAGAAAAGCATAGGTTCGCGACTGCGCCTTCTCGGCAATGAAATGCCTAAAACCCGGCAAGGTCATGCAGGACGGACCGCCCTGATCGACCAGCGTAGTCACCCCGGATTGGACGCCCACCATGTCTGCATTGACGCCGAAGCGTCCGGTTACATACTGATAGATATGGGCGTGGGTATCGATCAGCCCCGGCAATACGATCTGGCCCGTGACGTCGACAATCTCCTTGGCGCTGGTCGGCAAAATGTCCGCCTGAACCGCGGCGACCTTGCCGTTGCGGACGGCGACGTCCTTCATCCCATCAATGCCTGATGCCGGATCGATCACGCGACCTCCGCGCAGAAGCAGGTCAAATGTGGTGCTTACAGACATGACCGATCTCCTCTCCCGATCGCCGGCGTGCTTTAGCCGCGAATTTCTTAGCTACGAGGCAATTGCGAAGTATGCTTCGTATTTTCGTCATATTTTCATACAGCAACATTCGTGCCATAGACAGCATCAAATTCATGCAGAACGGCGGCGCGTCGCCCGCGCCCCGGGAGTGATCGATGGCCAGAACACGCCCGCGAAAAGCCGAAGCCGCCTGGCCGCTCGAGCAGCGCCCCGGCTTCCTGATACGGCGGCTGCATCAGATCCACGTCGCCCTGTTCCAGAAGAGGTGCGCAGCTTTCGAGATCACCCCGCTGCAGTATAGCCTGCTCTCCGCGCTCGCAAAGCGTGGAACCGCCGACCAGACGACGCTTGCGGCGGATGTCGCGCTCGACCGCACCACCACCACCGGGGCGCTTAAGCGCTTGCAACTACGCAAGTTTGTCGAACGTACGATCCACCACCGGGATCGCCGGGCGCAGATTTGCCGGCTCACCAAGAAAGGCGCGGCACTGCTGCGGCGCATAGAGGGCGCGGCGCGCGCCGCGCACCTTGAGACCGTGGCGGATCTGAGCAAGGCGGATCAAAAGCGGTTCATTGCCATGATGCAGCGCATTGTGGCTGCGAGTTCCGATCAGGACGAGGCGAGGGCGGCTCCCGATTGAACGGCGGATCGGACGGGCGGCCCGGCGATTACAATCTGTGCAACGCGTGCCTCAAAAACGGCAGCTGCAGACAGACGATGAACGCCCACGTCGCGAAAACTGGCGCCATTGCGAAGTATACTTCGCATTTTTCCAATCGACAAATGCTCAAGCCGAAAGGGCTTTTTGTCCGCAATCCCTAAGCGCTTGGGCAAAACCTCGGGTTCAACGGGTGCGAAGTCGAGAGGCACAAGCCTACGATAATGCTGGTGGGCTGGTCTGGCATGTCCTTTGCTGAAGCTTTGGTCATTGAGTTGGTGGCTAGGGTTCCGCATCACCTTTGATGGCTGGTCCAAGAGCCGCCGCCTGAGCGGGAGAAATCCGCGCAGGGCACGGCGGGACAAAATCCCGGGAGACCTCAGTGGCCAGGAATTGGTATCGCTCGGGTCCATGCCAATTCCCGAACTTTTGAGCCTTCAGTGGAGTTGGCAAATGAACGTCTCAAATTTCCAAACACCCGCAATGATCGTCGATGCCTTGCCGGTTGCGCGCGGCGCAACCGTTCGGGGTTCGCATTGATGTCGGCCTATGCAGAGGCGATCGAGCGTCGTTTTGGCGACGGCGGGCCGTCGGCGAATGACGTCGAAGACAGCGACTTCATCCGGCGCGTCCTGTCGCGGAAGACGGTGCGCCAATACGCCGATGCAGTCCCGAGCGAAGCCTTACTTGATCTGCTGGTCGCCGCCGCCTTGAGCACATCGGCCAAATCTGATTTTCAGCAAGCGTCGATCTTGCGCGTTGTCGATCCCGCAAAACGTGCGGCGATCGGCGCGCTGTTTCAGAGCATGCCATGGATCGGCGTTTCGCCGGTCTTCTTTGTCTTCCTGGGAGACGCCAGACGATTGCAACGGATCGGCGAATTGCGCGCCAAGCCGGTCAAAAACGGCACACTGGAAGGTTTCTTCAACGCTACCGTCGACGCCGCGCTGGCGATGCAAACCATGATCCTGTGCGCGGAGTCCGCTGGTCTGGGCGTTTGTCCCATCAGCGTCATCCGCAACGAGATCGACAAGGTCGCGAGCATTTTGGGATTGCCTGATCTGGTGTTTCCCATTGCCGGACTATGTCTCGGCTACCCGCGCACGGAAGGCTATGTCAGCTTGCGGCTGCCGCGTCGCGCGACCACGCATCTCAACCGCTATGATGACGCAGCACTTCCGCAAGCCATCGATGATTACGATCGGCGCCGCAATGCGCGCCACGCCATCCCCAGAGAACAACAGCGCTCCAACGCCGAGTTTGGCGAAGCGTCCTTCTATGGCTGGTCGGAAGACAAGGCGCGGCAGGCCGCCAAAGCCGAGGGCGCGGCATTCCCGCCCTATCTGCGTTCACACGGATTCAGCTTCGATTGAAAGGACCTGTTGCAAACGCGACGTCAAAACTCTGTTTGCAGGCCAAATCTATTCGCAGGCCATGACATGCCATCACAAAGGGAGAGTCCGCATGACAAACTATTCGTTCCTCCGCTCCAATTCCCCGTCAAGACGCCTGATGCTCGGCGCGCTGGCGGCGCTGTTCGCCATGCCGATGCTGATCGGAAACGCCAAGGCCGCGGGCCTCGATGAGATCAAGAAGCGCGGCCTCATCGTTGCGACCGAGGACGATTTCCGTCCCTTCGAATTTGTTAAGGATGGCAAGCCGACAGGTTTTGACAATGAGCTGATCGAAGATTTGCGCAAATTCGCGCCGTTCGAGATCAAGCAGGAGATCTTGCCCTGGACCGGCATCCTGGCCGGCGTTAGCACCGGCAAATACGACGTCGCGATTACCGCAGCGATCATTACCAAAGAGCGCAAAAAATCGCTTGATTTCACGAGCCCGATTGCCGATGCGACGCATTATTATGTCAAACGGAAGGACGACAAGTCGATTTCCTCGATCAAGGATCTTAACGGAAAGATCGTCGGCGTTCAGGCCGGCAGCGCGCTGCTTGCCCGTCTCCCCGAACTCAACACCATGCTGGAGAAAGAAGGCGGAAAGCTCGGCAAGATCGTCGAGTACACGTCCTATCCCGAGGCCTATCAGGACCTCGCACTGGGCCGCGTCGATTATGTCGTCAATACCATCATCAATCTGAAGACGCTGGTGGCCGAAAAACCGGCCGTGTTCGAAGTAGGCCAGGCGGTCTCCGGAAAATCGTTTCCGGCCTGGGCCGTGGCAAAGGACAACACCGAGTTGCTGGCCTTCCTGAACGAGTTCATCGCCAAGGAGAAGGCCAACGGCAGGTTTGCCGAGCTCCAGAAGAAATGGTTCGGCGAGGCGTTCCCGGATCTGCCGGTTTCGTTCGAGCCGGAATTCTGAAGGTATTCACCCGACAGCGATGATCTGTCATGAGCGGTGCCGATATCGCGGCCATTTTCGGGGGCGCCGTCGTGACGGTGTCGCTGTCGCTTGTCGGTATCCTGATCGGGTTGCCGATCGGACTTGGCCTCGCGTTGATTCGTTGGGCAAATGTTCCGATCGTTGCTCGTATCGTGGTGCTCTATGTCAGCGTGCTGCGCGCGACACCGCTGGTCACGCTATTGTTGCTGTTGTTTTTCGCACTCCCCAATATCGGGGTGCCGATCAATCCGATCTCGGCCGCGATTCTCGCGCTGGTCATGAACACCTCGGCCTTCAACTGCGAAGTATGGCGGTCCGCACTGATGGGTTTCCCGAAGGACCAGTATGAGGCGGCGCAATCGGTCGGGATGCGTGCGGGGCAGCGCTTTCGCCGGATCGTCCTGCCGCAGATCGTCCGCGTCAGCCTTCCCGGCCTCGTCAATGAGATGTCGTTGCTGATCAAGGTCACGCCGGTGCTGGCGGTGGTCGGCGTCGTCGACATCACCCGCGCTGCGGTGAGGATTGGCTCGGAGACCTATGAGCCGTTGCCGCCGTTTCTGGTAGCGATCGCGCTTTACGCGCCGATCGTCTTTGCGCTGGTTTCGCTGCAGCGCTGGATTGAGCGGCGTCAGCTCGCCGTCGAGGCCGCCGCATGATACATGATTTCGGCATCGTCTGGAGCGAGCGCTCGCTGCTTCTCAGTGGGCTGGCCAACACCACGATCCTGTCCACGCTTTCGGCCGTCGCAGCGCTGTTGTTGGGCTCGATTTTGACGCCCGCGCTGATGTCAAAACAACCACTCGTCTCGTGGACGGCGCGCACCTTCGTCGACGGCATGCGATGCGTGCCTTTTCTGTTGTTTGCCTACATCGTTTACTACGGTTTCCCATCGTTTGGCGTCAGGCTGGATAACTGGACCTCGGGGCTTGCCGCCCTGACGATCTATAACGCCGCCTACATGGCCGAAATCCTGCGCGGGGCGTGGGCGGCGCAGCCGCGGGAGCCGATCGAGGCAGGCGTCGCATTTGGTTTTCCGGAGTTGCGGCTGTTCCGCCGCATCATTCTGCCGCCGCTGTTGCTGTCGGCGGGTCCCGTGATCGGCAATCAGATGATCCAGATCATCAAGGACAGCGCCTTCCTGACCATCATCGCGTTGCCGGAACTGACCCATGCCGCGAGCTCGATCCAGTCGCGGCACTACGTTCCGTTTGCGGCCTTTATTACGGCGGTGTTTCTGTATTGGGGCCTCTGCCTCGTGATCGAGGCAGGCGTAAGTTCGATCGGCCGCGTAGCCGAAGCACGGCGATAGGCGGGCGATGGCGCAATCCAGCAAGGTTCTCGATGTCGCCGGGGTGTCGAAGCGGTTTGGCGACGTCGAAGTGCTCTGCGACGTCAGCTTCAAGGTCGACAAGGGCGAGACGATCTGCGTCCTCGGACCATCAGGCTCGGGCAAATCGACATTGCTGCGCTGTATCAATTGGCTGGAGCGGCCGGACGCCGGACAAATCTACCTGAATGGCGAGCAAGTCGGCATCAACGGCGCCGGAATCGTCATGGGCGACCGCGACCTGTCGAAGATCAGAACGCGTATCGGCATGGTATTTCAGCATTTTGCATTGTGGCCGCACCTCACGGTGCTGCAAAATCTGATGGAAGCACCGGTCCAGGTGCAGAAGCGGCCCAAAGCCGAGGTCCGCGACGAGGCGCTGGCGTTGCTCTCCAAGGTCGGGCTGCTCGAGAAGCGGGATGCATTTCCGGCAAAGCTGTCGGGCGGCCAGAAGCAGCGCGTCGGCATCGCGCGCGCGCTCGCCATGCGCCCGGATCTTCTGCTGTTCGACGAACCGACCAGTGCGCTCGATCCGGAGCTTGTCGGTGAAGTGCTGGTGGTGATGCGCGACCTTGCCCGCGAAGGCATGACGATGGTGATCGTGACCCATGAAATGGGATTCGCGCGCGAGGCGGCGACGCGGGTTCTGTTTCTTGATCGCGGGCGGGTCGTGGAAACGGGATCGCCGGATCGGTTCTTCTCCGATCCGGAGACAGAACGCGCGCGCCAGTTTCTGCAGCGTTATGCGGGTGACACTGCCAATGGTAGGCGCTGAAAAAAATCACGGGAGGTCCATCATGGAGCCGATATTCCACCTTTTGCCCGATGCCCCGAAGCCGGTCACGCCATACAGCCATGCCGTCGAATGCGGGCCATTCGTTTTCGTGACGGGACAGCTCGCGACCGATCCGGACGACGATGCTCTTCCAATTCCGCAGGGCATCGAGACGCAGACGTTGAAGGTGATGGATAACCTCGCCCGTGTGCTCAGGGGGTGCGGGATGACGTTCGCCAATGTCGTTTGCGCGCGGATTTTCCTGACCGACTTCAACCGCGACTATGCGAAGATGAATGAAATCTTCTCGGGCTATTTTATTGACGGCAGGCGTCCGGCCCGAACCACGGTGGGTGTGACGGCGCTGGCGCGCGGTGGAATTGTCGAGATCGACATGATTGCCTTCAGGCCGTGAGACGCTGACATGACAAGCTCTCTTATCGAAATTCCAGCGCGGCGCGGCAAGGCCGCCTTTGTCTCGGCCGGGCAGATGGTGACTGTCATCAACACCCATGGCGAGCAGGTCGTCGATACCTGGGCGTTCAACCGCACCGATCTCACCGAATTCATGTCGAACGAGCATACGCGCGCCCACAGCCTGCATATGGTTCCGAGGCCCGGCGATATCTTGCGAACCAACAAGCGCCGCCCGATTCTGACGCTGATCGACGATACGTCAGGGGGCGTTCACGACACGCTGATCGCAGCCTGCGACCGCTATCGCTACGCTTTCCTCGGCGTCGAGGGCTATCACGATAATTGCACGGATAATCTCTTTGCCGGCATGGCCGAGCTCGGCCTCAAGCCCGAGGAAGTGCCGAGCCCGCTCAATCTGTTCATGAACATTCCCTGGTCGGAGGATGGCACGCTTGGTTTCGCGGCGCCGCCGCGGCCGGTGCCCGGCGGCTATGTTCGCCTGCGGGCCGAGATGGACCTGGTCATCGCGTTCTCCGCCTGTCCGCAGGACATCCTGCCAATCAACGGCAAAGCCGGAAGGCCAGTCGAGGCGCACTTTACCATCACGTGAGACGCAGGGAGCAACGAACATGATCTCGGCAGAAGCAAAAAAGCGAGAAATCTCGGAAGCTAACCGCCGCCGCTACGAACAGCTTCGTGCAGCCGGACAGGAAGCCAGACCGAAAGGGCTCCCGGAGCCAACCGCCCTGAATTCGATACCGATTGCGAAAGAGACAGTCATCGGCAGCGAAGAAGTTCCCGCCGATTGGTACACGACCATGCGGCTGCGCCGCGGCGAGGCGCTGCGCATCATCGATATGTCCGGCACGTCCAGCGTCGCGATGATCGGCTGGCGCGAAGAAGACACTTCCGAGCGCATCAACTGCGCCGACACAGTCAAAGTGCAATGGAGTGCCGCGCTTTCGAAAGGGCGCGTGATCCTCTCAGACATGGGACGCGTATTCGTGTCGCTGGTCGAGGATACCAGCGGCGCACACGATACCATCGTCGGCGGTTCGACGCCGGCTTCCGCGCTCGCCGCGTTCGGGGTCGCGTCGCGCAACACGCATGAGAATTTTCTCGCAGCCGCCGCCAAGGTAGGCCTTGGCCTGCGTGACATCCCGCCCTGCGTTTCGTTTTTTGCACCGGTCTCGGTCGATGCAAACGGCCGCTTTCTCTGGAACGCCGACCGCAAGCGGCCGGGTGATTTTGTCGATCTTCGTGCGGAAATGAACGTCATCCTCGTGTTGTCGAATTGCGCGCATCCGCTCAATCCTGCCCGCCCTTCGCTCTCGGGACCGGTAACGCTGATCCGTCATCGCGCCCCGCCGGCCGCGCCGGATGACGTTTGCCGAACCATATCGCCGGAAATCGTTCGCGCCTTCGCGTTCACCGACCGGCTATTCGCTTAAAGGAGAGGCCAGGATGACCAGTCTTGCAACCACATCTGCGGAAAATGACTCCGTCGCCGCCTACACCCATGACATACCGGCGGAGCGGCCCTGGTCGCGTGTGCTCAAGCGCGGACAGACGCTGCGGATCATCGACAGCGAAGGTCAGCAGGCGGTCGATGCGCTGCTTTATTGCGTCGGCGATCCGGCCGAGCGTTACAGCGCACAGGATACGCTGCGCGTTCAGGGGTCGGCCTATGTCGATCTCGGGACGCAGTTGGTCTCGAACAGGGGCCGCGTGATGGCGAGGATTACGGCTGATTCCTGCGGCCGGCACGATACCTCGGCCGGCTGCTGCTCTTGCGAAAGCAACGCGGTGCGCTTTGGCGAGCCGACCAAATACCAGCATGCCTGCCGCGAAAACTTTATCCTTGAGCTATCGAAGTACGGCTTGAGCAAGCGCGATATCGTCGCCAACCTGAACTTCTTCATGAACGTACCGATCGACCCCTCCGGAAATTTCACGGTGGTCGATGGCATCTCCGCGCCGGGCAATTATGTCGACATCACCGCGGAGATGGATGTGATTTTCGTCATTTCCAATTGTCCCCAGATCAACAATCCCTGCAACGGGTTCAATCCAACGCCGATCCGCGTCATGATCACTGACCCGCCTTCGCTATGACCACGACGCCGGAAGGCGGGGAGTGGGTTGCGATCTGTCCGTTGCAACGTCTCGCGGATCAAACGATCGTCTGTGTGCGGTTTGAGGCCATTGATCTGTTGCTGGTTCGCCATGGCGATCGGATCTTTGCTTGCGAACGCGCATGTCCGCATGAACAGGCCGATCTGAGCTGGGGCCGTGTCGCCGACGGCCGCTTGTTTTGTCCGCGTCATCTTGCCTCGTTCGATCTTCAAAACGGTGATGTTTCCGTGGGATGGCCGAGCCGGTCGTTGCGGCGCTATCCGGTAAGGACCAAGGACGGGCAAATCTGGGTCGATGCCGCGGCAGTCAAATCCGCTGCGGCGTAGCTCGGGCCCAACGTCGCTGTTCGCGCGATCGTTCGTTCAGGATGATCCTTCCTCCAGCGTCCGAGTCAGCTTGACCGGCGTTCCATCTGGCCGCCGCAGTTCATCCAGAATGGTGAAATGGTCCGCGCCATTGATCTCGACGAGTTCACCAGCCGCGGGAGTTTTCCCGTCAGCAGCCCGATGGCGATGGAGGCGATACGCCGGGTGTCGCAGGGGCGCCCGTCGCATTGGCCGGCGTCATCATGCCGGGCGTCGCCACATTCATCGTCATGCCCTCGGCACATGCCGATGTGTTCGGCGTCGGCACCACGGTCATTGTGGGATCGATGCTGGTGCCGCCAAGCTCGGTGATAGCAGGCTGAATGGTGCCGAATGGCAGGTTCGCCGGAATTTGCGACGTCGAGAGCGGCAAAGCCGCGCCATTTGTCGGCGGGCCTCCCGGGGTAGAGCTGCATACGGTGGTCGAGGGACTGCCGAGCAGGGATGGTGGCGATATGGTCCCTGTCGTGCTGCCGACGCGCGGGGTGGCAATGGTCCCCAACGGGGCCGTTGACGTCGTCGCGGTCGATGACATCGTCGTGGCTGTGCTGCCCGCGGACGTCGATGGCGTCGTTCCGGTTGTGCCGCCGGTTGCGGACATCGCAGTTACAGTCACGGTCGGAGTTGCAGGCGCAATTTGCCCCGATGGTGTGGAACAGATCACGACAGTTCCTGGAGTCGTGGGGTCCGAAGCCAGCGGCAGCGGCGCCAGCGTCGTGGCGGGAGCACCCGGCTGGGTCGCCGCCGAGAACGGGCCCGGGCCGCTCAGCGGCGAGGACAGCATCGTCCCCGGCGTCGATGGAAGGCCCATGGCGGTGGTGCCCATGGTGGAGACCTGCGCCAGGCTGGCGTCGCAGCCTAACAGCAGGGCGGCTGCCGTGAATAACAAGCGTCGCATTGCGATTACCTCTTCCGGGCCGATCTAGCTTGTCTGCGTCTTACGCACCGCGACCTTGCTGCCTTCCACGAGGTTCACCATCGGATTGAGGATGACCTGATCGCCGGGCTTGACGCCGTCGTGCACCTCGACTTCCGTGCCGAAGTCGCGCGCGACCGTGATCTTCTGCAGATGGGCGGTGCCGTTCTCGACGACCGCGACATGCTGGCCGTTCTGATCGAAGACAACGGCGTCGGCCGGTATGATCATCGATGGAGTCTTGCGGGGGATGAATAGCTCGACGGTACAATAAATCCCGGGACTGAGCGCGCCGTCCGGATTGGGCACGTCGATCTCGGTCAGCAGCGTTCGGCTGCCGGGCTGCAACGCGGAGGCGATCCGCGTGACCTTGCCCGGAAAGCTCCGATCCGGAATCTCGGGGACACGAACCACCGCATCGACGCCGGGCCCAAGCCCGAACGCCTCGTCCTGGGGGACGAACACCTGGGTGCGGATCACATCGGGGTGCATCAGCGTGAACATGAAGGTCGATCCCGACGTCACCAGACTGCCGTTATCGATGTTGCGCTGGGTGATCACACCGTCGAACGGCGCTACCACGCGCTGGTAGGCCTTCGCCTGCTCCAGGATACGAATCTGGGCTTCCTGGGCGGCAATATTGGACTGAGCCACTCCCACCGCTGCTTGTTGCGCCTGCAGGGTCAGGCGATCATTGTCGCCCTGCTGAAGCGTGAGCCATCCCTGCTTGACCAGATTGCTGTCGCGCGCATTGGTAACCTGGGCTAGGTCCCGGCTTGCCTGCGTCTGCTGCAATGTCGCCTGGTCCTGGGTCAGCGTCGCCTTGGCCTGCGTAATCTGGTGGTCTAGCTCCGGGGCGGTAATGTCCGCCAACAACGCTCCGGCCTTGACCCGATCGCCGATGTCGACGTAGCGCTTTTCGACGTAGCCACTGGTGCGAGCGAAAATATTCGCCGCCTCGAATGCTGTCGTCGTCGCCGGCAAGGTGGCGGTAATTTTACTGTCGCTGGCGCGGACCGCGGCTACGCGAACGTCGGGAACAAGAGTCCGGCTTTGTTGCGCGGTGGCCGCGACCTCGAGTTGGGCCTGGTAGTGGCGCCAACCTCCTATTGCAAGGCCACCCACGAGCAACAGCAGCGCGCTTCCGCCGAACAGCGCGCCTCCGTAACGTCGCCGCCTGGGCGCAACGTTCGGTAGCGTAACAACGCGATCGATTTCAGGATCAGGCCGGTCCTCAACAACTTCATTTTTTAGCCGCACACGAATCTCGCTCATTCCTAAACATCCTCGAACACGCCATGGTGAGGCTTTCCATCGTTGCCCTTGCGCAGCATGGCGAACAGGTAAGGCACGATCAGCAACGTTGTCGGTGTCGCGAACAAGAGGCCGCCGATGACGGCGCGCGCAAGCGCCGCATTCTGTTCCTCGCCGGCGCCGCCGATCGCCATCGGGATCATGCCGACGATCATGGCGGCGGCCGTCATCAGCACGGGACGGATTCGGGTGTGGCCGGCACTCAGCGCCGCCTCAAAGGCGGTGTGCCCTTTCAGCTGCTGTTCGCGCGCGAAGGTCACGAGCAAAATCGAGTTCGCGGAAGCGACGCCGACCGCCATGATCGCCCCCATCAGCGACGGCACGTTCAGCGTGGTGCCGGTGATGAACAGCATCGTCACGATGCCGCAGAGTGTCGCCGGCAGAGCCAGAATCACGACGAACGGATCGCCAAAGGTCTGGTAGTTCACAACCATCAGCAGATAGACGAAGACCGCGGCGAACACGAGCCCAATGCCCAGATTCCGGAACGAGTCGTTCATGCTCTGGATCTGGCCTATCACCTGAATTGAATTGCCAGGCTTCAGCTCCTTCTGCAGCTCGGTCGTGACCTTGTTGATGTCGGCTGCCACACTGCCGAGATCGCGGCCCTGCACGCTGGCATAGATGTCAAAGACCGGCTGGATGTTGGTCTGGTTGGAATTGGTCGCGACCTTGTCCCGCTTGAACGTCGCGACATTGCTGAGCATGCCCGGGACGGTTTGACCGCTGACCGCCAGCGAGGTGGAAACCGGGGTGTTTCCGAGCGCATTTAGCGAATTGACTTTGTATTCGGGCGTCTGCACGGCCAGATAATACGGAATCCCAGTGCTCGGGTCGGTCCAGAAGTTGGGCGACACCTGCTCCGACGAACTCAGGCTGACATTGATGTTGGTGGCCACCGTGCTGGCATTGAGGCCGAGCTGCGCGGCCCGGGTTCGATCGATCTGGGCGTAGAACGCCGGAGCGTCGACTTCCTGCTGCAGATGCGCGTCGACGATGCCCGCAATCGCGGCAAGGCGTCGACGGAGTTCCCTCGCCACCGAGAGATTGTTCTTATCATAGCCCACCGTCCGGACGTCGATCTGCGCCGGCAGTCCGAAGTTCAGTATCTGCGTCACGATATCGGCCGCCTGGAAGTAAAACACGTCCTCCGGGAATGCGGCCGGCAGTACCTCGCGCAATTTCTTGACGTAATCGGCGGTCGGCTTGTGGCCCTCTTTGAGTGCCACCTGGATGACGCCATCATTGACGCCGATGGTCGAGCCGTCGGCGAATGCCAGATTGTAGGATCGCGCCGGTAGTCCGATATTGTCGACGATCAAGGTGCGGTCCTTCTCCGGGATGATCTCGCGAATCTTGTCCTCGACCGCCTGAAAAACCGCCTCGGTGCTTTCGATGCGGGTGCCGGCGGGAGCGCGAACGTGAAGCTGGATCTGGCCGCCGTCGATCAGCGGGAAAAAGTCCCGGCCAACGAGCAAGAACATCACCGCGCCGAGACCAAGCATCAACATTGCGACGATCGGAACGATCAATCGCCGGCGAAGCAACATTGCCAGAAGCTTCGCATATCCGTCGCGCAGTCGATCGAAACCGCGGTCGAATGCGGCAGTCATCCGCGAGAAGAAGCCCCTCGGCGCTCCGTCCTCCGTGTGATGACGTTCACCCTTCAGCAGCAGGCCGATCGTGATCGGCGTCAGGGTACGCGACAATCCGTAGGAGGCCAGCATCGCGAATACCACGGCCAGCCCAAGCGGTGTGAAGAGATACCTGGCTGGACCGTCGAGGAACACCACCGAGGTGAACACGCAGCTGATGGCAAGCGTCGAAACCAGCGTCGGCACCGCGATTTCAGCGGCGCCGTGCAGGGTCGCCTCCGAAAGCGGCATGCCTTCTTCGGTCCACAGACGGTGCGTGTTCTCGATGGTGACCGTCGAATCGTCGACCAATATGCCGACCGCCAGCGCGAGGCCGCCGAGCGTCATGGTGTTCAGGGTTTCGCCGAGAAAATACAGCACCACGAGCGACGACAGGACCGCCAGCGGGATCGAAATCATGACCACCAGCGTCGAGCGCCAGGAGCCTAGAAAGATCAGGATCATCAGCGCGGTGAGGCCAGCCGCGATGGCACCTTCGCGCAGCACACCGGTGACCGAGTTCGTGACGAATATCGACTGGTCGAACAGCTCGGTGATCTTGAGTCCGGCCGGCGCGGCGGCGCGGGTCGCTTCCAGGGCTTTCTTCACGCCGTTGACGACCGCCAGCGTCGAGGCGTTGCCGTTCTTGATCACGCTAAGCAGAACCGAGCGGTGGCCATCCGTGCGCACCACGTTCTGCTGCACCAGCGATCCGTCGCGGACCTGCGCCACGTCCTTCAACAAGATCGTGGCGCCGTTGGCAAACTTGACCGGGATCATGTTGAGGTCGTTGATCGATGCCGGGGTCGCGTTGGTTCGCACGGTGTATTGGGTGTCGCCGATCTTCGCGGTCCCCGACGGCAGTGTCAGGTTCTGCGTATTGACCGCGTTGACGATGTCGAGCGGCGTCAGTCCCCGGGACAGCAGCTTGTCCGGGTCGATATCCACCATGATCTGACGATATTTGCCGCCTGCCGGCGTCGGCAGGGTGACGCCGTGAACCGGCGCCAGTTGCTGCCGAACGCGATAGATGCCGAAATCGTAGAGTTGCTGCTCGTTCAAGCTATCCGAATTCAGACTGAGTTGCAGGACCGGAACGCTCGACGCGTTGAACTGCACGACGATTGGCGGCTGGATGCCGGGTGGCATCAGCGCGCGGATGGCGTTGGTCGCCGACACGATTTGCGCGATAGCGAGGTCGAGATTGACGTCCGGCTGGAAGAAGATCTTCTGGATCGACAGACCGTTGAGGGTCTGCGCTTCCATATTCTTGATGCCGTTGACGTTAGCGCTGATGGAATATTGGCTGTAGGTGCTGACGCGCTGTTCCATTTCCGGCGTGGTGAGACCGGTGTATTGCCATATGACAGTCACCACCGGGATATTGATTTCCGGAAAAATATCCGTCGGCATCGAGCGGATCGCGGCGAAACCGAGAAACAGGATCAGCGCCGCCACCACGTAGAAGGTGTGCGGAAACCGCAGCGCAAATCGAACAATGCCCATAATCTATCCTTGCTGCGCGAAGCCGACACCCGCGAGAAAACCCGCCGTCAAAAGACTGCGCCGCAGGTTTCACCGCTATTTCACGTCCATCGTCATATTCATTGAATCATGTGACGTCGCATCGTGAGAAGCCGTCGAGGAAGCCGTCGCGCCGGGCTGCATCGCTGAAGGCGCCGAGGGCGCTAATTCCGCGCCGACGGCAAGCCGCATCTCGGAAATCTTTTGCTGCTGGGACACAATGATTTCGCGGGCCATACGGCGGAGCTGCTTATTATGGCCGTATTTGAGTTCAGCCTTCGCCATGTCGATCGCGCCTTGATAATGCGGCACCATCATCGCCACAAAATCGCGGTCGACATCGCCGGTCAGCTTGATCGTCATATCCGCCATCATCCTGTTCATGGCGGCGTCGTTCTCCGACAGAAACGGCTGCTCCTGAGTATAGTCCGGCCGATCCGCAACATACTGGATCGGCATCGCTCCGCGGACGTGATACGCCGCCATTGGATCCTGCGCCAAGGCGAACGAGGTCGCTGCCACCGAAGCCGTGGTCGCAAGTGAGATCACCCGTTTGCGGATAAAGCGGCGCGAGAACAAGACCATCTTAACCTCCGGACACAGTCGATCGTTGCGCGTGGATTTATCACCGCCCGGCCTTTCGCGTTCCCTATGTTCTTCTTGGAAGCTCGCTCAAGGAAATTCCCGACGATGCAGACCGCGTGCCGGGCCAGGAGCCGCTCCAACATGATGACGCACTGCAATCTTTCTCAATTAAAAACCGATTTAGACTTCTGAAATCGGATTTAAAGCGGCGTTGCTCAAACATTGAGTTCAACAAAACGCCTCACCCAATCAACGATGAGTGATTTCCGTTGTGAACCGGCTCAAGATTGGTTCAGAACGGAAGCGGCGAGCGAAGCGGCAGTCCCGTCGTCGACTCCTTCAGTCGAGACTGCGACGATAACGGCTCGGGGTCTGGCCGGTCAGTCTATGAAAAGCGGCCGTGAACGTGCTCGTCCCGCCGAAGCCAATTTCGAGCGCAATCGCGGTGACGGATAGTTCACGATTCGCCAATAGCTGCTTGGCCCGTTCGATTCGGCGAATGGCGTGATATCTGTGCGGCGGTGTGCCGAATGAACGCTTGAACGACCGGGAGAAATGGTACGGGCTCAGCCGCACGAGCTCGGCGAGGGCCGCGAGCGAAACCTCGTCGGTAATGCGCTCCTCGATATACGCGGCCACCCGCTTCTGCTGCCAGGGCGCAAGGCCGCCACGATTGACCGGCCCGGGCAGTGCAACCTCACCGTTGATGCGAACGAGCTCGTGCATCAGCACGATGCCGAGCGCTTCGGCATATTGCCGTTGCATCGAGCCCGGGTTCTCGACCAGCGATTTTAGCTTGAGCGCGGTCTCCCAGAGATCGCGATCGTAAAAGAACAGGCGCGGCTTGAACTCGATCTCGCCGAACCGCAATTCGGGATCGGCGAGAGGTCCGTGCGGATCGATGTAGAAATAGGTTGTACGCGTCAGCGCACGCGGTCTCTGCCATCCGCGGAAGTCATGCCCGGCGGGAACGAAGGTCAGCTTGTGCGTGAAATCGCGCAAGGTCGATCGGGGCAGTCCTTCGACGAAGGTTTCACCGTCGTAGCGCTCCGCCAGCTCGGCCGCAATGAGCAGATGGCTGGGCGCCCGGAATCCATATTCGAACGGCGTGTGCCGCATGACCTGCACCGTTTCCACGTGCAGACCCAACCAAGCCGCGGAATGGCGCCCGACGATCTCGGACGGCGAGAAGTCGACGGTCGAGCGAACTCCGACACCTGGATGCAGCCGCGCCGGCGGGTGATATTGGGGGATCGCAGGTGCGGGGGGCGACAGGGAAGCGGATTGATTCAATGTTGCTTGATTCAACGTCGCTTGGGCGGAACTGGCCATTGTTCGATCTCACTTGCTGCCCGCCTTGTGGCTTCCACATGCGACATATGGCGATCGCGTAACCGATCAAGACACCGAGCCTGCCGCTCTCACGACGAGTTGACGCTCGAGCGTCACGATGATTTGAGCCTCGCGTGGTCGATCTTTATTGGCAGGGCGTAAGCGCTAACAGCGCCATCGCCATGGACCCAAGGCATGGACCCGCTGAGAATTTGCGCAAGGCCGGCCCAACGGCAGCAAGACGGCCATAGTCATTTTCAAGGTCCGTCCGTATTTCCGAATTAGTCGGACTATCTGAGAGCGTCCATCGCGCAACTGCTCCTGACCGTCCACAAAAGCTCAGCACGTTGAAAATGAAGCACAGGTGAGACCTAAAGGAGATTGAAGATGGCTTCCAACTCCAACCGCGGCGTTGTTTACCTCAAGCCAGGCAGCGTCGAAGTTCAGAAAATCGACTTTCCGACCTTCCGCAATCCAGCGGGAAAGACGATCGACCACGGCGTCATTCTCAAGGTCGTAACGACGAATATTTGCGGCTCCGACCAGCACATGGTTCGGGGCCGCACGACGGCGCCGGCCGGCATGGTGCTCGGGCACGAGATCACCGGCGAGGTGATAGAGAAAGGCCGTGACGTCGAGTATCTCGAGATCGGCGACCTCGTTTCGGTCCCGTTCAACGTCGCGTGCGGCCGCTGCCGGACCTGCCGAGAAGGCGACACCGGCGTCTGCCTTCACGTCAACTCCGACCGCGCCGGCGGTGCCTATGGATATGTCGACATGGGTGGATGGATCGGCGGTCAGGCCGACTACGTGATGGTGCCCTACGCTGATTTCAACCTGCTGAAGTTTCCGGACAAGGCGCGGGCGATGGAAAAGATCCGTGATCTGACCTGCCTCTCAGATATTCTGCCGACGGGATTCCACGGGGCCGTCACCGCCAAGGTCGGCGTCGGATCGACAGTCTATGTTGCAGGCGCGGGGCCGGTCGGGCTTGCGGCCGCGGCGTCGGCGCGCATCCTTGGCGCGGCAGCCGTGCTGATCGGAGACATGAACCAGGAGCGCCTCGCGCACGCCAGGAATGTCGGCTTCGAGCCGGTCGACCTGACCAAGCACGATCGCCTGGGCGAACTCGTCGCCGACGTCCTCGGCGTCCCCGAAGTCGATTGCGCGATCGACTGCGTCGGCTTCGAAGCAAAGGCGCAGGGAACAGACGGCAAGGTCGTCGAAGCGCCTGCTGTCGTGCTGAACAGCCTGATGGATATCACGCGGGCCGCCGGCGCGATCGGCATTCCCGGCCTGTATGTGACCGACGATCCCGGCGCCAAGGAGCGAGCAGCTAAGCATGGCAACCTCAGCCTGCGCCTCGGTCTCGGCTGGGCAAAGTCCCACACCTTCCACACCGGCCAGACGCCAGTGCTGAAGTATAACCGGCAGCTCATGCAGGCGATACTCTGGGACCGGCTGCCGATCGCCAAAATCGTCAATGTGAAGGTGATCAGTCTCGATCAGGCGCCGGAAGGCTATAAATCCTTCGACGCCGGCGTCGCAAATAAATTCGTCATCGATCCGCACGGGCAACTCCCCAAGGCGGCCTGAGGTCAACGTCGCGGCGGCTGCTGGTACCTGCGTCCGCCGCGACTACCTGTCGAGCGCCCGCCGCGTTGCCGATGAATCGGAAACGGCGCCACTTCCCTCCGGAGCGGCGCCGTTTCCTTCTGACCTTAAGTCTCGATGCGACTCATTCGGCGGGCGTCTGCGCAGCCCTGTCCGGCTTGACTGCCATTCGCTCATGAGCGAGCCGCGCGAGGCCCGTGTGCAGAAGGGCAGCGACGATGGCGCCAACGATCGGGGCCGTCATGTAGAGCCAGGCATCGCTGAAATTGCCGGTCGCGACCATCGGGCCAAGGGCACGGGCCGGGTTGAAGGGGGCCCCGGTGAGGGCCCCACCCATGATGATATTGAGGGTTAGCGTCATTCCGATCGCCAGCGGCGCAAGATTGCCGGCGCGGCCCGCAACCGCCGTGCTGAGTACGACCGTGACCAGGAAAAAGGCGAGCAAGGCCTCGATCATGAAGCCGGCCTCCGGCGTGATCGTGACCGTCGTGGCGCCCAGAGCAAGGCCGTGCGCGAGTGCAGGCATGCCGAGGCCCGTGGCGGCTCCGCCCAGAACAGTCCGCAACAACAGCGCGCCGGCGATGCCGCCGATCAGCTGGCTGATGATATAGCCGATCGCCTCGCCAACGCCCATCGCGCCGGCGGCGAGCACGCCGATGGTGACAGCGGGGTTCATGTGCCCGCCTGACACGGAGCCGTAGGCGAAGGCGAAGGCCATGATGGCAAGGCCATGGGCGAAGGCAATCGCAGCGATACCCGGCAGGCCGACACCGCTGCCGACCACGGCCGCGGCTCCGGCGCCGATGAACACGAAGGCGAAGGTGCCGATGAACTCCGCAAGGAGTTTTGGTGCAATCCGGTTAGACATCGTTGACTCCTGAGGTGAGATTGACCGCCCGGCGCGATCCGGGTTGCGCCGGGGAAAAATGCGTTGGTCTTGGGGATGGCCGACGGCACGGGGGAGCGCCGTCGGCCGGCGAAGCGAGCATCGCTACTCGGCGGCGATCGTCTGCGGTTTGAAATCGATGCCTAACGCCTTCGCGACGCCGAGGCCGTATTCGGGATCGGCCCTGTAGCAGTGGACGATCTGCCGCGTGACGATCTCGACCGGTACGCCCTCCATCGCCGCCTTGTAGTTATTGAACAGCTGCTCCTTCTGGTCGGGCCTCATTAGCCGGAACAGCTCTCCGGGCTGGCGATAGTCGTCGTTGCCGTCGCGATGATTGTAGCGGGCCGCGTCACCCATGATCTTGAGCGGCGGGTCGCGGTAGCTTTGGTCCTCGAGAGGACCGTTGAACGAGTTCGGCTCGTAGAAGGCGTCCGGGTAAGGCTTGCCCTCCAGCCGCATCGTCCCGTCAGCGTGATAATCGTTCGCTTCGACACGCGGCCGGTTGACCGGGAGCTGGTGCGCGTTGACGCCGACCCGGTAGCGATGCGCGTCCGCGTAGGAGAAGATGCGGGCCTGCAGCATCTTATCGGGCGAATGGCCGATGCCCGGTACGATGTTCGACGGCGCGAGCGCGGCCTGCTCGACCTCGGCGAAATAGTTCTTCGGATTGCGGTTGAGCTCCAGCGTGCCGACTTCGATCAGCGGATAATCCTTGTGCGGCCACACCTTGGTCAAGTCGAAGGGATTGTACCAGTGCTTGTCGACGTCGCTCTCCGGCATGATCTGCACGGAAAATTTCCACTTCGGGAAATTGCCCTTCTCGATCGCTTCGAACAGATCGCGCTGATGGGTCTCGCGGTCGTAGGCGACCTTCTGAGCGGCCTCGGCGTTGGTCCAGTTCTTGATGCCCTGCTGGGTCTTGAAGTGGAATTTCACCCAGTGGCGTTCGCCCCTCGCGTTGATGAACGAGTAGGTGTGCGAGCCGAAGCCGTCGATATTGCGATAGCTTTGCGGAAGCCCGCGGTCCGACATCAGGATGGTGACCTGGTGCAGGCTCTCCGGCGACAATGACCAGAAGTCCCACATCGCGGTCGGGGAGCGCATGTTGGTCTTCGGGTGCCGTTTCTGGGTATGGATGAAGTCAGGAAACTTCAGCGCATCGCGCACGAAGAACACCGGCGTGTTGTTGCCGACGAGATCCCAGTTGCCTTCCTCAGTGTAGAAGCGCAGCGCAAAGCCGCGCACGTCGCGCTCGGCGTCGGCGGCGCCGCGTTCGCCCGCAACCGTCGAGAAGCGCAGGAAAGCTTCGGTCTTCTTGCCCTTCTGCAACACCTTGGCCTTCGTGTACTTCGAGATGTCGTGGGTTATGGTCAGTGTGCCGTAAGCTGCCGAGCCTTTCGCGTGGACGGTGCGCTCCGGGATGCGCTCGCGATTCTGGTGCGCAAGCTTCTCCAACAGATGAAAGTCCTGCATCAGCACCGGGCCGCGCGGGCCCGCGGTGATGCTGTTCTGGTTGTCGGCGACAGGCATGCCGCTGTCGGTGGTGAGGGTAGGGCGTTTGGCCACGGATTACTCCTGTATGACGAGACATTGAGATCCCGGCCGCGCGACCGCTCTTCGGTCGCGTTGCTCTTGCTTTCGCAACATCGTCTGTTGACAGAATTGCGTTTGCGAGAGGCCGGGAGTGAGCGGAAATGTATGCATTCGCACTGCAATGACTTTGGTTCGATTGCTGCGATTGCACCGGTTTTGCGCTATTCAGCTGCTGCTGCCCAGTGCTTCAGCACAAGCCGGGCCTTGCCCACACATCCACCAGGGCTTCGGCGAGAGCATTGCTGCAATGCGTTTATCGTCGAACGTGCCGACCGATGCGCGGTCGAGGCGGGCGGTTCAGCGGCGTTCCCCGTTGGCGCGACAGGCGCGCGCGAGGCACCCGGTGCGGCCTGCGCCCGAGCATCTAAACAAAACGTGAGGCTTGCCGCAGCTTGGCGATCGAGCTTCCCCTCACCATGATCGTGGGAAGGGGGGTCCCAGCTAGGAGACCCACGATGCGAAAGTTGATCGCGACGATAGCGCTACTGGCCCTTGTCGAGAGTTCAGTGGCGATTGCGCAGCCGGCTGGTTCTCGAAATCCAGCCCCACCCCCGTCGATGAACTCGGCCCAGCAATTGCTGCCGGAGGCACCGGTGGGGCACCGCCAGCCGCGTGCTGATCAAGTGCCCTCGGAGAAAAACCTGATGGATCCGAACGATCCAGTCAACCGGGAGAACGCGGCGCTCGACCGCATGATCAGCGGCATTTGCCGCGGTTGCTAGGTAGGGCGAATACGGTCGTCTTGATCCGTACCCTCCGGCGCCATGCGCGGTGCCGTCAGCATGGTACAGACGGCGGAGCCGGTCCGGCGCATGTGCTCGCTGAGCGCGTCCGCGAAGCCCTCAGCTTCGCCCGCGCGCAACAGCGCCATGAAATGTTCGTGCTCGTTGATCGACGCGTCCCAACGCCTGGCGTCGAAATTGGCGAGCGACCTGGCCCGCAGGATTTTCGTTGTCAGAGCTGCCCATGTCGTTTGCAGCACCGGATTGCCGGCCAGCCGCGCGATTTCCGCATGGATTTGCTGGTTCATGCGAAAATAAGCGGCGCGCGCACCGTCGCGATGGAGCGCCACAAGTTGTGCATGCATCGCGTCGATTGCCGCGATCTCTTTTGGTGTCGCAAGGCTCGCGGCACGAAGTCCGACCAATCGCTCTAGTGCGACCATGACCTCGAACACCGCCGCGATTTCGTCGGGTTCAATCAACGTGATCTGAGGCGTGCGGTGCGGTCGCAGCTCGATCAGTCCTTCGGATGCCAGAACCTTGAAAGCTTCGCGAAGCGGCGTGCGGGACACCCCAAAGCGCTCGCACAGCATCTTTTCGGGGAGTGCCGACCCCGGGCGCAGTTCGCTGTTCAAGATCATCTCACGCAGCTTCGCGACCAATTGGTCGTGCAGGGAGTGTCGTTGCAGAGCTTGCTTTGGCGGAATTACTGACAGCTTCAGCCGAGCAGACTTGAAGCGCGGACGGGCGCGGTTGCGCGCTGCTGTTTCGGTCATGTCGATCTCGCGCTCGAAGCGGTGTGCCTCATAATCATCCGTTTGTCCCTCACGCCGCCCATAAAAGTGGCAGAATTAGCCTTCAGATTTTCGATATCTCCCTGCTTATATTATAGAAAAGATGCTTTGCATATCGCATTCAATTTGGCACAGCAGTTGCAGTGAAGGTGACAACTTGGTGCCGTCTATTCGGAGTGTTCTCATGAAAAAGTTGA
Source organism: Bradyrhizobium lablabi (assembly GCF_900141755.1). Taxonomy (NCBI): domain Bacteria; kingdom Pseudomonadati; phylum Pseudomonadota; class Alphaproteobacteria; order Hyphomicrobiales; family Nitrobacteraceae; genus Bradyrhizobium; species Bradyrhizobium lablabi. The sequence goes on along the minus strand of NZ_LT670844.1, from coordinate 811,803 downwards.
TTTGCCTCGTTGCGGGCATGGCCTCGCTCGCCGTGCTGGCCATGAATGACGTGCCCGCGGCGGCTCAGGCGGAGCCGACCATCAAGCTCGGTTACGCAAAATGCGCGCACTGCACGCCCCTCGCGCTGCTGCCGCAATATGCCAAGGGCGTCAAAGTCGAGGCAATCGGCTTTAACACCGGAAACGACGTTCTCACGGCGTTGGTCTCGAAGAGCATCGATGTCGGGCAGGTTACTTATCTTCATTATGCGGTCGCTCTGGATAAGGGTTTCGATGTGGTTGCGATATCCGGCCAGGTGAATGGCGGATCGACCATGCTGGTGACCAACGATCTGCCGGTCACTCCCGAAGACTGGGGTTCCCTGAAGAAGGTGATTGCCGAGTACAAGGCGGAGGGCAAGCCGTTCCGCGTCGCCGCCTCGCGCGGCAATGCGCAAGATATCCACATGCGCGGGGCGTTCGCCAAGCAGGGTATCGACGTCAACAAGGACGTTCAGTTTATCAATATTCCGAATCCATCCGATCATCTGCAGGCGTTGCGGCGAGGAGAAATCGAGCTGATCTGCACCGTCGAGCCGTTCGGGACGCAGATCGTGCAGCTGAACGCTGCCAAGCTGTTCACCCATCCCTATGACCAGGCGGCCGGTAAGCTTACGAATCTGATGCTGACCCGCTCGGACGTGATTGCCGCCGAGCCGAAGGCGCTTGAAGAAACCGTGCGGGCGATCGTCAAGATCGACGACTATATTGCGGGCGACAAGTCGGCCTGGATCGACGTGATCAACAAGGTGACGGGCCTCGACAAGTCGGTGGCTGCGGACGCGATCGGCAACCTTTATCCCGACCCCAAGATGTATCGCGCATCCGCGCTTGCGATCGCGGTGATGATGCGCGACCTGAAATACATCAACTCGGATGTCTCGGCGGCGGTGGAAAAGAATCTGGATTACCGGTTTCTTGAGGCTGCGACCGGAAAGCCGAAGTCTGATCTCGGCTACTGAGCCGCACCATGAAGTCGCTGCGACTGAAGGGGCTGGAACGATGGATCGTTCCGGTGCTGATCCTGGTGGGCTGGGAGATTTTTTCGCGCTCTGGCACGCTGCCGGCAGCCCTGCTCCCCGCGCCGACGACCGTGTTGCGGTCATGGGCCGACTGGGTGTTCGCGATCGACGGCAATACGCAGACTTACAGCGGTCGCTGGATTTTCGATACCGCGGCCAGCATTACCCGCGTGATGGCTGGCTTCGGCATAGCAACAGCGCTTGCAGTGTCGCTTGGCGTGGCGATCGGCTGGTCCAGGCGGATCGAGACCATCATCGAGCCGACGTTACAGGTTTTGCGTCCGATTCCACCGGTATCGTGGATTCCCCTTGCCATTATCTGGTTTGGCATTGCCAACAAGCCGGCCATCTTCCTGGTGTTTCTCGGCTCGTTTTTCCCGATCCTGGTGAACACTATTCATGGCGTGAAGAGTTGCGACCGTAACCTGATCCGGGCCGGCGCCATGGTTGGGGGCGATCAACGGCGATTGCTGCGGTACATCGTCGTGCCTGCGGCGTTGCCCAGCATATTTGCAGGGCTGCGCATTGGTATCGGCTCGGCGTGGATGCTGACCGTGACGGCCGAGCTGGTCGCGGTGAAGAGCGGCCTCGGCTATGTGCTCTGGGATTCCTATTATTTCCTGCGCTACGACCTCGTGCTGGCCGCCATGGCCAGCATCGGACTGCTCGGCTTTCTCAGCGACCTGACAATTCGTGCGCTGATGGCGCGCGTCCTGCACTGGCAGCGCAATACAACGATTCAGGGCGGGGAGGGGTAGGATGGCGACAATCCAGATCTCGAACGTCAGCAAGACCTTTCGTGACCTGAAGCGCAAGACCGATGTCATTGCGCTCGACGACATCACCCTGTCGGTTGAGAAGAACGAATTTCTCTGTCTGCTCGGCCCCTCCGGCTGTGGAAAATCCACGCTCCAGAATATGATCGCGGGCTTCGAGAAGCCCAGCTCAGGTCAGGTAACAGTCGATGGAAGGGCGATCACTTCGCCCGGAGCCGATCGTGGCATGGTGTTCCAGCACGCCAATCTGATGCCATGGCTGCCGGTGTGGGAAAACGTTGCCTTCCACCTGCTGCTGCGCGGCAGCCAGAAGCTGATGCGTCGTGAGGCGGCGCAGCGTTATATCGACATGGTGGGTCTGACGGGTTTCGAAAACCATTATCCATCCGAGCTGTCAGGCGGGATGAACCAGCGCGTCGGGATTGCCCGCGCGTTGCTCATGAACCCGCAGGTCATCTTGATGGATGAGCCGTTCGGCGCGCTCGACGAGCAGAACCGCATGGACATGCAAAATGAACTGGTCGGCATCTGGCAAAAACATGCCGGCACCATCGTCTTCGTCACCCACAGCGTCGACGAAGCTCTCACGCTTGGCACGCATGTCGCGGTCATGACGGCCCGACCCGGGCGCATCCGCGAGTTGATCCCGATCGATCTGCCTCGTCCCCGCGACATCACCAGCCCGCGGTTCAACGACATCAAGCGCCACATCCTGAACTTGCTGAGGCCCGAACGGGCCGAGGCGGGCCACCTCACCATGGAATGATCATGACCAAACGTATTCTCCTCGGCATGTTGACGCCTTCGTCCAACACCATTCTTGAGCCGGTCTCCCAGGCGATGGTCGCGGGCCTCCCGGAAGTCAGTGTGCATTTTTCCCGCTTCAAGGTCACCGAGATCGCCTTGTCCGCGAGCGCGCTGGCGCAATTTGACGACAGTGAGATCCTGCGCGCGGCCGAACTGTTGGCGCACGCGAAGGTCGACGTCATCGGCTGGAACGGCACGTCTTCGGGGTGGCTCGGTTTCGAAGCCGACGTCAGGCTGTGCGAGCGGATCACCTCCGCGACCGGAATTGCCGCGACAACATCGATGCTGGCGTTGAACGAGGTGCTGGCCGCCACGAAGGTCAAGCAACTCGGCTTCGTGACGCCCTATCTTGACGATGTGCAGGAGCGCATCCTGGCCAACTATAGCGCACTGGGCATCGCCTGTCGGGGCGAGCGGCATCTCGGACTTCAAGACAATTTTTCGTTCTCGGAGGTCACGGCGCAGCAGATCATCGACATGACGCGGATGGTTGCACGGGGAGCACCGCAGGCCATCACCGTGATCTGCACCAATCTGAATGCGGCGCCGCTGGTTGATAAACTGGAGCAAGAAGTCGGCATTCCCATCTACGACACCATCGCAACCGTGATCTGGAAAAGCCTGATCATTGCAGGCGTCGATCCGTCCCGTGTCACCGGCTGGGGCACGCTGTTTCGCAAGGCGGCCTGATCCGATGGCTGCTTTTGTCACGGGGGCGGCGGGCTTTGTTGGTCTGGCGGTGACCGAAGCGCTGCTGATGCGTGGCGAGCGCGTCATCGGCTTCGATCTTTTTCCGGTTTCCGAACATGCGGCGAGCACGTTCGCCGGTCTTCCCGGCAGGTTCGAACAGGTCATCGGGGACATCCGCGATGCCCAAGGCCTGAAAATCGCGTTGCGTCAGAGTGGTGCCAACTGCGTCCTCAATCTCGCCGCGGTCACCGCTGGTGCGAGCCGTGAGATCGCCGATCCTGTCGGGGTCGTGCGCGTCAACATCGAAGGTGCGGCCGCCACCGTCGAGGCTGCGGCGGCTTGCGGCATCCGGCGCGTGCTGCACCTGAGTTCGGGCTCGGTCTACGGCGCCAGCGGACGAGATGTCGGCTTGCTCACGGAGGATACGCCGCTGCGTCCCGAACAGCTCTATGGCATCACCAAACAGGCCAGCGAGGCGGTCGCATTGCGGCTCGCCGATCTGCATCGGCTCGACCTTTCGATTGGCCGTCTTGGCACCTGTTTCGGCCGATGGGAATATGCAACGAGCGCGCGGGATACGCCGAGTGCCCCGTATCAGATCGTGCAAGCCGCCCGATCAGGCATCCCGGCGATCCTGCCGCGCCCGCATCCGCGCGATTGGTTCTATGCGCGGGATGCGGCGGCCGCTGTACTCGAGTTGCTGTATGCCAGCACCCGTCGGCATCAGGTCTACAATCTGGCAGCTGGGTTCAAATGGTCGATCGCGGATTTCTGCGCGCGGCTGCAACAACTCCGCGTTGGCTTCGAATGGCGTTTCGCCCAGCACGGCGAGCAGGCCAACATCGATTACTACATGCCCTACGATCGCGCTGCCATGGCTATCGATCGCCTGCGTGGCGACACGGCCTTCCTGCCACGCTACAATCTTGACGAGGCGCTGGCTGATTATCTGCAGTGGCTTGGTCCAGCGTTTGACCCAGTTCCCAGGCATGGAGGGACGCCGTCATGACCGGCCTTAGGCTCGCGGATCAGGTGTGGATCGTGACCGGTGCCGCGTCCGGCATCGGCCGCGCCATCGCCCGGCTATTTGCGTCCCAAGGCGCGCGCATCGTGGTTGCAGATGTGACGCAACAGGTTATCGAGGGCGGCATGCCGACCATCGATGTGATTGCGGCGGAGGGCGGCAAGGCCGTCTATGTTCGGACCGACGTCTCGCGGCGCGAGCAGGTTGACGCGACGGTCGCCGAGACCGTCTCCCGTTACGGCCGCCTCGACGGCATCGTCAACAATGCCTGCATTCGTCATGCAAGACCGCTGCTGGAGATGGACGAGGGCGATTGGGAGCGCGTTCTCAAGGTCAATCTGACGGGGACCTATTTGTGTTGTCGCGCGGCCGTCAGGCAAATGATAACTCAGGAGCCGCGCGGCGAGGTCCGGGGGCGGATCGTTAATCTGTCTTCGCAACACGGATTCATCGCCGCGCCGGCCGACATTGCCTATGGCACATCGAAGGCGGCGATTGCTTACCTGACCCGGCAAATCGCGGCCGATTACGCCGCCCACGGCATCGTCTGCAATGCCGTCGCGCCGGGCAAAATCCAGACCGGCGCCACCGGCCGTGCGATCGATCCCGAGGTGCTGGATCGTGCGCATCGGCGGACGCCATGGCCGCGGCTCGGGCTGCCCGATGACGTGGCACGGGCGGCGTTGTTTCTTGCCAGCGATGATGCGAGTTTTGTGACCGGCGTCAATCTGATGGTGGACGGTGGATGGACCGCGGCCTGAGCGTTGCAGGGATCGACAGGAGAGGCGCATGACCAAGCTGGATCTTGCCATTCGTGGCGGCACCGTTGTCACGGCTTCCGACACATTTCGCGCCGATGTCGGCGTTCGCGATGGGCGCATCGTCGCGGTTGCCGCGGAGATCGAGGGAGCGACGCGCGAGATCGACGCCTCCGGGTTGCTGGTGCTTCCGGGCGGCATCGACAGCCACGTGCATATCGCCCAGCCTTCCGGGCCCGATGTCGTGATGGCGGATGACTTCGCTTCGGCGACCGCCGCCGCCGCCGCCGGCGGCAATACCTGCATCATGCCGTTCGCCCTGCAGCAGCGCGGCACGAGTTTGCGCCGATGCGTCGAGGATTACGTGCGTCAGGCAGAGGGCGAATGCCACATCGATGTCTCCATTCACTTGATCATCTCCGATCCTACGCCGGAGGTTCTCGGACAGGAGCTGCCGGCGCTGCTGAAGGCCGGCTACACATCGTTCAAGGTGTTTATGACCTACGACGACCTCGTGCTGAACGACCGGCAACTGCTCGAAGTATTCGAGGTGGCGCGCCGTGAGCGCGCACTCGTGATGGTGCATGCGGAAGGCTATGATGCCATCAAATACATGACCGACCGATTAGAGCGCGCGGGACAGACCTCGCCGTTTTTTCACGCGACCTCCCGCCCGGAGCTGGTTGAGCGTGAAGCGGCACACCGCGCGATCAGTCACGCCGAACTGATCGATGTGCCAATCATGATTGTTCACGTTTCAGGTCGCGAGGCGATGGAGCAGATTCGCTGGGCGCAGCGGCGCGGCCTGAAAGTTTATGCCGAGACCTGCCCGCAATATCTGACGCTGACCGCGGACGATCTTCAGGGTCTGAACATGGAAGGCGCAAAATACGTCTGTTCGCCGCCGCCCCGCGATGCGGCCAGCCAGGCGGCGATCTGGGAAGGCCTGCAGCAGGGCGTGTTCCAGACCTTCTCCTCGGATCACTGCCCGTTCCGATACGAAAGCAGTGAAGGCAAGCTCACGCCCAAGGCCAGAACGTCGTTTCGCTGGGTTCCGAATGGCATTCCGGGGATCGAAACACGGCTGCCGATCCTGTTTTCGGAAGGAGTTTCGGCAGGTCGAATTTCGCTGAACAGGTTTGTCGAGCTAACCTCTACCAATCACGCCAAGATGTACGGTCTTTACCCGCGAAAGGGATCGATCGGCGTCGGCTTCGACGCCGATATCACTTTGTGGGATCCCCACCGTCGCGAGACGATCCGACAGGAGAATCTGCACCACGGCTCCGACTACACCCCGTGGGAGGGCTTCGAGGTTACCGGATGGCCGGTGATGACGATCGCCCGGGGCGAGATTGTTGCACGTGATGGCATGATCGTCGGCAACAAGGGCGCAGGCCGGATTTTGGAGCGAGATATTTCGGCTTACGCCTAAAGTTTTGTTGTGCCGCTTGTTCTTCTCTTGGTGATTTAGCTTCCAATCGGGGTGGATATGATCCCGGAAAAGCGCATATACCGACGCTCGCTCACGCCAAATTTCGCAGTCGGTCCAATCCGTACTACGCCAATCCGCGCTTAAACTTCCTCGAACGAGCGCACGATCGATTGCGGGATAGATCGTCTCGAAAAGTCTAGCGTAGCTCAAAAGCGTGGATCGCTTCGCAGTTCGCGGTAGCGCCAACTTCACGTCAAGGGAGCGATCTCAGAAGCACTATGTTGAGGTAGGTCGATGCCATGTGCAGACAAGATCGGAGAACGGAGCAGGGGGCTGACTGTTTGTCAGGCGGCGTCCGAGATACGCATCTCAACATGCAAGCCGGCGGCTCCGATCATGTTGACCAAGGTATCGAGGCCAAACAATTCGATCTTGCCGCGCATGAGATCAGAGATACGCGGCTGGGTAACCCCAAGAAGCTTCGCAGCCTCCGATTGGCTCAGCCCCGTCCGGGCGATATGATCCTTCAAAGCCATCATCAGCGCGGAACGGAGCTTCATGTTCTCAGCTTGCGCAGGTGTATCCTCAATTGCATCCCACACATTGGCGAAGCGTTTCTTGCTCATCGACCTAGCTCCTTTAACAAATCCCGGTAACGCTGGGCGGTTAGGTTCATATCCGTCTTGCTCGTTTTCTGCGTCTTCTTCTGGAAACAGTGCAACACGTAGACGGCGTCGTCGAACTTTGCCACATACAACACTCTGAATGCTCCCGCGGCATCCCGAATCCGAATTTCGCGTACCCCTCGACCGACCGCATTCATGGGCTTCCAGTCGTCTGGCTCGCGCCCTCGCTGGATTTGGTCAAGCTGATATCCCGCCTCACCCCGGGCCGCCTCCGGAAACGCGCGTAAATCCTCCAGTGCGCTACCTCGGAACTCGACGGGCTTGGAAACCATCATTAAGACCAGCTATACAAAATTTTGTATGTGACGGCAAGTCTTGCCCGCCGCTGTTGGCCGAGCGGCAAAATCACCGCAGCGTCGCCGTCCCTGTCGCGGTACTGCATGGGTGTGATCAGTACTGCGATGCAGTACCGATCGAGGTTGAAATAGGTGAGAATAATCAAGTGATCGGATCAAGCCTTTGAAAGGAAAAGAAAATGCTTTAGCTCTGGTGCTTCAGATTGTCTGTCGGACCATTATCGATTGGACGGACAAGAGTAATAAATTCGAATGAAAACAAGATGTTAGACCTTCGCTTCTCCGTGGCCCCGATGATGGATTGGACCGACCGGCATTGCCGCGTCTTCCACCGCCTGATGACGCGGCGGAGCCTGCTTTACACCGAGATGCTGACGACGCCCGCCATCCTTCATGGCGATCGCAAGCGGCTGCTCGGATTCGATCCGTGCGAACATCCGGTGGCACTTCAGCTTGGCGGCTCGGATCCGCGCGAACTCGCGGCGGCTGCCAAAATCGGCGAGGATTTCGGCTATGACGAGATCAACCTCAATGTCGGCTGCCCGTCGGACCGGGTGAAGGACGGCCGCTTCGGTGCCTGCCTGATGGCGGAGCCGGCGCTGGTCGCCGCTTGCGTGGAGGCCATGAAGCGCGCGGTCGGCATTTCCGTCACGGTGAAGTGCCGGATCGGCATCGATGATCAGGATCCGGAAACGGCGCTCGATGCGCTCGCGCGCGGCGTCGTCAATGCCGGCGCGGACGCGCTGATCGTCCACGCCCGCAAAGCCTGGCTCAACGGATTATCGCCGAAGGAAAATCGTGACATCCCGCCGCTCGATTATGACAGGGTCTATCGGCTGAAGGCCGCCATGCCAAACATGCCCGTCATCATCAATGGCGGGATCGCAAGCCTCGCGGAGGCCAAAGCGCACCTCGGCTTTGTCGACGGCGTCATGCTGGGCCGCGCCGCCTATCAGGAGCCATGGCGGCTGTTGTCGGCCGATCCCGAACTGTTCGGCGAGGCCGCGCCGCACGCGACCATGAAGCAGGTGTTCGAGGCCATGATGCCCTATATCGAAAGCGAACTCGCGCTAGGCACGCGGCTGCATTCGATCACGCGGCATTTTGTCGGTGCGTTTCACGCGGTGCCCGGCGCGCGGGCGTTTCGCCGTCACCTCGCTGAGAACGGCGTCAAACCGGGCGCTGGTGTGAATGTCCTGCGCGATGCGATCGCGCTGGTCGAGGACCGCGTTGCATTGGCAGCGTAATTCCAAAGCGTTTTCGAGCGAAGCGGATACCGGTTCGCGTGAAAAATGCGCGTCAAAAAAAGATTTTATGGATAGCCGTGCAGCATCAGCCGGTCGGCATGCACTTCCCAGCTTTCCAGCCGATCGAGAAAACTCATGCCGAGCAAGTTGGTCTTCATCTGCCCATGCGGCACCACCAGCGCCGGCACCGAGCGCTCTACGAGCTTGCCGATGGCGAGGCGGTCGAGCGTCAGCCGTGCCGCCCTGGTGTGCCCGCCGGCGGTCTCGACGTCGACGTCGTATTCGAGCAACTCCAGCGGCAGTCCGGCAGCCTTGGCGGTCTCATAGGTCAGCACCACCGAGGTCGCGCCGGTATCGATCACCATCGGCGCGACGACGCCGTTGATCCTGGCCAGTAGCGCGAATTCGCCGCCCTGGCCGCGCGCGATCTGCACGGCGCGCGCAGGAGCCGCGGCGCGCTTGCGCAATAATTCGGAGACGGTGTCGCCCGCGCGCGCGATCCGTTCGGGGTCGCCATAAGCCACCACAGCGCCGGCGGTCGCCACCAGCACCAACAGGACAAGCAGGAGGCGGCTCACGGCGCGCCTCCGATGCAGCTATGGCTCAGCCGGCTTTCGAAGTGCTGGCGGCCTCGGGCGGCACCAGACCGGCTTCCGCCATGCGCGGCGCGAGCTCCGCCATCACCGCAAGCCGCTCCGCGCGCTCCATCCGGTGCCAGCGCGCGATCTCCGGAAGCGTACGTCCACAGCCAAAACAAAGGCTGGTTCTGGGGTCGATCATACAGACGGCGATGCACGGCGTATCTATACTCATGGTTCGATAGTGAAACGGATTCGGTCGCGTGTGCAAGCGCCCCAATCATCTTCGGATTCCTGATCCGGTTGGTCATCCGATTCATAATCCGGTCCCCGCGCTCATGATCGGCTTGTTGCGCGGGCGGCGCTTGTCGTCGGCGGTCGCTGTGCCAGCGGTTTCCGGCTGCAGCGGCGGCGCCTCCTCGGCCATCGGCGCGAGCGCCGACATCACGCGCTCCGGCGGGAAGGTGATGATCACTTCGGTGCCGATGCGCAGTTTTGATTTCAGCGTAAACGTGCCGCCGTGCATGTCGATCAGGCTTTTCGCGATCGGCAGCCCAAGGCCCGCACCCTGTTCGGCTGACTTGATCGAATTAGAGCCCTGGCCGAAGGACGCCAGCACGATCGGGATTTCATCCTCCGCAATCCCGGAGCCGGTATCCTTGACGCTCAGATATTGTCCGCCCGAGGCGGTCCATCCGGCCTTGAGCCAGATCTCGCCGCCTTGGGGGGTGAACTTGATCGAGTTTGACAACAGATTGAGCACGATCTGCCGTGTCGCGCGCTCATCGCCCCAGATGCGCGGCATGCCCTGCTCGAACACTTCGTGAATGGTGATGCCGCGGCTTGAGGCGCGCAGCTTCAAGAGATGATGGCAGTCGGCGACGACATGCACGAGCGATACCGCCTCTTCGTTGAGCTCGTACCTTCCGGCTTCGATCCGCGACAGGTCGAGGATTTCGTTGATGAGGTTGAGCAGGTGTACGCCCGAATTATGAATATCGGCCGAATATTCCTTATACACAGGCACCGTGTGGGCGCCGAAAATCTCGCTCTTCATCACCTCGGAAAATCCGAGGATCGCGTTCAGCGGCGTGCGCAATTCGTGGCTCATTTGCGCCAGAAACCGCGATTTTGCGACGTTGGCGGATTCGGCGCGATGCCGCGCCTCGTCCGAGATTGCCTTCGCCTGCTCGAGTTCGCCGATCAGCGCATCTTTCTCGGCGCGCGCCTCCAGCGTCGCCAGCGTGGTCGAATGCAGGCGGTGGGCAAGCAGCGCGAAATAGCCCTCGGCGGCGACCGCGAGCAACGCCAGCACGTAATTGTCGAATGAACCGCTCAGCACGAAATTCAGCGCAATCGCCGCGGTGACCGGCGCGGTCGCCGCGAGCGCTGCGATCGGCAGGCTCGCCGCGAGCATGCTCGAGACCGCGATCACCAACAGGATCAGGAACATCATCAGCGCGTTCGAAACCGCGTCGGGGCTCGCCGGGTGAATCAGGATCGTGGTCCAGCACAGCCCGTAGAACAGATCGAGCAGCACGAACTGCGTCCGCCACTTGCGGGTTCGGGTCAGCGAGGGCTTCTCCAGCAGGAATCTGCGGCAATTGCGGATGGTGACGGCGTGGATGCAGAGCATGCCGCAGGTCCAGGCCGCGGCCGAAACCGGCTGCATCCAGAAGCCGAACAACAGGCCAGATGCTACCACGAGCAGCATCACGACATAGGATGCCGACAGCCGGGTCTGGGCATATTGCCGAAGCAATTCGCGATCGAAAGCGGGACGGGTTCCGCTGGTTGACGTTAACCGATCCCGCGCCTCGCGGACCCGCTGCGCGGCGATGCGGCGGTGACTTGCCGGCACGGCGACAGGCGGTTCAGCCGGAAGCTGCACAACTTCGGGCTTATCTGCGGGTTTACTCATCAAACAACACAAATCCTGCCCGCGGACGGCGCGAGCTTTTGCATTGTCTATCTCTGGCGCTAAATCCTTAAGAGGTGACTTAAAGCGCTAAAGAATCACGTTAATGGGAGGTTAAATTAACCTCTCTCGCGTGGGCCGGAACCCTAGCGTTCCAGCCGCGCGAGCAGGCTCGAGGTGTCCCAGCGCTTGCCGCCCATCTTCTCGACTTCCGCGTAGAACGCATCGACCAGCGCCGTCACCGGCAGGCTCGCGCCGTTGCGCCGGGATTCGGCGATGCAGATCGAGAGATCCTTGCGCATCCATTCGACCGCAAAGCCGAAATCGTACTTGCCCTCGGCCATGGTCTTGTAGCGGTTCTCCATCTGCCAGGATTGCGCGGCGCCCTTCGAGATGGTGTCGATCACGGCCGCGACATCGAGCCCGGACTTCTTGGCGAAATGGATGCCTTCCGAAAGGCCCTGAACCAGTCCGGCGATGCAGATCTGGTTGACCATTTTTGTCAATTGGCCGGACCCCGCAGGTCCGAGCCGCTTGCACATCCTTGCATAGGCCGCGATGAGCGGCTCGGCGGCGGCATAGGCTTCCTCGCTGCCGCCGCACATCACGGTCAAAACGCCGTTTTCCGCGCCGGCTTGGCCGCCGGAAACCGGGGCGTCGACGAACCTGAAACCGCGTTTGGTCGCCTCCGCATCGAGCTCGCGGGCGATTTCGGCGGATGCGGTGGTGTGATCGACGAAAGTTGCGCCCTTTTTCATGCCTGCAAAAGCGCCATCGGCGCCGAGCGTGACGGCGCGCAGGTCGTTGTCATTGCCCACGCAGCACATCACGAAATCCTGACCCTCGGCCGCGGCTTTTGGCGTCGGCGCGGTCTTGCCGCCGAATTTTTCCGCCCAGGCTTGCGCCTTGGCCGGCGTCCGGTTGTAGACCGTTATCTCGTGGCCACCCTTTTTCACCAGGTGTCCTGCCATGGGGAAACCCATCACGCCGAGACCGAGAAAAGCGACTTTAGCCATGTTTTTAGACCTTGTTTTAGAACTTGGGGTTTCGCCGGCGTCGAACGGCCGGACTATCATGATTGAGACAAGGCGGGGGCTGGTTCGGTCCTCGAAACAGGTTCCGCGCAAGACTTAAGGGAGCGCGCACAATAAACCCTCGGGCGTGAAGGGCAACGCCCCCGTTTGACGCGCGGGTCCCCTTTGCTGCGCGGGACCCATTTTGCTGCGCAGGACCCATGTTGCTGCGCAGGACCATGTTGCTGCGCAGGCTCGGTTTTGTGCTAGGATCAGCCATCGGCATCAGCAATTTCAAGAACAAAGGGAGTGACACCGATGAGCGTCAGTGTAGGCGTGCTCGACCATTTCAACATCCGGACCCGCCACCTCGCCGACACCGTCCGGTTCTACGAGGATATTCTGGGGCTGGAGAAGGGCGCCCGGCCGAACTTCGCTTTCCCCGGAGCGTGGATGTATTCCGAGGGCAAGGCGGTGGTGCATCTGGTCGATATTTCCAAGACCGAGGAGCCGCAGAAGCCGGATTCCGGCGTCGTCCACCACGTCGCTTTTGCCAGCTACGGTTTCGCCGGCATGAAGCGGCGGCTGGAGTCCAAAGGCATGGCATTCGACTCGCGGCAGGTTCCGGGCGGCGACCTCTGGCAGATCTTCGTCAATGACCCCAACGGCGTCATGATCGAGCTGAATTACGAGGCCGCCAAGGAGCAGGGCGAAGCGGCGCCCCTCGAGCGGGCGGATGACGTCGGGGCGAGGTAGCCTTTCGAGCGGTAAGGCTCTATGGGTCGCATCCAATACTCGCTAGGAGATGCGCCGTGAGCGTAACGCAGCAGCAGGTTCTCGATGCGCTGGCCAAGGTGGCGTCGCCGCGCGGCACCGCGTTGACCGCGGCTAATGTGCTGTCGGCGGTCTCGGTGACCGACGGCAAGGTGTTTTTCTCGATCAATGTCGATGCCGCGGAAGCCCGCGCCTGGGAAAGCGTACGCGCCCAAGCCGAAGCCGCGGTGCGCGCCATTCCCGGCGTCACCGTGGCTTTGATTGCGCTCACCGCGGAACGCAAGGCGGGCGCCGCCGCCGCGCCGGCTCCGTCGGCACATCGCCACACCCACGGCGTGCCGCCGGTCTCGGCGCATCGGCCGCCGCAGTCTCCGACATCGCCGATGTCGAAGCAGGCGGAAATTCCCGGCATTGCCGCGGTCATCGCGGTGGCCTCCGGCAAAGGCGGCGTCGGAAAATCAACCACCGCGCTCAATCTGGCGCTGGGCTTGCGCGATCTCGGTCTGCGCGTCGGCCTGCTGGACGCCGACATCTATGGGCCGTCGGTGCCGCGGTTGACCGGGATTCGCGAGAAGCCGCAGCTCAACGACGACAAGAAGATGATTCCGATTCCGCGTTTCGGCCTCGCCATCATGTCGATCGGCTTCCTGGTCGAAGAGGATACCGCCATGATCTGGCGCGGGCCGATGGTGATGTCGGCGATCACCCAGATGCTGCGCGACGTCGCATGGGGTACGCTCGATATTCTCGTGGTCGACATGCCTCCCGGCACCGGCGATGCGCAACTGACGCTGGCGCAGAACGTGCCTCTCAAGGGTGCGGTGATCATCTCGACCCCGCAGGATCTTTCCCTGATCGATGCGCGGCGGGGACTGGCAATGTTCAAGAAGGTCAACGTGCCGGTGCTCGGCATTGTCGAGAATATGAGCTATTTCCAGTGCCCGCATTGCGGCACGAAGTCGGACATCTTCGGTCACGGCGGCGCGCGGCACGAGGCCGAGCGGCTCGCGGTGCCTTTTTTAGGCGAAATTCCGCTGCATATGTCGATACGCGCCACCTCTGATTCGGGGACCCCGGTGGTGGAGAGCGAGCCGGACGGCCCGCACGCCGCGATCTACCGGGCGATCGGGGCCAAGGTCCGCGATCAGCTCAAGGGCGTCATCGCCGCGGCCTGAGCCGCTTTCCGAAGCCCGTATGCGACTTTCGTTTAATCAGTCCAGTCATGCCTTTGTTGCGTATTCTGTCGCCGAACTTCCGTGTTAAAGCCCCCCGCCAGAGCGCCCTCCGGTTGACGCCGAAATTGCCTCGCCGAGTAAACTGCTCCAGGAAATCCGGGAAACCCCGTTACAAAACGCCCCTGCAAGGAGATACCTTAAATGAAGCGTCGTGATTTTTTAAAAGTGTCCGCAACCGGTGCCGCGGTGACCGCCGTCGCCTCGCCGGCGATCGCGCAGTCCTCGCCCGAGATCAAGTGGCGCATGACGTCGAGTTTCCCGAAGTCGCTCGATACGCTTTACGGCGGCTCCGAATACTTCGCGAAACAGGTTGCCGAGATGACCGACAACAAGTTTCAGATCCAGGTGTTTCCCGCCGGTGAAATCGTTCCGGGCCTGCAGGCGCTGGACGCGACCTCCAACGGCACCATCGAGATGAGCCACACCGTCTCGTATTATTACGTCGGCAAGGATCCGACCTTTGCGATCTACGCCTCGGTGCCGTTCGGCCTCAACGCGCGTCAGCAGAATTCGTGGTGGTATCAGGGCGGCGGCATGGAGCTCGGCAACGAGTTCTTCAAGAAGTTCGGCGTGATCGCGTTTCCCTGCGGCAACACCGGCACCCAGATGGGCGGCTGGTTTCGCAAGGAGATCAAGACGGTCGCCGATCTCTCCGGACTGAAGTTCCGCATCGGCGGCATTGCCGGTCAGGTGCTGCAGAAGGTCGGCGTGGTGCCGCAGCAGCTCGCCGGCGGCGACATCTATCCCGCGCTCGAGAAGGGCACCATCGACGCCGCCGAATGGGTCGGTCCCTATGACGACGAGAAACTCGGTTTTCAGAAGGTCGCCAAGTACTATTACTATCCCGGCTTCTGGGAAGGCGGCCCGACGGTGCACGCGTTCTGCAATCTGGAGAAGTGGAATTCGTTGCCGAAGAACTATCAGGCCATCGTCAACAACGCGACGGCGAATGCCAACACCTGGATGGCCGCGCGCTACGACATGCAGAATCCGGCCGCGTTGAAGCGCCTGGTCGCCGGCGGCACGCAGCTTCGTCCCTTCACCAACGAAGTGCTGGAAGCCTGCCTGAAGGCGACCAACGAATTGTGGACCGAGATTTCCGCGAAGAATCCCGACTTCAAGAAATCGATCGAGGCGATGCAGGCCTATCGCTCGGATCAATATCTGTGGTGGCAGGTCGCCGAATACACTTTTGATAGTTTCATGATCCGCTCGCGCACCCGCGGCTGATCGCTAAGCCTTAAGTACTACACCAAAAGCCCGGCGTCAGCGGAGGTCGGGCTTTTTGCGTTGCGGGAACTCAGCAGCAGCTTCGCCTTTCAAATCTACTTCTGAATCCATGCTACTGATTGATCAAAGAACTCTTTGGTACGCCAAAGGCTGCGATCCCATCGACCATCGATATGGGTAAGAGCATTTTTAGCGGTCTCGCGATCGGAAGCCGCATATGCCATGAAACACAGGGCGCTCCAGTCCTGGTCCCGTAAACCGTAACGCATTTCCCGCGCAGCATGCCATGTTGCGCGGCCCTCTTTCATCCGGTCATTTACAAACACCCCGCACGTCAGCATGAGCCTTGGGCTGTTCAGCCCTGAAGCGGGCTTGAAGCTCCTCCTGCAAAGCGTCATAGCCGGCCTTGCTAAGTATCTCCCCCTCATATGACCAGAAGCATTCGGTTTCGCCTCTTGGCCTCACGCAGAACGATGACCCCCGCCTATCCTCGACCATGACCATTTTGCCGTCGCCCAGCCGCACGCACTGGCCGGTAGCTTCCTTTTCATTCTGCCACTTCTCTTCTGCCTCGTAGTCCCCGCTACGCGCCAACTGGTCGAATCGACGCAAGTCATCCGGCGACTTGCACGCAAAATTACGTTGACCTGCTGTTGCACAAGCCCAATCCCCGACAGAAGTGGCCCTACTTGAACGGCATTTCCGCTTTGCCCCGTGGACGGACATCGCTAGGCCGCCATGGCAGGTGGCCAGCGGCGGCCGTGATGCCGATCCCGCATTACTTACCGTCGGATTGATCTCGGTGCTCCCCGTCGCGCGTGCCGACGACGTTCAGCATATCGATGTGTTTAAGGAATTTCTCTGCGGTGCTTTCAACTTCCGGTTCAACAACGCCCGCCATCCGCCGAAGTTCTCGAACCCTTTCGACGAGCTTTTTCTTCGGTTCGAGAAAGATCGGGGCCATACGTTTCAGCAACTCTCCAAGTCCTTTGCTGACAACGGCAAGCTCATCCACAAAGTCGGCCAATTGTTCTATTTGTAGAGGTGAATGCTTCTTGGATTTGGTCCGCGTGTCGTATTTGCTTGGCTTTAACGACGGCAGAAGCATCTCAATGTCCTCGCCTGCCACAATAGCCTCAATTCCCTTTCCGCTCTCAAGCGCATGATGCGCAAGCCGCACGCGCGTATCGTTAAGCTTCTTGAGCCGATTTGCGATCACAGTCCAATCCGGTCGGAGCGCCCGATATCGAGGGTCCATCTCGAAAAGCTCGTCAATGATCGCGAGCCAAGAGTGAAAGTTTGCAATCGAATAAAGGATCAGACCTGCCTTTTCCTGTTTCGTGTCCAACAGCAGGGCTGCGATGACAACGAGGCCGCTCTCGGTCCTGGACCAAGCTGAGATGCCCTTACCAATGGCGCCGTAGTAATTCTCCGTTAACTCGATCCTCAATTCTTCAAGCTCTGTAATGTCTGCTTCTGTCGGTTCTTCTTCGTTCATTGGCTCGGCACCTCCTGCAAGCGCGATTGTTCCTGCCTCAACATGCTAACACAGTGCATCCGCCGTGGGCATTACGGTGACAGTGCACGTAACCTATGGGATAATGCGCATCACCGAAGTGCGTCCGCCGCTCGCGATCCCTCCAGGATGCCAGAACCCGCGTAGCCGGAATCACGCGCCCCCGCCATGAACCTCGCCAGTGCCGTAGCCCCGGGTGAAGCGCAGCGAAACCCGGGGCGATCCCGGTTGCTGTTCTCTCCGCCCGGACTACGGCTTGCGCCAAAACAGAAAATTCGTGAACGATCTCAGGCTGATTTGGGTCGTCCAGATCGCTTCGCAAAAATATTCCGCTTCGTGATTTGCCCAAATCACCTTTAGGACTCCCGCCATCCCGTCCCACACAGAGGGGCGTTTCGCGATCGTCACGGACGTAGGGTCGGGATGTGGTGGACGCAGGTGGCGCCAAAGACGAGGGCGCTTTCTTGCGGACGGAGAAGGCGTGTGGTCCTGACACCCCGACGCTGGTGTCAAGCTCTTGAGAAGCAAGCTTCTCAGGGGTGACGGTGGCAAAAGAGCCCGGTCGCCGGGGAGAGCGCGCAGGAAACCGTTAAAACCATTGCGCGGGGAGTGCCGGGTGATTCCGGTGTGACCTGACTAACGCGTGTGCGTTCTACCACTACCATTGCACACGCGGCTATCGGGCGCATCGGGCGCCCGGCATTCCCTGTGCCCTCTGATCTCTGAGGGCGGGACATCAAAGCAAACCTCGCGCGAAACACGCGGCGAGATCGCGAAGCTGTATGTGTTTGAAATTCGAATCCGTAGCGCACCCCCGTCATCATCCGCCAAAGCGGATGATTTTTGCGTTGCGGCAAGCCAGTTCGTCATGGAATTCCGCACGAGGATGGACCATGCTGGCGTCAAGCCTCGAAACGAAGGCGAGCGGCACGTCTCACATCACCAAGGGGAGGGAAATTCATGAAACGTCGTGACTTCATCAAGGCGACCGGCGTGGGCGTCGCGGGGGCAACCATTGCCGCGCCTGCGATCGCGCAATCGAGCCCGGACATCAAATGGCGCATGACCTGTAGCTGGCCGAAATCGCTTGATACGCTTTACGGCGGCGCTGAGTTGATGGCCAAGGCGGTTGGTGAAGCGACCGATAATAAATTCCAGATCCAGGTGTTCGCCGCCGGCGAAATCGTCCCTGCTCTGCAAGTCGTCGATGCCGTGCAGAACGCCACCGTCGAGATGGGGCACACCGCGTCCTATTATTATTTCGGCAAGGATCCCACCTTCGCCTTTGGTACCTCGGTTGCCTTCGGTCCCAATTCACGTGCCAATCAGGGTTGGTACACCCTCGGCGGCGGCAAGGAAGTGCTCAACGAGTTTTACAAGAACTACAACGTCATCTCGCTGCTCGCAGGGCAGACCACCTGCCAGATGGGCGGCTGGTTCCGCAAGGAGATCAACACCGTCGACGATCTCAAGGGCCTCAAATTCCGGATCGGCGGATTCCCGGGACGCGTGTTGCAGAAACTCGGCGCGGTGCCGCAGCAAATCGCGGCCGGCGACATCTATCCGGCGCTGGAGAAGGGCACCATCGATGCCGCCGAATGGGTCGGTCCCTATGACGACGAGAAGCTCGGCTTCTACAAGGTCGCGCCGCATTATTACTATCCCGGCTGGTGGGAAGGCGGCGCGATCCTTCTCGCCTTCATCAACCTGGACAAGTGGAACAGCCTGCCGAAGAGCTATCAGGCGATCCTCGAGCAGGCCGGGCATTATGCCAATACCTGGATGACGGCGAAATACGATCTGGTCAATCCGCCGGCGCTGAAACGTCTGCTCGCCGCCGGCACCAAGTTGCACGGCTTCTCGCCCGCGATCATGGAAGCGTGTTTCAAGGCGGCAAAGGAGCTGCATGAGGAGATTTCCTCGACCAACGCCAGCTTCAAGAAGGTCTATGACTCGCTGAACGCCTATACCAACCCGGCCTATCAGTGGTTCCAGGTCGCCGAACTCGCTTACGATTCATTCATGGCGCGCCATCTGCGCGCATGATCGCGGCTCGCAAGCAAAAGCCCCGGAGCGCGGTTCCGGGGCTTTTTTATGCGGCTATCTCGGCGCGCCTACTTGAATTTCGGCGGCTCGCTGAAATCGAGCGGCGGCAATTCGATTTGCGGCACGTTGAAGTTGACCTTGTTCGGATCGACCGTCGAGGGCTTGTCGAGCAGCGCGGTGACGGTGATCGGAAACGCAATCACCAGCACCACCATGATGACCTGCAACCCGACCCATGGCAGCGCGCCCCAGTAGATGTCGGAACTCTTGACTTCCTTGGGTGCGACGCCGCGCAAATAAAACAGCGCGAAACCGAACGGCGGGTGCATGAACGACGTCTGCATGTTCACGCACAGCATGACGCCGAACCAGATCAGCGCCGCATCCGCGCCGACCACCGGCGCCAGTATCTTCTGCGCGATCGGCGCGATCATCGGCAGGATGATGAAAGCGATTTCGAAGAAGTCCAGAAAGAACGCCAGGAAGAAGATGAACAAATTGATGAAGATCAAAAATCCCCAGACGCCGCCCGGCAGCGAGGTCAGCATATGCTCCAGCCATACGCCGCCGGAGACGCCGAGGAAGACGACGGAGAAGCAGGTCGAGCCGATCAGGATGAACACCACCATGGTGGTGATGCGCATGGTGGTCTCGTAGCCCTGCTTGATCAGGCCGCGCAGTTCGGGAATGCGAACCGCCTCAAGACAGACCCAGACCACCGCGAAATAGGTGACGACAAAGGCGAGCTTGAAGATCAGCCCTTCGGTCAGGAAGATTCCGACCATGGTGCCGATGCCGCAGGCGATCACGCCGATGATCAGGATCTTGCGGCCGGTAGTGGAAAAATCCTTGCTGTGGATCGCGGCGAGCACGATGGCGCCGACGGCGCCCATCGCGCCGGCTTCGGTCGGGGTCGCCAGACCGAGCATCATGGTGCCGAGCACGACGAAGATCAGCACCGCCGAGGGAATGATGCCGAGCAGGCATTTTCGCCACAACGGCCAGCCGGTCAGTGTCAGCGCGGTTTTCGGTACCGCCGGCACATGGTCCGGTTTGAAGATGCTGAGCAGGAAGGTGTAGCCGGCAAACAGCAGGATCTGGAAGATCGAGGGGCCCCAGGCGCCGAGATACATGTCGCCGACCGACTTGCCGAGCTGGTCGGCGAGGACGATCAGCACCAGCGACGGCGGCACTAACTGGGTGATGGTGCCCGATGCCGCCAGCACGCCGGTGATATAGCGCATGTTGTAGCCGTAGCGGATCATCACCGGCATCGAGATCAGCGCCATGGCGATGACCTGCGCCGCCACCGTGCCGGTGATGGCGCCGAGGATGAAGCCGACAATGATCACGGAATAACCGAGGCCGCCGCGGATCGGCCCGAACAACTGGCCCATCGAATCGAGCATGTCTTCGGCCAATCCACAGCGCTCCAGGATCGCGCCCATGAAGGTGAAGAATGGAATAGCCAGCAACAGGTCGTTGGCGAGCACGCTGCCGAATACGCGGCCCGGTATCGCCTGCAGGAAATTAAGGTCGAAGAATCCGAGATGGATCGCGAGAAAGCCGAACGAGAGTCCGACCGCGGCAAGCGTAAACGCCACCGGAAAGCCGATCAGCATGGCAAGCACCAGCCCGCCGAACATCAGCGGTGGCATCATCTCCAGCGTAATCATTGCGTCGGCCTCTCGTATTTCGCATCGATCGTCACCAGGTTCTGCAGCGCGGCGATGCGCTTGATGACTTCCGATACGCCTTGCAACGCCAGCATCACAAAGCCTGCCGGGATCACGAATTTGATCGGCCAGCGTACCAGGCCGCCGGCATTGCTCGACAATTCACCCACCGCATAGGCCTGATAGAAGAACGGCCAGGACAGATAGGCGAGCAACAGACAGGCCGGGATCAGGAAGAACAGCGTGCCGATCAGGTCGAGCCAGAGCTGGCCGCGCTCGGAGAGGAACAGATAGAAGATCTCGACCCGGACATGCTCGTTGCGCTTGAAGGTGTAGGAGGCGCCGAACATCACCAGCACGGCAAACATGTACCATTGCAGCTCGAGCCAGCCGTTCGAACTGTAGCTGAACGCGTAGC
This sequence comes from Bradyrhizobium lablabi, assembly GCF_900141755.1. NCBI lineage: Bacteria > Pseudomonadati > Pseudomonadota > Alphaproteobacteria > Hyphomicrobiales > Nitrobacteraceae > Bradyrhizobium > Bradyrhizobium lablabi. The sequence goes on along the minus strand of NZ_LT670844.1, from coordinate 790,619 downwards.
GGATCATCGCATTGCCGGCGCTGACGATGCAGGCGGCCAGCACCAGGAAATTGCAGATGTAGCCGATCTTTTCGTTGATCTGGTCGATCGCGGCGCTAACCGCCAACAATGGGCGCATCATCTTCTCTCCGGCGGTCGTCAAAACGCGCCGATCGGTTCAACTGATATCGCTTTGCCACCGCGCGGGGAACGCGTGGAGCCACGACACTTGCAAGACACGACACTTGCAAGAAATGGCTCATTCGCAGGAGCGATTGCAACGATAGTCCTCCCCCAATTAACGCCTCAGCCGTCTTGACTGCAGCCCTTAGGCGCAGCGGCTTTTCCAGCCGGGCTAGCATGAAGCCGCCGCACCATTTCAGCGCGCGGCGCCGCCGTCAATTGGAAGTTTGTTGATTATGAAGGGGAATATTCGCCCGCGGGCGCGCTTACGGGCGCGCTGCGACCTCAACCGCCGGTAACGCTCATATGGCGGCTGACACTCGGGCGGTTGTGGCGGCGATCGATGATGAAGTCGTGGCCCTTCGGCTTGAGGCCGATGGCGCGGTCGATCGCTTGGGCCAGCAGCGCGTCGTCGGCGGAGGCTCGCAGCGGTTTGCGCAGGTCGGAGGCATCCTCGTGGCCGAGGCAGGTATGTAACGTTCCGGTGCAGGTGATCCGCACCCGGTTGCAGGCCTCGCAGAAATTATGCGTCATCGGGGTGATGAAGCCGAGCTTGCCGCCGGTTTCGCTGACGCGAACGTAACGCGCCGGGCCGCCGGTGTTATCGTCGAGGTCGGTCAGCGTGTATTGCTTGGCGAGCCGCGCGCGCACGAGCGACAGCGGCACGTACTGGTCGATACGGCCTGCGCCGATGTCGCCCATCGGCATCACCTCGATCAGCGTTAGCCCCATGCCCTTGCCGTGCGCCCACTCCATCAGCGCGGGGATTTCATCCTCGTTCAGGTTCTTCAGCGCCACCGCGTTGATCTTGACGGCAAGTCCTGCCGACCGCGCGGCCTCGATGCCGGCCATCACCTTGTCGAGCTCGCCCCAACGGGTGATGGCGCGGAATTTTGCTTGATCGAGCGTATCCAGCGACACGTTGATGCGACGAACCCCGCAGTCGCGCAATTCGCCGGCGAAGCGCGACAGTTGCGAGCCATTGGTGGTCAGCGTCAGTTCATTGAGCGCGCCGGTTTTGAGATGGCGTGACAGCGAACGCACCAGCGACATCACGTTGCGGCGGACCAGCGGCTCGCCGCCGGTCAGGCGCAGCTTTCGCACGCCCTTGGCGATGAATGCCGTGCAGAGCCGGTCGAGCTCTTCCAGCGTGAGCAGATCGGCCTTGGGCAGGAATGTCATGTCTTCCGACATGCAATAGAAGCAGCGCAGGTCGCAGCGATCGGTGACCGACACCCGCAAATAGCTGATGGTCCGGCCGAACGGGTCGGTCATCGGACGATCCAGCGATGCGGAGGGACTGAATAAGGGTCCGTTCATTCAATGCGCCTTGTCACTGCGGCTTTGGTTCCACTGTGACAATCTATGCACGATGCGACCCGCGTACAATCCGCAAAGCTCGATCTGGTGCGGTGCGAGCGATCAACGGCTCGGCGTGGCGGGCGCGGGCGGTTGCGATGCGTCGGGGAATGGCGAACCCGCCGGCTCGGGCGCTGCGGCGGTGCCCTTGGGCGTTTTCGGCTTCTTCGGCTTCAGCATCCTTTTCCGTGCGGCCTTGGGCGGCGGGCCGGCCGGCTGAAGCTCGGCGACCACCGGATTGGGATCGAAGGTAGTCGAGGCGGGCGAGGAGAAATCGCCGGGGTTGCGGATCACCTGCACCGGAATCGTCGCCGGCTGGAACCTGTTCAGCGTGTAGGTGACCGAGAAACCGGTGTCGGGAGCGGCAACCGCGACGGAGCAGGGGGTCTTGCAGCTCTGCCCCAGCGAGGTCCGCGCATCGGCTCCGGTCGGCACGGAATCGAGCTGGATCTGCACCGTCGGCGGCGTCGATTTGAAGGCATCCAAGGAAAACGAGGAGCAGCCGGCCAGGCTAGCTCCCGCTACGGCAATCGCGATGACACGACGCATGATCCATCCGTCAATATACTGCGGCTTAAAGCCACAATCCCCGCTTTCGACCATAGGAGCGTCAGGACAGCCGTGCAACCGTGCGGGCCCGCGTCGTTAATTGATGGTTAATGGCGGCATAGGCGAGAAAAAATATCGACGATAAATCAATGTCTTAGATGGCGTTTCGATGCAAAATCAGGCTCTCGACCGCTGCCGGCAGGTCCGCCATATGGCCGATCAGCCGATCCGGCTTGAGGTCGGCGATTGGAACGTCGGTATAGCCAAATTCGACGCCGATCACGGGGATACCGGCGCGGCGGGCGACGCCGACATCCGGGCCGGCATCCCCCACCATGATCGCGGACGACAATACGCCGCCCGCCCGCGCGACCGTCTGCTGCAGGATCGCCGGATCGGGCTTGGAGACCCCAAACGTGTCGGCGCCGCAAATCGCCGAAAACCTCTCGCTCAATCCGAGCTGGTCGAGCAATCGCTTCGACAGCCATTCCAGCTTGTTGGTGCAAACCGCAAAGCGATATCCGCGCGCGCTGAGATCATCGAGGGCCGCTTCGAGCCCCTCGAACGGGCGCGAGGCGTCGGCGATATGGGCGGCATAATAATCGATAAAATCCTTGGTGAGCCGGTCGATGTCTTCGGGGCCTATCGAGCGGCCATCCAATTCCAGGCCGCGTTCGAGCAGCCGGCGGGCGCCGGCGCCGATCATGTTGCGGGCCAGATGCAGCGGGACCGCGGGCAGACCCTCCCGGTCGAGAATGTAGTTGAGCGCGCTGATCAGGTCGGGCGCGGTGTCGACGAGCGTGCCGTCGAGATCGAATACGATAGTGCGGGCGGTGGTCATCGAAAATCGCTATCGGTCCGCGCCCAATCATGCAAGTAGGGATGTGGCATCCGGCCTATTTTCGGAAAAGAGAGCGGGGATCATCATGCGCGAATTCGCCGGCAAAACAGCATTCGTGACAGGCGGCGCCAGCGGCATCGGGTTCGCGCTCGGCCGGGCCTTTGCGGGAGCCGGCATGAAGGTGATGCTCGCCGATATCGAGACCCATGCGCTCTCGGCCGCCGTCAAAAGCCTGGACAATGTCGGGCCTGGCGTCAACGGCGTCGTTTGCGACGTCGGCGATCCCGCAAGCGTCGAGCGCGCGGCGAAAGCGGCCTGCGATACATTCGGAAACGTCCATGTGGTGTGCAACAATGCCGGTGTGGCGGCGGCCGGCGGCATCGACAATATCTCACTCGACAATTGGCGATGGGTGCTCGACGTCAATCTTTTCGGCGTCCTCTACGGCATCAGGACCTTCCTTCCGCATATCCGCGGCCATGGCGAGGGCGGCCACTTCGTCAACACCGCCTCGATGGCCGGGATGAATGGCGGGCTTGGCTTCAGCCCCTATGTGGCGAGCAAGTTCGCCGTGGTCGGGATGTCGGAGGGGCTCGCGATGCAGCTCAAGCCACACGGCATCGGCGTGACCGTGCTCTGTCCGGGCTATGTCCGCACCCGGATCGGCGAGAGCGGCCGCAACCGGCCCGAGCGCTACGGCGCGACGCAGCCGCCGGACCCGGCGAGCCCCGCCGGCCGGCTGCTCGCCGAGATCGCCGCGCGCCTGGCGGCCGGGCTCGACCCTTCGGAGGTCGCCGCGCGCGTTCTCGCCGCGATCCGCGGCGACGAGCTTTACGTGTTCACCCATCCGGAAATGCGCGAGGACGTCGAGGAGCGGTTCGCCGCCATCATGGCGGCGATGGACAAGCCGGCGGGGCTTTAGTGCCCGCAAAAGGTATCATTTGCGGTGCATGGCGCTGTTCCTGCGGCCAAAACGACGCTAGATAGGCTCCGCCTGATGTCGCCGGCCGGCGGATCGGCGGTGGTATCGCCGGCAGTTCTTTGCCAATAGCTTTCGGGGCTTCGTTTGCAATTGACCATGGATGAATTGAAACGGCAGGCGGCGGCGCGCGCGCTGGAGCATGTGCGCGACGGCATGAAGCTTGGCCTCGGCACCGGGTCGACCGCAAAACATTTCGTCGAACTGCTCGGCGAGCGCGTCCGCGCCGGGCTCGACGTCATCGGCGTACCGACATCGGAGGCCACCCGCGACGATGCGTTGCGCTGCGGCATTCGGCTGACCACGCTTGACGACATCGACCGGCTCGATCTGACCGTCGATGGCGCCGACGAAATCGACCCCGCGCTTAATCTCATCAAGGGCGGCGGCGGCGCGTTGCTGCGGGAAAAGATCGTCGCGACCGCCTCCGATCGCATGATCGTGATCGCCGATGACTCTAAATGGGTCGAAGCGCTCGGCCGCTTTCCGCTACCCGTGGAGGTCGTCCCGTTCGGCCTAAAGGCGACGCAGCGCGCCATCGCCAGGGCATTTGCGGAAAGCGGCGTTTCAGGGCAAATGGTGCTCCGAAAGGGCAAAGATGGCCACGTTTTTGTCACCGATGGCGGCCACTGGATCGTCGATGCCCATCTCGGACGGATAATCGATGCTCCGCGCCTGGCGGGATTGCTGGCGGCAATCCCGGGTGTCGTCGAGCACGGGCTGTTCATCGGTCTCGCCGGCATGGCGGTGCTGGCGGGGGCTGACGGAATTCGCGTTGTTGAACGGCGGTAACCCCGCAATTTCAGGAGAATTTGGAATGAAGCGTCTATCGAGAATCCTGTCGGCCGCAAGCCTTGCCTTCGGACTGGCTCTGACCGTCGTCCCGGCCGGGGCGCAAACGACGCCGCCGCCGCTCAAGGACGCATCTCCGGCGGCTATCGCGGCCGCCAAGGAAATTCTGGCGATGAAAAACGCCAGCGCCATGTATGCGAACGCCGTTCCCAATCTGGTCCAGCAGACCAAGGACCAGTTGCTGCAATCGAACCTCAACTATCAGAAGGACCTCAATGAGGTCGCCGTGATCGTCGCCCAGAAGCTCGCCGGCCGCGAGAAGGAAATCGGCGAGGGGATGGCGAAGGTTTACGCCAACGAATTTACCGAGCAGGAATTGAAGGACCTGGTGACGTTCTACAAGTCGCCGCTCGGTCAGAAACTGCTCACCGCGGAGCCACGGGCAATTCAGTTCAGCATGTCCTATATGAACCAGTGGGCGCAGCAATTTGGCGAAACCATCAACGGTGAATTCCGCGCCGAGATGCGCAAGCGAGGCAAGCAAATCTGATTTCGAAGCGTTTTCTAGCGAAGTGGATGCCGGTTCGCATAGCAATCAAGTTCACGCAGATTGCGTAGACTTATCTGCGGTAGAAAACGCGTTAGAAAAGAATCCGGGCAGGATGAGAGATGGCTGAGTACGACGTCGATCTGTTTGTCATCGGAGGCGGTTCGGGCGGGGTGCGCGCCGCCCGGATCGCCGCCGGTCACGGCGCCCGCGTCATGATCGCCGAAGAATACCGGATGGGCGGCACCTGCGTGATCCGCGGCTGCGTGCCGAAAAAGCTCCTGGTCTATGCCTCCCACATCCACCAGGAGATCGAGGATGCGGCCGGCTTCGGCTGGACCATTCCTCAAGCGAGTTTCGACTGGCCGACCTTGATCGCCAACAAGGACAGCGAAATCGCGCGGCTGGAAGCCGCCTATACCACCAATGTCGAAAAATCCGGCGCACGCATCGTCAAGACCCGCGCGGTGTTCGAGGACGCGCATACGCTTCGGCTTGCGACCGGCGAGGCCGTGACGGCAAAACATGTGCTGATCGCGACCGGCGGCGCCCCCAATCACGGGCTGGCGATACCGGGCATCGAGCACGTGATCTCGTCGAACGAGGTCTTTCACCTGCGCGAATTGCCGAAGCGCATCCTGATCCAGGGCGGCGGCTATATCGCGCTGGAATTCGCCTGCATCTTTGCCGGTTTCGGTTCCGACGTGACGCTGGTCTATCGCGGCGAAAACATTTTGCGCGGCTTCGATGAGGATGTGCGCAGCCACGTCCGCGCCGAGATGGAAAAAGCGGGCATCAACATCCTCACCCGCTGCGTCGTCAACAAGGTCGACAGACACGGCAAGGAGTTCACCTCGCATTTGACCGGCGGCTCCAGCATTTCGTCCGATCAGGTGATGTTCGCGATCGGACGGCATCCCAATGTCGGCGGTCTCGGGCTCGACAAGGCGGGCGTCGCCATCAATCCGAACAATGGCGGGATCGCGGTCGATGGCTTTTCGCAGACCTCGGTGCCGAATATCTACGCGATCGGCGACGTCACCCATCGCACCAACCTGACGCCGGTCGCGATCCGCGAGGGGCACGCCTTCGCCGACACCGTATTCGGCAAGCGCCCGGTCGAGGTCGACCACGAGAATATTCCGACCGCGGTGTTCTCGCAGCCGGAGGTCGGCACGGTCGGGCTGACCGAAGCGCAGGCGCGCGCGCAATTCAGCCATGTCGATATCTACAAGGCGACGTTCAGGCCGATGAAGGCGACGATGTCGGGCCGCGACACCAGGATGCTGATGAAGCTCGTCGTCGACGGGATCTCCGACCGCGTCGTCGGCTGCCACATCGTCGGCGACGGCGCCGCCGAAATGGTGCAGCTGCTCGGCATCGCGGTCAAACTGCGGGCGACCAAGGCCGATTTCGACGCCACCATGGCGCTGCATCCAACCGCCGCCGAAGAACTCGTGACCATGCGCACGCCCACCGCGCGCCATGTACGGCAGGCCGCAGAGTAGCCTTTCGCGCGAACGTCCCGGACTTGAAGTCTTCCAAGCTTTGAGCTTGGAAGGATTCGCGGAAAACAAAACAAAAAATCCGCGGCCAGAGCGTGATGACTTTAGGTTGAGGCGCAGCGGTGACTTCTCCCTCGCCCCGCTCTTGCGGGGAGAGGGTTGGGGTGAGGGGCTGTTTCCGCGAATGCTGAAGCACAACGTATGCGGAGAATCCCCCTCACCCGGATCGCTGCGCGATCCGACCTCTCCCCGCAAGCGGGGCGAGGTGATCGAACTTGCGCAGGCGACGATTCAACTCAAAATCATCATGCTCTAGCAGGGAGAAACCAGATGAAATGCTCGACGATCGCGCTTTGCCTGGCGCTCGTCATGACGGGCCCCACGGTAAGCCGGGCGGATGACACCGTTCCGCTTCGCGCCGCTGGCACCGGACCAGCTCACCCCGCAGCAGAAGGCCTGGGCCGAGGCAATAGCGGCGCCTCCGCGCAATGCGAAATACACTAACCCCCCGTACCGCGCTAAACGGCATTCACCCGTTTCTCAACGAATCGAACAGGCAAACCCGGTTGCAATGGATTGCCGCGCTTGACAGGATTGACGCGCTGAAACCTTTAGCAGTCGTTGCCGGACATAAGATTCCCGGCAACGATGATAGTCCGCGAAATGTCGAAGAGACGCGCCAGTATATCCGTGACTTCATTCGGTTGAATGACGCCGCCCGCGAACTCTATGACCGGGTTCTCGAGATTTATCCTGACCGTGCCAATCCTGGTTCGCTCTGGAGCTCTGCCGCTGCCGCCAAAGCCGAGACGTGACGCCGTACGTGGGGTGATTTCAGCGCGGCTCGCCGACGGGCGTGAAGGTTCGCACGACTTGGTATACGCCAGGTTCAAACGTGGCGATCGTGAGCGCTTCCTGAAGAAACGGCAGTGGGGCGGGATCCTGACGCATCGCCTGATACGCTTCGATGCTGCGCCACTGTGCATACATCGTGACCTTTGTGCCGTCCGTACTGCGATGGAGGCTGGCCGAAACAAAGCCCGGTGCCTGACGCACCGAAACCTCCGTGGCTTCGGTTAGAAGGGCAACGAGTCGTCGCTGGTTCGACGGCTCGACTGTGAACACATTGATGAGGGTGATCACATCGCCCTTTGCAGAAATCTGGGTCATGCCGTCTGCTCCTTGAGTTGGCGGGGCTCGGGATGAAAGCCGGCCCTCCAAAAATGCCACGTAGAATAGGATCGGAACGTGGGGGCCGATCCTATTCTATACATGGCCGAAGACCGTCATCTAACAGCAGTCGTGATCAACCCGTCGGGCAATCACCGGGGTCATCCAAGCAATGGCCCACGAAGCCATCAGCGATGGTTTGCATTCGCGCGTGCGGGACCTATAGTTTGCCGGGGCAAACCCGTTCAAGAACAAGGATCCATGCGCGTTTCAATCATCACCGGCGGGGGGATCGGGATCGGCGCGGCGGTCGCGCGCCGCTTGGCCGGCCCAGATGAGTGCCTGATGTTGCATGGGCAAGGCGCCGACGCCGCGGGGCTCGAGCGATTGAAGGCGGTCGCGAGCGACTGTCAGCTTGCCGGCGCCAAGGTCGCCTGCCACACCGGCGACCTCGCCGATGCCGGGACGGCAACCGAGCTGGTTGCCGCGACGCGCACCGCGTTCGGCAGCATCGACGCCATCGTCCATGCCGCGGGGTTTGCGGATCGCCGCAGTTTCACGCAATTGCCACGCGCGGGGCTCAAGCGGTCGTTCGCCGTCATGGCGATGTCGTTTCACGAATTGGCGACCGAAGCGCTGCCGGATCTGACGCGTGGACCCCAGGGACGCGTCGTCGCCATCTCTAGTTTCGTTGCCCATCGCTTCACGCTCGAGGCGACCTATCCGGCCTCAGCGGCGGCTAAGGCCGCGCTCGAGGCGCTGGTCAAGTGTCTTGCGATCGAACTCGCAAGCTCGGGCGCAACCGCCAATGTCGTCATGCCCGGCTACACGCGCAAGGATGCCGGGCGAATGGGCGCGTTGGACCAGCAGGGCTGGCAATTGGCCGCCAAGGCCAATCCGCTCGCGCGATTGGCTGACCCCAATGAGGTGGCGGCGGTGGTCGCCTTTCTGTTGTCGCCGGAGGCCGGACATATGACGGGAGCCGTGTTGCCGGTCGATGGCGGCCTTACACTGATGTAGGTGGTGGACAGGGTGAAAGATCAAACAGTGGATGTCATTGTCCTGGGCGCGGGCATTGTCGGCGTGTCCGCGGCCTATGCCGCGCGGCAGCGGGGGTTGGCCGTCGTGCTCGTCGATCGTCGCGAGCCGGGCAGCGAAACCTCCTATGGCAACGCCGGTATTCTCAGTAGCGGCTCGATCTTGCCGCTCAACAAGCCGTCGCTCTGGAGCGCGCTGCCATCTTACCTGACCAACCGGCACGCGGCGCTGCGCTGGGATCCCGGTTGGGCGATGGCGAATATCGACTGGATCGTCCGCTTCCTGGCCAATGCGGCACCGTCTCGTGTCAAACCGCGGGCGACCGCCCTGCACGGGCTGATCGGCGAATCGCTCAAACTGCATCGGGAATGGATCGTGAAGGCGGATGCGGCGCAGCGCATCCGCGAGACCGGTTGGCTGAAGGCGTGGCGCAGCGACGCCCTCGCTGCGGCGAAGGAAGAGCAGACGTTTCTGGCCGAATATGGCATCGCCAGCGAGGTTCTCGACCGCCAGGCGATTTCCGCGCTCGAGCCGAATATCGTGCCCCTCTACAAGGTGGGCCTGTTGCACACGCAGACGGCCTCCGTCGACTCGCCCGGCGCCGTGGTCAAGGCCTACGCGAAGATGTTCGCTTCCTCAGGCGGCGAGGTCCGGCAGTCGGACATCAAGGCGATCACCCCTGACGGCGAGCGCTGGCGCGCGGTGCTCGCGGACGGCGCGATATCGGCGCACCATGTCGTGGTCGCGCTGGGACCCTGGTCGGCGGACCTGTTGCGGCCGCTTGGCTATCGTGTGCCTCTGGCCTTTGAACGCGGCTACCATCGGGAGTTCATGCCGAATCCGGCACGTTCATTGCAGCGTCCGATCCATGACGCCGAAGGCAGTTTTCTCATGACGCCGATGGAGCAGGGCATCCGTGTCACCTCCGGCGTCGAACTGACCGCCCGCGACGCGCCGTCGTCGTTCGCGCAGCTCGATCAGGTGGTCGCGGTCGCGCGCAGCGTGGTCGAATTCGGTGACGCCGTCGGCGAACCCTGGCGCGGAGCGCGGCCGACGCTGCCGGACAGCTTACCCGTGATCGGGCCTGCGCCGCGGCATTCCGGTCTGTGGCTGGCGTTCGGCAACCAGCACATCGGTTTTACCACTGGCCCCGCAACGGGGGCTGCGATCGCGGCCATGATCACCGGAACGCCGCCACCCTTCGACGTCAGTGCCTTTTCGCCGAGCCGCTATCTCTGATGCCCGGCGATTGGCAAACGCAAGGGGCGCTCTAAGCGGGAGCAGACATGCCCTACGTTTGGGATTTTGCGATCCTCGGCAAATACAGCCACTTGTTCTGGCTCGGGCTCGGCTGGACCATCGCCTATACCATCGGCACCGTCGTGCTCGGAACATTGATCGGCCTTTTCGTCGGCATCCTGCGGCTCCGGCGCTTGCCGGTAATCGACTGGCTGCTGCTCGCCTATATCGAACTGTTCCGCTGCACGCCGCTATTGGTTCAGATCATCTGGTTCTATTATGCGCTTCCGGTCGTGCTCGGGGTGAACATCCCGGCACATGCCGCCGCCGTCAGCGTGCTGTCGCTTTATGGCGGCGCATTTTACGCCGAGATCGTGCGTGGCAGCATCGAGAGCGTGCACAGCGGACAATGGGACGCGGCGAGGGCGCTCGGACTAAAACCATGGCGCGTGCTGCGATTGGTGATCCTGCCGCAGGCGCTCAAGCCCATGCTGGCACCCTATGTCAACCAGTCGGTGACGCAGTTGAAGAACACCTCGCTGGTGTCCGTGATCGCCGTTCCCGATCTCGTCTACAACGCAACCCTGATCAACGCCGACACCTATCGGCCGCTGGAAGTGTATACGATCGTGGCCCTGATCTACTTTGCGATCCTGTTTCCGGCGACGCTCGTCGGACGCAAGCTCGAGCGCGGCCTGACTTATGAGAAGGCGTGAGCCCGTCAAGCCGCGTCACATAAGTCCGCGTCAGAATAACGGAGAATACGGACCTCATCCTGAGGAGCTTGCGAAGCAAGCGTCTCGAAGGATGGACGCAACATACGGACTCGCGGCCATCCTTCGAGACGCGGCGAAGGCGCCGCTCCTCAGGATGAGGTCCGAGATAGCTTCAAAGACCCTCAGATGTTGAGTTCGACCGGCACGTCTTCCGGCTTGACGTTCGCCAGCGACAACCCCTTGACGAACCATTCGCGCATCTGCCCGATGCCGCGATTGTAGTCGACCCACACCGACAGGAAGTCGCGCCAGCGCTTGTCGGGTTCGCGCCGCACCGCCATGCTGGAAGGAATCGCCACCGAGGGTGATTGCAGGATCTTGTAGGTGCCGAGGTTCGGGTTCTTGGCAATCGCCGTCAGGCCAAGCACCAGCGCGTTGACGACGCAATCGACCCGCCCCGACGACATCTCCAGCATGACCTCGTCGCGCGACTTCAGCGACTTGATGGTCGCATTCGGCGCGAAGCGGCGGGCAACCGTCTCGTTGGCGGAGCCAACGTCGACCGCAATCTTGACGTCGGGCTTGTTGATGTCGGCCCAGCTCTTGGCTTCCAGACCCTTCTTGAGCATGGCGCCAAAGGGATGCGGGAAGACGGTGGCGGTAAAATCCACGACCAGAGCGCGCTGTGGGGTCGGGTTGAGGGCAAAGCCGAGGTCGATCTTGTTCGATTGCAGATCGAGGATCGAATTGCCGTAGGTCGATTCGGTGTATTCGAGCTGGACGTCGAGCAGCTTGGCGATGTCGTTGGCCATCTCGATCGAAAAGCCGGACCAGGTCCCGGTGGCGAGGTCCTTGTTGAAATAGGGCAGCTCTCCCGGCAGCACCGCGATGCGCAGCACCTTGTTGGCGCGGATGCGATCGAGCGTGTTATCCGGGCTCGCCTGGGCCGATGCCGGGCTCGTAAGCGCGGAGGCCAGCGCCGCTCCGCTGCCGACCGCGAAGGCGTAGCGCAGCGCTTCGCGGCGATCTTCCGAAATCTTGCTGTCATCCGATGTAGTCACGCGTGCCTCCTGCTACCCACTTGGCCGAGCCTAGCGTGCGTCTCGCGATGCAGCAATAGCTTGGAGGTTAACCGCTGTGACGCGATTGGCATCACGGTGCTTCCACGACCTGTACCGAGACCGTCATCCGGTCGAAGGCGTCTGACGGGCCCTCCCATGAACCGGACAGCGGAGAAGCCTTCTCCTGTTCGCGCGACACAGCGACGGGGATATGTTCACTGCTGACGAGTTTGTTGTTTGTGGGATCGAAGCCGCGCCATCCCGCGCCGGGGATGTAGATCTCCGTCCAGGCGTGAGTGGCGCCATGCTGCCCCTCAGCCATTTGGATATAACCGGTGACAAATCGCGCGCTGAATCCCCAATATCGAGCAGCCTCCATCATGAACACCGCGAAGTCGCGGCACGTTCCGCTGCCGCGCATCAGTGTCTCGTTCGGCAGCTGAACCCCAAGCGCGTCACGGGCATCATATTTGAATGACCGATAGATGTGCGTGTTCAGATTGCTGAGGAGATCGATCGTGTTGATGACCTGACCGGGCTGATAAAGATCTCGCAGCCATCGGTGAAGTATCGGCCCATCATAGGGATAGCTCGGCAGGCGATACACCATCAGATCGATGTGCTCTTCCGGAGGGTATTGGAATGGGAAGGAACGGGCATCTGGCGAGATCGGCCATTCGTTGAGGGCGTCGTAGTAAAGATCGACGTCCACTTCGCTTGCGAGGCTGAGCTTGTCGGACTTCCCTTCGAAGGTGAGAATGGCGATGGAATTATCGTAGACGTCGCGCAGCCAACTCACTTCTGCCTTCGGCTCGACCTTGACGCGCGCTCTCGCGATATGAGCATCGTGCCCCTCGCGGGGCCGCATCATCGCTCGATGTGGGCCAAATGTGACGGGCTGATTGTAAAAGTACTCGGTCTTATGGATGATGCGGATGCGTTTCATCGTGCAACTCCTTCTGCCGAACGAGAATGGAATACGCGAGAATGGAATACGCGAGAATGGAATACGATGGTGCGTGGTGGCGCACGCTGTCAGAACATGATCCCGCGCCAGCGCGGCATATCCGCCCGTCGGCGAGACGGCGATAGACATCGTCCTCTACCGAAACGCTTTCGGTGCTCCGCACCGCAACTTTCAACGGCCCCGATAATGAAATAAACTTCTACGCGGCCCTAACCGAAATCCGGTCGACAGCAGGAAGGGCATCATGACACCAGCCGCCAATTCGCTTGTAGCGCCGGATTTCCTGACGCTTACTCTCGGTGTCGTCGTCTATTTCGCCGGCGTGATCGTAACACGAAACTTGGCTTTTCTGCGTAATTATAACATCCCCGAGCCGGTCACCGGCGGATTTCTTGCAGCGGTTGTCCTGTGGGTTTTTCATGCCGCAACCGGCTGGGCAATCGGCTTCGAGATGATTGCCCGTGACAGGTTGCTGGTCATCTTCTTCGCGGCGGTTGGCATCAACGCCCGACTGTCCGATCTGCTCGCCGGCGGCAGAGCGCTGATTGTCTTGTGCGTGCTGACGACGATTTTCGTCTTTCTGCAGAATGTGGTTGGAATGCTCGGCGCTTCGCTGTTCGGCCTGCCGTCGGCGGCGGGTGTGATCATGGGATCTATCGCTCTCGTCGGTGGGCATGGCACGGCAATCGCTTGGGCGCCCGCGATTGCGGCCGAGCATGGATTTCCCGCGGCGATCGAAACCGGTGCGGCGGTGGCGACGCTGGGTTTGATCGTGGCGAGCCTGCTCGGTGGGCCGGTTGCAAAATTCCTGATCGAGCGCCAAAACCTGATCGCCGGGATTGCTGCGGCCGGCGCCGAAGACACAGCGCCCAAGGCGGACGCCAAACCGATCGACAAGTCCAGCTTCATGTACGCGCTGCTCATGATCAATATTGCCGTGATCCTTGGATATCTGGTGCACAGGCCGATCACCGAGATGGGTATCAAGCTGCCGCTTTTCGTGCCGTGTCTTATCATGGGCATCGTGCTGTCCAACACAGTGCCGCTGATCTTTCCGAAGCTGCCGTGGCCCGCGCGCACGCCGTCGCTGGCGCTCATTTCCGATTATGCGCTCTCGGTGTTTCTCGCGATATCGTTGATGAGCATGCAGCTCTGGACCCTGGCCGAAATCGCCGGGCCCCTGCTTGTTGTCGTCGCCATACAGGCGGTGGCGGCCGTGGCGTTCATCGTCCTCGCGCTGTTCCCGCTGCTCGGCCGGGACTACCAGGCCGCTGTCCTGAGTGCCGGATTCACCGGCCTTTCCCTCGGTGCGACGCCGACCGCGATCGCGAGCATGACCGCGGTGACCGAGCACTACGGGCCGTCACCAAACGCCTTCATCATTCTGCCGCTGGTCTCGGCCTTTTTCGTCGACATCATCAATGTCATCGCGATCAAGGCGTTTCTCGCTCTTTGAGTTGACGCGTACGAATTTTGGGACAGCGATTGGCCGCCTAAGCGGGCAGTTCCAGGGGGCTTTAATTCCCCCTTCGAATCCCCACATATAATTGATGACCCAATGGCAAAAATCCCTCACGCGGGAACCCGCGAAAACCAAGGCTGAGCTGCGCGAGATGCTGGCAGAGGCCGTCCGTAATACGCAGCCCGAGCCGAAGCGGCAGTCGAAGTCCAAAACAGAGCGCGGCTAGGGCGGTTTCAGTTCATCAGGCCTTTACAAAAGGGCTCTATGACGCGGCAACAATTGGAGCCGCGACGATGACTGATCTGAAGCAAAAATACGATTCGTCGACGATTGCCGTTATGCGGCAGGCGTTGAACGAGGTCGTCACCGATCGCCGCTTCCTGGCCCGAAAGTCTGTAACGCCGCTTGAAGTGGCGGAGCATATCCTTCAGCAGGCGGCGTCCGGCGAACGCGACCTCAACCGTCTGAAAAACTCTGCATTCGAGAAGCTGAGTACCGCTGCCTGAGGCCAGGCGATCGACAGCGGCATTGGCTGCGCACTGCGGCAATGTTTTTGATGCCGGTTTCAGCCCCTTTCAGATGCCTCGTCAGATCGGCTTCGCAGTCCACGCCTTGCCGAGCAAGATTGCACCTCGCGCGCCCATTCAGGACGCGCCGGCCGTGAGTTCGCCGGCGTGGGGATCAGTCGTAGCGATGATCACTTCACCGCTGTTGAGGCACAAAGTTCGCACCTAACAGACATCGGTGTTTCGTCGTGCACCGCACCTAATCCGTCGCCTCGAGCCATTCGGCGGCACCTCGCCACAGCGAGTCGCGATGTTCGGGGCGGAAGAAACCAAAATGGCCGATCTTGCTCACGCCGGCGTCCGCGGGCGTGACGCTCAGGATCTCCGGCTCGATCGAAGTAAATCCCGAACACAACAGGCCGACCGCCGGCCGGGTCGCCCAGGGATCGTCGGAAAGGCACAGCGCGCGCATCGC
Source organism: Bradyrhizobium lablabi (assembly GCF_900141755.1). Classification (NCBI taxonomy): domain Bacteria; kingdom Pseudomonadati; phylum Pseudomonadota; class Alphaproteobacteria; order Hyphomicrobiales; family Nitrobacteraceae; genus Bradyrhizobium; species Bradyrhizobium lablabi. The sequence continues at coordinate 775,251 of NZ_LT670844.1, read as the reverse complement.
GCCCTTGTAGTTTGCAAAATTCGTCAGGCCGGGAAGCTTGGGATCGGTGAACAAATAGCGCTCGCTCATGACCCAGCCGACCCATTGTTCAAACACACCCCTGGGCAGGTCCTCGCCGATGCCCATCCAGCCCGGCGCATATCCCAGCATCCTGGTAACGGGGAGGCCTATGAAATTGAGCATCGCGTAGACGCGGTAGCGTTCCGGCGCGGCCATCAGCTTCCAGTATCCGGCTTGGGCGGCGATCAGCAGCCCGCGAGAGACTTCCTTGTTGTTGGGAAGCAGGCCAAGCGCCTGGCCGCCGAAGGAATGACCGACATAGCTGAGCGGCAGGGTTTTGTAGCGCTCCCGCATCCAGGCCACCGCCGCCGTGACATCGAGCGCGGCCCAATCCGCCATCGAGGCCTTGAAGCCGACCAGCGATTTCGGCTGGTTATAGCCGACCAGCGATTTCTGCCGGGAATCGCCGGTGCCGCGGTAGTCGTAGGTCAAGACCGCGCAGCCCCGCCGCGCCAGATAGCCGGCAAACCCCCGGTAGATTTTGCGCGGAACCGCAGTCGCCGAATTGATCAGGACGGCGTGGCGTTTGGCGCCACGGGGCAAAAACAGGCTCGCCCCCAGCAAATAACCATCCACTGCGGGGAAGTTGATGTCGTCGATGAATACGTCGTCGAGTGCAGGCTCCGCCACCGCGATCACCCCCCGTGCTTTCGCGATACCTCCACCAAATGCGAATTCGGCTTTTGCCGCAAGGGTTTGTCGCGGGGGTTGTAAATCCAACTGGCGGTTGGGGATCAGCCTGTGTATAACCCGGCCGCCGCTATGGGCCATTAAGTAGCGGTTTTTGCTTAAGGAGTTGACGTCATGTCCGAGCGATGGACACCCGACAGCTGGCGCGCCAGACCGGTCAAGCAGATCCCCGATTATCCCGATGCCAAGGCGTTGGCGGATGTCGAGGCGCAACTTGCGACGTTTCCCCCGCTGGTTTTTGCAGGCGAGGCCCGCAACCTGAAAAAGGCGCTTGCGCGCGTAGCCGCAGGCGAGGCCTTCCTCCTGCAAGGCGGCGACTGCTCCGAAAGCTTTGCCGAGCACGGCGCCAACAACATCCGGGACTTCTTCCGCGTCTTCCTGCAGATGGCGGTGGTCTTGACCTATGCCGGCGCGGTGCCGGTGGTGAAGATCGGCCGCATCGCCGGACAGTTTGCAAAGCCGCGCTCCTCGCCGACCGAGAAGCTCAATGGGATCGAGCTGCCGAGCTACCGCGGCGATATCGTCAACGATATCGCATTCACGGCGGAAGCGCGCACCCCCGATCCGCAGCGCCAGTTGATGGCCTATCGCCAGTCGGCGGCGACGCTTAATCTGCTGCGCGCGTTCGCGACCGGCGGTTTCGCCAATCTCGGCAGCGTGCATCAGTGGATGCTCGGGTTCCTGAAGGATTCCCAGCAGTCGCGGCGTTACAAGGAACTGGCGGACCGCATCTCGGACGCGCTGAATTTCATGCGCGCCTGCGGGCTCGATCTTGAAGGCCACCCTGAGCTGCGCTCGACCGACGTCTACACCAGCCACGAAGCGTTATTGCTTGGCTACGAGCAGGCTTTCACCCGCGTCGATTCCACGACCGGGGACTGGTATGCGACCTCGGGTCACATGATCTGGATCGGCGACCGTACCCGCCAGCTCGATCACGGCCATGTCGAATATTTCCGCGGCATCAAGAATCCGATCGGCTTGAAATGCGGACCCTCGCTGAAACCGGACGAACTGGTGCGGCTGATCGACGTGCTCAATCCGGACAATGAGCCCGGGCGGTTGACGCTAATCAACCGTTTCGGCGCCGACAAAGTCGGCGATCATCTGCCGCAATTGATCCGTGCCGTTAAGCGCGAGGGTAAAGTCGTGGTCTGGTCGTGCGATCCGATGCACGGCAACACCATCACCTCGACGACCGGCTACAAGACGCGGCCGTTCGACCGCATCCTGTCCGAAGTAAAATCGTTCTTCACCGTTCACGCGGCGGAGGGGACGCATGCCGGCGGCGTGCATCTGGAGATGACCGGCCAGGACGTCACCGAATGCATCGGCGGCGCGCGCGCCATCACCGACGAGGATCTCAACGACCGCTATCACACGGTCTGCGATCCCCGTCTCAATGCCGAGCAGTCGATCGATATGGCTTTCCTGATCGCCGAATTGCTCAAGGCTGAGCGCGGCGGCAAGGCCAAACCGATGCCGGTCGCCGCGGGACTCTAAGTTGCGGCGGTTCTGGAAGGCGACGATCAATACGCGTAACGGCCTGATCTTTGCTGTCCGCTCGGAACAGGCCGTTCGCGAGGAGATCGTTGCCCTTGTGCTGTCACTGCCGCTGGCGTGGCTGATCGGCACGACCCTGATGCGGCGCATCGAACTGGTCGCCGTCGTTGTTCTGGTCCTGGTCGTCGAGCTGCTCAACACCGCGATCGAGAAGCTCGCCGACCGGCTCACCACCGATCACGATCCGCAGATCGGGCGGGTCAAGGACATGGGTTCGGCGGCGGTCGGCGTCGCGATCGTCATGGCGGGCCTGTTCTGGCTGTTTGCCATCGCCGAACGCATGGGCGCGATCTAAAAGCATGCGATTGCAGTTTTGCCGCGCGCGAGGCACCATCACGCCATGACCGAACGTGCCGAAGAATTTGTCATCACGCTGGCCCAGTTGAACCCGACCGTGGGCGATGTCGCGGGCAACGCCGCCAAAGTGCGTCCCGCGCGGGAAAAGGCGCGCGCCGAGGGCGCCGACCTGCTGGTGTTCCCGGAATTGTTCATCACCGGCTATCCGCCGGAAGATCTGGTCCTGAAACCGGCGTTTCAGTCGGCGTGCCGCGCCGCCATCGAGAGCTTGGCGCGGGAAACCGCCGACGGCGGCCCGGCTGTCCTGATCGGCAGTCCCTGGGTCGAGGACGGCAAGCTCTACAACGCCTTCGCCTTGCTGGACGAGGGGCGCATCGTGGCCCTTCGCTACAAGGCCAATTTGCCGAACTACGGCGTGTTCGACGAAAAACGCCTGTTCGCGCCTGGGCCTGCCGCCGGCCCCGTGACCGTCCGCGGCATCCGGGTCGGCGTGCCCATTTGTGAGGACATCTGGCTGGAAGAGTCCGCCGAATACGAAAACGTCGTCGAATGTCTCGCCGAGACCGGGGCGGAAATTATCGTCGTGCCGAACGGCTCGCCTTACGCGCGCGACAAGAACGATGTGCGGCTGTCGGTTGCGGTTGCCCGCGTGACCGAGAGCGGGCTGCCGCTGATCTATCTCAATCAGATCGGCGGCCAGGACGAGCTCGTGTTCGATGGCGCGTCGTTCGCGCTCAATGCCGATTTGTCGGTGGCGGCGCAATTGCCGGCTTTTGAGGAAAGCATCACGACCTTGCGCTGGCGCAAGACCGAGGCCGGCTGGCGCTGCAATGGGCCGATGGCGCCGGTCGTCGACGGCGACAAGGGCGACTACGCGGCCTGCGTGCTGGGCCTGCGCGATTATGTCGGCAAAAACGGATTTCCCGGCGTGTTGCTCGGCGTGTCCGGCGGTATCGACTCTGCACTGTGCGCCGCGATCGCGGTCGACGCGCTCGGCGCCGAGCGGGTCCGCGGCGTCATGCTGCCGTTTCGTTATACCGCGCAGGTGTCGCTCGACGACGCCGCAAAACTCGCGGCCGCGCTCGGCATCCGCTACGAGGTGCTGCCGATCGCGCAAGCCGTCAACGGCTTTGAGGCGATCCTGTCGGAAACCTTCAAAGGCCTGCCGCGCGACATCACCGAGGAAAACCTGCAGGCGCGCGCCCGCGGCACGCTGTTGATGGCGATCTCCAACAAGTCGGGCGCGATGGTGGTCACGACCGGCAACAAGTCGGAAATGTCGGTCGGCTACGCGACGCTTTATGGCGACATGAACGGCGGCTTCAATCCGATCAAGGATATCTACAAGACCGAAGTGTTTAGGCTTTCAGCCTTGCGCAATTCATGGAAGCCGGAGGGCGCGCTGGGGCCGTCGGGCGAAGTCATTCCGGTCAACATCATCACACGGCCGCCGACCGCGGAGCTGCGCGAGAACCAGACCGATCAGGATTCTTTGCCGCCCTACGAGGTGCTCGATGCGATCCTGGAGCGCCTCGTCGAGCGCGAAGAGCCGCTGGCCTCGATCATCGCGGCCGGCTTCGATCGCGATGTGGTGATGCGGATCGACCGACTGCTCAACATCGCCGAGTACAAGCGCCGCCAGGCCGCCCCCGGCGTCAAGGTGACAGAAAAGAATTTCGGGCGCGATCGCCGCTATCCCATCACCAATCGCTTTCGCGACAAGGGCGAAGCGCTGCCCGAACCCGACGAGAAACTCGTCGCGCGCGCCGGCCGTGCGTCGGCGGAAGTGTTCGAGGGGTAGACGCCCCAGAACTCAGTGTCGTCCCTGCGAAAGCAGGGACCCATAACCACCGATGTTGTTTGTTAAGGGCGTGGACTCCGCCGCCCCGGACGGTGGAGTTATTGCGCCCTCACTTCAACTGATCGGCCACCTTGTCGATCCCGGCCTTGACGCAAGCCTCGTCCTTTTCGCCGCCTGGCGCGCCCGATGCGCCGGCCGCGCCGATGACCTCATCCCCCACTTTGATCGGGAGCGCGCCTTGGTTGGCGATGACGTTAGTTAGATGGATCAAGCCGAGCGTTGGGTCAGCCTTCACCCGGTCGACCAGCGCGCCCGATGGCGAACGGAACGTCCGCGCGGTGTAGGCTTTGCGAAAGCTGTTCTCGATGGTGTGTGGCCCCGTATCGTCGCCGCGCACCTGCACGATGATCTCGCCGTTGCGGCCGACCACGGTCGCCGACACGGCGTAGCCGTTAGCCTTGCAAGTCTCGATTGCAGTTTGCACAATGGTCATTGCGATGGAAGCGGTTAGGTCTTTGTGACTGAGCAGTTGCGCGCTCGCTGGAGCGACCTGAACAAAGGTGCAGGTCGAGGCGAGAGCAATGGCGGCACGACGAATCCCGGACGGTTGCATAACGTTACCCCTGAGTTTTTCACCGATCCTCTTTTGAGGACGGCATAGGCGGAGCCTAGTGTATTTCCGGTCCGACGTCAGGACTTAGTAAACCACGCTTGGCTCTAAGTCCTTCCCATCTGGCACCGAACAGAGGTGCCATCCCGTCCAACCAATGTCCGTTGTTGAGCGACGAACGGACTCCGCGCGGACATTGCTGAACCGATGCGATTGACCCAATGTATGGTCCGGCCGTGCGTTGCAAGAGGTTTCTTCAACCTGGCAGATGCGGTCTTGCATCAATGTATCCGGCCTCTGATTGGAGCGTGTTGTGCTCCGGGCCACCATGGATATCAGCGCGCATTCGAGCTAATTAGCGGACAGGCCTCGAAGGGGCCATTCGGGTCACCAGTATTCGCATGCGCCGGGAAGACCGATCCTCCATCGATCTGCGCGGTTTCGCAGTGGTCATTGGGCGCCTCGTGACCCTAAGCTACCTGGAGAACGCCACGAGGAGAGTCACTGCTGCGCTCCCGGGCCCAACAATCCCAGTAGCGGCATCAAGGGTCCGACCGGAATATATTCGTGATCCACCAACTGTCCTTTTGAGAGCGGCAGGGTTTCCATGACCGCTCGCGCCTCGTCCTGGGTCTTCGCGTCGATCAAAAAGATGACGCCCTTACCATCGCCCCGCGAATACCACTGGCGGATTTTTCCATCGAGATAGAGCTTCATTGTTTCCCGAATCTCGGATGGCATGACGGCCATGATTTGCTGGCGGGTCACCGCCTGCTTAGGAGTCAGAAGGACCATCACTTCGGTGGTTTTAGGCAGCGCCACGCCCGGCGCGCCTGGGGCCTGCCCGGACTGTGATTGTGCAAAGGCAGCTACCGGAAGCGCTGCAACGAGAAATGGGATTATGAATTTCATCGGCTCACCTCGTTCAGTCTGGTTAGGTTCTCGGGTTGATCGTTCATGGCCGCATAACGACGAGCGATCGTCTCGAAGTCCCCCGGCGGGCCGGCCGGTCACATAAGGACAGCCGCGAGCCTACAACTGCCGAAGGAAGTCGATCATGGCGGCGCTTACCTCCGGAGCACGTTCCTGCTGGGTCCAATGACCACAGCCCGGCAGCATTATCGGGGGCCGGAGCTTGGGGACCAGTGCCGACTGCTTCGCGATGTCCTGGGAGAAAACGGTGGCGACAAAATCCCGGTCGCCCGCCATGTACAGCGCGGGAACGGTCACCGCCGCTCCGGCGAAGGGAGCCATCAACTCCCAGCCGCGATCGATGTTGCGCCACCAGGCGAGGGGACCAAGGAATCCGCTCCGCGCGTATTCCTTGACGTAAACATCGATGTCGGACTCCGTGACCCAAGCCGGCAAGGACGGCGGATCGGTCATGAAGCCGCCCTTCCGAGGCATCATCCCGGGCGGAAGCCCTCCAACGTCCGCGGACGGTGGCCTGTCGCCCGACAACGTGTAGAATTGGTAACGGAAGGTGAGACGCAGGTCGCGCCCGAGCCCCGCCTCCGCCGCGGGATTCTGGAGGAAGAGCTGGTAGAACACCGCATTCTCGGTCCGCGGCATGAGCGTCGTCGGTGGCCCCGAGTCGCCAAACCCCCGCGAGCGGAACGGCGGGCTGAGAGCGATGACGGCCCGGAAGATGTCGGGGCGCAGAAGCGCCGTTTGCCATGCTATCGCGGCGCCGATGTCGTGGCCGGCGATCACCGCTCGCTTAGCACCCAGAGCATCGACGAGACCCACGATGTCGCCGATGTCATCGAGAATCGTATACTTCTCCACCTCCTCCGGACGGTCGCTCCGCCCATAGCCTCGCAAGTCGGGGGCCACCGCACGGAATCCAGCCTTCGCCAGCGCGCCGAGCTGATGCCGCCAGGAATACCAGCACTCGGGAAAGCCGTGGCAGAGGATGACGAGCGGGCCTTCACCCTGCTCGGCCACATGCAAGCGGATACCGTTCGTCTCGATCATCCGATGCGTCACCTCGGGCATCGCCGAATCCACCCAAGATGTCGGTTCTGGGCCAGCCCCGCTGGGCTCGGCGGCAGCGGCCTTAAGCGGCTCCGCGAAAGCCGCGCCGACGGTGAGCGCGCCCCCCGCCCAGAGCATGTCGCGTCGGGAAAACGTCGCGTCTCGCATTGTGTTGCTCCCTTGATTGTCGCGCATCTCGGGCCTCGACGTCGGCGTGACTCCCGATTTGCAAGTCGAATATACGACTGCTTCCCGCGAGCGACTATTCGTGATAATATTGACGGGCTATGAAGCAGAACTTCACAGTCAGGCAAGGCGCGCTCGACGGCGTGGAGGCGTTCTTGAGCGTTGCCCAGCACCGCAGTTTTCGGAGAGCAGCCGCGGAACTCGGGGTCACTCCGTCGGCGATCAGCCAGGCAGTACGTGCACTTGAGGCGCGCGTCGGCGCGGCGCTCTTCATACGCACGACTCGCAGTGTCGGGTTGACCGAAGCCGGCGAACGATTTCTCTTGCGCGCAAAGCCCGCTTTCGAGGAGCTTGTCGCCGCAAGCGAGGTTGCGCGTGACCTTGGGCAGCGGCCTGCCGGACTGTTGCGCCTCACGGTGCCGCGGGCGGTGGTGCCGCACCTGCTGGAGCAGCTGATCGCGTCGTTCTGCCAAGCCTATCCCGATGTCGAGGTGGAGATCGCCGCAAGCGCGGATCTGGTCGATATCGCTGCCGAAGGATTTGACGCCGGCATCCGGCTCGGCCAGTTCATCGAGGCCGATATGATCGCGGTGCGTCTGACGCCGTCGCACCCGCTGACTGTGGTCGGTAGCCCCGACTATCTGCGTCGGCGGCAGCGGCCGGAACTCATCGACGATCTGCGCCGGCACGCCTGCCTGCGCATGCGCCACTCAAACGGGTCGATCGCGCCCTGGTCCTTTGTCAACGGCAACGAGGCCGTCGAAGTCATCGTTTCAGGACCTTTTATCGCCAACGACATGCCCACAATGCTTGGCGCGGCCGTCGAAGGATTGGGCCTTGCGCAGGTGCCCGAGCCGATCGCTGCCGGAGCGGTCAAAGCGGGAAAACTCGTGCACGTTCTGGAGCCGTTCGCACCGATGGCGCCGGGTGTGTTTCTCTACTATCCCAGCCGCCATCAAATGATGCCGAAACTGCGAGCCTTCATCGATCACGTGAAGAACCGCTCGGGCGCTACCAACAAAATCGGAATTGACATTGATGACGAGCGAACCAGACGGCGCAGAAGAGTCTGATGCTTCTACGTGATGGGCTGAAATACTGTCCGCTGATCGGTGTCTAGACGACCTCTCGAGGAGATACCGGCATGCCCGCTAATGGCACATCGCGTCGTTTCGCAGCGCTGCGGAATTTGGTCGCTATCGGGGTGCCGGCTCAACCGGTCGACGCAACACAGGCGCTAAATCTCTCTGCTGGGGTTTCAAATTGCAAGGTCTCACGTGGTCGTTCGTTTAGCTGACGAGCCACTTTGTTCAGGTAGGCTTGTGAGTGCACCGACAAGTCGGTGCCCTTCGGAAAGTACTGTCTCAGCAGGCCATTGGTGTTCTCGTTCGACCCGCGCTGCCACGGGCTTTGCGGATCGCAAAAATAGACGTCGATTTTGGTCGCCAACGTAAAGCGGCGATGATCCGTAAGTTCCTTTCCCCGGTCCCAGGTCAGCGACTTATACAGCTCCTTTGGTAGCTTCTTCGCCTGCTTGATGAGCGCGGTGACCACCGTTCGGGTGTCCTTACCGGCCACCTTGGCCAACATCACGTAGCGCGTATGACGCTCGACCAAGGTCGCGATGTAGCTGTTGTTCGGCCCGGACAGCAGATCGCCTTCCCAATGGCCAGGCACCGCTCGATCTTCAACCGCCGCCGGTCGCTGGCGGATTGAGACGATATCCTTGATATGCCCCCGTCTATCGCCATCCGGATCGACCGGCTTGGAGCGACGCATCGAGCGCTTCGATCGAAGATGACTAAGCAGCTCTTTCTTGAGCACGCCACGGGTTTGTACAAATAAGCTGCGGTAGATCGTCTCGTGTGACACCTGATTACACTCGTCTTCAGGATGCGTTCTCTTCAGCCAGCCGGCTATCTGCTCGGGTGACCAATCCAATCTGAGCTTCCCCGCGACAGCTCGCCGTAGCCGCGGACTGCTCGCCAATTTACAGCATTTTGGACGACGAGCTCGCGCCCAGGCATTCTCATCTGCAAGTGCCGCTCGGTAGCGGTCATAGCCGCCATTACGGTTCATTTCCCGGCTCACCGTCGAGGGTGAGCGGCCAAGCAACTTGGCGATCGATCGGGCCGATCGATGTGCCGTAACACCTCTGGAAATCACCTCGCGTTCCGCGAGCGTCAATGCCAGCCTGGAGCGACGCCGCTCGGCAGGACGAATCCCACCATGCGGAGCCACCAAAAAATAGATCGACGATGACTGCTTACCAAAAGCGCGTCCGATCGCCTTTAGCGACTCCCCGCGCTTCCAGCGATCCCATAACTCCGTTTTCTCTGCCGCAGTAAACCCTCTATGAAATTTGTGAGCCATCAAACCACACTCCATCTCTCCTTTAAGATAAAGTGTTGCGTCAACCGGTTGAGACCACCGGGGCATAGCGGACATCGATCAAGCCCCACCAATCAAGCTAGATTTATGAGTACGCGTCCTGGCAAAGGCAACTGCCACGGCGCCTTGACGATAGGCCGCGGCGCCGCGATGAGCGCAATTGCGCTCACGCTGGGGTCCCTTGCTTTCGCAGGAACGACGAGACTACCGCGCGGGAATAAACGTCGGGCCGACCGAGCGGATCGGCTTGTCGCCGGGCGCGCCGGTGGAAGCGGTCGCGGGAGCCGATGCCGAGGCGTCCGCCGCGGGAGCTGCCGGCGCGGCCGCTGCGGTGCTGGCGGCACCCTTCTTCGCCGCGACCGGCGGAGCTTTCGGCGCCGGCGGCCGCGCCATCTTCTTCGCGCTCTCTTCGGTGACGATGATGTCGCCTTGCTGTTCGGCGGCGGCCTTGTCGTCGACGCTCTTTAGCGCGTCGGACCAGGTCTGCCCGGCGGCCTTGCAGGCGCAGGACGGATTGAACTCCTGGCGGAAGCGGAACGCGTTCGGCGACTGGGTATAAGGCTGGCCGCTGATCGATACCGCCGAGTTGATGTCTTCGCCGGGGTTGCGATAGGCGTAGAGGTTCGCCTCCGTCGCAGGACACAGCGCCTTGCAGGTTTTTTCGTCGTCCGGGAAGCGCGCCGGAACGGTGGCGAACGAGATCGGAAAATAGCCGCCGTCGCAGGTGCGGACGCAGACGGTGCGGAAAGTGCCGGATTGCGGACCGAAATCAGCGCCGGGCAGCGGCGGGTTCGGATTGCCGTTATTGCCGAAAAGACTATCCAGGAAATTGCCCGGGCCGCGCGCGGCAGCGGCATATTGCGGTCCGCAATTGTTCTGCGCCAGCGCCAGCAGCACCGAACGGCGCTGATTTTCGCGATCGGCGCCGCCGAGGCCGCCACTGCGCAACCGCTCCAGGCTGGTCGTGATCTGCTCCAGATTGGCCCGCATCTGCTGGATCTGGTTGTTGACCGGGCCGCATTGCGCCGACTGGCCGTTGAACAGCGAGAAAAACCCGGAGCTGTCGCAGCCCATCCGCTTGGCCTGCGAGGTCACGCGATCGAGCTCGCTTTGCTGCTTGGTGGCGGCATCCTGGTAGCGGCGGATTTGGTCGTCCTTGGCCGGATCGCCCGAGCCGCCGCCATGGTCGATGGTGGCCAATTGGGCTTCCAGCCGCGGACACATCGGATTGACGGCGGCCGCTCCCTGCGGCGCAGGGCCGGGCGGCGGCGGTGCGCCGGGCGGGGTCTGCGCCGAGACGTCAAGGCTCAGCGCGCTCGCGCCAATCAGCGCAGCGCAGGCCAAAATCCAACGGGAAACGGGGGAAATCGATATTTCAGGCATATCCGGCTTATCTGGGTCACTCGCGCGGGTTTTGAAAAGCCCAAGGCGCTGCCATCGCGGCTTCCCATAGCCGCTTCTCAGGGCAGCGTCACGTCGTTTCCGGGGCGCCGATGTGGCGGGTGAGGACGGTAACGCGGCCGGCGTTTCAGCGTTGGCAGGTAATGGCGACATATTCGTCGCAGCCTGCATGGTTGCAGTTTGCACCCGCCTTGGGAACCGAACCCGTGATCTCGTCCGGGTCGATCCGCCGGTAGGACGAGGCCTGGTCAAAATCCCGCGACTGGCAATAGGACCGTGCGGCATGCGCGCCGCATTTATCGCCCCTGGCGAGGCACTGGTCGACGCCGTAACCGTCCGGCTGATTGGCGATGATGAAGACGCGGCTATCGGCGGAGGCAGCCGAGGCCGCCAGCAGCCCCACACAGGCCAGAAGCGCTGACATCGTTCGCATGCTGCACCGACGGATGAGAGGACGCTGCCGCATTCGATAGCCCCAAAACCTTAATAATCATTAGCCATTGCGGCCCCGGGGCCGTTTCATGGCGCAAGCGGGCTTTTCCAAGGCGTTTTCCAGTGAAAGCCTGTCCCGCACTTGATGCGGGATGGGTACCGGTTCGCGTAAAGAAAACGCATCAAACAAGGGCTAGAACCTCGGCAGGCCGAGGTTCTAGGGCACTTGACGCAATCCCTGTCCCTGGCCCATGGTATTCCCCATGAACGGTTTTCTCGCCATTTGTGGCATTTGCCGCGAGATTATGAGCTAGCGATTCGCTGGCTGAGGCCGTCTTTTCTCTCATGAGATCACTGGACGCCCGGCCGCAAGGGACGGGATTTCCATGGACTTACGCCTGTACGATACGTTGACGAAGGAGAAGCGGCGCTTCACGCCGCTCGATCCGAACAATGTGCGCATGTATGTCTGCGGGCCGACGGTCTATGACTTCGCCCATATCGGCAACGCGCGCCCGGTCATCGTGTTCGACGTGCTGTTTCGTCTGCTGCGGCATCTCTATGGCGCGGACCACGTCACTTACGTCCGCAACATCACCGACGTCGACGACAAGATCAACGCGCGCGCCGCGCGGGATTTTCCGGGCCTGCCGCTGAACGAGGCGATCCGCAAGGTGACCGAGAATACGGCGGCGCAATTTGCTTCCGAAGTGGCGGCCCTGGGCTCGTTGCCACCGACATTCGAACCGCGCGCGACCGATTTCGTGCTGCCGCGCGCCGACGGCAAGGCGGACATGGTGACGCTGATCAAGCAATTGATCGCCCGTGGCCATGCCTACGAGGCCGGCGGCGAAGTGCTGTTCGATGTCCAGTCGATGCCCGATTATGGCGCGCTGTCCGGCCGCAAGCTCGACGAGCAGCGGCCGGGTGCGCGCGTTGCCGTCGACGCACATAAGAAGAGCCCGCTCGATTTCGTGTTGTGGAAGCAATCGTCCGGCGATGAACCGGGATGGGAAAGCCCATGGGGCAGGGGACGTCCGGGCTGGCACATCGAGTGCTCGGCCATGAGCACCGCTTATCTTGGCGACGTCTTCGATATTCACGGCGGCGGCATCGACCTGATCTTTCCGCATCACGAGAACGAACTCGCGCAGTCGCGCTGCGCGCATGGCACGCCGGCGATGGCGAATTATTGGATGCACAATGAATTCGTGCAGATCGAAGACACCAAGATGTCGAAGTCCCTCGGCAACTTCGTCACGATCCGGGATCTGCTGGCCGATTGGCCGGGCGAAGTGCTGCGCCTCAATATGCTGAAAGCGCATTATCGCTCGCCGATGGACTGGACGTTGCGGGGATTGGAGGAAAGCGCGAAGACGCTCGACGACTGGTATTCTGTCGCAGCCGACGTCAAAGGCGGGCAAGCGTCGGATGCCGTCATCGAGACGCTGTCGGACGACCTGAACACGCCGCAGATGATCGCCTCGCTGCACGGTTTGCGCAACGGCGCGGCTGCAGGGAACGACGGAGATCGCAGCCAGTTTGCTGCATCGCTCCGGCTGTTCGGTTTCCTGTCGGAGAGTGTAGCGGAATGGAAGAGCCGCAAGCAGCAAGCGAGTGGTGTCGACGCCAAACAAATCGACGAATTGATTTCCTCTCGCACCGCCGCCCGCGCGCGAAAAGATTTTAAGGAATCCGATCGCATTCGCGATGAGCTCGCGGCGATGGGCGTGGTGATAAAGGATTCCAAGGAAGGCACCACCTGGGAGATCGCGCGATGAGCGGGCTGGTGCCAAATCTGTTCGGAGCAAGTTGAGGCAATGGGACAAACCCTGCCGAAACCTGGATTGCGGCCTTTCCTTGCCGAGGATACGCCCGTGCTGGCGGCGATCTTCGCGGCGGCAATCGAGGAATTGACCGGCGACGACTACAGTGAGGCGCAGCAGGAGGCGTGGGCCAGCGCCGCCGACGACGAAGAGAAATTCGGCAAGCGGCTCGCCTCCGAGCTGACGCTGATTGCGACGCTGCAGAATTCGCCGGTCGGTTTTGCGTCGCTCAAGGGCAACGACCATATCGACATGCTCTACGTGCATCCGAGCGTGGTCGGGCAGGGGGTAGGCTCGATGCTGTGCGATGCGCTGGAAAAGCTCGCCGGCGGCCGCGGCGCCAAGGCGCTTGACGTCGATGCCAGCGACAATACGCTCGAATTTTTCACCAAGCGCGGTTATGTCGCCAAGCAGCGCAACACCGTCACCGTCAACGGCGAATGGCTCGCCAACACCACGATGCAGAAGACGCTTACGGGCGGCGCATCGCCGGGAGGGACCTCATGAGCCGCGAGCGCCTCTATCTGTTCGACACGACGCTGCGCGACGGCGCACAGACCAACGGCGTCGATTTCACGCTGCGCGACAAGCAATTGATCGCAGGCCTGCTCGACGAACTCGGCATCGATTATGTCGAAGGCGGCTATCCCGGCGCCAATCCGACCGACACCGAATTCTTTGCAACCAAGCCAAAACTCAATCACGCGCGCTTCACCGCCTTCGGCATGACGCGGCGCGCCGGCCGCTCGGCTTCCAACGATCCGGGCCTGGCCTCGCTGCTGGAGGCCAAGGCGGATGCGATCTGCTTTGTCGCAAAATCGTCGGCCTATCAGGTGCGGGTCGCGCTCGAGACCACCAATGAGGAAAATCTCGCCTCGATCCGCGACAGCGTGAAGGCCGCCAAATCCGCGGGCCGCGAGGTGATGCTCGACTGCGAGCACTTCTTCGATGGCTACAAGGAGAACCCGGAATTCGCGCTGGCCTGCGCCAAGGCGGCCTTTGATTCCGGCGCGCGCTGGGTGGTGTTGTGCGACACCAATGGCGGCACGATGCCGCACGAGGTCGAGACCATCGTCACCGAGGTGACAAAACATATTCCCGGCGATCACGTCGGCATCCACGCCCACAACGACACCGAACAGGCGGTTGCGAATTCGCTGGCCGCGGTGCGCGCCGGCGCGCGGCAAATCCAGGGCACGCTGAACGGTCTTGGCGAGCGCTGTGGCAACGCCAATCTGGTTTCGCTGATCCCGACGCTGCGGCTCAAGCAAGAATTCGCCGATCGCTTCGAGATCGGCGTGTCGCCGGACAAGATGGCGACGCTGACAAAAGTGTCGCGGACGCTGGACGACATGCTCAACCGCGCGCCGAACCGGCATGCTCCTTACGTCGGCGAAAGCGCGTTCGTGACAAAAACCGGCATCCATGCCTCCGCCGTGCTCAAGGATCCGCAGACCTACGAACATGTGACGCCGGAATCGGTCGGCAATCATCGCAAGGTGCTGGTTTCCGATCAGGCCGGCCGTTCCAACGTCATCGCCGAGCTCGAGCGCGCCGGCATCCCCTACGACAAGAACGATCCAAAGCTTGCTCGCCTGGTCGAGGAATTGAAGGAACGCGAGGCTGCCGGCTACGCCTATGAATCCGCCAACGCCTCGTTCGAATTATTGGCGCGGCGCACGCTCGGGCGGGTGCCGGAATATTTCAGGGTCGAGCAATTCGACGTCAATGTCGAGCAGCGCTACAACGCCAACGGCCAGCGCGTCACGGTGGCGATGGCCGTGGTGAAGGTCGATGTCGCCGGCGAGAAACTGATCTCGGCGGCGGAAGGCAACGGCCCCGTCAACGCGCTCGACGTCGCGCTGCGCAAGGACCTCGGCAAATACCAAAAATACATCGAGGGCCTAAAACTGATCGACTACCGCGTGCGTATCCTCAATGGCGGCACCGAGGCGGTGACGCGGGTCCTGATCGAGAGCGAGGACGAGGCGGGCGAGCGCTGGACCACGGTCGGCGTGTCGCCCAATATCATCGACGCCTCGTTCCAGGCGCTGATGGATTCGGTGGTCTACAAGCTCGTGAAATCAGGCGCGCCGGCGTGAGGGGTGCGACGAACCATCCCCGTCATTGCGAGCGCAGCGAAGCAATCCAGCTTTTCATCCGCGAAACGAAAGCTGGATTGCTTCGTCGCTTCGCTCCTCGCAATGACGGGGGAGATGAGGGCGTCCCATGATCGACCACGTCTCCATCGCCGTCCGTGACCTCGAACTATCAGCGCGCTTCTATGAACCCGTGCTCGCAGCGCTCGGTCTTGCACGCGTGGTCACGCGCCCCGCGACGATCGGCTTCGGCAAGCGCTATCCGGAGTTCTGGATCAACCTTCGTGGCGAGATGGCGCCGGTCGAGCCGGGCAGCGGCGTCCATATCTGCCTGCGGGCCAAATCAAGCGCCGAAGTCGATGCGTTCCACACGGCTGCGCTGAACGCCGGTGGCCGCTCCGATGGCGCGCCCGGTTTGCGGCCGCATGACCGCGTGCGTTACTATGCGGCGTTCGTCATCGATCCCGACGGCAATCGCATCGAGGCGGTGACGTTTCCTGAAGGTTGATCTGATCGCCTCGCGGCGGCTAAAGCCGGCGCACGATCTCGGTTGCCATATCCTCCGCGCCCTGTTCGGCGCGCGCAGCCGCCGAGCGCAACCGCGGCAGGATATCCTCGACGCGTTCGGCTTTCAGAATCTCGACCGCAAGCGTCTGCCGGATGAACTGCGTGGCCCGCATATGCGCGAGCAGCGCCAGCAACGGCTCCCAGAAGCCATCGATATTGGCGAGCAGGATCGGCTTGGCGTGGCGGCCGAGCTGCTGCCAGGTCAGTTGCTCGACCAGCTCCTCGAGCGTGCCGATGCCGCCGGGCAGCGCCACGAACGCGTCGGAGCGCTCGAACATCAGCCGCTTGCGCTCATGCATGTCGGGCGTGACGATCATTTCCTGCACGCGCTTGAGCGCGTTCTCACGCGTGGTGAGGAAGTCGGGGATGATGCCGGTCACGGTGCCGCCGTGATCGAGCACGGAGGTCGCAACCGCGCCCATCAGCCCGATCGAGCCGCCGCCATAGACGAGGCGGATGCCGTTTTCGGCCAAAACCTTGCCGAGCCCAATGGCGGCTTCGACAAAATGGGGATTGGTACCGGGGCCGGAGCCGCAATAGACGCAGACAGTCTTGATTTTGTTCATAACAGTCTTGATTTTGTTCATAATGGCCATGTGGCACTGCAGCGTAAAGGCGTCAAGCCTAACGGATTCGCAGGTGCAGGGGAATCCATTCGTAAATGCCCGGGAATCGTGAAAGTTTCACCCCGGGCAAGGGTGCGCGGAGCATGTAAACCCTATATATGACGGGAAGAATGCGAAAAACAGAACTGCGCGCGACCGCGATCGTCCAAGCGCCAAACGGCTTAGAT
The DNA here is from genome assembly GCF_900141755.1 of Bradyrhizobium lablabi. Taxonomy (NCBI): domain Bacteria; kingdom Pseudomonadati; phylum Pseudomonadota; class Alphaproteobacteria; order Hyphomicrobiales; family Nitrobacteraceae; genus Bradyrhizobium; species Bradyrhizobium lablabi. The sequence continues at coordinate 758,558 of NZ_LT670844.1, read as the reverse complement.
TAATGGCTCACACCGATTCGGCCCGGGGTGCCGGCGAGGCGATGCCCTCTACCAATTCCATCGAGCAGGCGACCCTGATCGGGACGTTGGCGCATCTGTGGCCTTATATCTGGCCGAGCGACCGCGCCGACCTGAAGATGCGCGTGGTCTGGTCGATGGTGCTGCTTTTGATCGCGAAGCTCGCGACCCTTGCGGTGCCCTTTACGTTCAAGTGGGCGATCGACGCGCTGACCGGCGCCGATACCGCGCCGGTTGAGCCGTCGAACTGGACGCTGTGGTTGATCGCCTCACCCGTGATCATGACCGTGAGCTATGGCGGCCTTCGGGTGCTGATGGCGGTGCTGACGCAATGGCGCGACGGCATCTTCGCGCGGGTGGCGATGCATGCGGTGCGCAAGCTCGCGTATCTCACCTTCGTCCATATGCACGAATTGTCGCTGCGCTTTCACCTGGAACGCAAGACCGGCGGACTGACGCGCGTCTTGGAGCGCGGCCGCGCCGGCATCGAAGTCATCGTGCGGATGGTGATCCTGCAGCTGATCCCGACCATCGTCGAGGTTACACTGCTGACGGGCGTGCTGCTGTGGAAATTCGACTGGCGCTATGTGCTCGTCACCATGATCACGGTCGTGGTCTTCATGTATTACACGTATCTGGCGACCGAGTGGCGGATCGAGATTCGCCGCCGGATGAACGATTCCGATACCGAGGCCAACACCAAGGCCATCGACTCGCTTCTGAATTACGAGACTGTAAAATATTTCGGCGCCGAGGAGCGCGAAGCCACCCGCTATGACCGTTCGATGGAGCGTTACGAACGCGCCAGCGTGAAGACCTATACTTCGTTGGCGGTGCTCAACACCGGGCAGGCGATCATTTTCACCGCCGGTCTCGCCGCGACCATGCTGATGTGCGCGTATGGGGTGCGCAGCGGCCACAACACGGTAGGCGATTTCGTCATGGTCAACGCCATGATGATCCAGCTCTACCAGCCCCTGAATTTCATGGGCATGGTCTATCGCGAGATCAAGCAGGCGATCATCGACATCGAGAAGATGTTCAACGTGTTGTCGCGCAATCCCGAGATCAAGGATATGCCCGGCGCCAGACCGCTGGTGGTGACGTCAGGCAATGTGCGCTTCGAAGACGTGCGGTTTTCCTACGATCCCGAGCGTCCGATCCTCAAAGGCCTCAGCTTCGAGGTGCCCGCCGGCAAGACGGTCGCCATCGTAGGACCCTCCGGCGCCGGCAAATCGACCATCTCGCGACTATTGTTCCGCCTCTATGACGTCTCCGGCGGCAAGATCCTGATCGACGGCCAGGATATCCGGAAAGTCTCGCAGACCTCGCTGCGGGCCTCGATCGGCATGGTGCCGCAGGACACGGTATTGTTCAACGACACCATCCGCTACAACATCCGCTACGGCCGCTGGGACGCCACCGACGTCGAGGTCGAACAGGCCGCAAAACTCGCGCAGATCGATCCCTTCATCCGGCTGTCGCCGAAGGGCTATGAGACCCAGGTCGGCGAGCGCGGCCTGAAACTATCCGGCGGCGAGAAGCAGCGCGTCGCGATCGCGCGCACCATACTCAAGGCGCCGCCGATCCTGGTGCTGGACGAGGCGACCTCGGCGCTCGACAGCCACACCGAGCACGAAATCCAGGAAGCGCTCGAACGGGTCTCGCGCAACCGCACCTCGCTGGTGATCGCGCATCGCCTCTCCACCATCGTCGGCGCCGATGAGATCATCGTGCTGGATCAGGGCCGCATCGCCGAGCGCGGAACCCATGGTGAGCTTTTGGCATCGGGCGGACTTTATGCCAGTATGTGGAACAGGCAGCGCGAGGCCCAGGAGGCGCGGGAGCGACTGGCGCGGATCGCCGACGAGAACGAAGCGCCGAACCGGGGGCCGCCACCGGTCGACGAAGCGCTGGTGACGCCCGCCGCTGCGGAATGACCGAAGCATAATCCTTCTCCCACGCGGGAAGAGGGCACAACAGACCAGTGAATCCAACAGAGCGCGAATCAATGTCCATCGCCAATTCCATCCGCGCGCAAATTCCGCCTGTCCATCCCGAGGGCTATCCGTTCATCGGCGGCTTTGCGCTGGCGAGCCTGATCCTGTTCTGGATCTGGTCGCCGTTGGGCTGGATCGGCACGGTGCTGACGGTCTGGTGCGCGCTGTTTTTTCGCGATCCGGTGCGCGTGACGCCGGTGCGCGAGGGCCTCGTGGTGGCGCCGGCCGACGGGCGCATCTCGAAGGTGACGCAGGTGCTGCCGCCGGCCGAACTCGGGCTCGGCGACAGGCCGCTGCCGCGCATCTCGATCTTCATGAGCGTGTTCAACTGCCACGTGAACCGCAGTCCGGTGGCCGGCCGGATCGACCGGATCGCGTACCGGCCGGGCGCCTTCATCAATGCCGAGCTCGACAAGGCGAGCGAGGACAATGAGCGCAATTCGCTGGTGATCTCGACCCCGAACGGGCGTATCGGCGTGATCCAGATCGCGGGCCTGGTGGCGCGGCGGATCGTCTCCTTTGTTCGCGAAGGCCAGACCATCGGCGCCGGCGAGCGGTTCGGGCTGATCCGTTTCGGATCGCGCCTCGACGTCTATTTGCCCGAGGGAACAAAAGCCCTGGTCGCCGAAGGCCAGACCGCGGTCGCCGGCGAGACCATCCTGGCCGATTTCAGGGCGGGCGATAACGGCCGCACGTTCCGCGCCGATTAACCATTTGCGCTGCCGAACCAGCGCCTTGGCGGCCGCAATGGCGTAAGCGGCCCGCGCTTGCTATATGTAGAGCATGATCCGGAAAAGTGGGTACCGGTTTTCCGAAGAGATCATGCTCAAATAAGGAGTTGAGATCGTGATCCGATTAAATCAAATCGGATTATGATCGAGGCCCATGATGCCGATCGACCCGAAATATCTCGAAGCGCGCCGCCGCCGGTTTCGCCCGATCCCGGTGCGGATGCTGGTGCCCAACGTCATCACCCTGCTCGCGATCTGCGCCGGGCTGACCGCGATCCGGCTGTCGACCGAAGGGCGGATGGAGTTGGCGGTCGCGGCGATCGTGTTCGCCGCGGTGCTCGACGGCATCGACGGCCGCGTCGCGCGCTTGATCAAGGGCCAGTCGAAATTCGGCGCCGAGCTCGACAGCCTTGCAGATTTTGTCAATTTCGGCGTCGCGCCCGGACTGATCCTGTATTTCTGGCAATTGCACGAATTGCATAATGGCGGCTGGATCGCAGCGATGGTGTTTGCGATCAGTGGCGGCCTGCGGCTCGCCCGTTTCAACGCCACCATGGACGATCCCAACAAGCCCGCCTTTGCGACCAACTATTTCACCGGCGTTCCCGCACCCGCCGCCGCCGTCACCGTGCTGCTGCCGATCTACCTTGCTTTTCTCGGTCTGCCGAAACCTCCGGCCGTGCTGACGGCGGTCTTTACGCTATTGATCGCATTCCTGATGGTGTCGCGGCTGCCGGTGTTTTCCGGCAAGACCGTGCGCATGCGCGTGCCGCCGGAAATGGTGCTGCCGGTCTTCGTCTCCGTGATCTTCTTCATCGCGCTCCTGGTCGGCTATCCCTGGCACATTCTGTCGGCGGGTTCGATCCTGTACCTTCTGAGCCTGCCGTTGGGATGGAAGTCCTATCGCGACCACGCGCGCAAAGCCGCCGCGGCGGAGGCGGCGCCGGCCGAAGCCAGCACGCCGGCTCCGGCAGCACCGTTTGCGCCGACGGTCGCGGAGCCAGCCCAGGACAACCGGCCGGCGCGGCTGAACTGAGCGCCGGGGGCGATACACTCAGGGCCATCCCCGTCATCCTGAGAGCCTGACTGAAATTCAGCCAGCTCATTCAGGCACTTTCCAACCACGTCATGGCCGGGCATAGCCGTCCGAAGGACGGCGTCGCTTCCGCTTGCCTATGTCCCGGCCATCCACGTCTTTCTTGCTCTGATGTCGACAAGACGTGGATGCCCGGGACAAGCCCGGGCATGACGAGTTTCACTAAAACCACCGAATCCGTTGGCCGCATCTTCAGTCAGACTCTCAGGATGACGGTTTGAGATAATCGCCTCGACCTAACATCATCCTGCTCTAGGATATCTGCCATGAGCGAACACCTGTTTGGGTTCGATCCCGATCTCGGTTATATGGCTTGTCCCGATACGGCCGTTAAAGATGGCCGGCCCCTAACTTTCCGGAGAAAACGCCGTGACGGAATCTGCAAAAGCGCCGCTGCCTGCTTCGCTGCTCGAGGCGCTCGGGCGCTACGATACGCCCACGATCTGCAACGCCATGGAAATCGTAGCCCCCGAACGCCGCCTGATCGGCTATACGACCAAACCGCTGGTCTGCCCGTTCCCCGATCTGCCGCCGATGGTCGGCTATGCCCGTACCGTGACGATCCGTTCCGTGCTGCAATCCGGCCTTCCGGCCGCCGAGCAGGCCAAGCGCCGCATCGCCTATTATGAATATGTCGGCACTGGATTTGGTCCGCGCATCACCGTGATCCAGGATATCGACGGGGCGGATGTCGGCTATGGCGCGTTCTGGGGCGAGGTGCAGAGCTCCGTGCACAAGGCGCTCGGCTGCTTAGGGGTCATCACCGACGGATCGATCCGCGACATCCCGCAATGGGCGCCGGGTTTCCAGGCGCTGGCCGGGTCGATCGGCCCGTCGCACGCCTGGGTCCACGCCGAAAGCTTTGGCGGCGAGGTGCGCGTTGTCGGGATGACGGTGCGCAACGACGATCTGATCCATGCCGACCGTCATGGCGCGATCGTGATCCCGCTCGACATTGCCGCAAAAATCCCCGAGGCCGCCGAACTCTGCGGCCGCCGCGAGACGCCCATTCTCGAAATCGCGCGAGCCAAGGACTTTTCACTCGAAAAGCTGAAAGAGGCGCTGAAGCGGTCGGCCGAAATTCACTGACGGTTTTGCGGCGCCTTGACGGGAGCGCATTGATCGGAGCGCATTGAGATGAAGATGGACGGCAAGACGGTATTGATCACCGGTTCGACCGACGGCGTCGGCCGCTATGTCGCAAGCGAGCTCGCGGCCGGCGGCGCCAAGGTCCTGATCCACGGCCGCGACGCGGCGCGGGCGAATTCGCTGATTGAGGAAATCAAGCGGGCAGGGCACGCCGTGCCGGTCTTCTATCAGGCCGATCTCTCGTCGCTTGCGGGGACGCGAAAACTCGCCGAAGCCGTGCTCGCCGACCACAGGCGGCTCGACGTTTTCGTCAGCAATGCGGGCATCGGATCAATGAACGGAGGACCCGCGCGGAAGACCAGCACTGAGGGATACGAACTGCGTTTTGCGGTGAATTACCTTTCGGGATTCCTGCTCGCTCACCTCCTGCTTCCGCTCTTGAAGGCAGCCGCGCCTTCGCGCATCGTCAATGTCGCCTCGCTCGGCCAGCATCCGATCGACTTCGACGATGTGATGATTACGAAAGGTTATAACGGCTCGCGCGCCTACGCGCAGAGCAAGCTGTCGCAGATCATGTTCACCATCGATCTCGCCAATGAGTTGAAAGGCTCGGGCGTGACCGTCAATTCGCTGCATCCGGCGACCTACATGAACACGACCATGGTGCGCGCCGGCGGCATCACGCCGGTTTCGACCGTGGAGCAGGGCGGCGAAGCGATCCTGCATCTCGTGCGCGGCGATGACGTCGCTGACAAGAGCGGCCTGTTTTTTAATGGCATGCGCGAGGCGCAGGCCAATCCGCAGGCCTATGACGAGGTAGCCCGCAAGCGCTTGCGCGCGCTCAGCCTGGAGCTGACGGGGCTCGCGGCGCGCTGACAGCCCGTAGCTCGCAGGATGGGTTGAGCCCTTGCGAAACCCATCGGCTTGCTGCGCGCTCATGGTGATAGGATGGGTCTCGCGGAATTTATCATCGGGCGCGCTTCGCGCGACCCGTTGGCTCCACCATCCTACGCACTACAAAAAGCTTCTGGCCACACTCAACGCGCGACGTTCGTCGGTTTCCAAGGCAATCTTTTGTGCCAGCATGACATCGCCTGCGACGAGACGCGCATCAGGCACAAAGCACCAGCCGTCGCGCGGACGGCCGGCGCCGTCGATCTCGCGGACATTGGCGGCGGTGCCGTGGTAAATACGGTATCGCCTTCCGCTCTGGGAGCCGATGACGTCGAAATATTTGCGAGCGTCATACTGCGCGAGTTGCTGGGGCGATAGCCATTCCCTCAAAAGGTTGAGGCCGCGCTCTTCGTTCTTGTCCGGTTCACGTGACCGTTCCCACCACAGTTTCGCCCGGCGGGAACATTCGGCGCCCAGACGCTGAAGACGATCCGCCGCAAAACCCAACAATTGTCGAAACATGGGCAGGCTAGCCGCCGACCAGCCGCGGAAAAAACAAGGTTTCTTCCGCATTCGGATCGAACGCCCGTGTCACGGTGACCTTTCCGGAAGCGTCGCGAACGGCCGCCGTAAAGCCCGACCCGGTCAACTTCTTGAAGCGTTCCTCGGCCTTCAAGAGATTCTTGGTGTCCGTCGCGTCGAAATGGTGCCTTGTGTCGCCGGTGTGATCCATCACTATTTGAGTTGCCATTAGTTGCGCTCCTGAAGGCCCAGCCGCGAAGAGCAATGCGATATCCTGGAAAAAGTTCCGCTTGGGGATCAGGAGGGCCAGCGCGATGGATTGAGCAGTTGCGAAACCCATCGGCCGTTGCGCGTGCGTGGTGAACCGATTGATATCACTGCGCTTCACCCATCCTGCGCACTGTTGCCGTGATCTTGCCGCGAAATAGGCAAGCGTCTCCAAGGATGGCCGCAACGCGCGAGCCGTGGCCATCCTCAAGCGAGCGCCATTTACCGGCCAATCACACCTGGGCCAATCCCACCTGGGCCAATCCCACCAGGGGGAGGGAAATGCATGCCCGAGGGCAGCGGCCCCGGCGCGTCCCGATCCTGGAACATATAACTCCCAAATATTTCATCAATAAAGACCCGCACCGAGGGCCTATAGCACTTGCCTGAATCGCCCTGGCAAGCCGGGGTGTCGAAGTCGTGGTCGTCGGCGAACATGCCATCGATCTCGGTCGTGCGGGTGTCCGTGGAAATCGTGGAGGCGGTGTAGCTGATCTTCATGGATGTCCCGGTCGTCACCTTCTCACCTTGCTTGAGCGTAACATTCTTGTTGAAGCCGACGTTCACCCCGTACTGGCCCTGCTGATACGCCAACGCCACGCTTTCGCTCCAACTGAAACCGATCACGTCGGTAACACTTGTGCTAAAGGTTGCCGTTCCGTTCGTCGACTGCGCGGTCTGATAGGAGAAGATATCCTGGAAGGTCGCGCTTGCCGAACTGTTTGGATTGACCGGATCGCGGCCGTAAGGGCCGCCGCCGACCGGCAGTCCGCGCCCCGACAGTGATGGATCCAACGACTGCCCGATCCCGTAGAACGGGTCTAGCGCAACCAGATCCTGGCACTCACTTGGGCTAAGCCATTGACCGTTGCTCAAGCGCCAAGCTTGCGGATTGAGGTTGTTGGCGCAGACATCCAGATCCCTGATGGACACTTCGTCAAACTCGACCGCGCCAAGAAGCTGCATGCCGGGCGTTCCGTTGAAGTCCCAGAGCGCCGCTTGAGGATTCAGCAGCAGCACGATCCGATCCGCCCAGAACGGCTCCTGCTGATAGCTCTCAGCCGGCTTCACGGAACAGTTGTTGGTCGCATAATTTTCTTTGGTACAGGTATTGGGCACGACGTATTCGCGGGCCGGAACGATACTTGCATCGGCACTGTTGGATCCAACCGTCCATGCCCGCACAATGGTGCGCGAAGCAGTGTCGGTCAGGCCTTTTCCGATCACGGCGTTGCTGTCCCATGTGGTACTCGTGGTCGTCGACTGCCCGTCTATTTGCTGGATGGTGGCGATAAACGCGGTAACTTTCTGATCGTCTTGGAGTTCACTTGACTTCTCAAAGCTCTTGGAGGTGTCGACGGTGGTGCTGCTTCCGATGCTCATACTGGTCGCGAATGACTCAGTTGCCTTGAAGGTTCCGGAACTTTGATCGCCGGGCGGCCGATAGAGGATGGTGTATGGCAGAAGCTTCATCTGTAAAAACGCGGCTGGCAGCACGTTGATTGGATTGAACTGCACGGCAAAGCGCGTCAGGGCGTATTCACAACAGCCCAGAGGGGCACCTGCTGAAAACACGTCTCCCCACGCCAGAGAATTAATAAACGGGCTACCCGGGACAATGTTGGCGTTGGTAATACCGAGCTCGAATTCGATGCGCACCGAGTTGCCGGGCACCGGTAACTGGGCCGGAACATTCAGGATGCCCGATACCATGCCGCCGTCTTGTGGCGGGACTTTGCCTGCACCGAAGTCAAGCGTGGCTGTCGCACTCCATGGCGGTGCGATGTCGTACCAGTACCCGCTCGTGCCTGCGATTCCATCCGCAGAGTTGCACGGAATGGGATTTCCGGCGAAATCCTTCACCTGTGGGATCGACAGATGATGGATGCTGGAAAGACAATCCTCGACCCGGGCGAGATAGAGGGCGCTTGTTCCGTCAGCTGCGATCGGCGGCACGCAGGTGGAACCTGTTGAACAGCTGTAGTTTGGACCCGTGAATTGCGCACCGCTGGCGGTAAAGGAGATCGGCACCGAGAATACCACTGAAGGATTCTTCACCTTCGTCGGAGGGTTAGGGTAGGGGAAAGTCGCGTCCGCCAGCAATTCCCCGCCGTACAGGTCGAGGGGCTGTGCGAGACGGACCAGTTCGTCGGCGGCCGGCGCTAACCCTACGTTGCTCTGAATGACGGAGCTTGCCCAGCCACCTTTTGCCGGTTCGCCTGGGTAAATTGGAATTGGTCCTTTCAGATTGATCGGGCCATTAGGCAAGTTGACGTTCAGCACGTCCGGCTTTTCGTATGGGCTGTCGCAGGCGGGCTGCGAGGGGCCTCCGCAAATGTCGCAGACCCCGTTCAGCAATCCCAGTCCCGTGTCGCAGCCAGCCGGGCAAGGTGAATTCCCCCGGCTCCCGCAGACGATGCAGTTACCAGTATGGGAAGCCGGATCTGCGAAGTCGCAGACCAGACCATCGCCAGAACATCGCGCGGTCGCTTGGCTGGCGTCCGGCGGACAACAAGCAGCACCAGCGGTTGTCCCGCATGCGGCGGAACAGACGTGTGTATCTTTGCCGCACGCACCGGCGCTGCACATGGGTCGAAGGCCCGGCGATGTCGGAGTGTAAACGGCACCGCTGCTGGTCCATTTGAGTGAAGTGGTTTCCGGTCCGTCACAGCATGCCTGGCCCTCACCGCCGCAGGGTTGAGCGCAAGTGTCGCTGTTGATGTTGCAACCGAGCGCGGGCCCGCAAGCGACCAAGGGCCCAAACACCGAGCTTGGTATATGGCCCGGCGCATGACAGCACGCCGAACCGGCTGCCAAACCGCAACGGCCGCGCACAATTCCTCCGCCTCCGCCTCCGGGCCTCGGCGCATCGGCCAGTCTGACCGCAGGCGGAGAAGCCCCGGAGGTTGTTCGCAGGTCAGTCCCATTCTCGCTGACGTCCGAAGCTGCAAACACATTCGCGGTGAACATCAACACAGCAAACGTCGCAAGGAGATGCGAATAAGGATGGCGCATCTTGGCTTCTCCTTAGTTACTGACGTGGCAGTTTGTTGCGGGGTTGGCGGATGTATCGAAGGCCAGCCGGTGGATGATTTCTTTTCGCTGTTCCACGCTCCGAGCGTCTCGCGCCCGCGCGCCCAGCATCGAATTTCTTTCTTGCGCGGAGGAAACGCGACGGGACTGTGCCACACCATCCCGGAAGACCATCTCTGGCTTGTATTCACCGACGCTTGTGCTTTGCATGGCTTGGTCCTCCAAGCATTCAGGCAGCTGTCGTTCATTCGGCGTGGTCAGCGCCTCATAGATGAGAATAACAGGCGCCCATGACGCCGGCATGTGAACTGGTTCACTGCTCGGTCACTGAACTCAATGGAACTTTCGCTACTCGCGATCAGGGGCGCTTCGCGGTCGTCACGAACGCGGGATGGGATGCGGTGGACGCGGCGCGCGTTCGCGCGACCCGTTGCTCGCAATGACGGTCCAGATCGGCGAAAGCCGCGTTATGGTTAGCAGAACGTTTAGATCGCGCTTTGGCCGCCTTTGATTTAATCCGTTCGAGCGCCGAAGGACTTATCCTTTACGCGTCTTTAATGGCGCGGACGTAGGGTTCCGGTTGCGCGACTTAAGATGAGCCGCGCCACCGTCCAGAACGGCCGGTTGTTCGCCTACGCGTTGGAGTCTCCCATGGATATCATGACGGGCATTGGGCTCGCGTTCGGCACTGCCGTCGTTGCGTTGATAATGCTCATGGGCGGCGATATTCATATGTTCATCAGCGAGCATGCTATGATCATCGTCTTCGGTGGTTCGATCGCCGCCACCATGATCAGGTTTCCGCTCAGCGCTATCCTGCACGGCGTTCCGCTCGGAGCGAAATTCGCCTTCACGATGAGCCGACTGTCGGCGCGCGACCTGGTCGACGAATTGGCCCGCATCGCGGAAATCGCGCGCAAGCAGGGACCGGTCGGCCTGGAGAAAGTCGAGACCGACGAACCGTTCCTGGCCAAGGGCATTCGCTACGTCGCCGACGGCTACGATCTCGAATTCATCCGCGACAACCTCGAACGGGACCGCGACAATTTCCTGATGCATCTCGACGAAGGCGGCAAGATCTATCGCGCCATCGGCGACTGCACGCCGGCGTTCGGCATGGTCGGCACGTTGATCGGCATGGTGCAGATGTTCGCCAACATGACCGACCCGTCGAAACTCGGTCCGTTCATGGCGACCGCTCTTTTGGCGACGCTTTACGGCGCGGTGGTCGCGAACCTGTTCTGCCTGCCGATCGCCGACAAACTGCATGGCAAGCTGCTCGACGAGGAAACCAATCGCACGTTGATCATCGACGGCATCCTGATGATCCGGGACTCCAAGAGCCCGACCTTGGTGCGGGAAATGCTGCTGGCGTATTTGCCGGAGAAACACCGCCATGAGGAGGGCGAGCCGGTACCGGCCTGATCGGCATGTAGCGGCGCTCCGGAAAGCAAGCGATGGCCAAGAAAAAACGTGGCGCGGCACATGGCGGAGGACACGGCTGGTACGTGTCCTTCGCCGACCTGATGGGTCTGATGATGAGCTTCTTCGTGATGCTCGTCGCGTTCTCCACCATGGACAACAACAAGCTCAAGATCGTCGCCGGCTCGATGCGCGATGCCTTCGGCGTGCAGACCGAGGCGCGCTATTCCGGAATCATCGAATCCGACGGCCTGCCGACGCGGCCGAAGCTGAAACACACCGATCATATCTCCCCGGAGGACGCCTCCAATACGCCGACCCCGGATGAGCAGGAGCGGCAACGAACCGAAGGTGCCCGCCTCCAGATCGATCGCGAATTCGCGCTCGCCTCGGCGTCGTTGCGCCAGGCGCTGCAGGACATGCCGGAACTGACCGAAATCTCCAAACACATCATGTTCGAGGAAACCAAGCAGGGCCTGAACCTCGAAATCGTCGATCAGGACGGCCGCTCGATGTTCGCGGATGGCTCCAGGACACCCTACGAGCGCACGCGCCGGCTGATCCAGAAGCTTGCGGCGCCGCTGCGGGCGACGCCGCTGCGGATATCGATCATCGGTCACACCGCCGCAGGCTTCGTGCCGACGCAGAGTGATTACGGGGCGTTCGATCTTTCGGCTGATAGAGCCAACGCGGTGCGCCAGATTCTCGAGCGGGAAGGCTTGCCGCCGTCGCATATTTTTGCGGTTTCCGGAAAAGCCGACACCCAGCCGCTGTTTCCCGACGATCCCTCGCTATCGGCCAACCGGCGCGTCACCATCACGCTGATGCGCGAGGATCCGCCGCTGCCGCCCGACCTGAAGCCGTAATTGTTCCACTACTATAATACCGCAATCCCAGTGTTGGCGGTGGCGAGAAGGTGCGGCATCGCGCCGCCACGCGCTATTTTTCGGATGCCGGACGGTTGTGCGGGCGAGGCCGGAACCCCAGCTTACAATCCACATTTTTGCATGGCGCTGACCCGGATTCAGGCTAGGCTGAGGGACAAGCGCAGGACTATAAGCCGCCTCGCTTTGCTCAAGCATGATCCGGAAAACTGGCAACCGGTTTTCCGAGAAGGTCATGTTCAAACAAAAGAATAGCGCTAGAGCTCGATTCAATTCAGTTGAATCAAGCTGTAGCGTGCAGTGAAGCATTTTTGAGGCCGCAAACTCCCATGACCAGTGATGTTGTAGCTCCCGCCGCGGAAACGACGGTGGCCAACGGGCATGCCGAAGTGCATTCCACCGCCGGCTTTAAGTCGCTCCTGATCGGCAGCATCGGGGTCGTCTACGGCGACATCGGCACCAGCCCGCTTTACGCGCTACGCGAAGCCGTGGTCGCGGCCAGCGGGCCCTCGGGCGTCGTCACCACGCAGGCCGTGCTCGGCGTGGTGTCGCTGATCCTGTGGGCGCTGATCATCGTGGTGACCCTGAAATATGTGGTGATCCTGCTGCGCGCGGATAACCACGGCGAGGGCGGCACGCTGGCATTGATGGCGCTGGCGCAGCGCGCGGTGGGCAGCCACGCCGGCATCATCGTGCTGCTCGGCATTATCAGCGGCGCGTTGTTTTACGGCGATGCGGTGATCACGCCGGCGCTGTCGGTGCTCTCGGCGATCGAAGGTATCAAGCTCGTCAGCGCGGCGGCCGACCCTTACGTGGTGCCGCTGACGGTCCTGATCCTGCTGGCGCTGTTCGCGGCGCAGTCGCGCGGTACCGCGCGCGTCGCGGCTTTCTTCGGGCCAATCATGTGCGTCTGGTTCGGCGTCATCGCGATCGCCTCGTTTGCCCCGATTGTGCGGCATCCCGAAGTGCTGCTGGCGCTCAATCCGCTGCTTGCCGTCTCGTTCATGCTGCATCACGGCATCATCGGCTTCGTCACGCTCGGCGCGGTGTTTCTCGCCGTCACCGGCGCCGAGGCGCTCTATGCTGATTTGGGGCATTTCGGCAAACGGCCGATCCAGACCGCCTGGCTTTTCATCGTGCTGCCAGCGCTGGCACTGAACTATCTGGGACAGGGCGCGCTCGTCATCGCCGATCCCAAGGCGGTGGAGAACCCGTTCTACCTGATGTTCCCGGATTGGGCCCTGAAGCCAATGGTCGGTCTTGCCACGGCAGCGACCGTGATCGCGAGCCAGGCCGTCATCACCGGCGCCTATTCGCTGACGCGCCAGGCGATCCAGCTCGGCCTGTTGCCGCGCTTTGAAATCCGCCACACCTCCGAAGCCCATTCCGGCCAGATCTACATCCCGCGCATCAATCTGCTGCTGTTCATCGCCGTGATGCTGCTGGTATTGATGTTCCGTTCCTCGAGCGCGCTGGCCTCGGCCTACGGCATCTCCGTGACCGGAACCATGGTGGTCACGGCGATGATGGGCTTTGTCGTGATCTGGCGGGTCTGGCGATGGTCGGCGATTGCGGCCGCCGCGCTGATCGCGCCGTTCTTGTTCCTCGATCTCACCTTCCTTGCGGCGAACCTTCTGAAAGTGCTGGAAGGCGGCTGGGTGCCGCTGGCGCTGGGCGCGGTCGTAATGCTCCTGATGTACACCTGGCGGCGCGGCAGCCGGCTCTTGTTCGAGAAATCGCGCAAGCTGGAGTTCCCGCTGGCCGATCTGGTGGCGATGCTGGAAAAGCGGCCGCCACAGCGGGTTTCCGGCACCGCCGTATTCCTGACCAGTGATCCCGTCAGCGCCCCGACCGCGCTGATGCACAGCCTCAAGCACTACAAGGTGCTGCATGAGAAGAACGTCATCCTCACGATCGAAATTGCCTCGACGCCGCGGGTCGACATTTCCGAGCGGGTGCGGCTGGAGCAGATCAGCAAGACGTTCTCCAAGGTGACGCTGCGGTTCGGATTCATGGAATCGCCCAACGTGCCGAAGGCGCTGGCCATCGCGCGAAAACTCGGCTGGCAATTCGATATCATGTCGACGTCGTTCTTCCTGTCACGGCGCGCGCTGAAACCTGCCGCGCATTCCGGCATGCCGCGCTGGCAGGATCATCTTTTCATCGCGCTCAGCCGCACCGCCAACGATGCCACCGACTATTTTCAGATTCCGAGCGGACGGGTGGTCGAGGTGGGAACGCAGGTGACCGTCTAGAGCATGATCCGGAAAAGTGGGAACCGGTTTTCCGGGAAGCTCATGCTCGAACAGAAGATCAGGCGCTTGCCGGGTTTTCGGAATGCGCGCAATCTAGCAATCGTTTGGGAGGAATTCGCGTGAGCCAGGTGCATGATTTGACGCCAGAGGAAGTCTCGAAGGGCATGGCCGAGGGCCGCTACCTCCTTGTCGACGTCCGCGAGCCGAATGAGGTTGCGGTGGAGGCCTATCCGGGTGCCGTCGTTGTCCCGCTGTCGGCGTTCGACCCGGAGGATATTCCCGATCCGCAAGGCAAACAGGTTGTCTTCGCCTGCCGTTCCGGCAAACGATCGGTGACGGCGTCGCTGGCCGCCCAGGCCGCTGGTCTTGCCTACGACAAGCACCTCGCGGGCGGCATGCTGGCCTGGAAGGCCGCGGGATTGCCGACCAAAACCGGCGGCTGACCGGCTCATGACCTCCACGAACAAGATCTTCGCGGATCTTCCCGTTACGGTTTTCGAGGCAATGTCGCAGCTCGCGCGCGACAACAACGCCATCAATCTCGGCCAGGGTTTTCCGGACGATCCCGGCCCCGAAGACATCCGCCGCGCGGCGTCGGACGCCGTGATGGACGGCTACAATCAATACCCCTCGATGATGGGCATCCCGGAACTGCGCCAGGCGATCGCGGCGCATTACGGCCGCTGGCACGGTCTCAACCTCGATCCGATGACAGAAGTGATGGTGACGTCAGGCGGCACCGAGGCGCTGACCTCAGCAATCCTTGCCATGGTCGAGCCCGGCGACGAGGTCGTGGTGTTCCAGCCGGTCTACGACTCTTATTTGCCGATCATTCGCCAGGCCGGCGGCATCCCGCGTTTGCTGCGGCTCGAACCGCCGCATTGGCGGCTCTCCGAGGAGATGCTGCGAGGTGCCTTCAACCACAAGACCAAGGCGGTGCTGTTCAACAATCCGCTCAATCCGGCCGCCGTGGTCTACCCGCGCGAGGACCTCGAACTTCTGGCGCGGTTCTGTCAGGAGTTCGACACGGTTGCGATCTGCGACGAGGTCTGGGAGCATGTGATCTTCGACGGCCGCGAGCACATTCCGCTGATCACCATTCCGGGAATGCGCGACCGCACCATCAAGGTCGGCTCGGCGGGGAAGATCTTTTCGCTGACGGGGTGGAAGATCGGCTTTGTCTGCGCCGCGCCGCCGCTGCTGCGGGTAGCCGCGAAAGTGCACCAGTTTCTCACCTTCACCACCGCGCCCAATTTGCAGGCGGCGGTGGCCTATGGGCTCGCCAAGCCGGACGATTATTTCTACGACATGCGCAAGGAATTGGCGCGGAGCCGCGATCGTCTGACCGAAGGCCTGGAGCGCATCGGCTTTCCGGTGCTGCGCTCGCAAGGCACGTATTTCCTCACCGTCGATCTTTCCCCGCTCGGCCTCAACGAGACCGATGAGGCGTTCTGCAAGCGCATCGTGACCGACTACAAGGTTGCCGCCATTCCGGTGTCGGCTTTCTACGAAAAGGACGCGGTGACGTCGGTGGTGCGGTTTTGCTTTGCCAAGAAGGATGCAACGCTGGACACCGCGCTGGAACGCTTGTCGGACGCAGTGCACCGCCGATAGGAGATCAAAGAACCATGCGCGGCTTGACCTCTCCTCAAGTCCGGTTTGTCGCGGCGATCGCCGCGATCCTCGCGGCGTTCTCGCTGCCGGCGAAGGCTGCGGAGCGCACCGTTAATTTCTACAACTGGTCGAACTACATCGCGCCGGGGGTGCTGGAGGATTTCACCAGGGAAACCGGCATCAAGGTGGTCTACGATACGTTCGATGCCAATGAGACGCTGGAGACGCGGTTGCTGGCGGGAAAATCGGGCTACGACGTCGTCGTCCCGACCGCCTATTTCCTGCAACGCCAGATCACCGCGCATGTTTTCCAAAAGCTCGATAAATCGAAACTGCCGAACCTCGCCAACGCCTGGCTGGTGGTGACAAAGCAGCTTGCGGTCTACGACCCCGGCAATCAGTTCGCCGCCAATTATATGTGGGGCACGACCGGGATCGGCTACAACGTCAAGACCGTGCAGAAAATCCTCGGCCCCGATGCCAGGATCGACAGTTGGGACATCGTCTTCAAGCCGGAGAATCTCGCGAAATTCAAAGACTGCGGCGTCCACATGCTGGACTCCGCCGACGACATTTTCCCGGCAGCTCTTGGTTATCTCGGGCTCGATCCGAATTCGACCAAGCAGGTAGACCTGGAAAAGGCCGCCGATCTCGTCAGCAAGATCAGGCCCTATGTGCGCAAGTTTCATTCCTCGGAATATCTGAGCGCGCTGGCGACGGGCGAGATCTGTCTGGTGGTGGGCTGGTCGGGCGACATCATGCAGGCGCGCAGCCGCGCGGCGGAAGCCAACAACGGCATCGAGATCGGCTACGCGATCCCGCAAGGGGGCGCGCAGATGTTCTTCGACAATTTCGCGATCCCGACCGATGCCAACAACGTCGCGGAGGCCTATGAGCTGATCAATTACCTCTACCGGCCCGAGGTCGCGGCCAAGAACTCGGATTTTTTGTCCTACGCCAACGGCAATGTGGCGAGCCAGAAGCTGGTCGACCCGAAAATCCTCGACGACAAGAACATCTATCCGGACGAAGCGACATTGCAAAAACTGTTCGTCATCACCGCGCGCGATCCGGCGACCCAGCGCGTCATCAACCGGCTGTGGACCAAGGTGAAGACGGGCAGATAGGCTACCGCCAGCGGCGATGCAGCCACAGCCACTGATCCGGATATTCGCGAATCCAGCCCTCGACCACGGAAGTGACCGCCTGCATCGTGCCGGCAATGTCGATCTGGCCCGAGGCGTCGCGCACCGGCTTTACCTCTTCCGACAGCTCGGCGCGAAAACGATAACCGGGCAGGCGG
The DNA here is from genome assembly GCF_900141755.1 of Bradyrhizobium lablabi. Taxonomy (NCBI): domain Bacteria; kingdom Pseudomonadati; phylum Pseudomonadota; class Alphaproteobacteria; order Hyphomicrobiales; family Nitrobacteraceae; genus Bradyrhizobium; species Bradyrhizobium lablabi. The sequence continues at coordinate 741,430 of NZ_LT670844.1, read as the reverse complement.
ATGATGCGCACGCCATGGATCGGGCACTCGACCTGCCGCAACAGCCGCGCCAGCATCGGATTGGCCTTGGTCTTGCGGCCGAAGAACGTCACCTCGACGCCGTTGGTGAGATACTGGTCGACCAGCATGGCGACGTGCTGGTTGTTTTTCAGAGCTTCTGCGAGTTTGAGCGGCGCCTCACGGCCGGCCGGAATCAGCGTCCCCATATTGACCGCGCGGATCCGCTCAATGGCACGGTCAGCCGATTCGATGTTCGGCCGCCGGTACAGGATGGCGCAATCCAGTCCGTGCGCGACCGCGCCCAACGCGGGCAGTTCCCAACTGCCGAGATGGCTTGTGAAGATCAACGCCGGATTGCCGTCGTCCCTGAGCTGATCGAACAGTTGTTTTGTTCGCGCTCCGAATTCGATGCGGCTCTCCTTTTCGGGATGATCCGCGTCGTAGTCCCAGATGTGATCGAGGTGGGCGAACTCGGCGCCGATGCGACCGAGATTGTCCCAAACGCCGGCCAGAATGGTTTCGATCTCTTCAGGAGATTTTTCCGGGAAGGCGGCCTTGAGATTCTCGCGGCCGATCCGGTCCTCACGCAGCCTGCGGCCGATGAAGCGCGTAACGCGGCCGAACAAATCGGCGGTCTTGACCGGATCGAAATAGCGCGTCGTGCGCAGCAACGCTACCGTCAGCGCGCCTAGTGCGGCTTCCGTCATCGGCTTGGCGGCGTCGCGAACACGCGCCTTGGTGCGAAGGAGCCGGCGGTTCATGGTTGCAAGCGGCGCGCTTGTCAGAGCGGTTCGCGCGTCAGGATCAGCGAGGCATTCTGGCCGCCGAAGCCGAACGAGTTCGACATCACCGCGGTGACGCGGGCGTCGCGCGCCGTGTTGGCGACCACGTCGAACAGGATCGCCGGATCCGGCGTCTCATAATTGATGGTCGGCGGAATTCTCTGATGTTCGAGCGTCAATAGCGAAAACACGGCTTCGACCGCGCCCGCCGCCGAGATGGTGTGGCCGACCATCGACTTGTTCGACGATACCGGGATTTTGGTGGCCAGTTCGCCAAACACCGCTGAGGTCGTCAGATATTCCATCTTGTCGTTTTCAGGCGTCGCGGTGCCGTGAGCGTTGATGTGGTCGATCTGTTCCGGCGTCATGCCGGCGTCGGCCAGGGTCTTCAGCATGCAGCCGATGATCGGCTTGCCGTCGGGGCTCGACCGGGTGCGGTGGAATGAATCGGTCAATTCGCCGCAGCCGGCCAGCACACCGAGGATCGGCGCGCCGCGGGCGGTCGCGGCCTCATAGCTTTCCAGCACCAGCGCGCCGGCGCCTTCCGCCATCACGAAACCGTCGCGGTTCTTGGAAAATGGTCTGGACGCCGCCTCGGGCGGATCGTTCCGGGTCGAGAGCGCGGACAGCAGCGAAAACCGCACCATCGCTTCCGGATTGACGGTGCCGTCGGCCCCCACGCAGAGGGCGGCGTCAGCCTCGCCGCGGCGGATCGCCTCGACGCCAAGCTGGATCGCGGTCGCGCCAGAGGCGCAGGCGGTCGAAAGCGAAATCGGCGAACCCTTGGTGCCGAATTTTTCCGCGAGATGTCCCGCCACCGAGCCGAACATGAAACGGCGATGATAGGGCATGAACTTTCCGCCGCCGCTGATCCGCAGCAGGTCGTCATAGCTGAGTTCCTGCTTTCCGACGGCGCGTCCGAGTTCCTGTCGCTGCGGCCACTCGACTTCGACCGGGGCGACGGCCAGAAACAGCGGCCCCGGAAAGTCGCCCTTAGAGCCGATGCCGGACTGTTCGAGCGCCTCTTCGGTGGCGAGTTCGGCGAGGCGCTCCGTCAGGCCGGTCGAGGAAAATGGCTCGACGGTCACGAAATCGACGGTGCCCGCCATGGTCGTCTTCAGGCCATCGACCGGGAAGCGGGTGACGGTGCGGATGCCGGATTCTCCCGCGGTGAGCTTGGCCCAATTATCGGTCCTGCCGGCGCCGAGCGAGGTAACGATGCCCATGCCGGTGACGACGACGATCGGTCTTCCGAATTTGTCGCGTGGTGCTGTCATGTTTCCCCCGCCGGTCAAACCGCAACGGTCACTTGATGGCCTCGACGAGCGCCATCCCTTCGCCGCGCCAGTGACCTGCGCCTACGACTACAATCTGGGCCGGCGGCTTGGACATTTCAATCTCTAGCCCTGAGGAATCGTTCGGCGGAAACAGCGCGCCGCGCGAGATTGCGAGCGCCGCCAGGCCCAGTCCCAGTGGAAACTGGGTTTCCATGGTGTGGCCGAACATGGTGCCGGTCGCGCGCACCGCGAAATCCCTGTGTTCACTGAGGAAGGATCGTTCCTCCGACGTGACCGGTTCGGCGCCGGTGGCGCCGGTGATGATGGCGCCGTTACCCCTGAGCTTGCCGAGCTTCGACCAAAGTTGTTCCAGCGTCGCCTTGACGTCGCCGGCTTGCTTGCGCTGCGACCGATCGGCGACGACGTTGGTCAGGCGCGCAAACGGCTTGGCGCCGCGCGCGATCGCGTGCGCCTTGGACTCGACGACAAGAAAGGCGCCCGCGGAGCCGAGCGCGAAGCCGGCGTTGTCCTGACGCGCCCAGACGGGAGCGAATTTGTCCTTGAGGTTGAAATCGCCGAACTCGTAGAGCACCAAAAGGTCCTTGCGCTCGCCGTTCTGCGAGCCGCCGATCAGCACGATGTCGCTCTGGCCGGCGGCGATCCGCGCCAGCGCTATCCGCGCCGCATCGATGCTGGCGGCTTCCTCGCCCATGAAGGTGCGCGAGGTGCCGCAGACACCGTGGACGATGGCAATATTGCCGGCGAGCAGGTTGGAGAGCTGCGCCAGGAACAGTGTCGGCCGCAAATCGTTCATCAGCCGTTCGTTGAGAAAGCCGGGCGCCGAATTGCCCTGCGCTTCCGCATTGAGGATGGCGGTATCGACCGCGAGGTCGCGCTCGCCGCCGCCGGCGGCGATCACCATGTCCATCCGGCCCAGAATTTCCTTGTTGCCTTTGACGCCCGCCGAATCGAGCGCGAGCCCGGCGGCGTAGGTGCCGATGCGCTGCCAGGCTTCCATCTGGCGCTGGTCGCCCTTCTTGGGGATCTGGGCGTCGAGATTGACCTGCGCCCAGGGGTGAACGATGTAGGGCGCGAAGCCCTTTTCATCGACATTGATGCGCCGTTGATTGAGCGCGTCCCAGTTCGCATCGAGCCCCTCGCCAAGCGAGGTCGCAAGTCCGATGCCGGTGATCCAGACTTCCGTCGACACTTGCGCCGGTCCCTGGTTCGAAGCGGTCGTCTCGGTCATGGCAGGAGCGCCTGCTGGGGAAAGCCGACGCGCTTGGCCTCCGCATCCATGTGTCCGCGCAATTCCGGATTGGGGAAGGGGACGTGGCTGAAGGTGATCGTCGCGTTGCACCTCAACTTGCCGCCGACCTTCACCCGCGCTTCGGTCATGGCATAGCCCGAGCCTTCGTGCAGCACGTTGGCCTCGATCGTGAGCAACTCCCCGGGCGATACAAAGCCGCGCATCTTGGCTTCCTTGACGGCGGCCAGAAACGGCATCCGCTCGAACTTCATCAGCGCGAGCAACAGCCAACCCGAGGTCTGCGCCATCGATTCAATCAGCAACACCCCGGGCATGATCGGGTGACCCGGGAAATGGCCCTCAAAGATGGTGTTCACTTCGGGAACCCGCGCTTCGGCCGTAATGGTCTTCTCTGCCGTGTTGAGGTCGAGAATGCGGTCGATCAGCTGGAAATATTCGAGATGCATGATTCGCGGTTACGCGCCCTTGGCGGCGACCAATTCGTCGATGCGCGCGCTGAGGTTTTTCAGGACGAAATATTGCTCGGTGGTGGCTTTGCCGTCGTTGACCTCCTGCGTCCATTTTTCCAGCGGCAGCTTGATCCCGAACGCCTTGTCGATCGCGAACGCAATGTCGAGAAAATCCAGGCTGTCGATCCCCAGATCGTCGATGGCGTGGCTTTCGGGCGTGATCGTGTCGCGCGGGATGTCGCAGGTTTCAGCGATAATCGTGGCGACCTGATCGAATGTGGAGGACATCACTAAGCCTTTGATATATTGAGGATAAATTCCAGGATGGCACGGCAGGGGGGCGCAGCGCCCCGGAATGCCCCATCCACGGGTCCGGAGTCGAGTGCCCGTATATCGGAGCGACGCCCTGAGTTCAATGGAGCCGGGCCCGCGCTGCCGGGCCCGATATCGGGGCCAAAACAGCTAACGGCAGGCTGCAACGCTAGAAATGCGCTGTGGAAATGCGCGCGCAATCGCGCCGCCCCATCAGCACGCAGTCCTGGGTCTTGCGCAGATCGGCGATGTTCATGGCGAGCCAGATTCCGACCGCGGTCAGCGCGATGGTAAAAGCCAAAGCCGCAAGGTTGGCCAGCATGCGGTGGCGAAAATCGTCCGGCTCGGTGCGGTCTCGCTCATAGCGCGACAAATCATTCGCCGCACCCCGCAGATTCTGCTTAGTGATGCCCTGCTTAATAGTGCCCTGCTTAATTGCGCCCTGCTTAACAGCGTCCTGCTTGACCGTGCGGTCGCCCGGTTCCCGAAGCTGGCCTTGATGTTGCGCGATCGTGCGCGGCCGGAATTGGAGCACGCGGTGCTCTTCTTCGGATGCGATGGGCTGTTGGGTTTTCACGGCGGTCAGTTCCGGAACTTCCTGATGTTATTTAGCACGCTCGCCGCGTGTCTCAAGAAAATGTTGACATGGTACCGATGCGATAAACTACCCCTCCAGGGTCTCATGGAACCTGCCGTAGTCGATCCTGAGGCGGCCGTCTTCGGTGCGATCGAGGATATCGGCGTAGCGCTGCCCAAAACGAACCGCGGGATAATCGTAGCTCTTTCGGGCGTGGATTGTTTGCGCCGCAACAACATCGTATCCGGAGACCACGACCACCAGCGAAACATCGGCTGCCGCGAAGTCGTCCGCGTCGAGCCCGTAAAGCGGGCTCTGCTCGTCGATGACATGGTAAAGCGTCCAGCTCAAAGCGAGCGCGGGGTGCTCGCTTCGCGCCAGCGGCAGCTCGTAGAACCTTCGGGACGTCCCGCCCTCCACACTCACCTCGTTCCTCATCAGCCACAGTTTGGCGGCGGCGTTGCCGATGATGTTGTGACGCTCGTTGACGAAGCGCACCATCAACGTCGGCTTGCCCTCATGGCTCGAGATGACCGGATTATCGGCGAACAGCAGCCGGGCATTGGGTCGCGAGAAGCGCGCAAAGATCAACCCGGTCATCAACGACATCGAGAAGATGCCGGTGAACAGCTCGGTCGCGGCGATGAAATGCCCGTAATGGGTCTGCGGATGCATGTCGCCGTAACCGGCGGTCGAGAGCGTCTCGATGCTGAAATAGAGATAGTCGATATAGGCGCCGCCCGGCACGTTCGAAATCGGTTGATCTGCAATCCAGTAGAAGCCTGCGAAAATCGCGTTGAAGACGACGAACACCAGCGCGGCTCCGGCGATGAAGGACGGCCAGGAGGCGGTCATGCAGCGATGGCTGATGTCGGCCCAAAACCCGAGATGCTGGCCTTCCGCGACGATGATTTCGCGGCCGCCAAGCCGCACCACCCGCGCCTTCGGTGTTCGTTCGCTCACACTCTTAACCATCTTCCAGATCTCTCAACCAGCAAGGGCATTTATTCGCCCCTGCCATCATGGCATAGTCGGTCCGATTTCAGACGGTGTTTTTAGGCGTCAGACAAGGGGTTTCAAGCCATGGCCAATACGCGCGAACCGATCCTTCATGCTGTCCCGATCCTCTCGCTGCGTCCGACGCAGATGACCGTCGGAATGAGGGAAGTGAAGGAAAAGCGCAACCGCTTGCGTGAGTACTGGAAGGAGCACAAGTCGAAGAAAACACAGGGCGAGTTTCTCGGCAGACATATGATCCCGGTGGTTCTCGGATCGGACAAGCGCTACTACGTCGTCGACCATCATCATCTGGCGCGCGCGCTTCACGAGGAAGGCATCGAGGACATTCTCGTCACCGTGATCGGCGATCTCACCATGGTGCAGCGCGACGCGTTCTGGGGGGTGATGGACAACAAGCGATGGGTCTATCCCTACGACGCCAAGGGTGAACGCCGGCACTTCAAGGACCTGCCGAAATCGATCACCGACCTCAAGGACGACCCTTTCCGCAGCCTCGCCGGCGAGTTGCGGCGCTCCGGCGGCTTTGCCAAGGACACCACCCCGTTCAGCGAATTCCTGTGGGCGGATTTCCTGCGCCGTCAGATGTCGCGCGCAAGCGTGGACGCCAATTTCGACAAAGCCATGGAAAAAAGCCTGGCGCTGGCGAAAACCAAGGATGCGATCTATCTGCCCGGCTGGTGCGGTCCCGCGGGGGACGATTAGAGCGTGATGACTCTTCTTCGAAGCGTCATCCCGCTCTATCTTTTTGTCCGAGCATGATCTTTTCGGAAAACCGGTACCCACTTTTCCGGATCATGCTGTAGCAGGTTGTTGAAAAACCCCGACGGATAAAAGTAGTCGGTCGGTCACGCAATGGGACGACTTTCGGCCCTCAGCAGGAGTGTAGGATAGTTCGTCCCCATATCTCACTCGGAAGGCAGGCGGTTACGTGCACCCATCGGCAAGCACCAGTTTACTCGTCGTCGTATCGTGGCGCACCTTGAACAGGTCTTGAATTTCAGGGTCACTTAGAAATGCTTCTGCCTTTTCGCGTTCTGGAAATTCGATGATGACCATGCGTTCGGGTTTCCAATCACCCTCAATTGTCGTTGGCTGAACCCCTTGAACTATGTATTTTCCCGAATGTTTTGCGATGAATGCAGGGATTTCAGCGATGTATTTTCTGAAACCACCTAAGTCATTCACCGACAAGTCGAGCACCAGATACGCTTTCATTCCTTACCTCGCGAACCAGCATCAGACCGTAGGGCGGATTAGCGCTAGCGTAATCCGCCATCTTACTTTTCTTTCTCTCGGCGGATTACGCCTTCGGCTAATCCGCCCTACGAACTGCCGAAGGCGGCCGGTCTATTTCGGCACGCGGCCCATCAGATAAAATTCGTCGTTCGGGCGCATGTCGGTGACGTTGGCCATGCGGTTCGACAGCGCGAAGAAGGCGGCGATCGCGGCGATATCCCAGATATCGTCGTCGGAAAAACCGTGGCTGGCGACGGTCGCAAAATCCGGTTCGGATATCCTGTGCGGCTCGGTGCAGACTTTCATCGCGAAGTCGAGCATCGCCTTTTGGCGGGGCGTGATATCCGCCTTGCGGTAGTTGACGGCGATCTGGTCGGCGATTTGCGGATTCTTGGCGCGAATGCGCAGGATCGCCCCGTGCGCGATCACGCAATAATGACATTGGTTGGCGGCGGACGTCGCGACCACGATCATCTCGCGCTCGGCCTTGGTGAGGCCGCCGTCCTTCTCCATCAGCGCGTCGTGATAGGCAAAGAACGCCCGAAATTCGTCGGGCCGATAGGCCAGCGTCAGGAACACATTCGGAACGAAGCCGGATTTCTCCTGCACTGCCAGGAGGCGGCCGCGGATATCGTGCGGCAGGCTGTCGATGGCGGGCGTCGGGAAGCGTTTTGCAACGGGCTGGGTCATGGAGCGGGTTCCGGCTCACGCCGCATAATGCGGTCGGCGGAATCATAGTCGATGACGGCATCCGCGCAAGGCGTGCTTGACGTGAGCGACGGGGGGCCGCGACCGCCTCGTCAGCGCAGCGGCTTCTTCAGCAGCGAAAACCGGTCGGGATCGAGCCCCATCGACGGCTGCAGCATCGGGGATTCCGCCGACATCTGGCGAACCTGTGTGCGTTCATTGATGGAGGGATCGTTGGGAACGTCGCGGCTCGAGGTCGCGCCGCGCCAGCGCTCCAGCACGGCGCCGACGAAATGCATGTCGTGCCCGGCGGCAACCGAGGGCACCGTCGAGATGGTGGCTTCGCTGCGCGGCAGTTGATGCAGCGGCACTTCCTTGAAGCGCAAGCGCGTCGGCAGCGCCACCCCTTCACCGAAGGCGAGCACTTCGCGGGTGCCGAGCGAGGGCACGAACGACAACAGGTTTGCCGCGGCGTCCGAGACCGCCGAGCGCAGCAGCGCCTGGTCGCGGTCGTTGGCAAGGCGCATCGTGAACAGCGTGTTGCACTGGGAAATGATGGTGGCATCGAGTTCGGCGGGACGCTGCGTGACGAGCCCGAGATAGACGCCGTATTTGCGGCCTTCCTTGGCGATCCGCGAGACCGCCTTGCGGGTCGGCCCGAAACCGATATTGCGGTCGGCGGAGGCGTAGCGGTGGGCCTCTTCGCAAACGAACAACAGCGGCGAGACGCCGTCGCTCCACAGCCCGAAATCGAACGCCATCCGGCACAACACCGACACCACGGAATCCACGACCTCAGCCGGGAAGCCGGCGAGCTGCATGATGGTCATCGGCCGGCCGTTGGCCGGCAGCCGGAACAGATGGCTGATGACCTCGGCCATGGTGTCGCCGCCGACATTGGCGTTATCGAACATGAAGGTGTAACGCGGATCGTTGCGCACGGTCTCGATGCGCGAAATCAGCTTGTGATAGATGATCCGCGACGAGCGGTTCTCGAGCTTGCCCATGCGCTCGTCGATCAGCGAAATCAGATCGACCAGTCGATAAGGCACCGGGGTATCGACGGTGTAGCCGACCGCCTTGGGATCGGCCCGTTTCAATCCGACCCGGTCGGAGTTCTGGTACTGGGTATAGATTCCCTTCGCCGCCGGAATCACTTCGGCAAGAATGTCGAGTTCCTCGGGCACTCCGGGCCGGCCGGCGAACAGCACGTCGACGATCTCTTCGAAATTGAACAGCCAGAACGGCAGCTTCAGATTGCGCGGGTTGAGAACCAGCGCGCGCTCGCCGAAACAGCGGCCATACTCGTTGTGCACGTCGAGCAGGAAAATCCGCAAATTCGGCCGCGACTTGAGAATCTCGTTCAGCAGCAGCGACACACCGGTCGACTTGCCGACGCCGGTGGAACCGAGCACCGCGAAGTGCTTAGAGAGCATCTCCTCGACATCGACATAGGCGATGACGGACGGATCCTGCTGCAGGGTACCGATATTGATCTGGTCCGAGCCGCTCGGCGCATAGACCGTGCGAAGCTCCTGGTTGGTGATCAGGTCGACGGCATCGCCGATCGTCGGATAATTGGTGACGCCGCGCTGAAATTTGGGGCGGTCCGGGACGCCGAGAATTTCGCCGAGCAGGTCGACCGAGGCGCTGGCAATGTAGGTGTCGGAGGTCGGCAGGTTCTCGCATGACACTTCGGTGATCATGGCGACGATGGTGGAATTTGTGCAGCGGATGCTGATGAAGCGGCCGACGGTAGCTCGCACCTGCGGGAGGCTCATCTGGCTCACCGCCAGAAGTCCGACCCGGGCGAGGGACCCACGCACCGAAATCACACGTCCAAAGGATGTCACAGTGGTTGAACCTGGCATGTCATGACTTGGGTCAGGAGCTCCACTATGCAGGCGGTGGTTGGAGAAACGGTTAAGCCGGCAGAGCTCACGATAGGTCAAATGTGCGACATCTTGGTCAGATTTCGCCTTGCCGGGTCGCCGTGGCCGGCTTTGACAGCGTGATTTCCGCGAAAATCGAAGCTTTCGGCGTTGCCGGGATCGCGCCGCGGCGGCGTTGCTTAACGTTTGGTTTACCAATCCCTGAGCATCGCGGGCGCACCTCGTGCATTTCAAGACGCCGTGCGGGCTTGCGGCGAAGCAAAGAATCACGGCTGACTTCGTATCACCTACCTCTACCCAAGATCAGGCGATCATCCAGAGCTTCAACCGATAAGCGAGGGTTCATGTCGTCCACACGCGTCATCGTGGTAGCCAATGAAAAGGGAGGATCAGGCAAGTCGACGGTCGCAATGCATATTGCGATTGCCCTGATCAAGTCGGGCGAGCGGGTCGCCACCATCGATCTCGATGCCAGGCAAAAGAGCCTGACCCACTTCATCGAGAACCGGCGCGCCTGGGCGAAGCAGGTCGCCCGCGATCTCGAAATTCCCGATCATTTCAGCTTCGGCAAGGTCCATTATCCCTCTGCCGAAGATGAAGCGGTCGGATGCAAGACCCTGACCGATGCCGTGGACGCGCTCGGGCGCAGCTGCGGCGTGATCGTGATCGATACCCCCGGTCACAATAATTACTTGATGCGGCTCGCTCATTCGCTCGCGGACACCCTGATCACGCCGCTCAACGACAGTTTTGTCGACCTCGATGTCCTCGGTAGCGTTGATCCCCGGACGTTCCAGGTTAGCGGCACCAGTCACTATTCGCAGATGGTGCAGACGGCGCGCCGGCAACGCCAGGCCGAGCAGGCCTCCGCCGAGTGGATTGTCCTGCGCAACCGGCTTTCCACGCTCGGATCGCGCAACAACCGTCTGGTCGGCGGCGGGCTGCAGGAGCTGTCGCGCTGGCTCAATTTCCGCTGCGTCGAAGGTTTGGCCGAGCGGGTGATCTTCCGCGAGCTTTACCCGCGCGGATTGACGGCGGTCGATGACATCGATGAAGTCACGCTCGGCACGCGCCCGACCATGTCGCATGTCTCCGCGCGCCTGGAGATGCAGAACCTGCTCGGCGCTATTTTGCTGGGCGAACAGCACTCAAACGCTGCAATGACCAGCCACAGCAGCCGCCTGGCGGTGGGCTGAACACGACCAGGCTGCTGATTACGACCGGGCTATGAGGTAAAGGCTACTGCGGCGACGGCGGCGGCTGGATTCGCGGGTACTTGAATTCCGCCGACATTTCGAGACGATAGACCCTCAATTTGGGTTCCTCCCAAGATGCCAGGCGCTCGCCGCATATTGCGCAGTCGGCGTGGCTCGGGCCTGCCGGGGCCGACGTCGATTCGGCGACCAAGTATGATGCCCCGCAAGACGGGCAATCATAGTCAGATATTTTCATAGCATCCGCTGGGATTTTTTTCGATGCGCGCATGATCCGCGATCAATGCGACATTAGTGAGGAATCCTTCATTCGCAAAATTTTTTGATCGGGAGTCTGAAATGTTTTCCAGCTCGGAAGATTATTGCATACAATATATCTCGCTCGTCATGCACGAGCCTCACCCGTTAACTTGAATTCCGCGAGCCGTCCTCCCATTCTGATGAAACGAGGATCATCTTAAAATGTTGGGGACAGTTCCGGGCATGATCGGGAAACCAGCCGGCGCCGTGCCGGCGTGCCTGCGAAAATCGCGCGGACGATGCGTGCGCGCAGCGTCATTGAAGAAGAGGCCATAATAGCGATGGCGAGGGAGCCTGTTCTGGCGGCTGGAGGCATTGTGCTGCGGCAGGAGGAAACTCCGCTGATCGCGGTGGTGCGCTTACGCAAGCGCAACGAATGGGTACTTCCCAAAGGCAAGCTCGATGACGGCGAAACCGCGCGCGCCGCCGCCAAGCGCGAGGTGCTCGAAGAAACCGGGCATGATGTTTCCGTGCAGGAATTTTTGGGAACGCTGGTCTATGAGTCGGGCGGACGGTCGAAAGTCGTCCACTATTGGCGCATGGAGGCGAGCGGCGAGCAGGCCCACGAGCTGATGGACGATGTGAAGGCCGTCGATTGGTTGCCGCTTGACGACGCGGTCGAGCGGCTCTCGCGCGGATATGAGCGTGCGTTTCTCGCCAATGTCGGGCCGCTCGCACTGCAATCGGCCGCGCTCGCGGAGGAGGCACGGCGGCCGAAGGTCGAGCGGTCGGCCACCGAGAAGCGCCGCAGCCGGCGGCCGGTCGTGCAGAGATCGCCGATCGACGTACCGGACGTGCTGCAATCCGAGCCGAATTCGCCGGTGAGCGAGCAAGAGGCGCGTCCGTCGTTCGCCAGCGAACCCGCAGAGGCCGAGCTATCCGCTCCTGCGGTCGAGGAGATGCCCGTTGTGGAGGCACAAGCCGCGGCGTCCGAGCTCGCGCCTCAACCCGTTACCGTAACCGAAGGCTGGCGCGCAGGCATGGTACGGAAGGTGAGGGGCTGGCTGCGGCGGACGCGATCCGACCTGAATTACCGGCTCTGATCGGCGGCTTCGCTCGCGCGTAGTTTCCAGTGGTTGACGATCCGGAACCGGGCGTGAGCATCGTCCTGACGGAATAGCGCGATCCGGTCGATCACGAGCATGGTAAGGCCGATTTTGGAAAAACGCCCCCGCAGCATCGCCAGGATGGACTCGCGCCGCCCGGCATCGAGCCGCCCCGTCAGCGTCATGTGGAAGCGGAACTCTTCCATCACATAGGGATATCCCCAGCGATCGAGATATTCACGCTGGCGGGGCGTCAACGCTGAAGGATTGCGTCGCTCGCGATCTTCGGCCGTCAGTGGCGCGCGGAATTGATCGAATTCACGCGTGCAATCCGCGGCAAGCTGCTCGAGTCCGGCCGACGGCTCGGAAGGCACAACCGCGATAAAACCGCTGATCGAACCGACCTTAGGCGTAATCACCGGAATAGGCCGCGGCGCGGCGGCGAACGCCTCGCAAGCCAAAACAAGCTCGGCCTCGTTCCTGGCGGCCGAAAGCGGCAGCGGTGCCTTCAGCGTGGCGTGAAAGCCGTATTTTCGCGGATCTTTTGTCAGTTCGCGCCAATCCGGCACGACCTCCGCGATGCCATCCGGAAACGGCAACTCCTCGCCGCTAAAGGCGTCATAGCCGAGCAATTGCGCGCCGAAGCGATCGAGATCGCTGCCGGGCGCGGAGGCATAATAGATCGCATAACGCGGAAAGCTGGCCATATCTCTTCAGAATAGAGCCGCCTCACGCGGCTGCAACCGCCTCGCGCCGGGCGATCGATGGGTCAGGCGGCTCGCATCGGAAAGATGCACCAGACGCCCCGCGGCGATGACGGCGACAATGCGTGGCCGCAGCGGCACTTCGTCGTCAACAAGGACGATGTCGGCGCGGAAACCCTTGGCGAGAATTCCGCGGTCCGCAAGACCCGCCGCCCGGGCCGGCGCCGCCGATATCAGGTCCCACGCTTGCGCGAGCGGCAGCACGCCGTCGACGTCGAGCCGGAACGCCGCGAGCAATGGCGCGGGATAGTAATAGTCGGAGGCGAGGATCGAACAGAGACCCTTTTCGATCATGTCGGCCGCCTTGGTCCAGCCGGTGTGGCTGCCGCCGCGCACCACATTGGGCGCGCCGAACACGATCGCATCGCCGGCCGCAGCCGCCGCGCGCGCGGTTTCCTCGTTGATCGGAAATTCGGCGATGTTGACGCCCATCGCGCGGAAGGCCTCGCGCATCGCTGGACTGTTGTCGTCATGCGACAGCATCCGGACATTTGTATTTCTTGCGGCTTCCGCAAGCCGCGCGATCGACGCCGGAACCTCATCGGCGCGGGAGACTACTCGCTGCACCAGGGAATCGAATTCCTCGTTGGAGATGCCGCAGCGCTCCACCATCTGCGCGCGCTTCCGCGGCCGGGCGGCGCTTGCAACGATGGACTCCATGTGGTCGTTGAAGGCGAACAGATCGATGCGTCCGTCGGACAGCCATTGCGCGATGGCAGGTTCAGCATCGAGATTGTAGGTCTCCTGGCGCAGGTGGAAGCGGGTATCGGCTGCAAGCTGCGGCCTCAGGGTCTCGATCGCCTCGAGCAATTGCCCGGCATTGTCGCCGCTGCGCAGGCCGGGCTCCCAGGACCAGGTGGTGGCGTGATAGACGGTGGTGATGCCGTTGCTGGTCGCCTGCCGGTCGCTGTCGACGAGCGCTACGTCGATCGGAAAATCGACGCCGGGGCGGGGCATCATCTGCCGCTCGAACGCATCGCCATGCAGATCGACGATGCCGGGCAACACCTTCAGGCCGCGCGCGTCAAGGCCGATCGAGGCGCGGCTATGGTCCGGATCGACTGCGCTGATTTCGCCGCCCGCGATCGCAAGCGAGGTTTCGCGAATTTCTCCGCCGAGCAACGCATGGCCGCCCTCGATAAAAATATCCGTCATGATACGGCACTTCGTCGCGGAGTGGCTGGCTGGGTGGGAATGCCCGCCTGCTCGTACTTTGCGAGAAAGTCCTCGATCGCCAGTTTTCGGAAATCGGGCAGGGCCCGGCGCAGCGTTTGGTGGTCCCAGTCCCACCACGCCAGCGCGGCGAGCCGGTTGGTCACGCCCTCCGGAAATCGCCGCCGGATCATTCGCGCCGGATTTCCGGCGACGATGGCGTAGGCCGGAACGTCCTTGGTGACGACGGCGCCGGCCGCGACCACGGCGCCGCTGCCGACGTTGCGCCCCGGCAGTACAATGGCGCCGTGCCCGATCCAGACATCGTGGCCGATATGGACGTGATGGCCCCGCCGCCATTCGAAGAACTCGGCCTCGTCGCTCTCGCCCTCAAAATACGCGCTGGCGCGATAGGTGAAGTGGGCTTGAGAAGCCCGCTGCATCGGATGATTGCCGGGATTGATCCGGGTCATGGCCGCGATCGAGCAGAATTTTCCGATCGTCGTATAGGTGATCTGGGCGTCGTTGACGACATAGGAATAGTCGTCCATCGACACTTCGTGCAGGATCGTGCGGGGGCCTACTTCGCAATAGGCGCCGAGCCTCACCTCATGCAGCTTGGCGGTAGGGTCGATGGTCGGTTCGATCGAAAGCATTTTGCCGGCCATGCGAACTTCCCGCGATAGATCTGATCCAAAGATACTCGTTCAAGGCTGCACGTCATCGATGGGCCCGGTGACAGCAGCATGACATTTGGATGACAGCCAATCAGCGGTGGACATTGGTTGCACTGCAGCGAGGCTGTCACACAACTGTAAAATCCAGACGTTAGCGATGGTGGCAGCTACGCGTCCTGGAGCATTGCATGCTGGTGGTGGAAGGTTTGACGTGCCGTTTCGGCACAAAGGCCGCTGTCGACAATGCTTCTTTTGCCATCGAGCCCGGTGGTTTTGTCGGTGTGATCGGCCGCTCCGGCGCCGGCAAGTCGACCTTGCTGCGGATGATCAATCGGCTGGCACCGCCAACCGAAGGCCGGATCCTTTATAAAGGCGTCGATGTCACGGCCTTGCGCGGCAAGGAGCTGCGGCAATGGCGTGCCCGCTCAGCCATGATCTTTCAGCAGTTCAATCTGGTCGGCCGGCTCGACGTCCTGACCAACGTGCTGATGGGGCGCATTTCGCAAATTCCGTCCTGGCGCTCGCTGGCGCAGCTCTGGCCCGAAGAAGACCTCGCGGTCGCGATGTCGGCGCTCGAGCAGTTCGATATGGCCTCGCTGGCGGCGCAACGCGCCGACCAGCTCTCCGGCGGCCAGCAGCAGCGGGTCGCAATTGCCCGCGCGCTGGTTCAGGAACCCGACATCATCCTCGCCGACGAGCCGATCGCTTCGCTCGATCCCCGCAACACCAAGATCGTGATGGACGCGCTGCTGCGCATCAACAAGCATTTCGGCATCACTGTGATCTGCAACCTGCATTCGCTCGATCTGGCGCGCAGCTATTGCGATCGCCTGATCGGGATGGCGTCAGGCCGGATCGTATTTGATGGCGCACCCGCCACGCTCACCGAACATATCGCGCGCGAGCTGTACGATCTCGAGGCGAATGAAGTCATGGGCGCAACACCCGCCGATTTGCCCGGCGGCTCAACCGTTACGGCTCTCGGCACGGCTGCCGCAGCCTGAGTACCCGCGTCGATAACCACAGCATTCCGCGAAAATACCGCGAGCTTCAACCCAGGAAAGAGGGCGTCATGATCAATCGTCGCATTTTTGTTGCAAGCGCGACGGCGCTGGCATTCACCGCGTCAGCCGCATCCGCGGAGAATTGGAAGACAAAATATCCCGAGATCACTTTTGCGGTGGTCCCAGCGGAGAATGCTTCAGGTGTGACCGAACGCTTCACTCCGTTCGTCGCCTATCTGTCAAAGGAACTCGGCATCAAGGTCAATCTGCGCATCGCCAATGACTACGCGGCGGTTATCGAAGGCCAGCGCGCCGGCAACATCCAGCTCGCTTATTACGGCCCGGCCTCGTTCTCGCGCGCGCGCGTCACCGGGGTCAAGACAGATGCGTTCGTGATCGACGTCAACGCCGACGGCTCCAAGGGTTACTATTCGGTGTTTTATGTTCTCGCCAAGAGCCCGTATCACGAGCTCAACGATCTGAAAGGCAAGAATCTGGGCCTGGTCGATCCGAATTCGACCTCGGGCAACAACATGCCCCGCTTCAAGATGAACCAGATGGGCGTCGACCCCGAGAAATTTTTCTCGCAGGTGGTGTTCACCGGCAGCCATGAGAACGCGGTATTGGCGCTGGCGCAGGGTACCGTCGACGTTGCCGCCAACTGGTGGAACGCGGAAGACGATTCCAACCTGACGCGGATGCTCGCCAAGAACATGGTGAAGAGCAGCGACGGCACGCCGCTGAAGAAGGAAGATTTCCGCATCATCGTGAAATCGGACCTCATCATCAACTCGCCCTATGCCTATCTCAGCGATTTGCCCGAGGACATGAAGGCCGCGATCAAGCAGGCGTTCCTGGATGCTCCAGAGAAGGATAAGGACGCTTTTAAAAAGCTCTCCGACGGCAAGAATCTGCCGTGGCAGCCGATCGCCAACGAAGATTACAACAAGACCATCGAGCTGATTAAGTTCGTCGACAATCTGCGCAAGAAGGCGTCCTGATTGCAGGACATATGGAACCGGAGCCGGGTCGCGACCCGGCTCTTTTGTTTGTCCGGATCCGGATAACATGACGATCGCAGTATCCATTCTTCCGCGCCAGCAACTCGCGGCGCTCAACGCGGCCTATCGCAAGGCGGTCGCGCGCAAGCGCCTGCGCGTCGCGCTGGGCGCGGCGATATTCTTCGCAGCTCTCGTGGTTGCTTCGTTCGGCGCCGAGGTCAATCTGCGGACCTTCTTCACGCATTTTGGAAATTTTGTCAGCTATTTTGACCGCATTCTTACGCTGGAGGACGGCGCGCGGGTCTGGACCAATCTCACCGAATGGCTCTGGGGTTTTAGAAAATGGTCGCTGCTGCTCGGCGAAACCATCCTGATCAGCTATGTCGGCACGTTGTTCGGCGCCGTGCTCGCCTTTGCGCTGAATTTCCTGGCGGCTGAAAATACCTCGCCTTCGGTCTGGTTGCGCGTCATCGTCAAACGCCTGATGGAATTCTGCCGCACCGTTCCCGATATCGTGTTCGCGCTGATCTTTGTCATCGCGTTCGGTCTCGGCCCAATGGCTGGCGTGCTGGCGATCACCATCCATTCGATCGGTGCGCTCGGCAAGCAATTTGCCGAAATGGTCGAGAACGTCGACATGAAGCCGGTCGAAGGGGTGCGATCCACCGGCGCCAGCTGGATCTCCTGCATGCGGTTCGCGGTGCTGCCGCAGGTGGCGGCGGGGTTTGCCAGCTACACGCTGCTGCGCTTTGAAATCAATGTGCGCGGCGCCTCGGTGATGGGTTTTGTCGGCGCCGGCGGCATCGGGCAGGAGCTCGTGGTTGCTATCAGAAAATTCTATTACTCCGATGTCAGCGCGATCCTCCTGATG
Source organism: Bradyrhizobium lablabi (assembly GCF_900141755.1). Taxonomy (NCBI): domain Bacteria; kingdom Pseudomonadati; phylum Pseudomonadota; class Alphaproteobacteria; order Hyphomicrobiales; family Nitrobacteraceae; genus Bradyrhizobium; species Bradyrhizobium lablabi. The sequence goes on along the minus strand of NZ_LT670844.1, from coordinate 723,899 downwards.
ATCGTTGTTACGGTCTTCGTCATCGATATCGGCACCGGCTGGATCCGCGGTCGTTTGTTCGGCAAGGACCGCCACGCATGAGCAAATTGCCGGTACCGGATTCCGAAGGCCTTCACGCGCGATATCCTGACGTGTTCGACCGGCCGCTATCGGCGCGGCTGGCGACCCCCTTGATGCTCCTTGCAGCCTTTGGGATTTTCGCCTTCGGTCTCGTTCACCTCGACTTCTCGCCGGCGCGGATGCTGGCGGGGTTGCATCAGCTCGGCTGGATCACGATGATGATGATCCCGCCGGATCCGGGCTCTTCGCTGCCGCTTTATCTGAAAGCGCTCGGCGAAACCCTGTCGATCGCGCTATTGGGCACGACGCTTGCCGCCACCTTCGCGCTGCCGGTCAGCCTGCTGGCGGCAAAGAACATCGTGCCCTCAAATATCTTCCGTTTTCCGATCCGCCGTTTCCTCGATTCGATCCGTGGCGTCGATACGCTGATCTGGGCGCTGGTCTGGATCAACGTCGTCGGCCTTGGACCGTTTGCCGGCGTGCTGGCGATCGCGGTGTCGGATTTCGGCGCGTTCGGAAAATTGTTCTCCGAAGCGATCGAGGGCGCGGACAAGAAGCAGGTCGAGGGCATCCGCGCCTCCGGCGGCAATGCGTTGCACGAAATCCGCTTCGGCCTTTTGCCGCAGGTATTGCCTGTGATCGCGGGGCAGGTGCTCTATTTCATCGAATCGAACACGCGCTCGGCCACCATCATCGGTATTGTCGGCGCCGGCGGCATCGGCCTGCAACTGGCCGAGCAAATCCGCGTGCTCGAGTGGCAGAAGGTGTCGTTCCTGATCCTGATGATCCTGGTCGCGGTCGCGGCCATCGACTGGATCTCGAGCAAGCTCCGCTTTGCGATCATCGGGCGGCGCGCGGTCGTCTGACGCGAGCTTAGGTATTCTCGACCAGGAACTCGACGCGCTCGGCGGCAAAGCGGGAGCGCTTGGTCACGAGCGGCTTGTCGTTGATATCGACGTCGGTGGCGTCGACCACGAGAACGGGACGCCCGAGCGCGAGGTCCAGCCGCGCGGCATCGGTCGCGTCGGCAATCGCCGCGGTGATTCGGGTTGATCCCCGGCGATAGTCGCGGATGCCGTAATGCGCCAGCAGCTTGGTCATCGAGCGCGTGCTGCCGAAGACGCGGCCGGCGTCAGGGAAGCTTTCGGCGGAAAGCCAGGTGGTGCTGGTACAGATCGGCGTACGGTCTGCGAGCCGCAGCGCCTCGATCCGAATCAGCCGCGCTCCGGTTTTCAGTCCAAGTTGCCGCGCCAGTTCGCGCGTCGCGACGTCCTCTGAAGCGTCGATCAGTTGCCCATGGGGTTCGCGGCCACCGGCACCAACGATCTCGGAAAACCGCGTCCGCGAGCGCAGGGGATAAGCGAGCTTGGGCGCTTCCACATAGGTGCCGCTGCCGCGCTCGGCGCGCACCAGGCCGCGCTCGGCGAGCGTCGCCAGTGCGCGGCGCACGGTGTGGCGATTGACGCGATAGGTTTCGGCGATCTCCATCTCGCCCGGCAGCTTTTCGCCGGCGGCAAAGCTGCCATTGGCGATGCCACGCTCGATGCCGTCGGCAACCTGGCGCCACAGCGCCACGCCCGAGGCTGCATCCTGCGTGCTCATGGCGCGGAACGCCCAAGGAGGCACATCGGAAAAATCATGCGTTTGTCACGAAACGGTCACTGGCGTTTCTCCATCAAGTTGTCTAGTATCATAGACAACTTGATTCCGGCAAGGGCCGACATGACCAAAGGCATCGAAAGCGATCAAAATACCAGGCAGGCGCATCGCCAGGCGGCGATGGCGGTGCTGGCGCATTCCGACGCGGCCGAGATTGCCGGGCATCTCGAGACCATCGCGGTACCGCCTTACGAAAATCTTCGCGAGGGCGAGAACGGCCTGGTCATGGTGCGTGGCCGCATCGGCGGCGACGGCGCGCCGTTCAACCTCGGCGAGGCCACAGTTTCGCGCGCGGCCGTGCGGCTTTCGACCGGCGAGGTAGGCTTTGGCTACACGCTCGGCCGCGACCGGCAGAAGGCGCGGATGATCGCGCTGTGCGATGCGATGGTGCAGTCGAACGAATTTGCCGATGCGGTGGAGTCACATGTACTCGCGCCGCTGCGCGCGGCCATGACCGCCGCTCGAAACCGGAAGGCCAAGGAGACCGCGGCGACGCGGGTTGATTTCTACACGCTGGTGCGCGGTGAGGGTTGAGTGATGACCACGGTTGCCGAACTGCCCGCAGGGTTCGCCGACAAGGTCTTGTCGGCGCAAACGACCTTCCGCTCGGTGATGGATGCGATGGCGCGCCCCGGCAGCGTTCGGCGCATCGCGGTCGCCACTGGCGCGCCTCACCCGCTGATGAAGGGCAGCGCGGCAATCGCGCTGACCTTGTTCGATCACGACACGCCGGTCTGGCTCGACCCGCTCATGTCCGAGACCTCGGAGGTGACGAAGTGGCTGAAATTCCACACCGGCGCGCCGGTGATCGCGGATTCCTCGGTCTGCCATTTTGCGCTGATCGGCGACCCCAGCGCGCTTCCCGCGCTCGATCGCTTTGCCTTCGGCGGCAATGAATATCCTGACCGGTCGACCACGCTGATCCTGCAGGTCGAGAGCCTGACGCAAGGCAAGAGCTTCGAATTGCGCGGCCCCGGCATCGACGGCAAGGCCGTGATGCAGGCGACGATCGAGCCCGCCGACCTGTTCGAGCGGCTTGCCATCAACGCCACTCTGTTTCCGCGCGGCATCGACGTCGTGCTGGTCCACGGCGATACCATTATCGCGATACCCCGCACCACGCGGCTTGTCGCGAAGGGAGGCTAGCGCATGTATGTCGCCGTCAAGGGAGGCGAGCGCGCCATCGAGAACGCCCATCGCCTCTTGGCGCATGAGCGGCGCGGCGATCGCGAGGTTCCCGAAGTCTCGCTGGACCAGATTTCCGGACAGCTCAGCCTCGCGGTCGATCGTGTGATGGCCGAAGGCTCGCTCTATGATCGCGAACTGGCAGCGCTTGCGATAAAGCAGGCGCGCGGCGACATGATCGAGGCGATCTTCCTGGTGCGGGCGTTCCGCGCCACCTTGCCGCGGTTCGGCGCCACCGAGCCGGTGGATACCGGCAAGATGGAGTTGCGCCGCCGGATTTCCTCGACATTCAAGGACATTCCGGGCGGCCAGATCCTCGGGCCCACGTTCGATTACACCCATCGGCTGCTCGATCCGCAGCTCTCCGAGGGGTTCGATCCCGAACCGCCCGCGACATCGGACGCATCGGCCGTGGCGACGCCGCGCGTCACCGACATTTTGGGCCGCGACGGCCTGATCGAATCTTCGCCACAGGCGGATGCGGATTCGCCGGTCGGCGATCTCACCCGCGAGCCGCTCAGTTTTCCGGCCGACCGCGATCTGCGGCTGCAGAATCTCGCCCGCGCCGATGAGGGGTTCTTGCTCGCGCTCGGCTACTCGTCGCAGCGCGGCTATGGCCGCAACCATCCGTTCGCCGGCGAAATTCGCCTCGGCGAAGTCGAGGTGGAATTTTTCGCCGAAGACGTCGGTTTTGCGGTGCCGCTCGGTCCGATCACCTTGACCGAGTGCCAGATGGTCAATCAGTTCAAGGGCTCGGCGACGGAAGCACCGTGCTTTACCCGCGGCTATGGTCTCGCCTTCGGGCAGAGCGAGCGCAAGACCATGTCGATGGCGCTGGTGGATCGGGCGCTCCGCGCCCGCGAACTCGGGGACGAGACGATCGCGCCCGCCCAGGACGAGGAATTCGTAATGTCGCATTCCGACAATGTGCAGGCGACCGGCTTTGTCGAGCATCTGAAACTGCCGCATTATGTCGACTTTCAGTCGGAGCTTGGTTTGCTACGAAAACTCCGCAAGGAGTTTGCCGAAGCGGAAGCGTCGCCGCCCCTTCAGGAGGCCGCCGAATGAACGCGCCGGCCTACAATTTCGCCTATCTCGACGAACAGACAAAACGGATGATCCGCCGCGCCATCCTGAAGGCGATCGCGATCCCGGGTTATCAGGTGCCGTTCGCGAGCCGCGAGATGCCGATGCCCTATGGCTGGGGCACCGGCGGCGTGCAGGTGACCGCGGCGATCCTCGGGCCATCAGACGTGCTGAAGGTGATCGACCAGGGTTCCGACGACACCACGAATGCGATCTCGATCCGCAAGTTTTTTGCCAAGACCGCTGATGTCGCGACCACAACATCAACGGCCGACGCCACCGTGATCCAGACCCGGCACCGGATTCCCGAAGCGCCGCTGCATGCCGGACAAGTGCTGGTCTATCAGGTGCCGATCCCCGAACCTCTGCGCTTCCTCGAGCCGCGCGAGACCGAAACGCGGCGCATGCATGCGCTCGGCGAATACGGGCTGATGCATGTCAAGCTCTACGAGGATATCGCGCGCTTCGGGCATATCGCGACTTCCTATGCCTATCCGGTGAAGGTCAACGCGCGCTACGTGATGGACCCGTCGCCGACACCGAAATTCGACAATCCGAAAATGGACAATTGTCCGGCGCTGCAATTGTTCGGCGCCGGCCGCGAAAAGCGCATCTATGCGATACCGCCGCATACCTCGGTAGTATCGCTCGACTTCGAGGATCATCCATTCACCCGCTACCGCTTCGACGCGCCGTGCGCGCTGTGCGGGGCGGATGATTCCTATCTCGATGAAATCGTCACCGACGACCAGGGCGGCCGGATGTTCGTCTGCTCCGACACGGATTTTTGCGAGAGCCGCCAGGCCTCCGGTCATCGCGGCACGGAAAACGCGGCGCCGCACAAGGAGAGGGCGCATGGCTGACCATGACAGCGACCAGCCGCTGTTGGTCGCGGAGGGACTGACAAAAACCTATGGCCGGCTGACCGCCTGCCGAGACGTTTCCTTTGCGCTTTATCCCGGCGAAGTGCTGGCGATCGTCGGCGAGTCCGGCTCCGGCAAAACCACGCTGCTGCAATTATTGTCGGCGCAGCTCGCGCCGAGCGCGGGGCGCGTGTCCTATCGCATGCGCGACGGGGTATTGCGCGACCTCGCTGGCCTCGGCGAGGCTGAGCGGCGGTTTCTGTTTCGTACCGACTGGGGCTATGTGCACCAGGATCCCGCGCTGGGCTTGCGGATGGCGGTGTCGGCCGGCGCCAATGTCGGCGAGCGATTGATGGCGGTCGGCTGGAACCACTATGGCAATATCCGCAACACGGCATCGTCCTGGCTGGAGCGCGTCGAGATCGATACGGAGCGCATCGACGACGCGCCGCGGACCTATTCCGGCGGCATGCGGCAGCGGCTGCAGATCGCGCGCAATCTCGTCACCGAGCCGCGGCTGGTGTTCATGGATGAACCGACCGGCGGGCTCGACGTCTCGGTGCAGGCGCGGCTGCTCGATTTGATGCGCAATTTGGTGAGCGAATTAGATCTTGCCGCCATCGTCGTCACCCATGATCTCGCGGTGGCGCGGCTGTTGTCGCACCGGGTGATGGTGATGAAAGGCGGCCGGGTGATCGAAACAGGGCTGACCGATCAGGTGCTCGATGATCCCCGCGAGCCCTATACCCAATTGCTCGTCTCCTCGATTTTGCCGGCATGAGCGCACCGATGACCGCGATGATCGAAATTGAAAACGCCGAAAAGACTTTTACGATGCATCTGCAGGGCGGCGTGCAGCTTCCCGTGGTGCGCGGCGTTTCCTTTGAGGTCAAGGCCGGCGAATGCGTGGTGCTGTCGGGTCCCTCCGGCGCCGGTAAATCCTCGATCCTGAAAATGATCTTTGGCAATTACCGCTGCGATGGCGGCCGGATCGGCGTCCGTCACGATGGCGCACTGATCGATCTCGCCAACGCCGAGCCGCGCCAGATTCTCAGCGTGCGCCGCGCCACGACAGGCTATGTCAGCCAGTTTTTGCGCGCGGTGCCACGGGTCGCAACCATTGACGTGGTGGCCGAGCCCTTGATCGCCAACGGGACGCCGCGACCTTTGGCGCGGGAAAAAGCCGGACAGTTGCTGCGCCGCCTCAACATTCCCGAGCGGCTCTGGGCCCTGCCGCCTTCGACCTTTTCCGGCGGCGAGCAGCAGCGCGTCAATATCGCGCGCGGCTTTATCTCCGACCTGCCGATCCTTTTGCTCGATGAGCCAACGGCCTCGCTCGATGCCGCCAATCGCACTGTGGTGGTCGATCTGATCGGTGAAAAGAAGCGCGCTCGTGTTGCCATGGTCGCCATCGTCCATGACGATGAGATCCGGCACCTGATCGCCGACCGGATCGTCGACGTGACATCATTCGCCGCTGCGGCTTGAAGGAAGATGCTTGAGATGACTTCGACACCCTCCGAAACCGTTATCGGCAACGCCAGGATCGTACTGGCGGATCAAGTGATCGAGCACGGCTGGATCGCGTTTGCCGGTGGATGCATTGCAGGATTTGGCGAGGGCAAGGTTCCTCTCGGCAGCGAGGACGCCGGCGGCGATCTGATCATGCCGGGCCTGATCGAATTGCACACCGATCATCTCGAGGCGCATTACGTGCCGCGCCCAAAAGTGTTCTGGGACCCGATCGCTGCCGTCGTCTCCTATGACGGGCAACTCGCCACGTCGGGCATCACGACGGTATTGGATTCGTTGCGGGTCTGGCGCGAGGACGGTGCCGAGGAAGTCGATGGCCGGGCCGGGGTGATGGCGGAAGCGATCGCAGCAGCGCGCGACGCGAACCTCCTGCGCGCTGACCACTTCCTGCATCTGCGCTGCGAAATCCCGATGCCGAGCGTGGTCGAGGAAGCCAGGGAATTGATCGGGCGGCCGGACGTGCGGCTGATGTCGCTGATGGATCACACCCCCGGACAACGCCAGTTCCGCGACGAAGGCAAATTGCGGGATTATTATCGCGGCAAGGGCGCCGGCATGACCGACGCCGAGCTCGACACGCTGTTCGAGCGGCGCTTTGCCTATCAAAAGGCCTATGCCGCGGGCAATATGCGCGAGATCGTCGCGCTCGCACGTCAATACGAGATCCCGCTCGCCAGTCACGACGACACCACCGAGGAGAACGTCAGCGACGCCATCCGCGATAAGGTTTCGGTGGCGGAGTTTCCGACGACGTTAGAGGCCGCGCGCGGCCTGCATCAGGCCGGCATCGGAATTCTCATGGGCGCGCCCAACGTCGTCCGTGGCGGCTCCCATTCCGGCAACATCGCCGCCGTTGATCTCGCCCGCGAGGGGCTGTTGGATATCCTCTCATCCGACTACATCCCCTCGAGCCTGTTGATGGCGGCGCTGCAACTGCCGCAGCGCGTCCCGGGGATCGATCTGGCCTCCGCCGTCCGCACCGTCACCAAGACGCCGGCGCAAGCGGTCGGCCTGCCGGACCGCGGCGAGATCGTCATCGGCAAGCGCGCCGATCTCATTCGCGTGCATGTGGCGCGCGATACGCCGGTGGTGCGCAGCGTCTGGCGCGAAGGACATCGCGTGGCATGACCGAAGCTCCAGCCATATCGGATCACGCGAAGACCGCGATCGGGCCAGGCCGGCTGATCCTGGTGGTCGGGCCGAGCGGCGCCGGCAAGGATACGCTGATCGGATTGGCGCAATCAGCATGCGCCGAGGACGGCACCGTCGTCTTTCCGCGCCGCGTGGTGACGCGGGAAGCCACGGCTTCCGAGGACAATGAGCAGGTGAGTCTTGAGGCCTTCCAGCAAAGGCGCGCGGACGGCGGGTTCGCCGTGCATTGGGAAGCCCATGGCCATGGCTATGGTCTGCCCGTCTCCATCGATGACGAGATCCGCGCCGGCCGCACGGTGGTCGTCAACGTATCACGCGCCGTGGTCGAGACGATGCGCCGCGTCTATGCGCATGTCACCGTGGTTTCGATTACGGCGCCCTCCGACATTCTCGCGCAACGCCTGGCCGCGCGGGCGCGCGGCAGCGACGGCCAGATCGAGCACCGGCTTCGCCGCGCCGTCGATGACGCGGCGGCTCCCGATGCCACCATTATCAATGTCGGCAGCGTCGAATACCATGCGCGTCAGCTGACGCGGATCATCAGAGGCGAGTGAGGCTGCGATTTCGGGAGAACGGCAATGACGATGATTGCAACCATTGCGCAGCTTGAAGCGATCTACGGAGAGACTAACGAGGCCTCCACCGTCAAGGTCGCCGACCGCATCACGCCGTCCTATCGCGTGCTGATCGAGAAGTCGCCGTTTGCAGCGCTCGCAACAAGCGGGCCGGAGGGACTGGATTGCTCGCCGCGCGGCGATCTGCCGGGTTTTGTTCGAATCCATGACGACAGAACGCTGATGATGCCGGATCGCCGCGGTAACAACCGCGTCGATTCACTGCGCAACATCGTGCGCGATCCGAAGGTCGCGCTGTTGTTTCTGATCCCGGGCTCCGGCACGACGCTGCGCATCAACGGCTCTGCGCAGGTCTCGGTCGATCCGGATGTGCTGGCGTCGTTCAAGGTCGACGGCAAGGCGCCGCGCTCCGTCATCGTCATGACCGTGAACGAGATCTATTTTCAATGCGCGCGTGCCATCGTCCGATCCGACCTGTGGAATCCCGACAAGCGGATCGACCCCAAAACCCTGCCGACGCCGGGCCAGATCCTTGCCGAGATGAGCGAGAACAGGGTCGGCGGCGAGGAATACGACCGCGCCTGGCCGGAACGCGCGCGGCAAACGATGTGGTGACGATCCGGCACGATTGACACCGGTAATATCGTCGTTACGCTGCCCCTAATTAAAAAACCAGGGCAGGGTGGAACGCGATGAACCGGGGCAACGGGCTTTGAGCGCGCTCGCGCGGCCTGCCGCGTTCGCACCCTTCCTTATCAGGAATTACCGTTTCCAGTGGCCTGCCGATCTCCTGACATCGTGGGCCTTCGAGATGGAGACGCTCATTCTCGGGTGGTATGTGCTGGTCGAGACCCGATCGGTGCTGCTGTTGACCGTGTTCGCGTCGCTCAGTTATGTGGGCACACTGATCGCGCCGGTGTTCGGCGTGGTCGGTGACCGCATCGGTCACCGCGACCTGCTCGCCATGATGCGCGCGACCTATGCGACGCTGTCGGCGACGCTGATGACGCTGGCGCTGACGGGGTATCTGACCCCGCTTTACGTATTCATCATCGTGGCGATCATGGGCCTGGTGCGGCCGTCCGATCTCGGCGTGCGCGGCGCGCTGGTTGCCACCATCATGCCGCATGACCAATTGATCGGCGCCATCAGCGTTTCCAGAACCACGATGGATACCGCGCGGATCGCGGGCGCGCTGAGCGGCGCCGGATTGTTCGCATCCCTCGGCATCGGGCCGGCCTATGTAGCGATCTTCAGCCTCTACGTCGTCAGCACCGTGCTGACGCTGTGCGTCGTGGCGCCCGCAAAGCCGTTTCCTGCCGATGAAGTGGCCGGCGGCGCGCTACGGCGATCGCCGCTGCGCGACCTCAGGGAGGGTTGGGCCTATGTCTGGACCACGCCGCGGATGCGGGCCGCGATCTGGATCGCGTTCCTCGCCAACCTGACCGCCTATCCCCTGTCCAACGGATTGCTGCCTTATGTCGCGCGCGAGATTTACGGCACCGACCAGACCGGGCTCGGTTATCTCTCGGCGAGTTTTGCCATCGGCTCGCTCGCAGGCTCGGTCCTGCTGAGTTTTGTGGGCGGCGTCCCGGTGGCGCGGCTGATGATCGGCGCGACGGCTGCGTGGTACGCCGCACTTCTGGTGTTTGCGCAGATGCAATCGATGCCAACCGCGATCGCCTGCCTGATGCTGGCGGGTTTTTCGCAGAGCCTGACCATGATCTCGATCGCGGTGATCCTGATGCGGACCGCGGCCGAGCATTTTCGCGGCCGGGTGATGGGGGTGCGCATGCTCGTGATCTACAGCCTGCCGCTCGGCCTCTTGGCCTCCGGCAGCCTGATCGACGCGATCGGCTTCGCCGCGACCGGCACGCTCTATGCGGCGACAGGGCTGGCGCTGATGCTCGTGATTGCGCTGCATTGGCGCGCGGATTTGTGGCATCTGCACGCGCCTGCGAACGCGAAGTGAGATACCGGCTTTGCCCTGCTCACCACACGAACGGGATCAGCTTCCAGGTTCGCCGCCGGTACGTCTGGTGTGCCTCGCCGAACCGATTGCCCATCAGTTGTTCCTCGATGCCGACGCGGATCATGATGGCGACAAAGCCTGCTGCAACGCCGATGTAGCTCGCCAATGTTCCACGCGTCAGCGCCGTGCCGATCATTGCGAGCAGAATCCCGGTATAGATCGGATGGCGTACGAGGGCATACGGACCGGTTTGAACGAGTTCGTGCGCCTGTTTCATCGTCACGACCAATCCTGACCAGTTGGCCCCAAGGGCGAGGCGGGCCCAGATGGCAAAACCGACCCCGGCCAAATCGAGCGCGACGCCGATTATTCCAAAAAACGCATCCTGGGGCGTGACCGCCACGTTCAGAGAACGAGGCCATGGACTAAGCAGGAAAACAAAGCCGATAGCGAGGAGGGCCGAAGCCGGAATCTGCATGGCCAGACTGGGCACATTGGCAGTGTTCTTGCTCATGAAGTAGCCCGGCAGCCAAACCAGCCCGAGCACTAGCCACGAACAGTATGCAATGATGGCGTATGGCGATTTCATGGGGTGAATTTCGGCCTCCGCCGCGCTGTCGTCAACGGAAGCTGACTTGACGACCACGTGATGAAACGTCGGCGGCCCCTAGGGCGTGATGACTTTAGGTTGAGGCACAGCGGTGACTTCTCCCTCGCCCCGCTCTTGCGGGGAGAGGGTTGGGGTGAGGGGCTGTTTCCGCGAATGCTGAAGCACAACGTATGCGGAGAATCCCCCTCACCCGGATCGCTGCGCGATCCGACCTCTCCCCGCAAGCGGGGCGAGGTGATCGAACTTGCGCAGGCGACGATTCAACTCAAAATCATCACGCCCTAGGGCTCTGCTTTGACGGCGCCCCTTAATCCCGCTTGCTGCGCCGTCTTCTTCAGCTGTCCGTTGGCTTGTGCCTCCCGTACAAAGTCTGCAACGAACGGCAAGCCTTGCTCGCGTCCCCTGGGAATGGCGATCGCCATGTGCTCCAGGCCCCAATTGCCATCCAGCACATGTGCGCCCGGCATCGAATCCGACATTTCGAACAGCGTCGGCTTGTTGGTGGCGTAGCTGTCGATTTCACCGCGGTTCAGCATCTCGATCGCCACCCTGACATTCTCGGCGGCAACGATTTTTGCGTTCTTGAATTTGGCCGGCAGCGTGCGCTCCGATGTACTGCCCTTGGTAACCCCGATACGGATGCCCGGCCGATCCAGCTCATCAGCTCGGTTGATCGGAGACGTGGCGGGAACGAGATAGCCGAGCTCGACGGATATCAAATGCGGGCTGAAGCTGACATCTTCCGCCCGGGCGGGCGTCGCATTGGTGACGGTGAAGTCGACCTCATTGTTCTTGATCGCGGTTACGACATCCGCAACACGTTGGAAGGTTACGTATTTCGCGGGCACGTTCAGGCGCCTCGCGAACTCCTGTCCAAGATCGTAAGCGAGGCCATGGGTTTGCCCGGTGGCGGGGTCGACGACCATCGAGGTCGGGCTGCCGCGATAAACGCCGACGCGCAGACTGCCCGTGGGGGCGAGCAGGTCTTTCTCGTCGCCCGCGTGGACGCCAAGCGCGCCCAGCACGCCGGTGAGGATGGCGACGACGAACGCGCTTCGAATAACGCAGCCAGGATGCAGGATCGAGCGAAATAGTTGGGATGCTGACATCTTGTTCTCACTGCGCGCGAATATTTGCCGCCTTCAGCACCGGCTCCCATTTTGTCACTTCCGCGTGCATGAACGCGTCGAATTCCTTGGAGGTGCTGCCCACCGGCGTTGCGCCGATCTTTTCCAGAGTCGTCAGCACGTTCGGGTCGTGCAAGGCCGCTTTCAGATCGGTCTCGAGTTTTGTGACCAACTCGGGCGGCATGTGCGCGGGTCCAAGAAATCCCCACCACACCGAAACGTCGTAGCCGGGGACACCGGACTCCGCCACGGTCGGAACCTCGGGTAACATCTTCGAACGCTCCGCCGAGGTCACCGCAATTGCGCGTAATGGGCCACCTTGTCCGATCTGGCCGACGGCCTCCGCAAGCGGATTGATGCTGATGGGAATGTCGCCGGCGATCACGGCGGTCAGCGCCGGCGTTCCGCCCTTGTAGGGCACGGCGACAATCTTGGCCTTGGCCATGTACTTCAACAGTTCGCCGGCGAGATGCGCGGACGTTCCATTGCCCGACATCCCATAGGACAGGGCGTCGGGGTCTTTCCGGGCGGCCGCGAGCAGATCCCCAAGATTGGCATACGGGCTTTTCGTCGAGACCATGATCGCGAGCGGCGACGAGGCGACCTCGCTGATTGCGGTAAAATCTTTTGACGTGTCGTAGGGCAGGCTGGGGTAGATGAACTGATTGAGCGGGTGCCCGCTCGCGACCAGGATCAACGTATAGCCATCCGCAGCCGCTTGCGTCAGCGCCTGCGACGCGATGATCCCGCCGGCCCCGGGGCGGTTCTCAATGACCGGCTGCTTGCCCCAGATCTTTCCCAGCGACTGACCGACGGTGCGCGCCAGCACGTCCACCGCGCCGCCCGCCGCGTAAGGCACCAAAATGTGGACGGGCCGGTTCGGGAAATCTTCGGCATTCGCGCCGGCGCTAACCAGCACCAGGGCTGCGCCCGCGACGAGATAGCCGAATTTCTTGATCAAGCCCGGCATGCCGGTACGCTCCTCTTTCTTGCTTGGTGAAGTCCATCGCCGAGAGCGACGGGAACAGCCCGGCCCAGTACTAATGCCCATTATTTTTATTGACCAGACCTTATCTTTTGTACATTCATACAAATGATGGTCCGCAAGTCCGCCAGCAAGGCCACCGCACCCCGCAAGCCGAATCTGCGGGAGGCGATCCTGTGCGCCGCGGAAGAGTTGTTCGCGACCAACGGCTTCAACGCCGTTTCGGTTCGGGACATTGCGCAGGCAGCGGGCGCCAATCCCGGCAGCGTGACCTATCATTTCAAGACCAAGGACGGACTGCTTCTCGAAATCTACCGCCGTCACTGCGGGCCGATGAACCGCAGGCGCTCCGAACTGCTGGCCGCCGCCATGCGGGTGCGCGATCTGCAGGACAGGCTCGAGGCGATCGTCCGCGCCTATGTGCTGCCCGCATTCTCCTCGGGCAGCGATCTCGCAGGCGGAGGCGCGCGGTTCACACGGCTCCGCGCGGTGATGTCGGCTGAGGGAAACGAAGTCGCGCGGCGCATTATCGCGCAGACGTTTGATGACACCAGCCACGCCTTTATCGATGCGATCCACGAGAGCCTGCCGCACATTCCGCGTAACGAGATCGTCTGGCGCAGCCACTTCCTGCTCGGCGCGCTCTACTACTCGCTGGTGACGCCCGAACGCGTCTCTCGCCTGTCGAGGGGTGGCGCGGATGGCGCTGATGCGGGAAATGCCATCGAGCAGCTGGTGCATGCGACGGTCGCTTCACTCCAGGCGCCCGCGCTTGATCAGCCGGAGGCGCTGCGTCGAAGATCTGCCGTGTCAGCCAAGAACTGAGCGGCCCGCCTCGAGAGGCACGTTCCTTAAATTCCAACCAAAAGGGGAGTTTGCATCCCATGAAAACCGGACTTGTCGTTTCAGCCCATCCCGGAGACTTTGTCTGGCGCGCCGGCGGCGCGATCGCGCTGCATGCCAAAAAGGGCTACCGCGTCAAGATCGTGTGCCTGGCGTTCGGCGAGCGTGGCGAATCCCAGTTCGCCTGGAAGCAACAAGGGATGACGCTGGAAAAGGTCAAGGCCGGCCGCAAGGACGAGGCGGAGCGTGCGGCGGCCGCCCTCGGCGCCGAGATCGAATTCTTCGATGCCGGCGATTATCCGCTGCACTTGACGCCTGCGCATATGGAGCGGCTGATCGATATCTATCGCGAGCTCAACCCGAGTTTTGTGCTCACGCATTCGCTGGAAGATCCTTATAATGTCGATCATCCGGCAGCCGCCGCTTACGCGCAGGAGGCGCGGATCGTGGCGCAGGCGATGGGGCACAAGCCGCAGGCCGATTACAACTACGCCGCGCCGCCGGTGTTCTTGTTCGAACCGCATCAGCCGGAAATGTGCAATTTCAAGCCGCAGGTCATCCTCAACATCGATGAGGTCTGGGACATAAAACGCAAGACGTTCGAGATTCTGGCGGCACAAAAGCATCTGTGGGCCTATTACGAGCGGGTGGCGCTGCAGCGGGGCATGCAGGGCGGGCGCAACTCCGGTAGGGCCATGACCTATGGCGAGGCCTATCAGCGGCTATTCCCGATGGCGATGGAGGAACTGGCATGAAGACGGTGGTTGTCCGCAACATCAACCGTGCCGACGCCGCGGTGGTCAAACGGCTCGGCGCGCTCGGCACATCCACGGTGCACGAAGCCTACGGCCGTGTCGGGCTGATGAAGCCCTATATGCGCCCGGTATGGACGGGCGCCGAGGCCGCCGGCACCGCCGTCACCGTGCTCGCGCAGCCCGGCGACAACTGGATGATCCATGTCGCGGTCGAGCAGTGCCGGCCGGGCGATATTTTGGTGGTCGGCTGCACCACCGACAATACCGACGGCATGTTCGGCGATCTCCTGGCGACCTCGCTGATGGCGCGCGGCGTCACTGGCCTCGTCATCGATGCCGGCTGTCGCGACGTAAAATCGCTGCGCGAAATGGGCTTTCCGGTTTGGTCGAGGGCAATCTCGGCGAAGGGCACGGTCAAGGCGACGCTTGGTGCCGTCAATGTGCCGGTGGTCTGCGCGGGCATCAATGTCCATCCCGGCGATGCCGTGATCGCCGATGATGACGGCGTCGTGGTGGTCGCGCGGAAAGAGGCCGCCGAAGTCGCCGCCAAGGGCGAAAAACGCCAGGCCGATGAGGAGGGCAAGCGCAAGCAGTTGGCCTCCGGCGTGCTCGGGCTCGACATGTACAAGATGCGCGAGCCGCTGGCCAAGGCGGGGCTGGTCTATATCGACGAACCGGAGGCGGATTGACCCCGATGATGCGGCTACGCACATTGCTCGGCGATCATCCCGGCACCGCGGCGCTGAAGAACGGATTGATCAAATCCGATCTGGTCGAGTTCGATTTCGTCGAGCATTCGCCGACCAACAAGGGCTTTAAGCCGATGGTCCGCGAAGGCGCGTTTGACGTCTCCGAGATGGCGATCGTCACCTATCTGATGGCGAAAAGCTTTGGCAAGCCGATGGTGCTATTGCCGAACGTCGTGCTGGCGCGGTTTCAGCACGCATACGCGCTTTACAATGCGAAGCTTGGAACGTTGACGCCCGTCGGCCTCAACAACAAGCGCGTCGGCATCCGCTCCTTCACCACCACCACCGGTGCTTGGCTGCGCGGCATCCTCGCCAACGACTACGGCGTCGATCTCGATTCCATTGACTGGGTGACATTCGAGGACGCGCATGTCGCCGAATTCCGCGACACGACCAAGCGGGCGCCGAAAGGCAAAGAGATCATCCAGATGCTGCTCGACGGCGAGCTCGACGCTGTGCTCGGAGAAAAAGTCGATCGCCCCGGCCTGAAACTGCTGTTTCCGGACGCCGTGGCGGAAGAGAAGTCTTGGTTCGCCAAGCACCGCGTGATGCCGATCAACCATATGGTGGTGGTAAGTGAGACGTTGTCGCGCACGCAACCCGAAGCGGTGCGGGAGGTTTTCAGGCTGCTGCAAGAAAGCGCGGCGCGTGCGCCGGCCGCATCGCCCAAGTTTAGCGCCGACGAAATGCGCCGCTCGCTGGAACTGATTATCCAATACACGGCGCAACAAGGGCTTATTCCGCGCGCGTTCGCGGTCGATGAATTATTCGACGACGTGACGCGACCGCTTTTTTAGAGGGACGCTGCCATGAACCCCGAGCCGATTTTCGATCTCGCCCATCTCGGGCACATGGAACTGCTGACCCCAAAACCCGACGAAAGCCTGAAATTTTTCGTCGACGTGATGGGTATGACCATCAGCGGCCGCAAGGACGATTCGGTCTATCTCCGCGGCTGGGACGATTACGAGCGCTATTCGCTGAAACTGACCGCCTCGAAAACCTCAGGCATGGAGCATATGGCGTTGCGCGCGCGGAGCCCGCAGGCGCTGGAGCGCCGCGTCAGCGCGCTGAAAGGATCCGGCTTCGAGATCGGCTGGACCGAGGGCGATATGGGGCAGGGGCCGGCGTTCCGCTGCCGCGATCCGGACGGCCATGTCATCGAGCTCTATTACGAGACCGAATGGTACCAGGCGCCACCCGACCAGAAGCCCGCGCTGAAAAATCAGGCACAGCGCTTTCCCGCTCGCGGCGTCAATGTCCGACGCCTCGATCACCTCAATTGCCTCGCGGTGGATATCAAGGCCAACCGTATCTTCTTTGAAAATTATCTGGGCTGCCGGCTCACCGAGCAGATCGTGCTCAACGACGGCACGGAAGCCGCGATGTGGATGACGATGTCGAACAAGAGTTACGACTTCGCCTATTCACGCGATCACTCCAATACGCCGGGCCGCTTCCACCACGTCACCTACGCGCTCGACAGCCGTGAGGAGATCTTGCGCGCCGCCGATATCTTTCTGGA
Organism: Bradyrhizobium lablabi; assembly: GCF_900141755.1. NCBI lineage: Bacteria > Pseudomonadati > Pseudomonadota > Alphaproteobacteria > Hyphomicrobiales > Nitrobacteraceae > Bradyrhizobium > Bradyrhizobium lablabi. Next base: position 707,220 of record NZ_LT670844.1, on the reverse strand, counting down.
GAACGGCGTCCATATCGAGACCGGACCGCACAAGCATGCCATCCAGCAGACATTTTTCCTCTACGTCTACGAGCCCGGCGGCAATCGCGTCGAAGTCGCCAACGCCGGCGCCCGTCTCATTCTCGCACCCGACTGGAAGCCGATCGTGTGGACCGAGGAAGAGCGCAAGAAAGGCCAGGCGTGGGGGCTGAAGACGATCGAGTCGTTTCACACCCACGGCACGCCGCCGGTCGAGAGCCCTTCTAGCCACTCGCGATGATCGGAACCAGGACGTGGCTGAAGCCCGTTCTGTCGACGTGTAATGTGGTTGTTCCTGCGAACAGCCGGCTTGGCCGATCGCGGGGATCGTCGTGTAGAAATGGTCCGCATCCCCTGAGTTCGTTTTTGAAATTCGAAAGTTTCGCGCCTGTGGTGGCCTGCCACTCGTAGTCCTTTCCGCGAACGGTTAGCGCAATTCGATACCCCTTCGGGACGACGATCGATGTCGGCCATATCTCGATGGCAAGATCGGCGGGTTTGCCCGGCTGCAATCGCTGCACCTCGTCATGCCTGTGATAAGGGCGATACGGTCGAGACAGCGTGTCGTCGAGCTTGCGGTGGGAAGCGCGCAGCCAACCCTGTGCCACGGGTGTGTGCGGATCAATCGCGCCCAGAAAAGTCACCTCCCGCAGGTCCGGACTGAAAATCCGGAAAACCACAAAGAGGTCGGCATCCTCGGTGCTCGAAGAAATTCGCAAATTCGCCGCCATGGGCCCTGTGATCTCGGTCTCCTCCGTCAAAGGCCGGGACAAGAAGGTCAGTCCGTCGCCCATCGCTGCGAAACTAATCTCCGCGTCTTCGGCAGGTGGTTGCAGGGAAAGAACTTGATTCCTGGGGTCGAGGTAGAACTTGGTCCACACCGTGGCGGGTAGCGGCCAATCGGTTTCATGTCGCGTCACGAAACGATCAATGTGCCGGACCTGCAGCTGAACTTTCGGCTGCTGGCCCCAGTCGTTGGGTTCCCCCTTGAGATAGAAATCGAAGAAGCGCTTCTGCAGCTCGCGTCCGTAGTCGGTATAAAAATGCGTCCAATGCTCCAGTCCGTGGCATTCCAGCCATTTCTCCTTTGAGGCAGCCCGAACAAAACCCTCGAAATTTCCTCGCGCGTGCAGGCCCTGTCCGCCCCAGTTCGCCGCTGACAAAAACGGCACCGTAATCTTGTCCCAGTTTGGTGAACGGGCCTTGTGGTAACCGTCGTCGAGGGGATGGGCGAGAATGTCCTCCCCGAAGCTCGTCCGGTTATGCGCCAATTCATCGTCGGACATGGTTTCGTCGCCGCAAACCAATGCGCCGGTAACTTGGCTGCGAGGCCCTCGTTCTCCCAAGCCATACTGTACGGTCTTTACCTGCATGTCGTACCAGTTTGCCCAGAACGTCGAAAGGATGCCTCCATGGTGCGTCATGTCGCGATACCAGTCGGCCGCGCCTTCCCAGATGCACATGGCCGCCAGGTGGGGCGGCTGCAGCGAAGCCACATGCCACTGATTGATGGCGTAATAGGAGATGCCGATGAGGCCGACGCGGCCGTTCGACCACGCCTGGACGCCAGCCCATTCGATGCACTCATAGAAGTCGCGTGTTTCCCCGGGAGAAAAATGATCCACATATCCGGGCGATCGTCCGGTTCCCCGCGAGTCGACCCGCACGCAGACATACCCATACGGCACCCATTTTTCGGGATCCACCACTTCCCAATTCTGATATTTGTTGGTTGAGCCGTATGCGACATCAGGGTGGTTGGCGATCATGTTTTGCCAGGCACTCGGGTAGCCCTTTTGAAACGCGAGCCCCTTCGCGTAAGGACCATATGTCAGCAAAACCGGCCATTTTCCTTCCGTCTTCGGCCTGAACACGTCGGCGCGCAGCGTCAGGCCGTCGTCCATCGTAACTCCGACGTCCCACTCGATAAGCATGTTGTCCTGCTCGGTCGGTGCAACCATTTCCTCGCCTTGAGTTTGTTTTGATCACGCTTGCATATTTTTTATCCCCACGCCCATAAATTCCGCAGCCGTTGCCCAAATCCTGGGGGCGGCTGATCCAACTTTTTGTGCGCCCCGGGACAAGCGGCGCACGGGGACGTGACCGTAGGCTCCTGCTTCGAACTTGGAACATGGCTTCGCCATGGCAACGTCGAAGGAGCAAACCGATGCATAAGCGTTTTTCCTTAAAAGCCCACATGCGGCGGCCATCCGCCGGGAGTGCCGGATTTCGAACGGCTGCGCTGGCTGCTTTTCTGCTGGCCGGCATTTGCGCCCCGATGTCAGCCAATGCCGCAGCACCAGCCGGCTGCGCCGCGTTGCAGGCCAAATATCCGAGCCTCAAAGGCAAGCAGCTCGTCAACGCGATCAACCCGCACACCCCGGGCTATGAAGCGATCGATCCGAAAGACCCCAATAAATATGTCGGCTTCGATATCGATCTCGGCGAGCAGATCGGCGAGTGCCTCGGCTTCACGCTGACCTACAAGCCCGTGACCTTCGCAGCCCTACTCACGACATTGGCGAGCGGGCAGGCCGATATCGTCATCTCCGACATCTATGCGACCGAAGAACGCGCCAAGGCGGCCGATTTTATCACCTATTCGAAAGTGTTTGATGGTGTTCTGGTCGCCAAGGGCAATCCAAAGAAGATCACCGGCATCAACATTTCGATGTGCGGCTCGGCCGCGGCGGAAAATACCGGCTTCGTCGAAGTCCCACTGGTCCAGGCGCTGATCCCGGAATGCAAGACCGCCGGCAAGCCGGAGCCGACGCTGCAGCTTTACGACAACAACGCCAACTGCATTCAGGCGATCCTCGCCGGCCGCGCCGACACCTATGTCAATGACGTCAACACCGTCGATCAGGCGGTGAAGGCCAACCCCGACAAACTGGAAAAGGCGATCGCGGTCACCATTCCTTATTCGGTCGGTATCGCCGTTCCCAAGAACAAGCCTGAATTTCGCGACGCCGTGCTCGCCGCGCTGATCGAAGTCCAAAAAGCCGGAATTCACATGGCGCTGCTCAAGAAGTGGGAGCTCGACGTCAATAACTTCAAGGAGCCTGACATCCTCTCGGTCAAGTGATGTCGCTTTTCGTCCACTATCTCAGCCTGCCGTACCTGATCCAGGGCATCTGGTTCACCGTCATGGTGACCGCGCTCGGGTTAGGCGGCGGGCTGATCCTCGGCCTCGTTCTGGCGTGGATGCAGCTCAGCCGGTTTTCCGTGCTGGCTGCCTTCGCCCGCGGCTACACCGTGATCTTCCGCGGCACGCCACTGATCCTGCAGATGGTTTTTGCCTATGACGCGTTGCCGCAGATCGGTCTCAAGCTCAGCGCGGTCGGCGCGGCGGGTTTGGCGCTTGCCGCCAACGAAGCGCCCTTCATCGCCGAGATGCTTCGCGCCGGCGTGCTCGGCGTCGACCGCGGACAGGTGCTGGCCGGCCAGGCGCTCGGGATGACGCCGGCGCTGTTGATGCGGCGGATCATCGCGCCGCAGGCGATCCGGACCATGATTCCGGCCTTCGGCAATGAAACCGTCAGCGCGCTGAAAAATTCCTCGCTCGCAAGTGTGATCTCGGTGGAAGAGCTGACGCTGCGGAGCACGCAGCTCGCGTCGTCTACCTTCGATTTCTTCTCGATCTTCTTTGCCTCCGGCCTGATCTATCTGGCGCTCACCACCGCGGTCAGCGTGATCCAGCTCTTCGTCGAGCGCGCACTCGACCTCGACCGGCCCACGGCGCAGGGGCGGCTTGCGATCTTCCTGCCCTGGCGCCGCGCCGATCTGGCGGGCGGGCTGACGCTGGCCGAACAAACCTCGGTGCCCGCGATCGCCCCCCAAAATCCGCCGCCGGACGAGTTGCCGCCACCTTCGCGCCGCGCGACCTCGCGGCTGGATCGCGCAAAACACGCCGCCATGGTCGAGCGCAACAATGTGGCCGTCGAAGTGAGCGATCTGCGCAAGAATTACGGTGGCCAGACCGTCCTCAACGGGCTCGATCTGACGGTGCGGGTCGGCGAGGTGGTGGCGCTGCTTGGGCCGAGCGGCTCGGGCAAAAGCACGCTCCTGCGCTGCATCAACCATCTGGAGGACTGGGATTCCGGCATGGTCCGCGTCGGCGGCCGCCGTCTCGGCCATCGCGACGACGGCAAGCCATTATCGCCGCGCGCCATCGCCCATGAACGGGCGAGCGTCGGCGTCGGTATGGTGTTCCAGCAGTTCAACCTGTTCTCTCACTTGAGCGCAAAAGAGAACGTCGCGGGGCCGCTGCGCTGGGTCCACGGCATGACCCGTGTCGATGCCGACCGGCGCGCCCGCGAATTGCTCGAGCGCGTCGGTCTCAGCCATCGCGCGGATGCCTTGCCGCGGCATCTCTCCGGCGGCCAGCAGCAGCGCGTCGCCATTGCGCGTGCGCTGGCGCCCAATCCCAGCGTGCTGTTGCTGGATGAGCCAACGTCAGCGCTCGACCCCGAACTCGTGGGCGAGGTGCTGGAAGTCATCCGGCGGCTCGCCGTCGATGACGGGCTGACCATGATCATCGCCACCCATCAAATTCGTTTCGCCGACGAAGTCGCCGATCGCGTCGCATTCCTGTCCGGCGGCTCGATCCTCGAAGAGGGGCCGGCCCACGAAATCCTCACCAATCCGAGCCACCCCGTGACCCAGCGCTTCCTGAGCGTGATGGAGGGCGACGACGCGCCGGAGAGCGCGGCATGACCGCGCTTGTAGGAGAATACCGACCTCATCCTGAGGAGCTTGCCAACGGGTCGCGCGAATGCGCGCCCGATGACAGGCTCCGCAAGCGTCTCGAAGGATGGCGGCAACGCACGGACTCGCGGCCATCCTTCGAGACGCGCGCAAGGGCGCGCTCCTCAGGATGAGGTCGGAGATATTTTCACCGGCACGACGGCGGGGCGGCGTCGGTCGCCCGATCCACCACCGATCGCTTTTTGAAGAGGCACTCGCATGAAGCACCATCTGCTGCCGGTATCTCCGGCGACCGTCCACTGGGGATACTTCTCAAAGAAGGTCGCGCCCGCGCTGACGCTGCGCTCGGGAGACCGCGCCACCATCGAGACGTTGACGCATCACGCCAATGACGATTACGAGCGCATGATCGCGGGCGATCCCGGCGCGGAAAGCGTGTTCCACTGGACCCGCGAGCATAAGGCGATGGCGCGCCGCGGCGCCGGCCCGACGCAGGGGCCGTTCATCCGCGGGTCGGGCGAGGGCGTCGGCGTGCACCTCCTGACGGGGCCGGTCGCGGTGGAGAACGCGGAGCCCGGCGACGTGCTGGAAGTCCGCATCATCGACATCAAGCCGCGCCCGAGTTGCAGCGCCTGCCACGCCGGCCGGTGCTTCGGCTCCAACGCCGCGGCGAATTGGGGCTTTCATTATCACGACCTGATCGAGGAGCCGAAGCCGCGCGAAGTCATCACAATCTTCGAACTGGACACGTCAGGCGAGCCGTTTGCAAAAGCCGTCTATAATTATGTCTGGACCCCGCAGACCGATCCCGACGGCATTGTGCATGCCACCATCGACTATCCCGGCGTGCGGGTCGATCACGCGACCATCCGCAAGCGCGAGAACATTCTCGCGAATGTAAAAGTGCCGGCGCGGCTTCATTTCGGCACCATGGGCCTTGCGCCCTCGGAGGCGGATTTTGTCTCTTCGATCCCGCCGAGCTATACCGGCGGCAACATCGATGACTGGCGGATCGGCAAGGGCGCGCGGATGTATTATCCGGTCGCCGTTCCCGGCGCCTTCTTCTCGGTCGGGGATCCGCATGCGGCCCAGGGCGACAGCGAGCTCGGCGGCACCGCCATCGAGACCTCGCTGACCGGCGATTTCGAGTTCATCCTGCACAAGAACCGCGATCTCGGCGGCACGGCGCTGGAGGGACTATCCCATCCGATGCTGGAGACCGACCACGCCTGGTCGGTCTACGGCTTTACCTATCCGAACTATCTCGCCGAGCTCGGCGCCAATGCGCAATTAGAGATTGCCAACCATTCGAGCCTCGACCGCGCCATGCGGGACGCGTTCCGAAAATTGCGCCGGTTCCTGATGACGGTGCATGGCCTAAGCGAAGACGAGGCCATCTCGCTGATGTCGGTGGGCGCCGATTTCGGCGTGACCCAGGTGGTCGACGCTAATTGGGGCGTCCACGGCACCATCCGGAAAAACGTCTTCCGGTGCGACTGAGGTCCGGGAGCGATTTTCCAGTTCGGTGGCTTCATCCTTCGAGACGCCGCGCAAGGGCGCGGCTCCTCAGGATGAGGTCCAAGACCCTCATGGTGAGGAGCGCGGCAAGGCCGCGCGTCTCGAACCACGAGGCCATGCAGTGGGCTCCAGAGCGTGGAACCCAGCGGGATGTCGGGGGAGAATCCCCTTGAGGATATCCGGAAGCGGTATCTGGTCGCCCGCGGGGCGGCTGGGGCCGCGCCTTTGGCACGGAGGTTGCTTCGATTCGCGTGTTTGGGGTCGATGTATGAGCTTCCGCCCATTCACGAGCGAATCTTATTGCGAAAGCGACCGGCAGGAGGCGTGGCAGGACGTCTTGAGCGCTGTCGGCCTCAAGCCATCGGCGGCATCCAGCGTGCACGCTGGGCATGCCACCGCATCACGGCGCCATGCCGAAGGCGTCGTATTGGCAAAGCTGGCCGCGGGATCGCAGGCTGTATCGCCGTTGCCACACCCGGCCGACGACGTGCCGATCGTATTGTTGCCGGCCGAGGACGGGGTCACGTTGCGGACTGGCGCCGGTCATCAGATCATCTCAGTCGGGCAGCTACTTCTATTGCCGCGAAAGGGCGACTGGAGCGTCGCGTTCCAGCGCGATTTGCGCGCCGTGGTCCTGTCGGTGACCTCGGAAGCCTTTCATGGCCGCAAAGTGAGCAACCCGGTATTCGACGAAGTCCGGGTGCTGCCGCCGGGCGGTTTTACCGAGGTGTTTTCCCGCACCTTGGAGACATCAGCGCGAAACCTCGAGACATTGTCCGATCCCGAATGGGCTGCGGTCGCCCAAAGCCTCGCCGATCTCTTGCCGACCTTCGTTCGGCAATTGGTGCCGCCGACAGCGGATGCGGGCGGCACCGTGACGCAGGCGGCGATCCTGCACCGTCTCTGCCAGACCATCGAGCGCAGGCTTGACGATCCCGAGCTGACGCCGGCGCGGGTGGCCGAGCTAGAGGGGATTTCCGAGCGATATTTGCAAAAGCTGTTCGAAGGCTCCGGCAGCAGCTTTACGCATTATTTGCGCGAGCGCCGGCTGCAGCGGACATCGACGGAGCTTTCAAGTCCAGCGGAAGCCCATCACTCGATCTCGGAAATCGCCTTTCGCAACGGATTTAATGATTCCGCGCATTTCAGCCGGGCGTTCCGCCACCGCTTCGGACTGTCGCCGCGCGAATTCCGCCAGCAGGAGCTCGAGCGCGCCGCGGCGTCCGCGGCTGCGACCGGCCAGCGCGGCTGGCCGCAGCAGGCGCTGGCGCAGCTGCGCAGCCATCATCCCTCCGCGGTAGCACGAAACAGCGCAGCGCCGGTGCCAGCCGAAGCCAGCCCGGGCGCCGAAGGCGAGCGTCGTCACCATCATTTGGCGGTGGAGGCCGCGCGGGTGCATTGGGGATATTTTTCCAGATCGCTACAGCCGCAAATCGAAATCAATTCCGGCGATACGATCACCATCGAGACCCTGACCCAGCATGCCTCCGACGATCCGGAGCGCATGATCACGGGCGATGCGGGGGCCGAAAGCGTGTTTCACTGGACTCGTGAGGCAAAAAATGTCGATCGGCGCGGCGCCGGCCCGATGGACGCGTCGGTCTACGGCCGCGGCGCTGGCGAGGGGTTTGGCGTGCACATTTGCACGGGGCCGGTGGCGGTTAAGGACGCGCAGCCCGGCGATGTGCTCGAGGTCCGCATCCTCGACATCGTGCCGCGCCCGAGCAAAAACCCGGATTTCGACGGCCAGGTCTTCGGCTCCAGCGTCGCGGCGTGGTGGGGATATCACTACAACGAGCTGCTCGCCGAACCAAAACCGCGCGAGGCGGTGACGATCTTTGAGATTTTCGAAGACAACGAGGCGCCCTATGCGCGGGCGTTGTACTCCTATCGCTGGGAACCGCAGGTCGATCCGTTCGGCGTGGTTCACGTGACCTACGATTACCCCGGCGTGCCGGTGATAGCAGGCTCGGTCAAGCGCAGGCATAACGTGCTCGACGGCATTCGCATTCCCTTGCGGCCGCATTTCGGGGTGATCGCGGTGGCGCCGCGCGAGGTCGATTTTGTCGACTCGATTCCGCCGTCCTATTTCGGCGGCAATCTCGACAATTGGCGGCTCGGCAAGGGATCGACGGTCTATCTGCCGGTCTCGGTGCCGGGCGCCCTGTTTTCGGTCGGCGATCCACATGCCTCGCAGGGTGACGGTGAGTTGGGTGGCACCGCCATCGAATGTTCGATGACCGGAACGTTCCAGCTCATCCTGCACAAGAAAGCTGATCTGGCGGGCTGCATCTTCGCCGACCTGACCTATCCCTTGATCGAAACCGCGACCGACTGGGTCTTGACCGGGTTCAGCCATCCGAACTATCTCGCCGAATTCGGCGCCGAGGGGCAGAGCGAGGTTTATGCGACTTCGTCGCTGGATCTTGCGATGAAGGACGCCTTCCGCAAAATGCGCCGCTTCCTGATGAGCGTCAAAGGGTTGAGCGAAGACGAGGCGATCGCGTTGATGTCGGCCGCGGTCGACTTCGGCGTGACGCAAGTGGTGGATGGCAATTGGGGCGTCCATGCCATCCTGAGCAAGCGCTTGTTCGAAAACGTCCCGCGATCCTGACAACCGCATGATCCGGAAGAGCATGCCCTCGGGCTTGACCCGAGGGTGGGAACCGGTTTTCCTCGGGACAAACGCGAAGCGTTTGCCCGGAGATCATGCTCGAATAAAAATAGAGGCTGCTTCAATTGAAATTCCACATGATCGCCGGCGGCCCGAAACCGGTAGCGCCGTTCAGCCACGCCGTCGAAACCGACGGTTTTGTCTTTGTCACCGGACAGATGCCGGATACGCCCGATGCACCCGGCCAATTGCCCGACGGCATCGAGGCGCAGACCCGCGCGGTGATGGAAAATCTGCGGCTGGTACTGGCCGGGCTCGATCTTGGTTTTGAAAATGTCGTGATGGCGCGGATATATTTGACGCGTTTCAAGCAGGACTACGCGGCGATGAACGCGACCTATCGGAGTTATTTCGCGGAGGGCCGCCTGCCGGCCCGCACCTGTGTCGGCGTGACCGGGCTTGCGTATGATGCCCTGATCGAGATTGATCTGGTGTGCCGGCGGCCGGCGCGTCATTAACGCGGCTGTCGAGACGCGCCGCCGTTTCATTGATCTCTCAATCCGGCGGCTGGCTGGGGTTCCTGGATACGTTTAGAACTCTATGCTCGGCTCCGACTGCCGAAATTATTGCGTTATTTGAACAGCTTAAGCTTAATTCTTGAAAGAAATTTGAGAGTACAATGGCATGGTCGAGAGCATTTCGAACGGGTCAGGCTTGATAGCACGACGCATGGCGAGACTTTGTTGTTTCTGCGGAAAGTCCTTTACGGGTCAGAAGAGGAATCGCGAGCACATCATCTCGGATTGGCTCCTCCGCGAGGCCGACCTCAAAAAAAGAACCATGTCGGTTCGCGTTGGCCGTTTCCGTTGCGACGAGGATCGTCGGACTCTGCGAACATCCGTTGGTCGCTCCCGCCATGTCGCCGGTTCAAGAAGTCCTCGCGCAAAGAAGGATCATACCTCACGTTTGAGACATGCCGGGGTGGCCTGATGATGTCCGTTAATAAGAGAAGACCGGAAGTGACCGGCGCGGGGCCAAAGGCGACGCGATTGACCCAATGGCGACGTTTTAGAAGCTAGTAGCCTGGCACCAATCAACTTATGTACCCTCAGCAGAACATTTTAGTAAGTGACCTTGTCAGTTGAATGTGAACCAGAACAACAAATACTGACACATATTTCAGGATACCAAGGTTCGCTCAAGGAGATTGCATGAGCCCCACGGATTGGAGATTCTGGAGCGCGCTTTTTGCCGCTACGATATTCTTGAGTTATTCAGCCGCCGCTGACTGTGATACTCCGCAAGACCCCGAAGCTGCGATCATTGACTGTACACGGAGCATCAATTCGGGGAAATGGAAAGGACGCTATCTGGCGGCTTTCTACACCAATCGAGCTGCCGCTTACCACGAAAAGGGCGACAACGACCGCGCCATCGCCGACTTAAATGAGGCGATCCGGCTTGATCCCAAATTGGCCATGGCCTTCAACAATCGAGGTGCCGCTTATAACGAACAGGGCGACAACGACCGCGCCATCGCCGACTACAATGAGGCGATCCGCATCGATCCAAAATTCGCCATGGCCTTCAGCAATCGAGGTAACGCCTACAGCGACAAGGGCGACAACGACCGCGCCATCGCCGACTTCAATGAGACGATCCGGATCGATCCCAAATTCGCCATGGCCTTCCAAAATCGAGGTAGCGCCTACCACGACAAGGGCGACAACGACCGCGCCATCGCCGACTACAATGAGGCGATCCGGCTCGATCCCAAACACGCCAAGGCCTTCCTCGGTCGAGGTATCGCCTTCAGCGACAAGGGCGACAACGACCGCGCCATCGCCGACTTCAATGAGGCGATCCGGCTCGATCCCAAAGACGCCATGGCCTTCGACAATCGAGGTAGCGCCTACCACGACAAGGGCGACAACGACCGCGCCATCGCCGACTACAATGAGGCGATCCGGCTCGATCCCAAACGCGCCAAGACCTTCCACAATCGAGGTTACGCCTACAGCGACAAGGGCGACAACGACCGCGCCATCGCCGACTACAATGAGGCGATCCGGCTCAATCCCGAATTCGCCACGGCCTTCCACAATCGAGGTGTCGCTTATCACGACAAGGGCGACAACGACCGTGCCATCGCCGACTACAATGAGGCGATCCGGCTCGATCCCAAACGCGCCAAGGCTTTCAACAATCGAGGTTACGCGTACAGCGACAAGGGCGACAACGAGCGCGCCATGGCTGACTACAGTGAGGCGATCCGGCTCGATCCCAAAGACGCCGCGGCCTTCAATAATCGAGCTATCGCTTATCTCGAAAAGGGCGACAACGACCGCGCCATCGCCGACTACAGTGAGGCGATCCGGATCGATCCCGAAGATGCCAGCGCCTTCAACGGTCGAGGTGTCGCTTATCGCGCCAAGGGCGACCTCGACCGCGCAAGTGCCGACTACAATGAGGCAATCCGGCTTGATCCAAAATCCGGCAAGGCCTTCGTCGGTCGAGGTGACGTCTTCAGCTCCAAGGGTGACTTCGAGCGCGCCATCGCCGACTACAATGAGGCGATCCGGCTCAATCCGAAATCCCCCGTGCCCTACTTTGCTCGCGGGCGTTCATATCTCTTTGCCGGCTCAGTCGAAAAGGCGCTGGCCGATTTTAACCAAGCAAGTGCGCAGGCACCGGAAAATGCCTATCTGGCGCTGTGGGCCGATATCGTCGGTCAGCGGAACAATCTCCCGAGCCGTCTGGCGCAAACCAGTTCCCAGATCGACATGACCGTCTGGCCGGCGCCTGTCATCAGATTGTTCATGGACCAGATGACGCCTGCTGCTGTACTTGCTGCCTCAGACGATCCGGACGCCACCAAGAAGAAGGGCCAGGTCTGCGAGACGAATTTTTACAGCGGGGAGCTTTCGCTGACGAAGGGGTTGAAAGATGAAGCAACTCGCCTTTTCCGTCTGGTAGCAAGCGATTGCCCGCACAGTTCCCCCGAGTGGGATGCCGCCAATGCCGAACTGAAGGCGCTTGGCGTAGTCCCATGAGCACTCGGCCTCCAGATTACAAACTCAAAGCCCCGGCAACGTCCAGTTTTTTTTGTTCGTCACGGATAACTCTCGACGTCTGACTTCCGAAAATGGCACTTTTCGGACATGACGCGATGTCCGACTTGAGTCCGTTACGCGCACCAAAGCGGACTCCGCCGACTACTACAGATTTATGGGTTCACGCCCTAGCTAGGGAGCGTACTCATAAATTTCGGTCACGTCCGCTTTGCTCCTGAAGCGACGTGGTTGCTGCAGGTAGCGAAGTGACGCGAAGGGCCAAATGCAGAAGTTGAGGCGTATCCTAATCGGGCGCCATCATTGACCGTGCTGCATGCGCGCGCCAAGCACGCGCCTTGGCAGTGGTCTCCTCGACGAAGATATGTTTGCCGGTTCGATAAGCCTCTATGTCGTCTACCGACGAGGCGGCGAGGGCCCGCTTAATGTTAGCGTAAGCTTGGGCTGCCTCGGAATGTGCGCGGAGATAATCGCGGAATACCAGCAATGCCTCCCACCGAGGATAAGACGGCTCCATCAAATGCACATGATGGGTCCACGGGCCCGGAGGCCCCTTTCGGAAGAACAACTCGCCAGGGAGCCACGACACGTACTCCGGCACGTAATTGTAGCCAAGCGACCTGATCGGCTCGATCCATCGTTCTTTTGCCTCCTCTAGGCTAGGTACGCCAACTAGCAGGTCGATGATGGGCTTCGATGGCAGGCCTGGAACCGCCGTGCTACCCATGTGCTCGATGGCCAAAGCGAACGAGCCGAGAGCTTTCTTGATCCTCGTGCTTTCTTGCTCGAACAAGATCGGCCAGTTGGGATCATAGTCGGAGACAACAATCGACCCGGCTCCGTATTTCTCCATGCTCACGCCCCTGATTGCGTTTCACGGAAACGTATCACGCAGGTGGCGGCCGAAGCATCACTCCTTGGTTATCGTCCCGCTTTAGTAAGCCCGCTCAGAATCATTTTCGACCGAGTCTGCGGGCGTTACCTAACATTTGATGTCCGCTTTGCGCCAACTGGTTGCCGGGCCGAGGCAGGAGCATTGTGTTTGGCCGGGCGTCTGTGATTCAAATTCCCAAACTGGGGGCTTCACGCCATCCTGAGCAAGCGCTTGTTTGAAAACGTTCCGCGATCCTAAACAACCGAGGCTGCTTCATTGAAATTCCACGAGGCTGCTTCATTGAAATTCCACATGATCGCCGGCGGCCCGAAACCGGTAGCGCCGCTCAGCCACGCCGTCGAAACCGACGGTTTTGTCTTTGTCACCGGACAAATGCCCGATACGCCGGCCGCGCCGGGCCAACTGCCCGACGGCATCGAGGCGCAGACCCGCGCGGTGATGGAAAATCTGCGGCTGGTGCTGGCCGGGCTCGAGCTCGGTCTTGAAGATGTCGTGATGGCGCGGATCTACCTCACGCGCGTCAAGCAAGACTACGCCGCTGTCAACGCGACTTATCGTAGTTATTTTGCCGAAGGCCGCCTGCCGGCGCGAACCTGTGTGGGGGTGACGGGGCTCGCGTACGATGCGCTGATCGAGATCGACCTAGTTTGCCGGCGGCCCTGCACGAAGGTTTTGACAGATAGCTGACGGGCTGCTCTGGCCTTCTTGCCGGTCTCGAACATGATGAACCGGATGGCTTCGCACGTCCGGCCGAATGACCGAGCCCGAGTTCAGACGCTGCTCGACCCCTTCATGGCACTGTCGCCAAGCGCTTGGCCAGTTCGGCGACGTTGACGATGATCACGCCGTGCGTTTCCGACAACCAGGTGTGATGATTGGGATGAAGGATCGACCTATCGCCTAGGTCGCCACCCCTGTCGTCCGTGCAAAACAGGTCGTTGCCGTAGCCGGCATGAGCTGCCAGAGCTTCGCCATCCGCCCATTCATTGACAGCAAGGCGCACTTTCTTCCTTTCAGCGGCGCTCCGAGTCCGCTCCAGCCCTTGAGGCCACCATTCGCCGTCGGCGCCATCGCGTTCGCTGAAGAATTTGGCGAGTTTGATCACCTGCGCCCGGCCGAGACCCCGCGCCACGATCGCCGCGTCAAGGCCGTTGGCGGTGTCTGTCGCGGCCACGAAAGCTGCCCCGGACGGATAGGGTTCATAAAAATCCTCGCCAAACCCGCGCACCACCAGGCTGTCGCCGAAGCGCCGGGGTCCAATCAACCCGCGCATCCCAATCGCGCGCGCAGTTTCAATGCGTGTCAGAATCCGATGGTCAATATCGACACGTTTCCAGCGAGGACCCAGGGTAATCGTGATCTGGTTCGGCCCGGTCGAGGCGGTCTCAGACACGAAGCGGGCGGCGCCCAAGACCTCGGCCTTGGCTTTGCGGCCGATCGCATCCAAGGTGACGAGCGCTTCGCTGAAAAAGCCGCGGATTTGTCCCGTCTTCACCGCGGCGTGGACCGCCTGATAGGCCGTATGGTCGGCCTCGCCAAGCTGTCGATCCGGGTCGATGATGCCGGACAGTGTGTTGGTGTCGAAGGTCACCTTTACGGGCGGCTGGCGGGGCATCTTGCTGCCTTCAGGAAAATGCCGCAAAGTCCCTAACGGGAGCTGGTATATGCGGACAACTACGACGATTGGGCGAGACGTATTCGGGGCGTTTTTCATCCTCGCATTAGCGTCGCAAACACCCTTGTGCGCAGCAGAGCTATTTGAAGGAATTTGGGCCAAAACCCAAGCAGAATGTCTCGACGAAGAAGATCCGAATAGCAGGACGCTAATCGACCTAGGCAATGTTATCGATGGCAAACCCGCTCCGATCTTCGACCAATACGAAAATCACTGTCGGATAGAGCGGAAATCTGTTGTCGGAGACGGAACGAATTTATCTGTAACGTGCTTTGAGTTTTGGGAATACTTCACAAAGGGAATCGAAGGGCAAAAGGCGACCATTAGGCTTTCGCCAGGTCAAAAGAGCGCACTCAAAATCGACGGCACGCCATACCAGCGTTGCGCTGTAAAAGACGCGCAGTAACCCGTAGGATGGGTTGAGCGCAGTGATACCCATCACGTCGTCCCGTCATCGTGCTAACATCAATGTCACGCGGCAAGGTGATGGGTTTCGCGAGTGCTCAACCCATCCTACGGGCTCTGCTCGCCAGTTCGTCTATGCTCCCTCAAGATCAGTAATGAGGAAACGGTTGCTAGGAGAGGGATGCCAGTCGTCCTTCAATTTTATTCCGGACAGCCTCACCCGAACGCTTAACATTCCCACCTCATAAATTCGGCAAAGGTAATCGTGCTTCGCCCGGCCATTAAAAGATGCGGCGTCGACGACAGAAGCTCCGACCCAATCCGCATCGCGTTGCGCGACGCCGAATGCCAGCCAGATATTCGGGTGCGGCTTTCCGTCCATGATTGCCTCCGAAAGCGTTTCGATTGGAGGTTGAATCGGAATGCAGCTTTCGACAATTTCGCATCCAAGCCACTTAACAAAGAAAAGATGTACGTTCCGCATCTCGGCAGATGTCATGTAGGGAAAAATTCTGTTCGCCCGAATGACATCGCCTGTTTTAAGTGGGGACTTTCTCCTCCGGAGAACCGCCGATAATTGTTGCCAAGCAAGATCATGCGGTTGGGTTCTTGCGCTGTTGCAGCTATTGCATATTGAGGGCTCGAATTTAAGCCGCTTCGCATTTGAACTCTGTAGCTTGAGATTCCGGCGCGCGTCAGTATGAAAATGCAACGACACGTTGTCGTCAAGCTGCTCCTTTATATCGGATCGCTTCAAGCGATGCTCGCCGGTCGTTCCTGGCTCTTTATTGCAAATCCAGCACAATGGCACGTCAAAGCCCTTTCGAATGAATCGTCGGCATGATGGTAGGAGAATTACGGTGCCAGCGCACTTAATTCACGTTTCAAATTCGACCATAGCACGCGTCAACGGCTTTCCGGTTCGAGCGGCTTCAACCCGCGCTTGCGCAGCTTGCGATATGGTGCCGCGAAAGCGCGGCTGGTCGTGCCGTCACCGCAATTCAGTATTTCGAGGCAAAACTGTTCGACGTCCCGGTTGATCGCGGCCACTAAAGAATAGCGTCGATCCCCTTTCGCTTGATCACGTTGAGCAAGGCCAGTGCCGCGCCGGTCGGCTGTTTCGCGCCGCGCTCCAACTGCGAGACGTAACCCACGGTCAGATTGAGATAGCGGGCGAACACCGCCTGGCTCAATTGAGCCCGTTCGCGCATGGCCCGGATTTGCGGCCCTGTAATCGGAAGGGCCTTGGGCGCGCCTGTCGCTCCCAAATGCCGCAGGGTGATCTTCTCGTGGGTGGCCTTGTCCATGAGCCCGGCCTTCCGCATGTCGCCCGCCGTTTCCAGCAGGGCCTTCGCCAGCGGGCTAACTTTTTTCTTCTTTGCCATGGTCTACCTCCTCAATAATGCCTTCCGAAAGCGCCTTCGCCAAAGCCTTCCCGTCCGCTTCGAGCCAGAGCCGCGCGATCTCCCGCGCGGTCGCGAGTTCGTCATCTTCGACATTCCCGCGCGCGCTTTTGGCAAAGCCAAACAGAAACACCGAGCGGGTCTTCGCGCGGTAAGCGATCAGAACGCGAAAGCCGCCCGAGCGTCCCTGTCCGGGCCGCGCGACACGTTGCTTGATGACACCGCCTCCCAAATCCGCGTCCATCAGGCCGCGCTCGGCGCGATCGACAGCTTCACGGAGCGCGGCATCCGAAATCCGTTCGCGTCGGGCAAAGCGGGAAAAAGGCTTGGTCTTGAATATTCTCAACGCTGACCTGTCGTTCTCTATACTATAATACTATGAACTATAGTTTGCAAGGGATCAAAACGTCGCCGACGCGGAAACCGCGAGCATCGGCAAGAACAGCGCGGCCCGAGCGCGCGAAGATCGTTGCCACACGCGGTGCCCGTCGCCTTGCGGCAGATTGGCACGACGGGCAAAATTCCGCTTCACGGAGACCCCAAATCAGTAGTTTAACTCCGGCCGTCCCGTTCCGAGAAGAGGGGCGGTCGCGCGTCGTCACGAACGCGGGACGGGATGTGGTGGACGCGAGAGCGTCGGCGCGCAATGGCGGTCGCAGGGCGGGTTGAACCTCGTGAGCGATTTGCAGGCGCGCAAGACGAACGACGTTTTAGCGTACGGCAAAACCGTGTGGTCCTGACACCCGTTGCTGGTGCCAAGTCGGCGGTGGCTAACTCAAACCCGACCGGGGTTGAGGAGCCGCTCAAATCCGTCGACGACGGTGACAAGACGAATTCGTCGCCGGGGAGAGCACGGCATAAGCCGTAAAGCCATCACGCAGGGGATGCCGGATGCCTCCGCTGAACCTGTATGCTCGTGTGCGCATTTCCTTGTGCATCTTGCACACGAGACCGCGGGTGCAGCGCGCACCCGGCATTCCCTGCGCCCTCTTATTTTCGAGGGTGAACCCTATCAAGACTCGGGCGCATCGCGCCGCGAGACCGCGAAGTCATGGCCTGTGTGAAGCCTAAATGCGTGGGTCGGGAACGGACAGGCGGTGGCGGGCGATCTCTTTCGCAGCATTGGGGGCGCCGCAAGCGGGCGCGCGACCGATGACAGGCCCCAGGCCCTACAGAGGGTTTTCAGGAGGAAGCCGCTGCGCTGCTGTCCGCAGCGCGCCGGATCTATCATCTTGGAAGATCGCGGGTTACCGGTGCCGCAAAAACCAACGAAAAATCGTGCGGTCTCGCCCCAATGAAATCAAGATTTCTCCTAATTCGTGCCGGCGATTCTTGCTCTTTTTTAGGCCTCGATAGCAGGGTGCCGGTCAACAAGAACAATAAGAACCTGATGCCAGGATGGCCCGATTTTGCGTTTAGCGTGGAGGCATCACCCATGGCGACGAACCATCTTATTCCTCTCTTTCTCTCCGATCATACCGAAGAATCCGAGCAGCCGGGTATCGGAAAGGCTTGGGACAGAGCGGCTATTTCGTCGCGAATCCTCAAGACGAGTATTTTGGTTGTAACGGCGGCAGCGATCGTGTTCGCGATTCTATTCGTGGGAAATCCACTCGTGCACTTTGCGAGCGCGACGGCTTCCCTGGTCGCCACATCGGCGCCTCAAGATGGCACCGGTCAGTCGATGCCAATAATTCAATCGACCGCCGGCGCTCAGGCTTTGCTGCCGACTGCAAGGGAGGCGCCGACGGGCGACGAAATTGCCGCCGCTTTCAAAACTGCCTATCAGAGTCAGACCGAAATCCGTCAGCCATCACCGGAAGCCTTGTTCAAGCAATTCCAGGCTTGGGCGGCCGAGGAAGATGCACGGGCACAGATCCGGCCCGTACAGCCCGTACAAGATGCCCGGGCACAGGTCGTGCAAAATGCCCGAGCACAGGTCCGGCCCGCGCAAAAGCACCGACAGGTCCGACCCAAGCAAAATGCCCGAGCACAGGTCCGGCCCGAGCAAAATGCCCGAGCACAGGTCCGGCCCGAGCAAAATGCCCAGGCGCCGTGGCCCGTGCAAAGCACCGGTTGGCTCGATTAGACCTAGCAGGAAATGACGCTGTACCTTGCCAAGCCCAGCGGCATCGGCGCACAGCCCCCTTTAAAGCAAACCGGTCTCCGCATGATCCTTGAATAACGCTGCATCGCGAAAATAGCCCCGCAAGGTATCCACCGACTTGTGACGGGATACGTCCATCATCTTGAAAATGGATGCTCCCTTGCTCGCCGCGGAGGTCAGGAAGCCGCCCAGAGCGAGTGTCCGGAAAACGTGCTGGCGTCAAACCCCGCGCGCTCGGTTCCCGCGATTTCCCGCAGATCCCCCTATTTTACGGGCGATGGACTGCCCGTTGGTGGCCGAACTGTGGGCTGGCAAGTTATTCAACATTATTTCTCCTCTAGGCGATCTAGGCGAACGCCGACAAACAGGTTCCCCGCCTGTGTGCAGAGTGCATGCGGGCGGGTTTTTGCCACGAATCGTCCTTACGTTCGATTTCGACCATGCCTCGCGGGCCAAAGGGGGATGGTCAGACCCGGCGCGTGTCGTCCACCACTCACCGCGCGCCGGGCCGCTTCATTGCTGGGTAGCGCCTCCTTGGCGGTAAGCGTGTATTAGAGGCTCGTGGATTCGTTTTTCGCGGAAATGGGCCAAAACGCACCAGCGGCCATTTCTGAGTCACCGAGGGGCGCCCGGGGTTTTTGCCGACGGGTGGCGAACTAAGCACGGAAACTCCGTACGACATTGATGCGACAAGGAGGCGGTCTAAGTGTCCTCTAGCGAGCAACTGTCCGAGCAAGAACGGACTGAGTTACTGGCGCGCGCAAGAGACGCGTGGGAGCGCGCGCCGCAGAACACAATGAAAGCGGTTTTCGAGTGGCGTGGAAAAAACTACGTCGTCTCGCACTCGTCGGCTCAGCTGCGCATTCACACCGAAGACGGCATCAAGGTCTGCTGAACGGCATGAGCACCGGTCTTGAAATCCCCATTCGTCCGTATGGCCTGGTCCATTTTTGAGACCCCTGTGCGGCTTCTTTTCCAGTCTGGTATGGGCCTATACTCACCCGTCCGGTGACAAGTGCGGTGACAGTCCGTCGCTCCGCCCCGAACAACCAAGAGAGGCGAAAATGGTGCAGATAGACTTCGATCACGATCTCGAAGAAATTGTGAAGATGGATGGCGTCGGGCTTGTTTCGCTGAAGTCGGCACTAAAGCGAATGCCGGACCGCATCGGTGCCTTATCCATGCTCCACCGAGATGTCGGCAAAACCCCATCCTTTTTCAACGCTGCCCAAATTGAAGCGCTGGTGGCTGAGTACTGTTCCGATTTCAGAAAGGGCAACCCGCCGGGTCACCGCGAAGCCGACGAGGATGATTTTTAGAGAGCTTTTGGCGATCCAAATTATTTTGAAAACCAGAAGAGATGGCCATTCTCAACCAAACTCACCGCCGGCGTTCACCGCTTTTTCTATCTCGATTTGAAACCGGACGTCGTCAAAATTGCGCCCTTTCCCTGCTGCGCGTGCGCCGAGAGAGGCCACAACGCCACCGTTCCACCGAGCGCTTTGATGAAATCGCGTCGTTGCATTTCACTCTGCCCCAAGCAGTCGAGACCACGTCAAATCCACTCAAAACGAAGCCACCGCGCCATGGCCAAATGAAGGTTGGAAAAAGCCGAACTAATTTCAATGCCGTAACCAGTCGCCCATGATTCTCCTCGTCTGCAACCGAGGAGAATAACCACGCAGGATCAAGCGAATGCTATACCCGCACCTCCTAAGCGGGTGCCTTGGAACAAGGGCAAGGTGACCGGAGCAAAGCCGCCGTAGCGGCCCAAACATGTCTGGTCGATCCGGACGAAACTTCAGATCGAAGGGCGCGCTCGGGACCTTGCCATGTTCAATTTGGCGATCGACAGTATCCTAATCAACAAAGGTGTCGCCTCCCTTCTCCGTAGATCTACGTGGATTGCTCACGCACAAGCCAACGATGAAGCGAATTCTTCGCCTAGCCCCGGTGCATTCTCATCCACGACCACGATAGTGACATTCCATCCTTCGCTAGCCCACACCTGCGCCTTAGCAATGGCTATCAGCGAACTGTTTCTCTTCATTCTTACAGTTTCGCTTTCTTTTTCCGCAACAATTTCAAAGGACATGTGAGTTCCCCGTACGCTGTACAGGGACACGGTTGTCCGTGCGTTTGACGGCAGTTCGCCGAAACGGTGTCGATATTGGGTGCCCTGACGGCCGAAATTAGGCAGGTTCTGTCGCCCGCCAGTGCCGATCCCGCAAACCAATGTCCGCTGTTGTTGGGATAGTGTTGCAAAAGTCTTTTTGCGGAAGGGACTCAAATTCTCCGAGCCGTAGGTGCGACGATCGAATAATAATGTGGCGGACTACGCCGCCGTGCGCCAAACTCACAGGCGATTCCGGTAATGGGTTTGAGGCTGCATTGATCCGCGATTGCCGCTTGTTTCGTCCTTTGGCGGAAAATCAGCCGCAGGGCTTTTTTGGGACTTTTGCAACACTATCGTTGGAAGAGCAGACTCCGCATCGACGGGGTCTGACCTCCGGGGTTTGACCCAATGTATGGTCCGGCCGTGCGTTGCAAGAGGTTTTCGTCGAGCTGGCGGTAAGCGGTCTTGCATCAATGTATCCGGTCTTTGATTGGAGCTGTTTCGCTCCGGACCATTATGGATAACCTCGCGTGTGCGCTCGGATTTTCGTGTGCACTGAGAATCCAAATGTGACGATTTGGCGTCCAATAGGGATAGATATGATCGTGGAAGTTGATCTTTGCCGAGGGCTCAATTTCTTTATCGCATTTGCCCGCGAGATTTCTCCTCCTTCTGCAGCCGGTTGCGTTTGACCTCATCGCGGTGAGGGAAGGGACAGCCGATCATCCGCGCCTTGGTGCGAACTGTTTCCTTTGCTCTGTTCAGTGCCTCGGCTGCTGTGCGTGGTGACGCGCCGGCGACAACTAGTTTGTTTAGGAGCCTTAGCTCGTCCGGGCTCCAACTTCGTCTCCTGAAACGAGGCATCCTACAACCCGTCAGACCACGTTTTCTCTGTCCCGTTGAAGTGCCTGGATGGTCGCGATGCGCGCGAACTCGACCGGGCCGCCTTCGTTAAAATATCGGACGCCGTCAGGATCTCCGGCAGGTTGCGTTCGGCTTTGGGGATAATCTTGGCGAGGTGCGCAATAGCCTCGCGCAGGGTCGCCAACTTGGTGGTGCCATCGTCCAGCACAATCGGCTCGGCAAAACGCTCATCCCAAGACACAATGCAACTCCGCAACAGAACTGGAATTCAACATACGGGCTCGCAATTGGTTCGGCCATCGCCCATTTGGGTGTTCTATGGGTGTAACACTGGCCTGTTTTAATCCTCAGTGGCCTAAGTTGAATTTCGGTGTGGCCTAATTCGGAAAATGGTGAGTCAGTTCGTCCACACGGTAAAGGCCACTGAAGCCGCGAAAATCAGAATCGCGAGGTCTTGGTTAACCGTTGACTAATGGCACCGGTTATTCGGCTGCAGAACGGCCGATTGCATCGCGTTGAATGAAGATTCTGTTCGCTCATGCTTCGATGTTGCGATGCAACATTTCGAACCCGTGCGATTATTTTGTCGGAGTTTGTGGCCGGCCCCGCGTTTCTGAAACAGCCGGTTATTTTGTCCGATCAACAGCGCGCTGCCTTGCAATTCAGCATCGCGCCAAGTTGTTGATCGGCAAAAACTAACCTCAATTTGGTCGAGGTTCGAACTTAATATTGCCCTGCCTCGGTTCCTTCAAATCTCAGTGATTTTTCCAGCTCGATTGCTGGAGGTCATTTCCGCCCTCAAGGCGGACTTTTGCCGAGGGGAACAGACAATGGAAGCGGTGGGACGTTGCGGTCTTGAGATTGTATCTCGCGGGCTGACGCGGGTTACGTCGCACGGTGCCGGATTTGGTATCCGGCACTTTGCTTCAAATTTCCCACCAAACTTTGCATCTCATTCGGATCGACTGCGGATTTCTCCGCGCGACGGACATACCCGCTTGGAACCCTCGTCTATCGCATCCAGAGAAACGTCCACAGGCCTGCTACTGCGGTGCCATGCGGTGACTGCGGTGTAACAGCCAAGCATTATGAGGAGTAGCATATGAGTACCTTGAATGAACAGGACCATCTCAATCCCAACGATCCCACGTACTATGCACCGCGCTGGTTGCGTGAAAGAGCAGAGCTGCGATTACCCTCTTCGCGCGCAACAAGTTCCGCCAGGCGCCCTGTTTCCTCTCCACCTTCTGTTGACGCTTTGCTTGAGGATGCGGTTTCCGAGGGCCTGCGGCGTCCACTCGACCCTGAGGTGATTGACGAACCTCCGGGGTTCGTGCGTGAACCGGATCGGCGAACGGCATTGATGAGTGTCGCCGGTCGCTTCGCAGCAGCCGTCGGCGTTTCAGCCCTCGTGGCGTTGTTCTTCGTCATTGTGGTCCCTGTTTCGCGAGATTATGCCCGGCAACCGGACGCCGGTGCTTCGTCCTTCTCCGGGATCTTGCAATCAATAAGAGCCACTCTCTATCAGCCGTCTCGGAGAGACGATGACTCGAAACCCGCTCTTTCCGAGTTTCAGACGATCCTGGCGTCAACCAGGACCAGCCCGCCTGTCATGACGCACGAGCAGTCCGAAACGCTACTTCAACAATTTCTGCAATGGCGCCAAAAACCTGACTCGACCGAAACATCTCAATAGCGGAACCGATCAATCAAACGGGGGAGAAGCGACGATGCCTGATCACGGGTCCAATGTGCCCTTGGTTGCGGAGTCGGCGATGCCCCCCCGTTGGATAACGATCCTATTTGGTGTCTTGCTCGCAAGCGCTGCGAGCGCAGCGCCTGGTGACAAGACGGACGTTGTACGCAACCTTGCAGGCCGCGTCGGACCGATCATTGGTTCAGCGCTGGCCTGCCAGGACATCGCGCGGCCCCGTATTCAGGTTATCGTCGATAAGTTCACGGCTGTAATCAAGGAAGCCTCGTCCAACGAGGCTGACCGTGACGACCTCACGCAGCTGTTCGATCGCAGCGTCGCGAGCGGCCATGGCGCCGTGACAACAGGCAAAGTCGATTGCAGACTAGCAGAACGCCAGCTCGCTGATCTTGAACGGTCGGTCGCCGGGCCAGCTTTGTCCGGTGCAATTGCACCGTCTTCCGCCGCCGCCGCCACAACATCCGCACCGCCAGCTGCCGGCACCACAACCCGTGGTGTAAGCGATCGAGAAATTCGGTTCGGAATCTCGGCACCCTTTTCCGGCCCTGCAAAAGAGCTGGGGCGCCAAATGAAGCTCGGGATCGATACCGCTTTCAACCGGATCAACGACGCCGGGGGCGTGGACGGCCGGATGCTCAAGCTGATCTCGGCTGATGACGGTTATGAGCCGACGCGGACCGCCGAAACCATGAAGCAGCTTTACGAGAAAGACCAGGTATTCGGCATCATTGGAAATGTCGGAACCCCCACCGCGGTCGTTGCGGTACCATACGCACTCGAGCGACGACTGTTGTTCTTCGGCGCTTTCACGGGTGCGAATGTGCTCCGCAACGATCCTCCCGATCGCTATGTATTCAACTATCGTGCGAGTTACGCGGAGGAAACCGACGCCGTGGTGCGTTATCTGGTAAAATTGCGCCGGCTGCGGCCTGGGCAGATCGCTGTTTTCGCCCAGCAGGATGCATATGGCGATTCGGGATTCGCCGGCGTCGCGAAGGCATTTCGTGCGCTCGGCGCCAGCGACAGCGCGATTCTGCGTCTTAACTACAAGCGAAACACCGTGGATGTGGACGAAGCGGTTAATCAGTTGAAAGCGCAGAAGCCGCCAATCAAAGCGGTAGTCATGGTTGCAACTTATCGGGCCGCCGCAAGGTTCATCGAGAAGACGCGCGACCTCTATCCTGGAATGATTTACTCCAACGTGTCGTTCGTGGGCAGCACCGCCCTTGCCGATGAATTGATGCTATTGGGAGCGCGCTATGCCACCGGCGTAATCGTGACGCAAGTGGTGCCGGCGGTTTCCGGTTACTCGAGTGTGGTTCTCGAATACAAAAATGCCCTTGCCAAATATTTTCCTGGCGAGGCGCCGGATTACGTGTCGCTCGAGGGCTACATCTCGGCAAACGTCCTTATCCAGGCGCTCAAACGTGCTGGACCGCAACTCGATACCGAGAAGCTCGTCGACGTCCTGGAGGGTATGCGCGATCTCGACATGGGTCTTGGAGCCACTCTCAGTTATGGCCGCGCTGAACACCAAGCCTCGCACAAAATATGGGGAACGGCGATTGATGACAAGGGGAAGTACCAGGCGATCGAACTTGAATAAGCATCGATGTCATCGCTTGTAAGGGCATAGCTCAGGCGAGCCGCAACGTGAGCTGGCGGTCGCGGCCCTCGTGGCGCTCGACGAAATCCTGAATGCTCGATGGAACGTCGCGCAGTTGGAGATCGCAGCGGCGACGAAGTTCTTGCGCGATCTCCGATGAGACGTCCTGCGACCAGCTCTCGGCGGTGTTAAACGCGACGACACGAATGGGATTTCGGTATTGACCGTCCAAAAGATCGACGATCAACGTTTCAAGATCGGTGCCTTCAAGATCGGCTTCGCGAAACACACGGCCACCATCGCCGAAGTCGTCAACGACAAGGTACACGTTCTGGTCGTCGCCGTTCGGGACAATCGACGGGGTCCAGCTCCGACGCATAAGCAACTCCCAACAAACGCAAGCAGCGGCCATTTTAGCACGAAACCGGGAATCGTTCCTGCACAAAAGCAAGGCCCTCGGATCGCTCCGAGGCCCTACCGGCATGAAGGGGTACATCGCTGTCCTGTACCGAAGACCGTATCCGCGTAATTTATTGCAGCGCCCAAAATTTTGCGCAGCGCGCTAGATCTCAATTCGACACCCGTCCCTCGCTCAGCAGCCACCCGTGCACGATTTGCCACTTGTCTCGACCTCTTGGTTGAAAATCCAAAAGCGGAGACCGCGCCTCTTGCAGCTCAAGAAAGAACTTAAACGAATCTCGGGCGCTCGCCCTCCTGGGATTGATAGACTGCGTTTGGACCCATCGGTCCCACTCCCAGATAATCAGAGGCTTCACGTCTTGCTGTTTCATTCAGCACACGCCCGGTTGAATTGCGAAATACCAATCTGCGAGAATGGCAACGTTCGAGCAAATGGTTACAAAATCGTTCTCTTCCTATGAGAAAAGACGACCTCAAATCCCTAAGATGTTAAAATCACTCTCGGCTCCCGCCTTTCCTAATAGACACTCGAACGGGTGCGACCCCCCACCCGAATAGCCGTATGGGAATGACGGCATATCTGCTTACTCTGGCAATGATCGGCATCGTGATAATCCTGATAACGGAGAATTGCGCATGACAGGCCAGATTATCCAATTCAGGGATTACCAGAATCCACGCGATCTCGCGCCGACGCACGGCGATATCGAAACAAGTCTGGCAAAACTAAACCATATGGCGGCTGAAATATTTAACGCCTTGATGATTGACACGGCCGCGACGGAATATAGCGCCCCTGAAAAGACCCTGCGTGATCACTGAGGACAAGCTTTATCGCGTCGGTTTGATAGGGAATTTCGCCTCTGGTAGCCGTGGTCTCGCAGGCGGCACAGCATGCGCATTTGGTCGGACGGCTAGGTCTCTCAACGCACCCACCGTCCCTTGTGAAGCGCCAAAATCTGAATTTTCCTGTTGATCGTCGGGAACCGCCACATTTTCCGAATCATCGAAGAGAAAAGTGCGGTCCCGTCAATGCAGGAGGACGCGATGGAAAATTCGCCCGCCGAAGAGGCGATCAAGTTCGCTACGTTTGGGCGGCGAAAAGTCGCGCCTCGCGTTTGCATCGCCGACGGCAAGCGGCACATTCGGAAGTTCCTCGGAGAGGCTCTGGAAGAACTCGGCTTTATCACCTGCGAGTGCACGCAAGTTGGCGAACTGAGCGCGGTGCTCGATGGACAAGCGCCCGACCTCGTTATCGTAGGGTTGTCGACAGGCGGGATCGAGGCGGCTGGGATGCTGGAAGCGCTCGCAGCAAGATCATTCGACGGTAAGGTTCTCCTGCTTGGCCCCCGCAACTCGTTGATGCTGGCGGCCGTCCAAGAACTCGGCGAGCATCGCGGGATCGCGATGTTGCCGACGCTCGCCACGCCTTTTGACAGCAGGAGTTTGGGCAACAGTGTCGCTCCGCTGCTGCCCACCGAAGCGCCGCCGAGCCCCGTGATCGAAGCGGCCGAAGCGCTGAACGGAGGCTGGGTGGAACTATGGTACCAGGCGAAATTCGACGCACACACGCTCGCACTGTGCGGCGCCGAGGCGCTCATACGCGTCCGACATCCGACCTGGGGTGTCATTGCGCCAGCGTATTTTTTGACCGATAAGGACGACCCCTTCCTTTCCGCTTTATCAGAATTCGTGATTGGCCGGGCGGTTGAAGATTGGCGCAACTTCATCCAGCACCGGGCCATTGAGATCAGCATCAACCTACCGATGACTTTTTTTCAGGACCCAAAATCGGTCGCGACTCTGCGCCGGCAGATGCCGGATCACCCGGCCTTCGAAGGGCTTATCATTGAGATTGACGCCGCTGATGTCATTTCTAACCTGGACTTGGCGAAAGCGGCCGCCAGACAGCTTCGGTTCAGCAACATCGGCATCTCAATCGATGATCTTGGATCGGAATGGCCGTCGCTGGTTGGACTTCAGGACTTTCCCTTTGTCGAGATCAAGGTCGATCGACAATTCATCGCCGGCTGCGCCGACGATCGCTTGAAGCAGGTCGTATGCCGCCAAATCCTCGACCTTGCGCGTGGCTTTGGCGCTCGCACCGTAGCCGAGGGCGTGAAGACCCGAGCCGACTTTTTCACCGTGCGCGATATGGGTTTTGATCTGGTGCAGTGCTTTCTGTTTGCGAAGCCTATGACGGCACAAAAGTTCGCGCTGACCACGCTGCGCCGCTCCGTGGCGATGCCATAGTGATATGCGGGCTGGCCTGTCCACTAAAGCTGAAAAACACGGGGAAATTCGCCTTGGCACAAATGCGAAGTGCCAACTGGCTCTGAAATTGTCTGCTTTCGGGGGTAGACGGGAAGTGATCGGCGCATGGTCAGAATGACGAGATTGACCAAAACCAAACATTGACCGGCAAACGTCCGGCAACCTGCCGATTCCTGTCTTGGCGCTCGACAGGGTACAACTACTCCACACCCGAATCGGCGTAACCGATATCACGTCTATCGCCCGCACGTTCCAATCCGAATTGACGACTCGGCTTTTCGCTTGCCGAGGACGAGATTTCTCCTTGAGGTCGGAAGAGGTCTGTCGAGTTGTGCGGAGCGATTGCGACC
Organism: Bradyrhizobium lablabi; assembly: GCF_900141755.1. Taxonomy (NCBI): domain Bacteria; kingdom Pseudomonadati; phylum Pseudomonadota; class Alphaproteobacteria; order Hyphomicrobiales; family Nitrobacteraceae; genus Bradyrhizobium; species Bradyrhizobium lablabi. Next base: position 679,463 of record NZ_LT670844.1, on the reverse strand, counting down.
AGGGAGAGCGACTATGAATTTTTGGCAGCTGTCGGATGGAATCCGACTGCATCATCAGTCCCATTATGGGCATGATGGCCATGGCGCGCCTGCTCCCGGATGGCCGGACTCTTCACCGTATTCCACGATTGACACTGGCGACAATGGCGCCGGCGATGGCGGCAACGGCTTCTTCTCCGAATTGGAGGTGAACGCTCCAGTCGCGATCTTCAGTCCGCTTGACGCCTCGCACGCCAGCATTCACGGCAAGACTGATGCCCATCAGTCCAACATAGTTCAGATTGATCAACATGTCGTTCAGGTTGCAGGCATTGGCGGCAACGGTGGAAACGACAACGTGGCCGCTGGCGGAAACATTTCCGCCCTCGAGGCCCACTCCGGCTCAGCCCATGCCTGGCTTGGCTCCGGTACGATCGACAGCGGAGCCAATACGGCCGGTAACGGCGGAAACGGCTATTTTTATGGAGGCATCATTCACGCCTCCATGGTCGTGTATGAACCCATCAACATTAGTGTGGCGGTGGGATACGGTTCCATTGCCGAAGCTGAGCAGACGAACAATGTGAATTTCAATCAATCCGCCGTTCAGATGGCCGGTATCGGGGGGAACGGTGGCGACGGCAATATCGCGTCGGGTGGCAATGTCGGCATTTCTTCCTCCGGCTCCCACGTGATCGCGACCGGCGGCAACAGCGCCGGCAATGGCGGCAACGGCACCTTCTCAGGAACGCTGGTGGATGCCCCTGTCGTCATCTACCATCCGATAAACATCGCGGTCGCGGGCCCCGGCGGCACGGCCGAAGCTTCTCAGTCGAATACGGTGGACATCAATCAAGCTGCTATCCAGATAGCGGGTGTCGGCGGCAATGGTGGAAACGGCAACGCCGCCATCGGCGGCCACGTGTCTACGCTCGGATCCGGTTCTGCGTCAGGTGGCTGGGAGATCCAGAGCGGCGGCAGCCATGCCGGCAACGGCGGAGACGGCTACGCTTACGGAGGCCTCGTCCACGCATCTTTCGCGCTGTATGACCCGATCAACATCGCGGTGGCGGGATACAATTCCAGTGCGAACGCCACCCAGACCAACAACGTGCATCTGGATCAATCCTCCTCACAGATGGCCGGCGTGGGGGGACATGGCGGCAGCGGCAACGTGGCAATGGGTGGGAATGGCAGCATCCTCTTCTCGGGCCTGGGCGGCGGCTCCGACGCGATCGCAACCGGGAGCAACGGCGCGGGCAATGGCGGCAGCGGCCACTTCTCGGGGAGCCTCATCGATTTCAGTGTCGCGATCTATGCTCCAATCAATATTGCGATCGCGGGCCCCCATTCGACGGCCGAAGCGCATCAGGTCAACAACGTGCACATCGACCAGAGCGCGATCCAGATGGCCGGAATCGGCGGCAACGGCGGCCACGGCAATGTTGCGCTGGGCGGTGACGTTGCCATGCACCTTCTGTCCGATCTTCATTTGATGTCATAGAGCGACAACGCGCACCAGTTGTCCGGCTCGATGTTCAGACCAAGGGTGTGCCGGCGCTCTGGCACGCCGCCGATCTTCGCGCCATCGAGACGCCCACGAGGCATGTAAGCCTTTCGTGTGTAGCCCATCGAACCGGATGACATGCCATTTGGCATCTATCCCGTTCAAGCAAGCTCGGATCACACTCGGCGCGCAAATCCGTTATCCTGATCCTGACGGATGACGCACGAAAACAAACTCATCACGGAGGCTCGCATGAAGATCGCAAAGCCATCAATTCACGTTTCCGACTCGATCGAATTCAAGTCGATCAACACCGGCGGCAACAGCGCCGGCAATGGCGGCGAAGGTAGTTTCAAGGGATACGTCGTCAACGCGCCGACGCTCAACTTCGATCCATCCAACACGGCGAACGGCGCAAGCGTGCATGTCAGCACCGGCGATCACGTCGATCAAAAGGCCTATTGGGACGCAGGCAAGGCGAGCGCGGAGGCTGAGAAGTGGTCAAAGGCCTATGCCAACGCCAACTCGAACGGCGACCAGAAGTCGTATAGTGGCCACGACACATCCAAGGTCTATGCCAATACGACAGCCACCCAGGACAACTCGCTCTGGGTCGACCAGCACCAGGCCGTGATGGCCGGCATTGGCGGCAGTGGTGGAAGCGGCAACCTCGCAATGGGCGGGAACGTGGACTTCCAATTCGACACTTCCATCTAACCGGCGGCCCGTCAGGCTGGCGAAGACCGGCGGCAGGTGCCGCCGGTCCATTTGGCGCCGGTCGATCTGTCGCCACGTCGGATTGACGGTCGAGCGAAGTCAAATCTCTGGCGGTAACGACGATGCTGATGCCGTCCATCCGGTTAAATATCGTTCCGCCTCCACAGACCCCGCTGCAGGCGGCCCTTTGGGCTTGCGCAGGCCCGCTTGGCCTCGTGTTCGCATACAGTTGCAGCTACAATCTGCTGCTCTTTGCTCCGTCCATCTACCTCCTTCAGATCTATGATCGCGTCTTGTCGAGCCACAGCATCGACACGCTGCTGATGCTCACGCTGATCGTTGCGCTCACGGTTGTGGTCGGAAGCGTGCTTGATGCTTTGCGGCGCGGCATATTGGGCCGGCTCGCTGCGTGGTTTGAAGATCGGCTTCGCCCCAGCGTGCTGTCGGCTTCCCTGGAATACGCCTTCCGCGGCGATCCGGCACGCGCATCGGACGTCTATCGGGATCTTGCCGTTCTGCGCCAATTCATCGAATCCGGCGCTTGCCCGATGCTGTTTGACGCGCTCTGGGCGCCTCTCTTTCTCATGGTCCTTTTTCTCGTGCATCCCTTGCTTGGCGCGGTGGGTGCCTGCAACGTGTTTGTTCTCTTCGGCCTCACACTTGCCAGCGAGCTCCTCACGGAAGATGCAATGGCAAGGTCCAGCGCCGCGCTGTCCAGAAGTTATGGCCGGCTCATGACGGTTGCCGGCAACATTCACATGATCCGGACCATGGGAATGTTCGACGGCGCCGCGCGCCTGATCTACCAGTCCACGCAGGACGCGCGAAGCGAACAAGACCTGGCCCAGCGGCGATGTGAGATCATCATGCTCGTCGCCAAGCCGGTACGCGCGCTGGGGCAGGTCCTGATGATGGGCGCGGCCGCGTGGCTTGTCCTTGATCACGGCAGAAGTCCCGCCATCATTTTTGCCGCGACACTGCTATTCGGCCGCGCGCTCGCACCGGTCGAGGGCGCTATCGCGGGTTGGAAGGCTCTAGCGGCGGCCTTGAGCGCCTATCGGCGGCTCGGAGGCGTTCTTGCCGCCAATTCCGCTGTACCAAAAGAGACAGACGTTCCAACGGATCAACCGCGGGCCGGTCTCATGGTCGACAATGTTGGCGTGGTGCTGCGTGAGTCGCGGTGCTTCCTGCTAACCGGCGTCTCGCTCAGTGTCGCGCCTGGCGAATGCCTTGGCATCATTGGTCCGTCGGGTTCGGGCAAGTCAATGCTCGGCCAGATCATTGCCGGAATCTCACTGCCTACCCACGGTCGAGTCCTGCTCGACAATATTGACGTGTCGGTATTGCGCGAAGGGCGGGGCGGCCGTCACCTCGGATATCTGCCCCAGGACATCAACCTGTTTGGGGAAACGATAAGGGACAATATTGGACGGCTCGATGATCCCGATCTCCAGAAGGTCATCAAAGCCGCGAAGCTCGCTGGAATCCATGACACGATCATGCGCCTACCCGAGGGGTATGACACCCCTGTTCCCAATGGGGGCTTCGGTTTTTCGCGCGGATTTCGACAGCGTCTCGGCCTTGCGCGGGCGTTCTTTGGAGACCCGCGCCTTGTGGTTCTCGACGAGCCGAACGCCAGCCTCGACTACGTCGGCGAACGCGTGCTCTTGGATGCCATTGAACAAATGAAGATCGCCAACAGCTCGGTGATCGTCATCACCCATCGAATGGGTATTCTCGCCGCTACGAGCAAGATTGCCATCATGCAGGATGGCACGGTCACCGCATTCGGCGACAGCGAGGAAATCTTCGAAAGGCATTTAAGCCGACCCCAGGTTCCGTTGCAGGTTACTCTGCCCGAGAGTACCGGCACGGCCGCGAAAATATCGGCGGAGCAAGTTGTCCCGTGATCTGGAAGCGACAAGAAACGCAGGCGCCTTCGCCCGACCTTCTCCGCGAGCGTCGGTTCGGGGTCGTGATTACCGGAATCGACGAATTCGTGCCTCTTGAGTTTGCCTGGTGCTCGGTTCCGACGCCGACCTCGCCTCGCACGAGGCTTCGCGGTGTCACCCTGGCAGGCAATCTGCTCATACTCTGCTTTGTGCTTGGTCTGGGAACGTGGTCGGGCTTCGCGCCGCTTGAGAGCGCCGCGGTCGCTTCCGGCGTCGTGGAATCGGAGTCGAGCCGGAAAACGATCCAACACCTTGAGGGGGGCATCATCAGGAAAATTCTGGTCGCGGACGGTGATGTTGTCCGCGCTGGACAAACACTGATCTCGCTGGAGGACACCAAGGCCCGTGCCGAAGTCCAGAGCCTGCAAGGCCAGTTGTGGGACGCGACGGCACGAGAAGCACGGCTGCAGGCGGAACAGCACGGGCACGAGCGGGTATCGTTTCCGGCCAAGTTGGAAATGATGCAGAACGAGAGTCCGTCAGTCGCGGCCGTCCTTACCGCCCAGCAACGCATCTTCGAAACACGTCGGCAGGTCTTTCAATCGCAGGCGGCCGTAAATCGGGAAAAAAAGTCGCAGGTCGAAAAGGAAATCGAGGGCCTCAGGGCGCAGGAAAGCGCGGCCTCGAAGCGCGTCGAAATCGTCCGCGAGGAAGCCGCTACGGTCGCCATGCTCGTTGATAAGGGCCTTGAGCGGCGCCCGCGGCTTCTGAACCTCCAGCGGGAAATGGCTGACATCGAGGGGCGGCGGGGTGAAATTGTTGCACAGATCTCGCGCGCCGGGCAGGTCATCAACGAATCGCAGGCGACCCTCCTCAAATTAGAGAGTGACCGGCAAAGCGAGATTGCGCAGTCGCTGCGCGAGGCACAAAACCAGATTTTTCAGATCCGCGAGCGGCTACAGGCGGCCGAGGATCAACTCTTGCGAACGGCGGTCAGGGCGCCCGAGGACGGCGTGGTAACCGAACTGCGGATTCATACCCTCGGTGGCGTGATCGGCGCCGGCGCGCCTCTCATGGATCTGGTTCCGCGGCAAGATCGTCTCATCGTAACTGCGCGCGTCAGGCCTGAGGACATCGATGTGGTCCGTCCCGGACTCAGTGCCGATGTGAATCTCCTGCCCTACAACCAGCGCCGCGTACCACCGCTCCAAGGGACTGTGACGCAAGTCTCTGCCGACAGACTTGTCGATAAGCGCACCGATCAGCCATATTACGCCGCGAAGATTCGAGTGCATCCGCGGGTCGCTGGGATTGACGGTGTCCAGATTATTCCGGGAATGCCGGCCCAGGTGTTCATCAAGACTGGTCGCGGCACCGTGGCACTCTATGCGCTGAGGCCCCTGCTCGACAGCTTCAACAGCGCGTTCCGCGAGGATTGAGCGCTGCCAACATCGGGAGAGCAAGGCTACCTTCAAGATGGAGGCAGTCGTGAGCGTGCGTGACCGTTATGACCGGATAACCGTTGGCTCCAACGAAGCACCGCCTCGGTGCGGTTGTGAGCGGAACACTTCCGCATGATGTGTTGAATGTGCATCTTCACGGTGTTTTCCGAAAGCTTTAGCTTGACGGCAATCAGCTTATTGGGAAGGCCGAGCTTCAGCGCCTCGAGCACGTGTTGCTCGCGGGGCGTAAGGTCGACCATCGTCTGCTCGGGCACAATCATGGTGGCGCCGTTACCCGCGTGGAGGGCGGGTAGCTCGGGAGCGCCGTTGTATTCCGATATGGTGTTGAGGTTCGACGGATCACTTTGTCCAAAAATCGCCAGCGGTCGGTAGACCCCCCCGGCAAGAACAAGGCGCAATCCAGCGATAGCGACCTCGAGCGGAATCGAGGTCGGAAAAAAACCACGGACTCCCCGCTGCATCGCCGCCGAGGCGGTGGCATCGTCGTCGCGATTTGACAACAGCGCAACGTACGCGTTCGGACAGTACTCTGCGATCAGCGCAAGACTATCCTCGATCGAAGGATCAGTGATCCGCTTGTCCCCGGTATGCAGCGTGATCAATCGGACATCTCTTCCTGCTAACCAGTTCAGCCCGCTCGTCGTTGCCAATTCGACAAATTCGAAACCAGCAAGCTCTCTCTTGAGAATATTCAGGATGCAGGTGCGCGCCAGGACGTGATGCTCGATGATCACGAGTACCGGCGACTTTTGCGCTCCGTTGAGGGGTACTGCAGGATTGGCAAAATCGTCCATGATGTCCCCGATTTCAGAAAACTGCTGAACCACTCCATTAGTCCGGGATTTCCATGGAACCAGATTTGCCTCACACAGCCCTGCGGCCTGCGCGCAGGTGTGTCGGTCAGAGGCCCCTTCGGGTCCATCGCAGGCAACAAACTTCCGTCGCCGCTCTGTTTCCAGCACTAGTTGCAAATGTTGCGATACGCGGTCGCCGCCGCTGAACCAGCGGGACCATTGACAACGTATGCGTCATCATCCTTCACGAGATATAGAAACGGCCTATCTCCGGTATCTTCACCCGAAGCTTTTTTTCCTTTGACGCGGCCGCAAATGGTATCGACAGACTGCCCGAATGTATTTTTTCGGATGGCCCGTTTCATCTCAACGAAGTCGGCAGACGCTGGGTCCTCCAACTTCGCAGCAATCGTGGTCTTCGCCTTGATAATGACTGGATCGGACGTCTCGGCGAGCTGACCGGAAGCCGGAGGCTCGACTTTGGCCGCAATCGTGGTGGGTTTCGCCTTTTTCGTGGCGAGATGGATTCTATCGCGGACATGAGCAGACGACGGCTTTTGCGTCTTCTCCGCGATCGTGGACTTCACTCCTATTGTCGCGGAATTGGCCTTGAACGACGCTGGCTCTGCATTGGTCGGTTGATTAGCAGCCGTCCTGTCGAAACAGGCGAACCCGTTCGGGTCCGCGCATACGTCCATCCTCAGTTGCGGCGGCAACATGCAGCTACATCCGACCAACGTCGCGGCTAAAGTACCAATGAGAAGCGTTCTCATCCAACTCCCGCATCAGGGGCTGAGTTCCGCTCGCAATTCTTGCGATAGTCAAAACGTCAAGTTGATTGCCTATGTGTTGCGCAAAAAAGTTAAGCGCTCATTAAGCGTCCGGCCCTTGTCGCGGTAAGCTCCCGCATGGTTAATGTCGGCGCATCCAGTTTCGCGATAAGTGTGTAGATTGTCGGCGGGTCGGGCCACGCTGCTCAACAGGTCGATAGTTTACTCCACCGTCAGCGCCATCATCACGGCCTTGCTGATCATCGCGTTTGCGAGTGCCATGCTGCGAATGGCGCACGAGTACGGCGTTGCGATCTTGTTTATTGTAGCGCTGGTATTTTTCATCCTGTCGCTGGTAAATCTCGCCCGCGGGACGCGAATTGTGCTTCATGACTTCGATCATCACTTATAAGCGTGGATCATTTAACGATGCCGCACGCTCAAAATCGGAGAACATATAGCTGAGCCCGTAATCGGGGCTCTCCTGACATACGCAATGGCGTCCTGATGCTTTCAAGCCGCCCGAGCCGGTGCAAAAAAGGCCCCGGAGAAACCGGGGCCTCTGTTTTCACACAGCCTGCACCAAGGCAGCTATTTGCTTCGCGTGCCACTGTGAGATCTTGCGCCCGGCTTGGGTCACCTTGGCCGCAAGGCCTCCCAAGGCTTGAAGATCTGCTTGGCAAGTTCGCTGTAGAGTTCAAGAATCTTCTGCGACTCAGCGACAAAGTTCGCATAAGCCTGCCTTGCGAATTCGGTCTGAAGCTCAATCGCCTTGTCGAATGACTGCACGCCCATGAACTTCTCGACAAAGGACCTGGTCTCCTGGAACGACTTCTTGGTGTAGTCCCCGTAGGCAATCGCGATAGTTTGAATGCTGACTGGATGGCCGTCCGCCGGCGCGCCGATTGAGAGGGCATCCGCCGGTGCGGCTTTGCCGATTAAGGGCACATCCGCTGGGGGCGGTGCCCCGCTTGAGGGGAGCTCCGCCGGTGCGGCTGCGTCGTTCGTGGGGGCGTCATTTGACGCGATCATTGGGCCGATTTGATCTTCATCCCGCTGGTCGAACTTCGGGCTCTGCTGTTGATCAGTTTTTTGGCCCCGCCGGTCCGCCTTCCGGCTGCGCTGGCGGGGCTTATCGCTCGATTTGTCTTGGTGTGTGGTCGACATTGTTGAACTCCTCCGCTGTTCAAAATCAAACCAAACGCAAGGACTCCGCCATGTTTGCGATGGAATCGCGGTTCTGCCTTGTTCCTTACGCGGCGTTCATGTGGTGACTGGAACTCTGAATGGAACGCAGGCGGATACCTGACGCGCCCCAAGGCAGTCGAGGTCCGACTTCGGTCTATCGTTCAGGCGTATCGGCGAGGTGAGGAAACGCGCGCAGTCAGGGGGCGTACCAGCCTTCCGGAAACGGAATGAGCGGCAAGCCCAATTGGTTATCGTTTGCGGGTGTCGCCGGCTGATTGAAGGTTGACGGGTAGGTCAAAAAGTCCTCCTCCGGAGCAGGCGCAACGGCCGTTCTCACGGCATCCAGCAATCTTTCGAATTCAACTTCGCTTAGGGATTTCCATCGTGTACGCATCGCAATTTTCCCCAAAATCACCGACGCGTCATTGCAGGTTAGGTTGATGCGCTGCGGCGGGTCCAAACCATGCGATGATTTTGTCGAGTTTGTGGCTACCGGCGGCTTCAAGGCTTGTGTTAATGCCCGAGGATAAATGGCTTCTCGCAAAGTCGGCGTCGTTCCAAGGTTGTTGCTAGAAAAAAACTAACCCTACGGCCTGTCGTCATTTGGCGGATTCGCAAATCATCTGAAGCGTGATTCATAGGGAGCCTTCATTTTGGGAGGCTTTGCGATGAAGCGCTATGGATCGCGCGACGACCAGTTTGCGCGGATTGAGACTCTTCTGCCGGGCCGTCCCGGCACGGTTGGCCGCAGCAGCGAGCTTGGCAACCGCCTGTTTGTCGAGGCGGTGATCTGGAAATTCCGTTCAGGCGCTCCGTGGCGCGATTCGAGCGTTTCTTCAATGCCATCAAGCATTATCGAGGTATCGCGACACGCTACGAAAAAACTGCCCGCAACTTCCTTGCCGGACTGCACCTGGTCTGCGCGCTCGCTTGGCTCAAATGACGACAGGCCCTAGTTTCGTCGAGTTTTCGACCTAATAATGTCTTGGCTCGGTTCCATCAAATCTCGGTGACTTTCCGGTCCGGTTGCTGGAGACATTTCCGCCGTCGTCAAGGACGGTCAATTGCTAGGGGGAGGGGCAGTGGAAGCGATGGAAAGGCCGCGGTCTTGCGATCTTATTCGCCGGCCGACTTGGGCGCCGCTCGATGCAGAGACGCACGATCCAGATGTAGCATCGGACACTTTGATTCAAATTCTCCAGCTTGGCTTTGCAAATCGTTCGGACCGACCTCGGATTTTCCGGGGGCGACGGTGCTTACGCTTCGAACTTCCGTCCAACACATCCTGAGAGCACCCACGGCAGAGTCACTGCGGCGCCATCCGCGACCGCGGTGCAATTCCTAAGAGTTATGAGGAGTAGCGTATGAGTAGCCTGAGTGAGCACGAGCAACTGAATCCCAACGATCCTATCTCCTATGCACCGCGCTGGCTGCGCGAGAGATCGCAGTCACGTCTATCCCTCTCCCACGAAACAGTATCCGAGCCCGTAAGGAGCCCAATTTCCTCTTCAGCCTCGCTCGATAACCAGCTTGAGAACGCGATTTCCGATGCGTTGTGGCATCCACTTGACCCCGAGTTCATTCACGAACCGCCTGGGCTCGCGAAAGAGGATTGGCGGGCAACGGTGATTGCCATCGCAAGCCGCTCCGCGGCGGCCCTGGGCGTTTCGGCGATCGCCGCGTCTTTCTTTGTCATCATGGTCCCTGGGTCTTCTGCTCCTGGCATCATGCGGTCGATAAAGGCCGTTCTGCTTCAACCCAGCCAACGGGACGAGGGATCGAAGCCAGCGATTGCCGAGTTTGAACCAATCCTTGCGTCAGCGCAGACCAGGCTTGCGACGCACGAGCAGTCCGAGCAGCTACTGCAGCAGTTCCTGCAATGGCGTCGGAAACCCAACTCAAGCGAAACGTCTCAATGACAGAAAACGATACATCCACAAGGGGAGAAGCGAAGATGCCGAATCAAGCGTCCACTACGACCTTGGTAATGAGTTTGCGATGACCCCTCGTTGGATATCCGTACTGTTCGGCGCTTTGCTCGCGGGCGCCGCGAGCGCAGCACCCGGCAGCAATACCGACGTCGTTCGCGACCTCGCGGGCCGCGTTGGACCGATCATTGGTTCAGCGCTGGCCTGCACCGACGTCGCGCGCCCCCGCATCCAGACCATCGTCGACAAGTTCGCGGCTGTGATCAAGGAGGCCTCGTCGAACGAAGCCGAGCGAGACGACCTTACACAACTGCTCAATCGCAGCGCGGCCGACGGCCGTAACGCTGTGACAACCGGGAAGATGGATTGCAGGCTGGCAGAGCGTCAGCTTGCCGATCTTGAACGATCGATCACCGGGCCGGGGCCTACCCTGGCGGGTGTTGTAGGGCCGACTTCCGCCGCCGCCGCCACAGCAAACGCGCCGGTTCCGGCTGGGCCTCCGGTGCGCGGCGTCACCGATACCGAAATCCGGTTCGGAATCGCGGCGCCCTTTTCCGGGCCTGCAAAGGAGCTTGGGCGCCAGATGAAGCTCGGGATCGATACCGCTTTCAACCGGGTCAACGACGCTGGTGGCGTGAACGGTCGGATGCTCCGGCTGATCGCGGCTGATGACGGCTATGAACCGACGCGGACCGGTCCGGCCATGAAACAGCTCTACGAGAAAGATCAGGTATTCGGTTTCATCGGAAATGTCGGAACGCCCACCGCGGCCGTCGGAGTGCCCTATGCACTTGAGCGGCGGACGCTGTTCTTCGGCGCTTTTACGGGCGCGAATATCCTGCGTAACGATCCCCCCGATCACTATGTATTCAACTATCGTGCGAGCTATGCGGAGGAAACCGATGCCGTCGTCCGCTATTTGACAAAGTTGCGACGGATACAGCCCAGACAGATCGCCGTATTCGCCCAGCAGGACTCATATGGCGACGCGGGATTCGCGGGTGTCGCGAAGGCGTTTCGCACGCTCGGCGTCAACGACAGCGCGATTGTCCGGCTTAACTACAAGCGAAATACCGTGGACGTGGACGAGGCGGTAAATCAGTTGAAATCGCAGAAGCCGGCCATCAAGGCCGTGGTCATGGTTGCCAGCTATCGAGCGGCCGCCAAGTTCATCGAGAAGACGCGCGACCTCTATCCCGGAATGATCTACACCAACGTGTCCTTCGTCGGCAGCACCGCCCTCGCCGAAGAATTGGGGCTATTGGGACCACGCTTTGCCACCGGCGTCATCGTGACACAGGTAGTGCCGGCCGTTGCCGGCTATTCGAGTATGGTCCTCGAATACAAGAACGCCCTTGCTAAATATTTTCCCGGCGAGGCGGCGGACTACGTGTCGCTCGAAGGCTATGTTGGCGCGAACGTCCTGATCCAGGCCTTGAAGCGGACAGGCCCGCAGCTCGATACCGAGCGGCTTATCGACAATCTTGAGAGCACGCGCAATCTCGATCTCGGTCTCGGAATCCCCCTCAATTATAGCCGCTCGGAACACCAGTCTTCGCACAAAATATGGGGAACTGCGCTTGACGAAAACGGACGTTACCAGCCGATCGAACTGGAATAATAAGTGCGCAACGTCATGAGTGACCGAGAAAATGTCCTAAGCGCGCTATGCGAGAAGCCGCTTGAGGGTTACGAGACCATGAGACGCGCCAACGTCTCAAAATGGGCATCATTCCAACTCAGAGAAGAAATCTCGATGCCTAGCGATTTGGCTATCTCTTCTACCTCGCCCACCTCAAACAGGGCGTCGGGGAAGCTGACATTGGCCATGACGACAAAGCGGTCCCGGGCATCGCCGAGCACATGGGAAAGTCCTGGAGCCCCCGGATGTCCAACTTCTTCGCGCATCTCAAAGTCGGTGGTATGGGCCTCGATCCAAACGTTCGGGACGCCATCGAAACATTGAAGACTTTACGCGCGTAACAGCTGCCGATTGAATCGTGGGCCGTTGCGGTTCGTTCTCAAGTGATTGCAGAGCCCAATCAAAAAGACATTCGCCATGGTATCGACACACGATCGGGCTTCAGTCCCAATTGATTTCTCCGCAAGGATGCGAAGTCCTTTTGTGCCTCGCGGCACGCACTGCGAGCTTGCACGGACCAAGCGTCCGCCGCGCGGTTGTATCCGGCGTTGGAATCATCGAATGCGCTTGCGATCCTGGCGCATCTCGAAAATGTGCGGGCAGCAATGGAGCTTGCGCCGCGAAGAACTGAAGACACAGGATCCTAGGCGGCAGACCTGCCCGGCAAAAGGCAACTGCGAGGGAAGGAATCGATGACGACGATCAGTAGCGCTGGAGCCATGCCTCGCACCGGAGGTAGTATCCTCGACAAGGAACGAACGATTGCGACCGCCGGCTTCAACCGCTGGCTGGTGCCCCCCGCCGCGCTTTGCATTCATCTGTGCATCGGCATGGCCTACGGCTTCAGCGTATTCTGGCTGCCGCTCTCGCGCGCGATCGGGCTGACCGCGCCGAAGGCGTGTCCAGACATGACGCTGGTGCAGGAATTGTTCACAACGACCTGCGACTGGAAAGTCGCCAGCATGGGCTGGATGTACACGCTGTTCTTTGTATTCCTCGGCGTCTCAGCCGCGATCTGGGGCGGCTGGCTAGAGCGCGTCGGGCCGCGCAAGGCGGGCTTTGTCGCCGCACTGTGCTGGTGCGGCGGTCTCTTCCTTGGTGCGATCGGAATCATCACGCATCAACTGTGGCTGATGTGGCTCGGCTCGGGCGTGATCGGCGGCGTCGGCCTCGGTCTCGGCTACATCTCGCCGGTCTCGACGCTGGTGAAATGGTTTCCCGACCGCCGCGGCATGGCGACCGGCATGGCGATTATGGGCTTCGGCGGCGGCGCCATGATCGGCGCGCCGCTGGCGAACCTCCTGATGAACTACTTCAAGACCCCGACCTCGGTCGGCGTCTGGGAAACCTTCGTCGCGATGGGCGTCATCTACTTCGTGTTCATGACAATCGGCGCCTTCCGCTATCGCATTCCGCCGGCGGGCTGGCGTCCGGAGGGATGGACCCCGCCGGACAAGGCCAATGCGATGATCTCGCAGTATAACGTTCATCTCAAAGATGCGCACAAGACGCCGCAGTTCTGGCTGATCTGGGGGGTGCTTTGTTTGAACGTGTCGGCAGGGATCGGCGTGATCGGCATGGCTTCGCCGATGCTCCAGGAAATCTTCGCCGGAAAGCTGATCGGATTGCCGGATCTGGGCTTCAATGCACTCACGGCCGCGCAGAAGGCGACGATCGCGGGTATCGCAGCCGGCTTCACCGGGCTGCTCTCGTTGTTCAACATCGGCGGCCGCTTCTTCTGGGCGTCGCTGTCGGACAAGATCGGCCGCAAGAACACCTATTACTGCTTCTTCCTGCTCGGCATTGCGCTGTACGCGCTGGCGCCGACGTTTGCGGCGATGGGTTCAAAACTGCTGTTCGTGCTCGGCTTCGGCATCATCCTGTCGATGTATGGCGGCGGTTTCGCCACCGTGCCGGCCTATCTCGCCGACATGTTCGGTACGCAGTTCGTTGGCGCCATTCACGGCCGTCTGCTGACGGCGTGGTCGACCGCCGGCATCATCGGTCCGGTCGTGGTGAACTACATCCGCGAATTCCAGCTCGCGGCCGGCGTCAAGCCCGACCAGCTCTACAACACCACGATGTACATCCTGTGCGCGATGCTGATCGCCGGTCTGATCTGCAACTATCTGATCAAGCCGGTCGATCCGAAGTGGTACATGCGCGAAGCAGAAGTCGCAAAACTGCAGACGGCGACGGCGAGCGCATCGGGACCCTCCGGATCGTTCGGAATCGGGTTCGGCGGGCTCGACGCGAGGGCCGCGCTGTTCTGGGCATTCGTCGGACTCCCACTTGCATGGGGTGTCTGGATCACGCTGCAAAGCGCGGCCAAGATTTTTTGATGATTGATTAAAGGCCGTGGGACGGTACCAACCTCAACGCTCCACGGCGTTTCCGTTTCCCCGTTCGCCGCGGTGCACCACATCGTTACAGTGGCTCTCGCAGACATCGGGCCGTTGCGGAGCCCCAAAGGCGCCGCCGAGGGCGCGAATCAAAAATGCTGTTCCGTCAAAGCAACAAGAACCTTGTGGCAGCGCGGATGCAAGCACGGCGTCGGCAAGACAGTCTTCCTGACGTGATAATAACGGACCGACTGTGCGATATTGACCACCGGGTCCTCGGCGCGGACGGTTATTTCTAGTTACAGGGCAGGCAACTCATGCGGAGAAGGTCATGAGCGACAACGTGACGTTATTTCCGAACATCCTGCAGCCAGCAACTGCTTTGAAGGCCTATGCACCGATAGGCGTCAAGTTCTGGGAGAACCAAGAAACCGCGCTCGATGGCTTGAAGGAATTTGCCGACGGTTGGTTTGCGCGGCGTCGTAAGAGCACGCAAGCGGCGCTTGAAGCGGCCAAACAGATCGGCGAAGCCGCGACACCCTCCGATGTATTCCGGGAATATCAGAACTGGCTTACGCGAGCGATGGAACTGCTCGCGGAGGATGGCAACGCCTATCAGCAACAATTGTTGAAGGCCGGAGCTAACCTAAGCGCAAGGCCGGAAGCGCCGCAGACCGACGAGCGTCGAACCGGCTAACGCCCCGGCCAATACCTCACTGCTTTCGTCATCCATCCCGCGCCCGCTTCGGGCGTCCGGCCGGCGCTCGCGGTGCTTGCCGCGGTCGCCCTGCAATGGCTCATGCCCTTGCCGTTCATGCCGGCTGCGGTGCCCGCGGGCTGGATCGGCGGTGCGGTGTTTGCCATAGCGCTCGCGCTCGCCGCCTGGGCGATCACTACCATCACTCGGGCTGGCTCGAACGTACCCACCAACATGCCGACCACCACCATCGTCGACACAGGCCCCTATCGCTTCACGCGCGACCCCATCTACCTCGGCATGTTTCTTGGGCTCGTCGGTCTCGCCATTGCCTTCGACAGCCTCTGGCTGCTGGCGGCGCTCGTGCCCTTCGTCCTCGTTATCCGCTATGGCGTAGTGGCTCGGGAGGAAGCCTATCTCGAGCGCAAATGTGGCCACGCTTATCAGCCTAAGCTCGGACACACTTGGCGACGAGCGTCGCCAGCCGAGCGGCCGACGGTACGATCGACTGCCGCGGAAACCCGCTAAACCCCAGCATGAGACCTGCGCGGGGGTGCGCTGTGCGATAGAAGCGGCTGATCGCGCGCACGACGATACCGGCGCGTTGGGCGCTGGCCTCGACAGCGATGTCAGACGATCCGTCGCGCAGATAGGCGACGAGGTGCATGCCCTGATCGGGCACCGCAACGTCGAGCCGATCCGCCGCGCGACGCATCAGCGTCTCCGCCAGCGCGTCGCGCTGTTCGCGATATAGCTGGCGCATGCGACGAATGTGCGCAGCGAAATGGCCTTGTTGCATGAACTCGGAAACGACCGCCTGCTGCAGCGTCGCAGGTTGGCGATCGATGAGATAGCGCGCGCCTACAAAAGCCTGCAGCAACGCGCGCGGCACCACGGCGTAACCGATGCGTAGACCCGGAAATAGCGCCTTGTTGAGCGTGCCGACGTAAATCACCTGCTCGGTGTTATCGAGGCCCTGCAGCGATGCGAGCGGCGGCCCCGAATAGCGGAACTCGCTGGTGTAGTCGTCCTCGACAATGAACGCGCCGCTCTGCCGCGCCCACGCCAACAGCTCCAGGCGACGCGCCATGGACAGCGCAACGCCGGTCGGAAACTGATGCGAGGGCGTGACGAACGCTACGCGCGCCCGAGGTGCCATGCGCATGCCGGCGTCGACGACCAGACCTTGGGCATCGACGGGAATGGGATGCGGCCGCGCCTTGGCGAGCAGCAACTGCGCGTGGGTCAGCGGATAACCAGGATCCTCGACCCACACCTCGTCGCCGGGCGCGAGCAGCACACGGATTGCGATGTCGATTGCTTGCTGGGTGCCGGCCGTGATGACGATCTGCTCGGGGTCGCAACGCACCGCGCGCGCCGCTCGTACATAGTCACAGATGTTCTCGCGCAGCTCGGCTAGGCCGGCGGGATCGGTGTAGCCGAGGTCATTCGCACCGAGCCGGCGCACGGCGCGATGGGTCAGGCTGCGCCACGTCTCGGCGGTACGCGCATCGATCAGCGTGCGGCCGGTGTTGAACGGGCGGGCGTCGCTCTGCACCGCCGATCGCTCGAAGTCGGAAAAGGTCTGCGCCGATGTCGGCACGGCGCGCTTTGTCGCGCGCGGAGCGCCGCGCCGTCGTGATGCAAGGCCGGTCAGATCGCCCGCGATGAACGTGCCCGAGCCGTGGCGGCTCTCGACATAGCCTTCGGCGAGCAGGTGCTCATACGCCAAAACCACGGACGCACGCGCCACGCCGAGCTTCGATGCCATGGCTCGGGAGGACAGCATGCGCGTGCCCGGACGGAGCGCGCCGGACAGCACGGCGGAGCGCACCTGTATGTAGATCTGCCGTGTGAGCGGCGTGCGGCTCGCCCGATCGAGCTGCCAAGCGTAGAGATCGGCCCATCCGCGCAATGTCATCGGAAAAAGTCAGCCTATAAGTGGTTTGCTGTAATGAGCGAAAGTGGACCATCTTGCCGATCCAGTAAAGAGCTAGCTTCTGCTCGTTCCGCGCTGGTCGCGGGTTTTGCAAGGATCGAGCTGATGACGCCGTCCGAACTGTTGGACCTGGCCTGGAGCTACCCATTGTTCGAAGCCCTCTATGGCCGGCGCTCGCGGCGGTTCGGTCTCGGCTTCGAGATGCCGGAGGGGCCCTTCCGCTGCAAGTCCGCACACACACCGGTCCCCCTGAGCGAGATTGAGGAAGCGCTGCTGGTCGGCGCGGGCGCCGGATTCTCCGGACTGGCGCTCTGGGATCTGCCGACGCCGGCGCCTTACCGTCGCCGCAGCGGCCGCACATTCCCGACGACGCGGCCTGGCGGCCACACGGCGCTTTTCTTCACCAACGATGAAGGGCTCTATGTCCTCGATGCCAACGTCGCGGCGAGCAAGCTGCGCGAGATCGAGACCCCGGACGAGCGCACCAAGCTCCTTGAAGCGTACCGCGCGCAGCGTCGGGAGCTCCGCCGTGGCCGGCTCGACATTCCGCGCCGCATACCGCCGATGAGCGGGCACGACCTTTGGGATTCGAACCAGCCAGGCTCGACGCTGTTTCTGCCGGTATGCGATGTGAGCGCGTCGCTGATCTCATTGATCGCGCAGTTCGTCGATCCCGCGCTGCGCCGCTACGCGCCTGCGGGCGGCGGCATGAACATTGTCGATGACCGCCACGGCTATCGGCCAGCCGGCACGGAGCGCTGGCTGAAGGAAGGCTTCCTCGATGCCGAACGGATGCTGCCGCTATCGATCGTCGAGCGGCAGGCCTGCTACTACGTCTTCAGCGAGCCGGCGGCAATCTGCCAGAACATGTTCCTGGCAACCGAGGCTCTGGGGCTGGGCGGATGGAAGCACTGCGGATTTCTCTCGCTCGAAATTCTTAAGCGCGTGGGCTTTCGCATCGTCGCGGCGAATGGCGGAGCAACATTCGGCAATCCGGTCGGGCTCGACGGCGTGTTCGAGGCAAGCTGTCCGCCCTATCACCCGAGCATGGATGCAGCAATTGACGCGGTGCTTGCGCCGCCGTTACGCGGCCGCAAGGAAACCGGGCCGGTGCCGCATCGCATGTCGGAGGCGGAGCATCGCGCCGGCACGATTCGAATCAGCGCGGAGGGGCTCGCCTGCACCAAGGCGATCTGCAACTACATACACGACACTTACGGCCGCTTTCCCGGCGGCACCGATGCGATGCATCTGATGTGGGTGATGCAGGCTCATCACATCGACACCGACTACTACGACCGGTTCTTTGGTCCCGGCGCCTACGGGCCGGCGCACGCGGCGCACATGGCGACCTGGCACCCGTGAGGTCGGCGCCGCTATGATCGAAGTATCATCCGGTGGCCACCCGGCTCTTCCCCCGGGAGCAGTTCGGCCGACTGCGGTCTTGATCACTGTGGAGCAAAGTCAGCCTCTCAAATTGGGATTGCAGGTCGTGACGAGGTCGGAATTTCTCGGAGGACGAGAGCGCCGCACCGGCTACCGTAGGCCGCTATCGCGTGCTCTGGCGCAGAATGGCGCGCCACGGTCGATGAAGATGGGCACTATTGCTTCGCCGTGGCGCTATGATGCAGCGCGCGAGCCCGCGATATTCTATCCGGTGATTTGCTCAACTGTGTGGGCATGCTCCGACGCGACGCGTGCAGGCGCCATCATTCCGCTTCAAGGTTATCCAGCCTGATCCCGCGTCCTGCCCGCAGGTTATTCCGCGCCTGTTCGATACGACGCAAGAAGCGCGGGTCACGTTCGATACGGTATTCGAACCGGTTCTCGTCTCACTCGAAAGGGCGGCCTTCAGCGCCGCTTGCGCTGTCGCGGGCGGCGCTCCGTCAGCTGCGTGGGCGCGTACAGGCGGACGAGCTCCTGCACCGTCGTGACGAGCCGCTCGCGCAGCTCCGAGGGTTCGACGACCTCGGCGTCGGCACCGAGCGCGATCAGACCGGACGCGGCCCGGTCGATCGACTCGATCGGGATCGTGACGCTGACCCAGCCGTCGGCATCCGGCGGCGTCGCCGTCTCGGCGGCCGCCCGGGCGACCAGCGAGCCGAGCACGTCGAGCTTGGCGAGCCCGCGCGCCGTCACCCGCAGCGTCGCGCTGGAATGGTAGACGCTGGTCTCGAACGCGCGTGATGACGTGACCCAGAACCGCGTCAGGTCGAAATCCTTCGGCCGTTTGAACGACTCCTCGGTCACCGCGAGGTCGATGATGTTGGAGACACGATAGGTGCGCGGCTGATCGCCGACCTGCGCGACGAGGTACCAGACGCCGGCCTTGAGCACGAGGCCGAGCGGCTGCAGCCGGCGCTCGACCGCGCCCTCCGCTCGCCGGTAGTGCACGTCGAGGCACTTCTCGTTCCACACCGCGTTGGCGATCGTCGGCAGCAGCTTGGCGTCATCGGCACTGCGGAACCAGCCAACGGGATCGAGGTGGAACCGCGCGCCGACGCGGCCTGCGTTTGCGCGTGCGCGTTCGGGCAATGCCGCGCTCAATTTCAGTTGGGCCGCCGTGAGCAAATCGGCGAGGCCAAGTTGCGCCGCGGGTCCCGGCAGGCCGGCGAGCGACAGTGTCTCGGCCTCGGCGGGCGAAAGGCCGGTGAGCTTGGTGCGATAGCCGTCGAGCAACTGGAATCCGCCGCTCGGGCCGCGATCCGCATAGATCGGCACGTCCGCGGCGCTGAGCTGATCGACGTCACGATAGATGGTGCGAACCGAAACCTCGAATTCGCTCGCCAGCGCTTCGGCCGTCATCCGACCGCGGGCTTGCAAGAGCAATAGGATCGACAACAGCCGGCTCGCTCGCATTTCCACAGCCTAGCAGAAAATACCTGACACGTGTTGGCAGGTATGGCGGCGTATAACCGGTGTAGCAATCGCCGAGGCCGTCACGGTTCGGCAGAAACCTGAAATAAGACACTGAAGTAACAGCGATATTTGTTTCGGTAGTCGCAACGCAGAGAAAGAGGAGGCGATCATGTCGACACTCTTGCAGGAGCGCCAGCAGCCGATCACCGCGCCCAGGCTTCGGGACCGAGTTGCGGCGCAATTTGTGACCCCGCGGGCATCGGCCAGGCACGAGCCGGCGGCCACCGTTCCCAATCGCCCGGTCGAGGCGCCGCGTGGGCCCTGGCGCCTGATCCTGGGCTCGATCGTCGCGACGCTGCGCGAGTGGCGCCGCCGCAGCGTGGCGCGCCGCGAGCTCGCGAACTTCGACGAGCGGATCCTGCGTGACATCGGCGTCGATCCCAGCATCGTCGACTACGAGATGCGCCAGTCGTTCTGGCGGCCACTTCGCGATTGGCGGCATTGATTGCCATGGCGGCGACCGCAACGGCCGTCATGGTGGCTCTCGCGACCGCAAACGATGGCGGCCGGAGATGGCCGGGCACCGTGCTGATCACGGCATCTGCCATCGCTTTCAGCCTGGCCGGGCTCTTCACCCGTCTTATCGACCTCGACGTCTGGACGGTGCTGTTCTGGCGCGCCTTGTTTGGCGGCATCTTCATCGCCGGTTACATCGTCTGGCGTGAAGGCCGTCGCGTTCTCCCGGCGATTCGCCAGACGGGGATCGCTGGGGTCGCGGTGACGATCTCATCGGCGCTTGCGACAATCTGCTTCATCAACGCGCTGCGCCAGACGAGCGTCGCCGACGTGCTGGTGATCAACGCGACGGCGCCGTTCATCACGGCTACGTTGGCGTATGCGTGGACGGCGGACCGGGAGCATTGGACGACGCTCACCGCCAGCCTCGTGGCGCTCGTCGGTGTCGTCGTGATGAGCAGCGGCGCGCTCGCCTCTGGTCACCTGCTCGGTGACCTGCTCGCGCTCATCATGACGATCCTGATATCGGCGATGATGGTGATCGTGCGCCGCAATCGCAATATCTCGATGCTCCCCGCCGCATGCCTCTCCGCGTTCCTGTGCGCCGTCATCGTCGCGCCGGTTTCGCATCCGCTCGCCGCAACGGCACACGATTTCCTCTACCTCGCGCTGTTCGGCACGATGCAGTTCGGCCTCGGCCTGCTTTTGCTTACGCTCGGCACGCGGCTCGTCTCCGCAACACGGTCAGCCCTGATCGGCAGCCTAGCAACGCCGCTTGCGCCCGCATGGGTCTGGCTCGCGGTCGGGGAGATCCCGGCGGTCGCAACGGTCGTCGGCGGGCTCATCGTCCTGGCCGCAATTCTCGCCGACATTCTGCTCAAGAAATCCAGCGCAGTGCCCGAGCGTGTGGAGCAGGCGGCCTGACACTTGTTATCTTGGGAGACAGCTTTGGAGCTTTTCGTCTTCGCCCGCTTTCACGCCCGGGAGGGCCAGGAAGCCGCGCTCGCGCAGGCCATTTGCGAATCGGTCACTGCGTCCCGCGAGGAGGCTGGCTGCCTGAATATTCACGCCTTCCGCTCGGTGCGCGGTCCTCACCTGTTCTACATCCACTCGCGGTGGAAGGACGAGGCCGCGTTCGATCTTCACGCCGAGCTTGCCACAGCGTGCCGTGGCGTAGACTGGCGCGCCCGAAAAGATTCGAACTCTGGACCCCAGATTCGTGGTCTGGGGTCACACGTCATTTTCAGACCTCGGGGCCGGATCTGAAATTGGTCCGTTGATCCCTCAACAACGGACACGCGGCGAGTCCATCAGCTTGTACGTTTCGCGCCAAAAGCAGACATCAACTGTCGCGACTGCGACGTCCGTTCACTCGCCGGACCTGAACCCGATCGACAGGTCTTCGCCAAGTTCAAGCACTTGTTGCGCAAGGCCGCCGCGCGCTCGGCCGAAACCATCTGCGTCACAATCGGCGAAATCCTCCGAGCATTTACGCCCACCGAATGCGCCAACTATTTCCGAAACTCAGGCTATGCCCAATCCTAAAAGCATCATGCTCTAGTCTTCGTCCGGCTCGCGCACGACCGGCGGTTCGTCGGCGCGGTCCTCTTCGTCCTCTTCGTCCTCGTCCTCTTCGTCCTCTTCGTCTTCATCAGGATCTCGGGGCGGCATCGCGTTGCCCATGATCACGAAGGGACTCCAGTCGATCAACCTGGTGGAAAATTCCTCGGGGATGTGTGGGGTCATGTTGTTGCTCCTCGGGTGTGGACCAGAACGAGGTGCGACGTTCCCATCAGTCGCAACGGCCCAGGTGGCCGATCCCTAAACCTAGGTATGCTCGTCTCAACCAAATGTAACGGATGGATCAACCTCCGTGCAATGGTCCACTCCATCTCTCAATGATTACGCTTGGGATGTAACGTGGGTGACCGAACGGCAGAAGAGCTGTCTGGAACTGCCATACAGGAAAACACCAAAAAGGTGAGGGACGAGTCATGGGCTGGATGTTCGACAGTGCCGGACGTTTGATTGCCCGGTTGCAGAAGCCGACCAACCACCGTGCGCCATTCACTGTTAACGATTTGACGGCCTTACGCGACACCCTTCAACCTGGTGATGTTTTGCTCGTTGAGGGCAAAGGCCGTATTTCCGGCAGCATCAAATATCTCACTCAATCAACCTGGTCGCATTCCGCGTTGTACGTCGGGCCGATCGCCGGCACCGCAACCGACGGCGAGCCCCACGTACTGATCGAAGCTAATATCGACGAAGGTGTCGTGTCGGCGCCGTTGTCGAAATATCTGCATTGTCAAACCCGTATCTGTCGGCCGGTGGGCTTGAGCGACGCGGACTGCGAAAAGGTCTGCCGTTACGCCTCCGAACGCATTGGGCTCGGCTACGATTTCAAGAACGTCATCGACCTGATGCGCTATCTATTCCCATGGCCGGTGACGCAGCGTTGGAACCGCCGAACGATCGCACTCGGCTCCGGCGATGCCAGCCGCATCATCTGTTCTTCGCTGATTGCGCAAGCATTCGACGCCGTGCGTTACCCGATCCTGCCTAAGATCACGCGCGTCGAGAGTCAGACGGCGCCGCGCGAAATCGCCGAGATCCGTCACTCGTCACTTTATGCGCCGTGCGACTTCGATATTTCGCCCTACTTCATGGTGGTGAAGCCCACGCTCGCGCGCGGCTTCAATTATAAAGACATGCATTGGGCCGATCTTCCCCAGGCTCACACCGCACACGTCACGCTCGCTCCAGAAATCGAAGGCGCGATCGCGGAGGTGGCCTAGCCCAAATTTCCCGGATGAGGCACTGAGTTGCGCAACGCTCACGCCGTTTCAGATATGGGCATCAGTACTTTGTCCTGGATCGAGCGAGGCCGCGATGGTGAACCCGGCAGCCCAAGCGCACTGCCGTTGTCAGTCGCCTCACCGATCGACGGCCGGTGAACGAAACGGCCGCGGTGCAGCGCTCACGGCTTCAATCGCTTGGTTATTGATCGCCGTCTCGTCGACCACAAGTCTGGAGATTGATATGTCTAAGCCACACCTACTATTGATCCATTGCTCGGACGACATCCTAGCGGGAACGAAGGGCCGGCAGCGCGGCCGCAGCTTCCGACCTTTGGTTATTCGTGGGGGCGCGCGAGCGAGATCCGTACCGAGACAGAGTTCGTGGGAGGCTGCGCTTGAACTGATCGATCTTGGTTTTTTAGTTTCCCATACAAGTTACCTTGCCTTCATGCAGGCGAGTTTAACAGTTCTTGAGGCCTACAATTGGACGGATCCCGAAAGGACCAGCTAGATTGACGTGGTGCACCCGGCCCGGTGCTGCGGTCGGGTGAACCACCGGAACACCGCGCTCGATCACTTCGTCGCCGCATTCCTCCTCGACAAAGCATCTCGGCTTTATGAGCAAAAGGCCCGCGCGGCAAGGCGCCGGGCTTCTCCGAAGCGCGCGGTCCGTGGTAGAGGCGGGCCACCGGGAAAGCTTTGCAGGTACCGAGAGCGAAAAGGAGGGGATCGATTGGGCGGCCGACGCATCATCGGAGACATCGGAGGTACGAACGCACGGTTCGCGATCGCCGAGGGCGGCAAATATCGTGAGCTCATGCATGTGGAGGTGGCCCGATTCGGCTCGCTTCACGACGCGCTGACCGATTATCTCAACGGTCTGCCGCCTGCATTGCGGTCCGGACTCGACGGCGCTCTTGCGGTCGCGGGCCCGGTGTTCGGCGACAAGGTGACGCTCACGAACCTGGGCTGGTCATTTTCAATCAGCGATCTACATCGAAGCCTTGGACTGGGCTCGCTGAAGGTTGTCAATGATTTCGCCGCAACGGCAATGGCGGTACCGCATCTGCCGGGCGCGGACGTGTTTCCGGTCGGGCCGAGAACTCCGGAAGCCGCCGGTCCGATCGGGATCATCGGTCCCGGCACGGGACTGGGCGTGAGCGCCTTGATACCTGACGGGCGAAAATGGGTGATGGTCGCGGGCGAGGGCGGGCACGTGACCTTGCCGAGCGCGTCCAAAGAGGAGGACGCCATCATCGAGGTCCTTCGGAAGCGCTGGAGCCATGTCTCGGCCGAGCGCGTGCTCAGTGGCGCAGGTCTCGTCAATCTCTATGAAGCACTCTGCACAATCGACGGCTCCGCCGCGCGGGCGTTGACGCCGGCCGACGTAACTCGTTACGCCATCGGCGGGACAGATCTCCAATGTGTGAGGGCGTTCTCACATTTCTGCGCATTCCTGGGGTCGGCGGCCGGCGACCTCGCACTGACGTTCGGCGCCACCGGCGGCATATACATCGCCGGCGGGATACTGCTGCAGTTCAAGGAAGCGTTCGCGTCGTCTCCGTTCCGCGAAAGATTCGAACGAAAGGGACGTTTCGCCGGCATGCTGGCCAAAATTCCGACCTGTCTCATCCTCGAAGAGTCGCCGGCGCTCCTCGGCCTAGCTCATCTGCCGTTGGCGGGTTAGACGCATTTTCCATTTAGGTGGCAGCATATCCTGCGTTCCGGATGTGGTTGGCGCAGTCCTGTGGTGTGAAGCAATTGAGCAGGGCTCCGATGCGCTGCCAGGTTGCTTCGACAGTTCGCTCGGCGGCCTTTCGGAGCAGCGTTTCAGCTTGGCGAACACCTGCTCGATAGGATTGAGGTCAGGACTGTAGGGCGGCGGGAAGAGAAGCCTCGCGCCGACAGAGCAAATAGCGGGCGCACCCCTGGCCCTTGTGGCTGCCGAGATTGTCCATGATGACAATGTCGCCAGGCTTGAGCGTCGGCACGAGGAACTGATCGATATAGGCCTTGAAGCTTTCGCCATTGATCGGTCCATCAAGAGCGCAAGGCAAAATTCAGGTAATGTCCCAAGGGCACGCCCGGAGGACACAGGCGACCTCGATGGAGCAGAGGTATTTCTCGGTTGGCGCGCCAGCGATGACAATAGGGAAAAATACTGCTCTTACTTGGATCCGGGACTTGTCGGCCGGTCATCCGGTTGCAGATCGCAAGGATATACCGTTGTTGTCTGAAGATGATTTTGAAAGCAGTCTCGACACCGTTTGCGAGGCGGCGGCCGGATCAATTGAGGGGGTCTTCGGTCCCGCTTCACTGACCTGGCGGGTCGACCGCGAGGCGGCCGTCTTCCTTGGCGCCGGCCGCGCCTTGTTGCTTCAGTTAGCGCACCCCTGGGTTGCCGCTGCCATCGCCGAGCATTCCCGGACCTTTGCTGATCCGATCGGCCGGTTCCACCAAACGTTCAACACTGTTTTCACGATGGTGTTTGGCACGCGCGATCAGGCGCTGGCTGCGGCCCGGCGACTGCATCGGCGTCACGCCGCGGTGACAGGAATATTGCCGGGGACGGTTGGCCGCTTCGCCGCGGGCTCTCAATACCGCGCCAACGAGGTCTCGGCGCTACGGTGGGTGCACTCCACGCTCGCAGAGACTGCCGTGTTAACTCATGATCTCGTCTTGCCAGCGCTCACGGATATCGAGCGTGAGAAATACTGGGTCGAGGCCCGCCTGTTCGCGGCGTTATTCGGCATTCGGCCAGCCGATTTACCATCAAGCTGGACGTCATTCACTGCTTACAATGAGGCGATGCTGCGGTCGGATATGCTCACTGTCAGCCCCGCCGCCCGCGAAATTGCTGAGCAAATCTTCTCGGGGGGCGCGACAAAATTGCGTGCGCCGAAGTGGTATCTAGCGCTCACGGCCCACTTGCTGCCAGAGCGGCTACGCGGTGAATTCGGATTGGTCTTCGGCGAATGTGAACAACGTAGCATGAATTTGGCGCTCGCGCTGATCCGACGCCTCTATCCGCGGCTTCCAATACGCATACGAGCGGTGGGCCCTTATCAAGAGGCCCTGGCGCGCTTGCAAGGCGAGAGGCGGCCCGACTTGGCAGTGCGTTGGCTCAACAGACTTTGGATCGGCCGGCCGATGATGGAATAAAAAATGCCTCGGAATGGAATCGCAAACCAGACAACGTAAGCCTGCGGAAGAGAGCAGCTTCCCTCCATTGGCTCCTTGAGTCATAGCGGGGCATCTCGAATCGAAACTTCCGTTTTTAGCCGAGGTATTTGACTGAGTTTGCCGCATTCGCGCGCGACAAAGCGACCATGAGAGCTGTGGTCGTCATCTTCATACTAGCGTTGATCACCATCGCCGGCGAAATCTATTCGGACGCGGCGCTGACGAGTGGAAAGGCCTCTCATACTGCCGCCCCTGATCCTGCGACAGCAGCTATCGCGCATGGGGTCAAACACGGGTAGGTGGCCCGCGAAAGCCGCCCCGAGCGGCTTAGCAATCACCGCAAATCAGGTGGGCTTTTTGATCTTTGGACGTACGCCATCGGTTGACGGGAGACCAAGGGCCTCACGAAGATAAGATAGCGAACCGCTGCCGAAATCTGGAAGGCTAAGCAGCGCAGCGTCGGAAACTTCACGCACGTCGCCAATCGTCTTCATGCCAGCGGCATGGAGTGTCTTCCGTATCCTGGTAGCAAATCGGACGTTCTCGACGGGGGTGTCGTCTGGAAGCTCTGGGGCCGGATAAAGTATCGGCCCCGCCGCTGTCTCCCGCCTGAGACGTTCTTCCCGCAGCCGCTCCCGATTTTCATGAAATGCCTTCTGAGCGCTTTCATGCTCCGCGACCGCTTCTTCTGCCTCGCGGCTTCTGAGAGTTTTCCGCTCAGCAGCCGAGAGGCCGGGATCGGTGCTTTTCTCGTCGCCGCTCATTTTCCCTTCGCCTTCAGCATTTCGCTCCAGCCCGCGCGTAATCGATAGGTAACGCAGCAACCAATCTTTGACGGTTTGATAGCGGTCAGCGCTGTCGCTAGAGAATTTGTATTTGTCTTTTATCTGCATCGCGAACGCTGCGGCTTGTTCGTCCGTTTGTCTCAGCTCCTTCGGAAGCGAACGCCATTCGCGAATGATCTCGTGCCTGGCATTCACCTGGTTCATTTTGGTGCCTTCACCTTCAGCTCCAGTTCGAAAAGTCGGCGCCTTTATTCCGATACGTGAGCGATCTTGTGCTTTAAATGGTGCGTCTCGTGGTCGCGGCGGAGTTGGCTTAGCGAAGTCTCATTGAGTTGCAGCATTAATTCACTCAGTTGCGCGGTTTCCGGATACCCGGCGGCAAAACCCTGTCCGTAAATTTTGCGCAGCGTGCGGACGGGGGTGTTTCCGTGTTTGCCGCTGATTTCGCCATCCTTGTTGCGGTGGCGATTGCCGAGACCTGCCTTGCTCATGCTGCTCTCCATTGTGCCCACAGCCGAGAGCTTCCTCCCGCCGGTACCGAATGGCAACTAAACTACGCTCGCGAAATCATGTTTTATGCGCGGCATCATCCGGACGATGAGGGGTGAGGCGACCGATCAGCTGCGCGATTGCCAAATCCGGCGGAACTCCCAAAGCGTCTCAGCCATCACCCATGGCTGGAACGCTTTTTTCAGTCGTGTTGCTCTTGACGCCGCATTCCGCTGACGCTGCGCAGCACACTGGCTCGTTCGTTGAGCCAAACATTTTAGTGGGAGCAGTCTCAGCTTGCCAGACATTGTATGACCGCCCGCCGCAAAGCGGACATTGACCAAAACCTAATGTCAGCTAAGTGCCGATTTTGTTGCAAAAGTCTCAAAAGGCACTGCGGCTGATTTCCCGCCAAAGGACGAAGCAAGCGACAATCGCGGATCAATGCAGCCTCAAACCCGTTACCGGAATCGCCGGTGAGTTTCGCGCATGCCGGCGTAGTCCCCCCACATTTTTATTCGATCGCCGCGTCTACGGTTCGGAGAATTTGAGTCACATGCCGCAAAAAGACTTTTGCAACACTATCTGCCAATGGGCGACATCGACTGTGCAGTGAATCTACTGCCGGCTCACCGACGACGCGCATGTAGGGAACTTCAACGGCGCTCGGCTTGCTCGGCTCGCTCCCTTCATCCGAAGTTTTTTCATCGGAAGAATTTCATACCTCGCACCGACATCATCCAGAATTATCGGGTCGGCGGCTGTCAGACGCTCAACCTCCATTTGGTCCCTTGCAGAAAAGATCGACAGCCCCCACCCACCTTTGGGATCATCTACAGGGCCGTGACACACGATCGAACCAACTTCGGCCAGGCTCTGAAGGTAGTCGCCGTGAGCCTTCATGATGTTTTTCTCGGCGTCGGTCATCGTTTGTACGAAGTCCGAGCGCGGCAAGATCATTTTGCACAAGAAGTAGGTCATTTGTTGCCTCTCTAGAGTTGAGTTTCAACAGAGTACGTCAGCTGATATCCACAGAAGAACTGAAGCAAATAGCTCTCAGGGAAATCCACACCTACCCGGATGCGAGGACGTATCCGCCGTCGGCATTTATCCCGTCACAGATGAGGTGGTCGAAAGCAATTGGTCTGTCCAAGTCGTAAGCGGCGAAGGCGTTGACCCCAAGCCACAAACCGCGCTGCGATTTGCGCTCAGCACAAGTTTCGTCACGAATACAATCTGTTGAAGCCACTCATGCCGGCATCAAGCGCCTTAGTGCTTTCTGGCCGGCGGTTCGTTCGCTACTTCCTCTGCCAGTAGCTTTAAAAGCTTCTCCTGCCGCGCGTCAGCTTTCGCCGCCGCTGCTTCCGATGCAGCCACAAGACTGCGATAGAGCTTAAGGTTTTGCTGGCGAATGAAAAATTGATGTTCCATAGCTACCTCCTCTGAGGGCATGGACCGAAGGGCATCGTGCGCCTAAGAATGGGAAGTGTCGAAGAAGGCGGATTGGGAGCCGAAAGAACTCTGCTAAACAAAACTGCTAGTCGAAGCGAGCAGTTCGGTTCCATCAGCGTTGCGGCTCTCTTTGTTGGCCGCTGCTCTGCTGGCCGCCCTGGTTTGGACTTTGCGTCTGTTGGCCAAGCGTCTGATTCGGGTTCTGGCAGGACTTAGCGGACTAATCGCCCTGTCGATTCTGCCGAACATACTTGTTGGGATCATTCTGTTTGTCATCACGGCTCGCTGATGGTCGGGAACATATGACAACCGAGCATACGGTGGATTGTTCCGGCAAATCAAAAAGAAAGCCGTTCAATTCAAATGTGGCAGACTACTTGCTAATTATCGCGACCTTTGCTTTCAGTTACCCTCGCGTATCGAGCGATACGCCAAGCTTCGCAGCTTTCACGCCTGTCGCACCCGGCGTGCGCTTCTACGCGTCGCAAGAGACCGTCACTGCCTTAGTTCAGCGCGATAAGCGCGTGTGCCATTCCTGGTTCGGTCCGCGTTCAACGAGAATGCGAGACCCACGCGCCGGTGTTTTGAGAAAGTGAGCCGACGCTGAGGTTTGCCCACACGCCGCTCCCGAAGAGCAGGAGAGCGACACTCACTCCGAGCACTTGTTTCATTTTAAAACTCCATGCTGGACTCGCAATACCCATGTACCCGAAGTGTTCCTGGCGCATGGTACGATTAGGGGCAGTTGTTCCTCGAAAGGCGATTGCCATGTCATTCATTTGACTTCGCTGAAGTGAAGGCGCGCTGCTCCATCGACCAAGCAGCTAAATTACTTGGACTGCACACCGCCGAAGAGCGTTCCCAGCTGCGGGCGCCCGCCCGGTCTGCCGTGGAGGCCCGCGGGCGATCGTTATCACTCCCGCGAAGAACCTCTTTCATTGCTTTCCGTCTAAGGCGGGAGGATCGCCCTCGTGAGCCACGTCAAAAGCGTGAGTCAAAGGACGCAGCGGCCTTGATGCTCGGCCAACCGCACACCGTCTTTCCGCCGTTCCTTAAATTCTTCTTGAAGCGCGATAGAAGCCGCCAAGCTCTTCACATCTCACAGAGCCTCGATGCTTCAGCAATCGTCTTCCCTCGCGTGTCATTTGACTTTTACGCTGTTGGATTCTGCTAGGTCACTTGAGCTGAGTTGTTGCTCATTCTTCAGAGGGTGTTAGCCCATCTGCTTACCGCGTAAATCGCCGTGGATGGTGTTCGGTCCCATCGCCATCGGCCCAATCTTTTTAAAGCGCGATGCGGTCTCCTTCTGTGCCAGGTGTCCCCAGCGCTCGGCTTCGCCAAGCCATTTCCAACTATGCTCACAGTCAAACACGGCTCGTCGTCGATAGAGCAGTTCCATATCGCGGCAACTCATTTGTTGTTTCATGGCTTACCTACCTAAGATTGGAGCGCATTCTACGCTTTGTTTGCCCAGGCTTTCATTACATCGGTGCGGCTATTGCGTGAAAGGGAAGTGCCCTTGACACATCGACTACCCGCTATCTGTTTATTGGAGATGCATCGTGAGAAGGGTTCACTGTCACTCTCATTGAGCCTGGGCCAAACTGAGAAGAACTCAGTACGAGCATATGTTTTCCGCTTTGCCCTTGCCGGCTCAACCGGTCGACGCAGCCGGCATGTCTCAAACGTGCCAACAAGAGGCTCGTGCACTGCAGCAATTTAACAGGTTACTCGATCACCTCGTCGGCGCGAGCGCGCAGTGCCCCCGGCGCGCCGGGTGTGAATTTCTGCAATCCGATTAAGATAGATGAAACCAGATTTATTCATTTGGTCGCGGGTTGTCTTAACTTGCGTGAACTAGAATTGTCCGCGTTAGCCAAATGATCGCGTCAAATTTTGGGGATCATGGCGATGTACACAATCATCCATGTCGAAAAAGGCTGGATCGTTTGCGATGGGCAAACCAAGCTCATTAGATTTAACCGGAAATCCGTGGCGCTTCGGACTGCCCATGATGCAGAAGAACTTCTGCGCACGAACGAAGCAGCAGAGCATAAAACAGCAAAGCCCATTCCGGCGGGCGAGGTAGCTATTGCCCGATGATCCGGTCGGAATCAGTCGAATCTTCCTTCGCAAGCACGGCGTCACCTAGCTAGGCCGCGTAACTAGGCTCTTGTGATCAAACGTGACGGGTGTAGATTCTGCCCTGCGGTGCTGAACTTCCAGCCAACGGGAGTGATTGCGATGCGAACGGACAAGTCACGTTACGTGGACTCTGTTTTGGTGGCTGCGCTTTTCATGCTGGCTCTAACGGGCGCGATGGCGATACACCGGTTCTTGGCATCTGACCCGACCGCCGAAGTCATCCAATCCCAGACCGTGCGGTATTGAATGGGATTGTCTGCGCCTTGACACTAGCAGGCGGCAGACCGGGTCAATCGCGCCATTTTGGCGATGTCCGCGTTACTTCCGCTTTACCCCGGTGGTCTCAACCGGTTGACGCAACACTTTATCTTAAAGGAGAGATGGAGTGTGGTTTGATGGCTCACAAATTTCATAGAGGGTTTACTGCGGCAGAGAAAACGGAGTTATGGGATCGCTGGAAGCGCGGGGAGTCGCTAAAGGCGATCGGACGCGCTTTTGGTAAGCAGTCATCGTCGATCTATTTTTTGGTGGCTCCGCATGGTGGGATTCGTCCTGCCGAGCGGCGTCGCTCCAGGCTGGCATTGACGCTCGCGGAACGCGAGGTGATTTCCAGAGGTGTTACGGCACATCGATCGGCCCGATCGATCGCCAAGTTGCTTGGCCGCTCACCCTCGACGGTGAGCCGGGAAATGAGCCGCAATGGCGGCTATGATCGCTACCGAGCGACGCTTGCGGACGAGAATGCCTGGGCGCGAGCTCGTCGTCCAAAATGCTGTAAATTGGCGAGCAGTCCGCGGCTACGGCGAGCTGTCGCGGGGAAGCTCAGATTGGATTGGTCACCCGAGCAGATAGCCGGCTGGCTGAAGAGAACGCATCCTGAAGACGAGTGTAATCAGGTGTCACACGAGACGATCTACCGCAGCTTATTTGTACAAACCCGTGGCGTGCTCAAGAAAGAGCTGCTTAGTCATCTTCGATCGAAGCGCTCGATGCGTCGCTCCAAGCCGGTCGATCCGGATGGCGATAGACGGGGGCATATCAAGGATATCGTCTCAATCCGCCAGCGACCGGCGGCGGTTGAAGATCGAGCGGTGCCTGGCCATTGGGAAGGCGATCTGCTGTCCGGGCCGAACAACAGCTACATCGCGACCTTGGTCGAGCGTCATACGCGCTACGTGATGTTGGCCAAGGTGGCCGGTAAGGACACCCGAACGGTCGTCACCGCGCTCATCAAGCAGGCGAAGAAGCTACCAAAGGAGCTGTATAAGTCCCTGACCTGGGATCGGGGAAAGGAACTTACGGATCATCGTCGCTTTACGTTGGCGACCAAAATCGACGTATATTTTTGCGATCCGCAAAGCCCGTGGCAGCGCGGGTCGAACGAGAACACCAATGGCCTGCTGAGACAGTACTTTCCGAAGGGCACCGACTTGTCGGTGCACTCACAAGCCTACCTGAACAAAGTGGCTCGTCAGCTAAACGAACGACCACGTGAGACCTTGCAATTTGAAACCCCAGCAGAGAGATTTAGCGCCTGTGTTGCGTCGACCGGTTGAGCCGGCACCCTGAAAGCCGACATCCATCGTAAGGGCGGCATGTCTCAAAGGTGCCAAACTGAGAAGAACTCAGTGGGAGGATATGTTTTCCGGGTTACCCCGATAGCGGACATTGATGGCTGGCTTAGGCGATGGCGGCAAAACGCCAGGTCGCTCCATGGGCGTCACGCCGTCGCACGCTGTTCGGTAGCAAGGTGCAAATGTAGAACGGTCTCCTCGCACGTCCGGTGGCCCTCCCGACGTCTTTGAAACGCCGCAAGACGAGGTTAGCTTTCTAAGATTGTGGTTTCCAAGCCAGGCGATCGGGAACGGCCCTTCACTGCTGTGCCCGAGAGAATGCCGAAAGGGCGTGCGCCATGAGTACTCCAAAAACTGCCGGTTTGGGATCGGTGACGGGCCGCGACGAGTTCATTATCGGCGAGGCTCTCGCGACTGCCTTGATCGCGCTTGAGCAGCTACCCGATGCGCGTCAGCCGACGCGCAACATGGCCGACATGAAGATGCTGTTGAACAGCCTCTATGCGCACGAGGAGGTTACGCTCCATCTGACCATCGCGAGATGGCGCTTCATTCCATGCGCGCGGCCGTTCGGTGCGTAAGGGCGGGTCGCGGAGCCCGCGGCTGGAGCTGTCGCGCAAAAGATGCTGGGATTGACTTTGCCGGTACCATTGCACAAACGAAAATATGATGAACGATGTATCACATTCTGACACACCGCTGAAAGCGACGTTCCGAATTAAGTTGAACGGCGAGACCGTTGCGATCAAGACGATCGGGGATGCTTATCGGTTCATAACCAGTCTCAGCACGGTCGAATGGATGGAGTTTCAATCACAGCACAACGATGCAAAAGTCGGCCTGGAGGCGGCAGCTGAAGATGCGATGATGAGTGTGCAGGCGACAAACGCGCTTCGAGTGTTCTTTGTGCGCGCAAAGTTGCTTTGAAAGACAAAGCCCGAGGGCGGTCTCTCTAGCATCAAGTGGTGCCCGCCTATGCCAGTGCTTGGCAAATGTTGTCACTCTGTCTGCTGGTCCTCCGGCCCATCCAACTCAACTAGGTAGACCAGCAGGAGATCGTCGTTCGATTGTGACGCTTCAGCCGCTTGCCTATAAAATGCTGCTTCATCGGGGCGGGCGAGCCGTACATCCAGAAGCGCGTTGTCGCCGCATATAGTGACGTCGCCGGACTTCAGTAAACTCAGCTTGGCTCTGAGCTCTTCGTCTCCGCAGATAGCCTCCGCCTCGGAGTATCTTTTGGCCTCAAAGGCGAGCGTCGGTTTGCCGTCAACTTCGATCGTAAATATCGAGAGTGAGAGCCGGTCGCTCATTTTCCCTTCGCCTTCAGCCCCGACCCTACGAGGCGGCTAGGCCGTTTCGTCAGCAAGCGATGAAAGCCGATCGAAGTCAGAAGGGTCGAACTGGTGCCCAGCGGAATCGGTAACGTGAACTTGCCAGCCCAAGCTTTCCAGCACGCGCGCTTTGTTGACAGCAACAGCGGGGTTGATACGAACAGTCACGACGCTCTGGCCGTTCTTCGATGCGTGAATGGCGAATGTCATGGCAACCTCACCGAAGACAGACCATACACGGATTTCGAGGCTGTTAGGAGATGGCATGATGGCGCAGCAACATCTTGCGCTTGCTAAGGTGTGCATGTTGCGATGCATCACCTCCCGTGAGGCGCGGCGCGATCATTCGATCTAAGGCTCCCGTGCAAGGGCCGAACGCATTCGGTACTTGCGCCATCTGGAAACAATTCCCGAATGCAGCGTTCACGCTCTACAATGCGAGCACGACGACACAGCCTGGAGGCGAAACGGAGGAGGAATTTCGGCTAGGTACATTCGAGTTACCTACCAATTCCAGCTATTCGAGAGAAAGCGAGTGGGCTCTTGCTTGCCGGTTCCAGATTTAACGCGCAGCGCAGGTATCAATATTAATGAGCGACTTTTGTTGCGAAGGCGTAAAGTCCGGCTAGGTTGAAAACACCGGACATTTTCCCGGACCCAGTCGGAAAACCGTCGGTCGATCATATTCCGGCCGACGATTTTCTTTGAAAGGTCGCAATGAAAAAGCCGTCTGCGAAACACTCATTCCCGAACCCGCCTGAGATCAAATGTCCGGAATGCGACGGCACTGGATTCGCTCCGGTCAAGCAGCCAGTCCAGCCCGGCCGAAAGATCTATCCCGCGCCGTGTAAGAAATGCGGTGGGAAGGGACGGATAGCGTCCCGGGTTGATGACTAAAGCTCGATTTGCTCCGCGATGTTCAGAGCGTCGTCCACTTCAACTCCGAGATATCGGACGGTGCTTTCCAGCTTCGAATGGCCCAAGAGGAGCTGCACAGCGCGCAGGTTGCTAGTCCTGCGATAGATCTGGGTAGCCCTTGTGCGCCGCATCGAATGCGTACCATAAGAGGCCGATTCCAAGCCGATGCTTTCGACCCAACGATGCACGAGCCGGGCATATTGTCGGGTGGATAGGTGAGGCCGCGCATGAAGCCGACTGGGGAAGAGCAATCGTCTGTTCCAAGGTCGAGAACGATCTTTGACAGGACGAGCAGGCATAGCGGTTCCTCCGCCTCACCGCCCTTCCGCGTCGCTCTGTTGTGAGCGCATTATGATAGCAACTCATGTTCTCATTCAAACGAGCATCGTGATCGACCGCTTGTGGCGCGAAGCGGACGTACACTAAACCGCTGACTTTAGCTAAGTGCCATGAGTGGACGTTAGCGACTTGAACCGCGGTATCGCAACGCTTCGACCAGCAAAGCGAATGCTGGCGCAGCTTGTCGGCGGCTTGGATAGTAGAGGTGATAGCCTGAAAACGGCGGGCACCAATCGCTGAGGACCCGGACGAGACGGCCTTCGGCGACGTGCTCCCGCACCTGGTCTTCGGACAAGTAAGCCAGGCCCAATCCCGCCAGTGCCGCATTCACTCTCAGAGCGATGTTGTTGAACACCAGCTGTCCTTCGACGCGCACCTTTAGTGCACGCCCTCGCTTTTCAAATTCCCAGGCGTAGATGCTGCCATAGGTCGGCAGGCGGATATTGATGCAGTCGTGCGCGGTCAAGTCCTGCGGGTGCTTCGGCTTCGGGCGTCTGGCGAAATAGGAAGGTGCGCCGACGACCGCCATGCGAAAGTCGGGACCGATGCGCACCGCAATCATGTCCTTTGCTACCTGCTCGCCGAGACGAACGCCGGCGTCGTAGCGCTCCGCGACGATGTCCGTCAGGCCATAGTCGATGTTGAGCTCGACCTTGATGTCGGGATAGCGCGGCAAGAGCTTCGCCAGTGCAGGCCAGAGGATGGCTTCCGCTGCGTGCTCGCCGCTGGTGATGCGGATGGTGCCCGCAGGCTTGTCCCGGAGTTCGCTTAGTCCGGCGAGTTCGGCCTCGATCTCGTCGAAACGCGGTCCAAGTGCCCCGAGCAGGCGTTCGCCCGCTTCGGTGGGCGCGACGCTCCGTGTGGTTCGTGCCAGAAGTCGCAGCCCCAGTCGAGCTTCGAGGCCGCGGATGGTGTGGCTCAGCGCCGACTGCGAAACACCGAGCTTCGCCGCCGCCCGCGTGAAGCTGCGATACCTCGCGACGGCGAGGAAAGCGAGGACGTCATTCAGATTTTCTCGAAGCATTTATGAATGCGACTCATAGATCCTTGCGCGTTCTAGCATCTAATCGCACAAGCTCCATCCCCTTAAGTCACCACTGACGTCGCTCAGGGCTGATTGCGGAACGATCTTAACAGAATGGAGAAACAACGATGAAGAAGCGCAAGCTTGGAAAAAGCAGGCTCGAAGTGTCCGCGATCGGCCTCGGATGCATGGGAGTCAACTTTAGTTATGGCCACGCCCTCGACAAGCAGCAGGCTATCGATCTCATCCGCGGGGCGGTCGAACGCGGAGTAACCTTCTTCGACACCGCAGAGGTCTATGGCCCGTTCACGAACGAAGAGCTGGTCGGCGAGGCGCTCGCGCCGTTTCACGACCAGGTGGTGATCGCCACCAAGTTCGGCTGGAGGCTCGATCCCGAGACGGGAAGGCAGATCGGCTTGGACAGCCGGCCCGAGCACATCCGCGAGGTCGCTGAGGCGTCGCTGAAGCGGCTTAAGGTCGACGTCATCGACCTGCTGTATCAGCACCGGGTTGATCCCGACGTGCCGATCGAGCATGTGGCGGGTACGGTGAAGGATCTGATCCAGGAGGGTAAGGTCAAGCATTTCGGCTTATCCGAACCTGGCGCGCAGACCATCCGGCGCGCCCATGCGGTCCAGCCAATCACAGCGATTCAGAATGAATATTCGCTGTGGACGCGCGGGCCGGAGAAGAACGGGGTGCTGCAGGCCTGCGAGGAGTTGGGCATCGGCTTCGTGCCTTACAGCCCACTCGGTAAGGGCTTCCTGACCGGCACGATGAACGAGAACACTAAGCTCGTCAGCAACGACTTTCGCAGCATTCTGCCGCGCTTCACACCGGAGGCAATGAAGGCCAATCAAGTGCTCGTCGACCTGCTCGGCCGAATCGCGAAAAAGAAGAACGCGACTCCCGCGCAGATCGCCATCGCGTGGCTCCTCGGACAGAAGCCGTGGATCGTCCCGATCCCCGGTACCACAAAGCTCCACCGGCTCGAGGAGAACCTTGGCGCGGCGAATGTCGAGCTGACGGGGGACGACCTCGCCGAGATCGAACGCGCCGCGTCCGCGATCACGGTCCAGGGCGCGCGCTACCCCGAGTGGCTCGAAGCAACGACCGGCCGCTGAGCGAGAGCGCGTCCGGAAGTGAAGCGTGCCCTGTCCATCGAGGAGGAGAAAATGCGAGTAAGTACGCTATGGGTCCAAAGCGCGCCCTTAAGAGAACGTCCGATTATGCGCAAAGCGGACGTTGAGGCCATCTAAAGGCTGATCAGCTTGGCTTTCATTAGCTTGAGCTATCCCAAACTCGCTCATGATGGATTCGAGCGAGAGTTCAAATTTTTCGATGTGTTAGATGGCCGCGTATGCACGATACGTGCACCGAGAGGTCAAGGAAAATCCAGAGACAACCATCGTGAGCGGCGCTCTGAACGCGCTGCAGTGGACCCGACCCGCAAAATGCTTCTGAACGTTATGGCCCGGTGCAGCAGCCCTTCGTAGGTCACGACGGATGCCCGCCACCGCGCCGCAATAAGAGATAGAAAACGACCGCTTTCATCGCGCACTGAGGTGTCTCCGGCACAACTAACGAGCTCCTTTGGCACCCAGAACAGCCGGCACGGTCTGCAGCAGGATGTACAAATCAAGCCAAGGCGACCAATTACGGATGTAGAAAAGGTCCTGTTCCCGCAGAATCTGCAGATCGCCGTCGCTGCGAGAGGAAACCTGCCATAGTCCAGTGATGCCCGGCATGACACCGATCCGGAGCAACCGAAATTCCTCGTCAAACTGCTCGGCGTGATAGGCGGGTAGGGGCCGCGGGCCGACTAGGCTCATATCGCCGCAGATTACGTTCCAGAGTTGCGGTAATTCGTCCGCGCTGGAGCTACGCAGAAAGTTGCCGACAATCGGTAAAATCCGCGGATCGCGGCGGAGCTTGAAGAATCGCTGCCACTCTGCGCGGGCTTGCGGGTCGCGCCGTAGATGCTCTTCAAGGAGCCGCTCGCTATCCGCATACATCGTCCGCAGCTTGAGCACCTTTATGGTCGTCCCGTTGTGCCCGATGCGCTTCTGGACGTAAAAGGCCGGTCCTTGGTCAACGAGTTTAATCATTAGCGCCGCCAAGGCTACGGCCGGCAGAACTAACAGTGCGATAGTAATAGCGACCAGGATATCGAACGTCCTTTTCAGCAGCCGGCTCTGCCAAGAGCATAGGTTGCGTCTGATCTCGACGCCGATCATTGTGCCCATAGTTCGCGCGTGTACCCAGGGGCCCTGAATGTAGTGGATGTCTTCAAGCAGCATGAAACAGCAGGAGGGGGCGAACGCAGGGCAATCGCGAGGGACCGCCGCCAATTCGCTTGTGGTCGCGAAAACTGCGACTTCAATTTCGGTCCGCGGCCGGATGTTACCGAAGTCGGTCGTCGTCCCGATCACGGGTATAGGGAATGGTTCGCCCTTCGAATTGCTGGCATCGGCGGTCCTGATCAAGCCGATTGGCTTCAGACCAAGCTCGGGGTTGCGCGCCAGGAGGTGTGCCAGCTTTTGGCAGTGGTCGGCCGCGCCGACCAGAACGGTCGAGGCCCCCCACAAGTCGGTATAGATCAGCAGACCCCGGGTCGTGGCTTCGATATAATGGCCGATCAGCAGCAAGCAGGCCGCATTGGCGAATTGCACGATCATGAAGTCGATAACGTTTCGTTCGGGCAGCGTGGCAATGGTCGAGATGGCGATCAAGCCCGCAATACCGATGGAGCGTAGCCGGAATCGCTCGTAAGGTCCCGGACCGGATCCGGTGTAAAGTCCGACGACGAAGAAGGCGAGGACGACAAACGATGCGGTGACGCGCTGAGGCGCCGGCGACGGGAGTCCGGTCATCCGTATCAGCAAATGGGTACACAAGATTGCGGCCAGCGCAGCGGCGAGATCGCCGCAGACGAGCGAAGCCACGACGATAGGTTTCCGGTACCGATAGACGAGACCGAAATCGCGGTCTCGTCGACTGCGGCGGCGGAGTCGCGCCGGGCCTGCCGGATGCAGGTTCAGACCTTCGTCTGCCATGCTGTCTCTTGCTCCGTTCGATGCGCGCGGGACGCGCCTCTTGCCGGCCGACAAGGGGATTGCCGCAACTCTTCGGCTGCAATTCCGCAGAGCCTGCGTTCGCTCGCCGCGCGCTCCTCGCCGTTGACTGCCCGCAATCCTGTCTGCGTCCGCCGCGCGGCAACTGCGGAAACTTGCCGTACGCGCCGATTCTTATACGCGCCGTACCGCAGTCCCGACTGCAACTAGGTGGTAACCCGAAATCGCCGCTGTGGCGGGCCCGGTCGGTGGGGCGTGTTCTGTCCCTCAGTAAATGATCAGGCTGCCGTTTTGCTCGATCCCCGCGCGGTGCAGTTCTTCCCACCCGAAAACCGCATGTCCCCACGCGAACCGGAGGGGCGTATTTCCGCGCGGGACGCGATAGATGTTACGATCGAACAGGTTGTTGCCGTCTTCGATGACGGAGGCGTTTTCGTCGCCCGGTCTGACGTCGGATGCGGCACCGGCGCAGGCTGCACCTTCGAATATTGTGTCGTTGTCGTAGACTTTGTTGTTGCGCGTCTTGTATGTCCCGCCTGATTTCATGCGCCGGCCCTGGTCCACCAGGACGATGCCGCATTTACCGGCGTCCGCGGTCAGCGTGTTGTCGTAGATCTCCACATCCTGCGACGCCGCAACCAGGATGTTGTTGCCCCAGAACCAGATTTTTTCGGCGCTCCCGTTGTGGCGGACGATATTGTTGTGGATGACCGCCGAAAACGAGATCTCGTGAAAGATCCCGGCGCCGTGATTGTGTTCGGCGATATTGTCCTCGTAGAGGACGTCGCGGCATTCGATGTCACACCACAGGCCGGCGCCGCGGTTGTCATGTACGTAGTTGCCGCGCAGGACGACGCCTTCGCTGACCGCCAACTTGACGCCGCCGGCTTCCCAACTGGACAGGAATTCGCGGGTATTGTTTTCCCAGATGCGGTTGCGCTCAATCAGGACGTCCCGGCCGACGCCCGTGATACCGATCTGGCCGTTGTGGTGAATGTTGCAGTCGCGTACGCGGGTGCCCGATCCAGCTGCGATCCCAGCGGCGCTGTTCAGCCGCAACTCGCAATTCTCGACGACCCAGCCGGCGGCTTGCTGGGCTTGGATCGCACCTTTCTGGGCGACACTGGCGTATTTTTCGATTGTCATGTTCTTGACTAGGATGCCAGGCGCGCTGCTCTCGAAGGCGAATGCGGCTACCGTGGCTTCGACCTTGTGACCAGCCGGGTCGTCCGCGAAGTAGATGTCTCCGGCGGCATGATCGAAGTAGAACCGCCCCGGCCCGACCTCGTCCTTGGCGAGCACCTGAACCAGCGGGATGTCGTCGATGAACAGGCCTTCCGGCAAGTTGCAAGCCGGCGCTTCCTTTGCGCATTCCCCGCGTCTTTGTCCGTTCTGCCGCTGGCCGCGCGCGACCCAATAGTTGTTTTCCCGGCCGAACTGCATGAGCAGGCGGCTGCCGTTCAGGATCGTCCGGCCTTCCCCATAGAAGCGCTGATTCGGGCGGGGCCGGACGGCCTGGATTCGGTGGATCCCGTTTTTCAGGCAAAATGCGGCACCGTCTCCGGACCGATCGACGGCAGCTTGAATCGACGCGCCCGGCTCTATCGCGATCGTCGCCGCGGGGCAGGGCTCGTCGAGAACGCCGGACTGCACCGACGTTGCGGCCAGCAAGCACAGAAGCACCGTCAGGCAGGCGGCAGGCCTCGGCGCGCGCGGGCCGGCAGAAGCTGGCGACCTAGTCGGGCCTTCCATAAGCAGTTATCCTGCATGTACCGGTAGATCATCGTCGTGCCGATGCCGAATCCGATCAGACACCAAAACCAAATGCCCTGCATGGGTCCTTCGAGCGCGACGTCGAAGCTGGCATTAATGACGAAGGACGCGGCATAACAACTGGCGAACAGGAACAGACCAGCCCATTCAGTCTGCCCGTGGCGACGGGCGGTCAGCATCGCGTGCATCATCATGGCGAACCAAGAGGTAAGGAAGCCGAGCCACAGCGCCGCCCCAGGAACGCCGGCACGCGCCAGCATTGTCATGTGTACGTTATGCGGGCTCCGCAACGCCGGAAGATCAGGATGATCTCCATCCCGGAAACCGTCGGCATCGGCGAGATTCAAACCAAATCCACGTCCGGTCCAGAAATTCGGGCCGAACATAGTGTTCGCCAAAATGATGTTCCACCATTCGAGACGCCATGTCTTCGTGCCCTCCGTCTGCTCTCCTCCCTGGCCCACGATGCTCACGACATTGTCGACGATCTGCTGTGCGCTGAGCGAACGCTCGGAGGAGGCTCGCGCTTCACGGCGGTCTCTGAACGTCGTCTCGACGGCATAAGCCGTTGCGAAGATCGCCAGTCCGACCACGATCACAAGCGCCAGTTCGCGCAGCTTGCCAAGCACCAGCACCGCAAAGATGATGGGAAGAACAATGGCAAGCAGCGCGCCCCGGCTCGAAACGCTCGCCATCATCATCCCGGCCAACACAAAGAGGATCCAGAGCGACGATACCTTGCGAAACCCGACGAGGACGAACAGGGCGGCTCCGGTCAGATGCACCGCGATCTCGCCCGATCGAATTTCGAGCACGGGAACGTTGTATCCGGGCCAGTTTGGAACGTAATTCGCCATGTAATGATGGAGCGC
Source organism: Bradyrhizobium lablabi (assembly GCF_900141755.1). NCBI lineage: Bacteria > Pseudomonadati > Pseudomonadota > Alphaproteobacteria > Hyphomicrobiales > Nitrobacteraceae > Bradyrhizobium > Bradyrhizobium lablabi. The sequence continues at coordinate 637,470 of NZ_LT670844.1, read as the reverse complement.
ATATATAAAGGGAATTGTCGGGCCGTAGATGCTTAAAAACGCTCCAAAAGACCGAAGCATCGAATTGATGCGGCGGCCATCCTCCAGCAGCAGCGCGATAATGACGAACGCGAATCCCCCATACATGATCACTACACTGTCGCGCAGCGCATCGAAGCCATATGCGCCTACATAGGGCAGTGTGCGCAGCAGTACCCATATCATCGTTGCTGCAAGGACAAGGCTCGGCAGCGTAGCCAGCGCAGCGACGAGACAGCCGGTCCGCAACACGACGACAAACCCGGCGAGGAGGGCTATCTCTCCGATAAAGAGAGGCGGCAATCCCAGATATGCAAAGCCCTTTCCGATCATCGCATATCCCAGCAGAACGCACGAGAGCGCCAGGATGTAACGGTCGCCCAGGCTCGTGGAATGTGGAACTGAGAGAGATCGGATCATACGGCGTCCAGGGAAACAGGGAATCCAAATGGGTGGCCGCCGGAAGGACATGCTCGCAGTGACGGCCGCTACCGGGAAATCGGGCTGAGCGTTTCTCCAGACTGGGTCTCTTGCATCTTGTAGGATTGCAAAGTCAGCGGGCCGGCAGCGGCTTCGTCGTGCTGCAGGACGTGCGGCATCTCGCTTTGGACGTTGATGACATCGCCAGGTTCGACCGGCGTCGTTTCGCTCGCGTCGAGAACAACAGGGTGACCGCTCCGCGCGCGTGTGATGCTGATCAAATGCCTACTGCCCTGAGCCGCCGCGCCGCCGGCGTATTGCAGCTTGACGTCTCGAATTCTAATCGCCGCCGGCAGCGTGACTTCCAGTTCGTTGAGGCGGTCGCGAGTTTCCTGCAGTTCCGTCGCGACCTGTCGCTTGAATGCGGCTTCCACCTCCTGGATCTTGAAGTCGAGTTCTCCCGATTGCATCTGCAGGCGCGAGATGTCCGACAGCAGCCTCCAGACACTGGCTTCCTGGTTCGCCTCAAGGACGCGGTACTGGAAGTCGTTGTTCTGGGTCCCCAGTCCTTGTTTGAAAAGCTTTTCGTAGCGCTCGATTTGCTGCTGGATCAGGTCAAGCTGCTTCTTTCCGGCGTCGCCCTGTTTGGTATTGGCCTCGATTTGCTCCTGCAGATGCGGCTTTTCCGAACGGAGCAAGTCGATCTGATCTCGCAGGATCGCGCCTCGGGTGGCGAAGATATCCCTTTCGTTTGCCACGATCTTGATGGTGTCCTTGTCATCGTCAGCGTCGGAAAAGGCTGGCGGTGAAAAGGTGTCCTGTCCGTCGCGCTGCGCCTCGAGACGGGCCTTGCGCACGAGCAGGGTGCGTTTTTGCAAGGTCAGCTGACTTACGCGCTCCTCGGCTAACAGGAATTCGGAAACGGCAGTGTTACGCAGCAATTCGCCGGGGCCAAAGCCTCCGGCGAGGGCCACGGCGCTTTGTATCGTGCTGCCGTAACGGAACGGGTAGGCTCCCGGCAGGCGCACGTCGCCTAACACGGAAATCGGACGCAATTCGGCGATGCGCACGCTCACCGAGGGCTTCCGCAGGATCCCGTCGGCAAGTCGGTCGACGATGCGTTTCTGGCATTCGAGCAGCGTTACATCCTTGACCTCGATGGGATCGGTCAGAGGAATGGTGATGGCGCCCGCGTCATCGATGAGCACGTCGCCTGACAGTTCCGGCTGGCCGAAGACCGTCACCGTGATGCGGTCGCCCGGGGCCAGCCGATAGGCATGGCTATCGACGCCCTCGGCCGACAGCGTGGCGGGGAATAGCAACGCAGCCAGACAGGCCGCCTGCGAGAAGCGCCGAAATGCGGCCGCAACGCGGGCGTTTGCAGAGGTTATCGAAATCAGCTCCTGATCGTGCACCACGACGGCTCCGTGCGTTGTCGGCCTGACCCGAGTTCGGCCTCGTCATCCGCTCGCGTCGAGACTAGTCGTTGCGTGCGCTGCAATGCTGAAAAACAGGGACTATCGTCGCGCTCCTCGGGAGTACTCCCGTTGGAGTACCCTTGTTCTGCTTCCGATAGTCCTTATGCGCCCCGTTGCAATCCATGTGCGCGGTTGTTGGCTGCCACGTGCCGGTGCCACATGCCGGATTGGCTGACATGCAACGGGCAGGAGGCGCATCGTGAAGAAACGTGTTCTGGTGACCGGCGGCGCGGGGTTTCTCGGCTCACATCTATGTGCGCGATTACTCAAGCAGGAATGCGAGGTGCTTTGCGTCGACAACTTCTTCACCGGCATGCGCCGCAACATCGAACCGCTACTCAGCGAACCTGCTTTCGAGGTCATGCGGCACGATGTGACGTTCCCGCTCTATGTCGAGGTCGACGAAATTTACAACCTCGCCTGCCCGGCCTCGCCGATCCACTACCAGCGCGATCCCATCCAAACCACCAAAACCAGTGTGCTCGGGGCGATCAACATGCTGGGGCTCGCCAAACGGCTGCACGTTCGCATCCTGCAGGCGTCCACCAGCGAAGTTTACGGCGACCCGGACGTCCATCCGCAGACCGAGGATTACCACGGCATGGTAAACATGGTTGGGCCGCGCGCCTGCTATGATGAAGGCAAACGGTGCACCGAGACGTTGTTCTACGACTACCGGCGGCAGCATCGGCTGGACATCCGGGTCGCGCGCATATTCAACACCTACGGCCCGAATATGCATCCCCAGGACGGGCGCGTCGTCTCCAACTTCATCGTCCAAGCCCTGAAAGGCGAGCCCATCACGATCTTCGGGTCGGGGGCACAGACCCGGTCGTTCTGCTATGTCGACGACCTGATCGACGGACTGACGCGATTGATGAACGTGCCGCAGGAGGACGTCGACGGGCCGATCAATCTGGGCAATCCTGCGGAAATGACCATGTGCGAGCTGGGCCAGCTCGTCATTTCCCTGACGGGTTCGCGCTCGCGACTCGAATTCCGGCCGTTGCCGCAGGACGATCCCCGCCAACGCCGACCGGATATCTCGCGCGCGCGTCAGCTTCTGCATTGGACGCCCAAGGTCAGCTTGGAGGAAGGTCTCAACAAGACCATCGACTATTTCGACGCGCTGCTGGCTAATTCGCGCGAGGCGGACAAGCTCGTATGGAAGTTCCCCCAATGAGCGCAGTGGTCCGCCTGCATACTGACCGCGGCGAAGTTCTCGGCGTCAACGTCTGCGCCATCGCTATGGACGACGCGATCGCGACGCTCGAACGCTGGATAAGCGAGGGATGCCGCGAGTACGTCTGCGTCACCGACGTCCACGCCGTCATGGAATGCCGCCGTGACCCGTTGCTGCGCAAGATCTACAACGAGGCCGGCATGGTGACGCCCGACGGCGTCCCTGTGGTGTATTTCCTGCGTCTGATCGGCAAGAAGCGCACGCAACGGGTCTATGGGCCTGACCTGATGCGGGAAATGACGGCGGTTTCCGGCCGGCGCGGCTACCGGCAGTTCTACTACGGCGGCGACGTCGGCGTCGCCGAGAAACTGAAGGAAGCTTTGGTCGGGTTCGTCCCGGGATTGCAAGTAGCCGGCACGTTCTGCCCGCCGTTCCGGAAAATGACGCCCGCGGAGGACCGCGCGGCCGTCGATGCGATCAACGCCGCGCGGCCGCACATCGTTTGGGTAGGGCTGGGTGCGCCGAAACAGGAGCGGTGGATGGCGGAACACCTCGGGCGCATCGACGCACCGGTCATGATCGGCGTCGGCGCGGCATTCGATTTCCTGTCCGGGACGAAGCGCCAGGCGCCGCAGTGGATGCAACGTCACGCGCTCGAGTGGCTGTTCCGACTGTGCTCGGAGCCCCGGCGCCTGTGGCGGCGCTACGCCTACATTGTGCCCGGATTCGCGTTTCTCGCCGTTGGCGAACTGATGCGCCGCGCAATCAGACCCTCCGAGGACGCGCCCTCAGGGTCGCCATCTTGGAAATAGGCTGCCCATGCATCGCAACGGCAATCCATGGACAGCGCGGAGAACGATTGCTGTGTCCCTCTCCCACTCGCACGACGGCGAAAGCCGGCGTCCGCCGTTGACGCCCAACGTCGTTGGTTTCGACCGCGCACCTCATGGCACCGGCGAAACGCTAGGCGGGAAGGAGGAGCGATGGACTACGCTCAGTCTGCTGCGCACCGCTTGGGGAACTTGGGGAACGCACGCCTTGGCGCTCGCAGATCAGGCGGTAGTGAGCGCTGCCAGTTTTCTGACAACGGTCGTGATCGCGCGCTGGACTATTCCAAACGAACTCGGACTTTACTCGATCGGAATCTCTCTGCTGGTATCGTCGCTTTCCATCCAGGAATCGCTGATCTCACTGCCCTATACGATCCAACAGCACCGCGCTCGGGGAACGCCAGCTGAACATGCGGGCAGCTCGCTGACACACAGTGCTCTATTGTCAGCGCTCGGCATTGTCATCCTGCTCGTGATCGCGTTGGCTCTTTCCGCAACTGGCGCAGATCCGCGGCTCCGCGCAATGACCTGGACGCTGGCGGGGGTGCTGCCTTTCGCATTTTTGCGGGAATTCGGTCGCAAGTTCTCCTTGGCGCACCTGCACACCGGCCAAGCTCTGATTCTGGATTCGGCGGTAGCGACGATCCAGCTGGCCGGACTCTGCTGGATAGGATGGGTCGGGCGGATGTCCGGCGCTACCGCCTGTGCCGCGCTTGGCTTTGCCTGCGCCTCCACTTCGATCGTGTGGCTGTGCTTCTCCCGCGGCAAATTTGCGTTCCGCTGGACTCAGGTGCTGACAACAGCGAGACAAAGTTGGGGCTTGGGCAGATGGCTTTTCGCCGGCCAGATCACCGTGTCCGTGCAGGGATACATAACTTACTGGCTGTTGGCCCTGGTCGTCGGCACGACCGCGACAGGCGTCTTCGCTGCATGCATGAGCGTCGTGCTGTTTGCGAACCCCGTGATCACCGGGATGAACAATATAATGACACCGAGAGCAGTCTTCGCTTTGAAGGAGGGCGGCGGCGCGCTGCTGCGCCGTCAGATGGTTCGAGAGGGGTTATTGCTCGGTGTGGTGATGACTTCGTTCTGCTTCGTGGTCCTGTTCATCGGTGACGACGTGATGCGTTTGCTCTATCGCGGCAAGGAGTACGAGGGACAGGGTCACACCGTCGCCGTTCTGGCCGTAGCGCTGCTCGCGTCGGCCGTAGGTACTCCAGCTTCCATCGCGCTGGCGAGCTTGGAGCGCGCTCGTGCAATCGTCTGGGCCGGTTCAATCGGGGCCGTTATCACCGGCCTTCTCGTCTGGCTTTTGATGGTCGAGTGGGGGTTGGTGGGGGCGGCTTACGGTTTCTTGGCGGGTAACGTCGCCGGGTCGGTGGGACGGTGGGTAGCGTTCCTAACCCTCGTCCCGCAATGCAACCCAAAACCAGATCCCATGCAGATTGGCTCGGATTCCAACTCAGCGATGGCGGTCCGGGTAATCCAGCAGTTCACCCGAAGCTCCATAGACCGCGGCTGGGTTGTTGAACAGCTTGATGAGGGGGGCCAGGCGATTGTTTATGCTGTTACATCGCCGAACCAGCAGCCGGTCTGGCAAGCATACCGCAGTTTGGTGATCAAGTTGTACAAACCATCCGCAGCGCCAAATGTCGAAGTGGTGCGCACGCAGCTTGATGCGCTCTCTCGATTGCATGCAGCGGTGGACGGTCTCACCATCAATGGCTGGAAAATCTCTAGTCCGGCGCCACTGTACTTATGCGAATCACCACTCGCACTGGTGATGACTATGGTTCCAGGAAGAAAGCTCGACTTGTGCCTGGATACCGGTGAGAACGTGACATCTGAAGTGTTGGAATCGGCCTCGCGCGCATTTGTCGCTGCAATGAACAGATATTGGTCGATCGACTCAAATGTTCACGGCGATCTAAGTCTCAATAATGTTTTGTGCGGCATCGTGGCCAGAGATCTCTCATTCGTCGACCTGGGCGCGCATGAGCATTGCTTGTTCCGCGATGACGTCCCCAAGCGTTGGTATCCGGCATCACACGATCTGGCGTACATGCTGTATGGTACGGGAATAACTGTGAAGGCCACCATAGGCCACCCCGGCGCTCTATTGCGCAGACAGATGTTCACCCATGGCGTCTTGCGAACCTTCATTGAGACGATCAAGCCTCTCGAAGAGAAGCAGCGGTCTCTGGACGAAATCGAGGCCTGCGCGCGAGCACATCTGAAGAGGCTCGCCGCATCGTGGTCGCTGCGCGGACTTTGGTACGTGCTCATCAAATACATCGCCTCCCGCCGCATCGACACAATGGTTGGCAGGCTGAAGGCTGAATTCGACGATCCGCTGTGTCCACATAAGAGATTTGGCTAGACGTAGGTATTTCCCTCCTCAATGCATGGGTGGAAGTGTGATTGTAAAGCCGACGACATACATCACGACAAGCTGGGACGACGGCCATCCGTTGGATTTGCGCGTCGCCGAACTGCTCACGAAGTATGGCCTGCGCGGCACCTTTTACATACCGATGACCGCAGAGAATGGCACGATGACGGCTGCCCAGCTTCGGGAGCTGAGCCTCGTTTTTGAAATTGGCGCGCATACTCTGCACCACACTGTTCTCACCGGCGCGACGGAGCAACAAGCCTGGCAAGAGATCGTCGGCTCCAGATCCTGGCTTGAAAACAACACCGGCCTGCCGTGCCTGATGTTTTGTCCGCCGGAAGGCAAGTACTCGGGCCGGCACCTAGCGATCGCGAAAAAGGCAGGATACGTCGGCGTGCGCGGCGTCGAATTGCTTTCGCTCGACTTCCCGCGGCGGCAAGCGGGGCTCATGCTGATGCCGACAACCATTCAGGCCTTTCCGCACCGCTTTTTGGCTTTCGCAAAAAACGCGATCAAGCGGAAGGCTTTGGCCAATCTCTGGCTTTACGTCATCCATGGTCGTGCGGCCGAATGGCCCGCGATGGCGGAATCGTTGTTGCGCCACGCCATCGACCGAGGCGGCGTCTTCCATCTATGGGGACATTCCTGGGAGTTGCAGGACGCCAGCCAATGGCAGCGTCTGAAAGACGTCCTGTGTCTTATGGGCAGTTTCGTGCGTGAAGCGCCCGCCCTCACCAACGGACAACTCTGCCGGCTGTCCATGCCCTCGGTCACGGTGCTCGACCAAGCGGCGCAGGCGGCGAAAACGGCCGCAGCCGGAGGATGAGACGATCATGAACATCCTGGTGGCGCACAACTTCTACAAGCTCGCCGGCGGTGAGGACCAATGCGTCGCAGCCGAGGTCGCAATGCTCAGGGCGCACGGACACCGTGTGACGCAATATTGCCTGTCCAACGACGCAACCGACGGCATGGGACGCCTGGAGCTCGCGGGCCGCACGATCTGGAGCCGTCCGGCATTTCTCGAGATGCGGCGTCTGATTGGCGTGCATCACCCGCAGGTCGTCCATTTCCACAATACGCTTCCGCTGATCTCTCCTGCCGCCTATTACGCCGCGCGGGCCGAGCGCGTTCCCGTCGTCCAGACGCTGCACAACTTTCGGCTTGTCTGTGTCAACGCCCTCCTGTTCCGCGACGGCAAGCCTTGCGAGGATTGCCTCGGCAAGACGGTCCCCTGGCGCGGCGTTGCGCACAGCTGCTACCGCGACAGCCGCGCCGCCAGCGCCGCAGTCGCGGCGATGATCGCGTCGCATCGCTTATTGGGAACGTGGCGCAACGCAGTCGACGCGTATATCGCCCTGAGTGAATTCAGCCGGCGCAAGTTCATCGAGGGAGGGCTTCCCGCAGACAAAATCGCCGTCAAATCCAACTTCGCCTATCCGGAGCCGGGCGCGGGCGCGGGAAACGGCGGATATGCCGTCTATGTCGGCCGGCTGTCGGCGGAAAAGGGGGTCGAGACCCTTCTGAGGGCGTGGCGGAGCGTTGGGAAGGCGGTGCCGTTGAAGATCGCCGGCGACGGTCCGCTGGCGCCCGCGGTTCAGGAGGCGGCGGCACAAAATGCCGCGATTCAGTGGCTGCAAGGCGTTTCGCACGAGAAGGTCTACGATCTGATCGGAGCGGCGGCGTTTTTAGTGCTGCCGTCGCAATGTTACGAAAGTGCGCTTCCGCGCGTTGTGATCGAGGCGTTCGCCAAGGGCACGCCCGTCGTCGTCTCCAGACTGGGAGCGATGGCCGAAATCGTCGAGGACCGCCGCAACGGATTGCGCTTCGACCCTGGCAACCCGGAAGACTTGGCCGCGAAGGTCCGATGCCTCTTCTCGGACTCATCCGCTCTGAAGCGGATGCGACGGGCCGCGCGGGAGACCTTTGATCAGAATTTCACCGCCGACGCGAACCATGAGGTGCTCATGGCAATCTACGCACGCGCCGTCGACGGATACTCCCGGCATGATGTGCACGAGATGGATACCGTATCGGCGTCGTAGGACGACGGAGAATTGCAGCAAACGCATGATGCTCACACTGACAAAACCTGCGATGTTCGACCGACTGCCGGCGCGACACGACGCGTTGCCGGCCGAGACGAATTTCTATTCCGCCTATAATTGGTGTCTGGATCCGCATCTGACGGTTGGCGAAGCAATTGAGCGCCTTGCCGACGAAATCGATCGGCTGCCGAGTACTCCGGGGGGCTGGCAAACCAGTGAAGTCGTCACCAACGTATTTCTGCTTTCCTGCGGATTGTTGAACGCTGTGGACGAGCACCTGCGCGGGCCAACCCTGCGCATGCCTAGGGCATTGGCCGCAAGGGCTCTTGGACGTAGCGCCAGATGGGCGACGGAAAGACTGACGGGTATCCTGCCACAGCGCCGCCGGGCGCAGGTACGTCGCTGGCGGGAGCGCTGGCAGGCAGGGCTGGACGATTTTCTTGCAGTCGTCGTTGCCCGGCAACTCTCTGACCCGACCTGCTTCGCCGAGTCAGGCAGCAATTTGGCCAAGCTGTTGCTTTCGCCTCTGCCACCCGATTTGCAAACTGAGCACATCGGTGTCCCAACCCCATTCCGCCGGCTCGACTTGACACATTTCGATGTCCTGGCGCTCGGACAACGCTTTGCGCAGCGCTTCCCGGATCGGTCGGAAGCAATCCTGATCCTGGGGCTGCGCACCTCAGGTTCCTATTTTGCTCCTTTGCTGCGAGCGTTTTTCAAGGCTGAAGGCTATCGGACGGTGTCCTCATTGACGATTCAGCCGAACAAAGGTCCGGGGCGGTGGGAGCGTCAGGAACTCAGTCGTTGCGCCCAGCGGGGCTTCACGGCCCTGATTGTTGACGATGCGCCACACACCGGTGATACGATTGTCTTGGGTCTCGATCTGGCTCGCCGAGCAGGATTTGCTCCCGATAAGCTCAGAGTCCTCGCCCCTGCTCACCCGGCGAGAAGAGACTGCTTCGGGCCTCTGTCCGAAAATTTTGTCGTGTCGCTGGAACCTGAGCAATGGCATAAGCATCGGCTACTCGACCAAAGACTGGTGGAAGGCCGATTGGCTGAGTACTTTTGGCGCCAGAATGTCGCCGACATACGGCTGGTCGCCAGCAAAAGCGTAACGGAGTTCAATGCTCGCTTACAGAGTTTGTCGCGCGGCGGCCGCAGCACGCGGCTTAAACGGATTTACGAAGTTCACTTGAAGACGCCTCAGGGACAGGAGGGAACGCGGTACGTCCTGGCAAAGAGCGTCGGTTGGGGATGGCTCGGCTATCACGCGTTTCTGGCCGGTCACCGGCTCTCAGGCTTCGTCCCGCCGATTCTCGGGCTTCGCGACGGGATCCTCTATATGGAATGGTTTCCGCAGGCTTCATTCCCCCTGAACAGAGCCGAGGAGCGCGAAAAACTAATTGAGACGTCCGCCTCATACGTGGCCGCGAGAGTTCGCTGCCTGAGTCTCGGAACAAATTTAGTTTCAAGCAAGCATTTGCGACAGCATCAAAATGGTTATCGATTGCTGCAGGAGGCTCTCAGCAAGGCCTACGGCAGAATCATTACAGACACGCTGATGCGGCCGCGCCTTGAGCGGAGACTGGCACAGCAGCACTGCCCATTGCCCACGCTCATCGACGGCAATATGGCGCGCACCGAATGGATCAACGGGTCACACGGATTGCTCAAGACCGACTACGAGCATCACGGCATGGGCAAATCCGAGCTGAACGTGGTCGATCCTGCCTACGACCTGGCGGAGACCATCCTGACCCTGGCGCTCTCACCCGATGAGGAGAGCCGGCTAATCCGACGCTATGTCGAGCAGTCGGAAGACACAGGCGTAGAGCGAAGGCTCTTCATGAACAAATTGCTGGCAGGCTTTTGGGCGATGGACACAGCCCAAGCGCACCTCTTCGGCAAGCCGCTTGCCGCCGACAGGCAGCAGGAATTCCATCTCCAATTCATGAGCGCCTGGAATTTTCTCACGGTCCATGCCGCGCGATATTGCGGCAGCTTTTGTCGGCCGCCGCAAGCGCTGGAGTGGCGTTCGCCGCTTGTCGCGCTCGATGTCGACGGCGTGCTCGACCGTCGGCTCTTCGGTTTTCCGTGCGCCTCAGCGGTCGGGATCGAGGCCCTTTCCTTGTTGAACGCGCATGGATTCTCGGTCGCCCTGAACACGGCCCGGTCGGCCGCCGAAGTGAAGGATTACTGCCAGGCCTATCATTTGGCCGGAGGCGTCGCCGAGCACGGCAGCTATCTGTGGGACGCTGTAGGTCAGCGCGAGCGAATTCTCATCGACCCGGAGGCTATGGTCCAGTTGGACCAGCTGAGAAGTCATTTGCGGCTGCTCCCCGGGGTATTCCTCGACGACCGCCATCAATATTCCATTAGGGCCTTCAGCTATCATGACAAACCGCGCGGCCTTCTCTCCTCTGTCTTGAATTCGGCGCGCTCATTCAGTATCGGAGGCGGCGCACCTGCCCCCCTCCCGAAGCTCATCATGCATCATTTGATGAAATCCTTGGGGCTGGATCGGCTTTCCTTCCACCAAACCACAATCGATACGACGATCGTGGCCAAGGATGTCAATAAGGGTACAGGCTTGTCGGCCCTGCGCGATTGGGTCTTGAGGCCCGACGCCGAGACGATCGCGGTCGGCGACTCGGAATGGGATCTGCCGATGTTTCGCGCAGCCACTCATAGCTTTGCCCCGGCCAATATCGATCGTGTCCGTGAGGCCCGGCTCCTCGGCTGCCAGATCGTTCGACATCCGTACCAGCGGGGCCTGCTCGAAATCGCACGCTTGCTTGTGCATCCGCACGGTGGGTCATGTGAACACTGCGCCGAGGGTAAAACCTTACGGCCCGGCGGCCCGACCCTGTTTCTGGAAGTGCTGCAAGCCGCGGACGAGAGCCGGGCCAGAAATCTGTTCCGCGGCTTATTCGACCCCGCTGTCTTCAGGATTTTCGTGCGATGACGGCGGCCGGGCGAATTGGGGAATAGGAGGTACCCATTCCTGCCACTCTTTCGCCGGTGGCGGAAGGGAACCGGTCTAACCGGTGCAATGCAACAGGCGATTAAAGGACGGCATCTATCCGGGAGACCAGGATGTCCAGCAGGTCTACACTCGAGAAGAAGGCGATCTACACCCCGCGCATCCACTACGAAAGCGTCGTGTACGACACGCTGCGAATCCTGTGGAGGCACAGGGCTCTCTTTGCCGCGGTTCTCGGCATCGCCTTGGCGGCCCTGTCGGTCGCACTCGTGCTGATCGCGCCACGCTATACCGGCGAAGCAATGATCAAGCTCGATTTCACCCGTGACGAAACTGTTTCGGGTGAGAAAGTCCAGTCGACCGCTGCGGTTGACGCGGCAGCCGTCGTGGATAGCGCGGCCCGCATCGTCCGCTCGCGCGGGACCGCCAGCGCGGTCGTTTCGGTGCTCGGGCTCGACAATGATCCGGCCTATGCGCGCCCGTCGCTTCCGGCGCGGGTGCTGTCGTCCGTTCGGTCGGTTTTCGGGCTGCCCGCGCCGATGCCGCGCGATCTTGCCGTCGCACGCGTCATGAGGCAGATCACCGTGACCAACGATCCGCGGTCCTATTTGATAACGGTCGCGGTCACTGCGTCCGATCCGGAGCGCGCCGCCCGATTGGCGAATTGGGTGGCGTCCGAATATCTGCGCGGACGACTGCGGCAACAGGCCATCGAGGCGTATGCCGTGGCCGAACGAGAAATGACCGCGCTGTCGTCCGTTTTCGGTCCACGCCACCCGAGCTATCTCAACGGATCGGCCAAACTCGCACGTCTGAAAGCAGCGTTGGCCGCTGCGCGGGAAGGGGTGGTGGCCGAGGAACGAGAGGCGGTGGTGGCGCCGGACATGGTCAGGTTCGCTGACGGCCAATTGCTGCTGCCAGCGGAGCCCGTCATGGTGCCGTCCGGGCCAAATGTCGCGCTGCTCTTCGCGTTGACGACCGTTGCCGCATTGGCGGTCGGAATCCTGCTTTCCTTGCTCGCCGAACGAGGCTTGCTCTGGTGGTCCGTTCCCCTCCCTGCAGTCCACTGGACGTGGTCGCCGGCTCTGCTCGCCGGACGCGGCCTATTCTGGGGGCGGAAATTCGGTCCGATGATCATGAGGGGGGCGGATCCGGAATCACCTGGCCGATTGCGTCGACTCCCTGCGACAGTTCTCTCGGCGCGAACCGGCAGCAATGTTGTCGAACCCAACTCGGCGACGTTGAAACGCGACGCGGCCGGCGCGGTGCTGGATCCTTGAAGGCTTAGATCTGATTGGCCATCGCCCGTGGGTCGCTCCTCGAATCAAGAAGGGGCTGGTGCTGTTCGATCCGCCCCAAAAACCAGATTGTGGATGATCCGCTCATAGCATGTAGGAGAGCCCACGCAGAAGGGAACACTATCCAACAAGAGCGGTAGCATGTGCACGACGACGCATAGTTACCTCCTATGTATCATTGTCCTTGCCACCACCTTCTGGCCCATTTGCGACCATATTGCTTAAGAAGAATTGGCCGAGTTGGAAGATGGTCCGCGGCAGTCGCCGCCGTCAAGAGCAGGCGTGTCGTTGGTGTCGAATGAGGAGGGCGCGACGTGAGGAGGTCGTATCCGTTATTTGAGGCTGCTAAGCATGATGGTCCCAGAGTCACGCGTCGCCGATTGAATGTCCGCACGGCTCGGCCTCGCCAGATCCCGTTTGTTGCAAGATTCCGCGAATGCACCGATGGCCGCGGACGATCCAGGCCGGCCGCGACAAGGCCACGCTTGACCCGGAGTACGCCATTGGTCGCGTCCACTTCCCGTGTACCGCGCGATACGGACAAAACGCCGCGCCGGAACAGCGTTGTTATTGGCGATCGCAATCCCGTGTTCCTGTGCGGCCTGGCGAGCGTATTGCAGACCGAGGACGATTTCGTCGTCGTGGCGAGTTGCCAGGACGAAACGGAATGCGTTGAGGCCATACGCAGTCATTCCCCGAGCTTGGCGCTGCTCGACATGTCCTTGGCGGACTTGAGCGGACTTCCCGTTCTCGCGGTGGTCAGGACGGAAGCGCTTCCCACGCGAGTGGTCTTCCTATCATCATCGGCCACCGACCCGGCGACAGCATTCTCCATGGGCGCCAGCGGCGTCCTACCCAAGGATGGCACGCCGCAGTCGCTAGTACGGTGGTTGCGACAGATCATGTCCGGGCAGCAACTCGTGCCGCGCGCGGTCCGCAATACCCGCGTGCGCGGCGAGCCCGACGAATCAGTGGTCGCTCTAACAGCTCGCGAAGGGCAGATCATAGAGTTGGTGTCAACCGGGCTTTCAAATCGGGAAGTCGGGAAGCGGCTCCACATTTCAGAAGGAACCATCAAGGTCCACCTGCATCATATTTTCCAGAAGCTCTCGATTCGCAACCGGACGGTGCTTGCCAATATCGGGCGTATGCGTCCCGCGGATTCGAGGTGAAAACTTCATCGCCGGAAACGCAAATCAACACTGGATCGACGGTGTGCCTCTATTCATTGGGATCGGTGCGATGAAAGAGCGCCGAACCGCCGACTATTTGCGGAGCCGGATCCTGCCCTCAGTCTTTAACTTGCCGATGAAGTGGTCGGTGCGAGGCACCTGCAACTGAATTGTTTCGTGGTCGATCACACCGAGTGGTACCGGCGGGTCGATCCGCTTGATTTCGGGGATTTCCCCCACGGGGTTTGGCAGCCGCTTGTTCACATCGGAGGTTGATAGCGGGGACTTGTTGTTTGCCGTTCGTGCCAACCATCCGTTGTTCATCCCCCAAATCGCCGCCTGTGTCCGGTTCTGGACCCGGATCTTGCGAAGGATCGCCTTGACGTGGACCTTTACGGTGGCCTCGGCGATATCGATCTTTCGCGCGATGCATTTGTTGGAGTCGCCTTCAATCAGGCAGCCGAGAATTGATTTTTCCCGTGGGGAAAGCTGCGGCGCGGGCGTGTCCCCGTCCGTGACGAGGATCGCCTGGTTGTTTTCGTCGCGTGTCATTGCCGCTGCGAAGTGGTCGCTTTCCAGATCGAGAACGAATGACAGAAAAGCCGGCGGGAAAATTGTCTCACCCATCATCACCAGCTCCAAGGATTTGATGAATGCATCGCACGTCATGACGTCGACGAAATAGCCGTTGGCACCTGCCCGAAATGCTGAAACCAGGTCATCCAGCCGATAGTGATCGGCCACGATCGCAATGCGCCCGCCCGGGTGCTGATCCCTGAAAAGTTCGATCTGTTCGACCGCGGCGTCAAAATCATCGCCGGTATGGACAATGAGAAACAGCGGTTGGTGCAGTTGGAGTTTGCTCTGGAGCAAATTATCGGCGGATAATACCGAGGCCAGGATCCGAAAATTTGCTGGACGTAAGATTCTGGCAAGCCCCTCTCTAAGTAAAATGTGTTTCCCAACGAGTACGGTCGCAAAAGACCTTCGCCGCGACATAATGACCTCCAGCCCTGTACGCATATCGCCTCTGGGGCCATCGAACTGCGGCCCTCTCGTTTTGGTGTTAGCGACTCCTTCTTCGGTGGAAGTCTTGGTATCGAATATCTGACTTCTTCAGTCGGTGGCGCCCTCCATCCTCAGAGGAAATGTCTCGTGGTCAAATTCCGAAAGCCTCACACTTGTGTCCCGTGAAGCTTTTATGAATGTTAGATTCGAATGCACGATATCCCTATATATCTTTGGTTATAGGCGCGCGGCGCAAGTTCGGACGGAATGTCGTGAGTAACGGTTGGCGCGGTAGATAATCACAACAACAAGGCGTGCGCTGTGAAGCCTCATCTCTGAGCGAGTTGTGTGTGAGAAGCTACCAAGCATTGTAAAAATGATCGCGCCGCGGAGGGCATTCTCGACCAAACCGATTCAGATTTTTTGGATTGTTTCGTCTCTCCAGATTTGTGCTGGATAGGTCCTGATGTCTCACTGGCGAACAGACACAACTCCCTCCCAACTGGGTCACTTGTTTTTTTGCTGCGTTGCGGTATGATGATGCCAAGAAGCTCAAAAAAATAGTGACTCTGCGGGAGGTTAGGAGGAACTTTGCGTTGGCGCGTGGGGTTCAAGTTAGGGGGGCAGGCTAAGGACCGCCTATGCGTTGTACCAGCGTGGTGATAGCGGATCGTCATCCCGTGGTTCTGCAAGGTTTGACGAACGTACTCGGGGCAGAGAGCAGCTTCAAAATTGTTGCGAGCTGCAGTGACGGTACGGACTGCATCGAAGCGATTCGACGTTTGGTCCCGGACATTGCCGTCCTCGACATTTCGATGCCTGGTCTGACCGGGCTGGAAATCCTAGCCATCGCTAACTCCGAGAATCTTCCCACCCGGTTGGTTTTCTTCACCACATCTATTGAAGATCGCGAACTGGTGATGTCGGCCGCAGCCGGAGCCTACGGGGTCATTCCGAAGGATGCGACGCCCGAATTTCTGTTGCAGTCCCTGCGCCAGGTCGCGGATGGCCAGAGGCTGCTGCCGCTACCTTCCTCCGACTCTGCCGTATCTCGGGATCGAGCGAACATCGCGATTGCGGAGAACGTGCTGACGGTGCTGACGGACCGTGAGCGTCAGATCATGCGTCTGGTATCTAAGGGATTGTCGAACAAGGAAATTGGGCGCCGGTTGAATATTGCCGACGGCACCATCAAGGTGCATCTCCATCACATCTATCAGAAGCTTGAAATCAGCAACCGGACAGTGCTCGCGGCGCTCGCTCTTTCGCAAAATGAGACCGCCGGCCGACTTGCCGAAAGTCAAGTTCCTCGGATTCGCGAGACCGGGCAACGATGACTTAGATGAGCGGGGGTGGTCCATCTTTCCCGGAGAGGAATAAAACACCAGGCTGGCACCGTTGCCAAACCAGCGGTTGCCTCAACACGAACGCATGTCTTATCAATCGATGTGTGTAAGGCGATTTATTTTCGATAGACCGCCATCAAGCGTCTGTTCGCTCTGGGCTCGAGGTGCCGCCGAGTAATAGATGCGACGTCGCTGTTTCATGGCCCACACTCCATCTTTGCTAAAGGATTAGTGTGTTGCGCTGACCAGTTGAACCCGCCGCGCAAAGCGGACATTGAGGCCTTGTGTAATGTCTGATCAGCTTACCTTTCTGCCTTTATTGTCCCTGCTCAATCCGACGCGTCGCACGCGCGCTCTTGAAGGCTTTCCCGACGCCGGCAGCACCGCGCCGCTTCCTCCATCCTGGCGTTGACGATCGAGCTCGTGGGGGTTGCTTCCGTCAGAAGCCCGCCGCCATCTCGACCAACTGACGGTGCGCGGCCTCGCGGGCGGAGCGCGCCGGCTCGGCCGGGCCGGCGGTCGGCCCGATCAGCGCGAAACGAACGTCGCTGACGCCGATAAAGCGCAATGCCTCGCGCAAATAGGGCGTCGCCATATCGATCCGCCCGCGATTCATGCCGGTGACATAATCGCTTCCGCTCGCCAGGATCACGATCGTGGGCCTGTTCTTCAAAAGCGGAAAGTAGCCGTGAGCCGGATCGAAGCGGAAGGTGAGCCCGGGCTGCACGATCAGATCGAACCATTGCTTCAGCTTGTAAGGGATACCGAAATTCCACATCGGCGTCGAAATCAAAACCCGGTCGGCGAGCGCGAACCGCATCGCCATGCGCTCGAGCTCGGCGAACGCGTTGCGCTGGGCGTCGGAGAATGCGCGCCCGCTCAGGCGCGCGTATTTGGCTTCCAGCGCGTCGCCGTCGAACTCCGGCAGCCTTTCGCGCCAGATGTCCATGACGTCGATGTCCCAATTCGGCCGCGCCTCGCGGAATCGCGTCACGAACGCCTCAGCGCCGGCCGAGGATTCGGAGGCCGCGCGTGGCGAACAGCGCAGGTGGAACAGTTTCGGCACGCCTCTTAGCCTTTCTCGCGTCGCCTTGCGCGTTCACCCGATCGCCCTGATCACCGCGTCCGCGTTGGTGACGATGGCAACGTTCTGCATCGCGTAATTGATCGAGGCATTGTGCCACTCGGCGTTCATGGTCGAACAGCAATCCTCGGGCACAATCATAAAATAGCCCTTGTCGGCACCGGTGCGCGCGGTGTGCTCGATCGACATGTTGGTCCAGGCGCCGGTATCGATCAGCATGTCGCGGCCGGTCGCCTTCAGGATGGTTTCCAGCCTGGAGCCTTCCCAGGCGCTCATCCGCATCTTCTCGACGATGAAATCGCCCGGACGAGGCTCGAGCCCCGCCACCGGCGCCGCACCCCAGGAGCCGCGCACCAGCGCCTTGGAATCGGCGAGGCCCTCGAACAAGGGCGCGTTCAGCGTCAGGCCCGGCGCGCCGGGTTCGACGATGAACCAGACGTGGATCACGGCGACGCCGCGGGCGCGGGCCGCGTCGGCAAGCCGGCGCACATTGTCGACGACGCGCTGCGCGCGCGCATGCGCCGGCGCGCCCGAATCCGCGAAAGCGCCGCCCTCCATGATGACGTCGTTCTGCAGATCCTGGATGATCAGCGCACAGCGCGTGGGGTCGAGCTGCAGGCCCTCGGCCTTGAGCTGCGGTGCAGGCGCCGAAGATGCCGTCGCGGCTGCGCCTCCCCTTGAGGTCATGTAAGGCTCGCTGCGCGGCCCGACCTTGGTCGTGACCGTATAGACCGAGTGCGTCGCGGTCATGAATAGCGTCCGGAAATCGGCGCCGCCCCAACTGAGATTGGCGACCAGTTCCGGCACGCGAACCTTGCCCAACAGGTCGCCATTCGCCGCATAGACCCATACGCCGCCCGGCGCGGTCACCCAGACATTGCCGAGCTGATCGCATTTCATGCCGTCGGGCAGGCCGGGCTCGAGTTCGGAGCGGATACCGCTGGCGAAGACGCGGGCATTGGAAAGCGAACGGTCAGGGGCGACGTCGAAAACCCGGATCAGCGCCTGCACGGTGTCGTTGACATAGAGCCGCTTTTCGTCTGGCGAGAAGCAGAGGCCGTTCGGCTGCTCGAACAAATAGCGGTCGACCAATAGCTGCGGCGCGCCGCCACCGGGCGGCACGCGATAGACACCCTGGAAGCCGAGCTGGCGCGGCCGCTCGACGCCATAGACCGGCATACGACCGTACCAGGGGTCGGAGAAATAGATCGCGCCGCTCGAATGCACGCAGACGTCGTTCGGGCTGTTGAGTTCCTGGTTCTCGAAATGCGAAGCGAGCACCTCGCGACGGCCGTCGGGACGCTCGCGGACCAGCGACGACGTCGTGTGCTCGCAGACGATCAAACTGAGGTCGGCGTCATAAGTCATGCCGTTGCATTTGTTCGACGGACGCTTGACCTCGACGACGCCGCGCGTCGAGTCCCAGCGGCGGCGAACATCAGCGGGCATATCCGAAAACAGCAGATAATGACCTACCGGATGCCAAATCGGCCCCTCGGTGAACGTGAAGCCGGACCCGAGCTGGCCAACGGACGCATAGGGATCGATCAGGTTTTCGAATTCGGGGCGCAGCGTGGCGTGGGTCATGGGTGATGCCTTCGCGTCGCGTCAGGCCGGAAACCAGCTGCGCTTGGGCAGCGACTGCACGATCGGGCCGGGCACCTGGTCCTGCAACCGCCCGACGACTTGGCCGCCTTCGATCCGGCAGGGACGGTCGTGCACCGGCAGCAGAAAGCGCGAACTGTTGACGAGCTTCTTGATGGCCGCCTTTTCCGCGCGCTTTGACGTGCCGTGGTTGCCGGTGGTGCGTGGTTCGGCATCGTGGATCTCGCGAAAAGGCTCCACGAGTTGATCGTTGATGTCGTAGAGTACGTCGCCGCAGATCGTCGCGATGCCGTCTGCGGTGTGCACGTGAATATTCATCGATCCTTCGGTGTGGGCGTTCGCCGCCTCGCAGTAGACGCCCGGGATTAATTCGACCGCGCCGGTGACCTCGAGATCGAGGAAACGCAGCGCGCTCTTGGTATGCAGCCGATCGATCAGGTGCTTGATGTCGGGCGCCGGATATTGCGGGTGCATCAGGCCGGAGACGGAATATTCGAGCTCCTTGCGGTTGACGACCACGGTGGTGTTCATCGGAAACAAATCGTCCTTGCCGGCATGGTCGATGTGCAGATGGGTGTGGCAAACGAAGCGGACGTCGCCCATCCGCACGGCGTGCCGCGCGAGCTGGTTCTCGATCATGTTCTCATGAAACTGCAGCCCGCGCATGCCGAGCGTTTCCATGATCTGATTGGAACGGTAACCGGTGTCGATGACGATCGGGTAGCTGCCGCCGGTAATGAGAAAGCCCAGCGTCAGCACGCGGCGCGTGCGCCCACAGTCGCGGCCGAGCACGAGGAAACTCGATTCCAGTTCGATGTCTCCATAGTCGAGTATCTTGATTTCCAACGCCATGTTTTGCCTCCCATTTCCTCTGTTTGTTTTCCGCGCGCAGGATTTAAGGCGCGAGACGATATACCCGCATGGCCGTGTCGCGCATGATTGCGTCGCGGTGTTTCAGGTTTGTTTTGGTTGCGTCGAGATAAGCCTCGACAAGGTCGCGGTAATTGGTCCACAGCTTCTCGATCGGAAAATTCGAGCCGAACAGGCAGCGATCCGGCCCGAACAGCGCCACCGTATCGGCAACGATGCCGGCAATGTGTGCGGGATCGTTGCGGTGAATGAACGTGCCGAGCCCGGAAAGCTTTGAGACGACGTTCGGACACGACGCCAGCCGCGCCATGCCGGAGCGCCAGGCCGCGCGGCCGGCAGGGGACAGGTCCTCCAGCATTCCGGCGTGCTGCAGCACGAAGGTGACGTCCGGACAGGCTTCGGCAAGGCCGGCCGCGCCCGCCATCTGCGGTGCGAATACCTGGAGGTCAAAACTCCAGCCGTAGTCGGCGAGCCGCGCGACGTTGCGGCGGATGGTGGGGTCCGCGCACATATCGGCGCACGCGGCAAAACGATAGAGCGGGTTGTCATGCCAGTGCACCTGCATCCGCGCGCCACGCATCAGCGAGTAGCGCTTGAGCCGGTCGAGCTGCGGGCGCACGTCATCAGCGGCGAAATCCGCATAGGCGACGATCGCGTGCGGCCAGCCGGTCTCCTCGGCGGTGCGCTGCACCCACGCGGCCTCATCCTCGAACGCCTCCTTCGCCCAATTGGTTTGGACATAGACCGACTTGCCGACGCCATTGCCGGCGAGGTCGTCGAGGTATTCGCTCATTGGATAGTCGCGACGGATCGCTTCATAAGGCCCGAAAATGCGCGGCTGCATCGGCCCGACCAGCCAGGGCAGATCGGCCTGGCGCCAGATGTGATGATGGGCGTCGACGATGCCGGTCACGCGGCTCTCCTTTGTCGGAGCGAAAGCACATGGGCGACCACCGCCGCGTTCGATCCGCCATCAGCCATGTCGTCGACGAAGCGGTGGATGGCGATCAGCGCCTCGGTCTGCGGCACGAAGCGGGCGCCTGTCGCGAGCGGCGTCAGCCAGCTCAGCCGCCAGGCCCGCCGCGACAATTTGGCGACCGCATCGCGTAAGGCCGAGAGGTCACCGCGCTCCAGCCCGTCGGACAGGACCACGACCGCGGCGCCGCGGGCGTAGCTGCCAAAGCGCGGCACGGCGAGAAACGCCTGCAGCGCGTCGCCGATCCGGGTGCCGCCGTCCCAGTCGCTGACGAGATGGGCTGCGGCCGCCAGCGCCTGCTCGCGCCGCTTGAGCCGCAGCGCGCGCGTCAAATGCGTCAGACGCGTGCCAAAGGTAAAAACTTCGATATTCGGCGTCGCCTGCATCAGCGTATGCGCAAGCCGGAGATTATCCTCGGAGCGCGCTTTCATCGAACCGGATACGTCGATCAGTAGCAGCATCTTGCGCGGCCGTGCCCGCCGCTTCAGCCGCCCGAGCCGCATCACCTCGCCGTCGTTGCGCGCTGTCTCGCGCAGGGTTCGCCGTAGATCCGCCCACGGCCCGCGCCGCGCGCGCATCCGTCGATGGCCGCGCCGGCGCGGCAGGCGCGAAGGCGCTTCGCGCGCGAGACGGCGCAGCGCATCGCTCGGTCCGCCCGGAGCGAGGCGGCGCTCCGCCAGGGCCTCCGTGCGTACCGCCATTTCGCCTGATACGTTGGCCTCGTCGGCGAGCAGAGGCTCCTCGTCGCCGCGTCCCTCCTCCTGCAGCCGAACGGTTTCCTCGTCCTCGCCTTCGGCACTCCCTACCTCTTCCCCGCCGAGGAAGTGGATTCGGAACAGCAGATCGTAGGTGGCGCGCCGCTCGGGCGGGGGCGCCAGGGTCGCGAGCCCCGCTTGCCTTATGTCCTCAGGGTCACGCGGCCCGAGCAGGGCGATCGCTTCCAGGAACGCAGTGGTCTGCTCCGGCGCAATCGCAAATCCGTTGACGCGCAACAGCGCCACGAAGGAGACGAAGGCGCGCGCGGCGCGGGGTAGTGGCAGCACTTCGCTCACGCGGCCGCCTCCGCGATCAGCGCGTCGAGCCGCGACGAGATGAAGGCGAGGTCCTCCTCGTCCTTGAGCGCGACGCCGATTGAGCGCTTGAACGCATCCGGCCAGCGCGCGCCGCCCTTGTTGAGCAATGTCGCCGCCTCCGCCCAATCGACCGCTTCGGCGATGCCGGGCGCCTTGCTCAGCGGCTCACGCCGTAATTTGCCAACGGCGGCGACCACCGCGCGCGCGGTCGCCTCGGCGACGCTGGAGGCGCGCAACATCACTATTCTCGCCTCGCGCTCGGCGCTCGGGTAATCGATCCAGTGATAGACGCAGCGTCTACGCAGCGCCTCATGCAGGTCGCGCGTGCGGTTGGAGGTCAGCACCACGACCGGCCGCGCGGCCGCCCGAATGGTGCCGCGCTCGGGGATCGAAATCTGGAAGTCCGAGAGGAATTCGAGCAGGAAGGCCTCGAACTCCTGATCCGAGCGATCGATCTCGTCGATCAACAGCACCGTCGAATCCGGCGCGCGCAGCGCCGCCAGCATCGGCCGCTCGATCAGGAAGGTCTCGCCATAGATGTCGATGGTCTCGTCGCCGGCCTGGCGGATCGCCAGCATCTGCCGCGGGTAGTTCCACTCATAGAGCGCGGCGGAGGCATCGATGCCCTCGTAGCATTGCAGGCGTATTAGCCGGCGGCCGAGTGTTGCGGCGATCGCCTTCGCCGCTTCGGTCTTGCCGACGCCGGGGGACCCTTCGAGCAGCAGCGGCTTGCCCAATGCGAGCGCGAGATAGGCCGCGGTCGCGATGCCCTGGTCGGCGAGATAATAGGCCGCGCGCAGCGCCTTCTCCAGCGCCTCCGGGCTGTCGATGCCGGCGATGGTGGCGCGAACCACCATCAGCGCCGCGCCTGCGGCCGCGCGCCGCCCTGCGCTCTAATGGCGCGCAGGACTTTCTCGGGCGTGATCGGCAGATCGTCAACGCGCACGCCGACGGCGTTGAAGATCGCGTTGGCGACCGCCGGCAATATCGGATTGGCGCACATCTCGCCCGGGCCCTTGGCGCCGAACGGGCCATCCGCCGCCGGGCGTTCCAGTACCGCGATGTCATGCGGGCAGACGTCGCCCGGACCCGGCATCAGATATTCGACAAAGTCACGCGGGCCGTGGCCGGGATCGGGATAATAAGGCTCCGTCGTCTCGAACAGCGCGTGGCTGACGCCCATCCAGGCGCCGCCGACGAGTTGCTGTTCGACGAGGCGCGGATTGAGCGCGCGCCCGAGTTCGTAGGCGCTGTCCATCCGCACCATCGCCACGTCACCGGTCTCGTCGTCGACCTCGACCTCGGCGACCATGCAGGCATGCGCATAACAGGTCGCCGGCGACATTTCGCCGGTCTCGGGATCGACGGCGGAGAGCGGCACCAGGAAGATGCCGCGTCCGGAAATGGTCTTGCCCTGCCTGAACTGCGCGGCGATGGCGACGTCCTTGGTCGAGATCGACCGGTGCGGCGCGCCCTTGACGTGAATGTTGCCGCGTCCATCGGTTTCGAGGTCGGCGGCGTTGACCTCGAGCTCTTCGGCCGCCGCCTCCATCATCACCCCGCGCGCCTCCTTTGCAGCCGCCATCACCGCGTTGCCGACGCGATGGGTGCCGCGCGAGGCAAAGCTGCCCATGCAATGCGGGCCGGTGTCGGAATCGGCGGTGTCGACATAGACGTCCTCGACCGGCACGCCGAGCGTCTCGGCGCAGATTTGCCGGGTCACCGATTTCATGCCTTGACCGAGATCGATCGAAGACAATGACACCGTGAACTTGCCGCTCGGGTTGGAATGCACCAGCGCCTGGCTCGGATCGCCGCCGAGATTCATGCCGATGGGATAATTGATCGACGCGATGCCGCGTCCGCGATATCTCGCCATGGTCAGCGCCTCCTCGAACCAAACACGGAGGAAAATCGGATCGCGCCGTGTGTAGGCTGCGGCGCGGGCGGCGGCGAAACCGGGGGCGGTGGGGTCGGATGCGGCGGCTGAGGCCCAGCGGCCGGCTGGGGGCTGCGATCGTAAGTCGTGCGCTGCTGCGCGGCGGGGCGCGCGGACGCGGGCTGGTCTCTTGCCGTCGGAGGAACCGCAGCGCGGGCGCCGCCGCCGTCCTTGAGCGAAGACATCCGCTTGAATTCCTCGCGCAGCGGCCATTTTGCTTTTTCGGCGGCGACCTGGACGCATTCGATCAGCGCAGTGTTTTTCGCTTCGCGCCGATGCGCCTTCATGTCGCCGTCGCGATAGGCGTTGAGGATGCGGAACTCCATCGGGTCCATGCCCACGAGATGGGCGAGCTTGTCCATCTGGCATTCAATGGCGAAATCCATCGCGGTGACGCCGAAGCCGCGCATCGCGGTCGCCGGCGTGCGGTTGGTGAAAACGCAATAGATGTCGCCGTAAACGTTCGGGATCGTGTAGGGCCCGGGCAAATGCGCCGCGCATTTGACGGCGGCGTAACTCGACAATCTGGTATAGGCGCCGCTGTCGAAATAAGCGCGCGCCTTGCGCGCGACGATGCGGCCGTCGCGCATCACACCGTCCTTTAGGTAGATGCGTTCGGCGCCGCGCGGCGGTCCGAATTGCATCTCCTCCTCGCGGCCGAAAATATAGCGCACCGGGCGGCCGGTCAGCATCGCGCCCAGGATGGCAAGCGGCTCGGTCAGGGTATCGACCTTGCCGCCGAAACCACCGCCGACGGTGCCTCCGATAAAATGAAAGGTGTTGGAAGGCACATCCAAAATTTTTGCGCAGGTGTCAACCGAAAAGAACAGCGCCTGCGTCGAGGTGTAGACGACGTAACGGCCATTGGTGTCGGGGGCCGCGATCGAACCGTTGGTCTCGGTCGGCGCATGCTCGATCGGCGACATCTGATAGCGCTGCTCGATCACGTGGTCGGCGCTTGCAAAACCGCGCTCGACATCGCCGAAGCGCAGCTTCTGATGATCATAGACGTCGTAATAGGTGAAGGTATTCTTAGGATAGGTTTCGTTGACGACCGGCGCGCCGGGCTTCAGCGCTTCCTCGACGTCGAACACCGTAGGAAGCGGCTCGTAGTCGACACGGATTTTTGCCAGCGCCTCGGAGGCTTCACGAGGGCTGTCGGCGACGACCGCGATGACCGGCTCGCCCTTGTAGCGCACCTTGTCGACCGCGAGCGTCGGCTCGTCATCCTTGCCGAAGTTGATCAGGCTGAGCAGCGTATTGAGGTTGCGCGGCACATCGGCGCCACGAATTAACCGACGCACGCCGGCGGAGCGCTCGGCTTCGACCGTATCGATGCGGCGAATGCGCGCGTGGGCGTGCGGGCTGCGCAGGACCTGCAGATGCAGCATGCCCTGCAGTTTGTGGTCGTTGAAATAGGTGGAGCTGCCCGTGACATGACCGAGCATGTCCTGGCGCTGGGTACCCTTGCCGATCTCGTTGAGATTGTCGTCCCGCTCGTCGGCGAAAATGTCCTTGCGCAATTCCAGCATGACGCGGTCCTCTAGGCGCGCGCGCGGCCGCCGGGAGCGGCGGCGAGCACGGCGTTGATGATGGGTTCGTATCCGGTGCAGCGACAGATATTGCCTGCGATCGCGTTGATGACCTCCTCGCGGGTAGGCGAGGGGTTGTGGTCGAGCAGGGCCTTTGCCGCCATCAGCATGCCCGGCGTGCAATAGCCGCACTGGGCGGCGAAATGCTCCATGAAGGCGCGCTGCAGCGGGTGCAGATTGGGTCCGTCCTTGAGGCTGTCGAGCGTTTCCACGGAACGGCCTTCCACGGTCTCGGCCAGCGTCAGGCACGCGAGATGCGCATCGCCGTCGATCAGCACCGTGCAGGCGCCGCATCCGCCCTGGCCGCAACCGAATTTTGGCGTCATATCGCCAATGAGATCGCGCAAGGCGGTCAGCAAATTGATGCCGCCATCGACGAAGATCGCGACATCGCGGCCGTTATGACGGAATTGCAGGGCGGTCTTGGCCATCGATATTCCCTTGGTCTTTCTTATTGGTCTTTCATTCTTGGCCGGTGAGCAGGCGGCGGAGATGGACGCCGACCACCTCGCGCCGATACCAGGCGCTGGCGAGCGAATCGTCGATCGGCGAAGTCCCCTCAGTCGCGGCGGCGACCGCGGCAGCGATGGTGGCAGCATCGAGCACGCGCCCTTCGAGCGCGCGCTCGGCTGCCCTGGCGCGAACCGGTGTCGCCGCCATCGCGCCGAGTGCGATGCGCGCGCCGACGATGCGGCCACCGCTTGACGGAAGATGCGCAGCGAGCGTCATGACGGAGGCGCCTTTCGGCTTGATGCGGGCGATCTTTCGGTAGCGAAACGCTTCCGGCCCGGGCGGGCGCACGAGGGAGACCGAAAGCACGAGCCCGCCCGCCAGACGCGCGCGGCCGGAAAGGAACTCTTCGATCGGCACATCACGCGCACCGTAGCCGCTCTGCATCGCAACGGTCGCGTCGAGCGCGAGCAAGGCGACCGCGAAGTCGCCAAATGGCGTTGGCGCGAACAGATTGCCGCCGACGGTACCCATGTTGCGCACCGCCGGCCCGCCGATCGAGCCGGCGACGGGATGGAGAAAGGCAAGCTCGCGCTCGGCGAGGACGCGCGCGAAGGTGACGCCGGCGCCGATCGTGATGCGGGAGCTGGCAACATCGAGATGCGTCAGCGCGCGATCCGTCGCCCGCACGATCGTCGAAACCGAGACATCCCCCTCGTTTAGCGCGCGCATCACCAGTGTGCCACCGCCGAGATAGCGAGCGTCGCGCTCCGACGACAACGCCGCTGCTGCTTCGCTTGACGTCGTGAAAGTCTTTACCGTGACGGGCATGATTGTGCCTCCCCGCTTATGCGGCCTCCCGGAGATGCCGGCGGATCGCATCAAAGCCGGCCTGATAGATCTGCTCGCTCACCATTTCCGTGATCTCCGCCGCTTCAGCCGGCCGCGTGGTAAAGCGCGATTCCCAATGCCAAAAAGTGCGGTCGCCGTCGGTGACCGGCAACAGCCGGACGTGGGCGACATAGTTGAACATCGGTATCGGCGTGTCGAGCAGGCAATAGCTGAAGGTCTGCTCCAGATCGGAGAGCGCCAGCAATTGCTCGCGCAATTCAGAGCCGTCCTTCAGTTTGAAGCGGCGCACGCAGCCGATGCGATCCGATGGCTGGGCGCGCTCTATCGTGCTGGTCGCGACCGCGGGATGCCAGCGGTCGTGGCCGTTGAAATCGCGCAGCACATTCCAGACCGCGCCGGTCGGCGCGTCGAGGATCGTGCTTTTGACGATGTGCGGCACGGACTTTAGCCTCCGAACACGCGCTTGAGGGCATCGAAGCCGCCCTGGAACACGCCGGCGCCGATGTTGTTGACGAGTTCGGTCTCGCGCTCCGGCGCGCAGTCGAACTCCGCCGACCATTCTAGAAACGTCTTGTCGCCGTCGGTGACCGGTGTCAGGCGCAAGGTCGCGACATAGTTCTCGACGCCCATCGGCGATTCCAGGATCGAATAGGTGCAGAACATGTCGAAATCGGAGAGGCCGAGCAGCTTTTCTCGAATGCGGTCGCCATTGCGCAAGGTGAAGTCGCGCACGCAGCCGATCTTGTCTGCGGGCTCTCCGCCCTCGATGCGGCTCTCGGCGATCGCCGGATGCCAGTTGGGCAAGCCGTTGAAGTCGCGCACCCGTGCCCATACCCGATCGCCGCGGGCGTTGACGACGGTCGAAACATAGACACGAGCCATGACGTGCCCTCAGCTCTTCTTACTCGGGCGCGCGGGCCGTCCCTCGCCCTGGGGTGCATCGGCGGCGGGCGGGGCGGTTGGCTTCGCCTCACTCTCTTTCTTCGGCGCGGCCGACTGGCGGATACCCTGCATGTCACGGGCCTCGCGAATGAGGCCCGGCATCTTCGACAGACTGCCACCTTCGACGCCGATGTCGGCGAGGATCGAATCGATCAGCGGCGCCTGAACGCGATAGCGCAGGGCCGAATCGATGACTTCGTCGGTTGCGCTGCGGCCGCCACCGCCGTTGCCATTGCCGCCAGCGAGACCATCCACATGGAGGATGCGGATGCCCTCGATCTTCTCCATCGGCTTGACGCTCTCGCGCACGATGCCCTCGATCCGATCGAGCAGCCTGCGGCGGAACAGCGAGTAGCGCGCCTGGTCGGTGAGCACGTTCTCCGCTTCGTTGAGCAGTTTTTGCGCTTCGGCTTCGACCGCCGCGCGCACTCGGGTGGCCTCGGCGGCGATGCGCGTCTCCTCGGCTTCCTTCTCGGCGATAAGGACTTCGATCGTCTTGCGCCGCTTGGCGATCTCGCTTTCGCGCACTGTGATGACACGCTCGGCCGCTTCGGTGGCGCGCGCCTTGGCGTTCTCGGCCTCTGCTTGCGCCGCCGATTGTTCGAGCGATTTTTGATAGAGAGCAATCGCCTTCTCCATCAAGGCGGTCTCGACCTCCTTCTCGCGAGTGACCTCCAATTTGCGCAAGTCGCGCTCGCGCCCAATGCGGGCCTCGTCGAGGCCGCGGTCGGAGGCGATACGGGCGCGCTGGACTTCCTCGTTCGCGGCGATCTCGGCTTCCTGCAGGGATTGGACGCGGGCGACCTCGAGCTGCTCGATCACGCGCCGGCGCTCGAGCCGGGCCGCCTCCAGCGTCTGCTCCCGCGACACTTCCGTGGTCTCGACCTCGCGACGGGCGACGATCTCGGCCTGCTTGACTTGGCGGTCGGCGTCGATGCGCTCGGAACGCTTTGCCGATAGGGCGATAACCCGGTCCTCATCGGCGATTTCGATCGTTCGCTTCTGCTCGATGTTGAGCACTTCGCGGGTCCGGCTGGACGCGATGCGTTCAGCCTCCAGCGCAAGTTCGACCCCGATGCGCTGACGCTCGATCGCGTCGCGCCGCTTCAGTTCGGCCGCCTCGATCGACTCGGCGCGCTCGATGTCCTGCTCCTTGGTTTCCTGTTCGCTCAGGATGCGGGCGAGAGCTACATTCTTTTCCTGCATGATCCGCGCCGCCTCGATAGCTTCGCGCGAGGCGATGTCGGCTTCCTCGACCGCGCGGTTGCGCGCGATTTCGAGCGCGCGGACGCGTTCTTCCTGCGCAATACGCGAAGCTTCGGTGGCTTCGCGGGCCGCGATGCCGGCGACTTCGAGCGCCTGATTGCGCTCGATCTCCAACTTGCGGGTGCTCTGTTCGGCGGCAATGCGGCTCGAGGCGAGGGCGCGTTCGCGCGCGATCCGCGCGGCTTCCACTGCCTGTTGGGCTGCGATCTCGGCTTCCTGGATAGCGCGGACCTGCTCGATCTCGAGCGAACGGGTGTGCTCGTCGGAGGCGATCCGTTCGGCGTTGACGATTTTGGTCTGGGCGATGCGCGCCTTTTCGGTAGCTTCCTTCGCTGCAATCTCGGCTTCGTCAACCGCCCGCGTGCGTTCGATCTCGCGCCGACGGGTTTCTTCCTCATTGGCGATGCGGGCGTCGGTGACGACGCGATCCTGCAGGATACGGGCTTTTTCGATGGATTCGCGCGCCTGGATTTCGGCTTCCTCGACAGTTCTGGTACGCTCGATTTCCTTCTGCCGCACCTCGCGCTCACTGGCGATACGGGCGGTGTCGACCGAGCGCTGGTTGGCGATGCGCGCCTTTTCGATTTCCTCGCGCGCCAGGATCTCCTTGGCTTCAACCGCCTGGGTGCGCTCGATCTCCCTCTGCCGGGTTTCGCGTTCAGACGCGATGCGGGCTTCCGCGATGGCCTGCTCGTTGGCGATGCGCGCTTTCTCGATGGTCTCGCGCGCCGAGATCTGTGCCTGTTCGGCTTCGGTCTCACGCAACGCGCGTTCGCGCGCCACTTCTGTTCGTTGCAAGGCGCGGCGGACCTCGATGTCGCGCTCCTGCTCTAGGCGCGCGGTCTCGCTCTCGCGTTCGATGTCGAGCGCCTGCCGTTCGGCTTCGAGATTGCGGGTGCGGATCTTGATCATCGAATCCTGCTCGATGTCGTTGCGCAGTTTGCGCTTGGCCTCGATGTCCTCCATCAGCTGGGTCAAGCCTTCCGCGTCGAAGCGGTTCGACGGGTTGAAGAATTCGAGGTCGGTCTGATCGAGGTCGGTGATCGCGACGCTTTCCAGCTCGAGGCCGTTCTGGGCCAGCGCCTCGGCGGCAGCGGCCTTGACCCGCGCGACGTAATCGCCGCGCTTTTCGTGCATCTGCTCCATAGTCATTTCGGATGCGACCGAGCGCATTGCAGAGACGAACTTCCCGGCGAGCAGCGCATGCAGCCGTTCGGGCTCCAGCGTTCGCCGGCCGAGCGTCGCCGCGGCGATCGCGACCGCCTCGCGGGTCGGCTGCACGCGGACATAGAAATCGGCCTCGATGTCGATGCGCATGCGGTCCCGGGTGATGACGGCGTCCTGCTTCGACCGAATGATCGGCATCGGCAGCACGTTCATGTTGACCGGCGTGAAGTCGTGAATGAACGGCAGCACGAAGGCGCCGCCGTTGATCACGACCCGTTCGCCGAGGAAGCCGGTGCGTACGAACGACACTTCTTTTGACGATCGGTGATAGAGCCAGTTCACGATGTAGACCGCCACGACGATCACGATCAGCGCGACGATCAGCCATAGGATCAATTCGCCAACAAGAATGCCCGACATGGTGCTAACCTCCCGTAACCGGCGCTCAACGCCCGCCGATCGCCTTGAATTTTCGAACCTGTTCCGTCAGCGCCCGCTCCACCGGAAGCCGCTCCATCGAGGAAGCTCCGTAGAAGCCGTGACATTTGCGCGCGTGCTTTAGGATGAAGGCGGCGTCCGCCGGTTCGGCGACCGGCCCGCCATGCGCCAGCACCAGTATCTCCGGATTGACCGCCAGGGCCGCCGCCGCCCAGGTGTCGATGAGGGCCGGACAATCCGCAAGTTTCAGCGCGGTCTGCGCGCCAATCGCGCCGCCGGTGGTGAGGCCGAGATGGCAGACCACAATGTCTGCACCCGCCGCCGCCATCGCCTTGGCGTCGGCGGCATTGAAGACGTAAGGCGTGGTCAGCATATCCTTGGCGCGCGCCTTGGCGATCATCTCGACCTCGAGCGCATAGGACATGCCGGTCTCTTCGAGATTGGCGCGGAAGACGCCGTCGATCAGGCCGACAGTCGGAAAATTCTGTACGCCCGCAAAGCCGAGCGTCTTCAGCTGATCGAGGAAAACATCCATGTCGCGAAAGGGATCGGTGCCGTTGACGCCGGCAAGCACCGGCGTGTTCTTGACGACGGGCAGCACTTCGCCCGCCATTTCGACGACGATCGCGTTGGCGTCGCCATATGGCATCAATCCCGCGAGCGAGCCGCGCCCGGCCATCCGGTAGCGGCCGGAATTATAAATGACGATCAAGTCGATGCCGCCGGCTTCCTCGCATTTGGCGGAGAGCCCGGTGCCGGCACCGCCGCCGACGATCGGTTCGCCGCGCGCGGCCATGGCGCGGAATTTCTTCAAAAGCTCGGCGCGTTCAAATCGGGGCATCGCTCACCTCGCCACCCACCGGCGCGTGCCGGGGCGTCCGATCAGCGAGCGGAAGGCTGTGACAATCGCCGCCGCGAATTCGGGCTCGTTGATGTTGCGTTTCAATCGGATCAGCTGCCGGTTGCTGGTCTGGCGCACCGTCTGATCGAGCGCACGGAACAGCGCGGCATCGGCATCGAGGTCCCGGAATGGTTGCCCCGGCGCGTCGAGCGCGGAGACGCCGCCTTCAGGCAGAAAGAACCGCACCGGCCCGTCCATCGCGTTGAGGCGCTCGCCGATCCAGCGGCCCATGCGTTCGTTCTCTTCGGCAGTGGTGCGCATCAGCGTCACCTGCGGATTGTGGACGTGCAGCTTGCGGCCACGGTAGCGTTCGGGGATGGTTTCGGGGGAGCCGAAATTGACCATATCGAGCGCGCCGACCGAGCCGACATAGGGGATGCGGGTGCGAATGATGGCGCCGAAGCGATCCTCGGTCGCGGGGAACACGCCACCCATCAAGAGGTCGCAGATTTCGGTCGTCGTGATGTCGATCACGCCTGCCAACAGACCGGAATCTACCAGCTTCTCCATCGAGCGGCCGCCGATGCCGGTGGCATGGAAAACCAGGCATTCGTAGTCAGCGCGTAATGCTGCAGCGATCTGCTGCACGGCGGGCGTCGTGACGCCGAACATCGTCAGGCCGACCGCGGGCAGACTGGCACTCACCTCGCGCACATTTTCTCCGCGCGCATCTAGCCGTGCCTTGACCATGCCGACGAGGGCGTTGGCGCCGTTGGCGAGCACCTGGCGCGAGATTGAGTTAAGCCCCTGCACGTCGGTGACCGAATACATCATGGTGATGTCGGCGGGCCCGACATAGGGCGCGACATCGCCCGAGGCGACCGAGGAGATGATGAGTTTTGGTACGCCGATCGGTAGCGCGCGCATGGCGGGCGCCACCAGCGAAGCGCCGCCCGACCCGCCGGCACTGATCACGCCGACGATTTCGGGCTGCCGGCGCAGCCAGTTGGCGAAGGCATCCGCCATCGCCGTCACCGAGCTGCCGCGATCCGGACCGAACACGGCGCTGCCGCCGCGCGGATGGTTGAGCGCGATCTCCTGGGCGGAGACGTCGCAAGACGAGAGCTTGCCGCTGGTCGAGACATCGACGAGACGCGCGCGCAAGCCGCTGCCGCCAACGATGTCGCGGATGAACCTGAGTTCCTCGCCCTTGGTATCCAGTGTGCCGACGACGAGCACGGTCGGCGGTCCGGAGCTTCGCGCCGCCATCGCATCGCGTCGCGGTCGCGCGGCCTCCTCGAGCCTCAACACGCCACTCGAGAGCGTCCGCGCGCTCGCTTCGATGCGCGCGATCGGCACGGGCTGCGACCAGCGGGTCGGCGGCGTCGGATTGGAAATATAGACGCGCTTCGGCGCCGAGCTCGGCAATCGCGGGGCGGCCGGGCGGACCGCGGCGTCGCCGTTCGTCTCTCCATTGATTTCGAGCCCGGCTTCTGAGTGACGCCCGACACCGAGCAGGCGCTGCTGCAGATCACGGTCGGAGGCAAGGCGCGCGGACTCGATGATGCGGTTGATCCGGCCGTTGACCATGATCGCGACGTTCTTGGAGACCGCGGTCGCCACCCCGATGTTCTGTTCGATGACAAGCACCGAAATGTCGCCTTCCTCGCCGAGGCGCACCAGCATCTCCTCGACCTGGACGACGATAACAGGCGCGAGCCCTTCGGTCGGCTCGTCCATGATCAAGAGACGCGGGTTGGTCACCAGCGCGCGGGCAATCGCCAGCATCTGCTGCTCGCCACCGGAGAGCTGGCCGCCGCCGCTGGTCTTGCGCTCGGCGAGCCGCGGGAAGGTGTCGTAGATGCGCTCGACGGTCCATGGCCCCCGCCGCATGCCCGCGATCATACGCAAATGTTCGTCGACGGTGAGCGAGCGCCACAGGCGTCGCCCTTGCGGTACGTAACCGACGCCTAGGCGAGCGACCTGCGCAGGTTGCAGCGACAGCAAGTCCTCACCGCGCAACAGCACCGAGCCGCCGGTCGCGCGCACGAGTCCCATGATCGTCTTGCAGAGCGTCGTCTTGCCCATGCCGTTACGGCCGATGACGGAAAGCACGCCGGTATCGAGCGTCAGGTCGACGCCCTGCAGCGCGTGCGAACGGCCGTAATAGACGTCGAGGCCTCTGACTTCGAGCATCGGTGTGGCGCGGCGCGCATCAGCCATATCTGCCCCCAGGATCATGGCCGCCTCCGAGATAAAGCTCCTGAACCTCGGGATCGGACTCGATTTCCTGTGGCGGCCCTTCCTTGAAGATGCGGCCATTGTGCATCATCGTCACGCTCTCGACGACGCGTAGCGCCACGTCCATGTCGTGCTCAATGATGATGTAGCCGATATGGCCGGGCAGGGAAGTGAGGATTTCCACCAGTTCGCCGCGCTCGGTCGGCGACAGGCCGGCGGCCGGTTCGTCGAACAGGATGAAGCGCGGCGCGCCTGCGAGCGCGAGCGCGATTTCGAGCTGGCGCTGCTGGCCGTGGGCGAGTTCGGCGACGCGGCGATCTTTCACCGCGGTCAGATGCACGGCCTGCACCAGATCGTCGGCCGATTGCATGAGCGTGTCATTGCTGCGCGGCCGGAACGGCGAGAAACGGCTGCGCGAAACGCCGCAGCACGCCAAGTAAACATTGTCGTGAACGGTTAGCCCCGGAAACAGCGCCGAAATCTGATAGGTGCGCCGAAGGCCGCGGCGGATGCGCTCATAGGGTGGAAAGTTGGTCACGTCCTCGCCGAAGAACCTTATCGTGCCGGAGGTCGGCGGAAAATCGCCGGTGATGCAGTTGAAGAGTGTGGTTTTGCCGGCGCCGTTGGAGCCGAGCACCGCGCGCCGCTCGCCGGGCCTGACCGTCAGCGTGACATCGGTCAGCGCCGCGAGCGCACCGAACAGCCGTGTCACGCCGCGCAATTCGAGCGCGGCACCGGCGCCGACGACGGAGAGGCGATGCGCGACGCTATCCATGGCGGTCTCCGCCCGGTTGCACTTGTCCTTCGCCCCGGCGGCGCCAGCGCTCCCAAAGCCCGACGATGCCGTCCGGGGAGAACAGCACGATGACCAGAAAGCCCAGCCCGATCAGCAGGCGGAAGCGATTGCCGTCGAGCCCGATGGCGACCAGAAAATCGAGCGTGAAGGTGCGCAGCAGCACAAAAATCAGGGCGCCGATGAATGGGCCGATCGGACGCGTGATGCCGCCGACGATGGCAATGATGAGAATATCGATCGCCCGCTCGACCCCGACCGAACCCGGCGAGATCTGGTGATAGTTCCAGACCTGCAAAACGCCGCCGAGCGCAGCCAGGAAGGAGGCGAATGCATAAGCAGCGACACGGTGCGCGTTGACGTTGAAGCCGAGCGCGGCCATGCGGCGCGGATTGTCGCGCACGCCTTGCAAGGCCAGCCCGAACGGCGCGCGCGAGAGATAGCTGACCGCGCCGAAACAGAGCGCCGCGACCACGAGTATCACGTAGTAGAACGGCACATCCGCACGCCAGTCGACGCCCCAGAAATGCGGCGTCACGACGCTGTTGATGCCGGTGTGGCCATTGAAAATGACCCAGTTCTGATTGGTGAAGTAGTAAAACGCCGACGCAATCGCCAGCGTGATCATGATCGTGTAGATGCCCTCGGTGCGTACCGCGAGCGCCCCGCCGATGGTGCCGAACAGCGTTGCCAGAACAAGCGCCATGGGCGTCGCGAGCCACCAGGGCCAGCCAAGGCTGATGTTGGCGTTGCCGCTGGCACCGAGCACCGCCGTCATGTAGCCGGCAAGGCCCGCGATCGTCAGCTGCATCAGGCTGACCATGCCGCCATAGCCGGCCAGGAACATCAGGCTGAGCGCCACGATGCCGAGGATCATGGTGGTGCCGAAAATTTCGATGAGGAAAAAGCCGTTGGCGATCAGCGGCATGATGACGAGAATAAAGGCCACCACCCAGGCGGCAGGATTGCCGAAATCCGCTTGGGCGAGACCATTCAACGGCGTCGCCGTGGCCGCTTCGGGCTGAAGTCGAGCGTCCTGGGTGATCGACATGGCTAGCGGCCCGCCAGCAGGCCCTGCGGCCGAACGGCCAGCACGAGCACCATGATCAGAAACGTCACTACGATCGCGTACGTCGGAATGTAAACGGAGCCGAGTTGCTCGGCGAGGCCGACGATAAGCGCACCGAGCGCAGCCCCCGGGATCGATCCCATGCCGCCGATGATGACGACGACGAGGGAAGCAAGCAGGAAACGGATGTCTTCGCCGGGCGAGATCGACTGAAACGTGGCGCCGACGACGCCGGCTATGCCCGCAAGACCGGCGCCAAGCGCGAAGACGAGCACGAACACCAGCTGAATGCGCACGCCCATCGCCGCCAGAATGTCGCGATCATTGACGCCGGCACGCACGATCATGCCGACGCGCGTGCGGTTGAGGGCGAGCCACATGGCAACGCCGATAACGACGGCGGCAGCGAAGATGACGAGGCGCACCATCGGGTATTGCAGATAGACCGCCTCGCCCGATGACTTCACCGCAGTGACGAACGGCAATTCGATTGGGCCAACCAGCGCGCGCGGCGTCTGGATCTGGTAGAAGTCGCCGCCGAAGGCCCACAGCATGAGGTCGGCAAACACAATCGACAGCCCGATTGTCACCATGGTCTGGCGCAGGTCCTGACCCTCGATGCGGCGAAACACGAGGAACTGCATGGCGACGCCGACCAGCGCGACGACGATGAAGGCGGCGACGAAGCTCAGTAGCCAGGATCCGGTCGCGACGCTGACCGCATAGCCGATATAGCCGCCGAACAGATAAAGCGAGCCGTGCGCGAGATTGACGTTGCGCATCAGCCCGAAGATGAGGGTGAAACCGCTCGCCACCAGGAAATACAGGCCGCCGAGCGTGATGCCGTTGAAAACCGCGCTCAGAAACACCTTCTTCCTGCCGAAGACGTCCTCCAGACCTTGCGGCCAGGTCGCGAAAATCAACCACAGCGCCGCCGCGACCGCGATCAGAATGATGAAGGCCCACAACGGATGGCGCTCGACGAATTTTGTCATCAGCGCCACCCGCGGTCTGTCAGTGCCGGGGCGCAAGCAGGAGACCGGCCTGCGCCAGCCGGTTCGCGACGATTGGCTGAAACGTTCGAGGCCATGTCGGCCCTTGTCCTCCCCCGGCGCGACGGTCGTTCGCCGTCGGCGTCCGCCGTCATTCTATCGGCCTGCGCGGCCATGACTTGATCGTCAGTATTCTTTCGCGCGCCGGCTCGGTCGGTCAGGCCCGCAGGACTTTTGCGGCGCGCCGATAGTCGGTCGGCGCCATGCCGACATTGCCGGCGAAGAAGTGCGTGAACGCGCTCTGCGACGAAAAGCCGAGATCGAAGCCGATGTCGGCGATCGACGCTTCGGTTGCCACCAGCGAGTCCAGCGCCTTTTCCATCAGAAGCGTGTTGACATAGAGGTGCGGCGTGACGCCGGTCTGGGTGCGGAAAAGTTTGTAGAAATGCGGGCGCGAAAGCCCCGCCTCGCGGGCGATCGCATCGAACTCGATCTCGGCGCCCGCGCATTCGTCCAAAAGCCTGATCGATTTGCGCACGCGAAAGTCGGTGACTGCCGTGCCGGCACGACCGTCCGGCGCGGCGTCGGCCTGACGCCAGCTCTCTTCGTGACAAGCGTCGATCAGGTTGCGCAGCTCTCCGTCGAGACTCTTGAGCGAGGGAGCGCCGCAAATCATCGCCGCCGCCTGCCGGACATTGCGGTCCAAGGTCGCGGTGCGCCCGAATGTCGTGCACCCGAAACGCAGGCCACGGACTCCCGCGAACCACTCGGCGTTGACGTAGAGAACAAGGAAGAGCGCCCCGTCTGCCAGATCTTTCGGCAGGAAATTGTGCGGCTCCCAGGGATTGACCGCAACGACGGTGTCCTCGCGCACCGACTGCGGCTGCTCGAGCACTTCCACGCAGCCGGGCGTGCCGCCAATATGGAAGATCAAATGCCCTTCGCGATGCGCGTGCACATTGAAGGGACGATTGAGCTGATAGACCATCGCGCGGCCGAAATGGCCGTGAAAGACGGCAAGAGCCCGGCTCATGCATTCCTCCCGCGAATTGTGTCTTATTGTTTTTTATAAGGTTGATCATCCGCGAGGAGAATGCAAGAGCGCGTTCGGGCGCCGCCCGAACTCCGGCATTTGGAGGAGAGGCGGCCGGTCCCGAGGGCGCCGGCCGCCTGGTTTGTTTCAGTACTTCTTGCACTCGGGAACCGTGCGGCCAGGCAGGCCTATCTTGGCGAATACCGCCGGGTCGTAGCCGAGCGTCTGGTTGACGTTCGGTATGACCTTCACGACCTTGCTGAACAGGGCGCCCTTGCCGTCGTCGACGACTTCGGTGACGAAATTGGTGCCGATCGCCTGACGGTTGGAATCGAGCTTGATTTTCCCATTGGGCGCATCGAGCTCAATTGAAGCCAGCGCAGCCTTTAGCTTGGACTGATTGTCGCTGAGGTCGCCGTTGACTTTCCTCAGGCCCAGGATCAGCGCCGACGTCGAGTTATAATAATTGGTCGCAAGCAAGGACGGGCTCGGGAAACGCTTCTCCGGAGGGAAAGCGGCCTGATAGTCTTTCACGAAGGTCTGCCAGCCGGGATCCTCCCAGGTGTCGGCCTGCCCAGAGGCGGCGACCGTGCCGATCAGCGCGTTCTTGGCATTGCCCTTGGCCGATAGGATGGTCTGGTCGACCATGATCGAGCCGCCGAGCAGATGCGCCTTGCCGCCCGACTGCTGGTATTGATTGAGGAAGTTGACGGCGTCCGCCCCGCCAAGCCCCAGATAAATCGCGTCGACGTCGTCGGGCAGCGCGGCGATGACGGAAGCAAAATCGTTGGTTCCGAGCGGGACCCATTGCCGGCTGGTAACCTGACCGCCGGCACCGCAGAATTCGAGCACAAGCCCGAAAACTTGCGTATAAATGAAGGAGTAGTCCTCGCCGACCGTGGCGATCTTGCGATAGCCCTTGGTGTCATAGGCATATTTGCCCAGGCCGACCTGCCACTGGGCGCCGTCCATGTTGTAGCGGAAGAAGTTGGGCGCCGGATCGACATAAGTGGTTTCCTGCGCGCCCGACGCGGCGTTGACGAATGTTAGTTCGGGGTGGGTCTTGGCGAAATTCTTGACCGCGATGCCTTCGTCGCCCGACAGCGGCGAAAGCAGGACCTGTACCTTGTCCTGCTCGATCAGTTTGCGGACCGCGCGCACCGCGGAATCCGGCGTCGCGTCGGTGGAGGCGATGACAAAGTCGAGTTGCTTGTCGCCTACCTTGGTGCCGAGTTTGTTCAATGCGGTCTGAAAGCCGCGGATGCCATCCTCGCCGAGCACCGTGTAGGTGCCCTCCAGCGTCGCCGTGACACCAACCTTGATTTTCTCCTGGGCGAAAGCCGAGCCCGACATAAACAGGCCTGCCAGCGCGGCAAGACACAAACTGCCTTTCAACATAGAACTCCTCCCATTCGCTTTTTTGACGTCTGCTGCGCGAAGGTTTGCACCGAATTGAAACTCGCTCGGAGTCCGCTCCGGCGCTTCCGCGGGGAGCGATAGTGCGCACCGAGCGGCGGTTAAGATGCCCGGTTGCTTGAACGTCAGTCTCATTTTCCGTGTTGCGATGCAGCGAGACAAGCGCGGTATCAGACGCACCCTGTCAAAGTGGCCAAGCTGACTTTGCTGCAGCGGGCGCGGCGCACCTGATGCGAGCGCAATAGGCCAGTGGGACTCACCCATTTCGGAAACCGGACGAGCCGATTTCCGGCATCCGGCTTTCCGACTGGCTTCACCGCGAGACACGCGACGGGGCCGCTCGGGGCAGGTATCTCTGCACAGTGTTTATGACTCTTTGGACGTGACGGGATAGGCGCGGCCCATTTTGGCGCGGGCTTTTTCGGTTGTGAACATCCATTTGATGCCTGCGCCGGCGGTGTTCCGTTGTTTCTCCCATGCGGCGATTTCGCTGATGAGGCGCTTGGAGTCGTCGATTCTGCGATCCAGGCACTGGCCACGGAGCACACCGATCTCAATCTCGACCATGTTGAGCCAGCTGGCATGCTTGGGGGTGTAGTGGAACTCCAGGCGGCGCAGAATTCGCCGGGCTTCGGCGGGTGCGAATGCCTCATAGAGGGCACCGGCCGAGTGGGTCGACAGGTTGTCCTGCACGACTCGGATGCACGCGGCATCGGGATAATGGACATCGACGAGTTCGCGCATGCATTGGGCGTAGTCTTCTGCCGCCCGCCGCTCGGTGACCTTAACCTCGCGCCAAGGCCGATGCACGTCGACGCAGACGAAGAGATTGACGGTGCCGTTGCGACGGTACTCGCAATCGTAACGTTCCAGTTGCCCCGGTTGAGCCGGGATCGGCTGGCGCACCTCGCCGATCAGCTGGACCGGGCTCTCGTCGAAGCAGACCACGGGCCGCGCGGGATCCGGCGCTTGGGCATAGAGGTCGAGCACGTCTTCCATGCGGGCGACATATTCGCCGTCGACCCGGGGAATGCACCACATATCCTTGCGCCAGGGCTTGAGACCGTTTTCGGCCAGCCGCCGGCGCACCGTCTCGCCCCGACAGGCTCTCATGCCCGGTGAGCTTGACCATGGCGTCGGCCAGCAGTTTCAGCGTCCAGCGGGCGCGACCCTCGGGAGGGTCTGCGCAAGCCGTTGCCACCAGCAAGGCTTCTTCCTTGCCGGTGAGCTTGCGCTCCGCCCCAGGACGCGGATCCTCGCTCAGTGCCTGTTCCAGATTGCCTTCCACGAAGCGCCGCTTGGTCCGGTACACGGTGGAACCGCCCACCGCCACCGCGCGGGCGATCTCTTCATCGCTGCGGCCAGCATCGGCTGCCAGGAATATCTGGGCGCGCTTGAGTTTACGGGCGGCTCGTTTGCCTTTGCTCAACATCGCGGTGAGTTCACAGCGTTCGGCTTGGCTCAATTCGACCCGATAACGTACATTCATCTCGACCTCCTTGTCGGAGGACCGGACGAATCGACAAATGAATCAAAAATCAGGCGCCGCTCGCAACCTCAGCGCTCAAGGCTTCACCGAAAAGCAAGGTCAGTACCTGGCTTTCATCTACACCTACTCGCACATGTTCAGACGCCCACCCGCCGAGACCGATATGCAGCGCCACTTTCAAGTCAGCCCGCCCTCGGTGCATCAGATGATCGTGACGCTCGAGCGAAACGGTCTCATCCGGCGTCAACCCGGCGTCGCCCGAAGTATCCAGGTCCTCGTTGCTCCGAAAGACCTGCCCATCCTAGATTGGCTCAAAATCAACCAGTCATAATCACTGTGCCGAGGCACTGGTTGACGCCCGCATGAAGTAGATCGATCGAGATGTCGTCGCTCCTCTGGCGCAAAGAGTAGCGTTGACAAAATTCTGGGTCGGTTGCCAACGGGGTCGTTTATGTTGCTTGCGCCAAGGGTCCAGGAGTTAGTGTTGAGTGACAACAACGACGCATAACAATTTCCACGAACGTCCTTGTTCGACGCTTGTATTTCTCAGATCGGTACTTTGACTTTGGATAAAGTAGTGCCCTTGCCGTCGAAGAGAGATTTGAACAGAAGAATCCTAGCCCGCCTTCAATCAATGGCGTCGAGCACGGCAGCACATTCGCTTTGCTGTTGCAGTCGCTTTCCTGGCCGCAACTCACAAATAGGGAATAGATATTAGGTGTATTTTTTACCAGCTCCGATAACCCCGCCTGACCACGCTTTTGTCTGCGACGAGTCTATATCTTGGGCTAAAAATTCCCTGCCGGCAGCGCACGGCCTGATCTCACTAGTTTGTTGCATTTTGAATTTTTCGAAAAACGCGCAACGAAAACGCAACGTAAACGC
Source organism: Bradyrhizobium lablabi (assembly GCF_900141755.1). Taxonomy (NCBI): domain Bacteria; kingdom Pseudomonadati; phylum Pseudomonadota; class Alphaproteobacteria; order Hyphomicrobiales; family Nitrobacteraceae; genus Bradyrhizobium; species Bradyrhizobium lablabi. Next base: position 596,281 of record NZ_LT670844.1, on the reverse strand, counting down.
AATGTTTTCTGGTGTGATGGTAGTGTTTTTGGTCTGCGAACATTGAGATTACTCAATGTGAGGCTTCCGCCCTGCAGCCCGAGGTTGGTTCATTTCTTAGGGTTGGGGGCACGCTAGATATGGGGAAGGGGATTCGAAGGCCGCGTCGGACTAAAGAAGCTGCCTCGCGTGCAGGTCTTTGTGATCGGTTGCACTGCAGTGAGCAGGCGGCGCTCCGTGGCAGTCAGCTTGTTTGCGCAACCCAGAGCAAGAAAGTCGAGTTCGCGCGGTCGCTAAACCATTGTCCGCTGTCGGGGGATGAAAAGACACTGCATCGGCGGGATCTGACGTTCGAATTTGACCACTTTTCGGACGTGCCGCGTCGCGCGAATAGAGTCCGTTATGCGCCCCAAAAGCGGACGTGGCTTTGCGAGCTGTGATGCGCGCGAAGGAAGCAGTGACATGCGCGACTGTCCAATTCGGACTAAAGCCACGAGCACACGAGCATCAAATTCGCCGCGCATGCCACTAGTAGCGCCAATAGGAGCGCGACGTGTAATCGCTCGCCGGAGGTCTTGAGGATCGTTCCCATAGCGGCAAAAAGATCGGCGATTCTACCTAGAGAGTCTCGATCATTATTTTTCGCGGATTTCAGGACTCGTTTACGATTTGAGGACACGTCCGTCACATTGGGCACGCGACTCAGTTTGGCTTCCGCAGTGAACACGATAGCTCATGTGATTAGAGAAAGCCGATGGTGGCGCGCTTGCCGATCAATATGCTGATGAGGGCCAATCGCTGGCTCCTCGTTCGCTAAACCATTCAGACACGCGTTTGCGAACAGAATCGAAAAAAATTCCCTCGCAATCAAAGATTTTATGTTGGGAACGATCCATCTACGGAGTGTTCATCGTAAAGAGCTCTTGACTGCTACGAGATGAGTGGGGATTGCACTACTTTGCCCGTCCCGTAACACGCGTCTAACTGTTACGATATTGCCAATGTTTGCACGCAGTCTCTCTGTTCAGTCATTGATATCGCTATTATTTACGGTGTTGGCTGGGGAACTAGGATTCGAACCTAGACAAACAGAGTCAGAGTCTGTTGTGCTACCGTTACACCATTCCCCATAAGTCATGGATATTACAGCGTTTCTTGTCGAAACTTTTGCAAATGGCTTCGCAAATGGTCCCGATCATATAACTGCACCGGTGGTTTCGGTCCAGCCCTTGTTGAATCGCCCTCGAAACAGCCTGCATCTAACGGTTTTCGTGGGCTTTGCTGCGTTATCCTCGGACACAGCATTGTTCTTTCCATTAGCTGACTCTGACCAAGTGTCAGCGCTGCCTGGCTAAGAGAACGAAAATTGCTCCGGTCGGGGGTTCGAGTCGCTCCCGCTACGCCGCGCCACGATTTCTCGCGCCAAACTACGATTGTCTGCGATTTCGCGCTAGCTGACCATTTCAACCGCTAAGGCGATTCCCTGACCACCTCCGATGCACATCGTGGCGACACCCTTCTTGAGTCCGTCGCGGCGCATCGAATGCAGAAGACGGGTCGTCAGCACAGCACCCGTCGCACCGATCGGGTGACCATGGGCGATCGCGCCCCCCTCAACGTTGACGACGTCGGATGGCAGTCCGAGCTCCTGCATGACTGCAAGCGCGATTGCGGCGAACGCCTCATTGATCTCGATCCGCTCCACGTCGCCGATACTCCAGCCGGCGCACGTCAGGGCCTGTTTGACGGCGGGGATCGGCCCGAGGCCGAAGAAGCCCGGCTCGACTGCAGCGATGCCATATGCCGCAAGCCGGGCCATCGGGGTCAAGCCCCGCTTTTCCGCCCAAGCTTCGCTCGCCAGCACCATCGCCGCCGCGGCCGTATTCAGCCCTGGGGCGTTGCCCGCGGTAATCGTCCCGGTTTCGCGGAAGACTGGCTTCAGCTTGCTCAGCGATTCCAGCGTGGCGTCCGGGCGGTTGTGCTCGTCCACCATGAATGTCTTCGCTCCTTTCCGGCCAGGAACTTCAACCGGCACGATTTCGTCTGCGAATTTCCCTGCTGCCTGCGCGGCGGAGAAGCGCTGATGCGAGCGCAGCGCCCATTCGTCTTGCGCGGCACGACTAATCTGAAACTTCGTGACCAGATCCTCAGTATGCCAACCCGAATGTGCATCCGAGAAGGCATCGTTGAGCCCGTCGCGCAGGACGCTATCAGAGAGGACCCCGTCCCCCAGGCGGTGGCCCCACCGGCCACGCGCTAGCAGGTACGGGGCGGCGTCCATGTTCTCCATGCCTCCAGCGACCGCCGTATCCACCAAGCCCATCAGGATTTCTTGTGCGGCCGAGACGATCGCCTGTGCACCGGAGCCACAGACCCGATTTACGCTCATCGCGGGGACTTGAACCGGAAGTCCAGCGTGGATCGCCGCCTGCCGCGCAGGATTCATCTTGTTGCCGGCTTGCACGGCATTCCCCATAACCACCGTGCCGATCTCCTCCGGCCGCAGTCCAGACCGTTGAAGGGCGCCGCTGATGGCCGTCGCCCCAAGCGTGACGGCCGGAACGTCTTTCAACGTGCCGCCGAATGTTCCGATGGCGGTGCGAACCGGTTCGGCAATTACGACCGAGTGCAGTGACATCATGGAAAGGCCTCCGACAAGGAAGTTGGGATGAACGGTTAGACGCTATGTACGGGATCGCGAACCCGGCAGGGTGGTCTCTGCAATAAGGATTATTCCTGTCCGGAATGGGTCGCGGTTGCTGGGTTCAGCTTTGCATCGTCTTGCGTAGTGAACGGTCCCAACTCGCCCTCAGCGGGACGTGTTGGGACCGCTTCGCCTCTCGTTTATGCTCATCGTTGCGCGTTAACGACCAGCGGGGGCCGACCATCCGCCAGTGTACATGGTTGATGGCACCTCAGGGACAGCAACGACGGCAGCATTGGCCCGGCGAAATTGTTCGCTGGTGAAGTGCGGTTGGCGGAGCCGAGGATGCTCCTTTGCGGATGCCATCTGGCTCATTGAAGTGACCGCAACCGATAGAACGATGGCGGTGACGAGAATTGAAAGACGTGACATTGGACACTCCTGGGTTTGGTTGAGTAACGCTTGCGGAGTGAATGTACGGCGTCGATTTCAGACCTCGAATGCCAATTAGTCGCGTTTATATGCTCTATCGTCTCTACTTGGGCATGGCGGACCCAAGCGCTCATCTCCTACGCGATCGGACGTCCCCGGGAGGGTAAAGTTGCCGATTGGAGTTCCTCATGCTGGCCGTCACTGCTGTGGTCAGCTTTCGAAAATTCCTCGCCCTTTCTCCATTGGGCGGGTGTCAGCCCCATATGGCTCTTGAACGCGCGTTGGAAGGCAGCCTCGGACTGGTAGCCGACCGCGTCCGCTACGGCTCCCGTTGACATGGAAGGCTTTCTCAATTCGTTCGACGCGAGCGTCATCCGGATTTCGGTCAGGAGATCGCTGGCGGAGCGCCCGAGCTTCTCCTGAAACTGGCGCGCCAGCGTCGCGCGCGACATGTTGCAGAGACGTGCCAAGTCCGGCAGTGACCACGCGCGCGCCGGCTCGTTGAAGATCGCTGCCAGCGCCGGCGCCAGACGCGGGTGGCTAGCGACCGCGAGAAGTCCGATGGGCGCGTCTTTCGCTTCGCTCGCCAGTCGGAGCGCCAGGGCGAACATCGCAGTCGAAAGCGCATTCAGCATTGCGCGGCCACCGAGATGATCGGCCTCTGACTCGCTGCGCATCAGACCGACCAAACTGGACAGTTGAGCGGCCGTTCCCGTACGCGCGGTCACTGCGCTGATATCACCTGTGTGCACGACAAGAAGGGGCGGCAGATGGTTGCGCAGCAGACGATCATGTGGCGGAGCAATGGCGAAGTGACCGCAGAGCAGGTCGAGCCGCTCGCCGGTGCCAGCGTTTTCGCTGATCAAGAGATTGAGGTGTTGATGATCGCGCGCCGGTTTTGCCCTCGCGCCGCTTCCGTCATGCATCACGTGCCGCCGATTTCCTGGCAGGAGGAGGATGTCGCCGGCCTTCAACTGCACTGGCCGGCCGCCAGCCGGATTCTCCAGCACCGCAGAGCCGCCGATGACCGCGTGATAGGGGATTTCGTTGGCTCCGCCCGGCCCCTGATCGATCCGCCAAGGCGCGCCATAGGCGCAGCGCAGATCGAGCCGACCGCGCACCGTCACCATCTCGAACAAGCGGCTGAGCCAATCCGCAGCGGGCATGCAGCGACCTCCATTTGAGATGTTTCGGCATATAAAGGATCCGAAGAAACATTCAACGTCTCACCACCGGTTCATAGCGTCACTCCGCTGGCGAATATTGCCGTAAGGATGTGACGTCGCAGGTGGTGTCCTGCAGCTTCGATACCCTCGAGCAATGTCAGTGGACGTCGTCGGGCCGCGGCGGCGATTGCTTCCGCGATCCCTGGCTACCGGCCGCCGACACGCTCGCCTATGCGCCACATACGCTTCATGCCAGGCCGAAGGCGCATTACGCGGCCGACCACAATTGATGTCTGCATCCAACGCTGAGCCGGACAAGCTCCGCCCGCGGTTCTCGCACCAGAGCCGTGGGCGTTTCTTTTCGTGAAAAATGGCCTTCCACTGCAAATGAGACGAACGGGCATAGAAACGAGCTAAGGCGACATTCAAAGTATCAATGCGAGTTCATACAGTCACTCCGCAATCGTTGCTCAACCCCAACCAAGGAGTGTCACCATGTCTCGTCTTTCCGTTCCCAGCCTTGAATCCGCAACCGGCGCGACCGCCGAGATCTACGGCCAGATCAAAAAGGCAATCGGCAGCGTACCGAACACCTTTGCCGCGATCGGCGCGCACGGACCTGCCGCACTGAAGGCAGTGCTTGCTGCCGATGCCGTGCTTGCTTCGGGCAGCCTGAGCAAGCGCGATCAGGAGACGATCAAGCTCGTCATCTCCGGCGTCGCCGGCTGCGACTATTGCGTCGCCGCGCACAGCCTGCTCGGCAAGCTCGCCGGGTTGAAACCCGAAGAGCTGAAGAACATCCGCGATGGCAAGCCGACCGGCGACGTCAAGCGCGATGCGCTGGTCCGCTTCGTTCGCAAGCTCGCGGCAACCAGCGGCACTGTGAGCGATGCCGATTTCGCCGCGATCAAGGATGCCGGCTACAGCGACGCGCAGCTTGTCGACATCAGCCTCGCCTTCGCCACCACCGTCTTCACCAACGTCTTCAACAACATCAACGACACCGACATCGACTTCCCCGCAGTCGCGTGACTGCGACTGCGCGGTCGATGCTCAACACAAGGAGTTACGACAATGAACTCGCTTATCAACACCGCATTCAACCCGCTTGTCGCCACCTTGCGAAGGTCGGGCCTGCTCGCGGAGGACCTCGACTACCACATCGTCCGGGCGTCGATGGTGATCATGTTTTTCTTCTTCGGTTACCAGAAGTGGTGGGCCTATGAGGCCGAGCGGCTCGTTCCCTTCATCAGCAACGGTCCGCTGATCTGGTGGCTCTATCCCGTGTTCGGCCATCAGGGCGCGAGCTGGTTCCTCGGTGTTTCCGAATGGACGTTCGGCTCGCTGCTGTTCGCCGGCTTCTGGGACAAGCGGCTCGGGATCCTCGGCGCGGCCGGTTCGACCGCGACCTTCATCGCCACCGTCACGATCATCCCCTTGATGCCGGAGGGTTGGGATCCTGCGGCCGGATTTCCGGCGATGACAGGCAACGTCCCCTTCCTGATGAAGGACGTGGTGCTGCTGGCTGTGTCGCTCTATCTGTTGAAGCAGGACGTGGTGCGCGTCACGAAGCAATGATGCTGCCGGTAACTCGAAAAGCCGTCGGCTAGCAACAGCTTGCCGGCGGCTTTCTGTACAGTGGAACCACGCCCCAGCAAAACCGTTATTCCACTTCGGAATAAACCCATTCGTTGCGCCTGTCTTGTTCGTATGCTCATTGCGCGCTTAGAAGGCTTAGCGAGTTGCGGGAAAGCCTAGGAAGCCTTGTACTTACACGACGATGTCGCGCCCCAGCGCGAACTTGCCGACTGCGCCGCAACATCATATGTTCCCCGCCGCTGTTGCGAATACGATTTCGGGCTTGATCGGACCTCCGGTTTTGGCCCGGAATGTTGCCCGCTGATGGTTCGAGGCCTGGGTTCGCCGCTGCAGCAGACATGCGAACTCACCTCATCCATCGTCCCGCGAGGGACATCTTTCACTGCTCGGTGGAGCTCGGGTTTCCTCCTATCGAATTGATTTTATGGACCCTTCATGCTGCTGCTCTGCCGCCGATGGAATGTTTCTGCCTTTTGCGCAATCGACAGACCACTTTTGGCAGTGATAAAGGTCTGATACGATCATGCCTTGGTGTGATCAGGAGCAGCGACGCGACCTGATATTGAGAAGCTGTCCGCTGGGCGCAGGCTAATGGTACAGGAATCGAACGACAGGCCGGTTGTTCATATTGTCGATGACGATGAATCGTTGCGGGCTTCCCTTGACAGTCTGTTTCGCTCGGTCGGAATACAGACTCGGACCTACGGATCGGCGAGCGAGTTCGTCGACGCTGCCAGGACCGATGCCCCGGGATGTATCGTACTTGACGTGCGGCTGCCGGGGACAAGCGGACTTGATTTCCAGGACCAGCTCATTGGCCTCGGTATTCGATTTCCTGTCATACTGATCACCGGTCATGGCGATATACCAATGTCGGTTCGCGCCATGAAGGCAGGCGCGATGGACTTCCTGCCCAAGCCCTTTCGCGATCAGGATATGCTCGACGCGGCGGCCGCGGCAATTGAGCGAGACCGAAAGCGCCGCGCCGAATCAGGCGACACCGCACGTCTCGCCGAAAGCTTCGCGACGCTGACGCCGCGCGAGCAGCAAGTGATGATGCTTGTGACCACAGGGAAGATGAACAAGCAGGTGGCAGGAGACCTCGGCCTGAGCGAGGTGACCGTCAAGATTCATCGCGGCGCCGCAATGCGAAAAATGGGTGCACGCACTCTTGCCGATCTGGTCCGGATGGCCGATGCGTTGAAAACCGTGGAACCCTGACTGGCGGTTCCTCATACCTGAGTCTGATTACAAGACGCGGTCGCGCATGCGACTAATGTCGCATTCGCCCCGCGACTCAGCGGCGATGCTCGGAATATTTCAAGGACGGCCGGATGCCTGTGACACGAAAAATTTCCATCGTTGATGACGACGATTCGATGCGTACCTCACTTATAGATTTGGTCCGTGCGCTCGGTTATGATGCTCGCGGCTTTGCTTCCGCTGAAGATTTTCTGGCGCATGGGGATGCCGAAAGTTTCGCGTGCATGATCACCGACATTCAGATGCCTGGAATGAGCGGGATCGACCTTAAAGAGCACCTGACTGCACAACAATGCTCTCTGCCGGTGATCATGATCACCGCGCGCCTTGAGCCCGGTCTTGAAGAGAAGGCTTTCGCGAGCGGTGCAATGTGTTTTCTCAAGAAGCCAATTGAATCGGAAATACTTGTAGGTTGTCTGGAGAGGGCGCTGAACAGTTAGACTTAGCCCTTCAATGCGACTTCTGCGGATGATCCGCCAGGAGCAAAACGGATAACGGGCGGGGTGCTCGGCCGTTTTACCTCGCTTTTTCCGCGAGTTATGCGCTCGGTTTTATCCGAAATGCGGGCCCAGCAGGGTTAGCCCAAGGTTGCGGTAGCAAGCTGGTGGCCGTTGCATTCGGAATGTTGTAAAATAGCGCGATTGTTAGGCTGTCGATTGCATACCGGTCCGTTTGAGCGCCATGCGGAGCCGGCAGGAAGCTTGAGCGCTCGCATCGAGAATCGTCCCATGAGCGGCTTTGAGCAACTCGGGAAAATAGCGACGAATTCGGGCGGGCTGTTGCAGCGGACCGTTAGCGATCTTCGCACCTTGCAGGCAAGTACGCTGTTGGTACCGGAGTCGCTATCGACGGAAAAGCGGACCACGAACTACCGCTACCTGATTGCGCTTTGGCTCGTTGGCGGTGCCATGATCGCGCTGGTGACCTGGGTCGGCTTTGAACTCGACCTCAAGCCAAGGGTCGTTGTCCCGATCTACTTGATTGTAATCGTTCTGCTCTCTCTGCTGGACAGCTTCATTTCGTCAGTCATCTTCTCGTTGATGGTCGCCGGCTGTCTCGACTATTTCTTCTTCGAGCCGATTTTCTCGTTTCAGATGTGGGACGTGCAAGATTGGCTCACTCTGATCGCATTTTTTTTCACTTCGCTCGCAATCACGGGGTTGGTAAGGCGGGTCCGCCAGTTCGGCGAAGTGCAAAGCCAACAGGCGCGGCTTCTCGATCTCACCCACGACGCCGTATTCGTCAAAGACGTGAACAATGTGGTTCGATACTGGAATCGGGGCGCCGAAGAGCTTTATGGTTGGAAACGAGGCGAGGCGGCCGGCAAGATCACCCATGATCTGCTAAAAACGGTCTTTCCGGCTCCGCTCATTGACATCGATCAAATCTTGTCACGCACCGGCCGCTGGGAAGGCGAACTTGTCCACACGACGCGTACGGGCGAACGAGTTACTGTTGAAAGCCGGTGGTCCCTGCAGAGGGACGCGGAGGGAAAACCGATCGGTACGCTGGAGAGCAATACCGATATCACCGAGCGCAAGCGGGCCGAAACCGCGCTGCGGCGAATGCAGGAAACCTTCCTCGCCGAAGCACAAAACCTGAGCCACACCGGCAGCTTCGGCTGGAATGTGTCGAGCGGCGAGATTTTTTGGTCCGACCAATGCTACAAGATTCTTGGGTACGACCCCGCGAGCAAGCCCTCCATCCAGATGGTGCTCGATCGCGTCCACCCCGATGATATTGCGGCCGTCGGACGGGCCGTCGAGCATGCTGCGGAGGAGAAACAGGACTACGATTTTGAGCACCGGCTGTTGATGCCTGACGGCTTGGTCAAGCATCTTCATGTCGTTGCGCACCTTGTTAAAGATGAGCGCCGCGGGTTTCAGTTCATGGGCGCAGTCATGGATGTAACCGAGCGCAAGGCTGCCTATGCGGCGTTGGAGCAGAGCGAGCAACAATACCGCAGACTGTTTGATCACATGCCTATTTCGCTTTGGCAGGTCAATGTCCGCGGATTGCTCGAAATGTTCAAGGACGTGGCAGGCGCGGGCGTGGTCGACTTTCCTGCCTATCTCGATGCTCATCCCGAGTTCGTGCCGAACGCGATCGAAGTCATGGTGGTCGAGGAAGTTAATGGCATTACCGTAAAGATGTTCGGCGCCAAGGATCGGCGCGAGCTGCTCGGGCCTGCGACGCACTTCTGGCAAGCGCGACCGGACACGATCCGCCGGACGCTGGAAAGCCGTTTCCGCGGCGAGACGACATACGAGGAAAAAACGCAGGTCAATACGCTGGACGGGCGCGTGATCGACGTGCTCTTCACGGCCACGCGGACTGACGTCGGCGTCAATCTCATTGCGCTCGTTGATCTGACCGATCTTGCCCGGGCTCAGGAGGAACTCCAACAGATCCAGGCGAAGTTTGCGCATGCTGCACGAGTTTCAACGTTGGGAGAGCTAACTGCTTCGATCGCCCACGAAATCAATCAACCCCTTGGCGCCATTGGCGCCAGTGCTGATGCGGGACTACGCTGGCTTAATCGGCCAGCGCCCGATCTCGACGAAGTGCGCTCGTCGCTTGAGCGGATGAATGCCGACGCGCGGCGCGCATCGGAAATCATCGCCAGGATCCGCTCGATGGCCGCCCGGCGGCCACCAGAGCGCGTGTTGGTGTCAATTGACGATCTGATCAGCGAGGTGTTGCAGTTTCTGCGGCACGAAGCGCAATCCCGTCGCGTGACGGTGTCGTACCATAGTGCGGCCGCGGGTCCGAAAGTGCTCGCCGACCGCACCCAACTGCAACAGGTTGTCGTCAATCTGGTGGTCAATGCATTGCAGGCGATAGCACAGGCGTCTGCCATCGACCGTAAAATAGCTATTTCCACGGAAGCGGTTGATGCCGCAACCATACGCTGTACCGTCGAGAACAGCGGCCCTGGTATCAAGCCGGAGCATCTTTCCCGCCTGTTCGACAGTTTCTTCACGACAAAGGAGGGGGGCATGGGCATGGGCTTGTCGATCTGCCGGTCGATCGTTGAAGCGCATGGTGGCCGGATCGGCGCGGACAACAACACGATCCACGGCGGCGCCAGGTTCTGGTTCGAGCTTCCCGCTACGGATGCTGCTCAAACTTAACTGCCGTCACCACTTTGAATCGCCTGGCTCAGCCGATCGGCTAGATCTTTGATACCAAGGTGTTACCCCGACATTCGCTTGGGCAATAGGCCAAAAGCCACCGGCTGGATAATCCTCCTCACCAGCACGGACTTCAATCGTGGGTGGAGGATGGTTATGACCGAGCAAGTTTTTGCGGGTTTTGGAGATCGAAGCGGCGCTTTCCAGTCAGGTGACGACCATATCGGAACGGAAGAACGCAACGAGAGTTTCCGGGCAACAGCTGGCGCGACGCGACCGGTATCTTGGAACATGACGGCCTCTGCTAGGCCGCACAGAGTCTCGAACTTCGAGGCGGTGCTGCTCGCCATAGCCGGACACGATCTCCGGCAGCCACTCCAGGTCATTCAAAGCGCTCACGAACTCCTTGGGCTTGGAATCCGAACGAGCTCCGAACTGCGATGTTTGCGGTCCGGTCAAAGGGCGATCGACCGGCTTAGGGAGCAACTGGAGCAGATCCTGACTGCGCTGCGCGTCCGAGAACGTACACGGCGTCTCGAGCTCACGCCGGTACGCGTCCATCAGGTCTTGCGGCAGGCTTGCCGGGAGAACGAACAGGCTGCGCTGAGCAAGGGCATAGGCATCCACATGGTTTCCAGCGACGCCTCGATACTGAGTGACAGCCTGCTCCTCGGCGCCGCCCTGCGCAATCTGGTCAGCAATGCAATCAAGTACACACAGCCCGGAGGTCGCATCCTTCTTGGTTGCAGGCACTTCGGTTCGAGTATCCGGATCGATGTGTATGACACGGGCATTGGAATCCCTGGCGAACAAATGCCGAAGATCTTCGAGGCTTTCACCCGGCTTGATGCCGCACGATGTGACGGTTTGGGCATCGGGCTCTTCATCGTGCGCCAAGCGATCGGAATTCTGGGCCACCGCATCGACGTCGCCTCTACTCCCTGCCGCGGGTCTCGCTTTTCCATTTTCGTCGCGCGCGCGGGACGAAGCAGAGACCGAAAGAGGACAAGCACCGCGCAAGAAGAGAAAAGGGCGCGCAATTAGGAAAATTATCATGGGCAGCCCCGACACAATCGGTTCCGGTCAACGGGATTGGCAGCTCATTTGCGCAAAGAGGTTCCCATTCCTCATCGGAATGAATCATATCGCCAGATCGCGTCTGCCGCCGCGCCGGGGAATGGGTGATGGTGCGGCCACATCGTTTGCTGCTCAAGAAGGGAGAGAGAAATGATCAACGGATTCACGCTTCACGAGACTACCACCGCGCCGGCAGCCTCTGCCGAGATACTAAACAGCATCCAGAAGGGCTGGGGCTTCGTGCCCAACCTGCACCGCATCCTCGCCGAGAGTCCGGCGGCGCTCGAGGCCTACAGCACGCTCTGGGGCATTGCCGAGAAGACGGGTTTCACGCCGCAGGAGCGCAACATCGTCTATCTCGCGATCATCTACGAGAACGAGTGCACCTATTGCATGGCGGGTCACACCAACCTCTCGCGCATGGCGAAGGTTGACAATGCGGCGATCGCGGCCGTCCGCGAAGGCCGTCCCATCGCCGACGCGAAGCTCGAGGCGCTGCGCCAGTTCGCCGCAAAAGTCACTCGCCAGCGCGGCGTGGTGAGCCAGGCCGACGTCGCTGCCTTCAAGGCCGCGGGTTATGACAATCGCGCGGTGCTCGACGTCCTCGTTCTCGCCGCGACCAAGCTGATCTCCAACTATACCAACCACCTTGCCGAGACACCGAACGATTCCTTCATGAAGGGCGCCGAGTGGACTCCGCCCGGCAAGCTCAAGCCCGCCGCCTAAGCGGCGTCAGAAAAGCCGCCCTCGCTTCGCGGGGGCGGCGTGGTCCGACACTGAAATCGACTTCCCGCGGTCGCGTGAAGCGACTGCATGTCGACGCTTGACATAAGGAGTTACAACAATGAACGCGATTTTCAATAAGGCAATCAGTCCATTCGTCCTGATCATGCGCCGGTCCGGCCTGCTCACCGAGGATCTCGACTACCATCTGGTCCGCGCATCGATGGTGATCATGTTTTTCTTCTTCGGTTACCAGAAATGGTGGCCATATGAGGCGGAGCGGCTCGTGCCCTTCATCAGCAACGGTCCGCTGATATGGTGGCTCTACCCCGTGTTCGGCCATCAGGGTGCAAGCTGGTTTCTCGGTGTTTCCGAATGGACGTTCGGCGCTCTACTACTTGCAGGGTTCTGGGACAAGCGGCTCGGAATTCTGGGTGCCGCCGGTTCGACCGCGACTTTCATCGCGACGGTCACGATAATTCCTTTCATGCCTGACGGTTGGGATCCTGCGGCCGGATTTCCGGCGATGACCGGCAACGTCCCGTTCCTGATGAAGGATGTCGTGCTGCTGGCCGTCTCGTTCTATCTGTTGAAGCAGGACGTGGTGCGCGTCACCCAACATGAACCGGCCGTACGGCGCTCGAAGACCGCGGGTCTCGTTCATTCCGGACAGGAATGAATGATATTGCCCAGGGCGACTGCCGCCGGCGCCGGCGGATGCGCAAGTTTGTCACCGCCACTTCATTCGAGGGAGACGAGAGATGATCGCGCAGACGCCACTTGATCCGTTCATGAAGGGCGCGGAGTGGAGCGCCGGGGAAGCTGAAGCGCGCCGCCTGACCGCGACCGAGGCCGCACCTTGCCACCGGCAGGGGCAGGGCCCGCGGCCTCGCACTTGGCGGACAAGCAGAGGAGACGGAAATGATCGACCTTTACTACTGGCCTACGCCGAACGGTCACAAGATCACGATGTTCCTGGAGGAAGCGGGACTGGACTACACGATCCACCCGGTCGACATCAGCGCCGGCGATCAGTTCAAGCCCGACTTTCTCGCCATCTCGCCGAACAACCGCATGCCGGTGATCATCGATACCGTACCGTCCGACGGCGGCGAACCGATCAGCGTGTTCGAGTCGGGCGCCATCCTGTTGTACCTCGCCGACAAGACCGGCCGCTTCCTGCCGAAGAACGTCCGCGGCCGCAAGACCGCGACGGAATGGCTGTTCTGGCAGGTGGGCGGGCTAGGGCCGATGGCCGGACAGAACCACCATTTCGGCATCTACGCGCCAAGCAAAATTCCTTACGCGATCGACCGCTACGTGAAGGAGACGAACCGTCTGTACGGCGTGCTCGATCATCATCTCGAAAACCGCACGTTCGTCGCCGGCGACGAGTACAGCATCGCCGACATGGCTTCCTATCCCTGGATCGTTCCCTGGAAGCGCCAGCAGCAGAATCTGGATGATTTCCCGAACCTGCGGCGCTGGTTCGACACGGTGCGCGAGCGCCCCGGGACGCAGCGGGCGTATGCCAGAGGCGAGCCGTACTCGAGCCGTCCCGCCGTCACCGAGGAAGGGAAGAAGATCCTGTTCGGACAGACCGGCGCAAGAGTGCCGGCAGTCTGACGACAACGAGCCGCAAATCGCCCGACGTCCCATTTGTGTGTTGGAGGTCAAAATGACAACGAAGTCTTCATCGGAGCAACAGCAGGCGCCTGCGCGCCGGTCCATCGACCAGAGCAAGATCGCCTACCAGAAACCCCAGCCCGCAGGCATGGTGCCGGATGTGTTCGTCGGCTCCGCGCTGGAACTTGACGGGGACGAACGCGAATGGGTGCCGCAGTCGCCGACCGTTGCCTTCAGGCCGCTCGTCCTGAATGTGAGCCAGGGCTACTATATCAACATCCTCAGGGTCCGGTCCTCGGGCGTGCTGTCGCGTCACCGCCATTCCGGACCGGTGCACGCCTTCACGCTGCGCGGAAGATGGCGCTACCTCGAGCATGACTGGATCGCGACGCCTGGTGACTACGCATTCGAGCCGCCCGGCGAGACGCACACGCTCGTCGTTCCGGACGACGTGAAGGAAATGGCCACGCTCTTTCACGTGACGGGTGGATACACCTATGTCGATCCCTACGGCGAGGCGCTCGGATACGAAGATGTTTTCACCAAGCTCGAGCACGCGACCAGCCACTATGAAGCCGTCGGGCTCGGCAAGGAACATGTGAAGAGGATCGTCCGATGACGAGGCGCGAGACCCTCGACGTAGGCGGCGTTCCGATCAGCTATCTGACCGCCGGCAAGGGCGGTTCCCTGGTGCTCCTGCTTCATGGCACCTATTGGAGCCGCGTCTGGCAGCCCGTGCTCGACGGCATCGCCGCGGCGGGCCTTCGCCCGGTGGCGGTCGATTTCCCCGGCTTCGGCCGCTCCGGAGGCGAACTCACCCTGAGCGAGGCTTCGGTCCCGCGTCTCTCCGCCTGGCTCGTGCGTTTCCTCGAAGCGCTCGGGCATGAGGGGCCGGTCATGGTCGCCGGCCATGACATTGGCGGAGGGGTGGCGCAGCATCTGGCGCTCGCAGGAACCGTGGAGGTGCCGCGCGTGGCCGTGGTGAACGGCATCATGTACGACTCCTGGCCGGTGCCCGGCGTTGCCCGCTTCCGGGATCCGGCAGTGGCCGCCGCGACGACGCGGGACGATGTACTGGCCGCGCGCCGCGTGTCCGTCGTAAAGGCGCTCGGGCGTCCGGCAAGCGAAGCCGAGATCGCCGAATATCTCGATCCCTGGACAGACCCGAGGGTTGCCCGCTCCTGGTTGGCGCTCGCGGGCGCCGCGGACCACCGCCACACCATGGAGATGCTGCCGGCTCTTCTGCAGTCAAAGACGCCCAAGCTTCTGGTGTGGGGCGAGGACGACCCATTTCAGACAATCGACTATGCCGAACGCTATGCGCGCGAGATTCCGGACACGAGGCTCGTCCGGATCAAGTCGGCAGGACACATTCCGATGGAAAACGATCCCAAAGCTGTGGCGGGAGCTCTGGGCGGGTTCTTTACCGGCAAGCAGAAGGAGGGGGTCCAATGAAAGTTGCGATCCTCGACGACTACCAGAACGTTGCGCTGCGGCTTGCCGACTGGTCGGCCGTCCGGCGGCACGCCGAGATCACCGTATTCAACGATCATATCGCCGATCCCTCGGGAGTGGTCGAGCGCCTGCGCCCGTTCGACGCAATATGCGTCATGCGCGAACGCACGCCGCTTACGGGGGAGATCCTGCAGCGGCTCCCGAACCTCAAGCTGATAGCGTCGACCGGACCGCGAAACGCCTCCATCAACAGCCAGACCGCGACCGATCTCGGCATCGCGGTCACAGCGACCGGCTATGACTCCACACCCACCATCGAGTTCACCTGGTCGCTGATTCTGGCCAGCATACGAGGCATCGACCGGGAAGCCGCTTCGCTCAAGGCCGGGGGATGGCAAACAAGCCTCGGCTCAAACCTGAGAGGTAGGAGCCTGGGCGTCGTCGGGCTGGGTAACATCGGAAGAGACGTGGCGCGCATCGCCCTCGCGTTCGGCATGAAGGTGATCGCCTGGAGCCAGAACCTCACTGAGGAGAAAGCCAGCGCCGCTGGTGCTACCCTCGTGGACAAGCAGACGCTGTTCCGCGAGGCCGACATCGTGACCGTCCATCTCGTCCTGAGCAGTCGTACCAAAGGGCTGATCGGGGCGCCCGAGTTCGCCCTGATGAAGCCGACGGCGAGACTCGTCAACACATCGCGTAGTCCGATCGTCGACGAGGTGGCTCTGATCGAAGCGCTGCAGACGCGCCAGATAGCCGGGGCCGCGGTCGACGTGTTCGAGGTTGAGCCGTTGGGTCTAGATCACCCCTTCCGGAAGCTGGAGAACGTCCTCGCGACGCCTCACATCGGCTACGTAACCGAAGATCTTTATCGGACCTTCTACGGCGACGCCGCTGCCAACATCGCAAAATGGCTCGAGGTTAACGCAACGGCCGCATAGGCGTCGGTGACGAGCAAACCTGCTCATCAACAGGAGTCCAAGAATCATGAGCATGAGCAACCAAGGAAAGATCGTTCGGAATAAGGTGCTGGTCACAGGTGCAAGCGGCCTGCTGGGCGTCGCCGCGATCGAGAAGTTTCTTGCCGCGGGCTGGGAGGTGGTTGGCGTCTCGCGCCGCAAGCCCGAGCTGCCGAGCGGCCGCGACGTCCAGTTTCTATCCGTCGATCTGCGGGACGAGAAAAGCTCCCGCGCCGCGTTCGAGCCGCTGACCGACATCACGCATATCGCCTACACGGCCCTGCACGAGAGGCCTGAGCTGGTCGCTGGCTGGTCGAGCAAGGAACAGATCGAGACCAACAACGCCATGCTGCGCAACGTGGTGGCGCCGATCGTGCGTACCGCCGCCAATTTCCAGCACGTCAGCATTCTGCAGGGAACGAAGATCTACGGCGTGCACCTGCACCCGATCCCAATCCCGGCCCGCGAACGTAATGTCCGCAAAGATCATCCGAACTTCTTCTTCGACCAGGAAGCCTATGTGGGTGAGATGGGTGCCAAGCATGGCTTCAATTATACGGCTCTACGTCCGCAGCTCGTCACCGGTCCCACCCCAGGCGCGTTGAACGTTATTCCGGCCATCGGAGCCTACGCGGCAATCCGCCGCGAGAAGGGTGAACCGTTCGGCTTTCCTGGCGGTCCGTCGTTCGTCTGGGAGGCCGCCGATGCAGACCTCGTCGCGGACGTGATGGTCTGGGCTGCGCAGTCGCCCCAGGCCGCGAACGAGGCGTTCAACATCACCAACGGCGACGTGTTCGAGTGGCGCAATGTGTGGCCGGCCATCGCCGAAACCCTCGGTGTCGAAACCGGGCCGGACATGCCAACGAGCGTGACAGCATACCTCGATGAAAACGCGGATATCTGGGACCGGATCGTCGCAAAGTACGATCTTCGCTCGCGGAACCTGCGGGAGCTGGTTGGCCATGGGGACCAGCATGCTGACTTCGCGTTCGCTTATGGCGCTCCGGCAGGACCTCGGGCCTTCGTGAGCACGGTCAAGCTGCGCCAGGCTGGATTCACCAAGACGATTGATACCGAGGACTCGTTCCGCAACGCACTGCAGTCTCTGATCGACCACAAGCTCCTGCCGTCAGCCGCGAAGTAGTCCGGAATCGGAAGGGAAGAGAATGGTGCCTGGATTGCAGGGCAAAGTAGCGGTGATAACAGGCGGCAGCAGCGGCCTCGGGCTCCGGGACTGACATGACCCTCCTCGTTACAAGTGCGACCGGTGCGAACGGCGCGGGTTACGGAAAAATTCTCGCTTTCGCCGATGACGGTAAGCCGATTGGCGTTTTCGGCAGCGATCCGCGCATCGTCGACCCTCGTGGGCTTGGGACCAGCCGGGTCGATGGATTGCTCTTCGTCAACAGCGGCTCCGATCGGATTCTGGCGCTCGACCGCAACGGACATGTGGTGCACGCGAGCAGAAGCATCGTCGGATTGAATCCGGGCGGCGGCAATTTTGGGCCGGACGGCAGATACTATGTCGGCCTCCGCAGCGAGCGAACGATCATGGCGTTCGCCAGAAAGCTCGACAGGGCAGGCGAATATATCTTGCCGCCCCATGTCGTTCCGTTTCCGCGCGGCTTTGCATTTGGGCATGATGGCAGGCTCTTTCTCGCCTCCGGCATCGGGCCGGGCGGCGAGGGCGATAACACCATTCTGGCGTTCGATTCCGATCGCCGGATGCTCCCATCATGGAAGGTGAGGGATCCCGATCTCAGTCCGTTGGACCTTACGATCGCGCCAAGCGGCAATATCGTCGTTAGCAGCGAGCATCCATTCGGTGCGGCAAATGCGCTGACGACGATCCGCGAATATGCTCACACTGATGGGCGTCTCGCGCGGGTGCTTGTTCCAAAAGACGGTGTGCAGTTTCAGAAGCCGCGGGGTTTGCGCTTCGGGCCGGATACCCGGCTCTATTGCGTGGCTCAAGACGAAGTCGTCGCCTTCGATTTCGAGACTGGAGATTGCCTCGGTGCAGTTGCGAGGCTGCCTCGCCTGAACGGTCAGGCCGTGATTTTCTTTCCATGAGTTGAGTGTTCCTAAGGAAAAGAGCGATGAAGCTCGATGCAGCAACGACGCCCGTGCCGCCTGGGCCCTTTGTCCACGAGGAATGGCCATACGAACCGAGATTCAAGCGTGTCAACGGCTGGCGCATGCATTACGTGGACGAGGGAGCCGGCGATCCCGTTGTTCTCTTGCACGGCAATCCTGCCTGGGGATTCCTCTATCGGAAATTCGTGAAGCCGCTGACGGCTGCAGGCCGGCGCGTGATTGTCCCCGACATGATCGGGTTCGGTCTGTCCGAGAAACCCGTCCGCGAACAGGCGCACAGTCTCGACGGCCACATCTCAAATCTGACAAGCCTGTTGCGGCAGCTCGATGTTCGTAACGCCACCATGGTTTGTCATGATTGGGGCGGTCCGACCGGTCTCGGCTTTGCACTTTCCAATCCTGACCGCGTCCGTGCGCTCGTGATCATGAGTACCTGGGCCTGGCCGCTTCCCCCCGCCGAGTTCCACAAGCGGATATTTCCCTGGCGCATGATGCACGCGCCCGTTGTCGGCCCTTTTCTTCTCGGCCGACACAATGCATTGGCCGGCCGCGGAATGTATCTGTCGGTGGTCGACAGGAAGAGATTCCGAGATGGAGCGCAGAGCGTTTATGAGGGCATCCTCCCTGATCCGGCTACCCGTCTCCTGACCTGGACTTGGCCGCGATGGATTCCACTTGATGACACCGCACGCGGCTTCCAGCGGTTTGAATGGCTCGAGCGCGAGCTCAAAAAATCGAAATTCCCGACAATGCTGGTCTGGGGAAGGGAGGACGAGGTCTTCGACCACAAGACATTCGCGACGCGCTTCAAGGAGTTGCTGCCGCACGCGGAGGGACCCGAACTCGTCGGCGGCCGTCATTTCCTTCAGGAGGATTCGGGCGCCGAGATTGCGGAGAAGATCAACAACTTCCTCGATCGAATTGATGGGAGGCAGCCATGACAAAGGTCGAAGTCATCGAAAAGCCCAGCCTCGACGGCAAAAGAGCAGCGCTCGTCCTCGCGGAAGATCGGGTCGGCCATTACCCGGAATTTCGAGAATTCTTCATTCGGCGTTTCTCGCTCGATACCAACGGGCTGTCCAAGTCTGGCTATATCCGCGGCCCTTCTGGAACGATCTATTCGCTCGTGTTCATTGGTCGCAGCGGAGAGCCCTTTCCCGACGGGCTCGAAATCTATGCGCTCGTCGACGCGCTTGACCCCCTGAATGAAGAAGACGTCGATACCGATCTCTGGGCTTTCCTGAGGTGGATGATCCTGGGCGTTGGCGGTGAATGGAAGGTTGAGGATCTCGACGCGACCGGTCGCTTGTATCAGCTCCCGTTCCTGTCCTGATGCGGCTGCGCTCGGACGTGCTCGCTCATCCTTTGCCGTGGAAGAGGCAGCGCATGAAGACCTCCAGATGCGGCGCGGCGAGCACCATCACAGTTGCGAATGCGCTGCCCGTCACAGCGTAGGCATAGAGCGCATCGGCAACGGTCAGGTTGAGCATCCGTGCCGCCCCGGCGACAACGCTCTTCGCGCGCCGCCTGGAGCGGAATGCAGATGATGGTGCCTCATAGCGGTCGGCGTAAGATTGTCTGTAGGGGGGCATCGGTCGTCTCCGTCCTGGCCCAAGCACCCGCTTCGGTCGCGACAAGACATGGCCAATTTTCCCGCGTCGTGGCAGACAGGACTTGGCAATAGCGCTCATTCCCGGGAAGAATAGGGGAGAACCACGATGGATCGCCTGGCTTCGATGGAGACCTTCATCCGCGTGGTCGAGACGGGATCCTTCTCAGGTGCAGCGCGGCAGCTTCGGGTCGGTCAACCGGCGGTTTCGAAGACGGTTGCTCAGTTGGAAAACTATCTGGGAGTGAAGCTGCTCACGCGTTCGACACGCGGACTTACGCCGACCGAAGCCGGGCTCGGCTATTTCGAACGTGCCAAGCGCGCGATCGAGGAGGCCGACGAAGCGGAACTTGCCGCACGCGGCGCCGGCACTGGGCTGAAGGGGCGATTGCGAATCTGCGCAGCCGTCACCTTTGCCAGCATCCATCTCATTCCCTTGCTGCCGAAGTTCCTCGCGCAACATCCGGACCTCGACCTGGAAGTCGTGCTTGACGACCGCCAGATCGACCTCGTGCAGGAGGGCATCGATGTAGCGCTGCGGATGGGAAAGCTACTGGATTCGGCCCTGACGGCTCGGCGCATCGGACGATGCAAGCGATTGGTCTTGGGTACGCCCGGCTACTTCGAGTGCGCCGGAACCCCGGCAACACCAGCCGATCTCAGCAAGCATCAGGCGGTGGTCTATCTGCAGGGAGAAGGCAGTGTCTGGTCGTTTCAGCGCGACAGCTCTGAAGCCGCGGTCAAGGTTCAGAGCAGATTGAAGGTGACCGCCGCCGAAGGCGTCAGAGCCGCGGTGCTCGCCCATGTCGGGTTGACCATTGCGTCGGAATGGATGTTCACCCCGGAACTGCGCTCGGGTGCGGTGTGCGCGGTGCTTTCGGAATGGAGTCTTCCGCCTCTCGATCTGTGGGCGGTGTTTCCGACCGGGCGCGCGGCGACCGCGAAGGCGCGGGCGTTTGTTGATTTCTTCGAACGTAGCTTCAACCCCTGACAACGAATTAATCGAGGCGACGCCATTTCCGGCGCAGATGAGACGAACTAGCATTTCTTCGATCCCTGCCGGCATTCAGCGTCTTGAAGCGATCAGTCAAGGTGACACCAGAAGCGGAGTTGCTCATCCCGAGCCCGCGACAGAAGGAGTGTCACCATGTCCACTCAATCAACGAAGCATTCGACGATCGTTTCCGCGGCCGTTGCCGCTGGTATTGTCCTGTTCAGCCTGCTTTCGCCGGCAATGGCGGCGTCCGATCAAAACAATCCAGCCGTTCTGACCTCGCATTCGCCCTGGCTCGCGCCGATCGGCCATCGTCAGCCTGCAAGGGCCGACGTCCCCCAGAACGAGGTTCTGTCGGCATGGGAGCGCCAGCAACAGGATCTCGATGTTGAACTCGATCGCAAGCTTGTCATCTGTCGCGGCTGTTGAAGTCATTATTCATTCCCAAGCGGAATAAAGTCTAGTCCAACAGCCTCGCTACCCTCCATGGCGGTCTCCTTTAGGTTCTTTCGCGTGAGTTCGATCCATAAGCCCACGCGAAACCCAAAGGGGAGCCGACCGTGTCGCTGCAAGCCAAACTCGATGCTTTCAAGGCCGATTTCGAAGCCTCCAAGCCGCCCTATAGCGTTCCTCGCTCCGTCATCGAAACGATGCATCGCGCCACCGCCGAGCTGATCGCCTCCGGCGCTGCGCGGCGCGCCAAGAAAGCCGGTGATGTGGCCCCATCGTTCTCGCTGAAGGATCCCGAAGGCAACATCGTCAGCTCGAACGAGCTTTTGAAGAAGCGCCCGCTGGTCCTCAGCTTCTATCGCGGCGTGTGGTGCCCCTACGGCAATATGGAACTGCAGGCGCTGGAAGCCGCCAAGCCGGCGTTCGACAAGTATGGCGCCTCCCTGCTTGCGATCTCGCCGCAGACCGCGCCGAACAGCCGCAAGTCGGTGCGTCGGAACAAGCTCACCTTCCCGATCCTGTCGGATGCGAAGGGCAAGGTCGGCGCCGCGTTCGGCTTGCGCTTCGAGCTGCCCGACTATCTGATCGAACTCTACAAGGGCCTCAAGAACGATCTGCCCACGTTCAACGACGATCCGAGCTGGACCCTGCCGATGCCGGCCCGCTACGTGATCGGCCAGGACGGCACGATCCTCTATTCCGAAGTGAACCCCGACTACACCCGCAGGCCCGAGCCCGAAGACATGATCCCGGTGCTGCAGCGGGCGGCCGCTGTCAAGGTCTGACAACGGCAAAAAGCCGGAAGCGCGACTGCGATCCCATCGCGCTTCTCAAGAGACGGCTGATGGGGCGCTACGTCCAGCGACCATCGGCCGTCGTCATCCAAACCTGAAGGAGAAAACCATGAGCACCCTGTTCTCGCCGGTCAAAATTGGCCCCTATCAACTCTCCCACCGTGTCGTGATGGCACCGCTGACGCGGATGCGGTCCGATCCAGGCGACCTTCCGAGCAAGCTGATGGTCGAGTATTATTCCCAGCGCGCATCGAAAGGTGGCCTGATCATTTCCGAGGCAACGCCCGTCTCGATCCGCGGCTATGGCTATGCCGGCGCGCCCGGCATCTATTCTGACCGTCAGATCGAAGGATGGCGCCGCGTCACCGATGCGGTTCATGCCATGGGCGGCCGGATCTTCCTGCAATTGTGGCATGTCGGTCGTCAGTCACACACCGATCTGCAGCCGAATGGCGAGCCGCCGGTTGCGCCGTCCGCGATCGCGGCAGAAGGCTATGCCTATACCAGGCAAGGTGAAGTCCCGTTCTCGATGCCGCGCGCGCTCGCGCTGGACGAGATTCCGGGGATTATCGAGGAGTTTCGCGCTGGCGCCGAGCGCGCACTGCGCGCCGGTTTTGATGGCGTCGAGATTCACGGTGCGAACGGCTACCTGCCCGATCAGTTCCTGCAAGACGGCACCAACAAACGAACCGATGAATATGGCGGCCCCATTGAAAACCGCGCGCGCTTCCTCTTGGAGATCACGCAGGCTGCAATTTCGGTGTGGGGTGCCGATCGCGTCGGCGTCCGCATCGCGCCGAGCGGCACCTATGGATCGATGTCGGACAGCAGTCCCGCAGCTACCTTTGGCTACGTCGTGACCGAACTCGATCGCCTCGGTATCGCCTACCTTCACGTGGTCGAGCCGCGCATCCAGGGCATCGAGGAGATCGCCAAAGGCCAGGCTCCGATCGCAGCCCAGCATCTGCGGCCAAAGTTCAGCCGTACCCTTATCGCCGCAGGCGGTTTTACAGGCGAGAGCGCGGCGGCCATCATCGCAGCAGGCGACGCGGACTTCGTTGCGTTCGGCCGCCACTTCATCTCTAATCCTGATCTGCCCGAACGGCTCCGGCGCAATCTGCCTTTGACCCGCTACGACCGCTCGACGTTCTATGGTGGCGACGGGCGAGGCTACATCGATTATGCGGTGCACGCCGAGCTGGCGCCGGCGGCGGTCTAGCCTCGGATGATCGCTGGCGCGCCAGATGATGGCGCGCCGCGTGTCGGCTCGCGGCCCCTGGGCACGACAAATGTGCCAGCCGATCACTGTCGAGAGGTGCCTTTGCCCCATGGTCGAGGTATGACCCTGAGGCATTAGATCCACTCCAGGTTTGCAACCGTCGAAGAGCTCGGTGCGCCACAGCATTTTTCGCGGCGGCTTCGATCACAGGGATCGCTTTTCCGGTCGATGGCGGGTGGACGGCGCACTAAAACAAAACAGTTGACGTAGCAAAACCGGATTGATCGAGAACCTCAGGAAGGTGACAGGAAGGCTATTGGAGCGTGAGATGAACACCGGTCAAAAAAATCAATCTTCACAGAGCATCGGGTCGCTAGGCAGGACCATTCCGGGCCAAATCGTGCTGGTGCTGCAGGGCGGTGGCGCGCTGGGATCCTATCAGGCCGGCGTCTATCAGGCGCTGCACGAAGCTGGAATCGAGCCGAATTGGATTATCGGCACCTCAATCGGTGCCATCAATGCGAGTCTCATCGCTGGCAACGCGCCTCAAAACCGCGTGCAGCGGTTGCAGGAATTCTGGAAGCGGATGGAACAGCGCTCGATCTGGAGTTTTCCGGGAGCGTTTTCGGGCTTCAACGACAAGCTGTCCTACTGGTCGACGGTGTCGAATGGCATTCCCGGGTTCTTCAAGCCTAACCCGCTGGCCCATGCCGGCACCGATTACCCGCTTGGCGCCGGCATGGCCGGATATTACTCCACCGAGCCACTCGAGCAGACCCTCGGCGAGCTTGTCGATTTTGATTTGGTGAACCGATGCACGCCTCGTCTGACGGTCGGCGCCGCGCATGTCCGAACCAGCCAGATGCGATATTTCGACAGCCGGGATTCGGTGCTTGACGTGAAGCACGTTATGGCGTCAGGCGCGCTGCCGCCGGCATTCCCTGCCATACGTGTCGATGGTGAGCTGTACTGGGACGGCGGCATCCTCTCGAATACGCCGACGGAAGTGGTGTTCGACGATAGCCCCCGCAAGGATTCCCTAATCTTCGCGGTCCACATGTGGAATCCCGTAGGCGCCGAACCGACGACCATGGCGGAAGTGTTCAACCGGCAGAAGGACGTGCAGTATTCGAGCAGGATCGCTAGCCACATCGCGCGCCAGCAGCAGGCGCATCGGCTGCGTCATGTCATTAACCAACTCGCCGCCCTGATACCTGAGGCCGAACGTAACAGCGAGGCAGTGCGTGAACTGGCCGCTTACGGCTGTCCGACGCGAATGCATGTGGTGCGGCTATTGGCGCCGCAGCTCGATCGCGAGAACTACACCAAGGATATCGATTTCAGCCGGTCCGGCATAATGCAGCGCTGGGACGCAGGCTATCTGCATACCCGGGCCGTGCTCGATCGTTCTCCTTGGGTCGGCGAGTTCGATTCGCTCTCGGGTGTTATTCTTCACGAGCAAATGGAATCAATGCCGGTCGTGGCAGAATAGTGATGCCGGTGGTGGTGGTGGTGGGCGGCTCGGTACACACTAAGATTGCCAAAGGCAGGACATTGAAATCGGGAACACCGTCAACCCCAAGGATGACAGCTTCGCTATCAACGAACTAATCTGCTCAACACCGAGGACAACGAGAAGAGTTTTGCAAACGTCTCAGAAGTGACCGGAAATAGCCGGATCAAAATGGAGGGGGTTTGCAAAACCAGGTGAGAGATTTCAACGGCTTAGCCCGAAAGCCGTTGCGCTACCGTTACACCATTCCCCAACGGCCCGACATGAATTTCCAACAAATTCAATAGTTTAGTTGGGTTGTCGGGCAGTTGTTAGCGATCG
Organism: Bradyrhizobium lablabi; assembly: GCF_900141755.1. NCBI lineage: Bacteria > Pseudomonadati > Pseudomonadota > Alphaproteobacteria > Hyphomicrobiales > Nitrobacteraceae > Bradyrhizobium > Bradyrhizobium lablabi. Next base: position 571,230 of record NZ_LT670844.1, on the reverse strand, counting down.
ATATTCGAAAATCGCTGTAAAAGCGTAGCGTCTTCTACTCGCTCGGTCCCAGCCTTGGCAAGCGCTCGAGGATGCCGTTTTGAGAAGACCAGGGCGAGGGCGGCCTGGGCCGCCGCCAAGGCGTTTGGGCATGGGCGGGGGAATAAGCGAAGAGCCCGATTTCAGCGCCAATGGGAAGTAGGGCAACGCCGGAGCTCAACACGTGCGGTGGCGCTGCGCCGTCGTCGTTTTGGCTGACGAGCGACGGGCTGTCGCGGGCTGTTCGAAATGCAAACGTTCATCGGTCGAGACAGCTCGCGAAAGTCGCCGCAACTTGCCCGTATGAGCCGGGCATGCGATGCTGACCGCGCCGATAAATAACAAGAATTTGCCGAGGCCAGCGTTTGCTCGTCCTCGGCACAGAAAAAAATGGCACTGCGTGGGAACGTATCGGAGACAATCACATGAGATTGAGGGGTATAACGGGGCTGCTTGCTGCCGCTGTGATTTCGGTCGCGTTGGCGGGCACGACGTCGGCGCAGGAAAAAACCGTCAAGATCGGCGCGATTTATCCGCTCTCCGGCAACGCCGCCAGCGCCGGCGTGCACGGCAAGGCGGCAATCGAGACCGCGGTCGACATCATCAACAACGCGCATCCCGAACTCGGCAATCTGCCGCTGGCGAAGAACGCGGGTCTCGCCGGGCTTGGCGGCGCCAAGGTCGAGGTTATCTTCGCCGACAACCAGGGCAGCCCCGCGGTCGGGCAGAACCAGGCGCTGCGCCTGATCACCGAGGAGAAGGTGGTTGCGCTCAATGGCTCCTACCAGTCCGGCATAACTCTGACGGCGAGTGCGATCGCCGAGAAATACGGCATTCCCTTCTTAAGCGGCGAGTCGGTCGCGGCCAGTCTGACCGAGCGCGGTTTCAAATGGTTTTTCCGGACCACGCCGGTGGCTTCCGATTTCGCCAAGATCTATCTCGACTTTCTAAGGGATATGAAAGCCGGCGGCGCCAAGACCGATAATATCGCGCTGGTCCATGAAAACACCGAATACGGCACCTCGGTCGCCAGCGTCATCGCCGGGGTGTTCAAGGAAAACGGCCTGAACATCGCGCTCGACATCGCCTACAACGCCAACACCACCGACGTGCAAAGCCAGGTGCTGCAGCTCAAGGACAAGAAGCCCGACGTCATCATCATGATCAGCTACACGTCGGACGCGATCCTCTACGTCAAGACCATGCAGGCGCTGGACTACAAGCCGCCGATGATGATGGCTGATAATGCCGGCTTTTCCGATCCGTCGCTGGTCAAGGCGGTCGGCAAACAGGCGCAGGGCGTGTTCAACCGCTCTTCCTTCAGCATCGGGCCTCCGGGATCGCCGACCTACCTGATCAACGAGATGTACAAGAAACGAAGCGGCGACGATCTCGACGATACCTCGGCCCGTCAGATGCAGGGCTTCTTCGTGCTCTGCGACGCGATCGACCGCGCCGGCTCGACCGAACCTGCCAAGATCCAGGCAGCGCTGAAGGCCACTGATCTCAAGCCGGATCAGCTGATCATGGGCTACAAGGGCGTCAAGTTCGACGACAAAGGCCAGAACATCCTCGCCGCCGGCATGGTGATCCAATTGCAGGATGGCGAGCACTACGTTCCGGTCTGGCCCAAGGACAAGGCCGTGGCGCCGCCCGCATTGCCGTACAAAGGCTGGTAGAAAATCGCGGGCGGGGCGTCAGACCCGCCCGCGTCGAAACCGCTCCCAACCCAGAAGATTTCGGGCAGGCATGTCCTCCATCCTCGTCCAGGTGATTGTCGGCGGACTGCTGCTCGGCGCGGTCTACGCGCTGTTTTCATCCGGCCTGACGCTGATCTGGGGCATGATGAACGTCATCAACTTCGCCCATGGCGATTTCGTCATGCTCGGCATGTATGTGGCGTTCGTGGTCTGGACGCTGTTCGGCGTCGGTCCCTTAGTCGGCGCGCCGGTTGCGGCATTGGTGCTGGCGACGCTTGGCGTCATCGTTTATTTCGGCCTGATCCGCAGCGTGATGCGAGGTCCGATGCTGGCGCAGATTCTCGGCACCTTCGGGCTGGCGCTATTGTTGCGCTACTCCGTGTTCTGGGGTTTTGGCGCCAACTTCCAGACGCTGCCGGAAAATCTCGTCGGCGGCACATTTGATGTGCTCGGCATCCGGATCCAGGCGTCACGGCTGCTCGCCGGCGCCGTCGCTCTTCTGGTGACGCTGGGCCTTCATTTATTGCTGACGCGCACGTCGCTGGGCTCGAAAATGCTCGCGGTCGCCGAGGATTCCACGGCCGCGCAACTGATGGGCATTCGTCCCGACAGCATGCAGGCGATCGCTTGGGCGATTGCGGCGGGTGCGACCGGAATCGCCGGCGCGCTGATCGCGACGTTCTTTTATATCGCACCGACGGTCGGCGAGACGCTCGGCATCGTCGCCTTTGTCACGGTCTCGCTCGGCGGTTTTGGCAGCGTGCCGGGCGCGCTCGTCGCGGGCCTCCTGATCGGCGTCATCGAGTCGGTATCGGCCTATTCGATCGGCGCGGTCTACAAGGACATTGTGGTGTATTCGCTGTTCCTGTGCTTCCTCTGGTTCAGGCCGCAAGGCTTGATGGGCAAGAAGGCTTGATGGGCAAATCCTGATGGACAAGATGTGATGCGGCGCCTGTTGTGGCCCTCGGTTGCGCTCGCGCTGGTGATCGCTTATCCGCTGTGGTTCTCGACGCCATTTCAGCAACGGCTGGGCGCGCTGGTTCTGCTCTACGCGATTGCGGCATCGGCCTGGAACATCGTTGGCGGCTATGCCGGGCAGGTGTCGGTCGGACACGTCGTGTTCTTCGGCTGCGGCGCTTATGCCGCGATGGGCGCCTACGCGCATTTCGGCTTGTCGCCGCTGGTCGGGATCCCCGCCGGCATTGTGCTGAGCGTTGCGATTGCCGCCGTGATCGGCGTGCCGACGCTGCGGCTGTCCGGTCATTATTTCAGCATGGCGACCATCGCAGTTGCCGAACTCGTCAGGCTCATTGTCTCAAACACCGATTATCTCGGCGCAGCCGTCGGGCTCAGCGGCCCGACCGTGCCGCGAAACCTGTTCGATCTCTCCTTCACCTCGGCGCTGCCTTACTACTATCTCTTCCTCGCGGTGCTGTTGATGACGCTCGGCATCACCTGGCGGATGGCCGATAGCCGGATGGGATTTTATCTGCGCGCGATCAAGGATTCCGAGCGCGCGGCGCGTTCGCTCGGCGCGCCCGCGAGCCGCACCAAGCTCTACGCCTTCATGTTGAGCGCAGGGCTAACCAGCGTCGCCGGCGCGCTCTATGCCATGATGTTCGGCTTCGTCGATCCGGAATCCGGGCTCGGCATCCTGATTTCCGTAAAAATGCTGATCATGGCGGCGCTCGGCGGCGCCGGCCTGTTGTTCGGGCCCCTGGTCGGCGCCGCGATCCTGGTGCCGCTGGAGGAAATTTCCAACAATCTGCTCGGCGGCAAGGGCGCCGGGCTCACCTTCGTCGTCTACGGCGCCATCATCGTCTTGATCGCGCGCTTTCAACCCGGCGGCATTCTGACCCTGATCAAGCGGATTTGGACCATCTCCGACAAGGCCGCGAAGATCGCGGTCGCGGAAGAGGCCACCCATGCTCCTTGAAGCCTGCGATGTGACCAAGGCCTTTGGCAGCTTCAAGGCTGTCGATGCGGCTTGCGTGACGCTGGAGCAGGGCGACATTCTCGGCTTGATCGGGCCGAACGGCGCCGGCAAATCCACGCTGTTCAATTGCCTGACCGGCGACCTGTTGTCGACATCCGGCAACGTCCTGTTCGAAGGCCGCGACATCACCCGTTTGACGCCGGAGGCGCGCGCGCGGCTCGGCATCGCGCGCACCTTCCAGGTGCCGCAGACCTTCGAGGGCATGTCGGTGCTGGAGAATGTCATGATCGGCGCGTTTCTTCGCACCTCGCACCGAGCGGAGGCCGAGAAGAAAGCGCGCGCCGTGCTGGAGCGGGTCGGCATGAGCAAGCTGGCGGATGCGCCCGCGCGATCGCTCGGCACGCCCGGCCGCAAGCGGCTGGAAATCGCCCGGGCGCTTGCCACCGAGCCAAAGGTTCTGCTGCTCGACGAGGCGATGGCGGGCCTGACTCAGCGCGAGGTGCAACTCGCCATCGATCTCGTCCGCGACATCCATCGTTCCGGGATCACGCTCGTGATCGTCGAGCACATTATGGAGGTGATCATGTCGCTGGCGAGCCGTGTGGTGGTGTTTCACCAGGGCTGCGAGATCGCCCGCGGCACCCCGCGCGAGGTCACCGGCAATCCGGCGGTGATCGCCGCCTATCTCGGCACCCGCGCCGCAAAAGCGGCCGCCGGCCACACCCCGATCGAGCTGATGGGCGGACCCGCGCCATGACCGCGCCGTTGCTCAAGATCGAGCATCTCGAAGTGCGCTATGGCGATCTGATCGGGGTTTCCGACGTCTCGTTCGAGGTGCCGGAGGGCGCGGTCGTCGCGCTGCTCGGCTCCAATGGCGGCGGCAAGACCACTGTTCTCAACGCCATCGCCGGGCTTATCCCCGTGCACTCCGGGTCGATCGGATTTCGCGGAGAGGAGATCGGCGGCGAGAGCGCATTTTCGATCGTGCGCAAGGGCCTTGCGCTATCGCCGGAAGGCTGGCGGCTGTTCGTGCAGCAGAGCGTCGAGAATAATCTCAAGCTCGGCGCAACGCCTTTGCGCGACAAGGCGCGCGTCGGCGTGCTGCTCGATCGCGTCTACGAAATCTTTCCAAAGTTGAAAGAGCGGCGCGGCCAGCGCGCCGGCACCATGTCCGGCGGCGAGCGGCAGATGCTGGCGGTCGGCCGCGCCTTGATGAGCGATCCAAAACTCCTGATGCTGGACGAGCCTTCGCTGGGGCTGGCGCCGTCGGTGGTCGAGTCCATGTACGAAACCTTCGGGCGGCTGCACAAGGAAGGCCTGACCATCCTGCTCGCGGAGCAATCGATCGAGCTCGCGCTCGAGGTTTCGGATTTTGCTACCGTGCTGCAGGTCGGAAAAAGCGTGTTGTCCGGCACCGCCGCCTCGCTGGCCGACGATCCGCAGGTGCAGCGGGCTTATCTCGGTAGCGCCTGAGGCGCGCGCAAGGAATAGAATAGCGGCGTCGGTGACCCGACGTCCGATCAAATCACTCGGCGGCTTCCTTGATCGAGCTTTGCTCGCGCTCGGGATGGTCGTGATCGGCATCGCCGCCGGATCGTCCCCAGCCGGAGAACGCGTTCGACAACCGGTCGAGATAAAGATAGATCACCGGCGTCGTGAACAGCGTCAGCGCCTGGCTCACGATCAGGCCGCCGACCATCGCATAGCCAAGCGGCTGACGGATTTCGGAGCCGGTGCCGGTCCCGAGCATCAGCGGCACGCCGCCGAGCATCGCCGCCATGGTCGTCATCATGATCGGGCGAAACCGCAGCAGCGCCGCCTTGCGGATCGATTGCTCCGATGAGAGATGCTCGTCGCGCTCGGCCGCGATCGCGAAGTCGACCATCATGATGCCGTTCTTCTTGACGATGCCGATCAACAGAATGATGCCGATCAGCGCGATCAGGCTGAAGTCGTAGCCGAACGCCATCAGGATCGCGAGCGCGCCGACGCCGGCCGAGGGAAGCGTCGACAGAATGGTGATCGGATGAATGTAGCTTTCGTAGAGAATGCCGAGGATCAGGTAGACCACGACAAGCGCCGCCAGTATCAGAAGCGGCACGGTGCCGAGCGATTGCTGGAACGCCTGCGCGGTGCCCTGGAAGCTGGAGTTCAACGTCGGGGGCGCCCCGAGATCGACCATCGCCTTCTGCACGGCGTCGGTCGCTTGCCCGAGCGCCGCGCCCTGGGCGAGATTGAAGCTGATCGTGATCGCAGGGAACTGGCCCTGGTGGCTGATCGAAAGCGGCCGTACCGGCACGCTGGTCCAGGTCGCGAACGTCGATAGCGGCACCTCATCGCCTGTTGTCGGTGATTTGACATAGATCTTGTCGAGCGTGCCGAGGTCGCCCTGCAGCTCCGGGAGGATCTCCAGGATCACGTGGTAGCTGTTGAGCTGGGTGAAATACTGGGTGACCTGACGCTGGCCGAATGCGTCGTAGAGGGTGTCGTCGATCAGTTGCGGCTGGATGCCGTAGCGCGAGGCGGTGTCGCGATTGACCTTCAGCTCGAGCGTGGTGCCGAGGGTCTGCTGGTCGGTCGCGACGTCGCGCAATTCCGGCAAGGTCTGCATCTTGGAAAGAATCTTCGGCGCCCATTCGTTGAGTTCGGCGAGGTTGGCGTCCTGCAGCGTGAATTCGAACTGCGTCCTTGTCGGCCGGCCGCCGAGCCGCACGTCCTGCGCGGCCTGCATGTAGAGGCGGGCGTCCGGGATCTTTTCGAGCTTGGGACGCAGGCGGGCAATGATCTGCTGGGCGTTGGCCTTGCGCTCGTCCCGCGGTTTCAGCGTGATGAACAGATTGCCATTATTGCCGGCCCGGCCGCTGCCGCCGATCGCCATCGCCGTGCTGGCGACGTCGGGATCCTCCATCACGATCTTGACGAGGGCATCCATCCGCTGCTTCATCGCGGCAAAGGAAATGTCCTGTGACGCTTCGGCGGTCGCGGTGATCAGGCCGTTATCCTGCTGCGGGAAAAATCCCTTGGGGATGACGATGAACAGGTAGACCGACAAGCCCAGCGTCGCAAAGAAGATGACGAGGGTGGTCAGCCTCCAGCGCATGGCGAGGTCAAGACCGCGCTCATAGGCACGCAGCATCGCATCGAAACCGCGCTCGCTCCATTGATAGAACTTGCCATGACGGGTTTCGCCGTGGGCGCGCAGGAAGCGGGACGCCATCATCGGCGTCAACGTCAGCGACACCACCATCGACACGAAGATCGTCATCGCCAGCGTCACCGCGAATTCGCGGAACAACCGCCCGATGATACCGCCCATCAGCAGAAGCGGGATCAGCACCGCGACCAGAGAAATGCTGATCGATACGATGGTGAAGCCGATCTCCTTTGCGCCCTTGAACGCGGCGGCCAGCGGCTTCTCGCCTTCCTCGATATAACGCGTGATGTTTTCCAGCATCACGATGGCGTCGTCGACAACGAAGCCGACGGCGATGGTCAGGGCCATCAGCGACAAATTGTCGAGCGTATACCCGAACACCCACATCAGCGCGCAGGCGCCAAGCAAGGCCAGCGGCACGGTCACGGTCGGGATGACGGTGGCCCAGAAACTGCGCAGGAAGATGAAAATGACCATGACGACGAGCGCGATGGTCAAAAGCAGGGTGAACTGAACGTCCGCCACCGCGGCGCGGATGGTCTGGGTGCGGTCGCTGATGACTTCGATCTGGATCGCGGGCGGTATGGCGGCAACCAGCCGCGGCAGCATCGATTTGATCTTGTCCACGGTGTCGATGACGTTGGCGCCGGGCTGCTTGAACACCACCAGGAACACGCCGCGCTTGCCGTTGGCCCAGGCCGCCTGCTTGGCGTCTTCCGGTCCCGTGATGGCCTGGCCGATATCGCGAATCCGCAACGGGCCGCCATTGCGGTAGGCGATGATGACGTCGTTCCAATCTTTCGAATCCAAAAGCTGGTCGTTGGCGTATATCGTGTAGGCCCGCTTCTCGCCGTCGATATTGCCCTTCGGGGCATCGACGGTGGTGATCGCGATCTGGTTGCGGACGTCTTCCAGCGAAAGGCCCTTGGCGACGAGTTTTGCCGGATCGACCTGGATGCGGATCGACGGCTTTTGCTGACCGCCGATGATCACCTGCGCCACGCCGGAGATCTGGCTGATCTGCTGGGCGAGCTGGGCGTCGACCGCGTCGCTGACGGTGGTGAGCGGCAGCGTATCCGAGGTCGCCGACAGCAACAGGATCGGCGAGTCGGCCGGGTTGACCTTGCGGTAGGTCGGTGGCGACGGAAGGTTCTTCGGCAACTGGCCGCTGGCGGCGTTGATGGCGCCTTGCACGTCGTTGGCGGCGCCGTCGATGCTGCGGTTGAGATCGAACTGGATGGTGACGGCCGCCGTTCCCAGATAGCTCGTCGAGGTCATCTGGGCGATGCCGGGAATCTGAGCGAATTGCCGCTCCAGCGGCTGCGCCACCGAGGTAGCCATGGTCTCGGGGCTGGCGCCCGGCAGATTGGCGGTGACCTGGATGGTCGGGAAGTCGACCTGAGGCAGCGGCGCCACCGGGAGCAGCGGGTAGGCGACGAGGCCGACAAAGAGAATGCCGGCCATCATCAGCGACGTGCCGATGGGATAGCGAATAAAGGGTGCCGAAATCCCGCCGCCCGTTTCTGCCTGAACCCCTTTGCTCATTCCTGCTTGACCTTGGATTGCGCCGGATCCGAACTCGCGACCGCGGTCGCGACGAGGGTACCCGGCTGCACCTTGAACTGGCCGCCGGTGATCACCTGTTCTCCCGGCGACAGGCCGGAATCGACCACCGAGCGTCCGTCGATCGATTGACTGACCTTGACCTTGCGCAGCTCAGCCTCGTTCTTCTGATTGACGACATAGGCGTAGAGGCCGTCGTTGCTGTGCTGGATCGCGTCGTCGGGAACTACCGTGGCGTCCTTCAGCGTCTTCACCAAAAGCCTCGTCGAAACCGATTGACCCGGCCACAGCGCGTGGTCCTTATTGTCAAACACCGCCTTGAGCCGAATAGTCCCGCTGGTGGTGTCGACCTGGTTGTTGACGACCGCGAGCTTTCCCTCCGCGAGCGGCTTCTTGCCATCGGTGGTAATGGCGATGACCTTGAGCGGCTGACCCGATTGCGCCCCGTTTATATCTGGTAATTGCTCTTCAGGCGCGGTGAAAATAACGGCGATCGGTTCAATTTGCGCCACCGTCACGATGCCGGTCTGGTTCGACGCATTGACGATATTACCGATGTCGACCTGACGCAGCCCGACAACGCCTGAGATCGGCGATTTGACCTGGGTGTAGTCGAGCTGGGTCTGGGCGTTGAAGACGGCGGCTTCATCGGCGGCGATCTGCGCGGTCAGTTGCGCAACCGTGGAGCGCTGGGTGTCGGTCTGCTGCCGTGTCGCGAATTCGCCGAGCTTGGTGTAGCGCTGCAAATCGAGATTGGCGTTGGCGAGATTGGCCTCATCCTGGGCTTTCTTGGCCTTGGCCTGATCGAGTGTCGCCTGGTAGGGCCGGGGATCGATCTCGACCAAGAGGTCGCCCGCGTTGACCAACTGGCCCTCCTTGAAGGCGACCTTGTCGATCTGGCCATCTACCCTTGTCCGGACCAATACGGTGTTGAAACCCTGCACGGTTCCGAGCCCGGTCAAATAGACCGGAAAATCTGTCTTTTCCACGGGGGCGATGGTAACGCGTATCGGATTGCGCGGCGTCTTTTGCGCGCTAGCGGCGGTCGACTGATCCGTGCGGTGGTATTGCTGCCAGCCGAAATAGCCCAGCAAACCGACGGCCGCGATCAGCAAAACCCAACGGATAGTCCGTGATATGGTCATGTGCGCTCATAGGTCCGGAAACTAATTAACGGGTCTTCAAAACGGTTCCAAGGACGCACAGATATAATATGCGTGCACTTAATGTGTAAACACACTATGGCTTGAGAATTCTAAACAATTGGAAAGCTTTGAGGGAGCGCCACAGTATATGTCGCTCGATCTGAAACGCCAACTCGTTGCGCAACTCGTAGAGAGCTCGCGGCTGTTGCGCAACTACATCGATCATCGCGCCAAGGCTCGCGGCACCACGCGCGCGCAGTGGATCGTGCTGTTTCGGTTGCGCCAGCAAGAGGGATTGTCGCAGGTCGATCTCGCCGACGTGCTCGAGTTGCAGCCGATCTCGCTGGTGCGCCTGCTCGATCGCCTGGTCGAGCATGGCCTGCTCGAGCGGCGGCACGACCCGAAGGACCGGCGCGCCAACCGGCTGTTTCTTACCGCGAGCGGCCGTCAGCTTGTCGACGATCTAGACAGTCTGCGCGACGCCATTGCCACCGATGTGCTGCAGGAGATTCCGACCGAGGCGATCGAAACCAGCCTGCAGACGCTGCGAGACATCAAGGAGCGGATCAAGGGCCTCGCCGAACCGCGCGACGACATCGCGGCTAAGTAATCCGATTGCGAAGTCTGACCGTCGCGCTTGCGATGTCGCGCGCTTTTTGAATTGAGCGTTCATGCGCAGCGCTTGCGATGAAGGACGATCGGAAACGTACGACAGCGTTGCGCTGAACCCACAGTTTCTCGAATACGCCTCATGCAAACCAAGTTGCCGATGAAGGCCATTGACAGACAACAATAATCCCTGAGATGTTATAGTGTAACATCGCGAGCGGCCGGACAGCATTCCGGACGGTGCGGCGGAGGCGTATGCTGATATGAAGTGGTTCCGATCGCACATCAAAGCCGGCTCACGGCTGGCGCTGTTTGCGCTGGCAGTGCAGTTTGGGCTGGCGTTCGGGCATTTCCATTCGCTCGCAGCGCAAGCGGCGCCCGCCATTCAATCCGGCGCGACGCAGTCCGAATATCCCACGGCCGTCGATCTTACCGCGCCCGACGCGGTAAGCCAGTCGGGCCAGCAGCAGCCTGGCTCCGATCACGACCAGTCATCAGGTGATGCTTGCGCGATCTGTGCGGTGATCGCGCTCGCCAACACCGTCTTGTTTGCGACGCCACCGCTCTTGCTGCTGCCGCAAGCGGTGGAGTTCTTGTACCTGACCGCCGATGCCGAGTTCGTCCATCTGAACTCGGCGCGTGTCGCCTTCCAGCCCCGCGCTCCCCCGGTTTCCTGAGATCGATTGTTTGTGTCCCCGGAGGGATCGCCGCCTCATGCGCGGCCGATCCTCGGGCAGGAATCGAAATCGGTCCGTCGGACGCGACGGCAAGCGCTTCCGAATTCGTTGATCACGAATTTGGCCGCGGCTTCATCGGAAAACGGGGCAATGTCAGTATCAGTATTCGCAAAACATATGTTGGCCGCCTCCGGCGCAGCTTCGCTCATGCTGCTCTCCGGCCTCGGCAGCCCGGCCCAGGCGCAGACGCCTGCTACGGGAAGCGGCACGACCGCGCTTCCCAACATCGTGGTGGAGGCGCCAAGGCAGGTGGCCGGCACACCGAAGCAGAGGCCGAAGCCGCACTTGGCTGCCCGGCGCGCAGTGTCCCCGCCGAGCGCGCCGCCGGCGCCGGTTTCGCCGGCCGCGCAGCTTGCCGCAAAGAGCAGCGTCTTCGATCAGGCACGTAGCAATATTTATACAACCGTCGGCACGACCTCCGCTACGATCAGCCACCAGACCATCCAGGATCTGCCGCAAGGCGACAATCAGTCGGTCGAGAGAGTGCTGCTCCAGGCCCCCGGGGTCTCGCAGGATTCCGCCGCCAGTGGCCTGCTTCATGTCCGCAACGACCACGGCAACGTCCAATTCCGCATCAACGGGGTGATGCTGCCCGATGGGCTCACCGGCTTTGGCAGCATTTTCGACACCAGCTTTGTCGGCACCATGGCCCTGGTCGTCGGCGCGCTGCCCGCCGAATTCGGGCTGCGCACGGTCGGTCTCGTCGACATCACGACCCGCAACGATCTTTTCAACAACAGCGGCTCCGTCAGCGTGTACGGCGGCAGCCATGGAACCATTACGCCAAGCGTCGAATATGGCGGCACGTTCGGCGGCAACTGTGCCGCGACGCCCGCGACCACGCCGGGCTATGTCAAGGCGCCGCCGGCTGCCGCGGACTGCTTTCCCGGCGTCCAGTATTACTTCACCGGTCGCTATCTGCAGACCACCGTAGGAATCGAAAATCCGACGCCTGCATACAATGCGATCCATGATTTCTCCCAGCAGGAGAGGGGCTTTGCCTACATGTCCGCTTTCATCGACCCGACCACTCGGGTCAGCCTGATCGCCGGCACCGCCAACAACAACTTTCAGATTCCCAATGTTCCCGGTGCGCCGATTGGACAAAATGGATTTGTCACCAACGCATTCGGCGTCACCAGTTTCGATTCAGCACACCTCAACGAAAACCAGTGGGAGCTCACTCACTTTGGCGTATTGTCGGTGCAGACATCCGCCAACGGCTTCGACGGGCAGTTGTCCTATTTCACGCGCTACAACAATTTGCACTTCTTGCCGGACCCGGTCGGCGATCTTCTGCTCAACGGCATCGCCTCGACCGTCACCCGCACCTCCTACACCAACGGCATTCAGGGCGACGGCGCGTATCAGGTCAATTCATCCCACACCCTGCGCGCCGGCTTCACGGTCAGCGGCGAGCAGGTATTCGTCGGCAACACATCATTGGTCGAGCCCTGCATGATCTGCGACGGCACCGACAATGGGCAGCCGGTGTCGATCACCGATAACGTCTCGAAACTGGGCGTGCTGATGGGGGTCTATGCGCAGGACGAGTGGAAACTCACCAACCAATTCACGATCAATACCGGCTTGCGCTTCGATCAGATGGAGCAATTTATCAGCGCCAACCAGCTCAGCCCGCGGTTCAGCGCCACCTACAAGCCCTTCGAGAACACCACGTTTCACGCCGGCTATGCGCGCTACTTCACGCCGCCGGTGCTGGTGGAGGCGGCTCCCGCCAATATCGCCTTGTTCAACAATACGACCGGAGCAGCGTCGGCCGGCGCGGCCAACGACCCGGTCCTGCCGGAGCGCTCGAATTACTACGATGTGGGCGTCGATCAAAAGATCCCGCTCGGATGCACCTCTTCCTCGCCGAAGGACTGCTCCAGTCTCGAACTCGGCGTCGATGCCTATTACAAGACCGCCAAGGACCTGATCGACAATGGCGTTTTCGGGCAGGCCTTGGTGTTGAGCGCATTCAACTATGCCAACGGCTGGAACGAGGGCATCGAATTCCACACGAAGTTCAATAGCGGAAACTTCCAAGCCTACGGCAACGTTGCCGTGGCGCAGCAGCGGGCCAGCGACGTGGTCTCGAACCAGTTTCTGTTCGACAACACCGTGCCGCTCGCCGATCTCGGCGGTCTGACCCGGTTTCAATACGTCCAGACCCACTTTATCTACACGGATCACAACCAGTTCGTCACCGCCTCTGCGGGCGCAATTTACCAATTCTGCGGTCGGCCGGCGTCTTTCGGCGAGATGTCGTGGTGTGGAACCAAGCTGAGCGCCGACATGATCTACGGCAGCGGCCTGCGTTCCGGGGACGCCAATATCAGCTCGGTGCCGGCCTACACGCAGGTCAATGTCGGGATCAAGCGCGAATTCCTGCTGCCCAACGATCCCAAGCCGCTAACGATCCGTTTCGACGTGGTTAATCTGTTCGACAAGATCTACGAGATCAGGGAGGCAGGCGGCATCGGCGTGTTCGCGTCGCAGTTCGGCCCGCGCCGCGGCTACTTCGTCGGCATCTCGAAAAAGATATAGCTGACCGGATGCCACGTGCCATCCTGCATCCGGGTCAGCGTCGGGATATCTTTCGATGTCGTTCAATATGGTCGACAAGGCGTACGAAATCAGGGGCGGATCGGGTATGCGTGGCGTTTGCGCCGCAATTCGGCCCGCGTCGTGGTTTTTACGTCGGCGTCGCGGAAAAGATGTGAATGACTGCATGCATAGCTTACCCTCCGATCCTCCACTGGGCCGAAATATGAACACTTCATCTTTTCGAGCGATCCATGCGGTGATCTTCGCGGTTGCGATGCTTGTCCCGGCGTCGCCGTCGTTTTCGCAACAGAACGCGGCCCCTCCGCAGGCCGCGTCGCAACCGGCGGCGGTTCCGGCGCAAGCCGCGCCAATCGCGCCGTCGGCGGTCGCTCCTGCAACTCCGACGCCCGCCCCCTCGGACGCAGGCGCCGATGGCGCAAGGCCGCTGAAATCGACGATCGCCGTGCCGCGCGAATTGTCGCCGTGGTCGATGTTTTTGTCGGCGGATATCCTGGTCAAGGCGGTGATGATCGGGCTCGCCTTTGCCTCGCTTGTGACCTGGACCATCTTCATCGCCAAAATGATCGAGCTGTCGTTGATCCGGCGCAAGCTTCGCGCGGCGCTAGACAAGATCGCCGATGCGAGGTCGCTCGCGGACGCGCAATTCGTGCTCGGCGCCAAGGGCAGCGTGCTGTCGTCGTTGCTTGCCGCCGCGATGCGCGAGGCGCGGCTGTCGGCGGGCATTTCCAGCGATGCCGGCATCAAGGAGCGGGCGGCATCGAGCTTTGCCGAGATCGTACGCGCCGAGGCGCGCCGGATCAGGCTCGGCATGGGCGTGCTCGCGACCATCGGCGCGACCTCGCCCTTCGTCGGGCTGTTCGGCACGGTGTGGGGCATCATGAACAGTTTTATCGGCATCTCGAAATCGCAGACGACGAACCTCGCCGTGGTCGCGCCCGGCATCGCCGAAGCGCTGCTCGCGACCGCCTTCGGTCTCGCCGCGGCGATCCCGGCCGTGATCATCTACAATCATTTTTCGCGCATGACCAAGGGCTACCTCGAACTGGTGGCGCGGGCGTCGGGCGCGGCAGCGCGGCTGTTGTCCCGCGACCTCGACCGCACCCATGTTGGTTCGCAATCGCGCGCGGCGGAGTAGGCGATGGGCGCTTCATTCGCAGATACCGATCTCAACGACGACGATGATTTCGCCGAGACTCACGAGATCAACGTCACGCCGTTTATCGACGTGATCCTCGTCCTTCTGATCATCTTCATGGTGGCGGCGCCGCTCTCGACCGTCGATCTTCCCGTCGATCTGCCGTCCTCGACGGCTACCCCGCAGAAGAAACCGGACAAGCCGACCTATGTCACCATCAAGCCCGATCTGGCGGTTGCGATCGGGGAAAACCCGGTCAAGCGGGTCGACCTGGTCCGCTCGCTCGATGCGATGGCCGATTCCAGCAAAGATCGCTTTGTCTTCTTGCGCGCCGATCGGTCGGTGCCCTATGGCGAGCTGATGGACGTGCTGGAAATTCTGCGCGCCGGCGGCTATTCGAAGATCAAGCTGGTGGCGCTGGAAGGCGTTCCTGATACGGTGTTGCCGCCTTCAGCGCCGGCAAACCCGAAACCTTGAGCGGTTGATAGATCGAGATGTCCGAGCTCGATACCGAACAAAAACCTTCCCGCCGGCTATGGATTCTCGCCGGCATAGCGGCGTTTGCGCTTCACCTCGGTGGTGCCGCGCTGGCATTCGCGCATCTTGAGGCCGACGATCCGGACGATTCCCTTGGCGCACCCGCGATCGAGATCGGGCTGGAGATGACGTCACCGCGTCTTGAGCCCACCGACTTGCCGGCGGGTCCGGATACGGATGCTTCGGTCGCTTCGCCCGCGCAGGCCGAACAGAAGGCGGAGCTGAAAGAGACGGAGCTGCCGAAGGAAGTACCCACCGAAACCGCAGAGCCAGATCGGGTGGTAACGCCAAACGACCAGAAGAAGCCCACGGAGGACGATACCAAGATGGCCGCGGTGCAGACCTCGGCCTCAACGGAATCGGTCGCTGTGGAGGCAACCGCAACACCCAGCACCGAGGCTGTTCCAGAAGCGCCGCGCTCGGTCGCTCCCGCGCAGGGCACGGGTCAGAGCGCGCGGCGCTTGCGCGCCACGTGGCAGAAGGACCTGATGGCTCACCTCGACAAGCATAAGCGCTACCCCGCGAGCTCGCAGAAAACCGCCGAGATCGTCGTCAGCTTCGAGCTCGACCGGATGGGCCACGTGCTGTCGACCAGCATCGTCAAGGGTTCCGGCGACGCGGCCTTCGACGAGGCGGCGCTCGCGATGGTTCGGCGGTCCGATCCGGTACCGCCGCCTCCGCCGGCCGTCGCTGACGAGGGATTGAGCTTTACCTTGCCGGTGATTTTCAAGATCAAGGGGCGGAGCTGATCGCCATCACTGCCAGAAATACCGGATCCCGACATAGACGACGACCAGGCAGGCGAAAATCAGCGCCACGGGAAGCCTGGGTTTTGCGCCCGGGCCTTGCGCGACCTGCCGCGGCGCGGATTTGCGCTGGGCGGGCGGCCGCTTGAAGGCGGTAACGTTATTGGTCGCCTTGTTGCTCGAATGGGCGGGAACCTCCGGCGCGGCGCCAGCTCCGCCCATCTCAACGTAATAGCTCTTGTAGATCGTATTGATGGTGGCCTCGGTGGCCTCCGGCTCCGGCATTTCCTTGAGCAGGGTCTTGTAGCTTTCCAGGAAGTTTTGCGCCTGGGCGGGCAGGGCGGAGGCGCCATTGAGCTTCGCCATCATCTTCCAGGTCGCAAAATCCGCTCTCGCCCGGGTGTCGGCACGTCGCGCTATCAACATATCCGCCGCTTTGATCGCCATGCCCGCAAGCCTTTTCGGCTTTCCTTTTTGAGACGTCGCACTACCCGTTGCCGGTTACCACCAAAAGTAGCTGGATTATAAATCCGGTCATGACCCGCAGTATCGCCGAGATAACATCAAGATTTAGACCGAACTGCGAGCCCGCCAAGGGGAGCACGATCAGAATTCCGATCAGGATCAGCATCCCGACCGGCTCCAGCCGGGCCAACGGTGCGGCAAGCCATGTCGGCAATAGGCCCACCGCGACCCGCCCGCCGTCCAGCGGGGGGATCGGCAGCATATTAAAAACCGCGAGCACGACATTGATAACAAGCGCATTTTTGAGATTGTCGGCGAGCCACTGCGCGGCATCCGGCGGCAGGTAGCCCACGACATGGAACGCCAGCGCCGCGACCAAAGCCAGCGCGATATTGGTGGCAGGCCCGGCCAGCGCCACCCAGACCATGTCGATCCGCGGATGGCGCAGTGCGCGAAAATTCACCGGCACCGGCTTGGCGTAGCCGAACAGGAACGGCGAGTGCGCCAATAGCAGCATGGCCGGCAGGATCAGGGTGCCAAAGGGGTCGATATGCTTTAGGGGATTGAAGGTGACGCGGCCGAGTTTCCAGGCGGTATCGTCGCCGAGTTGGTGCGCGACAAAACCGTGGGCGGCCTCGTGGAAGGTGATGGCGATGACGAGGGGGATGACCCAGACCGATATGTCGTAGAGGGAGATGTTCAATGGGTGGCCTGACCGGTTCAACTGATGCGTTATGCTAGCATGTATTCATGAACCACCGGCGCGAACAGTGCTCCCGCCTCAGGGAGCCGTCCCCGGATATTGCGGCAGACCGTCGTCCAGCTTCACCCAGTCCATTTTTTCGCGCCGCACAGACATCCACCTTCCCTGATCATGAATGTCACCAAAAGCATTTGTCGTCATTGCGAGGAGCCAACGGGTCGCGCGAAGGCGCGCCCGATGACAGACTCCGCGACGAAGCAATCCAGCTTTGTGTGCCGCACGGGAACATGGATTGCTTCGCTGCGCTCGCAATGACGAAGAGAAGGAGGACTAATACGTCGCCCGTCCGCCCGAAATATCGAACACCGCGCCCGTGGAGAACGCGCAATCCTGTGACGCCAGCCATGCCACCATGGCCGCGAGTTCTTCCACCAGGACAAAACGTCCTTTCGGAATTTTGGACAGCATGAAGTCGATGTGCTGCTGCGTCAGCTGGTCGAAGATCGCGGTCTTGGCGGCGGCCGGCGTCACCGCGTTGACGAGGATGTCGTGCTGCGCGAGCTCCTTGCCGAGCGATTTTGTCAGCGCGATCAGGCCGGCCTTCGAGGCCGAGTAGTGCGCCGCGTTGGGGTTGCCTTCCTTGCCCGCGATCGAGGCGATATTGACGATGCGGCCGTAGCCTTGGCTGATCATCGCGGGCGCGATCGCCTTGCAGCAGATAAACGGGCCGTCGAGATTGATGCGCAACACCTTGCGCCATTCGTCGAGGTCGGTTTCCCACACGGTCTTGTTGACACCGGCGATCCCTGCATTGTTGACGAGGATGTCGATCTTGCCGAGCGTTTTGATCGTCGCGTCTCGTGCCTTCTCGACCGCGGTGAGATCAGAGACGTCGACCTTGAACGCGGTGACGGCGTCGCCGATTTCTTTTGCGGTTTTCTCGGCGAGCGGCAGGTCATGATCCCAGATCGCGACTTTTGCACCCGAGGCGACAAACCGTTCGGTAATCGCGCGCCCAAAACCCTGGGCGCCGCCGGTGACCACGGCGCTGCGGCCGTTGAGATCGATCTTGTTCATGGGGAAATTCCTTTCACTTTAATTTTGTCATCGCTCTCGCCGCGCCGGGGTCCGCTCCCTCGCCCCGCTCTTTTGCGGGGCGGGGTTAAGAGTCACAGCGTCCAGCCGCCATCGATGAGATGCGCAATGCCTGTCGTGAAGGCGCTCTCGTCGCTCGCGAGATAAACCGCCAGCGCGGCGATTTCCTCCGCCGTGCCCAACCGTCCCATCGGCTGCCTGGAGACGAACATCTCACGGCCGCCGGGGCCTGCGGCGGCGGCGCGGTCGAGCATCGACGGCGTCTCGATGGTGCCGGGGCAGATGCAATTGCAGCGGATGCCCCTGGTGATGAAATCGGCGGCGACCGCGCGCGTCAGTGCCGCGACCGCCGCCTTGGTCGCGCCATAGACATAACGGTTGGGGGCAGCCTTGAACACGCCGGCGGCGGAGGAGATGTTGACGATCGAGCCGCGGCCTTGCTCCAGCATGCCCGGCAAGAATGCCCGTATCGTCCGGTGCATCGACTTGACGTTGAGATCGAACGAAAAATCCCAGTCGTCGTCGGAGCATTCCAGCACCGTGCCGTGATGCACGAAGCCCGCCGCATTGAGCAGGATGTCGATTTTGCCGACCCGTTTTGCCATTTCGGCAACAGCCGCAGTGTCGCGCGCGTCAAGCCGCGCCACTTCGGAAACGCCCTCGCTCTTGAGCGCTGCAAGGCCCTTCTCGTCGATGTCGGTCGCAAACACCGTGGCGCCTTCGCGCGCAAAGGCGATCGCGCAGGCGCGGCCGATGCCGGCCGCGCCCGCGGTCACGAATGCGCGTTTGCCCTTGAGGCGGTCTGACATTTTTTCTCCCGTATTTTACAGTCGTCATACGCGGGCTTGACCCGCGTATCCATCCTCCCTTGAAGAGCGATGGATTGCCGGGTCAAGCCCGCGTATGACGGTTACGACTCCTAGTGATTATCCCTCGCCACGCCGACCCGGCCTGCGATGTCGTGATAGCGCGTCGCAAACTCCATGCAGGCGCCGGTGGCCTGCTGGCCGACGGTCTTGCGATAAAGTTCCTGCCACGGCGTCTGGTTGGCCGGGTAGGGGAAGCCGCCTTTTGCTTTAAGTTCGGCGTGCCGCTTCTTGAGCTCCTCATCGGAGATCAAAATGTTGGCGCTGCCTTTGTTGAGGTCGACGCGAACCTTGTCGCCGGTCTTGAGGATCGCCAGTCCGCCGTCGGCGGCGGCTTCCGGCGTCGCATTCAAGATCGACGGCGAGCCTGAGGTCCCTGACTGCCGTCCATCGCCGATGCAGGGCAGCGACAGGATGCCGCGTTTGATGAGTGCTGCCGGCGGCTGCATGTTCACGACCTCGGCGCCGCCGGGGTAGCCGATCGGGCCGGTGCCGCGCACGAACAGGATGCAGCGCTCGTCGATATCGAGCGCGGGATCGTCGATCCGCGCGTGATAGTCCTCCGGCCCTTCGAACACGATGGCGCGGCCCTCGAACGCGTTCGGATCCTTGGGATTGATCAGATAGCGGTCGCGAAACTCTTTTGAAATGACACTGGTCTTCATGATCGCGGAGTCGAACAGGTTGCCGCGGAGCACCAGGAAGCCGGCGTCCTTCACCAAGGGCTTGTCAAAACTCCAGATCACGTCGCCGTCGGGTTTTGGCGCATCGCGGCAGTTGTCGCCCATGGTGTGGCCGTTGACGGTCATGGCGTCTTCGTGGATGCGCTTGTGGCGCATCAATTCGCCGACCACCGCCGGCACGCCGCCGGCGCGGTGATATTCCTCGCCAAGGTAGAAGCCGGCCGGCTGCATGTTCACGAGCAGCGGAATTTCGTGGCCGTACTTCTGCCAGTCGTCGATCGACAACTCCACGCCGATATGGCGGGCGAGCGCGTTGATATGGATCGGCGCATTGGTCGAGCCGCCGATCGCCGAATTGACCACGATACAGTTCTCGAACGCCTTTCGCGTCAGGATGTCGGACGGCTTTAGATCCTCCCAGACCATCCCAACGATGCGCTTGCCGGTTTCATAGGCAATCTGGCCGCGCTCGCGGTAGGGGGCGGGGATCGCCGCGCAGCCCGGCAGCGACATGCCGAGCGCTTCGGCCAGCGAATTCATGGTCGAGGCGGTGCCCATGGTGTTGCAATGGCCGACCGAGGGCGCCGAGGAGGCCACGATGTTCATGAATTCCTCGTAGTCGATCTCGCCGGCGGCAAGCCGCTCGCGCGCTTTCCAGACCACGGTGCCGGATCCAGAGCGCTCGCCGTTGAACCAGCCGTTCAGCATCGGCCCGCCCGAGAGCACGATTGCGGGCATATTTACCGTCGCCGCCGCCATCAGGCAGGCAGGCGTGGTCTTGTCGCAGCCGGTGGTCAGGACCACGCCGTCCAGGGGATAGCCGAACAGGATTTCGACCAGGCCCAGATAGGCGAGGTTGCGGTCCAGCGCCGCGGTCGGGCGTTTGCCGGTTTCCTGGATCGGGTGCATCGGGAATTCCATGGCGATGCCGCCGGCGGCACGGATTCCCTCCCGCACCCGGTGCGCCAATTCGAGATGATGGCGGTTGCAGGGCGACAGGTCGTTACCCGTTTGCGCGATCCCGATGATCGGCTTGCCGGCCTGCAGTTCCTCCCGGGTCAGCCCGTAATTGAGGTAGCGCTCCAGATAGAGCGCAGTCATGCCGGGGTTGTGAGGGTTGTTGAACCACTCGCTGGAACGGAGTTTGCGTCTGGTGACTGATGTAAGGGGCTTGTTCATGGTTTCTCCCGCAGCGCACACCCTTAAAGCTTGGGGCGTCATTTTCGTAACTTCGACCAGATGTCTGCCACGCCCCCGTCCCCTCCGCAACGTTGGCGGCGTGAGGGGAACCCCTACGACTTTGATCCAACGACAGCGCCGGAAAAGTCTGGTATGACCCCGATCAAATAAGAGGACGACCCACGGAATTTACCGCGGGGTTTTAGGCAGATCGAGGAGGGAATGTATGTCGTCGGTGCAGATTCGCGACGTGCGGAAATCGTTTGGCGGCTTTGAGGTCCTGCACGGCGTCACGATCCCGATCGAGGACGGCGCCTTCGTCGTCCTGGTCGGCCCCTCCGGCTGCGGCAAATCCACGCTGTTGCGGATGCTCGCGGGGCTGGAAAACATCACTTCCGGGACGATTTCGATCGGCGACCGTGTCGTCAACAATGTCCAGCCGAAAGAGCGGGACATTGCGATGGTGTTCCAGAATTATGCGCTCTATCCGCATATGACGGTCGCCGACAATATGGGCTTTTCGCTCAAACTGCGCGGCGCCGGCGCCGCCGAAATCAGTAAGGGGGTCAATCGCGCCGCCGAAATCCTGGCACTGACGCCGTTGCTCGATCGCTATCCCCGGCAATTGTCGGGCGGACAGCGCCAGCGCGTCGCCATGGGCCGCGCCATCGTGCGCGATCCGCAGGTGTTCCTGTTCGACGAGCCCCTGTCCAACCTCGACGCCAAGCTGCGCGTTGCGATGCGCACCGAGATCAAGGAACTGCACCAGAGGCTGAAAACCACCACCGTCTACGTCACCCACGACCAGATCGAAGCCATGACCATGGCCGACAAGATCGTGGTGATGCATGACGGCATCGTCGAACAGATGGGATCGCCGCTCGAACTTTATGACAAGCCGGACAACCAGTTCGTCGCCGGCTTCATCGGTTCGCCGGCGATGAATTTCCTCAAAGGCAAGGTGAAGTCAAACGGCAGCGCCGGCTTTGAAGGGCCGAACGGGGTGAAACTTCCGGTCGCCTCGGTGCCCGCCAATTCCGATGGCCGGCCGGCGGTATATGGCATCCGGCCCGAGCACTTCACCATCGCGGACGACGGCGCCGAAGCCGAGATTATCGTGGTCGAGCCGACGGGCTCGGAAACGCAGGTGTTCGCCAAACTCGGCGGCGAGCAGGTCGTCGCCGTTTTCCGCGAGCGCCATCAATTCAATCCGGGCGACAAGATCCGGCTGAAACCCGACCCGTCCCTCGTGCATCTGTTCGATGAGACGACGGGCAAACGACTGAATGCCTAACAAATCAAAAAACACTAGAGGGAGGATAGACGATGCATGATTTTACCCGCCGCACTCTGCTTCAGGGCGGCACCGCGCTGGCTGCGGCCGGCGCGCTTACCGGGCCGGCGCTCCTCGACTTTGCCAAGGCCTGGGCGGATACCTCGCCATGGAAGGCCGAACCGGGCGCCAAACTGACTGTGATGCGCTGGAAGCGCTTCGTTCCGGCGGAAGACGATGCCTTCAATGCCATGGTCGCGGCGTTCAAGACCGCCACCGGCACCGAAATGAACGTGTTCAGCGAGTCTTTTGAGGACGTGCAACCCAAAGCCTCGGTCGCGGCGAACACCGGCTCGGGCCTCGATCTGGCCTGGGGCCTGCACACGCTGCCGCAGCTGTTCCCGACCAAAGTGCTGCTCATGAACGACGTCGCCGATTACCTCGGCAAGAAATACGGCGGATGGACCGATGCGGCGGCAAAGACCGTCAAGAAGGGCGACGACTGGCTCGGCATTCCCGTCGCCACCATTGGCGGCTACATGACCTACCGCAAGTCGGCAACCGACAAGGCCGGCTTCTCAACATTCCCGACGGACTTCCCGGGCTTCCTTGCGATGTGCACGGCGATGAAGGCGAACAATACGCCGGCCGGTTTTGCCCTTGGGCATGCCACGGGTGACGCCAATGGTTGGTTGCATTGGGTATTGTGGGGTCACGGCGCCTATACCGTCGACAAGGATGACAAGGTCATCATCAATTCGCCGGAGACCGTGAAGGCGCTGGAATATTGCAAGGCGCTATCTGAAACATTCATTCCCGGTGTCGCCTCCTGGAACGACTCGTCCAACAACAAGGCGTTCCTGTCGGGCGAGCTCTATTGCACCGCCAACGGGATCTCGATCTACGTGGCCGCGAAGGATGACCCGACCAAGAAGGATCTGGCCGAGGATACCTATCACGCGCTGATGCCGGTCGGTCCGGTCGGCAAGCCGACCGAACTGCAGCTCGCGGTTCCAATCCTGGCGTTCAACTTCACCAAATATCCGAACGCCTCGAAGGCCTTCATCGCCTTCATGCTGGAGAAGGAAAATTTCGACAAATGGCTGTCCGGCGCGCGGGGCTATCTCACCCACACGCTGAACGCCTACGACTCCTCGCCGGTATGGACCGCGGACCCGAAGAACGCGGTGTTCGCGCAAGCCTCCAAGCGCGCGCTTCCGGCTTCCGGCATCGGCACGCCCGGCGAGAAGGCCGCGACCGCGATCGCCGACTTCCTGGTGGTCGACATGTTCGCCAATTACTGCACCGGCACCAAGGACGCCAAGGGCGCGATCTCCGACTGCGAGCGGCAGTTGAAGCGCATCTATCGCTGAGGGTACAATCGGGCGGGCCGCAGACAGTAATGCAGGCCCGCCCGATCGGCGACATGGCGGAATATTCCGCCGCGTGCGCCGGTAACGACGGCATCGCTAGTGTTATGGGATTTCGTCTCTAGGGATTTGGCTATGGCTGACATCGCACTGCAACCCCGCACGGCCAAGCCGCAGATACGCGAGGCCACCGCGTGGGATCAGCTGAAAACCAACCGGAACTGGCTCGGTTTCTGGTTCATGCTGCCGGCGATGGGGTTTTTGATCTTCTTCCTGGCCTATCCGCTGGGGCTCGGAATCTGGATTTCGTTCACCGACGCGCGCATCGGACGGCCGGGCGTCTTCATCGGGACCGAAAATTACGAATGGCTGTGGGGCGATTCGATCTTTTGGCTCTCGGTGTTCAACACGTTGCTCTACACGGCGATCGCGAGCGCCATCAAATTCGCGGTCGGGCTTTATCTGGCGCTGTTGCTGAACGAGAACATGCCGTTCAAGGCGATGCTGCGGGCGATGGTCTTGATCCCCTTCATCGTGCCGACCGTGCTGTCGGCGCTGGCGTTCTGGTGGATTTTTGACTCCCAATTCTCGATCATCTCGTGGTCGTTGAAACACCTCGGGCTGATCACGCAGAACATCAACTTTCTCGGCGATACCACCTGGGCCCGGATTTGCGTCATCTTCGCCAATATCTGGCGCGGCGTGCCCTTTGTGGCGATCACGCTGCTCGCGGGCCTGCAGACGGTGCAGCCCTCGCTCTACGAGGCCGCGACGCTCGACGGGGCGAGCAAGTGGGAGATGTTCCGCTATATCACCTATCCGCTGCTGACCCCGATCATCGCTGTCGTGATGACGTTCTCGGTGCTGTTCACGTTCACCGACTTCCAGCTGATCTGGGCGATGACCCGCGGCGGCCCGGTCAACGCGACGCATCTGATGGCGACCTTGTCCTATCAGCGCGCCATCATCGCCGGCCAGCTCGGCGAGGGCGCGGCGATCTCGAGCGCGATGATCCCGTTCCTGCTCGCCGCGATCATGGTGTCCTGGTTCGGGCTGCAGCGCCGCAAGTGGCAGCAGGGAGAGAACAATGACTGATCTCCCCGCCTCAAAGCCGGTCAATCTAAAGGCGGTACTGTCGGGCACCGCGCCGACGGTGGCGCGGGTCGATAACTCCGAAGGCATGAGCTATCTGCAGTCGCTGCCGCGCCGGCTCGTCACGCTCTATCTGCCGCTGTCGATCATCGTGTTCATCCTGCTGTTTCCGTTCTACTGGATGGGCCTGACCGCGATCAAACCGGACGAGCAACTGCTCGATCTCGACAAGTTCAATCCGTTCTGGACCTGGAATCCGACCTTCAAGCACATCCACAAGCTGTTGTTCGAAAGCTATTATCCGCACTGGCTTTGGAACACGATGTATGTCGCGGTCTGCGCCACCGTGCTGTCGATCTTCGCCAGCGTGCTGGCGGCTTACGCGATCGTGCGGCTGCGCTATCGCGGCGCGCAATGGGTGGGCGGACTGATTTTCCTGTCCTATCTGGTGCCGCCGTCGATCCTGTTCATTCCGCTTGCGACCGTCGTGTTCCAGTACGGCCTGTTCGACTCGCCGATGGCGCTGATCCTGACCTATCCGACCATCCTGATCCCGTTCTCGACCTGGCTGTTGATGGGCTATTTCAAGACCATCCCGTTCGAACTGGAAGAATGCGCGCTGATCGACGGCGCCAGCCGCTGGCAGATCCTGATCAAGATCGTGCTGCCGCTCGCCGTTCCCGGACTGATCTCGGCCTTCATCTTCTGCTTCACGCTGTGCTGGAACGAGTTCATCTACGCTTTGACCTTCCTGCAATCGACCCAGAACAAGACGGTGCCGGTCGCGATCGTCAACGAGTTCGTCGACGGCGATATCTATCGCTGGGGATCGCTGATGGCCGGCGCGCTGGCGGGCTCGCTGCCGCTGGTCATACTTTACGCGTTCTTTGTCGAGCACTATGTATCGGCGATGACCGGAGCCGTGAAAGAGTGAGCGCGCGGGCCCGCATCTAAGATCAAGAACAAGGAGTTGGGTCTTGCACATTTTGGTTCTCGGCGCGGCCGGCATGGTCGGCCGCAAATTGGTCGAGCGGCTTTTGCGCGACGGCCGGCTCGGCAAGCGCGACATCAGCCGCATGACACTGCAGGATGTGGTGGCGCCGACACAGCCGGCAAAGGCGGGATTTCCGGTCGATACAATCGCGGGCGATTTCGCTGTAGCAGGCGTCGCCGAAAAGCTGGTCGCGGACCGGCCCGACGTGATCTTTCACCTCGCGGCGATCGTCTCGGGCGAGGCCGAGCTCGATTTCGACAAGGGCTATCGCATCAATCTCGACGGCACGCGGATGTTGCTCGACGCGATCCGGCTGGCCGGGAATGGCTATAAGCCACGCGTCGTTTTCACCTCCTCGATCGCGGTGTTCGGCGCGCCGTTTCCGGACAAGATCGGCGATGAGTTCTTTCACACGCCGTTAATGAGCTACGGGACGCAAAAGGCGATCGACGAGCTTTTGCTGGCCGATTATTCGCGCCGCGGTTTTATGGACGGTATCGGCATTCGTCTGCCGACCATCTGCATCCGTCCCGGTCTCCCCAACAAGGCGGCGTCGGGATTCTTCTCCAACATCCTGCGCGAACCGCTCGCCGGCAAGGAAGCGGTGCTGCCGGTCTCCGAGGATGCCCGCCACTGGCACGCCACGCCGCGCTCGGCGGTCGGTTTTTTGCTTCATGCCGCGACCCTCGATAGCGCGACCGTCGGACCGCGCCGCAACCTCACTATGCCCGGCCTTTCCGCGACCGTCGGCGAGCAGATCGCAGCGCTCAAGCGCGTGGCGGGGGAAAAGGTGGCGGCGCGGATCAAGCGCGAGCCGGACCCGTTCATCGTGGGCATTGTCGCCGGCTGGCCGCGCGATTTCGACCCCAAACGGGCGCGCAGCCTCGGCTTCACCACCGCCGAAAAGACCTTTGACGACATCATCCGGATTCACATCGAGGATGAACTGGGTGGCAAGTTCGTCGCCTGACGTTTAAGGATGCGGTCATGACCAAAGTGGCCTGCATCGGCGAGTGCATGATCGAGTTGAAGCAGGCCGAAGGCGGCTTGTTTTCGCGCGGGTTTGGCGGCGACACGCTGAACACCGCGGTCTACCTTGCCCGCCTTGGCGTCGATGTCGACTACATCACCGCGCTCGGTGACGATTCCCTCAGCGACGAGATGATCGCGGGCTGGGCCGCCGAGGGTGTCGGAACCGGACGGGTTGCGCGGCTGAATGGCAAATTGCCCGGCATCTACATGATTCAGACCGACCAATTCGGCGACCGCCGCTTCTTTCACTGGCGGGAGAGCGCGGCCGCGCGCAGCTTGATGGATTTGCCCGCGACCGACGACATCCTGGAGTCGCTTGCGACCTATGACGTCGTCTATCTCTCGGCGATTACGCTGTCGATTTACAGCGCGCAGGGGCGGGCGAAATTGATTGGCGCGCTCCAGCGCGCGCGAAAGGGCGGCGCCCGCATTGCCTTCGACACCAACTTCCGCGCCCGTGGCTGGCCCGATCCCGACGTCGCGCGCACCGTCTTTGACGAAGCGTTTGCAGCATCCGATATTGTGCTGGCTTCGACGGAGGATTTGCTGCCGCTCTACCCTTACGAAAGCGACGAGCAGCTAATGGCGCGCATCCACTGCAGCGAAGCCGTACTAAAACTTCTCCAGCCTGCGAGCATTGTGCGGTTAGAAGGCGTTTCACGGCAGGTAAGGGCCGAGCCAGTGACACGGCCAGTCGTCGATACCACGGCGGCCGGCGACAGTTTTTCGGCTGCCTACATCGCCGCACGGTTGGCGGGCACGGAGCCAGTTGAAGCCGCGCGGGCCGGGCATCGTCTTGCCGGCGTCGTGGTGTGCTATCCCGGCGCGATCATCCCGCGCTCGGCGATGCCGGCCAAACCTGCGCCGGTACCGGCAACCTCTCGCAAGGCTTCTCCATGACCGCGACATCGAAACAGGAAAAACTCGCCGCGCTGTTCGCCTCGGCCCGTGTGATCCCCGTTCTCACCATTGAACGGCTTCACGACGCGGTACCGCTCGCCAAGGCTCTGGTTGCGGGCGGCGTGCGCGTGCTGGAAGTCACGCTGCGCACTCCCGTGGCGATCGAGGCTGCCAGGGCGATCATGGCCGAGGTGCCGGATGCCATCGTCGGTATCGGCACCATCCTGAACGCAGCCGATCTGGATCGCGCGGAAGCGCTTGGCGTCCAATTCGGCATCAGCCCTGGTGCTACGCCCGATTTGCTGAAAGCTGCCGCCGCAAGCACGTTGCCGTACGCGCCGGGGATAGCGACCGCATCCGAATTGATGCAGGCGCTTGCCCATGGCTTTGGTCTGGTCAAATTCTTCCCGGCGGAGCAGGCGGGCGGCATCAAGGCGCTTCGCGCGTTGGCGGGCCCGTTTCCGGATGCACGGTTTTGTCCGACCGGCGGTATTTCCGAGGCCAATGCGGGGACGTGGCTGAGCGAGAGAAACGTGGTCGCGGTGGGCGGTTCGTGGCTGTGCCCGCCGGCGGATGTCAGGTCCGGCAACTGGGAAGGCATAACTGGCATATGCGATCGGACGATGAAATCGCTCAATCCTTGAGTGAAGAATCCCGTCCGATAGGTTACAAACCGAAGCGAACCAGACAGGGAGAACGACCATGACAGCCAGCATCGTCGGATGGGCGCACACGCCGTTCGGCAAGCTCGACACCGAGACGGTGGAGAGCCTCGTGGTCCGCGTCGCGAACGAAGCGCTCGCCGATGCCGGCGTTTCCGCTTCTGATGTCGACGAGATCGTGCTCGGGCATTTCAACGCCGGCTTCTCGCCGCAGGATTTTACCGCCTCGCTGGTGCTGCAGGCCGATCCGCAACTCCGCTTCAAGCCGGCGACGCGGGTAGAAAATGCCTGCGCTACCGGAACCGCGGCCGTGCATCAGGGCATCCGGGCCATCGCCGCGGGCGCCGCGAAGATCGTGCTGGTGGTCGGCGTCGAGCAGATGACGCGGACGCCTTCGGCCGAGATCGGCCGGAACCTGTTGCGCGCGTCCTATCTGCCCGAAGACGGCGATACGCCCGGCGGCTTTGCCGGGGTATTCGGCAAGATCGCGCAGGCCTATTTCCAGAAATACGGCGACCAGTCCGACGCGCTGGCGATGATCGCTGCCAAGAACCACAAGAACGGCGTCGCCAACCCCTATGCGCAGATGCGCAAGGATTTTGGTTTTGAATTTTGTCGTTCCGAAAGCGAGAAGAACCCGTACGTGGCGGGACCGCTGAAGCGGACCGATTGCTCGCTGGTCTCGGACGGCGCGGCGGCATTGGTGCTGACCGATTCTGAAACCGCAAAGTCGATGGGCAAGGCCGTCAACATCCGCGCCACCGCCCACGCCCAGGATTTCCTGCCGATGTCGAAGCGCGACATCTTGCAGTTTGAAGGCTGCACCGTGGCTTGGCAGCGCGCACTGCAATCGGCCGGCATAAAACTCTCTGATTTATCCTTTGTCGAAACCCATGACTGTTTCACCGTGGCCGAACTGATCGAATATGAGGCGATGGGCTTGACGCCGCGCGGGCAGGGCGCCCGCGCCATCAAAGAAGGCTGGACCCAGAAGGATGGCAAGCTGCCGGTCAATCCGTCGGGCGGATTGAAGGCAAAGGGCCATCCGATCGGCGCTACCGGCGTCTCCATGCATGTGATGACCGCGATGCAGCTGTTGGGTCAGGCGCCCGAGGGCATGCAGATCAGAGACCCAAAACTCGCCGGTATCTTCAACATGGGCGGTGCGGCGGTTGCCAACTACGTCTCGCTGCTGGAGCCGGTGAAGTAAGGGGCGCCGCGCTCCATCAACACGTCATGCCCCGCAAAGGCGGGGCATCCAGTATTCCAGAGACCTCGCCATTATCGGACCGTCTCTGGGATACTGGATCGTCCGCCTTCGCGGACGATGACAGCTGATGATGAGGTTGGGTCCCGGCTCAAGGCCGGGACGACACTGAATGTGAGGCACCGGCGCATACGTCCATACGCCTGACGCCCTTGATCTTGCCGGCGCCCTGCCGTTAGTTGGCCCGAGACAATAGCGCCACGCGCGTCATCGGGAGCGAACAAAACCATGGGACCGTTAGAGGGCGTCAAGATCATCGACATGACGACCGTGCTGATGGGGCCCTATGCCACCCAGATGCTCGGCGACTATGGCGCCGACATCATCAAGATCGAAACGCTCGATGGCGATGTCACGCGGCTGATCGGCCCCACCCGTCATTCTGGCATGGGGCCGGTGTTCCTCAATACCAACCGCAGCAAGCGCAGCATCGCGCTCGATCTGAAAAAACCGGCCGGGCGCGATGCGGTGCTGCGGCTGATCGCCTCCGCCGATGTGCTGGTCTACAACGTCCGTCCGCAGGCGATGGCGCGGCTGCAGCTCGGTTATGAATTGGTGTCGAAGGTCAATCCGCGCCTGATCTATGCCGGCGTGTTCGGTTTTGGCCAGGAGGGACCTTACGCCGCAAAACCCGCTTATGACGATCTGATCCAGGGCGCGACCGCGCTGCCGGCCTTGATGGCGCAGACCAGCGACGGCGTGCCGCGCTATGTCCCGAACGCGCTGGTCGATCGCATCGTCGGACTGACGGCGGTCGGCGCGATCTGCGCCAGCCTCGTGCACCGCGACCGCACCGGGCGCGGGCAGCGCGTGGATATCCCGATGTTCGAGACCATGGCGGGGTTTGTGATGGGCGATCACATGGGCGGTCTTACCTATGATCCGCCACTCGACAAAGGCGGTTACGCGCGGCATCTGTCACGCGACCGGCGGCCCTACAAGACCTCCGACGGCTATATCTGCGTGATCGTCTATAACGACAAGCAATGGGCAAATTTCTTCGAGGCCACCGGCCGTGACGATTTGCGCAACGATCCCAAATTTGCAACTTTTGCCGGACGCTCTACCAATATCGATACGGTGTATGCTGAGCTCGCCCGCATCTTCGAGACGCGCACCACCGCCGAGTGGAGCGAGCTGCTCGAAAAAGCCGACGTCCCCGTGATGCCCATGCATGATCTCGAGAGCATCCTGCAGGACCCGCATATGGTCGCAACCGGTTTCTTCCCGGTGGTCGAGCATCCGACCGAGGGAAAAATCCGTAACATGAAAGTGTCGACGACCTGGTCGGAGACGCCTGTGGAACCGACGCGGCTGGCGCCGCGGCTGAATGAGCACGGCGCGGAGATTTTACGCGAGGCGGGATTCTCCGCCGACGAGATCGCGGCGCTGGTGCGCGACGGCGTCACCAAAGCCGCTATCGGCGCCTGAGGGGATTGAGAGCGATGGACTTTGCACTGTCAGCCAACCAGGAATCGATCCGCGATGCCGTTGCAAAAATCTGCGCGCGATTTGACGACGCCTATTGGCTGAAGAAGGACAAGGAGGGCGGTTATCCCGCCGACTTCCATAAGGCGCTAGCCGATGCCGGCTGGCTCGGCATCTGCATCCCGGAACAATATGGCGGGTCGGGTCTGGGCATTCTCGATGCCGCGATCATGATGCGGACCATCTCGGAGTCCGGCGCGGGCATGTCCGGGGCTTCCGCCGTGCATATGAATGTGTTTGGGCTCAATCCCGTCGTCGTGTTCGGCACCGAGGAGCAGTGCAGACGCATGTTGCCGCCGATTGTCGAGGGAACGCAGCGGTCGTGCTTTGCCGTCACCGAGCCCAATACCGGCCTCAACACCACGCAACTAAAGACCCGCGCGGTACGATCCGGCAACAAATACGTCGTCAACGGCCAAAAGGTCTGGATCTCCACCGCGCAGGTCGCCGAAAAAATCTTACTCCTTGCGCGCACTACGCCGTTGGAGGAAGTCAAAAATCCCACCCACGGGCTCAGCCTGTTTTATACGGATTTCGACCGCAGCCGCATCACCGTTCATGAAATCGAGAAGATGGGCCGCAAGGCGGTCGATTCCAATGAGCTCTTCATCGAGAATTTTGAGATTCCGGTCGAAGATCGGCTCGGCGAGGAGGGACGCGGTTTTGAGTATATCCTGCACGGCATGAATCCGGAGCGCATCCTGATCGCGGCCGAAGCGGTCGGGCTCGGCAATGTCGCGCTTTCGCGCGCTGCCGCTTATGCCAAAGAGCGCAACGTGTTCAACCGTCCGATCGGCAAGAACCAGGCGATCCAGCATCCGCTGGCAAAGAACTGGATGGAGCTCGAGGCGGCCTGGCTGATGACGCTCTCGGCCGGCTGGCAATACGATCAGGGCCTGCCCTGCGGGCCCGCGGCCAACGCTGCAAAATATCTCGCCGCCGAAGCCGGCTATCACGCCTGCGAGCAGGCGGTCATGACCCATGGCGGTTTTGGTTACGCCAAGGAATTTCACGTCGAGCGCTATTTGCGCGAATCCCTGATCCCGCGCATCGCGCCGATCAGCCCGCAGCTCATTCTCAGCTTTATCGCCGAGAAGGTGCTGGGCCTGCCGAAGTCGTATTGAGATGAGCAGGATTGTTAATCCGTCATTCCGGGGCGCGCGAAGCGCGAACCCGGAATCTCGAGATTCCCCGATGCGCATTGCGCATCTGAGGTCTGGTCCTTCGGACCATCCCGGAATGACGAGGTCACACGAAGTGGCCCGACCATGAGCTTCATCACCGGCGTCGGACTGACCGCTTACGGCCGGCACGAAGGCTCTTCCTCGCTCGACCTCATGAGCAAGGCAGCCGAGCTAGCGATAGCCGATGCCGGGCTGAAACGCGCCGAGATCGATGGCATCCTCTGCGGCTATTCCACCGTCTCGCCGCACATCATGCTCGCGACCGTGTTCGCCGAGCATTTTGGCATCCGCCCGTCTTACGCGCATGCCGTCCAGGTCGGCGGCGCCACTGGGCTCGCGATGACGATGCTGGCGCATCATCTGGTCGAGGCCGGCGTCGCGAGGCATGTGCTGGTGGTCGGAGGCGAGAACCGGTTGACCGGCCAGAGCCGCGACGCCTCGATCCTGGCGCTGGCGCAGGTCGGACATCCCGACTACGAGGTGCCGCTGGGGCCGACCATCCCCGCTTATTACGGGCTCGTCGCCTCGCGCTACATGCACGAATACGGCGTTACCCAGGAGGACCTCGCCGAATTCGCGGTGCTGATGCGCGCCCACGCGCTGACCCATCCCGGCGCGCAGTTTCACGATCCAATTACCGTCGCCGATGTGATGGCCTCAAAGCCGGTCGCGCTGCCGCTAAAGCTTTTGGATTGCTGCCCGGTGTCGGACGGCGGCGCGGCGTTTGTCGTCAGCCGCGAACCGACCTCCGAGACCGCCGTGCGCGTGCGTGGCTGCGCGCAGGCGCATACCCATCAACACGTCACAGCGGCGCCCGCTTTGAGCGAACTCGGCGCCGAGATTGCGATCGCGCGCGCAAAGCAAGCTGCCGGCGTCGCAATCTCGGACGTGCGTTACGCCGCGGTCTACGACAGTTTTACCATTACGCTGGCGATGCTGCTGGAAGATCTTGGACTCGCCAGGCGCGGGGAGGCGGCTGCGCGCGTGCGCGCCGGATATTTTGGCCGCGATGGCGAAATGCCGCTCAACACCCATGGTGGGCTCTTGAGTTACGGCCATTGCGGCGTCGGCGGTGCGATGGCGCATCTGGTCGAAACCCATCTGCAGATGACGGGACGCGCGGGAAAGCGCCAGGTGCGCGACGCCTCGATCGCGCTGTTGCATGGCGACGGCGGCGTACTGTCATCGCACGTCAGCATGTTCCTGGAGCGGGTGCGATGAGCGGCGACTGGACCACGGGCACGGAAGCGATCGTCTATCAATCCTGCGCGGCGTGCGGCGCTATCCAATATTTCCGCCGAACCTTCTGCGTCGGTTGCGGCGCGCCGGACCCGGTCGAAAAGCGCGCCAGCGGCGAGGGCACGGTTTACGCCGCGTCGCTGGTCTGCCGCGCCGCAACGCCGCAAACCCGCGCGCACATTCCCTACAACATCGTTCTCATAGATACGCGCGAGGGCTTTCGCATGATGGCCCATGGCGACAATGATCTGGCCATCGGCGATGAGGTCACCGCGCGCTTTGCGCAGTTTGCCGGCCACCTCGTTCCGTATTTTGAAAAGGCAAAATCATGAGCCGTCTCGCGACCGCTCTGCCGTCATTGCGAGCGCAGCGAAGCGAAGCAATCCAGATGTGACGCGGTACCGGTGGCTGGATTGCTTCGTCGCGTGCGCTCCTCGCAATGACGGTTTTCACCGCCAATAAAAAACAACGCTGGCGATGACGAGCATTGCCGTCACCGCCAGCGTTTGCGCAAGCGCCTCCGAGGCCGCCCTCTTGGTGGCTTCCTTCATGCAGTTCTCCCTAGACTCGGGCGCGAGTCATCATTGCCCGCAAAGGCCTGTGACTCGACGATTTTTTACTCGGGACACCCCACGACGAGTATTCGCTTTGACGAGTCCCCACTCAGCGAATATCGACCGTGCCAAGGTCGAACAGTAATGCGGCGGCATTTTGACTCAGCCGTGACGAGTTGGCGAACCCTTGGTCGGCCGACGTCTTCTTCGCGGTCGACGGCGTCACTGAATTTGCGAGGTGGCGCAAGCTGTTGATCCCAGATGTTGAGCCGGATAGTGTTCCGGATGGAAGCTGCTTTCGAAAAAAAATCGCGACCAACGTCGCAAAACCCCAAGGTGAAATATGGCCCGCATCGACTATTGCGATACTTCGAAATCGAATGAGCGGACGCGCGAGATCCTGGGGAAGAACCGCAACGCCAATATTTTCCGGATGATGGCGCATTCGCCAAGCTATTTCGAGCAATATTGCCGGCTCGGCGGCGCCATCCGCAACAAGGGGGAACTCGATCCCGTGGTGCGGGAACTCGCCATCACGCGCACGGGCATCCTGTGCGAGGCGCCCTATGAGATCGTCGCCCACAAGCGCATCGGCAGGAATGTCGGCGTTACCGACGAGCAGAATGCCGCGCTCGAGGATTGGAAATCCGCGACCTGTTTTAACGAGACGCAGCGCGCAGCGCTCGCCTTCACCGATGAAATCGTCGCCATGCGCCGCCCGACGGACGCGACGTTCAAGGCAATCGCGACAAAACTGACGCCGGCGGCGCTGGTCGAATTGCAGCTCTCGGTCGGCTTCTACATCATGACGTCGAAGTTTTTGGAAACGTTTGAGATCGACATGCAGCCGGTGTCGGAAGTGGTGTGAATCGCTGGTCGTGCTTCCACGACACGGACTTATAGGCGCTCGTCTTCGGGTCGAAGATGGCGAACTCTATTTTAAGGTGTGAACCAGCTCATACTCACGGTGTGCCTGTTCCGCGCATAGTGCGCCCACATCGCCCAGCGATGGTAGCGCTCTGTCAGGCATTCAAGCCTCAACCGTGGAGCAAAATCATGAAGAGAAATATTCTGCTAAACACCGCATTTATTGCATTGGTATCTAGCTCTTCCCAAGTGATGGCGGCCGAATATTTTGAGCTCAAAGCCGTGCATAGCGGCAAGTGCGCTCAGGTCAATGGCCTCTCTCAGGACAATGGCGCCAAAATTACTCAGTGGCAGTGTGTAGATCAGCCTAATGTTTTATGGCGCAAAATAAATGCCGGAAACGGCTATTTCAAGCTTCAAGCGAAGCACAGCGGCAAATGCGCCCAAGTGAACGGAGCTTCACAGAATAACGGCGCTGACATTACGCAGTGGGATTGTGTCAATCAGAATAACGTCCTGTGGAAACAGGAACCTGCAGGCGACACGTCATATTACATCATAAACAAGGCTTCGGACAAATGTATGCAGGTTGATGGAATCTCACAGGGTAACGGCGCCAATATTAGTCAATGGGATTGCGTCAATCAGCCCAATGTTAAGTGGGAGATTACGGGGCCGTCGCAAATAATCGACTGAATTAGGGAGAGCATCGCGATCAAGCCAGACAACGAGCGCGCGATTGGCCTGCATATGTGTTCGCGCGCCTGGCCGCAGGCAGTTACTCAGAGAACCTGCTCCTCGTGATGCTCACCTTTTTCAAAGTTGGACCCTTCACTCCGACTTATCGATGTTCCAGAACACCGGCGTCGCCGGGCCGTCGAGCACGCCGGACAGCGATTTCCGCCACGCGCTCGGTGCGAGATATTGTCCGAGCGGGATGTAGATCACCTGGTCGTAGACTTCCTGCTGGATGTCGGCCGCGATCTTCTTCTGCTCGTCGGGCGATGACGCGCGCACGAAGGCGTCGCGCAACGCTTCCTCCTTGGGGTCATCGGGCCAGCCGAACCAGCTGCCATTCTTGCCTTTGGCGGTGATCGGAAAGTGGGCGACCGGGTTCGCGACGTCGGCGCTGGTGAAGTTGGTGAAGAACATGTTCCAGCCGCCCTCGCTCGGCGGCTTCTGGCTGGCGCGGCGGGTGACCACGGTCTGCCAGTCGGTCGCCTGCACATCGACCTTGAAACCCGCTTCGCGCAACAATTGCGCCGCGACGATCGGCTGCGCCTTCAATGTAACCACATCGCCGGGCGCCATGATGACAATGGGCGTGCCGTCATAGCCGGATGCGGCGAGCAGCTTCTTCGCTTCCGCCATGCCGTTGCCCTTCACCAGCGTCTCGGAGCCGACATCGGTCGCAAGCGGCGTGTCGCAGATAAAGATGGCGCCGCAGATGCGATAATATTTGGGGTTGCCAACCAACCCGTCCAGCACGTCCTTCTGGTTCAGCGCCATCAAGGCGGCGCGGCGCACCTTTAAGTTATCGAAGGGCGGATAAAGGAAGTTCATCCGTCCGACCGTCTGGAAGCCGAACTTGTTCAGGTCTTCAACCCTGAGATCCGGGTTGGCGGCCAGCACCGGCAAAATATCCCATGACGGATTTTCCATGAAATCGATGTCGCCGGATTGCAGCGCGTTCACCGCGGTCTGGGCGTCCGCCATGGTGATCCATTCGACGCGATCGACCTTCACTATCTTGCCACCGGCGGTCCAACTCGCCGGCTCCTTGCGAGGCACGTAGTCCTTGTTCTTCTCATAGACCGCCTTCACGCCGGGCTGGAATTCGGCGGCCACGAATTTGAACGGACCGGAGCCGATCTGCTCCTTGATCTGCTGGCCGGGCGGCGTTTCCGCAAGCCGCTTCGGCATCATGAACGGCACCAGCGACGAGGGCTTGCCGATCGTTTCCAAGACCAGGCCGTAAGGCTCCTTCAGTTTGAGCACGATGGTCTTGGCGTCGGGAGCCTCGATGCTGGCGGTGAAATCCATCAGCTTCTGGCCCATGCCGTCGTTCTTGCCCCAGCGCTTCAGCGAGGCCACGCAATCTTCCGCCGTCACCGGCGCGCCGTCATGCCATTTCAAGCCGTCGCGCAATGTGAAGGTGTAGGTGAGCTTGTCGTCGGAGACTTTCCAATCCGCCATCTGCGGCTGGATCTTGAAGTTGGCGTCGGTCGCGAGCAGCGTGTCATAGACCATGTAGCCGTGATCGCGCGTGATGTAGGCGGTGGTGAAACCGGGATCGATGACGCGCAGGTCGGAATGCATCACCGCGGTGATGGTCTTGGCGTCGGCCGGCGCAGAGGCCGCCATCGCGGCGGCGAGCGTAAGAGCCGGAAGGATGATCTTCGAGGCGATCACCGGACATTTCCAACGCGCGATCTGGAACATTCGATCTCTCCTGAGTGAAACCGGTCAAGGACCGATAGTTGGTTAGGCAATGCGAGCGTACCAGATAGGGGCCAGGCGCAGGGCCCGCGGCCACATGCAGAAAATGTCGGTGTGAGATTTATGGTACCTCTCTGCACCACCAAAGCTCCTGCAATCTCACCTGTTGTACATCTCCTGCAATTTCTGGGCCGTTAAGGGCGGCCAGCCGAAGCAGCAGTGACGAAACCGGCGAAGCCGTATAAGCTTCGTGCACACGTTCCAGCCGCCGCGAAGAGTCGCTCCGATGCTGAATACGGACGCCGCCATCGTCCCAGTGGAACAGCATTTTATCCTCTCGAGCTTGCCGCCGAGCCGCGCGCAGAGACGGCTCGCCGTTGCCGTCGTGCTCGCCTTGCTGTTCGCCTTTGCCATCACGGAGGGGCCGCTCTCGACCATCCAGCTGGGGCGGATCGACCACTTCGTCCCGATTTATGCCACCGCGATGTTCCTGACCGATTCGATCACCGCCGTCCTGCTGTTTGCCCAGTTCTCCATGTTGCGTTCGCGTGCCCTGCTCGCGATCGCGAGTGGATATCTCTACACCGCACTCATCGTCATCCCGTGGATGCTGACCTTTCCGGATGTCTTCTCGCCGAATGGCCTGCTTGGTGCCGGGCTGCAGAGCACCAGCTGGCTCTACACCCTGTGGCACGCCGGTTTTGCCATGTTCGTGATCGCCTATGCCCTGTCGAAGGATAACGATCCGGCCAGGCGGTTGTGGCGGGGCTCCGCAGCTGTGGCCATCCTTTTGAGTGTTGCCATGACCGCGGCTATCGTCTGTGCCGTGGCGTATATTGTTACAGCGGGCGATGCATTATTGCCGCGCATCAATCTCGATCCGCTCCACTTCTCCACCCTCTGGCAGTTTATTGCCAGCTGTCTGGCCCTGTGGAGCGCCCTTGCAGTCATCTTGCTCTGGATTCGCCAGCGTTCGGTGCTCGACCTGTGGCTGATGGTGGTGATGTCCGCATATGTGATAGAGATCTGTCTGATCGCGTTTCCCATTCCGGCCCGCTTCAGCTTCGGCTGGTATGCCGGCCGGTTCTACGGGCTCATATCCAGCAGTCTCCTGCTGTTTGTCCTGCTGTACGAGATCACGATTCTTTACGCGCAGCTGCTCCGCGCGGTCCTTGCCCAACGCCGAGAGCGCGAGGCGCGGCTGATGACCGGGGACGCGGTCTCGGCAACGATCGCGCACGAGGTCAAGCAGCCCTTGGCCGGGATGGTAACGAATGCCGATGCGGGCTTAAATTGGCTTGATCGCTCGAAGCCCGATCTCGATCAGGCGAAGGCGGCATTCAGGCAGATCGTCGCAGATGGCCATCGCGCGGCAGCGGTGATTGAAAGCATTCGGGCGATCTTCAAGAAGGACGCCCGCAACAGAACTTCGCTCGACATCAACGAACTTATCGGAGAAGCCCTCGCCTTGACGCGCGGCGATCTGCAAAGGCACCGGATAGCGGTACAAACCGAGCCGAATGCCGAGCTACCCCAAGTAAGAGGAGATCGAATCCAGCTGCAGCAAGTGCTCCTGAACTTGATCGCCAACGCGATCGATTCGATGGCGACCAAGGATGGGGCGCGGGTCCTGTGCGTGAGGTCCGAGGCCCACGACGGCGGCGGCGTCATGGTATCGGTGGCGGACACCGGAACCGGAATCGGCTCGCAAGACCTCGAGCGCTTATTCAATCCGCTGTTCACGACGAAATCGGGCGGCATGGGGATGGGCCTGTCGATCTGCCGTTCGATCATTGAGGCCCATGGTGGGCGGCTGTGGGTTGTCCCGAACAAGCCCGAGGGCACCGTCTTTCAGTTTTTGCTGCTCGCCGAGGTTTCGACTGCTTCACGGCGAGAGCAGCCCGACAACTTCCACCTCGTTCGCGCCTCTGAAAGCACAGGCATCGCCGACGGATCGTGAGTGCGCTTTTTTTCCTACGTCGCCGTCAGCAAATTCACCTTGCTGTTGGCCGCGATCAGGCGGTCGGCGAGCATCTGCGCCAGATTGCGCATGATCCGTTCGCCGGCGCGCGGATGCTGTTCGCGGAAACGCTCGAAATCGGCGAGCAGCACTTCGAGCGCGGTGACGGATTGGTCGGCCACGACGTCGGCCGAACGGTGCCCCTCCAATAGCGCCATTTCGCCGAAGGGCATGCCGGCCGCAATCGTCGCGAGCCGGATACCGCCGGGCAGCGTGACATGGACGACGCCGCTCCTTAGGAAATACAGCGACGTTGCGGGCTCCGTTGTCGCGATGATCTTCTCGCCTGCGTGGTAGGTTCGGATCGTGCCCAGCGAGGCGAGCTGTGCAAGTTCCTCCGCGCCCAGTCCCGCCAGCAGCGGCTGTTCGGAAAGCTCGGTCATCTCAACCGCCTCAATCGCGCCGCCGTGGCGATAGACGATCTGGTCTTCCGCCCATTCGATGGCGTCGTCGAGCAGAGGGAAGTTGCGCACATTCGAAAGCGTGTCGGTCCATTCGGCGACGATTTTCCATTCCGGCGAGGAGCGCTTGGTGCCGGACAGGATCGCAGTGACATTGAAGTGCGCCAGTTCGCGGAAACCCTCGGCCAATAGCCGGGCGCCGGCGCGCGTGACCGATGCCACCCGGCGCAGGTCGAAGATGATGAAATGCGGGCGCGGTTTCTCCGCAAGCTGACGGGAGACGTAATCGACATTGGAAAATGTCAGCGTCCCCACCAGTTCGATGATGCGGACGTCCCGGTGGTGGCTTGCGAGAATCTTCTGCTCGTGCGGCCGGCGGCTGCGCCGCGACGCGCTCTTGCCGATGTCGTAGTCGGCGATGATGTTGTGCGCATCCTCGCTGCGGTTGAGCATATGCAGGTCGTAATGCGCCGACAGCGCCTCGCAGACCTTGATGCCGCGCACGCTATTGCCGTGGCTGTCGAGCCGCGGCGAATAGCTGCCGAGCCCGAGCCGCGCCGGCAATGCCGCCAGAATGCCGCCGCCGACGCCGCTTTTGGCGGGAATACCGACGCGATAGATCCATTCGCCGGCATAATCATACATGCCGGATGAGGTCATCACCGACAGCGTCCGTGAAACCGCGTAAGGGGTCACCACCTGTTCGCCGGTCACGGGGTTGATGCCGTGATTGGCGAGCGTTGCCGCCATCACCGCGCTGTCGCGCGCCGTCACCAGCACCGAACATTGCCGGAAATAGACCTCCAGCACCTTGCTGACGTCATCCTTGATGACGCCGGAGTTGCGCAGCATATAGGCGATGGCGCGGTTGCGATCGCCGGTTGCGCTTTCCGACGCAAACACCGCCTCGTCGACGCCGAGCTCGCGCCCGGCGAAGCGGCCGAGCGCCTGACGGATATATTCGAAAGCGCCGTCGCCTTCGGCCTCGCGAATAAGCGCGGAACACGCGATCGCCCCGGCATTGACCATCGGATTGAACGGATGGTTGTTGGCATCGAGCCGGATCGAATTGAAGGGATCGCCTGACGGTTCGACGCCGATCGCGCTTTCGACATGGTCCGCGCCGAGCGTATCCAGCGCCAGCGCAAACACGAAGGGTTTTGACATCGACTGGATCGTGAACGGCTCGCGGCTGTCGCCGACCTCGTAGACATAGCCGTCGATGGTGGCGAGGCTGATGCCGAAATGATTTGGGTCGGCCTTGCCGAGTTCGGGGATGTAATTGGCGACCGCGCCGCCGGTCTCCACGGAGAAATCGGCATGGCAGGCGTCGAGGAACCGTCGCAGCGGCGACTTCAGGGCGGCCCAGTCGTTGGCATGCCGGCGAGGGGCCGGGTGCGAGCTGTTCATGTCGGGTCCCCGCGACGCGGTGAGGTCACCGCGAGGCTGGTTTTACGCCGCATCGGCCAGCGCCGAAACCGGCGCTATCGCCTAATATGGGGGCAGAGGAGATACTGCGAAGCGGCAGCGCCTCAAAATTGAGGCGTTCAGGTCTCGACGATCGCCAGCACCTGGCCCTCGGCGACCACATCATCGAGGCTGACCAGGATCGATTTGAGCTTGCCGGCCGCGGGCGATGCCACCGGGATCTCCATCTTCATGGCTTCGACAAAGGCAATATCGTCGCCGTCGCCGACGCTGCCGCCGACTTCCACGGGAAGCGCGCAAATCCGCCCGGCCACTTCGGTCACAATCTTGATGTCTGGCATTCCGTTCTCCGGGGCAGCCACTGCACGCAATCGCGGTCGGGATACGCGCATTATAAAAGGGCGGGCGCCCTCGGCTTGTGGCCGCAGATTGCCTGAGGTAGCTTGATCTGCAAGTGGAATTTTATTCCGCCAGACGGAATGATCGGCAGGGCGCCACATGGGACGACGTTCGGAGCGGCTCAGTAAACAGGGAATGCTCGCCAGCGATCTCGCCGGCGAGGGTGACGTCATCCAGGTCGTATCGCGCGCATTCGACGTGTTGCGCTGCTTCGAGGGCCACGAGGCGCGGCTCGGCAATCTGGAAATCTCCAATCGCTGCGGGCTGCCGCGATCGACCGTGTCGCGCCTGACCCATACGCTGACCCGGATGGGCCAGCTCGTCTACCTGCCGCGCGACCAGAAATACCGTATTGGCCCGAGCGCGGTCGCCATGAGTACCTCGATGATGCGGGGCCTGCAGTTGCGCAATTTGATCCGGCTGCGATTGCAGGATGTCGCCGAGCAATTGCCGGGGACCGTCGGTTTTGTCATCCCCGATCGTTTCCACCTGGTTTATCTGGAGTTTGCGCGCGCCGACAACGCGCTCGGCCTGCATGAAACCATCGGCAGCCGCATCGCTATGGCGAGCACCGCCGCAGGCCACGCCTATACGGCGGCCCTCGATGACGACGTCGGCGATGCCTTGCTCATCGAAATGGAACGGGAAACTCCAGAAGCCGCCAAGCTGCTGCGGCCCCGTCTCGAGGACAACCGCCGCTTCCTGCGCGAGCATGGTTATGTCGTCGCCTGCGGCCTATGGAGCCCGCACATCAACGGCCTCGCGGTGCCGCTGTGGTCGCCGCAATACCAGACCTTCGTCGTGGTCACGATCGGTCTGCTCTCGGCGATGTATGATGAGAAGCGGCTGCACAAGGAGGTCGCGCCAAGGCTTTTGGACCTGGGCGCCGCGGTCGGCAGCCTGCTTGAAGGCGGCGACGGAGAACTGTTCAACAATCGGCTGGAGAGAAAGGCGCTTCCGGTCCCGAACCATCATAACAAGATGATCAAGACGGAGGATACGAATGAACTGGAAGCCGGAGCTCGACGACCTCGCTCGGCGCGAAGCGTTCGCGCGCGAGATGGGCGGCGTTGACAAGGTCAAGCGACAACGCGACCAGGGCCGGCTCACCGTCCGCGAGCGCATCGACAAACTGCTCGATCAAAAGAGCTTTCACGAGATCGGAGCCATTTCCGGCATCGCCGAATATGACGAGAACGGCGAACTCAAGAATCTGACGCCGGCGAATTGCGTGTTCGGTCGCGGCAAGATCGACGGCCGCACCGTGGTCGTGGTCGGGGATGATTTCACCGTGCGCGGCGGCTCCGCGGACGCCTCGATCTCGGCAAAGCCTTTGATGGCCGAGGAGATGGCGCATGATTTTCGGCTGCCGATCATCCGGATGATCGAAGGCTCCGGCGGTGGCGGCTCGGTGAAGACCATCGAGACCAAGGGCGCGGCCAATCTGCCGGGCGGCATCGGCGGCACGCGCTGGTACTGGTACACGACCTCGAACATGGCCCGCGTGCCGGTGGTAGGCTTAGGCCTCGGCTCGGTTGCGGGCTTGGGCGCCGCCAGGCTGGCGGCGAGCCATTATTCGGTGATGACAAAAAACTCGGCGATGTTTGTGGCGGGTCCGCCGGTCGTAAAACGGCTCGGCCAGGACCTGACAAAACAGGAACTTGGCGGCGCCGAGATCCAGACCCGCGCCGGCGGCGTCGACGATGCCGTCGAGACCGAAGAGGAAGCGTTCGAGCGCGCCAAGCGCTTTCTGTCCTATCTGCCGTCCTCGGTCTACGAATTGCCGCCGACGCTTGAGAGCAACGACGATCCGGAACGAGAGGACGAATCCCTGATGAAGGCGGTGCCGCGCAGCCGCCGCCAGGTCTACAAGATGCGCCCCATCATCAATGCCGTTGTCGACAAGGGCTCGTTCTTCGAAATGGCCTCGAATTTCGGCCGCTCGATGATCGTGGGGCTGGCGCGGCTCGAAGGCCGCGCGGTGCTGCTGCTCGCCAGCGATCCCTTTCACTATGGCGGATCATGGACGGCGGAAGCCTGCCAGAAAGTGGTGCGCTGGGTCGATTTTGCGGAAACCTTCCATCTGCCGGTGGTCTATCTGATGGATTGCCCGGGTTTTATGATTGGGCTTGACGCGGAGAAAGCCGCAACCATCCGCCACGGCGTGCGCGCGATGGCGGCCGTCAACCAGACCACGGTGCCCTGGTGCACCATCATCGTGCGCAATTCCTTCGGCGTCGCCGGCGTCGTGCATCAGCCGGCCGACCGCTTTTCGATCCGCTACGCCTGGCCCTCGGCCTATTGGGGCTCGCTGCCGCTCGAAGGCGGCATTGAGGCCGCCTATCGCGCCGACATCGACGCCGCCGCCGATCCCGCGGCGAAGCTGAAGGAGATCGAGGACCGCCTCAACAAATTGCGCTCGCCGTTCCGCTCGGCCGAAAAATTCTGGGTCGAGGAAATCATCGACCCGCGCAAGACCCGCTCGTTGTTGTGCGAATTTGCGCGCCTCGCCGAACCGCTGCGCACGCCGGGGCCGGCGACCAATATGACGATCAGGCCTTAGGCGCCCGAGCGCGTTTCCATCA
Organism: Bradyrhizobium lablabi; assembly: GCF_900141755.1. Classification (NCBI taxonomy): domain Bacteria; kingdom Pseudomonadati; phylum Pseudomonadota; class Alphaproteobacteria; order Hyphomicrobiales; family Nitrobacteraceae; genus Bradyrhizobium; species Bradyrhizobium lablabi. Next base: position 527,194 of record NZ_LT670844.1, on the reverse strand, counting down.
AGCTTAATTTAGCCTTGCGCGCAGGTCGACAACATTAGCGAGTGGCCGCGCAGTGTTGCAGCCTTTACGCTTTTGCAATGGAATGAGGCATAGCCTGCGATCAGCTTATCGGAAACTCCGACCCTCTCCAGCGGTCGTGATGTCTCAGGAAACGCCGATGAAATTCTTGGATCTGTGGCAAGGCCGCACTGGCCGGCTTCCTTATCTCGCCGCGCTTATCATCTCATCCGCAGCGATTGTCGTCCTGCCTTTCATTGCAGGCACGATTACAATGGCCTACGCCGCAGGCATGGACCCCGCGATGGCGATCGTGCGCGCGCTATTGCGTCCGTTACTGCTCGGGATCGGTTTGCTCGTCATGGGCGGACCCCTCGTGTTCTTTGCCCGGCGACGCCTACGTGAACTCGGTCTCTCCGGCGTATGGCTTCTGCTTTTCCCGATCGGCCCGCTCCAGATGCTGTTCGCGTTCGGAATCGCGAGCGCGTCTCTGGGCGTATGGCCATTGCCTACGACCTCGCCCGTCACAGGGCTGCCATTCTGGTTTGAAATGGCGTTCGGAGCATTGTTGGCTGTTCTTCCAAGCGGAGATTACCTTGAGCACAGCCCCAAAAAAATTCTGAGATTTGCGCATTTTGCCACCACCTGCGAAGGCCGGCTCGGCCGCCAAACCTTCCTCCTTCATTTGTCAATCTCCCTTGGGCTGATATTGGCAATCGTCCTTGGCCAGATGATCATCATCGGAGTTCTCGGCATATTTAGTCCGATACGTGGACTCGCTCGGCCTGGTGCACAATCCATATCCATATCGATGCTTGCGGGCGCGGCAGCCTTGGCAAGCGCGCTGCTGACCGGGTTTGTGATGATGTTCGTGACGGCGTCGACCATCAGGCGCCTTCACGATCTAAACCAAAAAGGTTGGTGGATCATCCTGTTCCCGTTCGGCCTGCCGTCAGTGCTCACTCTCACCTTTCTGGCGAACCCGCTGATGCTGGCTTCCCTCCTCATTAATCCGTTTACCGCGCTTTCAATCGTGCAAGGCCTTGGGTGCCTGATCCTGCTTATCTGGCTTCTCTCGAAGCGCGGCAGCGACCTCGACAATACCTATGGGCTATCGGTCAACCCGCCCGATCTCAGTCCTTCCTCGGCCTAAAATTGCGAGGTAAGCGCCTTGGACTACATGCTTACGCTGTGACCGGCTTCACCTGCCGCGAGATCGCCAGCACGATCAACGCGGCAACGATGCATAACGCGCCAGCGGCGAAGAAGGCCGGCAGATAGCTCGCAAGCAAGGTTCGTGACAGGCCGGCACCGAACGCTGCGGTGGCTGCGCCGAGCTGGTGGCCGGCAAAGATCCAGCCGAACACCAGATTGGCGCGCTCGGGCCCGAAGCGTTGCGCGGTGAGCCGCACCGTCGGCGGCACGGTGGCGATCCAGTCGAGGCCGTAGAACATCGCAAACAGTGACAGCCCATAAAACGAGAAGTTGGTGAAGGGCAGGAACAATAGCGACAGCCCGCGCAGGCCGTAATACCAGAACAGCAGATACCTGTTGTCGTAACGATCCGACAGCCAGCCCGAGACGATGGTGCCGAAGAAATCGAAAATGCCCATGGCGGCGAGCAGGCTCGCGGCCTGAACCTGCGGAATGCCGAAATCGAGGCACATCGGAATCAGATGCACCTGGACCAGGCCGTTGGTTGAGGCGCCGCAGATGAAGAAAGTCGCGAACAGGATCCAGAACACCTGTGACTTCGAGGCGTCGCGCAAGGTGCCCAGTGCCGCCGCCATGATCGGGGCGTTGTTGGGAGGCGGCGCCGGCAGCGGCTCCGTGCCTTTATCGCCGAACGGCCGCAAACCGAGGTCGCTCGGGCGATCACGCATGATCATCAGCACGGCGAATGCCGCGACGCCCAGCATCAGGCATACCAGTCCCAGCGCGATCCGCCAGCCGTAGCGATCCGTCAGCGTTGCCAGCAGCGGCAGGAAGACGAGCTGGCCCGTCGCGACGCTGGCGGTGAGAATGCCGACCACCAATCCGCGCCGCGCCACGAACCAGCGCGTGGCGATGGTTGCGCCCAATACCAGCGCGGTCATGCCGGTGCCGATGCCGATCACCACGCCCCACAGCAGCATCAGGTGCCAGACCTTTGTCATCGCCAGCGAGGCCACGAGGCCGGAGACCACCACCAGCAAGGCCGCGAGCGTCACATTGCGCAGGCCGTAGCGGTTGAGCAGCGCCGCGGCAAACGGCGCCATCAGTCCGAACAGAATGAAACGGATCGACAGCGCGGAGGAAATTTCCGCCGTGGTCCAGCCGAATTCATGTTGCAGCGGCACGATGAACACGCCGGGCGCGCCCACCGTGCCGGCCGAGATCAGCGCGGTGAAGAAGGTCACGCCGACCATCACCCAGCCGTAATGAATATTGCGGCGGGCAAGCGCGGCCGACAGCCAATTCGAGATCATTGAGCCCCTGAAAACTTATCTGGAAGGTTGCACATCCTAACGTAACGGCCGCGCGACATAAATGCCGCACTTCCCTCGTTTTAGGACATGGCCGTAGCGCTAGAGCCTGATTCAACTGAGTTGAATCAGGCTCTAGCGCTATCCTTTTGTTTGAGCAGGATCTTTTCGGAAAACCGGTTTCCACTTTTTCGGATCATGCTCTAGTGCGAGATGCGCTCCACCGCAACCGCGGTGGCCTCGCCGCCGCCGATGCAGAGCGCGGCGACGCCGCGCTTCAAATTCTGCGCTTCCATCGCATGCAGCAGCGTCACGATCAGGCGTGCTCCCGTCGCGCCGATGGGATGGCCGAGCGCGCAGGCGCCGCCATTGATGTTCAGTTTGTCTCTGGGGATTCCGAGGTCGCGCTGCGCCGCCATCGCCACCACCGCGAACGCCTCGTTGATCTCGAACAGATCGACATCGCCGACGCTCCAGCCGACCTTGTCCAGCAGCTTTCGAATGGCCGGGATCGGCGCGGTGGTGAACCATTGCGGTTCCTGGCTGTGGGTGGCGTGACCCTTGATCACGGCCAGCGTCGGCAACCCCTCGCGATCGGCGAGCGATCGTTTTGTGAGAATCAGCGCCGCTGCGCCGTCGGCATTGGCCGAGGAGGCGGCCGGCGTGATTGTACCGTTGGGGCGGAACGCCGGTTTCAATCCCGGAATCTTCGCGGGATCGACTTTTAGGGGAATCTCGTCGCTGCCGATGGTCCGCGGACCGGCCTTTTCGGTCACCGTCAACGGCACGATTTCGGCCTTGAACGCGCCGCCCTCCACCGCCTTGCGCGCGCGGGTCAGCGTTTCCATGGCGTAAGCGTCCTGGTCGGCGCGGGTGAACTGATAGGCTTCCGCGGTCGCTTCGCCGAAATCGCCCATCGAGCGGCCGACCTCATAGGCGTCTTCCAGCCCGTCCATCACCATGTGGTCGATGATCCGGTCATGCCCGGCGCGATAGCCGCTTCGCGCTTTCGCCAAAAGATAGGGCGCGTTGGTCATGCTCTCCATACCGCCGGACACGACAATCTCGGCGGAGCCGGCATTGATGATGTCATGCGCCAGCATGGTGGCCTTCATGCCGGAGCCGCAGACCTTGTTGATGGTGGTAGCTCCCGTGGCGTCCGGCAATTTGGCGCCACGCGCGGCCTGCCGCGCCGGGGCCTGGCCCTGGCCTGCGGGCAGCACGTTGCCCATGAACACTTCGTCGATCCGCTCCGGCGCAAGCTTTGCCCGCTCGAGCGCGGCGCCGATCACATGGGAACCGAGTTTATGCGCGGAAAACGGCGAGAGATCGCCCATGAACCGGCCGAGCGGCGTGCGGGCGGCGGAAACGATGACGACGGGATCGGAAGCGGCGGCCATGGCGGGGGCTCCTCAATGTCGCGCTTGGTGGAGCGCGGTATTATTTGCATGACATTCATCATATGATGCGCCGCCGGATTTGCAACGCTGGGGAGGGCATAAATTGTCGTGAGGTGACTGCCCCGTGAGGGTCCAACAACCACAACTGTCATCATCCGCGAAGGCGGATGATCCAGTACGCCGTGAAGTTTGTGGGAATCGAGACGGCTGTGCTTACTGGATCGTCCGCCGGAGCCTGTCATCGGGCGGCGTTTTGCGCCGACCCGTTGGCGGACGATGACAGCTCGGCTCGGCTGCTCGGCCCTACCGCTTCCGCTCGACAAAGGCCCGCATCAGCCGGTGCGGCTCCTCGTTCAGGAACGATTTTCCGAACACGCCGATGCTGAGATCGACGGATTCCTTCAGCGGCAGTTCTTCCCATTGCCGCAGCAGCGCCTTCTGCGAACGCAGCGCCTCGGGGCCGCATTCCAGTAGCGCCGCGACGGTCTTTTCGACCGCGGCATCGAGCCCGCCTTCCGCCGCCACCACGTCGACCAATCCCCAGGCCAGCGCGGTCGGCGCGTCGATATTCTCGGCCGTCATCACCAGCCAGCGGGCGCGGCCCCAGCCGACCAACCGCGGCAGCAGCGCGGCATGGATCACGCTGGGGATCCCGACCCTGACCTCGGGCATGCCGAATTTGGCGTCGTGCGCGGCAATCCGGAAGTCGCAGGCGGCTGCGACCTCGAGGCCGCCGCCGAGGCACCAGCCCGGCATCCGCGCGATCACCGGTCCGGGAAACGCCCGCACCGCCTCGCAGAGGTCGCGCAAACCCGTGATGAACTTCTCCGCGGAACCCTGATCGAGTTTTGCCATTTCCTTGATGTCGGCGCCGCCGATCATGCTCTTCTCGCTCTGGCCGGCGAGAATCAGCACGCGAATCTGCCGGTCTTTGGCGAGAAGCTCCAGGCCCTCGCGGACGGCGTTGATCACGGCCGATCCCAGAATATTGAGCGAACCGGCGTTCGTGATCGTCAGGCGGACGACGCCGCGCGGGTCGCGATCGACGCCGCAATGAGGATTGAGCGTTTGCATGGAGGTCTCGCAGTCGGTGCGTGCGCCCCGGCGGGCGGATCGTGCCACTTCCGGGGCAACGCGCCGTCTTGTCAAGGGCAGGGCGTTTGGGCTCCGCGGGATGCGTTCGATATCGCGGTTGCGAAATAAACCTCTCCGCCGGTCGCGAAAACGGGAATAAATTGGAGCTTTTTGAGATAAGGACTGCTATTATATGACTGCAAACATCTTATGGGACAATCAATGCGCTACTCCAGGGAACACAAGCTCGAAACCCACGCGCGGATCGTGAAGAAAGCCTCGGTGCGGCTTCGCGAAAAGGGTGCGCACGGCATCGGCGTTGCCGACCTGATGAAGGACGCCGGCCTCACCCATGGCGGCTTCTATGCTCATTTCGATTCGCGGGAAGCGCTGGTGGTCGAGGCGTTTGCCTATGCGATGGATCGAGGCCGGGAGCACTGGCGCAAGCTCGCCGAACAGGTGCCGCCGAACAAGCGGTTCGCGATGATCGTGGACGCCTACCTGACGCCGGTCCACCGCGACGATCCCGGCCACGGCTGCGCTGTCCCGACGCTGGGCGCCGAAATCGCCCGCGAGAGCCCGAAAACCCGGAAAGCCTTCGCGGCCAAGCTCGAACAGATGGTCGATATGTTCGCCGACCAGATTCCCGATGTTCCGCGCAAGGCCGCGCGCAGGCAGGCGATGGCTGCGGTTGCGACTATGATGGGTACGATCGTGCTGGCCCGTATCGCCGGCAATGGCGAGCTTTCGGACGAGATTCTCGGCGCCGGGCGCGAGGCCGCGCTCAACCGTGCCGCGTCCCGGAGGCGGCCGGCCAAGAAACCCGTGGCAAGGCAATTTTCGGCCAAGCAATCCTCAGCCAAGCAATCCTCAGCCAAGAGAGCCACTGCGCCAGCGCGGCACTGATCCGTTCCTGCGCCGGTCGCATGCGACATTGGTCTTAAGCGGGCGAAAACGCACCCCTCAGCCCGCATTTTCGCAAATGCGGTGCGCGCGGAAACCCTTTCCAAACGCCGCAAAGACTGCAAGATGCCGCCAAACCTGCATTCACAGAGGTATTGGAGGAACGCATGCGCACAATCGGACATTTTATCGGTGGCCGCGAGGTCAAGGGCACCTCGGGACGGTTCGCGGACGTGTTTGAGCCGATGACCGGCGACGTCCAGGCCCAGGTGGCGCTGGCTTCCAAGGCCGAACTTCGCGCCGCGGTCGAAAACGCGAAGGCCGCTCAGCCGGAGTGGGGCGCCACCAATCCGCAGCGCCGGGCGCGGGTGATGATGAAATTCCTCGAACTGGCGCAGCGCGACTACGACAAGCTCGCCGATCTCCTGGCGCGCGAGCATGGCAAGACGGTTCCCGACGCCAAAGGCGACATTCAGCGCGGCCTGGAAGTGGTCGAATTCGCCTGCGGCATTCCGCATCTGCTGAAGGGCGAATATACCGAAGGCGCTGGCCCTGGCATCGACATCTATTCGCTGCGGCAACCTCTCGGCGTCGTCGCCGGCATCACCCCGTTCAATTTCCCGGCGATGATCCCGATGTGGAAATTCGCGCCCGCGATCGCCTGCGGCAACGCGTTCGTCTTAAAACCGTCGGAGCGCGATCCGGGCGTCCCGATGGAACTCGCAAAACTGATGATCGAGGCCGGCCTGCCGCCCGGCATTCTCAACGTCGTCAACGGCGACAAGGAAGCGGTCGACGCCATCCTCGACGACCCGGATATCCGCGCCGTCGGCTTCGTCGGCTCTTCGCCGATCGCGCAATATATCTATGAGCGCGCCGCGGCATCCGGAAAACGCGCGCAATGCTTTGGCGGCGCCAAGAACCACGCCATCGTGATGCCGGACGCCGATATGGACCAGACCGTCGATGCCCTGATCGGCGCCGGCTACGGCTCGGCCGGCGAGCGCTGCATGGCGATCTCGGTCGCGGTCCCCGTCGGCAAGACCACCGCCGACCGGCTGATGGAGAAGCTAATTCCCCGTGTGGAGAGCTTGAAGATCGGCACCTCGATCGATCCTTCCGCCGACTACGGTCCGCTGGTGACGCGGGATGCGCTCAACCGTGTCAAGAACTACGTCGATATCGGCATCAAGGAAGGCGCAACGCTTGCGGTCGACGGCCGTAGCTTCAAGATGCAGGGCTACGAGAACGGCTTTTATATGGGTGGGTGCCTGTTCGACAACGTGACAAAGGACATGCGCATCTACAAGGAAGAGATCTTTGGTCCGGTGCTGTCAGTGGTGCGCGCGCACGACTACAAGGAGGCGCTGAGCCTGCCGTCGGATCATGATTACGGCAATGGGGTCGCAATCTTCACCCGCGACGGCGACGCCGCAAGGGACTTCGCCGCCAAGGTCAATGTCGGCATGGTCGGCATCAACGTGCCGATCCCGGTGCCGATCGCCTATTACACGTTTGGCGGCTGGAAGAAATCCGGTTTCGGCGATCTCAACCAGCACGGGCCGGATTCGATCCGCTTCTACACCAAGACCAAGACGGTAACCGCGCGCTGGCCCTCGGGCGTCAAGGAAGGCGCGGAGTTTTCGATCCCGACCATGAATTGATCGGCGCATGATCTCTTAGAAACAGGCGCGGACCGCTAGAATGCAATTCGCTCTCAACGAGGACCAGATTGCGGTTCGCGACATGGCGCGGGAATTTGCCGCGGAGAAAATCGCGCCGCACGCGATCCGCTGGGACGAGGAAAAACATTTTCCGGTCGATGTGATGCGCGAGGCGGCAAAACTCGGCATCGGCGGCATCTATATCCGCGACGATGTCGGCGGCTCCGCGCTGACGCGGTTTGACGCGGCGCTGATCTTCGAGGCCTTGGCGCTGGGCTGTCCGACGGTGTCGGCCTTTATCTCGATCCACAACATGGCCTCGTGGATGATCGATGCCTTCGGCAACGACAGCCAGCGCAAAAAATTCCTGCCAAAGCTCTGCACCATGGAATTATTGGCAAGCTATTGCCTGACCGAGCCTGGCTCCGGATCGGATGCGGCGGCGCTGCGCACCCGTGCGGTCCGCGACGGCGACCATTACGTCCTCAACGGCCAAAAGCAGTTCATCTCCGGTGCCGGCAAGGGCGATCTCTATGTCGTGATGGTGCGGACCGGCGCCGACGGCCCCGGCGGCATCTCGACGCTCGTGGTGGAGGGCGACACGCCCGGACTCTCGTTCGGCGCCAATGAACGCAAGATGGGCTGGAACGCGCAGCCGACCCGCGCGGTGATCTTTGAGAATGCGCGCGTGCCGGTCGCCAATCGTTTGGGCGAGGAGGGCATCGGCTTCAAGATCGCGATGGCCGGCCTCGACGGCGGCCGCATCAATATCGCGGCCTGTTCGCTCGGCGGCGCGCAATCAGCGCTGGACAAGTCGCTCGCCTATATGAAGGAGAGAAAAGCCTTCGGAAAACGCCTCGACGAATTCCAGGCGTTGCAGTTCCGCATTGCCGACATGGCAACGGAACTGGAGGCGGCGCGGACGTTCGTCTGGCGCGCGGCCGCCGCGCTCGACCGCAAGGATGCGGATGCGACGATGCTGTGCGCGATGGCCAAACGCTTCGGGACCGATGTCGGGTTTGAGGTCGCCAACCAGGCGCTGCAACTGCACGGCGGTTACGGTTACCTCAGTGAATACGGCATCGAAAAGATCGTGCGTGATCTCCGCGTGCACCAGATCCTCGAAGGCACCAACGAGATCATGCGATTGATCGTTTCGCGCAAATTGATCGAGAGCGCCCGATGAACGCGCCGCTCAGCGAACCCGATCTGATCGCGCGGCGCGAGGGCGCGGTGGGCGTCATCCGTCTCAACCGGCCGAAAGCGATCAATGCGGTCACGCTCGAGATGTTTCGCGACATCGAGAAGGCGCTCGACCAGTTCGAGGCTGATCCCGCGGTCGGCCTGATCCTGCTGGAAGGCGCCGGCGAGCGTGGCCTGTGCGCCGGCGGCGACATCCGGTCGCTGTATGAGAGTTCGAAGGTCAACGGCGACCTCGGCAAGATCCTGTGGCGCGAGGAGTACATTCTCAACGCCCGCATCGCCAAGTTCGCAAAACCCTATGTGGCCTTTATGGACGGCATCGTGATGGGTGGCGGCGTCGGGCTTTCGGCGCATGGCCGCCATCGGGTGGTGACGGAAAAGACAAAACTCGCAATGCCGGAAGTCGGGCTCGGCTTCTTTCCCGATGTCGGCGGCACCTTTTTGCTGTCGCGCGCGCCCGGTGAGATCGGCACGTATTTTGGATTGACCGGCCAGACCATGAACGGTCCCGACGCGATCCATGCGCGCTTTGCGGACGCGGTCGTGCCCTCCGGCAAGCTTGCCGCCTTGCGCGAGACGCTCATCAACCTTCGCGCGGGTGCAAATTCCGCGGACGTAAAAGCCGCGATCGAAGCCTTCGCGACCGGTGAGACATCGGGACCCGTGGCCGCCAACCAGCCGCAAATCGACCGCTGGTTTGCCTACGACCAGATGCAGGATATCGTCGCGGCGCTGCGCCGGGATGGTTCAGAGTTGGCGCAGGCAACCCTGAAGACCCTGGGTGAAAAATCGCCGCGCGGCATGGTGGTCACCTTAAAACTGCTGCGGCTAGCGCGCACCTCGTCCTCGCTGGAAGAGTGCCTGGTGCGGGAATATCGTGCGGCGCTGGAAGTTTTTCGAAGCGACGATTTTCGCGAAGGCGTGCGCGCGGCGGTCATCGACAAGGACCGCAATCCCCGGTGGTCGCCGCCCGCCGTCGAGGGCGTGACGCCGGAGATGCTGGCGCCATACTTCGCGGAGATCGGCGCCGACGAACTGAAATTCGACCCAACAAAATAGAAACGCCCCAAGCGGAGGAAAACATGGCAAACATCGCTTTCATCGGGCTCGGCAATATGGGCGGGCCGATGGCGGCCAATCTGGTCAAGGCCGGCCACAAGGTGACCGCGTTCGATCTGGTGGCGGCTTCGCGCGATCAGGCCAAGGCGGATGGTGCGGGGATCGCCGACAGTGCGGTCGGCTCGGTCAAGGGCGCTGATGTCGTCGTCACCATGCTGCCCGCCGGCAAGCACGTGTTGTCGGTGTGGACCGACATCATTCCGTCGATGACCAAGGGGAGGCTGATCATCGATTGCTCGACCATCGATGTCGAAAGCGCGAAAGCGGCGCACGCGCTGGCGGCGAAGCACGGGGTCAACTCGATCGATGCGCCGGTGTCCGGCGGCACCGGCGGCGCCAAGGGTGCGACGCTGACGTTCATGTGCGGTGGCGACGACAAGGCGTTCGCGGCGGCAAAGCCGGTGCTGGAAAACATGGGCAAGAAGATTGTGCATTGCGGCGGCGCCGGCGCGGGGCAGGCGGCGAAAATCTGCAACAACATGATCTTGGGCATCTCGATGATCGCGGTCAGCGAGGCCTTTGCGCTCGCCGAAAAACTCGGGCTGTCGCACAAGGCATTGTTCGACGTCGCCTCGACCTCGTCGGGCCAATGCTGGTCGCTGACATCTTATTGTCCGGTGCCGGGCCCGGTGCCGACCTCGCCCGCGAATAATGATTACAAGCCCGGCTTTGCATCGGCGCTGATGGTCAAGGACCTCACGCTGGCGCAGGATGCGGCGCAGGCCGCAGGGGCTGCGACGCCGCTGGGCAAGCATGCGCAGGAGATTTACAAGGCGTTCGACGCGGCAGGAAATGGCGGGGTGGATTTTTCGGGCATCATCCGGCACGTCCGCGGCCTCGCCGGAAGATGACAGGCTGTTCATGACGACCTTCCAGGAAGCCCGCGCGTTCCTGCTCAAGCACCGCAGCGATTACGATGCAGCGGTGAAGGGATTTCGCTGGCCCGATCCTGCGCCGTTCAACTGGGCGCTGGACTGGTTCGACGCGGAGCTCGCGCGCGCAACCGAAAGCAGGGATCGCCCGGCGCTGTGGATCGTCGATGCCGGCAGCAACAAAGAGACAAAACTGTCGTTCGAGGCGCTGTCGCGCCGTTCCAACCAGGTCGCAAACTTCCTCCACGCGCAGGGGCTGAAGCGCGGTGATCATCTGTTGCTGCTGCTCGGCAATGTCGTGCCGTTGTGGGAGACCATGCTGGCGGCGATGAAGCTTGGCGTCGTGGTGATCCCGGCGACCACATTGTTGACCCCGGATGAGCTGCGCGACCGGCTCGACCGCGGTCGCGCCAAAGTGGTGGTGGCGACACAGGACCAGGTCGCAAAATTTTCAGGCCTTGGCGGCGATCAGCTCATTCGCATCGTGGTCGGTGCGACCTTAAAGCAAGAGGGCTGGCTCGCTTACGAACAGGTCGCGGATTTTCCGCAAACCTTCAACCCGGACGGGCCGACCAACGCCGATGATCCGATGCTGCTGTATTTCACGTCCGGCACGACGGCAAAACCGAAACTGGTGCGGCACAGCCAGCGCAGCTATCCCGTCGGCGGCTTGTCGACGATGTTCTGGCTCGGGCTGCAGCCCGGCGATATCCACCTGAACATTTCCTCGCCAGGCTGGGCCAAGCACGCCTGGAGCTGTTTCTTCGCGCCCTGGAACGCCGGCGCCGCCGTCTTCGTGGTCAACCAGCCGCGGTTTGATGCCAAGGGATTGTTGGCGACCATCGGCCGCTGCGGCGTCACGACGTTGTGCGCGCCGCCGACGGTGTGGCGGCTGTTCATCCAGGAAAAACTTGCCGACTTCAAGGTCTCCTTGCGCGAAGTGTGCGGCGCCGGCGAGCCGCTCAATCCCGAAGTGATCGATCAGGTCCGCGCCGCCTGGAGATTGACGATCCGCGATGGCTACGGCCAGACCGAAACCACCGCGCTTGCCGGCAATTCGCCGGGGCAAAAGGTCAAAGTCGGATCGATGGGCCGGCCGCTGCCCGGCTACCGCGTGCAGATCACCGATGTCGACGGGCACGTCACAAAAGAGGGCGAAGTGACGCTGGTGCTCGGTGCGGAGCGGCCCGCGGGCCTGATGCAGGGCTATCAGGGCGACGACGGCAAATTGAGCGGCGCCGACGGCGCTCTCTATCGCAGCGGCGACGTGGTGTTCGCCGACGACGAAGGTTTTCTCACTTTCGTCGGGCGCTCGGATGACGTGTTCAAATCATCCGACTACCGGATCAGCCCGTTCGAGCTCGAGAGCATCTTGCTCGAACATGAATTGGTGGCGGAAGCCGCCGTCATTCCGAGTCCCGATCCGATCCGTCTTGCAATTCCAAAAGCCTATGTGCTGCTGGTAGCGGGCGCGGCGCGCTCGAGCGACACCGCGCTGTCGATCTTCCGGCACCTGCACACGCGGCTCGCGCCCTTCAAGCGCATCCGCAAGATCGAGCTGGTGACCGAATTGCCGAAGACGATTTCGGGCAAAATCCGCCGCGTGCAGCTGCGCCGGCTGGAACATGATAATGATCGGAGCGACGCGCTGCGCGGCCAGGAGTTCCGCGAAGAGGAATTTCCGGAATTGCAAAAGGTGCGGCCGGCGGGATCGGCGGAGAACTGATAAAATGAATGAAGTCTGGAAGAAGCCGCCGATTTCGCTTGAGGCCTATCAGAGCATGGTCGGGCACGAAGTCGGCGTGTCGTCATGGCATCTTGTCGATCAGAACCGCATCAACGTCTATGCCGACGTGATCGAGGATCATCAATTCATCCATGTCGATCCCGAGCGGGCCAAGCGCGAAACCGCGTTCGGCACCACGGTCGCTCATGGATTTTTGACGATGTCGCTGATGAGCATCATGTCCTATGAGGTGATGCCGGTGATCCAGGGCACCACCATGGGCGTCAACTACGGTTTTGACAAATTGCGTTTTATTTCGCCGGTGCGGTCGGGCTCGCGCGTTCGAGGCCGCTTTACGCTGGCCGAGGCAAAATTGCGCAAGCCAACGGAGCTGCTGTCGCGCACCAATGTGACCGTCGAGATCGAGGGCGAGGAAAAACCCGCGCTGGTCGCCGACTGGATCGGCCTGATCTATTTTGCTTGAGCCCAAGCTCACATATGGTGCGCACTCTGTCCACAATACTAGTCGTCATACCCCGCGTAGGCGGGGTATCCAGTACGCTGCGGCTTCTCGTTTCTATCTCTGGCGTCTCTGGAATACTGGATCGCCCGGTCAAGCCGGGCGATGACGGTCTGTGTAACCAGGCTTGACCCGATAAATCATCACGAAGAAGAAATCAGGAATCCTACGCATGACAATCAGGTTTGACGGACGCGTCGCTATCGTAACCGGCGCGGGCAATGGCCTCGGACGGGCGCATGCGCTGGGGCTGGCGAGCCGCGGCGCCAAGGTCGTGGTCAATGATTTCGGCGGCGCCCGCGACGGCACCGGCGGGTCGCTGACGCCAGCCGAATCCGTGGTCGAGGAAATCCGAAAAACCGGCGGCGTGGCGATGGCCGACGGCGCCGATGTCTCGAATTTCGAGCAGGTCAGGGCGATGGTGGAACGCGCCACCAAGGAGTGGGGCAGCGTCGACCTGCTCGTTGCCAATGCCGGCATCTTGCGCGACAAATCGTTCGGCAAGATGGAGATCGCCGATTTTGCGAAAGTGCTCGATGTGCATCTCACCGGCACGTTTTATTGCTGCAAGGCGGTATGGGACGGCATGCGCGAGCGCAATTACGGTCGCATCGTCATCACCACCTCATCCTCGGGCCTGTTCGGCAATTTCGGCCAGGCCAATTATGGTGCTGCGAAATCCGGTATGGTCGGATTGATGAACGTGCTGGCGGAAGAAGGCCGCAAGAACAACATCCGCGTCAACACCATTTCGCCGACCGCGGCGACGCGAATGACGGAAGAACTTTTACCGCCGCAGGCGCTCACCCTGATGAAGCCGGAAGCGATCACGCCCGCGGTGCTCTATCTGCTCGGCGAAGACGCGCCGACCCGCACCATCATGGGCGCCGGCGCCGGCTCGTTCGCGGTGATCAAGATCATGGAGACGGAGGGCATCAATCTGCCGCCGTCGGAATGGACGCCCGACGCCGTCGCCGCGCATTTCGCGGAGATCAGCGACATGTCGAAGGCAAAAGCGCTGGAAGGCGCATTCCAGCAGACGCAGAAATACGTCGGCCAGGCCGCGGCGCGGGCGGGGATTAAGCTATAGCGCGGCACGCACGGTGGTGACCTCATGGTGAGGAGCGCGTCTTCGCGCGTCTCGAACCATGAGGCCCCGATGCGGCCATCCTTCGAGACGCGGCGAAGTCGCCGCTCCTCAGGATGAGGGTCTTTATGCTGAGAGGGATTCTCCTTGCCCGCCGCGACGACGAAACCCCAACCCCAAGTCACCATCATCGGCGCCGGCCCCGCGGGGCTAATGGCGGCCGAGGTTCTGGCGCAAGGAGGCGCCACGGTCACCGTCTACGACGCGATGGCGTCCGCCGGCCGCAAATTCCTGATGGCCGGACGTGGCGGGCTCAACCTGACGCACAGCGAGCCGTTGCCCCAATTTCTCACCCGCTACCGCGAAGCGATGCCGAAGCTTTCCGCCGCGATCGAAGCCTTCCCGCCGGATGCCTTGCGCGCATGGAGCGAAGCGCTGGGGCAGCCGACCTTCGTCGGCTCCAGCGGCCGGGTGTTTCCGCAAAGCTTCAAGGCCTCGCCATTGCTGCGCGCATGGTTACGTCGGCTGGACTCGATGGGTGTGCAATTGAAGTTGCGTCACCGCTGGATCGGCTGGGACGAGAGTGGCCATTTGTTGTTCCAAACGCCCAACGGGCAACGCGGCGTCAATGTCACCGCGACCGTGCTGGCGCTCGGCGGCGCGAGCTGGCCGCGGCTTGGGTCCGATGGCACCTGGGCAGAGATACTTCCCGCGAAAGGGGTCAAAATCTCGCGGCTCCGGCCCGCGAACTGCGGCTTCACGGTCGCCTGGTCCGACATTTTTCGCGACCGCTTCGAGGGCCAGCCGCTCAAGGGCGTGACGCTGTCGTTCGGTTCGCACCGCGTGCGCGGTGAGGCCATCATCACCCGGACAGGCATCGAGGGCGGCGCGATCTATGCACTGTCGGCCGACTTGCGCGAGGCCGTCTCGAGCTCAGGGCAGGCGCCCCTGCGCCTCGGCTTGCGGCCCGACCTCGAAACGGGCGACCTAATCGCGCGGTTGTCGGCGCCGCGCGGTAAGCAATCCGTTTCGAACTGGCTGCGCAAGGCCGCGCAGCTTTCGCCCGTCGGCATTGGCCTGTTACAGGAAGCGGCGATGCGGACCGGTGTGCAGTTGTCGTCATTGTCATCCGAATATCTCGCCGCATTGATCAACGCCGTGCCGATAACGCTCAATGGTACCGCCCCGATCGCGCGCGCGATCTCGACCGCGGGCGGTATATCGTTCGACGAGCTCGACCCCGACTTCATGATCCGCCGCTTGCCCGGCATTTTTGCCGCCGGCGAAATGCTGGATTGGGAAGCCCCGACCGGCGGCTATCTGCTGCAGGCCTCGTTCGCCACCGGCGCGGCGGCGGGGCGGGGGGTGTTGCAATGGCTGAAGAAGCGAATGGCGAATAGCGAATAGCGAAAGGAAATTCCTCTATTCGCCACTCGCCACTCACCATTCGCCTACCTCAACTTCCCCCGTGCCGCCACCGGCAGCGTGCCGATGATCTCCTCACCGCGCACCATCACCACCTCGTCCATCATGTTGACGACGACGCAGACGTGGTTGGGCACAATGCGCACGACGTCACCGACATTGGGGCGGGTGTTGCTGCGGGCAAGATCGAGAAAGCCATGCTCCTCGGCAAAGCGCGCGATCTTTGCTTCGGGATGTTCGAGGATCAGCCCGTGGCCGTCGAGCCCGCCGCCGGTGTCCGACGTCAGCGTCTTCGAGCCGGCGTCCAGAATGCCGCGATCGGGGCCGGCACGGCTGACCACGGTCGAATAAATGTTCAAGGCGCAATCGTCCCAGCTCGCGACGCCGGCCGCGACCTGCATCCGGTCGTTGTAAATATAGGTGCCGGGCCGATGCTCGGTGGCGCCCTTGAGCTTTCCGACGTTCTTCAGGTTCGGCGTGCCGCCGGTAGAGACCATCGCGGCATCGAGCCCGTGCGTACGGACGCCCGCCAGCGCTTCGTCGAAAAATTTTTGTGCCTCAGTCCACCCGGTCTCGGTCGGATAGAGCATGAAACCGGCGAACGTTAATCCCTTCGAGGCCGCGATCTCACGCGCCAGCGCGATCGCTTCCGCCGGTGTTTCCACCCCCGCGCGCTTGCGGCCGGTGTCGCATTCGACAACGACCGACAGCGGACGGCCGGAAACGCTGGCTGCCTGCGGCAAGCCGGCGATGACCGTCGAATTATCGGCGGCGACCGTCATGTTGGCTTTTGCCTGCAGCGCGCCGAGGCGGGCCATCTTTTCCTCGCCGATCAGATTGTAGCTGATCAGGATGTCGTCGATGCCGGCATCCGCCATCACCTCGGCCTCGCCGAGTTTCTGGCAGGTGATGCCGCGCGCGCCGGCGGCGACCTGCAGCTTTGCAAGCCACGGGCTCTTGTGGGTCTTGATGTGCGGGCGGTTGGCGACGCCGGCGGCATCGCACGCCGCCTGGACACGTGCGATGTTGCGCTCGACCCGGTCCATGTCGATGACGGCAACCGGCGTCCCGTATTCGCGGGCGATTTTGGCGGCAAGGGGTGTGGTCATGGGTCAGGCCTGCTCGATCTCTTCACGTAAAACTTCAAGTTCTAGCCACTTGTCTTCGGCCTCCTGCAAGTCCTTTTGCGTTTTTGTAAGTGCATCAGAGGCTTGGTCGAACTTCTTGCGATCCTTCTTGAACAGATCGGGATCGTCAAGATGCCGCTGCTGTTTTGCGATTTCGGCCTGCAACTTTGCAATTGTCTTCGGCAGCGTTTCCAGCGCGTGCTTTTCGTTGAAATTGAGCCGGCGCTTTGGCGCGCCCGTAGGCGCGCCGTTCGCCGCGTTCTTTTCGCGCTCCACCGCGGCAGCCTTCGCCGCCTCGCGCTTCAAATCCGCGCCGCGCTGCGCCAGCATGTCGGTATAGCCGCCGGCATATTCGATCCAGCGGCCATCGCCTTCCGGCGCGATCACCGAGGTCACCACGCGATCGAGGAAATCGCGGTCATGGCTGATCAGGATCACCGTGCCCTCGTAGTCGCCGAGCATTTCCTCCAGCACGTCGAGCGTCTCCAGATCGAGATCGTTGGTCGGTTCGTCCAGCACCAACAGGTTGGAGGGTTTTGCCAGCGCGCGCGCCAGCATCAGCCGGCCGCGCTCGCCGCCGGAGAGTACTTCGAGCGGCGTGCGCATCTGCTCCTGGGCGAACAGAAAGTCCTTCATGTAGCTGACGACATGTTTTGGCTTGCCGCCGACCATGACATGATCGCCGCGGCCGCCGGTCAGAGCCTCAGCGAGAGTCGATTTCGGGTCGAGGCTTTCGCGATGCTGGTCGAGCGTCGCCATTTCGATATTGGCGCCTAACCGGATGGTGCCGCTGTCCGGCGGGCTCGCGCCGGTCAGCATCTCGATCAAGGTGGTCTTGCCGACACCGTTCGGCCCGACAATGCCGATGCGGTCGCCGCGCTGCACGCGAATGGAAAAACCGTCGACGATTTTGCGATCGCCATAAGTCCGGACGATGTTCTTGGCCTCAATGACGAGCTTGCCGGATTTGTCCGCCTCCGCAGCGGCAAGATTGGCATTCCCCGCAGCGCCGCGATAATCGCGCCGCTGCTGGCGCAGCTCATAGAGATTGCCGAGCCGCTTGACATTGCGCTTGCGGCGGCCGGAAACGCCGTAGCGCAGCCAGTGTTCCTCGTTGACGATTCTGCGGTCGAGCTTGTGCTGCTCGCGCTCTTCTTCTGCCAGCACCTCGTCGCGCCAGGCCTCGAACGCGGAAAATCCGCGGTCGATCTGCCTGATCTGGCCGCGGTCGAGCCAGGCGGTTGAGCGCGAGAGATTGGAGAGAAAGCGGCGGTCATGGCTGATGATGACGAGCGCTGAGCGGCGGCTGTCGAGTTCGCTCTCCAGCCATTCGATGGTAGTGAGGTCGAGATGGTTGGTGGGCTCGTCGAGCAGCAGAATATCGGGCGAGGGCGCCAGCACCCGCGCCAGCGCCGCGCGGCGGCCTTCGCCACCGGACAGATGCGCGGGGTCTTCATCGCCGTGCAGGCCGAGCTGCTCCAGCACATAGCGGGCCTGATAATGGTCGTCGCCGGGACCGAGGCCGGCCTCGACATAGGCAAGCGTGGTGGCAAAACCGGCAAAATCCGGCTCCTGCGGCAGATAGCGGATGGTAGCACCAGGCTGAACAAAACGGCTGCCGCTGTCGGGCTCGACCAGGCCGGCCGCGATCTTCAGGAGCGTCGATTTGCCGGAGCCGTTGCGGCCGATCAGGCAGACGCGTTTGGATTGCGACACTGACAGTTCGACGCCCGACAATAGCGGCGTGCCGCCAAAGGTCAGCGTGATGTCTTTCAACTGGATCAGCGGAGGCGCCATGATTCGTATCAACTCTGGTTCTGCGCGGATGGCGTGGCGCGCTGGCGCTGGATGCGGCGGATGGTCTGGTCGAGCGCCGACAGGAACGTCGCGCGGTCGCGCGGCGCAAAGGATTTCGGACCGCCGGTGACTTCGCCAGACGAACGCAAATCCGTCATTAAATTGCGAACCGCGAGCGTCATCCCGATCGATTGTTCGGTGAACGGCTTGCCGTTCGGCGCGATCACCTCGCAGCCTGCTTTGACGCAGCGGCTCGCGAGCGGAATATCAGATGTAATGACGATATCGCCCGTGCCGGCGCGCTCCGCGATCCAGTCGTCGGCGGCATCCATCCCGGAACCCGCCGCGATCCGCTCGATCAGCGGGTCCTGCGGCACGCGAATGAATTGGCCTGCGACCACGCTGACGGGCAGGCCGTGGCGGGCCGCAACGCGATAGATTTCGTCTTTGACCGGGCAGGCGTCGGCGTCGACATAGATGCGGGTGGGGTTCAAGTCAGGCGTCATCGGTTGAAGGTTTTGGCAGTCAGCGCAAGCCGGCGCTCCCTGGGGCGGGTGGTACCCCATCGGATAAGGAATTGCGAGGGAAACAGCGATCGGAACACGCTTGCCACGGCCCATTCTTTGCTTACGATCATGAGCCGTAAAAGCTCCCAAAAATCGGGGAAATTGGGCATGACCAGCCGGCTCGAAGCCTACCGCGTATCAGCCTACAACACCGCAAAACTGTCCGAAAACAAGATGCACGACGACACCGTGGCAAAGCGGTTCGGCTTTTCCGGCGGATTGGTGCCGGGCGTCGATGTGATGGCCTATATGATGCATTTACCAGTCAAGCGGTGGGGCCGCGCCTTTCTCGAGCGCGGGCTGATCGAGGCGCGTTTTGTAAAACCGGTTTATGACGGCGAGGTCGCCAATGTCAGCGGCGAGGAGAGCGACGGCATCCTCTCGATCGAAGTCGAAAGCCGCGGCCAGCTCTGTGCGACCGGCAGCGCATCGCTTCCCGCCTCGGCACCGTCGTTCTCGATTTCGGAGTATGTCAAAACCGCCGCGGTGAACGAGCGCAAGCCGGTCGATGCGACATCCTACGAACCCGGCAAGTGGCTCGGCACCGTGCCGCGCGCCTGGGCGGGCGAAGCCGCAACCGAATATCTGACCGACGTCCGCGAGCGCGATCCGATTTACGCGCGCGAAGGCCTCGGCCATCCCGGCCTGCTGCAGCGGGTGATGAACAAGGTGCTGGTCGACAACGCGATCCTTGGCCCATGGATTCACGTTGGCAGCCGGATGCAGCTTCTTTCCGCCGCGAAAAGCGGCGATGAGCTGACCGCGCGCGCGAAGGTCACCGGCAATTACGAGAAGAAAGGTCACCGCTTCGTCGAGCTAGATGCGCTCGTCGTCGCCAACGGCCGCACGCCCCTGGCGCATTGCCAGCACATCGCGATCTACCAGCCGCGCGAGCAGGCCGCGGCGTAGCCCCGATCGTCATCCCCCGCGAAAGCGGGGGATCCAGTACGCCGCGGCTTCTCGATTCATCACCGGCGTCTCTGGAATACTGGGTCGCCCGGTCAAGCCGGGCGATGACAGTTGTTGTTGGGCGACGCGCCGCGCCTCACGCCACCTTCTTCGCATCCTCGATCGCCCGCCACACCCGCTCCGGCGTCAGCGGCATATCGATATGTGCAATGCCGTAGTCGGAGAGCGCGTCGACCACCGCGTTGACGATGGTGGAGAGGCTGCCGGCGCAGCCGGCTTCGCCGCAGCCTTTGGTGCCCAGCGGATTGGATTTTGCCGGCACCGGATGATCGCCGACCTCCATCAACGGGATGTCCTCCGCGCGAGGCAACGCGTAGTCCATGAAGGAACCGGTGATCGGCTGGCCGCTACTGTCATAGCTGACGCATTCCATCAGCGCCTGGCCAATGCCTTGGGCTACGCCGCCATGCAGTTGGCCTGCGACCAGCATCGGATTGACGATGGTGCCAAAATCATTGACGCCGGTATAGCGCACGATCTTCACGATGCCGGTGTCGGGATCGACCTCGACTTCGGCGACATGGCAGCCATTGGGGAAGGTCGAGGGCACGGGCTCGGAGGTATGGTCGACGTCGAGCGAGGACGGCACGCCGTCGGGCATCTTGCCTTCGCGCATCCTTTTCGCCAGCTCGATGATGTCGATCGAGCGGTCGGTGCCGGCGATGACAAAACGGCCATTGCCGAATTCGATGTCGGCTTCGGCGGCTTCCATCAGATGCGCGGCCGCGCGCTTGCCCTTCTCGATGACGATCTTCGAGGCTTCGACGATCGCCATGCCGCTTGCCGTGATCGAGCGCGAGCCGCCGGTGCCGTTGCCGGTATGCACGACGTCGCTGTCGCCCTGTTCGAGCTTTACGCTCTCGAAGGGCACGCCGAGTTGCGCGCACAGCACCTGCGCGAACGGCGTCGCGTGGCCCTGGCCGTAATCGAGCGTGCCGGTAATCAGCCGCACTGCACCGTCAGCCTCGAACACGATCTTGCCGAGCTCGACGCCGGGAGGCGCGGTGACCTCGAGATAGGAGCCGATCGCGATGCCGCGCAGCTTGCCGTTCTTGCGGCTCTCCTTCTTGCGCCTGGCAAAATTGGCGTGATCGGAAATTTCCAGCGCCTTGTTGAACACGCCCTGGAAATCGCCGCTGTCATAGGTGACGCCGGAAGACGCCGCGAACGGCATCTGCTGCGGTTTTATAAAATTGCGCTTGCGCAGCGTCAGCCGGTTGATGCCCATCTCGTCGGCGGCGCGGTCGATCAGCCGCTCCATGAAATAATTCGCCTCGGGCCGTCCGGCGCCGCGATAGGCGCCCATCAGCGTGGTGTTGGTCAACACCGTCTTGATGTCGACGCTCATCAAGGGCGTGCGATAGACGCTGGCGAGATTCTTGCCGACATTGAGCGACAACGGGCTTGGCGCGACGCCAGTGATATAGGCGCCGAGATTGCCGTAGCCGGAAACTTTTACCGCCAAAAATTTTCCTTCCGCGTCGAGCGCCAGCTCACAATGGATCTTCTGCGCCCGGCCATGGCTGTCTGACAAAAAGCTGGTCGAGCGCTCGTCGGTCCATTTGACCGGCCGGCCGAGCAACTTCGCCGCATGCAGGATGCAGACATATTCGGGATAGTTGATGTTCTTCATGCCGAACGAGCCGCCGACATTGGCGGTCAGCAGATGAACCTTCTCGTTCGGAACTTTCAGGATGTTTTTCGCGAGATTCTGCCGGTTGCCGGCGACGCCCTGCGTCGGCACCTGGATGGTGTAGCGCTCGCTCGCTTTGTCGTAAGAAGCAAGCGCCGCGCGCGGCTCCATCGCCACCACGGCGACGCGGGTGTTGACGATGTCGAGCTTTGTCACATGCGCGGCGCCGGCAAACGCAGCTTCGACCTTTTCGGCTTCGCCATAGTGATAGTCGAGCGCGACGTTGTTGGGGATGTGATCATAGAGCTGCGGCGCGCCCGGCTTTGTTGCCTCCTCAGGATCGGTAACGGCGGGCAGGGGATCGATATCGACCTCCACCGCTTCGCCGGCATCGCGCGCCTGCGCCAGCGTCTCGGCGACCACGAAGGCGATGGGATCGCCGACATAACGCACCTTGTCGGTCATCAGCGCGGTGCGGTTGGTCTGCAGCAAAGGCGAGCCGTCGCGGCTCTTTAAAGGAAGGCCGCAGGTGAAGGGGCCGTAGCCCGCGGCTACGAGATCGGTTCCGGTCCAGACGCCGAGCACGCCCGGCATCGCCCTGGCGGCGGATGTGTCGATGCCGCGGATGATGCCGTGGGCGTGGCTGGAGCGCACGATCCAGGCGTAGGCCTGGCCCGGCAAATTGAAATCGTCGGTGTATTTGCCCTTGCCGCGCACCAGCGTGTCGTCCTCCTTGCGGCGGACCGGCTGTCCGACACCGTATTTTTGCACTGCGATAGCGTTCTCCAGCGAGGACGGAGACGTGTGGTCTTGCATCGGAAAATCCTTGAAATGTCCGGCTTTTGGGGCGATTTCGCCGCTTCCCCGGAGATAACGCACCGCAACCCCCACGACAACGCCTGATTAGGCATGGTCCCATGTGAACGACAGTTGCGCTGCCCCCGCGCGCTGCTAAAGTTTCCGTGAACAGAAATTCCAGATCGGCCCGATTTGGCCGCGGAAAGACATTTTGAATGAACGATGACACGCGGCTTCGCGGCGGCCTTGGGCCGCGCGGAGACGACGGGCAGGGGCCGCTTGGCGTGGACAGTCCGCTCGGCGGCCTGCCGGGATCGGCCGCGGTCAGCGCGCCGGCCGCGGAGGCCGGCGTCTACGCGGCGCTCGATTTGGGCACCAATAATTGCCGCCTCCTGATCGCCTGTCCGACCGGCGACGGATTTCGCGTCGTCGATTCGTTCTCGCGGATCATCCGGCTCGGGGAAGGCGTTTCCGCAACAGGCTGCATCAGCGAGGCCGCGATCGAGCGCGCCATCGCCGCGCTCAGCATCTGCCGCGACAAGATCCAGTCCAAAAAGGCAAAACGGCTGCGGCTGATCGCAACCGAAGCCTGCCGCGCGGCATCGAATGCTGAAGGTTTTCGCGACCGGGTCGCGGCCGAGACCGGCATCCGGCTGGAAGTGATCGATCGCGAGACCGAAGCGGCGCTTGCGGTCATCGGCTGCTCGCCGCTGCTCGATCCCGCAGGGACCGGCGCCATCCTGTTCGACATCGGCGGCGGTTCGACCGAACTGGTGCGGATCGAGCGCGACCCAGGCGAGCAGGAGACAGCGCCTCGCATCAAGGCCTGGATGTCGATCCCGCTCGGCGTCGTCACCCTCGCCGAGCATTTCGGCGGCCGGGACGTCACCACGCAATCCTATGCGAAGATGGTCGCGGAGGTCGCGCAGCACGTTGCTCAGTTCGCGGCCGAGCACGGCGCCGATCTCGAGGGTATGCACCTGCTCGGCACCTCCGGCACGGTGACGACGCTCGCCGGCGTCCATCTCAATCTCCTGCGCTACGACCGCCGCCGGATCGACGGCATCTGGATGAGCGAAGCGGACCTCACCGCGACCGTCGCGCGGCTGCTTCGCATGAGTTATTCCGAGCGCGCCGGCAATAATTGCATCAGCGTCGAGCGTGCCGACCTGGTGCTGGCCGGCTGCGCCATTCTCGACGCCATCCGCACTGCATTTCCGCTCAAGCGGCTGCGCGTCGCCGATCGCGGCCTGCGTGAGGGCATGCTCGTCGAGATGATGCGCGAGGACGGCGCTATCGGCGTTTGCCGATAGGCGCAAGACCCAGCGATGTGTTAGAGGCTATTCCAGTTCGGTGGCTTCATCCTTCGAGACGCATCGCTTCGCGATGCTCCTCAGGATGAGGTCTCTAAACCCTCATGGTGAGGAGCGCGGCAACGCCGCGCGTCTCGAACCATGCGGCCCGGATGTGTGACAAGCGACATGGCAAAAGACACCACCGGGCGGCTGCACGTCACGGTCAAGACCGGCGGCAAGCGAAAACTGTCCTCAAAGCTCTGGCTGGAGCGGCAGCTCAACGATCCCTATGTGGCGCAGGCCAAGCGCGACGGTTTTCGCTCGCGCGCGGCCTATAAATTGCTCGAGATCGACGACAAGCATCATTTCCTCAAGCGCGGCATATCCGTGATCGATCTCGGCGCCGCGCCCGGCGGTTGGAGCCAGATCGCGGCAAAACGCGTCGGCGCTGCCGATGGCAAGGGCAGGGTGGTTGCGATCGATCTGTTGGCGATGCCGGAGATACCGGGCGTCACCTTTGCGCAACTCGATTTTTTGGCCGAGGACGCGCCGGAAAAAATACTCAAAATGATGGGGGGACGTGCGGACGTCGTGCTGTCCGACATGGCCGCCAACACCACCGGTCACCGCAAGACCGATCAGCTCCGCATCCTCGGCCTCGTCGAAGGCGCCGCCGCCTTCGCCGCCGACGTCTTGAATCCCGGCGGCACGTTTGTCGCAAAAGTGTTTCAAAGCGGCGCCGATGCCGAGCTGATGACCCAGCTCAAGCGCGATTTTGCGACCGTCAAGCACGTCAAGCCGGCATCGAGCCGGCAGGACTCTTCCGAGCGCTACGTGCTGGCGATGGGTTTTCGCGGGCAGCCGAAGGCGCTGACCTCGGAGCAGGGGGGCGCATGAGACGGCGCGAATTTATTGGTCTCGTCGGTTGCGTTACGGCGTGGCCGCTGGCTGCATCGGCCGAGCCAGACCTTCCCTCGATCGGCCTGTTGTTTCTGGGAAAGCGCGACGCGCCTTCTCGAGGGTGAGAAGCCTGCCGATTTGCCGGTTCAGCAGATGAGCAAGTTCACCCTGGTTATAAACATGAAGGTCGCCCGCGCGCTTAACTTGACGATCCCCAGCACGCTTCAACTCCTTGCCGATGAGGTCATCGAATAGACAGCGCAAGATCTGTTTACTCGCTCGAAACGTTTGAGCTTGTTAATGTCCTTGTGCTGGATCGGTACGATCTTGTTTTTTGCGACGGACAGATGAGCAGCAATTCGCGTCATATCGGAACCGGTTGCGTCGATTGGCGGCTGGAAGGACACGCGTTCTGGACACGGCGGATGTTAGCCGGCGCTCTGCTTGCCGCTGTGGCAGGTATGGTCAGTTTCGCTGCGGTTCACGCCGCGGACCAAAAGGCGTCGCCGGAGTCAGCCGCGGCTGCGGTCAGCGAGCCGAAGCCTCCCGAACAGCCGCAGCCGGCGGATGCGCCAAACGTGGACGCGCCGAAGTCGACCACCGAGTTGGGGCCTTCGTTCAGGGCGGCCGTCCGCGCCATGGTCGAGCAGGAAGTTCGAAGCACCGGCTTGCCGGCCGATCTCGCCGATGCGGTCGTCGACGTCGAGAGCAACTACAACCCGTCTGCGATCGGTGGTGTCGGCGAGATCGGCTTGATGCAGATCAGGCCGGGCACCGCGGCGATGCTGGGATTTCGAGGCAGCGCCGAAGAACTCGCCAAACCCGAAGTCAATATTCACTACGGCGTGACCTATCTGAGCAAAGCCTGGCGCCTGGCCAACGGCGACCTTTGCCGCACCTTGATGAAGTATCGCGCCGGGCATGGCGAAGAGGTCATGACCAAACGTTCGCAAATCTATTGCAATCGGGCCAAACTCCATCTCGCCGCGCTGGGCTCGCCGCTGGCGAGCGGAACGACGCCGCCCGCCATCATTCCACCTTCGGTGCTCGCCAACATCTCGGCCAGGCCGGCGCTGAATTCACCGAAGGACGTCTACGCGCAGTACAGGCAGGGCACGCCCGCGGCCAGCCGGGCCTTCTGGGCCGCGCACGAAGCCCGCATCCGTGCCATCAACGCGCGGATCGAGGCCAGATGGCACCGCGTGGCGTCACGCTGAAAACTCCCATCGCTTGCTGACCTAAAGCCCGACCGTCGTTTGCGACCCAACGGAGGCTCCGCGAAGCAATCCAGCCTTGTTTCCGCGATTATGGATTGCTTCGCAGCTTCCGCCTTCGCTCGTTGAGCTATGGCGGACAAGTTGCTCCTCGCAATGACGGGGAAGAGGTCGCGCCTCACGGCGACGTGGTGGGCCCATCTCGGACATCGGTGGCCAATCTTGCCGCGATGCACCGGTGACTGGCTTCCTGTTTGCTGCGGTGCGTTGGTCCGCTCATGGCAAGGTCTTGCCGAGAGAATCAATCGCAATCACGGGTTGCGGATGCATTCCTTTCATAGGTACCATCCAGGCGTGTAGCATAAAGCTACGCACAGGGAGGATTATGCATGACCAAACATAGGGGCTACTACGACGACGATGGCAACGAGCACGACTACGGCCAAGACCTCAGTGACAACGAGCACAGGGATGACGGCGAACACCGGGGCCGTGAAGATGGCAATGACGATGCTTCGGTCCATCGGTACGGCACGCTTGACGCCAATGCCATCGATCCTACGCATCCCGGTCAGATGTATTTCGGAAATGGAAACCTGGCGACCGGCTACGAGATCGCGGATAATGCGAAGGAGCACGTCGAAGTCGGCCTGAAAGTCCATCAGCGCGGCGGGATTGGTGATCAGACGCCGACCTTCGATAGCCATGGAGACCCGATCTACACGGAAGCGGCGGGCCTCCAGACCCCGACACGGGCGAACTGGAACTTCGATTTCAGCGCAGACACGAAGCTCGGCGGTGGCAACCATACTTTGAGTCAGTTCGACTTCAGGATCACGGTGGCCAACGGCACGCACTCCGAGACGTTCGATCTGGCCAAGGACGGCAGCCACGTCTGGATCAGCGAGCAAAATCCGACCCACGGTTTTGGCGGGGATGATTTCACGCACCCGGCAAGCCCCGGCGTCGTTGCCTCACAGGCGGAAAATTCAGTGAATTTGGCGTTCCATGCGTTTGATGATTTTGGGTCGCACCGTCTGGATGCGGGCCAGCATTATGAGATCACCTTGCAAGCATTAGAGCATCACGAGCAGATTGCTGCTGTTCACAGCTTTGTTGTGCTCGCCTAGAGCAGACGCCGAGCGGCTGTTTCGCCGCGCTTATCCTTAGTACCCCGTTGCGACGCGCTAATGCGCCGCGACGGGTTTTTTTCTGCGGTACATGAGTCCGTTCATGGACTTTTGACACTCGCGATTCACCCCAATCTCTGATCCCGCGCGTCTTCGGTGGTTTCGCTTGCGGCTTTCGCCACGGCCTTGGCCGCTTCCTTGCGGCTGGAAATCTCGACCGCCTGGCGGCCGGAGATTTCGTGGCCGGCATCGTCAGGCATCTGCCAGAAGAAATAGGCCGACGCCGCCGAGATGATCGAGACCACCAGGAAGGCCGGCGCGAATGCATCGGCGGTCAACTCGGTCGCGTGATGCAGCATCAGCGTGGTTTCCACCGAGAACGCACCGACCGCGACACCGGCCGAAATCGCCAATTGCTGGTTGACGCTGACGAGCGTGGTGGCCCGGCTCATCTGCGCCGGGTCGATCTCGGCATAGGCGACCGTGTTGATGGCGGTGAACTGCAGCGAGCGGAAGAAGCCGCCGACCACCAGGATGATCATGATCAGCAGCAGCGGCGTGGTCACCGTGAACAGCGCGCAAGCGGCAAGGAAGAGCGAACTGACGACGGCGTTGATGGTCATCAAGTTCCGGAAGCCGAAGGTGCGTATGATACGCGCGGCCAGCGTCTTCATGCCCATCGCGCCCACCGCGGAGGCGAACGTGACAAGGCCCGATTGAAACGGCGACAGGCCGAACCCGACCTGCATCAGAAGCGGCAGCAAAAACGGCAGCGCGCCGATGCCGAGGCGAAACATGAAGCCGCCGATGATGGCGGCCCGCATCGTCGCCAACCGCAGCAGCGAGAAATCCAGTACCGGCGACGCGGTTCTCCTTGCGTGGATCACGTAGAGCGTCATTGAAATGGTGCCGATCGTGACCAGCGCGGCGACGATGGTCCAGGGCAACAGACTGAGGCCGGCGACCGACAGCCCGAACGCGATGCCGGCAAGCCCGATCCCCGCCAGCAGCAGCCCGTAAAGATCAAAACGTTCGGGGTTCTCGCTCTTGATCGGGTCGATGTAGCGCATCGCCATGAAGATGCCGAGCAGGCCGATCGGGATGTTGATCAGGAAGATCCAGTGCCAGGAGAAATAGGTGGTGATGAAACCGCCGAGCGGCGGACCGATCACCGGCCCGATCAGCGCCGGCACCGTGACCCAGGCCATCGCGTTGACCAGCGCGCTCTTGTCGATCGAGCGCAACAGCACCAGCCGCCCGACCGGCGTCATCATCGCGCCGCCGAGGCCCTGCAGGATGCGCGCAATGACAAAATCGGTGACCGAGGAGGACAGCGCGCATCCGATCGAGCCCACCATGAAAACCGCAATCGCGATCGAGAACACCATCCGGGCGCCGAAACGATCGGCGGTCCAGCCGCTCGCCGGAATGAAGACCGCAAGCGACAACAGATACGAGGTGATCGCAAGCTTCAGGGTCAAAGGGCTGGTGCCGATATCGGCCGCGATCGCCGGCAGCGAGGTCGCAATGACCGTCGAATCCATGTTCTCCATGAACAGGGCGGTAGCCACGATGAGCGGAATCAGGCGTTGTTTGTTCATGGAGATTCGAGGAAACCGGCGGGAGCAGGGGGCTGTAGCACCCCCTTGCCCGGGAGGCTATTGCCGATGTCGCGCGAGGTCTAATACTGCGTGACCTTACGCGCAGTGCCCATATATCGCATTATGCGAAATTATGGTTGATTTTTTAATCGCATTACGCGATAGTCACCAAGTGAAAGAGATCGAGTTCACTTCCGCCGCGGTCCGGCAGTGGCGCAAATTGACCGCGACGACACGCGCCCAGATCGACCTCAAATTGAAGGCATTTGCGGAGACCGGCAACGGCGATGTGAAAGGCGCTCAAAGGCGCGGCCGGAATGCGCCTGCGTTCCGGCGATTGGCGTGTCCTGTTCACGATCAAGGGCGACACCATTACAATTCACGCGGTCGGACACCGCCGCGAAATTTACCACTGAGAGGAGATCATGGCAAAAGCCGGCACCGTAAAGAGCAAAGTCCAGTTCATCCACACGCCCGGCGGCGACGATCTCGCCGTGCTGCCACGCAGCGAGTATGATCGGTTGGTCGTCCTTGCCGCCGAGGCGCAGGAGGATGCCGCCGCGAGCCGGATCGTCCGGAATTCCGCGCGCGCGCTGAAGGAAGGCCGGGAGGTCGCATTGCCAAAGGCCGTCGCTGATCGCCTCGCAAACGGCGACAACGCGGTGCGCGTCATCCGCGAATGGCGCGACATGATTCAGGGCGAACTGGCCGCGGCCGTCGGCATCAGCCAGAACTACCTGTCCGAGATCGAAAATGGCCGACGCAAAGGACCCGCCGAATTGCAGAAGAGATTCGCCCGCGCGCTGGGCGTGCCGATAGACATTTTGATCGAATAAGCTCAGACGACCGACGATCCTAACCGCGTTTGGGCAGTGTCACCAGGCACCACCCGCGATGGTAGTGGGCTCCTTTGCGCCGCCTTAATTTAACGAACTCTGGAAACGTTGACGTGCTGTAAGCTTGGGAGGGAAAAGCGTGACAAACCAAAACCCATCCGTCGATGCGCCGAACAATGGGAACGAAAAAGAGCGGCTAGAGCTGAAGATTTCACGGCTGGATATTTAGTTGAAGAAATTAGAGTTGAAGAAATTAGAGTTGAACGAAAAATGAAGCGGGTTGAAGTCGTTTCATTTCTTCTCCCGCGTTCTTGAGCACAGTAATTACCGCAAACGTCGCCATAGCGGCAGCTTTAATTACGTGGACAAATGGCAAAGCTCAGCAGGACATAGAGCTTCGGAAGCTTGCTCTAGAAAACCAAAAATTTGTTTTCTCTCAGATTGAAAAAGCTGTGCAGGGAGGCAATCCGTCCGATGTCAGGAAGAACCTAGTATTGTTGATCGATCCGGGCCTCTTGTCTGATCCGGACGGTATTCTTCGACGACAGCTAGCCCGCGCAGAAGAAATTCCGACGTTGCCACAATCAAAATAGCCCGCTACCCCCGCGATTTGATGCTGGCTCGGCTATTGCCCAAAGCGGAATACCACCTAAATCCAGCGTGATACCGCCGCCGGAGACCCGACGATGATCTATATCCTCGCAGCGCTGGTGCCGCCGCTTGGGCTGCTTTTGAACGGGCAGCCATTTTCGGCGATTTTCAACCTGGTCCTGATCGTGTTTTGCGTGATTCTGGGGCTGGTTTTCCACGTTCTGCTGCTGGTGCCGTCGGCGCACGCGCTGATCGCGGTTCATATGAAGCGGGAACAACGCATGCATCGGGAGGTGGTCGAGGCGATCCGCCGGCGCGGCCCGCCGCCGGGTTATCCGCGCTGAAACAGGCGCTGCGGCCTTTGATTCGACCCCTTTGAATTGTCATGGGGGCATGCTATCGACCACCGCCAACCCTACCGATGGGCTCGATTCGACGGTGATGCCATCCGCATCGCCGAAGGCGGCGTTCATCCCTTAGGTTCTAGCGCGGCGAATGGCCGCTGAACGGAGTTGGCAATGGCGGTTGTGCAGGGACTTCACGGGATACGCGAAGCCTTTACGTTCGACGATGTGCTGCTGAAACCCGGCCTTTCGGATGTCCTCCCCTCCGAGGTCGATATAAGGTCCCACGTCACCCGCGCCATTGCGCTCAATATTCCGATCATTGCTTCCGCGATGGACACCGTCACCGAAGCGCGCATGGCGATCGCCATGGCGCAGGCCGGCGGCGTCGGCGTCATCCATCGCAATTTCGATCCCGAAGGCCAGGCCGCCCAGGTGCGGCAGGTCAAGAAGTACGAATCCGGAATGGTGGTCAATCCGCTCACCATCGGTCCCGACGCAAAACTGTCGGACGCGATGGCGCTGATGAAGGATCACGGCTTTTCCGGCATTCCGGTGGTGACCGGCGGGGCCAAGGGCGTGCCGGGCAAACTGGTCGGCATCCTCACCAACCGCGATGTGCGTTTTGCCACCGATCCGAACCAGAAGATCAGCGAACTGATGACGCACGAGAATCTCGTGACGGTGCGCGAAGGCGTCAGCCAGGACGAAGCCAAGCGGATGCTGCACAAATTCCGCATCGAGAAGCTGTTGGTGGTCGACGACCAGTACCGCTGCGTCGGCTTGATCACTGTGAAGGATATGGAAAAGGCGGTCGCGCACCCGCTCGCCTGCAAGGATGGGCAGGGGCGTTTGCGCGTCGCGGCCGCGACCACGGTCGGCGAGGGCGGTTACGAACGCACCGAGCGATTGATCGACGCCGGCGTCGACCTGATCGTGGTCGATACCGCGCATGGCCATTCCTCGCGGGTATTGGAAGCCGTCAACCGCATCAAGCGGCTCTCCAATGCCGTGCAGGTGATCGCCGGCAACATTGCGACCCAAGAGGGCGCGCAGGCGCTGATCGATGCGGGCGCCGATGCGATCAAGGTCGGCATCGGGCCGGGTTCGATTTGCACCACGCGGATCGTCGCCGGTGTCGGCGTGCCGCAGTTGACCGCGATCATGGATGCGGTGGAAGCCGCAAAGAAAGCCGATGTGCCGGTGATTGCGGACGGCGGCATCAAATATTCCGGCGATCTGGCCAAGGCGCTCGCCGCCGGCGCCGACATCGCCATGGTCGGCTCGCTCTTGGCCGGCACCGACGAGACGCCGGGCGAAGTGTTTCTGTGGCAGGGCCGTTCGTATAAGGCCTATCGCGGGATGGGCTCGGTCGGCGCGATGGCGCGCGGCTCGGCCGACCGTTACTTCCAGCAGGACATCAAGGACACCCTGAAGCTGGTGCCGGAGGGCATTGAGGGCCAGGTGCCCTACAAGGGTCCGGTCGGCAACGTCATGCATCAGCTCGCCGGCGGCCTGCGCGCCGCGATGGGATATGTCGGCGCAAGAAATCTCGCCGAATTCCATGACAAGGCGCAGTTCGTGCGCATCACCGGCTCGGGCCTGCGCGAAAGCCACGTCCACGACGTCACCATCACGCGGGAAGCGCCGAACTATCCCGGCGGGGTGTAGGGCTTCGGCCCCCCGCGCGCACCGTCATTGCGAGCGCAAGCGAAGCAATCCATTATTGCCGCGGAAGAGAGCTGGATTGCTTCGTCGCTTGCGCTCCTCGCAATGACGGGAAGCAACAAAAACCGGAGGAAACAACAATGACCCAATCCGCAAAACGCGTCGTTCTCGCCTCTCGCCCGGTCGGCGAGCCGAAACCGTCGGATTTTCGCATCGAGGACTACACGGCGCCGCCCCCGGGCGACGGCCAGGTTCTGTTGCGCACCATCTGGCTGTCGCTCGATCCCTATATGCGCGGGCGTATGAACGACGGCCCGTCCTATGCGGCGCCGGTGCCGGTCGGCGGCGTCATGGAAGGCGGCACGGTGGCCGAGGTCATCGCGTCCAACAATCCCGGCTTTGCCAAGGGCGACATCGTGCTTTCGCGCGCCGGCTGGCAGACGCATGCACTGTCCGATGGCAAGGGACTGGCAAAAATCGACCCGAAGCTCGCACCCGTCTCGACCGCGGTCGGCGTGCTCGGCATGCCCGGCCTGACCGCCTATACCGGCCTTTTGGAGATCGGCAAGCCGCAGGCCGGCGAAACCGTGGTGGTGGCGGCGGCCTCCGGCGCGGTCGGCTCGGCGGTCGGGCAGATCGCAAAAATCAAGGGCGCGCGGGCGATCGGCATCGCCGGCGGCAAGGACAAATGCGATTACGTCAAAAACGAACTCGGTTTTGACGATTGCCTCGATCATCGCGATCCCGATCTCGCGGCGAAATTGAAGGACGCCTGCCCGAAAGGCATCGACGTCTATTTTGAGAATGTCGGCGGCGCGGTGTTCGAGGCGGTGTTTCCGCTGCTCAACACGTTCGCGCGTGTTCCCGTCTGCGGCCTGATCGCGCATTACAACGACACCGAGGCGACGGTCCCAAAATGGGCGGCCTCGATGATGCGCGCGGTGCTGACAAAACGCCTGACCATCCGCGGCTTCATCGTCGGCGATTTCGCCGCGCGCCATGGCGACTTCCTGCGCGACATGTCGGGCTGGGTGCGCGAGGGCAAGGTCAAGTACAAGGAGTTCGTCACCGACGGCCTGGACAGCGCGCCGGCTGCGTTCATGGGGCTTCTCAAGGGCGCCAATTTCGGCAAGCAATTGGTGCGGGTCGGCCCGGACAAAGCGTAATCCGACCGGCAATTTGCCGGCGTTTGTTAATGCGTCATAAAGATCGAACGATAGGCGGCCGCATCGGCTCTCGCCCGGTAACAGCCTCTTAAGCAAAGCTGCCTACTGTTCCGATTTGACGCACGCGGCGAAGCCACGATCAACATCTCGACCGCCTTTGCCTATAACCTGATGGGCACGCTGTTCGGCGGCGTGATGGAATATAATTCGATGTATTTCGGATTTGCGTTCCTCTATCTGCTCGCCCTGGGATTTTACTCGCTCGCCTGGCTGTTCTCGCGAAGGTCGCTGTCGCTCAAAGGCGCCGGTCTTCGCCAGGCCGCCGGCGCCGGCCAGGCGTGACATGTCTATTTTTGAAAACGCGCCGGATCGTGTGATTCCGGTTGCGGATCGGGAGGCGATTTCTGTTCGGTTCGCGCCCACGCTTTACGCGCTGACCTTGTTCGCTTCGGCGCTGCTATTGTTCTCGATCCAGCCGATGTTCGCCAAGATGGTGCTGCCAAAACTCGGCGGCGCGCCGGCCGTGTGGTCGGTGGCGATGGTGTTTTTCCAGACCGTCCTGCTCGCGGGCTACGCCTACGCCCATGTGCTGGAGCGGCTGTTGTCGCCGCACCGGGCGGCGCTGTTTCATCTGCTTCTGATCGGCGCCACCGCCACGACGCTGCCGATCGCGATCGCCTCCGGCTGGGGGGCGCCTCCGTCGGAGGGTATCGCGTTCTGGCTGTTCGGCCTGTTCGCGGTCTCGATCGGATTGCCGTTCTTCACGCTGTCGGCGAGCGCGCCGCTCTTGCAGAGCTGGTTCGCCGCAAGTGGCCATCCGCAAGCCGGCAACCCCTATGTGCTCTATGCGGCTTCCAATCTCGGCTCGTTTGCCGCGCTGTTCGCCTATCCCGTCGTGGTCGAACCGCTGCTGACCTTGAAGACGCAGGCCGCCATCTGGTCGCTCGGATTCGGCATTCTCGCGGTGCTCATCGCCGCCGTCGGGCTCCTGACCGCGCGCACCGCGGCTGCGGCTGTGACAAAAATCGAGGTCGAGCGCGACGACGCGCCGAGCGTGGGCCGGAGGCTGCGCTGGATCGGGCTGGCCGCCATTCCCTCCGGCCTCGTGATCGCGGTCACCGCGCATCTGACGACGGACATTGCCGCCGCGCCATTTCTGTGGGTGGTGCCGCTGGCGCTTTATCTGCTCACCTTCGTCGCCGTGTTTCGCGAGCGCCCCTTCATCTCCCATGCGACCGTGGTCCGGCTGACCCCGTTTGTGGTGGCGCCGCTCGCGGTCAGCCTGATCGGCGGGGAGAGGGTTTTTTGGGTGACGACGATCGCACTCAACCTCTTAGCCTTCACCATGCTGACGCTGACATGCCATGGCGAACTCTATGCTATCAGGCCAAAACCGCACCGGCTGACCGAGTTTTACCTGTGCACCTCGGCCGGTGGCGTCATCGGCGGCGCTTTCTCGGGCCTTGCGGCGCCGTATCTGTTCAACGGCAATTACGAATATCCGATCCTGGTCGCGGCGGCGCTATTGTGCATGCCCGGCTTCTTTGCCGGCGGCCCGCGCAAGGCGCTGGCCGAGGCACTGCCATGGCTCGCGCTCAGCGCCGCGCTGACGCTCGCCTGGTATCTTACGCGCCTGCATCTGCCGGCGACCTGGGATATGTGGTTTCAGATCGTATCGGCAGCGTTGGCCGCTGGCATGCTGTTCCAGCACAGCCGGCCGGCGGGGTTCTTTGCGCTGGCGATCCTAAGTTTCGCCGTGACCGCGTTCTGGCGTCCGGGGATCGCCCCGATCGAGACCGCGCGCAGTTTCTTCGGCGTCCACAAGGTCGTCGAAGTCGCCGACGGCAGGGCGCGCGCGCTGTACCACGGCACCACGATGCATGGGGCGCAGCTGTTGCGGAACGACGATGGCACCCCTCGCAGCGGGCCGCCGATCCCATTGACCTATTACTACGCCGGCGGCCCGATCGCGGAGGCGATCGCCGCCGCGCGCGACGTGAAAGGTGGCTTCGATCGCGTGGCGGCGGTCGGGCTCGGCACCGGAACGCTCGCCTGTCTCAGCCACAGGGGTGAGCGCTGGACCTTCTTCGAGATCGATCCGGTGGTGGTCCGCATCGCCCGCGATCCGCGTCGGTTCGACTTTCTGTCGAGCTGCGCGCCCGAGACGCCGATCGTGCTTGGCGATGCGCGTCTGACGCTCGAGGCCTCGCGCGACCGCTACGATCTGATCGTGCTGGATGCCTTCTCATCCGACGCGATTCCGGTTCATCTGCTGACGCGCGAAGCGTTTGCCGGCTATCTGTCAAAACTGTCGCCGCATGGCGTGATCGTCGCGCACATCTCCAACCGTCACCTCGATCTCGCACCGGTCGTGGCCAACGTCGCGCAGACGCAGGGGCTTGTGGCCTTCTTGCGGGAAGACAACAGCGCCGGCGATTTCCTCAAAGGCTTCAAAACCAATGCCCGCGTCGTGGTGTTGGCGCGCGACGCCGGCGATACCGGAAGCATCGCCGGAAAATGGGCGCGCCTGCAGCCGGACCCGAAGGCTGCGACCTGGAGCGACGACTATTCCGATATTTTGACGGTCATGCTGCGCAAAAAATTCGGCTGGTAATCTTTACTTCTTCAATAGCGAATCCGCATCGACATCGACCTGGCCGGGCGCGCGCACATGCAGCACCTCAAAGCTGTCGGGCTGGAAGCGGTACTCCACCATCCCGACCTCCTTGATGCCGATCACCTCCTGCCGCGCATCCGAGATCACAAAACCGGCCGACGGCGCCCAGATGTGCCGGACATGCGCATGGGTAAAATCCCGGCGCTGATGGACATGGCCTGAAGCGACCAGCCGCAGGTCGACGGCACCCAGCATCTTGATCAGGCGGCTGCGCGCCGGCATCGGCACGTAGCGGATCGAGGTGGCGGCGAGCTCGGGATCATCGGGCGCATTGAGAAACAGCGGCTTGTGCAGGAACAGCGCCACCGGCTTGCCGCCGGCGCTCGCGAGCTGCGACGCCAGCCAGTCGAACTGCTCGGCCTCGCTCGCAAGGGCGGTGTTCATCACAAGCGAATTAAGTCCGACAAACCGCCAGCCGGCGGCCTCGAACCGCCAGCGGTCCTCACCGAAAGCGGCGACATAGGCTTGCCTCGTCTGTTCCGTGACAGGTTGAGACGGCGCAGGACCCACCGCGGTCGGGTTGTCGCCGATGTCATGATTGCCGGGCAGGGCGCGGCAGGGGACCGGGAGTGCGGCATGCAGGGTTTTGGCGAATTCGAGATCGTCGCGGCTGGTCGGGCCATTGAAGGCGAGATCGCCGCTGTTGACGACGAGATCGGGCCGTTTGGCGTCGATATATTCGCTCACGCGGTGAAAATTGTCGGTCAGCGATTGGTAGCGGCGGGCAAGGTGGGTGTCGGAAATCTGGATCAGGCGAAATTCGGGCATGCACCATTCCTTCCGGCCCCCTCGGAGGGCGCGACGAAGACGAAGATCCGCCGTCGCCCGGCGGCGCCTGGGCGTGGCCCAAAGGCCACAATCGTTTTCAAATAGAACAGACTAGCGTCCCAGGTGCTTGACCAGGGCCCCAAGAGATTGAAACAATAAGATAATTTATAGGCGTGACAGATGTTTGAATTGATTATTTTTTGCGTGATCGCGCTGGCGATCGGTTATTGGGCGACGCTCTTTCTGATGGGCCGTCGCGAAGACGTTCTGCACGGCGATTTCGTCGAGGGCAAGGAACGGCCTGAGCCCGCCGCGACGCAGCTGCCGACGACGCAACTGCCGACGACGCAACTGCAGACGACGCAAGCGCCGACGACGCAACTGTCGACGACGCAACTGCCGACGATGAAAGCGCCGACAAGGCAAGCTTTGAAAGCGCGTCCTGCCAGCGTTGAGCGGCTGCAATCGCTGCTCGCCGCAATCAAACAAGATTTGAAGGATGCCGCTCAGATCTAGCGGCGGATCAAGCGATCGTGGCTCTATCTTTTTTTGAGCATGATCTTTTCGGAAAACCGGTATCCACTTTTCCGGATCATGCTTTAGAGCACGCGATAGCGGATCGCAAAGGCGTCGTTCTGCTCGCGGCGCGTTTCCTCGCCCTTGCCGGGGGCGGCGACGCGGTCGGCGAGGTGCCATGGTCCGAACGCTTCGGAGCGGCTCGGGCTTGCCGCTAGCCGGAGCTTGAACTCGCACTGGGCCTTGCCCGGCAAGTTCACGACCACCACGCGGTCGCGGGTGCGATAGTCCAGCGCGACCGAACCCTTGAGCACGCTGCGGCCGTTGCCGTCAGGCGCCAGCGCGCCCTGCACCTGGGCCAGCGTCTGGTTGCGGTCGGTGTGCAGCTCGATCTGGGTGTCGGCGATATCGGACAACGCCGCCTTCGGTAGCCGGATTTCGAACTCGACCGCGGGGTTGGACGCGTTGATGCCGAGATAGGCCAGCGCCGCATGCCGCATGTCGTAGGCCACAAACGCAAGCAGGCCGAGGACGGCGGCTGTCGCCAGGCCGTGTTTGAGAATGTCGCGCAGGCTGCGATAGCCGCTGCGAAAATACACCGACAGAACGATCGCGACCGCCAGCGCCGCGGCGACGCCGGCAAGGGCCGACATCGCGATGCCGAGCGAGCCGTCGGGGCTGTCGTCGGCGAACAGGCCCCAGCTGTCGCCGACCAGCCTGAGGAACGAGGTCACGGAATCGCCGGGAAAGGAGGCCGCGTGGGCCGCGCCGGTCAGGATCGGGGAGGACAGGTTCATCGCAGCGCTCGCCGGTAGCGTCAGAGTCTAGTCGGACTGAAATCATGGGAACTGACTAACATCAGTCTCCGGAGAGTTAATTATGGTTCAATCCGGCTGCGGTCACGATTGGTTGTCAGGGAGAGGTGCTGCGGCTATAGCGGGCGGCTGCATCGGCTTGGGGAGGAATTCCAATGTCAATTCAAATGGTTTTGCTGCCGGTCTTCGTCCTGATCGGGCTGACATTTGCGCTCCTGTTGTGGATGGTCGGCGCCCGCCGCAACGCGCTGGTCGGCGGCGAGACCAAGATCAGGGATATCGCGTTAGGTCAGCCAAACTGGCCTAACCGCGCCACCCAGATCGGCAACTGCTACAAGAACCAGTTCGAGCTGCCGCTGTTGTTTTACATCCTGATCGCGCTGGCGATGCCGTTGCGTCACGCCGATCTGTTCATCGTGCTGATGTCGTGGGTGTTCGTGGTCACGCGCTTTGCGCATGCCGGGATTTTCGTCACCTCCAACGATCTCGGGCAGCGCTCGACGGTATGGCTCGCCGGTGTGCTGGTGCTGCTCGCGATGTGGATTTACTTCGCGCTGAAGATTTTGCTGCTGATTTGACGCGCGCCTCGTTGTCCTCGTACTGAAAGCTATAAATGACTCCCGCAGCCAGGCTCTCCGCGGCCATCGAACTGATAGAGACCATCGATGCCCAGCGCATCCCGGCGGCGAAGGCGCTGAAGGAATGGGGCACCGCGCATCGCTACGCGGGATCGGGCGATCGCGCCGCGATCTCCGGGCTGATCTGGGACGTGCTGCGGCGTCGTGCGTCGAGCGCCTGGATCATGGAGGAGGATACGCCGCGGGCACGCACGCTCGGCATGCTGAAGCTCGAACGCGGCATGAATGTCGATGATATCGCCGCGTTGTGCGATGGCGGGCGCTTTGCGCCGGAGCCGCTCAGCGAGCGCGAGCGCGCCGCGCTCACCACGCGCTCGCTTATCGATGCGCCGGCGCACATTGCCGGCGATTATCCGGAATGGCTCGATCCATATCTGGCGCAGGCCTTTGGCGATGACCGCGCCGCGGAAGCAGCCGCGATGGCGAGCCGCGCGCCGCTCGATCTCCGCGTCAACAGCCTGAAGGCCAAACGCGAGAAGGTTCTCTCTTCGCTAAAACATCTCGGCGCGCAGCCGACGCCGTGGTCGCCGCTCGGGCTTCGCATCGAGCTCGGCGCCGACGCGCGCAATCCCGGCATCCATGCCGAGGAGGATTTTATCAAGGGCGCCATCGAAGTGCAGGACGAGGGCTCGCAGCTCGCGGCGCTATTGTCGGCGGCAAAACCCGGCGAGCAGGTGATCGACCTCTGCGCCGGCGCCGGCGGCAAGACGCTTGCCATTGCCGCGATGATGCAGGGCAAGGGAAGGCTGATCGCGACCGATCACGACAAGCGCCAGCTTGCGCCGATCCACGAGCGGCTATCCCGCGCCGGCGTCCACAACGCCGATGTCCGCACTCCCAAGGGCGAGGGCGATACGCTCTCCGACATCCGGGCCTCCGCCGACCTGGTCCTGATCGACGCCCCCTGCACGGGAACCGGTACCTGGCGGCGCAATCCCGATGCCAAATGGCGGATGCGGCCCGGGGCGCTGGAGGTGCGGCTGAAGGACCAGATCGAGGTGCTGGACCGCGCCGCGCCCCTGATAAAACCGGGCGGGCGGATCGCCTATATCACCTGCTCGGTGCTGCCGCCGGAAAACGCCGGGCAAGTCCGCGCCTTTATCGGCCGCCATCCGGAGTTCGCCGTGGTGCCGCCGGCCCAAGTCGCGACCGCCCTGTGGGACAAAGCGGAGGAATTTACCGCCGCCACGCTGCAGTCGCCGGAGGGGCTGTTGATGACCCCGCGCCGCACGGGAACCGACGGGTTTTTCGTGTCGGTGCTCAGAAGGCAGGCATAGCCTGAGCCCGTGACCTATCCACCGTCATTGCGAGGAGCCCTCTTGTCCGCCGAAGCCCCGCCTTCGGGCGAAGGCGGATGCGACGAAGCAATCCATCCCTCCGGGCAAAAAAGCGTGGATTGCTTCGCTTCGCTCGCAATGACGGCTGGTGGACGGCTCCCTAAGGGTTGCGGGACCGCCCCCCGTCGTTTACTTCCTTCCCATGACAGCAGCACAGCCAGCCCGCGAGCAGAGCGCCCCCACGGCCTCGGCGCATGACAAGATTCTGATCGTCGATTTCGGCAGCCAGGTCACGCAACTGATCGCGCGGAGGGTGCGCGAAGAGGGCGTCTACTCCGAGATCGTGCCGTTCCAGAAGGCGGAAGCTGCGTTCAAGGAGATGAAGCCGAAGGCGGTGATCCTCTCCGGCGGTCCGGAATCGGTGCACGAAAAGGGCTCGCCGCGCGCGCCGCAATTAATCTTCGATTCCGGCGTTCCCGTGCTCGGCATCTGCTACGGCCAGATGACCATGGCGGCCCAACTCGGCGGCGAAGTCGAAGGCGGCCACGCCAGAGAATTCGGCCGCGCCGATGTCGAGGTCAAGGCCGCGAGCCAGCTGTTCGATTCCACCTGGTCGACCGGGGAGCGCCATCCGGTGTGGATGAGCCATGGCGACCGCATCACCAAAATGCCGCCGGGTTTTGCCGTCGCCGGTACAAGCGCCAACGCGCCGTTTGCGGTCATTCAAGACGAGAAGCGCAAATATTACGGATTGATGTTCCATCCCGAAGTCGTGCACACGCCCGACGGCGCCAAGCTGATCCGCAATTTTGTGCGCAAGGTCGCAGGGCTTGCCGGCGACTGGACCATGCGCGCGTTTCGCGAGGAGGCGATCGAGAAAATCCGCAATCAGGTAGGCCCGGGCAGGGTGATCTGCGGCCTGTCCGGCGGCGTCGATTCCGCGGTCGCGGCCGTGCTGATCCATGAGGCGATCGGCGATCAGCTCACCTGCGTGTTCGTCGATCACGGCCTGCTGCGGCTCAACGAGGCCGAGACCGTGGTTGATCTCTTTCGGCATCACTACAACATCCCGCTCGTTCACGTTGACGCGTCAAAGCAATTCCTGGGCGAACTTGCCGGCGTCAGCGACCCCGAACAAAAACGCAAAACCATCGGCCGCCTGTTCATCGATGTGTTCGACACTGAAGCAAAAAAGATCGGTGGCGCGGAGTATCTGGCGCAAGGCACGCTCTATCCCGACGTGATCGAAAGCGTTTCCTTCACCGGCGGCCCGTCGGTGACCATAAAATCGCACCACAATGTCGGCGGCCTCCCTGAGCGCATGAACATGAAGCTGGTCGAGCCCTTGCGCGAACTGTTCAAGGACGAGGTGCGCGTGCTCGGCCGCGAGCTCGGCCTGCCGGAAATTTTCGTCGGCCGCCATCCATTCCCCGGCCCGGGCCTCGCCATCCGCTGCCCCGGCGAGATCACACGCGAAAAACTCGACATCCTGCGCAATGCGGATGCCGTCTATATCGACCAGATCCGCAAGGCCGGCCTCTACGACAATATCTGGCAGGCGTTTGCGGTGCTTCTGCCGGTCAAGACGGTGGGCGTGATGGGCGACGGCCGCACGTATGAATACGTCGTGGGCCTGCGCGCGGTCACCTCGACCGACGGCATGACCGCCGATTTTTATTCCTTCGACATGAAGTTTTTAGGCGAAACCGCGACCCGCATCATCAACGAGGTCAAGGGCGTCAACCGCGTGGTCTATGACGTGACGTCAAAGCCGCCGGGGACGATCGAGTGGGAGTGACGGGGAGTACTATGGAATAGAGTGGGATAGAGCAGCGTATTAGCTGCGGTATTGCGCATCGGGCGCGCGCAAATCTTGATCGTCGACCCACGCTGCGCTATGCCGTCCGGCCTTTCGCAAAGGTGATCTTCCATGCAGGGCTGAAGAAAACTACACATAAAAGAAGCGGATAAAGCACGGGTAATACAAGGTATATTACGCTAAATATTATTAATCGTGCCAGGCCGGAAGCACCAATCGAACCTATGTCGTAAGTACCTATCGAAGCTATGATAGGGAGGGTAAAGAAGGAAAAGACGGACGATAGGATCAACAATCCACCGTACACAAGGCTCAATGCGCGCGCCCATGGGCGCAGTGCGAACATTCCGATACCTGTGATTAGCCCGACGATGCCCGTTGCCAAACTCAGAAGAGAGAACGTCAAGGGGGCTACGGGGATCTCGAAAAGGCCTACCCGCAATAACTCGTACATCAGGACGAGGAAATGGAGAACCTGGAACAGCCCGTTAAGGATCCCGAGACCGCCGAAGATGATGGTGAGGACGGCTATCGCGGTCATTCCACCCGTGCGGTGCCTTTCCACGCTCGCCTCCTGCTACAGAATTTTCGACGGCAATGTCGGCCGACGTAAGTAAAGCCGCTTAGCATATTCAAAGTCGGCCGTGAAGAACGTCGATCTCACGCTGGATTGAGATAGTTGCGGCCCATGCGGTGCTCGGCTTTGAGATGGCCGAATTTACAAATCGAGTGACCAAGCGGATCAAAGAGCGGCGCGCTCGCTCGGCGTCAGCACGCGCGGCACGGCGCGCGGAGCCTTGGTCCGATCGTCGAAGAACGGTGTGGGCCGACCGAGCCCGCGCATCCACCAGCCGAGCAACTTTGGCGCACGGCGGACGAAAACCCCGACAGACGGCGGACCGGGCGCGTTAGGCGGGAGCGGCCCGACTGCGGAGCGTTCGTAGATGCTGCAGATCGGCGGACCGAGCGCCTCGTCCAGGGAACGACTGTCGGCCTCCTGGTCCATGAAGGAATGAATTACGCCGACGACCGGGAAGCCCGGCCCAGCGGCGCTGTTGGCAATCGGCGTCCGGCAACATTCGGTGTACCAGCGCAAGACCCTGTTGGAGAAGCGCAGGCAGCGCATGGCGTCTGTGCCCGCGGTGAGCTTCACGCGCGCGGGCGGCATGTGGAAGATGTTCGTTCCGCCCGCGGGGTCGAGCACGTCCGCCCGATCGAGGAAACGCGCGAACGCCTGGCAATCCCTGCAGTAGCAGATGAAGCGGAAGCCGGTGGATGGGGAGACGTTGCTTGCGACGCCGCGCATGCGGCCGCACCGGCACCGAAGCGGAAAGTCCAAGGGCATGGGAGGCTCACTTCAGGCGGACGCGGGCCCCTGTCGACACAGAGTCCAGCTCAAGGTGGAGGAACTGATTGAACTCGCTCTGCGCATAATAGTCGAATGGTCCGCCGTCGACAAAACCATGCTTGCGGTAGAGCGCGAGCGCGGGTTCGAACGCCGGACCGCTGCCGGTCTCGAGGCTCAGTCTGCGGACGCCGCGCCTTCGTGCCTCGGCGATGATATGTTCGAGTATCGCGGTGCCCACTCCGCGTCCGACGTGGTCGGGGTGCGTGCGCATCGACTTCACCTCAGCCGAGTGCGCATCGATCTGCCGAAGCGCGCCGATCCCGCAGGCCTCGTTGCCTTCCCAGACGGTCCAAACGGTGACGTCCGGCGCCTTGAGACCGGAATAGTCGAGAGCAAACACGTGGCCGGGTGGCGAGTTGGCGTGCATGCCTTCAAGATGCAGGCGCAAGAGCGCTTGGCTGGCGGCACTGGAAAGATCGTCCGGACGGATATCCATGTCGCTCCCCGAACTAAACCGCGCGTCGGTTGCAAATGAGAGTTGATAAAGGCAACTATTGGACCATCGTCACTGCTATCCTGCCAGAGTTGAGACCGCCGGGCCAGGACTGAGGATGGAGGATGGTTGCCAGCGACAGCTTTGCGGAGTTCCTGCGCGAGCAACTCGCTCCGCTCGGCCGCGTGACCATGCGGCGTATGTTCGGCAAGACCGGCGTGTTCTGCGACGGTGTGATGTTCGGGATGGTGACTAACGACACCCTGTACTTCCGGGTTGATGAACACAACCGGGCAGCCTTCGAGGAAGCCGAGCCGTTTCCCCCGCTCAATTACGGGAAGAAGGGCCGCACCATAGACCTCTCCTTTTGGCGCGCGCCGGAGCGGCTGTTCGACGAACCCGATGAGCTTGTCACGTGGGCGCGAACCGCGCTGGCGGCGGCCGGTCGGGTCGCGGCGAAGAGGGAACGGACGGCGCCAGGGCGAACATCCCCGCGGCGGCGTTGACTCCTTTTCCATGCCTCAATCGTCCTCATCCCCCTTCTGCTGGTGGTTCTGTATCAGCGGGCAAACGACTGAATAATAGATCAGAAGGGGCGAAGAGGGCCAACCTCCAGGCAACACCCACGCGTTCGCCGATTTTTTCTTGATTCATCTCGGAGTTGCACAGCGATAGAGTTCGCGGGGGTCATGCCGGGCTGACGATATTTTTCAGCCACTAGGTCGACAACACCGTCGTCGCCGGAGATGCTAAAAATCGACCAATCGATATCGATAGTGACTGAAACCCGGAGTGACTGAAACCCGGTAGATTTCGAAGCGCGAAAATTTGCCTTCAAAATCATTAGCCGAAATTTCTGACGGATCGGGCGGCGGGCTTTGGCCGTACGCAGAAGAAAGTTGCTCCGATAGATCGGCGTGTTAGCGTGCGTCAGAATAATCGAATGGGAGTGTAAGGGTGGGATGCCGAACCGGAGCGCCGTGCGCCTCCCGAGTCGCCGTCACGGTCGAGCCGAACTGACAATAGACGTTGAACGGATTGTTGTTGTCATCCAGCATAGTATTCGGAGATATCACAGCAAATGCCAGATAGCGACCGAACGGATAAGAGCAGCTATGCTCCGTTCATCTTGGTGGATCGTGGAAAACATAAATCACTCATCCTTACCGACCGTGACATGATTGCGAAGGCGCACGTCTTCGAAGAGCGGAAAGCCGAAGGCTGGATCGGCAGCGGCTATGATTGGACTTCCATCGCTC
The DNA here is from genome assembly GCF_900141755.1 of Bradyrhizobium lablabi. Classification (NCBI taxonomy): domain Bacteria; kingdom Pseudomonadati; phylum Pseudomonadota; class Alphaproteobacteria; order Hyphomicrobiales; family Nitrobacteraceae; genus Bradyrhizobium; species Bradyrhizobium lablabi. Next base: position 482,494 of record NZ_LT670844.1, on the reverse strand, counting down.
AGGTGTTGCTGACTGAGCAACTGCCTGACCTGCAAAGCAATATTTCCTTTGATCCCGAGGCGGGAATGTTCTCAGCCGGCGGAGCGCGTCCGGCGCTGGAACGTCTCGCCACGGTTATGTTGGCGGCGTTTGAGAGCGATGAAATCCTCCGAGATCTGTTGTCCCGCGCCGAGCTTGATTGATCTGCGTCAACCGGCGCCGGCGCAGGGGAGGAACGGGCATGGATGTCAGATTAGTCCCGCATGGGACTTTTGCTGAACGGAAAGTACCTCGATGAAATCCACGCTTCCTGCTTGTTGCCAACCAGCGCATAAAGCTCTCGCTTCGAAACGCGCGCGTGCGTGGGCGATCTCAAGCGTGCTCGTCGCCGCGTGGCCACTCGTCATGAACGCCGCGAAGGCCGCTTCAAGCATGCGCCCGCGCACCGCGGTTTCGTCGCCGCCTTGCGCCGTTTTGACGTCGATGCCGTAGCCATCATCCTCTCCCTTGACACTGGTACCGGATAGTACCATATCTACGGCGAGGTGGTACCTATTGGTACCAAGACGCGGTACTATCCCTACTGGAGAACTCCCATGAACGACACGACCAGCATGGTGCGCCGGCACTATAGCCCCACGGGCCTCACCGACCGCATCAAGGCGGCGCTTGCGGCCGTCACGCCCGAAGATCAGCCGCTGACCGTCACCCAGCTCGCGCCGCTGGATCAGTTCCACACACGCGGCATCCTCGCCACGACCGAACTGGCCGGCGCCGCCGGCCTGGAGCCCGCGACCCGCGTGCTCGACCTGGGCTGCGGCATCGGCGGACCGGCGCGCTATCTCGCCACGACGTTCGGCTGCCAAGTGAGCGGGGTCGATCTCAGCCCCGGCTTCATCGACGCCGCCGCCTATCTGACAGCGCGCTGTGGGTTGTCTCAGCGGGTGACGTTCCAGGTCGGGGACGCCCTGCATCTCACCTTCGAGGACGGCGCGTTCGATACCGTGTTCCTGCAGCACGTGGCGATGAATATCGAGGACCGCGCCGCGCTCTATGCCGAGGTCCGACGGATCCTGGCGCCGGGCGGGCGGTTCGCTACGTACGACCTGGTGCTGCGCGACGGCGACGTCGTCTATCCGGCCCCTTGGGCGCGCGACGCCTCGACGAGCTTCTTGTTCAGCGAGGCCGACACCCGCGCGGCGATTGAGCAGGCGGGGTTCAAGGCGGTCCTCTGGCGCGACGACACCCAGACCGCGCTCGACTGGTTCAAGGCAGCCATGGGCGCCCCACCGCAGAGCGGACCGAACCTCGGGGTGGTCATGGGTCCGGACTTCCCGGCCATCACCGGCAATCTCGCCCGCAACATCCGTGAGAACCGCCTGGGCGTGCTCTCCGCGGTCCTGACCCGCGACTGAAGCCTATCGCCGCCCGGTCTTCTAGGGCCGTGAGGAGCGAAGCGCATTGATGGCGGAACCGCGCAAGGTGCTCGCTTCGTTGTTAGGCGCGGTCAATGGCTGGAATTCTAACTAAGGAGACCCTCATGTCGCCGCAACTCTGCTTCTTCGTGAGCATCGCCTTCAGCTTCATCGCGTGGGGGATCGTCACCGCTCGCTACATCTGGCCAGAACTCCGCCTCCGGCAACGGGCCGAAGCGTTGCGGCCTGTGCTCGTCCTGCACAGCTTCCGCTTCATGGGGTTGGCGTTCTTGGTCCCAGGGGTCGTGTCGCCCGATCTGCCGCCTGCCTTTGCGCAGTCCGCGGCCTATGGGGACATCATTGCGGCGACACTCGCGTTGCTTTCGCTGCTATCGCTGCCACGTGGGGCTGGCGTTGTCACCGCATGGATCTTCAATCTCTGGGGTTCAGCCGATCTCCTGAACGCTTTCTACCAGGCCAATCACGCCGGGCTCTTGGCGGGGCAATTGGGAGCCACCTATTTCATTCCGACTTTCGTTGTGCCGTTACTGCTGATCACGCACGGGCTCGTTTTCCGGATTCTTCTGCAACATCAAAATGAATCCGCAAAACAGGAAAGCCGGCACCCGGCATAAGGCATCTCGGCCATCGCGAGCCGCAAACAGGAGGCGCGGCGGCTTTCAACAACCGCGCGCCGTCGCGGCCGCGTGACTCCTTTTCCATGCCCCGATCGTTCTAGCTTCACCTAGAGCGTGATGACTTTAGGTTGAGGCACAGCGGTGACTTCTCCCTCGCCCCGCTCTTGCGGGGAGAGGGTTGGGGTGAGGGGCTGTTTCCGCGAATGCTGAAGCACAACGTATGCGGAGAATCCCCCTCACCCGGATCGCTGCGCGATCCGACCTCTCCCCGCAAGCGGGGCGAGGTGATCGAACTTGCGCAGGCGACGATTCAACTCAAAATCATCACGCCCTGGACAGTGGAGCAGAACCGATGAGCAAAGAGAATGTCGTCACCGACGGAAGCCGTGGCCTCGGCCTCGCAGACAGTTCAGTTCTGGTCACCGGCGCCAACCGCGGTATCGGACAGGCGCTGGTCGAGGAAGCCTTAAGCAGAGGTGCGAAGCGGGTGTATGCCGGGACGCGCCAGCCCTTGGTGCATCCGGATAAGCGCGTCACGCCGCTGACCCTTGACGTGACCGACGCGGCGCAGATCAAGGCGGCCGTCGAGAAGGTCTCCTCTCTCGATATCCTCATCAACAACGCCGGCTTGGCGCTTTATGATGATTTGAGCGATCGCGCCGCGCTCGAACAGCAGCTCGCGGTCAATCTTTTTGGCACGCATGGTGTGACCCAGGCTTTCCTGCCGTTGCTTGCTCGTTCAAAGGGAGCCATTGTCAACATTCTGTCGGTCGCGGCCCTTGCCGCCTTGCCGGTGATTCCGGCCTACTCGATCTCGAAGGCGGCCGCGTTCTCGCTGTCGCAATCGCTGCGGGCGCTTTTGGCCCCTCGCGGCGTGCGCGTTCATGCCGTGCTGACCGGCCCGGTGGACACTGATATGTCTCGCGGCCTCGACATTCCGAAGGCCTCACCGGCCTCGGTCGCGCGAGCGATCTTCGACGGGGTGGAGAAGGGGGAGGAGGACATCTTTCCGGATCAAATGTCGGCGACCATGGCGGAGAGCTGGCGCGGCGGCGCGGCCAAGGCGCTGGAGCGCCAATATGCGGCGCTGGTTGACTCCTTTTCCGGGCCTCGATCGTCTTAAGCGTACCTAGAGCATGATCCGGAAAAGTGGGTACCGGTTTTCCGAAAAGATCATGCTCAAACAAAAAGATAGAGCGGGATGACGATTCGAAGAAAAGTCATCCCGCTCTAGACATCAGACACCGGAGCAAACCGATGAGCCTCAAAGACAAAAATGTCGTCGTCACCGGCGGAAGCCGTGGCCTTGGCCTGGGACTGGTCGAGGCGTTGGTCGCGCACGGCGCAAAAGTGACGGTCGTCGCCCGCGGCGCGGACGCGCTCCAGGCAGTCGGCGCGCGGCTGGGCGTCGCCACCGTCACCGCCGACGTGACGGACGAGGCCGCTGCCCACCGCATCCTTAGCCAGGTTCGACCGGACATCCTGGCGCTGAACGCCGGCGCGACGCCGCTTATGGGCCGGTTGGACCAAATCAGCTGGGCGGATTTCACCGCGACCTGGGAGACCGACGTCAGGGGTGGGCTCTATTGGCTGCAGGCCGCACTCAACGTGCCGCTCAAGCCCGGAAGCCGCGTCCTGGTGGTGTCAAGCGGCGCGGCCGTCAACGGATCGCCGATGTCGGGCGGCTATGGCGGCGCCAAACGCATGCTCTGGTTCATGGCCCAGTACGCCAATAGCGTCTCGCAGCAGAGGGACCTGGGGATCAATTTCCAGGCGATCGTGCCGCGGCAGATGGTGGGTGGAACCGGGGTCGGCGACGCGGCGTCTACCGCCTATGCGGGGCACCTGGGCCTCACGCTCGAAGCGTACCTGGCCCGCTTCGGCGCGCCGATGCCGCCTCGCGACTTCGGCGAGAAGGTTGTTTCCGTGCTCGACGACCCGAAATATGCCGAGGGCCTCGCCTTCGGGCTCAAGGGCGACACCGGAATAACAATGCTTGAGGGAGCGGCGGCTTGAGCGCAGGACGACCCCCACGAAACGACGACCGCCGGGCGGAGCTGCTCGCTCTGGCCGGCGAGCTGCGGCCCGAGCTGCATCGCTATAGCGCGCGTCTCATGGGATCGGTCATCGACGGCGAGGATGTCGTGCAGGACACGCTCGCCCGGGCCCTCGTGGCGTTGGAGGAGTTGGAGGAGATGCCGCCGCTTCGACCCTGGCTGTTCCGGATCGCGCACAACCGCGCGCTCGACCTGCTGCGCGGCCGGACGGTGCGCCTGACGGAGCCGATCGACGCCGCCGCCGATGTCGCCGACGAGGCGAGCCCTGATCCCGTGGAAATGCTGATGCGCCAGGAAGCGGTGAAGACCGCGGTGTCGCGCTTTGCCGAGCTTCCCACCACCCAGCGCAGCGTCGTCATCCTGAAGGACGTGCTCGACGAGCAGCTCTCAGAGATCGCCGCACTCCTTAACCTCACCGTCGACGCCGTGAAGGGCCATCTGGCGCGGGGTCGCGCGCGTCTTCGCGAGATCAACGCGCAAGCCGCCACGCTTGCCGAGCCGCGCCCGGCGTCCGCTGCGGTGGCGCGCTATGTCGCGCTGTTCAATCAGCGCGACTGGGATGGCCTGCGGGCGATGCTCGCCCACGACGTCAAACTCAATCAGGCCACGCATCCGCTTCGCGTCGGCGCCGCTGACGTCGGCATGTTCTTCTCGATCTATGCCAAGATCGATGGCGTCTGGCTGGCGCCGGCCTGGCTCGAGGGAAGGGAAGTGATCGCGGTGTTCGAAGACCGCGCCGATCAGAAGCCGAGCTACATCATGTGGCTCGAGTGGCACGACGGCCGGATCAGTTTTATCCGCGACTACCGCTATGTCCGCTACGTCGCCGCCGATGCCGAGCTGGTGCTGGCGCCGGACGCGAAGCCGGCAGGCGAGGGGGAGTGAGGGGGCGCTCTCCACGGCGCGAGAGTTTGGAGGCGGCACCCCTGACCGTTTGGACGGCTTCGCGGCGATCAGATGGGTTTAGTGGCAGTCCGTGCGCGGAATCATCCACGTTGAAAACGTCTGCCAGACGCCGTCACCGAGATGCCGCTGATAGGAGATGAAGTCGGCATCGTCGCCGTGCACGAGTTGATAGCGATGATATTTGGTGAACGCTTCGGTTTGCTTGGTCATCGGATTTCTCCTTTAACGGCCATTACTATTCAGCTAGTAGCCGCGTGGCACCGATCAATGGAATGACCATGATCATATAGTCACTTTGTCGAGAGGCGAGCCCCGGTGACCGGGCGGAGGCCAAGCGCATGACCTTGCGCACAGCGAAGCGCCACTAGACATTCTCATTCCGGCATTGATGAAGCTGCGCGAGTGCAACGATAGTCTTAAAGCTCTCGTGCTCGTCGACTCGTTGCCTGATATCATCTTGCCTGCGCTCGCTTATGCCGCCTCACAGAAAACGTACGTCCCGGTTGTCGCGGTCAAGACAGTCGTGAAGTACTGCGGCCCAGATTTCCTGGCCCGCACGTTGGGCCGCGAACGGGCTCGCAACTTGCGGTCGCGCTACGCTGCCTAACGTCTGTGAGTACGGAGATACTTGCCGTAAAGCGAACGTCCGTACTTCAGCGGACCAGCGGAGTCAGCGGCCTCCCATTCAGCGTAGTTTCTGGTCTTTGTTCCATCGTAGCCGACGCAAGCTCCAAATCCGCGACGGAAATCAAATTCGGCTCTGCCAAGGTCTCCGTCATTAATCGCGATGCGCATTGTGTTCCTGCCCTGGATCTCTCCCGCTCCGTCGATCAAGCACCACTTGATGTTCGATTGCACGCTCGTGTCATCGCGAGCTTCGGAGTTCGAAATCAACGTCAGAGTGATGGAAAGGGCAAATAAAAATGTCTTCACCGAACAACCCCCATTCATTGCGATTTAAAAGGCATTATTTACCTGGGGTTGTATCTGAGTCCAGCGAATTTTGCGGTTCATCCCAGCAAGCGCAAGCACAAGGGAACGGGCGGCGTCGACAAAGAGGCCGTCTATTCGCTGGTTGAGCGCAATGGGCGGGTTCGCTCTCACCACGTTCCAAAGGTTAACGCTGCCAACTTGGCCCCAATTTTAGATGCCCAACTTCACGGCCCGACCGTTGTTTACACGGACGAAGGCGCAACCTCGAAGGGCCTTTGGTCGCCTTTATGAGAAGCACGAATCCGTCAATCACAGCATCGGTGAACACGTGCGCGGCGACGTGTACACGAATACGATTGAAGGCTTCTTCTCGATAATGAAACGGGGAATCAACGGCACCTATCACCACGTCAGTCAGAAGCACTTGAAGCGCTACCTCGAAGAATTCGATTTTCGGTATAATGAGCGCATGGCTCTGGGGGTGGGGGATGCGGAGTGAATGTCCAAATCAATTTCTGGCATCGTCGGCAAGCGGCTGACTTATAAATAACCTCACTGCCGCAGGCACTTCTTACAAGTCTAACTGGATTCTGAAGAACCGTAGGCGGCGCCGCAAGAGTGGTATCTAGGGTGGGGGGATAGGACTATCTGATAGTGTAGATGACGGCCTTCCACAGCCCTATGCGAAAAACGCTCCCCCGCGTTGACACGGGAGAGCGTTTCGGTCTAGATAGACGGGAACCAGCAACTTAACGTCGAAAAGTGTTCCACCACTTCAGACGCCAGTTAAGGTCCTAGTGCAGAGTCGTTGTCCTCTCAACACTAGGTATGGTCACGAGGCTAGAGAATGCCGTCGCGCGCGTACCGCGTGAAACGTAGCACAAGCCCGCTCTCCATTCAAGAGGACGCCCTCTAACACGAGGTGCGTAATGTCGAACGTGCAACGGTGGAGGCGTCCGAAAGACGTCTTTATCAAGCACTTTCCCGTTAAGAAGCCTGCCTTTTTTCGCCGTCTCTAATCGACGACAGGCCTCAAGGGTACCGTTGAAAAGCTAGCGTGATGCGGCTTTAGGCGGTGACAACATTGCAAAACGGTGCGGGTAACACCCCGCACCGCCTCTCCAACGGAATGGGAGATTAACCATGACTATTGTATTGAAAAAGCCCGGAGCGGACGCATGGACATCAGGCTCTGGTGCATTTGATTTGCCCGATCCCACAGTATTGCCTCCCGCACCACCGCTATCGAAGCCTAAGCCCATCAAATTGCCAACAGCAAAAGCATCAATGGCAAAACTCGTGAAAAAACCGGCCAAGCGCCCAAAAGAGCAATCGTCGATTGCATTTCCGTACATGGATTTGGATACGGCAATCACTGTTGCCCGTGCTTTCGTTGAAAACGGAGGGGGCGCACGCACGCGGGATCAACTCGCTGGCGCATTAAGCCAATCTCCGCTCAGCGGTGCGTTCATTATGAAACTAAGTGCCGCTCGGCAATTTGGATTGGTCGATTATGTTGACGGGAAATTCAAGCTAACTGACCTTGGGTTCTCTATTGTTGACAAGAATGAGTTGCGCGCGAAACCCGCGAGGGTGCAAGCTTTTCTCAGCGTCGAACTATATCGAAAAATCTATGAGGACTTCAAAGGCAAGCAGCTGCCCCCGCGACCTCATGGACTGGAGCAGACGTTTGTACAGATGGGCGTCACTCAAAAGCAAAAGACAAACGCCCGGCTCGCCTTTGACAAATCCGCGCGACAGGCGGGGTTTTCAACTCTTGATCCAGATAGGCTGATTGAACCTATGCTGGGAGGACCGGGCACTAGTGCTGCCACCGTGGTCTCCCCCATCAAAAGGCCAGCCTCTTTTGCCGGTGGTGGAGGGCCTTCTCTTGATCCTTTGATCGTGGGTTTACTCGATCGGCTTCCCCCACCGGGCGAAAGTTGGTCGATAGAAAAGCGGAAAAAGTGGCTGCTGACGTTCGAAGCAAATCTGGAAATGATTTACCCAGCCGAAGAACGTAATGCAGACGATCTTAGCGCGCCTAAGCAAGACGACTAAGCAAAAAGCCCGGCTCACTTGCTGGGCTTTTTTATTGGCTTGCGCGTCGTCGGTTTCGAAGCGGGCCTATGCTTCGGTCCACTTTTGACCGCCGCGCCCACGGCGCGTTCAAACCGCTCCCAGCCGTCCGGTCTTAGCTCGATATCAGGCTCGGGCCTCTGTTTTTTGCGAACGCTTCGGCGTCAAGTTTTGCCCTTCCACCACCAACTGCGGGCTACTCGCTCCGTTTGCTCTTCAATTGCTTCTGGCGTCCTGTCACGACCATTGCGGCTGAAGGTCAATACTCGCCCCATCATGGCGAAAAGGGTTTCCTGCGCCACCTTGTGATGCTCTTCCGAAAATTCTGACATTCGCGCCTCCTTGATTCCCGCACAAGTATAACACGACCGGAAGCCCGCAATCCCCCGCCGCGCAATCAAAACCACGGGTAGGCGATACTATGTTAAAGGGATAATTCCCCTCACTTGGGCCGGCGGACGGCTCGTACCTTTCCGCTGCTTCCGCCTCCGCAGAAGAACCGGTCGCCGCCATCGGACTCGAGCCCCGACACGCCCACGCCAGGCGGCATCTCTATTTTCTCCAGGACCTCTCCCGTCTGAGGATCCAATCGCCTCACTTCGCTCTCTTCACCTTCCCAGGTGCCGTGCCAGAGCTCGCCGTCGACCCAGGTGACCCCGGTAACGAAGCGGTTGGACTCGATGGTGCGAAGGATCGCTCCTGTCTGCGGATCGATTTGATGGATCTTGCGGTCCCGATGCTGCCCCACCCAGAGCGTCCCTTCGGCCCAGGCGAGGCCGGAGTCACCGCCGCCGCCGGGCGCCGGGATCGTGGCGAGCACACGGCCGGTCTTCGGATCGATCTTCTGGATGCGATTCTCGGCGATCTGATACAAATGCTGGCCGTCGAAGGCCGTTCCGGCATGCGCGGCGACATCGATCGAGCGCACCGTCTTGCCGCTTTCCGGATCGAGCGCGTTCAGCCTGTCGCCGGACGCAAGCCAGACGTGATGACCGTCATAGGTGACCCCATTGACGCGCTCGGAACCCGGAAAGGGTCCATACTCCCTGATAATTTCGGCCGCTGATCTTTTCATGCTTCACTCCTCATTGCTCGTCATCGCTAGGCGGGCTTGCATCCTAGCCACTCGGTAGCGGAGCCGGGAGTAACAAGGTCGTCGTGAATCCTCCGACCGGCGGGGTCATCCAGCGACGAGCTCGCCCGAGACCAAACGACTGCACCTTGGCGGTTGCCGCAAGCTGGTCGAGTGCGCGCTGCACGGTGCGCTGGCTGGCTCCAAGCGCAAGCGCGAGCGCCGAGCTCGACCACGATTCGCCGTCGGCGAGGAAGGCGAGCACCGCCGCATGTTGCTCTTCGACGGGCCGCGCCAGCACCACGACCTCGCTGGCGCGGCGCGGCACCAGCACAAACCCGCGGCTCGTCGCGCTCACGCCGGCCAGCGTCCGAATCGCCGTGCGAAGGCGCCCGACTTCGACCCGCAGCCGCGCGCGATGCGATTCATCGGCGTGCTTCCCCCGGAATGCCAGTGCGACCAGTGTCGCCCGCGGCACGTCTTGCGGCCACGCTTCGCCCAGCGCGCGTGCGAGCGCGAACAACACCGGACGCCTTGCGAGCGAGACCACGGCGCGTGGATCACGCACGAGGTGACGACAGGCGTCGACGACGAGAGCTTTCGACGCCTGCAACGCCTCGACGTCCTCGAGCAGGAGCAGGCGCTCGTTGCCACTCTCGATCAGGCGCGCCGCAGGCGTGTTCAGCAAGAGTGACGCGCTTTCGACTTCCGCCGCCAGCGCGGGGATACAAGCGAGGCGCGCGGCGTGCTTGGCCCGAGCGAGCGCCGCGCGCGCCGTCTCGGTCCGCAGGCGTCGCATCGCTACTCCCGCTACCACCAGCTCGTGGGCGGCTCTCGACGCGGGCGGGAAGGGCGCGGGGTCGAGCTCGGCAAGCGCACGCTCGGCCTCGTCGAGGCGCCCAATCAGGAGCAGGCGCCGGATTTCGAGATACCGCGCATGCGCGGCGTTCACCAAGTCGCCGTGCGCATCGAGCGTTGCCCGCGCCGCCTCGAGCGCCTTCGCGGGCCAGCCCAGGTCGCGCGAGGCGAGCGCGATCTCGGCCTCGGCGACGACACACCTCGCACGCGCCACGGCCTCTCTCGGACCGAAGCCGCGCGCCGCCCTTCGTAACAGAGTCTTGGCGCGGACGAGATCGCCGAGCTGCGCCATCGCGATGCCTCGAAGCGCCAGCGCAGGCGCGTCGTCGCGGAGCGCGACCCGCTTCAATGCCCCGAGCGGATCACCGGCGGCGAGGGCCTGCGCTGCGGCAGTGATCAGCGAGTCCATCGGAATCCCGGCACACTAGTAACTCCCATCGCTTCGATTTCCGGCGCCAAATTTGTCGCGTGATCAATAACCACCCGTCGCGTCGGGAACTATTGGATACCCGAAGCTAGGAGACAAGAGCGATGACGAAGCACATGACCGGGACACGTGAAGACTCGTCGTATGGCAGAGGAAGAAGCAGCTCGATCCCGGTATAGTCGTCCATCTTGCGCAAGGGCATGGGCGCGGCCTCGGCGTACAAGCGTGCGCCTTGTCCGAAGAGACGATCGGGATCCTCGGAGACGCACGGGCCGCGGAAGCTGAAATCCCAACCGGGTCCGGAACGGCTCTGGGTGATATAGCGGAACGAGGCGGCGTCGATAGTGAACTCGTAGCCGCCGAAGCGCATCCAATTGTCCGGCATAGGGCCTTCTCCTCATCTGCGAATCCATTGGAATCCCGACACACTTGTAACTCCCACCGTCCGATACCCCGGTGCCAAGTTAGCTCATGACCAACAACGAGCGACCGGCAGCGATGGAGCAGCACTTCAGCCCGAAGGCCGGGGAACTCGTCCAATTCGGAGGTTGCAACGACCATGACTAAATCACCTGAGAACGACCGGAAAGTCGGACAGCTCGCCATGCACACGCCGCCGATCGTTTCGCCGCAAGCGTGGGAGGCTGCGCGCCAGCAGCTGCTCGTGAAGGAGAAGGCCCAGATGCGGGCCCATGACGCGCTGGCCGCCGAACGCCGGCGGATGCCGTGGATGGCCGTGGAGAAGGCGTATGCGTTCGAGGGGCCGACGGGCACGGCGAGCCTGCTCGAGCTGTTCGAAGGCCGGCGTCAACTGATCATCTACCGCGCCTTCTTCGAACCCGGGGTGTTCGGCTGGCCCGAACATGCCTGCCGCGGCTGCTCGCTTGGGGCCGATCAGGTCGCCCACCTCGCCCATCTGAACGTCCGCGACACCACACTCGCGTACGCCTCGCGCGCACCGCAGGGGGACATCGCGCGCCTGAAGGCGCGGATGGGCTGGAAGATGCCCTGGTACACCATCACCGACAGCTTCGATGCCGACTTCGGCGTGGATGAGTGGCACGGCCATAATGTGTTCTTCCGCGACGGCGAGCGCGTGTTTCGCACCTACCTCATCAACAGCCGCGGCGACGAGGCGATGGGGACCATTTGGAGCTACCTCGACGCGACACCGCTCGGCCGCCAGGAGATTTGGGAAGACTCGCCGCAGGGCTACCCCCAGAGCCCGCCCTACAAATGGTGGAACTGGCACGACAATTACGCCGCCGAGGCCGCGCCCGACCCGAAATGGGTCGAGGTCTCGGACGCCGGAGAGGCCGCCTTCCGCAACCTCGACGCGGGCGCCAAGCCATGACCGGGGCCTATCACGCCAACTCGACCGGCGGTGCGAGCCGTGATGACGAGGGCGTCGCGGCCGCGCTCGGCATAGCCAAATGGCTATGTCTTGCGGCTACACCGACCTTCGCAATCATGGCGCTGATGACGGGTGTTCTCGGCGCCGGCCCGATGGATATGCTGTGCTCGGCCGGGCATGGGTCTCCGCTGAGCGGCATGGTCCCGATGTACATGCTGATGAGCGCCTTCCATTCAGCGCCTTGGCTTAGGCTGATCTCGAGCCGGCGAAGCGATGCCCAACGGTCTTGATCCCACTTTCACCTATTCGAACAGTGCCAAACCTTCCCAACGGAGAGAGAACGATGACGACACACATGACCGGGACACGTGAAGAGTGGCTGGCGGCGCGGCTCGAACTGCTCGAAGCCGAGAAGGAGCTGACGCGGCGCAGCGACGAGCTGGCGCGGCGACGGCAGGCGTTGCCGTGGGTCCGCCTCGACAAGGAGTATCGCTTCGAGAGCGATGAAGGGAGCGCCTCGCTCAAAGACCTCTTCAGAGGACGCTCGCAACTCCTCGTCTACCACTTCATGTTCGGGCCCGACTACAAGGCGGGATGCCCGTCCTGCTCGGCGATCGCCGACGGGTTCGACGGCTTCGCCGTCCATCTGGCGAACCACGACGTCACGCTGTCGGCGGTGTCGCAGGCGCCGCTTGCGAAGCTGCAGGAGTATAAGCGGCGCATGGGTTGGACGTTTCCCTGGGCGTCCTCGCTCGGCGGCGACTTCAACTTCGACTTCAACGTCTCGGTCACCAAGGAGCAACAGCGCGAGGGAGGTGTCGAATATAATTACGAACGCGGCGGCCATGTGCTGGACGCGAAGCCGGAAGCGGTCCCGGAGCCCGTTGTCCAATTCGCGGCCACGTGCGGAACCGACGTTGCCACGTACAGGCGCGAGCGGCCCGGCATGAGCGCCTTCGTGCACGAGGACGGCGTCGTCTACCACGCCTATTCCACGTATGCGCGCGGACTGGACGGCCTGTGGGGCATGTACCAGTGGCTCGACCGCGCGCCCAAGGGGCGCAACGAGGGGGGAATCTGGTGGCGCCGCCACGACGAGTACGCTCAGGTCAATCGGGCAAGGTGAAGACTGCGCACGGAGACGCGATGCCGCGCAGTTCATGCGTGCCGAGTGCGATCAGCGGCGTTTGCGTCTCGGCGGCGAGGGCGCCTGACACGAGCACGGTCTTCCCAAGCGGCCGGCATAATCCCTCCAGCCGGCTGACCAGATTGACCGCGGGGCCGATCGCGGTGAAATCCAGGCGATCGGCGGCGCCGATATTGCCCCACAGCATCTCGCCGAGATGCAGCGCGGCGCCGAAGGGCAGAGGAGGCAGTCCTTGCCGATGTCGCTCCTGATCCAGATGCGTCATCCCGACACGCGCGGCGGACACCGCACGCAGCGCGTTATCACAAGCGCCGCGCGGCGCCTCTCCGACGACCGGGAAGATCGCCAGCACGCCGTCGCCGATAAATTTCAGCACTTCGCCGCCGAAGGCGTGCACGGAGCCTGCGATACGATCGAACCAGGCGCCGAGCGCCGAGATCACCACCGCGGGAGGATGGTTTTCAGACAGCGCCGTGAAGCCGCGCAAATCAGCATAGAGCAGCGCCGCCTGGATGGTCTCGCCGACATCGCGTCGCAAGGGAGCCGCCAGCACCCGCGCCGCGCTGCGCCGGCCGAGATAGGCTTCGAGCGTCGCCGTCAAGGTGGCGCGCGCGGCGAGAACCGCAAGCGGTGCCGCGGCGAAGCGCGCCGCCTGTCGCAGTTCATCGGTCTCCTCACGCGTGAACGGGCGCGGCCCGATCCAACTGAGCAACGGCCCGTCCGGCCGTGGCCCGACAATGTCCTCGCGCACGAGTCCGTCAGCTATTCCGGCGAGCCAGCGCCGACCGGCGTCGTTCGAGGGATTTTGCTCGCGCGCTCCGAGTCCTGCTGGCGCAAATCCCAGCGCCTCGATGACCTCGCCGCCTTCGGCGCGCCACAGAAACGTGCGCCGGGCGATCAGCGGGTGCGGAACTGCAAGCGTCAAGGCGCCGCCTGCGAGCGGCAGACCATCCTCAAGAAGATGCGCGCCGAGTTCCGCCAGCAGCCGGTCGGCGCCCGGCGTTTCGCCGGCGGCATCGACGAGCCAGGTGAGCGTCGAGGAAAGCTGCATGGCTTGATTATGATGTTGACGCACCATCCTTGTCACGAGCTATCCTGTGACAAGGGGCTTTCGCGCCATCCGCGCGCTCTCAGCCAAGGAGGCATCGATGACTGAACCGCTCGTGGTCCGACGCGAGATCCAGATCGCAGCCCCGCCTGCCACGGTTTTCGCCTTCCTGACCGATCCGGAAAATATCGTGAGCTGGATGGGCACCGAGGCTGATATGGAGGCGCATCCGGGCGGGCTCTATCTCCTCAAAGGCGTCGGCGCCCGTGCCAGCACGGCGCGCGGGGCGTTCCGGGAGGTGGTGCCGATCCACCGCCTCGCCTACAGTTTTGGTTGGGAGGGGCGCGAAGAGGTGCCGCCGGGATCGAGCCTGGTCGAGATCGATCTTGTCGACCGCGACGGCGGCACGTTTCTGCGCATGACCCATAGCGGCCTTCCGAACGAGACGGAGTGCGCCAGCCACGCCAAGGGTTGGGCGCATTATTTAGGCCGGCTGGCGATCGCGGCGGCGGGCCAAGATCCCGGCATCGATCGCGGTCTTTAGAATCTCCGCCACCACTCAGCATGACGGTGACCGCACTGTCACCATAACTCCGTACTCCCGCATCAGGATGGCGTGGGCGGAGTTGCTCGCCGTGGGTTTCATGGAGGTTCCCTATGCGCTTGGCTTCTTCAGGCGGTGGTGGTGAGCTACGAGGAGTGGGAGCGGCTATCGGCTGTTCCGACTTTCGGTCGTCTGCTCATGGCGGCGCCCTTGACGACGGAGGATTTACCCGGTCGTAACAAATCACCTTCGCGGAAATCAAGCCGCTAACGTGCCGGTGTATCTCGTCGATCGTTCGACGCTGGAACAATTCGCGTGTGAGTAAGAGAGTGGCACACTATCTCGGGCTTGACGGATTTCGCGGTGGCTGGGTCGCGGCCTGGATCGATGATCAAGGCAACCACGGCTTCGATTATTCATCCGACTTGAGCAGGCTTCTCGCGACGCCGTACCGGCGGGCGATGATCGACATGCCGATCGGCCTGAAGATGTCCGGCCACCGAAGCTGCGACATCAGCGCCCGCGAAATGGTCGGCGCCTCCGTCTTCCTCGGTGCTCGCCGAAACCTCTGGGAGTTTGCAGACCAAGCTTCTGCCAACCGATATTACTGGGAGCATGAAGGCCGGGGAATGGGCGTTTCCTGCCAGCTCTGGAATATCAGAGACAAGATCAAGGAAGTCGACGATTTTATCACGCCGGATCGTCAGGCGACCATCTGCGAGGCACATCCGGAGTTGATCTTCCGGAAGCTTGGCAATCAGCTTCGCCTGCACGGAAAGAAGTTGGAGCGTGGCCGCGATCAACGCATCAAGCTCCTCGCCGACCAGGGTTTTGTCAGACTCTCAAAATGGCTGGCGCAACGCTACGGCACGGGGATCGGACGCGACGATCTGATCGACGCCTGTGCCTGCGCGGTTGCGGCTCGCGACAGCACTGCACGTCTCGGCGGCGCTGAAGTCGATCCGCGGGGATTGCGGATGGAGATCAATTACTAACGCCAGCGATGGGCTGTTATGCGCAAACTGCCCGACGGGCAAATCAGCAAATTCCTGTCCAGCCCCGATTGAAAAAATATTCCGCTTAACCCGTCGGGCAAATCACCTCTAAGAATCCGCCCGTCTCGCCCGCAAGAGGGGCGGCTCGCGATCGTCACGGACGTGGGGCGGGATGCGGTGGACGCGGCAGCGTCAGCGCGCCAATGGAAATCGCAGGGCTTGTCCTTCGGACTTGTGAGCGGTGATCCGGCGCGCAGACGAACGATGTTGTTGCGGACGGTGAAGTCGTGTGGTCCTGACGCCCCGACGCTGGCGTCAAGTTTTGCGGAGGCAAGTCGCGGCCCAACCGGGCCGGGCTCGCCGCCAATCCGCAAGGCGACGGTGGCAAAAGAGCCCGGTCACCGGGGAGAGCACGAAGCAGCCGTTAAAACCATTGCGCAGGGAAAGCCGGACTGGACCGGTGAACCTGTGGTGCCTACCCACGTGCTTTCTACCTTTGCACGTGGGGCCGCGGGTGCATCGGACACCCGGCTTTCCCTGCGCCCTCTTTCTTTGGGAGGGACAAAGTTCAGGCATAACCCGGGCGCCACGCGTCGCGGGAATGAACGCGCATATGTGCTCAGCTGTTTCGAAAAATCGCGCCACCAACGATGTTACCAGGGTCGCCGGCGCCTTTTGCAATGTTCACCATGACCGTATTGAAAGTGGGGCCGTAACAGTGTATGTCAGACGAAATCGAATTTTGTCGAACAGTAGGGATTACTATGGCAAAGACAGGGAGCAAATCTGCGCCGCGTGGCCCCGAGTGGTCGGCAGAGAGCGCCGCGGGTCGGACAAAATCCGATCAGCGCCGTGCGAAGACAGGCCAATTTGTCATCAGCAGGGCGCGGTTCGAGGCGGTGATGCAGGCGGCGGAGCAATCTGGCCTTCTGAGCGAGAAAAGTGGCCGGATCGGCGGCAGGGTGAGCCCAGCGTTGGTCAAGCAAGCCAAGAGGCAGACCGGGATCGAGACCGACACGGATCTGATCGAGTTTGCGCTCGCGACAGTCGCGCTTGAGGACACCTTCGCAGAGACGTTCAAGCGGTCTCGAGGCAAGGCCGATCCAGAATTGAAGCTCGGCTTTTGAGGTGGCGGAGTTCGATTTCGGCGCAGCGCGACGCTGGGCGCGGTTCGATCAGCAAAAGACGCTGGCACGGCGAGGCGACGAAGAGCTTCCATTCGTCAAGGCGCGCCTGATCGGCGGGCAGGGCCTTTTGCTCGACACATGCGTCTATATCGACCAAATGCAAGATCGTTCGCCGCGGGTATTGGACGACCTGATCGCGCAGCGACAGGTTAACCATTCGACCGTCGCGATCCAGGAGTTGATGCACACGGTCGGCATACTGAGCCCCTCGGATCCGCGAACGGCGGGTGCAATTACTGCGATCGGCCGGCAGATCAAGGCTATGCCGCCACATCGGATCTTTGCACCCGACGTTGAGGCTCTTGGAAGAGCGGCGCTGTTATCGGGAATACTATGCCGTCTCCAAGGATACGGGAAAGACGGTAAGCTGCGCGCTCTTCAGGACTGTGTGCTGTTCCTGCAGGCGCAGAAGCTCGGGTTGGTTGTGCTGACCGCGAATGTGGGTGACTACGACATCCTGCTCCAACTCATCCCGACGGGGCGGGCGCTGTTCTATCGCCGCAAATGAGGCCGGCGCAGCATGACGCAAATCCTCAGAGATTGATACGATCCACCCAAACAATGACAGGAAACCCGATGGCACGCGTGCGCTGTATTACTGAAATGGGCATGGGCGTCGACGTTCACGGACGCGATGCCACCAAGGCCGCGAGACGCGCGGTCTCGGATGCGATCCGGCACTCGAGCATCGGGTTCTTCCGGATGGTGGGCAAGACCTCGCGCGATATGTTCGTCGATGTCACGATCGGCGTGCCGGATCCCGGCGCGGTCGACACCGCAGCGGTCGCGACCGAATTGCCGTATGGAACGGTGACGGTGACCGCGGTCAAGGGCGGGCTCGAAATTCCGGCCGAGCAGGGCAGCGATTCCATCATCATTACCAACGCTGCCGTGATTGTGTCGCTCGACGACGGCAAGCCCGGCTAGACACTTTTAGCTGTGTCGTCCAAGCTATCCGCGTTCAACCACAAAACGCCATCAGGGAGCGTCGTTGCCATGAACCGATTCACAAAATGCCTGCTGGCTTCCGCCGCTCTTTGCGCGGCCACCATCTTGCCTGTTCGCGCGGAGATCGATGTTGCCTCGCTCAAGGCCGCGATCGAAAAATCGGTCGAGGCCGACTATCCAAAGCTCGACGCGCTCTACAAGGACATCCACGCCCATCCCGAGATCGCCTTTCAGGAAGAGAAAACCGCAAGCAAGCTCGCCAGTGAGATGCGCGCGCTCGGTTTTGACGTTACCGAGAAAGTCGGCAAGACCGGCCTGGTCGCCATTTACAAAAATGGTGACGGTCCGACCATCATGGTGCGCACCGAACTCGACGCGCTGCCGATGGAGGAAAAAACCGGTCTTCCCTATGCGAGCCACGACAAGACCATCTGGCAGGGGCACGAGACGTTTGTCGCCCATAGCTGCGGCCACGACATCCATATGGCAAGCTGGGTCGGAACGGCGAAGACATTGGTCGGCCTGAAGGACAAATGGCAGGGCACGCTGATGTTCATCGCCCAGCCCGCCGAAGAGACGGTGTCCGGCGCCAAGGCGATGCTGGCCGACGGCCTGTTCACGCGATTCAAAAAGCCTGATTTTGGCTTTGCCCTGCATGACGGCGCGTTCGGCTATGGATACATCAGCTATCGCGTCGGCATCGGCTCGTCCAATTCAGACAGCCTCGAGATAAAATTCCGCGGCCGCGGCGGTCACGGCGCGGCGCCGCAGCTGACCATCGATCCCGTGATGATCGCGGCGCGCTTCGTCGTCGATCTGCAAAGCGTGATCAGCCGCGAAAAGGACCCGACTGAATTCGGCGTGGTCTCGATCGGCGCGATTCAGGGCGGCACCGCCGAGAACATCATTCCCGACGACGTGCTGCTGCGTGGAACCATCCGCACCTTCAAGCCGCAGGTGCGCGCAAAGATGCTGGCGGGGATCGAGCGGACGGCGAAGGCTGCCGCCGCGATGTCGGATGCGCCGGCGCCCGAGATCAAGATCACCGAGGGCGCGAAAGCCGTGGTCAACGATCCCGCTGTTGTCGCGACCGCCGAGAAGGTGCTCAAAACAGCGTTCGGCGACAAGTTCAAGCCATCGCCGCCGGGCACGCCGAGCGAGGATTATTCCGAATTCATCAACGCAGGCGTGCCCTCGATGTTCTTCAACATCGGCGTCTACGAGCCGGAGCGCGTCGCTGCGGCAGCCAACGGAACCGGCCCGCAACTGTCGTCCAATCATTCGCCGCTGTTCGCCCCGGTGCCGAAGCCGACCATCGAAACCGGCGTCGAGGCGATGACGCTCGCCGTGTTGAGTGCGTTCGATCAGCATGCAAGGGGCAAATGAAGCGCTGCCATGTCCGCTCCCGGTACCTCGACCCATCCGCTGGATCATCCGATCTGGAATGCCTTGATGTCCCGGCAGCACGCCCTTGCGGAAGGCGGCGCGCGGGCGCGGCGTTATCCTCCGGCGATCGGGCCATTCGCGGCGATAGCCGACATGTCGGCGCAGAGTTTTGCCGCGCTCGGCGCGCTGATGTCACCGTCCGAGGTAGCCGTGCTGTTTACGCCCGAGCCGGTGACCCCGACGGAAGAGTTCAAGATTCTGCTCGCCGAAACCGGAGAGCAGATGATTGGAACGCCCGCGGAAAGCTCGATCGCCGGCGTCGACATCGTCACGCTCGGCGCCGCCGACGTCCCCGCGATGCTGGAACTGACAAAACTCACAAATCCCGGTCCGTTTGCGGCGCGAACGCATGAACTGGGGACGTTTCTGGGCATCCGGGTCGACGGGCAGCTCGTCGCGATGATCGGCGAACGGATGAAGCCCGCCAACTACACGGAAATCACCGCCGTCTGCGTCCATCCATCGCATCGCGGCTGCGGCTACGCGCAAGTTCTGCTTGGCGCTATCTCAAGACAGATTTTGGCGCGAAGCGAAATTCCATTCCTGCACGTGTTTTCGAACAACAGCTCGGCCATTGCGCTGTACCGGCGCCAGGGGATGCAAATCCGCAGGCGTCTGCACGTCACGGCGTTGCAAAGGCTGACGTGATGCCGGCCTTGCCACCTCACTCCATGCCCGTACATTAGCCGCGTCAACTACGAAGCAAAGAACGAGTTGCGATGACCGACCTTTCCGCCTTTCCGATTACAAAGCGCTGGCCCGCGGAATATCCTGATCGGCTGCAGCTCTATTCACTGCCGACGCCGAACGGCGTCAAGGTTTCGATCATGCTGGAGGAGATCGCGCTGCCGTACGAGGCCCATCTCGTCGATTTCGGCAAGGACGACCAGAAGACGCCGGAATTTCTGTCGCTCAACCCGAATGGCAAGATCCCGGCGATCATCGATCCGAACGGGCCGGGCGCAAAGCCGCTCGGACTGTTCGAGTCGGGCGCGATCCTGCAATATCTCGCCGAGAAAACCGGAAAGCTTTTCCCCGACGATGCGGCGCGCCGGTACGAGACCATCCAGTGGCTGCACTTCCAGATGGGCGGCATCGGGCCGATGTTCGGCCAGGTCGGGTTCTTCCATAAATTCGCCGGCAAGGAGATTGCCGACAAGCGGCCGCTCGAGCGCTATGTCGCGGAGTCAAAACGCCTGCTTGGGGTGATCGAGACGCGCCTGGACGGGCGGCAGTGGATCATGGACGACGAGTATACGATTGCCGACATTTCGATGCTCGGCTGGGTGCGCAATCTGATCGGCTTCTACGGCGCGCGCGAGCTCGTCGAGTTCGATGGTTTCAAGAGCGTCCCGGCCTGGCTCGCGCGTGGCCTGGCGCGGCCTGCGGTACAGCGCGGGTTAGAGATTCCGAAGCGGTCCTGAGGTAGCGAATGCCGACGATGGCGGCGGCAAAGCCGGAAGCGGCGCCGAGGCCAAGCGCCCAGCGCGGCCCGAAGCGATCGGCCACGAGGCCTACGATCGGCGCGCCGATCGGCGTACAGCCGAGCGCGATGGCGAGACGGATCGCCATCACGCGCCCACGCATCATCGGCTCGGTGGAGAGTTGCATCAGGCTGTTGGTCGAGTTGGTCAGCGTCAAAGCCGACACGCCGATGATGACGAGCGCGATACCGAAGAACCAGGCATTGGGCGCGATCGCGGCCAAAGTGCAGCCGAGCCCGAAAATCGCCGACCCTGTCACGAGCAGCGCGAAGCGGGGCTTTTCCCGCCCGGCGGCGAGTAGCGCGCCGGCGATCGTGCCGATCGCCATCACCGACGTCAACAACCCGTACTGGCTTGCGCCGGCATGAAAGACCTTGACCGACATCGTCGAAATAAAGATCTGGAAGTTCAGCCCGAACGTTGCGATCAGGAACAGCATGAAGCAAATGGCCCGGAGGTCGGGCCGTCCCCAGACATAGCGGAAGCCATCGACGAGGCTGCCGGGGGTTCGAAAGGCCCGCTCCTGGACATGAAGCTCATTGACGCGAAGCAGCGCCAGCGAAGAGAGCACGGCGACGAACGAGGCCCCGTTGATCAGGAACACCCAACCCGAATCGACGGAAGCAATCAGGGTGCCGGCAATGGCCGGACCGATCATCCGCGCGGCGTTGAAGGAGGTGGAATTCAGCGCCACCGCATTCGACAGGTCGGCCTCTCCAACGAGCTCCGAGACAAAGGTGTGACGCGCCGGCGAGTCGAACGCGGTCACGCAGCCGAACAGGAACGCGAACGCGTAGACATGCCACAACTGGACGAGTCCGCTAATGGTCAGGATGCCGAGCCCGAAGGCAAGCGCGCCCATCGCCGCCTGCGTGCCGATCAGGAGTTTGCGGCGGTCGAGATGGTCGGCCGCAAAGCCGGTCAGGGGCAGCAGCAACAGATGCGGTCCGAACTGCAGCGCCATCACGATGCCCATGGCGGTCGCATTGTTGTGGGTCAGTTGGGTGAGCACGAGCCAGCCCTGGGCGATGCGCTGCATCCAGGTCCCGACATTGGACACCAGCGCGCCGCACGCCCACACCCGATAATTGAAGCCGCTCAGCGAACGAAAAGTATTTTTCACCGGACCGCCTGCCTGTCGTCAGGAAAGTTGCCGCCGTTGAATCTTCCGAACCGGCGCGCCAGCAGGACGCCGGCGAGGAGAATGCCGATCCCCAAGACAACGACATCCTCGTTGGAATGCAGATCGAAGTTTCCGACGCGGCAGATGAGCCAATAGCCGACCGCGAGATTGAAGAAGCCCCAGAGGACGTTGACTGTTGAAGATGAGGGACCTTCGCCGCGCGGCGTCGCAAACGGGCTTTGAAACACACGCCCCATCACGCCGCTGACAAAATGCGGGATCGCGTTGGTGAGAAAGGCGCCGGCAAAAAAATAGGAGATGTCGTGAAGAAAGTTCATCGTCAGGCACCCTCGTCTCGCGCGCGGCGCGACATTCAAGATTCCGCCAGGCGCTTGATCAGCGCGGCCGCGGACATCAGCGTCGCTTGTTCGGCCGGATCGAGCTTCGCCATCGCAGCCAGCAGCCATTCGCGTTTGGCGATATTGCGCTGTCGTCTCGCCTCGCTTCCCGCCGCGGTCAGCCCGAACAGGACTTGCCGGCCATCGGTCGGATGCGGCCGGCGCCGGACCAATCCCTGCTGCTCGAGATCCGAAAGCGTCGTGCCCATCGACTGGGGTTTGACGAACTCGGAGCGGGCGAGGTCCGCTGTCGTCATCCAGCCCACCTTGTCGAGCCGGGCGAGCGTCGTGATCTGCGACCAGCTCAATTCACCCGGATTAGCTTCTGTGCGCAGGCGACGCACCAGCTGCCCGATCGCCAATGAAAGCTCAGAGGCGGCTGTTTCCGTCGGGTTTGGAGCTTCGGCGACGTCGTTCATGCCACCAAGATAGCATCAACAGGAAAACTTGCAAGTTTAGACTGGCAAGTTTTCCTGTTCATATTCAAGGTTCGCCCTGTTTGGCCGGGTATTTGCCGGACGGAGATCGACACAGAATTCCTAGAATCGCGGACGCTGCAGCGTGGCCGGGATGCATCCACATCACGTCAACGCACAGTCTGGCGTGGTGCCGTTTGCATGGCTAACCTCGCGCCGCAAATTCGCGCGAGGATCAGCTTTGCCCATCACCATCTACGGCATCAAGAACTGCGACACCATGAAGAAGGCGCGCGCCTGGCTCGACAGCCACGGCATCGCCTACGGCTTTCATGATTACAAGAGCGAAGGCATCGCAAAGGACAAATTGAAAGACTGGAGCGACGAACTCGGCTGGGAAACCCTGCTCAATCGCGCGGGCACGACGTTCCGCAAATTGCCCGATGGCGAGAAGGAAGGCTTGAACGAGCGCAAGGCGCTCGCCTTGATGTTGGCGCAGCCGTCGATGATCAAACGTCCGGTGCTCGATCTCGGCGGCAAATTGCTGGTCGGCTTCAAGCCGGAAATCTACGCCAAGGAGGTGGCGCCGTCGGGCGCGGCGCGGAAACGCTAGCTCACTTCGATAATGTCTTCCGAGGCACGAACGTGCGTGGAGCTGCGAACGATGTCTTGATCGATGACGGCCCTGACGACGATCGCCGGTACAGCTCTCGGCCTGATTGCCATCAGGTTCCTGATCTTGAAGTGGCCCTCGATGCTGATCGCTTTATAGGAGCCGACGATCTGCTCGACGCTACCGGCGCTGCCGAACGGCAGCAGCAAGCGCTCGTACTGAACGTCCTTGCCATCGGCGTCCTGCACCATGGAGATCGAATAGGTCGGCCGCTTTCGCGCCAAGCAGGTGCGGTACAAGGTGACGACGCGTTCGTATCGTTCCGGACCGATCGCGTCGTCGAGATAACGGTTGGTCCGCTTGTCGGGATCGATGTGTTCGTTGCCGTAGGTCGTGGTCAGTCTGGCGCCTTCCTGGGTGATCAGGAAGCGGGCGTCGCAGCCTTCGCCGATGACGTCAAATCCCATCATGTCCGCCAGCTCGTCCGCGATGCATTCCGGCCGGTAATCGCCGAGCACGGGCAGGGTGCGCGATTTGACCAGCGCGCGCAGCCAGGTGTTGAGCAGATCGCGTTGTCTGATGGATCGGACCACCGAGGGGTTGGCGCTCGAAAACTCCATCTGAGCTTTAACTGAATTCGATCACGTCGCCGGCCGGAATGCGGCCGGGGGCGCGGTGGAACAGGTCGCGATCGATCACCGCGCGAAGCTTTGGCGTCGGCAACGAGTCATTCCCCCGCATCAAATTCTTGATCTCGAAGCCGCCGTCTTCGCTGATGGTCTTCAGCGAGGCGATCACATGGGTAATTTGGCCGGCATTTTGGCCGCCTTCCGAGAACGGCAGCAATAGCCGCTCATAGTCGACGATCCGCCCGTAGATGTCATCGAACTTGGCGATCGTGTAGACCGGCAGCGCGCGCTTTAAGCATTGATGGTAGACGGGCATCACGATCGGCGCGAGTCGCGGCCCGACATATTCGTCGAGGTAGCGGCCCTTGCCGGTATTGCCATAGGCGGTTGCCATCCGTGTGCCGTCGCTCTGGATCGTCAGGCGTGGCGGCGCTTGCGCGCTATCGACGATATAATAGACGAGGTCGGAAAGTTCTTCCGCGAGCCGTTCGGGCTGGTATTCCTCGATGCGCGGCGGTAACTGCTCCCGGGCATAAAGCCGCAGCCAGGTATTCAACAGATCCCGCTGCTTGATCGATTTGACCACCGATGGGTTGGCGCTCTCGAATTCCACGGCCAGCAATCCGTTTTCAATACACATGAAGCAAAACACCGAACCATCGACCTTAGGGGGAAATTTTTGATGAAAGCGAGCCACCGCGTCGAAATACCGTTAATGGTGGCTTTCCCGGATCAGGGTGGCCCTTCCGGGCGCACCGAAACCGGCGGCCGAAAGGCCTCGGGCGACCCATCGCTAAGGTCCTCACGCCATTCGATTAATGGCGAATCCGCGCAGGCCGGCGCATGCCCAGCTTTCCGCCTTGCCTAAGCCGGCCCGTTGACGGCATATTCGCGCCCGGAGGCGGGCGGTTCGGGACGGAATTTCTAAAAAGGACGTCTCACGAGAACCTTCCGGTTAGGAAATAATTAGCCACGTGCGAAACGCTCTTCGCGGCGATGGTGATGGGGGAAATTTGATTGGCCGATGAGTTCATCCTCGAAACCCACGGATTGACCAAGGAGTTCGCAGGCTTCTTTGCCGTTCGCGATGTCGATCTCAGGGTCCGCCGTGGCAGTATCCATGCGTTGATCGGGCCGAACGGGGCCGGCAAGACCACCTGCTTCAATCTGTTGACGAAGTTCCTAAAGCCGTCGGCCGGCAAGATCCTGTACAAGGGACAGGATATCACGGCGCTGGCGCCGGCCGACGTCGCGCGTCTTGGGCTGGTGCGCTCGTTCCAGATTTCGGCGGTGTTTCCGCATCTGACCGCGCTTGAAAATGTCAGGGTCGCGTTGCAGCGCCAGCACGGGCATTCCTTCGATTTCTGGCGTTCCAAGTCGGTGCTCGACCGCTTCAACGGCCGCGCCCATGAATTGCTCGACGATGTCGGCTTGAGCGAATTTGCCAAGACGCCGGCGGTCGAGATGCCCTATGGGCGCAAGCGCGCGCTGGAAATCGCAACCACCTTGGCGCTCGATCCGGAGATGATGCTGCTCGACGAGCCGATGGCCGGCATGGGCCATGAAGACATCGACAAGATCGCCGCGCTGATCAAGCGCATCTCCGCGAAATACACGATCCTGATGGTCGAACATAATCTGAGCGTGGTCGCCAATCTCTCCGACATCATCACTGTGCTGACGCGCGGTCACGTACTGGCGGAAGGCCATTATACCGACCTGACCAAGGACGAGCGCGTCAAGGAAGCCTATCTGGGGGCGGGTCATGCCTGAACTGACCATGACCGAAACCGCCACGAAGCCCACATCGACAGCTGGTGCTGCGGTGCTGACGGTGCAAAATCTCGAGGCCTGGTACGGCGAGTCACACATCCTTCACGGCATCGATTTCAACGTCAACGCCGGCGAAGTCGTCACCCTGCTCGGACGCAACGGCGCCGGCAAGACGACGACGCTGAAATCGGTGATGGGTATTATCGCCAAGCGCACCGGCTCGATCCGGTTCGGCGGGCAGGAGATTATCCGCACCTCCTCGGACCGCATCGCGCGGATGGGCATCGCCTTTTGCCCGGAGGAGCGCGGCATTTTCGCCAGCCTCGATGTCCGCGAAAACCTCCTGTTGCCGCCGATCGTGCGCCCGGGCGGGCTGTCGCTGGACCAGATTTTCGATCTGTTTCCCAATCTGAAAGAGCGGCTCAACAGCCAGGGCACCAAATTGTCGGGCGGCGAGCAGCAGATGCTGGCGATCGCGCGGATCCTGCGGACCGGCGCGCGGTTTCTGATGTTGGACGAGCCGACCGAAGGGCTTGCGCCCGTCATCATTCAGCAGATCGGCCACACCATCGCGCGGCTGAAGAAAGAAGGCTTTACCATCCTTCTGGTCGAACAGAATTTCCGCTTCGCCTCGACGGTCGCTGACCGCTACTACATCGTCGAGCATGGCAAGATCATCGATGGCTTTGCCAATTCGGAGCTATCGGCCAACATGGACAAGCTTCACACCTATCTCGGTGTCTGAAGAACAACGAGAAGAATCCGAAGAGGAAACCAATATGAAAACTAACATTGCCGCATCATTGTTACTCAGCAGCGCGCTGATCCTTGCCTCGGCAAGTTTCGCGGCCGCGCAGGACAAAACCGTCAAGATCGGCGCGCTCTCCGATCAATCCGGGCTTTACGCCGACCTCGCCGGCCCGGGCTCGACGCTGGCTGCCCAGATGGCGGCCGAGGATTCCGGTCTGACCGCCAAGGGCTGGAAGATCGACGTCATCTCCGGCGATCACCAGAACAAGCCCGACATCGGCACCGCGATTGCGCGGCAGTGGTTCGACGTCGACAAGGTCGACGTCATCGTCGACGTGCCGAACTCGGGTGTCGCGCTTGCCGTCAACAACATCATCAAGGAGAAGAACGGCGTCTACATCAACTCGGGCGCCGCGACCTCCGATCTCACCAACGCGCAGTGCTCGCCGAACACCGTGCACTGGACCTACGACACCTACATGCTCGCCCATGCCACCGGGCAGGCTCTGGTGAAGGCCGGCGGCGATACCTGGTTCTTCCTCACCGCCGACTACGCCTTCGGCGCCGCGCTCGAGCGCGACACCACCGCGGTCATCCTGGCCAATGGCGGCAAGGTGGTCGGCGGCGTCAAGCATCCCCTGAATACTTCTGACTTCTCCTCGTTCCTGCTGCAGGCGCAGTCGTCGAAGGCCAAGATCATCGGTCTTGCCAATGCCGGCGGCGATACCACGAACTCGATCAAGCAGGCGGCCGAATTCGGCATCGTCAAGGGCGGCCAAAAGCTCGCGGCGCTTCTCTTGTTCATCACCGACGTCAAGGCGATCGGACTGGAGACCGCGCAAGGCCTGAACTTCACCGAGACCTTTTATTGGGACCTCAACGACAAAACCCGGGAATTTTCCAAGAAGTTCGCCGCGCGCATGAAGAACGGCGCGCCGCCGTCCATGGTGCAAGCCGGCGTCTATGCCGGGCTGATCCACTATTTCAAGGCGCTCGACGCGCTCGGTGGCAATCCGCACGATGGCGCCAAGGTCGTGGAGAAAATGAAGTCGATTCCGACCGACGATCCCCTGTTCGGCAAGGGCGAGATCGAGCCCAACGGCCGCACCATCCATTCGGCCTACCTGTTCGAGGTGAAGAAGCCCTCGGAATCCAAGGCGCCCTGGGATTTTTACAAGCTGGTCGGAACCGTTCCCGGCGACCAGGCCTTCACGCCGCTTTCGGAAAGCAAGTGCCCGCTGCTGAAGAAGTAACTGCGTTGGCCCGCCGGCCTTGCGCCGGTGGGCTCCGTTTCCGTGTTACCATTTGATTTTGGTTGCGAAAGATCGATCGATGCAGGCTCTCTACGCACAGCTTCTGGTGGGACTGATCAACGGCTCGTTCTACGCGCTGCTCAGTCTCGGGCTTGCCGTGATCTTCGGCATGCTCAACATCATCAATTTCGCTCACGGCGCGCTCTACATGATGGGCGCGTTCTGCGCCTATTTCCTCTTGAACGTCGCGGGCATCGGATATTGGCCGGCGCTGATCCTGGCGCCGATCGTGGTCGGCATTTTCGGAATGATCCTGGAACGGACCATGCTGCAATGGCTGGCCGGCCTCGATCATCTCTACGGGCTGCTGCTGACATTCGGGCTGGCGCTGATCATCCAGGGCGTGTTCCAGAATTACTTCGGCTCATCGGGCTTGCCTTACGCGATCCCCGACGAGCTGAAAGGCGGCATGAATCTCGGCTTCATGTACCTGCCGATCTATCGTGGCTGGGTGGTGATCTTCTCGCTCATCGTCTGTCTTGGAACCTGGTACTTGATCGAACGGACGCGGCTTGGCGCTTACCTTCGCGCCGCCACCGAAAACCCGACGCTGGTGCGCGCCTTCGGCATCAACGTGCCGCGCATGATCACGCTGACTTACGGGCTTGGCGTCGGTCTCGCGGCGCTCGCCGGCGTATTGTCGGCGCCGATCAATCAGGTGCGGCCGCTGATGGGCGAAAATGTCATCATCGTGGTGTTCGCGGTGGTGGTGATCGGCGGCATGGGTTCGATCATGGGATCGATCGTCACCGGCTTCGCGCTCGGCGTGATCGAGGGACTGACCAAGTACTTCTATCCGGAGGCCTCCAACACCGTGGTATTCGTCCTGATGGTGCTGGTGTTGCTGGTGAAGCCTACAGGACTTACCGGACGGGCGGCTTGATATGACGGCGATGACCGACGATACAATCCCGGTGACACCGCGCACCATCCGCGACGAGATGATCGCGTTCGGCATCATGACGGCGCTGTTGATGGCCGTGCCGGTGAGCGGCATCTACCCGTTCTTCGTCATGCAGGCGCTGTGCTTTGCGCTGCTGGCGTGTGCCTTCAACCTTTTGATCGGCTACGGCGGATTATTGTCGTTCGGTCACGCGATGTTTCTGGGCACCGCGGGCTATGTCTCGGCGCACGCATTGAAGGTCTGGGGCTTGTCCCCCGAACTTGGAATTCTGGCCGGCACCGCTGCTGCCGCAGCGCTTGGCGTCATCACCGGCGTCGTCGCGATCCGCCGCCAGGGCATCTATTTCGCGATGATCACGCTCGCGCTATCGCAGCTTTTGTATTTCATCTATGTGCAGGTGCCGTTCACCCATGGCGAGGACGGTATCCAGGGCGTTCCGCAGGGTTACCTGTTCGGAATTTTCAACCTCGCCAACCCGACGATCCTTTACTACGTCGTTCTCGCTGGCTTCCTGTTCGGCTTTTTGGTGATCTTCCGTACCATCAACTCGCCGTTCGGCGAGGTGCTGAAAGCTATTCGTGAGAACGAGCCTCGCGCGATCTCGCTCGGCTACAAGACCGATCAGTACAAGCTGCTAGCTTATATCCTGTCGGGAACGCTGGCAGGATTGGCCGGCGCGCTGAAGGTGTTCGTCGCGCAAAATGCATCATTGACGGACGTTGAAGTGGCGATGTCCGGGCAAATCGTGCTGATGACGCTGGTCGGCGGGCTCGGCACCGTGTTCGGACCGGTGGTCGGGGCTTTTGTCATTATCGCCATGCAGCAGTACCTAGCAGGGTTCGGCCAATGGGTGACGGTGATCCAGGGCGCGATCTTCGTGATCTGCGTGCTGACATTCCGCCGCGGCGTGATCGGCGAGATCGCGCATTATTTCCGCCGCTCGCTTTGAGCGGAACGAAATCCAGAGCATTTTCTTGCCCTTATAAAGCAGTGGATGACCGGTTTCGCGGGCCGTGTGCGGCGCGCTTTCCCGCCGGAATGGTTTATGACAGTTATGTGACAGGCGATTCCGGCCGGCCATTTCCGCTGACAATGGACATTTCAGATGCTGCGTTGGTTCCGCGCTTTTCTCCCGAGGGAGGAACGGTTTTTCGACCTGTTCGCCCGCCATGCCGAGACCGTGCTGCAGGGCGCGCTGGCGTTGCAGGAGATGCTGCGCGGCGGCGATGAGACGCCGGTGTTCTGCCAGCGCGTCAACCAGTACGAGAACGACGCCGACAGCATCACCCGCGAGGTGCTCACCGCGGTACGGCGGACGTTCATCACCCCGTTCGACCGCGGCGATATCAAGAACCTGATCACCTCGATGGACGACGCCATCGACCAGATGCAGCAGACCGCGAAAGCCGTCATCCTGTTCGAGGTCCGCACTTTCGAGCCGCCGATGCGGGAAATGGGTACGCTACTGGTCGAATGCGCCAATCTCGTCGGCCGCGCGCTGCCGCTCTTGAAATCGATCGGCAACAACGTCTCGATGCTGACCGCGATCACCGAGGAATTGACCAAGCTCGAAGGGCGCGTCGACGATCTCCACGACATCGGGCTGAAGGAGCTCTTCCTCAAGCACCGCAACGCCAACACGATGGATTACATCGTCGGCGCCGAGATCTACGACCATCTCGAGAAAGTCGCCGATCGTTTCGATGACGTTGCCAATGAGATCAACTCAATCGTGATCGAACAGGTATAGGGCAGGGCCGCGCAGTGGACGCCACGCTTGGTCTTCCGATACTGGCCGGATTGATCGCGGTCGCGCTCATGTTCGACTTCCTCAACGGATTGCACGACGCCGCCAATTCGATTGCGACGATCGTGTCGACCCGGGTGTTGCGGCCGCAATACGCCGTGTTCTGGGCGGCGTTCTTCAACTTCGTCGCCTTTGCCGTGTTCGGGCTCAATGTCGCGCACACCATCGGCACCGGGATCGTCGAGCCGAGCGTAATTGATACGCAAGTGATCTTCGCCGCCCTGGTCGGCGCCATCGTCTGGAACCTGATCACCTGGGGTTTGGGCATCCCATCCTCCAGTTCGCACGCCCTGATCGGCGGACTGGTCGGCGGCGGCATGGCAAAGGCCGGGCTTTCGGCCGCGGTCTGGAGCGGGCTCACCAAAACCCTGCTCGCGATCGTGCTGTCGCCGCTGCTCGGATTTGTGCTGGCGCTGGTGCTGGTCGTGATCGTGTCCTGGGCCTCGGTGCGCTCGACGCCGTTCGCGGTCGATCGCGCCTTCCGCATCCTGCAATTCGTCTCGGCATCGCTATATTCGCTCGGCCATGGCGGCAACGACGCGCAGAAGACCATGGGCATCATCGCGGTGCTGCTTTATTCGCAAGGCTATCTCGGCACCGAATTTTTCGTGCCGTTCTGGGTGGTGTTGTCCTGCCAAGCGGCAATGGCGCTGGGCACGTTGATGGGCGGCTGGCGGATCGTCCGCACCATGGGCCTGCGCATCACAAAACTGACGCCGATGCAGGGATTTTGCGCCGAGACCGGCGGCGCGGCGACACTGTTCATCGCGACCTGGCTCGGAGTTCCGGTCTCGACCACCCATACCATCACCGGCGCCATCGTCGGTGTCGGCGCTGCGCGGCGGGCCTCGGCGGTGCGCTGGAACGTCGCGAGCACGATCGTCTATGCCTGGGTGATCACGATCCCCGCGTCTGCCGGCATCGCGGCGCTGGCCTATTGGGTGGTGTCGCTGGTGTCCAAAGTGCCCTGACAAGCTCCCTGATTGGCGTTCGTCCGCGCCATTCCTATATGTAACAGGCCGAAAACTCCCTTGATCCAGCCACCTTTCCCTGCCAAACGCTGCCGCCATGTCCGACCTCGCCATCGCAACCGAATCACCGTCCCGCTCGCCGCTTGCCCAGGAAGTGGCGCGGCGCCGGACCTTTGCGATCATCTCCCATCCCGACGCCGGCAAGACCACGTTGACCGAAAAGCTCTTGCTGTTCGGCGGCGCCATCAATCTCGCAGGCCAGGTCAAGGCCAAGGGCGAGCGCCGCAACACCCGTTCCGACTGGATGAAGATCGAGCGCGAGCGCGGCATCTCGGTCGTCACCTCGGTGATGACCTTCGAGTTCGAGGGCCTCGTGTTCAATTTGCTCGACACGCCGGGCCACGAGGACTTTTCCGAAGACACCTATCGGACGCTGACCGCGGTCGATTCCGCCGTGATGGTGATCGATGCCGCCAAGGGCATCGAGGCGCGAACGCGAAAGCTGTTCGAGGTGTGTCGTCTGCGCGATATCCCGATTATCACCTTCATCAACAAGATGGACCGCGAGAGCCGTGACACGTTTGATCTCCTGGATGAGATCGAAAAGACGCTGGCGCTCGACACTACGCCGATGACCTGGCCGGTCGGCCGCGGCCGCGATTTCCTCGGCACCTATGATGTCGTGAGCGGCGGCGTGCGCCTGCTCGAGGGCGGCGGCGCCAAAACAGGCGCGGCGCAACAGATCGACATTTCCGAACTTGCCGGCCGCAATGCCAACCTTGACGTCGCCGCGGTCAAGGATGAACTGGCGCTGGTATCCGAAGCCTGCAAGCCGTTCGAACTCGCTGCGTTTCGCGAGGGCCATTTGACGCCGGTCTATTTCGGTAGCGCGCTGCGCAACTTTGGCGTCGGCGATCTCCTGGAAGGCCTCGGCCGCTTCGCGCCGCCGCCGCGCGCGCAGGACTCCAACCTGCGCAAGGTCGAGGCCGCGGAGCCGCGCATGAGCGCGTTCGTGTTCAAGATCCAGGCCAATATGGACCCGAACCACCGCGACCGCATTGCGTTCGCGCGGCTGTGCTCGGGCAAACTCGCCCGCGGCATGAAGGCAAAGCTGGTGCGCACCGGCAAGAACATGTCGCTCTCGAGCCCGCAATTCTTCTTCGCGCAGGACCGCGCCCTGGCCGATGAGGCGTTTGCCGGCGACGTCGTCGGCATTCCCAATCACGGCACGTTGCGGATCGGCGACACCCTGACCGAAGGCGAGGACCTAACCTTTGTGGGCGTTCCCAGTTTTGCCCCGGAGATCGTCCGCCGCGTCCGGCTCACCGACGCGATGAAGGCGAAGAAACTGAAAGAAGCCTTGCAGCAGATGTCGGAGGAGGGCGTGGTGCAGGTTTTCCGCCCGCGCGACGGCGCGCCCGCGCTGGTCGGCGTGGTCGGCCCGCTGCAGCTCGACGTGCTGAAAGCCCGGCTCGACGCCGAATATTCGCTTCCCGTGGAATTCGAGGTCTCGGAATTTCAGCTGGCGCGCTGGATTTCATCCGACGACCGCAAGAAACTCGACGCCTTCATCGCCGCCAACGGCTCCGGCGTCGCCGACGACGTCGATGGCGATCCGGTGTTCCTGGCCAAGAACGAATTTTACCTCGGCTACACCAAAGAACGCGCCGAGGGCATCAATTTTTCCAGCATCAAGGACGTGAAGAGGAAGGCGTGAGCGGGCCGGTGGGTCGATGCCTCGCGCCAGTCTCTCAATTCGTCATGGCCGGGCTTGACCCGGCCATCCGCGTCTTTGTCACCAAGAAAGCAAGCAAGCAAGACGTGGATCACCGGGACAAGCCCGGTGATGACGCCAAATATGTGGTGGCATTCCCGCGACACCCATGCGCGCCGCGGATGCCTCATGCGGCTGCTCTCCCGGAAAAGCTCCTTGAACCTGCCGCTCAACCAGTAAAGTATCCAATGGATGCTTTTATCAATCGAGGAGCCCGCAATGCCAGATCTCGTCACCTATTCCCGTTCCGGCCCCGTCGGCACCATCGTGATGGACGACGGCAAGGCCAATGTGATGTCGCTGAAAATGCTGAACGCGCTGCATGCCGCGTTCGACCAGGCCGAACGGGACAAGACGGTCGCGATCCTGAAAGCGCGCGGAAAGCATTTTTCTGGCGGGTTCGATCTCAACGTATTCGCCAAGGGCAGCGCCGAGGAGCAATATCTGATGGTCAAGGCCGGTGCGGAGCTCGCGCTGCGCATCCTGTCGTTTCCGACGCCCGTGGTCGCGGCCTGCCAGGGCAACGCGTTCCCGATGGGGGCGTTCCTGATCATGTCCTGCGATCACCGCATTGCCGCCGAGGGCGACTACCGGATCGGCATGAACGAGGTCGCGATCGGGCTCACGGTGCCGCGTTTTGCCATCGAGATCGCCCGGCAGCGGCTGACGCCGGCCTATTTCAGCCGGGTTGTGATGACCGCGGAGATGTTCGGTCCAATGGAAGCGGTCACCGCCGGCTTCTTCGACCGCGTCGTTCCGGCCGACGAGCTCGAGCGCAGCGCGGAGGAGGCGGCCCGGGCGCTAAGCACGCTCAACATGCCGGCCCACGCTGCCACCAAGGCACGGGCGCGCGGCGCTGTGATAAAAATGATCCGCGCCATGATCGACGAGGACATCACCCCACAATACGGTGAAGACCGGGTGGTGAGCCGCGCGTCGGCTTGAGGGGAGCGGCTGGCGCCGCGGCGGTGGTGTTTTGGCCGCCGCCTTTGTATGAAGGCGCATGAATTCAAAACCGCGCCGGGCCACCTATCGACATGGCAATTTGCAAACAGCGGCCTTGAAGGCCGCCTATGGTCTGGTGGCGAAAGTCGGCCATGAGCGCTTGAGCTTGCGCGAGGTCGCCGACGCCGTCGGCGTCGCGCACCGCTCGCTCTACAACCATTTTGGGGATCGCGAGGCGCTGTTGGATGCGGTCGCGACCGAGGCCTATACGCGGCTCGCAGGCCGGCTGAAGAAAGCACAGACGCCGGAAGACTACACCGCGATTTATATCCGCTTCGCGCTCGCCAACCGCGCGATCTTCGCGCTGATGGCGAGCCGGCCGCACGCCACCATGAAGTACAATCCGCCACTGCAGACCGCCGTGCACAAAGTCATCACCGAGGCGATGCGGATTTTCTGTGCCGATATCGAAACGCCGGCGGCGCGGCGGCGCGCGGTGATGAAGATCTATATCACGCTCTATGGCGGCATCTCGCTTTATGCCGCCGGCGTGCTCGACCAGCCCAGCGAAAAGGCGCTGATCGCGGAACTTTCAGCGATGAACGCGGGGATGTGAACGCCGCCGGCCTTGATGCCGTCGGGCCGGCGCATCATTTTAACAACATCAATTTGGGTTGTGGGCCTTTTGGGACTGGTTTCATGCTGCCGCGCATTGTCATCTGCCTCATCATTGCTATTGCAGCCACAATGGCCGCCGCAACCGCCGAGGCCCGGCCGCGGCATCAGATCAATCCCATACCGTTCTCCCATTCGCCCTGCAGCGTGCTGGATGGACGGCCGTGCACGCCCTACTTCTGCAGCGTGTTCAATCACGGGCCCTGCATTCCCGAGATCGATTATCCCTATGGGGAAAACCTGCAGCTCACGGTTCAAAGCGTGCCGCCGCAAAACGATGCAGATAAGTACAAAAAGCCCGACCACGATCTCAACACCATCGGCGATCTCTTTGCGGCACTGCGGTCCTGCTGGACACCGCCGCCGGCCGACGCCGCGCGGGAGGGCATGCAGATGTCGGTCCGCTTCAGTTTCAAGCGTTCCGGTGAGATGATCGGGACGCCGCGCATGACGTACTTCACCGAGGGCGCCTCACCAGACACCCGCGCCACCTACCTGAAGGCGATCAATGCATCGCTCGATGCCTGTACGCCGATGAAATTTACCGGCGACCTCGGCGGCGCGCTGGCCGGCCGGCCGATCGCGATCCGCTATGTCGACAATCGCGAATTGGGCAAGCAATCCGGAACGCCGTGAACAAAGCCGTCATTCCGGGGCGCGCGTGAAACGCGCGAACCCGGAATCTCGAGATTGGCTTGCGTGCCTCCAATTTCGAGATTCCGGGTCTGGCCCTTCGGGCCATCCCGGAATGACGGCGGTTAGAACGGATAGCTTGCGCGCATTTTGGCGCATTGCACTTTAAGCCCTTAAAGTGATACCCGAAGCAGACAAAAAGCCGGCCCTGCAGCGGAGGAAACATCATGGGTCTAGCGGTGATGATCCTGGGCCTGGTGCTGTTCTTCGGCGTCCACACGCTCACGACAAGGCGCGAACAGCGCGCGCGGCTGATCGCGCAATGGGGCGAGGGTCCCTACAAGATCGGCTACGCGCTGGTTTCGCTCGCGGGCCTCGCGCTGATCGTCTGGGGTTTTGCCCATTATCGCGCAGCCGAGCGGATCGACCTCTGGTATCCGCCGAGATGGCTCAAGCACGTCACCGTGGCCCTGATGCTGCCGGCCGTCATTCTGGTCGTGGCCGCCTATATCCGCGGCCGCATCTACACGGTCGTAAAACATCCGCTGCTGTCGGGGGTAAAATTGTGGGCGGCGGCGCATTTGCTGGCCAATGGCGATCTCGGCGGCATCATCCTGTTCGGCTCGTTCCTGGGCTGGGCGGTGTTCGACCGCATCTCGCTGAAACGTCGGACCGATGCGGGCGGGCCGCCAATTCCGGTGGGCGGTCCCGTCAACGATCTGATCGCAATAGCCGTCGGGATCGTCGCCTATCTGGCGCTGGCGTTTGCGTTCCATCCCGTCGTGATCGGCGTTCCCGTCGTCGGAGGATAAAAATGTCTGTCCAATCCACCATCAAGCGCAAGACCGCGCCCGATATCCGCGCCCGCAAGAATGGCGAGCCGATCGTGATGCTGACGTCGTATCACGCCCATACCGCGGCATTGGTCGACCGCCATTGCGACGTCATTCTGGTCGGCGATTCCTTAGGGAATGTGATGCACGGTTTTGAGACCACGGTGCCGGTGACGCTCGACATGATGATCCTGCAGGGCCGCGCCGTCATGCGCGGCTCGCAGCATGCGCTGGTCGTGGTCGACATGCCCTTCGGCTCGTATGAGGCCTCGAAAGAGCAGGCGTTTCATTCCGCGGCGAGAATCCTGAAAGAAACCCATTGCGGTGCCGTCAAACTCGAAGGTGGCGAGCGGATGGCCGAGACCGTCGCGTTTCTGGTCGAGCGCGGCATTCCCGTGATGGGCCATATCGGCCTGACGCCGCAGTCGATCAACACGCTCGGCTCGTTTCGTGCCCAGGGCCGCGAGGAGGGAAGCTGGGAGCCGATCGAGAACGACGCGAAAGCGATTTCCGAGGCCGGCGCATTCTCGATCGTGATCGAGGCGGTCGCAGAACCATTGGCACGCAGGATCACCGAGACGATCGCCATCCCCACCATCGGCATCGGCGCCAGTGCGGCCTGCGACGGCCAGGTATTGGTGCTGGAGGACATGCTGGGCTTGTCGCCACGGACGCCGAAATTCGTTCGCCGCTATGGCGAACTCGGCCCGATGATCGAGGCCGCGATCGAGGGTTATGCCAGGGACGTGCGCTCGCGCGCCTTTCCAGGTCCGGAGCATGTTTACGGCATGAAGACCAAGAGTTGAGCGAGGCGAACGATGGACTGGTCGCATTATTCGATTCCCGCCATGCAGCTTGAGGCCCGCTTCGGCGACCGCCTGGTGCCGGCGTTTTGCGAGCGGTCGAACACCATCTGGGCGATGGTTGCGGAGGCGGCATCGAAAAATCCGGACGGCGAGGCGCTGATTTGCGGCGACCGCCGGCTGACATGGCGCGACGTCGCGCAACAATCGGCCCGCGTGGCGGCGGGCTTGCGAAAACTCGGCCTGCAACGGGGCGATCGCGTCGCGCTTTTACTCGGCAACCGCATCGAATTCGCGCTCGCGATGTTCGGCGCAGCCCATCTCGGCCTGGTGACGGTTGTGCTGAGCACCCGGCAGCAGAAGCCGGAAATCGCCTACGTCCTGACCGACAGCGGCGCGAGCCTTTTGATCCATGAGGCAACGCTGGCCGATCGCGTGCCCGATGCCCGCGACATCCCCGACCTGAAGCACAAGATTTCGGTCGATGATGAAGCGCGCGCGTCGCAATTTTCCGATCTGGTCGAAAATGATGCACTGGGCGAGCCTGCGGAGGTCGGCGAACAGGACACCGCGCTCATTCTTTATACCTCCGGCACCACCGGCCGGCCCAAAGGCGCGATGCTCGCGCATTGCAACGTCATCCATTCCGCGATGATATTCGCGTCCTGTCTTGAGATCACCGTGGCGGACCGTTCGATCGCCGCGGTGCCGCTGGCGCATGTCACCGGCGTAGTCGCCAACATCATGACCATGGTCCGTTGCGCGGGCGCCTTGATCATCATGGCCGAATTCAAGGCGGCGGAATATTTGAAGGTCGCCGCGCGCGAGCGTGTCACTTACACGGTGATGGTGCCGGCGATGTACAATCTCTGCCTCCTGCAGCCGGATTTCGACAGCTACGATCTGTCGAGCTGGCGCATCGGAGGCTTTGGCGGCGCGCCGATGCCGGTCGCCACGATCGAAAAACTGGACACCAAGATCCCGGGTCTGAAGCTTGCGAATTGCTACGGCTCGACCGAGACCACGTCGCCCTCGACCATCATGCCGGGCGAGTTGACCGCGGCCCATCTCGACAGTGTCGGCCTGCCATGTCCCGGCGCGCACATCATCGTCGTCGACACTGAGGGCCGCGAATTGCCGCGCGGCGAGATCGGCGAGATCTGGATTCACGGCGCATCTGTCATCAAAGGCTATTGGAATAATCCGAAGGCGACGGCGGAAAGCCTTACCGGCGGCTTCTGGCACTCCGGCGATCTCGGTTCGATCGACAAAGAAAATTTCGTCCGCGTGTTCGATCGCCAGAAGGACATGATCAACCGCGGCGGACTCAAGATCTATTCCGCCGAGGTCGAATCGGTGCTGGCCGGCCATCCCGGCGTGGTCGAGAGCGCGATTATTGCAAAGCCGTGCCCGGTGCTCGGCGAGCGGGTTCATGCGGTCATCGTGACCCGCAACCGCGAGGTCAGGGCCGAGGCGCTGCGCGCCTGGTGCGCCGAGCGGCTGTCGGACTACAAGGTCCCGGAGACGATCGATCTCACCACCGAACCCTTGCCGCGCAACGCCAATGGCAAGGTGATGAAGCGGCAATTGCGGGAAACCTGGGCCGCCGCGCACTTGTAGTTCCGCCGAAAAATGCCCAGTTATGCCGTGGCTGGGCCTCGCCCCGGCCTTGTCCAGCAGCGTTAACGCTTTGAGCCGGCTGGCTTTGCCTTGCCAACGCCATATCGCTAGGGTATCGCCGCCGCCACGCGGGGGCAGGCTGGGCGCGGCATGCCGGTCTGCATTTTAAGTCCTTCGGGGATGGGATTACCTTAAGTGTCTGAATTATTTGACGAAGTCGACGAGGATGTCCGTCGCGACCAGCTCAAGAAGCTGTGGGACCAGTATTCGATCTATATCGTCGCCGCCGCGCTTCTGATCATCGCCGCGGTGGGCGGCTGGCGTGGCTATCAGTATATCGAGGCCCAGAAAGCCGCCGAGGCGGGGGCGGCCTTCGACAAGGCGGTCGAGCTCTCGGAAGCGAACAAGCATTCCGAGGCCGAGGCGGCATTTAACGAGCTGGCGGCGAAAGCGCCGTCCGGCTACCGCATGCTGGCGCGGCTACGGGCGGCTGCGGAAGTCGCAACCCGCGATCCGAAGGCGGCGGCGAAATTATACGACGATACCGCTGCCGACCGCAGCATCGGTGCGACGGCGCAGGAACTGGCAAAAATCCGCGCGGCCGAGTTGCTGGTGGATAGTTCGAGCTATCCCGACATGCTGCAGCGTCTCGAGCCTGCGACCGTGCCCGGCGCCACCTATCGCCACACCGCGCGCGAACTGCTCGCGCTGTCGGCCTTGCGCGCCGGCGATAACGCAGCGGCGCGGCAGTGGCTCGATCTGATTGCCAATGACGGCGAGACGCCGCCCAGCCTGCGCTCGCGTGCCGAGGCCCTGCAAGCGTTGCTTCCGCCGGTCGCCAAGAGCTGACGGCCCTTAGGAAACGAGTTGAGTGAGACACCGACCATGCGCCGTTCGCAACGTCTGATCGCCGCTGCCGTCCTGATCGCATTGTCGGGCGCGCTGGCCGGCTGCTCGAGCGGCGGCTTCGATCCGAGCGATCTGTTGGACTGGCTCGACACCAAGAAAAAGCTGCCCGGCGAGCGCAAGCCGGTATTCCCCGACGGCGTACCGGGCCTCGAGCAGGGCGTGCCGAAGGATTTGTACAAGGGCAATGTCGAACAGCAGCAGCAGCAGATCGACCAGCAAAATGCCCAGGCCGGGGGCGCCGTGCCGCCTCCGCCGCCCGAACAGCCGAAATCAAAGCGCAACGCGAAATCCAAGAGCAAGCAGCCGGCGACCGCCAGCAACGCTCCCGTGCAGCCGGCCGCCGCCGAGCCTGACGGCGAGGCCGTGCCGGAGGAAGACGGCTCGACCGCCGCGCCGCCCGCGCCGAAGCCGAAGAAGATCGCGCGCAAGCGGACCACCGCGCCGCCGCCCGATCAGACGGCCGGCCAGCCGGCCCAGGCCACGCAATCGGGGCAGCCTGCGCAATCGCCGCAACAATCCGCCGCGCCGTTCCCGGCCCCGATGCCGAGCGGCACCTTCACGCGCTAATTTTATCTCGTTGACCTGGGCTGCAGTCTCATAGTCTGCGCCTATTTTTCAGGAATACGCGCTAAAGCATGATCCGGAAAAGTGGGTACCGGTTTTCCGAAAAGATCATGCTCAAACAAAAAGTTAGAGCGGGATGACGATTCGAAGAAAAGTCATCGCGCTCTAAGGCGCTGGGATCCCTTATGCCCTTCACGATTGCCATCATCGGCCGGCCCAATGTCGGGAAATCGACGCTGTTCAACCGGCTGGTCGGGCAGAAGCTTGCGCTCGTCGACGACGAACCCGGCGTCACCCGCGACCGCAGGGAAGGCGAAGGCCGCCTCGGCGATCTCGAATTCACCGTGATCGATACCGCAGGGCTCGACGAGGGCGCCAAGGGCTCGCTGACCGCGCGGATGCAGGAGCAGACCGAAACCGCGATCGCTCTTGCCGACGCCCTGATGTTTGTGATCGACGCCCGCGTTGGTCTTACGCCAAACGACCGCGCCTTTGCCGATTTCGCCCGCCGCGCCAACAAGCCGGTGGTCTTGGTCGCCAATAAGAGCGAGGGCAGACACGGCGAAATCGGCGCGATGGAATCCTACGCTTTGGGGCTCGGCGATCCCGTGCAGATTTCAGCCGAGCACGGCGAGGGATTAAGCGATCTCTACGACGCGTTGCGCGGATTGATGCCGGAGCCCATCGAGGAAGCGGAAGAGTTCGACGACGACGACATTATCGAAACCGACGAGGACATTGCAAAACGGCCGATCCGCGTCGCCATTGTCGGCCGCCCCAACGCCGGCAAGTCGACGCTGATCAATCATCTGCTCGGCGAGGAGCGGCTTCTGACCAGCGCCGAAGCCGGCACCACCCGCGATTCGATTTCCGTCGAGGTCACCTGGCAGGGCCGCGAGTTTCGCGTGTTCGATACCGCTGGCTTAAGGCGGCGCTCGCGCATCGAGGAAAAGCTCGAAAAGCTTTCAGTAGCCGACGCGCTGCGCGCCATCCGCTTCGCCGAAGTCGTGGTGCTGATGATGGACGCGCAGAACAAGTTCGAGGAACAGGATCTGCGGATCGCCGACCTGATCGAGCGCGAGGGCAGGGCGCTCGTCATCGCGGTCAACAAATGGGATTTGATGGGAAGGCAATCCAGCCTGATATCGGCGCTGCGCACGGACGCCGATCACCTGCTGCCGCAGGTCAAGGGCATGCCCATCGTCGCGGTGTCCGGCCTGATGGGCGAGGGCATCGACCGCCTGATGAGCGCGGTCGAGCAGGCCTATGCGGTGTGGAACAAGCGCATTCCAACCGCTGCGCTCAATCGCTGGTTCGAGCAGGCGGTCGATGCCAATCCGCCGCCGGCGGTATCGGGCCGGCGCCTGAAACTGAATTACATCACCCAGGCGAAAGCGCGGCCGCCGAGTTTTGTGTTGTTCTGCTCGCGCGCGGACGCCGTGCCGCAATCTTACTTGCGCTATCTCGTTAATTCGTTGCGCGAATTTTTCGAGCTCCCGGGGACGCCGGTGCGGATCGCGCTGCGCGAAAAGGCCAATCCGTTCGCGCACAAGCGCAAGCGGCCGTCATGAGCGAGATCGCGCCCGAGAGCATCGTCGAAGCGCCGCCGGTCGGCGGCGCGGCGGTGGCGTTCATCTTCGTCACCATCCTGCTCGATACGCTGGCGCTGGGCCTGATCATCCCGATCCTGCCAAAACTCGTGGAAAGTTTTGTCAATAACGACACTGCGAGCGCGGCGCGCATCTTTGGCCTGTTCGGCACCGCCTGGGCGCTGATGCAGTTTTTCTTCTCGCCGATCCTGGGCGGGCTGTCGGACCGGTTTGGCCGGCGGCCGGTGGTGCTGTTGTCGAACTTTGGGCTGGCGCTGGATTATGTGCTGATGGCGCTGGCGCCGTCGCTGAGCTGGCTGTTCATCGGCCGCGTCATCTCCGGTATCACTTCGGCCAGCATCTCGACCTCGTTTGCCTATATCGCCGACATCACGGCGCCGGAAAAGCGCGCGGCGGTTTTCGGCAAGGTCGGCGCGGCGTTCGGGGCCGGCTTCATCCTCGGGCCCGCGCTCGGCGGGTTGCTTGGCGGCATGGACCCGCGGCTGCCGTTCTGGGTCGCGGCGGGTTTGAGTTTTGCCAATACGCTGTACGGCCTATTGATCCTCCCGGAGTCATTGCCGCGCGACCGGCGTGCGCGCTTCCGCTGGAAAAGCGCCAATCCGCTCGGAGCGCTGCATCTGCTCCGCGCCGACGGCGTTCTCGCTGGCCTGTCGATTGCGAATTTCTTTGCGCAGCTCGCCCATGTCGTGCTGCCCTCGGTCTTCGTGCTCTATGCGACCTATCGCTATGGCTGGGATGCGAAAACGGTCGGCCTGACGCTGGCCATGGTCGGTATCTGCGCGATGGCGGTGCAGGGTCTCGGCATCGGACCGATCGTCGCGCGTTTCGGCGAACGGCGCGCGCTGTTGTTCGGGCTTGGCTGCGGCGCCATCGGCTTTCTGATTTTCGGCACCGCGCCGACCGGCCCGCTGTTCTGGCTCGGCATTCCCGTGATGGCGTTCTGGGGCGTCTCAGGCGCGGCGATCCAGGCGCTGATGACGCAATTGGTCAAACCCGACCAGCAGGGCCAGTTGCAGGGCGCGACCACCAGCGTGCAGAGCGTGTCCCAATTGGTCGGGCCGTTCCTGTTCACGCTGACCTTTGCCTATTTCATCGGCCCGCAAGCGCCGGAAAAATTGCCGGGCGCGCCGTTCCTGCTGGCGTCGGCGCTGTTGCTGCTGGCGCTCGTCATCGCGATGCGAACACTTTGGGGGATCAAGGGTAATCCCTCATCCTGAGAGCCTGACCGGAAATGTAGCCAGCGGATACGGCGGTTACCGCCAAACTCGTCATGCCCGGGCTTGTCCCGGGCATCCACGACTTTGCGAGGGTGCAGCACGAAAGACGTGGATGGCCGGGACAAGCCCGGCCATGACGACGTCATTTTCAAGCTGTTCGAAAAGAGGCTAATCTGTTGCCGGCACGGAGTGATGTTCGTGCGTGATGCGCCAGTCGTCACCGACTTTGCGCAGTCTGGGCACAGCGCTTTCGTCATCCGGCATCGGCGACGGCCCGATGATGGGGACATTGCTCGGGACCAATCCCGCCATCGATTGTGAAGAAGCGAAGGTCAACAAGATGATAGGGTCGATCTGCCGGGGCTGTTGAGGAGGCCGTGCGTGGGCTGTTCTCGCTCCTTCGGGTAGGCTACCTCTTAGACCCAAGATAAGCGGTCCATACGGCGCTGGCTAATGTCTGCGACGTTTGCTGAGCGCATGTTTTTTCGACTTCGGCCACTATCGACGCAAAATCGATCTTCGCCTGTGCTTGATCACTTGCTGCAGCAACGTAATTGAGTCCCGTCCAGAAACCGTAGATCCAAACGGTTCCCTCTAATAAATGGTCTTGCTTAGACCGCCAGTGAGCGCAGCTCATGCCGCCTATGCCGATCATGTCGACAGAAACCTTGGCATCCTGCGCTGAGACCAGGCAGACCGGAGCGGCAAAGACCAGCACCGCAAATGAAACTCGATTTATCATGCGCCAGATCCGGGCGCCTCTCACCCGATCGGCAAAAATCGGCTGTCTTGAAGTTCTACTCATCGGGCTAC
Source organism: Bradyrhizobium lablabi (assembly GCF_900141755.1). NCBI lineage: Bacteria > Pseudomonadati > Pseudomonadota > Alphaproteobacteria > Hyphomicrobiales > Nitrobacteraceae > Bradyrhizobium > Bradyrhizobium lablabi. The sequence goes on along the minus strand of NZ_LT670844.1, from coordinate 438,884 downwards.
CGAGCTCGAGCACTGCAGCAGAAGGCTGGCTGCTATTGCCGCGAGAAATCGATCGGAAAAGTCATGAGAGCGCATGGTGCACCTGCCTCTTGGGAAAGCTGGTCACTGTCACATTGCACAATCAAAGCGAGTCCGCGATTCCGAAAAATCAAAATCTGATTGGGAGCAACAGGGGGGGTCCGGCCATTGGCAGCTCGCGCTTTCATCCGAACAACAAAAAATCCAGAAGTGCATAGTACAAACCGCCAAATACGGGCAGCGCCATTGCGACTAGAACAACGATCCGTGCCCAGTTGACCGGTTGCTCGTAACCGTTCGCCACGCCCGCATCTCTGAGGTAGCAACGTGCAACCGACGTGTCCGCCATGCGGAAACTCCACTAAGCCCTCACTGGAACGCCGAATGAGCGTAGCTGATGTTAGGTCCACCCATCTGCTCACGCCATTAAATTGAATTTTAAAAACGCATTCATATGCGGGTCATTTGACCGATTCTGCCGTATTCGGGTCGCGGCAAGTCGCTTGCACGCGCCTTTAAGTTGCGGTTCGATAGAATGAACAAGCCTCAATCACTCATAGAAAGTGATATCGCACGGTCACATCTGTTCAAGGTTGATCGTCCGGAGAAAAACGAAAGTTGCGGGAGAAAAATAGAGAAATATCGAAACGAAAAAAATCCGCTCGCAGATCCTGCGACGGAAACGCTCGTTCGATGATCCGATCGGCAAGCGGCGATGGAAGCCTTGATCCTAGTGGCGACGTCGACCGCGCCGCTAGCCAATCCAGAACGCCCAAATAATCAGGACCGCGAGTAGCCCGACGCCGATTACGGCGACCAAGACGCCTTTTAGGAAAGCCAATGTCATCATTGATCGATTGTTCCGTGTGAGCTGAGTATAGATATCTGCCCGACCATCAAGGCGCTGCAGGCGGCCGGGCATCGAACCTGCGGGCCCATTGCAGAAGATTTCAACGCCCAAGGCCTTCCGAGGGCGCGCGGACAGGGCAAATGGTCCGCGGTACAAGTCGCGCGTTCTGGAGCGGCTTTAGCGAACTGCACACCGTTCCACGATCTCTAACCGCGTCTAGCTGAATCGTTTGTCGAAGCCGGAAAGGATGTAACAGTCATCGCGTTCGGCGCGAACTTCATATTTGCGCCCGACCACCAGCGTGTCATGCTGCAACGTTTTGTCGATGCACCGGACGATCATGGCGACACCACGCGCCGATCGATTTCGGCTTCGATGGCGCCGAATGCAATCTCGACCGGCATCAAGGTGAGCGTGACCCACCAGATGATTCCCTCGCGGGCGGCAATCAGGTAAGGCGTCATGGCGCTTCAGCTCTGTTGTTTGGATATTGGTTAGATAAGAGACAACCGGACCGTCACCATTAAAACCTTCTTCAAGTCCGGTACCGGCCTCTCGCCGATCGCGGCGGTGTTCATGTTCGCCGGCGCGCCTGTTTTGGGATGCGTGAAGGTGCGCTTGGGCATACTGGAAGAAATTCCGGTATCGACGGGGCGCCAGTGTGTCGCATTTCCCGGCGAAACGGCGTCCGCTTCGCCGGGCAATGGTCTAGTCCGTCGCCGGCACGGAGTGATGCTCGTGCGTGATGCGCCAGTCGTCACCGACTTTGCGCAGTCCGATGGTCAGCCTGAACAGGAACCCCCCTTTCTGTGGCGGGCCGCTGATCGTGGCGGAGCCGCAACGCAGGATGGCGACTGCGAAGGCGACATCGTCGCCGGCGGTAATTGCAAGCTCTTCGATGTCGAAGGCTTGCGACGGCTCGTGATACGGAAAGAAGAGATCCCAGGTTTTCCTGTATTCATCCAATCCGCGCGACTGCAGCGGCGGCGGGACGTCGAACATCACGATGTCTTGATCATGATGGGCGAGAATGCCGGACAGATCATGCCGGCGGACCGCATCCGCCCAGGCTTCGATCAGCGCTTTGATTTGGGCTTCGGCCGTTTGGTCCTGCTGCATCATGGCTCCTGCTCCCAATGTTTGGTTGACGTGCGTCCCCAGGACGAATGACCGGGCGCGTATCCGACACGCGTTGCGTGCCAAAAAGTCGAACATACCTACAGCCGGCCATAGCCCAATGGAATGACGCGGGAGGGAAACTCAAATGGCCGCCAAAGTGCTGCTATTGAACGACAACAAGACAACGATGGAATTCGTTGTTCAGGTACTGGAGAATATCTTTGGCAAGACGCGCGATGAGGCACTCAAGATGGTGCTCGAGATTCATCGCGATGGCAGCGGCATATGCGGGGTCTACGACCTCGACCGCGCATGGAACATCGCGGAGAGCGTGACCAAGCTAGCGCGACGAAATAATTATCCGTTGCGCTGCGTCGTGGAACCCGACGTGACAATTTGAATCACGACATGCTTGGCCCAGTGGGGGCTCTGCTGTGACGATAAGGCGTTATGCCCCGCACAAGGCCGGGCATAACGCTTTAGCTTCCATAGCTTCGATCTTGCTCAACTGATTGTTATTTTTTTACCAGCGGACACTCGCTCGCCTCGAGCGGCTTGGCGGCGTCTTCCGGAGAGATGGTGGCGATCAGCTTGTAATAATCCCAGGGATATTTGGATTCCTCGGGCTTCTTCACCTCGAACAGATAGGCCGGAATGATCCGCCTGCCGTCGATCCGCAGCGGGCCCTTGCCGAACAGCGGATCGTCGGTCGGGATTTCCTTCATCTTGGCGACGACCTTGGCGCCGTCATGCGGATTGCCGCCGAGCGCCTCCAGAGCCTTGAGGTAATGCAGCACGGCGGCATAGTTTCCCGCCACCGTCATCGAGGGCATCGTCCCCTTCGGCGACAGCGCCATGAAACGCTTCGACCAGGCGCGGGTCTGGTCGTTCATGTCCCAATAGAAGGATTCCGTGAACGACAGGCCTTGCGCGGTCTTCAGGCCCAGCGAATGCACGTCATTGATGAAGAGCAACAGCGCGGCGAGCTTCTGGCCGCCGGCCACGATGCCGAATTCGGATGCCTGCTTGATCGAGTTGGTGGTGTCGCCGCCGGCATTGGCGAGGCCGACGACTTTTGCTTTCGAGGCCTGCGCCTGCAGCAGGAACGAGGAAAAATCCGAGCTGTTGATCGGATGCTTGACCCCGCCGAGCACCTTGCCGCCATTGGCGGTGACGACCGCGGTGGTGTCACGCTCCAGCGCGTAACCGAAGGCGTAGTCCGACGTCAGGAAGAACCAGGTGGCGCCGCCGGCCTTGGTCAGCGCCTTACCGGTGCCGTTGGCGAGCATGTAGGTATCGAAGGTGAAGGAGACCGTGTTCGGCGTGCAGGCCTTGCCGGTCAGATCGGCGGTCGCAGCGCCCGAGTTGAGCAGCACCGCATTTTTCTCCTTGACGAGGTTGCTCACCGCCAGCGCGACGCCGGAATTCGGCGTGTCGGTGATGACGTCGACCTTGTCGACGTCGAACCATTGCCGCGCCATGTTGACGCCGACGTCCGGCTTGTTCTGGTGGTCGGCGCTGAGCACGTCGATCTTCCAGCCCTTGGCGGGCAGGCCGGAATCTTCCACCGCCATCTTGACCGCGACCACCGAATTGGGGCCGCCGATATCGGCGTAAAGGCTCGACATGTCGTTGAGCACGCCGATCTTGACGATCTTGTCCTGGGCCAAGGCCGGTGTCGCGAGCCCCAAGCCGGCGCATGCAATAAGCGCGGCATAGCGCCGCGCGCGTGTCGTCGTCATTAAATCCTCCACGTGTTAATGCCGGGCTTGCTCTCTTTTCGGAGCCTTACCCAAATTGATCGAATGGGCGATCCCGCTTCCCCGATAGTCTTTCTGGCGCCTCCCGGCAATGCGCTTATCGTAGCGCATCCGAGGTGAGGGTAAATTTCTGGATGCGTTTTCCGGTATCGACCTCGGCGGTATAGACGTTACCCTTGCTGTCGACCGCCATGGCGTGCACCCAGTGGAATTGCCCGGCATTGCGGCCGTTATGCCCAAAGCTGCCGACCACGCTTCCGTCCTCGCGCTTCAAGACCCGGATTTCGTTGTTCTCGCCGTCGGCGCTCAAGAGATAGGTCTGTTTCGGATCGGGCCAGATCGCGAGGTCCCACACCGCGCCGTTGCCGAGCGTGTTCTTCTCGTAGAACCACTCTTTTACGAATGTGCCGTCTTTCCTGAAGACCTGAATCCGGTCGTTGATGCGGTCGCAGACATAGACCAGGCCGTCTTGCGCGATCTTCACGCAGTGAACGGGATTGCCGAATTGCTGGGAGACCTGTGCCTTGGGATCGTAAGGCGCCTGCTTGGTGTCATCTGGCTTGTTGCCATAGGCGCCCCAATGCCGCTTGTAGGCGCCGGTGGTGGCGTCGAACACGATGACACGATGATTGCCGTAACCGTCGGCGACATAGATCTCGTCGGCCGCCTTGTCGAGTGCGGTCTCCGCAGGCTTGCCCAATTGCGTGGTGTCGTTGCTGCCTTTGCTCGGTGCAACCTTGCCGATCTGCATCACGAACTTGCCGTCGAGGGTGAATTTCAAAAGCGCGTTGTCGTTGTCCGCGTTGCCGGTCAGCCAGACAAATCCCCTGTCGTCGATTTCGATGCCGTGTTCGCGCCCGACCCATTCATAGCCTTCGCCCGGTCCGCCCCAGGAGCGCAGCAGATTGCCGTCGGTATCGAATTCGAGCACCGGCGGCGCCGGAACGCAGCATTTCGAACGCGGCGGTGTCAGCGCAGCACCTTTCTCGTCGTCGGTCAGCGAGCGCGGGCGGTGAAACACCCAGACATGATCCTGCGCATCAACCGTGAGGCCGCCGACCTGGCCGATGATCCAGTTGTTCGGCAGTTGCTTCGGCCAGGCCGCATCGACGGCGAAGGCCGGGACGTCGCCGGCGTGGGCGGGACGCGGAAGCGCGGGGGCGGCGAGCAGGACGGCGGAGGCGAAGAGGAGGGGAAGAGATTTCAAGAGATAACCGCGGTTTGGCATCGGCGTCATGGCATCCTCCCGATTTTTGGCGCGGGTTCTCCCCCGCTTGGCGGGCAGTGAATAGCGACGAGGTTCGGGAGTCAATTGCGCGAGAGGGAGGCAACTCGGTTGCGTCACAAACAGGTGTCATCGCCCGCGAAGGCGGGCGATCCAGTACGCCGCGGCTTCTCGTTTAAATCACAGCCGCATCTGGAATACTGGGTCCCCGCCTTCGCGGGGACGACCACCGAAAACGCGGCCATGTTCACGCCGGCGCGTGAAAACTCTTCAGCGTGCGGGCCGGATAGTCATAAAACCTGCCGGTCTCTTTCCAATCGGGCGTGCACATCGGCAGGATGAATTCCGCCGCCTGCTCCGGTGTGTCCAGCGTCATCGGATCCTCGCCGGGAAACACCGTGGCGCGCATCCGGGTGCGGATCGGGCCGGGGCTGAACAGGTTGACGCGAATGGCGGTCGATGCGGTCTCATTGGCCCACACCCGCACCAGCGCCTCCAGCGCGGCCTTCGAGGTCGCGTAGGGACCGACATAGGCGAGCGCCTTGTTGGCGGCAGCCGAGGTCACGAACACCGCGCGGCCGGCGTCGGATTTTTTCAACAGCGGCTCCATGCAGCGGATCAATTGAAAATTCGCCGTCACGTTGACGGCCATCACGTCGTTCCACGGTTTCAGGTCGACATGCCCGAGCGGCGAGGAGGGCCCGGCGACGCCGGCATTGCCGACGAGGATGTCGAGTTTGCCGTGGCGCTCATGCAGCGCGGCGCCGAGGCGGGCGATGCCGTCGAAATCGGTGAGGTCGAGCGGCACCAATGTCGCGCTGCCGCCGTCCTTCTGGATCTCGTCGTCGAGCTCTTCGAGGCCGCCTTGGGTGCGCGCCACCGCGACCACATGCGCGCCTAGCTTTGCCAGCGCGCGCGCGGTGGCATAGCCGATGCCGCGCGAGGCGCCGGTGACGAGAGCGATGCGGGAGGCGAGGGGAAAGGTCGTCATCGAGGGGACTTATGGTACGATTGCCGGCGAAAATCAAATGTTGGGAGGGCGATTTTGACCGTCTATGTGGCGATGTTGCGGGGTGTCAATGTCGGCGGCAATTCGCTGAAAATGGACTGGCTGCGCCAGGCCTGCGCGGGCCTCGGATTGCAGGATGTGCGGACCTATGTGCAGAGCGGCAACATCGTTTTTTCATCGCGCTTGGGCGCTGATAAACTGGCAAAGACCCTCAAGGCGACGGTCGATAGGCAAACACGATTGCCGGTCACCGTGGTCGTCCGCAGCGCGTCTGAGATGACAAAAACCCTCGCCGGCAATCCGTTCCTGAAACAGAAAGGCGTCGATCCCTCGAGATTGTACGTGACGTTTTTGGCGAAAGCGCCTGCAAAACCCGCGCTGGAAAAACTCGATGCCTTCGCCGGAGCGCGCGATGAATATCGATGGGTTGGGCAGGAGGTCTATCTGCACTGCCCGATCAATTACGGCGAGACCAAGCTTTCGAACGCCGCAATCGAAAAGACCTTTTCGGTCGGCGCGACGACGCGGAACTGGAAGACGGTGACGGTGCTGGGCGCGATGGCGGCGGAGTGATCGCCGCCGCCAGACATCGTCATTCCGGGATGGTCCGAAGGACCAGACCCGGAATCTCGATGTAATGAGAGGCGCAAGACAATTTCGAGATTCCGGGTTCGCGCTGCGCGCGCCCCGGAATGACGCTTCGCGTCAGCTCGCTTCCGCCAACAACGAAAGTTGCCGCGGCTGCGGTTCGACCTGGGTCTGGTCGGTGAGGTGGGTCGGATAAACACCCGTAAAGCAATGATCGGAGAATTTCGGATTGGCGGGATCGCGGCCGGGTTCGCCCATGGCGCGGTACATGCCGTCGATCGACAGGAACGCCAGCGAATCCGCGCCGATGATCTCGCGCATTTCCTCCAGATTATGGGTCGCGGCCAGGAGCCCGCCGCGGTCCGGCAGGTCGATGCCGTAATAATCGGGATGGACGATCGGCGGCGAGGCGAGCCGGAAGTGCACCTCGCGGGCGCCGGCGTCGCGCATCATGCGGACGATCTTTTTCGAGGTGGTGCCGCGCACCAGCGAATCGTCGATCAGGATGATGCGCTTGCCTTCGATCGCGGCGCGGTTGGCCGAATGCTTCATGCGCACGCCGAGTTCGCGCACGCTCTGGGTCGGCTGAATAAAAGTGCGGCCGACATAGTGATTTCTGATAATGCCGAGTTCGAACGGCACGCCGGAATGCTGGCTGTAGCCGACGGCGGCCGGCACGCCGGAATCCGGCACCGGCACCACGACGTCGACATCGACATGGCTTTCGCGCGCGAGCTGCGCGCCGAAGGCCTTTCGCACTTCATAGACCGACCGCCCGCCGACGATGGAATCCGGCCGCGAGAAGTAGATGTATTCGAAGATACACGGCCGCGGCGGCTTGGGCGGGAACGGCTTGTGGCTCTGCGCGCCGTTCTCGTCGAACACGATGATCTCGCCGGGCTCGACGTCGCGGACATATTTGGCGCCGATGATATCGAGCGCGCAGGTTTCCGACGCCAGAATCGGCCGGCCGTCGAGTTCGCCCATGACAAGCGGACGGATGCCGAGCGGATCGCGCGCGCCGATCAGCTTCTTGTTGGTCAGGGACACCAGCGAATAGGCGCCCTCGATCGCGCGCAGCGCCTCGATGAAGCGGTCGATGAAGCGGTTGCGTTTTGATTGCGCCACCAGATGCAGGATGACTTCGGTGTCGGTGGTCGATTGCATCATGGCGCCGTTGCGCACGAGCTCGCGGCGCAAGGTCAATCCGTTGGTGAGATTGCCGTTATGGCCCACGGCAAAACCGCCGGCGTTGAGCTCGGCGAACAGCGGCTGCACGTTGCGCAGGATGGTTTCGCCTGTTGTGGAGTAGCGGACATGGCCGACCGCGGTCGTGCCCGGCAGCCGCTCGATCACCTCGCGGCGGGAAAAGGTGTCGCCGACCAGGCCGAGCCGCCGCTCTGAGTGAAAGCGCTTCCCATCGAAAGAGACGATGCCCGCGGCCTCCTGGCCGCGATGCTGCAGGGCGTGCAGCCCAAGCGCGGTGATGGCGGCGGCCTCGGGGTGGCCAAAAATGCCGAACACGCCGCACTCTTCGCGCAGCGTGTCACCGTCCAGATCTGATTCGTGAAGTTCCAGGTCGACCGGGCCAAGGCCGCGGTCGCGTTGCTCGGCGTCTTCGGAAGGGCTCTCGGTCTCGTCCATCGCGCCTCTCTTTGGGCCTAAATTCAACGTGCCGCGGGTTTCTCGATCAGCTTTTTCAGGCTGTCACGCGCAGGCTTACTGTAGCCATCACCGGCGGCCGGCGGTGCCGGCTCGGCGTCAGTCTGCTCATCGTCTGGTTTATTCTTCTTGAATCTCTTCAAGATGGTGTTCTCGGGGTCATCCGGCAAGAGCGACATCAGCCAATCCCCGGTTCCCTGCAGCACCATCCGGGATTTGGCCCCGGTGACCCAGTCGGGCCGCTGCTTGTCCGGGACCAGCCAGCTGAAGAACATGAAGGCGACCACGACGATCAGGAGGCCCCTTGCCAGCCCGAACAGGAACCCGAGGGTGCGGTCGAGCGCGCCGATCCGGGAATCCAGGATCATGTCGGAAATCCGCACCGTAATGATGGAAACCGCGATCAGGGTGCCGATAAAGACGCCGGCGACCACGACGATGCTGGCGACCGTATCGTTGTTGAAATAGGTTTTCGCGGTCGGCAGCAGCTTGCCGAAGGCGTAAATCGTGACCAGCGCGGCCGTGCCCCATGCCGCGATCGACAGAATCTCGCGCATAAAGCCGCGTACCATCGCGAGCAGGCCGGAAACGAGCATCACGGCGAGCAAAGCGAGATCGAGTATCGTTATCGGCATCGGCTGGTCAGGTCCGCATCAAAGTCTGGGTTCGCGAATCGGCGTGTCGGTGCCGTCCCAAGGTGACGGTCATATGGCAGGTCCCGCAAGGCCGGAAAACGTGCCATCCCGCCCCCGCGCGGGTTGTATAGCGGCGAGGGCTTGTAACGTCACGCCGCTTTAGCCGTTCTCGCGACGGAATCGCGCCGGTGTGGCATTTTTCTCAACACTTGCGCCCTCCCGGTTGCCGTCCTGGTTTCGTTTCGGTGTACCGCGCGCGGCGATATCGGCGACCAGGCTGGTCAATCCGCCCACGCTGTTCAGCGCCATCCCCGCGTCGCCGCCGGTCTCCCCGCGGGCCGATTCGGGCAGCACGGCGCGGCCGAATCCGAGCTTTGCCGCTTCCTTCAGCCGCGCCGAGGTCTGCGCCACCGGCCGCACCGCGCCCGAGAGCGAAATCTCGCCGAAATAAACGGCATCGGTCGGCAACGGCGCATTGACCAGCGACGACACCAGGGCTGCTGCCGCGGCAAGGTCCGCCGCCGGTTCCTGGATGCGCAGGCCGCCGGCGACATTGAGATAGACGTCATGGCCGGAAAGTTTGACGCCGCAATGGGCCTCCAGCACCGCCAGCACCATCGACAGCCGGCTCGGGTCCCAGCCCACCACCGCCCGGCGCGGCGTGCCGAGCGAGGTCGGCGCCACCAGCGCCTGCAGTTCCACCAGCACCGGGCGGGTGCCCTCGATGCCGGCGAATACCGCCGTGCCCGGACTGCCGAGATCACGCTCCGACAGGAACAGCTCGGACGGATTTGAGACTTCGCGCAGGCCGAGGCCCGTCATCTCGAATACGCCGATCTCGTCGGTCGGCCCGAACCGGTTTTTCACCGCGCGCAAAATGCGGAATTGCTGGGAGCCTTCACCCTCGAACGAAAGCACCGCATCGACCATATGCTCGACCACGCGGGGGCCGGCGATCTGGCCGTCTTTTGTCACATGGCCGACCAGGATGATCGCCGCGCCGGATTTCTTTGCGAACCTGATCAGCGCCTGCGCCGAGGCGCGAACCTGTGTCACCGTGCCGGGCGCGGATTCCACCGTGTCGGTCCACATGGTCTGGATCGAATCGATCACGATCAGCCGCGGCACCGCCCCTTCGGACAAGGTCGAGACGATGTCCTCGACGGAAGTCTCCGCCGCAAGCTGCACCGGCGCATCCGCCAGCCCCAGCCGCTCGGCGCGCAGCCGCACCTGCGCGACCGCCTCTTCACCGGAAATATAGACCGCGCGATGGCCGGCCCGCGCCATCAGGCTGGTCGCCTGCGTCAACAACGTCGACTTACCGATGCCGGGGTCGCCGCCGACCAAAAGCACCGAGCCCCTGACAAACCCGCCGCCGGTGACACGATCGAGCTCGGCCATCCCCGAGGCGAGGCGAGGGGCCTCATGGCTCTTGCCGGTGAGGCTCTCCAGCACAAACTTGCGGCCCTTGCGCTTTGAGCGGATCGAGACCGGCATCGTGGTGGCGCCGGTTGTGTCCTCCTCGGAAAGCGTGTTCCACTCGCCACAGGACTCGCATTTGCCCTGCCAGCGGTTATAGGCCGCACCGCAGTTCTGGCAGACAAAGGAGAGGGCGGATTTGGCCATTGGAGGTGAGTCGCCGTGGGATTCCGTCGCGGTTGATAGCACAGAAATCTTAATGTTCCTATTTTGTTCTAAGGACGAATCCGGTACTGGCTACTTCCGCTTAGGCCGTCGACTGAACGGATCGACGACGGCGACCCCGGTGGGCTCGAAATCAGATACGTTGCGCGTGACGATGGTGAGCCCATGTTCCAGCGCTGTGGCCGCGATCATGAGATCGGCGCTGTCATTGCCGAGAACGGCGCTCAGGGTACCCCAACGCCGCGCCGTTCGCAGATCGAATGGCACAATCCGCTCGCCGTAGAGGACCAGTACGCGGTCCAGCCAGGCCGCCAGCGCGTCGGCGAAGCCTGGATCCGTCGCGCGCTGTCGCGCAATGCCGCGCTCTATCTCGCCGATGCTGATGACGCTGAGAAACAGTTCGGTCGTTCGCTGCCGCTCGAACCACGCCACGACCATTGGATCGCGCTGCCGCCTGCGCAACTCGGACAGCGTGACGGTATCGATCAAGAACATCAGAGCTCGATATCGCGCATCCGCACATTTCGACGCGGGACATCGCCGTTATCCTGTGGCATGGCGAGCAGCATATCGGCAAAGGATGGTGCCCGCGCGCGTTCGAGGCGCCGCAGTCGCTCGTACTCGACCACATCGACGACGACTACGGCGGGCTTGCCATGCTTGGTGACGGTCTGCGGCGTGCGTCGCGCGGCCTCCACGACCTCGCTGAACCGGTTCTTCGCATCCTGTACCGACCAACTGCGCTGGGTCATAAGCTTGATTCTCGCTAGCTAGAATTTCTGGCTAGAATATGATGGCCGTCACCTGCCGTCAACTGTTCAAGGCCAGAGAGCCGGCTTCGTCGGCGACCGGGATCGGAGACGCGAGCGCTTCCGGATGGTTCCAGCGCGCTCTGGCGTCCCCTGATCTATTCAATCCTCACTTCAACGACACAAACGGCACCGCCGAGCCCGGCACCATCGTGGTCGGCAGCACGCCGTTCCAGCGTTCGGCCTGCACCAGCGTGACGAGGTTCGGATTGGTGCCGAGCGCCTTGGCTCTCGCTTCGATCGCGGCCGCTTCGGCTTCGCCGGTGATCTTGATGTTCGATGCCTTGGCTTCGCCGTTCAGGCGGGTCGCATCGGCCTCGGCCTGGGCTTCGGCGCGGACGGCGTTGGCTTTGGCGGTGGCCTGGGTGACGGTGATTTGCGCCTGGACTTTTTCGCGCTCGGCATTCTGCTGCAATTTCTGCACCTCGACCTCGGCCAGCATGCGCTGCTCGATCGAGTGCAGGTAATTTGCGCTGAACTCGATGTTTTCCAGTTGCACGCTCTCGATGATGATCATTGGATCGTATTTCAGCGATTCCGTAATCGCGTCCTTGATCGCGCTGTTGAGCGCGCCGCGCTCCTGGATGGCCTTGACCGCGGTGTAGCGGCCGAACACGACCTTGACCTGCTGGTTGACGACCGGGCTGACCACCTGATTGACCGCCGCATCCAGCCGTCCGAATTTGGCGTAGAGGTCGGCCACCTTCTCCGGTGCTGCGCGCAAGGTCACGCTGATCTTCAGGTCGGCGGGCTGCTGATCGTAGGAATAAGAGTTCATCTTGTCCCACGAATAGGTCGAGGTTTTCACGCCGATCTTCTCGACGCTGTCGAGCAACGGCAGCTTGAAGCCGAGGCCGGGCTGCGCGGTGCCGATGACGGCGCCATTGCGAAGCAGCACGCCGCGCTCGGTCTGGTCGACCGTGTACCAGCTTCCCGCTGCGATTATGAGAACGATGACGGCCGCAAGCGCTACGCCAATGATTCCCTTGTTCATGTAAGTATCTCCGGGCTTTGGGTGATTGAAATGCATTTGCGGGCCAAGCAATCGTCGATGGCCTGTTACGAAATTGGTTGTGATACGCGTCACTTCGTCGGCCAATCCGATGGATTGGTTCAGATCGGAATAGCGTTAACCATGGGATTTTAGCTAGTTGCCGCCGTCCACAGCAAGGAAAGTCCGGCCGCCAGCATGATGGCGTCCATCACAAGCCGAAACACATCCGGCTCGAGCCGCAACACAAAACGCCTGGCGATGAAGGCGCCCGACATCAGCGACGCGCCGGCGATCAGGCCCTGCAATGCGATGTCCGATGTGAGCGCGCCGAACCGCTCGAAGGTCACCGATTTACTCACGTAAAGCCCGAGCGAACTCGCAGCTTCCGTGGCGAGGAACGCGCCCTTGGTGAGGCCGTAGAACAGAAACAGCGGCACGCTTAACGGCCCGGTCGAAACCACGATGCCGGTGAGGTAGCCGATTGCCGCGCCGCCGATCGCAAGGTGCCACAGCGATAATTTGAGCTGGTGCCGCGCGAGCCAGTGCCGCACCGGCACCATCGCGATCAGGAACACGCCGATTGCAATATCGACCGCGTGCGACGGCAGCGCCAACAGCGTGCGCGCGCCAAGCGCCGCGGCCGGAATGCCCGGAATGGAATAGGCGGCGCAGGCGCGCCAGTCGACCTCGCGCCACCAGGCGAGGATGCGCGAAAAATTGGCCATTACGGCGGCGATCGCCATGATCGGTACCGCCTGTTTCGGTCCGTATTGATAGACCAGCACCGGCATCAGCATGATCGACGAGCCGGTGCCGACGATGCCGGAGATGGTGCCGGCCAAAAGCCCGACCGCGAGGATGAAGAGAAGGTTCAAGATCTGACACCGCGAAGCCGGCAGGTGTCCCAAACGCTGAGCGGCTGTGAATATATCTCCGACCTCATCCTGAGGAGCGCGCTTTCGCGCGCGTCTCGAAGGATGCAGGCCCCCACTGTGGCCTCATGGTTCGAGACGGCGCAAGGGCGCCTCCTCACCATGAGGGGGAGAGCATTGTCGTCAGGCACCGATACGTGATCAGGGATTGTGATGTAGTTCATACGCAGGCTTGGCAACCTTCTGTTGAATCCGGCGCAACGCGATCTTGGCTGGTCGCATTTGAGAGAAGGAGTCGCAATCATGGAGGACTCGCGCGCCACGGTTTTGAACACCGGCCTTTCGGCCGTTCTGGATTGGATAAGATCAAATCGATTGGTATTCGTTGGCGCACTAACCACCATCTTCGGATTGATCGCCAGCGTCGGCACTGTCTATCCCCTTGTGCTGGAAGGGCTGAACCTTCCTGTTTGTCTCACCTATGCAAATACCTACCGCAAGCCCGAGAGCTATTTCAAACATGAGGGCAAGGTCTGGCATGAGTATTTTCCACCCGACGGCAGCCCATTTCGGTACGAGTTCAGTGAAGTGCGGCGTACGCGGGACACGATCGATTTGCTCAACCAGACCCCGCGTCCGGAAGAGCGGAATTGGGCGAGCATGATCGTTCGCCTGCCGGTCTGTGGGGGGACGGCCAAGTTGATCCTTGGCGTGCCCGAACATACGATCGATCTGGCCGAGGTCTGGCGGGAGTAACGGTGGCCGCCTGCTGCTGACACCATGGTGGCAGCAGGCTCAGGCTACGACCCTCGCCGTGTCAGGCCATGGGGAGGAGCGGATCGTGCCGATCAAGGGAAGTTGCCATTGCGGCAATACGCAATTCGAAGTGAGCGAGGCGCCGAGCGGCGTGACGCGGTGTACCTGTTCGCTGTGCTCAAAGCGCGGCGCGTTGTGGGCCTATTACACGCCGGCGCAGTTTCGCCTGACCACGCTGGTGGAGAACGTGGCGACCTATCAATGGCAAAGCCGCACGGTAAAGCACCATTTCTGTGCGGGTTGCGGCTGCGGCACCTATTCGGAATCGCCGGACTGGTCGACCGGCAAGCCCGATTTCGACAATCCGCGCGTCGGCATCAATTCGCGGCTTCTGGATGATTTCGATCTCGACGCCGTGCCGGTAACCGTGATCGACGGCAAGAATTTGTGGTGATGCCGGCTGCACGCGTAGCTGCGCGCTAAGGACTTAATTTCGGAATTTCAGAAATAACGCTGGCCGCCTGACCCAAATCAGTTGTATGTAGACGACGTCCCGTTCCAAACAGGGGCGGCTCGCGATCGTCACGAACGCGGGACGGGATGCGGTGGACGCGAGCGGCGCTATTGACGAACAGCGCCAGTCGCGGACGGAGAAGTCGTGTGGTCCTGACGCCTCGACGCCGGCGTCAAGTCTGCGAGAAGAAGCGCAGATGACGGTGACAAGAAAGCCCGATCGCCGGGGAGAGCACGAAGGAAACCGTTAAAACCACTGTGTGCGGGAATGCCGGGATGTTCCGGTGGACCTGTGGTGACTAACGCGCGTGTTTACTACACTACACGCGCGGCTGCGGGTGCATCGGCGCCCGGCATTCCCCACGCCCTCACGGGGCGGAGAATTCAGCACAACTCGGGCGCATCGCGCCGCGGGATCGCGAAGTCGTATCCAACCGTCATTCCGGGATGGTCCGAAGGACCAGACCCGGATGGAATCGAGAAGCCGCGGCGTACTGGATACCCCGCATGCGCGGGGTATGACGGTTGTTAGTGTTTCTGCTCTCCGGCGCCGCGGCCGCTATGGTTATCGGAGGCTACCGCGAGCATGTCGCCGCCAACGCAAAACGCCTCTTGGCAATCTAGTCCAACACGATCCACGCCGGCGCGTGGTCGCTAGCGCCTTCCTCGCCGCGCAGCTTGCGGTCGACGCCGGCTTTTGTCAGGCGCGGCGCAAGCACCGGGCTGACGAGCAGATGATCGAGCCGCAATCCGGCGTCGCGCGGCCAGCGGTTTCGCATGTAGTCCCAGAACGTGTACATCGGCTCTGACGGATGAAGTTCGCGGATCGCGTCGCACCAGCCTTGTTCCACCAGCGACTTGAACGCGGCGCGGCTCTTCGGCTGGATCAGCGCATCCTTGTCCCATGATTTCGTCGGATAGATATCGAGCTCGGTCGGCGCGACGTTGTAGTCGCCGGCCAGCACCACCGGAATTTCCTGCTTGATGAATGTCGCCGCGTGCCGCTTGAGCCTGGAAAACCATTTCAGCTTGTAATCAAATTTCGGCCCGGGCTGCGGGTTGCCGTTCGGCAGATAGAGGCTGGTGACGACGATGCCGTTGACGGCGGCCTCGATATAGCGCGCCTCGTGATCGGTTGCATCGCCGGGCAGCGCGGTCCGGATCAGCACCGGCTCGGCTTTTCGCGCCAGGATGGCGACGCCGTTCCAGGTCTTCTGTCCGTGCCAGACCGCGCCGTAGCCGGCCTTGTTGATTTCCGAAAGCGGAAAATCATCGTCGGTCGCTTTCAGTTCTTGCAGGGAAACCGCGTCGGGCTTTGCCTGACGCAGCCATCGCAAAAGGTTAGGGAGGCGCCGGTTGATGTTGTTGATGTTGAATGTCGCGACCTTCATGCCTGACAAACTGTCAGGCCGCCGGTGCCGCAGGCGCGGGCTCGATCGTCGTCGCGCCGCCGCCCTTGTAGACGCGGGCATAGCGCGGGCCGAGGCTGGTCAGCACTTCGTAGCCGATGGTCCCAAAATGATGCGCGAGTTCGTCGACGGTGATACCTTCGCCGATCAGCGTCGCCATATGACCGCGCCGCGCCGCGTTGTTGGGCAGATCAGTGACATCGATCGCCATCAGGTCCATCGAGATGCGGCCTGCCACCGGGCAGCGCTTGCCGGCAACCACGACCTCGGCGCTGCGGGTGCCATCGATCCCGCCGGCAGCGCGGAAATAGCCGTCGGCGTAGCCGGCCGATACGATCGCAAGTTTCGTCGGCCGCCGCGCCGTCCAGGTCCCGCCATAGCCGACGCTCTCGCCCTTCTCGATAGCGCGCATCTGCACGATCCGCGCCTTCAATTCGACCACCGGCTGCATCGGATTGTCCGCCTCGGGCGTCGGATTGATGCCGTAGAGCGCGGCGCCCGGCCGCACCAGGTCGAACTGGAACTGGGGCCCGAGGAAGCAGCCGGAGGAATTCGACAGCGACGCCGGCACGCCGGAGAAAAGACTGGCGATCTCGCGGAAGGCCGCAAGCTGCTTGGCGTTGAGCGGATGGTTGAGGTTTTCGGCGCAGGCGAGGTGGCTCATGACGAGCGTAATGCCATGATCGCCGGCATTGATGCGGGGAATGATGCCCTGCGCCTCGACCAGCGTCAGCCCGAGCCGGTTCATGCCGGTGTCGATATGAACAGCAGCACCGCCGGCCCAGCCGGAGCGGCGGCAGAACACGTCCCATTCGGCGAGCTCGTTGAGATCGCCGATCACGGGCCTGGCGTCGATTTTTGCAAATGCATCGCCGCAATTCTGGAAGAAACCATCGAGCGTATAGATGACGGCCTGTGGCACTGCGGCACGGGCAGCGCGCGCTTCATCCAGAGTGGCGACAAAAAACGTCTTGCAGCCGGCATCCGCCAGCGCGCGCGCGACCGGAGCCGCGCCGCAGCCATAGGCGTCGGCCTTGATCACGCCGGCGCACTCGGCCGGCACCGCGGTCTTCTCGAGCTTGCGCCAGTTGGCGACGATGGCGTCGAGATCGACGGTGAGCACGCCGGTCGCGCTCGCAAGCGCGGCCGCCTGGTTGGCCTCGGGCGAGAGCAGGCTGCCGGGCGGGATCGATTTCGGGTCGGAGACGATGTTCATGGCGCCGTTTTACGCGCCGGAGCAGGGCGGTTCAACCGGGGCCTGCGGTCAATAGGCGCGATCCGGCAAATGGCTGTCATGCGTCAGGTCGCCAAACCGTGTGACGGCGGCGTCGAACTGCAGCTCGACGGTGCCGGTCGGGCCGTGGCGCTGCTTGCCGATGATCACTTCGGCCTTGCCGTGCACCAGCGACATGTCGAGTTGCCATTTCTCGTATTCCGGCGTGCCCGCCCGCGGCTCCTTGTTGGCGAGATAATATTCCTCGCGGAACACGAACATCACAACATCGGCGTCCTGCTCGATCGAGCCGGACTCGCGCAGGTCCGACAGTTGCGGGCGCTTGTCGTCGCGGCTTTCCACCTGGCGCGACAATTGCGAGAGCGCGATGACGGGAACGTTGAGCTCTTTCGCCAGTGCCTTCAGGCTCGTCGTGATCTCCGTGACTTCCTGCACGCGGTTTTCGTTGCCGCGCTTGTTCGACCCCTGCAGCAACTGGATATAGTCGACCACGATCAGATCGAGGCCCTTCTGCCGCTTCAGCCGGCGGGCGCGCGCGGTGAGCTGCGAGATCGAAAGGCCACCGGTCTCGTCGACATAGAACGGCAGCGACTGCAGCTCGATCGAATAGTCGCGGATTTTTTCGAAATCGCCCTCGGTGATGCCGCCGCGGCGGATTGTGCTCGAGGGAATCCCGGTGCGCTCGGCGATGATACGGGTGGCGAGCTGTTCGGCCGACATTTCGCAGGAGAAGAAGCCGACAATGCCGCCATTGACCGACTTCATGGTGCCGTCGGCCTGGACCTCGGCGCGATGCACCTTGGCGACGTTGTAGGCGATGTTGGTGGCAAGCGCGGTCTTGCCCATGCCGGGACGCCCCGCCACGATGATCAGGTCGGAGGGCTGCAGGCCGCCCATCTTGATGTCGAGGTCGCGCAGGCCGGTCGCGATGCCCGACAATTTGCCGTCGCGCTGGAACGCTTTGGCCGCCATGTCGACGGCAACGGTCAGCGCCTGCGCAAAACGCTGGAAGCCGCCGTCATAGCGGCCGGATTCGGCCAGTTCATACAGCCGGCGCTCGGCATCCTCGATCTGTGCCCGCGGCGCAAAATCCACCGGCGCTTCGTAAGCAACGTTGACCATATCCTCGCCGATACCAATCAGGTCGCGGCGCAGCGCCAGGTCGTAGATCGTTCGCCCATAATCCTGGGCGTTGATGATGGTGGTCGCTTCCGCGGCGAGGCGGGCGAGGTATTGGCCGACCGTCATGCCGCCGATGTCGGTCTCGGCCGGAAAGAAGGTTTTCAGCGTGACGGGGGTCGCGACCTTGCCCATCCGGATCAGGCTGCCGGCGGTATCAAAGATCGACTGATGGATCGGTTCGAAGAAGTGTTTTTGCTCGAGGAAATCCGACACCCGGTAGAAGGCGTCGTTGTTGACCAGGATCGCGCCCAAAAGGCTCTGTTCCGCCTCGATATTGTGCGGTGCGCTCCGATAGGCGGCCGGAGCCCCCGCCTCGGGGGCGAGCTTGAGGACGTTCGAATCAGTCATGGCCATGGGGAGAGATCGTGAGCCGAACTTTGTCTAATTGTTGAAGCGGGGCGCGAATAAAGCGCCAGTCCGGCGGAAAGCGAAAGCGAAAGCTCATTGCTTATGCACCGTTCATTAAAATGTGGATGATTTCCAGCCTCGTGAGGCGCGGCGCTTGACGGGATTCCGGCGAGAGCGCGGCGGCCATCGATGAAAAGCCCGGGAAACTCCGGTCCCAGCCTGAACCTTTCGCCGCGTGGGCATACCCATCCTAAGGACGCGCATCCGGGGAACGGGTTTGCGACCTCGGAATTAATAACGGGCGCGGATCGCGCCTTAAGCAAGGACAGGCGATGGGCCAGCAATTTCATACATGGCGATCGGGAGACGGCGAAAAGCTATGGCTGTCGCTGCTGATCGACACGATGGAGCAGGTCGCGCGCCCGGAAATCCGCGAAATGCCTTGCGAATCCTCGATCCTGATGGCGCTGCGTGCGCAGCTGGCGCGGCCGGTGTCGCACTGCACGCACGTCGCCTCGCGTTTCAGCCTGCGGAATTAGAAGCCGAGAGGGCTGGTTACACCAGCCTATTCGCCCGCGATCTGCAGCCTTGGCCGCTGGCCGCGCTCCAGCCCGCGCAGTTTTGCTTCCTCATGCGTGATATAGTCGCGTGTCATCGGCACCACGCCCTGGCGTTTTGTCAATTGGATCTGGAAATTCATCAAATTCTGCTTGCGGAACGACATTTCCGAAGACGCCAGATAGAATTCCCACATCCGCGCAAAGCGCTCGTCGTAGAGCTGCACCGCTTCCTCGCGGCGCGCCATGAAGCGCTCGCGCCAGGCCTTCAGCGTCTCGGCATAATGCAGCCGCAGGATTTCGATGTCGCAGACCAGAAGCCCGGCGCGCTCGATCGCCGGGATCACCTCGGACAGCGCGGGGATGTAGCCGCCGGGGAAGATGTACTTGGCAATCCAGGGATTGGTGGCATCGGGCCCCTCCGATCGCCCGATCGAGTGCAGCATCATGACGCCGTCGTCGGTGAGAAGTTCGGCGCAGCGCCTGAAATATTTTTCGTAGAAGTCGACGCCCACATGTTCGAACATGCCGACCGACACGATCCGATCGAACGGGCCGGAAACGTCGCGATAGTCTTCCAGGAAGAACTTCGCCGACTGCGACAGCTTCCTGTCGGCGGCGCGCGCGTTCGACACCTGCAATTGTTCGGTCGACAGCGTGACGCCGGTGACGTTGGCGCCGGCCATTTCGGCGAGATAGAGGCCAAGGCCGCCCCAGCCGGAGCCGATATCGAGCACGCGGTCGCCGGGCCTGATCAAGAGCTTGGCGGCGAGATGACGCTTCTTGGCGAGTTGGGCATCATCGAGCGTCGTCTGCGGCGTCTCGAAATAGGCGCAGCTATATTGCTTGTCGGCGTCGAGGAAGAGGGAATAGAGCCGCCCGTCGAGATCGTAATGGCGCGCGACATTGTTCTTCGAACGGCCGCGCGGATTGAACTGGCGAAAATGCCGGCCGAGATATCGCAGCCACCATTGCAGCTTGGCCCAGCGCGGCAAGATGTCCGGCTGATTCATCAGGATCGCAAGTGCATCCGCGATCGAGCCGTTCTCCACCACGAAGCTGCCTTCCATGTAGACTTCGCCGAGCGCCAGTTCCGGGTTGATCAAAACCCTGCGTTCGGCGTCGGTGGTGAGGAAACGCACCGCAACCGGCTCGCCGGTCCCATCGCCGCAGGTAAACCTGGCCCCGCTCGCAGTCGTAAAGGTCATCGCCCCGCGGCGAATGAACTGCGAGAGGAAATAACGCAACAATCGGTCCATCGAAACCACCGAACCAAGCGATCCCGCAGAGGCTAACGTCCCGGCCGTTACACCCGACGCGCAGGAAACAGAATGGTTCCCAGGCGCCGCGATCGATCATAATAGTGTGAGTGCGGGCCCGCTAGTGCGTTGTACACAAAGCGGATATTCCCAAATGTGACATTCACTTAGCTGCGCCATAAGCGCGCTTCCATTCGCGGGATAATCGGCTAAAAGGTGACCGCCGCAGGTAGCCCGTTTGAACGGCGGTGGAAGCGATTTCCGCAATCGGAGAATTTAAGAATGTTGAGCCGAGCGCTCAGTTTAGCGACGGTGATGCTTCTGATCAGCGGTTTCGCGGCCGCCCCGGCATGGGCTCAGGCGACAAATCTCGAAGCCGGCAAGAGCCCATCCCAGATTTTCGCCGGCACTTGTAACGCCTGCCACAAGAGCCCGCGGGGCTTGTTGAAGACCGTGCCGGCGGGATCGCTGCAGAGCTTCTTGCGCCAGCACTACACCACCAGTCCCGAGATGGCCTCGCTGCTGTCGGCTTTTCTGGTCTCCAATGGGGCGACCGATACCCGCTATGCCCAGCCCAAGGACGGCAAGGATGGGAAGGGGGAGGCCAAGCCCCCCGGCGCGGCCGATCAACTCGACCGGTTTGGCCGCAGGCTGCGTCCCGCACCGCAGGAGGCCGCCAAGCCCGAGGTTGAGCCGCGCGAGGCCGCGAAGCCGGCGGATATCGATGGAGTTCACGGCCGCAACGCCAAGCGCCTGGCCCGCCCGGGAGAGGCGCCGGCCATGGAGGGACAAGCTCCGGCCCAGGCTGCCATCGAGCGCGGCCCCGACGGCCGCAAGCGGTTGAGCAGGCGGGGTAGGCCGGGCGTCGAAGAGCTTCCCAAAGCCGAGTCCGCCAAGACTGATTCCGCCAAGACTGATTCCGCCAAGACCGATTCCGCCAAGACCGAGGAGCCCGCGAAGGGCGAGACGCCCAAGGACGACCAGCCGAAGGGCGAAGCCGCCAAGGAGGAGGCCGCCAAGCCGTCCGGTGAGGCTAAGTCGGAGTCGGCCAAGATCGAGACGCCGAAGGAGGCCGGCGGCGGCTCGACCCCGGTGCTGCGGCCCGATCCGGTTCCCCCGGTCACGCCGGCGCCGCCAGCGGTGTCCGCGGCCGTTTCAACCGGGGCATCGGAACCTGCATCAGCACCCTCGGCAAGCCCACCCTCGGTAAGCTCACCCTCGGCAAGCCCAACGCAATCCGCCGCTGCGCCTGCCGCGCCGTCGGCGCCGCCGCCGGTGACGACGGCCTCAGCGCCGCCCCCGCCGCCTCCAGTGGCACCCGCCGGCCCGCCGGCGCCACCGATCTCCCAATAGGCTTTTGCGCGTCCGAATTTCCGGCCGGCGGCCTTGGCTTGACCGCTACTAGAGCAATACTCTAGAGTAGTGATCCACGCAGCGCGAGAGAGGGATCATGGCCGTTCGGGCACGCGAGGATCTGCTGGCCGCGGGACTTGCCGTATTCGATCGCGATGGTTTTGAGGGCGCGACGGTTGCGGCCATCCGGACCCGGGCGCGGGCTTCGAACGGCAGCTTCTTCCATTTCTTCGGATCGAAGAAGGAATTGGCCGGTACGCTGTTTCTGGAAGTGCTGCAGCGTTATCACGCAGCCGTGCTGGCTGCGATCGAGCCGTCCTCGAACGCGCAGGACGGTATCGATCGTTTGATCCGCGCCCATCTCGACTGGGTGGTGAACAACCGGCGCGAAGCCCGCTTTCTGTTCGAGATTTCCCGCGGCGAATGGACCGAGGCCGTGCGCGACGCGCAGCGCGCGCAGAACGCGCGGCTCGCCGAAGGCATCGAGCGATGGCGCGCGCCGCTGATCGCGCGCGGCGACTTATTGCCGATGACGCCGGTGTTGTTCTTCAGCCAGATCATCGGACCGGCGCAGATTTTCTGTCGCGCCTGGCTGTCCGGTCGCGACCGCAGCGATCCGCGGCTTCAGGCCGACACTTTGATTGCCTGCGCGACCCGCGCGCTGGTCGCTCCGCAAGCCATTCAAGAAACCGAGGACCGGTCATGACGGGGGATGTCGAGGCGGATTTCGCACCGATCGCAAACCGAATCCGAACGAGCCTCAGCCAGCAGGGATTCATGGCCCATATCGGGGCGGAGCTCTGTGAACTCGCGCGCGGGTCATGCACGCTCGCCGTCGACCGGCGGGGTGAGCTGTTGCAGCAGCATGGCTTTTTCCACGGCGGCGTCACCGCTTTCCTGGTCGACAATGCGACCACGATCGCCGCTGCGACCTCACGCGGCCAGCCCGCGCTGACGGCGGAATACAAATTGAATCTGTTGTCGCCCGCTTCCGGCGAGCGCCTGATCTGTCGCGCGCGGGTGATAAAACCCGGACGCCAGGTCGCCGTCGTTGCCGCCGATGTTTTTTGCGTCATTGACGGCGTCGAAAAGCACACCGCGACCGCATTGGCCTCGATTGCGATGCTCGAGAACGTGCCGGCCAGAATCCCAAGCCCGGCCTGATCCAGCCGGGCTTGAGCGATCCGATACGAGGTGCGTTACTTTTCGGTGGCCGTCTCCGGCTGCGGCTCCTCCTCGTCACGGCGGGCTTCCGGATCGAAGAACTCGCCGGCGGCGGCGAGCGCTTCGGCGGCCGCGTCCTGATCTTCCTGACGGGTCGAGATATCCTCGCCGCGGTTAATGCGTTCGGCCTCATCGGCGCTGCGTGCAACCGTCACGGTGACGCTGACCTCGACCTCGGGATGCACGGCGATGGCGATGTTGTGCTTGCCGATGGTCTTGATCGGCGCGTCCAGCATGATCTGGCTGCGGCTGATGGTGACCTTGTCGGCCTCAAACGACGCGATGATGTCGCGAACCGTCACCGATCCGAACAATTGACCGGTCTCGGAGGCCTGGCGCAGCACCACGACATTGCGGCCGTCGATCTTTTCGGCGACCTTGCTCGCCTCGCCCTTGGCCTGCAGGTTGCGGGCCTCGAGCTCGGCCTTCATGCCGTCGAACTTGGCGCGATTATCCGCAGTGGCGCGCAGCGCCTTGCCGCGCTTCAAGAGGAAATTGCGGGCAAAGCCGTCCTTGACGCGGACCACTTCGCCCATCTGGCCGAGCTTGGCGACACGTTCCAGCAAAATGACTTCCATATTCGGTCTCCTTAAAGGTGATGAGAGTTTGGGGATTAAGTTGAAGGTGTGATTTCAGGACGCAGGGATAGGCGGCGGCCTCCCTTGCAAATAGCGCTGGCGAATTCCGAAAATGGCGTCGGCAAGTCCGAGAACCACCAGCGCAATCACGGGCCAGACGAACACCACCATGATGGTATAGGTGCAGCCGAGCCAGAAGGCGCGGCTGCGCAGCGCTAGCGTCAACGTATGCAGCACCGCGAAGCCGACCAGCGCGTAAGCCATCATCAAGGCCGCGGCGACGATCAGCGCCAGGATGGCGAGCAGTCCGCCGGTAAAACAGAATGCGACCACTGCGCACAATGCGGCGAGCGTCATCGGCGGCAGCGCAGCGCTGTTAAGGTCGGGCCAGGGGCGGTGCAATCGCCCGGAGGTCGCGGTGATCTTGGCGGCGAGCCAGACATTGAGCGTCAATGTCGTCGTGGCGAAGATCGCGGCCGCGGCCGGCGCGACGGTCACCAGGGCATCGATCAATTGGTCGGTCTCATTGGTCAAGGTGGCGTCGCGCAGGCCGAGAATCATCAGCAAGCCCCGCCGCAGCGTGCCGGCGATGGTGGCGGCATCGGTGCCAAGCGTGAGCAACGCCGCCGCGGTGGTCAGTACGGCAAAGCCTGTGATCCACAGCAGGACGCGGCCTACCGGATACCACTCCAGATCAGGCGCAACCGGCGCGGCTCCATTGCCTGATGCGACATTGCCTGATGCTACGCCGTTGGAAATAGGCCGTCCGAGCAGGGCGAGATGCCCGAGCCACCAGGCGGGCAGCGCGACCATGACGGCAAAGGCGATGCAATGGGACAGGCCGAAGATCGCGCCGAGACTGGTGGCTGCCGCGATGCCGCCGAGGGTCGCGCTGAGCGGACCCCAGCCCATCGCGGCCACCATCAGCGGCAACGGCGCCAGGTAGAACAGCACTAGTGAGATCAGCGCGCCCGAGATCAACGAGGCGAACATCAATGCCGACGCGGCGCCGGCGGCGATAGCAATGAAAACGATCACGATCATCAGCTGTCCCGCTCCTTTCGAGCGGTTAGAGGTTCTTTGAACCCCAACCATCGGCAACCGGACGACCCGGAAGCCTTATGAATTTTTTGATCGGCGGCACGCGTGCCGCCGATCGAGGATTTTTAACGGATCACGTAAGGCAGCAGTCCGAGGAAACGCGAGCGCTTGATGGCGCGCGCGAGTTCACGCTGCTTCTTGGCGGAGACGGCGGTGATGCGGCTCGGCACGATCTTGCCGCGCTCGGAGACGTAACGCATCAGCAGCTTGGAATCCTTGTAGTCGATCTTCGGCGCATTCGGACCTGTGAACGGGCAGGTCTTGCGGCGGCGGAAAAACGGACGGCGTGCACCAGCTTCAGCCATGATCCTTACTCCTCGATCGCTGCGTCGTCATCGCGCGGACGGCGCGGGCCGCGGTCGCCGCGATAGCCACCGCCGTCACGATCGCCACGGAAGCCGCCCTCGCGATCGCCACGGAAACCACCGCCGCCGCGGTCGTCGCGATCACGATCGCGATCGGCTTTGCGCATCATCGCTGACGGGCCTTCCTCGTGCTCTTCGACGCGAACGGTGAGATAGCGGATGACGTCTTCACTGATCCGTTCCTGCCGCTCGATCTCGGCAACCGCCGCCGACGGACCGTCGATGTTCAAAAGCACGAAATGCGCTTTTCTGTTCTTGTTCATCCGATAGGTGAGGGAGCGTACGCCCCAGTTTTCCATCTTCACGACCTTGCCGCCGAGTTGCTCGACGATGCCGGTCATCTGGGTGGTCAATTCCTCGACCTGTTGGGTACTCGCATCCTGGCGCGCGAGAAATACATGCTCATAATGAGGCATGGGTGTCCTTTCCTAGTGTTGGCGCGGTCCCCGGCGGCAAGCCCTTCGAGACCTTCGGAAAGGACTCGGAAATAAGCTCAGAAGGCGGAAGCACGGGACGACGGACCGACTGGCCCTGCCACATCAATGTCGCCGATAAGGTGAGATTGCTGAGACCGTCCGTTCAGCTCCCGGCCGGGATCCACGGATGGCGCGGTTTATACGGATTTTGGCCGCGATGGCAAGGGAAAGTCAGGTGAAAGCGAAGGCAAGGCGGCACAATTGGCGTAACCCAGCCAAGCGAACGGAAGGCGGCCGGGAACCGGCGGCGGCTTGACATAACGGTCTTCCGCGGTGTCTTTCGGCGCCAATTCAGCCATTTCCAGCGGCCAGGCGTATTCCAGGGGTTTTGATGACGGCAGCATTCACTTTTCCGGGGCAGGGGTCCCAGGCGGTTGGCATGGGCAAGGCCCTGGCGGAAGCCTTCCCGGTCGCCCGCGCGGTGTTCGACGAGGTCGACGCCGCGCTCGGCGAAAAGCTGACGGCGATCATCTGGGAAGGCCCGGCCGAGACCCTGCAACTCACCGAAAATGCCCAGCCTGCGCTGATGGCGGTGTCGCTGGCGACGCTGCGGGTATTGGAAACCGAGGCCGGCTTCTCGGTTGGGCGCGACGCCGCGTTCGTGGCCGGCCATTCGCTTGGCGAATATTCCGCGCTTGCCGCTGCCGGCGGCTTGAGCATCGGTGACACCGCGCGGCTGTTGCGCACCCGCGGCCTTGCCATGCAGAAGGCGGTGCCGGTCGGCGTCGGCGCCATGGCCGCGCTGCTCGGTCTCGATTATGACGCCGCGGTTGCGGTCGCCAACGAAGCCGCGCAGGGTCAGGTCTGCCAGGCCGCCAACGACAATGGCGGCGGGCAGGTCGTGGTCTCCGGCGACAAGGCCGCGGTCGAGCGCGCCATCGAGATCGCCAAGACCAAGGGCGCCAAGCGCGCCATGCTGCTGCCGGTGTCAGCGCCGTTCCACTGCGCCCTGATGCAGCCCGCGGCCGATGTGATGGCGAAAGCGCTGGCGGAGGTCACCATCAACCGGCCGGCGTCGCCCTTGGTATCGAACGTGCTGGCCGCGCCGGTTACCGATCCGGACGAAATCCGCCGCCGCCTGATCGAACAGGTCACGGGAACGGTGCGTTGGCGCGAATCGGTGGCTTATATGGCAAGCCACGGCGTCACGCGGTTTTTCGAAATCGGCGCCGGCAAGGTGCTGAGCGGGCTTGTCAAGCGCATTGCCGACGGCGCGATTGGGATTTCGGTCGGCGGGCCGAACGACATGGCTGCCGCGAAAGAAGCGCTCGCTGCCGCGCGAACGGCTTGAGCCCGGGGAGACGATGATGTTCGATCTGACAGGCAGGACGGCGCTCGTCACCGGCGCGACTGGGGGCATCGGCGGCGCGATCGCGCAGGCGCTGCACAAGCAGGGTGCCAGCGTTGCGATTTCCGGGACGCGGCGCGAGGTGCTGGACGCGCTCGCCGGCAAGCTTGGCGACAGGGTGCATGTGCTGCCCTGCAATCTCTCCGACGCTGCCGAGGTCGAGGCACTGGTGCCGTCGGCGGAAAAAGCCATGGGCCAGGTCGACATTCTCGTCGCCAATGCCGGCATCACCAGGGACAATCTGTTCGTGCAATTGCGCGACGAGGACTGGGACGAGGTCATCAAGGTCAACTTGACCGCGACGTTTCGGCTCGCCCGAGCCGCGACCAAATTGATGATGCGCAAGCGCTTCGGACGTATCATCGCGATCACCTCGGTGGTCGGCGTCACCGGCAATCCAGGCCAGGGCAATTACACCGCCTCGAAGGCTGGGCTGATCGGCATGATCAAGACGCTGGGCGCCGAATACGCCAAGCGCAACGTGACCGCCAATTGCATCGCCCCCGGATTTATCGCAACGCCGATGACGGACGCGCTCAACGAAAAGCAGCGCGAAACGATTCTTTCGAAGGTTCCTGCGGCGCGTCTCGGGACCGCGGAAGAAATTGCTGCGGCGGCGGTCTATCTCAGCTCGAACGAAGCGGCCTATGTCACCGGGCAGACGATTCACGTCAACGGTGGAATGGCCATGATTTGAGCCGGTTAACGGCCCCTCGGCGGGGCCAATGGCGGATTCGACGGCCGATCGAGGCTTATAGTCAAGGCTTGGGAAGTATGATAACCGAACCACCAACGGATGGGCAAAGAACGCCATTGCAGGATTTTGAAACCCTGTATATTGGGCGGCTGCGGAGCCTGCCGTCGTTCGCCGGGCCTTTGTCGGCTATGAGTTGGCAGAATCAAGACTTGGCCAAATCAAGACTATGCGCGGTTGCGAAGGAAGGTTTAACGACCAGGATGGCTCGTATCGTCTTGGTGACGGGTCTTTTGGGGACGGGTCTAATGGGAACAAGCACGAGGTTGAACGATGAGTGAGATTGGCGAGCGGGTTAAGAAGATCGTGGTCGAACACCTTGGTGTTGAACCCGAAAAAGTGGTCGACAATGCGAGCTTCATTGATGACCTCGGCGCCGACAGTCTTGATACGGTCGAGCTCGTGATGGCGTTTGAAGAAGAATTCGGTTGTGAAATTCCGGACGACGCGGCGGAGACGATTTTGACCGTCGGCGACGCCACAAAATTTCTCGAAAAGAACGCTAAAAGCTGACGCCCCCGCGCGGTGCTGACGAAGCCGGACGGGCCGTGGTCGCGCGGTCCACCGGTTTCTTGTTGTGGGCCGCTGAACGTGGGCTGGAGTGGTGGATATGAGGCGGGTTGTCGTCACGGGCCTCGGCATGGTTTCGCCACTTGGCTGTGGCGTCGAACCGACCTGGAAGCGCATCCTCAACAGCGAGAGCGGCGCCAGGAAGATCGATAGTTTCGACGTCTCCGATCTGACCAGCCGGATCGCCTGCCTCGTTCCGCGCGGCGACGGCTCTGACGGTACATTCAACCCCGACCAGTGGATGGAGCCGAAGGATCAGCGCAAGGTCGACGATTTCATCATTTTCGCGATGTGCGCGGCGAAGCAGGCGCTCGATGACGCCAATTGGCATCCTTCCACCGAAGAAGATCGTTGCGCCACCGGCACCATGATCGGCTCCGGGATCGGCGGCCTGTCCGGCATTGCCGATACCGCGCTGCTCTTGAAGGAACGCGGCCCGCGCAAGGTCTCGCCATTCTTTATTCCCGGGCGCCTGATCAACCTTGCGTCGGGTTACGTGTCGATCGAGCACGGGCTGAAGGGTCCGAACCATGCGGTGGTGACGGCGTGCTCGACCGGCGCGCATGCGATCGGCGACGCCAGCCGGCTGATTGCGCTGGGTGATGCCGATGTCATGGTGGCGGGCGGAACGGAATCACCGGTTTGCCGGTTGGCGATGGCGGGATTTTGCGCGTCGCGCGCGCTGTCGACCGCCTTCAACGAAACGCCCGAAAAAGCCTCGCGTCCGTACGATCGGGATCGCGACGGTTTTGTGATGGGCGAGGGCGCCGGCATCGTGGTGCTCGAGGAATATTATCACGCCAAAAATCGCGGCGCGAAAATCTATGCCGAGGTGATCGGCTACGGTCTGTCGGGTGATGCCTATCATATCACCTCTCCGACGCCGGACGGCGATGGCGCATTCCGCAGCATGAGCGCGGCGATGAAGCGCGCCGGGATCTCTTGTTCCGATATCGACTACATCAACGCGCACGGCACGTCGACGCAGGTCGGGGACGAAATCGAACTCGGCGCGGTGGAGCGGCTATTGGGCAACGCCGCATCCAGGGTATCGATGTCGTCGACCAAATCATCGACCGGTCATCTGCTCGGCGCCGCCGGCGCGGTCGAGGCGATTTTCTCAATCCTGGCGATTCGCGATAACATCGCCCCGCCGACCATCAATCTCGAGCACCCATCGGTGGAAACGGCGATCGATCTCGTGCCGCAAGCCCCGCGCAAACGCGAGATCAACGTTGCGCTATCGAATTCCTTCGGTTTCGGAGGCACCAACGCATCCGTGATCATGCAGCGCGTGGCCAACTGACGCGGCCCAATCAAGAAGACTCCACCGTTTCGCCGTATTCGGTGATAAATCGTAGATTTGGGCGTAAACTACCGGCAGCCGCGGGAATCGCGCGCGGCCACGATTGAACCGACAGGAATTTAGGTTGCATCGATGAGTGAGAGGCCGCCCATTTCACCACGCAGCCCGCGTGCCGCGCTGGAGCCGGAACAAGTGCCGCCGCCGCCAAAGCGGTCGGAGCGCGCCCGCAATCCGTTCGTCGTGGTCGGCAACGCCATCATCACCATCGTATTGGTGTTGATGATCGGGACCGGCGCCGCTTATTACTACGGCAGGCAGAAGATCGAGGCGCCGGGGCCGTTGCAGGAGGACAAGGTCGTCAACATTCCGGCGCGCGCGGGAATGACCGACATCGCCGATACCCTGCAGCGCGAGGGCGTGATTGACAATAATCGCTGGGCGTTCATCGGCGCCGTGTTCGCGCTGAAGGCGCGCTCCGAACTCAAGCCCGGCGAATATTCGTTCCAGAAGAACGCCAGCCTGCGCGACGTCATCGGCACCATCGTCGAAGGCAAGGTGGTGCAGCACGCGGTGACGATCCCCGAAGGCCTGACCTCCGAGCAGATCGTCGGCCGGCTTACCGACAACGACATTTTTGCCGGCTCGGTGAAGGAGATCCCGCGCGAGGGCACGCTGCTGCCGGAGACCTACAAATTCCCGCGCGGCACCACGCGCGACCAGGTGATTGTACGGATGCAGCAAACGCAGAAGCGTGTGCTGGCGGAAATCTGGGAACGCCGCAGCCCGGACCTTCCGATCAAGACGCCGGAGCAATTGGTGACGCTGGCCTCGATCGTCGAAAAGGAAACCGGCAAGGCCGATGAGCGCAGCCGCGTTGCGGCCGTGTTCGTCAACCGCCTGCGGCAAAAAATAAAGCTGCAGTCCGATCCGACCATCATCTATGGGCTGGTCGGCGGCAAGGGCACGCTCGGGCGGCCGATCAAGCGTTCGGAGATCCAGCAGCCGTCGCCTTACAACACCTATGTGGTTGACGGTCTGCCGCCCGGGCCGATCGCCAATCCCGGCCGCGCCTCGCTGGAAGCGGCCGCCAATCCGGCCCGCACCCGTGATCTTTTCTTTGTCGCCGACGGCACCGGTGGCCACGCCTTCAGCGACACTTACGACCAGCATCAGAAGAACGTCGCCAAGCTGCGCGCGATGGAAAAGCAGATCCAGAACGACACCGTCGAACCGGCCGACGATCCGCCGCCGCCGGCCGCGGCCGGCGCACCGGCCGACGCCAACGCGACATCCACGACGACCGCGAAGCCGGCGGCGCCGAAAAAGCCCGCGCGCAGCCCGGCTGCGGCGCGGCAGGGCGCGGCGCAATCGACGGCAGCGCCCCCCGTGGTTCAGCAATAACGCCGGCAAGCGGCCGTTAACCAGTGATTTTGCGCGCATCTGTTCGCAAAACCGTTATCCACTTTTAGGGAATAAGCGCTAAGGTCGCGGAGTTGTTTCTTTGCGAATCTCATGGCTTTGACTGTCGGAGAAATTCACGCGATGGCGCTATCGAGCATGACCGGTTTTGCGCGAAGCCATGGCGCCAGCGGACCGTATGCGTTCGAGTGGGAATTGAAGTCGGTCAACGCCAAAGGGTTTGATCTGCGCATGCGGCTGCCGCCGGGATGGGACGAGCTCGAGGCGTTCGCCAAGAAGCGGGCCGGCGAGCTATTGTCGCGCGGCACGGTCTACGCCAATTTGAACGTCAAACGCGCCAATGCCGCCTCGATGGTCCGCATCAACGAAGACGTGCTGGCCTCGATCGTGAAGGTCGCGGGCGTGCTCGCCGGCAAGATCGACGCAGTGGCGCCGAGCATCGATGGGCTGTTGGGGATCAAGGGCGTCATCGAGGTGGTCGAGCCGGAAAGCAATGAAGAGGAAGACAAGGCCGCCAAGGCCGCCGCGGCCGCGGCGTTCGAACAGGCGCTGCAAAACCTCGTCGAGATGCGTCGCCGCGAGGGCGTAACGCTTGGGCAGATCCTGATCCAGCGGATGGATGAGATCGAGCAGTTGGCCAAGAAGGCGGAAGCCGCTCCCGGCCGCAAGCCCGAGGCGATCAAGGCGCGGCTTGCCGAGCAGATCGCAGCCCTGCTGGAGACAAGCGACCGCTTCGATCCCGATCGGCTCAACCAGGAAGCGCTATTGATCGCGGCCAAGGCCGACATTCGCGAGGAGCTCGATCGCATCGCTTCCCACATCTCGCAGACGCGCGAGATGATCGGCAAGGGCGGACCGATCGGACGGCGGCTGGATTTCCTGGCGCAGGAGTTCAACCGCGAGGTCAATACCTGCTGCTCCAAGTCGAACGATCTTGAATTGACCAATACCGGCCTGGAGATGAAGAACGTGGTCGAGCAATTCCGCGAGCAGGTTCAGAATTTGGAGTAATGGATGGCGGCTGGCGGTCACGGCTTTGACGGGGTTGAGCGGCGCGGACTGATGTTCGTGCTGTCATCGCCGTCGGGCGCGGGAAAGACCACGCTGTCGCGCATGCTGGTAGCGGAGACGCCGGCGCTAAAAATGTCGGTGTCGGCGACAACGCGGCCGAAACGGCCCGGCGAGGTCGACGGCAAGGATTATTTTTTCGTCGATCAGAAGCGGTTCGACGCGATGGTCAATAATGGCGAGCTGCTCGAATGGGCCAATGTGTTCGACAACCGCTACGGCACCCCGCGCGCGCCGGTCGAGGCCGCTTTGGCGGCGGGGCAGGACGTGCTGTTCGATATCGACTGGCAGGGCACCCAGCAATTGCGCAGCCGCTCGCCCAACGATGTCGTCAGCGTCTTCATCCTGCCGCCGTCGGTGACGGCGCTGGAGCAGCGGCTGCACACCCGCGCGCAGGATTCCGACGATGTGATCCGCGGCCGCATGCGGAAGGCGGGCGACGAAATGAGCCATTTCGACGCTTACGACTATATCATCGTCAACGATAATATCGGGATCGCCTTCGAGGCGGTCAAATCGATCCTGCGCGCCGAGCAGCTCAAGCGCGAAAGGCAGGTGGGCCTCTCGGGCTTCGTGCGCGAGCTGCAGCGGCAATTGGAAAAATAGCGCCTTCGTCAGCTCGAGCGTCGTCGCGACATTTGTGCGAAGAAGTCCGCAATCCGTTCGTCGCGGTCTTCCGTCTCATCAGCGAGGCGGGAAAAATCGGGACCTCGTGCGGTGCCGAACTTGAAAGCGATGCCGCCGATGATGCCGGCGATCGCCAGCGCGCCGATCAGCGCGGCCAACTGCATCGGCACCGAATAGGCCGGCGTTTCCGGTGACGGGAGGGCTGCCGCGACCTGGTCTGCAACCGCGATCGGCGGCGGCCGCGAGACCGAAGAGGCGCTTGTCGGGGAAGCGGGCTTGTCTGGCGCTGGCTGGGCCGGCGGCGAAGCGTCCGACTGATCGGGCCAGCGTGACCCGACAATCCATCGCGGGGCGTTCGTCGCCGACATGGCGTTTTCCACGATCGCAGCATTGTTGGGTATCACCGGCGCGGGCGCATCGTCGTGGGTCGGCTGTTCGACCGCCGACGGCGCGGGCAGTTCAGCATGGGCGTTCGCGATCGATGGCTGCATCGCTTCTTCTGCCTTTGGCGATTCCGGCGCCGCACGCCGCGACGAATTCGATGCGACGGCTCGCGCAGCCTTGCCGCGCTCCTCGCCGCGCTCCTCGCCGAGATACCAGCAGTGACGCTTGGTGGTGTGATCGATGCGGTAGTACCAGTGGCTGCCTTGCGGCGCCTCTTGCTTCGGACCGGAAAGGCATTGTTCGGCCTCGCGCGCGGCGCTGTGCGCCATGGTTGCCAGCGGGATGCTTGCAAGGCAGCTTGCGAAAATTGCCGATCTGAATTTCGTGACGCAGTTTGACATCTCCAACTCCGGGAGTTGATACGCGCCCCCTTTAGCCCTTGCAAATCTCCGCGAAAATCTGGGTCGCAATGCGCCGCAATTCCGGGCAGCATGCGGCTTAATTCGGGCTCGCGCTACATCCGCCAAACCCACCAACGGCTGCAAACTGGGTCGGCGCTACTGCTTCGAGGCGGTCCAGCGCCCGACGCATCCGTCGGACCGCTTGAACGATCCGGAGCCGCTGCGGCCGGAAACGTGGCCGGAGCTGACGACGGTGATGCCGTCGTAATTGCCGACGGAGCTGGTCGCCCCGCCCGGGCTGACACTTCCGGTGAGGCCTTGGCCGATGATCTTGCCGCTGCTTACGACGACCGCCGTGCTGCTGCTGCCGGAACAGGTGGTGCCGACGGACACGACGACCCACGCCCCGTCGAAATTGCCCCCTCCGCCTCCGCCACCACCGCCGCCGCTGCGTCGTGAGGTGGATCGTCGCGGCTCTTCGGTGTCGGGCTTGCTGCGCCGGGCGGGCCGCTCGGGTTCAACCGATCGCGAACCGGACAGCGATTTTTCGTCATTGCCGATGCTGCCGCCGGCGCTGCCGGATTGGGCCAGCGCCGTACCAGGACCGATCATGACGGCAAGCAAGGCAGCGAGAAGGGTGATCTGAGTGAGATGTCGAATGGCGCTTTGCATTAAAAAGGTTTCCAATGATTTGGGTTTAAATCTAGCGGCCAGATCCATCGGCACAGACCGCCCCGATAATGCGGCAAGATTTGCCAGTCCCGCCGCACTCGTCAAGCGCGGCATCCTTGGCCTTTTGCACGCTGTCACGCTGAACCAGCGACCATGATTTTCCTGAAAACGCGAATGCCCCGCAGCTCCTTCCGTAGAAGCTCAGTTCGATGGCGCATTTGCTGGCACCGCATTTGGAGCGCGCATCCTCGACGGCCGCCTTGCGCGAGGCGTGATTCCAGGAGATCCCCCATTTATCGTTGTCGGGGCCATAGACGATCGATCCCCACGGCTTCAGATCGTCCATGCTTCGCAGCCGCATCAGCACCCCCTCGGTTGCTTCGCCGGTCGGCGCCATGCTGGTTTTTTCCTGAAACTTGCTGATCGCGAGCTTCATGCCGTCTTTGCCGTCCGGCGTCTCCGGATCGAAATTGTGCGCGTAGAGGCGCTCGCTCAATTCCCGCAGCAGCGCGGCATCCTTGATCGGCACAAAGTCGGGGTCGGGGCGCAGCGGATCGGCCTGCCGCGGCGGCTGCGACGGCACGATGGCAGCCTGTGGCGCCGCAATTGCAGCCGGCGCCACGAAATAGAAGTTGCCGTCGATCGGCGACGACGACACCCACGGCTGTTGCGAGCCGCCGGTCTCTCGCTTCACAGCAAGCCCGACCTGGTTGAAGGTTTGAAAGATATCGAGCCCGGCCTGCCGGATGGTCATTGCCAAGGCCTTGGTGTAGGGGCTGTGGCCGTCGCTACCGTCCTGGGCGACGCTGCCCGGCTGCGTCGCGTAGGAGATCAGCGTGCCTTCCGGCGCCCGCATCTGGGCAAGGCCGCCATCGGATGAGCGCAAGCCGCGGGCGCCGAATGGATTGTTGCGGCAGGCGTCGAGGATCACGAGGTTGAGGCGCGTGCCGGAGCCCTGCATCTGGCGCAGCACGAGGTTGATGTCCACCATCTGGAAATCGACGTCGGCCTCGCGCGTCGGATTGGCATTGACCGGCACCAGATAGTTCGAGCCTGAGACCTGAACGCCGTGGCCGGCATAGTAGAACAGCGCGACGTTGGCGCCCTGGATTTGCCGCCCGAAGTCCTGGATGGCATTGTCCAGCGCGGACTTGTCGAGATCGAGCCGGGCATGGCCGCCGATCAGCGTAAAGCCGAGGCCGCCGAGCGTATCGGCCATCAGCACCGCATCGTTGCGGGGATTGTCGAGCCGGGCGATGTTTTGATAGGCGGAATTGCCGACCACGAGCGCAACGCGCCTTTCCGCCGAAGCGGGAGCTGCGAAAAAAAGCGACAGCAGGGCAATCAGCGCCGGCAGCGTGCCGCTAATTGCAGTCCCCTCGAAAAGCGGCCGGCGCATCCCCAATGCATCCCCGCGAATATGATGGCGGCAGGTTATCAGGCGCGGGGCGCCGCGAAAAGCACCGCCGCTACCTTTTCGAGACCAGATTATTCGCTCGCGAGCACGTCGCTGAACAGCACGTAACGGGAGCCGTCGAAACGCACCAGCCGCATCTGTTTGATCGGGCGCAGATCCGTCGGGCCGGTCTTCAACTTGATGCCCGGCAGCAGCAGCGGCAACTCCATGTCCAGATGCGACGCCTGCTTCATGATGTTTTCGCGGGTGAGGTTGTCGCCGCATTGCCTGAGGAGCTGCACTACCGCGGTGCCGATGTTATAGCCGTAAGGCGCGTAGTAATCGCTTTTGTCGACGTGCGGGTTGTACTTGTCCATCCATGCGTTCCAGGCCTTCATCTCGGGATCGTCGCGCCATTGCGGGTCGGCCGGGTCTTTCTGGTAAGCCGCGGAGATGATGCCCTTGGCGGCCGCGAAGCCGGCGGGCCTGATCGCGCCTGCGATCGAGGAGCCGACGCTGGATACGAACTCCTGCGGGTGCCAGTCGATGTCGTAGGCCTTGCGGATCGCTTGCGCTGCGAATTTCGGCACCGAGAAGATGACGAACATGTCGGCGCCGGCCGCCTTCAACGACACGACCTGCGAATCGACCGTCGGATCGCTGGTATTGTAGGTCAAGGCCGAGACGATCATCGTCGATGCCTTATCGCCGAGCCCGCGCTTGAAGCCGAGGATATAGTCGCGGCCGAGATCGTCGTTTTGCGACAGGATGCCGATCCTGGCGTCGGGCTTTACCGAAAGAATATATCTGGCGTAGATCTCGCCCTCGGATGCGTAATGCGGCGTCCAGCTCATGGTCCACGGATAGTGCTCGGGGTCGTTGAAGACGGTCGCGCCGGTACCGATGAAAAGATGCGGCACCTGTTTCTGGTTGATGTATTTCACCACCGCCATGTTGGTCGCGGTGCCGACCGGATTGACCAGGAACAGCACCTCGTCGCTTTCGATCAGCCGCCTGATCTGCTCGACCGTCTTCGGCGGGCTATAGGCGTCGTCGAGGCTGATGTAATTGATCTTGCGGCCGTTCACGCCGCCCTGTTCGTTGATCATCGCAAAATACGCGGTGGTGGAGATCGCGCCGGCCGAATAGGCCGACGCCGGGCCGCTATAGGGCGTGGTGGTGCCGATCTTGATCTCGGTGTCGGTGACGCCGGGGCCGTATCGTTTCTGCGCCAGCGCGGGCGTCGCGACCAAAGCGGCAGCGACCAAGGCGGTCGCGACCAACATCAGCCGGGGCACGGCCAAGGCGCCCGGTGTCGGTTTCCTCCAAGCCATTTCAGTCCTCCCTGTTCAAGCGAGGCTTGGATGGCACTCTGCCTCTGTTGGCGAGGCTTCCGAGATGCTCTGCCTCAGTTCTTCAGCACGATGCGCCCCACGACCTTTCCGGCCCGCAACGCCTCGATCCATTTCTGGACGTCGCCCATCGGCTCCTCTCGCATCGGCGTCGGTTTTATTTTTCCGGAGCGGGCGAGGGCCATCAATTCATGCGCTTCAGCCAGCGTTCCGACCATGAAGCCCTCGATGGTCATGCGCTTGTAGATCCATTGCACCATCGGCAGGCTGAAATTGCCGCCCATCAATCCCGACACCACGATCTTGCCGCCGCGCGCGACCGCGGAGACCGCAAACGCCATGGATTTTTCGTTGCCCGCAAAATCGACGATTTCGTCAAATCCGCCTTCGGTCTCCTTGATCATGCGCTTGACCACGTCGGGCTCGGCCGGATCGTAGGCGACAGCGGCGCCGCTCGCCAGCGCCGCCTCGCGCGCGGCGGGACTCAAATCCGCCACCGCGATCTTCTGCTTGAACATCGCCTGCGCGAACGAGAGTCCCATCATACCGACGCCGCCGAGGCCGATCAGCAATAGATTGCGCTGCCGCGGCCGGTCGACCAGGCGCTTCAATGCGCCATAGGCGGTGACGCCGGAGCACATCAGGGTCGCCGCCTGGTTGACCGGCAGCGGATCGTAATCCAGGAGGTATTTGGCATCGGGTACGAGCACGTGGCTGGCAAATCCGCCGTCGATGGCAACGCCGAGGAAGCGCTGCTTGATGCAGAGATTTTCGTCGCCATTGGCGCAATCCCGGCACTGGCCGCAGCCTATCCACGGGAACACCGCTTTCCTCGTGCCGATCAGGGTCTTCGACACGTCGGGCCCGACTTCCTCGACGATTCCCGCGATCTCGTGGCCGAGCGTGAATGGCAGCGTCATGCCGCGCGTGGTGTCGAGCTTCTTGCCGCCGCCGAGGTCGGCGTAACCGTCCTGGATGTGCAGGTCGGAATGGCACAGCCCGCAGCGCTCGATCCGGACCAGGACTTCTTTGCCTTGCGGCTTCGGCGTCTCGACGATGGTTTCGCACAGCGGCGCATCGAATTTGACCAGGGATTGGCGACGCATCGGCGCCATGGCGTTTCTCTCCTCAGGGAGTTTTCAATTTTTCATTTCGTATATCGGCCAATTCGCGCGCCATGGCAACAAAGCCCGAGACCGGGATAGTCTCGGCGCGCCGCGTCGGATCGACGCCGGCTGCAGCGGCCAGCCGGGCCGGATCGACCGACAGCGATTTGAGGCTTTGCCGCAGCATTTTCCGCCGCTGGCCGAAGGCTGCGGCTGCGACCTGCTCCAGCGCGCGGCGGTCGCACACTTCCGGCGTACCGCGCGGCACCAGTCGCACCAGCGACGAGGTGACCTTGGGCTGCGGCACGAAGGCCGCGGGAGAAATGTCGAACAGGATCTTGGTCTCGGCACGCCAGTTGGCGAGCACGCCGAGCCGCCCATAGGCTTCCTCGTTCTCGCGCGCGACGATGCGCTCGGCCACTTCGCGCTGGAACATCAAGACCATCATGTCGTACCAGGGCGGCCACGGCTCGATCGACAGCCAGTCGATCAGAAGCGCGGTTGCGATGTTGTAGGGCAGGTTGGCGACGATTTTCGCTTTCGTGCTCCCGAGCAGGGGCCGCGGATCGAAGGCTTGCGCGTCGGCGCAGACAATTTCCAGCCGCCCCGGGTAACGCCTTGCAATTTCCTCCAGCGCCGGAAGCGCGCGCTGGTCGCGTTCCACGGCGATGACGTGGCGCGCGCCCATCGCCAGCAACGCGCGGGTCAACCCGCCGGGACCGGGGCCGATCTCGATGACGCTGGCATCTTCCAATGGGCCTGCGGCACGCGCGATCCGCGCGGTAAGATTGAGGTCGAGCAGAAAATTCTGGCCGAGCGATTTGCGTGCCGACAAACCGTGCTGACGAATGACCTCGCGCAGCGGCGGAAGGTCGTCGATTGCGCTCATGCGCCCTGCGTCGCCGCGATCCGCGCCGCCAGCCGCAGCGCCGCGATCAGGCTGGACGGATCGGCTTTGCCGGTGCCGGCAATGTCGAATGCCGTGCCATGGTCCGGCGAGGTGCGGATGAACGGCAATCCCAGAGTGACATTGACGGCCTCGTCGAAGGCCAGCGTCTTGACCGGGATCAGCGCCTGATCGTGATACATGCAGATCGCGCAGTCGTAGGTTTTACGCGCGGCGTCGTGGAACATGGTGTCGGCCGGCAGCGGCCCCCTGATGTCGATGCCTTCGCCGCGCAGGGTTTCGACGGCGGGCGCCACGATGGTGAGGTCCTCGGTGCCGAGCGAACCGTCTTCGCCGGCGTGCGGATTGAGGCCGGATACCGCAAGGCGCGGATGGGCGAGACCGAAGCGGGCTTTCAGATCCGCCACCACGATGCGCACGGTGCTGACGATCAGTTCGCTCGACAGCCGCGCGATCGCATCGCGCAGCGCAAGATGGATGGTCACGGGCACGACGACGAGGGCAGGGGACCACAGCATCATGACCGGCTGAGGCGTATGGGCCCCGGTCGCCGCGAGTTCGGCGAGGAACTCGGTATGACCGGGATGCCTGAAACCGGCGCGGTAAAGCACGCTCTTGGCAATCGGATTGGTGACCACCGCGCTGGCCCGCCCGGCGATGACATCGGCGACCGCCTGGCGGATCGAGGCCATGGCCGCGTCCGCACTGGTGCCGTCGGGCTGGCCAGGCGCCGCCGTCGCCGCCTGGCCAGTGGCCACGACCGGCAGCGCGTTCGCGAAAGCAGCCTCCGCTTCTTCGGCGCGAACATCGGCAAGCCTGACACTTAGTCCAAGCGCCTTCGCCCGGTGTGCGAGGAAGTCGCGATCGCCAAGCAGGTAGAATGCCGGTAGCTTCAGTTCACTCCGCCGCAGCCATGCCTTGATGGTGATATCGGGTCCGATACCGGCGGGTTCGCCTGAGGTCAGCGCCAGTGGCTTTGCCATGCGTCAACGATATTCGATCATCGCGGCTTTGCGGATTTCCTGCAGGTATGCTTTCGACTTCGCGTCGTATTTTTCGGCATACATCTTTTCCCGGATTTCCCGCTTTTTCGGCGTGTCGACGGTGGTCGGCTTCCGGTCGCACAGCGCAACCATCTCAATGCCTTGTTTCGTCACTTCGGGCGGCGTCAAATGGCCGATGGGCGTCTTGTCGAGCAATTCACGAAGCACCGCCGGCATATCGGCGGAGGTCTTGACCACCGCCTCGCGGATCGCTGCGTTCTGCATCGACTTGA
The DNA here is from genome assembly GCF_900141755.1 of Bradyrhizobium lablabi. Classification (NCBI taxonomy): domain Bacteria; kingdom Pseudomonadati; phylum Pseudomonadota; class Alphaproteobacteria; order Hyphomicrobiales; family Nitrobacteraceae; genus Bradyrhizobium; species Bradyrhizobium lablabi. The sequence goes on along the minus strand of NZ_LT670844.1, from coordinate 398,758 downwards.
AGAGAGCGTTCGCGTCATTGCAGCTCTGCACGCGGCCACGCAACGCCTCGGCCTCCTTATGCCTTGCTTCGATGGCGGCGGGTGCGGATCCCTGCGGCACGAGCAGGACGATCGGCTGCATCTTGTATTCAAATGCATCGGCCTCCTGCTTCTCGTCGCCGCCGCTGACCTTGACGGCCGCGGCGACGTCTTTCTCGCCGACCTGCAGGCTCTCCTTGTAGCGTCCGCGGACGAGGCTGGTCCAGACCATGTCGGCCTTGATGCGGTTCTTCAGCGTATCGGACCGAATGCCCTGACTCTCGAGCGATTTTGTCAGCTGCTCGGGCGTGATCCGCATCCGCGAACTCATCTGGGCATACGACTGGTCGATATCGGTGGAGCTAGGGTCGACGCCATATTTCTTGGCTTCCTTGATCTTCAGCTTTTCGTCGATCAGCTGGTTGATCACCTGCTGCCGGTCGGCAGGCTTGTGGGTCGAAAGCGTATCCAGCTTGCTGCGCTGTTCGATATCGTAATTGGTGATGGGTTCGCCGTTGACCATGACGGCGACGGTTTGCGCACGCAGCGGCGAGCCGCAACCCATCAGGATCAGCGCCGCTGCGCAACCCAGGATGAGCGGTGAAAGGCGATGAGAGAATGTGGTCGTCATGATCATATTCGCCATATCAATTGGGGGCGCCGGGAATCCGTCCTCCGGCGGCGTGCCGGCGCCAGTTCTATTGGATACCCGTGGCACCACTCGCCGATGCCGCCGTCGTGGCAAGGGTCCGCAGGCCGATCTGCAGCATGAAAGCGTGATTGAGCACCGGCGGCGTGGTGCCCGCGGTGTAGGTGTAGGACGTGACGTAGTTGGCTGCCAGCACGAAGCAGTCGTCCACATAGCCGGCGCCGATGATGTACTGGTTGATCTTGTTGGCTTCGAGATCCCATCGGGCGCCGCCCGTCATCACCCAGTTGGTGGCCAACTTGATCGAGCCGTTGGCCAACAGCCCTTCGCGACGGGTCAGGTATCCGAGATCAGGCTGCGCGGCATAATCGCCGTAGGTCAGGCTCACCGACCAGCGGTCGAAGTTTGCGCGGCCCTCGGCCTCGAAACGCTGCACGTTAAGCGTCGCCTGATCGAGGCGCGAGCGCACGCTGAACGTATAGGTTCGGTTGGGCGAATATTCGGCGCTGGCTACATAGTCCGATTTTGGCGTCGCCAGGCCGGAATCGACGCCGGTATTGATCGTATCGTGAACCGCGAAGGAATTCAGGCCGAACAGTTGATAGGACTGGCCGAACAATACCTTGACGGCGCCGCCGCGGTCGAATTGCGTCGTCGCCTGGGCGCCGACATTGGCGCGGCCGCCGCCTTCAACGCGGTCGTAGCCTGAGAATTTGTCGACGCTGAACAGATTGCTGGCGTCGAACACCAGGCTCTGCGCGTCTTCGTTGGGGAGCTTTCCGGCGTAAGGTTCGTTGGGACGAATGATGACCTGCGCGATCGGCTCGATCGTCGTGGTGCCCCAGGGCTGAACGTTGATGAAGGGATAGCGGTATTCGAGGCCGACGGTCGGCATCACCCGCAGCGCCTGGGTGTCGCCGACCGGGAGAAAGTTAGAAACGCCCGGCTGGTTCGAGATCGAGGCGTCGATTGCGTCCGCGCGCAGAATTGCAAACGGCGTCCAGATTTCGCCCGCGGAATCGGTGAACGATTTTCGCCACTGCGCCTCAGCCGTTAACCGGGTGTAGGTCCCGGGCACACCACGCAAGAGGCACTGCGACGGAGTCCGCGCCAGCGGATCGGCGGACGCCACCGTGCACAGGCCAAGGGTGTTGGCCGTCGTCGTGATCGGGTCGAAGGCGGCGTCATTGCGGGTCAGGCTGGTGAAGTTGGTCTTGTAGCTGACTTCGCCGCCGAAGATCGGGTAGTTGAGCACGTTGAAATAATCGACCACCGGGTGAATCACGGGCACCTGCTGCTGGTTACCCGAAAAACTGAGATAGTAGATGGTGCGCGCATCGAAATAGCTGCGGTCGCCGACGCCGGTCAGATAAAGCTGGGAAATCGCTTCCGTCGGCAGGCTCAGGAACGAGCCCATCGAATCCTTGTATTGCGCCAGCCTGTAATCGGAGAAGAAGAAGAAGTCCGTGAGCAGCACGCCGTCGAAGCCCCACACCCACTTGTCGTTGAGCGAGAACTGGCCCTTGGTGTCGACGCCGCCACGGAATTGCCGGTCTCCGGGCTGACCGGCGAAGGCGCCCGGGTCCAATTGGTCGATGCCGTAGGCGCGGATTTGATACGATCCGTTGATCAGGCGCTGACGGAATTCGGCCTGCAGCAGGACGCCCTGCCGGGTCGTGAAGCGCGGGTTGAAGGTCGCGTCATAATCGGGAGCGATCGCCCAGTAGAACGGGGTTTCGACGCCGTAGCCGTAGGTCGAAGCCTCGGAGGGGCTCGGCATCAGGAATCCGGTTTTGCGTTTGACGGTCGGATCGGGCGTCGAGAAATACGGCATATAGGCCATCGGAATGCCGAAGAATTCGAGCTGGGCGTTCTCGAAATACAACATCTTGTCGGTTTGGTCGTGGATGATCCGCGCGCCCTTGACCTGCCACAGCGGCGGCTTCTTCGGATCGTCCTTACAGGGGGCGCAGGCGGTATAAACGCCGTTTTCGAACACGGTATAGTTGCCGCTGGTGCGGTCGGCGCGGGTCGCCGCCATCCGCGTCGCGTCGGCGGTGTCGACGCGCAGCGAATCGACGAACCCGTCGCGGTAATCGTCGCTCAAATCCATGATGTTGGCGTAGGTGATCTTGCCCTCCGCATCGGTCATGCGGATGTTGCCCTCGGCGTGCAGTCGCTTGGTCTTCTGATCGTAGATAACCTTGTCGGCCTCGACGCTTGTCCCATTATAGAACAGCTGCACGTTGCCGACCGCCGATACCCGAGAATTGTTGTAGTCGTAATCGACCTCGACCGCCTGGACCAGCATCTGCCCATCGTTGGCCGTGCGCGGCGGCAACGGGTGGGGCGGCCTTGGATTGTAGGTAAAGCCCTGCGCCGAGGCCGGGGTGGTCAGGCCGATACTGAGGGCGGCGGCGAAAATCAGTGCGACAACCAGCGCAAGGACGAGTCCAATCGCGCCAGCCAAGCGACCACCGCGACGGCGCACGACGGTGCGCCGCCTGAACGCAGGCGTGCTTCTCTGGAGGGCGGCGCTAACTGCCACTACCCGTCCTCCTGGTACAGCAAGGCCAAAAAGCCGGTGAGGCCGCCCACCAACACGGGCAGCCACGCCGAAGCGATCGGATGCATCAACTCAGCCTTGCTCAAATCCTCAGTTACTTTTGACAGCACGTAGAGCAGAAAGCCTGCACCCACGCCACTCAAAACCATCTTTTGCACGCCGCCGAAGCGGAAGAACCGCAGCGAGACGGACGCCGCCAGCATGACCATGGCAGCCAATAAAAACGGCTGTGCGATGAGCTTGTGGTACTGCAGCCGGTAGCCGGCGGTCGCAAATCCGGAGCTTTCCGAGGACCGGATATAGCTCGGGAGTTGCCAAAAAGACACAGTTTCCGGTGTGGAGAAACTGTTGCGGACCTGGGCCGGCGTCAGGCTGGTCGCCAGCGTGAAACGGTCCTCGTCGATGGGCGGGCCGTCGAGGGAATAGCGGCGCACCGATTTGAACAGCCATTGGCCGTCTTCGAGCGTCGCCTCGCGCGCCTCGATCCGCTCCTTGAACTGGTAATTGGTATCGAATCGGAACACCGTCAGCCCGGTCAAACGCACGCCCTGCTGCTCGCTCCGCGCGGCATTGATGATGGCCTGACCATCGGCGTTGACCTGATTGATCCAGAAACCGGATGCGTCCTGGATGCCGCCGCCGGGCGCGGAGCCGAACAGCTCCGCCTCCATCCGCTTGGAGATTTCGCGCAAGTTCGCCGACATCGGATTATAGGCGGTCGTTGCCAGGATGCCGAGCACGATGGCGCTCGCCAGCGCCGGGGCGATGAACTGCCAGGCAGAGACGCCCGCGGCGCGCGCCACCACGAGCTCCAGCCGTCGCGAAAGCGCCAGATAGCAGGTCATGGCGCCGATCAGGATGCAAAACGGCATCATCTTTTCGAGCAGTTGCGGCACGCGGAACAGCGAGGTCTCGGCAACCGTGATGGCTGAGGCCGAAACCAGCCCCGAGGTCTTCCTGACCATCTCGATGTAGTCGACGAGCACCAGCAGCACGAAGATCGAGGCGAACACGCCGAGCGCCGAGACCACGAAGCGGCCGGCGAAATATCGCCCAAGCGTGTTCGTCATCATGCTCATGCTGTGGCAGGCCGCCCAAAAAGCCGTAACAGGCGCGCGTTCGCATTATTGATGGATTCGATCAATGAGGCAGGCGGCTCGATGACGATGCCGCCGATGATGATCCAGAGGCTGACGCCGATCGCTAGAAGGAGCATCAAATATTGAACGATCGGAGCGAACGGCGATTTCACCGCCATGACCGAGCAGGCAAATCCCGCCATGCGCAAGCCGAACACCGCGAGGATGGAGCTGCCGATGGAAAAGTTGCGGCTCTGGCGCGTGGTGCGCGGCGCCCCGAGAAAGGCGAAGGTGAGGGCGGCGAACGCGAACGGATAGATCGGCGACATGAAGCGGTCATGCAGCTCGGCGCGGAACTGGCCGGGCAGCTGCAGGTAGACCGGATCGTCGTCCGGCGGCGAGATCAACTCCCAGAGGTAGCGCTCGCGAATGCCCAAGGCGACGTCGTGGCCCTGATTCGAGAATTTCGACATGTCGAATCCGTAGCGGGCGAACGCGACCAGCGCCGGATCGCGCTTGTCGATTTCGAAGCGCTCGAGATTTCCATCCTCGAGAATCAAAAACGAGCCGCCCTCGTTTTTCACGACAGTCCCATGGTCGGCGACGATGCTGACGCGCTCCTTCGGATCGCGGCGGTCATCGATGAAGATGCCGACCAGAAGGCCGCCGGGTTGCCGTTCCCGAATCCGGATGGTGAGGTTCTGATCGAGCTGCGCGAAGCGGCCGGGCTGCAGGATGTTGGTGAGCACGTCCGCAGTGATTTCGGCGTCCCATTGCTTAATCCGCCGCATGCCGTCGGGGGCGAGATAGGCGGCGATAAAGGCGACCAGGACCGCCACCACGCAGGTGGCATAGATGAACGGGCGGAACAGCCGGAACGGCGAGAAGCCGGCCGCGTTCATGACGATGATCTCGGAATCGGTGGCGAGCTTGTTGAGGGTATGCGAGATCGCGATCATCAGCGCGATCGGCGAGATCACCAAGACCAGCGCCGGGATCACCAGGCTGGTGACGCCGAGAAAGGTCAGGATGGTCTGACCTTGGCTCGTCATCAGGTCGATGCCGCGCAACGCCTGCGTAATCCAGATCACCCCCGTCAGGCTGACCAGAACCAGCGCAAACGACGCAAGCGTCGTGCGAAAGATATACCTGTCGATCGACCCCATCGTTACCGCACGATCCCCACCCCCCGCGAACTGGAGCTGACGGCCGCGACCAATCCCGAATTCGGGATCCCCATTGGTCGCGGCGTCGCCCGTCCAGCCGGTTCACTCTCTCACTACCATCCCTTTGATCCGTCAACAAAATGGCTGCGCCGTGGCACCCTTAGAAAATGGTTAATAAAACCAGGGCTGTGGCCCCCTAGCCACGACCGCGGCTTGGCAGCGACATGTCTTGGGGGTCATAGTACCCAGCACCCTGCTCTTGACGGACGTGAATCACTGCCGAAGAGAACATTTCAAAGCCGCCCGGCGGGTTCCCGACCAGCGACAGCCCCTAAGTTTTGGAGGATTTTCCTATGTCCGACGCCGTCAAGGTCGGCTTCGCCCCGTTTTCCGCCGCCCCGCGCGGCATTCTCGTGGTGTTTTGCGACGATACGTTGAAGTTCGGCGCCGCGACCCGCAAAACGCTGGGGGCTGCGGCCGATCTGGTCAGGCGGGCGGCGGAAACCAACCAATTCAAGGGCAAGAGCGGGTCCGCGCTCGACATTCTGGCGCCGCAGGGGCTCAAGGTTTCGCGTCTGATCGTGGTCGGCGCCGGCAAGGTCTCGGCCCTCAAGGACAATGATTATTTCAAGCTCGGCGGCGCGGCAGCCGGCAAGCTGCGTGCAGGTAATGACGCTGCGACCATCATCGCGGAATTGCCCGATGCGGCGATGACGCCGGAGCAAGCGGCCGCGGTCGCCGCCGGGGTGCGGCTGCGCGTCTATAAATTCGACCGCTACAAGACGAAGAAGAAGGAGGGCGAGGACGCCGCCTTGCGGGCGGAGGTTTCAATCGCGGTCGGCGACGTCGCAGCGGCGCGAAAAGCGTTCGCGCCCGACGCTCACATCGTCGATGGCGTCATCATGGCCCGCGAGCTGGTGAACGAGCCTCCGAACGTGCTCTACCCCGCGGAATTCGCGCGCCGCGCCGCGCAACTTCGCAAGCTCGGCGTCGACGTCGAGATCCTCGACGTCAAGGCCATGAAAAAACTCGGCATGGGCGCGCTGCTCGGTGTTGCCCAGGGCTCGACGCAGCCCGGCCGCACCGTGATCATGCGCTGGAACGGCGGCAAGCGCGGCGATCAGCCGGTAGCCTTTATCGGCAAGGGCGTTTGTTTCGACACCGGCGGCATTTCCATCAAGGGCGCCGCCAATATGGAGGACATGAAGGGCGACATGGGCGGTGCTGCCTGCGTCGTCGGACTGATGCAGGCGCTTGCGGCGCGCAAGGCAAAGGTCAATGCGGTCGGCGCCATCGGCGTCGTCGAAAACATGCCCGACGGCAACGCCCAGCGCCCCGGCGATATCGTGACCTCGATGTCCGGGCAGACCATCGAGATCATCAATACCGATGCCGAAGGCCGCCTGGTGCTGGCGGATGTGCTCTGGTACGTGGCGAAGAAGTTCAAGCCGAAATTCATGGTCGATCTCGCGACGTTAACCGGCGCGATCTTGGTGGCGCTCGGCACCGAATATGCTGGCCTTTTTTCCAACAACGATGAATTGGCCGAGCGGCTGACCAAGGTCGGGCAGGCGACCGGCGAACGGCTCTGGCGCATGCCGCTCGGCCCGGAATACGACAAGCAGATCGATTCGCAGTTTGCCGACGTGAAGAACACCGGCGGCCGCAACGGCGGTTCGATCACCGCCGCCCAATTCCTGCAGCGCTTCGTCGATGACACGCCATGGGCCCATCTCGACATCGCGGGAACGGCGATGGGCGCGCCGAAAAACGACATCAATCAAAGCTGGGGTTCGGGGTTCGGCGTTCGGCTGCTCGAGCGGCTGGTCGCCGAATATTACGAAGCCAAGAAATAGTTGAGAAATAGCAGAACGCCGGATGACGGAAGTCCTGTTCTACCATCTGCAGAACATGTCGCTCGAAAGCGTCTTGCCGCCTTTGCTCGAGAAATCGCTCGAGCGCGGCTGGCGGGTCGTGGTGCAGTCGACGTCGCAGGAGCGCACGGAGGCGCTCGACTCACATTTATGGACCTATCGCGACGATTCGTTTTTGCCGCACGCAACCTGGCGCTCGGGCGATGCGGAGGATCAGCCGATCGTCCTGGTGGTGGAGGAGGCCAACCCGAACCGGGCCAATGTCAGGTTTCTGATCGACAATGCCGGCTTGCCGGCGGATGCGGACGCCTACGACCGGATGGTTCTGGTGTTCAACGGCGACGACACCGATGCGCTCGCCGCGGCGAGGCGGGCCTGGACCGACTGCAAGGCGCGGGGGTTCGAGGTTACCTATTGGCAGGCCGACGAGCGAGGCCGCTGGCAGCGGCGGGATTAGCGATATCAGGCAATTAATGATATTCTTGGGGTTTCGGACGGCGTGCTTGCGCACAGCCACGGTCGTGCCGCAAAGTGATGGTGGGACAAATGCTTAGAGCGCGGTCAGCAAAGCCGGGAACCGGTTTTGCGTCGGACCGCGCGCTGAATTTTTGGATCGGCGCATCATCTTTTCGCCAAACCGCTGATACTTTGGCGGTCATACGACCGGACGGGGTGGGAACGTAACTTATCGTGCGAGACAAGAGCACTCAGCGAAAACGACTGTTGGCGTTGCTGCTGCTGGCCCCGGTGATGGCGGGCTGCTCGGGCACGGCCGACATGTTTCAGTCCGATCTATTGTCGAAGGATGCGGAATGGTTCTCGCGCTCGGGCAGGCTGTTCATCCGAAACATTGAAGCGCCGCCGCTGTCGCCCAACAAGCCGGTGACGGCGGAAGATCTCGTGAGCGCGGAGGGGTATTGCCCGGGAATGGCGCCGCCCGCTGGGCCGGCCGACGCTAACGCGTTGACCGATGGCGTTGCCAGCGCGCCGCCGGTCCCCTCGACCACGGGAACGGTGGCGCTCGGCCATGCCGAATGCGACGTCGTGCGCGGCATCGGCGCGCCCGGCAACGTCAGCATTTCCAACAACGGGCGCGGCGATCGGGTGGCGGTCATCACCTATACGCAAGGTCAGCGCGCCGGGATCTATACCTTCACGGCAGGACGGCTGACCTCGATCGAGGGCTCGCCTCAAGCGCCGGTGCAGCCGAAGATCGCCAAGCCCAAGGCGAAGAAGAAACCGGCGGCGACCTGATCTTTGCACCGCGCGCTTTGCGGCTAAGGTGACTCAGCCGGCCGCGTCGTCATATTGCGAGCTCGCCGCCAGCCATTCTTCCTCGGCGCGCAGCAAGGCGCTCGCCGCACCGGCCCGCGCCTTGGCGAGTTGCGCCGCCTGCTTGGGGTCGCGCTTGAACAAGTCCGGCAGCGCCAGCGCGGTATCGATTTTCGAGATGATGCCGTTGATGCGCGCGATCTCGGCTTCGGCGTCCGAAATCTTCTGCTTCAAGGGAATGCGCTTTTCGCTCCTGCCACGCTGTGGCTTGTCGCGGCCGTTCCCGCGTTCGTTGCCGGCGCGGTCGCGTGAACTGGTGCGCATGCCGCGCGACGACAGCACCATCCGCCGGTAATCGTCGAGGTCGCCGTCATAGCTCGTCACCGCATGATCGGCGACGACCCATAATTGATCGGCGCAGGCTTCGATCAGATAGCGGTCGTGCGAGACCATGATGACGGCGCCTGGAAATTCGTTGATCGCTTCGGCAAGTGCTGCGCGGCTGTCGATGTCGAGATGGTTGGTCGGCTCGTCGAGGATGATCATGTTGGGGCCGAAGAAGGTCGCTAGCCCCAGCAACAGCCGTGCCTTTTCGCCACCGGACAGGCTCTTGACCAGCGTGTCGCCGGCCTTGCCGGAAAAACCGATCGCACCGGTGCGCCCCCGCACTTTGGTCTCCGGGGCATCCGGCATCAGCTTGCGGACGTGGTCATAGGGCGACCCGTCTTCGTTCAATTCGTCGAGCTGGTGCTGCGCGAAATAGGCGATGGAAAGCTTGTCCGCGCGCGTGATCGAGCCCGAAAACGGCGCCAGCCGATTGGCGAGCAGTTTGACCAGCGTCGATTTGCCATTGCCGTTGGAGCCGAGCAACGCGATGCGGTCATCATTGTCGATCCGCAAGGTGACACGGTTCAGCACCGGATGCTTCGGATCGTAACCGACCGAAACATTGTCGACGGCGATAATCGGCGGCGACAGCATTTTTTCCGGCGCCGGGAAGGTGATCTCGCGCACGTCCTGCGTCACCAGCGCCGAGACCGGTTTCATCTTTTCCAGCATTTTCACCCGCGACTGGGCCTGGCGGGCTTTCGAGGCCTTGGCCTTGAAGCGGTCGACGAAGGCCTGCAGGCGCTTGCGCTCCGCCTCCTGCCGCTTGGCGTGCTTGGCGTCGAGCATTTCGCGGGTGGCGCGTTGCTCCTCGAAGGAGGAGTAAGTGCCGCGATAGAGCGTCAGCTTGCCGCGGTCGAGATGCAGGATCTGGTCCACCGAAGTGTCGAGCAGATCGCGGTCATGGCTGATGACGATGACGGTGCGCGGATAATTCGCCAGATGGTCTTCAAGCCACAGCGTGCCTTCGAGATCGAGATAGTTGGTCGGCTCGTCCAGCAGCAGAAGGTCGGGCGCCGCGAACAGGGTCGCGGCGAGCGCAACCCGCATCCGCCAGCCGCCGGAGAATTCCTGGCATGGCCTTGACTGATCGGCGGTCGAAAACCCGAGGCCGCTTAAGATCGCGGCAGCGCGGGCGGGCGCCGAATGGGCGTCGATGTCGACGAGCCTGGTCTGGATCTCCGCGATCCGGTGGGGGTCATGGGCGGTGTCGGCTTCGCGCAGCAGGGCGTCGCGCTCGAGGTCGGCCTTGAGCACGATTTCGAGCAGACTTTCCGGCCCGTTCGGCGCTTCCTGTGCCAGGCTGCCGACGCGCCAGCGCGGCGGAATGGCGATGCTGCCGGTCTCGGTCGGCAGCTCGCCGCGAATGGCGTGGAACAGCGTCGATTTACCGGCGCCGTTGCGGCCGACCAGACCGACCCGCGCGCCGGGCACGATCTGGGCTGTGCCATGATCGATCAAAAGCCGTCCGGCAATCCGGACCGAGATTTCGGTGATTGAAAGCATGCGGCGTTGTCACCGGTGCCGTCGCCAAACGCAACCGGTTTGTGCGCGAAATATTCGTCTCCGGAAACGCCAAAAGCCGAAACTTCGTTACTGTTACCTTGACGACCCGAAGCGGTCGCCACCGTCGCGCCGGCGCAATTCGTCCATCAGATGCTGGAGGCGGGACGACAGGCGCGACGTGTCCGGGCGCAGGCTCTGCTGCAGCCGTTCGCCGATGGCGTCGCAGATCGATCGGCTGGTCTTGCCGTCGATCTGTTCGCTGTTGTCGGCAGTCCACTTACCCATCATTGTTTGCTCGTTGTCCAAGATTCTTCAGATGCCGAGATAAGTCATTTGGGGGGTGATTTGTTTCCGCTACCACAACGATCGGCATGCCTATAACGCAAGCAACGGTCGGTTCCATTTGATCGAACCAGGGAACGAAAAAGCCCCGGCCAAGAGGCTGGGGCTTTGCACGCCAGAAACTGGACCATTCAGATCAGTAGCAGCGATTGACCAGGCGCCAGCGGGGGCCCCACGGCGTCGGGACCAGTCGCCGTACATAGCAGTCGCCGTAACCATAACTGTAAGCCGGACCATAATAGACCGGGCCGCCGACGTGGAAGTGGGGGCCCCAGCCCCAACCGTGATGCCAACCACCGTGCCAGCCGCCCCAGGCGGAGGCGGAGGTCGGCGCCAGCGCGGCCACACCCAGCGAAGCCGCGGCAACTGCAACGAGCGAGAGTTTACGAAACATGATCGTCTCCTCAAGGTTCGGCGCCACCGGCGCCGTCGGTGAAACTGCGCTACCAACGCCCGCGAAATCCGCTTGGCGTTTGGGTTGATCACAGCCTACGCCCGCGAAGGTGAACGAAACCGGGACGCCGGTGTCAGAGAGGGTTCATCTCGGTGAAATTGTTGTAATTCGCTTAATCCTTTGCCGTCCGCGGGTCCGGCGGATAGCGCCTGATCGCTTGCCGTTCGCGGATGGCGCCGATATAAGCCCGGCAACTCCTGAAAACCCACGCTTTGCAAGGACGAAATCATGGCGATTGAACGCACCTTTTCGATTATCAAGCCCGACGCGACCGCGCGCAATCTGACGGGCGCGATCAATGCGCTGATCGAGAAGGCGGGGCTTCGCATCGTCGCCCAGAAGCGCATCCGGATGACGCGCGAGCAGGCCGAGACCTTCTACGCCGTCCACAAGGCGCGGCCGTTTTTCGGCGAGCTGGTGGATTTCATGACCTCCGGCCCGGTGGTGGTTCAGGTGCTGGAAGGCGAGGGCGCCGTGCTCAAGCACCGCGACGTGATGGGCGCGACCGATCCGGCCAAGGCGGCTGACGGAACGATCCGCAAGCTGCACGCCAAGTCGATCGGCGAGAACTCGGTGCACGGCTCCGATGCGCCGGAGACCGCGGCGATCGAGATCGCCCAGTTTTTCTCCGGCAACGAAATCGTCGGCTGATTGATAGTGCCGGTGGTGCGCGGGGGACGGCCGGTTTAGCCGAAGGGGTAGGCTATCGTGAATTGGCTGTTGCAGGTCGTTGATCCCGCAAATACCGGCGCGTTCTTCGCTCAAATCCAGACCGACATGCAGACGCCGGCCTTCTGGCTGGCGGTCGGCAAGATCATCTGGATCAACGTATTGTTGTCCGGCGACAATGCGCTTGTGATCGCGATGGCCTGCCGCGGTCTCGCGCCGCGGCAGCGGCTGTGGGGCATGGTGATCGGTGCCGGCATCGCGGTGGTGCTCCTGATCGCATTCACCGGCATCGTCGCCAAGCTGATGGTGCTGCCCTATCTGAAACTGGTCGGCGGGCTGGCGCTGTTGGTGATCGCCGCCAGGCTGCTGGTCCCCGAAGATGAGGGCGACGACGTTACCGCGGGCACCAGCCTTTGGCACGCGATCCGGATTGTCGTGATTGCCGACATCGTGATGAGCCTGGATAACGTGATCGCGGTCGCAGCCGCCGCGAACGGCCAGCTGCCGCTATTGATCCTCGGGCTTGCCGTCAGCATTCCCATGATCGTCGCCGGCGCCGCCTTGATCATGATGGTGCTTGACCGGTTTCCGATTCTGGTCTGGCTCGGCGCGACGCTGCTCGGCTGGATCGCGGGCGAGGTGATCGCGACCGATCCGGCGGTGCAGCCGTTGCTGAAACAACTGCTCGACGGCCAGATCGTGTTCAATCTCGACGCGACGTCGGCGGTGTTCGGCGTATCGCCGCATTTCAGCGTGGACGGCGATCTCGTCGAGTACATCGCCTCGCTGCTAGGCGCGGCGGTCGTTCTGATCGTTGGATCGATCTGGCGGAAGCGCAAATTGCAGCAGCTTGAAAAACTCGCGCTGCCGCCAACCGCCGGGGCGGTTCAATCGACCGACCGGCGGTAATCGATCCGGTAAACGCTCCAGATTCTTGATTTGATGCGTCTTCTTAGCGCGAACCGGTCTTCACTTCGTTTGAAAACGCTTCCAACGCCTGACGATCGACCCGGAGCGGCCGACGACAATTACGGTGCACTGTCACCGTAATTCTGATCTGTGCCGGCGCCTATTCCGGGACGGGCAGCGTAACTGCCGCGGGCGCTGCAGCCGCAGCCTATCTCGGCGCCAACGGCGCGGCTGGCGGCGGCTCTGGTGGCGGCTCGGCAAATGTCATGTATGGATCGGATGCGCCGGGCCCGACCCCCACGGCAAGCGGCGGCGCGGGCGTGGCAGTCTCCGGAGGCGCCTATGGCGGCGGCGCTGGTGGCAACGGAACGGCGCGCAAATTCGCGATATAGATGCGATCCGGTCCGCGAAGCGGTCGAGCGCGAGCTGAAGCGCCGCGAAGCGAAAAAACAGATTTAATGATAGCACGGGTGGTAAAGACGTCACGATCTCGGGCGTTAGAATTCAATAGCCCGTAAACATCCACACCCTGACCTCGCGTCCCCTGATCCAGCTGTAAAGCAGCGCTGGCCCATAATAGACCGGAAACAGCACAAGCCACAGCGCCACCGCAAAAAGCCAGAGCAATACATGCTTGACCGTTATTTCTTCAGGCCGCAATGAAGGATCGTCGTGCAATTGCGTCTTGCCTCATTCGTGACGACTGCCGCGAGATTGCAAAGCGAGATGGCGAGCATCACGCCGGTAATCGCCCGGATAGTCCAGTTCGGTTTGCTGCTGAGAAGCGGAAGATAAATCCCGATGCCGAAGGGCATCATTATTCCGGCGGCGCTAAGCCATTCGTTGATCGGCATCTAAAGACAGCCCGAGATTGAGATCGTATTTGCGATCTTTGGGCCGTCCGCATTGCGGCGCGAGCAACTGATGTCCCATTTTATGAAGAAATAAGCGGCCAACAGAAAGATAGCCGGCACCGTCACGGCCATCGCGGTCATCTTCAGCACGTAGATCGGCCCGCTATTATTCTTTTCAACCGTTGTCTTCCACGCCCCCCGGTCTCTGAATCTCCTCAGCGCGCGCCACAGAGGGCCCGAACGTTTCCGCGCCCTCTGGTTCCTGTATCGCTCGATGACGTCGGAAAAGAATAAGCGGAAACGCTTCGGCAAATAGCGCATAAAGAGCCCTCTGCGGCTCACCCGGCTGGTGCCGGGTAACGCGGTGACTAGCGGGGAGCAGGGATACGCTGGCAATCAGCGGATTCCATCGAGCCAGAACGACACCATGCGGGACTGTGATCGACAATAGGACGATCAGCGGTTGGATTATTTTGGCGCAAGAAAAGCTATTTGACGCAAGTAACGCAGTCTCACGGCAAGTTTTAATATTCCGAGCAATTATTGGTATTTCGAAGAAGCTATCCGTATGTACTTTGCGAAAAGAAGGAATCTTTGAGGGGAATTAGTTTGAGGCCGGACGCTGAACTCGAGTTGCATCAACGATACCCTGATGCGCACCATCCATTTCTAGTTAAGCGGATGTCCTGGTCGTGGTTCTCTGCCGAGTTTGTTCGTGTTCAACCCAAGCCATTCTCGCGCCGAAAGGCCGTTGGCGTAACTCCAATCAATTTTAGAAATACGCGGTTCAGTTGGGATGAATCGGTAAATCCCACCGCGAGCGCGACGTCGGCAATCGATCGATCGCTGTTCGACAACAGCTCTTTTGCAGCGCTGATCCGCGCGGACAGAACGTACTGATAGGGTGAAAGCCCAACGGAATTTTTAAACGCTCGAATTAAGTGGAACTGGCTCAGTCCTACCAAGTTCGCTAGATCGGATATCCCGATTTCTTTCGTAGTGTGAGCATCAACAAACTCTTTGATGCGCCTTAGTTGAAATGCAGTTAAACCTCCGCGTAGCGGTTTCAGTTGCGGGGACTGTGGGTCAGCGGCGTGCCGTAGTTCCCACAAAAGCAACAGCCCGAGCGTCTGCGCATACGCGTGGTCGTCTATGCCCGAGCCATCTAAGACGCTTTGGAGTTTTAGGAGCGTCGCTTTGAGATTGTTATTTTCGAAATACAAAGATGGAGGAATATTTGAGATATCGCTTGCGTCGTGATCTGATCTGGGAGGGGCGAGATGAACTGCAAAGACCGACGACACCCGGCCTTTGAAACGATTCCAACCTTCGGCGGAAGATCCGATCGGTACGAACGTTAATTTATCTCGGACGTCAGTAAGCGTCGAACGGCTCCCTCCGTTCATAGTCGTCTCCCCATCGGAGCGAACAAAATCATGCAGCGCTAAATAAGCTGCATCTCCCTTCACTCGGTAACCCAATTCCGTTGGTTGAATACGAACGAGCTCAGCAGAGAACCAAGCCCAAGACATCCGTTTAACTAAAAATGGATGACGTGCATCAGGATGTCGCTGATGCCACTCGATTTGATCGTCCGGCCCCAAACTAATTACCCTCAAAGATTCGGTCTGTTTCCACAATGTACATACCGATAAATCCTTCGAAATATCTGTAATTGCTCGTAATATTAAAAATTGCTGTGGGACGCGCTAAAATCGCAACTTTGCAGTCTTACAACTTGCGCCACACGCGGCCATTGCCGCGCTGGATCACATGGTGCTGAAGATGCGGGCGATGGTGCACGGTGTCCTGGGAAACCGCGGAGCCGAATTGAGTGCACTGTGACCGTAATTGGCCTAGACGACAGGTCCGAACTTGTTCGCTGATGCGAGAGCCGCCGCCGGGACCGCGCGCGACGATCGCGACCAGTGCCCGCTGAAGCCGAACCGGGCGAGGTCGCTCTACGGGCGAGGATGCTCCCAGTCGAGAAACTCGATTTGATCGAAGGCCCGTCGCGGCGTGCCGAGGAACAGAACGAGCCGAAGGCCATCGGTCAGATACGGGTCTCCACCGAGATTGACGCGCGGATCTGGCGTGGACGATACACCAACGCCCTGCACAAAGCCGAAGCGCGAAACGGCCCCGGACATGATCAGGTCCTGCAGCAGATAGAAGCGGTCCTGGTCGACGGCCGGGCTAATCCGATGCGTGGTCAGATACCAGACTTGCGTGGTCAGCTTGATGCCGATGTCGCGGCTGATTTGGCCCACCCAGACCTGCTGCCCACCGACCGTGAACGGAGCGAGCCACAGCCGTAGATGATTGCGAAGGCTCACGGTGTTGCGCGCCTTCTGCAATGCGACTTCCTGCTGGCGTCCGAAAACATGCAGCGGGCTGACCGGTGCGTTGAGATATTCGCTGCGGAACAGGAAAGCTTGAATAGTCCGATAAACGCTGTGAAGATCGAACGGCTCGTCGAGCCTCCATCCGCGCCCGATGAATGAGAAAAGTGCGTCGAGTCCGTGCCCGACGACGACGATATTGAGCGGATCACCGTTATCTGTGCCGCTCTTATTGGTGGTGCAGCACGGTAGCTTCGCTAGCCTTTCGCGCAGCGTCGCCAGATCGATATCCTCGACCGATCCGGGCGGATAGATGTTGCTGAAATCAACTTTCTCGATCGCATAGGACCCGCCGCGGACCGGGAGGGCGAACCTGAACAGCAGTTCCTCACTGCCGGTTTCGAACCCCACGCCAAACAATTTCAAGCCACCTTCACGGTGCGTAAAGACAAAGCCCGCCGCGGCTTGCCTCTGCGGGATGATATCCGGCATGGGAGCCTGCGCGACGGCGGCCTTGGTGGACGCATTGGCGCTGCCTCGCCACCATGCGTGAAGAAGCTGTTCCACCTCCGCTTCCGAAAAGTAGTTCGGGTCGGTGACGATCGGCAGAAACTCCAGCTCGGATTCACCGGCGTTGTCCACGCCCAGCCAGATCGCCTGAATGCCATGGTCGGCCAGAGACGCGCCGAAGTAGCGCTGGCCTTCGTCGTCGGTCAAAACCGCCGCGCGAACGGTTACCGCGCCTTGGTGGCGAGCTTCGGCGCGGGACATGAATGACTGCTCTGCTGTCCGATCGGGGGTGGTGACGCCGAACCAGCTAAACACGGCGATTGCCAAGGGCATCGCCACCGCCAAAGCCAGGGCCCGCCAGCGCCATCGTTTTATGGCTTGCCATATTCGTCGCATAATCGTTTCAGACATCGTCGGGCTCAGGTCGGACAAAACCCCTCTTCAGTCTATCGAACCGGTTATAGACCTGTCGAGCATTGCTCAAACAGCGCACTTCGGCGCTTTGCAACGCGCCCGACCATGTCTCCTTCCGTGCCCGTGCGGAAGCAGCCTCTGCATCTTAGTTGAGGTTTGCCAGCCGAGCTCCATTCTGAATTATAGATTTGCCTCGTCGTTTGCTTGTGACACCTTGTCACGAACACCGATCAAAAATAGGATTCGCGGCACGTTGCTTGAAAAATATAGTTATGGAAGGGGAGATCGCCCGTGCACCACAAGCCAGGACATCCTCGGGACTGCAATTGTTTGGCCCGCCGGAATTTCCTCAAGATGACGGGCGCAGCGGCTGCGGTCGGAATTGGCGGGAGCAGCCTCTTCCTCGCGGACCGGGCACGCGCGGACGCTCTTACCAAGGAACTACGCGACAAGTTGACGCCGGATCAAATCATCCAGGCAATGAAGAACGGAAACACGCGCTTTCGGAAGGGCGAAAGGAAGGAACGCAATTATCTTCGCGAACAGAAGGCAAGCGCCTCGGGACAATATCCCGCAGCGGCGCTACTCAGCTGCATCGACTCGCGCGCCCCGGCCGAGGTCATCATGGACCTCGGCATCGGCGACATCTTCAACTGCCGGGTCGCCGGCAACGTCGAGAGCGCCGACATTCTGGGCAGCCTGGAGTTCGCGTGCAAACTCGCCGGCGCCAAAGTCGTGCTCGTCATGGGGCACACCGCCTGTGGCGCGATCAAAGGGGCGATTGACAACGCAGAGCTGGGCAATCTTACGGGATTGCTGGCTAAGATCAAACCTGCGGTGCAGGCGACGTCCTATACAGGCGACCGGTCGGCGAAGAACTACGCCTTCGTGGATGCTGTCGCGCGGAAGAATGTCGAGATGACTGTCGCGAACATTCGGAAAGACAGCCCCGTCCTGGCGGAGTTGGAGGCCAAGGGTACCATCAAGATCACAGGCGCAATGTACAATCTCGAAACGGGCGCGGTGGAGTTCTTTGGGGAATTACGGTGACGGTGCTGGACTGCACCCCTGGAACGAGACACGATAATTTCTGTGACAGGCATTTCGAGGATGACCTGTGGCAGCAAAAGGAAAGATCCGTCAGTTTCCGACGGCGTACAAATTGAAGGCGATCAAGCTTGCTGAAGGAGGCGAAGGCGTTCTGCCTGTGGCCCGCAAGCTTGGGATATCGCGCAAGCTTCTGCATGACTGGATCAAGGCGTGGAAGGCCCATGGGCCTGAGGGGTTGAATCGCAAGCGCGGGCCCAAGCCTGGCCCCCGCAGGCTCAGGCCGCTACAGGCGGATGACAAAAAACGCTCTGCGCTCGCCCAGGCGAGCGCGCGCATCGCCGAGCTTGAACGGCTGGTGGGCCGCCAGCAACTGGACATCGATTTTTTTCGAAAAGCCTTGCGCGCCTTGGAGCGGCCGGCAGCGCAAGGCAAACCCGCATCCGCATCATCGAAGTTATTGAAGCCATGACGCTAGAAGCGGCCGGTTCGCACGCCGATGTGCTGCACCTGTGCAGGCTCGCAGGCCTGCCGCGCGCGACGTATTACCGGCACCTTGCCGGACGCAGCGGTGAGGCGGCTGAGTGCGAGTTGCGCGACGTTATCCAGCGCATTTGCCTCAAGCACCGCTTCTATGGCTATAGGCGGGTGACAGCGGCCCTCAGACGGCAGGGCATGGTGGTGAATGCCAAGAAAGTTCAGCGGCTTATGCGCGAGGACAATCTCCTGGCCCAGCGCAAGGCGCCGTTCCTGAAGCCACCAGCCGACCGCCCCTCGGCCTTTCTCATCGTGCCCAATCTGGTGCGCGGCCTTGTTCCGTCAGCGCCTGATCAAATCTGGGTCGCCGACATCACTTATGTGCATCTCGCCAGAGCCTTCGCCTATCTCGCCGTCATTCTCGACGCCTTCTCGCGCAAGGCCGTGGGCTGGGCTTTTGAGAACACGCTCGATGCCTCACTCGCCATCGCCGCGCTGGAGACAGCCATCGATGCCCGAAAGCCGCAACCCGGCAGCCTGATCCATCACTCCGATCGCGGGGTGCAATACGCCTCCATCGCCTATCGCCAACGGCTGGCCGATCGCGACATCACCATCAGCATGAGCAGACCGGGCAATCCCTTCGACAACGCCAAGGCCGAGAGCTTCATGAAGACGCTGAAGACCGAAGAGATCGACGGCAAGGCCTTCGCCGACCTCAGTGACGCCCGCCGCCGAATCAATAGCTTCATCGCAGAAGTCTACAACAAGGACCGGTTGCACTCGGCGCTCGGGTACCAATCGCCCCTTGAGTTCGAAACCGCGTTCGCGCAAAACAAACCACGATAACGCATCATGGCAACCGCACTGTCACAGAAATTATCGTGTCTCGTTCCAGGGGTGCAGTCCAGTGCACTTAATTCAACTCACGGTTCGGCCATAGCGGGGAAAGAGCGAACGTAGCGCCATCGATCGCCCGACGGGCAAATCAGCGATGCCATTTGACCTCAATTCCGGCTTTCACAGCAATTTCAATTGAGCAAAAATTCTCCTTTCGGATCAAGCTGATTTGCCCTGTCCAGTCCTCCCTGCAAAAAGAAATTTGTTCTCGTTTGCCCCAAAACACTTTTACAACTGCGCCGTCTCGTTCCTCTCGAGGGGCGTATCGCGATCGTCACGGACGCGGGGCGGGATGCGGTGGACGCAGCAGCGCTATTGACGAACAGCGCTTAAGCGGACGGCGAAGTCGTGTGGTCCTGACACCCCGACGCTGGTGTCAAGTTCGTGGAAGTCACTTCCACGGATGACGGTGGCAAAAGAGCCCGGTCGCCGGGGAGAGCACGAAGTAAGCCGTAAACCATCGTGCAGGGAAGGCCGGATTGCCTCCGCTGAACCTGTATGCTCGTGTGCGTCTTCTATATTGCATTTTGCACGCGAGACCGCGGGTGCAGCGCGCATCCGGCTTTCCCTGCGCCCTCTACTTTCCAGGAGGGTGAAAGATGAGGCAAACCTCGGGCGCATTGCGCCGCGGGAATGCGAAACTGTTTCCAGTCGTCATTGCGAGGAGCACTTGCGACGAAGCAATCCAGCTTCCTGTTTCGCGGCGCCAAAGCTGGATTGCTTCGCTGCGCTCGCAATGACGATGTCAAAACCTTGCGCATCGTGGCTGTTTGAAAATTGAATCAGAGAAAATTGCGCTGGACTGGCCTAGCGCCTTTCGATCGACCCGGAGCGGCCGACCAGCCGCGCCAGCTGCTTGAAGCGGCTGCCGACGCGGTCGGCGACGATATCGACCATCCGGTGCTCGAACACCAGCATCAGCTTGCGGCCCTGGGTTCGGAAGTGGGTCGCCGGCAACACGCCCGGCCGCGCCGCCGATATCAGATGGGCGACGCGGAACGCGGCGCCGAGCAGGCGCGCACGCTCGATCATGGCCGGCAGCACCAACTCACGAATGATAGCCGGCGGTTCGTTCTGTTCGCTCAAGCCCGCATAACGGTAGAACACCGACAATGCGACAAACGCCCGGCCTTGATGGCTGATCGAGCCGAAATTGCCATTGATGATGAGACTGAGCGTTTCCTCGCCGCGGTGATCGGGATGTACCCGCCAGCCGATATCCGACAACAGGCAAGCGACATGGCGCAGGCGGCGATCCTCGTCGGTTTCCCGCAAATGCACGACCCGCACCAGGCGATCGGTCCATTCCGTCAATTCCTGGGCATGACGCGCGGATCGCGACAACAGTCCGTTGAGCTCTTGAACGGCGCCAAACAATCCGTCCTTGGCGCGCTCGGCCGGCGGCAGCTTCTCGTAGAGCAGGCCTTCACGTACGCCGAAGGTCGAAAACACAATGGTTTTCGGCTTCGCGACCCGGATGATTTGTTCGAGAACGAGGGCAGCGTAGGCCAATAGCGGCCGCCGCGCATCGGCAACGACCTCGATATTGGCCAACATATTCGCCGTTACCAGGCGCCGCAGGCGCTGCGCGAAATCGAGTGCGTCCTGGGCCGGTATCGAATAGCCATGCATCACTCGCAGCGGGTATTCGCTCTGGATGATGTGGATGCGCGCCAGCGCGCGCCACGTTCCACCGACCGCGTAGAACACACGGCCGCGGCCGGCCGAGAGCTGGGCAACATCGGAAAGCTCGGTTTTGACGATGCGCTCGGCGCGCTTCAAGGATTTGTGCGACAGATCCTGCAGCGCGAGGCTTCCGAGCGGCAACGTGACGCCGCTATGAACCCGGTTGCCGCGAACGTCGACCAGTTCCAGCGAACCGCCGCCGAGATCGCCGACGATCCCGTCCGGCTTGTGAATGCCGGAGATGACGCCGAAGGCGGATAATTTCGCTTCGCGCGGACCCGAGAGGATTTCTATTTTGACGCCGCAGATGCGTTCGGCCTTGGCAATGAAATCCGGGCCGTTGGTGGCATCGCGGCACGCGGCGGTGGCGATCGCGTAGACCCGGCCGACTTTCATCACTTTGCACAGCGCGCGAAACCGCCGCAGCGACGTCAACGCCTTGGCGACGGCGTCGGGCGCCAATAGCCCGGTGGTCTGCACCTCTCGTCCGAGACCGCACAGGGTTTTTTCGTTGAACAGCGTGACCAGGCTTCGCGTCAACGATTCGTAGACGACGAGACGCACCGAGTTCGAGCCGATGTCGATGACCGCGACGCTCGATGCGCGTTTGCGCGGCCCCTTCACCGGAAAGACCCCTTATGATGATGCCTGACGCTCGGTGGACGATTGCTGACGCTCGGTACGGCGCGTGAGCCGGCGCGGCGAAGATTCCTTAAGCGACTTTCCACGGCCGGACAGACTCGGATTCGTCATGAAGTAATTATGCAGGTTGAAAGACTCCTCGCCCTTCGCGGCCTTCATACGCGTTGACGATCCGTCCGGCAACAATTGCCAGCTCTGCTCGGTATCCTTCAGGTTAGCGACCATGATCTGCTCGAGAACCTGCTGATGCACCGTGGGATTTTGCAGCGGACAGAGGATTTCGACCCGGCGATCGAGGTTGCGCGGCATCATGTCGGCGGACGAGATATACACAGCAGCTTTTGCGCCGGGCAGGCCCTGTCCCATGCCGAAGCAGTAGATTCGGCCATGCTCGAGGAAACGGCCGATGATCGATTTGACGCGGATATTCTCCGAAAGCCCTGATATGCCCGGACGCAGGCAACAGATGCCGCGCACCACCAGCTCGATCGATACGCCCGCCTGCGAGGCTTGGTAGAGTGCGTCGATGATGTCGGGGTCGACCAGCGAGTTCATCTTCATCCAGATCGCCGCGGGCCTGCCGTGACGGGCGTGGTTGGTCTCGCCGTGAATATGTTCGAGCATGCGCTTGCGCAGGGTCAGCGGCGATACCGCCATCTTCTCGATGTCGCTCGGTTCGGCGTAGCCGGTGATGTAGTTGAAGACCCGCGCGGCGTCGCGGCCGATGATCGGGTCGGAGGTGAAATAGGACAAATCAGTGTAGATACGCGCGGTCACCGGATGATAGTTCCCCGTGCCGGTATGGACATAGGTCGTGAGACTGCCGCCCTCGCGGCGCACGATCAGCGACAGCTTGGCATGGGTCTTCAGTTCGATGAACCCGTACACGACCTGGACGCCGGCGCGTTCGAGGTCGCGGGCCCAGCGGATGTTGGCTTCCTCATCGAACCGCGCCTTGAGCTCGATCAGCGCGGTTACCGACTTTCCGGCTTCCGCGGCCTCCGCGAGCGCGCGGACGATCGGCGAGTTGTTCGAGGTGCGATAAAGCGTCTGCTTGATGGCGACGACGTCGGGATCGCGGGCGGCCTGTTGCAGGAATTGCACGACGACGTCGAACGATTCATAGGGATGATGGACGATCAGGTCCTTTTGCCGGATCGCGGCGAAAATATCGCCGCCATGGTCGCGCACGCGTTCCGGATGGCGGGGGACGTAGGGCGCGAATTCGAGATCGGGGCGGTCGAGCCGGGTCAGTTGCGACAATTCGTTCATCGCCAGCACGCCGTCGACCAGCAACACCTCGTCGTCGGCGGTGGAAAGTGCGTGCTGCACGAAGGCGCGCAGTTCATCCGGCATGTTGGCTTCGATCTCGAGCCGGATCACCGATCCGCGCCGCCGCCGCTTCAACGCGGTTTCAAACAGCCGCACCAGATCTTCGGCCTCTTCCTCGATTTCGAGTTCGGAATCCCGGATGATGCGGAAGGCGCCCTGGCCTTTGACGACATAGCCAGGGAACAGCCGGCCGATGAACAGGCCGGTGGCCTGCTCCAGCGTAATCAGGCGCACGGTCGCGTCCTTGCCGGCGGGCAGGCGGATGAAGCGATCGATCTTGCCGGGCATACGAATGAGCGCGTTCATCGGCTTGCCGTCGGCGACCCGCGCCAGGTGCAGCGCGATGGTAAATCCGAGGCTCGGGATAAACGGGAAGGGATGCGCTGGATCGATGGCAAGCGGCGTCAGCAATGGAAAAATGTTGTGGAGGAAATGATCCTCGATCCAGCCTCGCTCGGTCTTGGTGACATCGCGGCCGTCGACAAGAACGATGCCCACTTCGGCCAGGATGCCGCGCAGGTCGCGCCAGATCGCCTGTTGGTCGTTGGCGAGCTTTGAAACCGTCTCGTTGATCAGAACCAGCTGTTCGGACGGGGTCAGCCCGTCTGGGCTGCGCTCGGCAATGCCCTCGCGCACCTGGGCCTTGATGCCGGCGACGCGGACCATGAAGAACTCATCAAGGTTATTGGCGGAAATCGACAGGAATCGCACCCGTTCAAGCGCGGGATGGCCGGGATTGACCGACTCCTCGAGCACCCGGCGATTGAAATGCAGCCAGGAAAGCTCGCGATTGATGAAGCGTTCGGGGCTTGCAGCAATCGTCGGGCTAGCCTCGGCTTCCGCTTCTTTTTCTTTAATTACAATGGCTTGCGCGGATTCCATCAAGGTTTGATCCATTCCCAAATCAGGCCGCGCCGCCATTTTAGCCAAGTCGGCGCAAAGCATGTGTTATCGCGATGACGTTTCGATGACATTGATGTTCCCACAAGCCGCGCCGTCAAGATGCGCCTCGGCCGTCACAAATCAGGCATTGCGCAATAATTCAGCCGCCAGCGCCCGGGTGACCGGCCGGCCGAGCCGCAAGGCTTCGCTGTCGAGCAGTTCGACCGCCTGCCGTACGGCCGCGTAGGACCGCTCGATCCGGGTTGCGAGATAGCTTACCACCGTCTCATCGACAGCCAGTTGACGGTCGGCGCAGAATTTGACGATCAGGGCGCGAAACAACTGGTCGTCGGGCGGCAGCAGCGACACCGTCGGAACCGCGCGCAGCCGTGACCGCAGATCGCGCAGCTCGATTTGGAGCGCGGACGGCGGCACCCGCGCGGTGATCAGAACGAAGGCTTCGTCTTCCCGCGCCAGGTTCATCAGGTGAAAGAGCGCCCGCTCGTCGACATCAGGCGATTTCAAGTCTTCCACCACCAGCGCCCCGGTCGCCAGCGCGCCCGGCACCGCGGTTGCGGTCAGCGCATGGGCGGATATCGACCGCGCGCCGGCCTGCTCGGCCCAGATCGCCGCCAGATGGCTCTTGCCGGAGCCCTCCGGTCCGACCAGCAGCATGATCGGGCTTGGCCAGTCCGGCCAACCGTCAACCAGCGCCAGGCCGGCAGCATTGGCCGGTCCTTCGAGGAAATTGTCGCGGGTGAGGCTTTCCGCGTGCGGCAGCGCAAATGCCAGTTGACGAGGTTCGACGCGGCCTGCCACGCGGTTGCTCCATACCGGGATCTCGGCGATCCAACTTGCTTCGATCGCGCTCTAGCTGGCTTCGATCGTGCTCATGTGCCGCACCCACTCCACGAGATAGAGAGAGACGGAGACCAAAGTAAAGACCGTTACAAAGCCCATCAGGATCAGATCATACGGCCTCGGCTGGAAGCCGAAGCCGAGCGCGGCCAGCACCAATGCCGCGAATGCCACCTGCGCCACGGTATTGAGTTTTGACACCATCAACGGCTTCATCGGGATCGGCTTGCCGAACAACCATGACACAATCACGGCGCTCACGATCATGATATCGCGCGAGACCACGAGGATGACGATCCAGCGCGGCACCGCGCCCCAGATACCAAGCGCCACGTAGATCGAGACCAGAAGCGCCTTGTCGGCCAAGGGATCGAGCAGGGCGCCTAACTCGCTCGCCATGTTGAAACGCTTGGCGAGGAAGCCGTCCACGGCGTCGCTGACGCCGGCGATGACGAAGATCGCGAACGCGATTTCCATCTGGCTGGAGGCGATCGCCCAGACGATGATCGGCACCAGGAGGATGCGGCCCAGCGTAATGATATTCGGAATACTCAACTCGGTCGCTTCCCGGCTCCCGGCCTTGTTTTTTACGAAGGTCCGGCTCTTTGCAGGCTGAACCGGTTCCTGTCTACATAGTACACGGGCATACCGCTTGCGAGCCATTGCGCATCCGCGGAATCCGACGTAACCAGCCGGCATTATCTGGGACAGGCCATGATCGACCGCAAAAACGGGCTCACTTACGCGGATTCGGGTGTCGACATCGATGCGGGTAATCGGCTGGTCGACCTGATCAAGCCGATGGTCCGTGCTACCGCCCGCGCCGGGGCCGACGCCGAAATCGGCGGGTTCGGCGGGCTGTTCGATCTCAAGGCCGCGGGCTTCAAAGACCCGGTCCTGGTCGCCGCCACGGATGGCGTCGGCACCAAGGTCAAGATCGCGATCGAGACCGGCCTGCACGGCGGCATCGGCATCGACCTGGTGGCGATGTCGGTCAACGACCTGGTGGTGCAGGGCGCGGAGCCGCTGTTCTTTCTGGACTATTTTGCATGCGGCAGGCTCGATCCGGAGGCGGCGGCGGCGATCGTCGCAGGGGTCGCGGAAGGCTGCCGCGAATCCGGCTGCGCGCTGATTGGCGGCGAAACCGCCGAAATGCCCGGCCTCTACAGGGATGGCGACTACGACCTCGGGGGGTTTGCGGTCGGCGCGGCCGAACGCGGCACGCTGTTGCCGCGGCCCGATATTGCGGTCGGGGACGCCGTGCTCGGCCTTGCCTCGTCGGGCCTTCACTCCAACGGTTTTTCCCTGGTCCGCAAGATCGTCGAACGATCCGGCCTCGGCTTAGACGCGCCCGCGCCGTTCTCCCCGGTCATGACATTGGGCGGCGCGCTGCTGACGCCGACGCGGCTCTATGTGAGGTCATGCCTGCGCGCGATTCGCGAGAGCGGCGCGGTCAAGGGGCTCGCCCACATCACCGGCGGCGGTTTCACCGACAATATTCCGCGCGTGCTGCCGAAGCATCTCGGCGTCGGCATCGATCTGGCGAGGCTTCCAGTGCTGCCGGTGTTCAAATGGCTGGCGGAGCAGGGCGGCATCGCCGAACTCGAATTGCTGCGCACCTTCAATTGCGGCATCGGCATGATCGCGATCGTGAAAGCGGATGCGATCGAACAGGTCACCGCGATTCTTGCCGAGGGCGGCGAGAGCGTTACGCTTCTCGGCGAGGTGATCCCCGCCGAGGGCGAGCACCGCGTGGTCTATAACGGTCATCTCGATCTGGCATGGTGAGTCCATGAAGCGCCGTGTCGCCATCCTGATTTCCGGGCGCGGATCGAACATGTCCGCATTGATCGAGGCGGCAAGCGAAGTGGATTTCCCGGCCGAGATCGTCGTGGTGATCTCCAACCGCTCCGACGCTTTGGGCCTCGAAAAGGCCAGGACTAGCGGAATTCCGACGCTCACGATCGAGAGCAAGCCGTTCGGCAAGGATCGCGCGGCGTTCGAGGCCGTGCTGCAGACGACGCTCGATCAGCACAAGATCGACCTGATTTGCCTCGCCGGTTTCATGCGGCTGTTCACCGCCGGATTCGTGCAGCGCTGGTATGGCAGGATGCTCAACATTCATCCCTCATTGCTGCCGTCATTTCCCGGTCTCGAACCGCAGGCGCAGGCGCTGCGCGCAGGGGTAAAGATTTCGGGAGCGACCGTGCATTTTGTCATTCCGGAAACCGACGCCGGCCCGATTCTGATGCAGGGCGCGGTCGCGGTGCGCGATGACGATACGCCGGAGACGCTGGCGGCGCGGATTCTTGCGGTCGAACACCGCATCTATCCCGAAGCGCTACGGCTGGTCGCGGCTGATCAGATCCGGCTTGACGGCGATATATGCAAAGCCGCAGGCGGCAAGGGTTCCGACGCCATCTTGATTTCGCCCGCGGCAAGCTGAGGCGTCGGGCAAGGAGCGTGAGCGGCGGATGCTCGGTTAGCCGTCAATGGTTCGAAAAAATTAGCTTAAAAATAAGAATCCCCCGGCATAGGCCGGGGGTACATCAGGATTGCTTGCGCGGATCGTGACGAAGTTAGGTGACCTTCAGATTTTCCGCGGAGCTCTTGCCGCGATTTTCCACAAGGTCATATTCGATTACCTGATTCTCGTTGAGGGTTGAGAGCCCCGCACGCTCGACCGCCGAGATATGGACGAACACGTCCTTATCGCCGGCCATCGGCTTGATGAACCCATAACCCTTGGTCGGGTTGAACCACTTGACGGTGCCTTTTTGCATCGCCTGTCTCCTGGTCTAGACGTAAAAAAGACGCGGCCACGCTGTTCGCGTGCCACGCCACAAGCGGGCTTGTCTGATGTCTGCTCAATTTCTCAGTCGCGAAACGCACAGTCGATCGGCCTAAATCCGATTGTGCTGCATATTGCAACACGAAATTTGCGCGTTAGCAAGCTTCCGGCGTGTCCTGGGAAGTCTGTTCAAGAATGAGACCGCCGCTTTCCGACCTGTGGCAGCGGAACAACAATGTCCGCTAATCGCCCGCAGCCCGGGACCAAGACCGATTGACCCCCCGCGAGAACTGGGGGCAAATCGGCACCGGCCGACAGGATTTGCATCGTTTCGAGTTGGCGCCGTTTCGGGAAATAGCATTCATGTGCGGCTCATCGCAGCCTTCGCGCGCTAAGGGGACGGGTGCTGGCGGCGGGCTTTCGAGGACCGTTGCGGTCGCGTTTGTCGTCGTTTTGGCAGGTGCCGCGACGTCGCCGCCGGCTCAGGCCCAGATTGCCGTTCTTGTGCCGCCACGACCCCCAGCACCGCCCCCGCCCCCGCCACCCCCGCCGCCGCCGCTGCCTCCGCCACCGGTGCCATCGCGCACCGATGCCAACACCGACCTGTCGGCGGGCGCTGCGCTGACCAATCTCGGCAGCAATTTCCTCGAGCGGCTTGGCGACCAGGCGACCAACGGTTTCGCCCGCGCCGCCCGCAACAATCCCGGCGGCGGCGGCGCCTCCGAGGCAACCGAGGCGCCGCGTTTCCGGACCTGGGGTGAGACCTACGGAATTTCGGCCAGGACCGGCATGCAAGGCGATTTCGCCGGCGACCATCGCCAGACCTGGGGCGGTGTCGCGGGCCTCGGCGCGCGCATCGCACCCGGCGTCAATGTCGGGGTTTCGGTCGACCAAAGCGGCACCGCCATCGACGTTCCGGTTTCGCTGCAGTCGGCAACCCTCGACTTGACCCAGATCGGCTTCAACGCCTCTGTGGACAAGGGTCCGTGGACCTGGGCCGTCGCGCTGGTCCACGGTTTTGGAAAAATCAATTCCAGCCGCGACACCGGGGTGGGCTTCGCGACCGCCGGCTATGACGGCCGTATCGACGGCGCGCTGACCGAACTCAGCTACTACTGGAACATGGACCAGAGCCGGATCGTGCCGAAGGCCGCGTTCGAATATGTGCGCGCCTCGACCGGATCGTTTACGGAGGTCGGCGGACTTGATCCGGTGATGGCGAGCGGTGCGACGGCGGAGCGTTCGCGGATCCTGCTCGGCGCGGAGATCGGGCACTACTTCGTTTTCGATCAGAAGATTTTCGATCTGTCCGCCTACGGCAAGTTCGTCGACAATGTCGCGCAGAATTTCAGTTCGCTCACCGTCAGCCTCGGCACCCAGAGCATCACCCTGCAAGGTATCGGCGAAAGCCGCTACGGCGCGGATGCCGGCGCGTCGGCGTCGCTCTTCCTGAGCAATAGCGCGCGCCTCTACGCCAATTATGACGGCAAGTTCCGCGCCGCGTCGCAGTCGCACCAGGGCACGGTCGGGGTGGAGCTGAAGTGGTGACGCGCGGCCTGCCTCGCCCGACGATCAGAGCAGTTCCTTGGCGCCATTAAACGGGTTGGCAGCGGCATATCCCACCAGCCCGAAATTCTCTCTCGGTCCGGCCATCAGGGGCACGAGGTCGTTTGGGTGAATAAACTCGTCCCGGAAACACGGATACGTTTTGGGATCGAATATCTTCTTGAGCCAATCGATGACGATCTTATGCCGATCCGAGTTGCGAAATTCCTTGTGATAGGTAAGCCAAAGTTCGGCATGATGACTAAAGCCCATATCGACCGCGACCAGCGGCGCCCCTAAGGCGATCGACGAAGTTGGCAGGAAACCAACGCCTGCGCCTCGTTCAACCGCGTATAGAACGCCGATGCTGGAGTTTGTCTTTATTCCGACGACGCCTTCCAGCGAGGTCAGTCCGAAAATCCGCGCATACGCGGTATCATCGACCTGCGGCGCGCTTTGCTTGATAATTCGGTGACTTTTGAGCTCAGATAGCGATGCGGGAATGCCGTAGAGCTTCTGGTAGCCTGCGGAAACGAAGGGGTAGATGTGCAGCCTGCCGAGCTTGGCGACGATGAGGTCGGGGTTGGTCGGCGGTTCGAGCTGAATGGCAATATCGGATTCCAGCCGTGCCACGTCCGATTGCTCCATCGCGCAGCGAAGGTCGACGGTGATCTTGCGGTAGGTTTTCTGGAAATCGATCAGCCTTGGAAGAATCCAGAAATTGCCCGGCCCCTCGGTCACGGCAATCCGCACCGTACCCGCAGGATCATTCGACGACTGCGACGCGCGCCGGAAAATGTTGAAGGCGTGACGCTCCATTTCAGTCACGTCCGCAATCATCGCGGCTCCGTCTTCGCTCAGCGTCAATCCACTCTGATCGCGCAGAAACAATTTGCAGCCGATCCGCTCCTCGAGCCGATCGATCCTTCGCATCAAGGTCGTGCTCGTCAGGCCAAGCACTTCACCGGCGTTCCGGAAACTCTTGTATCGCGTGCAAACGAGAAACGCTTTCAGATCGTCCCAGGACGCATCCGGAGCTTCCTCAGTCCGGTGCTGCATCATCGCAGCACCCCGATGCAATAGTTGCTGCATACCCCAAACTCCCACCCGTTATGATGCTCGTTGCGGGCAGGAGTAACGATAGATGCGCAACGAGACTATGGAAAGAGCCTGTTTCGCTGCAAGGCACGATTTCGATTCACTGCCGATCAGTTCGGATGTTGAGGTCCGACCGGCGCGATATCAGGAGATTTCAATCCTGGCCGATATGGCCCATCGCCTGGTTCCGGGAGTTCAGATGACGGCGCCGATGCTCGGCAAATACTTCGCTTTTGATCCTGAATGCATTCTAACGTTCAGCCGACGTGAGCAATTGCTCGGCGGCATTGCGTTTCTTTATCTCAACAGTCGCGGACACGACGCTCTCATTCTCGACGAGATTTGCCTGACGCAGCCGGATATCAGCCTGCTTGCGCCGAGCGACGAGGAGGTGTCGGCGATCTACCTTTGGGCACTTGCGGCAACCGGTCGCGGTGTCGCCGCATCCGGCAAGATCTCGGCGCATTTGCGAACGCGGCGCTATGTCAACGCCAATTGCTTCGCCCAGCCATCGACCAAGGCAGGACGCGATTGGCTGATTTCGACTTGCTTCAAGCAGATACCGAGCTTCCAGCCCGACCTCTGGTGTTACGAGCGGCCCTGGAACCGCGTCCCGACGCGTCTAGCGGCATCGGGTTTCCCAGCAAGGAGTTCTGCAGATGCATGGCACTAGGTCTTCATCATCGGCCACCTCGAACCCGCGCGCGATCTCGGTCCGCATCGCGCGTGATCCCAACGACCTCATGCTGGTCACCGCCATCCGCGCCGCCGTTTACCTCGCCGAGCAGGATTGCCCGATCGAGGAAGAGTTCGACGGCAACGATCTGGTCGCGGCGCATTTCATCGGATTTGTCGGAAGGGAACCCGCGGGCTGCCTTCGGGTACGGTTCTTTGGTGAGTTCGCCAAGGTCGAACGGCTCGCCGTCCGCCATCAGTTCCGGCGCTCGCGCGTGTCGTTCAAATTGGTGCAGGCAAGCGTCGACTACATCAAGCGCAAGGGCTTTAGGAAAATCTATGGTCAGGCCCAGGATCGCCTGGTCGACTTCTGGGCGCATTTCGGCGCCCGGCCGCTTGGCCATAACCGCAAGATCACGTTTTCCGATTTCTCCTACACGGAAATGGTGCTCGACATCGAACCGGGTCCCGACGCCATCACGCTGGAGAGCGACCCCTACGTGATCATCCGCCCCGAGGGCGATTGGGACCGGCCCGGCGTGCTCGATATCTCGTCAGGTCGCGACGTGACGTCGCCACTTCGCACGGCGGCGCTGGCCGAAACATGATCGCGAACCGCAAAATGACAATTTCGATCCATGATGATCCGCCGATCCTGATCTGCGCGGATCTGCAGACCGAGTATCTCACGGAAGGCCGCAGCCACGTCATCTCGGATGCCGAAGCGATTACGTCGCGCTGCCTTGAATTGATGACGGTCTGGCGCAGCAATCTCTGGCCGGTGATGCATCTGAAACGGATCGCCCAGGCCGCGTGGTTCAACCCGGCGTCGAACCTGACGGACTGGATCGCGGAGCTGAAGCCGCGTCCGGGGGAGCTCGCCTTCGAGCATCCGCTGCCGTCAGCCTACAGCTCGTCGCGTTTTGCCGAATACATGGCCAATATGAGAGACATTCGCTGCGTGCTATGCGGGTTTTCGCTCGATGAAACCATCCTGTCGACCGTGGTCGACGGCTTTCACCGCAGTCATCGCTATCAGGTGGTCAGCGACGCGGTCGCCTGTCGGCGGCCCGGCGTCGGCGAGGCGGCCTCCTACAAGCTGGCGGTGGTCAAAGTGATCGGCAACTATGCGCGGGTTCAGGCAAGTACCGATCTTATCGGCGCGAGCGGTAAGATTGCGGTGTGACGGAAGCGACGCCATCGCGGTGGGCTGACGGTCATTTTGCAAGTCGCTCGGCCAGCTCGATGAGCACGCGCCGATCCGTGGAGTCCTTGATTTTTCTAAATGCAATTACCAGCCGCAAACCCTCAACCACGTTCAGATCGATCTGATTGTCCCGAAGTAACCGCAGTAGTTTGTCACCGGGATCATCGGAATCGTCGGTGCTCACAGTTAAAGCTCCAGAAGCGAATGACAGATGGCAACCCGAGAGGACGATCTCAACGAGCTGGCAATCGACGTCTCGGCCGCGATCTCGAAGGCTCGCCAGTTGGATTTGCCCACCAGCGCTTATATTCTATCGATGGTCCTGGTGGAAGTATCGCAACTATTGAGAACCCCGCCGGACCACCGCACGGACGATACGACGCGATAGCGCCTTCGGTGCATCGATCCCGTGCAATTGCCTCTGTCGTGGTCGATCTGAGCGGTAAAATGAGGCGCGATCGCGATGCACGGAGTTCGCGTCAGTTCCGGTCCACCTTGACGACCCGTCCCTTTTCGATCGCCAATGCCAGCCGGCCGTGTTTCAGCGACAGCGCCGCTTCGCCGAACAGCTCGCGGCGCCAGCCGTGCAGGGCAGCCACGTCGGCGTGATCGTCGGCCGCGATCTGCTCGAGATCGTCAACGGTTGCGATCACCTTGCTGGCGACAGCGTGGCGCTCCGACGTCATGCGCAACAACACCTTCAACAATTCGACGATCGCGGCGCCGTTCGAATTGCTGCGCGGCTTTTCGAGTTTCGGCAATGTCGCCGGATCGCGCGCGAGGCCGCGCTGCACGGCGGCGACGATATCGGTGCCCCATTTCGAGCGGTCAAAACCCTTCGGCAGCGAGCGCAGATTGGCGAGCCGCTCGAGGCTGGTCGGCGCATGGGTAGCGATGTCGCCGACCGCATCGTCTTTCAGCACGCGGCTGCGCGGAACGTCGCGGCTTTGCGCTTCCTGTTCGCGCCATGCCGCGACTTCCATCAGGACCGCAAGCTCTCGGGGCTTGCGGACCCGCGTCTTCAACCGCTCCCAGGCGCGCTCGGGATGAAAGTCGTAGGTCTTCGGCGAGGTCAGAACTTCCATCTCCTCGCTGACCCAATCGCTGCGCCCGCGCTTCTTTAAGTCGGCGTCGAGTGCCGCGAACACGTCGCGCAAATGGGTGACGTCCGAGACTGCGTAATGCATCTGTTCTGCGGTCAGCGGCCGCCGCGACCAGTCGGTGAAGCGGTGGGTCTTGTCGGGCCGGTGGCCGGTGATGCGCTCGACCAATTGGTCATAGGCGATGCTATCGCCATAGCCGAGCACCATGGCCGCGACCTGTGTGTCGAAAATCGGGTGCGGAACGATGCCGGTCTGATGCCAGACGATTTCGATATCCTGCCGGGCGGCATGAAAGACCTTCAGCACCGCCTCATTTGCCATCAGCTCGAAGAACGGCTTGAGGTCGATGCCCTCGGCCAACGTGTCCACCACGACCGCCTCCTCGGCGCTCGCCATCTGCACGACGCAGAGCAGGGGATAATAGGTCGTTTCGCGCAGGAACTCCGTATCGACGGTGATGACCGGGTGTTTGGCGAGGCGGGCGCAAACGGCGGCGAGTTCCGAAGTGGTGGTAATCAAATGCATGAACGGTCCATAACGCTTAGGTGACGCGTTCTGCCGAAAGCGCTGATATGTCAAGGGTCTTGCAGCGAATTCGAGCCTTGCATTTCCGTCTGGCAACAGTTTTTCGGGGCCGACGCGCCCCCTGGCCGCGCCGGCGGGCGGCGGGGTCGCTCAGGACGCTGCCTTCGGAGCCGGATTCAGGTGTCGCGGATTTGCCGGCCAGGCGACCGCCGCGCCGGAACGGCAAGCACGATGATGCAGAGCGCCAGGATCGCCAATCCGATGAATTCAAACACCAATCCGTCCACGGCAATCCCCCCGGCAAAACGATAGATTTGTAGGGGAGGCGCTAATCCTTGCTTAATTCCTGGCGGCGGACGAGCGGGGGTTTCTTGACGTGTTGAACGCCGGGTTAACGGCTCAGGTCCCGCAAAACGTCTGCAGCACGCGCTGGTGCGGTTCGGGCGGCTCGGCATAGGCGGCGAACGCAGCCTGGTCCTGATACGGCCTCGACAAGACCGCGAGAAGCTCCTCGAAGGGGGCAAAATCGTCGCGGTTGACGGCGGCGTCGATCACGGCCTCCACCCGGTGGTTCCTTGGAATGAAGGCGGGATTGACCGCGCGCATCGCGGTCTGCCTTGCCGCGGGTTGCTGCAGTTCCTCGCTGGTCCTTTGCCGCCAGCGCGCCGCCCATTCGTCATAGGCGGTGGGATCAGCGAACAACTGCCTCACAAGGTCATCGCCCGCCGGATCGGACGCCGCATCGCTCAACCGCCTGAAGGTGAGGGTGAAGTCGGCCTGGTTTTTGGCCATCGCGTCGAGCAGGTCCTGCGCCAACGTACGGTCCTCCTCGCGCGCGGTGAACAGGCCGAGCTTGCTCCGCAGGCCCGCCTGGTAGGCCGTGTCGAACGTCTCGATGAAATCGCCGAGCGCTGTTTGCGCCTCTTCGATGGCCTTCTCCTGCGCCTCGGAAAATAGCGGCAACAGGCATTCCGCCAGCCGCGTCAGGTTCCAGAGCGCGATCCGCGGCTGATTGCCGTAGGCGTAACGGCCTTGCTCGTCGATCGAGGAAAACACCGTTGCCGGATCGTAATGGTCCATGAAGGCACACGGACCGTAATCGATGGTCTCGCCCGAGATCGAGGTATTGTCGGTGTTCATGACGCCATGGATGAAGCCGACCAAGAGCCAGCGCGCGACCAGCTCCGCTTGCCGCGTGATGACGGCTGAAAGCAGCGCATGATAGGGGCGGTCGGCGTTCGCCAATTGCGGATAATGCCTGGCGATGACGTGATCGGCGAGCCGCCGCACGCCGTCGGTATCGCCGCGGGCGGCAAAATACTGGAACGTGCCGACGCGAATGTGGCTGGAGGCGACGCGGGTCAGGACGGCGCCCGGCAACAGCGTCTCGCGCAGCACGCTCTCGCCGGTCATGACGGCGGCGAGCGAGCGGGTGGTCGGAATGCCAAGCGCAGCCATCGCTTCGCTGACGACATATTCGCGCAACACCGGCCCGAGCGCCGCCCGGCCGTCGCCACGGCGCGAAAACGGTGTCGGGCCCGATCCCTTGAGCTGAATGTCGCGGCGGATGCCGTCGGCATCGATCACCTCGCCGAGCAGAATGGCCCGGCCGTCACCTAATTGTGGAACGAAATGCCCGAACTGGTGGCCGGCATAGGCCATCGCGATCGGGTCCGCGCCGTCTGGAACGCGCTTTCCCGCCAGTATCTCGGCGCCTTCGGGGCTTTCGAGCCGATCCGGGTCGAGGCCGAGATGGACCGCGAGCGGCCGGTTCAGTTTTATCAGTTTGGGCGAGGCGACGGGCGTCGGCACGACGCGCGCAAAAAAGTTCGCCGGCAGCGCCGTGTAGGTGTTTTGGAAGGGGAAATGGACCGTCATGGCTCCAAGATAGGCATAGCCAGCGATTAGACAATCGATTTGCGGGGGGTCAGATCATTCCCGGAGGGCCCATATTTGACGGCGCATTCGGTTGCCGCCCTGCGCTGCCTCGGG
This sequence comes from Bradyrhizobium lablabi, assembly GCF_900141755.1. Lineage (NCBI taxonomy): Bacteria > Pseudomonadati > Pseudomonadota > Alphaproteobacteria > Hyphomicrobiales > Nitrobacteraceae > Bradyrhizobium > Bradyrhizobium lablabi. The sequence goes on along the minus strand of NZ_LT670844.1, from coordinate 362,987 downwards.
TAAACCCTGCCCAACTTTGAAGGGGCTGCCCCGAGGCCACCCGATTCGAACCTCCACATCAGTTTTTGGACTATTCATGCATCGTTACCGGTCCCACACCTGCGGCGCGCTCCGCGAAAGCCATATCGGCGAGACAGTCCGGCTGTCGGGCTGGTGCCATCGCATCCGCGACCATGGCGGCGTGCTGTTCATCGATTTGCGCGACCATTACGGCATCACCCAAGTCGTAGCCGACCCGGATTCGCCGGCCTTCAAGGAGGCCGAGAAACTGCGCTCGGAATGGGTGGTGCGGATCGACGGCAAGGTCCGCCGCCGCCCCGAAGGCACCGACAATCCGGAGCTGCCGACCGGCGCGGTCGAAGTCTATGTCAGCGAGATCGAGGTGCTGGGTCCGGCCGGCGAGCTGCCGCTGCCGGTGTTCGGCGAGCAGGAATATCCCGAAGACATAAGGCTTAAGTACCGTTTCCTCGACCTTCGGCGAGAGAAACTACACCAGAACATCATGACCCGCGGCAGAATCGTCGATTCCATGCGCAAGCGCATGAAGGATCAGGGTTTCTTCGAATTCCAGACCCCGATCCTGACGGCGTCTTCTCCGGAGGGCGCGCGCGACTTCCTGGTGCCGTCACGGATTCATCCGGGAAAATTCTACGCGCTGCCGCAGGCGCCGCAGCAGTACAAGCAGCTTTTGATGATGTCGGGCTTCGACCGTTATTTCCAGATCGCGCCTTGTTTTCGCGACGAGGACCCGCGCGCGGACCGTCTGCCCGGCGAGTTTTATCAGCTCGACGTCGAGATGAGCTTTGTCACCCAGGACGACGTGTTCGCGGCGATGGAGCCGGTCATCACGGGCGTGTTCGAGGATTTTGCCAAGGGCAAGCCGGTCACGAAGAACTGGCCGCGGATTCCGTTCGCCGAGGCCTTACGTAAATACGGCAGCGACAAGCCCGATCTGCGCAATCCGCTCGTCATGCAGGACGTCTCCGAACATTTCCGCGGCTCCGGCTTCAAGGTGTTCGCGCGGATGCTGGAAGACCCGAAGAACCAGGTTTGGGCCATTCCCGGACCCGGTGGCGGCTCGCGCGCGTTTTGCGACCGGATGAACTCATGGGCGCAGGGCGAGGGTCAGCCCGGGCTCGGCTACATCATGTGGCGCGAGGGCGGCGAGGGCGCAGGCCCGCTTGCCAACAACATCGGCCCCGAACGGACGGCAGCGATCCGCGCGCAGCTCGGCTTGAAGGAGGGCGATGCGGCCTTCTTCGTCGCCGGCGATCCCGAAAAGTTCTGGAAGTTTTCAGGGCTGGCGCGGACAAAACTGGGCGAGGAATTGAACCTGATCGACAAGGATCGGTTCGAGCTCGCCTGGATCGTCGACTTCCCGATGTATGAATACAACGAGGAAGAGAAGAAGGTCGACTTCTCGCACAATCCGTTCTCGATGCCGCAGGGCGGGCTCGAGGCGTTGCAAACCCAGGACCCGCTGACCATCAAGGCGTTTCAATACGACATCACTTGCAACGGCTATGAGATCGCTTCCGGTGGTATCCGCAATCATCGGCCCGAAGCGATGGTGAAGGCGTTCGAGATCGCGGGCTACGGCGAGAAGGACGTGGTCGAGCGTTTTGGCGGCATGTACCGGGCCTTCCAGTACGGCGCTCCGCCGCATGGCGGCATGGCGGCCGGGCTCGATCGCATCGTCATGCTCCTGTGCGGCACCACGAACCTACGTGAAATCTCGCTGTTCCCGATGAACCAACGGGCCGAAGACCTGCTGATGGGAGCGCCCTCGGAGGTCACGCCGAAGCAGTTGCGTGAGCTTCACATCCGGCTCAATCTGCCCCAGAACTGAAGACCAGCCACCGACAAAGCCTTAATTTCGGGGCCGAACGGGCCCGCGGGGGAAATGTATGTCGTCCTATTCCGAAGATCTTCATTCCGCGGCGCTCGCCTATCACCGCCTGCCGCGGCCGGGTAAGCTCGAAATTCAGGCGATCAAGCCGCTCGCCAACCAGCGCGACCTTGCGCTCGCCTATTCGCCGGGCGTGGCCGCGGCTTGCATGGAGATCGCCAAAAACCCGGCGGAAGCGGCTTCGCTGACGACCCGTGCCAACCTTGTCGCCGTCGTCTCGAACGGCACCGCCGTTCTCGGCCTGGGCAATATCGGTCCCCTGGCATCGAAGCCGGTGATGGAGGGAAAGGCGGTTCTGTTCAAGAAATTCGCCGGCATCGACGTGTTCGATATCGAGATCGCGGCCGACACCATCGAGCGCGTGGTCGAGACGGTCGCGGCGCTGGAGCCCACCTTCGGCGGCATCAATCTCGAGGACATCAAGGGCCCGGAATGTTTTGAGATCGAGGCGCGGCTCAAGGAGCGGATGAAGATCCCGGTGTTTCATGACGACCAGCATGGCACCGCCATCATCGTCGGCGCCGCGATCACCAACGCGCTATTGTTGAACGGCAAGAAGCTCAAGGACGTCAAGATCGTCGCCTCGGGTGCCGGTGCCGCGGCGATCGCCTGCCTCAATCTTCTGGTTTCGCTGGGCGCTCAGCGCAGGAATATCTGGGTTTGCGATATCGACGGCGTGGTGCATGAGGGCCGCAACACCCTGATGGACCGCTGGAAGGCCGTCTATGCCCAGAAGACCGACAAGCGCACCTTGGGGGACGTGATCGACGGCGCCGACATTTTTCTGGGGCTGTCGGCGCCCAACGTGCTGACGCCTGACATGGTCAAGCGGATGGCGGACAAGCCATTGGTGATGGCGCTGGCCAATCCGACACCGGAAATCATGCCGGACGAAGCCCGCAAAGCCCGTCCCGATGCCATGATCTGCACCGGACGTTCCGACTTCCCCAATCAGGTCAACAACGTCCTCTGCTTCCCCTTCATCTTCCGCGGCGCGCTCGATGTCGGCGCCACCGCGATCAACGAGGAAATGAAGAAGGCCGCGGTCGATGCCATTGCGCAGCTCGCGCGCGATCCGCCGGTGGACGCGATCGCTCCCGGTTTCGACAGCGGCGAAGCGCAGGGGTTCGGCCCGGGATCGCTGATACCGAGCCCGTTCGATCCGCGGCTGATCCTGCGCATCGCGCCGGCGGTTGCGAAGGCGGCGATGGAATCTGGCGTCGCCTCTCGTCCGATCAAGAATTTCGAGGACTATCGGGCCCAGCTGGAGCGCTTCGCATTCCGCTCCGGCCTGGTCATGAAGCCGGTGTTTGCCAAGGCAAAAACCCAGCCGGTCCGAGTGATCTATGCCGAAGGCGAGGACGAGCGCGTCCTGCACGCGACGCAGGTGGTGCTGGAAGAGAAACTGGCGCGGCCGATCCTGGTCGGACGTCCCTCGGTCGTCGAAGCCAGGATCAAGCGCTATGGCCTTGCCATCAAGGCCGGCCGCGATTTCGATCTGATCAATCCCGAGGATGATCCGCGCTATCGGTCCTATGTGCAATCCTATATCGACGTCGCCGGCCGGCACGGCGTCACCCCCGATGCCGCCCGAACCGTCGTGCGCACCAATGCCACGGTGATCGCGGCGCTTGCGGTGATCCGCGGCGAGGCCGACGCGATGATCTGCGGCGTCGAGGGCCGCTACATGAGCCATCTGCGCCATGTGCGGGAGATCGTCGGCTTCCTCCCGGGGGTCAGCGATTTCGCGGCGCTGGCGCTGATGATCACCAGCAAGGGCGCCTATTTCATCGCCGACACCCAGGTGCGGCCGAACCCGAGCGCCGAGGAGATCGCCGAAATGGCGGCGCTGGCGGCGATCCATGTGCAGCGGTTCAATATCAAGCCTAAAATCGCCTTCGTGTCACATTCTGACTTTGGCAGTTATGATACCGAATCCTCGCGCAAGATGCGCCGCGCTACCGCGCTTCTGAAGCAGAACCATCCGGAAATCGAGGCCGACGGCGAAATGCAGGGCGATACCGCGCTCTCCGAAGCCGCAAGGAAACTGATCCTGCCGCATTCGAAACTGGAAGGTGAGGCCAATATCCTGATCATGCCGAACCTCGATACCGCCAACGTCGCGTATCAGATGATCAAGGCCTTGGCGGATGCGCTGCCGGTCGGGCCGATCCTGATCGGCCCGGCGCGGCCGGCGCATATCCTCACCCCCTCGGTGACTGCGCGCGGTGTTCTCAACATGACCGCGGTCGCCGCGGTCGAAGCCCAGGAGCGCGCCGGCCGCCAGCAGCCGACCTTGTTCGGCTAAATTATAGATTCAATCGCGGGAGTTTTTGCGCGGGAGTTTTTGTTGCGGCGCAAGCTCGCGCGTCGGACCAGATTTGACTGTTTGAAAACCCAGGGCGGAACGCCCATAATCGCTTCGCCTGTTGCGACACCTTCTATTGCAAGCACTTGAAATGAGGCCAACCATGCCAGCGTTTATTACTTTCGGGCGCGTTTTATTCGCGGTGTTGTTTGTCTATTCGGGCGCAACCAAGCTTTTCGCGATCCAGGCCACTGCCGATTTTATCGCCGCCAAGGTGACAGTCCCGGCGTTATTGGCCCCCTATACCTCGCAGATCGAGTCCATGACGGGAATGACGACGCCGCAACTGCTCGCCATTGCGGTCGGCGTCTTCGAGGTCGTCAGCGGCTTGATGATCGCGCTGAATTTCGGCGCGCGGTTCTTTGCCATTCTGCTGATCTTCTTCGTGGCGGCGGTAACCTTCTATTTCCACGATTTCTGGAATCAATCGCCGCCCGACAATGCCAAGACCCTGGTCGAGGCGCTGAAAAATCTGTCGATCATCGGTGGGTTGTTCATGATCGCAGGCTATGGCCGCGGGTCGCGGATGGCGGAGCCTGCCTATGGCGATGTTTAGCGCGTAAGGCGTTCTTCTATGCAGCGCGCCGCCACGGCGTGACGGTGACATCATGTGCGGGATCGAGGACCCGAGCTTCGCCGGCCTTTAAGCCGTGAGAGGCCAGAATCTGCTGCGGCGAACGTTCTGGCACACCGGGGAAGCAGGGCTCACCGCCGGGCAGCCGTACCCGTGGCGCCTGCGATAAAAAGAACGTGTCGTAGCGGTCCATGAACATTCCGAACACATCCGGTCCGCCGATGATCGCGACCGTGCCGGAATCCACGCCGGCCAGATCGCAGGCGGCCTCGAACGCAGCACCTGCGGGATTCCACAAGATCGCCCTCCGATTGGACGGATCGGGCGCGAGCCCAGCGATCGAGCGGGTCACGATAACGCGTCGTCGGTTTGGCGCGTTCGGCTGGTCCTCGCCGGAATGTCGGCCGTGCACGATCAGGTCGGCGCGATCAAGGGCTGCGGTGAAGAACCGCTTGTCGCCCTCGAAATTCAACTGATCCGGCATCACGTGGTCGGCGTTCGCCAGCATGCCGTCCGCCGACACGATGACGTAGCCGTCAATACGCAAACCCGGCATCGGCGTTGTCGTGCGCGGCGGAAGTTATTCCGAAATCGTCTGCACCACGCTGGAGACTGGCCGCGAGCTCACGGTCGGCAGCTTGGCGTCCTTGAGGACCTCGTCGTCGTACTGCGCTAGCGTTTCCACCGGGGCTTTGGCGATCATCTTGACGACCTTGTAGCCGCCGGCCTTCAGCCGGTGCAGCAGGTCGGGCAGGGCTTCGGCCGTATGCTTGTGGAAATCGTGCAGCAGGATGATGCCTTTGCCGAGCTTGTCGAGCTTCTTCATGGTGACGTCGATCACCTGCTGCGCATTGCGCGCCTTGAAATCGAAGGAATCGAGGTCGCAGGAGAACATCGCGATATTTCTGGTGCCGAGATAGGTCACCATTTCCGGCGGATGCTGCAGCGCCGGGAAGCGGAAGAACGGCGAGGGCGCGGTGCCGCCGAGCGCCCACTTCACCGCGCTAAAACCTTTCTCGATTTCTTCCTTGCGCTGGTCTTCGGTCAGTTTCTTGTTGGTCAGCGTGGCGTGCGACCAGGTGTGCGAGCCGACGGTATGCCCGGCCGCCAAAACCTCTTTGAGGATTTCCGGATAGTAGGTCGAGTGCTTGCCGATCGGGAAGAAAATCCCGGTCGTGCATTCGTCAGCGAGCGTCTTCAGCACCGAAGGCGTATTGACCGGCCAGGGGCCGTCGTCGAACGTCAGCACCACCTCATGGTCGCGCAGGAAATCGAGCTGCTTGAAGTGCTCGAAACCGAAGCCCGGCCCGCCCGTGGTGTCGATTTCGACGGTGCGAGCGATCCCGAGCGCATTGGGATTGGCGCAAGCGGCCTTTGCAGGGGCAGGTGCTGGAGCCGCCGCAGGCGCTGCCTGCGGCGCTGCCGCGGCCTTGGGAGCTGGCGTCTGGGCCCAGGCCATCCCCGACGCACACAGTGAAACCGCGCTTGCAAAGATCAATCCTGCCGCAATACGCATCGTATTCCCCTTAAGCTGATCCCGCCCGTTTCAGGCTTTTGGCCGTCGCCCGAGCTAATTCCTACCCCTGACCATATTAGCCTAGTTGGACCCGCGCCGCCACGGCAACGGGTTTTATCAGGGGCTGCGGATTTGTCGGTGAACAGGTTAATTCACGCCGAGACGCCTCGTGCGTCAGGTATCCGCCAGCGCCCGCGCAATCGCGGTTTTGACGCGTGTATCCGCAGGCTCGACGGTCTCGGGGAACGCTTCCGCGATGTAGCCGTCGCGGCCGATGAGATATTTGTGAAAGTTCCAATGCGGGACGTCCTTGGGCCGAGCGTCGGCGGCCCATCGGTAGAACGGATGGGCGTTTGGGCCCTTTACCACCGCTTTGGCGGCGATCGGAAAGGTAACCCCATATTGGTGCTGTGCGGTTTCCTTGATTTCGCTCGCGCCGCCCGGTTCCTGTCCACCGAAATCGTTGGAGGGAACCCCGATCATCATCAGGCCGCGATCGTGGAATTCGGTCCACAACTCCTGCAATCCGGCATATTGCGGCGTGTAGCCGCATAGTGAGGCGGTGTTGACGACCATCAGCGGGCGCCCGGCGAATTCGGCAAGCCTGATATCGCCGCCCTCAAGCGCCGGAAACGAAAACGCATACGCGGTGATGCGGCTCATGGCGGCCTGTGCCAAAGCCTTGCGGGTCAACAGCGGCCCCGCGATTGCGGCCAGGCCCGCCGACAAAATCGTCCTGCGATGGATCATCGTGCTCTCTCCGGATGGGCCAAGCTATCGCAACCGGCGCGCGGGCGCTGCTCAACAAGCCGTTATGGCCGGGCCGGACACCAGGGCAACGGCATCAGCGGCATGTAATAGCCTTGCCACGCGCACGCCGATTCGGGGCCCCTGCGCATGAACGCGTATTTGATCGGCTCGGCCTGGCCGACCGCGATATGCAGGCCGAACAGGACAGCCGCAATCGGATAGGCCCATTTGTGAAAACGCAGATCGCTTAAGCAATCGAGCAGGATCGCGCCTGACAGGATGATCAGCGGGTCGGTGAAGATAAAATATTCGGATTTCAGTCCGCGCCGCACCCCGAGCGAATCGATCCCGATCGCGCCGAGCAACAGCACGAGCGCCTGGATCGCCACCAGCCTTTCGCCGCGCCGCCATGCCAGGATGATGCCGGGCACGATCAGCCAGGTCAGAAACACGGTCGGACGCGGCGAGGAATGCAGCACGAAGGTGTAGCGCGCGAGAACCGATCCGACCCCGTCGAAGAGCAACAGAAAAATACTCAGGAGGTTCGAGCCGTTCGCGGCATCGGTGGTGGTCGTGTCCGCAAAGGTCAGCATTTTCTCCAGCGGATTGATCACGGCAATCACATTGCTGGTGTTGTAATCGAGATCGAGCACGAGCAACGCAATGGCTGCACCGGCAATGACCGCAGACATCGACGCCAGCGTCTCCGCGGCGCTGACGCGCCAGATCATCGCATAGGCGGTCATGCATCCGCCGATCAGGGTCGCAAGCGCGACCTGATAGATGCCGAAGCGACCGAGCAACAGCGGATGAAACTGCCCAGCGTCAAGCAAAGCGCGATCCAGCCCGGTTGCGATCAGCGGCCACGCGGCCCCGGCCGCCGCGATCGCGGCCAGTGCCGCGATGCCGGTCAAGAGCCAACGCAAGCGCGATTGGCGCCAGAACGCGACGCCTGCGCTGTTCCCGCTGCCGAATGGCAGCACCATGAGTGGCAACGCGCCAATCAGCAGGATCGCCTGCACCTTGTTCTCCAGACCGAGCACGCATAAGGCCGCCGCGGCCGCCAGCGCGAGGGGTCGCGTGGGGGTGGCGCGGCGTCCGGCCACGATCAAAAGCATCAGCGCAAAAATCACCGGGCACGCCGCGACCAGCTCGCTGCGCAGGATCCGCGAATGCACGGCGACGCCGCCCGAGAACGCGAAGGCAAGCGTTGCGATCAGCGCGACGCGCCAGTCGCGCAGCATGAGCCGGGCCAGCGCGGCAAAAATCAGCACGCAGCCGGTCGCGATCAAGAACGCCAGCACGCGCCCGGCGCGAACCGCGCTCGACATCGCGGCATCGAAGGCGGCCGGATTGGACGCCGGCGGCATCGCCGACAGCGAATAGGCGTCGAGCAGCCCGAGCCCGTGCAGCAATTGAAACCAGGCTTTTAGCGCCAGGATCGTCAGATAGGCGGTGTGATCGAAGAACAGCTGCGGCTTGCCGTCGTTCAGCGCAAGCGCGTTGTAGATCACCATGAAATCCATGTCGGCATTGCGCCAGTAGATGAGCGCATAGCCGAACAGGAAAAACGATACCGCAAGGCCGCCGACAATCGCCGCTAACCCCCAGCGCCAGCCAAGGAACGTCAGGCGGTCGAACGCATCCCTGGTGGCGTCGTTCTTTGGCGCGGTGGTTAGGGCCGGGTTGGAAATCTGGTTCATGCCGGCGGTCTTTTAGCCTAGCCGCCGCGGCAAAGCGACGGCGGCTGGAGGGCTATGCTCGATGCCGGCTAGCGCAGCGAAACGATAAAATCGGTGCCTTCGCCGGTCTCGCCGGCGGCGATGCCCTGATCGGAGACGATGATCGAGCTGCCGGTCGAAAGCGCCTCAGTAATGCGCGCCATCGTCTCAGCTGGGATGCCGAGGCGATCCAGTGCTTCGGCGGGGCTGTCCGGTTTCGGCATCGGCTTCATCTCGACCGCGCCCGCGACCTTGCGCCGGCGCGAGGCGCGATCGTCCTCGTCGCGGCGCTCGACATGCCTCGCGGGCGCCGGAAGCGAGACTACCGACCAGTGCAGGACATTGGCGTCGTCCTTGTCGACCTGCGCGGTGAAGATGTGCGTGCCCAAGGGCCGGTCGCTCGGCGCGATCGCGATCGGCATCTCGAACAGCGGCGAGAAATTCTGCCGCACATAGAGCTTTGAATCCTTGCGGCTGACGAACACCGCGATCTGGCCCGGGCGCTTTAACGCCAAGACCGCTGCCGGATCGGGCTTTGCCGCGGCCGGTTTTTCCGCGTCGGTCAGGCGGTTCTGATCTTTTTTCGCGGGAACGCCAGCGCCCGCATCGCTGACGGCCTTGACGCTGGCGTCAGGCTTCTCGTTCGATTTGGGCGGGTCGGCTTTTTGCGGTTCTGTCTTGATGTCATCCGCCTTGGCTTCGCGCTTTGTCGCCTCGGCTTTGGCTTCAGCCTTTACGGCATCGGCGGAAGTCTGCGCGTGATCCGCGGTCTTGGTAGCGTCGTTAGGCGCGCCGGTCTCCGGAGATTCAATTTCCTCCGCGAGCGCTTCGGCCGATTTGGTCGCGGCTGGTTTGTCGTCAGGCGAAGCGATCTCGTCGTGCTTCGCTGTTGAAGCGCCAGTCTCTGAGTTCGCTTCCATGTTCGACGCGCCGCCTGCCTTGGCGGTGTCGGCGGCGGCCGGCAGCGCGCTGTCGTTGGCGGCCGAAGCTTCATCGTGCGTGGGCGTGCTGCCGCCGGACGGTGCCGCGTCCGACATCGTGACCGAATTTCTTGCCGACATCTCGCCAGAGGCGTCCGCAGTATGGGTCTGATCGCGCAGCGGCGTGGACGCCGACGGCTCGTCGATGGCGGGCTTGGCGCTGTCATGATGCCCGACGGTCGATCGCAGTTCGAGGCTCGCCTCCTTGATTGTAGGCTCGATCGCAGGCTTGATCGCGGCGGCATCGGCGGCCTTGTCGCCTTTGGCGGCGGCCGGCGCATCGGCTTGCGGCTCGCTGGCGGCAACCGGCTGCGGCACGACCTTCCGGGTGGCGAGCAGCGGATGCGAGAAGTTCGAAGGCGTCAATTCGCCGGGAACGACGACGACCCGCGCGCCCATCTTGGTCCAGTTCCACATCTTGATGGCAAAGGCCATGGGCATGCGGATGCAGCCATGGGAAGCCGGATAGCCGGGCAGCACGCCGGCATGGATGGCGACGCCCGACCAGGTGATCCGCTGCATATAGGGCATCGGCGCGCCGCTATAGATGTTGGAGTGATGCAGCTTCTGTTTTTGAATAACGCTGAACACGCCCATCGGCGTCGGGTGGCCCTTCATACCCGTCGAAATCGGCGACTCGGCAAAAAACCCGTTGGCGTCGTAGAGCCTGAGTTTTTGCTGATCGATCGAGATCGCGATGATCACCGGCCCCTGCGGTTTGGCGGATTCCTTTTCCGGCACCGCGGGCTTTTTGGCTTGCTGGGGACGAAGCTTTGGCCGCCGTTGCGGCGCCATCGGCGCGGGTCGATAATATCCGGGGTCGTAGTCCGACCAGTAATACAGCGCGGCTTCCGCTTGGGATGCGGCACCGATCGCACCGGCGGCGGATAGGGCCGCAATTCGCCAAAACCGCTTGGTGCCGCCCAAAACCCCGTGCCCGCGTACGCGCATCATTCGAATCCTCGGATTTCGATATTTAGTGTTGCAGACGAGATACGCGTTCACCAGCGTAGCGGTTCCAATCCCAACGATTTTCGCCTGCAGCGTAGCAAAAAAGCCTCACATTGCGTTAAACGGCGGATGCACCCGCTACCGCCAGCCTTCCTCACGCGCTCTCGCGCACTTAAATGGGTCGAGCCACGCCAACGGAGATATCCATGACATCCAAAACCTTAAGCCTATGTGACAAGAGGTGGATATCGCTGGCCTTGCTGGCGCTTGTGGTTCTGCTTTGGCCGGTCTCGCAAGCTTCCGCGGCTGACGAGCCGGATCTGATCTTCCGCCGTTCGACCGTCTTCAAGTGGGTCAGCCCGAACGACAAGCTTGCGACCTATGGCGTCGACGACCCCGAGGTCGAGGGCGTCGCCTGCCATTTCACGGTCCCGGAAAAGGGCGGATTTACGGGCTGGCTTGGGCTCGCCGAGCAGGTCTCGGATATTTCGCTGGCCTGCCGCCAGATCGGCCCGATCCATTTCAAGGGCAAGATGGAGCAGGGCGACGATATGTTCCGGCAACGCCGTTCCATGTTCTTCAAGAAGATGCAGATCGTCCGCGGCTGCGACGCCAAGCGGAACGTGCTGGTTTACATGGTCTATTCGGACAAGCTGATCGACGGCTCGCCGAAGAATTCGACCTCCTCGGTACCGATCATGCCCTGGGGCGCCGCGGATACCGCGCTCCAGAAATGCGGCGATTTCATTCAGTAACGGAAAACTTGCAGCAACGGAAAGCTTGTTCACTGCTTCTGCGGCGCCGCGCGGGGGCGCACCCAAGCTTTAGGCTTCGGATCGCGGCAGCCGACCAACCGCACGAATTTTTGCGGCGTCGAGAAATTGCCGCTGTCGGCGCATTGCTGCAGCATCGCGCCGCAAATCCTCGGCCGCTCTACCCTCAGCGGCCCGGATTTGTCGATCCGTGGCTCGGAAGCACCGCCGGCGAGGCCGATCCGGCCGGCTTTGCGGGTCGCGGTCTTATTGCCAACATCGTTGTTGCCATTGCCCACGACTGGATTCCCCCTGTTTGAGGTCACCTTGTTAAACGCGCGACAGCCTAGAATGGTTGCACGCAGTCTGATTTGTCGGCCGCCGCGACGCTTCGGTTCACGGGCGTCGAGCGGTTCGAGCCGCTTCTCCACCAGATAAAGGTTAAAAAGTGGTCCATTGCATGGAAACGGCTGATGCTTGCGGATATTTCGCCCTTCGACAAAGGTCAGTGCAGTTGTCCAATGCGCGTTGGATGGTCCGAGAAGGGCCGCGCTAGGCCACTGAACGACCTCTCGGTCAGTGGCCTACGGTCAGATCGGTTGTCTGAAATCATTGATGTTTTCGTAATTCTGTTTCGTCGGACCGCTGCCGACGAAACAATTCTCCCGCCCGACGAAACCATTTCCCGCTTTGGCGCAGACGTCCGGAAACAACGGATGATTATCAATCCCGGCAACAAAAACGGCGGGCAGCGCCGGTATTCAAACCGGAGAGAGTCAAATGCGGAATTTGAGCTTCATCCTCGCCTTCGCTTTCCTGCTCGCGGGCCCCTCGATCGCCGGTTCTGCGGATACCAGCCTGCCGGGCGTCGGCACCTTTGCCTATAGCGGCTCGCCGATCGCTTCGCCGGCGCCCCAGGCTCTCGTGGTTGCCGCCCGTTAAGGCGCAATTGATCTCTGACATTGGTTGCTCGTAAGGCGGTTCATGTTGTTTCGTATCAGTGCTGCAGCTTTTATCGCGTGCTGTCTTCTCGGCGGTTCGGCTCAGGCCCAGGTCGAGCAGATTGAGCCCGTACAATTCCGGTCATTGAAGAGCATGCCCGATCCACGCGCGGAGTTCGTGCGGCAGTGCGTGCCTCATATGATGGGACGCTGGGCGCATCCCGAATCCGTTTGCGACTGCCTGCATGACTATGCGGCCGCCGCCGTCGAAGATGACGATCTTCGCGAAGCGCTGCTCCGCGGCATCAGCGAAACCGGCGTGCCGACCATCGAAACCGAATGGGTGCCGGCATCGAAACAATCTGAGATCGGCGCAACCTTTACCAAGATTGCGAAGCCGACGCTGCAATGCATGTTTGAGCCGCTGAACTAGGCTCGCTCCCCCCGAATTTCGAAATCCTGGTTTGGCTGGCAGCGGCGCCCACGGGCGTCGCCGCGCTCGCTTACCTCTTCGTGCGTGGAACGCAATTTACCGCCCGAAGGATTCCGTTCGCGGTCATCCGCGCGCCCGAGACTTCCTTGATCTGGCCGGCGGGGCACGATCCGTCATCGACCTGGATTCGTTGTCCGAGCCGCAAGTTCACGGTGTCCTGCTCGCGCGACACCTGTTCCGCCATTACCGGGGTTGCGAGCACCAGCGGCGCGCAACCGCAGAGCGCGCCGACCACGAGATGCAGAATATTGCGGTTGCCTTGCATCTGTGTCTCCATGGGGCGCGAAATCTCGCCCGCGAAGTTTATTGGCGGGCGGGTGATTCTGAAAGCGACAACAGGAAAACCGACTGCAATGAACGCCATCGATACCAAGCAAAAAATCCTCGACGCCGTCGATGCCGGTTTCGACGCGCAGCTTGCGACCACGCGCGATTTCGTTGCCATTCCCTCGACCCGCGGCGCCGAAGGGCCGTGCCAGGACATGATCGGCGATCTCTTGCGGCAGCGCGGCTACGAGGTCGACGACTGGCATATCGATGTCGACGACTTGAAAGATTTGCGCGGTTTTGGGCCGATCGAGCATGATTTTTCCAAGGCGCGCACGGTCGTCGGCACTTACCGGCCTTCGACCAATGCCGGTCGGTCGCTGATCCTGCAGGGACATTGTGATGTGGTGCCGACCGGACCGCTCGAGATGTGGGAGACGCCGCCGTTTTCGCCGGTCATCAAAGACGGCAAGATGTACGGCCGCGGCGCCTGCGACATGAAGTCCGGCACCATCGGCGCGCTCTATGCGCTCGACGCGATCAAGGCGGCGGGATTGAAGCCGACCGCACGGATCCACTTCCAGTCCGTGATCGAGGAGGAGAGCACCGGCGTCGGCGCGCTCTCGACCTTGCAGCGCGGCTACCGCGCCGATGCGTGTCTCATTCCCGAGCCGACATCCGGCAAGATGGTGCGCTCGCAGGTTGGCGTGATCTGGTTTCGCCTGAAAGTACGCGGCCATCCCGTGCACGTGTTCGAGGCAGGCTCAGGCGCCAACGCGATCACCGCGGCCTACCATCTGATCGAGGCGCTGCAAAAGCTCGAGATCGAATGGAACGAGCGCGCGAAAAGCGATCGCTACTTCAAGGCGCTCACGCATCCGATCAATTTCAATCCGGGCATCATCAAGGGCGGCGACTGGGCCTCCAGCGTGCCGGCGTGGTGCGACGTCGATTGCCGGATCGCGATCCTGCCCGGCTGGTCGGTCGCCGATTGCCAGGCCGAGATTCGCAGTTGCGTCTCGGCCGCCGCGCGCGATCATCGCTTCCTCTCCAACAATCCGCCCGAGGTCGAATGGTCCGGCTTTCTGTCCGAGGGCTATGAATTGAAGGATTCGGCTGAAGCCGAAGCCGCGTTCGGCAAGGCATTTGCGGCGGTCTATGGCGGCGCGGTACAGGATCTCGTCTTCACCGCGCTTACCGATACGCGGTTTTATGGCTTGAACTACAACATTCCGAGCCTGTGTTTCGGTGCGAGCGGCGCGGCCATGCACGGCTTCAATGAATATGTCGATCTCGACTCGCTGCGCAAATCGACCAAGGCGACCGCGCTGTTCATCGCCGAATGGTGCGGGGTGGAGAAGGTGTAAGACCCTCATGGTGAGGAGCGCGCCTTGCGCGCGTCTCGAACCACGAGGCCACGGGTCTATCCTCATCCTTCGAGACGCGGCCAAGTGGCCGCTCCTCAGGATGAGGATTATTCAAGCAGGCCACAACGCCGTGACAATCGCATCCAGCCCGTCCGTCAGCGCGGCGGGACCGGGCTGCAGGATCAGCGTCGATTTTATCTCGATGATTCGGTCGTTGCGGACAGCGGGAATTTCGTTCCAGCCCGGCCGCTTCCTGATCTTGTCGGGCACGACCTTCTTGCCGCACCACGACGCCAGGATCACATCGGGCGCAGCGGCGCGCACAACGTCGGGCAAAATAATGCGATCCTTGGCGGCCTGTTGAAACCGCAGTCTTGGCAGGATGTCTTCGCCGCCCGCGATCTCGATCAGTTCGGAAACCCAGCCGATGCCGGAGATCAGCGGATCGTCCCATTCCTCGAAATAGACCTTTGGCTTTGCCGCGGGCCGCGCAATGGACGCGATGCCGGCGAGGCGCATCTCATAGCTGGCCGCGAGCTGATCGGCGCGCTCGGCCGCCCCGACCAGCGCGCCGACGGTGCGGATCATCGAAAGGATGCCCGCGATGTCGCGCTGGTTGAAGACATGGATGTCGACGCCGGCGCGCACCAGGTCGGCGACGATATCCGCCTGCAAATCCGAGAAAGCGAGAGCGAGGTCCGGCTCGAGCGCGAGAATTTTCGGAATATCGGCCGAGATAAAGGCCGATACCCGCGGCTTTTCGCGCCGGACCTGCGGCGGTCGCACCGCGTAGCCGGAAACGCCGACGATCCGGTCCTGCTCGCCAAGCAGATACAGCGTCTCGACGGTTTCTTCCGTGAGACATACGATCCGGCGGGGAGGGAACTGGCGCATGGCGAGAGGGTGGCCGATAATAAATCGCCTGTCACGGCCGGAGAACGTCATTACCGGCCTTACCTCGCAGGTAATCGTTTCAAGAACGTCTTCGCGATAAGACGTCATTCCGGGGCGATGCGAAGCATCGAACCCGGAATCTCGAGATTCCGGGTCTGGTCCTTCGGACCATCCCGGAATGACGCCGTAGGGAAGAGCTGGAGGATCGCCGATCATGACGCCACTCGAAAAAGTGAATTCGATGAAAATGCCTTTTGCGGAGCTGAAAGGCGTGACTTTCACCGAAGCCGACAAAGATCGCGTGGTGGCAAGGATGCTGGTGCGGCCGGATCTCTGCACCCTCGGCCACACCATTCATGGCGGCGCCATCATGGCGCTGGCGGATTCGGTCGGCGCTGCGGCGACGGTGATAAATTTGCCCGAGGATGCCAAGGGCACCACAACGATCGAAAGCAAGACCAATTTCATCGGCGGTGCGAAAGAGGGCATGACCGTCGTCGCCACCGCGACGCCGGTGCATCGGGGCCGGCGCACCCAGGTCTGGCAAACCCGGCTGGAGACGGAGGAGGGCCGCCTGGTTGCCATCGTCACGCAAACACAGATGGTGTTGTAACGAGCAGGCGCGCGGATCGTGGTTACGCCGTGTCGGCCCTCTGCACCGCATTCAACATTCCGGTTTGTGGATGACAGTCGAAATATTCGAAAAACGCTTCATCGGTGCGTGCGACGGTGACCTCATGATAAAGCCGTAACTTCGCGGCCGGCCCTAGCGTCGACAGATATTTCATCGCCGCGCCAAAAATCCTGACATGGGTCGGATGCGATTCAGCCCAACGCTCCAGCGCCGCCAGGCTTTTCCACCAGCTCATGCCGTAGGACTTTTCGATTGGCCGGCCGTCGGGCGCGGTCACCGTCATGTAACGGTTGGCATAACAACCGATCGAGCGGCCTTCATCGCGCAAAAAGTCCATGCCTTCCCTCAAGACCGGCTCGACGTCCCCGAGATACATATTGCGCTCTGATGCTTCCGTATCGACCCAATCCTGACCAGAGCGGATCAAGCATAAATTGTCGTGCGGGATGACGCGGATGCGCGCGCCGTCACGAATGGCGCGGGCCGCGCCCGCGGGCGCCAACTCGCTGGTCTGCGACAACGGGATGCGATCGCGCATGCCGCCCCAATAGGCATGCTCCTGGACTTCACCGCTCATGCCGTCGGCAAGAACGGCAATGCCTTCTGGCCTTCCTAACGAGGAGAACAGGGTTTCGTAGCCTTCGACGGATGGATAGAGCACCTCGATGAACGTGCCGACACCGTCCAAGGCGCGCCGGTCGCCGGTCCAGCCGTCGCGTGCCGTCGGAAACCAGCCATCGAACTTTGCGCGGTCGTCCCAATACGCAACCGTCACGATATTGCTAAAACCGGCTTCGTCGATATAGCGCGCCCGATCCCAATGCGTTGGGCCAGCATCGGACTCGAAACAGGTGGTGATCCACGCCAGCGCCTCGCCCGCGGCTTTCGAAGAGGCATCGCGGGCCTGGACGCCGAAATAGGCCATCACGACCCGCGCAACGCCAGGCTTGTGGCGCGCCACGAACGACGGATAGGGCGGCGCGTAGTCGTCAGGAATGCGGCGGTGGCGCGTGCGGGTGGTTCGAAGATGCTCCGGGATCGCGGATTCCATGGCGGGCTCCTCTTGAGGTTGTCGTCAGGCCTGCAGCCTTATTTCGCTCATGACCTCCGCATCGACGGGAAGCGTAAAATGTTCAACGCGGTTGGCGCGGGAGGAGTTGAGCAGGAGCCGCGTGACGTCCGGCCTGGAATAGTGTCCGGCGGGATCGGCGGCATTCTTCGCCACGCCGATCATGCCGAGATCGATATCGGCATACAGAATGCCTTCCTGATCCGGCGGAAGTTTTTCGGCAAGCGAACTACCGTCCGGCCCATAGATCACCGCATGGCCGCCGCCGGCGTGCAGGAATGCGTGTTTCTCAGGGCTGTCGCAGAGCTCGTCGATCATGGCTTGCGAGACCACCGCGCAGGGGCCGAGGAAGAAACATGAGCCCTCAACGGCGTAGACCTTGCTTGCAGCGTTGTTGACCTCGGAGCCCAGCGCATGCGCGAACGGGTCGTAAAGCGAGAAGCTCGGCCAGGCGCCGACGTGAACCTGCTCGTTCTGTGCGTACATCGCGTATTTCGATAGCGGCTGCAGATGCTCCCAGCAGCACAATGCGCCGAGCCGTCCGACGTCGGCGCGATCATGGACGGCGAGGTCGCTGCCGTCGCCCTCGCCGAACACGGTGCGTTCGGCATGGGTCGGCCGCAGCTTGCGCCGCTTGGCGATGGTCTCGCCGTCGGGGCCGATCAGCCACTGCGCGATGTACAGGCTGCCGCCTTCGCGTTCGGACAGGCCGATGACTGCGGTTAACTTGGCGCGCTTCACGGCCTTGCGGATCTTTTCGGCCTCTGGGCCGTCGTACGAAAGCGAATTGTCAAAATAGCGCTGCACGAAGCCACGGCCGATCGCCCAGGCGGGAGCGCCGAGCCAGATCTGCCACGGATATCCGGGGATGAAGGTTTCGGGAAACGCGATCAGCTTCGCGCCCTCGGCTGCGGCCTGCTCGATCAGGGCGATCGTTTTGTCGACGGTCGCATCGAGATC
Organism: Bradyrhizobium lablabi; assembly: GCF_900141755.1. Lineage (NCBI taxonomy): Bacteria > Pseudomonadati > Pseudomonadota > Alphaproteobacteria > Hyphomicrobiales > Nitrobacteraceae > Bradyrhizobium > Bradyrhizobium lablabi. The sequence continues at coordinate 344,841 of NZ_LT670844.1, read as the reverse complement.
GAGCCAAACCGGCGCCGCCTGAACCACCGCAACCCTGTATTTCTGATGAACAAGACCCATCGAAATCATCCTTTCGCAATCAGGAGACAGGAGACCACTGGCCCGAAGCCTACAGCGATGTGCCGCCGCGCCGCTTGTCCGCGGCGGAACGAAAACTTGTCGTAACTGGCAAAGGAGCCGGGGGCGCCCGACTATGGCGTCGGGTGCTCGCGCCATTCGCGCGGCGCGACGCCGAACCTTTGCTTGAAGATGCGGCTGAAATGAGCGAGGTCGTTAAAACCCCACGCGAATGCGATATCGCTGACATGCCGGGCCGCGTGGGCGGGGTCGGCCAGATCGCGCTTGCATCGCTCAAGACGCTGCATCTGGACGTAGCTGCGGAACGAGGTCTGTTCGGCGGCGATCAGATCGCTGGCGTAGCGCGGCGAGATGCCGAGTGCCGCGGCAGCCCGCGGCATCGAGAGTTCGGGATCGCGCAGATGGCTGAGGATGTAGTTCTTGAGACGATAAAGCAGCGCCGATCTGTGAAACGACTGGTCATGCGAATGCTGATGCATCCGGTCGGCGAAGACCATTGCGATGAGATCGAGCCCCTGGTCCATCAATCGATTGGCCGTGGCCGGATCGACCTGGTCGATGGTCCTGCTCAAGCCGATCAGGAATTCATAGGCCAGTCGTTCGAGGGGACGATTTGCGGAGAACGTGGTCGCCGTTAGCGCGTTGAACGCGCCGATGCGCTGATGCAGAAGTTTTCGCGGCATCTGAAAGATGGTCTGCGAAAAGCCCTCGTCGAAGCGCAACTCATAGGGCCGGGTGGTGTCGTAAATGACGAACTGGCCCGCGGATACGACGGCTTCGCGGCCGTCCTGGAACACGCCGTTGACGCCACTGTTGCCCAGGGCCACCAGCACGTAATCCTCGCTGGCGCGCGCGATCCTGGACGGCGTGCGGAACACCCGCTGGGCGCAGGAATCGACCCGCGTGCACGACACCGGCCCGATCGTCGACTGCGTAACCGCACCCCAGAACGAATCGTCCATGTCCGAGCGGCAATCGAGCCCGACAAAGGTGTCGCAGACGATGTCCTGCCAGACCGCAAGTCGGCGATCCGGAACCGAAGTACTCGTGTCGAGCACGACAGCCACGATGGAGCTCCAGGAATCCATGGCGCCAAAGTCTGGCGCCAATCCAGCGCTTGCAAGTAGCTTGCCGATCGGCACAGGCGTCAAGGAAATGTTAACGGCGCAGCGGTCCGAGGGGGCGTTAATGATGTCGAATAGTTGCCGTTATTTGAGGCGGAAAACGGCCTTGAATTTCGTGCTGCAATGCAATATCAGGGAACTAGGGATTCGACGCCTCCTCGAGGGATTTCCAAGAGGAGTTATGAAGTGAACTACCAAGACTCTACCCGTTCGGCGCCGGCCAAGGGCTACGTTCGGACACTGCGTCAGCAAGAAGAATTGCCGCTGTTGCGCGATCATCTGTTGCGGCTCGATCCGGAAAGCCGTCGCGATCGCTTCCATGGCTTCCTCGATGACAGTTTTATCGAACGCTATGCCGCGAAATGCGCGGAAGATGGCACCGTCATCATCGCCTATTTCGAAAACGGCGTGGTGCGCGGTGCGGCGGAACTGCATCCGCCGGATCAATCCCCGGATTCACTCCCCGAGATCGCTTTCAGCGTGGAGGCGAGCGTGCGCCGGCAGGGCGTCGGCAGCATCCTGTTCAAGAAGCTAATCGCGGAAGCCCGAGCCAAGGGTTACCGCTCCTTGCGGATCACGACCGGTGCGCAAAACCAGGCGATGCGGGCGCTCGCCCAGAAATTCGGCGCGAACCTGACCTTCCGTTACGGCGAATCCACCGGCAGCATTGATCTGACGCAGCAACCTCGGGCCGAATCCGCAAGCGTAGCCATCGCAACCCCGGCCGATGCGGCGCGCGCGATGATCAAATTCAATCGGATGTACTGGAAGCTTGTCCTGCAAATGTATGGCTTGGGCCAGACGGCCGAGCGGACCTGATAAAAAAATCGCGCTTTGCTGTCAGGCAAGGCGCGAATTCCAGCCGCTCGCCAAAGGCGCGGTTAGGTCCCGGTGCGTTTGTCGTTGCCGAACTTTCGGATCACCCGGCGCTCGACCACGACCGAGCGCTGCGCGCCTTGTTCGCCTGCGATAACCCGCGTCGTCGAGCGCGCCGACGTGCGCGCCATCTTCTTCACTTCCGCAGTCACGGCCTCGATCGGCAGCCCCATCAGCGACGCGGCGATCTCGGCCTGCTCATTCTGATCGTCGGTGATACCGATCGCGGCAAAAATTGCTTCATCCAGCGTCGGCGGATCGCGCCGGACGCGCCGCGTTCCATATTTCGTATTCCAGTCTTCGCTCATCGGGGCCTCTCGTTTGGTCCGGAATACCTAGAAGTCCTCATGTTGCATTGCAATATGAAATTGATATGGCAATCCAGCTATGCGTTCGCGAATTAAAAGTTTTCCACTCTTGTAGCGTCATAAATCTCGATCGTTGTTGCGGCCGCGGCGAGCGGCTGCAGCGCGCGGACGAACTGCCGCGACTCCGGCACCGCGAAATGGGCCAACAGCGCGGGGCGATCGGCCCATTGCTCGACGAACACCAGCCGCATCGGATTCTCGCAATCGACATGCACCGCGTGGGAGATGCATCCGGGCTCGCTGCGCGAACGACGGACATGTTCGAGGCTCAATCCGCGGACCTCGTCGAAACAATCTTCCTTCGCCGTCACGCTGCCGGTTACCACGATCATGGTGTCCTCCCGCGGCTTTCGTTCAAGGAATGGAATCGCCGGCGCTTGCAAAGGAGAGCGGTTGCTGCGGCCAGCGTTTCAGCGCAGCGCGTCCGGCATCGGTCAGCTGATAAATGCCACGCTCGGCGCGGTCGAACCAGCCATAGACGTTGTGCTGCAGGATTTTCGGGGCGTCGGGAATGGCGGGCTTGAGGTCGCGCACCCGCCGCGGACCCCGCGCCAGCGCCGCCGCGCAGGCCAGCGCCTGCTGCCTGTAGGCCGTCATGATCGGCGCGCGCGTGCTTCCGCCCAGCGCCGGATCGCCTTGGCGGCGCCGATGCTCGGCAACCAGGCGGGAACGCTTCTTCGGATCGCGGCGCGGGCTCGTGGTCGGCGGTTTGACGATGACCTCGACATCGCCGGTATTGGTCACCGCCAGCATGCCAAAGCCGAGCCGGCGGCACAGATTGCGATAGCGCGCGTCGCTCTCGCGGCCCTTGCCGCGTATCGACATCCTGGCGGCCAGCCAAACCTCGTCGCAGGCACCGGCGCGGTCGACAGCCTGCAGCACCAGCTCCAGATTGAATGAAAGTTTCAATTCGCCGATCACGACGATCGGGGGATCGTCGCCGCTCAGCGCCACCAGGTCGCAGCCGCCGACTTCGCCCTTGACCGTGAAGCCGAGCTTTTCCAGGAAGCGTTTGACGGGCAAATACAGCGCGGTTTCCAAGGGGGCCCCAATGTCAGGCGTGCGACTCAGTGTCCGAGTCTAGCCCGGATCGGCCCCGGCGGCGCCTGCAGTGTGATTTGATCAAACGACACCGGAACGGGTATCCTAGCGCTCGGGACAAAGACGGGCGCGACGAACGTGACGATCAGGAACGGCCTCTACCATATCACCGTAGAGATGCTCGACGGCGTCAAGGGCGGCAATCAGGGCGTCATGGTCGTGCGCGACGGGACGCTGCGCGGCGGCGATTCCTTCTTTTATGCCTATGGCACCTACACTTGCGCGAACGGCAAATGGAAGGGCGAGGTCACCAACCAGGAACACTCGCCGACCTTCGGCGCCCGTCCGATCTGGGAGCGCAAGGTCGTGACCATCGGATTTACCGGAACCTATACCGATGAGGGCGCCGAAACCGACGGCATCTCGCTCGCCGGCAAACAGAGCATTCGATTCAAATCGAAGCTGCGGTTATTGGTTCCGGACTGAACGGAGCGGGCGCCCGTTTTGCTTCACATTTGAGATGGGCCATTTGAGATAGGTTATTGAGAGACCAGAGGTTGCGGACCGAAAGGTCGCAGGTCGTAATGCTGAAGGGACTTTACAAGGTCGAGATGCATACGGTGCACGGTTCGCGCCGCGGCGTCCTCTATTGCTATGACGGCAAGATGATGGGCGGAAATTCGGCTTTCGGGTTCGTCGGCACCTACCATGAGACCGCTCAAGGTGAAGTATCGGCCGAGATGTCGACCATACGTCATAATAACGATCCGAATTTCCAGCCGCTCTTGAAGACCGATCACATCACGCTGTCGCTCACAGGCCGGCGGCAGGGCGAGCAATATCATTTTGAGGGCGGCACGCCGCAACTGCCCGGCGTTGCCTTCAACTCGGTGATGACGCCGATCAGCGAAGCGGCCGCGCCGCCCGTTCCGCCCTACAAGGAGGGCGGCATCCGCAACGGGCTCTACTCCATTCACATCCGGATGCTCGACGGCATCGACGGCGGCAACACCGGCGTCATGCTGCTGCACAATGGCCGCATTCGCGGCGGCGACGGCTTCTTCGATTATATCGGCGCCTACACGAGCGGCAATGGCCGGTGGAAAGGCGAACTCATCAATCACGAGCACACCCCGAACCAGGGAGAGCGGCCTGTATTCGGCGGCTACGAGGTCGGCATCGGCTTTTCCGGCACCTACACCGATGACGGCGCGGTCGGGGAAGCCACCGCGCTCGCCGGCAAGCGCAGCATCCGTTTCAGCGCGGTCTTGAAGAGGCTGGCCGAGGCGTGAGAGCTACACCCGCCCGCTTACCGGCAATAGCGCTCCCGTGACGCCGCTGGCGGCGTCGCTCGCAAGAAACAGGATTACGTTGGCGAGTTCCTGCGGCGTCACCCATTTCGTAAAATCCGCTTTCGGCATGCTGGCGCGATTGGCTGGAGTGTCGATGGTCGAGGGCAGCACCGCATTGACCGTGATCTTGCCTTTCCATTCGGCGGCGAGCGCCTCGGTCAGGCGGTGCACGCCGGCTTTGGATGCGGCGTAGGGGCCCATGCCGGCACCCGCCTGCAACGCGCCCATCGCGCCGATATTGACGATCCGCCCCGACGTGGAGGCAGCAAGATACGGCAGCGCCGACCGCGACGTATTCAGTGCGGTGAGCACGTTGAGCGCGTACATGCGCTGCCAGGTCTTTGGATCGCCCTCCGCGACGGTCTCGAACGCAAAGCCGCCGGCGATATTGATCAGCGCATCCAATCTGCCGAAGCGCGACGCGACGGCGTCGATCACCTTTTTGGCCTGCGCCGCATCCGAGAGATCGACGCCGCCGAGTTCTATTCGGGTCTCCGTTGGCGGTGTCTGCGACGCCGCGTGATCGACTCCGGCGACCTTGGCGCCTCGCGCCAGCGCCATCTCCGCAACCACCTTGCCGAGGGCGCCGAGGGCGCCGGTCACGACAACGACTTTTCCGTCCATGATTGCTCTCCGGGCCAGCGCATGAAAGTGTGCACACTATCGCCAGGCGAAATTCATTTGCAATGCTCCGAAAAATTGCGCCCAAATGAGGGTGCCAGCGTTAGATGGTTGTCACGAGCGGACGGTTCCAATGGTCGACAATTTTGCCTTCGCCGATCTCCCTGATGAAGTCATCGGCTTCAAGTACCCATTTCCGCGCCTGGCCGAAGCACTTCGAGGCAGTGGCCGGATCAAGATCATTGCGATGGGATCGTCGTCGACGGCGGGTAGGGGAGACGTCGTGCCTTATCCCTACCGGCTGGAGATGTATCTGAGGGCCGCCAGAAACAATCCGAATATCGATGTGCTCAACCGGGGAATAGGCGGCCAAGAAGCAGACAAGGAATTACTCCGCTTCCAAGCCGACATTTTCTCCGAAACACCGTTGCTGGTGATCTGGCAGGTCGGGACCAACGCGGTATTCCACAAGGAGGATTACAATATCGACGACATCGCCGACAAAATTGCCATCGGCCTGGATCAGCTGCGCGCCCACCCGCTCGACGTGATGCTGATCGATCCGCAATACGTCCCGGCGATGCTCCTCGACGACAGGGCCGGTCTCTCCGAACGCATGGTGTCACTGATATCGGCTGTGGCGGAGCGGATACGCGTCAATGTTTTTCACCGCTGGGCGCTGATGCGGCACTGGCACGTGCACAACAACATATCGTTCGAGCGGATGCTCGATCCGACCGACCCCGACAGGCTGCATCAGAGCGATGCAAGCACGCTCCGGCTTTCCAGAGGCTTGTGCGATACAATCATGAAGGCGGTCGCGGCGGCGCAAGGCGCCACTTAGGAATACGGATCGGGGCCGATCGCTAAAATTTGCCGGAGTTTTGTAAGCGGACGGCAGAATCAACGCGCTATAGGGAGTGGCGATTCAATCCAAGGGCTGGGAAAGCTATCATGAGACATCTGCCTGACCACGGTTTACCGCTTGTTCAGCTCAAGGAGCAGCGGCGGGATTTGGTTGTCGCGCTGCAGAATCGCGTCGGTCCGGTGAGCGGGTGGGAACTGATGCAGATCGCGGCGATCCAACAGGCGATCTCGGCGTTCGAGGACGTCATCGCCGATCTCGATGCCGAAATGGAAGCGGCGGCCTAAGCAGCTCTGCCCCGCTTCCCGAGATGCGGGGAGGCGTTCAGGATTCCAGATAGCGCGCCTGAAGCGTCGCGCGTTGGCGTTCGCCGACGCCCAACCCATCGCTGAAATAGTTTTCGAGATCGCCATAGTCGGCCCGGATAGCGTCATAGGCGGCGGCGAGGAAGGATGTCTCCACCGAGCCCAGTACCTGCCTGACATCGTCGGGAAGCTCGGAGCTCGCGGAGGGATCGCGGCGATAGAAGCGGTTGGTGAGCAGGTAATCCTCGGCGATCACCTCGTCGGGTACGCCTAGCACCTGCAGGATCAGCGCGCAGGCAAAGCCGGTACGATCCTTGCCGGCGGTGCAATGGATCACCAGCGGTGCACGGTCCTCGAGCAAATGCGTAAACAGCGCCCGGAAGCTTTGCGTGTTTTGATGCACGTAGTTGCGGTAGGAATCGCGCATCACATCTACCGCGTCGGTCGACGACAGCACGACGCCGTCGGAAGCGCGGGCCCGCAGCGCGGCGACCACGGTCGGCTCGATCGGCAGCGAATGAACCGCGATCTCCGATATCGCGCACAAAGCGGCGACGCGCTCCCCGGTGCCGCGAAAATCGAACGCGTTCTTCAGGCCAAGGCCGCGCAAAATCTCGATATCGGCTGATGTGACATGGCCGAGATGGTTGGAACGGAAGAGCTGCCGCCAGCGCACCCGGCGGCCGTCGCTCGCGGCGTAACCGCCGAGGTCGCGGAAATTGCTTGCGCCGGCGAGGTTGAGATGGCGGGCAGGCGGAGGGGCGGGTTGATCTGACATCGGCTTAGCTTAAGCCATCCTCTGCGGCGGAGAAATGACTGACGGGCGTGGCGGGCGGACGGGTCTCGTCTATACTAGCCGCTCGTGGGGGCAAAGATGAATTGGCGACAGCGTTCAATTTTCGGTGCGGCTTTACTTTTTGCCGGCATTGCGGCGGCGGGGTCATCGTCTGCTTTCGCCCAGACCTTCCAGAATTATCGCTGCGCCGATGGCACGCAGTTTATCGTCGGATTTTTCGCCTATGACCGGCGCGCCTTTCTGCAGATCGACGGCCAGGCGGTGACGCTCAACAGGCGCATCACGCTGTCGGGGGCGCGCTATTCGGGCGGCGGGATCACGTTAAACATCACCAAGACGGGCACCACGGTCAGGCACGCGAGAAGGCCGACGACGGCGTGCGCATTGACATGAAAAAGGGCCGGAACGCTGAGGTCCCGACCCTTTTTTAACTTTTGATATCCCACCCAAGACCCGCCACCCATCGGTATCGAGCTTGCGACTGGCATCAGCGCTCCCACGCCGGCTTGGATTCCTGCATTGCCGCCTGGATGGCCGCTTCGTGATACCAGCTGCCGCTAAGCGCCGCCTCGTTCACGCGCGACGAGCTTTGCTCGGCTGATTGCTTGGTCTCCTCATAGCGACGTCCGCCGAGAGCCGCGCGGCCCCCGGGAGGGAATTGGTAGATCTTTGCAGACCCGTGATTCAGACTCGTGTTCATGATCGTCTCTCCAATGTGTCGATGCGCATTAGACTCATGCTGCGCCCGACTCGTTCTCGACTGGTTACTGAAATCGATATCGTCGGTGCGCGTCGCCGGTGCAACCTGACCAAGGCAAAGTCATTTACTGTATAATTTCTAGGCAGTTCTGGTTTTGCACCCGGGGGAGCAGTCCCCGTCTGGCTAACGCGTGGGCCATCGCAGAGGTTGCCGGAGGCGGCTTGCTTTCTTGCCGATTGTTGCCGGCCGATGGCGCGGTTTTAATCGAAGCGATGGACCGGTCTGCCGAGTGCTGCGCAATCGGGCGTAGATAGGGGATAAGTCGCCTTGCCCGGGTGCCTGCCCGTGAGGCCCCCCGCGCGCCTTTGCCGCACCCCCAAACGCGAATCCGCGGCGGAGAGGCGGGGTGGATTTGCCGTCCGGTAGCGCTATCCCGCAACGCAGCGTTTGGCACCTTAATTGCTTAGAAAGAAATGGCCGATGGTGGCCGGGTACGCTTGTGGTGACCAATAAGCTTCGGTTTCCCACCTTTCGCATCATCAAACTATGAGAGAGGCTCAATGACAAAGTATAAGCTCGAGTATATCTGGCTCGACGGCTATACGCCGACACCGAATCTGCGCGGCAAAACGCAAATCAAGGAATTCGACGCATTTCCGACGCTCGAGCAGCTTCCGCTTTGGGGCTTCGACGGAAGCTCGACCATGCAGGCCGAGGGCCACAGCTCCGATTGCGTGCTCAAGCCGGTCGCTGTCTATCCGGACGGCGCGCGCACCAACGGCGCGCTGGTGATGTGCGAAGTGATGATGCCCGACGGCAAGACCCCGCATCCCACCAACAAGCGTGCCACCATTCTGGACGACGAAGGCGCCTGGTTCGGCTTCGAGCAGGAATATTTCATGTACAAGGACGGCCGTCCGCTCGGCTTTCCGACCAGCGGCTATCCCGCGCCGCAGGGACCGTATTACACCGGCGTCGGCTATTCGAACGTCGGCGCGGTCGCGCGCGAGATCGTCGACAAGCATCTCGACCTCTGCCTCGCCGCCGGCATCAACCACGAAGGCATCAACGCCGAGGTGGCGAAAGGCCAGTGGGAATTCCAGATCTTCGGCAAAGGCTCCAAGAAGGCCGCTGACGAAATGTGGATGGCCCGCTATCTGATGCAGCGGCTGACCGAGAAGTATGGCATTGACATCGAGTACCACTGCAAGCCGCTCGGCGACACCGACTGGAACGGCTCCGGCATGCACGCCAACTTCTCCACCAAGTACATGCGCGAAGTCGGCGGCAAGGAGTACTTCGAGAAGCTCATGGATGCCTTCAAGGCTAACCGCGCCGATCACATCGCGGTCTACGGCCCGGACAACCATTTGCGCCTGACCGGCAAGCACGAGACCGCTTCGATCGACACTTTCAGCTGGGGTATCGCCGACCGCGGCGCCTCGATCCGCGTTCCCCACAGCTTCGCCAACAACGGCTACAAGGGTTATCTGGAAGACCGCCGCCCGAACTCGCAAGGCGACCCCTACCAGATCGCTTCGCAGATCCTGAAGACGATTGCTTCCGTCCCGACCGCGGCCAAGGCGGCCGCGGCCTAAGCCTCGATAAGGCCTAGGGGCTGGGGCCTTCCAGGCTGCATCCTGATCCGCCAGAGCTTGAGCGCTTTGGCGGATCATTGCGTTTTGGAGACACCGCACGCCATTGCGCCGGCTTGCGCGTTTGCTAGAACGGACCGCGCTTGTGGGCGCAGCCTGCGGGGCCGCGGTAAGGGACGCGCGATGGAGAAGGTGGTTCGGGTGCTCTCGACGCTCGCGCTGAAGGGGGCGGTGCAAACCCTTGCCGGACCCTATCAGGCGGCCGGCGGCGCGCGCCTTGATGCGGATTTCGCGCCGACACTGGGATTGCTCGATCGACTGCGCGGTGGGGAGGAAGCCGACGTTGTCATCCTCACCCGCGAAGGGCTCGAAGGTCTCGCTGCGCAGGGAAGGGTGGTCGCCGCAAGTTGCGTCGATCTGGCAAGCTCTTACGTGGGCATTGCGGTAAAGGCCGGTGCGGTTCATCCCGATATCGCGAGCGTCGCCGCGCTTCGCGCGACGCTGCTTAATGCTCGCGCGGTCGCCTATTCGCGGATCGGCGCCAGCGGCATTTTCTTTGCGCAACTGATCGAGCGGATGGGGATCGCCTCCGAGATCAACGCCGGCGCGCGGATCGTGCCGTCGGGTTTGACCGCCGAACGGCTGGTGTCGGGCGAGGCGGATCTCGCCGTGCAGCAGCTCAGCGAATTGATGCAGGTCAGGGGCGTTGAAGTGGTCGGACCGATCCCGCGCGAATTGCAAACGCCCGCGGTGTTTTCCGCCGGGCGCCTTGCGGCCTCCGTAAGGGCGGTTCAGGCCGACGCGTTGTTGGCCTACCTCGCCTCGGCCGAAGTCGCTCCGGTGCTGCGCGCGGCCGGGCTCGAGCCTTGAATCCGCCCGTTCTTCGAAGCTAACCTTGCCGTTCCGATGTGCGCCATGACAAAACGATCCCACGCGAATGTATTTGCTGCGATCGGCTGCGTCGCCGTCTCGGCGATCGCGATCGTTGCGGCTCCCAGAGTAGCGCTCGCGCAATCCGCCGATCTCGTGCTGTGCGACCGGCTTGCCGCTGATCCCGCCGATCCGGACAAGCCGGCCGATGTCAAGGGTACGCCGGAAGTCATGGCACCCGATATCGCGACCGCGATCAAATTCTGTAAGATTGCCTCCGGCTCGTCGCGGCGCGCGCTCTATCAATTGGGCCGCGCCTACGCCGCCAACCATCAAATGCCGGAAGCGATCGCCGCCTGGCGCAAGGCGGCAGACAAAGGTTCCACCTCGGCGATGGTCGAACTCGGTGTGCTCTATGGCACCGGCGCGGGCGTCGCGCGGGATGAAGCGCAAGCCCGGAAATTGTTCGAGCGCGCCGCGCAAGCCGGCAATCCGCGCGGCGTCAGCAACCTCGCGGCGCTCGGCGGCAGCGGCGGTGCGTCGCCGGATCCTGCGCGGGCGAGGGAGCTCCTGGCAAAAGCCGCCGAGACCAATGCGGAGGCGCAGTATCAGTTGGGGTTGATGTTGGCGGAGGGCACCGGCGGCGCCCAGGATGATTCCGGCGCGCGCGCTTTGTTCGAGAAAGCGGCGGCGCAAAATCATCCCGGTGCGCTGGAACGGATGGGCGCCTTCACCCAGGAAGGGCGCGGCGGGCCAAAGGATGCGGCCGCCGCCAAAGCCTATTACGAGCGCGCCGCAGCCCTCGGCGATGAGGACGCCAAGAAAGCGCTGAAGCGCATTGAATGCCCCTACGTGATCAAGGACAAGCGCGGTAATTTTGTCACCAATCTTTGCTTCTAGGTTCGCCATCACTTCATGTTGTAGGCGACCCAGTTCTCGGCATCGCGGTAGGTGGTTTCCAGATACGGCGGATTTTCGCGCGCCGCGCGGGCGACGGCGCGTGGTGTATTGTCGAGATAATTCTCACCGCTGCCGTATGAGAAATATTTGAAGCAATCGTCGTCGAATTTTACGGCCTCGACGATCGCCTGCTTCAGTTCGGCATCGCTGGCGCGCGGGTGCGCCCGCTTCAAACGGTCGAAGGTCGGCCCGTCCTGCGCGAAATCGTGCTCGTATTTAAGCCGCGCGGAAATCTCCTGCATGGATTTTTCGCTCGCTTCCGGCGTGCTGAAATCGCGCTGCGGCCAGATGCGGCCCTCCAGCCGCTCGAACGTGATTTTCTCCCGCCAGATCGCATAAGCTGCGTCGCGCAGCGGCAGCGCGGCTGCCTCGGCAATGATATCGTCGACGGTTCTGGGCATGGACCGATGGGGTCAGCGCGGTGGAATGGAATAGACGAGATGGCCGGTCCACCAGCCGGCGTCGCTGGTCATGCGGAGCGCGAATAGCCCGATCCCGGCGATAAGCGCAATCCAGAACAACGCCGCCGGCATCGAGCGCCTCAAGCCGAATAGGCCAGCGAGCAAGAGAAAATCGAGCGTCATGGTCAGGCGCTGCTCGGAGCGCATCGCGTATTCGTGGGCCGGCGTCAGCAGGTTCCAGAGAAAATGCCCGATCAGGAGGCAGGGCAGCACGAGCGAGATGATGGGGTTGCGGCCGGTGCCATCGGATGCTTGCGTTCGCGGATCGGTCATGGCTTACCCCTTTGATAGCGTCGGACTATTGCTAGTCGCGCCCGGTCGGCGGCAAGTTCAAATGGGGCCGTCATTGCGAGGAGCGCAGTGACGGCTTTGCGCCTCGCCATGACGTTTAGATACAATTTCACGATCTCGCGGCCGGATACGCCCGAGGTTTGCTATAAATTTCCTTACCCTCCAGTCAGAGGGCGCAGGGAATGCCGGGCGCCCGATGCGCCCGATAGCCGCGTGTGCAATGGCAGTGGTAGAACGCACACGCGTTGGTCAGGTCACACCGGAATCACCCGGCATTCCCCGCGCAATGGTTTTACGGCTTATATCGTGCTCTCCCCGGTGAGCCGGGCTTTCTTGCCACCGTCGCCCCTGAGAAGCTTGCTTCTCAAGAACTTGACACCAGCGTCGGGGTGTCAGGACCACACGACTTCGCCGTCCGCGTCAGCGCCGTTCGTCAAGAGCGCATCCGCGTCCACCGCATCCTGTCCCGCGTCCGTGACGATCTCGAGCCGCCCCTCTGTGGGACAGGACGGCAAATCATATAGTCTGATTTGCATTTCGGAAAAACAGAAATATTTTTGCAAAAGAGGCTGGACAGGTTTTTGCCTGACGGGCAAATCACCTGAGCGAGACAATCTTCTTGATGTCGTCCCTGCGAAAGCAGGGACCCATACGCCGCGGCCTCTCTGTTTAGCGCTGCGGCCAGACGGCTTTCCAACAACTTACATCGGTGGCTATGGGTCCCTGCTTTCGCCGGGACGACTGGTGGATGCGCAGTCGCGTTACGGCTACGCGTCGACGCCATCCTCCGTTCTCGGAAACGGCACGCCGGGAAGATAGAGTTTTACGGGCCGTATCTCATACATCGCAGAGGGATTGACCTGGCGCAGATCGCGCGCGGCTGATATGGCGGCGTCGCGGTCGGCGCAGTCGAGGATGTAGAAACCGAGAAGCTGCTCTTTTGACTCGGTAAAGGGGCCGTCGGTAACCACGCCTTTGCGCGGGCCGCGCAGCACGCAGGCGCCCTCGGTTGCCCCGAGCCGCGCCGCGGGCCCGAGGCGTCCCAATTCGTTGAGGCGGCCGTGCACCTTGTTGAGGTCGCGCATCACTGTTGCGTCCTCTTCCGGGGTCCAGGACGCGACTTCCTCTTCAACGTGATAGGCCAAGATAGCGTAGAGCATCGGTTGCCTCGTTCGGGTTGGGCCAGTGGATGCCCGAAGGACGATTGGCGGCGGCCGATCCCGACATTAAAACTCGCGTGATAGTCCGGCGCGGTGCGCGGAAATCGCCTCGGCGGCATGAGCATCGAGCTTGCCGACGCGTGCCCCCCGCTCAATGGCGGCGTCGAATTGCCGGGCATCGAACACTTCGAACCAGGCGCGAAGCCGCGCTAGCTCGCGCGGGGCGAGTTGTTCGACGGCTTTTTCGATGTCTTCGGCGGTGAGCATGTCGGCGATTTAGCATTCGCGCGCGACACACAAAAGGGTGTGGGGGCGCAATAACTGGCGGTCCATTCAAAGTCGCTGAGGTCGTAGCGCAAGGCTCCGGTTTCGCAGCTTGAATCACGTCCGTCGCGGAGCCGCTAATGCTCTGAATTTACGTCCGCTTTCGGCAGCACAGCGGACGTGGCCGGGCTTGTTGGCCGCCGGACTCCGTCGCGAATGACCCGACTGCGACATCGCCCGTATCCCGTGCCACGAACTGGCCGATTTATGCCGGATGACTGATGCTTTGGGATGCGACCCTCTGGCTGGATGGACGCATCGCCAGCGTGGTCACAATTGCCGCCAGTACGGCGCAGACGCTTAGGAAATAGAGCCCCGCTTCAAAGCTCTGGGTCGTGTCCTTGATCCAACCCACAACATAGGGTCCGACAAAGCCGCCAAGATTTCCTATCGAATTGATCGCCGCAATGCTGGCTGCCGCGGCAGTACCAGTCATGAGCGTTGACGGAAGCGGCCAAAAACATGGCTTTGTGCCATTCAGACCGATGCTCGCGATACACATGGCCAACAGGCCCCAGTACGAAGCATTAAACAGGCCGGCGCCGGCGAGTCCTACTGCGCCGCATAAGCTGGCCACCGCCAGGTTCCAGCGCCGCTCGCCAATTCGATCCGAATACCAGCCCCAGACCAGCATGCCGACGGAGCCTGCGATGGAGGGTACGGAGGTCACGAACCCCGTCTGAAAATTGGAGAAACCGAGTCCCTTGATGATCTGCGGCAGAAAGTAAACCGTTCCGTAGCCGGCAGCCACGAGACAAAGGTAAATAAACGACAGAGCAAGCACACGTGGGTCGATTAGCGCACGGAAGGGATTGTAAGTACCGTGAGCTGCATTGATCGCTTCGCGTTCGTCCCGCAGCGCTCGTTCGAGCCAATCCCGTTCGGCTGCAGTGAGCCATTTCGCGTGTGCGGGTCGGTCGGTCATGAAGTACAGTACGGCGGCCGAAAGAACCACCGCGGGAGCCCCTTCGATAATGAACAGCCACTGCCAACCCTTAAGCCCGAGCAGACCGTCGAGGCCAAGGATGGTCGTCGATATCGGTGCTCCAATAGCGATCGAGACCGGAATGGCCAGCATAAATCCAGCAATGACGCGGGCGCGATATGGAGCGGGGTACCAATAGGTTAGATAGAGGATCATGCCCGGAAAGAAGCCGGCCTCAGCTACGCCCAGGAGAAAACGCATAACGATGAAGCTCGTCTCGCCCGTGACAAACGCCATGCCAGCCGAAATGAAGCCCCAGGTCAGCATGATTCGGGCGATCCACAGACGCGCTCCTACACGCTCCAGGATGAGGTTGCTTGGCACCTCGAAGATAAAATAACCGAAGAAAAATATGCCGGCCCCCAGCCCGTACACGTACGCGCTGAGCCCCAAGTCCTTGTTCATAGTGAGCGCAGCAAAACCGAGGTTGATGCGATCAAGGAAGTTTACGAAATAAAGCAGGGCCATGAACGGGAGTAATCGACGCGAGACCTTTGCGATCGCTTGGCGCCCGATTGCCTCAGTCATGAGCAGCCTCCCTCATCGCGTTTCTCTCGCACGTCTCCTACTATATCATGTTTTGCCAAGACCCAACTGCGACATTAGCCGCGCCCAACGGCAGTCCTCTCGATCCCGGTTTCAGCCCTATCAAAGTACTCGTTTGAGCCGCACGTCGTGCTCCCGAAAAACCAGCAGTTGCAAGTGGTCCGGATCCGCGGTTTGGGGCTATCTGCGCTCGCTCTGGCAAGTTGATCGCGGCCGTTTAAGAAACGTTACAAATTCATGTACGACTGCGTCTCAACTGTCGGCCGATTGGATCAGATTGATCCGCCTCCAAAAGATGCCTCAGCTCAGCATCATGCGAACGATCCAGGAGCGCGAGCCGAAACGACTGAAGCAAGCGACTGGCCATTTTCAGGTTGACCGAGTGCTGTCTGGCCGTCAGTCAGCGTCAAGCCCGTCAAGCAGCGTTTTTGCCTCGCGAACGTCAGCAATCTGAAAGCCCTCCGTGAATGCCCCGTACAGCGGTTCAAGGATCTGCCTTGCGTCGGTCTTCCGGTCCTGCCCAACCCAGAGACGCGCAAGGCTTAGCGCGTTTCTCAACTCCCAGAAGAGCGCGCCCTGCTGCTTTGCCAGCTTCAAGGCCTCGATGAAGCATCGTTCCACCGACGAGGCCGGTTGATGTTGCGGGTCCTTCAGCATCAATTCGCCCTTGATGCGCAAGAGCTCCGGGACGTACCACTGTTCCTGCCTGGCTTTGCAGCGCTCCAAGGTTTCGTCGGCCGCTGCAAGCCCTTTTTCGATCTGATTTGCTTCGCCGAGACAGGCCGCCAGTTCGCCCAGCGGAAGCAGGAAGCGCGGCAAGAACCTGGCGTCGCCCGCCCGATCGATTTCACTCCGCAAGAGCACCAGCCCAGCGTCGATGTTGCCGCGTTTGGCCATAACCATGCCCTTGAAACAGCCCGCCCAAAGCCGCCAAAGGCTTATCGCGTGGCGCTCAGTGTGCTCGAATAGCACTTCACCGTAGCGCTCCGCCGCGTCGAAATCACCGGCCAGGAAGGTGATCGGGCACGCGCCCTGCCCCAGCACACTGCAGAAGGTCAAGGCGTGGCCATTCGCGCGTCCCTCCTCGATGTTGTGCTCGACAAGGCGCAGCGCCTGATCGGCGAGACCTTGCATCCACAGGATGCGGGCACGGAAATAGTGCGTCGAGATCCGCAGATCGAGCGGGAAAATCTTGGGCTTCTCGGCCAGGAGATCGAGGGACGCGTCGACCCGGTCGATGTGGCGACGTGCGCCGTTTTGGTCGCCAAGAAAGTGCAGCGACACGGCGAGAAGGCGATCGGCCAGCATCAAGTCGGTCGGATCGGCAGAGCCCTCCGCTGCTTTCGTGAAGCGCTGAGCGAACTCGAGTGCCTTGATAAATTCGCCATTGTTGAACTGGTCGATGCAAAGGCCCCAGAGGGCGCGCAGGCGATAATGCTTGTCGTCGAGCCGGTCCGCCAATTCGAGGGTGATCGCGAGTGTTGGGCCCGCATCTCGCGCACGACCCTGGCCGTACATCAGCGACCAGCCGAGTGCCGCCGAGAGCTGCATGCGCAAGCGTGTCGGATCTATAGCGCCATCGTCCAGCTTCGCGAGCGCCAATTCGGCGCGTTCGCGACATTCGCCGAACAGCGACAGGTGGACCCATAGCGGCACTGCAGCGGCAGTCAACGCCGCGCCGATCTGCGAGTCGCCGTCCGCCGAGAATGCCCATTCGAGGCCGGCGCGGACATTGCCGAGGTGTCGGCCATAGCGTCTCTGCCAATCGGTTTGCGGTAAGGAATTGCCTTCTGCCTCAGCCTGAATGAGGGCTTCCCGGAAGTATTCCGCATGGCGACGTGCGGCTTCCCGGTGCTCTCCCGCACCGCGCAGCTTTTCGAGGGCGTAGGCACGCGTCGTGTCAAGCAGACGATAGTGATCGTCCCCGGCTTGAAAGTCCGCGGCGACGAGCGACTTGACGACCAGGCCTGCCAGGCTATCCGCGACCGAGACGGCGTCGAGATTTCCCATCACTGCGGCAGCGGCATCGAGGGAAAAATCGCCGTTGAACACCGCAAGGTGGCGCAGCACCCGCGCCTCCGTCTCAGACAGCAGTTCATAACTCCAATCGAGGGCCGCAAGCAGGGTCTGGTGTCGCGGTAACGCCGTTCGGAAGCCGCGGGTCAGCAGGTTGAAGCGATCGTGCAAGCGCGCGGCGACCTGTTGCAACCCAAGCGTTGCGACGCGAGCCGCCGCGAATTCGATGGCCAGCGGGATGCCATCGAGCTGACGCGAAATCGCAGCGACCAGCTGAAGGCTTTCCCCGCGCGGCGAAAAGTCGGCGTTCAATGCCTTTGTCCTGGCAATCAGGAGCTGCACTGCGCTGCGTCCGAGGATATCGTGATCTCCATCTCCGCCCCGTACCGGAACATCGAGCGGGGGAACGCGATAGACATACTCGCCGTCGATGCGAAGCACCTCGCGGCTCGTCGCCAGAATCGTCGTATTTGGACACGATCGTACGAGCGTCTCCGCTAACCTCGCAGCCCCTTCAATCAGATGCTCGCAATTATCCAGCACGAGCAGGAGTTTTCTTGCTCCGATTTCTCGCGCAATGGATTCAAAAGAAATCTCGTCGCCGCCCAGTCTGAGGCCGAGAACAGTCGCGACCGCAAATGGCACCAGCGCAGGGTCCGACAGCGAGACCAGTTCGACGAGCAAACCGTCACCTCCGAAAGTCGCGAGCAGATTGCGGGCAACCGCCTGCGCGAGTACGGTCTTCCCGATACCGCCGGGCCCGGTCATGGTGACCATTCGATAGGTCGAAAGCAGCTCTAATAATTGGGCCTCGGCTGTGTTTCTGCCAATCAATGCGCTGGGTGGGGCGGTAAGATTTGTGACATAGCTTCGAGCGGGTTCAGCAGTGGGCATGCCGGCCGCGGCAAAATCCTCCTGCTGAATTATCCAGTCTCCCAGCAATCGGTAGCCACGACCCGCGATTGTCTTCAATAGTCCTCGATCGGGACCCAACGCCCGGCGTATCGCGGAGATTTGAGCCTGTAGAGTGTTTTCCTCGACCGCTGCACCCGGCCATACACGGTTCATCAACTCATACTTGTCGATCAGCTCGCCGGCCGACTGGACCAGCGTCTCGACAATTTCGAACGCCCGGCTGCCAACGTCAGTCGGAACGCCGTTCAACCGCATCTCACGGCGCGCGAGATCGATTTCCCACGCGCCGAACTTGTAGACGGGCCGTCGGTCCTGGCCTGGCATCGGTGCTCCCTTCGGACATTTTAAGGCCATTTGGACAGTTTCGAGCAGGAATCTGTGGTCGTTGGGCGACGCTTTTCAGAACTTTTCAGAACTGCCTCAAGGATGGATGCGTCCGCTGACGGTAAGGTCAGTCCATCGCAAATGCTTTGGGACACCAAGCAATGGCTCCAGATGGATTGATTACGATCGAAAGTCGCTATGGACCGGAGGAAACGATGAACCGGTTCGAGGCCGAGGTCAGGGCCAGGGGAATGACGGTCTTTGCCCATATTGATCACGCCGCGGGCGCGACTGCCGTCGGGCTGCCGCTGCGGCCAACAGAACTCCTGATCTTCGGCAATGCAAAGACCGGCACACCGCTGATGCAGTCGACTCAGACGTTCGGCATCGATCTACCACTCAAGGCTTTGGTCTGGCAGGACGCGTCGGGCACCACTTGGCTGTCGTACAACGATCCTGCATTTCTTGCGCACCGCCACGGCCTGGACGGTGCGAACAACACGACAGTCAACGCTATGGCAGCCGCATTGAAAGCGATTGCAAGCAAGGCAACAACGCCATCGTGAGCACAGTTCTGCTCACCAATCCAACGCCGAACTTTGGAGCACGCCGATGATCCGCGCGAGAGTTGACGGCATTCCCCGTCTGGCGGCAAACGGCCACACCGGACAGCAGCTGCGGCGTGCCCTAAGTGACGGTCAGGGAGGCGAGGGCTATGTGACGAACGGTTCCGGCCGAGGCTACTGCTTCGTTGCGCCGGCGGGTTGCGCGGCATCTCCGTACCTTCAACACCTCTACGGTCGAGGAGATTTGTCATGCTAACTGATCAACACTCGTTCCGGCCGGAAGGAAGCGTGAGCGACGCGAAGGGTCAAGTGCCATTGCAGACCTCGGCGGAATTCGTGCGCACCTATAATGCGCAAGCTCACGAGATCGTCGACGCGATCACGGCGGCGGTCACTAATGCAGAGGCCGGGTTAAACTGGCTGTGCGCTGAACAGCCAGATCTGGAAGGAGTCCGCCAGGCGCTCAATGGTATCGCTATCGACGGTAAGCGAGCAGCCGAAATCGTCGTTAGACTTCGAGCGCTCATGAACAAGGTGGCCCACAACGGATGGAGCCCCTGATCCTTGAGCTGACAGCTCCGAGGTGGCCGGCGCGACGTCGCCTTTTGGCACGTCGCATCATTTCGCTGCGATGCGGAATTTGGTTGCTACCGGGGCATAGCTGGCATTGGTCAAGCCTGCACCAATCAAGCTCCCTAATCGTGGTCCCGATGGAGCGCTGGGAAGGCGATGCGCAGGTCGGGCCCCGGATTTCGCGGAGCCTGTCATCGGGCGCGCATTCGCGCGACCCGTTGGCTCCATCCGGGTTACGGGTAGCGTTGGACCTACGCCGCCCGCACCTCGGACAGGAAGCGGTTGAACTGGCCGGCGAGATCGCTTGACTGGGACGACAATTGTTCGGCGGCGCCGAGCACCCGGTTGGCGGCGGCGCCGGTTTCGTCGGCGGCGCGCTGCACGCCGGAAATGTTGGCGTTGACTTCCTGGGTGCCGCGCGCGGCTTCCTGGACGCTGCGGGAGATTTCCTTGGTCGCGGAGCCCTGTTCCTCGATCGCGGATGCAATCGCAATGCCGATCTGATCGATCTCGGTGATGACGTCGACGACGTTCTTGATCGCCGTCACCGTCTCGTCGCTGGCGGCCTGGATCGCTGCGATCTGCTCGGAGATTTCGGTGGTGGCCTTGGCGGTCTGGCCGGCCAGCGATTTGACCTCGGAGGCGACCACGGCGAATCCGCGTCCGGCTTCGCCGGCGCGCGCGGCCTCGATGGTGGCGTTGAGGGCGAGCAAATTGGTCTGGGCGGCGATGGTCTGGATCAGCGTCACGACGTCGCCGATCTTCTGTGCGCCCTCGGCGAGCGAGCGCGCGGTATCGCCGGTGCGGCGGGCGTTCTCGACCGCGCGCGCCGCGATCTCGGTGGACTGCGTGACCTGGCGGCCGATCTCGGTGATCGAGGATGTCAGTTCCTCGGTGGCGCTCGCGACCGCCTGCACATTGGTCGAGGTCTGTTCGGAAGCCGCGGCCACGACCGCGGCCTGACGGTTGGTGGCGGCCGCGGTCGACGACATCGACTGCGCCGTCTCTTCCATCGCGGCCGACGCCTGCGACAGCCCGCCGACCAGTTCGCTCACCTTGGTTTCGAACGCGCGGGTGAGATCGTCGAGCAGGCGGGCGCGCCGCATCTTGACGTCGTTTTCGGCTTCCTGCTCCGCGGCCAACCGATCGGCCTCGATCTTGTTGTCCTTGAAGACCTGCACGGCGGCCGCCATGGCGCCGATCTCGTCGCTGCGCTCGGCGCCTGGAATTTCCTCTGAGACGTTGCCGCCGGCAAGCCGCGACATCGTGCCGGTGAGATCGACGATCGGCTGGCAGATCCGGCGGCGCACCATCACCACGAGGCCGGCGCTGGCGACTACGACCGCCAAGAGCCCCGCGAGCGCGATCAGGAAGCTAAAGCGCGCCGAGGAATAGGCTGCGGAGAGGATCTGTTCGGCATTGTCGTAGAAGGCATCGCGTACCTCGACGATCGCGGCAAGGCCGACCTGCGACTCCGTGAAGTAAGTATCGAGATCGTGCTCGTATTTGCCGCTGACGGCGCCTTCCTTGGCAAGTTTCAATTCCTTGCCGAAGCGCTCGACATAGGCGTCGTTCATGCGCTCGAGCGCGGAGGCGACGTTGGCGGGCGTTGCGGGATTGCCGCGCAACTCCTGCAGCGACATCAGGATCTGATCGCTCCGCCCCTGCGAGCGGGCGAGCTCGATCTTTTCGGCTTCGGTCGCCGCCCGCTTGGCGCCGACCAGGCTCTTGTGCAGGCTGGCATTGAAGCCGCCGACGTCGCGCAGCGTCCAGGCGATGTTGGCATAGCTCGCCTGCCGGTAGGCGTCGCCGTCGAGTTTTGCGATCTTGCGGACCTGGCCGTCGAGCAGCGCGGTGACCGCATTGTTGAAGGCCGCATTGTCTGAAACGATTTTCTTCGCGGCATCCTTGCGGGCTTCGGCCGGGCCGTCGATGGCTTTATCGATCTCTACGCGGAGGCTAACGAATTTCGCGTTGAGTGTGTCGATTCCGGCGCCGACAGTGTCACCGTCGTCGAGCGGCCCGGGCAGGCTCTTCCTGACGGCATTCATCTTGTCGCGCGCGCCGTCGGTCTGCTTGCGGTATTTGTCGACAAGTTCGGCGCGCTGCTTCGGATCGACCGCGGCAGGCCCGAACAGGATGTTGGTGGCGAACCCGCGCTCGGGGTTCAGATAACGCGGAATGTCGCCGACGGCGCGCACCACCTCGAGCCGGCTCTGCGCCACCGAAATCTTGTCCATGGTCTGGTATTTCGTCACCGCCACATAGAGCGCGAGACCGCCGCCGACGGTGGAAAGCGAGATGATTGCAGCCGTGAGCAGGGTCCCGATTTTCATGAGTCTGTGCGCCATTCGCGATGGTAGAGGACGAGGTCCTCCATCGTAGATGGCGGGAATTAATCTCTGGTTTACACTGATGGCAGCGGGCTACCAGGCCATCGCCGGATCGGGCTTATCAGCGGGTTTGGTGGCCGGTTTCATGGGTCGCGGACTTGGGCAGGGACTTGGGCTGGGTGAGCGTCGGAATGTTTTGCGAGCGCCGGCGTCGTCAGAACCGCCAGAGCCATCGAACCAGAGATGATCGCGGTTACGATCCGCATGTCAGGTCCTCCTTCTCCAGGGGAGGCAATTTTTTTTTGAACGATTGTGGAATTTTTTTGCCGCGTGCGCCGGATTTTGCTCAATGCCGGGAAGAATTCGCCGGGCGGCAAGGCGTTGTTTCACAAATTATCGCCATGATTTCTGCACGATTGGGGAAGCATATGGGCGCAACCTAATGCTTTGGAGGCGGGGCGGTGCCGAGTTCCAGGCTCGCGTTGTTGCTGATGGGGCTTGTCGGGCTTGCGCTCGGCGGCTGCATGCAGGCGACGCTCGCGCCGTCGTCGGATGCCAGTTTTACGCCGCGCGACCGGCAGTTGCTGGCACATCCGCCTTATGCGCGGGCGGACATTCCTGAGTCCTATCGCCGACATATCGTCGACTATTCGCGCAGAGAGGCGCCGGGCACGATCCTGGTCGATACCGAGTCGCGGTTTCTCTACTACGTCCTGCCCGCCGGCAAGGCGATCCGCTACGGCGTGGCGGTCGGGGAGGAAGCGATGGCGTTCTCCGGCGTCGCAACCGTCGGCAAGATGGCGGAATGGCCAGACTGGATCCCGACACCGGAGATTCAGGCGCGGCTCGGTCCTTACCCGCCACGCATTGCCGGAGGCCCGGCCAATCCGCTTGGCGCGCGGGCGCTCTATCTCTACGAGGGCAACAAGGACACGCTGTATCGTATTCACGGCACCAACCAGCCGGAATATATCGGGCAGGCCATCTCATCCGGCTGCATCCGCATGACCAACGAGGATGTCATCGATCTCTTCGATCGGGTGAGGCAGGGTGCGACCGTCGTCGTGCTTCCGCCGGGGCGGAGCGCGTGGAACGGACCGATCGCAGGTCCCCACGGCTGATCGTTGGAATCGCCACCCGCCGCGCTGCCTGGATGACTGTGGCGCAATAATCACACTCGCAAGGAATCGTGTGGGGCTGGACTCGTCCGGCCACCGTTCCGCCCTCATTGGGCTCCGCTCTTAACCATGTCGGATTTCGGTTTGGGCGCGGGGGCACAGATTGGGGGATGCGACATGTTTTCCATGCGTTGTGTCGTTCGATTGTTTGCCGTCGCGCTCGGAGGGGCGTTGTTGGGGGCTTGCGCCCAGTCCTCCGTGGTCACCAGACATTCCGAATTTGTTGGCGCCAGCCGGCACGCGTCGCTGCCCATGCGCAGGCATGTCGCGTCCGTGAAAAAGCATACGCCGTTCGCGGCGAAGAAGAATGCGGGTGGGACGCAGGTTGCCTCGCAGGGAGTGGCGAGCTTCTACACCGAGGGAACCGAGACCGCGAGCGGCGAAAAATTCGATACGCACGAACTGACCGCCGCCCATCCGACCTTGCCGTTCGGCACCAAATTGCGCGTGACCAACACCGCGACCGGGCGGTCCGTAACCGTCCGGGTCAATGACCGCGGCCCGTACGTGCACGGGCGGGTCGTCGACGTCTCCTATTCGGCGGCCAATGCGCTGGGAATGGTCAACAAGGGGGTTGCGAACGTCAAGCTCGACGTCGTGCAGTAGGTTACGAAGAGCTGCTGCGCACGGCGACGGCGTCGAACCGTCGCGGCGGGTGGACGAGCAGCGAAGCCGTCTCGACGATGCGCATTTCCTCGGTGCCACCGGCTGCGGTGCATTCCAGCACGGCGAAGACGGCCGATGCCGCGTGAGCGAGCGCGGCCGGCGTGTCCGATCCGCGCACGCGCGCCGACACCAAAAGCGCGGCAAACAGATCGCCGGTCCCGGAGGGGCTGATCGGCAGTTTCGGCGTGCGTACGCGCCAGGCCTTGGCCGGTTCGACGGCAAGCGTATCGATATGACCTGCCGGCGTATCGGCGAGTTCGGCGCTGGTGACGACGACCGTCGACGGACCGCGCGCGATCAGGACTTGCGCCTGCGCGATCACTTCATCGATCGTGGTGGCCCTCGCGCCGCACAGCCATTCGAACTCGAAATGATTGGGGGTGATGAGGTCCGCAAGCCGGCACAGCCGGTCACGAACCAGCGGCGGGATGTCGGCGTGGACGAACAGGCCCCGATCGCGATCGCCGAGCACGGGATCGCAGCAATAGGATATCGCCGGGTTGCGGGCCCGGGCCCGCTGCACGAATTCCGCGACGACGGCAGCAATGTCAGGCGAGCCGAGATAGCCCGACAGGATCATCTGGCAGGTCTCGACCGCGCCGCGTTCCTCGACCCCGCGCAGGAGATCGGCGACCAGTGGCGCGTCGAGCACCCGGCCGCGGACGGTCGGGTAACCCGGCCGGTTGCTCAGCAAAGTGGTGGGCACCGCGATCACGTCGATGCCGTGCATCTGCAGGGGAAAGGCGGCGGCGCTGTTGCCGACATGGCCGTAGGCGACCTGCGACTGAATCGAAATGACGGTCATGCTGCCTGCCAGGGGGACATCCGATGCCTCTTATAGGCCGCCGGATGGCACGCCGGCTAGGCAGGCCGGTTCAAAGCACGCCGCTTTGGGTCTTGTGCTTGGCGCGCCATTTCGGGCCGGGACCGCGCATGTAATGACGCTCGGGCCGATAGGGATTACGGGCAATTTCGATCAGCCGCTGCCACTTCGTCACGATCGCATGGAGGCGCTGGCGAAACATGGTGGCCTCTCAATGCAGCTTGCCGAGCAGGGAGACGAACGGCACGGCAAAAATCTCTTCGCCGAGATCGTCGTTGGCGTGCAGCACCCACTCGCGCCAATCTTCCGTGCCCGCCGTCATGAGCAGCGAGCGCACCACGATCGCGGCCTGCTGATGCGCCTCGGCGAGATTGCCGACGGCGATGCCGCGCCCGTCGACCCATATCTCTTCGGCGTTGGAGCAGTGGAAAAAGACCTGAGCCATGTTCCGCCTCCTAATGAAAAAGCGAAGTGCGACTCAGGGATAGCAGCGGAAAGGGTATCGGGATATTCCGGGCGAGTACGGTAGGGGAAAGTACGGGAAATCCGAACAATTTTAGCGGTCGTGCGGCGACGTCGTCATTGCGAGGAGCCAACGGGTCGCGCGAACGCGCGCCCGATGACAGGCTCCGCGACGAAGCAATCCAGCTTTGGCGCCGGGAAAAAGAAAGCTGGATTGCTTCGTCGCAAGCGCTCCTCGCAATGACGGATAGATATGACTTGGCGATCTCGCGGCGCGATGCGCCCGAGGCCTGGATGAATCTTCCGCCCCAGGAGGGCGTGGGGAATGCCGGGTGCCCAGTGCACCCGCAGCCTCGTGTGCAAAGGTAGAAAGCACACGAGTAGTCACCACGGGCTCACCGGGATCAACCCGGCATTCCCGCACGCAATGGTTTTAACGGTTTCCTTCGTGCTCTCCCCGGTGACCGGGCTCTTTTGCCACCGTCCCTGGCTCTAGAGCTGAGCTTCGATAGCGGCCTTATCTATCACAGACCATACTTGATCGATCTTTTCGCTCCGAAATTCATAGAAGACGTTTTCGGTAAAGGAAACTCGCTTTCCGTTTACGTCGAGGCCAAGGAACATTCCCTTAGGCGTACAGTCGAAGCCCAGCCGGCTTGCGATATAAGGCGGATCGGAAATCAGCAGATGAATGTTGAAATACAGGTCCGGAATTTCATCAAAGTCTCTCACCAGCATCTCGCGATAACCTGACAATCCGATCCGCCGACCGTTGTAGTGCACGTCATCCTGAACGAACTGTTCCAGCTTCGGCCAGTCCTGCCTGTTCAAGCAGGCGATGTAGTCCCGGTAGATTTCGGAGAGGTCGGTTTTAATCACGGTAATTGCCTCGGTCCTTCTACCGCCAAGTAGGACGAGAAGGTCCCTGCTGCAAAGCGCGTAGGGCGCCATAGCCAACGGATCGCGCGACTGGGTGCCTGACGACGAACTCCGCGTGTTGCGGTACGCGCCTACGAAAGAGGACCACCGGCCGCGGCGAACTGGCCCAACAATCGCAGCAACCGCAGGCAATGGCCGACAAAAACACGAACGAGCGCGCGCGCCCTCGACGGCGCGTGAACTCCGAGCTTTTCACCAAGCGCGAAGGGCGGATGCTGTACCGGGAGGGCGCGTTGTAACATCGGGATTTCTCCGCGACCGATCTCTAAGCTAAGCGCGTATCATATCATGTTTGTTCCGGATCAATCTTTCAAGGCGGCTGTTGGAACTGGCGGCGAGCCGGGCAGGAAGATGATATTTTTTGCGGAGCAACGGGTGCGGTGCAACAGCAGTTGGTTCGGGAGACGGCGCGATATGCTGCGGACGCAATGTGCCTGCGTAGCGGAGGCGATCATGATCAGGACATCGATTTTGGCAGCGTTGATGTGTTTCACCGTCACCATGGCGGCCGCGGCGGATCTATATCGAGCGCAGGCCGTCGTCACAGGCCAGGGCGAGGCCAATCGCATCATCGGCTTTGTCTCATGTCTGGAGGATGTCCTCATCAAAGTGTCGGGCGCGCTAAAACTTGCCGGCGACCCTCGACTGGCGGTCTACAAATCGCGCGCGGGAGATTTTGTTAGGGCGTATCGCTATCACGACCAGATGTCCGGCACGCCGACGCGCGACGAGCAGGGCACCCGTGACCGGCCCTACGATCTGATTGTCGACTTCGATGAAAAGAAAATCGACGGCCTGCTCAAGGCACTTGGCCTCACGCCGTGGCTTTCGCACCGTCCGATCCTTGGAGTCTTTGTCGAGATGGAGCAGGGCCCAACAAAATACATCGTCACGGCTGATGCGGAGCGTTCCGCAGCGCCGCGCGACTCACTGCTCGCCGCAGCCGCCAGGCGCGGGATGACCATTGTGTTGCCGAGCGGTGCGGCATTGGCGAAGTCGGGCATCGATGGTGCCGGGTTGACGGCGGTGCCGCCCTCGACATGGGCCTCTCGCGCAGCCGAGCAGGGTGGGGAGGTCGCTTTGGTCGGGCGGCTGGTGTGGGACGATCAGGAGCTCGGATGGGCCACCGAGTGGCAACTGGAGTGGCAGGGCCGGCCGCACCGATGGCAGCTTCGCGGTGTGACCTTCGATGAAGCCTTCCGACGCGCCATCGGCGGCGCTGCGCAGATATTGTCGAACAACGGTGATCCGGCGTAGCGGGGCAGCAGGTGGGTCGTACGGATTTTCGTCGATCGAGCTTCTGGAAATCACGCCGAATCCAGCAGTCGCGGCTTTTTTGGCGCGATCGAAAGAGATGGCGACTACGGCAGCAGCGCTGTCTTGAAGTCGCCCCGCGACCAGCCTCCACATAGGCCGGCTGCAATCTGGTCTCGCCGCGGCCGAACATCGGATAGATGCCGAACGATGCGGCGGCCAAGAAAACCAGTTCCGCCGAACACGGTGACGATGCGATCGTTCGTTGCCACCATGATTCAAATTCGCCAACTCATATGAGATCGAACGGCCCTCCGGATGCGGTGGGCCGCCCGCCACTAGAGCGCGATGACTTTTCTTCGAATCGTCATCCCGCTCTATCTTTTTGTTTGAGCATGATCTTTTCGGAAAACCGGTACCCACTTTTCCGGATCATGCTCTAGCTATTGTTTCTTTGCTGGTGCGCCCGGAAGCACGGCCGCTATACCTTCCGGATTGATGTTGAAGGCCAGGAATATCAACGGCTCGTTGCCTGGGTTTCCCCATTGGTGCACGAGGGCGTACGGTTCATAGATCAGGGAACCCGGTCCCCTTGCTTCTGTCTTGCCGTCGACCGTGTTGGCCCCGGTGCCGGAGATGATGAAGTATAGAGCCGCGCCTGACCGATGGTGCGGCGGGTTGGAGGGCATCTGCGCCGGAAATGTAACTCGCGTGAGATTGAGATCATAACCGCCTGACTGCAGGTCGGGGATCGGAGTCGCTGTGCGATATAGCTCTCTCACCGCGGCAGGTGCCGTCTCGACAGGCCGACCCAAGTCGGCAGCGGGGACAAGGAAGAAGTGGAGAAAAGTTGACGGCCCTCCGCTACCCGCCGTTAGCGCCGCGGTCTTTCCGCCGGCGATGAACAGCCCGTCTCCGGCGTTGAGCATTTTGGCCTCGCCACCAAGCGAGACCTCGGTCGATCCTGACAACTGGTAGAGGATGCCGCTGGCCGCCGACACGCCGCTCTTCTGGTCCGGCTGAAGAGTGACGCTCACCGCTTTGAAATGCAGCGGCACGTCGGTGACGGTCGGCAGTTTGGTTGCGGCGACCACTGTTCGCGTAATTGCCGGCGCTGTGGGGGTGGTTTGTGCGGTCGCGGAGACGGGAAGCGCCATCGCGCCGAGCAACAATAGTCCGGTTGTCCTGAACTGCATGATTGCCTCCCAGGTTCAGCGGATAATCGGAGCACCATACGCTCTCCCAGCGCCTCCTGGAATGGCGGGCCGCTTCGAGCCGCCAGAGCGTGATGACTTTAGGTTGAGGCGCAGCGGTGACTTCTCCCTCGCCCCGCTCTTGCAGGGAGAGGGTTGGGGAGAGGGGCTGTTTCCGCGAATGCGGAAGCACAAATTATGCGGAGAATCCCCCTCACCCGGATCGCTGCGCGACATAGCCGAAGCTTCGCTTCGGCGTTCTTCTTGTCTAAGGACGGCCGCCGAAGGCGGCCTATGCCTCTCCCCGCAAGCGGGGCGAGGTGATCGAACTTGCGCAGGCGACGATTCAACTCATGCGCCAGGGTGCAATGCCCGTCACTGCCCGACGGGTTCGATCGATATGCCGTTGCGGCGAGCGCAGGCGCGCAGCCAGGGGACGACGCCTGCCTGCACCGGAAACTCCATCCGGTCGCTCGGCGCTGCCTTGAAGATGAGCTGGGCGCCTTTTTCCAGGACAGTGGCAAGCGTCGTAGCGTGCTGCGGATATATGCCGATCTCGTCGTGGCCCACCACATGCGCGGAGAATGCCGTGAAGGGCTCTTCGCCGACCTTCAGTGTCGCCTCGACCGGCTGACCTTCGGGCAGATCGAGCTTGGAGTCCTTCAATACCACGATGAGGCCCTGGCGGCGGCTCAGCATCAGCAAGGTGCCCAACGTGCGCGAGAACGGCTCCGAGCCTGTCAGCAGATAATGGCGGCGGATGTAGCAGGCCTGGATGCTGCCGTCGCTGCCGCGCAGCTCGGAGGCATTCCAGCCCTCGATCTTCTGCTTGTCCTCGATACCCGGCGCTCCAGCCGGTGTCGCCGGCATGATCGCAATCTTCGCCGAGCGCTGCCGCGGCACCGGCATATCCGGGGCATTGGGA
The DNA here is from genome assembly GCF_900141755.1 of Bradyrhizobium lablabi. Taxonomy (NCBI): domain Bacteria; kingdom Pseudomonadati; phylum Pseudomonadota; class Alphaproteobacteria; order Hyphomicrobiales; family Nitrobacteraceae; genus Bradyrhizobium; species Bradyrhizobium lablabi. The sequence continues at coordinate 315,356 of NZ_LT670844.1, read as the reverse complement.
TCGGTCGGCTTGTCGATCGGGATGTCGAACGTCTTGCCGCACTGCCTGAGCCAGCTCACGGCTTCCGCCGGCAGGTCGATGTTGACGGCGCCGGAGTCAATGCCAGCACCATCCGAGCGCAGCGTGATGTGCATCGCCTTGCGGAGCGCCGCGAGGCTACCAGCGGCATCGCCCGGGTGGAAGGCGAAGGCTACATTCGCGACCGGGAAGCCGACCGCGGGAAAGGCGGTGTTGTCGATCAGGATCTCGGCCTGGTCGTCCAGAACTTCTTCCATCGGCAGGCCGTCATCCTGGATCGCGAAGGTGAGACCGCTGCCGCGGCTGATGTTCAGCGAGAAATGCGTATCGACCGGGCCATCCTTGCCGGTGCGCTGCCGCAGCGCGACGAGGACGCATTGCCGCACCTTGCCGTCAGGGCCGACCTGCGGCAGCGCGCTCCAGTGACCCTCGGGAAAGTGCAGTTGTTTGCCGGCCACGGATTTTTCGACCGGGGCGGCCAAGGCAATGGAACATGCTCCCGCTGCGATCAGCGACGCAAGCGCCAGGCCAAACCGACCACTCCACCCGGCTGTGCTGATAAACATGGCCTTCCGCTCGCATCATGGCTTTGCCCGAAGGATTTGACGCTGATGGCCGGGCAAAGGTTCAATGGGCGGAAGCGCGACCAGCTGGCTTCGTTTGGGCCACGCTGGTTCAGAGCGCACCGGCTTCCACGAGGGTTTGTTGCCTCGCGTGCCATTTCGGGCCTGGCCCGCGCATGTAGTGACGCTCGGGCCGATAGGGATCGCAGGCCGCATCGATCATCTCCGCGCGCTTGGCGTTTGTCGCGAGGGAAAACCGGTTTCCACCCTCGGGCCAAGCCCGAGGGCATGCTTTTCCGGATCATGCTCTATTGGACGGAAACCGGGGACAAAGGCCGGGCGAAACTGAGTTCGTGGCCGTCGGGGTCATTGAGGTGGAAGAAGCGCTCACCCCATTCGGCATCGCGGGGCACGGTAGCTGGCAGATATCCCGCTGCGAGCGCACGGTCGTAAAATGCGTCAACGTCGGCAACGTAGAAGATTACCCGCCCCCACCAGGACCAGCGCCGCTCGGCAGGCTGGGCGATGAGGTTGAGATAGCTCGTCCCTGCTCGAAAGCTGGCGAATGACGAATCTTCGCCGCCATGCAGGACCTCAAACCCCAGCGCGCGGTAGAACCGGAAAGCTCGGGCCATCTCGTGGGTGCCCAGTGTGACCGCGCTGATCCCTTCGATCATCGGCAGACCCCTCCTGCTTTATTTCCGTAGCCCCGTACGCAGACGCGGCACCGGAAAATGGCATCCCCGATCAAGTCGGCAGGAGCTTCTCGCCCTTAGAGCGTGATGACTTTTCTTCGAATCGTCATCCCGCTCTATCGTTTTGTTTGAGCGTGATCTCCGCGCAAACGCTTCGCGTTTGTCGCGAGGGAAAACCGGTGCCCACTTTTCCGGATCATGCTCTAGGGCTTCGGGGCATTCTGGTCCTCGACCTTGGTGACGGAATATCCGGCTTTGCGAAGAGCAACCAGCACAGCCTTGGCGAGATGAATACTTTCTTCGTCACTTTTCGTGACTTGGTCCCACGTCGTACCGTGTCCAGAACCGGGATGATCAATGAAAGCGGTTTTGATGGCGCTTGTTATGACGATAAGGGCGTCTTCTGGCATCCAGGCCTCCCGCTGCTTTACCCTAAGCATATCACGCTTTTGACAGGCACGGTGGCTCAGCGGCACCATGCGCAAGCATCGCAGTCGTCAGCGCCAAAACCGGCCGTTGCAGATTTTGTTACATCCCGTTCCAGCAGTCGCGGCTTTTTAGGCGCGATCGAAAAAGATGGTGACTACGGCAGCAGCGCTGTCTTGATGTCGCCCCGCGACCAGCCATGTTAGCCTGGTCGATGAGAGGCGTAGGACTTATCGACACCACGGTCGGCAACGCGGCGCGCCTCGGCTCATCCCCTGGCGCATCGCAACGTTCCACCACGCGACGCTGCGCGTCGCAACACATCGCTACGCAACGCGCGAGCCGCCGGGGACATCCCGGCGCCTCTCGCGCGTTTTAGCGCGGACATCGCCAAACCAAAGCGATTGATCCCTTGCGGACATTCTGAAGGTGTAGAGTTCGATCCCTGCGGTCCGCTCCAGCTCCCCTCGCGGAAGTAGCGGAACTCGAGAGGTTAGACCTCGTTCAGAATAGACCTCGTTCAGAATAGACGTCGTTCAGAATAGACTTGGCTCAAAATAGACCTGGCTCAAAATAGACCTGGCTCAAAATAGACCTGGCTCACCAGCGGAGGCTCGCCATGCCAGCAACTGAAATGAAGGATCACGTTTATAAGATACTAGAACTCGTGGGATCTTCCGAAAAAAGTATCGAAGATGCCGTTCAAAATGCCATCACCCGCGCATCAAAGACCATTCGCGAGATGAAATGGTTCGAAGTCGTGCAAACGAGAGGCCATATCGAAAATGGGTCTGTCCGACATTACCAGGTCACGTTGCGAGTTGGATTCACACTGGAAGGGTAGTTCTATCGGGGGAAAGCGGAAGCGCGTAGGGCGCAATAGCCAACGGGTCGCGCGAACGCGCCCGATGACAGGCTCCGCGTATTGCGCCGACCGGTGCGCGTAGATTGGCGGAATACGCTCCGCTATTCCGCCCTACGGGCTGTCGACTGCAATCTCTCGATGCAATCGAGCTCGATCGTAGCCCGGATGGAGCGCGGTGCAATCCGGGATCGCGATGTCAATGAGACTGCCCCGGATTTCGCTGCGCTCCATCCGGGCTACGCTTACTAACGAAGTATGGAAAGCTCTAGTTTTCCAAACCCAGATTGAATTATCCGAAGCGCAGGCATTGTGGGGAACGTAATTTCATATTTTGCCTCGACGGTGCCTTGGAATATTCCCGCCTCGAGAAAGCCTGTAGCTTGTCCGCCGTACGCCAATACAGCGTCGATCCCAGCAATTTTTGTTCTCCAGGTGGCCATATCGAATAGACTATCGCCTGCTTCGATATCGATCTTTCCCACGATATGAAAAATGGTCGGTTTAAGCGGATCTTCGGAGAGCGTTGAAGTCAGGCAAACATATTCCATATCTGCGATTTGTTTTTGCTCGGCAAATTTCCGCAGATCATCGTTCGGAAAAAGCCATTCTAGTTTGGCGGTTATGCGTGACCTTTCGTCTCGCTTTATCCAACCTCCTGAAGCGCTCACTCGAAGTCCGGACATCCTCCGGCAACTTTCGTCGAGAGTAGCCACGGCTTCCTTTGGGACTGGGATGTTGCTGCGCCAGGAGAATCTGTCATAGAGAATCGAGGCCTTGGAAATTGTTGCGCTGGACCTAAGTCCCGCAGCTAGTGGCATTTCCAAATCGACTTTGGGCGGAGAGCAATTTTGCCGAACAGCGTGCGGCGATAATGTATTCTCTAACGCCTTTGCGAGTTCGGTGATCTCCGCTACTGGCAAGTCAATTAGCAGCGGTTCGTCTGATCGCTGCGTGTTGTGAAACGCAACGAAGCGTCGTCCATTTAGGACCGCTGCGTAGCTGCCTGAAACTTGTGGGTGACGCGCGTATGTAATGGCTTGCTCGATTGCGTCCCTGTCTATTTCGACTTCCTCTGCCTTAATTTCTAATGTCCAAGAGCCTGCGCCGAGTACAGTCAATATATAATCGGCCCGGCCGCGGAGAGGCGGGTCAGCCTTCTTTTTCCTGCCAAGAAAGTTATTTGGATATTCAAGTGCCTTTTCACGGATGATGTCGTTTGCAGTTCCGGCCGCATAGCCCAACGCTCGGAGAAGTGGCATAGCAACATCTTCGCGGACGTCGGCTTCATTCATTTTGCGTGTCGCGTCGATCATGCACATAAACCGAAGGCCGCTCGTGAGAGCGGCCTTTTGCTATTCTGTCTGTTGTATTTACCTCACGAACACCCCGTCGTGGACCCACACGTATCGCACTTCATGCAGGTGCCATTCCGCACCAGCGTAAAATTCCCGCACTCCCCGCACATCTCGCCCTCATAGCCTTTGGCCTTGGCTTCCGCCCGGCGTTCGGCCTTTGACGGTGCCGCTTGTTGCGCGGCTCCCGCCTTGCTCCACTGCAACGCCTCCAGCTTTTCCGTCGGCGACAGATCGTGCAGGGCTTCCTGCTTCAGCGCCACCGCGCCTTCCACGGCGTCGGAGGCGCGGGCGGATGCGCTGTGGGAGGACATCGAGGTGACGTTGCTGGGCGGGCGCGCTTCGGTTTGCGGTTCGGTGGCGCCGCGCATGACGACGAGATTATCCGTGCGCGAGCGGGTCAGGCCCTTCGACAGGTACTTGTTGCCCTCCGGCACCTTGCCTTCCTCGACGCCTCTACCCATGGCGTCGAAATTCGACTCGGAGGGGTCGACATGGGCGAGGTCAAACCGGCTCATGTAGCTGACCGCGAGTTCGCGGAAGACATAGTCGAGGATCGAGGTCGCGTATTTGATCGAGTCGTTGCCCTGCACGGGGCCGGCGGGCTCGAAGCGGGTGAAGGTGAAGGCGTCGACATATTCTTCCAGCGGCACACCGTATTGCAGACCCAGCGACACCGCGATGGCGAAGTTGTTGATGAACGAACGAAGCGCCGCGCCTTCCTTGTGCATGTCGATGAAGATCTCGCCGAGACGGCCGTCATCATATTCGCCGGTGCGCAAATAGACCTTGTGGCCGCCGACCACGGCCTTTTGCGTGTAGCCCTTGCGGCGATCCGGCATTTTTTCGCGCTCGCGCATCACGATGATGCGCTCGACCAGCCGCTCCACCACCTTTTCCGAAATCTGCGCGGTGCGCGCGGCCATCGGCTTGTCGTAGAACGCCTCGACGGCATCCTCTTCCTCGTCCTCGTCGCTGATCAGTTGCGAGTTCAAAGGCTGCGAGAGTTTTGAGCCGTCGCGATAGAGCGCGTTGGCTTTCAGCGCGAGTTTCCAGGACAGGAGATAGGCTTCCTTGCAATCCTCCACCGTGGCGTCGTTCGGCATGTTGATGGTTTTTGAGATCGCACCCGAAATGAACGGCTGCGATGCCGCCATCATGCGGATGTGGCTTTCCACAGACAGATAGCGCTTGCCGACCTTGCCGCAGGGATTGGCGCAGTCGAACACGTTGTAGTGCTCGGCCTTGAGATGCGGCGCGCCTTCCACCGTCATCGCGCCGCAGATGTGCACGTTGGCGGCCTCGATCTCACGCTTTGTGAAGCCGATCGCGGTGAGCAGGTCAAAGTTAGGCGCGGCAATGGCTTCGGGGTCGATCTTCAGGGTATCGCGGAGGAAGTCCTCACCGAACGTCCACTTGTTGAAGGCGAATTTGATGTCGAACGCGGTCGGAAGGGCGGCTTCCACTTTTGCGAGAGCTTCGTCGGTGAAGCCCTTGGTTTTCAAGGTGGAAACGTTGATCGCGGGCGCATTCGAGAGCGAGCCGTGGCCGACGGCATAGGCTTCGATCTCGGCGATCTCGTTTTCGCGGTAGCCGAGCACACGCAGCGCCTCGGGGACCGCGCGGTTGATGATTTTCCAATAGCCGCCGCCGGCGAGCTTTTTGAATTTCACCAGCGCAAAGTCAGGCTCGATGCCGGTGGTATCGCAATCCATCACGAGGCCAATGGTGCCGGTCGGCGCCACCACTGTGGTCTGCGCGTTGCGGTAGCCATGGAGTTCGCCGAGCTCGAGCGCCAGGTCCCATGCGGCCTTTGCATGGTCGACGATGTCGGCCTGTTTGCACGAGGCGTGATCGAGCGGCACCGGATTGACGGCCAAAGCTTCATAACCACGCGATTCGCCATGCGCGGCGCGGCGATGGTTGCGGATCACCCGCAGCATGTGGTTGGCGTTCTTCTTGTAGCCGGGGAAGGGGCCGAGCTCTTTCGCCATCTCGGCCGACGTCGCATAGGAGACGCCGGTCATGATCGCGGTCAGCGCGCCGCACAGCGCGCGGCCTTCCTTCGAGTCGTAAGACAGACCCATGGTCATGAGGAGACCGCCGATATTCGCAAAGCCGAGGCCCAGCGTGCGGAACTCATACGAGAGTTCGGCGATCGCTTTTGACGGGAATTGCGCCATCATCACGGAGATTTCGAGCACGATGGTCCACAAGCGGCAGAGATGCTCATAGGCATCCACGTCGAAGCGCCCCCTCCCTGACCCTCCCCCGCTTGCGGGGGAGGGATGGGTGGGGGTGGTGTTATAGAACGTCAAGAGATTGGCGGATGCCAGATTGCAGGCGGTGTCATCCAAAAACATGTATTCCGAGCACGGATTTGACGCGCGGATGTCGCCGGACGCCTTGCAGGTATGCCAGTCGTTCATGGTGGTGTTGAAGTGCAGGCCGGGATCGGCCGAGGCCCAGGCGGCGTAGCCGATCTTTTCCCAGAGATCGCGGGCTTTCAGGGTCTTGGTGATCTTCTTGTTGGTGCGGCCGATCAGGTTCCAGTCGCCATCGGTCTCCACCGCGCGAAGAAAATCGTCCTTCAGCGACACCGAGTTGTTGGAGTTCTGGCCGGAGACGGTGAGATAGGCCTCCGAGTCCCAGTCGGTGTCGTAGATCGGGAAATCGATCTCCTTATAGCCCTGCTTTGCAAACTGGATCACGCGCTTGATCATCGCGTCGGTGACCAGCGCACGGCGCGCGAGCTTTATCTCCCGCCGCAGCGCTGGGTTTTTTTCGGGGTCAAAGCAATCGTCGCCGGAGCCTTCGCAATTGACGCAGGCTTTCAAGACGGCCTTGAGGTGCTTCTGGTTGAGTTTTGAGCCGGTCACGAGGGCCGCGACCTTCTGCTCTTCCTTCACCTTCCAGTCGATATAGGTCTCGATATCGGGGTGATCGGCGTCAACCACCACCATCTTGGCGGCGCGGCGCGTGGTGCCGCCCGACTTGATCGCACCGGCGGCGCGGTCGCCGATCTTGAGGAAGCTCATGAGGCCGGACGAGCGGCCGCCGCCGGAAAGCTTTTCGCCTTCGCCGCGCAGCCGCGAAAAATTGGAGCCCGTGCCGGAGCCGTATTTGAACAGCCGCGCTTCGCGCACCCAGAGGTCCATGATGCCGCCCTCGTTGACGAGGTCGTCCTCGATGCCCTGGATGAAACAGGCGTGCGGCTGCGGATGCTCGTAGGCCGACTTTGATTTTGTCAGCTTGCCGGTCTTCCAGTCCACATAATAGTGGCCCTGGCCGGGGCCATCGACGCCGTAGGCCCAGTGCAATCCGGTGTTGAACCATTGCGGCGAGTTCGGCGCCACCATCTGCTTTGCGAGCATGTAGCGAAGCTCGTCAAAGAAGGCGCGCGCGTCTTCTTCGGATGAGAAATATCCGCCCTTCCAGCCCCAATAGGTCCAGCAGCCGGCGAGGCGATCGAACACCTGTTTGGCCGAGAGCTCGCTGACATAGCGCTGCGCTTCCGGCAAGTCCGCGAGCGCCTCGACGTCCGGCACCGAGCGCCACAGCCAGGACGGCACGGTCTCTTCCTCGACCTTCTTCAGGCGGGCCGCGACGCCGGCTTTACGAAAATACTTCTGCGCCAGCACGTCGGAGGCGACCTGCGACCAGAATTCCGGCACTTCGACATTTTCGAGACGGAAAACCACCGAGCCGTCGGGATTGCGGATCTCAGATGTCGTCAATCTGAAATCAATCCTGTCGTAGGGTGACTGGCCAGAAGTGGTGTTGCGTCGTTCGATTCGCATCTTCGTATGCCCCGTTGTTTTTGACCGGACCGCTTGTCACGGCGCCGGGTGATGTTCCTTGAGCGAACTTTTGGTCCGCAAGCTCTACCGGTGGACCCGGCCCTTTTCTCTGGCTCTCTGATCGATGCGCGCATCGATCTTGCTGCCGCATGTCCTGACGGAACGCCCCACGTTCCGGGTCTTCAGGTCATGCTCTCAACGCCCCAACTCAACAAAACCTGAGCCGTTTTTGGCTCGCTTTAGCGCTCCGAAATCCCCCCGGATTTAGGACAAAAAAGCCCATACAGGCTGCCTCGACCGGCAACCGGCGTGGTCAATCTGGAACCCTTCTGGAAGCGACCGGCGGGACCCAAACTCACTCGCGCCGAACAGGATGAAAGCTAGGACAACTCCCTCGCGCCCGTCAAGGATTAGTACGAGTTCCTGAATCAAATACTAAATATGGTGGAAAAGGGAGAAATCCAGGGGGCACCCGCCGCTGGCTGTGTGGCCAAGTATCAGTGAGTCCTCAGGGATTCCCAAGCGAAAAAAATTGGTCGCGGCTGGTCAATTCCGGCTTCGTCCCGTTGTTCACAGGGTAACTATTTATTGCGGGCGAGGGGGTTGCCTTGAGGAGACTCACGCAGGGCTACGGAGAAGGCCGCCCTGGCATGCAAGGCGATCGATGGCGAGCGGCCGCGATCACGGCCACATTGCCGGTGATTCCCGACCTGGTCCCTTTCCATGACACTGCAAAATTCGACGCCGGCGCGTGCGCGCATCACGCCCGCGGGACTGATGTTCCTCGCCCTGACGTCGGTCGGCTGGGGCTTCAATTGGCCGATCACAAAATATCTCCTGAGCGACCTGCCGCCGCTGACCTTGCGCGGTTCCACCGGCGTGTTCGGCGCGGTTCTGCTGGCGCTGCTGGCGATCCTGAGCGGCCAGAGCCTGCGCGTGCCGGCAAAGCTCTGGCCGCGACTGGTGGTGGCCGCGACACTCAATGTCGGCTGCTGGATGGTGCTGATGGGACTGGCGCTGCTCTGGCTGCCGGCGAGCGAGGCGGCGCTGATCGCCTACACCATGCCGGTATGGGCCTCGATCCTGGCATGGCCGATCCTCGGCGAGCGGCCAAATCTGCTGCGCGTCATTTCGCTCGCCATGGCGTTCGCGGGGCTTGCGGCGATCATGGGCGGCAACGGCTTTGCGGGGAGCCTGGAAAAGCTGCCGGGCATCATCATGGCGCTCGCCGGAGCCTTCGGCTTTGCGCTCGGCACAGTTCTGGCAAAAAAGCTGCCGCTCCATCTGCCGCCGCTGTCGGCGGCTGCCTGGCAGGTCGGGATCGGCTGCACGCCGGTCGCGATCGCTGGCCTCGTGATCGAGAAGGCGGATTGGGCGACATTGTCCGAGTTCGACTGGACGCTTTTGATCGGCGCGACCGTGGTCCAGTTCTGCGTCGCCTATGTCAGCTGGTTTGCGGCGCTGGCGCGGCTGCCGGCGTCGGTGGCCGCGATCGGCACCATGGCGGTGCCGGTGATCGGCGTGGTGACGGCGGCGCTCGCGCTGCATGAGCCGCTCGGCCCCGGCCAGATCGCGGCGCTGATCTTTACGCTCGCAGGCGTGGCGCTGGCGACGCGATCCTGACGCGCGCCAGCGACAGCACGCATCCAGTTACGGGCAGGGGTGTCGCAACCCGTCGTAACCCAGATAGGTTCCTGACGCGGGATCGTAGGAACGATAGCGCTGCATGCAGTAAGTGACCGCGTCATCACCCACCGGCACCGGAGCCTCTGCAACCACCGCGGTGTCGTCGTAATACGTATCGGCGTAGTCGGGTCCGTAATAGTAATCCGGGCCACCGTAATAGGCGTAGCTATCCGCCGCGAGCGCGCCGCCGACCAGGGCGCCGGCCACCAGGCCGGGCACGAAGCGGCCGCGATCGTGGTCGTGGTGGTGCCATCCGCCATAGCCGCCGCGATAGGGGCCGCCGCTATAGGCTGCGACCGGGCCGCTCACGCCGGGACGGATGCCGCTATACGCCGCAACCGGCGCGCTGACGCCGCCGGGATGGAAGCCGGCACCGCCGCCGTAAAATCGTGCGGCCGGACTGCCAGCGCTGAAATGCGCCATCGGCGCGGCACCGCCGCCACGGAAGGCGGCACCGATGCCGGGATGCGGGCCAGCCGCCGAGGCGGCCATCGGCAACGCCAGGGCGATCACGGCAGCGCTACTCAATACCTTAAGATTGATCATCGTCGGCTCCATTTGTGGGACATGGTCGCTCAACCCGCCGAGCGAGCGGACGTTCCGGAAACCCTCAGCAATCCTGCGTGAGATCAGCCTGCCAGTGCGGAACTGTATGGGGAATGAACGGATTCTTGTCTGTTCCGCGGCAATCGGTCACGCGAGCGCCGTTGGCCGCGGGCCGATCGGCACGCATGCCCTGGCTTTACTGGACAATTCGCCTTGCGGATGGCATCACGGCCCGACAGCGCGTCTCGAACCGGCCGGGCCCCATGAAACAGTTTTTTCTCAAGATATTCACCTGGTGGAACGGCGAAACGTTTGGAACGCAATTGTGGACCTGGCGCTTCGGCGAGCTCGTGGGCAAGGACGAGCAGGGCAACCGCTATTACCGCACCAAGGGCGGCAAGATCGATCCGTCGCTCGGCTTCGAGCGGCGCTGGGTGATCTATAACGGCTATGCCGAAGCGACGCGGATACCGCCATCCTGGCACGGCTGGATGCATCACACCGTCGATGTCCCGCCGACGGAGGAGGCCTATACGCCGCGCGAGTGGGAAAAGCCGCACCTTCCGAACCTGACGGGAACGCCCTTTGCCTACCGTCCGCCCGGCTCGACGCTTGCCAGCGGCCACCGCCCCAAGGCGACCGGCGACTATCAGCCGTGGACGCCGGGAAGCTGACACCAACCATCGTCATTGCGGGGCAGCCCGCAGGGGTGAACCCGGAATCCCGCGCGACAACGTCGAGATTCCGGGTTCGCGCTGACGCGCGCCCGGGAATGACGGCGCAAGCGACGTGAGCCCCTGTGAACAACGGTGACAGCGGGGATAGCTTTCAGCGCGCTGTTGCCGTCTCCACGCGATGATGGCTCAATGGGTCATCTTACGGAGATGGGAGACCATCGCGTCGGTTCGGGCTCCAGTTCGCGACTGTCCCGATTTGCAGCGGCTGCCGATCAGAATGCGGCCGGGAGATAGGCCCCCGGTGCGGATGTTCTGAGATCGCCCGTCAATGTGGAGCCACCGTAGGACAGGAAAGGCCGTCTGGGCAACCAGGCGGCCTTTTTCTGCATCTTCTTTCTGCATCTTCGACCTCATCCTGAGGAGCTTGCGAAGCAAGCGTCTCGAAGGATGGCCGCAACGCACCGACTCGCGGCCATCCTTCGAGACGCGGCGAAGACGCCGCTCCTCAGGATGAGGTCGAAATTCCCGTCATGCTGAGAAGACCATTCTGACGGAGCATTGTTACGCCGCCGATATTTTTCGTTGCTCGAGCCTCGCCGCCGCGCGGGCGATCGCGTCGCCGCGGCGCTGCCGGCTCGGCGCGATCTTCTCCTTGAACATCGCGACCAGTTCAGCCGGCGCGGTGTCGGGCGAACCTGCGTTGAACGGCGGCGCGGGATTGTATTCGAGCCGGAGCTGGACCGCCTCGGCGGCCTTCTGGTCGACCATCATCGACACCAGGGTGAGGGCGAAATCGATCCCCGCGGTGACGCCGCCGCCGGTGACGCGGTTGCGGTCGACGCAGACCCGGGTTTTCGTCGGCACAGCTCCAAAGGACGAAAGATATTCCATCGCCGTCCAGTGGGTTGCCGCGCGATAACCCTGCAGCAGGCCGGCCGCGCCGAGCACCAGCGATCCCGTGCAGACCGAGGTGATGTATTTTGCCCCGACGGCCTGGCGGCGCAGGAAATCGAGCATCTCCTCGTCATTGATCATGTCATCGCTGCCGATCCCGCCCGGCACGCAGATCACGTCGAGCTGCGGGCAATCGGCAAAGCTGACGGTGGGCGTGAGCACCAGAGGCGTATCGCTCGCGACCGGCTCGATCCGTTTCCAGATCAGATGCACCTTGGCGCCGGGCACGCTCGAAAACACCTGCAGCGGTCCGGTGAAGTCGAGTTGAGTGACTTTTGGAAACAGCACGAGACCAATCTGGAGCGGTTCGGACATGGGGGCCTCCAAGGTTTTTCTTGACCCGCACATCCTGACATGATCGTCCTCTGTCCGAAATGGCATATTTCCCTCATTTCAGGACATAGCCCAAACATGATCGGCGTACTGATATTTCCCGATTTCCAGTTGCTGGACGCGGCCGGCCCGATTTCGGTGTTCGAAATCGCGGCGCGCTTTGCGGGTGCCGCTCCGTCGATCAAGGTTCTTGCCGCGACGCCGGGTCCGGTGCGCAGCTCATCAGGCGCTGAGATGCTCGCACGCGGCTTTCGGCCGTCGGGCGCGATCTCAACCTTGATCGTCGCGGGCGGCATGGGCACGCGAGCGCCTGCGATCTGCGCGAAGACGCTTTCGTTCGTGCGGGGACTTGCAAAACGCGGCGTCCGCGTCGCCGGCGTCTGCTCCGGCGCCTACATCCTGGCCGAAGCCGGCCTGCTCGACGGCCGCCGCGCCACCACGCATTGGGGGCGCACGCGGCATTTTCTTTCCGCCTATCCCAAGGTGAAGCTGGAGGCGGACCAGATTTTCGTCCGCGACGGAAACATCTGGACTTCGGCGGGGATCACCGCCGGCATCGATCTGGCGCTCGCCATGGTGACGGAGGATCTAGGCGAGGAGATCGCGCAAAAAACCGCGCGCCAGCTCGTGCTCTATCACCGCCGCAGCGGCGGTCAGTCGCAATTCTCTTCGCTGTTGGAATTGAAGGCGCCGAGCGGCCGCTTCGGACCGCTGTTGACCTGGGCGCGCGAGCATCTCGACGCGCCGCTGACGGTGGAGGATCTCGCCGAGCAGGCCGGCATGAGCTCGCGGCATTTTGCCCGCGCCTTCATCGCCGAGACCGGCACCACGCCGTCGAAAGCGGTCGAGCGTTTGCGCATCGAAGTGGCACGGCAGCGCGTGCAGTCCTCAAGCGAAGCGATCGAACGCGTCGCGCAACTCACCGGCTTTCGCGATCCGGAGCGGATGCGCCGCGCCTTCATCCGCGCCTTCGGCCAGCCGCCGCAATCGCTGCGCCGCGCGGCGCGGGCGGGTTAGGCCCGCACTCATGAACCGGCGAGGCGGTCCGGCGCGCGTCATTTGACGCGCGGTCTATTTGACCGGAACCGTCATCGGCTTGCCCTTATCGACGATATGGACGGTAAGAAGTTTAAGCGTCTTGTCGCCGATGACTTGGAAAGCTCCGTGGGGCACATCGCGAACGTTGATTCTGGCTACGCCCGGTTCGAAGTTAATTTGCTTGCCATCGGGCAACAATGCGGTGGCGCCGTCGATAATATAATAGGCCTCATCGCCCGGGTGGGTATGAAGCACTCCGGACGCTCCGGGCGGTACTTCAACCGTCCCGACAACGATTTCCATATTCGTGCCGGTCAAGTCACCCTTTGTCAGTTCGGTCCTCTTGCTTGATTGAGCGTGGGACGTCGCCGATACAAGCAAGCTCACGCCAACGAGTGCACCTAGCGCTGTATACTTGGTCATGTTGATCCCCCCTGTTTTTCTAACGCGGCGATTGAACCACAGATGCCGGGGGCCGTCGAACCCGATACATGGTTCGGCGGTGGCGCTCAGCGGGCGTGAAGCCAGAACGCCTGCACTGCAAACAGCATGCTGCGATGAAGATCGAGGTAACGGTCCTCCTGCGTCCGGGTTAGTTGCAACTGGTTGTCGTGGTCACGCGGTAGCGGGCTTTCGCCGAGCGCGTCCGCGATATCGACGTAGTAGTTGGACATGTCGCCATAGGGACGCTTGGCATCCATGATCTCGACGAGGTTCTGCCACATCCGCGTATTCATTCGTGGAATCAGGCGAAGATGCTCGTTCGTCACGACGAATGAGATGAGCCGGGATGGCGGCAGCTCGATCGGCGCATGTCCGTGCATGTCGAATGCCAGCTTGCCGTCGACTGCCTCCGCAAGGTGGTAATTGTCGAGCTCATATTGACCGGGTGGGAGCTTGGCGGTCGCGAAGAACCGGGTGAGGTCGTCAACCATGAGGTTTTGCAGGATCGCCCAGCGGTCCCGCATCTCCGTCGCCGCCGCGGTTTCCGGCACGCGTCGCAGGAATTCGTTGAATATCCGGGCATTTGCATCCACATCGCCGCTGGTGGCCAGATAAATGCCTCCGGCTTCGGAGCTGAACCAATACGGGCGCATGTGCTGCCGCATGAAGGCGAGCCGGCCGGCGGTGTCGATGAGGGGTTCTTCGGCGCTTGCGGACATCATCTTGCCCCTTGTCGTCACAAACGAAGATGGCCGGGCCATTCGCCCGACCATGCTGTGTCGCAACAGGGCGCCGCGCGGTTCAGCTATCGCGGCGATCCGCTCGAGCGCGCTACCGAACCGCGGGCGCTGGCGGCGCCACACGGGGCAGGATGAGCTGGATTTTTGTGCCTTCGCCGGGTTCGCTATCGAGATTGAGCCGGCCACCCAGACAGTTGGTGACAATGCTGTAGACGATATGCAGGCCGAGGCCGGTGCCGCCCTGGTCGCGACGCGTCGTGAAGAACGGATCGAACGCTTGACGCCGGATGCCGAGACTCATGCCGCAGCCATCGTCGGAGAAGACAATCTCGACATGGTTGTTGCCGGACGCCTGCACCTTGATATCGATGGCTCCTCCATTGCCGTCGGGAAACGCATGCGTGACCGAGTTGAGGAAAAGGTTGGTCAAGACCTGTCCGAACGGTCCTGGATAGCTGTTCATCGTCAGATCGGGTTGGCACGCGACGTTGAGGGTCAGATTTTGCTTTCCGAGACCCGGCCGCAGGCTCACGGCGATCTGTTCGGTCAGGTCGCCGAGGTCGAAGATGCGTTGGTCCGAGTAGTTTCGGTCGGTCGCCACCTGCTTGAACGACTGGATCAGCTCGGCCGCGTGATTGAGATTGGCGACCAATTGCGATGACGCCTCGCGACTGATCTTGAGAAATTCATTCAGGCGTGATCGCCTGAGATTACCCAGGGCTACTTCCGCCGCGAAGCCGGCGGTCCGAAGTTCCAGCGACGAGGCAACGGTCAGGCAGGTACCCACGGGATTATTGATCTCGTGCGCAACGCCCGCCACCAGTCGCCCAAGCGCTGCGAGTTTTTCCGCTTCGATCAGGAAGTTTTGGGTCTCCTGCAGATTGCTCAACGCCGCTTCGGCCGCATCCCTGGCGCTGCGTATCTCGCGTTCGCTGGCCTTCAGTGCTGCCTCGGCGCGCTTGCGTTCCGTGACTTCTTCGGCGGCGACGTTGACCCCGACGATTTCGCCGGTTGGACTGCGTAGTGGATGCCAATAAGTGATCCAGTAACGTTCGTCGACCTGATCGGCGCGCTGGCCGGCGACCTCGACGCCTATTACCGGATCGCCAGTATCCATGATCGAGCGAACAATTTCCTCGACCGCATCGGCTAGCGCCGGTACGCAATCCCGAACCGAGCGTCCGAGATGATCTTCGACGGAGATACCGCAGATTTCAGTCAGCCGCTGGTTGATCTGCAGATAGCGGCAGTCGGGAGAAAGGAAGGCGAGGCCGATCGGCGCCGTATCGTAGATCAGTTGCAGCGCCGGCTGCTGAGGAAGCGGCATACCGAAAATCGGCGATGAGCCCGCGGCGGCTGCGCGACGATTCGGGTTCTTTGACAAATAATGCCTCCCTGCTTCAGAAACAATACTCATGGACTTAAGGGCAAAAGCACGTTCCGCAGTGTCGCGCTTGAAATCCCCATCAATCCCGTGAAGGGGTTATCGAGCTCCAGGACCAGAAAAATCGCGCCGGCAAATGACAGCGCGCAAACAAGCAGAGCGGCCATGACGACCAGATTGGTTCGTGCAAATAAAGTGAAGCTCACGAAGATCGCGCTCAGCCAAAAAACCAGAATGATCAAAAACGGAACCGGAATTGAGTTGCCGGCCTGCGCAAACAACTGCAGCCGGATCTGCGCGCCTTCCGTGAATGCCTGAATGGCGCGAGATTGCAGCGAACGTTGCGTGTCGTTGTTCGGCGACAGGCGTTCCAGTTGATTTTCGAATGCCGCCGACTCTGCCGTCGACTCAAAATGAACGAGCTTGCCGCTCGGAAGCTGCTCCTCGTGCCAAATGCGGTTAGCCAGCGGCGGAATGGACTGCCGCAGAAGATTTCGGACGGAAGCCGCTTCCGGGCCATATTCCGCAAGCAGATCGTCCAGAAGGATGATGGTAGCGGTCATTTGCCTGACCTGAGTTGTCTTCTGATCGAAGGAACTTTTCGCGGACGCGATCAACAGACCCAGCACCAGCGCGGCTAACGTGCCGATCAGGCCCGTTGCCATTTTTACAAGGTCCTTCGAGTCCGGATGCAAATGGCTTTCCGACAACAAGGGTCGAACAAGCGCTCCGACCAGGGCACCGCCGAATATCACGGCGAACACAGCGAGCGAGATCCACAGATCGTTCATCCCCCAAAGATCTCCCCGCCATTTTCGGCGACTGATAAAGGATTGTCAGTACACCCTGCGGCGGACAACAACACCCCGCCGTGGCGCTACAACAACGGCTGGGCGGACAACAGGAGCTGCAACGACCACGGCGCCGCCGGTGGCGACGCAGCCCGCGCGAACGACGCCGCGCGCGCAGACGACGGCGCTTGCGTCCATCGTGCTCAGGGCGATGAAGCTTCCTGCCAGCGTGAGGGAGATGATCAGATGTTTCATGGTTCTTCTCCTTGGGTTGATTCCAAATTCCGCGTCACTTATGCCGCGGAGACGATCGCCGGTTTCTTTGCAAGCATCGCTCGTCGATCGTGAATCAGACTCTCCAGCCGGTGCGCCGCCACATTCAGTGTCGCCTCATCCACCGCGCTCTCGTCCCCTGCCGCGGACCTGGCGCGTTGCGCCTTGAGAATGTCGTCAATTTCTTCTTCGATATCCGACAACTCGGCCTCGGTCCCGACGTGTCGTATCCGGCGTCCCAGGGCATAGAGAGAATCCAGGGGGCCCTCATTTTTGGAGCTTCCGAGCCCAAGAAATTTCCAGGCCGCAGCCAGCACGGTGGCGGCGCCTCCGAGGATCATGGGCGTCAGATAGATCCAGTTGCCGTATTCATCCATAAAGCTCTGCTGGGTGCCGTTGTAGAAGGCCGCCGCTCCGGGATGCAGTGGAAGGTACGCATCCGCGTCGGTGCTGGGAGCGGTGATTTGCGCAAAAATCGGCTGCTCGACCAAAAGCTCCCTGCGCACGCTCATGATCGTTTGCGTGAGGCTTGCGATCAAATCAGAGCTTAGTTTTTTCTTCGCAACCAGATACAGCGAGGTCCGCAAGGTGGTCAGGTCATCCTCCGGGACCGGCGGCGCTCCGCGCAGCGTTCCTTTGGGCACATCGAAGCTTTCATAAGCGCGTTCGGCGTCGGCGATCGCCCCGGCGGAGTCGATCGGGATCAGCACCGGCAACGCCTTTGGGCCCTGCTGAAGGAAGCCTTTCACGAGCGACAAATATTTTTCAGATAGAGGGATCACGACCAGAAGCGCATTGACCTCCTTGGATTGAATGGCCCGCCGGGCATCCGGCAACGCGATATCCTTGAATACTTTGGCGCGATCGAGCCCGAATTCCTTGCTCAACACCTCGACGATCTTGCTGTTGGCGTCGCCGCCGATCACGCCCACACGGCGGCCCTTCAACTTGTCCACGCTGTCGATGGTTGAGCCCGGCGGCGCGACGATGAGGACGACCACATGGCTGACAACAACGACGGCCTGGGCTTGCGAGAGGTCACCGACATCACCGCGAACCACGGCGAGATCCACATTTCCCGCCGCAAACGCCTTGGCGGCTTCCAGCGCCGTACCGCTGTCGACAACCTTGAGCCGGACCGGGGCGTTGATCGAGACCAGCCGGCTTGCAATGGCCGACATCGCCTTGGCAGCCTCACCGTCAATCGAGCCCACCGCCACGCTCAGCGTTGCCGGACGCGTATAATATCGATAGGCGAGGAGGCTTGCGCCCGAGGCAAGAGCGGCAGCACCGAGGAGCAAGAAAAAACGAAGCCAGAGCGGCAATTTCAGCGAAGCCATACTCGTTACTCCTAACGCACCAATTGAAGGCCGCTACTTTGAAGGTGGCGGCCTTTCACTGCGGCGGATCGGTTTTGGCTTCGAAGCCGCATCAGCGCTGGGCGGACGCGGGCTGGCGATGAGGGAGAGAATACCGGGCTGTTGTTCGTGGCCCCTCACGACGCTGCTGGGAATCGATGCGATGGCCCCGGTGCTGCCGGACGTACCTTGGGCCGCAGCATCCGAGGCAAGAGCAACAATTCCGAGAACAGCACCGATGAGGAAGACAAGACGAAGCCAGAGAGGCAAATTGCGCGAAACCATGCTCGTCACTCCTCACGTCGATTGATCGCCGCTCCAAGCCGCGATCGTGACCGGCGGCGCGCGCTCAAAACCGAATGCCGCCCATTTACCGCCGCCGCAACTTCCGATATAGGTCAGACACCCTGACATTCGTAAGCCGCTGTCGAAGTCTGCATCCGATGCAACGCTTGAGCAAGCACGATCGCCGCTGCAACCGATCATGACCGCTCATGCGCTGCGACGCCGCTCGAAGAACAGCCGCACGAGTATCTTGTCACCAACGATATCGCCCAGCGACCGGAAGGCAAAGTAAGGAACGAGGATCAAGAACATGAGGAGAATTGTCGCGACGAACTGATGCAACGTCCCGCCAGCTATTCCGGAAATGGAGTCCATGACCGTTCGGCGGTGGATCGCCCCAACCACGATCTCTTCGATCAACGTCAGGACGGCCAAAAGCAAGAGGAAGACGAACGACCGGTGCAGCGTTGGAATGATAAGTGGACGATTTTTGAAACGCTCTCCCATGTGAAAGAGACGTCCCACCAGCATGAATTTTGCGCAGATTGCGGCCTTGATGATTGCCAGGCTCAGTGGCGCGTAGGCGACGCCTTGCGCCTGCAGAATTGCCGTCTTGAAATAGATCACCGCCGCGAAGCAAACGTAGAGATAGGCGGTAAGGATAATGAACTCCGTCAATTCTTCGCTTATTTTTTCGCGAAACGAGGCTTTGAATTTTACCCCGCTTTCCCCTGTTGTATCCGACTGCGGGAACCGGGCCATCATCAACCACCATTCGGTTTTGAGCAGCGAAGTCTATCTGACAGTCTCCTTTTCCACCATCCCGCGGCGTATCACCGTTCAGGAGCCAAAACTGGAGTTAAGCGATGTCCGCGCCGCCTGCCGGCACGACGCCTCGCGCCAGATGCAGCGGTGCAGGGGCCAGGCGTGCCTCAAGCTCGTCATTGATGATGCTTGCCCGTCCAGATGTTCCAGGTCGCAAAGCCGACAACGATCGCCATAGCCCACAACATCCAATATTGGATCGCAAGGCCGTCAATCGTCTCAACCAAACCCTCCATGATCGCCTCCCTCTTTCTCAGGAAGCTACGCTCTGGCGGCGGCAAAATATTGTCAATTGTGTTGTGCGTTGCGGGCGTGCCAGCGCTTCCGGAAGCGCCATGAACCCGGACGGCGCCTTGCTCGACCGAGGGGGGCTGTGCGACTCCCGCTGGGCACCGTAAAACATACCAACAGGCACGACCCAATTGCACGCGAATGAGCGTGATGTCTGTTGCAGGAATTTTGAGATCATAAAATCATGCCGCAATGTGCAGTTTTGAAATCTGGAGACGGGCGATGCCATTGATCAGATCGGTGCTGTTGTTGATTGCGCTCATCGCGCCCGCGTTCGGCCAGGACGGTCCAAAACTCTCGGCGAGCGCAAAGGATGCCGTGCCGGCGCTAAGACTTTATCTCGATGAGGTGACAAAATCAGGGGGACGGCCGGACTACATCAAGCCGCCGGCTTCCGACCTATTTCACCGCGTGTTTGACCTTGAGCAATTGACCGCGCTGCCGCCTTGCAAGGCCGGCGATCTGCCTTGGCTGCTGGATTGGCTTGGGGCCGCGAACCAGACTAACAAGCTGATCATGTATTTTGGCGCGAAGCCGGGCCCGGATTTCGATCAGGTCGCCGCGCTTCGCAATCTGACGGAATACCAGGACCAATACGCGGCGGCGACGAATTTTCTGCTCCGCTTCACGGCGCGCGAGGCACCCGCATTGAATCTGTTCATGGACCAACTCAGCCCCGAGCAGCGCACGCCAATTCGCGAGGCCGGACTTCGGAAGGCGCGCGGCGGCGCGGCGGAACAGGTGTTCGGCTCGATCAGCACCGTCGCTGATAAGGTGATCAAGCCTGCCAACGCGCGCCTGATCACCGCGGCGATGAGGGACAACGCGGATTTCCGGGCCTCGTTCATCCTGCCCGATGATCGAACCCAGATCATCGGCCTGCTCGCAAAGGCAACCAAAATGGTTGGCGATGAGGAGGCGCGCAACAATCTCACTGCCTTTGCGGCGACACTCGCCGCGGCGAAGTAGCATCTGAGACCTAGTTCCCCTCCAATAGCCCGAGCCTGCGTCCCAACCACTCGGTGGTCGGCGCCTGGATCAGGATCGTCATCAGGATGGCGACGAAGGTGACCGAGGCGATCAGCGGCGCCCCGGGGGCCCTGATGCCGAGCAGGATGCCGGCCAATGCGGCCGGCATGACGCCGGTCTCCCGCGTCCAGCACATCAACAGCAGCTCAGAAAAGTTCCAGCGCGCGCGGCGATCCGGCAGCGCGCACAACAACACCGTCAGCGGGCGCGCCAAGAGCATCAGCACGGTGACGATGGCGACGCCGCCGAGCCAGTATTTTCCCATCAGGGCAAAATCGACCTGGGCGCCGAGCAGCATGAAAATGAACAGCCGCATGATGAAGGCCGTGGTCAATATGAATTCGTCGAGCTTTTGCGCTTCGCCGGCCTCCATCTGGAAGCCGAATGCGTCCTTGTTGCCGAGCATGATGCCGAACACAAACACGGCCATGAAGCCGCTGGCGTGCAGGCCGGACGCGGCGAAATAGGCGCCGATGACGGCGACCAGCGTCACGACCGGTGCGTATTCGGCAAGGAACGCCCATTTCTCGTGGGCGATCAGCAGCGCCGCGAGATATCCGAGCGCGATCCCGGCGACGATGCCGATGACGGATTGCTTGAAGAGATCGAACAATAAGGCGACAAGCGAAAATTTCTCGTCGCCCATCGCCACCGCCAGCACCCCGAAGGTCAAGATCGCGCCCATGGCGTCGTTGAACGCGGATTCGCTCATCACGGTCTGCGCCACGCGATCGCTGATCCGGATCTGGCGGAAGATCGGCACCAACGTGGCCGGGTCGGTCGAGGCAAGCACCGCGCCCAACAGCAGCGCCGTCACCAAGGGGATGCCGAGGATGTAATGGGCGGCGATGCCGGTGACCCCGGCGGTGATGAGCACGCCGACGGTGGCGATCACCGTGATGGTGATCCAGACCTGCTTCAGGACGGCAAAGCGCAGCGACGCGCCGCCGTCAAACAGGATGTAGCTCGCACCGAACAACAGGATGATCTGGTTCAGCGCCGAATCCGATTTGATATGGACGAGCCCGAGCGCCTGCGGGCCGATCGCGATCCCGGCGAGCAGGAACACCGCGACATCGGGGATCCTGATCTTCTGCGCCAACAGGCCGGCGAGGGTGCCGACCGCCAGAATTAGCCCACACGACAGCAGCGTGTGTTTTGCAATTTCGATCGAGGCCGACGTTTCCACGCCGCGATCATGCGGCTAGTCGTAAACGTGGATGATCCGGCGGGTCTGCGGATGGAACACCACCGGGCGGCCGTTGACGATCGCGTAGTGATGCTCGGGCACGCCGTAGCGCTCCGGCACCGGATAGGATTCGTAAGCGCCAGGCGGCAATTCCCGCCCCACCGCGACTTCATCGTCATAGCGATAAGACGGCCGGTTTTCGTGCACGATATATTCGTGCAGCGGCTCGCGATGCTCGTACGGCACGATCGCGCCGGTGGCGATCGCAGCTCCCGCGATGGCGCCCGCCACGGCGCCGGCAACCACATCGGACTGCGCGAGCGCTGTGGCCGAATTTGTCATCGCTACGCCGCCGACGACCAATGTCACGGCAAGAATTCGTCTCAGCATGGAAATCTCCCTGATTCGTCGAGCGCACAGTAACCCGGATCGGCGATGTTTCCATCATGCCGGGCGCCTCGGCGCGATGCAATGGCGGTCGGCCGCTTAGGCCTCGCCGGTCCCGGTCGCGGCGGGCGCAGGCTGCCGCGCCGTTAGCCTGCCGACGATCGGCTTGAGCAGTTGCGGCGACAGATAGATCGGAAACTGACTGAGGGCGAAATATAGCCAGGTGGTTCCCGGCAACACCCCGTCGGTCGCAGCCAGCATCAGTCCCATGTTGCGCTGTGAGACCATCAGACCGAGCGCCAGCGCTTGTTCGTGGCCTACTTTGCGGAAAATCAGCGCGGTGACGCCGAGCAGCGCGAAAAACACCGCGAAGGCCAGCCCCGTCAGTCCGAGCATCCGCAAGGGATCGGCCAGCAGACTGCCAACCACGTTCCCCATGATTGCGGCGACAAAGACGAACAGGATCAGGATATTGAAGCCGTCGATCGGGCCCTTGTGCCGTTTGATGGCGGAGGCGCCCACCGTCCAGCGGATGCCGCCCGCAACGAACAATGCGCCGGCGAGGATCGAAAACAGTTTCAATCCGAGCCCGAGCGGCGAAAGCGTCAGCGCCGCGCCGAGGAAAACGTAGGCGAACAGCGGCGCGGTCAATGGAATAAGCGCCGTGCTGGTCACCAGCGTGATCAGCACCAGCGTCGAATCGAGCCCCATCACCGCCACCAGGGCAGGGGCTGCCATCATCGGCGACGCCACGGCCTGGAGCATCAGCGCGAGATACAAATCCGCCGAGTGTGCGTCGAGCCCGGTCGCGACACAGCTTGCGCCGGCGATTAACGGCACGCCGAGCGTGGTCCACACTGTTGCCGCCAGCACGATGCCCGGCCGCCGCAGATGATCGCGCAGCGCGGCGATATCCACCCGCATGAACGATATGCAGAGCAGGACAAACACGGCTTCAGTGACAAAAGGCTTGAGCAGCTCGCCAAGCGGCGGCAGCACAATGCCGAAAAACACCAGCGCGGCAATCGCGCGGGTCCCCTGACCGCCGAGCCAATTCAGCGCCTGCACCGGGAGCGCAGCGATCCTTTGCAAGCTGATGGGCATGCGGCTTTCGAATGGAGCGCGGCGGCGAAACGAGTCTGCCGGGCAAAGCGAACCGGCGTTGCCGGACGCGACCATGCGGCAATCGCCGCATGGAACAAAGTAACTTCTGGTTACGCTCTGTTTCCCAAGCGGCTAGCGCTAATTCAGCGCCTTCAGCCAAACGCCGATGTCGCTTGCCGCGACATTGGCCTGTTGCAGCAATTTGCCCATGGTGAAGAAGCCGTGGAATTGGCCGGGAAAGTGCCGGTAGGTCACGGCGACGCCGGCCTCTTTCAGGCGCCTTGCGTATTCGTCGCCTTCGTCGCGCAGGGGATCGGCGCCGGCGGTCAGCAGATAGGCCGGCGGCAATCCGGCGAGCGTCGTGGCGCGTGCCGGCGAGGCCTTCCAGTTGTCGATATCGCTGGCGCCGCGGAGATAGTGATTGCAAAACCATTTGATCACGGAATGCGTCAAGAGAATGCTGGTCTCGGGCTCGCGGTGCGAGGGATGCGTCATGGCAAAATCCGTGGCCGGATAGATCAGCACCTGGCCGGCGATCCTTGGCCCGTCGCCGTCGCGCGCGGCGAGCGCAACCACCGCGGCGAGATTGCCGCCGGCGCTGTCGCCGCCGACCATCAGACGCGAGGGGTCGATGCCGAGTTGGCCGGCGTTGGCGGCAATCCATTTCGTCGCCGCGATGGCGTCGTCGACGGCGGCGGGGAATTTGTGTTCGGGGGCGAGCCGGTAGTCGACCGAGATCACGATAAGTTCGCCTTCATGCGCGAGCTTGCGGCAGACCACGTCGTGGGAGTCGAGATCGCCGATCACCCAGCCGCCGCCGTGGAAGAATACCAGGCACGGCGCGAGCCCGCCCGCCTTGCGCAGCGTCTTCGGCGTATAGACCCGGGCGGGGATCGGTCCGGTGGGCGAGGGGATCGTGAGCGGCGCAACCGACAAAAGCTCGGGCGGATCGGGATTGGTGACGGCGCGGCCTTTTAGATAAAGCTCGCGCGCTTCGGTGGGCGACACCGTCTCATAAGGCGGCCGGCCGGCTTCCTGAAACGCGGTGAACACGGCGGCGGCATCGGGGTCGAGAACGACGGGCATGTTGGAAATTTCCCCCTGTTTGCTCCGGTAGTCCCGGATTTGACGTTCGGCGTGCCGGCCGAGCCGGCTTTCGGGCGCGACTATTTCATCCGCCGGTCGGGCTGACCAGTGGGCTGCGCGGGAACAAAACCGCCCTTTCCCCGCCGTATTCGCCGTGTTAACCGGGGGCTTGCGCGCGGCGGAGAGCCCTTTACCCCTGTATGATGTCGCGAGCCCGATTCGCCTTTAAAAGCCGCGAGATGTTTCGAACCATTGCCCTGACCGGTTTTGCGGCGCTAGTGGCCGCTTCGACGCTCTCGCTTGCGCCGCCTGCGCACGCGCAGATCGGCAATATTTTTTCCGATCCGGCACCGCGCCCGCCCGGCAATATTCCCCGTGGCAATCAACAGCAACCGCCGCCCGACGATGAAGAAGAAGTGCCGGAGCTGCCGCAGGGCGGCCGCCTGCTGCCGACACCCAATCGTCCGCTGCCGGGGCAGGGCGTACCGCCGCCCGGCTCGGTGCAATCGCAACCGCTGGCGCCGCCGCCCGGCACCACCGTGATTCCGCAGAACGTGCCTCCCAATATCGCCATCGCGCCGCCGCAGCCGGGCCAAGGTCCGAACCAGGGCGTCGCGACCGCACCTCCCGCCGCCAATCCGCTGCCGGGATTGCCGCCGGGACAGCGCCAGCCCAAGAGCGTGCCGCAGACGCCGGCTACTTTGCAGCCGGGCGACGAGGTGGTCTCCGAGCCGCCGGCGCAGAAGATCGTCAACAAGAAAGCGAGCTTCTCGGGCCTCGACAAGATCACCGGACGTATCATCAATTTCGATGAGGATATCGGCGAGACCGTCCAGTTCGGTGCGCTCAGGGTAAAAACCGACGCCTGCTACACCCGTCCGGCGACGGAGGCAGCCAACACCGACGCCTTTGTCGAGGTCGACGAGATCACGCTGCAGGGCGAGGTGAAGCGGATTTTCTCCGGCTGGATGTATGCGGCGAGCCCGGGGCTACACGGCGTCGAGCATCCGATCTACGACATCTGGCTGACCGACTGCAAAGCCCCGGACACGACCGTGGTTACGGCAGCACCACCTCCCGAGGCGCCGAAACCGGTGGCGGCGCCGCCACCGGCTCAGAAGCGCGCGCCGCCCAAACAGGCCGTCCGCCCGCCGCCACCGCCGCAGCAGCAGACCCTGCAGCAGCAGCCACCTCCGCCTCCGCCGCCACCCCCGCAATCTGGCGGCCTGTTCGGGATTTTCAGATAGTCTCGGGGGCGCTTACCCGCGCGCGGCGATGATCCCAAGCACCTCGGCGCCACGCACCGGCCGATCGACCGGCAATTTGCCAAAATTCGCTTCGCCTGCGATCGCCTTGTCGAGCAGCGCGCGGTAGCGCCGCCTTGAAATTTCGACCGCGCCGAAACTGCGCAAATGTTCGGTGACATATTGGGTGTCGAGCAGCTCAAAACCGCCTTCGATCAGCCGCGCCACCAGATGCACCAGCGCCACCTTGGAAGCGTCGCGGGCGCGGTGGAACATGCTTTCGCCGAAGAAGGCGCGGCCGAGGCTGACGCCATAGAGCCCGCCGACCAATTCGTCCTTGTCCCAGACCTCGACGCTGTGGCCATGCCCGAGCTCATGCAGCCCGACATAGAGATCGCGGATGCGCTTGTTGATCCAGGTATCGTCGCGCCCGGCCTGCGGCGCCGCGCAGCCCGATATCACCGCCTTGAACGCGGTGTCGACGGTGACGGTGAAGGCGTCGGAGCGCACAGTGCGCGCGAGCCGCGAGGCGATGCGAAACCCCTCGAGCGGGATCACGCCGCGCATCTCCGGCTCGACCCAGAACAAGGTCGGATCGTCGGCGCTCTCGGCCATCGGGAAGATGCCGCAGGCATACGCGCGCAGCAGCACCTCGGGGGTAATTTCGAAAGAGGCGGAGTCCCGTGACGTCATGGGCGGCAGGTTAGCAGGGCGAAGAGGACTTCGCGACGGGTAGCATGGCCTCGTGGTTCGAGACGCGCGGCGCTGCCGCGCTCCTCACCATCCGGACATACCGCGGACACGCTAAAATCGACGCCATCGACCCGAACCGGACATCGGGGCCATGAGCAATACATCCGTGCGGCTCAGATGTGTATCTCATTGATCACCGTTCACTGGCGGATAGTATTGCGGTGCCTCCTTCCGGTCGTACATGCCGTAGTCGCGCGAAACGAGATACATGCGGACCGAAGTCATGGCGCCAGTCAGCGAGAGCTGCTTGACCGCCTCAAGGCCGTCTGAAAGTGATGGGGTCGGTGTCAAGACGAGGTATTCGGTGTCACGATAGACACTCGCCAGAACATCGCTTTCGGCTCCTGCTTCGGGCGGTCTCCTGGCGGTGGACGCAATCATGTACCGTTCCTGGCGCAGCAGCGGGTCGTTGTAGCTGTTGCTGATTTCCAGCCGGCGGAGACCGCTGGGCTGAGGAAGCCACTCGCAAACGAGCTGGCCGATTCGCAGACGATAGTCCTCGAAGTGCTGCTGACGCCCCGCAATCTGTGCGACATGATGTTTTGCGTGGGTGCGCCAGCTGGCAAGACTTGCTTCGTCGCGCCAATGAGAGTGCGACAGCACAATGCGTTGTCGGACCAGACTCTTGAAGCGATCGATGAACAAGAGGCCAGGATTCTTGTCCAACTCCGGTCGCAAGCCCGCAGCTGTATCAAAGTAGGCTTGCTCGTGACCAAGGCGCGGCATGACCTCGAAGAACAGGCCAATCATAAGAACGCTCCCATGTCTGTGAGCCGGCCGATGCCCGCGTCAAGTCTGTTGGGTCATCGCCCGGATCAAAGATTCTGGTCCAAAAGAGGCCGAGCACTCGCCCATATCTGCCACGGAGCGACGGGAGCGTGCAAGTTTTCACACGCACCGAAGGCGTCGCACAATTGCAGCCCAAATTGGCCATAGTCTGCGAAGCTGGCATCAATTGTCCGTTCATCGGGTGCCGGAAGTGACCGGCGGACAGGCAGGACGACGCGATTGACCCGAAGGCGACCTTGGGAAAATCGGCTATTGAACTCGTTGGACGCAATTTTCTCAGCGTCGGGTTTATGTTAGCGGGTTTATGTTAGTAAGGGTTCAGGCTTAAGGCCCGGCACAAAAGCATGGAGTGGTGGCGCCGGCCGAAAGCTCGGCCAAGCGCGTACTCGACTACGCATCAACGGCCCTGTCTCGCAACCAGCGAGAGGCTGATCGATTAGAGACCCAGCTTAGCAGAGTCCTTGGTGATGCCGGCCGTTAGGTCGTGGGACTTAGCACAAGCGGCACGCTCCCCAGGATAGGCAGCAGCCCGCGCAACCCGCGCAGCCCGCGCAACCCACGCAGCCCGCGCAGCCACCGAACCAGAAGCCACCGAACCCGCAGCCGCCGCCGCCGCCGCAACCTCGGCAGCCACCGAACCCGCCCCCGCCGCAACCTCGGCAGCCGCCGCCACCGCCGCAACCTCGGCACCCGCCGCAC
This sequence comes from Bradyrhizobium lablabi, assembly GCF_900141755.1. Classification (NCBI taxonomy): domain Bacteria; kingdom Pseudomonadati; phylum Pseudomonadota; class Alphaproteobacteria; order Hyphomicrobiales; family Nitrobacteraceae; genus Bradyrhizobium; species Bradyrhizobium lablabi. Next base: position 287,732 of record NZ_LT670844.1, on the reverse strand, counting down.
CCGCCGCCACCTCGGCAGCCGCAACCACCGCATCCGCGGGCTAGCTGCACGCCGCTGCCAACGTTTTCCCTATCGAAGAGATGGAACGTAGCGAGACTGACGTCGGCCATTTCCTCTTCGCCAAGAACGAAGCGCTGATTGGGCGAGGTATTGTCAGATTGCGGGATACCGGCAGTGGGCATCGTGGATGCGGATGCACTACCCACCAGCGAAAGACCCAGTCCGGCGGCACCCAGCACCTTCACGGCGGCGGCTTTGGTTGTGCGTTTCTGCTTCGAAGCTTGCTTGACCCGTGGCATGGTCGCATCCTCCGTAAGTTCTTGTGAAAACGCTTGGCAAGCGTGCGCTCGGCGAAACCGGCGCGCAAGGGTTACCTGTGCCATAAAATGCGAAACATCTCATAGAGTTCCATTCATCTTCATGAATGAGATCGACACATAACCGCTTTTGGTTGAGCAGAATCCCGCCATCTGCGTACATACAGCAGCATGGACCTGTATGTCCGGTATTGCCGCAAATGCGAAGTGCCGACGTCATCGGGCAATGTCCGAGTTCGAGGGCGAAGCGGAAAACATATGCGAAGCGCCGGGAGACCGGCAAGGAGTAGAGAGTGCGAGTCTCTTACGATGAAGGAGTAGCGATCCACATCGGCCCCGAGTCATGCGCAGTTGCCCGCGAGGGTTTCGGCGAAGCGTTGACAGGGGCGCGCATAGGCCAGCCATTGAGCCGCGAAAGATTCCTATTCTGGGTGCCGACGCCGTGCATTTGGCGGAAGGCAACACATCCGGGCGCGTCATCGCGAGCGCCAGGACGACCCGGCGTGGTCAGAGACCCTGGCATGTGCAGACGCTCCTTGCACGGGAACCGGGAGATCTCGCGATCGACCGCTCGGCAACAGCCGTCGGTCCGCATCGGGAAGGCGAGGAGCCGTAGCCGATGATGCACGGTCGCGAGAAGTCAGACTCTGCCATAGTAGCTGTGAAGCCGACGAACAAAGCGGTCCCGACCGCAGCGGAGCCGGTGGAGCCAAGGGCGGGGGCCAAGGGGAACGCGCGCCAGCAAAGCACGCACCGGACACAGGGACGGGAGCGCGTGGCACAGGCGCTGGAGCGCGTACGGCAAGCCGCAAGGCAACGGAAGAAGGAGAGGTTCACTGCACTCCTCCACCACATCAGCATCGACTGCCTGCGGATGGCGTTCTTCGCGCTCAAACGCGATGCCGCCTCCGGGGTGGATGGACTGACGTGGCCGACCTACGAAGCAGACCTTGACCGAAACCTCACTGATCTGCACGAGCGGGTTCATCGGGGAGCATACCGGGCACTGCCATCACGCCGGACGTACATACCCAAGGCGGGTGGGAAACAGCGTCCGCTGGCGGTTGCGGCACTCGAGGACAAGATCGTCCAGAGAGCGACCGCGGCCGTGCTGAACGCCATCTACGAGGAAGACTTCCTCGGGTTCAGCTACGGGTTCCGACCCAAGCGAGGTCAGCACAATGCGCTGGATGCGCTGGTCGTCGGGATCACGAGCAGGCGAGTGAACTTCATTTTTGACGCAGATGTGGCCTCCTTTTTCGACTCAGTCAGCAAAGACTGGCTGGTGCGATTCGTGGAGCACCGCATCGGCGATCTGCGCATTATCCGCCTGATCCAGAAGTGGTTGAAGGCGGGTGTCCTAGAGAACGGGGTTGTCACGGTCAGTGAAAAGGGGACGGGGCAGGGATCGGTAATCTCACCGCTGCTTGCCAACGTCTACCTGCATTACGTGTTCGACCTCTGGGCCGAGCGCTGGCGACGGCACGAGGCCACGGGCGATATGATCCTCGTGCGTTATGCTGATGACATTGTCGTCGGCTTCGAGCACGAGGCGGACGCCCGGCGCTTCTGGGACGATATGCGCAAGCGGTTCGAGGAGTTCTCGCTGTCGCTCAATCCGGAAAAGACCCGCCTGATCGAGTTCGGCCGCTTTGCGGCGGAACGACGCGCTCGTCGCGGGCTCGGAAAACCGGAGACCTTCAACTTTCTTGGCTTTACCTTCATCTGTGAACGCAACAGCCGTGGGCAGTTCCTTGTCAAAAGAACAACACGGCGCGATCGCATGCGGGCAACGCTCAGGAGGATCAAGGAGGAACTGCGACGGCGCATGCACGAGCCTATCCCCGAGCAAGGGGCCTGGCTCAAGCAGGTGGTCAGAGGCTTCTTCGCCTATCATGCCGTGCCGACCAATGGCCCTGCACTGAGAGCATTCTACCATTATGTGAAGCGCATCTGGTTGCGCACGCTGCGGCGGCGTAGCCAGAAGGACCGCTTCTCGTGGCAACGAATGCACGGGCTCGCCGCCAACTGGCTCCCTCAACCGCGTATCCTTCACCCGTATCCTGACAAGCGTTTCGCCGTCATGCACCCAAGGTAGGAGCCGTGTGCGGGAATTCCGCCTGCACGGATTTGGGCGGGGGGCGGTCAGCAATGACCGTCCCTACCGCGCTTCGCACTGAGTTCTTCTCAGTTTGACCCATACCGGAAGTCGCCCTTTTGACAGACGGTCGCTGTCATCACAGCCGCGCGATAGCGCCGTGGTTGGTCATAGCGTCACGCGCCCAAGCTGAACAAATCCCTAATCCCCCAACGACCAGACCGGTTGTCCATCAGAGCTATCTTGGACGCGAACGCGCGGATCGGCAATTTTCCTTGAGATGCCTTCGCAAGGTCTTCGGCGACAGCGGCGATCTGCTGTTCGTTCACGAGCTGCGCCACGGATAGGTGAGGAACAATGTCGGACCACTTTCCGCGATACGGAGGCGTTTCCGGGAACAGATTCCAAATCGACAAAGTGAGTTGGCGGAACGGCTCATCGGGCTCCGGAGCCAAATACAATACCTCGATTGGGAATCGCCGGATCGCGCTAAGTGAGAACCGGATCGGTTCGAAGCGCGCAAAGCAATCGCGTAATTTGCCGAGCGTTATGTTGTCGACCTCGCAAGGTGCTTTGAATGGATATAGCAATGTGATGTGCGCAGGCATACCGGCAGCAGCTGAGGGATCGTAACGATCACGGAATGGCTTCGCGACGGCCTCTGCTTCCGGCACCAAGACCACCAATGCGGATTCGCTCGGCGACATGCTGCTTAGTATCCATCAAAAACAGGAAATAAAAAATATGCCTCAAGCGAGCCCGCCAACATGCTCGAATAAGGCAACGCTCGTGACTTCCGAAATTGGCACGTTTGAGACGTGCCGGCGGCATCGGACCATGTCCGAGTCCGGGAGCAAAGCGGAAGACATTTACTCGTTCTGAATTGGGGGCCCATAACAGCGAATGCGCGTTGCTCCACGGAACGCGCCTCTTGGCGGCCGTGCAGAAGGGCAGACGCGGACGCGTGTCAGAGCATCTTACCGACAATATTCGTCATCTCAGCCGCTGAAAAGGCTCGCAGCGTTTCGGTGCGGACGTTGCCGAGCGCGCCGAGACTCAAGTTCAGCGACATGGCGGATGACTCATCCGGTGCCTCGACGATCGTCACAATGTCGTATCGCCCCTGCGTCCAGACGATGTCCTTCACAGTCACGCCGAATGTCTTCGCCATTTCCTTGAAGGCATCTGCCCGCTTTGGAGAATCCTTGGCATTGCGGATTCCCTGCTCAGTGAACTTCGCCAGCACGACATAAGTTACCATGGTCGTCCTCCTAGGTTTAGGACCCTGTGCAACTTTGCATGAGGAAGCCTGCCTGAGCTTGCCACAACAGTCCCGGCACGGCCACAGGCTCGATCGGTCAGCGGATATGACGTATCCTGCCGTGCAGTCACGATCGTAACTTGCGGATGAATATCGCTACGGATGCGCTTCGATTCCTTCGCGGCTATGCAGAGGAGCGCAAGGGCCGCGCGAAACTGAGGCACAAGTCGGTGGATACTCTGCGCGGCTATACGAGGTCGTTCGAGTGTTTTCGTGATGTGTGTACTAGTTCACAAGGTCTAACCGGTGTTTCGGTTAGCCTGCCTTTAGGAACTGGCTTATCGCGGAGGTTCTTCGATGTCGCGTTCGTTCCGTAGCAACACTTTTTACAAAGTTGCGCCGCTTTCTTCGCGAGAGGATTTTGGCCGCCACTTTTGCCCGCAGGAGAATAGGCGGTGCTTAGCCGGACTTTCATTTGAAGAAACAATCGAGTTTGAAGCTCTCGAAGCACTGCCCCCTCTGGACGACAACGGAAATGTTGGCTGGACATTCGAGGGCGAACCGACAACTCCCCGTGAAAAACGTTGGCTCGAACTTTATAGGAAACATGAACTAGCGTTGAGGCCGAAGCGGCGTTGATCCGGTTTCGCGTGGCACAAGGAGAAGGTTATGGAACCATCAATGGATGATTTACTTGTGCGTCAGGTTAGTGCCCTAGTGAGTACCACTGCTGATGCAGTGTGCACCAAGGGGGAAAATGTTCCGTCCATGGAGGCGCAGTTCTACGAAATTCTGGCGATACATTGCGCCGAAAAGCAAAGGCTCGCAGCAGCAGCATTTGCAAACAGCGTGGCGGCAAGGGCTCAAAAGGGTTTGATCTACTGGTAGAGCATTTGTTCTCAGTGCGAGGACAGACACCCTTGGTAGGATTTCCTAGTGCGATGTGGTGCAAGCCGCCTCCGTCATCGACGGCGAAGACGGTTCGGTGACGGCTGTCCAAAGCCCAACTCCGAGAATCCGGCTGATCGCTCTGAGAGAGGTCCTTGGGCAACCAATGGTGCGCCATTTCCGGTACTGGCACCTTTGAGACATGCCGACTGTATCGCGCAATGTCCGCTTTCAGGGCTAACCGGCGGCTGAGCAAGTGCACCTTCCCTCAAACCGACGGAGAGGAGTAACGCGGCTCCTGACCATTAGGGTCAGCTACATTGACGAATCGCACGAACTGACGCCGAAAGCGCACGCGAGGTGGCGTTCGTGGAGATCGACAACTGTTGACGAAGGGTGTTCACTACCGCAGAGGGGATCCGAGAGAGGTCTCCAACAACAATAGACACATTCATTGATTCATAGGGAGAAACGAAATGTCTTTCGTCGCGCGACGATTGGCGGCGTTTTCGACCGCCATCATTTTGCTAGCTGCCAGCGGAAGCAGCGCACTTGCCCAGAAGAAATACGATCCGGGTGTTACCGACACGGAAATCAAGATCGGCAACATCATGCCGTACAGCGGCCCAGCATCGGCCTACAGCGTCACCGGTCGGACCGAGGCGGCGTATTTTCGCAAGATAAACGCCGAAGGCGGTATCAACGGCCGCAAGATCAACTTCATTTCCTACGACGACGCTTACAGTCCACCAAAAGCAGTCGAGCAGGCGCGCAGGCTGGTCGAGGGCAACGAGGTTTTTCTGATCTTCGGCTCGGTTGGCACGCCGTCCAACACGGCCATTCAGAAATATATGAACGTGAAGAGAGTGCCGCAGCTGTTCGTGCAGACTGGGGCAACCAAATGGAATGATCCGCAGAACTTCCCGTGGACCATTGGCTGGAGCCCCAACTACCAGAACGAGGCACGGATCTACGCAAAGTACATTCTGATGGAAAAGCCAAACGCCAGGATCGGCGTCCTCTACCAGAACGACGACTACGGGAAGGATTATGTCAAAGGCCTGAAGGACGGCCTCGGCGACAGGGCCGCGTTGATGATCATCGCAGAGGAGGCCTATGAGGTGTCCGACCCGACCATCGACTCGCACATCGTCAAAATGAAATCGCTAAATGCCGATGTATTCGTCGACATCACCACGGCGAAGTTCGCGGCGCAGGCGATCAGAAAAGCGGCCGAGATCGGTTGGAAGCCACTACACTTCCTCAACAACGTCAGCACCTCCATTGGTGCCGTGATTAGGCCGGCCGGCGTGGAGAAAGCGCAGGACATCATTTCAGTGGCCTATCTGATGGACGCACTCGATCCGCAGTGGAAGGATGATCCGGGCATGAAGGCGTTCGACGAATTTCTCGCCAAGGATTTCCCCGAAGGCAATCGGGCCGATAGTCTGGTGATGGCAGGCTACAATATGGCCCAGACGCTCGTTCAGGTGCTGAAGCAGTGCGGCGACAATCTCTCGCGCGAGAGTGTGATGAAGCAGGCCGCAAACCTCAAGAACTTCAAGACCACGAACCTGCTGCCCGGCATCAAGATCAATACCAGCCCGATCGATTTCGCGCCGATCAAACAGGTGCAGCTCAGGAGGTTCAAGGGCGACAGATGGGAGTTGTTCGGGCCCACACTAAGCAGCGAAATCGGGGGCTAGAGCGTTCTATTCGATTCATAGCAACGGACAGCCCCGGCGCGCTGATCCGCACCGGGACGGAGACGATCTTTGCCGACGGGGGAAGCCGGCAGCATCCGGATTTTCCAATTCCCGCTCTCGCGAACGTTCACTGCATCTGACGAAGTCCTGGCTCACGTCGGTTTTTGGCACGTTTGAGACATGCCAGGCCGGCCTGACGATGTCCGTAGTTCGGGGAAGACCGGAAGTGGCCGGCACCTGGCCAAACCGACGTGATTGACCATTAGCGGATATCGGAGGCGCGGCCCCTTGGACATGCGCGCATGATCTTGCTGTTTTGAACGAACGTGAGGCCGGTGCCCCTTGGGGAGACGACCGCCCGAACGCATTTGATCGGCAGCGTCCCAGCCCGCCGCGTGCAGGTCGGGACCGTTCGCCACCCGACAAGTTGATTGGAGCAAATGCGATGCGTTCTTTTGGCCTTAAGCCTGTTGATGATCTTGTGTGCTTCTGCAAGCGCCGCGACTGTGCATCACACTATCCCGCGACATCATGTCATCGTTCTTCCTAGCCAAGGGTTCTCGGGCTACGCCGTTCCGGGCTGGGCCTACGCAGCGCCTCCGCCTACCGTTCACTACGACGACACACCTAGCTACAACGATCCGTCCAAGTTTGGCGGCTCAACGGCCTTACCTATCGAGAACCAGACATAGGAGCGGCGGACTCGGCCACCCAAATGCGCTCGCGAGACTTGGTAGCGTTCATGGCGCCGATTACAGCGGGCTTTGTGGCGCCGTGCAACGCCACTAGGATTGGCGCCGCCAATGACTAGATTCATTGATCCCAGAGCGCCTCATGGGTCCGAGCGCCGAACTCGCGGCGCAGCACACTTGACCTGCGTGAGTGCTGCCCCATCCCCTTCTTGACCGTCAGTCGCGTTCGAGGATCTTGGCGCCCGGGTAGACCCGGCGGGCGTACGCAACGACCAGCGCGCGGTCCTGTGTCTCCAAGAACGGAGTCCGGATCTGACACGACCCGACGATGAGGTGCCACAAGCCGTTAAGCTTCTGGATGATGACGTTCATGATAGTGCTTCCTTCCTGCTTGAGAGGTGTTGTGGACGAATTAACCCGCCGGTTAAGTGTGCACATAAAGCGACCGTTACATGTCCTGACACAACCGTGCGGGCAAACGCGAACGGACTGGAGCACGAACGCAGAGGCTAGTGCTATGGTCGCCGGTAAGGATAGGAGGGGAAAAGCAAGGCGGTAAAGCCGATCAGCGCAAACCAACGCCGCCTCATGCTACACCTCCAGGCAAGTTTCGCGATCCGTTACTCCACCCTACGCTCACATTCGCGAGCAGCTGACCGAGCCAATGCCTTAGCCGCATCAGCGTGTGCGGCTTTCTCAGCTCGCCGCTCATAGTCCTCAGCAAGCGCCTTAAGCTGACCCGCAACGTGTTGGTCGGTCATTGTTTGGGCCGCCCGGAGTATGGTCCGTGCCGTGTCCAAATATTCTTTGCTCAGCATTTCGCCTCCACAATCCCAGTTCGAACGGCATAACGCCGTCGAACTACAACCAATCACAGAGAGACGGATCGGACCATTGCACAGACGTTCATCAGTGCCTTACATTTGTTTGAGACGATGATACTTAGGTTTACGATTTCGGGTTTTGGCACCTTTGAGACATGCCGGGGCGGTCTGACGATGTCCGTTGACGGGGGTAGACCGAAAGTGGTGTTTCGGGGCCGTCAGGACCGTTTTTGACCCGAAGGTGACACTCGGTTAGGCCACTTGTCCAAATCGAGGCGAGAAGTTCTTCGCGCCATTGGCCGACGAAATCCGCACATTGTCGGGGGCTTCCCACAGGCGTATCCTTAAACCAAACCGCAATCGAAGGTATCGCGAGGCGACGCACGACTGGCGCGACCGGCATAGCCCCACGTTTCAGAATAGCGTACAGCACAATGAATTCAGTGGTCCCGAAATGATAGTCGGAAGCGCAGGTGGGAGATTGAGATGGATGATCGAACCGTGCGGGCGGCGCTGGAGCGCCATTGGGATGCTTCGGACGCGAGCGATTTCAAGGTCGAACATGAAATCTACCGCGAGGATGCTGTGCTTGATTATCCGCAATCGGGCGAGCGGATCCGCGGCCGGCACAACATTCAAGAGAGCCGATTCGTCCAGCCAAACAAGAAGCGTTTTACGGTCCGGCGAATTATCGGCAGCGGCGATCTCTGGGTCACTGAATTCGTACTTACCTATGACGGCATACCATCTTACGCGGTGAGCATCATGGAATTCCGCGAAGGACTGGTGGCCAATGAAACGCAATATTTCGCCGATCGGTTTGACCCTGCACCCTCGCGTGCGCATCTTGTTGAGCGAGTGGGCGAAATCACGTCATTCTAAATAATCCGGTGGATTATTCAGCCGACTTGGCATTGCTATGCGCGTCCTAGACGCATTGTCAGCCACAACGCGCATCATGGTTAATCTTGATAAGAAAGCCCGCCGACCAGCGCGCCCGGCGGGCTAGTTTAATGCGACTGTCCTCCTAACCGCCATCATTCACGGACGCGTTGCGGCCTGCTTTTCTTGCGGCTTTCCGAGCAGACCAACGCGCTCGAAACCGCTTCAAGGCGCGAAGCGTCATGGGGGCGACCGCTTGAAGCGCTAGAGAAGCACCTCCGGCTACCAGCCCCTTGACAAGATCAAATGCTAAATCGGGCCAAAAGTACCACATGACCCCTGCGTCCTTCTTCACAGGGGCACCGCCAGGCAGCAGTGGGCAGAAAAAAGAAATAGAAAAGCCCCGTCCGTCGCCGGCGGGGCCCAGAAAATCCCTGTACGCAGTATTCAGCGCACGCGAAACCTCTTTGGTTCACCCGCTCAAGGTGGACTCAAAAATGAGAGAGGTGCACACCATAGTAGTAGCCGTGCAATTGAAACCGCGCATGACGATACTCCTAAAATGCCGCATGCTTTTGATGAAAACGGCCGATAGCAGAGTTGCGTGCTTTCGTCAATTCAATTTCATGGCGCAACCGATTTCGAGACCGTGTGGCGCGCTCCCCACCGACGGGCGGCCATCCACTTAACACAACCAGACTGAACGGCTCCTGTCTGTGTGCCATTTCACAATTGGGATCATATATGAGCTGCCGAAGTTGGCCGATCTCGCGTAGCAATGGCTGCATTTGCTCGGTGCGCATTGAATGTCGCAGCGAGCTGGCCGCAATCCCGATGACCGATTACGCCGGTTGCCGACTACAGGCTAGTTGCTTCGTGGCGTGGCGGTCGCGCCTGCGTTGCTCAGGGCGCTTCAGCCATTCGATAAATCTCGTCGTCAACGCAATGAACAGCGGAGGCAAGGTGCTTGTCGGTGGCCTTCGCGCCGCCGTAGCAGACGATGACATCGCAATCGTCGAACGGGTCAGGATCGGGACCTTGCATCGCGGCGGCGCTGACGATGTCTGCTGTCGGGGGTAATACGTACATCCCATTTCAATGGCGTCAGGACTGTTTTTGACCCATTTCGGACGTGGGGCATAGCCGGACGTCGGCCCACAATTGTGCTATATGAACATTCAATTTCCCCGAGCCCGGGGGTGCATCTTGAGCAGCGAGCACGTAGAGCGGCGACTGGCGGCTATTCTGGCGGCGGATGTCGCGGGCTCTTGCCGCTTGATAGGGATGGACGAAGAAGGCACGCTGGAGCAACTGAAAGCTCTCAGAAAGACGCTTTTCGATCCCAAGATCGCTGATCATCGCGGACGCATCGTCAAGAATACCGGGGACGGCGCGCTCGTTGAGTTCGCCAGCGTGGTCGACGCCGTGCGATGTGCCGACGAAATCCAACGCGGCATGGCAGAACAAAATACCGATGTGCCGCAGGACAAGCGGATCGAGCTCCGCATCGGCATTCACGTCGGTGATATTATCATCGCAGACGATGATATCTTTGGTGATGGGGTCAATATTGCAGTGCGTCTCGAAGGGATCGCAGAGCCGGGTGGGATTTGCATTTCCGACGATGCTCACCGGCAGGTTCGGGGCAAGGTTGAGAGCACCTTAGAGGATATGGGTTCGCAATCTTTGAAGAATATCGCCGAACCGATGCGGACCTGGCGCGTGCGCATCGGCCCAAGCTCTTCGCCGACAACAAAACCGAAGACCGAGACTGCGCAGCCCCTCGCGCTCCCCGACAAACCCTCCATCGCCGTGCTGCCGTTTGAGAACATGAGCGGCGATCCGGAGCAGGACTATTTCGCGGATGGCATGGTGGACGAAATCACCACCGCCTTGTCGCGGTTCAAATCTCTATTCGTGATCGCGCGCAATTCGAGCTTTACTTACAAGGGGAGGGCCGTCGATATCAAACAGGTCGGGCGCGAGCTCGGTGTTCGCTACGTCCTGGAAGGAAGTGTGCGCAAGGCAGCCGGAAAAGTCCGCATTACCGGCCAATTGATTGATGCCATGACCGGCGCGCACCTTTGGGCTGATCGATTTGAAGGTGATCTAAGCGATGTTTTTGCGGTGCAGGACGAGGTGACGGTGAATGTTGTTTCTGCCATTCAGCCAAAATTGCTTCAAACAGAAATGGATTTGGCGGCGCGTCGGCCGAACAACCTCAGCGCCTACGACCTTTGTCTTCGAGCACAACACCTCCAGTCATGGACCCGGGGCGGATCGGCCGAGAGCCTTCGGCTTGCCTCTCGCGCATTAGAGATTGACCCTCAGAGATTGACCCTCGGTGCGGCTTTGCTGCTACCCTCGCAGGGGAATGCCACCTCCGAAATGCACGTCACGGATGGGCGGCCGATCCGAAGTCAGAAATTGCGGAAGGATTTCGGTTTCTCCGGTTGGCGCTCAGTATCGACGGGAACGCCACTTTGGCATTGAGCATGCTTGGCCGCGCAACCGCTGGCTTTTCTGGCGATTTCGATACTGCAAAGGAGATGGTGGACCGCGCGGTCGCCTTGAACCCTAATTCATTCCGCGCATGGGAAGAGCGAGGTTGGGCTTACCTAACAGCGGGGCAGCCCGAAGAGGCAATCCGGAGCTTTGAGCGCCGCATTCGATTAAGCCCATTTGACCCGTTGCTTTTTGCAACGTTTGCAGGAATGAGCGTTGCATTCATCGGTCTTGGTCGTTTCGATGAGGCAGTCTCGGCAGCCAAGAAGGCCGTCCGCCAGAACCCGCTTTTTCCTTTCACTTATCGCTGCCTTGCGTCGGCGCTGGCTCATCTAGGACGCGAAGCAGAGGCAAGGGAGGCAGTGGCCGGTCTGCTCGAACTCGAACCCGATTTTCGCATTTCTGAACGGGTAGCGCGCGGCGATGTATTGGGGCTTCAGTTGTATATCGACGGTCTCCGCAAAGCAGGACTTCCAGAGTGACGCGGCGTCCCGTCTCGCGGCACCAGCGATTTGATCGAGTAGGCCGCGACCGCGATTTCCGCTGCACTTTTCGGACCGCACGCGATATCCGACTTGAGTCCGGACTGCGCACCAAAGCGGACGTCCGCCGGCCACTCGGAATGATGGGTTCACACCCTAGCTCGTCGTCGCGCAGCCGGCGTTTGCCACGGGCTTGACGCGGAGAAAGCGCAGCACGATCCGGGTTCCGGGATGGGCCGGATCGCGTTCGGGATTTGCCTCGAGCTTGGCCGCCATGGCGCTGACGATGCGCTGTCCCATCCCGGTCGAGCGCGGGTCGCTCTTGGCGTTGAGCCCGACGCCCTCGTCCGCTATCGACAGCACGACATCGTCGCCTTGCGCATGAAGGTCGACGTGAATGGGCCCGGCGCCGTCGGGGTAGGCGTATTTCACCGCATTCATCACGAGCTCGTTGACGATGATGCCGATCGCAACCGCGCGGTCGGGGTCGATCTCGATCTGTTCGGCCTTCAACGTCAGTTGCGACATCTTGTTGCCTTCAGCGGACCTGCGGAGGTCTTCCAATAGTGCTTCGAGATACTGGCTCAGCGACACGCTCTTCAGGTCGTGCGTCGTGTAAAGCCTGCGGTGCACCTGCGCCACCGCGGCGACCCGTCCCATCGCATTGGTCAGCGCCGCCTTGACGTCGTCCTGGGTTGAGGAATTGGCCTGCAGGTGCAACAGCGAGGCGATGATCTGAAGCGAATTGCCGACGCGGTGGTTGACTTCGCGCAACAGCACCTCGCGCTCGGCGGCAAGTGCTGCGTAGCGGTCGCGGGAAGCATGAACCTCGGCCTCGGCGTCGTCGCGGGCTTTCTGGATGGCCGCCTGCCGCAACGCGCCGTCGATCGCGACCTGCAATAGCGGGATGAAATCGCCGTGCACATCCTTGACCAGATAGTCGGCGGCGCCGGCCTTCAAGGCGGTGACGGCGATGCTGGAGTCCTGCGCCGCGGTGACGAACACCACCGGCGGGGCTTTCGGGATCGCCAAGATCCGCTCCAGCGTCTCAAGGCCGTCGAGGCCGGGCATGTATTGATCGAGCGCGATGACGTCGATGCCGCCTTGCGCGAGCCGGTCGAGCCCCTCGGTGCCGCTGGCGGCGTGGATCACCTTGAAGCCGAGCCGCGTCAGGCCGCGGTCGACCAAGCGGGCCAGCGCCGCATCATCGTCGATAAAGAGCAGCGTCGGCATTGCGGGGTTCATGGGGAGGCCGGCGGAACCTGAATGACGGAGAAAAACAGCCCGAGTTGACGTATGGCGTTGGCAAAGCTCTCGTAATTGACCGGCTTGGTGATGTAGACATTGCAACCCAGCTCATAGCAGCGCTTGATCTCCTGGGAGTCGTCGGTGGTAGTGAGCACCACGACTGGGGCGCATTTGAGATATTGGTTTTCCTTGACCCGCCGCAAGATGTCGATGCCGCTCATATCCGGCAGGTTGAGGTCGAGCAGGATCAGCAGCGCCTGGCCCTTTTGCGCGAGGCCTGTGCCATCGCGGCCGAACAGATAATTCACCGCGGCCGTACCGTTGGTGAACGGCAGAATGTCGTTGTTGACGCCGGAGCGGCGGATGTTGCGTTCGATCAGGCGCGCGTGCCCCTCGTCGTCCTCGATCATGATGATGGTGACTGGCTTGCTCATTTTTCTCTGTTCCGGTTGCTCGCTGTCCAATTGATGGGCAGGGTGATGATGAAGGTAGAGCCGCTGTTAAGCTCTGAGGATACCGACATGGTCCCGCCAAGCCGCCGCACCAGCGCGCGGACATGGGCCAGTCCAATCCCCTGTCCGGGTTTGTCCTGCGTGCCGGCGCGGCGAAAAAGGTCAAAGATCCGCTGATGATCCCGGGGATCGATGCCGCGGCCGTTGTCGGCGATCTCGAAAATCGCAAAGCCGAGCTTGGTGCGGCCCCGGATCGATATGCCGCCGGGAACGCCCGGCTTGAGATATTTCAGCGCGTTGTCGATCAAATTCGAAAAAATCTGTTCGAGCGCGAGGCGGTCGCTTGTGATGTGCGGCAGCGGCTCGATGCGGATCTCGGCCTCGGCCTCCGCGGCCTGGTGCGCAACCGTTGCCACGATGCCTTCAATCAGTTCGCGGGTGTCGATCCTGACCGGTTCGAACTCGCGCCGCCCCTCGCGGGTCAGGTTGAGGATCGCGGTGATGAGCCGGTCCATCTTGGCGATCGAGGATTTGATGAAGCCGAGGGCTTCGGAAAAATCCTGCGCGAGCTGCTTGTCTTCGCCCTCGAGCGCCTGCTCGACGTCGTCGCCCACCGGCGGCCCCGGCAAAGCCGGGATGGCCGCGCGGCTGAGCGAGGCGATCCGCCGGAAAATGTCGGCGCGCAGTTCTTCGAGCTCGCTGGTAAATCCCATGATGTTGACCAGCGGCGAGCGCAGATCGTGGCTGACGATATAGGCGAAGCGCTGGATTTCGTCGTTGGCCTCGCGCAGATCGGCGGTGCGCTCGTCGACGGTGGCTTCCAGATTGATATTGTTGTCGCGCATTTGCGCTTCGGCGTCGTCGCGCGCGCGCGCCGAGCGTCGCACCAGAAAGATCGAGATCGCGGCCAGCAGCACGACGAAGCCCGAGCCGATCCAGGTCAGCGAGGCGGCAATCGTCTGGCTGCGGTCGGCATTCTTGGTGCGCAGGGTAAACAGGCGGTTTTCCTCGGCGCGCATCTGGCTGGCGAGATCGTCGATCCGCTTCATGGCGTCGCGGCCGATGCCCTCGCGGATGATCCTGGTGGCATCGTCGACGCGCTGTATCCGCGCAAGGTCGATGGTCTTGCGGAATTCCTGGATTCGCTGGTCGCAGAGCGGAGCCATCTCACCGACCAGCCGCTTCTGCACGGGGTTGTCGCTGGTCAATTGGCTGAGCCGCGTCAGCGCCGGCGTGAGCTTCGAGGCGGCTTCTTCGAAGTCGGTCTGGAATTCCGGCAGCAGCGTCGAGAGATAGCCGCGCTGCGCGCTTTCGGCGCGACGCAACTGCAGTTCGACCAGCGAGATCTGGTTTTCGACTTCCACGGTGTGGACGACCGAGCGCGCATCCTCCCGCGCCAGGTTCACCAGATGGACCGAACCGGCGCTGATGATGGTCAGCACCACGAGGCCCGCCGCGAACAGCAGGATTTGCCCAATCGCGCGCCGGCGCGTGGCATCAAACTTCACAATGATCTCGCGTCATAAGCGAATGGAATTCAAGCATTCTCCCGGGCGGGAAAAGCGCCCCAACTGACCGAAACGCTTGTCCGCGCAATTGGTTCCAGGCCGATGATAATGTTTGGGGCGGGGCCGCTCAATCGGCCGGCTGGCCGGCCAGATACTGTTCGAGCCAGTGGATATGGTAGTCGCCGTCGATGATGTCGGGTTCCCGGACCAGCGCCCGGAACAGCGGCAGCGTGGTCTCGATGCCTTCCACCACCATCTCGTCCAGCGCCCGGCGCAGCCTCATCAGGCACTCGGCGCGGGTCTTGCCGTGGACGATCAGCTTGCCGACGAGCGAATCGTAATAGGGCGGGATGATGTAGCCCTGGTAGACCGCCGAATCGATCCGCACCCCGAGGCCGCCGGGCGGATGATACTGCAGGATCTTGCCGGGCGAGGGGCGGAAGGTGACGGGGTTTTCGGCGTTGACGCGGCACTCGATCGAATGGCCGTTGATCACGACCTCGTCCTGGGTCACCGGGAGGTCGCCGCCGGCGGCGATGCGTATCTGCTCCAGCACGAGGTCGATACCGGTAATCATCTCGGTGACGGGATGCTCGACCTGGATGCGGGTGTTCATCTCGATGAAATAGAACTCGCCGTCCTCGTAGAGGAATTCCACGGTGCCGACGCCGAGATATTTCATCTGCTGCATCGCCTTGGCGACGGTCGAGCCGATTTTCGCGCGCGCCGCCGGATCGAGTGCGGGCGAGGGGCCTTCCTCCCAGACCTTCTGGTGGCGCCGCTGCAGCGAGCAATCGCGCTCGCCGAGATGGATGGCGCCGCCGCGGCCGTCGCCGAGCACCTGGATTTCGATGTGGCGCGGCTTCTGCAGGTATTTTTCCAGATAGACCGACGCGTCGCCGAAGGCCGATTTGGCTTCGTTGGCGGCTGTCGAGAGCGCCAGCATCAGGTCGTCTGATGTCTGCGCGACCTTCATGCCGCGGCCGCCGCCGCCGGAGGCCGCCTTCACCAGCACCGGAAAGCCTATTGCCTTGGCGATCGCCATCGCGTCGTCGTCCGGACCGACCGCGCCTTCGGAGCCGGGCACCACGGGAATGCCGAGTTTCTTGGCAGTCTTCTTGGCCTCGATCTTGTCGCCCATCAGGCGGATGTGCTCGGCCTTCGGCCCGATGAAATCCAGGTTGTGGTCGGCCAGGATTTCGGCGAAGCGCGCGTTCTCCGACAGGAAGCCGTAGCCGGGATGCACCGCATCCGCGCCGGTGATCTCGCAGGCCGCAAGCAGCGCCGGCACGTTGAGATAGCTGTCCTTCGACGGCGGCGGGCCGATGCAGACGCTCTCGTCGGCAAGCCGCACATGCATGGCGTCGGCGTCGGCGGTGGAATGCACCGCTACCGTCGAGATGCCAAGCTCCTTGCACGCCCGCAGAATGCGGAGCGCGATCTCGCCGCGATTGGCTATCAGGATCTTGTCGAACATGTCTTTCCAGGGGCGAGTAGCGAATTAGAGGCGAGTAGCGAATAGCGAATAGCGATTAGAAGAAATTTTGTCGCCGGCTTCATCTGCTTACCTATTCGCCATTCGCCATTCGCTATTCGTGCTCTTACTCAATAATCACCAGCGGTTCGCCGAATTCGACCGGCTGGCCGTCCTCGACGAGAATCTGCGTCACGGTGCCGGCGCGCGGCGATGGAATCTGGTTCATCGTCTTCATCGCTTCGATGATCAGAAGCGTCTGTCCGACCGAGACCTTGGCGCCGACTTCGATGAACGGCTTGGCGCCGGGCTCCGACGCCCAATAGGCGGTGCCGACCATCGGCGAGGGCACGACGCCCGGATGTTTTGCCATATCGGCGAGCGCAGCCGGGCCCGCAACTGCAGGCGCCGCAGCCGCGGCCGCCTGAATGCTCGGCGGCATCGCCGCGGCGATCGTCACGTTGCGCGCAACCCGCACCCGAAGGCCGGCGCGCTCGATCTCGATCTCGGTGAGACTGGTCTCGTCAAGCAACAGCGCGAGCTCGCGAATGAGCGCGCTGTCGTTGCTTCCCGTTTTTACGGCTGATTTGTCGTCAGGCTGGCGCGCCATGAGCTTGATCCGGGGCTTTCTAATGAATGAGGGCGGAGGCGTCAGGCTTTGGCCTTGACGCCGATCCTGGCGGCAAGGCCGGAGATCGCGAGCCGGTAACCATCGATGCCGAAGCCGGAAAGCATCGCGAACGCGGCCTTGGCGGTGAACGAATGATGACGGAAATTCTCGCGGGCGTGAATGTTTGAGATGTGCACTTCGACGGTCGGAATTTTCACCGCGACCAGCGCGTCATGCAGCGCGATCGAGGTGTGCGAATAGGCACCGGCGTTGATGATGATCCCGGCCGCCTTTTTGGCGTGGGCCTCGTGGATGAAATCGATCAGTTCGCCTTCGCGGTTGGACTGCCGGCAATCGGCCTTGAGGCCGAACCGCGCCGATGTGTCCGCGCACAGTTTCTCGACATCGGCGAGCGTCGCATGGCCATAGGTCTCGGGCTCGCGGGTCCCCAACAAATTGAGGTTCGGGCCGTTGAGCACGTAAATCGTATCGGCAGACGTCTTGTCAGTAGAAGGCTTGGCCATCCAGATCCCGGCAATGGGGCTATAGGTGGCGCGGTTATAGGTAACTACAGCGCCAAGGGGAAGCCTTTAGGGCGCCCGGCACAGCGCTCAAATGCCTCATCCGGCTTGCAAAAAGCGGCGCAGAAGCTGTGGATAACACGCATTAACCAATGTTTAGGGATGGCCCACGGGGTCATCCGGACCGGCCGCGATGCCACGGCAAAAGGGGCGGGCATTTCTGCCCGCCCCGAACCCGCAACTGCCTGCAAGATTTAGACGTCAAGCACGTCCACGATCTCGTACGTCCGCGGGTCCACCACCACGATCTTGTCCTTGACGAGGATGTACTCATATCCGCGCCACTGCGGGTAAATCGTCACGACTTCCCGCGGAAGCGGATAGAACTTCACGTCACGCTCGCGCGGAATGCGCACGCCGGGCCGGATCTCAAAGTTGACGTTGGTCACCGGCTGAACGTGCTGCTCCTTGATCACGCTCGTGATCTTGGTGCGCTGCTCGGGCGGAAGCTTGGCGCTGGCGCCGACCTGGCCGGTGGTCGTGGTCGAAGCGCCGCTCTTGGTCTCCGCATTCATGTTGGTGTCGCGGCCCTCGCGACCCTGCGCCGTGTTGCGATCCTCGCGGCCCTGGGCGGTGTTGCGATCCTCGCGGCCCTGGCCCTGGGCATTCATCTTGCTGTCGCGACCTTCGGACTTCATGTCCTTGGCGCCCTTGGCGTTATCGTTCTCGGAGCTCATGCTCTTCGACTTTTCGCCTTTCATATTTTCCTGGGCCGATTTTTCACCCTTTTGCCCGGCCTTCATCTCGTCCTGAGCGCGCTGGCTCTTGGCGCCGCCGGGCTGCATCTTTTCTTCCGACTGCGTGGACTTTGCCGCGCCCTTGTCCGGGGTATCGCTGCGATTCATCTCATTGCGATTCGTCGGCGTCGCCGACGAGGGGGCGGCCGACGGTGACGACGGCGCGCTCTGCTGAACGGCGGAACCGGAAGACGTTCCTTCGCGGCTCATCCCGGTTCC
The DNA here is from genome assembly GCF_900141755.1 of Bradyrhizobium lablabi. Lineage (NCBI taxonomy): Bacteria > Pseudomonadati > Pseudomonadota > Alphaproteobacteria > Hyphomicrobiales > Nitrobacteraceae > Bradyrhizobium > Bradyrhizobium lablabi. Next base: position 269,248 of record NZ_LT670844.1, on the reverse strand, counting down.
CTGCGCATTTGCAAAACCGGTTCCGGCGATCAGCGCCGCTGCGGCAACCGAAATCATGAAACGAGTAGTCATCGAATTCTCTCCTCAAGTGTCTGCATTGCCCGCGCCGACAACGAAAGGCGATGTGCGATGTTCCTCGATATCGGAGGTTCCATCGATTTTGTTTTTTGAACGCAGGATGAACGAGCGAAGCACGTTCCGAAAAACCGCGCCTAATGTGCTGCGATAGATCTAGATCAGTGAATCGATTTCCGCGGCATCATCGTTAGATGTTTCGCAGCCGCGCCAATCTCAGCCGCAGGCCCACTCGAAGGCCATCGTCTCCAGATCGAGCTGGGCATTGCCGCCGCCAAAATTGAATCCGCCAAAGTGTTCCTCGAACTCGAGATAGCTCGGGCCGTATTTGGGCGTCCATTGTTCGGGGAACATGGTGCCGCCGAAATGGTTGCGCCCGAACAGGCGCTTCAAGTCGAACGGCTCGGCTGCCGGAGAGAAGGGCGCAACGTAGTCGCCCATGTCGTTTTGGTGCAGGTGTTGGTCGCGCGGGGCCTTGCCGACATTGGGATCGCCTTCACGTAACGATACCCCGATCGCGTAGGCGCGGTGACCGATCTCCGGCACCTGTCCGAAGACCCGATACCAGTCTTTCTTTTCGATTTCCTCGATTGCATCGTAGCTGCCGATCTGAAGCTCGAACACGGCACGCGCAGAACCCTTCTCGATCCAGGGCGGCGGCGGGTTCTGGCGCAGCAGCGGATTGCCGGCAAGGCGAGGCGGCTGACACAACGGTCCTGCGAACTCGGCCTCCGTCAGCCAGATCGCCGCGAAACTGCGGCCCATCGCATCCTCCGCCATGCAAAATTCCATCGGATGCCGGTTCTGCTTGTAGCTCCAGAACGGCAACAGGTTTGGGTCGTCGGGACGGCCTTGCGTATCGGCGCGGAAATATTCGGCGATGGCTTCGACTTCGACCGGCTCGTCGTGTTGCTGATCCGCGAACAGGCTGAGTGCGACGAAGTCTGGTCCCTGCGTGCGATATTGCTCGGGAACCCTAATCGTAAAGCCAGGCTGCATCGGATAGCCGCAAAACGGGCTCAGCGGCCATTGGCTTTGCGTAATCCCGGGCGGCAGGCCATAGCACCAGCCATGGTCGTTTTCCGTGCCGCGCGCCGGCGGTATCTTCAAGAGTTCAAGGTTGTAGGCAAGCGTGGGCGGCGCCAATCTCATCGTTGTGTCCTGCAGTCAACGGGCAATCCAGCCGTTAGACGCTCGGCGGCATTCTGAGGTTCAGTCGCCGCTCGCCCAAATCATTTTGAGTAAGGTTTTGCGATGGCGCGATGAGACCATCGCACGAAATCTACGCAAAAAAGCCGGCTACGCTGCAGCCGGCCTTTGTTGGATCAGCGCTGGAAGAATGAGCGCCGCTAACGGTTCAGCACGTCGCCTTGCCGCAGCGGGCGATGCCGATCTTTTCCTTCAGACCGTCAAGGCCGACGGCGCCGATCACGACCTGCTTGCCGATCACATAGCTCGGCGTGCCGTTCATGCCCATCGCTTCGGCGAGCTTGAAGTTTTCCTCGATGGTGGCCTTTACTTCCGGGCTCGCGATGTCCTTTTCGATCCGCGCGGTGTCGAGGCCGGCATCCTTGGCGGCGGCCATCGCGCGCGCCTTGTCGGCCGGGCCGCGGCCGCCCAGCAGTTTCTGGTGGAAGTCGAGATATTTCTTGCCGCTGGGGTCCTGCATCCGCACGGCAACCGCGACCTTGGCGGCTTCGACCGAGCCCTCGCTCAGGACCGGGAATTCCTTCAGCACGACCTTGAGTTTTCCGTCGTTCTTCAGGAGATCGAGCATGTCGGACATCGCGCGCTTGCAGTAGCCGCAATTGTAGTCGAAGAACTCGACGAAGGTGACGTCGCCGTCCTTGTTGCCGAGCACCACGCCGCGCGGCGAATTGAAGATCGTGTCCGCGTTGCTGGCGACGCTCGCTTCGTGCTTTTCGGCGTCGGCCGCCGCCTGGCGCTTGTTCAATTCAGCCATCGCCTCTTCCAGCACCTCGGGATGCGCGATCAGGTAATTCCTGACGATGGTCTCGATATCGCCGCGCTGGGTGTCGTTGAAACTCTGAGCCGATGCGCCAGATGGCATCCCGCACAGCGCGAGCATGAGCAAAGCGGGGGCGAGAAAGCGGAACGAAGGCATTGGCAAATCCTCTTTCGTGAAAGCCGGTTTTTGGAAACCTTGATACGCCGGCTTTGTGTATTTCTAGTTGCTGTTTCTGCCGGGTGGCATCTTTGCAGCGACGATATCGTCGGCCTTCACCCAACCGGGGGTACCGACGGCGAAGCGGGTCTTGGCGCGCGAGGCGAGTTCGCGCGCGGTCTTGTTGTCGCCGCGCAGGAAGGCGGCCTGTGCGGACGCCAGATCGGCTTCGGCGTAATCTCCCTTTCGGCCATAGGCCATTGCGAGTTGGGAAAAGCCGAGCGGGGCCTCGGTTTCTCGTGCCACCGCCGCACGCAGAATCGCAATTGCTTCCTCAGTGTAGGCCTTATTATCCGTGGCAACGAGCGCCTGCCCAAGTAACATCTCGATGAGCGGTGCGTTATTCGAGAGCTGGACCGCCTTGCGGAGCGGCGCGATCGCCTCGGCGGGCTTGCCGCCCTCCAACAGCGCCTGGCCGCGCAATTCATAGAAATAGGGGTTGTTGGGCTGTAGCTGGATCAGTCCATCGATCATGCCGAGCGCGGTACGCAAATCGCCGTGCAGATAGGTTGAGATGGCATGCGCGTAGCGCGCGGGCAGGCTGTCGTTCGACATCGGATAGCGTCGGTAGACGGTGTCCTGACGCTCCATGAAGGCCGAGATCTTGGCGCGCACCATGTCGTGGCGCAACTGCAGCGGCGGATCGTCTTTCTTGTCCCAATAGGGCGAGGAGCGCGCCAGTCCTTCGAGCGCGGCGACGCGTTCGGCGGGCATCGGATGTGACTGCAAATAGGGGTCCGACCCGCGCGCGGCGAACAGGCTCTCATTGGTGAACCGCTTGAAGGTCTCGTGCATCCCCTTGGCGGATTGGCCGGTCGCGGTCAGGAACTTCACCCCGGCGCGGTCGGCGTTCTCTTCCTGCTGGCGCACATAGGAGATCAGGCTGCGGCGGATCATTTCCTGAGGGCCTGTGACCGCGGCCGCGCCGGCATTGGCGAGGCCAGAGTTGCCACCGCCCCTCGAGCCCGCGACCATTGCACCGGCGCCAAGCAGCATGGCGATGATCATCTGCGTCTGTGCCTGCGCCAGCTGCTCGTGCATCTTGGCAAGATGGCCGCCGGCCAAATGGCCGGTTTCATGCGCCAGCACCCCGATCAGCTGGTTCGGCGTCTCCGACTGCATGATGGCGCCGTAATTCACGAAAATGCGGCGGCCGTCGGCAACGAAGGCGTTGAACACGCTCTCGTTGATGATGACAATCTGAATGTTCTGCTTTTCCAGGCCCGCCGCGCGCAGGATTGGCCTGGTATATTCGCGCAGCAATTGCTCGGCCTCAGTATCGCGAATCGTCGGCGGGCCCTTGTCCTGCTCGGCGCGGGCGGGGAGCAGCGGCGCAAGCGCAAGCGCTGCCGCGGCGGTGACTGCGATCAGGCTGGACGATATCTTGCGGTGCGCGATGTGAAGCAACATGTCGATTTATAAAGGATTGGCGGCGGGCCGGATACGGGATATGCCCTAACAAACCGTGGAATGCGGCTTGTCTGGGGCGCTGGGTCAAATAGCAGATATCGATGCTCGAAGCGACACTGAGAGAACGTGCAAAGCGCCTGCTGACGGCATCGGGGCGAAGCGATGTTCCGCCGTTCATGGTGATGGACGTCATGGCGGCGGCGGCGCGCATCGAGGCGGCTGGCGGCCATGTCATTCACATGGAAGTCGGGCAACCCTGGGCTCCGGCGCCGAAGACGGCGATTTCGGCCGCCCACGCGGCGCTCGATGTGGGGCGGATCGATTACACCTCGGCGCTCGGCGTTCCCTCGCTGCGCGAGCGGATCGCAAGGCACTACCGCGACGCCTATGGCTTTGGCGTGGATACGGACAGGATCGTGGTCACCACGGGCTCGTCGGGCGCGTTCATCCTGGGGTTTCTCGCGCTGTTCGAGCCGGGCGACCGGGTTGCGGTCACCGTGCCCGGCTATCCGCCCTATCGTCATATCCTGACCGCGCTCGGCTGCGAGCCGGTGCTGATCGAGACCTCGAGCGAGAACCGCCATGCGCTGACCGGCGAGGCCTTGCTGGCCGTCCATCGCAAGACACCCTTAAAGGGCGTGCTGGTCGGTAGTCCGGCCAATCCGACCGGCACCATGATGTCGAAGGAGGCGCTCACGAGCCTGATCGCGGCGGCCGAAGGCGCGGGCATCCGTTTCATTTCCGACGAAATCTATCATGGCCTCGACTATGCATTCCCGGCTGTGACGGCGGCGGAGCTTTCTGCGAACGCGCTGATCATCAATTCGTTCTCGAAATATTTCTGCATGACCGGCTGGCGGGTCGGCTGGATGGTGGTGCCGGAACCATTGGTGCGGCCGATCGAGCGGCTGCAGCAGAATCTCGCGATATCAGTGCCCACGCTGTCGCAAATCGCAGCCGAAGCGGCGTTTGAGGGCCGCAGCGAGATGGAAGCGGTAAAACACGGTTACCAGGAGAACCGCCGCATCCTGATCGAAGGCCTGCCGCGCTCCGGTCTCACCAAATTCCTGCCTGCCGACGGCGCGTTTTATCTTTATGCCGACGTCTCGGCGTTCACGTCGGACAGTTTCGAATTCGCGAAAAAGATGCTGGACGAGGCGCATGTCGCGGCAACCCCCGGGATCGATTTCGATCCGATCCACGGCCATCAGTTCATCCGCTTTTCCTATGCGCGCTCGGCCGACGATATGCGCGAAGCCGTCGCGCGCCTCGCGCGGTGGCTCGGATAGCGAACGCGACCAGCTCGATCCCTCTGGAAAAAGACACTCCCAAATATCCATCTCAAGCAGGAGACATCCTTGTTCACCACGTCAATACCGCAACCCGTCGACACTCCGCATTTTCCGCTTGCCGCGATGCTGTGGCCCGGTCGCGCCGATGGAATTTCGGGCCTTGTGCGCTCGATGCTGCTGATCGCGCTGGGAACGGCGTTGTTGACGCTTTCGGCCAAGATCAATCTGCCGCTGCCCTACGTGCCGATGACGCTGCAGACGCTGGTCGTCCTGGTGATCGGCGCCGCCTATGGAAGGTGGCTCGGAAGTCTGACCGTGATGGCCTATCTGGCGGAAGGGGCAAGCGGATTGCCGGTGTTTGCGGGGCCCGTTGGCGGTCTCGCGCCGCTGGTCGGCCCGACAGCGGGCTACCTGGTCGGTTTCGTCGCCGCGGCCTTCGTCACCGGATATTTGAGCGAGCGCGGTTGGGATCGCTCGGTGCTGCTGCTGTTTGTGGCGATGGGGATCGGGCACGTCATCATTCTCGGCTGCGGACTGGCGTGGCTTGCGCTCGGCATGAAGCTCAGCTTTGCGAAGGCATGGCTGGTCGGGATCGCGCCCTTCCTCGGCGCGACGGTGATCAAGAACGCCCTCGGCGCGGCGCTGGTGCCGGCGCTCAGGCACGCCTTCGATCACCGCAGGTAAAATCAGCGGCGGCCTTGCGCAACGTCATTGACTCCGCCGCGCCAATTGATCTCAGCTGTGGCGGCGGAACTGTCGTCGGCGCAAAAAAGGCCAAAGACGGGTTCGCGAATTTAGTTAAGGGAGAGTGAGCGTCATGGCGGCAACGATCGCAACCGGGGCACCAGTCCGTGCGGCAAAGCCCTGGTACAAGATACTTTATCTTCAGGTGCTGATCGCGATCCTGCTCGGCGTCCTGATCGGCGCGCTGTGGCCCAATCTCGCGACCAATGACTGGATCAAGGCGCTCGGCGACGGCTTTATCAAATTGATCAAGATGGTGATCGCGCCGATCATCTTTTGCACTGTCGTGTCGGGCATCTCCCACATTGACGATGCCCGAAAAGTCGGCCGCGTTGGTGTCAAGGCGCTGGTCTATTTCGAGGTCGTGTCATCGTTTGCGCTGATCATTGGCCTTGTGATGGGCAATCTGTTTCACGTCGGTCACGGGCTCGCCGCGAAGCCCGATGCCGCGGCGGTACAGCATTATGCCGAACAGGCGGCAGAGCAAAAATCGGTCGATTTCGTCCTCAACATCATCCCGGACAGCGTGGTCGGCGCGCTGGCGCGCGGCGACATCCTCCAGGTGCTGCTGTTTGCCATCCTGTTCGGCTTTGCGCTGATGGCGCTCGGCGAACGCGGCCACCGGCTGCGCGACATCATCGACGACACCTCGCATGCGATCTTCGGCGTGATTGCCATCGTCATGAAGGCCGCTCCCCTCGGCGCCTTCGGCGCGATGGCCTACACCGTCGGAAAATTCGGAACCGCCGCGCTGCTCAATTTGTTCGGGCTGATCGTGCTGTTCTATGCGACCGCGGCGCTGTTCGTGGTCGTCGTGCTCGGCCTGATCGCACGCGTGGTCGGCTTCAACATCTTCAAGTTCATCGTCTATATCAAGGAAGAGCTTTTGATCGTGCTCGGCACCAGCTCGTCCGAGAGCGCGCTGCCGCAATTGATGGCGAAGCTCGAACGGCTCGGCTGCTCCAAACCGGTGGTTGGGCTCGTGGTGCCGACCGGCTACTCGTTCAATCTCGACGGTACCAACATCTATATGACGCTGGCGACGCTGTTCATCGCGGAGGCGCTCGGCGTCGACCTGTCGTTCAGCCAGCAGATCACCATCCTGGTGGTCGCGATGCTGACCTCGAAGGGCGCCAGTGGCGTCACCGGCGCCGGCTTCATCACGCTTGCGGCGACGCTGTCGGTGGTCAATCCGGCGCTGGTGCCGGGCATGGCGATCGTGTTCTCGGTGGACAAATTCATGAGCGAGGTCCGCGCCCTCACCAACATCACCGGCAACGGCATCGCGACCGTGTTCGTGTCGTGGTGGGAGGGTGAGCTCGACCAGGAAAGGCTGCACGCCAATCTCGATCGGACGATCGATCCGGCTGATGTGGAGACGGCGGTCACGACGGGTTAGTAAAGCGAGGGTGTCCATTTCGGGGAGCGCCATGCGGCCGAAAATAGGGTAGGTTGCATTGCCGGGCAGGAAAGGACCCTCATGTCGGACGCCGCACCCCCGCAATCCGCCGCGGCTTCGTCGCTCGCAGCCTATGGCAATCTTAAGCTCTATGACTTGCAGAAGCCCTTTGTTGAGCCGATGCTGCAGCTCTGCCGTCTTACCAACACCGCGCTCGATGCCTTGTTCTACGATGTCGGCGCCCTGGCGACGACCTTGCTGGCGCAGGGTATCGACATCAACACCGGCGCGTCGTGCGATGATGGCACGTCGCCTCGTCCGCCCAAGACGATCGATCTCTCCGCCGCGACCCATCCGAGCGGCTCCATCGTCATCGTCGATGCAAAACTTCGCGGCTTGATCAGTGACTGGTTCCTGGACATGGAGCCGTTCATTAATCACGCCAACAACGCCGGCAGAGACACGCTCCACACCCTCGCCGTCACCGGCGTCGGCAGCTCGGCCTATGGTGCCGTGGCTTTTGCCTGGGACGTCTCGAAGGCGATCGGGGAGCCGGTGGCGGCCGTGGTGCCGGGTTACGGGCTAGCGGATGTCGTTCCGCAAGCGCTCGGCGGGTGGTTCGGTTTCGAGATATATGACGCGCTGCAAAGCGCGACCCAAAATTGGCTCGCCAGTTTCGCTCCGACGCTCGCGATGATGGGCAAGGAACTGGCGCTCAGCACGCCGGGGCGCGATCCGGCGGCGACCGGTGCGCCGGTCTATCGATATGGAAGCGCGGCATCAGACGATGTGCACGCCATCCTTAAGGCCGTTCCGACGATCACCCGCCTGGTCGGTCACAGCAAGGGAGCGCTTGCCATCGAGAACGCGTTGCGCTCTCTGGCAACATCTCACGCCGAGGGAATTTCGGTCTTCACGCTGGGCTGCGTGATCGAAGAAGAGTTTCCCAAAAACCGCTATCAACAATCTCTCGGCTGGCTCGACGCGCTGGGTACCCTCAACTCGCTGGGCAAGCTCACTTCGGGGGGCCGGGCGCCTGAACGTCCAACCCTCGCGGACCACAGCACTAACAGCCTTTTTCCACTGAGCATGCAGGTGGGGCCCTGCGTCGCGGCGCGCTGAACGCTCTCCGTCGCCCGCCGAAACAAAAACCGCCCGGTTTTGCCGGGCGGTTTTTTCGATTCACAAATCAGATTGTCTATTCGCCGTTGCCGAAGCGCCGCGACCACCATCCGGCGCGCCGGGGCTGGGTGTCGGTTACCGTCTCGGCAGAAGGCTGCGGGGACGGCTCAGGGGCGGGGGCCGGCGCGGGCTCGGGTTGGCTGTGGCTGACGGGTGGCGGTGCCGCAGGCTGGGCGTCGGCCAGGAAGCTCACCTTTTCGCGCACGGTTGAGCGGCGCCGCGCCGCGGCTCGTTCGGCCTCTTGCGCGGTCTCCGCTTCGGTGGAGGCCCGTGCAGGCTCCGGTTGAGTGCGATCCGCCGGCGGTTGCTCCGGCTGCGGTGCGATGGATTCCGGTTGCACCATCGGCAGCGATGGCTCTGGTGGCGTATATCCGTCGAAATCGGCGACAGCGCTGGCGGCTTCCGGAGCCGGCGGGGGGCTGAGTTCGTCCTGGATCGATCCGAGGAGACCATCCTCCGGCCCGCCGCGCCGGCGGCGTCCGCCACGGCGTCCGCGACGGCGGGGCCGCCGCTCGCCCTGCGGCTGATCGGCGCGAACCTGGCCGGGCTGCTCGTCTGATTCATCGTCGTCGGCTTCACCGTCTTCCGCGACGACGCCGGGAACCGTGGCCGCTTCGAACGGCACGCGGGCCATCTCATTCTCGTCACGCACCGGCCCGCCTTCGCGCGCCTCACCGGGACGGCCGCGTCGCCGCCGCCGCCGCTTGCGCCGGGGACCTTCGCCCTCGGCCTGACCCTCACTGCCTTCGCTGACGACGACATCGTCGGCGAGCCCTTCGGTCTCGTCGGTCTCAACTTCCGATTCGACTTCGACGTCGAGCGCCTCGTCCTCGTCGAACGCTTCCTCCGATGACGGCGGAAAGGCCGCGACCTGCGCCGCCAGCAGCGCTTTCGCCGCCTCCAGCGTATGCACCTGCTCGCCGCGATCGATGATGAACGACTGCTGGCCGCTGACCGTCGGATCGGCGATCACCGACAGCGTCACCTTAAAACTGTTTTCGAGGTCGCGCAGATGGCCGCGCTTATGGTTGAGGACGTAGAGCGCGACATCGGTCCGGGTCCGCACCACGAGATTGTGGGTCGCGCCCTTCATCAATATCTCCTCCAGCCCGCGCAACAATTGCAGCGCCACCGAGGACACCGAACGGACGTGGCCGCTGCCGCCGCATTGCGGGCAGGGCTCGGTCGAACTTTCGAGCACGCTGGCGCGGATGCGCTGGCGCGACATCTCGAGTAGCCCAAAATGCGAGATGCGGCCGACCTGGATACGGGCGCGGTCCTGCCGCAGGCAATCAGAGAGCTTGCGTTCGACCGCGCGGTTGTTGCGCTTCTCGTCCATGTCGATGAAGTCGATGACGATCAGGCCTGCGAGGTCGCGCAATCGCAATTGCCGCGCGACTTCCTCTGATGCCTCGAGGTTGGTCTTTAGCGCGGTATCCTCGATGTGATGTTCGCGCGTCGAGCGGCCGGAATTGACGTCGATCGAAACCAAAGCCTCGGTCTGGTTGATCACGATGTAGCCGCCGGAGCGTAGCTGCACGGTCGGTGAGAACATGGCATCGAGCTGGCTCTCGACCCCCATCCGCGAGAACAGCGGCTGGCCGTCGCGATACTGCTTCACCGCGCGGACGTTCGAGGGCATCAGCATCTTCATGAAATCGCGCGCTTCCTGGTAGCCGGCTTCGCCCGCGACTTGAATCTCGTCGATTTCCTTGTTGTAGAGGTCGCGCAGCGAGCGCTTGATCAGCGAGCCTTCCTCATAGACCAGCGTCGGCGCCTGCGACTTAAGCGTCATGTCGCGGACGGTTTCCCACATCCGGATCAGATATTCGAAGTCGCGCTTGATTTCGGGCTTGGTGCGGGAGGCGCCCGCGGTGCGCAGGATGATGCCCATGCCTTCCGGCACGTCGAGGTCCTGCACCACTTCCTTGAGCCGCGAACGGTCCTGGGCGCTGGTGATCTTGCGGCTGATGCCGCCGCCGCGCGCGGTGTTGGGCATCAACACCGCATAGCGGCCGGCCAGCGACAGATAGGTCGTGAGCGCAGCGCCTTTGTTGCCACGCTCTTCCTTCACGACCTGCACCAGCATCACCTGGCGGCGTTTTATCACTTCCTGGATCTTGTATTGCCGGCGCGGGCGGAAGGCGCGCTCGGGCACTTCTTCCAGCACGTCGTCGCCGCCGACGGATTCGACGACGTCTTCCTCGGCCTCGTCGCCGTCATCGTCATCGTCACGGCTCTCGTCGCCGACCGCTGCGGCGGCATGTTCGGCATGCTCCGGGGCGACGGGCTCGCCGTCGGCATGTTCCGGATGCTCGCTGCCGCCATGTTCGGCATGCGGGGCGTCGTCGGCATGGGCTAGGTTCTCGTGCGCGTGCTCTTCGTGTGTGCGCTCGTCATCGCCGTGTTCGTGGTCGGCGTGTTCGTCGTCGGCCTCAAGACTCGCCGTAATCGCCGGCGCAGCGTCGATGGCCGCGGCAGCGTGCTGCTCGCCATGAGCTTCCGCCGGTGTCTCGCTCGCATGAAAATGGTCGTGCTCATCATGGTCATGGTCGTGGTCGTGATCGCCATGGGCATGGTCATGATCGTGCGAATGCTCATGGTCATCATGATCATGATCGTGACCATGATGCTCCGCATCGGCGTGGTGATGTTCGCCGTCATGGGGGTGGCCGTCCCCGGCGTGCAAGCCTTCGGCAAGCACGCCTTCGGCGTGGTCGTGGTCTTCGAACTGGCTGTCACGCGGCGCGGCAGCCTGCGACGGGTCGGGGCTTGCGCTCTCGACGATCTCGCTCTGGATGCGCTCGCCATTGCCGCGGCGGCGCGAGTTGCGGTGGCGTGGGCGGCGGCGGTTGGAGCGGTTTTCGCTCTCTTCCTCGGCCTCGCGATGGGCGCGTTCGTCGGCCTCGATCAGCGCCTGGCGATCGGCGACCGGAATTTGATAATAGTCCGGATGGATTTCGCTGAAGGCCAGAAAACCGTGGCGGTTGCCGCCATATTCGATGAAGGCCGCCTGCAGCGACGGCTCTACGCGCGTGACTTTAGCGAGGTAGATGTTGCCGCGCAGTTGCTTGCGCTGGGCGGTTTCGAAATCAAATTCTTCGACGCGGTTGCCGCGGACCACAACGACCCGGGTCTCTTCCGGGTGGGTGGCATCTATCAACATTTTGTTGGGCATTTTGGAACTCTTGGCGGCGGCGGGCGCGTATCACGGTAAGCGCGTGTCGCGCCGCCGGGTGACGCGACGGTCCACCTGATTCGGGGGTGAGGGGAAGGCCAAAACGCAACCCGGGGCGCCCTGCCGAACGGGATCCCGCAAGACGGCGCGCGGAGCTTTCGCTTCGCGTTGGCGCGATTCTTCCGTGGATCATGGTCGGCTTCACAGTCTGGCGCATCAAGCGTCGGCCCGTCTAAAACATCTGGGCGGCAAAAGGCCGCCTTGTCTTTTGCTGCTGGCTTAGGCCAGCGCCAAAGCGCCTGCCTGATCTTCGCTATCGGGACGTTTGCGTCCCGGATAATCGGTTATGCCGTGTCTTTAACCGTCCCTGGAACAAGATGGTAACCTGGGACCGGACGCCGCTCGGGCTCGAAACCGCCGCTCCTTGTCAGCCGCGCGCTGCGCTGGCTGCGGAGGGATCGGAAGGACGCTGGAATCCCCGAGGTTTCGAAGGTTCCGGCGCTGCACCGGGAGGCTGAACGCGACACAACCGGGAGTATTAGCCGTCAGCCCCTCGTACATACGTGGATTGGGGCCTTCGTGCAAGGGAAGCGTCGCAGCCCGGCAACACTCGACCTTATTCGCCACATCTGCGTTAAGCTTCGGTTAACCCTGTGGCCCTATTGCGATAAGAGGGCTGCTCGGAGGCTTGGGATTCGTGGCGAGCCGCACAAATCATCGCTTTTTGCTGGGATGGGCGCTATTGTGCGCCGCGGCATTGCTTTGTTCCGACGCCACAATTCTGCGCGCCGCCGAAAGTCAGGCGGCTGGCCCGGCCGCGGCCTCGAATTTTCCGATCGCCTCCGATGCCCGCCTGGCCGGCGACGCCAAGCAGACCCGCTTCGTCCTCGACCTCGACAAGACCATCCAGTTTCACGCCTTTGCGCTGGCCGATCCGTACCGGGTGGTGGTGGACATTCCCCAGGTCAGCTTTCAATTGCCCGCGGGGACCGGAGCTGCAGGACGCGGGCTCGTAAAGGCCTTCCGTTACGGGCTGGTCATGCCCGGAGGTTCGCGAATCGTATTCGACCTCACCGGGCCGGCGAAAATCGCAAACGCCTCGGTGCTGGAGGCCGCCAACGGCCAGCCGCCACGGCTGGTGATCGAACTGGAAGAAGTCGATCGTACCAGCTTCGTTCAATCGCTTTCGCCCGAAAGCCGGCCCGAGTTGAAGCCTGCCATTGCCGAGACCAGAACCGCGCCGGTGCCCGCACCGGCGGCGGAGCCGGCAAAACCCGCGGCACCTACGGATTTGCGTCCGGTGGTTGTGATCGATCCCGGCCATGGCGGTCTCGACAACGGCACCCAGTCGGGCGGCGAAATAGTGGAAAAGAACCTGGTGTTGGGGTTTGGGCTCGCGCTGCGCGACCGGCTTGAGAAAAGCGGCAAATATCGTGTCGTCATGACCCGGGACGACGATACCTTCATTCCGCTCAACGACCGGGTCAAAATCGCCCGCAATCAGTCCGCGGCGCTGTTCGTGTCGATCCATGCCGACGCCTTGCCGCGCCGCGAGGGCGATGCCCAGGGGGCGACGATCTACACGCTCTCCGACAAGGCCTCCGACGCCGAGGCCGAACGGCTCGCGGAGGCCGAAAACAAGGCGGACGCCATCGGCGGGGTCAATTTGACCGAGGAGCCGACCGACGTTGCCGACATTCTGATCGACCTCGCTCAGCGCGAGACCCGCACCTTCTCCAACCGCTTCGCGCGGCTATTGATGGGGGAAATGAAAAATACCGTGCGGATGCACAAGCACCCGCTGAAATCGGCGGGCTTTAGGGTGCTCAAGGCTCCCGACGTGCCGTCGGTCTTGATCGAACTCGGCTATGTCTCCAACAAGGGCGACCTCGAGCACCTGGTATCGGAGAGCTGGCGGTCCCGGACCGTCGGATCGATGGCGCAGGCGGTCGATGCCTTCCTGGCCAAACGCCTGGCGACGGCCACGCCGGCGCATTGAAAAGGGAGCCCCTGCAATGCTGGAAGCCCTAGTTTGGCCACAGCGGCGACCCTATAAAAAAACACCGCGAGGTGTTCGGAATCAACCCAAATTCCCTCCCGGCCAACGTATTATGTGCCGGCGCGGAACGGGACCGTTCCGCGAATGGCGTCCATGCAGAGGAACGCGCCGCCTTTTGTGGCGCACGGGCTGAAACGGATATTCGATAATGCGCTTGCTGGTGCGGTTTATGGGATTCTTGTTCGCCGCCGGAACCGTGGTGTTCCTGGTGGGGGTCGCCGCAGCCGCGGGGATGATCTGGCATTTTTCCAAGGACTTGCCGGATTATTCGCAGCTTCAGGATTACGAGCCGCCGGTCATGACCCGCGTGCATGCGGCCGACGGCGCGCTGCTCGGCGAATATTCCAAGGAACGCCGCCTTTATCTGCCGATCCAGGCGGTGCCGAAGCTCGTCATCAACGCGTTCCTGGCCGCAGAGGACAAGAACTTCTACGAGCATGGCGGCATCGATTATTCGGGCATGGCGCGCGCGGCAGTCGTTTACGCGCAGAATTACGGCTCCAACCGCCGGCCGCAGGGCGCTTCCACGATCACCCAGCAGGTCGCGAAGAACTTCCTGTTTGCCGACGATGAAAAGACTAAGGTGTCGCTTACCCGCAAGATCAAGGAAGCCTTACTGGCGATGCGGATAGAGCGTGCTTACTCGAAGGACAAGATCCTCGAACTTTATCTCAATGAAATCTATCTAGGCCTTGGCGCTTACGGCATCGCCGCGGCATCGCTGGTCTATTTCGACAAATCGGTGAACGAGCTCACGGTTGCCGAAGCATCCTATCTGGCCGCGTTGCCGAAGGCGCCAACGGCGCTGCATCCGGTGCGCAACCGCGACCGCGCCGTCGAGCGGCGCAATTACGTGGTCGACCGGCTGCTGGAAAACGGCTGGATCAAGCAGGCCGACGCCGACAAGGCCCGCAAGGATCCCTTGATCGTCACCAACCGGAGCAATGGCGCGCACATCTTCGCCGGCGAGTATTTTGCCGAGGAAGTCCGCCGCGACTTGTTCGAGCGCTACGGCGAAAAGAAGCTCTACGAAGGCGGCCTGTCGGTCCGGACCACGCTCGACCCGAAGATTCAGGTGATGGCGCGCAAGACCATGGTGGCCGGCCTCGTCAATTATGACGAGCAGCAGGGCTGGCGTGGCGCGATCAGCAAGCTCGATATATCCGGCGACTGGGGCGTCAAGCTTGCCGACGTCAAATCGCTGTCGGACATCTCGCCGTGGCGGATGGCGGTGGTGCTAGAGACCAGCGATCAATCCGCGCGGATCGGCTTCCAGCCCGGCCGTGAACTGGGCGGCGCGGTCGCCAAGGAACGGCAGACCGGCATCATCACGCTGGACGGCGTCAAATGGGCCAAGGCCGCATCGGGACCGGCCAAGGGCCGGCCGCCGACGGCGGTCTCACAGGTGCTGGCGCCGGGCGACGTGATCTATGCCGATTCGCTGTTCAGGGATGGCAATCCGGTCGATGGCCAGTATCGCTTAAGGCAATTGCCGGAAGTCTCCGGCGCCATGGTGGTGATGGATCCATGGACCGGCCGCGTGCTCGCGATGGTCGGCGGCTTCTCGTTCGACCAGAGCCAGTTCAATCGCGCGACGCAAGCTTACCGGCAGCCCGGCTCGTCGTTCAAGCCGATCGTCTATTCCTCCGCGCTCGACAACGGCTATACGCCGTCGACGGTGGTGGTCGACGCCCCGATCGAGATCGATCAGGGGCAGGGGGCGGGAGTCTGGCGGCCGGAGAATTTTTCGAACGGCAAATTCAACGGCCCGACCACGCTGCGCAACGCGTTGCGGCTCTCGCTGAACACGGTGACCGTGCGGCTGGCGCAGGATATCGGCATGCCCCTGATCGGCGAATATGCCAGGCGCTTCGGCGTCTACGACGAGTTGCCGAACTATCTGTCCTATGCGCTCGGCGCCGGCGAGACCACCGCGATGCGGATGGTCACGGCCTATTCGATGTTCGCCAATGGCGGGCGGCGCGTGAAGCCGACCTTGATCGACCGCATTCAGGACCGTTACGGCCATACCATCTTCAAGCATGACGCGCGCGAATGCCGCGGCTGCGACGCGCCCGGCGGCTGGAAGAACCAGCCCGAGCCCCAACTGGTCGATCGCCGTGAGCAGGTGCTGGACGCGATGACGGCGTACCAGATCACCTCGATGATGGAAGGCGTGGTCCAGGGCGGCACCGCGATCGCGGTAAAGGAGGTCGGCAAGCCGATCGCCGGCAAAACCGGCACCACCAACGAGGCCAAGGACGCCTGGTTCATCGGGTTCTCGCCGGACATCGTCGTCGGCATCTATATGGGCTATGACAAGCCGCGCCCGCTCGGCCGGGGCAATGCGGCAACCGGCGGTCATCTGGCCGCGCCGATCGCGCGCGATTTCCTGAAACTCGCGCTCGCCGACAAGCCGGCGATCCCGTTCAAGGTGCCGGCCGGCATCAAGCTGATCCGGGTCGTGGCCAAGACCGGCATGCGTGCCGGTCCGGGCGAGACCGGCGGCGTCATCCTGGAAGCCTTCAAGCCGGGCACAGCGCCGCCGGATAATTACAGCGTGATCGGGGTGGCGGATGCCGACGGCCGATCGCTGCAGCCGGCTCCGGATGCCGACCGTAGCCTGTTCCGTCCCGGCACCGGCGGGCTTTACTAGCGCGAGCCGATTGCGCTTTGCGGCGCCCGCCGCTACATCCCCTCGCAGCACCAATCATAGCGGCCCCGTGCCGCAGATCAGAGAAGCCATGCGCGCCGAAGTCGAACGTCTAGTCGAAGAGATCAAGCAGTCGGTCGGGCTGCTGAGGAGGCATCTTTGACGTCGAACAATCCACCGCGCGTCTGGCGGAGCTGAACAAGCTCGCCGAAGCCCCCGATCTCTGGAACGATCCCCAGAAGGCCCAGAAGCTGATGCAGGAGCGCACCTCGCTGGAGGACGCGCTTGCCGGCATCGGCAAGGTCGAGCGCGAGCTCGAGGACAATATCGGCATGATCGAACTCGGCGAAGCCGAGGGCGATGCCGGCGTGGTCACCGAAGCCGAGATCGCGCTGAAAAACTTGAAGAAGGAAGTCGCGCGTCGCGAGCTCGAAGCCCTGCTGTCGGGCGAAGCCGACCGGTTCGATTCCTATCTCGAGGTGCATGCCGGCGCCGGCGGCACCGAGAGCCAGGACTGGGCCGAGATGCTGCTCCGCATGTACACGCGCTGGGCCGAAAAGCACGGCTTCAAGATCGAATATCTGGAAGAGACCCAGGGCGAAGAGGCCGGCATCAAATCCGCCACCATCCAGATCTCAGGCCACAACGCCTATGGCTGGCTCAAGACCGAAGGCGGCGTGCACCGGCTGGTGCGGATCTCGCCATTTGATTCCAATGCGCGCCGCCACACCTCGTTCTCCAGCGTCGCGGTGTTTCCGGTGGTCGACGACAGCATCAAGATCGACATCAAGGAATCCGACGTCCGCACCGACACCATGCGCTCCGGCGGCGCCGGCGGCCAGCACGTCAACAAGACCGAGTCCGCGGTTCGGCTGACGCACATCCCGACCGGGGTCGCGGTGGTCTGTCAGGCCGGCCGTTCCCAGCACAAGAACAAGGCGCAGGCCTGGGACATGCTGCGCGCGCGGCTCTACGAAATTGAATTGAAGAAGCGCGAAGAGCAGGCCGCCGCCGACCAGGCCGCCAAAACCGACATCGGCTGGGGCCACCAGATCCGCTCTTACGTGTTGCAGCCCTATCAGATGGTGAAGGATCTCCGCACCGGCGTGCAGACCTCGGATACATCAGGCGTGCTCGACGGCGACCTCGATGAGTTCATGGCGGCGACATTGGCGCAGCGCGCCTTCGGCACCACGCCGGGCGCGGTCGAGGATGTGGATTAGCCGATGGCACATGTCGCCTTTATCGGCCTCGGACGCATGGGCCACGGCATGGCCGGCCGCTACCTCGACGCAGGTTTTACGGTCGCGGTCTGGAATCGCAGCCAGGCAAAGGCCGAGGATCTGATCGCGCGTGGCGCGCGATGGGCCTCTACGCCTGCGGATGCCGCCGATGGCGCGGACGCTATCGTGACGATGGTTGCCGATGACGAGGCCTCGCGCGCGGTGTGGCTCGGCAGGGATGGCGCGGCGGCGGCCAAAGTCGGGACGCTCGCGATCGAATGCTCCACCGTGTCCTACAGACACGCGCTCGATCTGGCGCGTGAGCTGCGTGGACGCGGTCTGATCTATATCGATAGTCCGGTCACCGGCCTGCCCGATGCGGCGGCGAGCGGGAAGCTGACGCTCCTGGTTGGCGCCGAGCCCGCTGACCTCGAGCGCGCGCGGCCCTATCTCGTGCCGCTCTCGACCACGATCCGCCACTTCGGCGCGGTCGGCTCCGGCACGGTCTACAAACTGATCAACAATCTGATGGGCGCCATCCAGATCGCCGGCATCGCCGAGGGTCTTGCGATCGCCGAGCAGGCCGGCCTCGACATGAAGCTGGTGCTGGAAGCCATCGAGACTGGCGTCGCCGCCAGTCCGCAGGTGCTGCGTCATTCTAAGCGCATGGTGGCGCGGAATTTTTCCGGCGCGACGTTTACCGCGGCGTTGCGCCACAAGGATGCCGCCTACGCCGTGGCGCTGGCCGAGAGCCTTTTGTCCGATGCTCCGCTGATGGGGCGCGCCGCGGTCGAGGCCTATGCGCGGGCGAAGGCGGTTGCGCCCGACGATGATGAAGGCAAGATGATCGAGATCGTGTCGCGGCAGAAATAGTATATTTTGTAAGGTTGGACCGGGGCGGGCGGCGATATGCGAGTTTTCTTCGGTCTCGTTTTCCTCACTCTTCTCGTGACGCACGCCGACGCGTCTTGCGTCTGTCGTTGCGTTGACGGCGAGGTGCAGCCGCTGTGCACAAGCTCCATCGATCTGCCGCCGATATGCGCGGCGACAATCTGCAGCATGGCTCCGCCGTCGATCGCGCCGATCCAACCCCAGGTGATCGCTCCGCTCGGGACCTCCGGCTGTTCACAGCATCAGGTCTTGAATCCCGCGACCAGACGCTACGAATGGCAATCGGTTTGTAATTGAAACGCCTGAATTAAGGCGATCTGACCACGGCCGCCGCGGTCGTCCATTCCGAAAACCACCTCGTAAACCGGCCACTGTCGCGCTCACCTCCGTGCCATGCCGCGTGCACCGTGCCGTCGCTGGCGACCAGCAGCACGACATCAAGGCCTTTGGAACGGCGCAGCGTATCGATCGCCTGGCTTGGGGTCTGCGCGATCGGACCGGCGACATTGAACGACGTGTTGACCGAGATCTCGACGCCGATGCGGCGGCCGAGCGCCTTCAGATAGGCGTGAGTGAGGGGATCGTCTTCCGCGCGCACGATTTGAATCCGCCCGGTGCCGTCCGCATGAATCACCGCCGGAATCTTTTCGCGCGCATGCGGCTTCGAATGCGCGGTCAGCACCATGTAATTGTAGGCGTTATAGTCGGCGTCGGACGCGCCCTCGTGCAGCCAAAACAACTCCTGCGCTGCTTTAAGCGTCGCCATCGGCGCCAGCGGGCGGATCGCCTCGCGGTATTTTACCCGTTCGTTGAGACGTTGGCGCGCTTGCGGGTCGCACGGGTTAGCCAGGATCGAACGGTGCCCGAGCGCGCGGGGGCCGGTTTCGGCCGCGCCCTGATACAGCGCGATGACGCCGTTTTGCGCCACCATGAACGCCATCAGATCGGCGATCGCCTCGCGGCCGTCGGGCGTCGATATATTCCCGATCCGTTGCGAGGCGATGTCGGAGGCTTGAAGCGCGGTCGCGATGTCCTCGGGGGCCGGCGGCAAACCGCAATAGAAAGCGTGCGTCATCGGCGCGCCGCGCGGGGCGCCCGCAAGATGGGCGAACAGCCACGCGGCGCCGATAGTGACGCCGGGATCGCCGGGGGTCGGAGGCACCCACAGATGCAGGCGGGCTTTGCGTTGCTGGGCCTGCGAAAACCACGCCTCATCGAAATGTTCGAGCAGCCGCATGTTGCCGAGCGCGTTCAGCGCCACGCCTCCGGTGAGCACCAGCCGGTTGGCGCCGGTTGCGCGCAGGAGATGGTCGACGACATGGATGATTGCATCCTCGAACACCAATTGCGTCGCCGCCGCCTTGTCGAGGCGATCCTTTGTCTCGGGCCGGTGATGGATATCCTCGACCCGAAGCACAGCGTCGGGATTCCAGAGTTGTTCGGGCTTTAAGGGCTCGCCGAGGAGATCGATTAGCACGGCCTTGTAGGGATGATCGAAGGGGTCGCAGTACCAATTGGCCATGGCGCGGTTGATCTTGATTTCGCCGCCGTCGCCGAAATGCAAAACCTCTCGCAACCGCGCGTAATAGGGATTGCTGGCGCGGTTCATGTCGCCCCAGGCGGCCGCGCCCATATAGCGGCCTTCGCTCGACAGCCAGGTCCAGCCACCTTGCGTCGAGGAGATTACGCTGTAGAAGGAGCCGAGCGAGTCGAACACGCTGTCATTGCAGTAAAGCCTTCGCATCGCGCCATCGTTTGCAACATACAGCGATATCGAACCCTGATCGCCGGTGCCGTCGATCACTGCGATGGCGACTGGTTCGTCGCCGCCGGCGAAGGGTGAAGCCGCGAACGAAAACCACGCGTGGTTATCGTGGTGCGGCATGCAGATCAGCGGCACGCGTTCGCCGAGGCCGAGTTGCCTGGCAAGAATTTTTGGCGTGCGCCGCGCCTGGTCCAGGCGGCGGAGGTCGATGGCGGGAACAATGGGCATCGTCAGGAGCTTGAGACTAGCCGGCACTTCCTCCAGTACCGTTCTCATCATGGTCGCAAATAGAACCGGATAATCCCAGGTCGTGACGAAAGCTGCGATATCGGAGACGGCTCGCCCCCTCTGACGCAGCGTCTCGACCATGGCTTCGATCGACACCTTTGGATATTCGGTGGTGTGCTTGTTGCCGGAAAACCGCTCTTCCTCGTTATTGACGATGATCCGGGGTCCGGTGTTCTGCGTGACTTCGATCAGCGCGACACCGGTATTGTGGGTGCCCGAGGCGCCGAGGCCCACGATGTAGACTGTCTCGCCGCGCTGCAATTGCTCCCTGATCGAGGCAATTTTCTGGTTCGCGAACTCGTCGCCGATCCGATGAAAACCGGTGCGCGCCATCGTCCGCTCAAAGATCCAGCGCGTCAGGCGATAGCCTAAATTCGCAATTTTGGGATGCCGCGGTCCGATGCGGATTGCTGGTTTGTCCAAGCCGTCTGCCTCGAAAAGGTTGGAGCGTCAGGGGGAACTGATCATAATCGCCGCCGCACAACAATACGGTTTCGCGCCGCGGCAAAGCTTGCAAGTGCACGCGCGACTTGCGAGACTTCGCTAAAATAATACCGAAGGGGAGAGAACGATGCCGGCTTGCATGCGTAGCCTTGTTGCCGCCGCGGCATTCGCCGCAGCCTTCACCATCGCGACCGCGGCGAACGCGCAAAAGAAATACGATCCCGGCGCCAGCGATACCGAAATCAAGATCGGTAACATCATGCCCTACAGCGGTCCGGCCTCCTCCTACGGCGTGATCGGCAAGACCGAGGCGGCCTTCTTCAACATGGTCAATGCCGAGGGCGGCATCAACGGCCGCAAGATCAACTTTATCAGTTACGACGACGCCTACAGTCCGCCGAAGGCGATCGAGCAGGCGCGCAAGCTCGTCGAAGGCGACGAGGTGCTACTGATTTTCCAGTCGCTGGGAACACCGTCCAATTCGGCGATCATGAAATACATGAACGCTAAAAGAGTGCCGCAACTATTCGTCGCCTCCGGCGCCACCAAATTCGGCGATCCCAAGAATTTTCCATGGACCATGGGCTTTCAGCCCAATTACCAGAGCGAAGGCCACATCTACGCGAAATACATCCAGGAGCACTTTCCTAGCGGCAAGATCGCGGTGTTCTGGCAGAATGACGATGCCGGCAAGGATCAGTTCAAGGGGCTGAAGGATGGACTCGGCGACAAGGTCGGCATGATCATCGCCGACAAGTCGTATGAGGTGAGCGATCCCTCGATCGATTCGCAGATCGTTGCGCTGCGCGATTCCGGTGCCGATATTTTCTTCTCGTGGGCCGCCCCGAAGGGATCGGCGCAGGCGATCCGGAAAGTCGGCGAGCTCGGCTGGAAACCCAAATTCTTCCTCGCCAACACCGCCACCACGATCGCCTCGGTCTTGAAGCCCGCCGGCCTCGACTACGCCAAGGACATCATCTCGACGTCTTACGTCAAGGATCCGACCGACCCGATCTGGAAGGACGATCCGGGGGTGAAGAAGTGGGCGGCATTCATGGACAAGTACTATCCCGACGGCGACAAGACCAACTCCAACAACGCCTATGCCTATGTCGAATCGCAGGCGATGGTGCAGGTGCTCAAGCAGTGCGGCGATAATCTGACGCGCGAGAACGTCATGAAAGAGGCCGCCAACCTGAAGAACTTCACCAGCGACATGCTGCTGCCGGGGATCACCATCAACACTTCGCCGGACGATTATTTTCCGATCGAGCAAATGCAGTTGATGCGGTTCAACGGCACGTCCTGGGAATTGTTCGGCGACGTCATCACCGGCGAGGTCGGCCACGACGCGAGCCATTAGGGCTTCTCGCTATCCCGCGGCTTCATCCTTCGAGACGCCACGCAAGAGCGCGGCTCCTCAGGATGAGGTCTTAGGTCCTCATGGTGAGGAGCGCGGCATCGCCGCGCGTCTCGAACCATGTGGCCCCGATGCTGGACCGATAACCGTTCAGCCGGCGCTGAGCCGCACGCCGGCGCGCAAAAATTTCTGCGGGTCGACCGCTTCGCCGTCGATCCTGGTTTCGTAATGCAGATGCGGGCCGGTCGACCGGCCGGTCGAGCCGACCGCGCCCATCATCTGTCCGATCTTGACCTGGTCGCCGACCTTGACGTCGATCTCGGACAGATGGCCGTAGCGGGTCGAGAGCCCGTTGCCGTGGTCGACCTCGACCATGCGGCCATAGCCGCCCGCCCAGCCTGAGGAAACCACCTTTCCGTTCGCGGTCACGCGCACGGGATCGCCGGTCGAGGCGCGAAAATCGAGCCCGGTATGCATCGCCGGGCGGCCGAGGAAGGGATCGGTGCGGACCCCGAATCCGCTGGTGAATTCGACCTCGCCGACGACAGGCTTGCGGTAGGGCACGAGCGCCAAGGTCCGGTTCAGCCGCTCAACCTGGGCGCGGGTGATGTTGATCCGGTAGAGCTGGCGCTCGAAGGCGCCGGCATTGGCTGAAAGTTTGACCGGAACGAACGGACCGCCCATACCGACGCGCGGGGTTGCCGCTTCCAATTGCGCCATGTCGAGGCCGAGATCGGTAAAGACGCCGCGCATCCGCCGTACCCGCGATTCCATGCCGTCTTCGACCGCGTTGAGCGCCGCGATCTGGCGGCCCTCGACCTGGTCAAGCGAGGCCTGCAGGCGGCCGAGCACGTTATCGACCCCCTGGATCTTGGCGAATTGATTAGGCTGCACGTCGGTGACGATCGGCGCGCGCGATTCCAGCCGCGCTTCGCGATCCGGAGGCGCCACGAAAATCACGGTATCGTTGATCGGCGAGGGTTTTGGGGTTCCAGATGCCGCCGCATCGGTTGCCGCGGCGCCGCGCGAGGGCGGCCGGATCGATCCGGTCACCGAATTGTCCGGGATGGTTCCAAGCGCGGTGGCGCGGGATTCCAACGCGGTCTGGCGGCGCATGATCTGTTCGAGCTTCTGGTCGAACTGTTCCTGGTCGAGCAACTGGCGAGAGGTGGTGCGGTCGACTTTGGCGCGCAGCTCCGCGATGCGGTCCTCATAGGCGTATTGCATCTCGGCCTGGCGCGCGATCAGGCGCGTCAGCACGTCGTCGCGAAAGGCAAAATAGGTCGCGGTCGCCGCCGACCACATGCCGAGCAGCGTCACCGTGCCGACCACGATCCAGAACACCACCGGGCCGAACCGGACCTGTTTGCCGGCATGGACCAGCGTGTAGCCCTCTTGGGTGGGCAGCGGTGCGGCGACCGCCTGGCTCGCCACGGGCCGGCGCGGCAACGCCCGGCCATGATCATGTGGATGGTGCTGGGGGTACTCGGAATAATGACCGGAACGGTTCGACATCGGCACTCCCGCGCCGGTCGGAGATCGTTCCGTACGGCCATTTTTGCGGGAGTGATTTGACCTTCACATGGTTAATTTTTAGCAAATGGAACCGGCCGGAATTATACGGCCTTTGCTGCGGCCAGCACCTCGTCGGCGTGGCCGTCGACCCTGACATGGCGCCAGATTCGTATGATTTGGCCGTCGGCGCCGATCAGAACCGTGGTGCGAAGAATTCCCTCGAACGTCCTGCCGTACATGGATTTTTCTCCCCAGGCGCCATAGGCCTGCAGCATCTCGTGTTTTTCGTCCGAAATGAGAGGAATTGTCAGTTCATGTTTGTTTCGAAAGGATTCCTGTGCCTTTAGGGAATCGCCGGAGACGCCGAGTACCGCCGTGTTGCTCGCGGCGAAGTCCGCGGCCAGCCGCGTGAAGTCGATGGCCTCCTTGGTGCAGCCTGGCGTGTCGGCCCGGGGATAGAAAAACAGCACCAGCTTCTTGCCGGCGTAGTCGGACAGCGAGACGGTGTCGCCGCCGTCCCTCGGCAGGCGGAAGGCCGGCGCGGCGGCGCCTTCGGTCAAACCTGAAGTTCGCGCGGCCGGCGAGGAGGCTTTTGTTAACTGTTTTGTCGCGGCCTTGTGCGACGCTCCCGAAGCAGCTTTCCCCGGCTGTTTGATATCGTTCTTGCGTGATTTGCCGGCGGCTGTCGCGCGGGTTTTGGAGGGGCGCGTTTTCGCCGCGTTCGCGGGCTGCACAGCGGCCGCTTTGCGGGAGGATGACTTAGGGGATTTCTTGGGGGCCTTCTTAGGAGCTTTCTTGGGGGATGGCTTGGGGGATTTCTTGCGCGTTTTCTTGGACATACGCCTTCCTTTCGTCGCTTTCGGCGGATCAATCATAGGGTTATTGCGTGTCTTGCCCGGATCCTTGCGAATCTCGCGGGGGCTGCTGGGCAAGGCTGACGGCCCCGGAGTATGGTTACAAGGAATTCGACGCACCACCCGTCCGCTCGTTGAATGTCCCGTGTGGGCCAGATGACGAGTAACAGTATTAATCGAGGATTGGCAGCGATGCCGGTACAGGAGCGTCCGTTACGTGTCGACGGGCGAGGCCTTGGCGGCGATCAATCTAACCAGCAGCGCCAGCACCGAGAGGCAATGGCAAGGAATACGTCGCCCCAGGGGTCAAGTCCGCGTGCTGACGTCCAGCCCTCGCAGTGGGATGATGCCGATTGGGATCAGGACCATGACGAGGCGGCCGGCCATCGCGCGCGCCGGCTGTTGTCGCGATCGGACTCCGGCTTTTATCGGATCGGCGATTACCTCGCCCGGTTTCGCCGCTGGCTCACGGGTGAACGCTGGGTCAGGCGGCTTGCGATCGCCATCGCGTTGTTGGCCCTGATTTTCGCCGGCTGCTTCGGCGGATTGTGGTGGCGGCTTGGCGCCGGTCCGATCAATCTCGAGATGGCGACGCCGTGGCTTGCGGCGGCGATCGAGGAAAATATCGGTCACGACAATACCGTCGAAGTTGGCGGCACGCAGATCGAGCGCGCGGGTAGGATCGGCATCGCCGTGCGCATCCGCGACATCATCGTCAGGGATCGCGACCACGCCATCGTGGCAAGCGCGCCGAAGGCCGAGGTGAGGCTTTCGGGCACCGCGCTCTTGATGGGGCGGCTTCGCGCCCAGAGCCTCAATCTGGTCGACGCCGAACTCGCGGTGCGGATCACGCCGGATGGCTATGTCACCGTTTCCACCGGCGACAATGCACGTCCGCTCGCGACCGGCGTCGCCTCGAAGCGGCAACTGGGTGCCGCGCCGCCAGCATCGGACCCGACTGGGTCCGGCCAGACTTCTGCGTCCGGCCAGTCCAGCGTGACGCTTCCGATCAACCCGGCCGCCCCGCCGCCGGCGGCACAACCCGGCACGACGGCGGCGATCCCCGGCAAAGATTCCACAAGCGGGCTGCTTGCCGGCCTCGACTGGCTCGACAGCCTGAGCCTGACCGGACTGGACGGACAAAACCTCAACGAAATCGGCCTGAAGAACGGAAGCCTGATCATCGACGATCAGCAGCGCGGCAACAAATGGAATTTTGAAAATATCACCCTCAGCCTGCGCCGGCCGAGCGGCGGCGGGGTGGCGCTGAGCGTCGGCGAGGACGGCCGCCACGCCTGGTCGCTGCGCGTCACCGTCGGCGCGCCCGCCAATGGCGTGCGATCGGTCGACATTCGCGCCGACAAGGTTTCCACGAAAAATATCCTGTTGGCGTTGCGGCTGAAGGACCTAACCTACAGCGCCGACCTGCCGCTCACCGGCGAACTGAAGGGCGAACTCGGCCGCGACGGTCTGCCGACCTATTTCCGCGGCAAACTCAGCGCCGGCGCGGGCCCCATCATCGACAGCGATACGCCGGATTATCCGATGGCGATCGATTCGGCGGAGCTGAGCGTCGAATGGGATGCCGGACGGCGCGTGCTGGTGGCGCCGTTCAAGATCGTTTCGGGGCAGAACCGGATCACGCTCTTGGCCCATCTCGAGCCGCCCAACGACAGCATTCCCGATTGGCAGCTCGGTTTTTCCGGCGGCACCATCGTGCTGGCCGCGATCGACCCCGAACAGCCGCCATTGATCTTCAACCGCATCGCCATCGGCATGCGCTTCGACACCGACAAGCGGCGGGTGCTCCTGACCCAGGCCGATATCAGCAATGGCGAGATCGGCGTCGCCGGCACCGGCAGCATCGACTATGCGGCGGAGCCGAGGCTGACGCTGGGCTTTGCGGGAACGCCGATGTCGGCATCGGCCCTCAAGAGGATGTGGCCGATCCTGATCGTGCCCGAAGTGCGCGAATGGGTAATCGAGCGGGTCGAGCGCGGCTCGCTGCAGCGCATCGAGGTCGGTGTCAACTCGCCGGTGCGCAACCTGTCGCGGCGCGGTCCGCCGATTCCGGATGACGGGCTTTCCGTCAACATCGTCGCCTCGGGTGTGACCTTGCACCCGGTGGACGAAATGCCCTCGGTGCACGACGCGGATCTGAAGGCGCATGTCACCGGCCGGACCGCGACGGTGACGATCGGGCAGGCGGCGTCCGATACACCCGCCGGCCGCAAGCTCACGATTTCGGATTTCGTATTCGAGGTGCCGGATATGGCGCCCAAGCCGTCGCCGGCCAAGGTGAAATTCCGGATCGACGGTCCGGTACCGGCGGCAGCCGAACTTCTCGCTTCGGATCGCCTCAGCGACCTTTCCGGCACCTTGATCGACCCGAACTCGAGCAAGGGTACGTTTTCGGCCCTGATCACGCTCGGCCTGCCGGTCAAGGGCTCATTGACCAAGGCCGACACGGTCTATACCGCGACCGCCGATCTCTCCGGATTTACCGCCGACAAACTGGTGATGAACCAGAAGCTCGAAGCCAGCACGCTGAAGATCGTCGCCAACAATGCGGGCTATCAGGTCAAGGGCGACGTCAAGATCAACGGCCAGGCCGCCGCGCTGGATTACCGCAAGCCGAACGAGGGTGATGCGGATATCAAATTGCAGGCAACCCTCGATGACGCCAGCCGCGCGCGGCTTGGATTCGATCTCGGCCCCGCCGTCAGCGGCGCGCTGCCGGTCAAGGTCATCGGCAGGATCGGAACCGACAGCCGCGTCGGAATAGATGCGGACCTCACCTCGTTAAAACTCGACAACATCCTGCCGGGCTGGGTCAAATTGCCGGGCAAATCCAGCCACGCGGTTTTCAACGTGGTGCAGAAGCCGCAATCGACCCGCCTCGAAGACATCGTGATCGATGGCGGCGGCGTCTCGATCAAGGGATCCATCGAGGTCGATCCAAATGGCGATCTGATCAATGCGACCTTTCCGACCTATTCGCCCTCCGAAGGCGACAAGACCTCGTTGAAGGCCGAGCGCGGCCCAGACGGCGTCGTGAAAGTGACGATGCGCGGCGAGGTGTTCGATGGCCGCAGCTTCCTCAAATCCGCCATTTCGGGCAAGGAGGCCGACCCCAAAAGCAAAATCAAGACCGTCGATTTCGATGTCGACCTCAAATTGGGCGCGGTGGCCGGCTTCTTTGGCGAGGCGCTGCGCAGCGTCGATTGCAAGATATCGCGGCGGGGTGGCGCGATCCGAAATTTCGCGCTCAGCGGCAAGCTCGGACGCGATACGCCGCTAATCGGTGATTTGCGCGGCCGCACGCAAGGGCATGACGTGATCTATCTCGAGACCAGCGACGCCGGGGCGTTCCTGCGTTTCACCGACACCTATTCCAAGGTCGTCGGTGGCGAGCTGCAATACGCCGTGGATCCTCCGACCGCCGAACCGAGCGCGAAAGAGGGGGTGATCTTGGTCCGCGACTTCACCGTCAAGGGCGAGGCCTCGCTCGATCGCCTGGCGGCGGGCGGGCCGGCCGCGGTGCAGAGCGGGATTTCCTTCTCGCGGTTGCGTGCCGAATTCACCCGGCAAAACGGACAGATCGCGATCCGCGAGGGCGTCGTGAAGGGTCCGATGATCGGCGGCACCATCGAAGGCAGTATCGACTATCTCCGCAACCAGGTGCGCATGAGCGGCACCTTCGTGCCGATGTACGGGCTGAACAACATGTTCGGCCAGATCCCGGTGCTCGGGCTGTTTCTCGGCGGCGGCAGCAATGAGGGGCTGTTCGGGGTGACCTACGAAGTCGTCGGCACGACGGACAAGCCGGAGCTTCGCGTCAATCCGATTTCAGCGATACTGCCCGGCGTCTCCAGGAAGATCATGGATTTCAACACCGGCAAGCAGAACAACCCGGTGGAATTCCCGCCGAATAACTAGCGCCGCAGCGCCGGCACGACCAGGAACGGGATCATCCCCAGGACGACGCTGATCAGCGAGAACACGATCAGCGGATTATAGCTGTGGCTGACATCGTGGATCAGGCCGCCGCCCCAGGAGCCGAACGCCGATCCGAGGCCGCTGCCGATCGAAATCGCGCCGTAGATGGTGCCGACCCGCTTTCCCCGAAAGATCTTCATCGCGGTCGCCGTGAGTAGCGGGCCGCGCGAGCCGATCATGCTGCCGAAGCAGACGACAAAGCCGGTCAACAGCCAGTAGTTCGGATACCATTGCAAGAGCCACAGCATGAGGATGCCGGCGATCGACACCGCATAGCTGAACAACACCGACGGCCGGCGGCCGATGAGGCCGTCGAGCGAGGAGATGCCGAGCATGCCGAACAACAGCACCACGCCCGAAAAACCCCAGGCGGTCGCCGCCTGTAACGGCGGAAATCCCGCGTCGATCAGATAGGCGACGATTTGCGGCGCGATCGCATACATGCCGATCGCGGTGAAGAAGAACGTCGAAAACAAGGCCCAGAACGCGTGGTGGCGCATCGCGCGGAGCAGCGTCCAGCCTTCGTCGACGAAACCGGCGGCGGCGCTTTTCGCCAAATGCGGCGAGCCGGTGGAGAACAATCGCCACGGCAATAGCAATAGCGGCAACAACAACAGCAGCGCGACAATGCCAAAAATCTGATAGGCGCCGCGCCAGCCGATATGATCGATCAGGACTTGCGACGCCGGCAGCAGGATCAGGACGCCGGCGCCGGTCGCGGAATACACCACCGCCATCGCGGTCGGCAGCCGCGCGCCGAACCAGCGGCCGAGCAGGATCGAATTTGGAACATTGCCGATAAAGGCGATGCCGAGACCGACGCAGATGCCGATGCTCAACTGGAACTGCCAGAGATATTGGGCGTGCGCGGCGGTCAAGAACGCGCCGGCGAGCAACAATAGTCCGAGCGAATAGACGGTGCGGGGACCGGAACGGTCGAACAGCCGGCCGACCAGAGGCGCCGCCAGCCCACCGGCCAGCGCGGTCAGCGAATAGACCGAGACCACCTGGGCGCGGTCCCAGCCAAAACTCTCCGAGATGGGTTTGAGGAAAACCGTAAAACTCTCGCCGAGACCGCGGCCGAGCACCGACAGCGCAAAGCACAGCGCGAGCACGCTGAGAGCCGTGTGCGCCGATTTCAGTGGGCGCAATTCGGAATCTTCGCTTGGGCTATTTTGGTCCATGGCTTGCTCGTTATGAGCGCGGTCGGACGCAAAACCGGATTCCAGTTTTGCTGACCGCGCTCACCAAGGAGCGCTTTTCGGCGCCAAAGAGCAGGGGTCCAAAGCGAATGCGCCTATGCAGGCTTGAGCAGGACGTGGCGCTTCTTGCCGAGGGAGAGTTTTATGACGCCCTCCGGCGTGAGGTCGCCGGGTTTCAGCATCATCTTTTCGTCCGAAACCGCGACGTCGTTGACGCGGAGTCCGCCGCCCTTGATCTGGCGGCGCGCCTCGCCGTTCGACGCGACCAGGCCTGCTTTGACAAAAGCGCTCAGCACACCAAGCCCGCCATCGAACTCGCCGCGCGAGATCGCAACCGTCGGAAGGCTTTCGGCGACGAGACCTTCCTCAAACGTTTGACGCGCGGTATCAGATGCGGCGTTGGCGGCATCGCGGCCGTGCAGCAACGCGGTTGCCTCCGTCGCCAGCACCTTCTTGGCTTCGTTAATTTCGGAACCCTTTAACGCCGCGAGGCGCGCGATCTCGTTCATCGGCAGGATCGTGAACAGCTTTAGGAATTTGACGACGTCGGCGTCTTCGACGTTGCGCCAATATTGCCAGAAATCGTAGGGGCTGAATTGTTCCGCGTTGAGCCAGACCGCGCCGCTCGCGGTCTTGCCCATCTTCTCGCCGGACGCGGTCGTCAGCAGCGGCGTCGTCAGCGCGAACAGTTGCGGGGTTCCCATGCGGCGGCCGAGGTCGACGCCATTGACGATGTTGCCCCACTGGTCAGAGCCGCCCATCTGCAACCGGCAGCCGACGCGCCGCGATAATTCGACGAAATCGTAGGCCTGGCAGACCATGTAGTTGAACTCGATGAAACTCATCTCCTGCTCGCGCTCGAGACGCAGCCGGACGGAGTCCATCGTCAACATGCGGTTGACCGAGAAATGCCGGCCGATGTCGCGCAGCATCTCGATCCAGTTCAGTTTTGTTAGCCATTCGGCATTGTCCAGCATGACCGCATCGGTCGCGCCGGAACCGTAGCGCAGCACCTTGGCGAACACGCCGCGGATGCTGGCCTTGTTGGCCTCGATCTCCTCGACCGAGCGCAGCGCGCGCGATTCGTCCTTGCCGGAGGGATCGCCGACCATGGTCGTGCCGCCGCCCATCAGGGTGATCGGCTTGTTGCCGCTCTGCTGCAGCCAGTACAGCATCATCATGGTGAGGAAGTTGCCGATATGCAGCGACGGCGCGGTGCAGTCATACCCGACATAGGCGGTGGCTTCGCCTTTAGCGGCGAGCGCGTCCAGTCCCTCGAAATCGGAACACTGATGGATGAAGCCGCGTTCCTGCAAGATATGGAGAAAATCGGATTTAAAAGTAGTCATTCGTGTGCGACTCTGATCATTCTTATTTCACGCTATTCTTAGGGGATTGCGGAACCCTGAGGAATAGGCTGCTGCACGCGTGCGCGCTGTGGCATTATAAGATGCGCTGGTTTGACACAAGCGGGCGTCAAGGGCAGGGCGGCAGGGACGTCGCGAAGGCACCATGGCGATAATGCTGACGGCAATCGGTCTGATGAGCGGCACCTCGCTCGACGGGGTCGACGTCGCCTTGATCGAAACCGACGGCAAGCAGGTCAGGGCGTTCGGACCCTCCGGCTATCGGGCTTATACCGACCACGAGCGCGGCCTGCTGCGCCAGGCCCTGAACGAAGCCCCGAACCTGCTGCACCGCGAGGCGCGGCCCGGCATCCTGCGCGAGGCCGAGCGCATCGTTACCTTGGCCCACGCCGAGGCCGTCGCCATCTTCACCTCGCATAACCGCATCAGCTATGAAGACATCGATATCGTCGGCTTTCACGGCCAGACCGTGCTGCACCGGCCGGCAGAGAAGATGACCGTGCAGATCGGCGATGGTCCGGCGCTCGCCAAGGCGATCCATATCCCGGTGATGCATGATTTCCGCGCGGCCGACGTCGACGCCGGCGGCCAGGGCGCGCCGCTTGTGCCGGTCTATCATCGCGCGCTGGCGCAGTCGCTGGAGCGCGAAGGCCCGATCGTTGTGGTCAATATCGGCGGCGTCTCCAACATCACCTATATCGACGGCCCCAACACGCTGATCGCCTGCGATACCGGGCCCGGCAATGCGCTGCTCGACGATCACATCTTTCGCACCATGGGACAGCCGTTCGATTGCGAAGGCCGCACGGCGGCGCAGGGCGCGGTGGACGTGGCATGGGTGATGCGCGCGCTGCAGCATCCGTTCTTTGCGCTGCCGCCGCCGAAATCGCTCGACCGCAACGATTTTGCCTCGCTCAAGGTGCGCGACATGTCTCCCGCCGATGGCGCCGCGACGCTGACGGCGCTCACGGCCGAAGCCATCGCCCGGATCGTGCCGCTACTGCCGAAAGAGCCGAAGTGCTGGATCGTCGCCGGCGGCGGCGCGCGCAACCTGACCATGCTGCGGATGCTGCGCGAGCGCCTCGACCCGGCAACGGTGGAAGCCGCCGACGCGCTCGGCTGGTCGGCGGATGCCATCGAGGCGCAGGCCTTTGGGTTTTTGGCGGCGCGGGGCTTAAAAGGCCTGCCGCTGAGCTATCCGGCGACGACGGGCGTGCCGATCCCGATGACCGGTGGAGTGATCGCCCGGCCGTGAGCTTGACGGATTGATGCAGTTGCATGTAGGTTCATGCAACTGCATCAAACGGGGTTAATTCGCCATGGCCGCGCACATAAAACTGATCAGCCACAAGCTTTGTCCCTATGTGCAGCGCGCGGTGATCGCGCTCGCCGAAAAGGGCGTTTCGTTCGAGCGGATCGATATCGATCTCGCCAACAAGCCGGATTGGTTTCTGGCGATCTCGCCGCTCGGCAAGACGCCGGTGCTCCAAGTCGGCGACGCCGCGATTTTCGAGTCGGCGGTGATCCTGGAGTACCTTGAGGAGACGCAACCAGGACCGCTGCATCCCGCCGATCCCTTGAGGCGCGCCGAGCATCGCGGCTGGATCGAATTCGGATCGGCCGTGCTCGGCGATATCGCGGGGTTTTATTCGGCGCCCGATGAGGCGACTTTCAAGGCCAAGGCGTCGCAACTCGAGCAGCGCTTTGCGCGGCTAGAGGCTCGCGTCGCGGCCGCGCCATGGTTTGACGGCGAAGATTTTTCGCTGGTCGATGCGGTGTTCGGACCGGTGTTCCGCTATTTCGATGTGTTCGACAAGATCGCGGATTTCGGAATTCTGTCGGGCAAGCCGAAGCTCGTACAATGGCGCAAGGCGCTTGCGGTGCGGCCGTCGGTGCGATCGGCGGTCAGCGCGGACTATCCGGCGCTGCTGCGCGCGTTCATCGAGCGGCGGAATTCGTGGCTGTTGGGATTGCAAGCGCGCGACGCGGCTTGACCAAAGCTGTCATCGCCCGGCATAGCCGTCCGAAGGACGGCGTCGCTTCCGCTCGCCTATGACCGGGCGATCCGGTATTCCAGAGACGCTGGTGATCGATCGAGAAGCCGCGGCGTACTGGATCACCCGCTGGAGCCTGTCATCGGGCGGGCGCTAAGCGCCGACCCGTTGGCGGGTGATGACGGCCTGAATGTAATGGCCCGCGCGACGCTACCGCACGTTGGCGAGCCGCATGTCGAGATAGCCGGTCACCGTTTCCATCAACGGCTCGAGCTTGCCGTCGAAGAAATGGTTGGCGCCAGGGATGATCTGCTGGTCGATCACGATGCCCTTTTGCGTCTTCAGTTTCTCCACCAGCGTGTTGACGTCTTTCGGCGGCACCACGGCGTCCTTCTCGCCATGCACGATCAAGCCGGAGGACGGGCAGGGCGCAAGAAATGAAAAATCGTAGAGATTGGCGGGTGGCGCGATCGAGATAAATCCCTCAACCTCCGGCCGGCGCATCAGAAGCTGCATGCCGATCCAGGCGCCGAACGAAAAGCCCGCGACCCAGCAGGCGCGCGCTTCCGGATTGATGGTCTGCGCCCAATCGAGCGCGGAGGCCGCATCCGAAAGTTCGCCGGTGCCGTGATCGAATGATCCCTGGCTGCGGCCGACGCCGCGGAAATTAAAGCGCAGCACGGAAAATCCGCGATGCGCGAACGCGTAGTAGCACTGGTAGATGATCTGGTGATTCATCGTGCCGTGAAACTGCGGATGCGGGTGCAGCACCATCGCAATCGGCGCGTTCTTCTGTTTTGCCGGATGGTAACGGCCTTCGAGGCGGCCTGCGGGGCCGGTGAAGATGACTTCAGGCATTAGTGATCCCTGGCGAAATCAACCGACTTTGTGCTGGCTCATCTGGCTCTTTGCAGACAAACCCTCGCAAGAGTAAGGGGCTGATCAGGCGCCGCTCGGCTCGAAGCCAACGGCGCTCGGTGAACTGGAGGCCGCGTTCTAGCATGAGGCGAGGGGCAAAAAGCAAGGGTTTTGAACATCGTCCAGTGGGGTCAACGCGTTAGCGGGACGATTGTCAGGAGACGCCGCGGTCGCCACTTGGCATAAGGTAAAGCGTGACCGGCGACGTTTTTCAACGCGGCCGCCGGCTTCCAAATCACGTCATTAAGGTAATATAATACTCTATGCCTGACAGGGTGTATCTCGACTGGAATGCGACCACGCCGCTTCGCCCGGAAGCCAGGGCGGCGATGGTGGAGGCGTGGGAAATCCTGGGCAATCCGTCCTCGGTTCATGCCGAGGGCCGCCAGGCCCGAAAATTGGTCGAGGATGCCAGGGCTGCGGTCGCGGTCGCCATTGGCGCGCTTCCGCAAAACGTGATCTTCACGTCGGGCGGCACCGAGGCCAATGCCTTGGCGCTGACGCCGGGGCTGCGGCGGGCGTCCGGGCATCCGGTGCAAAGACTTGTGGTTTCGGCCATCGAACACGCTTCAGTGCTCACGGGGGGTCGGTTTCCGGCCGGCGCCATCACTAGCCTCGGTGTAACGCGCTCGGGCCTCGTCGATCTCGATCGTCTGAGGTCCATGCTCGAGGATGGGCCGCCGGCGCTGGTCTCGGTGATGCTGGCCAACAACGAGACTGGCGCTGTTCAACCGGTGAACGAGGCGGCTGGGATCGTCCATGCCGCCGGAGGATTGCTGCACGTCGATGCGATCCAAGCGTTCGGAAAAATACCCTGTGATATCAATGTGATGAACGCCGATCTGGTGACGCTCTCGGCGCACAAGATCGGCGGCCCCAAGGGGGTGGGCGCCCTGGTTCTGGCCGAGGGGGTTTTGGGCTTTGAACCGCTGTTGCGCGGCGGCGGTCAGGAACGGGGGCACCGGGCCGGAACCGAGAACGTCGCAGGCATCGCGGGCTTTGGGGCCGCGGCCAGGGCCGCCATGGCTGCTCTGGATAAAGACGCCATGCGCCTCGAAACCTTGCGGAACCGGCTCGAACGCGGTCTGGCGCAGACCCCGGGGGCCATTGTCTTTTCGGCCGAGGCGCCGCGGCTGCCGAATACGACCCTGTTTACGGTGCCCGGCCTGAACGCCGAGACTGCGATAATCGGCTTCGACCTCACTTGCGTAGCGGTATCCTCGGGTTCCGCTTGTTCTTCGGGCAAGGTGCAGCCTTCCCACGTGCTCGAAGCCATGGGGTACGGTCCCGAGCTTGCGAAGGGAGCGGTGCGGCTTAGTCTGGGCTGGTCTACCTCCGAGGCGGACATTGATTTGGCCATTAAGGCTTGGCGAAAGCTCGCCGGTACCTTACTTACAGGGGAGCGACGAAACACGGCTTGAACGGTTCTAAGCAGGTGATTTCGTCCGGGAAACATCGTAATAGTCTTTCGGAATTGATCCACCGCGGTCCTTGAAACCGCGAGCGGAGGATGGAATGGCGGCCGTACAGGAGACCGTCGATCGGGTGCGCCGGATCGACGTCGATCAATATCGTTATGGGTTTGAGACCGTAATCGAGTCCGACAAGGCCCCGAAGGGGCTATCGGAAGATACCGTCCGCTTCATTTCTGCGAAAAAGAGCGAACCGGCGTGGATGCTGGAATGGCGTCTGGAGGCTTTTCGCCGCTGGCTGACCATGACCGAGCCAAAATGGGCGCGCGTCGATTATCCCAAGATCGATTATCAGGATCTCTATTACTACTCAGCGCCGAAGCCGAAGAAGTCGGTGTCGTCGCTGGACGAGATCGATCCGGAAATTCTCAAGACCTACGAAAAGCTCGGCATTCCCTTGCGCGAGGTCGAAGTGCTGGAAGGCGTCGTGCGGCCGGAGGGCCAGCGCAAGATCGCCGTCGATGCCGTGTTCGATTCGGTTTCCGTTGCGACCACCTTCAAGGAAGAGCTGAAGAAGGCCGGCGTGATCTTCATGCCGATCTCGGAAGCGATCCGCGAGCATCCTGATCTCGTGAAGAAGTACCTCGGCACGGTGGTGCCTACTTCCGACAATTTCTTCGCCACGTTGAACTCGGCGGTGTTCTCCGACGGCTCGTTCGTCTATGTGCCGCCGGGCGTGCGCTGCCCGATGGAACTGTCGACCTATTTCCGCATCAACGAGCGCAACACCGGGCAGTTCGAGCGGACGCTCATCATCGCCGACAAGGGCGCTTACGTCAGCTATCTCGAAGGCTGCACCGCGCCGCAGCGCGACGAGAACCAGTTGCACGCCGCGGTCGTCGAACTGGTCGCGCTCGATGATGCCGAGATAAAATATTCGACGGTGCAGAACTGGTACCCCGGCAACTCCGAGGGCAAGGGCGGCATCTACAATTTTGTCACCAAGCGCGGCGATTGCCGCGGCGACAATTCGAAGATCTCGTGGACCCAGGTCGAGACGGGTTCCGCAATCACCTGGAAATATCCGAGCTGCATTTTGCGCGGCGATAATTCGCGAGGCGAATTTTATTCGATCGCGATTTCGAACGGCCATCAGCAGGTCGATAGCGGCACCAAGATGATCCATCTGGGCAAGAACACGACCAGCCGGATTATCTCCAAGGGCATCGCCGCCGGCGTCTCGCAAAACACCTATCGCGGGCTCGTGACCGCGCATCGCAAGGCCACCGGCGCGCGCAATTTTACCGCGTGTGACTCACTTCTGATCGGCGACAAATGCGGCGCGCACACCGTGCCCTATATCGAGGCCAAGAACTCTTCCGCGCTGTTCGAGCACGAGGCGACCACGTCAAAAATTTCGGAAGACGTGCTGTTCTATTGCGTGCAGCGCGGGCTGTCGCAGGAAGAGGCCGTCGGCCTCGTGGTCAACGGTTTTGTGAAGGACGTGCTGCAGCAGCTGCCGATGGAGTTCGCGGTCGAGGCACAGAAGCTGATCTCGATCTCGCTGGAAGGTTCGGTTGGATAAACGTCGTGCAGGCGATAGCGGCTAGGCTGCTGCGCAGGGATGACTGAGTTAGGAAAAAGAATGCCATTACTCGAAGTTAGAGATCTGCAGGTTCGTGTCGAGGATCGTGAAATTCTCCACGGGCTTTCGCTCACCGTGAACAAGGGCGAGGTGCACGCGATCATGGGGCCGAACGGTTCCGGCAAATCGACGCTGAGCCATGTCATCGCCGGCAAGCCGGGCTATGAAGTCACCGGCGGCGAGATCCTGTTCAACGGCGAAGACCTGTTGGAGATGTCGCCGGATGAGCGCGCCGCCAAGGGCGTGTTCCTGGCGTTCCAATATCCGGTGGAGATTCCGGGTGTCGCGACCATGACGTTCCTGCGCACCGCGCTGAATGCCCAGCGCAAGGCGCGCGGCGAGAGCGAATTCTCGACGCCGGACTTTTTGAAGAAGGTCCGCGAAGTCGCAGCGAAACTCAACATTCCCCAGGATATGCTGCGGCGTGGCGTCAATGTCGGCTTCTCCGGCGGCGAGAAGAAGCGCAACGAGATTCTGCAGATGGCGCTGTTCGAACCGAGCCTGTGCATCCTCGACGAGATGGATTCCGGCCTCGACATCGACGCGCTGCGGATTGCCGCCGACGGTGTCAACGCGCTGCGCTCGCCCGACCGTGCGTTGGTGGTGATCACGCATTACCAGCGGCTTCTGAACTACATCGTGCCGGACTTCGTGCACGTGATGTCGAAGGGCCGCGTGGTGAAGAGCGGCGACAAGGAACTGGCGCTGGAGCTCGAGGCTTCCGGCTACACGCAGTTCGAAGACGCGGCCTGATGCCAAAACGGAAATTGTCATGAA
The DNA here is from genome assembly GCF_900141755.1 of Bradyrhizobium lablabi. Lineage (NCBI taxonomy): Bacteria > Pseudomonadati > Pseudomonadota > Alphaproteobacteria > Hyphomicrobiales > Nitrobacteraceae > Bradyrhizobium > Bradyrhizobium lablabi. The sequence goes on along the minus strand of NZ_LT670844.1, from coordinate 231,417 downwards.
CGTGGTGCTGGCCAAAACCGAGACCGGACGCGCGCTGAGCGACATTTTTGTCATTGCGCGCGACCGTTTGCCGGGCGCCGGAAAGTTCGCCGAGCTCAGGCGGCAGGCGTTCGCGGCCTATGAGCGCGCCGGACTGCCGCACCGGCGGATCGAGGAGTGGAAATACACCGATCTGCGCGTCCTGATGCGCGAGGTGCTGCCGCTTGCGCCCGCACCGGATGCCGCGACGCTCAAGCGCGCAGGCGACGTCTTGAAACTGCACGCCATTGCCGGCGTGCGCCGATTGGTGCTGGTGGACGGCGTATTCGCGCCAAGCCTGTCCGATCTGGCGAAACTCGAAAAGGGTCTCGGCATCCGCACGCTGCGCGAGGTGCTTGAAACTGGCGACGCGGCGCTGCAGGCGCGCCTGTTCGCGCCCGACAACGCCGATGCCATGGTCGCGCTCAATACCGCCATGATGACGGACGGTCTTGTGGTCGAGGTCGCCGACGGCGTCGCGCTGACGCAGCCGCTGCATATCGTCCATATCGCCAGCGCGGCAGCGCCCGCGGCAATGTTCACCCGCTCGCTATTGAACGTCGGCAAGGCTGCGCGTGTGACGCTGGTGGAGAGCTATATCGCGGCCAGCGGCTCGAAGGCCTATCAGGTCCATGACTCAGCCATCGTTTCGATCGGCGATGACGCCCGGCTGGATCATGTGCGCCTGGTCGAAGACGCCCGCGACGCTTTCAACATTTCTTCCGCCGTCGTGACATTGGGGGCGCGGGCGCAGTTCAATACTTTTGGCATGACCAGCGGGTCGAATGTGAGTCGCTATCAGCCGGTGATCGCCTTTGCCGGCGAGGGGTCCCGCGTCGAGGCCAACGGCGTCAAGCTGCTCAATGGCCGCCAGCATGCCGACACTACGCTGCTGCTCGATCACGCGGTGCCGAATTGCGCGAGCCGCGAAATCTTCCGCTCCGTGCTCGACGACCGCGGCCATTCGGTGTTCCAGGGCCGCATCATCGTTCGACCCCATGCGCAAAAGACCGACGCCAAGATGATGACGCGGGCGCTGCTTTTGTCCGACGAGGCGGAAGCCGACAACAAGCCGGAACTGGAAATCTTTGCCGACGACGTCACCTGCGGCCATGGCGCGACCACCGGCGCGCTCGACGAGAGCCTGCTGTTTTACCTGCGCGCGCGCGGCCTTTCCGAGAAGGAAGCGCAGGCGCTCTTGATCCAGGCTTTTGTGGGCGAAGCGATCGAATCAATCGCCAATGACGCCTTGCGCGAACTTGTGATCTCAGCGGCACAGCGTTGGTTGGCGGCACGGGGATGACCATGCATCCGGCAGTCCTGAACGGTTCCTACGACGTCGCCCGGGTGCGGGAGGACTTTCCCGCGCTGTCACTAAAGGTCTATGGCAAGCCGCTGGTCTATCTCGACAACGCAGCGTCGGCGCAAAAGCCGAACGCCGTGCTGGAGCGCATGACGGAGGCCTACAAGACCGAGTACGCCAACGTCCATCGCGGATTGCATTACCTCGCCAATGCGGCGACCGAAGCCTATGAGGGCGGCCGCGCCAAAGTGGCAAAATTCCTCAATGCGCGGCGTAACGAGGAGATCGTCTTCACCCGCAACGCCACCGAGGCGATCAACCTCGTCGCCTACTCCTGGGGTGAGCCCAACATCAAGGCCGGCGACGAGATCGTGGTCTCGATCATGGAGCATCACTCCAACATCGTGCCCTGGCATTTCCTCAGGGAGCGCCACGGCGCCGTCATCAAATGGGTCGACGTCGATGACGAAGGCAATTTCCTGATCGAGGAATTCGAGAAAGCGCTGACGCCGCGGACAAAGCTGGTCGCGATCACGCAGATGTCGAATGCGCTCGGTACCATCGTCCCGGTCAAGGACGTGGTGAAGCTTGCGCACGCCCACGGCATTCCGGTCTTGATCGACGGCAGCCAGGCCGCCGTGCATCTTGCAATCGACGTGCAGGATATCGACGCCGATTTCTATGTGTTCACCGGCCATAAGATGTACGGGCCAACCGGCATCGGTGTGCTCTATGCCAAGCATGAGCACCTCGTCGCCATGCGCCCCTATAACGGCGGCGGCGAAATGATCCGCGAAGTGACAAAGGATTGGGTCACCTATGGTGATCCGCCGCACAAGTTCGAGGCGGGAACGCCGGCGATCGTCGAGGCTGTGGGACTCGGTGCCGCGATCGACTACGTCAATTCGATCGGCAAGGAACGCATCGCGGCACACGAGCATGGCCTTTTGACCTATGCACAAGAGCGCCTTCGCGAAATCAACTCGCTGCGCCTGATCGGGACCGCGCGCGACAAGGGACCGGTGATCTCGTTCGAGATGAAGGGCGCCCATCCCCACGACGTCGCCACCGTCATCGACCGCCAGGGAATCGCGGTACGCGCCGGCACCCATTGCGTGATGCCGCTTTTAGAGCGGTTCAACGTGACGGCGACGTGCCGGGCCTCGTTCGGGATGTATAATACGCGGGAAGAAGTCGACCATCTGGCACAGGCGCTGATCAAGGCGCGGGAAATATTCGCATGAGCGATGCAGTAGAAACCAAGAGTCCCGAAGTCAAAACCGGCAATATGGAAACCAGTTCAGCGTTGCCGCCGGAGGAGAGCGAGCGGCTGGGCGGCGAAATCGTTGCTGCGCTCAAAACCGTGTTCGATCCGGAAATTCCGGCCGACATCTACGAACTCGGCCTGATCTACAAGGTCGACATCAAGGACGACCGCACCGTCGACGTGGTGATGACGCTGACGACGCCGAACTGTCCGGCGGCCGGTGAATTGCCGCAGATGGTGGAGAACGCGGTCGCCAGCGTTCCCGGCGTCGGCGTGGTCAATGTCAATCTGGTCTGGGAGCCGGCATGGTCGCCGGACCGGATGAGCGACGAGGCGCGCCTCGTCCTCAATATGTGGTGAAGCGTTAACGCGTTAGAACGGAAAATGCGCGGCATTGATTTGCCTCCTGGAATGACCACATGACTGACATGACACCCGCTACACCGACGCCCGTATCAAAACCGAAGCCGCGTCCACGCCCGCAGGTGATGAAGCTGACGGACGCGGCCGCGCAGCGGATCACGGAGCTTACAAAACGCGCCGATTCCGAGATCGTGGGCCTTCGGGTCGGGATCAAGAATGGCGGCTGCGCCGGGCAATCCTACACCGTCGAATATGCTCACGAGGTCCGTCCCACTGACGAGGTGGTCGAGGACAAGGGCGTGAAGATCCTGATCGATCCCAAGGCCGTGCTGTTTTTGCTCGGCACCGAGATGGACTACAAGGTCGACAGGATGTCGGCGCAGTTCATCTTCAACAATCCAAACCAGGTCGGCGCCTGCGGCTGCGGCGAGTCGGTGCAGCTGACGGCCGCGAAGGTCTAACTACCGTCGTCCCGGCCTTGAGCCGGGACCCATAACCCCCGTACATTGTTGTTTAAAGAAGCCGGCTAACCCCACAGCGCCAAAACGAGAAGCCGCAGCGTATGGGTCCCGGGCGTTCGCCGGGACGACGTCGTGTTGTGAGCGGACTGCATGGACCGCGATTTCCTGATCGATCTGTTTTCCGATTTCGGCCCGGTGACCATCCGCCGGATGTTTTCCGGCTTCGGTATTTCCGCTGACGGCACCAACTTTGCGCTGGCGCTGCGCAGCGGGCTCTATTTCCGCGCCGATGACGCGACCATTCCGCAGTTCGAGGCGGAAGGATCAAAGCCGTTCCAGTATCAAACCCGCGCCAAAACCGTCACGGTGAACTCCTATTGGGAGCTGCCCGCGCGGCTGTTCGACGATTCCGAAGAACTGGCCGGTTGGGCGAGGGCGGCACTGGCGGCGGCACAGCGCGCGGCGGTGAAGAAGCGTCCGAAGGCGCGCAAGGCGAAGAAGATGGTTACGGGCCAAGCAGTGCCTAAAAAGAAAAAGGCTGCAAAGAAATCCAAGAACAAGGCGCCAGACAAGAGGTCCTCATCCTGAGGAGCGCGCTATTCGCGCGCGTCTCGAAGGATGGCCAGGGCCGAGATCGTGGCCTCATGGTTCGAGACGCGCAAGATGCGCTCCTCACCATGAGGGACATTCATCACGCCACCTGGCTCTGCGTCTCGGCGGCGTATTCCGGATCGGCTTCACAAATCACGCGGTTGCGGCCGTTGCGCTTGGCCGCATAGAGGCAGGCGTCGGCGCGTTCGATCAGGGAATCCGTATCGTCGCCCGGCTTGAGCATGGATACGCCGACCGAGATCGTGACGCGGCCGAGGATTTCGCCGGTTGATTTTTTCTTCAATTCCTTCGACATCACCGCGCGGCGGATATGATCGGCGACCGTCAGCGCCTGGCGCAGCGCGGTGTTCGGCAGTACCACCGCGAATTCCTCGCCGCCATAGCGCGCGGTGATGTCCTGGCCCTTGATGGTCTGTTTCAGCGACATGCCGACCAGCCGCAGCACCTGATCGCCGGTGAGATGGCCGTAACTGTCGTTGAACGACTTGAAATGATCGATGTCGAACATCAGAAGCGAAAGCGGCTCGCCGGTCGCCAGTGCCGTCTGCACCGCCATCTCGATCGAACGGTCGAAATATTTGCGGTTGCCGAGCCCGGTCAGCGGATCGGTCAGGCTTTCGGCCCGGATCGCTTCGAGGCTCTGCTGCAGGTTGCTGATCTCGGTTTTCGACAGCGCCAGCCGTTCCTCGAGCGCTTTGTTGGTCTCGCGCATGTCGCCGGTGGATTTCAGCAGCGCCTCAACGATGACCCTGACCTGGTCGCGGTTCTCGGCGACGGACAATTTCTGCGTCGCGCCGTCAAGGCTGGCCTCGTAGCTGGCCGACATTCCCAGCGCGTCGGAGACCAGCGTCATCACGTCGTCGATTTCGCCGATCACGCGCGCGCCGACCTTGTCGATGCGGTCGGTGGTCTTGATGTGGGAAAGATAGGTTTCGTAGATCTGTTCGAGATCGGCCTCGGTCAACCTGCCGTTGCGCGCCAGCGTCTCGTTGATGATCTTGTTGAGCGGGGTATTGTATCCGGTCGCGTAGACGTACCAGATTTCATAATTGCGGGGGACGGCGGTCTGCCGGAGGGATTTGATCTGGCCAAGCGCGACTTCGGCGAAGGCCATCGTGCGTTCATGTTCGTCGAGCACCTTGACCACCGATCATGTCCCCAAACAGGCATTCTGCCCGCCATAATTGCGGCAATAACTAAAATTATCGCCGCCAAGTTAATTGAGGAGAATGAAGGACCGGTAAATAGTTCCGTCGCATTTCGCAGGTGCGAAATCGCGACGCCCGGAGCGCTTAGATTCGGGCGCGGACCGGCCGCAACAGGAACGCCGGAAGGTGCGAGTGATCGGCGGGTTCTGACGATTCCTGCGAGGGTTGCGGCGCAGGCGTCCGGCCAATCGAGGGCGCGCGCGAGGCTGGCGGAGCTGACGGCGGGGTGAACGCTGCCACCTGCGGCTGCGGGGGCGAATTGCGGTCGCCGCCGGAGCGGCGGGGCTCGCGTTCCCGTCGCGGCTTGCGGCCGCCGCGGGAATGCTCGCGCGATCCTTCCCTTGAACCTTCTCTCGAGCCCTCGCGTTCGCGCGCCGGTCTGCTTTCGCCACTGGGCGGCGCTGCCCGGCTCTCGCCGGACGGGGCGCCGCCGTCCGCGCGGGGAATGGTTTGACCGATCAGCTTTTCGATCGCGGCGATGGATTTGAAATCGAGTGGGGTGACGATAGAGATCGCGGTGCCGGTGCGGCCGGCGCGGCCGGTGCGGCCGATGCGATGAACGTAATCGTCGGCATGATGCGGGACGTCGAAATTGAAGATGTGGCTCACTGCGGGAATATCGAGGCCGCGGGCCGCGACGTCGGAGGCGACCAATAGCGGAATTTCGCCCTTGCGGAATTGATCGAGTGCGGCGGTGCGCGCCGACTGATCCATGTCGCCATGCAGGGCGCCGACGCTGAAACCGTGCTTCTGCAGCGATTTGTACAGTAGCGCGACTTCGCGCTTGCGGTTGCAGAAGATGATCGCGTTCTGCAGGTCCTTGGCGTCGCGCAACAGGCGGCGCAGCGTTTCGCGTTTCTCATGCGGCTCGCGGCCGACGCTGACCTGGAACTGGGATACGCCGGTGGCTGTGGTCGCGGGCCTGGAAACTTCGACTTTTTCGGGATTGTGCAGGAAGGTTTCGGTGATGCGGCGGATTTCGGGGGGCATCGTCGCCGTGAAGAACAGCGTCTGCCGGGTGAATGGAACGAGCTTGCAGATGCGTTCGATGTCGGGAATGAAGCCCATGTCGAGCATGCGGTCGGCTTCGTCGATCACCAGCAGTTCGACGCCGGTGAGCAACAGTCCGCCGCGCTCGGTATGGTCGAGCAGCCGGCCGGGGGTCGCGATCAGCACGTCGACGCCGCGGGTCAATTTACTGTCCTGGTCGCCGAACGAAACGCCGCCGATCAGGAGCGCGACGTTGAGCTTCTGGCCGGCGCCGTATTTGTCGAAATTCTCCTTGACCTGGGCGGCGAGCTCGCGGGTCGGCTCCAGGATCAGGGTGCGGGGCATCCGGGCCCGGGCGCGGCCCTTTTCCAGCATGGTGAGCATGGGCAGGACGAAGGCGGCGGTCTTGCCGGTGCCGGTCTGGGCGATGCCGAGAACGTCGCGGCGGGCCAGAACGTGGGGAATCGCCTGTTCCTGAATGGGGGTAGGGGTGGTGTAACCGGTGGCCGCGACGGCGGCGAGCACCTTTTCGGACAAGCCGAGATGGGAAAAAGACATTGAGCCTCTGTAGAAACCGCCGCTTGGAATCTCGGAAATAACTGTCGCGCTCAACCCCGGAACGGCATGCAAATTTGCACGGGATTTTCGGATACGCAGACAGGCGGCTTATCAAGATATCGCGTTTCGATACCGGGCCGCGTCAAGCCGGAACATAGGGGCGAATTGGCAGAAGTCAATGGAGCAGGCGCGGCAAGCATTGAAAAAGCTTAATGTTTTTGCATCAATGCCCTGCGTTTGCTTCTGGTTGCGCCGCCGACCGGCCATCAAGCCGCCGGGCCGGGGCACTCGGATGAACCGGTGGTGCTGCTTTGCCGACTACGGCATAGAGCGTGCGCGAGAAGCCGCAAGGCAGGGGATTCGGATGAAGAACTGGCTGTCGTTCAGGGCGGCATTGGCGTTAGGCCTTGCAGCGTCGTTGCTGGCGTTCGCTGCGCCCGCGCAGGCCGAAAAGCGCGTTGCGCTGGTGATCGGCAACAACGATTACAAGAACGTTCCGAAGTTGCAGAAGGCGGTCAACGATGCCCGCACCATGGGCAATACGTTAAAGCAGCTCGGCTTCAACGTGATGGTGGCGGAGAACCAGACCCGGCAGGCGTTTTCCGAAACGCTGCTGGCGTTCGACAAGGCGGTTGAGCCCGGCGACACCGCGTTCTTCTTTTATGCCGGCCACGGTTTTGAAATCGCCGGCCAGAATTTTCTCTTGCCGACCGATGTGCCGGCCGCGACCGAAGGCCAGGAAGAATTGGTGCGCGACGCCTCCGTGCTCGCCGACCGCATCATCGAGCGCCTGCAAAACAAGCGGGTGCGCACCGCCATCCTGGTGTTCGATGCCTGCCGCAACAATCCGTTCGAGCGTTCGGGTACCCGCGCGGTCGCCGGCGGCGGTGGGCTCGCGCCGATGACGCAATTGCCGGAAGGGGTGTTCTCGGTGTTTTCAGCGGGACCGCGACAGACCGCGCTCGATCGCCTGTCGAACGCCGACGACAATCCGAATTCAGTGTTCACGCGAACCTTTGCCAAGGAGCTTTTGCAGCCCGGCGAAAACCTCGTGCAGGTCGCCCAGCACACAAGGCGACTGGTCAGCGAGATGGCGGAGACTGTCAACCACAAGCAGATCCCGGTCTATTTCGACCAGATGGTCGATGATGTCTTTCTGAATGGCGCGGCGAAAGGACAGCCTGAAGCCGCAAAGGAACCGGCAAAACCGGCCGCTCCGCCACAGCAGGTCGCAGCATTACCGCCGGTGGCGCCGCTGCGCGTGCCGAAGGACGACAGCGTCAACGCGCCGATCGCGGCCTTCTCCCGTCACAATGGCGGCTGGACCATCACATTCTCGATCGCCGATCCGACGCTCGGGATTTCCTGGCGGATGGGCGATAGCGGTGATTTCCGCGAGACCGGTTTTATCGACACGCTCGATCCGCGCACCCGCAAGCGGATGCCCAATCCGTCGATCGAACTCGCCGGCGACGCGCCGGCGGCGACCATCCAGGTTCGCTACGTCGATGCGTCAGGCGAATTGCAGGGGCCGTTTCCAATAAAGTTCGATCCCGAGGCGGCGCTGATTCACGATCAGCGAAAAATCCTCGATATGACCGCGACCAGCTGGCTGGCGTTTCGGGAGTTCAACGGGCTCCTGCTCTATTACACGCACCTGGTGTCGTACCGCTGTGCGATCCGCGAGGTCCGCATCGGAATAGACTCTGCGGTGCCGGACAAGGTCCTGAAAATGCCGCCCTGCGATCCCCGGGATCCTCTCGAGATTCCCTATGGCGCGCAGCTTTACCTCAAGCTCGCGCCCGCGACGCAGTTCGTGTCGGTGGAATTGACCTATCGCGACGGCAGCGTCTCGGAGATCAAGAGTTTCAGGAAGGCATCGAGCCTCATCCCATGATCGAAAATCCGCCATCGACGGGAATCGCGGTGCCGGTGACGAAGTCCGAGGCGGGTGAGGCGAGAAACACCGCGATGCCGGCGAAATCGGCCGTGACACCCCATCGCGCCGCCGGCGTGCGCGCCAGGACCTTGTCGTGCAGGCCGTCGATCTGCTCGCGGGCGCGTTTGGTCAGATCGGTATCGATCCAGCCCGGCAGCACCGCATTGGCCTGGATGTTGTCGGCGGCCCAGGCGACCGCGCAGGAACGCGTGAACTGCACGATGCCGCCTTTACTCGCCGCGTAAGCCGGCGCGAAACTGGCGCCGAAGATCGACATCATCGAGCCGATATTGATGATCTTGCCGCCGCCCGCTTGCTTCATCGCCGGGTGGACCGCCTGCGAGCATAAAAAGGCGCTGGTCAAGTTGGTCTTCATGACGCTTTCCCATTCCGCGAGTTCGAGCGCGTGCGGGGGTTTGCGGATGTTGATGCCGGCATTGTTGACGAGGATGTCGATCCGGCCGAGTTCGCCCAGCGTCCGCGCGACCATCGCGGCGACGGCGGTTTTGTCGGTGACGTCGGTCGTGACGGATATCGCCCTGGCGCCACCCGCACGGAGCTCAGTGATTGCGGCCATCGACTTCGCTTCGTTGCGTCCAACGATAGCGACGGCGGCGCCGGCCTGCGCCAGTCCCAGCGCCATGCCAAGCCCGATACCGCCATTGCCGCCGGTGACGATGGCTACCTTGCCGGTGAGATCGAAATGCGCAGCTGTCATGGTTGATATCCTTGGGTGAGTACTAGCGCCGGTTCTGCCAGATCAGGACCAGGCCAAAGGCTGCCAGCGCCGCGCCATAGCCGGCCCACTGGACCTGCCTGATCATGAAGCTCGATTGCGGCCAGTTGATTACCCCTAGGCCCTGACCGATCCAGAGCACGCCGATGGCGAGCGCAAGAACGCCAACGATCAGGAGCAATCTGCGCATCGGCATTTTCTCCGTTCGCATGGCCGCCCGGCGATCGCGCCGGCGGCGTCACAGTGGCGTGCTCATTGGTCTGGAGCAAGAGCGCAGGCGGCACTCACCGAGGCACAAAAAAGCCCCGGACGACGCCGGGGCTTTTGAGGCTGAATTTCAGCAGAGATCAGTACTTCGCGACCACCGGTCCAGTCCAGTTGAAGCGATAGACCAGCGAGGTGCTGATGGTTTGCACCCAGGGCTTGAAGGCGATGTCGCGACCGACGAGGGCGTTGGAACCGTCAAACAGCTCGTTGATGTTCTTGCGGCCATAATAGGCGGCACGATATTCGGTCTTCATGAACCAGCCGGGCGCGCTGATACCGAAGATGTTGAGGCTGTTCTCGACACCGCCGCCGACGAACGCGCCGTTGCGGTTAAACGAGTTGGTGTGAAAACCCACCGGAAGGCCACTGAACGCGCCCAGCAGGGTCGTACCCGACCAATGCGAACCGGAGTAACCGCCGTTCACGTAGGAGAGGACATTCGGGGCCACCAGATAGCCGAGCCGCGCACCCGCCGCCCAGGCGTCCTGCATCTTTATAGATGCGGTCACATCTACGAACGGATCCTGAATAGTGCCCTTGAGGCTGCCGAACTCACCGTCCGCCAACAGGCCAAAGACCCAGGGGCCGTTGAATTGCCAATCATAACCCAGACCGACCGTTCCGAACCAGCCGTCGCCGCCTTGACGCTGATTGATGCCGAGCGGCACGCCAGTCCCCGTGACCCGGCTGACCGTATCAGCATCCCAGATGCCGCCGCCGACGCCGCCGAAGATGTAGAATCCGGTCCAGCTTGGCAGGGGTGCAGGCGGAGGCGCCTTGGTGTAGGGGCGGGGCGCAAGGTCAGCGGCGAGAGCTGATCCGGAGAAAGCCGCGATCGCCGCGAGAGCGAGTACCAGTTTTTTCATTTTGAATCCCTCGAGTAAGCGTTCGGACCCGACCGCACTAAATCAGCGCACCTGCACCGAATCCCAAATCCACTTCACGGACTATAGCCGGTCCCGCCCAAAATGCTGTTGCCGGAGGAGCACACACGCCGGAAAACGACGGGCGGATTGGGCTTAAAAAACCATGAATTTGGCCGATATTGCCTTCAAATCCGCGTCCAGCGCCCCGAAACCACCATTGGGGCCCCACCGACCCGGCCACACCCTAGACGTCCAGCAAATCCTCGCTGGCAAATTCCGCCTTGTCGGAGATGAAGGCAAAGCGCGCTTCCGCCTTGGTGCCCATCAGCCGTTCGACCGAATCGGCGGTGCCCTCGCGGTCGTCGGCGAGCAGCACGACGCGGAGCATGGCGCGCTTGGCCGGGTCCATTGTGGTTTCCTTCAACTGCGCCGGCATCATTTCGCCGAGGCCTTTGAAGCGGCCGACATCGACCTTAGCATTGGCGTTGAATTCACTCTTCAACAACGCGTCCTTGTGGGCTTCGTCGCGGGCATAGACCGTCTTGCTGCCGTGGGTGAGGCGGTAGAGCGGCGGCACCGCGAGATAGAGATGGCCCTCATCGATCAGCCGCGGCATCTGGCGATAGAAGAACGTGATCAACAGCGAGGCGATGTGCGCGCCGTCGACGTCGGCGTCGGTCATGATGATGATGCGCGAATAGCGCAAATCCTCTTCGCGATAGTGCGCGCCGGTGCCGCAGCCGATCGCCTGGATCAGGTCGGCGAGCTGGGCGTTGGCGGTGAGCTTGTCCCTGGTCGCGGAGGCGACGTTGAGGATCTTGCCGCGCAACGGCAGGATCGCCTGGGTCTTGCGGTCGCGCGCCTGCTTGGCGCTGCCGCCGGCCGAATCGCCCTCGACGATGAACAGCTCGGAGCCTTCGGCCGCCGTGTTGGTGCAGTCGGCGAGTTTTCCCGGCAGCCGCAGCTTCTTCACGGCGGTCTTGCGCGAGATTTCCTTTTCCGCGCGTCGGCGCAGCCGCTCGTCGGCGCGCTCGATGACAAAATCCAGAAGCTTGTTGGCTTGCAGCGGATTGCCGGACAGCCAGTGGTCGAACGGGTCCTTGACGGCCTGCTCGACGATGCGCTGGGCTTCGGCAGTGGCAAGCCGGTCCTTGGTCTGGCCCTGGAATTCCGGCTCGCGCACGAACACCGAGAGCATCACGGCGGCGCCCACCATGACGTCTTCGGAGACGATGTTGGAGGCGCGCTTGCCCTGGCCGACGCGTTCGGCGTGGTCCTTCAGGCCGCGCAAGAGCGCGCTGCGCATACCGGATTCATGGGTGCCGCCGTCCGGCGTCGGCACGGTGTTGCAATAGGAGGACAGGAAGCCGTCGGCGTCCGCGGTCCACGCCACCGCCCATTCGCAGGCGCCGTGGGCGCCGTTGCGGCCACTTTTTCCGGCGAAGATATCCGGATGCACGAGCGTGTCGGCATGGATCGCGGCGGCGAGATAATCCTTCAAGCCTCCCGGGAAGTGAAAGCTGTCCTCGGCCGGGACATCCTCGATGCCCTTGAGCAAGGAAGGATCGCAGCGCCAGCGGATTTCGACGCCGCCGAACAGATAGGCTTTCGAGCGCGTCATCTTGAACAGCCGCTGCGGCTTGAACGAAGCCTTGGCGCCGAAAATGTCGCTGTCCGGTCGAAAGCGGATCTTGGTGCCGCGGCGGTTGTTGATCTTGCCGAGGTCTTCGAGCTTGCCCTTGGGATGGCCGCGCTCGAACGCCATGCGGTAGAGCTTTTGGCCGCGCGCGACTTCGACCTCGAGCCGCGAGGACAGCGCGTTAACGACCGACACGCCGACGCCGTGCAGGCCGCCCGAGGTCTCGTAGACCTTGGAGTCGAATTTGCCGCCGGAATGCAGCGTGCACATGATGACTTCGAGCGCGGATTTTTTCGGGAATTTTGGATGCGGGTCGACCGGAATGCCGCGGCCGTTGTCGGTGACGGTCAAAAATCCGTCGGCGGAGACTTCCACTTCGATGAAGGTGGCGTGTCCGGCCAGCGCCTCGTCCATGGCGTTGTCGATCACTTCCGCAAACAGATGATGCAGCGCCTTTTCGTCGGTGCCGCCGATATACATGCCGGGCCGGCGCCGCACCGGCTCAAGGCCTTCGAGCACCTCGATGTCGCGCGCGGTGTAGCCGGCTTCGGCGCTGGTGGCGCGCGCGGCGACCTTCAGCGCAGCCCGCCCCTTCGGCGCAGTGGTTCCGAACAGGTCATCTGTTGCTTTGGCTTTGGATTTCAATGGTTTAGGCATACATTCTCATGTGTTGCGTGCACTGGAGTGCCGCGAATCGGTTTCCCTGACTATGCCACGGATAGGCTTAAAAAGTGACGGCGGCGTCGTCGTCTTATGCCTGCGCGGACCGGAACACGATGACGGCAAATAGCGCCATCGCCGCGGTCACGACCAGCGATCCTACGATCGTCGTGGCGATAAAGGATGGCCCTCTTAAAATAACAAGCGCGACGCCGACCGGAAACAGGATCGCGCCGAGAATATGGAGCCAGCCTTGCACTTTTGCCAGCGTCGTAGTTCCTGCGGCCGGAACCACTCGGTAGTAAAGGCCGAACAGGAATAGCAGTACACCGCCGACCAGGTTGAGATGCGCATGCGCGGGCGCCAGCGCGAAATCCTCCCGGATGCCCATAAAGATTCCGGCCAGCATCCCCAGCAGCAGGATCACCGAGCCCACACCCATCATCAGCGATCCGATCATCCACTTCTCTCCTGTTCTGGTGATTGAAAGCCGGTTGGGCTGAGCCTGCGCTCACGCACCATCCCCGCCTTTGTGACTTGATGTCACGGAAGCGGCTGGCTTACCTGTTGTCGGGAATCGAACTTATAACAACTTCAATGACCCAAAACGGGGCAATCGCCAAGGAAGGGCAATTCGAGAATGGAAGATTATGCGCGCGCCCTGGCCGAATTCGTGCGCGAGCATCAGGCCTGGGCCGCACCGATCGTGCTGGTACTGGCGTTCGGGGAATCGCTTGCCTTCATCTCGCTTCTGATCCCGGCCTGGGGGGCGCTGGTGGCGATCGGCGCGCTGATCGGCGCCAGCGGCATGTCGTTCTGGCCGGTCTGGATCGCCGGCGGGATCGGGGCTGCACTCGGCGATTGGGTCTCCTACTGGTTCGGCTACCGCTACAAGGAACACGTCGCGCAGATGTGGCCATTGTCGCGTTACCCCGAGATTTTGCCGCGCGGCGAGGCCTTTGTGAAAAAAATGGGCGTACCGAGCATTTTCATCGGGCGATTTTTCGGGCCGTTGCGGGCCTCGGTGCCGCTGGCGGCCGGGATATTCGAGATGCCGTATTGGAGCTTCCAATTGGCCAATTGGGTATCGGCCTTTGTCTGGTCGGCGGCGCTGCTATTGTTCGGCGACGTCATCGGGCAGATCGCCGAATGGTTGTGGCGCACGGTTTGAAGCCGGAAATAAGCCGGGGGAGCGGGGGTTAACCGGCTCAGATACCGTCGGTTGCGATCGCGTCCTTTGTCGCGCCGGAGCAAATCGCCGGTCAAGCTCGCCGCGACGAAAGCCACAAAGCGGCAAATCCGCACCAAAGTCACGTCTCAACAAGAGGACATCAGCCATGGAACTGACACGACGTCACGCACTTGCCGGAGCCACGGCGATCGCGGCCACGCCGCTACTACCCTCCGCGCCCGCGAAGGCGGCTGCGCCCGTGGCGGACAAACAGGCGCCGAGTTTCTATCGATACAAGGTCGGCGACATCCAGGTCACCGTGGTTGCTGATGGCAAATTTACCTTCCCGCTGGAGGAAAACTTCGTCACCAACGCGAAGAAGCAAGAAGTCAACGCCGCGCTGGAGAAGGCATTCCTGCCGCGGGACGTGTTCACGATCTACTTCGCGCCGCTGGTGATCAATACCGGCGGCAAGCTGGTCGTGGTCGATACCGGCCTTGGCCCGGCTTCGAACGTCAACAGCAAGGGCGCCAACGGGCAGTTCGCCGCCAACTTGGTCGCCGCGGGCTTCGATCCCAAGGCGGTCGACATGGTGGTGATTTCGCACTTCCATCCCGACCACGTCAACGGCCTGCTGGCGGCCGACGGCGCGCCGGCGTTTCCGAACGCCGAAGTGCTGGTGCCTGCGACCGAGTGGAAGTTCTGGATGGACGATGGCGAGATGAGCCGTGCGCCGGCGGGGCGCATGCAGGGCCTGTTCAAGAGCAATCGCGCAACCTTCGATGCCGGCCTGAAGCGGAAAGTCACGCCCTATGAGTGGGGCAAGGAGGTCGCCCCCGGCCTGCTCGCGGTGGAGACCATCGGTCATACGCCGGGGCACACGTCCTACGTGCTATCGTCCGGCGCGGGCAAGGTGTTCATCCAGTCGGATGTCACCAATAATCCTTGCCTGTTCGCGCCCCATCCGGGCTGGCATGGCTTCTTCGACCAGGACGCGGATATCGCGGAAAAGACCCGCCGCCGGATCTACGACATGGTGGTTGCCGAGAAGCTGCAAGTACAGGGCTTCCACTATCCGTTCCCCGGGCTTGGCAATATCGAAAAGGATGGCAGCGGCTACCGGGTGATACCTGCGCCGTGGAATCCGACGATCTAACTTATTCGTCATTCCGGGGCGCGCGTTAGCGCGAACCCGGAAATCCAGAAGTTGTAGCGCGAGATTCCCCGATGTGCGATTGCACATCTGAGGTTTGGTCCTCCGGACCATCCCGGAATGACGGCGCTGCGTCTTGACGCCAGCCGGGCGCGGCCTTATAGCCGCGCCCATGATCGACGCCGCGACCATCCTCATCGCCCGCCGCCGCCGCACCTTCGCGGTATGGGCGGACGTTTGCGTCTAAGATCGTCGCCTCTGCCGCCGGATCCACTCCGCGGCTTCTTCCTTGCATAAAACGCGGTTTGATCTGGCGGCTCCTACGTCAAAGCAGGAGTTTGGAATGTATACGCCTCCCTTGTTCAAGACCGATCGCGCCGCAGCGCTTGCGTTCGCGGAAGCGCGCGGATTCGGCACGGTCTGCGCATGGGACGGCGCAAGGCCGATCGCATCGTCGCTGCCGTTTTATCTCAGCTATGCCGACGACGGCACGCCGCGCGCCGCGTTTCACGTCGCGCGCAACAATCCGCTTCTGAAACTTGCGGACGGCAAAACGCCCTGGCTGATGGCGGTGAACGGCGCCGATGCCTATCTTTCGCCCGACTGGTACGTGTCGCCGGATCAGGTGCCGACCTGGCTTTATCAGGCCGTGCATCTTACCGGCACGGTGCGGACCTTGTCCGATGCCGAGCTCGGTCCGCATCTCGACGCGCTCAGCGCCAAGTTCGAAAGCCGGCTGGCACCGAAACCGCCCTGGACGACGGCGAAAATGACGGCCGGACGTCTGGACGCCATGAAGAAAGCGATCGTGGGCCTGATGATGTCGGTCGACGAGGTCGAAGGCAGCTTCAAGCTGGCCCAGCAAAAATCCGACGCGGATTTTATGGGGGCCGCTAATGCATTGGCGCAGCAGCCGCAGGCTGCGGCGCAGGTTATTTCGGGCGAAATGCGTGCGCTGCGTCCGCAGTTGGACTACAAATCATCTACGCCTGTCAGTGCATCCGCGGATTGAAGGAACACGCCATGACCCTCTCCGACACCAAGCAGCCGAAAGGCCAGCCCCTGACTGCCAGCGCCTCCGCGCGGCCCACCGTGTTCGTTGATGGTGCCGCTGGAACGACCGGCCTCGGCATTCGCGAGCGCCTTGGCCTGCAGAGCGACGTCGTGCTTAAGAGCATTGCCGAGGAAAAGCGCAAGGATGCGCAGGCAAAGCGGGCGTTGCTGGAGGAAGTCGACCTTGTCATCCTTTGCTTGCCGGATGAAGCCGCGCGAGAGACGGTTGCGCTGATTGACAGCATGGGAGCTGCGGCACCCAAGGTACTGGACGCATCGACGGCCTTTCGGGTCGCCAGCGGCTGGACCTATGGTTTTCCGGAACTCGCGCCGGATCAGGCAGACAAGATACGGGCGGCGCGGAAAGTCTCAAACCCAGGCTGCTATCCGACAGGCGCGGTGGCGCTGCTGCGGCCGCTCGTGGATGCCGGCCTGGTGCCAGCGGACTACCCCATCACCATCAATGCGGTGAGTGGTTATTCGGGCGGCGGCAAGTCCATGATCGAAAGTTTCGAAGAAGGCACAGCGCCGGCCTTCGAACTCTATGGCCTCGCCTTCGAGCACAAGCATTTGCCCGAGACGCAGCTGTACTCAAATCTCGCGCGCCGGCCGATCTTTGTTCCGTCGGTCGGCAACTTCCGGCAGGGCATGCTGGTGTCGGTGCCTTTGCATCTCGACACCCTTCCGGGCAAGCCTGATGGTGCCGACCTCCACGCCGCGTTGGCGAAGCGCTACGCTGGAAGCACCTACGTCTCGGTCATGCCGCTCGATGACGCGGCTACAAAGAGCGGGCGCATCGAGCCCGAGGCGCTCAACGAGACCAACATGCTTGAGCTCTATGTTTTTGCGAGCCACAAATATCCTCAGGCGGTTCTTGTCGCGCGTCTCGACAATTTGGGTAAGGGCGCCTCAGGTGCTGCGGTACAGAACATGCGGCTGATGCTGGGCTTTGCCGATACATAAAGCGGTGGCCGGCACTTTCGGCCCCATCGGAGTGGCCCTCACGAACGCAAAGAAAAACCTCGGTAAAACCGGGGTTTTTCAATCCCGCCTTAACGAGTAGGCAAGTTCAAACCACCTTGAAAATCGCCAACGCCAGCACGGCTTGCGCCAGGAAGCCGACGGTGAAGGCGAGCGTGCGGAACACCGGCAGGCCCATGGTGTAGACGATCAGATGGGCGAGCCGGGACCAGAAATACACTGCGCAGGCGTACACGGTCCATTTGGTGGAATAGTCGATCTGGGCGAGGATCAGCACCAGGGGAGCGAAGATGATAAGGTTCTCGACCGCGTTGTCATGCGCGAACATCAGCCTTGTTGCCCATTCCGCATGCGGCTTGTCGCCGCGCGAGGGATTGGCCATCGCGCCGGCGAGGCCGCGGACCTGACTGCGATTGAGGATATAGGGGATCCACAAAAGCCCCGTCATAATGACTGTCAGCGTCAGCCAGAACAATTCGCGCGTCATCGGTTTCCCCTCGGTTCAAAGTTTAGAATCTCGTCCCGGCGGGGACGGCCGATTATATTCAAACATATCTCAAGCGCTACGCGCGGACCCGCACATAGCTGCCGGGCGCATCCTCGATCGGGGTCAACGTATCGGTGCCGACCGCGCGCGCCGGGACTTGTTCGGCGTCGATCGTTTCCAGCCATTCGCGCCAGTGCGGCCACCACGAGCCCTTGTGCTCCTGCGCGCCCTTGAGCCAGTCTGACAGCGTGACGTCCCTGATGTTGTCGTTGGTCCAGAACTGGTACTTGCCCGAGGATGGCGGGTTGACGACGCCCGCAATGTGTCCGGAGCCCGACAGCACGTATTTCACCGGACCGCCGAAAAACTGCGAGCCGTAGAGCACGGAATCGGCCGGCGCGATGTGGTCCTCGCGCGTCGCCAGATTGTAGACCGGCACCTTCACCTTCGACAGATCGAGCAGCGTGTTGTCCAGCACCATGCTGCCGGCCGACAGCCGGTTCTCCAGATAGCAGTTGCGCAGATAATAGGAATGGTTCGCGGCCGGCATCCGCGTCGCGTCCGAATTCCAGTGCAATAGATCGAACGACGACGGCGGCTGTCCCTTCAGGTAGTTGCTCACCACATAGGACCAGATCAGGTCGTTGGAGCGCAGCATGTTGAAGGCCATCGCCATCTTGCTGCCTTCGAGCACGCCGGCTTCCTGCATGTCGCGTTCGAGCGCCGAGATCTGGTCTTCGTCGACGAACACCAGGAGGTCGCCGGCATGGGTGAAATCGACCTGCGCGGCGAGGAAAGTCGCCGACGTCGCGCGCACGCGGCGCTTTTCCGCAAGCCAGGCCAGCGTGGTGGCGAGCAGCGTGCCGCCGACGCAATAGCCCATGGTGTGGACTTTCATCTCGCCGGTGGCCCGCTCGATCGCATCCATTGCGGTGAGCGGGCCTTGCTTCATGTAGTCTTCCCAGGTCTTGGCCCCGAGGCGCTTGTCCGGATTGACCCAGGAGATCACGAACACCGTGATCCCCTGATCGACGCACCATTTGATGAAGGATTTTTCCGGCTTGAGATCGAGGATGTAGAATTTGTTGATCCAGGGCGGCACGATCAGCAGCGGCGTGCGCAGCACGCTTTCCGTCGCCGGCTCGTATTGGATCAGCTGCATCAATTCATTCTGGTAGATCACCTTGCCCGGCGTCGTCGCCATGTTGACGCCGACTGCGAGGTTGGAAGGATCGGACTGCCGGATGCGCAGCGTGCCGTGTCCAGCCTCGATATCCTCCGCCAGCATCTTCATGCCGCGAACGAGATTGTCGCCGTTGGAGGAAAGCGTCTCGCGCAGGACTTCCGGATTGGTCAGAACGAAATTCGACGGCGCCAGCGCGTTGCTGATCTGCTGGACGTAGAACTCGGCCTTCTTGCGGGTATGCGGGTCGACGCCTTCGGCGTTGTGCACCAATTCCTGCGCCCATTGCGTCGTCAAGAGATAGAGCTGCATCACGAAATCGAAAAACTGGTTCGATTTCCATTCGGGATCGGCAAATCGCTTGTCGCGCGGCGACGGCGCGGTCGCCGGCGGCGCGTCTTCGCCGGCAAGCCTTCGCACCGAAGAGCCCCACAAATCGAGATAGGCCTTGGCGATCTTCTTCTGCAGATCCGACGAGCGGTCAGGATCCGACAGCCAATATTCCGCCACCGAAGTGAAGGTCTTGATCACCTCGGCGAGTTCGCTCGGCGGCTTGTCTTTGATTTCGCCATTCTCGCGCGGTTTAAGATAGGCGGCGAGGGCCTGGCCGCTCGTCTCCATGGCCCGTGCGAGGTTCATCGCAAAGGCTTCGGGATCGAACTTTTTCGCCACCTTGGCTTCGGTCGTAACTTCACTCATGTCGCAACACTATAGGTTCATTTCCGGTTCGTCACCGCGTTAGGATCGATGGCGGCGCCTTCGAGGTTAATCTTGGGAAATCAGCGTGTTGCACTGCGGCAAAAACATCTTGGTTCCGACATATTGAAGCCTCAACGGTCCGCTTTGTTGTTTGGGCTTTAATCGTTTCGGGCGACAATGGTTTGAACGATGCGGCGGAATTTGAGGGACTAACGTTTTCGCCATGGCAGGGCTTGTACTGTTGACGGCAATGCAAACGTTGCAAAGGCTCGCGTTGCAAGGCTCGTACCAGCGAAGTGGGGACTTCGGGACGGATGTCGGTGGATCGAAAAAGATGGGCGTTGGCGGCCAGTGTGCTGCTGCTGTCGGCGCTTGCGCTCGGCGGCTGCTCGACCTCGATCGCGGATATGCCGATCTTCGGCACGCCGGCCGATGCGCCCGAGCGGGCGAAAGATTCTAGCACCTATCTCCCGGTTCATGATCTGCCGCCGGATCGCGAGGAGCCCGAACTCGCGCCGGCGGAGCGGGCCAAGATCCAGGCCGAACTGGTCGCCGCGAGGGACCACCAGGCCTCCGCGGCTGCCGGCAAAGATACGGCCGCCAAAGACACCGCTGCCAAAGATACCGCCGCGAAGTGAACCGACGAACGCTGGTTCGGCGGCTCAAGGACACTGGCGCAACCGGGCGTCCGTGGTAAAAGAACCCCAATTCAACCGCAAATTAAGGGCGAGGACACTTAAGTTGGCGCCTGAATTCGCCCTAAATCCTTGATTTGGCGCGATTTTTGGACGAAGCCATATTCCGCTTCATAAGCCGCATGGTGTCGGCGATTCCACCCTTATTGGTTGCCGGAGCAAGGTCCATGGAAGATTTCTACCGCATCCGCCGCCTGCCGCCCTACGTGTTCGAGCAGGTCAATCGGGCCAAGGCGGCGGCGCGGAATGCCGGAGCCGACATCATCGACCTCGGCATGGGCAATCCGGACCTCTCGACGCCGCCGCATGTGATCGAGAAACTGAAGGAGACCCTGGGCAAGCCGCGGACCGACCGCTACTCGGCCTCGCGCGGCATTACCGGGCTGCGCAAGGCGCAGGCGGCCTATTACGCCCGGCGCTTTGGCGTGAAGCTCAATCCGGAAACCCAGATTGTCGCGACCCTCGGCTCAAAGGAAGGCTTTGCCAATGTGGCCCAGGCGATCACCGCGCCGGGCGACGTCGTGCTGTGTCCCAATCCGAGCTATCCGATCCATGCCTTCGGGTTCCTGATGGCGGGCGGGGTGATCCGCTCGGTGCCGTCGGAGCCGACGCCGCAATTTTTCGAGGCGGTCGAGCGCGCCATCGTCCATTCGATCCCAAAACCACTGGCGATCGTGGTCTGTTATCCCTCCAATCCGACCGCCTATGTCGCTGATCTCGATTTCTACCGCGACCTCGTCGCGTTCGCGAAGAAGCATGAGATCTTCATCCTGTCGGATCTCGCCTACGCCGAAGTCTATTTCGACGACAACAACCCGCCGCCTTCGGTATTGCAGATTCCCGGCGCGATCGACGTGACGGTCGAATTCACCTCGATGTCGAAGACGTTTTCGATGGCCGGCTGGCGCATGGGATTTGCCGTCGGCAACGACCGCATCATCGCAGCATTGGCACGGGTGAAATCCTATCTCGATTACGGCGCGTTCACGCCCATTCAAGTCGCCGCGACCGCGGCGCTGAACGGTCCGGACGATTGCATTCGCGAGATGCGCGATACCTATCGCAAACGCCGCGATGCGCTGGTGGAATCATTTGGCCGGGCAGGGTGGGAGATTCCACCGCCGGAAGCCTCGATGTTCGCGTGGGCGCCGTTGCCGAAGGCGTTCCGCGATGTCGGCAGCATGCAGTTCGCAACGCTGATGGTGGAGAAATCCGGCGTCGTGGTTTCGCCGGGCGTCGCCTTCGGCGAGCATGGCGAGGGTTTTGTGCGCATCGCCATGGTGGAAAACGAGCAACGTATCCGCCAAGCCGCCCGCGGCGTGCGCCGCTTCCTTGAAAGCGGCATCGAAACGTTGCACAACGTGGTTCCTCTCGCCAACCGGCGGTAGGCATGATCCCGAAAAGCATGTCCTCGGGCTTGACCCGAGGATGGAGAAGGTTTTCGGATCAGATCATGCCTATTTAGCATCAAGTCCTCCGGCAGGTTTTACTTTTTATGGTCGCACCCCTAAGAGTGGGTATTGCGGGGCTCGGCACCGTGGGCGCCGAAGTCGTTCGCCTTATCGAGCAGCAGGGGCGGACATTGTCCGCGCGCAGCGGACGGGGCGTGCGCGTCGTCGCCGTCACCGCGCGTTCGAAGGTAAAAAAACGCGGCCTCGATCTGCGCGGCATCGACTGGGCCAAGAACCCGTTGGCGTTGGCCAATGATCCCGGCATCGATTGCTTTGTTGAATTGATGGGCGGCTCCGGCGAGCCCGCGCTGTCGGCAATCGAGGCGGCGCTGAAATCCGGCAAATCTGTGGTCACCGCCAACAAGGCGCTGATCGCCAAGCACGGATTGCGGCTCGCGAAGGCCGCCGAGAAACACGGCGGCGCGCTCAATTTCGAGGCGGCCGTCGGCGCCGCGATCCCGGTTGTCAAAACGTTGCGCGAAGGTCTCACCGGGACCGATGTCAATCGTGTCTACGGAATCCTCAACGGCACCTGCAACTACATCCTGACGCGGATGGAACAGGAAGGCTTGTCGTTCGCAGAATGTCTTAAGGACGCGCAGCGGCTCGGTTATGCCGAGGCCAACCCGTCATTCGACGTCGACGGCCATGACACCGCCCAGAAACTAGCCATTCTGGCGAGCCTTGCTTTCGGCACCAAAGTTGCACAGAGCGCCGTTTATGTGGAAGGCATTTCCTCGATCACACCGGAAGATTTGCGCGCCGCCGAACAGCTCGGCTATCGCGTCAAATTGCTCGGGGTTGCGGTCCGCACAGTGAAGGGCATAGAGCAGCGCGTGCATCCGACTATGGTGCCCAAATCATCCTCGATCGCCCAAGTGATGGGCGTCACCAATGCGGTGACCATCGATGGCGCGGGGATACCGCCGATAACCCTGGTGGGTCCCGGTGCCGGCGGCGCGGCGACAGCATCGGCCGTGGTTGCCGATATCGCCGACGTCGCGCGTGGCATCCGCGCCAAGCCGTTCGGACGGCCGGTGGAACGCTTGCGCGCCACCAAAAAGGCGCCAATGGAGCGCCATGAAGGCGGCTACTATATCCGCTTGATGGCGCGCGATCTCGCCGGCACCGCCGCTGCGATCGCAACCCGGCTCGCGCAACAGAAAATATCCATCGAATCGATCGTGCAGCGTCATGCCGACGGTGTCGACGCCAATGGCGCGGCGCGGAAGGCCTCTCCGGTGCCGGTCATTCTGATTACCTATGCGACCAGTGAGGACGCGGTCTACCGCGCGCTGCAGGCGGTGCAGCGCGACAAGGTGATCTCCGGCCGGCCGCAGGTGATACGGATCGAAAAAAACTAGCGCAAGCTCCGAACGGAGGTTGCGCGAAACCGTTGGTTGCGGGTCAAGGAACCCGCGGTGAAGTTTAAGGAGCTTTGCGATGTCGACCCATATTTCCGTTCCGCCGCAGCTATTGCTGGAGCGCATCCTGACGCTCGAAATCGTGCGGGTGACGGAGCGCGCCGCGGTGTCGGCGGCGCGGCTGCGCGGCCACGGCAACGAAAAAGCGGCCGACCAGGCCGCCGTTGACGCGATGCGCCGCGAGCTCAACAAGCTGCCGATACAGGGCACGGTGGTGATCGGCGAGGGCGAGCGCGACGAGGCGCCGATGCTGTTCATCGGCGAGAAGGTCGGCATGAACACCGGACCGGAAGTCGATATCGCCGTCGATCCGCTCGAAGGCACGACGCTGTGCGCCAAGAACATGCCGGGCTCGATCGCGACCATGGCGATGGCCGATGGCGGCACGCTGTTGCATGCGCCCGACGTCTACATGCAGAAGATCGCGGTCGGCCCGGGCTACGCCAAAGGCGTTGTCGAGCTTGACGCCTCGCCGGCCGACAATGTTCGCCGCCTCGCCAAGGCAAAAGGCGTTGATCCTTCGGCGATCACCGTATTGGTGCTCGATCGCCCGCGCCACTCCGACATCATCAACGGCGTGCGCGGCACCGGCGCGGCGGTGCGCCTCATCACCGACGGCGATGTCGCCGGCGTCATCCACTGCGCCGATCCTGAGAATACCGGGGTCGACATGTATATCGGCACCGGCGGCGCGCCCGAAGGCGTGCTGGCGGCGGTGGCGCTGCGTTGCATCGGCGGCCAGATGCAGTGCAGGCTGATCCTCGACACCGAGGAGAAACGCGAGCGCGCCGCCAAGATGGGCGTCAACGATCCGCGCATGATCTACGGTATCGAGGACATGGCGCGCGGCGACTGCCTGTTCGCCGCAACCGGCGTCACCACCGGTTCGCTGCTCTCGGGCGTGAAATTCCGCAAGGACGTCATCGAGACCGAGACCGTGGTGATGCGCTCCGTCACCGGCACGGTGCGCTACATCAAGGGCGAGCACCGCCAGTTGGAGAAATTCCACCTCGACTAACACCGTCATTCCGGGGCGCGCGAAACGCGAACCCGGAATCTCGAGATTCCGGGTTCGACGCTGCGCATCGCCCCGGAATGACGAAAAAACAGAAACCAGGGAGCAAACATGTCCGATCTATCCGCGGTGAAGGCGCTGGTGTTCGACGTGTTCGGCACCGTGGTCGATTGGCGCAGCAGCTTGATTGCGGATTTCAGCAAATGGTCGGACAAACGCGGCATCAAGGCCGACTGGACCGCGCTGGTCGATGGCTGGCGCGCCGTCTATGCGGCGTCGATGGATGAGGTGCGGAAGCATCCCGAGCGCGGTTACGTGATACTCGACAAACTTCATCGCCAGTCGCTGGAAACGCTGGTCGCCCAGTTTTCAATTCAAGGATTGACCGACGCCGATTTGCATCATCTCACGATGGGCTGGCACCGGCTTCATCCGTGGCCGGACAGCGTCGCCGGCCTGACGCGGCTGAAGACAAAATACATCATCTCACCGCTGTCGAACGGCAATGTTGCGCTATTGACCAACATGGCGAAGTTCGCGGGATTGCCCTGGGACCTGATCATGTCGGCGGAGCTGTTCGAGCACTATAAGCCTGATCCCGAAACCTATCTCGGTGCGGCAAAACTGCTCTGTCTGCCGCCGGAGCAGGTGATGATGGTCGCAGCCCACAACCACGACCTCAAGGCCGCCCAAAAGCTGGGCTTGAAGACCGCCTTCGTCGCCCGCCCGACCGAATACGGCCCGTTGCAGAAATACGATTTCGAGGCCAAGGGCGACTGGGATATCGTCGCCATGGATTTTGGTGGGGTCGCCGACCGGATGGGGTGTTAGGCCGTTACGCGGGGATGACGGGCATAAGTCGCGACCGCCGCGCGCGAATCATTGAACCTGCGGCTGTCGCGCTTATCTTCCGAAAGCATCATGACGCTTCCCGCATCCGCATTGCCCATCGAATCGCCGCCGGCGTTTCTTGGCGTTGCGCATTCGGCGACCGGAAAGCTGTGGCGCGACCGGCTCGATGCCCGGGGCGCTGCGCGGGCGCTCGCGATCGTGCAGCGTTATCAATTGCCGGAGATGCTGGCGCGGGTGCTGGCGGGGCGCGATGTCGAGATCGATGCGGTAGAGGATTTTCTCGATCCGACCATCCGCAAACTGATGCCCGATCCCTATACCGTGACGCAGATGGAGACGGCCGCCAAGCGCATCGCGGACGCGGCGGCACGAAACGAGAAAGTCGCGATCTTCGGCGATTATGACGTCGACGGCGCCACGTCGTCGGCGCTGCTCGCCTGGCACCTGCGCCATTGCGGGCTCGATCCCCTAATCCATATTCCAGACCGGCTGTTTGAGGGTTACGGCCCCAACACCGAAGCGGTGCGCATGCTGGCGGGCAAGGGCGCCACGCTGCTGGTGACGGTGGATTGCGGCACCACCAGCTTTGAGCCGCTGGCGGAAGCGCGGCGGCTCGGGATGTCGGTGGTCGTCATCGATCATCATCAAAGCGGTGACGAATTGCCCGAGGTGGACGCGCTGGTCAATCCGAACCGGCCGGATGACCTGTCCGGCCTCGGCTATCTCGCCGCGGTTGGGCTCGTGCTGGTGACGCTGGTCGCGGTCAACCGTGAATTGCGCGCGCGGGGATTTTGGACCGGCGAAATGCCGGAACCCGACCTGCTCGGCATGCTGCATCACGTAGCCCTTGGCACCGTCGCCGATGTCGCGCCGCTGATCGCCCTGAACCGAGCCTTTGTCGCAAAAGGCCTGATCGCGATGCGCCGCCGCGACCACGTCGGCCATACCGCGCTGATGGACGTGTCGCGGCTGAACGGCCCGCCGGAGGCCTGGCATCTCGGCTTTATGCTGGGCCCGCGCATCAATGCCGGCGGGCGGATCGGGCGCGCCGATCTCGGCGTGCGGCTGTTGCTGGAAGGTGATGTTTCGGAGGCCGCACGGATTGCCGCCGAGCTTGATCGCCTCAACACCGAACGCCGCGTCATCGAGCAGATGGCGGAGGCGCAGGCCGAAGCCGAGGCGCTGGCCTCGCTCGGCCTCGAAGACAAGGGCTCTGTCATCGTCACGGCCTCAGAAGGCTGGCATCCCGGCGTGGTCGGGCTGGTGGCGTCGCGGCTGAAGGAAAAGTTCTCGCGGCCGGCATTTGCGATTGCGCTCGAGCCGGGCGGCATTGGCACCGGTTCCGGCCGTTCGATCGGCGGCGTCGATCTCGGAAGAGCGGTGCGGCAGGCAGTGAAAGACGGTCTGCTTATGAAGGGCGGCGGCCATGCCATGGCGGCCGGCGTGACGCTGCGTAAGGAAAAGCTGGCGGAATTCCGTGCTTACATGGAAAGCGTGCTGGCCCATGACGTGGCACAGTCGCGCCATGTCAACGAGCTCTTCATCGACGGCGCGGTCAGCGCACGCGCGGTAACACCGGAATTCGCCACGACCCTCAATCGCGCCGGTCCGTTCGGCAGCGGCAATCCCGAGCCGGTGGTGGCGCTGCCGTCGCATCAACTGATCTATGCCGACGAAGTGGGGCAGGCGCATCTGCGCGTGCGGTTCAAATCCGGCGATGGTTCCATCGTCAACGGCATGGCGTTTCGTTCGCTGGGACAAAAACTCGGCAACGCGCTGGTCGGGCATCGCGGCCAGCCACTGCACGTGGCAGGATCGCTCGCGGTCGACCGCTGGCAAGGTACCGAGCGGGTGCAGTTGCGCGTGCTCGACATCGCGGTGCCGGATCAGGGGCCGACGGTGATCCGATAGGGCTTCAACAAAAAACTTCAACAAAGGACAGGGAGTGGAAATGACAGGGCAGGTTCAAGGAAAGGTCGCGCTGGTTACCGGCGGCGCGTCCGGCATCGGCGCTGCGGTTGCGGAGCTGTTGGCGCGCGAGGGTGCCTCGGTTGCGATCACCGATATCGATGAGTTCAGGGGCGAGGAGCTCGCCGCCGCGCTCAAACAGGCCGGTCACACCGCGATGTTTCTTCCGCACGATGTCACCAGCGAGGACCGCTGGGTGGAAGTGGTGGCGCAAGTCGAGAAGCGTTTTGGCCGCCTGGACATCCTGGTTTCAAATGCGGGGATTGGAATCTCGGTGCCGTCGATCGTCGATATGACGCTGGCCGACTGGCGCAGGCAGACCGCGATCAATCTCGACGGCGTGTTCCTGTCCGTAAAACATTGCCTGCCGGTGATGCGGAAGACCGGCGGCGGTTCGATCATCATGATGTCGTCGCTGGCGGGCCTGCGCGGCGCTGCCGGTCTCGCGGGCTATTGCGCGACCAAGGGCGGCGTGAGGCTGTTTGCCAAAGCGGTGGCGATGGAGTGCGCGTCGGTGGGCGATCGCATCCGGGTCAACTCGGTGCATCCCGGCATCATCGACACGCCGATCTGGGGCAAGATTCCAACGGAGGCGACGGGCGCTGGCCAAAACGCGCCGATCGATCCGGAGGAACGCGCCAAACTCGCAACCCCGCTGGCCCGCGCCGGCCACGCCTCGGAGATCGCCAGCGGCGTCTTGTACCTGGCCTCCGATGCATCGGCCTATGCGACGGGAACCGAGCTCGTCATCGACGGCGGGATGAACGCCGGCGGCGTCCCGCGCAAGGCGTAGAGGCCTCCTTGCATTGGCGGCAACGGCAGTGCGCTCCCTCGCCCCGCTCTTCGCGGGGAGAGGGTTGGGGTGAGGGGCTCTTCCGTCCGCGAACGTACAATTTTGCAACGGGCAGTGTGCCTTGCCCCTCACCCGAAATTCCCGCTTCGCGCGAATTTCGACCTCTCCCCGCAAAAGAGCGGGGAGAGGCAAGCGATCACGACCCCTGCCTCAACCTTGCCAGCACCTTCAGCCCGCCGTAACCGTCGGCCGGCAATAGCCCCATCTTGGTCTGATAATCCCGGATCGCCTGCATGGTGTCGTTGCCGACGCGGCCGTCGGTGCCGCCGGTATCAAAACCCGCTCTTGTCAGACGCGTTTGCATCTCCTGCACTTCGGCGAGTGTCAGCGCGCGCTCCGAGCCTGGGAACGGCTGAATGAAGGGCGGCGCGCCCAGGATGCGATCGCCGAGATGGCAGATCGCGAGCGCGTAATTCATGGAAGGGTTATAGCTGCGCACCGCGTAAAAATTCGGTCCGAGCAGGAAGGCGGGACCGCCGGGCACCGGTATCCACATTTGCGCGGACGCGTTCGGCTGTGGAAACGCCTGGCCGTCGGCGCGCGTGACGCCGGCGCTCGACCACGCCGCGTAGGTCCGGCTGCCGCTGGAGGCGCCGCTCGCGCCGCGCACCTCATAGCCCCAATGCTCGCCACGGTGATATTTGCCGCGATTGATCAAATAGCGCGCGGTGGAACCGAGCGCATCGTCGGGCTTGCCGAACGGCGAAATCTTGCCGTCGCCGTCGTAATCCATGCCGACATTGAGCCAGACTTCCGGCATCCATTGCGTATGTCCCATCGCGCCCGCCCAGGAGCCGCGCATTTCCTCCGGCGTCGACCAGCCGCGATCGACGATCTTGAGCGCGTTGATCAGTTCGGTTTCCCAATAGGCGCGGCGGCGCGGCTCGTTCCAGGCAAGTGCTGCGAGCGCGGGAAACACCGGGCGCATGTGGTTCTGCTGCACCAGCGGATCGCCAAAGGCGGATTCGACGCCCCACAGTGCCAATAGCGTGCCGCGCTCGACGCCGTAATCGCGCTCGATCCGTGCGAACAATGCTTCGTTCTTCTTCAGCGCCTCCTTGCCGGCGATGATGCGCCAGTCGGAGACTCGGCGATTGATGTATTGCCAGATCTGTTCGTTGAATTCCGGCTGGTTCCGCATCTGCTTGAACACGGACATATCCGGCTCGATGTGGCCCATGACGCGGGTCCAGGTCGCCTCCGAAATGCCCTTTGCCAAAGCGCGGGCGCGAAAGCCGTCGCGCCATTGGTCGAAGCCGGGCGGCGCCGCAGCAGTGGCTGCAAAGGGATGGGCGAGCAACGCGCCGGCGGCGAGGCCGGAGCGCAGCAGGGCGCGGCGCGTCGGGGAGTTCAGGGAATCAGATCGTGTCATGGGCGATAGTCTAGCGGTCGGCTAACCATCCTGCTGCAGGTCTGCGGCAATTTTGGACAGCCAGCGCCGCACGGTTGCTTGCGACTTCGCCGAAAACCCTGCCGCCAGCCGCCGCTCCAGCGCCATCGCCTGACGCCGGCATTTTTCCAGCAAGGTCAGGCCGTGGCGGGTCAGGGTCCACTGCAGCACCCTTCCATGAACGGGATGCGGCGTCTTCCGGATCGCACGGTCGCGTTCCAGGTTGCGGATGATGACGCCGACGGTCTGCGGGGTCACGAGCGCCACCCGGGCGAGATCGGCACCCGACAGGCCCGGATAGGCCCTGAGCATGGTGAGGACGACAAATTGCGGCGGCGTGACGCCGAGATCAGCGAGAGAGCGTTCCAGCGTCAGCCGTGCC
The DNA here is from genome assembly GCF_900141755.1 of Bradyrhizobium lablabi. Lineage (NCBI taxonomy): Bacteria > Pseudomonadati > Pseudomonadota > Alphaproteobacteria > Hyphomicrobiales > Nitrobacteraceae > Bradyrhizobium > Bradyrhizobium lablabi. Next base: position 201,773 of record NZ_LT670844.1, on the reverse strand, counting down.
GCGGCCTGGGCCTGCCGCAGCAGATAGCCGAAATAGCCTTTTTCGCCACGCTTGCTCCGGCCCGGCGGCGGCGGGCGGACGCCGGCCAGCGCCGGATCGGCGGCGGGCTTTTTCCGGAGCGGCGCGGATTTTTTCGCCGCGGGCGATTTTCGCTTTTTTGGCGTTTTTCGGGACGCGCCCGATTTTGGCTTTGTCGAACGACGTGGTTTGCGCATAATATAAGTGCTCTGATAACAAATCAGAACCCTTATAACATAGGTGATAAGGATATGTCACATGCTCGCAGCGAACCGAATGAATTCAAGACGCTGGCACCCGATGCCTATGACGTCATCTTCGGGCTCAGCCAGGCGGCCGGCAAGGCCGGTATCGAAAAGCAACTGCTCGAACTGATCAAGTTGCGCGCCTCGCAAATCAACGGCTGCGCCTTCTGCGTGCAATTTCACATCCTGCAAAGCGAGAGCTTCGGCATCGCGGGCGACAAGCTCAACCTCGTCGTGGTCTGGCGCGAGGCGCCGCTGTTTTCGGCCCGCGAGCGCGCGGCGCTGGCGTGGACCGAAGCGTTGACGCTCCTGACCGGGGGCGTGAGCGACGAAGTTCACGCCAAAGCGAGCGCCGAGTTCTTCGAGCGCGAGCTGGCCCATCTCTCTTCCGCGATCGCGTCGATCAACGTCTGGAACCGGCTCGGCGTTGCCTATCGCTGGACCGCGCCGGCGCGGCAACCAAAAGCGGCTCACGCGGCGGCGTCGTGACGATCAGTTTTCGCCGCCTTCCTGCGAGTCGGGATGGACGCTGTCCTCCGGCACGACGCGCGCCAGTGAAGGCGAAACTGAAGGCGAAACAGCAGGTGAAACGGCAGGCGATAACGCGGCCGTCTCAGCACCGATCACGCGCCCGCGTTCTCTGATCAAACGCTCATAGGCTGACACCAGGGTGACGTAGGGATTGACCCAGATCCAGCCGTCGCGGGTAAACACCTGCACGTCGAAATGCAGATGGCGGCTGGTGCCGTTGGGGTGGTCGAGATAATTGGAAACCACGCCGATCTTCTCGCCTTCATCGACGCTGCGTCCGTTCAGCACGCCGTCGGCATCCATGGTGGCCGGATTCATATGCATGTAGCGAAAACGGATATGTTCGGTGCGGGTGTTGATCTGCAAGGTCGCCGCTTGTTGCTTCAGCGAGCGGATCACGACGCCGTCGCGAACCGCGACCACCGACTGTTGCTTGGGATCACAATGCTCGGCAGCGCCTTCGGTATCGGGCGGACAGGGCGCCGGGCGGATATCCTGTCCCTGATGGCCAAAGCCGCCGGGACACTGCCCGACATTAAAACTGCGGGCTTCACAGAAATTATCCCGCCAGGGATAGCTTGTGGTGCTGCCGATTATCTCGTCCAGCGGTTTGTCACTCGATCTGTGAATCCTGAATTCCTGCGAGTGAACGAAAGCCGGTAATTTTTGCAGCGGAAACCGAATTTGCGAATAAGCGGTGAAGTCGGCGCGGCCGCCCTGTTTGCGAAAACCTGAGTTCGCAATGATGTCACCCACCGGGCGATAGGTGAAATCGGGCGAGCGTTCTGTCGGCCGCTCGGCAACCAAAGGCGGGAGATCCGCTCTTGGCCGCGATGGCAGGCCGCCGGCAACGCGCAGCGCCTTCAAAAAGCGCTCGGCGATCGGATAGGCCTCGCGGCAGGCCAGCCGCCGCTCGCGGGGGACAGAGTCGAGGCACTGGATCGACACCACATAGGGAACGCCGAAGCGGGTGAAGGCATAGCGCACATAGCCTTCGCGGATGAAACGCCGCAGATCGGGATATTGCGCAGACAAGGCCTTGACCGGTTCGCCCCTTCCGCCGACGGGGTCGTTGAGATCATAGATCAGGACCGAGCCGGTGATCTGCACCTCGACCGGTTTGGCAAAAGTTCGCGGCGGCATGCCGTCGCCGGCGCCGGCGCCGGGCTCGAAGGAAAACATCGCGTCGTAGCCGGCAGGACCCGCATCGAACAGGTCGACGGGCCGAAAATCGGCCTGATAGCGCGACAGCGAGGGGCTGTTCGGCGCCCCGTGCAGCCCGAAGTCCAGATATGCCGCGGTATCGAACGGCAGCAGCACCGGCACCGGACTGCGCCCGATCCCTGTAAAAATCTGCGAGGTCACAGCGTTCAGTTGCACCAATGCCGGCGTCGAACGCGGATCGTAGCCGGGAAGCCGGCGCTGGCCCGTGAATGTGAAGGAGGAGGCGACCGCCGGCCGGGTGTTGATTTCGGACCGGAGCTGATCGAGCGCCGCGTGCCATTCGACGTGGACGGCTGAGATCGAAGGCGTCTTGAATTCGTCGGCTGAAAGGTTGGCCGTGCCGGCCTGGAGCAATGCGAAAGTTGCCAGCGAACTCGTGACGAACCGGACAGCTTTCGTACCCAATCCTCGCCCCCGGCGCCCTATGCCTGCCCTGATATTAGTCCTTTGCGCGCTCGACGTAAGAGCCGTCTTCGGTCATCACCACGATCCGCGTACCGGTGCCGATATGCGGCGGCACCGCGGTACGCACGCCATTGGAGAGGATCGCAGGCTTGTAGGAGGACGACGCCGTCTGGCCCTTGGTGACGGGCTCGGTTTCCACGACTTCGAGCGTCGCGCGCTGGGGCATCTGGATCGCCACCGGAAGGACGCCGTGCAGCGACAGCTTGACCTGCATGTTTTCCTGCAGATAGGGCGCAGCGGTGCCGACGACATCCTTCGGCACCTGGACCTGATCGTAGCTCTCGGTGTTCATGAAGTGGAAGCCGTCGGCGTCCTCATACAGGTAGTTGTAATTGTGGTCCTCGATGGTCGCCTTTTCCACCTGGTCGGTGGTCTTGTAGCGCTCCGAAATCTTCACCCCGTCGCTGATACGGCGCATTTCGATCTGGCTGACCGGAGTTCCCTTGCCGGGGTGGATGTTCTCGGCGGTCAGGACCACGTAGAGCTTGCCGTCTTGCTCGATGACGTTGCCCTTGCGAATAGAACTGGCGATGACTTTCAAAGCTGTTTTTCCTGATATCTGGCCCGGGACCGATCCGGACGGGGCGTCCTGGGGCCAGCTAGGCGGTTTCGGGCCGCAACATACTGATTTTGCCGATCTATGCCAGCATTTTACGCCCCTCAAGGGGCTGCGCGCTGATGGCTGCAAATGATCAGCCCTGATCGGTCGATCTCATTTGGGATCAGGATATTTGACGGACTCCGCGTTGTTTTTGGCGAAGTCGGGAGGCACCGAAAATGCCCCCGTCTTCAGGTCATAGACACAGTGCCAGCCTTCGATCCATGGGGCCTTTACCTCTTCGCCCTGCATGTCGAACGACAGGCCGACCACCACGTAGCGACTGTCGGGCCAATGTTGTCCCATCCAGGCGTAATTTTCTTCCATGCCCTTGATCAGATTGACCGTTGCGTGATCGAGCCCATACGGGTTCTCCGGGTCCCGATGCATCCCCTTTGATGTCGGCGTCGTGAAGAAATAATCCCAGGCCAGTTCACCAAAGGGCTTTTTTGTCGCCGGCGAGAATTGAAACCCGTTCCTTCGATACAAAAACAGCGTCTGGGAGCCGGCTCCGAGTTTTTGCATCCGTACCAACCACTGGCTGTCCGGGCTAAATCGAAATCCGGCCGGATAACCCGGCAAATCATCGTTCTCATCGGGATTGAGCTGAAAAGCGTGCCGGTGATCCCGGTCGAAGGTCCAGAATTGGAAGAGGCGGCCCCCGTCCTCCTGCTTTTTGGCATATTGCTCGAACCGTACCGTCCCGTCGGGGGATTTGAACACATCGGCGTCTCGGTCCAGTTTGAAACCGGCCGAAGGGCCATCAGCGGCACCGGCCGGCGCCGCTGTGGCCACGCCAAGCCACAGCAAAATCCATGTTTTTCGTAATTTGTGGTCAAACATTGCTTGATTCCTGGCTCACCCTTAGTCACCGACATGGCGGCGGAGGTTCGGACCACATGACGCGTCAACACAAATGGATCAGATGACCAAAAACCCCATCGGCGAACCTTCTGACGTAGCGTCGCCATGGTGGACGCCCGCGCGGCACGCCGATGTCAGGCCGTTTTTGGCGGCGCGCAGCGCCGTCACGAAGGTGACCAGGGCATGGTTCGAGGAACAGGGGTTTTTCGAGGTCGAAACCGGGATTTTGCAGGTCTCGCCTGGCAATGAGACCCACCTGCACGCGCCGCGCGCGGAACTCAGCCGCGCCGACGGCACACGGTCGATGCGGTATTTGCGGACCTCGCCGGAATTCGCCTGCAAGAAACTTTTAGCCGCGGGCGAGCAAAAAATCTTCGAATTCGCACGGGTATTCCGCGACCGCGAGCGCGGCGATTTGCACCTTCCCGAGTTCACCATGCTGGAATGGTACCGCGCCAATGCGGGTTATGACGCCGTCATGGCCGACAGCATCGTCGTCATTGCCCACGCCGCGCAGGCGACCGGGATCGGGCAGTTCTCGTTTCGCGGCAAGCTTGCCGATCCCTTTGCCGAGCCGGAGCTCTTAGCAGTGGCGGCCGCGTTCGAGCGCTTTGCCGGGATCGATCTGCTTTCAACGGTTGCGGATGGCGAGGGCGATCGCGATCGTCTCGCGGCCGCAGCAAAGGGGCGGGTGCGAATATCGGACGACGACACCTGGTCGGATATTTTCAGCAAGATCCTGGTCGAGCACGTCGAACCAAATCTGGGGCAGGGGCGTTTGACGATCCTGTTCGAATATCCGGTTCCGGAAGCAGCTCTCGCGCGCCCAAAACCGTCCGACCCGCGGGTCGCCGAACGGTTCGAGATTTATGCCTGCGGCGTTGAGCTCGCGAACGGATTCGGTGAATTGACGGACGCTCAGGAACAGCGCCGGCGCTTCATGCAGGCGATGGACGAAAAGCAGCGCCGCTACGGCGAGCGCTATCCGATCGATGAAGATTTTCTCGCCGCGGTCGCGACGATGCCGGAAGCAAGCGGTGTCGCGCTCGGCTTTGATCGGCTGGTGATGCTGGCGAGCGGCGCCTCGAGGATCGATCAGGTGGTGTGGATGCCGCCCGCGGGGGATGCATGAGCAAGAACAAACTCGCCGCCACGTTGCGCGGGCCCGCCGAATTGGTCGCCCACGGCCTCGCGCCTGCCGCGGCACTTCCCGATCTGGAAAAGGTCGCGGCGCGATATGCGGTCGCGGTGACGCCCGACATCGCCGCGTTGATCGACCCCAGCGATCCCGACGATCCGATCGCGCGGCAGTTCATTCCAAGCCCCGAGGAATTGGTTGCCGGGGTGAGCGAGAACGCCGATCCGATCGGTGACCATTCTCATTCGCCGGTTGCCGGCATCGTGCATCGCTACCCCGACCGGGTGCTGTTGAAGCTCGTTCACGTCTGCGCGGTCTATTGCCGCTTTTGCTTTCGCCGTGAGATGGTCGGGCCCGGCAAGGAGACGGCGCTTTCGCATGGAGCGTACGATGAGGCGATTGGCTATGTCCGCGCCCATCCGGAGATCTGGGAAGTGATCCTGACCGGCGGCGATCCATTGATGCTGTCGCCGCGCCGGCTCGCCGAGATCATGGCTGATCTGGCGGCAATCGATCACGTCAGGATCATCCGGATCCACACCCGCGTGCCGGTCGCCGACCCTGCGCGTGTCAGCGCCGAGATGGTCGCAGCCCTCAAGGTTAAGGGCGCGACGACCTGGGTCGCACTGCACGCCAATCATGCCAGGGAATTGACCGATCGCGCGCGCGCCGCGTGTGCTGACATCATCGATGCCGGCATACCCATGGTGAGCCAGTCGGTGCTGCTGCGCGGCGTCAATGACAATGCGGCGGCGCTGGAAGCCTTGATGCGGGCCTTTGTCGAATGCCGGATAAAACCCTATTACCTGCATCACGGCGATCTCGCGCCGGGCACCTCGCACCTGCGCACGACGCTGGCGCACGGGCAGGAATTGATGCGCGCGTTGCGGGGGCGGGTGTCCGGACTATGCCAGCCGGAATATGTGCTCGATATTCCCGGCGGCCACGGCAAGGCGCCAGTCGGGCCCGGCTATCTGTCGCGCACAGATTCTTTTTCGCAGAAACGTGAACAAGGGGTGGAAACGCGCTATCGTGTTGTCGATTATTGTGGTGAGGTTCATCTCTATCCTCCGACATCCATGATAGAATAGTGACCGGCGCGATAGATACATTTCTCGGAAAATAATGGGAGGAGCGAGATGACAAAGTTGCTCACAACCAAGACGCTCGCGACAATTGCGCTGCTGGTCCTGATGGCCGGTCCGGCTGCGTTCGCACAAACCGGAAACAGCGGATCCGGGTCGAATTCCGCCAAGCCCTCGTCCGGACCATTGCCGGCGCCGGTCGGGCATCGGCAACCGCGCGCCGATCAGGTGCCGTCGGAGCAGAATTTGAGCGATCCGAACAACCCGGTGAACAAGGAAGACGCAGCCCTTGACCGCAAGATCAAGAGCATTTGCCGCGGCTGCTGAACGCTAGCTCTGGATCGTCATAAAGCACCCTTGCGCGCGGCGAGCGCCACGCCGATCAGTGTTGCGCCGCCGAACAAGAGGTTGATGCCGACCAGAAGTCCGATCGCCCACTCGGCCGAGCCCGGCAATCCCGAGATGATGATGAAGGAGATCAATATATCCATGATGCCGCCGATCAAGAGCCAGGACCAGCGCTCCGACAATTCGCGGCGGTGCTCAAGCGCATACATGATGGTCGCGACGCCTTCGGCGAGGAAATAGGCGCCGACCACGATGGTCAGCGTCAGCACGCCCTGAACCGGTCTCGCCAGCAGGATGATGCCGGCTGCAATGGCCAGCACCGCCGAGATCAGCGACCACCAGAAGCCCGGCATTTGCCGCGCCCAGAAGGTCAGCACGAGGCCGGCAATGCCGGAGATCAGGAACATCCAGCCGAGAAAGATGGTGACGGCGAGGCTTGCCAGCGGCGGCACGATCATGGCGGCGAGCCCGAGCACGACCAACAGGATGCCTTCGATCAAGAAGGCTTTCCAATGTTCGCGTACCGCAGCGCTTACTTCGGATTGCAGTCTGGTGATGTCCTGGGGAAGGGTCATTGAAATCTCCCGATACTGGGTTCGCGGAATGACGCCCTAATGTGACGGCCCAATATAACTCGCGCCAACGCCGCCGGTTCAACTTTGTTCGAGGGCCGCATGTACGCAAGCCGACCTGGAGTCTGGTTCAACCTAGGGCGAGGAGGAAAACCCCTCTGACGTCGCGCGCATCCGGTTGCGGCCGAGAATATAGATCGCGGTCGTGACCACCAGCAGCGCACTGCCGACCAGGATCGACGTCAGGCCGATCGGAACCAGCACCAGCGCCATGTTGCGCTCGGGGTTCACCAGCCAGTGATGGATCGATGTCAGCACAAAGGCCAGGCCCGCAAATCCGGCGCCGCCGCCGACGACCAATAGCGCCCACATCCGCCGCAACTGGCTCAGACGCTCGCGCGCGAGTTCGGTGCGGGGCGCGTGATGGCGGCCGACCTTGCGCACCAGCCGCACCGCGAAGGCGATGGAACTGAATCCGATCAAGAGACTAGTCGAGCCCAGGATCAGCCGTGTCGAGGGACCGATATCCGGGTTTTGCTGCAGCGTCAGCAGGGGAAAATCAAACCCCGCGTGCAGCGCCATCGGCGCAAACGCGATCAGAATTCGGCTCGAGAGGCGTGCCCAGTCGCGGTTATGGCGGTGCGCGCCAAGCGCCGTGCCGGATCGCGCGATCGCGAGATAGGCGCCGGCGATGATGCCGAGCGCACCATGGAACGGCACGGTCAGGACGCTGCGCAACGCGGCCAGCGATTGCCACATCTCCTTATGCTGCACGAGATAAGCGAGATTTTCGTAAGCCGCGAAACCGAGCCCGACCGCTGCGCCATAGACCACGGTGTCCATCGGATCGGCGAAATGCCGGCGTTTTTGCGAGATGAGAACAATGGCGAGGATCTTGACGGTTTCCTCGGGGATAGCGGCGCCGAACACCGAGTGCAGCGCCTGCGCAACCCAGGGAGTCTCGGGCGCCGCGAGGATCGAAGCGAACGGCGCGCGTACCGCGCCTAGAAGCGAAATGCTGGCGGCGCCGAGCAGAAACGCGGTCCAGACCTTGACGGGCGGACCGGGGCGTTCGTCGGCGGCGAGCACAAGCCACAAGATCAGCAGCGCGGGGGCCACCGCTGCGGTGCCGATCACGGTCGGAAGGGATTCGAGGAGATTCATCGCTATGGCAACTGTGCCATGTTCCCGCGTTATCTATCGCTTCGTATCAGGCCGCGCAAAGCACGTTGAGAATGTCAAACAATCTCATTTCAACCCCTTTTATGGCCGATGGAATACGCCATGAAACCGCAGTTGCTCAGCCAGATCGGAGAGTTTTGCCATATATTTTGCGACAAAATGCACGTAATCGCGCGGCCTGTCCAATGCTGAATGGGCAGAGCACGGGCAGGCGGCGCGCGCGTGCGTGCGAGGTTTTGATCCTCACCTGAGGGAGGCGAACCCGGTGGTTTCGTTCCGCGGAGCAGAGACGCATCTCAGATCAATCCTCAAGGCGGTCAGCTGGCGCACCTTGGGAACGCTGGACACTTTTGCGATCAGCTGGTTTTTTACGGGCAGGGTGGAGATCGCCGGCTCGATTGCCGGGCTCGAGATCGCGACCAAGATCGCCTGGTACTATCTTCACGAGCGTGTCTGGGCCGCAATTCCCTGGGGCCGGCGCTAGAGCGTTTTGCGCTGGCGCGTGCGCGTTCAATTGCGATCGATTCAATTTTCAAACAGCCAACGCGCTTTTGACATCGTCATTGCGAGGAGCCAACGGGTCGCGCGAACGCGCGCCCGATGACAGGCTCCGCGACGAAGCAATCCAGCTTTCTGCGTTGCCGCACCAAAGCTGGATTGCTTCGCTTCGCTCGCAATGACGTGTGGATATCATCCCGCGATCTCGCGGCGCATTGCGTCCGAGTTTTGCATGAATCTCTCGCCCTGAAAAACGAGGGCGTGGGGAATGCCGGGCGCCGATGCACCCGCAGCCGCGCGTGTAGTGTAGTAAGCACGCGCGTTAGTCACCACAGGTCCACCGGAACAACCCGGCATTCCCGCACGCAATGGTTTTACGGCTTATTTCGTGCTCTCCCCGGTGACCGGGCTCTTTTGCCACCGTCATCAGCGGAAGATAATTCCGCCAACTTGACACCAGCGTCGGGGTGTCAGGACCACACGACTTCGCCGTCCGCCTTCGTGCCGTTCGTCAATGGCACTATCAGCGTCCACCGCATCCCGTCCCGCGTTCGTGACGACCGCGAAGCGCCCCTCGAGTGGGACGAGACGGCGTGAGTTTTAGAAGTGATTTGGGTCCGGCGGAAACAGAATTCTTTTTGCAAGCAGGACTGGACAGGTGAAATCAGCTTGATCCCACAGGAGAATTTTTCCTCCGCGCGCACGCCTCCGCCTCCGGATGAGGGCCGTTGGGTGATCATGATGTCAGGGCTGCTTGGTTTCGCCGGCAGCCGGCGGCTTGGCGCTGGTTTCGGAGGCCGTTTTGGGCCGTTTGACGCCGGCTGCTTGGCGGTGCCTGCAAAGGGCTGCTTTTGCGTTGTCGGCGGACAGAAACTGTCGGCGAGCCGGCTCAATCTAGGGCGTGGACTCTTGAGCGCGCAGCTAAATTCGGATTGATGCGAGTTTAACGAATGCCAGATAGTCGGCCGCGAGCTTGTCATATCGGGTCGCGACATGTCGGCATTGCCTGATCTTGTTGAAGAACCGTTCGACGAGATTGCGCGGACGATACAGATACGGGCCGAAGCAGATCGGGTCTTTGCGATTTCGCTTCGGCGGAATGTTTGTCCATGCCCCTTTTTGTCGGGCAAACTCCCTGATCCAATCCGCGTCGTGTCCACGATCCGCACGCAACATCGTTTGCGGAAGCAACGCGCTGAGCAGAGCCGAACACAGCCGATTGTCGTGCGCTTCGCCTGGCGTGAGCGCGACACAATTCTGTCGTCGTTCGTTGATCAGTTCCATTGGCTAAATTAGGGGGCTGCTTTGGTACTGAAGAAGTATTTTGCTTATGCCTTGTTACTGTGTTGTTTGGCCTCTCCCGCCGAGGCCGCAGGCATCCAGCTTCTCGATTCCGATCCAGGCTTGGCAGGCGCTATTTGGTATCCATGCGCAGGGGAACCGAAAGATGTACCGCTCGGCAAACTGGCGGTGCCCCCCGACGATATTTGGCTGACGGGCGCGAAGGATTGTCCCGTCACAGGGGCGAAGCTGCCGCTGGTCATTTTCTCCCACGGTCGGGGCGGGTGGTTCGTCGCAAATCATGACACTGCAGAGGCGCTGGCCGACGCCGGCTTTGTCGTCGCAGCCATTAATCATCCGGGTGACAACGGCAACGACTCCTCGCAGCGCGATAAGATGTCCGTCTGGGCGTCCCGTCCTGCCGATATGGTTCGCCTGCTTGATTTCATGCTGCACGACTGGAAAGACAAAGTGGTCATCGATCCCGCCCGGATCGGCTTCTTCGGCTTTTCCTTGGGTGGGTACACCGGGCTGGTTCTGGTGGGCGCCCATGCGGATTTCCGCAGATTCGCTTTGATCTGCAAGGAGACGGACAAGACAGAGAATTGCGAGCGTGCGCGCAGCGGTGATGTCCCGCCCAGCCCGCCGCATGATCCACGCATCAGAGCGGCCGTCCTGGCAGACGCTGCAATGAACTTCGCCTTTACGCCCGAAGCCCTGAGCGGCATCCAAGTTCCGCTGCAGATTTGGCGGTCGGAACTCGGTGGCAACGGTGTCGACGCAAGGTTCACCGCGCTCACCGCCAGCCAGCTGCCGGGCCAGCCCGAAATCCACACCATTCCAGCCGGCCACTATGCATTCCTAGCGCCTTGTTCGCCGCTACTCGCTACTCGCATTCCGCGCATTTGCACCGACGTGCCGGCGGGTTTCGATAGGGCAGCCTTTCACCACGATTTCGACGCGAGCGTTGTGCGGTTCTTCCGGGAGCATCTCGTTAGTGATGGCGGAACTCGCTAACTCCGTTTAGTGGGCTTGCCGGAACGACCGCTGTTGGCAGATAGTGTTGCAAAAGTCTTTTTGTCTCACCGATCAAAAATTTTCCAGGCTGCAGGGGCGGCGATCGAATATTCATGTGGGGGACCACTTCATTCGGATCAACCGGCTTGGAGCGACGCATCGAGCGCTTCGATCGAAGATGACTAAGCAGCTCTTTCTTTAGCGCGCCACGCGGCCGTGGGGCCGCGCATGGCGCTGTACCGCGCGGTCGAGTCACGGCCGGTGATGGCGGCGGCCATGATGACGCGGGAATGCGTCGGGCGCAAAATCATAAGAGCCGTAGCGCTCGCCGCAGTAAGAGACGCCGCCGCCGGCCGACGCACACGCGCCCTTCAACGCGGGCCAGTCGGGAGACAATCTGGCAGCAGGAGTTGGAGCCCCACCATTCAGAACGTCCAGATCCGGATAATAGAACGCGAACGCGCCCGGCTCCTGGATGGCGGCCCTTATGGTCCCGTTCGGATTGAAGTCGTTCTTCGGATTATACCCGGAGTCGTGTAGATTTTTGATATACAGGTCGACCGGAGGCGCACCCACAGGAGCTTGCGCGAATGCCGGCGTCGCTGCGGTCGCGGACAGCAGCACGGCCGCTGCAAGAGCTTTGAATGAAATCATTGTCGTTTTTCTCCTGTATCTATCGGTCGCAGACCCACGCGCAGACAAGACGAGGCGATCACGCTTCGTGAGGCGAGCGTGCTGTCAGACGCGAGCTATCGGCTTGCAGCATCCGATGCGGATGCCCTCGGCATCGATGTAGGTAGAGATCGGACCCGATCCATTTAAATTCCGCTTCAGGAAGCTCAATTCGGCTTGAAACGCGCGTTACAGAGTCAATCGCCTGCGGACCGGCATTCGCGCACAACAAAGCTGATTGCGGCGCGACAGGACGTCGTGACGAAATCATGCCGCGTGAACACGGGGGTGACTCGACTCCTGAAGGGTCGTCGACCCTCGCGCACTGGTTATCTGACTGCCGTCGATTACTGTGTAATCGCGCGGGCAGCGCCGCTGCCCGGCTCAACCAGTCCGACATCGTTTTCATTTTCTCGATCCGGTTGGAACCGACGAAAACCTTGCAAGGGTCTGGTTAGTGCCTAATGCGAGGCACGTCTGTGAGCTGTCTCACTCCTCGTATTTTCGTGATGTTTGCTTTTTGCCGTGCCGCGCGGCCAATTCCGGCCCTGACGTGTCAGGCCGGCAACAATAACGCTTGCTGAGGTGGATGAGTCTCCTGTTGGCACAAAACGGACATGGCGCCATTTCCGAATTGAGTCCGTAGCGCGCAGCAAAGCGGACATTGATTGTCCGTTCTGATCATGCCGCCGCACGATCCTCCTTATCCGCGCCACGCATCACGATCTTGAGCGCGTCATCCGGTAACGGTCGCTGTAACGCTTTCGCCTTATCCCCGTGGCGCGTCGAGCCAAACGTTACGCTTTTCGGCGGATCGTGAGGACTACCGGCATTGCGTACCACGTCGTCGTTACGTCGAACCGCAAAACTCAACCGGTAGAACGCTTAAACGACTCAGCCATCTTGGCGCCAATTTGAGTTGCGTCTTCGGCGGCGGCCTTTAGTTGGGATTGGAAATATTCGACTTCAATGCGGATCGCTTCTTGGAAGTCCTTCGCGCGCAAGAGCTTTTCCACGAAATCCCGGTTTGCTGCAACTTTCCGCTAAAGGTCCGTTGCCCGGCGGAATTCGCAAAAAACAACGCGGAGGCACTTGTGCCGGAGTGAGTCCGTCTCCGCCTTCGGCCCAATTTCGACCTGGCGGCAGCGGTTTGCTCGTGGGCTCACAAGGGTGCCTAGCGTGTATTTTCTCGGTCTACCTTGGCTCCACAAACTCAAGTCAGCCGCGCGGAACATCTTGCGGAGCAAATCCGAACTGATGCGCGGCCATGACAATGCGGCTTGTTCTACACAACCGCGCCAAAGAGGTGATCGAATTCTCGCGACTTCCGCTTCTGGCACAACACGGACGTTGCCGTCGTGTCAGTGAATATCCGCTTAAGGGAAGAGCGGACATCGGACTCTATTGGTTAAGCCGCAGTCGAGCCGCGATCTGGGCTTGGCGCCAACGTCGCGTTCGGAGCGATCTCGCGGTGCTAAAACCAAGGTATTGGGTGCCCCCAACCAATACGACATTGGAATAAACCTTCGCGGGGTCGAGCTGCCCGCCCAGATCAGCTACGCTAGAGTCTCCTCAGCCAAGGTGCTCCGATGCGTTGGATGATTGATTGGATAGTTAGAGCCAATGAGTCCATGTTGGACGTGGCTATTGACGGGTTCGTGGCAATATTAGGGGCCTCTTTTCTTACGCTGGTCCTGCACGCCATCATCGAAGCGCGGCTGACGTAACAATTGCATGGAGAAGCGCAATGTTCGGCAGGCAAACCAAGTTCCAATCTGAGAAGCTCATGGCCGACGTTTATCTCGGCATCATGATCGCTGGCGTAAATACACTGATCGTTTTAGGAGCGGCTCTCGCATTCGCGGTCATATGAAGGCCGCCTCAGTTGGCGGCCTCTGTCATTTAAAGCCGAACAAGTGCGCTAGTCTTCCGCCCATTCGCACACTCTCACATAGGCGCACCGGCTTTGAACTCGTCTGCTTCGGGCGTAGAACGGAAGTGGTCGCCAACGGTCAGAATGACGCGAATGACCGTGCGCCCCGAGGGCGCGAACTATCAGTGAGGGAGGGTCTCACCCGGATAATTGTCGATTGGTCCGGAAGCTGGCAGGCGACACGGCCGGGTAACTGGCTGGGTCGGAGCCCTGCGACGAAGGCGGCCTTGGGCTGCTGAGCGATCCGATGGGCCGTAACAAAGTGAAGCCCGAGCAGGCCTCGAAAGTTCTAATGCGGATGCCGACCCTCCGGTCATTTGGGGAAGGCCGCACGCGTGGGAAGTAATCGACACGCGCACCCACGCGATCCGCGGGGGTAGTGGGCACGGCACGTCGGTAGGGTGGTACGTAGTTACAGGGGGAGACCCGTCGCGGACGAGGGTAGCGGCCTCAACATCGCATCAGGCGGTGGTCACGGCGGGAGTCGGACGGGGCAATAGGAGCGTTGATGCCGGGTAATGCCGGCGGAGCAAAGGGCCCCGACTTCTGGTGCGCTTTTGAAGATGGTGAGGTGAAGGTGATTGGTGATGAGCCTGACAACGCCTGATAAGATCCGGACAAGATCTGTCGCGAGGACATCGTGGTCCGCGCCTATCGGCTCGCCCGCGTTAATGCGGGTGCACCGGGTGTGGATGGGATGACGTTTGCTCGCATCGAGGAGCAGGGCGTGGAAGCATGGTTGGCGGGCTTGCGCGCGGAACTGGTCTCGAAGACATACCGACCTGATCCGGTGCGGCGGGTGATGATCCCCAAAGCGAATGGTGGCGAGCGTCCGCTCGGCATTCCATTCGTGATCGTGTGATTCAGACTGCCGCCAAGATCGTGATCGAACCCATCTTCGAGGCTGACTTCGAGGACAATGCCTACGGCTACCGGCCCGCTCGCGGGGCGGTTGGACGCGGTCAAGGAAGTGCACCGGCATTTATGCCGGGGCTATGCTGACGTAGTTGATGCTGATTTGTCCAAGTACTTCGGCGACACGTTCTACGCTCACGTCGTCTCCTATGCCGACGACTTCGTTATCCTCAGCCGCGGTCGCGCGGCGGAGGCATTAGCGTGGACGAAGGCGGTGATGACCAAGCTCGGGTTGACGATCAACGAGGCGAAAACTTCGTTGAGAAACGCCCGACAGGAACGCTTCGACTTCCTCGGCTACTCGTTCGGCGCGCATTTGTTTGAGGCGAACGGGAATTGGTATCTGGGTGCGAGCCCGTCCAAGAAGAGTGTGCAACGGCTCAAGACAAGGGTCGGCGATCTTCTGGTGCCGAGCAACACCGATCCATGGCCGGAAGTACGTGACAAGCTGAACAGGTCACTGCGAGGCTGGTCCAACTACTTTGGCTACGGCTCGCGGGGCAAGGCATACCGTAGCGTCGACCAATACGTCTTTGAACGAGTGCGCAGGTTCCTCGCGCGAAGGCACTGGGTGCAAGGGCACGGCAATCGTCGATTTACATTCGATGTAATTCATCGAGAACTCGGCGTTCTATGCCTCCAACGCCTGCCCCGAGCGGCCCCGTCGCGTGTCTCGCGGTGAAGCCAGTCGGAAAGCCGGATGCCGGAAATCGGCTCGTCCGGTTTGATGAGCGAGGATGGGAGACGGGGCGTTGGCCAAAGGGCCCCAAGCTACCGCGCCCATCCTCGACTCTACCCAAGCGGACTCTCAGGATTAACGTCCGCTCCTGTAACTGAAGGCCTTGTTGTCGGAATAGGAAAGATAACCGTGAAGTTTCCGATGAAGCTTTTCCCGAAAGGACGGACGGTTTTAGGGTGTTGCCCTGTTTTACTTTTGCTGAGCGGTTGTGGCGAAGCGACGCCTGAGTGTGATTCTTTGGATACGCGCAATACAGTGGTTAAGGTCATTTCGGACGACAGCAATAATGCCCTTGTCAACTACGCTGCCAAGAATTCGAGCGTGGTTGCGGCGATGGTGAGTAATGCGAACACAGAGGCTGAAAAATTAGCCATTTTGGAAAAGGCGAGACAAGATGCGGCCTATAGGTTGGATGATACAATACGCACCAATTCAATAAACAAAGCCAAGCGAGCAGTTACTTGCACTGGGTTGTTGTATGCGACCGTCGAGGATACGACAGCGCAAAAAGAGTTGGACTTTAAGGTAGAACAAACTGCGGATGGGAAGATATCCATTTCGGTCAGTCCGTTTCAATTTTAGCCGCTGCCACCGAGGTGAACGAATGATGTCGTTTATTGGCGGCACCTTTGAGACGTGCCGCCAGTCACCTGCAATGTCTGCTTATCGCGGAACACCGGAAGCCGTCGGCATGCTGCCAAAGCGGCGCGTGTGACCCATGTGAGACATCGACGGGCCAGTTGCGCGCAGTATCCTTAGAAGGACTGCGCGTGATGGCTCCCCTCGCGTTTTACGCCTTGGAGAAGCTCGTGAAGTGTTGGATGACCTGTCCCGCACCTCTTCTTGAATGTAGTGGCCACCTACTCAATGGAGGGCTTTATAAATGCCGCCAACGAAGGCCAGAAGTACGTTGCCCCCGATTATGGGACCTTTATGATACTCGGCCACACGCCTCGCGATAAATTCGACGACAAATAACGTCGAGCTCGATTTATGAGTGCGCGCCCCAGGTTGTCCCTACGCTTGCAGCGCTTGCGCTACGTAGGTTCATTCGCAGTCAGAACCGTCATCGTAACTAACCGGGATCGCGCTTGCGCAAACCAAAACCCTGAAATTAGCGATCGCGATACTTCGCGCGTCGAGGAAAACGATGTTGGTGGCGCCGAGATCGAGCGGCTCGAGAATGACCGCGCGGTCGTTTTGCTCGCGAACGTCGACAACGGAGGGATCGCCGATCAACACGGTGGTAAAGGGCCGCTCCAGGTTCAGCGCCGACCCGGCGCCGAGCCGCAACGTGATGGCTTGGTCCGCGGCCGATGCCAGGGAATGCGTGGCGGCGGAGAGGAAAACGCCAAACAGGCAAGCGCGAAGCGTTGAGGTCATTTGCAATTCCTCCAGTATTTAACGCCTTGAAAATTTCTTGCCGGACAGGCCTTGGCCCGCCCGAAAAATCCCACCGGTAAAGCCGCGCCGGCGGGCCTCCGCCGGGGCAAACCGATGTCAGCCCGGACCGGGTGGTAAAGAGATCACGCTGCGCTTGTTGAAATTCGCGACAGCGCTTTCCGGCACGCCGAAATTATTGGCCAGCAGATGGCGCGGCGCCTTCGCGAGCCAATACGACAAGGAGCTTTCGTGGTAGATGCCGCTGTCCAGCACGCCCACGATTTCAGCGTCTTCCGTGCCGATGTTTTGGACGGAGTGGCCGCTATTTCGCGGGATGTAGGCGCAGTCTCCCGGCGAAAGCTCGGCCACGGCGACGCGCTTGTCGGGCGCGAACAGAGTGACCCGGGTACGTCCCTTCAGGACATAATGCCATTCATTGGCCTCCGTATGCCAATGCGGTTCGTGCATCGCGCCGGGTTTCAGTTTCAGGAAGATTCCCGTCATCGTCGTCGACATCGGAAATTCCCTGGAGGATGCGACGTAGAGCGCTCCGCCTGACGTACTCACCCGTGGCTTCTGCGCCATCATGGAAAAACGATGGCTCCGTGCGCGATCCAGTTCGCGAGCGGAGCGCGCCTGCGGGCCATTCAGCGGCAGAACTTCGCCCTGCATGATGTAGGTCTCGGCCTTGGGGATCTGCGCGAATGCGTCCGCAGGAACGCCGAAGGCTTGCGAGAGCGCCTGAGTGTCGTAACGACTCATCCAGTCGCTGATGCCGAAGGTGCCATGTTCCGAATAGAGCCCATCGTCAAACGCCAGGATGGCGTGGCAGGGTACGGGGCCCAGCGTCTGGATCGCGTGGCTGTGGCCCTTCGGAAAATACCAGAGGTCGCCGGGACCATGATTGACGACTTCGGCCGTGCCCTCGGGATCGACCACCGTGACCTGGCAATGACCCTCGACCACAAAGGCCCATTCGGCGGAATTGTGCCAATGCATCTCTCGCGCGCCGCCTGCATTCATGAACAGATGCGCGCCGGCAATGTCGGTAGCGATCGGAAGTCCTCGCGCGGTGATTTCGCGGGCCCAGCCGCCTGATGTCGCCTTGATCGGTCCCTTGTCGAGGGCGGCCGTGAAGACGACAGGGTCGCCCGACTTGCGCGGAATAGTCTTGAGGTATTCTGACGCTGCGGAGACATCGTACCCCGCGGCATGTCCGTCACTGCCGGCGGCAAACGATTGCGAGGTGGCGAGTGCGCCAGCACCAGCGGCAAATGACTGAAGAAAAATCCGGCGATTTGCTTCCAACATGATGGGTGCTCCGATTTCGTTGTGCTCTCGCAAAGTCCGGAACCCGGCGCCCGGCGCTCGATACTCTCAGAGCCAAACGCCCTGCACGCCGCTAGCGATCGCGATCAAAACCACCACCACTTCGATCCCAACAAATAGAGCTATCGCCCGATAAGGATCACTAATGAGCTCTGCCGGCTCCTCGAATCTGGCGACCACCCTGATGTATGTGGGCATAGCATGCTCGTACGGTTGTTCTTGCCTAAGGGGCGCGAGCCGGGTGTGGCTGATCTCTTATTACCAAGCCTGGCTGCTTTGTTTTGTGAGGTCGTTCACAATCCGGAACGAATCCTAATTGCGAAGACGAGAGACGTCTGCGCCAATCAGCGTCAAAAGTCGTTGCGGAGATTTTGCCCGCGCGCTGTGGTCGACGTCGTCGCATATGGCTCGGGAGCGCGCGCTCGCGGTGGAGCATGCAGAGCGGGCGCGTCGGACCGCCCCCAAGAATTCCTTCGTTCTCATCAATTGTGCCGACACCGCGTTTTATAGCGCGGGCAATCTCGACCTGGCGCTGGAGCTTTTGAATGAAGCCGTCGAACGGAATCCGTATGACCCGCAAGGATTGGTTCTGCTCGCCAACGCCCATCGGACGGTCGGTGCCGATCCTGCCGACAGCCTGCGCGCGATCGGACAGGCGAGGCGGATCAGCCCGCGCGTCCCTCGCAGTCACCGCTGGCTGCATTATGCAGGCTGGTGTCACTGGAAGCTCGGCGAACTGGATAAAATGGAAGAATCGGCCCGT
The DNA here is from genome assembly GCF_900141755.1 of Bradyrhizobium lablabi. Classification (NCBI taxonomy): domain Bacteria; kingdom Pseudomonadati; phylum Pseudomonadota; class Alphaproteobacteria; order Hyphomicrobiales; family Nitrobacteraceae; genus Bradyrhizobium; species Bradyrhizobium lablabi. The sequence goes on along the minus strand of NZ_LT670844.1, from coordinate 182,973 downwards.
AGCGAGATCGAACTCTATAGCGACGCTCCCGCACAATGGGTCGAGTTGACCTGCGCGCTCGGTCTTCAGGGAAGAATGGCCGAAGCCAAGGAGGCCGCCAAAGTGCTCAGAAAACTATCGCCGGCCTTTACGCCGGAAGGGTTTTACGAAATCGCACGACGATTTTACGGCGCGCGCTTTGACGGATCCGTTCAAGCCGAATATCGCGCTCTATGCTCAACGCTGCAGCGCGCGATGTAGATGCGAGGCGAAACCACCAGCCAGGCGACGATGTTGCACGACAATTCGCGACGCCGCAGCGAAATCTGATGGTTTCCGGTTGGCTAACGCGATCGTTCAATTGCGGGCGCCGCCGCGATCCGGACTTTAAAATTTTAGGCGTAATAGAGGCTCCGTGGGATCAAACGGCGGGGGCCTCAAATGATAAGCGAAACAATCGCAATTGCTGGATCGGTTTTCATCGCGACAAGCTTGATCGCGAAACTCCACCAACGTCGCCAGGACGTGCTGCACGGGCCTTATATTGAAGGCCGGGATGTGCGGCATCCCTTCAAGCCCTACACGGATTGGCTTGTCCAGGCGGTTTCTTCCAGCGACCTGCGGCAACACTTCGCCCGCCTTGGCTGGAAGGTCCGCGACGTGAGCTACTTCGCATCCGTCATTTGCTAAGGGTCGCCGTGACGGATATCGGAAAGCAATCCGGGCTGAAAATCGTCTGCGAGGCGTGCGGCAGCCTGTCGATCAAGCCCGTCGATCCCGCCGCGCCGGACGCTACGCCGATCCATTGCGGTCGCTGCAACACGGTTCGCGGCACGCTTGCTGATTTGCACGATCTTGCGCGCCGCAGCACCGATGTCTTCGAGTTCTAGGATTTGGCTACAGCTGATTTCCGGCAAGAAGCCTGAATTCGAACTTGTCGAGGCTGCTCACGGCGTGCTCTTCCACGGGCCGCGGGCGGAAGCGCGTGCGCTCCGACATCATCGCCAGATAGGACCGCAGCTCCGCCCCGGTCTCTTTGATCTGGTTGCGGGTTTCGCGGCGCTCGAAGCTGGTGAGAGCCGGGTCGGCAAGGTGATGCCAGGCTTTTCTCTGCAGCTCTTTCAGCACATGGATGTTGCGACTTAGATCGTCCGTCTCAGTCATGTTATCGGCCCGCCCCGCTTGAATCAGGAGGGCTTCAGGTTTCACCTCTATCCCTAATAAATCCTTAATGGCTGTACCCGGGCGGGCGCGACGCGCATCGAAACCGTGGCGCTCTCGATCTCATGTCCGACCAGCCGGTTTCCAAAGCCAGTCCGCGCGCAATATGCGGAGCTGATCGTCGAGGCCGCAAAGCGGGCAAGCGAGCGGCTCGGATAAATCGAATTGGGAATGTGGCGCTCCCTAGCGGAATCGAACCGCTCTCTCCACCGTGAAAGGGTGGCGTCCTAACCGATAGACGAAGGGAGCGAAAACGTCCGCCTGGCCACGGCCGGGCGGCCGCGGCATCGCCGTTTCGCTATTGTCACTACAAATTTAACCGGCAAATCAACGCTTTGAGGGTCTGCGACGAGCGCCGGGCCGTATCGGGACCTTGGCGAAGGGGGTCCCGGTGGCGGCGGGCGAACGTATAGTGGCGTTTGCGCGGCCGGGCAAGCCGCCGGAAGCCTCATTTTGATGGCCGACGCTGTGTTTTCCACGCCGCGCAAACAGCCGTAATTCCGGTAACTTCGCAACGGTTTTTAAAGCAGCTTGGGGGTAGGGCTGGCGCCTTGTGGAGCAATCGAAATGGCGCTAGCGACAAAAAAGCGGGAAATCCGAAAATCCCTCCGCCAGCCTGGCTGGCTCACGCTCGAGGGTGGCTTTGCCGCGCGCCAATGCGTCGTGCAGGATCTTTCCAGCTCCGGCGCCAAGATCACGATCGAGGACCCCAACGCGCTGCCGGCCAAGCTGCGGCTGGCATTTTCGCGCGACGCCAGGACGGGGCGGAACTGCGAAGTGGTGTGGCGTCGCGGCAAGGTGGTCGGCATCAAGTTCGTCCGCTAAAGCGTTTTCGAGCGAAGTGGATACCGGTTCGCGTCAAGAAAACGCGTCAAACAAAAAACTAGCGCCTGATCGGCTCTGACCAAATCAGAACCGATCAAACGCTAGCATCGCGAGTGCGCACGCGATAGAAGGCGGGATGCGAAACATCCTGCTGGCGATCGTCATTGCGCTGCTGCCCGCCTCGGTGCTGGCCGAGCCCTCCGGCAATCAGAAGCCGGACAAATTTGCGCGCTCAGGCAAACAGCTTCCGGTAAAGAGCACAGGTCACGGCAATCCCTGCGCGGTCTATGGTCCGGGGTTTGTCAGGGTCGAAGGCACCGAGACCTGCGTGCAGATCGGCGGCACCATCAGCATCGGCGCCGGCACTTCAACCGGCCGCTGAGCATCGGCGAGGCTATCTTATTGCAGCTCGATATCATCGTTCCCGTCTTGATGTGTTGCGCGCTGTTGTGGTGGGTCAGCCGCGGCATGAGCTGGACCAGGCGGCTTATGGTAACCGCGGTCACGCTCGCCGTGATTATCTGCGTTGTGCTGTTCGAGCGCTCGGGCTTTCATTAGTCACGACATCGGCGGCGCGACGAATTTCTGAAATGCCGGCCGGCGGGCGAGCTCGGCGAACCAGCGTTCGAGATGGGCGAGGTGCGGCTTGGTGACGCCTTCGACGCCGAACCAGCGCCGCGCATAGGCGCCGAGCGCGATATCGGCGATGGTGAAGTCATCGCCTTCGATGAACCGCCGGCTCGAGACCTGCGCGTCGACAATGCGCCATTGCACCGCCTCGGCGTCGGCATCCTTCTGGATCTTGACCATGTCGCGCTGCTCGACTGGGGTTCGCACCAAAGCCCAAAACACCGGACGGTCGACCGGCTGCAGCGTCGACAGCGTCCAATCCAGCCAGCGGTCGACACCGGCGCGCCGCTGCGGCTCCGCCGGATAGATCGGCGACGCCGGCGCGTAGGCGAGCGCGAGATAGCGCATGATCGAATTGGATTCCCAGAGCACAAAGTCGCCGTCGACCAGCGTCGGCACCCGCCCGTTCGGGTTCATCGCGAGATATTCGGGCTGATCGTTCTTGCCGAACGCCATGCCGGCATCGATCCGCTCGTAAGCGAGATCGAGTTCGGCGAGGCACCACAGCGCTTTCTGCACATTGACCGAATTGGCGCGGCCCCAGATCTTCAGCTTGCTCTCCGGCACGATTTTTTGCTCCCCGTGATCCGCAACACACGGTCATATCGGAATTTTCGCAAAAAAGCGCGTTTCAAAATTTCAAAAATGGCGCGCCGCAAAAAAAGCCCCGCCAGCGGCGGGGCCTGATTTGCACCGGACGCGCCGATCGCGATCCTAGTGGCCGAAGAACAGCCACAGCAGAATGATCACAGGTATCGGCACGCCTAATAGCCAAAGCAAAATTCCACGTTCCATCGTTTCCTCCGTGAATCCATTGTTGATTCAAGAACGCGCGAGGGCGTGCGATGTTCCGGTGAAACAACTCGAATCGGATTGTTGGCGCTGCGCGCGCAACGGAAATCGGCGGCCGCAGTTTCAGCGTTTCGGAATTTCGGAAAGCAAGAGTCCGATTTTGAAAAGCGAGTAGCCACAGCGCTCGACCGCATCGCGCACTTCGGCATTGACGTCGCCGGCTTCGCGCGCGCGCGGGCAAAGCGCCAATCCCGCTCCGATGCGCCGACAGGAAACGGCGCATCGGCCTTCGTCACCAGCCGGTAGGTCGGATGGTGGAGGTGCACGAAGAATTTGTACAAGCTACCAGTGCCCGGTGTTCGGCATCGATGCCCACGGCTCCGCCGACGGCTTTGCGTCGCCCTTTTGCAAGAGCTCGATCGAGTGCAGATCCGGCGAGCGGACGAACGCCATCTGGCCGTCGCGCGGCGGGCGGTTGATGGTGATGCCCATTTTCATCAGCCGGTCGCAGGTCGCGTAGATGTCGTCGACTTCATAGGCGAGGTGGCCGAAATAGCGGTCCTCGCCGTATTTTTCCTCGTCCCAATTATAGGTGAGTTCGACCAGCGGCGCGCCGCGTCCCTTGGACGCCTTCAACAGCCCTTCGTCTTCGGCTGCGCACAGGAACACCAAGGTGAATTTGGCCCTGTCGTTATCGACGCGGCGGACTTCCTTGAGCCCCAGGGCGTCCTGGTAGAACTTCAGCGCCTTGTCGAGATTGCGGACGCGCAGCATGGTGTGGAGATAACGCATGTTTCCTGTCTCCCTGGAGATATTGACGAGTTTGATCGTGGTTTCGGGGGATTAATAGCAGCAAAATGGGGAGGAGGGCAGGGCCAGGCCGCATGAACGGGAAGCGAGGTATGACAGACAAACAAATCTGAAATCTATTTTATTCGGTGTGCAGCATGAATATTCGCAAAGCCATCACAATCATCGTACTTGCCATTAGCCTCGCCGGGTGCGGCGCGGTGGACCTGATTTCAAACGGGTTGTCCTACTGCCGGGCCGTCGAAACCGATCTCGAGGGTGTCACCGGCACGCGCCCGGAAGTCGGCTTCAACTGGCACAATGGCAGTTTTCGAGAGGTGACGGTGACCTTTCCCCGCCTCTATTCAGGCAAGCCGCTGGACGAACTGGCGGGCACCGTGCGCGAGGTCGTCGCCAAGGAGTTCAAGCAGGCGCCCGACAAGATCGTGCTGGCCTTCACAATGGACAAGAAATGAGGCGATCACGGTTCGTCCTTCCGCAGCGTGCGTGAGGCTGCGGAAGGTTTCGGCTCGAGCTGCGCGATCCGGGCGTCGTATTCCAGCGCGAGATCCAAGAGCCTCTTTTGCGTGAAGGGGTCGGCGTGTTTGGCAAGGCGGCGGCAGCGCTCTGCCTGTTCTTTCAAGGTAGCTAAATCCATCACTCACCAGCCGGGCCGGACGTCTTCCAGATAGATAATCCCCCTGTACCTCAATAGTTTCCATTCGGCGTTTGACAGAAGCCGCGTTGGTTCCCTCGGTTCCCGCATGGCTCCCTGCGCGCAAGTGCCGGTTCCCCCGCGTTGTCTTGGGCGAGGTTGTCTTGGGCGAGGAGGACATCATGACGACCTATAGGGCTTATTTGATTGATGGAAACAATCGCGTGACGTCCTGCAAGCCGGTCGACGCTGAGACAGACGCGGGGGCATTGCAGGCTGCACGCCAGTTCGTGGACGGGTGCGACGTCGAAGTGTGGCTGCTCGACCGCATGATCGGTCGGCTGAAGCGCACGAATAGAGTAAATTAATAGGTCAGCTCCATTGGCTTCGGAACCCGGTTCCTCTGCAACCATCAAATCTCACCCGCGTTATTTTGAGGGTAATTGAGAGGAGGAGACTCGTATGAAAAAGGCTTTGGCAATCCTGGCCACGGTCGGCACGGTTGCGGCGACTACGATGAGCGCGCCGGCACAGGCGCGTGGCATCGGCCCCGGCCTTGCGTTCGGCCTGGCCGCCGGCGCGCTGGTCGCGGGCGCCGCCGCCGCTAGCTATCCGTATTATTATGGACCGGGCTACGGCTATTACGGCTATGGCCCCGGCTACTATTACGGGCCTGGGCCTTACGCCTATTACGGTGGTGGGCCGATTTATTATCGACACCACTACTGGCGCCATCACTGGTAATCGGCAATCCCAAAAAAACCCGGAGCATCGTCTCCGGGTTTCTTCGTGCGTCGCAAAAATCGTTTAGGTCCAGAACGACGGCCGCTCTAATGGCGGGTGTTGGAACGAGTGGCGCGCGTTTTCGAGCGTGGTGACAAAATATTCCGCGCGCTCGCGCTCGAATTTTTCCTGCGTTGCTTTGAAATTTGCCAGGCGCGCGACGATCTCTTCCCGCTCGCGCGCGGCATTGTCTCCCCGGTCGGTCATGCCCATCCCTTCGATTATTGTCCCACCTTCATTGGCGCCTGCGATTGGGGCACGAATGAGGAGCGGTGCAGGACCGTGATCGTCACGCGTCGACAACGCGGTGGATAAGATCGCGCGCATGCTTGTGGTGTGCGTGCCTTCCCGGTAGCCAAAAAGAAAATGGGAGGCCTGCATGGCAAAGATCGATCTGGATTCACTTGGCATCGAAGAACTCGCGGCGTTGCGTGAGAGCACGACCGACAAATTGATGGAGAAGGTCGCCGCACGCCGTGCCGAACTCGAGGCCGAGCTGGAGAAATTGTCCCAGTACGGCAAGCCTGCGAAGCGAGCCCCTGACGTGGCGCCGGTCGTGAAGGCCGGCAGGAAGCACGACGAAAAGAAGAGCGACGAGCTCAAGGAGCCGATCGCCAAAGAACCGATCGCAAAGGCAGCGTGAGGCGGCGGCCTGAGGCAGGCGCGATCACAAAACGCGATCAAAGGCGCATTCCGATTGGCCGTGCTATAATGCGCGCGGTCAAGCTTTTGGAATGTCGTAGATGATTGCGTCAGATCTTCGCAGCGGCGTCGAACGGCTCGGCGACATGATCGCGGCAGCCTCCATCATCGTTCCCTTCACCGGCGCCGGCATCTCGACAGAATGCGGTATTCCCGACTTCCGCTCGCCCGGCGGATTGTGGACCCGCAACCGGCCGATCCCGTTCGATGAGTTCGTATCCAGTCCCGAGGCCAGGGACGAAGCGTGGCGGCGGCGCTTTGCGATGGAGCCGACCTTTGCCGCCGCCAAGCCGGGGCGCGGTCACCGCGCGCTCGCCTCGCTCTACCGGGCCGGCAAGATCCCCGCCATCGTCACCCAGAACATCGACAATCTGCATCAGGTGTCGGGGTTTTCAGCCGACCACGTCGTCGAGCTGCACGGCAATACCACCTACGCGCGCTGCATCGGGTGCGGGCAGGCCTACGATCTGGCCTGGGTCAGAAAGCGCTTCGATGAAAGCGGTGCGCCTGATTGCACCGCCTGCGACGAGCCGGTGAAGACCGCCACCATCTCGTTCGGGCAGGCGATGCCCGACGAGGCCATGCGCCGCGCCACGGAACTTGCCCAGCACTGCGACCTGTTCCTTGCGATTGGATCGTCGCTGGTGGTCTGGCCGGCCGCGGGCTTTCCGATGCTGGCCAAAAACTGCGGGGCCAAGCTCGTCATCATTAACAACGAACCCACCGAGCAGGACGAGTTCGCCGATCTCGTGATCCGCCACGACATCGGGGAGACGCTTGGACCGTTCGTGGGCAACTGATGCCCAATTGATTCGCGGCTGTGCAAGGCTGTTCATAGGTTCCGGCAGATTCGTTTTTTATCTATGCGCCACACGCGGGAGTGTTATCTTTTGATTCGAGAGATTCGCGTCGCGTCGTCATGGCTAATCATGGATGGGCGCGCGTTACGGCGCCGCCGCTTGAGATGGCGGGCCGCAGATGATGTGTGGGGTCCGGGGTCATGGGGTCGGACGGATTTGAGTCCAAAAAGCTCGGGGTACCGCCAGGCGGGACCGGACCGAACAGGCTTGGGCCAGGCGAATTTTCAGCTAACGCCGAGCGCGATCCGGCGATGGATGCGCTGTCGGGCTTGGGCGATAGTGCCGCTAACCTCGTCGAAATCTCCGGCGTAATCAAATGGTTCGACGCCTCGAAGGGCTACGGCTTCATCGTTCCGGACAATGGCTGGCCCGATGTGCTTCTGCACGTCACCGTACTTAGGCGCGACGGCTATCAGACGGCCTATGAAGGCGCGCGGCTGGTCTGCGAATGCGTGCAGCGCGCCAAGGGCTACCAGGCGTTCCGCATCCTCTCGATGGACGAATCAACGGCGATCCATCCGGCGCAGATGCTGCCGCCGCGGACCCATGTCAGCGTCACCCCGACCAGCGGCCTGGAACGGGCGCAAGTCAAATGGTTCAACCGGCTGCGCGGATTCGGCTTCCTGACCTGCGGCGAGGGGACACCCGATATTTTTGTCCACATGGAAACGCTCCGCCGCTTCGGCATGACCGAGCTGCGCCCCGGCCAGTATGTGCTGGTGCGGTTCGGGCCCGGTTCCAAGGGCATGATGGCTGCCGAGATTCAGCCGGAAAACGGCGCCCCGGGGCTGTCCTCGCACTGACCGGGCGGATCCTTTCACGCTTCCGGACCGTATTCCCCAACCCGTCACGCAGCCTTGAAGATGGTTTCAAAGACCGCGGGCTGGTATTTGCCACGCTCGTCGGGCTAGGGTTCCCCGAAATCTTCCACGGCTGGCAGTGAGCGTTACCTTTATGAGTTTTGACCGAGATGTTTGTACCCGTCGTGCGGGTGCGTGGCGTTGGATGGTTGTCGCTGCGGCGTTCGCGCTGTTCGCGTTCGCAGGTCCCAGCGCGCAAGCGGCGAGCATTCAGCCGCTCGAAATCGTCACCAAGAACGGCGTGCAGGTTTTCTCGGTCGAGATGGCGACCACCGAACAGGAGAAAGAAACCGGCCTGATGTACCGCAAGGAGCTTGCGGACGGCAAAGGCATGCTGTTCGATTTCTCTCCCGAGCAGGAAGTGTCGATGTGGATGAAGAACACCTACATCCCGCTCGACATGATTTTCATTCGCTCCGACGGACGGATCCTGCGCATTGCCGAGAACACCGAGCCGCTATCGACCAAAATCATCCCGTCGGGAGGGTTGGCGAAGGGGGTGCTGGAGGTGATCGCGGGTACCGCGAAGAAATACGGTATCGAGCCCGGCGACCGCGTCGGCCATCCGCTCTTCAGCGGCCACTAAAACCGGGCCGCGGGCGGCTTGCTGGCGGCCTCTCAAGCGTGTATCCAACGTTGTTTCCCAGACAATCGGGGTATAGCGCAGCCTGGTAGCGCGGCAGTTTTGGGTACTGCAGGTCGTTGGTTCGAATCCAGCTGCCCCGACCAAAAAAATCAAACACTTCTATCATTTTTTAGCGTCCCAAATCTTCCCAGAAAGTCGCGTCGGGAAGACCATGGGAAGCTTCAAAAATATTTTTCTAGGGGGAGGGCGGGGAGTGATGCCACACGACCAAATCAAACTGACCCTCGGCGTGCTGGCTGCTGTTTTTGGGCGGGCTGCGGTCGGGCTTTGGATCTTTGCGTCGTATCAGCGCGTGGCGCCCGAAACGAAAAGCCGGTTTGCATCTGAAGATGTCATGATCGGTATCGTCGACCAGAATGGGCGCGCGATCGATGTCATAGCAACAGCAGCTCGGCAGACTTACTGGAACGGTTGGGCGGCTCTAACAGCGGCCGCGGCCGCTGTCTGCCAGTTACCGATTGCGTTCCTTTAGTTCCTGGGAAGGCCCCGCCACGACTCTAGGAAGGGCGTTGGTGAGTCCGGGATTCGCGGGCTGGAATTGCCGGGCTGAGCCCGGCTATCGCATGCCCACAAGCCGCGGCTGCCCGGAGGATTCTCGGGTGGCAAGACTTGCGGCCCGCAATGTTAGGACACGCGCCTCGCGAATATTTCACGCCTGCGGCGTTTTTCTGCCTTGACCCTGCCACCGTACCGGCCGGAGAGCGGCAGAGCGTGAGCCAATGAGTTACTATCGATTTGCCGAGATCGCGATCGCTCTCTGCTTTGGTCTCACTTTTGCGCTCGTCGGCTGGTGGGAAATGGCAGAACCGATTTGGCGCGAAGAGTCCTCAGGCTCCGCCGAAGAGTGGCTGGAAGTCGCTTCGGCAACGCTTATCGGCTGTGCAACTCTCGTGGGCGCACTCTTTGGTATTTATGAGGTGCTGCGCAGAGACTGAATTGCGGCTGGTCCGTTTGGGATTTGCGGGCTGTCAGGGTACCGGTCGGTCCCGGCCACCGAATCCCGGCTTGCCGCACGGCTCGCCAGCGCTGCCCGGCCCGGTAGCGCGCTGAACCGGGTTCCGACGAAAGTCGTTTTAGGCCGGCTTTCGCTATCTAGGGCTTCATGGGTTGAGCGCGGGCAGCGCCCTTTCTGGCTTTACCGCCAGACGCCTGGCGATCGCGCGCGGCGATCAGTTCTTTCTGAAGCTTCAACCGTTCGTCGGGTGTCATGGCGGGCTTTTCGCGCTTCGGCGGCAGATCTTCTACCGGGAGATAAACGCTTGCTTTCGGAGGCGCCGGTGCCTCAGCCCGCGCGTCCATCAGTGATGAGCCAGCAGTTGAAGTCGCGCACCCGCCAAGCGAGAGGCTCGACAGCAGCAGCGCTGCCGCAGCAAACGCCGTTATCTTTCGCTCATTCGACACATACGCAACACCCATGGATGGTCGTTCCACGAGCATTGCGGGCCAATTATGACCGTCAGCCGCGGGGCCGGTGCGGTTCCTCATTAGCGCAGCGCACCGATGATGCCCTCGAAATGCAAAAGCCGCCGCTGGGTTGAGATCAGCGACGGCTATTCTTCAGCACACGTGGCGGCCCCGTGTTCTCCGGGCGTGAACAAGGTTCCAGTGATCTCGGGAGTCATCCGGGACAATGGAGATTGGTCTACCGCTTTCATCTGCGCAACGGCGCTCAAGGGCCGTGAGCGTGCCTTAGGCTTTCGAGGCCCGCCTCGATCACCGCGATCTCTTCATCGATCTGGCTGATCGGCAAGCTGAAGTCGAAGCCCGCTCGAGCCTTGAGGTCGACGGCCAACCTTTGACGATGCATCATGAGATCCTCCAGCCCTAGGAAGGCCGCTGGTGAGCCCGCGATTGCGGCTTCGGAGGTTGGGGCGGCCTTCCGGGCCGCCGCTCGCCCGCCCGAATCAAAAAGAAACGGCCCCAGCGGGGGCGAGCTGGGGCCGAGTGGGCTTAGAGATTGTACCGGAATGGGGGAAACCGGCACGGTTCTGATGTAGGCTCGCGATCCGCCGTCGCCATTAAACTGTCCGTGACGGTGGACTATTTTGAAATCACGAGTGGTCTATTTCGGCCAGTGCCAGACAGCACGACCTCGTGGACTGCAACCCTGCTCGAAATGGTCAAGCGCGGCGTTGGTCCCGTGAAGGCTACGCCAAAGCGCGAAGACCAAATTTTGAACGATCCTCGCCAAAGTACTGGCGCATTAGGGTCCGTTACTGAACCGGTAGGTGGGGGGTTGCCGGAGGCGGCAAGGAGCGGTGTCTCCGCAGTCCGGCTGCTGTCATCTGCACCGTCGTTCGCCGGATGTACGCTTGCGACGGCTGCGGATGCGGCAGGCCTAAGCGGTTTCTCCGGTGCGATGGAAGGCAATTCGGTTTTCGAGCGGATGGCCATCTACTAAAATCGACAATGCTCCGGGCGAGCTGGTCCCCGCGGCTGTAAGTTTCCTTCGCCTGGCCACTTTTTTGAGCGGGGCCGCATGCCAAAGGACTAGCGAGGATTGTGCGTCTTGCATGGAGTAGTGCCATGGCGACTGAACTTCAAACCAAAGTGGAGCAGTACGAGACCAAAGCCGCCCAGTGCGAAGAACGGGCTCGGCAGGCGACGGATGGGCCCCAGCGCGCGTTCTATGAGGTGCTTGCTCGTTACTATGGCAAGCTGGCAACGGACTTCCGGCAAGTCATCGAAAAACGGAAGGCCGCGTAGTTGGCTGTCACGAGGTCGCCTCGAAGGCCCGGCTCCAGCCCTTGTTCTGCTCGTCGACCAAAATGGCGGTACGATCCCGTCACTGCGCTTTCTTATAATCCCAGCGGTCTGGGCGCCTCAACTTAAACCATGGGGCTTGGAGGGCGTCACTTCCTGCTAGATCTAATTGCGCCAACCGAAACTTTGCAGGAACGATGGTGCCTGGGCATTTTGCACGGACTGGTCCTGTGCTCGTGCATCTTGTACGGGCGCGACTTGTACCCGTGAATTTTGCTCCCGCCTGACCCCTGCTCGGGGATTTTGCTCCCGCCGGATCTCTGCCCGCGCATGTTGCACGGGCCGGACCCTTCGGTGCTTTTGCATGGGCCGGACAGGTGCTCGGGCATTTTCCCCAACCTGTGCTCGGGCATTTTCCCCAACCGGTGCTGGGGCATTTTGCACAACCTGTGCCGGCGCATCTTGAACGGGCTGTACGGGCGCGACCTGTGCCCGTGTATCTTCGTCGGCGGCCCAAGCTTGGAATTGCATCAACGAGGCTTCAGCTGGTGGCTGACTGATTTCGGTCTGACTCTGATCGGCAGGTCCAGAAGCGGCAGCAATTTCGTCGCGCGTCGGCGCGTCCCCTGCAGTCGGCGGCAAATCCTGAGTGCCGGCGGTTGATTGAATTGTTGGCGTCGATTGACCGGTGCCAGGCTGGAACGCCGATGTGTCGAACAGCGAGGCCGTGACGTTCGTAAAGAGCACGACTGGATTTCCCACCGATAGAACCGCGATACCGATCGCTGTCGCCGTTATAACCAAAATACTCGTCTTGAGGATTCGCGACGAGATAACCGCCCCGTCCCAAGCTTTCCCGATATCCGGCTGCTCGGGTCCTTCGGCATGTTCGGCGAGAAAGCGAGGCAAAGGATGGTCCGGGGTAAAACCGTCTTTCGTCGGCATTGGGTGATGCCTCCTCTTATTGTTCTTGTTGACCGGTACCCTGTATCGAGGTCCAAAAAGCGACAATCACCGCCACGATTTAGGAGAAATCTTGATTTCACCGGGGTTCGGGAACCGCCACGTCCCGCCCTTCAAGGGCACCGCGCAGTCGGGGCCCCACTCAGGGAAATACGGTAAATTTACCGCCGCAGTTTTTGGTTGGTGTCCAACTCTCAATCGCTTTGCAATCTATGCATTAAAGCCGCGATTGACGTCATCAACATTTGAAATGCAAATCGAAGAGACTCTGCCAAAAGATAACCTTTGGCCGCCTCGGCCGGCGGCCCCGTAGTTCTCCGGGAGTGAACAAAGTTCCAGCGATCTCGGGAGAGATCCGGGGTACAATGGAGATTGGTCTACCCGCTTTCATCCGCGCGATGGCGCTCAAGGGCCGTGAGCGCGCCGTAAGCTCGCGAGGCCCGCCTCGATCACCGCGATCTCTTCATCGATCTGGCTGATCGGCAAGCTGAAGTCGAAGCCCGTTCGAGCCTTGAGGTCGACGGCCAACCTTTGACGATGCATCATGAGATCCTCCAGTCCTCGGCGGTTGTTTAGCCGGACATAGACGTCAACGATTTGCTGGATTGCGTTGGACATGGTGCTCGCCGCGCACGAAAAGCCCGGCGAGAAGGCCGGGCGATCGCAAGTATTCTCTTAACGTGATTGAATGACGGCGATTTAAGCGAGAATCGCTGGCCGCGTCTGTGCAGTTTGTAACACAGGAACCTACTCGGAGCCCTCGAGCTTGCTGCCGCGGCCGAGCGCGAATTGACCGACCGGGCCCTCGACGTGGAATTCGATCCCCGTCATCTTCGCGAACAGATCGATATTGCTGGTGCCGATCGCACAACCGCCCAGTCCCATATCGGTCGCCATCAGGTAAAACGTCTGGATCAGGACCCCCGCGTCTTTCAAGATGAGCGAGTGGGCGATCGACGCGTACTTCCACGAGACCCGGCCAAAGCGCGCGGCGATCGTGATCAGGATCGGGGGCGCGGCTGAAGCACCCATGGCAAACGCGGCCGTGCTCAGCATCGCTTCGAGTTCATGGGGCCGAGTCTCGATCGCCACCAACGCGTGCCCGCCGGCATCGTAATGATAGAAGCCCCGCGCAAGCCCTTCGCACTGGGCGACGGCCAGATAGAGCTCGAGCTCGTAACTGCTGCCTCCCGATGGATATCGCCTCGTGGTGTATTCGATATCCGGACCGTGGTCGTCAAAATCGGGCTTGCTGGTCCAATTCGACTGCACGCGCGCGGTTCGGTTGAGAAACTGCGAAAGCTCGGCGAGCGTGATCGGTTGCGCGTCGTCGAAGTCGCGGGTCGAATGACGTTCCTGCAGCAGTTGGGTGAACGGTGAGTTGGGAGCCGCAGCCGCGGTCGAAAACGCGTCGAGGTCAATTTTCTTCCCGGGCCAGTGCGGCCGCACCGCCGGCAGCGGAGAGATGACGCCGGCAAAGGGATAAAGCCCGCCCAGCGGATTGGACTGTCGGCCCTCGGTGCTGCGCGCGTGGAACAGCAGATCATGAAAATCCCACATCACGAGGTTGTCGTCTCCTTCGGCCGCTCGCAGATCATCGCTGGCGGCATCGACCTTGAACAGGATTTCGCAATCCAGCAGCAGCGTGAGAAGCTCGGCGCCTGGAAAGCCGTCCTGCCGCCGGAGCCAACTGATTTTTCTCGGCGTCGACAACGCCGCAAGGGTGGACGCAATCCTCGGATCGCAAATTCGGAACAGCGCGCCGGCGCGCGGCGATTCCAGCACCATCTCGTTGCCGCGCCGTCGCAGATAGGCAAAACGCGACAGCGCGATCGTCTCGGTATCGTTTGGTTTTGTCGTTCGCGGCCAATAATCGGGAAGCTGCGGTTCGATGACGACCTGATACTTCTCGTGATGCGAATGCGCCAGCCGATACTCGAGGAGACCGCGCCTGGCCAGCCTGTGGACCAACAGATCGATCTCCTTGTCGGTAGCGCTGCCGTGGTCCGAAAACGAGGAGAGGGGCAATCCTGTGCGCAGCGCCTGGGCGCGATCTACCGCACCGGCGCTGAACTTCCCGAGGCCGACCGAATAATCGTCGAAGCAGGCGGCGATGGTTCCGTCCGCTTGGGCTTCGAGCCTGACGAGAGGGTTCAGCCAAGCCGAAACGGCGGACGCTGCGATCTTTCGCCCTCGCTTTTTTTCGGGAGCGCGCAAGCCGGATGCCCCTTTCAGGTGTGGGGAAGGAACGGCGTGAGTTCGCTTTCCGGCAAGGGGCGATCGAGCAAACCGAGCTTTACCGGAACGTCATAAAGCCGGCCCGGCCCAAAACGGCGATAGAAATGCCGCAGTCCCGGCACGATCACCCGCGCCACCGATACCTCGACGTCCGGTCGGGTCTGATCGAGCACGAGGAAATCGTAGCCGGCGCGCCGGGCGATCTCGACGCAGGCCTTGACCTGATCGCGCACGTCGTCGAGCGGAACGTTCATGCCGAGTTCCGGCGCAAGGATCGGACGGCTCGCCGGGATCAGGAACGGATAATTCTCCAGGCGCAACGGCGTGAGGCCGTCGAGGCTCGACTTGTCGCCGCTTGCGTCGCCCATCAGGCCGATCGACAGGAACTGGCTCAGCTCGGTCAGCGAGCGCAGCAGTGCGATGCGGCGATCGAAATGCGCGCCGGAACCGAACTCGATATTCTCCTGGCCGTCTTTCATCCAGTGCATGATCGCGACATAGGTGGGAACGCCGAGATCGCTGGTGACGTCGAGCACCCACAGTCTGCGTCCGGCATCGGTAAATTGGGTCTTGATATCGCGGATGTAGAAATCGTCGAACTGGCTGAGATCGACTTCCGATCGCTGTGACCGGTTGTACCACCAGATCGCGTAGGCGTCGCGCTCCACCAGTTCGAGGAAACCCTGGACGATGGCCTCCTGGAGCGTATTGCCGGCGGCGCAGCCGTTGGAATCGGTGTGGAAGTCCCGGTAGAAGAAGTACATCAGGCCGGTCGGCAGATATCTGAAGCGCTGGTCGCGCAACGACCAGGCCGGCGACCACTCGGTTTTCGCCTTGATATCGAAGGGCTCGGGAACCTGATGCGAACCTTCGTCCTCGTGATTGTGCCTGGTTCGAAACTGCGTTTCGCTGAAGTGCTGGACGTCGTTGGGGAGGATGGCGTCGCCTTGCGGAAAATCCGTAAAACGTCGCGTCAGCCTGATCTCGTCACCCTGGAAAATTCCCGAATAGCGCTCGATCGCTTCCATCAGCGCGCTGGCTTCGGCCTGCTCCGACGTCGAGCCTTTGCCGAAGCTGCCGCCACTCAGTCCCGATCGCAGTTGATCGACGCTCGTGGCCGGCGCGGAAAAATTATGCTGCGCGAAGAAATTGTTGTTCATCGGCAGATCGGCTTCGATCCGCTCCAGCCGCGTGACGACGCCCGTGAGCGGGCTGACGTGCTGTCGATAGCGCGAAACCGTGGTGCGCGACGACACCGAGCGATATCCGCCGCTGGTCATGATCAGCTTGGCGCTGGGCCCAAGCTCGACCGGCTTCGGCGCGCGGCGCGGGTTCTGCAGTTTCTTGCTGCCGCAGGTCGGGCATTGCGGGCGGCGCGCCACGTAGTGCTTGGCAATAGTCGCCCCCGACAAGTCGAAGCTTGCAACATGGTCGCTCAAATCGGTACGAAATCCGGACGCGATCGCCTTGGCGATTTCGACGGCCGCAAATTGGATCGCGCCCTGTCCGAACGTCTTGCGGGCAAGCGGTGAAACGGCGACGGGCCGCGCCGATCCTCGCTCGAGGAACCCCTTGATCTCGCGATTCCTGATCATGCGGTCGAACAGGCAGGTCCAGCAGGCGCTTTCGCCCGGCGTGAACACCGGTCCCACCAGCGGGAAGACACCGGCAGGTTGCACCAGCAACCATGGCGTCTTGCCTGACACACGTTGCTGGTTCAGCTCACCCAGGCGCTGCTCCAGATAATCGTTCACCAGCGTGATCGTCAGGTCAGGTGAGCGGTCGACGAGGCGAACACCGAGTTCACCGAGCGCTGCGGCAAGCTGCTTTGCGCCCTCCACGTCGATTGATTCGATGCGCACCCGGCAATTCCCCAGGTTTTCTTCCGCAACATCCGCGGGTAGCCCGAGGCTTGCCCAATAGCCGGCGACCGTGCCTGCGGAAGCCTCAGATGCCGGCACAAGATAGCGCCGCTCGGTCAGCCGCTTGAGCGCTTCTTCGATGATATCGGACGGAAATTTTGTTCCGAGCTCGCGACGAAGCGCTGACGCGCTCTTTCCACGCTCTCCGATGGCCGCGGCCAGCGCGCAATAGAGCTCGCCGTGAAGGAAGAATTTCCGGTCCTCGGAATAAAGGCAGACGACGTCTGGAGGCAGCACATAGGCGGTGAAATTCGCCGCGAACCGCAGAATGTCCTCCTTGGGGCGCCGCGTTCCGCGGCTACTCTTGGTCTTCTTGCCTTGGCGATTCATGATTTCAGCACGCGCATTTTACAAATCACTCCGAAGCGCCGCGCAACAGGCAGATGACCGCAGGAACATGGATGTCCGGCTGGCGCTAGCATTGTTTGAAAAGGTTGGAAACCCGGGAAGCCATCGCCGCCGCGCCTGCCTGCGCGCGGACGATCCGCACGCGGCCCGCGGAAGGCAGAGATTCCGGGCAAAACAGACATGGAACGGCAAACATAGAATGACAAGACATAGAATGGCCGGGTCGACCTTGTCGGACCCGGCCATCTAGACATCCGTGCGTCAATCGTGTCGGTCCTAGGCGCCGCTAATCAGCAAATGCGGCAGTAGCCCCATGACACGCAGCAAGCTCCGCCCCCGCAGCCGCCGCACCCGCAACCTCGGCAGGCCCTGCAGCCTCGGCAACCGCCGCAACCTCTGCAGCCGCCGCATCGGCAACCCCAGGCGAGCTGTGTGGCGCCGCTCCGGGTCGCTCCCGCGTTCTCCTTGTCGAAGAGATGGAACGTGGCGAGGCTGACGTCCGCGATTTCTTCTTCACCGAGCGTGATGGCCTGACTGGGTGAAAAACTATTGGTCTGCTGGATGTCCGTCGGCACGGCCGATGCGTTTGCGCCCCCCGCTAGCGAAAAAGTCAACCCGACGGCTCCCAACGCCGGTACGGCAGCTTTGGTAACGCGCTTCCGCTTCGAAGCTTGCTTCACCCGTGACATCGTCGCATCCTCCATACCTGTAAAAGATTTTCGAGTTCAGAGTGTCGCGATTGTACGCTTGGCAAATGCAGCACGCAAGACTGGTGGCACACACGATCATGCGACCAACAATGCGACGCAGCGCATTCAGCATTCATTCATGTTGATGAACGATACCAGCGCGTTCTATGCATCCACGATGTCCATGATCGATCTTTTTCGCGACAACCTCAACGCGCGAAGCGCCTTCGTGCGGCAACGGTTTCCAGCTCGAACGGAGTAACCGAAATGGTCGGTCATCACGGACATTTCGTCTGGTACGAGCTGCTGACGACGGATATCGCGGGCGCGAAAGCGTTCTACGGCGAGGTCGTCGGCTGGGGCGCGCGGGACGCGTCGACACCCGATCTGGCCTATACGCTTTTCTCCGCCGGCGAGGCTCCCGTGAGCGGGCTCATGGAGCTGCCGGAGGAGGCGATAAAAATGGGCGCGACGCCGCGGTGGGTCGGGTATGTCGCGGTCGATGACGTGGACGAGACCGCCGACCGAATCAGGCATCTCGGTGGCGCCGTTTACGTCCCACCCACCGACACCAACGTCGGCCGTATCTCCGTCGTTGCTGATCCGCAAACGGCTACCCTTGCGTTGATCAACGGGCTCAAGCTCCGCACATCGCAGCCCGCTGAGTTCGACAAACCGGGCCGCGTGGGCTGGCATGAGTTGGCTGCGGCCGATTGGAAGAAGGCGTTGGCCTTTTACGGCGAGCTTTTTGGCTGGCAGCAAACCGACGACGAAACGCCTCGGCTGGATTCGTATCGGTTGTTCTCCGCCGACGGGCAGACCATCGGCGGCATGTCCACCAAACATCCGAAGGTGCCGGTCCCGTTCTGGCTCTATTACTTCAATGTCGGCGACATCGACGTTTCAGCGGAGCGCGTCAAAAGCGGTGGCGGCCTGATCTTCCAGGGCCCAACGGAAGTGCCGGGCGGCAACTGGATCGCCCGATGCGTCGACCCTCAGGGCGCCATGTTCGCGCTGCAGGGACTGCGTAGCCAAGCTAACGTCGGGCGAACTCCCGCCGCCGAAGTCCCAGCCTCGGAACTCGGCTGGTCCGCCGAATGGGACGGGATTTCGTCGAAAGGCAGACTGGTGGTCCCCAAGCCCAAAGATTGAGGCGTGGAGATCGGGTTCGTAGTCAGCCAGCCCCTATCATCCAGCTTTGGCAACAGCCACCTTGGGCAGAGGCTTGTCCTGCTTTTTCGACCAGGAGATGTAATAGGCGACGATGGTCATGATCGCGATGCCGGCGACGCTCACGAGAATCTGCGCCAGCAGCGAGCCCGAGCTCAAAATCAGCGCGAAATGTCCGACAAAGGACAGGAACACGCCGACGCAGAACACCGCGAGCGACTGCTGACCGCAGACGATGACGGGATCGAACATCTTCCATTCCAGGCCCGGCCAGTCCTTGGGCACAAAGCGGATGACCAAAATCACGATCACCACGAAATGCAGGAAGCGATAAGGCGCAAGATTGGTCTTGTCGTTGGGATTGAAGGCCGAATAGAGCCAGTGTGGAAACAGCGCGCCAAAATCCGGAAACTTGCCCGCCATCGTCATCACCAGGCCAAAGATCAGATAGGCGATGCAGAAGTAGAGCGTGTAGGGCGAATTGATGATCGACAGCGATTTCCTGGCGCCGCCGAGCGCGCACCATGAGCCGAATACGAACAGCACCTGCCAGGCGAACGGATTGAAGTACCAGGTTCCAGCGGGATAGGCCCTGAAATTCCAGCCGAAATGGCGGGCGGTGAGCCACAGCGCGATAGAAGCCAGCATGGTCCAATTGGGCTGGCGCAGGGTGATCCACAAAACCGGCGGAAACAGTCCCATCAAGACGATATAGAGCGGCAGCACGTCGAGATTGACCGGCTTGAATTTCAGCAACAATCCTTGCCGCAGCGTTTCGGTCGCATTGTCGACTAACCCTGCGACATTGAACTCGTTGATGATCTCCGAATCGCCGAACCGCAGAGCGAGATAGCTGATCGAGGCGATATAGATCACGAACAGAATGATGTGCGCGACATAGAGCTGCCACACCCGCTTGGTGAGGCGGGTGGCGCCGACGATGAAGCCGCGTTCGATCATCATCCGGGCGTAGACAAAGGAAGCGGTATATCCGGAAATGAAAACGAACAGATCCGCGGCGTCGCTGAAACCGTAGTTCCGTGTGGTGATCCAATTGACGACATTATCCGGAATATGGTCCAGAAAAATCGCCCAATTCGCGACCCCGCGAAACAGGTCGAGCCGGAGATCGCGTCCTTTTTCGGGGAGGGTTGCGTTGATTTTCATGGCTGCCGTTTGGGATGCTTTTGAGAGAACCGAGCGGCGGGACAACAGCATCGGCCGGGCGGGCGGCCAAGATTGTCACAGCGCAGCATAATGACTATACCGGTTGCGGAAAATGTTCCATCCAGGGCCGGGAATCATCGATAAAATTCCTGCAAAAATGTCTCTATACTATCCCGGCCGCTTCCACCACGCGCTCATTCCGCAAATCCCACGCCGCAAATCCCACGGGGCCCGCTGATCCATGACCGTCGCACGCATCTTTAAGCCCGCCAAAAACGCGATGCAATCGGGCACCGCCAAGACCAAGGAATGGCAGCTCGATTTCGAACCCGAGAAGCCGCGCGAGATCGAGCCTTTGATGGGCTGGACCTCTTCCCGCGACATGAAGCAGGAGCTCAGCCTTCGCTTCGATACCAAGCAAGAGGCGGTGGCCTATTGCGAGCGCGAGGGCATTCCCTATCACGTGTTCGAACCGAAGGAGCCGGCGCGCCGCCAGGCCGCTTATGCCGACAATTTCGCCTTTCGGCGCGTCGAACCCTGGACCCATTAGGGGCGCGATTTCCGGCGCCGCCCGGCTTTGCCACCCCGGCCTTCTCACCTCGGTTTTCTCTTTAGGGAGCAAAAGTTCTGGGTTGCCTAAGGCGGCGGCGCAATGACACCATGACGCCAGCCCAATGCCGATTGCGGCGCACAATAAACTGCCAAAGGCCATGCCGCTTCATTCCACGACCGACCCCGCCTCGTCCGATTTTGCCCGCAACGCCGAAACGATGCGGGCGCTGGTCGCGGAACTGCGGCAAAAACTCGATTCGGTTGCCGGCGGCGGCGGCGCGGCGTCCCGCAACCGTCACACCGCGCGCGGCAAGATGCTGGCGCGCCAGCGCGTCGATCTCCTGATCGATCCCGGCACGGCGTTTTTGGAGCTTTCGCCGCTGGCGGCCTATGGCCTTTATGGTGGCGACGTGCATTCCGCGAGCATCGTCACGGGCGTCGGGCGGATCGCGGGCCGCGAATGCGTGATCGTCGCCAATGATGCGACCATCAAGGGCGGCACCTATTACCCGATGACGGTTAAGAAGCATCTGCGCGCCCAGGACATTGCCCGGCAGAACAATCTGCCCTGCATCTACATGGTCGATTCCGGCGGCGCGTTTTTGCCGCAACAGGACGAGATTTTCCCCGATGAGCGGCATTTCGGCCGCATCTTCTATAACCAGGCGCAGATGTCGGCCGCCGGAATCCCGCAGATCGCGATCGTGATGGGTTCCTGCACGGCCGGCGGGGCTTATGTCCCGGCGATGTCGGACGAGAGCATCATCGTACGCAATCAGGGCACGATCTTCCTCGGCGGACCGCCGCTGGTGAAGGCCGCGACCGGGGAGGTCGTCACCGCGGAGGAACTCGGCGGCGCCGACGTGCATTCGCGGCAATCCGGCGTCACCGATCATTATGCGCAGAACGACGCCCATGCGATCGGCATCGCGCGGCGCATCGTCGCCACGTTGAAGCCGCCGGCGCGCGCGGCCCTGAACATGCGCGAACCGCGCGAGCCGTTATATGCGCGCGAGGAAATCTATGGCGTCGTTCCCGCCGACGGGCGCAAGCCCTACGACGTGCGCGACATCATCGCCCGCGTGGCCGACGGCTCGGAATTCGACGAATTCAAGAAGCTCTATGGCCAGACCTTGATCTGCGGCTTCGCTCATATCTGGGGCTATCCGGTCGGCATCATCGCCAATAACGGCATCCTGTTCAGCGAAAGCTCGCTGAAGGGCGCGCATTTCATCGAATTGTGCTGCCAGCGCAATATCCCGCTGGTGTTCCTGCAGAACATCACGGGCTTCATGGTCGGCAAGAAATACGAGGCCGGCGGCATCGCGCGCGATGGCGCCAAGCTGGTGACGGCGGTGGCGACCGCGGGTGTTCCGAAATTCACGGTCGTGATCGGCGGCTCCTACGGTGCCGGCAATTACGGCATGTGCGGCCGTGCCTACAGCCCGCGCTTCCTCTGGATGTGGCCCAACGCGAAGATCTCCGTGATGGGCGGCGAGCAGGCCTCGATGGTGCTGAGCCAGGTTCGCCGCGACAACATCGAGGCCAAGGGCGAGACATGGTCGGCGGCGGAGGAGGACAAGTTCCGAGCGCCGATCCGCGCCCAATATGAGAGCCAGGGCAGTCCCTATTACGCGACCGCCCGGCTCTGGGACGACGGCGTGATCGATCCCGCCGATACCCGGCTCGTGCTCGGCCTCGGGCTGTCGGCATCGGCCAACGCGCCGATCGAGCCGACGCGGTTCGGCCTGTTTCGGATGTGATGATGAAATCGCAAGCCCAGTACCGGCGATTTCGCAGCCTCCTGATCGCCAATCGCGGCGAGATCGCCGTCCGCGTGATCCGCACCGCCAGCGCCATGGGGTTGCGCACGGTCGCGGTCTATTCGGAAGCTGACCGCGATGCCATGCATGTCGCCCTAGCCGACGAGGCGGTGCTGCTCGGACCTGCGCGGGCGCGCGACAGCTATCTCAATATCGCCCGCGTGATCGAGGCGGCGCGCCAGAGCGGCGCCGAGGCCGTGCATCCCGGCTACGGTTTCCTGTCGGAGAATGCTGAATTTGCACAGGCTTGTGCGGATGCCGGACTGGTCTTCGTCGGCCCCACCGCTGAGATGATGATCGCGATGGGTTCGAAATCCGGCTCGAAAATGCTGATGGAGAAGGCCGGCGTGCCGCTGGTGCCGGGCTATCATGGCGAAGCCCAGGACGAGGCGACACTGACAAACGCCGCCGACAAAATCGGCTTTCCGGTCCTCGTAAAAGCCTCCGCCGGCGGCGGCGGACGCGGCATGCGCGTGGTGCGTTCGGCCGGCGAGCTTGCCGGCGCAATCACCAGCGCCAAGCGCGAGGCCAAGGCCGCCTTCGGCGACGATCGCATGCTGATCGAGAAATTCGTCGACAACCCGCGCCACATCGAGGTGCAGGTGATCGGCGACAGCCACGGCAATCTTTTATCACTCTTCGAGCGCGAATGTACGTTGCAAAGGCGGCACCAGAAGGTGATCGAGGAAGCGCCATCGCCGACGCTCGATGGAGCTGGCCGCGAGGCAGTCTGCACCGCCGCGCGCAAGGCAGCCGCCGCCGTGAATTACGTTGGTGCCGGCACCATCGAATTCGTCTCCAACGGCAAGGACGTGTTCTTCATCGAGATGAACACGCGCCTTCAGGTCGAGCATCCCGTCACCGAATTGATCACCGGCATCGATCTCGTGGAATGGCAGTTGCGGGTTGCGTTTGGCGAAAAGCTGCCCTTGACCCAGGATCAGATCAAGCTCAACGGCCACGCCATCGAGGCGCGGGTCTATGCGGAA
The DNA here is from genome assembly GCF_900141755.1 of Bradyrhizobium lablabi. Classification (NCBI taxonomy): domain Bacteria; kingdom Pseudomonadati; phylum Pseudomonadota; class Alphaproteobacteria; order Hyphomicrobiales; family Nitrobacteraceae; genus Bradyrhizobium; species Bradyrhizobium lablabi. The sequence continues at coordinate 159,667 of NZ_LT670844.1, read as the reverse complement.
AATCCGCACAAGAATTTCATGCCGTCGGTCGGCCGCATCAAGACCTGGCGGATGCCGGAGGCTTCGAGCGGCTTGCGCATCGATGCCGGGTATCGCGAGGGCGACGCGGTCTCGCCGCATTACGACGCGATGCTCGCCAAGATGATCGCGTGGGCGCCCAATCGCGACGCGGCGATCGAGCGGCTCAACCGCGGGCTCGAAGAGTCGGATGTCCGCGGCATCGTCACCAATATTCCGTTCCTGTCGGCGTTGGTGACGCACCCGGCTGTGCGCGCCAACACCATCGATACCGGCTTTATCGAACGCGAGTTGAAAAATCTGACGCCGGCGCCCATGGCGCCCGGCGATCTCGAGCTTTGCGCTGCCGCGACGGCGATCCTCGTCCAGGAATCGCGCGCCGTATTCGCCGAGCCGAATTCGCCATGGCGAACCGCAGGCTGGATGCCGGTGGGGCGGCGTCAGCGGGCATTTGTATTTCGGCATGCGCAAGGGACCGGGCAGGAGATATGCCTGCACTACGGCAACGGCCCAGCGAAATGGTCGATCGGCGAGCGCGAATTTGCCTTCACATTCTCCACCACGGCCGATGGCGGCTTCGATCTCACGCTCGACGGGATGAAATCACATATTTTCGCGGTCATCGAAGGCCATGAACTCTATCTGCGCACCAAGAACGGCCGCTTCGACCTGCATTGGGTCGATCCGTTCGGCGGCGAGACCGAAGAGCAGGTCGGCGAGGACAAGATCGTGGCGCCGCTGCCGGGCACGGTGGTGGCGCTGTTGGCCGAGGAGGGCGCCATGCTGGAAAAGGGCGCGCCGATCCTCACGCTCGAAGTCATGAAGATGGAGCAGACCCTGCGCGCGCCATTCGCAGGCGTGCTGAAGGTGATAAAATGCAAGGTCGGCGATATCGTCGGCGAAGGCGTCGAGCTCGCCGAGATCGAGCCGCTAGCTTCCTGAGTTTGAGCCTCGTGAGGTCAGCATGAGCGACACCGTGCGCATCATCGAAATGGGCCCGCGCGACGGCCTGCAGAACGAGAAGACGCCGGTCAGCGTCGAGGCGCGCATCGCGTTTATCGAGGCGCTGGTCGCCGCCGGGCTGCATACGGTCGAGGTCGGCGCTTTCGTGTCGCCGAAGGCGATCCCGCAGATGGTGAATTCGGACCAGGTGCTGCGCGGCGTCAATCATCTCGCGGGCGGCGAATTTCACGTGCTGGTGCCGAACGAGAAGGGTTACGAGGTGGCGCGCGCCGCGGGCGCCAAGGTGATTTCGGTGTTCGCCGCCGCCTCGGAGGGCTTTTCGCGCGCCAACATCAATTGCTCGATCGCCGAATCGATTGAGCGTTTCAAGCCGGTCGTGGCCCGTGCCAAGGCCGATGGCATCAAGGTGCGTGGCTACATCTCCTGCGCGCTCGGCTGCCCCTTTGACGGCGAGGTGAAGCCGCAAGCCGTGGTGGATGTCGCGAAGAAGCTGTGGGAACTCGGCTGTTACGAAGTCTCGCTCGGCGACACCATCGGCGTCGGCACGCCGGTAAAAGCGCGGCAATTGCTGCGTGCGGTCTCAGGCACCGTGCCGATCACCAATCTCGCGATGCATTTCCACGACACCTATGGCCAGGCGCTCGCTAATCTCTATGCGGGAATGGAGGAGGGCGCGCGGGTGATCGATTCAGCCGCCGGCGGCCTCGGCGGCTGCCCTTTCGCGCCCGGCGCCACCGGCAATGTCGCAACCGAGGACGTGGTCTACATGCTGGAAGGCTTAGGCGTTAGGACCGGCGTCGATATGGGAAAATTGCTGGCGGCCACGAACGAGGTTAGCCGGCTGCTCGGCCATCCGCCGGTGAGCCGGGTGGCGGCGGCGTTGAACGCGAAGAGGCGAGTGGCGACCTAACCCCGTCATTGCGAGCGGAAGCGAAGCAATCCATCGAGCCGCAAAGAAAGCATGGATTGCTTCGTCGCCAGCGCTCCTCGCAATGACGGGGTTGGCTACGGTGGCTCACTCACCGCCCCCCATCCGGTCCCATCACCAGATCCGGCAGATAGGTCGAGATCCCCGGCACAAAACACAACACCACCACCGCCGCCATCATCAGCAGCACAAACGGCAGCGTGCCCCAGATCACCTCGCTCAGGGGGATATCCGGCGCGACGTTGCGGATGACAAAGATATTCAACCCGACCGGCGGGTGAATCAGTCCCATCTCCATCACGATGGTCATGACGATGCCGAACCAGATGATATCGAAATTCGCCGCCCGCAGCGGCGGCAGGATGATCGGCGCGGTCATCAGGATGATGGAGACCGGCGGCAGGAAAAAGCCGAGCACGACCACCATGACCAGGATCGCCGCCAGCAATTCCCAGCGCGGCAGGTGCATCGCGACGATCTGTTCCGCCACCGACTGCGAGATGTGCAGATAGCTCATCACGTAGGAATACAGCAGCGACATGCCGATGATCATCATCAGCATCGTGGATTCGCGGATGGTCGATTTCAGGATCGGCGCCAGGTCGGAAGGCCGCCACACGCTGTAGATCAGCGCGATCAACACCAGCGCCAATAGCCCGCCGAGCCCTGCGGTTTCCGACGGCGTCGCATAGCCGCCATAGAGTGCGATCATCACGCCGGTCAGCAACAGCACAAAAGGCAGCACCCGCGGTAGCGCGCTGAAGCGCTCGGCAAAGGTAAAATCGTCGCGCGTGAGGATGGCCGAGGTCACGCCGGTCTGCGCGTACATCGCGCTGGCCGCGGCGTATTCGCGGCGAAACCGGATCACCGCGTAGGTGCCGAACAACGTCACCAGCAGCAGGCCCGGCCCGATGCCGGCGAGGAACAGACGCCCTAACGATTTTTCCGCGGCCACCGCGAACAGGATCATGGTGATCGAGGGCGGCAGCAGGATTCCGAGCGTGCCGCCGGCGGCGATGATGCCGGCCGCAAAGCCGCCGGAATAACCGCGCTTGCGCATTTCCGGGATGCCGGCCGAGCCGATCGCCGAGCAGGTCGCGGGGGACGATCCCGCCATCGCCGCGAACAGCGCGCAGGCAAATACATTGGCAACCCCGAGCCCGCCAGGCACCCGATGCAGCCAGGCGTGCAGCGCCGAATAGAGATCCTGCCCGGCGCGGGATTTGCCGATCGCCGCACCTTTGAGGATGAACAGCGGGATCGACAACAGCGTGATCGAGGCCATTTCCTCGTAGACGTTCTGGGTCACGGTATCGAGCGAGGCGGCGGGCATGTAGATGCCCATGAACACCACGGCGACCGCGCCCAGCGCGAACGCAATCGGCATCCCCGAAAACATCGCAAACAGGGTCGCGAGGCCGTAGCTGATGCCGATACCGAGCACACTCATCGGCGTGCGCTGCCTGCGAGCGGGATCATGATTTGCAACAGGATTTGCGCGCACAACAGCGTCATGCCGGTCGCCATCAGGCCGTAGGGAATCGCGAGCGGCGGCGACCACATCGAATTCGACACCTGGCCGTCGACGAAGGCCTCATGCGCCAGCGTCCATGATTTCCAGGCGAAGAACGCGCAGAACAAAAAGCTCGCGGCATCGACCAGCCACAGCCGGATACGATTGGCGGTTGGCGACAACAGGCCGACAAACGCCTCGATGCCGATATGGCCGCGCTGTCCCTGCACATAGGCCGAGGTCATGAAGGTCGCGCCGACCAGCAAGAACACCGCGGCCTCGTCCTGCCAATAATTGGCGCTGTGGAACAGCGCGCGGCTGAGAACGCTGTAGCTGAGGATGGCGCAGGCCGCGATCAGCGCGACGGCGGCGAGGACGACGATGATGTTGTTGCAAAAGGCAAGCGCTCGCTCGAACACCGCAACCGGGGTGTTGCCCGCAGCAGTATTCGAACGTTCGGTCTGATCCGGAAGCGGACCATGCATCATGCGGCGACGTCGGAGGCGAGTTTCAGGAGGTTAGCCGCGGTTGCGGTCTTTGCGCCATAATCCTTCCACGCGGTGTCACGCGCGATGTCGCGCCACTTGCCGACGGTTGCGATATCGAGCGCGCTGATCTTGGCGCCGGCCTTTTCATAGACTTTCGCGACTTCGACATCGTCGTCCTGCGCGCCCTTCCTGCCGAACGCTTCGAGTTCGAGACCAACGGCGAGAATGACGTCCTGGTGCTTTTTCGGCAAGCCATCGAAGATCGACTTCGACATCATCAGCGGTTCCAGCATGAACCAGTAGGAGGCGCCGGCGCCCGAGGTGAGGGATTTCGACACCTCCTCGAGCCGGAACGAGATCAGGCTGGTGGAGGAGGTGATGCCGGCGTCGCAGGCGCCGGTCTGCATCGCCGCGTAGATTTCGTTCGACGGCACCGACAGCACGGCGGCGCCCGCGGTCTGCAGCACCATGTCCATCTCGCGCGAGCCGCCGCGGACTTTCATGCCCTTGGCGTCTTCCGGCGCCACGATCGGTCTTGAGCGGCTGGCGACGCCGCCGGCCTGCCAGACCCAGGTGAGCAGGATGATGCCCTTGTCCGCCAGAAAATCCGTCAGCGCCTTGCCGATCGGATTTTTCTTCCAGGCAAGCCCCTGATCGTAGGTCGTGACCAGGCCCGGCATCAGGCCGATATTGGTCTCCGGCAATTCGCCGCCGGCATAGGGCATCGGGTACAGGCTGATATCGAGCGCGCCTTTGCGCATCGCCGAGAATTGCGCGTTGGTCTTGATCAGGGAAGAGTTCGGATAGATCTCGGCGGAAATCTCGCCGCCGCTGCGTTTCGCGACTTCCTCGGCGAACATCCGGCACAGCCGGTCGCGGAAATCGCCCTTGTCGATGGTGCCGCCGGGAAACTGATGCGATATTTTCAGCGTGGTTGCGGCCCTGGCCGTTCCGGTCCCGAAACGCAAGATAGCGGGTCCGGCAAGCGCTGATACCAGGACGTGGCGGCGAGTGAGCATGGAAATCTCCGTGGGTCGTTTCTTAATTGGAAATGTTCGGACCAATGTTTAGCGGTATGTTAGCCCCTCTTCATCCGAATTCTCTCTAGTCTGATAGTTCGAGGTCGCCGGAACACCGATATTGCTGCGGCGCACACGCGCCGGTTGAGAGGATTCCGGCCGCGGACCATCGCAGGCATTTGCGGTCGGATCGCTGATAACCCCAAACCACACATCAAATGCCCGTTATCAGAAAAAAGATTCTTTCGGCAACGGGTAACAAACGAGATCGCGGGACCGTTGGGGACATAGCGGCATTCGTCGCTTTCGAAACCGTCTCAAAGGGAAGATCAATCAATGACCATTCGCACCCGCATCGCGCTCGGCGTTTCCGCCGTTGTTGTTTCGCTCGGCCTGGCGCTGGCGCCTGCTGCCTTCGCCCAAGACAAGATGGGCAAGGATGACGGCATGAAGAAGGACAGCATGTCCAAGGACGCCATGAAGAAGGACGACGGAATGAAGAAGGACACCATGTCAAAAGACGGCATGAAGAAGGACGACGCGATGAAGAAAGACGACGGAATGAAGAAGAACTAAGCGACGTCGCTTCCTTTTTCCGCGCAGGCTCGCCTCGATCGGGAGGCGGGCCTGCGGTTCCTTTGGCGTAATGCCGAACTGCTATTTTTTCTTCTTCTTGCGCGCGGCGTAACGCGCGTCGCGCGCGGCCTTACGTTCGGCTTCGAGCGCCGCTTCCCGCGCAGCCGCTTCTTCCTTTTCGCGCAAAAGCTGAGCCGCGGCCTGGGCGGCGGCTTCCTCCTCGAAGCGCTTCTGCTCGGCCTTAGCGGCTTCGCGCGTCAGTTTGGCCTTGGCGCGTTCGGCGGCCTGCGCCTCGCGCTCGGCGCGCCGCTGCGCCACGGCTGGATCGTCAGGACCCGGCTGGCTGCGAAACTTGTTCAGGATGTCCTGCCTTGCCTGCTGCGCCGCTTTCTGGCGGTCCGCGAAGTTAGGTTCCTTGAATCCACTCATTGAACGGGCCTTGTCGCTTTCATTGTTGGTGGCGAGACGATCGGTCACGACAGGCGCTAGCCGCAACAACACCTGTACGATCGGGAGCGGTGTACAGCGGCCCGCGTGTGGAATCCATCCATTATCCGCAAAGCCGGCCGTCCCGCGGGACGACAAGCCCGCTTGCCCGGCCGCTTGCGCCGCGGGTGATTTTTGACGTGGTCCGTAAAATTGCGACGATCCCGGGCGCCGCTCGCGATCGTCGCGGGTCAAGGCCTGTTTGAGCGCGGGAAACCGTAACATATGTCGTTACTTACGCCGATCATTTAAGGCATTGCTCCCGCTTCGTCGCCGATCCGGAGCAAACCGTATCGGTTCCCGGCCTTAATGGCATTGAAAGCCTTTCGCAGCAGATATGAGGGAGATGTCGCGAATCTCCGCAGAGCGCGCGCCGCCAGCGGACGGGAGAGACCTATGTTCGGACGGATGCGGATTTCTCACCGGCTGTTGCTGCTGGTCCCGGTGCTGCTGGTGACGCTGGTCACCACCGTCTGGCTTGGCATGAGCGAATTGCGCCAGAGCCTGATCGATGACCGCAAGGACGCCACCAAGAACCTCGTCCAGGTCGCCGGCCACGTGCTCGATATCTGGTACGCCAAGGAGAAATCCGGCGCGCTCGGCCGCGACGCGGCGCAGAAGGGCGCAATCGAGGAACTGACAAAACTGCGATTTGCCGACAACAACTATTTCTTCGCCCAGAATTTCGAGGGCGTCACCGTGCTGCACGTCGATGCCGCGTTGCAGGGCAAGAATCGCATCGACACCGTCGATCCCGACGGCGTCCGCACCGTGGTTCGACAGATCGAGCTCGCCAAGAGCGGCGGCGGCTTTCTCAACTACCGCGCCAGCCGCACCGGCGGAACAGCTACCGTCAACGGCGCCGGTATTTCACCGAAGATCGCTTATATCAGCGGCTTCGAGCCCTGGCAGTGGGCGTACGGAACCGGCATCTATATCGACGATGTCGACACCATCTATTATCGCATCATGTGGCAATTTGCGGGGTTCGCGGGCGGTCTCATGCTGATCGCCTGTTTTGTCGTCTATTTCGTCGCCCGCAGCATCAGCCGTCCGCTCGCCGAGATCACCGACCGGATGGGCGAGCTCGCCGGCGGCAACCTCGCCATCGAGGTTCCGTTTCTAAGGGATGCCCACGAGATGGGCCGCCTGGCCCGCGCGCTCGACGTGTTCAGGGCCAGCATGAGCGAAACCGAGCGGATGCGGCGCGACCAGCAATTGGCCGAAGCGCGCGCCGAAGCCGCCAAGCGCGCCACCGTGACCGGGCTCGCCGATCGCCTCGAGACCAAGGTCAAGGGCATCGTCAACGAGCTGTCGTCGGCGGCGACGACGATGCACGCGTCAGCCGAAACCATGTCCGCCACCGCCGAGCACACCAGCCGGCAAACCGTCACGGTGGCAGCCGCCTCCGAACAGGCGTCCGCCAGGGTCTCGACCATGGCGTCCGCGTCGGAGGAAATGGGAAGCTCGATTGCCGAGATCGCCCGCCAGGTCACCCATTCGAAGGATATCGCCAACGCCGCGGTCCAGGCCTCGGCGCGCACGACAACGACCATGGAAGGCCTGTCGTCCGCCGCCCAGAAGATCGGCGACGTGCTACAACTGATCCAGAATATCGCGAGCCAGACCAACTTATTGGCGCTCAACGCCACCATCGAGGCCGCGCGCGCCGGCGATGCCGGCCGCGGCTTTGCCGTGGTCGCGAGCGAAGTCAAGAACCTCGCCACCCAGACCGCGAAAGCGACCGAAGAAATCTCCTCGCAGATCGCAAGCATTCAGGGCGCGACGCGGGAAGCGGTCGAATCCATCAAGGGCATCGACGAGACCATCGCGCGCATCGACGAGATCACCAGCGCGATCGCGGCCGCCGTCGAAGAGCAGGACAAGACCACGCAGGAGATCACCCGCAACACCCACGAGGTCGCGCAAGGTACCCGCGACGTCTCGGCCAATATCGGCGGCATCAAGCAGGCCGTCGGCGAAACAGGCGCGGCTGCCTCCAACGTGCTGCAGCTGGCGAAAGCGCTCGGACACACCGCCGATACGCTGCGCGGCGAAGTCGAGGGATTTCTGGTCGAGATTCGCGCCGCCTGAATTTGCGCCGGCGAGAAGGGCACCTTTCCGCCCGTTTCGCTTGTGGCGCCGGCTTCAACCGATCTAATCTTCGGCCGACGTCGACGATCTGGAGGCCAGAGTGGGCTGGTTCGGATGGCGCAGCGCAAGGGAGCGAGGGTCAGCCGCGCGGGCGACGGACGCTGCCGCGGGCGATCTATCCGGCCCCATGGCCATCCTTGAAGCGATGGACCAGGCGGCGCCGAAATATCTCGACCGTGTCGATCGCGGCGAAGTGGTCTACCCCGCCTGCAAGCGAACCCCGAGCGATGCCGACGGCAATCTGCGCGCGATCTGGGAGCATACGCGGATCGAGGCGATGCGCTACCTCATCATGGTTCCCGGGCGCAAGGACGAATGGCTGATCGATCCCGCGCGCCAGGCCGAAATGCTCGACGCTTTCCTGCGCAAAGCGCCGCACGAAAACACCGTGATCGATTTCACCGGCATTGTGACCGAGGATTTTGCGATTGCCATTATTGCCGGGTTGAACTGGCTGATCCATTGCGCGGTTCTCGCGGGCGTTGATCGGAAAAAATTCTCGGGCACCCAGAGCAGTTTTCGGAAGATCGCCGTGGTCGCGCGCCGCTGGTGGGCGCTCGAGGGCTCTGAACCGCGCTGCTACCACATGCTGGCGCAGCGCGAAAAACCGCCGCTGATGCTGTATCTGATCTGGCTGGAATACACCCGGCTGGCAAAGGAGATCACAGCCACCGCGGTTTTTGGCGCGTCGATGGGGCAGACGCGCGACAGCAACCTCTTCCGGCGCGCCCTCGGCGACCGGCGGGCCGAACCGGATGCCGTGCCGGCGGCGGTGAGCGACGCAATGGCGCGGCTCGAACGGGCAGGCGATCCCGAGGAGTTGCAGGGTTAGCGGTAGCGGTGTCGCGCGGTCCGCCGGTCGTGCCGGCCGGTCAGAGCCAACCGGCGCCGAGGTCGATGCCGAGGATCATCAGGCCGAATGACACAACTAAACCGAAACAGCAAAACAGCGCGATGGTCTTGAACGAATGGTCAGCCTGCGTGTGCGTCGAAACAAGAGAAATGGTAGTCACGGCAGCCCCCTGATGTTGGCCCTTAAATGCATCGGGCCCTCCGGTTGTAGGCTCGAAATGTTGATGGCGGATTGCCGCGCATCGTTAATCAAATCGCAAATAATGCGCGCCGATCCGCAAGGTCCGGACGCGTGCGGCGCGGCATGCTGAAAAATCTCTTTATTTGTGAACTCGATCACAATGGGCAGGGCGGCCTGCCGCTATTGTCCGCGCGCTGGAACGGAGGGGACTGCTATGATCCGCGCATTTTGGAATGGCAAACGGCTTAGGCTTACGGTCGTCGTCGCGACGCTGGTCTGCGCCGCGGCGTTACTTTCCATCTCTCTGATGCAGCCAAAGCCAACGCCCGATCCGGGCCTCGGCGCTGGCTGGCAGTGCAGCAAGACGGCGGGAATGCTGACGGTCTGCACCAAGGTTGCCCATGTCCGGCCCGCGTCCGACACTCCGCGCCACGTGCCAGAGCGTTCCCAGCGGGCCTAGCCGCTAAAGGGAATTTGAACCGCGCGATTATTTCCCGGCGCCGGGAAGTGGTATTAGCGGGCGATGACCGACCCCGACCAAGGCGACAACCGGCGTGGCGCGATCGCGGGCCTTGCCATCGCAGCTTTCCTGCTGGTTTTCGGGCTGTGGCTGGCGCACGCGCTGACCGCGAGCAGCAAAATGCAGGATTGCCTGATGTCGGGCCGGACCAATTGTAATGTAATCGAGCCGGCCCGGTAGCCTTGCCGAGCGCGCGATGACACAAATTATCCGCGATTCTAGCGACCTATCCCTGGGACAGAGCGCGGTCGGCTTGCCGCCATGCTGCTGACGGCGTCAAGCCACGCGACTATAAGACCATGCGGCTCACCGCCGCGATATGGCTAATCAGGGGGTATTGCGCGCATGAACGCGTCGATCCGGTCTAAATTCGTCCTTCCTTTGGTGTCGGCGCTCGCGATGTTTGCACTGTCCGCGCATGCGGAAGACGCAGCCCAAGCGCCCGCTCAGCCCGCACCACCGCCTGCGGCGCAACCCGCGCCGCCGCCTGCCGCGCAAACCGCCCAGCAGCCCGCGGCTAAGACGGCGGTTCAAACCAAGAAGAAGGCCTCCGGACAGGGGTCCGGTCGGGTCGCGCGCGGCGCGGTGCCGGTGCGCAATTACGGCGGACAGGCCTATCGCGGCCGCGTCGACTGGCAGGGCGGCCGCTGGCACCACGAAGTGCACAATGGACGCGACGGCTGGTGGTGGGATGTCGGCGGCGCCTGGTATTACTACCCGGAACCGATGGAAGGCCCGCCGACCTATATTTCCGAGGATTACGCGGACGATGTCGGCCCGCCGGTCGCCTATGCGCCGCCGCCCGGCGCTTACCCGCCGCCGGGAGCCTACGCACCGCCGCCGCCACCACCTCCGCCGGATCCGGGCGCCAGCGCCGTTGGCGGCGCCATTGTCGGCGGATTGCTGGGCGGCCTGCTGACGGGCAGGGCCAGCGGCGCCGCAATCGGTGCGGTTGCCGGCGGCGCGACCGGCGCCATCGCCGGCGCCACAGCCGCCTCGCAGCCCGGATATTATCTGGCGCAGGGCAATTGCTATTATCGCTATCCCTCGGGGCAGTACGTGCAGGTCGATCCTCGGTCCTGTTACTAGGGCCGCAACATGATCCGAGAGGCAAAACGGACGGTGGCGCTGGACGCGCCGCCGTCCGGCGGTTCGCCCACGCGCGGCCGGCCTCGCACCCGGCCTCGCACCCGGATTATGCACTCCCAGTGAACAGTCTTTTCCCGTTTTCGCCGATTATTGTATGGGCCGCACCGCGCTATCTCCAGGTCACGCAAGACGCGACGCGCAACTGCTTCGCGAGAAAGCGTCAAACCCGAGGAGAGACGACAATGCGCAAGACCATCCTGACCTTACTGGCCGCGTCGCTGTTGGCTGCATCGAGCGTAACGATGGCGGCAGCCGCTGAACGACATCACGCCCGCAAAGCCACAGCCGCGAGCCAGCAGTTCCGCGACGCCAATAATGCGGTGGCCTGGCCGGCCCAGCCGAACTGGGTTTCCGACTATACCGAAGGCCATGTGATCTCGGCACCCGCCGGTCGCTGAGCGATCATTTCGATGAACGAAAAGGGCCCCGGCGCAGGCTGGGGCTTTTTCAATGCCCGGGTTTGGAGTGCCTCGTACGCGCTGCCAAAAGCGTTATGGTCTACCCATTGCGCTTGACAACGTTTTTATAAACGGATGCGTGAACCAGGCTCGCATTCCTCTGCCGCGATGCGCATTTCCGAGTGATCGGGGCATCTGAAACGGCAAGGAAACAGAGCCATGACAAAAAATCTCAAGAAAGGTCGGCGAATCGGCTGCAAGCCGAAAAGCGCCGCCGAGACGCCGGTTTCTCCGCGTCGCGTAATCGTGTTCAAACCATCGGCTGCTCTGAAGCAACGGATCAATGGCCACAGCTCCGGTGGCGCTGCGTGAGTAGCCCGCGATGTTCTGGATCTATTGGGATACGTTCTGGTCGCTGTTTTTCAGCGCGGTTTGGTTTATGACGATTGTTTCGCATCCGGACGCTGAGATAACCGAGCGGTAGCGCCGAGGGTTGGCGCAACACGGGTGGCGCGCGCTTTTAAGCGGTTTCTCTAGCGAACTCGGTGGCGGTCGCATTGGGCTGGGTCCTCGGCTTAGCAGTGCTGAGTGGCACAACGTTTCACGACCTCAAACCGCGTCTTGCTGAATCGTTTGTCGAAGCCGGAAAGGATGTAGCAGTCGTCGCGTTCGGCGCGGACCTCGTATTCGCGCCCGACCACCAGCACGTCGCGCTGTAGGGTGTTGTCGATGCAGCGGACGATCATGGCGTCCTCTCGCGCCGGTCGAGTTCGCCTTCGATGGCGTCGAAGACAATTTCGACCGGAATCAGGGTGAGCGTGATCCACCAGATGATGCCCTCACGGGCGGCTATCAGGTATGGCGTCATGGTGGTACCGCGTTGTCTCGTTTGTTGCCTGCATTGGCTAGATAAGAGACAGCCGCATCGTCTCCACTAAAACCTTCTTTAAGCGTTGGAAGATGTCGATTTCCCCTCGCGCCCCCGTGAATTCGTGCGCAGCAAGTCCGCGCAAAACAGGCTCAAATTCAACCGTTTTAAGGTTGTGGATATGCTGCGGATAACTTGTGTAAATGACCGGGCCTGCGCCAACGCGCGAACGTGAATTGACTTCGGACAACGGGCCAGTCTGATGCGCCGCCCGAAGGAGCCTCTGATGCGCATTCCGGCTTTGGCGATTTTCGCGACGGTTTCGACGGCGGCTCCGGCTTGGGCGCAGACGTATGATCCGAACTATCCGGTCTGCCTGCAGACCTACGGTATAGGAGGGGACGCCATCGAATGCGGCTATACTTCGCTGACGCAGTGCGCGCAGTCGGCATCCGGACGCGCCGCCCAGTGCATCACCAATCCATATTTCGCGGGCGCGCAAGTGCCCGCGGGACCACATTATCGGCGGCAGCGCCGCAGCTACTAAATGTCTTCTAAATGATGTCTTCTAAATGTCTTGCGGGGTTGAAGCCGATGGCGCTACCGATATCGACAAGGTAGCCGCCCGGATTTGCCAGCATGCACTATTGTTGCCGATTGATTCCGAGTTCTCTTTGAAGCTGCGGCGTAAGACCAAAAGCACCTTGAGACCGGCCTTGGCCCGTTCCCACAGGATTTCGCGAAGGCGTACCTGAGGGAGAGGGACTGCTAGCCTGGCCTGGAGAAGTCGCGCCTGGCGAACTTGCACCGACACCGCTGCGAATGCTGTTTTGCTGGGAGGTGCCCTGGGCCAGTGCACACTGCGGTGTGCACAACAGAAAAATAGGTATCAAAAATCCTAGTCGCATTTTGATCATCGCCATCTCCTGATTTTCGCTCGTCTAGCACATCCCTAGTAATGACATTGTCAGGCATGAACGCGACAAAAATGCGCGCAAATGCCGCCCGCCGGGGCTTGAGCTTTCGCGGCAAATTATGGAGTCGGTCCGTGGGCGTAGAAAACCCGGACCGAGGCGGCGCCTGCGGGCAGAACCTGCGGCCTCGACGTCAAGCAGAACATCTCGATGGTGACCGCGCGGCTGAATTGGCGATTTGGGCCGTAACTCTCGTCGCGGCTTACTTCGACGCGTTCGCGATCTTGTGATCCAGATGGCCGGTCTCATGGTCGCGGCGGAGCTGGCTCAGCGACGTCTCGTTCAGTTGAAGCAGAACATCGCTCAGCTTCTCGGTTTCGGGATAGCCGGCCGCGAAACCCTGTCCGTAAATCTTGCGCAACGTGCGGATAAGGGTGTTTCCGTGCTTGTGGCTTATTTCGCCATCCTTGTTGCGGTGACGATTGTCGAGACCTGCCTTGCTCATACTGCTCTCCATGATGCCCGCGTAAGAAGCCGCAGCATCCTCCCGCCGGGATGAGATGGCAACTAAGGCTGGCGCTCGCCCACGCCGGGGAGTCTTACCTCGGTGGGTGCAAATCGCCTTGAAGCCAGCGTCCGAGACCCTTGGACTTCATGGGGTCTTCATAGGCGGCAAGGGCCTCAAATACGTGATTGCAAACAGCGCATTCAAACGTATGCAGGTCGACGCCGGCGCGGACGGGCTCGATGCTGGCGAGCATCATCGCCGCCTTGCACTTCGGACAGGCGGGGCGCTCGAATGCAACGAATGGAATGACGGACGACAGGCGTTGAGACTGGGGCATGATGCTTCCCTCGAATAGGCGGGAGCGCGACACTCTCTGTCACCGGTAATGCCCGGGAGGCGGAGCGGTGATGCTTGCGATTATGCGCCTCCGGAGGGCTAAAACGCGAGTTAATTCGCGGGATATTTGGAACGAAAGTAGGCGCCAGCCGATACTCCGGGGCCGCCGGTTCACGCCGGCGGGTTCCTGCCGCGCTGCACACCAAAGCATTTCAACTTCCCCGCGCCCCCTGTGAATTCGTGCGCAGCAAGTCCTCGTAAAGAGGACGAATTCGAGCGTTTTGAGGTTGTGGATATGCTGCGGATAAGCTGGGTAAGGGAGAGGGCGCCCGGCATTGATCCGGCCTCGCTCGCGAGCCCGGAGCGCGGCCTCATCGAGCGCACCATGTCTACAGGCGGCCGGGAACACAAGCCTGCGGGCCATTGCGGACGGTCTCAACGCCCAGGCATTCCGACGGCGCGCGGCGCTGGCAAATGGTCCGCGGTGCAGGACACTCCAAGAGCAGCAATGGCACTGGGGCGAGGGCACCAAGTACGCGATCGAAGGCATGAAAGCCCCCCTGCTCCTGAACGGCGGGGCGGCCATGCAGTGGTCGCGAGCCTCTGAGCTCAACGCTCGCCGGCGTCACGCCGTGTTCATTTGGCGGAACACCACGCGACACTTTCGGTGTCGCCAACTCGCTTCCGAACGCGCATCATCACATGGCCGGATCAGACGCCAGCCCCGCTGACTGGCAAGGCCCGGCGCGGACTCGACTCCGGTGGGAACGCGGCCGGGCCGCCCCGTAATCGGAGCTTCATGAACCTACGGCAGACTTGGCCCGCCGGCATTTGAGGGAGCCGACCACGGAAATACCAACGCCGCCCGGCGATCATATTCCGCCGGGGCGGCGTTGTGCATTTCGGGAACATCAGGCGGACGGATGGTACGCACGACGTTTCTCGTCACCGCGCAGGGCAAGCCGTTCACTGCGGCCGGGTTCGAAAATTACTTCCGAGATCTGTGGTGATGATGCCGGCCTGCCGAAGCGCTGTACATCCCACGGCCTTCGCAAGGCCGCCGCGACGTACTTCACCTCGATGAGGCCGCCAGGCTGCTCTGGAAGGGCAACGGTGAGGGCTCGATCAGCGACGGCGAGGCGACGTACCTTTCCAACGCGATCGAGCGCTGGCGCGCCGCCCATCAGCGCGAAGAGGCACAACGTTTGTGAGTGCCGTCTCGGAAGTGGGATCCGGGCCGGCTTGGACCATGCCGTCGTGTCTCTCGAAGAGTTCGGAGCGTGGATCGATGGCAAGGCGATCGAATAGGGCTTGCAGCTCGGGCCGGAGTCCGTCGCCGCACCGAGCGCCGGTCTTATTCATCAGATCGCGCCCTTGACGACGTAGTCGCCTGGCACGCATTTGATGCGGGAAACCTTCCATTGATCGCCGCTGAAGATCGAGCGGCGCTTCCAGTCTGCGATCGCGGGCTGCGACAGCATGCAGGCCTGCATGGGCATCTCATCCTTGACGACGATTTCCTCACGGCAGACCGGTTGCGGGATGCTGGCCAGCGTGTGGCACATCAGGGCAACGACGGTGATTTGCATGTTGACCTTTTCTCTGCTGTTCTGGGACACTTGTTTAGTTAAGAGCCAACCGCACCGTCACCATTAAATCCTTTGTTATGCGCTATGGACCTGTACTCTCGATGTCGTGAAGATGGTTCGAATCCATCCGTGCCGGCCGCTGACATTCAGCGTTTGCACTGCGCTTTGTTTGATCAGCGCGGCGCCTCGACCTCGCGTAACCGTGATCCCGCATTCGAAAATAAGCTAACGCGTTCCGGAATACCGGGCCTCGAACGCAAGTCTTGCCATCCGATAAAGCTTGTTCGCCCTTGCTGCACCTCGCAACTCCAGAAAGTGTTTCAACTGTCTCGTGTTCCCACTTACTTTTCCGCAAGTTTGCATGAACGAACAGCGACTTATCCGTTCCGCACAACGTGTCTTGCTGGCTTACGGAGGATGGTGCAGGGGTGAGACAGCTGGGTGCGCTCTTCCGAACCAATCACCTTCTCGATTACCGGCCCGGTACCGGCACCGAACCGATTTCCTATTGATCTAGAAGTTAGAGCTTTGTGATTCAGCGACCCGACGTCTCATACGGGCTGTAGTGTTGATTCAGTAGATGAGACAGTGAGACGATGCTCCCGAAGACACACCAGCGTGGCTCCTATCTCGATCGCGATGGCCAGATACTTGCTGATGATTGCGCGGCGTGGGGTGAGGGCACGAAAGTCGCCGCCGAACTCATTAGCGATCTTGACGGCAGCCTTGAGCCCGGCGAGCAAAATCCAAGCCCGCCCCTCATGCCGGAGCTTTATTCACGCTCAGAAAATGGGTTCGATAAAAAGTTGAAAGCCAAAGCCCGCCGGTTCGCCGGCGGGTTCTCTTTGTTTCAAGCCCTGTGCCGCTGCGGCAATCCACAGCGCAAGATAGTACCAACCAAAATTTGCTACCTTTTCGGGACGCCGTTTCGGGCGTAGGTTAGGTGCCAAGAACTTCAAAAGGGGGGAAATAAATGCAACGCGCCGCACTCATCAATCCGTTCAATTTAATTCCTGAGGTCCCTCGGGCGCTCGATGCGCGAACAGGCCGAGCAGCGCGCTCTGCGCTGTTTTGCTTGCGCGGACGCGCTGCACAAACGGCAAAGAGCGTGGAGAGGAACTGAGATGAGCAAACACTTTAAGGAGGATCTCCCATGGCTTGGCTCTTCCTGCTCGTTGCTGGCCTGTGCGAAACCGTCTGGGCGATCGGCCTCAAATACACGGAAGGATTCTCGCGCCTGTTACCCACGATCGGCACAGTCGCCGCCATGGCGGCAAGTATTGGTTTCCTAGGCCTGGCCCTTAAGTCGCTGCCGGTCGGTACGGCCTATGCGGTGTGGACGGGAATTGGCACTATCGGCACTACGGCGCTCGGTATCTATCTTTTCAATGAGCCCGCGACCTTGCTTAGGCTTGCCTGTATCGGCCTCATTCTCTCGGGTATCATCGGACTGAAAATCACCTCATAGGCCATGCGGCGATGTGGATCTCGCGAAAGGTCAGCGCTCAAAAATAGCTCTCCAAACTGCCGCGCCGCCGGACGTCGAGCGTGGCGCAGTGGAAGGCACCGCCAAATGCGGCGTAGTGCAAGAACTCGCATGGAATCGGCTCGAAGCCCCATTTCTCCATCGCACGCATTGTTTCCCTATGATGTGGATCGACGATGACGCGCTTCTCGTCAACTGTCAGCACGTTCATGTTGAGCCATTTCCCACATAGCGAAGTGATCTTGAGCATGCGATCGACGATCGGGTCGGGCTCCGGGGCCACAAGGATGTCCCATTTTTTCAAGATGGCCGGGAGACGGTCGACGTCTATATATTCGGGATTGATCAGAATCTTGCCGGGCCCAAGCGGCAATATGGTGGTATCGATGTGCATCGGAGTGGGACAGCGGCTCTCGATCTCATGAACGCGGTAACCGTCGCCAAGATGGCGACGCAGCCATTCAATGCCGGACGCATTGGTTACGTTGCTGCGGGTCACGAACAGGTCGCGCCCGCAGCGAAAGAAATCGGCGGCGTCGAAGACCGGTTCGAATTCAGTCAGGATATATGAGATCGGCTCGCCTTTTTCGGGGACGCGAAACTCTGCATCAAACAGCTCGCTCGTCAGTTGCGGCCTGGGCGCGGCGGTCCAGCGCGCGCCACGTCGGAAATAATCCTTCAGGATAGGACGATACGAGTGCGTCTCGAAGTAGCGACACGGCCAAACCATCGGCGTTTCGATGATCTCGTCGCCGATCACGAGCATGCTGTCGCGCGGACAGGTATTGCAGAACCCGTGCGAAGACCATTCCGGCGTGCTGAAGCGTTTCTTGTGATCAACCGGTTCCGGCCGCGTCACCACGATGCCCAGCGACTGTAAGAGCGCAACAAAGCCATCAAGCTCGCGCTGCGCCGGTTCGATCATGATCTTTGGATAGCGGAAGCCTGCGACCAGCGACTGAGCCCGCGCGGCCATGCCCGGAATGTTGCAGGTCACGACCGGATGATCGGACGGGATGGTCGCACCGTCGAGCCTTCCGACGATCACCTCCTCCAGCGGATCCCACTCGTTGTGCGAGTTCACTGGAGAAACTTGCCGCGCTGGGGCGGCGTCCGGGCCGATACTGCGCGTGATCATGCCCATTGCGTGAGGCCTCTGAGGGCTACAACGGTCGCGCGCCCTTGGAGGTTCCAAACAGAAGCTGGACGGGGTCGGCGGGCGATGAGTTGGCGTAGTCTACCACCGGGACGGCTCGTATGCGTTAAATCAAGAGACACGTTGGCTGGGACGGACGGGTAACATGCGGCGCGCGCGTGCGTGAAAAATCCGCCCCATCTCGAGTCAGTGGTTGAGGTTAACCGCGATGAGGCGGAAGTATGGGGTCGTCGACGTCACAGCGTCGACGAAAGCAAAATGCGATTGCGATTCGGGCAGATTAGGGGCGGCGGCGGCCAACCAGATTTCATCGGTCGCGCGCCAGCTTGCGCTTTCCCCAATGATGATATTTTGCGCGACGTGAACTCGCGCTCGACGTGTCGGTTTAAAGCCCGCATGACGCCGATGCGCGCCATCATGGTCGGGCCACCGCGAGCCACGAGCATCAGCGCTGCCATGGCCGCTTGCAATTCCGCAGCCTCGTGCTCGGCCTTAGGCAGCTTCGTGATGTAGCGGCCGGCATCCTCGAGGGTGACGGGCTGGCGGCCGCGCGGAGGCTCAGCTACCTAATCTTAGCCAAGCACTCCTTCAGGCGCTCAAGCTCCAAACGAACTTGCGACTCCATGGCGTCTTGTAATGCGAGCGTGCCCTTGCTGGACAATTCTGCGGAGGCCTTCCTGTCCAGATTCTGCTTCCAATCCCGGATTGCCTGCTTAGTGGCCTTTTGGGCCTGCGACGCCGCCTTAAGGTACGTTGTTATGCAGGCGTCGGCCATTGAGCACGTCTGGCACTCTTGAGCGGCGGCAGCGCTTGAAACAAGCAAGGTAAGTGTCGCGGCAAAGACCTTCATTGCTTTTTCCCCGGTATTGGCCCGGCGGATGTTCTGCTTGCTTGGGCTTGTTTGCAACGGCTGCATGCGCCATTGAAGCCGCCGGCCGACGCGCGAGTCGAATCGCCCCATATGTTGCGCGCATCAGGCCGCTCCGCCCCAAGGGGAGGGGCCCCGCGGTGCTGATCGTGGAAATGTCTTACTGATGGCTGGCTTTAATGCGAGAGGGCGCTTTGCTGTCTCGGGATCGGAATCGGTGCCCGCATCCGGTGCGGTCGCTATTGCTTCCGCCGGCGTAGCCGTCCCGATGGTTAGGATCACGAAGAAACATAGCCACGCCGAGATAGTCGGTATGGATGCCCGTCATGTGCGGCACACGCCAAGAAGGTTTCCCGTCATGAAGCTCGCGATGTTGTCGCGCGCAGCCTTGGAGTTGAACGCCTGCTTCAGCGTCATGTCGTCGACGTGGCCGATTGCGAGTTCGTCTTTCTCCGCGAGTTGTCGACGCGGCAGCCACATTGGCGGATGGTGCCATCGCTGAGTATCTGCAGAGCGAACATCCGGCCGCAGCGAATTCGCTTTCGTCCGACGTTCTCTCCGTCTAACAGGACCATCCCCGGCAGAAGATCATCCTGCCTGTAAAATAGCGGAGCGTTGGAAGGCTGAGAAAGTAGGTTCTTCTAACCGTCGCCGCTGCTCGCCGGCTGCGTGCCAGAAGCGGGCCCATGGAAAACGGGATTTGTCTTCCTCGCCGCAAAACCGGCACCAGCCAAGGTGTGTGACGAGAAATTCGTTCTTTAACCGTGTGCCAATTGAGATGCACCCACTTCTGCTGCATCCAACGCGGTGACTAGCGGGGGGAAGGAGGCGTATCGCAAACAAAAAGACCGAAGGCGGTCTCTCTCAGCATCAAGTGAGCGTGAGACGTGAAGCGGTTCACATTCGTGCGTCGCGGCTCGAGATAATTGAAACGGTGCAGACTTTTCTACGTATCGGACCTGAACGGGAGGCTTCCCATGAAGCGTCGGATGATTTCTGCTCTTGCGACTATCGCTCTAATCGCCGCCGCGGCCGCCATGTTGCGGTCTCCGCGGACCGAGATGTCCGCCGAGACCGCTGCGATGCCCTCGTTGCAGCAGCTCCACACCGCGGCCGGCGTAAATAAGCTTCCAAACCAGGAAATTGAGGATCACGCATTGATGTTTCCAAACGCGGCGAAGCGCTAGGAAGCGGGATCTGACTGTAAGGTAGATTGCTGATTTCAGCCTTAGGGCTGATGCGAGACCGTCGAGAGACGGTGGACTGCCCTCCTTTGGGCGGGCGTTTTCTCCCAAGACTTGCCGCCGTGATCCCTTTGGGGTTGCGGCGGCACGTTCATTTTATTTCCCCTTCGCCTTCGGTAGATCGACGCGGGCCTCACGAAATTCGGTCGGGCCTTTGGTGAGGCGGCTCCGCCGCTGGGCGCGTTCTTCGGGCGGCGCAGCCGGATCGATCATCTTTTCGATCGCCTTTGTGGCGAGCTCCTGAGCGCGCAACTTCCGGCCGGGATTGCTGACGGGCCTCGCTGGCATCTTCACCTGGAGGCCAAGCTCGACCAGGCGGCGGATGGCTTCGGAGCGACTGGGCGCCTCCGGCTGCTTCGCAGCCCATGCATCGACGTTCTCTCGTAATTCGATTGATAGACGAATGGCCGTAACTGGGTCTCTGCCCGTTGCTGGCCGACCGCGCCTGTTTTGTGGTACTACCTTATTTGACTTCGCCATAAATGTGTAGTACCAAAAATCCGACCCAAGGGGAAGCGTCAACTTCCGCCCCGGCTCTAACCCCGAGCAAGGAGCTCCTCTCAATGCCCAAGGCTGACCGCGTGCATAGCACGCCACCCACAAACGCGCCCATATCTCAAAGCAACCCTATGGACGCCACGTCGCGGCGCCGCTTCCTGACGAACGCTGCTGGCGTGGCCGCTGGTGGCACGGGCGACAATTCCGCCCGCGTCGACCGCCGACGCGCTGGCGGGCGCGGCTAAGAAGCCGGAAGCCATTTTGGGCCTGATAGCGGACCACAGGGCCGCCATCGCGGCCACGGACGACGCCATGCGGCATTACGGCGAGATGGAGCAAACTATTCCAGACGATCGGCGCAAGGGGATCGACCGGCTTATCCGGTTTTCTCGATGACACGGACAACCACATGGAGCTCGAACCGGAGGACGAAGCGGACGACGCCGAGCTAGAGGACGGCGATCCAGCAGAGGACGATGGATTGCGCGAACCGTCCCTTGGCAGCCTCGATCACCACCTCAACCAAGAGCAATGGGCCGCTGGCAGCCGCCGCGACCTCGAGCAAGACGGCTCCGAATCCGGCATCGCCGATCAGGATGGTTTGGACGAACAAGTCCCCTTCCGCGATTGGCAAGGCGTGGGGATGGCCTGAGCGCGTAAATGAGACAGCCCGCCGGTTCGCGCCGGCGGGTTTTTTCTTACAATCGCAACCTTTTTCCCGAGGCTGAAATAGCGCCGTAGCGCAGACCGTTCAATTTGGGTGCGCATATCAGCAACGGGAGACCAGCCAATGAGTTCAAGGGATGCTTTGACGCACCAAGCGCAATCTCGGCCAAAAACTGGCGCGGCCATGATGCGAATGACTATCGCGGTTGCTGCTCTGATTGTGGTTGTAGCCACCATGTTGCGGTCGCGATCTTCTTCGATCGAGCTACCGGCCGCTGCCAAGCCGCCGTTGCAAGAACTCCACCCAATGCTTCCCACTGAGTTTGGCAGCTTGAATTTCTAGTCAGCTCGCTCGGTCTTGCACTCATGATGAGGAACGCTAAAAAACCCCGCTCGCTGGGAAGGCGGACGGGGCCGGTATGAATTGCAGCGCTGGATTAGGACGCCGCCCGAAGATCATATCCGAGATTCGGACAACTCACAGGCAATCATCCGGACGAGGAGCGGTGATGCTCAATCGATGTGCGCGAGTCGTGTCCGGTGCGCGGCAAACGGGGCGTCAATGGAGCCCCGCGCGGACACAGGCCGGCGCTCATCCGGACGAGCAGAGGTGAGGGCCGCCCGTCAGAAGAATCCGGCGTTTATATCCAGTCAATTATATCCAGTCCATTGGCGTCCGGTGCTAGTCGCAGAGAGGCAATCCATTCTGCCAGAAGCAACGAAACGACCAGGCCGACGCCGCAAAAGATAACAATGGTTTTTAGCGTTTCGACGTCAACCTGAGTTCCAGACGCACGCGAAAGCGCTCTTGCGATAGTAGCCATTTGCAGCCTCCAATCCCAACCCCAAGGATGAGACTGGCCTCGCGTGATAGCTCACCCAGCGCGCGGCAAATGTGAACTATGTCACTCTGCTCGACAAATCCGCAGTCCGGCTTGGCATCATCCGTACAATGAGCGCCAGTTCACGCCGGGCGGGCTTTTGCTTGCCCTATTATCGTGGACCGTCGATTTGCGTGTGGCGCTATCTTCGGCAATCACTTTCAAAGCCGAATGTTCGTCGGCACAAGCAGCGATGCTTAGCCGATCAGCGTACACGATCCATTGATGGCCAATTTCCTTGACTGTATATTCTGTCATTGCGGGGCCCACCATCGTGCTACCCCCAGCCAATTCGGCATTTACGGCTGACTTGCCTTACCGTTTTGTTAAACTGACAAACGAAAGTCGCCACCGCTCCAGTAGCGGCTTTTTGCTGCTGGACGCGAGGCCGGTTCACGCCGGCGAATTTTCGTTCGGGCTACCTCGTTAGTCCGCTGCACGCCCTTGCCCCGTAGTCTTACGGGCGAGTTGTTCGTTGAACCTTGGCACGTCTCGTGCTGACATATCAGTGCTGGGGATTTTGAGGGCCCAGCTTCGATATGCACCGCCGCCGAGCGATCATATTTCCGTTTGGCGGCGTTGTGCGTTTCTGGCCGCCTCAGTTTGGCAGCCCTCTTTTAATCTCAACCTTGCCGGACTGCCCTCGCCGGGAGCGCTCGGCACTTTGCGGTCGAGGAGAGATGAGGGGCGGCGCGCGCCGTGATATGATTGAATCTGATAGTCCGGTTGGAGACACCCGGCGTGATCTTGTTCAGCGGCGGCGATACACATTCACGGTCAGTCCTCAAAGCGATCAGTTGGCGAACTTTAGGCACCCTCGACACTTTCGCGATCAGCTGGTTCTTGTCGGGCAAGGTTGGACTCGCGGGCTCCATCGCCGTCCTCGAGTTCGCAACCAAAATCGTGTGGTATTACCTGCATGAGCGCTTGTGGGCTGCCGCCCCTTGGGGACGACGTTAACTTACTGCCCACAAAACTTGCCGAGCAAATTCGCGAACGAAAAACGAACCGCCGTGTACCATCCGTGTACCACGGACTCAGCGGTACTAAACGGGAAAGGCTGATACCAAAGGGTTTTCTTCATTTCGGAATGGTACACGGATTTAACGAGAACAGAACGCACATCCCCTTGAAATTGTTGGCGATCCCAGCAGGATTCGAACCTGCAACCCACGGAGTAGAAATCCGTTACTCTATCCAGTTGAGCTATGGGACCGTCGGGGTGACCCGAATTGCGCCTTCATAGCACTGCCAATATGAAAAATCCGCCTTGCCGCCAAGCCCGTTCCGAACCCTTTTGTGACCACAGACGACATACCGAAGCGGTGGACCCCCGGTCCGCCCTTAACGCTATGTTGCACGCCATGCTGCGCCGCAATGGGCCGCCGGCGAGGCAAAAGGCTCGTTTCGGCAGATGTCACATGCGACTTTTTCGCAACCCCATTTCGCCGCCATCAGTCCGTCACCTTTTCGCGCATTTCTCACCCTTAAGCGGCATCTGTCCGCTGGCCCGGGAGCTCCATCATGATCGGTTTGGTTCGCGCCGCAACACTTTGCGCAACGCTGGCGCTTGGCCTGGTCTCAGCGCAGGCCGCGGATAAGGCCTTCAAACGCGACGATCTCGCCGATTCGGCCATAAAACTGGAGGCCCAGATCAAGAGCGAGGCGGGGCCGGTCGCCAAATCCAATGCGACGCTGAAAACCGACGCCGATGCCGCCTTCAAGCGCAGCGATTTCCGCACCGGATTGCAAATCCTCGGGCAAATCGCCGCGACGACGCCGGAGGACAGCGGCAACTGGCTGCGGCTCGCGCGTACCATCTTCCAGATCCGCCCGGCCAACTCGACCGAGCAGACCTTCCTGCTCGAGCGGGCCTCGACCGCGGCCTACATCGCCTATCAGCGCGCCGGCAATCCGGGCGAGGAGGCGGATGCGCTCGCCGTGCTCGGCCGGGCGCTGTCCGAGCGCAAGCTGTGGCGCCCGTCGCTCGATGCGTTGCGGCTGTCGCTCGACATGCGCGAGGTCGCCGACGTGCGCGGACAATATGAGAAGATGCGCGACGAGCACGGTTTTCGATTGCTCGATTATACCGTCGATTCCGATTCAGCCTCGCCGCGCGCCTGCTTCCAGTTCTCCGAAGATCTGGCAAAACGCACCGACTTTGCGCCGTTCGTAACGCTTGCCGGCAACGACAAGCCGGCGCTGTCGGTGGAGGAAAAGCAGCTTTGCGTCGACGGATTGACCCATGGCGAGCGCTACAACATCAATCTGCGCGCGGGGCTGCCGTCCACGGTCAAGGAAACCCTGCCGAAATCGGCTGAATTCAACATTTACGTCCGCGACCGCAAGCCGTTCGTGCGCTTCACCGGGCGGGCCTATGTGCTGCCCCGCACCGGCCAGCGCGGTATTCCGCTCGTCAGCGTCAATACGCCCGCGGTGACCGTCGACGTCTTCCGGATCGGCGACCGCAATCTGATCAACACCGTGATCGACAATGATTTTCAACGTTCCCTGAACAAATATGAATTGTCGGGCCTCGGCGGCGAGCGCGGCGTCAAAGTCTGGTCGGGCGAACTTGCGACCGCGACCACGCTCAATCAGGACGTCACCACCGCGTTCCCGGTCGACCAGGCGCTGGGCGACCTGCAGCCGGGCGTCTATGTCATGACCGCCGCGCCCAAGGGCCCCGGCAGCGACGATGACAATTCGCTGGCGACGCAGTGGTTCATCGTCTCGGATTTGGGCATCGCCGCCTTCTCCGGCAATGACGGCATCCATGTCTTCGTCAATTCGCTGGCCTCGACCGACCCGGTTGGCAAAGCCGAAGTGCGGCTGGTCGCGCGCAACAACGAGATTCTGGCGACCCGCAAGACCGACGACTCAGGCCACGTGCTGTTCGAGGCGGGGCTGGCGCGCGGCGAGGGCGGTCTGTCGCCGGCGATGCTGACAGTGACCGGCGACAAGGCCGACTACGCTTTCCTGAGCCTGAAATCCAACGCGTTCGATCTGTCGGATCGCGGCGTTTCCGGCCGGCCCGCGCCAACCGGCGCCGATGCCTTCGTCTATGCCGAACGCGGCGTCTATCGCTCCAACGAAACCGTGTATCTCACAGCACTTCTGCGCGACGGCCAGGGCAATGCCGTCACGGGTGGGCCGCTGACATTGGTAATCGAGCGTCCCGACGGCGTCGAATTCCGTCGCGCGCAGCTCGCGGACCAGGGCGCGGGCGGGCGCAGCATGACCTTGGCGCTCAATTCCGCCGTGCCGACCGGGACCTGGCGGGTCCGGGCCTTTACCGATCCGAAGGGCAATTCGGTCGGCGAAACCACCTTCATGGTCGAGGATTACGTCCCCGAGCGGATCGAATTCGACCTCACTGCCAAGGATAAGCAGATCAAAGCTGAAGTTCCTGTAGAACTCAAAGTGGACGGTCATTTCCTTTATGGCGCCCCGGCATCGGGCCTGCAGATTGAGGGCGACCTGCTGGTCGCGCCCGCCGCCGAGCGGCCGGGTTTTGCCGGGTACCAGTTCGGCGTCGCCGATGAAGAAACCACCAGCAACGAGCGCACGCCGATCGAGAATCTGCCGGAGTCAGACGCCAGCGGCGTCGCGACATTCCCCGTCAGCCTCGCAAAGCCGCCGTCATCGACGCGGCCGCAGGAGGCGCAAATCTTCATCCGCATGGCGGAAGCCGGCGGCCGCGCGGTCGAGCGCAAACTGGTGCTGCCGGTCGCGCCCGCAGCGGCCATGATCGGCGTCAAACCGTTATTCGCCGACAAGAACGTCGCCGAAGGCGACAAGGCCGCCTTCGACGTCGTCTTCGCAGCCCCCGACGGCAAGCCACTGGCGCGCGAGGGGCTGCGCTATGAGCTGTTGAAGATCGAATCCCGCTACCAATGGTATCGCCAGAATTCCTCCTGGGATTTTGAGCCGGTCAAATCGACTACTCGCGTTGCCGACGGCGATCTGTCGATATCAGCCGACAAGCCGTCGCGGATAACGCTCTCGCCGCAGCCCGGCCGCTATCGCCTCGACGTCAAATCGACCGAGGCCGATGGTCCCCTGACATCGGTGCAGTTCGATGTCGGCTGGTATTCCGACGGGAGTGCCGACACGCCCGATCTCTTGGAGACCTCGATCGACAAGCCGCAATACCAGTCCAGCGATACCATGGTGGTGTCGGTCAACGCCCGCACCGCCGGCAAGCTCACCATCATCGTGCTGGGCGACCGCCTGCTGACGACGCAGACCACCGACGTCAAGGAAGGCACCGCGCAGGTCAAAATTCCCGTGGCTAAGGATTGGGGCACCGGCGCCTATGTGCTGGCGACGCTGCGTCGCCCGCTCGACGTCGCCGCCTCGCGGATGCCGGGCCGCGCCATCGGGCTAAAATGGTTCGGCATCGACAAGAACCCGCGGACACTGCAGGTCAATCTTTCACCGCCGGCCCTGGTGCGCCCGAACGCGACGCTGAAGGTGCCGGTCAAGCTCGGCGGTCTTAACCCCGGCGAAGACGCCAAAATCGTGGTTGCCGCGGTCGATGTCGGCATCCTCAACCTCACCAACTACAAGCCGCCGGCGCCGGATGATTATTATCTCGGCCAGCGCCGCCTTAGTTCGGAAATCCGCGACCTCTATGGGCAGTTGATCGACGGCATGCAGGGCACGCGCGGTCAGCTCAAGACCGGCGGCGATTCCGGCGCGGAGCTGCAGGGCAGTCCGCCGACGCAGAAGCCGTTGGCGCTCTATTCCGGGATTGTCACCGTCGCGGCAGACGGGTCAGCTGAAGTCAATTTCGACATCCCCGAATTTGCAGGGACAGCGCGGGTGATGGCGGTGGCCTGGACCGCCACAAAACTTGGCCGCGCCACCACCGATGTCACGGTGCGCGATCCCGTGGTGCTGACGGCGACATTGCCGCGCTTCCTGCTCAACGGCGATCATGGCACCATGAGTTTTGACCTCGACAACGTCGAGGGCACGCCCGGCGACTACACCATCCGCGTCAAGACATCGGGACCGGTCAAAGTCACCGGCAATCCCGCCACCAACGTGAATCTCGCGGCCAAGCAGCGAACCTCGATGTCGCTGGCGCTCGACGCCGGCGGCGCCGGCTCCGCGCAGCTCGATGTCGATATCAGCGGCCCGAACGGGCTGACCTTGGCGCGGCATTACGCGCTCGATGTCAAGCCGGCGACGCAGATCCTGGCGCGCCGGTCGATCCGGACCTTGGCGAAAGGCGAAAGCCTGACGCTGACATCCGACATGTTCTCGGATCTGGTCGAGGGCACCGGCGGTGTCTCGCTGTCGGTGAGCACGTCCACCGCGCTCGACGCCGCCACCATCCTCAAGGCGCTCGATCGCTATCCGCATGGCTGTTCGGAACAGATCACGAGCCGCGCCATGCCGCTGCTCTACGTCAATGATCTTGCGGCCGGCGCGCATCTTGCGATGGATACCGAAGTCGACCAGCGCATCAAGGATGCGATCGATCGGCTATTGGCGCGGCAAGGCTCGAACGGGTCGTTCGGGCTGTGGTCGGCCGGCGGCGACGATTCCTGGCTCGACGCCTATGTCACGGACTTCCTGACCCGCGCCCGCGAAAAGGGATTTGCGGTGCCGGACGTGTCGTTCAAGAGCGCGCTCGATCGCATCCGCAATTCGGTCGTCAACGCCAATGAGCCGGAAAAAGACGGCGGGCGCGATCTCGCTTACGGGCTCTACGTGCTCGCGCGTAACGGCGCGGCCCCGATCGGCGATCTGCGCTATCTCGCCGATACCAAGCTTAGCAATCTGGCGACTCCGATCGCAAAATCGCAGCTGGCGGCGGCGCTGGCGCTCGTCGGCGACAAGACGCGAGCCGAGCGGGTCTATCAGGCCGCGCTCGACAGTCTTGTGCCCAAGCCGGTGCTGGAGTTCGGCCGCACCGATTACGGCAGCGCGTTGCGCGATGCTGCGGCGCTGGTTTCGCTCGCGAGTGAAGGCAACGCGCCGAAGGCGACGCTGACGCAGGCGGTCGCCCGCGTCGAAGTCGCGCGCGGGCTGACGCCGTACACCTCGACGCAGGAAAATGCCTGGCTGGTGCTGGCATCGCGCGCGCTGTCGAAGGAGACGATGAGCCTCGACCTCAACGGCGCGGCAATCAAGACCGCGCTCTATCGCAGCTACAAGGCCGGCGAGATGGCGGGAGCGCCGATCAAGATCACCAACACCGGCGACACGCCGGTCCAGGCGGTGGTCTCGGTCAGCGGCGCGCCGATCACGCCGGAGCCGGCAGCCTCGAACGGTTTCAAGATCGAGCGCAATTATTTCACGCTCGACGGCAAGCCGGCCGACGTGGCAAAGGCCAAGCAGAACGATCGCTTCGCGGTCGTCCTGAAGATCACCGAGGCAAAACCGGAATTCGGTCACATCATGGTGTCGGATTATCTCCCGGCAGGCCTCGAGATCGACAATCCGCATCTGGTCTCATCAGGCGATACCGGCACGCTCGACTGGATCGAGGATGGCGAGGAGCCTAAAAACACCGAGTTCCGCGACGACCGCTTTACGGCTGCCATCGACCGCGCCGCCGACGCCAAGGCGGTGTTCACGGTGGCCTATGTGGTGCGCGCGGTGACGCCGGGTAAATACGTGCTGCCGCAAGCCTATGTCGAGGACATGTACAACCCCTCGCGCTACGGCCGCACCGGCACGGGAGCGGTCGAGGTGCGTCCGGCGAAATGAGCGAAGCGGGGACAAACAGTTCTCCGTCATGCCCGGGCAAAAGGCGCGAAGCGCCGTCTTCGCAGCAGATGTCCCGGGCATCCACGTCCTTTGTTGCTGCGAATGAAGACGTGGATGGCCGGGACAAGCCCGGCCATGACGGTGTGAGGAGACGGCGCATCGTTCGCTTCGCTGCCGCCGTAGCCTTCGCAGTCCTCGCGATCTCCGCTGCCTTCGCCTTCTGGGTCGTCTCGCTCGGGCCGTTGCCATTGGAGCAAGCAAAACAAGTCTCCACCACAATCGTCGACCGCAACGGAAAGCTGTTGCGCGCCTATGCGATGGCCGACGGCCGCTGGCGGCTGCCGGTCGACGCCAAGACCGCCGTCGATCCCGGCTATCTAAAACTGCTGCTGGCCTATGAAGACCGCCGCTTCCGCTCCCATTCGGGCGTCGATCCCATTGCGCTCGGCCGCGCGGCGCTTCAGCTCGTGGCGCGCGGGCACATCGTGTCCGGCGGCTCGACCATCACGATGCAGCTGGCGCGGTTGATGGAGCCGCGGCGCGAGCGCTCGGTCTATGCCAAGTTGCGGCAGATGGTGCGCGCGCTGGAAATCGAGCGGCAGCTGACAAAAGACCAGATCCTCGATCTTTATCTGGCGCTGGCGCCCTATGGCGGCAATCTCGAGGGCATTCGCGCCGCGTCCATCGCCTACTTTGGCAAAGAGCCGAAGCGACTGTCGCTGGCGGAAGCCGCGCTATTGGTCGCGTTGCCGCAATCGCCGGAAACCCGCAGGCTTGATCGCTATCCGGATGTGGCGCGCGCGGCGCGCGATCGCGTGCTCGATCGCATGGTCGAAGATGGCCAGGTGTCGCGCGACGACGCCATGCAGGCCAAGACGGTTCTGGTGCCGCGGCTGCGACGGCCGATGCCGATCCTGGCGCCGCATTCCGCCGATCAGGCCATCGCGACCGTGAAGGACGCGCCCGTGATCCGGCTGACGCTGGATGCGAGCCTGCAGAAAGTGCTGGAAGCGCTGGCGCGCGATCGCGCCATCGCCTTGGGTCCGAACATTTCGGTCGCCATCGTCGCGGTCGACAATGAGAGCGGCGACATCCTGGCGCGGGTCGGTTCGCCCGATTATTTCGACGAGCGGCGCGCGGGGCAGGTGGACATGAGCCGCGCGGTGCGCTCGCCGGGATCGACCCTAAAACCGTTCATCTATGGCCTCGCCTTCGAGGACGGCTTTGTGCATCCGGAAAGCCTGATCGACGACCGGCCGATCCGGTTCGGCACTTACGCGCCGGAAAATTTCGACATGACCTTTCAGGGCACGGTCGCAGTGCGCCGGGCGCTGCAGCAGTCGCTGAATGTGCCGGCGATTGCCTTGCTCGACCGGGTCGGCTCGAGCCGCTTGGCGTCGCGATTGCGGCAGGCGGGCGCCAATCTGGTGCTGCCGAAAGACGAGGCGCCGGGGCTTGCGATGGGTCTCGGCGGCGTCGGCGTCACGCTGCAGGATCTGGCGCAGCTCTATGCGGGATTGGCGCGGCTCGGCAACACACGGCCGCTGCGCGAGATCGTGACCAACAATGACGACCGGCGCGAATCCTTGAGGCTGTTGGATCAGGTCGCGGCGTGGCAGGTCGGCAATGTGCTGATGGGCACGCCGCCGCCGGAAAATGCGCCGCATAACCGGGTCGCGTTCAAGACCGGCACCAGCTACGGCTACCGCGATGCCTGGTCGGTCGGCTTCGATGGCCGCATGACCATCGGGGTCTGGGTGGGACGTCCCGACGGCGCGCCGGTTCCGGGCCTTGCCGGCCGCACCGCCGCTGCACCCATCCTGTTCGATGCCTTCGCGCGAACCGGCAAGCTTCCGGTTCCGCTGCCAAAGCCGCCGAAAGGCGCGCTGGTCGCCAGCAACGCAAAACTTCCGTTGCCGCTGCGGCGGTTCCGCGCCGTCGGGGAACTGGTCCGGACCGGTGGCGAGCAGGCGCCGCACATTCAATTTCCCTTAAATGGCTCGCGGATCGACGTCGACCGTTCGGCCAACGGGCAATTCGCCGCGATGCCCGTAAAAGTCGCCGGCGGCGTGCTGCCGATGACCATGCTGGTGAATGGCGTCGCGGCCGGTGAAATCGACGGCAGGCGCCAGCGGCTGGTCGATCCGCCCGGGCCAGGCTTTGCCCGATTGACCGTGATCGACGCCACGGGCGCTGCGGACACAGTTGTCATCCGAATTCAATAGAGCCTCCCTAAGCGGTTGTCGCGATAGCGGTTTCGGCGTATGCGGAATCGATGGTCGAGACCTATGCCCGCCCCCGATTTGGAGAGCCGCGCGAGCCGAAGAACCGGGTAAATCCGGGCGGCCGGCTAGTCGGCGCGCTCGATTTTGTCAGCGGCAGCCACTTTCGGGCGGTGGCGTTCCTGACGCTGTGCGCCTTGCTGCTGTTTCTCCCCGGATTTTTCAACATTCCGCCGATCGACCGCGACGAGGCGCGCTTTGCGCAGGCGACCAAGCAGATGGTCGAGACCGGCGATTTCGTCGACATCCGCTTCCAGGATGACGTCCGCTACAAGAAACCGGTCGGCGTGTACTGGCTGCAGGCCGCGGCCGTCGAAAGCGCGTCCGCGCTGGGCCTGCCGCACGCGCAGCTTCGCGTCTGGCTCTACCGCGTTCCGTCGCTGATTGGTGCCATCGGCGCGGTGCTGTTGACGTACTGGGCGGCGCTGACCTTCGTGACACGGCGCGGCGCGATCCTTGCCGCGCTGATCGTGGGCAGCTCGGTGTTGCTTGGCGCCGAAGCACGCCTTGCGAAAACCGACGCAATGCTGCTCTTGACCGTCGTCGCGGCGATGGGCGCGCTGGCGCGGGTCTATCTGTCGTGGCAGCGCGGCGAGGATCCCGAGCATCCGCCATGGACGTGGCCGGCGATTTTCTGGACGGCGCTGGCCGGCGGCATGCTGCTCAAGGGGCCGTTGATCCTGATGTTCGTCGCGCTGACGATTGTTGCACTCGCGATCCTCGACCGCTCCGCGACCTGGCTTTGGCGGCTGCGTCCGCTATGGGGACTGATGTGGATGCTGGTTTTGGTGCTGCCATGGTTCGTCGCGATTTTCTGGCGGGCGGGTGAAGCGTTTTTCGCGGACTCGATAGGCGGCGACATGCTGAGCAAGCTCGGCGCGCAGGAATCCCATGGCGCGCCGCCGGGGGTTTATCTGTTGCTGTTCTGGGTGACGTTCTGGCCCGGCGCGCCGCTCGCGGCGATGGCGGCGCCGGCGGTGTGGCGGGCGAGACG
This sequence comes from Bradyrhizobium lablabi, assembly GCF_900141755.1. NCBI lineage: Bacteria > Pseudomonadati > Pseudomonadota > Alphaproteobacteria > Hyphomicrobiales > Nitrobacteraceae > Bradyrhizobium > Bradyrhizobium lablabi. The sequence continues at coordinate 127,406 of NZ_LT670844.1, read as the reverse complement.
GGAGCCCGGCGCGCAGTTCTTGCTGGCGTGGCTGCTTCCGTCCTGGATCGTGTTCGAATTGGTGTTGACAAAATTGCCGCATTACGTGCTGCCGCTCTATCCGGCGATCGCCATCCTCACGGTTGGCGCGCTGGAGCGGCGCGTGCTGTCGCGCTCCTGGTTGCGGCGCGGCGCCGCCTGGTGGTTTGTTATCCCGGCAATGGCTTCGGTCATCGCCGTGATCGGCGCGATCACGCTGACGCGCCAGCCGGTGTTTCTGGCGTGGCCGTTCGTGGCGGCGGCGCTGATTTTCGGACTGTTCGCGTGGTGGCTGTACGACGACAATCGCGCCGAACGCTCGCTGCTGAATGCGGTGGTCGCGGCGATGTTCCTGGCGGTCGCCATCTATGGCGTCGTGGTACCGGCGCTGACGCCGCTATTTCCGAGCGCGGAGATCGCGCGCGCGCTGCGCAACGTCGTCTGCGTCGGCCCGAAGGCCGCCGCGGCGGGCTTTCACGAGCCCAGTCTCGTCTTCATGACCGCCACCGAGACGCTGTTGACGGACGGATCGGGGGCTGCGGATTTTCTGGGCCAGGGCAGTTGCCGTTTTGCCCTCGTCGAGCAGCGCTCGGAGCGCGGCTTCGTCCAGCGCGCCGAAGCGATCGGGCTGCGCTACAACGTCGCGACCCGGATCGACGGCTATAATATCTCCCAAGGCAGAGCGATTTCGGTCGCGATCTTCCGCTCCGAGGGCACGGAATAAAATGCCCGCGCAAATCGGCAGCGCCGGATCTCAAAACTATCTCTCCGGCCTGTTGGCCCTGGTGCGGCGCTCGGCTCTTCAACTCGTGCGCCCGCCGTCGCATTCGCGGCGTTCCGAGGCGGCGCGACGATTGGCGCGCCACTCGCTTTTGATCACGGCGATTGTCGGCGCGCTCGTCATCGTGCTGATGGTTGGGCTCGATGCCCAAGAAATCGCGCTGATGCCGCCGCGCGGCAGCGCCGGCCTCTGGATCGTTCGCATCCTGACGGATTTTGGCAAAGAGACCTATGTTCTGTGTTTGCTGGCGGGGATGCTGCTCGTCGTTGCCGTGATGGCCCCGGGATTGCGGCGAACCTTGCAATCCCGGCTGCTGAGCTTCGGCACGCGGCTGCAGTTTCTGTTCTTTGCCGTGCTGGCGCCGGTTCTCGCCGGCGAGGTGATAAAATGGATCGCCGGGCGCGGCCGGCCGTTCGTCGGCGGCAAGGCCAACCCGTTCAACTTCGTACCGTTCTCCGGGACCGAAGCCCATGCCAGCTTTCCCTCGGCCCATGCCATCACCAGCGTGGCGCTCGCGTTCGCGATATCGGCGGTTTGGCCGCGGGCGCGGCCGGTGATGATCGTGTACGTGCTTCTGATTGTGGCGACCCGTCTGGTGCTGTTGGCCCATCATCCGAGCGACGTGGTCGCGGGCGGCTTGATCGGCGTGATCGGCGCGATGGCCGTGCGCTATTGGTTTGCCGCCCGCAGTCTGGGTTTTGCGATCCATCGCGATGGCGAAATTGTGCCAATTCCGGGCGTTGGCCGCCGGCTCAAAAGGGTTGCCGCGGAGCCGTCAGCCCCATAAGAAGCGGTCGCCGCAAGTGCCGGACGGAAAGCTTCGCCGGCGGTGGGCCGATTCAAACGATGAGTGTTGATTTGCCATCTTCCGACGCAGCTGCTGTGGCCGTTTCCATCGTTGTCCCCGTGCGCAACGAAGCCGAGAACATCAGCCCCTTGATTGCGGAAATCGCCGCCGCGCTCGACGGAAAGTGGAATTATGAGATCATCTATGTCAATGACGGCTCGACCGACGGCACCGCCGAACGGCTTGCAACCATCATGAAAGAGCGCGGCAATCTGCGCCAGATCCGTCACGCGACTTCCGCGGGCCAGTCGGCGGCGGTGCGCAGCGGGGTTCGTGCCGCGCGCGGCGCCATCGTGGCGACGCTCGACGGCGACGGGCAAAACAATCCGGCGTTCCTTCCGGATCTGATTTCGGCGATCGAGCGCGGCGGCGAGCGCACCGGGCTTGCCGCCGGCCAGAGGGTAGGGCGTCAAGATACCGGATTTAAGAAAATCCAGTCGCGCGTCGCCAATCGCGTGCGCAGCGCAATCCTGCACGATGGCACCCGCGACACCGGGTGCGGCCTGAAGGCGTTCCGGCGCGAGGTGTTCCAGATGATGCCGTATTTCGACGGGCTGCATCGCTTTCTGCCGGCACTGATGCGCCGCGAGGGCTACGAGATCGCCTATGTCGATGTCATCGATCGGCCGCGCCATTCCGGCGTGTCGAATTACGGTTTTTTCGATCGGCTTTGGATCGGGATCATGGATCTCGCCGGCGTCTGGTGGCTGATCCGCCGCAAGAAGCCGACACCTGTCGCGACCGAGGTGACGTCATGACCGACCTCTTCAATAATCTCGCGAGCTATTTGCACGATGTCTTCGTGATCAAATTCGACGGCTGGGTGGTGCTGGGGTTCGTGGCGCAGGGGTTTTTCACCATGCGCTTCGTGGTGCAATGGATCGCCTCGGAGCGTGCCCGCAAGAGCGTCATCCCGGTGGCGTTCTGGTTCTTCTCGATCGGAGGCGGCGTGCTGCTCTTGGTCTATGCGCTGTACCGCAAAGACCCGGTATTCATCGCGGGCCAGGCGCTCGGGCTCCTGGTCTACATCCGCAATCTGTATTTCATCATTGTCAACGGACGGCAGGCGTCGGCGGACGGTTGAGCAAATTCGTCCTGTCCCGTTCGAGATGTAGCGTGGCAAAACAACGACTTATAATCGCGAAACGCGATCCGCTTTGGATCGGCCGTATTCCATGATCGCGCCGATTTGGACCCAGACCGATCGCTTCGGAGGCGTCACTACCTCCGGCTTGTTTCCGGCGTTAACCGGGTGTTTTAAAAGCCATTGGATTCGGCTGGCCGACCACGTACCGTGGTGCCTGCCGGTTCAGGAGTCCTGGGGATGGAGAGACGCCTAGCTGCGATAGTCTGCGCTGACGTCGCCGGATACTCGCGAATGATGGGATTCGACGAGGCGGGTACGCATGCCGCGTTCAAGGCCCATCGAAGCGCGATGTATCCGATCATCCTCAATCACGGCGGCCGGATCGTGAAGAACACCGGCGACGGTTTCATGCTGGAGTTTCCGAGCGTTGTCGGCGCCATCGAATGCGCGATCGCAGCTCAGGCGCTGATGTCGGAACGCAACAGCCAGCTGCCTACGGATCGGGTCATGCAATTCCGTATGGGCATCCATATGGGAGACGTCATGGCCGACGAAGACGATGTGTTCGGCGACGATGTGAACCTTGCCGCGCGGCTGGAGACGATCGCCGCTCCCGGCGGCGTTGCGGTTTCGGCAAAGGCCTATGGCGAGGCCAGCAAGCACCTCAGCGCCATCCTTGTCGACGCCGGCATTCACCGTTTCAAGAACATCGAGGAGCCAGTCAGCGTCTGGAGCTGGCAGCCCGTCGGTACCGATACCCGTGGCTCCGAGGAGAGGGACACCACCAACCTGCCGGCGCAATATCGGACGGCGATCGTGGGCGTGCTTCCGTTCGCCAATCTCAGTGACAGCACCGACGAATATTTTTCGGACGGTCTGACGGAAGATCTGATCCATGCGCTTTCGCTGCAATCCTTTTACCGGGTTCTGAGCCGAAGTTCGACCTTTGCATTCAAGGGCAAGAATCTGAGCACGCGCCTGATCGCGCGGGAGATTGACGCGACCTACCTGATCCAGGGTTCCGTGCGGCGTGCCGGCAGCAAGATTCGTGTCACCGCGGAATTGATTGCTCCTGAGAACGGCGAACAATTATGGACCGGTCGATATGACAGGGACATCGGCGATCTGTTCGCGGTTCAGGATGAGCTCACCACGAATCTGTCCGCGGCATTGGCGCCGGAGATCTATCGGGCGGAAGCTTCCGCCCCCACACGCTCATCGTTCACCAATTTGACCGCGTGGGACCGGTTCCTGAAGGGGCTTTCTCACTATTACCAACCGACCAAAGCGGATTATGAAGCCTCGATCGCCCTGTTCAGGGAGGCCATTTCGCTCGACCCCGGGCTTGCAATCGCGCGCGCCTACCTCGCCAACGTCATGGTGCAGGGCGTGCAGTTTGGATGGATCAGGAGCACGCGCGAATTGTGGTCCGAGCTGCTGAGCCTCGCAGAAAGCAGTGTTCGGCTTGATCCGCGTTCGGCATTCGCATTTCAGATCCTGTCCTATGTGCATGCCATGGAGGGAGATTTCGATATCGCAATGGATGCCGCAAAAAAGGCGGTTGAATTAAATCCGTATGACATGGGCGCGCGCGGTGTTCTTGGAATAAGTCATTTCATGATCGGCGAGCACCGACAGGCGATCGAATTATTTTCAATGGCGGTACAGCGCGGCAACAGCGACCCCCGATACCAATGGGCCGGAGTGCTCGCATTCAGCCACTACCTTCTCGGACAATATGACGCGTCGCTGTCCTGGGCGCGTGAAGCCCTTTATTTGAATCCCAATCATCTCCAAGTGCTCGGCGTCCGGCCGGCTGCTCTGGCACAATCGGGACGGGCCGAGGAAGCAGCAGCGGCGACCGAGGTTTTGCTCACCAGCTTCCCCGGCTTCACCGTTGAACGGCATCTGCGGAATTTCCGCTGGAAAAATCCGGCCGACACCGCCCATTATCGCGACGGGCTTTTGAAAGCGGGCGTTCCCTTGACTAAATTGAATCTCGTCGAGAATGCCTCGAAGCGCACGGCAAATTCCTGAGCGGGATTGGGAGGTCACGGCGCCGGGTTCCCGAAAGGCGGGCAAGCTGGCGCGACCAGCCTGCATAATCCCACCTGATCGCTGACCTTTAGTTGACACGGTCTCGAATTCCGCCAAAACTCCGGCGCATCCTGAGGTAGCAAACCCCAGACGAATTCGCTTTTCTCAAGTCGTTCATTTACTTCGGATCGAAGCGCGTTACGTTTCGTCATTCTCATAATTCAATTCTTTTGGGATCACCTCCATGCAAGAAAACCGCACCGGTACCGTTCCGAGCACAGCGCCACCCTCGCAGATCGCGGTTTCTCCCGATAATCCGTGCCCGTTTTTACGCGGGCTGGTGGCTGGTGGTTACGTCGATGGCCACGTCGTGCCGCTCAAAAAGCTGATCCAGACGATCGAGGCGGCGAGCGGTGAAAAGGGCTGGCAGCAGAGAGTGGCGGGCGTAAAGACCTGCATCGTCGCCGTGATCGCGAACGGCCTCGGCCGCGTGTTTCGCAACTGGTGGTCCGGGCCCGTGCTCGACCAACTGCGCGACGGTCCTTTGGACAAGCATGGCGTCGGCTCCCGCATCCTCAGCGCCAAGGCCGAGGTGGTCGAGACGGAGATCGCCCGGCTCGCCAGCTTCGGCAAGGACCGGCAGGACCCCCAGGACCCCTCCGGTAAAATGGAGCGCGGACTGACCAGTCCGGAGATCACGACCTTCATGAACGAGAATTTCGAGCGCGCCAAGGATAACAGGCGGACGATTGACCGGAAGTTGATGGACGGCGAATGGCCGGTTTTGCTGAATGTCATGGGCAAGGGCGAGGGCGATGCGCGCTATCTCAGCGTGCGTGAGGTCCGAACGCTGTTCGTCGAGCGGCGGTTTCCGGAGCGGATCGTGCAGCGCCTGGCAGTGCCGGTGCCGCAAGGCGGCATCGCTGGCAAGCTCGCCAAAGCTGTAGTCGGGCTCATCGTGTTGGTCGGTCTATTGGCATTGGCGGTTATCGAATTTCCCAACCAGGCCGGCGAAATCGTGCCGCCGCTCGCGCAAATACTGCCGCCTCCCTTGCCCGCCCTCGTTCCGGCGAAAAGGGCGGTCTGGCTCGACCAGAACTGGACCACGGAGGATCGACACTGGTTCCACCATGCAAGCCAGGGCACCGCGACCTTCCCGGTGCCCTATGACTGGTTCATGGCGCTGGAACAGCCGGGCATTCACTTGTTCACTTCGCCCGGCCTGCTCAGCGACAGCGCCTATCTCGAACGGTTCGGCTTCCTGCCAAGTCCAAGAACCGTCCACGCCGACGCGGCGAGCCTGCGTCGTTTCGGCTATCGGGATCCGCCCGACCCGCCGCCGGCGCCGGCGCCGGACCAGGTTGAGGGTCTGCGCCCGACGGCGGTGGAGAATTTCGACGGCCTGCCGGTCGGTTTCGCGCGGCTGACCAACGCCACCAATCCCGGCACGCTGGTTCCTGAACCCGACCAGATCGGGCTGGCCTGCGCGGCCTGTCACACCGGAAGCATTCGCTACAAGGACACCAGCATTCGCTTCGACGGCGGCCCGGCGATGGTCAACCTGAAAAAGCTCGAACTCGCGACCGGTCTGGCCATCGCCTACACGTTGAACGTACCGGGCCGTTTCACGCGCTTCGCGATGCGCGTGCTCGGTCCCGATGCAAACGAGCCCGAACGCGGCAACCTCAACCAAAAGCTGGCGTCGATCGGCAAATTCCTGCTCGACCAGCATAACCTCTACGACAAGACCATCGCCGGCATGAAGACGCATGACGGCAAACACCCGCAGAAGGATACAGAGGAAGGGTTCGGACGGCTCGACGCGCTCAACCGCATCGGCAATCAGGTTTTCTACACCGATTTCGTATTGGGTGGGCTTTCAGGATTCGAAAAGAACCTGCATGCCCAGGATGCGCCGGTCTCTTTCCCGCCGATCTGGACCGTGCCATGGTTCAAATGGGCGCAATATGACGCTTCCATCGAACAGCCCTTGATCCGTAACGCCGGCGAGGCGCTCGGGGTCTCTGCGCTGGTGAATTTTTCGCCCGACTTTTCGCAGAAGGATCTGTTCCGCTCGTCGGTTGCGCTGGAAAATCTCGTCCGCATCGAGAAGATGCTGCACGGTCCCGATCTCTCAGGCCAATATGTCTCCGCCTTCGGCGGATTGCAGCCGCCGAAATGGCCTGCCGAATTCTTCCCTGGCGATCCCTTGTGGAAGATCAATCCGGAGCGCGTCGTCAAAGGCCGCGCGCTCTACGCCGATATGTGCGTCGAGTGCCACCTTGGACCGGTCAACGATCCCGTCTTCGACAAGGAACATCCTCACGAGAGCTTCTGGTCCTCAGAACAATGGAAGCCCGAAAAGGGATGGCTGGAGGAGGTGCAGAAGCCTGTGGACGACATGGGAACGGACAACGCTCAGGCCAGCGTTCTGGCGTACCGCCAAGTCTCCGTTCCCGGTTTCCTTGGCATGCGGCCCAAGCGCGACCTCGGAGAGCGTTGGAAATGCCAGGATGTGCCGGACTATTCGTCGACCGAAATGCCGTTCTCGATTGCCTTGATGATCGCGGTCGACCGTACCAGCCAGCACTGGATGGATGAAAACAAGGACAAGATTGCCGACCCGATGAAGCTGTGGGGGACGCGATCGAATTGTCCCAATCCCGGGCCGGAGGAGCATCATCACAATGCCGGAACCGAGCCGAAATTGTATTATCGCGCGCGCCCGCTGAACGGCGTCTGGGCGACCGCTCCCTATCTTCACAACGGTTCGGTTCCCTCGCTCTACTGGATGCTCACGCCGGCAGCCGAGCGTCCGACAAAATTCTGCATGGGCGCCCGCGACTTCGACCCGGAGCAGGTCGGCTTTCGTGTGGTCGGTGATGCGCCGAGATGTAAAACCGGAGAGACGCTGTTCTCGACGACGGGACCTGGCGGGCCGGTTGCCGGCAACTCCGTTCTCGGGCACTCGTTCGAGGGGCAGAAGCCCTACAAGAAAGGTGTGGTTGGCCGGATGCTGACCGACGACGAGCGCTATCAGCTGATCGAATATTTGAAGACGCTATGAGGAGAGCGAGAGCGTGGCGTTGAAGGCCGCGAAGCCGCGCTCGAGATCGGCCTTGAGATCCTCGACGCTCTCGAGCCCGATGTGCAGTCGTAAGGTTGGCCCGCCCGGCGCCCATTTGGTGGCCGTGCGATAGCCGTCGCAGTCGAAGGGAATGACGAGGCTCTCAAAGCCGCCCCATGAATAGCCCATGCCGAACAGCTTTACGGCATCGAGCAATGCATCGACCGCCTTTTGCGGCGCGGGCTTTAAGACGATGCTGAACAGGCCGGAGGCGCCGGAAAAATCCCGTTTCCAGATCGCGTGGCCGGGATCGCTTTCCAGCGCAGGGTGCAACACCCTGATTACTTCCGGCCGCGTAGCGAGCCATCGCGCCATCTCGAGGCCGGAGCGGTGATGCTGCGCCAGCCGCACCGAAAGCGTACGCAATCCGCGCAGCGCGAGGAATACGTCATCGGGGCCGGCGCAGACGCCCAGCAGCTGGATCGTCTCGGCAATGATCGGCCAGGCCTTGGCGTTGGCGGAAATGGTTCCGAACATGATGTCGGAATGTCCGCCGATATATTTGGTCGCGGCCTGCATGCTGATATCGACGCCTTGCTCGAGCGAGCGGTGATACAACGGCGTCGCCCAGGTGTTGTCGTCGATGACCAGCACGTCGCGCGTATGCGCGACTGAGGCGATCGCGGGAATGTCGGGCATCTCGAAGGATTGCGATCCCGGCGCCTCGACCACGACCGCCCTAGTGTTCGGCTTGAACAATTGGGCGATGCCGGCGCCGATCAAAGGATCGAAAAAACTGGTCTCGACGCCGTAGCGGGCGAGCAGGCCGTTGCAGAAATTACGCGTCGGGCGATAGGCATTGTCGCAGACCAGGAGGTGGTCGCCCGATTTGAGCACCGCGAGCAGGGTGGTCGAGATCGCCGCCAACCCGGAGGGCGCGATGCCGACGCCCGCGCATTGCGGGCCTTCGAGCGCCATCAGCGCCGCCTGCAGCGCCCTGGTGGTCGGGGTTCCCCTGCGGCCATACTGGAACTCGCCACGATGGGCATGCAGATCGTCGGCGGTCGGATAGAGCACGGTCGAACCATGAACCACCGGCGGATTGACGAAGCCCTTCTGCGCCTTGGTGTCGCGGCCCGCCGTCACCAGCGTGGTTTCTGGAGAAAGCGGCTTCGATCGTCCGTCGTCTTGCGAAGAATTCATGGGCTGCCGTCACCTAAAACCATTTAGCGCAGCCGCTGCGACCACTTTGGAGCCCGCCGGCGGCGGGGGCGGGCTTGCGTTTCTTAATAACAGGACACAGAAGACAGCCGTCAACCCCTTGACCCGGCCCGCCAGTCGTTCTGTGATGGGTGGGAGCTATTCCGTCGCCGCACGTTGAGGGGCCTGCCGCGACCTTCGATCCATTGCTTGAGCAGATTGCCAGCAAACTGCCCGTCGGGCTGGTAGTTTTAGCAGTGGATTACGGGGTTGGCCCATCAGCATGTGTGCGAAGACAATCAAACGTTCCCGGACGACCCTTGAAAGGCTTTGCCATGAAACGTGTATCTCTGGTTTTCACCCTTGCTCTTGCCGCCGGTCTTTCGAGTGAGGCCGCAACGGCGCAAACGCTCAAGACGGTCCAGGACCGGGGCATGCTGTCTTGCGGCGTGAGCCAGGGATTGCCGGGCTTTTCGTCGCCCGACGACAAGGGTAACTGGACCGGGCTCGACGTCGACGTCTGCCGGGCGATCGCGGCCGCGATCTTCAACGATCCGACCAAGGTCAAGTTCGTGCCGCTGTCGGCCAAGGATCGCTTCACGGCGCTACAGTCAGGCGAGATCGACGTGCTCTCGCGCAACACGACCTGGACGCTTTCCCGCGATACCTCGCTCGGCGCCAATTTTACCGGGGTGACCTATTACGATGGCCAGGGCTTTCTGGTGAAAAAATCGCTGAAGGTGAATTCGGCGCTGGAGCTGAACAGCGCGTCGGTCTGCGTGCAAACCGGCACCACCACCGAGCAGAATCTCGCCGATTACTTCAAAAGCAACAACATGAAGTATGAGGTGATCGCGTTCGCAAGCGCCGATGAGACCGTCAAGGCCTATGAATCCGGGCGTTGCGATGTCTTCACCTCCGACGTGTCGCAGCTCTATGCCGAACGTCTTAAGCTTGCCAATCCGGCCGATCACGCCGTGCTCCCGGAGGTGATCTCGAAAGAGCCGCTGGGTCCGATGGTGCGTCATGGCGACGATCAATGGTTCGATCTCGTGAAGTGGACGCTGTTTGCGATGGTTGATGCCGAAGAACTCGGCGTTACCCAGAAGAACGTCGATGAAATGGCGAAATCGGACAAGCCGGAGCTCAAACGCGTGTTCGGCGCCGATGGCAATCTCGGCGAACAGCTCGGCGTTACCAAGGATTGGGTGTCGCGGATTGTGAAGGCGGTCGGCAATTACGGCGAAGCTTTCGATCGTAATGTCGGCGCCGGCTCGAAACTCCAGATCGCCCGCGGGCTCAATCAGCTCTGGAACAAGGGTGGAATCCAATACGCGCCGCCGATCCGCTGATCCCAAGAGAGCCCGCGGCTGCGGCGATGAGCATCGAGCCCCGGTCACCTCCGCCGCAGCTTGCGTTTCGGCTGAAGCGTGTCCTTGGCGGCCGCGCGGGCTGGGGCGGTTTTGCCCTGCAGATCTTGTTCGTCGCAGCCTTGGTCTGGATCGGCTTTGAGATCGTGGCGAATGCGCGGGCCAATTTGCAGGCGCAGCGGATCACCTCGGGCTTCGGCTTTCTGAACAACACGGCGGGTTTTGACGTCAGCCAGAGCCTCATTCCGTATTCCGGATCCGACACCTATGCCCGGGTGTTCTTGGTCGGTCTGCTCAACACGCTGTTGGTCTCGGTCATCGGAATTTTCTTTGCGACCGTGATCGGGTTTTTGGTGGCGCTGGGCCGGCTGTCGCCGAACTGGCTGTTGTCGCGCATCTCCGGCGGCTATGTCGAACTGATCCGCAATCTGCCGCTGCTGTTTCAGATTTTGTTTTGGTATTTGGCGGTGCTCGCCGCGCTGCCTGATCCGAGGCAAAGCATCTCGCTGTTCGGCGCCTTCTTTCTCAGCAATCGCGGATTGGTGAGACCGAAGCCGATCGGGGAACCCGGCTTCGAGCCCTTTGTGATTGCGCTCCTGATCGCGATTGTTGCCGCCATCGCGCTATGGCGTTACGCGCGCTGGCGACTGTTCCAGAGCGGCAAGGTGATCAAGGTCTGGCCCTCTGCGCTCGGCCTCGTGATCGGCCTGCCGCTCGTCGCCGCGCTGATCTTTGGCGCGCCCGTGACATTTGAGGTGCCGGTTCTCAAAGGCTTCAATTTCTCCGGCGGCTCGCCCGTCAAGCCGGAATTCGTGGCGTTGACATTGGCGCTGTCGACCTATACCGCCGCCTTCATTGCTGAAATTGTGCGCGCCGGCATTCTCTCGGTGCACAAGGGACAGATGGAAGCCGGTTCGTCGCTCGGGCTGCAGCGGGGCTCGGTGTTGCGGCTGATCGTGATCCCGCAGGCGATGCGGGTGATCCTGCCGCCGCTGACCAATCAATATCTCAACCTGACCAAGAACTCCTCGCTGGCGGTGGCGATCGGCTATCCCGATCTGGTGTCGGTATTTGCCGGAACCACGCTGAGCCAGACCGGGCAGGCAATCGAGATCATCGGCATCACCATGGGCGTCTATCTCCTGATCTCGCTGGTGACGAGCGCGATCATGAGCTTTTACGGTTGGCGGATCGGCCGGAGCATGGGCGGATGAGCGACATTACGGCATCGGCTTTCATTCGCCAGGACCTCGTTCCCGAACGTCCCGCGCCGGTCAAGACCACGGGCTTCATCGGCTTCCTGCGCACCCGGCTGTTCAACTCGCCGACCAACATCCTGCTCACCATCGTGAGCGCGCTGCTGCTGTGGTTCCTGGTGATACCCGCGCTACGGTTCCTGCTGGTCGACGCGGTCTGGAGCGGCAGCGATCGCAACGCCTGTCTTGCCGAGACGGCCGGACATCCGGTCGGCGCCTGCTGGCCCTTCGTGCAAGCGAAGTTCAGCCAGCTCATGTTCGGATTTTATCCGGAGCCTGAGCGCTGGCGTGTCAACCTGACCTACATCATCGCCGTGATCCTGCTGCTGCCGCTGCTGATTCCGCGGCTGCCGGCCAAGGGGCTGAACGCCGGGCTGTTTTTTCTCGCTTTTCCGGTGGTCGCGTTCTTCCTGCTGCATGGCGGCGGCCTGCAAGGTTTCGGCATCAGCTGGACGGCCGGACTTCTTTCCGGTTTGGCGAACAGCATCCGCGACGCGGGCGGCGCCGGCGTCAACGCCACCAACCCGATTTATGGACCCGTTCTGGTGCTAATGGGAACGCTTGGCGTCCTGCTCGGCACCGGCCTTTCGTATCTGATTACGCCGCTGACCTGGCTGCGCGATCAGATTCAAATGTCCAGCCGCCCGTTGTGGTTTGACTTCGCGGCGACGGCTGCGGTCGTCTCGATGCTGCTGTTCTGGTTGGGCGGCGGCACGCGGACCGGTTGGCGTGCCCTGACCAACAGCCTCGCGGTCTTCGCTGGCATGGCGATCGTGATCGCGGTGATGGGATTGGACCATGGCGGATTGCCGATCGTCGATACAAGGCTGTGGGGCGGCCTGTTGGTGACGCTGGTGCTGTCGGTCACCGGGATCGTCGCATCGATGCCGGTCGGCATCGCGCTCGCGCTCGGGCGACGCTCGACCATCCCGCTGATCCGGATTTTCTCGATCACCTTCATCGAGTTCTGGCGCGGCGTTCCCCTGATCACCGTGTTGTTCTTTGCGACCTATATGCTGCCGCTGTTCGTGCCGGCGGGCTTCACCGTCGACGGACTGGTGCGGGCGCTGATCGGCATCGCGCTGTTCGCCGGCGCTTACCAGGCCGAGGTCATCCGCGGCGGGCTCCAGGCGATCCCGCGCGGACAAAGCGAGGCCGCGAGTGCCCTCGGCCTGTCCTGGGCGAAGACGACGGCGCTGATCGTGATGCCGCAGGCGTTGCGTCACGTCATTCCCGGCCTCGTCAACAGCTTCATCGCGCTGTTCAAGGACACCTCGCTGGTCTTGATCGTCGCGCTGTTCGATCTGCTCGGACAGCTCCGGGCAGCCTTCAGCGATCCGGTCTGGGCGACGCCGACCACTCTGTTCACCGGTTTTGCCTTTATCGGAATGATCTATTTCGCCTTCTGTTTTGGAATGTCGCGCTATTCCCTGTTCGTCGAGCACCGGCTGAACGCACACCGGCGCAACTGAGTAAAATGACCATGACCGAGAACTCGATTGTCAGCATTGTCGGACTCAACAAATGGTACGGCGATTTTCATGTGCTGCGCGACATCAACCTCGATGTCGCAAAGGGCGAGCGCATCGTGATCTGCGGTCCCTCCGGTTCGGGCAAATCGACGCTGATCCGCTGCATCAATGCGCTGGAGGAATTTCAGGAAGGCCGCATCGTCGTCGACAACATCGCATTGGGACCGAATTTGCGGCGGGTCGACGAGGTCCGGCGCGAAGTCGGCATGGTGTTCCAGAGTTTCAATCTGTTTCCGCACTTGACGGTCTTGGAGAACTGCACGCTGGCGCCGATATGGGTGCGCAATATCCCGAAAAAGGACGCCGAAGCGAGCGCGATGAAATATCTGGAGCGGGTGAAAATCCCGCATCAGGCGGGCAAATATCCGGGCCAGATGTCGGGCGGCCAGCAGCAGCGCGTCGCGATCGCCCGCGCGCTGACCATGAGCCCCAAGGTCATGCTGTTCGACGAGCCGACCTCGGCGCTCGATCCCGAAATGGTCAAGGAGGTGCTCGACACCATGGTCGATCTCGCCAAGGAGGGCATGACCATGCTGGTGGTCACGCATGAAATGGGATTCGCCAGGGAAGTGGCCGACCGCATCGTGTTCATGGATGCCGGCCAAATCATCGAGTCGAACACGCCTGCGAATTTCTTCGCCAACCCGCAGCACGCGCGCAGCAAATTGTTCCTCAGCCAGATTCTGCGCTGATGCGGGCGAATAGGGAGTGGCGAATGGCGAATAGGAGATTTCCATTCGCTACTCGCTATTCGCGTCCTAAAACGATCACACCTTCTCGTAGGGTACGCTGATCGCGCTGCGCTGCTCGAGCCATTCCGGCACGGGCAAGTTTTTCGAGCGCATGAATTCCGGATTGAACAATTTCGACTGGTAGCGCGTGCCGTAGTCGCACAGCATGGTCACGATAGTGTGGCCCGGTCCGAGCTCCTTGGCGAGCCTGATAGCGCCGGCGATGTTGATGCCGCTGGAGCCGCCGAGACAAAGTCCCTCATGCTCAAGTAGCCCGAACACGATCCGGACCGCTTCCTCGTCGCTGATCTGGTAAGCGTCGTCGATGGTGGCGCCCTCGAGATTGGCGGTGATGCGGCCCTGGCCGATGCCTTCGGTGATCGACGAGCCCTCCGATTTAAGCACGCCGTGCTTGTAATAATTATACAGCGCCGAACCCATGGGATCGGCCAGCACGATGCGGATGTTCGGGTTCATCTTCTTCAGCCCGATCGAGACCCCGGCCAAGGTTCCTCCGGAGCCAGCGGATGCAACAAAGCCATCGACCTTGCCGTTGGTCTGCCGCCAGATTTCCGGCGCGGTGGTCTCGATATGGGCCTCGCGGTTGGCGACATTGTCGAACTGGTTGGCCCAGATCGCGCCGTTGGAATCGGTCTTTGCGAGCTGCTCGGCAAGGCGGCCCGACAGCTTCACGTAATTGTTCGGGTTGGAGTAGGGCACGGCGGGCACTTCGATGAGCTGCGCACCGCACAACCGCAGCATGTCCTTCTTTTCCTGGCTCTGCGTATTCGGGATCACGATCACGGTGCGGAAGCCGAGCGCATTGGCGACGAGCGCGAGCCCGATGCCGGTATTGCCCGCGGTGCCCTCGACCACCGCGCCGCCCGGCCACAGCTTCTTGCGTTTGATCGCGTCGCGGATGATGAACAACGCCGCGCGGTCCTTCACCGACTGGCCGGGATTCATGAACTCGGCCTTGCCGAGAATGTTGCAACCGGTTTCTTCCGACGCCCGCTTCAGTCTGATGAGGGGCGTGTTGCCGATCGCTTCGACGACGTCATTGTTGATGTTCATGGGCACGGAATCTTGCCAGTCTGATTGCCAATTGGGCTAAGACCCTAGAGCGCGACCGGCCAAAGTGGAAGCCGGTTTCTCACGCCATTTGCCGCAGTGCAGCCAAGGAGTGCAGCTAGGGAGGGCAGCTAAGGCGACTTCGCGAACACCACCTGACGGACGTCGATATTTCCGGACAAAAAGCCGGCCTCGCAGTAAGCGAGATAGTATTCCCACAGCCGCCGGAAGCGGTCGTCGAAGCCGAGCGGTCGCAGGTTCGGCCAGGCGGCGCGGAAGTTATTTCGCCAAGTCGCGAGCGTCTTGGCATAATCTTGCCCGAAAATGCGTTCGCGAATGACGGGAACGCCGAACCGCTCGCCGAGCGACTTCAAGACTTGCGGCGAGGGCAGCATGCCGCCGGGAAAAACGTAGCGCTGGATGAAATCGACCTCGCGGCGATAGGTCTGGAACAGGCTGTCCTGGATGGTGATGGCCTGGATGCCAGCAAGCCCGCCGGGCAACAGCCGGTCACGCAATTGCGAAAAATATTTCGGCCAGAACTGCTCGCCGACCGCCTCGATCATCTCGATCGAGGCGATGCGATCGTAGCGATCGCGCTCGTCGCGATAATCCTGCAGCCGGATTTCGACCTTTTCGCCAAGGCCGGCGTTCTGGATGCGCTTTTGCGCAAAGTCGCGCTGCTCCCGGCTGATGGTGAGCCCGACCACCCTCGCGCCGAAGGTTTTCGCGGCATATTCGGCAAAGCCACCCCAGCCGCAGCCGATCTCCAGCAGTTTCTGCCCGGGCCGCAGATCGATCGCCTCCGCAAGCCTGCGGTATTTGTTGTTTTGCGCGGCCGTCAGATCGGGCGTGTCATCCTCGAACAGGGCCGAGGAATAGGTCATGCTCGGATCGAGCCATGCCGAATAGAACGCGTTGCCGATGTCGTAATGGGCATAGATGTTGCGCCGCGCCTGGCGCTTGGTGTTGCGGTTGAACCAGTGCCGCACGATTTGGACGAAGCGCATCAGCGGCTTGTCGCCGAGCATCTGCTTGATCAGGTCATGGTTGACGCAAAACAGATAGAGGAACTGCGTCAGATCCGGGGTGTCCCAATCGCCGCTTAGATAGGCCTCGGCAATCCCGATGTCGCCGCTGTTGAGAAGCCGCGATGCAAAGCCGAAATTGTAAAGCTTCATCGCCGCCGACGGGCCGGGCTCCGCGCCGCCCAGCCGCAGCGTGCGGCCGTCGGGCAGCGTGACGTCGAGCGTGCCGCGCCTGAGCTTTGAGCCGAAACCAAGCGCCAGGCGAACCAGACGCGGCAAATCGGAAAGTACCGTCTCAACATTGTCCGGGGTTACAGCGATCAATTTCGGCATTGGCAAGACCCGTCAGTCAAAGCGGAATAATTATAATCGCCGCATTTGTCGGTCGCCAGGCCGGTATTGCGGTTCGGGTGCGGGGTTTGCAACAGCGGCATGCGGGCGCGGCACGAGACGCGCGCCCTTAACCCACAGCCGCAACGCTTCCCAATGGATGGCGGCGACGATCTTCAGGGTGACCAGCGGCAGCGCGAAGAACGCGCGCAACAGCGCCGCCGTGGTCAGGCGCTGTCGGCGGCCACTAAAGGTCGCCGCGAGCAGCGGACCCCCGCGGTCGGTCTCCAGAATGCGCAGTCTTAGGCGTTGGCCCGGCGGCGAGACGCGGAAATGATAACGCGTCGCCATCTCGATGAAGGGCGACACATAGAACAGTTTTTCCTGCTGCTGCCTTATGCCGGCCTCGCTGAGCTCGCCCGGCCGCACGGGCAGCACATAAGCGTGGATATTGCCAAAGGTGTTGCGAACCTCATAGATCATCAAGGCGAGCCCGCCGTCGGCGCGGTAGCAGAAATAGACCGACAGCGGATTGAAGGTGAAACCGAACAGGCGAGGGTAGCACGACAGCAACACCCGTCCGCCGCTCAGATCGACGCCGCGCTCGGCCGCGCAGTCTTGCACGTAGGCGCGTAAAGCCGATCCGTCGCGCTTGCCGTGATCGGCTTCGTGAAAACTGTAGAGCGCCGCGCGGTTCACGCCGAACAGAGACGATTGCCGGTCCGCCTCGCCGAGCCGGTCGAGATCGATCAACAGGCTCATGACGCGATAGCTGAAGCGATGGCCCATCGGCTTGAGCCGCGCATGCATCACCTCGCCAAAATAAAGCGCGGCCGCGCCGTCAGCCGTATCGCGATCCGTGTCGGCGTTGGCGATTTGATCCGGCATCGCTACTCCGCGGCTTGCGCCAGTTCGGGCGGCGGTTCGCGCCACGGCACCCCCGCGCCCAGGGCCTCGGCAACGGCTAATCCCGACCGCAATCCGTCCTCATGAAAACCATATCCGGTCCAGGCGCCGCAGAACCAGGTACGACGCCGCCCCTGAATTTCGCCAAGGCGCTTCTGGGCGGCGAAAGTGGCGGCGTTATATTGCGGATGTTCGCACATATATTTGCCGAAGGTCAGCTCTGAACGAGGCTCGAACGGCGGGTTGAGGCTGACGAACAGCGGCTTGTCGTTGTCGATGCCTTGCAGCCGGTTCATCCAGTAGGTGACGGCAACGTCGTTTGCGGCCTTGTCCTCGCGCTGCCAGCGCAGGAAGTTCCACGATGCCCAGGCATGGGCGCGTTTCGGCATCAATCTAGTGTCGCGATGCAGATAGACCGTGTTCGGCGAATAGCCGATGGCGCCGAGAATGGCGCGCTCGCGATCGTCGGCGTCGGACAGCATGACGAGCGCCTGGTCGCTGTGGGACGCGATCACGGCGTGATCGTAAACATCCCGTCCGCCACCACTGTCATGGACGACGACGCCGTGCGGCGTCCGCTCGATCGACGTTACGGCGCAACCAAGCCGGATCCGATCGCGGAATGCCGAGGTGAGCTTCTCCACATAGCGCCGGCTGCCGCCTTTGACGGTGCGCCAGACCGGGCGATCATATTGCAACAGGCGATGGTTGTTGAAGAACGTGACGAAATTCTCGGCCGGGAAGTCGAGCATTTCGCTAGCCGGCGCCGACCAGATCGCAGCGCCCATCGGCGCCAGATAATCGGTCAAAAGTCGGGGCGCGAATTTGCGCCCGGCAAAATACTTGCCAAGGCTAAGCCCGGCCAATCCGCCCGCGGCATGATCTTCGAGGCTTTGGCGGTTGAAGGTCAGGATGTCCTGGAGCATCCGCAAATAAGACGGCGACAGCAGGTTTTTGGGCTGCGCGAACAGCCCTCGCGCGGTTTCGCGCCAATTGTTGCCGCCGCCCTTCCATTCGAAGCGGCCGGCATCCGCCGAGACCGCAAAGCTCATGCAGCTTTCAACAGTTTCGACGCCCAAATGCGCGAACAGCGCGGTCAGATCGGGATAATTCAGCTCATTATAGACGATGAAGCCGATATCGACCGCGAGCTGTGTACCGTCATAGTCGACGGTCACGGTGTGGCTGTGGCCGCCGGGCCGCATTTCGCGGTCGTAAACCGTGACCGGATGACACTTCGACAGGGCCCAGGCGGCGGCGTTGCCGGCAATTCCCGTTCCGACGACCGCAACCCGCATCCCAAGCCCCCATGCGCTGATGGGCGAGATACGGTGCGTTGCGGCGGAAGTTTCAGCGGGGCTTGGGGAGCGGCTAAAGCGGCGGCTCGGACATCGTCGAGCAACCCCCGGCAATGTCCAGCAATATGAAATCTTGTTAAGATGCCGAGCCTCCCGAATAGGTCGGACCTACGAAAAGCCCAATAAAATAAGGGAAAGTCCGGCTTTTCCGCCGTCAATCGCTGTTGCCATTTCGGCCACAGTGTGGGGACAGATGGTGGAACAGGACTGTCCGCGCCGGGGCCCCCCGGGGTAGTATGCGGATCAGGTTCTCTCAAGGAAGCATCACACCGGTGAACGTCTCGCAGCCCATCCCTACCATCCGCAAATTGGCCTGGCGGCGCTCGCCGTGCCGGGTGCCGGGCATCATGCCCGGCGGAGGGCGGATGTGAGCCGGCGATCGCCTTGTGTTGCCGTTACGCCTGTGCCCGCTGCGTCCTCTTGCCAAGGCCGCGCGGCGCGATGGTTGATGGCGTTTTGTGTGATCGCCAGTTCCGCGGGCTGCGTCCTGACCCAGGATCTGCCCGACCCGGCGCTCGAGGTCCCCCCGGAATATCATCCGCAAGGCTACGGCGCCTCGCGCTTGACCGATCCGGATGCGCCGCCGGCGCTGGATTGGTGGCGTGGATTCCGCTCGCCGGAACTGACGCAACTGATGGAGGAAGCCCAGAAGGTCAATCTGGACATCGCCGCGGCCGTCGCCCGCCTGGTTCAGGCCGACGCGCAGGCGCGAATCACCGGCGCCGCGCTATTGCCCAGCCTCAATGGCAACGGCTCCGAAACCTACTCCCGAACCTCCGGTTCGAGCGCCAGCGGATTGAGCATCGGCGGGCGTGAGGTCGTCAACTATTCCGCCTCGCTGAGCGCCAGCTACCAGCTCGATTTCTGGGGCCAGAACCGTGACGCGCTGCAGGCTGCGGAAGAGACCGCGACCGCGGACCGCTTCGATCGCGATGTGGTGGCGCTGACCACGCTGACCAGCGTCGCCAACGCCTATTTCCAGGTGCTGGCCTCGCAAGACCGGATTCGCACCGCCCAACAAAATATCGCCAGCGCCACCCGCATCCTCAACGCCATCAAGGAGCGCTTCAAGGCCGGCACCGGAACCGATCTCGACGTGGCGCAAGAGGAAAGCGTTCTCGCCAATCTGAAGGCATCGGTGCCGCCGCTGCGCCAGACGCTGTCGCAAAACATCAACGCGCTCGCGACGCTGGTGTCGCGGCCGCCGGAAGCCGTGCATGTCACCGGCGGCTCGCTCGATCAGATCGCCTCGCCGCGTGTAACGCCCGGCCTGCCGTCGGAGATATTGACACAGCGCCCCGATATCAGGCGCCAGGAGGCGCAGCTCGCGTCCGCCACCGCCAATGTCGGCAACGCCCGCGCGCAATTTTTTCCGAGCATCCAGTTGACCGGGCAGGGCGGCTATCAAAGCTCGGCGCTGGTGTCGCTGTTTCAGCCGCACGCGGCCTTCTTCAGCATAGTCGGCAGCCTGACGCAGCCGATTTTCGACGGCGGAAGGATTCTCGGCAATTTCCAGCTCAGCAAGGCGAGGCAGGATGAATTGCTGCAGACCTACCGCAAGACGGTGGTGCAGTCGTTTGCCGACGTCGACAATGCGCTGGTGTCGATTCGTGAAACGACGACAAGGCTTAGGCTGCAGCGAGAGGTGGTGGCAGCGTCCAGGCGGGCCTTTCAATTGTCCGAGCAGCAGCTTCGGGCGGGGACCGCGGATATCGTAACTGTGCTAAACACACAATTGACGCTGTTTCAGGCGGAAGACGCGCTGTGGCAGGCACAGCTCGCGCGGTTGCTCGCGTTTGTCAGCCTGTACCAGGCATTGGGGGGCGGTTGGGAGCCGAGAATGGAGAAGCCGGTTGATGCTCTTTAAGCCGGATTTGAACGAAACCGCGAAAGCCGCCGGCGAGGGCGTGGTCAAGGTGGCCTCGCGCGCGCGCCGCCGAACCGTGTCGATCACGATCACGCTTCTGATCCTCGGCGGCCTCGGCTACATCGCCTGGACCTCGCTGCAGCAGAAGGGCGCCGCGACAAAGGGCGGTCCGCCCGATCTCCCTGTGCCGGTATTGGCGGCGACGCCGCGCGTCGAGGATGTGCCGGTCTATCTCGATGGCGTCGGCGCCGTCCGCGCCTTGAACAACGTGCTGGTGCGCTCCCAGGTCGACGGCAAATTGATCAAGGTCAATTTCACCGAAGGCCAGGACGTCCAGAAGGGCGATGTGCTCGGCGAGATCGACCCTGTGCTCTACCAGGCGGCGTTCGATCAGGCGGTTGCCAAAAAGGCGCAGGACGAAGCGCAACTCGCCAACCAGCGCCTCGACCTGATACGCTATCAGCAGCTTTCCGCCACCAACGCCGGCTCCAAGCAGCAGTACGACACCCAGCGCGCCCTCATCGCCCAAACCGAGGCGCTGGTGAAATCCGATCAGGCGCAGATCGACAATGCGCAGGCAACCCTCGGCTACACCAAGATCATTGCGCCGCTGGCTGGCCGCGCCGGCCTGCGCCAGGTCGATCAGGGCAACATCATCCATGCCTCCGACGCAACCGGTCTCGTCATCATCACCCAGTTGCAGCCGATCGCGGTGACGTTCAGCCTGCCGCAGCAGCAGATCGTGCGTGTCAATGCCGCATCCGCCAAGGGCACGCTCTCGGTCGACGTGTTCGGCAATGACGGGATTACCGTGATCGACAGCGGAAAACTCACCGGCATCGACAACCAGGTCGATCCGACCACCGGCACGCTGAGGCTCAAGGCTGAATTTCCCAACGCCAAGTTTCAGCTGTGGCCCGGGCAATTCGTCAATGTCCGGCTCAAGGTCGATACGCTTTCGCAGGCGATCGTGGTGCCGACCTCCTCGGTGCAGCGCGGGCCTGCGGGGACCTTCAGCTACGTCATCGGTGACGGCAATATCGTGACGGCAAAACCGGTCACGGTGACGCAGCAGAACGAAACCGATGCTGTCGTTGCGAGCGGACTGTCGCCGTCAGATCGCGTGGTGACGACCGGTTTTGCCAATTTGTCGGACGGCGCCAAGGTCCTTATCGGCAAGGACGATCAGACGCCGGCGGCCGATCTCGCGCCACGCAAGAAGCGAAGCAGCCGCGATGTGCAGGGCAACGGACCGGCCAAGGACGGACAGGCCAAGGACGGACAGGGCAAGGACGGGCAGGGCAAGGGCGCCAAGAAGGGCGGCCAGGGCGCGGGCGATCAAGCGGACAAAACCGGACCCGCGCAGGGGCAGGGGGGCGAAGCGTCGGGCAGCGCAGCAAAGGCGCAGCCATGACCCCGAAAGCGTGAGCGCGCCGCCATGAGCGTCTCTGAACCGTTCATCCGCCGTCCGATCGCGACCTCGCTGTTGGGGATTGCGCTGTTGATCGGCGGCGGCCTCGGCTATTGGGCGCTGCCGGTATCGGCGCTGCCACAGGTCGACTTCCCGACGGTGCAGGTGACGACGCAATTGCCGGGCGCCAGTCCCGATGTGATCGCGTCCCTGATCACCGCGCCGCTGGAGCGTCAGCTCGGGCAGATCCCCTCGCTGTCGTTGATGCAGTCGACCAGTTCGTTCGGCGTCAGCCAGGTTTCGCTGCAATTCGATCTCAACCGCGACATCGACGGCGCCACCCAGGACGTGCAAGCCGCCATCAATGCCGCCGCCGGCGTCTTGCCCAAGACCCTGCCGTATCCGCCGACCTACGCCAAGGTGAACCCGGCGGACGCCCCGGTTCTGACGCTGGCGCTGACCTCGGAGACGGTTTCGCTGCGCGCCATGAGCGATCTCGCCGATACGCTGTTGGCGCAGCGCTTGAGCCAGATTTCCGGCGTCGGGCGCGTCACGGTGCTGGGCGGGCTGAAACCTGCGGTGCGGGTGCAGGCCGATCTGGCGCGGCTCGCGGCTTACGGCATCGCGATGGAGGATTTGCGAGCGGCCATTGCGGGCGCCAACGTCTCCGGGCCGAAGGGATCGCTCGACGGCGCGCAGCAGGCCTATACCATCGCCGCCAACGACCAGATCGCCGCGGCCGACGCCTATAAGCCGATCATCATCGCCTACCGCAACGGCGCCCCGGTCACGATCGGGGACGTCGCCAACATCGTCGACGGACTGGAAAACGACCGCACCGGCGGCTGGTACCAGGGCACGCCGGCCGTCATCCTCGATATCCAGCGCCAACCCGGCGCCAATGTCATCGACGTCGTCAGCCAGATCCGCGCCGAAATTCCGAAACTGCAACGTTCGATCCCGGCCGGCGTCAATTTGACCATCGTCAGCGACCGCACCGTCACCATTCGCGCCTCCGTCCATGACGTGCAGTTCACGCTTGTTTTGAGCGTGGTGCTGGTCACGCTCGTGGTGCTGTTGTTCCTGCGCTCGCTGCGGGCAACGCTGATCGCGGGCGTAGCACTACCGCTGTCGCTGATCACCTCGTTCGGCATCATGTATTTTGCGAATTTCAGCCTCGACAATCTGTCGCTGATGGCGCTGACCATCGGCACCGGATTTGTGGTCGACGACGCCATCGTGATGATCGAGAACATCGTCCGCCACATGGAGAACGGCGAGAGCGCGATGGACGCGGCGCTGCGGGGTGCCAGCGAAATCGGCTTTACGGTGATTTCGCTGACGGTGTCGTTGATCGCCGTCTTCATTCCGCTGTTGTTCATGTCGGGACTGGTCGGGCGCATGTTCCGCGAATTCGCGCTGACGCTGACGATCGCGGTCGTGACCTCGGCGATCGTCTCGCTGACGCTGACGCCGATGATGTGCTCGCGATTGCTGAAGCATGCCGGCGAGGAAATCGCGGTTCCCGGGCTTGCCGCGGTCAGCCGTTTCATCGACCGCATGATCGAATTCTACCACCGCACGCTGTTGTGGGTGCTCCGGCATCAGCGAGCGACGCTATTGGTCACGCTCGCAACCATCGTCGCGACGCTGGTCATGTATGTCGTGGCGCCGAAGGGCTTCCTGCCGTTGCAGGACACCGCATCGATCACCGCGGTGACCCAGGCCGGTCCCGACGTGTCCTTTGCCGAGATGCAGAGCCGGCAGACCCAGGCCGCGGATGCGATCAAGGCCGATCCGGATGTCACCGGCGTCGTCTCGGTGATCGGCGCGGGTTCGGTCAACCCGACCACCAATGTCGGCCGTCTGGTGATGACGCTGAAGCCGCGCGGCGAACGGCGCGACGACGTTTCCGCCGTGGTCACGCGGCTCAAGCAACGGGTGGCGTCGATCCCGGGCATGACGATCTATTTTCAGCCGGTGCAGGACGTGCAGATATCGACCCAGTCGAGCCGTTCGCAATATCAGTATACGCTGACCGGCACGGATTCCGCGCTGGTGTCGGAGTGGGCGAACAAGCTCGTGGCCGAGATGCGCCGCGATCCGTTGTTCCGCGACGTCTCTTCGGAAGCCCAGGATGGGGGCCTGCGCGCCGCGCTCGACATCAACCGCCAGCGCGCCGGCCAGCTCGGCGTCAGTCTGCAGGCGGTGACCGACACGCTCAACGACGCCTTCGCGCAGCGTCAGATTTCGACCATTTACGGACAGGCCAACCAATACCGGGTGGTGCTGGAAGCGCTGCCGATGTATCAGCGCGATCCCTCGATCCTGTCAAAACTCTATCTGCCCGGCGCGCTCGACGCCCAGGTGCCGCTATCGGCGGTCGCGACCCTGGTCCGCACCACGGCACCTTTGGCGATTTCGCACCAGGCGCAATTTCCGGCCGTCTCGCTCAGCTTCAACCTGGCACCTGGTGCCGCCCTTGGCGACGCCGTCGACAAGGTGAAGGCGATCGAAACCCGGATCGGCATGCCCGGCAGCGTTGTCGGCGTATTTGGCGGCGATGCGGCCGAATTTGCAAAATCGCTGGCCGGGCAACCGTGGCTGATCCTGGCCGCGCTGGTCACCATCTACATCGTGCTCGGCGTGCTCTATGAAAGCTACATTCACCCGATCACCATTCTCTCGACGCTGCCCTCGGCCGGCGTCGGCGCCATCCTGGCGCTGATGCTGTTCGGACAAGATCTGTCGGTGATCGGCCTGATCGGGATCATTCTGTTGATGGGCATCGTCAAGAAGAACGCGATCATGATGATCGACTTCGCGCTGGAAGCGGAACGGCATCAGGGCATGTCGGCGCAGGACGCGATCGTGCAGGCCTGTCTGTTGCGGTTTCGTCCGATCATGATGACGACGCTGGCCGCCTTGTTCGGCGCGCTGCCGCTGGCGGTGGAAAGCGGCACCGGCGCCGAGTTGCGCTTTCCGCTGGGCATTTCCATCATCGGCGGGTTGCTGCTGAGCCAGCTCTTGACGCTTTACACCACGCCGGTGATCTATCTGGCGCTCGACCGCATCAACCGCAGCATCGAAAAGGCGGTGCCGCCGGTCGCGCCCGAATTGCCGCCACCGCCGGTCGCGGGAGCCACCGAGGGGATGCAGTAATGGCGTCGATCTCGGAGCCGTTCATCCGCCGGCCGGTCGGCACCACGTTGCTCGCGATCGGGTTGTTTCTGGTCGGCGTGGTCGCCTATATTTTCCTGCCGGTCGCCGCGGTTCCCAATGTCGACTTTCCCTCGATCCGGGTCAACGCGTCGCGTCCGGGCGCTGATCCGTCGGTGATGGCGTCAACCGTCGCAGCACCTCTGGAACGGCGGCTCGGCGAAATCGCAGGCATCACCCAGATCACCTCGACCAGCGGGCTCGGCTCGACCAGCATCCAGCTGCAATTCGCGATCGGTCGCGATATCGACCGCGCCGCGCGCGACGTGCAGGCCGCGATCAACGCCTCGCTGGCCGACCTGCCGACCGATTTGCCGACCTTGCCCAATTTCCGCAAAGCCAACACCGCCGCGGCGCCGGTCTTCGTGCTGGCGCTGACCTCGAAGACGATCCCCTCGAGCGCGCTCTATGACGTGGCGGACACCGTGATCGCGCAACGTATCTCGCAGGTGCCGGGCGTCGGTGAAGTCACGGTCAGTGGCGCCGACCAGCCCGCCGTCCGGATCGCGCTCAATCCGGTGGCGCTGTCGAACGCGGGGATCGCGACCGACGACGTCAGGCAGGCGATCGTCAACGCCAATCCGCTCGGTCCGGTCGGTATCTTCAATGGCGGCCGCCAGAGCGAGACTTTGTCGATGAACAAGCAGATGCGCACGGCCGCCGAATTCCGCGATATCCTGATCAAGAGCTCGAACGGCAATTTCGTGCGGCTTTCGGATGTCGCGGAAGTCGAGGATTCCGTCCGCAACACCCGCTCGATTGCCTGGTTCAACAAGCAACCGGCCGTGATTATTCAAATCACCAAGCAGGGCGACGCCAACGTCATCGATACCGTCGATCGCGTCAGGGCGATGATTCCGGAATTGAAGAAATGGATTCCGGGCGGCGTCGAAATTTCAACGCTGGTCGATCGCACCGGCACCATCCGCGCCAGCGTCCGCGACATGCAATGGACGCTGCTCGCGACCGCGATCCTGGTGATGGTAGTGGTGTTCGTGTTCCTGCGCCGCCTCACGCCGACGATCGCGGCCGGCGTCTCGGTGCCGCTGGCGCTGGCCGGCACCTGCGCCGGGATGTGGGCGGCCGGTTTCTCGATCGACAATCTGTCGCTGATGGCGCTGGCGATTTCGGTCGGCTTCGTGGTCGACGACGCCATCGTCATGATCGAGAACATGTACCGCAACCTCGAGCATGGCATGCGGCCCTATCAGGCGGCGCTGGAAGGCGCCAAGCAGATCGGTTTCACGGTGCTGTCGATCAGCCTGTCGCTGATCGCAGCCTTCACACCGCTGATTTTCATGGACGGGATCGTCGGCCGGCTGTTGCGGGAATTCTCGCTGACGCTGACCTTTGCCATCGTGGTCTCGACCGTGGTGTCGCTCACGATCACGCCGATGATCTGCGCCCATTACATCAAGGAGGCGACCTCCGGCACGGCGACCTGGTTCGACCGCATCATCGAAGGCTCGTTGTCGCGCATGGTGGCGTTTTATACGCGTACGCTGCGGGTGGCGCTGGAATTCCCGATGATGGTGCTGTTGGTATTTCTCGCCACTATCGCGCTGACGGTGACGCTTTATATCAAAACCCCAAAAGGGTATTTTCCGGTCGACGATTCCGGCTTTGTGATCGGGGCGACGCGGGCATCGGCCGATATCTCGTTCCAGTCGATGCTCGGGCTGCAGCAGCAAATCGCCGACATCGTGATGGCCGATCCGGCGGTGGCGGGCATCGGTTCGATTCTGGGCGCCGGCGGCCCGGGCGGCGGGGGATCCAATCGGGGGATGATGTTCATCAGCCTCAAGCCGCCGGAAGAGCGGGGTGGATCAAGCACCGCCGATGCCATCGACCGGTTACGCAAAAGTCTGTACCGGGTGGCGGGCATCCGGCTGTTTATGTTCGCGGCGCAGGACGTGCGCGCCGGCGGGCGGCCGACCGATTCCGGCGACTACCAATACTCGCTGTTGAGCACCGACCTCGATTTGTTGCAGAAATGGGCGCCGATCGTCGCCAAGCGCATGGAGAGCGTCGAAGGTATTACCGACGTTTCCAGCGACCGCGATCCCGGGGGGTTGCAACTGACGCTGTCGATCGACCGGCAAAAGGCGTCGACGCTCGGCGTCCGCGTCCAGGATATCGACAACGCGCTCAACAACGCATTTTCACAGCGGCAAATCTCGATCATCTACACCCAGCGCAACCAGTACTGGGTGGTGCTGGAGATCGATCCGAAATTCCAGAGCGATCCATCCAATCTCGAGCGTATTTTCGTCGCTGGCGCCAACGGCGTCCAGTTGCCGCTGTCCACCGTGGTTCATTACGAGCGCGGATTATCGCCGCTTGCCGTGTTTCATTCGCAGTCGTTTCCGTCCTCGACTGTGTCGTTCAACCTGCTTCCCAATGTGCCGCTCTCGGCCGCCGCGGCCAGCATCCAGCGCGCGGTGGACGAGTTGCACATGCCCGAAAACATTCGCGGCAGCTTTGATGGCAACGCCGGCGACTTCAATAAATCCAGCGGCCGGCAGCCATTGTTGATCCTCGGAGCGCTGGTGGCGATGTATATCGTGCTGGGCGTGCTCTACGAGAGCCTCGCCCATCCCCTGACCATCATTTCGACCTTGCCCTCGGCAGGCCTTGGCGCGTTGTTGGCGCTGCAGGTCACCAACACGCCGCTGACCGTGATTGCCTTCGTCGGGATCATCCTCCTGATCGGCATCGTCAAGAAGAACGGCATCATGATGGTGGATTTTGCCCTCGACGCGGAGCGTAACCGCGGACTGTCGTCGGCCGATGCGATCTTCGAGGCCTGCAGCGCGAGGTTCCGGCCCATCCTGATGACGACGATGGCCGCCCTGTTCGCCGGCATTCCGCTGGTCATCGCGACCGGCCCCGGAACCGAATTGCGCCGGCCGCTCGGCATCACCATCATCGGCGGCTTGTTGGTGTCGCAGATCCTGACCCTGTACACGACGCCGGTGATCTATCTGCTGATCGACCGGCTGCGCGGACGATCCGCGCCGGCGCGGGTAGCGGTGGCGCCCGCCGAATAGCTTTGAACCGCGCCGCGCTGCAGCGTATAGCGGGCGGATGTCGAAATCATCCGAATCCCAGACTGGCGCCGCAGCAGCGGAAGCGATCGCGGACTGTCCGCATTGCCAAAAGCCCTTGCCGCTGTGCATCTGCGACAGCATCACGCCAATCGAGAACAAGCTTTCGCTGTTGATCCTGCAACATCCGCAGGAGCAGGACAGGGCGCTCGGCACCGCACGGCTGACCGCGCTGCATTTCAAGGATGCGGTGGTGAAAATCGGCTTGTCGTGGCCGAGCCTCTCCAAGGCGCTGGGCCGGCCGGTCGCCGATCCCTCGCGCTGGGCGGTGCTTTATCTCGGTTCCGCGAAGGTCGCCGACCTCGATACCAACGGCGATATCGTTGCGATCGACCGCAAGGGCCAGATCGAGGACAACCAGCGCGCCATCCTCAGAGGTATCGAGGGCATCGTGCTGCTCGATGGCACCTGGAGCCAGGCCAAGGCGCTGTGGTGGCGCAATGCCTGGATGCTGAAATGCCAGCGCGTCATCCTCGGCCCGGCGCATCCGTCACGTTACGGAAAGCTGCGCCGCGAACCACGCCGCGACGGCCTGTCGACCATCGAGGCCGCGGCGATGGCGCTGGCCGCGCTGGAAAAGCGGCCCGACATCGCCGCGACACTGCACGGAAGTTTCGAGCGGATGCTGGCCAGATATCGCGAGGCGCAGAGCGTGCTTCCCGAACTCGCGCCGAAGCCGCGGCCGAAGCGGGATTATCGCCGCCGCAAGCGCGCCTGACCACAGCTTCGATGTTAACGTAAACTGTGATCGTGCCCCGATCGCCACTTGGACGGCCTTTCGACGCGGTTGGGCACTGGTGTACATTGCCCGTCGCAAAGATTTCTCAAATCATTAGAGCGGCGTCGTTTTGCGACGCCGGTCCACTTGCAGGGATGGAACCGATGGCGCGACGATTTCTGAAACTGGGACGGTTGGTTGGCGCGCTGGGCTTGGTGGTGAGCCTTACCTCACTTGGCTTCGATTCACCTGGCTTCGCGGCCACGCCGGAACCCGCAGCGCCTGCAAAATACGAAGTGACGGGCTTTCGCGACGTCCGCTTCGGCATGACCGAGCCCGAGGTTCGTGCCGCCATCACCAAGGCGTTCGCGCTGAAACCTGCCGACCTCACCAGCACCACTAATCCGGTCGAGGGAACCTCCGTGCTGACCGCGAAGGTCGCTTCGCTTGATCCGGCGCCGGGTCCGGCGCGCGTCGCCTACATCTTCGGCTACGCATCGAAGAAGCTGATTCAGGTCAACGTGATCTGGGGCGAGGAGCCGTCGACGCCGCCGCCAGACGCGACCGCCGTGATCGCAGCCGGCACCCGGCTGGAGCGCTATTTTGCCGGCTTCAGCTGGAAGAAAGATACCACGCGCGCCGGCATCCCGGTCGGCGACAACACTGTCGTGCTGTTCTCCGGCGAAGACGAGAAAAAGGGCGCGGTGCGGCTGATCGCCGATGGTGTGAAATTCCAGATTCAGCGCGAAGGCAACCAGACCACCTCGCCGGAGCCCAAGGGGCCGCCCAAGCTGATCATCAATTACATCGCCGATCGCGAAACTCCCGACATTGCCAAGATCGAGCCGGGCAAGTTCTGACGATCCACCGGTGCCGCGATCGAAATCTCCGCCCGCGCGGAGGGCGAGGGCGGTTGCCTAAGTGATTGATCGTCTGTATTGATCCGCGCCCATGGGGCCACGTGGCGGAGTGGTTACGCAACGGTCTGCAAAACCGTGTACACCAGTTCAATTCTGGTCGTGGCCTCCATCAATATAATCAATGCCTTGCATTAATTATTTGAAAGACTGCAAGAAGTTCCGCGCGCTTCTCAGCAGGCCGCGTACCAGCCCTCGGGAAACGGAATAATCGGCCAAACGCGCTGGTTGTCGTTGGCAGCCTTCGGCGGCTCGGCAGACAGCGGCGAGGGCACCAAAAGTTCCTCTTGGGGAGCGGGTTCGATCGCCATTTTTACGGCCTCCAGCAACCGGTCGAATTCAGCTTCGCTCATCGCGCTCTCCGGGGTTCGAGAGGCGACGTTCTCAAAAGTGATTTGTTTCCAAATTGAAGCGATCGCTCAAATTTTAATGATCCGGCGATCGCGGCGTCTTTGGTTACTAATGGATTAATCCCCGGCCGACCTTAGACCACGCCAGCTGCGGCCAAGTGTGAAGAAAATCACATTTGGCCAAACATCTTTCGCGTATCTGCCGACATGACGGCGGCCTCGCACGGCGCCGGCGGAACAAGGCGGAGGATGCAGTCATGAAGGCTAGGTTCAGAGGCCGCTGGGCGGCGGCAAGCCGCGCCAATCTGGCGTTGGCGCTGACATTGTTCACCACCGGCTCGGCGCTCGCCGACATCGCAACGCCGGCACAGAAAAAGGCCTGCACCCCCGACGTCTATCGGCTGTGTCCCGGCGAAATCCCGAACGTCCGCGCCATCACCGCCTGCCTGCGCCGGCAGAAGGCGAGCCTGAGCGAAGCCTGCCGGGCGGTATTCGAGCAGTGAGCGGCGGATCGGCTTGCCGCGATAACATTCCCGCGTGAAGTCGCGCTCCGATCTCCGACGGCTATTGCTACGGATGTGGAAGCGCCGTGTTCTGTGGTCGGCGCGCCACAGGCGGGCCACAATCCACAGCAACGGGCGGCCTCAACAAAGACACAGAGGTTGCTCCAGAGTTAAGCTCACGCTGGAGGCAAGGTCTGAGTTCCAGCCGTCAAGGGAAACAATATGCGAGAGGCGCTACTTCTTAATCCGTTCAACGCAAGCCCTGAGCCGGCACCAAGCCCGGCACAGAGGGTCAACCGGCGAGCGACGAGGTCGACACCGGTCTGCTCCAACTGCCAGTCGGACGATATCGTCTCTCACGCCGTTGCCCAGTGGAGTAATGAGGCGCAGGAATGGCAACTGGCCAACACCTTCGACCAGCCGGCTCATTGCAATGGCTGCAACGGCCCGTGCGGTATCGTGTGGCTGCCGCTAAATTGAGTGTGGCTGCCACTGAATTAGCCGCGGTTGCATGCCAAAATCGGGTAACGGCTCCCCGGGCTGACGAAGATGGGCACTATTGCTTCGCCGTGGCGCCATGATGCCGAAGCCGATTCCTCACGTCCCGAATCCTCGCGTCCATCGTCAGAGACTGACTGAAAATGCAGCCAATGGAACCGATGGTTCTAGTGAAACTCGTCATGCCCGGGCTTGTCCCGGGCATCCACGTCTTACATCCGGAAAGCAAGAAAGACGTGGATGGCCGGGACACCCGTCTACGCCAACGCTTCGCCGGGTTTTCAGTGCTGGTCCGCCGAAGCTCTAGCGAAGGCGGAAGCCCGGCCATGACGTGGTTAGAAAGTGCCTGAATGGGCTGGCCGCATTTCCGGTCAGACTCTGAGGAGCGCTATGGCTTGCGATTTGGCGCTTTCCCTATCTGGGCCGATCGGTCGAGCCAACCTGGTAAGCCCGGTCGGCCGAATCACCAGGTCACCCGAATCACCAAGTCACCCGCGCCGTCCCGGTGCCGGCATAGGTAGTGCTGCGGCCCGCGAACTCGCCGTCGAATTTGCCCAGCAGCGTCACGCCATTGGCGAGCCGCAGTTCGGCGCCAGCGGAGGCGAGCGCGGAGTCCTTCACGGGCGCGGCGCCGTTGACGATGAAGCTCGCGCCCGGCAGCGCCTGGAACACCGCCGCGAGCGTGGGGTCGGTGATCCAGTCATGCGCCCAGGCGAGACGGCCGCGCAAGATGAGCACCGCGGTTGGATCGACCAGCGCCACGTGATCGAACCGCGCGCCCAATTCGCTGCGTGTATCGGTCGCCGTCCGCCCATTGTAGGTCAAGCCGAAGCCGCCGCCGGTGAGATCGGCCTCGCTGTAGGTGGGCGTGCGGAAGTTTTGCGCCTGCAGCGCCGCGTAGGGCGCCACTCCGCCGATAGGTGTCGCGAAGCGATAGCCGCCCTCGATGCGCCCGCCGACACTCTGCGCGTTGAAGCTCGCGGTGAGGTGATCGCCGAAGGCGGCGAAGCGGTCGGTCGACATCCAGTGATTGGTGAAAGCGAGCGAGGCCGCGACATAGGCCGGGCCCGAGCGCGTAGTGCCGTAGACGCGCCGGCCTGGAACGCATCGCTCTTGCCGCCGCCGAGCCCCTGCGCCAGGCCCCAATTGGTGCCGCCGCCGGCAAGCGCGAAGCCAAGCGTGGTGCCGGGCGCGACGCGATAATCCATTCCGGTGGCGAAGCCCGCGGCGCGCGCGGTGAGATCATGGCTCCCGACCACGACAGGATCGCCGCTGGTTCGGTTGTAGCCGCCATAGGCCGAGCCCCACACGCTCCAGCGCTGCTCGAACAGCGGCGCCTTGGTGAGCGGCGCCTTCATCACCTCGGCATAAGCGAGCGCGATGTCGTCGGGGAGCACCTCGCGCTCCGGCGCGAAGCCGATGGCACCGCCATTTGCGCCGCCCACGCCGCCGCGGCCGTCGACGAACGGATCGAGCATGACGCCGAGGAACTGGCTCATCAGCTGGAACGCGCCCTGCTGGCCGCCGGTCGCGGCTTCGCCGGACAGGAGCGTGAGCGCGTTCGCCAGATTGCCCCCGCTGAGGCCGAACACGTTGACGAAACCGGGCGGCAACGTACCGCCGTTGTTGAAGAAATTGTTGAGCGCGCTGGCGATGCTCTGCCGGTTGCCGCTTAGGCCCCCGGTCGCGAGCTGCTGCTGCCCAAGAACCGCGGTGAGGTTCAACAGCACATCGGTGCTGGTGTAGCTGAGATTGGTGGTGAAGCCGGCGGGCAGGTTGGTGGTGCCGAGCGGGCCGAACGTGGTGCCGCCAAGCCCGCCCGAGTGCAGGATGGTGTACTGCCTCGCCAGATAGCTGCCGGGCGCGAACGCCGCCAGCACATTGCCGGCGAGTGCGGCGGTGCCGGTCACATTGGCAGACGTGGACGTCGTCGGATTGATTTGCACCAGATAGAGCGCGCCGGACTGGAACGCGAGATTGCCGGCAATGGTGATCGACGTGCCGGGGACGCCAGGCGTGCCCGGCGCCAGCGTGCCGCCGGATGCGATGGTGACGGTGATGGGATCGACGGTGCCGATGCCGGTCAAGGTCCCACCCGAGTTCACCGTCACGCTGCTCGAATTGTTGATCGAGCCGTCCACCTGCAGCGTGCCGGCATTGACGTTGGTGGCGCCGGCATAATTGCTCGAGCCCGACAATGTCAGCACGCCGGTGCCGGTCTTGGTCAGCGCGCCGGTACCGGAGATCGTTCCCGAGAATGTGGTCGACGTTCCGTCGCCGCCCGTCGTCAGCGTCGCCGAGCCGAGCGTCACCGCGCCGGCGCCGGCGAGCGAGCCGATGGTCTGACTGAAATTGTTGAGGGCGAGTGTGGCGCCTGAGGCGACCGTGAACGCGCTGTTCGATGCGAACGCATTCGAGGCGCCCGCTTGCAGCGTGCCGGCGTTGACGTTGGTCGCGCCGGCATAATTGCTCGAGCCCGACAATGTCAGCACGCCGGCGCCGGTCTTGGTCAGGCCGCCCGTGCCGGAGAGTGAGGAACCAAGCGTGATGTTGTTGCCGTTGGTGTCGAACGTGGCGCCGTTGCTGCCGAGGGCCGCGAGCCGCGAGGAGATGTCGGTGGTGTTGCCGGTGGCCCATTGCAGGCCGCCGCCGTTCAGCGTGATCTGACCCGAGCCGAAATTGTTGACCGCATTGAAATTGATCAGGCCGCCGGTGACGGTGGTGCCGCCGCTATAGGTGTTGGTGGCCGAGAGCGCCAGCGTGCCGGTGCCGGTCTTGGCGAGGGTCCAGGAGCCGCTGCCGCCGTTGCCGGCGCCGTCGGCGATCTCGTTCGACACGGTCTGCGACTGCGCGGCGGCTGGGGCGAAAGTGAGCGTGCCGCTGCCGTCGAGGAAGACGCCTTGGCCGAAGGCCGAGCCGTTGCCGGCGCCGTTACCGCCGCTGCCCGGGATGGCGTTGTTGCCGTTGACGGTGAGCGGGCCGCCGAGCGTGAGGCTGCCGCCGGACTGCACGAAGATCGCGCCGCCCATGCCGGCGCCGCCACCGCCGCCGCCGCCGCCGCCGAAACCGCCCGCACCGCCGTTGCCGTTGCCGATGCCGTTGCCGCCTCCGCCGCCGAAGCCGCCCGCGCCGCCGGCGGGGCCGCTGCCGAAGCCGCCGCCGCCGCCGCCGCCGAAGCCGCCGCCACCGCCGCCGTTGCCGTTGCCGTTGCCGCCACCAACACCGCCGCCGCCGCCGCCGCCGACGCCGACGCTGACGCCGCCGCCGCCGCCGTTGGCGCCGCCGTTGCCGCCGCCAACGCCGCCGCCGAAGCCGCCGGAATTCGCGCCGGTTGCAATACCACCGGGGAAACCAATGTTGGAGTTGCCGCCATTGGCACCGCCGCCGAGCCCGCCGCCGCCGCCGCCGCCGACGCCGCCGACGCCGTTGCCGCCCGTGCCGCCCATGCCGCCACCGCCGCCACTGCCGCTACCGGCAGGACCGGCGGTGCCGCCACGGGCGGCGTTGCTGGTGAGCTGGACGTTGCTCACGGTCACGTTGGCGAGATTGGCGACGAAGATCGCACCGCCCAGTCCCGCGCCGCCGCCGCCGCCGCCACCGCCGCCGCCTGATGCCCGAGCGTTGGTAATGGCGAGATCCTGGATCGCGACATTGACCGGCACCTGGGTCGAGCCGGAGAAGGCGCCGATGAACAGGCCGCGGAACACGTTGTTGCCGGAGAGCGTGTTGTTGTTGCCGAGGATGGTGACGTTCTTCTGCACCGCCGGCAGGTCGGCCGCGAGCGTGATGCTGTTAGTGAAAATGATGCGGTCGCCGCTTGCGGCGCTGATGATGGCGCTGCGCAACTGCGCATCGCTGCCGACGTTGAAATCCGTCGCGCAGGCCGGCCCCGCCGCGGCGATGACGATCGCGCCGGCGAGCATGGTGCCGGAGAGCATGGTGCCGGAGAGCCATGCGCTCCGCCGCACGCTGGCCTGGCGCACGCTGCAATGACGCGGTCTCATTCTGCTGGCCCCCATTGCCCCACTTACGGCATCGCCGAACCCCCGTTCGGCGCGCACTGCCGGCGTCCCGTCGCGACGGATGCGCGGGAATCACCTTTACCGGCCGCGATGCAGCACGCCATTCTGCTACCTAGCAGGGGGGCGGGCCCGGTTCGGGCCGTCGCCGCATCTCAAGGAACCTGGGTAAACCAGCGTCAGCGTTGCAATTTTCGGATTTCAGCGCTGCTTTCGCCGACGCGCATCGCCGCATCGGCGGATGACCACGCGCGGCCGGGTTTTCGCCAGCGTGTGGCGCGCGCGCAACACTTGCAAAGGTCGTCATGCCCGGGCTTGACCCGGGCATCCACGTCTTACAGGCGCAAAGCAAGAAAGACGTGGATGGCCGGGACAAGCCCGGCCATGACGTGGTTAGAAAGTGCCTGAATGGGCTGGCCGCATTTCCGGTCGACTCTGAGGTGACGGCTACGGCGGCGCGCCGTTGGAGCGGTGGCGCAGCCAGTGGGCCATCAGGCCGAGGCGCCCCTTGACGCCGAACTTCTTGAGCACCGCGACGACATATTGATGGGTCGTGCGCCAGGTGAGGCCGAGCGCCTCGCCGATCTCGCGCTCCGAGAGGTCCGTGAGGAGGAGGTGCAGGACCTCCCGCTCGCGCGCGGTGAGCGACGGCTGGGCGAGGCCGTGCGCCAGCGCCTGCTCGCGGTGGAAACCCGGGCAACCCAGCAGAAAGAGATAGAGGAGATCGCGCTCGCGCTCCGCGAACGGCTGCTCGCGCGGCCCGCGGTCGAGCCCGATATAGGTTTCCACGCGGGGGTCGACCGCATGCGCCCCGACCAGGCGATGCTCGATGCCGAGCGGGCGCATGCCCTCATTGAGGATCCAAGAGCTCTCCCAGGTCTCGTTGTCGACGAGTTGGCGGCGCAGGAATGCCCGGGTGGTCCCGGCGCCGGTGACCAGCGCCTGCGTCTGCGGATCGACGGTGTTCGCCTTGAACTGCCGCTGGAGGTCGGCGACGATGCGGTCGCGCATGGAATCGCGGTGCAGGTGGCGTACCGCCCGGGGGCGCCAACCGCGCAGCCGATCGTCGGTGACTTCGGTCGCGCCGGCGACTTCGGTCGCGCGCGCCGCGCCGACCCAAAAGACGTTGCTCGCGCCGATGATCCGCGCCAGCTGCGCGAAGCAATGGATCAAGGCCTCGTCGGACTGGGCCGCCGGGATCTCGGCAAGCTCGTGCCAGACACGGGCGATCGCGCGCAGATCCTCGTCGCGGATGTCCATTGCTTGCCTCAGCGAACGGTCGAGCCGTTCCCGGCACCGGTCGCGGGCACCCCATCACTAACGTTTTGGCGTTACGGTTATTCCACCGCCCGTAGCAAGAATCGCACGCAGCAATTTTTCACACGAAATCGTCGCAGCTTCAGGCACAAAATTTGGCGGGTTTTGGCGTGCCCAGTTTCGTACCGAAATGGCTCCCCGGGCTGGATTCGAACCAGCGACCATTCGATTAACAGTCGAATGCTCTACCGCTGAGCTACCGAGGAATAAGCGAAACCTGTTCGCGCCGGGCAGCGTATAACAAAGCCTCCACAGCTTGCAAAGGACGAAATGGGCGGTTTTCGCGCGGCGTCGCTCGCGAGCAGAAACAAGTTTCGCCGCAATGATTTGCGGCGCTTTGTTGCGATCCGGTAATAGCGACGGCGGGCGCCGAACATTGGCCCCGTCGCCCGCTTGCGCCTTGAACCCGGCCCTAAAAAGGCGCATTCCCTGACCAGCCTTGGCGCTGCCGGGTTTCGCGACCAGAGGTGATTCGATGAGAGATACCCAGACCGACCTGCTCAGGCCGGTGCCGTCGATCGTTCCGAGCGACGTCCCAGCGCTCAGCGACGACGAATGCCTCATGCGGCTTGCGCGCGCCGTCGAGGTTCATGATTTTGAGCAGTTGGACGAGGTCGCCAGGCTGATCGGGCGGCTCGCGGTCACGATCGAATAGGTCGCTTCGCAAGCCAAGGATCAGGCTAAGGGTCAAGCTTAAGTGTATCGCGAGGTGATGGCGGACGGCCGGCGCCGGCTGTCGCCACCGGCGTGTTGCGTTTTGGCGACGCTTGTACCAAAGATGACGCGGTTTTCAGCTTCCGCGGCAACGCCCGCGTGACTGCAAAGTTCAGTCAATCAAGGGTCAGCCAACAGGGTTCTGCCAAATGTCCGGTTTTTTGCCTGCGCGCCAAAAGATGGTCGATGGTCAGGTGCGCCCCAGCGACGTCACCGATCTCAGGATCGTCGATGCGATGCTCGCGGTGCCGCGCGAGCTCTTTGTCCCGGAACGTAAGCGCGCGCTGGCCTATCTGGACCTCGATCTCGACGTCAGCGAGGGCGGCTCGGCGCGACGGTTTTTGATCAAGCCGGCGGTGACAGCGAAGATGCTGCAGGCCGCCAATATCGGGGAGGGCGACCGCGTTCTGGTGGCCGGCTGCGCCACCGGATATACCGCCGCCCTGGTCACCCATCTGACGACGGGGCCGGTGACGGCAACCGAGGTCGACCCGACGCTGGTCGCGAAAGCCAGGGAAGTGCTGGCCCAACTCGGGCTGCAGCGGGTGACGGTCCGGGCCGCCGACGCCGCCGAGGGGGACGCGGCGAACGCGCCCTATGACGTGATTGTGCTGGACGGCGCGACCGAGATCAAGCCGGAGCGGCTTTACGGGCAACTCAAGGAGGGCGGCCGGCTGGTCGGCGTGTTCGCGATGACCAAGCCGCCGCGGGCGACGATCGTGACGCGCTCCCATGGCGATTTCGGGAACCGGGCGCTTTTTGACGCGGTGGTGCCTGTTCTGCCGGGATTGGAAGCGCGTCCCGCCTTCGTTTTCTAGCGCGTGATGACTTTAGGTTGAGGCGCGGCGGTGACTTCTCCCTCGCCCCGCTCTTGCGGGGAGAGGGTTGGGGTGAGGGGCTGTTTCCCCGAATGCTGAAGCACAAATTATGCGGAGAATCCCCCTCACCCGGATCGCTGCGCGACATAGCCGAAGCTTCGCTTCGGCGTCCTTCTTATCTAAGGACGGCCGCCGAAGGCGGCCTATGCCTCTCCCCGCAAGCGGGGCGAGGTGATCGAACTTGCGCAGGCGACGATTCAACTCAAAATCATCAGGCTCTAGGCCCGTTTTCTAGGCCCGTTCCAAGCCTGGTTCCAGGCCTTGGCCCGCCCGGTTCCGATCAGATCGCTACCGGGATGCCGATCTCATGGTTTGTTGGGTTTTCGCAACGCCGGGCGGGCATCCGCTTTACCGAAAATTGTCGAATGGCCGTTAAAATCCCATTCTGAATCAGAAGTGTGGCCCGGATGCCGCAGGTGAAGAGTTTCGACCGCGCTGGCGCGGCGCGGGGTTCCGACCAGCGTGCTCGGGGCATAAGGTATGGAGGGACACAGACTCAGAAGCAGTCACCCGGTTCAAATGCGCTCGAACCGGCGAACGGTATGGATGGATTATCTGGGATGCGTGGGGTGAAGGTCGTTACCGGAGCTGCGG
Organism: Bradyrhizobium lablabi; assembly: GCF_900141755.1. Lineage (NCBI taxonomy): Bacteria > Pseudomonadati > Pseudomonadota > Alphaproteobacteria > Hyphomicrobiales > Nitrobacteraceae > Bradyrhizobium > Bradyrhizobium lablabi. Next base: position 88,675 of record NZ_LT670844.1, on the reverse strand, counting down.
CTTCGGTCCTCCTGATGGCGTATATGGGCCTGACGCCAGCCTTGGCCGATACAATCGAGGCTGCGCTGGTGCGCGCCTATCAGAATAATCCGCAGCTCAACGCGCAGCGCGCCCAGGTGCGCTCCACCGACGAAAACGTGCCGCAGGCGCTGTCGGGTTATCGTCCGAAAGTGTCGCTCACGGCCAGCGCCGGCTACCAATATCTGGACACGCTTTCGTCCTCCGGCGGCACGCCGACCGCGATCGTCAGGACGGATATCCACGGCGCCAACGCGCCGCGCAGCGCGGGCGTGACAGTCTCTCAGACCTTGTTCAATGGCCAGGTAACCGCCAACAGGACCCGTGCGGCGGAGAGCCAGGTGTCCGGCTCGCGCGAGGCGTTGCGGGTGCTCGAACAGACCGTGCTGCTGTCGGCCGCGACAATCTATATGGACTATTTGCGCGATGCCGCCATCGTCGAGGTTCAGAAGAGCAACGTCCGCGTTCTCGAACAGACATTGAAGCAGACCCAGGACCGCTTCAATGTCGGCGAGGTGACGCGCACCGACGTCGCGCAGTCGGAAGCGCAACTCGCCGCCGGCAAGACGCAGCTGCTGACCGCCGAAGCCAATCTGGTGACGACAAAAGCAAACTTCCGCCGCATTATCGGCAACGAACCGGTGGCGCTCGCGCCGGGCTCCCCGGTCGACCGCTTCTTGCCGGGAACGTTGCCCGGCGCGGTCGATCTCAGCCTGATCGAAAATCCGAACGTCACGGCGGCGATGTTCGGCATCGACGTCAATTTTCTGCAGGTCAAGGTCGCCGAAGGCGCGTTGTTGCCGACGGTGAGCTTGCAGGCCACAGTGCAGCAAGCCTACGAACAGAGCTTGATCTTGCCAAGGACGTTCAACGCCGCTGCGACGGCGCAGGTCTCGGTCCCGATCTACCAGGGCGGCGCTGAGTACTCGCTGATCCGCCAGTCCAAGGAAAACCTGGCGCAGCAGCGCCTCGTGCTCGAACAGACCCGCGACCAGACCCGCGCCAACACGGTGACGGCATGGGGGCAATTGGTCGCGGGCAAGGCCCAGGTCGCCTCCGCACAGGCGCAGGTGTCGGCGTCCGAGATCGCGCTCAACGGCGTGCGCGAGGAAGCCAAGGCCGGCCAGCGCACCACGCTCGACGTGCTGAACGCCCAGCAGGCACTGGTCAACGCCCGCGTCGCGCTCGTCACCGCGCAGCACGATCGCGTGGTGGCGTCCTATGCCGTCCTGAATTCGATAGGGCGGCTGTCGCCGCAGGTGCTCAATCTGCAGACCACCACCTACGATCCGAGCGTGCATTATCATCAGGTGCGCGACAGCTGGTTCGGCGTTCGCATTCCCGACGGCCGCTGATATCATCGCCTGGGCGCTCGCGCCCTCGCCAAGCTTTTACGCGTTTCAGGTCTTTACGCGTTTCAAGCCTTTACAGGTTTCAAGCCTTTACACTTTTCAAGCCTGCACGCCTTTGGCCATGCTGCGCCAAGGCGCGCCTCTGCACAAAGGCGTGCAGTCGCGAATCGCTTAGGCTTCGCGTTGCTTGCACAATTATTGCGATGACATACCTTCTTGGAGGCAGCAGAGCGATTCGCGCCGCATCCGGGAGCCAAAGGCCGCGCGCTTTAAGTGCCTTAAGCAGGGGCGGGATCCCGCGCGACGTGTCGGGCGGCGCTTGATCTGGGGACAAGTCAGGCATGTGCGATGAAAATCCCGGCCTGCATATCCGGAACCGGCAAATCCTCTCGGGCTTAGTGTAAAACTTGGGACGCGAGGGCGTTGATGATGTGGAGTCGGAGATGACGCAGCCTGCGAAGGTCCAAGAACCCTCGATGGAGGAGATTTTGGCGTCGATCCGGCGCATCATCGCCGACGATGAAGCCAAGCCCGCGGCCGCCGAAAAGCCCGCCGCCCCGGCAGCGGCGCCAGCTAAGCCGGACAAGCCCGTCGCCGCGGCGCCGGCCGCTGCGCCGGCGGCACCGGCCGCGACCGCAAAGCCCGCTGCCTCACCCCCGCCGGCAAAACCGGCGCCGGCGCCGCCGCCGAAGCCGGCTGACCCCGCGCCAGCCGTGTCCAACAGCCAGGACGATATCGACGCTCTTCTGAACGGCCTCGATGAGGCGACCTCGCCGGAGGAGATACGGCCGGCACTGCCCGAAGCCGAGGTGTTCGAGCTCACCGACGAGATGGCGGTACCGACACCGCCGCCGCAGCCGTCGTTCCAGAAGGTAGAACCGGAGGACGATCTCGAATTCACCGAGACCGCCGCCACCAAGGCGATGCAACGGCCGCCAATGTTCGAGCCGCCGCCGCTTGAAACTCCCTCAGCGCCCCCGCCGCCGATCCTGTCGCGTTCGACGGTGTCCGCCGTCGAAAGCGCATTCAATACGCTCGCCCATACCGTGCTCAGCAATAATGCCCGGACGCTGGAAGATCTGGTCAAGGAGATGCTGCGGCCGATGCTGAAATCCTGGCTCGACGACAATCTGCCGGGCCTCGTGGAGCGCATCGTCAAGGCCGAAATCGAGCGGGTTTCACGCGGGCGATAGCCTGCCTCCGCGGATTGCCGGCCCCGATTCAGCCATTACATCCGGCTTAATCCAAGCTTTTGACGTGCCTGTCATGTTGACTTGGCGGGCGCGTGCGGCTTTCTAGCCCCCTTCATATCCAAGATTGCATTGCGATGATCGAGAAAAACTACCAGCCTGCCGATATCGAAGGCCGCATGTCCCGCCTCTGGGAAGAGGCCGGCGCGTTCAAGGCCGGCCGGCCGGAGCGGCTTGACGCAAAACCGTTCACGATCGTGATCCCGCCGCCGAACGTGACGGGCTCGCTGCATATGGGGCACGCGCTCAACAGCACGCTACAGGACATTCTCTGCCGCTTCGAGCGGATGCGCGGCCGCGACGTGTTGTGGCAGCCCGGCACCGATCACGCCGGCATTGCGACCCAGATGGTGGTCGAGCGGCAATTGATGGAGCGCCAGGAGCCGGGCCGGGGCGATATGGGGCGCGCCAAATTCCTCGAGCGGGTCTGGCAATGGAAGGCGGAGAGCGGCGGGATCATCCTCAACCAGCTGAAACGGCTGGGCGCCTCCTGCGACTGGTCGCGCGAGCGCTTTACCATGGACGAAGGCCTGTCGCGCGCGGTCGTAAAAGTGTTCGTCGATCTCCATCGCGAAGGGCTGATCTACAAAGACAAGCGGCTGGTCAATTGGGACCCGAAGCTTGTGACCGCGATTTCAGATCTCGAGGTGCAGCAGATCGAGGTCAAGGGCAATCTCTGGTATTTACGCTATCCGCTGGAAAGCAAGAGCTTCAGCCCCGAGGATCCCACAAGTTTTATCGTGGTCGCCACCACGCGGCCCGAGACGATGCTCGGCGATACTGCGGTCGCGGTGCATCCTGACGATGAGCGCTACGCGCATCTGGTCGGCAAGCATGTCATCCTGCCGCTGGTCGGCCGCAAGATTCCGATCGTCGCCGATGAATATTCCGATCCGGAAAAAGGCTCGGGCGCGGTGAAGGTCACGCCGGCGCATGACTTCAACGATTTCGAGGTCGGCAGGCGCCACAATCTGCCGCAGATCAACGTGCTCGACCAGGAAGCCGCGCTCAACCTCGTCGGCAACGAGGATTATTTGCGCGGATTGCCGGAAGCATCCCGCGAGTTCGCGGAGGAATTCCATGACCTCGATCGCTTCGTCGCGCGCAAGCGAATCCTGACGCGGCTGGAGGATTTTGGATTCCTGGAGAAGGTCGAGCCGAACACGCACATGGTTCCGCATGGCGATCGCTCCGGCGTGGTCATCGAGCCCTATCTGACCGACCAATGGTATGTCGACGCCAAAACCCTGGCACAGCCCGCGATCGCGGCGGTGCGCTCGGGCGCGACCAATTTCGTGCCGAAGAACTGGGAAAAAACCTATTTCGAGTGGATGGAGAACATCCAGCCCTGGTGCATCTCGCGCCAGCTCTGGTGGGGCCATCAGATTCCGGCCTGGTACGGGCCGGACGGCAAGGTGTTCGTCGCCGAGACCGAGGAGGAGGCGGTCGGCAACGCGCTCGGCTATTACGCCGAGCAGGAAGTCATCACGCCGGAGCAGGGGCGGGAGATGGCGCTCGATCCTTCCAAGCGCGAAGGCTTTATTACCCGCGATGAGGACGTGCTCGACACCTGGTTCTCCTCGGCGCTGTGGCCGTTCTCGACATTGGGCTGGCCCGACGACACGCCGGAGGTGAAGCGCTATTTCCCGACCGACGTGCTCGTCACTGGCTTTGACATCATCTTCTTCTGGGTCGCCCGCATGATGATGATGGGCCTGCATTTTATGAAGCAGGCGCCGTTCCCGACCGTCTACATCCACGCGCTCGTCCGCGACGAGAAGGGCGCCAAGATGTCGAAGTCGAAGGGCAACGTCATCGATCCCCTGCATCTGATCGACGATTATGGCGCCGATGCGCTGCGCTTCACGCTGGCCGCGATGGCTGCGCAGGGGCGTGACATCAAGCTCTCACCGCAACGCGTCGAGGGCTACCGCAATTTCGCGACCAAGCTGTGGAATGCCTGCCGCTTCGCCGAGATGAACGCCTGCGCGCTGCCCACGGAATTCGATCCGACCCAAGCCAGGGAGACGTTGAACCGCTGGATCGCGCATGAGACGGCGCGGACGACGCGCGAGGTGACGGAAGCGATCGAAGCCTATCGCTTCAACGATGCCGCGGGCGCGATCTACCGCTTTGTCTGGAACGTCTATTGCGACTGGTATCTCGAACTCGCAAAACCGGTCTTGCTCGGCGAGGATGGTGCAGCCAAATCCGAGACCCGCGCCATGGTGGCCTGGGCGCGCGACGAGATTCTAAAACTGCTGCACCCGTTCATGCCCTTCATCACCGAGGAGCTGTGGGCGGTCACCGCAAAGCGCGACGGGCTGTTGGCGCTGGCGCCGTGGTCGCGCAAGGCGAAAGGGCTCACGCCTGAGCAATTGGCGGCGGCATCGACCGCGAACCCAAGCGACGCATTGATTCCGCCGGTCATCCTGGCGCTCGACGCCGACGAGTTCAGCGATCCCGCGGCCGAAGCCGAGATCGGCTGGGTGGTCGATCTCGTCACCGCGATCCGCTCGGTGCGTGCCGAAATGAACATTCCGCCGGCAACCCTGACGCCGCTGGTGCTGGCGGGCGCGTCCACCGAGACCAAAGAACGCGCGCCGCGATGGAGTGACGTGATCAAGCGCATGGCGAGGCTGTCAGACATTTCCTTCGCCGACCGTCCGCCGGAAGGCGCGGTGCAGCTTCTGGTGCGCGGCGAAGTCGCGGCGTTGCCGCTCAAGGGCGTGATCGATTTCTCCGCCGAGAAGACGCGGCTCGACAAGGAAATGGCAAAGGCCGAGGCCGACATCAAGCGCGTCGATGCCAAGCTGTCGAACGAAAAGTTCGTCGCCAACGCGCCGGAAGAGATCGTCGAAGAGGAAAAGGAAAAACGCGAGGCGGCGGTGGCGCGCAAGGCCAGGATTCTCGAAGCGCTGGAGCGGCTCAAGAAGGCGGAGTAGCCCCATCACGGCAGTTTAGGAGGCCACATTGCGTGTCGGAGAGCCAAGTCAGACCGCGCGCGGCGCGGCCGCCTATCGCGCGATCCATCAGACATTGGATGGCGGAATCATTTTCCGCGATCCCTTCGCGTCGCGGATTCTCGATGACGAAACCCGCGCGACGCTCGACGAAACCGCGGCCAACCCGTCGCTGCGGCCGTGGCGGTTGTTCATCGCTGCGCGCAGCCGGTTTTCCGAGGACACGCTGGCCACATGCGTTGCCCGCGGCGTGCAGCAGGTTGTCGTGTTGGGTGCCGGCCTCGACACGTTTTCGTTGCGCAACCCTCATGCCGGGGAGGGTGTCCGCGTCTACGAGGTCGATTACCCGGCCACGCAGGGCTGGAAGCGCGAGCGTTTGAAAGAGGCCGGTCTTGCCATCCCCGCCTCGCTCATCTTCGCCCCCATCGATTTCGAGCGGCAAAGCCTGGCCGATGCATTGGCCGCCGCGGGCTTTCATGCTGACCGCCCCGCGTTCTTCCAGTGGCTCGGCGTCGTGCCCTATCTGACGCGCGAGGCGGTATCGACAACGCTGGATTTCATTGCGAGCATGCCGGAATCGGAGGTCGTGTTCGATTACGCTGAGCCCTTCGAAAATTATCCGGCCGAGCGCCGGGCGAACATCATGGCCACCGCTGAGAGGGCCGCGTCGAGAGGCGAGCCGTGGCTCAGTCTGTTCGATCCCGCCGAACTGTCCGACATGCTGCACAACAAGGGATTTGGCGTTGTCGATGATCTCGGTCTTGCCGAGCTCACCGAGCGTTTTTATGGGGCATTGAAGCAGGACATCAGGATCGGAGCAGGACCGCACGTTGTTCGGGCGCAAATGACGCCTTAATCCCGTTTCGCTGTCCGTATCGCGCCACGCGCCAGCTTGCCTCATCGAGGCCCTTGGGCAGTCTTTGCTAATGCGGCTTCATTGGACCGCACGAACAGAAAACGGGACGCCACGGGTATTTCTGCGTCGGCGCTACCGTCTTGGCCGATGAGGATTAGTCCCGCCCCACCATTAGCCACGGTCAAGATGACGGGCTCGCCCTTCCACGTCTTGATTGGCTCCATTCCGATAATGAGAAATTCACCGATCGGCTGGTCAAAATATTGAAGCCTCAGGTGCGGAGCGACCGCTGCTGCCGCTAGTCCAAAACCCAGCTGTTGAGCGCGCGCATAAATGTCCGCCAGCGACGCAGTATCGGTCTGAAAGCCGAGTTCGGCCGCCGACACCGCGAAAAGCTCCACGTCTGTTTTCGCAGCGCTAAGGGGAAAGGCCGGTCGAGCGAGAATTTCCTCAGCCGAGTCTCCGATGGCACAACCTGCTGCATTCAACGCGCTACGGAGGGCAAACGAATTTGCAAACGTCCCTACTGTAATCGTCTTCCACACGGGAACAGCGACAGCGGATCTGACTAGAACTGGCGGCATATTAGCTGAGGGAATGTTCTTTAGCGTCAAGCGGTTCTGCAGGACATCTCGCGCCGTGCATTGAGCGCTGGCTTCGCTCGCGAACAGGACGATGCACGCGGTGCAAAGCAGCGCAATTAAGAAAGTACCGCCACGGTGCCATCCTATCGAACAATGCGGCAGGGCGCGGCAACCGACGTCCTTGCCAGCAATTCGGTCTACAGCGACCTTTCTTGCGCGGGCTATGGCGCGCGCTCAATACAATCCGACAATCGCTTCAAGTATGGTCGGCCGCCGGTTCGCAGCGGGGCCAGCCTGCTATTCGAACATAGCGTTTTAGGTCTCACTGCAATCTAAGTTCTAGAACGACCAGATTGAGAACGCAGCGTGCTGTGTTCAACTGGCCTGATATCGGATCAAGGGATACTGCGGTCGCAGCTTTGCTGTATGTGAACTAGTTTACGTCGGCAGAAACTTTTTCTTGACGGTATGTCGCCTGTTGGGCACTTTTCGGACGTAAGCGTCAAGCTGACGATGTCGGCTCCTTGGAGGGATAGTGTTGCAAAAGTCTTTTTATCTCACCGGTCACAAATTTTCCGGGCCGTAGGCGCGGCAGTCGAATATTGATGTGGGGGACCACTTCATTCTGTGATGAACTCACTGGCGACTTCGGTGGAGCGTTTGAGGCTACATCGATCGACGTTTGCCGCTTGTTTTGTCGTCGAGGTCTGGAAATGACTCTTCTCTGACGCACGCTCTCTTCAACAAACATTTTCAACCAAATGTGAGCCGGTTCACATTCTCGCACTATCAAGTGTGATAGCTGCTCATGCAGCCGCTGCGGTACGATGCGAAGCGCCGTTCGCCGATCCAATGGCTGCAAACAAGCTTTGACGTTTTAGAAGCCGTTCCAGATTTTTTCTTTAGTGCCGGCGCAGCCATTTCTCCCGTTGCGGCCAACAGAACAACATCATATCCGGGCCAGCTTTCGACGGGCACGCCGTTACAATAACGCGCGGCGGAAACCGAAACGCTGGTCCAATATTGGTCGACGTTTGGCTGGAGCCGCAGTAATGCGCGTCATAATCCTGGTTGTTGCGATATCAGCAGCGCTCATGCTCTCGTCGATCGTTGTCCATGCGCAAGATGCGCAAACGGCTGCGGAAATTGTAGCGAGTGGCATCGAAATTTCACCGGCCGATTGTGGGGCAGGCGGCGCGGCCCGGCGCGACTGGGTCGTCGTTGCCGACACAACGGCTTCGTCCGGCAATGCGATGGAATACATTCGCGCAACGACGACCGAAGCGGCGGACGCGCTAGCTGTTTGTCATGCAGCCGCGCTGAAGAACGGCGACCTCTCGCTCCGTTTCAAGTCAAGTTCCGGCGCATCTCATCAGGCCGGAGGCCTCGCGTTGCGAATGGCTACGCCGACGGATTACTACCTCGTCAAGATTGACGTGCGCAGAAACAGGGCGTTGCTTCTGCAGGTCAGGAATGGCCTCGAGGAGGAAATCGTCAGCGTCGATGCGGATGTAGCTGCCGATCTCTGGCACACCCTGGCGGTTCGGGCACAAGACGACCGCTTTACCGTCTATCTCGACGGCGTCTGGATTTTTACGGGATACGACAAGACTTTCCCGCATGCAGGCGCGATCGGTTTGTGGGCTGAACCGGGCAGCATCACCCGGTTTGATCGCATCACGATGGGACCCACTCCGAAATCTCCGTCGTGGCAGTGACGATCCCATCGGCGTCCACGGCTCAGCCCGAGTCCTACCGTCAATACTCGTCCGTCATTTTCAATTTCCATACTGATTTGCCCGTCAGGCAAAAACCTGTCGAGCCCCATTCGAAAAAATATTCCGCTTCGCGTCTGACCCAAATCACCCGTATATCAATCACCGTCTCGTCCCACTCGAGGGGCGCTTCGCGGTCGTCACGAACGCGGGACGGGATGCGATGGACGCGGCAGCGCTATTGACGAACAGCGCGTAAGCGGACGGCAAAGTCGTGTGGTCCTGACACCCCGACGCTGGTGTCAAGTTGGCGGAGCAATCTGCCGATGACGGTGGCAAAAGAGCCCGGTCACCGGGGAGAGCACGAAATAAGCCGTAAAACCATTGCGTGCGGGAATGCCGGGATGTTCCGGTGGACCTGTGGTGACTAACGCGCGTGTTTACTACACTACACGCGCGGCTGCGGGTGCATCGGCGCCCGGCATTCCCCACGCCCTCACGGGGCGGAAAGTTCATGCACAACTCGGGCGCATTGCGCCGCGAGAAGGCGAAGTCGTATCTGGCCGTCAAAACGGCTTGCTCAAAAATTTCGAACCCTTCAGCCCATATCGCCACGGCAACTCGACCGCTTTTGTAATTCCGATCCGCAACCCCGTCGTGACTTCCACCTTGCCGATCCGCGCATACAGCGCGATCGGCGCGGCGTCGAGCGCCAGGCCGTCATGCTTGTCGGTAATGCCGAGCGCCTCCGTCAGTTTGCCCGGGCCCGAGCACAGCGGCCGCTCGTCCTGCAATCCGCGGCGGCGCCGCATGGCGGCAATACCGTGGGTCGGCTGCAGGGCACGGATCAACACCGCGCTGGCCGAACCCTCCTCTTCAGAGACAAAGTTGACGCACCAATGGATGCCATAGGAGCGGTAGACATAGGCAAAACCGGGCGGGCCGAACATCACCATGTTGCGCGGCGTCGGCCCGCGGAACGAATGCGCGGCCGGATCGGTGTGATGATAGGCCTCGACCTCGACGATGAGGCCGCCCACGCCGTTGACCAATAATGTCGCACCGATCAGATCGGGGGCGACCTCATGCACGCTGCGGCCGAAGAACGCGCGCTTCAGCGGCTTGCCCAAATCAGGCACGACGGTTGCGCGGGTGCGGCTTTGAGCCATTCAAATCGAGACGGGCAAATCGGGGGCGGGGAGAGAAATATGGCAGAGGATGCCATAGGCGAAAGACCGTGGGCTAACAAGCCGAACGGTTGCGATTCGCTCGCAAGCGGATTAGCTAAGATACCTGCCAGATCGGACATTCTATGGTCGTCGTCGTCGATACCGTTTCAGCCACTCCGCTGCGCCCGCGCCACCCGGAAAAGGTGAACCGGCCGGATGCGGTCTCGCCGCCGAAACCGGACTGGATCCGGGTCCGCGCGCCGACCAGCCGCGGCTATGCCGATACCCGCAACATCGTCAAGGAAAACGGCCTGGTCACGGTGTGCGAGGAGGCGGGTTGCCCGAATATCGGGGAGTGCTGGGACAAGAAGCACGCCACCTTCATGATCATGGGCGACACCTGCACCCGCGCCTGCGCCTTCTGCAACGTGAAAACCGGTCTGCCCGGCGCACTCGATGCGCACGAGCCGGAGCACGTCGCGGAAGCGACCTTCAAGCTCGGGCTCGCCCATATCGTCATCACGTCGGTTGATCGCGACGACCTCGCCGACGGCGGTGCCGAGCATTTTGCCAAAACCATCCGCGCCATCCGCTCGCGCTGCCCGGCCACCACCATCGAGATCCTGACGCCGGATTTTTTGCGTAAAGAGGGCGCGCTCGAGATCGTGGCGGCGGCAAAGCCCGACGTGTTCAACCACAATCTGGAAACGGTGCCGTCGCGTTACCTCAGCGTCCGCCCGGGCGCGCGCTATTTCCATTCGATCCGGCTGCTGCAGCGGGTCAAGGAAATCGACCCCACGATCTTCACCAAGTCCGGCATCATGGTGGGGCTCGGCGAGGAGCGTCACGAGGTGTTGCAGGTGATGGACGATTTGCGTTCGGCGGACGTGGATTTCCTCACCATCGGGCAATATCTGCAGCCGACCCGCAAGCATCACGCCGTCATGCGCTATGTGCCGCCGGATGAATTCTCGGGCTACGAGAAGGTCGCCTACACCAAAGGTTTCCTGATGGTATCGGCGAGCCCGCTGACGCGCTCGTCGCATCATGCCGGCGACGACTTCGCAAGGCTCAAGGCGGCGCGCGCGGCACGCCTGCGCTAATTTCCGGACTTTGGATCATGGAACGCATTCTCGTCATGGGATCGTCCGGGTCCGGCAAGTCGACATTTGCGCGCCGGCTTTCCGGTATCACGGGCATTCCGATGGTGTCGCTGGATGCGCTGTACTGGAGGCCCGGCTGGATGCCGTCGGACGCAAAAGAATTCGAAAAGCGCGTGACCGAAGCCGCTGGCCGGCCGCGCTGGATCATGGACGGCAATTATACTTCGCACGGCGGTGAGATGCGCCGGAGCATTGCCGATGGCGTTATCTGGTTCGATCTGCCGCGACGAACCTGCATGGTTGGGATCCTGACACGGATCGCCACAAGCTATGGTCAGGTGCGGCCGGAAATGGCGCCAGGCTGTCCGGAAAAGGTCGACGCCGAGTTCTTCCGCTATGTCTGGACCTATCGTCAGCGGCAGCGGCCGAAGCTCCTGAAATACTTCGGAGGGTTGCGGCCCGATCAAACGCTTGTCTGTTTCACGCGCCGGGCTCAGGCGAGGCGCTATCTGACGGACGTTGCGTCATCGGCCATCCAGGCGAGCGTTCACTGATGCCGCAGTTTTCCAGCAAGCGCCGGGTTCAGCACAGCGCGACTGAGATGTTCGACCTGGTGGCCGATGTCGAGCGCTATCCTGAATTCGTGCCGTTGTGCAGCGCGCTGAAAATACGCCAGCGCACGCAGCAGCCTGACGGCACCGAGATCGTGGTCTGCGACATGACCGTATCGTTCAAACTGGTGCGGGAAGCCTTCACCAGCAAGGTGACGCTGGATCGTTCCAATTTGAAAATCCTGGTCGAATATCTGCGCGGGCCGTTTTCCAACCTCGAGAACCGCTGGTCGTTCGAGCCGAAGTCGGAGAATTCCTGCGACGTCGGGTTTTTCCTGTCCTACGAATTCAGGAGCCGGATGCTGGCGATGCTGATGGGCACGATGTTCGACACCGCGTTCCAGCGTTTTGTGGCCGCGTTCGAAAAGCGCGCGGACAAGATCTATGGGAAGGCGGGGACGGTAAAAAAGGCGTCATCGTGAGATGATAATTGCCGTCGCAATGACGCTGAAGAACGACACTCCAGGCTTATGTCCGCGGCGGCCGCCGCCGCTTCACCGCGCTGCGCCGTGGCGATCGCGCCACGCGGGGATGCAGCCGCGCGGCGGCCTCCAGGCGCGGTTTTGCCGCCACCTGCGGTCCGCGCGCGAGCTCCATCAGCATTTTGAGCGCCTCGACGACGGAGCGCGCGCGCACCGTGCTGCGGCCGATGGCGCCGAAGCGGCATTCGCGATGAATGATGCGGCCGTCGCGGGCGGCCACCGCAAAATGCACGAGCCCGACCGGCTTGCCCGGGGTCGCGCCGCCCGGACCGGCAATGCCGGTGATGGAGACCGCGAGATCAACGTCGGCCCGTTCCAGCGCGCCGATCGCCATTGCGGTCGCGGTCTCCTTGCTGACCGCGCCGAAAGTCGCAAGCGTCGTCGCTTTCACGCCCAACATCGCGCGCTTGGCCTCGTTGGAATAGGTGACAAAGCCACGGTCGATGACGTCGGAAGAGCCGGGAATATCCGTGAGCGCGCCGGCGACAAGCCCGCCGGTGCAGGATTCGGCGGTCGCAATCGTCAGCTTGCGCATCCGGCAGAGATCGAGCAGCGAGCGGGAGAGGGCGCGGGCGTCGCTGCCGCTCATCTTAGTCGTTCCAGGGAAGGCGGATAGTGGCGCACGCGGTCGCGGCAATGCCTTCCTCGCGGCCTGTAAAACCGAGCCGCTCGCTGGTGGTCGCTTTCACCGCGACCCGCGAGATGCTCAGCCCCGTGATCTCACTGATGCGCGCGCGCATCACGTCGCGGAGCGGTCCGATTTTGGGGCGCTCGCAGATCAGCGTCACCTCGAGATTGGCGATACGGCCGCCGCGCGCGGTGACGCGATCGACGGCGTATTTTAAGAAGCGGTCGGAGGCAGCGCCCTTCCATTGCGGATCGCTCGGCGGAAAATGCGAGCCGATATCGCCGTCCGCCAGCGCGCCGAGGATGGCGTCGACCAGCGCATGGAGACCGACATCGCCGTCGGAATGGGCGAGAAAAGCCTTGGTGTGCGGCACGCGAACGCCGCAGATCATCAGATGGTCGCCGTCGCCAAAGGCGTGCACGTCATATCCGGTTCCGGTCCGGATATCGCCGAGCGAGGCGGCGAGGCGGGCTTCTTCGCGGACAAAATCTTCCGGTGTCGTCAGCTTCATGTTCGCAGGATCGCCTTCAAATGTCATGACCGTCAATCCCGCCCATTCGGCAATGGCGGCGTCGTCGGTGAAATCGCTGCGGCCATCGTGCGCGGCGCGGCGATGGGCATCGAGGATCACGTCGAACCGAAACGCCTGCGGGGTTTGCGCGATCCGCAGCCGCGCGCGCTCGGGCGTTGCTTCGACATCGCCGGTTTCCCCGACTAGCTTGATGGTATCGGTGACCGGAATCGCGGGGACGGCAGCTCCCGTGCGGCCCGCGGCCTCGATCGCGCGCGAAATCAGGTCCGCCGAGACGAACGGCCGCGCCGCGTCGTGGATCAGAACGATATCCGGCCTCTCGGGCGCGAGTGCCTCCAGTCCGGCATGCACCGAGGTCTGGCGCGTCGCTCCACCATGCGCAGGCGGCGCGTGGCGCAATGCGCGCACGGCGTCAGTGAAGAGCGCGGTGTCGTCGGGATTCACCACCGGCTGTACTGCAAAAACCTGTGGATGGCGGCAGAACGGCTCCATCGCCCGGAAGATCACGGTCTGCCCGCCGATCATGCGATATTGCTTCGGTCCGCCGGCCCCCGCGCGAAGTCCGCGTCCCGCTGCGACAAGGATGGCTGCAGTCCGTGGGGGTTTCGGCATTGGACTTAATTACGGGCGAATCGGGGTTGATCGAGGCAGCGTTGGCCGGCTGGCGCACTGCCCTTATCATGCTGGGCTGCAAAAACAGAATGATTCCCAATTGCTGTGGGAATGGCATATTTTGCTGCAGTGCACTTGCAAGATTTCTAGAACTGTCTAAAGTGTAGGCATGAAGCTTGACTGCACAAGATTTGTGCTCACAATGGGTCCCGGCAGTCGCGATGAGGCGATTGTCAGAAAAACGAGAAATCCGTGACCGGCTCGGCACTATCACGCTCTAAGCCGTTGAAAATAGGCGATATTGAGCTCGCCAACCGGGTCCTTCTCGCGCCCATGTCTGGCGTCACCGATGCCCCCTTTCGGCGCCTCGCGGCAGCCTTGGGAGCGGGACTCGTGGTATCCGAAATGACCGCCAGCGGCGATCTCGTCCAGGGCCGGGCGATGACCCGACTGCGCTGCGAGGCGACCGGGATCGGTCCGCATGTGGTTCAGCTCGCCGGCTGCGAGGCCGGCTGGATGGCCGAGGGCGCGCGGATCGCGGAAGCCGCCGGCGCCGAGATCATCGATATCAATATGGGCTGTCCGGCACGGCATGTGACCGGCGGTCAGTCCGGCTCGGCCTTGATGCGCGATCTCGATCACGCGCTTAGGCTGATCGAGGCGACCATATCGGCCGTAAAAGTGCCGGTGACGCTGAAGATGCGGCTCGGCTGGGACGATCGCTCGCTTAACGCGCCGGAATTGGCGCGGCGCGCCGAGCAGGCCGGCGTGCGGATGATTTCGGTGCACGGCCGCACCCGCTGCCAGTTCTACAAGGGCGAGGCCGATTGGCGCGCGGTGCGCGCGGTCAAGGATGCGATCAACATTCCGCTCGTCGTCAACGGCGATATCACCTCGTTCGAGAAAGCCGTCTCCGCGCTCGAAATGTCTGATGCCGATGCGGTCATGATCGGGCGTGGCGCGCAGGGCCAGCCGTGGCTGCCCGGCCAGATCGGACGGCGCCTGGAGACCGGCGTCACCGAGGCCCCGCCATCGCTGGCGCAGCAGCTCAATTACATCCGCGCGCTCTATGACGAAGTCTGCCATCTCTATGGATTGCGCATCGGCCTTCGTCATGCGCGCAAGCATCTCGGCTGGGCGCTGGAAATCGCCGCCCGCTATAGCCGTGCGCCGGCGCAGACGCTCAAGATTTGGCGCGAGCGGATCCTGACTTCGGACGACCCGCACCGCGTGCATCGATCCCTTCAGGATGCGTTCGACGATTTTGCATGGAGCGCCGCCGCATGAACTCGGCCGCAGAAAATCGCCGACCGGTGCCGTCAGACGGTGACGCCATCCTCAACGCGCTGCCGAACCCGGTGCTCCTGGTTGCGCCCGACGGCAGGATCGTCGATGCCAACATGGCCGCGGAATCCTTCTTCGAGATTTCCACGCAATTTCTGCAACGGCAGTCGCTCAAAGAGCTGGTGCCGTTCGGCAGTCCCTTGCTGGCGCTGATCGAACAGGTGCGCTCAAGCGGCTCGCCGGTCAACGAATACAAGGTCGATCTGGGCACGCCGCGGATCGGCGGCGATCGCCAGGTCGACCTGCATGTGGCGCCGCTCACCGAACGGCCCGGCCATATCGTGGTGATGCTGCAGGAGCGCACCATCGCCGACAAGATGGACCGGCAATTGACGCATCGGAGCGCGGCGCGCTCGGTGATTGCGCTTGCCGCGATGCTGGCGCATGAAATCAAGAACCCGCTGTCCGGCATCCGCGGCGCGGCGCAGCTCCTGGAGCAGGCGGCCTCCTCGGAAGACCGCATGCTGACGCGGCTGATCTGCGATGAGGCCGACCGCATCGTCACACTGGTCGATCGCATGGAAGTGTTCGGCGACGACCGGCCGGTGGCGCGCGGCCCGGTCAACATTCACTCGGTGCTCGATCACGTCAAGCGTTTGGCGCAATCGGGCTTTGCCCGCAATATCCGCTTTGTCGAGGAATACGATCCCTCGCTGCCGCCGGTGCTGGCCAATCAGGACCAGCTGATCCAGGTGTTTCTCAATCTGGTGAAGAACGCCGCCGAAGCCGTGGTCGATCTCGGCAGCGATGCCGAGATTCAGCTCACCACCGCGTTCCGTCCCGGCGTCCGCCTCTCGGTCCCGGGCAAGAAATCGCGGGTGTCGTTGCCGCTCGAGTTCTGCGTCAAGGACAACGGCCCCGGAGTACCCGAGGACCTGTTGCCCAATCTGTTCGATCCCTTTGTCACCACCAAACCGACGGGTAGCGGTTTGGGTCTGGCGCTGGTGGCCAAGATCGTCGGCGATCACGGCGGCATCATCGAATGCGAATCCCAGCCCCGGAAGACCATCTTCCGGGTGCTGCTGCCGATGTTCAACTCCGCCAAACATTTTGATCAAAGCAACCGCGATGACGTTTCGGGGACGCCGTTGCATGCCTCACAGGACACGAGATGAGGAATAATGACGATGCCCGCAGGTAGTATTCTAGTCGCCGATGACGACACCGCCATCCGCACGGTCCTCAACCAGGCTCTCTCGCGGGCCGGATATGAAGTGCGACTGACCGGCAACGCGGCGACGTTGTGGCGCTGGGTGAGCCAGGGCGAGGGCGATCTCGTCATCACCGACGTCGTGATGCCCGACGAGAACGCGTTCGATCTGTTGCCGCGGATCAAGAAGATGCGGCCGAACCTTCCCGTGATCGTAATGAGCGCGCAGAACACGTTCATGACGGCGATCCGCGCGTCCGAGCGCGGCGCCTATGAATATCTGCCAAAACCGTTCGATCTGAAGGAACTGATCGCGATCGTCGGCCGGGCGCTGGCGGAGCCGAAGGAGCGGGTTGCCAATCAGGTCGACGAGTCCGAGTTCGACTCGATACCTTTGGTCGGCCGCTCGCCGGCGATGCAGGAAATCTACCGGGTGCTGGCGCGGCTGATGCAGACCGACCTCACCGTGATGATTTCAGGGGAATCCGGCACCGGCAAGGAATTGGTCGCCCGCGCGCTGCACGACTACGGCAAGCGGCGCAACGGCCCGTTCGTCGCCGTCAACATGGCGGCGATCCCGCGCGATCTCATCGAATCCGAACTGTTCGGCCATGAACGCGGCGCCTTCACCGGCGCCAACACCCGCGCCTCGGGCCGGTTCGAACAGGCCGAAGGTGGCACGCTGTTTCTTGATGAAATCGGCGACATGCCGATGGAGGCGCAAACGCGCCTGCTGCGGGTGCTGCAGCAGGGCGAATACACCACCGTCGGCGGCCGCACCCCGATCAAGACCGACGTGCGCATTGTCGCCGCGAGCAACAAGGATCTGCGCATCCTGATCCAGCAGGGCCTGTTCCGCGAGGATCTGTTTTTCCGCCTCAACGTCGTGCCGCTGCGGCTGCCGCCGTTGCGCGAGCGGATCGAGGATCTGCCCGATCTGATCCGGCATTTCTTTGCGCTCGCCGAGAAGGACGGCTTGCCGCCGAAGAAGCTCGATGCGCTGGCGCTGGAGCGGCTGAAGCAGCATCGCTGGCCGGGCAATGTCCGCGAACTCGAAAATCTCGCCCGCCGGCTCGCGGCGTTGTATCCGCAGGACGTGATCACGGCCTCGGTGATCGACGGCGAATTGGCGCCGCCCGCCGTGACATCGGGCGGCAACGCGCACCACGGCGTCGACAATCTCGGCGGCGCGGTCGAGGCTTATTTGTCGTCGCACTTTTCGGGATTTCCGAACGGCGTGCCGCCGCCCGGCCTCTATCACCGTATACTGAAGGAAATCGAGGTGCCGCTGCTCACGGCCGCTTTGGCAGCGACGCGGGGCAATCAGATCCGCGCCGCCGACCTGCTCGGCCTCAACCGCAATACGCTGCGCAAGAAGATCCGCGACCTCGACATTCAGGTCTACCGGAGCGGCAACTAACGGTTCTTGAAGCCGGAACGCATTCATACCGGCTCGACAGGCAGAAAGCCTGGGGAGTGCGCGTTTTGGTAGCACGACGCGCCGCGGAATTGTCGCAATTTGGCAACATTGTGATATGAATGCATCAGTCCGTTGCCGGCGTTGGTCCGGCGGGCGGAAGGCCTTCAGCTCACCCCTTTTGCCGGAATGACCAGCGCAGACACCACGGCCGCATCGCTCGATCCGTCGATCGCCGAATCCAGGGGCTCGCCCCTTTGGCGGTGGCTGGCGCCGTTCGCGGTCGGGCTAGCGCTGCTATCGGGCCTTCTGACCTTTGTCGTGCTTACGGGCCTGACGCCGGTCGCACCAACCCGCGAAGTCGTCGTTTCCTTCATGATGATCAACGGCGCGACCATCCTGGTCTTGGTCGGCATCATCATCCGCGAAGTCTGGCAGGTGATGCAGGCGCGGCGGCGGGGCCGGGCGGCGGCGCGGCTGCACATCCAGATCGTCAGCCTGTTTTCCGTGATCGCGGTGTTGCCGGCCGTGCTGGTGGCGATCGTCGCCAATGTGACCCTCGATCGCGGCCTGGACCGGCTGTTTTCCGGTCCGACGCGCGAGGTGATCCAGAACTCCGTGAGCATTGCCCGCGCCTATACCAACGAACATGCGCAGCTCATCAGCGGCGACATTCTGGGAATGGCCAACGATATCGCCCATGCCCGGCCCTTGTACGACCAGGATCGCCAAACCTTTCGCGAGCTACTGACCACAAGCGCCGTCTCGCGCAACCTGCCGAGCGCCATGCTCATCGACAAGGATCGCAATATTCTGGAGTCGGCGCAAACCGGCGTGCAACTGACCTTCGCGCCGCCGCCGTCGGAACTCCTGAGCAATGTCAACGAAACCCAGCCCGAGATCTCGGTCATTCCCGAAGAAAACTATGTCGCTGCCGTAATCCGGCTACGGGCATTCAACGATATCTTCATTTACGTGGCGCGTCCGCTCGATCCCGGCGTTGTCGCGCAACTCAGTCAAACCGAGGCGAGTGCGGCTGAATATGCCGAGCTGGAATCGCGCCGGCTCGGCATTCAGGTGAATTTCGCACTGATGTTCGCCGTGATCGCGCTGACCATCCTGATGGCCTCCATCCTGATCGGATTGAATTTCGCCAACTGGCTGGTCGCTCCGATCCGGCGGCTGATGGGCGCCGCCAATATCGTCTCGACCGGCGATCTGCATGTGCAGGTGCCGGTCCACGGCTCGAAAGGCGATCTTGCGCAGCTCGGCGAGACCTTCAACAAGATGACGCAGGAGCTGCGCACCCAGCGCGACGAGCTCGTCAATGCCAGCGAACTGATCGACAGCCGCCGCCGCTTCATCGAGGCGGTGTTGTCCTCGGCGAGCGCCGGCATCATCGGCGTCGATGCCTCCGGCAGCGTCGGCATCCTCAACCGCTCCGCCGAAAAGCTGATCGGGCACGCGGAATCGGAGACGCTGGGGCACCCGCTGTCGGACGTGCTGCCGGAGCTCGACGACATGATGAAAACGGCGCGGGAGGGCACCCAGCGCCTGGTGCAGGGCCAGATCACCATCACCCGCGACGGCCGCGAGCGCAATCTTTCGGTCCGCGTCAGCGCCGAACAGACCAGCCAGTCGCGCGACAGCTACATCATCACGCTCGACGACATCACCGAACTGGTCTCCGCCCAGCGCACCTCGGCCTGGGCCGACGTCGCCCGCCGCATCGCGCACGAAATCAAGAATCCGCTGACGCCGATCCAGCTTTCGGCCGAGCGCATCCGCCGCAAGTTCGGCAAGGCGATCACCGAGGACAAGGCGGTGTTCGAACAATGCACCGACACCATCGTCCGGCAGGTCGACGACATCAGGCGGATGGTCGATGAATTCTCGCGCTTCGCGCGGATGCCCAAGCCCGTGATCGAAGGCGAGGACGTCGCCGATACCGTGCGCCAGGCGGTGTTCCTGATGCGGGTCGGCCACCCCGACATCGATATCGAGGCCGAGATCAAGGAAGAGCCGATGCGGGCGCAGTTCGACCGCCGGCTGATTTCGCAGGCGCTGACCAACATCATCAAGAACGCCGCCGAAGCCATTGAATCTGTTCCGGCGGATGAGTTGGGCAAGGGTCGTATTGATGTCATCGCCGCGCGCGAGAACGATGACATTGTGATCGACGTCATCGATAACGGCATCGGCCTGCCGAAGGTTGCCCGGGCGCGTCTGCTCGAACCCTATGTCACGACACGGGAAAAGGGCACCGGCCTGGGGCTCGCGATCGTCGGCCGGGTGCTCGAGGACCATGGCGGGCGGATCGAACTCAACGATGCCGCGGACATCCGTCCGGGCGCGCGGGGGGCCTGGATGCGGCTGCGGTTCGCGATCTCGGGTCATGCACCCAAGCCCGACGTGAAGGAGCCCGCTCCCGAAACAAAACCGCCGGCATCCGAAACCACAGAGCCGGCTGACACGACTAACGATCAAACAAAAATCGAAGCCGCAACAGGCAGCTGACAAGACAGGCGCGACCCATGGCAAATGATATTTTAATCGTCGATGACGAAGCAGATATTCGTGATCTGGTTGCGGGCATTCTCGATGATGAGGGTTTTACCACCCGGACCGCGCGGGACAGCGATTCGGCGCTTGCGGAAATCGCCAATCGGCGTCCGCATCTGGTGTTTCTCGACATCTGGCTGCAGGGCTCAAAGCTCGACGGGCTGCAATTGCTGGAACAGGTCAAGCGCGACCATGCCGATCTGCCGGTCGTGATGATCTCGGGCCACGGCAATATCGAAACCGCGGTCGCGGCCATCAAGCGCGGCGCCTATGACTTCATCGAAAAGCCCTTCAAATCCGACCGGCTGATCCTGGTGGCGACGCGGGCGCTGGAGACCTCGCGGCTGAAACGCGAAGTGAAGGAGCTCAAGCAGCTCGCCCCCGCGGCGAGCATTTTGACCGGGCGCTCCGCCTGCATGAACCAATTGCGCCAGACCATCGAGCGGGCCGCCAAGGCCAATAGCCGCATTCTGATCGTCGGGCCTTCCGGCGCGGGCAAGGAACTGGCGGCACGTACCCTGCATAACGCTTCGAGCCGCGCCGAAGGACCGTTTGTCGTCATCAACGCCGCGGCGATCACGCCGGAGCGGATGGAGATCGAGCTGTTCGGTGTCGAACAGTCCAATGGCGAGCATCAGCGCAAGGCGGGTGCGCTGGAAGAAGCCCATGGCGGCACGCTTTTCATCGATGAAATCGGCGACATGCCGCGCGAGACCCAGAACAAGATCCTGCGCGTGCTGGTCGATCAGACGTTCCAGCGCTCCGGCGGCACCGCCAAGGTCAATGTCGACGTCCGCATCATTTCCTCAACCGCCCGCAACCTGGAAGAGGAAATCGCCGAAGGGCGGTTCCGCGAAGATCTCTATCATCGGCTGTCGGTGGTTCCGATCCGTGTGCCGCCGCTGTCGGAGCGGCGCGAGGACATCCCCGAATTGATCGACTATTTCATGGACCAGATATCGGCCGCGACGGGCTTGCCGAAACGCCAGATCGGCCAGGACGCGATGGCGGTCTTGCAGTCGCATGTCTGGCCCGGAAACGTCCGCCAGCTTCGCAACAATGTCGAGCGCGTCATGATTCTGGCGAGCGGCGGCCCGGAAATCATCATCACCGCCGACATGCTGCCGCAGGATGTCGGCTCGATGGTGCCGGCGATGCCCACCAGCAACAATGGTGAGCACATCATGGGGTTACCGCTGCGCGAGGCGCGGGAGGTATTCGAGCGCGACTACCTGATTGCGCAGATCAGCCGCTTCTCCGGCAATATCTCGCGCACCGCGGAATTCGTCGGAATGGAGCGGTCGGCGCTCCATCGGAAGCTCAAGGCGCTCGGCGTCGGCTAAATGTCGCACCGCGCATTAGTTTCATGCATTTGCTTGAGAAATTTCATCTCTTTCCGGGCTATTGCAGGGAATTGCGCTCTCGTTTGACCGAGGTCCCGCGCGAACTGGCTTGCCTAAAAACCGCGCCTGCCCTCTAATCGTGCCGCCGCGCGCCCGGAGGGGGATCTCAGGGGATGCGGGCAACCGGGTGACGTTCCGAAAGAGGGCAGCAGCCGGTTCAATAAAAAGAAGCAAAGCGGGACAAAAACAATGGCGGCAGACCGCGCACAAAATCTACAGGACACCTTCCTTAATCACGTTCGCAAAACCAAAACGCCACTGACGATCTTTCTGGTCAATGGGGTGAAGCTGCAGGGGATTGTCACCTGGTTCGACAATTTCTGCCTGCTGCTGCGGCGCGACGGTCACTCGCAGCTTGTATACAAGCATGCGATCTCGACCATCATGCCGGGCGCTCCGATCCAGTTGTTCGAGGGCGGCGAGGATGCTCCGGCTTGAGAGTGATCTGATTGGAACCCCGACATCTGGAAGGGGATGCCGACCGTCCGCGGCTGGCAGGGGGTAGAGAAACCGGGCGGGTGATTGTCATCGGCCCTTATTTGCGAATGCGCCGCGGTGACCCCGAGGCGCAAACGGAGAGCCGTGCCATCCGCGATTCGGAGGCGAGGCTCGAGGAAGCCGTGGGTCTCGCGCGTGCCATCGACCTGACGATTGCGGAGGCGCTGATCGCCCCGGTCAGCCAGATCCGGCCCGCGACCTATCTCGGCAAGGGCAAGGTCGAGGAGATCGTCGGTCTCGTTACCGGGCACGATATCGAACTCGTGGTGATGGATTGCGCGCTGTCGCCGATCCAGCAGCGCAACCTCGAGAAAGCCTGGAACACCAAAGTGCTCGATCGCACCGGCCTGATCCTCGAAATTTTTGGGCGCCGCGCCAAAACCAAAGAGGGAGCGCTGCAGGTTGAGCTTGCGCATCTGAATTATCAGCGCTCGCGCCTGGTGCGGTCATGGACCCATCTGGAGCGCCAGCGCGGCGGTTTTGGCTTCATGGGCGGCCCCGGCGAAACCCAGATCGAGGCGGACCGCCGCCTGATCGGTGAGCGAATCATCCGCCTCGAGAACGAGCTCAAAAAGGTCCAGGCGACGCGGCGGCTGCATCGGGCGGGGCGGCAGCGGGTGCCTTATCGCGTGGTGGCGCTGGTCGGCTACACCAACGCCGGCAAGTCGACGCTGTTCAACCGCCTGACCCGCGCCGACGTGCAGGCCGCCGACATGCTGTTCGCAACGCTTGATCCGACGTTGCGCGCGCTCAAGCTGCCGCATGGCGGCAAGGCGATGCTCTCGGATACCGTCGGCTTCATCTCCAACCTGCCGACGCAACTGGTCGCGGCGTTTCGGGCGACGCTGGAAGAGGTGCTGGAAGCCGACGTCATTCTTCACGTCCGCGACATCTCGCATGAGGATGCCGAGGCCCAGCAGCGCGACGTCGATACCGTGCTGCGCCAGCTCGGCATCGATCCGGACGCAGGCCAGCGCATCCTCGAAGTCTGGAACAAGATCGATCGCTTCGCGCCCGAAGAGCGCGAGAACCTGCAAAATATCGCCGCCCGCCGGCCGGCGGAGCGCCCGTGTTTCATGGTCTCCGCTGAAACCGGGGAGGGGGTCGAGGCGCTGCTCGAAGCCATCGAGGCGCGGCTGGCGTCTACGCGCATGACCCTCGACCTTACGATCGACGCTGCCGACGGCGCCGGCATCAGCTGGCTGCATCGCAATTCCGAAGTGCTCAATAAGCAGCTTCACGACGGCCACTTTGACATGACCGTGCGCGTCGACGAGACCAAGCGCGACATCGTGGTCAACCGTTTTGATGCGGTACCGCACGCCTAGCGTCGTCGTCCCTGCGAAAGCAGGGACCCAACCACCGGCGTTTGTTGTTGTAGAAGCCGTCTCGGCGAGTGCCCAAAGCGCGGCCGCGGCGTATGGGTCCCTGCTTTCGCAGGGACGACGGAGAGGATGAGTTACTCCTTCTCCTTCGCCTCGTTCCACAGCGCATCCATCTCGGCGAGCGACGCGCCTTCCAATGAACGTCCCTGCGATTGCAGCTCACGTTCAATATAGCCAAAACGGCGTTCGAACTTTGCGTTGGTGCCGCGCAAGGCCATTTCGGGGTCGGCGCCGATATGCCGCGCCAGGTTGACCAGTGCGAACAGGAGATCGCCGGTTTCCTCGCGCAGTTCCTGGCTGTCGCCGCGATCGAGGGCTTGCTCGATCTCATCGGCTTCTTCGCGGATTTTATGCAGCACGGCGCGTGGATCGTTCCAGTCGAAGCCGACGGTTGAGGCCTTGCGCTGCAATTCCATCGCCTGCGCCAGCGCCGGCTGCCCGGCCTTCACGCTCGACAACAGCGATTTGTGCGACGCCTCCGCGGCCAGCCGCTCCGCCGCGCGCTCGGCCTTTTCCTCAGCCTTGATCCGCTCCCAGGCGCCCTTGACGTCCGAGGGCGTCAATAGTCCATCCTGGTCGGCGAAGACGTGCGGATGCCTCCGGATCATCTTTCGCGTGATCGCCTCGACCACGTCGCCGAATGAAAACGCATTCTGTTCCTCGGCCATGCGGGCATGAAACACCACCTGCAGCAGGAGATCGCCGAGTTCATCCCTGAGATCGTGCAGGTCGCCGCGGGCGATGGCATCAGCGACCTCATAGGCCTCCTCGATCGTGTAGGGCGCGATGGTTGCAAAATTCTGCTCCATATCCCACGGACAGCCGCTGCCGGGCGTTCGCAGCATCGCCATGATCTCGAGCAGGCGTGAAATATCGCGGGAAGGGGTCATGAAACACCGAAAGTGGAACACCGAAAGCCCCGAGGGGAAGCTCATGCCTGTATGCCGCAAGATGCGGGCTCATCCCAGCAAAACGAGCGCAAAGGGTGGCCCTTTCCACCGATTGGCGTTGCGGATCGAGAGTGCTAAGGGCAGGCCATGAGCGATCAATCGAGCGATCAACTCAACTCCTTAACCGCGCTCGTGCTGTTCTCCGGCGGGCAGGATTCCACGACCTGTCTTGCCTGGGCGCTCAAACGTTTCGCGCGCGTCGAGATGCTCGGTTTTGACTACGGCCAGCGTCATGCCGTCGAACTTGAATGCCGCGACCGGCTGCTGGACGGAATAAAATCGTTGCGCGCGGATTGGGCGTCAAAACTCGGCGAAAGCCACACGCTTGAAATTCCGACCCTGGCCAAGATCTCCGACACTGCGTTGACGCGTGACGTCGCGATCGCGATGGGCGCTGACGGCCTGCCTAACACCTTTGTCCCCGGCCGCAATCTGGTGTTTTTGACGTTCGCGGCCGCGCTCGCCTATCGGCGCGGCATCCGTCACATCATCGGCGGCATGTGCGAGACCGATTATTCCGGCTATCCGGATTGCCGCGATGCGACCATCAGGGCGTTGCAGACCGCGCTCAGTCTCGGCATGGACGCCCAGTTTGAATTGCACACGCCGCTGATGTGGCTGGACAAGGCTGCCACATGGCGGCTCGCGGCCGAACTCGGCGGGGCAGGGCTGGTGGACCTGATCCGCGAACACTCCCACACCTGCTATCTCGGGGAGCGCGGCGCGCGGCATGATTGGGGGTTTGGCTGCGGTGAATGCCCAGCCTGTGTACTGCGCGCCCGGGGCTGGCAGCAATATGCTGACGCCACGACCTGAACTCCGCAAGCGCGCGGCTAATAGAGCATATCCAAGGCGACGCCGTCGCTAGCTGGAGCAAGCGACAAAACGCGCGCTAGTGTTTTGAGCGATGGTGCAACCTCGGACAGGTCGCCTCGGAGGGGATGCATTTTGTCGTGGGTGCGACAGTACTTTCAGACGCCACCCGCACGTTTTGCTGGTTTTTTAGCGCGGCGCTCGTTGGTCCCATCGCTGACGCGAGTTGTGGAATTGCGATTGCAACCGCGCAAATTCCGGCCAGTCGCAGAACACGGTGACGAATGATGTTCATGATGACGTTCCTGCAAAGAGGACTTGCCTGCAAAGAGGACTTGCCTAGCAAGTAACAAGTCTAATTTCCTGCGGACGCAAGCGAAAGAGCGTATTGGCGGACCATGGTCAACTTATCTCGATTGCCTGTGATATCGCCGTCTCAGGTGTGCAAATGCCCGGCCAGCCTTGGGGGCAAGTTTTGTGGAGCGCGCGATTGAACCCGACGCCGTCAGCTTGCGACAGATCGGGCGCAGCTCGACAAAAAGCAGGATGGACCCTGGATGCCTCTCAGCCCCGAAACCCTGACCGCGAATGCGGAAGTCCTGGAACGATTGAGCTGGACGTTCGAACTGCGCTTTGCAACCGATGACAAAGAGCCCGTGTGGTTCTCGGTCGACGGCGTAGAGGGGATCAGGCGAATAGCGCGCAACGGCGCTGGTGGCGTGTTCGCGCTGGTTTCGGGCTCACCGCGCGTGCTGTACATCTCCTCCGAAGGCGCCGCCGGCGTCGTCGCCGCCGATCTCGACGAGTTCATTGCGCTGGTCATGGCCTGTCCGTACTGGCACGACCTTCTCAAATTTTCCGGCAGCGGCAGCCTCGCCGAAATGCGACGGGCCGCGACCGTGCTCGAACTGGGGACGGTCGACGACGACGAACTGGAGGAGGCGAGGGCGCTGTTGAAATCGGAGCTCGGACTGGCGGAGCTGGCCGATCCGGTCGGCACGCTGCATCGCGCGGTTTCGACCTCCGATCTCATCATCAGGGATCAATATGGCAGCCCGTTTGTATCCCTGTTCAATAGCTTCATCATCAACGAAGAGCGCATGCGGAAGCTATTTGGGGCCTAGCGAAAATCCTCACGCCTTAATTCGATCGGCGCACCGTGCGGGGTGCGGTCTGCGGCATGGTCCCAGGCATCGCGGTAGCGATGCAGGGTGTCGGGGGTAGCCACGCCCTTGGCGGCGACCAGTCTTTCCAGCGTCGCCAGCCAATGCCGGTAATAGGTCTCGCCGGTGTCCGGATCGCCGCTGGCCTGCGCGCGCGCGATTTCGTCGGCGAGTGTCGCAGCCCATTCGCTCCAGGTGAACAATCCGCGCTCATGCAGCGCGAGCGCCATGGCAAAAGCCTGGGCTTCCCAGGGTTCGCGAAATACCGGGCCGCCCCCGTCGCGGGGAATGCCGGGAACGGCGCGAGTCGCAACAGAGGCGGCGATGTCCATCAGGCCGGCTCCAGATAGGGCTCGAACGCATCGATCGATATCTTCACCGTCGGGTCGGCGTCCGGGCCCCACAATTCAGCCCCGTCGAATACGACGGTGTAGAGCCATTGCGGGTTCTCGCCGGCCTCGATCGCCGCTGTGTCCGGAAACACATGGCAGCCGTGATCGCGTTCGACCACGCCGACATGGCCGCGGACGTAGCGCGGCAGCCGGGTATGGGTCGCGGGATGAATGTTCTTGGCGCGCACCCGATCGCCGGGCTTGAATTTGGCAGGCGAGGGCGCCGCGCGACCGAATTTGCCGCGCACCATGATGCGCTCGACATCGTCGAGGGCGAACTTGCCATGCTTCAGCGGTTTTGCTGTTTCCATCGCGTGGCCTGAGGCGATTTCATCCGCGGCCACAAAGCCCCTGTCGACCAAGAGGTCTTCCAGACCGAGCAGCCACTTCTTGTAATAGGAACTGCCGAGATAGACGTGCGGCGGTAACGTCTCCCGGTAGAAGCGCGAGGCATCGATGTTGAACGCGCCGGCCGCGCCCATCGCACGCACCATCGCCAATACGCGCGCTTCCCATTTTGTGTGAAACATCGGCTCGTTCGGCTCGGGTTCGACCTTGCCGAAACCGTCCATGCCGCCCATGTCGTGCACGCCGTTCACGAGGGCGCGCCTGGCGTCTTGGGAAATCCGGTTCCGATCATGGAGTCCCGCGTCACGAGTTCCGCGAGCTGCTGCTCGCTCCAGCCTTCAGTGCCCGCGGGCCGTATCGGCAGCACCAGAAAACGCGTCTCGGCGGTTGAGTCCCAGACGCGGATCTCGATGTCCTTCGGCAAGCTCACGCCGAAATCGGCGAGCACGCCGCGCGGGTCTTTGACCGCGCGGGAACGATAGGGCGCAGCCTTGTACCAGACCGGCGGCAGCCCCAGCATTTCCCAGGGGTAACAGGAGCAGAGCGTGCACACGACCATATTGTGGCGCTGTGGCGTGTTCTCGACCGCGACTAGGTGATCGCCGACCCGGCTGACATGGCCGAGCGTGCTCACGGCCTTGGTGGCGTCGGCCAATAGCGCCTGTTTGAACGCGGGATCGGACCATGCTTTTGCAACTACCTGCGCGCCATTGTGCGGGCCGATTTTTGTTTCATACGCCTGGATGATGGCGTCAAGAGCCGCCGGCTCGACATAGCCTTTCTCGGTCAAAATCGTCTCGAGCGCGCGGACGCGCAGCTCGGTTTCGGACAGGTCCGAATGGTCGTGATCGTGGTGATGGTCGTGATCATGGTCGCTCATGCCCTGGAGGATAGGCGAAACATTGCGGCCATGTCGAGGTACTAGCACTTCCGGCCTGTTGCCCCGGTGTTTGTGAGCTATGCTCGAAGAAAATGACGGGCAGGGAGGAACAAAGTGGCGGATTTTGTCACCATCGAACGGGGCCTCGGGCCGGAGGGCCGCATCGCGGTGGTGCGCTTCGACCGCGGCGACGGCATCAACGCGCTATCGCCAGAAGCCTTGCGTCAGCTCACGCAGGCGGCGCGCGGTTTTGAGGACGACGGCGAGACCTCGGTCGTGGTGCTCACCGGCGCGCCCAAGGCCTTCAGTGCCGGCTTCGACCTGAAGGATCCCGAAGGCCGCTCGCGCCGGACCATGGATCTCGGGTCGCTGCGCCGGCATTTGAAACTGGGACCACGGTTGACCCGCGCCTGGCAGGAGATGGAACAAGTCACCATCGGCGCCATCGAAGGCTTTTGCATCGGCGGCGGCGTCGCGCTGGCGGTGGCGCTGGATTTTCGCGTGATCGCGAGCAACGCCCATCTGCGCGTGCCCGAGATCGGCCTCGGCATGAACATGAGCTGGCAGAGCATCCCGCGCATGCTGCATCTGATCGGACCGGCACGGACCAAGCAGGCAGTGATCCTGGCCGACCAGCGCATCTCGGCCGCCGAGGCCTACGAATGGGGCCTGGTGGAGGAGGTGGCCGATCCCGGCAAGGCTTTTGACGCGGCAATGGCGCTCGCCGCAAAATTCGCGGCGCAGCCGCCGATCTCAGCCGCAATGACGAAATTGACCGTCAACCGCCTGGCGTACGCGCTCGACGATCTCGCTGGCCATATGGACGTCGACCAGTTCGCGCTGGCAAGTTTTAGCGAAGATCACAAAGAGGGCGTCGCGGCGTTCCTGGAGCGGCGCAAGCCGCGGTTCAAAGGGCGGTAGCCGCCAAAAGGAATTGTGATGGGGACCGAGATACCATCCGCTTGACCGTCCGCAATGTCGCCAACTGCGGCTGCTATAGGTTGGTCGCCGCCGCAGCCCTAGGAGACTTGCCTGATGTTTATCGCCATGAACCGGTTTCTCGTTGTCAGGGGGTCCGAAGCGGCCTTCGAGCAAGTCTGGACGTCGCGCGAAAGCCATCTCGAGAAGGTGCCGGGGTTTGTCGAGTTTCATCTCCTCAGGGGCCCCGAAGCTGAAGACCACACGCTCTATGCGTCCCACACGATCTGGGAAAGCCGCACTATGTTCGAGGCGTGGACCAAATCGGAGGCGTTTCGGGCGGCGCATCACAAGGCCGGTGACAACAAGCCGCTCTATCTTGGGCACCCACAGTTCGAGGGTTTCGAGGTGCGTCAGACTGTCGGGCGCGGCAAGGCTGAGAGGTAAAGGTGGCGTGAGCTTCGGCCACGCAAGGCGAGGGTACCGACATGCGCATCCAACCGGCCTTCCTGTTCGATCTCGACGGCACGCTCGTCGACAGCGTCTATCAGCATGTCCTGGCCTGGAAGCACGCGCTCGACGCGGAGGGCATCGACTTGTCGGTCTGGCGCATCCATCGCAAGATCGGCATGAGCGGCGGCCTGTTCACCAACCAGTTGCTTCGGGAGACTGGGCTGGAGATCAGCACTGAACGCGTCGAACGGCTTCGCCAAGCCCATGCCAGCGCGTATCGGCAGCAGGCCACCCAAATCCGACCTTTGCCCGGCGCGCGCGAATTGCTGAACTGGCTGTCGGAGGCCGGCATTCCCTGGGCGATCGCGACCAGTGGCCGCATGGAAACCGCAGCCGTCAATCTGGCCTCGCTCGGCGTCGATCCCGATCGGGTTCCCGTCGTGACGCGCGATCAGGTCAAATACGCCAAGCCTGACCCGGATCTGTTCCTGGCGGCAGCCGAACGGCTGAGCGCGCCGATCGAAACCTCGATCGTGGTCGGCGACAGCATCTGGGACATGCTGGCGGCGGTACGATGCCGCGCGCTGGGCGTGGGTGTGTTGAGCGGCGGCTATGGGCCCGAAGAGCTGAGGCAGGCCGGTGCATTCCGTGTCTACGATGATCCGGCCGATCTCCTGCGCCGGATCGACGAGGTCTGCGGGCGACGCTGAAGATCATGGCTCGGGTGGCGGGGACGAGCCAGCCCCCTGATGGTCAGATTCGCATAAGGTATATTATGGAATATTTTTATCTATAATTAGATCAAAGGCTTATCGAAATATCGTGCCAATCCGCATGAATGCAGCTCGGTCTGCGACAAACGCCATGCCGGCAAATGCAGGCGCGCCACGGCCACCCCTGACGATCAGTGCCCCCCGGATATTGCCGCAACGCCGATACGCTGCAATAAGCCCATCGCGAGATGCGTGACCGGGCCGAGGCTTCATGGGATACGGTCTCACAAGAACAACAAACTCTCAGGGAGAACGAGATGAGCTTTTCACGACGCACGCTGCTCAAGGTATCGGCGGCCTCAGCCGTATTGGGTGGCGTCGGCGCGCCTTATGTCGCGCGGGCGCAAGCGGCTGAGTTCACCTACAAATATGCCAACAATGCGCCGGATACGCATCCGATGAACGTTCGCGCCAGGGAGATGGCGGAGGCGATCAAGACCGAAACCAACGGCCGCTTCGATCTGCAGGTTTTTCCGAACAACCAGCTTGGCTCCGACACCGACATGCTGAGCCAAATCCGCTCCGGCGGCATCGAGTTTTTCACGCTGTCGGGCCTGATCCTGGCTACCCTGGTGCCGGCCGCGTCGATCAACGGGATCGGTTTTGCCTTTCCGGACTACGACTCGGTCTGGAAGGCCATGGACGGTGAACTCGGCGCCTATGTGCGCGGCGAGATCGCAAAAGCCAATCTCGTGGCCATGGACAAGATCTGGGACAACGGCTTTCGTCAGACCACGTCCTCGACCAAGCCGATCAACAGCCCCGATGATTACAAGGGCTTCAAGATCCGGGTGCCGGTCTCGCCGTTGTGGACCTCGATGTTCAAGGCATTCGACGCCTCGCCCGCCTCGATCAATTTTAGCGAGGTCTATTCGGCGCTGCAGACCAAGATCGTCGAAGGCCAGGAAAATCCGCTCGCGCTGATCTCGACGGCGAAACTGTACGAAGTGCAGAAATATTGTTCGCTGACCAATCACATGTGGGATGGATTCTGGTTCCTCGCCAATCGCCGCGCCTGGGAGAAGGTGCCGGATGATTTGCGCGCCATCGTCGCCAAAAATATCAACGCCGCCGCCATCAAAGAGCGCGGCGATACCGCGAAGTTGAACGCGAACTTGCGTGGGGAACTCGAGGGCAAAGGGCTGGTGTTCAACCAGCCTGACGTCGCGCCATTCCGCGATAAACTCCGCTCCGCCGGGTTCTATTCCGAGTGGAAAGGAAAATACGGCGACCAGGCGTGGGCGCTGTTGGAAAAATCCGTCGGCAAGCTGTCGTAAGGCCATCGCCGGGATCGTGGTACAGGTACCGTCATGGCTCACGCCGAAGGCGCAACAGCGGCGGCCGGCGAGGCGGGGTCCCCTCGCCGCCGTTCGCTTGCGGCATCCCTCGAAGCTTGGCTCGGCATGCTGGTCGAGATCCCGGCGGCTATTCTGGTCGTCGCCGAGATCGTGATCCTGTTCGCGGGCGTGGTCGCGCGTTACGGCCTGCGCAGCCCGCTGATCTGGTCGGACGAACTGGCCTCGATCCTGTTCCTGTGGCTGGCGATGCTCGGGGCCGCGGTGGCGTTCCGCCGTTCCGAGCATATGCGAATGACCGCGGTGGTCGCGAGCACGAGCCCGGCGACGCGGGCCTGGCTCGACGTGGTCGCAACCTGCGCGGCGCTGGCTTTTCTCCTGCTGATCGCGGCGCCCTCCTGGGAATACGCCTACGAGGAGAGCTTTATCACGACGCCGGCGCTGCAAATCGCCAATAGCTGGCGGGCAGCCGCGTTGCCGGTCGGCACCGGCCTGATGGTGCTGTTTGCCTTGCTGCGGCTGGCACGATTAGGCGATTTCAAGACCGTGCTCAGCGCGGTGTTGTCTGTCGGCCTGGTGATAGCGATTTTTTGGCTGGCGACGCCGTGGCTGCGTCCGCTCGGCAATATCAATCTTCTGATCTTCTTTGTTGGCGTAGCCGGCTTCTGCGTGTTCGCCGGCGTCCCGATCGCTTTCGGCTTTGGACTGGCGATTTTCGGCTATCTCGCGCTGACGACGCGCACGCCCTTGATGGTGCTGGTCGGCCGCATGGACGAGGGCATGAGCCATTTGATCCTGTTGTCGGTGCCCCTGTTCGTGTTCTTGGGCCTTTTGATCGAGATGACCGGCATGGCGCGCGCCATGGTGGCATTCCTGGCGAGCCTGCTCGGCCATGTCCGCGGCGGCCTGCATTACGTGCTGGTCGGCGCGATGTATCTGGTCTCAGGCATTTCCGGCTCGAAGGCCGCCGACATGGCAGCGGTCGCGCCGGTACTGTTTCCGGAAATGAAGGCGCGCGGCGCAAGGCCCGGCGATCTCGTGGCGCTGCTCGCGGCGACCGGCGCGCAGACCGAAACCATTCCGCCTAGTCTCGTCCTGATCACGATCGGCTCGGTGACCGGGGTTTCGATTTCGGCGCTGTTTACCGGCGGGCTATTGCCGGGCGTGGTGCTGGCGATCACGTTGTCGGCGCTGGTATGGTGGCGCTACCGGGCTGAGGACCTCGGCCACGTCAAGCGGGCCGGCGCCGGCGAGATCGTCAGGGCCTTTGTCATCGCCCTGCCCGCGCTGGCATTGCCTTTCGTGATCCGCGCCGCCGTGGTCGAGGGGATCGCGACCGCGACCGAGGTCTCCACCATCGGCATCGTCTATGGGCTGGTGGTCGGGCTTCTGGTCTACCGCCGGTTCGACTGGCGGCGGCTCGTCCCGATGCTGGTGGAGACCGCCTGTCTGTCGGGGGCGATCCTGCTGATCATCGGCACCGCGACCGGCATGGCCTGGGGATTGACCCAATCCGGCTTCTCCCGCGCGCTGGCGGCCGCCATGACCGGCCTGCCCGGCGGCTCCGCTTCCTTCATCGCTGTATCGATCGTGGCCTTCACGGTGTTGGGCAGCGTGCTCGAGGGTATTCCGGCGATCGTGCTGTTCGGCCCGCTGTTGTTTCCGATCGCACGCGCGGTCGGCGTCCACGAAGTGCATTATGCGATGATCATCATCCTGGCGATGGGCATCGGACTGTTCGCGCCTCCGTTCGGAGTAGGCTATTATGCGGCTTGCGCCATCGGACGTGTCGACCCCGCCGAGGGGATCAAGCCGATCTGGGGCTATATGCTGGCGCTATTGGTAGGCCTGATCGTGGTGGCGATTTTTCCGTGGATCTCGATCGGATTCCTTTAAGCGCAAAGGAAATGGGAGGTGGCCGATGAGTGGGAAGCAAAGTCAATACGATCTCGGTCTGGACAAGTCGCCCGCCAATTTCGTGCCGCTGACGCCGCTGAGTTTTTTGGCGCGCACCGCCGCCGTCTACCCTGATCATATCAGCGCGGTTTATGAGGGCCGTTCGTTCACCTGGGCGCAGACCTATGCCCGCTGCCGGCGCTTTGCCGCGTTCCTCACAAGCCGAGGCATCGGCTGCGGCGATACGGTGGCGGCGATGCTGCCGAATATCCCTGCGATGAACGAGCTGCATTTCGCCGTGCCGATGGCGGGTGCGGTCTTGAACGCGCTCAATATCCGCCTCGATGCCCCCTCCATCGCCTTCCAGCTCGATCATGGCGGCGCGAGGATCATTCTGGTCGATCCGGAATTTACCGACGTCATCGGCGAGGCTTTGAGCCTGATGAAGGGCCCAAAACCGTTGATCATCGATGTCGATGATCAAGCTTTCGCCGGCGGAAAGCGCATTGGCGAGATCGAATACGAGGCGGCGCTGTCGCAAGGCGACGAAAGCTTCGTCGCAAAGCTGCCCGTTGACGAATGGGACGCGATTGCGCTCAGTTATACTTCGGGCACCACAGGCAATCCCAAGGGGGTGGTGACGCATCACCGCGGCGCCTACCTCAATGCGGTGAGCAATATCCTCGCAGGCCAACTCGGCCAGCATCCGGTCTATCTCTGGACGCTGCCGATGTTCCATTGCAACGGCTGGTGCTTTCCCTGGACCATCGCGGCGGCGGCGGGCATCAATGTCTGCCTGCGCAAGGTCGACCCGACCAAGATTTTCGAGCTGATCAAAAAGCACGGCGTCACCCACATGTGCGGCGCGCCGATCGTCTACAATACCCTGATCAACGCCTCCGACGCGCCGAAAGGCAAAGCCGCGCGGCCCGTGGTCGGATTGATCGCGGGCGCGGCACCTCCAGTCGCGGTGCTGGAAGGCGCCGAAAGCATCGGCATCAGGCTGACGCATGTCTATGGACTGACCGAAGTCTATGGTCCGGCCTCAGTCTGCGCCGAGCAACCGGGCTGGGATGATCTGCCCGCCGAGCAGCGCGCGCAAATGAAGCGCCGGCAGGGCGTGCCCTACCCGCTGCAGGAAGCCGTCACCGTGATCGACCCCGAAACCATGCGCGAAGTGCCGCGCGACGGCGAGACCATCGGCGAGGTGATGTTCCGCGGCAATATCGTGATGAAGGGTTACCTCAGGAACGAGAAAGCGACGCAAGAGGCCTTTGCCGGCGGCTGGTTCCACACCGGCGACCTCGGCGTGCTCGACGAGCACGGCTATGTCATCATCAAGGACCGTTCCAAGGACATCATCATTTCCGGCGGCGAAAACATCTCCTCCGTCGAGGTCGAGGACGTGCTCTACAAGCATCCCGCGGTACTGTTCGCGGCGGTGGTCGCAAAGCCCGATGCAAAATGGGGCGAAGTGCCCTGCGCCTTCCTCGAGCTGAAGGACAATGCGCGGGTCACCGAAGCCGAGATCATCGCGTTCTGCCGCAGCCACATGTCGGGCTTCAAGACGCCGAAGGCCGTAGTGTTCGGGCCTATTCCGAAGACTTCGACCGGCAAAATCCAAAAATTCATGCTGCGTAATCAAGTGAATTCGGCAAAGGCGATTTCGGCCTGAGCGGCCCGCTTTCTTTATCATCCATCGTCACGGAGGGAAAAATGGCAGCGTCAGCGCCAAAAGTCCTTGGACCACATGATGGCAAGTCGGGTTTCCTCGGAAGCATCGGGGTGCGGTTCATGATCGATGGCCAAGAGGCCGGAGACCGCTTCGCGCTTGTGGAACATCCCATGCCGGCACGCGCGCTGGCCGCGCCGATGCACAAGCATTCTCGGGAGGACGAGTATTCCTATGTTCTCGAAGGCAAGATGGGTGCGCTGCTTGGAGACACTGTCGTGATTGGCAATCCCGGCGATCTTATCTTCAAGCCCCGCAACCAATGGCACACGTTCTGGAACGCGGGAGATGAACCCGCGCGGATCCTGGAGATCATTTCGCCGGCCGGCTTTGAGAATTATTTCCGCGAACTCGTTGACCTCGGCGGAGCAGCCAAAGCGGGGCCGCAGGCGCTAAGTGAGCTTTGCAGCCGATATGGTCTTGAGATGGACCCCAGCAGCATCCCGATTCTGATAGAGCGTTTCGGAGTAAGGCTCTCATGAGAGCTCAGTTCTAGCGATCGCGAGCCAACTCCAACCGCATGCCGTCATAGCCGGGGACCACGCCCGGCGGCAGGCTCGCGCGCAGTTCCTCGTAATCCAGGTCGGAATGCATGTTCGTGATGACGGCCCGGCGCGGCTTGAAGCGATCGATCCAGGACAGCGCGTCGCTGACGCTGAAGTGGCTGGGATGCGGCGCATAGCGCAACCCGTCGATGATCCAGAGATCGAGATCCCTGAGATGCGGCCAGCTCTCGGCCGGGATGTCGCTGACATCGGGCGTATAGGCGGCGTCCCCAACGCGATAACCGAGCGCGGGAATATTGCCGTGCTGCATGATGAAGGCGGAAAGCGTGACCGGACCGCCCTTCCCTTCGATGCTGCGGCTTTCGCCGGTCTCGATCGAATGCTGGGTCAGGATCGGCGGATAATCGCTGCCCGGCGGCGACACAAAGCAATAGGAAAACCGGTGCATGATGTCTTTTGCGGTCGATTGGTTCAGATAGACCGGAATACGCCGGCGCTGATGCAGCACGACCGACCGCAGATCGTCGATGCCATGGGTCTGGTCGGCATGCTCATGGGTCAGAAACACCGCGTCGATGTGATCGACCTCGGCGTCGATCAGCTGCTCGCGCAGATCGGGCGAGGTATCGATCACGATCCGCGTCAGCCCATGGTCGGAAGTTCGTTCGACCAATAACGAACAGCGGCGGCGGCGGTTTTTGGGATTATTGGGATCGCATTTGCCCCAGCCGAGCGCGGGTCGCGGGACGCCGGCCGAGGATCCGCAGCCCAAAATGGTCAGCGTCAGCGTCATGCAGCCGGCACTTTTGAAAATAGGCGAAAGAAATTCTCCGTGGTCTGGCGCGAAATCTCTTCGAGCGAGACGCCGCGGGTTTCCGCCAGGACTCTTGCGATCTCGACCACGTAAGACGGCTCGTTGCGCTTGCCGCGGAATTTGCCGGGCGCCAGATACGGCGCGTCGGTCTCGACCATGATGCGGTCGGCCGGAAGTTCGGCCGCGAGATCGCGCAAGGCCTGCGATTTCTTGAATGTCAAAATGCCCGTGAACGAGATCGAGAGCCCCAAGGAAATCGCCTTCATCGCCAGCTCTCGCCCGCCTGTGTAACAATGCAGCACGGCGCGAAACGATCCCTTTTGCATTTCGTCTTCGAGAATGCGGCCGCACCCCTCGTCGGCCTCGCGGGTGTGAATGACCAGCGGCAGGCCAGTCGCACGGGCGGCTGCGATATGAGCGCGAAATCCGCGCTCCTGCGCTTCGGGCGAGCCGTTGTCGTAGAAATTATCGAGCCCAGCTTCGCCCAAAGCCACCACCTTGGGATGCCGCGTCAGCTCGATCAGTTCGTCACTGGGGATGCCGTCTTCCTCATCCGCATGATGCGGATGGGTACCGACCGAGCAATAGACGTTTGGATACCGCCCGGCGATGTTCAATAGCTCGCCGAGCCGCCGCACCCGCGTCGAAATGGTGAGGATGCGCCCGATGCCGGCGGCATCTGCCCGCGCCACGATGCCGTCGAGGTCATCGGCGAAGTCGGGAAAATCGAGATGGCAGTGGCTGTCGACGAGCATCTGGCTTGTTCCGTTCAAGCCGCCGTCGGTTCGACGTAGCGTGGAAATACCGGCACGGGCGCCGGCAGCACGGTCCCGGGCTTGATGCGGGTCGCACCGCCGAGGGCCGCAAAATCGCGCGCGCCTTGCGGGATGCCGAGACTGTCCAGTAATTTCGCTGATGATTCCGGCATTACGGGTTGCGCCAAAATAGCGATCTGGCGCACGACTTCAGCGGTGACATAAAGCACCGTTGCCTGACGCGCCGGATCGGTCTTCGCCAGCGCCCAGGGTGCCTCGCCCGCGAAGTAGCGGTTGGCTTCGGCAACCACCGCCCACACGGCATTGAGCGCCTGATGAATCTGCTGCGTCGCCATCGCGGTCCGGGCGAGCGCGATCATGCCGTCGGCCTGCGCCAGGATCGCCTTGTCGTTGTCGGTGAAGGCGCCGGGCTCGGGCAACACGCCCTGATACTGTTTTGCAATCATGGACAGCGAACGTTGCGCCAGGTTGCCGAGATCGTTGGCGAGATCGGCATTGATGCGCGCGACAATCGCCTCGTGATTATAGTTGCCGTCCTGGCCGAACGGCACCTCGCGCAAGAAGAAATAGCGCACCTGATCGACGCCATACTGGTCGGCCAGGTTGAAGGGGTCGACGACATTGCCGAGCGACTTCGACATTTTTTCACCGCGGCTGAACAGGAAGCCGTGCGCATAAACCCGCTTCGGCACGGCAATGCGCGCCGACATCAGGAAGGCCGGCCAGTACACCGCGTGAAAACGGATGATGTCCTTGCCGATGATGTGAACGTCGGCCGGCCAATGACGCCAGTTGCTATCGCCCTCGTCGGGAAAGCCGACGCCGGTGATGTAGTTGGTCAGCGCGTCGACCCAGACATACATCACGTGCTCGGGATCGTTCGGCACCTTGACGCCCCAGTCGAACGTCGTGCGCGAAATCGACAAATCCCGCAATCCGCCCTTGACGAAACTGATGACCTCGTTACGCCGCGAATCCGGTCCGATGAAATCCGGCTGGCTCTCGTAAAGTGCCAGAAGCTTGTCCTGATAAGCGGACAATTTAAAGAAATAACTCTTCTCCTCGACCCATTCGACCGGAGTGCCCTGTGGGCCACGGCGCACCTTGTCGTCGCCGACAACGGTTTCCTCTTCGGCGTAATAGGCCTCATCGCGCACCGAATACCAGCCGGCGTAAGTGTCGATGTAGATGTCGCCGGCCTGCTGCATGCGATTCCAGACCACCTGAACCGAGCGATGATGCGCCGGTTCGGTGGTGCGGATGAAGCGGTCGAACGAGACGTTCAGCCGCTCGTCCATGTCCTTGAAGCGCTGCGCATTGCGGGTTGCGACCTGCATCGTCGGTAGATTTTCGGCCTCCGCGGTCTGGGCCATCTTCAGCCCGTGTTCGTCGGTGCCGGTGAGGAAGAAAACATCCTTGCCGTCGAGCCGCGCAAAGCGCGCCAACGCATCGGTCGCGATCGCCTCGTAGGCGTGGCCAATATGCGGCACGCCATTGGGATACGCGATCGCGGTCGTGATGTAGAAGGTCTCACGGGGCAAATTGGTCGCATTCGCCATAATTGCGAAGGCCTTTCATCGCTCTTCAAACGACGTGTGGTGATACGGTCTGGCTAAACCGGCCTGTCAGCCGGTCGCCTCCGCAAGCAGCCCGAACACCGAGAAAACCAGCGGCTTTCGCTCCAGATTATAGTCTGCGGTGTCGCGCGCGGCGCCGTTGATCTTTTCCCACACCTCCGCCAGCCGTGCAAGGCGGGCAAGGTTCGCATTGGGGTCGCTGCCGCGCAGGCGCTCGGCCACCCAGCGATCGACGCTGTCGATGAACGCCGCCAGCGCTACCCGGTCGCTGCCGCCGAGCGCGTCGCCCAACGCATGAAGTTCACGCGGATCGACCCGCGGCAAGCTCGCCAGCAGCGCCGCGGTCCGCTGCTGAAGTTTTAGGGCATCGCCGCCCATCAGCGTCAGCGCGCGGGCGACACTGCCCTCGGCGGCTTCCGCTGCCTCCGCCAGCGCGGGATCATCGGCCTCGAGGCGTGCGGCCTCGGCCGCCGCGCGCATCACATCGCCGGTCGCGAGCGGCCGCAGCGGCAGTTTTCGGCAGCGTGACAGGATGGTCGGCAGCACCCGCGCCGGCTGATGGCTGACGAGCAGAAACAGCGATTGCCGCGGCGGCTCCTCGAGAATTTTCAGAAGCGCGTTGGCGGCGTTGGGATTGAGCTCATCGACAGTGTCGACGATGCACACCCGCCAGCCATCGACCGCCGCGGTCGAGCCGAAGAACGAAATCGTCTCGCGCGTCTCGTCGACGGTAATCACGGTTCGCAGCACGCCCTTGTCGTTGTGGGTCCGCTGCAGCGTGAGCAGCCCGCCATGGGCGCCGGCGGAGACATGGCGCGCGACCGGATCGGACGGATCGACCCAAAGCGTCTCGGCGCGCTGCACGTCAGGTGCTAGCGGATTGCGATGGGTGAGCACGAAGCGCGCCATACGATAGGCGAGCGTCGCTTTGCCGATGCCAGCCGCGCCGCCAATCAGCCAGGCATGCGGAATGCGTCCGCTGCGGTAGGCATTCAATAACGCCGCCTCGGCCTCGCCGTGCCCGAACAGCGCGGTGGTTTCGCGCGGATGCACGGCGGAGATCTGCGGCTCGACCTGACGGGCGCTCATGCCGAACTGGCCACATTTTCAGTGCTGCTCGTGAAGAAACGGTCCCGCAAGGCGGTCCAGACGTGGGCGGCTACCGTGGCGGCGTCAGCATTGGCATCGATCAGCACGCAGCGCTCCGGCTCGCGGGCTGCGATCTGCCGGTAGGCCTCGCGCAAATCCTGGTGAAATTTGAGATTTTCCGCTTCGAATCTGTCGGGTGCGCCAGCGCCGCGGCGCGCGGCCGCGCGCTCGATGCCGATTTCGACCGGGATATCGAGAATGATGGTCAAATCCGGCTTGAGATCACCGATGGTGACCCGCTCCATCGCATTCAGAACCTCAGGCGCGACCTTCCCCATGCTGCCCTGATAGGCCCGCGTCGAATCCGAAAAGCGGTCGCACAGCACCCAGATTCCCTGGCTGAGTGCCGGCTTGATCACGGTGCGGACATGGTCGTCGCGCGCGGCCGCAAACAACAATGTTTCCGCATCAGGGCCCAATAACTTGCCCATGCCGGACAGCACGAGATGCCGGATCACCTCAGCCCCCGGCGATCCGCCGGGTTCGCGGGTGACGATGGCGCGCAGCTTGGCGGCATTCAGGCGCTCCGCCAGCGTTTTGATCTGGGTCGATTTGCCGGAGCCCTCGCCACCCTCAAAGGTGATAAATCGTCCGCGCCCAGGAGTTCGTTTGACCGCTGCTTCGGCCATCTCAGAGTTTCTCGGCGCCGGCGCGAAACATTCCAATCACGAGTTCGCTCGCGCCGTCGATCGCCCGCCGCATCGTCGATCCCCTGCCCACCGCTTCTGCCGCATAGACCGGCGCCTCCACCGCGAGGTTCGTGCCCCGCCACACCCTGACGACGCCGACCGGCTGGCCGGGCTCGATCGGCGCCTTCACCGGACCATTATAGACCACGCGCGCGATCAGCTTTTCGCTGCCGTTCTTCGGTACCATCACCTTGATCGGTTCGGGGCTTGAAAGCTTCACCGAGCGGCTGTCGCCGCCAAACACCTTGGCATAGCCGACCGGCTGCTCGGCTGCGAACAATGTCCGCGCCTCGAAACTGCGGAATCCCCATTCCAGCATTTTCTTGGCCTCGGTGGCGCGGTCGTCGGGATCTTCGAGGCCGTTGACGACGACGATCAGCCGGATGCCGTTTTGCACGGCGGAGCCGACCATGCCGTAGCCGCCCTCCTTGGTGTATCCGGTCTTCAGCCCATCGGCGCCCTCGAGCGAATTCAACAGCGGATTGCGGTTCTGCTGTCGGATCTTGTTCCAGGTGAATTCCTTCTCGCCGAACAATTTGTAGAATTCGGGATAGGTCAGGATGACGTAGCGCGCGAGCTTTGCCAGGTCGCGCACGGTCATCTTGTTGGCGGGGTCGGGCAGTCCGTTGGAATTACCAAAGGTCGATTGCGTCATGCCGAGTTCGCGCGCGCGCTTGGTCATGCTATCCGCGAAGGCGCGCTCATCGCCGGCGATCCCCTCCGCCAGCACGATGCAGGCATCGTTGCCGCTTGGAATGATGGCGCCATGCAGCAGATCGTCGACGGCGATCTTGCTGTGGATGGCGGCAAACATGGTCGACGTGCCCGAAGGCGCCCCGCCTTTCCGCCAGGCGTTTTCGCTGACGTGATATTCGTCGGTCAGTTTGATGTCGCCCTGCTTGATGGCGTGGAACACCACCTCGGCCGTCATCAGCTTCATCATGCTCGACGGCGCCCGCATCTCATCGGCGTTCTTCTCCCAGAGCACGCTGCCGCTGCTGGCTTCAATCAGGATCGCGGTCGGCGCATCGCCGTCGAAACCGCCCTCCTCCTTCTTGGCGCCCTGGACGCTCTGGTTGGCGGCGTAGACCACCCCACCCCACGCCACGGCCGCAACGACCAGGGCCGCGATCAGGCCATGCCGGCGGCGTCCCGTCGCCGGCCAAAATGTGCGCTGCGGTGAAACTTCGGTTGCCATCATCACTGCCTTGAAGCCGGCGTTCTAACAGTTGGAAGTACTGCCAACAACACAGGTTTTGCCCGACCATCGCGGCGGCCGATTGCGGCGGCGGCCAAACAACCTTAGAGTGTTGCACAATGGATGTCGCAACAAAATCCTTCAAACAGGGCGGAAACGCGATGCTCACCTCACGCACCATTTCCGCCAACGATATCGAGATCTTCCTGCTCGAACAGGGCGAAGGCCCGCTGGTGCTGCTGTGCCATGGCTGGCCGGAACTTTCCTATTCCTGGCGGCATCAGATTCCGGCGATCGCAGCGGCAGGCTTTCGTGTTGTCGCGCCGGACATGCGGGGGTTTGGACGAACCAGCGCGCCGGCCGATATCCTGGCGTACAGCCTGTTCGATACCGTGGGCGACATGGTCGCGCTGGTTGCAGCGCTTGGGGAAAAGCGCGCCGCCATTGTCGGCCATGACTGGGGCGCGCCGGTTGCCTGGCACGCGGCGCTGTTCCGCCCCGATGTTTTCTCAGCGGTAGCGGGCCTGAGCGTTCCCCCGCCTTCCCGCGGGCGGGGCCGGCCGCTCAAGACCTTGCGCGACGGTGGCATCACCAATTTCTATTGGCAATATTTTCAGGCGCCCGGCGTCGCTGAAGCCGAACTCGAGCGCGACGTCGGCTTGACCATGCGAACCCTGCTCGGGCGCGGCTTCTCCGATGCGGCGGCTTCCCTGTTTGTCGAGGATGGCAAGGGATTTCTCGGCAACCCGTGCGCCGATCGCCCGCGGCCGGATTGGCTCGGCGAAGCCGACCTTAGTTATTTCACCGAAGCCTACCAAAAGTCCGGGTTCCGGGGCGGCCTCAACTGGTACCGCAACCTCGACCGCAATTGGGAACTGACCGCGCCGTGGCAGGGCGCGCAAATCCATCAGCCGTCGCTGTTCATTGCGGGATCCAAGGACTCCGTCGTTACCGGCCTGATCGGCGGCAAGCGTATTGCCGACATGGAACGGGTGCTGCCCAACCTCAAACGCAAGCTCATCATCGAGGGGGCCGGACACTGGGTGCAGCAGGAACGCGCCGCGGAGGTCAACGCGGCGCTGATCGCGTTCCTAAGAGCGGCTCAATAGAGCCCGCGTCCGGCCAGCAATTCGCTCGGGCCGCGCGGATCGACCGGGGCATAAGCGCTGACGGACCTGGCATCGGCATCGGAGGCATCCGCCGTATACCGATCGTCATTTTCATAGGACACTGCGCGCTGATTTTCGCGCATGCGGCCGCTCGAACGGCCACGCGCCGAAGCCGACATCTCCGATGTCGCGTTGATCGAGGCAAGGTCGGCCGAGCTGTTGCCGAGGCTGTAGGGCCGGCCCTCCGGCAGCGGCACTTCGCCCCGGATCGGGCGGCCGTTCGACGGAATCTCCGGAACAAACGGACGGGCGGACGCCACCCGCACCATCGAGGGCGACGGCGCCGGCGCGCCGGTCCGCAAGGTTGCTATCAGCTGACGGTCGTCGGAGCCTTCGAGCGGTGCGCGGCCGACATATTCGACCCGCACGCGCGCCACGCCATTTCCTTTGAATTCAAGGAGTTCAGCGGCTTTATTCGAGACATCGATGAGCCGGTTGCCGTGGTAGGGTCCGCGGTCATTGACACGAACGACCAGCGACTTGCCATTGCTGAGGTTGGTCACCCGCGCATAGCACGGCATCGGCAGGGTTGGGTGAGCCGCCGTCAGTGACGCCATGTCGAACACTTCGCCATTGGCGGTAAGCCGGCCGTGGAAATCATCGCCGTACCAGGAGGCAAGCCCCTCCTCGCGATAATTGACATCTTCTTCCGGCACGTAGACCCGGCCTGCAACGGTATAGGGCTTGCCGATGCGGTAGACGCCGCCACCCTTCGGCACCGGTTCACCAAACGCGACCACCCGGGGACTGGAGGAAACGCCGTATCTGGGATCGACGCGGCTCGCGAATTTACCCGACGAGGCGCAATTGGCGAGCGCAAGGCATGCCGCCACGGCGACCGCGCTTCGCGCCATCAGCAGAATCTGATCTGGCCGTCGAATCCCCATACGCCCCAAATACCATTCCGCCGGCCGCACGCCTACTTCGAGGTGCTCGGCCGCCATACGCCCCCGATGCGCCCACTTCCGCATCAACGTATTAACATACCGCGGCGCGAACACGGCGGAAATGGGGAGAGCGCAGGCGTAGTGAATCAATGGTTGCGATGGCGGCCCGTCGGTTTACGGCGCCGCCGCGTCGGAATTGTTCGGTTCTGGCACGAATCTGTTGCCCGAAATCATCAGTCAGATTCGATTCTCGTTTTAGCGATGGAATCCTTTTGACTGTGCAACGTGGCAGTCGTTCTGTCCGACCCGGGGCGCAAAGGAAGTTTGCGATGATCGAGACGGTTACTGCTGTTTTGGGCCTGATGAGC
This sequence comes from Bradyrhizobium lablabi, assembly GCF_900141755.1. NCBI lineage: Bacteria > Pseudomonadati > Pseudomonadota > Alphaproteobacteria > Hyphomicrobiales > Nitrobacteraceae > Bradyrhizobium > Bradyrhizobium lablabi. The sequence goes on along the minus strand of NZ_LT670844.1, from coordinate 44,295 downwards.
GCCGGCATCTTCATTGCCCACGCGTTTGATGGCTTTCGTTCAAGGGCCTGAGTTCCGCGAAGCCACGGAGCTACCTCTTTAAAGAAGCGATTCCGAAAACTTCAATGAAGTCGGACCAGCATTGAGAGTGGCAGGTGTATGATGCGAACCCATGATCTCGTGACCCACGATGTCGTATCGGACGGCTTCCTCGCGCTAACCGCGGCCGGTTTCGTGGTTTTGTGCTCGAGCTTGCTTGCGATCGCGTTCAGCTAGTTCCACCCCCGGCGACGTCTGCCTCGGGATCGAGGCGGCATTCGGAATGTCCGCGCCGCGATCGGGAACCTTCAAAATCACCGTCGAGCGGCACGCAGCGCCCATATCAATGAACCGCGTCAGGCCGCGGCCGGGTCCGGATGAGGGGAAATCCGAACCCCTGACACAACCGGAACAGCGCCTCCCTCAAGGCCGCTCCGTCAATGCTCGCAATCACCGGGCAACTACGTCGACGACGGGGGCCGAGAAACAATTTGAGGTTCGGGCCAAGCTGAACACACGAAAGCGGTCGGACCAAATTGGATCCCGCGCCAACCCCGTTCTTGATCTTCCGACGGCCAGATGATTGATGTGCCAAGGACGGAAGGGTGGCCGAGTGGTTTAAGGCACCGGTCTTGAAAGACGAATAGCCACATCGCGGCCCATGCGGCGATGTGGCTCCCCATCTGGTTTTTCAGATACTTAGCTGGTTATCCATAGGCCCGTGTTGTGTGCGGGTTGACGCTGTCGGCTGTTGTTTGGGGCCTAACGTGGGGCCAAGATCGCCGGGCTTTTCGGAACCGGGATGAAGACTGATGTCCGGCTTATCCGCCACCGCTATCGCTCCGCGAGCGGTTCCGGCTAGTCTTGGTATTCCATCTTCGCGTCATGCGGGGAGAGAACGAAGCTCCCGCCATCGTCGTCGAGAACTCGAAAAAATCCGGTGTCGCGAGCGACCCCATTGCCGTCTTTGTATCTGACAATCCCAACGGCGCAGAGTTGGTGATTGCCCCATGCATCGCGGGCGATAGCTTGATCGGTGGCGTCGGACGTCTTGGCGGTCACCGACCGCCGCGCCCTCAGCCCAACCCATAGAGCGATTCGACTCCCCCGTTCCGGCCGCGCTTTCATGCCGGCCATGGCCGAACCCCAGAAGATCACCTTTGCCGAGATGCGCGCTGCCGGCGTTCGCGGTCTCTTGATCTATTGTGGGGACTATCGCTGCAGCCACTGGACAGCAATCAGCGGTGATCGATGGCCGGATGATGTCCGGCTGTCCGATCTGGAACCCCGGTTCATCTGCCAGGCCTGCGGCCAGCGAGGGGCCGACGTGCGCCCGAATTTCCATTGGGAAGAAGAAGCCAAGCGCGCAACGCCGGCTCGATCAAGGCTAGCGTGTGGCATGGGCCAGGCCAAATACTCTCCATCGTACCGCCTTGCTTTGGTCAAACCGGAGTGAAGCATGGGGCAGGACGTCGTCGACCTAACGTAAATCCGCCCGGCCATCCTTAGGCGGGTGACGTTGGACTGAGTACGGAGCGCCAATGGATTCCACGCTGAACCCGAAACCAACCGGAGTGATCGTGCGCTATTTTGAACAGATCGCGCGCGAGGATGAACAGATGGCGCGCACCCCGGCGGACGATGCCGCGCGCCATCCTCCTGCTGCCAACAATATCCAAGTCCCCGGCGACCGGCCGTGGTTTGGCAGGCCGGCGGTACGTGGCTTCGTTGGCTTGCTGTTGGCAGCGTGCATCGGTGTCGCCGCCGTCGCTTGGCAGTCCTACGGCGATGCGGCCAAACCGATTATCGCGAGATGGGCGCCGCGGTTCGTCCTGTCTTCATCGCTGCCGCTGGAAAACCCGGTGCCCCCCGCGCAACAGAGCCCACCTGTCGTTCAGGCGTCCGCGGCGACGGCAGCACCTCCGCAACCGGCAACTCTGGCGCCGACTGCAGCGGAAGGCGTCGCGCCGACCGCAGCTCCGGAATCGGCGCAGTTGCTCCAGCCGATGGCGCGCGATGTGGGGCACGAGATCGAACAGCTCAAGGCCAGCATCGAGCAGCTCAAGATCAACCAGGAACAAATGACCCGCGACAATGCGAGGGCCGCCGAGCAGCTCAACGCGAGTCAGGAACAAATGGCCCAAGTCATTGCAAAAGCTTCCGAGCAGAACCTGCGGCCCAAGATATCAGCGCCTCCGCCACGGCCGACTGCCACCCCGACGCGCAAGCCGGTGCCGATACGCCCGTCGCCCCAAGCCAGAGCTCAGCCGCAAGACACACCGCAGCCGCAGGCCGAACCGCAGTTGCCATCGGCGCCGCGGCAGCCCGTGCGCTAGCACCGCATGCGTCAAGGCGAGCGCAACGACCTTCCCGCAATTGAGGGAAGGTCCATTTCTCAGGCCGACGCCGCTACAATGCTCAACGCCGGCCGCGGCGCCCAGGCGTTGCTTTGGGCCTCGGCCGGGCCGAGTCGGGAGCCGGACGGACGAAATTTAGATTCCGCGCTACTCTCCGTCGGCGCGGTACTCCTCCGCGCACCGTGCTGCATTGGGGAAGAGAACCCGCTCGTTGATTCCTTCACGGGCGGGTTTTTCGTGTGCATCACCCGGCGCGCGATGACGCGATCAGGCGTTGGGCTTCGGTCGATCACCTCGCCGGTTACGTCGGCCGCGATCGTCTCATTTTTTTCCGCGCGATTTCCATAGTGTCGAGCAACCGATCGGCGGCTTTCTTGAAAATTTTTACGCCGTCGCGCTCGCGAATCCGGTCGAGTGTTTCCCAGATGGCGGCTATGGCTGCGCGCTTGGCGTTGCCATCGACTTTGGCGCTGGTTTTCGGCTCGGCTGGCATGGGCCACCTCCCGATGTTCCTGCCTCGCGGGCACGGTCCCCGCCTAGGGGTACTAAGGGGCTTTTGGGGCGGCGAGGACCGTGCAGGCCGCCTGTACAGCAAACGGCCCGATCTAATAACGCGGATTTTCGGGCGGTCGTTCCTGCGACATTTTTCCGCCCGATGAGCCCGTATCGTGCCCCGCGCGGATTTAGTATCCGGCGCTAGGCAACAGACATTTTTACGAACGCCTATGCCGCGCCGATAGCGTCGACGATGTCGCGCGCAAATGCGAAGAGCTGGGATTAAAGCCGAAGGTCCGGCGCCGATGATGTCCGGTTTGGCGCGCATTTCGGACTCGCGTCGGGCGTCGCGCCATGTCCGAAAAGTGCCAATGAGCGACATCGCGTTCACCTAAGGAGACCGCGACACCCTCGGAGGCGCGCCAATGCCGCCCCGCAAGCAACGCAGCCGGGATCAGCAGCCCGAGCTGCGGCCTGTAGATCAGCAGTCCGAAGGCGTCGAGGGACGCGCCGACCACCGCCTGCTCGAAAACGATGCTTGGTAAACACGAGGTTGACGAACTATCAATAATCCGACGTTTCGATGAACTTCGCCCTGCTCAGGGCCGATGCCGAAAGGCTCCGATACCGCCATAGCCTTAATGGTTAATTCGAAATTGCAATTGCCAGTCGCATTTTAAGTTTTAGTATCGATAGTCGTGCGGATTTTGCCGACGCCGCATCAACCCCGGCCATGCGTACCGTGCGATAAGGGACCGCCGCTCTGCCCCAGGGCGACGGCCCCGCCGAAATAAGCAATGTGCGATGGAACCGGCGCCGTGCCGGCAGTTGCGGAATGAGCCGTCCGGTGATCGCCCGGGCGGCTTGTTCTATGCAGTGCGCGCCGCCTCCAAAAGCAGCTCTTGCCATATCTCGAATAACGTCACTCGGAAAATTCGAACGGAGCAGGCATTGAAAGCCCAATTCGTGGCCTGCGATTAGTTTCAACTCAATGGCACGCGCAGCCGCATCGATTTCTCTTCGGTGATTGCCGATTGCATCGGCCTATCCCCAGCGCCAATTGACTGAATGACCTTGCTGTGGAAGGTCCACGCCGCTTCGGTTGCGATGGTTCCAAGCCGCACTTGAAGTGCAGCTAGCTTGATCAGAGCAACAATTAATTCGGAAAAACGCCCCTTAAATCGGGTAACTTCAGCTCTTCCCTTCACAGCATGCACGCTCGCATTACAAGACGCCATGGAGTCGCAAGTTCGTTTGGAGCTTGAGCGCCTGAAGGAGTGCTTGGCTAAGATTAGGTAGCTGAGCCCCGCGCGGCCGCCAGCTCGTCACCCTCGAAGAGGCCGGCCACTATATTACCAAGCTCCCGAAGGTCGAGCACGAAGCCGCGGAATGGCAAGCGGCGATGGAAGCTTTGATCCTGGTGGCGACGCGCGGCGGTCCGACGATGATGGCGCGCATCGGTGTCATGAAGGCATTGAACCGAAACGTCGAGCGTGTGTTCATGTCGCGCAAAGATCACCATTGGGGAAAGCGCAAGCTGGCGCGCGACCGATGAAACCAGGTCGGAGCCATCGCCCCTAATCTGCCCGAATCGCAATCGCATTTTGCTTTCGTCGACGCTATGGCGTCGACGATCCCATACTTCCGCCTCATCGCGGTTAGCCTCAACCACTGACTCCAGATGGGGCGGATTTTTCAATTTGACCAAGCCGGACAAAGCAAAAGCCGCCGAGCGTGCCCGGCGGCTTCAGGTTTCGGACGGCCTTTCTTACGCGGCAGCCAGTGCGGCGATAAGCCGACTATGGACGCATCGGTATCTGCCGTAATCGGCGCCCTGGCCGCCGGCTTCCTGGGGTCCTAAAGTGGATTGGGTCCATGTTCGCATTGCGTTCGGCCGATCGCTACGCTAGGCGTTTGAAATTATTGGTTTGGAAGGGTGGCCGAGCGGTTTAAGGCACCGGTCTTGAAATACGAAAGGGGCGCATGTCATGTCACGGCATCGCGCCCCTTTTTCGTACATTTTTCAGTAGGTTAGACGGCCCTGCCCCACAGCCTCGTGGCAAGTGATATCACTTCAATAGCAGCCTCTTCACCGCGAGATTGGTCCAAAGATTGGTCCAGGCGGCGAGAATGGGGGGGCTTACTGGGCGGGTGCCTTGTGCAGGCCGCTCTACCCGGTTGAGGTCTGCGAAAATAATTTGGCGATAAAAAGTGGCGATAGCCGACTGGAATGGTCGTATCGCTCCGACGTCCGCGGCGACGGCAGCACCTCCGCAACCGGCACCTCTGGCGCAGACTGCAGCGGAAGGCGTCGCGCCGACCGCAGCTCCGGAATCGGCGCAGTTGCTCCAGTCGATGGCGCGCGATCTCGCAACCGCGGGGCACGAGATCGAGCAGCTCAAGGCCAGTATCGAGCAGCTCAAGATCAACCAGGAACAAATGACCCGCGACAATGCGAGGGCCGCCGAGCAGTTCAAGGCGAGCCAAGAACAAATGGCCCGCGATATTGCCAACGCTTCCGAGCAGAGCCTGCGGCCCAAGATATCAGCGCCTCCGCCACGGCCGACTGCCACCCCGACGCGCAAGCCGGTGCCGATACGCCCGTCGCCCCAAGCCAGAGCTCAGCCGCAAGACACACCGCAGCCGCAGGTCGAACCGCAGTTGCCATCGGCGCCGCGGCAGCCCGTGCGCTAGCACCGCATGCGTCAAGGCGAGCGCAACGACCTTCCCGCAATTGAGGGAAGGTCCATTTCTCAGGCCGACGCCGCTACAATGCTCAACGCCGGCCGCGGCGCCCAGGCGTTGCTTTGGGCCTCGGCCGGGCCGAGTCGGGAGCCGGACAGACGAAATTTAGCTTCCGCGCTACTCTCCTTCGGCGCGGTGCTCCTCCCGCCGCGCGCGTGTTGTCCTTGGGGGAAGAGAACCCGCCCGCGGGTCAACGAGCGGGTTCTCGCGTGCATCACCCGGCGCGCGATGTTATGAGGAGTAGCGTTATGAGTAGCGTCAGTGAGCACGAGCATCTCAATCCCAATGATCCTGAGTACTATGCGCCACCCCGGTTGCGCGAAAGATCGAAGTCACGACTATCCCTTTCGCAAGGAGCAAGATTGGAGCCCATCAGGTCCCCAATCTCCCTTCCCGCCTCGCTCGATACCCAGCTTGAGAACGTGGTTTCCGATGCCTTGCGGCACCCGCTCGGCCCCGAGGTCATTCACGAACCTGCTGGGCTCGCGCGTGAATTTAACCGGCGCGCAGCGCTGATCAGCTTCGCCGCAGCCGTCGGCATTTCGGCGGTCGTGGCGCTGCTCTTCGTCATCATGGGGCCTGCTTCACGGCAATCGGCCGCCGGTTCAACCTCTTCTGAAATCATACGATCGACGAGAACCGCTCTGCCTCAATCCAGGCAAGGAGACGAAGGATCGAAGCCCGCGCTTGCTGAGTTTCAAGCTCTCCTCGCGTCGCCCCCGGCTGGCCAGAATGCGACGCACGAGCAGTCCGAGCAGTTGCTTCAACAGTTTCTGCAATGGCGTCAAAAATCCAACTCAACCGAAACATCTCGATAGTGGGATAACCACACGCCCAATTTGTAAGGAATGGGACAACAGAGCCATTTCGCACAACCGCCGTTTCGCGACACGAGAGCGACGGGTTTTGAAAGGTGCGACGTCTGCTTCGGGTCTTGGCTGTGTAAAAACGCAGCGGCGCGGCGATGGCGCAGAATGAGAATTCCACCAAGTGTCGTTTCTGGTCGTCGAAACTTCGCGGGCTTGTTTGGCGTCGATTGATTTCGGAAAATTATTCTCGTCGTCTTTCGATTTTTCACACAGCCAGGGTCAAGAGCTGTCCTCAAGCAGCGTTGGCGGCAAGTCCGCTCATCCACCTCAACACCGGACATTTAGCGACCGCGGCGGCATGTCGGTTTCGTGCCAAAAGCAGAAGTTGTCGGGATTCTGAACAGGCGCGCAATGCGATGGTTTAATACCGGATGCGATCCGCGCGCGGCCTTACGTCATCCCTTTTGCTGCTCATCCGTTGCGACAAGGCGTCCGTCTTTCACGTCGTAAGAAACTGCGATGTCGCCCGATCGCTCTATGGTGCGCTCCAGCCACCTAATCGATTCATCGATCCAGTATTCTTGGCGCCCGGGCTCAGTCCGCGCCTTTTCACGACACACTGAGGCTTGAGCTATACACGCTGCTTTGCGGTCCATGGCTCACCCTGACTTGGTTGCTGGCCGGGTGATGTCAGCCATTTATTGAGACGCGCCGTGACCTTAACTTTGTTCGACGCTTATTCGCTCGCGCAAGCATATCTCGGCCTTCAAAAGATTGTCTGTTCGGTCGCCGACAAAAAATGAAACTAAGACACTGCCGGATTTGCCAATCGCCGGGGCCGCGACCGGTCGCCAAGGCGGCGGCGTATTGATCGAGAGTGTTTGATGGCGGGCGGATCAAACGGCTCTCAGCAGGCCGCTAAGCCTTGGCGGGAGTTTGCGGCATGGTCCGGCGACCGAAATGAAAGAGGCCGCCAACTGAGGCGACCTACGTTATAATTTTCGACAGGATTTAGGATTAGGAAAAGGGGATTGATTCGACAGATGGTGCTTTATTGGAATGGCAAAATCCTCGAAACTGGTGGCTGCGAAACGCGGACGGGTGCTGCTCGTACGACGAAAGCGCGACGGTCTTTGGATGTTTCCCGGTGGCCGCAAGCGCGCGCGAGAAAGTGCTAAGGATTGCCTGCGCAGGGAGATCAAAGAAGAACTCCCGAAACTCAAACTTGGACGCGTTAGGCTTTGGAAGGAAGTTGAAGCCAAGAACCGTCGTTCAGGCCGGAAAATGAGTGACGCGATCTTCGTCGCAGCGAAAGCCGCCGGTCGCCTGAAAATCGGCGACAAAAAGGAAATCGATAAGGCAATCTGGCGTAAGCCGCGTGGCATTCGTCTCACGCCAACGTCGCGCTACATCAGGGATAAACTCTTTCCTAAATCGAGTTAGGCCAGCGTGACGGCCTTGCCCGTTGCAATTGCTGTCGGTATGCATAAAAGAGGCCGCCAACTGAGGCGGCCTTACTTCCGGGCTACGCGGCCCTCGTCACGCACGAGCGCGCTATATCGGTCGATTTGGCCAGCAAGTCTTGACCAACTAGTAGAGAGATTTCTCAGAACCTCAGCTTCAGCCTTACTCTGAGTTGATTTCATCAGGCGAAGACATTCTGCCGCCTGATCCCGGCAGCGTTGTGCGCTGTCCATGGCGACTCCCAAAGGGGATAAACCCACAAACGTTATAACCTTTAGCATACCCCTAAATTCCCAAGGAATACGTAAGTTCTACTTAGAACACACGGCGGCAAAATTAGGGCTTCGTTAATTCAAAACAGGCCACTGCGAAAATCAAATTAGGCCACTAGGGTTTAAACTAGGCCAGCGCCCGCCACTCCGATAGGAACAGATCGTAAATCTAGAACACTTCCTGAACTTGGCAGGCAGCAAAACAGTCCCGCGGGCCTCATCTCCGTTCCGGTAGAGAGTCGAGGATGGGCGCGGTAGCTTGGGGCCCTTTGGCCAACGCCCCGTCTCCCATCCCCGCTCATCAAACCGGACGAGCCGATTTCCGGCATCCGGCTTTCCGACTGGCTTCACCGCGAGACACGCGACGGCCGGCCGCTCATTGCTGGTGTCGGGCGACGACACCTCGGCACGGGACGGTCTTCGTCAAGCAGTAGAGCTTTCTCTGAAGGTTCCGGATTTTTATCAGGCGTTGTCAGGCTCATCACCAATCACCTTCACCTCTCCATCTTGAAAAGCGCACCAGAAGTCGGGGCCCTTTGCTCCGCCGGCATTACCCAGCATCAACGCTCCTATTGCCCCGTCCGACTCCCGCCGTGACCACCGCCTGATGCGATGCTGAGGCCGCTACCCTCGTCCGCGACGGGTCTCCCCCTGTAACTACGAACCACCCTACCGACGTGCCGTGCCCACTACCCCGGCGGATCGCGTGGGTGCGCGTGTCGATTACTTCCCCACGCGTGCGGCCTTCCCCAAATGACCGGAGGGTCGGCATCCGCATTAGAACTTTCGAGGCCTGCTCGGGCTTCACTTTGTTACGGCCCATCGGATCGCTCAGCAGCCCAAGGCCGCCTTCGTCGCAGGGCTCCGACCCAACCAGTTACCCGGCCGTGCCGCCTGCCAGCTTCCGGACCAATCGACAATTATCCGGGTGAGACCCTCCCTCACTGATAGTTCGCGCCCTCGGGGCGCACGGTCAATCGCGTCGTTCTGGCTGCGTGCCTGTCACTTCCGGTCTGCCCCCAACTCCGGACATTCTCAGCGCCCGTCGGCATGTCTCAAAGGTGCCAAAAGCGGGCCTTCTGTTCCAGTGTGGTGCCCGCCATGGTCGCATGGACATGGGCGGCGAGAGAAAAACGCTTCGGCTTCCTGGACGCGTGGGCGCAATCGTCGCTGGCCGAGATCAGATTTTCCCAAATGCTGCCAAACCTGAAATGGCTGAACGATTGGAGAAACATCTGTCGCGCAGGTTTTCCAATCCATCAAGCACCACGCATCTCGAGGATTTTAGGTGATGTCGGCCATCGGCCGGAATGAACCGAGGGTCGATTTAGCGATCAGTCTCGGCGACGCCACCCAATCCTTCCGAGGATGCAACAGTCTGCCGGGAGCAAGATGCTGCCTTGGGCTTGGTAGCCAGCACCGTGTTGTACGGGTTGCCGAAGACAAATACCTTCGAAGTGCGCCAAATGATCCGTTCCAATTCCACGAATGTGCGCATCTTTAGCCGATACTTCCACAATACCAAGTGTTGAATGAAGTTCCACGTGAGGCCCCAGGCCCAGAACGGCAGTCGTCGATAACGGATCGGGTTGAAGCCGAGTCGGCGCATCTTGTAGACGAGAAGATTGGCGCCGACAAAATTGTAGCGCCAGTTGTCGAAGAAGACGGTGACACTGAGGTAATCCTCTTTACGCCGACAATGATCCAACGACCCCGGTGAGCGGATTAACAGGCTTCCTCCCGGCTTGAGCATCCGCCAGCAGCGCTCCAGCCAAGCGTCCAGGTTTTTGGTGTAGCCGATCGATTCGAGCGCATAGATGGCGTCAAAACTTTCATTCGGGAGATCGAGGCTGTCGAAGTCGGTGATGATCACCTGTCCACGTCCACGCAGTTCTGCAAATTTCCGCCGGCAGATGTCCGCTTGCACGGATGAATTGGTGACGCACACAATTTCGATATCTCGCCGGCTGGCGAGGTAGTAGGCCGCCGCGCCAGATCCGCACCCGAGATCCAACAGCCGCATCCCGTCCTTCGGCTTCAGAAGAACGTATTCAGCTTCGTAGGTACGCGAAAATGCGACGCGGGGGAATACGCACGTGCTGTAGTTCGCTTGCTCGTCGCGATACGTGCCGAACACGTCATCATATGTACGCTTCTCGTCGTCATGCTGGAGAAAGTCGCTCGGCTGCGGTGTCCACTCGATCAGTTGGCGCTGCTCAAATTGATTCAACTCGTGGCCGATCTTGCTCGCGTCCTTGGGTTGAGTCACCAGGAGAAAAAGGACGTAATGAAAAACGTTGTATGCTACGAACAACGCGATGACGATCGCCACGACCAACTGAAACGTCAAAACAATGTCCAAGGTTGCTCCTGTGGCCGCTGAAACGCTCTGAAAGCGATGGAGATCCTCGCGTCGATGAGGAGTCACTGCCAAGCAGTACCGTGCGTCATTATGCGATTTTATGCTCTTCTTGGGGAGCCCAATAAAGGTGGCTCTTGTGGATGATGCAAGAAGGCTCCAGTTGTTCCGCCGGAACGACGATTGATCGGATCGTTTGTCTCCAGCAAACAAACACGACGGCCAGCACATTAGCGCTCCGAGCGGACTCTCCTGCTTTGTATAGCCCCAGGCTATGATCATCATTGACGTCTTTGCTGTGGCTCGCAGAGAGGCTGCCATCCTAGCGCTCAGATGGCGATTTTCTTAGAGAGAGAGGCTCTAGGCGCAGACGAGACGCAGGAATTTCCGCTATGGGATGGTCCGGCCGTGCTCCTGCCCCGCCAGCAAGCGAAGCTGGCAAGGGGCGCCACAGACAAGGAGCACGCCATGTCTCAGACACCCAATACCGCGATGGCCGTGATCGGCATCGATATCGGCAAGAACTCGTTCCACGTCGTGGGCCACGATGCGCGCGGCGCCATCGTGCTGCGGCAAAAGTGGTCGCGTGGCCAAGTGGAAGCGCGGCTCGCCAATATACCGCCTTGCCTGATCGGCATGGAAGCCTGCGTCGGCGCACATCACCTGAGCCGCAAACTTGCATCGCTTGGTCACGATGCCAGGTTGATGCCGGCCAAATATGTCCGCCCCTATAGCAAGGGACAGAAGAACGACTTCAATGATGCCGAAGCGATTGCCGAAGCCGTGCAGCGCCCGACGATGAAGTTCGTGGCGACCAAGACCGTGGAGCAACTGGATCTGCAGGCGCTGCATCGGGTGCGCGAGCGGCTGGTGTCGCAACGCACCGGCATCATCAACCAGATTCGCTCCTTCATGCTGGAACGCGGGATCGCCGTGCGCCAGGGTATCGGCTTCCTGCGCACGGAACTGCCCACCATCCTTGCGACGCGCACCGATGCCCTGTCGCCACGCATGTTGCGTGTCATCGAGGAGTTGGCAGGCGACTGGCGCCGGTTGGATCAGCGCATCGATGGCCTGTCGAGCGAGATCGAGACCGTTGCGCGCCAGGACGCCGGTTGCGAGCGGCTGATGAGCGTACCCGGCATCGGGCCGATTATCTCGAGCGCGATGGTAGCCGCGATCGGTACTGGAGACGTATTCTCCAAAGGCCGCGACTTCGGCGCCTGGCTTGGACTGGTGCCGAAACAGCTATCGACCGGCGACCGCACCATCCTCGGCAAGATATCCAGGCGGGGCAATCGTTACCTGCGCGTTCTGTTCGTGCAGGCGGCTTGGGTCGTGTTGATCAAGCCGAAGATCTGGGAGCGCTATGGGCTCAAGCCCTGGATCGAGGCGGCCAAGAAGCGGCTGCATCACAACGTGCTGGCGATCGCACTGGCCAACAAGCTGGCCCGTATCGCCTGGAGCGTTCTGGCTCGTGGCCGGGCTTTCGAGGTGCGGAAGATGGATGAGGCAGCGAACCAATCTGCCTGATTCCTATTCCACGCCGACGGCAACAGGGACCGCGCAAAATGAGGAGCCCGCGATGACGTAGCCAGATCGAACACCTTACCTGCCGAGGTCTGCGAGAGCATGAGACGAGATGGAGGTTCGGTCTTCCCGGCGCCTGCGAACACTGGTGACCCGAATGGCCCGTTGAGGCCTGTCCGGTAATGAGATCGCACGCGCGCTGATATCCATGATGGCCATGAGCACAACGCTCCAATCAAAGGCCGGATACATTGATGCAAGACCGCTCACCGCCATCGCGGTGAAATCCAGTTGCAACGCACGGCCGGACCATACATTCGGGTCAAAAGCGCCGCTTTGACCGTCGGCCGGTCACTTCCGCTCTACCCCCCGTAAACAGACATACTCTTAGGTCCGCCGGCATGTCTCAAACGTGCCAATTTCGGAATTGGGAGCGTAGTGACGGCGCGCAAGGAGGTCGAGCGCGGCCGCTGCCGCGCGGCCAAACCGCGCCTGACCAGCGCCCGGCGGAACGAACTGCCCAGCAGACCGTTCTTACCAAGCCTTTACCCAAGACCTGAACCAAGGCTTGATTTGTGCCGTGAGGACGAACCGCCCGTATCACTTCATTGTGCATCGGCACAAGAGTGCGCCGCACAATGGTCAGGCGGTCAATTCACAACATTTAGTCTTCCTGTCGCTGTGACATATCTAAGAATAAGGGACCGCAGAGTCTCGAAGCTTGGCATCTGGTCCCCCGAGGTCGGTCGCCGAGGACGAATATGAAACGTGGAATTACCGTTCTGGTTTCGCTTTCCGCGCTGGTGACTGTCGCGTATTTCACCGTGAGCAAATGGGCGATCCGCCACGAAACGCTGACGTTCAATGACCCGGCGCGCGACAACCGTTCGGTCGCGGTCGACGTCGCCGTGCGGCGCGACAAGGAAATGCAGGCGAATGCCGGCATGATCACGCTGCCGGTGGCGATCCTCAACCACGGCAACACCGTCAAATTCTCTGGGTACTCTTTTCTGGCGAACGTCTTCGCCGCCCGCGGCTATCTGGCGGTCAGCATCCAGCATGATCTGCCGACCGATGCGCCGATGGTGACGAAGGTCGGCGAGCTCTATGTCGGCCGTCTGCCGCAGTACCAGCGCGGCATTGCCAACATCCGCTTTGCCGTCGAGGAAATGAAGAAGGTCCAACCGAACGCGGATTATGACCATCTCACCATTGTGGGACACTCCAATGGCGGCGACATCTCGGTGTACTTCGCCAGGATGTACCCCGACCAGATCAAGAAGGTCGTCACGCTCGACAATCTGCGCGTGCCGTTTATGACTGACGGCAGATTCAAGATCCTGTCTTTCCGTTCGAAGGATCCGCGGTTCAAGACCGATCCCGGCGTCATTCCTCCTGAACAGGTCCGTGAGAAGTCTGGCATTACGGTCGTACAAACCGACTACCAGCACACCGACATGAGCGATCGCGGTCCCGACGACGTCAAATCGACGATCCAGGGCATGCTCGATAAGTTCCTCGAAGACGACAGTCCGCTCAAGCCGGTTGAGACAAAAACACCGCCGGCGATGACCGAGCCGGGGCCGGTTGCGCTCTACGCGCCGGTCAAGAACTGACCGCCGAGGCATTACACGCTTCGATCGAAGCAATCGCACCTGCCGTGAGAAGTATTGGCGTGTGTATGGTGCGCGCACTAGACGTTGGGCAATCGCACTGGTCGACCTCAGACTTGGATCCGGCGAAAAGTCCGAGATGGGTCCAACTGAGAAGCAGGCGCGAAAGGTTCGCATTGGTTTGTGCGGGGTCACGAATGGAATGGTTTGCAGGCACCGCCACGCGTCTAGAAAAGCTTTTCGCGATACAAGCTATGCCAACAGGAGCCGAACGATGAAAAAGCACCTTTGTTTGGTTTGTTGCGCGCTTGCTGGGATAACAATCCTGCATTTCACCGCATTTGCGGAGACTGCCAAGCCAAACTCGACCGCCGCCGCCCCTGCTGCCATCTCCGCACCACTCAAAACAAACGGACAAAGCTCGGAGAAAACTGCGAAGGATTGCGACGATGAATGGAGAGCTGATCAAGAAGCAATGATGAAACACGGTATGACTGAAGATTCTTATGTGGAACAGTGTAGCGTGGCAGATGACGTACCGGCTATTCCTTCGGAAACGAAGACGAACGCCGCTCCGTCGGCCGCACCCAAATAAATCAGCTGGCCGCTAGAGGACAGTAGCAGCTCATGTGTGAGCACCATGCCTATCTGGCGCTTGGTTGCGTGTTACTAGGAATGCTTTCACTGCGTCAGCCAACGCTTTGCGCCCCCTTCCTGAGAAGTCAGATTCTGACCCGAATCGATCTCGCGCGGCGTAGCGCGGCGAAATGCAGCCAAGTCAAACCGATGCTGCGAATACAAGCCGGAAGTCACCCTGCCGGGGGCCGCCATCGGCTCAGCAGCCCATATCGAGCTATAGTTCGTTTGGAGCATTTGTAACCCGGGCAAATAACGCGACTCCGCCGAGCACCGGCGGCACGATAAAGCATCAGACCCCAACTCGTGCCCAGAGGACCGCAGCCGCAGCGCATCCGGCGGCAAACATAGCCCGAGCGGCAGACGCCTGTCGCACATTCCGCAGAAGTGCCAAGAGCCGCCATTTGGGCACCGGCAACGAGGGTGAAGTCGCCGCGCGCAAAGCGCCGAGTGGTGTCATCGACCGCACAGATGATCCACAAATGGAATTTCCGCATTGAGGCCCATGGGCTCCGCCTCCTGATCCGCCATATCCCGGACTTGGCAAGCGCCTGAAATTAGGAGCAAGGCGATCAACTCTGTGCGAGCGCCAATTCCGGGGCGGCTATTTATGACACTTTTCGCGTTATGATACTGCTCGCGATGAGGTGAACGACTCTAAGCTGGAAAGGCGCGACAAGATTTCGTCCTGCAATTCGCAATTGGTGTGCGCTGATGTTCGAGCATGTCACTGTTGATCGCGGTCGCCGCGCGCTATTGGGCGCCGCAGGAGCGCTCATCCTCCAAGGGGTGCTCCAACCGACGACCGCATTGGCTCAGACGTCCTCTGGCTCCAAGATGAAAATCGGCATTATCGGCGCGGGCCATATCGGCGGCACCATCGGCGAGCTCTGGGTCAAGGCAGGCCATCCGGTCTTCTTCTCCTCGCGTCATCCAGAGGAATTGAAAGATCTCGTTGCGCGGCTTGGCCCTCTCGCCCAGTCCGGCACGGTCGATCAGGCGATTGCGTTCGGCGACGTTGTCTTCCTCGCGGTGCCTTACGGCGCGCTGCCGCAGATCGGGAAAGACTACGGCAAGTCGCTTGCGGGCAAGATCGTGCTCGACGCCGACAATGCCGTGGCGAGCCGCGACGGCGCCATCGCCGACGAGGCCGAGCGCGACGGCATCGGAGTTACGTCGCAGAAATATCTGCCGGGCACCCGGCTGGTGCGCGCCTTCAACACGCTCTCCTACATGATCTTTGCGCGCGAAGCGAACCGTCCCGTCCCCAGGCTCGCGGTACCGATTGCCGGCGACGATCAGGAATCCGTGCAAGTTGCGGCGGGACTGGTGCGCGACGCCGGCTTCGATCCGGTGGAGGTCGGCAAGCTCGCCGATGCGCGACGCTTCCAGCGCGGCGCGCCGGGATATGGCCAGAATGTGAGCGCGGCTGAGCTCAAGCAGAAGCTGTCGCTGGCGCCATGACTTTTCTCGTGGGCTGGTTGCAGCGCACGGTGCCTGCTACGGCGCAAGAACGTTCGGCTGCGCTGTGGTCCTTCGCTTATTTCTTCACGCTGCTTGCCGGCTACTATGTGTTGCGGCCGATGCGCGACCAGATGGGCATCGCCGGTGGCGTGAAAAACCTGCCGTGGCTGTTCACGGCCACGTTTCTCAGCCTGCTCGTCGCGCAGCCGCTCTACGGTGCGCTGGTGGCGAGATTGCCGCGGGTCAGGTTTGTTCCCATCGTCTACCATTTCTTCGTCGCCAACCTGGTTCTGTTCTGGGTGCTGCTGATTTTCGACGTAGAAAAGGTGATCGTCGCACGGGTATTTTTTGTCTGGGTCAGCGTGTTCAACCTGTTCGCGGTGGCGGTGTTCTGGTCATTCATGGCCGATCTGTTTACTGCCGAGCAAGGCAAGCGACTGTTCGGGTTCATTGGCGCCGGCGGCACCGCTGGAGCCCTGCTCGGTCCTGTCCTCACGATCTGGCTGTCGGCGCCGCTCGGCCCGGTCAATTTGTTGATCACGGCCGCCGTCTTCCTCGAAGCAGCCGTGTTTTGTGTCCATCGCATTGAACGCGCGGCGGACGCGCGGACGGAGGTGGATCCTCGAGGCCAGCGCGTTGGAGGCGGCGCCTTCGCGGCACTGCCCGAATTGATCCGATCGCCCTATCTGCTGGGCGTGGCCGCCTGGGTCAGCCTGCTCTCGTTCGGCGCGACCATTGCCTATTTCGCGCAGGCCAACATCGTCTCAGCGTCGATCCACGGCGCAGCGAACCAAACGCGCCTGTTTGCGGGTATCGACCTCGCGGTGGGTCTGCTCAGTCTGGCGACACAGGTTTTTGCCACCGGCAAGTTTCTCAAGCGCTTCGGCACCGGCATCGCAGCGGCGGCTCTGCCCACCGTTTACGTCGTCGGCTTCGCAGCGGTGGCGATCGCACCGGTCCTGTCCGTGGTGGTGACGCTGCAGGTCGCGCAACGCTGGATGAACTTCGCCATCGCAAATCCGGCACGCCAGGTATTCTTTACCGTGGTCGCGCGCGAGGAAAAATATAAAGCCAAGAATTTGATCGACGTGGTGATCTATCGCGGCTCGGATGCGTTGTATGGCTGGGTCTACGACAGCCTGCAGGCGCTGGGGTTGAAGCTTGGCGCGATCGCGCTTTGCGCGCTCCCCGTCGCGGCGGGCTGGCTTATTCTCTCAACCGCGCTGGGGCGAACGCAGGAGCGTCTCACAACGAAAACGGTCGACGAAGGAGCCCCCAGATGACAATCCGGATAACTCGCCGAGACTTCGCTGCCGCACTCGCCGGCGGATTTCTGGTGTCGTCCAAAGCCACTGCTCAAACCGAGACACCGCTCCTCACCCGTGCAATTCCCGGCAGCGGCGAGCGTATTCCCGTGGTCGGCCTGGGCACTGCCGCTGTTTTCGACGAGGATGACGAAACGACCCGGCGCAAGGCCGATGCCGTCGTACAGGCTTTGGTCAAAAATGGCGGACGGCTGATCGATACCGCATCGACTTATGGCGATGCCGAAAGTGTATTGGGCAAGGTCATGGCAACTGCCGGCTTGCGCGACAAGGTTTTCATCGCCACCAAGCTCGAGTCGCCCGATACTGAAGAGCTTAAGCGATCATTGACTCGACTGAAGACCGAAAAGCTTGATCTGCTGCAACTCCACAACGTCAGCAAGAAACAGCAATCGCTCGAGCGCTTCAGGGACTGGAAGCAACGAGGCGTGTGCCGCTATATCGGCATCACTTCAACATTCCGTGGCGACTATCCCGCGGTCGAGGCTGTGCTCAAACGCGAGAAGCCTGATTTCGTCCAAATCGACTATTCACTGGATAACCGCGGCGCCGAGAAAAGCATCCTGCCATTGGCCGCCGAAGTCCGGGCCGGCGTGCTGACCGCGGTGCCTTACGGCAACGGCCGATTATTCCGCGCCGTGCGCGGCAAGGAACTGCCGGACTGGGCGCGGGGGTTCGCGAACAGCTGGGGACAGTTTTTCCTAAAATATCTATTGGCTGACCCGCGGGTGACGGCAGTGATCCCGGGAACCGCCGATGCCGGCCACATGGCGGACAATGCCGGCGCGATGCGCGGCCCGTTGCCCGATCCTGATCAACGTCGTCGAATGATCGAGTTCGTCGAAACGCTTTGATCGATGATCGATTTGCCGGCATTAACGTATGACTCTACCAAACTCGGACCTCGGGACGGTCTGAGTTAGGTCCGTTCCCCTAATAGCGGACATGCGGGGACTACAGCCGTAAGTCCGTTTGGTGCCAACAGGCGACATTCTTACGTTCACTCGATCACCTCGTCAGCGCGTCCAAGCAACGGCAACGGAACGGTAAGGCCGAGCGTCTTGGCGGTCTTAAGATTGAGAATCAGCTCGACTTTCGTGGACTGCTGGACCGGCAGATCGGCAGGTTTTTCGCCGTTGAGAATCCGACCCGCATAGCGGCCACCTAGGCGAAGCGCTTCAGTGACGCTAGTGCCATAGCTCATCAAGCCGCCGGCAATCGCAAACTCGCGAAGGGTATAGATCGCTGGCAATTTTTGACGTGCTGCCAGTTCAACAAGCTTGGCGCGCCGGCTGATGAAGAAAGGTTCAACGAGGACCACGAGTGCGTCCGCACGCTGTTGAACCAGCGTGGCAAAGGCTGCCTCCAGCTCGCTGTCTGTGCCGGCCTCTACGACTAGTAGTTTCTGCCCAACAGACTCCGCCGCTACGAACGCATTTTTCGTGTTGGTTTCGGCATCCGCAATGGTCGGGTTCACGAGGAAGCCGATCAACGCTGCCTTCGGAACCATCTCGTGCAGGATCTCAAACTGTTTCGGAACCAACGTACTAATCAAGAAGGTCACGCCAGTGAGGTTGCCGCCAGGCCGGTTGAGACTGGAGACAAGTCCCAACTTGATCGGATCGCCACCCATTTCAAAGACGATCGGGATGGTTGAGGTTGCCGACTTGGCGGCCACGGCCGAAGTGACGCCGCCTATCGCGAGGATCAGGGCGACCTCGCGACGAACCAGCTCGGCCGCGAGCGCCGGCAGCCGCTCGTTATGATTCTCTGCCCAGCGATACTCGAACGCGACGTTCCGTCCTTCCATGTAACCGGCTTCGGCAAGGCCCTGTCGAACTGCGGCCACACGAAAAGCATCGGACTGCGGCGACCCCGCGCCGAGCAAACCGACCACTGGTAATGTCGGTTGCTGCGCTCGTGCGGCGCGCGGCGATGCAGCGGCGATCCCAAGAAGCGCAATGAACGCGCGTCGTTTCATCTTCCCCTTGGTCCTTGAAGCCTAGCACTTTGCGAGGGGTAACGAGTGAGAAATTGGCCCAACTTATGGTCAGGCACGATGTCCGGTGTGGGTCAAGAGCGTCGTTCTGACCATGTGCCGGTCACTTCCGGTCGACCCCGATAAGCAGACATTCTGAGCGTGCGTCGGCACGTCTCAAAAGTGCCGATAGTGTTGCAAAAGTCCCAGAAAGCCCTGCGGCTGATTTTCCGCCAAAGGAAAAAGGCTTTTGCAACACTATCTGCCATGAGCAGACTCATGCGGCGCAGCAGACAGGAGGTCTATTCCCCTTCGAGGAAGTGTCCCAGGGCCTTTAACGGGCGCAACCTATCAGAAATGATCTTCAGGATGGCCAGCATGGGAACGGCCAAGATCGCCCCAAGCACGCCCCACATCCAGAACCAGAACACCAGCGACAGGATGATCAACACCGGATTTAGCGTGAAGCGCCGCGCAAGCAACATGGGCGTCAGTGTTTCGCCCTCCACCAGGTGAATTCCAAGGTAAATGGCCGGCGGCAGCAAGGCCAACCATAAGCTTTCGAAGCTCAGCATTCCGACGAGCACGAAGATGCAGACCCCGAATAACGGCCCTATAATTGGAATGTAGTTGAGCAGGAAAGCTGTGACGCCCCACAACAAGGGGTCTCCCAGGCCGCAAAAGTACATCGCAGCCGCCGTTGTGACACCCACCGCGGCATTCATGGCCGTAATCGTCACCAGATAGGCGGATATGTCCTCTTGGATCTGCTGAGAGATATCGACGGCTTGCCGCTTGTTGCTGAACGTCGGCAGGATTTCAACGATGCGTCGAAGGAATATGTTGCCGGCCACCAAAAGAAAGTAGAGCACCAAGACAGTCGTAAACAGGCCATCGAGTACGGAGCGTGTCCCTGCGAAAAGTGCGCCCGTTATGCCAAGATCGCGGCGAACCGAAACGATAGAACCACGGCCAGGGGGAGCGTCTGCAGCCTGCTCGGCCTGTTGGATTATCTTTTGCAAAGCTTGGATTGGCCCTTTTATAACATCGAGGTGCGCCTCCAGGCGCGGGATGCCCTCGGGCAGCCGCTCAGCCCAGGTCGCGGCCGGTACCGATAATGCCGCCACGAGACCTACAAGTGCTCCAATGACCAGGAAGACGGTCAAGAGCGCTCCGACAGCGCGAGGCACACGCACACCCCCCAACAGACGGACAGCGGGTTGAAGAAGGAGATTCAACACCAAAGCGAGCACGACGGGAAGGATGACCGAGCTTGCAACGTAGAGCGCCGCCAAGGCACCCAACGCGAATAAACCACCGAGAAAGAACGTCCGCGGATCGGACGGCAGCGGCATCTCCGTCTCGTCGGCGGCCTCCGTCGCCGCAGCATGTGCCTCTGTCGGGTGATCGTCCGAGACGGGCGCCAAAGAGGGACGCTCCGGTGGGGGTGCCGCGGCAACCATTGGGTTTTCCCTCCGAATGGGATCGTGTCGTCCCTTCGGGTGTGACGATCATACCCGCTTTAGCCGATCCGGGCTCGTCCCGAAGATGAGTACACGGGTCCATTGGCCTTGTTAGGGCGCGGGATGGTTCGGGCACAACAAGTTGGGGAGGTCAGCGTCGATGATGTCGCGCGCAAATGCGCGGAGCTCGGACTAGCCGACGGCGAAATCATGACTGGTTCGGGTCGTTGAAGGTCCGGAGCCGCCAGGCGCGCAAAAAGCCGCCCGGGCATGACTCCGTGCGGCTTCGTACGCGACTGCCGGTTTCCCAGTTCCGCCGCCGCCATCATAAACTGGCGAGCGGCCCAAACGTTCCGCGCCACAAGCAAAAGCCGCCGCGCGCCTGCACTACCGGCCTGCGCTGGCCGAAATCTCGTCATTCTCAATTTCGTCCGCGCGCAATTGGTATTCGTCGGCTTGCCTGCATGGGCTCACCTTCAAAACAGGATCGGTGCTGTCGCGCGCGAGGCGGCGGCATCTGTCGGCCTGTTCTCTAAAATACGATTGCTCCATCGCTCCGCTCGTATTGCAGGCGGTCTTACTTCTTTGGCGCTAGCCAAGCCTCAGTCACGGCACTGTCGATGATGTGCCGTTCGCTCCTGTCGCATTGAGGGCACCCGTAGGTCCGCAAATCTTGACCCGTGTTGCTTGGCTCAATTGCAGTGAGTTTCATTGGAGAACCGCAAGCCCAGCATTGTGGACCTTGGTTTTGTTTGTCGAGCATGTGTTGCTCCCCTTAGTTCGGAGCCCTGAGTTCCCCGGTAAGCCATCCAGCGGAGGCCGATTTCATGGGGTCGCTCGCAACGACTTCGTTTTTTGCGGAGTCGCAGCTAGGGCATTCGAACAGGCGATGCTCAAAGCCGATGGGACCCGGACTGATGCTCGCGAGCATCATGCGCGACGTGCAGTGCGGACAGCGCGGGCGCTCAATCGGCGTGAGTTGCGGGCTAGGCGTGAATTGATACTTTGACATAACGCTTCCCCATTGTTGGGCGGGAGCGCAAAACTCTCGGTCACCGGTAACAGCCGAGGGCGGGCGGTGATGGAACCAGAATGCTCTTCCGAGTTCCGGAATCGCTGGTCAATATTGCTCACTTCCCGAAACTTAATCGAGCGGAATATCGGCGCGCGGTTGAGCTTTCCCTCCCTTGAACAAGCCGCAAGTGTGGCCTCCAAACCAAACCTTAGCTCGACTACTTCTTGCCGTGCTCTTCCATGTGAGCCTTGGCGGCTTCGTCTATTTTGCGTGGTATGCGCCTGCTTGCTGAGTCCGAATTGGGTCAAACTGAGAAGAACTCAATACGAGCATATGTTTTCCGGGTTGCCCCTGCTAGCGGACATTGGTGTCTGGTACTTACGCGATTGAGGCAAAATGCCGGGTCGCTCCATGAGCGTCACGCCGTCGCGCGCCGTTCGGTAGCATGTGCAAAGGTAGAATACCTTCCTCGCGCGTCAGTTGGTGCTCCCGAAGTCTTTGAAACGCCGCAAGCCGCTAGTCTTTTTGGGCTTGCAGTTTTCAAGCCGGGAATTTTGACTTCCCGAGCGAACGCCAAGGGGAGCGTGCCATGAGTAATTCAGGGAATACCAGTTTGGCATCGGTGACGGGCCGTGATGAGTTCATCATCGCCGAAGCTCTCGCCACCGCGTTGATCGCGCTAGAGCAGCTACCCGATGTCCGTCAGCCGACGCGCAACATGGCCGACATGAAGATGTTGTTGAACAGCCTCTCTATCCTCCGCCGGAGGTGTCTCTGCACCTGACAACTGCGAGGTGGCGCTTCATCCCCAGCGCTCGCCCGTTCGGCGCTCAAGTCCGGGCCTAAAGTGGCGGGCAGCACGGAACCATTCGGACCGCCCGACGTTCATGGGCGATGAGAGCTTTGCTGTCAGTCCTGATTTTTGTGTTGTCGCTTTGCGTTGCTCACGCTGAAACAGGCATAGCGGCCTTCTATGGCGGGGGTCGCACCGCAAGCGGCGAAGTGTCTGGTCCGAATGGGCTAACTGCGGCTCATCGCACCTTGCCTTTTGGGACGAAGGTCCTTGTTACAAACATGCGCAACGGCCGGACCGTCGTGGTTCGCATCATCGACCGAGGGCCATACGGTCGCGGGCGCGTCATTGATGTGAGCCGCGCCGCGGCGCGCGAACTCGACATGATCGGAAGTGGTACGACAAGCGTCAGCATCGTGCGTCAGTAAGGTTGACGCCGACCCTCAAGATCGTACACGGTAAAAAAGCTGATCAGGCGCGTGCAAGATCGTTTGGACAGAGGCCCATCAGTCAAGGGGGTCGTGTTCAAACATCGACGACAGCGGGACATTCAACGCTTTGCATATCTCGAAAAGACGCGCCGCGCTGACGCGGTTCTTACCACTTTCGTATTTCTGAATTTGTTGAAATGAAACACCCAGCTTTCTGCCAAGCTGCTCTTGGCTGATGCTGAGTGCGAGCCTTCTCCCGCGCATTCGTGCGCCGATGTATTTGTCGACAGCGCTTGAGCTTCTAGGCGCGAACTTTTTCGGTTTTGCTCGTTTCACAGCCTTATTCATCATTTACGAGTTGGAAATAGCAATAACCTTGAAGGGCAACGTCGCGAGCCGCGTCTGAATGAACAGGAGATTTTCCCGCGGGCATAGCATCCAGTCTTTGCGCTTCAAACGAGGCGGCAGCCCGGCGCCGGGCATAGTCGCCAAGCGTAAGGTTCGATCAGCAGTCCCCCGATACACATCATAAGCAATCTGTCGATCATCTATCGACGATAGCAGTGCAACGAAAGGACGCAATTGCATAAGCGGTTTAACGTTACCCCTTAAGGGTTGCGCTGCGGCCATTTACGGAATTAGCGTTTGCGGCCATTACCGCGTGGGGGATGCGGTGTCCTAGCTAGGTCCGTTCATCCCTCAACAGCGGACATCCGGCGACTGCATCGGCATGTCCGTTTCGTGCCATGAACAGACATGGCCTCAACCATCGCGTTAGCGCCGACCGCCGCTGCAAAGCGTCCTAATAAATCAGGCCAGTGCCGGCCGGTTTCTCTAGCGCGGCGGCCAACGACCGATACTCCTCGCAGCCCGTCCCGCAAATCGCCGCGATCCGACTCAAATGATATTGCGCTTGATCGCGGTTGCCCTGCTCGATCTGCCACAGACCGTAATATTGCCAGGTCAGCACATGGTTCGGATCTGCTTTCAGGGCGCGCTCGTACCAGACTTGCGAAAGCTTGTAGTCGCCGAGCTTGCGATAGGAGTAGCCGATCAGATTGGCGACATCTGCGTTGTCGTCATGGCCGAGCGCCTTTAGCTGCTCAATCGCGCCAGCATAATCGTTGCGGTCATAGATCGTCGCGTGGGCAGCGCGGTACCCATGAGCGAAGGCGGGGTCGTCGAAAAGGGACTGCTTGGCTTTCTTGGCCTTGGGGGCGTGAGTGGCCTTGGTGCCCGACCGCTTCGGGTATGACGAAGGCGGATAAGCGGAGCGTTGGTCCATCCCGCTATAGTTTGCCTCACCGCCACCTAGATCGCTGCCCCCGGCCGCAACAACCGGAGTGACCGAGAACGCAGCGATCAGCGCAATCGAACACGTTGCCAGCGTCACAATCCTGATCATCAAGTTGGTCATAGGAACCTCCTGCATGCTACGCCTTCGAGCTCCCAATCCAGCCGAACGTGTTAACTCCGGCTTGCTTCAAACATTCCTGGAAAGGTATTCAGAAAAACGAGATTTAGTGTAACAGCGATGTTGTCTTATAAGCAGGTCAATGTCCGCAACGGGTCAAATCGCGTCGGTTTGACGATGTCCGAGCCACTTCCGCTTTACCCCTCATAACCGACCTTCGTCAGAAGGATCGGCACGTCCGTTTCGTGCCAATAACGGACTGGCGGCTTTCGTGATCGCCAGAAACACGACATTGATCGAGTAAGTCGCGTGGACCAGCGCCGTGTGCCGATAGATCAATCGGCCGTGGGGCCGATCGCCTCGCCGAGTCTATCGCGTCGTCACATCGGCGGCTTCACGCCCTCAGCGCCGATCACGACCGCGGCGGCTTCCGAGCCGTCCTTCTTCATAACGATGAAGACCTTGCGCCCAACTGCGAGCTGGTCGGCCGGTGCCTTGTCAAAGGCGACAACCGTCGCGCTCGTTGGGATCGTGATCGTCTGTTCTCCGCCTTTATAGTTAAGCATGAGCACGCGGTCCGTTCCGACCTCCTCGACCTTAGAGATATTGGCGTTGGTCATCATGTTCGGCTTGGATTCAAGATCCCATGGATAGTGCCCCTCGGCCAGACCGCGCAAAGACTCATCAAACACATGAACCTCGCGTGCGACGCGCTTGCCGTCCTGCTCGAAAGACGTGATGCCGACGAACTTGCCAGACTGGATGGCGCTCATGTCGGCCTTCGTCACCAGAAAAAGGCCAGCGTCGTTGGCGAGTTTGATCGATACAGTTTCGCCCTTGGCGGTTTGAACGCTGATCGTTCCGTCCTTCGCGGCGGTCAGCGTGCCGCGGATATGCGCCTGCGCGAAGGCTGGCGCGGAAAGCAGCACACCAACAAGAACCGTTGCGGCTGCAATCGGTACCCAAAGAGCTCGAGACATGAGCATCTGATTTCACTCCCTTTGGCGCTCGGCAGACAAGGTATGCCCCACTCCAACGATTAGAACGCGGGCAATTGTGGCGACCTAATCTGGTCACTTTGAAGACGTCGCGGCTAGATCGAAGGAACTTTGGAGGTCGCTGATGGTCGCGGTAGGGACGAGGATTTCTCCTCGCCCCCCGCACAGATCCCGGCGTGCGCTGCTAACGCACCGGGCTCCTCCCTCGGGTTCTGGCGTCGTGCGATGAACGATTTAGTCACGCTCGTCGCCCGACGCGCAGCCATCATTCGGATCGACGCGGCATTTCGGCTCAGTGTCCGAACCGCGGCCGCCTAACGGCTGTTCCCCTTGGGTGAGGCCCTTCCCTCCACGACTTCCGCCGAGAGTTGCCTCCCCTTGTTCAGTCGCTTCGCAGGTACTATGGCCTCATCCGACTTCTCATCCACGTACATGCTCGGCGTGCGGCTTGTCGCCTTCCCGAGCCGGCCCGGCACACGAGTCCGGGCATGGATGAGACCTCCCAGGTTCCGTGCAAAGAACTTCTCCACGTGCACAAGGTCTCCGACTGCGCGAGGTTCTTCCCATGCAAGCCATTCGCTATGGGACGATGTTGCCTTCTCTTTCTCAGAATAAGATCGGCACCTCGGAATTAGACCCGTTTCGCAGCTCAATACTTGGCCCGTGGTCTCCCCTGTGAACGCTTCACGTCGGCCCTCGCGGGACGCCGCGCATCACTCGGGGTCGGGGCGGATGGCTAGTCCTTACCCCATGGGGGACTTTCACCTCCTATTCTTTGCCAGCTTTCCTGGCGCACTCCGAGAAGGGTCAATCGCACCGGTTTGACCGTGTACCGACGACTTCCGCTCTACCCCCATGAACAGACCTCGCCACCGACTGTCCGCATGTCTCAAAGGTGCCAAAACCGGAAGCCAGAATCATTAGAGCCGTGCAGGCCTGCCGTCTGCCAGGAGGCTCAGTTCCCCGCTCGTGGTGAACGGTCCTGGTCAGCTTGGGGCGCGTTGGCTGCCGTCAGGGCGTGGCCCCGTCGAAGCAGATAAATCGAAACCACAAAGATCAAAATCAGCGCTCCCAGGACACCCAGCTCTACAATTGAGGAGCGGAACAACATCTCGCCTTCAATCGAGGCGAGGCCCTCCGAGGTCACTCCGGATGACTTCAGGGTGATGACGAGCACGTTTCGGATCGAAGCGATGAGCCCTATGATCAAGAATGGCTCGGGAGTCAACGCACCCGAACGGACCGAACCTCGGACGGTATGCAGGATCTCAATCAGCATAAGTACGAACATCAACCGATCGACGATAAGGAATATCGCGCTGGTGCCGCTCCAGTCGCGCATTCCCTCCCACAGCAGGAGCGTTGCACTCCCGAGCGTCAGCAATGCCGTCACAGACAACAATATGCCGAGTGCTACATAGACGACGAGCTCGATGCGCAGGAACAGTCCGGTCGAAAGCCGGATAGTACGATCTTTTTCAGAGGGTCCGCTGGCCATCCCTTTATTCCATCATAATCGTGCGCGATGTCATGCCGCCTACTCCGGAGGTGCCGCTAGTGCCGCAAAAGTCTTTTTTGCAGCACGGAGTACAAAACCTCTCGATTGGAGCAGTCGTGTTGGGACGCGCTGGAACGCGCGGCAAGGCCCGACGCCGCTGCCGGAGCCCAACCACCTGAACGTGGGAACGAGACAAGGGAGAGCTATTAAATTCGCGTTTAGGCTTTGGATTCGAACCAGGCGACGATTGCCAAGCCTGTCTCGATTGCGAAACGGCCTCATGTCACGGTTCTTGTCGAGTTGCTTCGCGCACAAGGGATTGGGCAAGCGAATGGCAATATGCGATGTCAGTTCAGGGTCAAAAGCGACGGTTTGGCGATGTCCACGCTACTTCCGCTTTACCCCTGCCGGCTCAACCGGTCGACGCAACACAGGCGCTAAATCTCTCTGCTGGGGTTTCAAATTGCAAGGTCTCACGTGGTCGTTCGTTTAGCTGACGAGCCACTTTGTTCAGGTAGGCTTGTGAGTGCACCGACAAGTCGGTGCCCTTCGGAAAGTACTGTCTCAGCAGGCCATTGGTGTTCTCGTTCGACCCGCGCTGCCACGGGCTTTGCGGATCGCAAAAATATACGTCGATTTTGGTCGCCAACGTAAAGCGACGATGATCCGTAAGTTCCTTTCCCCGATCCCAGGTCAGGGACTTATACAGCTCCTTTGGTAGCTTCTTCGCCTGCTTGATGAGCGCGGAGACCACCGTCTGGGTGTCCTTACCTGCCACCTTGGCCAACATCACGTAACGCGTATGACGCTCGACCAAGGTCGCGATGTAGCTGTTGTTCGGCCCGGACAGCAGATCGCCTTCCCAATGGCCAGGCACCGCTCGATCTTCAACCGCCGCCGGTCGCTGGCGGATTGAGACGATATCCTTGATATGCCCCCGTCTATCGCCATCCGGATCGACCGGCTTGGAGCGACGCATCGAGCGCTTCGATCGAAGATGACTAAGCAGCTCTTTCTTGAGCACGCCACGGGTTTGTACAAATAAGCTGCGGTAGATCGTCTCGTGTGACACCTGATTACACTCGTCTTCAGGATGCGTTCTCTTCAGCCAGCCGGCTATCTGCTCGGGTGACCAATCCAATCTGAGCTTCCCCGCGACAGCTCGCCGTAGCCGCGGACTGCTCGCCAATTTACAGCATTTTGGACGACGAGCTCGCGCCCAGGCATTCTCATCTGCAAGTGCCGCTCGGTAGCGGTCATAGCCGCCATTACGGTTCATTTCCCGGCTCACCGTCGAGGGTGAGCGGCCAAGCAACTTGGCGATCGATCGGGCCGATCGATGTGCCGTAACACCTCTGGAAATCACCTCGCGTTCCGCGAGCGTCAATGCCAGCCTGGAGCGACGCCGCTCGGCAGGACGAATCCCACCATGCGGAGCCACCAAAAAATAGATCGACGATGACTGCTTACCAAAAGCGCGTCCGATCGCCTTTAGCGACTCCCCGCGCTTCCAGCGATCCCATAACTCCGTTTTCTCTGCCGCAGTAAACCCTCTATGAAATTTGTGAGCCATCAAACCACACTCCATCTCTCCTTTAAGATAAAGTGTTGCGTCAACCGGTTGAGACCACCCCCCGAAAACCGACATTCATCGCAAGGGGCGGCATGTCTCAAAGGTGCCATCGACCGGCCCAACAATGCGCGGCGGTTCCTGAGCCAACGACCTAACCCAGCTTGATGTTGGCTTCCTTCACCACCTTGCCCCAGCGCTCCATCTGGTCTTTGACGAAGGCGCGGAATTCTTCCGGCGTGTTCGGCCGGCTGTCGATGTTGAGCTGCTCGAAGCGCTCTTTGACCTCAGGCGCGCGGATCGCTTCGTTGATCGCGCCGTTGAGGGTGCGTACGATTGCCGGCGGCGTGCCATACGGCACGAACACGCCGTTCCATTCATAGGCCTCGAAGCCGGGCAGCGTGTCCGACGCCGGCGGAACGTCGGGCAAGCTTTTCAGCCGGCCCTTGCCGGTGTGGGCGATGGCCTTGACCTTACCTCCCTGGATCATGCCGACCACCGACGATCCGTTGGAGAAGAAAAACTTCACCTGTCCGCCCATGACATCGTTAAGCGCTGGGCCGCCGCCGCGATAGGGCACATGGTTCACTTTGGTCCCGGTCATGAAGCGGAACATTTCGAGGGACAGATGCTGCAGCGTGCCGTTGCCCGAGGAAGCCATGTCGATGCCATCCGGAGCGGCTTTGGCATAGGCGATGACGTCAGCCATCGTGTTCACCGGCAACGATGGCGTCACCACCAGAATATTCGGCACCAGCGACACCAAAGCCACCGCGTCGAAATCCTTGTTGTAGTCGAACGAAAGGTTCGAATAGAGCGCGCCGTTGATCGAATATGCGGTGCCGTCATGCAGGATGGTGTAGCCGTCGGGGGCCGCCTTCGCGACCACGGCTTCACCGATGGTGCCGCCGGCCCCGCCGCGATTTTCGATGACGAACTGCCGTCCCAAAATCGTGCCGATCTTGGCGTAGAGAATCCGCGCGGTGGTGTCGGCGCCACCGGCAGGCGGATAAGGCACCATCACCTGCACCGGACGGTTCGGCCAGGCGGCCTGGGCGCTGGCGCTGCGGACGAACGGCGCGCCGGCCATTCCGGCCAATAGCGCGCGGCGTGAAACTTGGCTTCTGGACATCGCTCATCCCCGTGATTCTATTTAAGACGTCTCTTTGATGGCTGACCGTCAGCCACCAAGGCCGCCAGATTGCAGCTGCAAATTGTCGATCTCGGATTAAGCCCTGAGGTCCAGCCCAAAGTATATGGTCCGGGCATTAAGCGCGGGACTCAACTAACCCGCATGTCCGCGATGTGTGTAACCGCCGTCGATCCGCCGTCCTCGGGCTGACGTTCAAGCCGAACACCGATGATCTGCGGGAGTCACCGGCCATCCCCCTGATCACCGCCCTTCAGGATCGCGGCGCGAAGATCAAAGCCTACGATCCGGAGGGCATGGAGCAGGCGCGCGCGGAATCATCGGACGTGACGTATTGCGATGGACCTTACAGCTGCGCCGAGGGAGCCGACGCTTTGATGATTGTGACAGAATGCGAGCAGTTTCGCGCGCTCGATCTAGCTCGCCTGAAGCGTACAATGGCCAACCCCGTAATCATAGATTTGCGTAATATCTATCGACCGGAAGAAGTGACATCTCAGGGTTTTCGGTACGAGAACGTTGGACGGATCTCTCAGAAGGCACCGATCTCTGGGCCGACTGGGAATCCCGCGGGCTGAGACTTCGCATCCGAGGAGGCCGTTCTCAAGTGTGTCTCTCAAACCGCTGTTGGCCTTTCACGGCGGCTATCTAGGAGTTCTCCTCCAAATGCTAGTAAGTTCGGTTGTCTGCGATTCTCTGGTGCGCGGAGATCTTCGATATCGACCTTGTATCGCGTCAGACAAACGGGGCTACTCACCTCGTACGCTACTTAGCATCGGCAGCTTGGAGTCCGGAAACCGTGTCAACATTGCTGCCTTGATAAATTTCAAATGGGAGATCATGGTCGCGAGCTCGCTGAGACGACGCTCACCATTTTTGATCTCTAAGTTAAAGAGGCTTTGGTGGTGGTCGTTGAGCGACTCGCGCTCCAAGTATTCATCCGTAGCAGCGCCCATAGTGACGGCTGCGAGTGCTAAAGCGTCATCGACCCGCCGACTGAGTCCTGCTTTTTCCTTCTCTGCGTCATCCAACACAGTTTGGATTGCGGCCATTATGGATGCAATGCGCACTCGATCCGTTTCCGCATCGCGATCAGCCAAACGGGTCTTAAATTCGCGGTTGTTAGATTGACTTCTGAGAAAATTGTGAACGCGAGCTCGCAAGAACAGCTGGAACATTCGCGCAATCCCGATCTTGGGCAGGTTTGAATACCGGATAATTGAATTATAACCTGCCCAGAGCCGCCCGACCACCCATCTCTAAGAGTGCATCGCACATGGTCCCGGGCGTCCAAGCGCACTAAGAGGTTCGATCCCTGTCGCGCCCACCAGCTTTTTCAACGCATTATGAGGCGGTTTGTCTGCTTCCTCGATGCCCTCGCATTCTCGGGGGAAGCAACAAATGCCTGGCGGCGGGATGTCTCCATAATCTTTTGGCGGGTCGAGCGGCACCCCGGACATCGAGCACCCTGATTCCGGCAGGCCGACATATCCGAGACCCATTACAGCAAGCTTTTGACCGCGCGTCACGACGATCCTTCGCGCACCGATGCGACGGTGAGTCTGATCTCGCGAGTATCGCTCAGGCGAGCTTCACTGCTTGGATAAGTGCGCTGCTTGTCGTCAGATCCTCGTCGGTCAGATGGCGAAAGCGTGGGGCGAGTTGAGCGCGCGTGATGGCCGATGGCTGGACCGTGCGTTCGTCGCAAACGACGCGGCAATTCATCCTCTGCATGAGCGCTACATGCGTGGAATGCGGCTCGCGATTGAGTCTGTGCCGGCGCCTGCCCGCGGCCAAGCGCCAAATCGTGTCAGGGCATGACCAGTGGCCGTTCCACTCGACGGTCATTCCAATCGACTTGAAGTCGATCTCGTGACTCATGATGCCGCCAGGTTCTAACCAGCGGCACATTTCGGAGTACATTCCCTCCAAGTCCGGCGGATACTCCAGCACGGTCTGCGAGAGCACGAGATCGACAGCGCCACTTTCGATCACGCCCGGCCTCCAAGGGGCTATGTAGCAGACAGGGCCACGGCCGCGCGGGCGAGGCGCGGGATTAGTAATGCCGCTTCGAACCAGCTCCAACCGAGCCGGGTGAAGCGCCGCGTCCAAGCGCGCCGACGTGAGCAGGTCCGCAGGGAACGCGTATGATGGCAGCAGCGGCCGCACAAGCGGGAGTTCAGCCTCGTCAGGGATGGGCGCGCGATCTTTAAAGAGCGCAATCAACTCCTCGAAAATCCGCAGGTTTTGCGCGTCGCTGGCGTACTGGATGACATCGAGGGCGATATAGCGTTCTACGCCCGAGAGCAGCGCCGCCAAGCCGATGCCAAGGGAGTCGCCGGGACCAAGCTCGACCATTGTTTTGAACGTCGTGGGAAGACCGCACCGCTGCAGAATTGATAGGTGGCGCAACCAGACAGAATAGCAGTACCTGGCAGATACAGTGCCGCCCGTCCTCCTTCCCGTCAGACCTCGGAGCCCAGGGATGTACGTTGCCATGCCGACGATGAGTGAACGCGCTTTCACTGACATCTGTTTGCTCCGGCAAGTCTCACTCACCATCCTCCTGCTTCCTGGCGCTACCGCAGCACGGTTGCGTTTCCGTACGCGTTCACCGTCGCACGAAGCCGCGATGTGTGTCGCTCCTGACCGCTCGGATCGCGTCCAAATACCAAGTCTGGCTCAACAGCAACCCGTAAAGTACGGCCCCCTCAAGCGTCCAGATTCCCATCGTTGCCAAGTTCAGCACGATAAATCCAATGTGGCACGCGACCAGCACCAATCTTCTATTGTCTCTCACGCGCAAAGCCGTGAGGAAATTCGAACTCAGAATCCACACGAGTCCGGCAAGGCCAAACAGCCCAAACTCGTACAAATATGAGATGAATGTATTGTGCGCATAAGTGGTGAATCGCCCCACCCACGCGTCAGGCCCAAAGCCAACAAGGATGTTGACTATATCCCCGTCCAGAAATGCCTCGATGTACTGGCTCCATAAATAAAGTCGGCCTGAGAACAGTCGCTTGTCCTCGGCCGTGAAATGTTCGGCCGGCTTTATCAGTGACGCGCCTTTGTCGAGCGTAGTCCCGAGATCTGCGAACCGTTCTCTTGCTAGAGTACCGACGCCGACGAACACGAACACAGTGACAACGGCCAGAAACACCACCACAATGCCGCGTTGCTTCGGGACGACTCTCTCGACAAGCTTCGAGACTGCCAAGGTCGATGCCGGCACGGCGGCGGCTAGCACAGCTGTTCGATAATTTGCGAGTGCGAGCCCGGCCGCGACGATCACCAATCGCCCGTACGACTCAAGCAAGCCCAACGACGGCGAAAAGCATGTAATAAACAAGAACGTCAGAAGGATAATCGAAAGAGACTGCTGGTGTTGGTATCCGCCGATGTAAAAAGTCGTTCCGTCGGGGCTCGTTGTTTTCAGTTCCCATGGAACTGAAAGCCATTGCAGTACGACCGGCCCGGCCAATATGACGGCCAACGAGCGAAAAATCGGCTCTGATCCGCGCCGCCGCATTGCATGATGAGCTGCGAGTGCGAATACAATCAAATAGAGCCACTTGAAAGTAGCATTGACTCCTTCAATCCATCTTTGATTCGTGATGGCGCTTACCAGGACAACGAGTATTGTGATGTAAATCGGGATCAGCCTTCGAAGCAACAGATTACGACCACCAACCACGAGACAGCCGACCGCAACGACAACGATCGATGTCAGCGCGATAACCGAGAGGCCAAGTACGACGGGTGGATACGTGTACTGGTGAAACGTCGCGATGCCATAGCGAAACCACGTTGCCAGAAGCAGGAATGTCGCGCACGACTCTCGTAAGTACCAGACGCGAACGAGCACGAACAACAAGACGACGCCCCAAACTGGCAGGGTAACGTAAATCGGAAAGGACGGGACTTGCTCTTCCATCATGAGGCCGCCCAGTCTTGACAGTCTCGCGGACGGATCCGGAGCTCTCGGCCAGGCAAAGCGAGGATCCTGTCAATCCTGAGGGCCGCTTCGCCGCTTAGTGGTCGCAACAGCAGTATTGGCCCTTTAGGACGCAAGTCGTCGCAGTTCGTCCGGGTCCGCCTTATTTAGCACGGCCCCCAACAGCTTCTCGCATACCGTTGGCGCCGCATTCAGAGCATCGATGACTGCCTGCTGTGACGTGCGGCCAAATTCAATGACCAGAATGAAAGCATCGATGAGATGAGATATCGCCTTCACGTCTGCGACCGGCGTGATCGGCGGAAGGTCCAGAATCACGTAATCGTAGCTATCCTGGACAGACTCCAGCAGTGCTTTCAGTCCCATGGGAGTAAGTTGCGTCCGTTGGAATAGAGCCGCCGGCGACAATTGCTCCTTGGTGTTTTGATCGCGCCCTCCGGCTAGCTTCACCGCAGGCAAGAAGTGCAAATTGGTGATCGGATCGCACCATATGAAATCATTCACTGCCGCCCGACCTGCGACGACTTCTAACAATCCCCCCTTCGCCTTTGGAGCGAATTGCCCGGTCAGGCCGCCATTGCGCAATTCGCAGTCGATCAGAAGGACCTTGCAGCCTGAGAGCGCGATCATTTCGCTCAGATTGGCGGCTAATAGGCTCTTGCCTTCGTGAGGACGAGCGGACGTTATGCCGATGACCTTGTCGGACCGATGCAGATCGGCCGTATCAGCCGCGACTTTCAAGTCTCGGATCGTCTCGGCAAAACGTGAGAGGGGTTCACCGACAACGAACCGGTGCCGCTCCGAAATAATGCGCTCACCACTCGCAACATCTCGATGCCATTTCGGCAGCCGCCAGCGCGCCGGTGCTATTGCCGGCAGAATGCCGAGGCATTCAACGCCGACTTCTCTCTCGACCTGTTTCGAGGAGCGGAAAGTTCGATCGAGATACTCCCGCGCAAATGCCGCGCCGAAGCCACCAACAAGGCCGAGAATAGACGCAACCCCCAACGCGATAAGGGCCTTCGGCTCGCTCTTTTCAAGCGGTGGTGATGCCGGGGACACGACACGTGCCTCGGTTGCCGGAAACGATTGTTGCTGAGTGAACTCCGTCACACGCTGCAGCAGCGCCTCATGAAGTGCGCGATTTGTTTGCGCAGAGCTTTCCAGGTCCTTGAGGATGATGCGACGCTCGCTGGAAGCGTCTACGAGCTGCTGCTCGTTCGGGCGAGGTCCACTCGTATCAACATTGTTCTTGGCTTTGTACTCTGCAACGGCCCGTTCCGTTTTCTCGGCCTGGGCCTTCAATTCATTGATGCGATCCTGAAGCCAGATGTTTGCGCGACGTGCTGCCTGGTATTTTGATTCGAGCTCACCGACTAGATAGGCCTCGGCCGCAGCATTGCTGATCCGGGCAGCCCTGTTCGGGTCCAGGGATCGGTAATCGATGCTGACGACGTAGGTCAAACCTGTGCGTTTGATTGTAAGATTCTTCTGGAACAGACGGACGACGCGGCCGAACTGATCGGATTCCGTGGAAGTTCGGCTAGTGCCGAGAACGGCTTCGACGATCCCTTCTATGAATCCTTGTATGGCGGCCGCGAAACCCGCTGAAGGAGCGAATTCCGGGTCAGACTGTAGGCTCAGGGTTCTGACGACCGATCTTGCAAGGTTCTCGGACTTGAGGACCTCCACTTCGCTATCGACGAAGGCCGAGTCGGCAGCCGCATTCGGATATCCTTGCTGTTGAAAGGGCTCATTCTTCCGGACGTCGAAGAGCAACATCGACGATGCGGTATACCGCCCTGGAGTCATGGCCAGGTACACTGCAGCACCGGAAACGGCCAGCGCCAATATGCTTGCAACCAAAACCCTTCTGCGCCGCAAGACGCGAAACGCCTCACCCAGGTCAATCAGCGGCTCCTCTGCGCCCGCCACTTGAGGATCTCCGGCTCTGGTCGTTTTTTGCCAAGCGACTTTGTGCATCTCTACCCTTCCAAAGGGAGCACGCGACCCTCGGAATGCCTGCAGCCTATGACGGAAGCTTGCTCAGAGCTTGGCGCGCACCCTCCGCGAACGCAGCCGTTCCGAGGCCAAAAGTTTGGAGCAAAGCGGCCCAGAGTGCCACCTTACTGCGGCGGCAAGACGACGCCTTGCTCAGCTCGCAAAGCAACCTCGACCACGTCACCCGGCTGAAGCTCGAAATCTTCCTCTGCGACAAGGCGTTCCCGGCCGTTCTCTCCCTTTCTAATGATGGCAATTTGCGGTTTGCCGCCGCTTCCACGTACGAGCTGTGACCTCACCAGCGCTGTGTATTGAAGCTTCTCTCCGACGCCCTGCAGCCTTGCGCTGATTTGACTGAGCCTCACGCCGGCATCTTGAAGTTCTCGAAGCAGATCCATCCGACGCTGGTCATCGAGCCGTTCCAGCTGTCTTGAAACTTCCTCCCGCTGTTTCTTTTGAGACATCCATTGCGCAGTGGTCTGCAATTTCAGAGTTGAGGACCACAGCACCGCTCGACGGGCGTCCGTTATGCGCGTGATGGGCACAGCACCCTTGCCGAACAAATCGGTTACCCTTTGGAAATCTTGCATGTCGGCTTGTACCCCCTCTTCCTCCTTCTGCAGCGATTCCGATAGGACCCCGATGTGCTCTTCAGCCTGCTTGATGACGCGTCGAAGAAACTCCTTCTCGCGCAGATAGTCCTCTTGGCGTCCCTTCAGTTGTTCGGCCTCCAAGCGTGTGATCTGCGAGATTGTGGACGCAGGTAGCGGTACGCCCTGTAAGACCTTTCGATCGAGATTGTCCCCTTCCCCCAGCTCGGTTCTTATCCGCCAAATGTGCACCTGTTCCTTGGCGAAGTCCGTCCAGAGCGACTCATATTCGCTTCGAAAGTCGGCCGATTCGAGAAACGGGTTATTCATTCTGAAGCGCATGATCTCGTATCCGCCGCACAGCGCCACGGCTTGACGCACGGTCATCAGCGGACGATAGGCTTGAACGCCCGGCCTGGACACGTCGCCGTTGACATATATCGGTCGATATTCCACGAGGTTTGCGGTGACCTGATCGGCGTCTAGTACGACGACGTGGTCGCGCCCGTCCGGTGTGCTCTGTCGAAAGACCTTTGTTGGAAGGATGCTTTGAATTTTGGTCCGGACCTCCGAGGGCGAAAGACCGGCTACGACAAGAGTACCCAGCAACGGGTACGAGATACTGCCATCCAATTGCACCTCGACACGCTGTCGCCAATCCGGCATTCCTGCGACAGCTATTTCAAGTATATCTCCGGCGTCGATACGGTATTCGGCCTTGGCTGGAATGCTCCAACTGAGGAGCGCACAAAACAACAAAACACTCCTCGTACCACCCTTGGTAAGAAGAGCCGATCGAAGCAATGTCATGGCAGCGACCCCCACTGGAGCACCGGGTGTCCGGGTGTCAAGGACAGTATCGTACGTTGAGTGATGCTCTGCAACCGACTCCAGCAGCAATCACGTCCCCAAAGCCGGCGAGCCGACATTGGAACTTTCGGAGAGACCTTGCTCGGGCGTACTGCGCTTCGCGATAGCCCGTAACCACACGCAACGACATTTGGCAGGCAGGCTGTCCCACCGTGCTTGCGCAATTTCCCGACGACAAACGAAGAATGCGCTAAGCATGCAACAAAACGGAACCAGCGAGCGCAATTTGAGAGCGGCGAAGAATAACCCGTTATGATTTCCATAACGGCGCGTAATGGAACCCATCGTTTCCAATACTGCGCCGCCAGTTCCCGTAACGGTTCCATCGCATTGCTGTTGTTGGGTTGACTGGACATACCGCATCGAAGCACCGCCACAATCGCGAACCGAATCTCGCCAAAAAGTGGATCGGTCAAAAAAAACCATCAGACAATGGCAGGTCTTTCGAAGGTTTTATGACGATGCGATTGAAGTTTTGTTGAAGTTTTGTTAAAGTTTTGTGGCGGCACGATTAAAGTTTTGTGACGACGTGATTTTTGTGACGACGCGATTGCCTCCCGATCGATTTTCCATCCGACAATTGTTGACCATCAGCGAGGTGACGCTCGTTCGTACATTGCGAATTGCTCCGTTGATTTTGCCATACGATGAGCTTGCATCGCGACTGCCGGTGGCGGTCGTAAACCGGAAAAACTGGGGTGGGGCACCGTAGGCGCGCGTAACGCGCGAGTGCCTGATGACTAGCGTGCGTCGTTCACACTGGATGCGGGCCATGAAGGCTCCGCCCGCGAGCTCCCAGGCTCGATACCAGCCGGCTTCAGGGGCCGATGCGGCGAGCCACTTGCCGCTGAGCTACGACGATTTCGGCGTTCTCGCGGCGCTTTCCGACGTGTGCGCAATCGTTGTCGCGAGCATGGCAGCGGGAAGCGCTTACCATTTGCTTGCCTACGGTCGAGTTGGAAGCGTTGCGGAATTTTTCGGCGTAGGCGCGATTTTGGCCGCTTTGACTGCCGCGTTGATGAAGCTCAAAAACCTCTATACTCCCGACAGTTTGCTGTCGGTTCGCTCACAGGTTTCGCCGATCATATTGGTCTGGAGCAGCGTTGTTCTGTTCCTGCTCGGCGTCAGCTTCACACTGAAGATCAGTGAGGGGTTGTCACGCGGCTCGATGCTGTCGCTTGCGATAACTGCGCCATTGCTCATCCTGGGCCAGCGGCTCCTGGTCAAGCGCACGATGCTAGCCATCCTTCAAAAAGGCTGGCTCAAGCGGTCCAAGATCGTCCTGATCACCCGAGAGCCGAAAGACACAACTGCGAGTGACGAGACGCTGCGCGCGTATGATGTTGTAGGGACCTACGTGCTCCCGTCCGATTCGGAAGGCATCCGACACTTGCTTGCGAACCTCGTGGGTGCTGCCCGCGGAGCGAACATCGTCAGCGAAGTTCATCTTGCGATGGATTGGAATCGCTTGTCCGACATGAAACAGGTGCTCGCCGAGCTGCGCGTCCTTCCGGTTCCGGTGCGCCTGATCGCCGATGCGACAGCGCGCGAGATCCTGCAGCATCCGCAGCGAAGTCTGGGC
Source organism: Bradyrhizobium lablabi (assembly GCF_900141755.1). Lineage (NCBI taxonomy): Bacteria > Pseudomonadati > Pseudomonadota > Alphaproteobacteria > Hyphomicrobiales > Nitrobacteraceae > Bradyrhizobium > Bradyrhizobium lablabi. The sequence goes on along the minus strand of NZ_LT670844.1, from coordinate 5,897 downwards.
GGAGTGGTAAGCTTTGAGCTTCAGCGGCCGCCTTTGACGGCAGGCGAGCGGGCGGCAAAGCGGGCGTTCGACATAGCCGCGGCGACGGCCGGTCTCCTGGCGATCGCGCCGTTGCTGCTGGCGATCTCATTCGCCGTGTGGATCGAGTCGCCGGGCCCGGTTCTCTTCAGGCAAACGCGCGGCGGTTTCAATGGACGGGCTTTCCACATCGTGAAGTTCCGCACGATGCGTGTGATGGAAGATGGCCCGACGATCGTCCAGGCCACTTCAAATGATCACCGCCTGACAAGCATTGGCCGTTGGCTGCGCCGGTCCAGTGTGGACGAGTTGCCGCAACTCATCAATGTCCTGCGTGGTGACATGTCGCTCGTCGGACCCAGGCCGCATGCACTTGCACACGACGTCCAGTATAGCCGGCTGATCTCGAATTATCCGTATCGCCATCATGTCAGACCCGGGATTACCGGATGGGCTCAAGTCAATGGATTTCGTGGCGAGACGCCGACGGTCGACAAAATGAGGCAGCGGGTCGAACTAGACCTCTGGTACGCGACCAACTGGAGCTTCTGGCTCGACCTTCGGATTCTCTTCTGGACGGTGCTGGAGATCTGCCGAACGCGGAACGCCTTCTGACGAAAAAAAATGGAGGGCGGTGAACCGAGCTGACCGAGTCAACCGCCTCAAGGAGGGCGGTGGACGAGCCTGCTGTGGTCAAGACTGCGATCAAGGTTCGCGCCGTCCGAGGCGTCGAAGAGGATCGGAGGTCGCCATGAAAATATGCGTTTTGGGCCTGCGAGGCCTGCCCCACGTCATGGGCGGGGTGGAAACCCACTGCGAGCAATTGTTCCCCCTCATGAAAGGACTACATCCAGATGACTCGTTCACTATCATCGGACGTAAGGGGTATTTGCCCGAGGAAGTCTCCGAGTATCACGGGCTGCGGATCGTCTCGTTGCCGCATGCCCGCGGCAAGCACCTTGAAACCATTACCAACACAATCTTCGGCGTACTATATGCGCGATTCGTCTTACATGCAGAATTGATTCATCTTCATGGCATCGGCCCTGCCCTGATGGCACCGGTTGCAAGAGCCCTCGGCATGAGGCTTGTCGTCACGTATCACTCGAAGAATTACGAACATCATAAATGGAACCGCGTCGCGAGGTTCATCCTGCGAATTGGAGAGCTGTGCGCTGTCACGTTCGGAGAGAGAGTGATAGCCGTATCTCAATGCCTCGCGACCGACTTGAAGCAGCGCTTTCCGAAGGCGGCGGCCAAGATATACTTCATTCCGAACGGCGCGACCCACATCAACACGGCGAAATCTGCGGCGTTCCGCAGCAATGACGTCCTTGCCAGGTATGGTCTCGAAGAGAACAAGTACATCATCTCGATAGGTCGGCTCGTTCCGGAAAAAGGGTTTCACGACTTGTGCCGAGCCTTCAGGACGGCCGATCTCGATTGCAAGCTCCTGATTGTTGGCGATGCGGATCACAGGGACGAGTATTCGAAGCGGCTCCTTCAACAAGCAAGTGACAGGATCGTGTTTACCGGGTTCATATCCCACGACAGGCTGCAAATTCTCCTCCAACGCGCGTCGTTATTTGTGCTTCCTTCCTACAACGAAGGACTTTCGATCGCTGCACTAGAGGCCGTTGGCGCCGGGACCCCGATTTTGCTCAGCGACATAGAACCCAACCGCGACTTGGGTTTTCGCATGGAAAACTATTTCAGGGTGGGCGACGCAGATGATCTGCGGCGCAAGATTTCGCAAGATCATGAGCTCTATGGTGTAGATCGCGACAAAGCCCTTCAGCAATACAATTGGGATGTAGTGGCTGCGGAAACCGCAAGAGTCTACTCAACACTTCAGGCGCATGGGCGCGAGGGCAAGCCGGGCTCTTTGAGCCTCAAACACAGGGCGTTCAATTCCGGCTTCGGAACCCTAGCTGCCATCGGCGCCGATCGCTGGCTTCGCTTCCTCGCCCGGGGCCGGGGCGTGATCCTGATGTTTCATCATGTCCGGCCCTGGCGGCCGCGCGAATTCGCGCCCAACCGAGGTCTCGAAATCACGCCTGAGTTTCTGGACGTGGTCCTGACCGAGCTGCGGCAGGAGGGCTTCGACATCATTCCCCTCGATGCCGTTCTCGACCGGGCACGACCAGGTGCTGCCGCCGGGCGGCCGTTTGCGGCATTGACCTTTGACGATGGCTATCGTGACAACGTCGAGCATGCTTGGCCGGTGTTGAGGCGGCACAATGCACCGTGGACGCTGTTCGTCACCACGGACTTCGCCGATGGCCGTGGCCGCCTTTGGTGGCTGGAACTCGAGCAGGCGATCGCTCGGCTCGACCGTGTCGTGCTCCGAGGTAACGGCGAGTTGCGGGATCTGCCAAGCCGCACGATGGTCGAGAAAGGAGCCGCCTTCGAGGCCATCTACCGGCACCTGCGCGCCGGGCCAGAGGAGCGGTTGCGGGCCATCACGGCGGATCTCGCCGCGCAAGCGGGCGTGGACACGCGCCGGCTGACCGCGAACCTCTGCCTCGGTTGGGACGAGCTTCAAACTCTGGTGCGCGAGCCAGACGTTTTGATTGGTGCGCATACCCTTTCCCACCCAATCTTGGCGAAGTGCGACGGAACCACCGCCATGCGCGAGATCGCCGAGAGCAAGGAGCTGCTTGAGCGGCGTCTCGGACGACCGGTCCGCCATCTGGCCTATCCGTTCGGCGATGCAAGCGCAGTCGGCCCACGCGAGTTCCGCCTTGCCCGTCAAGCCGGGTATGTGACCGCCATAACTTCGCGGCCGGCGCACGTCTTTCCCGACCACGCCGCCCACCCGCACGCATTGCCGCGCACCTCCGTCAACGGATTGTTCCAGAACACGAGGGCGTTGCGCGCGCAATTCTCAGGCGTTCCATTCTTGATCTGGAACCGCCGCCGTATCCTGAAAATCGAATGTTAAGCAGAGGAGTTTGATGGTAGGTCGATACTGTGAGTCGCGTTGCTGACACAAAGCGCCGGTAGAATTTGACCTACGCTAAGTCCGAGCATACCGATGCTGTTCATTGTGCTGTCCGGCATTGTTGGTGCTGGCGCGATCTTCTTTGCGCTCTGGCCTTACGGCGCCTGCAGTACATTTTTGGCCGCGCCGTTTCGCGGGCCTCGCGGCCCTGTGATTGGGCCGGCGGTCGGCGGACTGGCGGCGACACGCCACGACAACCTCCCGTGACGAGATGTCTGAACGGGTGAGGCTCGAATGAAGGTCAATTCACCGCCCGAGTGACAAGAGGGGAGCTTTGCATCTGTGGCACCCCAAGGCAGCGCGCTGCCGCTATCGGGTTCGCGCGATTACCAGCGGACGGTTCGACCCACGCCGTTCGATCACCGTGACGTTCGGGAAGCCATTGTTGCGCACCAGCTCGACGTTGAACGAAAGTGATGCCTTCCTGTAGGTCTCGGGATCACTGCGTTCGATTGAGCGCTCATCATTGCATTGCAGAACCAGGACATCGGTGAGCTGTGCCAAGTCGGAAACGGTCTTGCTCATTGCCGCGCTGTTCAAATAGTACAGCGTGCAGAATGCGGTAACCAGATCGAATCGACCGAGGTTCATCGAGCCGATGTCGGCGTGCGAGCCGTGAATGTACGAGAAACGGTACTCGGTGTTGTCCGCCCACTCGAAAACGCGCTTCACGAACAAGCCCTGCTCGATGGCGCCAGTATCGATCTCCACCCCAATAACCTCATTCGCGCCTGCGCGAAGCATCTGCAAGGCGTTAAAGCCGTTGTTCGCCCCAAGATCGAGGATTCGTCCGCCTCGTGGAACCGGCAGGTGGTCGGCCAGGATATGGCGCCAACGGAGAATTCCGAAATCCGGATTCCAAATTGTCCCCCACCAGATTCCGGCACCCGCATAGAACGGCGAGTAAATAGCAGTGTCGGCAGGCAGCCGGAACTTTCGCAGCACCTTCGCTGTTAGTAGGTCCGTACCAAAAAGCTGGTTGAGCTGGTCGGCGTCGCGATCGCGGAGATAGATCGCAGTCGTGCGGGAGAACTGACGCAACGGCAGCGCCCGCTCCCAGTCGACGAAGTATGGCGTTTTGGTCACTTCGACGATGACGTTGCCATACTTTACGTCCTCCACCGTGTAGCCAGCACGATGGATGGCGAGCAGGGTTTGGCCGATGCGCGCGATGGTCTCGGGTTCCAAGACCTTATCAACCAGCCCCCTTCCGGCTTCTCGTCGCTCTCGCTGAATCCTGCGGTCGCCAAGGGCAGCGCGGTCTGGCCGCACGTCCCTATCCCGCATTGGGGCTCCCGCTTGGGCCAGTGCCTCGCGTACGACAGCCCCATTGATGTAAGAAAAAGTGATCGAGGGCCGGTCGAAATCTACGCCCAAGATCGCCGGGACGTGGCAGCCAGCTGCCGCGAGGTCGAGAGCCGCCTCCAGTTCGTTCACGAAGGCGATTCTGTTTCCGCGGAAGTCTTTGCGCACTCCGATCCAGCCGTCCCGGTCCACGACCACAAGCTCGAACCGGCTCCGCGGCAGAAACGCGTCCGCCGCCACCACGCGAGGCGCCGGCCAGAGCTCTTCGAATCGTGCGAGGAGGAGACCATCCTGGTCGATGCTGGCGAGAGTGATCTCCTCGTTGGGGCGCCTTATCGCGCGGCAGGTCTCGTCCAATTCCGGGCATAGTTGCGCCAACGCGACTCGGTTGCCGCCCCGCGCAAGACATCCTTGCCCGATGCGGGCGCGCAGTTGCGCCATCCGCTGGTCGAAATCCCGCTGTCGGCGACGACGGACCTGCCATCGCCACATCAGGTGCATCGGTCCGGCTGCGCGATGCATCCACGGGGCAATGCCCACCACGTAGGCCAGCCAGATCAGGTCTCTCGTGTCATGGGCAAGGAGCTGCCGGATCCGTTCAATTACCGATGTCATCATCGCTTCCCAAACGAAGCAAACGATCGAGCGTTCCACCGCCTACGCTGTCAGAATCGAAATGCAGGATCATCAACGGTATTCTGCGCGAGCGCTTCAAGTCACCAAGTCTACCGCTGGTGTGCCTTATGGCGCGAGGGCGAATTGTTCCAGAGATTGGCCATGCGCGGCTCATGCCGATCGGGAACGTGTCAGACGACTGGTAAGTGTGACCGCAGCGTTGCGAGGCCAGCAGAGCGTCTAATCCTGTGAAACTGGAAAGCCTTGCTGCTATGACGCGAGCGGCGGCGGCCGCGATGACGGCGGACACGAGCCCGAACAACAGATCGTCAGCCTTGAGGAACTGCTGCCTGGCATGGTGCACCAGCTCAACGCCTACAAAGGCGCCGAGTCGGATGTCTGCGGCGGTGAAGGTCGCGTATCCTGCAAAACGACGCCGTTTCAGTCGGCCGTCGATTCAGTCCACTTCTATCCCTTCGTAACGGTCGTTGAGAGAGCTCGGTCGCCGGTAATAGAGTTGGCCGCGCCGAAGCACGGTACCGAATGGCAACCATTCCTGGATCCGGTACTGCCTGCCCGATTGCACAGCGCGCGTCGAAATGCGCACTGAGGCCCTTGCGAAAGGACCTAGGCTGAGACAGTCGTGCGCAGGATTGCGGCGCGGCGCTCCACGGGGAGCTCAGTGATGTAAGCGAGTCTCCTGCGGCTCCAGGTCGTTCTTGGGCGTCCGCAAAAAGCAGTCGGTTCAATCTCAAGGAATTTGCGACCGAGCACTCCACCCCCGTCGCTGCTATGGAGCTTCGCTCTCGCGAGCTCGCCAAATCCGCTTGACACCGGGAGGCGCGCAAAGGCTCGTATCGTGCTCACGCGTAGTGTAGCGAACGGATCTTCCCTCAGCGCCGTGAGAAGTAGCCGCGCTCCGGTCAAGAAGCGTCCGTCGCTAAGGTGAGCCAGA